>NZ_CP087196.1:0-4800000 GCF_024749285.1 Pseudomonas sp. B21-015
GTGTCAGTGGAACTTTGGCAGCAGTGCGTGGAGCTTTTGCGCGATGAGCTGCCTGCCCAACAATTCAACACTTGGATCCGTCCACTACAGGTCGAAGCCGAAGGCGACGAGCTGCGTGTCTACGCACCGAATCGTTTTGTTCTCGACTGGGTCAATGAAAAGTACCTGGGCCGCGTCCTTGAACTGCTGGATGAGCATGGCAATGGCATGGCGCCGGCGCTTTCCTTATTAATAGGCAGCAAACGCAGTTCGGCACCGCGGGCGGCACCCAATGCTCCGTTGGCCGCTGCGGCGTCCCAGGCTCAGGCTGCTACCACACCGGTCAGCGCTCCAGCCCCTGCTCCGGCGGCGGCACCGACCAAGCGTTCGACACAAAAAGTCGCCGAGGTCAGTGAAGAGCCGTCCCGCGACAGCTTCGACCCAATGGCCGGCGCCAGTTCGCAACAGGCCCCGGTTCGTTCCGAACAACGCACGGTGCAGGTCGAAGGCGCGCTCAAGCACACCAGCTACCTGAACCGCACTTTCACCTTCGAGAACTTCGTCGAAGGCAAGTCCAACCAACTGGCCCGAGCTGCGGCCTGGCAGGTGGCGGACAACCCGAAGCACGGTTACAACCCGCTCTTCCTTTATGGTGGCGTCGGCTTGGGTAAAACCCACTTGATGCACGCTGTGGGTAACCACCTGTTAAAGAAGAATCCGAATGCCAAGGTCGTGTACCTGCATTCCGAGCGTTTCGTCGCGGACATGGTCAAGGCCTTGCAGCTGAATGCGATCAACGAGTTCAAGCGCTTCTACCGTTCGGTGGATGCGTTGCTGATCGATGACATTCAGTTCTTCGCCCGCAAGGAACGTTCCCAGGAAGAGTTTTTCCACACCTTCAACGCCCTGCTCGAAGGTGGCCAGCAGGTCATTCTCACCAGTGACCGCTATCCGAAAGAAATCGAAGGCCTTGAAGAACGCCTAAAATCCCGCTTTGGCTGGGGCCTGACGGTTGCCGTCGAGCCGCCGGAGTTGGAAACCCGCGTAGCGATCCTGATGAAAAAGGCCGACCAGGCCAAAGTCGATCTGCCACACGACGCGGCATTCTTCATCGCCCAGCGTATTCGCTCCAACGTCCGCGAGCTGGAAGGCGCGCTCAAACGCGTGATCGCCCACTCGCACTTCATGGGCCGCGACATCACCATCGAGCTGATCCGCGAATCCTTGAAAGACTTGTTGGCGCTGCAAGACAAACTGGTCTCTGTGGATAACATTCAGCGCACCGTCGCCGAGTATTACAAGATCAAAATCTCCGACCTGCTGTCCAAGCGTCGTTCACGCTCGGTAGCACGTCCGCGTCAGGTCGCCATGGCGTTGTCCAAGGAATTGACCAACCACAGCCTGCCGGAAATCGGCGATGTGTTTGGCGGCCGCGACCACACGACTGTTTTGCACGCCTGCCGCAAGATCAACGAGCTTAAGGAATCCGACGCGGACATCCGCGAGGACTATAAGAACCTGCTGCGTACACTGACCACTTGATGAACACCAGCGCAGCTTATTAAGGCAAGGGACTAGACCATGCATTTCACCATTCAACGCGAAGCCCTGTTGAAACCCCTGCAACTGGTCGCAGGCGTCGTCGAGCGCCGACAGACCTTGCCGGTACTCTCCAACGTGCTGCTGGTTGTCGAAGGCCAGCAACTGTCGCTGACCGGTACCGACCTGGAAGTCGAGCTGGTCGGTCGTGTGCAACTCGAAGAGCCTGCGGACCCGGGCTCCATCACTGTGCCTGCGCGCAAGCTGATGGACATCTGCAAGAGCTTGCCGAACGATGCGCTGATCGACATCAAGGTCGACGAGCAGAAACTCGTGGTGAAGGCTGGCCGTAGCCGCTTCACCCTGTCGACCCTGCCGGCCAACGACTTCCCGACGGTAGAAGAAGGCCCGGGTTCGCTGACCTGCAGCCTTGAGCAAAGCAAACTGCGTCGTCTGATCGAACGCACCAGCTTCGCCATGGCCCAGCAGGACGTGCGTTATTACCTCAACGGCATGCTGCTGGAAGTCTCGGCAGGTATCATTCGCGCCGTGGCGACCGACGGTCACCGCCTGGCCATGTGCTCGATGCAGGCCGATATCGGTCAGCCTGATCGTCATCAAGTGATCGTGCCACGCAAAGGTATTCTGGAACTGGCGCGTCTGCTGACCGAACCGGACGGCAACGTCAGCATTGTGCTGGGCCAGCACCACATCCGTGCCACCACCGGCGAGTTCACCTTCACCTCGAAACTGGTCGACGGTAAATTCCCTGACTACGAACGTGTTCTGCCTAAAGGCGGCGACAAGCTGGTGCTCGGCGATCGCCAGGCCCTGCGTGAAGCGTTCAGCCGTACCGCGATTCTGTCCAACGAGAAGTACCGTGGCATCCGTCTGCAACTGGCTAATGGTCAGCTGAAGATCCAGGCGAACAACCCGGAACAGGAAGAAGCGGAAGAAGAAGTGGGCGTTGAGTACAACGGCGGCTCCCTGGAAATCGGCTTCAACGTGAGCTATTTGCTCGACGTATTGGGCGTGATGACCACCGAGCAGGTTCGTCTGATCCTGTCTGACTCCAACAGCAGTGCGCTGGTGCAGGAGTCCGACAACGACGACTCGGCCTACGTTGTCATGCCGATGCGTCTGTAATCATGCTCAGCAGAAGCTAGATGTCCTTAAGTCGCGTCTCGGTCACCGCGGTGCGCAATCTGCACCCGGTGACCTTCTCCCCCTCCCCCCGAATCAATATTCTTTACGGCGCCAACGGCAGCGGCAAAACCAGTGTTCTGGAAGCCATTCATCTGCTGGGGCTTGCCCGTTCGTTTCGTAGTAGCCGTCTGTTGCCCGTTATTCAGTACGAGCAATTGGCGTGTACGGTGTTTGGCCAGGTCGAACTGGCCGAGGGCGGGCACAGTGCATTGGGGATATCTCGCGACCGCCAGGGTGAGTTCCAGATTCGCATTGACGGGCAGAACGCCCGTAGCGCGGCGCAACTGGCGGAGATCCTGCCGTTACAGCTGATCAACCCGGACAGCTTCCGCTTGCTGGAAGGCGCACCGAAGATTCGCCGGCAGTTTCTCGATTGGGGTGTGTTCCACGTGGAACCGCGATTCATGTCCACGTGGCAGCGCTTGCAGAAGGCCTTGCGCCAGAGAAACTCTTGGCTGCGGCATGGTACACTTGACGCCGTTTCGCAAGCGGTTTGGGACAGGGAACTGTGCCAGGCCAGCGCTGAAATAGATGAATACCGCCGCGCTTACATCAAAGCCTTGAAACCAGTCTTTGAACAGACCTTGAGCGAACTGGTTGAGCTTGAGGGCTTAACCCTCAGCTATTACCGAGGTTGGGACAAAGACCGGGAGTTGAGTGCAGTGCTCGCCGGGTCCCTTCAGCGGGATCAGCAAATGGGTCATACCCAGGCCGGACCACAACGTGCTGATTTGCGTCTCAGATTGGGCGCACATAACGCCGCGGACATCTTGTCCCGTGGTCAGCAGAAGTTGGTGGTCTGCGCATTGCGGATTGCCCAGGGGCACTTGGTTAGTCAGGCCCGACGCGGCCAGTGTATTTATCTGGTGGATGACCTGCCGTCCGAACTGGACGAGCACCACCGTCGCGCGCTTTGCCGCTTGCTGGAAGACTTACGCTGCCAGGTCTTTATCACCTGTGTAGATCACGAATTATTGAGGGAAGGCTGGCAGACGGAAACGCCAGTCGCTCTGTTCCACGTGGAACAGGGCCGTATCACCCAGACCCACGACCATCGGGAGTGAAGGCATTGAGCGAAGAAAATACGTACGACTCAACGAGCATTAAAGTGCTGAAAGGCCTGGATGCCGTACGCAAACGTCCCGGTATGTACATTGGTGACACCGACGATGGCAGCGGTCTGCACCACATGGTGTTCGAGGTGGTCGATAACTCGATCGACGAAGCTTTGGCCGGCCACTGCGACGACATCAGCATCATCATCCACCCGGATGAATCCATCACCGTTCGCGACAACGGTCGTGGTATTCCGGTAGACGTGCACAAAGAAGAAGGCGTCTCGGCGGCCGAGGTCATCATGACCGTGCTGCACGCCGGTGGTAAGTTCGACGACAACTCCTACAAGGTCTCCGGCGGTCTGCACGGTGTAGGTGTCTCGGTTGTGAACGCCCTGTCCGAAGAACTGATTCTGACCGTTCGCCGTAGCGGCAAGATCTGGGAACAGACTTACGTCCACGGTGTTCCGCAAGAGCCGATGAAAATCGTTGGCGACAGCGAATCCACCGGTACCCAGATTCACTTCAAGCCTTCGGCTGACACCTTCAAGAACATCCACTTCAGCTGGGACATCCTGGCCAAGCGGATTCGCGAACTGTCCTTCCTCAACTCTGGTGTCGGCATCGTCCTCAAGGACGAGCGCAGCGGCAAGGAAGAGTTGTTCAAGTACGAAGGTGGTCTGCGTGCGTTCGTTGAATACCTGAATACCAACAAGACTGCGGTCAACCAGGTGTTCCATTTCAACATCCAGCGTGAAGACGGCATCGGCGTGGAAATCGCCTTGCAGTGGAACGACAGCTTCAACGAGAACCTGTTGTGCTTCACCAACAACATTCCACAGCGCGACGGCGGCACTCACCTGGTGGGTTTCCGTTCGGCACTGACGCGTAACCTGAACACCTACATCGAAGCTGAAGGTCTGGCGAAGAAGCACAAAGTTGCCACCACCGGTGACGATGCTCGCGAAGGTCTGACGGCGATTATTTCGGTGAAGGTGCCGGATCCGAAGTTCAGCTCCCAGACCAAAGACAAGCTGGTGTCTTCCGAAGTGAAGACCGCGGTCGAACAGGAAATGGGCAAGTACTTCTCCGACTTCCTGCTGGAAAACCCAAACGAAGCCAAATTGGTCGTCGGCAAGATGATCGATGCCGCGCGTGCCCGTGAAGCAGCACGTAAGGCTCGTGAGATGACCCGCCGCAAAGGCGCGCTGGACATAGCCGGCCTGCCGGGCAAACTGGCTGACTGCCAGGAAAAAGACCCTGCACTCTCCGAACTGTACCTCGTGGAAGGTGACTCTGCTGGCGGCTCCGCCAAGCAGGGACGTAACCGCAAGACCCAGGCCATCCTGCCGCTGAAGGGCAAGATCCTGAACGTCGAGAAGGCGCGCTTCGACAAGATGATCTCTTCGCAAGAAGTGGGCACCTTGATCACCGCGCTAGGCTGCGGCATCGGTCGCGACGAGTACAACATCGAGAAACTGCGTTACCACAACATCATCATCATGACCGATGCTGACGTCGACGGTTCGCACATCCGCACCCTGCTGCTGACCTTCTTCTTCCGTCAGTTGCCGGAGCTGATCGAGCGTGGCTACATCTACATCGCTCAGCCACCGCTGTACAAGGTCAAGAAAGGCAAGCAAGAGCAATACATCAAAGACGACGACGCCATGGAAGAGTACATGACGCAGTCGGCCCTGGAAGATGCGAGCTTGCACTTGAACGAGGAAGCCCCGGGTATCTCCGGTGAGGCCCTCGAGCGTCTGGTGAATGACTTCCGTCTGGTGATGAAGACTCTCAAGCGCCTGTCGCGCCTGTACCCACAGGAACTGACCGAGCACTTCATCTACCTGCCGGCCGTCAGCATGGAGCAACTGTCCGATCACGCAGCGATGCAGAATTGGCTGGCTCAGTACGAAGTTCGCCTGCGTACCGTCGAGAAGTCCGGTCTGGTTTACAAAGCCAGCCTGCGTGAAGACCGTGAGCGTAACGTCTGGCTGCCAGAGGTCGAACTGATCTCCCACGGCCTGTCGAACTACGTCACCTTCAACCGCGACTTCTTCGGCAGCAACGATTACAAGACAGTCGTCTCCCTGGGCGCTCAACTGAGCACCTTGCTGGACGATGGTGCTTATATTCAACGCGGCGAGCGCAAGAAAGCCGTCACCGAGTTCAAGGAAGCCCTTGAATGGTTGATGGCCGAAAGCACCAAGCGTCATACCATCCAGCGATACAAAGGTCTGGGTGAGATGAACCCGGATCAGCTGTGGGAAACCACCATGGACCCAGGTTCGCGCCGCATGCTCAAAGTGACCATCGAAGACGCCATTGGCGCAGACCAGATCTTCAACACCCTGATGGGTGATGCGGTCGAACCTCGCCGTGACTTCATCGAAAGCAACGCTCTGGCGGTGTCCAACCTGGACTTCTGATCCGGCTGTAGGTTCACATTTTAGTTGATCATTTTCACAAATAGATGATCGACGGACTCAGATACAAAAAGGCCAATTCACTGAATTGGCCTTTTTTATTGTCGCGAAAATTCGATTTCTGCCCTGCTGCTTGTTGGCGCTGATTGAAAACTGACCCACCCTGCCGATTGACAATTGACCCAGGGCGGATTGCTGTTTTTTGTCCCAGCAATTGTGAATAAGCTTAGCAGCAGTGTCCCGGTTGAACGGTCATCAAGCCCCACCGCATAAAGGCATGCGGCAGGGTGTTTATGGTGCAGATCAAAACGGTTCATCGTCCTCGATACCATCTTCGTCCTTGCGCTTTCGTTCACGTGATTTGATCTTTGTTTGCGCGGCCAGCGTGCTGTGTTGCAGGCGGTAGGACTCGTTGCCCGTTTCGACGATGTGGCAATGGTGTGTCAACCGATCCAGCAACGCTGTGGTCATCTTGGCGTCGCCGAACACACTCGACCATTCCGAGAAGCTGAGGTTGGTCGTGATCACAATGCTGGTGTGCTCGTACAGCTTGGGCAGCAGGTGAAATAACAGCGCGCCGCCGCTCTGTCTGAAGGACAAATACCCCAGTTCATCGAGTATCACCAGGCCTGTCCGAAGCAGCCCTTGAGAGATTCGGCCACTTTTGCGGTCGTGCTTTTCACGCTCCAGCAGATTGACCAGATCCACTGTGGAAAAGAAGCGCACGAGTTTGTTATGGGTCGTGATTCCGGACACGGCCAGGGCGCTGGCCAAATGTGTTTTGCCGGTTCCGGGCCCGCCGATGAACACCACATTCTGCCACCGTCAGCCCGTTGTACTGCGGATGCACCAGCTCGCTCCAAAGTGCACGACAGCGTTGGCCGAGCCAGGCATTCAATTCTTCGAAGGTGTGAAACATGCAGTCTTGAGCGTCGAGCCAGATGCGTCGTCTGCTTTCTTGCACGTTCTTTTCAACGATACCTTTTTCCCAGCCCGAGGCGACATTGCAGAAGTCCGGATCGAACAGGTAGTGCGCGCGCATCACGGAAAGCCGGGCATTGACCGTGCGGCCTTTGCCCTTGTTAACCTTGTCGACAGCCGTTTTCATGTTGTCGTAGATGCCGCGACGTGGCACCCCACCTAACGCACCGAACGAGCGCGTATGGGCATCGAACAGCATCTCGTGGCCATGGCTGGGATACGCAACCAACCAGAACGCGCGACTGGCGCACAGCTTCATGTGGGAGACCTGAATGCGTCGGAACAGGCCGCCGATCAGCAGACCTTCTTCGCTCCAGTCAAATTGAGAAACCTCACCAAGTGCAAACGTCAGCAGTACAAAGGCACGTAACGATTTGCCGGGTCAGTTTTCGGTCAGCGGCAACATGATTCCTTGCGAGTCGAAAAAGTGGCGTTTTGCTACTGTGCGCAAGAAGTTGCGCAGTACCCCCGTAAATAATGACTCCTAAAACCTCCAGATGCCTTACAGAGCGCGGCCTGTAGCCAAGTGCGCAACTTCTTGCGCAGTACTGCGCAAGAAGTTGCGCACTTTTCAAAGGAATTCATCGAGTTCGGTGCTCTCAAACACTCAAGATCAATATAAACCACTGATTTACATGTGTTTTATTTTCTATGGCACGTTCCTTGATAACAGGCAGGCACCCACCGGGCGATTTCGCCTCCGGGGCACCCTAAATTTATCCGCAAGGAGAGCATCCCATGGCAACACCAGCGTACATGTCGGTTACCGGCGAAAAACAAGGCCTGATCACTGCCGGCGCCTTCACCGCCGACTCCGTGGGCAACACCTACCAGGAAGGCCACGAAGACCAGGTTATGGTTCAGGCGTTCAGCCACGACGTGATCATCCCGCGTGACCCGCAATCCGGTCAGCCAACCGGTCAGCGCGTTCACAAGCCAGTTGTGATCACCAAGGTCTACGACAAGGCTTCGCCTCTGCTGCAAGCTGCTCTGACCTCCGGCGAGCGCATGAGCGAAATCGTTATCCAGTGGTACCGTACTTCTGCTCAAGGTACTCAAGAGCACTACTACACCACCAAGCTGGAAGACGCGATCATCGTCGCCATCAACAACAAGATGCACAACTGCCAGGATCCAGGCAACTCGCACTTCACCCACCTGGAAGAAGTGCAGTTCACCTACCGCAAAATCACCTGGACCCACGAAGTATCCGGTACTTCGGGTTCCGATGACTGGCGTGCTCCAGTCGTTTAATCTCGGCTGACCGTTACAAACATCGGCCAGCTCTGCTGGCCGATGCGATTTATGCCTTGCAGAGTTGATGTGCGGACTCTCTTTCTCACCTGACCAAGGAACAGTTAAATGCGTCAAAGGGATTTGAAGTTCACGTTTTCCGTGTTGTCAGGGCAGATGGAGTTCGAGGTCGTAGAGTTCACGCTGGAGGAGGCCATCTGTGAGCCTTTTCGACTCACGATCGAGTTGGCCAGCCACAACCCGAACATTGATTTCGGCAAGGTGCTCGATCAGCCCTCATTACTCACGATCTGGCAAGGCGGCAAGGCTGTGCGTCATGTCCACGGGCTGGTGTCCAGTTTCACTCAATGTAAAACCGGCTTCCGCCGGACACGTTATCGCGCGGTGGTTGAACCGCAACTCGCCCGACTGGCCTTGAGTTCCAACTGGCGTATTTTTCAGCAGAAAAACGTGCCGGACATCATCAAGTCAGTGTTGAGCGAGCACGGCATACTCGACTATCAGCAACACATCAACAGCGAACATTTGCCGCGCGAATACTGTACGCAGGTCGGCGACACGGACCTCTACCTGTTCGATCGGCTGTCCAGTGAAGAAGGCTTGTTCTATTTCTTCAAATGCAACGAAAGCACTCACACGCTGATCCAGGGTGACAAACTCTATGTACAGGAGCGTATTCAAGGTGCTCCGGTGCTGTACACCACTGAACCAGCAGCGGATGCCACGCAGCCCGTGCTCTATGCGTTCAGTTACACCGAAAACGTCCGCACGGCCAAGCAGACGCAACGCGATTACACCTTCAAACGCCCTACTTTCGACCAGCAGCAGAACTTCGCCGGCGATGACTTGCAACATCAGACTCCGAACTATGAACGCTACGATTATCCGGGTCGCTACAAGGCCGCTGCTGCCGGTAAACCCTTCACCCAGAATCGCTTGCTGGGGCGCCGTGGCGACGCGCGAATTGCCGTTGTCGAAGGCGACGATCCGCGTCTGATCCCGGGTTTCTCTTTCCAGCTCACCGGCCATCCCCGGGAAGATTTCAATCGTTGGTGGCGATCGCTGAGGATTACTCATAAGGGCATCCAGCACGCCAGTCAGGAGGAAGAATCCGCCGGTGCCGATGTCGGCGTGAGCTATGACTTTGTCGCCGAGATCGTTTCCGAAGAAACCGAATGGCGTACCCCGCCGCAGCCCAAACCGATTGTTGACGGGCCGCAGATTGCGACGGTGACCGGGCCAGACGGGGAAGAGATTTACACGGATGAATTTGGCCGGGTAAAAGTCCAGTTCCCATGGGACAGAGAAGGAAAAAACAACGAATTCAGTTCCTGCTGGGTGCGCGTGGCGCAGAACTGGGCGGGCGCGAACTGGGGCCATATGGCGATTCCGCGGATTGGCCAGGAGGTCATCGTCGATTACCTCGACGGCGATTGCGATCAGCCGATCATCACAGGCCGCACGTACCGGGCGACGAACATGCCGCCTTACCAACTGCCCAATCACAAAATTCTCAGCACCATCAAAAGCAAGGAATACAAGGGCACTCGGGCCAACGAACTGCGCATTGATGACACCACCAAGCAGATCAGTGCCGCGTTGATGAGTGATCACGGCAGCACCGCATTGCATCTGGGTTACCTGACGCATCCACGGCCGAGCGGCGGTGAACCGCGTGGCGAAGGTTTTGAGTTGCGCACCGATGAACACGGCGCGTTGCGAGCAGCCAAAGGCCTGCTGCTGAGTACCGAGGAGCAAATGAACGCCAGCGGCGGTCACCTCAATCGCGCCTCTGTCGTACAGGTACTGGAAGCGGCGTTGAAGCTAGCCAAGGACTTGGGCGATTACGCCCAGGACAACCAGGGTGTAGGCCATGACAAGGCGCCGCAGAAGACGCTCAGCGATGCGGTTCGCGACCTGGGCAACGGCGCGAACGACGAATCGGGCAAGGGCAATGGTGGCAATCCGGCGATTGCCGTGAGCGGTGAAGCCGGTATTGCCGCGGCGTCGCCCAAGAGCATCACGGTGGCGGCGGGTGAGCACATCGACACCATTGCCCAGCAGAATCAGCAACAGACCTCGGGGCAAAAGTTTGTGCTCAATGCCGGGACCGACCTGGGGATGTTTGCCCACAGCGGCGAAATGCGCCAGATCACCCATCAGGGCCCGATGCTGTTGCAGGCGCAGAAGAACAACATTCGCCTGGAAGCGGATCAGAGTGTGGAAGTCAGCGCGAGCAACCAGCATGTGCTGGTGTCGGCCAAAGAGCACATCACTCTGATGTGTGGCGGGGCCTACATCACCATCAAGGGCGGCAATATCGAACTGGGCATGCCCGGCAACCTGATCGTCAAAGCGGCCAAACACAGCCTGCTCGGCGCCACTAGCCTGGAAGCGGAACTGCCCAAATTCAAAGTCGGCGCTACCCAGCGACGCTTTATGCTCAAGCAGATTGACGGGACGTCGGCGATGCCCAACATGCCGTACAAAATCACCCTGTCCAATGGCGAAGTGGTCGAAGGAGTGACCGATGCTCAGGGCGCCACGCAGTTGTTGCAGAAAGATGTGATGAGCATTGCCAACGTGGCCATGCTAAAGCCGCCCTCCCCCGCAGCCGCGGGTGCAGCGGCAGGCGGTGCGGGGGCTGCTGCCAGTGTTGCCAGTGCCGATGATGAGGCGGAGGAAATTGTGCAGTTCTTTGAATTCAAGGATGACAAAGGTGGACCCGCGCCGCACCACTTCAAGGTGATGTCCGCCGGGGAAGTCGTGGCCGAGGGTTCCGGTGAGCGCACGCCGGAATTCCCTTCCGACATGGAGCTGGAACTGGAATCGTGGCCGGTGAAGGAGAAACAAAATGCCTGAAGTCCTGACAGCGCAGGTGCGCAAGCTCGCGGCCATCGGATACGGTGAAGCCTCGACGGACAACAACCCGCAGGAAGTCCGCGCTATTTGCTTTACGGTGACCAACCGCATGCGCGCGTGGGAGCTTGCCGACGTCGACAGCCTGCTCAAGGAGACCGGGGACAGTTATATCGTTGCAGCGCAGGGGAAGAATGCCCGTTACAACCAACTCATGGCGGCTTCGGAAGCGGCCATCAATGCCGATCCGAACATGCGCTCGGCAGTGGAGAGTGCGCGGGATGCTCTCGCCCAGCGCGGCAATGACCCCTCCAATGGTGCTTACTGGTGGGATGGCATCGATATCAAGGATTCGACCAACCCCCGACACTCATCCGGGTTCCACTACGGTTCTCCTTCGCACAACATCTTCGGTGTTGCGCAAGTCTCGAAGCCGGAGAAAATCACCTATTGGACGCAGTTCAACAAAAAGACCAACACAATGGTAAATACCCGCGAGCGGGGTCGTTATACCCACATATACCGGTCCACCGCCGCCATCGGCAAAACGATCTTCTGGACCTCCAATCCGGAGTACATCAAGGCAACCGGCGCCAAGGAATATCGATGAGCAAACTCACCCGTTGTCTGAGCCTGTTACTCGGCGCGAGCCTGTCCTTTCTGGCGCAGGCAGCTCCGGTACAGTTCACCGATTACCGTGCGTTCTATCGGTCGCTGGGAGACAACTTGTTCGCCGGAGACGGCAGCGAGCTGGCCAGGCCCTGCTCGGAATCGCCAAGGCATTGCCTGTGGGTCAACGCCATGCGCCCGGCGTTTGAACGTTTTGAGGATGCGCAGTGGAGCGCGCCCGACGACCTGAAGCTCAACCCGCCCAAAGGCACACCCATCATTGTCTTTGACGGAGAGGCTCTGACGGTCGGCAAACAACGTTGGCCGCTGCGCGAGGCGGTCAACTTCGCCTCGCCGCAATGGCCCGTCGGTGATCCCATCGATCCGGAAAACGTGGCGACCGCCACGGCCTGGCGCCAAGGCGCCTCAACGTGCCTGGAATTGCATTACGTCAGCAGTGGCTATGGTAGTCGCTACCCCCTGGTGTTGCTGGTACACGACCAGCATCTATATGCGTTACCGCGACTTTTCTCCTCTTGCCTGGCCATTCGCAAGGCGCCCGGCAATCAGTTCAGCTATCCGGAAAACGCCTACCTGGGGGCGGAGCTGGAAAACAATCCGACCGGGCTGAAAGTGGATTACCGGGTACCCAATGCCAAAAAACCAGTGGCGCAGTACCTGTTGCACTTCCCGAATCAGGGAGACCCCTTCGTATTTGAGGCGCAGCGCCAATAGGCATCAGCGGACAAATCCGTCATGACCTTGCCGCGTGCAAGGGTCATCATCTGAGGGGAACAAAATGAAGGTCAGAGACTCACTACGTCTGCTCGTCACGACACCGGCCCACCTGCGTCGGGGAGCAGCCGCCAACCCGGCCAGGCGCTCGACCCCACGCGTCGAGACCAATGGGGTATTTTTCAAGGAGGAAATGGGCGATGACTGATGCTACCCAGCCGAAAAAAATCTGTTCCAGCCAATCGATCACCATGCCCAGCGGTGGCGACATCCACCTGATTCCGCCGCCACCGAAGCCCTGTGTGACGATCCTCGTGCACGGCGTCAACGACCTGGCGGGTTGCTACGCACGTATTGAGCAGGGTCTGTGCGAGGGGCTGAACGAACGCCTCGATATGCCACGTACCTTCCCCAACGGCGCGAACAACCCGGGATACCTGTTGCCGGCCAGCTACACCGCTCCCGCCGATGATGACAGCGAAGCCAAGAATCCTGATGCCGTGTACTTCCGCCGCAAGGCCGGAGCATCCAGCAACGGCTGCCAACCACGCAGCGTGGTGGTGCCGTTCTATTGGGGGTTTCGCGAGGAAGAGGCGTTCATTCAGAAAACCGAAGCGCACGGTCAGTGGCTGGACCGAGACGGCAACCGCCTGGACAAGGCCGGCACCAAGGAAGGCGGCCAGTTCGCCAACGCCACCACCAACCTGCCGGATATGTGGGGCAACGGTTTCAACGGCATGCTGCTCGGCTTCATCTCGCTGAACAAAATCGGCGGCACCATGACCCACCCGTTGTTTTCAGCCGCCGGTCGGCGCTACATGGTGCTGGCTGCCATGCGCCTGGCCATGTTGATCAAGATCATTCACAAACGTCATCCGAACGATACGATCAATGTGGTTGGCCACAGTCAGGGCACGCTGCTCACGCTGCTGGCCCATGCATTCCTCAAAGAAGACGGTGCCAAACCCGCCGATGGCGTGGTCATGCTCAACTCACCCTACAGCCTGTTTCAGCCCAATATGGATAAAGTCCAGAAATTGGGCGGTCAGCAAACGACCGGCGCGCGCATCGCCACGCTCAACGGGATCTTGCAATTCATCGCGGGCAGCCCTAATCCGGTGCCGGCCCTGTCGGGCGTCGCCCTGAAAAACAAGCAGGGTTACGGAGCGATTGGCGGGCCTGGCTGGACGGGCACGGCCGCGTGTCAAACCACGATCCGCGGAGAAAAGATCACCTTCAACGAGCGCGACAACCGCGGCTGCACCTTTCTCTACTTCACCCCTCAGGATCAGACGGTTGGCCTCAAGAACGTCCAGGGTATCGGCTGGCAGGGGATCGGCGAAGAGGTCGATGGCCAGCCTGCGCGCAAGATCCTTCCACAACGTTTCCACCAACGCGTATTTACCGTGCGCAAGCGCAACGGCGAGAAAGAACCCGTCGGCAAACACGTTCCTCCCTACGTCTACCTGTTGCGCCAGGACAGCGAGCAACCCTGGGAAGACACCGGCCTGGGCTTCATGGACCGAATACCCGTCGGCAGCCTGGACAAGGGCGCCAGCGTGGTCTTGACCGCGCCTCAATTGCCAGTGCCGGGCGACGTGAACTTTGCCAACGACGGCGTTATCACAGCCCCGGGAGAAGGCTCCAAAAGCGGGGTGTACCAGATGAAGGACAAACTGGACCCTGTCGATGCCTCGATCGGCGTGGCCAATGGCGGCTGGGAGCCGAAAAACCCACGCTACGCCCAGCAGGAGACCCTGGACGAAGCCCTGGCTTTCAAATATGGACAAGACATCCAAAGCGTCGAAAAGGCCCGCAACGAGGGCAAGGAAGCCTCGGAATGCGCCCATGTGTTTGTCGCTCGGGCTCAAGGTAACGGCAAGGTCCTCATCACTCGCGGGGAAACACCTTACGACGCGCGCATACGTCTGCAAGGCGAGAAATACTCGGAAGCTCTGTCTTTCCACTCATCCATTCCCAACAACCCTGAACACAGCCGACAAGTGCTGGCCTATGACGTGGCGATTGGTGCGGGTGAGAGCGTTGATGATGCGACCTTTTATGCGTATCTGTGTCGTGTTGCGGATTGGCGGCTGGATTGTGGGAGCACCCGCGCCAAAGGCAGGGCCCAGGCTGACGCGGAATTACAGAGTGACGGACCGGATGATGATGTGGAGGCGCTTTATCTTCAGGATGAAAACAAACCGATGATCGACGCCACGGCGATCTATCGAAAGAGTGGCAAGCTGCCTGACGCTGTGAAGGATCAAATGCCCGCATTGGTGGCCACGCAGACCCGGACTGAACTAAAGAATGGCGAGCCCATTCGTTTTGGTGGTGTCCCTTGATGCGCGAGCTATTTACGTACCTGTCTTTCACCAGCCTTCTGCTGACCAGTCATCTGGCTCAATCGGCTGAACATTTATTGACGGCTAGCCGTTGCTTTGCCAGCCCGGCTTCGCCCGTGGCTTCCTATACTTCGGCCAAGGAGGCCGCCGCCATGCCTGCTGATACTCGTTACCGCGCCCCTGCCACTTCGCCTCGCCTGGAAACACTCGATGTGCTCAGCATCGGAATGAGCCTTGACGTTTACCGCCAAGGCCAGGCCTGGCAAGCCCTGCAAGAACAAAATGCCAAACAATCCGAAGCCCTGCACGTCGGCAGCATCCTGCCCATGGACCCGAAGAAGTACCCGGTAACCGCCGATGACAAGGATGCCGCCTCTGAGAAGAGGGAGGCAGATGCCTTGGAGTTGGGCTTGCGCGATTTCCTGGAGAAATGGCCCATTCCGACCGTGACCGTGGTTCGTGGCTGGAAACCCGATACACCGAATCTGCGCTTTACGCCTGAAAGAACCCAGAAAAGCCTGTCGGTGATGGTCAATGACCTGCGCGGCCCCGCCGGGTTGCACTGGCATCGCATTCGTAATGTGCAGGACGGGATTGTCTGCAGTGATACCCCCGAAGATTTACTGGAGACGTTGTTCCAGACCTTCGAGCACAATCCCGATCTGCCGGCACTGCTGGTCTACGCCAATGAAGGCTTCAACATGGCCTTGGCGTTGAGCACGAAAGGTAATAAACCCATCGGTCTCGGCACCGGGCCACGACAACCCGGCGAACTCACCGACTCAATGGTCGCCTTGGTCGTCGGCCGTCCCGAGCGCGTCGAATGGCTGCGTTATTACGCCCAGTTCGCGAAGGTGAACGATAACAAGATCGACCCGGAATTCTCCGGTTGGGGCGCACGTAAACCAACGGTGGAGTTCCAACCGTCGGAGTTCATTCCTCAACCATGGACTCAACGCGCTTTCGAGCAATGGGACGCGCTGCCAGTGTTGGCCAAACTGCATCGACCAGTCACCGTGTCGCTGCTACGGCCAGACAACGGAGAACGCCTCAAGCGCGAAGCCTTGACCGTCAAACTGGCCGCAGGCTGGAAAAGCGCTACTGACGGGCTCCCTCAAAAACCGTCTCGAGTGTTCTTTGATGGTGGCTTGAACACCACACCTCTGGCTGAACTGCTGCCGGCGCTCACCGCCGCGCACAGTCCGCTAGACCTGCTCGATTCGCGCGAGAGCTACGATTTGACCCAGCGCTTGGGCGACACTGGCTCGGCGTCTCCGTTCGTCGGTCTCACCCTGGCAACGATGGCCAGTTACCTGAACGCGGACACCAGCGTGGTCATTCCGATGCGCCGCCCGGAGCAGGCAACGATCATTGCCGTGACCTCGCCAACGCCCGGCAAGAAGCCTTCAGGCAATGATCATTTCGGCGTCAACCTGATGCCTCAAACCGCCAGTACCGAGGAACCGCCAGCCGTGCCTTCAGCGCATTCGGCGCCAAAAATGCCGGTCATCGAGCAGGATCACACGCTGGAAGAATTCCTCGCTGACCAGAAACCGAAAACCAACTGGATGGACGATCTCTAAGAGGCCTGCTGACATGGACATCATTCGGCTCGGCGACTCCACCAGTCACGGTGGCACCGTTCTTGAAGCTTTCAACCAGACTGACCTGAACGGCAAACCCATGTCCGGTGTTGGCCATAAGGTGGTTTGCCCGCTGTGCAAAGGGGTTTTCCCTATTACGCAGGGCAGCGCCCTGCTGGATGTCGGCGGCATCGCGGTGGCGCTTCACGGGATGAAAACCGCATGCGGCGCCAGCCTGATTGCCAGCAATCCCAAGGGTGAAGCTGCAAGTTAAAAACGTGGGGCGTTCTTTGCTCCAGCGGTGCTGCCCGGGAAGCAGGCTGGATCAACGGTTCTTGTTCATCCCCGACCAGAGCAGCGAGGGCAGCGTCCGTGAGTCCAGCAACGCGTCATCCGCCGTCACCAGACGCGGGAGAACATGCCAGGGATGGTTGGCACTGCGGTGATGATGCAGGTGCAGATTGATGTGATAAGGCCAAATGAAAAACCGCCCTGCGCACCCGACTTTCCAGGCATATGTCCATTCCCGCCAACCGGGGGTGACGTCAGGTCCGCCACTGTGCTCGGCAATGCTGCGGATTTTCTGCAGAAGGGTGCCCAGCGTGGCCAGTGGCACAAACCAGAAAAACACCATCAGCAAGAGCGTCTGGACGGATGTTTTCCAAGCAATGAAAGATAAAAGGACCAGCCAGATCACACCGGCAGCCAATGCCGGCCGGGTCATCTTCGGTGATGCTCCGCCCGCCGCCTTATAGGCGCGCAAGTTGCGCAGCGTGTTGATCAAGAAAAGATCCCCGAGCAATTGCCGCAGCAACAACTTCCCGCTCAGCGGGCGGAAATCCCAAGGCTGCCGGTGATACAGAAAACGCCGCTCCGGGTCGTTCGCGGTTCCGGTCTGTTGATGATGTTCGAGGTGCAGGGGCCGATAGAATTCCACGGGAACCATTCCTGGCACCCCGATCGCCAGGTTGATCAGAAAGTCGTTGAGCGTGCGATGACGAGTCAAGTGATAGTGCGTCGCGTCGTGGTACAGAATGAACAGCGCATGTTGGCGCGCGGCAATCACCACGAAGGCCACGCCATACAGTCGCCAGTCCCCCACGTACAGCGCGATGCGCAACGTCACGACGATGCACAGCCATTCCAGCAGGATCGCTGCCATGGTGCGCAGATCCACCTTCAGCCGCTTCAACATGACGGTGATCAGGCCCGCTACCCCGCCAATCGCAGCGCCATACACCACGTCGAGCAACACGTGCTGACCAGTCGTCAACACGGTAATCCCCAGCACCACGCTCCACAGACTGAAGAGCCATGCCGCACGGACGCGCAGATAACCGAGGACAACGCTGATGGCCACCGGCAATGCGATATGCCCGCTGGGCGAGGCGGCCAACGGTGAGTCGATCCGGTAAAACCAGTTGAGCCACTGCGACGTGCTGTCCGCACGCTCGATTATAGTCGGCCAGAACAAGTGGCTCAGC
The DNA here is from genome assembly GCF_024749285.1 of Pseudomonas sp. B21-015. Lineage (NCBI taxonomy): Bacteria > Pseudomonadati > Pseudomonadota > Gammaproteobacteria > Pseudomonadales > Pseudomonadaceae > Pseudomonas > Pseudomonas sp. B21-015. Next base: position 18,062 of record NZ_CP087196.1, read on the forward strand.
AGGCAGGTTCCGGAAGCCACGGCCGCCGCAAAAAAGGCCGGCAACAGCCATTCGCGGCGCCGCCCCAGCAGCACCAGCGCCGGCATGATCAATACATAGCTCAGGTACAGCGGCAAGGTGTAAGGCAGTCGAGCAATGTGCGCATCAAACCCCGTCGGTTGAATCACCCGGACCGCGCCCATCGGGAAGTGTGTGACGAGAAAGTACAGTGCGCCCGTCACGACGGTGTAGATCACCAGCCAACTGAAGGGCCGCGTCACGATCGAGGTATCAAGGTGGTGACTGACAAACGTGGATGACATGAATAAGGCGCCTGATGGGTCAGAACAAACTCAATTTTCCATACCGCCATGAACGGCGATTTCTGCTCGGTTATTCAAGGTTTGCACCGTCAGAAAATGGCAGCGACGAAAGGAAGTCTACGTTGCATTGACCCTTTCAACTCGCCAAACTCCAAACGTCTTGCTTGCGATGCCGAGGATCTCCATGCGTTTGAGCGCTACGTCCGTTGAATGCCGCGATCTGCATCCACATGAAATCGATCGGATGTTCGAGATTTATTCCGCATCCTACTGCGATACCTCCCGTCCGCGATTCGATCAGGATTTCCAGGACAAGACGCACTGCATCGTATTGCGTTGCGCAGATGAGACCATCGTCGGTTTCACCACCCTCAAACGGTATGAGCGCACCTGGTCAGGCCAACCGATCAGGGTGATTTTTTCCGGCGACACCATCATTGACCGCGAACACTGGGGCAGCCAGCAACTGGCATTCGCGTGGATGCGCTTGGCCGGTGAGATCTGGCAGGAGCAGCCGGACGTGCCTCTGTACTGGTTTCTGATCTGCAAGGGTCACCGCACCTACCGTTATCTGGGCGCCATGGCGTTGAATTACGCCCCCCGCGCCGGCGTGGTGACGGATCCTGCGGTGCAGGCGTTGGCGGATTATCTTGCAGTGGAACGTTTCGGCGAGGCCTATGATCCGGCAACGGGCGTGCTGTCTTTCAACGTGCCTCAAGGTCGGTTGACGACGGAACTGGCACAAGTCCCTGCCCCTCACCTGCGCCTGGAAAACGTCGCCTATTTTCTGCAGATGAATCCTCATTACGCGTCGGGCGATGAGCTGGTCTGTCTGTGTGAATTGCACCCTGACAACCTGCGGCCGATGGCGCTGCGTCTGTTTGCCGCGGCGCAACCATGCTGATCCGCCGAGCCAGCGCTGCAGACAATCGGCAACTGCTCGACTTTCAGGCACTGCGGGCCATGCAGGGCGGCTTGCCAATGCGTTTTGATCGAGGACCTGACTATTTTGCGCTGCACCATTGTCATGCCTTGGACCATCGCACCTGGCTCGCCGAGAACGAGGTCGGTGATCTGAAGGGCATTGCCAGCCTGGTGGTGCGCGAGGGTTATCTTCAGGGTGACATTCAGCCCGTGGCCTATCTGGGGGATCTGCGGCTGGTGCCTGATAGGCGTCTGTCGGTGTCGTGGATGGCCGAGGTCAAAGTCCGGCTCGAAGCACTGGCCGATGAAACGGGTGTCCAGCACGCCTATTGCTGTGTCATCCGCGACAACCGTCTCGCCACGCAGTCGCTGCTGGGCGGACGGCGCGCCAATCTGCTCAAGCTTGCGCACTGGCGGGGCTACAGCAACGTAGCCGTGTATGCCCAGCGTGGGTGGCGAAGCACTCCGCGAACGCTGGACAACGTGCGTATCGTACAAGCGCAGCCGTGCCACGCTGATGCGCTGCGCGCATTTCTCGACCGCGAATCGGCAGGTCAGCCCTTCGGCAGCGTTTTCAGTGAAGCGCAGTTTGCACGGCGCCTGGACACCTGGCCGGACTTCGGCCTCTCGTCATTTCTGCTGGCACTGGACGCCCAAGACAATCTGCTGGGCTGTGTCGCGCCTTGGGATGCCGGGCGGATCAAACGGGTGGTGCTTGAAACAATGCCCTTGGCGCACCAGGCCCTTCGCCTCGCGTTCAATACCTGTGCGCCGCTGTTGGGGCGCCCTGCCATTGCCGCGCCCGGCGAGGCATTGCGCGACGTTTACTTGACCCACTTGCACGTACGACAGCGCGACCCGCAGGTCTTTGCAGCACTGCTGGATGCGGCGTGGATGCGCGTTCGCGGTCAGTACGCGTTGATGCAATTGTGTCTGTATGACCATGACCCGCTCTGGATGGCCATGACGCGCTATCGCGTCGTGTCCATTCCAATGGACCTGTACACGGCACCCTGTGTGGGGAGTGCCGCAGCGTTGACGGCGCAAGACGCCGAGTGCATCCCGGGCTTTGAAATCTATCTCGTCTGAGCGCGTCCGTGCACGACAGCCAATAGCGTCAGCCAGAAGCGTGTGGCGTCAAAGCCACCGCCGCCCAGCACCGGTTGACCATGATCGAGCCGGGGCAGACAGATCTGCGGCATACCCTCGATGCGTTGATGATCGAGGTAAAACTGCCCGTCATGAGCCCAACCGGGTCGCCGGGCATTGAGGCGGGCATGATGGGTATCGAGGCGCGAACTGGGGGCAGCGCTCCAACTGACGACGTGCACGCACTGCACGGCGGCGGGCAGGTGTTTGAGCAGGTGGGTAATGCGCGGGTCGCGCAGACTGCTGATATCCCGCGCGCCATCGGCCACCCAAGGGGTTTTCGCCAGCACGCGGCGAACGCGATCGAACGGGTAGTTGATGCTCGACTGCCCTGCGCTACCAGCCAACACGTCATCCATGACCGTCGACGGACCTGTCGGCGGTTGCACCAGCGCCACGCCATCACATGCCTCGCTCAATGCCTTGTTCTGTGCCAATGCCGCGAGCGCGTCGAGACCACCCTTGCTGTGCGCCAATACGACAAATCGTTGCCCTTGCCTGAGTTCGGCCATCAGCACCTTACTGATATGCCGCCCCTGCGTCATGACGCCCCGAGATGAACGCACAGGCATGCGCAGAACCGGATAGCCCAGGCGCCGCAACGTCCGCGCACAATCCTGAAAACAGCCGGGCAACCATTCGGAAAACAGTCCCGCAACCAGTACCACCAACGTGCCTGGGGGAAGGCTGGGCATGGGCTTGTGCCAGGACGCGATAAATTGTTCCGTCCAGTTCAGCCGTGCCTCGGGCGCTGCGAATTCGGTTGCCGGAAAATGCAGTGGCCAGTCGTCAAACCCCTTCGGCGTCCAGGCTTGTGTTGTCGCCGAAAGTCGCTTCATAGTGTGCGCCCAGCATTTTCGTCCAGCGTTTGCCGCGCCGCTTCCAGCGCTTCACGGGTGTCGAGGTGGTTGGGATGAAACCCCGGAATGAACCAGGCCAGCCATCTCGGAAACACACGGGTCAGCGGACCGGGACTTACGAATAACCAGCCGAGCAAACGCAGCCACTCGCGCCCGTTGCGGCGTTGCCCGTCATTACCGGAAAGTCGATAAATGAAGTACATGACATCGACTGCAAAGTAGCCGGTCATGATCAGCATGACCCCGCATCGCATCAGGTATCGCCAGAGCGGATTGCTAACCACCACGCCCAGCACATCGTAGGCGACGGCCTTGTGTTCGGTTTCTTCGATCGCATGCCAGCGCCATAGCATGGCCATCTTTCCATCGGCACCTTTGAGGACCGCGGGATTGCGCAGGAGTTGATCGGAGAGAATCGCGGTGAAATGCTCCAGGCTGGCCGTCATGGCCAGACGCATCGCCGGTGAAAATTTGTTGCCCACCTCCTGACGGCGCAAGAGCAGTTGTTCGAGGGCATCGATAGGTGCGCCTTGTGCCGCGAGTAGCTGGTTATACGAACGATGCTCGCGAATATGCGACGCTTCCTGATAAACGAACGCGTCAACGGCTTCGGCCAGCGCCGGGTCATTTTCGATCGCTTTTCGAAAGTGCACGACACTGTCGATGAAGAGTTTTTCGCCGAGTGGAAACATGATCGACAGGCCATCGAAAAAGCGCGTCACGTGCGGCCAGCCACGATACCAATAGCGAGGAATCTGCTCATCGAGTGCGAAACGCAGGTTGCGCCGGGGGATGTGGGCGCCACCGGATATTGCCGCCGAGCGTCTGGTTAAAAGGCGTTTTAGATACGACATAACGTTTTCTGCGGTTCCTCGTTGCCCCGACGCCTCAGCATTTGATCGTTGGCGAAGTGGTCAGGGCGGTATACTTTTTTGACTCGACCTTTCTCAAGGAGCCCATATGCGCAGTTCCAGTGACATTTCGCAAACGCGTCGTTTCGACGTGGGCAATCTGTGTGTTCTGGCGCTGCAGACGCTGTTTTGGGGCACGACCCTGACGTGGCTTTCCCACACAGAAGCAGGTTGGCTCAAATGGCTGGTGCTCGTTCCGTTCTGCCTGGTCATGCAAGGTGTCTTCTCGATGATGCACGAGTCCTTTCATGGCTTGGCGCACAGTCGCAAATCACTCAACTACTTCGTCATGTGGTGGGCTTCTACCCTTTTTGGCGCCTCGGCCACGCTGATCCATATCAACCATCTGGGGCATCATGTGCGCAATCGCACACGCGCAGAGCTAGCCGACTTCGCGGTCGCGGATGAGTCGCTGTGGCGCAAGCGTATCGAGTACTATTTTGCGGTGCTCGGCGGTATCTGGCTGGCGGCGTTTGTCGGCAGCCTTTTATTGCCGGTGCTGCCGGCCCGCATCACGGACAAGTGGTCGCAAACCGCAGAGGTCAACACTTATGCCGCGGCCTTCAAGGATTTCTCCAGCGCCGACTTCAAACGCATCCGCCTGGAAGTCATTGCCGGCGTCGCCGCGTGGTTATCGATCGGACTCTTGCTGGGATGGACGTGGCATGTTGTGCTCATCGCCTACCTCGCTTTTGCATTTTCCTGGTCGTCGCTGCAGTGGGTGTACCACATGCGCACGCCGCTGGATGTCGTCGAGGGCGCCTATAACATGCGGACCCCGCGTCTGGTGCGCTGGGCGTTTTTGAACTTCAACTACAACCTGACCCATCATCGCCACTCGGCCATGCATTGGCAGCAGATGCATGAAGCCTCCAACCTGAAAGAAACGCGGCCGCTCTGGTATGGCTGGCTGCAGGTTTTTCTGCCGCCCCAGCGGTTACCCGATGACTTGACGCAACTGGACAAGACTTACTTCTGATGAGCGCCCACATGGATGTCAAGCGCGCGCTATGGCAGACCTTTCTGGAACGCGCCAAGCCCACGCTCGATCAATGGCACGCGCAACTTGAGCAACCGCAATCGACGCAAGAGCGGGCATTGCAGCGACTGCTCGAAGCCAATCGTGATTGCGCATTCGGCCGCGCCCACCACTTTGCTCGGCTGCGTGACTCGACGCAGTTTCGCGACAACGTCCCGATCCACACTTACATGCAACTGCAGCCCTGGATCGAGCGCGCGCAAAATGAATCCGAAGCGATTCTGACCTCCTCCCCGCCGCTGTTCTTCGAGCGTACGAGCGGAAACAGCGCGCTGCATAAAGCGATTCCCTATACGCGCGCCTTCCTCGCAGAAATGCACAGCGCGCTGACCGTGTGGCTCGCCGACATGCATCGTCAGGTGCCCGGAATCAGCCACGGATCAAGCTACTGGTCGATGTCGCCGCCCTTGCAAATGCCAGTGGCGGGACCCAATGGCATTTGCATCGGGTCGGCCAGTGATCTGGAGTATTTGCACGGCAGTCATCTGGCCGGTCTGGCAGGGACTTTGTTGATTCCCGAGTTCAGCGGTGCGTTGTCGCAATGGCGCCGACAGACCCTCCTCGCTTTGCTGGCCGATGCCGATCTGAGCTTTATCAGTGTGTGGAGCCCGACCTTCCTGACCAGCCTGTTGCAGCCACTGTTCGACGGCGAAACGCCCGAACATGCGCAGACGTTTGCATGGCTGGAGGCCGCGCTTCCCGCGTCGCGCCAGTCAGCATTGCGCCGAGCGAGATCCCAAGGAGTATGCACCGAATTATGGCCACGACTGGCCGCCGTCAGTTGCTGGATGGAGGGCCCCAGCCGCCACTACTTCACGCAACTGGCCGTGCGTTTTCCGCAAACGCAGTGGCTCCCGAAAAGTCTTTTTGCCACCGAAGGCGTCGTGAGCATTCCATTCGGCGACGGGCCTGGATGCCCGTTGGCGATCGGCAGCCATTATCTGGAATTTCTCTGCGAAGACGGCGCCCTGCGCCATGCTCATTCGTTACGCCTGGGGGAAACGGCGCAGGTCCTGCTGACCACCGGTGGCGGCTTGTACCGCTATGCATTGGGCGATCGGGTCCGCGTCGTCGGCATGTCGGGGGCCACGCCACGGGTCGAGTTCGTGGGACGTGCCACGGGAACCAGTGATCTGGTCGGAGAAAAACTCGATGAGCAAATCGTGCAGAACCTGTTCGACCGATGCCTGGCCACAAAAGGCGCCGCCTGCCTGATCCCCAATGCCTACGCGTCGCCACCGCATTACACGGCGCTGGTTGCGACATCCCGCCACCTTGATGCCAGTGCCTTGGTGCTGACGATCGAGGCGGCACTGTCCGACGCCTTTCATTACTGCCAGGCACGCCGACTCGGGCAACTGGGACCTGTGCAGGTGCGCCTGCTCGACGGCGGTGCTGATCAGCTCGCGCATGTATTGCAGCAGGCGGCGGAGTTGAGCGGCATCCGTGCGGGCGACTTCAAGCCGCGTTCACTTATCAATCGGCTGGAGACAGCCGAAGCCCTTCTCGCTCTTACGGAAAGCTCATGTCGGCACCTTTGAACAATCTTCTTGAGACGCCGGACGATGGCACCCTCGAACAATGGTATGTGGCGTGTGCACAGAAAGAACTGCGCAAAAACAAACCTTACCGGGCGAAGATTCTGGGCCTGAACCTGGTGCTTTTTCGCCAGCGTGACGGCCGGGCAGCGGCGTTGCTCGACCAGTGCGTGCACCGCGGAACGCGCTTATCGGCGGGCAAGATTGCCGACGATTGCCTGGTGTGCCCTTACCACGGCTGGCGCTACGACGCTCAGGGGCAAGTGATGCATATCCCCAGCGTCGGCGATCTGCCGTGTTCCTCGACTTCGCCCGCGTATCGATACCGCCAGCGTCACTTTGCGGTGCAAGAACAGGACGGACTGGTCTGGGTCTACACCGGCACGGGCAACCCGCAGAAAAAACCTGTGTTCAAGCTACCGGTCTACGGCGAAAAACCCTGGCAGTCCTATTTCATGATCAACACGTTCGAGGCCGATGTCGGCAGCCTCGTGCAGAACTTCATGGACGTACCGCACACTGTGTTTGTGCACGAAGGCATCTTCAGATCCAGCACTGGGCGAACAATGGAGGCCACGCTCGCGTGTAAAGCGCAGAGCATTGAAGTGACCTATCACGATGACGGCGACAAGATCGGTTTCCTGAACTGGCTCAGTAATCCCGACGGCGAGCCATTGGTGCACACGGATCGTTTTTTCGCGCCCAACGTCACGCGCTGCGACTACCGCTGGGGCGACTGTTCGGCGTTCTTCATCATCAGCCAGATCACACCCATGGATTCACGACAGTCGCGCGTCTATACCTACATCGCCTACCGCTTCCGGTTACCCCGCTGGGTACTACGCCTGTTGCGTCCGTTCATTCATCTGTACACCCGTATCGTTATTCGTCAGGACGTGAAGATCATTCAGGCGCACCGGCAAGGTCTCGATAATGTAGCGAATTTCAAGCCGTCCAACGTGCAAGCCGATGCCGTGCATATCGGGGTCGATCAGCTACTGGCCGCCGTGAGACGGGGAGAAGCGTTACCTCCGGCACAACGCCGTGAATCCCGGATACGATTTGCGCTCTGAGGGAACCTGATCTATTGGCGCTGATGAGGAGTTGACCCAGTTGCCGAGAAATCGTTGACCTAGGTAGCCTTCAAGGCTATGGCCCTCTGTGCTGGGTATTTACTTATTTAAGTTGGGGCAGTCTTGCCCCAGCAGGTGGGGAAATTCCACATCAGCGCCTACAGGTGGCGAAGTTCGCTGACCACTTGCCGCTGTACCGGCAGGAGAAAATCTTTGGCCGCGCCGGGCTGGCGAGCATGCGCGTGACTTCCTCGGCTCCTGGAACGGCAAGTTGGTGTGCGACGACTTTGCTGGCTACAAAGCCGGGTTCGAGCAAGGCATGACCGAAATCGGCTGCATGGCTCACGCCCGCCGCAAGTTTTTCGATCTGCACGTGGCGAATACGCCAGGAAAAGGCAGCGCCGATAATCAAAACGCTACATGACTGGATGTTGGCCCAGCGCGATCTGGTGCCCAATGGATCTGCAACGGCAAAAGCCTTGGATTGTTGGCGCCGATGCCGAGTTGACCCAGTTGCCGAGATTTCACTGACCCAGTCTGACTCCTCGTGAATCATTGTCTGTGCTCGATTGTTGCAGTTTTGGAGAGGGGGCAGTCTTGCGTCGGCAATTGGGTCAATCCGGGGTCAGCATCAACACGACAATCCTGTCGGACCGAGAGAGCATCTATCTTGTGAGTCCAGTAGGCTTTTCTCATCTTTTCTGTGATTTTCGCGCTTCACACTCACAGAAAAAATGATTTTCTCCCAGCGTTTGCTGGGCCTCCAGAATCATCTATTTTGTGAACCTACACCGGCAGAACCGCTAAAACAAAAAAGGCCAACGCTCAGCGTTGGCCTTTTTTATTGATCGTCGAAACGTCGTCATTCGCTAGCAGTCACTACGTTCTCCAGCCGATACCCATACCCGTAAATCGTCAGCAGTTGCCAACCGCGATCAGCCGTCAGGCCCAGCTTGTTGCGCAGGCGATAAATATGAGTATCTAACGGGCGAGAGGACACTATTTCTTCATGGGTCCAAAAGCGTTCATACAAATACTCACGGGACAATGGTCGGCCCAGATTGGCGAACAGGCAGCGGGCAAGACGGTATTCCCGTTCGGTCAGGCTGATAGGGGTGGAGGCGCGGGTGACGGTTAATTCGGCATCGTCGAATTCTAGGTCATTGAATGTCAGTATTTCGGTGGCTGCCGTGCGTTGCAGTCCATGCCGACGAAGCACCGCGCTGACCCGAGCCATCAGCTCGTTGGGGCGAAACGGTTTGCTCACGTAATCGTCGGCCCCGGCGTTCAAGGCCTGGACGATATCGCTTTCGGTATCGCGACTGGTGAGCATGATCGCGGCCGGTGGTGCGTCCATGTGTTCACGGGTCCAGCGCAACAACGACAGGCCGCTGATATCGGGCAGTTGCCAGTCGAGGATCAGCAGGTCGAAGGTTTCCCGCCGAAGTTGCCGTAGCAAGTCCTCTCCCCGCTCGAAGCTGTGCAACGTCCACGCCTGCTCTCCCGTTGCGGGGATCTGTCGCAGTGTCTGTTCTACCCGGCGGAGTTCAGCGGGTTCGTCATCCAGTATTGCGACACGCATGCCGAGTGTTTCCTTCATCTCGTAAGTGCAAAGTTTAAGAAAATTCCCACGGGAGTTTAGGCTGATTGATTGAATCTGAACAATTGTGGTGAATTGCTGCGAATTTCCCAAGGACGGCTACGCTGATTTCGCTTCGCCGCGCTGACATTTACTCAGCACAACAACGTTGGTTTTAGCCCTCGGCCAATTCTGAACAAATATTGAGAATTACCTCGCAAGGCTCCCTAGCCGGTAGATTCGATCTCGCTGAGCGGCACAGGGGCATTGGGATGTGCCCCGACGCAGGGAGCGTCAACGCCAACCTGGCAGGACCGTCGATCGCCGGTTTTCGACGGTCTGCAGTTCAGGGGGAAATACACGGAGTGCCTGCTCGGCGCCGACACAGGGATGTGTCATCTCATGTCCGTTGCGCCTATGGCTATCTGCCAGAGCGTCCGGTCAGGTATCGTGCGTCAAGCGCGCGCGTTTACCCGGCATGATTTCCAAAAGAGCATAAAAAGCCAATCCATGAATCCCATGACCTTATTGCTCCCACGCCGTTCTGGTGTCTGTTTTTTACTGGTTGCCGGCCTGATGGGATTGCTCACCCAGATTGCATCGGCGCCTGCCGCTTCGGCAAAACCTCTGCCTTGTATCGATGAAAACCAGCAATGCCGTGGTCAACCGCTGCCCGCGACTGTCGAGCATCTGACCGGCGAAGCCTGGAAGCTGGACGTCAAAGGCAAGCAGACGCCACTGCAGGAAGGTATGTCGATCGACGAGCAGGAAGGCGTCAAGACCTCACCCTCGGCGTTTGTCAGCCTGTCCCTGGGTGATGGCTCGCGAGTGGTGCTACCTTCCAGCTCCCACATCACGCTGCACCTCAACGCCAAACGCCCTGAGGGCGCTGAAGCTGACGAGGTCCAGGTCATGGCCCGTCAGGGGGTGCGTATTCAGAAACAAGGCACGTTGACGTCAATCGACTTGTTACCCGCCCCGCGTTTGTTGGGGCAGTCCGGCCAAACGGATAATGTGCCTGTCTGGCAGTTGATCATGAAGCCCATTGAAGGGGCCACGGGTTATCGGGCGCAAGTTGCCACCGATGCAGCCTTTCTGGACATCAAGCAAGAGCAGTTTTCCAGCACGCCAGAGGTAAAGTTCAGCGGGTTGAAAGCGTTTTTCTACCATGTTCGCCTGTCGGCGTATGACGCTCAGGGGTTAGAGGGAGAGGCCGGGGTGTATGACATTTTCTATTACCCCAGGACCACGCATGTCCAATAGCACCCCGGACGGCGAGCGATGAAGGGTCGGCCAAGGAAGGACGATCGCGAGCCGACCCAGGCTCAGCGGCTGTTTCGGCGAATGGTCCGCGAGTGGCTGTGGGTCAGTCTGATCCTGCTGCCTCTGACGGCGATGCTATCCATGACTCAGGGCCTGATCTTGAGCAATTTGCTGTACGACAATCTGCGCCGGCTGAGCCCGCTGCCGGTCGACCCGCGAATACTCATCGTCACGATCGACGACTACAGCTTGCAGCAGCTTGGCCAATGGCCGTGGTCGCGGGCCATGCATGCGCAGTTGCTTGATCGGCTCAGCGCCGCGCACGTCAAAGGTGTTCTGTTCGATGTGATCTTCAGCGAGCCCGATAGCCATCCCGGCAACGATCAGCTTCTGGCCCAGGCGGCCTGCCGGGCCGGAAATGTCTTCGTGCCGCTGTTGCGCGAAGGTGTCGCGCGTTATGGGCAGCCTTCGGGGGAAATTGAACCGGTGGCTTCGCTGAGCCATTGCGTCAAAGGCGTCGGCCACATCAATGCCGAAGCGGATACCGACGGGATCGTGCGCAGCGTGTATTTAAGCGAAGGACCGGCGCAAAAAGCACGCCCGCAACTGGCCTGGCTGCTGTACGAAGAGACGCTTGCCGACAAGGGAAATATCCCGATGCCCGATACCCCTGCCCCGCCATCGGTGCAAGGCTGGCAGCGAGCCCACGAAATAAGGATTCCTTTCATCCATTCCGACGCGGGCTTTCCCAGCGTGCCCTACGTCAGCGTATTGCGCGGCGAAGTCCCGCCTGAGTTGCTGCGTGATCGCTTGATCCTGATCGGGTCGACCGCGCCTGGCCTGGGGGACCGTTATGTGACGCCGCAATCGGTCAGGATTGGCACCACACCGGGCATCGAGATTCAGGCGAACATCCTCAACGGGCTGTTGCAACAGCGCAACATCGTGGTTCTCGATCAGCGCCAGGCGGCGTTGCTATCAGTGGTGATTGTCGGTGAGTTGCTGGGCCTGCTGCTGGTGCGTCCGCGTCGTGCCCTGTGGCTGACCCTGGGGGCAATGGCGGCCGCTCTGCTGGGTTCGAGCTTGTTGTTGCGCCTTGGCTGGTGGTGGTCGCCGGCTGCGAGCCTGCTGGGTATGTTGCTGGGTTACCTGATCTGGAATTGGCGAAGGTTGAACGCGGTGCTCGCCTATTTCGGCTGGGAACTGGCGCGCCTGGATAGCGAGCCGAAAGTCTTTCCCGAACGTCGCCGCACCCAGGCTCCGGCCGGCGATGTGCTGCAAGGGCAAATCGTCGCGTTGGAGCAGGCCATGAGCCGAACCCGCGATACCCGACGTTTCATTTCCGATGGCCTTGAATACCTGCCGGTGGCGACGCTGATCAGCGATCCGAACGGGCGCATTCTACTGGCCAACCGTAAGGCTCGAGAGGTGTTTTGCCGTGGCCTGGTGGGTGAGGACATGCTCAAGCAACTGAGCGACCTGGGTTACCCGGTGCCGTCCGCCGGAACGCCTCCTGCGTTGTCGACCCTGGAGCCGCTGGAGTTTCGTGACACCCAGGCACGCAGCCTGCGTCTGGACCTGGAACCGCTGCTGCCGGCCGAAGGCGACTCTGTGATTGGCTGGTTACTGAGCCTTACTGACCTGAGCATCGAGCGAGATGCCGAGGAGCAGCGTGCCGTGTTGCTGCGCTTTTTATCCCATGACCTTAGGGCCCCCCACTCGGCGATTCTGGCCTTGCTCGACGTTCAGCGGCATCAGGTGTCCGGCGACACGCAAGTGTTCAGCCAGATCGAGTTACAGGTGCGCAAGGCGCTGAACCTCACCGAAGCTTTTGTGCAGTTGGCAAAGGCTGAGTCCGAGGCTTACCAGTTTCAGCCGAGCATGTTCGCGATGTTGCTGCTCGACACCTTCGACCAGGCGTCGAGCATCGCTCATCTGAAGAACATTCAATTGCAACATGACCTCGACGAAGACGCTGAAGCGCTGGTTCTGGCCGATCAGTCGCTACTGACACGGGCCCTGTTCAACCTCCTGGAAAACGCTATCAAGTACAGTCCGGCGGGTTCGCGGATTTCCGTGCGGGTGAGTTGTGCCGAGGGCTGGTTGATGTGCGAGATCGCCGATCAGGGCCGAGGGATTGCCGTCGAAGAACTTCCCGAGTTGTTCAGTCAGTATCGGCGTTTTACCTCGGCTCACGGCAGTGATGGCCTGGGGCTGGGTTTGTCCATGGTCAAGGCTGTGGTGGATCGTCACGGCGGGCGTATTTTCTGTCATAGCGTAGTGGGGCAAGGCACTACGTTCAGTGTCCAGTTACCGCTATTGAGCGAGTGAGCCAGATGCTTTCAACGGGCATAAAAAAACCGGCTATATCAGCCGGTTTTTTTTAGTCCGAAATAAACTTATGCACCTTTTTCGACGTTTTATTTACTTAAGAAATATGTATGTAAATCATAAGCTTAAAAACTAAAAAAGACGTTTTTCAACAAAACGGTACACAGGTTATCCACAGAATCTCAGACAGTCACTTGATCGGTGGCATTGGGTGCCGCCGGGGCTGCTGGCAGCGAGCCCATCTCGCGCTGCATCTGTTCGTTCCAGGCCTGCACCCGGTCATTCAGGTCGGCAATGGCTCGTGGCCCGCTGCCCTCGGCGTACATCGGCGCGCCGATGATCACGGTGATCACGCCTTGCTGTTTGGCCCAACCGGTTTTCGGCCAGAACTTGCCGGCATTGTGCGCAATCGGCAGCACGGGTAATGACGCATTGACCGCCAACGCGGTGCCACCACGGGAGAACTTGCCGATGGTGCCGTAGGGAACACGAGTCCCTTCCGGGAAGATCAGTACCCAGACATTGTCCTTGAGCAGCTCATCGCCCTTCTTCGCCACATGCTTGAGCGCCGCTTTTGGGTTGCCACGGTCGATGGCGATCGGCCGCAGCATGGCCATGGCCCAGCCGAAGAACGGAACGTAGAGCAGTTCGCGCTTGAGCACCTGGCTCAGAGGCGAGAAATAGGCCGAGAGAAAGAACGTCTCCCAAGTGCTCTGGTGGTTCGACTGAATCACGCAGGGCCTGTCAGGAACGTTCTCGGCACCTTTAACTTCGTAGCGAATACCCAGAAAGACTTTGCTCAGCCACAAGGCGCAGCGGCACCAATACACGTTGATAAAGCGATAGCGCGCCTTGAACGGCAGAAACGGTGCGATAAAAAAGCTCAGGCTGCACCAGAGCAAAGAGCTGGTGCCCAGCAGCAGGTAAAAGAGGAAAGATCTGATGGCCTGCAGTATCGACATGGCGACATTTACCGTTGCGGGCATTGCCCGCCTATTCAAGCGCACTCCCGATCAGTCCTTGGCCAGGATGTCAGAAGAGCCTTAGTTGTGGATAAGTTCTGCGGCAATCGCCGCCAGATCGTCAAAAATCAAGGTGCCCGCGGGTAGGGTCTTGCCCAGGGTCTTTTCGCCTTTCCCGGTCTTTACCAAAACTGGCTGAGAGTCGACGGCTCTGGCGGCTTCCAGGTCACCGAGAGTATCGCCGACGAACCATAGATTCGTCAGCGAAACGTTGTAATGCGCGGCGATGGTTTTCAACATCCCGGGTTTTGGCTTGCGGCAATCGCAGCCATCGTCTGGCCCGTGCGGGCAATAGACGATCAGCCCGACTTCGCCGCCCTGCTCCGCTACTAACTCGCGCAAGCGAGCGTGCATGGCATTCAGGGTGGCGATGTCGTAATAGCCGCGAGCGATGCCCGACTGGTTGGTAGCGACCGCTACCGTCCAGCCAGCCTTGCTCAACTGCGCGATGGCTTCGATCGAACCGGGGAGCGGAATCCACTCCTCCACCGACTTGATGTACGCGTCGGAGTCGTAATTGATCACTCCGTCCCGATCGAGAATCAGCAGTTTCAACAGCAGCCCCTTAGCCCAGCAGCGAAATGTCAGCGACGCCCAGGAACAACCCACGCAGACGCGCCAGCAGCGCATAGCGGTTGGCTCGCACCTTGGCGTCTTCAGCGTTGACCATCACGGCTTCGAAGAACGCATCCACCGGCTCGCGCAAGGCGGCCAGACGTGCCAGCGATTCGCTGTACTGACGGGCCGCCGCCATTGGCTGCACAGCCTGGTCAGCCTGCTGGATCGCCGAATACAGCGAGAACTCGTTGGCGTTGTCGAAGTACTTGGCTTCAACGACCGACGGAACGCTGCCTTCGATCTTGCTCAGCAAGTTCGAAACGCGTTTGTTCACGGCGGCCAGGGCTGCAGCTTCCGGCAGTTTGCGGAAGGCTTCCACAGCTTGTACGCGCTGATCGAAGTCCAGTGCCGAACCCGGCTTCAGGGCACGGACCGACAGGTAAGTCCCGACGTCAACGCCTTCGTCTTCGTAACGGGCACGCAGACGATCGAAGATGAACTCCAGCACCGACTCATTCAGGCCGGCGGCCTTGATCTTGGTACCGAACGCATTCACGGCAAACGCCACGGCGTCGTTCAGATCGAGGTCGAGCTTCTTGTCGATCAGGATCCGCAGTACACCCAACGCAGCACGGCGCAGGGCATACGGGTCTTTGCTACCGGTCGGCAGCATGCCGATACCGAAAATGCCCACCAGCGTGTCGAGCTTGTCGGCAATAGCAACTGCCGCACCGGTCAGGGTGGTCGGCAGTTCAGCGCCGGCACCGCGCGGCATGTACTGCTCGTTCAGCGCCAAGGCGACTTCTTCAGGCTCGCCGTCGTTGAGGGCGTAGTAGTAACCGGCGACACCTTGCATCTCCGGGAACTCACCAACCATCTCGGTCGCCAGGTCGCACTTGGACAGAAGGCCTGCACGGGAAGCCCAGGCAGCGTTGCCGCCAATGCGTTGAGCGATGAACGCAGCGAGTTTGGAAACGCGTTCGGCCTTGTCGTAGACGCTGCCGAGTTTTTCCTGGAACACCACGTTCTGCAGACGCAGGTTGAAGTCTTCGAGTTTTTGCTTCTGGTCTTGCTTGAAGAAGAACTCGGCGTCGGTCAGGCGTGGGCGAACCACTTTCTCGTTACCGGCGATGATCTGCTGCGGATCCTTGCTTTCGATGTTGGCCACGGTGATGAAACGAGGCAGCAACTTGCCGTCGGCATCCAGCAGGCAGAAGTACTTCTGGTTGTCCTGCATGGTGGTGATCAGGGCTTCTTGCGGCACGTCGAGGAAACGCTCTTCGAACGAGCACACCAGCGGCACCGGCCATTCAACCAGCGCGGTCACTTCGTCGAGCAAGGCTGGAGGAACGATCGCCGTACCTTCCTGCATTGTCGCCAGTTCTTCGGTGCGCTTGCTGATCAGTTCGCGGCGCTCGTTGGCGTCGGCCAGTACATAGGCAGAACGCAGATCGCTCAGGTAGTTGGCCGGCGAGGTGATGCGCACGCTTTCCGGGTGGTGGAAGCGGTGACCACGGGAATCGCGGCCGGCCTTTTGGGCGAGGATCGTGCAGTCGATGACATGGTCACCGAGCAGCATCACCAGCCATTGGGTCGGGCGAACGAATTCTTCCTTGCGAGCACCCCAGCGCATACGCTTGGGGATCGGCAGGTCGTTCAGGGAATCTTCGACGATGGTCGGCAGCAGGCTCGCGGTCGGCTTGCCGGCGATGCTTTGGCTGTAGCGCAGCTTCGGGCCGCTCTGATCGATTTCGCTCAGCTCGACGCCGCACTTCTTGGCGAAGCCCAGGGCCGCTTGAGTCGGGTTGCCTTCGGCATCGAACGCTGCCTGACGCGGTGGGCCGTCGAGGTTGATGCTGCGATCCGGCTGCTGGGTCGCCAGCGCGGTGATCAGCACGGCCAGACGACGTGGCGCGGCGTAGACGGTTTTGGTTTCGTAGTTCAGGCCAGCGGCTTGCAGGCCTTTGTCGATACCGGCCATAAACGCTTCGGCCAGGGTGTTCAGGGCTTTGGGTGGCAGTTCTTCGGTGCCCAGTTCAACCAGGAAATCTTGAGCACTCATTGTGCAGCCTCCAGCTTGGCCAGTACTTCATCACGCAGGTCCGGGGTCGCCATCGGGAAGCCCAGCTTGGCGCGAGCCAGCAAGTAGGCTTGCGCAACGGAACGCGCCAGGGTGCGTACACGCAGAATGTATTGCTGACGCGCAGTCACCGAGATCGCCCGGCGCGCATCCAGCAGGTTGAAGGTGTGGGACGCCTTCAACACCATTTCATAGCTCGGCAACGGCAGCGGCTGGTCGAGTTCGATCAGGCGCTTGGCTTCGCTTTCGTAGAAGTCGAACAACTCGAACAGCTTCTCGACGTTGGCGTGTTCGAAGTTGTAGGTCGACTGCTCCACTTCGTTCTGGTGGAACACGTCGCCGTAGGTCACCTTGCCGAACGGACCGTCAGCCCAGACCAGGTCGTAGACCGAGTCCACGCCTTGCAGGTACATGGCCAGACGCTCCAGACCGTAAGTGATCTCGCCGGTCACCGGGTAGCACTCGATGCCGCCCGCTTGCTGGAAGTAAGTGAATTGCGTCACTTCCATGCCATTGAGCCAGACTTCCCAGCCCAGACCCCAGGCGCCCAGCGTTGGCGACTCCCAGTTGTCTTCGACGAAACGGATGTCGTGGACCAACGGGTCCAGACCGACGTGCTTGAGGGAGCCCAGGTACAGTTCCTGGAAGTTGTCCGGGTTCGGCTTCAAGACTACCTGGAACTGATAATAGTGCTGCAGACGGTTCGGGTTTTCGCCGTAGCGGCCGTCAGTCGGGCGACGACTGGGCTGCACATAAGCGGCGTTCCAGGTTTCCGGGCCGATGGCGCGCAGGAACGTGGCAGTGTGGAAAGTGCCGGCGCCTACTTCCATATCGTAGGGCTGAAGTACCACACAACCTTGCTCGGCCCAGTATTGCTGGAGGGCGAGGATCAAGTCTTGGAAGGTACGCACGGCTGGCGTAGGCTGGCTCACGAAATTCACCTGTTTCTTGGGCTGCGATTTAAAGAGCGGGAGTATACCCGATTCATTGCTGCGCACGCCCCCTGGAGCCTTATGCCACGCTGCTTTTGGTGTACCGAAGATCCGCTGTACATGGCTTATCACGATCAGGAGTGGGGCACGCCGCTACGCGATGCGCAGGGATTGTTCGAGTTGCTTTTGCTCGAAGGGTTCCAGGCCGGGCTTTCCTGGATCACCGTGTTGCGCAAACGAGAGCGTTATCGCGAGGTGCTGTTCGGCTTCGACGTACAGCGTGTGGCACAGATGAGCGATGCGGAAATCGATGAATTGATGCTCGATCCGGGGATCATCCGCAATCGCCTCAAACTCGATGCGGCCCGGCGTAATGCCCAGGCCTGGCTGGCGCTGGAGGACCCGGTGGCGTTTTTCTGGTCGTTTGTCGGCGGCACGCCGGTGATCAATCATTTCAAGGATCGCAGTGAAGTACCGGCGGTGACACCGGTCGCCGTCGAGATGAGCAAAGGCCTGAAAAAAGCCGGCTTCACGTTCGTCGGCCCGACCATTTGTTACGCGTTGATGCAGGCCTCGGGCATGGTCATGGACCACACCCGGGATTGCGATCGCTACGCCACCTTGGCGAACGACGGTTAGAATAGCCGCCTCGCGCACAGCACAAGATCAGGAGTGACCTGTGGATAAGTTGAAAGGCGCCTTGCTGGTAGGCGCTCTGCGGCTGTTTGCCCTGCTGCCGTGGCGGGCAGTGCAGGCAGTGGGTTCGGCAATTGGCTGGATCATGTGGAAAACCCCCAACCGTTCCCGCGACGTGGTACGGATCAACCTCGCCAAGTGCTTTCCGCAGATGGACCCGGCCGAACGCGAGCGTCTGGTGGGCCAGAGCCTGAAAGACATCGGCAAGTCCCTCACCGAAAGCGCCTGTGCATGGATCTGGCCCGCTCAGCGTTCCATTGATCTGGTGCGTGAAGTCGAAGGTCTCGATGTGCTCAAGGACGCCCTCGCCTCCGGCAAAGGCGTGGTCGGCATCACCAGCCACCTGGGCAACTGGGAAGTGTTGAACCACTTCTATTGCAACCAGTGCAAACCGATCATTTTCTACCGTCCGCCCAAGCTCAAGGCGGTGGATGAGTTACTGCGCAAACAGCGGGTGCAATTGGGCAATCGGGTGGCCGCTTCCACCAAGGAAGGCATCCTCAGTGTCATCAAGGAAGTGCGCAAAGGTGGTGCAGTGGGCATTCCGGCCGACCCGGAACCGGCCGAATCCGCCGGGATCTTCGTGCCGTTCTTCGCCACCCAGGCCCTGACCAGCAAATTCGTACCGAACATGCTGGCCGGCGGCAAAGCGGTCGGCGTGTTCCTGCATGCCCTGCGGCTGCCGGACGGTTCGGGTTACAAAGTGATCCTCGAAGCCGCGCCCGAGGCCATGTACAGCACCGATACCGAGACATCCTGCGCGGCCATGAGCCAGGTGGTGGAGCGTTACGTGCGGGCCTATCCGAGCCAGTACATGTGGAGTATGAAGCGTTTCAAGAAACGTCCGCCCGGTGAGGCTCGCTGGTACTGATGCTGGCACGATCTGTGGATAACCGTAGGAGCTGCCGATGGCTGCGATCTTTTGATCTTGCTTTCAGTTATCCACAACACGTTCATTCAAGGACGCACCAGATGTCCGAACAGCGCCAATCGTTTCGCATCAAGATCAGTCACGAAAGCATCGGTGAGTGCCTGGGCCAGACCCGCAACCTGTCGACCACAGGCGTCTACGTCAAGCATCCGGCCTTGGCTGTATTGCCCAAAGGCACGGTGGTTTATGGTCAGGTGCAGGATTTACCCATAGGCGCGCCACAAGTGCGCATGGAAGTGGTGCTGGTGGATGCCGAAGGCATTGGCCTGCGTTACCTCTGATCAGTGCGCCTGACGCTCGAGCTTTTTCAGAAACACCGTCATTTCCTTCTCCGCCTGCTTGTCGCCATGGGCACGGGCGGCTTCCAGGCCCTGTTCCCAGGCCTGACGCGCCGCCGCGTAATCCGCCAGCGCCAGATGGGCCTTGCCCAGCAGTTTCCAGGCCGCCGAATACTTCGGATCGAACTCGATGCAGCGCTGGAAATGTTCTGCAGCCTTGGCGTTTTCCCCAAGATCCAGATAACCCTTGCCCAGGCCGAAGCGCAGCAATGAGTTATCCACACCCTTGGCGAGCATTTTTTCCAGGGATTCGATCACGGTGGATTCCTTATTGAGGTTATTCAGGGATGCCTGTTTGTTATTGAGATTGCTTTCGCGGGCAAGCCCGCTCCCACAGGAGTCTCGGTCGTACACAAAATATGTGTTCGCTGCAAAACACTGTGGGAGCGGGCTTGCCCGCGAAGAGGCCCGTCCAGCCACTGCAAATGCCGGATCAGAAAAAGCTCAACCCCACATGGAACAGCTTTTCCACATCCCGAATATGCTTCTTATCCACAAGGAACAGAATCACATGATCGCCTGCTTCGATCACCGTGTCGTCGTGGGCGATGATCACCTCTTCGTCGCGGATGATCGCGCCGATGGTGGTGCCCGGCGGCAGGCCGATGTTTTCGATGGCCTTGCCGATCACCTTGCTTGACTTCGCATCGCCGTGGGCAATCGCCTCGATGGCTTCCGCTGCGCCCCTGCGCAATGAGTGAACGCTGACGATATCGCCGCGGCGCACGTGGGCCAGCAAGGTGCCGATGGTCGCCAGTTGCGGACTGATGGCGATGTCGATGTCGCCACCCTGAATCAGGTCGACATAGGCCGGGTTATTGATGATCGTCATCACTTTCTTCGCGCCCAGGCGCTTGGCCAGCAGCGACGACATGATGTTGGCTTCGTCATCGTTGGTCAGGGCAAGGAAAATATCGGCGTCGGCGATGTTTTCTTCCAGCAGCAGGTCCCGGTCCGAGGCACTGCCCTGTAACACCACAGTGCTGTCGAGGTTATCGGAGAGGTAACGGCAGCGGGCCGGGTTCATCTCGATGATCTTCACCTGATAACGGCTTTCGATGGCCTCGGCCAAGCGTTCGCCGATCTGCCCGCCACCGGCAATGACGATGCGTTTGTAGCTTTCATCGAGGCGGCGCATTTCGCTCATCACTGCGCGAATGTTCGCTTTGGCGGCGATGAAAAACACTTCGTCGTCGGCTTCGATCACCGTATCGCCCTGGGGCAGGATCGGCCGGTCACGACGGAAAATCGCCGCGACACGGGTTTCGACATTCGGCATGTGTTCGCGCAACTGCCGCAGTTGCTGACCTACCAATGGCCCGCCGTAGTAGGCCTTGACCGCCACCAGTTGCGCCTTGCCTTCGGCGAAGTCGATCACCTGCAACGCACCCGGATGCTGGATCAGGCGTTTGATGTAGTTGGTGACGACTTGCTCCGGACTGATCAGCACGTCGACCGGAATCGCTTCGTTATCGAACAGTTCGGCGCGGGTCAGGTACGCGGCTTCGCGGACCCGGGCGATCTTGGTCGGTGTATGGAACAGGGTATGGGCGACCTGACAGGCGACCATGTTGGTTTCGTCACTGTTGGTCACGGCCACCAACATGTCGGCGTCGTCGGCACCGGCCTGACGCAGTACGGTCGGCAGCGACCCACGGCCCTGTACGGTACGGATGTCCAGCCGATCGCCGAGGTCGCGCAGGCGTTCGCCGTCGGTGTCGACCACGGTGATGTCGTTGGCCTCGCTGGCCAAGTGTTCCGCCAGCGAACCGCCGACCTGCCCTGCGCCGAGGATGATGATTTTCATCCGGTCACTCCCTTAAATCCGGTTAACCGCGCGCGGCGGCAATCTTGATCAACTTGGCGTAGTAGAACCCGTCGTGGCCGCCTTCCTGGGCCAGCAATTGGCGGCCATGGGGCTGTTTGATGCCTGCCGCTGTGGCGAGGTCCAGTTCACGGGCGCCCGGCGTGCGGGCGAGGAACGCTTCGATGACTTCGGTGTTTTCGGTCGGCAGCGTGGAGCAGGTGGCGTAAAGCAGAATGCCGCCCACTTCCAGAGTTATCCACATGGCGTCGAGCAGCTCACCCTGAAGCACCGCCAGTGCGGCAATGTCGTCGGGTTGGCGGGTCAGTTTGATGTCTGGGTGACGGCGGATCACCCCGGTGGCCGAGCATGGCGCGTCCAGCAGAATGCGCTGGAATGGTTTGCCATCCCACCACGTCGCGGTGTCGCGACCGTCGGCGGCGATCAGTTCGGCGCTCAGGCCCAGGCGCGCGAGGTTTTCCCGCACCCGCACCAGACGCTTGGCTTCCAGATCCACGGCCACCACGCCGGCCAGTTTGGGCTCGGCCTCAAGGATGTGGCAGGTTTTGCCGCCCGGTGCGCAGCAGGCGTCCAGCACCCGTTGGCCCGGCGCCAGGTCCAGCAGATCGGCGGCCAGTTGCGCGGCTTCGTCCTGCACGCTGATCCAGCCTTCAGCGAACCCCGGCAAGCTGCGCACGTCGGCGGCGGTGTCGAGGATGATGCCGTCGCGACTGTAAACGCACGGCGCGGCAGCGATACCCGCTTCAGTCAACAAGCCGAGGTAAGCATCGCGAGTGTGATGGCGACGGTTGACCCGCAGAATCATCGGCGGGTGCGCGTTGTTCGCCGCGCAAATGGCTTCCCACTGCTGCGGCCAGAAAGCCTTCAGGGATTTTTGTAGCCAGCGCGGGTGGGCGGTGCGCACCACCGGGTCGTGTTCCAGCTCTGCCAGCAGCGCCTCGCTTTCCCGTTGGGCGCGGCGCAGCACGGCGTTGAGCAAGGCTTTGGCCCACGGTTTTTTCAGTTTGTCGGCGCAACCGACGGTTTCGCCGATGGCGGCGTGAGCCGGGACGCGGGTATAGAGCAGTTGATAAAGCCCCACCAGCAACAGCGCCTCGACATCGGCATCCGCTGCCTTGAATGGCTTTTGCAGCAATTTGGCCGCCAGCGCCGACAAGCGCGGCTGCCAGCGAGCCGTGCCGAACGCCAGGTCCTGGGTGAAACCGCGATCGCGGTCTTCAACCTTGTCCATTTGTGTCGGCAGAGAACTGTTGAGTGAGGCTTTTCCGTTAAGAACAGCAGCAAGTGCCTTGGCGGCAGCCAGACGTGGATTCATTGAGCGTCTGCCGTTTGACCGAGGACGGTGCCGACGGCGAATTTCTCACGACGGCTGTTGAACAAGTCGCTGAAGTTCAGCGCCTTGCCGCCAGGCAATTGCAGACGGGTCAGGCACAGCGCCTGTTCACTGCAGGCGACGATCAAGCCGTCCTTGCTGGCGCCGAGGATTTCACCCGGGGCGCCCTTCCCTTCAGCCTGGCTTGCGGCCAGCACTTTCAGCGCTTCGCCGTTCAGCGTGCTGTGGCAGATCGGCCATGGATTGAAGGCGCGAACCAGACGCTCCAGCTCAACCGCCGGACGGTTCCAGTCGATGCGCGCTTCGTCCTTGTTCAATTTGTGAGCATAAGTGGCGAGGCTGTCGTCCTGCGCTTCGCCTTCCAGAGTGCCCGCAGCCAGGCCGGCAATCGCCTGAATCACGGCCGGCGGGCCCATTTCTGCGAGGCGATCATGGAGGCTGCCGCCGGTGTCTTCGGCGCTGATCGGCGTGGTCACCTTGAGCAGCATCGGCCCGGTGTCCAGGCCGGCTTCCATGCGCATCACGGTCACGCCGCTTTCGTTGTCGCCCGCTTCAACGGCGCGCTGGATCGGCGCCGCACCGCGCCAGCGTGGCAGCAAGGAGGCGTGGCTGTTGATGCAACCCAGGCGCGGAATATCCAGCACCACTTGCGGCAGGATCAGGCCGTAGGCGACCACCACCATCAAATCTGGCTTCAGCGCGGCCAGCTCCGCTTGAGCGTCTTCGTTGCGCAGAGTTGGCGGCTGCAACACCGGGATGTTGTTTTCCAACGCCAACTGCTTGACCGGGCTCGGCATCAGCTTCTGCCCACGGCCTGCCGGACGGTCCGGTTGGGTGTAGACCGCAACGATCTCATAAGGGCTGTCGAGCAGGGCCTTGAGGTGTTCGGCGGCGAATTCAGGGGTGCCGGCAAAGACAATGCGCAGTGGCTCAGTCATGGAAGCTCTCAATTGCAAAGCATCTTGAAAAGAAAAAGGCTTGCCGCGGCAAGCCTTTGAAAGAAGGGCATCAAGCGTTCTGGCGATGGAGCTTTTCCAGTTTCTTCTTGATCCGGTCGCGTTTGAGCGTGGACAGGTAATCGACGAACAATTTGCCGTTGAGGTGGTCGCATTCATGCTGGATGCACACGGCGAGCAGGTCTTCGGCGATCAATTCATACGGTTGACCGTCGCGGTCCAGGGCCTTGATCTTGACCTTTTGCGGGCGATCGACGTTTTCGTAGAAGCCCGGCACCGAAAGGCAGCCTTCCTGGTACTGGCCCATCTCGTCGGTCAGGGTTTCGAACTCGGGGTTGATGAACACCCGTGGTTCGCTGCGGTCTTCGGAGAGGTCCATCACGACGATACGTTTGTGCACGTTGACCTGGGTCGCGGCGAGGCCGATGCCTGGCGCTTCATACATTGTTTCAAACATGTCATCGACCAACTGACGCACTTCGTCGTCCACTACGGCCACTGGTTTGGCGATAGTGCGCAGGCGCGAATCGGGGAATTCGAGGATGTCTAAAATGGCCATAAGCTCAATTGCTGCACGTGTGAGGTAAAGTCGGGTCGATGGCCTGGCGAGTCCGAGGATGCAGGCTACCGTTGTGAACGTAGCTTCCGGCTTTTCAATAATGAGCTGGAAGCGAGCCACGAGGGCTCTGACGTTTCACGCGAACGTACATAATAAAGGGATTCACCGCATGAGGAAATCACTACTCGCCTTGCTCCTTCTGGCCTCGGCCGGTTTTGCGCATGGGCAAGTGCAACTCAGGGAAGGTTTCCCACAGCAATACACCGTGGTGGCAGGGGACACACTCTGGGACATTTCCGGCAAATACCTGCGTGAGCCGTGGCAGTGGCCGCAGCTTTGGCAGGCCAATCCACAGATCGAAAACCCCAATCTCATCTACCCCGGCGATACGCTGTCGCTGGTCTACGTCAACGGTCAGCCACGCCTGACCCTCAATCGCGGCGCTTCCCGGGGCACCATCAAGCTTTCGCCACGCATTCGCAGTTCGCCGATGGCCGACGCCATCCCGAGTATTCCGCTGAAATCGATCAACAGCTTTCTGCTGAGCAATCGCATCGTCGACAAGGCCGAGGATTTCGACAAGGCGCCGTACATCGTTGCCGGCGATGCCGAACGGGTGCTCAGCGGCACCGGTGATCGAATATTCGCGCGCGGCCATTTCGACCCGGCACAACCGGTGTACGGCATCTTCCGCCAGGGCAAGGTCTACACCGACCCGCAGAGCAAGGAGTTTCTGGGGATCAACGCCGACGACATCGGCGGTGGCGAGATCATTGCCACTGAAGGCGATGTCGCTACCCTGGCCTTGCAACGTACCACCCAGGAAGTGCGACTTGGCGACCGGCTGTTCAGCGGCGAAGAACGCTCGATCAATTCGACCTTCATGCCCAGTGCGCCAACAACCGAAATCGACGGCTTGATCATCGATGTGCCACGCGGGGTTACCCAGATTGGTGCGTTGGACGTCGTCACCCTGAACAAAGGACAACGCGACGGCCTGGCCGAAGGCAATGTGCTGGCGGTAATGAAAACCGGTGAAACCGTGCGTGACCGGATTACCGGTCAACCATTGAAAATCCCCGATGAGCGGGCGGGTCTGCTGATGGTTTTCCGCACCTACGACAAGCTCAGCTACGGACTGGTCCTTAACGCATCGCGTTCTTTGGCGGTGATGGACAAGGTGCGAAATCCTTAAGCCTGCTCCACAAGTTACCAACAGAGTTATCCACAGCTTATTCCCGATTCGATGGGACTTTATAACGATCAAGGATGATCCATGTCGCTGTCTGCCTGTATGCCGGTTTCCCCTGCGGAACTGGAAGCCCGTTTACGCCTGCACCGTTTGCCGGAACTGGGTCCGGCACGTTTCAAGAAGTTGCTTGAGGCCTTTGGTTCTGCCTCCAAAGCCATCAGCGCACCGGCCAGCGCGTGGCGTGCACTGGGCCTGCCCCTCGCCTGCGCAGAAGCTCGGCGCTCCAGTGAAATCCGTGATGGCGCCAGTCACGCATTGGCCTGGTTAGCGCGTCCGGGCCAGCATTTACTGATGTGGGACCAACCAGACTACCCTGCGCTGCTGGCGCAAATCAGTGATGCGCCGCCGCTGATATTCGTTGCAGGCGATCCTGGCATTCTGGAAAAACCGCAATTGGCGATGGTTGGCAGTCGTCGCGCTTCGCGACCGGGCATGGACACTGCTGCCGCGTTTTCCCGCAGTCTGGCCGGTGCCGGTTTTGTCATTAACAGCGGTCTGGCCTTGGGCATCGATGCCGCCGCGCATCAGGCGGCTCTGGACGTTGGCGGACAAACGGTCGGTGTGCTTGGCACGGGGCTTGAAAATTTTTATCCACAGCGCAATCGTCGACTGGCGGACGCCATGATCGCTTCCGGAAGCGCGGTACTTTCAGAGTTCCCGCTGGACGCTGGCCCTTCCCCCAGCAATTTTCCCCGGCGCAATCGAATCATCAGTGGTTTGTCCCTTGGGGTACTGGTGGTCGAGGCGAGCGTTGCCAGCGGTTCGTTGATCACTGCGAGGCTGGCGGCGGAACAGGGGCGTGAGGTGTATGCGATTCCTGGGTCGATCCACCACCCCGGCGCAAAGGGTTGTCATCAGTTGATCCGCGATGGTGCGGTGCTGGTGGAGACCATCGAGCATATCCTCGAAGCCTTGCGCGGCTGGCAACGGCTGCCGTTATCCACAGAAGCGCCGACGGTGACCCATCCGCTGCTCCTGTTGCTCCACGCGGCGCCCCATACCAGCGAAGCCTTGGCGATCACCAGTGGCTGGGCGTTGTCGAAAGTGCTGGCCGCGCTGACTGAACTGGAAATGGATGGCCGTGCGGTCTGCGAAAGCGGTCGATGGTTTGCGCGGGTAAACTAGGTTTTACATGGAAGATCGGTAAACTGCGCAGAGCCTTATTCCGGAGAGTCTTTCATGGTTAACAGTTGGCGTGTGCAACAAGCCGCACGAGAAATTCGCGCCGGGGCGGTCATTGCCTACCCAACCGAAGCTGTCTGGGGCTTGGGTTGCGACCCGTGGGATGAAGAGGCGGTGGATCGTTTGCTGCTGATCAAGGGACGGTCTGTGGATAAAGGCCTGATTCTGGTGGCCGACAACATTCGTCAGTTCGATTTTCTCTTCGAAGACTTCCCGGAATTGTGGATGGACCGCATGGCCAGCACCTGGCCGGGTCCCAACACTTGGCTGGTGCCCCATCAGAATCTGTTGCCCCAGTGGATTACCGGTGTGCATGAAACGGTAGCGTTGCGGGTTAGCGATCACCCATTGGTGCGGGATTTGTGTGCGCTGGTCGGGCCGCTGGTGTCGACCTCGGCTAACCCTCAGGGGCGGCCGGCGGCGCGGACGCGGATACGCGTGGAGCAGTATTTCCGTGGGCAGGTTGATTGGGTGTTGGGTGGCAATCTGGGTGGGCGCAAGAATCCGAGCGTGATTCGCGATCTGGCGACCGGCCACGTGGTGCGCCCGGATTAGACCGCGTCATCGTTCATCGCGGGCAAGCCTCGCTCCCACAGATCTGAGTCGTATACGAATAATGTGAACGACCGAAATCCTGTGGGAGCGGGCTTGCCCGCGATGGCGTCCTCAAGGCAACAAAACGGTCGAGCCCGTGGTGCGCCGCGCTGACAATTCGGTCTGCGCTTTCGCCGCTTCAGCCAATGGATAGCGCTGACTGATGTCCACCTTCAGCTTGCCGCTGATGATCATCTCGAACAGCTCATCGGCCATGCGTTGCAGGTTTTGCGCGTTGTTGGCGTAGGTCGCCAGGGTCGGCCGGGTCACGTACAGCGAGCCCTTCGCCGCGAGAATCCCCAGATTCACGCCATCGACTGCGCCTGAAGCATTGCCAAAACTCACCACCAGCCCCCGAGGCGCGACGCTGTCGAGCGACGTCAGCCAGGTATCTTTGCCTACACCGTCGTACACCACCGGGACTTTTTTACCGTCAGTCAATTCCAGCACCCGTTGTGCGACGTTTTCATGGCTGTAATCGATGGTCGCCCAGGCACCATTGGCTTTCGCCAGGGCGGCTTTCTCCGCTGAGCTGACCGTGCCGATCACCTTCACACCCAAGGCCTTGGCCCATTGGCAGGCCAGGGAACCGACGCCTCCGGCTGCTGCGTGGAACAGGATGGTTTCGCCACCCTTGAGTTCATACGTTTGACGCAGCAGATACTGCACGGTCAGGCCCTTGAGCATCACGCCGGCGGCCTGTTCGAAGCTGATGGCGTCCGGCAAGTGCACCAGGTTGTCTTGCGGCAATACATGAACATCGCTGTAGGCGCCCAACGGGCCGCTGCCGTAGGCCACGCGATCACCAACCTTGAAGCGGGTGACTTCGCTACCGACCGCTTCGACTACGCCCGCACCCTCTGCGCCCAGGCCCGATGGCAGGGCTGGCGGCGCATACAGGCCACTGCGGTAATAGGTGTCGATGAAGTTCAAGCCGATGGCCTTGTTGGTCACGCGTACCTGTTGCGGGCCGGGCTCGGCGGGTTGGTAGTCCACGTATTCGAGCACTTCGGGGCCGCCATGGGCGCGAAACTGGATACGCTTTGCCATTTGCACTCTCCTTAGGTCTTGGCTTCTAGAGTTGTAGCGTCAAGCGCCCTATCGAACTCCCAAGCTTGACCTTCGTCAACTGCGGCACGCTCGCCTGCGATGTTATGCTACGGGCCCATTTGCGCCGGCCCCCCGCTCCGATGGAGCGCCGCGTAGCTTTGCCCGATTCAAGGTGATGACATGACGACCCGCACCGAGGCCGTAAAAGCCTACCTGCTCGACCTGCAAGACCGCATTTGCGCTGCCCTGGAAGCTGAAGACGGCGGCGCGGACTTCGTCGAAGACGCCTGGACCCGCCCTGCCGGTGGTGGCGGTCGCACCCGGGTGATCGAAAACGGCGCGGTCATCGAAAAGGGCGGCGTCAACTTTTCCCACGTCTTTGGTAGCGGTCTCCCACCCTCCGCCAGTGCTCATCGGCCAGAACTGGCCGGCCGAGGCTTCGAAGCCTTGGGCGTGTCTTTGGTGATTCACCCGCACAACCCGCATGTACCGACGTCCCACGCCAATGTGCGTTTTTTCATCGCCGAAAAAGAAGGTGAAGAGCCGGTCTGGTGGTTCGGTGGCGGCTTTGACCTGACCCCTTATTACGGCAATGAAGAAGACTGCGTGCACTGGCACCGCGTCGCCGAACAGGCCTGCGCGCCGTTCGGCCCGGACGTCTACCCACGCTACAAGGCCTGGTGCGACAGCTATTTCCACATCAAGCATCGCCACGAGCCACGGGGCATCGGTGGCCTGTTTTTCGATGACTTGAACGAGTGGGATTTCGACACCAGCTTCGCCTTCATGCGTGCCATTGGCGATGCGTTCATCGACGCGTACCTACCGATCGTGCAACGTCGCAAAAACGATGCGTTCACCGCCAAACAGCGTGAATTCCAGGAATTTCGCCGTGGCCGTTACGTTGAGTTCAACCTGGTCTACGACCGTGGCACGCTGTTCGGCCTGCAATCGGGCGGGCGTACAGAATCGATCCTGATGTCTCTGCCACCGCAAGTACGCTGGGCCTACGACTGGAAAGCCGAGCCGGGCAGTGAAGAAGCGCGCCTGACCGAGTACTTCCTGCAAGACCGCGATTGGTTGGCCAAGGCCTGAACGAGGAGTTCTGATGGATCGTTACGTCGTATTCGGTAATCCGATTGGCCACAGCAAGTCGCCGCTGATCCACCGTTTGTTCGCCGAGCAGACGGGGCAAAAACTGGACTACAGCACTTTGCTGGCGCCCCTCGATGATTTTTCCGGCTGTGCCCAGGCATTTTTCCGCGAAGGGCGCGGGGCGAATGTGACGGTGCCGTTCAAGGAAGATGCCTATCGTTTGGCGAACAGCTTGACCAAGCGGGCGCAGCGAGCCGGCGCGGTGAATACCCTGAGCAAACTGGCCGATGGCAGTTTGCTGGGTGACAACACCGATGGCGCCGGTCTGGTGCGGGACCTGACGGTCAACGCCGGATTCAGCCTTGCGGGAAAACGCATCCTGCTGCTCGGGGCCGGCGGTGCGGTGCGCGGTGCGCTGGAGCCATTGCTGGCAGAGCAACCGGCGTCAGTGATCATCGCCAACCGCACGGTGGAAAAAGCCGAATTGCTGGCGGAGTTGTTCGCCGACCTGGGGCCGGTGTCGGCCAGTGGTTTCGATTGGTTGCGCGAACCGGTGGACCTGATCATCAACGCTACGTCCGCCAGTTTGTCAGGCGATGTACCGCCGATTGCCGGCAGCTTGATCGAGCCAGGCAAGACGGTGTGCTACGACATGATGTACGGCAAGGAATCGACCTCGTTCTGCCGCTGGGCCAGTGAGCACGGCGCGGCGGTGGCGATGGATGGCTTGGGCATGTTGGCCGAGCAGGCGGCGGAAGCGTTCTATCTGTGGCGCGGTGTGCGCCCGGACACAGCGCCAGTGCTGGCCGAACTCCGCCGCCAGCTCGCGCTCTAGCTTTTGTGGCGAGGGAGCTTGCTCCCGCTCGGGTGCGAAGCGCCCGCAGATTTTAGGGCTGCTTCGCAACCCAGCGGGAGCAAGCTCCCTCGCCACAGGTTATGCCGTTGCCTCAACGCCGGTGTTTCAATCTTCGAACCGAATCGGGCATTTCTCCGCGCCTTCGAGCTTTCTCAATTCCTCCACCACCTGCGGCCGTGCCCGCCGCAGGGTCAGGCTGCGATCCTGGCGCAGCAGCCGTCGCGCTTCCTGGTGCAGCATTTCCACGCCCGAATAGTCGATGAAGTTGATCTGCTGCGCCTCGATCACTACGCGCGCGCCGTGCATCCGTTGCAGGCGCACTTGCAGGTAATGGCTGGCGCCGAAAAAGATTGAACCGCCGACTCGCAGAATGTCTTCGTCGCCCTCACGCCAATGCTGAACCCGTGGTTGCGAGGTGCGTTTGAGGTAGAAGAACAGCGAGGCCAGCACGCCGGCGTAGATCGCCGTTTGCAACTCCAGCAACAGCGTCGCGACACAGGTCAGCGCCATGACCAGAAACTCGGCACGGCTGACCCGCAACAAGGCGCGAATGCCGCGATGGTCGACCAATCCCCAGGCGATCAACAAAATACTGCCGGCCATGGCCGGGATCGGAATGTGGGCGATCAATACCGCACCGAAGATAGCGAACAACGCCACCCATACTGCTGAAAAAACGCCCGCCAACGGTGAGCAGGCACCGGCGTCATAGCTCAGGGCCGAGCGGGTGAAGGAACCGGCTGACAGCGACCCGGAAAAAAACGCACCGACTATGTTCGAGAAACCCTGGGCGCGGACTTCTTGATTGGCGTCGAGCAACTGCTGCGAGCGCGCCGACAAGGAGCGGGCAATCGACAGGCTCGTCACCAGCCCGAGCATGCCGACCGCCACCGCGCTAGGCAGCAGGCGCAACACCAGGTCCAGATCCAGCGGCAACGGGCTGAAGGGTGGCAGTCGCCCGACAAAGGCGCTGACCAACTGCACATGACCGAACATCGCTGGCCACAGCCATACCAGCAACCCGCTCAAGGCCAGAGCGATCAACAGCGTCGGCCAGCGCGGCACCAGCAGTTTTAGCACGATGCCTATCACCACCGTGGCCAGGCCCAGTACCAGCGAGGGTTTGTCCACCTCACTGAGATGACTGAACAGCAGCACCAGGCTGTTCAGCGCCGTGGCCTGGTTGGGCACATCCAGCCCCAGCAAGTTCGGCAGTTGCCCAATTGCAATTACCACCGCTGCGCCAAGGGTGAAGCCCAGCACCACCGAGTGAGAGACGAAATTCACCAGGGCGCCGAAACGCAGCAAACCCAGCAGCCACTGGAAAATGCCCGCAAGGAGTGTCAGAAGCAGGATCAATGTGACGTAGTCCTGCGATGCGGGGACGGCCAGAGGACTGACGCTGGCGTACAGGACGATGGAAATGGCCGCCGTGGGACCGCAGATCAAATGCCACGATGAACCCCAGAGGCAGGCGATCAGTACCGGGATGATGGCGGCGTACAACCCGTATTCCGGTGGGAGACCGGCGATCAGGGCGTAGGCAATGGATTGTGGCAACGCGAGAATCGCACCGCTCAGGCCGACGATCAGGTCACGACCGACGCTGGCACGGGTTTGCCGGGGCAACCAGGTCAGGAAGGGAAAGAGTGAATGGCGGCTGGGGAAGGCCATGGGTCCTCTCGGCAAGGGGTAAATCGTCAGGGTAAAGCATTGACCTACAGCGGGCAGATCATTGTGGCGAGGGAGCTTGCTCCCGCTCGGTTGCGCAGCAGCCGCAAATCCAGACAACTCGGTGAAACAGATAAACCGTGTTTGCCGAAATGGGAGCGCTACGCACTCCAGCGGGAGCAAGCTCCCTCGCCACAGAGAACCTTACAACTTGGCTTTCACGGCCGGCAACGCATCCTTCCCGTCCACCGTCTTCACCCCGTCCAGCCACTTATCCAGCACCACCGGATTGGCCTTGATCCATGCCTTGGCCGCCTCGGCATTGCTGACCTTCTTGTTCACCACCTCGGCCATGATGCTGTTCTCCATTTCCTGGGTAAAACTCAGGTTGGTGAGCAACTTGCCGACGTTCGGGCAGGCCTGTGCATAACCTTTGCGGGTCAGTGTATAAACGCTGCCTGTGTCACCAAAGTATTTCTCGCCGCCCTTCAGATAATGCATTTTCAGCTGCACGTTCATCGGATGCGGTGTCCAGCCGAGGAAGGTCACGAACTTCTGTTTCTTCACCGCGCGGGACACTTCGGCCAGCATCGCCTGTTCGCTGGATTCGACCAGCTTCCACTGACCCATGTCGAAGTCGTTCTTCTTGATGATCTCTTGCAGCGAAATGTTCGCCGGGGCGCCGGAGCCGATGCCATAGATCTTCTTGTCGACTTCTTTTGGGTGTAGCTCGGCGTACTTGTTCAAGTCGTTAAAGTTATGCACACCCGCGTCCCAAACGTAATCCGGGACCGCCAGCGTGAACTCGGTGCCGTCGAGGTTTTTCGCCAGTTGAGTCACGTCGCCGTTGGCCACGAACTTGTCGTAGAAGCCTTGCTGCGCCGGCATCCAGTTACCCAGGAATACGTCCACCTGGCCATCCTTCAAACCCCCAAAGGTGATCGGCACCGCCAGCGTGTCGACCTTGGCTTTGTAGCCCATGCCGTCCAGCAGAAACCCGGTGATGGCATTGGTTGCAGCGATGTCGCTCCAGCCAGGGTCGGCCATTTTCACCGTCTCGCAGCTTTGCTCGGCATAGGCCGAGGCACTGCCCAGAGCCAGAAGCCCGACCGTCAGTACTGTGGATAACCTTTGCATGGACTTCCCCTTAACATTATTGGTTTTGGCAGGGTTGTGGATAACGTGCTTTACGTTCCAGATCGTCGAGGTCGATGTGGTTGCGCATGTACTGCTGGCTGGCGTCCACCAGTGGCTGGTGATCCCAGCTCTTCAGCTTGCCGATGGTCAGGGCGTCGGCGACGAAACGCCGGCGTCGCTGACTGGCGAGCACCTGTTGGTGGATTGCCGGGATATTCCATTTGGCCCGCGCTTCGGCGAGAAAATCCTCGAAAAGCTGCCGATATTGCGGCGAATGGCTGAGTTCTTCTTTTTCACGCGGGTCGTTATGTACGTCGAAGAGTAGGCAAGGGTCGTCTTCGCTGTAGATGAATTTGTAGGCGCCACGGCGAATCATCATCAATGGGCTGATGGTGCCTTCGGCCATGTACTCACCGAAAACTTCATCGTGACCGCCCTGCCCTTGCAGGTGCGAAACCAGCGAGCGACCGTCCAGCGGCAGCCCCGGCTCCAATGAGCCGCCGGCCAATTCCACAAAGGTCGGCAGCAGGTCCGCGGTGGACACCGCCGCGCTGACCCGCCCGGCCCTGAATTGCCCCGGTGCACTGATCAGCAGCGGCACCCGGGCAGCCATTTCGTACCAGTGCATTTTGTACCAGAGGCCGCGCTCGCCGAGCATGTCGCCGTGGTCACCGGAGAATACGATGATGGTGTCGCCGATCAGCCCGGTTTCCTCGAGTGTTTGCAGAAGTTTGCCGACGTTGCTGTCGATATAGCTGCACGCACCGAAATAGGCCCGGCGCGCATCGCGAATCTTATCCACAGGCAGCGGCTTGTCCCACAGGTCATAGACTTTGAGCAAGCGCTGGGAGTGAGGGTCGAGTTCATCCTGTGCGGGTGTTTCGGGTAGAGGGATGTCGGCGTCGTCGTACATCTCCCAGAATGTTTTGGGAATCGTGTACGGATCGTGTGGGTGAGTCATCGACACGGTCAGGCAGAACGGCTGATCGCCATCCTCGCGGATGTGATCGAACAGGTACTGCTGGGCCTTGAACACCACCTCTTCGTCGAAATCCAGTTGATTGGTGCGCACGCAGGGCCCGGCTTGCAGGACCGACGACATGTTGTGGTACCAGGTCGGCCGCACGTCCGGCTCGTCCCAGTTCACGGCCCAACCGTAGTCGGCCGGGTAGATGTCGCTGGTCAGGCGTTCTTCATAGCCGTGCAACTGGTCCGGGCCGCAGAAATGCATCTTGCCTGACAGCGCGGTGCGATAACCGAGGCGCCGCAGGTAATGGGCATAGGTCGGAACATCTGCGGGGAAATCGGCCGCGTTGTCGTAGGCGCCGATCTTGCTCGGCAACTGA
The DNA here is from genome assembly GCF_024749285.1 of Pseudomonas sp. B21-015. NCBI lineage: Bacteria > Pseudomonadati > Pseudomonadota > Gammaproteobacteria > Pseudomonadales > Pseudomonadaceae > Pseudomonas > Pseudomonas sp. B21-015. The sequence goes on from NZ_CP087196.1 coordinate 52,444, forward strand.
CCACTGACCAGAGTAAAACGCGACGGCGCGCAAAGCGGGCTATTGCAATAAGCGGCGTCGAACACCACGCCTTCGGCGGCGAGGCGGCTGAGATTCGGCAGTTTGATGGGCGAAGGGCCGTAGAACGGCAACATTGGCGCGGCCATTTGATCGGCCATGATGAAAAGAATATTTTTGCGCTTCATGTGATCGCGGCATTCCATAGTGGATATTTATGCGAAAGTGCTGTGATCGAGCATGGAGTCCATAAACCTTGTGGTAAAGCCCATGCCAGGCAATGACTAGGATAAGCACAGCTTATGTATGACGCCCTCGGTGATTTGTCCCTGGACCTGCTTCGCGCCTTCGAAGCCGCGGCCCGGCAACGCAGCTTCACCGCCGCCGCGGTGGAGCTTGGCACCACGCAACCGGCCGTCAGTCAGCAGATCAAACGATTGGAAGAACAGCTCGCTACACGGTTGTTCGATCGCATCTATCGCGGTATCGAACTGACCGAGGCCGGGACCATTCTTTTCGAGCAGGTTCAGCTCGGTTTGCAGAATATCGATGCAGGATTGAACGCGATCAGTGCACAGCAACAACACGAAGTGTTGCAGGTGGCCACCGACTTCGCCTTCGCTGCGTACTGGCTGATGCCGCGTCTGCACCGCTTCCATACCGCCAACCCTCAAGTGGACGTCAGCCTGGTCACCAGCGAACGCAGCCACAACATGTTGCGCACCGATATCGATGTGGCGGTGCTGTTCGGCGATGGCCGGTTCAAGCAGGGCGAGAGCCACTGGCTGTTCAGCGAAGAGGTGTTTCCGGTATGCAGCCCGCTGCTATTGAAGGACCGTCCCCTGCCCTTGCCGGCTCGGGCATTGCTGGAGTTTCCGCTGCTGCACCTGCGAGGCGAGCACAGCAGCAACTGGTTTGACTGGAGCGGCGTGTTTCGCGAGTTGGGAATCACCTCGGCCCCAGCGCCGGGGCAACTGCGCTTCGACAACTACACCCTGCTGATTCAGGCGGCGATTGGCGGCCAAGGCGTTGCGATCGGATGGCGGCACCTTGTGGATAACTTGTTGGCGCAAGGTCTGTTGTGTCGCCCGATTGCCGACACGGTGATTTCCCGGCTGGGCTATTACGTGGTTCTGCCCCAGCGCAAACGGCGTGGGGCGTTGATTCAGCTGTTTGTAGATTGGTTGATGGCGGAACAGGCCAGCAGCGCGCAATCGCTCAATGGCCTTCCTTTGCCTTCGATTGCGGTGTGAACGCATAAAAGATCGCAGCCTTCGGCAGCGCCCACAGGCGCGTAGGAGCTGCCGCAGGTTGCGATCTTTTTACGATTGCGAAGTCGCAACAAAACTCACATGCTGACCGACATGCAAGTTAAGCCATAACTCATCGGCAATCCCGACGGCAACGCGGTTCAATTGTTCCAGCGGTTCGGCCAGGCCGGTGCTGACGTGACTGAAATGCTCAAGGGTCAGCCCGGGTGCACCGCGTGGTGCGTTCACCAGGGTCCAGTGCAATGGGCTGCTTTGCAGGGCCTCACGGATTTCTTCGGCGGCGTGGCGTTGCAATGGGTCTTCTATCTCCGGATCGTCCAGCACCTGGAAATCACCCACCAGAAACAGCCGGGTAATGCCCGCGGCCTGCATGCCGTCGATCAGTGCATCCACCGCCAGCACCTGCTCGACCGGGCCGGGCACAATGGTTTTTTCGATATGTTCACTGTTCATCGGCAACCCTGGCGCATCGAGCAGGCAGATCACCGCCGAACAGCCGGCCACGCTCTGCTTGACCCGCTTGGCATCGAACAGGTCGCCGGACTTGGTGCGCAATCCCGGGCGTGGCGCGAGTGCCGTCAGGTCATCGAGAATCGCGATCACTTCATGCTGGCGCCGCAGCATCTCAGCCATCAGCGCACTGCCCAGGCTACTCATGGCACCATAAAGCACTACCTTCACTACCGGGGTTTCGGCATTTTTCATGGCTGTGCTCCGAACTTCCTGCCTATATAACGTGTGACCTGCGGAGAGCGGTGTGGGTTCGACCAGGTTAAAAGGGGTTTCAGATGCAACAGATCAAGGGCTACCACGCCCATGTCTATTTCGACGCCAGCACCCTCCCGCAGGCACGGGCCTTGTGTGAGCAGGCAGCGCAATTGTTTCCACTGAAGATGGGTCGCGTGCACGAGCGCCCGGTCGGTCCCCATCCGGACTGGAGTTGCCAATTGTCTTTTGAACCGCAATACATTGGTGCGGTGTTGCCGTGGCTGGCACTTAACCGCAAGGGGTTGGTGGTATTCCTGCATCCGAACACAGGCGACGATCTGCTCGACCACACCGAGCATGCGATCTGGATGGGCGCGATCCGGCCGCTGAATCTGTCTGTGTTCTGATCAGAGTTGTTCCTCGGCCTCGCCGGGCAAATGTTCGTCCAGATGCAGCCAGGGCAAACGACTGTCGGTCCAGATATGCCGCTCGGCCGGCGCCTGCTCGGGATGGTCGAGGGTGGCGATGGTCACGTCGGTGCTCTCGGGACTGAGCTTTGTCGTCAGCGCCAGTTGCGCCCCGCAGTTGGGGCAGAAATACCGCGTGCAAGTGGATGATGAGTCATATCGGGATGGCGTACCTGCCACCCAGGCAAATACTGAGGCGGGGACGGTGATCCAGGTGGTCACGATCCCGCCGCTGACCCGCCGGCAAATCGAGCAATGGCAGTGAGCGATATCCTGCAACGGTCCGCTGAATTGATAGCTAATTTGTCCGCAGTGGCAACCGCCGGTGTGAAGTTCGCCCATGTTTTTTCCTCCTGACCCCGTGTTTACGGGCTCTAAACTCGGCCGACGAGCGGTTGCACATTCGGTCAATGCTTTCATCCGCGAAAGCTGGCTGAAAGCTTCCCCTATTAGGATCGCCCCACTGCCGGCAACAGACCGGTTGGCCAATGCGAGTGTTTTATCGCCCGCCTGGCCCATTTAACAACAACAATGGTGATTCTGATGTCCACTCCTATCCGCCTTTTCGCTGCAACTCCGCCCGTACGTCTCGTGCTTCCCGTTCTGCGCTGACCATCCGGTTCGCCCATTTACTAGCCGCGCTACGCCTGGAGTATTCCTATGCTGACTTTCCTTGGCTTTGCCATGGTCATCACGTTCATGTTCCTGATCATGACCAAGCGCCTGTCCGCGCTGATCGCTCTGATCATCATCCCGATCATCTTCGCCCTGTTCGGCGGTTTCTCGCCGAAGATCGGCCCGATGATGCTCGAAGGCATCACCAAGCTCGCGCCGACCGGTGTGATGCTGATGTTCGCCATTCTCTACTTCGCCCTGATGATCGACTCCGGCCTGTTCGACCCGGCCGTGCGCAAGATCCTCAAACTGGTCAAGGGCGACCCGCTGAAGGTTTCGGTCGGTACCGCCGTACTGGCGCTGATCGTGTCCATGGACGGTGATGGTGCCACCACTTACATGATCTGCGTGGCCGCCATGCTGCCGCTCTACAGCCGTATCGGCATGAGCCCGCGGATCATGGCCGGCCTGATCATCCTCGCCGGTGGCGTGATGAACATGACCCCTTGGGGCGGCCCGACCGCTCGTGCGGCCAGTGCGCTGCATGTGGACCCGTCCGCGATCTTCGTGCCGATGATTCCGGCGATGCTGGCTGGCGTGGTGGCGATTCTGGCGATTGCCTACGTCTACGGTAAACGCGAGCGTGCGCGTCTGGGTGAACTGCATCTGGTCGGTGATGAAATCGACCACAGCGAAATCAGCGTTTCGCAGTTCCCGGACGCCCGTCGTCCAAAGCTGATCTGGTTCAACGGCGCGCTGACCCTGGCGTTGATGGGCACCTTGATCGCCGGCCTGTTGCCGCTGCCGGTACTGTTCATGGTGGCGTTCAGTATCGCGATGATCGTCAACTACCCATGCCTGCAACAGCAGAAAGATCGCGTTGCGGCCCACGCCGGTAGCGTGCTGGCGGTGGTCGGTTTGATCTTTGCCGCAGGCATCTTCACCGGTATCCTGACGGGCACTGGCATGGTCGACGCCATGTCGAAAAGCTTGCTGGCGGTCATCCCGGATTTCCTCGGCCCATACCTGGCCGTGATCACCGCGCTGGTGAGCATGCCGTTCACGTTCTTCATGTCGAACGATGCATTTTATTACGGCGTGTTACCGGTACTTGCCGAAGCTGCCAGTCATTACGGTATAACCGCGGTGGAAATGGCACGTGCCTCGATCGTCGGTCAGCCCGTCCACTTGCTGAGCCCGCTGGTACCATCGACCTACCTGTTGGTGGCCCTGGCCGGTATCGAATTCGGTGACCATCAGCGGTTCACCTTGAAGTGGGCAGTGCTGGTTTGCCTGTGCATACTGGTCGCTGCTTTGCTGATGGGGATTTTCCCGCTGTTCAGCACTCTATAAGCCCAAGACTCACCATGAAGGGTCCAGGCTTTGTTGTTTGAAGCCTGGACCCTTCGTGGTTTAAACACTCGCTCAAAGGAATACACATGGAATGGCTGACCAACCCTGAAATCTGGGTTGCCTTCTTCACCCTGACTGCCCTGGAGATCGTTCTGGGCATCGACAACATCATCATGATCTCGATCCTGGTCAGCCGCATGCCCAAGCACATGCAGGCGCGCACCCGGATCTTCGGCCTGGCGCTGGCCATGATCACGCGGATCCTGTTGCTGCTGTCGATCACCTGGGTCATGCGCCTCACCGCAGACCTGTTCGAAGTGTTCGGCCAGGGTATTTCCGGGCGTGACCTGATCCTGTTCTTCGGTGGCCTGTTCCTGCTGTGGAAAAGCTCGCAAGAGATGTACCACGCGCTGGAAGGTGAAGACGAAACCAGCGACGAGCCGAGCGGCAAGGGCGGCAACTTCCTCTACACCATTATTCAGATCGCGATCATCGACATTGTGTTCTCGCTGGACTCGGTCATCACCGCCGTTGGCATGGTGTCCCACGTACCGGTCATGGTCGCGGCGATTGTCGTTGCAGTGCTAGTGATGATGTGGGCTTCTGGCACCATCAGCGAGTTCATCGACAAGCACCCGTCGCTGAAGATGCTGGCGCTGTCGTTCCTGTTGCTGGTGGGTACCGTACTGATTGCCGAATCGCTCGACGTGCACTTGCCAAAAGGCTACGTCTACTTCGCGATGGCGTTCTCGTTGGCGGTGGAAGCGATCAACATCAAGTTGCGCACCGCCATGGCGAGAAAGCGCAAACAGCAGGATCCGGTGAAACTGCGCAAGGATGTTCCGGGTCAGTAACCCGAACACCCTGCGATGACAAAGGGGCCTTCGGGCCCCTTTGTCATCTCTGCAGCAAACTGTTTTCATGACAGTTTTGTTTCAATCCCTTCTTTAGCTATGCGATGCTGGCGTCCAGACCGTTAGCCAACTACAGCTTAAGTACAGAACGTAGAAAAACGCGCGGCACCGTCAACTTGCCCCACTGGGGCGCTACCACCACAGGGGGCCCTTATGCTCACCCTGCTCAATTTATTATCGGCCGTGGCCCTGTTGATCTGGGGCACGCACATCGTCCGAACCGGCATCCTGCGGGTTTATGGTTCCAACCTGCGCCATGTGATTGCCCAGAACATGTCCAGGCGCTGGCTGGCGTTTGTCGCCGGGATCATGGTGACCGCCATGGTCCAGAGCAGCAACGCCACCGCCATGCTCGTCACCTCGTTTGTCGGTCAGGGCCTGATGGCGTTGACCCCGGCCCTGGCGACCATGCTCGGCGCCGACGTCGGTACCGCACTGATGGCGCGGGTATTGACCCTCGATCTGTCGTGGCTCTCGCCGCTGCTGATCTTCCTCGGGGTGATTTTCTTCCTGTCGCGCAAGCAGACCCGGGTCGGGCAGATGGGCCGGGTCAGTATCGGTCTGGGGCTGATCATTCTGGCGCTGCAACTGATCGTCGAGGCTGCCACGCCGATCACTCATGCTCAGGGCGTGAAGGTTATTTTTGCCTCACTGACCGGCGACATCCTGCTCGATGCGTTGGTCGGCGCGCTGTTCGCGATGATTTCCTACTCCAGCCTGGCCGCCGTCCTGCTGACCGCGACCCTCGCCGGTGCCAGCGTGATCAGTTTGCCAGTGGCCATTGGCCTGGTGATCGGCGCCAACATCGGCAGCGGCATTCTTGCTTTTCTCAGCACCAGCATGCAGAACGCGGCCGGCCGTCAGGTGGCGCTGGGCAGCCTGTTGTACAAACTGATCGGCCTGTTGCTGATCATTCCAGTGCTCGATCCGCTGGTGCACTGGATCGACAGCTTCGACTTCAGCGCTCAGGAAATGGTCATCGGCTTCCACCTGCTCTACAACACCGTGCGCTGCCTGATCCTGTTGCCCAGTGTCGGGCTGATGGCCAGGCTTTGTGCGTGGTTGCTGCCGGAGCGGCCGGACGTCAACGGCACGGCCAAACCACGGCATCTTGACCCGACGGCGTTGGTGACCCCCAGCATGGCGCTGGCCAATGCTGCCCGGGAAACCCTGCGCATCGGCGATCTGATCGACAACATGCTCGAAGCGATGCTCGCCGTGCTGCGCGGCAAACAGACTGCCGTCACCCAGGAAATACGGCGCCTGACCGATGATGTCGAAGCGCTCTACAGTGCTATCAAACTCTATCTGGCGCAAATGCCCCGGGAAGACCTCAGCGAACAGGACAGCCGGCGCTGGGCGGAAATCATCGAGCTGGCGATCAACCTGAAACTTGCCAGCGACCTGATCGAACGCATGCTGCGCAAGGTTCAGCAACAGAAAACCTCGCAACGCCGGTCTTTTTCCGAGGTCGGTCTGGAGGAGTTGGCGGGGCTGCACAGCCAGCTGATTGCCAACCTGCGTCTGGGGTTGTCGGTGTTCCTCAGTGCCGACCCGGAAAGTGCCCGCCAGTTGCTGCGTGAGAAACGTCGCTTTCGTGCACAGGAACGCCGCCTGGCCCATGCTCACGTCAGCCGTTTGCAACGTAAGGTCGTGCAAAGTATCGAGACCAGTTCGCTGCACCTGGAGCTGATCGCCGACATGAGACGCTTGAATTCGCTGTTTTGCAGCAGTGCCTATGTGGTGTTGGGCACTTCGGATACTGGCGCTCTGGCGGTCGACGATATGGCTGACATCACTCATTCACCCTGAACGTCCACAGTTACTTGAAGTCTGTTGTACTTACGCTGGTCGTACGGAAACTCGTTATGCGTTGTCTGCTGTTCGCTTGTCTGTTGCTCGGCGCCCTGCCTTCATTTGCCCTGGATCGCTTTCAGGTCGAGGGCTATACGCTGCCCAACGGCCTGCAATTGGTCCTCAAACCGGGCACCGAGCGCGGGCACGTGGCGATTCGGCTGGTGGTCGGTGTCGGGCTGGATGATTTCAGCTGCGCCGACAAGGAGCTGCCGCACCTGCTCGAACACTTGCTGTTCAGCGGCATCGACGCCACCGGCGAAGGTGGTCTGGAAGAGCGCATGCAGGCCCTGGGTGGTGAGTGGAACGCTTACACCAGCAACGCCGACACCACGTTCGTCATCGAAGTACCGGCGAAAAACCAGCGTCAGGCCCTCGATCTGTTGTTGGCGCTGCTGACCCAGACCCGTATCGACGACAACGCTATCAACGTCGCCAAGCAGGTGGTCGAGCGCGAAGACGGTGGCCATTATTCGCACCTGCAACGCTGGCTGGATCGCCAGGACCTGGGCCACACCGCCAGCAATCAGTTGGCGGTGGAGCTGGGCCTCAAATGCCCCGAGCGTGCCGAAGTCGATCACCTGACCCGCGAGCAATTGGAGAAGGTGCGCAAGGACTGGTACGCGCCCAACAACATGACCCTGATCGTGGTCGGCGACCTCGACCGCTTGCTGCCGGCCTATCTGGAACGGGCCTATGGTGCGCTCGAAGCGGTTGAGCCTAGCGCTCACCTGCCGCTGCCAGACATTCAGGCCAGCGCGGCCCACGAGCGCAATTTGAGTAACGGTTTCGTCGGCGGCGGTGCCAAGTTGCATTGGCTGGTGCCGGAACCGGTGCTGGAAGACCAGCATGACGAAACCTTCGACCTGCTCAAGGACTATCTGGATTGGGCGCTCTATCGCCAATTGCGCCTGGCCCATGGGTTGTCTTATGGGCCCTCGGCCGAGCGCGAGGTATTTGGCGGGGTGGGCTTCATGAGCCTGAACGCCGACCTTGATCGCGACGACGTGCTGGCAGCGGAACAGGTGCTGGATGAGCTTAAAGCCGATCTGCTCAAGAACGGCCTCGACGCCGCCACCTTCGCCCGTCTCAAGCAAGCCGCCATCGCTCGCCAGGCCTGGGCTGTGCAAGGCAACAGCGCCCTGGCGGACTATTACTGGAGCGCCCTTGGCGACTACGAGGACGGCCATTTCGTCAACCCGGCCAAGGCACTGCAAGACGTGACACTGGCCGAGGCGAACAAGGCGATGCGTGAGTTGCTGCTGCAGCCGGGGTTTTTGCGGATCGAGAAGCCGCTGATGAGTTATGACCAGGTGATGTGGGCGATTGTCGGGGGATTTGGGTTGATGGTGCTCGGAATATTGGGGTGGCGTGTTCACCGCAGAAAGCAATAATTTCCCTGTGGCGAGGGAGCTTGCTCCCGTTGGGCTGCGAAGCGGCCCTGAAAACGGCACCCCGGTTTATCAGACACACCGCATATAACCGATACTGCGACTGCTGCGCAGCCGAGCGGGAGCAAGCTCCCTCGCCACAGGGTTTTCGGTTCGGTCAACGTGACCGGAACACCTCGCCACACAGCCCCTCGGACGGTACCCTGTCGGGGATTTTCCCCACGACTATTGTGAATCGCCGAATGCCGAACCTGACCCTGTACGTACAGCGCATCCTCGAATTGATGAAGCGCTATCCCGGGGTCATTGCGCTTGGCGGTTTCATTTCCGGGGTCGGCAGTTTCATGCTGGTGGATCGCCAACAAGGTCTGGCGTCCTGGATCACCACCATCATGCTGGTCAGCTGGGTCTGGCTGATGCTGGAAAACAGCCTCACCAAGCTGTTCGCCAGGGTCTTCAAGCGCGAAATACCCCAGCCCCTGCTGCGTTACGCGACGCAGATGATCCATCAGGAAAGCCTGTTCTTCGTCCTGCCGTTCTTTTTAATCACCACCACCTGGAACAGCGGCCAGTTATTCTTCACTGGACTACTGAGCATGGCGGCGCTGATTTCGATCATCGACCCGCTCTACTACAAATGGCTGGCACCGCGCCGCTGGGCATTTTTGGCGCTGCACACCCTGACCCTGTTCGCGGCCCTGCTGACCGCCCTGCCCGTCATCCTGCACCTGACCACCGCCCAGAGCTTCAAGCTGGCGCTGGGCATTGCCATGGTGCTGTCATTCCCAAGCCTGGCCTCGATCTTCCCGATTCGCACCGTGCGCAATGCGTTGGCGATCCTCAGCATCACCGTCGGCATCGGCGCCGCCGGTTGGGTGCTGCGCTCCTGGGTGCCACCGGCGACCCTGTGGATGACCGATGTGGCGATCAGCACCCAAATGCAGGACCGCACCCCCGGCAAGAGTCTGGAAGAAGTCAGCGCCGAGCAGATTCGCGGAGGTGGGCTGTACGCGTACACCGCGATCAACGCTCCGCGGGGGCTGGCCGAGCGGATTTATCACGTCTGGATGTTCAACGGTAAAGAAGTCGACCGTATCCCGCTGGACATCAACGGGGGGCGCAAGGAAGGCTACCGCGCCTGGACCCACAAGCAGAACTTCCCCGGCAACCCCGCAGGAAAATGGCAGGTTCGGGTGCTCACCGAAGACGGCCAGTTGATCGGCGTGTTGCGCTTCAAGGTCATGGACAGCACACCCGTCAAAGAAAAGTAACGCGGTTCGTGCTATTAGTCAGGTCTGCGTAATAGCCGAACAAGCACGGGAGCTTATGACTAGCAGCACAATGCCCGGCAGTGCCCGACTGGACACCTCGCACAGCCCTGCCCTGTTGCGGGTCACGGGTGACTGGACGCTTGCCCATTACGCCGATCTCAAACGCCTGAGCGAAAAGCTCCACGGCCAATACGACGACAGCACCCCTGTCGATCTCAATGGTCTCGGCGCGCTTGATACGGCGGGTGCGTCATTGCTGGTGGAGCTGCTGGGTTCTGAGCGCTTGGGTAAATCTGCCGAACACCCCGATTGCACCCTTTCCTCCGCTGATCGCGCCTTATTGCAGACGGTGTACTGCTCGCTGACTGATTTTTGCGTGCCGATCAAAGAGCCGGAAATCAGCGTCGGCATTCAACTGCTGACCCGCATCGGCCGGGCGGTCGACGCGGTCTGGCAGGACACCCTGCAGCTGCTGGGTTTCGTCGGCCTGATCCTGGAAACCATCGCGCGCGAGCTGTTTCGCCCCAAGCGCTGGCGCCTTACGCCGATGGTCGCCCACATCGAACAGACCGGTCTCGACGCTGCCCCCATCGTCGCTCTGCTGACCTTTCTGGTGGGCGCCGTGGTAGCGTTTCTCGGGGCGACAGTGCTGGCGAGTTTCGGCGCGAGTATCTTCACCGTCGATCTCGTCGCGTTTTCTTTTCTACGGGAGTTCGGTGTGTTGCTGACCGCGATCCTGATGGCCGGCCGCACTGCCAGTGCGTTCACCGCGCAGATCGGCTCGATGAAGGCCAACGAAGAAATCGACGCGATCCGCACCCTCGGCCTCGATCCGATGGAGCTGCTGGTGGTGCCGCGGGTATTGGCATTGCTGGTGGCGCTGCCGATGCTGACCTTTCTGGCGATGTTGTCGGGGATTGTCGGCGGTGGCGTGGTGTGTGCGCTGTCGCTGGATATCTCGCCGGCGATGTTCCTGTCGCTGCTGCAATCGGACATTGGCGTGCAGCACTTCCTGGTGGGGATCGTCAAAGCGCCGATTTTTGCGTTCCTGATCGCCGCCATCGGCTGCCTCGAAGGCTTCAAGGTCAGCGGCAGCGCCGAGTCTGTTGGCGCGCACACCACTTCCAGCGTGGTGCAATCAATCTTCGTGGTGATCGTGCTTGACGCCGTGGCTGCGCTGTTTTTCATGGAGATGGGCTGGTGAGTCGTCTACCCCGAGCGCCTTCCGAGGCGGTGATCGAAGTCCGTGGGCTGTGCAATCGTTTCGGCCGCCAGAGCGTGCACGAGAACCTCGACCTGGATTTGTACAAAGGCGAAATCCTCGCGGTGGTCGGAGGTTCCGGCAGTGGCAAATCGGTGCTGTTGCGCAGCATCGTCGGCTTGCGCCAACCCAGCGAGGGGCTGGTGAAGGTCTTCGGCAAGAACTTGCCGAGCCTGTCGGAGCACGAGCGCTCGCTGGTCGAACGGCGGTTCGGTGTGCTGTTCCAGAAAGGCGCCCTGTTCTCTTCACTCACCGTGACCGAGAACGTCGCCCTGCCCCTGATCGAACACGCCGGCCTGAGCCGTGCCGACGCCGAGCACCTGGCGGCAGTGAAAATGGCGTTGGCCGGGCTGCCGTTGTCGGCGGCTGACAAGTACCCCGCGTCGCTGTCCGGTGGCATGATCAAGCGCGCCGCCCTGGCTCGGGCGCTGGCGCTGGACCCGGACATCCTGTTTCTCGACGAGCCCACCGCCGGTCTCGATCCGATTGGCGCGGCGGCGTTCGATCAGTTAATTCTGACCCTGCGCGATGCGTTGGGTTTGAGCGTGTTTCTGGTGACCCACGACCTCGACACGCTCTACACCATCACCGATCGGGTGGCGGTGCTGGCGCAGAAGAAAGTGCTGGTGGCGGATGCCATCGACAAGGTTGCGCAAACCGACGACGCGTGGATTCACGAATACTTCCATGGCCCTCGCGGCCGCGCGGCGCTGACGGCCGCTAACCAGCTCAACGAGGTCTGACATGGAAACCCGAGCCCATCACGTATTGATCGGCCTGTTCACCGTCATAGTGGTGGCAGGCGCCCTGCTCTTCGGTCTGTGGCTGGCCAAGTCCAGCGTTGATACCGAATTCAAGGATTACGAAATCGTCTTCAACGAGGCGGTCAGCGGTTTGTCCAAGGGCAGCGCGGTGCAGTACAGCGGGATCAAGGTCGGCGACGTGGTGATGCTGCGCCTGGACCCGAACGATCCGCGCCGGGTGTTGGCGCGGATTCGCCTGGGCGGAGACACGCCGATCAAAGAAGACACCCAGGCCAAGCTGACGCTGACCGGGATCACCGGGACCTCGATCATCCAGCTCAGCGGTGGCACGCCGCAAAGTCCGACCCTCAGGGGCAAGGACGGCAATTTGCCGACAATCGTTGCGTCGCCCTCGCCCATTGCCCGGTTGATGAATGACAGTAACGATCTGATGGAGGGCGTGAACGTGTTGATGCACAACGCCAATCAGTTGTTTTCCTCGGAGAACGTCGCGCGCATCAGCAGCACCCTGGAGCACCTGGAGCAAACCACCGGCACCATCGCCGACCAGCGCGGGGACATTCGTCAGGCGATGCAGCAACTGGCTTCGGTTGGCAAGCAGGCCAGCGCCACCCTGGAACAGACCACCGCGTTGATGCGCAACGCCAACGGCCTGCTCAACGATCAGGGCAAGCAGATGTTCGGCAGTGCCGAGCAAGCCATGAAGTCCCTGGAACAAAGCAGCGCGACCATCAACACGTTGCTCTCCGCCAATCAGGATTCCCTCAACAACGGCATGCAGGGCCTCAATGGCCTGGCACCGGCGGTGCGTGAGCTGCGCGATACCTTGAGTTCGTTGCGAACCATTTCCCAGCGGCTTGAGGCCAACCCCAGCGGTTACCTGCTGGGCAGTGACAAGAACAAGGAGTTCACGCCATGAAGCTGGCTCATCTCGCCCTCCTCGCCGGTTTTGCGTTGGTCGCTTCCTGTTCGATTTTCCCCAAGGCCGAGCCGTCCGATGTCTACCGACTGCCGTCGGCACAGCGCGACGCATCGGCCCAACACGGCACGCCGCAGCGCTGGTCGTTGCGGCTGGCCAAGCCTCAGACCAGCGAAGCCTTGAACAACCCGAAAATCGCCGTAATCCCTCAGGGTGATCTGATCAGCAGCTACAAGGCTTCACGCTGGAGCGACCCGGCACCGGTGCTGTTGCGCAATCGTCTGCTCGATGGTTTCCAGCGTGACGGTCGCGTGCCGTTGCTCAGCACCGATGACAGCAATTTCCAGGCAGACCTGGAACTGGGCGGCAACCTGCAAGCGTTCCAGACCGAGTACCAAGGCACGGCGGCGAGCGTGGTCGTGCGCCTGGATGCGTTGTTGGTGCGTGGGTATGACCAGCGAATCCTCGCCAGTCGGCGCTTTGAAGTGCGTCAGCCGTTGAGCGATGTGAAGGTGCCGGCGGTTGTCGCCGGGTTTGGCCTGGCCAGCGACCAGTTGACGGCGCAGGTGGTGGCCTGGACGGTGGAACAAGGTCAGAAGGTTGCGCCACCGCTGAGGCCTTGAAGACACCGCCGAACCCCTGTGGGAGCGGGCTTGCCCGCGATGAGGCCGGAACATTCAACATTTCTGTTAACGGTTAGACCGCCATCGCGGGCAAGCCCGCTCCCACAGGTTTTTTGGTTAGCCGAAGAACCAGTAGCAAACCCCGATCGCGCCAAGCACCCCGGCCAACTCCGCCAACAGCGCACAGCCCACCGCATGCCGTGCGCGCTGAATGCCCACCGCGCCGAAGTACACCGCCAACACATAGAAGGTCGTTTCGGTACTGCCCTGGACCGTCGCCGCCACCAGTGCCGGGAAGCTGTCGACCCCGGAGGTCTTCATGGTTTCGATCAGCATTGCCCGTGCGGCGCTGCCGGAGAAGGGTTTGACCATGGCCGTCGGCAGCGCATCGACGAAGCGCGTGTCCCAACCGGCCCACTCCACCAGATGACGAATCCCGTCCAGACCGAAATCCAGCGCCCCGGATGCTCGTAGCACACCCACGGCACAGAGCATCGCCACCAGATACGGCAGCAGATTCTTGGCCACGTCGAAGCCTTCTTTGGCGCCTTCGACGAATGCCTCGTAGACCTTCACCTTGCGTAACGCGCCGATAATCAGAAACAGCATGATCAGCCCGAACAGCGTCACGTTGCCGAGGATCGATGACAAGCCCGCCAGAGCGGTCGCTGAGAGCGTCGCCAGCAACGCCATGAAGCCACCGAGGGCCAGGGCGCCGGGAATCAGGTAAGCGAGCACCACCGGGTCCCACAGGCGCAGACGCTGCATGAACGCCACCGACAACAGGCCGACCAGGGTCGAGCAGCTGGTCGCCAGCAGGATCGGCAGGAACACCAGGGTCGGATCGGGCGCGCCTTGCTGGGCGCGGTACATGAAGATCGTCACCGGCAGCAGGGTCAGGGAGGAGGCGTTGAGTACCAGAAAGAGGATCTGCGCGTTGCTGGCGATGGTGTCGCTGGGGTTGAGCTCTTGCAGCGCCTTCATGGCTTTGAGGCCGATCGGCGTGGCGGCGTTGTCCAGCCCCAGGCCATTGGCGGCGAAGTTGAGTGTGATCAGACCGATGGCCGGATGCCCGGGCGGTACTTCCGGCATCAGGCGCAGGAACAGCGGGCCCAGCGCCTTGGCCAGCCACTCGACGATCCCGGCTTTTTCCGCGATCCGCAAAAAGCCCAGCCAGAGGGTGAGGGTGCCGAACAGCAGGACCATGACCTCGACCGACAATTTGGCCATGGCGAAAATGCTTTCCACCATCGCCGCGAAGATCCCGGCATTGCCGCCGATCAGCCACTGCGCCAGCGCCGATACGGCTGCCACGATGAAGAAGCCAAGCCACAGGCCATTAAGCATCAGTCAAATCCCCCGGAAGATGCGGCGAATGATAGCGGGGCAGGCAGAAACGACAAACCCCGGATTTCTCCGGGGTTTGTTTAGTACTGCTAGCAAAAGACCAATGTGGGAGCGTCAGTTGCTGGAAATCTCGCCAACCGGCAGCTTTTCCTTGCTGCGCCAGTGCGGCAGGGAGTTCCAGTAGCGCTGGCCCTTGGCGTCGTCGTACATGCCTTCCCAGCGAGCGATGACCAATACGGCCAAGGCATTGCCGATCACGTTCAGCGCAGTACGGGCCATGTCCATGATGCGGTCGACACCGGCGATGAACGCCAGGCCTTCCAGCGGAATGCCAACGCTGCCCAAAGTAGCCAGCAGCACCACGAAGGACACGCCCGGTACGCCGGCGATACCTTTGGAGGTGACCATCAGCGTCAGCACCAGCAGCAACTGTTGGCTGATCGACAGGTCGATGCCGTAGAGCTGGGCAATGAAGATTGCCGCGATGCTCTGGTACAGGGTCGAACCGTCGAGGTTGAACGAGTAGCCGGTCGGCACCACGAAACTGCAAATGGCTTTCGGCGCGCCGTAGGCTTCCATCTTCTCGATCACGCGCGGCAGCACGGTTTCGGAACTGGCGGTGGAGTAGGCCAGTACCAGCTCATCCTTGAAGATGCGCATCAGCTTGATCACCGAGAAGCCGAACAGGCGGGCGATCAGGCCCAACACCACAAAGGCGAAGAAGGCGACGGCGAAGTAAACCAGGACGACCAGTTTGGCCAGCGGCAGCAGAGAGGCGAAGCCGAAGTTGGCCACGGTCACCGCGATCAATGCGAACACGCCGATCGGGGCGTAGTTCATGATCATGTGGGTGACCTTGAACATGCTTTCCGACACGCCCTGGAACATCTTCACCAGCGGATCGCGCAGGTCCGATTGCAGGCTCGACAGACCGAGACCGAACAATACGGAGAAGAAGATGATCGGCAGCATCTCGCCGCGGACCATGGCGGCAAAGATGTTCGACGGGATCAGGTTAAGGATGGTCTGGATGAACGCGTGTTCATGCTGAACCTCGGCGGCGGTGGCCTGGTACTTGGAGATATCCACCGTACCCAGGGTGCTCATGTCGATGCCGCTGCCCGGATGAACCACGTTGGCCAGCACCAGACCGACCAGAATGGCGATGGTGGTGACGATCTCGAAGTAAATGATGGTCTTCAGACCGATGCGACCGAGTTTCTTCGCGTCGCCCACGCCAGCAATGCCGACGACGAGCGAGGAAATCACGATCGGGATCACGATCATCTTGATCAGACGGATAAAGATATCGCCCGCCGGTTGCAGGACGTTGCTGATCCACCAGGCTTTTTCGGCACTGAAATGGTTGAGCAGTGCACCAATTGCTATCCCCAGAACCAGACCGATGAGGATCTGCCAGGCGAGGCTAAGCTTTGCCTTCTTCATGTCTTTACCCTTACTTGCGTTTGACTCAGGCTGATGCATGAACTGAAACGCTCAATGGCGAACAAGTCTTGCAACGGCCCCCGTATAAGGTCCCCGCGAGCGAGCATTTACAGCTCTCAGGCAGCGAAAAAGGCGCAACTATTCCGATGCCGGGAAGCGCCGTCTAATGCCGTAAGCGCCTACCCTATGCCGAATCGGCATGAGATCTTTTAACTCAAACCCGCGTCCCAACCGGTTCGAATACGACATTTGGGCGGGCATAAGTGCCGTGAACCGGCAATTTCAGCGCAGGTTGATGTTTTTTGAACAGGCGGAAAACTGGGAAAAAGCCTACGTTTGGCTGCGAATTTTCTTCGCGTGAAAGTTTGGGCTTTCTCGATATACGGTCACGAAGAAACACCGCGAAACGGTTTTGCGGGGAATATGCAGTAAAGCGAGATGAGCTGACTGCTCTAGATCAACGTTTTGCACGTTGAAGCTCTCCGCAAGTCCGTCGAGCCACTCTGGCCCCGGCGAACTTGCGTCGCAGCTTTACCTGACCCGGCCCTTGCGCAGGCACTCCCTGTATCCGTAGGTCACTCCGACCCTGAAGCAGTCAGAACGTCCCGACCCCTTGGTCATGCGTCTACCGTCCTCGGGTAGCGCAGTGAAAAGAAGCGCCAAGGCCTCTTTCGTATTTCGTCTGTTGCGTTTCGCAGAACGGCCCCGACCCGGTACTTGTCGCGAGTGTCTTCGAAACGCTGATACTCAGCCTCGACCGCGACGGCCAAAGAAGAAAGAAGCGATAAACATCACCAGGAATACGACAAAGAGAATCTTGGCGATACCCGTGGCGGTGCCCGCGATACCACCGAAGCCCAGTACTGCGGCGATGATGGCAATGATCAGGAATGTGATTGCCCAGCTCAACATGGCGATTCTCCTTACACTTCTGTTTAAAGGTGTTGCTTGTGGTGCCTTTCCCGGCGCATCAGGCGCGCCAAGTTCATTTGCTTAAAACACCCAACGTTCCTGCGGGGACGTTTCATCCACAGGCCGGGCCTGGTCGACGCTCATCATTCGCATCGAGGCGCTGTCTGCCTGGTCGCTGCTGACGGCGCTGAAGTGGGTTTGGGATGCGTGTGGAATCGACAGCTGCGGCGCATCTGGCTGCTGGCTCTGCTCCCAACGCAAGAACTGCTGACCGACAATTAAGGTGATCAACAGCGCCAGCAGGGCAAACAAGCCTTGCTGGACATGCAGTGGCGAGATACGCAATTGGGCGGCACGTTGGTGATTCATCCTGAAGTCCTCCCACACGGGTGGTGATCTGGTGACGGGCACTGGTCCTTGCCCTGACTACTCAGACAATTGCAGCCTGCATGCCAGCTTTTTATCAGAATAAATATCATTAAAATCAATGGGTTAAACGATTTGTGGAAATCGTTTTGGACGCATCCTGCACGATGGCTCTTCTGAGGTCGTGCGTAATGCACGATGAGATCACCGAAACTTTCAATGTTTTTGGAATTGAGGGAAGGGCGCAGATGTCAGAAAGGGACGCAGGCAATCGCCGAAAGAATGATCAATTAATAAAAAACCAAATAAATTTGTTGGTTAGCCAGGTACTGAGCAGATAGCTGCTCTGTTGTGGCTGGAATCGACCAGAATCAATCATGCAACTTGCCCGATTTTTCCGGGCCTAACCAAGATCATCAACCAAAGGAGCGTAGGAACATGGAATCAGCCACTGAGCATCAAGGCCGTATTCTGCTGGTGGATGATGAGTCCGCCATCCTTCGAACCTTTCGCTATTGCCTCGAAGACGAAGGCTACAGCGTGGCCACCGCGACCAGCGCTGCCCAGGCCGAAGCCTTGTTGCAGCGTCAGGTTTTCGATTTGTGCTTCCTCGATTTGCGCCTTGGCGAAGATAACGGGCTCGATGTGCTGGCCCAGATGCGTATCCAGGCGCCCTGGATGCGGGTGGTGATCGTCACTGCCCACTCGGCCGTGGACACTGCCGTGGACTCGATTCAGGCCGGTGCCGCCGACTATCTGGTCAAACCTTGCAGTCCCGACCAGTTGCGTCTGGCCACCGCCAAGCAACTGGAAGTGCGGCAGCTCTCGGCGCGCCTGGAAGCCCTCGAAGGTGAGGTGCGTAAACCCAAGGAGGGTCTGGATTCCCACAGCCCGGCCATGAAGGTGGTGCTTGAAACCGCACGCCAGGTCGCCAGTACGGACGCCAACATCCTTATTCTTGGCGAGTCGGGCACCGGTAAAGGTGAACTGTCACAGGCCATTCACGGCTGGAGCAAACGCCAGAAGAAATCCTGCGTCACCATCAACTGCCCGTCTCTTACGGCAGAGTTAATGGACAGTGAACTCTTCGGCCACAGCCGTGGGGCGTTCACCGGAGCCAGCGAAAGCACTCTGGGTCGTGTCAATCAGGCCGACGGAGGAACGTTGTTTCTCGACGAAATCGGCGATTTTCCTCTGACTTTGCAACCAAAGTTGCTGCGTTTCATTCAGGACAAGGAATACGAGCGCGTGGGCGATCCGGTGACCCGTCGTGCCGACGTGCGAATCCTTGCCGCCACCAACCTCAATCTTGAAGACATGGTCCGCGACGGCCGTTTTCGTGAAGACTTGCTCTATCGACTGAACGTCATCACCTTGCACCTGCCGCCGCTTCGCGAACGCAGGGAAGACATTCTGACCCTGGCTGAGCGTTTCCTGGCGCGCTTCGTCAAGGAGTACTCGCGTCCGGCCCGGTGTTTCAGCGACGAGGCCCGTGAAGCGCTGCTCAGCTACCGATGGCCGGGTAATATCCGTGAGCTGCGCAACGTGGTGGAGCGCGCGAGCATAATTTGTCCGCAGGAACGAGTCGAACTCAGCCACCTGGGCATGGCCGAGACCCCGGTCAACACTGCGCCGCGAATTGGCGCTGCGTTAAGCCTGGATGAGTTGGAGAAAGCCCACATCGGCGCGGTCCTGGCCACGGCCGACACGCTGGATCAGGCGGCCAAGACTTTGGGTATCGATGCCTCGACCCTGTACCGCAAACGCAAGCAGTACAACCTGTGAGCCGTACCTGATGAGACTGGCGATGACGTTGCGCACTCGGCTGTTTCTGAGTATTTCCGCTCTGATTACGGTGGCGCTGCTCGGGCTCCTGCTCGGGCTGGTCAGTGTGATGCAGATGGCCGGGACTCAGGAGGCGCTGATCCGTGACAATTTCGTCAGACTGGACCTGGGGTTGAAACTGCGTCAGACCCTGGGCGACCAACTGATCATGATGCTTGGCGAGACCCCTGATCCTGCGGCGTTCGAGGCATCCAGGCAGCGTTCCCTCGAATTGCTTGACGAAGGCATTGCCCATGAGCCGCCCAGCGAGGGAGCCCAGTCCGGCTTCAAAAAGGCCAAGGCTGATTATCAGAGCTTATTGCAGGCCGTCGATCTTTCCCGCGCTCCGGTACAGGTACTCAGTGGCAGCGGGGATCTCACGGAAAAATTCAACGTGCTGCGCAACGGTTTGATCTCCGAACAGAAGCGCGCACTCGACAACATCAATGAGACCGAACGCCAGGCCCGGGAACGGGCGTTGCTGATTGCCGGCCTGATTGGGCTGGTCGGGGTGGCGGTGCTGTTCATCGGGTTCATTACCGCCCATGGGATCGCCCAGCGTTTCGGGGCCCCGATCGAGGCCCTGGCGGCGGCGGCTGACAACATTGGCCAAGGCAATTTCGAAGTGACCCTGCCGATTTCCTCGGCGGTGGAAATGAGCCAGCTGACCCGACGTTTCGGGATCATGGCCGAGGCCCTGCGAGAGCATCAGGCGACAAATATCGACGAGCTGCTCGCCGGCCAGCAACGCTTGCAGGCGGTGCTCGACAGCATCGACGACGGGTTGTTGATGATCGATCGCCAAGGGCATCTCGAGCACCTCAATCCGGTGGCTCAGCGCCAGTTAGGCTGGGACACCGATCGTCTCGGCCAAGGGCTGGGCACGGCGCTTGAGCGTCCCGAACTGGATGAGCAACTGCAACTGGTGCTGCGCGGCGGCACTCTGGAGCGAGCGCCGGACGACTTGAGCATCGAGGTCGATGGTGAGTCACGATTGCTGACGTATAGCCTGACGCCGGTCAGCCATACCCAGGGTCATATTCTCGGCGCGGTGATGGTGCTGCATGACGTCACGGAACAGCGTGCCTTCGAACGGGTGCGCAGCGAGTTCGTTTTGCGTGCTTCTCATGAATTGCGCACGCCCGTCACCGGGATGCACATGGCATTCGGCCTGTTCCGCGAGCGGACGCATTTTGCCGAAGACTCCCGCGAAGCCGACCTGCTGGATACTGTGAATGAAGAAATGCAGCGCTTGATGCAGTTGATCAACGACCTGCTGAATTTCTCTCGCTATCAGAACGGCCTGCAAAAACTCACGCTGGCGCCATGCTCCATTGAGGATTTGCTGGATCAGGCCCAGGCACGTTTTTCCGGCCCGGCGCGGGAAAAAGGCATTGAGCTGCTGGTGGAAGTGCAAGGGCCGTTGCCGCGACTGCAAGCCGATCAGGCGCAACTGGAGCGGGTGCTCGACAACCTGATCGACAACGCCTTGCGCCATACCTCCCGCGACGGGCTGATACGTTTGCAGGCCCGGCGCCATGGTGAGCGGGTGATTATCAGTGTCGAGGACAACGGCGAAGGCATTGCCTACGGCCAACAGGGACGGATCTTCGAGCCCTTTGTTCAGGTCGGCCGCAAGAAGGGCGGCGCCGGGCTCGGGCTGGCACTGTGCAAGGAAATCGTGCAGCTGCACGGTGGGCGGATGGGTGTTTATTCGCGGCCGGGGCAGGGTTCGCAGTTCTACATGGCGCTGGCGGTATAAGTCTGAGCCATTTCAGGCTTCGTCATCCAGACGTCGCGCGGTCAGTCGGCGGCCACGGGTAATCAGTTCGATGAACTGCACAGCGCTCAAGGCATGTGCGAACAGCCAGCCCTGACCGAACTTCACTCCTTCGCTGCTCAGAAACACCGCTTGGGCTTCATGTTCGATGCCTTCTGCAATCACCTTGAGTTGCAGGGCCTGGGCCATGCGAATGATGTGCGGCGCCACGCCGCTACTGGCGGCGTCATGGCCCAGCGCGTCGATAAACGCCTTGTCGATTTTCAGGCAGTCCACCGGCAGGGTTTGCAGGTAGGCGAGGCTGCAATAGCCGGTACCAAAGTCATCGATCAGCACCTGATGCCCGACATCGCGCAAGGCTTGCAGGTTTTCTCTGGCCACCACGACATCCACCAGTCCGCGCTCGGTCACCTCGAAGGCAATCTGCCTGGCGGCTACCCGGTGCAAGGTCAGCAAGCGCGCGATGACCTCGCCGATACGCGGCACCATGACGTCGCAGGCCGCCAGGTTGACCGAGATGTACAGCTGCGGATTGGCGCGCAACAGTTGCCCGAGCTGTTCCAGCAGGCGCTGCAATACGAAGTCGGTCATCTGGCGGATCTGGCCGGTGTTCTCTGCCATCGGAATGAACAGATCGGGGCTGGTCAGCGTACCGTCCGGTCTTCGCCAGCGCAGCAAGGCTTCGGCACCGACGCAGTTGCGGCTGTCGAGGTCGAAGATCGGTTGATACAGCACCTGCAACTCGCCTCGCCGTATGGCGCCGTGCAGTTCGGCATCCAGTGACTGACGCTGGCGCACCAGCAGAAACACCAGAATGCCTACAGAAGCACTCAGCGCGAGGCTGGCCGGCAGCAGCCACCACCATACCGCCGGTACATGCATCCCGGTGCGCGGAGTGATCAGTACCAGTTGGTACTCAGGGGTGTTGGTTGGCATTCGATAAATCAGGCGGGTAGGGGTGATTTGCAGTGCATCATGGCTTTTGGGGGGCCAGGGCTCTGTCGGGGGCCAGACCTGCGCGACACCGAGTACCGGAATGGCGCGGGTGTCGTGGTCGAGTACCACCAGCAGGCTGCTCCCCGGAGACAGATCAACCATGTCGGTCAAATGCCCGCGGGACGTCGCAACCCGGAAATTGCCACGCCCAAGCATCAGCGCGGCGCGGTTCTCATCGGGTTCGGTGGTGGTGTTTAGCCAATAACTGTAGGTGGGGCCCTTGATGTCCGGCGGTCGGATCAGCGACAGCCCTTCCTGGCGGGGGCGGTTGGAGCAGATTCGCGAAGCGTCCATATAAGCAGCTTCATAAACGAAGCGGTAATTGAAGCTGACTTGCTGCAAGGTAGCGATCATTTCGTCATCGCAGCCTCGCAGCGGTTGGGCTTCCAGGTCATCGAGACTTTCGCGCAGCTGCCCAAATAGCTGCTCCAGGCGGGCCAGGAAGCGCTCCCCCTGGGCATTCATTTCCTGGCTTTCGTTCTGCTCGACCTGATTCATCGCCACGAAAAGACTGCCGGTCATCAATAGCGTTGCGCTCAAGGCAGTAGCCAGCATCGCCAGAAACCAAGGGCGATAAAACCAGCTATGCAGTCTCTCTCGAGCAGCAGGCATCATGGAATATCCGAAGAATTACCAATGAGTTATAGCTGCTGATTGAGAAAAAGCCCTGACCGTCGGGCGGGCGTCATTATTTTGTCTGGTTCAACACCTGCAGCAGCGCCGCGGTTTGCGCGTCCGGCGTGCCGTCGAAACGGGACGGGCGGAAATGCAGTTGAAAGGCCGCCAGCACATTGCGTGTTGCGTCATCCAGTTCGCCGGTTTGCGGCGTGGCGTAGCCCAGGCGGGCAAGCTGTTCCTGAAACCAGCTGATGCTTGGCAGCTGTACGGCGAACTGCGCTTGCTGACGCGCTACGGCCTGCTCATTCGGCCAGATTCCCAGGCCTTCGGCAGCCAGGCGCTGCCAGGGAAACAGCGGGCCGGGATCGAGCTTGCGCATGGGGGCGATGTCGCTATGGCCGATGATATGGCGGGGGCTGATGCCATGGCGTTTGCTGATGTCCTTGAGCAGGAAGATCATCGACTGAACCTGGGCTTCGCTGTAGGGATACCAGAGGCGCCCGGTCGGGCTGTCCTGGAAGCCTGGATTGACGATTTCGATGCCAATGGAACTGGAGTTCAGCCAAGTCCGGCCTTGCCATTCGCTTTCACCCGCGTGCCAGGCCCGAAGATTTTCATCCATCAGCTTATAAATGGTGGCGTGCTCGTCGTCGCCGATCAGGTAATGGCTGCTGACCTCGCCATGAGTCAGCAATTGCAGCGAGTTCTCCAGAGATGCGGAGGTGTAATGCATCACCACGAACTGAATACGGCTGTCGTGATTGGCTGAAGGGTGGCTGGTGTCAATCCGGGGGCCGCTGGCACAACCGGCTAATAGAAGCAGCGACGCGATAAGAGCAAGACATTTCATGGCGGGAGGCAATACACGCAAGACAATAATGCAACAGTGTAACGTATTGCCTTGCGGCGCCGACGGCAAAAGCGCTCTTTTAAACAAAATGGAACAATTGGCCGTCAGCCAAGTTCTATCCGATTGCGGCCAGTATTTTTCGCACGATATAGCGCCTGATCGGCTCTTTTAAGTACAAGATCGCTATGTTCGCCCGGTTTGAATGCGGTCAGCCCCATGGAGATGGTAATGGTGACTCGCTCACCCTTGAAGTGGAACGGGCAGGCTTCAATCGATGCGCGCAAGGTTTCCAGCAATTTCGCGCCGACCATCGGCGCCGTGGCAGGCATCAACAGCACAAACTCCTCACCGCCGAACCTGGCAATGAAGTCCGTTCCGCGCAGACGCTTGCGTAGCACGCTGGCGATGATTTTTAGTACCTTGTCGCCCGCCAGATGGCCGTAGTTGTCGTTGATGCGTTTGAAATGGTCGAGGTCGAGCATCGCCAGCAACAGGGTGTTGCCGTGTTGTTGCCATTGACCGATTTCGTGGTCCAGTCGTTCGCTCCAGGCCGCCCGATTCGGCAGGCCGGTCAATGGATCGATCAAAGCCTTCTGGCGCTGCTCTTCGAGATGCTCGCGGTAGCCCAGCGCTTCCTGCTCCATGTGGGCAACCCTTTCGGCCAGGCTTTGCAGGCGGGCTGCGACTTCCTGCTCGCGCTCGTCGCGCTGCTTCTGGTGCTGGTCCATGGTGCCGAGCAGGCCTTCGAGATGGTTTTCCAGCACCAGTTTTAGATCATCAAGGTCCGCCGCTTCCTGCATGCTGCTCTGCAAGCCGTCGACTTGCTCGCGAATCTGCGTGTCCATCTCCCGCGCGGCAGAGCGGTTGTCGGCGTGGCCTTCGCTCGCGGCTTGCAGGTTGCTCTGGAAAGACTCGAGGCGTTCGTTGAGTCGCTGCAAATACGCTTCGAATTCGTGCTGGCCGCTGTCGGTGATTGCCAGCATCAATGTTGCCAGGTCGTCGAGGATGGGTAGCAGTTCGTACCAATTCAAACCGTTTTGAAGACGATTACGCATCGCCTCGGCTTGCGGTCGATGGCGCTCGGGCAGCGTCAGGTCGTCGAGGAGGCCCAGCAGCGTGTCTTCGATATGCTTGGCGACAGAGCTGTAGGACGGTTCCGGTGAGTCCGGCAGGGCATACAGAATGTCGTGTTCTGACGGTTCTGGATCGACGGCCTCAGGCGTCAGCTCATCTGGGTTGATTGCCGGCGGAGCTTGAGTGGCCGACACGGCGATAGATGGAGCCGGCTCTTGCGGCTGTTCGATGTTCGGCTGGGTTTGTGGCTCTGGAGCCTGGCTGTTCGTAGCCTCAGGCTCGAGGATGGGCGGCACAAACGCCACGACTTCAGCAGCAGGTGCCGCTGTTGGCGCCTGAATTTCCAGTGGCTCAGGGGATGCAGCAGTGGGCGAGGGGGCTTCTACGGCTGGCAACACCACTTGCGGCTTATCGGTGGCTGGCGCGAGATTGACCGTCGCTTGTGGGGGCTCGGCCAGTGGTGCTGCAACCGTTTCGAGCGTTTGTCGGGCAGGCAGTTGCAATTCGGGGGCGGCGATCTGTGGCGCGGTCTCATCCGCTTCCCGGCTACCGAACAGGCGCTGCAGCAAACCCGGGCGGCCAGGCTCTGTGGGGTTCTCCAGCAGGCTCAAGGCTTTGCCTTGCAGGCCACTCAGTTCGCTGAGCAATAAGGGTATTTCTCGGGCCTGACCTACGCGTCCGTCCAGTTGCTTGGCGAAACGCTTCAGTGGCCGGCTCACTTCCCGGGGCAACGGCAATGCTTGCAGCTGAGAGACCAGTGCCGTCAGTGCAGCGCTGACTTGATCGACCCGGGTTTCCCGGCGCTGCTCGGAGTCGAGCACGGCTTTTTCCAGGCGCGGCAGCAAGGCGGCCAGGCCGGCGTCCATGTCGTCGGTTCGTACGACTTCGCGCATTTCCTTCATGCATTGGTCAACGGCGCGATCGGTACCTTCCGCGGCCAGGGTGCTGCGCACCAGCCCGCGACGCAGCAGGTCGAGCCGGGCGTCCCATCGACGTTCGAGCTTTTCCTGTTGTTCGATGCTTTTGAGGTATTTCTCTTTCCAGCGCTGTGCTTCGTCGCTCATTCAGGCAGGACTCAACGCGGGGAGTGCATCGGCCGTGAGCGAGCCCGGCAGACGTATCTCTACCGCGACCGGCAGGTGATCGGAAATGGGTTGTGCCAGCACCTCGACCTTTTCAAGGGTCAGGGTGGGGCTCAGCAGAATATGGTCCAGGCAACGCTGTGGGCGCCAGCTGGGGAAGGTCGCTTCCAGTTGCGGCGCGAGCAGGCCTAAATCACGCAACGGGGAATGTTGCAGCAAGTCACTGGCATGGGTGTTCATATCGCCCATCAGCACCTGATGTTTATAACCGCCGATCAACTCGCGGATGTAAGCCAGTTGCATGCTACGGGCGCGAGCGCCCAGCGCCAGGTGCATCATCACCACCACAAGCGCCTCCGGACCTTCGCCGAAGCGCACCAGAATGGCCCCGCGACCCTTGGGCCCCGGCAGCGGATGATCTTCAATCGCCCACGGGCGCAGGCGGCTGAGTACGCCATTGCTGTGCTGGCCGAGATGACCGAGATTGCGATTGAGTTGCTGATACCAGTAGGGGAAGGCGCCGAGCTGCGCCAGATGTTCGACCTGATTGACGTAGCCTGATCGCAGGCTGCCGCCATCGACTTCCTGCAAGGCAACCAGGTCGAAGTCGCCCAGCAGATTACCGATTTTTTGCAGGTTGTCGGCACGCCCGGTATGCGGCAACAGATGCTGCCAGCCGCGGGTCAGATAGTGCCGATAACGCTCGGTACTGATGCCGACCTGGATATTGAAACTGAGCAAACGCAGACGGCTGTCCACGGGCAACCCCGTCGATTCCAGGTGATGCTCGTTGACCCGCGGGTCATGCAGGCCAACGATGCGTTCAGTTCCCCAGCGGCGCATGGCAGGTGCCGCGCTTAGTTGACGACGGCCTTGGTTGCCGCTCGCTCTTTGGCGACCAGTTGGTCGGCCAGTTTCAGCGCTTGTTCGGCACCGCCGGCAGAGCCGATGTCAAAGCGATACTTGCCGTTGACGATCATGGTAGGCACGCCGGTGATTTCATATTTCTTTGCAAGCTCTTTGGCTTTGTTGATCTGGCCCTTGATGGCGAAGGAGTCGAAGGTGGCCAGGAATTTTTCCTTGTCTACACCTTGGGTCGCCAGGAATTCCGCCATGTCTTCTTTGTCAGTCAGCTTCTTGTGTTCTTTCTGAATTGCGTTGAACACGGCAGCGTGAACCTTGCTCTCGACACCCATGGCTTCAAGGGTCAGGAACATCTGGCCGTGTGCATCCCAAGGGCCGCCAAACATGGCCGGGATACGCACGAAATTCACGTCGGAAGGCAGCTTTTCAACCCATGGGTTAATGACGGGTTCGAAGGCATAGCAGTGCGGACAGCCGTACCAGAACAGCTCCACGACTTCGATCTTGCCAGGCTCGGCCACCGGGACCGGATTGCTCAGTTCGACATAGGGCGCTTCAGGTTTTTCGGTGGCTTGGGCGGTCATGCCGAACAGGCTGACAGCGACGAGTGCGGCGCTGATGATCAGATTACGCATGCTTTACTCCTGGACAATTTGGGCGCCTCGCGCGACCTGTTTTCAAACAGATTCCGGCGGGCTTGAGTTCTGTAGTGTAACGGCAGCGGCCACAAAAAAGGGCAGCCAAAGCTACCCTTTTTATGTTTGCATCGACGGATTAATCGAGTGTTAACGTTGCAAGAGATGTACATCTCTCACAACGCACGATCACAGGCCTTAGTGCAAGCCTTGAATATAGCTGGAGACTGCAGCGATATCTTCGTCGCTCAGCTTTTTAGCAATGCTTTGCATCGGTTTGGTATCGCCGTCGTTGGTCCGGCCACCTTCTTCTTTTCTGAAGTCGGCCAGTTGCTTGCCGACGTACTGAGCATGCTGGCCGCCCAGGTGCGGGAAGCCCGCTGCTGCGTTGCCTGCGCCGTTCGGCGAGTGGCAACCGGTACAGGCTGGCAGCCCTTTGGCCAAATCGCCACCACGGAACAGTGCTTCACCGCGAGCCACGACTTTAGGGTCGGCGGCGCCGACGCTGCCTTTCTGGCTGGCGAAGTAGGCGGCGATATCGGCCAGGTCCTGATCGCTCAGGTTGGTCAGCAGGCCGGTCATTTCCAGCACCGTACGTTTGCCGGACTTGATGTCGTGCAGCTGCTTGTTCAGATAACGCTCGCCCTGACCTGCCAGTTTCGGAAAGTTAGGCGCCATGCTATTGCCATCCGGGCCATGACAGGCGCCACATACTGCGGCTTTCGCCTGGCCAGCAGCCGCATCACCTGCAGCATGGGCAATGCCGGAGATCCCCACGGTCAACAGCAGACTCACGATCAATTTGTTCATCAGCTAATCCAACTACGGCTAAGGGTTAAAGAGTTATGGACCGGGTTTACTCGCTCATCCACTGGATGATGGCTTGGTAATCCTCGGTACTGCAGTCCATGCACAAACCACGCGGCGGCATCGCCTTGAAACCCTGGGTCACGTGTTGCACCAGCGTCTCCATACCTTTCGCCAGCCTCGGCGTCCAGGCTTGCTGATCGCCCTTGCGGGGGGCCATGGGTAGTTGGCCGGAATGACAGGCACCACAAACACGGTTGTACACAGCTTCCGGATCCTGTGTAGCCTGAGCGCTGTAAAGCGGCATCAAGACACCGGCAGCTAGCAGCCATTTCGTCATAAAACGACCTTTTCAGGGTTGAGAGCGTGCTGCGTTCTAGTGCGCATTCAAGGTCAATCGCTCTCGTGAACTTCATCCTACGCTGGGACAAAGCGCACACAAAATCTGCGGCATTATATACTGGCGTCACTGAAACGGAAACGACACTGCTTGCCGCGTCCATTCCCGGCGCCGCCCACATCGGAAATCCCATGCAACTCAAGAATCCCATCCTCGGCCTGTGCCAACAGTCCACCTTTATGCTCAGCGCCGCCAAAGTCGACCAATGCCCCGACGACGAAGGCTTTGAAGTGGCCTTCGCCGGGCGTTCCAACGCCGGCAAGTCCAGCGCGTTGAACACCCTGACGCACGCCAGCCTCGCGCGGACCTCAAAAACGCCAGGTCGCACGCAGCTGTTGAACTTCTTCAAGCTAGACGATGAACGCCGTCTGGTCGACCTGCCGGGTTACGGTTATGCGAAAGTGCCGATCCCGTTGAAGATGCACTGGCAGCGTCACCTGGAAGCCTATCTGGGCGGTCGCGAGAGTTTGAAAGGTTTGATTCTGATGATGGACATCCGTCATCCAATGACCGATTTCGACTTGCTGATGCTCGATTGGGCCGTCGCCAGCGGCATGCCGATGCATATTCTGCTGACCAAGGCAGACAAGCTGACCTACGGCGCGGCGAAAAACACGCTGCTCAAGGTTCAGTCGGAAATTCGCAAGGGTTGGGGCGATACGGTCACTATCCAGCTGTTTTCGGCTCCCAAACGCATGGGCCTGGAAGACGCCTACACCGTGCTGGCGGGCTGGATGGAATTGGCGGACAAAGGTGCCGAGGTTGCCGAGTAAAGCTCTCGAGACAAATCGGCAGGCAAAAAAAACCCCGGACTTCATATGGGGAGGGAGAAGTTCCGGGGTTCAAGTTCCAGACCGCTAGGGCGGGGTCCAGATATCTGCCAACACTTAACACAACATAGGAGCATCGAAGGGCTTCACCAGCCATTCAGTATCTCTGAGTGGCGGTTCACGGATTTAGTTCAGACTATTTTCAAAAACCATTGGAAATAATCGTCGTCATTTTCCGCTCTATAGCCCTTCGTCATGTGCTGCGGCACCCAGGCCGCAGCACACATGTCTTTTCAGGCGGCTCAGTGCGCCTCATCCCAGTTGTTGCCTACGCCTACCTCGACCAGAAGCGGTACGTCCAGTTGTGCGGCGTTGCTCATGTGCACGCGAATCTCCTCCCGTACCTGGTCGATCAGGTCCTCACGCACCTCGAGCACCAATTCATCGTGTACCTGCAGGATGACTTTGGCGTCCAGGCCAGACGATGTCAGCCAGTTGTCCACCGCCACCATGGCTTTCTTGATGATGTCCGCCGCGGTGCCTTGCATCGGGGCGTTGATTGCCGTGCGCTCGGCAGCTTTGCGCAGGGCCTGGTTCTTGGCGTTGATTTCCGGCAAGTACAGACGACGACCGAAGATGGTTTCGACGAAACCTTGTTCGGCGGCCTGGGCGCGCGTGCGCTCCATGTATTCGAGTACCCCGGGATAACGGGCGAAGTAACGGTCGATGTACGCTTGGGACTGTTTGCGGTCAACGCCGATCTGTTTGGCCAGGCCAAACGCGCTCATTCCATAGATCAGGCCGAAGTTGATGGCCTTGGCGCTACGACGCTGATCAGTGGTGACATCGGCCAACTCAACCCCGAAGACTTCGGCCGCCGTGGCTTTGTGTACGTCCAGGTCATTGCGGAAGGCGTGCAGCAAGCCTTCGTCCTTGGCCAGGTGAGCCATGATCCGCAGTTCGATCTGCGAGTAGTCCGCTGCCAGCAGCTTGTAGCCTTTGGGGGCGACGAACGCCTGACGAATCCGACGACCTTCGGCGGTGCGTATCGGAATGTTCTGCAGGTTCGGATCGCTGGATGACAAACGCCCGGTTGCCGCCACGGCTTGATGATACGAGGTATGAATCCGCCCGGTGCGCGGGTTGATCTGCTCTGGCAGCCGGTCCGTGTAGGTGCTTTTCAGCTTGCTCATCGAGCGGTACTGCATCAGTACTTTGGGCAGCGGGAAATCCTGCTCGGCCAGTTCCGCCAGCACGGCTTCGGCGGTGGAGGCCTGGCCTTTGGCGGTTTTGTTGAGGATTGGCAAGCCGAGTTTTTCGTACAGGATCACGCCCAGTTGCTTCGGCGACCCGAGGTTGAATTCTTCGCCGGCGATGGCAAACGCCTCACGCTCCAGAGCGACCATTTTCTCGCCCAGCTCCACGCTCTGGATGCCCAGCAGGTTGGCATCGACCAGCGCGCCCTGGCGTTCGATCCGTGCCAGTACCGGCACCAGCGGCATTTCGATTTCGCTCAGGACTTTGCTCAGGCTCGGAATGGCGTTGAGCTTTTCTTGCAATGTTTGGTGCAGGCGCAGAGTGATGTCGGCGTCTTCGGCGGCGTAAGGCCCGGCCAGCTCCAGGGATATCTGATCAAAGGTCAGCTGTTTGGCGCCCTTGCCGGCAATGTCCTGAAAACTGGTGGTGGTGTGACTCAGGTACTTGAGCGCCAGGCTGTCCATGTCGTGGCGGGTCGCGGTGGAATCCAGTACATAGGATTCGAGCATGGTGTCGAAGGCAATGCCCTGGACGGTAATGCCGCAAGCCTGATCGCCACCGATGGCGCAGTTGGCCAGGATGTTCATGTCGAACTTGGCGTGCTGGCCGACTTTGAGCTTGCCTGGGTCTTCCAGAATCGGTTTCAGTGCCCGCAACACGGTGTCGCGATCAAGCTGATCCGGCACGCCCATGTAGGAGTGGGTCAACGGGATGTAGGCCGCTTCGTTGGCTTGTACCGCGAAGGACAGGCCTACCAACTGCGCTTGCTGAGCGTCTATACCGGTAGTTTCGGTGTCGAAGGCAATCAGCTTGGCGTCGTTGAGTTTCTTCAGCCACAGGTCGAAATCCGCCTGGGTGAGGACCGTGGTGTATTTGGGTTCAGTCCCGGCGATGGTTTCTTCGGCGACTGGCGCGGTGACTTCCTGGCCGGAGCGCTTGGCGTCGCGCTGGTTCTCTTCGAACCAGCTCTTGAATTCCAGCAGTGTGTAGAGCTCGGCGAGCTTGTCGTGATCCGGCTTGCCCATTTGCAGGTCATCGAGGCCGATGTCCAGCGGCACGTCGATCTTGATCGTCGCCAGTTGATAGGAGAGAAACGCCATCTCCTTGTGCTCTTCAAGCTTGGCCGGCAGGGTTTTGGCGCCGCGAATCGGCAGGGTCGGGACGATGTCGAGCTGCGCATAGAGCTCGGTCAGGCCGCCGTTCACGCCGACCAGCAGGCCGGAAGCGGTCTTGGGACCGATACCCGGAACGCCTGGAATGTTGTCGGACGAATCGCCCATCAGCGCCAGGTAATCGATGATCTGCTCGGGAGCGACGCCGAATTTCTCCTTCACGCCTTCCACGTCCAGCGCGCTACCGGTCATCGTATTGACCAAGGTAATGTGCCCGTCGACCAGTTGCGCCATGTCCTTGTCGCCGGTGGAGATCACCACCGGGCGGTCGGCGGCCGCGCTACTGCGGGCCAGGGTGCCAATCACGTCGTCCGCTTCAACGTTGTCCACGCACAGCAGCGGGAAGCCCAGGGCCTTGACGCTGGCGTGCAGCGGCTCGATCTGGACCCGCATGTCGTCGGGCATGCTTGGGCGATTGGCCTTGTATTCGGCGAACATCGCGTCGCGGAACGTCCCGCCCTTGGCGTCGAATACTACGGCGAACGGGCTGTCCGGGTACTGCTTGCGCAGACTCTTGAGCATGTTCAATACGCCTTTGACCGCACCGGTGGGCAGGCCTTTGGATGTGGTCAGCGGTGGCAACGCGTGAAAAGCGCGGTACAGGTAAGAAGAACCGTCCACCAGGACGAGGGGGGCTTGGCTCATGAGCAGGATCAACCTTTTCGGCGGGTCCGGCGCTAGAATAGCGGGACCGTTGACGACAAAGGGACAAGGTTATCATGCGCACACTAAATCGCTTGTTGCTGGCTGGCTTGTTTGCAATCACTCCATTGGCTGTCATGGCGGCGGACGACGCGCCCTCGGCGGACCCGGATGTAACGATCCGCACGGAAGGCGATAAAACCATTCAGGAATATCGGCAAAATGGCTTTTTGTATGCCATCAAGGTCACCCCAAAGGTCGGTAAACCGTATTTCCTGGTGCGCGCTGATGGCTCGGACGGTAACTTCATTCGCTCGGATCAGCCGGATATGCTGATTCCGTCGTGGAAAATATTCGAGTGGTAAGCCGTTCTTAACTTTAATCGGCGCTGGCTCAACCGCGGCGCCCGTACTGGCAGTTTTAACCATGTCTGTGTTCACCCCCCTGGCTCGGCCCGAGCTGGAAACCTTTCTCGCCCCTTATGGGCTCGGCCGCCTGCTTGATTTCCAGGGGATCGCCGCCGGTAGCGAAAACACCAATTTCTTTATCAGCCTGGAGCAGGGCGAATTTGTCCTGACCCTGGTCGAGCGCGGTCCGGTGCAGGAAATGCCGTTTTTCATCGAATTGCTCGATGTACTGCACGACGCTGACCTGCCGGTACCTTATGCCCTGCGTACCACCGACGGCGTCGCTTTGCGCGAGCTGGCCGGTAAACCTGCGCTGTTGCAGCCGCGTCTGGCGGGCAAGCACATCAAGGACGCCAACGCGCAGCATTGCGCTCAGGTCGGCGAGCTGCTGGCTCATCTGCACCTGGCGACCCAGGCCAACATGATCAAACGCAAAACCGATCGCGGCCTGGACTGGATGATGGAAGAGGGCACACAGCTACTCTCGCACCTGAATGCCGAGCAAAGCGATTTGCTGCAACGGGCGCTGGATGAAATTACCCAGCAGAAGACGAAAATTCTGGCGCTGCCGCGAGCCAACATCCACGCGGACCTGTTCCGCGATAACGCGATGTTCGAAGGCACACACCTGACCGGGTTGATCGACTTCTACAACGCCTGTTCGGGGCCGATGCTCTATGACGTGGCAATTGCCTTGAACGATTGGTGCTCGGACGAACAAGGGCAGCTTGATGGCGCTCGGGCGCGGGCATTGCTGGGCGCGTATGCCGCGCTGCGACCGTTTACCGCTGCCGAAGCCGAGCTATGGCCGACCATGCTGCGCGTGGCGTGCGTACGGTTCTGGTTGTCGCGCTTGATCGCTGCGGAGTCTTTCGCCGGGCAGGACGTGTTGATTCACGATCCGATGGAATTTCAGTTGCGGCTGACGCAACGGCAGAAGGTCAGCACGCCGTTGCCGTTCGCGCTTTAAAAGCTTCGCGGGCAAGCCTCGCTCCTACAGGATTTGTGTCGTTCACCAATATTATGAACGGCACTCATCCTGTAGGAGCGAGGCTTGCCCGCGAGTGGGGGCGCCGAAAATCAGCGCTTACAACGACTCCAGACACCCCGCCAAATCATTCCCCAGCTTTTCCAATACCTGCTCATACCCCTGAGCGGTCGCTGGCGTGTACCCGCCCAGCGCAT
Organism: Pseudomonas sp. B21-015; assembly: GCF_024749285.1. NCBI lineage: Bacteria > Pseudomonadati > Pseudomonadota > Gammaproteobacteria > Pseudomonadales > Pseudomonadaceae > Pseudomonas > Pseudomonas sp. B21-015. Next base: position 86,286 of record NZ_CP087196.1, read on the forward strand.
CCAGTTCCGCCAGCTTCACTGGCAGCCCGGCCACCAGGGTTTCTGCCAGGCGTGGGCGCAATGGAGGTTCGCTGAACACGCAGGTCTTGCCGATTTCCTGCAACCGCGTGCGCATCGCCGCCACGTGTTGGGCGCCGGGTTGCACTTCGGCAGCGACGCTGAACACGCCGGTGTGCTTGAGGCCGTAAGCGTCTTCGAAGTAATCGAAGGCTTCGTGGAACACGAAATAAGGCTTGCCCGCGATACCCGCCAGACGGGCCTTCAGGCGCCGGTCCAGAGCATCCAGACGCTCATCGAATGCCTTGAGGTTGCTCTGATAGCGCGCCGCGTTGGCCGGATCGACAGCACTCAGATCGGCGGCCATTTTGCTGGCGATTACTCGGGCGTTTATCGGTGACAACCACAAGTGCGCATCCAGGCTGCCAGGACGGTGATCGTGGTCATGCTCGTCGGCATCTTCGGCGTGGGAATGGTTGTCTTCGGCGAAATGTCGCAGTTTCAGGCCAGGCAAATCCTGCACTGCGACGCTGGGCAGCGTACGACCTTTCAGCACGCGAGGCAGGAAACCTTCCATGTCCGGGCCGATCCAGTACACCAGATCCACCGATTGCACTTTCCGTACGTCGGACGGGCGCAAGGCATAGTTATGCGGCGAGGCGCCGGGCGGGAGCAAGACTTCCGGAACCGCAACACCGTCCTGCACCGCCGCGGCGATCAGTTGCAGGGGCTTGATGCTGGTGAGGACTTTGACTTCGGCTTGAGCTGAACCAGTCAGCAGAAAACTTGCGACAAATGCGACAAAGATAGAAAAAAGTCGAGACACGATGACCACTCGAAGAGGCGAGAACGGGTAACATAATAACGTCTCTCACAACACTCGTCGCCGCTCATGCCTAAAACACCGATTGCCAGCCGTCCCCACGACCACTCTCATTGCGTCCATAGCGCATTGTCTGAGGCCGATGCCTTGTGCGCACGTCAGGGGCTGCGCCTGACCGCTTTGCGCCGGCGGGTGCTGGAACTGGTGTGGCAAAGCCACAAACCGCTGGGTGCCTATGACATTCTGGCGGTGCTCAGCGAGCAGGACGGCCGCCGCGCCGCGCCGCCGACCGTATACCGCGCGCTGGATTTCCTGCTGGAAAACGGTCTGGTGCACCGCATCTCCTCGCTGAACGCCTTCGTTGGCTGCAATCACCCGGAACACGCCCACCAGGGCCAGTTCCTGATCTGCCGCGAATGCCATGCCGCCATCGAACTCGAACAGAAATCCATCAGCGACGCGATCATCGGTAGCGCCAAGGATGTCGGATTTGTCGTCGAGGCCCAGACCGTTGAAGTCATCGGTCTCTGCTCGGGTTGCCAGGGGGCTTGATGAGCAATGCGCTGATTCGCCTCGAAAAGGTGGCCGTCACCTTTGCCGGGCAAAACGTGCTGGATAACATCGAGCTGAGCGTCGAGCCGGGGCAGATCGTCACTCTGATCGGCCCCAACGGTGCCGGCAAAACCACATTGGTGCGCGCGGTACTCGGTCTGTTGAAACCGGACAGCGGCAGCGTCTGGCGCAAGCCGAAGTTGCGCGTCGGTTACATGCCGCAAAAACTCCATGTCGATCCGACCCTACCGCTTTCGGTGCTGCGTTTCTTGCGTCTGGTCCCTGGTGTGGACCGCGCTCGGGCCTTGGCGGCCCTCAAGGAAGTCGGCGCCGAACAGGTCATCGACAGCCCGGTGCAAAGTGTTTCCGGTGGTGAGATGCAACGGGTGCTGCTGGCGCGGGCGTTACTGCGTGAGCCGGAGTTGCTGGTGCTTGATGAGCCGGTGCAAGGCGTCGACGTGGCCGGTCAAGCCGAGCTTTACAGTCTGATCACACGACTGCGCGACCGTCATGGTTGCGGCGTATTGATGGTTTCTCACGATCTGCATCTGGTGATGAGCACCACCGACCAGGTGGTGTGCCTGAATCGCCACGTCTGCTGCTCCGGGCATCCCGAGCAGGTCAGTGGCGATCCGGCGTTTGTCGAGTTGTTCGGAAAGAACGCCCAAAGCCTGGCGATTTATCACCACCATCACGACCACGCCCACGACCTGCATGGCTCGGTGGTCAGCGCGACCCCCTCGACCCCTACCCACGTTCATGGAGATAGCTGCAAGCATGGCTGATTTTCTGCTCTTCGCCCTGCTTGCAGGTCTGGCCCTGGCGCTGGTCGCGGGCCCGTTGGGTTCGTTCGTGGTCTGGCGGCGCATGGCCTATTTCGGCGACACCCTGTCGCACGCCGCACTGCTCGGCGTGGCGCTGGGTTTTCTGCTGGATGTCAGCCCGACCGTGGCCGTCACTGTAGGCTGCCTGTTGCTGGCGGTGTTGCTGGTGACGTTGCAACAACGGCAGCCACTGGCGTCTGACACGCTGTTGGGAATTCTCGCACCGAGCACACTCTCTCTGGGCCTGGTGGTACTAAGCTTCATGCATGAAGTGCGGATCGACCTGATGGCCTATCTGTTCGGCGACCTGCTGGCGATCAGCCCGACCGATCTGGCCTGGATCCTCGGCGGTAGCGCGGCGGTGCTGGTATTGCTGGTCACGCTGTGGCGACCCTTGCTGGCGATCACGGTGCACGAAGAACTGGCCAAGGTGGAAGGTTTGCCGGTGGCGGCGTTGCGCCTGGTCCTGATGTTGCTGATTGCTGTGGTGATCGCGGTGGCGATGAAAATTGTCGGCGTTCTGTTGATTACCTCGTTACTGATTATTCCGGCGGCTGCGGCACAGCGTCACGCCCGCTCGCCGGAGCAGATGGCGCTGGGCGCGAGCCTGCTGGGTATGCTCGCGGTGTGTGGCGGGCTGGCATTGTCCTGGTTCAAGGACACCCCGGCCGGCCCGTCGATTGTGGTGACGGCCGCCGCGCTGTTTCTGCTGAGTTTTGTCCTGCCCCGTCGAGGGGTGTAGACTTGCTCGTTTTTTGCGCAAATAGAGAGTCGCAGGAATGAAGCCGTTCGCCTCCCGTTATCTGCTCCTTGTCGCATTTTCGCTGCTACTGGGCGCTTGTCAAAGCACGCCACCGGCGGCCACCGAGGCCCCCGATGCGCGGGCCACGGCTATCGCACAGCTGGAACAAAGCCTGGCCAGCAGCGAGCTGGCCACCGCCGAGGATCAATTGGCGGCCTTGCAGGCCGAGTCGCCCAACGATCAATCCCTTGAGCAATACCAGCGGCAATTGGCCGAAGCCTATTTGCTGCGCAGCCAGATCGTGTTGCAAAAAGGTGATGTGAATGCGGCGGCCACTGCCCTCAGCCGTGCCCGGGTGTTGATGCCCAAGGCGCCAGCACTGACCGGTGGCGTCAACAGCGCTATCGTTCATGCGCGCAAGGCTGAACTGGATAAAGCCGAAGCGGCCCTCAAGGCTGCCGAAGCCAAGCCGCAGGCCAAGGTCATCGACCCGACGGCTGAAAGCACGACGGTGGCGTTGAACCTCACCGATATGAGCAAGCTTCGTCGTCAACTGGATGCCATCGCCGCCGATGTGGTGAATTATCAGTGCGATGTGAGCATTCAGGCTCCTCGCACCCAGGATTACCCATGGCTGGCCACGTTGCTGACCAAGCGGGTGAAGAAGCTGGATTCGGGGTTTGATCTGAAACTGGAGAAGCAGATTCTGCGCAACATCCCGGCGCAGATGGTTTTGAGCCCTCGCAAGCCATAAAGAAAAGATCGCAGCCAGCGGCAGCTCCTACGGACCGTGTAGGCGCTGCCGCAGGCTGCGATCTTTTGCTTTTCTAAATGCATCAGGCCGGAATTGCCTTGGTCCCAGGTTCCTTACCTTTGATCGCCTTATTGCCAAAACGCTGGTTGAAAGCGAAATAAATGCTAAGAACCTCTATACGGACAGGCTAAAATGCGCGCCCGGCTAACCGCTGATCCTTTTCTAACGCGCCCCACAAGGTTCGCTACGTGATCGAGTTTCAAAACGTCCACAAAACTTACCGCGTCGCCGGTAAGGATATTCCCGCCCTGCATCCGACCAGTCTGACGATTGAGAACGGTCAGGTCTTTGGCCTGATCGGCCATTCCGGTGCGGGAAAAAGTACCTTGCTGCGTCTGATCAATCGCCTGGAAAACTCCAGTGGCGGCAAGATCATCGTCGATGGCGAAGAAGTCACCGCGCTGGATGCCAATAGTCTGCGGCGCTTCCGTCAGCAGGTCGGGATGATTTTCCAGCACTTCAACCTGCTGGCGTCCAAGACCGTGGCTGACAATGTCGCGTTGCCGCTGACCCTCGCCGGTGAGCTGTCGCGCAGCGAGATTGACCAGCGTGTTGCGCAGTTGCTGGCGCGGGTTGGCCTGGCCGACCATGCGAAAAAATACCCGGCGCAACTGTCTGGCGGTCAGAAACAGCGTGTCGGCATCGCCCGCGCCCTGGCGACCAAGCCGAAAATCCTGCTGTGCGATGAAGCCACCAGTGCCCTGGACCCACAGACCACGGCGTCGGTTCTGCAATTGCTGGCCGAGATCAATCGCGAGTTGAAGCTGACCATCGTGCTGATCACCCACGAGATGGACGTGATTCGTCGGGTCTGCGATCAAGTGGCGGTGATGGATGCCGGCGAGATCGTCGAGCAAGGCTCGGTGGCCGAGGTGTTCCTGCATCCCAAGCACCCGACCACCAAGCGCTTCGTGCAGGAAGACGAGCAAATCGACGAAAGCGAACAGCGCGACGACTTCGCTCACGTACCGGGGCGCATCGTGCGCCTGACCTTCCAGGGCGATGCGACCTACGCGCCGTTGCTGGGTACCGTCGCCCGGGAGACGGGCGTGGACTACAGCATCCTGGCCGGTCGTATCGATCGCATCAAAGAAGTCCCGTACGGGCAATTGACCCTGGCCGTCACCGGTGGCGACATGGAAGCGGCGTTTGCTCACTTCACCGCAGCTGATGTCCACATGGAGGTGCTGCGCTGATGGAAGTCCTGATGAGTTTCTTTTCCAATATCGACTGGTATGAAATCTGGCTGGCCACCGGCGACACCCTGCTGATGCTCAGCGGTTCGCTGTTGTTCACCGTGCTATTGGGCCTGCCGCTGGGCGTGCTGCTGTTCCTGTGCAGCCCGCGTCAGTTGCTGGAAGCCAAAGGCGTTTACGCGATGCTGTCGCTGGTGGTGAACATCTTGCGTTCGCTGCCGTTTATCATTCTGCTGATCGTGATGATTCCGTTCACCGTGTTGATCACGGGCACCTCCCTGGGTGTCGCCGGTGCGATTCCACCGTTGGTGGTGGGTGCCACGCCGTTCTTTGCACGACTGGTGGAAACCGCCCTGCGGGAAGTGGACCGCGGCATCATCGAGGCGACCCAGGCCATGGGCGCGACGACGCGTCAGATCATCATCAACGCCTTGCTGCCGGAAGCTCGTCCGGGCATCTTTGCGGCGATTACGGTGACAGCGATTACACTGGTGTCCTACACGGCGATGGCCGGCGTGGTCGGCGCTGGTGGTCTGGGCGACCTGGCGATCCGTTTTGGTTACCAGCGTTTCCAGACTGACGTGATGGTGGTCACCGTGGTGTTGCTGCTGGTGCTGGTTCAAGTGCTGCAAACCGTCGGCGACAAGCTGGTGGTTCATTTCTCCCGCAAATAACGTCACTAAGACATGAGCCGGCCATTCGCTGGCAGGCGCCGAAGACTGGCGCCTCACAAGGAGTTAGCTGAATGAAAAAACTACTCGTCGCGTTCGCTGCCGTTGCAGCCTTTTCCGCACACGCTGCCGACACACTGACCGTCGCGGCCACTCCGGTGCCGCACGCGGAAATCCTCGAATTCGTTAAGCCGGCCCTGGCCAAAGAAGGCGTGGACCTGAAGGTCAAAGTCTTCACCGACTACATCCAGCCGAACGTGCAGGTGGCCGAGAAGCGTCTGGACGCCAACTTCTTCCAGCACCAACCGTACCTGGATGAGTTCAACAAGGCCAAGGGCACCAACCTTGTCAGCGTTGCCGGTGTGCACCTGGAGCCGCTGGGCGCTTACTCCAGCAAGTACAAAGCGCTGACCGAGCTGCCAGGCGGCGCCAACGTGGTGATCCCGAACGACGCCACCAACGGCGGTCGTGCGCTGTTGCTGCTGGCGAAGGCTGGCCTGATCAAGTTGAAGGATTCGAACAACATCCTGTCGACCGTCAAGGACATTACCGAGAACACCAAGGACCTGAAATTCCGTGAACTGGAAGCCGCGACCATCCCGCGTGTGCTGACTCAGGTCGACCTGGCGCTGATCAACACCAACTACGCGCTGGAAGCCAAGCTCGATCCGTCCAAGGACGCGCTGGTCATCGAAGGCAGCGACTCGCCGTATGTGAACATTCTCGTTGCCCGTCCAGACGACAAGGACAGCGCGGCGATGCAGAAACTGGTTGCTGCGCTGCACAGCCCGGAAGTGAAAGCCTTCATTCTTGAAAAGTACAAAGGCGCGGTATTGCCGGCGTTCTGATCAGCTGACGTAAACGAAAAAGGGGCGCAATCACTGCGCCCCTTTTTTGTGCCTGTGTCCCGTCCTGAATTGTCCCGTCCTGAATAAGGTTTACACCTCTAATCTATTTTCAGGACTAGCATTGAAACACCGTACCTGTGGGAGCGGGCTTGCCCGCGATGGCGTTGAACCAGTCGACATCAATGTTGAATGATGCTCCGTCATCGCGGGCAAGCCCGCTCCCACAGGGTTTTGTGGTGCTTATTGGCGGCTGAGCATCACCGGCAACTGCGCCACCAGTTTCTGATTGTTCAACGGTGCGCGAATAAACCCACGCTGCGCCCCGTCCGGCCCGATCACCGCCAGGTTGCCGCTGTGGTCGACGGTGTAGTTAGGCTTGCTGGTGTCCGCCGGAATGAACGGAATACTCACCGCATTCGCCAGTTTCTGAATGTCTTCCACCGATGACGCGGTCAGCCCGATGAACTGCGGATCGAAGTAGCCCAGGTACTGCTTGAGTTGCTTGGGCGTGTCGCGGTTCGGGTCGACGCTGACCAGGATGACCTGCAACTTGTCCACCGCATCCGCCGGCAGTTCGCTCTTGATCTGTCGCAGCTGGGCGAGGGTGGTCGGGCAGATGTCCGGGCAAAAGGTGTAGCCGAAGAACAGCAAACTCCACTTGCCTTTCAGCTCGTTGACCGCCACTGGCTTGCCGTCCTGATCGGTCATCTTCACGTCCGGCAGATTACGGCTTTGGGGCAACAGGATGATCCCCGCATCGATCAGCGCCGTCGGGTCGCCCTGGTTTTTCCCGGTCAGCACTTTATTGACGGTCAGGCCCAGGATCAGCGCGATCAGGGCAACGAGGATGAAGACGGTTTTCTGGGTTCGAGTCATAGGATCAACAGTAAGTAGTGGTCTACGAGCAGCGCGATAAACAGCAGGAACAAGTAGTAGATAGAGTACTTGAACGTGTTGATCGCCGCATGCGGCCGAGTGCCACGGTACAGCACCACGGCCCATTGCAGAAACCTCGCGCCCAGTACGAGGGCACACATCAGGTAAAGCGCGCCGCTCATGTGGATCACGTAGGGCATCAGGCTGACGGCCAGCAACGCACAGGTATAAAGCAGGATGTGGACTTTGGTGTAGTGCTCGCCATGGGTCACCGGCAGCATCGGAATGTCAGCCTTGGCGTATTCCTCCTTGCGGTGAATCGCCAGCGCCCAGAAGTGCGGCGGGGTCCAGGCGAAGATGATCAGCACCAGCAGCAACGGTTCTGCGCCGACATGACCGGTGGCGGCGGTCCAGCCAAGCAGCGGCGGGGCCGCACCGGCGAGACCGCCGATGACGATGTTCTGCGGCGTCGCACGTTTCAGAAAACCGGTGTAAACCACGGCGTAACCGAGCAAGGACGCCAGCGTCAGCCACGCCGTCAACGGGTTGGTGAAGGCCAGCAGCAAGGCCTGGCCAAGTACCGCCAGCACCAGGGCGAAGGTCAGCGCCGCGCTCGGAGATACCCGACCTTCGGCCAAGGGCCGTTTGTGGGTCCGGGCCATGACCGCGTCGATGCGCCGGTCCACCACATGGTTGACCGCCGCTGCACCGCCGGCACACAAGGCGATCCCCAGGTTGCCGAACACCAGCACCGTCCATGGCACCCCGGCGCGGGTGGCGAGGAACATGCCGACCAGCGAGGTGATGAGCATCAGCACCACCACTTTCGGCTTGGTCAGCTCCAGGTAATCCCGCCAGATGGCCTGGCTGTGACGTTCGCCGATCAGGGTCGCCATGGCATCTCTCCTTTTATTGTGATGGGCCCGGCCGAGTGTTTACGCGGGCTGAGATGCCAACGTACAGGGGGCTGATGCTTGACCCGAACCAGACTGGTTCGCGCGTGATAATTGACCAGCACCATCGTTAGCAACAGCGCAGCACCGCCGGCGTTGTGGGCGACGGCCACCGGCAGCGGCAGGTGGAACACCACGTTGCTGATGCCCAGGGTGATTTGTGCTGCCAGGGCGATCAGCACCATGGTGGCCAGGCGCGTCATGCCGACGACCTTCAGTTGCCATGCCAGGCCAAACAGAACGAGGGTGACCAGTAACGCGCCGATGCGGTGAGTCAGGTGAATCGCGGTGCGGGCATCGCTGTCCAGTTGCCCGCCCAGATAATTCGGGCCGATGTGTTGGGTCAGATGAAAGCCGTTGGCGAAATCAGCCGGTGGCAACCATTGCCCGTGGCACGTCGGAAAGTCGATGCAGGCCACCGCCGCGTAATTGGAGCTGACCCAGCCGCCGAGGGCGATCTGCCCGATCACCAGCAGCAAGCCGGCGGTCGCCCAGTACTGCAAACGTCGAGGCACAGTCAGTGCCGGCAGCACGCCGGACAGGCGCAAGGTCAGCAGAAACAACAGGCTCAAGGTCGCAAAACCACCGAGCAAATGCCCGGTGACCACTTGCGGCCACAGCTTGAGCGTCACCGTCCACATGCCGAAGGCCGCTTGGGCAATCACCAATGCCAGCAGGAAAAGCGGCAATTTCACCGGCTGCCCCGGATGATGACGATGGACCCAGGCGCGGCCCGCCAGCACTGCGATCAGCAGCCCCAGGGTGCCGGCGAAGTAGCGGTGGACCATCTCGTTCCAGCCCTTGTGGGCTTCCACCGGGGTGTCGGGAAAATGCAGTTCGGCATGGGCCAGTTGGGCTTCGCTCTTCGGCACGCTGATAAAACCGTAGCAGCCGGGCCAGTCCGGGCAGCCGAGGCCGGCGTGGGTCAAGCGCGTGTAGGCGCCGAGCAACACCACAATCAGTGCCAGCAAGGTGGCAAACAGCGCGAGGCGAAATCCAGGTTTGGCCATGACGATGCCCTTATCCGATGTTCGACAGTTTCAACAGGTGGCGCAGGTCGTTGAGCAGGTCCTTGCCCTTCACGGTCGGGTCGTAGCGCAGTACCAGATTGCCGTGAGGGTCGATGATCCACAGGTGCGGTGTGTCATTGCTCTGCGCGCCTTTGGTGTAGGTCGGCAGGTCCAGTGAATAGCGTTGCAACTGCGGGTACTCGCGATGAAGTTTAGTCTCGTAATCGCTATTCAGCGGCTGCGCGGCGGCCAGCGCATGGCTGGCGCGGGGGGCATCGCGCCCGAGGCCGATCTGGATCTGCCGCGCCAGATAAACCAGCTGTTGGCAGTCCACCGAGCAGTCCTTGGGCGCCGTCACCAGCAATTGCCAGCGGTCTTCTTGCGCCTGTACGCCGATGTCGGCGCGGGTCTGGCCGTTGCCGATCAGTTCGCCGTGATAACTGCGGCCCTCTGGCACCCAGAACTGCAATTTGTACATGCCGGTGGCGAGGATCATCGGACCGATCACCCCCAATACGATCAGCAACAACTGCAAGCGCCCGCGCCGCCGATTGACCGGCGTTTTCGCCTCAGACATTCCGAGTGGATTCATGGCCGCTCCCATTATTGTTCTCCTTTGCGTTGTGCCAGCCGAGATAGAGGTAAAGGCCGAGCAGGGCTATCGACAGGGCGAACCACTGCACGGCATAAGCCAAGTGTTTTTCCGGCCCCATGGCCACCACCGGCCAATCGGCCCGGTAGGTCGCGGGACCGCTTTGCGCGCGTAATTCGTAGGCGAAGCCGTCACGCTCAAGTGCCGTCCACAGCCTGGCCGGCTCAACGGCGGTGATCAGCTGTGGCCAGGTCGTGGCGTTTGGGTCGGCGTGCAATTGGAACGTTGCGCCAGGGGAGACGTAGACCCAGGCGTCGAGGCTCAATGCCTGAGTCGGTGTGGTGAATGACGGCGGTGTGCGCCGGTCCGGCCATGGCAGCCAGCCGCGATTGACCAGCAGCCAGAGCCCGGTTGCCTGATCCTGGAACGGTTGCAGCAGCTCGACCCCGACCTTGCCGTCGCGCTGACGGTTGTCCAGCAGCAGGCTGTGTTCGGCATCGAACTGGCCGTGCAGGCGAACCCGGCGGAAGGCCGGATCTTCGGTGTGTTGCAGTTCGGTGCTGGCCATCGGTTCGGCCGCCCGGCGCTCGGCGTAGCTTTGCAGCAGCGCGCTTTTCTCCGCGCCCCGGCTCAACTGCCAGAACCCGAGTGACACCAGCAAAGGCAGCAGCATCGCGACCACCAGGGTCGGCACGAGGCCCGGCCGGAAGCGTTTCATGGCGTTGCCATAAAGTCGGTAGTCGCGATAGCTATACTCAAATGCATCGCCCGTCCCCCGGAGTGTCACCATGCTCAAAGCAGCCATCGTCCTGATGCTGATTGCCACGGTTGTCAGCCTGTTCAGCGGCCTGTTTTTTCTGGTCAAGGACGACAGCCACTCCAATCGCCTGGTCATCGCCTTGAGTGTTCGTGTTGCGCTGGCCGCCACCACTGTCGGTTTGATCGCCTGGGGTTTTTTCAGTGGCCAGTTGGTGTCTCACGTGCCTTGGTAGTCATGAAAGCCAACGCTCAGAGCACGTAGACGAAAACGAACAGACCGATCCACACCACGTCCACGAAGTGCCAGTACCAACTCGCCGCCTCGAAGCCGAATTGATGATCGGCATCGAAGTGCCCGCGCATGATCCGCATCAGCATCACGAACAGAATGATGGTACCCATGGTCACGTGGGCGCCGTGGAAGCCGGTGAGCATGAAGAAGGTCGCGCCGTAGATGCCGGAACCCAAGGTCAGGCCCAGCTCGTGGTAGGCGTGCAGGTATTCTTCGGCCTGGAAACCGAGAAACGCGCAACCGAGCAACACGGTCAGCGCCAGCCAGATTTTCAGTGCGCCGCGATGGCCCTTCTTCAAGGCGTGGTGAGCGATGGTCACGGTGACGCTGGAACTCACCAGCAGCACGGTATTGAGCAGCGGCAGGCCCCAGGGGCTGATGACTTCCTTGGGAGGTGGAAAGAGTTTCGGGTCTGGGTTGTTCAGCAGCGGCCAGGTGAATTCAAACGCCGGCCACAGCATGTGAGCGAGGCCTTTGGAGCCTTCACCGCCCAGTGCCGGGCCGGCGATGTTGCGCACATAAAACAGCGCACCGAAAAAGGCGATGAAGAACATCACCTCCGAGAAAATGAACCAGCTCATGCCCCAGCGGAACGAGCGGTCCATCTGTGCACTGTACAACCCTTGGCGACTTTCCTTGATCACCGTACCGAACCAGCCGAACAGCATGTAGGCCAGCAGCAATCCGCCGACGAAAAAGATCAGCGGGCCGTGGGATTCCGGCCGCGCAGCCTTCAGGTCGTTGAACCAGGTGCCCAGGCCGAACACCGTGACGAACATGCCGACCGTGGCAATGATCGGCCATTTGCTCTGGGCTGGAACGTAATAATGTTCATGAGTTGCCATTTATTGTTCTCCTTATCGGGCACGCTTTAACGCCTAGCCGCCGGTGCTTGCTGCAACAGCCACGGGCGGATGACGTGCGGTGATATCGAACAGCGTGTAGGACAGCGTCAGGTGCTTCACATCCTTGGGCATGTCGCGGTCAATGATGAACCGTACCGGCATCTCGATTCGTTGGCCGGGCTGCAGCACCTGCTGGGTGAAGCAGAAACATTCGGTCTTGTGGAAGTACGCCGCGGCTGCGCTGGGCGCGATGCTCGGAACCGCCTGGGCGCTCATCGGTCGATCGGTCGGGTTATGAGCGATAAAAATCATCTCGTTCACCGCCCCCGGGTGAGCGGTCAGCTCATCCGTCTTGGGATAGAAATCCCAGGTCATGTCAGCGGCGTTGGTCGACAGAAACTGCACGCGAACCTGTCGCGAGGCGTCGACCGTTTGTTCGCCTTCATACTGCCCGGCGGTTTTGCCATTGATGCCGAACACCTTGCACATCACGTCGTAGATCGGCACCAGGGCAAAGCCGAAGACAAACATCGCCGCCACCACCAGCAACAGGCGGGTGACCAGTTTTTTCATCGAAATCGAATCAGCCATGATTTCCAACCTCCACCCACGATCCTGTGGGAGCGGGCTTGCCCGCGATATCGGTGCATCTGGCACCCTGCGTCGGTCGAGCGCGACCCCGGCTCATCGCAGGCAAGCCAGCTCCCACAAGACCGAGGCGTTTCATTTCACTTCCGGCGGCGTGGTGAAGGTGTGATACGGCGCCGGTGACGGGATGCTCCATTCCAGGCCTTCGGCGCCATCCCACGGTTTGGCCGGTGCCGGCTCGCCGCCACGAATGGTCTTGATCACGATGAACAGGAAGAAGATCTGCGTGGCCCCGAACATGAACGCACCGATCGACGACACCATGTTGAAGTCGGCGAATTGCAGGTTGTAGTCCGGAATCCGCCGCGGCATGCCCGCCAGGCCCACGAAGTGCATCGGGAAGAACGCCAGGTTCATGCCGATGAACGAGAGCCAGAAGTGCAATTTGCCGAGGGTTTCGTCGTACATGTGGCCGGTCCATTTCGGCAGCCAGTAGTAGGCCGAGGCGAAGATCCCGAAGATCGCCCCCGGCACCAGCACGTAATGGAAGTGCGCGACCACGAAGTAGGTGTCCTGGTACTGGAAGTCCGCCGGGGCGATGGCCAGCATCAACCCGGAGAACCCGCCAATGGAGAACAGGATGACGAACGCCACGGCGAACAGCATCGGCGTTTCGAAGGTCAGCGAGCCTTGCCACATGGTGCTGGCCCAGTTGAACACCTTGACCCCGGTGGGCACCGCGATCAGCAGCGTGGCGTACATGAAGAACAACTCGCCCACCAGCGGAATGCCGACCACGAACATGTGGTGCGCCCAGACGATGAACGACAGGAACGCAATACTCGCCGTGGCGTAGACCATCGAGGTGTAGCCAAACAGCGGCTTGCGCGAAAAGGCCGGAATGATCGAGCTGACGGCACCGAAGGCCGGCAGGATCATGATGTACACCTCGGGGTGACCGAAGAACCAGAACACATGCTGGAACAGCACCGGGTCTCCGCCACCGGCGGCGCTGAAGAAACTGGTGCCGAAGTGGATGTCCATCAGCATCATGGTCACGCAGCCGGCCAGCACCGGCATCACCGCGATTAGCAGGAACGCGGTGATCAGCCAGGTCCAGACGAACAGCGGCATTTTCATCAACGTCATGCCGGGGGCGCGCAGGTTGAGGATGGTCGCGATCACGTTGATCGCCCCCATGATCGAACTGATCCCCATCAAGTGGATGGCGAAGATGAAGAACGTCACGCTTTCCGGCGCGTAGGTCGTCGACAGGGGGGCATAGAAGGTCCAGCCGAAGTTCGGACCGCCGCCGGGGCTGAACAGGGTCGACACTAGCAGTAGAAACGCTGCCGGCAACAGCCAGAAGCTGAAGTTGTTCATGCGCGGCAGGGCCATGTCCGGCGCGCCGATCATCAACGGGATCATCCAGTTGGCGAGGCCGACGAAGGCCGGCATTACGGCACCGAAGACCATCACCAGACCGTGCATGGTGGTCATCTGGTTGAAGAACTCCGGCTGGACGATTTGCAGTCCCGGCTGGAACAGTTCGGCACGGATTACCATGGCGAACGAGCCGCCCAGCAGGAACATGGTGAACGCAAACCACAGGTACAGCGTGCCGATGTCCTTGTGGTTGGTGGTCAGCACCCAGCGCATCAGGCCTTTGGCGGGGCCGTGGGCGTGGGCGGTGCCGGTATGAACATGGTCATCGACTACAACTGTCATGGCCTGTCTCCTGCAAACGGATGGGCTGGGCGGGGCGGAGCGTCATGCCCCGAGCGATTCCTTACGTACGCAATAGACCGGGTCATTTGCTTTCCGCCTGTTTCAGCTCCAGCACTTCTTTAGGGGTGACCATGTCGCCTTTGTTGTTGCCCCAGGCGTTACGTTCGTAGGTCACGACCGCTGCGATATCAACTTCCGAGAGCTGCTTGCCGAACGCCGCCATGGAGGTGCCGGGCTTGCCGTGGAAGACGATGTTCAGGTGATCCTTGATCGGCCCGGTGGCGATTTTCGAGCCCTTGAGTGCCGGGAACATCGGCGGCAGGCCCTGGCCTTCAGCCTGGTGACAGGCCACGCAGGTGGTGTGATAGACCTTGTCGCCGCGCTCCTTGAGTTCGTCGAGGGTCCATTCCTTGCTGGTCAGCTCTTTGAGCTGCGCGGCTTCCGCCTTGCGCTCGCCCAGCCAGGTTTCGTAATCGGCCTTGGTCTTGACCTCGACCACGATCGGCATGAAGCCGTGGTCCTTGCCGCACAGCTCGGCGCATTGACCACGGTAGATGCCGGGTTTGTCGATACGGGTCCAGGATTCATTGACGAAGCCCGGAATCGCATCGCGCTTGACCGCGAAGGCCGGCACCCACCAGGAGTGGATGACGTCGGCGGAGGTCACCAGAAAGCGCACCTTGGCACCGATCGGCAGCACCAGCGGCTTGTCGACCTCCAGCAGGTAATGTTCGCCCTTGGCTTCTTTGTTGTGGATCTGATCGGCGGGGGTGTTCAGGTTGCTGAAAAACTCGACGTCCTGACCCAGGTATTTGTAGTGCCACTTCCACTGATAACCGGTGACCTGGATATCGAGGTCCGACTCAGTGTTGTCGTACATCTTGATCAGCGTGATCGTTGCGGGAACCGCCATCGCCACCAGAATAAGCAGGGGCACGATGGTCCAGAGGATTTCAACGGTAGTGCTTTCATGAAATTTGGCGGCCACCTGCCCGGTCGAGCGGCGGTGGACCATCATCGACCAGAACATGGCGCCGAAGACGATGATGCCGATCACCACACAGATCCAGAAAATGGTCATGTGCAGATCGAATACTGCGTGACTGATCTCAGTCGCTCCAGGCGCCATATTGACAGTCCAGGCCGCTTGCGCCTGACTGAAAATCGACCACAACAGGAGGCCCATCCAGACATGTGGATGTCGCATCATTGCGGGTTCCCCTTATCGTTCTTGTTATCCCGTAGGCGTAACGCCTGCGGCAAGGGAGCGGCTTTTTCAGACCACGAACTTGAATCGCCGAGCCTTGCTGCATATGCAGTCGGGCGTCATCAGCTAACTCCATTCAGAACCGAGTATAGACAGCGACTGCCACCTCGCAACGCGATGGCGTAAATCAACTGAAACAGCCTGGGCTTGCGTTCCAGGTCACGAATGGAGAAGGATGTAGACGGGTGGTGGCAAATCGATATAACGCAGATGTCTCAAGGATGAAATAATTATGACAAATGCGTCTTAGCCTTTTTCGCAACCCAGCTAAGTTATGTCTTCCCTATTTCATTGCCTTTGTTTCCTGGAGTTTTCATGAACACCGCCGCATTGCGCGAGCAGATCCAAAAAGCCCAACAACATGAGGCCGAGACCGGCCTGCTGACTCGTCAGCTGGAAACCCAACTGCCGCACCTTCACTCCGCCATCCAATTGCCGGATGTCGACGCCAACGGCGTGATGACGCGTTTTGTGGCCGCGTATATAGAACAAGTGCCGGACCTGCTGGACGCAGCCAATGAAGTTGCCAGGGAAGCGGGCATCGAATCGCAGATCAAGCCGGTACTGAAGATCGCCGAGCAGTTTTTCCTTCAGCCGCCAGCGATCATGACCGGTCACGTCGGCCTGGACAGCCTGCTGGACGAAGCTTATCTGGCGCATCGGTTGGTCGAAGAGGTCAACGATCTGTACATCAAGCATTTTGGCCAGCCATTGATCCCCTTGGACATGACTGTCGCCAACCTGATTGCCCACCAACTGATCGGCGAAGAATTTGCCAATCAACTGGATGAGGCGGTGCATCACGCCGTGGACGAGATGCTTAACAATGAAAGTTTCGCGCTGGAGTCGGTGGAGGCCTACCGCGAGAAACTCAACAGCCCGGACACCGGCGCCGCGTGGAAGCGCTGGCCGTGCCTGTCGCGCCAATTGGGCGTGGAGCTGGAGCTGGATCAGCCAGCGGCTTGATTTAACGGTAGAAATCGAACAACTGTGGGAGCGGGCTTGCTCGCGAATGCGGTCAATCATTCAACATTAATGTCGACTGACCCGCCGCTTTCGCGAGCAAGCCCGCTCTCACACTGTTTTTAAGCGGCTGAACCTACTCCGGTGGTCGTACGCAACCGTCCTTCAAGCCTGCGCTTCAACCCCCGCGCCTCAATCAGCAGCTTCGAACCCTTGGCCGCATTGGCCCGACCCCACTCCTCCAGCAACTCAAGGCACGAGTGATCGATGTAGCTCAGGTTATTGAGCGGCACATGCACCGTTGTGCCCGCCGGAATGGTCCCCAGCACTTGGGTCAATGCCGGCACCTTGAGGAAGGTCGCCGCCCCTACCAGTCGCAGCTCCATCTCGCCGTCCGCCGGCAGATCGATCAGGCTGATTTTCAGGCGCGAAGCCTTCCAGGCCAGTTTGGCCAGCGTCAGGCCGAAGCCGATCAGCACGCCGGTCAGCAGGTCGGTGAAGATGATTGCCAGTGCGGTCGCCGCATACGTAAACATCGGCATCCGGCCATAACGACCCAGGCCGCGAAAGGCCTTGAGGTCCACCAGTTTGAAACCGGTATAAACCAGGACGCCTGCCAGGCTCGCCACCGGGATGCTTTGCAGCACGCTGGAAAGCAGCAGCACGAAAGCCAGCAACCACAGACCATGGAACACCGTCGACAGTCGGGTGGTGGCGCCGGCCTGCACGTTGGCCGAACTGCGTACGATCACTCCGGTCATCGGTAACGCACCGAGCAACCCGCAGAGCATGTTGCCCACACCTTGCGCCGACAATTCACGGTCGAAGTCCGAGCGCTGGCCGCTGTGCATGCGATCCACGGCGGCGGCCGAGAGCAGGGTTTCGGCGCTGGCGATAAAGGCCACGGCGAAGGCGGCGATCAGCAGAGTCGGGTCTGCCAGATTGAGCAGGTCCGCCGGGCGCAGCCAATCGATGGCTTCTGCCAGGTTGGCCGGGACCTCTACACGTTTGACCTGCAATGCGAGCACGAGGCTGGCGACCGTTGCCAGACCGACCCCAAGCAATGCTCCAGGAACGAAACGCAGGGAGTGCGGACGGAATTTTTCCCACAGCCACATCACGGCAATGGTCGACAGCCCGAGCAAGCCCGCTTGCCAGCCAAACGAAGGCAAAGCCTGAATCACCGCAGCGGGGAAGGCTGCCAGGTTATCCAGCCCCGACGGCTTGGGCACGGCGTCGAGCATCACATGCACCTGTGACAGCACGATCAGTACTCCGATCCCGGCGAGCATGCCATACACCACAGCCGGCGCCGTGACCCGAAACCAGCAACCCAGTTTCAAACGCCCGGCCACCAATTGCAGAAAACCGGCCAGCAGCAGGATCGGCCCAAGCATGGCAATACCATGCTGGCGAACCAGTTCGAACACCAATACCGCCAGACCCGCCGCCGGGCCGCTGACTTGCAGCGGCGACCCGGCAAGCCAACCGACCACCAGGCCACCGATGATACCGGTGATCAGGCCTTTGGACGGTGGCAGTCCCGAGGCGATGGCGATGCCCATGCACAAGGGCAGGGCGACCAGAAACACAACCACCGAAGCCAGTAGCTCCCGTGGCAAAACAGCTTTTAGTTGAGCAGCACGCATGGTGACTCTCCCGAAGTTTTCTTCAGGCATGGCAAAGCAGGCTGCAATATCAGCAGCCTCGGCTAAACCACACGGAGGATTTAGAAGCGCGCTTTAGGCGTCGCCACCGGAATCGGATGACTGCCATCGAGCGGCAGGAAACACCCCTGATCGGCGTCGTAAGCTTTGATTTCGCTGGTTTCGATGTTGTAGACCCAACCATGGATAAACAGCTGACCATTGGCCATGCGCGAGGCCACCGACGGGTGCGTGCGCAAATGCTGCAACTGAGCGATCACATTCTCCTCGGTGAGGATGTGCATGCTCTCGTTTTCATCAGTGCAATGGCAGTTGTCCTGGACCATGGTTTTCGCCACTTCCGCATGGCGCAGCCAGGCTTTGACCGTGGGCATTTTCTCCAGGCTCTGCGGGTTGAGCACCGCGCGCATGGCGCCACAGTCAGAATGCCCGCAGATGATGATGTGCTGCACGCCGAGGGCCAGCACTGCATATTCGATGGCGGTGGAAACACCGCCGTTCATTTGCCCGTAAGGCGGCACGACGTTGCCGACGTTACGGGTCACGAACAAGTCGCCGGGGGCGCTCTGGGTGATCAGTTCGGGAACGATGCGTGAATCGGCGCACGCGATGAACATCGCCCGAGGCCGTTGGGCCGTGGCGAGTTTTTTGAAGAGTTCTTCCTGCTGCGGAAAGATCTCGTGATGAAAATGTAAAAAGCCGTCAACGATATGCTGCAGCGCTGCGTCGGCGGTTTCCGCCTCGGGTTGGGCTGAAGCCGACACAGCCAACGGCTGTTTATCCTTGTCACTCATGATTCATCCTCTTTGGCGGAGTCAGGGAGTTTTCCCGTTTTGTCCGATGTGAAGCCAGTGGCTGTATAAAAAACATCCAGGTCGAAAAGCCAGACCCGTCAGTCACTCGATGAACAAGGTAGCCGTTGAAACTTAACTCAAACTGAATAAAACGCTCTAGAACGGGTGTTCCAGGTCACAAAAAACGTGACCAGCCTAAACGCGGTGTATCGTTTTCTCTACTCACCATAGGGCCAACTGTCGTTAAATCAACGGCATCTGGCGACCCGGCGGACAAAAGGCTGTGCAATCCAGGTTGAAGCCTTCCCGACGATTGAGCCCCAGGCGCTTGATGGTTTTGGCGAAGCGTTGTGCCAACAGATCGGCAAACGGCCCTTCACCGCGCATTCTGGCGCCAAACCGGCTGTCGTAGAGCTCGCCACCACGGCTTTGGCGGATCAGGCTCATCACATGAGCTGCGCGCTGGGGATAGTGGGCGGCCAGCCACTCTTCGAACAGTGGCGCCACTTCCAGAGGCAAGCGCAACATCATGTAAGCGGCACTCTGGGCACCCGCCGCATGAGCTTCGGTCAGCAGGCTTTCGAGTTCGCTGTCGTTGATCATCGGAATCATCGGTGAACACAAAACGCCCACGGTAATCCCGGCTTCGCGCATCACCCGGATCGCCCGCAGTCGCGCCTTGGGCGTTGCTGCACGGGGTTCGAGGATGCGTTTGAGTTCATCGTCCAGGGTGGTGAGGCTGATCATCACCGCCACCAGCCTTTGCTCGGCGAGTTCGGCCAGCAGGTCCAGATCGCGCAGAATCAGCGAACCCTTGGTGATGATGGTCACTGGGTGACGGTAGCGCAGCAGCACTTCGAGGGTCTTGCGGGTGATTCTGTGTTCACGCTCGATCGGTTGATAAGGGTCGGTGTTGGAGCCCAGGTTGATCGGTGCGCATTGATAGCCGCGTTTGGACAGTTGTTCTTCCAGCACATCGGCGGCGTTGGTCTTGGCGATCAGCTTGGTTTCGAAATCCAGCCCCGGCGACAGGTCCCAATAGGCGTGGCTTGGCCGCGCATAGCAATAGATGCAGCCATGCTCGCAGCCGCGGTAAGGATTGATCGAACGGTCGAAGGGCAAGTCCGGCGAATTGTTGCGGGTAATGATGGATTTTGCCGTCTCGATGCGCACCTCGGTGCCTTGGGTGATCGGTGCTTCCTGATACCAGCCGTCATCCTCGGCCACCGAACGGTTCGGCGCGAAGCGGTTGTGCGGGTTGGTGGCGGTGCCGCGACCGCGCGGGGGAAGAGGGGTAGACATGAAAACGCCTCGGTACTGTTTTTATATACAGTATAGGGGCGTCACTCATATGACTAGTGCCACTGGGCGCTTGGTCGAACCCGGACGATATTCGTTACTTCCCCTATCGCGGATCGGCATATTCACGATTCTTTGACAGGTGGCTCACGGGACTTTGACCGCTCAAGGCTCAATCTGAGTGTCATCCAGCTGTCTCTTCCCATACGGTCGCCCGAGCATGTCCCAATTCCGCCTTTTCCCTGCGATTTGTCTGTCGTTGGTTGCGTTTTTTACTCTTTCACTGGCTTGGGCCGACGATACGCCACTGCCTCGGCCAGCGGATTGGGCTCAATCGGTGGAGGTTCAGTACAACCTCTATCAGATGTCCCCGACCCTCTATCGCAGTGCATTGCCAGACAGCGGGGCGGTGCCGCTGCTGGAAAAACTCAAGGTCGCCACCGTCATCAACTTCCTGCCTGAACCGGACTCAAGCTGGTTGTCCACGCCCGGAATCACCCAGATTCAGCTGCCCTACCGCACCAATCACGTGGACGACAGTGATGTGCTCAAGGCGCTTCGCACGATTCAGACCGCCGAAGCCAAAGGCCCTGTACTTATGCATTGCAAACACGGCTCGGACCGCACGGGCCTGATGGCGGCGATGTACCGGGTGGTGGTGCAGGGCTGGAGCAAGGAAGACGCGCTGAGTGAAATGACCCAGGGTGGTTTTGGCGATAGCACCCACTTCAAGGACGGCATTCGCTACATGATGCAGGCCGATGTAGACAAACTTCGTACGGCGCTGGCCAATGGTGATTGCAGCACCAGTCCGTTTGCCAGTTGCTCGATGAAGAACTGGTTCAAATCGGCTCATGTCGAGTAAGTAACACCTTCCACTGCATTGCGCAGTGGAAGGTGAGTCCCAGCACTCAGTGCTGTTCGTCAGGCTTTTTCTTCAGTTTCGGGTTCGGGAAAAACTGCACAGCCTGAACCTTGGCGTCCGGCACCTTGAGTGCCGAGGTGTTGACCCGGGTGCCCAATTCCTTGGGCACCGACAGGCCTTGTTCATTCAGCGTGTCGGAATAACCGCAGGCCACACACTCGCGATGTGGAACGGTATCTTCGTTCCACATCATCAACTTGTCCGGCTCGCTGCAGGCCGGGCAGACTGCCCCGGCGATAAAGCGTTTTTTGGTAATCACAGGTCCCTCTCTCATGCTGCCGCGTCCTCACTCAGGCCGCTGTGGCGCAAGAGTGCGTCAATCGATGGCGCACGGCCACGGAAGTCGACGAACAGCACCATCGGTTCCTGAGATCCACCGCGCGCCAGGATCGCTTCGCGGAAGGCGCGACCGGTCTCGGCATTGAGCACGCCGTCTTCTTCGAACTTGGAGAAGGCATCGGCCGACAATACTTCAGCCCATTTATAGCTGTAGTAACCCGCCGCGTAACCACCGGCGAAGATGTGGGCGAAGCTGTTGGGGAAACGGTTGTAGGCCGGTGGACGCATGACCGAAACCTCGTCGCGCACGCCTTCGAGCACTTGCAGCACGTTACGACCGTCGCCATGGGTGGCGTGCAGTTCGAAGTCGAACAGCGAGAACTCCAACTGACGGACCATCATCAGGCCGGACTGGAAGTTCTTCGCCGCGAGCATTTTTTCCAGCAGGTCTTGAGGCAGCGGCTCGCCGGTTTCGTAGTGACCGGAAATCAGCGCCAGGCCTTCCGGCTCCCAGCACCAGTTTTCCATGAACTGGCTTGGCAGCTCGACCGCGTCCCAGGCCACACCGTTGATGCCGGACACGCCGGCGTGCTCGACGCGGGTCAGCAGGTGATGCAGGCCATGACCGAATTCGTGGAACAGGGTGGTGACTTCGTCGTGGGTCAGCAGGGCTGGTTTACCGCTATCGGCCGGGGTGAAGTTGCACACCAGGTTCGCCACCGGGCTTTGCAGCGCGCCATTGATCGTGCGGCGATGATCGCGGGCGCCGTCCATCCAGGCACCGCCGCGCTTGTTGGCGCGGGCATACAGGTCGAAGAAGAAGCGGCCGACGTGCTGGCCGTTTTCCTTGATTTCGAAAAGGCGAACGTCCGGGTGCCAAGTGTCGAAGCCTTTCAGCTCGGCGATCTCGATGCCATACAGGCGCTGGACGATGCTGAACAGTCCACCCAAGACCTTGTCGATCGGGAAGTACGCGCGAAGGGTTTCCTGGGCGACGCTGTAGCGCTGCTCGCGGAGTTTTTCACCGTAGAAACCGCTGTCCCAGCTTTGCAGATCCGGGCAACCTTGTTCGGCGGCGTAGGCCTTGAGCTGTTGCAGATCCAGGGCGGCGAAAGGCTTGCTGCGTTTTGCCAGGTCGCGCAGGAAACTCAGCACCTGATCGTTGGACTCGGCCATTTTGGTGGCCAGGCTCAACTCCGAAAAGCTGGCGAAGCCCAACAGTTTTGCCAGCTCCTGACGCAGGTCGAGGATTTCTTCCATGACCGGGCCGTTATCGTTCTGACCGGCATTCGGGCCTTGGTCCGACGCACGGGTGCAGTAGGCGGCGTAGACTTCTTCGCGCAGGGTGCGGTCCTGGGCGTAGGTCATTACCGCGTAGTAACTCGGGAATTCCAGGGTGATCAGCCAGCCGTTCAGGTCTTTGGCTTGCGCGGCGGCGGCCATTTGCGCTTTGGCCGACTCGGTCAGGCCGGCGAGGGCGGCTTCGTCGGTGATGTGTTTGGTCCAGGCCTGAGTGGCGTCGAGCAACTGGTTGGAGAAGTGACTGGCTAGCTCAGACAGTTTGCTCTGCACATCGGCATAACGCTTTTGCTCAGGTGCAGGCAGGTCGATACCCGACAGACGGAAGTCACGCAGGGCGTGCTCCAGGATCGTTTTTTGCGCCACGTCGAAACCGGCAGCCTCTGGGCTGTTGGCCAGCGCTTCATAGGCCTGAAACAGTTCACGGTTCTGACCCAGCTCGGTGGCGTAGGCACTCAGGGCCGGCAGGCAGGACTCGTAAGCCTCGCGCAACTCAGCACTGTTGCACACGGCATTGAGGTGGCTGACCGGGCTCCAGGCGGCGCCCAGACGGTCATTGAGTTCGTCCATCGCCAGCACCAGGCCGGCCCAGGTCGGTTGTTTGCCCTGGGTTTTGAGGATATCGACGATGGCGGCGCGGTTGTCAGCCAGGATCTTTTCAATGGCCGGTTGCACGTGTTCGGCACGGATCGCCGAGAACGGCGGCAGGTCGTAGGACTGCAGAAGAGGGTTGTTCACGCTCACGGTTGGCACCTTGGCTGGAAAACATGCGGGAAGAAACATGGCCCCATCTTAATTACAATCGACGCTCACCGCAGCTATCAGCAAAAGAGAGAGAGCCTATCGTGACCCTTCGCAAGTATCAGAACCACACGCCGCTGCTGGGCAAAGGCGCCTTTGTCGACGGCTCGGCGGTGGTGATCGGCGACGTTGAAATCGGCGAAGACAGCTCCGTCTGGCCGCTGACAGTGATCCGTGGCGACATGCATCGCATCCGAATCGGTGCGCGCACCAGCGTGCAGGATGGCTGCGTGCTGCACATCACTCACGCCGGTCCGTTCAATCCCGATGGCTTCCCATTGCTGATCGGCGACGATGTGACCATCGCACATAAAGTCATGCTGCATGGTTGTGCCGTGGGCAACCGGATTCTGATCGGCATGGGCAGCATCGTCATGGACGGCGCGGTGGTCGAGGACGATGTGATCATCGGTGCCGGCAGCCTGGTACCCCCGGGCAAGCGCCTGGAAAGCGGTTTTCTCTATGTCGGTAGCCCGGTGAAACAGATCCGACCGCTGACAGACAAGGAAAAAGCCTTTTTCACCTACAGCGCGGCGAACTACGTAAAGCTCAAGGACCTGCATCTGGCCGAAGGCTACGATCAGCTCTAAACCTCTTGATAACGGAAAGTGTCTCGCTATTGCTCAGGAATTTTCATGCATTACCAAACCGTACTGTTCGACCTCGATGGCACGCTGACCGACCCGCGTGAAGGCATCACCCGCTCCATCCAGTTCGCCCTGAGCAAACTGGGCATCGATGAGCCGGACCTGAGCAAGCTTGAGCACTTCATCGGCCCGCCGTTGTTGCAGGCGTTCATGCAGTTTTACGACTTCGACGAGCCCAAGGCCTGGGAAGCGGTGAACTTTTATCGTGAACGCTTCAAAGTCACCGGCCTGTATGAAAACCGCGTATTCGACGGGGTTATGCCGCTGCTCGAAACCCTCGGTAGGCAAGGGCGACAGCTGTACATCGCGACCTCCAAGCCATGGGTTTTCGCCCGGGAAATCGCCCGGCACTTCGACTTTGCCAAGCATTTCAAGGTGATTTACGGCAGCGAACTGGATGGCACGCGAACCAACAAGGTCGAGTTGATTGCGCACTTGATGAGCGAAGAGGGTCTGGGCCCGGCCAATACCCTGATGATCGGCGACCGTAAACACGATCTGATCGGCGCTCGCAGCAATGGACTGGACGCAGCGGCGGTGGGTTATGGGTTTGGCAGCCGGGAAGAGTTGAGCGCTGAAGCACCGGCGTATCACTTTGAAACGCTGGAGGAGATGCATCAGGCGTTTTTGCAGCGCTGATCAGTGCGCCTTCGCGGGCAAGCCCGCTCCCACAGGGTTATATGTCTGTCCAAAGGACATCGGCATACACCGACCTAATGTGGGGGCTTGCCCGCGAAGAGGCCCGTTCAGTCACCAAAAATTCATGATCCGGCCAACACCTTCAACGCCGCCTTACGCTCCTCAACCGGTAACGCGCCCAGCTTCTCCACCGCTGCATAAAACCGCACCCAATCCCCATCGACCTGCCCGAACAACGCGGCAAATGCCGGCACCCACTGGTCGTACAAACCAAACGGGAGCAGTCGAGCATTGTTCATCGGGGTGTTGATCCAGGCATCGTAGCGTTTGTTCCCAGCCCATTGGCTGTCGCGTAGTGTCCGGTATTCACGGCGCAATTGTTCGAACTCTGCCGCTTTTTGCTCGCGCATTTGTTCGGCAGGCAGCGGCAGGGCGTAAAGCCGTTCCAACCTGGTGCGGGTGTCCAGCACCAACTGGATGAACTGATCGCGTTGCTGCTCCAAAGCTCCATTATCCGGCGGCATGCCTCGGAATGCGCGCCATTGCCGAGTGCCTTCCTGCTCGACGAAGGTGGCGAAGGACTCGTTGAACTCGGTGTCGTCTTTCACATAAAAACGTTGATGGGCGAGTTCGTGGAAAATCAGCGTGGCCAACCGTTCGTCGCCCAAACCCATCATCGAGCTCATGATCGGGTCGTTGAACCAACCGAGCGTCGAATAGGCCTCGACGCCGCCAATCGACACGTCCATACCTTGCAATCGTTGCAACGCGGCCTCACCGCGGGCAGCGCTCTGGCTGTAATACCCGCGATAGGCGACGCAGCCAGCGATGGGGAAACAATGGTTCTGCGGCTTCAGCGAAAACTCCGGCGTGGCAAAGACGTTCCAGACTACAAACGGTCGGTCGATGTCGGCGTACAAGCGGTAGCTCTGGTTGTCCGGCAGGTGCAGGCGTTGGCTGGCGAATGTCCGGGCCTTTTGTGATTGGGTCAGATGCGCGCGCAATTGCTGATCGCGGCCGGGATCGGCAATCACACTGGAAACCGGCTCACGTGCCCGCAGCAAGTGCAGCTGACCACTGGCCAATTGGCCGTAATAGCTGATGCTGGTGCAGCCGTTCAATAACAAAAGAAACATCCCCGGAAACAAAATGCGTAAAACGCGATCAAGTAACCCAAGGCTTGGACGCGGCCTGATCAAAATGAATCATCCTTGGAAAGTCTGCCCGCAAGACTATCCCGCCTATTGGAGCTCCGCTATGCGCAAGTTGATGCTGACGGGAGGCCTGCTGATGCTGGCCGGTTGTGCCGGACTGCCCACCCCTGATCCTTCGCAGGCGTGGATCGATCTGGATTCACGGCAGGAAGACACCGCGCTGCAAGCGGTAGAAGTCGATGACAAGGCTTCCATCGACAAGCGTTACTTCGAGGTGCAGCCCGGTAGCCATGAGCTGACAGTTCGCTACTTGTTTGCTGTCCAGCCGACCAACATTGGCCCCAACGCCGAGCCGCTGTGGCGCGACTGCCAGTTGAATGTGAAATTCAAGGAATTCAACGCCGGTCAGCGATATCAGCTGCAAGCGGGGAATATCGGTTTTCGGCCGTGGGCAAAGCTCTACGATCAGCAGCGAAAAGTGATTGGGCAGGGCACACCGGCAGGCTGCCAACGTACCTGATCGGCGCTATGCTGAACGATCAGTCCTTGGGATATTCATCATGCGCAGGTTGTTGCTATTGCTTGCTACTGGCGCCTTTGTCGGTTGCGCGGGTCCGTTGCCGGCGGTCGATCCGCAGATGGCTTGGGTCGACTTCGCTACACCGAGCCCTGGCGGTAAATTGCTGATGGCCGATCGGCTGGATAACCAGCGTCTGAGCGACGGGCGTTACTTCCAGGTCACCCCGGGTAGGCATGAGCTGATAGTACGTTTCGATTTTGAAGTGATGGGTGGTGGCTCGGGCTTGATGAATGCTCCGTTGGAGCGGCTGTGCTACTTGACCATCAACTACGACCATTTCGAGGCCGGACAGCGTTATCTGCTGGAAGCGCGTTCTATAGCGTTCACCCCCAGCGCCCGGCTGTACAACGCCAAGCGGGAGATTGTCGCCGAGGATCGACTGGCTAATTGCGTCATGTGAGACGAATCAACGGTCATTTTTTTGGTAGATGATTTTCTTGGTGCCGCCTTCGCATGAGCCTACGACCATGTTCTGATCGTGCACTTCGTCGTTAGTGACGATTTCCAGGGTATAGGACGAGACGTTATTGGCCTGGATCTTGGCTTCGATTTCGGCCTTGAGTTCCTCACAGGATTTTGGTGCCGCGAGAGCCGATGTGGCCAGCGCACAACAGATAACCGCCAAGGCAAAACGTTTCATGGTTGAAGCTCCCTTGAGGCAGCGCGCACAGTGATGCGCTTAAGCTGCTGTCATTTATTCGACCACAGTTTCGCCAACCAGGTTTTGTTTCAGCGCAAAAAAGATCGCAGGCTGCGCCAGCTCCTACAGGCCACTCGATCCCGTAGGCGCTGCCGAAGGTTGCGATCTTTTATCGGTTTAGCTGACCAACGTCGCATCCAGGCTGATTTTCGCATTCAATACTTTGGACACCGGGCAGCCCTCTTTGGCCTTGTTGCTCAGTTCCTCGAATTGCGCCTGGGTCGCCCCAGGGATTTTCGCCTTGAGGATCAGTTTCACGGCGGTGATTGCAAAGCCGCCGTCCACCTGGTCCAGGGTAACTTCGGCGTTGGTGTCGATGCTGTCGGCCTTGAGGCCGGCCTCACCGAGAATCATTGAAAACGCCATGGAGAAACAGCCCGCGTGAGCCGCGCCGATCAGCTCTTCCGGATTGGTGCCCTTACCTCCCTCGAAACGGGCTTTGAAGCCGTAGGGCGCTTCTCTGAGTACACCGGTTTCCGTGGAAATCGAGCCGATGCCGGTCTTCAGATCACCTTCCCAATGAGCCGATGCTTTCTTTGTGATGGCCATGTCTGCCTCCTCAAGGTCCGGCGCGAACCGTCACGCCTTCGTGGTTTTTGGTTACCAGGGTTCTGAGGATAGACCGTCGGGCAAAGTTCACCTCATCTGATCAGTCTTCTGATTACGCAGGAATTTTGTCTCTCCTATTGAAACTCGGGTATATGCCCTCATTGCAGAGAACACGCTTATAGACTCGGCAGGTTTTCGTTCGTGAAAAAACCTGCTTACCCATTGGAGAAGCAGGTTTATGAAACGATTGTCTGATATCAAGTTTTCGACCCTCGATTTGGTGCCCGTGCGGGAAAACGGCAGCGCGGCGCAGTCCTTGCGCAATTCCCTGGACCTGGCGCAGCACGTCGAAAAATTCGGCTACCACCGCTTCTGGGTTGCTGAACACCACAATATGGACGGGATCGCCAGTTCGGCGACCTCGGTTCTGCTGGGTTATCTGGCCGGCGGCACTTCGACCATTCGTGTCGGTTCGGGCGGCGTGATGCTGCCCAACCACGCGCCGCTGGTGATCGCCGAGCAGTTCGGCACCCTTGAAAGTCTGTATCCAGGCCGGATCGACCTAGGCCTGGGCCGCGCGCCCGGCTCCGATCAGATGACTGCCCGCGCCTTGCGTCGTGAGCGCTCCGGCAATGCCGACGACTTCCCGGAGGACGTGGCCGAACTGATGCGCTACCTCGGCCCACGCACGCCGGACCAGCGGATCATTGCCATGCCGGGTACCGGCACCAACGTTCCGATCTGGTTATTGGGTTCGAGCTTGTTCAGTGCTCAGCTGGCCGGTGAGCGCGGTTTACCCTACGCCTTTGCCTCACATTTCGCACCGCGCTTCATGCACGAGGCGATTCGCGTTTACCGCAACCACTTCAAGCCTTCAGCGGTTTTGGATAAGCCTTACGTGATGCTTGGTGTGCCGCTGGTGGCGGCAGACACCGATGAGCAGGCCGATTACCTGGCCACTTCGGTGTACCAACGGATTCTCGCGTTAATGCGTGGTCAGAGCCTGGTGCAACGCCCGCCCGTGAAGACCATGGACGGGCTGTGGCTGCCCCATGAGAAAGAAGCGGTCGGTGATTTCCTGGGACTGGCCATGGTCGGCAGCCCGCAGAAAATCCGCGCCAAGCTT
The DNA here is from genome assembly GCF_024749285.1 of Pseudomonas sp. B21-015. Taxonomy (NCBI): domain Bacteria; kingdom Pseudomonadati; phylum Pseudomonadota; class Gammaproteobacteria; order Pseudomonadales; family Pseudomonadaceae; genus Pseudomonas; species Pseudomonas sp. B21-015. The sequence continues at coordinate 115,085 of NZ_CP087196.1, forward strand.
GAGGTGCTGATCGAGCAGACCCAGGCGGATGAGCTGATTTTTACCTGTGATCTATACGAACATGCTGATCGCGTGCATTCCTATGAGCTGTTGGCGCAGGTCATGAAGGGCTGACGTTCAAGCGGCACCCACAAAAAAGCCGACGCCATTGCGTCGGCTTTTTCATTTTCGAGGGCGGTCAGCCCTGCTTGTAGACGATTTGCTTGGTGCCTTTCTCACAGGAGCCGACGACTTTTCCGTCAGCAGCAGCGCCTTTGTCGATGATCTCCAGTGTGTAATTGGAAACACCCTTGGCATCCAGTTTCGCTGCGATTTCGGCTTTCAGCTCTTCGCACGGCTTGCCCTCGGCAAAGGCTGTTCCCGCAAGGCTCAACAAACCTACCGCCAAAATAAACTTCTTCATGGGTTGCACTCCCTGGTCGGATCAATAGGGTGAGTGCATCCAGCTATCCGCCGGATTCGCTCACCACTTAGCGCTTTGCCATTCCCTATGGCATTCGGCCAGCGCGCAAGTTCAGAAGACTAGCTCAAACTCAGCTACTGGCAATCCGGAACCCGACTTTGAGCGTCACCTGGAAGTGCGCAGCTTTGCCGTCCTTGATGTGCCCACGGGTTTCGGTCACTTCAAACCATTCCATGTACTTTAGGCTTTTGTTGGCTTCGGCCAGGGCATTGTTGATGGCGTCTTCAATGCTGGTGGTGGATGAGCCAACCAACTCGACTTTCTTGTAGGTGTGATGGTCAGTCATGGCGTTCTCCTAAGGGTGTGAAATACAGCCTAGCAGTGATTTTTCTTATTTCTTCTGTCGACCAATTCGAGGTGGAGGTTCAGATTTACTGCACTTTCTCGAACGCCTGAAGTCCCAACCAACACACGCCACTCATCAACAATGCAGGAGAGCCACCATGGCCAACACCTCGTTACGCAAAGCCTCATTGCAAAGCATGGAAGCCGAGATCGAGAGTCTGCTGAAATCGTTGGAAAGCCTGAAGGACGACGCCTCGGACGAGTCGCGTAAAACCCTTAAAACGCTGAAAATCAACGCTGAGAATGCGCTGAAACATTCGCGTCATCTGCTCTCCGATGCCTATGAAGAGGTCAAGGTCAAAACCCGTGAAACCGGGATCGCGACTCGCGACTACGCTCAGGAACACCCTTGGACTACAGCCGGTGTCGCAGTCGGTGCGCTGGGTCTTCTGGCGGCCTATCTGCTGTGCAAGCGCGGTAATTAAGGTGCCTGGCGCAGTTCGTTTTTAAGCCACTGCGCCAGTTGCCGAGCGCGCCCGTCCGCGGCGCGCTTGGGTAGCCATAACGCCAGTTGCGCCGGGGTTTCACAGAAACCCCATGGCGCAACCAGGCGACCGGCCTTCAAATCCTCGGCCACCAGTGGCTCGGGCGCGATGGCCACACCCAGCCCGGCCACTGCCGCCTCCAGCAAATAATACAAATGCTCGAAACCCTGACCGTACTTCAGCGCCTTGGCGTCGAGGCCGCTTTGCTGTGCCCAACTCGGCCAGGCTTGAGGGCGTGAAGTGGTGTGCAGCAAGGGTTCGGTCAACAGTGCGCTTGCCGGTGCGTTCTGCAGCCTTTCGTAGCCGACGAATCGTGGGCTCATGACTGGGCCGATGCGTTCGCTGGCCAATTCGTAGACTTGCATGTCTGCTGGCCATGGCGGCTCGGCAAACACCAGCAAGGCATCCAGGCCGGGCCGCCGTGGATCGAGATCGCCTTCGCCAGCCGACAGGTGCAAGCGCAGATCCGGCAAATCCGCATTGAGTCGCCCCAAACGCGGAATGAACCAGCGCGCCAGCAGGCTGCCCGAGCAGCCGAGCACGAACGGCGCATCGGCGGTGCTCTGGGTCAATTCGGCGCAAACGCTACGCAAGCGCTCGAAGGCTTCGCCGCTGACATCACGCAAACGAACGCCGGCATCTGTGAGTTTCAGGCCGCGTCCATCCTTGATGAACAGACTCACGCCCAGATGCTCCTCCAGCACCTTGAGTTGCCGGCTGACCGCCCCATGAGTGACGTGCAGCTGTTCAGCAGCCTGACTGACGCTGTTTAGGCGGGCAGTGGCTTCGAAGGCCCGAAGGGCGTTCAGCGGAGGAAGGTCATGGCTCATGGAATCTGTGAGTTTTCCTGACAGGTTGCGGCGATCTTATCGGTTTTCAGCGTGGGACGTCAGGGGTAGAGTGAACCCCATCGTCACCTCTCGAATACAACTGGAGCGACCCATGACCCAGACTAATCTGCGCAACGGCCCCGACGCCAACGGCCTGTTCGGCGCGTTCGGTGGCCGCTACGTCGCCGAAACCCTGATGCCGTTGATCCTCGATCTGGCCCGCGAATACGAAGCGGCCAAGGAAGATCCGGCATTCAAAGAAGAATTGGCCTACTTCCAGCGTGATTACGTCGGACGTCCAAGTCCACTGTATTTCGCCGAGCGTCTGACAGAGTTCTGCGGTGGCGCGAAGATTTATCTCAAGCGTGAAGAGTTGAACCACACTGGCGCGCACAAGATCAACAACTGCATCGGTCAGATTCTGCTGGCGCGGCGCATGGGCAAGAAACGCATCATTGCCGAGACCGGCGCCGGTATGCACGGCGTGGCGACCGCCACCGTGGCGGCACGATTCGGCCTGGAGTGCGTGATCTACATGGGCACCACCGACATCGAACGTCAGCAGGCCAACGTGTTTCGCATGAAGTTGTTGGGCGCCGAAGTGATCCCGGTGGTTGCTGGCACCGGCACCCTCAAAGACGCGATGAACGAAGCCTTGCGTGACTGGGTGACCAACGTCGATAGCACCTTCTACCTGATCGGCACGGTGGCCGGCCCGCACCCGTATCCCGCCATGGTTCGCGACTTCCAGGCTGTGATCGGCAAGGAAACCCGCGAGCAGTTGCAAGCCCAGGAAGGGCGTCTACCCGACAGCCTGGTGGCGTGCATCGGCGGGGGTTCCAATGCCATGGGCCTGTTCCATCCGTTCCTCGATGACAAGAGCGTCGAGATCATCGGCGTCGAAGCCGCCGGTTATGGCATCGAAACCGGCAAGCACGCGGCCAGCCTGAACGGCGGCGTACCGGGCGTGCTGCACGGCAACCGTACGTTCCTGTTGCAGGATGACGACGGCCAGATCATCGACGCCCACTCGATTTCCGCCGGTCTCGACTATCCGGGCATCGGCCCGGAACACGCCTGGTTGCACGACATCGGCCGCGTCCAGTACACCTCGGTGACCGACGACGAAGCCCTCGACGCGTTCCACAAATGCTGTCGCCTGGAAGGGATTATTCCTGCACTGGAAAGCGCCCATGCCCTGGCCGAAGTGTTCAAACGCGCACCGACACTGCCGAAAGATCACCTGATGGTGGTCAACCTGTCCGGCCGTGGCGACAAAGATATGCAGACCGTGATGCACCATATGGAACACTCTCAACAAGAGCAATCCCAGCAGGAGAAACACTGATGAGCCGCCTGCAAACGCGTTTTGCCGAACTCAAGGAACAGAACCGCGCCGCCCTGGTGACCTTTGTGACCGCCGGCGACCCGAGTTACGACACGTCTCTGGCGATTCTCAAAGGCTTGCCGGGAGCGGGTGCCGACGTGATCGAGTTGGGCATGCCCTTCACCGATCCGATGGCCGATGGCCCGGCGATTCAACTGGCCAACATTCGTGCCTTGGGCGCCAAACAGAACCTGGCGAAAACCCTGCAAATGGTTCGCGAGTTCCGTGAAGGCAACAGTCAGACTCCGCTGGTGCTGATGGGCTACTTCAACCCGATTCACATGTACGGCGTGCCGCGTTTCATCGCTGAAGCCAAAGAGGCCGGTGTCGATGGTCTGATCGTGGTCGACATGCCGCCGGAGCATAACGCTGAGTTGTGCGACCCGGCGCAGGCTGCAGGCCTGGACTTCATCCGTCTGACCACACCGACCACCGACGACGTGCGTCTGCCGACCGTATTGAATGGCAGTTCCGGTTTTGTTTACTACGTGTCGGTGGCGGGTGTGACCGGTGCGGGTGCGGCGACACTTGAACATGTCGAAGAAGCTGTTACTCGTCTGCGTCGTCATACTGATCTGCCGATCAGCATCGGCTTCGGCATTCGTACACCGGAACAGGCAGCGTCCATCGCACGTCTGGCCGATGGTGTGGTGGTGGGGTCGGCGCTGATCGATCACATCGCCAGTGCCTCGACGCCGGACGAGGCCGTGGAGGGCGTACTCAGCCTGTGTGCGGCCTTGTCCGACGGCGTGCGTAAAGCGCGGGTCAGCTAAAGGTAAAGTTCCTGATACAGAGGAATTAGCGCCTCGCGGCACAGACTAAACAGCAAGACCTAGGGCTTCAGGACTACGTTCTGAAGCCCTTTTTGCTGCATGTGCCGTGAGGAAAGACCTGATGAAAATGCCGAAACGTCTGATTGCCGGCCTGGGCGTGCTGATGCTCGGTGCGACCCCGTTGCTGCACGCCAGCGCCGATCAGCGTGACGATCACGACCGCGGCGACCCGCAGCAGGGTCATTACGATAACCGCAGTGACAATCGTGGCGACGAGCACCGTGGCCCGCAGGACAATCGTCGCGGCGGTCCGCCACGGGATTTCGGCCCGGTGCGTCAGACCATTCACGACAATCGTGGTTATTTTGTACGCGGTGCGCCGCCACCTCCAGGCATTCATCTGGTCCGTGGCCGGCCGTTGCCTCACGGGTATTACGGCGAGCGCCTGGATAACCGCGCGTTGGGCCGACTGCCGCATTACCCGGGTTACGAGTGGCGTCGTGCGGGCGGCGATATTGTGCTGATCGCCGTAGGCACCGGGATTGTTTATGAGATTCTGGATGGTGTTTTGTATTGACCCACAGCTAAGCAATCAGGCGACCACTGTGGCGAGGGAGCCTGCTCCCGCTGGGGCGCGAAGCGGCCCCAAAATCGACCAGGCACCCTATCGCGTCGGCTTCGCCGTCGAACGGGAGCAAGCTCCCTCGCCACAGAGGATTTTGCTCTCTCGGGGTCTTATGTCTCAGGGCAGTTCCAACCCACCCGCAGCCTTGTGCAACTTCCTCAGATGTTCGCCAACCTGCTTCAGGTTGGCTTCGTTGGCGGCCATCTCGGCGGCACGGCTCGGATCGAGCAGCGCTCGCACTTCCTTGTCGAGGTCCCCGGTCAGCGCTTGCAGCTGTTTCTGGCGCAGGCTGCTCTCCGACTCCAGGCGCGTCCACTCGTTCGGCTGCGGCAAACCATAACCACCGGTGCCAAGCAATTCGGCCGGACGGCTGAGGAAGCCGCTATTGGCGAGAATCTGCTGCAAGGTCGCGTTGGCCTTATCCATACCGCCGTTGCTCAATTCTCGAGCGCCCAGGTACCGCTGTTTCACTTCGTCCTGGGCCAGCACCAGCTGCTGACGGAAACTGGCCTGCTCCAGCAGCAGCAATGCCGCGCTGGTGCGCAAGTCTGCCTGGTCAATCCATTTGCGGCGTTCTTCAGCTTTCAATGACAGCCAGTCTTCGACCTTTTCCTGCTTGATCGGCAAATGCTTTTTCAGCACTTCGAACATCGCTTGATAACGCTCGCGGAAGGAATCGAAGCGATAGCCCAGGCGTAACGCTTCGCGAGGATCATCCAGTACGCTGGTGTCCGCCAGTCCGCGGCCCTTGAGCACTTCCAGCAAACCGTTGGGCATGATGCTGTCCAGGCCGACCAGTTGCGCATTGTTGGTGCTGCTGCGCAGTAACTTCAGGCCTTCTACCGCGCAGTTGTTGGACAGGAAAAAATAGTTGCCGTCATAACTCCAGTGCATCTCCGCGGCGTGCTCCACCACGTCTTCGATCTCGCTTCGCGACAGGTTCAGCGGCACCGAGGCCAGGCTGCGCAGTTCAGTCTTGGTGTATTCGTCGATCACCTGAGCCAGGGGCAAGACAAACAGACGCGAAGGGTATTTACCCACCAGCCCATCCCAGCTCGATAGCTGTACGTCACCGACGAAGGCGCGGTAGGACAGCACCAAATGCTGATCCAGATCCAGTCGACAATCCGGCCCGCGCGGCCGACCCGGTGCGCAGATCACCAGTCGCAGCATGCTGTGGCCCCAGCGGCTGACCCAGTTCTGGTTGGCTTCGGCCAGCAGATAGTCGACAGCGTAAACCCGCTCCGGATCGACCTGGCCCAGGGGCTGCTTGGCGAAGTCGTTACCCGCATTGAGGAAGGCGAATGATTGGGCGCATTTATCTTTGGCGGCAGGTGCCCAACCGAAATGTTCTTTGTAGTAGCGGTACAGCGCAGGGCGACGGCAGGCATAGCTTGGGTCGAGGAGGAAGTACTCCATGTTGACCGCGACGAACTCCTTCGGGTTGCTCGTCTCGTAGATGTCCGGGCTGCGGGCAATCTGCCGGTTGTGCTGTTCACGTTCGCCGCGTCGGCCGACGTATTGCGGCCAGCCGGCGAGATCGAGCAGGCGAGGGTCGTCGCTGAGGGTCCAGCGTCGTGCGGTCTGCCCGCGGCATTGATCCGGGATGCCGATCAGCCCGGAGCTGCTGTTGCGTTGCGTGCAGCGCTGGATGAGCGTGCGCTCGGCGTCTGGCCACAGGCGCGCACGGTCATAGATGTGGGTGAGTTCGTGCAACACCGTGGCGAGCATCTCCCGGCGCACGGTGCCGTGGGGACGATACGTCTTTTTGGTCGCAGCGCTGCCGTCGGTGAGACTGGCGAGCAGGTTGCGATTCAGGTCGAGCTCGGACACAAGCGACGCCTGGCCGTAGGCATCGCTCGGCATGTCGTCGGTCCAGCCGACGTCGATACGCCGGTCCAGTTGCTCGATGAAACGCGGCGGCAACGCCTGCATGGCTTCATCGAGCAGCGCCTGACTGGCCTGCTGTTGCGCAGGGCTCAGACCGTCGGTCTTGAGTCGTAATTGCAGGCCGGCCTGAGCCGTGTTGCCAAGCAGCAACACGACCCCGGCCAGCAGCCAGGTGCCTAGCGACCTCACAGTGCGAGGATGGCTTCGGCGAGAACCTGATCACTGGCGTCGCGGGCTTCCGGTACGCGGGTGCGCAAGGTGTCGAAGGCCGCTTCCAGGTGTGCGCCACGGATTTCACCGTCGCTGGCGACGAAGCTGGCCGCATCGTCGTGGGCTTCACGGACGATCTTCGAATCACGGATGGACGTGGTGGTATCGGAAGTGAAATCAAGCGTGCGCTGGGTGGCACGAATGATGATGTTACTGGTGGCAACCAAGGTGTGCGCCTGGGTCACATCGGCCAATAACAGCAAGCCAAGGGTGGCAGCAATCAGCGGGCTACGCATGGAATGACTCCGGAGGAACTGGGGATAACTATTGGACGAGAATTGCCTGCGCCAGTTCAAGGTCACTGGCATGAAGTTTTGGCTGGGTCCGGCGCAGATAGATCAAGGCCGATTCCAGTTGTGCTCCTCGCAGTTGGCCGTCACTGGCGATGAACGCCGCAGCGTCATCCCGGGCGGCGATCAGCAGTTTATGGTCGAAGGGGGCGGAGGTCACCATGCTGGTGGCGTAACCACTGGCTACGGTGCCTTGTGTAGACAGGTTGAAAGCGTCGAAAGCATGGGCCGAACCTGACCAGCAGGCCGCAAGAAAAACCGGAGTGATCAACAGATTTGAAAGAAAACGCATGAGGCTCGATAGCTGAAAGCGAGTCCCAAGGCTAGCGCAATGCCCGGGCTAGAGCCAGCGCCGAAACATTGGGACACCTGTGGGAGCGGGCTTGCTCGCGAAAGCGGTGTGTCAGGCGACATCAATGTTGGATGTACTGAGGCCTTCGCGAGCAAGCCCGCTCCCACATGGAATGCGTTCAACTGACCAGCATTAGGGCGCCCGCTTTAGAGCTGTCGCCTAGATCGTCAGGATGGCCTGGGCCAATTGTGCGTCGGTCGCATTCAGTTGAGGAGCCTGTTGGCGGATATGGTCGAGTGCACTTTCCAGCTTCACGCCACGGATGGCACCTTCACTGGCAACGAAGCTGGCGGCGTCGTCACGGGCAGCACGGACAATTTTGTCGTCGCGAAAGGAAGAGGAGACATCCGAAGTCGCGTCGGAGGAAGCCTTCAGTCCACCAACAATGGAATCGGTGGTCACGATAAAGCTGGTGGCGTGGGCATTGGCAGCCATGGCAAGCAGGGCGGCAGCGCTGAGCAGACGAAGGCGGGACATGGGGGATAACTCCTTTGGATGAACCGATTGAGAGGTGGCGCAGGATCAGACGCCTGTCGTCTTAAAGCGTTCGCCACGTTCTGTCTAAATATTAGGCCTGAGCACATCGGTTAGAACAGTCCCGTCTGTGAATGGCAAAGCCTGGCCCCAGAGCGGTTTATCCAATTCATTGAGCCGGTCGGCGTGGCTGATGCCCAGTTCCGAGAGCTGTTGATCGTTGAGTTGGCCCAGCAAACGCCGGGTTCGAGCTCTTTCCAGGCTGTCAGCGAGCGCTCTCAATAAGCGTCGAAGCCTGCCCAGGCGGGGCTTGGTTTGAGGTGTGACGACGGAAATATTTAGCAAGCTATTCATGGGGGGTAGTCCGTGTTGCCAGCTATCTGGGATTCAATGGTGACCCCGTGACGTCTGCGGACACAGACACACCTTGATGAAATTGTACTGGTTCAATTCTTATAATTCATAAACTGTACATGTTGGTGGCTTTCTCTTCTGCACGAGCCAATAAGAAGCCCCAAAACGACAAAACCCGTCGTGGTTTCCCACGACGGGTTTTGTTTGTTCAATTCGGGTTGCTGGCGGTGGACCCGGTGGGTCAGAGCCAGCGACGCTAACTTAGCGCCAGAACGGCTTGCTCAGCTCTTCGTAGCGTTGTGCTTCGCTAATCCCGGCGTCAGCCAGCAGACGCGAATCCAGACGAGCCAGTTGGTGGCGGCTGGTGATGCGGCGCTGCCACAGCATCAGGTTGGCGATAACGCGCAAAGGCAGGGAAGCCTGGGTTTTTGCAGCAGTGTCTTCGAAGAACAGTTCGGAACTGAGTGTACGTTCCATGGTTGACATCCTTCCGCTTGTGGCGGGATTAGGTAGTGGTTTGACTGGTGCCCATGATCCTCTCGTTTGGCCAGTCTCTGTAGATACAGTTCACCTGTATTGTGAGGGACCAGTTAACTGTTAAATGGCAGTGTACTGGTCGAAATTGAGGCAACTGTACCTATGAGCACTGATATGGTGCGTTTTTGGTCGTTCGACCAGAAAGTGTAGGCGATTACGGTAGGAAAAGACCGATACAGCAGTACAGTTTTTGACAAAATTGGACGTTGCCACAGCGAACTGACGAAACTGTGTTTGCGTCAGCCGCTATCTGTATCAATTACACCGCCAGCATGCGCCCGGTTTCTTCCAGATTTATGTGCCAACTCAGGGCATCGCGCAGGATGTGTGGGGTGTGCCCGCCGACGGCACAAGCGGCGGTGAAGTAATCATTCAAGGCTGGGCGATAGTCCGGGTGAACACAGTTGTCGATGATGACGCGGGCGCGCTCTCGCGGCGCCAGGCCGCGCAGGTCGGCCAAGCCTGTCTCGGTCACGAGAATGTCGACGTCATGTTCTGTGTGGTCGACATGGCTGACCATGGGGACCACGCTGGAAATCGCACCGCCCTTGGCGATCGACTTGGTGACAAAGATCGCCAGGTGCGCATTGCGTGCGAAGTCGCCTGAGCCGCCGATACCGTTCATCATCCGCGTTCCGCAGACGTGGGTGGAGTTGACGTTGCCGTACAGGTCGAATTCCAGCGCAGTGTTGATGCCGATGATGCCCAGGCGCCGCACTACTTCGGGGTGATTGGAGATTTCCTGGGGGCGCAGCACCAGCTTGTCCTTATAGTGCTCCAGATTTCCGAATACATCGGCATTGCGCCGGCTCGACAGGGTGATCGAACTGCCCGAAGCAAAGCTCAACTTGCCGGCGTCGATCAGGTCGAAGGTCGAATCCTGCAGCACTTCGGAGTACATGGTCAGGTCTTCGAAGGGGGAGTCGATCAAGCCGCACATCACCGCGTTGGCAATACTGCCGATACCGGCTTGCAGCGGGCCGAGTTTGTTGGTCATGCGACCGGCAGCCACTTCTTGCTTGAAGAAGTCGATCAGGTGGTCAGCGATGGCCTGGGTGTCGCTGTCTGGCGGCAACACCGTGGATGGCGAGTCGGACTGATGGGTGATCACGATAGCGACGATCTTTTCCGGCGGTATCGCAATGGCGGTGCTTCCAATGCGATCGTCGACCTTCACCAGTGGAATAGGCGTGCGGGTCGGCCGGTAGGTGGGGATATAGATGTCGTGAAGGCCTTCAAGATTCTGGTTGTGCGCCAGATTGATCTCGACGATCACATGCTTGGCGAAAATCGCGAAGCTGGCCGAGTTGCCCACCGAGGTGGTCGGCACGATATGGCCCTGCTCGGTGATCGCCACGGCTTCGATCACCGCGATGTCCGGCAGCTTGAGTTGCTGGTTACGCAGTTGCTCTACGGTTTCCGACAGGTGCTGGTCGATGAACATGACCTCGCCGGCATTGATCGCCTTGCGCAGGGTGCTGTCCACCTGGAACGGCATGCGTCGCGACAGTACGCCGGCTTCAGTCAGCTGTTTGTCGAGGTCGTTACCCAGACTGGCGCCGGTCATCAGGCTGATTTTCAGCGGCGTGACCTTGGCGCGTTCGGCCAGTGCATGAGGCACGGCCTTGGCTTCGCCGGCTCGGGTAAAGCCGCTCATGCCGACGGTCATGCCGTCCTGAATCAGAGCGGCAGCGTCGGCGGCGCTCATCACCTTGTCCAACAATGAAGGCAAGCGAATACGGTCACGGTACATGATTGTTATCTCGGGCAACGGAAGCAGAGTGCGCAGTCTAGTGAATTTGATCGCTGCCCGACCCGCGACCAAGGTCGCATTCGAGGTGTCTATTCCGGTGCTTTCAGGCAAAACACCTTTACAGTATCTGTAACGTCCACAAACAAAAACGCCCCGACGAGTCGGGGCGTTCAGGTGGCCGAAGGTTTTTACTCGACGGCTTTAACCATGTCTTCGATGACTTTCTTGGCGTCGCCGAAAACCATCATGGTCTTGTCCAGGTAGAACAGTTCGTTGTCCAGACCGGCATAGCCGCTGGCCATCGAGCGCTTGTTGACGATGATGGTCTTGGCTTTGAACGCTTCGAGAATCGGCATGCCGGCAATCGGCGATTTCGGATCGTTCTTGGCCGCCGGGTTCACCACGTCGTTGGCGCCGAGCACCAGCACCACATCGGCCTGACCGAACTCGGAGTTGATGTCTTCCATCTCGAACACCTGGTCGTAAGGCACTTCGGCCTCGGCCAGCAACACGTTCATGTGGCCAGGCATGCGACCGGCAACCGGGTGGATTGCGTACTTAACGGTCACGCCACGGTGGGTCAGCTTCTCGGTCAGTTCTTTTAACGCGTGCTGCGCGCGCGCTACCGCCAGGCCATAGCCTGGAACGATGATCACAGTATCGGCGTTGGTCAGCAGGAAGGTGGCGTCATCAGCCGAGCCGGATTTCACCGGGCGGGCTTCTTTCGAGCCTGCCGGGCCAGCGGCATCTGCTGTGTTGCCGAAACCGCCGAGCAACACATTGAAGAACGAACGGTTCATCGCCTTGCACATGATGTACGAGAGGATCGCACCAGACGAACCTACCAGCGAGCCGGCAATGATCAGCATCGAGTTGTTCAGCGAGAAGCCGATACCCGCTGCGGCCCAGCCGGAGTAGCTGTTGAGCATCGACACCACGACGGGCATGTCGGCGCCGCCGATCGGGATGATGATCAGCACACCCATCACGAAGGCCAGGGCCAGCATCAGAGCAAATGCGCTGAAGTTGCCGGTCAGCATGAAGGTGACGCCCAGAGCCAGCGTGGTCAGGCCCAGCAGCAGGTTCAGTTTGTGCTGACCGCTGAACTGTACCGGTGCGCCCTGAAACAGACGGAACTTGTACTTGCCCGACAGCTTGCCGAACGCGATCACCGAACCGGAGAAGGTGATTGCACCGATGGCCGCGCCGAGGAACAGCTCCAGACGGTTACCCGCCGGAATCGAATCCCCCAGCTGTTTAACGATGCCCAGGGACTGCGGCTCGACCACGGCTGCAATGGCGATGAATACCGCCGCCAGACCGATCATGCTGTGCATGAAGGCGACCAGTTCCGGCATTTTGGTCATTTCAACACGCTTGGCCATGATCGAGCCGGCGGTACCGCCGACCAACAGGCCGACGATGACGTAGCCGATGCCGGCAGTAGCGAGCTCTGCCCCTAGCTTATAAATGAGGCCGACCGTGGTGAGGATCGCCAGGGCCATGCCGAGCATGCCGTAGACATTGCCGCGCCGCGACGTGGTTGGGTGCGACAGGCCTTTGAGGGCCTGGATGAAGCAGATCGACGCGATCAGGTAGAGCGTCGTTACCAGATTCATGCTCATTACTTGGGCGCCTCTTCTTTTACGGCTTTCGGGGCTTTTTTCTTGAACATCTCAAGCATGCGACGCGTTACCAGAAAACCACCGAACACGTTCACGGCCGCCAGAGCCACCGCCAGGGTGCCCATGGTCTTGCCCAGTGGCGTCACGGTCAAAGCCGCCGCCAGCATGGCGCCGACGATCACGATCGCCGAAATGGCGTTGGTCACCGCCATCAACGGCGTGTGCAGTGCAGGTGTAACGTTCCAGACCACGTGATAACCGACATAAATCGCCAGCACGAAGATGATCAGGTTGTAGATACCGGGGGAGATAAGCTCTTCCATCGTCTGAATCCCTGCTTAGGCGTTTTTGCGGATGACTTGGCCGTCGCGGCACATCAGGCACGCGGCGACGATGTCGTCTTCGAGGTTCACTTCGAACTGACCTTCTTTGTTGAAGACCAGCTTCAGGAAGTCCAGCAGGTTGCGCGCGTACAGCGCTGACGCGTCTGCCGCGACCGCGCCGGCCAGGTTGGTCGGGCCGACAATGGTCACGCCATTCTCGATCACTACCTGGTCCGCTACGGTCAGCGGGCAGTTGCCGCCCTGGGCTGCCGCGAGGTCGATGACCACGGAGCCTGGCTTCATCTGCGCCACGGTTTCGGCGCTCAACAGTGTCGGCGCCTTGCGGCCCGGGATCAGTGCGGTGGTGATGACAATGTCAGCCTGCTTGGCGCGTTCGTGCACGGCCAAGGCCTGGCGCTGCATCCAGCTGGCCGGCATTGGGCGCGCGTAACCGCCGACACCGACGGCGCATTCGCGCTCTTCATCGGTTTCGTACGGCACATCGACGAATTTCGCACCCAGAGATTCGATCTGTTCCTTCACGGCAGGACGCACGTCGGACGCTTCGATCACGGCACCCAGGCGTTTCGCCGTGGCAATCGCCTGCAAACCGGCTACGCCAGCGCCAAGAATCAGCACGCGCGCTGCTTTCACGGTACCCGCCGCCGTCATCAGCATTGGCATGAAACGTGGATAGTAGTGAGCGGCCAGCAACACGGCCTTATAGCCGGCGATGTTCGCCTGGGAGGACAACACATCCAGGCTCTGAGCACGGGAGGTGCGCGGCGCGGCCTCCAGTGCGAAAGCGGTAATGCCGCACTCAGCCAGCTTGGCAATGGTTTCATTGCTGAACGGATTGAGCATGCCCACCACAACGGTGCCGCTTTTTATCAGCGTCAGTTCGCTGTCGCTGGGGGCGACCACCTTGAGAATCAGCTCTGCGCCAAATGCATCATTGGCACTGCCAATGGTCGCGCCTGCCGCTTCATAAGCACTGTCGACAACGCTGGCGTTAATACCGGCGCCGCTTTGCACAGTGACTTTATGACCCTGGCCGATCAGCTTCTTGATGGTTTCCGGGGTTGCAGCAACCCGTGTTTCACCCGTCTGGGTTTCGAGAGGAACACCAATGTGCACGTCAAATCTCCTGCGTGATCTTATTGAGTAAACCCAGGCACTTCGGATGGTGCGTCTGGGGCGGCCGATCAGCACGATCCCGCCAAATCAGGGCGGGGCGCGGCATTTTGCAGGCGAACTTTGTGCCCTTCAAGGGATTATGACGGGTGACGGAAAATTAACTACAAGTCACCCCGTGACCGAATGTCGCACTGTCCGGTTAAATCCATTGCAGGCCGTGGCCTGTAAGGATTTTGGCCGAAATTCAAGAATTTACACATCGGCGCGGTGAATGAATCGCCATTGCTTACCAATAGAGGCTCAAGGCCACGTATTCAGTAGCTTGTGGGACGTTTGTGCTGTTTGTCGGTACAGTCTGTCAACATGCGACAAATACGTACATCTGTAGTGCTTTTGTTTTGCTGACTACGGGGTCAATTAATGGGTGCAGCCTTTATCCTTCCAGGTTGTAGCTTTGTGCCTGGCTCACCAGCCAATCGCGAAATGCCTTTAAAGAGGCTGATTCGACCTTTCGTTCGGGAATCATCAGGTAATAAGCCTTGATGCTCGATAAAGCTTGGGGATTGGCAATCACCAGGCGCCTCTCCGCCAATTCGCGCTGAATCAGGAACGGCGGAATCAAAGCGATCCCCATGTCATGCGTCGCCGCTTGGGCAAGCATGGAGAATAGCTCGTAACGCGGCCCTGTCATGTCTCGCGGGATATTCAGGTTTTGGGCGTTGAACCACTGACGCCAGGCATAAGGGCGTGTGGTTTGTTGCAGCAGGGGCAGTTCGGCGATTTCACTGGGGCTCAGGTTCGCTTTTTTGCCCAGTAACGTGGGGCTGCACACTGGCATCGGATTTTCGCCCATTAGCCTGTGGGATTCGGTGCCCGGCCAGTCGGCGTCGCCGAAATAGATCGCGGCATCGAAGTCGGTGTCGGCAAAAAGGAAGGGGCGCGTGCGGTTGGTGAGACTGACCGTCACTTCCGGGTGCTTGTGCTGAAAGTCTTTGAGTCGTGGCAGCAGCCATTGCGTGCCGAAGGTTGGAACCACCGCCAGCTCGATCACGTTGGCGCCTTGCTGGCCCATCACTGACAAGGTGTCCCGTTCAACCGCATCGAGTTGGGTGGCTACTCGGCGGCTGTAGGAAAGCCCCGCCTCTGTCAGCTTCACTCCGCGCCGCGAGCGTCGGAACAGTTCGACGTTGAGGAACTCCTCGAGGCTGGCGATCTGTCGGCAAATCGCTCCCTGAGTGAGAGAAAGCTCCTGGGCAGCCTTGGTAAAGCTCTCGTGGCGCGCTGCCGCTTCAAAGCTGATCAAGGCCGTTGTGCTGGGAATCTTCCTGCGCATGTACGTCAACCTCACTAATGCATCGCATAAAGGCTATTTGGCGATGTTTCGAAGTGAGAAATTAGCACAGCAGTATGCAAAATCCTCGTTTGTCGTGGCGCCGAACCCGGCCTAGGATCAACCCACGTTATTTGACCCGATTCGAGAGGACTCACTCATGGGCGGTAAAGCTAGCTTCAACTGGATCGATCCCCTGCTGCTGGATCAACAGCTCACTGAAGAAGAACGCATGATTCGCGACACCGCTCAGCAATTCGCTCAGCAGAAGCTCGCGCCGCGCGTTCTCGAAGCTTTCCGTCATGAGAAGACCGACCCGGCGATCTTCCGCGAGATGGGTGAAGTGGGTCTGTTGGGTGCGACCATTCCTGAGCAATACGGTGGCAGCGGCCTTAACTACGTCAGCTACGGTCTGATTGCCCGTGAGGTCGAGCGTGTCGACTCCGGCTATCGCTCGATGATGAGCGTGCAGTCCTCGCTGGTCATGGTGCCGATCAACGAATTCGGTACCGAAGCACAGAAGCAGAAATACCTGCCGAAGCTAGCCTCGGGTGAATGGATCGGTTGCTTCGGTCTGACCGAGCCTGACCACGGTTCCGACCCGGGCGCGATGATTACTCGTGCGCGCAAAGTTGAAGGCGGCTACAGCCTCACCGGCAGCAAGATGTGGATCACCAACAGCCCGATCGCCGATGTGTTCGTGGTCTGGGCCAAGGACGATGCGGGCGACATTCGTGGCTTTGTGCTGGAGAAGGGCTGGAAAGGCCTGAGCGCTCCGGCGATTCACGGCAAAGTTGGCCTGCGTGCATCCATCACCGGCGAGATCGTCATGGACAGCGTGTTTGTCCCTGAAGAGAACATCTTTCCGGATGTCCGGGGTTTGAAAGGTCCTTTTACCTGCCTTAACTCGGCGCGTTATGGCATCTCCTGGGGTGCACTGGGCGCTGCCGAGTTCTGCTGGCACACCGCTCGCCAATACACTCTGGATCGTCAGCAGTTTGGTCGTCCATTGGCCGCCACTCAGTTGATCCAGAAGAAACTGGCCGACATGCAGACCGAAATCACTCTGGCGCTGCAAGGTTGCCTGCGTCTGGGTCGTATGAAAGATGAGGGTACTGCTGCGGTCGAGATCACTTCGATGATGAAGCGCAACTCCTGTGGCAAGTCCCTCGACATTGCCCGCATGGCGCGCGACATGCTGGGTGGCAACGGTATCTCCGATGAGTTCGGTGTGGCTCGCCACTTGGTCAACCTGGAAGTGGTGAATACCTATGAAGGTACGCATGACGTCCACGCGCTGATCCTCGGTCGCGCGCAGACCGGCATCCAGGCGTTCTATTAATAGGAGAACGGCCATGGGCGCGCTTTCGCATCTACGGGTACTGGATTTATCGCGGGTTCTTGCCGGGCCTTGGGCCGGGCAGATCCTGGCGGACCTTGGCGCTGAAGTCATCAAGGTTGAGCGCCCGGGCAATGGTGATGACACGCGCGCCTGGGGACCTCCGTTCCTTAAAGACGCCTATGGCGAGAACACCAGTGAGGCGGCCTATTACTTGTCCGCCAACCGCAACAAGCAATCGGTGACCATCGACTTCACGCAGCCAGAGGGGCAACAGTTGGTGCGCGAGTTGGCGGCGAAGTCGGACATCCTCATCGAGAACTTCAAGGTTGGTGGTCTTGCAGCTTATGGGTTGGACTACGAGTCGCTCAGGGTGGCCAATCCGAAGCTGATCTATTGCTCGATCACCGGGTTCGGTCAGACCGGTCCGTATGCCAAGCGTGCGGGTTATGACTTCATGATCCAGGGCTTGGGCGGCCTGATGAGTTTGACTGGTCGCCCCGAAGGAGATGAAGGCGCTGGTCCGGTGAAAGTCGGGGTGGCGTTGACAGACATTTTGACCGGGCTCTATTCGACGGTAGCGATCCTGGCTGCGCTGGCTCACCGGGATCATGGCGGTGGCGGTCAGCATGTTGATATGGCATTGCTGGATGTTCAGGTGGCTTGTCTGGCCAACCAGGCGATGAACTACCTGACTACAGGCAATGCGCCCAAGCGCTTGGGCAACGCTCATCCGAATATCGTGCCTTATCAGGACTTTCCTACGGCGGATGGCGACTTCATCCTCACGGTGGGTAATGACGGGCAGTTCCGCAAGTTTGCGGAAGTGGCTGGTCAGCCGCAGTGGGCGGATGATCCGCGTTTTGCGACCAACAAGTTGCGGGTGGCAAATCGAGGGGTGCTGATTCCGCTGATCCGTCAGGCGACAGTGTTCAAGACCACTGCCGAATGGGTGGCGCAGCTGGAGCAGGCGGGCGTGCCGTGTGGGCCGATTAATGATCTGGCTCAGGTGTTTGCCGATCCTCAGGTTCAGGCGCGTGGGTTGGCTATTGAGCTGCCTCATGCGTTGGCCGGGATGGTGCCGCAGGTTGCGAGCCCGATACGCCTGTCCGAGACGCCGGTGGAATACCGTAGCGCGCCTCCTTTATTAGGCGAGCACACGCTGGAGGTTCTGCAGCGGGTGTTGGGTCTGGATGTCGGCGTCGTTGCTGCGCTCAAGGAGGCGGGAGTGCTTTGAGAAGCCTTTCTATATAGAGGGGCGTAGCTTTGCTCTCCTATAAGGTGCTTTTCGCAAGTCATTGATAGAAAAATCAAATTAACGGTTGACGGCAGATTCTGGACGTCTATAATTCGCCCCACTTCCGGCGCAGTCGAAACGGAAAACTCCTTGGTAAACAATGAGTTACGCAGTTTTCGGCAGCGGTTACGCTTCAGTTCATCGAGGCCAGAAGGAGTTGGTAAGGCAGTGTGTTGTCGCCTTATTGACGGTTCGATCTTCTCGGTCGAAAGCGGAGAAAAACAGGTGTTGACAGCAGCGACTAACGCTGTAGAATTCGCCTCCCGCTAACGAGAGATCGGAAGCGCAAGTGGTTGAAGTTGCAAAGGAAACTTTGAAAACTTCTGAAAATAACCGCTTGACAGCAACAGAGGCTGCTGTAGAATGCGCGCCTCGGTTGAGACGAAAGATCTTAACCAACCGCTCTTTAACAACTGAATCAAGCAATTCGTGTGGGTGCTTGTGGAGTCAGACTGATAGTCAGCAAGATTATCAGCATCACAAGTTACTCCGCGAGAAATCAAAGATGTAACCAACGATTGCTGAGCCAAGTTTAGGGTTTCTTAAAAACCCAAAGATGTTTGAACTGAAGAGTTTGATCATGGCTCAGATTGAACGCTGGCGGCAGGCCTAACACATGCAAGTCGAGCGGCAGCACGGGTACTTGTACCTGGTGGCGAGCGGCGGACGGGTGAGTAATGCCTAGGAATCTGCCTGGTAGTGGGGGATAACGCTCGGAAACGGACGCTAATACCGCATACGTCCTACGGGAGAAAGCAGGGGACCTTCGGGCCTTGCGCTATCAGATGAGCCTAGGTCGGATTAGCTAGTTGGTGAGGTAATGGCTCACCAAGGCGACGATCCGTAACTGGTCTGAGAGGATGATCAGTCACACTGGAACTGAGACACGGTCCAGACTCCTACGGGAGGCAGCAGTGGGGAATATTGGACAATGGGCGAAAGCCTGATCCAGCCATGCCGCGTGTGTGAAGAAGGTCTTCGGATTGTAAAGCACTTTAAGTTGGGAGGAAGGGCAGTTACCTAATACGTAATTGTTTTGACGTTACCGACAGAATAAGCACCGGCTAACTCTGTGCCAGCAGCCGCGGTAATACAGAGGGTGCAAGCGTTAATCGGAATTACTGGGCGTAAAGCGCGCGTAGGTGGTTCGTTAAGTTGGATGTGAAATCCCCGGGCTCAACCTGGGAACTGCATTCAAAACTGTCGAGCTAGAGTATGGTAGAGGGTGGTGGAATTTCCTGTGTAGCGGTGAAATGCGTAGATATAGGAAGGAACACCAGTGGCGAAGGCGACCACCTGGACTGATACTGACACTGAGGTGCGAAAGCGTGGGGAGCAAACAGGATTAGATACCCTGGTAGTCCACGCCGTAAACGATGTCAACTAGCCGTTGGGAGCCTTGAGCTCTTAGTGGCGCAGCTAACGCATTAAGTTGACCGCCTGGGGAGTACGGCCGCAAGGTTAAAACTCAAATGAATTGACGGGGGCCCGCACAAGCGGTGGAGCATGTGGTTTAATTCGAAGCAACGCGAAGAACCTTACCAGGCCTTGACATCCAATGAACTTTCCAGAGATGGATTGGTGCCTTCGGGAACATTGAGACAGGTGCTGCATGGCTGTCGTCAGCTCGTGTCGTGAGATGTTGGGTTAAGTCCCGTAACGAGCGCAACCCTTGTCCTTAGTTACCAGCACGTAATGGTGGGCACTCTAAGGAGACTGCCGGTGACAAACCGGAGGAAGGTGGGGATGACGTCAAGTCATCATGGCCCTTACGGCCTGGGCTACACACGTGCTACAATGGTCGGTACAGAGGGTTGCCAAGCCGCGAGGTGGAGCTAATCCCATAAAACCGATCGTAGTCCGGATCGCAGTCTGCAACTCGACTGCGTGAAGTCGGAATCGCTAGTAATCGCGAATCAGAATGTCGCGGTGAATACGTTCCCGGGCCTTGTACACACCGCCCGTCACACCATGGGAGTGGGTTGCACCAGAAGTAGCTAGTCTAACCTTCGGGAGGACGGTTACCACGGTGTGATTCATGACTGGGGTGAAGTCGTAACAAGGTAGCCGTAGGGGAACCTGCGGCTGGATCACCTCCTTAATCGACGACATCAGCTGCTCCATAAGTTCCCACACGAATTGCTTGATTCATTGAAGAAGACGATAAGAAGCAGCCCGAAATTGGGTCTGTAGCTCAGTTGGTTAGAGCGCACCCCTGATAAGGGTGAGGTCGGCAGTTCGAATCTGCCCAGACCCACCAATTTTGCTTGTGTGGGAACGCCTGTAGAAATACGGGGCCATAGCTCAGCTGGGAGAGCGCCTGCCTTGCACGCAGGAGGTCAACGGTTCGATCCCGTTTGGCTCCACCACTACTGCTTCTGTTTGTTGAAAGCTTAGAAATGAGCATTCCATTGTGATGATGGTGAATGTTGATTTCTAGTCTTTGGCTAGATCGTTCTTTAAAAATTTGGGTATGTGATAGAAAGATAGACTGAACGTTACTTTCACTGGTAACGGATCAGGCTAAGGTAAAATTTGTGAGTTTAATCGCGAATTTTCGGCGAATGTCGTCTTCACAGTATAACCAGATTGCTTGGGGTTATATGGTCAAGTGAAGAAGCGCATACGGTGGATGCCTTGGCAGTCAGAGGCGATGAAAGACGTGGTAGCCTGCGAAAAGCTTCGGGGAGTCGGCAAACAGACTTTGATCCGGAGATGTCTGAATGGGGGAACCCACCTAACATAAGTTAGGTATCTTAAGCTGAATACATAGGCTTAAGAAGCGAACCAGGGGAACTGAAACATCTAAGTACCCTGAGGAAAAGAAATCAACCGAGATTCCCTTAGTAGTGGCGAGCGAACGGGGACCAGCCCTTAAGTGGCTTTGAGATTAGCGGAACGCTCTGGAAAGTGCGGCCATAGTGGGTGATAGCCCTGTACGCGAAAATCTCTTGGTCATGAAATCGAGTAGGACGGAGCACGAGAAACTTTGTCTGAATATGGGGGGACCATCCTCCAAGGCTAAATACTACTGACTGACCGATAGTGAACTAGTACCGTGAGGGAAAGGCGAAAAGAACCCCGGAGAGGGGAGTGAAATAGATCCTGAAACCGTATGCGTACAAGCAGTGGGAGCCCACTTTGTTGGGTGACTGCGTACCTTTTGTATAATGGGTCAGCGACTTATTTTCAGTGGCGAGCTTAACCGAATAGGGGAGGCGTAGCGAAAGCGAGTCTTAATAGGGCGTCTAGTCGCTGGGAATAGACCCGAAACCGGGCGATCTATCCATGGGCAGGTTGAAGGTTAGGTAACACTGACTGGAGGACCGAACCGACTACCGTTGAAAAGTTAGCGGATGACCTGTGGATCGGAGTGAAAGGCTAATCAAGCTCGGAGATAGCTGGTTCTCCTCGAAAGCTATTTAGGTAGCGCCTCATGTATCACTGTAGGGGGTAGAGCACTGTTTCGGCTAGGGGGTCATCCCGACTTACCAAACCGATGCAAACTCCGAATACCTACAAGTGCCGAGCATGGGAGACACACGGCGGGTGCTAACGTCCGTCGTGAAAAGGGAAACAACCCAGACCGTCAGCTAAGGTCCCAAAGTTATGGTTAAGTGGGAAACGATGTGGGAAGGCTTAGACAGCTAGGAGGTTGGCTTAGAAGCAGCCACCCTTTAAAGAAAGCGTAATAGCTCACTAGTCGAGTCGGCCTGCGCGGAAGATGTAACGGGGCTCAAACCATACACCGAAGCTACGGGTATCACTTAGGTGATGCGGTAGAGGAGCGTTCTGTAAGCCTGTGAAGGTGAGTTGAGAAGCTTGCTGGAGGTATCAGAAGTGCGAATGCTGACATGAGTAACGACAATGGGTGTGAAAAACACCCACGCCGAAAGACCAAGGTTTCCTGCGCAACGTTAATCGACGCAGGGTTAGTCGGTCCCTAAGGCGAGGCTGAAAAGCGTAGTCGATGGAAAACAGGTTAATATTCCTGTACTTCTGGTTATTGCGATGGAGGGACGGAGAAGGCTAGGCCAGCTTGGCGTTGGTTGTCCAAGTTTAAGGTGGTAGGCTGGAATCTTAGGTAAATCCGGGATTCCAAGGCCGAGAGCTGATGACGAGTGTTCTTTTAGAACACGAAGTGGTTGATGCCATGCTTCCAAGAAAAGCTTCTAAGCTTCAGGTAACCAGGAACCGTACCCCAAACCGACACAGGTGGTTGGGTAGAGAATACCAAGGCGCTTGAGAGAACTCGGGTGAAGGAACTAGGCAAAATGGCACCGTAACTTCGGGAGAAGGTGCGCCGGTGAGGGTGAAGGACTTGCTCCGTAAGCCCACGCCGGTCGAAGATACCAGGCCGCTGCGACTGTTTATTAAAAACACAGCACTCTGCAAACACGAAAGTGGACGTATAGGGTGTGACGCCTGCCCGGTGCCGGAAGGTTAATTGATGGGGTTAGCTAACGCGAAGCTCTTGATCGAAGCCCCGGTAAACGGCGGCCGTAACTATAACGGTCCTAAGGTAGCGAAATTCCTTGTCGGGTAAGTTCCGACCTGCACGAATGGCGTAACGATGGCGGCGCTGTCTCCACCCGAGACTCAGTGAAATTGAAATCGCTGTGAAGATGCAGTGTATCCGCGGCTAGACGGAAAGACCCCGTGAACCTTTACTATAGCTTTGCACTGGACTTTGAATTTGCTTGTGTAGGATAGGTGGGAGGCTTTGAAGCGTGGACGCCAGTTCGCGTGGAGCCATCCTTGAAATACCACCCTGGCAACTTTGAGGTTCTAACTCAGGTCCGTTATCCGGATCGAGGACAGTGTATGGTGGGTAGTTTGACTGGGGCGGTCTCCTCCTAAAGAGTAACGGAGGAGTACGAAGGTGCGCTCAGACCGGTCGGAAATCGGTCGTAGAGTATAAAGGCAAAAGCGCGCTTGACTGCGAGACAGACACGTCGAGCAGGTACGAAAGTAGGTCTTAGTGATCCGGTGGTTCTGTATGGAAGGGCCATCGCTCAACGGATAAAAGGTACTCCGGGGATAACAGGCTGATACCGCCCAAGAGTTCATATCGACGGCGGTGTTTGGCACCTCGATGTCGGCTCATCACATCCTGGGGCTGAAGCCGGTCCCAAGGGTATGGCTGTTCGCCATTTAAAGTGGTACGCGAGCTGGGTTTAGAACGTCGTGAGACAGTTCGGTCCCTATCTGCCGTGGACGTTTGAGATTTGAGAGGGGCTGCTCCTAGTACGAGAGGACCGGAGTGGACGAACCTCTGGTGTTCCGGTTGTCACGCCAGTGGCATTGCCGGGTAGCTATGTTCGGAATAGATAACCGCTGAAAGCATCTAAGCGGGAAACTAGCCTCAAGATGAGATCTCACTGGGACCTTGAGTCCCCTGAAGGGCCGTCGAAGACTACGACGTTGATAGGTTGGGTGTGTAAGCGCTGTGAGGCGTTGAGCTAACCAATACTAATTGCCCGTGAGGCTTGACCATATAACACCCAAGCAATTTGCTGACTCGAGAGAGCACCAGATTGCGGTGTGTGAAGACGCAATGAACCGAAAGTTCGCACAAACACACAAACTATCGCATACCCAATTTGCTGAAGCGTCGAAAGACGGTTCGGTACCCGAATTTCTTGACGACCATAGAGCATTGGAACCACCTGATCCCATCCCGAACTCAGCAGTGAAACGATGCATCGCCGATGGTAGTGTGGGGTTTCCCCATGTGAGAGTAGGTCATCGTCAAGATTAAATTCCGAAACCCCTATCTGCGTATGCAGGTAGGGGTTTTGTTTTAGTAGAAGTCACCGATTTTGCTGGCACGTTACCGCTGTAACGGGCTGGTCACAGAATTTCTTGACGACCATAGAGCATTGGAACCACCTGATCCCATCCCGAACTCAGCAGTGAAACGATGCATCGCCGATGGTAGTGTGGGGTTTCCCCATGTGAGAGTAGGTCATCGTCAAGATTGAATTCCGAAACCCCTGTCTGCTTATGCAGACAGGGGTTTTGTCTTTCTGGGCTTATAGAAATTTAAGCCCGAAGCAGGTCAGATCCCAAGTCTGCGTGTCTCGCTACTCCGTCGAGCCAGTAACACCAGATATAGACCAACGCCCAGTAATCCGTCCTCTCTAGCACGCCGTTCGGCGGGTATCTGACGGGTTTCGTACAAATCCCTAAGTTTTCTCTCGTTCGTGCCGAAAGAGTGATGAGACATGCGTGCACCAAAGTAGAGCGGCTCCAGTATGCCGTCTGCGCTGTTACATGGAATGTTGCAACCCGGAACGCGTCCCCACTTTTGCATAAGAAGTCCCATGATATGAATCTCAAGTTCAGCCATAAAATTCTGCTGGCCGCTTCAGGCGTCGTGGTGCTGGCTTTTGCGTTGTTCACTTTGTACAACGACTATCTGCAGCGAAACACCATTCGGCAAAACCTCGAGTCCTCCGTTGAACAAGCCGGCGACCTGACCGCCAGCAGCGTACAAAACTGGATGAGCGGTCGCATACTGGTTCTGGAAAACCTCGCGCAGAACGTCGCTCATCAAGGCGCCAATGCCGATTTGCCGGGGCTGGTCGATCAACCCGCCCTCACCTCGAACTTCCAGTTCACCTACGTCGGGCAAGCCAATGGTGTGTTCACCCAGCGCCCTGACGCGAAGATGCCGGACGGCTACGATCCGCGTCAGCGCCCCTGGTACAAACAAGCCGTAGTCGCCGACAAAACCATGCTGACTCCGCCTTATATGGCCGCAGTCGGCGGGCTGGTGGTGACCATCGCCATGCCGGTGAAAAAGAATGGCGAACTGCTGGGCGTGGTCGGCGGTGACCTGAGCCTGGAAACCCTGGTGAAGATCATCAACTCGGTGGATTTCGGTGGCATCGGTCACGCGTTCCTCGTCAGCGCCGACGGTCAGGTGATCGTCAGCCCGGACAAGGATCAGGTGATGAAGAACCTGAAAGACATCTATCCGGGTTCCAGCGTCCGCATCGAAAAGGGCAACCAGGAAGTCGAATTGAACAAGCAGGATCGCATCCTCTCATTCACGCCAGTGAGCGGTTTGCCGGGTGCCGAGTGGTACGTCGGTCTGTCGATCGACAAGGCCAAGGCCTACGCGCCACTGAGCCAGTTCCGCACCTCGGCGCTGATCGCGATGTTCATCGCCGTGACCGCCATTGCGGTGCTGCTCAGCTTGCTGATCAACGTGCTGATGCGTCCGCTGACCACGATGGGCCGTGCGATGCAGGACATCGCTCAGGGCGAGGGTGACCTGACCCGTCGTCTGGTTGTAGAAAGCAAAGATGAGTTCGGCGAGTTGGGCGGTTCCTTTAACCAGTTCGTGGAGCGGATTCACGCGTCGATTTCCGAGGTGTCCTCGGCGACCCGCCAGGTTCATGACCTGTCGCAACGGGTGATGGCGTCGTCCAACGCCTCGATCATCGGTTCCGACGAACAAAGCGCCCGAACCAATAGCGTGGCCGCAGCGATCAACCAATTGGGCGCCGCCACTCAGGAAATCGCCCGCAACGCCGCCGATGCTTCGCAACATGCCAGCGGCGCGAGCGAGCAGGCCGATGACGGTCGTCAGGTGGTGGAGAAAACCATCCTGGCCATGACTGAGCTGTCGCAGAAAATCAGCCTGTCCTGCACGCAGATCGAAACCCTGAACGCGAGCACCGACAACATCGGTCACATTCTCGATGTGATCAAAGGCATCTCCCAGCAGACCAATTTGCTGGCGCTCAACGCGGCCATCGAAGCGGCCCGTGCCGGTGAGGCCGGTCGAGGTTTTGCGGTGGTGGCGGACGAGGTGCGTAACCTCGCTCATCGCACCCAGGAGTCGGCGGAAGAAATCCACAAGATGATCAGCTCGCTGCAGATCGGTTCACGCGAAGCGGTGACTACGATGAACGCCAGTCAGGTGTCCAGCGAGCAGAGTGTCGAAGTGGCGAACCAGGCCGGCCTGCGACTGGTCAGCGTGACCCAGCGCATCGGCGAAATCGACGGGATGAACCAGTCGGTGGCCGCGGCGACCGAGGAGCAGACTGCCGTGGTGGAAACCCTCAACGTCGACGTCAACCAGATCAACCTGCTGAACCAGCAGAGCGTAGCTAACCTCAATGAAACATTGAAGGATTGCGATGCGCTGTCTCAGCAGGCCAGTCGGTTGAAGCAGTTGGTTGACAGTTTCAAGATCTGATTGAGGTCAGCTCTACAGCGTTATCGTTCTTCGCGAGCAAGCCCGCTCTCACATTTGACCGCATTCCTTATGAAGGAACCCGATCAAAATGTGGGAGCGGGCTTGCTCGCGAAAGCGGTGTATCAATCACCGCCAAACTGAAGCCTTACACAAACAGCTTCAACACATTCCCCATCGCATCATCGGCAAACCCCTGAACGAAATCCTTGAACCCCGGCAGGGCCTCGGCGCCACCCTGAGCCGGTTCGGCGATGATGGTCCAGGTCGCCCGTGACTTGCCTGCGCCCAGGGATTCCACACTCATCGCCGCCCACAAATTGGCCACGCCCAGCGTGTTGTAGATGGTGGTCCAGGTCATGTTCAGCGCCTGGTCGTCCCGGGAGTTGAGCTGCTCGACCACCAGGTTGCCGTCCTTGAAGAATTTCTTGCGCAGCGATGACACACCTTCGCCCGTCATCTCGATGTGCGACAGCGCCGGAATGAATCGGTCGAAGCCGGCAAAGTTGCCGACCACCGTCCAGACTTGCGCTGCCTCGGTAGGTACTTCCACCGAAGACACGACGTGGCAGCCGTGAGGGTTTTTGATCAGGGTATCGGGTTGCAGAGTGTTCATGGTTTTTGCTCCGTGCTGGGTTAGGGTGAATCAGATGAAGTTGATTTCTTTGAGGTAGTCGCAGCCGCGGCGTAGCAGCGCCGGGGATTTTTCCGGGTAATGCGCGCCCATCTGCCGTACGCCGGCCTGGGCGTTGTCGTGGCCGATCATTGAGATGTCGCCGATGTCTTCCTCGAAGCCGTTGAGATAGAAACCCAGTACGCCAAACAGCGCGTTATCACTGTCGACCCGGCCCAGTTGTTGCTGCCAGTCGGCGACGCTGACCATGGAGAATTCCCGACCGGCCTCGCGAAAGGACGCCACGTAGGCGTCCCAGCTCAGAGGCTCGGGGTTGTGCAGGTTGAACACGGCTTTTTCGGCCTGGTAACGGCTGGCGTGGAAGGCGATGAAACGGGCGAGGAAGTCCACCGGCATCAGGTCGAAATTCAGCGCGAACTCCGGCACCTGACCGAGCTGGATCGAGCCCTTGAGCATCAGCATCAGACGATTTTTGTGGGGCTGGCAGACACCGGTGAGGCTGTTGAAACTGATGTTGCCAGGGCGATAAAGATTGACCCGCACCCCACGCTCCCGCGCCCGTTCGAGGATCCGCTCGCCGACCCATTTGGACAGGTTGTAGCCGTTTTTGATGTAGATCGGCGGCGTCTGCGCGGCAGGTAACTCCAGCACCCGACCATCGTCGGAAATCGTGCTGGACGCCGAGAGCGTCGAGACGAAGTTGAAGATCTTCTTGCTGCGTCCTTCACACAAACGCAGGCACTCGAAAATCGGCTCGACGTTATCCCGCGCCAACGACTCGTAATCGAGGACGTGATTGACGTTGGCGGCGTTGTGCACCAGCGCGCCGAACTCGCGATCCAGGTGTTGGTAAACGTCTTCGCCAAGTCCCAGTTGCGGGCGAGTGATGTCCGCCGCGTAAACCTGCACCCGGCTAAGGTCCAGATGCTCCAGACGGTTTTCCCGCAACGCCTGAGCGAAGCGTTGCGCTGCCGACTGCCCGCCGCCATCGCGCACCAGGCATGCCACTTCGCTGGCGCCCCAGGCCAGTAGAGCTTCGACGATATGAACACCGACAAAGCTGTTGGCGCCGGTGACGATCACCTTGTGCACATCGCCCATTCGGCTGACCGGTAACGGCTCTATGTCCAGTTCACGAAAGGCATCGGCCAGGGCTTTTTCACTCAGCACTTCCTCGGTTCCGGAGCCGCGCACCAGGGTCGCCAGCTTCGCAATCGTCGGCAGTTCGATGAAGCGGTTGATCGAGATACTGCGGCCAAACTCTTCGCGCAAACGCAGGAGCATGCGCGACAGCAGGATCGAGTGCCCGCCGAGGTTGAAGAAACTTTCGTCGGTGGAAATATCGCTGGCGGGCAGCTCCAGCAGCTCGGCCCAGATTTCCAGCAACAGCGCTTCGTCGGCGCTGGTGGGCAAGCGCCGCTGGCTGTTTTCGCTCACGCTGACGGGCAATTCCAGCAGCGCTTTGCGGTCGACCTTGCCGTTGCTGGCGAACGGCATGGTTGCCAGTTCGGTCCAGGCGGTCGGCAGCATGTAGTCCGGCAGACACTGCATCGCGTGGGCTTTCAATGCCTCGCGAGCAGCACCGGGTTGCTCTTCCTGAGGCTGCGCGAGAAAGGCCAGAATCCGTCGATGAGGGTCGATAACCACCGCCACCTGGCGGTATAGCTGACTGTCGCGCAGGCAGCGTTCGATCTCTTCCGGCTCGACCCGAAAGCCGCGAATCTTCACCTGATTGTCTCGTCGTCCGCACAGTTCGATACCGTCGGCGGTCCATTTGGCCATATCGCCGGAGCGGTAGGCTCGCAAGCTTTGGCCGTTCGGCAGGCTCAGGTTCAGATAGCGTTCGGCAGTCTGCTGCGGGTTGTTCAGGTAACCCATGCATACCCCTGGGCCGACGATGTACAACTCACCGACGGTTTGCTCGGCCACCGGTTGAAAGTCCTCATCGAGGATCAGCACCTGACTGTTGGCAATCGGTGCACCGAGGGTCCGGTTGCTGTCGCCGGTGCGCAGTTGCCGCGCGGTGATCAGCACCGTGGCTTCGGTCGGGCCGTAGAGGTTGTAGAGATTGCCTTGGCGGGTCAGTTGCTCGATCACGTAGGGTTCGCAGACATCGCCACCGGTCATCACATGATCGAGGACCTGCAACTGATCCAGCGGCAGGATGCTTAATAGGGCGGGCGGTAAAAACGCGTGGCTCAGCCTCTGGTGACGGATCAGCTCGACCAGTTGCAGCGGGTCGCGACGTTGGTCCTCATCGGGCACGATCAGCTCGGCGCCCTGGAGCAACGTCGGGAAAATATCGATCAGCGATGAGTCGAAACTCAAGGATGAAAACTGCAACGCCCGGCTCTGTTCGGTCAGCTGCACATAGTCGGCGTACCACGCGGTGAAGTGCGCGAGGTTGGCCTGGCTGAGCAACACCCCTTTGGGGTGTCCCGTGGTGCCCGAGGTATAGAGCGCCATGCACGGTGCGTCGAGATCGGGTCGTTGGCGCATCAAGGGTTGATCGAGATTTACATCGCCGATGTCGATGCGGCTGATGTCCAGCCCAGGCATCGTCTCGCTGAGCGGGTGTTCTCCGTCATGCAGCAACAACACCGCGCCGGCGTTTTCCAGAATGTACTGCTGACGTTGCAGTGGATGGCTTGGCTCCAGCGGCAGGTACACCGCGCCGCTGCCCAGGATCGCCAGAATCCCCGCATACAACGCGCTGCATTTTGGCAGGCAGATCCCGACTACCAACGGTCCTTGATGTCGATCGAGCAACGGCTGCAAGCGCTGTTGGATGGCGCGGCTGTGGGCGTGCAGTTGCCGATAGCTCAGCGACGTACCGGCGATGTTCAGTGCTGGCCGCTCGGCGGACTGGATGAAGCGTTGTTCAAGCCGCTCGATCATCGGTATCTGGGCCAGTTGCAGCAACCATGGTTCAGCCGTGGCGTTGAGCTGATGGACGTAGGCCAGACGCTCTAAAAACAGCAGGTTTTCCACCTGCTCGAAGTGCGCGGAAGCCATCGGTTCTGCCTGCAAGAAATACTCGGCATCCCGGGAGAAACGGCTGACCAGCAGTGCCACGTGATCGATCAGATCGGCCACCGCTCGCAGGCGCAATGCCTGGCCGTTGCCGGACAGCTCTTCGGCGACTGGCACGCGACTTAGCTGCATCGAGTTGTACGTGCACAGCAAGTCCAATGCTGGCAGGCCTGAGGCGCCCGGCACGCCGACACCCAGCTGCAGCGTCAGGCGCGGTGCATCGCCGAAGTCCTGAAACGGCAGGCTCGCATCGTCGATCAGCAAATCAAACGTGCTTGGCGGCAGCTCCACCAGATTCGCCAGTCGCGCCAGTGAATGACCGTGTTGTTCGAGTTCCAGCGCCAGGTCGGTCAGAGCCTGGCTTTGCCCAATGAGCAAAATATCGAGACGTCTCATGATGTTCTCCTCGTTAAACCAGGTAGTCGCTCAAGGCGCTTTGCACGCACGGTGAATCGAGTAGCGAACTGCTGCGGAAAAACCGCACGATGTTGGCGACCAGCGGGTGATGGCGATTGATCGGGAAGGCCAGCCCCGACACTTCGCTCTTGAGTGCCCGACGCGCCGTGTCGCTGATCTGCAAGGCGTCGATCAAGCGGAAGTCGAAGGATTTCTGAATGTCATTGGTCAGGTAATGGCCGATGAATACCGGCAGGATGTGCGCGATGCACTGGCGATCGTCTTCGCTTGCGGTGTGCCAGTAGATGCGCACCAACCGCGCCCAGAACCCGGAGTGACGGCCCTCGTCGAGCAAGTGGTCGGCCATCAGGCCCTTGATCGATTGTTTGATCGTGTCGTCCTTGGCGAACGCCGCCACATCGCCGGTCACGGTGTTCTCGGCGATGGCCACGCAGATCAGCTCCACGGCGCTGCGCAGGTGCTCCGGTGCGAGCGCCACGGCTGCTGGAATGGCACGGCTCAGTTCGATTTCATCCGGCAGTCCGATCGGCTCGATGCCGGTCATGGCGACGGTCTGCTGCATGAAATCCATGGCCACCAGGGCGTGGTAATCCTCGTCCACTACCACGGTCATGGCGTCGTAGCGACAGGCGAATGGGAACGCCACGCTGAAGCGGTTTTTGGCGATGCTGCGGGCGGTCTTGTCGACGATCTCGGTTTCGAAAATCACCACGTCGTTGATGAACTTGTAGAGCGTCTGCACCAGGGCAAAGTCCCGTTGTTCCGGGCACTCACGCAGGAAGGTTTCGCTCAGCACCAGCGGTTGACGGCTCAACGGATAGATCAGCTTGTCGTCGTTCTCCAACATGCGCCGGGGACGGGTGCGAATGGTCGCGCGGCTCTCCCAGGCGTCGGCGAAGGATTGGTAGTCGGCGGCGTTCATGCGTTCACCTCCGCAACCGGTTCGCTCATGCTCAGGCGCAAGCCGTCCCACAGGGCGATGCGACTTTCCACGGCGGCGATGGCGCTGGCGTAGACGTCTTCTTCGCGCTGCGGATCGCCGTCGACCAGGCGGGCGAGGAGTTTCTCCGCCGCCGGGCCGTGGTCCTCGGAGTCGACTTCGATGTGCCGTTCCAGGTAGTAGCGGAAGGTCGGTGCCTGTTCGATACCGATGCCCCAGTCGTCGAGAATTCGCTGGAACATCTGCGGAATCACGCTCTCGCGGCCATGCAGGAACGCCGCCGCCACACTGTGCCCCGGCGCATGCAACGCCGTGTGCAAGGTGTGCCGCACGAACTGTGCGGCCGCCGGGTCGACGTCGACGCTTTGCAAGGCCACGTCGTAGCTCACGCCTTCTTTTTGCAGCGCCACGAAGCGTTCGACGGCGACCGTGCTTGCACCGACTTCGCGCATCGCATCCAGGTACAGCTCGAAATGACTGTAGTGACCTTGGGCGGGACGATCATCGGACTCTTCACCGAGCACGATCTCGTTGATCAGCCGCGCCGCCTGCGGATCTTGCGGCGGCAGCCAGGGTAGCTGAACGCAGGTCAATTCCTGTTGCAGGCGCTTGGTCAGCGACATGAAATCCCACACCGCAAACACATGGGTTTCCATGAAGCGTTGAAGGACCGATAACGAATGTATTTCAGAGAAGATCGGGTGCGCACTAAGTTCTGCTTTCTTCTGATTAAGACGGTCTTTAGTTGGTTTCATGAGCGAGCCTATAAGTGATCTGGAATGCCATTGAGGGTGGTGTTGATCAATAAGTGATGGTGGCTTGAAGTTTTCTATTGGCGAACGGGGGCCTCAATTGAATTGATGTTTTTAGGCGTGCGTAATTGCTAAAAAGTGCCTGGCTCACAGTGTTTATGGGCGGCGGAGAAAAACTAATACACGGGCAAAGTTGCCGGCAAGTAATTTTTTTATTAATTTAAAGTTTAACTTTTTTGAGTGCGACAAGTTTCAATAAGACTTTTATATAAAGTTTTATTTGGGCGTAGTTACTCCTTTCGGCTTATATAAGCCAAAATTTAAATAAAGAGTGAATGCCTCACTCAAAGCAACTGTCTACTTGGATCGTTAATGTGATCTGAGGGGGGTGGAAGTTGGCTGGGAGTGACGCCGGTTCTTCCTTTCCCGTGGCAAGACTCCTTCCGTAGGTTCTTGTTGCGGGGGACTGCTCCGCGGGTGCGGTGCGTCGCCCGTCATTATTCGTTGGCAGCACAAGAGTGAGCGTAATTCACTGCGGTCGCTATCACTGACGCATGATCCGATCGGTGCAATTATCGGGCTTGAGGGTGACAGGGGCTTTGGGGGAGGGGAGGAAGTCGCTGCACAACGGTCTGGTGTGAGCGAAAGGAGGTTTTGTAAGCAGATTTGTTCGTCGAGCAACCCAGGTGCGGATCAGCCCGATATCGCGGCAAACGAAAGCGAGCCGCTCAATGGGCTCGCTCGGGGCTGTCGCTGCGGTTTTACTTTGAGGTTTTCCGGCGTTGCGCCTCAGGGCTTTCGAGGTAGCGCGTGATGACTTCGACGCCCCGGTTGAGGTGGTGTTCGAGCAGCGTCACCGAGTGCTCGACGTCCCCCTCTTCGGCGGCTCGCAATAGCGCGCGGTGATCTTCCTGGGACAGTTTGCCCAAGCCCATGGCTTCCAGGTTGAAGCGCAGGAAGCGCTCTTCTTCGTTCAGCCCGTCTTCGACCAGTCTCAGCAGTCGACGGTTGGGGGCCTTGTTGTAAAGCGCCATGTGAAACAGGCGATTGAGCCGGCCTATCTCGGTGTAATCGTGTTCCGTCTCCAGCTCGTCGATATAGCGGGCTGCCTGTTCGAAATCGGCGGCGTCGAGCAGGGGGATCGACCGACGCAGGGCTTCGGACTCCAGCAGGATTCGCAGCTCATAGGTTTCTGCCGCATCGCCCTGAACCAGCGGTGCGACCACCGCGCCTTTATGGGCGACCACGTTGAGCAGCGATTGCGCTTCGAGCTGGCGCAACGCTTCGCGCACTGGCATGCGGCTGACGCCGAACAGGTCGGCGAGGTCTTGCTGACGCAGGGCGGTGCCGCAGGGAATGCGGCCGTCGAGAATGGCTGCGCGCAGGGTTTCTTCGATCACCGAGCGTGCCAGATGAGCGGGAATCGGCCCGTTGACCTTGATGCTGCTGAGAGGGTTGGGCTTCTGTGTCACAACAAACGCACCCTGTTTGGCTGAAGATACTTGGATCCAAATGGACACTAGAGACTGCTTGAGGGGTTGTCAAACAGTCAAAAGATCGCAGCCTTCAGCAGCGCCTGCAAAGCTGCGATCTTTTTATTGCACCCGCAATGCAAAGTTTAGCGTGCCCGCAGTGATCTCACCGTGCCATTGTCTTTTAGTTGGCTACCCTTCACCATCAAGCAGATTTCCATCTGCCTGATCTGGATGCCTCGCATTGGCGGTACGTTTCGCGATCCCTCGGACTTTGCGCTGGCTATGCTGCGCACTGCTGCTGGCCGGCGTCATGCTGGGCGGGCTGCATGCCGACTGGGATTTTTCGCTGATCAGCCGTCGTGCGCAGGCATTGTACGGGCCTTTGGGTGAAGGGCAGCAGCGCATCGATGCCTGGCAGCAGTTGCTGGCCACGCAGAAGCAGATCGGCGAGCTGGAACAGCTCAACGTGGTCAACCGATTCGTCAACAAGCAGATGCGTTACGAAGAAGACATCGACTTGTGGCACGAGGTCGATTATTGGGAAACCCCGATCGAAGCCTTGTGGAAAGGCGCCGGCGATTGTGAAGACTACGCTATCGCCAAGTATTTCAGCCTGCGCCATCTCGGTGTCTCCAGTGACAAGCTGCGCATTACCTACGTCAAGGCTTTGCGCCTGAACCGCGCGCACATGGTCCTGACCTACTACTCAAACCCCGAGGCCATGCCTTTGGTACTCGACAGCCTGATCGATGCGATCAAGCCCGCCAGCCAGCGAACCGATTTGCTGCCGGTCTACTCTTTCAATGCCGAAGGGTTGTGGTTACCGGGTGCCAAGGGCAACAAAAAGGTCGGTGACACCAAACGCCTGTCCCGCTGGCAGGATGTGTTGAAGAAAATGCAGGCCGAAGGATTCCCGGTCGAGACGACTAACTAGGAGCACGCGCTCAGATGTCTTTGTTCAAACAGCTGTTGATCGCTATCTGTCTGTTCCTGGTGGTCGCCTTCACCGGCAGCTTCATGGTCAGTCTGGAAAGCTCGCGCACCCAGTACGTCAACCAGTTGCGCTCCCACGCCCAGGACGCCGCGACGGCGTTGGCGCTGTCTCTGACGCCGAACATCGACGACCCGGCGATGGTCGAGTTGCTGGTCAGTTCGATCTTCGACAGCGGTTATTACGCGAGCATCCGTGTGGTCGACCTGGCCAACGACAAGACCATTGTCGAGCGCAGCGGCATTCCGGCGGTCACCAACGTACCGGACTGGTTCGTCAAACTGATCGGCCTGGAACCGGCCGGTGGCGACGCCCTTGTCAGCCGTGGCTGGGAGCAGGCCGCGCGAGTCGAGGTGGTCAGCCATCCGATGTTCGCGTTGGCCAAACTGTGGCAAAGCGCGTTGGGCAGCCTTGGCTGGTTGTTGATCTGCGGCGCGGTGAGTGCGGTGCTGGGCGCGTTGTTGCTGCGCCGGCAATTGAAGCCGCTGGATTACATGGTCAAGCAGTCCCACGCCATTGCTCGCCGGGAATTCCTCAGCCTGCCGGAACTGCCGCGTACCCCGGAACTGCGCCGGGTGGTGCAGGCCATGAACCAGATGGTCGAAAAGCTTAAGGCGCTGTTTCAGGAACAGGCCGAACGCAGCGAAAAGCTGCGGGCCGAATCCTATCAGGACAACCTGACCGGTCTGGCCAACCGGCGCTATTTCGAAATGCAATTGAACGCACGAGTGAGCAACCCGGAGCAGGCCAGCTCCGGTTATCTGTTGCTGTTGCGGGTGAAGGATCTGGCCGGGTTGAACCAGCGGCTGGGTGGTCAGCGTACCGATGAATTGCTCAAGGCTGTGGGCGAGCAATTGTCCCGCGAGTGCGCCAAGTACCCGGAAACCCAAAACCTCGTGACGCGGATTCGTGGCGGTGAATTCGCCGTGCTGGCGCCGGGGCTGGTGCGCGAAGAAGCGCTGCAACTGGCGAGCAACCTCGACAGTGCCTTGGCGAGCTTGCATGCGACGGGCGCCACGGACGTGGCTTCGGTGGCCTCGATCGGGCTGGCGCCGTTTGCCCATGGCGACTCGCCGCAAGCGGTGATCGGTCTGGCGGATCAGGCGCTGGCCCAGGCGGAAAGTCAGGGCGAGCCGAGCTGGGCGTGTCTCGATCAGGGCGTGCCGGCCCGGGTTGGTGACGATCACCATGCCTGGCATACCTTGCTGGATGAGGCGTTGGATCAGCAGCGTTTCGAGCTGTACTTCCAGCCGGTGGTGGCCAGTCAGGACACACAGTGCGTGCTGCATTACAAAGTGCTGTCGCGCCTGCTCGACGAGCAGGGCCAGACCATTCCTGCCGGGCGGTTCCTGCCGTGGCTCGAGCGTTTCGGCTGGACCGCGCGGCTGGACCGTTTGATGCTGGAACGGGTGCTTGAGCAGATGGCCGACCATCAAGAGTCGCTGGCGCTGAACCTGTCTTCGGCGACACTGGCGGATCCGCAGGCGCTGAACACAGTGTTCGACATCCTGCGTCAGCATTCGAGTTTCGGGGCGCGCCTGACCCTGGAAATCGGCGAAGAACAACTGCCCGAGCAGGCGGTGCTGGAACAACTGACGCGGCGTTTGCGCGAGCTTGGGTTCTCGCTGAGTCTGCAGCGTTTTGGTGGGCGCTTCAGCATGATCGGCAACCTGGCGCGGCTGGGGTTGGCGTATCTGAAGATCGACGGCAGTTACATCCGGGCGATTGATCAGGAGAGCGACAAGCGTCTGTTCATCGAGGCGATTCAGCGGGCGGCGCACAGCATTGATTTGCCGTTGATTGCCGAGCGGGTCGAGACCGCAGGGGAGTTGTCGGTGATTCGTGAGATGGGGTTGTATGGGGTTCAGGGGCAACTCTTTGGTGAGCCGAAGCCTTGGCGGTGAGGCTGATGCCGTCATCGCGGGCAAGCCCGCTCCCACAGGATTTGTGTGGTACCACAATCCTGCGTTCACCTCTGCCCCCTGTGGGAGCGGGCTTGCCCGCGATGGCGCCCGTGCGGACACCGATTATTCTGGTAGCAAGATCCTAGGAGATTTCCTTCAAGTTGTAGCGGTTTTGGTGAACTTGTTCCGGCCGAAACTCAGGTCTAGTCTGGCTTTGTCACTGAATAATCGGTGACACGGACGTGCAAGTCCGACCAAACTGTTTAGGTAGCGTGCTGCCATTCCCCTCAATGAGCATTTCGATGTTCACTGCTTTATGGCGGCTGCGCGCAGGAGATCCTCGGATCTGCTGGGTGTCCTAAACAGTCCCGGTCTTGCACACCTGCGCACGGCCGCCACCCTATTCGCGTGCAAGCGAACGGTGACGGCTCCAACTTACTGTCTAGGGTATTTCTTATGTTCAAAATCGCTGCCGACCTGGCGGATGATGTGGAAGGCTTACGGCGCTCAGTAGCCCTGGCGCTTACCCGAATGGCCGATGGTGTGCAATTGTTGGTGGAGCGGGCGCTGGATCACCTTGAATCGCCGGAAATGATGCAGGCTCGGGCCAAGGTTTAGCAGGTTAGAGCGGTGGTGAGTTGAAGATCGCCTTCGCGGGCAAGCCTCGCTCCTACAGAGTTGCGTTCGTTCACGCGATTGCGGCACGACACAAATCCTGTAGGAGCGAGGCTTGCCCGCGAAGGCGTCAGCACAAACAACAATGAAGGCGGGGCGTTAGATCAACCCCGTCTCATCATCATCGATCAACTGGCTCAACCCGCCCAGCGCCTCGCGGGCCTGGGTTCGGTCCATGAGTTTGGCTTGTGCGGCCGGCGGCAGGTCGGTGACGCGGATCACGCCTTTTTGGGTCAGCACCTGGATCAAGTCGTCGAGTACCCGGATCATTTCCAGGTCGCTCTGCTTGAGCTGTTTGAGGCTGGTCTCCACCACTTCGTTGGCATACCAGGCCTGGATTTCATGGTGGTCGGCCGGCAGCGTTTCCGTGGCCTCGGCGTAGGCCGTGGCTTCCACGCGCACTAACTGGCCTTGCGCATCGCGTTGCACGTAAAACATTGAGCATCCCTCGGAAATGGACCAGCGTCATGCTGTCAGCAGCATAGGCCAACGCAGGCGAGTATGCGGTGCGACGACGAAATCGTCACCCGTGAGGTGTGCGCATACATGACGGCCGCCCGGTTTGGGCGGCCGTCAGCCTGCTGATCAGCTGTTGTTGTGATCGATCTTGATGGTCGGGTCACTGCCGGCGATCAACGAGTTGATGCTGGCGCTGGACCAATTGTTACCTTCCAGCTTG
This sequence comes from Pseudomonas sp. B21-015, assembly GCF_024749285.1. Classification (NCBI taxonomy): domain Bacteria; kingdom Pseudomonadati; phylum Pseudomonadota; class Gammaproteobacteria; order Pseudomonadales; family Pseudomonadaceae; genus Pseudomonas; species Pseudomonas sp. B21-015. Next base: position 152,673 of record NZ_CP087196.1, read on the forward strand.
ATCGTCACGTCCGGGGTGGCCGCTGCTGCGTCGGCGCCGTTGAACTTGCCGGCGGAGCTGACCTGCAAGGACGACACGCCATCCACGGTGGTGATCTTCAGGAAGTTGTCGATGGTGCTGCCGCTTTCACCCTGCAACAGATCGCGCAGGTCGATGCGGTCGCCTTCGCTGGCCTTGAAGTCCTTGATCACGTCGCTGCCGGTGTCGCCAGCCTTCCAGATGAAGGTGTCGGCACCCGAACCACCAATCAGGATGTCGTTGCCTTGACCGCCGATCAACGAGTCATTGCCGCTGCCGCCGAGCAGGATGTCATTGCCCTTGCCGCCGTCGAGGAGGTCGTTGCCACCCTGGCCGAAGAGAATGTCGTTGCCTGCGCCACCCAGCAGCGTGTCGTTACCGTCGTGGGCGCCAGACACGTCGAACGCGGTGTAGTGCTCGGTGATGTATTGGTGCACGTTGCTGGTCGTGACTTTGCTGACGTCGACGCCGGTCTGCTGGGCCACGAACGCCTGCATGGCCTGATAACCCTCGCCGGCGATGCCATTGAAGCTCACCAGATCGCCGAACAGAAGATCGTTGCCGTCACCGCCGCTGACCGTGTCGGCACCCGGCATTGTCGCTTCGGTATGGCCGATGACTGAGTTGGTCAGGTCTTTCGGGTCGATGTTGGTTTGTGGCGTTTGATTCGAGTCGTAGGGCTTGAGGTCGGTGAGGGTGACGTCTGTGTTCAGGCCGATCGCTTCCACCGTCGACACGTTGCTTAGCAATGCGAAGCCGCTGGTGGAGTTGTCGATGGCGGTGGAATCGGTGCTGCTGCCGGTGCCATCGCGATAGGACAGTTCGTACGTGCCGTTACCCTCGGCATGAAGGGTACCCAGTTCAGAACTGCTCCAGCGCCCAGAGTTTTTCAGAGTCTGCAGCGTGACGTTGCCGGCGCTGTCGATGGTCAGGTAGTGAGTGCTGTCCAGATAGCTGGAATAGGTCTGCCCCAACTTGTAATTGGTGGTGGTGATGACGTCATCGAGCTTCACGTTGCCGTACAAGGTCGGGTTGGTCTGCTCACCGCTCTGGTAGTAGGTCGGCTTGCCGTCAGTGATGAAGTACGTGAGGTTCTTCGCACCGGTATTGGCAGTGGCGTCGGCACTCTGGAACCAGTTGGCCGTGGTTTTGAACACGTCCTCGTAGTTGGTGCCACCGCCGGACGACATCGAGTCCAGTACTGACTTGAGCAGGGTCAGTGCGTTCGGGTCATTCAGGTTCACCGACACCGACTTGTTGACCTGGGTATCGAAGTCCACCAGGAAAATCTTCACGGTCCCGGAGTTGCTGCCCAGGCTTTGCTTGAGGGTGTTGAACACCGCCGTCAGCGAATCCTTGGCCGCGCTGATCGAAGAGGCGCTCATGCTGCCCGAGCTGTCGACCATGAACGCGATATTGTAGTTAGTGCCCGGCACCACGGTCAGCCCGCCGATGTCGGCGACCATGATGTCGTTACCATCGGTGCCGGTGATGGTGTCGTCGGCCGCAGTGGCGGTGATGGCGTTGTAAACCGCCGGGTACACCGTGACCGGGATCTGCGCGGTGCTCGGTGCCGAACCGCCATGGGCTTCGGTGGACGTCGAGGTGACGGTCAGGGTGAATTGGCCGTTGTAGTATGACGGCGGTGTGACGGTCAGGGTGCCGAGGTTCCAGCCGGTGACGTTGGCTTCGCCGTTGGTCGCGCTGGCGGTGAAGGTGTGACCTGCGCCATCGGTGAGCACCGAGCCCGCCGGGATGCCGCTGATTTTCACACTCAGGCTTTCGGAGCCGTCAGTGTCGGTCAGTGCTGTCTTGATCGCGGACAAGTGAACGCTGGTGCCTTCGGCGCCTTCGTTGAGTTTGTAGCCGTCGTAGTAGCCTTCGCCATTGGTGCCGTGCAGGTCGGAAACGGTCACGCCGGAAGCGGCCAGATCCGCCACGCCGGTGTACAGCGGCACGCCGGCGCTGCTCAGGTCGACTGCGGCACCGCCGTTGATCGACAGGTTGACGTCATAGTTACCCGGGCCATGCTGGTTGTGGTGGTAGATGTCCAGGGTGTAGTAGCCGCTGGTGGTCGGGGTGAACGAACCGTTCAGCTTGCCGCCTGCGCCCCACGTGGCCGCGGCCACATTCTGGCCACCGATGGTCACCAACAGACTGTCGTCACCGGTACCGCTGAAGGTGTACGTCTTGCCGGCTTCGAGGTAGATCAGGCCGGACGTTTTCGAGGCCGTGCCGACGGCGACGCCGTCGGACTGCACGTTGGTCACGGTGGCGCTGCTGTTCGGGGTACCCGCGCCGTCGATGACCGATTTCAGCGTGCCGGAAGCCGCGCCGCTGCCATCGGTGCCGAGGCCCGACAGACCGGTCCAGACTTCCTTGATCAGGCCGGTGGACTTGACGCTGTTGTCCGCGACGCTCAGGGATGGCGCGTCGGCAACCGGTGTGATGTCGATTTTCACCGTGCCGGTGTTGCCCAGCAGCTGACCGTCGGTTGGCTGGAACTTGATTTGCGCGTAGTCCGCCTGGTTATTGCCCACACCGGTGCCGCCGTAGCCGTCAACGCCTGATTCGTTGGCATCTGGCGTGAAGCGCAGTTTGCCGGCGTCGATGTCGGCTTTAGTGAAGGTCTGGTTGGTCGCCACGTCTTTCCAGGTCGAACCGTCCAGGTACTGCAACTTGCCTTCGCCCGGCAACTGAGTGATTTTCACCCCCAGGTTGGCGGCCGAACTGTCGACATCGCTGACGCCGAAGGTCGACCAGCCGAGGATCAGCGGGGTGTCTTCGGTGCCAGTGACGTTAACCGGTGCGGCGGTCGGCGCATCGTTCACGGCCACCACGTTGACGGTGGTGGTCGCGGTGTTGGAGTAGTTGCTGCCATCGGTCACCGTCACGGTGATGATCCGCGGCACGGTGCTCGGATCTTCGCTGCTGTTGGTGAAGCTGATGTTTTTGATCTGCTGCATGTAGTCGGCCAGCGTCGCGTTGCCCGACAGGGTCAGGGTGACAGTGCCGTCCTGGCTGTTGGCGTTGATGCTGATGCCGTTGACGCTGTTGCCCAGGTTCAGCGCGTCGCCCGGCTGACGGTTGGTCAGCACGATGGTGGCGCCGGTCAGCATCGTGCTGTCCGGGTCGGTGATCTTCAGGTCGGTGTCGCCGATCGATACGCCCTGGCCGGCGGTGCCTTCGGTGAAGGTCACGTTGTAGTTGGCCCCGGTCGCACCGCTGGAGTTGTTGGCGTCCAGGTCGAGAACCGGCGCGGCATCGTTGTCGGTGATCGAGGTGCTGACGCTGCCGCTGGAAGCGCTGACCGCGAGGTTTTCGAAGTTACCGCCGGTGGCCGAGTCGATCTTGATCACGAAGTTCTCGGTGCCTTCGGTGAGCTTGTCGTCCAGCGTTGCGACGTTGAAGCTCGCGCTGCTGGTGCCAGCCGGGATTTTCACGGTGTACACGCCGGTGAAGTCCGAACCGTCGGCGGCGGTGCCGCTGTAGACGATTTTCAGGGTCACTTCGGTCTGTGCCGGGTGGGTCAGGCTGACGGTGTAGCTGGCGGTCTGGCCTTCGGTCACCGAGGTGCTGCCGCTGATGCTGACTTCGGTTTTGTCGATGGTGTCGGTGACAGTCGTGACCGCAGCGGTGTTGCTGGTGACCAGGTTCTCGAAATTGCCACCGGTGGCGGTGGAGATGGTCGCCTGAACCGTGCCGGCGTCTTTGTAAACATCATCGGATGGTGCCGGGACGGTCACGGTGCCGGTGGTTTTACCGGCGTCGATGGTGATCACGGAGCCGTTGCTCAACGTCACGGTGACCGGTGTGCCGGCGGCGTTGGTCAGGGTGGCGGTGTAAACGATGGAACCACCTTCGGCGACCGAGTTGGTGGCGCTCAGGCTGAGATTGGTGGTGTCGACGGTGTCGGTCACGGTGGTGCTGACCGGCGTTTTGTCCGCCACCAGGTTCTCGTAGTTGCCGCCGCTGACGCTGGTGATCGAGTTGGTCAGCGGAGTATGGCCGGCCAACGCGTCGTTCGGCGCGGCGGTGGTCACGGTACCGGTGGTTTTACCGACGTCGATGGTGATCGTCTGGCCGTTGGCCAGGGACACGGTAACCGGGCTGCCAGTCACCGGTGCACCGACGGTCGCGGTGTAAGTGACGGTGCCGCCTTCCGCCGCCGAAGTGGTGGCGTTCAGGGTGACGGTCGAAGTGTCGATAGTGTCGGTGACGCTGGTGACTGCCGGGGCAGTGCTAGGGACCAGGTTCTCGAAATTTCCACCGGTGGCGGTGGAGATGGTCGCCTGAACGGTGCCGGCGTCTTTGTAAACGTCATCGGATGGTGCCGGGACGGTCACGCTGCCGGTGGTTTTACCGGCGTCGATGGTGATCACGGAGCCGTTGCTCAACGTCACGGTCACCGGGGTGCCGGCGGCGTTGGTCAGGGTCGCGGTGTAAGTGATCTGGCCACCTTCGGCGACCGAGTTGGTGGCGCTCAGGCTGAGGGTGGTGGTGTCGACGGTGTCGGTCACGGTGGTGCTGACCGGCGTTTTGTCCGCCACCAGGTTCTCGTAGTTGCCGCCGCTGACGCTGGTGATCGAGTTGGTCAGCGGAGTATGGCCGGCCAACGCGTCGTTCGGCGCGGCGGTGGTCACGGTACCGGTGGTTTTACCGACGTCGATGGTGATCGTCTGGCCGTTGGCCAGGGACACGGTAACCGGGCTGCCAGTCACCGGTGCACCGACGGTCGCGGTGTAAGTGACGGTGCCGCCTTCCGCCGCCGAAGCGGTGGCGTTCAGGGTGACGGTCGAAGTGTCGATAGTGTCGGTGACGCTGGTGACTGCCGGGGCAGTGCTAGGAACCAGGTTCTCGAAATTGCCACCGGTGGCGGTGGAGATGGTCGCCTGAACGGTACCGGCGTCTTTGTAAACGTCATCGGATGGTGCCGGGACGGTTACGGTGCCGGTGGTTTTACCGGCGTCGATGGTGATCACGGAGCCGTTGCTCAACGTCACGGTCACCGGGGTGCCGGCGGCGTTGGTCAGGGTCGCGGTGTAAGTGATCTGGCCACCTTCGGCCACCGAGTTGGTCGCGCTCAGGCTGAGATGGGTGGTGTCGACGGTGTCGGTGATCGAGGTGTCGGCTGATTTGCCATCGACTTCCAGCTTCTCGTAGTTACCGCCCTTGGCATCGTCGATTTTCACGCTCAGGGAACCGCCGCCGGCCAACGCATCGTTCGGCGCGGTGAAGTTGACGCTGGCACTGCTCGAACCGACCGGGATGGTGATGGTCTGGCCGTTGGACAGGGTCACAACCACTGGTGAACCGGTGACCGGAGCGGACACGGATGCGGTGTAAACCACCGTGCCGCCTTCAGCCACACTCGAAGTCGCGGTCAGGTTCACGGTCGAAGTGTCGATAGTGTCGGTGACGCTGGTGACTGCCGGGGCAGTGCTAGGAACCAGGTTCTCGAAGTTGCCACCGGTCGCATCTTTGATCGTCGCTTCGACGGTGCCGGCGTCTTTGTAGACGTCGTCTTTCGGCGCATCGACGGTCACGGAGCCACTGGTGGCACCGGCGGCGATGGTGATCACGGCACCGTTCGACAAGGTCACAGTGACCGGAGTCCCAGCGGCGTTGGTCAGGGTCGCGGTGTAAACGATGGAACCGCCTTCAGCCACCGAGTCGGTTGCGCTCAGGCTGAGAGTCGTGGTGTCCGAGGTATCGGTCACCGAGGTGTCGGCTGATTTGCCATCGACTTCCAGCTTCTCGTAGTTACCGCCCTTGGCATCGTCGATCTTTACGCTCAGGGAACCGCCGCCCGACAAAGCGTCGTTTGGCGCGGTGAAGTTGACGCTGGCGCTGCTCGAACCGACCGGGATGGTGATGGTCTGGCCATTCGACAGGGTCACAACCACTGGCGAGCCGGTGACTGGAGCGGACACGGACGCGGTGTACACCACGGTGCCGCCTTCAGCCACACTCGCAGTTGCGGTCAGATTGACGGTCGAAGTATCGACAGTGTCGGTGACGTTGGTAACCGCCGCTGCTGGGTTGGTCGCCAGGTTTTCAAAGTTGCCGCCCGCGGCGTCCTTGATAGTTACTTCGACTTGGCCGGCGTCTTTGTAGACATCATCGGCCGGGGCGGCGACGCTCACGCTGCCGGTGGTCGCGCCAGCGGCGATGGTGATCACGGCACCGTTCGACAGGGTCACGGTGACCGGCGTGCTGGCGGCGTTGGTCAGGGTCGCGGTGTAGACGATGGAGCCGCCTTCTGCCACGGAGTCGGTCGCCGACAGGCTGAGAGTCGTGGTGTCCGCTGTGTCGGTCACCGAGGTGTCCGCCGACTTGCCGTCGACTTCCAGCTTCTCGTAGTTACCGCCCTTGGCATCGTCGATTTTTACGCTCAGCGAACCGCCGCCCGACAAGGCGTCGTTTGGCGCGGTGAAGTTGACGCTGGCACTGCTCGAGCCGACCGGGATGGTGATGGTCTGGCCGTTCGACAGGGTCACGACCACCGGCGAACCGGTGACCGGTGCGCTGACGGATGCGGTGTACACCACCGTGCCGCCTTCGGCGATGGTGGACGTCGCGGTCAGGTTCACCGTCGAAGTGTCGACGGTGTCGGTGACTTCGGTAACTGCCGCCGCTGGATTGGTCGCTAGGTTTTCGAAGTTACCGCCGGCCGCGTCTTTGATCGTTGCTTCAACGGTACCGGCGTCTTTGTAGACGTCGTCTTTCGGCGCGTCGACGGTCACGGAGCCAGAGGTGGCACCGGCGGCGATGGTGATCACGGCGCCATTGCTCAGCGTGACGTTCACTGGTGTGCCGGCCGCATTGGTCAGGGTCGCGGTGTAGACGATGGAGCCGCCTTCAGCCACGGAGTCGGTCGCACTCAGACTAAGAGTGGTGGTGTCCGCCGTGTCAGTCACCGAGGTGTCCGCCGACTTGCCGTCGACTTCCAGCTTCTCGTAGTTGCCGCCCTTGGCATCGTCGATTTTCACGCTCAGGGAACCGCCGCCGGCCAACGCATCGTTCGGCGCGGTGAAGTTGACGCTGGCACTGCTGGCGCCGACCGGGATGGTAATGGTCTGGCCATTCGACAGGGTCACGACGACTGGCGAACCGGTGACTGGAGCGGACACGGACGCGGTATACACCACCGTGCCACCTTCAGCCACAGCGCTGGTCGCGGTAAGGTTGACGGTCGAAGTGTCGATGGTGTCAGTCACATTGGTGACCGCCGCCGCTGGGTTGGTCGCCAGGTTTTCGAAGTTACCGCCGGCCGCGTCTTTGATCGTTGCTTCAACGGTACCGGCGTCTTTGTAGACGTCGTCTTTCGGTGCATCGACGGTCACGGAACCGCTGGTGGCGCCGGCGGCGATGGTGATCACCGCGCCGTTCGACAGTGTCACGGTGACCGGCGTACCGGCCGCATTGCTCAGGGTGGCGGTATAAACGATGGAGCCGCCCTCTGCCACGGAGTCGGCTGCGCTCAGGCTGAGGGTGGTGGTGTCGACGGTGTCGGTCACGGTGGTGCTGACCGGCGTTTTGTCCGCCACCAGGTTCTCGTAGTTGCCGCCGCTGACGCTGGTGATCGAGTTGGTCAGCGGAGTATGGCCGGCCAACGCGTCGTTCGGCGCGGCGGTGGTCACGGTACCGGTGGTTTTACCGACGTCGATGGTGATCGTCTGGCCGTTGGCCAGGGACACGGTAACCGGGCTGCCAGTCACCGGTGCACCGACGGTCGCGGTGTAAGTGACGGTGCCGCCTTCCGCCGCCGAAGCGGTGGCGTTCAGGGTGACGGTCGAAGTGTCGATAGTGTCGGTGACGCTGGTGACTGCCGGGGCAGTGCTAGGAACCAGGTTCTCGAAATTGCCACCGGTGGCGGTGGAGATGGTCGCCTGAACCGTGCCGGCGTCTTTGTAGACGTCGTCCTTTGGTGCGTCGACGGTCACGGAGCCTGTGGTTTTACCCGCTTCAATGGTGATGACTGCGCCGTTCGACAAGGTCACAGTGACCGGAGTCCCAGCGGCGTTGGTCAGGGTCGCCGTATAGGTGATCTGGCCGCCTTCATCCACAGCGCCGGTGGCGGTCAGCGACAGGCTGGTGGTGTCCTGGGTATCAGTGATCGAGGTGTCGGCTGACTTGCCATCGACTTCCAGCTTCTCGTAGTTGCCGCCCTTGGCATCGTCGATTTTCACGCTCAGGGAACCGCCGCCGGCCAACGCATCGTTCGGCGCGGTGAAGTTGACGCTGGCACTGCTCGAACCGACCGGGATGGTGATGGTCTGGCCGTTGGACAGGGTCACAACCACTGGCGAACCGGTGACTGGTGCAGACACGGACGCGGTGTAAACCACGGTGCCGCCTTCGGCGACGGTGGACGTCGCCGTCAGGTTCACCGTCGAAGTATCGATGGTGTCGGTGACGCTGGTGACTGCCGCCGCCGGATTGGTGGCCAGATTTTCGAAGTTGCCGCCCGCAGCATCCTTGATGGTCACTTCGACTTGGCCGGCGTCTTTGTAGACGTCATCGGATGGTGCCGGGACGGTCACGGTGCCGGTGGTTTTACCGGCATCGATGGTGATCACGGAGCCGTTGCTCAACGTCACGGTCACCGGAGTGCCGGCGGCGTTGGTCAGGGTCGCGGTGTAGACGATGGAGCCGCCTTCAGCCACCGAGTTGGTTGCGCTCAGACTCAGAGTCGTGGTGTCCGAGGTATCGGTCACCGAGGTGTCGGCCGACTTGCCGTCGACTTCCAGCTTCTCGTAGTTACCGCCCTTGGCATCGTCAATCTTGACGCTCAGTGAGCTGCCACCCGCCAGCGGGCTGTTTGGCGCGACGAAGTTCACGCTGCCAGTGGTTTCGCCGACCGGGATGGTGATGGTCTGGCCATTCGACAGGGTCACGACGACTGGCGAGCCGGTCACTGGCGCGGTAACGGAAGCCGTGTAAACCACGGTGCCGCCTTCGGCAACATTCGCGGTGGCAGTCAGCGAAACGGTGCTGGTATCGAGGGTGTCGTTAACAGTGGTGACAGCGGGCGTATCGCTGGTGACCAGATTCTCGAAATTTCCACCGGTCGCGCCTTTGATCGTCGCTTCGACGGTGCCGGCGTCTTTGTAGACGTCGTCCTTCGGTGCGTCGACGGTCACGGAGCCTGTGGTTTTACCCGCTTCAATGGTGATGACTGCGCCGTTCGACAAGGTCACGGTGACCGGAGTCCCAGCGGCGTTGGTCAGTGTCGCCGTGTAAGTAATCTGGCCGCCTTCATCCACAGCACCGGTGGCGGTCAGCGACAGGTTGGTGGTGTCCTGGGTATCAGTGATCGAGGTGTCGGCTGATTTACCATCGATTTCCAGCTTCTCGTAGTTGCCACCCTTGGCGTCGTCGATTTTGACGCTCAGCGAACCGCCGCCCGACAAGGCGTCGTTTGGCGCAACGAAGTTAATAGAACCGCTGCTGGCGCCGACCGGAATGGTGATGGTCTGGCCGTTGGACAGGGTCACAACGACTGGCGAACCGGTGACCGGTGCCGACACGGACGCGGTGTATACCACGGTGCCGCCTTCGGCCACACTCGAAGTCGCGGTCAGATTCATGGTCGAGGTGTCGATGGTGTCAGTCACATCTGTGACCGCCGCCGCAGGGTTGGTCGCCAGGTTTTCAAAGTTGCCGCCAGCAGCGTCCTTGATGGTCACTTCGACTTGGCCGGCGTCTTTATAGACGTCGTCTTTCGGCGCGTCGACGGTCACGGAGCCACTGGTGGCGCCGGCGGCGATGGTGATCACGGCACCGTTCGACAAGGTCACGGTGACCGGCGTGCCGGCGGCGTTGCTCAGCGTCGCGGTGTAGACGATGGAGCCGCCTTCAGCCACCGAATCGGTTGCGCTCAGGCTGAGGGTGGTGGTGTCCTGGGTATCGGTCACCGAGGTATCCGCCGACTTGCCGTCGACTTCCAGCTTCTCGTAGTTACCGCCCGCAGCGCCGTCGATCTTGACGCTCAGCGAACCGCCACCGGCCAACGCGTCGTTTGGCGCAACGAAGTTAATAGAACCGCTGCTGGCGCCGACCGGGATGGTGATGGTCTGGCCGTTGGACAGGGTCACAACGACTGGTGAGCCGGTGACTGGAGCGGACACGGACGCGGTATACACCACCGTGCCGCCTTCGGCGACGGTGGACGTCGCGGTCAGGTTCACGGTCGAAGTGTCGATAGTGTCGGTGACGCTGGTGACTGCCGGGGCAGTGCTAGGAACCAGGTTCTCGAAATTGCCACCGGTGGCGGTGGAGATGGTCGCCTGAACCGTGCCGGCGTTTTTGTAGACGTCATCGGATGGCGCCGGGACGGTTACGGTGCCGGTGGTTTTACCGGCGTCGATGGTGATCACGGAGCCGTTGCTCAACGTCACGGTCACCGGGGTGCCGGCGGCGTTGGTCAGGGTCGCGGTGTAAGTGATCTGGCCACCTTCGGCCACGGAGTCGGTCGCGCTCAGGCTGAGGGTGGTGGTGTCTGCCGTGTCGGTCACCGAGGTGTCGGCTGACTTGCCATCGACTTCCAGCTTCTCGTAGTTACCGCCCTTGGCATCGTCGATCTTGACGCTCAGGGAACCGCCGCCGGCCAACGCATCGTTCGGCGCGGTGAAGTTGACGCTGGCACTGCTCGAACCGACCGGGATGGTGATGGTCTGGCCGTTGGACAAGGTCACAACCACTGGCGAGCCGGTGACCGGTGCCGAGACGGATGCGGTGTAAACCACCGTGCCGCCTTCAGCCACAGTGCTGGTCGCGGTGAGGTTGACCGTCGAAGTGTCGATGGTGTCGGTCACATCGGTGACCGCCGCTGCCGGATTGGTCGCCAGATTTTCGAAGTTGCCGCCGGCGGCATCTTTGATCGTCACTTCGACTTGGCCGGCATCTTTGTAGACGTCGTCCTTCGGCGCGTCGACGGTCACGGAACCGCTGGTGGCGCCGGCGGCGATGGTGATCACCGCGCCGTTCGACAGTGTCACGGTGACCGGCGTACCGGCCGCATTGCTCAGGGTGGCGGTATAAACGATGGAACCGCCTTCGGCCACGGAGTCGGCTGCGCTCAGGCTGAGGGTGGTGGTGTCTGCTGTATCAGTGATCGAGGTGTCCGCCGACTTGCCGTCGACTTCCAGTTTCTCGTAGTTACCGCCCTTGGCATCGTCGATCTTGACGCTCAGGGAGCCGCCACCGGTCAGGGCATCGTTAGGCGCGGTGAAATTGACGCTGGCGCTGCTCGAACCGACCGGGATGGTGATGGTCTGGCCGTTGGACAGGGTCACAACGACTGGTGAACCGGTGACTGGAGCGGACACGGACGCGGTGTACACCACGGTGCCGCCTTCGGCGACGCTCGAAGTGGCAGTCAGCGAAACGGTGCTGGTATCGATGGTGTCGTTAACAGTGGTGACAGCGGGTGTATCGCTGGTGACCAGATTCTCGAAATTGCCACCGGTCGCGCCTTTGATCGTCGCTTCGACGGTGCCAGCGTCTTTGTAGACGTCATCGGATGGCGCCGGGACGGTCACGCTGCCGGTGGTTTTACCGGCGTCGATGGTGATCACGGAGCCGTTGCTCAACGTCACGGTCACCGGAGTGCCGGCGGCATTGGTCAGGGTGGCGGTGTAAACGATGGAGCCGCCCTCTGCCACGGAGTCAGTAGCGCTCAGGCTGAGGGTGGTGGTGTCCGCTGTGTCGGTGATCGAGGTGTCGGCTGATTTGCCATCGACTTCCAGCTTCTCGTAGTTACCGCCCTTGGCATCGTCGATTTTCACGCTCAGGGAACCGCCGCCGGCCAACGCATCGTTCGGCGCGGTGAAGTTGACGCTGGCGCTGCTCGAACCGACCGGGATGGTGATGGTCTGGCCATTCGACAGGGTCACAACCACTGGCGAGCCGGTGACCGGTGCCGAGACGGATGCGGTGTAAACCACCGTGCCGCCTTCAGCCACAGTGCTGGTCGCGGTGAGGTTGACCGTCGAAGTGTCGATGGTGTCGGTCACATCGGTGACCGCCGCCGCCGGATTGGTGGCCAGATTTTCGAAGTTGCCGCCCGCAGCATCCTTGATGGTCACTTCGACTTGGCCGGCATCTTTGTAGACGTCGTCCTTCGGCGCGTCGACGGTCACGGAACCGCTGGTGGCGCCGGCGGCGATGGTGATCACCGCGCCATTGCTCAGCGTGACGTTCACTGGTGTGCCGGCCGCATTGGTCAGGGTCGCGGTGTAGACGATGGAGCCGCCTTCAGCCACCGAGTCGGTCGCGCTCAGGCTGAGGGTGGTGGTGTCTGCCGTGTCGGTCACCGAGGTGTCGGCTGACTTGCCATCGACTTCCAGCTTCTCGTAGTTACCGCCCTTGGCATCGTCGATCTTGACGCTCAGGGAACCGCCGCCGGCCAACGCATCGTTCGGCGCGGTGAAGTTGACGCTGGCACTGCTCGAACCGACCGGGATGGTGATGGTCTGGCCGTTGGACAAGGTCACAACCACTGGCGAGCCGGTGACCGGTGCCGAGACGGATGCGGTGTAAACCACCGTGCCGCCTTCAGCCACAGTGCTGGTCGCGGTGAGGTTGACCGTCGAAGTGTCGATGGTGTCGGTCACATCGGTGACCGCCGCTGCCGGATTGGTCGCCAGGTTTTCAAAGTTGCCGCCGGCGGCATCTTTGATCGTCACCTCGACTTGGCCGGCGTCTTTATAGACGTCGTCTTTCGGCGCGTCGACGGTCACGGAACCGCTGGTGGCGCCGGCGGCGATGGTGATCACCGCGCCGTTGCTCAAGGTCACGGTGACCGGCGTGCCGGCGGCGTTGCTCAGCGTCGCGGTGTAGACGATGGAGCCGCCTTCAGCCACCGAATCGGTTGCGCTCAGGCTGAGGTTGGTGGTGTCGACGGTGTCGGTCACGGTGGTGCTGACCGGCGTTTTGTCCGCCACCAGGTTCTCGTAGTTGCCGCCGCTGACGCTGGTGATCGAGTTGGTCAGCGGAGTATGGCCGGCCAACGCGTCGTTCGGCGCGGCGGTGGTCACGGTACCGGTGGTTTTACCGACGTCGATGGTGATCGTCTGGCCGTTGGCCAGGGACACGGTAACCGGGCTGCCAGTCACCGGTGCACCGACGGTCGCGGTGTAAGTGACGGTGTCGCCTTCCGCCGCCGAAGTGGTGGCGTTCAGGGTGACGGTCGAAGTGTCGATAGTGTCAGTCACATTGGTGACCGCCGCCGCTGGGTTGGTCGCCAGGTTTTCGAAGTTACCGCCGGCCGCGTCTTTGATCGTTGCTTCAACGGTACCGGCGTCTTTGTAGACATCGTCTTTTGGCGCGTCGACGGTCACGGAGCCACTGGTTGCGCCGGCGGCGATGGTGATCACGGCACCGTTCGACAGGGTCACGGTGACCGGAGTGCCGGCGGCATTGGTCAGGGTGGCGGTGTAAACGATGGAGCCGCCTTCTGCCACGGAGTCGGTTGCGCTCAGGCTAAGAGTGGTGGTGTCCGCCGTGTCAGTGATCGAGGTGTCCGCCGACTTGCCATCGACTTCCAGTTTCTCGTAGTTGCCGCCCTTGGCATCGTCGATTTTGACGCTCAGGGAGCCACCACCGGTCAGGGCATCGTTAGGCGCAGTGAAATTGACGCTGGCGCTGCTCGATCCAACCGGAATGGTGATGGCCTGGCCATTCGACAGGGTCACAACGACTGGCGAACCGGTGACTGGAGCGGACACGGACGCGGTGTAAACCACCGTGCCGCCTTCGGTCACAGTGCTGGTCGCGGTGAGGTTGACCGTCGAAGTGTCGACGGTGTCGGTGACTTCGGTAACTGCCGCCGCTGGATTGGTGGCCAGATTTTCGAAGTTTCCGCCCGCAGCGTCCTTAATGGTCACTTCGACTTGGCCGGCGTCTTTATAGACGTCGTCTTTCGGCGCATCGACGGTCACGGAGCCACTGGTTGCGCCGGCGGCGATGGTGATCACGGCACCGTTCGACAGGGTCACGGTGACCGGAGTGCCGGCGGCATTGGTCAGGGTGGCGGTGTAAACGATGGAGCCGCCTTCTGCCACGGAGTCGGTCGCGCTCAGGCTCAGAGTCGTGGTGTCCGCCGTGTCGGTGATCGAGGTGTCCGCCGACTTGCCGTCGACTTCCAGCTTCTCGTAGTTACCGCCCTTGGCATCGTCGATCTTGACGCTCAGGGAACCACCGCCGGCCAACGCATCGTTCGGCGCGGTGAAGTTGACGCTGGCACTGCTCGAGCCGACTGGGATGGTGATGGTCTGGCCGTTGGACAAGGTCACAACGACTGGTGAACCGGTGACCGGAGCGGACACGGACGCGGTGTAAACCACCGTGCCGCCTTCGGTCACAGTGCTGGTCGCGGTGAGGTTGACCGTCGAAGTGTCGACGGTGTCGGTGACTTCGGTAACTGCCGCCGCTGGATTGGTGGCCAGATTTTCGAAGTTTCCGCCCGCAACGTCCTTAATGGTCACTTCGACTTGGCCGGCGTCTTTATAGACGTCGTCTTTCGGCGCGTCGACGGTCACGGAGCCACTGGTTGCGCCGGCGGCGATGGTGATCACGGCACCGTTCGACAAGGTCACGGTGACCGGTGTGCCGGCGACGTTGGTCAGGGTGGCGGTGTAAACGATGGAGCCGCCCTCAGCCACGGAGTCAGTAGCGCTCAGGCTGAGGGTGGTGGTGTCTGCCGTGTCGGTAACCGAGGTGTCGGCTGACTTGCCATCGACTTCCAGCTTCTCGTAGTTACCGCCCTTGGCATCGTCGATTTTGACGCTCAGGGAGCCACCACCGGTCAGGGCATCGTTCGGCGCGGTGAAGTTGACACTGGCACTGCTCGAGCCGACCGGGATGGTGATGGTCTGGCCGTTCGACAGGGTCACGACCACCGGCGAACCGGTGACTGGAGCGGACACGGACGCGGTGTAAACCACGGTGCCGCCTTCGGCGACGGTGGACGTCGCGGTCAGGTTCACCGTCGAGGTG
Organism: Pseudomonas sp. B21-015; assembly: GCF_024749285.1. NCBI lineage: Bacteria > Pseudomonadati > Pseudomonadota > Gammaproteobacteria > Pseudomonadales > Pseudomonadaceae > Pseudomonas > Pseudomonas sp. B21-015. Next base: position 167,694 of record NZ_CP087196.1, read on the forward strand.
TCGACGGTGTCGGTGACTTCGGTAACCGCCGCCGCTGGGTTGGTCGCCAGGTTTTCGAAGTTACCGCCGGCCGCGTCTTTGATCGTTGCTTCAACGGTACCGGCGTCTTTGTAGACGTCGTCCTTTGGTGCGTCGACGGTCACGGAACCGCTGGTGGCGCCGGCGGCGATGGTGATGACGGCGCCGTTCGACAGGGTCACGGTGACCGGCGTGCCGGCGGCATTGGTCAGGGTGGCGGTGTAGACGATGGAGCCGCCTTCAGCGACCGAATCGGTCGCCGACAGGCTGAGAGTCGTGGTGTCCGCAGTATCGGTCACCGAGGTGTCCGCCGACTTGCCGTCGACTTCCAGCTTCTCGTAGTTGCCGCCCTTGGCATCGTCGATTTTGACGCTCAGGGAGCCACCACCGGTCAGGGCATCGTTCGGCGCGGTGAAGTTGACACTGGCACTGCTCGAGCCGACCGGGATGGTGATGGTCTGGCCGTTCGACAGGGTCACGACCACCGGCGAACCGGTGACTGGAGCGGACACGGACGCGGTGTAAACCACGGTGCCGCCTTCGGCGACGGTGGACGTCGCGGTCAGGTTCACCGTCGAGGTGTCGACGGTGTCGGTGACTTCGGTAACTGCCGCCGCCGGATTGGTGGCCAGATTTTCGAAATTGCCACCGGTCGCGTCTTTGATCGTTGCTTCGACGGTACCGGCGTCTTTGTAGACGTCGTCTTTCGGCGCATCGACGGTCACGGAGCCTGTGGTTTTACCCGCTTCAATGGTGATGACCGCGCCGTTCGACAAGGTCACAGTGACCGGAGTCCCAGCGGCGTTGGTCAGGGTCGCCGTATAGGTGATCTGGCCGCCTTCATCCACAGCGCCGGTGGCGGTCAGCGACAGGCTGGTGGTGTCCTGGGTATCAGTGATCGAGGTGTCGGCTGACTTGCCATCGACTTCCAGCTTCTCGTAGTTACCGCCCTTGGCATCGTCGATTTTCACGCTCAGGGAACCGCCGCCGGCCAACGCATCGTTCGGCGCGGTGAAGTTGACGCTGGCACTGCTCGAACCGACCGGGATGGTGATGGTCTGGCCGTTGGACAAGGTCACAACGACTGGCGAACCGGTGACTGGAGCGGACACGGACGCGGTGTACACCACGGTGCCGCCTTCGGCGATGGTGGACGTCGCGGTCAGGTTCACGGTCGAAGTGTCGATAGTGTCGGTGACGCTGGTGACTGCCGGAGCAGTGCTAGGGACCAGGTTCTCGAAGTTGCCACCGGTGGCGGTGGAGATGGTCGCCTGAACGGTGCCGGCATCTTTGTAGACGTCATCGGATGGTGCCGGGACGGTCACGGTGCCGGTGGTTTTACCGGCGTCGATGGTGATCACGGAGCCGTTGCTCAACGTCACGGTCACCGGAGTGCCGGCGGCATTGGTCAGGGTGGCGGTGTAAACGATGGAGCCGCCTTCAGCCACCGAGTCGGTCGCGCTCAGGCTCAGAGTCGTGGTGTCCGAGGTATCGGTCACCGAGGTGTCGGCTGATTTGCCATCGACTTCTAGCTTCTCGTAGTTGCCGCCCTTGGCATCGTCGATCTTGACGCTCAGGGAGTTGCCGCCGGCCAACGCATCGTTCGGCGCAGTGAAATTCACGCTGGCGCTGCTCGATCCAACCGGAATGGTGATGGTCTGTCCGTTGGACAGGGTCACGACCACCGGCGAACCGGTGACTGGAGCGGACACGGACGCGGTGTACACCACGGTGCCGCCTTCGGCGACGGTGGACGTCGCGGTCAGGTTCACCGTCGAGGTGTCGACGGTGTCAGTCACATTGGTGACCGCCGCCGCTGGGTTGGTCGCCAGGTTTTCGAAGTTACCGCCGGCCGCGTCTTTGATCGTTGCTTCAACGGTACCGGCGTCTTTGTAGACATCGTCTTTCGGCGCATCGACGGTCACGGAGCCACTGGTGGCACCGGCGGCGATGGTGATCACGGCGCCATTGCTCAGCGTGACGGTCACTGGTGTGCCGGCCGCATTGGTCAGGGTCGCGGTGTAGACGATGGAGCCGCCTTCAGCCACGGAGTCGGTCGCACTCAGACTAAGAGTGGTGGTGTCCGCCGTGTCAGTCACCGAGGTGTCCGCCGACTTGCCATCGACTTCCAGCTTCTCGTAGTTACCGCCCGCAGCGCCGTCGATCTTGACGCTCAGTGAGCTGCCACCCGCCAGCGGGCTGTTTGGCGCGACGAAGTTCACGCTGCCAGTGGTTTCGCCGACCGGGATGGTGATGGTTTGGCCGTTGGACAGGGTTACGATCACCGGCGAACCGGTGACAGGCGAAGTCACGGAAGCCGTGTAAACCACGGTGCCGCCTTCGGCAACATTCGCGGTGGCAGTCAGCGAAACGGTGCTGGTATCGAGGGTGTCGTTAACAGTGGTGACAGCGGGCGTATCGCTGGTGACCAGATTCTCGAAATTTCCACCGGTCGCGTCTTTGATCGTCGCTTCGACGGTGCCGGCGTCTTTGTAGACGTCGTCCTTTGGTGCGTCGACAGTTACGGAGCCGCTGATTTTACCGGCCTCGATGGTGATCACGGCACCGTTCGACAAAGTCACAGTGACCGGAGTCCCAGCGGCGTTGGTCAGGGTCGCCGTGTAGGTAATCTGGCCGCCTTCATCCACAGCGCCGGTGGCGGTCAGCGACAGGCTGGTGGTGTCCTGGGTATCAGTGATCGAGGTGTCGGCTGACTTGCCATCGACTTCCAGCTTCTCGTAATTGCCGCCCTTGGCATCGTCGATCTTGACGCTCAGGGAACCGCCGCCGGCCAACGCATCGTTCGGCGCGGTGAAGTTGACGCTGGCGCTGCTCGAACCGACCGGGATGGTGATGGTCTGGCCATTCGACAGGGTCACAACCACTGGCGAACCGGTGACCGGTGCCGAGACGGATGCGGTGTAAACCACGGTGCCGCCTTCGGCGACGGTGGACGTCGCGGCCAGGTTCACCGTCGAGGTGTCGGTGGTGTCGGTGACGTCGGTGGCCGCCGCTGCCGGATTGGTCGCCAGGTTTTCAAAGTTGCCGCCGGCGGCATCTTTGATCGTCACCTCGACTTGGCCGGCGTCTTTGTAGACGTCGTCCTTCGGTGCATCGACGGTCACGGAGCCGCTGGTGGCACCGGCGGCGATGGTGATCACGGCACCGTTCGACAAGGTCACAGTGACCGGAGTCCCAGCGGCGTTGGTCAGGGTGGCGGTGTAAACAATGGAGCCGCCTTCTGCCACGGAGTCAGTAGCGCTCAGGCTGAGGGTGGTAGTGTCTGCCGTGTCGGTAACCGAGGTGTCGGCTGACTTGCCATCGACTTCCAGCTTCTCGTAGTTACCGCCCTTGGCATCGTCGATTTTGACGCTCAGGGAGCCACCACCGGTCAGGGCATCGTTCGGTGCGGTGAAGTTGACACTGGCACTGCTCGAGCCGACCGGGATGGTGATGGTCTGGCCGTTCGACAGGGTCACGACCACCGGCGAACCGGTGACCGGTGCCGAGACGGACGCGGTGTAAACCACGGTGCCGCCTTCGGCGACGGTGGACGTCGCGGTCAGGTTCACCGTCGAGGTGTCGACGGTGTCGGTGACTTCGGTAACTGCCGCCGCCGGATTGGTGGCCAGATTTTCGAAATTGCCACCGGTCGCGTCTTTGATCGTTGCTTCGACGGTACCGGCGTCTTTGTAGACGTCGTCTTTCGGCGCATCGACGGTCACGGAGCCACTGGTTGCGCCGGCGGCGATGGTGATCACGGCACCGTTCGACAGGGTCACGGTGACCGGAGTGCCGGCGGCATTGGTCAGGGTGGCGGTGTAAACGATGGAGCCGCCTTCTGCCACGGAGTCGGTCGCGCTCAGGCTCAGAGTCGTGGTGTCCGCCGTGTCGGTGATCGAGGTGTCCGCCGACTTGCCGTCGACTTCCAGCTTCTCGTAGTTACCGCCCTTGGCATCGTCGATCTTGACGCTCAGGGAACCACCGCCGGCCAACGCATCGTTCGGCGCGGTGAAGTTGACGCTGGCACTGCTCGAGCCGACTGGGATGGTGATGGTCTGGCCGTTGGACAAGGTCACAACGACTGGTGAACCGGTGACCGGAGCGGACACGGACGCGGTGTAAATCACGGTGCCGCCTTCGGCCACACTCGAAGTCGCGGTCAGGTTCACCGTCGAGGTGTCGGTGGTATCGGTGACGTCGGTAACCGCTGCCGCTGGGTTGGTGGCCAGGTTTTCAAAGTTGCCGCCGGCGGCATCTTTGATCGTCACCTCGACTTGGCCGGCATCTTTGTAGACGTCGTCCTTCGGTGCATCGACGGTCACGGAGCCACTGGTGGCGCCGGCGGCGATGGTGATCACCGCGCCGTTCGACAAGGTCACAGTGACCGGAGTCCCAGCGGCGTTGGTCAGGGTGGCGGTGTAAACAATGGAGCCGCCTTCTGCCACGGAGTCAGTAGCGCTCAGGCTGAGGGTGGTAGTGTCTGCCGTGTCGGTAACCGAGGTGTCGGCTGACTTGCCATCGACTTCCAGCTTCTCGTAGTTACCGCCCTTGGCATCGTCGATTTTGACGCTCAGGGAGCCACCACCGGTCAGGGCATCGTTCGGTGCGGTGAAGTTGACACTGGCACTGCTCGAGCCGACCGGGATGGTGATGGTCTGGCCGTTCGACAGGGTCACGACCACCGGCGAACCGGTGACCGGTGCCGAGACGGACGCGGTGTAAACCACGGTGCCGCCTTCGGCGACGGTGGACGTCGCGGTCAGGTTCACCGTCGAGGTGTCGACGGTGTCGGTGACTTCGGTAACTGCCGCCGCCGGATTGGTCGCCAGGTTTTCGAAGTTACCGCCGGCCGCGTCTTTGATCGTTGCTTCAACGGTACCGGCGTCTTTGTAGACATCGTCTTTTGGCGCGTCGACGGTCACGGAGCCTGTGGTTTTACCCGCTTCAATGGTGATGACTGCGCCGTTCGACAAGGTCACAGTGACCGGAGTCCCAGCGGCGTTGGTCAGGGTGGCGGTGTAAACGATGGAACCGCCTTCAGCCACGGAGTCGGTTGCGCTCAGGCTGAGGGTGGTGGTGTCCGCCGTGTCGGTCACCGAGGTGTCAGCCGACTTGCCATCGACTTCCAGCTTCTCGTAGTTGCCGCCCTTGGCATCGTCGATTTTGACGCTCAGGGAGCCACCACCGGTCAGGGCATCGTTCGGCGCGGTGAAGTTGACACTGGCACTGCTCGAGCCGACCGGGATGGTGATGGTCTGGCCGTTCGACAGGGTCACGACCACCGGCGAACCGGTGACAGGCGAAGTCACGGACGCGGTGTACACCACGGTGCCGCCTTCGGCAATGTCCGCGGTGGCCGTCAGCGATACGGTGCTGGTATCGAGGGTATCGTTAACAGTGGTGACAGCGGACGTATCGTTGGTGACCAGGTTCTCGAAATTGCCACCTGTCGCGTCTTTGATCGTTGCTTCGACGGTGCCGGCGTCTTTGTAGACGTCGTCCTTTGGCGCGTCGACAGTTACGGAACCGCTGATTTTACCGGCCTCGATGGTGATGACGGCACCGTTGCTCAGGGTCACGGTGACCGGCGTGCCGGCGGCGTTGGTCAGGGTCGCCGTATAGGTGATCTGGCCGCCTTCATCCACAGCGCCGGTGGCGGTCAGCGACAGGTTGGTGGTGTCCTGAGTATCAGTGATCGAGGTATCCGCTGACTTGCCATCGACTTCCAGCTTCTCGTAGTTGCCGCCCTTGGCATCGTCAATCTTGACGCTCAGGGAGCCGCCGCCGGCCAACGCATCGTTCGGCGCGGTGAAGTTGACGCTGGCGCTGCTGGCGCCGACCGGGATGGTGATGGTCTGACCATTCGACAGCGTCACGACCACTGGCGAACCGGTCACTGGCGCGGTAACGGAAGCCGTATAAACCACCGTGCCGCCTTCGGCCACACTCGAAGTTGCGGTCAGGTTGACGGTCGAAGTATCGAGGGTGTCGGTGACGTCGGTGACAGCTGCCGCCGGGTCAGTTACCAGGTTCTCAAAGTTGCCGCCCGCGGCGTCCTTGATGGTGACTTCAACCTTGCCGGCATCTTTATAGACATCATCGGCCGGGGCGGCGACGCTCACGCTGCCGGTGGTGGCGCCAGCGGCGATGGTGATCACCGCGCCGTTGCTCAAAGTCACGGTCACTGGTGTGCCGGCCGGATTGGTCAGGGTCGCGGTGTACAGAATCTGACCACCTTCGGCCACTTCGGTGGACGCCGACAGGCTCAGGCCGGTGTCGTCTTTCGAATCGGTAATGGTGGTGAGCGCCGGCTCGGTGCTCGGGGTCAGTTGTTCGAAGTTGCCGCCGGTGGTGCCGGTGATCGTAGTGCTGACGGTGCTGCCATTGTTGTAGACATCGTTGGCCGCGGTATCGACCGTCACGCTGCCGGTGGTCTTGCCCGCTTCGATGGTAATGACCGAGCCGTTGCTCAAGGTCACGGTCATCGGGGTGCCGGCCGGGTTGGTCAGGGTAGCGGTGTAGGTGATCTGGCCACCTTCGACGACGGTGCCGGTGGCGCTGAGGCTCAGGCCGGTGTTGTCGATCGAGTCGGTGATGGTGGTGACGGCCGGCGTGGTGCTCGGCACCAGGTTCTCGAAGTTGCCGCCGGTAGCGCCAGTGATCGTGGTGCTGATGGTGCTGCCGTTGTTGTAGACGTCATTGGCCGGGGTGTCGACGCTCACGGAACCGATGGTTTTACCGGCTTCGATGGTGATGGTCGAACCGTTGGACAGGGTGACGGTGACCGGCGTCTGCGCCGGGTTGGTCAAGGTCGCGGTGTAGGTGATCTGGCCGCCTTCAGTGACGCTGCCGGTGGCGGTCAGGGTCAGGCCGGTGTTGTCGACCGAATCGGTAATGGTGGTGACCGCCGGGGTCGTGTTCGGCACCAGATTCTCGAAGTTGCCGCCGGTAGTCCCGGTGATCGTAGTGCTGACGGTGCTGCCATTGTTGTAGACATCATTGGCCGGCGTCGGAACGTTCACGCTGCCGGTGGTGTTGCCTGCGGCGATGGTGATGGTCGAACCGTTGGACAGGGTGACGGTGACCGGCGTCTGCGCCGGGTTGGTCAAGGTCGCGGTGTAGGTGATCTGGCCGCCTTCAGTGACGGTCGAACCCGCTGTCAGTGTGACGGTGGTGGTGTCGACCGAGTCGGTAACGGTGGTGACCGCCGGTGTCGGGTTCGGCACCAGGTTCTCGAAGTTGCCGCCGGTAGTCCCGGTGATCGTGGTGCTGACGGTGCTGCCATTGTTGTAGACATCATTGGCCGGCGTCGGAACGTTCACGCTGCCGGTGGTGTTGCCAGCGGCGATGGTGATGGTCGAACCGTTGGACAGGGTGACAGTGACTGGCGTCTGCGCCGGGTTGGTCAAGGTCGCGGTGTAGGTGATCTGGCCGCCTTCAGTGACGGTCGAACCCGCTGTCAGTGTGACGGTGGTGGTGTCGACCGAGTCGGTAACGGTGGTGACCGCCGGTGTCGGGTTCGGCACCAGGTTCTCGAAGTTGCCGCCGGTAGTCCCGGTGATCGTGGTGCTGACGGTGCTGCCATTGTTGTAGACATCATTGGCCGGCGTCGGAACGTTCACGCTGCCGGTGGTGTTGCCTGCGGCGATGGTGATGGTCGAACCGTTGGACAGGGTGACAGTGACCGGCGTCTGCGCCGGGTTGGTCAAGGTCGCGGTGTAGGTGATCTGGCCGCCTTCAGTGACGGTCGAACCCGCTGTCAGTGTGACGGTGGTGGTGTCGACCGAGTCGGTAACGGTGGTGACCGCCGGTGTCGGGTTCGGCACCAGGTTCTCGAAGTTGCCGCCGGTAGTCCCGGTGATCGTGGTGCTGACGGTGCTGCCATTGTTGTAGACGTCGTTGGCCGGCGTCGGAACGTTCACGCTGCCGGTGGTGTTGCCAGCGGCGATGGTGATGGTCGAACCGTTGGACAGGGTGACGGTGACCGGCGTCTGCGCCGGGTTGGTCAAGGTCGCGGTGTAGGTGATCTGGCCGCCTTCAGTGACGCTGCCGGTGGCGGTCAGGGTCAGGCCGGTGTTGTCGACCGAATCGGTAATGGTGGTGACCGCCGGGGTCGTGTTCGGCACCAGATTCTCGAAGTTGCCGCCGGTAGTCCCGGTGATCGTGGTGCTGACGGTGCTGCCATTGTTGTAGACATCATTGGCCGGCGTCGGAACGTTCACGCTGCCGGTGGTGTTGCCTGCGGCGATGGTGATGGTCGAACCGTTGGACAGGGTGACGGTGACCGGCGTCTGCGCCGGGTTGGTCAAGGTCGCGGTGTAGGTGATCTGGCCGCCTTCAGTGACGCTGCCGGTGGCGGTCAGGGTCAGGCCGGTGTTGTCGACCGAATCGGTAATGGTGGTGACCGCCGGGGTCGTGTTCGGCACCAGATTCTCGAAGTTGCCGCCGGTAGTCCCGGTGATCGTGGTGCTGACGGTGCTGCCATTGTTGTAGACATCATTGGCCGGCGTCGGAACGTTCACGCTGCCGGTGGTGTTGCCTGCGGCGATGGTGATGGTCGAACCGTTGGACAGGGTGACGGTGACCGGCGTCTGCGCCGGGTTGGTCAAGGTCGCGGTGTAGGTGATCTGGCCGCCTTCAGTGACGCTGCCGGTGGCGGTCAGGGTCAGGCCGGTGTTGTCGACCGAATCGGTAATGGTGGTGACCGCCGGGGTCGTGTTCGGCACCAGATTCTCGAAGTTGCCGCCGGTAGTCCCGGTGATCGTGGTGCTGACGGTGCTGCCATTGTTGTAGACATCATTGGCCGGCGTCGGAACGTTCACGCTGCCGGTGGTGTTGCCTGCGGCGATGGTGATGGTCGAACCGTTGGACAGGGTGACAGTGACCGGCGTCTGCGCCGGGTTGGTCAAGGTCGCGGTGTAGGTGATCTGGCCGCCTTCAGTGACGGTCGAACCCGCTGTCAGTGTGACGGTGGTGGTGTCGACCGAGTCGGTAACGGTGGTGACCGCCGGTGTCGGGTTCGGCACCAGGTTCTCGAAGTTGCCGCCGGTAGTCCCGGTGATCGTGGTGCTGACGGTGCTGCCATTGTTGTAGACATCATTGGCCGGCGTCGGAACGTTCACGCTGCCGGTGGCGTTGCCAGCGGCGATGGTGATGGTCGAACCGTTGGACAGGGTGACAGTGACTGGCGTCTGCGCCGGGTTGGTCAAGGTCGCGGTGTAGGTGATCTGGCCGCCTTCGTTGACGGTCGAACCGGCCGTCAGTGTGACGGTGGTGGTGTCGACGGTGTCGGTGACCTGGGTCACGGCCGGTGCGGTCGGCGGGGTGACCGCGATACCGCTACCGCCCGTGGTGCCGGTGACGGTCACGTCGATCTGGGTCGAATCGTTATAAACAGTGTCGTTCGGTGCCAGCGGAACGTTGACGGTGCCGGTGGTTTGGCCGGCTGCGATCACGATCACCGAGCCGTTGGACAGGGTGATGGTCAGGTCGGTCAGCGGCGCCTGGGTCAGGGTCGCGGTATAAACCAGCACGCCACCGGCTTCGGTGATGGTCGGCGTGGCGCTCAGGCTCAGGGTCGATTCGAGCAGAGTGTTGGCGCTGGTGTTGGCCGTCTGGCTGCCGGTAATGTCTTGTGTTGCCGACGCGGCAGTGGCGAGGCCCGCTGTCTCGAAACCAATGGTCGGGGCAACCCGGGCCGCAGTTGCCTCCAGGTCCACGAAGCTGTGGCCACCACCGGCAGATCCACCCGTGCTCGCAGCAGTAGGGCCGGCTGCGGTGGCTTCAAGAGCAGTGGTCGGGTCGACGCCGGCGGCGATGGCTTGCTGTAATTCGTCAACCGATGGCGCGGCTTGTGCGGTGGCTTGCGCAAGGTCGGTGCTGGAGTCCGGATTGCTGCCGCTCCATTGAGTGTCGCGGCCCAGGTCCAGGGTCCGGCCGTCAGCCAGTTCGAGCGTGATGGCGCCAGCGGCACCAGTGTCTATCTGGTCGCCCACCAACAACCGGTCGCCTTCAACGAGTACGCGGCGGATGCCCTCTGGGGACACCGCGAAAACCTGACCAACAATGCTTTTGACGATGGCAACAACACTGCTCATTGAAGACTCTCCGGGTGTCACGTTCAGTTGACTTCCATGAACCGCTCGGGGGTGTTCACCGAGCGGGGCTGGACGTACTTTCTAAAATATTTGGTGCATAACGTTGATGCGAAATAGTCAATAATTTGACTATATTTTTTCGGAATTAACTTTATGCCAAACTATTGACCTTATTGGATCCATCCTAAACAATCGCCCCATTAATGTCACATTGATATTTAAGCGGCGACCTGTCCTACAGAGTGTGACCCAGTTCCGATTTTTAACTTTCCGACATACGGTCATTCCGGTTGCCATCATCCGATGCAGCGCCACGTTCTGCAGTGATTCAAGACAAGAAGTCCCGGGAAATTCCAACTATGCGTTTGCACCTGTTCAAGGTTCTACCCTTCGCCCTAGCCGCCAGCTTTGTTCAGGCGCAGACCCTTCCGCAGGCGATGCAGCAGGCACTGGACGTCCATCCGGAAATCCAGGCCGGGGTTAACAGTCGGCTGGCCGCGGATTATCAGTTAAAGGCGGCAAAAGGTGGATACTTGCCAAAGGTTGATCTGCTGGGCGGTTATGGTCGCGAAGGCACCGATAGCGTCAGCACCCGTGCCGCTGGCAACAGCAATCACTGGGAAACGCTGAACCGGAGTGAGTCAAGTTTACGTCTGTCGCAGATGGTTTTTGATGGTTTTGCGACGTCCAGCGAAGTGGGGCGTCAACAAGCCACCGTTAATTCCCGCGCTTATTCCTTGCTGGGCACGTCGGAACGCACTGCGCTGACCGTCGCTCAGGTCTATCTCGATGTGCTGACCCGCCGCGAATTCGTGCGTCTGGCCGAAGACAACCTGAAGAACCACGAACGGATTTTTGACCAGATCAAATTGCGCACCCAGCGTGGCGTGGGCAGCGGCGCCGACCTAGATCAGGCTGAAGCGCGTATGGCTCAGGCCCGCAACAACCTGATCACTGAGCAGACCAACCTGGCTGATGCCGAGACCAACTTCCTCAGCGCCGTCGGCCAGATGCCCGATCAACTGGAGCGGCCTGCCGATTTTATGGCGCTGTTGCCGGCCAACCTGAATGAAGCCCGGGCGCAGATGCTGGAAAACAGCCCGATCCTGCGTTCCGCCGAATCCGATATCGCTGCCGCCGAGAAACAGTACGAAGCCGCCAAGTCGAGCTTCTACCCACGCTTCGATGCCGAACTGGGGCGCACCGCCGACAACGATCTCGACGGTCAGAACGGTCACAGCAACGAATGGCAGGCCATGCTGCGCATGCGCTTCAATTTGTTTGCCGGTGGCAGCAACAAGGCTGATCTGGAATCCAAGTCTTATCTATCGAACCAGGCGCTGGATATTCGCAACAATGCCCTGCGTGTGTTGAACGAAGAGCTGGGCCTGGCCTGGAACGCCCTGAACAACGCCAACGCCCAAGTGCCGATCGCCCAGCAATATGTCGATCACAGCACCAGTGTGCGCGGCGCGTATCAGAAGCAGTTCGGCCTCGGCGAGCGGACGTTGCTCGACTTGCTCGACAGTGAAAACGAGCTATTCAGCGCTTCCCGTCGGCTGGTCGAGATCAAAAACATTCAGTTATTTACTCAATACCGAATCAAGGCGACCATGGGCGAATTGCTCAAAAGCCAGGGCGTGGTCGCACCGTTGGCTTCCGTCGTGCAAGACGACGTGAAGCCCAAGGTCCAGCTGCCTGGGATGAATTGAGTCCTGCCCCATTTCAATCGTTAGCCAAGAGTGTCGAGCGTGGAATCAGAAGTCAGTCGAGTTCAACTCATTCATGATCCACGCGCGCTGCACGACGATCCGTTACTGGACGGCCTGCTAGCCCTTTGCACCTTGCACCAGAAGCCGGCCAGCGCGGCGATGCTGACCACTGGCCTGCCGTTACCCAAACAACGCCTGAGCGTCGAACTGCTGCCCCGCGCGGCCGCTCGCGCCGGGCTGCAAGGGCGGGTGTTGCAACGCAAACTGGAGCAGATTCCGGCGATTGCCATGCCGGCGCTGTTGCTGCTCAAGGAGGGGCGCAGTGCGGTGCTGCTCGGCTGGCACGGTGAAGATCAGGCCCGCTTGCTGCTCAGCGAAAGCGATGGCGGCGAAGTCTGTGTCAATCGTGAGCTGTTGGCCGACGACTACAGTGGCAAAGTCTTCTTCGCCCAACCCCAGCACAAATTCGACGTTAACCATGGCACGCTGATCCCGCGCGCGCGTTCGTGGTTTCGCGACACCCTCAAGCGTTCGCGCTGGCTGTACGCCGACGCCATCGCCGCCAGTTTACTGATCAACATCATTGCCATGGCCGCGCCGCTGTTCGTGATGAATGTCTACGACCGCGTGGTGCCGAACCAGGCCGAGTCGACCCTTTGGGTCCTGGCCATCGGCATCACCGGCGCTTATATATTCGACCTGATCCTCAAGAGCCTGCGCAGCCTGTGTCTGGACCTGGCCGGCAAGAAAACCGACCTGATCATCTCCGCGACGCTGTTCGAGCGCATCGTCGGCATGGCCATGAAGTTCCGCCCGGCGCGGGTCGGTAGCTTCGCCCAGAATATTCATGAGTTTCAGAGCCTGCGGGACTTTCTCGCGTCGCTGACCCTCACCAGCCTGATCGACCTGCCGTTTACGCTGCTGATCTTCCTGGTCATTGCGATCCTGGGTGGGCATCTGGTGTGGATTCCGGTGCTGGCGTTCCCGATTGCCTTGCTGATTGGTTATGCCTTGCAGAAGCCGCTGGTGGCGACCATGGAGCGAACCATGGCCCTGGGCGCCGAGCGCCAGTCGAGCCTGATCGAAACCCTCGCCGGCCTTGATGCGGTGAAGGTCAACAACGCCGAAAGCGAACGCCAGTATCAGTGGGAGCAAACGATCGGCACCCTCAGCCGCCTCGAGCTGCGGGTGAAAATGCTGTCCGGTCTGGCGATGAACATCACCTTGCTGATTCAGCAACTGGCCGGGGTGATCATGATTGTCTTCGGCGTGTACCAGATCATCGACGGCCACCTGAGCATGGGCGGTTTGATCGCGTGCTACATGCTCAGCGGTCGCGCCCTCAGCCCATTGGCCTCGTTGTCTGGCCTGCTGACCCGCTACCAGCAGGCTCGTGTGACCATGACCTCGGTCGATCAGATGATGGAGCTGCCTCAGGAGCGCAATTTCGACGAGCGCCCGCTGAGCCGCAAGGTGCTGCAAGGCGCCATTGAATGCCGTCAGCTGAGCTTCACCTATCCGAATCAGCAGAACCCCGCGCTGAAGAACATCAACCTGATCATCAAGCCCGGCGAGAAGATCGGCATTATCGGCCGCAGCGGCTCGGGCAAAAGCTCCCTGGCCAAACTGCTGGTGGGCCTCTATCAGCCGGACGACGGCGCGTTGCTGGTGGATGGTGTGGATATCCGTCAGATCGACGTCAGCGAACTGCGCCACAACATTGGCTACGTGGCTCAGGACATCCAGTTGCTCGCTGGTACGTTACGCGACAACCTGGTGTCGGGCGCGCGCTACGTCGAAGACGAACTGGTGCTACAAGCCGCGGAACTGGCTGGCGTCCACGAGTTCGCCCGTCTGCATCCGCAAGGCTATGAGCTGCAAGTCGGTGAGCGTGGGCAGAACCTGTCCGGTGGTCAGCGCCAGAATGTGGCCCTGGCTCGAGCACTGCTGCTCAACCCGCCGATTTTGCTGCTGGATGAACCCACCAGCGCCATGGACAACACCGGCGAAGAACGCCTCAAGCAACGCCTCATGGCCGTGGTTGAAAACAAGACCGTGGTGCTGGTGACACACCGGGCCTCGTTGTTATCGCTGGTGGATCGCCTGTTGGTGATCGACCGTGGGCAGATTCTCGCCGATGGTCCGAAAGCCGTCGTGATGGAAGCGTTGAAGAAGGGGCAGATCAGTGTTGCTTAAGTCCGGGATCAAAGATTCCATTCGCCGCTACTTCAAAGGCTCCGCGTCGTTGCAAGGCCAGCCCCTTCCCGAGGTCAACAAAGCGCTGATCGAAGACGCCCCGCGCGTGGTGCGGTTGACGATCTGGGCGATCATCGGCTTCTTCGTGTTCCTGATGCTTTGGGCCAATTTTGCGGTGATCGACGAAGTCACCAAGGGCGACGGCAAGGCGATTCCGTCGTCGAAGATCCAGAAAATCCAGAACCTTGAGGGCGGCATCGTTTCCGAGCTGTTCGTCACCGAAGGACAAATCGTCGAGGCTGGCGCGCCGCTGATTCGTCTGGACGACACACGGTTCGCCTCCAACGTTGGTGAGACCGAGGCCGATCGGCTGTCGATGCTGTTGCGTGTGGAGCGCTTGAGTGCCGAGGTCGATGATCGCCCGTTGAATTTTCCCGCCGATGTGCTCAAAGCCGTACCCGGCCAGGCCGCCAGCGAACAGTCGTTGTACATCAGTCGTCGTCAGCAACTGCACGATGAGATCGGTGGCTTGCAGGAGCAGTTGATCCAGAAGCAGCAAGAGCTGCGCGAGTTCACCTCCAAACAGGCCCAGTACCGCAGCGGTCTGTCCTTGCAGCGTCAGGAAATCGCCATGTCCGAGCCGTTGGTGGCTCAGGGCGCGGTGTCCCCGGTTGAGGTTTTGCGACTCAAGCGTGCCGAGGTCGAAACCCGCGGCCAACTGGACGCCACCACCCTGGCGATCCCTCGCGCCGAATCGGCGATCAAGGAAGTGCAGCGCAAGATCGACGAGACTCGCGGCAAATTCCGCAGCGAAGCCCTGACCCAACTCAACGAAGCGCGCACCGATCTGAACAAGGCCCAGGCCACTGGCAAGGCGCTGGAAGACCGGGTCAGCCGGACGCTGGTGACATCGCCGGTGCGCGGTATCGTCAACAAGTTGCTGGTGAACACCATCGGCGGCGTGATCCAGCCGGGCAGCGACCTGGTGGAGATCGTGCCACTGGATGACACCCTGTTGGTGGAAGCCAAAATTCGCCCGCAAGACATCGCGTTCCTGCATCCGGGCCAGGACGCCACGGTGAAGTTCACGGCTTACGACTACACCATTTATGGTGGGCTCAAAGCCAAGCTGGAGCAGATCGGTGCCGACACCATCACCGACGAAGACAAGAAGACCACTTACTACATCATCAAATTGCGTACCGAACGCAGCCACCTCGGGACGGATGAAAAGCCGTTGCTGATCATTCCGGGGATGGTGGCGTCGGTGGATATCATTACCGGCAAGAAGACTGTGCTCAGTTACTTGCTCAAGCCGATTATTCGGGCTCGGGCCGAGGCGTTGCACGAGCGGTAGTTTTTCGGTGCTGCTGATGGCCTCTTCGCGAGCAAGCCCGCTCCCACAATTGATCTTCAGTGGTCGCGGGTTTTGTGTACGACAAAGAACCCATGTGGGAGCGGGCTTGCTCGCGAAGAGGCCAGTCCTGTCGCCACCTCATCCAGGGATGTTTGCTAGCATTGCGTCTGAATCAACTCAGATCAGACACGAGTGCTCAGCATGCAACTCCCGGACATGAACCTGTTGGTCGCCCTCGACGCTTTGCTCGATGAAGGCAGCGTGGTGGGCGCTGCGCGGCGGATGAACCTCAGCCCGGCGGCCATGAGCCGGACGCTGACGCGGATTCGAGAGGCCATCGGCGACCCGATTCTGGTGCGCGCCGGCCGTGGGCTGGTGCCGACGCCCAAGGCGCTGGAGTTGCGCGAGCAGGTGCGGGATCTGGTGGAACAGGCCGCATTGCTGTTCCGCTCCGCCGCCGACGTGGACTTGGGCAGTTTGCGCCGGCGGTTCAGCATTCGCGCCAATGATTTCTTTGTTGGCGTCTACGGCGGCAAGCTGTTCGACACGATGGAGCGCCAGGCCCCGCATTGTGAACTGCGCTTCGTCCCTGTAGGTGATGGCGACGACGAAGCCTTGCGCGAAGGACGCATCGATTTGAGCGTCAGCAACAATCGGCCGCTGATGCCGGAAGTGAAAGTGCAGAACCTGTTTTCCACTCACTTTGTCGGGCTGGTGCGCGAGGATCATCCACTGTTCGATGCAGAGATCACCGCCGAGCGTTACGCCGGTTTTTCCCATATCAGCATGTCGCGCCGGGGGATCGCCCGCGGACCCATCGATACAGCGCTCAACGCCTTGGGGCTGGAGCGACGGGTGGCGGTGATTGCGCCGAGTTTCCATGCGGCGATGTTCGCCTTGCCGGATTCCGATCTGATTCTGCCGGTACCCGAGGAAGCCTTGCTGAGTGTGCGGCGCCTGGGTTTGAAACTGCGCTCGTTTACCCTGCCGATCCCATTACCGACCCTGATGTTGACCCAGGCCTGGCATCCGCGTTTCGACAAGGATCCGGCGCACCGTTGGATGCGTGAAACGCTCAAGACCTGTTGCGACGAGACCTGGTTGGCCGCACAGCCAACCTAAAGTTGATCCCCAAATCCCTGTGGGAGCGAGCCTGCTCGCGATAGCAGTGGATCAGTCAACATCGATGTTGAATGTGGTGGCCCTATCGCGAGCAGGCTCGCTCCCACAGGGATCTGTGTTGTTTTCCGGAGTTAATTGCTGCATGAAACACACTTATAAGCTGTCAATAAGTCAATTTTCGTAAGTTTCCACGCTCCCTAAAATGCTTCGGTATTCCCCTCCCGGAGCTTGCAGTACATGACTTCCCTCACGGTCACGGCGCCTCTCGCAGCGGCCAAACCAGCGGCCGTCGTCACGCCACCGGTCTTCGGCCCGAGAATCATCATCGGCCTGGTGGGCGTGTTGCTGGCGGTGCTGGTGTCAGGTCTGAACGAGATGGTGACCAAGGTCGCCCTGGCCGACATTCGCGGTGCGTTGGCCATCGGTTATGACGAAGGCACCTGGCTGGTCGCCAGTTACACCGCGACCTCGGTGGCCGCCATGGCGTTTGCCCCTTGGTGTTCGGTGACGTTCTCGTTGCGGCGCTTCACTCTGTGCGCCATCAGTGCGTTCACGCTGTTGGGCGTGCTGTGCCCGTTTGCCCCGAATTACGAAAGCCTGCTGGTCTTGCGCACCTTGCAAGGTCTGGCCGGCGGCGCGTTGCCGCCGATGCTGATGACCGTAGCCCTGCGATTCCTGCCGGCCAACGTGAAACTCTACGGCCTGGCCGGTTATGCCCTGACGGCGACCTTCGGCCCCGGTCTCGGCACGCCATTGGCCGGGTTGTGGACCGAGTACGTCGGTTGGCAATGGACCTTCTGGCAAATCATCGTGCCGTGCCTGGCAGCGATGGCGGCAGTGGCTTACGGTTTGCCCCAGGATCCGCTACGGCTGGAACGCTTCAAACAGTTCAACTGGCGCGGTTTGCTGCTGGGGCTTGCGGCGATCTGCATGCTGGTGATCGGCATCCTGCAAGGTAATCGGCTGGACTGGTTCGAGTCGAGCCTGATCTGCGCGCTGCTCGGCGGCGGGATGCTGTTGCTGGTGCTGTTCCTGATCAACGAGTGGTCGCAACCGATTCCATTCTTCAAGTTGCAGATGCTCGGTATCCGCAACCTGTCGTTCGCGCTGTTGACCCTGGCCGGCGTGCTGGTGGTGTTGCTCGCGGTGATCATCATTCCTTCCAGTTACCTGGCTCAGGTCCAGGGTTATCGCCCGCTGCAGACCGCGCCGATCATGCTGCTGGCGGCGCTGCCACAGTTGATCGCACTGCCGTTGGTGGCGGCGCTGTGCAATCTGCGCTGGGTCGATTGCCGCTGGGTGCTGGGGATCGGCCTGGGCATGTTGGCGCTGTCTTGCATCGGCGGTTCGCAGCTGACGTCGGCGTGGATTCGCGATGACTTCTACGCGCTACAACTGCTGCAAATCTTCGGTCAGCCCATGGCCGTGCTGCCGCTGTTGATGCTCTCCACCGGCAGCATCAGCCCGATGGAAGGGCCGTTCGCTTCGGCCTGGTTCAATACCGTGAAAGGCCTGGCGGCGGTGATCGCCACCGGTGTGATCGAAGCGCTGACCACTGCAAGGCTGCATTTCCACTCGACCATGCTGGTGGACAACCTGGGTAATTCGCCTCTGGTTGACGGTGCTAGCGCTGGTCTCGCTCACCGACTGCATCAACAGGCCGTGGTGCTGACGTCCTCCGATCTTTATCTGTGCATGGCCGGTATCGCCGTGATGCTGATCCTGATGATTTTCTGGCTGCCGACGCGGATCTATCCACCGCGCGCGCCGACTTGAACGCTTCACTGAAACAGAAGGTTTTTATGACAACTCAATCAAAGCAAAAAATCGCTGTCGGCGTTGCCGCGGTGATGGCGGTCGGCGTGTTGATTTACCTGCTGGCGCCGGGCTTGTTCGGCAAGCGCACCCAGCAGAACACCAACGATGCTTTCGTCTCGGCGGACTTCACCCTGGTGGCACCGCGCGTGGCGGGGTTCATCAAGGAAGTGCTGGTGGAAGACAATCAGCAGGTCAAGGCAGGACAGCTACTGGCCTTGATCGACGATCGCGATCTGCGTGCTGCCGCAGAGGCTGCCGACGCTGAAACCCTGGTGGCCAGGGCGCAACTTCAGAACGCTCGTTCAACCCTTGAGCGCCAGACATCGGTGATCGCTCAGGCCCAGGCCACGGTGGTTTCGGCGAAAGCGGAAATGGCCTTCGCCGAGCATGAACTTAACCGCTACAACCACCTCGCCGGGGTAGGCGCTGGCACGGTGCAGAATGCTCAGCAAGCGCGCACGCGCATCGACCAGGCCTCCGCTCGCTTGGCCAATGCCACGGCAGTGCTCGCGGCGGAACGCAAGCAGGTAGAGATCCTGACCGCCCAGCGTGACGCGGCCGAAGGTGGGCTGAAACGAGCGCAAGCGGCGCTGGAAATGGCCAGCTATGAGTTGTCCTATACGCGCATCGTCGCGCCCCAGGACGGCATGGTCGGCGAGCGCGCGGTGCGGGTCGGCGCTTATGTCACACCGGGCAGCAAGATTCTGGCCGTGGTGCCGTTGGAGCGGGCCTATGTGGTCGCCAATTTTCAGGAAACCCAACTGACTGATGTACAGCCGGGGCAGAGCGTGCAAGTGCACGTCGACAGCCTCGGCGGCGAAGCCCTGCGCGGTCGCGTCGAGAGCATCGCACCGGCCACTGGCGTGACCTTCGCCTCGGTCAAACCGGACAACGCCACCGGCAACTTCACCAAGGTTGTGCAACGGATTGCGGTGAAAATCGTTCTGGAGCCGGGTCAGGCGTTGGCCGAGCGGTTGCGGGTGGGGATGTCGGTGGAGGCGAGGATTGATACTGCCAGCAGCGGCGAACGTGAGGTCGCGCAACGATGAACTTTGTTAATCGCACACCCCTGTGGCGAGGGAGCTTGCTCCCGCTGGGCTGCGAAGCGGCCCCAAAAATTGCGAGTGCTGCGCACTCGAACGGGAGCAAGCTCCCTCGCCACAGAGTCAGCATTCATTCAGTGGTTTTTGTGCTGAGCCTGTTTTCATTGAGCGCCTGCACCGTCGGCCCGGACTTCCAGAAACCGCTGCCGCAGCAAGTGGCCGAATGGTCAAAACCGGGCAACGCCGCCGCCAGTCAGATCGCTTCCAGCGAAATGGACGAACGCTGGTGGGAGGTATTCAACGACCCAAAACTCTCGGCCCTGACCCAACGCGCCCTGACCGATAACCTCGACCTGAAACTCGCCAGCAGCCGCTTGCAGCAAAGCCGCGCCGCGCGTCAGGTGGTCACCGCCAACCGCTATCCCAACACCGCCGCCACCGGCAGCTACGGGCGCAAACGCAACAGCGGTGAAGGCCTGAACGATCCGTCGGGCAACAACGGCGACTCGGCGTACAACCTGTGGGATGCAGGCTTTTCCGCCTCCTGGGAACTGGATTTCTGGGGCCGGGTGCGCCGCGAAACCGAAGCCGCCGATGCCACCCTGGAAGTGGCGGAAAACGATCGTCGTGGCGTGCTGCTGTCGGTGCTCGCCGAAACCGCTCAGGACTACATTCAACTGCGCGGTGTGCAAAGCACCCGGGCCGTCACCGAGCAGAACCTCGACGTCGCCCGGCACAGTTTGAAACTCTCGCAACTGCGCCTGGCGGACGGGGTGGCGACGGACCTGGACGTTGCCGAAGCCGCTGCGCAAGTCGCGGCCATCGAATCACGTTTGCCGGCGCTGGAGCAGCGTCAGTCGCAACTGATCAACGCCCTGAGCCTGTTGATGGGCGAACCGCCGCAAGCGCTGTCCGCCGAGTTATCCACAGACGCTCCCGTGCCGCAAACCCCGCGTCAGGTCGCCATCGGCTTGCCGTCGCAATTGGCCGAGCGCCGCCCGGACATCCGTCAGGCCGAAGCCCGTTTGCATGCCGCTACCGCCAGCATCGGCGTGGCCAAGGGTGACTTCTATCCGCGGATCACCCTGTCGGGCAACATCGGTTCACAAGCCCTGCAACTGAGCGATTTCGGCTCCTGGGGCTCACGTTCGTTCGGCATCGGCCCGCAATTGAGCCTGCCGCTGTTCGATGGCGGCCGCCTGCGCGGCATGTTGCACCTGCGCGAAGCACAGCAACAGGAAGCGGCCCTGGCCTACCAGCAAACCGTGCTGCGGGCCTGGCATGAAATCGACGATCAACTCACCGCCTACAACGCCAGTCAGTTGCGTCGCGACAGCCTCGCCGAAGCCGTGCGTCAGAACCAGATCGCCCTGCGCACCGCGCAACAGCAATACGTCGAAGGGGTGGTGGATTTCGTCAATGTCCTCACCGTGCAAGGCGAATTGCTGGCGACCCAGCAGCAGTGGGTCGAGAGCTCGACCGGGGTGTCGTTGGCGATGGTTGGCTTGTATAAGGCGCTGGGTGGGGGATGGGAGTCGGTGTATCCGGTGGCGGAGACGGCGCAGCTCTGATCGGCGAGCACACTCTTTCAACCAATGATGGCCATCCGCTTGACGCGCACCCCCGCTGTCGTAGACTCCGCTCATCCGTCAGGGAGTTACGGTTATGCGGCGTTTTCGTATTTTGGTTATGGGATTGACCTTTGTAACGTGCGTAGTACAGGCGCAAACGCCTGCGCCAGACGATCCGTTGCTGGAAAGCAGCGCGGTCGGCGGTGATGCGTCGGCCAGCAGTGAAGCCCGTGGTGTGCTGCGAGCCCGGGATCAGGCAGTGCTCGCCAGTGAGTTGTCGGGGCGGATTGTCGAGTTGCCGTTCAGTGAGGGCGAGTCGTTCAAGAAGGGCGATATCCTGGCGCGGTTTGACTGTTCGGCCTATCAGGCTCAGCTCAACGCGGCCCAGGCCGCCAACCGTGGCGCCGGTGAGGAGCTGGCCCATAACCGGCAACTGGCGGCGTTGAATTCGGTCGGGCGCTTTGAAGTGGCGCGGGCCGAGGCCAAGGTCAGCGAAACCCAGGCGCAATCTCAGGTTTATCAGGTTCAGGTCAAGCGTTGCAGCGTGGTCGCGCCGTTCGATGGTCAGGTCGTCGAACGCAAGGTCAAGCGCTACGAAAGCGTCGCTGCTGGCACGCCGCTGCTGGACGTAGTCGATAACCGCACTCTGGAAATTCATCTGTTGGTGCCGTCGCGCTGGATGGGCAAACTCAAGCCCGGCCAGACGTTCAGTTTTGTCCCCGATGAAACCGGTCGGCCTCTGGATGCCACGGTCAAGCGCCTCGGTGCGCGGATCGATGAAGGCAGCCAGACCTTGCTGCTGGTGGCGACACTGCCCAACGCCAGCGGTCTGTTGGCCGGCATGAGCGGAACGGCGCGTTTCGCGGAGCTCAAGTGAACGCCCCGGTAACGGGCGGCGCCGAGCAGGTGTTCGCAAGGTTTCTTGACCTCGAACGCCAGACCCGCGCCGCTCGCAATCCTTCGCAACTGGCTTACAGTCTGGTCAATGACGGCCAGGCGCTGTTCGGTTTCCGCCATGCCGCGCTGTTGATCGCCGGCAAGGTGCAGGCGGTGACCGGTGTCAGCGCCGTGGAACCGAATGCGCCGTTCGTGGCGTTTGTCGAGCAAGCGGTCGCGCAGTTGTTCAAGCTTGGCGTGCTGAAACAGGCTCGGGTGATCACACCCGATCTCCTTGGCCAATCCATTCAGGCCGACTGGCAAAGTCTGTCAGCCGCTCAGGTGTTCTGGTTGCCGCTGATCGATCATCGGGGCGAGGTGTTCGGTGGTCTGTGGCTGGCGCGGGATGTGCCGTGGAATCCTTCCGAGCAAGTGCTGCTGTCGCAACTGGGCGACACCTACAGCCACGCCTGGCTGGCGCTCCAACCGCGCAAACCCTGGCGGCTACGCTGGACGCGCAAGCGTCAGGTGGCGCTGGTCGCTGTGTTGTTGCTCGGGTTGCTGATTCCGGTGCGCCAATCGGTGCTGGCACCGGCCGAAGTCGTCCCGCTGGGCGGTCGGGTGGTGGCGGCGCCGCTGGACGGGGTGATCGCCGAGTTCCTGGTCAAACCCAACCAGACGGTGAAAACCGGCGACCTGCTGCTGCGCTTCGAAAGCACCACGCTCAAGGCTCAGGCCGATGTGGCCGAGCGCGCCCTGGGCGTTGCCGAAGCGGAACTCAAGGCCAATTCCCAACGCTCCTTCGCCGATGCCGAATCCAGTTCGAAAATCGATCTGCTGGCGGCCCGCGTCGAGCAAAAGCGCGCCGAGCGGGATTACGCCCGTGAACTGCTCAAACGCAGCGAGGTACGCGCCGAACGGGACGGCATCGCGGTGTTCGCCGACGCTGAGCGTTGGACCGGCAAACCGGTGCAAACCGGCGAGCGGCTGATGGAAATCGCCGACCCGAACCAGGCCGAGTTGCGCATCGAATTGGCCGTGGGCGATGCGATTTCCCTGGCGCCGGGAGCGCAAGTCGCGCTGTTTCTTGACAGCGATCCGTTGCAGCGGCATCTGGCCAAACTCGAACGTTCGGCCTACGAAGCGCAGCCCACCGCTGCCGGGCAACTGGCTTATCGACTGGATGCGACGTTCGACGCCGCACCGCCACGCATCGGCTTGCGTGGCACCGCGAAAGTCTTCGGCGACCGAGCGCCGCTGGCGTTGTACCTGTTGCGTCGACCGCTGGCCGGGTTACGTCAGAGCGTGGGTCTTTAGATGAGCCTGCCGAGCCTGCGGGCAGACCTGCAATTGTCGACGGCGGCTCCGGCCCTCGACGGTTCACCGTGCTGGACCCTGGCCGACCCGGTGCGAGGGCGTTATTTCAAACTTGGTGCGGCGGCGATGCGTCTGTTGCGCCATTGGTCTCTGGGCGATCCCGAGCAAGTGCTGCGTGCGGCCAACCGCGAGCCGGGGCTGGCGCTGGATGGCGCGGCGCTTGAGCAATTGCTGGAATTTTTGCGTGGCCACGACCTGATCAGCGCCCTCGATGCGCCGCAGCGCGCCAGTTACAGCTTGAAGGCCGCGGCTCAGCGCCAGAGCCTGTGGCAAATCCTGTTGCATCAATACCTGTTTTTCCGGATTCCGCTGTGGCGCCCGGACGCTTTTCTCAATCGCGTCTGGCCGTGGCTGGAGCGTTTCGGCCCACGCGCATTGCGCTACGGATTGCCCGCGACGCTGGGGCTTGGGGTGTTTCTGGTGTCGCGGGACTGGCAGCGATTCATCGCCACGTTTCCGCACCTGTTCAGCCTCGGCGGTGCGCTGGCGTTCGCAGTGGCGCTGTTTTTCGCCAAGCTGTGCCACGAGTTCGGCCACGCCTTCATGGCCAAGCGCGCCGGTTGTCGGGTGCAGAGCATGGGCGTGGCGTTCATGGTGCTGCTGCCGATGTTTTACACGGACGTCAGCGACGCCTGGCGCGTCAATGATCGACGTGCACGGTTGCTGATCGGTGCCGGTGGGGTGCTGGCGGAACTGGTGCTGGCGTGTATTGCGCTGCTTGCCTGGTCACTGCTGCCTGACGGCCCCGGACGTACGGCGGCGTTCATGCTCGCCAGTGCGACCTGGATCACCACACTGGTGATCAACCTCAACCCGTTCATGCGTTTCGACGGCTACTTCTTGCTCAGCGATTTCTGGGAAGTGGACAACCTTCAAGGGCGCGCCTTTGCCTTGTGCCGCTGGCGGCTGCGCGAGTTTTTGTTTGGTTACGCTGCCCCGGCGCCGGAGCCGTGGTCGCCGAAGATGCAGCGGCGTCTGCTGATCTGGGGGTATGGCGCGTGGCTGTGGCGCGCGGCGCTGTTTTTCGGGATTGCGCTGGCGGTCTATCACCTGTTCTTCAAGGTATTGGGGATCTTCCTGATGCTGGTGGAACTGGTCTGGTTCATCTTCTTGCCGATCCTGAACGAGTGGCGGCAATGGTGGAGCCGTCGCGAACAGGCGCATGCGCCTCGAGTGCTGCTCAGCGGTTTGACGTTGCTCGGGTTGTTGTTGCTGCTGGCGTTGCCGTGGCGCAGCGCGGTGGAGTTGCCGACGATGCTGGAGGCTGGACGCGCCAGTGCCCTGCACGCGCCGGTGGCGGCGCGGGTCAAAACAGTGAGTGTGCACGACGGCCAGGTCGTCGCTCAGGGTGAGGTGTTGATCGAACTGGAGTCGCCGGACCTGGACTCACGCCAGGCCATCGTCCGTCGCGAGATCCAGATTCAGCAGTTACAGATGCGTCGTCAGGCCGGTCGTAGCGAAACCGCGGCCGATGCTGGAATCGTCGAACAGCGCTTGGCTGAAGCCGTGGCCGAATACCGAGGCCTGGCCGCCCAGCGCGAGCGACTGCTGTTGCGCGCACCCCACGCCGGCAAAGTGCGCGATCTGCTGCCGCAGTTGGTGGCCGGTCGCTGGCTTTCGACCAAAGATCCTTTGGCGCGGGTGGTCGAAGACGGCGCGCGGTTGCGCGGTTATCTGGCCGAAGCCGAACTCTGGCGTGTTGCTCCGGGTGCCAGTGGGCGGTTCATCGCCGATGACCCGATGCACCCTGCGATCGCCGTGCAATTGACCGAAATCGATACCAACGGCGTGGCTTACGTCGATCAGGAAGCACTGACTTCCGATCACCATGGGCCGATTGCCGTACGCCGGGATCAGCATCAGCGCGCCGAGCCGGTACAGGCGCAGTACGGCGCGCGGTTGAGCATCCTCGAAAACACCCCGACACCGGTGCAACCCTTGCGCGGCCTAGTGGTGTTGCAGGGCCGCGGCGAGTCGGTGCTGGGCGTTGCCTGGCGGCGCATGGCGGCTCTGGGGGTCAGGGAAAGCGGTTTCTAAGGGAGAACAGCGATGGCGAACAGCGCTTCAGTGGCACCGGACGGTTTGGTGGTCAGGCCTTCGCGGGCCAGCGATGGACCTTTTTTGCACAGCCTTTACCAGGCGGCGCGCCCGGATCTGCAGTGGATCGACGGTGAGCAGGAGGTGGTTGAACAGGTGGTTGCCCAGCAATTCAACGTGCAGGAACAAGGGCTGGGGGAGAATTTCCCCAACGCCATGCATTACGTGATCGAGAAGCTCGACACGGCCATCGGCGCGCTGACCACGGATTTCGGCCCCAATGAAATTCGCGTGCTGTACCTGGCGTTCATCCCCCAGGCCCGAGGCCGGGGTTACGGTCGGACGGTGCTGCAAGGCGTGCAAAAAGCCGCGCAACAAATCCGCTGCCCGGTGGCAACGGTGGTCTGGGCCAACAACCCCCATGCGCGCCAGCATTACCTGGCCCTGGGGTTTCAGGTTGAAGAGCGCAACCCGGCGGCGGAGCGGCTGGTGTGGTATCCGAAGGGTTGAATACATACCGCCCCTTGTGGGAGCGAGCCTGCTCGCGAAAGGACCATCACTTTCAAAATCATTATTGAATGACCCACCGCTATCGCGAGCAGGCTCGCTCCCACATTGAGATCCATGTTCAGTTGAACGCGATGTAGAAGTACCCCAGTTGCGGATCACGCCCCATCGCCGGTACTCGCGAAACAAAAATATCTTCTACCTGACCCAGCTCCGGCAACTCCAGCGCACACAAGCCATCGACAAAGTCAGTGGGTTGCAGGCTGTTGAGCTCGACACTGAACGGCATGCGCTCGCTTTTGGGCATCTGTGAGTGGGGCGTTTCTTTCAGGGCGTCGATATGGATCGGCAGTTCACTGCCATCGGGCAACCGCAGCGTCCCCGTCTTGCCCAGCAGAGCCTGAAAGTGTTGGCTTTGAACCTGTTGCAGCATGGCATCACTCCATCAAGCAAAAGTGGCCGGGGGATTTGCATCCCCCGGCCAGCCCCTCAGTTACGCGAAGGGAACAAGCCGTTCAGGGCGATGCTGAAGTTGAGCACCAGGAACGGGTTCATCACCTCCATGGGCAAACCGTTGCCGGCGGACGAGATTTCCCCCGTCACCGTGCTGGTTACGCCCTTGAGCGGCACGGCTGCGGCACCTTGTTGATCGGAGTAAATACTCGCCGAGCCGGGCCCACCACCCGAAGCGCCGATGTAGGAGTTGGTCGCGGTCGGGTTGGTGACCGGGTTGCTCGCCGGGCTGGCCAGTTGCAGGGTGGTGGTGGCCGTGAGCCCGGACAAGGCGTGGGTGTGGTTGGGCAGGTTGTTGATGGTCGCGGTGACGTTCTCGGTGCCGGAGAATTCGCCGATGACACGCGGGGTCAGGCCCAGGCCGTTGCCCTGGGCCATCGGCAGACGGCCCTGCAGATTGGGCAACATGAAATTGGTGGTGCCATTGCCTCCATAGTAGGTTCCCAGTAGTGCGAAAACCGTGTTGTATTGCGAGATGCTCAGCGTCTGGCCGTTGCATAGGGCCCAGCCGTTGGGCGCGAAGTTAAAGGCGAAAGACTGGATAGTGCCGATGAATACTTCCATGGTTCCTCATCCCTCAGGTTAGTGTCTGAAGCGTCACGTTGCAGGCCCGGTTATCCGGGTAGATCGCAGTGATCAGCCGACTCCATTCATCTCCGTGGCTGGGTCACGCCACGCCAAAGCGTAGACGCTGATTGGAATGATTGCCGGACGTCGTCCGTCGCAAGGCCAGCATCGACGACGGCCCCGCGCCTGTCCTACAGTGCTCGGGACACTTCGGTATTCATTGGGTTGTAGCTCACCAGGTCGCAAGAAGGGGAGGCAATGGAGGCACGCAGAGAAACACCGCTGGGCGACACTCAGGACCCGCACGCGACGCCGGGGTCATGGGCGGTTGCCCGCCGCTTGCTTCGATGGGCGCGGGAGCACTGGTTGCTGCCGATCCTGGTATTGGCCACGCTGGTGCGTTTATACGACCTGACAGCGGCGGCGATCTGGGGCGACGAAGGTTCCAGCCTGTTGCTGAGCCAGTATTCGCTGGCCGGAATCTGGGAGCACGCGGCCCATGATGTGCATCCGCCGTTGTATTTCATGCTCCTGCACGGCTGGATCGAGTTGTTCGGCGACGGCATTTTTTCGATTCGCAGCCTGAGTGCGCTGCCGGGGATTGCCACCGTGGGGCTCGGCGTCTGGCTGGTGGACCTGCTCGCGACTCGCCGCGCCGCGTTGCTGGCCGGGGTTCTGCTGGCGCTGCTGCCCACGGCGGTGCGTTACAGCCAGGAAGTGCGGATGTATTCGCTGCTGGGGCTGTGGCTGATCGGTGCCACGATTGCCCTGATGTGCTGGATAAGACAGCCGCAACGCACGCGCTATCTGGTGATTTACACCTTGCTGATGAGTGCGGCGTTCTACACCCATTACTTCACCGCGCTGTGCGTGCTGTGTCATTGGCTGTATCTGGGCCTGATCCGCGTGCAGCCAGGGTATCGATTGCGGCACATTCAGCGCTCCGGCTGGTGGCTGGCCAATGTGGCCATTGTGCTGTTGTACCTGCCGTGGGTGCCCAGCCTGATCGATCTGATCCAGCACATGGATCAGCTCAAGGCCAATGGCGATGTGGGCTGGGAGAACCCCGTCACGCTCGGCTCATTGCCGTCGATGATCTGGTCGCTCCTGATCCAGGACGATGGCGAGAACCTGCCCACGCTGATTTTTATCGCGCTGCCACTGGCGCTGGCGGCCCTGGCGGGTGTGGCGCTGGCCCGGGACCGCAGTGTGTTCCGTGGCAGTGCGCTGGCGGTGATCTACTCCGTTGTCCCGTTGTTGCTGGTGTTTTCGGCGTCGTTCATCTCGCCGGTGTTCATCGAGCGTTACCTGACCGCTTATGCCTTGGGCCTGCCGATGTTTGTCGCGCTGGCCGTCGATCGCTTATACGCAGACTTCAAGGTATTGGCGCTGGCCGTGCTGCTGCTGTTTGTCGGCGTTGAGCTGGTGGGTCTGAAGAACAATGCCACGGTGGATACCAACGATCAGATCAGCGTCATGGTCAACTACGTGAACCAGCACTTCACCCCCGGCGACCGAATCGTCACCAGCGACATGCTCTGGTACCTCAGTTATGTCTATTACAACCGGACAGACGCCAAACCGTTGCTGTACACACCGCCCTTGGCCGATGGCAGGTCGAGCAGGCCGAACGCTTACGGTTTCGGCACGCTGGTAAGCAATGACATCTACCTGGATAGCCTCGGCGGCTTGGCCAAAGACACTGGTCGCGTGTGGCTGGTCGGTACCATCGACGGGCCGGACGAGTTCGCCTCCTTGCCCGCGGGGTGGCAACGTATCAACGAGACCCGGGCGGGAGGCGCCTATGCGCGCTTGTATGTGTTGAAGTAATCCCGTGATGGAAGGCTTAAACGATTCATCTTTCAGGCCGTTATATAAATGGCGTTTTCCAGTCGATTTAGCTCCGGTTTGATATCAAAACACCACTAGCTGTAAGACAATTCATGGTCTACGCTCGTCATACAAAAGGACTTTTGGCGGGTGAATGGATGCAGCACTTTCACTTTATTTCCGGTTTGCCGCGCTCAGGCTCGACCCTGCTTTCTGCGATTCTTTTGCAGAACCCACGCTTTCATGCCGGCATGACCAGCCCCGTTGGCGCGCTATTTTCCGGTGTTCTGGAGCAATGCAGCGCCGGCAGCGAATTCGGTGCGGTGATCGATACCGATCTGCGTCGCCGCCTGTTGCGTGGCCTGTTCGATTCCTTCTACGCCGACAAGGCCGACAAACAGGTGGTGTTCGACACGAACCGCCTGTGGAGTTCGCGCCTGCCGGCGATCAGCGATCTGTTTCCTCAAGCCAAGATCATTGCCTGCGTGCGCAATGTCGCCTGGGTCATGGACAGCCTCGAGCGCTTGTACCGCGCCAATCCCTTCGAAAACACCAAGCTGTTCGGCGATGCAGTCGAACGCAACACGGTCTACAGCCGCTGCGAAACCCTGGCCCAGCGCAATCGGCTGGTGGGGTTTTCCTGGGCCGCCCTCAAGGAAGCCTATTACGGCGAACACGCCGACTCGTTGCTGATCATCGATTACGACCTGCTGAGCCAGGCGCCGGAGCGGGTGATGCGGTTGGTCTACGACTTCATCGGCGAACCCTGGTTCGAACATGACTTCGATCATTTGGCCTACGACGCACCGGAATTCGATCAGGCCCTCGGCCTTTCGGGGTTGCACAAGGTGAAGGCCAAGGTCCAATTGCAATCCAGGCGCACAATCCTGCCGCCGGATTTGTTCAAGCAGTACGCCGAGTTGTCCTTTTGGCTCGATGGCTCTGCCAGCGCCGCCAATGTCATTCGTATGAAAGCCGACGCCGCGATCAGTTGATCGCGGCGTTTTCATTGATCCGTCAAAAAGTTCGAGTCCGGGTGAGCAGCATGTGGTGGAGCAAAGGCAAGTCGCGGGTTACCGAAGGCGCACGAGCGCTGGCCTCGCCAATGATTATGTCCCTGGAGCCGCGCATGCTGTTCGACGGCGCGGTGGCCGCCACGGTTGCCGACACCGCCCAGGCTGACAGCCATACCACCGCCGAGGCGATCAAGGCGCCGACTGCCGACCAGCCGGTCGCCAGCAAGGACACCCACGGTCAGGCCGATGCCACGCCCACACCGACCCCCGTTGCGGTGCCGGGGCAGAGCGTGGTGTTTGTCGATTCTCGGGTCAAGGACGCCAACAGCCTGCTTCAGGGCGTCGCGCCCGGCACTCAAGTGGTTCAGTTGGATGCGAGCAAGGACGGCTTGCAGCAGATTGCCGACTACCTCGATCACCATCAGGGCATCAGCTCGGTGCAGATCATTGCCCACGGCAACGCGGGCGATCTGTGGTTGGGCAATAGCTACCTGTCTGCCGACAACGTCGCGGCCCGCAGCGCCGTGCTGGCGGAAATCGGCAAGGACATGAACGTCGGCGGCGATATCCTGATCTACGGCTGCTACACCGCCGAAGGCGAGCGCGGCTTGAGTTTCGTCGACTCCCTGGCGCAACTGACCGGCCGTGATATCGCCGCTTCCAGCAACCGCACCGGGGTGGGTGGCGACTGGAATCTGGAAATCGCTACCGGCAACATCGAAAGCGCCAACGTGCTCTCGACCACGGCCATGAGTGACTATCAGTGGGGGCTGGCCACCTGGACCGCCACCAACAACGCCAACACGGGCGTCGGCTCACTGCGTGCGGCCATCGCCTCGGCGCAGAACGGCGACATCGTCACCTTTAGCAGCAGCATGACGGTGCAGCTGACCTCCGAACTGCTGATCAACAAGAACATCACCGTTGATGGCGACTTGAACAACGACGGCGCGGCGGATGTGACTCTCGATGGTCAGTACAGGACCCGAGTGATTGAAGTGGCGTCTGGCAGCATCGTGACGCTCGATGGTCTGGTGATCACCCGGGGTCTGGTGTCGGGCACGGGTGGTAACGGTGGCTACGGTGCCTCGGGCGCGATGGCCGGGGGGATTTTCAACGCAGGGATTCTGACCCTGAGCAACGTTACCGTGACCTCCAACGCCGCTTCCGGTGGCGGTGGCGGCGGCGGTGTCACCGGCGCTTTTTACGGCGGTGGCGGTGGTGGTGGCGGCGGCTTGGGCGGCCAGGGCGGCGGGCATGGCGGTTCGGCAGGGCCGGGCACCGGCACGTTGGGCGGCCAGGCGGGCGGCGGCGGCGCCGGTGGTTACGGCGGCGGTTATGACGCGACCCACATGGGCGGTCGCGGCGGTACCACCACTGGCGGAGCTGGCGGGCAGGGCGTTTCCTATTACAGCAACGGCGGTAACGGTGCGACGGCCACCAATGGCACGATTTCCATTGGCGGTGGCGGCGGCGGGGCCGGTTGGGACAAGGTAGGTGGCGCTGGCGGCAATGCGGTAGGCGGGATCTACAACGCCAGCAGCGGC
Organism: Pseudomonas sp. B21-015; assembly: GCF_024749285.1. Taxonomy (NCBI): domain Bacteria; kingdom Pseudomonadati; phylum Pseudomonadota; class Gammaproteobacteria; order Pseudomonadales; family Pseudomonadaceae; genus Pseudomonas; species Pseudomonas sp. B21-015. The sequence continues at coordinate 198,901 of NZ_CP087196.1, forward strand.
ACCATCACCATTGTCGGCACGTCGACCATTAGCAACAACATCGGCGCCGGTGGCGGTGGCGGCGGTGGCGGTGGCTACGGCAGCAATGCCACCAATGGCGGCGCGGGCGGCCGGGGCGTCGGTGCGATCTGGAACAAAGGCACGCTGCTGATCACGGCCGCCAACTTCGCCGCCCTGGCCGGTAATGCCGCGGGCAGTGGTGCCGGTGGTGCCGCGCTGGGCGGAGGTACAACCGGCACCTCGCCGACCTCCGTCGCGACCATCTACAACGACGGTGGTGTACTCAACACCGCGTATTCGCCGCCGCCGACCGCGACCATTGTGGTGGCTGACACCACGCTGAGCATCGGCGAAACGTCCTTGGTGACGATCACCTTTTCCGAGGCCGTGATCGGTTTCACCAATGCGGACCTGACCATCGCCAATGGCACCTTGAGTGCAGTAAGCAGCGGCGATGGCGGCATCACCTGGACGGCAACGTTCACGCCGTCCGCCAGTATTTCCGATACGACCAACGTCATCACCCTGGACAACACCGGGGTGATAAACGGCCTGGGCACCGCCGGCGTCGGCACCACCAACTCCAATAACTACACGGTCGACACGGTACGCCCGACCGCCAGCATCGTGTTTGCCGACACGGCACTGAAAGTCGGCGAAACCTCGCTGGTGACCATCACCTTCAACGAAGCGGTCACCGGTCTCACCAACGCCGACCTGACGATTGCCAACGGTACGCTCACAGCGGTGAGCAGCAGTGATGGCGGCATCACCTGGACGGGGACTTTCACCCCGACCGCCAGCATCACCGATTCGACCAACCTGGTCACCCTGGACAACACCGGGGTCAGTGACCTGGCGGGTAATGCCGGGAGCGGTACCACCGATTCGAACAACTACGCCATCGATACCGTGCGCCCGACCGCGACCCTGGTGGTGGCCGATACCAGCCTGAGTATTGGCGAAACGTCGCTGGTGACCATTACGTTCAGCGAAGCGGTCAGCGGGTTCACCAATGCCGACCTGACGATTGCCAACGGTACGCTCACGGCGGTGAGCAGCAGCGATGGCGGCATCACCTGGACGGCGACCTTCACCCCGACGGCCAGCGTCAATGACACGACCAACCTGATCACCCTGAACAACACCGGGGTCAGCGATCTGGCGGGCAACGCCGGTAGCGGCACCACCGATTCGAACAACTATGCGATCGATACGCTCCGTCCGACCGCGACCATCGTGGTGGCGGACACGGCGCTGAGAATCGGCGAAACCTCGCTGGTGACGATCACCTTCAGCGAGGCGGTGACCGGGCTCACCAATGCCGACCTGACCATCGCCAACGGTACACTCACTGCGGTGAGCAGCAGTGACGGCGGCATCACCTGGACGGCGACCTTCACCCCGAGCGCCAGCATCAGCGACACGACCAACCTGATCACCCTGGACAACACCGGGGTCAGCGATGCTGTCGGCAATGCCGGCAGCGGCACCACCGATTCCAACAACTATGCGATCGACACCGTGCGCCCGACAGCCACCATCGTGGTCGCGGACACGGCGCTGAAAATCGGCGAGACCTCGCTGGTGACCATCACCTTCTCCGAGGCGGTGAGCGGTTTTACCAACGCCGACCTGACCATCGCCAACGGTACGCTCACGGCGGTGAGCAGCAGCGATGGCGGTATCACCTGGACGGCGACCTTCACCCCGAGCGCCAGCATCAACGACACGACCAACCTGATCACCCTGGACAACACCGGAGTCAGCGACCTGGCGGGCAACGCCGGTAGCGGCACCACTGATTCGAACAACTACGCCATCGACACGGTGCGCCCGACCGCCACGATTGTGCTGGCTGATACAACCCTGACCGCGGGCGAAACGTCGCTGGTGACCATTACTTTCAGCGAAGCGGTGAGCGGTTTCACCAACGCCGACCTGACGATTGCCAACGGCACGTTAAGCGCGGTGAGCAGCAGCGATGGCGGCATCACCTGGACCGCGACATTTACTCCGACGGCCAGCGTCAATGACTCGACCAACCTGATCACCCTGAACAACACCGGGGTCAGCGATCTGGCGGGCAATGCCGGTAGCGGCACCACCGATTCGAACAACTACGCGATCGACACCGCTCCGCCGACCGCGACGATTGTGGTGGCGGACAACGCACTGAAAATCGGTGAAACCTCACTGGTGACCATCACCTTCGACCAGGCCGTTACCGGTTTCACCAACGCCGACCTGACGATTGCCAACGGCACGTTGACCGCGGTGAGCAGCAGTGACGGCGGCATAACATGGACCGCAACCTTCACTCCGACCGCCAGCATTACCGACGCGACCAACCTGATCACCCTGGACAACACCGGTGTGCAGGCTGCCGCCAGCGGTAACGTGGGCAGCGGCACGACCGACTCCAATAACTACGCCATCGACACGGTGCGCCCGACAGCCACCATCGTGGTCGCGGACACGGCGCTGAGAATCGGCGAAACCTCTCTGGTCACGATCACCTTCAGTGAAGCGGTCAGCGGTTTCACCAACGCCGACCTGACCATCGCCAATGGCACGTTGACTGCGGTCAGCAGCAGCGACGGCGGTATCACCTGGACCGCGACCTTCACACCTTCCGCGAGCATCAACGACACCACTAACCTGATTACCCTGGACAACACCGGGGCCAGCGACCTGGCGGGCAATGCCGGTAGCGGCACCACCGACTCCAACAACTACGCCATCGACACAGTGCGCCCGACCGCCACGATTGTGCTGGCTGATACAACGCTGACAGCAGGCGAAACCTCGCTGGTGACCATCACCTTCAGCGAAGCGGTGAGCGGTTTCACCAACGCCGACCTGACGATTGCCAACGGCACCTTGAGCGCGGTGAGCAGCAGCGACGGCGGCATCACCTGGACCGCGACCTTCACCCCGACCGTCGGTGTGAATGACTCGAGCAACGTCATTACCCTGGCCAATACCGGTGTCACCGATGTGGCCGGCAACACTGGCAGCGGCACCACCAACTCGGGTAACTACACCATCGATACGGTGCTGCCGACGGCCACCATCGTGGTGGCTGACAATGCATTGAAAATCGGTGAAACGTCGCTGGTGACCATTACTTTCAGCGAAGCGGTGAGCGGTTTCACCAACGCCGACCTGACGATTGCCAACGGCACCTTGAGCGCGGTCAGCAGCAGCGACGGCGGTATCACCTGGACCGCCACGTTCACCCCGACGGCCAGCATTACCGACGCAACCAACCTGATCACCCTGGATAACAGCGGTGTGCAAAATGGCTCGGGCAATGCCGGTAGCGGCACCACCGACTCCAACAACTACGCGATCGACACCGTGCGCCCGACGGCCACCATCGTGGTCGCGGACACGGCGCTGAAAATCGGCGAAACCTCCCTGGTGACGATCACTTTCAGCGAAGCGGTGAGCAGTTTCACCAACGCCGACCTGACCATTGCCAACGGCACGTTGAGCGCGGTGAGCAGCAGCGACGGCGGTATCACCTGGACCGCGACCTTCACACCTTCCGCGAGCATCGACGACACCACTAACCTGATTACCCTGGACAACACCGGGGTCAACGACCTGGCAGGCAATGCCGGGAGCGGCACCACCGATTCCAACAACTACGCCATCGACACGGTGCGCCCGACCGCGACCATTGTGCTAGCCGACGCTACCCTGAGTGCAGGCGAAACGTCGCTGGTGACCATTACCTTCTCCGAGGCAGTAACGGGTTTCACCAACGCCGACCTGAGCATCGCCAACGGCACCTTGAGCGCGGTCAGCAGCAGCGACGGCGGTATCACCTGGACTGCGACCTTCACCCCGACCGTCGGTGTGAATGACTCGAGCAACGTCATTACCCTGGCCAATACGGGTGTCACCGATGTGGCCGGCAACACTGGCAGCGGCACCACCAACTCCGGCAACTACACCATCGATACCGTGCTGCCGACGGCCACCATCGTGGTGGCTGACAATGCACTGAAAATCGGTGAAACGTCGCTGGTGACCATCACCTTCAGCGAAGCAGTGACCGGTTTCACTAACGCCGACCTGACCATCGCCAACGGCACCTTGACCTCCGTCAGCAGTGGCGATGGCGGTATCACCTGGACCGCAACCTTCACCCCGACCAGCGCCATCACCGACACCAGTAACGTCATCACCCTGGACAACAGCGGTGTGCAAAATGGCTCGGGCAACGCCGGCAGCGGCACCACTGACTCCAACAACTACGCCATCGACACCGTGCGACCAACGGCAACCATCGTGGTCGCGGACTCGGCACTGGCGGTGGGTCAAACATCGGTGGTGACCATCACGTTCTCCGAGGCGGTGACCGGATTTACCACGGCCGACCTGACGGTGAGCAACGGTACTCTGAGCAGTCTGAGCACCAGCGATAACATCACCTGGACCGCCACCCTGACGCCGACGGCGAGCATCACCGATTCGACCAACCTGATTACCCTGGACAACACCGGGGTGGCCGATGCGGCCGGCAACGCTGGTAGCGGCACCACCGATTCCAACAACTACGCCATCGACAGCCAACGCCCGACGGCGACCATCGTGTTGAGCGATACGACCCTGAAACCGGGGGAAACCGCCCTGGTCACCATCACCTTCAGCGAAGCGGTGACGGGTTTCGACAACAGTGATTTGAGCGTCGCCAACGGTACGTTGAGTGCGGTGAGCAGCAGCGACGGTGGCATCACCTGGACCGGGACCTTCACCCCGACTGCCGGGATTACCGACGCCAGCAACGTCATCACTCTGAACAATACCGGCGTGACCGACGTAGCCGGCAATACCGGGTCGGGCACCACCAACTCGGCCAACTATGTGGTGGAAACCCAGGTGCCGACCGCCACCATCGTGGTCGCCGACAACGCCCTCAAGGTCGGTGAAACCTCATTGGTCACCATCACCTTCTCTGAGGCGGTCAGCGGTTTCACCAACGCCGACCTGAGCGTTGCCAACGGCACCCTCAGCAGCGTTTCGTCCAGCGATGGCGGCGTCACCTGGACCGCGACGTTCACGCCTGCAGCCAGCGTGACGGACACCACTAACCTGATCACCCTGGACAACAGCGGTGTGATCAATGGGTCGGGCAACAGCGGCGTCGGCGTGACCGACTCCAACAACTACGCGATCGACACCGCTCGCCCGACCGCGACCATTGTGGTCGCGGACAATAAACTGGGTATCGGCGAGACCACCACGGTGACCTTTACCTTCAGCGAAGCAGTGTCCGGTTTCGACCTGTCGGACCTCAGCGTGGCCAATGGCGTGCTGTCCAACCTGGCCAGCAACGACGGTGGTGTGACCTGGACCGCTACGCTCACGCCGACCGCGAGCATCAACGATGCGACCAACCTGATCCTGCTCGACACCGGCAATGTGCTCGACGCCGCGGGCAATGCCGGCGCCAGCATCGCCATCTCCAACAACTACGCGCTCGATGCGACCCGCCCGACCGTCACCATCGTGGTTGCCAACCCGGTGCTGGGGATTGGCCAGACGACGCTGGTGACCTTCACGTTCAGCGAGGCGGTCAGCGATTTCGATTTGTCGGACCTGAGCGTGACCAACGGTGAACTGACCAACCTGGCCAGCAGCGACGGTGGCAAGACCTGGACCGGCACCTTCACGCCCACTGCGAACATCACCGACCCGAGTAACTTCATTGCACTGGACACCAGCAATGTAACGGACCTGGCGGGCAACCTGGGCGCCAGCGTCGCGGTATCCAACAACTACACGATCAACACCGTGCCGACGTTTGTGGTCTTACCGCCTGTCACCGTACCCGCTCAGCCCAACGTGCCATTGCAACCGATCATCTTCACCCCACCCACTGGCGATCTCGGCTCGCCGCTGACCTTTGCCCCGCTGTTTGAACAACGGGTGATCGGCAATGGCATTCGGCCTCTGGGCGACATTTTCATGAACCACGGGGCGCTGGCGCCAAGCTTTATCGCCCAGGTATTCAGCAGCAGCGACAACGGTGGCGATGGCTCGGGCCACGGTTTCCTGGGCTTTGGCGGGGGCGATGGCGGGGTTTTCGGCAGCAGCACGCTGTCGAGCCTGTTCAATCAAAACACCGGTAGCGAGGGGGATTCGCTGAACACCTTTGGTAATCAGTCAATCAGGGCGGGGGATGCTTCCCAAGGGTTGCGCGGCGTGTTTGGCGCACCAACTCTTGGCCAGCAATTACAACAGCTCAAAGACACCGAGCAACGGCAGGTCGACAGCCTGGCCGCGGCTTTGCAGCAGGTCGGCATCAGTGAAATGCAGGCCTGAAAAAACCATTAAAGCAGTGCGGCACCGGGGGCAATACGGGGATGAAAAGAAGTCAGAAGTTGTTCGGCGCCAGCTTGCTGGCGCTGGCGATCAGCGGATGTGCAGTCACCAGTCAACCGATCGAACGCAGCGTCAGCCAACAGCGCGCCAAAAGCGATCTGCAAAGCATGTACAAGGGTCAGGAGCCCCTCAGCGGGCCGCTGACCCTGCACCAGGCCATGGCTCGCGCGGTGAAATACAACCTCGAAGGCCGGCTCAAGATCATGGAAGAGGCCTTGGCTAAGCGCCAACTCGACCTCGCCAGTTTCGACATGTTGCCGCGCATGGCGCTGGATGCTGGTTACGTGGGGCGTAACAACGTCGACGCTTCCAGCAGCCAGAGCGTGCGAACCGGCACCCAGTCCCTGGAACCGTCGACCTCCCAGGACCGCGACCGTGACGTGGCGGACCTGACCATGGTCTGGAACGTGCTCGACTTCGGTGTCAGCTACATCAGCGCCAAGCAACAGGGCGATCAGCGGCTGATCGTGCAGGAGCGTCGGCGCAAGGTGATCAACACCATCGTCCAGGACGTGCGCTCGGCCTATTGGCGAGCCATGGCCGCCGAACGTTTGCTCAAACAGATCGACAGCCTGATGGCCCGGGTCGAAACCGCCCGCCACAATAGCCAAAGCATGAGCGAGCAGCGCATTGGCGATCCGATTCAGGCATTGGGTTATCAGCGCTCGCTGATTGAAGCCACCCGGCAACTGGAAGAACAACGCCGCGCGCTGTCGCTGGCGAAAACCGAACTGGCGACCCTGATCAACCTGCCACTGAATACCGAGCTGACGCTGGCGACCCAGGACGATTATGTCATTCCGGAACTCAAGGTCGACCTCGCCAGCCTGGAACAGGAAGCCCTGACCAGTCGGCCGGAGTTGCGCGAGCAGGATTACCAGACCCGCATCAGCGCCGCCGAAACCCGCAAAGCCATGCTGCGCCTGTTGCCGGGCCTGGAGTTCTCCGCTGGCGGGCATTACGACAGCAACTCGTTTTTAGTCGAGCAAGGCTGGGCGGATTACGGGGTGAAAGTCACCTGGAACCTGTTCAACGTGATTTCCGCACCCGCCGCGATCGACGTCGCCAAGGCCGGTGAAGAAGTCGCTACGGCGCGCCGTCAGGCGATGTCCATCGCGGTGCTGGCCCAGCTCTACGTGGCCAACGCCAATTACCGCGAAGCATTGCGACAGTTCCAGACCAATCAGCAACTGTCGAACATCGACGGGCAAATCGTCGGCCAACTGCGCAATCGCTATCAGGCGGCCGGGCTGGGCGAACTGGACCTGATCCAGGGCGAACTGAACACATTGCAGGCGGATCTGCGTCGCGACCTGTCCTACGCCGACCTGCGTAACGCTTATGGGCAAATCTTCGCCAGCGCCGGTCTCGATCCGCTGCCGGACGAAGTGCAATCGACCGAAGTCCAATCCATCGCCACGGCGCTGGCCAATCGCGAAGAGGCGTGGGCGGCGGGCAACATCTCAGTACCGCCGGTGGCCCATGCCCCGGCCCGCTAACCTGCTGGCACCGACGGCGAGCATCAGCCGCGCACAACGGGAGGCCCGCAACGGCCATCGCGGCACGGCGATTCTGCTGACCGGCTTACCGGCGGCGGGCAAGTCGACATTGGCCCAGGCACTGCACGCCGAGCTGTTCGAACACGGTGTGCAGAGTGTGGTGCTCGATGGCGACGGACTGCGGGTCGGGCTCAATCGCGATCTGGGGTTTGCCGACAGCGATCGCCTGGAAAACATCCGCCGCGCGAGCGAACTCGCGGCGCTGTTGGTCGAGAACGGGCAGATTGTCATCCTCGCGATGATTGCGCCCTTGGTGGAGTTGCGCGAAGTGTTCGCCCAACGGTTGGGCGAGGATTACCGCGAAGTCTGGTGCAGCGCCTCTTTGGCGGTGTGTGAACAGCGTGATCCAAAAGGTCATTACGCCCGGGCTCGACGGGGTGAGATGGCGGGGTTTACCGGTGTCTCTGCGCCTTACGAACCACCGCCGTGTGCGTCGCTGGTGCTCGACACGGGCGCGCAATCGGTCGAGGCCTGTCTTGACCGTTTGCTGACCTGGCTCGGCGAATGCGCGGTGCTGGCGAAACGATGAGCCGGCCGGCATTCTCCCGCTTGCCGGTGACGGTGGATTTGCCGTTGCTGTTGCAGGCGCTGGCGGCGATTGGCGAGGACGACTGGCATGGTCATTTCAACAGCGCTTATTACACTGGCGACTGGAGCGGCGTGGCGCTGATTTCCGCAGCCGATGCCTTGACTGAATTGTCGCCCGGTCGCGGTGATCCTCTTTTGCGTGCGCCATGGCTGCAAGATGTTCGATGGCAGCAAGGGCTGCGGGATCTGCCGCTGGAGATCGTCTGCGCGCGCCTTTTGCGGCTCGGCCCGGGCGGGCGCATCCACGAGCATCGCGACTATGACCTGGGCGAACCAGACGCTGATTTGCGTCTGCATATTCCGCTGCTCAGTCCCCCTCAAGTGGACTTCATGCTGGACGGTCGGCGCATGCCGATGACCGCTGGCGAGTGCTGGTATCTCGACCTGGCGCGGCCTCATCGCGTGGACAACCGCGATACCCAGGCACGGATTCATCTGGTGCTCGATTGCCGGCCCGGTGCCTGGCTGGAGCAGGCGATTATCGATGGGTTGGCAACCACGCCGTCGCCGCAAATCGCTCATGAAGCTTTTGCGCAGTTCAAGGCGTTGGTGGCCAGCGATCCGCAGTTATGCAAAACCTTGCAGAGTGTGCAGGACAACGAAGCCTTTATCGCCCGCACCCTGGCGCTGGCCACCGAGTGTGGCCTTGCGTTCACCCGTGAAGAACTGCGCGCGGCGATGCGCGACGGTCGCCGCCAATGGACTGAACAATGGAGCGCCTGAACCTGGAAGGCTGGTTGCCGATTCGCGTGTGGCCAGAGGCAGGGCAGTGGCAAGTCGACTGGTGCTGGTTCGGTGATACGCGGCTGCATCAGCCGTTTTTTCGTGATGCGGTGGAAGCCGCGCTGCGGCTGCCGTTCAATCAGGCGTTTCGCCGGAAAACTGCATTGTCGGCCCTCGCTGACTGGCAGGTTTGCAGCCCCGGTCTGACGCCGAGCGCCTTTATCTTTCACGCCTCCCGCTGCGGCTCGACCTTGATCAGCCAGATGCTGGCGCAACTCGACAACCACATCGTCATCAGCGAGCCACCGCCGCTGGATGCGTTGCTGCGCAGTGATTTACCGGCCATCGAGCGGCGTGCCGCCATCAAAGGATTGCTGTCTGCCTACGGACAATGCCGGCTCGGTATGGAACAACGGCTGGTGATCAAACTCGACACCTGGAACATCGGTGAACTGCCGTTGCTGCGCGAGTGCTTCCCCGAAACACCGTGGTTGTTTGTTTATCGCGATCCGCTGGAAATCGCCGTCTCGCATCTGCGTCGCCCGGGCATGCACATGGTGCCGGGGATGATCGGGGCGAGTGTGCTGGATGACGAATTTCCGTTCGGCAGCCGCGAGGATTACATCGCCCGACGATTGGGGCGGTTACTGGCGTCGGGCTTGGCGCAATGCCAGGCATTTGGCGGCCTGGCGGTGAATTACAGCGAACTGCCGCAGGCCATGGCGGGGCGGTTGGCAGCGTTCTTTGCGTTGGATATCGAGCAGCGCAGGCAGGTGTTTGCGGCAGTGGGGCAACATGCCAAGCAGCCGTCGCAGGTGTTTGTCGGCGACAGCGATGACAAGCATCGTGAAGCCTCGGCGCTGTTGCGTGAACGAGTGGAGCATTGGGCGCGAGCGTCTTATGAAGCGCTAGTTGCCAAGTGATGTATCGACGGCACTGACGCCATCGCGAGCAGGCTCGCTCCCACATTGAATCTCAGTCGTACACATAGGTTGTGTTCAATGAAGATCAACTGTGGGAGCGAGCCTGCTCGCGATGGCGGCGGTCAATTCACCACAAACCTGCGAGGCTAGGCCTTGGCCCGAGCCTGCACCTGCGACGCCTCCCAGTTATCCAGCGCTCGCTCTACGAGCAACTGCACGCCATCGGCCAAGCGGCTGAGGGCCAGGACTACCGAGCGCCGGGTCCCGTCCACATCGTCCGCCAGGTCGGCAGCAATGGCGCTGATGGACAGCAGGTCTTCGGAGGCGTTGGCCAGAAGGGCTTCGGTGTCGATGTCGGGAGAGACGGAGAAGAGGTTACCTTTGCGGCGTTTGGCCGGTTTTTCGGTGGCCGGGGGAAAGTAGTGGGCGAAGGCGCGGTCGGCGGCTTCTTTGAGTTTTTCGGCTTCGATGGATTCATCGGACGGGGTGCCAGAGTTTTCTGGCGGATTGGGCGTTACTTTGAACATGGGATTACTCGCTTTGATTGCAAGGAGGCTGACCTGATGTTCGCTTGCACGCGAATTAGGGTGGCAGCTATGTGCGGGGTGCAAGACCGAGTAAGCGATCCCAAAAACCTCGGCAGACCCGAAGGTCTCCCGCACACAGCCGCCATAAAGCAATCACAACAGGCATAGAAATGCCTGATGACTAGCCCGAAGCAGTGTTGGGAAATGCTTTTACCCGGACTTGCACGTCCGTGTCACCGATTATTCAGTGACAAAGCCAGACTAGACTTGGGCTAGGGTTGGAACAAGTTCACCAACACCGCTACAACTTGAAGGAAATCTCCGACGGGGCTACCGGACGTTGGTGTCTGTGGGGAAGGTCAAAAGATCGCAGCCTTCGGCAGCTCCTACGGAGCCGGGTTGGCCGCCGTTTCGGGTTGAAACACCGTCTGTAGGAGCTGCCGAAGGCTGCGATCTTTTAGCGCCCTCAAGGCTTGGACGACAAATCCGCCATCCCCTTGAGCAACTCGATCGGCAGCGGGAAGACGATGGTCGAACTCTTGTCCCCGGCAATCGAACTCAGCGTCTGCATGTAGCGCAACTGCATGGCCCCCGGCTGACGCCCGAGCATTTCGGCCGCCTGCATGAGTTTTTCCGAAGCCTGCAATTCACCTTCGGCGTGGATCACTTTGGCCCGACGCTCCCGTTCGGCTTCGGCCTGTTTGGCAATGGCGCGGACCATCGATTCGTTGAGGTCCACGTGCTTGATCTCGACGGTGGCCACCTTGATACCCCAGGCATCGGTCTGCGCATCGAGCACTTGCTGGATGTCGACGTTTAGCCGTTCACGCTCGGCCAGCAATTCATCGAGTTCATGCTTGCCGAGCACCGCCCGCAACGTGGTCTGGGCCAGTTGGCTGGTGGCCATGAGAAAGTCTTCGACCTGAATGATCGCCCTTTGCGGGTCGAGCACGCGGAAATACAGCACCGCATTGACCTTGACCGAGACGTTGTCCCGGGTGATCACGTCTTGCGGCGGTATGTCGAGCACCACGGTCCGCAGGTCGACGCGGACCATTTGCTGAACCGCCGGAATCAGCAGGATCAGCCCAGGGCCCTTGACCTGCCAGAAGCGTCCGAGCTGGAACACCACGCCGCGTTCGTATTCGCGCAGGATGCGGAAGGTCGACCCCGCCAGTGCAATCAGCAATAACAGGAGCGCGGCAAAACCCAGTTGCAAGCCCATAACTATTCTCCACCCGGCGCCGCGTCAGCCGCAGCCACTTTCAGCAATAGACCCTTGCGCGCCACCACCCGGACCTGTTGTCCCGGTTGCAGCGGTGTGGCGCTCATTACTTGCCATTGTTCGCCTTGCAGGTGCACCCAGCCGACATACGCATTGCCAGCCTGCAACGACGTTATCGGTGTCACGCTGCCCAGCAATTCGGCGTCGCCGCTGAAATTGCGGCGCGGTCGGGTTTTCAAGGCGCGGATCAGCAGGAAAATCAGCAGCAGCGCGCTGATCAGCCCCAGGCCGATGATTAAGGGAACAGGCACTTCGGCATCGGTCAGAATCACCGCGCCGATCACGAACATCACAATGCCGCCCAAACCGACCACACCGAAATTGGGCAAGGCCGCTTCGGCGATCATAAACACGATGCCAAAGGTGATCAGCCAGATCCCGATGGGGTCGGGAACCAGCACTACGACGGTGTCCGCCGCGAAAACCGGTCCGCTCAAGGCCAGCAGCAGCGCAATTACACAGCAACGAATGTTCACTTGACCCTCCGGGAGAGTCATCCGTCCGCGAGCCGGTCGTGGCTCTGTGTACAAGTCTAGTTGAGCCTGCGGCTGTATGAATTTTGAGCAGTTGTCGACCGCGTCCGACGGGCGGATTTCCCGCCGGATCCCTCCAGCAGGCCTAGACTTTTAATGGAGATAAAAAATTCTAACCATCGTCCGCCCTTCGCTGTTGCGGACACCGAGGTGCATCATGCGTATGGCAAGAACCGTGCAGAACAGCCTGGAAAAGGCGCACTGCGAATATGACATCGTTTCCCATCCGCACTCGGCCAGCAGCCTTGAAACGGCTCGGCTCGCAGGCATTCCCGCCGAACGGGTGGCCAAATCGGTGATCCTCGACGATCGCCACGGGCATTACTTGATGGCCGTGCTGCCCGCCAGCCGTCACCTGGACCTGAGCAAAGTACGTGGCAGCAGCGAATGGCAAGTCACCCGGGAAAGCAACCTGCCGCGCCTGTTCGACGATTGCGAACGCGGCGCCGTGCCCGCATTGGGCGAATCCTACGGGCTGGACATGGTCATCGACCCAATGCTGACCCGGCAGCAAGACATCTACCTCGAAGCCGGCAACCACAACAATCTGGTACACATGAGCGTGCCGGAATATTTGAAAATGGTGCCGCATGCCGAAGTGTGCGAGTTGAGTCAAACGGCATAGCATCGACATAACCGCCGTCATCGCGGGCAAGCCCGCTCCCACAGGGAAACGCAGTCAACTGTGGGAGCGAGCCTGCTCGCGATTGACCGCGCAGTGGTCACCCCATTCAGCCATCAAGAAGGAGCCCAACATGGAATCCCCTACCCACAGCCTCTCGTCCTTGTTCAAACAACTCGGCCTGCCTGACGACGCCGAAAGCATTGATAAATTCATCGCGACCCATTCACCGCTCAAACCCGAACTGCACCTGGCGGACGCGTTCTTCTGGAGCGAGAGCCAGGCGGAGCTGCTGCGTGAGGAGATTCTGGATGATGCGGATTGGGCGGAGGTGGTGGATCAGTTGGATGTGCTATTGAGGAAGGGGCGGGGGGTGTAAAAAAATCTGGAGAAAAATGGCGAAATGTAAAAAAAACTGGTGAGTGGTAAAAAAATCTGAGCTTTAATCGCCAAAGTGAATTTTTTCCATGGAAGCTCGCCATGTCTGTTATTGGATACGCCTACCTGCGCGATGCGCTGAATCTCAAGGCCTTCGCGCCCAAACGCACGGCGACGATCAAGCCAGTCACTCGTATCACATTGATCGGTGATTGCCTGGCTGTTCCCCAGTCTGTGGCACCCATTCAGGGCTCAATGCTTGAGCATATTCTTTTTGCTCTCAAGCACGAAGGCATCAATCTCTGCATTCTTGCCCAGGCGCTTGAAACGGTTTCTGCTGAGCAACTACTGGATGAGTTGGCTAAAGCCCCGAATGGCGTGTTTATCCGCAAGGCCTGTTTCTTGTGGGAGAGCTTCACCGGCCAACAGCTTGAGTATTCGGTACCGGTGCGGGGCAGTGTTGTTACGCTATTTGATCCAAAACTCTACGTAACCGGCCCGGCCGTGCGTAATAGCCGCTGGCGCATTGATTTCAACGGCTTGGGTTCTCTGCGTTACTGCGCCACCGTGGAGCGAACGCCTGAACTCGAAACCCTGCTCAGTCTCGACATACTCGGCCGAGCCAAAGCTTTCATGGCGACGTTGCCCCCCGAAATGATGGACCGCGCCATCAACTGGGCTTACCTCCACGAAACTCGCGATTCCTTCGCCATCGAGAAAGAAGAACCCAGTGAAGAGAAATCTCGTCGTTTTGTTCAACTGCTGCGCCAGGCCCATGAAGGGCGCGAGCTGAGTGAAGACTATCTGGTTGAGCTGCAGAACAGCACCGTTTCCAACCCTTTCGACAAAGCTGTTCTGTTTCGCCACGAACAGAACCACCTGCATAACGGCTTGAGAGGCGCCGCCGGCGTCAGCTACGTCCCGCCCGCGCCGGACCTGTGCCGTGAACTGATGGAAGAACTGATGACCTTTTCCAATCAGTCTTCAAAACAGGTCGACCCCTTGGTGGCGGCTGCAGTGACCGCATTTGGTTTCGTCTTTCTTCACCCGTTCATGGATGGCAATGGCCGGCTGTCACGTTTCCTGATCCACCAGACCCTTTGCCATTCCGGCGCGCTGGAAAATGGCCTTTTACTGCCTGTTTCCGTAGCGATGAAACACGAGGAGTCCAACTATCTGGCTGCCCTCAAGGATTTCTCACACCCCGCTCGCGATTTTTGGAATGTCACTTGGCTGGACGCTGATCAAATGGCTTTCGAATTCATTGGCCACCCATCCATTTATCGCTACTGGGACGCCACTCGTTGCGTCGAATTCACCCTGCAAATGGCCCGTCGTGCCTTGGAGGTTGAATTGCGGGAAGAGACCGAGTTTCTCGACCGGTACGACCGTGTAATCAAGGCGGTGAATCAACGTTTTGATGTGCGCGGGAGTGATCTGTCGAAGTTGGTGATGATGTGCCTGGACAATGACGGGAAGGTGTCAAAGCACCGGCGCAAGCAGTTTCAGTACAGCGTGCCGGAGGAGGTTTTTGAGTTTATTGAAGAAGAAGCCGGAAGGTTATTGACTGGTGTCTAGGCGTCAGACGTTCTTTACGGATTAGATTTGTTTCAAAACTTGACCAACTTTCCCCTCCAATGCCATATTGATAGTTAGCAAGCTAACAGTGTGTGCAGCCCCTCGTGCCAAAGAACCTCGCCGCTCTCCAGATGACCATCAGCAGCTCCATGGTGGTGGCCGCCCGGCATTGGCGGAAGATCTGCCAGACCACGCTGGTCAACTATGGAATCTCCGAAGCCTGCGCCGTCCCGCTGTTGATGATCGGGCGTTTGGGCGAGGGTGTGCGGCAGGTGACGGTCGCGCAGGCGGCAGGGATGGAGAGTCCGTCTCTGGTGCGTTTGCTGGATCAGCTGTGCCATGCCGGTTACGTCTGCCGTACCGAAGACGTCCATGATCGCCGCGCCAAGTGCCTGAGCCTGACCGAGACCGGTCGCGAGCTGGTGCAGGCGGTCGAAGTCGAATTGGTGCGTTTGCGCCATGAAGTGCTCGAAGGGATCGCCCCGAGTGATCTGGAAGCGGCACTGCGGGTACTGAGAGCTTTCGAAGCGGCCAATCATCCAGCGGTGGCGCACCCTTGAGCGGATTTTTCACCGGCGTCCCCCCCGCGCGGGACTGGTTCTATGGTGTGCGCACGTTCGCCGCATCGATGATCGCGTTGTACATCGCCATGCTCATGCAAATGCCACGTCCGTATTGGGCGATGGCCACGGTGTATATCGTTTCCAGCCCGTTCGTCGGCCCGACCAGCTCCAAGGCGCTGTACCGCGCAGTTGGCACTTTGCTCGGTGCGGCGGCGGCGGTTTTTTTCGTGCCGATGTTTGTGCAGAGCCCTTATGTGCTGGTGGTGGTCGTCGCGCTGTGGACCGGGATTCTGCTGTTCCTGTCCTTGCATTTGCGCACCGCCAACAGCTACGCCTTGATGCTCGCCGGTTACACCTTGCCGCTGATCGCCCTGCCGGTGGTGGATAACCCGCTGGCGGTGTGGGATGTGGCCGAGGCGCGCACCGAAGAGATCTTTCTCGGCATCGCCGTTGCGGCGGTGGTCGGTGCCATGTTCTGGCCGCGACGGCTGGCGCCGGTGTTCAACGATTCGGTGAACAAATGGTTTGCCGATGCCTCGACCTACAGCCTGCGCTTCCTCAGCCGTAACGTGCTGCCGGAGGAAGTCAGCGCCCTGCGTTCATCGATGGTGGCGAACTTCAACAGCCTGGAATTGATGATTGGCCAGTTGCCCCACGAGGGCGCGCGACCGCAGACGGTGCGTAATACCAACGAACTGCGCGGGCGAATGATCCATCTGCTGCCGGTGATCGATGCCCTCGACGATGCGCTTTACGCCCTCGAGCGGCGCACGCCGGAGCTTGTGGATAAGTTCGCGCCACTGCTGATCGCGACCACCGAATGGCTCGACCACAAAGACGCTGACCTCGACCGCTGGCAGGCCCTGAAAAACCGGCTTGAAGCGCTGCAACCGAGTGCCGAGGCGCTGGATGATCGCAAGCAGTTGTTGTTCTCCAACGCCCTGTATCGCCTCGGCGAATGGATCGATGTATGGCAAGACTGCCGCAGCCTGCAATACGCCATTCAGTGCGAGAGCCAGGACAGTTGGCGCGCGGTGTATCGGCACTGGCGCCTCGGTCGGCTGTCACCGTTTCTCGACCGTGGGCTGATGCTCTATTCAGCCGCGTCCACGGTCACTGCCATCATTGTCGCTTCGGTGCTGTGGATTCTGCTCGGCTGGACCGATGGCGGCAGCGCAGTGATCCTGGCGGCGGTGGCGTGCAGTTTTTTCGCTTCGATGGATGACCCGGCACCGCAGATCTACCGGTTCTTTTTCTGGACCGCGATGTCGGTGCTGTTTGCCAGCCTTTATCTGTTTCTGATCCTGCCGAACCTGCATGACTTCCCGATGCTGGTGCTGGCGTTCGCCATCCCGTTCATCTGCGTCGGCACCCTGACGGTGCAGCCGCGTTTCTACCTGGGGATGTTGCTGACCATCGTCAACACGTCGTCTTTCATCAGCATTCAGGGCGCCTACGACGCGGATTTTCTCAGCTTCGCCAACTCCAACCTGGCCGGTCCCATGGGTTTGCTGTTCGCGTTCATCTGGACCTTGATCGCCCGGCCATTCGGCGCGGAACTGGCGGCCAAGCGCCTGACCCGTTTCAGCTGGCGCGACATCGTCAGCCTGACCGAGCCGGCCACGCTGGCCGAACATCGGCACATGGGGGTGCAGATGCTCGATCGCCTGATGCAGCATTTGCCGCGTCTGGCCATGACCGGCCAGGACACCGGCATCGCCCTGCGGGAAGTGCGCGTGGCGCTGAATCTGCTGGACCTGCTCGCCTATTCGCCGCGAGTGCCCGGTGCGCCGCAAGTGCTGCTGCGCCAGGTGGTGGCCGAAGTCGGTGCGTACTTCAAGGCCTGTCTCAAGGCCGGTGAACGTCTGCCGGCTCCCAGTCCGTTGCTGATGACCCTCGACCGTACCCGCCGCGCCCTCGGCGGCCAAGGTGATGACGAAACCCGTCTGCATTTGCTGCACGCCTTGAGCGGCCTGCGTCTGGCGCTGTTGCCGGGGGTCGAATTTGTCGGCGCGGGTGAACTCGAGGAACCGCTTCCCCATGGCATCGATGGAGCGCCTTTATGATCGGTGATCTGGATATCAGCGGGGTGTTCCTGCCCACGCTGCTGGTGCTGATGGGCATTACCTACGTGTTGTTCCTGTTGGTGCACGGGGTGCTGACGCGCCTGCACTTTTACCGTCTGGTCTGGCACCGGGCATTGTTCAACGTGGCTCTCTACGCTGTGCTGCTTGGCGCTGTGGACTCACTCAGTCGATACCTGATGACATGAAAAAACCTTTTTTGACCCTCGGCCGTGTGGTCCTGACGCTGTTGATCGTGACCTTCGCCGTTGTCATGGTCTGGCGCATGGTCATGTATTACATGTTCGCGCCCTGGACCCGGGACGGGCACATCCGTGCCGATATCGTGCAGATCGCCCCGGACGTGTCGGGGCTGATCCAGCAAGTGGAGGTGCGTGATAACCAATGGGTGAAGCGCGGCCAAGTGCTGTTCAGCATCGATCAGGACCGTTTCAAACTGGCCCTGCGTCAGGCCAAAGCCGCTGTCGCCGACCGCCAGGAAACCCTGGCCCAGGCTCAGCGCGAAGCCAAGCGTAACCGTGGTCTCGGCAATCTGGTCCCGGCCGAACAACTGGAGGAAAGCCAGTCCCGTGTGGCCCGCGCCGAAGTGGCGTTAATGGAGGCGCAGGTGACGGTGGACAGCGCCCAGCTCAACCTCGACCGCTCGCTGATCCGCAGCCCGGTGGATGGCTACGTCAACGACCGTGCGCCGCGTTCCCAGGAGTTCGTCACCGCCGGGCGGCCGGTGTTGTCGGTGGTGGACAGCAATTCCTTCCACATCGACGGTTATTTCGAAGAAACCAAACTGGACGGCATTCATGTCGGCCAGAGCGTCGATATTCGCGTGATCGGCGACCGTGCGCGCCTGCGCGGCCATGTTGAAAGCATCGTCGCCGGCATCGAAGACCGCGATCGCAGCAGCGGCAGCAACCTGTTGCCCAACGTCAATCCGGCGTTCAGCTGGGTGCGGTTGGCGCAGCGGATTCCGGTGCGGATTGCTTTCGACGAAGTGCCGGAGGATTTCCGCATGATTGCCGGGCGTACAGCCACGGTGTCGATCATTGACGATCAAACCGGGGAGCCGGCGAAATGAGCAGGGCCTCGGGTTTGGCGGTCGCCGGATTGGGCTTGTTGCTGTCGGCCTGTCAGGTGGTCGGGCCGGATTATCACTTGCCGAACGAGGCCGCCGTGCACCGTGAAGAATTTCAGGGTGATCTGGCGGTGAGCGGTAAAGATGTGGTCTCGGCACCGGTGCCCAGTGATTGGTGGCGCTTGTATCAGGACCCGCGTCTAGACCAATTGGTGCAGCAGGCCATGGCTTCCAACACCGATTTGCGGGTGGCGGCGGCGAATCTTTCGCGGGCTCGTGCTCAGGTCGACGAAGCGCAGGCGGCGGGAGGGTGGAGCGGCGGCGTGAAAGTCGGCGCCCAGCGTTTGCAGGAGTCCGGTGAGGCGTTCTTGCTGGCGGATAAAGTGCCGGTGGTCAACGTCGGCGATATCGGCATCACCACGTCCTATCAGTTCGACCTGTTCGGCACGTTACAGCGCGGCATCGAAGCGGCCAAAGCCAATGCCGATGCGACTCAGGCGGCAGCGGACACCGCGCGCATCACGTTGGTGGCCGATGTGGTGCGGGCTTATACCCAGGTCTGTGCGGCCAACGAAGAGCGGGAGATTGCTCAGCATTCCCTCGATCTGCAAGCCCAGAGCACCACACTGACCCAGCGCCTGCGCGATGCCGGGCGCGGCGATGAAACCCAGGTCACCCGTTCGCAAACCCAATTCAAATCCTTGCGCGCCGAATTGCCGCGTTATGAAGCGGCACGTCAGGCCGGACTGTTTCGCTTGTCGATGCTGCTGGCCAAACCGGTCGAGCAATTGCCTGCGGGCACCAGCGACTGCGCTGAGCTGCCGAAAATTGCGCAATTGTTGCCGGTGGGTGACGGCGCCACGCTGCTCAAGCGTCGCCCCGACGTACGGCAGGCCGAGCGCAGATTGGCAGTCGCGACCGCCGGCATCGGCATTGCCACCGGCGAGTTGTACCCGGACATCAGCATCGGCGCGACCGTCGGTACCGTCGGCATTTTGGAAAACCTCGGCAAACCGGCGACCAATCGCTGGGGCTTCGGCCCGTTGCTGACCTGGACCGTACCGTCCAACGGCTCCCGCGCGCGAATCCGTGAGGCCGAGGCCGCGACCCAAGGCGCGCTGGCGCATTTCGATGGTGTGGTGCTCAACGCCATCCGCGAGACTCAGACTGGCCTGGCGCAGTATTCCGCGCAGCTTCAGCGCCGCGATGCGTTGGCTGACGCCGAGCAATCGGCGCAACTGGCGGCAGACCAGACCCACCGCTTCTTTCAGGCCGGTCGCGCGTCGTTCCTGGCGGATTTGCAAGCCACCCGCACCTACACCGATGTCCGGGCGCAACTGGCCTCGGCCAACACCCAAGTCGCCATGAGCCAGATCGATTTGTTCCTCGCTTTGGGCGGCGGCTGGGAAAGCGGACGAACGCAAGGCTCACAACCCGGCAAACCCTGAGGCCGTTGCTATGCTTTGAATTGATGGGGACGCGCGGCGAACCCGTCGAGCAAGGCTTGCGTTGGTCATGGGGATCTAATAATGAAAAACCCTTATGCTCCCGGCTTCTGGTGCGCCATTGCGGCATTGGTTTTGCTGTCGGCCACCTATTTCTACGGTGTCATGCTGGCCCACCAGCTCGACAAGGCGCTGATCTTCCTCGACAGCGTGGCGGCGCTGATCGCCGTGATGGCTATCGTGGTGGTCGCCTGGGCCTCGCTCCAGAACCAGCGCATCAAGAGACGACAACTCGAGCAAGGCAAAACCCTGGTACTGATCTGGGACACCAAGGTGGCTTTGCGCCGGGTAGAAACGGTGTTTGACCGGTATTTCTGGGGCAGTTACTGGCAACCGGGGCGCACCTTCCAGGAAGTCATGGGCGAACTCACCGGCACGCCGCTGGAAAAAAGCCTCGAAACCTTGAAGAAACAGTGTCTGGCGCTGGACAAGCAAGTACCCGACGAGGGGTGGCACTGGCTCAACAATGCCCGAGAACTGTCTGATGTCGCCAACGCCATGGCTCGCGAACGTTATCAGCTGGACTTCTGCGACCCGCGGGCGGAAGTGACCGGCGGGGCGGTGATCAATCGGGATTTTGAAGTGCTGGTGTATACGTGGACCGCGCGGTTGAAAAGCTTTGATCATCAGCTTGATGAGATCGAGGTTCAGTATTCCTGATCCGGTGTTGGCGGGACTGACGCCTTCGCGAGCAAGCCCGCTCCCACATGGGGGGCGGTGTTTTAACGGCGTCGTTCCAGCGAGTAAACAAACGGCGCAACGATTTCGATGGAGCCGTTGTTCAGCATGTCGGCCGGTGGCTTGGGCAGCGGTTGGGCGCGGCGGATCATTTCCAGGGTGGCCCGGTCCAGATCGGCGTTGCCGGAGCGGCCCACCAGTTCGAACGACAACACGTTACCGTCGGCATCCACTACGAAGCGCAGACGGTTCAAGCCTTCCTTGCCCCGCTGCTGTGCACTGGCCGGGTACTTTTTGTACTTGGCCAGGTGCGCGAGCAGGGTGCCTTGCCAGCTGGCCTTGGCAGCTTGTTGCGCCGGTGATGGGCCGGGTGCCGGCTGAGCGGATTTCTCCGTCGGTGCCTGGGTCGGTTGCGCGTCGCTCGGTTTTTCCTCGGAAGGCTTTTCCTTCGGCGGCTCTGGCTTTTTCTCCACAGGCTTGGGCGGTTGAGGCTTCGGCTTGGGTTTGACCGGCTTGGGCACGGCAATCTCGGCCTTCGGCGCTTCAGCGAGTTTCGGCAGCGGCAGTTCTTCCACCGGGGCCGGTGGCTGCGGTGGCGTGATCACCTTTGGCGGTGCGGGCGGTGGCGGGGCTGGAAGCGGCGCCAGTTCGACCATCATCGCTTGCGGTGGCAGCTCGATCGGCGGGCGCGACGTCCAGTTCAGCGCCAGCGCAATGGCCAGCGCATGGATGCCCAGCACCACGGCCAGGCTCCCGCTGTAACGCGTCAGCTTTTGGCGCATGTTGATCATTTTTTGGCTGCCGTCTCGAGTCCGACCAGGCCGACCTTCAGGTAACCGGCGGCGCGCAGGGCATCCATCACGCTCATCAGGTCGCCGTAGTCCACGCCTTTGTCAGCCTGGAAGAAGATCGTCGTGTCTTTCTTGCCCCGGGTCTTGGCGTCGAGTGTGGCGCCGAGGGCTTCGGCCTTCACTTCGTCTTCGCCGAGGAACAGGCGCTGGTCAGCTTTCACGCTGAGGAACACCGGTTTTTCTGGCCGAGGCGCCGGTTTGGCGGTGGAGGCGGGCAGGTCGACCTTGATGTCCACGGTGGCCAGCGGCGCCGCCACCATGAAGATGATCAACAGCACCAGCATCACGTCGATGAACGGCGTGACATTGATTTCGTGGTTCTCGGCCAGATCGTCGTCTGCGCCTTCTTTCAAATGCAGGCCCATGGCCGATTACCCCACTTTCACCATGTGCGGTTGCGAGATGCGCTCGGGCGGCAGGTGGTCGAGGTCACGGCTGACCAGCAGCAGGACTTCTGCCGAGGCATCGGACACTTGCGCTTTGTAACCGGCGATGGAGCGGGCGAAGATGTTGTAGATGACCACCGCGGGAATCGCTGCAACCAGACCCAGCGCGGTCGCCAACAGGGCTTCGGCGATGCCGGGGGCCACGACGGCGAGGTTGGTGGTCTGGGTTTTGGCGATGCCGATGAAACTGTTCATGATGCCCCACACGGTGCCGAACAGGCCGACGAACGGTGCGGTGGAACCGATGGTGGCGAGCACGCCGGTGCCGCTGCTCATGTTGCGACCGCAGGCGGCAACCAGGCGCTCCAGGCGGAAGCTCACACGTTCCTTGATGCCTTCTTTTTCGCGGCTGTTGGCCGACAGGCGCATTTCTTCCAGCGCGTCGTGGACCAGCAGGTTGGCGAGTGTGCCTTCCTTGGCCGCCGTCGCGCTGGCTTCTTTAAGGGTGGCGGCTTTTTTCAGGTGGGCGATTTCAACACGCAGACGACGCTTTGCGCCGATCAACTCGAAGCCCTTGGCGATCCAGATAGTCCAGGTGATGATCGAGGCGATGGCCAGGCCGATCATCACGATCTTCACGATAATGTCGGCGTTCTGGTACATGCCCCACGGCGACAGGTCATGGGCCATGCCCAGCGAGTTGTCGGCTTCGAGGACTTCCGGCACGTCAGCAGCGTCTACGGCCTGAGCCGGGTCGGTCGCGGCAGGTGCGGTTTGAACGGCTGGTGTCTGAGCGGCGGCAGGCTGTGTGGCTGGCGCTTGTGCATCGGCGAATGCGGCGGTCGGCGCCAGCGTCAGGCTGAGCAACAGGGCGGCCACCGCACTCCAGGCGCGAGGTCGTTTGGTTGGCGAAGCGGGGAATTGATTGCGTGTCATGCTGGCCGGACCTGAAAGGAAAAAAACGGTAGATGTTCTTCCAGGCCTCGTGAGGCCGAGAACAAAAGTGACCCGCATTATTGCAAGTAATTCTTGTTAACAAAAGTAATAGAGTATCTTTTTTTCCTTCATTGCTAGCCGCTCGTCCCTTGCCAGCGCTAGTCTGTGGCTTTCCGATAGGAGTTTTCTGATGTCCGCGCCTTCTGTTTTAATCGCCGGCTGCGGTGATGTCGGCAGTCGTCTGGCCACGCAATTGCTGAATTCAGGGTGGGAGGTTCACGGTTTGCGGCGTGACGTCTCACGCCTGCCCCAAGGGGTAATTGGCGTTGCCGGTGACTTGTTCAATAAAGACTGCCCGCCGACCTGGCCAATCGGCGCGGTGGATTACCTGGTGTATTGCGCGGCGGCTACCGATCACGATGAGGCCGGATACCGCGCCGCTTATATCCAGGGTTTGCAACACGTGCTGGAATGGCTGGGGGACTACGGGCAAGTGCCCAATCGGCTGCTATTCGTTTCCAGCAGCAGCGTTTACGGTCAGCAAGAGGGCGAGTGGGTCGACGAGAACTCGCCGACCGTGGCGGCTGGCTATTCAGGGCGTGTGATGCTGGAGGCCGAGCAAGTGGCGCGTGATAGCGGCATTCCGGCCAGCATCGTGCGCCTGACCGGCATTTATGGTCCGGGCCGAGAGTGGCTGCTGACCCAGGTCCGTCGCGGTTATCGCGTGGCGATCGATCCACCGTTGTACGCCAACCGCATTCACGTCGATGACGCTGCGGGGTTGCTGGCGTTTCTGCTTGAGGAGGATCGGCGTGGGGTGACGCTGGATGATGACTATATAGGCGTCGACGATGCGCCCGCGTCATTGGCGGAGGTGGTGGGCTGGTTGCGTGAGTATCTGGGTGTGACCGAATGGGCCGAGGATGCGAGTGTGCGTCGTGCCGGCAGCAAGCGCTGCAGCAATGCCCGGGCGAAGGCGTTGGGTTGGCAACCAAAATATCCGAGTTTCCGCGAAGGCTACGCTGCGATCCTCGAAGGTCGCTGCTGAAATCCGGTTACACACTACAACTGTGGGAGCGGGCTTGCCCGCGATGGCGGTGTAACAGTCAACCTGGATGTTGAATGTTATGGCCTCATCGCGGGCAAGCCCGCTCCCACAGGGTTATCTGTTGGCTTCAGATTCGGGTTACTGCTTTTCCAGCAACCATTTGCGATCACCCGGCGTAAACGAAGGCATCTCGTCCGCCAGTGCGGTATTCACGGTCTGGAAAATCTCCAGTTCCTTGCCCTTGCGCGCAAAGATCCAGGTATTGCCCTGGCCGTTCACCTGCAGCCAGATGTTGTCGTGGCCGCCGCTCATCGACGCGCAATCGCCTGCCAGGCACAGAGCATAACGATCGGTACCCGGAAGACCGGCAACCTGGCCATCGGCCTGGAACTGCACGGTGTTGCCTTCGCCGGGGCCGCTGAGGATTTTCCAGCTGCCGCCCATATAAGCCGAATACAGCGCCCGCTCGAAACTCGCGCCAATCGGTGCGCCGTCCGGCACCTGGACCGATGCGCGGTCGAAGACTTGCTCCGGCTCGTTGTCGTTGGCGGCCTGGCTCAGTTGCTTGCCGTCACGCTTCAGCTCGCTGGCGGAGCTGCCATAAAAGTCGATTTTCCAGGCGCCGGACTGTTCGCCCAGCAGCTTGCCTTCGACGTTTTCAAAACCATTGGTGTAGCGGGCCTGACCGGCCTTGGTGTTGACGTCCCATTCCAGGTTCGGGCCATAGGCCTGGAGCGCTTCACGCAGGGGGCCGCCTTTGGATGCAGCATCGATCGCTACCTGATTGATCCAGGTGCCGCTGATATCACGGTCGGCAGGGTTGCTGGCACATCCGCCCAAGAGTAGGGCGACCAGCGAGAGAACTAGCGCTTGGCGCATGGTGGAATCCTTTCAGAACCCTTTTTACAAGATCAGTCGGCGCAGCCTCGCAAGGCTGCGCCGCACGTTTACTCGATGACCAGAATGGCATCCATTTCAACCTGCGCACCCTTTGGCAGGGCCGCTACGCCGATGGCGGCGCGGGCCGGGTATGGCTGGTCGAAGTACTTGCCCATGATCTCGTTGACCTTGGCGAAGTGGCTCAGGTCGGTGAGGAAGATGTTCAGTTTGACGATGTCCTTGAACGAACCACCGGCCGCTTCAGCCACGGCTTTGAGGTTCTCGAACACCTGGACGGTCTGGGCTTCGAAGCCTTCGACCAGTTCCATGGTTTTTGGGTCCAGAGGAATCTGACCCGACATGTAAACGGTGTTGCCAGCCTTGATCGCCTGGGAGTAAGTACCGATGGCGGCCGGGGCCTTGTCGCTGTTGATAACGGTCTTGGTCATGTAAGACTCCTTGTGAAGGGTGGGCTACGCGCGCATGCGGGTGATGCGGATCACGCCGGTCAGGGCGCGCAGTTTCTTGATCACGCGGGCCAGGTGCACGCGGTCGTGCACACTGACCACCAGTTGGACCACGCTGATACGACCGTCGCGTTCGTCCATGCTGATTTTTTCGATATTGCCGTCGGCCGCGTTGACGCTGCTGGCCAGCAGGGCGATCAGGCCGCGCTGGTGTTCCAGTTCGACGCGCAGCTCGACGTTGAATTCGCCGGTGACATCCTTGGCCCACGAGAGCTGGATGCATTTTTCCGGGTTATGGCGGATTTCGCTGATGTTGCGGCAGTTGTCCAGGTGCACCACCATCCCTTTGCCGGCGGACAGATGGCCGACAATCGGGTCGCCCGGGATCGGCGTGCAACACTTGGCGTAACTGAGCACCAGACCTTCGGTGCCACGAATCGCCAGCGGACCTTCTGGGCTCGGCAGCTGTTCGCCTTCGCCCAGCAGACGACGGGCGACCACGTAAGCCATGCGATTACCCAGGCCGATGTCTTCGAGCAGGTCTTCGATCAGTTCGAGGCGGTATTCGTGGAGCATCAACTGCACGCGCTCGGCCGGAACTTTTTCCAGGGAGCTGTCGAAACCGTTGAGCACCTTGTTCAGCAGGCGTTCGCCGAGGCTGATGGATTCGGAGCGGCGTTGCAGTTTCAGCGCATGGCGGATGTGGGTCCGCGCTTTGCCGGTGACCACGAAGTTGAGCCATGCCGGGTTCGGCCGCGCGCCAGGGGCGCTGACGATCTCGACCGTGGAGCCGCTTTGCAGCGGTTCGGACAGCGGCGCGAGACGACGGTTGATCCGGCAGGCAATGCAGCTGTTGCCCACGTCGGTGTGCACCGCGTAAGCGAAGTCGACCGCCGTGGAGCCTTTGGGCAGCTCCATGATCCGGCCCTTGGGCGTGAACACGTAGACCTCGTCCGGGAACAGGTCGATCTTCACGCTCTCGATGAATTCCAGCGAGTTGCCGGCCCGTTGCTGCATTTCCAGCACGCCTTTGACCCACTGGCGGGCGCGGGCATGGGTGCCTTTGGGCTGCTCGTCGCCGCTGGATTTGTACAGCCAGTGGGCGGCGATGCCGTTGTTGGCCATCTCTTCCATTTCACGGGTGCGGATCTGGATCTCGATCGGTACACCGTGCATGCCGAACAGCGTGGTATGCAGCGACTGGTAGCCGTTGGCCTTGGGGATCGCGATGTAATCCTTGAAGCGCCCCGGCAACGGTTTGTACAAATTATGTACGGCACCCAGCACGCGGTAGCAGGTATCGACCTTGTCGACGATGATCCGGAACGCGTAGACGTCCATGATCTCGTTGAAGGCTCGACGCTTGCCGCGCATTTTCTTGTAGATGCCGTAGAGGTGTTTCTGACGACCGCTGACCTCGCCCTGAATGCCGTCGATGGCCAGGCAGTGGCTGAGGGACTCTTCGATCTTGTTGACGATTTCCTTGCGGTTGCCCCGGGCGCGCTTGACCGCCTGGTTGATCCGCGCGGAACGCATCGGGTGCATCGCCTTGAAGCCGAGGTCTTCGAACTCTATGCGGATGGCGTGCATGCCCAGCCGGTTGGCGATGGGCGCATAGATTTCCAGGGTTTCCTTGGCAATCCGCCGACGTTTTTCGCCGGACAGCACTTCCAGGGTGCGCATGTTGTGCAGGCGGTCGGCCAGTTTGACCAGGATCACGCGAATGTCGCGCGCCATGGCCATGGCCATTTTCTGGAAGTTTTCGGCCTGGGCTTCGGCTTTGGTCTCGAAGTTCATCTGGGTCAGTTTGCTGACCCCGTCGACCAGTTCGGCCACGGTTTCGCCGAACTGCGCTTGCAGCGCTTCCTTGGCAATACCGGTGTCTTCGATTACGTCATGCAGCATCGCAGCCATCAGGCTCTGATGGTCCATGTGCATGTCGGCAAGAATATTCGCAACCGCGAGTGGGTGCGTGACGTACGCCTCACCGCTACGGCGGCGTTGGCCGTCATGGGCTTGTTCGGCGTAGAAGTACGCTCGGCGGACCAGATTGACCTGGTCCTTGCCGAGGTAGGTCGATAAGCGATCGGCGAGGGCGTCTATGCTCGGCATGATAATTCCTGCCGTTTGCTATGACCCCGCGCCGTGCTACGTCGACCAGGCATGACCTTATACTGCCTCGTTGGACTCGTCCTCGAACGCTGCGAACAGCGGTTCGTCTTCGACGATTTCAGCGTTGGCGATGAACTCGTAGCTCATCAGGCCTTCAGCGATTTCACGCAGAGCTACAACAGTGGGCTTGTCGTTTTCCCACTGAACCAGGGGCTCTTTGCCACCGGTGGCCAGTTGACGGGCACGCTTGGTAGAGAGCATGACCAGCTCAAAGCGGTTTTCCACGTGTTCTAGGCAGTCTTCAACGGTTACGCGGGCCATGGTATTCCTCGGAGCGAATGCAATATGCGCGCTGCCCGGTTGGGCGAGCGGACTCAACAGTTTAAAAAATCACCAGCGATTAGGGAAGCGCTGATTTTTTGACCAGGCTCTTCAACGCGCTATAAGTGCCAATGTAAAGCCCTTGCAGCGGTTTTGGGAAGAGCTGTTTAGCCAAGCAATTCAGCCAATAACTTGCCATGACGCTGCTGCTGACGCTTCTGATGCAGCTGATTGGCGCGGAAAATCGCCTTCAGATCGTCCAGTGCGTGGGCAAAATCGTCGTTGATGATCAGGTAGTCATAGTCGACGTAGTGGCTCATCTCGCTGACGGCTTCGCGCATCCGGCCGTCAATGATCTCGTCGCTGTCCTGGCCTCGATTGGTCAGGCGCTGGTGCAAGGCCTCCAGGGACGGCGGTAGAATGAAAATCGAGCGGGCCTGGGGCATCAACTTGCGTACTTGCTCTGCACCCTGCCAGTCGATTTCCAGAATCAGGTCATGGCCCGCGTCCAGTGTCTGCTGCAGGTGGCTTTGGGACGTACCGTAGAGATTGCCGAACACTTCGGCGCGCTCGAGGAAGTCACCATGCTCGCCCATCTTCACGAACGCTTCACGCGAGACGAAGTGATAGTTCACGCCGTTCACTTCACCTGGGCGCATGGCGCGAGTGGTGTGGGAGACCGAGACGCGGATCGCCGGATCAGTATCGGTCAGGGCTTTGACCAGGCTGCTCTTGCCCGCGCCCGAAGGCGCAGAAATGATGTATAGGGTGCCGGTGCTGTGGGTCATGTCGGGTTTGCCTTACTCAATATTCTGCACTTGTTCGCGCATCTGCTCTATCAACACTTTGAGGTTGACCGCCGCCTGTGTGCTGCGCGGGTCGAAGGCTTTGGAGCCCAGTGTGTTGGCTTCGCGGTTGAGCTCCTGCATCAGGAAGTCCAGGCGCCGACCGGCGGCGCCACCGGATTTGAGTACCCGACGAACTTCGATGATGTGAGTGCTCAGGCGATCCAGTTCTTCGGCGACGTCGCTCTTTTGCGCGAGCATGACCATTTCCTGTTCCAGTCGCTGCGGGTCGAGGTCGGCCTTCATGTCGGTGAAGCGGTCGAGGACTTTCTGGCGCTGGGTGGCAAGCATTTGCGGGACCAGTTCACGCAGGGTCACCACATCTTCCTCGATGGACGTCAGGCGCTCGTTGATCAACCGCGCCAGCTCTGCGCCTTCGCGCTCGCGGCCGGCCTTGAGTTCCTTCAGACCCAGGTTGAACAGCGCCAGGGCTTCGGCATTCAGCGCTTGCGGGTCGGCGGCATCGGCCACCAGCACGCCGGGCCAGGCCAGGACTTCCAGCGGGTTCAGCGCGGCCGGGTTCTTGATCAGGCTGGCGACCGTCTCGGCGGCAGCGACCAGTTGAGCGGCGCGTTCGCGATCCACCTGCAACGGTTTACCGGTGCTTTCTTCGGTAAAGCGCAGGGTGCATTCGAGCTTGCCCCGGGAAATTCCCTGGCGCAGGGCTTCGCGGACCGCGCCCTCGAGGTCGCGGAATGATTCCGGCAGGCGCAGATGGGGTTCCAGGTAGCGGCTGTTGACCGAGCGCAGTTCCCAGCTCAGGGTGCCCTGGACGCCGGCTTTCTCGACGCGGGCGAAGGCGGTCATGCTGTGCACCATGGAGGTACCTCGCAATGCAGGTCGTCGCGTAACCAGAGTTTCGCGGACCCGCTATCTGTGAATTAAAGCCGACAGGCAGCAAAGGCGCAGGATTGTAGCGCAGTGGGGCGGATGCGCCCAAACACACGCTGTGACAAAGAGCTGCAGGCCGTCGGCTACGCTCTATTCAGGGGCTTCAATCGTCGGGCGATTTTTTTAGAAGTGCCCAGTCGCGGCCCACGGCTCTATAATGCTCGGCAGTTTTCCGTCCCCCGTACAGGTAATCCCTATGAAACGTCCAAGTGGTCGCGCTGCCGATCAGCTCCGCTCGATCCGCATTACCCGCAACTACACCAAACACGCCGAGGGTTCTGTGCTGGTCGAGTTCGGTGATACCAAGGTCATCTGCACCGTCAGCGTCGAGAACGGCGTGCCGCGTTTCCTCAAAGGTCAGGGCCAGGGCTGGTTGACCGCTGAATACGGCATGCTGCCGCGCGCCACCGGCGAGCGTAACCAGCGTGAAGCGAGCCGTGGCAAGCAAGGTGGCCGCACTCTGGAAATCCAGCGGCTGATCGGCCGCTCCCTGCGCGCTGCGCTGGACATGTCCAAGCTGGGCGACATCACCTTGTACGTCGACTGCGACGTGATCCAGGCTGACGGCGGTACCCGCACCGCGTCCATCACTGGCGCCATGGTTGCACTGGTCGATGCCTTGAAAGTGATCAAGAAGCGTGGCGGCCTCAAAGGTGGCGACCCGCTCAAGCAAATGATCGCTGCCGTGTCGGTGGGCATGTACCAGGGCGAGCCTGTGCTTGACCTCGACTACCTGGAAGACTCGGCGGCCGAGACTGACCTTAACGTGGTGATGACCAGCACGGGTGGCTTCATCGAAGTTCAGGGCACTGCCGAAGGCGCGCCGTTCCAGCCGGAAGAGCTGAACGCGATGCTGGCACTGGCGAAGAAAGGCATGATCGAGATTTTCGAACTGCAGAAGGCTGCACTGGCCGACTGATTGTTTTGACGTCCGGCAAAGGAGAGCGCCATGAGTGATGAACAGCAGTTGCTCCCCACCCCGAGCCCCGAGGCTCGCCAGTGGGCGATGTTTTGTCACCTCTCGGCGTTTCTCGGAGTCTGGTTTCCGCTCGGTCACCTGATCGGGCCGCTGATACTCTGGCAGTGGAAGCGTGAAACCGATCCGTTCATTGACGCCCAGGGCAAAGAAGCGCTGAACTTTCAGATCACCGTGGCGCTGGTCTCGGGCATCTGTTACCTGCTGATGCTGGTGTTGATCGGCTTTGTGCTGCTGCCGTTGGTGCTGATCGGGGCGATGGTGCTGTGCATCATTGCCGGGCTCAAGGCCAATGACGGGGTGCCTTACCGCTATCCCTTCACCTGGCGGTTGGTGACATAAATACACTGCTGATCCCCTGTGGGAGCGGGCTTGCTCGCTCCCACAGGGGATCAGCGCGCACAAAAAAGCCGACAGCGATGTCGGCTTTTTTGCATCTGCGAAAAGACGCTTAGATCGTCAGCGTCCAGTCGTAGTCCACGATCAGCGGCGCATGCTGCGAGAACCGTGGCTGACGCGGCAGGCGCGCACTGCGTACGAAGCGGCGCAGGCCCGGGGTCAGCAACTGGTAGTCGAAGCGCCAGCCCAGGTTGAGCATCTCGGCCTGTTCGTTGTCCGGCCACCAGCTGTACTGGTCGCCTTCACGGCTGACTTCCCGCAGGGCATCGACGTAACCCATGTTGCCGACAATCTCGTCCATCCAGGCACGCTCAGGCGCCAGGAAGCCCGGGGATTGCTGGCTGTCGCGCCAGTTCTTGATATCCAGCTTCTGTTGCGCCACGTACAGCGAGCCACAATAAATGTACTCGCGACGTTTGCGCCGCTGTTTATCCAGATAACGGGCGAAGTCGTCCATTAGCTTGAACTTCTGGTTCAAGTCTTCATCGCCGTTCTGCCCCGAAGGGAGCAGCAAGGTCGCGATGCTGACCTTGTCGAAATCGGCTTGCAGGTAACGCCCGTAGCGGTCGGCCGTCTCGAAGCCAAGACCGCTGATGACAGCCTTCGGTTGCAACCGCGAGTACAAAGCCACGCCACCTTGGGCGGGAACTTCGGCTTCGCAGGCATAAAGGAAGTAGCCATCCAGTTGGAAGGCTGGATCGTCCAGTTCAAAGGCGGAGGCACGGGTGTCCTGCAGGCAGATGACGTCGGCATTCTGTGCTTGCAGCCAACTGAGCAAACCACGCTCGACTGCAGCCTGAATACCATTGACGTTCACACTGATGATCCGCATAAGTGGCCCCAAAAATCGCGTGCGGGTATGATACACGGCGTCTACCTAATTAGCTAAATCCGTGGTATTTGGGGTTTTTTTCATGCAAGCGTATCAGCGCGACTTCATTCGTTTTGCCATTGATCGTGGCGTTTTGCGCTTCGGTGAGTTCACCCTGAAGTCCGGACGCACCAGTCCTTACTTCTTCAATGCCGGCCTGTTCAACTCGGGTTCCGCCCTGGCGCAGCTGGGGCGTTTCTATGCGGCAGCCATCGTCGAGAGCGGTATTTCGTTCGACGTGCTGTTCGGCCCGGCCTACAAAGGCATCCCGCTGGCGGCGACCACTGCGGTGGCGCTGGCCGAACATCATGGCCGTGATTTGCCATGGTGCTTCAACCGCAAGGAAGCCAAGGCCCATGGCGAAGGCGGCAGCCTGGTCGGCGCGCCATTGACCGGCGACGTGCTGATCATCGACGACGTGATCACCGCAGGCACCGCCATCCGTGAAGTGATGCAGATCATCGCTTCCCAGGACGGCGCCAAGGCCAAGGGCGTGCTGATCGCCCTGAACCGTCAGGAGCGTGGCAACGGCGAATTGTCGGCCATCCAGGAAGTGGAGCGCGATTTCGGTATTCCGGTGATCAGCATTGTTTCGCTGAACCAGGTGCTCGAGTTCCTGGCGGATGATCCGCAGCTCAAGCAGCATTTGCCGGCGGTTGAAGCCTATCGCGCCCAGTTCGGCGTCTGACCACAATTCCCCCTGTGGTATCGGGCTTGTGTGGCGAGGGAGCTTGCTCCCGCTGGGCTGCGTAGCAGACCCAAGGATTTTGTGAGTGCTGCGCACTCAAGCGGGAGCAAGCTCCCTCGCCACAAAAGGTGAATTACCACAGGAATTGCATACAAAAAAAGACCCCGCTCAGCTTGGCTGAGCGGGGTCTTTTTGTTTGTGTTGCTTAGTGACGCTTGCGGTTGCTGATCAAGGTACCCACACCCGTGTCGGTGAAGATTTCCAGCAGAATCGCATTCGGCACCCGACCATCGATGATCAACGAGCTGCCCACGCCGCCTTGTACCGCTTCCAGCGCGCAACGAATCTTCGGTAGCATGCCGCCGTAGATGGTGCCGTCGGCGATCAGCTCGTCGACTTGCTGGGTGCTCAGGCCGGTCAGGACCTTGCCGGTCTTGTCCATCAGGCCGGCGATGTTGGTCAGCAGCATCAGCTTTTCAGCCTTCAGTGCTTCGGCCACTTTACCGGCCACCAGGTCGGCGTTGATGTTGTACGACTCGCCGTTGGCGCCCACGCCGATTGGCGCGATCACCGGGATGAAATCGCCTTTGACCAGCAGGTTCAGCAGGTCGGTGTTGATGCCGACCACTTCGCCCACCTGGCCAATATCAATGATTTCCGGCTGGGTCATTTCCGGCGTCTGACGGGTAACAGTGAGCTTTTTCGCGCGAATCAGCTCGGCGTCTTTGCCGGTCAGGCCGATGGCGCTGCCGCCATGACGGTTGATCAGGTTGACGATGTCCTTGTTCACCTGGCCGCCGAGGACCATCTCCACCACGTCCATGGTCTGCGCGTCAGTCACGCGCATACCATCGATGAAGTGGCTCTCGATCGACAGACGCTTGAGCAGGTCGCCGATTTGCGGGCCACCGCCGTGAACCACCACCGGGTTGATACCGACGGCTTTCATCAGCACGATGTCGCGGGCGAAGCCGGTTTTCAGCTCCTCGCTTTCCATCGCGTTGCCGCCGTATTTGATCACCAGCGTCTTGCCGACATAGCGGCGAATGTAAGGCAGCGCTTCGGACAGGACCTTGGCGGTGTTGGCGGCGGCTTCGCGTTCGAGGGTCATTCAGGGCTCCGGGTGCTTCAGAAGATCAAAACGGTAATTGGAGATCAGGTGCAACGCGTTTCAGCTGGACGTGGAACACATCCTTGATGCGCTGCAATTCAGCCTCGTCATCGGCCTCGAAGCGCAGCACCAGCACCGGTGTGGTGTTGGAGGCGCGAACCAGGCCCCAGCCTTTGGCATAGTCGACTCGCACGCCGTCAATGGTGGTCAGGTCGGCGCCTTCACCCCACTGCGCGTCGTGCAGTGCATCAATGATGCTGAATTTGCTCTCTTCGGTCACATGGATATTGATCTCTGGCGTAGAAATATCGTTCGGGAAGGTCGCGAACAGCTCTTCCGCGGTGGATTTTTCCTTGCTGAGGATCTCCAGCAGCCGCGCGGCGCTGTAGATACCGTCGTCGAAACCGAACCAGCGTTCCTTGAAGAAGATGTGCCCGCTCATTTCACCGGCCAACAGGGCGCCGGATTGTTTCATTTTCTTTTTGATCAACGAGTGACCGGTTTTCCACATCAGCGGACGACCGCCGTATTCCTTGATCAGCGGGACCAGGCGGCGGGTGCATTTGACGTCGAAGATGATTTCCGCGTTCGGGTTGCGCGCCACGACGTCGCGGGCGAACAGCATCAGCAGGCGATCAGGGAAGACGATGCTGCCGGTGTTGGTGACGACGCCTACGCGGTCGCCATCGCCGTCGAAGGCCAGGCCCAGGTCAGCGTTGGTTTCCTTGACCTTGGCGATCAGGTCCACGAGGTTTTCAGGCTTGCCCGGGTCCGGGTGGTGGTTCGGGAAGTTGCCGTCGACGTCGCAAAACAGCGGGATGACTTCGCAGTTCAGCGCTTCGATCAGTTGCGGGGCGATCACGCCGGCCGCGCCGTTACCGCAATCGACCACTACTTTCAGGCGGCGGGCGAGTTTGATGTCCTGGACGATTTCGGTGTTGTAGCGGTCGAGGATCTCGACCTTGGTGATGCTGCCCTTGCCGCTGCTCAGGTTGTTGGTCTTGAGGCGTTCGTGCAGGGCCTGGATCTGTTCGTTGGCCAGGGTGTCACCGGCAATGACGATCTTGAAGCCGTTGTAGTTCGAGGGGTTGTGGCTGCCGGTGAGCATCACGCCGGATTTGCCGGCCAGTACGTTGGCGGCGTAGTACAGCGCAGGCGTTGGCACCAGGCCCACATCGCTGACGTGGCAACCGCTGTCGGCCAGACCCTGAATCAGTTGTTCCACCAGTTCCGGGCCGGACAGGCGACCGTCGCGGCCGACGGACACGTTGGGTTCGTCCTGGGCCAGGCTCTGGGAGCCGATGGCGCGACCAAGCCAATAAGCGGTTTCAGCGTTCAAGAATTCCGGGACGGTGCCGCGAATGTCGTAGGCACGGAAGATGCTGTCGGGGAACGTAGGTGCGACTTGGGCTGGGGTGCTCATTTCTGGAAATGCTCCATCTCTAAAGTGGCTGGACAAACCGGCGAAAAACTCGCGGGCTGGCTCAAACTGAAGGGTATGACGGCGTTTTCGGCAGAGAGTTCGTGGTGTGCAAAGGCCATGTCACCGGTGTTCGCGAGTGAATGGCCGGTCAATGCCTTGATTTTGGGCGGTAAACCTTTCAGGTGAGGTCTGCGCAATTTTTTCGTCCTTGAATACAAAATGCAGGATTCGGGCCGGGCAGGGTGCCCGGCCTTTGTGATCAGTGGCTGCCGGAGTGGCCGAAACCGCCGGTGCCGCGCTGGGTTTCGACGAACTCTTCGACCATTTCGAAGTGCGCTTGAACCACCGGCACCAGAACCAGCTGGGCAAGACGCTCGCCAACGACGATGTTGAAGTCGGCCTGGCCACGGTTCCAGCACGACACCATCAGCGGGCCCTGGTAATCGGAGTCGATCAGGCCAACCAGGTTGCCCAGCACGATGCCGTGCTTATGGCCCAGGCCTGAGCGCGGAAGAATCAAGGCCGCCAGGCCCGGATCGCCGATGTACACCGACAGGCCAGTAGGGATCAGCAGGGTTTCGCCCGGCTTGATGACGGTATCTTTTTCCAGCATGGCGCGCAGGTCGAGGCCGGCGGAGCCTGGCGTGGCGTACTGCGGCAGCGGGAATTCGGTGCCGATGCGTGGGTCGAGGATCTTGGCTTGCAAAGCGTGCATGTAAATTAAACCTGGTTCAGACGTTCGGCGATAAAAGTGATCAGCTGGCGGGCAATCTTGCCCTTGCTGGTCTGGGCAAAAACAGTGGCGTGCAGCTCCCGATCAATCACGCTGCAGGCGTTTTCTTCGCTGTTGAAGCCAATACTCGGGTTGGCGACGTCGTTGGCGACGATCAGATCGAGATTCTTGTCTTTCAACTTGCGTGCAGCGTAGTCGAGCAAGTGTTCGGTTTCGGCGGCGAAACCGACACTGAACGGACGGTCGGGACGGGTGGCGATGGTGGCCAGGATGTCTGGGTTGCGCACCATCTGTAGTAACAAGCCGTCGCCGCTCGTAGGGTCTTTCTTGAGTTTCTGTGGGGCGACGACCTCCGGGCGGTAGTCCGCGACTGCCGCAGAGGCGATGAACAGGTCGCAGGGGATCGCGGCTTCACAGGCTGCGAGCATGTCGCGGGCGCTGACTACGTCGATGCGCGTGACGCGATCCGGGGTCGGCAGGTGCACCGGGCCTGTGATCAGGGTCACGCGGGCGCCGGCTTCTACCGCGGCTTCGGCCAGGGCGAAGCCCATTTTCCCGGAGCTGTGGTTGGTGATGTAGCGCACCGGGTCGATGTTTTCCTGGGTCGGCCCCGCGGTGATCAGCACGTGCTTGCCAGTCAGTGCCTGACGCTGGAAGCAGTCTGCCGCGCACTGGGCGAGGTCGGTGGCTTCGAGCATGCGGCCCATGCCGACGTCGCCACAGGCCTGGCTGCCGGAGGCCGGGCCGAAGACTTTGAGGTCGCGGCTTTCGAGGGTTCGCAGGTTCGCCTGGGTCGCCGGGTCGCGCCACATGGCCTGATTCATCGCCGGTGCAACGGCAACGACCGCGTCGGTGGCTAGCACCAGCGTGGTCAGCAGGTCGTCGGCAATGCCTTGGGCCAGGCGGGCAATCAGGTCCGCGGTGGCGGGGGCGATCAGCACCAGGTCGGCCCATTTGGCCAGTTCGATGTGGCCCATGGCGGCTTCGGCCGCCGGGTCCAGCAGGTCCAGATGGACCGGGTGCCCGGACAGCGCCTGCATGGTCAGCGGGGTAATGAATTCGCTCCCGCCACGGGTCATGACCACGCGCACTTCGGCGCCCTGGTCGATCAGGCGGCGAACCAGATCGGCGCTCTTGTAGGCAGCAATGCCGCCGCCGACGCCCAGAACGATGCGTTTCCGATACAGCCGCTGCATAGGTCTGCCTTTCATTTCGTTGATGACTGCGTTGCGATACCCCCTCCCCAGGGGTGAAATCGCCCGCAAAAAAGATGGGCTACGATATCACAGCGACCGCTATGGAACAGCGGCGCCCACAGACATGGAGGTGTTATGAGCATTCGCGATTGGCCGGCGGCGGAACGGCCGCGGGAGAGGTTGCTTGAGTTTGGCTCGGGGAGTCTTTCGGACGCAGAGCTGCTGGCTATTTTTTTAAGAACCGGCGTATCGGGTAAAAGCGCGGTGGATCTGGCGCGACACCTGTTGAATCAGTTTGGCAGTTTGCGCGCACTACTTGAGGCCGATCAGGCGGCGTTCAGCAGGCAGCTGGGTCTCGGGCCGGCAAAATTCGCTCAGTTGCAAGCGGCCCAGGAAATGGGCCGGCGGCATTTGGCCGAACGTGCGCGCCAGAAATCGGCGCTGGAAAATCCGCAGGCGGTTCGTGATTACCTGAAATCGATGTTGCGCCACGAGCCTCACGAGGTGTTCGGCTGTCTGTTTCTGGATTCCAGGCATCAAGTACTGACCTTTGAAGTGCTGTTTCGCGGCTCCATCGACAGCACCAGTGTTTATCCGAGGCAAGTGGTTAAGCGCGCCTTGGTCCACAACGCCGCAGCGTTGATCCTCTGCCACAACCATCCGTCGGGTAACACCAACCCCAGCCAGGCCGACCGCACGCTGACCAAGCGCCTGCAAGAGGCGCTGGACCTGATTGATGTGCGGGTACTCGACCATTTCATCGTCGGCGACGGCGATCCGCTGTCGATGGCTGAGTATGGGTGGATGTGAGCGAGGGATGCGGAACCAAGTGAGTCCATGTGGGAGCGAGTCTGCTCGCGATGGCGTTGTGTCAGTCAACCTGTTCAGTGACTGAAGGGACGCTATCGCGAGCAGGCTCGCTCCCACAGGTTTTGTGTCGACGCTGATTACTTGAGGTTGACCTTGGAGTAGTCCTGGCGACCAAACGGGCTGACTGCATAACCCTCGACGTCTTTACGCGTCAGCGCAAAGGCGGTCGGGTGAGCCAGCGGCAGCCACAATGCCTGTTGCTGGATCTGTGTCTGGGCCTGTTCGTAGAGCTTGGTGCGTACGCCTTGCTCGTCGGTGGTCTTGCCGGCGCTGATCAGCTTGTCCAGATCCTGATTGCAGTAGCGGGCGAAGTTGGTGCCGGATTTGACCGCCGCGCAGGAAAACTGCGGCGTGAGGAAGTTGTCCGGGTCACCGTTGTCGCCGGACCAGCCCATGAACAGAAGGTCGTGCTCGCCGGCCTTGGCACGGCGAATCAGCTCACCCCATTCGATTACGCGGATCTCGGCCTGGATGCCGATTTCCGCCAGGTCGGCCTGCAGCAATTGTGCGCCGAGGCTCGGATTGGGGTTCAGCAGGCTGCCGGAAGGGCGGGTCCAGATGGTGGTCTGGAAACCATTCTTGAGCCCGGCCTTGGCCATCAATGCGCGGGCCTTTTCGACGTCATGCGGGTAGCCCGGCAAGCCTTTGGCGTAGCTCCAGGTATTGGGCGGGTACGGGCCGTTGGCGGCTTCGGCGGTGTCTTCGAACACAGCCTTGATGTAGTTGGCCTTGTCGAATGCGAGGTTGATCGCCTGGCGCACTTCAGGCTTGTCCAGCGGCGGATGTTGGCTGTTGATGCCGACGAACGCGGTCATGAACGCGTCGGTCTTTTCCACTTTCAGGGCCGGCTCTTTCAATGCGGCTTGTACGTCCAGAGGCTTCGGCGACAGGGCGATCTGGCACTCGTTGCGGCGCAATTTCTGCAAGCGAACGTTGGCGTCCGGGGTGATGGCGAAGATCAGTGGGTCAACCGATGGCTTGCCTTGGAAGTAGTCGCGGTTGGCCTTGTAGCGAATCGAGGCGTCTTTCTGGAAGCGCGTGAAAATGAACGGCCCGCTGCCGATCGGCTGGCTGTTGAGCTTTTCCGGCGTGCCGGCCTTCATCAGTTGATCGGCGTATTCGGCCGAATAGATCGAGGCGAAACCCATGCTCAGGGTTGGCAGGAAAGTCGAGTCCGGGTGATCGAGGGTGAAGCGGATGGTGAGCGGGTCCAGTGCGTCGATCTTCTTGATCAGCGCGGGTAACTGCATCGACTGGGCGTGCGGGAAGCCGCTCTGGGCGACTTTGTGCCACGGGTTTGCCGGATCGAGCATGCGGTCGAAGCTGAACTTCACGTCTTCGGCGGTCAGGTCGCGCGTCGGGCTGAAGTATTCGGTGCGATGAAATTTCACCTGCGGGTGCAATTTGAAGACGTAGGTCAGGCCGTCGGGCGTGACTTCCCAACTGTCCGCGAGGCTGGGGACTACTTTGCCGCTGGCGGTGTCGAAGTCCACCAGGCGGTTCATCAGCACGTCGGCCGAGGCGTTGGTGGTGGTCAGCGAGTTGTATTGCACCACATCGAACCCTTCCGGGCTGGCCTCGGTGCAGACGCTCAGGGCGGCGGCATGGGCCAGGGGGCTCAGCAGAAGCGGGGCAAGCAGCAGCGGTAGGGCAGCGAGGCGCATGGTCGGATTCCTTTACAGATCGAAGGCCCATCTGCAAGTGCAGTCTGGAAAAGGCCTACCCTAGTGGGCTCTTTTGCAAATGACTATCCCCTTTTTCATTTTGAGGGGAGTATGGGTGATTGTTTTCGGTGAGTGACGGTTGAGAAAAACCCGGAATGGGCCCGTTGGCCGATTCTCGGCGACGAGCGGTCGTTATCGGGCACGGCCTTTGTCCAAGGCGTTCGGCGCCAAAAAAACAGGGTTTTTATCAACTCAATGCACACCGGTTGTTGTTGCTCTCTGGTCTTTCTGGTATAAAGCAGCGCTCTTTTCTAGGGGCCCGGTTCCTTCACTTGTAGGTGTAGCCGGTAAGACCTCTAAAGAAACGCGGCGCCTGGCGCCAAATGACTGAGAGATTAAGCGGCCAACCCATGCCGGGTTGGGCATGTGGTTTTAGAGGGCTGAGGCATGTCGAGAGTATGTCAAGTTACCGGTAAGGGTCCGGTGACTGGGAATAACATTTCCCACGCAAACAACAAAACCCGTCGTCGTTTCCTGCCGAACCTGCAGCATCACCGCTTCTGGGTTGAAGAAGAGAAACGTTTCGTGCGTCTGCGCGTATCTGCCAAAGGCATGCGTATCATCGACAAGCGTGGCATCACTGTCGTGCTGGCCGAAATTCGCAAAGCTGGCAAGATCTAAGGGAGCTAATCATGCGTGAATTGATTCGTTTGATTTCGAGCGCCGGTACTGGTCACTTCTACACTACCGACAAGAACAAGCGCACTACTCCGGACAAAATCGAGATCAAGAAATTTGATCCGGTTGTTCGTAAGCACGTGATCTACAAAGAAGGCAAAATCAAGTAATTGATTTTTCCCTCTTACGAAAAAGGCCCGTATCGCGAGATACGGGCCTTTTTTGTTGCCTGTGGATTTTGTGTTGTCTGTCAGGGCCCCATCGCGGGCAAGCCCGCTCCCACAGGTATTGTGATCGACACAGATCCCTGTGGGAGCGTGGCTTGCCCGCGATGAGGTCGGCCCAAACAGCACAAATCTTCAGACCTTCTGTTCAAACACCACATAAATCTTGCGGCACGGCTCCAGCACCTCCCAAGTGCCCCTGAAACCGGCCGGAATCACGAAGCGATCGCCCACGCGAAGGGTCTTGGCGTTGCCGTCGTTGTCGCGCAGTACTGAAACCCCCTGCACGATTTCGCAGTACTCGTGTTCGGTGTAGTTCACCCGCCATTGGCCGACTTCGCCTTCCCAAACACCTGCACTCATCTGGCCGCACGGGCTGTTGTAGTGGTTGTACACCGCTTGCTCGGGATCGCCCTTGAGGATTTTTGCCGGGTCTGGCCGATAGCGATCGGGCTGGGTGGTGGCTTGGCTGAAATCGACGATATCCTGAATGCTCATGCGGGTATTCCCCCGTGATTGCGGCCTGGAAAATTGAAAGTCTATGTTTATTAAAATGAACATCGTAAGGCCGTTTACCGGCCTTTTGTCAAATATATTGAAACTTCACCTGCCGCTGGTTTAGGGTAACGGTTGCCTTGAGCCGAAAAGCAGGCTGGCCGGGCAGAATTCCTGACAGCGCCCGCGAAGACCGCGGGGCGCTCGTATTCAATAAGAGGAGGACACTCGTATGACCACCCTGACTCGTGCCGATTGGGAGCAACGGGCTCGCGATCTGAAGATCGAAGGCCGCGCCTACATCAATGGCGAATACACCGATGCAGTCTCCGGCGAGATGTTCGAGTGCATCAGCCCCGTCGATGGCCGTCTGCTGGGCAAGATTGCCAGCTGTGACGCCGCCGACGCCCAGCGTGCCGTGGAAAACGCCCGCGCCACTTTCAATTCCGGCGTCTGGTCGCGTCTGGCACCGACCAAGCGCAAAGCCACCATGATTCGTTTTGCCGGCCTGCTGAAACAGCACGCCGAAGAATTGGCCCTGCTCGAAACCCTGGACATGGGCAAACCGATCAGCGATTCCCTGTACATCGACGTTCCCGGCGCGGCGCAAGCCCTGAGCTGGAGCGGTGAAGCCATCGACAAGATCTACGACGAAGTCGCCGCCACCCCGCACGATCAGTTGGGTCTGGTGACTCGCGAGCCGGTCGGCGTGGTCGGCGCGATCGTGCCGTGGAACTTCCCGTTGATGATGGCCTGCTGGAAACTCGGCCCGGCGCTGTCCACCGGTAACTCGGTGATCCTCAAACCTTCCGAAAAATCGCCGCTGACGGCCATTCGCATCGCTGCATTGGCGGTTGAGGCTGGTATTCCGAAAGGTGTGCTGAACGTGTTGCCGGGATATGGTCACACCGTTGGCAAGGCCCTGGCCCTGCACAACGACGTCGACACCCTGGTGTTCACCGGCTCGACCAAGATCGCCAAGCAACTGCTGATCTACTCCGGCGAATCGAACATGAAGCGTGTCTGGCTCGAAGCCGGTGGCAAGAGCCCAAACATCGTGTTTGCCGATGCGCCAGACCTGCAAGCCGCCGCCGAATCGGCTGCCAGTGCCATCGCCTTCAACCAGGGCGAGGTCTGCACCGCCGGTTCGCGCCTGCTGGTCGAGCGTTCGATCAAAGACAAATTCCTGCCGCTGGTGATCGAAGCCCTCAAGGCCTGGAAGCCGGGCAATCCGCTGGACCCTGCGACCAACGTCGGTGCGCTGGTGGATACCCAGCAGATGAACACCGTGCTGTCCTACATCGAATCCGGTCACACCGATGGCGCCAAACTGGTGGCTGGCGGCAAGCGCATTCTTCAGGAAACCGGTGGCACCTACGTCGAGCCGACGATTTTCGACGGTGTCAGCAACGCGATGAAAATTGCCCAGGAGGAGATCTTTGGTCCCGTGTTGTCGGTGATTACCTTCGATACCGCCGAAGAAGCCATTGCGATTGCCAACGACACCCCTTACGGCCTCGCGGCTGCGGTATGGACCACGGACATCTCGAAGGCCCACCTCACCGCCAAGGCCTTGCGCGCCGGTAGCGTGTGGGTCAACCAGTACGATGGTGGCGACATGACCGCGCCGTTCGGTGGTTTCAAACAGTCTGGCAACGGTCGTGACAAGTCGCTGCACGCGTTCGACAAGTACACCGAGCTGAAGGCGACCTGGATCAAGTTGTAATAGGTCGCGGGCCCCGGTTCATATCGGGGCCCGCTGCAACATAGATCCCTTGTGGGAGCGAGCCTGCTCGCGATAGCGGTATGACAGTCGACGTCTATGTTGAATGTTGCTCCGTCATCGCGAGCAGGCTCGCTCCCACAGTGTTTTGCGCTGCACATAAAATATCCACAGGAGCGTGGAACATGCGTTGGGCGACGTATTTCGCCGTTTTGGCGTCTGTCTTGAGTGTCGGCCTGGCCCTGGGTGTCAGCATGCCGTTGGTATCGCTGCGCCTGGAAGGCTGGGGTTATGGCTCGTTTGCCATTGGTGTGATGGCGGCGATGCCGGCTATTGGCGTATTGCTGGGGGCGAAAATCTCCAGCCACCTCGCGGCCCGTCTC
The DNA here is from genome assembly GCF_024749285.1 of Pseudomonas sp. B21-015. NCBI lineage: Bacteria > Pseudomonadati > Pseudomonadota > Gammaproteobacteria > Pseudomonadales > Pseudomonadaceae > Pseudomonas > Pseudomonas sp. B21-015. The sequence continues at coordinate 242,085 of NZ_CP087196.1, forward strand.
GGCACGGCCAATCTGATGCGCCTGTGCCTGTGGGCCGGGGCGGTATCCATCGGCTTGCTGGCGCTGTGGCCGAGCTACCCGATCTGGCTGGTGCTGCGGTTGATGATCGGGGTGATCCTGACCCTTGTCTTCATCCTCGGCGAAAGCTGGATCAATCAGCTGGTAGTGGAACAATGGCGCGGGCGACTGGTGGCGCTGTATGGCAGTAGCTATGCGCTGAGCCAGCTGGCCGGGCCGTTATTGTTGGGTGCGTTGGGCACCGAGCACGATTATGGCTTCTGGGTCGGCGTCGGTTTGCTGATGACTTCACCGCTCCTGCTGCTGGGCCGCAGCGGCGCACCCACCAGCGAAGCCTGCGGCGTGACCTTGAGCGACCTGCTGAATTTCTGCCGTGGCCTGCCGGCAATTGCCTGGGCGGTGTCGCTGTTCGCCGCGTTCGAAGCGATGATCCTGACCTTGTTGCCGGTCTATTGCCTGCGTCAGGGGTTCACCACGGAAATCGCCCTGGCGATGGTCAGCACCGTGGTGGTGGGTGATGCCTTGCTGCAATTGCCGATTGGCGCACTGGCTGATCGCTTGTCGAGGCGTGCATTGTTCACCGGCTGCGCGATGCTCTTGCTGCTGTCGAGTCTGGCGATTCCGTTGTTGATCGATACGCTGTTGATCTGGCCACTCTGGGTGTTGTTCGGTGCCAGTGCCGGCGGTTTGTTCACCTTGTCGCTGATTCTGATCGGCGAGCGTTACCGCGACGATGCCTTGGTGCGGGCCAATGCCCATATCGCACAGCTATGGGGGGTTGGTTGCCTGATCGGGCCGTTGGCGGCTGGTGCCGGGAGCCAGTGGATCAGCGGGCATGCCTTGCCGTTGCTGATGGCGGCGGGTGCGTTGGGGTTGGTGATTCTGGTGTCGCGGCAAGGGGCGTTTGGCACGGTTGCCGAACCGGCCTGAGCGCTGCGCAAGCCCCCTCGCCACAGGGTCTAGAGCATCTTCTCCAGGCCGACCGTACTGCTGAGCCACGAATTGAAGTGTCGCCACCAACTCCCCGGCTCCTCGGTCAATGTGTGCTGTTTGCCGTCATCTTCGGTGACCCAGACCATCTGACCTTTTTCCAGCCGTGCCTGATAGCTGAGGGCAGGCGCCATACCCTCCAGTGCCAGTTCGCGCACACGCCCGGCGAGTTCCGGGCTGTCCACCAGCACCCCGACTTCGGTGTTCCACAGCACCGAGCGCGGGTCGAAATTGAATGAGCCGATGAAGGCTTTCTGCCGGTCGAAGATGATCGCCTTGCTGTGCAGGCTGGAACCGGAACCGCGATAAGACTTGCTGTGAAAGAGATGCGGCGCACTGCCGCCTTCACCGGGCTGGCCGCGCAATTCGAATAACTGCACGCCATGCTCCAGCATCGTCTTGCGATACGGCGCGTACCCGCCATGCACCGCCGGTACGTCGGTGGCTTCCAGTGAGTTGGTCAGCATGCTTACCGACACCCCGGCATCGGCGCGCCCGGTCAGGTACACCAGCCCCGGTGGGCCAGGTACGAAGTAGGCCGAGATCATGATCAGCTCTTTGCTGACTCCATTGAGTTCGGGCGCCAACTGGGTGCTCAGCAGCAAGTGCGGATCAGGCTCGCCGTTGGACAGCACCTTGCTCGGTGCGTCCCACAGCGCCTTGTTCCAGGCCCAGATCAGCTCCCGACGCCAGACGTCCAGGCGCGGGTGAGTGGCGTAGGTCATCAACTGTTGATAGAGCGCGTGATTCTGTTTGCGCGTTTCCTCCAGGGACTCGTCCAGTCGGGTCCGGGTATTTTTCAGGTCCCTGGTTGTCGGCTTGCTCGAGAGAAACTGTTCGATCGGCTTGCTCAGGGCGCTGTTCCAGTACTGATCGAAGCTGTGCCCCAGCTGTTCTGCAACCGGGCCGACGCTGAGCATGTCGATGTCGGTGAAATTCAGCTTGGGCTCGGCATCGAAATACTCGTCCCCCAGGTTACGCCCGCCAACGATCGCCGCGCTGTTGTCCGCCAACCACAGTTTGTTGTGCATGCGTCGGTGTTGCAGCGACACGTTGAACAATCGGCCCATGGCTCGCGTGACGCCGGTGCTGCGACCCAGGTGCAGCGGGTTGAACACGCGGATCTGAATCTGTGGATGCGCGGCAAGGGTTGCGATGATCCGGTCCAGGCCATCGCTGGCGGTGTCGTCGAGCAAAATCCGCACCCGCACGCCACGGTCGACGGCTTTGAGCAACTCGCTTACCAGTATCCGTGTGCTGATGCCGTCATGGACGATGTAGTACTGCAAATCGAGGCTGCTTTGGGCGTTGCGAATCAGCTCGGCGCGAGCGGTGAAGGCCTCGGTGCTGTCGGAGAGCAAGCGAAAGCCCGATTGGCCCTGGTGGGGAGCGGCCTGGGCCTGGATCGAACGGCCGAACGCAGAAGTAGCCGCCGGCAGGGCCTGACTTGGTTCGCGAGGGATGTGGGGCGTCGCGCAGCCACCCAGGAACGAGGCGAGGAACAGAAGAGCAAGCAGGGGCTGTCTGATTCTCACGGGTAATGTTCCGGTGGCGGCCGTTGTTAGTATATGGACGCTGGTTCCCGAAGAAAGGTCAGTCGGTCTCCGCCAGCAGCTTGATCGCCGCGGCGCCGACCTTGCGCACGGCTTCTTCGATTTGCGGTGTGGGCTTGGCAGCGTAGTTCATACGCAGGCAATTGCGGTATTTGCCCGAGGCGGAAAAGATACTGCCGACGGCAATTTGTACGCCTTGATCATGCAGCGCACGATTGAGTTTCAGGGTGTCGAAACCCTCTGGCAGTTCGACCCACAGCATGAAGCTGCCTTGCGGACGACTGGCGCGGGTGCCTGTGGGGAAATAGCGGGTGACCCAATCGATCATCAAGTCGCGATTGCGCTGGTATTGCGTACGCATCCGCCGCAAATGCGGTTCGAAAAGCCCTGCCTTGAGAAACTCGGCAATCGCAATTTGCGGTTGCGGCGCAGTGGAGCCGGTGCTGATGTATTTCATGTGCAGCACTCGTTCCAGATAACGGCCCGGTGCGACCCAGCCAATGCGCAGGCCTGGTGCCAGGGTCTTGGAAAATGAACTGCACAGCAGGACGCGGCCGTCTTCGTCGAAGGATTTGATCGTGCGCGGGCGTGGGTAGGTGTAGGCCAGTTCGCCATACACATCGTCCTCGATAATCGCCACGTCGAAGCGCTGTGCCAGCGTCAACAACGCACGTTTGCGCGACTCCGGCATGATGTAGCCCAACGGGTTATTGCAGTTGGGGGTCAACTGTATGACCTTGATCGGCCATTGCTCCAACGCCAGTTCCAAAGCATCGAGGCTGATGCCGGTGAGCGGGTCGGTGGGGATTTCCAGGGCTTTCATGCCCAGGCCCTTGAGCGTCTGCATGGCGCCGTGAAAGCTCGGTGAGTCCACGGCCACGATATCCCCCGGCTCGCAGATAGCGCGGATGCTGGTGGACAGCGCTTCGTGGCAACCGGTGGTGATCACCAGATCGTTGGCGCTCAACTGGCAACCGGAATCGAGCAGCAGGCGAGCGATCTGTTCGCGCAGTTCGAGGGTGCCGCAGATGTTGTCGTAATACAGGCCGGGCATGTCCTGCCGACGGCTGATTCGCGCCAGGTTGCGTAGCAGAGGCTTCATGGTCGGCGTGGTGATGTCCGGCATGCCACGGCCCAGTTGCACGACATCCTTGCGTGGCACCGCGCGGATCAGTTCCAGCACCTGATCCCATTGCGAAATATCCACCGGGCGTTGGGCGGGGCGACCAACCACTGGCAGCTCCGGTAGCTCGCGGCCCACGGGCACGAAGTAGCCGGATTTGGGTTTGGGCATCGCCAGGCCCACGTCTTCCAGCACGCGATAGGCCTGCTGCACCGTGCTCAGGCTGACCCCGTGTTCGACACTCAGCGCCCGCACCGACGGTAGCCGGTCGCCGGGGCGATAAAAGCCCTGTTCGATACGTGTGCCGAGCAACTCGGCAAGGTTGACGTATAGGGTCATAGCTCAGTCTCGGTATGGGGGACTCGGTTAACCAGTACAGATTTGGCAAAAATAAGTGATTCAGAGGCCGAAACGGAAAAACTGTATGGAATTAATACAGGCTCTTTGAATCTGTAATGCTTTTATCCGTCCGCGCATCATGAAAGCTCTGGCTACCCAAGTAAACAGGAGCGACGAAAAATGAACGGCTTGAGCGATGTGCGGCTGACGTTACACAGTCAGGAACTGGCGGCAGGGCAAAAGAACGGCGCACGCGAGGCGGTCATGCGCAACGCACCGTCCTTCCTGGGTCGCTGGGGTCTGTTCTGGCATCGTCTGCACACGCGCAAGGCATTGCTGGAGCTGACACCGGCGCAACTCAAGGATGTCGGATTGAGTCTGGAGCAGGCGCGGGAGGAGGGGCTTAAACCCTTTTGGCGGATCTGAGCATTGCTGCGCTCATTAAATCGATTCGCGAGCAAGCCCGCTCCCACACTAAACCGGGTTGTTGGATAGAACGCGGTCAAATGTGGGGCTTGCTCGCGAAGGCGTCGGCACTGGCACCGAAAATCCGTCAGGCCCACTCTTTAAGACGATGCCAAAGCATCCCCAACGCCAGCAACGGCGAACGCAAATGCTGGCCGCCCGGGAAGGTGATGTGCGGCACTTTGGCAAACAGGTCGAACCCACCGCTCTGTTGGCCGCTGATGGCTTCAGTCAACAACTTGCCCGCCAGGTGTGTGGCGTTTACACCATGACCGGAATAGGCCTGGGCGTAATACACATTCGGCTGCTCCTTGAGCCGACCGATCTGTGGCAGGCGATTGGCGCCGATGCCGATCATCCCGCCCCATTGATAGTCGATCTTCACCCCGGCCAGTTGCGGGAACACCTCCAGCATCTTCGGCCGCATGTACGCGGCGATGTCCTTCGGGTCGCGTCCTGAATAATGGCAGGCGCCGCCGAACAGCAAACGTCGGTCCGCCGAGAGTCGGTAGTAATCCAGCGCCACTCGTTGATCGCAGACCGCCATGTTCTGCGGTAGCAGTGCGTGGGCCTGTCTTTCGCTCAAGGGTTCGGTGGCAATGATGTAACTGCCGGCCGGCAGCACCTTGCCGCCGAGTTGCGGGTTGAGATCGTTGAGGTAGGCGTTACAGCCCAGCACCAGCGTCTTGGCGCGAACCGTGCCCTGGGCGGTATGGACCTTGACCTCGGGGCCGTAATCGATACGGGTCACCGCCGACTGTTCGAACAGCTTCGCGCCCAATTGCCGGGCGGCGGCGGCTTCGCCCAGTGCCAGGTTCAGTGGGTGCAGATGCCCGGAGCCCATGTCGATCAAGCCGCCGACGTAGCGGTCGGAACCCACCACGCTGTGCATTTCGTTGGCTTGCAGCAGACGGGTTTCGTAACGGTAACCGAGGCTGCGCAGCTCGATGGCGTCTTCGGCGAAGCCTTCCAGGTCACGAGCTTTGTTGGCGAGGTCGCAGTAGCCCCAGGTCAGGTCGCAAGGGATCTGAAAACGCTCGATCCGCTGTCGGACGATTTCCACCGCCTCCAGCCCCATCAATTTCATCTGGCGCACACCCTCGACGCCAATCACGTTGGCGAACTGATCGAGGCCATGGCCGACGCCGCGAATCAATTGCCCGCCATTGCGTCCGCTGGCGCCCCAACCGATCTTGTGCGCTTCCAGCAGCACCACGTTGAAGCCACGTTCGGCCAGTTCGAGCGCGGTGTTCAGCCCCGAAAACCCACCGCCCACTACACACACGTCCGCGACCCACTCACCTGTGAGCACCGCAAGATCGGGTTGCGGCAGGCTGCTGGCGGCGTAATAAGAGGCCGCGTGCCGGTGGCTCGGGGCAGGTTGCTGAGCGGAGGCGTTCATGTGCGTCATCCAGAGGCGTGTGTTTGAAAAAGTTGACGGAGCATAAGCCGCCCCTTCGGACGCGGGCAACATTGGTCGGTTGGCGCTGTCTGGATCGGAGCTTTTACGTCAGAATCCCGGTCTATTCCGCATTCGGTCACGGCTTCGATGAGTTGCAACAGTCAGAAAATTCGTACGCTGCGCCAGCAGATCCCCACGTTCGAGTGCGTGCCCGGGTGTCATGACTGCTGTGGCCCGGTGACCACCTCGCCCGAAGAAATGTCCCGCCTGCCGCGCAAAACCCGGGCCGAGCAGGATGCCGCGATGGACGAGCTCAATTGCGTCCACCTGGGACCCAACGGCTGCACGGTGTATGACGAGCGACCGCTGATCTGTCGGCTGTTCGGTACCACCAAGACCCTGCCGTGCCCCAACGGGCGGCGGCCGGTGGAACTGATACATCCGCGGGTCGAGCAGCAGATTCATGAGTACATGGCTTCTACCCGACAGGTGTTGGTCTGACTGTTGCGTGAATTAGAGTCACCGAGTCGACCCCATCGCGGGCAAGCCCCGCTCCCACAAGATCGGCGCAACACCTGTGGGAGCGGGGCTTGCCCGCGATGGGGCCCGAACATGCACCACAAAGCCTCAATCCGGAATCGGCAGGCTCAAGCTCTCTTTCACTTCTTCCATCACGATGTAGCTCTTGGATTCCCGTACATGCGGCAGCTTGAGCAGAATGTCGCCCAGCAGTTTGCGGTACGAGGCCATCTCGGAGATCCGCGCTTTAACCAGATAGTCGAAGTCCCCTGACACCAAATGGCATTCCAAAACGTGGGGCAGTTTCAGCACCGCGCGTCGGAACTCTTCGAAAGTATCGCCGGATTTATAGTCGAGACTTATCTCGACGAACACCAGCAGGCTACCCTTCAAGTGCTGCGGATTCAGGCGAGCGTTGTAGCTCATGATGATCCCTTCGCGCTCCAGTCGCCGTACCCGTTCAGTGCAGGGTGTGGTGGAGAGGCCGACCTTTTCCCCCAGTTCGGTGAAGGAGATGCGCCCGTCCGCTTGCAGGATCCGCAGGATGTTGCGGTCGATCTTGTCCAGCTCACGTTTGGTCTGAGTGTTGGTACGCATAGGGGATGCGCCTCCGTGAAAAGGGTTTTTGCCGAGAATTGTCGCCAAATATAAGCACTTATATAGTGAAAAGCACTGGCTAATCTTTTTTAAACTGCCCACATCTTCGGTCTGCACAATACACGTCAGCGGTAAGCCGCGATGAGGGATATGAAAATGCGCGTTCTGGTCTTGGGTAGCGGCGTCATCGGTACCGCCAGTGCCTATTATCTGGCACGGGCCGGCTTTGAGGTGACGGTGGTTGACCGTCAGCCAGCAGCGGCCATGGAAACCAGTTTCGCCAACGCCGGGCAGGTTTCGCCGGGTTATGCCTCGCCGTGGGCCGCGCCGGGCGTACCGCTCAAAGCCATCAAGTGGCTGTTGCAGCGTCACGCGCCATTGGCGATCAAGGCCACCGCCGACATCGACCAATACCTATGGATGGCGCAGATGCTGCGCAACTGCACCGCCAGCCGTTACGCGGTGAACAAGGAGCGCATGGTGCGCCTGTCCGAGTACAGCCGTGACTGCCTCGACGAATTGCGCGCCGAAACCGGCATTGCCTACGAAGGCCGCAGCCTCGGTACTACTCAGCTGTTCCGCACCCAGGCGCAGCTTGATGGCGCCGCCAAAGACATCGCCGTGCTGCAAGAGTCCGGTGTGCCGTTCGAACTGCTCGACCGCGCCGGCATTGCCCGGGTCGAACCGGCCCTGGCCAGTGTCACCGACATCCTCGCTGGTGCGTTGCGCCTGCCGAACGACCAGACCGGCGACTGCCAGATTTTCACCACCCGCCTGGCCGAAATGGCCACGAAACTGGGTGTGGAATTCCGTTTCGGCCAGGACATTCAGCGCCTCGACTTCGCCGGTGATCGCATCAACGGCGTATGGATCGACGGCAAGCTGGAAACCGCCGACCGTTACGTGCTGGCGCTGGGCAGCTACTCGCCGCAACTGCTCAAGCCGCTGGGCATCAGGGCTCCGGTGTATCCGCTCAAGGGTTACTCGCTGACCGTGCCAATCATCAACCCGGCGATGGCCCCGACGTCGACCATTCTCGACGAAACCTACAAGGTCGCGATCACCCGTTTCGACAACCGCATCCGCGTCGGCGGCATGGCGGAAATCGCCGGCTTTGACCTGTCGTTGAACCCGCGCCGGCGTGAAACCCTGGAGATGATCGTCAACGACCTTTATCCTCAGGGCGGCGATCTGGCCCAGGCGAGTTTCTGGACCGGCCTGCGTCCGACCACTCCGGACGGCACGCCGATTGTCGGCGCTACGCCGTTCAAGAACCTGTTCTTGAACACGGGGCATGGCACGCTCGGCTGGACCATGGCCTGTGGTTCCGGTCGTTTGCTGGCCGACCTGATGGCGAAAAGGACGCCGCAGATCAGCGCCGAAGGTCTCGATATTTCCCGTTATGGCAACAAACTTCAGGAGTCTGCAAAACATGTCAATCCAGCGCCAGCTCACCAATGAGCGTATGAGCCAGATCGTTGTCCACAACAGTACCGTGTATCTGGCAGGGCAGGTCGGCGATGACATGAGCGCCGGGATTGAACAGCAGACCCGTGAAACCCTCGCCAACATCGAGCGTTTGCTGGATCTGGCCGGAACCGACAAGAACCGTCTGCTGTCGGTGACGATTTACCTGAAAGACATAGACGCGCACTTCGAAGGCATGAACGCGGTGTGGGACCAGTGGCTGCCAAAAGGCGTTGCCCCGGCCCGCGCGACGGTCGAATCGAAGCTGTGCGAACCGCAAATCCTGGTCGAGCTGTCGGTTGTTGCCGCGCTGCCATAACGCCAAGCCAGAAAGATCCCTCTCCCGGCGCTGTTGGCGGTTCACGCTGTCAGCCAGCGCCGGTTTTTTTCAAATGACCGACTAGAAGTCTGCCGCCATGCGTCCTGCCCGTGCCCTGATCGACCTTCAAGCCTTGCGTCACAACTACCGGATCGCCCGTGAAGTCACGGGGGCCAAGGCCCTCGCCGTGATCAAGGCCGATGCCTATGGCCATGGCGCGGTGCGCTGCGCCCAGGCGCTGGAAGCCGAGGCGGACGGGTTCGCCGTGGCATGCATTGAAGAGGCTCTGGAACTGCGCGCCGCCGGCATTCGAGCGCCGGTATTGTTGCTGGAAGGTTTTTTCGAAGCCGAAGAACTGTCGCTGATCGTCGAACATGACTTCTGGTGCGTGGTGCATTCGCTGTGGCAGCTCGAAGCCATCGAAAAAGCCGCGCTGAGCAAACCGATCACGGTCTGGCTCAAGCTCGACTCGGGCATGCATCGCGTTGGCCTGCACCCGGCGGATTACCAGGCGGCCTATCAACGGCTGCTGGCCAGCGGCAAAGTGGCGAAGATCGTGCTGATGAGTCACTTCGCCCGCGCCGATGAGCTGCACTGCCAGACCAGCGCCGAGCAGGTCGCGGTGTTCGAGGCGGCGCGTCAGGGTTTGTCGGCCGAAATCAGCCTGCGTAACTCGCCGGCGGTGCTCGGTTGGCCGCAGATTCCAAGCGATTGGGTGCGCCCAGGCATCATGCTCTACGGTGCAACGCCGTTCGAAGAAGCCAATGTCGTGGCGTCCCGCCTGCAACCGGTGATGACCCTGGCGTCGAAAGTGATTTGCGTACGCGAACTACCCGCCGGCGAGCCAATTGGTTACGGCGCGAAATTCGTCACCCCCAAGCCGATGCGCGTGGGCGTGGTGGCAATGGGTTATGCCGACGGTTATCCGCGCCAGGCACCGAGCGGCACGCCGGTGCTGGTGGCCGGGCAGCGCAGTCAGCTGTTGGGCCGGGTATCGATGGACATGCTCTGCATCGACTTGACCGACGTGCCGCAAGCCGGCCTCGGTTCGCCCGTCGAGTTGTGGGGTAAAAATATCCTCGCCAGTGACGTCGCGACGGCCGCGGGCACGATTCCTTACCAGATCTTCTGCAACCTGCGTCGAGTGCCGCTGCTCTATTCCGGGGCCTGACGAAAAACGTTCCCGACCGAAAGTCGTTTCGCCAAACAGGATTCCGGCCCAAGTGTTGTAAATACTGAACGCTGTCGCCATGATAACGCTCATTATTCCTGCAACCTGAATCCCTGGAGGCGCAAGCATTGGACGTCGGTGAACGACTGCAATCGATCCGTAAGCTCAAAGGTCTTTCCCAGCGTGAACTCGCCAAACGCGCGGGCGTCACCAACAGCACCATTTCGATGATCGAGAAAAACAGCGTCAGCCCCTCGATCAGTTCGCTGAGGAAGGTGCTGGGCGGAATTCCCATGTCCATGGTCGAGTTCTTTTCCGAAGAAATCCTGGAGGAAAAACCGACTCAGATCGTCTACAAAGCCCACGAACTGATCGATATTTCCGATGGCGCAGTGACCATGAAACTGGTCGGTCGGGCCCACCCGAGCCGGGCTATCGCGTTCCTCAACGAAATCTACCCGCCAGGCGCCGACACCGGTGACGAGATGCTCACCCATGAGGGCGAGGAAACCGGGATTCTGGTGGAAGGTCGGCTGGAACTGGTGGTCGGCCTCGAAACATTTGTGCTCGAAGCCGGCGATAGCTACTACTTTGAAAGTACCAAGCCGCACCGCTTCCGTAACCCGTTCGATGCCCCGGCGCGACTAATCAGCGCAGCCACGCCAGCGAATTTCTAAGAGAAGAGGCGTCCTGCCCGGATTGCGGAGACGCCCATGCTGTATATCCGTCCCACGACAAGACCCCTCCGACTTTGGGGTTGTTTCAGTGTGACGGGCTTACCGCTATACTTGCGCCCGCCTGCGAACCGTGGCCGTAGGCGTGACTAGCCACCATTGAGGGTGTACGCGTGAACCTAATTATGAAAATGCTGGCCGTACCAGCAACCGTATTGGCCCTATGGGCAGTCAGCGCACAAGCAGCGACCAACGACGATATTGCTAAACGTCTTGAGCCCGTTGGCCAGGTTTGTGTGCAGGGTAAAGAGTGCAAGGGGATGGAAGTCGCTGCTTCGGTTGGTGGCGGTGCAGCGAAAACTCCCGACGAAATCATTGCCAAACACTGCAATGCTTGTCATGGCACCGGCCTGTTGGGCGCACCCAAAATCGGTGATGCCGCAGACTGGAAAAAACGCGCCGATAAAGAAGGCGGCACCGCTGCTGGCTTGGCGAAGGTAGCATTGAGCGGGCTCAATGCGATGCCGCCAAAAGGCACATGCAGTGACTGCGAACTGAAAGACCTTGAAGGCGCCATCCAGAAGATGTCTGGCCTGAAATAAGCACGTCTTCAACGAAAAGCCGCTTTCGAGCGGCTTTTTTGTGCCCGCGATTTGCTCTGCGACACTGTTCATTGCCGCAAAGACCCGGCAAGCTCGATCCAACCCCAATTCATGGAACGGGCGGGAGGAGCAGATGGTGCAGTTGTGTTCTATCGAGCGGGCGGTCGATGACGTCCTGGCGCGGTTGCCGGCGCACATCCACATGGGCCTGCCACTGGGGCTGGGCAAACCCAACCACTTTGTCAACGCGCTGTATCAACGCGTCGCGCAACTGCCCGAGCGGCAGCTGACGGTCTACACCGCCCTGTGCCTCGGACGCCCGCCACTGGGCGATGGCTTGCAAAAGCGCTTCCTCGAACCCTTCATCGAGCGGGTGTTCGGCGATTACCCGGAGCTGGATTTCCTCGCTGATCTGCATCGCGACAGCCTGCCGGGCAACATCCACGTTCATCAGTTTTTCATGCAGCCGGGCAGCCTGCTTAACAGCGCAGCGGCCCAGCAGGATTACGTCAGCAGCAATTACAGCCACGCCGCACGGGATATCAACGCCGCCGGTTTGAACCTGGTGGCGCAACTGGTGGCCAGCCATGTCGAGCATCCCGATCGTCTGAGCCTGAGCTGCAACCCGGACATCACCCTCGACCTGTTGCCGATGATCGCCAAACGCCGGGCGGCGGGGGAGACGATCCTGATGGTGGGCCAGGTGCATAACGATTTGCCGTACATGCCGGGGGACGCGGAAATCGGCATCGACACCTTCGACCTGCTGATCGACGCGAAGGACAACACCACGCTGTTCTCCACACCGAACATGCCGGTGGGTTTTCAGGACCATTTCATTGGGCTGCACGCCAGCACGTTGGTGCGCGATGGCGGCACCTTGCAGATTGGCATCGGTGCCATGGGCGATGCCCTGACGGCGGCGTTGCTGGCGCGGCAGGCTGACAGTGACGGTTACAAGGCGCTGCTGGCGGACCTGGATCTCAGCCAGTGGGCGCAACTGATTGAGCGCGAAGGGGGCATCGAACCGTTCGCCAAGGGCCTTTATGGTTGCAGCGAAATGTTCGTCAACGGCTTGCTGGTGTTGGCGGATGCCGGGATCGTGCGGCGCAAGGTTTACCCGGACGTGCCGACCCAGCAGCAGGCGAATGACGGGACGCTGGACGAGGCCGCACAGACTGACGGCATCTCGGTGCATGGCGGGTTTTTTCTCGGGCCGCGCAGTTATTACGAGCGCTTGCGCGAGCTACCGCAGAGTAAGCTGCTTGAATTCAACATGACCCGCATCAGCTACATCAACGAGCTCTACGGTCAGGAAGAACTCAAACGCTTGCAGCGCCTCGATGCGCGCTTCATCAACACCGTCTTCACCATGACCCTGCTCGGTGCCGGCGTGGCCGATCAGCTTGAAGACGGGCGAGTGCTGAGCGGTGTCGGCGGGCAGTACAACTTTGTAGCCCAGGGCCATGCGCTGGAAGGCGCGCGCTCGATCCTGCTGCTGCGCAGTTGGCGCGAGTCGGGCGGTGAAGTCAGTTCGAACTTCGTCTGGGAATACGGTCACTGCACGATCCCACGGCATCTGCGAGACATCGTCGTCACCGAGTACGGCATCGCTGATTTGCGGGGCAAGACCGACGCAGCGGTGATCGAGGCGTTGCTGAACATCAGCGACTCACGTTTCCAGTTGGGGCTGATCGAGCAGGCGCAAAACATTGGCAAATTGCCGAAGCATTTCCGCCTCGATCCGCGTTTCGCCGACAACAGCCCACAGCGTTTGCAGGCCATCCAGGCACGGCATTCGAATTTGTTTCCGGAGTATCCACTGGGCTGCGATTTCACAGCTGAGGAGCGGGACTTATTGCGGGCGCTGAACTGGTTGAAGAGCAAGTTCAAGCTCCCGGAAATTCTGGAGCTGGGCAAGGCTGCGCTGGATGCACCAGAGCCTTCGGAATTTCCCATGCATCTGGAGCGGATGCAGCTGACCCACCCCGAAGGATTGAAAGAGGACTTGTTTCAGCGGCTACTGCTCACCGGCCTCAAAGCCACCGTGCAGTAACAGCCACCACAAAAACCTGTGGGAGCGGGCTTGCCCGCGATGGCGGTGGAACAGCCAACATCAATGTTGAATGTGATGACCTCATCGCGGGCAAGCCCGCTCCCACAGGTTCGGTGATGCAGCTGGTTTATTCGATGAAGGTTACAACGCCATCCTTCAGGGACTGCACCCGCGCCAACGATTCAACCCGATAACCCTGGGCATCCAATTCCGCACGACCACCCTGGAACGACTTCTCGATCACAATCCCCAAACCGGCCACGGTCGCGCCGGCCTGTTTGATGATCGAAATCAGCGCTTGCGACGCCTTACCGTTGGCCAAAAAGTCGTCGATGATCAGCACGCGGTCGCTGCTGGTCAGGTGGCGCGGGGAGATCGCCACGGTGCTTTCGGTTTGCTTGGTGAACGAGTAAACGGTCGCCGACAGCAGGTTTTCAGTCAGGGTCAGGGACTGATGCTTGCGGGCGAAAATCACCGGCACGCCAAGGTTCAGGCCAGTCATGATCGCCGGGGCGATGCCCGAGGCTTCAATGGTGACGATCTTGGTGATGCCCGAGTCCTTGAACAGCGTGGCGAATTCGTCGCCGATCAGCTTCATCAGGGCCGGGTCGATCTGGTGGTTCAGAAAGGCGTCGACTTTCAGGACCTGGTCGGAAAGCACGATGCCTTCTTCGCGAATTTTCTTGTGCAGTGCTTCCATGAAGCTTTCCTCTTCGGCGCCTTGTGCGCCCCTAAGCTCTTATGAAAAGTGTTCGATTCTAGCGCTTTAACATTGCGCGTATATCCGCCAATGCGCTGTTGCCCCGAACGGCTTTGACTTCGGTCGGGGTGTCATCGTTGCCTTCCCAGGCCAGATCGTCCGGCGGCAGTTCATCGAGGAAGCGGCTGGGCGCACAGTCGATGATCTCGCCGTATTGCTTACGCTTGGCGGCGAAGGTGAACGCCAGCGTCTGACGCGCTCGGGTAATTCCGACGTAGGCCAGGCGGCGTTCCTCTTCGATGGTGTCGGCTTCGATGCTGGAGCGGTGCGGGAGAATTTCCTCTTCCATGCCCATGATAAATACGTAGGGGAATTCCAGACCCTTGGAGGCGTGCAAGGTCATCATCTGCACACCTTCGGCGCCGTCTTCCTCTTCCTGCTGACGTTCCAGCATGTCGCGCAGCACGAGTTTGCCGATCGCGTCCTCGACGGTCATCTCGCCTTCTTCGTCTTTCTCCAGCGTGTTCTTTAGCGCCTCGATCAGGAACCAGACGTTACCCATGCGGTAATCGGCGGCCTTGTCGCTGGAGCTGTTGGTGCGCAGCCAGTTTTCGTAATCGATGTCCATGACCATGCTGCGCAGGGCGGAGATCGGGTCTTCTCCGGCGCACTGCTCGCGGACCTTGTCCATGAAACGCTTGAACCGCGACAGGCGATCGGTGAAGCGCGTGTCCAGATGCTCGCCCAAGCCGATTTCGTCGGTGGCGGCGTACATCGAGATTTTTCGCTCAGTGGCGTAGTTGCCCAGCTTCTCAAGCGTGGTCGAACCGATCTCCCGGCGTGGGACGTTGATCACCCGCAGGAAGGCGTTGTCGTCGTCCGGGTTCACGATCAGCCGGAAGTAGGCCATCAGGTCTTTCACTTCCTGACGTCCGAAAAAGCTGTTGCCGCCAGAGAGTCGGTAAGGCACCTGGTGATGCTGCAACTTCAGCTCGATCAGCTTGGCCTGGTAGTTGCCGCGATACAGAATCGCGAAATCACTGTAAGGCCGGTCGGTGCGCAAGTGCAGGCTAAGGATTTCCACGGCCACGCGCTCGGCTTCGGCGTCTTCGTTGCGGCAACGGATCACGCGGATTTCGTCGCCATGGCCCATCTCACTCCACAGCTGCTTCTCGAATTCGTGCGGGTTGTTGGAAATCAGCACGTTGGCGCAGCGCAGGATGCGGCTGGTGGAGCGGTAGTTCTGCTCCAGCATCACCACTTTCAGGGACGGATAATCGTCCTTGAGCAGCATCAGGTTTTCCGGGCGGGCGCCGCGCCAGGCATAGATCGACTGGTCGTCGTCGCCCACCACGGTGAACTGGTTGCGTTTGCCGATCAGCAGTTTCACCAGCAAATACTGGCTGGCGTTGGTGTCCTGGTATTCGTCCACCAACAGGTAGCGGACCTTGTTCTGCCATTTTTCCAGGATGTCGTCGTGTTCCTGGAACAGTTTTACCGGCAACAGGATCAGGTCGTCGAAGTCCACCGCGTTGAACGCCTTGAGCGTACGCTGGTAGTGGGTATAGACGATGGCGGCGGTCTGTTCCTTGGGGTTGCGCGCGTTTTCCAGGGCTTCGGGCGGCAGGATCAGGTCGTTTTTCCAGGCGCCGATCATGTTCTTGATCTCGTCGACGCCGTCGTCGCCCGAGTATTCCTTCTGCATGATGTCGGTCATCAAGGCTTTGACGTCGGTCTCGTCGAAGATCGAGAAGCCCGGTTTATAGCCCAGCCGCACGTGTTCCTTGCGGATGATGTTCAGGCCCAGGTTGTGGAAGGTACACACGGTCAGGCCACGGCCTTCGCCGCCTTTGAGCAGGGTGCCGACCCGTTCCTTCATCTCCCGCGCGGCCTTGTTGGTAAAGGTCATGGCGACGATGTACTGGGCGCGGATGCCGCAGCTCTGGATCAGGTGCGCAATTTTGCGCGTGATCACGCTGGTCTTGCCGGAGCCTGCGCCGGCGAGCACCAAAAGAGGGCCGCCGACGTAGCTCACGGCTTCTTGCTGCCGGGGATTGAGTCGGGACATACGAAATCAGGGAGTCGTTAGCGAAATGGGCCGGCATTTTAACAGGCTCAGCGAATTGTGCTGCTCTCTCCGACTTGTGACGCAACACACCATCTTCATTTGCCGGTTTAGCAACTTTCACGCAGGATGCGCGGTGAGTTTGCGTCTAATGTTCGTATTCAAGACACAAAACGTGTTTGATAACCGATGTCATTTTGTCATTGGATATCAGCGCGGCATAATGCCCGCCGCCTACATCATTGCAGAGTCTAGGGAGATAGCTTGTCTACGCCTGTCGAACCCTTGCGTTTGCTGCTACTGGCCGAAGAGCCGGCGTGGGCAGCGTTGTTGCGCGAGTGTCTGGCTCCGATGGGGAGTGCGGCGGTGCTGATCTGCGCGCCGAGCTGGGAGTCTGTCAGCAGCCTGTTCGATGACAACCGCTGCGCGGTGTTATTGACGATTCCTGCTCTCCAGCCGGCACCTGGCCGTTGCAGCCTGCCGACGGTGCTGCTGCTCGAACACGAGCCGCTGCTGCCGCCCGACGGTGTGAGCGACTGGCTGGTGCGCGATCTGCTGGACCCCGGCATGCTGCGTCGCTGCTTGCGTCATGTGCGTGAGCGCGGTGTGCTGGAAAACACGTTGCAGCGCCTGGCCGAACAAGACCCGTTGACCGGCATCGCCAACCGTCAGGGTTTCCAGACCTTGCTGGCGGCGCGTCTGGCGGAAAACGACGGCCGTGGCCTGGCCCTCGGTCACCTCGACCTCGACAACTTTCGCCATGCCAACGACGCCCTCGGCCATCAGGCCGGCGACCGGTTGATCTTGCAAGTGGTCGCGCGTCTGAAAAGCCAGCTGGAGGCCAGCGATCAATTGGCGCGGCTGGGCAGCGATGAATTCGCCCTGCTGATCGACACCCGCCGCGCCCCTCAGCGCGCCGAATGGATGGCCGAACGGATCATAGAAGTCCTGTCGGAGCCGTACTGGGTCGACGGCGAAAGCTTGTTGATCGGTTCCAGCCTCGGCGTTGCCCATGCTCGAGCCCAGGCCGGTGCCGACCCGCTGATGTGGCATGCGCACATCGCTATGCAGCAGGCCAAAAGCACCCAAGGTTGCACCTTTCACATCTTCAACGAACGGATCAATCGCAATGCCCGCAGCATCGCGGACCTCGAAAGCGAGCTGCGCCGGGCCTTGCGCCGCGATGAGCTGGAGCTGCATTACCAGCCTCGCCTGAACCTTGAAGACGGCCAGATTGTCGGCCTCGAAGCCTTGGTGCGCTGGCGTCATGGCGAACGCGGCTTGCTACCCCCTAGCGAATTCGTGCCGCTGGCCGAGCAAAGCGGCTTGATCGTGCCGCTGGGGTACTGGGTGATTTCCCGGGCCCTGCGGGACATGCAGGCGTTGCGCGAACGGGGGCTGCCGGCGCTGCACATGGCGATCAACCTGTCGTTCCGGCAGTTTCAGGACAGCCAACTGTTGTCGACCCTGAGCCGGCTGATTGCCGAGCGTGGCGTCGAGGCGCAATGGCTGGAATTCGAACTGACCGAAACCGCCGTGATGCGCCGCAGCGATCTGGTCAAGCAGACCATGGACGCTCTCGGGCGCCTCGGCGTGCGCTTCTCGCTGGACGATTTCGGCACCGGGTTCTCTTCGTTCGTGCACCTCAACAGCCTGCCGATTGCGTTGTTAAAGGTCGACAAGAGCTTTGTCGGTGGCATGGAAGAGCGGGAAGAGAATCGCAAACTGGTGCACGCGATGATCAACCTGGCGCACAACCTCAACCTCGAAGTGGTCGCCGAAGGTGTGGAAACGCCGGAGCAGCTGGATTTGTTGCGCGGGTTTGGTTGCGATCAGGTGCAGGGGTATCTGATCAGCAAGCCGTTGCCGTTGGCCGAGTTGGTGGAGTATCTGGCCTTTGGCAGCAGTCAGCAGCCGGTGCTGGAAATCGTGAGCTGACCACGACTTTTCAGTTGGCACAAAACCTGTGGGAGCGAGCTTGCTCGCGATAGCGGAGTATCAGTCGACATGGATTTTGACTGACCTGGCCTCATCGCGAGCAAGCTCGCTCCCACAGGGGATCTCACTCCGCCTGAACTGTCTCGAATTGCTGTGACCCCGGCTCGGACCGAATCATCCGCGTCATCTTCCACTCAAACGCCAGCGTCAGACTCACCGCCGCACACGCCAGCCCCAGCGCCAACCCCCACCAGACCCCCGTTGGCCCCCAGTTCAAATGGAAGGCCATCCACCAGGCGGCCGGTGCACCGATCAGCCAGTAGCAACCCAAACCCACCAGGAACGTGGTCTTGGCATCCTTGAGCCCGCGAATGCAGCCCATGGCGATGGTTTGCGTGCCGTCGAACAGTTCGAACCACGCCGCCACCGCCAGCAGGCTCACGGCCAGATTGATGACTTCGCGGAACGCCGGGTCGTTGTGGTCCAGGAACAAGCCGATCAACTGATTCGGCAGCAGCCAGAAGACCATCGCAAACCCCAGCATCGACGCGGCTCCAAAGGCGATCCCGACGCGGCCGGCCAGCCGTGCATCTCGCAATTGCCCGGCACCGTAATGCTGGCCGATGCGCATGGTGATCGCATAGGAAAGCCCCGCCGGCACCATGAACGCCACCGAGACGATTTGCAGGGCGATCTGGTGCGCTGCCAGTTGCGTACTGCCCATGGTGCCCATGCACAGCGCGGCGAAGGCAAACAGGCCGACTTCCACCGCATAAGTGCCGCCAATCGGCAGGCCCAGGCGCCACAATTCCTTCAAGTACTGACGATTGGGCCGCGACAGACCCTGGCGCAATGGATACGCGTCATAGGCCGGATGCCGACGAATGTGCAGCGCGAGTGCCAGCGCCATGAGGTTGGCCACGATCGCTGTGACCAGACCGATGCCCATCAGACCCATTTTCGGCAGACCGAACATGCCGGTGATCAATGCATAGTTGAGCAGGAAGTTGGCCACGGTGCCGGCGAGGCTGATGACCATCACCGGTGTCGCCCGACCGATGGCACTGGTGAAGCCGAGCAGCGCCATGAAGCTCAGGTAGCCGGGCAGGGCGAGCGGCAGGATCAACAGAAACTGGCCGGCAGCCTGGACGTTGGTTTCGGTCTGACCGAACAGCAGCAACACCGGTTTCAGGTTCCACAGCAGCAAACCCGCCACCAGCGCCATCAACCATGCCAGCCACAACCCGGCCTGGGTCAGCCGCGCCGCGCCAATGATGTCGCCCGCGCCCTGACGAATCGCCACCAGGGTGCCGACGGCGGCGATCACGCCGATGCAGAAAATCGACACGAACGAATACGTCGCCGCGCCCAGACCACCGCCGGCGAGCGCCTCGGGGCTCAGGCGCGCCATCATCAAAGTGTCGGTGAGGACCATCAACATGTGCGCCAACTGCGAGGCAATCAACGGCCCCGCCAGCCGCAGGATGGCCCAGAGCTCAATACGCACTGGATGCTGCATGATCATCACGCTCGATTGTCAGAGAGAACAGGAAGCGTCGATTCTCGGCGCTCTGCGGGGTTTGCACAAAGGGATAAAAAGGATGGGTGGCATGATTAAAACTCATGCTCAGGGCTTTCTGATAAGTTGAGGCAACCGCGCTATAGGAGCTTTCCCAATGTCCCGTCGTCTTCCTCCCTTGTATGCCCTTCGAGCATTCGAAGCGGCGGCGCGGCATAGCTCGTTTACCCGTGCCGCCGAAGAATTGTCGATCACGCAAAGTGCGGTCAGTCGGCACATTCGTACGCTCGAAGAGCATTTTTCCTGTCGGCTGTTTCATCGCAGCGGGCGCAACCTGCAACTGACCGAATCGGCGCGGTTGATCCTGCCCGGCATTCGCGAAGGCTTCACCGCCCTTGAACGGGCCTGCAATACCTTGCGCGCCGAGGACGACATCCTGCGCATGAAGGCCCCGTCGACCCTGACCATGCGCTGGCTGCTGGCGCGGCTCAGTCGATTTCGGCACCTGCGGCCGGGGAACGAGGTGCAATTGACCAGCGCCTGGATGGATGTCGATACGGTGGACTTCAACCACGAACCCTTCGATTGCGCGGTCATCCTCAGTAACGGGCATTTTCCACCGGACTGGGAGACGACTTTGCTGTTCCCCGAAGAGCTGATACCGGTGGGGGCGCCGAATCTTCTGAAGGATCAACCGTGGGACGTTGCGCGCCTGGCCAGCACCGAGCTGCTGCACCCGACGCCGGACCGCCGTGACTGGCGCAACTGGCTGGAACGCATGGGCCTGACCGATCAGGTTTCGCTCAAGGGCGGGCAGGTATTCGACACGCTGGAGCTGGGCATGATTGCTGCCGCCCGAGGTTACGGCGTGTCGATGGGGGATTTGCTGATGGTGGCGGAGGACGTTGCGCAAGGACGTCTGAGTTTGCCGTGGCCGACGGCCGTTGCCAGTGGTGAGCATTATTACCTGGTCTGGCCGAAAACCCGTCCGGGAGGTGAACGTTTGCGCCGGCTCAGCGACTTCCTGCAAGGGGAAGTCCGAGCCATGGAATTACCGGATGTCGAACGCTTGGGCTGAATCGATGGAGTCGCCGCAATGGCGGCCTTGAGCCATATCCCGGTTAATCACTCAAGTATTCAGCTCTGCCGCCGAAAATCTGCTCATGGAACCTTCGTGCAGGGTCCACGTTATTCCCACTATCAGAAATTTTGCCGAGTGTGCGATGGGATCAGAGTGATCCGGCCACTGGGTCAGGAGCTGTCATGTCTCAACCTCGTGCTCGGATCGCTTCACAGCTGGGTCTTGCGCTTGCCGTGATACTGGCAATTGTCATCAGCGGCAGTACCGTGTTTGCCCTGCGTTCGCTGGACGCCGCCAACCTCGCCACCCGCGAAGAGCACCTGGCCAGCGAGGCACGGCTGCTGGCCGATCAGCTGAGCACTTTCCACGGCACGTTGCGTGAAAGTACCCAGCGCCTCAGCGGCCTGTTCGAGAAGCGCTTCAGCGCCGGTTTGAGTGTTCATCCGGATGAGCCGGTGACTGTGGCGGGTGTGCAGGCCCCGGGCCTGCACCTGGGCAGTGAAGTGCTGAATAACAACTTCGCGGAAGTCGATGAGTTCAAGCAGATGACCGCCGGCGTCGCCACGCTGTTCGTGCGCAAAGGCGAAGACTTCATTCGGGTCAGCACGTCCTTGAGCAAACAGGACGGCACCCGGGCCATCGGCACGCTGCTGGATCACGCTCACCCGGCCTATGCACGTTTGATAGCCGGGCAGAGCTATGTGGGTCGCGCCTTGCTCTTTGAACGCTCCTACATGACTCAGTACACCCCCGTACGCGACAGCGGCGGTAAGGTGATTGCCGTGCTGTTCGTAGGATTCGATTACACCGACGCACAGAAGGCCCAGTTCGAAAACCTCAAACGCTTCCGCATCGGCCAGACTGGCTCCCTGGCGCTGCTTGATGAGCAGAACAAATGGCTGGTGCCGATCGCCGGTGTGCAAGCGCCGGATCAGGCGGTCCCAAACATCGTTGGTCTGGCCAAGACGCCGGGCAAGGGTGATTTCTGGAGCGACACGTCGCAAGACTTCTACAGCGTTGCGGTGCCGTTCGAGGGCGGGCCCTGGTCGGTGGTGGCGAGTATGCCGAAAACCGAAATCCGCGCCGTGACGTGGAGCGTCGGTATTCAATTGGCCATCGGCAGTCTGCTGGCGATGTTGCTGGCGGTCGGAGCGGCAGTCTGGTTGTTGCGCAGCAAACTGGCGCCGCTGAGTGATCTGGTGCGTCAGGCCGAAGCCTTGGGCGCCGGTGATTTGAGTGTGCGCCTGAACGTGTCGAGCAATGACGAGATCGGTCAGTTGGCCCGTGCCTTCAACCAGATGAGCCAGGCACTGTCGGCCATGGTCGAGCATATCCGCAAGGCCTCGGAAGAGGTCAACAGCCGTGCTCAGGCGTTGTCCGGCTTATCAGGTGGTGCCTACGAAGGGATGGAGCAGCAGTCCGGCGAAATCACCAGCATGGCCGGCGCCGTGGAAGAGTTCAGCGCCACTTCGCTGAACATCGCCGACAACATGGGCAACACCCAGCGTCTGGCGCAGGAAAACGCACAGCAAACCCAGATCGGTCGTACGTCGATGGACGAAGCTTCCTCATCCCTGGAGCAAATCGCCGGTGCACTGAACAGCACCGCGACGGTGATCAATACCTTGGGTCAGCGTTCTCAGGAAATCGGCGGCATTGTCGGGGTGATTACCGCGATCGCCGAACAAACCAACCTGCTGGCGCTCAACGCCGCCATCGAAGCCGCCCGCGCCGGTGAGCAGGGCCGTGGGTTTGCGGTGGTGGCCGATGAGGTGCGCAACCTGGCCTCACGCACCCGCCAGGCCACTGACGAAATTTCCGGGATGATTCAAAGCATCCAGCAGGAAACCGGCAATGCCATCAGCACCATGGAACAGGGCAACGTACTGATGCAGGAAGGCCTGTCGCGCAACGCCAACGTCGCTTCGGCCCTGGCGCGGATCGATGAACAAAGCCGCTCGGCCGGTCAGCAGTTCGCTGCGATCACCACAGCGACCCAGGAACAAAGCAGCACCGCGACCTTGCTCAGCAGCAATCTGCAAAGCATCGCTTTGGCGAACAGTGAACAGCGGGAAGTGGTGTCGAACCTGGCTGTGACCGCCAAAGAGCTGGAGAAGCTCGCGGCGGATTTGCGGCATGAGGTTGACCGGTTTCGTTGAGTCACCTCTGAAATCGCCTTCGCGAGCAAGCCCGCTCCCACAGTAGATCTGCGGTGAACACAGTATTTGTGAACGCTGGAGATCATGTGGGAGCGGGCTTGCCCGCGAAGGGATCGACTCGATTCCCAATTTGTCTCAAAGCTGTGGATCAATTCCTCACTAATAGTCTTCCTTGGCATTTAGCACCAGTGTCTCGATTTTTATGCTTGCTGAAACGTTTCTTCAAGTCTATAAAATTGGCACAACTCCAAGAAAGGCTGCTGCCATGACCCCGCTCAAACTCTTCGTTGCCCTCAGCGCACTGTCCGCTGCCTCCCAAGCCATGGCCTGGGATTATGTTTTGCTCGACACCGACAAAGCCGCCCAGAACTGGCAGATCACCAGCCAGCAACTCGGCGTAAAAACCGACAAACCCTTCAGCGTCACCCTGCGCACCTTGCACGGCGGTCGGCAGGAAGGCGTCAGCATCGTCGACATCGATAACGGCACGATGAAACTTTCAGTAGTACCGACTCGTGGCATGAACGTCCTGCAGGCCTCCGTCGGCGATGTGCGCATGGGCTGGGATTCGCCGGTCAAGGAAGTGGTCAATCCTTCCTTCATCGAACTCAACGGCCGTGGTGGCCTGGGCTGGCTGGAAGGCTTCAACGAACTGGTCACCCGCTGTGGCTACGAATGGGTCGGTCACCCCGGCATCGACAACGGCGAACTGCTGACCCTGCACGGTCGCGCCGCCAACATCCCTGCGAACAAAGTCACCCTGCACATCGATGAAAAACCGCCGTACGCCATCACTCTGCGCGGCGAGCTGAAAGAGCAGGCGTTCAAGAAAGTCGACTTCTCCGTCGCGACCGAACTGGTCACCGAACCCGGCAGCGTAGCGTTCGCCCTCAACGACACCCTGACCAACAACGGCGACTATCCGAAGGAATACCAGGCGCTGTATCACAGCAACTTCAGTACCCCATTCCTGGAGCAGGGCGCTCGCTTCGCCGCGCCGGTGAAACAGGTGTCGCCATTCAACGACAAGGCCAAGGGCGATCTGCCCGACTGGCAAACCTACCGCGCACCGACCAAGGACTACGACGAAACGGTCTATAACGTGGTGCCATATGCCGATGCCAAGGGCGATACATTAACCGTGCTGCATAACAAGGCCGGCAGCCTGGGGGTTTCGGTCGGCTTCAATACTCAAACACTGCCCGTGTTCTCCCTGTGGAAAAACACCGATACCCAGGGGCAGGGCTATGTCACGGGACTGGAGCCGGGGACGAGTTTTTCTTACAACCGCCGGTATCAGCGGCCATTGAACCTGGTGCCGACAATTGGGCCGAAGGAACAGAAGCAGTTCGGGATCAGCTACAGCTTGTTGGCGGATAAGGCGGCTGTGGATAAGGCGTTGAAGCGTGTGAGCGAGATTCAGGGTGGGCGGGAGACAGAGGTGCGGCAGACGCCATTGGTTGATCTCACCAAGGGGTGACGCCTGCTAATTTGTGCTCGGCCGGTATTGCAGTGCCTCGGCCAAGTGCTCGCGGGTAATGCCATCGACTTGCTCAAGGTCCGCCAGGGTGCGCGCCACTTTGAGCAGTCGATGGGCTGACCTCAGCGACAAGGTCAGCCGTTCGCACGCCGTTTCCAGCCAGGTTTGGTCAGCAGTGACGGGTATCGCGCGAGCCTTCCCAAAATGCCCTACCGGGTTTTCAGTGCATTGGCCAAGCGCAGCATGGCCGCTTCGATTTCATAAGCGGTCAGGGACGAGTAACCCAATAGCCAGCCTTGTTTCTTCTCCTCGCCGGCGTACAACCGGCTCAGGCCGGAAAGCTGCACGCCCGCGCTGGCCGCTTGGCGGATGGTTTTTTCTTCAGACCAGCCATCGTGCAGCAGGCAGGGAATTTGTAGCCCGCCGGGAGGGCGCAAGGCGGTAACGATGCCGTCCAGGTGCTTGCCGATCGTGTCGAGCATGATGGCGCGGCGTCCGGCATACAACTTGCGCATGGCTCGGACGTGGGCGTTGTAATGGCCGTCCTCCATAAAGCGCGCCAGGGTCAGTTGCAGGATTTGTGGTGTATGGCCGTCAATCATGCTGCGGGCGTAGGTGAAAGCCTTGATCAGCTCGTGGGGCAGTACCATGTAACCCATTCGCAAGCCGGGGTAGAGGGTCTTGCTGAAGGTGCCGATATAGAGCGTACGCTGATACTTGTCCAGGCCCTGTACGCAGGCGGTCGGTTGCCCGTCGTAGTGAAACTCGCTGTCGTAATCATCTTCGATGATCCATTTGCCCTTCTCCGCTGCCCAGTTGATCAACTCAAGACGACGCTCCAGCGGCAAGGTCGCGCCGGTGGGGTATTGATGAGAAGGCGTGACATAAACGCAATTGGCGCCGCTGCGGTCGGCGTACAGCAGGTCGGTGCGTATGCCCAGTTCATCGACATCGATGGGAAGAACGTTGGTCTCGGCGGTTTCAAAGGCTTTCTTGGCGCCGTAGTAACCCGGGTTTTCCAGCAGGATCGGTTTGCCGGCGTCCACCAGCAACTGCGCACACAGAAAAAGAGCCTGGCGAGTGCTGCTCAATACCATGATCTGGTCGGGGGAGCATTTGGCCCCGCGCTCGAGGTTCAAGTAGGTGGCGATGGCCTTGCGCAGCGGCTCGGCGCCTTGCGGATCGCCGTGCAATAGCACGTTGGCGCGATAGTCCTTCATCACTTGGCGTTGCAGGCGCTCCCAGACATCGGTGGGGAAGGTGCGGGTTTCCGGCAGGCCGGTCGCGAATGCCTTGATTACCTGCTGATCGTTCACGCCGCCACTGTCGAAGATCATCCGCCCGCGCTGGCTCAATCCCGCCCCCGGTGCCGCCTGACTGCTTTTGACTTCCTGCGCCTTGATGCGTCGGCGCGCTGCGCCGCGCAATTCGGTGCCCAGCGTTTCACAGACATAACTGCCAGCCCCCTCGCGCCGCACGATAAAACCGTCGCGGTGCAGTTGCACGTAGGCGTTTTCAACAGTGTCGCGGGCAATCCCGAGTGACTTGGCCAGGACCCGGGTCGCGGGCAGCTTCAAGCCTGGGGCAAGGGCGCCATCGAGGATCAATGCACGCAGTGCGCGCTGAATCCGCTGATGCAGATTCAACAGCTGGAACTCAACATCGTTGAGGCGCATTTTCAGCGTTTCCAGCTCGAACGTCTTCGCCATGCGGTCTGCCTGATCTTAGTAAATTGGCCTGCAAAGGCAGGCCAGTCTATCCGTAGAATCCGCCCATCGTCACTGCCTTTGCGCTCGGTGATCGGTCGCTGCATTGAGCGACTTCATGAAGAATTTTGCCCGCGGGCTGAGGCAGGGATCGCTTTCAGTCACAGCAAGCGGTCTGGTAAGTGGTCTGGCCTTCTGCGAGAAAGTGCAGGGGCAAAACATGCCATTTCAACGTTATAAATCCGCCCTTATCCGGGACAGGCACCTCGTTTTGCAAGGAGCAAAGCCATCATGTCGTCTTCAGCATTGCCATCGCCCCTGCGTTTACGGGACCTTCTGCATCCGACTGTCGCCGGGCTGATTTCAGTCATCGTCAACTATGGCGGCACTTTCATCCTGGTCTTTCAGGCCGCCAAAGTGGCCGGGCTCAGCCCAGAACTGACAGCGTCGTGGGTATGGTCGGTGTCGATTGGCGTGGGCATTACCGGGCTGTTTCTGAGTTGGGTGAGCCGAGAGCCGATCATTACCGCCTGGTCGACACCCGCGGCGGCTTTTCTGGTCGTCGCGCTGTCCACCACGCCTTACGCCGAGGCGGTGGGTGCGTACATTATTTCGGCCGCCGCCTTCGTGCTGCTGGGTTTGTCCGGTTGCTTCGAAAAACTCATCCGCCTGATTCCGTCGGGTGTGGCTGCGGGCCTGCTGGCCGGTATCTTGTTGCAGTTCGGTATCGGCGCATTTGGTGGCATGAGTCTTGACCCAATGTTGGTCGGGTTGCTGATTGCCATTTACGTTGTGCTCAAGCGTTTTACCGCCCGCTATGCGGTGGTGGGCATTCTGGTGCTGGGGCTGGCGTTTCTTCTGACGCAGGGCCGTGTGGATCTTTCGGGGTTGGCGCTGCAATTCGCGGCACCGGTATTCACCCGACCTGAGTTTTCGATCAATGCGCTGCTCAGCGTGGCGCTGCCGCTGTTCCTGATCACCCTCACCGGCCAGTACATGCCGGGCATGCTGGTGCTGCGCAACGATGGCTTCAGCACCAGCGCTAACCCTATCCTGACTGTCACAGGGCTGGGTTCCCTGCTAATGGCGCCCTTCGGTTCTCACGCCTTCAATATCGCGGCCATCACGGCGGCCATCTGCACCGGCAAAGAAGCCTCGGAGGATCCGTCCAAGCGCTGGATCGCCGGGGTTGCTGCGGGACTGTTCTACATCCTCGTAGGGATTTTCGGGGTGACCCTTGCTGCGGTGTTCATGGCGTTACCGGCCACCTTCATTACGACGCTGGCCGGGCTGGCCCTGCTCGGCACTATCGGCGCGAGCCTGGCCAGCGCCATGGCTGACGTCAAAGCCCGCGAAGCCTCGCTGATCACCTTTCTGGCGTCCGCCGCGAACATCACCTTGCTGGGGATTGGTGGGGCGTTCTGGGGGTTGCTGATCGGTCTGGCGGCTTACGCCTTGCTCAATGGCCGCTTACCGCGTCGCGAGACGATGGTCATTCCGGCTGCCGACGCTGTTGTGACGACCAAAGGAGCCTCCCACTGATGTTTGATCAACTGGAACAAACCGTCACCCTGCACGAGCGTCATGGCCGTTACCCACAGGCCACCAGCGTCGAGGACTTTCGCCGCAACCTGGCAGCCGTGCAGCAGCGAATCGCCAATGCCTGTCAGCGGGTCGGACGTGATCCGGCGAGTGTGCGCCTGCTGCCGGTCAGCAAAACCTTTGACGAAGCTCATCTGCGTCTGGCCTACGCCGCTGGCTGCCGTCTACTCGGTGAGAACAAGGTGCAGGAAGCGCAGCGCAAATGGCAGGCCATGACCGACCTGGCCGACCTGCAATGGTCGGTTATCGGCCACCTACAAACCAACAAGGCCAAGCAGGTGGCGCGTTTTGCCAGTGAGTTTCAGGCGCTGGACAGCTTGCGAGTGGCCGAGGCCCTGGATCGTCGCCTGCACATCGAGGGGCGCCAACTGGATGTGTTCGTTCAGGTCAATACCTCCGGCGAAGCCAGCAAATACGGCTTGGCGCCCGAAGCCGTCGCGGACTTTTTGAATGCCCTGCCGGCGTTCCCGGCGTTACGGGTGCGTGGGTTGATGACACTGGCGCTGTTTTCGGCCGACGTGGTCCGTGTCCGTCCTTGCTTTGTACGGCTGCGCGAACTGCGCGAGCGCTTGCGCCAGCGCGCCCCGGCGGGCGTCGGGCTGGAGGAATTGTCCATGGGCATGTCCGGTGATTTCGAAGTCGCCATTGAAGAGGGGGCCACCGTGGTGCGTGTCGGTCAGGCCATCTTCGGTGCACGTGCCATGCCTGATGTCTACTACTGGCCGAACGCGGATGCCCATCCGGGAAGTGATGAGTAGTCGCCGCTGACACCCTCCTTAACATATTGATCCAGCTCTACAGGAAGCCAATCCGATGTACGACTCAACGCTGACCCTTAAAGCATTCGACGCCGAGCTGTGTGAGGCGATTCATAACGAAGAACATCGTCAGGAAGACCACGTCGAACTGATCGCTTCCGAAAATTACGCCAGCCCTCTGGTGATGAAAATCCAGAGCACCGTGCTCACCAATAAATACGCCGAAGGCTACCCAGGCAAGCGCTACTACAGCGGCTGCGAGTATGTCGATGTGGCCGAGCGTCTGGCCATCGAGCGGGTCAAGGCCCTGTTCAACTGCGACTACGCCAACGTGCAGCCGCATGCGGGTGCCCAGGCGAACGCTGCGGTATTCCTGGCATTGATCAATCCTGGCGATACGGTGATGGGCATGAACCTGGCCCAAGGTGGCCACCTGACCCACGGTAACCCTTCAAACTTCTCGGGCCGTCATTACAAGATCGTTCCTTATGGCCTTGACCCGCAGACGGGCTTTCTCGATTACGACGAGATGGAGCGTATCGCCCTGGAAACCCGGCCGAAGATGCTGATCGGTGGTTTTTCCGCCTACTCCCGGTACAAAGACTGGGCGCGTATGCGGGCCATTGCCGACAAGGTCGGAGCCATTTTCTGGGTCGACATGGCCCACGTCGCAGGATTGGTCGCCGCGGGAGAATACCCGGACCCATTGCCGCACGCCCATGTGATCACCAGCACCACGCACAAGACCCTGCGGGGCCCACGGGGTGGCTTGATTTTGTCCAAGGGGCAAGATGACGCATTCTACAAAAAGCTTGATTCTGCGGTATTCCCGGGTGTTCAGGGCGGCCCATTGATGCACCAGATCGCCGCCAAGGCCGTCGCTTTCAAGGAAGCACTGAAGCCAGAGTTCAAAACCTATCAGGCCCAGGTGGTGATCAACGCCCGGGCCATGGCGGCCGTGCTGCAAGAGCGGGGTTACAAGATCGTCTCCGGTGGCACCGATAACCACATGATGCTAATCGACCTGTCCGACAGGCCTTATACCGGCAAGGAAGCCGATACGGCCCTGAGCAATGCCTATATCACCGCTAACAAGAACTCGGTGCCCAACGACCCGCGCTCACCGTTCGTGACCTCCGGGTTGCGCATCGGTACCCCAGCCATCACCACCCGTGGTTTCGGCGTGATCGAATGTGAACAATTGGCGGGCTGGTTGTGCGACGTACTGGACGCCCTGGAAAACGGCAACAGCGAGAAGGTGGGGCATCACGTGCGTGAACAGGTGGTGGAGCTCTGCCGCCGTCATCCTGTCTATCGTTAACCCTGTTACTCCGGGCCATTACCCGGCTGATGTCATCATCGGGCGAAAAACCAGACGCTTGGGACGACCGGGTGCACTCGATGCCAATCTCTCTAGCTGGATGCGGATGGCCGATATTGCAGTGCTTCGGCGACGTGGCTGCGACCGATAGCGTCTACTTGTTCCAGATCCGCCAGGGTACGGGCGACTTTCAGTAGGCGGTGAGCGGCACGAAGCGAAAGGGTTAGTCGCTCGCAGGCGCTTTCCAGCCAGCCTTCATCTGCTTTGGATAACGCGCAATGCTGGCGCAGCCCTGGCAGGTCGAGAAAGGCGTTGGCGCAGCCCTGACGCTGTTGCTGACGCTCCCGGGCTTGGGCGACCAGGGCAGAAGCGCTGGCCGTATCGTCACCGGTTTTGATCGGGTTCAGCGCCGTGCTTTCCCGGGCCACTGTTAGATGCAGATCGATGCGGTCCAGCAGCGGCCCCGACAGTTTGTTGCGATAGCGCTGAACCATGTCCGGCGTACAGGAGCAACGACCGCTCGGCTCGCCAAGATATCCACAGGGGCAGGGATTCATCGCGGCGACCAGCTGAAAGCGCGCCGGGAAGCGTACTCGGTCCTTGGCGCGGGAAATCACGATATGGCCGGATTCCAGTGGCTCTCTCAGTACTTCCAACACCTTGCGATCAAATTCCGGGAGTTCATCGAGGAACAGCACACCATGGTGGGCGAGGGTGATTTCGCCGGGTTGCGGTTTCGAGCCGCCGCCCACCAGCGCCGGGCCTGAAGCGGAGTGGTGTGGTTGTCGGAAGGGGCGTTGCGGCCAATGACTCAGTGGCACACAACTGGCGACGGATTGAATCGCCGCGACTTCCAGCGCTTCACTCTCGGCCAATGGCGGCAACAGACCGGGCAGACGACTCGCCAACAACGTTTTCCCCGTCCCCGGCGGCCCGCTGAACAGCAGGTTGTGGCACAAAACACCTACGTAATGTGTTGATGGTGCTGGCGGCAAGGACAGCATCTATATGGTGGTCTAGGCTCCCCCACTACCTATCAGGAGAATGCCGCATGGACAGTGAAAAAAAGGCTACGTGCTACTACAAATATGAAATCGAGGGTCAGGAGAAATCTAGGAAAACTGTGTTATCAGAAGATCTCAAGCATCCGGCCTCAGTGGGACGCTTAGCAGAGCAATTGAGACAGGCAATCAGGCTGGATGAACCAAAGTATTTTATAAAAACACCCGAGGAGCACGGAACAACGCGCACGGGATATTTTGTAGGGCCTGCCAAGATCGTATTTGGTTGGGATAAAGAATTCGAGCGAGGGTTTGAGTCGGGAGCAACTGACAGATTCAACTTTTACGTAAAGGATAGGCCTCTCAAATTGTGAGGTTCGCTGCGCGAGGGCTGATCTGACCGTACCGCACGACAAGCCGTAGACCCAGCACACCGAAGGTGAAAGACTGACTAGCCAGATTGGAGGGTGGACAACTTCGCTATGGATGTGAACTTCCGGCTACAGCCAATCGATGGTGAAATCGTTGTGGTCGAGGACGACCCTCTACTACGTGACCTGATGCAAGACATCTTGGTGGACGTTGGCGCTCAGTGTGTCGCGTTCAGCAGCGGCGACGATGCGTTGATTTACTTGCTGCAATCTGACACCAAATGCGCCCTAATCATTGCTGACCACGGGCTACCGGGACAGGTTCAAGGAGCAGAGTTGGCGGAGCTTGTCCGTGGCAGATGGCCCGAGATACCAATAGTCATTACAAGCGGCTGGACTGACACCTTTATCGGGCTGCCGGGGGCTACCAACTTCCTTCCAAAACCGTGGACGTTAGAAGGTTTGGTGACGGCAGTTGCGGAATTGCTTCAACCCGGTGTGCCGGTGAGTAAGAAGTCTTCACTCCTCAGCGAAGATGATTGAGAGCTATGGCCGAAAACGGCGCTTTCTCAGGGGCATTAAGCAGTACCTGGATTTTCAATGACGGGGGCCGCTATCTTTGCCGAATATCTGAGGTTTCAGGGGCGCTTGAGGCTACCCCTGACGTTGTCTTGGGAGAGGCGCTAGAACGCCTCAGAAGGGTGGAAAAGCCCCTGTAATAGCCCGTTTCGACTTAGGGAAAGGTGATACCGAGACGTTGAACCAATCGGCTCACTGTCATAGGGGTGAACTCAGCACCACGGCTAGTCTTGATCGACTGTTTGTTGAGATAGGCTGCTACCCCAGCAAGAGTTTTGATTCCGTCGAAGCTTGCCGCCTTGATGTGATTCTTAACAGTCTGAGCGTAAACGTCTGCCTTCTCTACCTTGGCGGCTGTTGCTGCCTTAGGTCCAACCTTATGGGCCTCCTTACGACCAGCATCACGCCGTTCAATCTTAGCCTGAGCCGACATATCCCCATTTTCAGCACGTTGCTTCAGCGAGCCTAGAGCGTCTTTGGTGCGTTGGCTGATGAACTCTCGTTCCTGCTGTGCGAGTGCGGCGTAAATGTGGAGTTGGAAAGCGTCGGCGTCGGGCATCGTCGCAACCTTGAAGGAAGCCCGTTTCATCAGGCCCGCAATGTGTTCAACATCACGAGAGATACGGTCAAGTTTTGCCACTACGAGGATTGCACCTGTCTCTTTAGCAGCATTCATTGCCTTGATGCATTCAGGGCGATCCGTTGGCGCTATCGTGCCCGAAGCTGTATCGACGAATTCCGCGATGATTTCCCAGCCTTTCGCCTTAGCTGCAAGGGCGATATAGTCACGCTGAGCTTCCAGACCCAAGCCTGACTCGCCTTGCTTGACTGTACTGACTCGAAGATAGCTGACTACTTTCATGGTGGTGATTCCCGTCAATTCCTGTTGATGGGTCAATCATATCATAACGCTGACGAACGTCAATGGAATGATATGGTACGTTTTCACGACAGCGAGCGCTTGATGGAACCGTCTTGCAGTGGCAATCTGCCTTACACTTAGGCGTGTAACGTCTTCTGCCAACCATGGAAGGCCCATAACATGGAATTTTTCTATGTGCTCCTGATCACGCTCGTAATCTACTACGTGGGTGACTTCTGGAGAGCGCGTCTCTCCAAGCAACCTTGGGCAGTTAAAAAGTTAAACCCATTCAGTCAACGGGTAGATGTGGAGGCTTGGACGGGTTGGGATGAAAGCCCGTCCGAGGAGAAACCACGCCGGACCCTCCGAGAAATTAAAGATCGGCACGTCCAACAACGTGAAGCGGAAGCTTCGTTGAAGAATCAATGGAACGAAGAGATATTTGAAACCTACGAAAACATTTTGCATGAGAGTCTTCAGGCGCAACACTTTCTCGACTTTAACTCCCTTTACGAACCAGTCCTCCTTCCCGAATCCTCTGTTCCGTCTCATTTGGTGCAATGCGCTGCGCCTCCTAAGATAGAAAACTTCCGGCAAAGCAGATGGGTAGAGATATTGAGCAGGTTCTATCCGGGACATGCTTCGCGACTGATCAATGCAGACGAAGAGCAATCCTATCTGTATCAGCACGCATTGGAAGTTTGGGAGGAGGCAGAGAAGGCCAGGATTGCAGCCCTACAAACCTACAAAGATGAATTCGAACGTCAATACTTGGAAGCCGTTGCTCATAACGAATTAATAGTACAAAAGAAGAGCAGACTTACCGAAAATTATCTTTTGGGCGATGAGTTCATTGTTGCAGCTTATGTGAAGAAGATATTGGAAGCATCACCGTATCCAAAGTCACTTCCTCGTAAAATCAAAGTCACCTACGTAGGTTCGTCCAAACAGCTGATAGTGGATTTCGAGCTGCCCAAAGTTGACGTGATACCGGACCAGTCTGATTTCAGGTATGTCAAAGCAAGCGACAAGATATTGGGGAAGCGGAGGAAGACTAGGGATATCGACGACGACTACACAAAGCTTATTTCAGCGATAGCGCTGAAGGTGCTTCACGAGGTCTTTGCTTCTGACAGCGGTAACGTTATTGAGGTGTGTTGCTTCAACGGCTACCTAGACACAATCGACAGGTCTACAGGCAGCAAGGTCAGACCTTGCTTAATCTCCACTAGAACTACAAAGGAAAAATTGGCCGCTATTGATTTGGCACACGTGGACGCTCGCCTTTGTGTCCGCAATTTGGGCTCACATGTTTCAAGAAGTGCGACAGAGCTACAAGCAGTAAAACCTATTATCGAGTTCAACATGACGGACCGGCGCTTTGTTGGCGAAGGTGATATGTCGTTCCTAAGCTCTGCTCAGAATCTGATGGACTTGAACCCTTACGAATTCGAAAGGTTGATTGTTAAATTGTTTCAAGAGCTAGGATTGGATGCGAAATTAACGCAATCTTCACGAGATGGAGGTGTCGACTGCGTGGCATACGACACTCGCCCTATCATTGGCGGAAAGGTTGTTATACAGGCGAAACGATACCGACACACGGTCGGGGTATCGGCTGTAAGAGATCTGTTTGGAACTATGGGGCACGAAGGCGCGAATAAAGGTATTTTGGTCACAACAAGCGGTTATGGTCCCGACGCGTTCAACTTTGCAAAGGATAAGCCCATCGAACTTATTGATGGCGGTGGTTTACTCCATTATCTGCAAACTGTGGGGATTGAGGCTCGTATCGTCATGCCTAACGATTGAGCCGCCTAGTCATCACTACATGCGCTGCCGTGCATCCAAAACGTTCAACTGACTCTCTAGGCGATTGGTAGAGTTGTCCAGTCGTTCGGATAGGGTGTTTAACCTCTGCTCCTCGTATGCGGCCTGTGAAAGTTGAATCAGCCGTTGCTGTGCGAGGTCGTGCGTTAGGTTCGCTACCTGTTCCATTGCTGACTGTGCCTGGCTGTATGTGTGCAACGTGAACATGAGCGTTGTGGCTGCAATTGTTATCACTCCTGCACTAATTATGTAATTTATTCTTGTATTAATTGTATTGTCTCGTAATTGTGGGGCGGAACACGTCCGTGCTTGATTAATTTAATATTGACGTCAATAAACATGGCGTATTGAGAGATGAAGGGAGGGTGTCAGTCTCCCTGTCTCAGTTACTTAATTACCTGCTAAATTCTGTTGTGGGAATCTTTCAAGAAGGATTTGTTTAGTGCGGTCAACATACTCCGTGGGCTTGCTCGCCTCTAGCATTAGGTCGATGTAATGTTGTATCTCTTCTTCAGATAACTTAGGCGTAGGAGCTGGTTCTGGTGTTTTCTCTTTCTTGTTGAAGTATTGTTTGCTTAAGAGCTTTTCTTCGTAGGTTTTGGGAAATAGAACTTTCTTAATTGGCATTTTGTTACTCCGATTTCTTTAGATGGGAAAGTGTTTCGTTGGCGTACGTTAAAGCGTACGTGTCGATAAAAGTGTTGAAGGCGAAAAGGTCGTCGTGTCCGCCGATAGGCTTGCCATTTATAATCAGACGATGATTGACCCACAGCAACGACATTGCGTCCAAGTCATAAAGTATCTTGTACACATTAATGTTTGATATGGGACTATCAATCAGATATGACACCCTGCCGTTACGCAACGGCTGGGATGACACAACGTTAGGTATAAATGTACTGGCGATTCTACCGGCGTCGACGGGTCGGCCTGTGATAAGCCAGAAGTACATTAACTGGCTTTAAGGTTTTGGAATACTTCCTGAGCTTCAGCCAAAGCAGCAGCCATTTCCTTCTCTTCTTTTACTTGAAGAGCCTTGGCTTCTTTTGCTTTCTTTTGATCGAACAACTGCTGAGCCAGGAGCTGAATGTTACGTTCCTTGTCTGCTTCCAGTTCAAGTTCGTATTGCGCTTTCACCTCTTGTTCAATTCGCTGAAGCTCTTCTTCCAGATTTTCTTTCTCAAAACATACGAGCAAGTATCCGTTCAAGTTTTGAGGAGTTCGGAACTGACTGAGCTTTCGTCCTTTGGTAGCCATTTCCATAACCTTTGGAATTGCAAGGGATACAGGCTCGTGAATAGTTTCCAATGCTGCTGCTGAGCTTTTGAAACTGAAGATGGCGTTCTTCAATCGTTTATCAAATACTTCCTGATTGAACTGGAAGCTTTGGAGGCTGACGTGCTCTTTGATGCTGGTCATATTGTGTTTCCTTCTGTGATTTAGATGCCATTACGGCTTTGTGTAGGCAAAGAGATTACCTGTGTCGCCCTTATTGCAAGAGCAGATTCTTTAGTGTTAATTGTCTGAGAGCCTTATATATCAACGCTTAGAGTATGATGTGTGAATCAGTTGTACTATCTAGTAAGGTGTTGTTAGAAGTCGCAGAAAATAGGTTCTATGAACTTCTTTATCCGTGGGTTGTTTGGGTTAGGGACGTAATCTTCCTCTATCTGAATATTGATCGTTGAATAATCATGTTCGTCTGTACATGTTTCGTATCCAAAACTCTCAAAAATCGCCATTTCCCTATCGGCTTCACGGACCTTTTCAAGATATTCGTATTCTTGAATGCTGCTGCACACTCCCACAGCCAATATAGCTTTTTGTATCACTGGCACCTGAGAGTAGAAATTAGCATACTGATCTCTAAACGCTGATTGCATGCTGCTATTACTACGGCTGTAGTCAGGGGTCATTGCAGGAACGTGTAGATACTTACGCAAAGTTTTCAAGATCATCTTTCTATCAAGTGGTGCTCCCTGCATTGTCTGGAAAGTCTGAAATGCGACGAAATCCCGAAAGTCAGAAGCATCCATTCCGTCGCGAAGCTCTGCCGGGTTCCAATGCACGCCGTAAGGGCGATCTAGAATTGCAGCTAGGCCATCTTGCTCTTCCTGCCGGCTCAGCCACGCTCCAGCGACGGTTAGCACGGGAATGAGGAAAGCTATGTCGTCTCTGTGTTTACCGTGTGGGAGCTGCTTAGAAAGCCTTACAGCCTCATCCAGCGCTACGACGATTGATCGCTTGGTAGAAAGATCCATCTGATAGACCTCTTTCTCTTCAAACGCAGCCCTGATCTTCCTTAGCTCCGTCATGCCCATGCGCTCAAGCTTCGCTAGCGTGTGAACACAGCCCGTCACGTTCTTATGAATCCATTTAGCCAACGACAGCCGTTGACTCATGCGAATAGGGTTAACCTTGGCATATTCGATCAATACTGGCCCTAGATACTTCTGCACCTTCTGCAAGACTTTCGGGTCAGGCATGTCTTCAGAAATAAACCAGCGGGATTGGAGATTAAAGCGGCTGATGTCCAGCCCCGCGTTCTGATAACACTTCGTGCTGTGAACTTGATTCGCTAAGCTAGGGCCGATGAACAGGTTATGAGGATGAAGCAGACCTACAGTGTTTTGACCTTTAACCGGCTGGATATGGCAGAGATGAAACTTGCTTCTCTTCTTTTCAAAATCGAAGTCGTATGTTTTGTATTTGTAGTTGCGGAGTTCGAAAAGCTGTTCAAGTGTTTCTACTGTATGAGAATGCAAGCACTCGACTGTACCCGCTCGTCTAACCTCTCTTGCAATCCAAAGCCATTCTTCAGATACAGGTAATTTTACAACTCGTTTCTCTGCAAGCTTCTGCCGTTTTGCTTTTGTATTACTGATCTTCTGGGCGGTTCTGCACTCTTCACTACAATACTTGCTTTTGACCTGGGCTGTGACATAGGGGTTATTGCAATGCAGGCATGTTCTGTTTCTTGTGATAGTCATGTGTATCCTCACTAGGGGATTGTTGTTTTAAGAGTTGCATGAGGTGGAACAATGCTACGTTAGCTGTATGTGTTGGTGATTTATGACCGTACATATCCATAAGCTTCAATAGCAGTTCACTCGCCTCTTGAGAAAGACTTACTTTTATCTTTGACATTCTTATTACCTGTTGAATGGCTAGAGACCTTTAAACATCAAGGTTTGAGGGTGATGTAGGGATCATCTGTACTATCTACCGCAGCTTACTAAACTCTTTCTTCAGTTCTTTGTGCAGGAAGTATCGACGTACAACGGCTTGCACAGTCTTAGTGAAGCTTTCATAGTCGCGGGCTTCTTCTTCCAGCAAAGCAATCAAATCTAAGGGGAGAGCAATTCGAATTACTTTTGTGTCATGGATGGCTTGTGTCATTTTTAATTCCTTCTGCAATGTATTTATTTACCAATTCGCTGACGCTAGCGTTTTTTTGCAAGCTGAGTCCCTGAAGGCTGGCAAGAAGGCTACGCTCAATTAATAGCGTCTCTTTCGTGTAGCATTTGTCATTTATATAGATTTCGTTTCTCATGAACACACGTCTAGTACGTCTTGAAGCGATGCATCAAATGTCTTAAGAGCATCGGGAGTCTTCAATGTCTTCAGGGTTGCATTAATTTGCTCTCTTACCTTTTTACGCAAACCGTAAATACGAACTACACACAAATTGGAACAGTATTTATGGTTTGCGTTGGTGGGTTCAAAGTCGGTATCACATACTAAGCATTGGTTCATGGTTTTCTTCCTCGGCTGGTGTTTCATGGGTGGCTTCAAGTTCTGTCTTGTACAGTGAGATGATTTCATTCGTGCTCAGACCAAGCTTGACTCTTCGTTTATGCATTTTCGAGTGACAGAGGTTTGAGCAAGCGTACTTGTTGTTCCTTGCGCACTTCATAGGGGAGTGACAAACAATGCAGGGCCTAATTGTTATAGGCATGGGTATTTCTCCAAAGGGGATTGGTGAACTAAATTGTGGGTGGAATAAAAGATTTTAATTAAAAAACTAACCACAGCCTAGACTAAATTGTTAGCATAAGAAGTGGTTTGAAACTGGGGTGGTTTTTTAATGGCAGATATTGAAAGAAGGAGAACAATAGCTGCCTGCATTGACCGAGTGGGAGGAAACTCTTATTTAACCACCACCAGATCGATGTTCTTTTAACGAGGGGATGCGAGAGGGTGAAGCAAGTGAAACTTAGAATTTTTCGGCGTTGTTCTTTATTTACTGGTAAAGTATCTCATACTTGATGTTGAAATTGCAAATTTAGTTGTGTATGTTTAAGACTATTATATTATAACAACATAACAGTTAATAACTTAAATTGCATTATATTGTTTGTGGTTATATACCTTACTTATCGAAATGGGTTTCAGGAAGAACTTCGGTAAAAGCAACCCTTACCCAGCCATACAGAGCAAGCGCTCTGCCTAAGACCGAGTAAGAGCCTTCTACCTAAAGCTCAGCCTGATTCCATACCCGTAAAAGCAATAAATGCTATCGAAATTGGGAACGAGGTGAGTTGAACCCAATTATCTTAGGCTCAGTACAGTCTACACGGGTGGAGTAGCTGCCTTCGGAATTGGGACACTGATAACGCCCAATCTAGTCAGATAGAGTTCACACAGCTTTAGCAGAGCTGCTGGGGGGTGCTGACTTGAAGCTCACCCATCGACCTTTCCCATCTCACAGTAGGTCGCTTATTTAAGATTGTTGCTGCCAGTTCGTGCAGGAAGACACAAATCCACCACACTAGCCGACCACTTAGCCTAATTAGGGACAATCCGATCTTATAAATTTTACAAGAGCGTAATATTATACGGCATATATTTTAAATAGCAATTAATATGTTGCAATTACTGCTAGGGAAGTGTAGCGGCTCTAGAGCGTCTAGATAAGGCGGCAGGTATGAGGGGCTACACGGGTAGCTCTTTTCAGAGAACGGCGATTTGGCACCCAAAAACACCGCTGAAATACGGCTTTTCGATAGACATTAGAGGTGTTGAAGTGGGTTATTCTTCGCTTTCGATTTGATCAAGCATTGTTTCGTGAAACCTAGCAAGGTCTTCAGCCGTCACCGACCTACTTCCTTTGACTTTGCTAATGTCACGGCTGCGGTTGAGGTGCTCCATCATACCTATAGCGAAACTGTCGCCTTGATCCTCTGACAAGATTGTTAATGGTCGAGTTAAGGGAATAAAAACCAAACTCTCACCGTCATCCTTGATACCGAGTAAGGTTTTGTCACCTGAAAAAGCCCAATAGTTGATAATGTGTGTGGATAGGCCTTTTCCCCTACGACTAAGAGTTACTGTGATATCCAGTCCCTTCAAAAGCCCATTGGCACGCGATCTGCCTTGGAAGCTAACAAGGTCTAGACGTTGAAAGAAATCAGTTTTAGAGAGGATTTTCTCTCGTGAAAGGTCTGTCTTTAACTGTTCACGTTGGCGCTGCCAGTCCTCCAGGCTGTCTTCAAGATCGACCATCGTTTGGACAAGAAAAGAGGGCAATTTTCCGACTGACGCCACTTGCTCCTTAAGTTCGCCTAGCCTTGATTGGACTTCAGCTATCTTGCCGTCCAGCACCTGCACGTTGCGCTGAAGCTGGCCCTGACTATTTTGAACCAGACTCAAACTGTCCACTTTAGCCAATAGCTCTCTGAATACGACTTCTGATCTATCCAGCCGGAACTGCTTGCTCGGGCATACGCCTTTTGCACTGTTGTAGCAACGAAGGTACTTACTTCCCTTTGGAGGCTTGCCCTTGTTTACGAGGTGCAGCGGCCCTTTGCACAAACCACATTTGGCTATTCCTTGCCACACGTTGAAATTCTTGGAAGGCTTCGTCGCCTTGCTGACATTTCGGGACACGCGAGCCGCTTGGGCCGCATAGTAATCAGCTTCCGATATGACTGCTGGAAAGAAATCCTTTACCGGATCCCCTATAAGCTGACGCGAGCCATCTACAAGACCAGTTGGCTGGTATTCGCCCAATAGAGCCTTGTTACTGAGGATCTTACCGGTGGAGCTGCTGCCCCACTTCCCGGTCAGGTTACGTTTAAGGCTCCCAAAAACCGGTACGTTTTCTTCATTCAGAATCTTAGCGATTGCGCGATGCCCATGCCCATCACACGCAAGCTGAAATATTCGTTTCACAACCTCTACACGTTCGGGCAATGGGTGGTATTCGCCATTGTTGAATTCGAGCCAATAGGGGCATGCACGACCTAGCGGTTTCTTCTCGGTTCGTGCCAATGTTTGTTTTTGTTTCCACGCTTTGCTAACCCGCTGTCCCTTGAGATTGCTCTCATTATGGGCACGGCTCATGTGGACAATTGAAATGATTAGGTCTAGCTCGTTGTAATCCTCCGTGTATAGCTTGCCATCGGCAGAGGTGTAGACCTTGATGCCTTTGTTCAGGAGGTCAAGAAAACGCGGTAGAGCATCTTTCACCCGTTCCCGACTCAGGCGGTCCAAGCTCTCTACAATCAGAGTCGAGCCAGCAGGTACGGTGCCGTCTTCCACGTATCCGAGGAATCTCGCTAACTCGCCCGTATCGTCAAGGTGTTTCGCCCTAAACGCTGATCGCCCCTTGTCAAAAAATAGATAGTCACGAGAGCTAACAAGCTCTAACCCATTGGCCTGACAGTACTGATCTGCTGCCTCCCGCTGGCGCCTGTAACTATCACCTTTAGCTTGCTCTGGGCTGCTGAAGCGTATGTAGCTGTAGGCTTTTGACATGACAAAGGGCACGGTTAATGGGTGGAGGTGTAAAGTAGCACAAGGTAAGCAAGTTGTGAGCCCCTGCCGCTGCAATCAGCAACGCGCGTTTGGCCGCAAGTTGCCCCTGCACTTCATTCAAGTCTGGATAGGGCTTGTTGGCATAGAGCAAACCATTGGAAGCGTAGGGTGCGATGGGCGTGTGACCATTGAAATGCGCGACCGCTTCCAGCAAATGATC
Source organism: Pseudomonas sp. B21-015 (assembly GCF_024749285.1). Taxonomy (NCBI): domain Bacteria; kingdom Pseudomonadati; phylum Pseudomonadota; class Gammaproteobacteria; order Pseudomonadales; family Pseudomonadaceae; genus Pseudomonas; species Pseudomonas sp. B21-015. The sequence goes on from NZ_CP087196.1 coordinate 283,331, forward strand.
CACCGCAATCACTTTCAACCCCGAAGCCAGGCAGGCCTCCTCGGCATTCGCTCGCGGCACCACCAGCGTGCGCCCGGCCTTGCGCGCTGCCAGCGCCGCCGGCAACACCCCGCGAACCGCCCTCACCGCGCCCGACAGCGCCAGCTCTCCCAGGCACTCCACATCATCCAGCGTCAACGTCGGCACTTGCACACTGGCCGACAGAATTCCCAAGGCAATCGCCAGATCGAACCGCCCGCCATCCTTCGGCAAGTCTGCCGGGGCGAGATTCAAGGTGATACGCCGTGCTGGAAATTGCAGCCCCGAATTGATGATCGCGCTGCGTACCCGGTCCTTGCTTTCCTTCACCGCCGCCTCGGGCAGCCCGACCATGGTCAGCGACGGCAAGCCGTTGGCCAGATGGACTTCTACGGTGACGGCGGGTGCATCTACGCCAATCTGGGCGCGGCTGTGGACGATGGAGAGGGACATGGTCGTTCCTTGAGCTACATGGAAACCGCTTCCTGCGGTTTTTTGAAGGGTAGTCGGGGAGTCAGGGTTTAGCGTGGCAGTAGAGCTGCCAAACTTTCGCAGGATGTTGCTGGGGGCGGTGAGTTGATTCCAGTCAGTTAAGCCGTAACGCGACTCGTAGCAGCTGGCGGAGCCTGCGTTCGGCTGCGCAGCCGAACGCAGGCTCCGCCAGCTGCTACAACGGTATGTCGCGGCTGGTATTTGGGTGTAATCAACTGCGAGAGCTGTTTTTTGTAGGATCGGGCCTGGATAGATGAAGGACTTCGGTGAAAACGCATAGACACCCTTGTCGGATCGAAGTGGCTACTTATGATCACGGCTGATCAAGCCCTCAGGAGGGGGAAATGAGCAATTCTGGAATGCGGCCGATTCATCCTGGCGAAATCCTTGAAAAGGAGTTTCTTAAGCCAATGGGCATTACGGCGGCTGGTTTGGCTAGCTCGTTGAATGAGGTTGGAGATGAGGTGAGTGCCCTTGTGATGCAGGAGAGCGGTGTAGGCCCTGATCTTGCCGAGAGGCTTTCCATTTACCTGAACACCACGCCCGATTTCTGGCTAAACCTGCAATCGACCTACGATCTGCGTAAAGCCGAAATCGAGCGTGGTTGAGCTTCGGGTACTTAAAAAGACTGCAGCACCCGCGAAGCACGCTTCCACCACGGAGCATTGACCGTACTCCGTGGTCGTTCCTCATTCGGCAGCAGTTGCGGAACATCCTGCAACCGAATCCACGGCTGGTTATTCCAGTGCAGCAAACTCAACGACATCTGCGGCCAATTCAGCAGGCTCAGAATCGGGCGTTCGGTTGAGGTGGGTTGCTGAGCGTCTCTAAGGGTTGGCACTACGTCGTGGGTCAGCCATTCGCGCAGGCCTCGGTATTCGGGGCAGTAGTGGTAGACCAGCAATGCGTAGACGCCGGATTCGCTGATTAGCAGGGTGTTTTCGACGGTGCCGTGGATGAACATCTGCAAGTTCTGGTGTTGGTCGGGATCGAGTTTGCGTAGTGCTCGTTCGTCCAGGAATAGCCTGAGTAAGCGGCCGAGGTCGCGAGCGCTGAACCAGGGTTGGTTTTCGAGGAGGAGGGCGTGGAGGTGGAGTTTGTGGCGGGTGAAGATGTGAGGGATTAGATAGTTTTCGTTCATGGTGCAGTTCTCAAGGTGCGATGAAGAAAACTGCCTCTGATCGTCGCCAAACGAAAAGGGTGGCAGCCATGCGGGGGTTGGCGAACCGGTAACGCACCAAACCGGCAGACCCGAAGGTCTCCCACGCATAGCCGCCATAATTCGAGATGAGAGCAAATTTCTCGGTCGAATGCGGTCGCGATGCGTTGTGGTTTTCCGGGTCGCCAAACCCAGAGCTGAACATTCAGCTGGGGATGAGCATAGAAACTGGAGGCCTTACGACGCAATCGGACGGCGGTGGTTTTGTTGTAGGAAGGTGCTTGGATTTTTGAGCGCTTAAAGATCAAAAGATCGCAGCCTTCGGCAGCTCCTACAGATAAATCTGAAGGTCGTTCCGACCTTATCGCGAGCAGGCTCGCTCCCACAGTGGATTGGGTTTCACAGTGGGATCGGTGGGGTTATTCAGTCGGTGGATTCAGCTTCGCTTCCAGCTCAGTCACTTTCGCCTCAAGACTCTCCAGCCGTGCGCGGGTTCGTGCCAGCACAACCATCTGGCTATCGAATTCTTCCCGGCTCACCAGATCCAGCTTGCTGAAGCCGCTCTGCAACAAAGCTTTGAACTGGCTTTCGATTTCGCTTTTTGGCAGTGGGGTGTCGCCGCTGAAGAGGCGGGAGGCGGTGCCGCTCAGGGCGTCGAGGAAGTCTTTGGGCGCGAGCATGGGAAATGTCCTGTCAACAATGGCGGGCAGTGTATCACGCAGTGTCTATAGTCAATCTCGGCGGCTGCGATGCACGCTTTTCGCGCATGCGGGCGGATGGCGCTGCACTGTTTTTGTGCGTAACCGTGGCGTCAGTCGTGCGAAGGGGCCTGCGGCAGCGGCCAAGGGCTTGAAATCAATGGGTTTTGGATAGATGGCAAGCTTTCTGCTTAGTTGCTGGTGACCCATGCACTGATGCAGTCGCTGTGACGAATGCAGTGCGCCAAGCGGAACGGAGGAAGTTTCGTGCGGAGTGGTTAGCTGGCGTCGGACGGGCAGGTAAGGCCGACGATGCGTTACAAAGCCAGGCACTGCGCTTAGACTTGAGTCGGGTTTGTTTTCCTGGGGCAAGTCCACCAATTCGGGAGAGAGTTTTCATGAAGCTAGTCACTGCCATCATCAAGCCGTTCAAACTGGACGACGTGCGCGAGTCGCTGTCCGAGATCGGCGTGCAGGGCATTACCGTTACTGAGGTCAAAGGCTTCGGTCGGCAGAAGGGTCATACCGAGCTGTATCGCGGCGCGGAGTACGTGGTCGATTTTCTGCCCAAGGTGAAGATCGATGTCGCCATTGACGACAAGGATCTGGATCGGGTTATCGAGGCGATAACCAAGGCTGCCAACACCGGCAAGATCGGTGACGGCAAGATCTTCGTGGTCAATCTGGAACAGGCGATTCGCATCCGTACCGGCGAAACCGATACCGACGCAATCTAAGCCGCCACAAACCCAACGCCCCAGGAGAAAACAATATGACTCTGCGTAAAATCGCAGGGCTAGGAGCCCTGTTGTCCCTCGTAATGCCCGGCCTGGCCATGGCGGCAGACGAAGTGGCGGCCCCAGTCCTCAACTCCGGCGATACCGCCTGGATGATGACCTCGACAGCCCTTGTGCTGTTCATGACCATTCCCGGTCTCGCGCTGTTCTACGGCGGCATGGTTCGCTCGAAAAACATTCTTTCCGTGATGATGCAGTGCTTCGCCATTACCGGTCTGATCAGCATTCTGTGGGTCATTTATGGCTACAGCATTGCGTTCGACACCACCGGCATGGAGCAGGGCGTCGTCAACTTCAACTCGTTCTTTGGCGGCATGGGCAAGGCGTTCCTCGCCGGTGTCACGCCTTCGAGCCTGACCGGCCCCGCGGCGCTGTTCCCCGAGGCGGTCTTCATTACCTTCCAGATGACTTTTGCCATCATCACCCCAGCGTTGATCGTCGGTGCTTTCGCCGAGCGGATGAAGTTTTCCGCCATGCTGATCTTCATGGGCATCTGGTTCACCCTGGTTTACGCACCGATTGCGCACATGGTCTGGTCCGGCAACGGTGGTCTGATGTGGGATTGGGGCGTACTCGACTTCGCCGGCGGCACCGTGGTGCACATCAACGCCGGTGTGGCCGGTCTGATTGCCTGCCTGGTGTTGGGCAAGCGTAAAGGTTTCCCGACCACCCCGATGGCTCCGCATAACCTCGGCTACACCCTGATGGGCGCCGCGATGCTGTGGGTCGGCTGGTTCGGCTTCAACGCCGGTTCTGCTGCCGCCGCTAACGGCACTGCCGGCATGGCGATGTTGGTCACCCAGATCGCCACTGCTGCTGCGGCGCTGGGCTGGATGTTTGCCGAGTGGATTACCCACGGCAAGCCAAGCGCACTGGGTATCGCTTCGGGTGTTGTGGCCGGTCTGGTTGCAATCACTCCGGCGGCCGGCACCGTGGGCCCGATGGGCGCTCTGGTGATCGGTCTGGCGGCGGGCGTGGTGTGCTTCTTCTGCGCAACCACCCTGAAACGCAAGCTCGGTTATGACGACTCCCTGGACGCCTTCGGCGTACACGGTATCGGCGGTATCCTCGGCGCGATCCTGACGGGTGTCTTCGCGGCACCGTCCCTGGGTGGCTTCGGCACCGTCACCGACATCGCGGCTCAAGTCTGGATTCAGTGCAAAGGCGTCGGCTTCACGGTGATCTACACCGCGATCGTCACCTTCATCATCCTCAAGGTGCTGGACGCCGTCATGGGTCTGCGTGTCACCGAGGAAGAAGAGGCGGTTGGCATCGATCTGGCGCTCCACAACGAACGCGGCTACAACTTGTAAGCACGCCTATAAAAAAATGCCCGGCTTGCCGGGCATTTTTTTGTCTTGAATTTGTCAGTGAAGGACGGGCTGAAAGGTTTTTTCATACGCGTTCAGGGGCGTTTACAACGGGCGTTTTTCTGCGGCCAATGGCTTACACGATTGAAGGAATATTAGGGCCTTTGTTTTTTCCCAGAGCGCGCTAGAATGCGCCCCGAACGTGCGGAGAACTGTATGTGGCAACAGACTCTGATTACCTTGCGGGCACGGCCCCGGGGCTTTCATCTGGTAACGGACGAGTTACTCGCCGGCTTGCCTGAACTCAAGGCGTGTCGGGTCGGTCTGTTGCATTTGTGGCTGCAGCATACCTCGGCGTCGTTGACCATCAACGAGAACGCCGATCCGGCGGTACGTCGCGACTTCGAACGATTTTTCAATCGTCTGATCCCACAAGGAACAGACGGCTATGAGCATAACGACGAAGGCCTGGACGACCTCCCGGCGCACTTCAAGGCCAGCGTGCTTGGCTGTCAGCTCAGTTTGCCGATCTCGGCAGGCCGACTGGCGTTGGGGACCTGGCAAGGTGTTTATCTGGGCGAGCACCGTGATCATGGCGGTGCCCGCAAAGTCCTCGCCACCGTGCACGGTGAAGAGGCATAAACCGCTGGTCACCAGCGGTGGTTGAATTTTTTCCAGCAGCCTTCGACAGATGGCAAAGCTGGGCTATAACTAATCTGCTTTTCGCAAGTCATGAGGTAGAACATGAGCGACGATGATCTGGAAAACGACGACCTCGAAGTAGGCGACGACGACGAAACCGAAGAAGGCCTTGAAGCGGCGGCAGAAGACGTCGCTGAAGACGACGGCGGTGATGCACCCGTTCCGACTGCCAAAGGCAAGGCCAAGGCTGCGGTATCGGTCGATGAGCTGCCGAGCGTCGAAGCCAAGAACAAGGAACGCGACGCCCTGGCCAAGGCCATGGAAGAGTTTCTGGCACGGGGTGGCAAGGTGCAGGAAGTGGAGGCCAATGTGGTCGCCGATCCTCCCAAGAAGCCTGATAACAAGTACGGCAGCCGGCCTATCTAAGCGCCTGCTTCCTGCTTGCTGAGAAAGCCCGCCGTCGCTGCGGGCTTTTTCATGGGTGAGGATAAGAAATCAAAGTTTACGGTGATCCCTGTGGGAGCGGGCTTGCCCGCGATTGGGGCGTCACATTCGAAATTGATGTCGTCTGACACGCCGCTATCGCGGGCAAGCCCGCTCCCACAGGTTATGTGTCAGGCGGAAGCCGAATTCCACTGCGCCAACAACCCCGGCAACTCGGTCAAACTGCGAACCTCGGCATCCGGCGTCTTCTCGGCTTCCCACACCTTGCCCGCCGGGTTAAACCAGATTGCCCGCAACCCCGCCTGCTGGGCGCCGGCAATGTCATCGCCGGGATGATCGCCGATATGCACCGCGGTTTCGGCGGTCGCGCCGCCACGTTGCAGCGCTTCATGAAACAGTCGTGCATCCGGCTTGGCGATGCCGAGGTCTTCGGCGCACAGGGCAAATTTGAAGTAGTCCGCCAGCCCCAGCCGACGCACATCGGCATTGCCGTTGGTGACTACACCGAGGGCGTAGTGCTTGGCCAGAGTCTCCAGAGTCGGCTCGACGTCGGGGAATACTTCCAGCTGATGCCGGGCATGCAGAAACACTTCAAAACTTTGATCAGCCAGGTCTTGGGCCTGACCATGGTCGTAACCAGCCTCTTCCAGAGCATGAAAAAGCACGCGGCGCCGCAAGGCGCTGATGCGGTGCTTAAGGCTCGGTTCGTTGCTCAAAACCCGTTCGCGAATCAACCACAAATGCTCCACCGGCACCGCGCCCAGGTTCGGTGCATGCTCGGTCAGCCATTCACGCAATACGACTTCGGCGCTGGCGATCACCGGGGCGGTGTCCCACAGGGTGTCGTCGAGGTCGAAGGTGATCAATTGGATGGTCATGAATCATCGCCTTTAATGCGTTTGGCCCGTGGATGGGCGCTGTCGTAGACCGTCGCCAGGTGCTGGAAGTCCAGGTGGGTATAGATCTGGGTGGTCTTGATGTCCGAGTGGCCGAGCAATTCCTGCACCGCGCGCAAGTCCTGGGAGGACTCCAGCAAATGACTGGCGAAGGAATGTCGCAACATGTGCGGATGCAGGTTCTGCCCCAGCTCGCGCTCGCCGGCGGCCTTGACCCGCACCTGAATCGCCCGAGGGCCAAGGCGCCGACCTTGCTGGCTGACAAACACCGCGTCATCCGCCGGGTTGGTCATGGCCCGCAACGGCAACCATAGCTCCAGTGCTTCACGAGCCTTTTTGCCCACCGGCAGCAGTCGCGTCTTGCTGCCCTTGCCTAGGACCTGAACCATGCCGTCAGCCAGATCCAGCTGATCAAGGTTGAGTCCGGTCAGCTCCGAAAGCCGCAAGCCGGAGGAATAGAACAGCTCCAGAATTGCCTGATCCCGACGCGCCAGAAAGTCATCCTCAACCGCGCCTTCCAGCAGTTGCAACGCGCGATCGGTGTCGAGGGTTTTCGGCAGGCGGCGTTCGCCCTTGGGCGGTGCCAGACCATTGGCCGGGTCGTGGTCGCACAGACCTTCGCGGTTCAGATAGTGATAGAGCCCGCGCACCGCCGAGAGCAGTCGCGCCAGGCTGCGGGACGACTGGCCTTGGGCATGCAAACGAGCGATCAGGCTGCGCAGACGCTGGATGTCCAGCGCGGCCCAGCTACCGATGTTTTGTTTGAGGCACCAGCCCAGCACTTTGTCGAGGTCGCGGCGGTAGGCGTACAGCGTGTGTGGCGACACCTGCCGCTCACTGCGCAGGTGTTCGCAGTAAGCGTCCAGTTGTCGTTCCATGGTTAGCGTACCGAGCGCAGGGAATTGTTGACCCGTGGCAGCACGCGGCCCATGACTTCGGCGATGTAACTCAGGAACAGCGTGCCCACCGAACTTTTGTAGTGCTGCGGATCGTGGCTGGCGATGGCCAGGACGCCGTGGATGCCCTGGTGGCTGATGGCGACGACGGCAGTGGAGCCGATCTGCTTGCGCTGTTCTTCGCCGAACAGGAAGTCCAGTTCGTATTCACGCAGGCTGCCGCTGACGCTTTTGTCTTCCGAGAGCAAACCGCCGATGGCTGTTTGCGCGTCGGCATGTGTCACCCAGCGCCCCACCGGCATCGGGTTGTCGCCCAACAGGATCAAGCTGACAAAGGGCACCTGGAAGTCCTGGCGCAGGCTGTCTTCGACGCTGATCACCACGTCTTCCAGGCTGGTGGCGTCCATCAGCGCGAGAATCAGGCGACGGGTTTTATCGAAGAGACGGTCGTTGTCGCGGGCCACGTCCATCAAGTGCGAGAGGCGGTGACGCAACTCGATGTTGCGGTCGCGCAGAATCGTCATCTGGCGTTCGACCAGCGAAATGGTGTCGCCGCGCTGGTGCGGAATGCGCAGGGCCGGGAGCAGTTCTTCGTGCTCGATGAAGAAATCCGGATGAGCCTCCAGGTACGCGGCAATCGCCGCCGCCTCAAGGCTTTCGGAAGGGGATTCGTCGGGCTGTAGGGCGGGAACCTGAGGCTTGTCGGTCATGGATTTGGCTCACTCAAAGACGCACTTGTCCTTCGTATACGCGCACTGCCGGGCCGGTCATCATGACCGGTTGGCCAGGGCCTGCCCATTCAATGGACAAACGCCCGCCGGGCAGGTCGATCAATAGCGGCGAATCCATCCACCCCTGGCTGATCGCGGCCACTGCGGCGGCACAGGCACCGGTTCCGCATGCCTGGGTTTCCCCGGCCCCGCGTTCCCAGACGCGCAACTGCGCACGGCTCCGGTCGATGACCTGGAGAAAACCAACATTGACCCGCGCCGGGAAGCGCGGGTGATGTTCGATTTTCGGTCCCAGTTCATGCACCGGTGCGTTGTTGATGTCGCTGACCCGCAACACGGCATGGGGGTTGCCCATGGACACCGCGGCCAGTTCGACCGAGGTGCCGTCGACGTCGACCTGATAGCTCAGGGCCTGGCTCGGGGCTTCGAACGGAATCTCGGCCGGCACCAGGCGCGGAGCGCCCATGTTGACGCTGATCTGGCCATCGTTGCGGATGTCCAGTTCGATGATGCCGCTTTTGGTCTCGACGCGAATCAGCCGCTTGGCGGTCAGGCGCTTGTCGAGAACGAAGCGGGCGAAACAGCGCGCACCGTTGCCGCACTGTTCCACTTCGGAGCCGTCGGCGTTGAAGATCCGATAGCGGAAATCCACGTCCGGGTTGCTGGGGGCTTCGACGATCAGCAACTGGTCGAACCCGATGCCGGTGTGCCGATCGCCCCAAAGCTTTGCGTGCTTGGGCAGGATGTGCGCGTGCTGGCTGACCAGGTCGAGGACCATGAAGTCATTGCCCAGGCCGTGCATCTTGGTAAAACGCAGCAGCATGGTTTTACTCCGGCAGCAGGCTTTCGCCAGCAAACAACTCGGCTACCGCCTCACGGCGACGCACTTCAAATGCCTGATCACCGTCCACCAACACTTCAGCGGTACGGCCGCGGGTGTTGTAGTTGGAACTCATGACAAACCCGTAGGCACCGGCCGAATGCACGGCCAGCAGATCGCCTTCTTCCAGGGCCAGCTGACGATCCTTGGCCAGGAAGTCGCCGGTTTCGCAGATCGGGCCGACGATGTCGTAGGCGCGAGCGGCGCTGTTGCGCGGGCGCACGGCGGTGACGTCCATCCAGGCTTGATACAGCGCCGGGCGAATCAGGTCGTTCATGGCCGCGTCGACGATGGCGAAGTCTTTGTGTTCGGTGTGCTTGAGGTATTCGACCTGGGTCAGCAGCACGCCGGCGTTGGCGACGATGAAGCGGCCTGGTTCGAACACCAGCGCCAGGTCACGACCGTCGAGACGTTCGCGCACGGCTTTGATGTAGTCGGCAGCCAATGGCGGCTCTTCATCGCGATAACGCACACCCAAGCCACCACCGAGATCGATGTGGCGCAGATAGATGCCGCAATCGCCGAGGCGGTCGACCAGGCCCAGCAGACGGTCGAGGGCATCGATGAACGGCGGCAGGGTGGTCAGTTGCGAACCGATGTGGCAATCGACGCCGACCACTTCCAGGTTAGGCAGTTGCGCGGCACGGATGTACACGTCTTCGGCGTCGGCGATGGCGATGCCGAACTTGTTTTCTTTAAGACCGGTAGAAATGTACGGGTGAGTGCCGGCATCGACGTCCGGGTTGACGCGCAGCGAGATCGGCGCGCGAACGCCCAGCTCGGCTGCCACCACTTGCAGGCGTTCCAGCTCATCGGTGGATTCGACGTTGAAGCAATGCACGCCGACTTCCAGGGCGCGACGCATGTCGTCACGGGTCTTGCCGACACCGGAGAACACGATCTTGTCGGCGCTGCCGCCCGCGGCCAGTACGCGCTCCAGCTCGCCACGGGAAACGATGTCGAAACCGGCGCCAAGGCGGGCCAGGACATTCAGTACACCCAGGTTGGAGTTGGCCTTGACCGCAAAGCAGACCAGATGCGGCGTGCCGGCCAGCGCATCGGCGTAAGCCAGGTACTGGGATTCGATGTGGGCACGGGAGTAGACGTAGGTCGGTGTTCCAAAGCGTTCGGCGATGGCGGACAGGGCAACACCTTCCGCGAACAGCTCGCCGTCACGGTAGTTAAAAGCGTCCATGGCGTTCCCTTAGTAGACGTCGTGCTTGTGAGCTTTCGACGGAGTCTGCTGCGACGATTTGGCTTGCTCTGCAGGATCCTGATTTTCATCGGGCAGGTACAGCGGGCCTTTTTGACCACAGGCCGACACCAGGCAGGCAACCGCGACGAGCGCAGCAAGGGAAGAGATCAGGCGCTTCATGGCGAAATCCTTGAAAATGCGTTAATTGCGCCGGAGTATACCGGCCACCCGGCAGCTTGCCTATGCGACGCGGCTCCCGTCCGGCGGGCCTTCGCCCGATGCCGGTCAGTTATGTGTAATCCATCGTGGGAGCGGGCTTGCTCGCGAATGCGGTCATTCATTCAATATTGATGTTGACTGACACGGCGCTTTCGCGAGCAAGTCGGATCGCCGCACCGCCGCTCCCACATTAGATTTTGGCGCTATCAGGTCCTGCGTCGATATTTCGTACCGCTAGCGAGCCCTTGGTGGTTATCCTTTGCAATCACCGGGGCTCGCCCGTATCTTGCGGCGCTTGAGCGTGAGTAGACACTTTTTGAGGTTCCCGCAATGAGTTTGACCGAAGCCCGTTTCCACGACCTGGTCGATGCAACCCAGCAGTCGCTGGAGGATATTTTCGACGAAAGTGACCTGGATATCGATCTGGAGAGCTCGGCCGGTGTGCTCACCGTCAAGTTCGAAAACGGCAGCCAATTGATTTTCAGTCGGCAGGAGCCATTGCGACAGTTGTGGCTGGCGGCGGTGTCCGGTGGCTTCCACTTCGATTACGACGAAGAGAGCAAGCGCTGGATGTGCGACAAGAGCGACGAACAACTGGGCGAGATGCTCGAGCGCATCGTCAAGCAGCAAGCCGACGTCGAACTCGATTTCGAAGGCCTGTGAAGTCATGACCCAGCCTGCGCCCGTTCGCCCGCCCAAACCGCTCTATAGCAACGTCAGCCCGGCAGTGCCTTCGCCGTGCAGCGGTGTGTGTCGGTTGGATGAGCAGAAGGTTTGCCTCGGGTGTTTTCGGCATGTCGAAGATATTCGCGAATGGCGCTCGGCCGACGATGAGCGGCGGCGGGTAATCTGCGCGCAGGCCTCGAATCGCAAGACCACCGCCAATCCCTTGTAGGAGCTGCCGAAGGCTGCGATCTTTTGGCGGCGCTGAAGATTGCCGAAGAGCAAGATCAAAAGATCGCAGCCTGCGGCAGCTCCTTGTACAGGGTTCGCGCAGGCTGTCCGGTGGCGGCTTGTATATTTATTGAGCTGTGATAGTGTCCAGAGACGCCTCAACCCATCGAGGTTCGTGAAAACCCCGCCTTTTTCTGGCGGGGTTTTGCTTTTTTCGTGCAGAAGAAAGGAGTCTGCCCTGATCATGACCGCACCTTCCATCACCCTTACCCGTCTGGACGTGCAACGTCTGGAGCGCCTGATCGACAGCCTGGATGACACGCTGCCGGGCGTTATCGCGCTGCAAACCGAACTGGATCGCGCCGATACCCTGGTCGGTCACGAAGATGTGCCTGCTGATGTCGTGACCATGAATTCCAAAGTGCATTGCCGTGAAGAAAGCAGCGGCAAGGACTACCACCTGACGTTGGTTTACCCCAAGGACGCCAACGCCGACGAAGGCAGGATCTCCATTCTGGCGCCGGTCGGTAGCGCACTGCTGGGTCTCAAGGTCGGTCAGCACATTGACTGGCCTGCTCCGGGTGGCAAGACCCTGAAACTGACCTTGCTGGAAGTCGAATCGCAGCCGGCCAATGGCGGCGACTTCCCGGAATAACCCCCCTCAGACCTGCTCGAGCGCCTCGTTCAATGCGTTCTCCAGGTCGGCCTTGTAACGCAGATACAGCTGGCTTGAACTCTGACCATCACCGAGCAAGCCCGACAGGTCCAGGTCGGTGATGTAGCAGCGATAGCGTTCGGTCTCGCGGCGCTGCTCGACGATTTCCCGGGCGACCACGCTGAACAGTTGGTCGCCATGTTCCAGCTCTGAAAATTCCCGCTGATTGCAATACAACGTGACCTGCACCTGTCCCGGTGCGGCTTTGCCGACGATCGCCTGCACGTCGTAGAACGGTTTGTTGACCGGGGTTTGCGGTGCCGGCCGGGCTTCGACCCGACGCGCCCGCGCGGTACCCGAAGGCAACAATTGGTAATACAAAGTGTCCAGGCTCAGTGGTTGGGCGGCGTCCATCGGCAGCAAGGCGTCGCGCCGGTACTGGATCGATTGCAGGAAACGTTGCAGCGGCACCAGCAGGCTTTGCTCGTCGTGATAGGGCAAGCGCTGCTGCCACAGGGCATTGAATTCATCCAGTACGTACAAATCAGCCTGGTGTTCGTTGTTGATTCGGTAGAACACCTGAACGCAGTCGGGTTGCCCCATGGGCAGGATCAGCGCCAGATCGTGGTCTTCCAGCGCCATCGGGTCCAGATGCAGGGGGCTGTAGCTCGCCAGTTCTTCGCTGAGGTAGGCAAGCAGCGCCGGCAGCGTGGCGAGGGCAACGTGATTGATCTGGCCGGGCACCAGCTCCAGCACGTGGTAATGCTGCTGGACCTGAATCAGGTAACGATGATTGAGTTTGCTCAGCAGCAGGTTCTGCGCGGTGTCGAGGATTTCTTCAACCCGTCGGGCGATGAATTGCGCGCGGTTGTGGCAGAAGCAACGCACCCGCAACTTGGGCTGCTCTGGCCCGCTTGGCAGGTTGTTGAGGTAATCGCGCAGGCAGTCGAGCAGAGCGTGGGGGCCGCCAAAGCGGCTGACCAGCACCTCATTCCAACTATTGAGCGTGACCTGATCCAGGGTCAGCACCAGGTTTTCCCGCACGCCGGCGTAGCTCAGGGAATCGGTGCGCTCGGTAGTCATCAGGATATTCAGGTCGCGATGGTGCTTGAGCGGATCGATGCCGACGTTCACCAGAATCAGTACTTCGCTCGGCACGCTGGCGCGCAGCAAAGGCTCCTCGGCGACGGTGGTCAGGGGCAGGGCGATGCTTTGTTGCAGGCTGCCGAGCAAGTTGAACAGTTCGAACTCGCTCAAGTCGCTGGTGCCGGGGTGCAGGGCCAGGCGGGTGCTGCTGTCGATCACGCCATTGCGGTGGCACCAGGTGAGCAGCTCCAGTAACTGACGGCTGCGCTTGATGGGCGCGAAATGCTCCCACTCGTGGGCGGCCAGGCTGCCGTTGTACAAACCCCATTGGGTTTGTCCCGGTTCTCTCTTGTTCGGGGCTTGCACCAGCGTCAGGGTGTCTTCGGCGAGATCGGGGGCGATGCCCGGGTTGATGAATTCGACCTTGTCGGCCTTGCGTTCGAAGGCCGCGTACAACCGCCGGCCCAGCACATTGAGGTCGCGTTTGTTGATCAGGCTGACGGTCTGTTCGTTGCGGGCAAACTGCGTCAGGAAGCGGTAGCTGTAATTCAGCTCGCTGACCAGGGCCCGCCGTTCGGCGCTGACCTGGCGGACTTTCCACTGGCTGCGGCTGTCGAGCAATGCCAACTGACGCTGATCCCAATGCCATTCGTGGGCCAGGCGTTCGAGCAGCGAACGCTGCCAGCTCTGGGTGCGTCCGCTGCTGCCGGTGAGCTTGCGATTGACCTTCAGGTACAGCGCGCGGCGTACCAGCTCCAGCCGTTCCGGTTCGCCCCGGGCCGTGAGGTATTCCTCGATGCGCCGGTAAACCACCATGTACGGGTCCAGCTCATCGAGGTCCAGTTGATTGGCAAACACGGCCTGCTTGAAACGCAGGCTCAGGCAGTGGACCTTGGGGTGTTCGCTGGCGTAAACCTCGGTCAGCAGCAGTTTGAGCACCGATTTGTACGGTGACTCAATGCCTTTGAATAACTGCCAGAGCCCGGCACCAACGAATTCCCCGGGCGGGATGTACGCCAGATGCCCCAGGTCCAGGGTTTCGTCGGCACGGATGAAACGCTTGGAAAGCAGCGTATGGGTGTAACGGTCATACGCCGCCTCTTCGTAAACCGGCACCAGCCACCAGATGGGTGTGCGCCCGGCCAGCCAGATTGCGGTGCGGTAGAACTCGTCCAGCAGCAGATAGTGCTGGGTGGTGCCGCAGTCTTCCGAACTCAATTGCGTATCGCGTTCGCCGAGCACGAAGCGGGCCGGGTCGATCAGGAAGAAATGCGCCTCGGCGCCCTGGCTGGCGGCCCATATCTCAAGCAACTGGCATTTCTTGCGCAGCTCAGCAAGCTCGCTTTCGCTCAAGTCCGGCCCGTGGCAGACCCATACATCCATGTCGCTCTGGTCAGCCTGGGCCAGAGTGCCGAGGCTGCCCATCAGGAACAGGCCGTGAATCGGTCGCGGCGGATTGCTGCCGTGGCGTGGCTTGTAGGAAAACGAGCGGGTCAGGCGTTGGGCTTCGGCGAGGGTGTTGGTGTCGGGTTCGTAATTCGACAACCCGGCTGGGGTGCTACCCGAAACGTAACCCGGCAATAGCGGATGATTGACGTGGAAAAACAGCGGCAACAAGGTCAGAACCGCTTGCTGGCGGGTCGACAACCCTTCCATGGCACGGGCCATGCGGCCCTCGTTGAGCTTCAGAAAACGGGCGCGCAGCTGGCTGAGAACCTTGCGGTCGATTCCCTCGTCCAGATCGGGGCGGATTTCATGGGTGCGGGTCATGTCAGCTCAATCCGGCTCGCGGGGCTCGGACGTGGGAGGGCTCAGGATGAGGGGCAGTTTAGCGCCTCGGCCCCGGGACTTTTAAGCTGATTTTGTTTTTCTGGCGTCAGATTTTTATCGTTTGGCGACGGCAGATAACAGGGCCGGTAATCAAGTGAGCCCGCGGAAATCCCGTGACAGAGGTTTCCGTGGGCAATGCAGTGGTACTCAGGCAGTTTCCCGCACGGACAGAATGGTTAGAACGGTTTGCACGTTTTGTGCAGCGTCACGACCCAGGCTGGTCAGGTAACCGCCATCGGGTTGGGTGATCAATTCTTTGTCGAACAGTCTTTGGGCGGCGGCAATGGCTTTCGGGGCAGCGGTCTGATGAATTTTCAAACCTTCCTGGGAACTGTCCAGGTTGAAGAGTGCGAGGATTTCCAGTTCGGCAACCAGCTCAGGGGTAAGCGACATAAGGACTCCAGACTTTCTAGGAATTGGACGACAGCGCCCCTAAGGTGATCCCACACGCGCAGCATGTCCAGTGCTCGTAACAGGGTTTTTCGCCTCGGGGGCGGTTTCCAGTGTAGTCAGGGTCTGGGGGAAGGCGGCACTGAATGGGTGACAATCTGTGTGGGAGCGGGCTTGCTCGCGAAAGCGGCGTGTCAGCCAACATCAATGCTGGATGTGACGGCCTATTCGCGAGCAAGCCCGCTCCCCCAGTTATTGCGCCAGGCAATCGCTTGTTTATTGTTTTTCCGGCGGCAACTCTGGCAGCGCGCGCAGCGCCGCTTCATACCATTGGGTGTTGAACGCGCGGTCTTCTTCGAGGATCGCGTCGATTTCCACCGCCAGCACGTGGGCCATCAGGTTGAGGATTTCTTCACGCTCGTAACCCACCAGGGTCAGCTTGTTGAAGGTCGCCTTGGCCGCTGGCGGGTTATCGCTTTCGATCTGGTTCTCGATCGCTTCGATCAGCGTCGTTTCGGCGAACGCTTCTTCGTCGTTGTCGATGTCGTTTGGCTCGCTCATGGCAGGCTCCTCAAGGAAAGGCGGCCAGTTTACCTGCATTCAGCGCTGTGATGCTGCTGGCAAGAAGTGCCCGGGCGTTCTATAACTGGCGTTGCCAACCCCCTGCACGGCCTGGAGGCTATGTAATGCTCAAGCTTTATGGATTTTGCGTCAGCAACTACTACAACATGGTCAAGCTGGCGTTGCTGGAGAAGGGACTGCCGTTTGAAGAAGTGCCGTTTTACCCAAGCGCAACCCCCGAGGCGCTGGCTATCAGCCCACGTGGAAAGGTTCCGGTGCTGGGCGTCGAACAAGGTTTCATCAACGAAACCAGCGTGATTCTCGAGTACCTCGAACAGAGTCAGAAAGGCACGCCGCTGCTGTCCAGCGAGCCCTTCGAGCGAGCGCAGGCGCTGGCTTTGGCCAAGGAAGTCGAGTTGTACATCGAACTGCCGGCGCGCGCCTGCTACCCCGAAGCATTTTTCGGCATGTCTGTGCCGGAGGCGATCAAGGACAAGACCAAGGCCGAGCTGCTGCTGGGGTTCGCCTCGCTGGGCAGGCACGGCAAGTTCGCCCCTTACGTAGCGGGCGACAGTCTCAGCATTGCGGATTTGTATTTCCTGTACAGCGTGCCGATGGCCTGTGCCGTGGCGCAGAAGCTGTTCGATATTGATCTGCTGGCCGAGATGCCAGCGGCCAGGGCGCTGCTGGAGCGTCTGGGGCAGAACCCGCATGTACAGCGGATCGCAAAGGACAAGGACGCGGCGATGCCAGCGTTCCTGGAGATGATCGCGTCGAAGAAGTAAGTTTGTAGTGCTCTGAAGTCAGTCATCGCGGGCAAGCCCGCTCCCACAAGGATCTCCGGCCAGCCAAAATCTATGGCAGACAGGGAAACCTGTGGGGGCGGGTTTGCTCGCGAAGCTCTTGGCGATTTAGCGGCTGGCGAGCAGCGCCTGACCGCGAGCAACAGCCTTCTTGACCTGCGCCGGCGCAGTCCCGCCGATATGGTCACGGGCATTCACCGAACCTTCCAGGGTCAGCACGGCAAACACGTCCTGCTCGATCTGGTCGCTGAATTTGCGCAGTTCTTCCAGGCTCATTTCCGCCAGGTCCTTGCCGCTTTCCACGCCGTACTTCACCGCGTGGCCAACGATCTCGTGGCAGTCACGGAACGGCAGCCCGCGGCGTACCAGGTAGTCGGCCAGGTCGGTGGCCGTGGAGAAACCGCGCAGGGCCGCTTCGCGCATCATGGCGTGCTTGGGCTTGATCGCCGGGATCATGTCGGCAAAGGCCCGCAGCGAGTCGCGCAAAGTGTCGGCGGCGTCAAACAGCGGTTCCTTGTCTTCCTGGTTGTCCTTGTTGTAGGCCAGGGGCTGGCCTTTCATCAGGGTCAGCAGGCCCATCAGTGCGCCGAACACCCGGCCAGTCTTGCCGCGAACCAGCTCCGGCACGTCCGGGTTTTTCTTTTGCGGCATGATCGAACTGCCGGTGCAGAAACGGTCCGGCAGATCGATGAACTGGAACTGCGCGCTGGTCCACAGCACCAGCTCTTCGGAGAACCGCGACAAGTGCATCATCGCGATGCTGGCGGCCGAGCAGAACTCGATGGCGAAGTCGCGATCGGACACGTTGTCCAGGGAGTTGCCGCCGACAGCGTCGAATCCCAGCAGTTGCGCGGTGTATTCGCGGTCGATCGGGTAGGTGGTACCGGCCAGTGCGGCGCTGCCCAGCGGCATGCGGTTGGTGCGCTTGCGGCAGTCCACCAGACGCTCGTAGTCGCGGCTGAGCATTTCGAACCAGGCCAGCATGTGGTGTCCGAAGGTCACCGGCTGTGCGGTTTGCAGGTGCGTGAAGCCTGGCATGATACTGCCGGCTTCGCGCTCGGCCTGCTCCAGCAAGCCTTGTTGCAGGCGGGTGATTTCGCCGAGGATCAGGTCGATCTCGTCACGCAGCCACAGGCGGATGTCGGTGGCGACCTGGTCGTTACGGCTGCGGCCGGTGTGCAGTTTTTTACCGGTCACGCCGATGCGGTCGGTCAGACGCGCCTCGATGTTCATGTGCACGTCTTCGAGGTCGATGCGCCAGTCGAACTGGCCGGCCTCGATTTCACCCTGGATGGTCTTGAGGCCATCGATGATGCTGTCGCGCTCGGCATCGGTCAGCACGCCGACCTTGGCCAGCATGGTGGCGTGGGCGATCGAGCCCATGATGTCGTGGCGATACAGGCGCTGGTCGAAGGTGACGGAGGCGGTGAAGCGGGCGACGAAGGCGTCGACGGGTTCACTGAAGCGGCCGCCCCAGGACTGATTGGTCTTGTCAGTGCTCATGAATTCGCTCGTATCGGCTTGAAGAAAGATGGCGTGGAACGCTGAGGCGGATAATAACAGGGTTGCCAATCCTGTCGCTGACACTGGTCGACACGTTTTTTTCTCATGGCGTGACCCATACTCGAAGCAAGCGATGCGCAAATTGCGCAACGATATTTCTCATTTGAGCAATATCGTCCCGGCAACCGTCTACAGTTGGACAGTAGGATCAGCGCACTTCTCGATGCTGCAGCTGACTATATAGAGAAGAGGGGTGTTCATATTGTGTATCAGCAAACCCTACGGCGATGCCTCGCCAATGCGGGCCTGGGCCGCTAGTCACCCGGCAGATGAAAATTTAGCCGGCGGTCTCGCGGCACTTTTTGGCCCTCGCGCTAGTCTTAGCGTGGATCGCGGTGACGGACGTCACTTCACCTGTCTACGCTATCTTTGTGCGAGACTCACGCAGGAATCCAGCGCAATATGAATGTCCTGATCGTTGATGACGAACCCTTGGCCCGCGAGCGCCTGAGCCGAATGATCGGCGAACTCGAGGGATACAACGTCCTGGAGCCCAGCGCTACGAATGGCGAAGAGGCGTTGGCACTGATCGACAGCCACAAGCCGGATATCGTACTGCTCGATATTCGCATGCCGGGCCTCGATGGCCTGCAAGTGGCGGCACGATTGTGCGAACGTGAAACCCCGCCCTCCGTGGTGTTTTGCACAGGGCCCGATGAATTTGCCGTGGAAGCCCTACAGGCCAGCGCCGTGGGCTATCTGGTGAAGCCAGTGCGCACAGAACAGTTGCACGAAGCATTGAAGAAAGCCGAGCGTCCCAATCGCGTCCAGCTCGCGGCCTTGACTCGCCCGGCGGCCGAAACCGGCAACGGTCCGCGCAGTCACATCAGCGCCCGTACCCGTAAAGGCATCGAGTTGATCCCGTTGGGGCAGGTGGTCTACTTCATCGCCGACCACAAGTACGTGACCTTGCGCCATGAAGGCGGTGAAGTGCTGCTCGACGAGCCGCTCAAGGCCCTCGAAGACGAATTTGGCGACCGTTTCGTGCGGATCCACCGCAATGCACTGGTTGCCCGCGAACGCATCGAACGGCTGCAACGCACCCCCCTGGGACATTTCCAGCTGTTTCTCAAAGGCCTGAACGGCGACGCCTTGATCGTCAGCCGACGTCATGTGGCCGGCGTGCGCAAAATGATGCAACAACTGTAATCCGCCATTCGGGGCGGATTTCTACCCTGTTTCTGGGCATTGAAGGCCAGGGAGGCCATGCAGTTTCTGATACAAGTCAAAGTGGATTTGGCTGAGCTGTTATTATCCGCCGTATCTATTCAGTACGGATTGATCCATGTCCTCTCGCGAAATCCGCATCGCCACCCGCAAAAGTGCTCTCGCCCTGTGGCAGGCCGAATACGTCAAGGCTCGTCTGGAACAGGCCCATCCGGGTCTGCTCGTGACGCTGGTGCCCATGGTCAGTCGCGGCGACAAGCTGCTCGATTCGCCTCTGTCGAAAATCGGCGGCAAGGGCCTGTTCGTCAAAGAACTGGAAACCGCGCTGCTGGAAAACGAAGCCGACATCGCCGTGCATTCCATGAAAGACGTGCCGATGGACTTCCCCGAAGGCCTCGGTCTGTTCTGCATCTGCGAGCGCGAAGACCCGCGCGATGCGTTCGTTTCCAACACTTACTCCAGCCTGGATGAGTTGCCGCCGGGCAGCATTGTCGGGACCTCCAGCCTGCGCCGCCAGGCGCAACTGTTGACCCGTCGCCCGGACCTGGAAATCCGCTTCCTGCGCGGCAACGTCAACACTCGCCTGGCCAAGCTCGATGCCGGCGAATACGACGCCATCATCCTCGCCGCGGCGGGTTTGATTCGCCTGGGCTTCGAAGACCGCATCACGTCAGCCATCCGTGTCGAAGACAGTCTGCCGGCCGGTGGCCAGGGCGCGGTCGGTATCGAGTGCCGCAGCGTCGATACTGAAATCCACGCGCTGCTGGCGCCGCTGCATCATCAGGACACCGCCACCCGCGTGACCGCCGAACGTGCACTCAACAAGCATCTGAATGGCGGCTGCCAGGTACCGATCGCTTGCTACGCGGTGCTTGAAGGTGAGCAGATCTGGTTGCGTGGTTTGGTGGGCGATCCGAGCGGTGGCCTGTTGCTCAGTGCCGAGGCTCGTGCACCACGGGTTGATGCCGAGGCCTTGGGCGTTAAAGTGGCTGAAGACCTGCTGAGTCAGGGCGCCGACGAGATTCTGAAAGCAATCTATGGCGAGGCAGGGCACGAGTGACTGGCTGGCGCCTGTTGCTGACACGCCCTGCGGATGAGTCGGCGGCGCTTGCCGGTGTGCTGACCGAAGCGGGGGTTTTCAGTAGCAGCCTGCCGCTTTTGGACATCGAGCCGATTCCTGCCTCTGCCAAAATGCTCGAAGTGATTCAGAATCTGAATCGCTATTGCGCGGTGATCGTGGTCAGCAAACCGGCCGCCAGAATCGCTGTCGATCTGCTCAACCGGCACGGGCCGCAACCACCGGTTCTGAAGTGGTTCAGCGTGGGCGCGGCGACGGCGCAGATCCTTGAGGATAACGGGCTGGATGTGAGCTTCCCGGTCGACGGCGATGACAGCGAAGCCTTGCTTGAACTTCCACAGTTGCGCGAGGCTATCGTCCGACCCGATGCACGGGTGCTGATCATGCGCGGGGAGGGTGGGCGCGAGTTGCTGGCTGAGCGTTTACGCGAGCTTGGTGCTAGTGTCGAGTATCTGGAGTTGTACCGACGCGGTTTGCCGCAGTACCCGCCAGCGACGCTGCCTGAGCGGATCGAAGCGGAACGCTTGAACGGGCTGGTGGTCAGCAGTGGACAGGGTTTTGAGCACCTGCACCGATTGGCCGGCGATGCCTGGCCGCTCATGGCACGGTTGCCGTTGTTTGTTCCAAGCCCCAGGGTCGCCGAGCTGGCACGTGCCGCCGGGGCCCAAACAGTTGTGGATTGTCGTGGCGCCAGTGCCGCGGCCTTGCTGACGGCGTTACGGGAGCACCCCGTACCCGTTTTCTAATGCAAAGGATGGATACGTGAGCAAAACAGCCTTGCCTGAAGATGACGTCCAGCCGGTGCTCGATGCGCCGGTAGAAGCACCGGTTGAAACCGGGCTACCTGCTACTGAGCCGCGCCGAGGCAATGGGCTGGCAATCATCGCGCTGCTGTTGGGCGCTGCCGGTGTTGCCGTGGGCGGTTGGGGAGTCTGGCAGGTGCGTCACCTGCAAGCCAATAACCTGCAACAGTTGAGTCAGGTACAGGCGTTGAACGATCAGGCGCAGAGCCTGAAGCTCAACGAGCAGCGTCTGACCGCTCGCCTCGAACAAATGCCTGCCGCCGAAGAACTCGATGCGCGCAGTCGCTTGGTCACTCAACTTCAGGGTGATCAACAACGCTTGAATCAACGCCTGGAAACCGTCCTCGGCGCCAGCCGCAAGGATTGGCGTTTGGCCGAAGCCGAGCATTTGCTGCGTCTGGCCAGCCTGCGTCTGTCGGCGTTGCAGGACATCAGCAGCGCCCAGGCCCTGGTGCAGGGCGCCGATGAAATTCTCCGTGAACAGAACGACCCGGGCTCATTTGCCGCCCGCGAGCAAGTGGCCAAAACGTTGGTAGCGCTACGCAGTACCGAACAGCCGGATCGCACCGGGTTGTTCCTGCGACTGGGCGCCTTGCGCGATCAGGTGATCAACCTCACCGAGCTGGCGCCTGAGTACAAGGACCGTGGCGAATCCCTGCTGGGCCTGACTGCCGATGGCGACGGTGCCAGTCGCTGGGCGCAATGGTGGGATCAGATCTCGCGTTATATCCGCATCGACTTCAACGCCGACAAGAATGTCCGTCCGTTGCTGGCAGGGCAGAGCCTGAGCCAGGTGCGTCTGGCCCTGAGCCTGGCGCTGGAGCAGGCGCAGTGGGCCGCGCTCAATGGCCAGGCCGCGGTTTACACCCAGGCGCTGGCCGAGGCGCGGGACGTGCTCAAGGGCAACTTCAACCCGGACAACCCGCAGAGCAAAATCATGCTGGAGCAGGTGGGCGAATTGAGCAAGCAGCCGGTCATAGTGGTCACGCCAGATCTGACGGGCACGTTGAGCGCGGTTCAGGCCTACCTTGAGCGGCGCAATGTCAACGCCGAGGACTCGGTGAAACCTCTGGTCAAACCGACTGCGAACGCCGCGCAGGAGGCGACGCCATGAAGCGCCTCTATGTGATCGTGTTCGTGGTCATCGCCGCTGCCGCGGCGCTGGGGCTGGCGATTGCCGAGCATTCCGGTTACGTGCTGATTGCCTACAAAACCTTCCGTTACGAATCGAGCCTGTGGGCCACCCTGGCCCTGGTGGCCGTGCTGTGGCTGGTGTTCTGGGGCATCAAGGCGTTGATCGAGCTGGTGACGACTTCCGGTGGAGTGGTCAATCCATGGTCGCGACGCAATCGCAGTCGGCGGGTGCAAGTGGCGATCGAGCACGGCCAGCTGGATCTGGCCGAGGGCCGTTGGGCCAGTGCGCAGCGTCATTTGTATCGCGCAGCGGAAGCCGAACGGCAACCGCTGCTCTATTACCTGGGGGCTGCCCGTGCCGCGAACGAACAAGGTCACTATGAGGAAAGCGACAACCTGCTGGAGCGCGCGCTGGAGCGCCAGCCCCAGGCCGAGTTGGCGATTGCCTTGAGCCATGCCCAATTGCAGACCGACCGCGGCGACACTGAAGGCGCCCTGGTGACCCTGCAAGCCATGCACGAGCGTCATCCTCACAACGTCCAGACCTTGCGCCAGTTGCAACGCCTGCATCAGCAGAGGGGCGATTGGTCGGCAGTGATTCGCTTGTTGCCGGAGTTACGCAAGGACAAGGTGCTGCCGACGGCCGAGCTGGCTGAACTGGAGCGCCGCGCCTGGGGTGAGAATCTTTCTCTGGCGGCACACCGGGAAGAGGACGGAACGGTCGGTTTGCAATCGCTCAATCGCGCCTGGCAGCAGCTCACCGCCGCTCAGCGCCAGGAACCGCAACTGGTGCTGGCCTATGCCGAGCAATTGCGGCAACTGGGCGCGCAGGTCGAGGCCGAAGAGGTTCTGCGTGCGGCTCTCAAGCGCCAATACGACAGTCATCTGGCACGGCTGTACGGTCTGGTTCGCGGCAGCGATCCGGCCAGGCAACTGCACACCGCCGAAGGTTGGCTCAAGGATCATCCGGCCGATCCGAGCCTGTTGCTGACGTTGGGCCGCCTGTGTCTGCAAAGCAGTCTATGGGGCAAGGCCCGGGATTATCTGGAGAACAGCTTGCGCGTGCAGCGCAATCCTGAGGCCTGCGCCGAACTGGCGCGGTTGCTGGCGCAACTGGGTGACACCGAACGCAGTAATCAGCTGTTCCAGGAGGGCTTGGGTCTGCTGGACGAGCGCTTGCTGTCGGCACCGCTGCCGCTGCCGGCTCACGCCTGAGACCTGTCGCCGGGCCTACGTAGGAGCTGCCGAAGGCTGCGATCTTTTGATCTTGTTATTAAGAGCGCAGTCGCTCCGAATCCAACACTGTTTTTGCGCTGTAGTCCTTCGCCGGCAAAGTCCTACAGCGGATTACATCTTATCCTCTCGACTCTGTCGGGAATTCCCTACACTTCTGGTGAAGTGTCCGTGCTGGCCTGCCTTGAAAGGCTGCCGTGCTTTCCTCTACCGTAACCGCTTGTCTCTACAGTTACGGAAAAGCCATGTCTTTGGCCTGCTCACGCTCCTTGTTTTTCATGGTTTTCATTGCAGGTGCCCTGGCCTTGGGCGTTTCCTATTACCTGGAATATTCGGTCGGCCTCAAGCCTTGCGGGTTGTGCCTGCTACAGCGGTTTTGCCTGGCGCTGCTCACGGGTATTTGTTTGACGGCTTCGGTGCAGGGGCCTGGCCGCTTCGGATCGTTCCTGTATTGGCTGCTGGGCCTGCTTTGCAGTCTGGCGGGTACCGTCACGGCGTGGCGGCAGGTCGTGTTGCAGAGTGATCCGGTGCATCAGTTATCGGCGTGCTCACCCAATCTGGCCGATCTATTCGCCAGTACGCCCTGGTTGTGTGTCGTGCAGCGAATGTTCAAGGGCACCGCCGACTGCGCGGAAATCTCCTGGACGCTGTTCGACCTGAGCATCCCGGAATGGAGCCTGCTGTTCTTCGTTGCGATGATGATCCTGGGCGGGTATCAGTTGCTGCGCCTTGTCTGGATCGCGTGTCAGCGACCGCTCGGCGGCGAGTCGTCGCACCGGGTACTGGCGGGCGATTAAACACTTGTATGAACTTTATCTCCTGCGTACCTTGAAGCCATAGGCGTGCGGGCATAATCTGGCCCGCACGTGTCATTGGAATTATGTTGCTCGTTGCTGTTCTGTCTGAGCCAAACCGGATATACCGAGTCTTGTTGCAGGTGTAGAACGGCATGACCCATTAGGGAAGAGAGATCGCCATGTTAGATAGTTGTCAGAATGCTCAGGAACGCTGGGGTGGGGTTCATAAGCTCATTGACCGCTGGCTACAGGAGCGTGAAGAGTTGGTAAAGGCGTTCCGCGACTTGCGAGATGCCAAACCGGCTTTCGCCGACAAGTCCTTGAACGGTCGGTTCTGCGAGATTCTTGTCGATTACGTTTCTGCCTGGCACTTCGAAGTAAGTGAGCATCTGGTCAATGAGGCCAAGGCCTTTGGTGACGATGGCGGTCTTGAGCTGGTTGAGCAGATCAACCCGCGTATCGACGTGAGCACCGAGATGGCTCTGTCCTTCAATGATCATTGTCACAAGGGTGACTGCAACGACACCGAGCGTTTCGCCGAAGCGCTGGAAAAGCTGGGCAGCCAACTGCGTGAACGCTTCGAACTGGAAGACTGCCTGATCGAAGTGCTGCATACCGCCCACAAGGAAGAGAGTTCGGTTCAGGCCTGAACCCTTCCTGGCCAGAAACTGGAAACGGTGCGCAATGCGCACCGTTTTTCGTTTCTGGCATTCAGCTTGTCGCACCACGCAATTCGACTTCGAATACCAGCGGTGTGAACGGCGCGATCAAGTCGCCGGCACCGTCGGCGCCATACGCTTGCGCCGATGGAATCACCAGGCGCCATTTCGCGCCGACCGGCATGTTTTGCAAGGCAGTGCGCCAGCCCGTGATCACACTATCAAGACTGAACCACTGCGGCTGGCTGTTCTGGTCGAACACTGTGCCGTCAGGCAAGCGACCGATATACAGCACCTGCACTTTGCCGTTCGGACCTGCCTTGGCGCCGGTGCCCGGCGCCAGCTCTGTCAGCAATATTCCATCCGCCAGTTCGCGAACCCCTGGTTTGGCTTTTTCTTCAGTGAGAAAACGCCGTTCCTTTTCGAGGGCGACTTCGCTTTGCGCGACTGCGGGTTGCTCGGCAGTCTGTGCTTCGTGCTCGGCAAGAATCTGTTCGATCCGCTCGTCTTTCAGTGCCAGCGGCTTACCTTGATAGGCTTGCTGCAAACCGTCGAGCAGCGCCTGAAGTTGCAGATCCGGAACCTCCTGGCGCAAGCGTTCGCCAAGGCTCGCACCCAGGCTGTAAGCGAGATCGTGAGCGTCATTCGTGGAGGTTTTTTCGGCGGCCTGAGCCATGGGAAAAAACACGCACAGCGATAAAAAAAGGTAGCGCGACATGGGCACTCTCCGACCTGAGATGCGCAGGATTATGCCAGTGTGAATGCGCTCGAAGGTGAACTGGTTTTGCGTAAGTGCAGAACATTTTTACTTCGTTGCAACGTAGCGCTTTCGATACTGTCAACATGCCCTAGCGGCGGTTGCAGCAGAGGTCTAGTATGAGCCGCATTCACGTCAGCCAGGAGGTAAACCATGTCGGCCACCAAGAAGCCAGTAAATACTCCGTTGCACTTACTCCAACAACTCTCGGGCAGCCTGCTCGAGCATTTGGAAAACGCTTGTTCCCAAGCCTTGGCTGATGCTGAAAAACTGCTCGCCAAACTGGAAAAGCAGCGCGGAAAAGCGCAGGAAAAACTGCACAAGTCTCGCACCAAATTGCAGGACGCTGCGGCGGCCGGCAAAGCCAAGGCACAAGCCAAGGCCAAAGAGGCGGTGAAAGAACTTGAGGACCTGCTCGACGCCCTCAAGAATCGTCAGTCCGAAACTCGCAGCTACATCCTGCAACTCAAACGCGACGCTCAAGAAAGCCTGAAACTGGCCCAGGGCGTCGGTCGTGTTCAAGAGGCTGTCGGCAAGGCGTTGTCCCTGCGTTCGGCCAAGCCTACTGCGGCACCTGCGAAGAAAGCCGCTGCCAAACCGGCTGCTGCAAAAGCACCGGCCAAGCCTGTCGCCAAACCGGCTGCCAAAGCACCGGTAAAAGCCGCAGCAAAACCTGCGGCGAAAAAAACAGTCGCTGCCAGCGCTGCGAAACCAGCAGCTAAAACGGCGGCTGCCAAACCTGCCACCAAGCCAGCTGCTGCCAAAACAGCTGCTGCTAAACCTGCTGCAAAAACCACCGCTGCCAAACCCGCCGTGGCGAAAACCGCAGCTGCAAAACCGGCCGCTAAACCAGCAGCCAAAACTGCCGCCGTAAAACCAGCTGCCAAGCCAGCCGCCAAACCTGTCACGGCTAAAACAGCTGCTGCCAAGCCTGCTGCAAAACCGGCGGCGAAACCCGCCGCTAAACCTGCTGCTGCGAAACCTGCCGTCGCTGCCAAGCCAGCCACTGCCGCCAAGCCAGCTGTAGCGAAACCAGCAGCCAAACGTGCCGCTGCCAAACCGGCTGTAAAACCTGCCGCCAAGCCAGCCGTGAAAAAGCCAGTAGTTGCTGCGAAGCCGACTGCCGCACCTGCTGCCAAGCCAGCAACCCCGGCTCCGGCTGCGGCGGTCCCGGCAGCCACTACCTCGACAGCTTCGCCTGCGCCAACGCCAGCCGTGTCGTCGAGCACCACCCCAACCAGCGCTTCCTAAGTGCCGGTTACCGCGACGCGCAGCTGATGCAGCGCGTCGCGGTCCAGGTTGGCGGCGCCTGCCGCCATACCTTCCAGCCAGGTCGAGAGATCGTTCGTCTCATCCTGCGGCCAGCCCTGCGCCAGTCGTTCCAGCCGCAACAACAGTTGCCGCTCGGCTTCCAGTTCCAGTGTTTTGACTTGCTCGCGCAACGTATTCAGTTCGGCGTCCTCCGCCGCGTCGGCTTTCCATTGCCTGCGCAACGCCCGTAGCGGTCGCACGACATCCGCGTCCCAGGGGGTGACCACATCGCGAAGTTGCTGCAATCGTTGTTCGTTACAGGCGACGCCCCGCTGTCCCAGCCACAATCCACAGAGCAGCAGGCACACGTTCACCCCCGCCGACTGCAATTGCAGGCAGGCGTCTTCAACGCCGGGACGGGCGTAAGTGTCGAGGGAAAAGCTCCACAGGTCAGAGGACATAGTGCTACTCGCGCCAGTTGCGAGCGAAGCTGGTAGACTCCGCCGCCATTATGATTCGACTTCAGAACCTGACTTTACAGCGTGGCCCGCAACGTCTGCTAGAAGACGCCGAGCTGACCCTGCACGCCGGCCACAAAGCCGGCCTCATCGGTGCCAACGGCGCCGGCAAATCGAGCCTGTTCGCCTTGCTTCGGGGCGAGCTGCACCCGGACTCGGGTGACTGCTTTCTGCCGGCCGACTGGCGCATCGCCCACATGCGCCAGGAGGTCGACACGCTCGAACGCCTGGCGGTCGACTACGTGCTCGATGGCGACCTGCGCCTGCGCCAGGTACAACATGACCTGGCGGCAGCCGAAGCGGCGCATGACGGTGCCGCTCAGGCCCGCCTGCACTCGGAACTCGACAGCGCCGATGGCTACACCGCCGACGCCCGGGCGCGCAAGTTGTTGGCAGGCCTTGGGTTCACCAACGATCAGATGGATCGACAGGTAGGAGATTTCTCCGGTGGCTGGAGGATGCGTCTGAACCTGGCGCAGGCCTTGATGTGCCCTTCAGACCTGTTGCTGCTCGACGAACCGACCAACCACTTGGACCTCGATGCCATCATCTGGCTCGAAGAGTGGCTCAAAAGCTATCCCGGCACCTTATTGCTGATTTCCCACGACCGCGATTTCCTCGATGCCGTGGTCGATCACGTGGCCCACGTCGACCAACGCAAGATCACCCTGTATCGCGGTGGTTATACAGCGTTTGAGCGGGCCCGTGCCGAACGTCTGGCCCAGCAACAGCAGGCCTACGAGAAGCAACAGGCACAACGTGCGCACATGGAAAGCTACATCGCCCGCTTCAAGGCCCAGGCCACCAAGGCCCGTCAGGCCCAGAGCCGGATCAAGGCGCTGGAGCGGATGGAGGAACTGTCCGCCGCCCACGTCGATTCACCCTTCGACTTCGTCTTCCGCGAATCGCAGAAAATCTCCAGCCCGTTGATCGACCTGTCGGATGCGCGCTTGGGTTACGGCGACAAAACCGTGCTGGAGAAGGTCAAGCTGCAACTGACCCCCGGGGCGCGGATCGGTTTGCTCGGCCCTAACGGTGCGGGTAAATCGACCCTGATCAAAAACCTCTCCGGTGAACTCGAGCCATTGGCTGGCCGACTGACCCGGGGCGAGAACACCGTGGTCGGCTACTTCGCCCAGCATCAACTCGACTCCCTTGACTCCAAGGCCAGCCCGTTGCTGCATTTGCAGTGCCTGGCGCCAACCGAGCGTGAGCAGACCCTGCGCGATTTCCTTGGCGGTTTCGACTTCCGTGGGGCGCGCATCGATGAGCCGGTGCTGAATTTCTCCGGCGGTGAGAAGGCCCGTCTAGCCCTGGCGTTGATCGCCTGGGGGCGGCCGAACCTGTTGCTGCTCGACGAACCGACCAACCACCTGGACCTGGAAATGCGCCTGGCGCTGACCATGGCCTTGCAGGAATTCAGTGGCGCGGTACTGGTGGTCTCCCACGATCGTCATCTGCTCAAAAGCACCACCGACAATTTCTATCTGGTGGCCGACGGCAAGGTCGAGGAGTTCGACGGCGACCTGGAAGACTACACCCGTTGGCTGGTGGAATACCGTCAGCGCAATACGCCGGTCAGCAACACCCCGGTCAACCCGGACAAGACCGACAAGAAAGCTCAGCGCCAGGCCGCCGCCGCGTTGCGTCAGCAACTGGCACCGCACAAGCGCGAGGCCGACAAGCTCGAGGCCGAGCTGGGCAAACTGCACGAAAAACTGGCGAAAATCGACGCCAGCCTCGGTGACAGCGATATTTACGAGCCGGCGCGCAAGAACGAATTGCGTGATCTGCTGGCCGAACAGGCCAGGCTGAAGGTGCGTGAAGCCGAACTGGAAGAGGCCTGGATGGAAGCGCTCGAATTGCTCGAAAGCATGCAGGCGGAGCTGGAGGCCCTGTCTTGATGGAGGCCTTCAAGCTGCCGTTGCCGGCGATGTGGGTCGAGCCGATCTGGCTGGTCGTGCAAATCCTGCTGATCCTGCTGGCCGGTTATATCGCCCAGCGCGTCGTCGCTAAATGCCTGACTCGCCTGGGCGAGCGCTACCCGTTTCCGCCGCAGTTTTTGCTGCCGCTGCGTGGCGGTTTGCGCTGGCTGATCATGGGCAGTGCGCTGATTTTTGTGCTGGAACGCCTTGGGGTGTCGGCAACGGTGCTCTGGACGGCATTATCCGGTTTCGTTGCGGTGGCCGCCGTGGCGTTTTTCGCCATGTGGAGTGTGCTCTCCAACCTGTTGTGCGCGATCCTGATCTTCACCGTCGGCCCATTCCGTATCGGCGATGTGGTCGAGTTGGTGGACACTACCGACAAGCCCGGCGTCAAAGGCCGGGTGGTGGCGATCAATCTGCTCTACACCACGTTGATCGAAGCCGAAGAGCTCGGTACCGGCAGCGCCATGGTGCAAGTGCCCAACAGCCTGTTCTTCCAGCGCTCGGTTCGACGCTGGCGCGGTACTGATGCATTCCCTTCGAACGGGTTCGAAAAGTAAGCCTTCTGTTGCCTGATACACCGCTTTCGCGAGCAAGCCCGCTCTCACCCTCAGTCTAATTCCTGCGCAAGACACAAGCGGGCTTGCTCGCGAAGGGGCCCTACTGCCGTAAACGCTGTTCGGCAGCCGCCACGTCCTATAAAAAATCGGTAGTCATCGGCCCAAAGGCGCATTAGCTTAGACGTCTGTCACGGGTCTGAGTCGAGGTGTGCAATGGTGCTTCAAACATGGCTGGCGTTTTTTG
The DNA here is from genome assembly GCF_024749285.1 of Pseudomonas sp. B21-015. Lineage (NCBI taxonomy): Bacteria > Pseudomonadati > Pseudomonadota > Gammaproteobacteria > Pseudomonadales > Pseudomonadaceae > Pseudomonas > Pseudomonas sp. B21-015. Next base: position 313,616 of record NZ_CP087196.1, read on the forward strand.
CCGCCTGCTGGGTGATCAGTCTTTCCCCCGGTGCCGGCGCCATTGCGTCGATGTCCAGCGGTTTGCGCTACGGTTTCTGGCGCGGTTACTGGAATGCCCTGGGCCTGCAACTGGGCCTGGCGTTGCAGATTGTGATCGTCGCTGCCGGTGTCGGCGCAATCCTCGCGGCCTCCGCCACTGCCTTTTACGTGATCAAATGGTTCGGCGTGGCCTACCTGGTCTACCTCGCGGTCAAACAATGGCGCGCGCTGCCTGGCGAGATGAGCGACGACGCTGCCATTCGGCAGATCGGCAAGCCGATGGCGCTGGTGTTCCGCGGTTTTCTGGTGAACGTCAGCAATCCCAAGGCCTTGGTGTTCATGCTTGCGGTGCTGCCGCAATTCATCGACCCCCACGAGCCGTTGGTAGCCCAGTACCTGATCCTCGGCGTGACCATGATCTGTGTCGATCTGATCGTCATGGCCGGCTACACCGGGCTGGCGGCCAAGGTCCTGCGTTTGTTGCGCACGCCCAAGCAGCAGAAGCGCATGAGCCGTACCTTTGCCGGACTGTTCATCGGCGCGGCGGCGTTCATGGCGACCCTGCGCAAAGCGGCGGTATAAAACCTCAGGCACAAAAAAGGCGACCTATCGAGGTCGCCTTTTTTATGGTGGCTGGGAGCTTTTTGTGGCCAGCCTGAGATCAGTGCAGAATCACCGGTGCCGTATCCCGCGGCAGGTTGTTGCGCAGTGGCGCTTGCCCTGGTTGCTCGTAGCCACCGCCACCGAGCTGTTGGCTCAGTTGCGCGGCCACGTCTTCACCCAGCGCCTTGGACACGTCACGCACCACCCGTGGGCGGTTCAGGGAAACCCGAATGTCCCGGCCATTCACCAGTTTGGTGTCCTGACCTTCGCCCATCGCCGTGAAGGCCGAGGTGATCTCAAAGGTCTTGGTGTTGATCAGGCTGAAGTCTGCCACCAGCGTCAGCCCCAGCACCGCCGAATAGCTGTCGGTGTTGGCCAGCTCGTTCATGTCGCGGGTGAAGTCGATGTCGGACACGGTGCCGAACAGCACGTAGTCGGCACCCTTGAAACTACCGGCCTTGATGCGCTTGATCACGTCATATACGTCACCTTTGGACGATGCTGTGTAAGGCGTGCCCTGCACCAGCTGAAACATGCCGGTGCGCAGAATCTCGCCCTTGATGTCGCCGGTGAATTTGCGTAACTCACCTTGCTCGATGTAGCTGCTGGTTGCTTCGTACTCTTCGTAACTGGACGAACCACTGGCGCCGTAATAGCTCTGGCTGTGGTTGCTCTGGGCCGAAATAGTGTGGACGTATTGCTCCACCCGTTCCTGATAGGCCAGGTCAGCCACTGCGACTTTCGGGGCCGCTTGCACGCTGAACGCGCAAGCCAGGGCCATCATGCCAATCCATGTGCGCATCGATTAACGCTCCGTGGTTTTGCGGATCTCTTTTTCGTCCATCCACTCGGCCAGACCGCTCTCAACGTCGATCAATTGCAGGCTGAATTTGTAGAAGACGTCCTTGTAGTCGCTGCTGCGCTTGACGATCGAGCTGATCGAACCTTCAAGACGGTATTGGGCGGCGATCATGTTGCCAGTCTTGGCCACAGTGCTCTTCTTGTACAGGCCGCTCTGGTTTTGCAGCTTGAGCTGGTCGACCTGGCTCTGCATGGCGGTGTTGTCGCTGGCAAAACGGGCCACGCCGGTTTTCATCAGCTGGGTCTTGATGCTGGTGGTGATTTCGCGGGTATCGATGTACTCGCTGGTCTTGTTCTTCACGTCGTAGACCTGAACCACCGGGCGGCCTTGCAGAATGCCGGACTGGGCCAGGGAGCGGGTCATGGATTCGGCGATCATCTGCAGGTCGGTGGAGCCGAACTCGTTGGTCACGGTTTCCACAGCCTTGGTGTCGCCGTAGCTGATGTTTTTACTGCCCAGCGTCGGCGAAGTGTTGGCGCAACCACTGGCCAGGAGGGCGATGACGGCGATGAATGAAAAGCGTGCAAACATGGGAATGCTCTCTAGAACTGAACGAATAGGGTGTCGAGCTTAAGGCGTTTTGATTTCGAGACGGAAATCCACGGCTTTGGCGGTTGGCGCAATGGCCTGAATGAAACTGGTCTGCTCGCCGTACATCATCTGGCTTTTCCAGGTCTCTTCTTCTGCAACCGGGAAACCTTCAGGGCCGAGCCAGGCAAAACGGTAGTAGAAGGTCTTGTTGTTGTAGCTGGTGTTGCTCAGCTGCACATTGACCGTCATGAAGCCGTTTTCCCGGGCCACGCGCATGGCGCCGACCACGATGTTCTTGAGCTTGCCCATGGCCACGACCTTGCTGGCAGCGCTGCCTGGTTCCGGTGGTGGCGGGGTGGCGCAGCCGGCCAGCAAGGCCAGGGCGACGACAGCGATGAGTTTGAAGCGCATGCAAAGACTCCGTTCTTAAGGTTGTTTGAGGCTGGCCACGGCGGTCGGGTTGGCGCTCGGGATCACGTGAGCGGCCAGGCCGCTGGCGAATACCTGATTGCCCACGGCGCGAAGGCTGATGACCTGATAGCGCTGATCCACAGTGACCTTGACCACTGAGCCGCCCACGGCGCTCGGCAGGGTGACTTGGTGCTCGCCTTTCTTCAAGCGCAGACGCACTACTTGAGTGTTGTCCGGCAGGGTGCGCCACGTACGGGTATCGGCACCTTCGAGCACGGCTGAAGAGATACCGACTGCAAGACCCGCCAGCGGGTTGGTTTCGTTGATCTGCTTCTGTGCCACGCCACGGGTGATCGCCCGCACGGTGGTGCGCAGGATGATCCCCGGCATGTCGTCACGCAATGCGCGGCGGGACATGGCGGTGGTGCTGTTGAGTTGAGTCAGGTTCAGTTGCTGACCGTCCACGCCGATCTGGGCAAAGGTGGCGGTGGAGGTATCCGGTTTGATGATCGGGAACGACAGCGGCGTGATCACCACGTTGTTGCTGATCGGCAACGGCAGCGGAATGCGGATGGAGTCGCGGGACGGCGCCAGACCGCTTTGCACGACGATCAGGATGTCGCTGTCCTCGTCCTTGGCGGGTTTGTCGAGATTCACCAGCGCCTGTTCCAGCAGCGGCGTGTTCGGGCGCAGCTCGGCGGCCTTGCGATAGCCCGGTGCGGCCAGGTCTTTCTCGCCCAGGGCTTCATACACGAAACCGGCCAGGTAATGGCTGAACGCACTCTGGTAGCTGTTTTTCAGGCTGACCACGTCCGGCGCGTCGAGGCTGGCCACCGGATAACCCTGAAGATCCTTGTACTGGGTTTTGACGCCTTCTTTCTCGGCCTGCTCTTCGCTCTTGAGGTATTCCTTGTCGCGCAAGTCGGCGATCACCGCTTCACGTTCGTGGGTCTTCTTGATTGCGGTGCGCGCGCCGTCGAAGTCATTCACCGCCAGCAGGTTGAGGGCCATCTGCGTGGTCAGCATGACTTTTTCGTAGTCGTAGCCTTCGTAGCGACGGACCTTGTCGTTGACCAGAAAACTGCCGAACTGGGCCAGGTACTTGTCGGTGTCGAGCTTGACCGAGTCTTCCCACTTGCCCACCACCTGATCGGCGCTGGTCCAGGCGTTCTGGCTGCCGGACAAATCGCCCTTGGCGCGCAGCAGTTCACCCTTCTCGAAGTAATAGAGCAGGTCTTTGTCGGCGCCGGTGTTGTTCTTTTCCAGCAGGGTCAAGGCGGCATCGACGTTGCCGGCAGCCAGTTGCTGGTTGGTCTGTGCCAGTTCGGAGTCGTAGTTACGAAAAGCCGAGCAGCCGGAGAGCAAGGTGACAGCACTGAGCGCGATCGAGGTAAGGGCGCGGGAGGCCATAGGGGGTACTTCTTCCCTGAGTTAAGCAGCCACGCGTGCTGGTCGGGCTGTTGGGACCTATCGGCAGGGCTGTTGGCGTCCTGCCAATTCCTCATAAAAAGAGGAGCTTAAATGCCATATCGAAATAACGAAGGCGCGGCATTATAAACAGGGATGCTGGCTATGTAATGGCTTTTTAATTACATGTTTTCACAACTGTGCCATTGCTTATTTCTGGCCTGATACCGGCGCTGGCGAGGTTTGCACATAAGTCCTTCCGACGACGAATGTCACGGTGTTTATTGTGCGCAGGTTGATGACTTGAAAGTCGCGGTCGATGCGCAGGGTAACCGGTGCGGTGCCGGGCGCGTTCGGCGCGTTGAACAGGTGTTCACCTTTTTTCAGCCGCAGACGCGCGACCAGGGTTTTGTCCGGCAGGGTGCGCCACGTGCGGGTGTCGGCCTCCTCGAATGGGTCTTCGCGGGTGACCACCAGCGATGCTTTGGCCGGGTTGCGTTCGTTTTCCTCGGCCTGGCCGATTGCCGCCATGTTGGCGCGGAACATGGCCCGCGAGATGATGGCGGGCATGTCATCACGCAAGGTGCGCAAAGCCATGTCGGTGACGCTGTTGAGTGCGGTCAGCGGCCGTTTGCGACCATCGACGATGATGTGGTCGAACGTTGGCGTGATGGTGTCCTGGATCATCACCGGGAAAGAAATCGGGGCAACGATCACCAGGTTTTCGTTCAGCCGTACCGGAATCGGCACGCGCACCGAGCTGCGTGCCGGCGCCAGGCCGCTTTGGACGATGATTAACACATCACTTTCATCGGCTTTTGCCGGCGGCTTGTCTAGATTGCGCAGCGCCTGCTCGAGAAGCGGCAGGTTCGGGCGCAATTCAATTGCCTGGCGATAGCCCGGCGCGGCGAGATCGCGTTCGCCGAGGGCTTCGTAGGTGAAGCCAGCCAGGTAATGACTGAAGGCACTCTGATAGCCGTTTTTCAGTTCGATGACGGCCGGCGCATCGAGCGTGGTCACCGGGTAGCCCTGCAGATCCTTGTAGCGCACGGCAATGCCCTGGGCCTTGGCCTGCTCCTCGAGCTCTTCGTACTGCAGCTCGCGCTGACGGGCAATCAGCGCTTCGCGTTCGTGGGTTTTCTTGATGTCGGCGCGGGCGCCGTCGAAGTCATTCGCAGCTAATTGGTTGAGGGCCATTTGCGTGGTCAACATGACTTTTTCGTAGTCGTAACCTTCATAGCGACGCAGTTTGTCATTGACCAGCAGGGTGCCCATTTCATTGCCAAACCGTGTGAGCAGTTTCATGGCGCCGGAGGGCACCGCTTCTTCGCGCTGGAACACCATCTGGTCGGCGCTGCGCCAGGCTTTCTGGCTCTGCGGCAGCGCACTGGCGACACTAAGGATGGCGCCTTTCTCGAAGTAATAGAGCAGATCCTTGTCTTCCCAGGGATTGTGCAACTCCACCAGGTCCAGCGCACCCTGGAGGTTACCCACCAATAGTTGGTCGTTGGTCTGTTGCATTTCCTGATCATAATTTCGGTACGCGGCACATCCACTCAGTTGCAGGGCGAGACTCAGAAGCAGCGAGAAAAACAGGCAGGAGCGCATGGACGATGATTCTTCCCTGATCGGATACCGCGAAGAGATAGCAATTTGCCGCCGAATGTACACGCCGTTGCGCGGGAAATACCAACAAAGCTTGAGCGAAACTCATTGGAAGTGAACAATGTGTTACTTCGTATTTCCATTTGAGATTTATTCATGACTGGCTCCTCTCGTTTTCTGGCGTGGCTCATGCTGCCGATGATCGCGTTCTGCAGCTTCAATGCGCTGGCCGAAACCGCAGAGGGTGCGCCCAAGGCCCTGCATTTGCTCGATTACATCGCCGCCGATTACCCGGCGGCGGTCGAGGGTGGCAAGGTTATTGATGAGGCTGAATATCTCGAACAGCAGGCGTTTCTGGGGTCGCTGCAAGGGTTGATCGCCGATTTGCCGGCCAAACCCGAACGTGCCGAACTGGAGCAGGGCGTCAACGGCCTGCGCACCGCGATCGCCGCTCGCAAGGACAGCGCGGACGTCGCCCGTCAGGCGCGGCAACTGGGGGCAAAGCTGGCAGTGACCTATGAAGTCAGCCAGGCCCCGGTCATCACCCCGGACCCAACCCGCGGCGCGCCGCTGTATGCCCAGCAATGCTCGGTGTGCCATGGCGATGCGGGCGCCGGTGACGGCCCGGCGGGCGTCGGCATGACACCACCGCCGACCAATCTGCGCGATGCCGCGCGACTGGACCGTCTGAGCCTCTACGCGATCTACAACACGCTGGGCATGGGCGTCGAAGGCACCGACATGCCGGCCTTCGCCGATCAGCTGGATGATCGTCAGCGTTGGGACCTGGCGACCTATATCGCTAGCTTCAGCGCCGATCCGGCTGCGGCAAAATCCGAGAAAACCTACAACATCGCTGACCTGGCACGTCAGACGCCAGCCGAAGTGCAGGCCGCCGAAGGTCCGCAAGCGGCCGCGACCTTCCGGGCGCAACGGGCGCAACCGCCGCAGGTCAAGCGTGGCCCGGGGCAACTGCTGGAATACACGGCTGCCACGTTGGACAAGAGCATCGCCGCCTACCGTGCCGGCGATCACGACCAGGCCTACGACCTGTCGGTGGCGGCGTACCTGGAAGGCTTCGAACTGGTCGAAAGCTCCCTGGACAACGTCGACGCCAATGTGCGCAAAGACACCGAGAAGTCCCTGATGGCTTACCGTCAGTCGTTGCAGGACGGCTTGCCGGTGGCCCAGGCCGAGCAGCGTCTGGAGGTGGCCAAGGCCAAGTTGAAAGAGTCCGCTGGCCTGCTTGGTAGCGATGGCTTGAGCTGGTCGCTGAGCTATATTTCCGGTCTGTTGATTCTGTTGCGCGAAGGTCTGGAAGCGATTCTGGTGCTCGCGGCGATCCTCGCGTTCCTGCGCAATACCGGCCAGCAATCGGCGGTGCGCAGCGTCAATATCGGTTGGGGCCTGGCGCTGCTGGCCGGGCTGGCGACCTGGGCGGTGGCGGCGTATGTGATCGACGTCAGCGGGGCCCAGCGTGAGCTGCTGGAAGGTGCCACGGCGCTGTTTGCCAGCGTCATGGTGCTCTGGCTCGGCGTGTGGATGCACGACCGTCGCCACGCAGCGGCCTGGCAGGATTACATCAAGAGCAGTCTGGTCAGTGGTGGCGGACGTTTCGGGTTTGCGATCCTGGCGTTCTTCTCGGTGTATCGCGAGCTGTTCGAAGTGATCCTGTTTTACGAAACCCTGTGGTTGCAGGCCGGGCCTGCTGGGCATAACGCCGTACTGGCTGGCGGGGCGACGGCGCTGGTTATGCTGGTCGGTTTGGCCTGGGTGATTCTGCGCGGCTCGGCGAAACTTCCGCTGGCGTTGTTCTTCGGCATCAATGCCGGGCTGCTGTGCGCGTTGTCGGTGGTGTTTGCCGGCCATGGCGTGAAGGCGTTGCAGGAAGCCGGGATCTTCGGCACGCGGCCGGTACCGTTTTTTGACTTCGACTGGCTGGGGATCCACGCTGATGCGTATTCGCTGAGTGCTCAGGCCGTGGCGATCATTGCGATCGTCGTGCTGTACAGCCGTAGCCGGATGGCCGAGAAGCGGCGTCTGCCGGTTTCTTAAAAGCATTCGCTGCGCTCACAATCGCGAGCAGGCTCGCTCCCACAGGTTCAGCGCTAACCTTGTGGGAGCGGGCTTGCCCGCGATGCTTTTCAACAGAGGAAAACACAATGCGCGTGTGGATCGATGCCGACGCCTGCCCAAGGGCAGCCAAGGATCTGGTGGTGAAATTCGCCCTCAAGCGTCAGTTCGAAGTGGTGATGGTGGCCGGGCAGCCGCAGATCAAGCCGGGCCTCGCTCTGGTGAAGCTGATCGTGGTGCCCAGCGGCCCGGATGCCGCCGACGATTACCTGGTGGAACACGCGGTGCCGGGGGAGTTGGTGATTTGCAGCGATGTACCGCTGGCGGACCGGCTGGTGAAGAAGGGTGTTGCGGCGCTGGATCCACGGGGCAAGGAGTTCGATGCGCAGAACATGGGCGATCGACTGGCGGTGCGTAACCTGTTCACCGACCTGCGCGAGCAGGGTCAGATGAGCGGCGGACCGGCGCCGTTCGGCGACCGCGAGAAGCAGGCGTTCGCCAATGCGCTGGACCGGATACTCACGCGGTTGTCCCGCAGGTCTTAAGCAAGACGGTGGTCCCTGTGGGAGCGAGCCTGCTCGCGATGGGGTCGGCACGCTCAACATTGATGTTGACGGTTAGACCGCTATCGCGAGCAGGCTCGCTCCCACATTAAACAGTGTTACTCGTCGTTTTCGTGGGTCAGTTCCAGTACGCGGTCGACCAGTTTGTTGATGCCGGAAGCCGCCTCGCTGATCGATTGCGCCAGCATATAGGCCGGGGTACTCACCAGCTTGCGTGCTTTATCTTCGATGATATCGGTTACCGCGCACTCGGCATGGGTGGCGCCCATTTTGTTCACCGCGGCGGCGGTATCGGCGTCGTTACCGATGGTGCAGGTCACGCCCGGGCCGTAGATTTTTGCCGCCAGGGCCGGCGAGATGCAGATCAGCCCCACCGGTTTGCCAGCCTCGGCGAACGCTTCGGTCAACGCCAGGACGTCAGGTTGAACGCTGCATCCGGCGCCTTCGACGGCAAAGCTCGACAGGTTCTTGGCCGCCCCGAAACCACCGGGAACGATCAGCGCATCGAAATCTTCGACGTCCGCTTCACGGATATCCTTGATGTTGCCCCGGGCGATACGCGCCGATTCCACCAGCACGTTGCGCGATTCGGGCATTTCTTCGCCGGTCAGGTGGTTGATCACATGCAACTGCGCGATATCGGGTGCGAAACACTGCACCTGGGCACCGCGCTGGTCCAGCCGCAGCAGGGTGATCACGCTTTCGTGGATCTCGGCGCCGTCGTACACGCCACAGCCGGAAAGGATCACTGCAATTTTTTTGCTCATGGGCTTTTCTCCAGGTTCATGGCGTTAAATGTCCACTAATTTGTCACTCGTTGCCATAGGGTTAATTCGCGGCTACACCTAATCTCTGCTGAACGATTCCGATCAGGTCGCGTCATGAACTTCATTCTGTATGCGGTGCCGTTTTTCTTTGTGCTGATTGCGGTCGAATTGCTGGCCGACCGTTGGCGCGGGGCGAGCAATTACCGCGTGGCAGACGCGATCAACAGCCTCAGTACCGGCGTGCTGTCGACCACCACGGGCCTGTTGACCAAGGGCGTCGGGCTGGTGACTTATGCCTTCGCCCTGGAGCACCTGGCCGTGATCGAACTGTCGGCCGACAGTGTCTGGGTCTGGGTGTTCGCTTTCGTCTTCTATGACTTCTGCTACTACTGGCTGCATCGCATGGGCCACGAGCGCAACATCCTCTGGGCTGCCCATTCGGTGCATCACCAGAGCGAGGACTACAACCTCTCCACCGCCTTGCGCCAGACCAGCACCGGGTTTCTGCTGAGCTGGATTTTCTACCTGCCCCTGGCCGTGCTCGGCGTGCCGCTGCTGGTGTTTGTCAGCGTTGCGGCGCTGAACCTGCTGTACCAATTCTGGGTGCATACCCGGCACATTCCCAAGCTCGGCTGGTTCGAGTGGTTCTTCGTCACGCCGTCCAATCATCGGGCTCACCATGCACAGAACGCCCTCTACATGGATCGCAACTATGGCGGGGTGTTCATTATTTGGGACCGTCTGTTCGGCTCGTTCCAGGAAGAGGACGACAACGAACCGGTGATTTTCGGCGTGACCACGCCGCTGGCGAGCTGGAATCCGTTGTGGGCGAACGTGCAGTTCTATGCGCAGTTGTGGGATGACGCCCGGCGAGCCGAGCGCGGGTGGGACAAGCTGCGGATCTGGTTCATGCGCACCGGGTGGCGGCCGGCGGATGTGGCGGCCAAATACCCGATGAACAAGCCGGACCTGGCTCAGTTCCGCAAATTCGAGGTGCCGCTGGATGGGCGCCAGCAGTGGTATGTGGCGCTGCAATTCTGCGTTTACATCGCCTTGGGCAGTTACTTGATGAATTTGGAGCAGAGCCTGCCGACCGCAGCCCTGGTGTTGGGCTGGGGCGCCGTGGCGTTGGGGTTGTTTGTGTTGGGCGCGGCCCTGGAGAATCGCCCGCAGGCACTGAAACTGGAGCTGTTGCGGCTGGCGTCGAACCTGCCGCTGGTATGGCTGGCACCGATGGTCGGGCTATGGCCGGGCGGTGTGGTGGGAAGCGCGGCGGGCTGGGTGGTGCTGCTCAGTTACAGCCTGCTCAGCGGCATCGGTCTCTACTGTTGTAGAAGCCGTGTCACTCGATGGGCGTCGTAGGTTCGTTGGACTTGGCCTGTTCGGCTTTCAGCGCCTGCTCGTCGGCGTAGACCTTCTTCGCCAGACGGGCATTCTTGAAGCGCCGCCGCAGCCATAGGAAAAAGCCCAGGACCAGCAGGGCGCCCAGCACCCACAGCTCGTACTTTTTGACGCTGCCCAGCATGCCTTCGAGCACCGAGCCGAAGTGATACGCGGCAGCGGCCAGTGCGGCGGCCCAGATCGCCGCGCCAATCCCGTTGAGTAGCAAATAGCGTCCTGGCGGATAGCCCGACAGGCCGATCGCCACCGGCATCACGGTGCGCAAGCCATAGACAAAGCGGAAGCTCAGCACCCAGATGTCCGGGTGTTTGCGGATATGTTCCAGTGCCCGATCGCCCATCAGTTGCCAGCGCGGTTTGCGTGCCAGCAATTTGCGCCCGTGCTTGCGCCCCAGGAAGTACCACAGCTGATCGCCGGCATAACTGCCGAAGAACGCCACGACCACCACCAGATTGATGTCCATGTATCCGCGGAACGCGAGGAAGCCTGCGAGTACCAGAATGGTTTCGCCTTCGAAAAACGTGCCGAGGAATAGGGCAAAGTAGCCGAAGTCATGCAGAAATTGTTGGAGCATTGTCTGGGTGCTGGCGAAATGAACGCGCAGCCTAACCCTTCGTGCACATTCATGAAAGTGTCCAAATGTGTCTCGACGTGAACATTTCCTACAAGGACAATGGAATGCGGCTCTAGGGGTGCACATAACTGTCATGCGTTCGTCATAATGGCCGCTTATAACTGTCACGCTCGCCCGCCAGCGCGGGCTCAGGAGTCTGCCGTGAGCTTTACCCCCGCCAACCGTTTGTTTCCTGCAACCCGCCTGCGTCGCAATCGCCGTGATGATTTTTCGCGTCGACTGGTCCGTGAAAACGTTCTGACCGTCGACGATCTGATCCTGCCGGTGTTTGTGCTGGACGGTGAAAACCGTCGCGAAGCGGTGGCCTCGATGCCGGGCGTCGAACGCCTGACCATCGATCTGTTGCTCGAAGAGGCCGCCAAGTGGGTCGAGCTGGGGATTCCGGCATTGGCACTGTTCCCGGTGACGCCACCGGAGCTCAAATCCCTGGACGCCGCCGAAGCCTGGAACCCCAACGGCATCGCCCAGCGTGCTACTCGTGCCTTGCGCGCGCGGTTCCCTGAACTGGGTGTGATCACCGACGTCGCCCTGGACCCGTTCACCACCCACGGTCAGGACGGCATTCTCGACGAAGAAGGCTACGTGCAGAACGACATCACCGTCGACGCACTCGTCAAACAGGCCCTGTCCCACGCCGAAGCCGGTGCCCAGGTGGTGGCCCCGTCGGACATGATGGACGGCCGCATTCAGGGGATTCGCGAAGCGCTGGAGCTGGCCGGCCACGTCAATGTGCGGATCATGGCTTACTCGGCCAAATACGCCAGCGCCTATTACGGCCCGTTCCGCGATGCGGTGGGCTCGGCGCTGAACCTGGGCAAGGCCAACAAGGCCTCCTATCAGATGGACCCGGCCAACAGCAACGAAGCCCTGCACGAAGTGGCGGCCGACTTGTCAGAAGGCGCGGACATGGTCATGGTCAAGCCAGGCATGCCGTATCTGGATATCCTCTATCGGGTCAAGGAAGAGTTCAAAGTGCCGACCTTTGTGTATCAGGTCAGCGGCGAATACGCCATGCACATGGCAGCGATCCAGAATGGCTGGTTGAGCGAAGGGGTTATTCTCGAATCCCTGACCGCTTTTAAACGTGCAGGCGCTGATGGCATCCTGACTTACTTTGCCGTCCGTGCTGCTCAATTGTTACGAGAGCAAAAATAGCCCTCCCAGGAACATTCGATGAATACCGAAGGACTCACTGAAGTTGCCGTAAAGGATGCTCAACCCGTGGTGGAGCAAATCGCCGAAACCCCGCCGGAGCTGGAGCCTGCTCCACCGGCGGTGGTGGCCGAGCCCGTTGTTGCGGCGCCAGCGATTGCCATTCCCGGCCTGGATGACAGCAGCCTGTACATCCATCGCGAGCTCTCGCAACTGCAGTTCAACATCCGCGTGCTGGAACAGGCGCTGGATGAGTCCTACCCATTGCTGGAGCGGCTGAAGTTTCTGTTGATCTTCTCCAGCAACCTGGACGAGTTCTTCGAGATTCGTGTGGCCGGCCTGAAGAAACAAATTACCTTTGCCCGCGAACAGGCCGGTGCCGATGGCCTGCAACCGCACCAGGCCCTGGCCCGTATCAGCGAGTTGGTGCACGGTCACGTCGACCGTCAATACGCGATCCTCAACGACATTCTGTTGCCGGAACTGGAAAAACATCAGGTCCGCTTCATTCGTCGCCGCTACTGGACCACCAAGCTCAAGACCTGGGTTCGCCGTTATTTCCGCGACGAGATCGCGCCGATCATCACCCCGATCGGCCTCGACCCGACGCACCCGTTCCCGTTGCTGGTGAACAAGAGCCTGAACTTCATCGTCGAGCTCGAAGGCATCGACGCCTTCGGTCGCGATTCCGGTCTGGCGATTATTCCTGCACCACGTCTGCTGCCGCGGATCATCAAGGTGCCGGAAGAAGTCGGTGGCCCAGGCGACAACTACGTGTTCCTGTCGTCGATGATCCACGCCCACGCCGATGACCTGTTCCAGGGCATGAAGGTCAAGGGCTGCTACCAGTTCCGCCTGACCCGCAACGCCGACCTCGCGGTCGATACCGAAGACGTGGAAGACCTGGCCCGCGCGCTGCGCGGCGAGTTGTTCTCCCGTCGCTACGGTGACGCGGTGCGGCTGGAAGTGGCTGACACCTGCCCGAAACACCTGTCCGATTACCTGCTCAAGCAGTTCAACCTGCAGGAGACCGAGCTGTATCAGGTCAACGGTCCGGTCAACCTGACCCGGCTGTTCAGCATCACCGGCCTGGACAGTCACCCGGAGCTGCAATACACGCCGTTTACTCCGCAGATCCCGAAACTGCTGCAAAACAGCGAGAACATTTTCAGCGTGATCAGCAAGCAGGACATCCTGCTGCTGCACCCGTTCGAGTCGTTCACCCCGGTGGTCGACTTGCTGCGCCAGGCGGCCAAGGATCCGCACGTGTTGGCGGTTCGCCAGACGTTGTATCGCAGCGGCGCCAACTCGGAAATCGTCGATGCGCTGGTGGACGCGGCGCGTAACGGCAAGGAAGTGACGGCGGTCATCGAATTGCGCGCGCGGTTCGACGAAGAATCCAACCTGCAACTGGCCAGCCGTCTGCAAGCGGCCGGTGCGGTGGTGATTTATGGCGTGGTGGGCTTCAAGACCCACGCCAAGATGATGCTGATCTTGCGTCGTGAGGCTGGCGAGATTGTCCGTTACGCCCACTTGGGGACCGGCAACTACCACGCGGCCAACGCCCGCCTGTACACCGACTACAGCCTGCTGACCTCCGACGATGCCTTGTGCGAAGACGTTGGCAAACTGTTCAGCCAGTTGATTGGCATGGGTAAAACCCTGCGCATGAAAAAACTGCTGCACGCGCCGTTCACGTTGAAGAAGGGCATGCTCGACATGATTGCCCGGGAGACTCAGTTCGCTCTGGACGGCAAACCGGCGCACATCATCGCCAAGTTCAACTCGCTGACCGATCCGAAGATCATCCGCGCGTTGTACAAGGCCAGCCAGTCCGGGGTACGCATCGATCTGGTGGTGCGTGGCATGTGCTGCCTGCGGCCGGGCATCGCGGGGGTCTCGCACAACATCCATGTGCGCTCGATCATCGGTCGCTTCCTGGAACACACCCGGGTCTTCTACTTCCTCAATGGCGGTGAAGAGCAGATGTTCCTGTCCAGTGCCGACTGGATGGAGCGCAACCTCGACAAGCGCGTCGAGACTTGCTTCCCGGTAGAAGGGAAGAAGCTGATTTTGCGGGTCAAGAAAGAGCTGGAGCTTTATCTCACCGATAACACTCACAGCTGGAGCCTGCAGTCGGACGGTCGCTACGTGCGCAATACGCCGACCGGCAACCAGAACCCGCGCAGTGCCCAGGCAACGTTGCTTGAGCGTTTGGGCAGTCCGATTCTGGCTGTTCGTTAACGTAGATTCGGTTGATACAAAAAAGGGCGATCCGCATGGATCGCCCTTTTTTACCCCGCCCGAGCGGTGAATGACTTGTGGCGAGGGAGCTTGCTCCCGTTGGACTGCGCAGCAGTCCCTCTTTTTGGGGCCGCTTCGCAGCCCAGCGGGAGCAAGCTCCCTCGCCACAGAGTTTAGCGAACGTTCAGCACAAAGCTGACGCGGGTCAGCCATTCCGCTTCGAGGGCGAAGTCGGCCTGGGTCAGCTGGTTGTCGTCCAGCCAGTGTTCCGGGAACAACACGTCCAGGCTATGGCCGTTGACGCGCAACACGACCTGAGGCATTTCCTGGGTGCCGCGGATGTGGTGAAACAGGATCGCAAAGCGCAGCAGCACGCACAGACGAATCAGCTTGATGCCGTCGTCGCCGAATTCGGCGAACTTGTCCTTGGGAATGTTGCGTCGGTGGCCCCGCACCAGCAGCGCGAGCATTTGCTGGTCTTCGCGGGAGAATCCGGCCAGGTCCGAGTGCTCGATCAGGTAGGCGCCGTGCTTGTGGTACTGATAGTGTGCGATGTCCAGGCCCACTTCATGGACCTTGGCCGCCCAGCTCAGCAGCTCGCGCCAGACGCCGTCATCCAGCTCCCAATCCTCAGCCACTTGATCGAAGGCATGCAGCGCCTTGCGTTCGACTCGTGCCGCTTGTTCGAGGTCGACGTGGTAACGCTCCATCAACGAGCTGAGCGTGCGCTCACGGACGTCTTCGTGATGATGACGGCCCAGCAGATCATAGAGCACGCCTTCGCGCAGGGCGCCTTCACAGTGGTCCATGCGTTGCAGCTCGAGGGCATCGAAGATCGCTTCGAGAATCGCCAGGCCCGCGGGGAAGATCGCCCGGCGGTCGGGCTTGATGCCTTCGAAGTCGATTTTCTCGACATCGCCGAGTTTGATCAGCTTGCGCTTGAGCCAGGCCAGGCCTTCGGCATTCACCTCGCCAGTGCCATGCCCGCCGGCCTTCAGCGCCAGGCCAATGGCGCGAATGGTACCCGAGGAGCCGATGGCTTCATCCCAGGTCAGGCGGTGCAGGGCGTGTTCGATGCTCATGATCTCCAGCCGCGCCGCGGTGTACGCCTGGGCGTAGCGGGCCGGGGTGATCTTGCCGTCCTTGAAATAACGTTGGGTGTAGCTGACGCAACCCATTTGCAGGCTTTCACGCAGCAATGGTTCGAAGCGCTGGCCGATGATGAATTCGGTACTGCCGCCGCCGATGTCGGCCACCAGGCGTTTGCCCGGGGTATCGGCGAGGGTGTGGGAGACGCCGAGGTAAATCAGGCGCGCTTCTTCACGGCCGGAGATGACTTCTACCGGATGGCCGAGGATTTCTTCGGCGCGGTGGATGAATTCGCCGCGGTTACGGGCTTCGCGCAGGG
Source organism: Pseudomonas sp. B21-015 (assembly GCF_024749285.1). NCBI lineage: Bacteria > Pseudomonadati > Pseudomonadota > Gammaproteobacteria > Pseudomonadales > Pseudomonadaceae > Pseudomonas > Pseudomonas sp. B21-015. The sequence goes on from NZ_CP087196.1 coordinate 329,297, forward strand.
CGTTGGTGCCGACGATCCGTACGGTGCCGGGTGGCATACCGTTGATCAGTTGGGCAAAACGCTTCAGGCAATCGAGCCCGCGCTGCATCGATTCTTCGCTGAGTTGACGTTCTTCGTCGATGCCGGCGGCCAGCTGAACCTTCTCCCCGAGACGCTCGAGAATCCGGATTTCGCCGTTCTGGGCCTTGGCCACGACCATGTGAAAGCTGTTGGAGCCCAGGTCGATGGCGGCGATCAGGGACAGATTCTTGACTTGGGGTAGCGGCATGGTCAGGGGTCTCGGTCGATAACCCCGACATCGTGCCACGATCAAACGCTCGCGCCAACGCGCAGGAGCTGCCGAAGGCTGCGATCTTTTACCACGGGTGGCATTCGTGGGCGTTGCAGAAGGCCTCTTCGCGGGCAAGCCCGCTCCCACAGGTTTTTGCGTCGAACACATGATCGCGTTCCAACAGAGAACCCTGTGGGAGCGGGCTTGCCCGCGAAGGCGGCCTTAAAGGCACTGAATATCCTTCAGCCCGCCGCTTCCACCGTCCCAATGAAATTCGCCAGCTCCGCCGTCTGCGGGTTGGCAAACAGAATCTTCGGATCCCCCACCTCATGCACCTTGCCATGGTGCATGAACACCAACTTGTCCCCAACCTCGCGGGCAAAGCGCATTTCATGGGTGACCATGATCAGCGTCATGCCTTCCTTGGCCAGTTGCCGGACCACGCTCAACACTTCGTTGACCAGTTCCGGGTCCAGGGCCGAGGTGATTTCATCGCACAACAAGACTTTCGGCGACATGGCCAGCGCCCGGGCGATTGCCACGCGCTGTTGCTGGCCGCCGGAGAGTCGATCCGGGAAGGCGTCGAATTTCTCCCCCAGCCCGACCCGCTCCAGCATCTCTCGCGCCAGTTCGGCGGCTCTGGCTTTTGGCACTTTCTGCACCACTTGCGGCGCGAGCATGACGTTCTCGCCGACGGTCAGGTGCGGGAACAGGTTGAACTGCTGGAACACCATCCCGACTTTCTGCCGCAGGCTGCGCAGGTCGGCGCGGGCGGCGTCGAGGTATTCGCCGTCGACTTCGATCACGCCGTCATTGATCGACTCCAGGCCATTGAGGGTGCGCAACAAGGTGGATTTTCCCGAGCCGCTGCGGCCGATGATCGCCACGACCTGGCCTTCTTCGACACTCAGGTCGATGCCTTTGAGCACATGGTGGTCGCCGTAATATTTATGCAGGGCGGAAATTCTAAGCAGAGGCATGCAGTCTCCTTTCCAGGTAGCGCGCACTGAGGGACAAGGGGTAGCAGAGCAGGAAGTAACCGAGGGCGACGAGGCCGTAAACCATGAACGGCTCGAAGGTCGCGTTGGCGAGCATGCCGCCGGTTTTGGTCAGTTCGGTGAAGCCGATGATCGAGGTGACGGCGGTGCCTTTGACCACTTGCACCGAAAAGCCCACGGTTGGCGCCACGGCGATGCGCAGGGCTTGCGGCAGGATCACGTAACGCAATTGCTCCAGCGGGTTGAGCGCCAGGCTCGACGAGGCTTCCCACTGGCCGTTGGGGATCGAGTCGACGCAACCACGCCAGATCTCCGCCAGGTAGGCGCTGGTGAACAGCGTCAACGCAATCGCCGCCGCCATCCACGGTGAAATTTCCACGCCGGCCAATGCCACGCCGAAGAACACCAGAAACAGCTGCATCAACAGCGGCGTGCCCTGGAACAGTTCGATGTAGGTGCGGGCGAAGTGGCTGGGCAGGGATTTTTTTGAAATCCGCATCACCATGATCAGCAGGCCGATCATCCCGCCGCCGATAAACGCCACCAGCGACAACGCCAGGGTCCATTGCAGGCCCGTGAGCAGGTTGCGCAGGATGTCCCAGAAGGTAAAGTCGCTCATTGACTGGTCCTTACGCTGCTTCTTGATATAAACCGGCGGCCGATCCAGTTCAGCAATTGGCGGATCAACAGCGCCATGCACAGGTAGATCAGCGTGGTCAGGGCATAGGTTTCAAAGGCGCGAAAGTTGCGCGATTGAATGAAGTTGGCGGCGAAGCTCAACTCTTCGGTGGCGATCTGCGAACAGACCGCCGAGCCGAGCATGACGATGATGATCTGGCTGCTCAGGGCCGGCCAGACCTTGCCCAGCGCCGGCAGCAGAACCACGTGGCGGAAGGCTTCGAGGCGAGTCATCGCCAAGGCGGCCGCGGCTTCCAACTGCCCACGGGGGATCGCCTGAATGCCGGCGCGGATGATCTCGGTCGAATAGGCGCCCAGGTTGATCACCATCGCCAGCACCGCCGCCTGCCATTCGGAAATCTGCAGGCCCAGCGACGGTAAACCGAAGAAGATGAAAAACAACTGCACCAGGAAGGGCGTGTTGCGGATCAACTCGACGTAGACCCCGAAAATGCCGGCAAACGGGCGGATGTTCCACGCCCGCACCAGCGCCCCGACGATGCCTACGCTCACCCCGAGTAACGCGCCGATGGCCGTCAGTTCAAGGGTGAACAGCGCACCGCGTAGCAGCAGATCGGTGTTTTCCACCACTGGCAAGAAATCGAACTGATAAGCCATAAGTCGTCTCCCGCGCGAACGATCAGAGATCGGCCGGCAGCGGCTCTTTCAGCCAGGTTTGCGCGTTCTTTTCCAGTGCACCGTCAGCCTTGGCCGTGGTGAGGATGTCGTTGACCTTGCCCAGCAGCGCCGGCTCGTTCTTGTTCACGCCAACGTAAACCGGCGAGTCCTTGAGCTTCACTTTCAGGGCTGGCACGCGTTTCGGGTTTTTCTCGCTGATCGCCACCATCACCACGTTGCCGCTGGCGATCAGGTCGACTTGCCCCGCGAGGTAGGCGGCGATGGTCGAGTTGTTGTCTTCGAAGCGTTTGATGGTTGCGCCTTCGGGGGCGACTTTGGTCAGCTCGATGTCTTCGATGGCGCCACGGGTGACGCTGATGGTTTTGCCCTTGAGATCGTCCAGACCCTTGATGGCGGCGTCTGGCGGGCCGAACACGGCGAGGTAGAACGGCGCATAGGCACGGGAGAAGTCGATGACTTTCTCGCGCTCAGGGTTCTTGCCGAGGCTGGAAATCACCAGGTCGACCTTGCCGGTGGTCAGGAACGGGATGCGGTTGGTGCTGTTGACCGGGGTCAGTTCGAGTTTGACCTTGAGCTGGTCGGCCAGCAGTTTGGCGGTGTCGATATCGAGGCCGCGAGGCTTCATGTCCGGGCCGACCGAGCCGAATGGCGGGAAGTCCTGGGGCACGGCAACTTTGAGGGTGCCGCGTTTGACCACATCCTCCAGACCGTCGGCGTGGGCGGGTGCCTGGCTCAGCATCAGGCTGGCAAACAGGGCGGCGAGAAGGGCGCTATAACGCTGAGTCATGGCAAATCTCCGGATCGGCGGGAAGTGATTTCTGCGGATCGACAGAGCACGGGTCATGCCAAGATTCGTTTTTGAGGGCCGCAGGCCACGGTTTTGCTGGTGTCTATCGGTCTTACTGGTCTGAACAGTCAGGTGGCATTTCGCACCCTGATGGCGCACCCGTGAAAATACTCGAACCCCCATGGGGCACGACTTGCCGGACGTCGCGAATAGCTTTACAACTAGCCGCTCATTGGCCTGGCTCATCCAAAACAATCATGAACTCGATCTCTCGCGCGGTGCCCGAAGTGGCGCTGCAAGCCATCCGCAAACTGATCACCGAGCAAGGCTTCGGGGCGGGGGATGCGTTGCCCTCGCAACGGGACCTGGCGGTGCAATTGGGGGTCAGTCGGGCGTCGCTCCGCGAGGCGTTGTCGTCCCTGAGTGCGCTGGGCGTGATCAGTATCCAGCCGGGCAAGGGCGTGTTCGTGCAGTCACCGGTCGATTTGCCCCGGGGTGATGCGACGCCGGGCTGGCCGTTCGCGGCCCAGGCATCGCCGTTGGACATCTTCCAGTTGCGCTACGCGCTGGAAGGTTTTGCCGCCGGGTTGGCAGCCGTGACCCTGAGCACCGATGAGCTCGATGCCCTGGAAGACAATGTCGCTGCCATGCGCAACGAACTGCGTGCCGCCGACTTCGATGCGGCGGCGCGACTGGACTTCGAGTTTCACCGGCGCATCCTCCTGGCCAGCGGCAATCAGGCGATGCTGAGCATCCTGACGGCCAGCGCCGACATCTTCCTGGAGAGCCAGAAGCTACCGTTCATCCGGGCCGAACGGGCCATGGAAACCTGGCAGGAACACCGTAAAATCCTCCGTGCGCTGGCTCGCCGGGCCTCAGGTGCCGCGCAGAAGGCCATGCAGGAACACGTACGCAACGCCGCCCTGCGCACCGGAATTGCCTTCGTCGCCCCCGCCACCTCGTGACTTGAGCTATACCCAAATTCATGGGGCACCATAGCGAGACTCAATCATCTGCGGCTTCCTGAACGGGGGAAGGGCAGCTATGATGGGCCACGTTTTTTTGCTTACAACCTGGAGACTTCCATGAGCAGCGATCTTATCAAACACGTTAGCGACGCTAGCTTCGAGGCTGACGTACTCAAGGCCGAAGGCGCTGTACTGGTCGACTACTGGGCTGAATGGTGCGGCCCTTGCAAAATGATCGCTCCTGTTCTGGACGAAATCGCTGAAACCTACAAAGGCAAGCTGACCGTTGCCAAACTGAACATCGACGAGAACCAGGAAACTCCGGCCAAGCACGGCGTGCGTGGTATCCCGACGCTGATGCTGTTCAAGAACGGCAACGTCGAAGCCACCAAGGTTGGCGCGCTGTCGAAGTCGCAACTGGCGGCCTTCCTCGACGCCAACATCTAAGCGTTGTTATAAAGCGTCATGAAAAGGCCCCGCATATTGCGGGGCCTTTTCGTTATTGAGGGCTAGACGCTCCGAAACTCAGGTGGTACATTCGGCCCCGCACTGGTTTCTCCACTGCCCCCTGCTAGCCGTCGCCGACGCACTCCTTTTCGAATAAGTACGCGATCCTGTCGCCTTCTCTGCGGCGCGGCCTCATTAAGCCAAAAGCTTAATTTCCCCCCTCCATAAATGATTACGTCATTCCTATATGAATCTGACTGAACTCAAGCAAAAGCCGATTACCGAACTGCTCGAATTGGCCGAACAGATGGGCATAGAAAATATGGCCCGTTCGCGCAAGCAGGACGTGATTTTCTCCCTGCTCAAAAAGCACGCTAAAAGCGGCGAGGAAATCTCCGGTGATGGCGTGCTGGAGATTCTCCAGGACGGCTTCGGCTTCCTGCGCTCCGCTGACGCTTCCTATCTTGCCGGCCCGGACGATATCTACGTCTCGCCGAGCCAGATCCGCCGCTTCAACTTGCGCACCGGTGACACCATCGTTGGCAAGATCCGTCCTCCAAAGGAAGGCGAGCGGTATTTCGCGCTGCTCAAGGTCGACACGATCAACTACGATCGTCCCGAGAACGCGAAAAACAAGATTCTCTTCGAGAACCTGACCCCGCTGTTCCCGACCGTGCGCATGAAAATGGAAGCCGGCAACGGTTCCACCGAAGACTTGACCGGTCGTGTCATCGACCTGTGCGCCCCGATCGGCAAAGGCCAGCGCGGCCTGATCGTTGCACCGCCGAAAGCCGGTAAAACGATCATGCTGCAGAACATCGCGGCGAACATCGCACGTAACAATCCTGAAGTTCATCTGATCGTGCTGTTGATCGACGAACGTCCGGAAGAAGTGACCGAAATGCAGCGCACCGTGCGCGGTGAAGTGGTTGCCTCGACGTTCGACGAGCCGCCAACCCGCCACGTGCAGGTTGCCGAAATGGTGATCGAGAAGGCCAAGCGCCTGGTCGAGCACAAGAAGGACGTGGTGATCCTGCTCGACTCCATCACCCGTCTGGCACGTGCCTACAACACCGTGATCCCGAGCTCCGGCAAGGTGCTGACTGGTGGTGTCGATGCTCACGCCCTGGAGAAACCGAAACGTTTCTTCGGCGCTGCACGGAACATCGAAGAAGGCGGTTCGCTGACCATCATCGCTACCGCGCTGGTTGAAACCGGCTCGAAGATGGACGAAGTGATCTACGAGGAATTCAAAGGCACCGGCAACATGGAACTGCCTCTGGATCGCAAGATCGCCGAAAAGCGTGTGTTCCCGGCCATCAACATCAACCGTTCCGGTACTCGCCGCGAAGAGTTGCTGACGGCCGACGACGAACTGCAGCGTATGTGGATCCTGCGCAAGCTGTTGCACCCGATGGACGAAGTCTCTGCCATCGAGTTCCTGGTCGACAAGCTGAAACAGACCAAGACCAACGATGAGTTCTTCCTGTCGATGAAACGCAAGTAAATCGAACAGGCCAAAAAGCCGGGGAAACCCGGCTTTTTGCTATCTGATTTTTGATCAACGGCAGTTCGTGGTTCTGAACTGAGGGGTTCGGCGCTAAACTGCCACCCCCGAACGCCACGGCCAAAACGAGGCTCACGCATGCAGTATCGCGACTTGCGCGACTTTATCAGCGGCCTGGAAAAGCGCGGCGAACTCAAGCGCATCCAGGTTCCGGTGTCCCCAGTGCTCGAAATGACCGAGGTCTGCGACCGCACATTGCGCGCCAAAGGCCCGGCCCTGCTTTTCGAAAACCCGACCGGTTATGACATCCCTGTGCTCGGCAACCTGTTTGGCACGCCTGAGCGCGTGGCGCTGGGCATGGGTGCAGAAGCGGTCAGCGAGCTGCGCGAAATTGGCAAGCTGCTGGCGTTCCTCAAGGAACCCGAGCCGCCGAAAGGTTTGAAGGACGCCTGGTCCAAGCTGCCGATCTTCCGCAAGATCATCTCGATGGCGCCGAAAGTGGTCAAAGACGCGGTCTGCCAGGAAGTGGTCATTGAAGGCGATGATGTCGATCTGGCGATGCTGCCGGTGCAGACCTGCTGGCCAGGCGACGTCGGTCCGCTGATCACCTGGGGCCTGACCGTCACCAAAGGTCCGAACAAGGATCGGCAGAACCTCGGCATCTACCGTCAGCAAGTGATCGGCCGCAACAAGGTGATCATGCGCTGGTTGAGCCACCGTGGCGGCGCGCTGGATTATCGCGAGTGGTGCGAGAAACACCCCGGCCAGCCGTTCCCGGTTTCCGTTGCACTGGGCGCTGACCCGGCAACCATTCTTGGCGCCGTGACGCCGGTGCCGGACAGTCTCTCCGAATACGCCTTCGCTGGTCTGCTGCGCGGCAATCGCACCGAACTGGTGAAATGCCGCGGCAATGACCTGCAAGTCCCGGCTACCGCCGAAATCATCCTCGAAGGCGTGATCCATCCGGGTGAAATGGCCGATGAAGGTCCATACGGCGACCACACCGGCTACTACAACGAAGTCGACAGCTTCCCGGTGTTCACCGTCGAGCGCATCACCCACCGGATCAAACCGATCTACCACAGCACCTACACCGGCCGTCCGCCGGATGAGCCGGCGATTCTCGGCGTGGCGCTGAACGAAGTGTTCGTGCCGATCCTGCAAAAGCAGTTCCCGGAGATCACTGATTTCTACCTGCCGCCTGAAGGCTGCTCATACCGCATGGCCATCGTGACCATGAAGAAGTCATATCCTGGTCATGCCAAGCGGGTAATGCTCGGTGTCTGGTCGTTTTTGCGACAGTTCATGTACACCAAGTTCGTTATCGTCACCGACGACGATATCAACGCACGGGACTGGAACGACGTGATCTGGGCCATTACCACGCGCATGGACCCCAAGCGCGACACGGTGATGATCGACAACACGCCGATCGACTACCTGGACTTCGCCTCGCCGGTCTCCGGCCTGGGTTCGAAGATGGGGCTCGATGCCACGCATAAATGGCCGGGCGAAACCACTCGCGAGTGGGGCCGGGTCATCGTCAAGGATGAAGCCGTTACCCAACGGATCGATGCCATCTGGAATCAGTTAGGAATAGATTGATGCGTGTAACTTTGCAGCCCTCCGGAGCAGTGCTACAGATTCTGCCCGGCGAGCGGATTCTCGATGGCGCGCGGCGCCTGGGCTATGAATGCCCGCAAAGCTGTCGCAACGGCAATTGCCATGTGTGCGGCGCATTGTTGGTGGAAGGGCGGGTCGAGCAGGCCGGTGATGTGCGCGACCATGGCGAGTTCTACACTTGCATTGCAGAGCCGCTGGAAGACTGCATCGTGCTGTGGGATGGCGTGCTCGCGCTGGGAGAACTGCCGGTGCGTAGCGTGTCGTGTCAGGTCATTGAGTGCAGAGACGTCGGCGGCGATACCTGGCGCGTGCGTCTACGGGCGCCAGCGGGCAAGCCGCCGCGCTATCACGCCGGCCAGTACCTGATGATCGAGCGTGAGAATGGCGAGAAGTCTGCCTTCTCCCTCGCTTCTGCTCCGCATTCGGGACGTGATCTGGAAATACATGTGCTGGCGCGCGAAAGCAGTGCGCTGAGCCTGATCGAACAGCTTCAGCGCAACCCGATGGTGCGGATCGAAATGCCATTCGGCGACACCCATCTGGCGGAACTGCCGGACGGTCCACTGGTACTGATTGCTGCCGGTACCGGTATGGGCCAGATCCACAGCCTGATCGAACATTGCCGGGCTGCGGGTTTCAAGCATCCGGTACATTTGTATTGGGGCGTGCGCCGTCCTGAAGACTTTTATGACATCGAACATTGGGATGAGTGGGAGAAACTACCCAATCTGTTCCTGCATAAAGTCGTCAGCGATCAATGCGGCTGGCAAGGGCGCTGCGGCATGTTGCATGAGGCGGTGTGTGAAGATTTCCCTGATCTGAAAGCCTTGCACGTCTATGCCAGCGGCTCTCCGGCCATGGTCTATGGCACGCTGGATGCGCTGGTCGAAGCGGGGATGGATGCCCATCAGATGCGCGCGGATGTGTTCGCTTACGCTCCGCGATCTTGATCGTTATAACTCCATATATAGCCGATCGGTATTTATAAAAAGATATAAATGCCGGTAGGTTATATGTCATTCAGGCAATAAGTTTAAAACAGAGCCATGGCACTTAAATTGCCTTAAAACATATGTGCCTTGTTGTTACAGCGGTGCGTTCTATTAAGTAGTTCTTTACCCGCGGGGAGCTGAACGCTATTCGCCATGAGTGCCATTGAATCTGCTTTTTTGAATCTGGCTTACCCTCCGCGACTCGATCTGGGGCCGCAGCTTACGCACGAACAATTGCTTACCTCGATGCAGTCCACCATGGCCCGCCACAAGGGTGGGCCAGTCTGGCTGTTCGCTTACGGTTCGCTGATCTGGCGCCCTGAATGCCCGGCGGTGGAGCGGGTGCGCGGCCGGGTGCATGGCTATCATCGCGGCTTGTACCTGTGGTCCCACGAACATCGCGGCACGCCGGAAGTACCGGGTCTGGTGTTTGGCCTGGATCGCGGCGGCTCTTGCAGCGGGTTCGCCTATCGCTTGCCCGAAGAACAACTCGAAGCTTCGCTTTATGCGCTCTGGCAGCGTGAAATGCCATTCCCGTCCTATCGCCCACACTGGCTCAACTGCCGTCTTGAAGACGGAAGCCAGGTTCAGGCATTGGGATTCGTTCTGGAGCGGCACCTGCCCAGCTATGCCGGCAACTTGCCGGATCATGTGCTGAGTCAGGTGTTCGAAAACGCTTGCGGGCGTTACGGCACCACTCGCGAGTATGTCGAGCAGACCGCCCACGCCCTGCGTAGCCACGCCATGCCAGACCGGAATCTGGAGGCGCGGCTCAAGCGCTGTAAATCAAAGGTTGATCAGGCGAGCGCTTCGCGACCCTGACTGGCGACGTTCTTGTGGCCCAGAGTGGGTGCCAGGAACGCCATCGCCAGCAGGCAGGCAGCGACCAACAGAATGAAGCCGCCATCCCAGCCAAAATAGTCCACCGTGTAGCCCATCATGGCACTGGCCGCGACTGAACCACCCAAGTAACCGAACAGACCGGTAAACCCCGCGGCCGTACCCGCCGCCTTCTTCGGAACCAGCTCCAGCGCCTGCAGGCCGACCAGCATCACCGGTCCGTAGATCAGGAAGCCGATCGCGAACAGCGAGATCATATCGATCATCGGGTTGCCCGGCGGATTCAGCCAATACACGATCGTCGCAACGGTCACCAACGCCATGAACACCATGCCGGTCAGGCCACGGTTACCCCGGAAGATCTTGTCCGACATCCAGCCACACAGCAGCGTGCCCGGAATGCCTGCCCACTCGTACAGGAAATACGCCCACGACGTTTTGTCGAAGTCGAAGTGCTTGACCTCTTTGAGGTAGGTCGGCGCCCAATCCAGAATGCCGTAGCGCAGCAAGTAGACGAAGACGTTGGCCAGGGCGATGAACCAGAGCATTTTGTTGCGCAGCACGTATTTGACGAAGATGTCTTTGGCGCTGAATTCTTCTTCGTGACTGGCGTCGTAGCCTTCCGGGTAATCGTTCTTGTACTTCTCGATCGGCGGCAGGCCAGTCGATTGCGGCGTATCGCGCATCACAATGAAGGCGAATACGGCGACCAGTAAGGCCACGGCAGCCGGCACGTAGAACTTGCTGTGCCAGTCGTTGAACCAGCCCATGCCGAGTATCGCCAGCGGGCCGATCAAACCGCCGCCGACGTTATGCGCGGTGTTCCAGACCGAAACCACACCACCGCGCTCTTTCTGCGACCACCAGTGCACCATGGTTCGCCCGCTCGGCGGCCAGCCCATGCCTTGCGCCCAGCCGTTGATGAACAACAAGATGAACATCATGGTCACGCTGGACGTTGCCCATGGCGCGAAACCGAAAACGAACATCACCCCGGCGGACACCACCAGGCCAAAGGGCAAGAAGTAACGGGGGTTGGAGCGGTCGGACACGATGCCCATCAGAAACTTGGAAAGACCGTAGGCGATCGCAATCGCCGACATGGCTACACCCAGTTGACCTTTTGTATAGCCCTGGGCGATCAGATCCGGGAACGCCAGGGTGAAGTTCTTGCGCAGCAGGTAGTAACCCGCATAGCCAATGAAAATCCCGGCGAAGATCTGCCAGCGAAGGCGCCGGTAGGTGCTGTCTATTTTTTCTTCAGGCAATGGAGCCTGATGTGCGGCAGGACGAAAGAAAGCAAACATTCAAGAGCTCCAGATTTCTTGTTTTGACTGCGGATACGAATGTTACAGTTTCGTTACCGAAAATAGCATCGGTTCGCATCGGCAAAACAGCGGAAATGTTGGAGATGGTATGTTCCTTTATGAACATGTCGCTCAGGTATAAATGCAGGTCGTTGTAGGGATGGTGGACCCGAGTCGCGAGGCTGCGACTCGGTCAGGTAAACAATCAGCGAACCTGCACCACCACTTTCCCGACCGCCTTGCGCTGACCAAGATCATTGATCGCCTGCGCCGCATTGCTCAGCGGATACACCTGCGACACCAGCGGCTTCAACTTGCCTTCGGCAAACCAGCCAAACAACTGCTGGAAGTTCGCCGCGTTGTCCTGGGGCTGGCGTTGGGCGAAGGAGCCCCAGAACACGCCGACCACCGCTGCGCCCTTGAGCAGCGCCAGGTTCACTGGCAATTCCGGAATGCGTCCGCTGGCGAAACCGACCACCAGCAGGCGGCCGTTCCAGGCGATGGCGCGGATGGCCTGGTCGAACAGGTCGCCGCCCACCGGATCGTAAATCACGTCGGCACCCTGGCCGTCGGTCAGGCGTTTGATCTCGTCCTTGAGGCTGGTTTCGCTGTAGTTGATCAACTCATCGGCACCGGCGGCCTTGGCCACCGCGAGTTTTTCCGCGCTGCTGGCGGCGGCGATCACCCGGGCACCCATGGCTTTGCCGATTTCCACGGCGGCGAGGCCGACACCGCCGGAAGCGCCGAGCACCAGCAAGGTTTCGCCAGGTTGCAGGTTGCCCCGTTGCTTGAGGGCGTGCATCGAAGTGCCGTAGGTCATGCTGAATGCGGCGGCGGTGTTGAAGTCCATCGATGGCGGGATCGGCAGCACGTTGTAGCCCGGCACCGCGACCTGCTCGGCGAAACTGCCCCATCCTGTCAGGGCCATGACCCGGTCACCGACCTTGAGGTGGCTGACCTTTTCGCCCACCGCGCTGACCACGCCGGCCGCTTCGCCACCCGGTGAAAACGGGAAGGGCGGTTTGAACTGGTATTTGCCCTCGATGATCAGCGTGTCCGGGAAGTTCACCCCGGCGGCGTGCACGTCCAGCAGGATTTCGTTCTTCTTCGCGACAGGACTGGCGACGTCTTCCAGCACCAGCGATTCGGCAGGGCCGAAGGCTTTGCACAGCACGGCTTTCATCAGGGCTATTCCTTTGGGAGTGATGGCCGATAAGTGTAGGTGTGTGAGTCAACGGGTCAACGAGCATGCCCGACCCTGATAGTCAGCCATAAGCTTGTGCTTGAGCGGCGGGTCGTTATGCTAGGCCGCAAACCGGATAAGGAGCGAATTGTGAAAGCGTGGATCATGTTGATGCTGGCCCTGTCTCTGCCTGTGGCAGCGATGGCCGAAGAAGCCAAAGAAGGTGAAGCCCCGAAGGTCAACTACATCACCCTGAGCCCGCCGTTCGTGGGCAACTATGGGCTGGACGGCACGCAGAAGCTCAAGGTCTACAAGGCCGATGTGGCATTGCGGGTGACCGGCGAAGAGGCGACCAAAGCGGTGAAGGCCAACGAGCCATTGATCCGTAATCAGCTGGTGGCGTTGTTTACGCAGCAGACCACCGAAACCATGAACAATGTCGAAGCCAAGGAAAAGCTGCGTCAGGAAGCCTTGAAGCAGACCCAGCAAGTGATGAGCGATGAAACCGGTAAGCCGGTGGTTGAGGATTTGTTGTTCAACAACCTCATTATCCAGTAAGACTTTTGTTGTCTGGGCTGGCCTCATCGCGGGCAAGTCGGATCGCCGCACCGCCGCTCCCACAGGAACTGCGCAAATCCTGTGGGGGGACGACCGGTCCGTCAGGACGTCAGGCTCCTGCGAAACCGCATCAGCGCAATGGTAAAAAACAGCAGGCCAATGGCGCTCAACGCCAGCAAGTCCGGCCAGACCACGCTGATGCCGGCATCGCGAAACAGTATCGCGGCGCTGAGGCTGACGAAGTGCGTCGATGGCGAGCCTTGCATCACCCATTGCAACCATTGCGGCATGCTGTCGAGCGGTGTACTGCCGCCAGAAAGCAGCAACATCGGGATAATCACCGGAATCGCCAACAGGCCGAACTGCGGTGTCGAGCGGGCGAGGGTCGCGAGAAATATCCCCAGCGCTGTGCTGGCGAACAGATAAACCGCCGTCACCAGTAAGAACAAAGTCATGGAGCCGGCCAGCGGCACGCCGAGGGCGCCTTTGACAATCACCTCCAACGAGATCCAGGTGCACAGCACCACCACCAGCATGTTGCTCCAGATTTTTGCCAGCATGATCTCCAGCGCCGTCAGTGGCAGCACCAGCAAATGGTTGAGAGTGCCGTGTTCGCGCTCACGCAGCAGCGCTGTGCCGGTCAGGATGATGGCGAGGATGGTGATGTTGTTGACGATCTGAATCACCGCCAGGAACCAGCCACCCTCCAGGTTGGTATTGAACAGTGCTCGCGTCGTCAGCCGCACGGGTGTCGTGCTCGCCGCATCGGCCTGGCCACTGTAAGTCAGCAGCTCACGCTGGAAAATCCGTCCGATGTAGCCCGCGCCCATGAACGCCTGGCTCATGGCGGTGGCGTCGACGTTGACCTGCAACGCCGGCTGGCGGCCGGCCAACAGATCCGTCTGGAAATTGGCCGGAACATTGATCACGAAGGTGTATCGCCCGCTGTCGAGCACTTCGTCCATTTGCCCATAGGGCAGCGACACCGGCGGCTGGAATTCCGGGGGTTGCAGGGCTTGGGCCAATTGTCGTGACAGGTGGCTGTGATCTTCATCGACCATGGCCACGCTGGCATTGTGCACGCCGATCACGGAGCCCGCGGCCGGCATGTAGATCGCCACTGTGAAGGCGTAGAACAGGAACAGCAGCAACACACTGTCGTGTCGCAGGCTTGTGAGTTCCTTGAGACCAAGACGCAGGATATGCGCAAGCTTATGCATCAGACCTCCTGCTTTTTCAGCATGGCCAGGCTAAGCCCGGTGAACCCGAGAAAGAACCCGAACAGTGCCAGGCATTGCGGCCATAACTGTCGGATATCCAGCGCCTTGGTAAAGGTGCCGACGGCGATGTCGAGGAAGTAGCCCGCCGGAAACAACATCCCCATGACGGCGGCCGCGCCATCAAGGGACGAGCGCGGCACGATCAAACCGGAAAACTGAATGGTCGGCAGACTGGTGATGATCATGGTGCCGAGGATGGCGGCGATCTGGGTTCGGGTGAACGCCGAAATCAACAGACCCATGCTGGTGGTCGCCAGCACGTAGAGCAGCCCGCCGAAGGCCAGGGTCAGTGCGCTGCCCTTGAAGGGCACGCCGAACAGCCAGCGGTTCATGGCCGTCAGGACGGCGAGGTTGATCAGGCTGACGGCCAGATACGGCGCTTGTTTGCCTAGCAGGAACTCCAGGCGGGTCAGCGGTGTGGCGTAGAAGTTGGTGATCGAGCCCAATTCTTTCTCCCGCACGATGCCCAGCGCAGTCAGCATGGCCGGGATGAACGCCAGGATCAGTGCCATCACCCCGGGACCGATGGCGTTGACGCTGATGACGTCCTGGTTGTAGCGGAAGCGGGTTTCCAGTTCGGCCGCTGCTTGCCGGTTTGGCGCTGGGCTGGACTGCTCGGCCAATTGCTCCAGATTGGCCAGGTGTACCGCTTCCACATAGTTGCGGCTGGTTTCGGCGCGAAACGGCATGCCGCCATCGAGCCAGGCCGCCACAGCGGGTTGGCGACCGGCGAACAGGTCTCGGCCGAACCCTGGCGGGATCTCCAGCGCCAGTTTGATTTCCGAGCGCTGCAGCCGTCGATGCAACTGCGTCGCATCGCTTATGGGGGGTTGCTCATCGAAGTAGCGGGAGCCGCGGAAGGCCTCCAGATAAGCCCGGCTTTGCGGAGTCTGGTCCTGGTCGTAGACCGCGAAGGCGAGTTTTTCCACATCCAGGGAAATGCCGTAGCCGAAGATCACCATCATGAGCATCGCCCCGAGCAGGGCGAAGGCCATGCGCACTTTATCGCGCAGCAGTTCCTTGCCTTCACGACTCGCCAGTGCCCGCAGCCGTCCAAAACTGAAGCCGTGATCTTTCATCGGTGTGGTCGGTGCGATTGTCGCGTCGATGGATGCTGGTGGCGCCGCCGTTGCGTTCGGGCCCTGGGCCTGTTCCAGGCAGGTGACAAATGCGGCCTCCAGTGTCTGGCCGTTGAACTGCTGTTGCAGGGCTACCGGGGTGTCGCAGGCCAGTACCTTGCCGGCATGCATCAGTGAAATGCGGTCGCAGCGCTGGGCTTCGTTCATGAAATGGGTGGACAGGAAAATCGTCACGCCCTGTTCGCGGGACAGTTCGATCAGCAGTCGCCAGAAATCGTCCCGGGCCGCCGGGTCGACGCCGGAGGTCGGTTCGTCGAGGATCAGCACTTCCGGGCGATGCAGTACCGCCACCGCCAGGGATAACCGTTGGCGCAGGCCAAGCGGCAGTGCACCGGATGATTGATGAGCGACGCTGCCCAGGTTGAAGCGCTGGATCAGCTCGTCGATGCGCTGCGCGCTGTCGGCCTTGGGCAAATCGAACATCCGCGCGTGCAAGTCCAGGTTCTGCCGCACGCTGAGTTCGCCATACAGCGAGAAGCTCTGGGACATGAAGCCGACGCGTTTGCGGGTGGCCAGATCCTTGGCGTTCACCGGATTGCCCAGCAGCGTGGCGCTGCCTTCGCTGGCAGGAATCAGCCCGGTGAGCACTTTCATGGTGGTGGTTTTGCCGCAGCCGTTGGAGCCCAGAAACCCGAAGATCTCGCCGCGGCCGATGGCGAAGCTGACCTTGTCCACAGCCGTGAAATCGCCGAAGCGCAGGGTCAGGTCATGGGCTTGGATGGCGATGTCGGCAGTGGCATTGGTTCGAGGAGGGATTGCCAGCGGCTGGTTGTCATGGCCAGTGACGCCCTGAAAATGGGTGAAGGCCTCATCGAGCTTGCCGCTGGGGGTAGCCGCTCCCAAGTCGCGGCTCAAACCGGCGGCGATCAGTTTGCCGCCATCGAGCATCAGGCAGTGTTCGAACTGCTCGGCCTCTTCCATATACGCGGTAGCGACCAGTAGCGTCAGTTGCGGGCGTTGGCACCGAACGTCATCAATCAACTCCCAGAAGCGCCGCCGGGACAAGGGATCGACGCCAGTGGTCGGTTCATCGAGGATCAACAGGTCCGGTTCATGGATCAGCGCACAACAGAGGCCGAGCTTCTGTTTCATTCCGCCCGATAGCTTGCCGGCCGGGCGCTCGGCAAAGCGTAGTAGATCAGTGGCCAGCAGCAGGCTATGCATGCGCTGATCGCATTCGGCCCCGGACAGCCCGAACAGTGTGGCGAAGAAGTGAATGTTCTCGCGGATCGAGAGATCAGGGTACAGGTTGCCGCCCAAACCTTGAGGCATGAACGCGATTCGCGAGTAGAGGCTGTTGCGGTGGCGCCGGTCCTGGATCGAGCCACCGAGCACTTCCAGTTGGCCGTCTTGTAACGTCTTCACGCCGGCGATCAATCCCAGCAGGCTGGATTTACCGGCGCCATCCGGACCAATCAACCCGCATCGGATACCGGCGGGCAGGCTGAACGTGATGTCGGTCAGCGCCTGCTGTTGGCCATAACGGTGCTGAAGGCGCGTGGCGTTCAGTGCCAGGCCGGTCATTGAAGATTGGCCGGCCAGTCAATGGGAGCGGTGCGCACGTAGCCACTACCGGGCATCCCCGGTTTGGCCTGGGGCACGGCGCTGGGTTGGGTCAGGCGTAGCTTGACCCGAAACACCAGTTTCTGACGCTCGTCGCGGGTTTCGACTTCTTTGGGCGTGAACTGCGATTTGGCCGCCACGAAACTGATTTTCGCCGGCAACGGCTGGCCGGGCAGGGCGTCCAGCAGAATCCGCGCATCATCGCCGACCGCCAGGCGTCCGGCCACGGATGCCGCTAGATAGAGGTTCATGTACTGGTCGTTCGGGTCGATCAGCAGCAGTACCCGCCCACCGGCGCCGAGCACTTCACCGGGTTCGGCCATGCGAAGCTGAATCACTCCGTCGATGGGGGCCCGTAAGCTGCTGTCGTCAATTTCGCTGGTTAACTGAGCGACTTGTGCCTGAGCCGCGCCAATGGCTGCGCCAACGGCGGACACCTGAGCGCGGGCCGCGGTGACGGCCGCGTTACCGGTGTCGAAGCGCGACTGCTGTTGGTCGATGATCTGGCCACTGGCGAACCCGCGCTTAAACAATTCCTGGGAGCGTTTGAGCTCTTGATGGGCAAGCAGCTGCTCGCTCTGGCGCAGTTGCACATTGGCCTGGGCGGCAGAGAGGTTTTCCCGGGCGCGTATCACTTCGGCTTCAGCCTGACGGCGTTGAGCTTCAAGGGTTCGGGTGTCCATGCGGGCCAGCAGTTGGCCTTTGGTCACCTTGTCGCCTTCGTCCACCAGTACTTCAGCCAGCCGGCCGGGTGTCTTGCTGGCGATCTGCACTTCAGTGGCTTCAAGCCGGCCATTGCCGACATACAGCCCTGCAGGCAGCCGGTTAAGCGTCGACTTCCAATAACCAAATCCCCCAGCGGCCAGTAGCAAAGCCCCCAGTAGAAAAGCGAAAAAAAGCGAGGAACGGCTGTGCGTCGACATGTCTGCATCCTGCGTCTGTAGCGTCGTAGTCTGACAGGCAAGCGCCTGGGCGACTTGATGTCAGTCAACTGAGGGCCAAACCTGACCGATCGGTAAGGTAAACCAGAGTGACGGGCGGTTCTGCTTTATTTAGCGCAGACCAAGCACCGCTGCCCATTGCTCGGCCGTCACCGGCATCACCGACAGTCGCGAACCTTTCTGTACCAGTGGCATCTGCGCCAGCGCCGCTTGCTGCTTCAGATAGTCCAGCTTCAGAACGTTGGGAAACGTTTTGACGTGAGCAACATCGATCGCACTCCAGGCGTTTTTCTCCTGGGTGGCTTTCGGGTCGAAGTAATGACTCTCCGGCTCCAGTGCCGTCGGGTCCGGGTACGCCGCCTCGACAATCTTGCCGATCCCGGCAATCCCTGGCTCAGGGCAGCTGGAATGGTAGAAAAAGAACTCATCCCCCACCGCCATGGTTCGCAGAAAATTCCGCGCCTGATAGTTACGAACCCCGTCCCAGCGCGCTCGGCCAAGCTTCTCCAGATCTTGGATAGAGAACTCGTCCGGCTCGGATTTCATCAGCCAATAGGCCATGTTTTTTGCTCCTTGCGAGGTAGTGGCAAACTTGTCGGGCAATTTTATGACAAACCGACAGTCGGTTGACGCCAGCGTTTGCGTGTGGGTTCACGTTGTCGCAAAATGCCGGCCTTCTAAGCTTGACGCTGCTGCACGGCCTACAACGGAAACCGCTGCTGTCATCGTGTTGATATGCCTTTGGGGGGCAATCGATGAAACGCAAACCGGATTTACTATGGATATTGGTTATTTTGTTCGGTTTGGGCGTCGTGACCACCGGCTATGCCCAAAGCCTGTGGGCCAACAAGACCGATGCTCCCGTCGAGATCGCGCAGCAACAGCCGTCGGCCTTCAAGCGCTGAACTGGTCTTTTGGACACCGCTGATTTCAGTGGCGTCTAGCCCGCGAGATACCACGCCTTGTCCGTGACCGTTCCCTGCAGCGGCACATCCCAGCTCGCCTGAGCCAATCGTTGAACCTTCTGACATTCATGGGCCAGGCCCAATAGCGTCGGCTTGCGCCAATTTTTACGGCGCGCCAGGTACGCCAGGCTCCGATCGTAGAAACCACCGCCCATTCCCAGGCGCCCGCCGACATCGTCAAACCCCACCAGCGGCAACAACACCAGATCCAGCGCCCAGACCTTGCGTTGTCGGGCGATGTTGTGCCGTGGTTCGGGGATACGGAAGCGGTTGGGTTTGAGCTTTTCGCCGGGACGAATCCGCTGGAACACCATTTTGGTTCGCGGCCAGGCACTGAGCACCGGCAGGTACGTCGCCTTGCCCCGACGTTGCGCGGCACGCATCAGCAGGCGCGGATCGATTTCACCGTCGGTGGGCAGGTACAGAGATATGTGTTTGGCGCGGCGGAACAGCGGGTGCTGGGCCAATTGCTTATACAGCCCGCGAGCGGCCTGGCGCTGCTGATTGGGAGTCAGTGCGCGGCGGGCCTTGCGCAGCATGCGTCGAAGTTGCGGGCGGGGCAGCAGCGCAGGTTCGGTCATGGATTCGGGCTTCGGATGTGCGAGTACTAAAGCGTACCCGTAAAAAAGCCGATGCCGGTATGAAAACCGGCATCGGACTGAAATCAGGCTCCCCGGATGAACCGCTGTCGACTTAGCCCTTGAACCCGAAAGTTCAAGGTGGAAGATGCAGTAGGCTTTAAGGCTTTCCGTCTAGCGGACATGCACACCAGCCCAACGTGCAACCTCCAGGGTAGTGCGAATCGGCTCAGGGACGTCGTCAACTGGCAAGCACCCCAGGGAGTGATGCGAGTATACCCCAAGCGGTCTCGCGTTTCAGCCCTTGGTGACATCCGGATCGGTCGACAGCACCAGATCGACGCGGTCCAGCAGGTCGCGAACCTGCTCTCGGGTCGAGCTGCTGGCCTGCACATCCGGGCGTTCTTCCTTGTGCAGGAGATCGTGCGTAATGTTCAGCGCGGCCATCACCGCGATGCGGTCGGCGCCGATGACTTTGCCGCTGCTGCGGATTTCGCGCATCTTGCCGTCCAGGTAACGGGCGGCGCTGATCAGGTTGCTGCGCTCTTCCTGGGGGCAGATGATCGAATATTCTTTGTCGAGGATCTGCACGGTAACGCTATTGCTTGAACTCATGAGTCTTGCTCCAGGGCCTTGAGGCGCGAAATCATCGATTCGACCTTACGCCGGGCGATTTCATTTTTTTCAATGAGGTGCGCGCGTTCCTCGCGCCAGGTCTTTTCCTGAGCTAATAGGAGTCCATTCTGACTCTTTAGTTGCTCGACTCGAGTAATTAGCAGTTCAAGTCTGGCCATCAGCGCTTGCAGGTCGGTGTCTTCCATTGGGTCCACTGGGGTCTGATGGATGGTAGCGGGCGGACAGCCTTTAATAGTCTTGGCGAGTCTGTCGATGTAGGATACAAGGCCTTCATTCTAGACATAGCGCCGTCTGGCGCCTAGCTGCCCATGCCCATTCAGAATTCTCCGTACCAAGCCTTTGCCACCCTGCTGAGCACCAGCGGCCATCCCGTCTCGCCTGCCGAACTGCACGGCCTGTTGCTCGGCCGCAGTTGCGCCGGTGCCGGTTTCGATGCCGACAGCTGGCTGGCCGACGCCACCGAGCTGCTCGAAGGCGAGCCGCAAGACAACGTTCGCAACGCCTTGATCGGCCTGCAAGAGATGGTCAAGGGCGAGCTGACCAGCGACGACATGACCGTGGTTCTGCTGCTGCCGACCGACGACGCGCCGCTCACCGAGCGTGCGGCCGCGCTGGGCCAGTGGTGCCAGGGCTTCCTCACCGGCTTCGGGCTGACCCGTCGCGAATATGCCCTGAGCACTGAAGCCACCGAAGTGCTGCAGGATCTGGCCGCCATCGCCCAGGTGCAAGACGCCCTGGAAGAGTCCGACGACGGCGAAAGCGACTACATGGAAGTCATGGAATACCTGCGCGTCGCGCCGCTGTTGCTGTTCACCGAAACCAAGAAAACCGACGAAGCGGCTGCCAAACCGTCGTTGCATTAATCGCGTGCAAGGGAAAGCCATCTGCCCATGATTCATATCCCGAAATCGGAATACAGCCGTCGCCGCAAGGCCCTGATGGCGCAGATGGAACCCAACAGCATCGCCATTCTGCCCGCTGCCGCGGTTGCCATCCGCAACCGCGACGTCGAGCACGTCTACCGTCAGGACAGCGACTTCCAGTACCTCAGCGGGTTTCCCGAGCCTCAGGCCGTTATCGTGCTAATGCCGGGTCGCGAACATGGCCAATACGTGCTGTTTTGCCGTGAGCGTAATCCCGAGCGTGAATTGTGGGACGGTTTGCGCGCCGGTCAGGAAGGCGCGATCCGCGATTTCGGCGCTGACGACGCTTTCCCGATCTCCGACATCGACGACATCCTGCCGGGCCTGATCGAAGGCCGTGACCGGGTGTATACGGCCATGGGCAGCAACCCGGAGTTCGATCGACACCTTATGGACTGGATCAACGTGATCCGCTCCAAGGCGAACCTCGGCGCCCAGCCGCCGAACGAGTTCGTTGCCCTGGATCATCTGCTTCATGACATGCGCCTGTATAAATCGGCGGCAGAAGTGAAGGTGATGCGCGAAGCCGCGCGGATTTCCGCTCAAGCCCATATTCGTGCGATGCAGGCCAGCCGCGCCGGTTTGCATGAATTCAGCCTCGAAGCCGAGTTGGATTACGAATTCCGCAAGGGTGGGGCGAAGATGCCGGCCTACGGTTCGATCGTCGCCGCTGGGCGCAACAGCTGCATCCTGCATTACCAGCAGAATGACGCGGTGCTCAAGGACGGCGATCTGGTGCTGATCGACGCCGGTTGCGAGATCGACTGCTACGCCAGCGATATCACCCGCACCTGGCCGGTCAACGGCAAGTATTCACCGGAGCAGAAGGCGATCTACGAGTTGGTGCTGGCTTCCCAGGAAGCGGCGTTTGCCGAAATCGCGCCGAACAAACACTGGAATCAGGCGCACGAAGCCACGGTCCGGGTGATTACCGCCGGGTTGGTGAAATTGGGCCTGTTGCAGGGCGATGTCGACGAACTGATCGCCAGCGAAGCCTACAAGGCGTTTTACATGCACCGCGCCGGCCACTGGCTGGGCATGGATGTGCATGACGTTGGCGAGTACAAGGTCGGCGGTGAATGGCGCGTGTTGGAAGTCGGCATGGCGCTGACGGTGGAGCCGGGCATCTACATTGCTGCGGACAACCAGAACGTGGCGAAGAAATGGCGCGGCATTGGCGTGCGTATCGAGGACGACGTGGTGGTCACCAAAACCGGTTGTGAAATCCTGACTGACGGCGTGCCGAAAACGGTCGCCGAGATCGAGGCCTTGATGGCCGCTGCACGGACACAAGCGGCATGAATCGAGTCAATCTGGCAATCATCGGCGGTGGCCTGGTTGGCGCCAGTCTGGCGTTGGCGTTGCAGGCCGGGGCCAAGGCCCGTGGCTGGAAGATCGTGCTGATCGAACCGTTTGCCCCCGGCGATACGTACCAGCCAAGCTATGACGCCCGTTCTTCGGCGCTGTCCTTTGGCGCCCGGCAGATTTATCAACGGTTGGGTGTGTGGCAGGAAATCTCCCGCCGCGCCGAGCCGATCAAACAGATTCATGTCTCCGACCGTGGGCGTTTCTCCACCGCGCGGCTGTCGGCAATGGAAGAGGGCGTTCCGGCGCTGGGTTATGTGGTGGAAAACGCCTGGCTCGGCCAATGCCTCTGGCAAGGTCTGGACAAGGACGTAATCAGTTGGCGTTGCCCGGCGGAAGTCACCGGCATGGAACCGCTGACCGATGGCTATCGCCTGACCCTCAACGATGAAACCCTGCTGGAGTGCGACCTCGCGGTGCTGGCCGATGGCGGGCGTTCGGGGCTGCGTGAACAACTGGGGATCGGTATCAAAAAACGCCCTTACAACCAGAGCGCGCTGATCGCCAACATCACCCCGAGCGAAGCCCACAACGGCATGGCCTTCGAGCGTTTTACCGACGATGGCCCGATGGCCTTGCTGCCGCTGCCGGACAATCGCTGCGCCTTGGTCTGGACCCGTCTGGGCATGGACGCGCAACGGCTGGCGGCCCTCGATGAGCGCAGCTTTCTCAGCGAGTTGCAGGGCGTCTTCGGTTATCGCCTGGGCACCCTGAAACAGGTCGGTGCACGGAATTTGTATCCGCTGTCGCTGATCGAAGCCGAGGAACAAGTCCGCCCGCATCTGGCGATCCTCGGCAACGCCGCTCACAGCCTGCATCCGATTGCCGGACAAGGCTTCAACCTGTCCCTGCGCGATGCCCAGGCCTTGGCCGACACCTTGTTGGGCAGCGAGACAGCGCCCGGCGACTTCGCCACCTTGCAGGCCTACCGTGAGCGCCAGCGTCTGGACCAGAACCTGACCGTGGGTTTCTCCGATCAGGTCACCCGGTTGTTCGGCAGTACCCAGCCGCTGGTTTCCCTGGGCCGCAACATCGGCCTGCTCGGCCTCGATCTGCTGCCGCCGGCCAAGCGCTGGTTCGCCCGGCAGGCCATGGGCCTGGGTACGCGTCCCGATGTTTGAGTGGCTGGCGAACCCAGTCGATATTCACGACAGCGCAGGCACCTTGGTGGCGTGCGTCGAGAAAACCCTTTACGTGCGGCTCAAGCCGCAAGCGAGACAGGCCTAAAGCATGGAAATGCGCGCAGATCTGCTGATTGTCGGGGCCGGAATGGTCGGCAGTGCCCTGGCGCTGGCGTTACAGAACAGTGGGCTCGAAGTCCTGCTGCTGGACGGTAGCCCCCTGAGCGTCAAACCCTTCGATGGGCAAGCGCCGTTCGAACCGCGTGTAAGCGCCCTGTCGGCGGCCAGCCAACGCATACTCGAACGCCTGGGCGTCTGGGACGGCATCGCCAATCGACGCAGCAGCCCCTACACCGACATGCACGTCTGGGACGGCAGCGGCACCGGGCAGATCCATTTCTCGGCGACCAGCGTACATGCCGACGTGCTCGGGCATATCGTCGAGAACCGCGTGGTTCAGGACGCCTTGCTCGATCGACTGCACGACTGCGATCTCGGGATGCTGGCCAATGCGCGTCTGGAGCAGATGCGCCGCTCCGGTGACGACTGGCTGCTGACCCTGGCCGATGGCCGTACCTTGCGGGCGCCGTTGGTGATCGCGGCGGATGGCGCCAACTCGGCGGTGCGGCGCCTGACCGGCGTCGCGACCCGCGAGTGGGATTACATGCACCACGCGATCGTCACCAGTGTGCGCAGTTCCAAACCTCATCAAATGACCGCCTGGCAGCGTTTCACCGACAACGGCCCGCTGGCGTTTCTGCCACTGGAACGGGACGGCCAGCAGGATTGGTGCTCGATCGTCTGGTCGACCACGCCGAGCGAAGCCGAACGCCTGATGGCGCTGGACGACGAAGGCTTCTGCAAGGCGCTGGAGCGGGCCTTTGAAGGCTGCCTCGGCACGGTACTCAGCGTCGACCCGCGCCTGTGCGTGCCGCTGCGTCAGCGTCATGCCAAGCGTTACGTGGCCGAAGGCCTGGCGCTGATCGGTGACGCGGCCCACACCATCCATCCGTTGGCCGGGCAGGGCGTGAACCTCGGCTTTCTCGATGCCGCGGTGCTGGCCGAAGTGCTGCTGCAAGCGGCCGCGCGCGGTGAGCGGTTGGCGGATGTGAAAGTGCTCAGTCGCTACGAGCGTCGGCGCATGCCCCACAACCTGGCGTTGATGGCGGCGATGGAAGGGTTCGAGCGCTTGTTCCAGGCCGATCCGTTGCCGGTGCGCTGGTTGCGCAATGCCGGGTTGAAGATGGTCGATCAGATGCCCGAGGCCAAGGCATTGTTCGTGCGCGAAGCGCTTGGGTTGATCGGGGATTTGCCGGCGCTTGCCAAGGCTTGAGATCTTCGCTGCGGTAACTGGCGCCATCGCGGGCAAGCCCGCTCCCACAGGATCTTCAGGGCTCACACATAATGCATTAACACCTGAATACCTGTGGGAGATGGTCGATCAGATGCCCGAGGCCAAGGCGTTGTTCGTGCGCGAAGCGCTTGGGTTGATCGGGGATTTGCCGGCGCTTGCCAAGGCTTGAGATCTTCGCTGCGGTAACTGGCGCCATCGCGGGCAAGCCCGCTCCCACAGGATCTTCAGGGCTCACACATAATGCATTAACACCTGAATACCTGTGGGAGCGGGCTTGCCCGCGATGGCGGCAGATCAGACACCTCATATCCCTAGCTGTGCAACATCTGGTAACGCCTCCACCCACTGTTCGATTGAGAAGCGAAATGTGAGTCCTTATCATTTGGCATCACTTCCCCTTTCGAGAGACCGCCTCCATGTTGGCACCCAAGCGTCTACTGACCGCACTGGCCCTGACCCTGATTGGCAGCGCCGCCGCCCAGGCCGCCGACGAGGTGGTGGTTTACTCCTCGCGTATCGATGAACTGATCAAACCGGTCTTCGATGCCTACACCCAAAAGACCGGCGTGCAGGTGAAGTTCATCACCGACAAGGAAGCGCCGCTGATGCAGCGGATCAAGGCCGAGGGCGAAAACGCCACCGCCGACCTGCTGCTGACCGTCGATGCCGGCAACCTCTGGCAGGCCGAGCAGATGGGCATTCTCCAGCCGTTCACGTCCACGGTGATCGACGCCAACATCCCGCTGCAATACCGCGCTTCTTCCCATGCCTGGACCGGTCTGAGCCTGCGGGCGCGGACCATCGCCTACTCCACCGGCCGGGTAAAACCCGGTGAGCTGACCACCTACGAAGCGCTGGCCGACAAACAGTGGGAAGGCCGCCTGTGCCTGCGCACGGCGAAGAAGGTCTACAACCAGTCCCTGACCGCCACCATGATCGAAGTCCATGGCGCCGAGAAAACCGAGAAAATCCTCAAGGGCTGGGTCAACAACCTGTCCACCGACGTGTTCTCCGACGACATCGCGGTACTGGAAGCGATCAACGCCGGTCAGTGCGACGTCGGCATCGTCAACACTTACTACTACGGCCGCCTGCACAAACAGAAGCCAGACCTGCCGGTGAAGCTGTTCTGGCCGAATCAGGGCGACCGGGGCGTACACGTGAACCTGTCGGGCATTGGCCTGACCAAGCACGCGCCGCACCCGGAAGCCGCCAAGGCTTTGGTGGAGTGGATGACCACGCCTGAAGCGCAAAAGATTTTCGCTGACGTGAACCAGGAGTTCCCGGCCAACCCTGCCGTTCAGCCTTCAGCGGAAGTCGCGAGTTGGGGCAAGTTCGTGGCCGACACCTTGCCGGTGGAAATCGCCGGCAAGCGCCAGGCTGAAGCGATTCGGATGATGGATCGGGTCGGCTGGAACTGAGTCTGTTGTTTTAAAGATCAAAAGATCGCAGCCTTCGGCAGCTCCTATATTGGGATGATGTACGCCCGGTAGGAGCTGCCGCGGGCTGCGATCTTTTTGCATATTCCCTACACTTCGTTGATTTACCCGAGAGCTTTTCCTTGGCCCACCCCGCCCAACGCCGCTGGTATCCCCTGGTCTTCGCCATCGCTGCGCTGGTCCTGCTGCCCCTGAGCGTCCTGCTTCTCTCCTGGCAAACCATCGATCAGCAGATCTGGTCCCACCTGTGGGACACCCAAATGCCGCGACTGCTGGGCAATACCCTCACTTTGGTACTCGGCGTTGGCTTCGGTGTAACACTGCTGGGCGTCAGCCTGGCCTGGCTCACTAGCCTCTGTGAGTTCCCGGGGCGGCGGTGGCTGGACTGGGCGTTGATGCTGCCATTCGCGATTCCTGCTTACGTGCTGGCCTTCGTCTTCGTCGGCCTGCTGGATTTCGCCGGCCCGGTGCAAACCCTGCTGCGCGAATGGTTCGGCAGTGGTTTGAGGCTGCCGCGAGTGCGCTCCACCGGCGGCGTGGTTCTGGTGCTGGTGCTGGTCTTCTATCCCTATGTTTACCTGTTGGCGCGCACCGCGTTTCTGGCCCAGGGCAAGGGGTTGATGGAAGCGGCGCGAGTCCTTGGGCAATCCCCGTGGCAGGCGTTCTGGCGAGTTGCGTTGCCGATGGCACGTCCGGCCATCGGCGCGGGGGTGGCGTTGGCGCTGATGGAAACCCTGGCGGATTTCGGTGCGGTGTCGGTGTTCAACTTCGATACGTTCACCACCGCCATCTACAAGACCTGGTACGGATTTTTCAGTCTCTCCACCGCCGCGCAACTGGCCAGTCTGTTGCTGTTGGTGGTGATGGTCGTGCTGTATGGCGAGCGCCGCGCCCGTGGGGCCAATCGGGCGAGTAACGAGCGGCCGCGGGTCAAGGCGTTGTATCACCTGCGCGGAGTCAAGGCACTGGCGGCCATGAGCTGGTGTGGTCTGGTGTTCGCCTGCGCCTTCGTCATTCCCGTGCTGCAACTGGTGGTGTGGTTCTGGCAACGCGGGCGCTTCGATCTGGATGAGCGTTATGCCGGATTGATCGTCCATACCCTTTACCTGGGCGGCGTGGCGGCGCTGATCACCGTCAGTGTCGCACTGGTGCTGGCCTTTGCCCGTCGATTGGCGCCGACCCGGGCGATCCGTTCCGGCATCAGCCTGGCCAACCTTGGCTATGCCTTGCCGGGCTCGGTGCTGGCGGTATCGATCATGCTGGCGTTCAGTTACCTGGATCGCGAACTGGTGGTTCCGTTGTCGGGCTGGCTTGGCGGCGCGGGCAAGCCGTTGCTGCTGGGCAGCCTGTCGGCGTTGTTGCTGGCCTATCTGGTGCGATTCATCGCCGTGGCTTATGGCCCGCTGGAAAGCAGCCTGGCGCGAATACGACCCTCTTTGCCCGAAGCAGCACGTAGCCTTGGCGTCAGTGGGCCACGACTGTTTTTCAAAGTGTATCTGCCGCTGCTGCTGCCGGGCACGTTGAGCGCGGCGTTGCTGGTGTTCGTCGATGTGCTCAAGGAAATGCCCGCAACCCTGCTGATGCGCCCGTTTGGCTGGGACACGCTGGCGGTGCGGATCTTTGAAATGACCAGCGAAGGCGAGTGGGCCAGGGCCTCGTTGCCGGCACTGACCCTGGTGTTGGTCGGGCTGTTACCGGTCATCGGATTGATCCGACGTTCGGCGCATCGAAACACGTAGGTGTCAGTCCTACACCATGCGGCTACAATGCGCGGCATTCGGTGCGGTCCGTCTTTGAGACCGGTTCGCTGAGATCGGCTGAAAGCCTTTATTTCAAGGCGTTTCACCCCGTACAGCGTCTGTCCGCACCTTCGCCACGCCCGGAAGGAGAAACCCATGGGACAGCGCACGCCTCTGTATGACCTTCATCTCGCCCTCGGCGCGAAGATGGTCGATTTTGGCGGTTGGGATATGCCTCTGCATTACGGCTCGCAGGTCGAGGAACACCATCAGGTGCGCCGCGATTGCGGGGTATTCGATGTATCCCACATGACCGTGATCGATGTCGACGGCCCCCAGGCCAAGGCCTGGCTGCAATATTTGCTGGCCAATGACGTCGAACGCCTGCACAGCCCCGGCCGTGCCTTGTACAGCGCCATGCTCAACGAGCACGGCGGTATCGTCGACGACATGATCGTCTATCGTCTCGATGACGGCTATCGGCTGGTGGTCAACGCCTCCACCCGCAACCAGGACCTGGCCTGGATGCAGGCTCATCTCGGCGACTTCGATGTGCAGCTCAACGAGCGCTCCGAGTTGGCGATGCTGGCCATTCAAGGGCCTCACGCCCGGCACAAGATTGCCGAACTGGTGACGCAGTCCCGTAGCACGTTGATCCAGCAACTCAAATATTTCGAGGGGCAGACCGACGGTGACTGGTTCATTGCGCGCACCGGTTACACCGGTGAGGATGGTCTGGAAATCGTGCTGCCGGCCGATCAGGCGCCGGGGTTCTTCAACGATCTGGTGGGCGCGGGTATTTCCCCGATCGGCCTCGGCGCGCGGGACACCTTGCGGGTCGAAGCCGGCATGAACCTCTACGGTCAGGACATTCATCAAGAGGTTTCACCGCTGGCCTCCAACATGGCCTGGAGCATTGCCTGGGAACCGGCCACGCGCCAGTTCATCGGTCGTACTGCTCTGGAAGCCGAACAGGCCAGTGGCGTGCAGCACAAACTGGTCGGTCTGGTCCTTGAGGAACGTGGGGTTTTGCGTGCTCATCAGGTGGTTCGCATCGCCGATGTTGGCGAAGGGGAGATCACCAGTGGTAGTTTCTCTCCTACGCTTAGCAAGTCGATTGCACTGGCGCGCGTGCCGGTGGCCACCGCCGACCGCGCTGAAGTGGAAATCCGTGGCAAGTGGTACCCGGTCCGAGTGGTCAAACCGACCTTCGTACGCCACGGCAAAACCTTGATCTAACTTTTTTTGGCGGGCAATGACCGCTGACATTTTTCTTGAGGACACAGAACATGAGCGAAATCCCTGTCGACCTGCGTTTTGCCGAAAGTCACGAATGGGCCCGTCTAGACCATGATGGCGGCGTGAAAGTGGGTATTTCAGACCATGCTCAGGAAGCCTTGGGTGATGTAGTGTTCGTTGAGCTACCGGAAATCGGCAAAGTGTTCGCTGCCGGTGAGGCTGCGGGTGTCGTCGAGTCGGTCAAGGCCGCGTCGGATATCTACTCGCCAGTCTCCGGCACAGTCATTGCCGTTAATGAAGAGCTGGCCAACAGCCCGGAACTGGTCAACAGCGCGCCCTATGACAGCTGGTTCTTCAAACTGGAGCCAAGCGATACCTCTGAGCTGAACAACCTGCTCGACCCGGTGGCCTACAAGGCCGCTATCGGCGAGTAATTCATGTGGGAGCGAGCCTGCTCGCGAAAGCGGTGTGTCAGCAAACATTTATGCCAACTGACACGCCCACTTCGCGAGCAGGCTCGCTCCCACAGGTTCTACGGCTTTAGAACGGCTTTCACCGCTGCCACCGAACGCTCGACATCCGCTTTATCCATGGTCGTGAACATCGGTAGCGAGACGATCAGTCGTCCGACCCGTTCGGCTACCGGGAACATGCCTTCCTTGAACCCGCGTTCGCGGTAAAGACTCAGCAGGTGGATCGGCGGGTAGTGATAGCCGATACCAACCCCCAGTGCCTGCATCTGCTCCATGAACGTGGCCCTTGCCGGTTTGCCATCCTGGCGTTCCGGGAGCACCAGCTGGAACAAATGCCAATTGCTGTTCTCGAAGTCCGCAGGGGGCAGTTGAGCCCCGTATTGCGCTTCGAAGTCCTCGCCAAAGCAGGCGAAATAATGTTTGGCCAGCTCACGACGATGAGCGGTGATCGCCTCGATGTGGGCAAACTGCCCCAGGCCAATGGCTGCCGCGACATCGGTCATGTTGAACTTGCCGCCCAGCACATCAACGTCCAGCCCATCGAACCCGCTGCGGGTGACGCCCTGCAAGCGGTACTTTTCCGTCAACCGCACTTCCTCGGCATTGTTCAGCACCAGGCAACCGCCCTCTTAGCAGGTGACGTTCTTGTTCGCCTGGAAACTGAAGGACACGAAATCGCCAGTCGCACCGATTCGCTGCCCGTTCCAGCTCGAACCCAATGCTTGGGCCGCGTCTTCCACTACTCGCAAACCGTGCTTTTTTGCCAGCGCGTAAAGGCGCGTCATGTCCACGGGCAGTCCCGCGAGAAACACCGGGATGATGGCTTTGGTGCGCGGGGTAATCGCCGCTTCAAGCTGAGCCAGGTCGATATTGCGGGTGACCGGGTCGATGTCGGCAAACACGGGCGTAGCGCCAACTTCCAGAATCACGTTGGCGGTGGCCACCCAGGAAATCGGCGTGGTGATCACTTCATCGCCCGGCCCGACTCCGGCAATACGCAACGCGATCTCCATGGTACAGGTGCCGGAATTGAACGTACGCACCGGGCGCCCGCCAAAATATTCCGAGAGTTGCGCTTCAAAAGCCTGCACCTTGGGGCCGCTGGTAATCCAGCCCGAGCGCAGCACATCGCCGACAGCGGCAATCGTGGCTTCATCGATGGTGGGTTTGGAGAAGGGCAGGAAAGACAGTTGGCTCATAAATGCAGATACCCGATCAGCGAACGTTTGTAGGCCCCGAGCATGATGATCCGGATTGACCAACGGCGCCACGCCATCCGTGCGGGTATCGACTGCTATGCTGGTTTGACCGTATCGCATCGACGCTGAGCGCCAGTCAAGAGAGAGCCCGTCATGTCCCAGTTGCCGTCCTTGAGTCAGTTACGCGATCCCAATGCTTTCCTGCGCCGCCACCTCGGGCCCGATGCCGCCGAGCAGCAGGCGATGCTCGACAGCCTCGGCCTTGGCAGCCGCGTCGAGTTGATCGAGCAGACGGTGCCGCCGGGAATTCGCCTCAACCGACCGCTGGACCTGCCGCCCGCCCTCGATGAAGAAGCCGCGCTAGCCAAACTGCGCAGCTACGCCGAACAGAACCAGGTCTGGACCAGCCTGATCGGCATGGGTTATCACGGCACTCTCACACCGGCCGTCATCCTGCGCAACGTGCTGGAAAATCCCGGTTGGTACACCGCTTACACGCCCTATCAACCGGAGATCGCCCAAGGCCGGCTCGAAGCGTTGCTGAACTTCCAGCAGCTGACCATCGACCTGACCGGTCTGGAACTGGCCAACGCCTCGCTGCTGGATGAAGCCACGGCGGCGGCCGAGGCCATGGCCTTGGCCAAACGCGTGGCCAAATCCAGAAGCAACCTGTTTTTCGTCGATGAGAATTGCCATCCCCAGACCATTTCCGTGGTGCAGACCCGTGCCGAAGGCTTCGGTTTCGACCTGATCATCGACGCTGTGGATAACTTGAAGCAGCATCAGGTGTTCGGCGCGCTGCTGCAATATCCCGACACCCATGGTGAAGTACGCGATCTGCGTCCATTGATCGATCATCTGCATGCCCAGCAAGCCCTGGCCTGTGTGGCGACCGATCTGCTGAGCCTGCTGTTGCTGACTCCGCCGGGAGAGTTGGGCGCCGATGTGGTGTTCGGTTCATCACAGCGCTTTGGTGTGCCCATGGGCTACGGCGGCCCGCACGCGGCGTTTTTTGCCAGTCGCGATGAATACAAACGGGCGATTCCCGGGCGGATCATCGGCGTGTCGAAAGATGCTCGCGGCAACGTGGCATTGCGCATGGCCCTGCAAACCCGCGAGCAACATATTCGCCGGGAGAAGGCCAACTCCAACATTTGCACCGCCCAGGTACTGCTGGCCAATATCGCCAGTTTCTACGCGGTCTACCACGGCCCGGAAGGGCTCAAACGGATTGCCCAGCGCGTCCATCGACTGACCTGCATCCTCGCCGCCGGCCTGGAACGTCACGGGATCACTCGTCTCAACCAGCACTTCTTCGACACCCTGACCCTGGAGGTCGGTGGTACTCAGACCGCGATCATCGAAAGTGCCCAGGCGGCGCACATCAACTTGCGCATTCTCGGTCGTGGGCTGTTGGGCCTGAGCCTCGACGAAACCTGTGACGAAGCCACCGTGGCGAAGCTGTTCGATGTATTTCTCGGTGCCGACCATGGGCTCAATGTCGACGAACTGGACGCTGAAGTCCTGTTGTCCGGCATCCCTGCGGAGTTGCAGCGCCGTACGCCTTGTCTGCGTCATCCGGTGTTCAACGCTCATCACAGCGAAACCGAAATGCTGCGTTACCTCAAGCAGCTGGAAAACAAAGACCTGGCGCTCAATCAGTCAATGATCCCGTTGGGCTCCTGCACCATGAAGCTCAATGCCACCAGCGAGATGATCCCGATCACCTGGCCGCAGTTCGCCAACCTGCACCCGTTCGTACCGAAAGAGCAGGTGGCGGGTTATTCGTTGATGATCGAGGAACTGGAGCGTTGGCTCTGCGCAATCACCGGTTTCGATGCGATCTGCATGCAACCCAACTCGGGCGCTCAAGGCGAGTACGCCGGGTTGCTGGCGATCCGTAAATATCACGAGAGCCGCCATCAAGGCGCGCGGGATATCTGCCTGATCCCGTCCTCGGCCCACGGCACCAACCCGGCCTCGGCGCAAATGGCCGGGATGCGGGTGGTGATCGTCGAGTGCGACGAGGCGGGTAACGTTGATCTGGATGATCTGAAGGAAAAGGCCACGCAGGCGGGGGACAAACTCGCCTGCCTGATGGCGACCTATCCTTCGACCCACGGGGTCTACGAGGAAGGCATCAGCCAGATCTGTGAAGTTATCCACAGCCATGGCGGTCAGGTGTACATGGATGGCGCCAACCTCAACGCGCAGGTCGGGTTGGCGCGGCCGGCAGACATCGGTGCCGACGTGTCGCACATGAACCTGCACAAAACTTTCTGCATTCCCCACGGCGGTGGCGGACCGGGGATGGGCCCGATTGGCGTCCGGGCACACCTGGCGCCGTTCGTCGCCAATCACCCGGTGGTGCCGATCGATGGCCCGCTGCCGGAGAACGGTGCGGTGAGTGCGGCCCCCTGGGGCAGTGCAAGCATTTTGCCCATCAGCTGGATGTACATTGCCATGATGGGGCCGCAACTGGCGGATGCGAGTGAGGTGGCGATCCTCGCCGCGAATTACCTGGCGCAGCATTTGTCCGGGGCGTTCCCGGTGCTCTACACCGGGCGCAACGATCGAGTGGCCCATGAATGCATTCTCGACTTGCGGCCGCTCAAGGCGCTGACCGGGATCAGCGAAGAAGACGTTGCCAAGCGCCTGATGGATTACGGCTTCCATGCGCCGACCATGTCGTTCCCGGTGCCGGGGACGTTGATGGTCGAGCCTACCGAGAGTGAATCGAAGGCGGAGCTGGACCGTTTTATCGGCGCGATGCTGAGCATTCGCGCGGAAATCAACGAGGTGCAGAATGGCAACTGGCCGGCGGAGGACAACCCGCTGAAGCGTTCGCCGCATACCTTGGCCGACATCACCGGGGTTTGGGAGCGGCCGTACAGCATCGAGCAGGCGGTGACGCCGGATGCTCACACCAAGGCCCATAAGTACTGGCCGGTGGTGAACCGTGTGGACAATGTCTACGGCGACCGCAATCTGTTTTGCGCGTGTGTGCCGGTGGACGAATACCGCTGAAGTCACGGAACACACAAACCCAATGTGGGAGCGAGCTTGCTCGCGATAGCGGCGTAACAGTCACTGATGGTTTCGACTGATCCACCGCTATCGCGAGCAGGCTCGCTCCCACAGGGATTTGCATCAGGCAAAAAAATGCCGCTCATCCAGAGCGGCATTTTGTTGAGCAACGAACCTTATTTCGAGGCGATGGCATTCTTCGCCAGGATGGCGTTCGCCAGTTCCATGTCCGTGGCTTGCAGGCCAGGGTTTTCAGCGCGGACTCTCTGCATGGCGGCTTCCAGATAGGGGCCGCGAATGGCGCCGTCACTGGCGACAAAGCTACCGGCGTCGTCTTGGGCGGCGACGACCAGTTTGTGATCCCTGGAGGTCAGGTAGGACGTACCGGTGGTGGCACCGGAAGTAAGGACGTTACGCAAAAAGCTGTCATCAGCCATCGCCGAACCGACTGGAAGGGACAACACGGCGAAGGTAGCGACAGCAAGTTTGAGACGCATAAAAGGTGACTCCACTGGGTTTTAACTGCGGCCTTTGATTGCCCATAACCCAATCGAGTTCCGTGACGTTAGTCGGCCCGCTCCACCAGTAAAATTGCCCCTTGCTGCCCGACCACCCGAACACGGCTGCCGGATGCGGTGTCGGGCCCCCGGGCCATCCACACGCCGTCGGCGACCTTGATCTTGCCGCGGCCGTCGACAATCGCTTCGCTGACCACGAACACCTTGCCGATC
This sequence comes from Pseudomonas sp. B21-015, assembly GCF_024749285.1. Classification (NCBI taxonomy): domain Bacteria; kingdom Pseudomonadati; phylum Pseudomonadota; class Gammaproteobacteria; order Pseudomonadales; family Pseudomonadaceae; genus Pseudomonas; species Pseudomonas sp. B21-015. The sequence goes on from NZ_CP087196.1 coordinate 363,807, forward strand.
AGCTCTTGCCCTCGCAGGTTCAGGTTCGGCTGATCGCTGGCCCGCACCACACCGCGTTGACGTCTCCACCAGTACAGGGCGGTGAGGATTGAAAAGACGGCAAACAGCAGCACCTGCAATTCCCAGGGCAAGCCCGGTATCACGAAGGTCAGCACGCCGACGGCGGCGGCCGCCATGCCGATCCACAGAAGATAACCGCCGGCACCGAACACTTCGAGGATCAATAGCAGCGTGCCCAGGGCCAACCAGCTCCAGAACGAAAACAGTTCCATGGGCAGCGACCTCAGCCTTTCTTGCCGTCGAAGGTGGCTTTGACGATTTCGCCAATGCCACCGACGGCGCCGATCATCGAACCGGCTTCGAGCGGCATCAGGATCACTTTGCTGTTGTTGGCCGAAGCCAGTTTGCCCAAGGCATCGATGTACTTCTGCGCAACGAAGTAATTGACCGCTTGCACGTTACCGCCGGCGATGGCTTCGGACACCACTTTGGTGGCTTGGGCTTCGGCCTCGGCCTGACGCTCCCGGGCCTCGGCTTCGAGGAACGCCGCCTGACGGCTACCCTCGGCTTCGAGAATCTGCGCCTGCTTCTTGCCTTCGGCGGTGAGGATCGCCGAGGCGCGCAAACCTTCGGCTTCAAGAATCTGTGCGCGTTTGATTCGCTCGGCTTTCATCTGGCCGGACATGGCGGCCATCAGGTCGGCGGGAGGGCTGATGTCCTTGATCTCGATCCGGGTGATCTTGATGCCCCACGGCGCCGTGGCCTCATCGACGGTGCGCAGCAGCTTTTCGTTGATGTTGTCGCGCTGGCTGAGCATCGCGTCCAGCTCCATGGACCCGAGCACGGTGCGGATATTGGTTTGCAGCAGATTGCGGACGGCATGTTCGAGGTTGTTCACCTCGTAGGCGGCCTGGGCGGTATTGACCACCTGGAAGAAGCACACGGCGTCGATCTGCACGGTGGCGTTGTCGGCGGTGATGACTTCCTGGGGCGGAATGTCCAGCACGCTTTCCATCACGTTGATCTTGCGGCCGATGCGGTCCATCACCGGAATGATGATGCTCAGGCCTGGCTTGAGGGTGTTGGTGTAGCGGCCGAAGCGTTCGACCGTCCATTCAAACCCCTGGGGCACCACTTTGAAGCCCATGAAAAGAATGGCCACGGCCAGCGCGACGAAGAGAATCAGTGCAATGCCCATAACGGTCCCTGTCCAGTCTGGTTGAGTTGCGATGACCAGAGTGTAGGGCAAAAGATTTGAATGCGACTTGGAGAGGCCAAATGCCGGTAAGTCTAGAAATTTGAGCGACGAAAATCCTGTGGGAGCGTGGCTTGCCCGCGAAGAACGATGACGCGTAATGCCTGAAAAAACGCGGTGTATTCTTCGCGGGCAAGCCACGCTCCCACAGGTTATGCGTCCTGACTTGCCGGCATTAGGGGCTGTCTATTTCTGCTCACTCTGCGGCGTCACTCGCAACACCTCTTCGAGCGTGGTCAAACCCGCCGCCACTTTCTGCGCCCCCGACAAGCGCAAACTGCGCATGCCTTCCTTGAAGGCCTGGCGCCGGACCGCGAGCAAATCGGTGTCGGGGTTGATCAGCGCTTTGATGCCGTCCGTCAGCTGCATGATTTCGTAAACCCCGGCGCGACCGCGATAGCCGGTTTCGCGGCATTCCAGGCAACCGATGGCGCGTTGGGCATTGCCTGGCAATGGTGCTTGCCAGGGTCGGGTCAGGGTTTGCCAGTCGTCCTCACCCAAGGTCAGCGGCGCCTTGCAGTGAGGGCATAACGTGCGAACCAGGCGCTGGGCCATGACCCCGAGCACCGTGGCCTTGATCAGGTAATGCGGCACGCCGAGTTCCAGCAGGCGGCTGATGGCGCTCGGGGCATCGTTGGTGTGCAACGTCGACAGCACCAAGTGGCCGGTGAGTGCGGCCTGAATCGCCATCTCGGCGGTTTCGAGGTCGCGGATCTCGCCGATCATGATGATGTCCGGGTCTTGCCGCATCAGCGCGCGCACGCCGGCGGCAAAGGTCAGGTCGATGTTGTGCTGGACCTGCATCTGATTGAACGCCGGCTCGACCATTTCGATCGGGTCTTCGATGGTGCAGAGGTTGACCTCTGGCGTCGCCAGCTTCTTCAGGGTGGTGTACAGCGTGGTGGTTTTGCCTGAACCGGTGGGCCCGGTCACCAGAATGATGCCGTTGGGCTGGCGGATCATGTCTTGCCAGCGGCGCAGGTCATCGGCGGAAAAGCCCAACTGATCGAAATCCTTGAGCAGCACTTCCGGGTCGAAGATCCGCATGACCATTTTTTCGCCGAATGCAGTCGGCAAGGTCGACAGCCGCAGCTCGACTTCGCCGCCGTCCGGGGTTTTGGTCTTGACCCGACCGTCCTGGGGTTTGCGCTTTTCCGCGACGTTCATTCGCCCCAGGCTTTTCAGGCGACTGACGATGGCCATGGTCACCTGCGGCGGGAATTGATAGACGTTGTGCAGCACGCCGTCGATGCGAAAGCGCACCGTCCCTTGCTCGCGCCGGGGTTCGATGTGGATATCGCTGGCCCGCTGCTGGAACGCGTACTGGAACAGCCAATCGACGATATTGACGATGTGCGCATCGTTGGCGTCCGGCTCCTGGTCGCTGGCGCCGAGGTTGAGCAACTGTTCGAAGTTGCCCAGGGTGCTGGTCTGCTGATCAGCGTTGGTGGCGCCGCTGACCGATTTGGCCAGGCGGAAAAACTCCACGCTGAAGCGCTGGATGTCCACCGGGTTGGCCACCACGCGCTTGATCGGCAGCTTCAACACGTGGGTCAGATCGGCTTCCCAGCCGCTGACGAAGGGTTGGGCGCTGGCCACGGTGACGGCGTCGCGGTCGATGGACACTGCCAGAATCTTGTGGCGTTGGGCGAAGGCATAGGACATCAGCGGCGTAATGGCCGCGACGTTGATTTTCAGTGGGTCGATGCGCAAGTAAGGCTGGCCGGCCTGCTGAGACAGCCACAGCGTCAGGCTTTCCAGGTCGAGATGTTTGCCGGGACGACTGAGGTCGTCCAGGTGTTGGCTGGCGATGAACTCCAGCGGGTGCTGCTGAGCATTTATGGCGTGACGGCGGCGGGCGTTGAGTGCGTGTTCGGCCGAGTCCTGGCTGATGAAGCCTTGGGCGACCAGTTCACGCAGCAAATCGTTAAGGTCCAGCCAGCGGTCCTGAGTGGCAAGTTGAACGGACATGCGGGCTCCTTATGAACAACCGTTCGCAAAGGATAGCTGCGCTCCCGCAGACCGTTGGGCCACTACCGGACCAAGGCGTGTCGGTTTTTTTCAGGTTTTTTTTTAACCAGCTGCCTGAACCGGCTCATCCCACGCAGAGTCAGCGGCTTGCAGATTCACTGAGCAGACGCTGATCAGGTTACGTAATTTTTCCGCGATCACCTGAGCACGGTGCCAGCTCAGGCCGTCCATGACGATGTCGACCGACAGCAGATCGTCCATGCGCTGCACGTTGACCCGCTGCGGCGTCAGAAACTGCAAGGCGAACAGGTTGAGCGCCCGGCACAGCAGATCCGGCTCGGCCTCGGCCAGCAGTTGGTAATGAACCCGGCAGTGGGCGTTGCTGACGTTCCAGACATCGGCGCGGACGGGAAGGGGGTTCACGGCTTCAAGAGGCGGCATGGTCGGGCTCCAAAATTACTGGAGGAATTTTTACATTCGGTGCGGGGTATTTCTTATCTATGATGGAGACTATTGACGGTTTTTCGAATCGTTCAATTCGATTTTATGCAAACTATGGGTTTTTCTATGCACAGCGAGCTGGATAGCTACGACCGCAAGATTCTCGCGTTGCTGCAGGAGGACGCTTCGCTCTCCAGCGCGCAGATCGCCGAACAGGTAGGGCTCTCGCAGTCGCCATGCTGGCGGCGGATTCAGCGGATGAAGGAGGAGGGAATCATTCGCGGTCAGGTGACGTTGCTTGACCGCAAGAAAATCGGCCTTAACACGCAGATCTTCGCCGAGATCAAACTCAACGCTCACGGACGTTCGAACTTCACCGAATTCACCGAGGCGATTCGCGGTTTTCCCGAAGTGCTGGAGTGTTATGTGCTGATGGGGTCGGTGGATTTCTTGCTGCGGATCGTCACGGCAGACATCGAGGCTTATGAGCGCTTCTTCTTCGAGAAGTTGTCGATGGTGCCGGGGATTCAGGAGGTCAACTCGATCGTGGCCTTGTCGGAAATCAAGTCCACGACGAGTTTGCCGGTCTGAAGCTTTTGCGGTGAATGTGCTGGCCTCATCGCGAGCAGGCTCGCTCCCACACTTGATCTTCAGCGAACACAAAATATGTGTACGACAGATAACTCAAGTGGGAGCGAGCCTGCTCGCGATGGCGGTATTACAGACGCAGCAAAGTCTTCCAGGCACGATTCTGATACACCGCGATCGCCTGCTGCTTGCGCGCATCCAGCGACTCATCGGTGATCGGCTCGTTAGCTAGCAGGGCAAGCTGTTTCAGCTCACCGTACAGGCGATCCATTTCCGGGATGTCCAGCACGCTACGGGCGTGGTGCAGCCAGGCCTGGATACGCTCGATGCGCGGCAGTTGCTCGGCCAGGTCCTCCGGCTGTTGCTGGTAACGCTGCAATTGCAGCGAGTTGGCTTCTTCGCCCAGAAGGCGTGGCAGCCAGCTGCCCAGTTGCGCGGCGCCCTGGCGATTGCCACGGGTGTTGCGATCGGCAGCCCAGGTACGGGCCAGCAACCAGCGCGAAGTGTTCAGCGAGAACAGGCCCCAACGCGGGTCTTCCAGCTCTTCGAGGAACTGCTCCGGCGCGGCTTTGCGCACGTCTTCGTCGTCCAGGCCGGCTTGTACCAGCGGGCGCCAGTCTTCCAGCAAGGCATCCAGCGCGACCCGCAGATCGTGAGTCGACTGACGCGGCGCGGCCTGACCGAGGCTGCTGATCAGCGCGCGCATTTCAGCGAGGTTCTCGACCCAGTCCTGCAGCAGGCGCCAGTGGCCATTGAAGCGATATTGCTCGGCCAGGCGCTGGCTGCTGCCCAGCAAATGCCAGCACAGGGCGGCGAACGCATCGTCCAGCGGCATTTCGGCGGTGATCTGCGGCGCCGGCAAGCTCAGCGAGTAGCTGTTGGCGTCGAACAGGCGATAACCGCGTTCGGCCTTGCTGATGTCGCATGGCATCAGCGGCAGGGTCGCGGCCAGTTCGGCGGCCAGTTCCAGCAGCGCGGCCGGCTCGCCTTCGCGCAGTTCCAGTTCCAGTTCGCAGATTTCTTCTTTCTGCTTGCCGACCACCACGTGGCCCAGGTCCAGCGCGGCTTCGATGACCACTTTGGTCTTGCCACGGCCCCAGGCGATTTCCGCGCGTTCGCGAACGAAATCGGTGGTGAAGATGGCTTTCAGGGTTTTCTTGTCCAGCTCGGCCAGCTCTTCGGGCCAGCATTCACCGTCGAGTTTCTTCACGTCGAGCTTGGCTTTGGGTAGATCCCAGTCGTATTCGTGACGCTCGGACAGGCCGGCGACGCTCTGGCCACGGGTCTTGAGGGTCTGAATCACTTCTTCGCCATCGCGGCGCAGGCGCAGGGCAACCTTGGCGCGGGCCAGATCGCGCTCGGGCGTGTCGAAGTACTGGTTCATCAGTTCACGGCGTTCCCAGCCACTTTTGTTGCGTTTTTTCAGTAACGGGTGCTCGCGCAAGGCGGCGAGGGTTTCGCGGCTGACGCGGAGTTTGATTTCGGTTTCTTTCTGCATGGCCGGAAAATCCAGGATCGGGAGCGCAGCCGGGGGAATGTGTGGCTGCCAAGGTCGTGCAGTGTACAGGACTCACCCGAGATAGGGTCTGTTGACGCTTGGTGACGACCGGGACGGGCCCCACTTGGCGCAGGGCTGCGTTGCTCGGAACTTATTTGGGACAACCAAACCACGTTCCTCGCGCCTTGCCCTGCACCAAGTGGGCCGCCGTCGCGGCTCGTCACCAAGCGTCAACAGACCCTACCCGCGTCGCGGCGGTTTATTCCTGTCGCCGGATGGTTCTATGATGGACTTCAATTCGGGAGTGTTGGGAGTCAGCGATGCCTTTGCCGTCCATGAAAGATCAGTTCGCTGCGCTGATTGCCGCGCCGTCCGTCAGCTGTACCCAACCCAGCCTGGATCAAACCAATCGGCCGGTCATCGACTTGTTGGCGACATGGCTCGGGGACTTGGGTTTTGCCTGCGATATCCAGCAGGTCAGCCCCGGCAAATTCAACCTGCTGGCCAGTTTCGGTTCTGGCCCCGGCGGCCTGGTGCTGGCTGGTCACAGCGATACGGTGCCGTACGACGCGGCGCTGTGGCAGACCGACCCGCTGAAACTGACGGAAGTGGACGGCCGTTGGGTCGGCCTGGGCAGTTGCGACATGAAGGGTTTTTTCGCCCTGGCCATCGAAGCGGTCAAACCCTTGCTCGACCAACCGTTCAAGCAACCCTTGCTGATCCTCGCCACCTGCGATGAAGAAAGCTCGATGTCCGGGGCTCGCGCCTTGGCCGCAGCCGGGCGTCCACTGGGCCGGGCGGCGGTGATCGGCGAGCCGACCGGGCTGAAGCCGATCCGTCTGCACAAAGGCGTGATGATGGAGCGTATCGACATCCTCGGTCAGAGCGGTCACTCCTCGGACCCGAGCCTGGGCCATAGCGCCCTCGAAGCCATGCACGATGCCATCGGCGAACTGCGCGGCTTGCGTCTGGCGTGGCAGCGGGAATTTCGTAATCCGCAGTTCAGCGTGCCGCAGCCGACGATGAATTTCGGCTGTATTCACGGTGGCGATAACCCCAACCGCATCTGCGGCCAGTGCTCCCTGGAGTTTGACCTGCGTCCGCTGCCGGGCATGGATCCCGGCGCCCTGCGCGCGGCGATCCTGGAGAAGCTCAACCCCATTGCCGCGCGGCACCAGGTGAAGATCGATTACGCGCCGCTGTTCCCCGAAGTGCCGCCGTTCGAGCAGGCCGAGGACTGTGAATTGGTCCGGGTCGCGGAAAAGCTCACCGGCCATCGCGCCGAAGCAGTGGCGTTCGGCACGGAAGCGCCTTATCTTCAGCGCCTTGGCTGTGAAACACTGGTCTTGGGCCCCGGCGATATCGCCTGCGCCCACCAACCGGGGGAATACCTCGAAATGTCACGTTTGCAGCCTACCGTGCATCTATTACGTCAACTGATCGAACATTACTGCCTGACGCCGGCCAAAACGGCGATGTCAGTCAGTTGAGCGCATATACAAGTGGGAGCGGGCTTGCTCGCGAATAGGGAGTGTCAGTTGATATTAATGTGCCTGATACGCCGCCTTCGCGAGCAAGCCCGCTCCCACAGGTTCTGTGTTTTGACTGGCTAACCGTATAAATTGCCGATGTCCCAACCCGTATTCATGAGGAGAGCGCGCGTGTCGCCAAGCCTGTTCCGACGATAACCATCAGCCCGCTGTGCGTTTATTGCGTTAATTTTTTTTTCGGCTGCTATTTATTACAGGCCCAGGTTCATGCCCGAATACGTCAATTGGCTTCGTCACGCTTCGCCTTACATCAACGCCCACCGCGATTGCACCTTCGTCGTCATGCTGCCCGGCGACGGCGTGGAGCACCCGAACTTCGGCAACATCGTCCACGACCTGGTGCTGCTGCACAGCCTGGGGGTGCGTCTGGTGCTGGTTCACGGTTCCCGTCCGCAAATTGAAACCCGCCTCGCTGCTCGCGGCCTGACCCCGCATTACCATCACGGCATGCGCATCACCGATGCGGCGACGCTGGAGTGCGTGATCGATGCGGTCGGTCAACTGCGCATTGCCATCGAAGCGCGACTGTCCATGGACATGGCCTCGTCGCCGATGCAGGGTTCGCGCCTGCGGGTTGCCAGCGGCAATCTGGTCACCGCACGGCCGATCGGTGTGCTCGAAGGTGTCGACTACCACCACACCGGCGAAGTGCGCCGGGTCGACCGCAAGGGCATCAATCGCCTGCTGGACGAACGCTCCATCGTGCTGTTGTCGCCGTTGGGTTACTCGCCGACCGGTGAGATCTTCAACCTCGCTTGCGAAGACGTCGCTACTCGCGCGGCCATCGACCTTGGGGCAGACAAGCTGCTGTTGTTTGGCGCGGATCTCGGTCTGATCGACGAAAATGGTCGTCTGGTGCGCGAACTGCGTCCGCAACAGGTGCCGGCGCATTTGCAGCGTCTGGGCAGCAACTATCAGGCCGAGCTGCTGGACGCGGCCGCTGAGGCGTGCCGGGGCGGTGTGGCGCGCAGTCATATCGTCAGCTATGCCGAAGACGGCGCGCTGCTGACCGAACTGTTCACCCGTGACGGTGGCGGTACGCTGGTGGCTCAGGAGCAATTCGAAGTTGTGCGCGAGGCTGCTATCGAGGATGTCGGCGGTTTGCTGGACTTGATCAGCCCGCTGGAAGAGCAGGGCATTCTGGTGCGTCGTTCCCGCGAGGTGCTGGAGCGTGAGATCGAGCAATTCAGCGTGGTCGAACGTGAAGGCATGATCATCGCCTGCGCGGCGCTGTACCAGATTGCCGATTCGGATGCGGGGGAGTTGGCGTGTCTGGCGGTGAACCCGGAGTACCGCCATGGCGGTCGCGGCGATGAATTGCTGGAACGCATCGAAACCCGCGCCCGGGCTCAGGGGCTGAAAACCTTGTTCGTGCTGACCACCCGGACCGCCCACTGGTTTCGTGAGCGGGGTTTCGTGCCGAGCAGCGTCGAACGGCTACCGTCGGCGCGGGCGTCGCTTTACAACTACCAGCGTAATTCGAAGATCTTCGAAAAAGCGCTCTGACGAAATGGCCGTCGGTGTCTCGGCTTTTGTGGCGAGGGAGCTTGCTCCCGCTGAGTTGCGAAGCAGCCCCAAAACCAGTGAACGCGTTATGACTGATTCACCGCGTTGTCGGGTTTGGGAGTCCTCCGGCCTCCAGCGGGAGCAAGCTCCCTCGCCACGGGGTTACTCGGCGACAAACTTCGCGCTGACATACGGCGAATAATCCGGCAGCACCGTTTCTACCTTTCCTTGCTCCTTCAAGAACTTCGCCGTCTCGCCAATCGCCTGGGCCGTGCCACCGTCCAACAGCGCGGTGATCCGTTGTGCCTTGGCATCCGGGAAGGCGGAACCAGCCAGCAGTTCCGGCACATCGAGGGCATTGGCACCGGTCAGTTTGGCGATTTTCTGCACCGGTACCGAATCGACGTGAGATTCGCTGCCTGGGCGGAGAAAGAAAATACTAGCGATATACAAACTGTAACAAATTGACTAGATAGTGCGCGTTTAGTCATGATCGCGTCGCCTTTTCGAAAGTGATTGACGTATAGGGGATGCGGCAACGCTAATCGATCTAAAAAAATGGCAATAAATACCATTTAGGAATTAGCTTATGAGTCGATACCTTGTGATCCGGCTCGAATCATTGGTAGCGAGCTATATTCCTAAAAGGTATGAAAAAGAATTGAATAATTCTTTTTGGGTTTATGAGGAAATCATTACCCTGCAGGGACCAAATTACTGCGGTTAGACCTTGGTCGTAGACACACATGGTTGCAATTGACTTGGCAGTCACGGTCCAGAGCTAATCGCGCATCTGTGGATCTGGGGCGTTAGACCCGAGACCAAAGAACACAAAAATTAGAACGAGGAGCGATACATGAAGAAGTCCACCTTGGCCCTGGCTGTGGCCGTAGGGGTTTTGGCGCAGCAGGCAGGCGCCGCCGGTTTCATCGAAGACAGCAAGGCCACATTGGGGCTGCGTAACTTCTACATCAACACCGATAACCGCGATTCTGCTGCCAGCACCGCTGCGGGCGTTCAGAACAAAAACGAAGAATGGGGCCAAGGCTTCGATCTGCGTTTCACCTCGGGCTACACCCAAGGCACCGTTGGCTTCGGTATTGACGCTATCGGCCTGCTGGGCGTGCGCCTGGACTCGGGTGGCGGCACTAACGGTGCCACTTCGACTTCTTACGGCGGCACTGTTTTCCCAAGCAAGTCCAACGGCGAAGCGGTTGATAACTTCTCCAGCCTGGGCCTGACTGCCAAAGCCAAGATCTCCCAGACCGAACTGAAGTTGGGCACCCTGCAGCCAAAACTGCCGGTGATCGTGACCAACGACGGTCGTATGCTGCCGCAAACCTTCCAGGGCGGTCAGATCACCTCGAACGAAATCAAAGACCTGACACTGGTCGGCGGTCAGATCGAGCACGCCAAGGGCCGTAACTCCAGCAACAACGAAGAACTGTCGATTGCTGGTGCAAACGCTCACACTGCTGCCGGTCGTGACAGCAACAAGTTCATCTACGGTGGCGGTGACTACAAAATCACCAAAGACCTGACTGCCCAGTACTACTACGGCAACCTGGAAGACTTCTACAAGCAGCACTTCCTGGGTCTGGTGCACAACTGGTCCATCGGTCCGGGCGTACTGAAAAGTGACCTGCGTTACTTCAACAGCAAAGACGATGGCGCCAACGGTCACAACTCCAGCTACTACACAAGCGGCTACTACCCGGACAGCACCCCTAAAACCAAGGGTAAAGTCGACAACAACCTGTACAGCGGCTTGTTCCTGTATACGGTTGAAGGTCACACCTTTGGTGGCGGCTACCAGGTCAGCAGCGGCAACAGCGACTTCCCATGGTTGAACCAGGGTGACGGTTCGTCGGCCTACCTGACCACCGACATGCAGATCCAGAAATTCGCCCGTGCCGGCGAACGTACCTGGCAAGCTCGCTACTCCTATGACTTCGCCAAGGTCGGCCTGCCGGGCGCTACCGCCGGTATCGTTTACCTGAAAGGCGATGACATTGATAACGCTTCTGGCGACAACCTCAGCGAGTGGGAACGCGACCTGACCCTGTCCTATGTCGTTCCGGAAGGCAAGCTGAAAAACCTGGGCTTCACCTGGAAAAACGCCATGTGGCGCAACGACGTCCCAGGTCAGCGCGACCAGGACGAAAACCGTCTGATCGTCAGCTACTCGATCCCGCTGTTGTAATAGCGCTCGCGTAACCGACGTAAAAAAGCCCCGCCCGGCATCACGCCGGGCGGGGCTTTTGCGTTTTCAAGGCGGGCTCACCCCCGTAAACCCTCCTTGAAGTTCCCTTCTTTTGCAGCAACTCAAGGCCTTCTCGAACCTTGTGATCGATGTTCGTCCCGATGACCGTTCAGGTCCAGTGAACAGATCTTTAATATTCTTTTCGGGTCTAAATAAATCGATATTTATTCTTTTTAATTAAGTTTGAACGCAGGCACAGTTGAGCTCAACAAGCACTCACCAGGAGCCGCACCATGAGCCTCAGACTTGGCGATATCGCCCCCGATTTCGAACAGGATTCCAGCGCCGGCACCATCCGTTTCCATGAATGGCTGAGCGATAGTTGGGGCGTGCTGTTTTCCCATCCGGCGGACTTCACGCCGGTGTGCACCACCGAGTTGGGCTTTACCGCCAGGCTCAAGGATGAATTCGCCCAGCGCGGCGTCAAAGCCATTGCTCTGTCGGTAGACCCGGTGGACTCGCACCACAAGTGGATCGAGGACATCAACGAAACCCAGAATGCCATCGTTAACTTCCCGATCCTCGCCGATGCGGACCGTAAAGTGTCCGACCTCTACGACCTGATCCACCCGAACGCCAACGACACCCTGACCGTGCGTTCGCTGTTCGTGATCGACCCGAACAAGAAGATTCGGCTGACCATCACTTACCCGGCGAGTACCGGCCGTAACTTCAATGAGATTCTGCGGGTGATCGATTCGCTGCAGCTCACCGACAACTACAAGGTGGCCACTCCGGCGAACTGGCAGGACGGTGATGAGGTCGTGATCGTGCCGTCGCTCAAGGACGAAGATGAAATCCAGCGACGTTTTCCCAAGGGGTATCGGGCGGTGAAGCCTTACCTGCGCCTGACGCCGCAACCTAATCGTTAGCGATCTGTTCAAGGCATACACCAAAGCAGGGGATTTCGGGCCGTTTCGACGGCCTGTTTTTTTGCCCGGAAAAAGACAATTGGCATATTCATTAAGAGAATAACTAAATGAATAAATATGATTTATAGATATATAAATCGCCTGCTAAGGTCACTCCATCGACGCGAGATCGCAAGCCGCGTATCGCCAACACCGCTCAAGGAATTGTCTGAATGCTGGTCGTCTCACTCGGTGGCAGTCCCAGCCCACGCTCCCGTTCCGGGGTGCTGCTGGAACGCTCCCAACGCTGGTTGCAAGCGCAAGGTGTGGAAGTGGTGAGTTATCAGGTACGGGACTTCCCGGCCGAAGACTTGCTGCATGCCCGCTTCGACAGCCCGAAGGTGATCGACCTGTTGCAACAGATTGATAACGCCGATGGATTGCTCATCGCTACACCGGTTTACAAGGCGTCGTTCTCCGGTGCGCTGAAAACCGTACTCGATCTGCTGCCCGAACGCGCCCTGAGCCACAAGGTGGTTCTGCCGATGGCCACCGGCGGCAGCATCGCCCACATGCTGGCGGTGGATTACGCGCTCAAGCCGGTGTTGTCGGCGTTGAAGGCCCAGGAAATGCTCCACGGGATTTTCGCCGTAGACAGTCAGATCGCTTACGGCGAAGGCAGTGCCCAGGCGCAGTTGGCACCGGAGCTTGCACAACGACTGAATGAATCGCTGGAGCTGTTTTTCAGCGCCATGGCCCGACGGCCGAAACCGCTCGATCCGAACCTGTTGAACGAACGTTTGTTGAGTGCTCGCTGGAGCATTTAAGCCGGCACTTAAGCCACACCTGAATTTGAAGTACTCACCTTACTCAGCCGCTAACGGCCAAGCAGGTGCAGCCAAAACCCAACTGCAAAAAGGAGAGCGCTATGCGCACTGTCATTTTGCGTCGGGGTCTGGTCGCTCTGTTTGCTGCGGCTGTGTCCTTCGGCGTCATTACTCAAGCTCAAGCCGAGACGTTGCGAATCGGCTATCAGAAATACGGCACTCTGGTGCTGCTCAAAGCCAAAGGCACCCTGGAAAAACGCCTCGCCGCCCAAGGCGTGGACGTGCAATGGACTGAATTCCCCGGAGGCCCGCAACTGCTCGAAGGCCTGAACGTAGGCTCCATCGATTTTGGCGTCACCGGTGAAACGCCGCCCGTGTTCGCCCAGGCGGCCGGCGCCGATCTGCTCTACGTCGCCTACGAGCCGCCAGCGCCGCACAGCGAAGCGATCCTGGTGCCGAAGGACTCGCCGATCAAATCGGTGCAGGAGCTCAAGGGCAAGAAAGTCGTGCTCAACAAAGGCTCCAACGTGCACTACCTGCTGGTGCGCGCACTTGAAGACGCCGGCCTCAAATACACCGACATCCAGACCGTGTTCCTGCCTCCAGCCGATGCCCGTGCCGCGTTCGAGCGTGGCAGTGTCGACGCCTGGGTGATCTGGGACCCCTACCAGGCCGCCGCCGAACAACAACTGCAAGCGCGCACCCTGCGCGATGGCAAAGGCCTCGTCGACAACCACCAGTTCTACCTGGCGACCAAACCCTACGCGCAGAAAAATCCTGAAGTGATCAAGGCGCTGGTGGAAGAAGTGCGCGCGGTTGGCGAATGGTCCAAGGCCAATCCCGAGGACGTGACCAAGCAAGTTTCGCCACTGCTCGGCCTGCCAGCGGACATCACCCTGAACTCGGTGAAACGCCAGGGCTACGGCGCGCTGTTCCTTACGCCGGAAGTAGTCGCGGCCCAGCAAAAAATCGCCGACAGCTTCTACCAGCTCAAGCTGATTCCCAAGCCCTTGAGCATCAAAGACGTGATCTGGACACCCTCCGCCGCTGTGGCCAAAGCGCCGTAATTCGATTCCCTAAGGAGACGACTCCATGAGCCTTAATATCTTCTGGTTCCTGCCTACCCACGGCGACGGCCATTACCTTGGCACCGCCGAAGGCGCTCGCGCCGTCGACCACGGTTATCTGCAACAGGTTGCGCAAGCGGCGGATCGTCTGGGCTTCGGCGGGGTACTTATTCCAACCGGTCGCTCCTGCGAAGATTCGTGGCTGGTGGCCGCATCGCTGATCCCGGTGACCCAGCGTTTGAAATTCCTTGTCGCCCTGCGCCCCGGGATCATTTCCCCGACGGTGGCGGCGCGTCAGGCCGCGACACTGGATCGCTTGTCTGGCGGTCGTGCGCTGTTCAACCTGGTTACCGGTGGCGATCCGGAAGAATTGGCCGGCGACGGTTTGTTCCTCAGTCACGAAGAACGCTATCAGGCCTCGGTGGAATTCACCCGCATCTGGCGCCGGGTGCTGGAAGGCGAAACGGTTGATTACGATGGTCAGCACATCAGCGTGAAGGGCGCCAAATTGCTCTATCCGCCAATCCAGCAACCGCGTCCGCCACTGTATTTCGGCGGCTCGTCGGAAGCCGCGCAAGACCTCGCGGCAGAACAGGTCGAAATGGTCCTGACCTGGGGCGAGCCACCGGCCGCGGTGGCGGAAAAGATCGAGCAGGTACGCGCCAAAGCCGCGAAGCTCGGCCGCACCGTGCGCTTCGGCATTCGCCTGCATGTGATCGTTCGCGAAACCAACGCCGAGGCGTGGCAGGCCGCGGATCGACTGATCTCTCATCTGGACGACGACACCATCGCCCGTGCCCAGGCTTCTCTGGCGCGTTTCGATTCGGTCGGCCAGCAGCGCATGGCGGCATTGCATGGTGGCAGTCGCGACAGTCTGGAAGTCAGCCCTAACCTGTGGGCCGGCGTCGGTCTGGTGCGCGGCGGTGCCGGCACGGCGCTGGTCGGCGATGGCCCGACCGTGGCCGCTCGGGTGAAGGAATACGCCGATCTGGGCATCGACACGTTCATCTTCTCCGGTTATCCACACCTGGAAGAATCCTACCGGGTGGCTGAGTTGCTGTTCCCGCACCTGGACATCGAGCGTCCGGAACTGCCGAAAAGCGCCGGTTACGTCAGCCCGTTCGGCGAGATGGTGGCCAACGACATTCTTCCCAAAGCCGCGTCCCAGAGCTGAGGCGCCGCCATGAAGAAAATTATCCACAGCCTCGCGCCCTGGGCGTTGCCGCTCTTGCTGCTGGCGGTATGGCAGTTGTCGGTGTCGGCGGGCTGGTTGTCGACGCGGATTCTGCCGGCGCCGATCGCAGTGATCGAAGCGGGTGTGAGCCTGTTCCGCAGCGGTGAAATCTGGACTCACCTGGCCATCAGCGGCTGGCGCGCGGCGCTCGGTTTCGCCATTGGCGGCGGCATCGGTCTGGCCCTGGGTTTCATCACCGGCCTGTCGAAATGGGGCGAACGCCTGCTCGACAGTTCGGTGCAGATGATCCGCAACGTGCCGCACCTGGCGCTGATTCCGCTGGTGATCCTGTGGTTCGGCATCGACGAGTCGGCGAAGATTTTCCTGGTGGCGTTGGGCACATTGTTCCCGATCTACCTCAATACGTATCACGGCATCCGCAACGTCGATCCGGCGCTGGTGGAGATGGCGCGCAGTTATGGCTTGTCCGGTTTCAGTCTGTTTCGCCAGGTGATCCTGCCGGGGGCATTGCCTTCGATTCTGGTCGGCGTGCGTTTTGCCCTGGGCTTCATGTGGCTGACCCTGATCGTCGCCGAAACCATCTCCGCCAGCTCCGGCATCGGCTACCTGGCGATGAATGCCCGGGAGTTCTTGCAGACCGACGTCGTGGTGCTGGCGATTCTTTTGTACGCGGTGCTCGGCAAGCTGGCCGACCTTGCGGCGCGCGGACTTGAACGCGTGTGGCTGCGCTGGCATCCGGCCTATCAGGTTGCCAAGGGAGGTGCCGCATGACGGCTCAACAACCTCCACGCTTGCTGCGCGGCATTCCGCTGGTGGTGCGCAAACTGCAAAAAACCTTCGGTTCGCGGCGAGTGCTGCGTGAAATCGATCTGCACATTCCGGCCGGGCAGTTTGTGGCGGTGGTCGGGCGTAGCGGTTGCGGTAAAAGTACCTTGCTGCGCTTGCTCGCCGGTCTCGACAAACCCACGGGGGGCGAATTGCTTGCAGGTGCAGCGCCGCTGAGTGAAGCCCGGGAAGACACCCGACTGATGTTCCAGGAAGCACGTCTGCTGCCGTGGAAAAAGATCATCGACAACGTCGGTCTCGGGCTCAAGGGCAACTGGCGGCCGCAAGCACTGGACGCGCTGGAAGCGGTCGGCCTGGCGGATCGCGCCAACGAGTGGCCGGCAGCGTTGTCCGGTGGGCAGAAGCAGCGTGTGGCCCTGGCTCGCGCGCTGATCCATCAACCGCGCTTGCTGCTGCTCGACGAGCCCCTGGGCGCACTGGATGCCTTGACCCGAATCGAGATGCAGCAACTGATCGAACGGCTCTGGCAACAGCATGGCTTCACCGTGTTGCTGGTGACCCACGACGTCAGCGAAGCGGTGGCGATCGCCGATCGGGTCATCCTGATTGAAGAGGGCGAAGTTGGCCTCGACCTGACGGTGGAACTGCCGCGCCCTCGGGTTCGTGGTTCCCATCGGCTGGCGGCTCTGGAAACCGAAGTGCTCAATCGCGTGCTGTCCTTGCCCGGCCAACCGCCGGAACCGGAACCTGTTTCACCACTACCTGCGCAATTGCGCTGGGCTCAATAACTTAAAGATTCATCCAACGACAGGAATCAACATCATGACTATCAAAGCCATCAACGTTCGTAACCAGTTCAAAGGCTCGATCAAGGAAATCGTGCTGGGTGACGTGTTGTCGGAAATCGACGTTCAGACTGCCTCCGGCATCGTCACTTCGGTGATCACCACCCGTTCGGTGAAAGAGCTGGAACTGGTGGTCGGCAGTGAAGTGATCGCGTTTGTGAAATCCACCGAGGTGTCGATCGCCAAGTTGTAAGTGCGTGCGCAAACAACAACCCCGGAGGGTGTGAGCCCTGATCGTTCCCACGCTCTGCGTGGGAATGCCTCTTCGGACGCTCCGCGTTCGGCTTTTGGGACGCAGAGCGTCCCGGGCTACATTCCCACGCAGAGCGTGGGAACGATCAAAGCACTTCGCGCTTGGGCAGGTAGGGTGGCAAATACAACCCAAGATAAGCATCAAACACCCGCATCCCTTCCTCAGCCATTCGCGGCGTGATCTGCCCATGCTGCTGTACCGAGCGTGCATACACCCGGTCCCCCAGCTCCATGGCCAGCGCAAACACATCGACATCCGTCGGCAGCGTTGGCAGTTCGAAGTGGTGATCGAACAGCTTGTGCATCAGGTCGCCGAGCTCGATGTCGTGCTGGCGGTCAGCCTGGGTGACTTCGGTCAGGCCGTGCTGGGCGAGGATCAGTTGGCGGGCGGCGGCGTCTTCGTCGTAGATGGCGAGCATGCGTTGTTCCACCAGTCGCGACAGGTCGCGCCAGCCGTTGAGGGCGCTGTGGTCGATGGGGGCTTGCAGGCAGGCACGGAACGCAGCGTGGACGTCGGCGGTCAGGGCTTCAAGCAGGGCCGGAACGCTGGCGAAGAAATGGTAGACGGAGGAGGGCGGGATCTCCGCGCGCTCGGCGACGCTGTAGATCGACAGACTGGCCACCCCCTCGGCGGCCAGCAGCGTGCGGGCGGCATCGAGTATCGAGTCGATCCGGGCCTGACTGCGGGCGCGGGGTTTGCGAATGGTGGCGGTGCGCGTCATTGAAGTCTCCTGCGGGGCAGCGGGCATTGTACGAGTCGAGTTGTGTGTTGTCTTCTCGGCCGCCATCGCGGGCAAGTTGATCGTTCCCACGCTCTGCGTGGGAATGCAGCCCGTGACGCTCCGCGTCACATCGATGTCAGGCAAGACATCATCGGTGAGACTGGAACGCGGAGCGTCCCTTGATGCATTCCCACGCAGGAGCGTGGGAACGATCGAAGTCGGATCGCCGCAGGCGGCCATAAAAAACGCCGCAGGCTGTGAGGCCGGCGGCGTTCTTTTTTACTGCAACCGCTTATACGGTATGCAGGTACCAGTTGTACTCGAGGTCGGAGATGGAGTGTTCGAACTCCTCCAGCTCGCTCTCTTTACAGGCCACGAAGATATCGATGTATTTCGGATCGATGTACTTGGCCATGACTTCGCTGTCGTCCAGCTCGCGCAGTGCATCGCGCAGGTTGTTCGGCAGGCTTTGCTCGTTCTGCTCGTAGGAGTTGCCTTCCACGGGGGCGCCTGGCTCGATCTTGTTGGTCAGACCGTGGTGCACGCCCGCCAAAACCGAAGCCATCAACAGATACGGGTTGGCGTCGGCGCCGGCGACACGATGCTCGATGCGCACGGCATCGGAGGAACCGGTCGGTACGCGGATGGCCACGGTGCGGTTGTCCAGGCCCCAGCACGGCGAGTTCGGCACGTAGAACTGTGCGCCGAAACGACGGTAGGAGTTGACGTTCGGGCAGAGGAAAGCCATCTGCGCCGGCAGGGTCTCGAGCACACCGCCGATCGCGTGACGCAGTGCGGCGTTCTGCTCGGGATCCTCGCTGGCAAAAATGTTTTTGCCATCTTTATCAAGAATCGAGATGTGGACGTGCAGACCGTTACCCGCCTGGCCCGGATAAGGCTTGGCCATGAAGGTGGTGTCCATCTCATGGTCGTAGGCGATGTTTTTGATCAGACGCTTGAGCAGGACCGCATAGTCGCAGGCCTTGATCGGGTCGGCCACGTGGTGCAGGTTCACTTCGAACTGTGCAGGGGCACTTTCCTTGACGATCGCATCGGCAGGGATGCCTTGCTCTTTCGCACCTTCCAGAATGTCCTGGAGGCAGTCGACGTATTCGTCGAGGTCGTCGATCAGGTAGACCTGTGTCGAATGCGGGCGTTTGCCGGAGATCGGCGAGCGCGGCGGTTGTGGGCGACCGTTCACGTTCTCCTGGTCGATCAGGTAGAACTCCAGTTCGAACGCGGCGCAGATGGTCAGGCCCATCTCGTCAAACTTGGCTACGACTTGTCGCAGGACTTCGCGCGGGTCGGCGAAGAAAGGATCACCTTCGAGTTCGTGCATGGTCATTAACAGTTGCGCGGTCGGGCGCTTCTGCCAGGGCTCATTGCACAGGGTGTCGGGGATTGGATAGCAGATTCGGTCAGCATCGCCGATGTCCAGGCCCAGGCCGGTGCTTTCCACCGTCGAGCCATTGATATCCAGAGCAAATAGAGAGGCCGGCAGGTTGATGCCTTTCTCGTAAACCTTGTGGAGGCTGGTGCGTTCGATGCGCTTGCCGCGCACCACACCATTCATATCCGCAATCAGAAGGTCAACGTACAGAACCTCAGGATGTTCCTTAAGGAACGCGTTCGCTTCGTTAAGCTGAACGGCACGCGGGGGTACCGACATGATGCAACACCTTTGTTGTTAAAAATATCAATCATTGATCTCTTCGGATTCCAGTCAACCCGAACGGCATGCCGAAGTCAAGCGAGGCCTTTTTTGCCCTAAAAAAGCGCTCGTTGGGCTTTTTTGAGGCACTTTGGAGCGTTTTTTTGCCTTCTGACGTCTTGGTCCCCGCGAGCTTGAGCGGGCCGTGTTGTATTTTTTACGGGGGTGTTGTGTAAAAAAATGAACAAGGCTAAGCTCGATTCAAACCCATAACAGCAATAATACCGGGGTGCTTCATGTCTCGCCTGCCGTTAATCGGCGTCACCGCCTGCTCAAAGCAGATCGGTCTGCATGCTTATCACATCAGTGGCGACAAATACGTACGCGCCGTGGCTTCAGCTGCCAAGGGCCTGCCGTTGGTCCTTCCATCCCTGGCGGATCGACTGGCGCCGTCCGATATTCTGGACGCTCTGGACGGCATTCTCTTTACAGGCTCTTCTTCTAATATAGAACCGTTTCACTATAACGGCCCGACCAGCGCGCCAGGCACTGCTCATGATTCTGCACGCGATGCCACTACTCTCCCGCTGATCCGCGCCGCTGTCGAGGCCGGCGTTCCCGTGCTCGGCATCTGCCGCGGCTTCCAGGAAATGAATGTGGCGTTCGGCGGCAGCCTGCATCAGAAGGTTCATGAGGTCGGTCCCTTCATGGATCACCGTGAAGACGACAGCCTGCCGCTGGAAGGGCAGTACGCCCCCAGTCACCCGGTGCACGTCCAGCCGGGCGGTGTACTGGCGGGCCTGGGCCTGTCTCGCGAGATTCAAGTCAATTCGATTCATGGTCAGGGCATTGAACGACTGGCGCCGGGCCTTCGCGTGGAAGCCGTAGCGCCCGACGGGTTGATCGAAGCCATCTCTGTGATCGAAGGCAAGGCTTTTGCTTTGGGCGTGCAATGGCATCCTGAATGGCAGGTAAGCTTGAATCCTGACTACCTTGCGATTTTCCAGGCATTTGGCGATGCCTGCCGCAAGCGCGCACGACAACGCGACGCCGATGCGTCAAACAACGCCTGACTTATAAAAGTCAGGAAACTCAGCCTAAGAGGCATTTATGAGTAACAACCTCGACCAGCTCACCGATTGGTTGAAAGACCACAAGATCACAGAAGTCGAATGCATGATTGGCGACCTGACCGGCATCACCCGGGGCAAGATCTCGCCGACCAACAAGTTCATTGCCGAAAAAGGCATGCGCCTGCCCGAAAGCGTTCTGTTGCAGACCGTGACCGGCGACTATGTCGAAGACGATATCTATTACGAACTGCTCGACCCGGCCGACATCGACATGATCTGCCGTCCCGACCAGAACGCCGTGTTCCTGGTGCCCTGGGCCATCGAGCCCACCGCCCAGGTGATCCACGACACCTACGACAAGCAGGGTAACCCGATCGAGCTGTCGCCGCGCAACGTGCTCAAGAAGGTGCTGAAACTCTACGCCGACCACGGCTGGCAGCCGATCGTGGCGCCGGAAATGGAGTTCTACCTCACCAAGCGCAGTGATGACCCGGACTACCCGCTGCAACCGCCGATTGGCCGTTCCGGTCGTCCGGAAACCGGTCGCCAGTCTTTCTCCATTGAAGCGGCGAACGAATTCGACCCGTTGTTCGAAGACGTCTACGACTGGTGCGAACTGCAGGAGCTGGACCTCGACACGCTGATCCACGAGGACGGCACGGCACAGATGGAAATCAACTTCCGTCATGGCGATGCCCTGTCCCTGGCCGACCAGATTCTGGTGTTCAAGCGCACCATGCGCGAAGCCGCGCTCAAGCACAACGTGGCCGCGACCTTCATGGCCAAGCCCATGACCGGCGAGCCGGGCAGTGCCATGCACTTGCACCAGAGCGTCATCGACATCGAGACCGGCAAGAACGTCTTCTCCAATGAAGACGGGACCATGAGCCAGCTGTTTCTCAATCACATCGGCGGTTTGCAGAAGTTCATCCCTGAGCTGCTGCCGTTGTTCGCACCCAACGTCAACTCGTTCCGCCGCTTCCTGCCGGATACCTCGGCGCCGGTGAACGTGGAGTGGGGGGAAGAGAACCGCACGGTGGGCCTGCGGGTTCCGGATGCCGGGCCGCAGAACCGTCGGGTGGAAAACCGTCTTCCGGGTGCCGATGCCAACCCTTACCTGGCCATCGCCGCCAGCCTGTTGTGCGGCTTTATCGGCATGGTCGAAGGGCATAACCCGAGTGCTCCGGTGGTGGGGCGTGGTTACGAGCGGCGCAACCTGCGCCTGCCACTGACTATTGAAGACGCCCTGGATCGCATGGAAAACAGCAAGACCATCGAAAAGTACCTGGGCAAGAAATTCATCACGGGCTACATCGCGGTCAAGCGGGCCGAGCATGAAAACTTCAAGCGCGTGATCAGTTCGTGGGAGCGGGAGTTCCTGCTCTTCGCCGTCTGATGCGCCGGGCGCGACGGATCCTCGTCGCGTCGTCACTGCAATCCAAGGAGAATTCGCATGACCAGCAACAATCCGCAAACCCGTGAATGGCAAACCCTGAGCAGCGATCACCACCTGGCCCCGTTCAGCGACTTCAAGCAGCTGAAAGAGAAAGGCCCGCGGATCATCACCCATGCCAAGGGCGTCTACCTCTGGGACAGCGAAGGCAACAAGATCCTCGATGGCATGGCCGGCCTGTGGTGCGTCGCGATCGGTTATGGTCGCGATGAGTTGGCCGATGCGGCCAGCAAACAGATGCGCGAACTGCCTTATTACAACCTGTTCTTCCAGACCGCTCACCCGCCGGTGCTGGAGTTGGCCAAGGTCATCGCCGATATAGCGCCTGAAGGCATGAACCACGTGTTCTTCACCGGCTCCGGCTCCGAAGGCAACGACACCATGCTGCGTATGGTCCGTCACTACTGGGCGATCAAGGGCCAGCCGAAGAAGAAAGTCATCATCAGTCGCAAGAACGGCTATCACGGTTCCACCGTGGCCGGCGCGAGCCTGGGCGGCATGACCTATATGCACGAACAGGGCGACTTGCCGATTCCGGGTATCGTCCACATCGCCCAGCCGTACTGGTTCGGCGAAGGCGGTGACATGACGCCGAACGAGTTCGGTATCTGGGCGGCCAATCAGCTGGAAGAGAAAATCCTGGAAGTCGGCGTCGACAACGTCGGTGCCTTTATTGCCGAGCCGATCCAGGGCGCCGGCGGCGTGATCATTCCGCCAGACAGCTACTGGCCGCGGATCAAGGAAATCCTCGCCAAGTACGACATTCTGTTCGTGGCCGACGAAGTGATCTGCGGTTTCGGCCGTACCGGTGAGTGGTTCGGTACCGATTTCTACGACCTCAAACCTCACATGATGACCATCGCCAAAGGCCTGACCTCCGGCTATATCCCGATGGGTGGCCTGATCGTGCGTGACGACGTGGTCGAGGTGCTCAACGAAGGTGGCGATTTCAACCACGGTTTCACTTATTCCGGGCACCCGGTGGCCGCTGCGGTGGCGCTGGAAAACATCCGCATCCTGCGCGACGAGAAGATTGTCGAGCGCGTGCGTGCAGAAACGGCACCTTATTTGCAAAAGCGTCTACGGGAACTGAACGATCACCCGTTGGTGGGGGAAGTGCGTGGGGTCGGTCTGTTGGGGGCCATCGAACTGGTTCAGGACAAAGCCACCCGCAAACGTTACGAAGGGCGGGGCGTCGGCATGATCTGCCGGCAGTTCTGCTTCGATAACGGCCTGATCATGCGTGCCGTCGGCGACACCATGATCATTGCTCCGCCACTGGTGATTACACCGGCTGAAATCGACGAGTTGGTAACCAAGGCACGCAAGTGCCTGGACCTGACCCTGAGTGCGTTGCAGGGCTAAGTGCTAGGCTCTGAGCGAGGTGCGAAGATCGCGCTTCGCTCAGTGCAAACAAAGGATGGGTCTTTCCTTGAAAGCCTGCCTTGGATCTTGCCAGACTACCGGTTGTTCGGATGCCCAGTAACAGGCCGCTGAGCACGTGGTTAAAAAGAAAAATTGGAGCATTACCCATGAAGGCATTAGGTATGAAGATAGCTGGCAAGACCCTCCTCGCCATGTCCCTGATGGGCGTGATGGCGGGTGCCGTTCAGGCCGACGACAAGGTGCTGCACGTGTACAACTGGTCCGATTACATCGCACCGGATACCGTGAAGAAGTTCGAGGCCGAGTCGGGTATCAAAGTCGTCTACGACGTGTTCGACAGTAACGAAACCCTTGAAGCCAAGTTGCTGGCAGGCAAGTCCGGCTACGACATCGTCGTGCCGTCCAACAACTTCCTGGCCAAGCAGATCAAGGCCGGCGTTTACCAGAAGCTGGACAAGTCCAAGCTGCCTAACTGGAAAAACCTGAACACCGACCTGCTCAAAGCGGTATCGGTGAGCGACCCGGGTAACGAACACGCGTTCCCTTACATGTGGGGTTCGATCGGTATCGGTTTCAACGCCGAGAAGGTCAAGGCTGCACTGGGTGCCGATGCGCCAACCAATTCCTGGGACTTGCTGTTCAAACCTGAAAACGCTGCCAAGTTGAAGGCGTGCGGTATCAGCTTCCTCGATTCGCCAACCGAGATGATTCCGGTGGCGTTGCATTACCTGGGCTATCCAACCGACAGCCAGGACAAGAAACAACTGGCTGAAGCCGAAGCACTGTTCCTGAAAATCCGTCCTTCGGTGGGCTACTTCCACTCCTCCAAGTACATCTCCGACCTGGCCAACGGCAACATCTGCGTCGCCGTGGGTTACTCGGGTGACATCTACCAGGCCAAGGCTCGCGCCGCTGAAGCCGGTGACAAGGTGAAAGTCAGCTACAACATTCCGAAAGAAGGTGCCGGCAGCTTCTATGACATGGTCGCCATCCCTAAAGATGCCGAAAACGTCGAAGGTGCCTACAAGTTCATGACCTTCCTGCAGAAGCCGGAAATCATGGCTGAAATCACCAACGCGGTACGTTTCCCGAACGGTAACGCGGCGTCTACCGCACTGGTTGATAAAGAAATCACCAGCGATCCAGGCATCTACCCGCCAGCGGAAGTACTGGCCAAGCTGTACGCGATTGCCGACTTGCCGGCCGCGACCCAGCGGATCCTGACTCGTAGCTGGACCAAGATCAAATCCGGTAAATAAGCCGGTTTGAGGCAATACCTGTTGCCGTCGTCTGCGCGACGGCGGCAACAGGAATAATTAAATGACAGAAAGTTTTGCTGGAACGGTTTTTCGAGGGTAAGTTGCGCGCCGGTTTTGTTGCCAGGCAGCCATGGCTGTCATGGAGCACGGGGCAACTTGGGCCCAACTCATTTTAGAGGACCTCCACTTGCCTATTTTTTCTTTGTTGCGCAATGCCCTGCTGGTCGGCGCCGGGCTGACGCTTGCCGTCAGTGTTCAGGCCGCTGGCACGGTGCATATTTATAATTGGTCGGACTACATCGGTGCGACCACCCTGGCCGACTTCCAGAAAGAAACCGGCATCAAGCCGGTATATGACGTCTTCGATTCCAACGAAACCCTGGAAGGCAAGTTGCTGGCCGGGCGCACCGGTTACGACGTGGTAGTGCCGTCCAACCACTTCCTTGGCAAGCAGATCAAGGCGGGCGCTTTCCAGAAGCTCGATAAATCGAAGCTGACTAACTATTCCAACCTCGACCCGGTGCTGCTTAAGCGCCTGGAGCAGAACGATCCGGGCAACCAGTACGCCGTGCCGTACCTGTGGGGCACCAACGGCATCGGTTACAACGTCGACAAGGTCAAGGCGGTGCTGGGCCTCGACAAGATCGATTCCTGGGATGTGGTGTTCGAGCCGCAGAACATCAAGAAGCTGCACAGCTGTGGCGTAGCGTTCCTCGACTCCGCCGATGAGATGATGCCGACGGTCCTCAACTACATGGGCCTCAACGCCAACAGCACCAACCCTGAAGACTATAAAAAGGCCGAAGCCAAGTTGCTGGCGGTACGGCCTTACGTGACGTACTTCCACTCGTCCAAATACATCGCAGACCTGGCCAATGGTGACATCTGCGTGGCGATCGGTTTCTCCGGCGATATGTTCCAGGCCAAGGCCCGCGCGGCTGAAGCCGGCAAAGGCATGAACATCGCCTACGCGATTCCGAAAGAGGGTGGTGCGCTCTGGTTCGACATGCTGGCGATCCCCAAGGATGCCGCCAACGCCAAAGAAGCCCATGCCTTCATCAACTATTTGCTCAAACCCGAAGTGATCGCCCAGGTCAGCGATTCCGTAGGCTACGCCAACCCGAACCCCGGGTCGGACAAACTGATGGAACAGTCCATACGCACCGACGCATCGGTCTATCCACCGCAAGCGGTCCTCGACAAGACGTACGTATCCATCGAGTTGCCACCGAACATTCAACGTTTGATGACGCGCAGCTGGACCAAGGTCAAGTCGGGCAAATAGCTTCAAACTATCCAGGTTCGCCACGTTGAGCGAACTGCAAATTCTGTTGGGAGTTTCGTAAATGGCAGTTGCCTCCGGCGCCTATAAGAAAGCCCTCGAGGGCGACCAGACACCTAAACAGGTGCTGGTCAAAATCGA
Source organism: Pseudomonas sp. B21-015 (assembly GCF_024749285.1). NCBI lineage: Bacteria > Pseudomonadati > Pseudomonadota > Gammaproteobacteria > Pseudomonadales > Pseudomonadaceae > Pseudomonas > Pseudomonas sp. B21-015. The sequence continues at coordinate 389,669 of NZ_CP087196.1, forward strand.
CCGGGTCACCAAAAAGTTCGACGAGACGATTGCCGTGGACGACGTGTCCCTGGAAATCAAGAAAGGCGAAATTTTCGCCTTGCTCGGCGGCTCGGGTTCGGGCAAGTCCACCTTGCTGCGGATGCTGGCAGGTTTCGAACGGCCCACGGAGGGGCGCATTTACCTCGACGGCGTCGACATCACGGAGATGCCGCCGTACGAACGGCCGATCAACATGATGTTCCAGTCCTATGCTTTGTTCCCGCACATGACGGTGGCGCAGAACATCGCCTTCGGCCTCAAGCAGGACAAGATCCCATCGGCTGAAGTCGATGCTCGTGTGGCCGAGATGCTCAAGCTGGTGCAGATGAGCCAGTACGCCAAGCGCAAACCCCATCAGTTGTCCGGCGGCCAGCGTCAGCGTGTGGCGCTGGCGCGTTCGTTGGCCAAGCGGCCGAAGCTGTTGCTGCTCGACGAACCGATGGGCGCGCTGGACAAGAAGCTGCGTTCGCAAATGCAGCTGGAACTGGTTGAGATCATCGAGCGGGTCGGCGTGACCTGCGTCATGGTGACCCACGATCAGGAAGAGGCCATGACCATGGCCGAGCGCATCGCGATCATGCACCTGGGCTGGATCGCCCAGATCGGCAGCCCGATCGACATCTACGAAACCCCGACCAGCCGTCTGGTCTGCGAGTTCATCGGCAACGTCAACATCTTCGAAGGCGAAGTGGTGGACGACGCCGAGGGCCATGCGCTGATCACCTGCAAGGACCTGGATCGCAACATCTACGTGGGCCACGGCATCAGCACCTCGGTGCAGGACAAGTCCGTCACCTACGCGATCCGTCCGGAAAAACTGCTGGTGACGGCCGACATGCCGACCTGTGAACACAACTGGTCCAGCGGCAAGGTGCACGACATCGCCTACCTGGGCGGCCACTCGGTGTTCTACGTCGAACTGCCGAGCGGCAAACTGGTGCAGTCCTTCGTCGCCAACGCCGAGCGCCGTGGCCAGCGGCCGACCTGGGGTGATCAGGTTTACGTGTGGTGGGAAGACGACAGCGGCGTGGTACTTCGCTCATGAACATGCGCAAACTCAAACGCCGCCTCAATCGAATAATTCCCGGTGGCCGTCAGCTGGTCATCGGGGTTCCGTTCATCTGGCTGTTCCTGTTCTTCATGTTGCCGTTCTTCATCGTCCTGAAGATCAGCTTCGCCGAAGCCGACGTGGCCATACCGCCGTACACCGAGATCTATAGCTTCATCGACCAGAAGCTCCAGGTGCTGCTTAACTTGGGCAACTACGCGATGCTCGGTGACGATGAGTTGTACATCGCCGCTTACCTCGGCTCGCTGAAGATGGCGCTGGTCAGCACCATCCTCTGCCTGCTGATCGGCTACCCGATGGCCTACGCCATCGCCAGTGCGCGCAAAGAGCTGCAAACGGTGCTGGTGCTGCTGATCATGATGCCGACCTGGACCGCGATCCTGATCCGCGTGTATGCGTGGATGGGCATCCTAAGCAACAACGGCCTGCTCAATGGTTTCCTGATGAGCATGGGCTGGATCGACGAACCGCTGCAGATCCTCAACACCAACCTGGCCGTGTACATCGGCGTGGTGTATTCGTACCTGCCCTTCATGATCCTGCCGCTCTACGCCAACCTGGTCAAACACGACACCAGCCTGCTGGAAGCCGCATCGGACCTCGGCTCGAGCACCTTCAACAGTTTCTGGAAGATCACCGTGCCGCTGTCGAAAAACGGCATCATCGCCGGCTGCATGTTGGTGTTCATCCCGGTGGTGGGGGAGTTCGTGATCCCGGAACTGCTCGGCGGTCCGGAAACCCTGATGATCGGTAAAGTGCTCTGGCAAGAGTTCTTCAACAACCGTGACTGGCCGGTGGCGTCAGCGCTTGCGGTGGTGATGCTGGCGATCCTGATTGTGCCGATTATCCTGTTCAACCGTAGTCAGGCCAAAGAAATGGAGGGCAAGGAATGAAGCGCTTCCGTTTCTCAAGTTTCATGCTGGTAGCGGGTTTGCTGTTCATCTACGCGCCGATGCTGATCCTGGTGATCTACTCGTTCAACGCCTCGAAACTGGTGACGGTGTGGGGCGGCTGGTCGATCAAGTGGTACGTGGGGTTGCTGGACAACACCCAATTGATGGGCTCGGTGGTGCGCTCGCTGGAAATCGCCTGCTACACGGCGATTGCAGCGGTGGCACTGGGGACGCTGGCGGCCTTCGTGCTGACCCGCATCACCCACTTCAAGGGCCGCACGCTGTTCGGTGGCCTGGTGACCGCGCCGTTGGTGATGCCCGAAGTGATCACCGGCCTGTCGTTGTTGCTGCTGTTCGTGGCCATGGCGCAGATGATCGGCTGGCCGCAGGAGCGCGGCATCGTCACCATCTGGATCGCTCACACCACGTTCTGCGCAGCCTATGTGGCGGTGGTGGTGTCGGCGCGCTTGCGTGAGCTGGACCTGTCCATCGAAGAAGCGGCCATGGACCTCGGTGCGCGGCCGTGGAAGGTGTTCTTCCTGATCACCATCCCGATGATCGCACCGTCCCTGGCGGCGGGGGGCATGATGTCGTTCGCGTTGTCCCTGGATGATCTGGTGCTGGCGAGCTTCGTGTCGGGCCCGGGTTCCACGACCCTGCCGATGGAAGTGTTCTCGGCGGTGCGCCTGGGCGTGAAACCCGAGATCAACGCCGTGGCCAGTCTGATTCTGCTGGCGGTGTCGCTGGTGACCTTCCTGGTCTGGTTCTTCAGCCGCCGTGCCGAAGAGATTCGCAAGCGTGCGATCCAGCAGGCTATCGAGGAAGGCGCCGCCGACTCCTGGAAACAACCGGACGTGCGCCGAGCGCCGGCGCCGGAAGCGGCTTGAGCGTCTGCAGGGTGACTACAAATGTGTGGCCACCCAGACCCACTGTGGGAGCGGGCTTGCCCGCGATAGCGATCTATCCATCGACATCTATGTTGAAGGTGAGGACGCCATCGCGGGCAAGCCCGCTCCCACAGTGGTTTTCTGTCATACACATGTTTTGTGTTCGCTGAAGATCAACTGTAGGAGCGAGGCTTGCCCGCGAAGGCGTCAGCCGGGCCAGCAAAAATCTACCGCGCCGGCAACAGCTTCAAGGTGCTGCGGGTATTGGCCGTCACTTCTTCATCATTGAAATTCGCCTGGTAATAAACCCCTTCGATATACGCCTCGGCCTGGTCGGCATAGTGGCTGTCGAACGGCACGCCGCTCTGGCCGACCGGGTTGATGGTCAGGCTGTGGGCCGGGTCGGCGAAGTCGATCAGGCGCCGGGTCGACGGGCCGTAGGTCACGGGCCACGGCGCCGGGCCGATCTTGGCCGAGAGGTTGTTCGGCACTTCGTGGGTGCCGGGTGCCGCGAACGGGCCAACGTTGAAGATCCGGTCCAGCGGCTTTTGCATCCCCAGCGGATGGCCGTGGGTCAGGGTGTGCGCCTTGCCCCACTGCCATTGCGTGACATCGGCGCCCAGGGCGGTCTTGAGGTGAGCCATGCTCGCTTGCCAGGCCACCTTGACCGTATCGGCGCGGGTTTCCTTGTCGGGGGTGTTGCGGTTGTCCCACCACGGCGAATCGGCGGAGGCCGCCAGACGCGGCAGTGCGGCATCGATCACCCGGGTCGGGAGCAACGTTTCGAAGAAGTCATTGCCCAGTTCATCGCGCATCGCTGCGTCGGCGAGGTTGAACAAGAACTGGTTGAACAGCGTGGCGCTGATGGAGTCCAGCGGGTAGTCGCCGCTCCACTGCGCCAGTTGCTCCACCCGTTTGAGCTCGGCGGGGTCGCTCACCACTTCACGCAGCACCGGCAACAATGGCGCCAGCAAACGCGGACCGTAGGCGGTGGTGGTGCCCAGTTGCAGCTTCTGGTTGGCTTCGTTGTCCCACTTCACGTTTTTGTCGCTGAGCTGACGATTGAGCTGCTGACCGCGATCGGCGAGGTTGTAGTAACCGGGAATCTCCATGCCGGTCGGCGATACCGGCTGGAAATTGGCCGAGACGATGTAGCCCCGCGCCGGATTCTCTTCCTGTGGGTTGGCGCTGAACGGATAAAAGCCTTCCTTGTCCGCCTGAGGGGTACTGCCGTCGAGGATGAAACCGGGCTTCACCCCGGCCGGGCGCTTGGGCAGCAGCGCCGAGGCCCACCAACCGATGTCGCCCTTGGCGTTGGCGTAGACGATGTTCAGCCCCGGTGCCTGAACCTTGGCCGATGCGGCGCGGGCCTTGGCCAGGGTGTCGGCGCGGTTGAGCTGATAGAAGCCGTCGAGGATCGGATTCGGGGTCTCGAGGAAGGCCCACCACATGGCAACCGGTGTCTTGCCGGCGGCAGTGCCGAGTGCATCGTTGATGATCGGACCGTGGGGCGATTGACGCAGGGTCAGCGTGACCGGTGACTGGCCTTTGACCGCGATCTGTTGTTCGGTGTTGACCATGTCGACCCACTGGCCGCGATACCAGACCTGGTTCGGGTTGTCCGGGTTGACCTTCTCGGCGATCAGGTCCAGATCGTCGTTCTGGAACATCGTCAGGCTCCAGCCGAAGTCCAGGTTGTGGCCGAGAAATGCAAACGGCACCAGCGCCTGATGGTAGCCATAAAGCTCGAAACCCGGCGCTGACAGGTGCGCTTCGTACCACACCGACGGCACCGAGAAGCGAATGTGCGGGTCACCGGCCAGCAGTGGTTTACCGCTTTTGCTGCGGTTGCCGGAAATCACCCAGGCATTGCTGCCTTCGAATTGCGGCAGGCCGTGGTCGGCCTGCGCTTGCTCACTCAAACGGGCGAGGGCGTTCAGGTCCTTCCAGTCATTGGCGGTGAGGGCCGGTGCGGGGGTGGTGTGCCCTTTGGCCAGCACGCCCTTGGGCTGCCAGTCGAGATCGAAGATGTTCAGGTATTCGACGCCCAGTTGGTCACGCACGTAAGTCAGCAAGGGTTCGGTGCGAAACGCCGCGGCAAAGCTGTAGGCCATGTAGCCGGCGATGCTGATGCTGTCTTCGGCGGTGAAAGGGCGCTTGGGGATCCCCAGCACGTCGAACTCTGCCGGCGCAGCGTGGTTGTCCTGATATTGATTGATGCCGTCCAGATAAGCTTGCAGGGCCTTCCACGCCGGCGACTGACGATCCAGCGCGGCCACGTAGCTTTCAGCCCGTTCGCGGATGCGCAGGCTGCGAAACAGTTTGTCGGTGTCGAGCAGTTTCGGGCCGAGGACTTCGGCCAGCTCCCCACGGGCCAGACGCCGCACGGCTTCCATCTGGAACAATCGGTCCTGGGCTTGCACGTAGCCGAGGGCGCGATAGAGGTCGGTTTCGTTTTCGGCGCGGATATGCGGCACGCCGCGCTCGTCGTAGCGCACGGTCACCGAACCTTGCAGGTGCTGCAACTTCACCAGGCCCTGGCGCGTCGGTTGCTTGCTGTACACATACCAGCCGCCCCCGGCGACGAGCACGACGATCAGCAAGGCAAGTACGGTCAGGACGCGTTTCATGGTGACTCCTTGTTCGGTCGGGATTGCCGCCCGCGTGGGCTGCAAACGTGTAGCACAGCCCTCCTGTGCCGGGCATCGCGGTCCTGGAAAAGCCAGGAATGCCTTACTTCACCTGCGCAGGCCACGGGCAGTAGCAACCCACCGCCAGCGTATGGGTGGCGTTCACCGCCCGGCCTTCGTTCAGCGCTTGCAGGATGGGCTCGATAAAACTGTTGCTCGAATTGCAGGTCAGGCCTTCGCTGTACGGACCGAAATACGCCAGCTGGCCGCTGCGGTCCCAAATCGCTACTGCCGGGCTGGCAGGGATCTGTTCGGAGCCTGGCAGGACGGCGATGGTTTTAAGGCGGCTCAAGGTGCCGGGCAACTGAGCATGGCTGCCGGGCTTTTGTACCGCATAGAACTCGACGCCCTGCGGTACATATTGCTCAACCAGTTCGGTCAGGTGTTGTTGGTTGCCGACATTGCACGGGCAGGCCGGGTCCCAGAAGTGCACCAGGCGGATGGCGCCGGGGCCGGCAAGTTCGTCCGGCAAGTGCAACGGGTCGCCGGAGAACACCGCCGTGTGCGAACTGAAGGCTCGCAAGTAGCGCCCCTGAAACCAGTCATAGGCGGCCCACAGCCCGCCGGCACACACAAGGGCGAGCAGGCTGGCAAGCAGTGTGGTGCGGTAGGCCGGGCGCATGGGTTTCAATCCTCGAAGGTCGGCTAGCTTGCCATGCTTGCCGCGACAGATGAATATCGCAGGCCCATAAAGTCCGTTTAGCGCTTTGGAATAGCCCATGTCTGCCACTTTCGACCCCGATCATTTGCGTGCCAGCCTGCGGCCATTGGCCGAGTGGCAGCCGCTGTCGACGGAGGCCATGGCCTATCAGCGTTTTTATGGGCTGGACTTTGCGCCGCGAGCCCTGCGCAGTGGCCTGGGGCGTTTCGAGGTCGATGGCTATGAAGTGGTCAGCCAGCTCTGGTGGCCCGAGCGGGCAAAGGCGACGCTGTTTTTGTTTCACGGTTTCTACGATCACACCGGGCTCTACGGGCATGTGATCGAGTGGGCGCTGGACCAGGGTTTTGCGGTGATCGCCTGTGATCTGCCGGGGCATGGGCTGTCCAGTGGCGAACGGGCGAGCATCAAGGACTTCGCCGAGTATCAGGATACTCTGCAAGGGCTGTTGGCCGAGGCGCAGTCGCTGGGCCTTCCGCAGCCCTGGCACTTGTGCGGGCAAAGCACCGGCGGGGCGATCGTGATCGACCATGTGCTCAATCAGGGGGCGAACAGTCCGGCCCAAGGGCAGGTGATTCTGCTGTCGCCACTGGTGCGGCCGCGAGCCTGGGGCTGGTCGAAGCTCAGTTATTACCTGCTCAAGCCGTTCGTCAATGGCATCGCCCGGCGCTTCAGCGAGAACTCCAACGACCCTGACTTCCTGGCATTCCTGCAAGCCGATCCGTTGCAGCCGCTGCGTCTGCCAACGGCCTGGGTCGGTGCGCTGGGACGGTGGATCAAGCGTATCGAAGCGGCACCGAAGAGCCCGCGGCGGCCGCTGATTGTGCAGGGGCAGGCGGACATGACGGTGGATTGGGAGCACAACCTTGAAGTGTTGCGGGCAAAGTTCGATCGGCCTCAGGTATTGATGCTGCCTGAGGCGCGGCATCATTTGGCGAATGAGTCGCCGGGGTTGCGGCAGGAGTATTTCGGGTTTTTGAGCAAGCGGATCGAGGGGCGGAATCTTTAGCGGTCGTTCGGGCCACATCGCGGGCAAGCCCGCTTGTATGGTAGGACTTGAAGGGAGGAGGAGGGACAAAGCCCGATTCTGACTGTTGACGCAGTACAGATCCGTGGGAGATTTCGCCCCTCCTCCTTTCACCCAAGCGCCGATAAAGAATGCATCTGGCTAGACCGACGATAGGAACAAGCCTGCGCCTCTGAGTGAGCCCTTCAAGTGTTCAAAACCATATCCCGGAGGAAATACAATGGCAATGCCGGTTTCTGTCACACAGCCGATCGTAGGCGTGGATGTCGCCAAGAACGAACTGGTGATCTATCGCGCCGAACTTGACCTGCTTGAAGAGATTCCCAACAACAAAGCAGCCATCAAGACGTGGTTGAAGGCCTTGCCAGGGACAGTCGCGGTAGCTATTGAATCGACCAATATCTATCACCTGGAGTTCGCTGATCTGGCCTATGAGGCCGGCTGCACGATTTACATGGTGGGTGGCTATGAGCTCAGCCATTACCGCAAAGGGGTGAATGTCCGTGCCAAAACCGACGCGCTGGATGCCAGGCTGCTCGCTCGCTATCTGAAGAACGAAGGTGATGATCTTCATCCATGGACCCCGCCATCACCGCTGTACCGCCAGCTCCTGAGCCTCTTCCGTCGTCGCGCAGCCTTGGTTCAGGCGCGGGTCGGCCTGGTGCAAAGCTGGGCGAATGAGCCACTGTTGAAGACAGCTTTTGCCGAGCAAGTGAAATCCATGCAGCAGCTTGAGGCGCTGGTCGAAAAGACGATTAATAATCATCTGAAGGAAGCCGGCTTGCTCGGTCAGTTGAAGCGTTGCGTGAAAGTTGAAGGCATTGGATTTTTGACCGGAGCCCGCTTGCTCACGGCGTTTCAGCGGGGCGACTTCAGAAACGCGGATGCCTTTATTGCCTTCCTGGGAATGGATCTGCGCGTGTCGAAGTCAGGACAAAAGGATGGTCGTCGGAGTCTGACCAAGCGAGGTGACCCGGAAGCCCGCCGGCTTTTGCACAATGCAGCCATGTCGGCCAGCCGTACGCCTGCCTGGAAAGGCTTTTACGAAGAGCAAAGAGCTCGGGGCTTCAGCACCACTCAGGCGCTGGTGATACTGGCTCGCAAGCTTGCTCGGATCGTATTCGCTCTGCTGAAAGGGCAGAGCGAATACCAACCAAAAGCCGGTTGAGGGCTTCCCCTCAACCATAGAATCTCCCACAGTATCTGTGTAAGTCACCCATTTTGTGACCCGTACAAAACTTGTGGGAGCGGGCTTGCCCGCGATGGCGATCTGGCGGACGCCAAAAACTACTGAGCCAGGCTCGACGTGCTTTGCCCCACCGCCAACCCCGCACGAATCGCCGCCAGTGCCGCTTGATAGTAAGCCTTGCCTTCAGTGGACTCGGCAAAGGTCGAAAACTCTTCCAGTTCGTCATCCGACAGGTCGCGATAGACATACAGCAGCGTGTTGTTCAGGTCGGCGCCGATCTGCTCCATCAGGCGCTGGCGCTGGCCGTTCAACATGCCCTGAGCCTGACCACCGCCGAGCAGGCCGGGGATCATCGAACTCAGGCTGTCGGCTGCCACGCCAGCGATCGCGAGGCTGACTTCCGCGCCGGCCTCGCGGGCGGGCAGGGCCTGGGCGAGGTGGCCGATGATCAGCTGGCGAGTATCGCTGGCCTGCATTTTCGGCAAGCCCTTGGCGTTTTTCGCCAATTGATCGCGACGGGTCGCCAGCAACTCGGCGGCGACGACTTTCTTGCCCAGGGGCGATTGGAAGAAGGTCAGCGCAGGTTTCGGGTCGGCGAGCTTCTTGCGCAGATGCGCTTCGGCACGCTGGTCCATGGATTTGGGGGCGAAACGCTGATTGCTGTTGTTGACCAGGGCCTGAAACACCGCTGGCGGCAGGCTGTTCTGGTAACGCTGCTGAGCGGCCGAGAGCGCATCGTTGAAATGCGCGCGTTGTTCTGGCCAACCGGCGACCTTGTACAACTGGTCGTGGCCGTCCGCCCAGGCGGGCAAAACGCAGAACATCAGCAGTGAGAAAAGCAAGCGACGCATAGGGGCTCCTGTCAGCAGCCGACTATTCTCCGTGCGGCATTCGTACTTGTCGAGAATTCGTATCAGGTTGAGTGCCTTATCCGACCAATCCTCCGCTGCGCGGCTCTGTCGGATTTGCGGGCACAGGAATACTATGCGCGCCATGCACATACCCTCTGATCACCCGCTGCTGTTACGTATCGTCGACGACCTGGCTGCACGCGGCTGGTCGCGGCAGAATATTTTCCTGCCTCTGGATCTGACTCGGGCACTGGCGGCCGAGTGCCGCAAGCGTGCCGCCGAGGGCGAGCTCGCACCGGCCGCCGTGGGGCGCGGGCCGTTTTCGGAGATCCGTGAGGGCATTCGCGGCGACCATATCCAGTGGATCGAGCCCGGTCAGGTCGAGGCTTGCGACCGCTATCTGGGGTTGATGGACAGCCTGCGCGAGGCGATGAATCGCGGCTTGTTTCTGGGGCTGGAAGATTTCGAAAGCCATTTCGCCCTGTACCCGCCTGGTGCTTTCTACCTCAAGCATGTCGACCGTTTCCGCGACGACGACCGGCGCATGGTCTCGGCGGTGATCTACCTCAATGACGCCTGGCTGCCCGAGCATGGCGGTCAGTTGCGCATGTACCTGGATGAGGGCGTCGAACACGATGTGGTGCCCACCGGCGGATGCCTGGTGGTGTTCCTGTCGGGCGAAGTCCCCCACGAAGTCTTGCCCGCGACCCGAGAGCGCCTGTCGTTGACGGGCTGGTTCCGCCGTCGTGGCAACGAGCCGTTCTGATCATGCAAAAGATTCTGGTAAGCCGCTGTTTGCTCGGCCACCGCGTCCGTTATGACGGCGGGGCCAGTGGGCCGTTCGATCTGTTGGAGCAGTGGATTGCCGAAGGCCGGGTGGTGCCGTTGTGCCCGGAAGTCGCCGGTGGTTTACCGACGCCAAGGGCCGCGGCGGAAATTCCGGGCGGGCAGGGCGGTGAAGTGCTTGATGGCTGTGCATCGGTCATCACCACCGAGGGCAAGGATGTCAGTGCCGAGTTTCTTTCGGGGGCTTATCAAGCGCTGGAACTGGTGCGGCAGCACGGCATCCGGATTGCCGTACTCAAGGCCAACAGCCCGTCCTGCGGGAATCTGTTGGCCTATGACGGGACGTTCAGTGGCGTGAAGGTCAGCGGTGAAGGTGTCACAGCGGCCTTGCTCAAGCGCCATGGCGTTCAGGTATTCAGCGAGTTGGACTTGGCCGAAGCGGCGCACGCTCTGGCAACCCTGAACTAGCGCCTTGCCCAAAACCCATGTGGGAGCGAGCCTGCTCGCGATAGCGGTCTTACATTTAGCATCAATGTTGACTGTTATGACCCCATCGCGAGCAGGCTCGCTCCCACAGGTTTCTCCGCGATTTCAGGGTTTCGGCACACCCGTATCCGCCCCAAACCATTTCTTCTCCAGCGCCTCCAGCCGGCCATCGGCCTTGATCCGCTGCAATGCGTTTTCCAAGCTGACGTGAAACGCCGGGTTACCCTTCTGAAATGGAATCGCCAGGCTCACAGCAGGGGCGGCTTTCGGCTTTTCCTCCGTCAGCGACTGCACCAACAGGATTGAACGCGGTTGCTCGTCTTTCTGCGCGATCAATTGCGCATCGGTGTGAATGTAAGGTTCGCTGAAGTCGAAACGATCCTTCAGGTCCGGAGTCAGTGCTATGTGATTGATGGCGACGTCGTACTTGCCGCTTTCGACGCCGGTCAACAGATCGTCGGAATCGGTGACGACGAAGTCGGCCCGTACATCCAGCTCATTGGCCAGCAGTTGACCCAGCTCGACCTCGAACCCGGCCAGTTTGTCGCCTTCCTTGAAATTGAAGGGCGGTGTATTAGCCTCAAGGGCAATGCGCAATTCGCCGCGGTCGTTTACATCGTCAATCAGTTCGGCATGAGCCAAGGGGCTCAAAAGGGGTAGCAGGCAGATCAGGCCAGGCAAAAAACGCATGGTCACTCCTTTGAATTCATTTATCGCGACGCGCTGTTCAGGCTCGCTTTGCTATGGTTATCGAGTGCCTTCGACAACGAATGGCCGTTAAGTTATTCACGGCCGAGCGAATTTTACGGAAAAACTGGAGAAGAGAATGAAAAGCTTTATGTCACGTGCAGCGTTGGCTGGTGTGCTGATGGGTATTTCGGTGCTGGCCAGTGCCGCCACCCCGGCTCCGAAGGGGGCAGAAGTATTCATCGTTTCTCCCGAGGACGGGGCCACTGTTGCGCAGACCTTCATTGTCAAGTTCGGCACCAAGGATGTTGCGCTCGCGCCGGCCGGTGATGTCACCAAGAACACCGGCCACCATCACCTGCTGATCGACGTCGACAAGATGCCGGCCGCCGGTCAGCCGATTCCGAACGATGCCAATCACATGCACTTCGGCAAAGCGCAGACCCAGGCTGAACTCAAACTGGCCCCGGGCAAGCACACCTTGCAGCTTGAACTGGGCGACAGCGGTCACATGCCGTTCGATCCGCCGATCGTTTCGAAGAAAATCACCGTAACGGTGAAGTGATTTTTCCACCGGCATGAAAAAGGGAGACCCTCGGGTCAATGCCTGTCAGTTAAGCGCAATCCACGTGGGAGCGTCTTAACTGACGGGCATTGGGCCCTCGGGTCTCCCTTTTTTGTCGCTCAAGTCGCTATCAGAACAATACACGGCAACGAATGGTGCCGTTGATGTGCTGCAGCTTCTCTTGCGCCAGGTCCGAGTACTCGGCATCGACGTCGATCACGACGTAACCGACTTTCTCGTTGGTCTGCAGGAACTGACCGGAAATGTTGATGCCGTTTTCGGCGAAGACCTTGTTGATCTCGCTCATCACACCCGGAATGTTCTCGTGGATGTGCAGCAGACGGTGCTTGCCAGGGTGAGCCGGCAGGGCCACTTCCGGGAAGTTCACCGATGATACCGACGTACCGTTGTCGCTGTACTTGACCAGTTTTTCCGCCACTTCCAGACCGATGTTGGCTTGCGCTTCAGCGGTGGAACCACCGATGTGCGGGGTCAGGATCACGTTGTCCAGGCCACGCAGCGGGCTTTCGAACTCTTCTTCGTTGGAGCGCGGCTCCACCGGGAATACGTCGATGGCCGCGCCGATCAGGTGCTTGTCCTTGATCGCGTCCGCCAGGGCGTCCAGTTCGACTACGGTGCCGCGCGCAGCGTTGATCAGGATGCCGCCTTTCTTGATGGCGCGGATTTCCTTCTCGCCGATCATCCACTGGGTGGCAGCGGTTTCCGGAACGTGCAGGGTGACGATGTCAGACATGCCCAGCAGCTCGGTCAGGCTGGCAACTTGCGTTGCGTTGCCCAATGGCAGCTTGGTCACGGTGTCGTAGAAATACACCTGCATGCCCAGGCCTTCAGCCAGAACAGACAGTTGAGTACCGATCGAGCCGTAACCGACGATACCCAGCTTCTTGCCGCGGATTTCGAAGGAGTTGGCTGCGCTCTTGATCCAGCCGCCACGGTGGCAGGAAGCGTTCTTCTCTGGGATGCCGCGCAGCAACAGGATCGCCTCGGCCAGTACCAGCTCGGCAACGGAGCGAGTGTTGGAGTACGGCGCGTTGAATACCGCGATACCGCGTTCGCGAGCCGCGTTGAGGTCGACCTGGTTGGTGCCGATGCAGAAACAGCCGACAGCCACCAGTTTCTTCGCGTGATCGAAGATTTCTTCGGTCAGTTGAGTGCGGGAGCGAATGCCGATGAAGTGAGCATCAGCGATCTTTTCCTTCAGCTGGGCTTCCGGCAGAGAACCTGTGAGGTACTCGATGCTGGTGTAGCCCGCCGCCTTGAGGACGTCGACAGCCGATTGGTGGACGCCTTCGAGAAGAAGGAACTTGATCTTGCTCTTATCGAGAGAAGTCTTGCTCATCTGCGTAAACCTGTGTCCCGGAGAAAAAATGGCAGGAAGTGGTCAACAGAGGCTGACCCGGACGGCAAGAAAGCCGTCACCGCAGAACAGCCTTTGGGCACTATCCTGCGGGGTCGGTATGCTAGCATATGCACCCCGCTAAACACTCATTCCTGCGACGTGAAGCGTTCTCAGGATGACCATGAAATGTTCGAGAGTTCTGTCGATGACCAATCCTGCCCTGATTGATGAGCTGAAGACCCTGGTTGAGCCTGGCAAGGTGCTGACCGATGCCGACTCCCTGAATGCTTACGGTAAGGATTGGACCAAGCATTTCGCCCCGGCCCCGACGGCCATTGTGTTCCCCAAGACCACTGAGCAGGTCCAGGCCATTGTCCGTTGGGCCAATGAGCACAAGGTTGCGCTGGTACCGTCCGGCGGTCGTACCGGGCTTTCCGCGGCTGCGGTGGCGGCCAATGGCGAAGTGGTCGTGTCCTTCGACTACATGAACCAGATCCTCGACGTGAACCTGACCGACCGCACGGCCGTTTGTCAGCCGGGCGTAGTCACCGAGCAATTGCAGAACAAGGCCGAAGAGCACGGCCTGTACTATCCGGTGGACTTCGCTTCGGCAGGTTCCAGCCAGATTGGCGGCAATATCGGCACCAATGCCGGCGGGATCAAGGTGATTCGCTACGGCATGACCCGCAACTGGGTGGCCGGCATGAAAGTCGTCACTGGCAAGGGTGATCTGCTGGAACTGAACAAGGACCTGATCAAGAACGCCACCGGCTACGACTTGCGTCAACTGTTCATTGGCGCCGAAGGCACCCTGGGCTTTGTGGTCGAGGCCACCATGCGTCTGGACCGTGCGCCGAAAAACCTCACCGCGATGGTCCTCGGCACCGCCGATTTCGATTCGATCATGCCGGTATTGCACGCGTTCCAGAGCAAACTGGACCTGACCGCGTTCGAATTCTTCTCTGACAAGGCCCTGGCCAAGGTCATGGCGCGCGGCGATGTGCCGGCGCCATTCGAATCCGACTGCCCGTTCTATGCGCTGCTGGAATTCGAAGCGACCACCGAAGAAGTGGCCAACCACGCCCTGGAAACCTTCGAGCACTGCGTCGAGCAGGGCTGGGTGCTGGACGGCGTGATGAGCCAGAGCGAAACCCAGTTGCAGAACCTCTGGAAGTTGCGCGAGTACATCTCCGAAACCATTTCCCACTGGACGCCGTACAAAAACGACATTTCGGTCACTGTGTCGAAAGTTCCGGGGTTCCTGAAGGAAATCGACGCGATCGTCGGCGAGCACTACCCGGATTTCGAAATCGTCTGGTTCGGCCACATCGGCGATGGCAACCTGCACTTGAACATCCTCAAGCCGGATAACCTGAGCAAGGACGAGTTCTTCGCCAAATGCGCCACCGTCAACAAGTGGGTGTTCGAAACCGTCGAGAAGTACAACGGTTCGATTTCCGCCGAGCACGGCGTGGGCATGACCAAGCGTGACTACTTGACCTATAGCCGTTCCCCGGTTGAGATCGAGTACATGAAAGCCGTCAAAGCGGTATTCGACCCGAACGGCATCATGAACCCGGGCAAGATTTTCGCTGTTTGATTCTTCGAATTTAAGAGCACGAAGCAGGAGTCGGTAATGAGCTATCAGCACCAGTATGTCGACGGTACGCGAATTCATTTCCCGCTGGGGAAGGTGGTGTGCATCGGCCGCAACTACGCCGAACACGCCAAGGAACTGGACAACCCGGTGCCTACCGAGCCACTGCTGTTCATCAAGCCCGGCAGTTGCGTGGTGCCGCTGGAAGACGGTTTCAGCATTCCGACCGAGCGTGGCTCGGTGCATTACGAGGCAGAAATCGCCGTGTTGATCGGCAAACCGTTGTCGACCAAGCCAAGTCGTGAAGAAGTGCTGGATGCCATCTCCGGATTCGCCCCGGCCCTGGACCTGACCCTGCGCGACAAACAGGCTGAGCTGAAAGCCAAGGGCCTGCCGTGGGAAATCGCCAAGTCCTTCGACGGTGCGGCGGTGATTGCACCGTTCGTGGCCGGCAGCACCTTTGCCGACCTGACCGACATCGCCATTCGCCTGACCATCAATGGCGAGGTCCGCCAGGATGGCAACAGCAAGGACATGCTCAATCCGATCGTACCGATGATCCAGTACATGGCCGGCTGCTTCTCGCTGCAGGCCGGTGATGTGATCCTCACTGGCACGCCGGTGGGCGTTGGCCCGCTGAATGTCGGCGACGAACTGGTGCTCGAATTGCCGGGCGTCAGCCGTTTCACCAGCAGCGTCCGCTAGCACCAACACCGCAAAACCCTGTGGGAGCGAGCCTGCTCGCGATGAGTCCATAACATTCAACATCTATGTTGACTGTTACACCGCCATCGCGAGCAGGCTCGCTCCCACATTTGTTTTGTGATCGGCCATAGAAGGGCGATCCCGCCATTTCCCGTTTTTTTCACATCGTATCTGGATAATTCCGGGGCTTCTGGCGTCTGAGCCTGCCTCAATGTGCTATTACCTATAGCCTGATTTTCTGGAACGCATCCCTGCATGACCACCCAACCGCTGCCCAAGCTGAAAATTGCCCGCCGCTCGCGCTTTGTCATGCGTTGGTATTCCTGGCTTTTACTGGCGGCGGTCGCTGCATATGGCCTTGCGTTTGCGATGCATTGGGATGATCGCGGCGTACTCTGGGTGAAGGAGCGCTTCGAAAGTCCGGCCGAACGTCAGGAGAGTGTCTGGCTGCCGGATTACCGGGCGGTGATCGACGCCAAGCTGCTGCCGGGCATGGAGACGGACGAAGCCTCGGATGTGTCTTATGACCCGCAGACCAAAACTCTGTTTGCGGTGATGGGCAAGCACCCGTTCCTGGTCGAGCTGACGTTGCAGGGCGACGTATTGCGCAAGATGCCGCTGGTAGGCTGGAGCAACCCGGAAGGGGTGACGGCAATGGGCAACGGTCTGCTGGCGATTACCGATGAGCGCGAACACCTGCTCTCCATCGTCAAGGTCGATGCCGATACCCGCGAGCTGAACATCGCCAATTTCCCGAAATACGACCTCGGCCCGTCGAAAGACCAGAATAAAGCCTTCGAAGCCGTCGTCTGGGATGCACACAACCAGCAACTGCTGTTGGGTGAAGAACGTCCGCCGGCGTTGTTCAGCTGGAAAAGCGACGGCAGCCAGACCCTCAAGGGCGACAAGCAAAAACTGCCCAGCGATGCACTGGATATCCGCAATTTGTCGGCCTTGGCCATCGACTCGCGCACCGGCCATACCCTGGTGCTGTCCGCCGACTCTCACTTGTTGCTGGAATTGGACGAGAAAGGCGAGCAGGTCAGTTTCATGACCTTGTTCGGTGGTTTCAACGGCCTGAAAAAAACCATTCCCCGCGCCGAAGGCGTGACCATTGACGAGGCGGGCACGCTCTACATGGTGAGCGAGCCGAACCTGTTCTACCGCTTCGAAAAACAACGCTGACCCTGTGGGAGCTGCCGCAGGCTGCGATGATCTTGATCTTTAGTCATGTCAGCACCGCCAGAAGATCAAAAGATCGCAGCCTTCGGCAGTTCCTGCGAGTTCGATGGTTGTGGTCGAAGGCCAGTGGCCATTAAGCTTGAATTCATACAGCCGTGGTATTTCATCCGCCCGTCCTGTTTTCGAGCTGCCTGAATGCGCCGACTTGTCCGTCCCAAGCCCCTGATACTGATTCTGTCGGTCATTGCACTGAGTGTGCTGGTTGCCGTCGGCCAGTACCTGCGCCTGTTCGAGCGCACCTGGTTCAATGTGCAGGCGCTGTGGCAGCCGATGAATGCCCAGTCCATTGGTCTGGATCAGTATCAGGTCGCGATCGAGGCGCGAGTCATTGACGGTCTGGACGACGATGTTTCAGCGCTGACCTTCGATCCCGTGCGCAAAAGCCTGTTCACCGTCACCAACAAAAACGCCGAGCTGATCGAATTGTCCCTGGAGGGCAAAATCCTGCGGCGTGTGGCGCTGGTCGGGTTTGGCGATCCGGAAGCGGTGGAGTTCATCAGCGCTGACACTTACGTGATCACCGACGAGCGCCAGCAACGGCTGATAAAGATTCATCTGGAGAAGGGCACGACGTTCCTGGATGCGGCGGATGCCGAACAGATGACCCTCGGTGTGCACATGGGCGGCAACAAGGGGTTCGAAGGGCTGGCCTATGATTCGGTGGGCAAGCGCCTGTTCGTCGCCAAGGAGCGCGACCCGATGCTGATCTACGAAGTGCAGGGCTTTCCCCATTACAACCCGGAGAAATCCTACGCGGTGCACGTGGTGAACAACCCCAGGCGCGATGCCGGAATGTTCGTGAGAGACCTGTCGAGCCTGCAATACGACGAGCGCAGCGGCCATCTGCTGGCGCTGTCCGATGAGTCGCGGCTGATTCTTGAGCTGGATGTGGATGGGCGACCGCTGAGCACGCTGTCACTGAGCAAGGGCCGTCAGGGATTGCGCAAGCCTGTGCCGCAAGCGGAAGGCATCGCCATGGATGACGACGGCACCCTGTACCTCGTCAGCGAGCCAAACCTTTTCTACGTCTTCAAAAAACCGGCACAACCCTGACAAACACCCCAAAACACCGTGGGAGCGGGCTTGCCCGCGATAGCGGCCTTTCAGTCAACATCAATGTTGAATGTGACGGCCCCATCGCGGGCAAGCCCGCTCCCACAGGTATTTCATCTGCCCGCAGATATGTGGGCAATTTCGCTTACTGGGCGCGCAGGGTTTTCACACCTTCACTCGTTCCTAGCAGCAGCAAGTCGGCCGGGCGGGCCGCGAACAAGCCGTTGGTGACCACGCCGACGATGGCGTTGATCTGTGTTTCCAGCTCCACCGGGTTGGTGATCTGCATGTTGAACACGTCGAGGATGATGTTGCCGTTGTCGGTCAGCACGCCTTCACGGTAGACCGGGTCGCCGCCGAGCTTCACCAGTTCGCGGGCCACATGGCTGCGGGCCATCGGGATCACTTCCACCGGCAGCGGGAACGCACCGAGGACCGGCACCAGTTTGCTGGCGTCGGCGATGCAGATAAAGGTCTTGGCCACGGCCGCCACGATCTTCTCGCGGGTCAGGGCTGCGCCGCCGCCTTTGATCAGGTTCAGGTGTTCATCGCTTTCGTCGGCGCCGTCGACATAGAACTCCAGATCGCTGACGGTATTGAGTTCATACACCGGAATGCCGTGGCCCTTGAGGCGAGCTGCGGTGGCTTCGGAGCTGGCAACTGCGCCGTCAAACGCGCCTTTGTGCTTGGCCAGGGCGTCGATGAAACAGTTGGCGGTGGAGCCGGTGCCGACGCCGACGATGCTCTTGTCGTCGAGTTTCGGAAGGATGAAGTCGACGGCGGCCTGGGCCACTGCCTGTTTGAGTTGATCCTGGGTCATGCGGGCTCCGAAGTGCCGAAGAGGGGACGATAGGCCGGCATTATAGGCCTCGCGATGGGGAAGGTCATTGCCGGTATGTCGAATGGTGACGGGGGGGGGCTTGCCTGTGGCGAGGGAGCTTGCTCCCGCTCGGCTGCGCAGCAGTCGTAAAACCTGCTGATGCGGTGTGTCTGAAAGAATGGGAGTGTCTGTTTTGGGAGCGCTTCGCGCTCCAACGGGAGCAAGCTCCCTCGCCACAATGAGTCTCTTGCGCTCGCGAGCGGCTAAAACCATCTGTTTAGTGTGGTCGCCCGCCCAATAGCCGGGTTAGACTCCTTGGTCCTGCCCAACCCGCTCAGTGATGCTTTCCGATGCTCGAACAGTACGTCAAAAAGATCCTCACCTCGCGCGTTTATGACGTTGCCGTAGAAACCCCATTACAGACTGCCCGCCAGCTCTCCGAGCGGCTGGGCAACGAAATCTGGCTCAAGCGTGAAGACCTGCAACCGGTGTTCTCGTTCAAGATTCGCGGCGCTTATAACAAGCTGACGCAGCTGAGCGATGAAGAGCGCGCGCGCGGCGTGGTCACCGCTTCGGCCGGCAACCATGCGCAAGGCCTGGCCCTGGCCGCCAAGGTATTGGGCGTGAAAGCGACCATCGTGATGCCCAAGACCACCCCGGAGATCAAGGTCGAAGGCGTGCGTTCGCGCGGCGGCAAAGTGTTGCTGCACGGGGATTCGTTCCCCGAAGCCCTGGCCTACTCGCTGAAACTGGTCGATGAAAAAGGCTACGTCTACATTCACCCTTACGACGATCCCCACACCATTGCCGGGCAGGGTACGGTGGCCATGGAGATTCTGCGCCAGCACCCGGGGCGTCTGGATGCGATTTTCGTTCCGGTGGGCGGCGGCGGGCTGATTGCCGGGATCGCGGCGTACGTGAAATACCTGCGCCCGGACATCAAAATCATCGGCGTCGAACCGGATGACTCCAACTGCCTGCAAGCCGCCATGGCGGCCGGCGAGCGCGTGGTGCTGCCGACCGTGGGCCTGTTTGCCGACGGCGTCGCGGTGGCGCAGATCGGCCAGCACACTTTCGATATCTGCAAAGACTACGTTGATGAAGTGTTAACTGTCAGCACCGACGAGATCTGTGCCGCAATCAAGGATATCTACGACGATACCCGCTCGATTACCGAGCCTGCCGGTGCACTGGGCGTGGCCGGGATCAAGAAATACGTTGAGCAACACAGCGTCACCGGCCACACCTTCGTGGCCATCGACTCCGGTGCCAACGTCAACTTCGACCGCCTTCGCCATGTCGCCGAGCGCGCCGAGCTGGGCGAGGGCCGCGAAGCGATCATCGCCGTGACCATCCCCGAGAAACCGGGCAGCTTCAAGGCGTTCTGTGAAGCGATCGGCAAACGGCAGATCACCGAATTCAACTACCGCTACAACACCGGCAGCGAAGCGCACATCTTTGTCGGCGTGCAGACCCATCCGGAAAGCGATCCGCGAAGTGCGCTGCTCGCCAGCCTCACCGAGCAGGGTTTCCCGGTGCTCGACCTGACCGACAACGAGCTGGCCAAGTTGCACATCCGCCATATGGTTGGCGGGCGTGCTGTGCATGTGGTCGATGAAGTGGTGCTGCGCTTCGAGTTTCCGGAGCGTCCGGGCGCGTTGTTCAACTTCCTCAACAAGCTCGGCGGGCGCTGGAACATTTCGATGTTCCACTACCGTAACCACGGCGCCGCGGATGGCCGTGTGGTCGCGGGCCTGCAAGTGCCGCACGACGAGCGTCATCTGGTACCCGCTGCACTGGAAGAAATCGGCTACCCGTACTGGGACGAAAGCGACAACCCGGCCTATCAGCTTTTTCTCGGCTGAACGGCTACGCTGACGAGCGGGCCATAAGGAAATCGAACAATGGAAACGCTAACCACCCTCAAAATCGCTCATGCCGTGGCGACAGCGCTGCTGTTGATCAGCGCACCGGGGCTGGCGATCTGGGTCTGGCGCACACGCCGTAACGGTGATGCGACGGCTCATGTTCGTACCTTGCGACGGCCGCAGGTGTTCATCTGGCTATTGATGGGGCTGGCGTTGCTGAGCATGCCGTTCACCGGGTGGTGGATGGTGCATCTGGTGGGCTGGCCGTTGGGGCAGACCTGGCTGCTGGCGTCCAGTGTGCTCTACACCGTGGCGGTACTGGGCTGGTTCTGGCTGCTGGTGCGGCTCAATCGGCTGCGCACGGCGCCGGCGGGGGGGAGCGGGAAGTTTACGTTTGCGTTGGCGCTGTTCAGTTTTGTTTGCTTTATCGCCATTGCGGGGTTGATGGGGGCCAAGCCGGTTTAAGGCTTCAGACCGAGTCGACCCAATCGCGGGCAAGCCCGCTTGTATGGTAGGACTTGAAGGGAGGAGGAGGGACAAAGCCCGATTCTGACTGTTGACGCAGTACAGATCCGTGGGAGATTTCGCCCCTCCTCCTTTCACCCAAGCGCCGATAAAGAATGCATCTGGCTAGACCGACGATAGGAACAAGCCTGCGCCTCTGAGTGAGCCCTTCAAGTGTTCAAAACCATATCCCGGAGGAAATACAATGGCAATGCCGGTTTCTGTCACACAGCCGATCGTAGGCGTGGATGTCGCCAAGAACGAACTGGTGATCTATCGCGCCGAACTTGACCTGCTTGAAGAGATTCCCAACAACAAAGCAGCCATCAAGACGTGGTTGAAGGCCTTGCCAGGGACAGTCGCGGTAGCTATTGAATCGACCAATATCTATCACCTGGAGTTCGCTGATCTGGCCTATGAGGCCGGCTGCACGATTTACATGGTGGGTGGCTATGAGCTCAGCCATTACCGCAAAGGGGTGAATGTCCGTGCCAAAACCGACGCGCTGGATGCCAGGCTGCTCGCTCGCTATCTGAAGAACGAAGGTGATGATCTTCATCCATGGACCCCGCCATCACCGCTGTACCGCCAGCTCCTGAGCCTCTTCCGTCGTCGCGCAGCCTTGGTTCAGGCGCGGGTCGGCCTGGTGCAAAGCTGGGCGAATGAGCCACTGTTGAAGACAGCTTTTGCCGAGCAAGTGAAATCCATGCAGCAGCTTGAGGCGCTGGTCGAAAAGACGATTAATAATCATCTGAAGGAAGCCGGCTTGCTCGGTCAGTTGAAGCGTTGCGTGAAAGTTGAAGGCATTGGATTTTTGACCGGAGCCCGCTTGCTCACGGCGTTTCAGCGGGGCGACTTCAGAAACGCGGATGCCTTTATTGCCTTCCTGGGAATGGATCTGCGCGTGTCGAAGTCAGGACAAAAGGATGGTCGTCGGAGTCTGACCAAGCGAGGTGACCCGGAAGCCCGCCGGCTTTTGCACAATGCAGCCATGTCGGCCAGCCGTACGCCTGCCTGGAAAGGCTTTTACGAAGAGCAAAGAGCTCGGGGCTTCAGCACCACTCAGGCGCTGGTGATACTGGCTCGCAAGCTTGCTCGGATCGTATTCGCTCTGCTGAAAGGGCAGAGCGAATACCAACCAAAAGCCGGTTGAGGGCTTCCCCTCAACCATAGAATCTCCCACAAGGTTCTGCTGTGTGGCATAGATAGTATTTACAACAGAGATCCCTGTGGGAGCGGGCTTGCCCGCGAAGGCGATCTCAACCGCGCAACGAAATCACCGGCCAACCCCGTTTCTCGGCCTCGGCCCGCAGGTTCGGGTCTGGATCGACAGCGATCGGATTCGTTACTTGCTCCAGCAACGCCAAATCATTCATCGAGTCGCTGTAGAAATAGCTGTCCTCCAGGCTGTGGCCAGTTTCTTCCAGCCAACGATTCAAGCGTGTCACCTTGCCTTCACGGAAGCACGGGACATCGGTGCTGCGCCCGCTGTAACGGCCGTCGATCATTTCGCATTCGGTGGCGATCAGGGTTTCAACGCCTAAGCGCGTGGCAATCGGCCCGGTCACAAAGCGGTTGGTGGCGGTGATGATCACCAGCTTGTCGCCAGCCTCGCGGTGTTGGGCCAACAGATCGAGGCCCTTGGCCAGCACGATCGGTTCGATGCAGTCGCGCATGTAGTCCATGTGCCATTGACCCAGCGTGGTCATGTCGGTGCGACCGAGGACTTCCAGGCAGAAGTTCAGGTACGCGTCATTATCCAGCTTGCCGGCCAGGTAGTCCTGATAGAACTCGTCGTTGCGTGCCTTGTAGGCGACGGCGTCGAGGAAGCCGCGTTCGCACAGATAATCGCCCCAGGCGTGGTCACTGTCACCGCCCAGAAGCGTGTTGTCCAAGTCGAATAAAGCCAGCCGCATTGAAGTTACTCGCTGAAAAGTCTGTAGAAAGGTGTCCAGAATACGGACTTTTCACAAGAGTGCACATAAGGTAGGTCGGCGCGTTGCTGCTTTCACAACCTTTGTGGAACAATGCGACGACATGCGTTTGCGAGGTTGTTGCCGTGATCGACCCCGATGGTTTCCGCCCCAATGTCGGGATCATTCTGACGAATGATGCTGGCCAGGTGCTATGGGCTCGCCGTATCAATCAAGATGCCTGGCAGTTTCCACAGGGCGGGATCAACCCCCAGGAGACGCCGGAAGACGCCTTGTACCGCGAGTTGAACGAAGAAGTGGGCCTGGAGCGCGAAGATGTTGAAATTCTCGCCTGCACCCGGGGCTGGTTGCGTTATCGTTTGCCGCAACGCTTGGTCAGAACGCACAGCCAACCGCTGTGCATCGGCCAGAAACAGAAATGGTTTCTCCTGCGCCTGATCTCCAACGAGCAGCGGGTGCGGATGGATTTGACCGGTAAACCGGAATTCGATGGCTGGCGCTGGGTCAGTTATTGGTATCCGTTGGGCCAGGTGGTGACATTCAAGCGCGAGGTGTATCGACGCGCTCTCAAAGAGCTTGCCCCGCGCCTTTTAGCGCGCGACTGACGACGGAGTTCGACCCCGAGCCATGCTCAATACGCTGCGCAAGATCGTCCAGGAAGTTAACTCCGCCAAGGATCTCAAGGCGGCGTTGGGGATTATTGTGTTGCGCGTCAAAGAGGCCATGGGCAGCCAGGTCTGCTCGGTCTACCTGCTTGATCCAGAGACCAACCGCTTCGTGCTGATGGCCACCGAGGGCTTGAACAAGCGCTCGATCGGCAAAGTCAGCATGGCACCCAACGAAGGTCTGGTCGGCCTGGTCGGCACGCGTGAAGAACCCCTGAACCTCGAAAACGCCGCGGATCACCCGCGCTACCGTTACTTCGCCGAGACCGGTGAAGAGCGCTACGCGTCGTTCCTCGGGGCGCCGATCATTCACCACCGTCGCGTCGTCGGCGTGTTGGTCATTCAGCAAAAGGAACGCCGCCAGTTCGATGAAGGTGAAGAAGCCTTCCTCGTGACCATGAGCGCGCAGCTCGCCGGTGTTATCGCTCACGCCGAGGCCACCGGTTCGATCCGCGGCCTGGGTCGTCAGGGCAAAGGCATCCAGGAAGCAAAGTTCATTGGCGTACCGGGTTCGCCGGGCGCGGCGGTCGGTACCGCGGTCGTCATGCTGCCACCGGCCGATCTGGACGTGGTGCCGGACAAGACCATCAGCGACATTGATGCAGAGCTTGCGCTGTTCAAGACCGCCATTGAAGGCGTGCGCGCCGACATGCGCGCCTTGTCCGCCAAGCTGGCGACCCAGCTGCGGCCGGAAGAGCGAGCGCTGTTCGACGTTTACCTGATGATGCTTGACGATGCCTCGCTCGGTAGTGAAATCACCACCGTGATCAAGACCGGTCAGTGGGCTCAGGGCGCGTTGCGTCAGGTGGTCACCGAACACGTCAACCGTTTCGAATTGATGGACGACGCCTACCTGCGTGAGCGCGCCTCGGACGTCAAAGACCTCGGCCGTCGCTTGCTCGCCTACTTGCAGGAAGAGCGGCAGCAGACGCTGGTCTACCCCGACAACACCATTCTGGTCAGCGAAGAACTGACGCCGGCGATGCTCGGCGAGGTGCCGGAAGGCAAGCTGGTCGGTCTGGTGTCGGTACTCGGCTCCGGTAACTCCCACGTGGCGATCCTGGCACGCGCCATGGGTATCCCGACGGTGATGGGCCTGGTCGACCTGCCGTATTCCAAGGTCGACGGCATCCAGATGATCGTCGACGGCTACCACGGCGAGGTTTATACCAACCCCAGTGACGTGCTGCGCAAGCAGTTCGCCGACGTGGTCGAGGAAGAGAAGCAACTGGCCCTCGGGCTGGATGCATTGCGTGACCTGCCGTGCGTAACGGTCGACGGCCACCGCATGCCGCTGTGGGTCAACACCGGCCTGCTGGCGGACGTGGCGCGGGCGCAAAAACGCGGTGCCGAGGGCGTAGGCCTGTACCGCACCGAAGTGCCGTTCATGATCAACCAGCGCTTCCCGAGCGAAAAGGAACAGCTGGCGATCTATCGCGAGCAGCTCGCCGCGTTCCATCCGCAACCGGTGACCATGCGCAGCCTGGACATCGGCGGCGACAAGGCGCTGTCGTACTTCCCGATCAAGGAAGACAACCCGTTCCTCGGCTGGCGCGGCATTCGTGTGACCCTCGACCACCCGGAAATCTTCCTGGTGCAGACCCGCGCCATGCTCAAGGCCAGTGAAGGCCTGAACAACCTGCGCATTCTGCTGCCGATGATTTCCGGCACTCACGAACTGGAAGAAGCCCTGCACCTGATCCATCGGGCCTGGGGCGAAGTCCGCGACGAAGGCACCGACGTGCCGATGCCGCCGGTTGGCGTGATGATCGAGATTCCGGCGGCGGTGTATCAGACCAAGGAACTGGCGCGGCAAGTGGACTTCCTGTCGGTCGGCTCCAATGACCTGACCCAGTACCTGCTGGCCGTGGACCGCAACAACCCACGGGTGGCCGACCTTTACGACTACCTGCATCCGGCCGTGTTGCAAGCCTTGCAGAACGTGGTGCGCGACGCCCATGCCGAAGGCAAGCCCGTGAGTATCTGCGGCGAAATGGCCGGTGACCCGGCAGCGGCAGTGCTGTTGATGGCGATGGGCTTCGACAGCCTGTCGATGAACGCCACCAACTTGCCGAAAGTGAAGTGGATGCTGCGTCAGATCAATCTGAGCAAGGCCAAGGAGTTGCTGGCGGAGCTGATGACCATCGACAACCCGCAAGTTATCCACAGCTCGCTGCAACTGGCGCTGAAGAACCTTGGGTTGGCGCGGATGATTAATCCGGCTTCGGTCAAAACCCTCTAAAACGCTGAGGGCCTGTGGCGAGGGAGCTTGCTCCCGCTGGAGGCCGAAGGACTCCCGATTCAGGCAACCGTGTTCTTTCATTGAGACACGGTTGTCTGGTTTCGCGGCTGCTGCGCAACCGAGCGGGAGCAAGCTCCCTCGCCACAGTTTATCGCTCGACCTTCAAATCCTGACCTCAACTTCCCCCAAATGCCCCCCATACGGCCCGAAGCTCCGCTCGACCATATGCCGCACTCCATCCGCCTGCACGATCAACGCCGTGCTCGCCCGTGTCCCGTAAGTCGGACTCTTGATAAACACGCTCGACAACAACGTCTCGGTGACCTGCCCCACGCCGGTGTCCGGCAGCTCGGCAAGCGGCGCCGTCTGCGGGTCACTGAGCAAGGCCAGCAGCGCCTGCGGCTGCGGATCACCCAACACTTCGCTCAACGCGGCCTTGGCCTTGAGCACTTTTGGCCACGGCGTATCCAGCCCCGCGTTCGATAACCCATAAACCCCAGGGTTGAGCATGACCGCCTCCGTCTCCCGGACATTGAAGTGCCACAGCTCATTAGCATCACCGATCAGCAGGTTAAACCCGGCGTATTCCGGCGAGCGTGCAGCAACATCGCTTAAGTAGTCGGTAATCGACATCTCCCCGCTGATAAATTGCGCCACCAGTTCACCCCGGGACTTGCGCGCCGTTGGCTGAAGGGGATCACGAATGTTGGTCAGTGCCGCGAAGCGCCTGTTGGCGCCGACACCGAGCCACGTACCGCCGGCCTCAAGGTCGCGACCGGCATACACATGTGGGGCATGCGGCCATTGCGCCAGGGGCAGGCTGGGCCGGGCATAGAATTCGTCGCGGTTGGCCGCCACGATCAGCGGCTGGGCATGACCCGGCCGCCAGGCAAAAACAATCAGGCACATAAGGTGGTCCTTGTGTGTTTTTTGCTCACTCTACGCAGACATCGCTCATCGATCCATCGCCATCCACAGTGGAGCCCGAGGCCATGCATCCGTTACCATGCCGCTCCTGATTTGGGATGCTTGGGGATGTGGCCATGGAATTTCTGCTCTATCTGGCGCTGGGCGCCTGTGCGGGCGTGCTGGCCGGGCTGTTCGGGGTAGGCGGCGGGATCATCATTGTCCCGGTGCTGGTGTTCAGTTTCACTTTGCAGGGATTCGATCCGTCGATCCTGACACATCTGGCTGTCGGCACATCTCTGGCGACGATCATCTTTACGTCGGTCAATGCGGTTCGCGAGCATCATCGCCGTGGCGCCGTGCGTTGGCCGATTTTTGCCTGGATGACCCTCGGCATTCTGATCGGTGCCGGTTTCGGCGCGCTGACCGCCGAAGCGATCTCCGGGCCGAATTTGCAGAAGATCATTGGCGTATTCGCGCTGATCATCGCTGTTCAACTCGCTTTGGACTTCAAACCCAAGGCCAGCCGAACGGTGCCCGGCAAAGTCGGCCTGACCGTGGCCGGCAGCGTCATTGGCTGGGCCTCGGCGATATTCGGGATTGGCGGCGGCTCGTTGACCGTGCCGTTCCTGACCTGGCGCAGCGTGCCGATGCAGCAAGCGGTGGCCACTTCGTCGGCCTGTGGCCTGCCCATCGCCTTGGCCAGTGCATTAAGTTTCATGATTCTGGGGTGGCACGATCCACTGCTGCCGGCCCATAGTCTCGGTTTTGTTTATTTGCCGGCGCTGCTGGGGATCGCCCTGACCAGCATGGTATTCGCCCGCCTCGGTGCGCGACTGGCCCACACGCTGTCGCCGCGCTTGCTGAAAAGACTGTTTGCCGCTTTGCTGTTTTGCGTCGGCTTGAGCTTCTTGCTCTGACGCGTAGCGCAATCCTGGCTTAATCCTGGTGTGACAGCGTCACCCGGGAATTTTGAAGGTTTCAACTCTAACGAGGAGTCGCAATGCTGCCTTACCCGCAGATCGACCCGGTGGCCCTGGCCATCGGTCCGCTGAAAATCCATTGGTACGGCCTGATGTACCTGATCGGCATCGGCGGTGCATGGCTGTTGGCGTCCCGTCGGCTGAACCGCTTCGATCCGACCTGGAGCAAAGAGAAACTCTCCGACATGGTGTTCTGGATGTCGATGGGCGTTATCGTCGGCGGCCGCTTGGGTTATGTGCTGTTCTACGACCTGAGCGCCTACATCGCCAACCCACTGCTGATTTTCGAAGTATGGAAGGGCGGCATGTCGTTCCATGGCGGCTTTATCGGCGTGATGCTGGCGGCGCTGTGGTTCGGTAAAAAGAACAACAAGTCGTTCTTCCAGCTGATGGACTTCGTCGCACCGATGGTGCCGATCGGCCTGGGTGCCGGGCGCATCGGTAACTTCATCAACGCCGAGTTGTGGGGCAAGGCGACCGACGTGCCGTGGGCGATGGTCTTCCCGACCGATCCGGCGCAACTGGCGCGTCATCCGTCGCAGCTGTACCAGTTCGCGCTGGAAGGCGTGGCGCTGTTCGCGATCCTCTGGCTGTTCTCGCGCAAGCCGCGGCCGACCATGGCGGTGTCCGGGATGTTCGCGCTGTTCTATGGCATCTTCCGTTTCATCGTCGAATTCGTTCGCGTGCCGGATGCGCAACTGGGCTATCTGGCCTGGAACTGGCTGACCATGGGCCAAGTGTTGTGCGTACCGATGATCGTCGGCGGGCTGTTCCTGATCTGGCTGGCTTATCGACGCGCCCCGGCGGCCCCCGCAGCTGCTGTGTAAGAAGCAGGCGCTATAAATTCGAACCCCGGGGGCTTTGGCCCCGGGTTCAAGGACACAGGTAATTCATGAAGCAATATCTCGAACTGGTCGCCCACGTCATCAAGAACGGCACCAAACAGGCCAACCGCACCGGCGTGAACACCATCAGCTTTCCGGGCGCGATGCTGCGCTTCGATCTGCAGGAAGGTTTCCCGGCGATCACCACTCGCAAGATGGCCTTCAAATCCGCCATCGGCGAGATGTGCGGTTTTCTGCGCGGGGTGAATAACGCCGCCGAATTCCGTGCGCTGGGCTGCAAGGTCTGGGACCAGAACGCCAACGAAAACGCGCAGTGGCTGGCCAACCCGTTCCGTCAGGGTGAAGACGACCTCGGCGAGATCTACGGCGTGCAATGGCGCAAATGGCCTGCGTACAAGCAGATCCCGGTCAGCAACCAGGCCGCCATCGAGCAGACCCTGAGCCAGGGTTATCGTCAGATCGCCGAAGGCGAAGAGGACGGTCAGGCTTATGTGGTGCTGTACAAGGCGATCGACCAGATTCGCCAGTGCGTCGACACCATCATCAAGGATCCGGGCAGCCGTCGCATCCTGTTCCACGGCTGGAACGTTGCGCAGCTTGATGAGATGGCCCTGCCGCCGTGCCACTTGCTGTACCAGTTCCACCCGAATGTCGAGACCAAAGAGATCTCTTTGACCCTCTACATCCGCTCCAACGACCTGGGCCTGGGCACGCCGTTCAACCTCACCGAAGGCGCCGCGTTGCTGAGCCTGATCGGTCGCCTGACCGGTTACACGCCGCGTTGGTTCACCTATTTCATCGGTGATGCCCACGTCTACGAAAACCACCTGGATATGCTGAATGAACAGCTCAAGCGCGAGCCGTTCCCGATGCCGAAACTGGTGATTTCCGACCGCGTGCCGGAGTTTGCCAAGACCGGTGTTTATCAGCCGGAATGGCTGGAGTTGATCGAGCCGAGTGATTTCTCGCTCGAAGGCTATGAGCACCATGCGCCGATGACGGCGCCGATGGCGGTCTGAAGATCAACGACTGAACCTGTGGGAGCGGGCTTGCCCGCGATGACGGCGTCACATCCAACATTGATGTGACTGACAAACCGCTATCGCGGGCAAGCCCGCTCCCACAGGTTTTTGTGGTGTTCTCAATGCCCATGACTTCTCCCGACATGGGAATGCTCCACCTCCGTCGCCACCACCCCGCCGCTCACTTCCAACCGCTGCAAAATCCCGCACTGATCGATATCCGGCCCTTCGCTGCAGCGTTGGCGCAGGTCGAGCAGTTGTGTCTGCAAGGCCAGTAATCCGTCGATCCGAGCCTTCACATGGTGGATGTGTTCGTCGATCAGCGCGTTGACGTTTTCGCATTGATCCTGCGGGCTGTCGCGCAGGGCCAGCAGGCTGCGGATTTCCTCGAGGGTCATGTCCAGGGTGCGGCAATTGCGGATGAAGGTCAGGCGCTCGACGTGGGCCTGGGTGTAGACGCGGTAATTTCCGTCGCTGCGGGCCGGCTCCGGTAGCAGGTTTTCGCGCTCGTAGTAGCGGATGGTTTCCACGGCGCAGTCGGTGAGTTTCGCCAGTTCTCCTATTTTCATCGCGACAATCTCCAAAAGGATGCTTGACCCTATAGTGGCTACAGGGTCTTTACTTGGCAACAGGCACCTTCATGGACGCGACCAATGAGCGATTCTCTTCACACCCACAAACCCGAGGCTGATCACGATCACGATCACGATCACGATCACGATCACAGCCACAAGCTGCAGCCTGTGCAGAAACATGACCATGGCGGCCACGGCGATTCCTGCTGTTCCTCCAAAGTCGCGGTGCCATCGCTGATCAAGTTGAGCGAGACGCCGACCGCCGGCGCGCGGCTGAGCAATTTCCGCATCGAGGCCATGGACTGCCCGACCGAGCAGACGCTGATCCAGAACAAACTCGGGAAGCTTTCGGGCGTGCAGCAACTGGAATTCAACCTGATCAACCGCGTACTGGGCGTGACCCACGACCTGCCGGGCACCGCGCCCATAATCGACGCCATCAAATCCCTCGGCATGCACGCCGAGCCACTGGAACAAGGCGTCGAAGCGCCAACTCCTGTGCCACAGAAAAAACCTTGGTGGCCATTGGCGCTGTCCGGCGTTGGTGCGCTGGCGGCTGAAGTTATCCACTTCACTAACGCTGCGCCCAATTGGGTGGTGGCGGTTATCGCGCTGATCTCGATCCTCAGCGGTGGCCTCAGCACGTACAAAAAGGGCTGGATTGCCCTGAAAAATCTCAACCTGAACATCAACGCGCTGATGAGCATCGCGGTGACCGGCGCGATCTTGATCGGTCAATGGCCGGAAGCGGCGATGGTGATGTTCCTGTTCACCGTGGCCGAGTTGATCGAAGCCAGGTCTCTGGACCGGGCACGCAACGCCATCGGCGGGCTGATGCAGATGACCCCCGAGCAAGCCACGGTGCAGCAGGCCGACGGCAGTTGGGTCGCTCAACCGGTGAAAAACATCGAATTGGGTGTACGGGTGCGAGTGCGTCCTGGCGAACGAATCGGTCTGGACGGCGAAGTGGTGGCCGGCAGCTCGACCATCGATCAGGCGCCCATCACCGGCGAAAGCCTGCCGGTAGAGAAAACCGTCGGCGACAAGGTGTTCGCTGGCACCATCAACCAGTCCGGTTCGCTGGAATATACCGTGACTGCTGCGGCCAACCATTCGACCCTGGCGCGGATCATCCACGCCGTGGAACAGGCCCAAGGGGCGCGGGCGCCGACCCAGCGTTTCGTCGACAGCTTCTCGAAAATCTACACACCGGCGGTGTTCATCCTGGCCCTGGCCGTGGCGGTGATCCCGCCGCTGTTCATGGATGCGCTGTGGTTCGACTGGATCTACCGGGCGCTGGTGTTGCTGGTAGTCGCCTGCCCGTGCGCACTGGTGATTTCCACCCCGGTGACCATCGTCAGCGGCCTCGCGGCAGCGGCGCGCAAAGGGATTCTGGTCAAGGGCGGCGTCTACCTGGAGCACGGCCACAAACTCGATTACCTGGCCCTCGACAAGACTGGCACCCTCACTCACGGCAAACCGGTGCAGACCGACTATTTGTCCCTCGACCCAATCGCTGATGAAATAGCCCCGGCTATTGCGGCGGCGCTGGCCGGTCGTTCGGATCACCCGGTATCGCTGGCCATCGCCAATGCGGCTGCGGATGCAGTTGTGGATAACCAACTCGCGCCGCTGACTGTGGATAACTTCGAAGCCCTGGCGGGGCGTGGTGTGCGTGGGGAGATCAACGGTGAGCTCTACCACTTGGGCAACCATCGTCTGGTGGAAGAGCTGAACCTGTGCTCGCCTGCGCTGGAAGAAAAGCTGTTTGCTCTGGAGAAACAGGGCAAGTCGGTGGTGCTGCTGCTCGACCAGTCCGGCCCGCTGGCGCTGTTTGCCGTGGCCGACACCGTGAAAGAGTCCAGCCGCGAGGCCATCCGGCAACTGCACGATCTGGGCATCAAAACCCTGATGCTCACCGGCGACAACGTCCACACCGCCCAGGCAATCGCTGCTCAAGTCGGTATCGATCAGGCGAAAGGCGACTTGTTGCCAACCGACAAGCTACAGGCCATCGAAGCGCTTTATGCACAGGGCCATAACGTCGGCATGGTCGGCGACGGCATCAATGATGCTCCGGCTCTGGCGCGTGCCGAAATCGGTTTCGCCATGGCGGCTGCTGGTACCGATACCGCCATCGAAACCGCCGATGTTGCTCTGATGGACGACGATCTGCGCAAAATCCCGGCCTTCATCCGCCTGTCGCAGCAGACCTCGAATATCCTCAAACAGAACATCGCCTTGGCATTGGTCATCAAAGCGATCTTTCTTGGGGTAACCTTCGCCGGGCTCGCCACCATGTGGATGGCGGTGTTCGCCGACATGGGCGTGAGCCTGTTGGTGGTGTTCAACGGTTTGCGCCTGTTGCGCAAATAGACGATTTGCTGAGGCTCCGGCTTAAGCATTGCGGTGACTGGTCTGGCGCCTTCGCGGGCTTGCTCGCGAAGGCGCCCGCCTGAACAACACATCACTCGGGCTCTACAACTGCTGCGCCAACACCTCAACCTGTTCCTGCCGCTCCGCCTGATTCAACTTCGAATGAGGATTGAGCGACGACCACTGCGGATGCGCCCGAGCCTTGTTCAGCGCTTCCGGCAGTTTGCCTTCGCGCCAGGTCTTGTCCTGCGGTGTAGCGACCTGAATGCTGTCCATCGCCGCATGCCCGCGCTGGTTCAGGGCTTGCAGCAATTGCCGCTGGCGCAAGGCCAACAGCCGCAGCACGCTGTCGTCGACGGTCAGTTCTCGCTGGCCTTTGATCTTGCCCAGCAGGCGGCTGCCGTAACTGCGCGCGGTTTGCAGGGCGCCACCGGCAATCGCTCCGGCCAGCGCCGCCGCGCCGAGGGTCAGGCCGCCCACCAGCAAGTCGACCCCGGCCCCGGCCGCTGCACCGGCCGCGATGCCGCCGCCGACCCGCACACCGAGCTGTTTCAGGGTTTCCGGGTTGAATAAGTCATCGCCCCAGCGGCCATCAAGCAGCGGCAGGTCACTGGCTGCCGCGTCTTGTGGGCGGAAGGCGTAGAGCTTGAGCAAGGCCTCGACGCAGCGTTGTTCGCGCTGACGCACCGCTTTGCGCAGTTCGCCGATCGCTTGCTGTTCCTGCTCCGCCTCGCTGACCACACTGCGGCGGCAGGCGGCGCAATCGATCAATAAGTCGGCAATCAGCTGCGCTGCACTCTGCTGACGGGCCAGGCGTTGGGCCTGTTGATCGGCGATCAAGCGTTCCAGCTGTTCACGAGAGTTTTCCAGCAGCAGCGCGAGGCTTTCATAGAGTCGGCGTTCGCCATCTTCCGGCGGCGCGACACTGTCGAACCGCACCAATGCGTGCAAGCCCAATCGCGCCAGGGCTTCACGCCAGTCAGGTTCGCGATGCTGGGCGCTGCTGACAAAGTTCAGCACCGGCAGCAGCGGTTTGCCGCAACTGGCCAGTACTTCCAGTTCGTCGCGGTACTTGGCCAGCACCGGCTCCCGGGCGTCAATCACATAGAGGCCAGCGTCCGAGGCGAGCAGTTGCCGCAGTACTTTGGCTTCTTGTTCGAAGCGCTGCCGGGCTTCGCAGCCCTCAAGGAATCGTGCCAGCCGTGCCGGGCCGTCGAGGCGTTCGCCGGGCCGCTCCAGGCGCTCGAGGTAGTCGAGCAGGGCGATGGCATCTTCCAGGCCCGGCGTGTCGAACAGATCGAGCAACGGCTCGCCGTCGACCGACAATCGCGCGCCTTCGACATGGCGCGTGGTGCTGGGGCGATGGGACACTTCGCCGAAACCGACATCCCGCGTCAGTGTTCGCAGCAACGAGGTTTTGCCGACGTTGGTGTGGCCGACCACGGCGAGTTTCAACGGCTGTTTCCAGGCATCAGTCATGACCCGTCTCCAGCCAGTTCAACGGTGCGCAATCGGCGAATGGCAGGTCCAGTTGTTGTAGCGCCACATGCCAGTCGCCCAGGCGTTCGGCATCCAGCGCTTCGCCGGGGGGCGCTTGCAGCAACCACACGCGGGTGGCGGTGGCGCTGCGGGCCAGTTCGGCAATCAGCGCCAGGCTGCCACGGTCCGGCGAACGCCGGGGATCGCAGGCGATAGCCAGGCGAGCCGGGGGAAAGCGACTCAGCTGTTCGAGCAGTCTGTGCCGGGACTCGCGGCTGTCGAGGACGCCGGCATTGTTGACGCTTTTCGGCAGCTGCGGCGGCCAGGGACGTTGATCGTCCAGCTCGATGGCCACCAACAGCGCGCCATCGCTTTGCAGATCGCTGGCCGCGTTTTCAACCCGATGAAGTTGCTCAGGCGCGGCATCGCTGATGCCCAGGCGTTCGCTGGTGGGCATCAGCCGTTCGCGCAGTTGGGCGTAGCCGGGCAGGTTCAAATCCAGACGCAAGGCTGTTTGACCGGTTTTCCAGCGCCACAGGCAGAACAGTGCGAGGAGCAGGCGCGGCAAAACGCCGTACACCAGCAGCACGCCCACCAGCCACGCCGCCCAGGCCTGGCGAGCGCTTTCGATGTTCAGCGCGGCATCGCCGCTGGCGCGAATCATCTCCACGCTGGGCACACTGAAACCGAGCAAGGCCGGCAGGGCGCCGAGGGCCTGGGTCATGGCGACGAAGGTGTCGCCGCCGAGAATGGTGGTTTCCCAGACGAAGCCGTAGCGCCGGGTCGCCATCAGCGTCAGCACCATCACCAAGGCGCTGAGCATCGCCAGCAACCACAGTCCGTTGACCAGCACACCCAACGCCCAACGGTTGAGTTTCTGTCGTTGCAGCAACAGCAGCAAGGCCGGCGCCAGTTGCGCGGCGTTGGCATCGCGGGCGAGTTTTTCACTGAGCCACAGCCACAAGCGTCCGAGGGCGGCACCCTGTTCGCCGGCGAGCACCAGGCCCAGGGCCCAGCTCAGTAGCAGAATCAGGTTCAGCCCGAGCAGACTGCCCAACGCCCAGAACACATTGACCGGGGTCTGACCGTCACCCAGCGCGGCAAACGCCAGGCCGGCGCCGCTGATCACCGCCAGCACGGCCAGCACGGCCAGCGCCAGTCGCGCGCCTTGCAGCCAGTGTTTGAGGGCGCGTGTCTGTCCGTCGCGTTCGGCCAGCCACAGGGCGCGGCGTTGAATGCGCGTCGGCAGGTCGCCGCCAGCGCTACGGGCGATTCGGTTGGCTTCCAGATCATCCAGGGGGCCGGCGTGTTCTTCACGCAGGCGTATGGTTTCGCTCAGCCAGAGGTTTTGCAGGGGAGTCAGTTCAGTCACGCGGCATTCCGTCGCTTAATTGAGCGATGAGCATAACCGCTGTGACGCTTATCGGGGTAAGTGAGGCTCTGGTATCCTCGCCGGCATGACTAAATCACTCCCCCTCAGCCTGATCGCAGCTCTCGGTGAAAACCGTGTGATCGGCGTCGACAACAGCATGCCCTGGCACTTGCCGGGGGACTTCAAATACTTCAAGGCCACCACCCTCGGAAAGCCGATCATCATGGGTCGCAAGACCTGGGATTCCCTCGGTCGTCCGCTGCCGGGCCGGTTGAACATCGTGGTCAGCCGTCAGGCGGATCTGCAGCTGGAAGGCGCGGAGGTGTATCCGTCGCTGGAGGCAGCGGTGGTTCGGGCGCAGCAATGGGCGAACGAGCAGGGCGTCGATGAGGTGATGTTGATTGGCGGTGCGCAGTTGTACACGCAAGGGTTGGCACAGGCTGATCGGCTATACCTGACCCGCGTGGCGCTGAGCCCGGAAGGGGATGCGTGGTTTCCGGAGTTTGATGTGAACCAGTGGAAACTGGTATCGAATGTTCCGAATCCGGCGGAGGGTGACAAGCCGGCGTATAGCTTTGAGGTGTGGGAAAAAGCATAAAAGCATCGCGGGCAAGCCCGCTCACAGTGATCAGGGTGGAACACAAATTGTGTAAACACCAAAAAACCTGTGGGAGCGAGGCTTGCCCGCGAAGAGGCCCGCTCAGACGATGAAAGTCTTAAGCCTGAGCCAACGCCCCATGCTCATCGGCATCCAGCAGTTCTTTATCGGTCTGCTGCATCATCTGGCTGGTGATCGCCCCAGCGGTGATCGAACCACTGACGTTCAACGCCGTACGCCCCATGTCGATCAGCGGCTCAACCGAAATCAGCAACGCCACCAGTGACACCGGCAAACCCATGGCCGGCAGCACGATCAACGCGGCGAAGGTCGCGCCACCACCGACCCCGGCCACGCCGGCCGAACTCAGCGTCACAATCGCCACCAATGTTGCGATCCACAGCGGGTCCAGCGGGTTGATGCCCACGGTCGGCGCGACCATCACCGCCAACATTGCCGGGTACAGACCAGCACAGCCGTTCTGGCCAATGGTCGCGCCAAACGAGGCGGCGAAACTGGCGATGGACTGTGGAATACCCAAACGGCTGGTCTGAGCTTCGATGCTCAGCGGAATGGTGGCGGCGCTGGAGCGGCTGGTGAAGGCAAACGTCAGCACCGGCCAGATCTTGCGGAAAAACCGCAGCGGGTTGATCCCGGCGGCCGATACCAGCAGGCCATGGACGACAAACATCAAACCCAGGCCGATGTAGGACACCACCACGAAACTGCCGAGCTTGATAATGTCTTGCAGGTTGGAGCCGGCGACCACTTTGGTCATCAGCGCCAATACGCCATACGGAGTCAGCTTCATCACCAGGCGCACCAGACGCATCACCCAGGCTTGCAGGGTGTCGATGGCGTTGATCACTTTCTGACCTTTCTCGACATCATCCTTGAGCAATTGCAGCGCCGCGACCCCAAGGAATGCGGCGAAGATCACCACGCTGATGATCGACGTCGGTTTAGCTCGAGCCAGGTCGGCGAACGGGTTCTGCGGGATGAACGACAACAACAGTTGCGGCACATTCAGGTCGGCGACCTTGCCCGCATAGTCGGTCTGGATGGTTTGCAGGCGAGCCATTTCCTGAGTACCGGCGACCAGGCCTTCGGCGGTGAGGCCGAACAGGTTGGTCAGGCCGATGCCAATCAGCGCCGCGATGGAGGTGGTGAACAGCAGCGTGCCGATGGTCAGGAAGCTGATCTTGCCCAGCGACGAAGCGTTGTGCAGACGGGCCACGGCGCTGAGGATCGAGGCGAACACCAGCGGGATCACGATCATTTGCAGCAACTGCACGTAACCGTTGCCCACCAGATCGAACCAGCCGATCGAGGCTTTCAGTACCGGGTTACCCGCACCAAAAATCGTGTGCAGGGCGACACCAAACGCCACGCCCAGCACCAGCGCCAGCAGCACCTTTTTGGCCAGGCTCCAGGTGGTGTGACGGGTTTGCGCCAGGCCAAAGAGCAAGGCGAGGAACACCAGCAGATTGAGGATCAGCGGCAGATTCATAGAGGCTCCATAGACTTGTGCCAGCCACCTTCGTGTGTGACTGCGAACCGGTAAGCCTAACAGCTTGATATGTAATGAATTAATATCAAAAACAGCGGTCGGCTGTCGTTTTTGGAATAAGCCGATGGCGCGATGAGGAATGCCGCTGGCGGAATCAGGATGCAAGCGGTCGCGGGTAGGCGAGGACTGTCACACTTATTTGTTAGCGTCGATTTCTTTGAAACGGGGAGAAACGCCGATGAAGCTTGCACCGAAATTTCTTGCTGCTGCACTTGGATTGGGTTTGAGCCTTGGCCTTGCCGGCCAGGCGTTCGCTACTGACCTGAAGCACTGGCCAGCCGATCAGGCCAAGGCGCTGGACGCGATGATCGCAGCCAATGCCAACAAGGGTAACTTTGCGGTGTTCGACATGGACAACACCAGTTACCGCTACGACCTCGAAGAGTCGTTGCTGCCGTTCATGGAAAACAAGGGCCTGATCACTCGCGAGAGCCTCGATCCCTCCCTGAAACTGATGCCGTTCAAGGACACCGCCGACCATAAGGAAAGCCTGTTCAGCTACTACTATCGCCTCTGCGAAATCGACGACATGGTTTGCTATCCATGGGTCGCCCAAGTGTTCTCCGGCTTCACGCTTCAGGAGCTCAAGGGCAACGTCGATGAGCTGATGGCGTCTGGCAAACCGGTGCCGAGCACTTATTACGACGGCGACGTGGTCAAGACCATCGACGTCAACCCACCGAAAATCTTCACCGGTCAGAAAGAGCTCTACAACAAGCTGATGGAGAACGGCATCGAGGTCTATGTGATGACCGCCGCCTCCGAAGAGCTGGTGCGCATGGTCGCCTCCGATCCGAAGTACGGCTACAACGTCAAACCACAGAACGTGATCGGCGTGAGCCTGTTGCTCAAGGACCGCAAGACCGGCGAGTTGACCACGGCACGCAAACAGGTCACTGCCGGCAAGTATGACGAGAAGGCCAACCTGGGCCTCGAACTGACCCCGTACCTGTGGACCCCGGCCACCTGGATGGCAGGTAAACAGTCGGCGATCCTGACGTACATCGATGAATGGAAAAAACCAGTCCTCGTGGGCGGCGATACCCCGACCAGCGATGGCTACATGCTGTTCCACAGCGTCGACGTGTCCAAGGGCGGCATCCATTTGTGGGTCAACCGCAAAGACAAGTACATGACCCAGATTAACGGCATGATGGCCAAAAACGCAGCAGCCCAGGCGAAAGAAGGGTTGGCGGTGACGGCGGACAAGAACTGGGTGATCGTGAAGCCGGAAGAGATTCAGTAAGACCGAGTCGCCTCCATCGCGGGCAAGCCTCGCTCCTACAGGGGCTGAGGTGATGATCGTTCCCACGCTCTGCGTGGGAACGCAGCCCGTGACGCTCCGCGTCACTGGACGCGGAGCGTCCCTTGAGGCATTCCCACGCGGGAGCGTGGGAACGATCAGCCCCGCACTTGGCGGGGCATTTTTTTTGTTCGGCGGTTAAGTATTACAGCCCGTCGAGCATCGCTTTGTTACGTACCGCACCCTTGTCGGCGCTGGTGGCCAACAGGGCATAGGCTTTCAGTGCAGTGGTCACTTTACGTGGACGCTTTTCCACTGGCTTCCAGCCTTTCTTGTCTTGCTCGACCCGGCGCGCGGCCAGTTCTTCGTCGCTGACCAACAGGTTGATCGAGCGGTTCGGAATGTCGATCAGTACCTTGTCGCCATCCTGCACCAGACCAATCGCGCCGCCGGCAGCGGCTTCTGGCGAAGCGTGGCCGATGGACAGGCCCGAGGTCCCGCCGGAGAAACGGCCATCGGTGAGCAGGGCGCAGGCTTTGCCCAGGCCTTTGGATTTCAGGTAAGACGTCGGGTACAGCATTTCCTGCATGCCCGGGCCGCCTTTCGGGCCTTCGTACCGAATGATCACGATATCGCCGGCCTTCACTTCGTCGGCGAGGATGCCGCGTACGGCGCTGTCCTGGCTTTCGAAGATCTTCGCGTTGCCTTCGAAGACGTGGATCGACTCGTCGACACCGGCGGTTTTCACCACGCAGCCGTCCAGCGCGATGTTGCCGTACAGAACGGCCAGGCCGCCTTCTTTCGAGTAAGCGTGTTCGACACTGCGGATGCAGCCGTTTTCACGGTCGTCGTCCAGGGTTTCCCAACGGGTCGACTGGCTGAACGCGGTTTGCGTCGGGATACCCGCAGGGCCGGCCTTGAAGAAGTGATGCACCGCTTCGTCGTTGGTCTGGGTGATGTCCCACTTGGCGATACCTTCGGCCATGCTCTTGCTGTGCACGGTCGGCAGGTCGGTGTGCAGCAGGCCGCCACGGGCCAGGGAACCGAGGATGCTGAAGATCCCGCCGGCACGGTGCACGTCTTCCATGTGGTATTTCTGGATGTTCGGCGCGACCTTGCACAGTTGCGGTACATGGCGGGAGAGGCGGTCGATGTCGCGCAGGTCGAAATCGATCTCGGCTTCCTGGGCCGCGGCCAGCAAGTGCAGGATGGTGTTGGTGGAACCGCCCATGGCGATGTCCAGGGTCATGGCGTTTTCGAACGCCTTGAAGTTGGCGATGTTGCGCGGCAACACCGACTCATCGTTCTCGCCGTAGTAACGCTTGCACAACTCGACGATGGTGCGGCCGGCTTGCAGGAACAGCTGTTCGCGGTCGCTGTGGGTGGCCAGGGTCGAACCGTTGCCCGGCAATGCCAGACCCAGGGCTTCAACCAGGCAGTTCATCGAGTTGGCGGTGAACATGCCGGAGCAGGAGCCGCAAGTTGGGCAGGCACTACGCTCGTACTCGGCGACTTTCTCGTCGGATGCGCTGGAGTCGGCGGCGATTACCATGGCATCGACCAGGTCGAGACCGTGGCTGGCCAGTTTGGTCTTGCCGGCTTCCATCGGACCGCCGGAAACGAAGATCACCGGAATGTTCAGGCGCAAGGCGGCCATCAGCATGCCGGGGGTGATCTTGTCGCAGTTGGAGATGCAGACGATGGCGTCGGCGCAGTGGGCGTTGACCATGTATTCGACGGAGTCGGCAATGATCTCGCGGCTCGGCAGCGAATAGAGCATGCCGTCGTGGCCCATGGCGATGCCGTCATCCACGGCGATGGTGTTGAATTCTTTGGCTACGCCGCCGGCCCGTTCGATTTCGCGAGCGACCAGTTGGCCCAGGTCCTTGAGGTGCACATGGCCCGGTACGAACTGGGTAAAGGAGTTGGCAATGGCGATGATCGGCTTCTTGAAGTCGTCATCTTTCATCCCCGTGGCGCGCCACAGTGCGCGAGCACCGGCCATGTTGCGGCCGTGGGTGGATGTTTTCGAGCGGTAATCAGGCATGGAGCACTCCGGGCGGCTAATCAGGTATCAAAAGGGAAGTGAGCTTCTATTGACGTCTGGAACACTCAGAAATGGCCGTGTGTCCGGAAGTTGCCGATGACTTTGCGGGATCGCCGCGCGCTTCAGCTTGAGCTCATAAACCCGCCGGGGGATGACTGGCGATGAATCTCGCGATTCTACACCGCTGGCGTCAGGAGGGAATGCCGGAAAGCGTTGATCCAGCGCTGACGGGGCGTGTGGGGTGACGATCGGCGAGGTTATTCGACGCTTGGGCTGGCTTGCGGGCTTTTGGCTCGGCGATTGATACGACTGTTGAGCGCCAGCGCCACGCTGCTCAAGATGATGAAGCTGTATCCAAGGGTGGATTGCAGGTTGGCCGGGCTCAAGCTGATGAGCGCACTGATCAACCCGCCGCAGATGAAAATCACTGTGCTGCCGGCCGATGCCGAGGTTCCCGCATTTTCGGGGAACAGGCTCATGGCTTTGGAGGTGGCGGCCGGTCTGGCGATGGTGGTGCCGGCGGTACAGATGAGCATCGGTACCAGGACGGTGATCGGGGACAGCGCAAAGTGGCTTGAGAGGTAAAGCATGATCAGGCCGGACAACAGGATCAGGCTCAGCCCGCTGATGATTTGATGACCGGGACTGATGCGTTTACCCAGCAGCGTCGCAACCATGCCGCCGACGATGTAGGCGCCGCCGTATACCAGCAGGATCAGCGAGAAGTCATAGGCCGATAGCTGGAGTTGATCCATGAAAATCAGCGGTGAAATGACGATGAAGGAAAAATGGCAGGCGAATGCAAAGGCTGAAATCAGCCAGTAGGACAGGAAGTCGAAATCGCACAAGACCCAGCGGTAGGGCTGGAAGATATTCGGTCGCGCTCCGGTTGCCGCGGGCCGAGTGTTCTCGAGAAGAAAACAGGCTTTGAGCAGCACTATTCCAGCCAGCACGGTAAACCCCCAGAAGCTGCCTTTCCAGCCCAGAGTGGCTTGCAGGAACGTGCCGGCCAACGGTGAGACCGAGATGAAAACGCCGGTGGCGGTGACCATCAGGATCCGCAACCGGTCACGTTCCTCACCCTCGAACAGATCCTGAACCAGTGCCTGTGACAACACGAAACACCCGCAGCCGAGCGCCTGAATGACACGGAACAGCAGGAAGTAGACATAGTCCTTGGCCAGTGTGCAGCCCACCGCACCCAGCATCGAAACGGTTATTCCGGCGAGCAACAGTCCTTTGCGCCCGATCACATCCGACAGCGGCCCAATCAGCAGTTGGGAGGCCGCTATACCGACGGCAAACAGACTGATCGAGAGCGCAATATCAGCGGGTGTGCTGCGAAAGTGTTCGGCGAGCGCAGGGAACGAGGGCAGCAGGACATCCAGCGGGAACACGCCAAGCAGCACCATTGCCAACAACAGGCTGACCGCCCCTCGACGCTGTTTGACGGTCGCCGCAGAGTGCCCTTTATCCATCGATAAGTCCTGCCTTCATAAACAGTTGCTGGTTGTAAGACAGGTCGAAGAAGCCGGCCTTTTTCAACGCCTGAAGCGTCGCGTCAGCACCGGATCGCGTCCTTTGAAGGGTGGCTTGGGGGGTGGTCAGTCCGCCGAGAATTTCCGTGAGGGTGGTCTCGCCGATACCCGCGCTGTGCAGGCTTTCCCGCAGCCATCGTTCATCGGCCTCGAAGAAAATCCGGATGATGTCCAGCAGCAGTCTGGCGGCGAACATGCGTTGACGGTTGTTCAGCGTCAGCCACAGGTAATGGAACACTTCAGAGAAATAGCGACTGTGGCGCGCCTCGTCCGCCAGATGGTCCCTGAGCATTGCCCGGACGCTGGAAACCAGATCGTCGCGGCAGACGTCGAGCAGTTCCTTGGCAATGATCGTCTCCGACACGAACCCGACGAGAAACCAGGCCAGCGCCCTGTGTGTTTCAGGCGCGTGGTCGAGCAGGGTGTTCAATCGGGTTATGCGGTGGGGCATGACCGGGCGCAGGCTGATCCCGTAGAACCTGGCAATTTGTTCGGCCAGGCTATTGGAAAACAGGGCGTGATAACCCTCGTCGGTATAAAGCTGAAGCGCGGCGGTCTTCATCCGTGAGGGGATGTGGACCTTCAGTTCCCCGTGGATGATGGTTTCCACGGATCGGTTGACGATGCGGTGTTCGAGCAAGGTGGTGTAGTCGAGGAAGTACACCAGATGATTGGCCGACAGCCGATGGGTGACAGTTTGACCCAATGCTTCGATAGCCGGGTGATTCAGGTAAGCCAGAAACCCCGGGGGAAACCAGTGGCGTGTTTCCAGTTGCTGCTCCAGGTCTGGCGGTAATAGATAGTCGTGCTCGCTGGTGCGCACCGAGGCGCGGTTATTCCAGTCGCCGAGGGTGAAACGAAGCGCCCGGGAAACGGGGGGATCTATTGGGGCAACGATGGGGGCGGTCATTGTTGCGGCTCCCGACTGCTCAGCAGATCTTTCAATTCCTTGCAC
This sequence comes from Pseudomonas sp. B21-015, assembly GCF_024749285.1. NCBI lineage: Bacteria > Pseudomonadati > Pseudomonadota > Gammaproteobacteria > Pseudomonadales > Pseudomonadaceae > Pseudomonas > Pseudomonas sp. B21-015. The sequence continues at coordinate 432,977 of NZ_CP087196.1, forward strand.
ATCACTTGCCCGTCGCTCTGCCCGCAACCGACAAAAAACAGCGGTTGCTCCGCACTGTCTTCAAGCCCAAGCAAGGCCTCGACCTGATCATCGGCCAGCGCCCCCGTCAGCCAGGTGTTCAACCCCAGCGCAGTGGCCACCAACTGGAACGTCTGAGAAATATGCCCGGCTTCCACGAAGGCCATTCGGTAGGCTCGCGAGTGTTCATATTTCCACCACAACTTGTCGAAGCGAGCGGTGATGAACAGGCCCATTGGCAGGTTGTTGATGAAGTGCTGCCCACACAGCAGCTGCCCCAGCGGCGATACAGGTGCCGGGTTAACGAAGCTCAGTGCATGCTCGGTGGGATGATAGGCGTAGAGCCCGGGTTTCAGGCCGTTGACGTTATGTACATGAAGAAAGCCTTCGCAGGCATTCAGTCCGCCACCGGATGGGCTGCTGCGCCGGGCATCGAGGCCTTCGACAAGGGTTTCGTCGACATCGTTTTCGCGCTCATGCAAGTAGCCCAGGGACAGGTAAAGCAGCGTGCCGATAGCATCCAGTGAAACAGCAGCATCGGTGAAGGTGCGGCAGGTTTTTCGGCCGATCAGGACGTTGGCAAGAGACCCTTCCGGCAGGCAGGAAGGTTTTGGCAGGGCAATCAGCTCCCGCGCCTGGCGTTCTGTGGGGCGGTTGCCCGGTGCAGGAGCGGCCAGCACGTCGGTGCAATGGTCCAGGTAGTGTCTCGACCATTCGTGAATATCCTGAGGGACATGTTCGCAGGGAATGTTTTTGGTGCCGATATGGAAGATCTTCGATAGTTCATCCCAGCCCCATTCAATAGTGCCTTGTATTGATGTTGTCAGTATTCCTGCGTTTAGGAGTTGAGTGTCAACTATATTGCTGTCGTTATACAGTTTTGGGTTGTTGATAAGTTGCGTAAGTCTGTTTGAGTATTCAGGGCTTAGTTCAAATTGTTTGTGGTTTTTGTAATCCCAGACTATTTGGCCGGGCGTGCGAGGAAGTATGAATAAATATGGGTTTATCTGCATGATGGGCGGTTCGCTCTGGGCTGTGCCAAAGAAAACGCTGGGTAGCCGGCACTCCCCAGCGTCTCATTTACTTAGCGGGCTTTTGGCGCAACCAGAAAAGCCAGATTAGCGATCTTGTTAGCTTCCAGAGTAATTGCTTTCATGTTTTGACTCCTTGTCATTGATAGTGAGTGTCACTTTGCGGTGACAACTCAATCATAGGCTGTAATGAACGCTTATCAAGGGGGTATTAAGTAGGAATGTTCCAGTAATTTTGTCGGAGCGATCTTACGGTTGGAACAGGTTTGTAAGTTATGTTCTTTCAAATAAAAGATGCAGGGAAACGTCCTGCAAGTCTGTAGGGCTGCAGAGTAAGAAGTTGGGGTTGAAGAGTCGGTGCTGCGGCGTTGGAACGGCTGACGGAGAGCCTGTGGGCTCCCCGTCAAACCAGCGTACTCAGCTGTTTGGCAGCAGACGGCAGGTGATGCTCTTGATGTAACGAGTCTCGGCAATCGCCGGGTGTACCGGGTGATCCGGGCCTTGACCGCCACGCTCCAGCATCTGGATGTTGCGGTCCAGGTGACGGGCGCTGGTCAGCAGGATGTTCTGCAGATCGTCTTCCGGCAGGTGCATCGAGCACGAGGCGCTGACCAGAATGCCGTCCTTGCTGAGCAGGCGCATGGCTTGCTCGTTCAGACGACGGTAGGCGCCTTCACCGTTTTTCATGTCTTTCTTGCGTTTGATGAAAGCAGGAGGGTCGGCCACGATGACGTCGAAACGTTCTTCGCTGGCTTTCAGCTCTTTCAGGGCTTCGAACACGTCGCCTTCGATGCAGGTCATTTTTTCAGCGAAACCGTTCAGTGCGGCGTTGCGCTCCACGCCGTCGAGGGCGAAGGCCGAAGCATCGACGCAGAACACTTCACTGGCGCCGAAGGCGGCCGCTTGCACGCCCCAGCCGCCGATGTAGCTGTACAAGTCCAGCACGCGCTTGCCTTTGGCATAAGGTGCCAGACGCGCGCGGTTCATGCGGTGGTCGTAGAACCAGCCGGTTTTCTGTCCCTGGATGACAGGCGCTTCGAACTTCACGCCGTTCTCTTCCAGCGCCACCCATTCCGGCACCAGGCCGAACACGGTTTCGACATAGCGATTGAGGCCTTCGGCGTCACGGGCAGCGGAGTCGTTCTTGAACAGAATGCCGCTTGGCTTGAGCACTTGGGTCAGTGCCGCGATCACGTCATCTTTGTGCGCTTCCATGGTCGCCGAGGCGATTTGGACCACCAGAATGTCGCCGAAACGGTCGACCACCAGGCCTGGCAGCAAGTCGGAGTCGCCATAGACCAAACGATAGAACGGCTTGTCGAACAGGCGATCGCGCAGGGACAGGGCAACGTTCAGGCGATGCACCAGCAGCGACTTGTCCAGCGGCAACTTGATGTCGCGCGACAGCAGGCGCGCGCAGATCAGGTTGTTCGGGCTCATGGCAACGATGCCCAGCGGCTTGCCGCCGGCGGCTTCGAGAATCGCCTGATCGCCCGCCTTGAAACCGTGCAAAGGAGTAGCGGCTACATCGATTTCGTTGCTGTAAACCCACAAGTGGCCGTTTCGCAGGCGTCGGTCGGCGTTGGCTTTGAGGCGCAGGCTAGGCAGGGACATGACGTCGCTCCGGAAAAAAGAGCGGGAGTATAGCGTGTTGCGCAAGGGCTCGGCTTGGCGGATGGACATGCGGTGAGGGGGCCTGCAACTTGTGGGAGCGAGCCTGCTCGCGATGACGGCGGTACATTCAGCATCAATGTTGGCTAATCCGACGCTATCGCGAGCAGGCTCGCTCCCACAGGGAGTGCATTTGTTCTGGGCAATAAATGAAATTTCGGCGACATAACTGCGGATGTGTCGGACCCATCTTTTTAAGGGTTAGAATCCCCGCCTGACCCGGAGTGCGTACTGATGTCCCAAGAACTGACGACCGAACAGATTCAACAGTCCCTGCAAGGCATCAGCGTGCCGGCCCAGCCGCAGATCATGGTGGATCTGCAGATGGAGCAGTACATGCCCGACCCGGACCTGGAGGTGATCGCCAAGCTGATCTCCCAGGACCCAGGTCTTTCCGGCGCCTTGCTGAAGATCGTCAACTCGCCGTACTACGGTTTGAGTAACAAGATCACCGCGATCCAGCGGGCAGTGAACCTGTTGGGCAGCCGTTCGATCATCAACCTGATCAATGCGCAATCGATCAAGGGTGAGCTGAACGACGACGCCATCGTCACCCTCAACCGTTTCTGGGACACGGCACAGGACGTGGCGATGACGTGCCTGACCCTGGCCAAGCGTGTCGGCGTCCAGGCTGGTGATGAGGCCTATGCGCTGGGGCTGTTCCACGATTGCGGCATCCCGTTGATGCTCAAGAAATTCCCCGATTACATGAAAGTGCTGGAACAGGCCTATGGCAACGCCAGCGCCGAATGTCGCGTGGTGGATACCGAGAACAAGCAATACAACACCAACCACGCCGTGGTCGGGTATTACACCGCAAAATCCTGGCGCCTGCCCGAACATGTCACCCAGGCCATTGCCAATCATCACAACGCCCTGGCCATTTTCAGCGATGAGTCGTCCCGCAATACGCCGCTGAAAAATCTGCTGGCGCTCCTGAAGATGGCCGAACACATTTGCGCCTCTTTCCGGGTACTGGGTAACCAGTCCGAAGACCATGAATGGAACCTCGTCGGGCCCCTGGTGCTCGATTACATCGGTTTATCGGAATACGATTTCGAAACCCAGAAACAAGAGATTCGCGACCTCGCCACTCGTTGAGTGTCGAACCTCGCCTGATTCGAGAGCCCCATGCCTGAATTGCCGGAAGTCGAAACCACCCGCCGCGGAATTGCACCGCATCTGGAAGGCCAGCGCGTCAGCCGGGTGATCGTTCGCGAGCGCCGTCTGCGCTGGCCGATCCCCGAAGACCTGGATGTGCGGCTGTCCGGGCAGCGCATCGTGCTGGTGGAGCGGCGCGCCAAGTACCTGTTGATCAATGCCGAAGTCGGCACGTTGATCAGCCATTTGGGCATGTCGGGGAATCTGCGACTGGTGGAAGCCGGCATGCCGGCGGCCAAGCATGAGCATGTGGACATCGAACTGGAATCGGGCCTGGCCCTGCGTTACACCGACCCGCGACGGTTTGGGGCGATGCTCTGGAGTCTCGACCCGCTGAACCACGAACTGCTGGTTCGCCTGGGGCCGGAGCCGTTGACCGATCTGTTCGACGGCGAGCGACTGTTCCAGCAATCCCGTGGGCGTTCCATGGCGGTCAAACCGTTCATCATGGACAACGCGGTGGTGGTCGGTGTCGGCAATATCTACGCAACCGAAGCGCTGTTTGCTGCCGGTATCGACCCGCGCCGCGAAGCCAAGAGCATTTCACGGGCGCGCTATTTGAAGCTGGCGATCGAGATCAAGCGCATCCTGGCCCTGGCCATCGAACGGGGCGGTACCACGTTGCGGGACTTTATCGGCGGTGACGGTCAGCCAGGTTACTTCCAGCAGGAACTGTTTGTGTATGGCCGTGGCGGTGAACACTGCAAGGTCTGTGGCACCGGGCTGCGGGAAGTCAAGCTGGGGCAGCGCGCCAGCGTCTTTTGCCCGCGTTGTCAGAGCTGATATCGGCTACGGTCTATAGTCAGTGTTCTCACTGCATAGCCGAAGGACCGTGCCATGAATCTGTTTCGAACCTTTGTCGTTGCGCTGTTACTGAGCGTCGGTGCGCCCGCGCTGGCGGCTGAGAACGGCAGCGGCGACCCGCGTTACACCATCCAGAACCCGCCAGCCTACGCCATGCTTGGCGATCTACTGATTGCCCGACCGTTGCTGGTGGTGGCGACAGTGATCGGTGCCGGGGCGTTTGTGGTGTCGCTGCCGTTTACCGCGCTGGGTGGTGGCATTGGCGATGCGGGGCAGGCGTTGGTGGTCGACCCGGCGAAAGCGGCGTTTGTGCGGTGTCTGGGGTGCATCGGGGAAGGGTTTGAGCAGCGGGAGTGAAGCAGAATCAAAAGATCGCAGCCTTCGGCAGCTCCTGCTGGTGTACGCATTCCAGGGTAGGAGCTGCCGAAGGCTGCGATCTTTTCAGGCTTTCAAGCCTTACCGGTAATCTTGCGGTACTTCTCCATCAACTGTTCTTCAGTTTCCGGATGGGCCTCGTCCAGCGGGATGCAATCCACCGGGCAGACTTGCTGGCACTGCGGTTCGTCGTAGTGGCCGACACATTGTGTGCACAGGTTCGGGTCGATCACGTAGATCTCTTCGCCCTGGGAGATGGCGGCGTTCGGGCACTCGGGTTCGCAGACGTCGCAGTTGATGCAATCGTCGGTGATGATCAGGGACATGCTAACTCCAGCCGGGGCGGCAGGCCCGGGCGCAATAAACCAATGCGCACAATTGTGCCGCATTGGCGCCCGCAGTGCACGCGGGCGCGATCAAGTGCAGCGATCGAAGATTGCGGTAGCCGCAAAAGATCGCAGCCTGCGGCAGCTCCTACTTTTTAAAGCGCAGGGTGAGGGCGTCGGCCACCGCCGGGTGGACGAACTTGGTGATATCGCCGCCCAGGGCTGCGATTTCACGGACCAGCGTCGAGGAAATGAACGAATAACGCTCGGACGGGGTGAGAAACAGGCTTTCCACATCCGGTGCCAGTTGGCGGTTCATGTTGGCCAGCTGGAATTCGTATTCGAAGTCCGACACCGCGCGCAAACCGCGCAGGAACACGTTGGCGTTCTGCTCTTTGGCGAAGTGCGCGAGCAGCGTCGAGAAGCCGACGACTTCAACGTTCGGTAAATGTTTGGTGACCTCGCGGGCCAGCTCTACACGTTGTTCCAGGGGAAACAGCGGGTTTTTCTTCGGGCTGGCGGCGACGGCGATGATCACGTGATCGAACAGGCGCGCGGCGCGTTCGACCAGATCGCCATGGCCCTTGGTAATAGGGTCGAAGGTACCTGGGTACAACACTCGGTTCATCGCGTCGTCCTGGCGGGAGTCCGTTGGGGAGTCGGATGGTATCGCAGCCTTCCCGGTCGGCCAAGTCGCCTGTTGGGTAAGAAAGCACTATAGACGATGGGAATATTCCGCGTTTTCATGGGTTTTTCAAACGTTCGGCCAGTGAATTCGCCAGTTGCGCCGTCAGCCCGTAGACCGATAATTGTGGGTTTGCGCCAATGCTGGTGGGGAATAGCGAGCCATCGTGAATCGACAGATTGCGCAGTTGGTGATGTCGGCCGAGGCTGTCGGTCACGGCGTTTTTCGGGTCTTCGCCCATGGCACAACCGCCCATCACATGAGCACTGCCCAGGCGCGTGCGATACAACTCAAGGCTCAGGCCATCTATCAGCGTGCGCGCTTCGGCGAGGGTTTTCACGTAGCGCGCGTCGGCGTGCATCGGCATCACGGCGTTGGCGCCACCGGCAAACTGGATCTCGGCCATGCTGTGGAACGCCCGGCGCAACCCATCCCAGGCGTAGGGTGAAACCTGATAGTCGAGCACTGGCGTGCCGTCACCGCGCAATTCGACACTGCCGCCAGGGCTGTCTGGGTGAAAACCGTCCCGCAGCAACGCCAGCATGGCGTGGGTGTGCGGCAGGTTTTCCATGTGCCGGGCGTTTTCCGTGCCGAAGCCGCCGAGCAGGGTGCTGGCCAGCGCCGGGTGCAGTGGTGGAACTTCCAGTTTGTAGGACATTTTGCCGGTGACGCCGTCCTGCCATTGGAAATGGTCGGAATAGATCGACTGCGGCGCACCGTAGAACGGGTTGATCACCTCGTCGAACAGCCCGGCGGACATGTTCACCAAGTGCAGAAAGGTCCGTTTACCCAGGCGCTCATGAGGATCCGGCGCCTCGGAGCGCAACAGCAGTGCCGGGCTGTTGATCCCGCCGCCGGCCAGTACGTAATGCCGTGCCTTGACCTTAATCGTGCGTCCGGTTGGCGCAACACAACGCTCATCCATCGCCACACAGTGCAGGCCTGTGACCTTGCCGTCGTTAATCGACAGTTTTTCGGCGCGGGCCAGATAGAGCAGCTCGCCGCCTTTTTCCAGGGTCGCCGGGATGGTCGTGACCAGCATCGATTGCTTGGCGTTGGTCGGGCAACCCATGCCGCAGTAGCCGATATTCCAGCAGCCACGCACATTGCGCGGAATCACATGCCAGACGTAGCCGAGTTTTTCGCAACCTTTGCGGATGACATCGTTGTTGGCGTTGGGCGGCACCCTCCACGGGGCGACGCCCAGGCGTTGTTCCATGTGCTCGAACCAGGGCGCCATCTCGGCCGGCGTGTGGCCTTTGACGTCATGCTCTTTGGCCCAGTGTTCCAGCGTCGGGTCCGGGGTGCGAAAGCTCGAGGTCCAGTTGATCAACGTGGTGCCGCCCACCGCCCGACCCTGGAGGATGGTGATCGCACCGTCCTTGCTCATGCGCCCGATGCCTTCCTGATAGAGGCTGGTGTAGGCCTGGTCTTCGAGCATCTTGAAGTCACTGCTGGTTTTGAGTGGACCTTCTTCGATCAGCAACACCTTGTAGCCGGCGGCGCTGAGGATTTCGGCGGTGGTCCCGCCGCCGGCACCGCTGCCGATGATCGCCACGTCCGCGTCGAGGGTCAGGTCCTGGGTCAGTTGCGAACCGTTGTAGGTTTTCCAGCCACGGGCCAGGCCTTCGCGGAACAGATCGGGTACGGGCATGTATGGGTTCTCTTATTATTTTGGATTTGGTGGTGATGCGGCTGACGCCATCGCGGGCAAGCCACGCACCCACAGGTTTGAGTCGTTCACAAAAGGGCTGGCCACCTCAAACCCTGTGGGAGCGTGGCTTGCCCGCGATAGGGTCGCCACGATTTCAAACGGTTGGCGGCCCCGGATATCCGCAATGCACCCACGACTCCGCCCGGCTGTACCACGCCATCATCACCATTTGCAGCAATGAGCTATGCCCCATGCGCAACAGGCTTAACGAACTGTTTTCCCAACGATCAAGAAAGTGCCGGATCTGTTCGCTGCTGGCGTTTTCCCAACTGCCCCATACCCCGGTCAGTGGGCCACGGGTGATGCTCATCTCCAACACATCAAACAATTGCCCGGTCAGTTTGAGCATTTCCGGCGACAGGTGATTCAGTCCGTTATCAAGGCCGTGCAGGGTCTCGGCGACGGCGGCCGGCACTTTCTCGACGATCATGGCGCCGTCGAGCATCACCGGGATCAGTGCCCGCAGAAACAGCAGGTCACTGCTGCGCAGAATCGCGAAACCGCTGGCCGGGGTGCTCGACGAGCAGCCGCTGAGGCTCGCGCCTAATCCGGCCGTGGCCAGAAAAGCGCTGGCGCCGAGGCTGAGTTCAAGCAGGCCGCGCCGCGACAGCGCGGGTGTATCGGACAGGCTTGGGCTCATTATTGTTATTACCCGGCGGTGATGATCGTTAGCGGATGAATAGCTTCTGGATCAGTTTCTGAATGAATTTACCGTACGGCGGATAGATCAGCTTCGCTGCGTTGAAACGCTGTTTGATCAGTACGCCCTTGGCCTTGCTGAAGGTCAGGAAACCCTCGTGGCCGTGGTAGTGGCCCATGCCCGAGGCACCGATGCCGCCGAACGGCATGTCGTCCTGAGCAACGTGCAGCAAGGTGTCATTGAGGCAGACGCCGCCGGAATGGGTTTCGTGGAGGACGCGGTTTTGCTCGCGCTTGTCGTAGCCGAAGTAATACAGCGCCAGCGGACGAGGCCGTTGGTTGATGTAGGCAAACGCTTCATCGAGATCCTTGTACGGCACGATCGGCAGCAGCGGGCCGAAGATTTCGTCCTGCATCACCGTCATGTCGTCGCTGACGTTGAGCAGCAGGCTATGACCCATGCGTCGGCCCTGGCCCTGATCGAACAGCGGAATCAGCAGCGCGCCCTTGCTGGTGGCGTCGCTGAGGTAGCCGTTGAGCCGCGCCAGTTGTCGGTCATTGATGATGGCGGTGTAGTCCGGATTGTCGGCCAGGGTCGGATAAAACCCGCGAACCGCCTGACGATAGGCTTCGACGAAAGAGCCTACGCGGTCTTCCGGCACCAGCGCATAGTCCGGGGCGACGCAGGTTTGCCCGGCGTTGAGGGTCTTGCCGAAAGCGATACGTTCGGCGGCGTCCTTGAGCGGGACATCGCGGGAAACGATGGCCGGGGACTTGCCGCCCAGTTCGAGGGTCACCGGCGTCAGATTCTCGGCCGCCGCGCGCATCACGTGTTTGCCGATGCTGGTGGCTCCCGTGAACAGCAAATGATCGAAACGCAGCCGCGAGAACGCCACACCGATATCGGCCTCGCCGAGCACCACGCAGACCAGATCCTGGGGGAAAACCCGGCCCAGCAGTTCCTTGAGCAGCAAACCGGTGGCGGGGGTCGATTCGCTGAGTTTGAGCATCACCCGGTTACCCGCCGACAATGCACCCACCAACGGCCCGACGGCCAGGTAAAGGGGGTAGTTCCACGGCACGATCACTCCGACCACGCCCAACGGTTGATAAACCACTTTGGCCGACGCTGGTTGAAAGGCGAGACCGACTTTGCGTCGCGAGGTTTTCATCCAGTTTTTGAGGTGCCGGCTGGCGTAGTGAATACCGTGCAAGCTGGGCATCAATTCGGCGAGCAGGGTTTCATCGGCGCTGCGGTGGCTGAAGTCCTGGCTGATGGCGTCGATCAGGGCCTGGCGCTCATTGCTCAGCAGGTCCTTCAACGCCTTTAGCCATTGCTGGCGCTGAGCGGCGGGTGGCATCGGGTTGGCTGCATACGCTGCGCGTTGAGCGTCGAACAGGGTTTGGAGTTCGTCCAGAGGCTGCTGCAGGTTGTTCAGGTAGGCAATGTCAGCAGGCATGGTCGGCACCGGATTTATTGGAATGAGGAACTTTTTAGAGTCTATGCTCTAGAAAGTCAAATGGCACTTCGGTGCAGCTTTGTTTTAACCACGGGCGGATAGGTCGTAAGATGCCCTCATCGCACAATTAAAGCTCAAGCCATGGCCCCTCGGATCAAAACCAGCGAGCGCATCGTGCAGAACAGCCTGGAGCTGTTCAATCAACAGGGCGAGCGCAGTATCAGCACCAACCACATTGCTGCCCACATGGAGATTTCCCCGGGCAACCTGTACTACCACTTCCCCAACAAGCAGGCGATCATCGCCGTGTTGTTCAGTGAGTACGAAAACCTGGTGGACAGCTTTCTGCGCCCGCCCCAGGGGCGTGCCGCGACAGTCGAAGACAAGCGCTTCTACCTCAAGGAATTGCTCGCCGCCATGTGGCAATACCGGTTCCTGCATCGCGACCTCGAGCATTTGCTCGACAGCGATCCCGAGCTGGCCGCCCGTTATCGGCGCTTTTCCCAGCGCTGCCTGATCCAGGGCACACACATCTACGCGGGCTTCGTCGAGGCCGGCATTCTGTGCATGGACAAGGTTCAGATCGAATCCCTGACCCTCAATGCCTGGATCATCCTCACCTCGTGGGTGCGTTTTCTGTGCACTACGCGGGAAAACTCCAACCATCTGAGCGAACAGGCCATGAAACGAGGCGTGTATCAGGTGCTGGTGCTGGAGGCCGGGTTCGTCACTGATCAATCTCGCGATGCGGTGAATGCACTGTTCGAAGAGTTTTATGTGCCGCTGGCCCAGGCGCTGGAAGAAGTGGGATAAAGAGTGCCGTAGGATTGCAGACAGACAACATCACAGGAGCCCGTTATGCCCATTGCGCAACTGATCAGCCCGCAAGCGTTGGACCTGAAAAAGGAGGCGCCGGGGCTGGTAATTCTGGATTGTCGTTTTGCCCTCGAAGACCCGGACTACGGTCAGCGCAGCTATTGCGAAGGTCATATCGCCGGGTCGAGTTTTGCCGATCTTGAGCGTGATTTGAGCGGGACAGTGGTCAAGGGTGTGACCGGGCGTCATCCGTTGCCTGAGCCCGAAAACCTGATCGAGCGTCTGCAGGCCTGGGGCATCAACGCCGACAGCGAGGTGGTTTTGTATGATGACGGTCCCGGCGCCTACGCGGCGCGGGCCTGGTGGTTGCTGGCCTGGCTGGGCAAGCGCGATGGCGTGTTCATACTCGATGGCGGGCTGAAAGCCTGGCATGCCGCCGGATTGCCCTTGAGTCTTGATGCGCCGTCGATCACCCGCGGTACCTTCACCGGGACGCCGGATGCTTCGCTGTTGCTCAGCGCCGAACAGCTGCAGCAACGTCTCGGCCAGCCAGCGTTGACCTTGCTCGACGCCCGCGCCCTGCCGCGCTTCAAGGGCGAAGTGGAGCCGATCGATCCGATAGCCGGACACATCCCCGGCGCGCAATGTGCCGCGTTCACCGACAACCTGGGCAGTGACGGGCGTTTCCTGCCGGCCGATCAGCTCAAGCAACGGTTTGCTGCGAAGCTAGGTGTTCGTTCGCCGACGGAACTGGTCGCGTATTGCGGTTCTGGCGTGACGGCCTGCCACAACCTGTTCGCCCTGTGCCTGGCGGGTTATCCGTTGGGGTCGCTGTATGCCGGGTCGTGGAGTGAGTGGATCAACGATCCCGCACGAGGCGTCGCCACCGGCGAATGATCACCTCAATCCCCTGTGGGAGCGAGCTTGCTCGCGATGGGGCCATAACATTCAACGACGGTGGTGACTGTCCCGCCGCTATCGCGAGCAAGCTCGCTCCCACAGGGATAATGGGTGTTTGTGAGGCCTCATTAAACCTCAAGCACCTGCTGCGCACTGCAATACGCCCCCCGGTCCTACACCGTAAACCTGCTTGAACTGCCGACTCAGATGGCTCTGGTCGGCAAAACCTGGCTGATTCACCCTGACCGGAGTCCATGGTTCAGGTGCGCCCCGTGGCGGCCAGCCATTGGGGAATGCGCCGCTCCAGGTAGTAACCCGGTTGCCTGAACGTGCCCTCGACGAAACCGACATGCCCACCCTTGGCCTGCAACTCGAATTGAGTGCTGGCGGACAATTCGTCGGCTTGCGGCAGGCTATGAGGAAACACAAACGGGTCATCGGCCGCCTGGATAATCAGGGTCGGCGTGCGAATCTCTCCAAGGAAATAACGACTTGAGGCGCGGCGATAGTAATCCGCGGCATCGGCGAAACCGTTCAGAGGTGCGGTGACCCGGCCATCGAAATCCCAGAAGGTGCGCAAGTTCTCCAGCGAGCCCAGGGCTGCCAACGCCGCCAGGCCATCCTCATGTCCGTCATGCTGGAATTTGCGCTGCTTGTTCTTGATGTAGGCGACCATCTCACGCATGAAATGCGCTTGATAGAATTTGGAAAAACCCTGGCTGATACGATCGGCACACTGATCGAGGCGAAACGGCACCGACACTGCCACCGCGCCGAGCACACCGCTGTTGCTGCCGGTTTCGCCCAGATGCTTGAGCAATACGTTACCGCCCATGGAATAACCGACCGCATACAGCGGCGCGAGGGGGCGCAGGGTTCGCAAGTGTTTGATGGTTTCCGCCAGGTCTTCACTGGCCCCGGAATGGTAGCTGCGCGGCAACAGATTGGGCTCGCCGGAGCAGCCTCGCCAGTTCAGCGCGACGCTGGCCCAACCCCGGGCGCCCAGCGCCTTTTGCATGCCGGCCACATAAGGCGAATTCGACGAACCGGTCAGGCCGTGCAATACCAGCACCAGCGGCGCATTCGCGCTGTGGGGGGCGTGCCAGTCCAGGTCAAGGAAGTCGCCGTCTTCAAGCCACAATCGTTCCCGCTCGCGCTCGATATGCGTGGTTTTGCGCCATAGCGGTCCCCACAAGGTTTGTAAGTGCGGATTGCCCAGGCCGTAGGCGGGCGTGAAGGCGGGGGTGAAACGTTCTGGCAGATGGGACACGATTGCTCTCGATGCTGCGGTGCGTACCCGCAGCGTTAGCTGACGGAGCTTCGCACCGTTTTCTCAGGCCGGACTAGCCGGCGATCCCTGCCATACGTTGCCACAACGCGTAATACACTCGTCCGGATTTCTGCTCCCGATGCAGGCGCCAGTTTCCCGGCAAGCCAAGTATCGACGGTGCTGTTTCGCTTTCAGTGTAGACCCACGCATCGTCGGCCAGCCAATGACGCTCTTCGAGCAGAGTGCAAACGACTGGCAAAAGATTCTGATTGAACGGAGGGTCGAGAAATACCAGATCGAACGCCGTGGCCGGTTGGGTTTCCAGATAACGCAATGCGTCGGCAGTCTGTACCTGACCGGTGGTGCAGCGCAGGGTGCCCAGATGTTCTTTCAGGCTGGACACCGCGATGTTGCTGGCGTCCAGCGCCTGACCCATGGCCGCGCCACGGGACAAGGCTTCCAGAAACAACGCGCCACTGCCGGTAAACGGATCGAGCACCTTGGCCCCGGCGACGTAAGGCGCGAGCCAGTTGAACAGGGTTTCACGCACCCGGTCCGGGGTCGGCCGCAGGCCCGGAGCATCCGGGAAACTCAGGCGCCGGCTACGCCATTCGCCGCCGATGATGCGCAGTTGATTCACACCGTTATGGACGTTGTGAACAGGTTTTTTTGGACTGGCCATTAATGCTCCGGAACCCCGAGCGGTTGCTCGGCAGGTTTATCAGTAGGGGCCGGTAACGGCTTTTGTGGCACGGTCGGGCCAGCGCTGACGATGACCAGTTTGTCCGTGCTCAGGTGTTTGTTCAGGGCGGTTTTGATTTGCTCGACGGTCAGGCTCTGGGACTGCTGCATGAAGTCCTCCAGGTAGCTCAACGGCAAGTTGTAGAAACCCATGGCGCCGAGCTGACCGACGATATCGGCGTTGCTGGCGGTGGACAGCGGGAAGCTGCCGGCCAGTTCGCGCTTGGCGTCATCGAGTTCTTTTTCGGTGGGGCCGGTTTTAAGGTAGTCGGCGAGCACATCCTGCACCAGTTTCAGCGTGCCTTCGCTCATCTCGGCGCGGGTTTGCAGATTGATCATGAACGGGCCGCGAACCTGCATCGGGCTGAAACCCGAATACACGCCGTAGGCCAGGCCGCGCTTCTCGCGCACTTCGCTCATCAACCGGGTGCCGAAACCACCGCCGCCAAGGATCTGATTGCCCATGGACAACGCCGCGTAATCCGGATCGTCACGGTCGATACCCAGTTGCGCGATCATCAGGTTGGTCTGCTTGGACGGAAACTCGATGTGACCGATGCTGGGCGTGGGGTCGGTCGGTTGTTCGATTTTCGCCAGGGCCGGGCCTTTGGGCAGGTCGGCGGATACTTGTGCGGCAACCGCCTCGGCCTCGGCGCGCGACAGGTCGCCCACCAGCGCAATCACTACGTTGCCAGCGGCGTAGGCTTTCTGATGGAAGGCCCGCAACTGCGCCAGGGTGATCGGTGGAATGCTCTTCGCCGTGCCGTCACTGGAGTGCGCGTACGGGTGAGCGCCATACAAGCGATTCATCAGCTCCAGGCTGGCGAGTTTGCCGGGGTTTTGTTTCTGGTATTCGAAGCCGGCGAGCATCTGGTTTTTGATGCGGGCAAACGAATCGGCGGGGAAGGTCGGTTTGCCGACGACTTCAGCGAACAGCTTCAAGGCAGGCTCGCGTTTGTCCACGGCACTCAGGCTGCGCAAGGAGGCAAGCGCCATGTCTTTGTACGCGCCGTTGCCGAAGTCGGCGCCCAGGCCTTCGAAGCCCTGGGCGATAGCGCTGACATCTTTGCCGGCCACACCTTCGTTGAGCATGGCGTTGGTCAGCAGTGCCAGGCCGGGTGCATCGCCGTCCTGGCTGCTGCCGGCGGCGAAGATCAGGCGCATGTCGAACATCGGCAGCTCACGGGCTTCGACGAACAGCACCTTGGCGCCTTCGGCGGTGTTCCAGGTCTGCACGTTCAGCGAGCGATGGCTTGGGGCCTTGCCGTCGAGTTCGGCCAGCGATTGCAGCTTCTGGCTGGCCTTGGCTTTGTCGAGGGCTTCGCTGGCGTTGGACTCGTCGGGTTTGGACAAATAGAAGGCGGCAGACCCGATCAGTGCGACAGCGATCAGGCCGATCAGGGCCAGACGCGATTTTTTACGCTCACTCATGAGTCGTCTCCTGTGGCAGTACATGGGCGACGCTGAGACGTTCGCGGGTGAAATACAGCTTGGCGGCCTTCTGGATGTCTTGCGGGGTCACGCTTTCCAGGTCGGCGAGTTCGGTGTCCATCAGTTTCCAGGACAGCCCGACGGTTTCCAGTTGGCCGATGGCGGTGGCCTGACTGGTGATCGAGTCACGCTCGTAGACCAGACCGGCAATGACCTGTGCTCGCACGCGCTCCAGCTCTTCGGTGGACGGCGCAGTGGTTTTCAGCTGTTCGAGCAGTTTCCACAACCCGGCTTCAGCCTGGGCCATGGTTTTCTTCTTCTGGGTGTTCGGCGTGGCCGACAACGTGAACAGACTGTCGCCACGGGTGTAGGCGTCGTAGCTCGACGAACCGCCGGACACCAGTTCTTCGCCGCGCTCCAGTTGCGTCGGGATGCGGCCGCTGTAGCCGCCGTCGAGCAGGGCGGAAATCAAGCGCAGGGCGTTGACCGACTGTTTGTCTGCGGCGGTGGCGATGCTCGGCACGTTGAAGGCCAGCATCAGGCTGGGCAATTGGGTTTGTACATGCAGGGTTATCTTGCGTTCGCCAGGCTCAGCCAGCTCCAGCGGGATTTTCGCCGGTGGCACGTCGCGCTTGGCGATTGGGCCGAAGTAGCGCTGGGCGAGGGTTTTGACTTCGTCCGGGGTCACATCACCGACCACCACCAGGGTGGCGTTGTTCGGCACATACCAGGACTGGTACCAGTGGCGCAGTTCTTCGATCTTCATGCGGTCGAGGTCCGCCATCCAGCCGATGGTCGGCGTGTGATAGCCGCTGGCGGGGTAGGCCATGGCCATGAAGCGTTCGTAGGCTTTGGACATCGGCTTGTCGTCGGTGCGCAAGCGACGTTCTTCTTTGATCACCTCGATCTCGCGGGCGAACTCGTCGGCCGGCAGGCGCAGGTTGGCCATGCGGTCGGCTTCCAGTTCGAAGGCCACGCCCAGACGGTCGCGGGCCAGCACCTGGTAATACGCGGTGAAGTCGTCGCTGGTGAAGGCGTTCTCTTCGGCGCCGAGGTCGCGCAGGATCAGCGAGGCTTCGCCGGGGCCGACTTTCTCGCTGCCCTTGAACATCATGTGTTCCAGCGCGTGGGACAACCCGGTCTGGCCCGGGGTCTCGTAGCTGGAGCCGACCTTGTACCAGATCTGGGAAACGACGACCGGCGCACGATGGTCTTCGCGCACGACAACCTTCAGGCCGTTGTCGAGGGTGAATTCGTGGGTCGGTTGTGGATCGGCAGCCAGGGCCGAGAGGGGCAGACAAACTGTGCTGAGCAGCAGGCCTGCAGCGCGGCGGGCTAGAGCATTCATTCGTTTTTAAACCTGTTGGGCTGCCCGCTTGGTCTTAGCGTCGGCGGGCGAGAGGGTGCTAGGATACTGATCCGTTTTACTGGCGGCCACGCCTATCAAGCCTTGGTGTTTGATCAGGTTGTATGGGTTTGCGGCAGAAGACTGAGGTTTATCAACTAAACTCTGCTTTTTCGCCGATTTTGCCGCTTCAGTCCTTCGTGAAATCGTTTCTGTGAGGTGCCGTTCGCACCTCGACAAAATGTTGCGCGTGAACAAGCTGGATGAATCGCAGTCTGTTCTGCATCGAATTATTTATTGCCGAGGCGCCCTTTGGCGCGTCGCTACCGTGAGATAGCCGTCCTCCATGTTTGGTTCCAACGACGACAAGAAGACCCCAGCTGCGGCTGGCGAGAAGAAAAGCCTGTTCGGATGGCTGCGCAAAAAGCCGCAGGAGCCCGTTGTCGAACAGCCACAGCCACTTTCTGAGTCAGCACCAGCGCCGGTTATAGAGCAAAAGCCTGCGCCGATTGCCGAGCCGGCGCTACAACCTGCGGCCGTGCGTGCAACTGAAACCGAAGTCGCGGCCCCATTGCCGCTGACGCCAGTGGCCGCGCCGTGGCTGACATTGCCGGTAGCGGAAGAACCGGTGGCGTTGGTCGAAGATGAGCAAGCGCCTCACATCACGCCACCAATTCCGGCCCCGACCGCGTTTGCTCCTGAGCCGGTTCGGGCGCCAGTGGTTGAACCGGCAGGCGTTGCGCCCGTGTTCGTAGCCGAACCTGCGCCGGTTGTTCCAGAACCTGTAGTACCAGCATTTGTCGCTCCAGTTGCTCCAGTTGCTCAAGCGCCAGAACCGGCACCAGCACCAGCCATCGCTCCTGTTGCCGCCATACCGGTTGCGCCCGTCGAAACCCCGGCCGAGCCTGTGCGTACCGAAGAGACCAAGGCCGGTTTCTTCGCCCGTCTCAAGCAAGGCCTGTCCAAGACCAGCGCCAGCATTGGCGAGGGCATGGCCAGCCTGTTCCTCGGCAAGAAAATCATCGACGACGAGCTGCTCGAAGACATCGAAACCCGTCTGCTGACCGCCGATGTCGGCGTCGAAGCGACGTCGGTGATCATTCAGCGCCTGACTCAGAAAGTCGCCCGCAAAGAACTGGCCGATGCCGATGCGCTGTACAAATCCCTGCAAGCCGAGCTGGCAGCGATGCTCAAACCCGTCGAACAGCCGCTGAAAATCACCTCACAGAGCAAGCCATTCGTGATTCTGGTGGTGGGCGTCAACGGCGCCGGCAAGACCACCACCATCGGCAAACTGGCGAAGAAGCTGCAACTGGAAGGCAAGAAAGTCATGCTCGCCGCCGGTGACACCTTCCGCGCCGCCGCGGTCGAGCAATTGCAGGTCTGGGGCGAGCGCAACAAGATTCCGGTCATCGCCCAGCACACCGGCGCCGACTCCGCTTCGGTGATCTTCGACGCCGTGCAGGCCGCCAAGGCCCGGGGCATCGACGTGCTGATCGCCGACACCGCTGGTCGCCTGCACACCAAAGACAACTTGATGGAAGAACTGAAAAAGGTTCGCCGGGTGATCGGCAAGCTCGATGCCGACGCACCCCATGAGGTGCTGTTGGTGCTCGACGCCGGTACCGGCCAGAACGCCATCAACCAGGCCAAGCAATTCAACCAGACCGTCGAACTGACCGGCCTGGCGCTGACCAAGCTCGACGGCACCGCCAAGGGTGGGGTGATTTTTGCCCTGGCCAAGCAGTTTGGCTTGCCGATTCGCTATATCGGCGTCGGTGAAGGCATCGACGATTTGCGTACTTTTGAAGCAGAACCCTTTGTCCAGGCATTGTTTGCCGAGCGGGAGCGTTCATGATTCGTTTCGAACAGGTCGGTAAACGCTACCCGAACGGTCACGTCGGCTTGCATGAGCTGAGCTTTCGAGTCCGTCGGGGTGAATTCTTGTTTGTCACCGGCCATTCCGGCGCCGGTAAAAGCACCTTGTTGCGGCTGCTGCTGGCCATGGAGCGTCCGACCACCGGCAAATTGCTGCTGGCAGGGCAAGACCTGGGCACCATCAGCAACGCGCAGATTCCGTTCCTGCGTCGGCAGATCGGCGTGGTGTTCCAGAACCACCAGTTGCTGTTCGATCGCACGGTATTCAATAACGTCGCGTTGCCGTTGCAGATCCTTGGCCTGTCCAAGGCCGAAGTTGCCAAGCGTGTGGACTCAGCCCTGGAACGCGTGGCGCTCTCGGACAAAACCGATCTCTACCCCGGCGACCTGTCCACCGGCCAGCAACAGCGCGTCGGCATCGCTCGCGCCATCGTTCACCGCCCGGCCTTGCTGCTGGCGGATGAACCGACCGGTAACCTCGACCCGCGTCTGGCGGCGGAAATCATGGGTGTGTTCGAAGATATCAACCGTCTGGGCACCAGCGTGCTGATCGCCAGTCACGACCTGGCGCTGATAGCTCGCATGCGTCACCGCATGCTGACCCTGCAGCGTGGCCGATTGATCGGCGACGGGGAGGCTGGCGTATGAGTGCAACACGTAGCCCCAAGGTTTCCGAGCGCGTGGCCCCGAAGGCCGCCGATCCGCAACCGCAGAAGAAAAAGCGCGACGATGACGACGGCCCGGATTTCGCCACGCTGTTCCGCGCCTGGATCGAAAGCCACCGCGCCAGTCTGCTGGACAGCTTGCGCCGTTTGGGCAAACACCCGATCGGCAGCTTTTTCACCTGCATGGTGATGGCAGTTGCCCTGAGTTTGCCGATGGGTCTGTCACTTCTGCTAAGTAACGTCGAGCGTCTCGGCGGTTCCTGGCAGCGTGCGGCGCAGATTTCCTTGTACCTGCAACTCGATGCCGGCCCTGAACAGGGCGAGTCGTTGCGTGAGCAGATCAAGGGCATGCCGGGCGTGGCCGACGCCGAATACGTGGGTCGTGATCAGGCACTGGAAGAGTTCCAGCAGCAGTCCGGACTGGGCGAAGCGCTCAAGGAACTCCCGGAAAACCCGCTGCCGGGCGTGGTCCTGGTGACCCCGAACGAGGTCGACAAGCCCGCGCTTGAAGCATTGAGACAAAAACTTTCCGAATTGCCGAAGGTACAACAGGCGCAACTTGATCTAGTCTGGGTCGAGCGTCTGGCAGCCATCCTCAAGCTGGGCGACCGTTTTGTCTTCGGTCTGACCGTGCTTTTGGTTTCTGCATTACTTTTGGTGATAGGCAATACCATTCGTCTTCATATTGAAAACCGCCGCACAGAGATAGAAGTGATTAAACTCGTCGGCGGCACTGACAGCTATGTGCGCAGGCCCTTTCTGTATATGGGTGCGCTTTATGGCTTTGGTGCGGGGATTCTGTCCTGGGGTGTATTGGCGTTCGGCCTGAACTGGCTGAACGACGCGGTGGTTGGACTGGCCGGTTTGTACGGCAGTGATTTTGCGCTGGCCGGAGTGCCAGTTGCCGACGGTCTATCGCTCTTGCTTGGCGCGGTGCTGTTGGGGTATATCGGTGCATGGATTGCAGTCGCACGCCACCTGCGGGAGCTTGCGCCAAAGTAATATCATTTTGCTCGTATTGACCTTTCAGCGTTTATGGGAACTTGTCTTTTGGTTTCCGGTCAATTTTCGCAGTGCTGAACTGCACGAGTTATGTAAGTCGGAGGTTTTTTCGTATGACCAATTCTTTGCAGCCTGCATATGCTCTGGTCCCGGGTGCGAACCTGGAGGCCTATGTGCACACGGTGAACAGCATTCCATTGCTGACACCGGAGCAGGAGCGTGAACTGGCCGAGAGTCTCTATTATGAGCAGGATTTGGGGGCGGCTCGGCAGATGGTGCTCGCCCACCTGCGTTTTGTCGTACACATTGCCCGTAGCTATTCCGGTTACGGCCTGGCCCAGGCTGACCTGATCCAGGAAGGCAACGTCGGCCTGATGAAAGCGGTCAAGCGTTTCAACCCGGAAATGGGCGTACGCCTGGTGTCCTTTGCGGTGCATTGGATCAAGGCGGAAATCCACGAGTTCATCCTGCGCAACTGGCGGATCGTGAAAGTCGCGACCACCAAGGCTCAGCGCAAGTTGTTCTTCAACCTGCGCAGCCAGAAGAAACGTCTGGCCTGGCTGAACAACGAGGAAGTCCATCGCGTGGCGGAAAGCCTCGGCGTAGAGCCGCGGGAAGTACGCGAGATGGAAAGTCGCCTGACCGGCCATGACATGGCGTTCGATCCGGCCGCGGAAGCGGACGACGACAGTGCTTTCCAATCGCCGGCCAATTATCTGGAAGACCACCGGTACGATCCGGCCCGTCAACTGGAAGATGCCGACTGGAGCGACAACTCCAACCACAACCTGCACGAAGCGCTTGAAGTGCTGGACGACCGCAGCCGCGACATCCTCTACCAGCGCTGGCTGGCAGAGGAAAAGGCCACGCTGCACGACCTGGCGCAGAAGTACAACGTGTCGGCCGAGCGTATTCGTCAGCTCGAGAAGAGCGCGATGAACAAGCTCAAGTTGTCGATCGCCGCGTAACCTGCGCGAACGCAATAAAAAACGCCCCGATCATTGATCGGGGCGTTTTTGTTTCTGTGCCACACCACAAAACTAATGTGGGAGCGGGCTTGCTCGCGAATGCGGTATATCAGTCAACATTGATGTCGACTGGCACGACGCCTTCGCGAGCAAGCTCGCTCCCACAAGGGATTTGCGGCGTTATTGAGACCAAGGCGCCCGGCGCGAATCGTTCAGGTCGACCAGATAACTGTCACCACCCAACTGACTCATCTGCTGGCGAATCCACCCGGCTCGCCTTGCAACGTAAGAGGTCGGATGGCTGGCGCTCCACACCCGCGGGTTCGGCAGTACTGCGGCCAGTAAACTCGCCTGCTGCCGGGACAGTGAACGAGCGCCCACACCAAAGTGATGCCGAGCCGCGGCTTCGGCGCCAAACACGCCTTCATCCCACTCGACGCTGTTGAGGTACACCTCAAGAATCCGCTGCTTGGGCCAGAACACTTCGATCAGCCCGGTAAACCAGGCCTCCAGGCCTTTGCGCAACCAACTGCGCCCGGACCACAAAAACAGGTTCTTCGAAACCTGCTGGCTTAGCGTGCTGGCACCCCGAATCGAACCGCCCAGCTCGTTATGAGCCAGTGCCGCCTGAATCGCCCCGAAGTCAAAACCCCAATGCTCCGGGAATTTCTGATCCTCACCGGCAATCACCGCGACCTTCAGGTCGTCGGAGATTTCATCCCAGGGTTTCCAGGTACGTTGCAAGTCGATAGGTTCACCGTCGAACCAGGATTCAATCTTGCGTTCGACCATCAGTGCCGTTCCCGGTGGTGGCACCACCCGAAACAGCAACACCAGCAATACGCTGCCGCCCGCGAACCAGAGCAGGACCTTCGTGAAACGACGGAAAATTAATTGCAGCATAGAGATGGCTTGGCCGAACCCGTTGAGCCGGCCATTATACAGACCCTGTTGATCGAGTCTGACTGGAGTTCTTCATGTTGCGTGGCTTCCTGATGCTGGCTGCCTTTTTCGGCTTCACCGGTGTTGCCCTGGGGGCATTCGCCGCCCACGGCCTGAAAAGCCGTCTGACGCCGGAGTATTTGGCGATATTCCATACAGGCGTCACCTATCAACTGGTGCATACCCTGGCGTTACTGGGTGTGGCGCTGTTGGCTACGCAGGTTCCCGGTCGGCTGATCACTTGGGCTGGTGCGTCCTTTGCCATCGGTATTGTGTTGTTTTCCGGCAGTCTGTACCTGTTGACGATGACAGGCGTCAGCAAGCTCGGGATCGTCACCCCCTTCGGTGGTCTGGCATTCCTGGTGGGCTGGTTTTGCCTGGGGCTTGCCGCCTGGCGGTTGAGCTGACCTTGTAGGAGCTGCCGCAGGATCGTATTACAAGACGAATGGCTTGGGTCGGCCTGACTGATCGGGCTAGAATGCCAGCCCCTAAAAATGATGGCGGCATTCGGCATGCGCATTCAATTGAACGGCGAATCCCTTGAATTGCCCGACGGCGAAACCGTTGCGGCCCTGCTGACCCGTCTGGAACTGACCGGGCGCCGGGTGGCGGTCGAACTCAATCTGGATATCGTCCCGCGCAGCCAGCACGCAGAAACCACGTTGAACGACGGTGACTCGGTCGAAGTCGTGCACGCCATCGGCGGCGGCTAGCTGCCCGGCCCAAGCGGCCACAGAATTATTCTGCAAGAACCTCACCCCAACAGAGGATTTCCCATGAGCATCGTTCGTAGCGACAAGCCCTTCGTTCTGGCCGGTCGTACTTACCAGTCGCGTTTGCTGGTAGGCACCGGCAAGTACCGTGACATGGAAGAAACCCGCCTGGCCATCGAAGCCTCGGGTGCCGAGATCGTCACGTTCGCCGTGCGCCGCACTAACCTCGGCCAGAACCCGGGTGAACCGAACCTGCTCGAAGTCCTGTCGCCGGATCGCTTCACCTTCCTGCCGAACACTGCCGGTTGCTACGACGCCATCGAAGCCGTGCGCACCTGCCGCCTGGCCCGTGAGCTGCTCGACGGCCACAACCTGGTGAAGCTGGAAGTGCTGGCGGATCAGAAAACCCTGTTCCCCAACGTGATCGAAACCCTCAAGGCCGCCGAAGTGCTGGTCAAGGAAGGCTTCGACGTGATGGTCTACACCAGCGATGACCCGATCATCGCCCGGCAACTGGCGGAAATCGGCTGCATCGCGGTCATGCCACTGGCCGGTTTGATCGGTTCGGGTCTGGGGATCTGCAACCCTTACAACCTGCAGATCATCCTCGAAGAAGCGAAAATTCCGGTGTTGGTGGATGCCGGTGTCGGTACCGCTTCCGACGCCACCATCGCCATGGAGCTGGGCTGTGACGCGGTGCTGATGAACTCGGCTATCGCCCACGCCCAACAGCCGATCATGATGGCCGAAGCCATGAAACACGCCATCGTGGCGGGCCGTCTGGCCTACCTCGCTGGCCGCATGCCGAGAAAACTCTATGCCAGCGCCTCCTCGCCGCTGGATGGTCTGATCAAGTAAGAGCCATTGATGACTGAATCGAACGACACGCCTATCCAGACGGAAGAAGGCGACGAGCGCCAACACCGCCGCATCAAGAGTTTCGTGATGCGCGCCGGGCGCATGACTGAAGGCCAGCAACGCGGTCTGGATCAGGGCACGCCACTGTTCGTGCTGCCATTGGCCGATGCGCCGGTGGACTTCGACCAAGTGTTCGGTCGCTCGGCACCGCGCTCGCTGGAAATCGGTTTCGGCATGGGCCACTCGCTGCTGGAAATGGCCGTGGCTTCGCCGGAACAGGACTTCATTGGTGTGGAAGTGCACCGTCCGGGTGTCGGCGCGCTGCTCAATGGCGTGCTGACTCAGGGCCTGACCAACCTGCGCGTCTACGATTGCGATGCGATCGAAGTGCTCAACCGTTGCATCGCCGACAACAGCCTCGATCGACTGATGCTGTTTTTCCCAGACCCATGGCACAAAAGCCGTCACCACAAGCGTCGTATCGTTCAGGCATCGTTCGCTGAACTGGTGCGCAGCAAGTTGAAGGTTGGCGGTGTGCTACACATGGCCACCGACTGGGAACCGTACGCCGAGTACATGCTGGAAGTAATGAACGTCGCACCGGGCTATCGCAACCTCGCCGAAGACGGCAAATGCGTCCCACGTCCGGCCGAACGCCCGATCACCAAGTTCGAACGCCGCGGCGAACGTCTTGGGCATGGCGTGTGGGATCTGAAGTTCGAAAAACAGTCCTAACCGGCCAATGATCGTTCCCACGCTCCGCGTGGGAATACCTCAATGGACGCTCTTGGGACGCGGAGCGTCCCTGGCTGCATTCCCACGCAGAGCGTGGGAACGATCATCAGCGCTCAGCGGCGGTCTGCTACGACGCCAATCAACACCAGCACCACCAACAACACCGGCGCCAGGCTGTAGTTGTTGAACTGGCTCAGGCCTTTGATGATCCATGGCGTGGCATAGATCAGCGCCACGCCGCTGCCGACCATGCACAGCAGGGCCATCAGCGGGACGCGCAAGGCGCCGGCGATGCTGCCCAGGCGTTGGTCGACCCAGCCTTTGATGTCGGCGCCAAACAGCACCAGCAGGCAGCCTACCAGTGCCAGAGAGATTTCCGACAGGTTGCTACGGCTCCAGCGGGACACGGTGGCGAGCAGGTCGAGTATCAAATCCATTCGTTTTCCCTTAAGGCTGAAAATCAGCTCAGAAAATTCTGCAGCAAATCATTGAGAAAGAGTTGCCCGCGCAGCGTGGCCGCCAGACGTGACGGTTCGACCTGCAACAAGCCACTTTGTTCGGCTTCGCGGCGGCCTTCGGCGAGGCTTTCCAGAGGTAGCCCGGTGCGTTCGGGATACAACCGCGCTTCGACGCCCTCGGTCAGGCGCAAGGCGTTCATCAGAAACTCGAACGGCAACTCTTCGTTGGTCAGGGCTTTCTCGCCGGCCTGGAAGCTTTTGGCCGGGTTCAAATAATCCTTCGGCAAGCGAGTCTTCCAGGTGCGCACAATGCGCCCGTCCGGATGGCTGAGCTTGCCATGGGCGCCGGCGCCGATGCCGATGAAGTCGCCGAAACTCCAGTAATTGAGGTTATGCCGCGCCGGACGGCCGGGCTGGGCATAGGCCGAGACTTCGTATTGCGCGTAACCGTGTTCGGCCAACAGCGCCTGACCGGCCTCTTGAATATCCCACAGGGTGTCATCTTCCGGGAGTGTCGGTGGCTGGTTCCAGAACACCGTGTTCGGTTCCAGTGTCAGCTGATACCAGGACAGGTGGGTCGGCTTCAGGGCAATGGCCTGGCGCAGGTCGTTCAGGGCATCGTCCAGGGACTGATCGGGCAAACCATGCATCAGGTCCAGGTTGAAGTTGTCGAAGCCGGCCTGACGGGCCATGCCGGCGGCACGCACGGCTTCATCACCGTTGTGAATCCGCCCCAGGGCCTTGAGTTTCTCTTCCTGAAAGCTCTGGATGCCGATCGACAGGCGATTGATGCCCAGTGCCCGGTAGGCACGGAATTTTTCCTGCTCAAACGTTCCGGGGTTGGCTTCCAGGGTGATTTCGATGTCGCTGGCGAACGCAATGCGTTGCTCGACGCCCTTGAGCAAGCGACCCAGCGCCTCGGCACTGAACAGGCTCGGCGTGCCGCCTCCGAAGAAGATCGAGCTCAGCTCACGGCCATAAACCGCATGCAGGTCCTGATCGAGGTCGGCCAGCAAGGCGTCGACATATTCTTCCTCCGGCAATACGGGGCTGGCGGTGTGGGAGTTGAAGTCGCAATAAGGGCATTTGCGTACACACCACGGGATGTGGATGTACAGCGCCAGAGGCGGCAGCACGGGCAAGGGCGCTCGAGGCGATTGTGCGGCGCCACCGAAAATCAGCGGCGACGCGGACGATTCATGGATCATTTCAGGCCCAGACGCTGGCGCAGCAGATCCATTGCACGGGCGCGGTGGCTGATGAGGTTCTTGTCGCTCGAGCTCAATTCGGCGCTGGAGCATTCGCGCTCCGGCACCCAGAACAGCGGATCGTAGCCAAAACCGTGCTCGCCGCTGGCCTGGGTCAGGATGCGCCCATGCCACAGGCCTTCGCAGAGGATCGGCAACGGATCGTCGGCATGACGCACCAGCGCCAATACGCAGACGAATTGCGCGCCGCGCTCGGCTTGCGGCACGTCTTTCATGACGTCGAGCAGTTTGGCGTTGTTCGCCGCATCGCCTTTACCGTCAGCGTAACGGGCCGAATAGATACCCGGCGCACCGCCGAGGAAATCCACCGCCAGCCCCGAATCGTCGGCCAAGGCCGGCAGGCCGGAAATGCGCGAGGCATTGCGGGCCTTGAGAATGGCGTTCTCGACGAACGACAGACCGGTTTCTTCAGGCTCGACGCTGCTGAACTCGCCGATCGAGCGCAAGTGCACCGATTCGCCGAGCATGGCCTGGAGTTCCTTGAGTTTGCCGGCGTTATGGCTGGCCAGTACGAGTTGCGTGAAGTTCATCATTCGCCGGGGAAAAGCTCTTGGTTGAAATTGATGGTGTTGATTTTGTCACCGGTCTGCACCTTGATTTCAAAGGTGCGGATTTCCTGCTGTGGCACCGGGTACTGGGCGATGTAGTAGACCGCGCCTGTTTCGGTGATCTGTTTGAACTTCAACGGGACGCTTTGGCTGGTCAGGTCTTTGACCGTGCCGCTGACCTGAGCTGTTTGCGGTTTGCCATCCTTGAGTACCGAGATGTTGATGACGCCCTGGTTCTTGCTGCGGGTCAGCTCGGCGGCTTTGGCGATGTCCGGTGTCAGGAAAGTCGAGTTGAAGGTGTTGTAGTGCACCGTCACGTCGCCAAAGGTTTCCTGGCGCTCACCCTTGATGGCGTCGGCGGCCATGGCGGTGACGCTCAGGCAGGCAGTAAGTAAAAACAGCGCTAGACGACCCATGATCATTCTCCTCGAAGTGTCGTGATTCAGACCGCAACCTTGTGGTCTTGCAGCCCGGGGCTGCTGACTCGGTAGATACCGATTTCACCTAACAGATTAGGCCATAGCTTACTGGCCCACCCGTGCCGATGCTGTTGATCCACGGCAAGCCGATCAATGACCTTGGCTTCACGTTCGCGACACAGCGCTTCAAAGTCTTCGAAAGTGCAGAAGTGGATGTTCGGCGTGTTGTACCAGGTGTACGGCAGAAACTCCGAAACCGGCATCCGGCCCTTGCTCGCCAGGTACCAGCGGCAGCGCCAGTGACCGAAGTTGGGGAAGGTGATGATGCACTGGCGACCGACCCGCAGCATTTCGTCGAGGATCTTGTCCGGGTAATGCACGGCTTGCAGGGCCTGGGTCATGACCACGATGTCGAAGCTGTTGCTGGCGAAGTTACCCAGGCCCTTGTCCAGGTCCTGCTCGATGACGTTGATGCCCTTGGCCACGCATTCGGCAATGTTGTCCGGGTCGTTTTCCAGGCCATAGCCGGTGACCTGCTTGTTATCGCGCAGCCAGGTCAGCAGCTCGCCGTCACCGCAGCCGAGGTCGAGCACGCGGCTGCCGGCGGGGATCCATTCCTGGATGATTTCCAGATCGGCTCTCATGTCTTCCTCAAAGCGCTATACGGTTCATGTAATTGCTGAAGGCCTGCAAGTAACGCGGGATCGGAATCAGGAAGGCGTCGTGGCCTTGCGGAGCATCGATCTCCAGATAGCAGACGTCTTTCCTGGCCGCCATCAGCGCGTCCACCAGCTCCCGTGAGCGGGCAGGGGAGAAGCGCCAGTCGGTGGTGAACGACATCACACAGAACCTGGCCTGGGCATTGGCGAAGGTTTTCGCCAGGTCATCGTCGAAATTCGCCGCCGGGTCGAAGTAATCCAGGGCCTTGGTCATCAGCAGGTAGGTGTTGGCGTCGAAACGCCCGGAAAACTCCTCGCCCTGATACCGCAGGTAGCTTTCGACCTGGAACTCGACGCTGTGGAAGTCGTAGTTGAGCTTTTCGCTCTTAAGGCCGCGACCGAATTTCTCGCCCATGGAGTCGTCGGACAGGTAGGTGATGTGCCCAACCATCCGCGCCAGCATCAGCCCGCGCTTGGGGATCACGCCCGCCTCCTGGAACGAACCACCGTGGAATTCCGGGTCGGTGAGGATCGCCTGGCGTGCGACTTCGTTGAACGCGATGTTCTGTGCCGACAGTTTCGGCGCCGAGGCGATGGCCAGGCAGTGCCGCACGCGGTCCGGGTAGGTGATGGTCCATTGCAAGGCCTGCATGCCACCGAGGCTGCCGCCGATTACCGCCGCCCATTGGCGGATGCCGAGCAGGTCGGCGAGGCGCGCCTGGCTGTGCACCCAGTCTTCCACGGTCAGCACCGGGAAGTCGGCGCCAAATGGCTTGCCGGTCTCCGGATTGATGCTGCTGGGGCCGGTAGAACCATTGCAGCCGCCGAGGTTGTTCAGGCTGACCACGAAGAACTTGTTGGTGTCGATCGGTTTGCCGGGGCCGATGCAGCTGTCCCACCAACCGGGTTTGCGGTCGTCGGGGCTGTGGAAGCCGGCGGCGTGATGGTGGCCGGACAAGGCGTGGCAGATCAGCACGGCGTTGCTCGCCGTAGCATTGAGCGTGCCGTAGGTTTCGTAGATCAGGTCATAAGCTGGCAGTGAACGGCCACAGGCCAGGGCCAGGGGTTCACTGAAGTGCGCCAGTTGCGGCGTCACCAGACCAACAGAATCGGGGGGGAAGGCAGCTGGCATCGACCCTGCTCTCGTTGAAATGAGGCGTAAGTCTAAAGACCGGTGGGGTTAGCGGCAAGCAAAGGCCGGGCCTGATTTTTTGCCGGTGTACCTGTGGCGAGGGAGCTTGCTCCCGTTGGGGCGCGAAGCGGCCCCCGTAGGAGCTGTCGAGTGCAACGAGGCTGCGATCTTTCCTCTACCAATTGAATCCAAAGCAAAGATCAGATCAAAAGATCGCAGCCTTCGGCAGCTCCTACAGGGCGCAGCCCAGCGGGGATAAATCTCCTGGCCACATTGAAGTCAGGCCGGACGCACCAGATACGGCAACTCAGGCAGCGTCTTCGGCGAACAAATCCGCACCCGCTTCTGCCGGTTCAGCTCCCCGCTGATCAAGCTCACCTGACTCTTGGAGACCCCGAACGCCTTGGCCAGAAACGCCATCAGATACGCATTGGCCTTGCCCTCGACCGGCGGCGCCGTCAGGCGGATCTTCAGGCGATCGCCATGCAGCCCGCAGAAGTCATCGCTGCGGGCCGCCGGTTGCAGGTGGCATTCCAGAATCAGGTCATCACCGTCCCAGCGAAAGTAGCTCACCGGGTCAGATCAGCAGACGCAGGATTTGCGGCATCATGGTCAAGGCCGCGAGGTTGTTGATCACCAGCATATCGATCAGCTTGAGCACCATGAACGCCAGGATCGGTGAGATATCCAGGCCGCCGAGGTTTGGCACAATCTTGCGGAACGGCGCCAGGGCCGGCTCGCAGATCTGGTTCACCAGTTCGGCGCCCGGATTATGGCTACCCGGTGCGACCCAGGACAGAATCACGCTGATGATCAGGGCATAGAAGAAGATATTCAGGAACAGCGCAGTCACGCCGATCAGCGACCAGATCAGCAATTGCAGCGGGTTGCCGATGGTGCCGAAGGTCAGCAACAGGGTCAAGGCCATCAACGCCAGCTGCACGAGGATTGCCAGCACCAGCGAGGACATGTCCAGGCCGAACAGGCTCGGGATGATCCGGCGCAGCGGCTTGAGCAGCGGCTGGGTCGCTTTTACGGCGAACTGGCACAGTGGGTTGTAGAAGTTTGCGCGCACCAGTTGCAGCACGAAACGCAACAGCACGATCAGCAGGTACAGACTGCCGAGGGTTTGCAGCACGTAAATCGCCGCAGTGTTCAATCCAATCATGTAAGGCTCCTTATTTGCCCAGTTGTTCGGCCATTTCGGCCGAGCGGTGCGCGGCGGCGCCAAGTGCTTTTTCTACCAGAGCTTCGAAGCCGCCGGCCTGGAACGACTTGATCGCCGCTTCGGTAGTGCCCGCAGGCGACGTCACGCGGCGACGCAGTTCAGCGGCGTCGACATCACTGGTGACCGCCATCTGTGCAGCGCCCAACGCGGTTTGCAGGGTCAGTTGTGCAGCGGTTTCGGGTGGCAGACCGAGCTTCACGCCAGCGGCGGTCATGGCTTCGATCAGCAGGAAGAAATACGCAGGGCCCGAGCCGGAAACGGCAGTGACCGCGTCCAGTTGCTGTTCTTCATCCAGCCACAAGGCAATGCCGACCGCCGCCAGCAGCTCTTGCGCCTGCTGGCGTTGCCCGGCGCTCACTTCGGCCGTGGCGTACAAACCGCTCACGCCCTGGCGCAGCAGCGCCGGGGTGTTGGGCATGCAGCGCACGATGGGCTGGGCGCCAAGCCAGTTGTTCATGCTGGCGCAGGTGATGCCGGCCGCAATCGAGACCACCAGTTGATTCGGCTTGAGGCTTGGGCGAATGGCTTCGCAAACGGCTTTCATCGCCTGGGGTTTGATCGCCAGTACAACCACGTCCGCGCCCTGAATGGCTTCGGCATTGTCGGCAAACACTTCGATGCCGTGCTCGGCGTGTACGCGGGCACGGGTTTCTTCACCCGGATCGCTGGCGCGGATCTGCGCGGCGTCCAGACCTTTGGCGCGCAGGCCGCCGATCAGGCTGGCGGCCATGTTGCCGGCTCCGATAAAGGCAATACGAGTCTTGCTCATGTCAGGTCCTTAGATAGAGGGGTGTCAGCCACGTTATGGCTTGCTGTAGTCGCGGGCGCCAAACAGGGCCGTTCCGATACGGACCCAAGTGGCGCCCATGGCGATGGCCGACTCGAGGTCGTGGCTCATGCCCATGGAAAGTGTGTCGAGTGGCAGGTTCAGGCTGGCTTGCAGGCTCTGCACGGCAGCAAAGGCTGCATCCTGGGCGGCGCGATCTTCAGTCGGCTCGGGGATTGCCATCAGACCGCGCAATTTCAGGCGGGGCAGGGCACCGATGGCATTGGCCAGGACGGGCAGGTCGGCCGGGGTGCAGCCGGATTTGCTCGCTTCACCGCTGACGTTGACCTGGATACAGATGTTCAAGGGAGGCAAATCGGCAGGGCGTTGTTCGGACAGGCGTTGTGCGATTTTCAAGCGATCCACGGAATGCACCCAGTCGAAATGCTCGGCGATAGCGCGAGTCTTGTTCGATTGAATGGGGCCGATGAAGTGCCAGATCAAGGGCAGGTCGGCCAATTCGAGCTGTTTGCTCAAGGCTTCCTGCAAATAGTTTTCGCCAAAGTCACGGATCCCGGCGGCATAGGCTTCACGCAAGGCCTCGGCGGGCTTGGTCTTGCTCACGGCCAGCAGCTGGATGCTGTGTTCGTCCCGCTTTGCGGCAAGGGCGGCAGCGTGGATGCGTGAACTAACCTGAGCGATGTTGTCTGCTATCGTGGACATCAAGAGGCGCCAGCGGTCTGAAGGATCGCGGCATTCTACTGGAATTGAGGAGCGCTATGGATATCACTGAGCTGCTGGCTTTCAGCGCTAAACAGGGCGCGTCCGACCTGCACCTGTCCGCCGGCCTGCCACCGATGATTCGTGTCGACGGCGATGTGAGGCGCATCAACTTACCGGCGCTGGACCACAAGGCGGTGCATGATCTGATCTACGACATCATGAACGACCTCCAGCGGGTGGACTTCGAGAAGCATCTTGAAACCGACTTTTCCTTCGAAGTGCCCGGCGTGGCGCGTTTTCGGGTCAATGCCTTCAACCAGAATCGCGGTGCGGGCGCGGTATTCCGGACCATTCCGTCCAAGGTCCTGAGCATGGACGACCTGGGCATGGGGGAAGTGTTTCGCAAGATTACCGACGCGCCCCGGGGCCTGGTGCTGGTGACCGGCCCGACCGGTTCGGGCAAGTCCACCACGCTGGCAGCGATGATCGATTACCTGAACAGCCATCGCCATCACCACATCCTCACCATCGAAGACCCCATCGAGTTCGTCCACGAATCGCGTAAATGCCTGATCAATCAGCGCGAAGTCCATCGCGATACCCGCAGCTTCGCCACTGCCCTGCGCTCTGCCCTGCGCGAAGACCCGGACGTGATTCTGGTGGGGGAGATGCGTGATCTGGAGACTATCCGCCTGGCGTTGACTGCCGCCGAGACCGGCCACCTGGTGTTTGGCACACTGCACACCACGTCGGCGGCGAAAACCATCGACCGGGTGGTGGACGTGTTTCCGGGCGACGAGAAATCGATGGTGCGTTCGATGCTCTCCGAGTCATTGCTGGCGGTGGTGTCCCAGACATTGATCAAGAAAATCGGCGGCGGGCGGGTTGCCGCCCACGAAATCATGCTCGGCACCGCGGCGATTCGTAACCTGATCCGTGAAGACAAGGTGGCGCAGATGTACTCGTCGATTCAGACCGGAGGGTCGCTGGGGATGCAGACGCTGGATATGTGCCTGAAGGAGCTGGTGACCAAGGGCGTGATCAGCCGCGAACATGCGCGGGAGAAGGCGCGGTCGCCGGATAATTTCTGACAGGAAGTTGATCGTTCCCACGCTCTGCGTGGGAATGCCTCAATGGACGCTCCGCGTCCGCTTTGGCAGGGGGACGCGGAGCGTCCCGGGCTGCATCCCACGCAGAGCGTGGGAACGATCAGTGTCGGATCAACGCTGAACAACCCGCAATGCGTTTTGATCTTTAGGCAGAACCCGCTTGGCAACCACATAGTGGTTTTCCCAGTACGGTTTATTCAGGGTGTCGATGCTCACCGACTTGCCACGGCGTGGCGCATGGATGAAGCGGTCGTTGCCCAGGTAGATGGCAACGTGGTTGACCCGGCGGCTCTTGATATTGAAGAAAATCAAGTCACCTGGCTTCAGATCGTTACGATCGACTTTCTCGCCGCGACCGCTGGCCATGGCGTTGGAGGTGCGTGGCAGGTCAAACGTGGCGTCATTGAACGCGTATTTCACCAGGCCACTGCAATCGAACCCTTTACTTGGGCTGCTGCCGCCCCAACGATAAGGCGTGCCGAGGACGTTTACCGCGCGGCTCAACACGTTGCTGCTTTCTTTGGTCGCCATCGACGGGACCAGCTTGCGGTCGGCGCTGCTCAGTTGGGTGGAGCGTTTTACTGTCTGTTTGTTTTTGCTCGAAGGAGCAGAAACATGGGATTTTGGGGTGTAACCATTAACGTTGGGAAGACGTTGCTCACGATTGGTGGCGTGGGCGGCCAGGGGCAATAATAGGCAAATGGTTAGCCATGTCTTGAAAAATGGATGCATTAGGCAAGGCTCGTATGGGTTGGCGCGCAACTTTATAACAGCTTTTTTGGCCCTTCCGAGGCCGTTGGTCGATTCAACCTTGGGGTCAACGGAACCAAATAAGCGAAAAAAGGACGCAATTATCTGACACAAGTCAGGCGGTACAGGGCTTTGACGGAAGTGAAGGTAGCATTTGCCGTATGTCGGCCGCCTGTAAAAAAGTCACAAAGAATTCAAGAATATTTCTCTATCGTGTGAATCGAGGTCATCCATGAACACCTATCGACAACCCGTTTCACAACAAGATACGCACAGCAAAGTGATTGGTTACCTGCTGTGGATTTTCGGTTTTACCGGGGCTCACCGCTTCTATTACGGCAAGCCGGTGACCGGGACGATCTGGTTTTTTACCTTCGGTTTGCTGGGTATTGGCTGGTTGATTGACGTGTTCCTGATCCCGGCCATGGATCGTGAAGCGGACCTGCGCTTTACCGCCGGCCCCATCGAATACAACGTTGCGTGGATTCTGCTGACGTTTCTGGGGGTATTCGGTGTGCACCGGATGTATCAGGGCAAGTGGGTCAGCGGGTTGCTGTACCTGGTGACGGGTGGGCTGTTCTTTCTGGGGGTGTTGTATGACTTCTGGACGTTGAATGACCAGGTTTCTGTGCGCAATGCCCAGAATAGAGGCGCCTTTCAGTAAGTCATCGCGGGCAAGCCCGCTCCCACAGTGGATGTGTATTGTCCGCAAATCTTGCGGCCAACCGATAACCCTGTGGGAGCGGGCTTGCCCGCGATTGGAGCAGCGCGGTTTTAAGCCTGGTGACTGATCCGCCCATCCACCAGGGTATAACGCACCACGCTCGGCAGGCTATGGCCAATGAACGGGCAGTTTTCGCCCTTCGACAGCCAGGTCTCACCGGCCACGGTCGAGGCCGCCGGGTCGAACAGCACGATATCTGCCGGCCCACCCACCGCCAGCTTGCCCGCCGGCAAGCGCAACGCTTCGGCAGGACCGGCGCTCAAGCGTGCGAGCAGGGTCGGCAAGTCGAGCAAGCCGTCTTCCACCAATGTCATCGCCAGCGGCAACAGTAGTTCCACGCTGCTGATGCCAGGCTCGGTGGCGCCGAACGGTGCCAGTTTGGCGTCCCGCTCGTGGGGCTGGTGATGGCTGGAGATGGCTGACACCACACCGGACTTCACCGCTGCCCGCAGGCCGTCGCGGTCGGCGCGGGTGCGCAGCGGCGGCTGGACGTGATAGAGGCTGCTGAAATCGATCAGTGCTTCATCGGTGAGGATCAACTGATACAACGCCACGTCTGCGGTGACCTTCAGGCCACGGGCCTGGGCCTGGGCGATCAGCGCCACGCCACGCGCGCTGGTGAGCTGGCTGAAGTGCGCACGCACGCCGCTTTGCTCGACCAGCAGCAGATCCCGGGCCAGGGCCACGGTTTCGGCGGTTTCCGGAATGCCCGGCAAGCCGAGGAAACTGGCGGTCGGGCCTTCGTGAGCCAAGCCACCTTCGGCCAGATCATGGTCCTGCGAATTGAAAATCACCGTCAGGTCGAACGTCGCCGCGTATTCCAGCGCCCGGCACAGGGTGCGGGTATTGCGGAAACTCTCCAGGCCATTGCCGAAGGCCACGCAGCCGGCATCGCGCAAGGCGACCAGCTCTGCCAGCTGTTCGCCGTCCAGGCCTTTGCTCAGGGCGCCGATCGGGAACACTTTGGTGTTGCCGGCCTCGCGGGCGCGGTCGAGGATCAATTCAGCCACGGCCGAGGTGTCCAGCACCGGCCTGGTTTTTGGCGGGCAGCACAGGCTGGTGACGCCACCGGCGGCGGCGGCACGGGTTTCGCTGGCGATCGAGCCTTTGCGGCTGTAGCCCGGCTCGCGCAGGGCGACGTTCAGGTCAACCAGACCCGGGGCCGCCACCAGGCCCTTGGCGTCGATGGTGTCTACTGCAACAAAACCGGCCGGAGCGGCGCCGAGGGCGACGATCTTGCAGGCTTCAACGTGGATATCAGTCACTTGATCCAGGCCGCTGACCGGATCGATAACGCGTGCGCCGAGAATGCTGAGCTTCACTGGGCGTTCTCCTGCTCGAATTGGCGCTGGGCAGTCTGCCCGCTCATGGCCATGGACAACACGGCCATACGAATCGCGATGCCGTAAGTCACCTGGTTGAGGATCACCGAGTGCGGACCGTCGGCCACCGCTGACTCAATCTCCACCCCACGGTTGATCGGCCCCGGGTGCATGACGATGCAATCCGGTTTGGCCCCGGCCAGGCGCGCGGTGGTCAGGCCGAACAGGCGGTAGAATTCGCCTTCGCTCGGCAGCAGGCCACCCGTCATGCGTTCACGCTGCAAGCGCAGCATGATCACCACGTCGACGTCTTTCAGGCCTTCGGTCATGTCGGTGTAGACCTTCACGCCATATTGCTCGATGCCGATCGGCAGCAGCGTCTTCGGCGCGATCACGCGGATGTCCGGGCAACCGAGGGTTTTCAGGGCCAGCATGTTCGAGCGCGCCACCCGCGAGTGCAGGATGTCGCCGACGATGGCCACCGAGAGGTTTTCGAAGCCGCCCTTGTGCCGACGGATGGTGAGCATGTCGAGCATGCCCTGGGTCGGGTGGGCGTGACGGCCGTCGCCGCCGTTGATGATCGCCACTTGCGGGCAGACATGCTCGGCGATGAAGTGCGCCGCACCGGAATCACCGTGACGCACGACGAACATGTCGGCGGCCATGGCTTCCAGGTTGCGCAGGGTGTCGAGCAGGGTTTCGCCCTTGCTCGCCGACGACGTGGACACGTTCAGGGTGATCACGTCGGCCGACAGCCGCTGGGCCGCCAGTTCGAAGGTGGTGCGGGTGCGGGTGGAGTTTTCGAAGAACACATTGCACACGGTCTTGCCGCGCAGCAACGGGACTTTCTTCACCGCCCGTGCGCCGACTTCGAGGAACGAGTCGGCGGTGTCGAGGATTTCCGTCAACAGCTCGCGGCGCAAACCGTCGAGCGAGAGGAAGTGGCGCAGCTGACCCTGATCATTGAGCTGCAGCGGGCGCTTGGTTTCTAGAGGCGTCATCGCGAGGGGGACTCTCAATAGGGCGAATTAAAGGGCGAGGTCTTGAAGTTCGAGCTTGAGCTCCGGGCCGGACAGCTTCACCCGTTCGTGGGCCGCGAGCGTCAGGGTCGCGCCGACCACGTTCGGGCGGATCGGCAGCTCACCGGCGTCCAGGTCCAGCAGGCATACCAGCGTCACGCTGGCCGGGCGGCCGTAGTCGAAGAGTTCGTTCATCGCGGCGCGGATGGTGCGACCGCTCATCAGCACGTCGTCGATCAACACCAGGTGCTGGCCTTCGATCTCGAACGGTAGCGCCGAAGGGCGTACTTGCGGGTGCAGGCCGTTCTGGCTGAAGTCGTCGCGGTAGAAGGACACGTCCAGGGTGCCCAAGGGCGAGTCGCTGCCCAGTTTATCGAGCAACGCCTGAGCGACCCAGACGCCACCGGTCCGAATGCCGATGTAACGTGGTTCGCTGATGCCACGGTTTTCCAGATAAGCCTTGAGACGGATCGCCATCTGGCTGATCAGTTCGGCGGGATTGGGCAGGCTCATGGTTTGCTCCTTCTTTGTCCCGAGCCGGGTTCTTCTTGAATGGTGGCTCGGGTTGTCGCTAAGGGAGACGCCGCAGCGGCTCTTCAGAATCAGGTGCTTGAGGATTCAAACAGTGCGGTGTTTTCGTCGAGCCAGCCTTGCAGCAGCAGGGCGGCGGCGATGGCATCGACGGGGTTGTCGCGGTAACTGCCCTTCTGGCCGCCACGGACCAGGCGTTCGCCCTTGGCCTCGAAGGTGGTCAGGCGTTCATCGTGAGTATAGAAGGGCAGGTTGTAGCGGCCGTTCAGGCGGCGGGCGAACTTTTCGGCCCGCAGGCACATGTCGCTGGGTGTGCCGTCCATGTTCAGCGGCAGGCCGACCACCACGGCGTCGGGTTTCCACTCTTTGATCAGGGCTTCGACCTGATTCCAGTCGGGAATGCCGTTTTGCGCCTTCAAGGTGCACAGCTCGCGGGCCTGGCCGGTAATCACCTGGCCGACCGCAACGCCGATCTGTTTGGTGCCGTAGTCGAAACCCAGAATCAGCCGCAGGGCCATCAGGCGTGCCCCGCCTGGCTGGTGAGCAGGCTGAGGTTGACTCCCAGATGCCTGGCGGCCGCTTCGAGGCGCAATTCACTGCTGGTGTTGAACAGGATGTCGGCATTGAACGGGCAGGTCAGCCAGGCGTTGTCGGCCAGTTCGGCTTCCAGTTGCCCGGCTTCCCAACCGGCGTAGCCGAGGGTGATCAGGCTTTTCGCGGGGCCGACGCCGTCGGCGATGGCGAACAGCACGTCCTGGGAGGTCGACAGCGACAGTTCGCCTTCCAGATCAACGGTCGCCTGAAAAGATTTACCCGATGGGTGCAGGACAAAACCACGATCGGTTTGCACCGGGCCACCCATAAAGATCGGCACATGCTGGCAGAGCAATGGCGGTTCGATATCGGGGCGCAATTGCTCGAGGATATCGGCCAGGTTCAGGTCCTGCGGACGGTTGACCACCAGCCCCATGGCACCATTGGCCGTGTGCTCGACGATGTAGGTCAAGGTGTGCGCAAAGTTCGGGTCGGCCATGTGAGGCATGGCGATCAGGAAGTGATGCTTGAGGTAGCTGGGGCTGACGTTCTTCATGAGCGCTAGTGTGGCGTTGGAGGGGCGAACTGACAAGCTGAGGATGCACAGGAAATGCCCCGAATACCCGCAAACAACCTGTTCCCTGTGGGCGCGGGCTTGCCCGCGATGACGGCGGTACATCCAAAATTGAAGTGTCAGACAGACCGCTATCGCGGGCAAGCCCGCTCCCACAGGGGGTTTGCGGTGGTCAGTTACTGGAGAGCCTGTCCCCGCGCGCAAACCTCCAGGTGCGGATGATTTCCAGGCGGTCGATGTCTGACAGATCCCCGGTAAACGGTGCAAACGGTGCCGCGAGCCTTACGATGCGCTGCGCCGCCTGGTCCAGCAGCGGCTGGCCGGACGATTCCAGCACCAACACTTCATACAGCGAGCCGTCGCGGTTGATCGAGACCA
This sequence comes from Pseudomonas sp. B21-015, assembly GCF_024749285.1. Taxonomy (NCBI): domain Bacteria; kingdom Pseudomonadati; phylum Pseudomonadota; class Gammaproteobacteria; order Pseudomonadales; family Pseudomonadaceae; genus Pseudomonas; species Pseudomonas sp. B21-015. The sequence continues at coordinate 471,267 of NZ_CP087196.1, forward strand.
TCAGGCGCAAATTGCCGTAAATCTGTTTGCGCCGGGCCTCGTCGGGGTAGTTGAGGTTGCCGATGCGCTCGACCTTCTTGCGCCATTCGTCCTTGTACCAGGCACCTTTGTCGCGCATGGTCGACGCGGCGCTCAGGCGGTGGATGCGCGGGCGCTTGGCGTACAGCTGTTGTTCGTTGGCCAGTTCCGCTTCCAGGCTGGCGATGTCGCTGGACAGCTGCGAGCTGTCGAAGGTCGGCGCCTCGACCTTGGGCTTGGTCTCGGTCTTGACCTCTACCTGCTTGGTCGCGGCTTTTTTCGGCTTCGGCGCGACAGTCGTCACGGCGGCCTTGGGCGCGGCTTCCTGCACTTGGGGCTTGGCGGTTGGCGGTGGAGTGACCGTCTGCACCTTGTTGTCCTGGAAGGGCGCGACCTCGGTGGTCTTGGGTATCGCCTTTTTATCCAGGGTGCCACTGCCTTGCTGATTCTCTTGGGCGAGGAAATCGGCTTTCTTGGGCTTGGTTTCGCTTTTGAAGGTGGCGAGGGTGATTTCCAGGGTTTTGCTGATTTGCTTGGGTTCAACCATGGTGAACCCGACGCCCAACAGCAAGGCCAGGTGAATCAGCGCCGCGAGAAACAGGGTAAAACCGAGGCGATCGGCCGGGCGCACGCCACGATGGGCGAGTTCAGCGGGCAGATCGGACGGGAGTGTCATGACAAGAAAACCAACATCGCGTTTTTTACAGGCCGGGGATGATAACGCAATGTTGGTTGTTTCTTGGCTGTTCTCTATCAACGAGCCTTGAGCTTCTGATCGATGGCATCCATCAGCAAGCCGCCGATGTCGGTGCCGAACGCGTTATCGATCTCGCGAATGCAGGTCGGGCTGGTGACGTTGATTTCAGTCAGGTGCTCACCGATCACGTCGAGACCGACGAACAGCAGGCCTTTCTCGCGCAGGGTCGGGCCGACTTGTGCGGCGATCCAGCGATCCTTGTCGGTCAACGGTCGGGCTTCGCCACGGCCGCCGGCGGCGAGGTTGCCACGGGTTTCGCCTGCGGCCGGAATCCGTGCCAGGCAGTAATCCACAGGCTCGCCGTCGATCATCAGGATGCGCTTGTCGCCATCGACGATCGCTGGCAGGTAGCCCTGGATCATGATCTGTTGCTTGCCATGCAGGGTCAGGGTTTCGAGGATCACCGACAGGTTCGGGTGGCCAGCGGTGTGACGGAAGATCGACGAACCGCCCATGCCGTCCAACGGCTTGAGGATCACGTCGCCGTGATGGTCGGCGAATTCACGCAACACATCCGGGCGACGGCTGACGATGGTCGGCGGCGTGCACTGCGGGAACAGCGTGGCGAACAGCTTCTCGTTGCAGTCACGCAGGCTTTGCGGTTTGTTGACCACCAGCACGCCGGCGCGCTCGGCCTGCTCCAGCAGGTAAGTGGAGTAGACGAACTCCATGTCGAACGGCGGATCCTTGCGCATCAGGATCACGTCCAGGTCGCTCAGCAGTGCGTCGGATTCGGCGCCCAGTTCGAACCACTTTTCCGGGTTGGCGAACACCTTCAGCGGACGCATCCGCGCGCGAGCTTCGCCTTCGGCCTGATACAAATCACGCTGTTCCATATAGAACAGTTCCCAGCCACGCTTTTGCGCGGCCAGCAGCATGGCCAGCGAGCTATCCTTTTTATAGGAGATGCTGGCGATAGGATCCATGACAATCCCGACGCGAACGCTCATGGGGTTTTCCTCGAAATTGGGGTGGAAAGTGCGATGAAAAAGTGGCGTCAGAGTGGCGCCGAGTGGGTTCCCGGTCAAGGAAAAACCACTGCAAAGGCCACCCGATAGATTGGATGGGGAGACTGTGCTAAAAAGGCTGCCATGTCGTGCCGGCCCTTGAACATCAAGGGTTTCGAGCTGCCGATGAGCGGCAAACCGACAAATTGATTCACAAAGGCGACGGTAGAGCCACTATGGAACAGCATTCCAGCGCCTTGAAGGTCATGGTGATCGACGATTCGAAAACGATTCGTCGCACCGCCGAAACGCTGTTGAAAAATGTGGGCTGTGAAGTCATCACTGCAATCGATGGTTTCGATGCCCTGGCCAAGATTGCCGACAATCACCCCGGCATCATCTTTGTCGACATCATGATGCCGCGTCTGGATGGTTATCAGACCTGCGCTTTAATCAAGAACAACAGTGCGTTCAAGTCCACGCCAGTGATTATGCTGTCGTCCAAGGACGGGTTGTTCGACAAGGCCAAGGGTCGGATCGTCGGTTCCGACCAGTTTTTGACCAAGCCTTTCAGCAAGGAAGAACTGCTGAACGCGATTCAGGCCCACGTACCGGGCTTCGCCGCCGTTTCGCCGCAGTAGGACACGCACAGTGACGCTCGGCCATGGGGCCTGGTGTCGACAAGAATGGGGAAGACCATGGCACGTATTCTGATCGTCGATGACTCGCCGACTGAAATGTACAAACTGACCGGCATGCTCGAAAAGCACGGTCATGAGGTGTTGAAAGCCGAAAACGGCGCCGACGGCGTGGCCCTGGCCCGTCAGGAAAAACCCGACGCGGTGCTGATGGACATCGTCATGCCCGGCCTCAACGGTTTCCAGGCAACCCGTCAGCTGACCAAAGACCCGGAAACCGGGCGCATTCCGGTGATCATCATCACCACCAAGGATCAGGAAACCGACAAAGTCTGGGGTACGCGCCAAGGCGCCAAGGACTACCTGACCAAGCCGGTCGACGAAGACACCCTGATCAAGACCCTGAACAACGTGCTGGCCGGTTGATCGCCTAGCCATGACCGAGTCGCTGACGGCCTTCGAACTGCTGCTGCAGATTGACCGGCGCTGTCGTCTGCTGGCGGCGGACCTGCCGTCCCAGCCGGCTCGCCAGGACAGTTGGAGCGGCATCGGCTTTCGCTTGGGCGAGCATTGGTACGTTGCGCCCATGGGCGAAGTCAGCGAAGTCCTGCACGAACCGCGGGTTACCCAATTGCCGGGGGTCAAACCCTGGGTCAAGGGTGTGGCGAACCTGCGCGGGCGACTGCTGCCGATCATGGATTTGTGTGGCTTCTTTTATGGTTATGGGCTCGGTCATGAGCTATCGGCCCTGCGCAAGCAGCGGCGGATATTGGTGGTGGAGCACAAAGACGTGTTTGCCGGGTTGATGGTCGATGAGATTTTCGGCTTGCAACATTTTGCCCAGAACAGTCTGGAATCGGTGCCCATGGACGAGCTGCTGGGCCCGATCGCGCCGTTCGTCAAAGGCCGGTTTCAGCGTGAACAGAGTTGGCAGGTATTCAGCCCGTTTGCGTTGGTGCAATCGCAAGGTGTCATGAACGTAGCCGCATAACCCTGTGGGAGCGGGCTTGCCCGCGATAGCGGTGTGTCAGGTTCAACAGGTGTCGACTGACACGCCCTCATCGCGGGCAAGCCCGCTCCCACAGGGTTTCTGGCGGGTCTCACAAGGGTGTTGGTTAACAGGCGAGGACCGATGATAAAAGCTAAAACAGGCAAGCCAGAAGGGTCGCGCAGCCGGTCGCAGATCATCGTGCTGTTCATCGCGCTGATTGTCTTCATCATGTTGCTGTTCGCCAACTTCGCTTACCTCAACACCCAGGCGACGTACGACAAGCAGTACATCGGCCATGCCGGTGAGCTGCGCGTGCTATCCCAGCGCATTGCCAAGAACGCCACCGAAGCCGCCGCCGGCAAGGCCGCGGCGTTCAAGTTGCTCAGCGATGCACGCAACGACTTCGCCCAGCGTTGGGGCTATCTGAAGAAAGGCGATCCTTCCACGGGCCTGCCGCCGGCACCGTCGGTAGTGCGCCCGGAAATGCGCGCCGTGCAGCTGGATTGGGAGCGCCTGCTGAAAAACACCGACGCCATCCTCTCCAGCGAACAAACCGTGCTGTCCTTGCATCAAGTCGCCGCGACGCTGGCCGAAACCGTGCCGCAGTTGCAGGTCGAGTATGAAAAGGTCGTCGAAACCCTCCTGCAACGTGGCGCCCCAGCCGCTCAGGTGGTGATGGCTCAGCGTCAGTCGTTGCTGGCCGAGCGGATTCTCGGCGCGGTAAATACCGTGTTGTCCGGCGACGAAAGCTCGCAGCAGGCGGCCGACGCTTTTGGTCGCGACGCGGCGCGTTTCGGTCAGGTGCTCAACGGCATGCTTCAGGGCAACCCGGCGTTGAAAATCAGCCAGGTCGAAGACCGCGATGCGCGCGCCCGGTTGACCGAAATTTCCGAATTGTTTGAATTCGTGTCGGGTTCGGTGGATGAAATCCTCGAAACCTCGCCGCAGCTGCTCAAGGTCCGTGAATCGGCCACCAACATATTTACCCTGTCGCAAACCCTGCTTGATGAAGCCTCGCACCTGGCCAGCCGTTTCGAAAACCTCGCCGGCGGGCGTAACACCGACACCATCGGCGGCTACGTGCTGGGCTTGCTCGCATTGATGTCGATCATCCTCATCGGCCTGGTGATGGTGCGCGAAACCAACCGTCAGCTGCGTGAAACCGCTGAGAAGAACGAGCGCAACCAGAACGCGATCATGCGCTTGCTGGATGAAATCGAAGATCTGGCCGATGGCGACCTGACCGTGACCGCCTCGGTGACTGAAGACTTCACCGGGACCATCGCCGACTCGATCAACTATTCCGTGGACCAATTGCGCGATCTGGTGGCGACCATCAACCTCACCGCCGGCCAGGTCGCCGCCGCCGTGCAGGAAACCCAGGCCACCGCCATGCACCTGGCCCAGGCCTCGGAGCATCAGGCCCAGCAGATTTCCGAAGCTTCTACGGCCATCAACGACATGGCCCAGTCCATCGATCAGGTCTCGGCCAACGCCGCCGAATCCTCGGCGGTGGCCGAACGCTCGGTGGAAATCGCCAACAAGGGCAACGAGGTGGTGCATAACACCATCAACGGCATGGACAATATTCGCGAGCAGATCCAGGACACCGCCAAGCGTATCAAACGCCTTGGTGAGTCTTCCCAGGAAATCGGCGACATTGTCAGCCTGATCGATGACATTGCCGATCAGACCAACATCCTCGCCCTCAACGCGGCGATTCAGGCGTCCATGGCCGGTGACGCCGGGCGCGGTTTTGCGGTGGTGGCCGACGAAGTACAGCGCCTGGCCGAACGTTCGTCCGCGGCGACCCGGCAGATCGAAACCCTGGTGCGGGCGATTCAGACCGACACCAACGAAGCGGTGATTTCCATGGAGCAGACCACCACCGAAGTGGTGCGCGGCGCGCGTCTGGCGCAGGATGCCGGGGTGGCCCTGGAAGAAATCGAAGGCGTATCGAAGACCCTCGCGGCGCTGATCCAGAGTATTTCCAACGCCGCGCAGCAGCAGACTTCGTCGGCCGGCCAGATCTCCCTGACGATGAACGTGATCCAGCAGATCACCACGCAGACCTCGTCCGGTTCCACTGCTACCGCCGAGAGCATTGGCAACCTGGCGAAAATGGCCAGCCAGTTGCGGCGTTCGGTGTCTGGTTTCACCTTGCCGACCAAGCCTGTGCAGGCTGCGGACAACGCTTGAACCGCCTCAGGGCGTATGCATTTGATTGGAGTAGTTATGGGTGATCGGCACGACTATGTGGCCCTCGAGTGGGTCAAAGGCGAGATTGCCGAAACGCTGAAGCAGGCTCATCAGGCGATCGAAACCCTGATCGACGACCCGCAGGCGACGCACGCCCTGAGTGAGTGCCTGGCCTGTGTCCATCAGGTTCACGGCAGTTTGCAGATGGTCGAATTCTACGGCGCGGCGCTGCTCGCCGAAGAGATCGAGCAGTTGACCAGCGCCTTGCAGCACAACCGTGTCAGCCATCGTGACGAGGCGCTCCATCTCTTGCTCCAGGCCCTGGGGCAATTGCCGACTTACCTGGACCGGGTGCAAGGCGCCCGTCGTGACTTGCCGCTGGTGGTGTTGCCGTTGATCAACGACCTGCGCAGCGCCCGCGGCGAAAGCCTGTTGTCGGAAACCAGCCTGTTCAGCCCGCAACTGCCGGACCTGCCGCCCCTGAGCCAAGAAGCCCTGGCGCTGCTGGAACCGTCCGACTTGCCGAATGTGCTGCGCAAGTTGCGGCAAATGTTGCAGATGGCGCTGGTCGGCTTGCTGCGCGAGCAGGATGACGAAACCCACTTCGGTTATCTGGCCAGGGTTTTTACCCGTCTCGAAGGGCTGTGCGCCAATGCACCCCTGAGCCCGTTGTGGCAGGCCGCTTCGGCGCTGGTCGAAGGCATGCGCCATGGCGCGATCGCCAATAGCCCAGCGTTGCGCAGCCTGTTCAAGGACGCCGACAAAGAGCTCAAGCGTTGGCTCGAGCAAGGCATGTCCGCCATCAATCAACCGGCACCGCCAGAGCTGCTCAGGAGTTTGTTGTTCTATATTGCCAAGGCCGAACACCCCACCGGGCAGATGCTGACCATGAAAGATCGCTACTCACTGGACGACGCGCTACCCGACAGCGCGATGGTCGACGAAGAACGGGCACGGCTGGCCGGCCCTGACCGCGACGCCATGCGTTCGGTATTGGCGGCGCTGTGCGAAGAGCTGGTGCGGGTCAAGGAACGCCTGGACCTGTTCGTGCGCAGCGACCGTCAGCACACCTCGGACCTCGAAAGCCTGCTGGCACCTCTGCGGCAAATCGCCGACACCCTGGCGGTGCTCGGTTTCGGCCAGCCGCGCAAGGTCATCATCGATCAACTGGCGGTGGTGCTGAGCCTCGCCCAGGGCCAGCGCGAACCCAACGACGCGACCCTCATGGACGTCGCCGGGGCCTTGCTCTACGTCGAAGCGACCCTGGCCGGCATGGTCGGTACCGTAGAGCCGGAAAGCCAGGAAGACAGCCGTCTGCCGACCACCGACCTGACGCAGATCCACCAGATCGTGATCAAGGAATCGCGCATCTGCCTGCAACAGGCCAAAGACATGATCGTCGACTACATCGACGCCGACTGGGACCGTCAGTATTTGCAACCCTTGCCAGCGTTGCTGACCCAAGTGCGCGGTGCACTGGCGATGATACCGTTGGCCCGCGCGGCGAGCCTGGTCGAGGCCTGCAACGGTTTCATCCGCGAGCATCTATTGGTGGACCCGGGCCAGCCCGGCTGGCAGCAACTGGACAGCCTGGCCGATGTCGTCACCAGCATCGAGTATTACCTGGAGCGCCTCAGCGACGACCCCGAAGCGCCCGGAGAACAACTGCTCGACGTCGCGGAAAAGGGCCTGGCCTCACTCGGTTTTTTCCCCAGCGAACAGCACGTGCCAATGCTTGAAGATGTGCTCAGCCCCAATGAAGCCCTGGTCATGCAGGACATGCAGGAACTCGACGACCCCGAAACCGTTCAGTCTCTGGCCGATGTGTTGGCCAGCCCGGTGTCGTCCGTCAACCCGCCAGCTCTGACCACGCCGGGCAGCCTGTTGCCGCCGCCCGCCGGTGAAGAACCGGTGGACGATGAGCTACGGGAAGTCTTCCTCGAAGAAACTGACGAAGTGCTGGAAATCCTCCAGGAGTACTTGCCGCGCTGGTCGGCCAATCCCGACAGCACCTCGGCGCTGAGTGAACTACGTCGCGCCTTCCACACCCTCAAAGGCAGTGGCCGGATGGTCCGTGCGCTGGTGCTGGGCGAGCTGGTCTGGGCGGTGGAAAACCTGCTCAATCGTGTGCTTGAACACAGCGTTGCACCTGGGCCTGCGGTGCAGCAACTGGTGGGCGATGCGCTGAAACTGCTGCCGGAACTGGTGGCCGAGTTTGCCGCCAATGCCCAGCGCCAGCGCAACGATGTCGATCAATTGGCCGCCCGTGCCCATGCCCTCGCCAAGGGCGATGAACCGCTGCCCGATGAGGATGCGCAGGATGTCGCGGCGCTCGATCCTCTGTTGCTGGAGATCTTCCGCAACGAAGCCGAAACCCACTTGAACAGCCTCAATCGCTTCCTCGATCAAGCCGCCGAGCATGTGCCGCTTCAGGCCAGTGACGAGTTGCAGCGGGCGTTGCATACGCTCAAGGGCAGCGCCTCGATGGCTGGGGTGCTGCCGATTGCCGAGTTGGCGGCGTCGCTGGATGAACTGACCCGGGAATACAAGGCGCACCGGATTACCCTCGATCTGGACGAAGTCGAATTGCTGCTGGAAGCCGAAGGTTTGTTCCGCCTGGGGCTGCGACAGCTCAAGAGCGACCCGCTGGCCGACATCCCCGGCGCCCGTTCGTTGATCGAACGCACCCAGGCCTTGCTGGCCGAGCGTCTGCAAAGCCTGTCGAGCGCGCCCAATACGGGGCTGCGGATCAAGCGCGATCCGCAACTGATCAACAACTTCCTCGCCCAGGGCATGGACATCCTGCTGGATGCCGAAAGCCTGTTGCAGCGCTGGCAGCAGCATCCCGGCGAGCGGCAGGAACTCAGCGCATTGCTGGACGAACTGACCACCCTGGGCGAAGGCGCGCATCTGGCCGATCTGCATCCGGTGGATGAACTCTGCGAAGCCTTGCTCGACCTTTATGGCGCGGTGGAAGAAAGCAGCCTGGCGGTCAGCGACAGGTTTTTCCACGAGGCGCAAAGTGCCCACGAAGCGCTGATCAACATGCTCGACGAACTGGCCGCCGGCCAGGAAGTCACTGCGCAACCACAGCGAGTACAGGCCTTGCGCGGTTTGCTCGATGAGAGTCTCGACCCCTCCTCAATGGGCCTGATCCGCAGTGACGGCAGCCGCACCCTGAGCATTCGGGAGCTGGGCAGCGCCACGGCCGAGCTGGAACAGGCCGCCACTCAGGTGGAACTGGACGACGAAATCGTTTCGATCTTCCTTGAAGAAGCGGTGGATATCCTGGAAAGCGCCGGCCAGGCCTTGCAGCGCTGGCTGAGTGACCCGGACAACGCCGCGCCGCTGTCGTCCTTGCAGCGCGACCTGCATACCCTCAAGGGCGGTGCGCGGATGGCCGAGGTCGAGCCGGTCGGCGATCTGGCCCATGAACTGGAAAACCTTTACGCAGGCCTGGTAGACCGCCGTTACAGTCACAGCGAAGCGCTGGCGCAGTTGCTGCAACAGAGCCATGACCGGCTGGCCATGTTCCTTGAGCAGTTGCAGCACAACCGCCCGTTGGGCGATCCGGGTGAGTTGATCGAAGCCATTCGTGAGTTTCGCCAGGGCAATGCCGCCGGCAGCGCCGAGGTGATCGAACCGGCAGCCAGCAACGACTCGGCGGGCCATGATCCCGAGCTTCTGGAGATCTTCCTCGAGGAAGGTTTCGACATCATTGAAAACTCCGGTGCGGCACTGTTGCGCTGGCAGGCCGAGCCGTCGAATCGCCAGGAAGTGGAAACCCTGCTGCGCGATCTGCACACCCTCAAGGGTGGTGCACGGATGGTGGAGATTGCGCCGATTGGCGACCTGGCCCATGAACTGGAATTCCTCTACGAAGGCTTGTCGGCTGGCGTGCTGCAACCCACCGCGGCGCTGTTCACGCTGTTGCAGAGCAGCCATGACCGACTGGCGCAGATGCTCGACGCCGTCCGTGCCGGTCAGCCATTGCCACCGGCCGATCGGCTGATCGACGCGATCAAGAATTTCAGCCATCCGGCGGTGCTCGAAACACCGGCGCCGGTGGTGATGCCCGTAGGCCCTAAAGCCGAACCAGCCGCACCGCAATCCGAAGGCACCGACACGGTCAAGGTCTCGGCGGAGCTGCTCGACGATCTGGTCAACCTGGCCGGGGAAACCTCGATCTTTCGCGGGCGCATCGAACAACAGGTTAACGACGCACGGGTAGCCCTGAGCGAGATGGAAACCACCATCGAACGCATGCGCGACCAATTGCGCCGCCTCGATACCGAAACCCAGGGGCGGATTCTCAGCCGTCAGCAAGTCGAAGCCGAGCGCCTGGGCTACGAAGAATTCGACCCGCTGGAGATGGACCGTCACTCGCAGTTGCAACAGTTGTCGCGGGCGCTGTTCGAGTCTGCCTCCGACCTGCTCGACCTCAAGGAAACCCTCGAGCGGCGTAATCAGGATGCGGAAAACCTGCTGCAACAGCAGGGCCGCATCAACACCGAATTGCAGGAAGGCCTGATGCGCACGCGCATGGTGCCGTTCGAGCGAATGCTGCCGCGTTTGAAGCGCATCGTCCGTCAGGTTTCCAGCGAGCTGGGCAAGGACGTGGAATTCGTCGTCGGCAACGCCGAAGGCGAGATGGACCGCAACGTCCTCGAACGCATGGCCGCGCCGCTGGAACACATGCTGCGCAACGCCGTCGATCATGGGCTGGAATCGGCCGAGGTGCGTATCGCGGCGGGTAAACCGGCCCAGGGCAAGATCACCCTCGACCTGTCGCGAGAGGGCGGTGACATCATTTTCGACATCCGCGACGACGGTGCCGGCGTGCCGCTGGACGCCGTGCGGCGCAAGGCGATCAAGCGCGGGCTGCTCGACCAGGACAGCGACATCAGCGATCGCGATGTGCTGCAATTCATCCTGCAGCCGGGGTTCTCAACTGCCGAGAAAATCACCCAGATCTCCGGGCGTGGCGTGGGCATGGACGTGGTTCACGAAGAGGTCCGGCAGCTTGGCGGCAGCATGAGCATCGACTCGACGTCGGGGCAGGGCGTGCATTTCCGGATTCGCCTGCCGTTCACCGTGTCGGTCAACCGTGCGCTGATGGTGCAATGCGGGGAGGATCAATACGCGATCCCGCTGAACACCATCGACGGCATCGTTCGGGTGTTGCCCAACGAACTCGAAGGGCATTACCGGCTCGATCCGCCGACCTACGAATACGCCGGGCAACGTTATGAGTTGTGCTACCTCGGCGAGCTGCTGAAAACCAGCACCCGCCCGAAATTGCTGGGCCAGAGCCTGCCGTTGCCGGTATTGCTGGTGCAGTGCAACGAGCGGCATGTCGCGGTGCAGGTGGATGCCATGGCCGGCACCCGGGAAATCGTGGTCAAAAGCCTCGGCCCGCAGTTCGCCGCGGTGCAGGGTTTGTCCGGCGCGACAATTCTGGGCGATGGCCGGGTGGTGCTGATTCTCGACTTGCTGGCGCCGATCCGCGCGATGCAAACGCGGGTGCCGCAACGACCGGTGACGCAGGACGTAGAGCCCGAGTCGCAACGACCCTTGCTGGTGCTGGTGGTCGACGATTCGGTCACCGTGCGCAAGGTCACCAGCCGCTTGCTGGAACGCCACGGCATGAACGTGCTGACCGCCAAGGACGGTGTCGACGCCATGTTGCTGCTCGAAGAACACATGCCCGACCTGATGCTGCTGGACATCGAAATGCCGCGCATGGACGGCTTCGAAGTGGCGACCCAGGTGCGCGCTGACGAGCGTCTGCGGCATCTGCCGATCATCATGATCACCTCCCGCACCGGCCAGAAACACCGCGACCGCGCCATGGCCATCGGCGTCAACGACTACCTCGGCAAGCCGTATCAGGAATCGGTGCTGCTCGACAGCATCGCCCGGTGGAGCAAAACCCATGCATGAACACCGCTCCAGCAACCTCACTGGGCTTTTACTGCCCTTGGCGGATCGCAACCTGATCCTGCCCAATGTTGCCGTCGCCGAACTCATCGACTATCAGCCGGGGGCTTTCGATCTCGATACACCGCCGTGGTATCTGGGACGGGTGACGTGGCGAAACCGGCAGATTCCGTTGCTCAGTTTCGAATCGGCGTGTGGCAACAAAGTGGTGATCGGTGAGCGAGCACGGATCGTCATCCTCAACGCCCTCGGCGGGCGGTCTGAGCTGAAGTTCATTGCACTGCTGGTGCAGGGGATTCCGCGGTCTTACAAGCTGGATAGCCAGTTGAGCTATGTCGATGTGCCGTTGTGTTCGCTGGAGCAGGCGGCGGTGCAGGTGGGGGAGCAAGTGGCGAAGGTGCCTGACTTGCTCGCGCTGGAGGAGTTGCTTGTTACAGCAGGGTTAGCCCACTGATCGTTCCCAACGCTCCGCGTGGGAATGCCTCAACGGACGCTCCGCGTTCGGCTTTTTGGGACGCAGAGCGCCCCGGGCTGCATTCCCACGCAGAGCGTGGGAACGATCATGAACAAAGGTTTCTGCGCTAAACCCCGGTCTGAGCCTTCATCTGCAACGACTCATGATGATCCAGCACCCGCTCCACCAACAACTGCACGCCATCTGCCAAACGACTGAGCGCCAAGGCGACAGAGCGGCGTGAGCCCTCCACATCGTCCGCCAGATCGGCCGCAATGGCGCTGATGGACAGCAGGTCTTCGGAGGCATTGGCCAGAAGGGCTTCGGTGTCGATATCGGGGGAGACGGTGAAGAGCTGGGACTTGCGGCGTTTGGCCGGTTTTTCGTGGGGTGACGGGAAGTAATGGGAGAAGGCGCGGTCGGCGGCTTCCTTGAATTTCTCGGCTTCGAGGGATGCTTGGGAATCGACGCCGGTTTCCGGGGGATTGGGAGTAGCTTTGAACATAGTGAAGCTCCATTTAATGAGTTTCAGCTGCTCCATCGGGTTCCAATCGAAGGGGTGGCAGCTGTACGCGGGCTGGAACCCGGGCAAACGGACAAAACCCGACAGACACTAAGGTCTCCCGCGCACAGCCGCCATAACGGAATGCACACATTAAAGGTGCGCAAGCATACGTTATGAAAGGCGCTTTTGCCTCGTTAACACCACGGGGTTCCAATCCCGGTCGCTGAGCTTGCAGCGACCTCCAAACGATAGAGATCAACGCAAAACCGCACCAGTCAGCGGGTTCCGGCATTGCTGTAGGCAGCGACGCCAGATTGCGTAGCCTCACACCGTTCCTGCGGACAAACTTTTAAACACAAAACCCCAAGCGGTCGGACCTCGCCACAAAGGTTTCTGGCTTGAAGATTCCCAAAAAGGGACCTATCGTTCCTTTTTTGGGACTTATCGGTCGTTGCCGTGAAAAACCTGTCATTGAGCGAAGCCTTGTTCACCACCACCCAGCAAAAAGTGCTGGGCCTGCTGTTTGGTAAACCCGACCGTAGTTTTTATGCCAACGAAATCGCCCGCTGGGCTCAAGTGGGTAAAGGCAGCCTCATGCGCGAGCTGGATCGGTTGCAGCGGGCAGGCGTGCTGACCATGACCCGTCAGGGCAACCAGACCCACTATCAAGCCAATCCCGACTGCCCGATCTATGCGGAACTGCTGGGCATCGCCCGCAAAACCTTTGGTATTGCCGAACCTCTGCGTCAGGCGCTCCAACCCTTTGCCGAACAGATTACTTGGGCATTTGTGTACGGCTCTATCGCCAAGGATCAGGCAAACGCATCCAGTGACATTGATCTCATGCTGATCGGCGAGGGCCTGCACTACAGTGAAGTGATGGAGCGGCTTATACCGATGGAAGAGCAGTTGGGCCGCGTCCTCAACCCGACGCTCTACACCCCCGACGACTGGGCCGCAAAACTGGCGGCTGAAAATAGTTTTGTCGTGCGGGTAGCGCAGCAGGACAAGATCAACCTGATGGGGGGAAACCCTTTGGAGTCCAAGGATGGGCAGCAACGAGAACCTGGAAAACCTGTTACGTAGCGGTGGGCTGAAAGCTGAGCCGCCGGATCGCAAGGAGTGCGAAGGGCTGATGCGTTCGGCTGTGGATCGATTGAAAGACGCGCAAACGTCTTCGCTTTCCTTCGCGAGTCGTTTCGACCTGGCTTACAACGCTGCCCATGCCCTTGCACTGACGGCTCTTCGCTTGTGCGGCTACCGTTCAGACAAGCGATATCTGGTGTTTCAGTGCCTGTGTCATGAGCGACGAAACCTGGCGGAGTACGAAGGCTATATGGATGAAGATCCGGCGTTGTTGGCGCAGTTGTTGGAAAGTGCTGAACAGCTTCTGATTCGAGTGCAGGAACAGATGGCGTCCTTCAGTTCATCGCAGACCTGATCGTTCCTACGCGCAGCAAAGGAATGCAGCCCGGGACGCTCCGCGTCCCATTCGAGAGCTGGAACGCGGAGCGTCCCTTGAGGCATTCCCACGCAGAGCGTGGGAACGATCGGGACGGTGTTCGATCATTACGGTCAGCGTAACGATCCAACACTCTGCTTGATTGATGCCCCCCACCCAACGCTCCTAAGGTGACTCCCACGACAGCGAACCCGTGGAGTGGTCATGACAACAACAATATCCCCCGACTCGCGATGGACGCGGCGGCGCAGCGAAAAGCAGCGGCGTCTCGAGCTAGTGCGGGGTTTCGCCGACGGTGTGGTGCTGCCCACCGACAAGATCGTTGCGGCGCTGGAGGCGTTGATTCTGCCTGGCGACCGTGTGGTGCTGGAGGGCAATAACCAGAAACAGGCGGATTTCCTGTCTCGTTCCCTGGCCAAGGCCGACCCGGGCAAGCTGCATGACCTGCACATGATCATGCCCAGCGTCGGGCGCTCCGAGCACCTGGACCTGTTCGAGCGCGGCATTGCCCGCAAGCTCGATTTCTCGTTCGCCGGCACCCAGAGCCTGCGCATCAGCCAGTTGCTCGAAGACGGTCTGTTGGAAATCGGCGCAATCCACACCTACATCGAGCTCTATGCGCGGCTGGTGGTGGACCTGATCCCCAACGTCGTGCTCTCGGCCGGTTTCATGGCTGATCGCGCCGGCAACATCTATACCGGGCCGAGTACCGAAGACACCCCCGCGTTGATCGAACCGGCCGCCTTCAGCGACGGCATCGTCATCGTTCAGGTCAACCAATTGGTGGACGACGTCAGCGAACTGCCCCGTGTCGACATCCCCGCATCCTGGGCCGATTTCGTGGTGGTGGCTGACAAGCCGTTCTACATCGAACCACTGTTCACCCGCGACCCACGGCACATCAAGCCTGTGCACGTGTTGATGGCGATGATGGCGATCCGCGGGATCTACGAAAAACACAACGTTCAGTCGCTCAATCACGGCATCGGTTTCAACACCGCGGCCATCGAACTGATCCTGCCGACCTACGGCGAATCCCTCGGTTTGAAAGGCAAGATCTGCCGCAACTGGACGCTCAATCCTCACCCGACCCTGATCCCGGCCATCGAAAGCGGCTGGGTCGAAAGCGTGCATTGTTTCGGCACTGAACTGGGCATGGAAAACTACATCGCTGCCCGGCCTGATGTGTTTTTCACTGGCCGCGACGGCTCCCTGCGCTCCAACCGGATGTTCTGCCAATTGGCTGGGCAGTACGCGGTGGACCTGTTCATCGGCGCGACCCTGCAAGTCGACGGCGACGGTCATTCCTCCACCGTGACACGCGGTCGCCTGGCCGGTTTCGGGGGGGCGCCGAACATGGGTCACGACCCGCGCGGTCGCCGTCACGGCACACCGGCCTGGCTCGACATGCGTCACGACGATGCACCCGAAGCCTTGCTCGAACGCGGCAAGAAACTCGTGGTGCAAATGGTCGAGACCTTCCAGGAGGGCGGCAAACCGACCTTCGTCGAAACCCTCGACGCGGTGGACGTGGCGAAGAAAAGCGGCATGCCACTGGCGCCGATCATGATCTATGGCGACGACGTCACTCACCTGCTGACCGAAGAAGGCATCGCCTATTTGTACAAGGCCCGTTCCCTCGAAGAACGTCAGGCGATGATCGCGGCTGTGGCCGGCGTAACCGCCATCGGCCTGCGCCACAATCCGAAAGACACCGCGCGCATGCGCCGCGAAGGCCTGATCGCTTTGCCCGAAGATCTCGGCATCCGCCGCACCGACGCCACCCGCGAGCTACTTGCAGCGAAAAGCGTGGCCGATCTGGTGGAGTGGTCCGGTGGCCTCTACAACCCACCCGCCAAGTTCAGGAGCTGGTAATGCACGCACTCAATCTGCAACCCAAAAACCTCACCCTGGCCGAACGGCTGGCGGACCTGGCAGTGGATGCGCTGATCGACGAAGCGGACCTGTCGCCGAAACCCGCGCTGGTCGATCGTCGCGGCAATGGCGCTCATACCGATTTGCACCTCGGGCTGATGCACGCTTCGGCGTTGTCCTTATGGCCGGCGTTCAAGGCCATGGCGGACGCGGCCATCGAGTTCGGCGAAGTCGGTTTACCGCTGCGCGAAACCGTTGGGCGGCTTGGTCGTGAAGGGGAGCAAGAGATGCTTGCCACCACGGGCGGCGTGAACACCCATCGTGGTGCGATCTGGGCGTTGGGTCTTTTGGTCACTGCCGCCGCGCTGGAACCTGAATCCTGTTCTGCAGGCTCAATCGCTTTGCGCGCTGCACGCCTGGCCTTGCTCGATGACCGTTACTCGCCACGTCCTTTAAGCCACGGTGCCCAGGTCGCCCAACGTTACGGCGTTCGCGGTGCCCGTGAAGAGGCGCAGCTTGGTTTCCCGGCCGTGCTGCAACGTGGCTTGCCGCAACTCAAACGCAGCCGCGCCGCCGGCCATGGCGAACAGAACGCCCGGCTCGACGCCTTGCTGGCGATCATGACGACACTGGCCGACACCTGCGTGCTCTACCGCGCCGGCGAACAAGGCCTGCACACCATGCAACTTGGTGCTCAAGCCGTGCTCGACGCCGGCGGCAGTGCGAGCCTGGCCGGTCGCCGCCGTTTGCATGAGCTGGACCAACAATTAATCGCGTTGAATGCCTCGCCCGGCGGCGCTGCGGACTTGCTCGCAGCCTGCCTGTTTATCGACCGCATCGAGTCGGGCGCCGGCATCTTCCAGGGAGCGTTTTGATGGAAACCTTATCCTTTGAGTTCCCCGCCGGGCAGCCGCCTCGGGGCAGGGCGCTGGTGGGCTGCGTGGGCTCGGGCGATCTGGAAGTGCTGATCGAGCCGGGGTTGGCGGGCAGGCTGACGATCCAGGTGCAGACCTCGGTCAACGGCAGCGAACAACGCTGGCAGCATCTGTTCGCGCGGATGTTCGACGGCCAGACACCGCCCGCGATGGCGATCGATATCCACGATTTCGGCGCCACTCCCGGCGTGGTGCGTTTGCGCCTGGAACAAGGCTTCGAGGAGATCAGCCATGACTGACAACGCAGCGCTTCTCCACAAGCACAGTTTCGTCGAACTCGGCGCCCGGCAACGGGCAAAAGCGCTGCTCGACATCGGGACTTTTCGTGAACTGCTCGACCCGTTTCAGCGCGTCATGTCGCCGTGGCTGTCGCGCCAGGGCGTGGTGCCGCAAGCCGATGACGGCGTGGTGGTCGCCAAGGGCAGCATCGGTGGTTTGCCGGTGGTGATCGCGGCCATCGAAGGCGCGTTTCAGGGCGGCAGCCTGGGTGAAGTCGGCGGGGCGAAGATTGCCGGTGCGCTGGAACTGGCCGCCGAGGACAACCGCAAAGGCATTCCCACGCGTGCCGTGTTGCTGCTGGAAACCGGTGGCGTGCGTTTGCAGGAGGCCAACCTGGGGCTGGCGGCGATTGCCGATATTCATGCGGCGATTGTCGATCTGCGCCAGTACCAACCGGTAATCGGCGTGGTCGCCGGCAGCGTCGGTTGCTTTGGCGGCATGTCGATTGCCGCCGGGTTGTGCAGCTATTTGCTGGTGACTCAGGAAGCGCGCCTTGGCCTCAACGGCCCACAGGTGATCGAGCAGGAAGCCGGGCTTGAGGAATACGACTCCCGTGACCGGCCGTTTATCTGGAGCCTGACCGGTGGCGAGCAACGGTTCGCCAGTGGGTTGGTGGATCGCTATGTCGCTGACGACGTGGCGCAGATTCAGCAGCAGGTCGGCGAATTGCTCAAGCAGGGTTTGCCGGCGCAACAACGTAGCCGCCAGGCCGAATGGTTCCTGCAACGGCTGGCCAGCCTGGACGCTGAACCACAAATCGAGCCGGCGACGGTTCGCGATCTGTATCAAGGAGAGCGCTCATGAGTTCGTATTCCCTGAGGGGCTTGAATTGGTTCAACGCCTTGAGTGCCGGCGCGAAACCGGTCGCGGGTTTGCCGGCGTCGTTGAAAGTCGCCGATGGTTTATTGGGCAATCAGCCCGTGCGTTTTATCGCAGTGGTGGCCGACCCCGACAACCGCTTCGTCCGCGCCCGCAATGGCGAGGTGGGCTTACTGGAAGGCTGGGGCCTGGCCAAAGCGGTGGATGACGTCATTGCTGCGGACAACGACAAACCTCAAAAACGCGCCTTGATCGCCATTGTCGATGTGCCCAGCCAGGCTTACGGCCGGCGCGAAGAGGCCCTCGGCATTCATCAGGCCCTGGCCGGTGCGGCGGACAGTTATGCCCGCGCCCGACTGGCCGGGCACGCGGTGATCGGTTTGCTGGTGGGCAAGGCGATGTCCGGGGCGTTTCTCGCGCATGGCTATCAGGCCAACCGGCTGATCGCGTTGCGCGATCCGGGCGTGATGGTGCATGCCATGGGCAAGGCTTCGGCGGCGCGGGTGACGTTGCGCAGTGTCGAAGAACTGGAGGCGTTGGCTGCCAGTGTGCCGCCGATGGCCTATGACATCGACAGCTTTGCCAGCCTGGGTTTGCTCTGGGAAACCTTGTCGGTGGAGCAGATCGAACAGCCGACGACGGCGGATCTGGCGCGGGTGAACGAGTGTCTGGTTCAGGCGATTGCGGATGTCGAGGCAGGTCGTTGCGATTTGAGCGGCCGACTGGGTGCGAACAATCGCGCCGCGTCGAGCAAGGTTCGCCAACTGCTGAGAGAGCAGTGGTGAACACGCTTCTGGCCCACGACCTGCTGTGGGGGATGACCCCGGAGCAGTTGCCTGCAGATGCGCCTGCGTGGGTGGTCGAATCGATCAGCGCGGGTCAGCCGGTGGTGGTTCGGCGTGCGATGACTGCGCCGGATCAAATCGCGGTCGGGGTGCGCGGACGCTTGCGCGAGCAGCGTTATGCAACGTCGATGGCGATCACGGCGATTTCGCGTCGGGTCAGGCCGGAAGCGCTTTGTCGTGTCGCGACGACCCGCGACCTGCCGGCCCTGCGAGCGCTGGCGCAACTGCGGCCGATGCTCGACGCCTGCGGTTGGGTGTGGGGTGTCAGCGGCAGCGCCGGGTTTGAATTGGCCAGCGGTTTGGCGGCGCTCCATGAGCGCAGCGATCTCGATTTGATTCTGCGTACACCACAACCGTTGAGCCGACTTCAAGCGCAAGCGTTGGTGACACTTCTCGGTGCCGCTGAATGTCTGGTCGACATGCAATTGCAGACGCCGAATGGCGCCGTGGCCCTGCGCGAATGGGCCGGCCCGTCGCAACGGGTGCTGCTCAAAAACGCTCAGGTCGCTTGCCTGGTCACCGATCCCTGGAACCCGCAGGAGCAAGCAGCGTGAGCAGTTTGCTGGTGTTCCCCGGCCAGGGCGCGCAGCAACCGGGCATGCTCCATCGCTTGCCTCGGGAAACGTTGATCGAGGCGAGCGAGGTGCTGGGTGAAGATGTTTTGTTGCTCGATTCTGCCGAGGTGTTGCAGTCGACGAGGGCGGTTCAACTGTGCCTGCTGATTGCTGGCGTGGCGGCTTCACGTCAGTTGTTATTGAAAGCGGACTACGTGGCCGGATTGTCCATTGGCGCCTATCCGGCGGCGGTGGTCGCCGGCGCCTTGAGCTTCAGTGATGCACTGCATCTGGTCAGCCTGCGCGGCGAACTGATGCAGCAGGCTTATCCTCAGGGCTATGGCATGACCGCGATCATCGGTCTGGATCTGGCGAAGGTGGAAAGGTTGCTGGCGCAGGTTCACAGCGTCGACACGCCGGTTTACCTGGCCAATATCAACGCCGATAACCAGGTCGTCATCGCTGGCAGCGATGGTGCGATGAAAGCGGTTGCCGAGTTGGCGAAGGGTTGTGGCGCCGGACTGGCCAAACGCCTGGCGGTCAGCGTGCCGTCCCATTGCCCGCTGCTGGAAACACCGGCAAAAACCCTGGCCGAAGCCTTCGCCAAGGTGCAATTGAAAACGCCGATCCTGGGTTATCTGAGCGGCAGTCGCGCCCGGCCTGTTATCAATCCCGAGGCGTTACGCGACGACCTGGCCTTCAACATGTGCCGTGTGGTGGATTGGCGCGGCACGGTGCAAAGCGCTTACGAGCGTGGCGTACGTCTACAGATCGAACTGCCGCCCGGTGCGGTGCTGACCGGATTGGCGCGCCGGGTGTTCGAGCAGGGCACCGTGATTGCCTTCGACGGCGCGCGGCTCGATACCTTGCAGGCGCTGTTGCGTGAGGAGGGAAGCCGCCAACCCTAGATCACCGACTCAGGCTGCGAACTACAAAAACAACAATTCCGACGATGCACTTTGAGGACTACAACAATGATTATTTACGGTGTGGCGCTGTTGGCGATCTGTACGCTGGCAGGGGTGATCATGGGTGACATGCTCGGCGCATTGCTGGGCGTGAAATCCAACGTCGGCGGGGTCGGGATCGCGATGATCCTGCTGATTTGCGCGCGGTTGTGGATGCAAAAACGCGGCGGCATGACCAAGGACTGCGAGATGGGCGTCGGCTTCTGGGGCGCCATGTACATTCCGGTAGTGGTGGCGATGGCCGCGCAACAGAACGTCGTTACCGCCCTGCACGGCGGCCCGGTGGCGGTGTTGGCGGCGATCGGTTCGGTGGTGCTCTGCGGCTGCACCATTGCGCTGATCAGCCGGACCCACAAAGGTGAACCCTTGCCCGATGAACCGGCGGACGTAACGCCGGTTGGCGCACCGGCAGGAGGTCGCTGATATGTGGGATCTCATCGAGAAAGGTCTGGAACATAACGGGTTGGTGACAGCGTTCGCGTTCGTTGGCGTGATCATGTGGGTGTCGGTGGTGTTGTCCAAACGCCTGACGTTCGGGCGGATTCACGGCTCGGCGATTGCCATCGTCATCGGCCTGGTGCTGGCCTGGGTCGGAGGCACCATGACCGGCGGGCAAAAAGGCCTGGCGGATTTGTCGCTGTTTTCCGGCATTGGTTTGATGGGCGGTGCGATGTTGCGTGACTTCGCCATTGTCGCCACCGCGTTCGAGGTGCAGGCCACCGAAGCGAAAAAGGCCGGGATGATTGGTGTTATCGCGCTGCTGCTGGGCACGATCCTGCCGTTCATTGTCGGGGCGAGCATTGCCTGGGTGTTCGGTTATCGCGATGCGGTGAGCATGACGACCATTGGCGCAGGCGCGGTGACGTACATCGTCGGGCCAGTGACCGGGGCGGCGATTGGTGCCACGTCCGATGTGATGGCGTTGTCGATTGCCACCGGGCTGATCAAGGCGATTCTGGTGATGGTCGGTACGCCGATGGCGGCGCGCTGGATGGGGCTGGATAACCCGCGCTCGGCCATGGTGTTTGGTGGCCTCGCCGGGACGGTGAGTGGGGTGACGGCCGGGCTGGCGGCGACGGATCGGCGGTTGGTGCCATATGGCGCGTTGACGGCGACGTTTCACACCGGGCTTGGGTGCTTGCTTGGGCCTTCGTTGCTGTACTTCATTGTTCGCGGGATTGTTGGCTAGATTGGTGATTGCTTTTTGTGGTGAGGGAGCTTGCTCCCGCTGGGCTGCGCAGCAGCCCCAACTTCTACCACCGAGGTGTATCAGGTAAATTCGGTGGTCTGATTTTGCGGGCGCTTCGCACCCGAGCGGGAGCAAGCTCCCTCGCCACATTCAAGCCTGCCGATTGGCATACATCCGACACTCCGCCAGCAACGCCAGCAAATTCGGGTCACGCTCCTTGGCCTTCAGAAACACCACGCCGATGTGCTGTTGCAACCGATACTTTTCCTGCAACGGAATCAGCTTCACCCGGTTCTCATACACCGCCGCAATCCGCCCTGGAAGCAACGCATAACCCACCCCGGAGCTGACCATGCTCAGCAGGGTGAAAATGTCGTTGACCTGCATCGCCACCTTCGGCTCGAACCCCGCCTGCTTGAACACCCGAATACCGTCCTGGTGCGTGGCGAAGCCTTGGGTCAAGGTGATGAACGTCTCGTCGCGCACCTCGGCCAGATCGACTTCGGCCCGCTGGGCAAAGGGCGAGTCAGCCGGGGTGGCGAGGAAGATGTCATCGGAAAACAGCGGGATCTGCTCGCAATCCGGGTCGTTGACGCTGTCGTCCAGCGACACCAGGATCGCGTCGACTTCCATGTTTTTGAGCTTGTACAACAGGTCGATGTTCGAGCCCAGGATCAGGTCGATATTGAGTTCGCTACGGCGGATTTTCAGGCCCATGATCAGCTGCGGCACGGTCTTCACCGTCAGCGAATACAGCGAGCCGAGTTTGAAGCGCTCAGCGGAGAACCCGGCGGCTTCGCGGGTCAGGCGCACGGTTTCGAGCACGTCCTGAATCAGCTTCTGCGCCCGTTCTTCCAGCACATAAGCGCTTTCGAGTGGGGTCAGGTTGCGGCCTTCGTGTTTGAATAGCGGGCAACGCAGGGCGCTTTCCAGAGAGTGGATGGCGCGGTGCACGCTGACGTTGCTGGTTTGCAACTCGGCGGCAGCGCGGGCCAGGTTGCCGGTACGCATGAAGGCCAGGAACACCTCGAGTTTTTTCAGGGTCAACTCTTCATCGATCAGCATGGGCGTGACTCTTATTCGAATCGCTCGATTGTGCCCAATTGGCTGACGTTTGGCTCGATGGCTTTTTGAGCTGCGCTATACGGAAACATTGCGCTTTTAACCTTGAGGCCTGAGCCTTGCGCAAGGCTGTGACGAATTTTGAGGTGAGCAACACATGTATCACGGGGAAAGATTGAACGCCTGGACGCATTTGGTCGGGGCGGTGGCGGCGGTTGTCGGGGGCGTGTGGCTGCTGGTGATCGCCAGTATGGACGGCAGTCCGTGGAAGATTGTCAGCGTGGCGATTTACGCGTTCACCTTGCTGGTGCTCTACAGCGCCTCGACCGTGTACCACAGCGTGCGCGGGCGCAAAAAAGCGATCATGCAGAAGGTCGATCACTTTTCGATCTACCTGCTGATTGCCGGCAGTTACACGCCGTTTTGCCTGGTGACCCTGCGTGGGCCGTGGGGCTGGACGCTGTTCGGGATTGTCTGGGGGCTGGCGCTGATCGGTATCCTGCAAGAGATCAAACCCCGCTCGGAAGCGCGAATTCTGTCGATTGTGATTTATGCGGTGATGGGCTGGATCGTGCTGGTGGCAGTCAAGCCGTTACTGGCGGCGTTGGGCCCTGTCGGCTTCGCCTGGCTGGCGTCGGGCGGGGTGTTGTACACCGTGGGGATTATCTTTTTTGCCCTCGACCATCGTCTGCGCCATGCCCACGGCATCTGGCATCTGTTCGTGATCGGCGGGAGTCTGCTGCACTTTGTGGCGATTTGGTTTTACGTTCTGTAGGAGCGGGCAAGCCTCGCTCCTACAGTCGAAGGTGGCCTAGAAGTCCCCCCAAAGTTGCTGGGCCACCGCCAGTGCCACCACCGGCGCGGTTTCGGTGCGCAGCACACGCGGGCCGAGACGGGCGGCGTGGAAGCCGCCAGCCTTGGCCTGTTCGACTTCGACGTCGGACAAACCGCCTTCCGGGCCGATCAGGAATGCCAGGCTTGAGGGTTTGGCGTGACTCACCAGCGGCTCGGCCACCGGGTGCAGCACCAGTTTCAATTCGGCCTGCGTCTGCTTCAACCAGTCGGCCAACAGCAGCGGTGGGTGAATCACCGGCACCCGTGAGCGCCCGCACTGCTCGCAGGCGCTGATCGCCACCTGACGCCAGTGCATCAGGCGTTTGTCGGCACGCTCGTCCTTGAGGCGGACTTCGCAGCGGTCGGTGAAGATCGGGGTGATTTCAGTGACGCCCAGTTCGGTGGCTTTCTGTATCGCCCAGTCCATCCGCTCGCCACGGGACAAACCCTGGCCGAGATGGACCGCAAGCGACGACTCGACCTGCCCAGCGAAGCTTTCATCGATTTGCACCACCACGCGCTTCTTGCCGACTTCCGCCAGCGTGCCGCGAAACTCGTGGCCCGAGCCGTCGAACAATTGCACCGTATCACCCTCGGCCATGCGCAGCACACGGCTGATGTAATGGGCCTGGGCCTCGGGCAGCTCGTGTTCGCCGGTGCTTAAAGGGGCGTCGATAAAAAAGCGGGACAGTCTCATCAATGGTCTCTACTGAATCTGATGTTCGGTATCGTAAGTTGGAACAAACTGGCTTTTGTGGCGAGGGAGCTTGCTCCCGCTGGACTGCGCAGCAGTCCCCTTCTTTTCAGATAGAGAGGGGGGCCGCTTCGCGACCCAGCGGGAGCAAGCTCCCTCGCCACAGGGTTTCTCGGTGACTTCTAGCCCGGATCACGGTAACCCGGATGAAAGTCCTTCGGCACCGCCACGCTGACGCTGTCACGGGTGGCGATGTCGATGCCTTCGCTGGCCACCTCGGCCAGAAAATCGATCTGCTCCGGGGTGATCACGTAGGGCGGCAGGAAATACACCACGCTGCCCAACGGCCTCAGTAAAGCACCTCGTTGCAGTGCATGCTGGAACACGGTCAAACCGCGACGTTCCTGCCACGGGTAAGCGGTCTTGCTGGCCTTGTCCTTGACCATCTCGATCGCCAGGACCATGCCGGTCTGGCGCACTTCGGCAACGTTCGGGTGATCGGCAAGGTGCGCCGTGGAGGAGGCCATGCGCTGGGCCAGGGCCTTGTTTTTCTCGATGACGTTGTCTTCTTCGAAGATATCCAGCGTCGCCAATGCTGCCGCGCAGGCCAGGGGATTACCCGTGTAGCTGTGGGAGTGCAGGAAGGCGCGCAGGGTCGGGTAGTCGTCGTAGAAAGCGCTGTAGACCTCATCGGTGGTCAGGCAGGCGGCCAACGGCAGGTAACCGCCGGTCAGGGCCTTGGACAGGCAGAGGAAATCCGGGCGGGTGCCGGCCTGTTCGCAGGCGAACATCGTGCCGGTGCGACCGAAGCCGACGGCGATTTCATCGTGGATCAGGTGCACGCCATAACGGTCGCAGGCGTCGCGCAGGAGCTTGAGGTACACCGGGTGATACATGCGCATGCCGCCGGCGCCCTGAATCAGCGGCTCCAGAATCACGGCGGCCACGGTATCGTGATGGTCGGCCAGCGTTTGCTCCATGGCGGCGAACATATTGCGCGAGTGTTCTTCCCAGCTCATGCCCTCGGGGCGCAGGTAGCAATCGGGGCTCGGCACCTTGATGGTGTCCATCAGCAGGGCTTTGTAGGTTTCGGTGAACAGCGGCACGTCGCCCACCGCCATCGCCGCCATGGTTTCGCCGTGGTAGCCGTTGGTGAGGGTGACGAAGCGTTTCTTGTTCGGCTGGCCGCGGTTGAGCCAGTAGTGAAAGCTCATTTTCAGCGCGATTTCGATACACGACGAACCGTTATCGCCATAGAAGCAACGGGTCAGGCCTTCGGGCGTCATTTTTACAAGGCGCTCGGACAGCTCGATCACCGGCTGATGGCTGAAACCGGCGAGGATCACATGTTCCAGCTGATCGACCTGATCCTTGATGCGCTGGTTGATCCGCGGGTTGGCGTGGCCGAATACGTTGACCCACCAGGAGCTGACGGCGTCGAGGTAGCGTTTGCCTTCGAAGTCCTCAAGCCACACGCCCTCACCGCGCTTGATGGGGATCAGCGGCAGCTGTTCGTGGTCTTTCATCTGGGTGCAGGGATGCCATAACACGGCGAGATCGCGTTCCATCCACTGTTTATTCAGGCCCATACTCTGTCTCCTCGAGGCTACCCGTGACGTAGGCGGGTAAACAATCGCGCAAGCCTATGCAATGCGCGTCACCGGGACAACCCATTGTGTCGATTGAGCTACTTTGTATAGGACGATAGACGTTGCTGGCGGCGTTTTGATGGCTGACGTATTCTTCGCGGCTCTTTGAGTCGTCTGACTCGTAAAACCGCTATTTCCTCGTGTATTTCCGGAGTTCGCTGAATGTCTGCTGGTTGGCTGCGCGCCTGTGCGCTGGTGATGTTGGGGCTGTTCAGCGTTTCGGCGCTGGCCAAGGATAAAACGGCGATCGTGGTCGGCGGTGGGCTTTCGGGCCTCACCGCGGCTTACGAACTGCAGAACAAAGGCTGGCAGGTCACCTTGCTGGAAGCCAAACCGACCCTGGGCGGTCGCTCCGGCATGGCCACCAGTGAGTGGATCGGCAACGACAAGACCCAGCCGGTGCTGAACAAGTACGTCTCGACGTTCAAGCTGAGCACCACGCCAGCCCCTGAATTCGTGCGCACCCCAGGCTATCTGATCGACGGTGAATACTTCACCGCCGCCGATCTGACCGCTAAACAGCCGGCCACCGCCGAAGCGCTGAAACGCTACGAAAAGACCCTGGATGACCTGGCGCGTTCGATCGAAGACCCGCTGAACCCGGCCGCCAACAGCACGTTGTTCGCCCTGGATCAGATCAACGTGGCCAACTGGCTCGATCGCCTGAACCTGCCAGCCACTGCGCGTCAGTTGGTGAATCAGGAGATTCGTACCCGTTACGACGAACCTTCACGCCTGTCTCTGCTGTACTTCGCACAGCAGAGCCGCGTCTACCGGGGCGTTGCCGACCGTGACCTGCGCGCTTCGCGTCTGCCCGGCGGCAGCCCGGTATTGGCCCAGGCCTTCGTCAAACAACTGAAAACCATCAAGACCGGCTCTCCGGTTTCGTCCATTACCCAGGACAAGGACGGTGTGACCGTCAAGGTCGGCAGCGTTGGCTATCAGGCGGACTACGTCGTACTGGCCGTGCCGTTGCGCGCACTGAGCAAGATCCAGATGACTCCGGCGCTGGATGCCCAGCACATGGGCGCCATCAAGGGCACCAACTACGGCTGGCGTGACCAGATCATGCTGAAGTTCAAGACGCCAGTGTGGGAAAGCAAGGCGCGCATGTCTGGCGAGATCTACAGCAACGCCGGTCTGGGCATGTTGTGGATCGAGCCGGCCTTGAAGGGCGGCGCCAACGTGGTGATCAACATTTCCGGAGACAACGCGCGGGTGATGCAAGCCTTCGGCGACAAGCAGATGGCCGATCAGGTGCTGATTCGTCTGCACACCTTTTATCCACAGGCACGCGGTTCGTTCACCGGTTATGAAATCCGCCGCTACAGCACCGACCCGTCGATGGGCGGTGCTTACCTGGCCTTTGGTCCGGGCCAGATCAGCAAGTACTGGCGCCTGTGGGAACGTCCGCTGCAACGCGTAGCCTTTGCCGGTGAACACACCGACACCTTGTACCCAGGCACCCTGGAAGGTGCATTGCGCACCGGTCAGCGTGCAGCCAGTCAGCTGGAAGACCTGGCAGCGGGCAAGTCGTTTGAACCGGTGAAGGTTGTGCCGGCGGCGACCGCAGCAGCGGCAGGCGCGGTGGTGGCGAAGAAAGGCAATTTCTTCAGCAACATGTTCGGTGGTTCGTCCGATAAAGCGGCTGACAAGCCAGAACCGGCCAAGGTTGAAGCGAAAGCTGAAGAGTCCAAGCCTGGCTTCTTCTCGCGGATGTTCGGCGGTGGTTCCGACAAGGCTCCGGCCAAGGCCGCTGAGCCAGTGGCACCGGTTGCGACGGCACCCGCCCCAGTACCCGCGCCGGCCCCAGCGCCAGTGCCGGTTGAGGCTGCGAAACCGGCAGAACCTGTGAAAGCCGAGCCGGTGAAGAAGGCACCGGCCAAAGCGTCAGTGAAAAAGCCTGCTGCCAAAACCGAGGCCAAAAAGGCTCCGGCCAAGGCAACGGCGAAAAAGGCTGAGCCGGTGAAGAAACCAGCGGCGAGTACCGCTGCGAAGACCCCGGCGACGACTGAAACCAAGACGCAGTAAGTCTTGGGATCAAAAAAAGCGCGGCAGTGATGCCTGACGCCAGTCGGTGTAAGGTGCGGAACCTGTGGGCGCGGGCTTGCTCGCGAAGAAGGCGTGTCAGTCGACAGTAATGTTGCCTGATACACCGCCTTCGCGGGCAAGCCCGCTCCCACATGGGTTGCGCTAACTAACTGGCATCAGGCAGAGATGCCGTGTTTTTTGCTGATTGTGCTTTGACGCTAAGCGAGATCGACAATATGTACTTCGTCGCTTTGGTAGTCGCTGATATAGGCACGGTTGTGTTGATCAAGCACCATGTCATACGGTTCGAAGGCACCTGGGATGGGAATCCTGCGAGCAATCTCATGCGTGGTGGTACTCACTTCCACGACCTCTTTGTTGGTTTGATCAACGGCATAAGCGTGTTTTTCGCCGAACACTATTTTCCCTTCGCACGTCACAAAATCGAAATGCCGGGTGGTCAATGACCGAGCGTCCAGCACGGTCAGTTTTCGAGCGTCCAGACCCACGATATACACTTCCTTGCCATCGGGGCTGACGTTAACCGCTGACGGATATTGTTCGGTGTTGATGATGCCGATGACTTCGAAAGTCTTGCTGCTGATGACCGTGAGTGCGTCCTGATAAGGGCCGGCTGGGGCGTTGGTACTGGAAATATAAAGTCGCGAATCGTCCTGGCTGACATCCACACTTATGGATGGCGAGGGTAATCCTCGCACTCTGCTCACCGCATAAGTGCGGGTGTCAATAATGGCTAGCCATTCTTTATCCTGTCGAACAGTGACGTAAACATGCTTCCCGTCTCGGCTCACGACGACTGCGCAAGGGTGCCTCCCCACCGTGAGGTTTCCTACCGCGTATGTTTCGGTATCAATAACCGAAACCGAACTTGAACCATAGTTGGTCACGTAAGCTCTTTTCCCCCCATGGCCAAGGGCGATGCTTCGGGGGTAACGCTCGACGGCGATAGTGCGGATTACCTTTTTGTTCCGGGTGTCGATGACTGACACATTGCCTGAAATGTAATTGCAAGCAAAAACCCGTGATCCATCATCGCTGATGGCGATCCCTCGCGGTCCTTCCCCTACAGGTATCGAATTGGGTTGACTGTGTGTTATCACGGAAGATGAACTCGAATTGTGATGCATGATAGAACTCCTGTTCAGACGCTCGTACTCGAATTCAAGTTCATCAATGACCAGTAATGGAAGCTACTGTCGGATATGACAGTTCTGACGAGTGATATCGGCTTTTAAATGAAGATAAGGAGGGTGCCTGAAGGTTTTTTTATCCGGTTAACACTCTCTTAACCTCTCGGCCCCAAGGTCTTGATCGTATTTTTCGATATTTCAAAGCAAAATTTTCCGCTTTAAATCGATAGATAACTCGATAGTCTTGGGCGCAGTTCTTACAGGATTTGGGCAATGCAGCTACGTAACTCTTCTTCCCGCTACGGTTGGGTCAGCATCTTTATGCACTGGGGTGTGGCGCTGGCAGTCTTCGGCCTGTTCGCGTTGGGGTTGTGGATGGTCGGTCTCGACTACTACAGCACGTGGCGCAAAGACGCGCCGGATCTGCACAAGAGCATTGGTCTGGTGTTACTGGCCGTCATGTTGCTGCGAGCGTTGTGGCGCTTCATCAGCCCACCGCCGCCACTCCTGCCAAACTATAGCCGCCTGACGCGCCTTGGCGCCAAGCTTGGCCATTCCTTCCTCTATCTCAGTCTGTTCGCTGTGATGATTGCCGGTTACCTGATTTCCACCGCAGACGGTGTTGGGATTCCGGTGTTCGGACTGTTTGAAGTACCTGCGCTGGTTTCCGGACTACCGGACCAGGCAGACACCGCTGGTGTGATCCATTTGTACCTGGCTTGGGTGTTGGTAATTTTTTCCGGCCTCCATGCGTTGGCAGCATTGAAACACCACTTTATCGATCGTGATGCGACCCTGACACGAATGCTGGGACGCAAAGCCTGATATTCAATCTCGACTCCTAAGGAATAGAAAGTATGTTGAAAAAGACGCTCGCTGCTCTGGCAATCGGTTCTGCTCTGCTGTCGGCTAACGTGATGGCGGCCGATTACGTGGTCGACAAAGAAGGCCAGCACGCCTTCGTTGATTTCAAGATCAGCCACCTGGGCTACAGCTACATTACCGGTACCTTCAAAGATATCGACGGTAAGTTCAGTTTCGACGCCGCCAAGCCTGAAGACAGCAAAATCGAGTTCAATGTACGCACCGCCAGCGTGTTCACCAACCACGCCGAACGTGACAAGCATATCGCCAGTGCTGACTTCCTGAACGTGGGCAAATTCGCCGACGCCAAGTTCGTCTCCACCAGCGTCAAATCCACCGGTAAAAACGCCGCTGGTAAAGACACTGCGGACGTGACCGGCAACCTGACTATCCTCGGCGTGACCAAGCCCGTTGTAGTCAAGGCTACCTTCCTGGGTGAAGGCAAGGATCCATGGGGCGGCTACCGTGCCGGTTTCGAAGGCACCACCAGCATCAAGCGTTCCGATTTCGGCAAGCAGAAAGACCTGGGCCCAGCGTCCGACGCGGTTGAGCTGTACGTGACGTTTGAAGGTGTCAAAGCGAAATAAATTTCGCTGCTTGAACAAAAAAACGCCCCTGATCGCGAGATCCGGGGCGTTTTTTATGGTCTGCCAGAATCCATACGGACGGTACCGAGCCACTGTGGGAGCGGGCTTGCCCGCGATGGCGGTGGGTCAGTCAATATCAATGTTTGCTGGACGGACGTCATCGCGGGCAAGCCCGCTCTCACAGGGTTCTTCGCCAGCATAAAAAATGCCCCTGATCTTGCGATCCGGGGCATTTTTCATGACTTTGAAAAACTCAGCGGTTGCGGGTCAGCAACGCTGGTTTTTCGCCGCGCGGACGGCCTGGCAGTTGATCCAGTTGCTCGGGTGTCGGGAAGCGATCGCTTTTCGACTCCTTGTGAATGATCTTCGGTGCCGGGCCCCGCGGGTTCTGCACGGCCGGTTCCGAACGAGGCTGGTCGTCACGGGCCGGGCGGCGGTTGCGGGACTCTTCGCGACGGGCCTGGCCATCACGTGGAGCACCGTTGCGTGGGCCGCTGCGCTTGGCCGGCGGGGTGCCGGTGGTTGCGCCGCTGCTGTTGCGCGGACCGTTCTGACGGCCTTGTGGCTGGCCGGTGCGTGGAGCACCCGCGCCTGTGCCTTGTGCCGGTGCGCCCGGACGGCGGCCACGGCCCTGAGCCGGTTTGGCTTGAGGTACGTAGTCGACGCGATTACCGAAGTTATCGATGTCGTCGTCCAGGAACTCGTCCGGAGCACGGTCAGCGGCGACGCGAGGGGCTGGACGCTGTTGTTCGCGGGCCGGAGTGCCTTCGCGTGGTTTGTGTTCACGGGCCGGGCGATCGCCACGGCCAGTGGCAGCAGGTTTTTCCTTGCCGCCCTTGTCCTTGCCTTTGTCTTTACGACCGCCACCACCACCGCTGCCATTCGGACCATCGCCGCGCGGGCCACGTGGGTTGCGCGGGTTACGCACATCCGGACGCTCGCGAACTTCCGGTTTCTCTGCTTCCACGGCGTTGGAATCGAAGCCCATCAGGTCGCCATCGGCGATTTTCTGCTTGGTCATGCGCTCGATGCTTTTGAGCAGCTTCTCTTCGTCCGGAGCCACCAGCGAGATCGCCTCGCCCGAACGACCGGCACGGCCGGTACGACCGATACGGTGCACGTAATCTTCGTCGACGTTCGGCAATTCGAAGTTGACCACGTGGGGCAGTTGGTCGATGTCCAGGCCGCGAGCGGCGATGTCGGTGGCGACCAGGATGCGTACTTCACCGGCCTTGAAGTCGGCCAGGGCTTTGGTGCGGGCGTTCTGGCTCTTGTTACCGTGGATCGCGACAGCGGTGAGGCCGTGTTTGTCCAGGTACTCGGCCAGGCGGTTGGCGCCGTGCTTGGTGCGGGTGAATACCAGCACCTGTTCCCAGGCGCCGGCAGTGATCAGGTGCGCCAGCAACGAACGCTTGTGGCTGGCGGCCAGACGGAATACGCGTTGTTCGATCCGCTCGACCGTGGTGTTCGGTGGCGTGACTTCGATGCGTTCCGGGTTGTGCAGCAGCTTGCCGGCAAGATCGGTGATGTCTTTGGAGAAGGTCGCCGAGAACAGCAGGTTCTGCCGTTTGGCCGGGAGGCGGGCGAGAACCTTTTTCACGTCATGGACAAAGCCCATGTCGAGCATGCGGTCGGCTTCATCCAGCACGAGGATTTCCACGTGGGACAGGTCGACGCTGCCTTGGCCGGCGAGGTCGAGCAGGCGACCGGGACAGGCTACCAGCACGTCGACACCGCGGGACATGGCCTGAACTTGTGGGTTCATGCCGACGCCGCCGAAGATGCAGGCGCTGACGAACTTCAGGTCACGGGCATAGACCTTGAAGCTTTCGTGTACCTGGGCCGCGAGTTCGCGGGTTGGGGTCAGGACCAGTACGCGGGGTTGGCGCGGACCGTGACGCTGGGATTTGTCCGGGTGACCGTTGGGAAACAACCGCTCCAGAATCGGAAGGGCGAAGCCGCCGGTTTTACCAGTACCTGTCTGAGCCGCAACCATCAGGTCGCGACCTTGCAACACGGCGGGAATGGCCCGCTGTTGCACCGGAGTAGGCTCGGTATAGCCCGCTGCCTCGATGGCGCGGACTAAAGCCTCGGAGAGACCGAGGGAAGCAAAGGACATGAGTAATCCTGTTTTAGTTAGGGCTTGGCCCAATGGGAGTCTTGCCTGGCGCGAATGGCGTTTAAGAGGACGCAATCCCGTCCGGTCCTGCTGGGCCTCGAAGGCTCGTCTGGAGCGCTCGCGCGGGCTGGTAAAGCTGCGCTGTAGCGGGATCGAGATGCCTTGAACAAGTCCGAGCGTCCGGGCGTGAGCCTGGCGGGAAGGCCGGAGTATAACAGAGCAATCACTGTGCGCCGCTTTCCTGCTGCTCAACGGTTTTTCCGCCGGTTGCGGTGGCGTGGGCGGCCCGTGCTTCAATGGCCGGGCCGGCGCCATAGCGGGCGCTCAGTTCGGCATAGGCCGGCTCGCGCTTGAAGCGTTTGAGCTCGGCACCGAAACGCTGCACCAACAAATCCATCCCGGCACTATGGCGTACCGCCAGATACTGGCTTTGCTGGCTGATGACGGTCGGGTTTTCGGTGATCTTGTCGCGGATGTTCAGTTGATCGAGCAAATACTGGCCGACCCGGCGATCGGTGATCAACAGGTCGATTCGTCCGCGCACCAGTTTGCCGAAATTGGCTTCATGGGTGGGCGCCGGTTCCCGGGTGAACAGCGTCGACTCGCTGAAATCCTTGCTGTACAGGTAGCCTGGCGAGGTGCCGATGGTCAGGCCTTTCAGGTCGTCCAGCGTGCGGAACGGAAACGGTCGTTCGTTGGCGTAGAACATCACGAACTCGACTTGCGAGAGCGGTTCGCTGGGGTAGAGCAGGGTCGCGTCGCGTTCATCGCTGTGGAAAATATCCAGTGCACCATCCGCCTGGCCTTGCTCAAGCATCGACAGGCAGCGTTTCCACGGCAGGAACTGCCATTCCACGTCGATCCCGAGGCGTTTGAAGACGATAGCGGTGGTGTCGTAGTCGAGCCCCAGAGCCGTACCGTTTTCCTCATACACGTAAGGCGCCCAGGGTTCGGTGACAATACGCAACTTCTCGCCCCGAGCGGTGAAGCTCAGGCAAGTGAACAGAAACACGGTCAGTAACTGAGCGATCAGGGGCATGGCTTGAGATTACGACGAGAAATCATAAAGAGCCAGAAACCGGATCCAGAAGCTCTGGTTCGGACCTTAAAAGCAAAAGATCGCAGCCTTCGGCAGCTCCTACAGAGGTGCGTATTCCCATATAGGAGCTGCCGAAGGCTGCGATCTCTTGATCTTGCTTTAACAACTATTAACGCGGCAACTTCAGGTTATTCCACACCGCCAGGCTCGGCTCAGCCTGGTTCAACGTGTAGAAATGCAGCCCGGGTGCGCCACCTTGCAACAGACGTTCGCACATCTCGGTGACGACTTGCTCACCAAAGCCTTGAATGCTCTGGGTGTCGTCGCCGTAGGCTTCCAGTTGCTTGCGGATCCAGCGCGGGATTTCCGCACCGCAGGCGTCGGAGAAACGCGCCAGTTTGCTGTAGTTGGTGATCGGCATGATCCCCGGCACGATCGGGATGTTCACGCCCTTCGCCCGTACACGCTCGACGAAGTAGAAATAGCTGTCGGCGTTGAAGAAGTACTGGGTGATCGCACTGTCAGCGCCGGCGTTGGCCTTGCGCACGAAGTTGTTGAGGTCGTCTTCGAAATTGCGCGCTTGCGGATGCATTTCCGGGTAAGCGGCGATTTCGATGTGGAAATGATCGCCGGTCTCTTCACGAATGAATTCAACCAGGTCGTTGGCGTGACGCATCTCGCCGCTGGCCATGCCCATGCCCGAGGGCAGGTCACCGCGAAGCGCAACGATACGGTTGATGCCGGCTGCCTTGTACTGGCTCAGCAGGCCGCGCAGGTCGTCCTTGCTGTCGCCCACGCAAGACAGATGCGGCGCGGCAGGGACTTTGATTTCGCTTTCCAGCTGCAACACGGTGTTGAGGGTGCGATCACGGGTCGAACCGCCGGCGCCGTAGGTGCAGGAGAAGAAGTCGGGATTGTAGGTCGCCAGATGACGGGCAGTGGCGATCAGTTTTTCATGCCCGGCATCGGTCTTCGTAGGGAAGAACTCGAAGCTGTAGCGACGTTCTTGGGACATGGTCATATCCTTGGAAACACGTAAGCCTGGAAGACGTGCACATCCCAATGTGGGAGGGGACTTGCTCGCGAAAGCGGTAGGTCAGACGACATTAATGTTGAATGATAAACCGCCTTCGCGAGCAAGCCCGCTCCCACAGGGAGAGCAGGCGGCAGGACCGATCAGTAGCGGTAAGCGTGCGGCTTGAACGGGCCTTCGACGGTCACGCCGATGTAGTCGGCCTGGGTCTTGGTCAGTTGAGTCACAACGCCGCCGAAACCGCGGACCATTTCCAGGGCCACTTCTTCGTCGAGTTTCTTCGGCAGTACTTCAACGGTCAGGCGCTCGGCCTTCTGGGCCGGCGACAGGTCGGCGTACTTCTGGCCGAACAGGAAGATCTGTGCCAGAACCTGGTTGGCGAACGAACCGTCCATGATGCGGCTTGGGTGGCCGGTGGCGTTGCCCAGGTTAACCAGACGGCCTTCGGCCAGCAGGATCAGGTAGTCGTCGTTCTGAGCGTCGAAAGCGCCCGGGCCGGTACGGTGAATCTTGTGAACCTGTGGCTTCACTTCTTCCCATGCCCAGTTCTTGCGCATGAAAGCGGTGTCGATTTCGTTGTCGAAGTGGCCGATGTTGCAGACAACAGCGCGCTTCTTCAGGGCTTTGAGCATGTTTGCGTCGCAAACATTGACGTTACCGGTGGTGGTCACGATCAGGTCGATCTTGCCCAGCAGCGCTTTGTCGATGCTCGCTTCGGTACCGTTGTTGATACCGTCGATGAACGGCGAAACCAGTTCGAAACCGTCCATGCAGGCTTGCATGGCGCAGATCGGGTCGACTTCGGACACTTTAACGATCATGCCTTCCTGACGCAGGGACTGGGCCGAGCCCTTGCCCACGTCACCGTAACCGATGACCAGCGCTTGCTTGCCGGACAGCAGGTGGTCGGTGCCGCGCTTGATCGCGTCGTTCAGGCTGTGACGGCAGCCGTACTTGTTGTCGTTCTTGCTCTTGGTCACCGAGTCGTTGACGTTGATGGCCGGGATTTTCAGCTCGCCCTTGGCCAGCATGTCCAGCAGGCGGTGAACGCCAGTGGTGGTTTCTTCGGTGACGCCGTGGACGCGGTCCAGGATCGCCGGGTATTTCTTGTGCAGCAGCTCGGTCAGGTCGCCGCCGTCGTCGAGGATCATGTTGGCATCCCAAGGCGCGCCATCTTTGAGGATGGTTTGCTCCAGGCACCACTCGTACTCTTCTTCAGTCTCACCTTTCCAGGCGAAAACCGGGATGCCGGCAGCAGCGATAGCGGCAGCGGCCTGGTCTTGAGTCGAGAAAATGTTGCAGGACGACCAACGCACTTCGGCACCCAGGGCAACCAGGGTTTCGATCAGCACGGCAGTCTGAATGGTCATGTGGATGCAGCCGAGAATCTTCGCGCCTTTGAGCGGTTGCTCGGCGGAGTACTTGCGGCGCAGACCCATCAGGGCTGGCATTTCGGATTCGGCGATGATGGTTTCGCGACGGCCCCAGGCAGCCAGGGACATGTCGGCGACTTTGTAATCGTTAAAATCTACAGGCGTGATAACAGCGCTCATGAAGAGCCTCCATTCGTAATGTATGCGAATGGGCGCCGTTGTGCGTTTAGTGTCTGGCCGTGGCCAGGCAACGCCCCATCCGAGCCTGACAGGTTGAACCTGCTGCAGCGCCCCTCGGACAGGTGGCGGGAAAACGGTAGCAAGTGAACATTACCGTTTTGAAACGGGGGCGATTATAGCGGGCTATGCTGATCTTCCAAAGCCTTTCTGTTGGTCAATGTCTGAACGGTAATCGAGACCATAGTCGATGCTTAATAGAGCCCTGGTCCGGGCTCTGCCATGATGGCCGGCATCAATCGGCAAGACGGTCAGGAGTGAATATGAATTTCCACACCCGAAAATGGGTTAAACCCGAAGACCTCAACCCCAACGGCACGTTGTTCGGTGGCAGTCTGTTGCGCTGGATCGACGAAGAAGCGGCGATCTACGCCATCGTCCAGCTGGGTAATCAGCGCGTGGTCACCAAGTACATTTCCGAAATCAACTTTGTCAGCGCTTCGCGCCAGGGCGACATTATCGAGTTGGGCATCACCGCCACCGAGTTCGGTCGTACCTCGATCACCCTGACCTGCGAAGTGCGCAACAAGATCACCCGCAAGAGCATCCTGACGGTGGAGAAGATGGTTTTCGTGAATCTGGGCGAAGACGGACTGCCCACGCCGCATGGCCGGACCGAGATCAGGTACGTCAAAGACCAGTTCAAGGATGACGTCATCGCGGGTGAAATCGGCGGTGCGGCCTTCGCGAGCAAGCCCGCTCCCACATTTGATCCTCAGTGAACACAGACTTTGTGCACGACAGAGATCCAGTGTGGGAGCGGGCTTGCTCGCTAAAGCGGTCTATCGGTCAGCGATGATTTAACGGACCACTGAACAGCTCCGAACCTGGCGTGTCGTAATTAAACGACACGCCACCGGTTCAGGTGCTTTATGGACACGCCCCAAGACGGCAAGACCCCTGACCTCTCGGCGCAAGAACAGCGCGAGGTCGACAAGAGCCAGCCGCCGCGCGCGGCGGTGCTGCATGAAATCATTCGCACCCAAGGCGATCAGGAACTCGAGCGTAGCGTTGCGGCGCTGTGGTGGTCGGCCCTGGCTGCCGGCCTGACCATGGGTTTGTCGCTGATGGGCATGGGGCTGCTCAATTCGCGTCTGCCGGACGGCGAAGGCTTCAAGGTGATCGCCAGCTTCGGTTACTGCGCAGGTTTTCTCGCGGTGATACTCGCCCGTCAGCAACTTTTCACCGAGAACACCCTGACCGCTGTGCTGCCGATCATGAGCAAACCTACGCTGGGTAATTTCGGTCGACTGTTACGGCTGTGGACGGTGGTTTTGGCAGGCAACCTCTGCGGCACCTTGCTGGTGGCGTATGTGATGCTGCACCTGCCGATTTTCGACACCAAGACCGATCTGGCTTTCCTCGACATCGGGCGCAAGGTCATGGAGAACGACGCCAGCAAAATGTTCGCCAAAGGCATCATCTCGGGCTGGATGATCGCCACGATGGTCTGGATGATCCCGTCGATGGAGAGCGCCAAGATGTGGATCATCATCCTCATCACCTATTTCATGGCGCTGGGCGATTTCACCCACATCGTGGTCGGATCGGTGGAGGTCTCGTACCTGGTGTTTGCCGGCGAGTTGCCGTGGAAGGACTTCTGGCTGGTGTTCGCAGGTCCCACGCTGGTGGGGAATATCATCGGTGGCAGTTGTATCTTCGCGCTGATCAGCCACGCGCAGATTCGCAGTGAAAGCGGACCGCCGAAGACATCTGCGCAGCGGGCTCGGGAGCCCGAACCGCAGAAGATCAAAAAATGAAGGGTAAAGTGCCTGATGCCGGTGCGAAACCTGTGGGAGCGGCCTTGCTCGCGAAGGCGGTGTGTCAGGCGACATCAATCTTGACTGTGCCACCGTCTTCGCGAGCAAGCCCGCCCACCTGTATTGCGCCTTGGCTTTTACCCGGACACATTGACTGCGGCGGCACTGCGACGTTGCAGGTAGATGAAGAACAGCGCCGTCAGCACCGTCAACCCGCTGACCAGTGCGCCGGTCCACGGCAAGTCCGCCAGATCTGCGCCACTGGCCACAACCAACCCGCCAATCCACGCCCCGGCTGCGTTGCCGAGATTGAATGCGCTTTGATTCAACGTCGACCCGAGGTTAGGCGCCTCATGGGCCTGATCGATGATCAGCAATTGCAGGATCGGGCACAGCGCGAACGCGAAGATGCCCCACAACACCAGCGTGACCGCCGCCGGTATCACCGAATGGCTGGTCTGGCTGAAGGCCGCCAGCACCACGGCCACGGCCAACGTCATCCCTACCAGTGAAGGCAGCAAACGACTGTCCGCCAATCGACCGCCAAGCATGCTGCCCGCGGTCAAGCCGACGCCGAACAACAGCAACATGATGGTCACGCCATGGGGGCTGACGCCGGTAATGTCTTGCAGGATCGGTGCAATGTAAGTGAACACGCTGAACAGGCTGGTCGACGCCAGTACGCTCATGCCCAGCGCCAGTAGCACGTTGAGCTTGCCCAGCACTTTGAACTCGCTGGCCAGGTTGGCCTTGTCCATGGGGATTTCCTTCGGCAGCCAGACCCACTGCGCAATAGCCGCAATCACGCCAATCACCGACACCGCCCAGAAGGTCGAGCGCCAGCCGGCGTATTGCCCCAGTGCGGTGCCCAATGGCACGCCCAGCACGTTGGCCAAGGTCAGGCCGGTGAACATCATGGCAATCGCCTGGGCTCGTTTGTTCGGCGCCACCAGGCTGGCAGCGACCACTGAGCCGATGCCGAAGAACGCTCCATGGCACAAAGCGGTAATCACCCGTGCGGCCATCAACGTGGCGTAGTTCGGCGCCAGGGCGCAGAGGATGTTGCCGAGAATGAACATCAACGTCATGCCCAACAACGTGGCTTTGCGCGGCATGTTGGCGGTGCCGACCGCGAGGATCGGCGCACCGAACACCACGCCCAGGGCGTAACCGGTGATGAGCAGGCCGGCATGAGGAATGCTTACGGCGAGGTCGCGGGCGACATCGGGCAGCAAGCCCATGATGACGAATTCAGTGGTGCCGATGCCGAAGGCGGCAACGGCCAGTGCAAGCAAGGCGAGTGGCATGCGCAAGGTCTCTGTCGGTAGTCTTGACGCTTTGATCAGGCATACGCAGGCCGACAACCGTTCTCGGTGAGAGCGGGCAGTGGCAGGAATTATTGGAATTAATCTGTGCGCAACTGAGTGCGGCGTGGTCGCTTGCAGTATAAACAGCTGCGGACATATGGCGAATCAATTCTGTGCCTTACCCCCCCCCCGGTAGGAGCTGCCGAAGGCTGCGATATTTTGCTTTTGGAGGATCAAAAGATCGCAGCCTTCGGCAGCTCCTACGGGGGAGGTGGGCAAAACAAGGAGTGTGCTGTGCTTGCGACGGTTCTGGTGTTGGTGGCGGCGCTGTTACACGCGGCGTGGAATACCCTGATCAAATTCAGCGCGGAGCGGCTGTTGGTGGTGGCCTGCATGGACAGCGTGGCGCTGCTGTTTGTCGCCCTGATGCTGCCCTTCGTAGCGTTGCCACCACTGCAGATGTGGCCTTGGATTCTCGCGTCGGCGGCATTCGAGTTGCTCTATCGCTACCTGCTGATCCAGGCTTATCGGGTCGGCGATCTTGGTTTGGTCTATCCGTTGATGCGTGGTTTGTCGCCGCTGGTGGTGCTGGCACTAACGCTGATCTTCGCCGGGGAAGTGCTGACGTCTCAGCAGATATTCGGCATTTTGCTGATCCCGTTCGGCATGTTGTGCCTGCTCTGGCAGGGCGGTGGCGGGGTACGCCTGCCGTGGTCGATGCTGCCGGTGGTGGCGTTGATCGGGTTGTGCATCGGCTGCTACACCTTCATCGATGGCCAGGCCTTGCGGCGCTGGTCCCATCCGCTGGACTACCTGGTTTGGGTCACCGTGCTCAGCGCCTGGCCATTTCCGTTGTTGGCGCTGGTGCGCAAGCGGCCGGCGTTCATGCTGTTCTGGCGCGAGCAGTGGCGGCTGGGGTTGGCGGTCGGGTTCTGCGTGTTGTTCAGCTACGCTCTGGTGCTGTGGGCCATGCAGCTCGGCTCGATTGCCGAAGCGGCGGCGCTGCGCGAGATCAGTGTGATTCTGGTGGTGCTGTTCGGCATGCGTTACCTCAAAGAACCTTTTGGCAGACCGCGGCTCCTGGCCTGTGGGTTGGTGCTGATCGGCATGTTGGTGATGAAGTATTAGTCGCCCTGATGGGGCTCGATTCTCTATAACTTGGAAGAAGGGACTGCGTTATGACGGTTGCTCTGTGGTGCATTTTGATTGCGATCTTCCTGCCGTATCTATGCACAGGCGTCGCCAAGTTCAGCGGTGGCAAGTTTGGGCTGAAGCAGAATCACGACCCACGGGCGTTTCTGGATTCGCTTGAGGGCGTGGCCAGGCGTGCGCATTCGGCGCAATTGAACAGCTTCGAAGTGACCCCGGCGTTTGCGGCAGCGGTGATCGTCGCGCATCTGGCCGGCAATGCCGAACTGGTAACGATCAATGTGCTGTCGGTGTTGTTTATCACCAGTCGGCTGCTCTACATCATTTGCTATCTGGCGGACTGGGCGATTCTGCGGTCGCTGGTGTGGGCGGTTGGCATGGGGCTGATCGTCAGTTTCTTTGTTGTGTCGGTCTGACTACTACTTCGGTGTTTTTACCGACCTCATCGCGGACAAGCCCGTTCCCACAGGTTATGCGCAATCCCTGTGGGAGCGGGCTTGCCCGCGATTGCTATCTATCAGTCGCCGCAAATTCAAGGGCTGGCTTTAACCGCGTCGGCAACTTGAGGTACTTGTGGCAACGCTGCCCCTTTAGGCCAAAGCATCCAGATCTGCCCCTGCTGTTTCATGTCGCCGGCCAATTGCCCGGCCGCCTCGCCCGTGCCCCAGAACAGATCCGCGCGGACCTCGCCGGCAATCGCGCCGCCAGTATCTTGAGCCGCCACCGGACGCACCAGTGTGCTGCCGTCCGGGCGCGTGGTCGATAACCACAACAGGCTGCCGAGCGGGATCACCTTGCGGTCCACCGCCGCGCTATAACCTGCGGTCAATGGCACGTTCAGCGAGCCGCGCGGCCCTTCGTTGCTGTCTGGGTTGCGATTGAAGAACACGTAGCTGGGGTTGCTGCCGAGCAGTTCGGGAATGCGCGTCGGATTCGCCTTGGCCCAGTTATCGATGGCACTCATTGTTACGTCTTCTTTCTTCAACTCTCCCTGATCCACCAGCCAGCGGCCGATGGGTCGATAGGGGTGGCCGTTCTGGTCGGCATAACCGATGCGCAATTGACGGCCATCGTCGAGCTGGATACGCCCTGAGCCCTGGATTTGCAGAAACTGCAGGTTCATCGGGTCGGTCAGCCAGGCAATCACCGGCGCTTTCACGCCTTTGGTTTCAATGGTTGCCGCATCGTCATAAGGTTTGAGCACGCGACCTTCGAGCCGTCCGCGCAGGCGTTTGCCTTTGAGCTCCGGGTAGATACTGTCCAGGGAAACGATGATCATGTCCTCGGGCACGCCGTACACCGGGATGTTGGCTTCCTCGGTTTGAGTCAGGCTGCCGGGATACACCGGTTCGTAGTAACCGGTGATCAACCCGTTGGGATTGTCATTGGCGGCACGCAGACTGTAGACGTCGAGGTTCTGTTTGAGAAAACCGCGGATGTCACTGGCGGTTGTCGGCACGTTGGCGGAAGCCGCGCAGGTGCTGCCCCAGACCGGGTCGGCCTTGAGTCGGGTGCAGGCGCTGCGCCATGAGTCGAAACCGGCGACGAGGTCGTTGTCGGACACTGCCGGAAGCGCTTCCCAGGTGGCGCTGGAGTAGGTCGCCAGTGCGTGGGTTTTCGGTTTGCTGCTGTCGCCACCGGTGCAACCCGCAAGCACGGCCACCATCGGAAGGGTCCAGGCCAGGTTGTGACGCCATGCCTTGAAACGGCTGTTCATGGAGTAATTCCTTTGCTGGTTGCCTGAGTGCTCCATGCGCTCAAACAACCCGCATTGATAATAGGGCTATTGGTCTTTGCCGGTGACGCGAGGATACTGGCGGCCGTTACCAGTGACCTGAAGCCACCATGACTCTTAAAAGACTTTCTGTTGTATTGCTGGCCTGCCTGACCTTGTCCGCCTGCGGTGGTGTCGACCCGAATTCGCCGCTGGGTCAGCGCAAGGCGATCTTCAAGCAGATGCTCAAGACCGGCGAAGACCTGGGCGGCATGTTGCGTGGGCGTATTCCGTTCGATGGCCCGAAATTCGCTGACGGCGCTGTGAAACTCGACACGTTGTCCCGTGAGCCGTGGAAGCATTTTCCGCAAGTGCGCGAAGATGCTCACACCAGCGCCAAGGACGATGTCTGGCAGAAGCAGGCCCGCTTCCAGGAAATGGCCCGCACCCTTGAAGGCGCCACCGGTGAATTGGTGATTGCCAGCAAGATTCAGCCCTACAAGGCCAGCAATCTGGGGCCGGCGGTACAGAAGGTCGAAGATGCTTGTAGTGCTTGCCATAAAGAGTTTCGGGATCATTGATTTGCGGCGCTCTGGCTAACGTCTTCGCGAGCAAGCCCGCTCCCACAGGAAATCACCGCACATGTGGGAGCGGGCTTGCTCGCGAAGGCTGCCCGGAGCACGACAAAAATCCTTGATCGTTTACCTCTGCTTACTTATCCAACTCATCCAG
Source organism: Pseudomonas sp. B21-015 (assembly GCF_024749285.1). NCBI lineage: Bacteria > Pseudomonadati > Pseudomonadota > Gammaproteobacteria > Pseudomonadales > Pseudomonadaceae > Pseudomonas > Pseudomonas sp. B21-015. Next base: position 513,977 of record NZ_CP087196.1, read on the forward strand.
CGCTTCCTGCAATTCCTTGCGCGATTGAGCCAGTTTGTCTTTGCGCTTGTCGATTTTCTCGGCGTCGCCTTTTTTCATCGCCTTGTCGAGATCGGCCTGACGCCTGCTGACTTCGTGCTTGGCGTCGAGCACCTTGTTTTCCCGTTCCTTCTTCAGGGAGGCGTCGGTGCAATGGGCGGTGACTTCGCTCAGAGCGGTTTCCAGGCCAGCCTGTTGATCGGCGTTACCGCGGGACTTGGCCAGTTCGATCTGGTTGATGATGCCTTGTTTTTTGGCGGCGCAACCGGTCAGGCCAGGGGCCTCTTCGGTGGCCATCAATGGAGCGGCCATCACGCTGCACAGGGCCAGCAAGGCGAGCGGTGAAAGAAGTTTCATAAAAGCTCCAGGTGAAAAAGTCGATGTAGCAATGGGCTGTTTGAGCGCATCGGTACCTTTGGGTTCCCGGGCCAGCGGGCATCGCCGGCTGCTAAAAACCGTCAATCCCGGCAACACGTAATGTCTCGCTCAAGGCCAGCACTTGAGGGTCGCGGAAAAAAGCGCTCAATTGCGCGGCGCGTCCCGGGCCGATGCCGGCTTCGGCCTGCCATTGTTCGGTGTTTCGTTGCGCCAGCGCCTGCCATGAATCGGCGAGGCGCGCCTGGCCGGTTGGCGGCAAGCCCAGGGCTTTGAGCCAGCGAGCGAACGGGCGTTGTCGGGCGCTGTTGAAACTGTTCAAGAGGCGAGCACTGCTGCGTTCGCCGAAGCCGTCAATGTTAGCAAGCTCTTGCTCATCGAGGGTCAACCAATCGAGCAGGCTGCCGAGGCGTTCGGCCTTGAGCAGTTTCTCCCAGGTGCCTGGCCCGACATGGGGCAAGGCCAGTCCTTGTTTGCCGCTGAGCCAGCTCAGGCGTGCGAGGAATTGGCTTTCGCATCCGGGTGTCGGCTGCCAGCAGCTTAACGGATGAAAGTCTGCTGCCCGCGGTACATTCAATTCAGGGCGTTCGGTGCTGCGCAATACGACACCGTCGAGCCTGGGGATGGTCAGCCCCGCCAGACTGATGGCGACCTGATCGCCAGGACGAATGTCCAGCGCTTCCCAGCGTTGCAGGGAGCTGACACTGACGCGCTTGATCTGCCGGTCATCAAGCATCACCGGTGCCAGATCCAGCACCGGTGTGATCCGGCCAGTGCGTCCGATCTTGAAGTGGACCTTGCGCACCTCGGCCAGCGCCTGGGCAAAGGGGTATTTCCAGGCGACGCTCCAGTAAGGCGTTTTTGCCTGCCAGCGCTCGGCCGGTGGACGCTGGTCCTGACGCAAAACGATGCCATCGCTGGCGAAGGGCAGGGGCGAGCGATACCAGTGATCGCGCCAGCGTTCGGCATCGGCAAATGTCTCGATCGGCTGACTGTAGGGCGTTGTGCTCGGGAACCCCAGCTCATCCAGAGCCGCCACGCGGGCCGGCAGGCTTCTCGGGCCTTGCGGCCAATCCCAGACAAACAGCCCGATACCGGCGGCTTGCTCAGGGCTCAGCGCCTTGCGCGCCATCAATCCGGCCACCGTGGTGCGGGCATTGACGCTGCCGGCCTGGGCTTGCACCTGTTCGGTCAGGCGCCAATAGAGTTCGCCTTGCAGCAACAGGTCCAGCGGTTGCGGAAGTTTTTGAGGGATGGCGGCGATCTGACGCGCCGAGGCGGTCCAGTCCTGGCCGTTTACCCCGTCACCCCGACTGATCGCCTGATGTAGTCGGCCGTTGCGATAGATCAGCGTCACCGCCACGCCGTCGACCTTGGGCTGAATCCACACATCCTCGCGATCTTTTAGCCAGGCTTCGACGGCGCGCCCATCGCGCAGTTTTTCCAGGCCGGTATGGGCGATGGGATGAGCAAGCGTGCCGCCGGCCGTACGCAACGGTTCGGGGGAGGGGCCGGAATCAAAACACTCGCGCCATTCGCTCAGTCGCGCACGGGACTGATCGTAGAGTTCATCGGCGACCAAGGAGCGGCCTTCGCGATGATAGCTGTCGTCCCAGAGGTCTATTCGCTTTTGCAGTGCGGTGATTTCGTCCAGAGCGCGGGCCGGCGGCCAGTCAGGGCATTCGGTGGCATTGGCGGTCAGGCAGGTGAGGGTCAGCAGGAAACCGAAAAACAGGCGCAGGTTGGGCAGCATCGGGAGCGTCCTTGCTCGTTGGGATGCTTTCAAGGCTAGATCAGTGTTGGTGGGTGCAACGGATGGTCTTTTTGCTGAGTGTTTCTGGCGTGATGCAGAGGTGACTGGGCTTGCTCGCGAAGGCGGCGACACGGTCTTGAGCAGCAGGGCAATAAAAAGCCCCGCACGGCGAACCGTGCGGGGCTTTGGGTACCGCCAGGAAAGTCTTACAGGCCGGCAGCCGAACGGAGGTCGTCGGCGCGGTCGGTTTTTTCCCAGGTGAACGTGGTGAACGTATCGTTGCCCACGGTCTTGGATTCCGGGGTGCGACCGAAGTGGCCGTACGCAGCGGTTTCCTGGTACATCGGGTGCAGCAGGTCGAGCATGGTGGTGATCGCGTATGGACGCAGGTCGAACACTTCGCGAACCAGTTTGACGATCTTGTCGTCGCTGATTTTGCCGGTGCCGAAGGTGTTCAACGAAATCGAAGTCGGTTGAGCGACGCCGATTGCGTAGGAAACCTGAATCTCGCAACGCTCGGCCAGGCCAGCAGCCACGATGTTCTTGGCCACATAACGACCAGCGTAGGCTGCCGAACGGTCAACCTTCGATGGATCTTTACCGGAGAACGCGCCACCGCCGTGACGGGCCATGCCGCCGTAGCTGTCGACGATGATCTTGCGACCGGTCAGGCCGCAGTCGCCCACCGGGCCACCGATGATGAACTGGCCAGTCGGGTTGATGTGGAACTGGGTGTCCTTGGACAGCAACTCGGCAGGCAGTACGTGCTTGACGATCAGTTCCATCACGCCTTCGCGCAGGTCTTTGTACGACACTTCCGGGTTGTGCTGGGTCGACAGTACAACGGCGTCGATACCGACAACCTTGCCGTTTTCGTAGCGGCAGGTTACTTGCGACTTGGCGTCTGGGCGCAGCCAAGGCAGCAGGCCGGATTTACGGGCTTCGGCCTGACGCTGAACCAATTGGTGCGAGAAGGTGATCGGTGCTGGCATCAGCACGTCGGTTTCGTTGCTGGCATAGCCGAACATCAGGCCCTGGTCGCCGGCGCCCTGGTCTTCAGGCTTGGCACGATCAACGCCTTGGTTGATGTCGGGGGACTGCTTGCCGATGATGTTCATCACACCGCAGGTCGCACCGTCGAAGCCGACATTGGAGCTGTTGTAGCCGATGTCGAGAATCACGTTACGGACGATGTCTTCCAGATCGACCCAGGCCGACGTGGTGACTTCACCAGCGATGATTGCCACGCCGGTTTTTACCAGAGTCTCGCACGCCACGCGGGCGAACTTGTCTTCAGCAATGATGGCGTCCAGCACCGCATCGGAAATCTGGTCGGCGATTTTGTCCGGATGCCCTTCAGACACGGACTCGGAGGTGAAGAGGGAGTATTCGCTCATCTCGATTGTTTCCTGAATTTACCGATGGTGAGTGTCGCCAGCCGGTCGCTGAAAGTGGCGGACCTGAATCTGGAAACCATTACGTAAACCTACATAGAGGCTTTCCCCGGGAACGAGTCCCGCAGCGGTGGCCCAACGGGCCAGATCGTCCTGTTCAAACCCCAACCAGAGATCACCGCAGGCCTCCCTGGCCCAACTCTGGTTGTGGCTACATAACTCTGTCACTAACAGGCTACCGCCTGGTTGCAGCAAGTCGGCCATGTGCTTGAGCGCTTCGGCCGGCGCGGCAAAATGGTGCAGCACCATGTTCAGTACAACGCAATCGGCCTGAAGGCTCACACCGTTCAATGCATCGGCCAATTGCAGGCTGACGTTAGCCAGCGTTTCACGTTCGCAGACCTGGCGGGCCAGTTCGAGCATCGCCGGGCTATTGTCCAGTGCTGTGACTTGGGTAAACCGACGCGCCAACTCTGGCAGAAAAGCGCCATCGCCGGGGCCCACTTCGATGGCCGTGGCGCCGGGTCCGAAACTCAACTTGTCGAGCAGTGCCACCACGCTTTCGCGGTATTGCGGCAGGCCGGCGATCAAGTCTTGCTGGGCGCGAAATTTCTCCGCGACCCGTGAGAAAAAGTCCTGGCTGGCCGCAGCCCGTTGCCCGTGGACCTGACCGATCCGCGACTGAACGTCAGTCGGCAGGGTCAGGTTGTCCACTTCTTCCAGCAGTGCGGCATGTAGCTTGCCGCCCGGCAAGTCGGTGTGGGGCAGGGCGCGACGGTAGAAAATCGCATTGCCTTCACGGCGGGTCGCCACCAGATCGGCCTGGGCCAATACCTTGAGGTGATGACTCATGCCGGACTGGCCGATGCCGAAGATCTGCGCCAGTTCCAGTACGCCGAACGAGTCGTTGGCCAGCGCGCGCAATACATTCAGCCGCAGAGGATCGCCGCCGGCCTTGCACAGGGCCGCCAGCTCATCGCAATCGTCATGTTGAATGGAAGGCACGCGTAAATTCATAAGGCCAGCAGTCTAGTGACGCTCAGAAATCATCGCAAGAGCAATATCAAAAAGTTTTGATATTGCTCGATAGATGGCACTTCTTAACGTTAGGTTCAGTCAACAAACGAGCAGCGGAAAGGTTTCATCAGCCGAATACGTCGTTATGCATGGGAAAAACGCCTTCAGATGACTATCTGTCATTGCCCCGAGGCGGGTGGGTGAGGGAAAATGCTCGCCTTTTTTCCGTTTCGTTTTATTCACTCTCAATTCAGAACCCGCAGGAGATCAGCGATGCCCAGCCGTCGTGAGCGTGCCAACGCCATTCGTGCCCTCAGCATGGATGCCGTGCAAAAAGCCAACAGCGGCCATCCCGGTGCCCCTATGGGTATGGCGGATATCGCCGAAGTACTTTGGCGTGACTACCTCAAGCACAACCCGAGCAATCCATCGTTCGCCGACCGTGACCGCTTCGTGCTGTCCAACGGTCACGGCTCGATGTTGATCTACTCGCTGCTGCACCTGACCGGCTACGACCTATCGATCGATGACCTGAAAAACTTCCGCCAGCTGCACAGCCGCACCCCGGGTCACCCGGAATACGGCTACACCCCTGGCGTTGAAACCACCACTGGTCCATTGGGCCAGGGCCTGGCCAATGCCGTGGGTTTCGCCCTGGCGGAAAAAGTCCTGGCGGCGCAGTTCAACCGTCCTGGCCACAACGTCGTCGATCACCACACCTACGTGTTCCTCGGTGATGGCTGCATGATGGAAGGCATTTCCCATGAAGTCAGCTCCCTGGCCGGTACCTTGGGCCTGGGCAAGCTGATCGCCTTCTATGATGACAACGGTATCTCCATCGACGGCGAAGTCGAAGGCTGGTTCACCGACGACACGCCGAAGCGTTTCGAGTCCTACAACTGGCAAGTGATCCGCAACGTCGACGGTCACGACCCGGAAGAAATCAAGATCGCCATCGAAACCGCGCGTAAAAGCGCACAACCGACGCTGATCTGCTGCAAAACCACCATCGGCTTCGGTTCGCCGAACAAGCAAGGCAAGGAAGATTGCCACGGCGCCCCGCTGGGTGACGCGGAAATCGCTCTGACCCGTGAAGCCCTGAAGTGGAACCACGGCCCGTTCGAAATCCCGGCCAACATTTATGCCGAGTGGGATGCCAAGGAAGCCGGTCGCGCGGCCGAAGCCGAGTGGGATCAGCGTTTCGCTGCTTACTCCGCCGACTTCCCTGAGCTGGCCAACGAACTGGTTCGTCGTCTGAGCGGCGACCTGCCGACCGATTTCGCCGAGAAGGCCCAAGCCTACATCGCTGAAGTCGCGGCTAAAGGCGAATCCATCGCCAGCCGTAAAGCCAGCCAGAACGCCCTGAACGCGTTCGGCCCGTTGCTGCCGGAACTGCTCGGCGGTTCGGCTGACCTGGCCGGTTCCAACCTGACCCTGTGGAAAGGCTGCAAAGGCGTCACCGCTGAAGACGCCAGCGGCAACTACATGTACTACGGCGTTCGCGAGTTCGGCATGAGCGCGATCATGAACGGCGTGGCCCTGCACGGCGGCCTGGTGCCTTACGGCGCGACCTTCCTGATGTTCATGGAATACGCCCGCAACGCGGTACGCATGTCGGCACTGATGAAGAAACGCATCGTCTATGTGTTCACCCACGACTCCATCGGTCTGGGCGAAGACGGCCCGACGCACCAGCCGATCGAGCAACTGGCCAGCCTGCGCTGCACGCCGAACCTCGACACCTGGCGCCCGGCCGATGCCGTTGAATCGGCGGTGGCCTGGAAGTTCGCCCTGGAGCGTGACGACGGTCCTTCGGCGCTGATCTTCTCTCGTCAGAACCTGCAGCACCAAACCCGCAATGCGATCCAGATCGAAGAGATCGCCCGTGGCGGTTACGTGTTGAAGGACTGCGCAGGCGAGCCTGAGCTGATCCTGATCGCCACCGGTTCGGAAGTCGGCCTGGCGGTTCAAGCCTTCGACAAACTGACCGAGCAAGGCCGCAAGGTCCGTGTGGTGTCGATGCCGTGCACCAGCGTCTTCGAAGCCCAGGATGCCGGTTACAAGCAATCGGTTCTGCCGTTGCAGGTCAGCGCGCGTATCGCCATCGAAGCCGCCCACGCGGACTACTGGTACAAGTACGTGGGCCTGGAAGGCCGCGTGATCGGCATGACCACCTACGGCGAGTCGGCGCCTGCGCCTGCCTTGTTCGAAGAGTTCGGTTTCACCCTGGAAAACATCCTGGGTCAGGCTGAAGAGCTGCTGGAAGACTGATCCAGAAGTTGCGTTATCCGGACTGCCGCCTTCGCGAGCGAGCCCGCTCCCACATGAGATCGCATTCTCCTGTGGGAGCGGGCTTGCTCGCGAAGACGGTGGTCCAGCCAGCGCTGCAATGACAGATTCACCACGGTAATCGAGAACCCCATGCCTCAACCGCGTCCTTACAAAGTTGCACTCAACGGCTACGGCCGGATTGGTCGTTGCGTCTTGCGTGCGTTGTTTGAGCGAGGCTCGACGGCTGGGTTTGAAATTGTCGCGATCAACGATCTGGCGGACATGGCCAGCATCGAATACCTGACACGCTTCGACTCCACTCACGGGCGGTTTCCCGGTGAAGTGAAGGTCGAGGGCGATTGTCTGCATATTAATGGCGACTGCGTGAAGGTCCTGCGCAGTGCCACCCCTGAAGGCATCGATTGGGCGTCGTTGGGCGTCGATCTGGTGCTGGAGTGCTCCGGCGCTTATCACACCCGTCAGGATGGCCAGCGTTTCCTCGACGCCGGTGCGCCACGGGTGCTGTTTTCCCAGCCGATGGCCAGCGAGGCGGATGTCGACGCCACCATCGTCTACGGCGTGAACCAGGATTGCCTGACCGGCGACGAGCTGCTGGTGTCCAACGCGTCCTGCACCACCAACTGCGGCGTGCCGCTGTTGCGCCTGCTGGATCAGGCCATTGGTCTGGAATACGTGTCGATCACCACCATCCACTCGGCGATGAACGATCAGCCGGTGATCGACGCTTATCACCACGAAGACCTGCGCCGCACCCGCTCGGCGTTTCAATCGGTGATTCCGGTGTCCACTGGTCTGGCGCGAGGCATTGAACGCTTGCTGCCGGAACTTGCCGGGCGAATTCAGGCCAAAGCCGTGCGGGTGCCGACGGTTAACGTGTCTTGCCTCGACATTACGATGCAGACCGTAAGCGATACCGACGCCACCGAGGTCAACCGGATTCTGCGCGAGGCCGCCACCCATGGCCCGCTCAAAGGCCTTCTGGCCTACACCGAGTTGCCTCACGCCAGTTGTGATTTCAACCATGACCCACATTCGGCGATCGTCGATGCCAGTCAGACCCGCGTTTCCGGCCCACGGCTGGTGAACATCCTGGCCTGGTTCGACAACGAATGGGGGTTTGCCAACCGAATGCTGGATGTTGCAGAACACTATCTGCAAACAGCTACTCCAACAGCTTCTCCAAAACAGTAACCCAGGAATTGCGACCCATGACCGTGTTGAAGATGACCGACCTCGATCTGCAAGGTAAGCGCGTACTGATCCGCGAAGACCTCAATGTCCCAGTCAAGGACGGTGTTGTCACCAGCGATGCGCGAATCCTGGCTTCGCTGCCGACCATCAAGCTGGCCCTGGAAAAAGGCGCGGCCGTGATGGTCTGCTCGCACCTTGGCCGTCCGACCGAAGGCGAGTTCTCGGCCGAGAACAGCCTCAAGCCGGTGGCTGACTACTTGAGCAAGGCGCTGGGCCGCGAAGTGCCGCTGGTGTCCGATTACCTGGGCGGCGTCGACGTGAAAGCCGGCGACATCGTGCTGTTCGAAAACGTGCGCTTCAACAAGGGCGAGAAAAAGAACGCTGACGAACTGGCCAAGCAATACGCGGCCCTGTGCGACGTGTTTGTGATGGACGCCTTCGGCACCGCTCACCGTGCCGAGGGTTCGACCCACGGCGTGGCCAAGTTCGCCAAAGTCGCCGCCGCTGGCCCGTTGCTGGCCGCTGAACTGGACGCACTGGGCAAGGCCCTGGGCTCCCCGGCTCAGCCAATGGCCGCTATCGTGGCCGGTTCCAAAGTGTCGACCAAACTCGACGTGCTCAACAGCCTGAGCCAGATCTGCAACCAGCTGATCGTCGGTGGCGGCATCGCCAACACCTTCCTGGCCGCGGCCGGTCACCCGGTCGGCAAGTCCCTGTACGAGCCAGACCTGCTGGACACTGCACGCGAAATCGCCGCCAAAGTCAGCGTGCCACTGCCGGTGGACGTAGTGGTCGCCAAGGAATTCGCTGAAAGCGCCACCGCCACCGTCAAGCTGATCGCCGACGTGGCGGCAGACGACATGATTCTGGACATCGGCCCGCAGACCGCGGCGAATTTCGCCGAGCTGCTGAAGTCGTCCAAGACCATCCTGTGGAACGGCCCGGTGGGCGTGTTCGAATTCGACCAGTTCGGCAACGGCACCAAAGTGCTGGCCCAGGCCATCGCTGAAAGCTCGGCGTTCTCCATCGCTGGCGGTGGCGACACCCTGGCGGCCATTGATAAATATGGCGTTGCCGATCAAATCTCCTACATTTCTACCGGCGGCGGCGCGTTCCTCGAATTCGTCGAAGGCAAAGTGCTGCCGGCCGTTGAAGTCCTGGAAAGCCGGGCCAAGGCCTGAGGGCCGTGCATTTGACCAGGCAAAGGAGTATTCACATGGTCAGGACCCTGGTGCTGTTGATCGCCGCGGGTATGCTGGCGGCTTGCGGGAGTAACCCGAAAGCCACGCCGGAACCCGCGCCGCAAACACAGGAAAAAGGCTGCTACCAGGCCGACTGGCAAGCGGAAACCAACCCGGTGATCAACAAGCGTTCCGGGCCGGATGGCCTGGACAAATACGAGGCACAGACCCCGGCCAAGGAACATGGCTGCCCTTGACGGGTCTGACTCTTTACTCAAGGCGGGCGGCGTGCGCCGTCAGTCGAGGAACACGGATGAAAGGCTTTATCGCCGTTGCGGCACTGGCATTGCTGGCAGGTTGCTCCAGTTTGAATCTGTTCAACGCTGCCAAGCCTGCGGACAGCTGGACCACCTGGACCTGCGACAGTCAGGCCAAGGTGCTCTGGCGCTACACTGATGTCAGCCGCAAGGAAGTCGACGTTCGCCTGGGCGGTGCTGATCAGGTTTACCGCCTGAAGCTTGAACCGGGCGCCGAAGGTTCGCTGTACAGCAACGACATGCTGGCGTTTCACGTAAAAGGTGAGGAAGGCCTGGTGTACTGGGTCGCCACCAATGATTTGATTGGCCGCGGTTGTAAAGCGCAGTAACTGACACACCACGGACCTGATGTGGGAGCGAGCCTGCTCGCGATAGCGGTCTGACAGTCGCTGCACTGTTGACTGCAAGACCGCTATCGCGAGCAGGCTCGCTCCCACAGTGGGTCTGTGTAGTTCTTGAGATTTTAGTTACACCGAATCCGCAGCCCGGGCCAACCCCCGATCTGCAATAACTTGAATAGCCGCCGCCGCTACGGCAGGCTGGCACGATTAACGACCCTCAACCGGGAGAGACACACACAATGGCACTTATCAGCATGCGCCAGATGCTGGACCACGCAGCCGAGTTCGGCTACGGAGTTCCAGCCTTCAACGTCAACAACCTTGAGCAGATGCGCGCCATCATGGAAGCCGCTGACAAGACTGACTCCCCGGTGATCGTCCAGGCTTCGGCCGGTGCTCGCAAATACGCAGGCGCCCCGTTCCTGCGTCACCTGATCCTGGCGGCCATCGAAGAATTCCCGCACATCCCGGTGTGCATGCACCAGGACCACGGCACCAGCCCTGACGTCTGCCAGCGCTCCATCCAGCTGGGCTTCAGCTCGGTGATGATGGACGGCTCCCTCGGCGAAGACGGCAAGACCCCGACCGACTACGACTACAACGTCCGCGTTACCCAACAAACCGTAGCCATGGCTCACGCCTGCGGCGTTTCGGTAGAAGGCGAGCTGGGCTGCCTGGGTTCGCTGGAAACCGGTATGGCCGGTGAAGAAGACGGCATCGGCGCCGAAGGCGTTCTGGATCACAGCCAAATGCTGACCGACCCGGAAGAAGCCGCTGACTTCGTCAAACGCACCCAAGTCGATGCCCTGGCCATCGCGATCGGCACCAGCCACGGCGCCTACAAGTTCACCAAGCCACCTACCGGCGACGTACTGGCCATCGACCGCATCAAAGAAATCCACAAACGCATCCCGAACACCCACCTGGTGATGCACGGTTCGTCTTCGGTTCCGCAAGAGTGGCTGGCGATCATCAACCAGTACGGCGGCGACATCAAAGAAACCTACGGCGTACCGGTTGAAGAAATCGTCGAAGGCATCAAGCACGGCGTGCGCAAGGTCAACATCGACACCGACCTGCGCCTGGCCTCCACCGGCGCGATGCGTCGCCTGATGGCCACCAACCCTAGCGAATTCGATCCGCGTAAGTTCTTCGGTGCTACCGTGACCGCGATGCGTGATGTGTGTATCGCTCGTTATGAAGCGTTCGGTACTGCCGGTAATGCTTCGAAGATCAAGCCGATCTCGTTGGAAGGGATGTATCAGCGTTATCTGAAAGGTGAGTTGAACGCTAAGGTTAACTAAGCCTGAGCGTTAAGTCGGTTATTTAAGAAACCCGCCGCGAGGCGGGTTTTTTTGTGAGGGTTTATCGCTAAATTATCTAAATACCTGTCAAGTTTGACAGGTGTAAGTCATTTTTAGATCGGTCAAGATAAGTATTGGTAAGCAGTTATACGCTCACATGTGATATCGGCAATAACTGCTTGATGCTTTTTGGTAAAGCAGTCCGAGGCTGATGTTGAAAAAATCTTCAGTTCGGTGGGTGTGGGCAATAAGTGTACATTCAAAATGTCTGCAGGTAATACGCCTAAATCCTATAAGGGTCTACTTCAGAGCTACAGTGTGCCGAAGCGGAAATTCAACGTCATGATGCATAATTCTGAAAATGGAAATTGTAATGTGGAGTTTAACATGAACGAGTTGGTATCCATCGAGAAATCGGCTAGTTGAGGTGGAATAAGAGAAGTCAGTCAAAAGGGGGATGTTTAATCGTCCTCTAGTGCTTCTGTGAGGATTAAATGAATCTACCCCAAATCGGTCCCCCTTTTTTATTGTAATGTTGGCGATACTTTTAATTAAGAGAGTCTTCTATTTAAAAATCTTGGGCGCACCACAAAAAAACCGCAGTTAGTTCTACGGTTTTTTTGTGAGGTGCGACTTACTAAGCGCTATCCTACGCAGTAATGTGTCGGAGAGGCCAGCTTAGTGATGACTGTCCTCCACTGAGCTCGCTCAAAAGTCCCCAGCACGCCCGTATGCCGCTGACTGGCTGCCAGTTCCAATATTTAGGACATCGCTTGCACCTTCCCCTGACAAGTCCATATAAAATGGCCACAGCGCAGTAGCATCGGGGTTGGACTTTTCTTTTTTCAGGCCGGTCCATTCCTCGAAGAATGGTCCGTCACTATTGTATTTAGCCTCGAAAGTCCAATTTGCGTCAGAGGTGGAAAAACTCAAGTCGGTTTTCTTGGCCTCGTTGTTAAAATTAAACCATCCACTGATACTTTCCTTGCCTGCAGGTGTAAGGAGCGTACCGCTAAAACGGCCTTTCGACTCATCCATGGTAGTGACCGTTAGTTGGTGGCCGCGTGGATGAGAGTTGTAAACAGCTTTCATGTTTGAATGGGACATTTGACGCCTCCGCAATAAGTTTCAATGTTCAGATCCCTTGATTAATCCCTCAAGAGCTGTTGCATGGGTAGATTAGTTTTGGGTGTGTGTGTTGTCACCTATAAGAACTGACAGTTTTTTATGGCTTTCTACTATGGTACATCACGGGTTTGTAGGGGAGTGGTTGAGCTATTGATTGTTGGAAACTAAAAGGGGCAGATATATTTAATCGTCCCTAGTGCTTCTCTCAGTTGGGTTGGGGCTAAGGCGTAAACCTGTGGGCAAGGCAGACAGTTGATTGGCGTGATAAGCACAGATCATCGCCTTGTCTCGTCTTAACGTATTGAGCGTTATCGCCAATGTATCTAAGTGACTGTCATATCTGACAGTAGACAGTCTGTATCGGCTCTCTCACGATGAACACTCCACCCTGTAATGGAGTACTCAATCATGAGCACCAAGGATGTAAAACCAAAAGCGAAAGGCCCTGCACCTTTCACCATTCCAGTTGCGCCACAACAAGAGCCGGGAAGTATCCAAAACTCTAAAGGGCCAGCGCCTTTCACATTGCCGAAAGAGTCAGAATAAGCACGTAATAAAAATCTATGGTCACCCCCATTTTTGCAATACTGATCAGTGGGTGAAGTGGTCGGCTTGCCTAAATCTATCCGGCGTCTGTCTGGGGCATGCCCCGCGCCACGATGAGAGTCGCACCTGACGATCCTTAAAAACCCGTCGGCCTCTGAAGCCGATTTTATTGTCAGGATCCTCGTCAGGCCGGTGGGCCGTTCACGTCATCTGTTGTTCAGCTATCGCAAAACCTGAAGGGTGGATCGTGGTACTGCAACAACCGCAGGGTCAGGCGTTCAGTGCGTCTGGCCCTGCTTCATACTGCGTATGGTGAGTGGCTATCGCCCAAGCAATACGCGCCAACTTGTTCGCCAAGGCACAGGCCACCACGTTCGAGTGTCGCCGTCCAAGCAACGAGCGCACCCAGTCAGCCAAAAACCCTTTTTGTTGCTCCAGTCTCTGTAGGTAGACCCGGGCGCACTGGACCAACAATCCAACAATCGCCTGAGGTTTTTGTCACCGCGCTTGCTAATACCAAGCAGGTTGGCTCGACCACCCGTACTGTATTGCCTGGGCTCCAGCCCCACAAAGGCGGCAAAGTTGCGGCTGCACTTGTACTGCCGACCATCGCCCATTTCGACAGCCAGCAGGCTGGCGGTGATCGGGCCGACGCACGGCAGGCTCAGCAAACGACAGCCCAGATCATCGTCGGCCAGCTGGCTTGCCAGCTCCTTATCCAGTCCCTTGATCTGCTCGTCCAGGTAGACGAAATGATCGTGCAGGCGTTGCAACAACACCGTGAGCCGAACGGGCAACTCATGCTCGGCCAGAACATCCGCCAAGCGCTTCATGATCGCTAGTCCCGTGGGCAGGCTGATACCGAATTCCAGCAGGAAACCATGCATTTGATTAGCGGTTTTGGTGCGATCACGCACCAGCGATTCGCGCATTCGGTGTAGGACGGAAAGCGTCTGCTAGGCCTCGGTCTTGGGCGAGACAAAATGCATTGATGGCCGTGAGGCAGCCTCACAAACCGCTTCGGCATCTATGAAGTCGTTCTTGTTGCCTTTGACGAAGGGGCGAACGAATTGCGGGGAAATCAGCTTGGTTTCATGCCCCATAGCCATCAGTTGGCGAGTGACAAAGTGCGCGCTGGCACAGGCCTCCATCGCTACAGTACAGGCCGGATGAGTGCCGAAGAACTGCATCATTTGTTGTCGTGAGAGCTGCTTGCGAAATACCTCTCGGCCCGATTTATCCTGGCCGTGTAGATGAAAACTGTGTTTGCCGAGATCGATACCGATCAGCGCTGAGTCGCTCATGATGATGGCCTCCGAAAACAAAACACCCTGCGAAAGCGTAGCCCTCGCAGGGTGTGGGGGTGACCATCTCATTAACCCGCAGAAATGCGGGTTTTTTAATGGCTGAAATTTGATTACTGACCTTTAGGTGTATCGAACCCACGCTGCTCAATCACCCCAAACACATCGGCAATGTCCTGGACCATGATCCGGGCGATGTTGGTGACGGTGTTGATGTCGTTCTCGGCGTAGTCAGGCAGACTGGTGCAGACCATGAGGTTGAGGTATTTGAGGACGGCGTTGAGGCGTTCGCTGACGCAGTTGTGGAGATCGCGTAGTGAGGCGTCATTGTCGATGAAGAGAATAGGGTGGTCGGTGGCGAAGTGGGACATGGGGGTGAAGCGGCGGGGCGGGTTGCTCATAAGTAAATCTTCCTTGTACTCAAAAAGAAGAGCTACTGCCGTTCGCTGCGAAACGAATTGGGTGGTCGCTGTGCGCGGGTTCGCAGACCGAGGTACAAGGAAACCCGGCAGACCCGAAGGTCTCCCACACACAGCCACCATAAAACTGACGATGGGCGCTGATGCGCCCGTCGTTGCTCATTATGGTGCTTGGTTACGACTTGTACTGTAGGGCTGCGAAACCCTATCGCCGATTGCTGTCAGCGACGGGACGAACTATAAAGCGGCGACTTTGGTGACCGCAGCCGGGCTGTAGGACGCAACGTGGTCGTTGTGGTGAGGGGGGTTGTCCCTGTTCGGTGGTGCAGCCGTCGTAAAACCGGGCACTGCGGTGTGTCTGAGGAAATTGGGTCGCAGGACTTGGGGCTGCTTCGCAGCCCAACGGGGGGCAAGCCCTCTCACCACAATGGGTGGATTCCTACGAGGTTTTCGGAGCTGAAGATCAAAAGATCGCAGCCTTCGGCAGCTCCTACAGGGCGCGCGAAGGCTGCAATCTTTTAGGGATTACGTATCGTGATCGATATCCAGTTTGCTGAACGTCACTTCCCCGCCCTCGCTGGTGTACCCGGTGTTGTCCTGCACATAGACCCCGGCCTTGAAGTACAACGGCTTATCACGCCACATCGCGCTGATGTCGGTGTCCCACTGGTAGCCCGCCGCACTGATGCCTAATGCACCGCCCGGGCTGAGGTGGATGAGGTAGGAGAATTCCTGATTGAGTTTCACGCCGGTGGCGATGGTGATGACCCGGGGGGTGTCGTCGTCGGGGTGCATGCGCACTTTGGCGACGATGTTGCCGGTCGTGCTGTAGTCTTTATATTGATACTCGACCTTCACCATGGGCTTCTGGCTGTTGTAGGCGTGGATCTGGCCAATAACGATCTTGCCCGAGCTGGGTACCTTGCTGACCGAAAGGGTCGCACGCAGGGAATTGTCCGCGTCGGGGTAGTACCAGTTTTTCAGCGTGCCATTGCTGTAGGTTTCGCGCAGTTCGGTGCGAGGGTAAATCGCGTTTTCAGTGCGGGAGCCGGTCACCGGAGACCAGAAAAACAACGTGCCGGTATCGGAGTGGAAGTATTGATCCTTGAAGCCGTCCACCAGCTTGGCTGTTTCGACGGTATACGGCGGGCTGCCGACAGGAACACTGAGGTTCCAGGTTGCGAGATCGATCATATTCAAACTTCCACATTTTTTGCTGCACGCACGTGCCAGACGCTCTAGCACGTGCCTTCGGGGGGTCTTTATAAGCGTAGAAGACAGCTTTGTTAACGCCCGTCCGGCAGATGGTTGGCGTCAACATCCTGTCGAAATGCCATCTTTCCCGGTTTCCGGGGGCTGTAGGACTGACCGTTAGTCGGCTTCTGAAACTTTGCTTGAGTGATGGCACACCGGCAGCTTCTGCTTTCGCGGATCCGGGGCTAGAGTGAAGTCGCAACATATGTCCGGTTTTCACAAGAGGCCGGCCTGAGTTCCCGAACAAGAGATGCAGCATGGAATGCGCACAACTTACGCCAGATGAAGGCAGCTCAATCCTTTTAATTGTTGATGATTACCCTGAAAACCTGATCAGCATGCGCGCCTTGTTACAGCGCCAGGACTGGCAGGTCATCACCGCGGCTTCCGGCTTTGAGGCCCTTGGCCTGTTACTCGAACACGATGTCGACCTGGTGCTGCTGGATGTGCAGATGCCGGGCATGGACGGTTTCGAAGTGGCGCGTCTGATGCGTGGCAGCCAGCGAACCCGCCTCACGCCGATCATTTTCCTCACCGCCAACGAACAGTCCCAGGATGCTGTGATCAAGGGCTATGCCAGTGGCGCGGTGGATTACCTGTTCAAACCGTTCGACCCGCAAATTCTCAAACCCAAAGTCCAGGCCTTGCTGGAGCACCAGCGTAATCGCCGTGCCTTGCAGCGGTTGAGTCATGACCTGGAAGTCGCCCGAGCCTTCAATGCCTCGGTGCTGGATAATGCCGCCGAAGGCATTCTAGTGGTGGGCGAGGACGGGCTGATTCGCTTTGCCAACCCGGCGATGTCTCGCCTGCTCAATGCCACGGTGCACGACCTGCAAGGCAAAGAGTTTCTGGATTTCCTGCAAAAACCGCACATCCCGATCTGGGTCGACTCCGAATTGTTTGCCGGCTACAAGCGCGGTGAAACCCTGCGCCTGCACGATGCGTTGCTGCGCACGGCGCCCGGCCAGCAAGTGCCGGTAGCGTTGTCCTGCGCGCCGTTACCCATCGAACAACACGCCATGGTGGTGACGGTGCTGGACATGTCGGTGGTGCGCCATCTGCATCAGCAGCTGGAGTTCCAGGCGGTGACCGACCCGCTGACCGGGCTGCTCAATCGCCGGGGTTTCTATCAGACCGTTGAAAACCTGCTGCTGCGTGGCGAACGCTCCGACAGCACGTGGGTGCTGTTGTACCTGGACCTCGACGGCTTCAAGCGGGTTAACGATTCCCTCGGTCACGATGCCGGCGACCGGGTGCTGCGTTGGGTGTCCGAGCAGTTGAAGGCGTGTCTGCGGCCTTTCGACATTCTGGCGCGGATGGGCGGCGATGAGTTCACCGCGCTGCTGGATCTTGAACTCCCCGAGCAAGCAGCAAAGATTGCCGAGAAACTCATCGAGCGGGTGTCGATCTGTCAGCAAATCGAAGGCATGGACATCGTCTTGGGCGCCAGCATCGGCATTGCCACTTACCCCGATTGCGGGGCTAATCTGGACGGATTAATGCGCGCGTCCGACATTGCCATGTACGAAGCCAAGCGTGCCGGGCGTCAGCAATATCGTTTCTACGATCACGAAATGAACGGCCGGGCGCGCTCGCGGCTGATGCTCGAAGAAAGCGTGCGCACGGCCATCGAGAACCGCGATTTCAACCTGGTGTATCAGCCTCAGGTGGCCATTGCCGATGGCCGGATTCGCGGGTTCGAGGCGTTGCTGCGCTGGCAGCATCCGAGTGTCGGCGATGTACCGCCGGGGCTGTTTTTGCCGTTGCTGGAAGAGGCGCGGTTGATCAGTCGCCTGGGCAGCTGGATTTATCATCGCGGGGCCAAACAGCGAAAAGCCTGGGAAACGTTATTTGCCGAAGATCTGGTGTTGGGTGTCAGTTTGAGCAGCACGCAGTTCGGTTTGCCCAACCTGGTCACCGAGTTGCGTCAGGTATTGGAGCGTCATGGTTTGAAGCCGCGTCAGCTGGAGGTGGAGGTCACGGAAGAGGCCTTGATGCATAACCCCGATGAAACCCGCAAACAACTGCGCTTGTTGCGCAATCTGGGGGTGCGGGTGGCGCTGGATGACTTCGGCTCCGGGGCTTGTTCGCTGGCGCACTTGCGAGATCTGGAACTGGACACGCTCAAACTCGACCGGCATTTGATTGCCCGGTTGCCGGGGTCCGCACGGGATGCGGCGCTGGCGCGCAGTGTCATCGATTTGTGCAAACAGTTCGGTCTGCTGGTGATTGCCGAAGGGGTTGAAACCGTGGCGCAATATGAGTGGCTGCAGGCCAACGGTTGCCAGTATGTACAGGGTTTTCTGGTAGCGCGGCCGTTGATGGCCGAGGACACCCGTCACTTTGTCGAACCGTTCGACTGGAGCGCGCTGACGAGTTGAATTCGCTACACTGGCGACCTTTTCGTGACGCGTGTTGCCGCCCCAATGACTGTGTTGAAATACCTCCAGGCCTACCCCGCTGCGTTGCAGGACCAGGTGCGCCAGTTGATCGCCGAAAGTCGGCTGGGCGATTACCTGAGCCAGCGCTATCCGGAAAAGCACGGGGTGCAGAGCGACAAGGCGCTGTACGCCTATGCCCTGGACCTCAAGCAGGAATACCTGCGTAACGCCCCGGCCATCGACAAGGTGTTATTCGACAACCGCCTGGACCTGACCCACCGCGCGCTCGGCCTGCACACCGCGATCTCCCGGGTGCAGGGTGGCAAGCTCAAGGCCAAGAAAGAAATTCGCATCGCCTCGCTGTTCAAGGATGCGGCGCCGCAGTTTCTGAAAATGATCGTGGTGCATGAGCTGGCGCACTTCAAAGAGTCGGATCACAACAAGGCGTTCTACAAACTGTGCGAACACATGTTGCCGGGGTATCACCAGGTGGAGTTCGATTTGCGGGTGTACCTGACGTGGCGGGATATGCACTGAAAGATCAAGATCAAAAGATCGCAGCCTTCGGCAGCTCCTACGCGCTTGTGGGCGCTGCCGAAGGCTCTTCTATAAGGAGCGCATGGATGGACGTGAGCAAGACCAAGAGCAGCTTCTACCGCCGGTTGTACGTGGCGTACCTGATCGACAGCGGACTGGCCAGCAGCGTCCCGGCATTGACCGAAGTGACCGGCATGCCCCGGCGCACGGCCCAGGACACCATCGCGGCGTTGGCGGATCTGGATATCATGTGTGAATTCGAGCAGGAAGAGGGCGCGCGCAACCATGCGGGACGCTATCGGATTCGCGAGTGGGGGGCGATTGATCGGGGGTGGATCGAGCGTAATCTGCGGCAGATCAAAGCGGTGCTGGAATACCCCTGAGCGCTTGTGGTGATTCGGCTGACGCTTTCGCGGGCAAGCCCGCTCCCACACTGGAACTGCGTTCACAGGACTAATGTGTGTGGGGCTTGCCCGCGAAGGGGCCCTTACGGGCGGCGCATCCCGATATGCGGAATGTCATCTTCCAGGTATTCCTCTCCCACCACCACAAACCCGTACCGCCCGTAGTACCCCTGCAAATGCGCTTGGGCCGAGAGATAGATCGGCATTTCAGGCCAGTGCTTCTCGGCCTGTTTCAACGCTTGGCTCATCATTTCATGCCCAAGCCCGGTGCCGCGAGCAGCGGGGGCAATGATCACCCGGCCGATCACCACGTCGCCGCCCTGTAACTCCGGGTCGAGCAAGCGCAGGTAAGCCATCAGACGATCCCCGTCCCAGCCCATCAAATGGCAGGTGTCACCTTCCAGGTCCTGACCATCGATGTCCTGATAAATGCATTTCTGCTCGACGACGAACACCTCGGCGCGCAGCTGCAAAATGGCGTACAGCTGTTCTTTGCCCAGATTGCTGTGGTGTTTGCAGACCCAATCGATTGTCATCTTCACATTCCTTGAACAACGTTGTTCCGATACTAAGCGCCCTGACGCGGGATGTCTTGATGGCAGAGAAATCTGTGATAAAGGCCAAAATGCCATCATTCATTTCTCGCGAGGTTGTCTTCTTTGTGTAATCTGCGATGAAGCGCTGTGCAATGGCCTCAATGAGCTAATGTTAGGACCTGGGTTATGCCGGTAGAGGGGCCCTGGAGTTTTGGCTGAAAAAGACGTCGGGCAGCCCGCCCGCTAAGGATTTTCTGGCATGCCGCGATTACATCGAGCGTTTGCTTGGATTGGATTGCTGTTGCTGACACAGAGCGCGGCAGCGGAAAAGCTGCGTCTGGTAGCTGATGCCTGGCCACCTTTTACCGACGCCATGCTGGTCAATGGCGGATTGGCCACGGACATCGTCAGTACCGCGCTGGCCCGGGCCGGTTATGCCAGTGATTTCGAACAGGTGCCGTGGGCGCGAGCCTTGTTTGGGGTCGGCGAGGGGCGTTACGACGTGCTGGTCAACGCCTGGTACGCCGACGAGCGCACGAAGCTGGGGCAGTTTTCTGGTGAGTACCTGCTCAACCGCGTGCGCTTTCTCAAGCGTAAAGACGCGCCGATCGAATTCAACAACCTGCAACAACTGCACACCTACCCGATAGCGGTGGTACGCGGTTATGCCTATTCGCACGAGTTTGACGATGATGTGTCGCTGCAGAAAGTCCCGGTGCATAACTTCGCCATGGCCGTGCGCATGGTTGCGGCCGACCGGGTCAAGCTGACCCTGGAAGATGAGTTCGTCGCCAAGTATTACCTCGCTCGGGAATCGTCCAAAGTGCGCAATGCCGTGGAGTTTTTACCCAAGCCGTTGAGCGAGAACAGCCTGCACATTCTGGTGAGCCTGAAGAATCCGCAGCATGAACAGATCGTCGCCGGTTTCGACCGCGAGATTGCGGCGATGAAGGCCGATGGGAGTTATGACAAGTTGCTCAGGCAGCATGGGATGTGAGGTGGGTTGATCCGGGTTTTGTGGTGAGGCGGATGGCCTTTTCGTGAGCAAGCCCGCTCTCACCCTCAGTCTAATTCCTGCGCAAGACACAAGCGGGCCTGCTCGCGAAGAGGTCAGTCCAGTCACTACAAATCTCAGGTTTCGCTGGTGTCTTTAATGAGATGCGCCGCCAACGTCCGCAACGGCCCCAGTTGCCGGCAGATCAACGCCAGTTGCGTCTGCACCAACCGCTGGCCTTCATCGATTTCATCCGGCATTTGCTCCAGCCCGTTGGCCAGCGCCTCTTCCTCATCGCTCTGAATCTCAATCGGTTGTTTACTCGCCAGGCCCTGGGCGATTTCGTCGATGCTGGCGGCCAGGCTCACGCCGGCACCGTCGATCAAATGCGCACGCACGTCCGACGGTAATTGGGTTTCGCGGTGCGCCCCCAACCCCGACAAATAGCTGAGCAAGGTGTGCGACAGCACCAGGAATCGGAAACCGACATCCGCTTCCTTACGGAAATGCCCCGGCTCCATCAGCATGTTGGCCAGCGTCGTCGACAATGCGGCGTCGGCGTTGTGCGCGTTACGTCGGGCGAGGCGATAAGCCAGGTCGTCGCTTTTACCGACGGCGTATTGCTGCATGATCTGGCGCAGGTAAATGCTGTTGCAGGTCAGGGTATTAGCCAGCACTTTGTTCAGGCGTCGACCCTGCCAGTCCGGCAGAAACAGGAACACCGCCAGCCCGGCGATCAGGCTGCCGAGCAAGGTATCGAACAGTCGCGGCAGGAGCAGCCCGTAACCGTCCCCCACCTGGTTGAAGCAGAACAGCACCATGATCGTGATTGCGGCAGTCGCTAAGGTGTAGCGGGTGGTGCGGTTGGTAAAGAACACCACCCCGGCAACGATGGCGAAGCTCGACTGGATCAACGGGTTCGGGAATAGATCGAACAGCGCCCAGGCCACGGTCAGGCCGATGGCGGTGCCGATAATCCGCTGGCCAAGTTTACGGCGGGTGGCGCCGTAGTTCGGCTGACAGACAAACAGCGTGGTGAGGATGATCCAGTAACCCTGCGAGGGGTGGATCAAATGCACCATCGCGTAGCCGATGCTCAACGCCAGGGGCAGGCGCAGGGCGTGGCGGAACAGCAAGGATGTCGGCGTCAGCTGTGTGCGCAAGCGTATCCAGACATCCTTGAGGCTGCGGGGTGAGCGGTCGAGCAGACTGCTGTCGGTGGCGTCTGCGAGCGCATCGGGGTTGCTGGCGTCGCTGAGCAAACGGTCAAGGGTGCCGAGGTTGGCGGCCAGTGCCCGCAGCGAACGCAACAGACCGCGCCAGGCCGGATTGCTCTGGATGCGCAGGTGTTCGAGGGAGGCGTGCAGGTCGCTCAGGGCCTCGGCGAAGCTTGCGTCATAAGTGAACGGCTGACGCATCTGGATCGACTCGGCCAGTGCGCGGCAAGCCTTGCCTTGCTGGCGCAGCAGGCGCTGACAGCGGAACAGCACGTCGCTGTGGAAGAACGCTTCGGCCAGAGCGTTGTAGGGGTAGTGCGAAGAACTGGCGCGCTCGTGAATGTCCTGGGCGAGGAAGTACAGCTTCAGGTAGCGGCTGAGCTTCGAGCCTGGCCGGCCATCGCCGACCCGGTGCAGAATGATTTCCTTGGCAGCGTTCAATGCAGCAACCACACGACCGTTCTGCTGGGCCAGTTCCAGTCGTCGCGACTCTACATCCATCTGCCGGATCGGCTCGAACAGCGACGACTTCAGTTTCAGGTAATAACCCAATTCACGGAACAGTCGCGCCAGGCTCTGCTGCACCGGCTGGTTGGAAAACATCGCCTGCCACAGCACCGAGAGCAAGCCATACCACGCCGCACCGGCCACCAGCAGCACCGGCTCGTGCCAGAAATCGGTGACTGCGCCGCCGCGCTGGTCCACGCCGATCATGGTGTAGACCGACAGAATCAGTGTCGCCGAAGCAATCGCGCCATAACGTTCGCCCAACGCGCCAAGCATGGTCAGACAGAAGCTGGCCAGTGCGAAGGCGATGATAAAGAGGATGGGGTAGGGGAAGAGCAGTTCGACGGACAGGGCGGCGACCATAAAACACACCAGCGTCACGGCCAGCGCATTGAGGCGACCCTGCCAGCTGTCGTCGGTTTCGGCCAGGGCGCTGGCGATGATTCCCAGGAACAACGGGATCAGCAGCCCCATTTGATCCTGATACCAACACAGCGCCATGCTGCCGGTCAGGGCGATGAATACCCGCACGCTATAACTGAATTTATCCAGCGCCCAGAGGCGACGCAGAGACTGACGAAATGTGGTCGATGGCATGAAGTGCGAAGGCCTTCCGAGGCAATGACGCTAAATTGAGCCACTAATGACGCCGACGCAATGGCGCCGATCACATCTGACAGCAAAATCTGTTCCTTCAGAGATCAACGCATAACAAATGTGGGAGCGAGCCTGCTCGCGATGAGGCCGGCACATTCAACATTGATGTCGACTGTCAGACCGCTATCGCGAGCAGGCTCGCTCCCACAGGTTATTGGTTGAGTCAGACGTACTGCGCGGCTGCGTAACCGGAGGCCCAGGCCCACTGGAAGTTGAAGCCGCCGAGATGCCCGGTGACGTCGAGCACTTCGCCGATGAAATACAAACTGGGGCTCTTCAGCGATTCCATGGTCTTGGACGACACTTCACGCGTGTCGACGCCGCCCAGGGTTACTTCGGCAGTGCGGTAGCCTTCAGTGCCGGCCGGTACGACTTTCCAGCTCGCCAGTTTTTCGGCGATATCCGCCAGTTCGGCGTGGGTGTACTGCTTCATCGGTTTGGAGACAAACCAGTTGTCCGCGAGCAGGTTGGCCATCTTCTTGGTGAAGATTTCACCGAGCAGGGTTTTCAACTCGCTGTTCGGGCGTTCGGCCTGCTGTTGTTGCAGCCAGGTCGGCACGTCGTGGTCCGGCATCAGGTTGATCTCTACCGTGTCGCCGGATTCCCAGAACGAAGAAATCTGCAAAATCGCCGGACCGCTGAGGCCACGGTGAGTGAACAGGATGTTCTCGCGAAAGCTCTGGTCGTTGCAGCTCACCAGGCAGTCCACCGAGGTGCCGGACAGCTCGGTGCAAAGCGCCTTGAGCTGATCGGTGATGGTGAACGGCACCAAGCCTGCGCGGGTCGGCAGCAAGTCGTGGCCAAACTGCTTGGCGACTTGATAACCGAAACCGGTGGCGCCGAGGGTCGGAATCGACAGGCCGCCGGTGGCGATCACCAGGGATTCGCAGGTGATCTGGCCCAGCGTGGTGTCCAGCAGGTAGCCGCTTTCGAGTTTTTCGATGGTCTGGATCGAGGTGTCCAGGTGCAAGCTCACGCCGACCTGGTCGCATTCGTTGAGCAGCATCTCAAGGATGTCGCTGGATTTGTTGTCGCAGAACAGCTGACCGAGTTTTTTCTCGTGGTACGGCACACCATGCTTGGCGACCATGCCGATGAAGTCCCATTGGGTATAGCGCGCCAGGGCGGATTTGCAGAAATGTGCGTTCTGCGAGAGGAAATTGCCCGGTTCGGTGTACATGTTGGTGAAATTGCAGCGGCCACCGCCCGACATCAGGATTTTCTTGCCGGCCTTGTTCGCGTGGTCAAGCAACATCACCTTGCGCCCGCGCCCGGCGGCGGTCAGCGCACACATCAACCCTGCGGCGCCAGCGCCAATGATCACGACTTCGGTAGAACGCAAAACGGTGTCCTCACACAATGATCGTTCCCACGCTCTGCGTGGGAATGCCGCCATGGACGCTCTGCGTCCGCCGTTATGTGACGCGGAGCGTCACGGGATGCATTCCCACGCAGAGCGTGGGAACGATCAGGTTAGAGGATGCGCACGCGCAACGAGCGGCCTTTGATCTTGCCGTCGTTCAAACGCTGCAAGGCTTGCTTGGCGATCCCGCGTTCCACGGCCACATAGGCCTGGAAGTCGAAAATCGCGATCTTGCCGACCTGAGCGCCCGGAATACCGGCGTCGCCGGTCAGTGCGCCGAGAATGTCACCCGGACGCACCTTGTCTTTACGGCCCGCACCAATGCACAGCGTGCTCATTACCGGTAGCAGCGGTGCGCCGCCCTGGGATTTCAGGTTGTCCAGCTGATCCCAGCTCAGCGGCGACTTCTGCAGTTGCTCGATAGCCTGGGCGCGATGGGCTTCGGACGGAGCGACCAGGCTGATCGCGATACCTTTCTCACCGGCACGACCGGTACGGCCAACGCGGTGAATGTGGATTTCCGAGTCACGGGCCAGTTCGACGTTGATCACCATGTCCAGCGCATCGATATCCAGACCGCGCGCGGCGACGTCGGTGGCAACCAGTACCGACGTACTGCGGTTGGCGAACATCGCCAAGACCTGATCGCGGTCACGCTGTTCCAGATCGCCGTGCAGGCCTACTGCGGAAATGCCTTTGGCGGTCAGGTGATCGACGGTTTCCTGAACCTGCTGCTTGGTGAAGCAGAACGCGACGCAGGAAGCCGGACGATGATGCGCGAGGACTTTAACCACGGCGTCCATGCGCTCTTCCGGGGAAATCTCGTAGAAGCGTTGTTCGATCTGGGTGTCGTCGTGGAATGCCTCGGCCTTCACTTGCTGCGGGTTACGCATGAATTTCGAGGCCAACTGCTTGATGCCTACCGGGTAAGTGGCAGAGAACAGCAGGGTCTGGCGACGTTCCGGGCACTGGGCGATGATTTCTTCGATGGAATCG
The DNA here is from genome assembly GCF_024749285.1 of Pseudomonas sp. B21-015. Taxonomy (NCBI): domain Bacteria; kingdom Pseudomonadati; phylum Pseudomonadota; class Gammaproteobacteria; order Pseudomonadales; family Pseudomonadaceae; genus Pseudomonas; species Pseudomonas sp. B21-015. The sequence continues at coordinate 539,403 of NZ_CP087196.1, forward strand.
TAGAAGCCCATGTCGAGCATGCGGTCGGCTTCGTCGAGGATCAGGGTGTTCAGGCCGTGGAGTACCAGCGAACCCTTGCGCAGGTGCTGCTGAATGCGCCCCGGGGTGCCGACGATGATGTGCGCGCCGTGTTCCAGCGAACCGATCTGCGGACCGAACGACACGCCGCCACACAGGGTCAGGACCTTGATGTTGTCTTCGGAACGGGCCAGACGGCGGATTTCCTTGGCAACCTGGTCGGCCAGCTCACGGGTCGGGCAGATGACCAGCGCCTGGCAACCGAAAAAGCGCGGATTGATCGGGTTCAACAGGCCGATACCGAAGGCCGCGGTCTTGCCGCTGCCGGTCTTGGCCTGGGCGATCAGGTCCATCCCCTTGAGGATCACCGGCAAGCTTTGCGCCTGGATCGGCGTCATCTGGGCATAACCGAGGGAGTCGAGGTTAGCCAGCATGGCGGCGGACAGCGGCAAAGTATTAAAAGCGGTGGCGATGGTGGTCACGGGACTGGCCTGCAAAACAAAATGTCGCGCAGTGTATCAGTCCCATGGCCATTCGCCCTAAGGCTCTATGTGCTGTTCCGGACGTTTGACGCGCCGTCCGTCTTCTCTCGACAGCTGCGAGAAGATGGTTGCAGCCAGCATCGCCATGACTCCGACCGTCACGAACGTCAGCTGGAACGCGCCCAGAACCGTGTCCACGCCGTCATTGCCGATCTCCGCCGTGAAGCCGCCGAGCAGGGCACCCGCGCAGGCCACGCCGAGGCTCAGGGACAGTTGCGCGACCACCGACAGCAAACTGTTGCCGCTGCTGGCGCTGGCGTCATCGAGGTCGATCAGGGTGACGGTGTTCATCGCGGTGAACTGCAAGGAGTTGATCGCCCCCAGAATCGCCAACTGGGCCAGCAGCAGCCAATACGGCGTCTGCTCGCTGACCAGGCCCATGCTTGCCAGCATGATTCCCAACGCCAGTGTGTTGCCGGTCAGCACGATGCGGTAGCCGAAACGTTCGATCAACGGCCGCGCCACCGACTTGGCGACCATCGCGGCCGCAGCCAGGGGCAGCATGCTCATCCCGGCCTGTGACGGCGAATAACCCAGCGCCACTTGCAGCAGCAACGGCACCAGAAACGGCAATGCGCCGCTGCCCAGCCGGGCGAACAGATTGCCGAGGATGCCCACGGCGAAGGTCCGGGTCTTGAACAGCGATGGCGCAAACAGCGGATTGTCGATGTGCCCGGCCCGCAGCCAATACGCCGCCAGACACGCCATGCCGCCAAACAGCAGCAACATCACCCGCAAGTGCGGCAGGTGCAGTTCGCCGAGGCCTTCCATGGCGATGGTGATCAGCACCATCGCCGCGCCGAACAGCAAAAAGCCCATGCTATCGAAGCGGGTGCGCTCGCTGCCGCGCAGGTCGGGAATGAATTTCCATACCGCGTAGCAACCGAGGACGCCCACCGGCAGGTTGATCAGGAAGATCCAGTGCCAGGTCAGGTATTGCACCATCCAGCCGCCCATGGTCGGGCCGATCAGCGGGCCGAGCAGGCCAGGGATGGTAATGAACCCCATGATTCGCACCAGCTCCGAGCGCGGATACGCACGCAGCACCACCAATCGTCCGACCGGCAGCATCAAGGCGCCGCCCAGGCCCTGGATCACCCGGGCGCCGATGAGCATGCTCAGAGTGCTCGACAAGGCGCAGAGCAATGAGCCGATGCTGAACAACAGGATGGCGCCGAAGAAGATTTTTTTGGTGCCGAAACGGTCGGCGATCCAGCCGGAGGCGGGGATCAGTAACGCGACGGTGAGCATGTAGGCGATGATCACCCCCTGCATGCGCAGCGGGTCTTCGGCCAGGTCTCGGGCCATGGCGGGGAGGGCGGTGTTGAGGATCGTCCCGTCGAGGGACTGCATGAAGAAGGCAATGGCAACGACCCACGGCAACCAGCGGGCCGTGACAGCGTCGAGAGGTGGGCGGTTGGGCATGGGACCTCTTGTGGGTTAATGCAGATTCATGGCTGACGTTGAACCCTGTGGCGAGGGAGCTTGCTCCCGTTCGGCTGCGTAGCAGTCGTAAATCCGGCGAATGCGGTATGTCTGATAGAACGCGTTTGCCGATCTAGGGGGTCGCTTCGCAACCCAGCGGGAGCAAGCTCCCTCGCCACAGTTTTGTGTTTACAGGGTCAGGGTCAATCGGCTGACGAGCGCACCGGGCAACAACGCCGAAGCAGTCGCCCGCTGACTGTACGTGCTGGCCGACAACAACAGCTCGCGTTCCTCGGTCAACGCTTCCAACTGCGAACCCAGCAAGCTGTAGGCGCTGTCATCGAAACGCATGGTGCTGACCGGCGCCTGAATCTCGCCGTTCTCGACCCAGAAGGTCGCGAACCGTGTCATGCCGGTCAGGCGCGCCGCCGGTTGGTCCGAGTAGTTCAGGTACCACAGGTTGCTGATGTACAAACCGGTGCCCAGTTGCTTGAGAATCTCGGCATCAGGCAACACCCCGGCCGCCATGTTCAACGCACTCGGCGCTTCACCGCCGCTGGCACCGTTGGCGGTCAAATCGTATTCGGCGGCGCTGCGTGAGCCGACCAGTTGTGCGCCGGCCTTGCCCTCGACAATCAGGCTCAGATCACTGCGCGGATAACCTTCGCCTGAAAACGCCGGGCTCAGGGAACCGCTGACTTTTTCATCCAGAGACACCAACGGGCTGAACGAACTGTCGCCACCGTAGAGCTTCTGCAAAGGACTGCTCTTGCTGGCAATCGACTGCGCCGAGAACCCGCCCCAGCTGAGCATGCCCATGATTTCTTCCAGGGCCGCCGGCGCGAGGTAAGCGCGGTACTGACCCGGCGCCAGCGTGCGCAACGGCCGCCCCAGAAACGCCAACTGCTCGCGGGCCTGCTGGAAACGTCTGGCAAACCCTTCGCTGTTCCAGTCGTGCCCGGCATAGCTGGCTTTCACCGCCTGACCGTTTTCATGGAACAGGCTGAAATCGAAGTTGAAGCTGTTGGCCTGATGCCAGCCGAACGCGCCCGAGGAACTGGCGAAGCCGCGACTGATCGGCCCGGCGGCATAGAAACCCACCAGGTCCAACCCCTCGGCAGCCTGAGTGATTTCAGCGACCACCTGCTCGGTATCCGGCAGGGGATGATCCTGCACGTTGTTGCTCTGCCAGTCATTCTGGTTGAGCAGCAGGTATGGGTCCTGAGGCAACAGTGGCAGGGTTTCGCGCAACTGCTGAAGACCTTCGGCCAAGCGCTGAAGGTCGATTTCGGAGTCGCCTGACAGCGTGATATTCAGGTCGGCATGACGTCCATCGTTGATCAGTTTGAAACCGACGCTCGCCTGCTGCACCTGTCCGGCCTGACGGACCTTGGCGTGGTTGAAACGCACGAAGGCCGACGATTCGGCGGCGTAGCTGAGGGTGAATTGTTCAGGCGTACGCAGCGCATCGCGCAGCCAGTTGACCAGGGCCTTGAACGAATCGGCCTGGCTTTTTGAAGTGCTCGTGGACGTACTCATCAGGCATCTCCCCCAAACACATCAACATTGCTGAACACACAGGCCGGCGACGCATGGCCGACGCGGATCACCTGGTTCGGTTCGCCCTTGCCGCAGTTTGGCGTGCCTAACACTTTGACGGTGTTGGCATCGCCGACAGCGCTGAGGCTTTTCCAGAATTGTGCGGAAATCGCCCGGTAATTCGGGTTCTTCACCACGCCCTTGAGTTCGCCATTTTCGATCAGTTGGCCCCATTCGCAGCCAAACTGGAATTTGTTACGCGCATCGTCGATTGACCACGAACGGTTGGTGCTCATCAAAATGCCGTGCTCGATATTGCCGATCATCTGCTCCAGCGGCTGATCGCCGGGCTCGATGTTGAGGTTGGCCATGCGGTCGATCGGCGGACGGTTCCAGCCGCAGGCGCGGCTGTTGGCAACGCCATCCATGCCGGCACGAAATTGCGAGAGCGCGCCGCCCAATGGCCGCAGCAGCAAACCTTCCTTAATCAGAAATTGCTTGCTGGCGGCGCTGCCGTCGTCGTCATGCCCATAGCTGGCGAGTTGCTCGGGGATGTCCGGGTCGAACGTCACGTTGAGCAGTGCGGAGCCGTATTGCAGGCGGCCGAAGTCTTCTGCCTTGACGAAACTGGTGCCGGCGTAATTGCGTTCGTCGCCGAGGATGCGGTCCAGTTCCAGCGGATGACCGATGGACTCGTGGATCTGCAGCATCATCTGGTCGGGCATCAGTAACAGGTCGCGCGGGCCTTGCGGGGTGTTCGGCGCCAGCAGCAATTGCAGCGCCTGATCGGCGACTTTCGGGCCGCAGCCGACCAGGCCGCAGCGGCTGATCACATCAAAGCCGCCCTGCTGGCCGAAGTTCTCGCGGCCCAGGGTGCGGGTCTGGCTGTCGCTACCGTCGTAGGCGGTGACGTCCATGCTCGGGTAGACGAAGCGCTGGGCCTGGCGCAATTCGGCACCGGCGTTGTTGAGGTAAATCTGCTCGACGTTGGTGATACCGATGCTCGCCTGCCAGTTCACCAGTCGCTCGTCCTTGGGCACGGCGGCGGATTCGGCGCCGAGCAGTTGGTAGCAATCGCTCAGGGACGGGAAGGGCTGGTCGAGGTTGGGTGAGAAATAGTCGGCGCGGTCGCTGGAGACGGCTTGCTCGCGCAGGTCGAGCAGGGCGTGGGGCATGAGTCGACGGGCTTGTTGCTCAGCCCTCTCCAGTGCAGCTTGCAGGCCGGATAGGGACAGGTCGTTGGTCGCGGCGTAGGCTTCGACGCCGTTGACCCGAACAGTCAGCATCGCCCCTTCGTCCCGGCTCAGGCTCGGCGGTTCGGCGACGTTCTTGCGCACTGACAGGTACTGGCCGGACTCGCGTACATATCGCAGCGAAAAAAATTCAGCGCCCGTGCGCAACGCAGCGAAGCGCTGCTTGAGCTGGGGGTGGAAATCGAACATTCGGGAACCTCCTTGTTATGGAGTGGCGGCGTATCGATGTTGCGAGGGGAGGGTGAAACGTTTGCGTGGCGCTAGATTAGGCCTGCGTGGGGGTAGGATCAAGGGCGGAGCGGTGTAGGAAGGGTTTACCTGGCCTGCGGCGTCTGGTCGGACCCCATTGAGGGCAAGCCCGCTCCCACAGTGGGCTTGGGTGGATCACAAATTGCGAATCCACCCCGGAACCTGTGGGAGCGGGCTTGCCCGCGATTGGCCGCGATGCGGTGTTACGGCTTACTGCGCGGTAGGGCTCACATCACGCAACGGCTTGCCCTTCACCGGTGCATCACCGGCCACGTAGTATTTGGCCTTGCTGCGCGGCAGTGGCTTGCGACCGCGGATCTTGTCGGCGATTTTCTCGGCCATCATGATCGTTGGCGCGTTCAGGTTGCCCGTGGTGATGATCGGCATGATCGAGGCATCGACCACGCGCAGGGCCTGCATGCCATGCACACGACCTTCGCCATCGACCACGGCCATCTCGTCGGTGCCCATCTTGCACGAGCAGGACGGGTGGAACGCGGTTTCGGCGTGCTCGCGGATGAACTTGTCCAGTTGCTCGTCGGTTTGCACGTCGATGCCCGGGCTGATTTCGCGACCACGGAAGGCGTCGAGAGCTGGCTGTTGCATGATTTCACGGGTCAGGCGGATGCCATCGCGGAACTCCTGCCAGTCCTGCTCGGTGGCCATGTAGTTGAACAGGATGCTCGGGTACTCGCGCGGATCCTTGGACTTGGCCTGGATGCGACCACGGCTTGGCGAACGCATGGAGCCCATGTGCGCCTGGAAGCCGTGTTCTTTCACACCGTTGCTGCCGTTGTAGTTAATCGCCACCGGCAGGAAGTGGTACTGAATGTTCGGCCAATCGAATTCCGGACGGGTGCGGATGAAACCGCCGGCTTCGAACTGGTTGCTGGCGCCGATGCCGGTGCCGTTGAACAGCCACTCGGCGCCGATGGCCGGTTGGTTGTGCAGCAGCAGCGAGGGGTACAGCGAGACCGGTTGGGTGCAGGCGTATTGCAGGTACAGCTCAAGGTGATCCTGCAGGTTTTCACCGACGCCTGGCAGGTCATGAACCACCGGAATATCGAGCTTTTTCAGCAGTTCGGCCGGGCCGACACCGGAACGTTGCAGGATCTGTGGCGACGCGATGGCGCCGGAGCACAGCAACACTTCCTTGCGGGCACGGACTTCAACGCGCTCTTCAGCCGCGCCGATCAGGTAACGCACGCCAACCGCACGCTTGCCTTCGAACAGAATCTTGTCGGTCAGGGCATGGGTGACGATGGTCAGGGTCGAACGCTTCTTGGCGACGTCCAGGTAACCGCGAGCGGTACTGGCACGACGGCCGTTCGGCGTCACGGTGCGGTCCATCGGGCCGAAACCTTCCTGCTGGTAGCCGTTCAGGTCTTCGGTACGCGGGTAACCGGCTTGCACGCCTGCTTCAACCATCGCATGGAACAGCGGATTGTTGCCGGCTTTCGGCGTGGTCACGCTGACCGGACCGTCGCCACCGTGGTAGTCGTTCGGGCCGATGTCACGGGTTTCCGCCTTGCGGAAATACGGCAGGCAGTCGAGGTAGGTCCAGTCTTCCAGGCCGGGCAGTTTCGACCAGTTGTCGTAGTCCATCGCGTTACCACGGATGTAGCACATGCCGTTGATCAGCGAAGAACCACCCAGGCCCTTGCCACGACCGCATTCCATCCGGCGGCCGTCCATGTGTGGCTCTGGATCGGTTTCGTAAGCCCAGTTGTAGCGACGACCTTGCAGCGGGAACGCCAGCGCGGCCGGCATTTGCGTGCGGAAATCCAGACGGTAGTCCGGGCCGCCCGCTTCGAGCAGCAGGACGGTGACGCCTTCGTCTTCAGTCAGACGGGTCGCCAGGGTGTTACCGGCCGAGCCGGCACCGATGATGATGTAATCGAATTCTTGGGACATTGAATGCACCCTCTTTGAAGTTGGTCAGGTCAGGCGAGTGCTTCGCACTCGATCGCGAGCAGGCTCGCTCCCACATTGGAATGAAGTCTTCTGTGGGAGCGAGCCTGCTCGCGAAGGCGATCTCGCAGGCGAAGCAAATGCCGCCTTAGAACACCGAGGCGTAATCGCCCAGTTCGACCTGTACCGATTTGATGCGTGTGAAGTTGTTCAGCGAGCTGATGCCGTTCTCACGGCCCACGCCCGACTGCTTGTAGCCGCCGACCGGCATCTTGGCGTCGGATTCGCCCCAGGCGTTGATCCAGCAGATACCGGCTTCCAGTTGATGAATCACGCGGTGAGCGCGGTTCAGGTCTTTGGTGACAACGCCAGCTGCCAAACCGAACTCGGTGTCGTTGGCACGACGGATCACTTCTTCTTCGGTCTCGTAGGTCAGGATGCTCATCACCGGGCCGAAGATCTCTTCGCGAACGATGGTCATCTCGTCGGTGCAGTCGGTGAACACGGTCGGTGCCACGAACGCGCCTTTGGCGAATTCGCCATCGGTCAGACGCTCGCCGCCACACAGCAGACGTGCACCTTCTTCCTTACCTTTGGCGATGTAACCCAGCACGCTTTCCATGTGGGCGAAGCTGACCAGAGGACCGAAATTGGTGTTTTCGTCTTCCGGGTTGCCGACGCGAATGCGCGCAACGCGTTCAACGATCTTGGCTTCGAACGCGGCTTTCAGATGGCTCGGTACAAACACGCGAGTGCCGTTGGTGCAGACCTGACCGGAGCTGTAGAAGTTGGCCATCATGGCGGTGTCGGCGGCGCGATCCAGATCGGCGTCGTCGAAAATGATCAGCGGGGATTTGCCGCCCAGTTCCATGGTCACGTCTTTGAGCGACGAGGCGGAAGCGCTGGCCATGACCTTCTTGCCGGTGTCGGTGCCGCCGGTGAAGGAGACTTTTTCGATGCGTGGGTGTTCGGTCAACCAGGTGCCGACTTCACGGCCACTGCCGGTCAGTACGTTGAACACGCCAGCCGGCAGGCCGGCTTCGGTATAGATCTCGGCCAGTTTCAGGGTGGTCAGCGAGGTGACTTCGCTCGGCTTGAAGATCATTGCGTTACCGGCTGCCAGGGCTGGAGCGGATTTCCACAGGGCGATCTGGATCGGGTAGTTCCACGCGCCGATACCAGCGACGATGCCCAGCGGCTCGCGACGGGTGTAGACGAAAGAGGTGGTACGCAGCGGGATCTGCTCGCCTTCGATGGCCGGCACCAGGCCTGCGTAGTACTCCAGCACGTCAGCGCCGGTGACGATGTCGACGTAACGGGTTTCGGAGTACGCCTTGCCGGTGTCCAGGGTTTCCAGGGCGGCCAGTTCATCGTTGCGCTCGCGCAGGATGTCCACGGCGCGACGCAGGATGCGCGAACGCTCCATGGCGGTCATTGCAGCCCAGATTTTCTGGCCCTTTTCGGCGCTGAGCACAGCGCGCTCAACGTCTTCCTTGGTCGCACGTTGTACGGTTGCGAGGACTTCACCGTTAGCCGGGTTGATGGCTTCGAAGGTGGCGTCGCTGCTGGCGTCGGAGTAACCGCCATCGATGTAGAGTTTTTGCAGTTCGAAACGGGCCATAGTGTCCTCGCAAGTGCATTAAGTGGTTGGCGTTGACCACCGGGCGTGCCGTATAGCATTGGCATCGCGGTCGGTAGCGGTTCAGGGGTTGAGCGATTATGTGTGCTCTAACTCACCTGCTTGGCCAATTGGAAATCCATGTATTCGTAAGCGATCTGGTGCGCTTGCGCGGTGTCGAAAGCGTCTCCCGACAGCGCACCGCGCAACCACAAACCGTCAATGAGGGCTGCCAGGCCGCGGGCGGCGCTGCGCGCTTGATCAAGCGGCAACACACGGCGGAACTGGCAGCACAGGTTGGAATACAGACGGTGATCGTTGATCCGCTGCAACCTGTGCAAAGACGGGTGGTGCATGCTGGTGGCCCAGAAGGCCAGCCAGGTTTTCATTGCCGGGCCATTGACCTGGCTGGCGTCGAAGTTGCCTTCGATAATCACCTGGAGGTGAGCCCGTGGGCTGGTGTCCTCCAGCGCCTGACGGCGCGCGGTGACGTTCTCGCTGAGGACACTCATCAGATACTGCGCCGTGGCGGCGATCAGGCCGTTCTTGTCCTGAAAGTAGTGACTGATGATGCCATTCGAGACACCGGCCAAACGGGCGATCAGCGCAATGCTGGCGTCCCCCATCCCGACCTGATCGACGGCCTGTAACGTGGCTTCGATCAATTGCTGACGGCGGATGGGTTGCATACCGACCTTGGGCATCTTGCACATCTCCTTAGGCCTTCCCGTGGACGAAATACGCCTACCGGGTTGAGGGCCAGTCTATTTTGTTTTGATTGAACGTTCAATCAACAAAGAATAAGATCTGCGACAATTCGTCGCTGCCTACAGGTTTTTCCTACGCGTAGTGGGCGGAAAAACGACATCTAAAAATGCTCGAAACCCACACGCAATGGCGTTCCATGGGTTTCGGGCTTTTTTCGGGGTGTCTTTATATCACCCGCCGATCGGCTGCCAACTAACCGATTGGTCGGGTAACGCGTTGCCTTGTGTTCTTCTCTCGCACTGCCTGGAGCATCTGTGCCATGAGTTCTGCCTCTCTAATAAAAACCCCACCCGAGAAGGTGACGGTCAACGGTTGGGTGTTCTACACCTCTACCGCGTTGATCCTGCTATTAACTGCCATTCTGATCATCGCCCCGCAAGCGGCCGGTAGAATGCTCGGCATTGCCCAGGCGTGGTTGTCCCGCAGCTTCGGCTGGTATTACATGGTGGTGATCGCCGCTTACCTGGTTTTTGTGGTTGGCCTGGCGTTTTCGTCCTACGGCAAGCTCAAGCTGGGCAGCAAGGACGATACCCCGGACTTCAGCTATGGCGCCTGGGCGGGGATGCTGTTCTCCTCGGGTATCGGCATTTCCTTGCTGTACTTCGGTGCGTCCGAGCCGCTGGACCACTACTTCAATCCGCCGGAAGGCGTGGCCGGCAGTAACCTTGCCGCACGTCAGGCGGTGCAGCTGACGTTCCTGCACTGGGGCCTGCATGGCTGGGCGATCTACGCACTGGTCGGCCTGGCCGTGGCGTACTTTGCCTATCGTCATAACCAGCCACTGGCGTTGCGTTCGGCGCTGTATCCGCTGGTCGGCGAGCGTTGGGTCAAAGGCGCGGCCGGTCATGCGGTGGACGGCTTCGGCATGTTCGTGACCCTGCTGGGGCTGGTGACGAACCTGGGGATCGGTTCGCTGCAAGTGTCGTCGGGGCTGGAAAACCTGTTCGGCATGGAACACAGCAACACTAACCTGCTGATCGTGATCATCGTGATGAGCACCGTGGCGACCATCGCCGCTGTGTCCGGCGTGGAAAACGGCATTCGCCGTCTGTCCAACCTGAACATCGTGCTGTTCAGCGGTCTGCTGATTTTCGTCCTGCTGTTCGGCCCGACCCTGCACCTGCTCAACGGCTTTGTGCAAAACATCGGCGACTACCTGAACGGTGCGGTCCTGAAGACCTTCGACCTCTATGTGTATGAAGGCGACAGTGAGAAGTCCGACCGCTGGTTGGGCCTGTGGACCCTGTTCTACTGGGCCTGGTGGATTTCCTGGGCGCCATTCGTCGGCATGTTCATCGCGCGTATTTCCCGGGGTCGCACGGTGCGTGAACTGGTGGCTGGTGTGCTGCTGATTCCGCTGGGCTTCACCCTGGCATGGCTGTCGATCTTCGGTAACTCGGCCCTGGACCTGGTGATGAACCATGGGGCGGTGGAACTCGGGAAGACGGCGCTCGAACAGCCGTCGATGGCGATCTACCAGTTGCTCGAGCATTACCCGGCGTCGAAGGTCGTGATCGGCGTGTCGATTTTTGTCGGTTTCGTGCTGTTCCTGACCCCGGCGGACTCCGGCGCGGTGATGATGGCCAACCTTTCCTGCAAGGGCGGCAACGTCGACGAAGATGCACCGCATTGGCTGCGGATTTTCTGGTCGGTGGTGATCACCCTGGTGACCATCGGCCTGCTGTTAGCCGGTAACTTCGAAGCCATGCAAACCATGGTGGTGCTGGCGGGGCTGCCGTTCTCGGTGGTGCTGGTGTTCTTCATGTTTGGCTTGCACAAGGCCATGCGCCAGGACGTGCAAATCGAACAGGAGCAAGCGGAACTGGCGGCGCGTGGTCGTCGTGGTTTCAGCGAGCGTCTGACCCAGCTGGATCTGCAACCGAACCAGTCGATCGTTCAGCGTTTCATGGACAAGCACGTCAGCCCGGCGCTGGAAGATGCGACTGTGCAATTGCGTGCTCAGGGTCTGGATGTGCAGACGTTGCTGGGCAAGTCGAAACGCTGCATGGGCGTGCGGATCGAGATGGAAGAGGGCAACCCTTTTGTCTACGAAGTGAGCCTGGACGGTTATCTGGCGGCGGCGAGTGACACGGTGTCGGCTGAAAGCGCCGATGAACCGCGCGCACGTTACTACCGTGCCGAGGTGTACCTGCACAACGGCAGCCAGGATTACGACTTGATGGGCTTCACTCAGGATCAGATCACCCGTGACGTGCTCGATCAGTTTGAAAGCCATCGGCAGCTTCTAGGCCGGGTTTATAGCTGAGACTTGAGGTGATGCGGTGCAGTGATGCACCGCAGTTCTATTGTGGCGAGGGAGCTTGCTCCCGCTCGACTGCGCAGCAGTCGCAAATCCGGATAACGCGATCTCTCTGAAATACCGCAGTGTCTGGGTTTTGGGCTGCTTCGCAACCCAGCGGGAGCAAGCTCCCTCGCCACAGTTGTCAGTATTCCAAGATAAATATCTGCACTAACAAAAACGCCGCGATCATCTCGCGGCGTTTTTGTGTCTGCTGTCTCTTACCCCAGGTTCTTGCCGAGCAGCGCGTGGTACAGCTCGCTGTCACCGAGGATCCCGACAACCTTGTTGTTGTCATGCAGCACCAGCTTGTTGCCGGTCTGGTAGCGAATCTGCAGCGCATCGCGCATGCCGATGTTGGAATCCACCAGCGTTGGCCGACGACCCAAACCTTCAACCGCTTGCCCCGGTATCCAGTTCTGCAGGTCCAGGTTCGAGCCGTTCTGGCGTGCACCTTTGATGGTGTTGCCTTCGGCCAGGTCCAGCCACGAGTCGCCGCCCGGATCGAGGCACACCGAACCGTTGATACGTTTGCAGTTGTCCAGAGTGCGCATCAGGCTGCGACCGCACAGTACGTTCAGCGGATTGGTGTGGGCGACGAAGGTGCGCACGTAGTCGTCTGCAGGGTTGAGGACGATTTCTTCCGGCTTGCTGTACTGGATGATCCGGCCGTCTTTCATGATCGCGATACGGCTGCCGAGCTTCAGGGCTTCATCGAGGTCGTGGCTCACGAACACGATGGTTTTGCTGAGCTTGTTTTGCAGTTCCAGCAGTTCGTCTTGCAGGCCTTGGCGGATCAGCGGGTCGAGGGCCGAGAACGGTTCGTCCATCAGCAGGATGTCGGCGTCCATCGCCAGCGCGCGGGCCAGGCCCACACGTTGCTGCATACCACCGGACAGCTCATCGGGTTTCTTGTTGCGCCACTGGGTCAGGCCCACCAGCTCAAGCTTCTCGTCCACCAGTTTGCGGCGTTCTTTCTCGGGGCGACCCTGCATTTCCAGGCCGAAGCTGATGTTCTCGCGCACCGTCAGCCAAGGCATCAGGGCGAACTTCTGGAACACCATCGCGATGCGCTTGGTGCGCATCATTTTCAGTTCCGCGGGGGTGCAGGAAGCGATGTCGATCTGCTTGCCTTCGTGCTCGACGAACAACTTGCCACGGCTGACGGTGTTGAGGCCGTTGATGCAGCGCAACAGGCTGGATTTGCCGGAGCCGGACAGGCCCATCAGTACGCAGATTTCGCCTTTTTCGATGTCCAGGCTGGCTTTTTCAACGCCGACAATCTGCCCGGTCTTTTTCAGGATCTGGTCACGGGTCATGCCCTGGTCGAGGAGTTTGAGCGCCTCGCGCGGGTCTTTGGAGAAGATTACGTCGACGTCTTCGAAGCGAATAATGCTCATGCGTCACCCCCTACTTTAGCGTCGGGTTGTTTGCAGATACGGTCGAGCATGATCGCCAGCAATACGATCGCCAGGCCGGCTTCGAAGCCCAGGGCGATATCAGCAGTGTTCAGTGCGTTGACCACGGGTTTGCCCAGGCCGTCGGCGCCCACCAGTGCCGCGATCACCACCATCGACAACGACAGCATGATGCACTGGGTGATGCCGGCCGCGATGCTTGGCATGGCGTGAGGCAGTTCAATCCGTGAGAGCAGTTGACGGCGCGAGCAGCCGAAGGCTTTGCCGGCGTCCATCAGTTCCTGTGGAACATCGCGAATGCCCAGGTAGGTCAGGCGGATAGGCGCGGCAATCGCGAACACTACCGTCGAGATCAGGCCCGGGACCACACCCAGACCGAAGAGGGTCAGGGTAGGAATGAGGTACACGAAGGTCGGTACGGTCTGCATCAGATCGAGCACCGGACGCATCAGTGTGTAGAACATCGGTTTGTGCGCGGCGACGATGCCCAACGGCACGCCGATGACCACGCACACCAGGGTGGCGAACAGCACCTGGGCGAGGGTTTCCATGGTTTCCTGCCAGTACCCCAGATTGAGGATCAGCAGAAAGGAGGCGATGACGAAAACGGTCAGGCCCCATTTGCGTTGAATGAGGTGTGCCAGTAGCGCGATGAGGCCGATCAATGCCAGCGGGTTGAACCAGGTCAGCGCAAAAGTCACGCCGTGGATCATCGTTTCCAGTGACACGGCGATGGCGTCGAAGGTGCTGGCGCCGTGTTGCGTCAACCATTCAACGAAGCCCGCGATGTACTGGCCTAAAGGGATTTTCTGATCAATCAGCATGGTAGTGAACGTCCGCATGCAAGGGAATAAACAGCCCGGGCGAGCGAACTCGCCCGGCATAAGCATTACTGCGCGAGCTTGGCTTTCACAGCCTCCAGGCCAGGTTTACCGTCAATGGTGGTTACGCCAGCCAGCCAGGTATCGAGCACCTGTGGATTCTTTTTCAGCCAGGCCTTGGCGGCCGCGTCAGGCTTCATCTTGTCGTCCAGGATGTTGCCCATCAGAGAGCTTTCCATGTCGACGGTAAATTCCAGGTTTTTCAGCAGTTGGCCGACGTTGCTGCATTCTTCGGTATAACCCTTGCGAGTGTTGGTCGCAACCGTGGCGGCACCAAAGTCCGGGCCGAAAAAGTCATCACCACCGGTCAAGTATTGAATCTTGAAGCGCTTGTTCATCGGGTGCGGTGCCCAGCCGAGGAACACCACGGCGGTGTCGCGTTTTTGCGCGCGGTCGACTTGCGACAGCATGCCCGCTTCGCTGGACTCGACGACTTTGAAACCGGCGGTTTTGAGACCGAAGGCGTCTTTGTCGATCATGCTCTGGATCAGACGGTTGCCGTCGTTGCCAGGCTCGATGCCGTAGATCTTGCCGTCGAGTTCTTTCTTGAATTTGGCGATGTCGGCAAAGTCATGCAGCCCTTTGTCGTACAGCGCTTGCGGCACGGCGAGGGTGTATTTGGCGCCTTTGAGGTTGGTGCGCACGGTTTCCACGGTGCCGGCATCCCGATAGGCCTTGATGTCGTTTTCCATGGTCGGCATCCAGTTACCCAGGAAGACGTCCATGTTCTTGCCGTCGGCCAGGGACTTGTAGGTCACCGGCACGGAAATCATCGTGGTTTTGGTCTTGTAACCGAGGGCGTTGAGCACAACGCTGGTGGCCGCGGTGGTTGCGGTAATGTCCGTCCAGCCGACATCGGAGAAGTTTACGGTACTGCATTGGGCCGGTTCTGCGGCTTGAGCCATGAACGGCAGACTCAGCATGGCGGCCAACAACAACGACGGGGAACCTTTCATAAGGGGGGACTCCTTGGTGTTTTTTTTGGCAGTGTTCCGACTGGACCACCGCACTTATCTGTTGCGGTTGGATGGCGTTTTGGAGACAGCTCTACCACGGCGCCTTGCAATCGAGTCGATACGATCATGTACCAGTGAAAATCTGACGCCTACAGGGTGCGTCGTAACCAGTACAGGGATGGTCGCATCCAGTGTCGGTAACGTCGTTTACAGCTTTTTTCAGCCCGTTTTGCTTCGCTGATCCGCAAAAAAACGGCGAAAACATAGCGTAAGCGGCCTGCGGCGCTAGCGGACATGAGTGCGTCGGTGTGAGACGTTGAAGGACATGGCAAAAGCCTGATGATGCGGCCATCTCGGCGGATTGCAGCTTGAGCGTAGCAGCTCCGTCACTGGGCGCTTTTGCGCCTGGAGCAGGCACATCCAGGAGTTCAGCAGTAATGGCTATCAGCGTTTTCGACCTGTTCAAAATCGGCATCGGCCCTTCCAGTTCGCACACCGTGGGGCCTATGCGCGCCGCGGCGCTGTTCGTGCAAGGTTTGCGCGAGCGGGGACTTTTGGAACAGGTACATCGCGTCGAAGTTCAACTTTATGGATCGCTCTCGGCCACCGGCATCGGTCACGGCAGCGACAACGCGGTGATCATGGGGCTTATGGGCGAGTGGCCGGACGCGATCGATCCGTCGCAAATCGGCATTCGCATCGAGGCTCTGCGTGAAACCCAAACGCTATTGCTCGACGGCCGCTTGTCGGTCCCGTTCATCTGGGCCCGGGACATGCGTCTGATCGACGAGAACCTGCCGTTCCATCCCAACGCCATGACCCTGGTTGCCGAAGGCGATCACGGCGAGCTGCATCGCGACACCTACTATTCCATCGGCGGCGGTTTTGTCGTCGATCAGGCGCAGGCTTCCAGCGGCGTGGTGGATCTGGATCGCACCGTGCTGCCTTACGACTTCTCCAGTGCCGTCGAACTGCTCAGCCTGTGCAAGAAGCACAACCTGCGCGTGGCCGAATTGATGATGGCCAACGAGAAGGTCTGGCGCAGCGAAGAAGAAATCCGCAGCGGCCTGATGAAACTCTGGCGCGCCATGCAGGATTGCGTGGAACAAGGCCTCAAACATGAAGGCATCCTGCCCGGCGGCCTCAATGTGCGCCGTCGCGCGGCCAAGTTGCACCGTAGCCTGCAAGAACTGAACAAACCCAACGTGATCGGCTCGACCTTGAGCGCGATGGAGTGGGTCAACCTGTTCGCCCTGGCGGTCAACGAAGAAAATGCCGCCGGCGGGCGCATGGTCACGGCGCCGACCAACGGTGCGGCGGGGATCATTCCGGCGGTGTTGCACTACTTTATGAAATTCAGCGAGGCAGTGACTGACGCCAACGTGGTCGATTACTTCCTCAGTGCCGCGGCGGTGGGGATTCTGTGCAAGAAGAACGCCTCGATCTCCGGTGCCGAAGTCGGTTGCCAGGGCGAAGTCGGTTCGGCTTGCGCCATGGCGGCGGCCGGGTTGGCGGAGGTTCTCGGTGCCACGCCGGAGCAACTGTGCAACGCGGCGGAAATCGGCCTGGAACATAACCTCGGCCTGACCTGCGACCCGGTGGGCGGGCTGGTGCAAGTGCCGTGCATCGAGCGCAATGCGATTGCCGCGGTGAAAGCGATCAACGCTGCGCAGATGGCGTTGCGGGGCGACGGTCAGCACTTTATCTCGCTGGACCGGGTGATCCGCACCATGCGTGATACCGGTGCCGACATGCACGACAAATATAAAGAGACCTCGCGCGGTGGGTTGGCTGTCAGTGCAGTTGAGTGCTGAGACCGAGTTGACCCTGTGGCGAGGGAGCTTGCTCCCGCTCGGCTGCGCAGCAGTCGTAAAGATTTTAGGGCCGCTTCGCACCCCAGCGGGAGCAAGCTCCCTCGCCACACCAGACCAGTCAAAACTGCGCGCTAAGTGAACACTCGATTCAAAACGCGCCACCTTTTAGAGCGTCGCAAACAGATAAGCCTGCCTGCCCCGGTCAGGGATCCAATTCAAGCCTGACCGTCCGTCACCCGTGCTTGCGGTGACACTCTCTCCTGGAGCGTCGTAGCCCTGTTCCCACAAGTGCTACCGATTTGCTCACACGCAACGGGGCAGAGCGCTGCGCCCCTTGATGACACTTATAACCTCCTGTCTCTACGAGTCATATTTAGACACATCGCGACGTCGTTTTCAGGAGTTATTGAACGCGCATTCAATTTAGGCATGGCAATTGCTCTGTCATTACAAAGCCCGTCTCCCACGCGAGAACGATGGCAATAAAAAGAGCCTCCGCCTGAGGCCATCACCCGCTTTGTGTGAGGAGATACCGCGATGACGACGTTCAACTCCGGGGCTCAACCCCAGAACCGTGCGCCTCAATCCATCGGCTTTTTGCTGCTGGACAATTTCACGCTGATTTCTCTGGCCTCCGCAGTGGAACCCCTGCGCATGGCCAACCAATTGTCCGGCCGCGAGCTGTATCGCTGGACCACACTCACTGTCGATGGCGGGCAGGTCTGGGCCAGTGACGGTCTGCAGATCACCCCCGACGCCTCCATGCACAAAGCGCCGCCCCTGGACACCGTCATTGTCTGCGGCGGTATCGGCATCCAGCGCACCGTAACCCGTGAGCACGTGTCGTGGCTGCAAAGCCAGGCGCGTCAGTCCCGTCGTCTCGGCGCGGTCTGCACCGGCAGCTGGGCCCTGGCGTGCGCCGGCCTGCTGGACGGTTTCGATTGCAGCGTGCACTGGGAATGTCTGGCATCGATGCAGGAAGCTTTCCCGCGGGTGGCCATGAGTACCCGGCTGTTCACCCTCGACCGTAACCGTTTCACCAGCTCCGGCGGCACCGCGCCGCTGGACATGATGCTGCACCTGATCAGCCGCGATCACGGCCGTGAGCTGTCGGCAGCGATTTCGGAAATGTTCGTCTACGAGCGCATCCGCAACGAACAGGATCACCAGCGCGTGCCGCTCAAGCACATGCTCGGCACCAACCAGCCGAAGTTGCAGGAAATCGTCGCGCTGATGGAAGCCAACCTCGAAGAGCCGATCGACCTCGACGAACTGGCGGTGTACGTCGCCGTGTCGCGTCGTCAGCTGGAGCGGCTGTTCCAGAAATACCTGCACTGCTCGCCGTCGCGTTACTACCTGAAACTGCGTCTGATCCGTGCTCGGCAGCTGCTCAAGCAAACGCCAATGTCGATCATCGAAGTGGCGTCGGTATGTGGTTTCGTGTCCACGCCGCACTTCTCCAAGTGCTACCGCGAATACTTCGGCATTCCGCCGCGTGACGAACGTGTAGGTTCCAATACGACTCAGCAGGTAGCGATGATGCCGCTGCCGCAAGCCTTGGTGCTGTCACCGTTGTCCGGGCCGCTGTCGGCGTTGAGCCAGGCGCGTAATGAGTCGACGTTTGCCAGCGTAAGGCTCTAATGCTCTGATCGTTCCCACGCTCTGCGTGGGAATGCCTCAATGGACGCTCTGCGTCCGCTTCGGCAGGGACGCGGAGCGTCCCGGGCTGCATTCCCACGCAGAGCGTGGGAACGATCATGGCGAGGCGGTACTCAGGCGCTACGGCTTTGCTGATACTCCGCCAACGCGGGCAGCAATTGCTTGTCGATGGCCTGGCGCACGGCCGGCAGGATGGTCGCGCTGCTGGTGTACATCTGCTTGACCATAGTGCGCAGCGTCATCGCACGCTCATCGTTCAAGCCTCGCACTGCACATTCGCAAGCCTGCTCGGCTGTAGCGCCATTCGGCACTTGAAACCCCAACGATTTTAGCTGGCCCAACAGGTCTTCCTGGTCAATCAAATCGGCGTGCATCATGACGCAATCCTTCTTCAGGGAACGGTGTCGTGGCTCGATTCTGGTAGGGGCCGGGGATGGCGGCAAGGACGATTTGTCGCAATGGCCGCATTACCTATGAACAGGTCGTTTTCGGCTAACTTGCGAGCGGGGAGAGTAGGCACACTGGATTCAGCTGGCTTCACGAAGGTTTGGTCACCCTCGCGCAACAGCTCCTCAACAGTACCCTCTGCCCCGATCCTGTCACGGCTTGATCGGGGCTTTTTTTTGCGTGTGTGAATCAGTCATGAAAGTGTTGATTGGGCTGACGCTTTCGCGGGCAAGCCACGCTCCCACAGGACTTGCGAATAACCTATGGGAGCGTGGCTTGCCCGCGATGAACGATGACTCGGTCTAGCGTTGCAACACAAGGATGCGCGACAACAACTCATCACGATCCACATAACACCCCTGGAAATGCCGGGCACCAGTAGCAGGGTCGAAGGCGTTGCGGGCGTGGAGGGTGCGGCGGTTGTCGAAGCACCACAACTCGCCGTGGTTGAGCCGCGTCATCACCCGGAAGCGCGCCTCGCGAGTCATCGCAATGAAGCGCCGGTAAGCGCGATAGAGCCTGGGCATCTGCTCCACCGAAGCATCGAACGGCCCACGCAGAAAGTTCGCCATGCGGATTTCCGACACTTGCCCGAACGCACCCAGGGCAATGATCGGCGCCAGGCAGCGGTAGTCGCTGTGGCGGTCCTTGTTGCGGAACTCCACGGGGATTTCACACAAGGCTTGAAACGCCTCGGGATCTTCCTCGCGCAAGGCTTCGGCGATGGCAAAACCGTCGACGAAAATGCTCTCGCCACCGTCGGCGTCATTGACCAGACAATGCAGAAATTGCAGCCCCGGTTGCAACTCTCGGGTTGGCAGGTCGCTGTGCAGCGGCAGGTTGAAGGCGGTGTAGGCATTGCTGTCTGCATCGGCCTTGGATTGCACATTGAACAGCACGCCGAAATTGCTCTCGCGGATGAAAGAGATCCGCTGGGCGATCAGCTTCAATGAACCCGGCTCGGTGGGTACGCCGCGCACTTGAGTCAGGCCGGTATCGCGCACGGCCAGCAGCCATTGCAGCAAGGCGTCGTTGTTCTCCATCAGGGCCTGGTATTCGAATACTGGTAGTTGCAAATCGCTGTGCCAAAGCCTGGCTTTCGGTTTGCTGGCCTGGCGTTCAGCGCGGGACTCATCGTCATAGGCGTGAGCCCGTAGCCAGCCCGGATCGAAGCGGCTGAGGTGGCCGTCCTGCCAATCGACGCACAGACAACCTTGGGCATCGACCGTGGCGTTTTCAGGCGTCAGGTGCTCTGCGACATCGACGATTTCCAGCACTTGCTCGCGGGTCACCGTGTAGACGCACAACGGGCACGGGCAGTTGTCCCGCAGCCATTGATGATGAAAAGGGCTGACCCGACCGTCCGCCCATGTCACTTGAATTCGGTCCGCCAGGGTACGCACGGCGGTCAACGCGCTAATCAACGGGTAGGTGCGGAAATCGGCAAAAGCGGCGGCGGTGTTCATGGCGGGTTCCTTGTTATTTTTCGGGGGGTAAAGCAATCACTCGGCCGATCCAGGCGGGTGCGGGCAGGTCGGCTTGCTCGGCGACAATGGCCTGCAGTTTGCTCAAGGTTTCTTCGCTGAACGGTGCGGATCGCGGCCCGTTGAGGTCGACGTGCAGCAGCATTTGTTCATTGCCCGCCAGCTCCTTGTCACCGCCCACCAGATGCAGGCTGTGGTAGAGGTGCAGACGCTTGCGGTCGTGGCCGATGATCTGAGTGTGCACTTCGACGTCGGCATCGAGCTTCACTTCGTGCAGATAGTTGAGGTGCAGCTCGAGGGTGAACAGCGAGTTGCCGCTGGCTTCGCGGTTGTTGCTGTCCATGCCCAGTTGATCCATCAGCGCGTCGGTGGCGTAGCTGAAAATCAGCAGGTAGAAGGCATCGCGCAGATGGCCGTTGTAGTCGACCCAGTCGGGGATGATTTTGGTTTGGTAGGTGGTGAGGGTGGGCATGGTTGAGTGATCCAACGTTGGTGGTGTCTGGGCTGTCGCTATCGCGGGCAAGCCCGCTCCCACAGTGATTTGAGGTGTAAATACAATTTATGCCACCCAGTAGATCCCTGTGGGAGCGGCGGTGCGGCGATCCGACTTGCCCGCGATGAGGCCAGACCTGCTGGCCCCTGACTTGGTTTATTCGC
This sequence comes from Pseudomonas sp. B21-015, assembly GCF_024749285.1. NCBI lineage: Bacteria > Pseudomonadati > Pseudomonadota > Gammaproteobacteria > Pseudomonadales > Pseudomonadaceae > Pseudomonas > Pseudomonas sp. B21-015. The sequence continues at coordinate 560,341 of NZ_CP087196.1, forward strand.
TAAACGCCATGCCATGTTTGGCCTTGGTGGTCTTCACCGCTTCCAGTACCGCCAGCAAGCAATCATCACGATAGCGCTCCAGCGCCGAAATGCTGTGCGTGCCCAACTGTTCGCTGGTGCCATCCACCACGTCATCGATCAATTTGTCGGTCAGCTCCGGTGCCGGCAGGTAGGTCCACGGCAACTGCAACGCCGGCCCGAATTGCGCCATGAAGTGCCGCATGCCCGCATCGCCACCCGCCAGGGTGTACGTCAGGAAAGTACCCATAAACGACCAGCGCAGGCCCGCGCCAAAACGAATTGCATCGTCGATTTCAGCGGTGGTCGCCACACCGTCGTTGACCAGATGCAACGCCTCACGCCACAGCGCTTCGAGCAAACGGTCGGCGATAAATCCAGGTACTTCCTTGCGCACATGCAGCGGGCGCATCCCTAAGGATTCGTAGACTTTTATTGCCGCTTGAACCGCTTCCGGCGCGGTATTTTTGCCGCCGACCACTTCCACCAATGGCAGCAGGTAAACCGGGTTGAACGGGTGCCCGACCACGCAGCGTTCCGGGTGGGTCGAACTCTCGTAGAACTCGCTCGGCAACAGCCCCGACGTACTGGAACCGATCAAGGCATTGGGCTTGGCCGCCGCGCTGATTTTGCTGTGCAGTTCCAGTTTCAGGTCCAGTCGTTCTGGAGCACTTTCCTGAATGAAATCCGCATCGCGAACGCATTCTTCGATGGTGGCGACAAAGCGCAGCCGATCCTGCGACGCGCCGGGGGCCAGGCCTTGTTTCTCCAGCGCGCCCCAGGCATTGGCGACGCGTTTGCGCAGGGCGGCTTCGGCGCCGGGCGCCGGGTCCCAGGCCACTACATCAAGGCCGTGGGCGAGGGTGCGGGATACCCAGCCGCTGCCGATGACACCGCTGCCCAGAGCGGCGAAGGTTTTGATATCAGTGATGAAGCTCATGGCGTCGTCCTAAAGAGTTCGGTGATCCCAGGTGGGAGCTGGCTTGCCTGCGATGGCATCAGTACATCCAGTGCATCTTCTGCGGCTGGACTACCGTCATCGCGGGCAAGCCCGCTCCCACAGGTGAGGTGTAGGTTGGGGTTAACCGCGCTTGGTCAGGCCCATTTTTGCCCGGCCTTCAGCTGGGGTCAGAACGCGGGCGCCGAGGCGGCTGAGGATTTCCGAGGCACGCTCGACCAGTTGGCCGTTGGTCGCCAATACACCCTTGTCCAGCCACAGGTTGTCTTCCAGGCCGACCCGCACGTTGCCGCCGAGCAGCACCGCTTGCGCAGCCATCGGCATCTGCATGCGACCGATGCCGAACGCGGCCCAGACCGCGTCGGCCGGCAGGTTGTCGACCATGGCTTTCATGGTGGTGGTATCGGCCGGAGCGCCCCACGGGATGCCCAGGCACAGCTGAAACAGCGGGTTATCGAGCAGGCCTTCCTTGATCATTTGCTTGGCGAACCACAGGTGACCGGTGTCGAAGATTTCCAGCTCAGGCTTGACGCCCAGCTCTTGAATGCGTTTGGCGCCAGCACGCAGCTGGGCCGGGGTGGACACGTAAATGGTGTCGCCGTCGCCGAAGTTCAGGGTGCCGCAATCCAGGGTGCAGATTTCCGGCAGCAATTCTTCAACGTGGGCCAGACGGGTCAGCGGACCGACCAGGTCGGTGTTCGGGCCGAACTCCATCGGGTTCTCTCCCGCACCGATTTCCAGGTCGCCGCCCATGCCTGCGGTGAGGTTGACGATGATGTCGACGTCGGCCTCGCGGATGCGCTCCATCACTTCGCGGTACAGCGCCACGTCACGGCTGAACTTGCCGGTTTGCGGATCGCGAACGTGGCAGTGGACCACGGTAGCGCCCGCCTTGGCGGCCTCCACGGCGGCCGCGGCGATTTGTTTCGGGGTGACCGGCACGTGTGGGCTTCTGGCGGTCGTGTCGCCAGCACCGGTGAGTGCGCAGGTGATGATGACGTCGTGGTTCATGAGGCGGTTCCTTACAGGCGTGATTTTGGGGTGTAGCTCAGGGCGTGACGGTTCCGTTCGCAGCCCGGTCGGGCTGCGAATCGGTGATTCATTTCAGGTTCATTTACTGGTCAGTTTCAGGTTTTCAGCGGCCGGTTTGCCATCGAAGGTGGTCACGCCTTCGAGCCAGCGTTGCTTGTCTTGCGGGTGATCTTTCAGCCATTGCTTGGCCGATTCGAACGCGTCTTTGTGATCGAGCAGCGGCTGCATCATCCGGCTCTCGTCTTCGGCGGTGTAGGTCAGGTTGCTCAGCAAACGACCAATGTTCGGGCATTGCTCGGCGTATTTCGGTGCGGTGACCGTCCACACGGTGGCCATGCCTTCGTTCGGGCCGAGGGCATCTTCACTGCCGGTGAGATAAGTCATTTGCACGTTGACGTTCATCGGGTGCGGGGCCCAGCCGAAGAACACCACGGCTTCCTTGCGCCGCACGGCGCGATCCACCGCCGCAAGCATGCCGGCTTCGCTAGACTCGACCAGCTGGAACTTGCCCAGGCCAAATTGATTCTTGGCGATCATCGCCTTGATCTGGGTGTTGGCGCCCGAACCTGGCTCGATGCCGTAGATCTTGCCGCCCAGTTCTTTTTCAAACTTGGCGATATCAGCGAAGGTTTTCAGGCCCTTGTCGGCGAGGTAAGTCGGTACGGCGAGGGTGGCGCGGGCGTCTTTCAGGCTTGGCGTCTCAAGCACCTTGACCTGATTGGCCGCGACGAACGGCGTGATGGTTTGGGTCATCAGCGGGTTCCAGTACCCGAGGAACAAGTCCAGGCGCTGGTCGCGGATCCCGGCGAAGATGATTTGCTGGGAGGCGCTGGTTTGTTTGGTGTTGTAGCCGAGGCCATCGAGCAGGACCTGAGTCATGGCGCTGGTGGCGATCACGTCGGTCCAGTTCACTACACCCATGCGCACGTTCTGGCACGCGGCGGGTTCGGCGGCCATGACACTGGCGCTCAAGAAAGCGGTACCGCTGAGTGCAAGAACACAGCTGCTGATCAGTCGTTTCATGGTGGGTTCCTCGGCAGGTCGTTATTGTGGGTTCCGGTGTCTGATGCGCCGGTGATGCCAAGTTACGCAGCTCAAGGCCCGTGAAAACGCACTGCGGCGACCAGCTCTTGCACTGCGGCGACCTGTGCACTTGAATGCCGCTGACAAGTGGCGTATCAACGTCCACACGCTTCCCGCCCTCTCGCTACCTGCCATCGAGTGCGCTCCATGTCCCAGGATTTCTACTTCTTGTTGATGCCGGGTTTTTCGGCGATCGGTTTTATCTCGGCGATCGAGCCGCTGCGGGTCGCCAATCGCTTTCGCGGCGAGTTGTACCGCTGGCATGTGTTGAGTGCCGATGGCGGGGCGGTGCTGGCCAGTAACGGCATGTCGGTCAACGCCGATGCGGCGCTGGAGCCGCTGAAGAAAGGCGCGACCTTGCTGGTGGTCGCCGGTTTCGAACCGCTGAAGTTCGCCACTCCGGCACTGGAGCACTGGTTGCGCCGCCTGGATAACGAAGGTGTGACGCTCGGCGCCATCGACACCGGCAGCTTCGTCCTCGCCGAAGCCGGCCTGCTCGACGGCCATCGCCTGACCCTGCACTGGGAAGCCATCGACGCGTTCAAGGAGTCTTATCCACAGCTCAGCGTCACTCAGGAGCTGTTCGAGATCGACCGTCGGCGTATCACCTCTGCCGGCGGTACGGCTTCTATCGACCTGATGCTCGACCTCATCGGCCAGGCCCACGGCCCGGAACTGGCAATCCAGGTCAGCGAACAATTCGTACTCGGGCGCATCCGCCCGCGCAAAGATCACCAACGCATGGAAGTCGCCACGCGGTATGGCATCAGCAACAAGAAACTGGTGCAGGTGATCGGGGAGATGGAGCAGCACAGCGAACCGCCGCTGAGTACCCTGGAGCTGGCGGAATCGATCAAAGTGACCCGGCGGCAGTTGGAGCGCCTGTTTCGCCTGCACCTGAACGACACGCCGAGCAATTTCTATCTGCGGTTAAGACTGGAGAAGGCGCGGCAGTTGTTGCGTCAGACGAACATGAGTGTGTTGGAAGTGAGCATCGCGTGCGGGTTTGAATCGCCGTCGTATTTCACCCGCAGTTATCGGGCACGGTTTGAACGGTGCCCGCGAGAGGATCGCCGTACAGCCCAGGCATAATTCTGACGACACCGAAAAAACCTGTGGGAGCGGGCTTGCCCGCGATGGGGGCGACACATTCAATGTGGATGCTGACTGACACACCGTCATCGCGGGCAAGCCCGCTCCCACAGTTGTTCGGTGTTGGCAAGAATGGAGTTACTTTTTCATCAGTGCCGAGCATGCCGCCTTGTAAGCCTCATGCTGATACTTGTTCAGCGTGGCCGGCAGCTCAAAATCGAACTTCTTGTTCTGCGCATTGATCGTCTGAGGCGACAGCAGCGTCACCTCGCAATTTTCCAGCAACTGGAAAACCCCTTCGATTTTGAACGTGGTCGGCCCACCGGCGAACTCGCCTTTCTTGCTGCGCTTCTTGATCGCGATGCGGTCGATGGAGTTCTCACGAACAAACGAGGCGACCTGAGCGGCGAAAACTTTGACGTTGGCGGCTTCGTCGTCATCGTCGAGGGCGATTTTCTTGGTGTTCAGTTCGACATGGCTCAGGGCCTGACCGTCGAGGGAGGCCACGGCGATGATCGCTTCGCTGCCTTTGATTTCGATGCCGCAAATTTTCATTTCAATCCCTTTTCCTGATGCTGGCGTTCAGCTTACAACTCTAGTTGGTTGGCGGTGATGCCAAAAGCTGCGGCAATTTTTTCACGGGTTGCCTTGCGGGGCTTGGCGACGGTTTCCTGCTGGGCGAAAGCCGGTTGGGAAATGCCCATGCGCTTGGCAACTTCATCCTGCGTAAGGTTCAGGTGTTCGCGCCAGGCGCGAATGGGCGTCGCGCCATCGACGATGCGACTGACCACTTCGTGGGGGATCAGATCGGGCTCGATCTTCTGCGCCACATACTGCGCGTACGGAATGACCACGAACGCCGGTTTTCCCTCCGCGTCGTTGATGATTTGAATCTCAGTAGGTGCGTTCATCGCGTTTTTTGACCTCTTGAATACTGACCACTTTGATCGCGCCATCCCAGTCGAACATGACCCGATAACTACCGACTCGCAGTCGATAGGCGTAGTCATGACCAACCAGTGCTTTGACGTTGCCTACATCAGGCATGCCAGCTAGCGCCGTGATGGCATCACGAACCTGGATCTGATGAACGGAATGCAATTTCAAGAGCTGCTTAACGGCCTTTCGAGTCCAGTGAATGCTGTTCATGGAAGAATATAAGTCTTTTATAAGATTTGCTAATCTTTGCTTATATTTTTCAGGTGGCCAACAAACGAAATTTATCGGGATGTTGCTCGAAAAAACTGCTTTAACCCTTACCCCGCGGGACTTGTAGGCTTGCTCGGTGAAGCCTGTGGGAAAGGTCTTGATTGAAGGTAAAAGCTGGGAGGGCTACCAGCTTTCGACGGACGATTCAGGATCACTCCTGCCCAATCGACTCCAAAAACTCCGACCGCTCGTCACTCATGCGCGCCACGCAATCATTTTGCGCAATGGTGAACGCTTTGCTACCACTGGTCGCCGGAAATGCGTCCACTGCGCAATCGGCGTCCCGGGTTTTCAGCCATTGCTGTTGCGCGGTTTTGATTTTGGCGGTGATGTCGGTCAGTTGCGCCTTGTTGTTGCCGTAAAGCGTTTGCATGCGCTCGGTCAGGCTCTGATAGTTGTCGCTTAGCAGCTGTTCGGCGGTGGTTCTGCTGTAGGCCGAGCATTCCAGGGTCTGGATTTCGTTTTCGACAGCATCGCAAGGGTTGTCGTCGGCCTCTTCAGCTGCTTGTACGCCAGTCGCAATCAGTGCCAAAGCCAGGAAGATCGATTTCATTGCGTCGCCGCCCCTTAATCCAGTCATGCATTCAGTAAAACATCCAGTGATGCGGCGAATTCTGGCCCATGCGAACGGGCTTGAACAGGTAGGCAATGACGCCTGTTGATGACCCTTTGTCGCGGATTGACGCTTTCGGCAATTCCCCTGTCGTTTTTGCACCCGGCTGCCCTGTCCCTCAGGCATATGCTGGCCCCAAAGCGCCGGCACACGATTCGGCGCATGAATCGCTAATAGGGGACAGCCTGATGAGCCCAGCCGAATTGCACGCCGACAGCATCGTTATCGACGGGCTGATTATCGCCAAGTGGAACCGCGACCTGTTCGAAGACATGCGCAAGGGCGGCCTGACCGCGGCCAACTGCACCGTGTCGGTGTGGGAGGGCTTCCAGGCCACCGTCAACAACATCGCCGCCAGCCAGAAGCTGATTCGCGAGAACAGCGACCTGGTGATTCCGGTGCGCACCACCGCCGACATCCGTAAAGCCAAGGAGCAGGGCAAGACCGGCATCCTGTTCGGCTTCCAGAATGCTCACGCCTTCGAAGACCAGATCGGCTATGTCGAGGTCTTCAAGCAGTTGGGCGTCGGTATTGTGCAGATGTGCTACAACACCCAGAACCTGGTGGGTACCGGTTGCTACGAGCGCGATGGCGGCCTGTCGGGTTTCGGTCGTGAAATCGTCGCCGAGATGAACCGCGTTGGCGTCATGTGCGACCTGTCCCACGTCGGCTCGAAAACCTCCGAAGAAGTCATCCTCGAATCCAAGAAGCCGGTCTGCTACTCCCATTGCCTGCCGTCGGGCCTGAAAGTGCACCCGCGCAACAAATCCGATGAAGAACTGAAGTTCATCGCCGATCACGGCGGTTTCGTCGGTGTGACCATGTTCGCGCCGTTCCTGGCCAAGGGCATCGATTCGACCATCGACGATTACGCCGAAGCCATCGAATACACCATGAACATCGTCGGCGAAGACGCCATCGGCATCGGCACCGACTTCACCCAGGGCCATGGCCAGGACTTCTTCGAATACCTGACCCATGACAAGGGCTACGCCCGCCGTCTGACCAGCTTCGGCAAGATCATCAACCCGCTGGGCATCCGCACCGTGGGCGAGTTCCCGAACCTGACCGAGACCCTGCTCAAACGCGGCCATTCCGAGCGTGTGGTGCGCAAGATCATGGGCGAGAACTGGGTCAACGTTTTGAAAGACGTTTGGGGCGAATAAGCCGCCGCATCTGAAGAATCCTTTCCCCCGGCCGTCCGTGCCGGGGGCAACACAACGAATTTTCTGGAGTTAAGTTTCCATGGCCAAGATCGCCCCGCAATTGCCAATCGAAGTCGACAGCGAAACCGGTGTCTGGACCTCCGACGCCCTGCCGATGCTGTATGTGCCGCGTCACTTCTTCGTCAACAACCACATGGGCATCGAGGAAGTGCTGGGCGCCGACGCCTACGCCGAAATCCTCTACAAGGCCGGCTACAAGTCCGCCTGGCACTGGTGTGAAAAAGAAGCCGAATGCCACGGCCTGGAAGGCGTCGCGGTGTTCGAGCACTACATGAAGCGTCTGTCGCAACGCGGCTGGGGCCTGTTCAAGATCCAGGACATCGACCTCGACAAAGGCACCGCCAGCGTCAAGCTCGAACACTCCGCATTCGTCTACGTGTACGGCAAGGTCGGGCGCAAGGTCGACTACATGTTCACTGGCTGGTTCGCCGGCGCCATGGACCAGATCCTGGCCGCTCGTGGCAGCAAGATCCGCACGGTCGCCGAACAAGTCTACGGTGGCTCCGAAGAAGGCCACGACGACGGTTTGTTCACCGTCAAGCCGTTGTAAGTCGAGGACCCCGCCATGGCTTTCGAAGCAATGTTCCAGCCGATCCAGATCGGCAAACTGACCATCCGCAACCGCGTGCTCAGCACCGCGCACGCCGAGGTCTACGCCACCGACGGCGGCATGACCACCGATCGGTACGTCAAGTATTACGAAGAGAAAGCCAAGGGCGGGATCGGCCTGGCGATTTGCGGCGGTTCCTCCAGCGTGGCCATCGACAGCCCGCAAGGCTGGTGGAAGTCGGTCAACCTGGCCGACGACCGGATCATTCCGCACTTCCAGAACCTGGCCGACGCCATGCACAAGCATGGCGCCAAGATCATGATCCAGATTACCCACATGGGCCGTCGCTCGCGCTGGGACGGCGAGCATTGGCCAACCCTGCTGTCGCCGTCGGGCATCCGTGAGCCGGTGCACCGCGCGACCTGCAAAACCATCGAACCGGAAGAAATCTGGCGGGTGATCGGCAACTACGCCAGCGCAGCCGCGCGGGCCAAGGCCGGTGGCCTGGATGGCGTCGAGCTGTCCGCCGTGCACCAGCACATGATCGACCAGTTCTGGAGCCCGCGGGTTAACAAGCGTACCGACGAATGGGGCGGCAGCTTCGAAAACCGCATGCGTTTCGGCCTGGAAGTGATCAAGGCGGTGCGCAAGGAAGTGGGCCCGGACTTCTGCGTCGGCATCCGTATCTGTGGTGACGAGTTCCATCCTGATGGCCTGAGCCATGAGGACATGAAGCAGATCGCCAAGTACTACGACGACACCGGCATGATCGACTTCATCGGCGTCGTGGGCTCGGGTTGCGACACCCACAACACCCTGGCCAACGTTATTCCGAACATGAGTTATCCACCGGAGCCATTCCTGCATTTGGCCGCCGGTATCAAGGAAGTGGTGAAGGCTCCGGTACTGCATGCGCAGAACATCAAGGACCCGAACCAGGCGACCCGTATTCTGGAAGGTGGTTACGTCGACATGGTCGGCATGACCCGTGCCCACATCGCCGACCCGCACCTGATCGCCAAGATCAAGATGGGCCAGGTCGACCAAATCAAACAGTGCGTTGGCGCCAACTACTGCATCGACCGTCAGTACCAGGGCCTGGACGTCTTGTGCATCCAGAACGCCGCGACCTCCCGTGAATACATGGGCGTGCCGCACATCATCGAGAAATCGACCGGTGTGAAGCGCAAAGTCGTGGTGGTCGGTGCCGGCCCTGCCGGGATGGAAGCGGCTCGCGTGTCGGCCGAACGTGGCCACGACGTGACCCTGTTCGAGAAGAAAGAATTCATCGGCGGGCAGATCACCACCGCGTCGAAAGCTCCGCAACGGGACCAGATCGCCGGCATCACTCGTTGGTTCCAGCTGGAACTGGCGCGTTTGAAAGTCGACCTGCGCCTGGGCGTGGCGGCGGATGCGGCAACCATTCTCGACCTGCGTCCGGACGTGGTGGTGCTCGCTGTCGGCGGTCATCCGTTCCTGGAACAGAACGAGCATTGGGGCGCGGCTGAAGGCCTGGTGGTCAGCAGCTGGGACATCCTCGATGGCAAGGTTGCGCCGGGCAAGAACGTGCTGGTCTACGACACCATTTGCGAGTTCACCGGGATGTCGACGGCCGACTTCCTCGCCGACAAGGGCAGCCAGGTCGAGATCGTCACCGACGACATCAAACCGGGCGTGGCCATCGGCGGTACGTCGTTCCCGACTTACTACCGCAGCATGTACCCGAAAGAAGTGATCATGACCGGCGACATGATGCTGGAGAAGGTCTACCGCGAAGGAGACAAGCTGGTGGCGGTCCTGGAAAACGAATACACCGGCGCCAAAGAGGAGCGGGTGGTGGACCAGGTCGTCGTCGAAAACGGCGTGCGTCCGGACGAAGAAATCTACTACGCGCTGAAGGAAGGCTCGCGCAACAAAGGCCAGATGGACATCGAAGCCCTGTTCGCGATCAAGCCACAACCTTCGTTGAGCCAGGCGGGCGACGGCTACTTGCTGTTCCGCATTGGCGACTGCGTGGCCCAGCGCAACACCCACGCGGCGATCTATGACGCGTTGCGGTTGTGCAAGGATTTCTAAGCCGGTGAGCTGATCGTTCCCACGCTCTGCGTGGGAATGCAGCCCGTGACGCTCCGCGTCACATTCAAAAGCGGACGCAGAGCGTCCGGTGAGGCATTCCCACGCAGAGCGTGGGAACGATCAACGAGTCCCGTGGGAGCTCCACATGTTGAACACCCTTCTTCCAATTCTGTTGTTCGCTGCCCTGGGCCTGGCTGTCCTGGGCGCGTTGCGGCGGGTGGCTATGTGGCGCCAGGGCCGGGCTTCGAAAGTCGACCTGATCGGCGGCCTGTTCGCCATGCCCAAGCGTTACATGGTCGATTTGCACCACGTCGTCGCGCGGGACAAATACATTGCCAACACCCACGTCGCCACGGCGGGTGGTGCGGTGGCGTCCATTGTGCTGGCGATTCTGGTTCATGGTTTTGGCCTGCATAACCGCATCCTCGGTTATGCACTGCTGCTGATGTCGGCGGTGATGTTCGTCGGCGCGATCTTTATGTTCCTGCGCCGTCGCAACCCACCGGCCCGTTTGTCCAAAGGCCCGTGGATGCGCCTGCCGAAAAGCCTGATGGCGTTCTCGGCGTCGTTCTTCCTGCTGACCCTGCCGGTCGCCGGCATCCTTCCGGAAAACTTCGGTGGTTGGGTGGTGGCTGCGATCCTCGGCGTCGGCGTGCTCTGGGGCGTGTCGGAACTGTTCTTCGGCATGACTTGGGGCGGGCCGATGAAGCACGCCTTCGCTGGTGCCCTGCACCTGGCCTGGCACCGTCGCGCCGAACGTTTTGGTGGCGGTCGTTCCACCGGTTTGAAGCCGCTGGATCTGAATGACCCGAACGCGCCGCTGGGCGTGGAAAAACCCAAGGATTTCACCTGGAACCAACTGCTCGGCTTTGACGCCTGCGTGCAGTGCGGTAAATGCGAAGCCGCGTGTCCGGCGTTCGCCGCCGGCCAGCCGCTGAACCCGAAAAAACTGATTCAGGACATGGTCGTTGGCCTGGCTGGCGGTACTGACGCCAAGTTCGCTGGTAGCCCTTATCCGGGCAAAGCCATCGGCGAACACGGTGGCAATCCGCATCAACCAATCGTCAACGGTCTGGTGGACGCTGAAACCCTGTGGTCCTGCACCACTTGCCGTGCCTGCGTCGAGGAATGCCCGATGATGATCGAGCACGTCGACGCCATCGTCGATATGCGTCGCCATCTGACGCTGGAAAAAGGCGCGACCCCGAACAAGGGCGCCGAAGTCCTGGAAAACCTGATCGCCACCGATAACCCTGGCGGCTTCGCGCCGGGCGGGCGGATGAACTGGGCGGCGGATTTGAACCTGAACCTGCTCAGCGAGAAGAAATCCACCGACGTGCTGTTCTGGGTCGGCGACGGAGCCTTCGACATGCGCAACCAGCGCACCCTGCGTGCCTTCGTCAAAGTGCTGAAAGCGGCCAAGGTCGACTTCGCGGTGCTGGGGCTTGAAGAACGCGACAGCGGTGACGTGGCCCGGCGTCTGGGCGATGAAGCGACCTTCCAGCTGTTGGCCAAACGCAACATCCAGACCCTGGCCAAGTACAGCTTCAACCGCATCGTCACCTGCGACCCGCACAGCTTCCATGTGCTGAAAAACGAGTACGGCGCCTTCGACGGCAACTACCTCGTGCAGCACCACAGCACCTACATGGCCGAGATCATTGGCGAAGGTGCCTTGAACCTCGGCCAGCACAAAGGCAGCAGCGTGACCTATCACGACCCGTGCTACCTCGGTCGCTACAACGGCGAATACGAGGCGCCGCGTGAAGTACTGCGCGCACTCGGGATTGAAGTGAAAGAGATGCAACGCTCCGGTTTCCGCTCACGCTGCTGCGGTGGCGGTGGTGGTGCACCGATCACCGACATTCCGGGCAAGCAACGGATCCCCGACATGCGCATGGAGGACATCCGCGAAACCGGCGCCGAACTGGTGGCCGTGGGTTGTCCACAGTGCACTGCGATGCTCGAAGGCGTGGTCGAACCGCGTCCACTGATCAAGGACATCGCCGAACTGGTGGCTGATGCGCTGCTCGAAGACGCCGCGCCGGGAAAGCCTTCGGCACCGGCCAAACGTGAACCTGCGGAGGTGCATTGATGAGCGACATTATCCGCCGCGACCCACGCGCCGAATGGATCGCCCGCAACCGTCTGCACCCGCTGCACGCGGCCATGCAGCCGGCGCAACACAGCTGGATGGGGCCTAACGGCCTCATCCGCAAGAATCCTCACGGGATCGGTTTTATCGGTCCCAATGGCATCAAACGAATCGACCGCAGCGGCGCTCAGCAGGGCGGGGCGACCAAACGCTCGGCCGCCGTTGAAGTGCAATTGCCGCTGCATCAAGTGGCTGCGCCTGCGTTCTACATCAGCGTGGTGCCGGACATGGTCGGCGGTCGCTTGAGCAGCCACGACCGCGACTTGCTCGGCCTTGCTCATCAGTTGGCCGGCAAGGACGGCGCGGTATTGGCGGTGGTCTTCGGTGAGCACAAGGAAAACGCCTTCGCCACGGCTGGCGTTGACCGCTTGCTGGTACTGGAAGGCGACGAATTCAGCGGTTATGCACCGGAACAACGGGTCCAGGGCCTGCGGGCTGTGGATAACCAGTTCAGCCCACGCCATTGGTTGCTGCCAGACAGCCGCAGCGGTGGTGGTGAGTTGGGTCGACGCTTTGCTGCCGCACTGGGCGAACGCCCGGCCACACGGGTCTGGCAGGTCAAGGATCAGGAATGCATCGGCCGCGCCGGTGCCGGTTTGCAAGACCTTGCGCGGCCGGTGGCACGCTTGATTCTGGCGGCTGCCGAATGCGCCGAACCGGTTAGCGAAACCCGTCACGAAGCGTTGCCGGTGGAGTTATCCACAGCGGTCGCTCGCAGCTTGTCGCGCATCGAGGATTTGGGCGCGGTGGCAGTGGATCCGGCGGCGATTCCCATGGCCGAAGCGGAGTTCATCTTCTCGGGCGGCAACGGGGTCAAGGACTGGGGACTTTTCCACAGGACGGCCGAGGCGTTGGGCGCGACCGAAGGTGCGTCGCGAGTGGCGGTGGACGACGGTTTCATGGCCCGCGACCGTCAGGTCGGTGCGTCCGGCACTTGGGTCACTGCACGGGTTTACGTGGCGGTGGGCATTTCCGGGGCGATCCAGCACCTGCAAGGCATCGGTGCCTGCGACAAGGTGGTGGCGATCAACCTCGATCCGGGTTGCGACATGATCAAACGGGCCGACCTGTCGGTGATCGGTGAGAGCGCCGAGATTCTTCAAGCCTTGATCGATGCGGTAGAGGCTTACCGCAACGACGCCAAGCGCGATGCGGCTTAAGGGAAGGAAAGGGTTATGAGCACGAAAATCATCAGCCTGGTGTCCATCGGCGCCCACCCGACCTCCGGCCGGCCTCGTCGCGCCGAGCAGGATGCGCGGGCCGTTGAGCTGGGTCTGCAACTGGCTGGGGATAACCTGCAAGTGCTGCATGCTGGCGACGTCGCGGAGCCGGCACTGCGCGCGTATCTGGGCATGGGCCTGGAACAGTTGCATGTGCTGGAGCAACCGGTCGGCGCAGATGCACTGCCGGCGTTGACCGCTTATTTACGTGACGCCGGGGCGCAAGTGGTGCTGACCGGCAGTCAGGCGGAAACCGGTGAAGGCTCAGGCATGTTGCCGTTCTTGCTGGCGGAAAGCCTCGGCTGGCCGCTGGTGGTGGGGTTGGCCCAGGTCGAATCCATCGACGGCGGCTCGGCGCTGGTGCTGCAGGCCTTGCCTCGCGGGCAGCGTCGTCGCTTGGAAGTACGCCTGCCGTTCCTGGCGACTGTGGATAACGCGGCGCCCAAGCCTCGGCAGAGCGCCTATGGTCCGGCACGTCGCGGGGTATTGCAGGCGGATGAAGTCGAGGTGATCGACGATGAACTGCTGGCGGTGGCCACGCTACAACCGGCCAAGCCACGGCCCAAACGCTTGAAAGTGATCAAGGCCAAGAGCGGTGCAGACCGTATGAAAGCCGCGACGGCCAAGGCCAGTGGCGGCGGCGGGCAGGTTCTCAAGGGCGTGACCGCTCAGGCGGGCGCCGAAGCCATTCTCAAGTTGCTGATTGAAGAAGGCGTGGTTCGCTAACGGTCCTGTGGAGCCCGGTAAATGGCCGTTGAGTTTCGTTCGGCCCTGCGCGCGGATGCGCGGGAGATTGCTCGCTTGTTTCAGATTTCATCAGACGGTGCGGCGGATTACATCTGGAGCCAACTGGCGCAGCCTGGCCCTGCATGAGGGCTGGCGCAATCAGGGGTTGGGCAAACAATTTCTCGCCTATGCCTACGACCGTTCCAACCGGTTGGCCTTAAGGCATGAACCCATGTGGGAGCGGGCTTGCTCGCGAAGGCTGACTGACATTCAACATCAATGTCGACTGACCCGCCGCTTTCGCGAGCAAGCCCGCTCCCACACGGGTTCAATGTCGATCACAGATTGTGTGCACACCAACAAGCCACTGTGGTTACCCACAATCCCTGTTAGCGCTTCTGTGGATAACATGTTTGTCCCTCGCTACACCCCATGCCAATCAAGCCCTCCAGACCTCCGTACAAAAAACGATCAGTCTAACCCTCGGTTTTTTCGAGCTTTTTCCACAGAATGACTTCGCTCACAGGCCAATACTTGCCCCCAATCTCTGTTGGCGCTTCTGTGGATAAGATGTTCGCTGTCCGCTACAAGCCATATAAAACGTGGCTTCCAGTAGATTGATCAAATAATGTTCAATCGGGCCTGTTCCTTCACTAATGTCCCCGCAAACCCCGAATTCTTGTGGCTTTCAGCGGTTTTCCACAGAACCTGCAAAGTTGCCCCCAAAGTCTGTTGGTGCTTCTGTGGATAAGGTGTTCGCCATCCCTTGTACGCCACGTAGAACGTGCCCTATAAGCTTCTGGTCAAAAAACAGCCAGTGCATGATTGAAACCCTGTTTCTGGATAAGTCACGGTTTTTCTTCGGTTTTTGTGAAGAAAATTGGCCTCCCATCCACAGTTGTCCCCATTAGCTGTGGGTGGAGATGTGGATAACTTGTTCGCTGAACCCTGCAAGCCACGGCCTGCATAGGCTGGAACGCGATAGATCAGATTTCATACAGTTCTAAGGCACTTCCTTGACTTCGATCTGACGCCTGTCTTCACTCTCATGCACAAGGACAACCGTCACTTATCCACATCTGGTTCAGGGAGAACGCGTGATGGATAGCCAGCCACATCGCTCGCAGCCACATTCGCACCCCAGCCCCTGCATAACCTGTGTACCGACGCCCGCCACCTTGCTGCGTAAACGGATCCATCGTCGCGCCGCTAATCAGCGTGCTCGCCTATAGCGACCTTTATCCCATGCCATAACGCCGCTGCCATTGAGGCCTGACCGTGGCCGGTGACCAGGCGGTCGCTCGTCTATCGATTGCAGGCAACCGCAGAGTTGCCCATCTTCCTGAGAGGAAATGCCCCATGACACGGATCGCCACGCCCATCAGCGACATCAAGGAACATTACGACGTGATCGTCATCGGCTCCGGCTACGGCGGCGGGATCGCGGCGTCGCGCCTGTCCCGGGCCGGCAAGCGGGTGTGCCTGCTGGAGCGAGGCCGGGAAATCCAGCCCGGCGAATACCCCAACACGATGCTGGCGGCCACTGAAGAACTGCAAGTCCATGACCCGGACGGACACATCGGTTCGCGTACCGGGTTGTTCGACTTGCACGTCAACGCCCAGCAGAACGTGGTGGTCGGTTGCGGCCTGGGCGGCACGTCGCTGATCAACGCCAACGTTGCGCTGGAACCGGAGCCCGGCGTGTTCGACGATCCGCGCTGGCCGCTGGCGGTGCGCGAGCATCGGGATACCTTGCTCAAGGACGGTTACGCCCGGGCTCGGGAGATGCTCAAGCCCAATCCCTACCCAAAAACCTCGCCGGTGCTACCGAAACTGGAGGCCAACAAAAAGTCCGCCGACTACCTCAAGCAAGGCGCGCACTTCTACAAGCCGCCGATCAACGTGACCTTCGACAAACTGCCGAACAACCTCAACCACGTCGGTGTCGAGCAGTTACCGTGCAATCACTGTGGCGACTGCGTTTCAGGCTGTAACAACAAGGCCAAGAACACCACGCTGATGAATTACCTGCCGGATGCCTGGAACCACGGCGCGGAAATTTTCTGCCAGGCCGAGGTGCGGCACCTGGAGCGCGATGGCGAAGGCTGGATCGTGCACTTCCAATACCTGGACAGCGGCCGCGAGAAGTTTTCGGCGCCGACGCTGTTCGTCAAGGCGGACATTGTCGTGGTCTCGGCCGGCACTCTGGGCTCCACCGAAATCCTCCTGCGCTCTCGGGACAAAGGCCTGTCGACGTCCAATCAGCTCGGCGAAAACATGAGCGGCAACGGCGACATCCTCGGTTTTGGCCACAACTGCGATGAAACGATCAACGGCATCGGTTTCGGCGCCCATCCGGCCAATGAAATGAAACCGGTCGGCCCGTGCATCACCTCGATCATCGACATGCGCACCGAAGGCGACTGGCGCAGCCGCATGGTCATCGAGGAAGGCTCGATCCCCGGCGCGCTTGGCCGGCCCATGGTGCCGAGCATGGCCACGTTCGCCGGGTTGCTCGGCAAGCCCACCGATGACAGTTTCACCGGCAAGCTCAAGTACGCGGAGCGCGAAACCGAGAGCTTCCTGCGCGGCCCGTATCACGGCGCCCTGCACAACATGCAGACCTACCTGATCATGAGCCACGACGACGGCAAGGGGCGCATGGTGCTCGACAGCAAGGATCAGCTGCGCATCGACTGGCCGGGCGTTGGCGAGCAGGAAAACGTGAAGATCGGCAACGAACGCCTGCACCAGAGCACCAAGGCCTTGGGCGGGATATGGGTCGAGAACCCGATCTGGACCGAGCTGCTCAAGCACAGCATCGTTTCCGTTCACCCGCTGGGCGGTTGTGTGATGGGCGAGGATGCGGCGCAGGGCGTGGTCAACCACAAGGGCCAGGTGTTCAGTGGTGTCAGCGGCACCGATGTCTATGCCGGGTTGTACGTGACCGACGGCGCGGTGATTCCGACCTCCCTGGCGGTCAATCCGTTGCTGACCATCTCCGCCGTAAGTGAGCGCAACATGGGCCTGCTAGCCGCCGATCGCGGTTGGCATATCGATTACACGCTGCCCTCGGCACCGCGCAAAGCGGTGGCACCGCCGACCCTCGGCGTGCAGTTCACCGAAACCATGAAGGGCTATTTTTCCAAAGACTTCACCCAGCCTCAGGGCACCGATCTCAAACGCTACGAAGCGGCGGCCAAACGCGGCGAGTCGGACAACTCGCCGATCGAGTTCACCCTGACCATCACCGCCAACGACCTCAACCGCATGATCAAGGAGCCGGAACACGCCGCGACGCTGGTCGGCACTCTGGATGCGCCGGGCCTGTCGCCGGAGCCGCTGACCGCCAGCAATGGCGTGTTCAATCTGTTCGAGGAATATCAGGAACAGGTCGGCGTGCGGCACATGAACTACGACATGAAACTGACTGCCGAGGACGGCAGTGATTATTACTTCAGCGCGTTCAAGACCGTGCCCGAAGACAACGGCGTGCTGAACGTCTGGCACGACACCAGCACCCTCTACGTAACGCTGTATCGCGGGTCGGACAAGACCGGCGAGGTAATTGGTTCGGGTGTGATGCACATCCTCCCAACTGATTTCGCCAAGCAAATGACCACCATGAAGGTGCTCAATGCACGCAACGAACGCGAGCGTATCGATGGGCTGGCGCGGTTTGGCAAGTTCTTCGCCGGCATTTTGTGGGAGAGCTACGGAGGCGTGTTCGCCGGTGACATCTACTTCAACCCCGATGCGCCACCCCGGCAGAAACGACCGCTGGATGCGCCGACCCCGAGCGTGCAGTTCTTCCAGACCGAAGACAGCGTTCAGCTACGCCTGACCCGTTATCAGGGCGGCAGTAAAGGGCCGGTGATGCTGGTGCATGGCTTGGGGGTGGGCTCGAATATTTTCACCACCGACACCATCCAGACCAATCTGCTGGAGTATTTGTGCAAGCACGAGTACGACGTTTGGCTGCTGGATTTCCGGGTGAGCATTCTGCTGCCGGCCAGCAAGCACGAATGGAACGGCGATCAGATTGCGCAGTACGACTTCAAGGCTGCCATTGAGCATATCCAGCAGGCAACCAAGGCCGCGGATGTGCAATGCGTGGTGCATTGCTACGGGGCGACGACCTTCTTCATGTCGCTGCTGGCCGGGTTGCAGGGGGTGCGCTCGGTGGTCTGTTCGCAGATTGCCGCAGACACGGTGGTCGCCACGGCAACGGGGCTCAAGGCCGGTCTGCACCTTCCGGGAATGCTCGACGCCATCGGCATCAAATCCCTCACCGCGTATGCCGACAACAAGGAGAGCTGGTTCAACAAACTCTACGACAAGGCCCTCAACGTCTACGCCCGCATCGAGGCCCAGGGCTACTGCACCAACCCGGTGTGCCATCGCATCACCTTCATGTACGCGTCGCTGTACCGCCACGACACGCTCAACGAGACCCTGCACGACAACCTGCACGAACTGTTCGGCGAGTCGAACATGCAGACCTTCGAGCACCTGGCGCTGATCCTGCGCAAAGGTCATCTGGTGGACTTCAAGGGGCAGGACGTCTACATGCCGCACTTCGACCGGCTGACCATGCCGATCTGCTTTATCAGTGGCGAAGACAACCAGTGCTACCTGCCGGAAAGCACGCTCAAGACCTATGAGCGCGTGTGCAAAGCCCATGGCCCGGAGCGCTACAGCCGGCATGTGGTGCCGGGTTACGGGCATATCGACTGCATGTTCGGCAAAAATGCAGTGGTCGATGTGTACCCGATCATCCTGCAACACCTGGAGAAAACGGCGCTCGGCTAGGTGATCGTTCCGGGGAACAAATATGGACAGTTACATCCGCTGGTTTCAACGCTTCATCTGGCTAGGCATCGTGATGAACATGGTCTTCGCGATCCCGGCGCTGTTCGCGCCGGCGTTGCTGACCTCGATGCTCGGAATGCCTCCCCAACTCTCCGATCCGTGGCTGGAAAACGCCGGTATGTTGCTGGTGGGGATCAGCCTGTTCTACATGCCGTCAGGCTTCAACGCACCCAAATACGTCGTGCATTCGTGGCTGTGCGTGTTGTCGCGATTGGTCGCCGTGGCGTTCTGGATCTACCTGATCAACACCAGCAACCAGGCCCAGGTGTTCGTGCCGATGCTGCTGGGCGATCTGAGTATGTTCCTGATCCTCGGGATTCTGCTGTACCTGGGCAGCGCTCCGGCCAATCGGCCTTTCGCGCTGCTTCGCGATGGCTGGCGTGAGTGGTGCGCAGCGTGGGCGCGACGCTGGCGGCGACATAGCTTCAAGGTCGCCACGCTGGTCGTGGTGCTGGCGCTGGGGTTTATCGGCTACGAAACCTGGTATCAGATGCTGCGGGTGGTGCCGGCAGAGCAATACGCCTCCGATGAGGACCACTACAAGTACGGCGCCATCGGCCTGGGCATCGAAGCGCGGATTCCCTATTACCTGTTCGCCGTGTTGCCGCAGATGTGCCCGGATAAACTGCCCAAACCCGGTGGCTATGAAGTCTTTGGTTTTCTCTACGAGAACGGCAAGGACCTGCCGATCGGCATGGCCAAGCGGCAGATCGGCTACCCGACCGTGGAGCCCAACTGCGCCCTGTGCCACACCGGTTCCTACCGGGCCAATACCAGCGAGGTCGCCATCCCGGTGGCCACCGCGCCGGCCAATACCCTGCAACTGCAGGCCTTCCAGTGGTTCGCCTACAATTGCGCCAGCGACCCGAAGTTCACCACCGACGCGGTGATGACGGCGATCAACAGCAAGTTTCAGCTCGGGTTCTTCGAGCGCCTGTATAACCGCTACCTGATCATCCCGATGGCCACCAGCGCGCTGATCAAGCAGAAACAGGCCTACGCCTGGCAGCAACTGCGCGCACCGCAAGGGCCGGGGCGCACCGACACCTTCAACCCGACGAAAATGGTGGTGTTCGGCTTCCCGGATGACTCGACCATCGGCACCGTCGATTTGCCGCAAGTCTGGAACCAGAAACCCCGGGAGTCGCTGTACTTGCACTGGGACGGCAACAACAACGACATCCATGAGCGCAACTACGCGGCGGCCATGGCCGTGGGCGCGACACCGGAGTCGGTGCTGCCGGACAGTTTCAACCGGGTGACCAATTGGCTACTCGGGCACAAGGCACCGGCCTGGCCGTTCGCGCTGGACCAGACCAAAGTCGCCCGGGGCAAACCGGTCTGGGAAAACAACTGCGCCGGTTGCCATGATTTCGGCCGCACCGACACCGGTCAGGTCACCACCAACATTGATGTACTGGGCACCGATCCCCATCGGCTGAACTCGTTCACCAGCGGTTTAGTCACGGCTTTCCATGGCTTCAAGAAAGCGCCGTTCGACTTTGGCGCCTATCGCAAGACCCAGAGCTACAGCAACACGCCCACCGATGGCATCTGGTTGCGCGCGCCGTACTTGCACAACGGTTCGGTGCCGACCCTGTGGGATTTGCTGCAACCACCGGAAAAGCGGCCGCCGGTGTTCTTCACCGGCTCCGACATTTACGACCAGGACAAGGTCGGCTTCGTCACCAGTGGCCAGCAGATGAAAGCCTCGGCGGACTTCAAATACGACACGCGTCTGGAGGGCAACCACAACGGTGGCCACCTGTACGGCACGCAACTGTCGGAACTCGATAAGCGGGCGCTCATCGAGTTCATGAAAACCCTGTGATTCCACTACGGATGGAGGAAGGCGACATGTCATTGGTCAGTCATTGGGAACACGAGTACGACAAGCTCAAAGTGCGGCTGCATGGTTTGCTCACGCGCGTGGAAATGGCCTGGATGAAGCTCGTCAGTGAGCTCGAACCCCAGGAGTTCGAAGCCATCATTGCGCTGCTCAAACGCGGCCACGATCAGGCGCAGCACGTGCTCAAGCATGGCGAGTTGCCGGACGATCAGCCGGGCGTGCCGTGGGAGTTGGCCCATGGCTTGTCGATCCTGCGCATCGGCAATGCCAGCCCGTTGCCGCAAACGGTGGATGAGTTACAAACCCGGGTGCTGAAGGACGGCAGTCTGCTCGGTTGCCGCAAATGGGAACTGCTCGACCTGTTATGGAGTGAAGCCCTGCTGAAATGGATCGAAAACCTGCGGCATCACGCGCCATTCGCCACTGACCCGGCATTGGTGAAAATGGATCGCGATGTGACTCTGGCGATCGCCGGCGACTGGGGCACCGGACCGTTCGACAGCCATGCCCCGGCGGTGGCGGTGGCGAATCAGATGCAACTGGCCCGGGCCAATTTCACCATTCACCTGGGGGATGTGTATTACGCCGGCACCCATTCCCAGGAAGACGTGGACATGGCCGGCTGGCCGATGGGCACGCAGGGCTCTTTCACTCTCAATTCCAACCACGAGATGTACAGCGGCGCCCACGGCTATTTCAAGGAACTGGCCAAGCGTTTTCCGGCGCAGCAGGGCACCAGTTACTTCGCCCTGTACAACGACGATTGGCTGGTGATCGGCCTCGACACGGCGTATGCCTCGGACGCCATGAACCTGTACATGGATGGCACCCTGAACCAACCGCAGATCGACTGGATGAAAAGCCTGCCCCAACGCAAGAAGATCATGGTGCTCAGCCATCACCAGGGCTTCGATATTTCCGGGCACAACAAGACCGCGCTGTATCAACCCGTCTGCGATGCCCTGGGGCGCGAGCCGGATTACTGGTATTGGGGGCATTTGCACAACGGCATCTGCTATGCCACTCAAGGCGGGTTGCATGCGCGCTGCGCCGGGCACGGGGCGATTCCCTACGGCAATGCCAGCGAGTTGAATGGACATTCGCGGGTGCTGTGGTCGGAAACGCAAAATGCGCGGGATGCGGCGTACCCGGATCGGGTGTTGAATGGTTATGTGAAGGTGCGGCTGGTGGGGGAGAACATCGAAGAGACGTTTATTGGCGAGGATGGCAGTGTGAGGTGGGCCTCAGCCCAATGATCGTTCCCACGCTCTGCGTGGGAATGCAGCCCGGGACGCTCCGCGTCCCAAGAGCCGAACGCGGAGCGTCCGTTGAGGCATTCCCACGCGGAGCGTGGGAACGATCAAACGATCAAGCTTTTATTGCGCCGCGACACCCTTGAGGTAGGCTGGAGCTTCCGCCCCAAGGTTGTTCAGCAACCGCTCGCTGTACCAATCCACGAAGTTCACCACACCAAACTCATAGGTCTTGGAGTAAGGTCCAGGCTGGTAAGCCGTGGAGTTGATCCCGCGCTGGTTCTCTTCGGCCAGGCGACGGTCCTGATCGTTGGTGGCATCCCAGACCTGGCGCATGCGCTCCACGTCGTAGTCCACGCCTTCGACCGCGTCCTTGTGCACGATCCACTTGGTGGTGACCATGGTCTCCTGAGCGCTGATCGGCCACACGGTGAACACGATGATGTGGTCGCCCATGCAGTGGTTCCACGAGTGCGGCAGGTGCAGGATGCGCATCGAGCCCAGGTCCGGGTTCTTGATGCGGCCCATCAGTTTGGCGCAGCCCTGTTTGCCGTCCATGGTCATCGACACGGTGCCCTTGAGCAGCGGCATGCGCACGATGCGGTTACGCAGGCCGAAACTGGCGTGGGCGTAAGGGATTTTCTCGGCTTCCCAAGCAGCGGCCGAGGCGGCTACGTGATCCTTGAAGGCCTGGTCGGCACGCGGGTCGGTGACGTCGTCCCATTCCAGCAGGGTTTTCAGCAGTTCCGGGTGCGACGCGTTGCAGTGGTAGCACTCGCGGTTGTTTTCCAGCACCAGTTTCCAGTTGGCCTTTTCCATCAAGGTGGTTTGCACCGCCACCTTGGTGTTCTCCATGTCGTACGGTTCCATGTAATGGCTGAGCGTCGACAGGAAGTCATCGATGGCCGGCGGGTTCTCCGACAGGCTGATGAAGATGTAACCGCCGGCGGTCTTCACGTTCACCGGTTTGAGGCCGTACTGCTTCATGTCGAAGTCGGCGCCCATTTCGGTGCCGGCGAACAGCAGGCGACCGTCCAGCTCGTAAGTCCACTGGTGGTAGTGGCAGACCAGTTTGGCGACTTTGCCTTTTTCACTGGTGCACAACCGTGAACCGCGGTGGCGGCAGACGTTGTGGAACGCATGCACCACGCCGTCGGCGCCGCGAATCACGATAATCGGGTTCTTGCCGACTTGCAGGGTCAGGTAGTTGCCCTTGGTCGGGATCTCGCAGGTCATGCCGGCGATCAACCACTCTTTCTGGAAGATTTCCTGCATGTCGATATCAAACAGCCGCTCGTCAGAGTAAAACGGCTGCGGCAGCGAGAAAGTGCGCTCGCGCTCTTGCAGCATCTGCGCGGTGGCCTTGCGTGCGGGTTCCAGTGGATCGCCCAGGCTCAGTGTAGTGGTGACGTCCATCGTGTGTTTCCTCAAGGCCATCTGCGTGGCCGCGAAAGTGGCTGATCAGGTTTGCTACGCAAGGTGTAAAGAGTGTGTCTTGGTATGGGGCGAGTGTGGGGCCGGCGCTCGCCAGAACCTTATCCATGGGCGACATGGCCCAATCTGTTCCCGACGCGCAACCCCCGGTAATTGGGGGCTGGTCGCGATAAGTATGTGAATGTCGCAGATAGGTAAATGGCGGGGCTGCGCTATACGCAGAATCGCCAACATGAAGGCCGGTAGTCGGCCGTGGAGATCAGCATGTCCAACAGCTTCCTGAACCCGGTAACCACCCAGACCTGGGCCAATGGTCGACACATTGTCCGTTGCGTCAAAGTCATCCAGGAAACCTGGGATGTGCGCACCTTCTGCTTTATGGCCGACCAGCCGATCCTGTTCTTCTTCAAGCCCGGGCAGTTCGTCACCCTGGAGCTGGAAATCGACGGCGTGCCGATCATGCGCTCCTACACCATTTCCAGTTCGCCGTCGGTGCCGTACAGCTTTTCGGTGACCATCAAGCGCGTGCCGGGGGGCAAGGTCTCCAACTGGCTGCACGACACCCTGCACGAAGGCCAGGAGCTGGCAGTGCACGGGCCGGTCGGGCTGTTCAACGCCATGGACTTCACCGCGCCGAAAGTACTCTACCTCAGCGGTGGTGTCGGCATCACGCCGTGCATGTCCATGGCGCGCTGGTTCTATGACACCAACGGCAACGTCGACATGGTGTTTATCCACAGCGCCCGTTCGCCCAAAGACATCATTTACCACCGCGAGCTGGAACACATGGCGTCGCGGATCGATAACTTCAGCCTGCACCTGATCTGCGAGAAGCATGGCCTGGGCGAACCGTGGGCCGGTTATCGCGGTTACCTGAATCACAAGATGCTTGAACTGATGGCGCCGGACTTCCTTGAGCGTGAAGTCTTCTGCTGCGGCCCGACCCCGTACATGAACGCGGTCAAGCGCATGCTCGAGGCGGCGGGTTTCGACATGAAGCGTTATCACGAAGAATCCTTCGGCGCGACGCCGCCGGAAGCCCGTGCCGACGCGGTGGAGCAAGCCGAACAAGCAGCGGACGCGCCGGAAGTCGACGCGGCGGATCTGCACCAGGTGGAATTCACCGCCTCCGGCAAAAGCATTCGCGTCGCGCCGGGCGAAACCGTCCATGCGGCGGCAGCCAAGCTGGGTCTGCTGATTCCGAAAGCCTGCGGGATGGGGATCTGCGGAACGTGCAAGGTGATGAAACTGGGCGGGGAGGTCGAAATGGACCACAACGGCGGGATCACAGAAGAAGACGAAGCCGAGGGTTACATCCTGTCGTGCTGCAGCGTGCCGAAGGGGGATGTGCGGATCGAGTTCTGATTCTCACCGCAGAACCTATGTGGGAGCTGGCTCGCTCCCACAATGGTCAATATTTCAGTCGATAAACAGGTCGGGCATCAGCTTGTCATTGCTGTCCGGCTCAAAACGGTAATGATCAAATTCGGTCACCCCCTGCTCACGCAAAATCTCCTCATCGATCAGCAAGCGCCCGGTAATGCTTCGGCCGCTACTATCGAGAATCGCGTAAGCCGCATCCGCCATAATCACCGGCGAACGCGCGTGCTTGAACGACTCGCGTGACCCCAGTTGAAACTCGATTGCGGCAGTGGCGATCATGGTCTGCGGCCACAGGGAATTGACGCTGATGCCGTAGGAGGCGAATTCCTCGCTCATGCCCAGGGTGAGCATGCTCATCCCGTACTTGGTCACTGTGTAAGGGCTGTACTGGGCGAACCACTTGGTGGCCAGGTTCAGCGGCGGGGACAGGTTGAGGATGTGTCCGCCGGACTTCTTCAGATAGGGCAGGGCCGCCTGGCTGCACAGCAGCACGGCGCGGGTGTTGATCTGATGCATCAGGTCAAAGCGCTTGAGTTCGATGTGTTGCACCCCGGTCAGCTTGATCGCCCCGGCATTGTTGATCAGCGCATCGATGCCGCCGAAATGCTCGCTGGCATCGGCCATGGCCTGCTGCACGACGGTTTCATCGCGAACATCCACCTGCAAGGCCAGCGCCTTGCCGCCCGCAGCTTCGACTTCCGCCGCCACGCTGAAAATCGTGCCAGGCAGTTTGGGGTGAGGGGCAGCGCTTTTGGCGGCAATCACGATGTTGGCCCCATCCTTTGCTGCCCGCAGCGCAATCTCACGCCCGATGCCACGGCTGGCGCCGGTGATGAACAGGGTTTTGCCTTGTAATGACATGCGTACGCTCCTGAGGGGTGTGATCCGAGCGGATCGAAAGGGCTCGCCAGTCAATGTAGACCAACTCTCCAGCCGCCACTGATCGTTCCCAAGCTCCGCGTGGGAATGCCTTTTCCTGCCTCACCGCTGACGCAACGCCCGGCACCGTAATGACGCAGAGCGTCACGGGCTGCGTTCCCACGCAGAGCGTGGGAACGATCAGGTGGGGGACCCTCAGTACCAGCGCTGAACTTCGATCAGCCCCTCCATCCCTGCATAATTCCTCGCACTGGAATAGCGCCAGTGCTCAGGTAAATCCACGTACCCACGCTTCACCGGGTTGTAATGGATGTAATCCAGCTTCTGGCGCATCACCGTTTCGCTGTACACCATTTCCGCGTGCGAACCTTCCTGCCACAGCTGATAAACCCGATCCTGCTTATGTGCTCGTTTGCTGAAGCGCAGTCTTTGCAATGCGCGTTCGGCACCTTTGCTTTGCAGGTCATCAATGATTTGACGTGCGGTGAAGGATTTGAACTGGCGGAGGCATTTGCTCAGGTCTGGAGCCTCGGCAACGAAATGCAGATGGTTTTCCAGGATTACATAGCCGTACAGCTGCAGATTCTGGTGGGTTTGTTGGTGGCGCCAACAGCTGAGCAAGTGATCGACAATGTAGGGGCGGATAAACAGCGGAAGCCATTCCATGAGGGTGCAGGTCAGGAAATGGGGTTTGTCGGGTTCGGTAATGGTGTAGCGGCTTCGGCCCATGGATGCATTCCTTTGCGAGGGAATGCCTAGGGTGAGCGGGGTTGTGTGATGGCGCTAGAGGACAGTGCCGCAGAGAGAGTGGGAAATTGCGATGCGCCTCCAATGATCGTTCCCACGCTCCGCGTGGGAATGCAGCCGTGACGCTCTGCGTCACAACGGTGCTCGGCACTGCGTCAGCGGTGAGGCAGGAACGCGGAGCGTCCCGAGAGGCATTCCCACGCAGAGCGTGGGAACGATCGCCTGGTGGGTGTCAGGCTGCCATCACTTCCCGAATATCCGTCGCCAATTCCCGCACGCGTTCTTCTTCGGTGTCCCACGAGCACATGAACCGTGCGCCACCGTTGCCGATGAAGGTGTAGAAGCGCCAGCCCTTGGCGGTCAGCGCGGCGATGGCCGGTTCCGACAGTTGCAGGAACACGCCGTTGGCCTGCACCGGGAACATCAGTTCCACGCCCGGAATGTCGCTCACCAGTTCGGCCAGCAGCTGCGCGCAGTGGTTGGCGTGGCGGGCGTATTTGAGCCAGGCGTCGTTTTCCAGAATCCCGACCCACGGCGCCGAGAGGAAGCGCATCTTCGACGCCAGTTGCCCGGCCTGTTTGCAGCGGTAATCGAAGTCTTCGGCCAGTTTGTGGTTGAAGAACAGAATCGCTTCGCCCACCGCCATGCCGTTTTTCGTGCCGCCGAAGCACAACACGTCGACGCCGGCCTTCCAGGTCAGGTCGGCTGGTGAGCAGCCAAGAAATGCGCAAGCGTTGGAGAACCGCGCGCCGTCCATGTGCAGGTTCAGGCCCAGTTCTTTGCAGGTGGCGCTGATGGCGCGGATTTCTTCCGGGGTGTACACGCTGCCGACTTCGGTGGCCTGGGTCAGGGTCACGACGCGGGGTTTCGGGTAGTGGATGTCCTGGCGTTTGAGGGCGATTTCGCGGATCGATTCCGGCGTCAGCTTGCCGTTTTCGGTACGGGCGATGAGCAGCTTGGAACCGTTGGAGAAAAACTCCGGCGCGCCGCATTCGTCGGTTTCGACGTGGGCGGTTTCCGAACAGATCACGCTGTGGTAACTCTGGCACAGCGACGACAGGGCCAACGAGTTGGCCGCAGTGCCGTTGAAGGCGAAGAACACTTCGCAGTCGGTTTCGAACAGTTTGCGGAATTGATCGGCCGCGCGTGCGGTCCATTCATCGTCGCCGTATGCGCGCTGGTGGCCGTGGTTGGCCTGTTCCATGGCAGCCCAGGCTTCAGGGCAGATACCGGAATAGTTGTCGCTGGCGAATTGTTGGCTCTTATCGGTCATGGCCGGCTTCCGTGGTCGAAACTCTTATGGTGAAGAGCTTCGTGGTCAATGATGGTGCGCACTCTACCGAAGATCGTCCGGGGAGCACACGGGATGAGTCTGTCAGAAAAAATACAAACGCCTCGGGCAATTATGCACATGACTCAACGGGATGGTGCACTGGATCTGCTCAAGTGGCTGGGGCTGCTGAGCATGGTGCTCGATCACCTGCGATATGTCGGGTACTCCATCGATCTGCTGTATGTGCCGGGCAGATTGGCGTTTCCATGGTTCTGCCTGGCGATGGCGGCAAACCTGTCGCGTGCCCGCGCAGTCATGACCGACGGCCAGTGGCGCTACCTCGGTTGGTTGCTGCTGTTTAGTGCTCTGAGCGAAATCCCCTACCGGATGTACATTCCTGACTCCGACACCTTAAACGTGTTGCCCACGCTGGCTCTGGGGTTGTTGGTGGCCCGTGGCTGGCAGTACGGAAGGCTGCAATCGCGACTGTTGGCGGTCGGTGCCTTGATGCTGGCGGCACTGTTCCAGGAGCGACTGATGTTCGGTTTCTTCGGTGTGCTGTTGCCACTGTCGATGTTGCTGGTGATCCACCGGCCCTGGTATTTCAGCCTGTTGCCGGGGCTGGTCTGCCTGGCGGCCAATCAATGGCAGGTGCTGTATGCCGCTGCCCGGTTCGGCAGCGGTGCGGCGATCCTCGGCATTGCCGCGTGTCTGATTGCGCCGTTGCTGGGGCTGCTGCTATTGCGACACACCCAAGGCATCCGGCCACTGCCGATGCGCCGCTGGGCTTACACGCTCTATCCCGCGCATTTCCTCGTGCTTCTGACCTTACGCCCACTCATCGCTTGACTCCTGACCTTCTACAGGGGTGCGCAAAACCCTGTGGGAGCGGGCTTGCCCGCGATGGCGGCATCACATCCAGCATGATGTCAGCTGACCCACCGCTATCGCGGGCAAGCCCGCTCCCACAAGGGATCCATTCTGATTTGAAGATTGTGTCCGGTCAGGCTTTTCGGCTCATGTCGTAAACGCACCTTTGCGTGGCGTCCATAGGCATTTGGCCTGTCTGCGCCGGTCATACCATCGCATTCAAAGGGCACTGTCGAAACACCAGTGCCTTACCGAGACGAATGGCGCATAGATGCCGCTGGGAGAGACGCGATGTTCAGCAAGCAAGACCAGATCCAGGGTTACGACGATGCACTGCTGGCGGCGATGAATGCCGAGGAGCAACGCCAGGAAGATCACATCGAGCTGATCGCGTCAGAGAACTACACCAGCAAACGCGTCATGGAAGCGCAAGGCAGCGGCCTGACCAACAAGTACGCCGAAGGCTATCCGGGCAAGCGCTACTACGGTGGCTGCGAGCACGTCGACAAGGTTGAAGCCCTGGCCATCGAGCGCGCCAAGCAACTGTTCGGCGCCGACTACGCCAACGTGCAGCCGCACTCCGGTTCCTCGGCCAACAGCGCCGTGTACCTAGCCCTGCTGCAAGCCGGCGACACCATTCTCGGCATGAGCCTGGCCCACGGTGGTCACCTGACCCACGGCGCTAAAGTGTCGTCCTCGGGCAAGCTGTACAACGCCGTGCAGTACGGCATCGACACCAAAACCGGGTTGATCGATTACGACGAAGTCGAGCGCCTGGCCGTCGAGTGCAAGCCGAAAATGATCGTTGCCGGGTTCTCGGCCTACTCCAAGACCCTCGACTTCCCACGTTTCCGCCAGATCGCCGACAAGGTCGGTGCCCTGCTGTTCGTCGACATGGCGCACGTCGCAGGTTTAGTCGCTGCTGGCCTGTACCCGAACCCGCTGCCTTACGCTGACGTGGTCACCACCACCACCCACAAGACCCTGCGCGGTCCGCGTGGCGGCCTGATCCTGGCCAAGGCCAACGAAGAAATCGAGAAGAAGCTCAACGCCGCGGTGTTCCCGGGTGCCCAGGGCGGCCCGCTGATGCACGTCATCGCCGGTAAAGCAGTGTGCTTCAAGGAAGCACTGGAGCCTGGCTTCAAGGCCTACCAGCAACAAGTGATCGACAACGCCCAGGCCATGGCCGGCGTATTTATCAAACGCGGCTACGATGTAGTGTCCGGCGGCACCGATAACCACCTGTTCCTGGTCAGCCTGATCCGTCAGGGCCTCACCGGCAAAGAGGCGGACGCAGCACTCGGTCGCGCCCACATCACCGTGAACAAGAACGCTGTCCCGAATGATCCACAGTCGCCGTTCGTGACCTCCGGCCTGCGTATCGGCACCCCGGCGGTGACGACTCGCGGCTTCAAGGTCACCCAGTGCGTCACGCTGGCCGGCTGGATCTGCGACATCCTCGACAACCTCGGCGATGCCGATGTCGAGGCCAATGTCGCGCAGCAAGTGGCAGCCCTGTGCGCGGACTTCCCGGTTTATCGCTGAGCGCGGTTTTGGAGTAAATGACTATGCAACGCTATTCGGGCTTCGGCCTCTTCAAACACTCCCTCAGCCATCACGAAAACTGGCAGAAGATGTGGCGCACGCCGACCCCGAAAAAGGTCTATGACGTGGTCATCGTCGGCGGTGGCGGGCATGGTCTGGCGACCGCCTACTACCTGGCCAAGGAACACGGCATCACCAACGTGGCCGTGGTCGAGAAAGGCTGGCTGGGCGGCGGTAACACCGCGCGCAACACCACCATCGTTCGCTCCAACTACCTGTGGGACGAGTCGGCGCACCTGTACGAACACGCGATGAAATTGTGGGAAGGCCTGTCCCAGGACCTGAACTACAACGTGATGTTCTCCCAGCGTGGCGTTTACAACCTGTGCCACACGCTTCAAGACATTCGTGATTCCGAGCGTCGGGTCAGCGCCAACCGCCTCAACGGCGTGGACGGTGAACTGCTCGATGCCAAACAGGTAGCCGACGAGATTCCGTACCTCGACTGCTCCAAGAACACTCGCTACCCGGTGATGGGCGCAACCGTCCAGCGTCGCGGCGGCGTGGCCCGTCACGATGCCGTGGCGTGGGGCTTTGCCCGTGCTGCCGACGCATTGGGCGTGGACCTGATTCAACAGACCGAAGTGATCGGCTTCCGCAAGGAAAACGGCGTGTGCATCGGTGTGGAAACCAACAAGGGCTTCATCGGCGCCAAGCGCGTCGGTGTGGTCACCGCCGGTAACTCCGGGCACATGGCCAAACTCGCCGGTTTCCGTCTGCCGATCGAATCGCACCCGCTGCAAGCGCTGGTGTCCGAGCCGATCAAGCCGATTATCGACAGCGTGATCATGTCCAACGCCGTACACGGTTACATCAGTCAGTCCGACAAGGGCGACCTGGTGATCGGCGCCGGTATCGACGGCTACAACGGCTACGGCCAGCGTGGTTCGTACCCGGTGATCGAGCACACCATCCAGGCCATCGTCGAGATGTTCCCGGTGCTGTCCCGCGTACGCATGAACCGTCAGTGGGGCGGCATCGTCGACACCACGCCGGATGCGTGCCCGATCATCTCGAAAACCCCGGTACCGAACATGTTCTTCAACTGCGGTTGGGGCACCGGTGGCTTCAAGGCTACACCTGGCTCGGGCAACGTGTTTGCCGCCAGTCTGGCCAAGGGTGAAATGCACCCATTGGCTGCACCTTTCTCCATCGACCGCTTCCACAGCGGTGCGTTGATCGATGAACACGGCGCTGCGGCAGTCGCCCACTAACAGGAGAAATCCCTATGTTGCATATCTTCTGTCCTCACTGTGGCGAACTGCGCTCCGAAGAGGAATTCCATGCATCCGGCCAGGCGCACATCCCGCGTCCACTGGATCCGAACAGCTGCACCGACGAGGAGTGGGGCGACTACATGTTCTTCCGCGATAACCCTCGCGGTCTGCACCACGAGCTGTGGGATCACGTTGCCGGTTGCCGTCAGTACTTCAACGTCACCCGTGACACCGTGACCTACGAGATTCTCGAAACCTACAAGATCGGCGCCAAGCCGCAGTTCACCGACAAGACCGACAGCCCGAAAGCGGCCGCCACGGCTCTGGGAGAGAAGGTATGAGCCAGATCAATCGCCTGTCCAACGGCGGACGCATCGACCGTAACAAAGTGCTGAGCTTCACCTTCAACGGCCAGGTCTACAAAGGCTTTGAAGGCGACTCCCTGGCCGCTGCATTGCTGGCCAACGGTGTCGACATCATCGGCCGCAGCTTCAAGTATTCGCGCCCACGCGGCATCTTCGCCGCCGGTGCCGAAGAGCCGAACGCGGTGCTGCAGATCGGTGCGACCGAAGCCACGCAGATCCCGAACGTACGCGCCACGCAACAAGCGCTGTATCAAGGCCTGGTCGCCACCAGCACCAACGGCTGGCCGAGCGTGAACAACGACATGATGGGGATTCTCGGCAAGGTCGGCGGCAAGCTGATGCCGCCGGGCTTCTACTACAAAACCTTCATGTACCCGCAATCGTTCTGGATGACCTACGAGAAGTACATTCGTAAGGCTGCCGGCCTTGGCCGCTCGCCGACCGAGAACGATCCGGACACCTACGACTACATGAACCAGCACTGCGACGTGCTGATCGTTGGCGCTGGCCCTGCGGGTCTGGCGGCTGCACTGGCGGCTGCCCGTAGCGGTGCGCGTGTGATCCTGGCCGATGAGCAGGAAGAGTTCGGCGGCAGCCTGCTCGATTCCCGCGAAAGCCTTGATGGCAAGCCTGCTACCGAGTGGGTCGCCAGCGTCATCGCCGAGCTGAAAAACACCCCGGACGTGCTGCTGTTGCCGCGCGCCACGGTCAACGGCTACCACGACCATAACTTCCTGACCATTCACGAGCGCCTCACCGATCACCTCGGCGACCGCGCCCCGATTGGCCAGGTGCGTCAGCGCATCCACCGGGTTCGCGCCAAGCGTGTAGTGCTGGCGACCGGCACCCACGAGCGTCCACTGGTTTATGGCAACAACGACGTGCCGGGCAACATGCTCGCCGGCGCTGTGTCGACTTATGTGCGTCGTTACGGCGTGGCACCGGGCAAAAAACTCGTGCTGTCGACCAACAACGATCACGCTTACCGCGTAGCGCTGGATTGGCTCGATGCCAGTCTGCAAGTGGTGGCGATCGCCGATGCCCGCAGCAACCCTCGCGGTGCGCTGGTGGAAGAAGCTCGCGCCAAAGGCATCCGCATCCTGACCGGCAGCGCCGTGATCGAGGCCCGTGGCAGCAAGCACGTCACCGCCGCTCGCGTTGCCGCGATTGATGTAAAAGCACACACCGTGACCAGCCCGGGCGAGTGGCTCGATTGCGACCTGGTCGCCAGTTCCGGCGGTTACAGCCCGGTGGTTCACCTAGCGTCGCACTTGGGTGGCAAGCCGATCTGGCGTGAAGACATCCTCGGTTTCGTACCGGGCGAAGCACCGCAAAAACGCGTGTGCGTCGGTGGCATCAACGGCGTTTATGGCCTCGGCGATTCGTTGGCCGATGGTTTTGAAGGTGGTGCTCGCGCGGCCAGCGAAGCCGGTTTCAGCAAGGTCGAAGGCGTATTGCCCAAAGCCTTGAGCCGTCTGGAAGAGCCGACTCTGGCGCTGTTCCAGGTGCCTCACGAAAAAGCCACCGCACGGGCGCCGAAGCAATTCGTCGACCTGCAGAACGACGTCACCGCTGCCGCCATCGAACTGGCGACCCGCGAAGGCTTCGAGTCGGTCGAGCACGTCAAACGCTACACCGCACTGGGCTTCGGCACCGATCAGGGCAAGCTCGGCAACGTCAACGGTCTGGCCATCGCCGCCCGCTCGCTGAACGTGACCATCCCGCAGATGGGCACCACCATGTTCCGCCCGAACTACACGCCGGTGACTTTCGGCGCCGTGGCTGGTCGTCACTGTGGGCACATCTTCGAGCCGGTTCGCTACACCGCGCTGCACGCCTGGCACGTAAAAAACGGTGCCGAATTCGAAGACGTCGGTCAGTGGAAACGTCCTTGGTACTTCCCGAAAAACGGTGAAGACCTGCACGCCGCGGTCAAACGCGAATGCAAAGCCGTGCGCGACAGCGTCGGCCTGCTGGACGCTTCGACCCTGGGCAAGATCGATATCCAGGGCCCGGACTCCCGTGAGTTCCTCAACCGCATCTACACCAACGCCTGGACCAAGCTCGACGTGGGCAAGGCCCGCTACGGCCTGATGTGCAAAGAAGACGGCATGGTGTTCGACGACGGTGTGACTGCATGCCTGGCCGACAACCATTTCGTGATGACCACCACCACCGGCGGCGCTGCACGCGTGCTGCAATGGCTGGAAATCTACCACCAGACCGAATGGCCAGACCTGAAGGTGTACTTCACTTCCGTGACGGATCACTGGGCGACCATGACCCTGTCGGGGCCGAACAGCCGCAAGCTGCTCAGCGAAGTCACCGACATCGACCTGAGCAACGAAGCGTTCCCGTTCATGACCTGGAAAGAAGGTCTGGTCGGCGGTGTACCAGCGCGGGTGTTCCGGATTTCGTTCACCGGTGAGCTGTCGTACGAAGTCAACGTGCAGGCCGACTATGCAATGGGCGTGCTGGAAAAAATCGTCGAGGCTGGCAAGCAATACAACCTGACCCCGTACGGCACCGAAACCATGCACGTACTGCGGGCGGAGAAGGGCTTCATCATCGTTGGCCAGGACACTGACAGCTCGATGACCCCGGACGACCTGAACATGGGCTGGTGTGTTGGTCGCACCAAACCGTTCTCGTGGATCGGCTGGCGTGGCATGAACCGCGAAGACTGCGTGCGTGATCAGCGCAAACAGCTGGTCGGCCTGAAGCCGATCGATCCGACCAAATGGCTGCCGGAAGGTGCGCAACTGGTGTTCAACACCAAGCAAACCATCCCGATGACCATGGTCGGTCACGTGACTTCCAGCTACCTGCACAACTCCCTCGGTTATTCGTTTGCCATGGGTGTGGTCAAGGGCGGCTTGAAGCGGATGGGTGAGCGGGTGTTCGCACCGCTGGCCGACGGCAGCGTGATCGAGGCGGAAATCGTTTCTTCGGTGTTCTTCGATCCTAAAGGCGATCGCCAGAACGTGTAAGTCGATCGTTCCCACGCTGATCGTTCCCACGCTCAGCGTGGGAATGCATCCCGGGACGCTCCGCGTCCCTCTTTAACAGCCGGACGCAGAGCGTCCATGGCGGCATTCCCACGCAGAGCGTGGGAACGATCAACAAAAGAAAGGTGCTTTATGACCGCAGCCAATGTTTACCAACAACGCCCAACCACTGGGGCCAAGGCCGAGTCGTCGCTGCATCATGCCGACCTCGCCAGCCTGGTGGGCAAGGGTCGCAAGAACGCCGGCGTGACCGTGCGTGAGAAAAAACTCCTCGGTCACCTGACCATCCGTGGCGATGGCCACGATGCCGCGTTCGCCGCTGGCGTGCACAAGGCCCTCGGCCTGGAACTGCCGTCCGCGCTGACCGTGGTGATCAAAGGCGAAACCAGCCTGCAATGGATGGGGCCGGATGAATGGCTGCTGATCGTGCCGACCGGTGAAGAGTTCGCCGCCGAGAAAAAACTGCGTGAAGCGCTGGGCGACCTGCACATCCAGATCGTCAACGTCAGTGGTGGCCAGCAGATCCTCGAACTGAGCGGCCCGAATGTGCGCCAGGTGCTGATGAAATCCACCAGCTACGACGTGCACCCCAACAACTTCCCGGTGGGCAAGGCTGTTGGCACGGTGTTCGCCAAGTCGCAACTGGTGATCCGCCATACCGCCGAAGACACTTGGGAACTGCTGATCCGCCGTAGCTTCTCGGATTACTGGTGGTTGTGGTTGCAGGATGCCTCTGCTGAGTTCGGGCTTAGCGTCCAGGCGTAATGATCGTTCCCACGCTCCGCTGATCGTTCCCACGCTCAGCGTGGGAATGCATCCCGGGACGCTCTGCGTCCCTTTTACAGCCGGACGCAGAGCGTCCATGGCGGCGTTCCCACGCAGAGCGTGGGAACGATCAGATAGGAGTCACCGCACTATGAGCCGCGCCCCAGACACATGGATTCTGACCGCCGATTGCCCCAGCGTCCTCGGCACCGTGGATGCGGTGACCCGCTTTCTGTTCGAGCAGGGCTGCTACGTTACCGAGCACCATTCATTCGATGACCGGCTCTCGGGCCGTTTCTTCATTCGCGTGGAATTTCGTCAACCCGACGGTTTCGACGAACAAGCCTTTCGCGCAGGTCTGGCAGAGCGTGGTAACGCCTTCGGGATGATCTTCGAGCTGACCCCGCCGAATTACCGGCCAAAAGTGGTGATCATGGTCTCCAAGGCCGATCACTGCCTCAACGATTTGCTCTACCGCCAGCGCATCGGCCAATTGTCGATGGACGTGGCCGCCGTGGTTTCCAACCACCCGGACCTCAAGCCGTTGGCCGACTGGCACCAGATTCCGTACTACCATTTTCCGCTGGACCCCAACGACAAGCCGTCCCAGGAGCGTCAGGTCTGGCAGGTGATCGAAGAGTCCGGCGCCGAACTGGTGATTCTTGCCCGTTACATGCAGGTCCTGTCGCCAGAGCTGTGCCGCAAACTCGACGGCAAGGCGATCAATATTCACCACTCCCTGCTGCCGGGTTTCAAGGGGGCCAAGCCCTATCACCAGGCCTACAACAAGGGCGTGAAACTGGTTGGCGCCACGGCGCATTACATCAACAACGACCTGGACGAAGGCCCGATCATCGCCCAGGGCGTGGAGGCTGTGGATCACAGCCACTATCCCGAAGACTTGATTGCCAAGGGGCGGGATATTGAAGGGCTGACCCTGGCGCGGGCCGTTGGTTATCACATTGAACGACGCGTGTTTTTGAATGCCAATCGCACTGTTGTTCTTTAGATCGCCATCGCGGGCAAGCCCGCTCCCACAGTGGGCTGCGGTGTGCCCGAGATCTGTGGACGACACAAAACCCTGTGGGAGCGGGCTTGCCCGCGATGAGGCCCTGACAGGCAACGCA
The DNA here is from genome assembly GCF_024749285.1 of Pseudomonas sp. B21-015. Lineage (NCBI taxonomy): Bacteria > Pseudomonadati > Pseudomonadota > Gammaproteobacteria > Pseudomonadales > Pseudomonadaceae > Pseudomonas > Pseudomonas sp. B21-015. The sequence continues at coordinate 596,946 of NZ_CP087196.1, forward strand.
AAAAGACACAAGCAATAACCCGAGCAATCAACGCGCCGCCGATCCTTGGCGACGCGACCGCTACATAAAAACAACAGCGAGGTGAAAGCATGTCTGGTAATCGTGGTGTGGTGTATCTCGGCGCTGGCAAGGTCGGAGTACAGAAAATCGACTATCCCAAAATGCAGGACCCGCGCGGCAGGAAGATCGAGCACGGTGTCATCCTGCGCGTAGTTTCCACCAACATCTGTGGTTCCGATCAGCACATGGTGCGCGGTCGTACCACCGCTCAGACCGGTCTGGTACTGGGCCACGAGATCACCGGTGAAGTGATCGAGAAGGGCAGCGATGTCGAGAACCTGAAGATCGGCGATCTGGTATCGGTACCATTCAACGTCGCTTGCGGGCGCTGCCGTTCCTGCAAAGAGATGCACACCGGTGTCTGCCTGAGCGTCAACCCGGCGCGTCCGGGCGGTGCCTATGGTTATGTCGACATGGGTGACTGGACCGGTGGCCAGGCCGAATACGCCATGGTGCCGTATGCCGACTTCAACCTGCTGAAACTGCCGGATCGCGATCGGGCCATGGAGAAAATCCGCGACCTGACCTGCCTCTCCGACATCCTGCCAACCGGCTACCACGGCGCAGTGACCGCCGGTGTTGGCCCAGGCAGCACGGTGTACATCGCGGGCGCCGGCCCGGTTGGTCTGGCGGCTGCCGCTTCCGCTCGCCTGTTGGGCGCGGCGGTGGTGATCATCGGTGACGTCAACCCGATCCGCCTGGCACACGCCAAGGCTCAGGGTTTCGAAATCGCCGACCTGTCGACAGACACTCCGCTGCACGAGCAGATCGCTGCGCTGTTGGGCGAGCCTGAAGTCGATTGCGCCGTCGATGCGGTGGGCTTCGAAGCCCGCGGTCATGGCCATTCTGGCGTGAAACACGAAGCCCCGGCCACCGTGCTCAACTCCCTGATGGGCGTAGTTCGCGTGGCTGGCAAAATCGGTATCCCTGGCCTGTACGTGACCGAAGATCCAGGTGCGGTGGATGCCGCCGCGAAAATGGGCAGCCTGAGCATCCGCTTCGGTCTGGGCTGGGCTAAATCCCATAGCTTCCACACCGGCCAGACGCCAGTGATGAAGTACAACCGCCAGTTGATGCAGGCGATCATGTGGGACCGCATCAAGATTGCCGACATCGTGGGGGTGGAAGTCATCAGCCTGGACGACGCACCACGGGGCTACGGCGAGTTCGATGCGGGCGTGCCGAAGAAGTTTGTGATCGATCCGCACAAGTTGTTTAGTGCGGCGTAAAGCTTCATGCAAAACAAAAGCGGCGGCCTTCGGGTCGCCGTTTTTTATGGGGAACACCCCCCCCCTCGCCACAAGGAACCGCCCTGCGACCGTTCAGCGGGAGCGGGCGTGCCATTCATCGCGCGAACGCCACCTGGGTAAAAAATGCTCGCGCAGACGAGGAACATGCCAGCGGATACCCGGTCAAATCGGCAGTTTTGCCGTCCTCGTTATTGGGCGGTCTTCGTGTGGCACAAGAGGATGTCTGGATGAACGTTTCACGCGGTTTTGCACTGGCATCGCTCATGGCTGTCGCTTCGTTGACGACGCTGGCCGCCAGCCCGGCCTTTGCACAGTTCAGCCTCGTTGATGCGGCCAAAGCGGTTTCGGCGATGCAGGGCGACGAGGGGGATGATGCCGACGAGGGCGATGATGCCGATGGCATCGTGGCGGCGGCGCCCAAGGCGGCCGGTTTGCTCAATACCCTGGGTTCGCAGCTCGACATCACCCCGGAGCAGGCTATCGGCGGTGCCGGCGCGATGCTGGGGCTGGCGAGGAATCAGCTCAGCGGTCAGGACTTCTCTGAACTGAGCAAAAATGTTCCGGGCCTCGCTCAGATCGCCGGCAACAGCGCGATCAGTGGTCTGAATGGATTGGGCGGGCTGCTTGGCGCCGGTTCGGATAAGAATGCGTTGCTCGATGGCTTGCTGGGTAACGTCAAGGACACCAAGGACCTGAACAACGCCTTCAGCGCTTTGGGCATGGACACCGGGATGGTCGGCCTGTTTGCCCCGGTGATCCTGCAATACCTCGGTCAACAAGGCGTTGCCGGTTCGCTGCTGCAAAATCTTGGCGGGATCTGGGGCACAGGCGCTGGTAGCTGAGTCAGCCCTTGGCGCGTAGTGCCTTGATGCGCCGGTCCTTCTCGATCCAGAGCTGGTTGACCCAGTTCTGGATCGTTTCGCGAAACGCCGGATCGTTTTCGTAATCGCCTTGCCAAAGTGCCGGGTCCAGTTCGCGAGTGTGGATGTCGATGATCACCCTGGGCACGTTGCCGCTGATCAAATCCCAGAACCCCGGAATCTTCTGCTGCGGATACACCACCGTCACGTCGAGAATGGCATCCAGCTGTTCGCCCATCGCTGCCAGCACGAACGCCACGCCGCCCGCCTTGGGCTTGAGCAAGTAGGTGAAGGGTGACTGTTGTTGGTCGCTTTTCGCTGCTGTGTAGCGGGTGCCTTCCAGATAATTTACCACCGTCACTGACTGGCGTTTGTACAACTTGCAGGCTTGTTTGGTGATCTCCAGGTCCTTGCCGGCCAGCTCCGGGTGCTTCTCCAGGAACGCCTTGCTGTAGCGCTTCATGAACGGATAGTCCAACGCCCACCAGGCCAGGCCCAGGAACGGCACCCAGATCAGTTCTTTCTTGAGGAAGAACTTGAAGAACGGCGTGCGTCGGTTAAGCGTCTGGATCAGCGCCGGGATATCGACCCAGGACTGATGGTTGCTGATCACCAGATACGATGTGTCGCGGCGCAGTTCATCGCCGCCGCGAATGTCCCATTGCGTGGGGATGCACAGCCGGAAGATCAGTTTGTCGATCTCGGCCCAGGTTTCGGCAATCCACATCACCGCCCACGAGGCGTAATCGCGAAAGCGCCCGGGCAGGAGCAGTTTGAGCAGCGCGAATACCATCAAAGGCCCGAACAGGACCAGGGTGTTAAGCAACAGCAGCAGGGTAACGAAACAGCCGGTGAGCAGGCGGCGCATAAGTAACTCTTGAAAGCGTTTGGGCGCGCCATGATAAGCAGCTTCGCATGGCAGGCCAAATCGCTGGCGACGAATGTTTCACGTTTGCGGCGGTATGCTTTTGGCATATCGCAATTGCCTTGTGGCGAGGGAGCTTGCTCCCGCTGGGCTGCGAAGCGGCCCCAAAACCAGACGCTGCGATTTTTCAGGTATACCGCATGCAGCGGTTTTACGAGTGCTGCGCACTCGAACGGGAGCAAGCTCCCTCGCCACATAGGTGTGAGGCGGACCAACTATCGTTGTTTTTTACGGTCTAGAATTCGGCCATGCCTCCACATTCCCTAAGGAAGCCCCCTACGTGAAATCTCTCCTTGCACTGCTTTCCCTCGTGGCCCTTCCAGTCCTGGCCGCCGAGCCGACCCTGTACGGGCGTTACGAATACATCGCGCTGCCGGAAATCGGCGGCGAAGTCCTCAAGGCCAAAATGGACACCGGCGCCCTGACCGCGTCGCTGTCAGCCAAAGACATCGAAACCTTCACCCGCGACGGTGATGAGTGGGTGCGCTTCCGCCTTGCCACCAAAGGCGCGAGCAACAAGGTCTACGAACACAAGGTCGCGCGGATCAGCAAGATCAAGACCCGCTCCGAAGAAGACGAGGATGACAAGGAAGTGATCGAGCCGACCAAGCGTCCGGTGGTCGATCTGGAACTGTGCCTGGGCAATGTCAAGCGCACCGTCGAGGTCAACCTCACCGACCGCAGCAGTTTCAACTACCCGTTGTTGATCGGCGCCAAAGCCCTGCGTGAGTTCGGTGCGGCGGTGAACCCGGCGCGTCGCTTCACGGCCGACAAACCCGACTGCTGATTGACGGCGAATCAGCCTTGGGGCACCGTTCGCCCACTTAACTTCCGGGCTCGGATGCCATGCCTCATATCCTGATTGTCGAAGACGAAGCGGCGATTGCCGACACCCTGATTTTCGCCTTGCAGGGCGACGGCTTCACCACCGCCTGGTTGAGCCTTGGTGTGGCGGCGCTTGAACATCAGCGCGCCACGCCGGCCGACCTGATCATTCTCGACATTGGCCTACCAGACATCAGCGGCTTCGAGACCTGCAAGCAGTTGCGGCGTTTCAGCGACGTGCCGGTGATCTTCCTCAGCGCCCGTGACGCCGAAATCGACCGTGTGGTGGGCCTGGAGATCGGCGCCGACGACTACGTGGTCAAACCGTTCAGCCCTCGGGAAGTGGCGGCGCGGGTCAGGGCGATTCTCAAACGCATGGCGCCACGACCGGTGGCGGAGGTGGCTTCAGCGCTGTTTCGCATCGACAGCGAACGGGTGCAGATCAGCTATCGCAGTCAGCCCCTGAGCCTGACTCGCCATGAGTTTCGTTTGCTGCAATGCCTGCTGGAACAGCCCGAGCGAGTCTTCAGCCGCGAACAACTGCTCGATGCGCTGGGCGTGGCCGCCGATGCCGGTTACGACCGCAGCATCGACAGCCACATCAAGAGCGTGCGCGCCAAATTGCGTCTGGTGAAGGCCGACGCCGAGCCAATCCAGACCCACCGCGGCCTCGGTTACAGCTACAGCCCGGGGCACAGCTGATGCCACTGGGGATCCGGATTTTTCTGGTCTACGTGCTGTTCATCGGCCTGACTGGCTACTTTGTGCTCAACACCGTGATGGAGGAAATCCGCCCCGGTGTGCGCCAGTCCACCGAAGAAACCCTGGTAGACACCGCCAACCTGATGGCCGAGATCCTGCGTGACGACTTCAAGGCCGGCACCCTCAGCCAGAACCGCTGGCCCGAGTTGCTCAAGGCTTATGGCGAACGGCAACCGAAGGCGAAAATCTGGGGGCTGCCGAAGAATCAGGTCAACCACCGCATTTACGTCACCGATGCCAAGGGCATTGTGGTGCTGGATTCCAGCGGCATCGCGGTGGGCCAGGACTTCTCGCGCTGGAACGACGTCTATCTGACCCTGCGTGGCGAATACGGCGCTCGTTCGACTCGCAGCAACCCGGATGACTCAACCTCGTCGGTGATGCACGTGGGGGCGCCGATTCGCGACAACGGCCAGATCATCGGCGTGGTGACGGTGGCCAAGCCCAACAGCTCGCTGCAGCCTTACGTTGATCGCACCGAGCGGCGATTGCTGGCGTATGGTGCCGGCCTGATCGGCCTCGGTTTGCTGTTCGGCGCGCTGTTGTCCTGGTGGTTGAGCGCGGCGCTGCGGCGGTTGACGGCGTATGCCCAGGCTGTCAGCGAAGGCCGGAGGGTCGAGGTGCCGCATTATCGTGGCGGCGAGCTGGAACAACTGGCCACGGCGGTGGAGCAGATGCGCACCCAGCTCGAAGGCAAAGCCTACGTCGAGCGTTATGTACACACCCTGACCCATGAATTGAAAAGCCCGCTGGCGGCGATTCGTGGCGCGGCGGAGTTGCTGCAAGGCGAGATGCCGCTGGCTCAGCAGCAGCGATTCGTCAGCAACATCGACAGCGAAAGTGCACGCATGCAGCAGTTGATCGAACGACTGTTGAACCTGGCGCAGGTGGAACAGCGCCAAGGGCTGGAAGAGCGGGTGGCCGTGCCGTTGGTGGATTTGGTCGATGAGCTGCTGAGCGCGCAGGCTGCACGAATCGAAGGCAAGCAGTTGCGTGTGGAACTGCACATTGCAGCGGATCTGAATCTGCTCGGCGAGCCGTTTCTGTTGCGTCAGGCACTGGGCAATCTGCTGGAGAATGCGTTGGATTTCACCCCGGCGTACGGTGTGTTGCGATTTTGCGCCGAACGAGTCGGTGAGCAGATTGAGTTCAGGCTGTTCAACCAGGCCGAGGCGATTCCCGACTATGCATTGCCGCGCTTGAGTGAGCGCTTCTACTCACTGCCGCGTCCGGACAGTGGGCGTAAAAGTACGGGGTTGGGGCTTAACTTCGTTGAAGAGGTGGTCAAGTTGCATGGCGGCATGATGAGCATCGGTAATGTTGACGGCGGTGTGCAGGTGAGTTTACGCCTGCCTTCAGACCGCTAAAGATCGCAGCCTTCGGACGATCTTTGTTCAACTCCACACAATTCCCACATTCCCCACATACATCCTCCATATACGAATCCCAGACTCTCCCCATCCAAACAGGGAGAGTCCCATGAACCGTAGCCTGACCCTAAAACTCGGGGCGATTGCCCTTTTGATTCTGTTGTTGCTGATCCCGTTGCTGATGATCAACGGCGTGATCCAGGATCGGCAACAACTGCGCGACGGTGTGCTCGAAGACATCGCCCGCAGTTCCAGCTATAGCCAGCAACTGAGCGGTCCGCTGATGGTGGTGCCCTATCGCAAAACGGTGCGCACCTGGAAAACCAATGAAAAAACCAACCAGCGTTACCAGGATGTCGGCGAGGAGCGCGGGCGTTTGTATTTCCTGCCGGAGCGCTTTGAACTGGACGGCCAGGTCCAGACTGAACTGCGTGCCCGGGGTATCTACGAGGCGCGGTTGTTTCACGCCGACAACCGCATCAGCGGGCATTTCTCGGTCCCGGCACAACTGGGCATCAAGGAAGACTTCGCCGATTACCGCTTCGATCAGCCGTTCCTGGCTGTCGGCATCAGCGACATTCGCGGCATCGAAAATGCCCTGAAACTCGAACTCAATGGCCAGAGCCTGGACTTTGTACCGGGTAGCCAAGTGGGCTGGTTGGGCGAGGGTGTGCACGTCACGCTGCCAGCGCTGGACACCAGGCAGGCCACGGAATTGGCATTCGGTTTCGACTTGCGCCTGCAAGGCACCGGCCAGTTGCAGATTCTCCCGGTGGGCAAGACCAGCAAGGTTTCACTGGCCGCCAACTGGCCTCATCCCAGCTTCATCGGTAACTACCTGCCGGCCCAGCGTGAAATCACCGATCAGGGCTTCACCGCCAATTGGCAGACCTCGTTTTTCTCCACCAACCTGCAAGAGGCGTTGAGCAGTTGCGTGTCGAGTGGTCAGTGCGAGGCGTTCAGCGGTCGCAGTTTCGGCGTGAGTTTCATCGACCCGGTGGACCAGTACCTGAAAAGCGACCGGGCAATCAAATACGCGTTGCTATTCATCGTCCTGACCTTCGCGGGTTTCTTCCTCTTCGAAGTGCTGAAAAGCCTGGCGGTACACCCGGTGCAATACGCGTTGGTGGGCGTGGCGCTGGCGTTCTTCTACCTGTTGCTGCTGTCGCTGTCCGAACACATCGGCTTTGCCTTGGCGTATCTGTTGTCGGCGAGTGGCTGTGTGGCGTTGATCGGGTTCTATGTCTGCCATGTGCTGCGCAGCGTGCTTCACGGCTTGAGCTTTTCGGCGGGGTTGGCGGCGTTGTATGGCTTGCTCTACGGCCTATTGAGTGCCGAGGATTACGCGCTGTTGATGGGCTCGCTGCTGCTGTTCGGGTTGCTGGGCGTGTTTATGGTGCTGACTCGCAAGCTGGACTGGTACGGGATCGGGCAAAAGTCCGCCAAGCCGCTGGCGTTTGATATTGGGGCGGTGGAATGAGCCGGTCGTTGGGGTTGCGCGAAGATCAGCGGGTGGGCGAGGTGTTGGCGACGCGGATTGCCGGGTTGTTTCCGTTGGATCCGGCGTGGTGCCATCGCGAGCAGGCTCGCTCCCACAAAAGATCTCCAGTGAACACAAAGGTTGTGCATACCAAAGATCAAATGTGGGAGCGAGCCTGCTCGCGATGAGGCCGACACAGTTGCCGAGAATCTAAACCTTGGGCATCGTCGCGATCATCGAAGGCCGCTGACTCACCTCGAAATACCACTCCGCCAGCTTCGGATTCTCTTTGCGCCATTCCAGATCCGGATGGCGCAGATCCAGATAACCCAAGGCACAGGCAACACTGATCGCCGCCACATCGAAATGGCTGGTCAGCTCGGCAATCGCATCGGCCTCCAGCAGCGCCAGGGCGCGACGAATCTTGTCGCGCTGACTGTCGAGCCATGTGTCCCAATGTTTTTCCGGCGAGCGCAGGGCTACTTCATAGCGAATCATCACTGCGGCATCCATGATCCCGTCAGCCAGAGAAGCCAGGGTCAAACGCCGCCAGCGCGCCGAGCCTTCACGAGGAATCAGAGGATTGCCGACGTGCTGGTGATCGAGGTAGTCGAGGATCACCCGGCTGTCGTACAACACATTGCCGTCGGCCAGGCGCAGCGCCGGAATCTTGCCCAACGGGTTGTCTTCGTTGAGGGCCGGATCCGGGCTGACGGGCGTGAGCTGGCTGGCTTGCAGCGCCACGCGGTTCGTTTGCCCGGTTTCGTGCAGCAGCACCATGACTTTACGAACAAAAGGCGACGCGGGGTTGTGGAACAAGGTCATGCTGGGGACGGACATGGCGACGATCTCGATCGTGGGCAGTGTCGGCAGCATAGCGCTTTAATGCTTGAGCTCAAGCGCAAGCTCACGGCTGAACATGGAACGAAGTGTAGGAGTTTGCTCCCACAGGTATTGCGTCGTTCGCGAAATCGGCGCACGACGCAATACCTGTGGGAGCGTGGCTTGCCCGCGAAGGCGCCAGAACAGGCGCCATAAAACTCAAAAAGACGGAGCCTGCCGCCGCCGCTTCCACTGACTCAGCCGCTGCTGCAAATTCAATGGGCTATAAATCTGCTGCTGTCGCGCCCGGCTGAATAAAATCAGCATCAGCTCCGCCGTCGCCAGCGCATCGGCACTGGCGTTATGCCGCTCGAAGACCTCCAGCTTGAACCAGTCGATCCACTCGTCCAGCCCAGCCTCGCGAAAATGCGCCTGCGGGCACAGCAACGGGGCGATGTCTGCCACGTCCAGAAACGGATGCTGCAACTTGTAGCCCAGATGTTCTTTCAGCGCGCGCCCCAGCATGTGCTGGTCGAACGGCGCATGAAACGCCAACACCGGACTGTCGCCGACGAACTCCATGAATTCGAGCAGGGCCTGCGCAGGGTCGCTGCCGGCGGCAATGGCGCTCGGGCCAAGACCATGAATCAACACGCTGGGGCCGAGTTTGAGTTCGGTGCATTGCAACGTGCGTTCGAACTGCTGGCTGAAATCGATCGCCCCGTCCTCGATCACCACCGCGCCGATGGACAACAGCCGGTCTTTATTCAGGTTCAGCCCGGTGGTTTCCAGGTCGAGTACCACCCAGCGTTGCTCGCGCAGGCTGCAATCGCTCAGCTCGGCCACGGCCGGCAAGCGCTCCAGACGCTGTTGCAGTTCGCCGGGCAAAACGGGACTGGCCGGGCGCAGCCATGAAAACAGGCTCATAACTGATACCGCAGGGTCAGGCTGCTTTGCAGGCGTTGAGCCTGGCGCAGGGATTCACGCAGGATGCGTCGGTCCAGATGATTGAGGCTGTCCGGATCGACGCGGTTGGAGTAGGGCAAATTCTCCCGTGTCTGTAACTGATGCTGCTGCATGCGGGTTTGCTGGATGAAGTGATATGCCTCTTCATAGGCGGCGCCGTCCAGCCGTTCGATGACCTCTTTGGCCACCAATTGGCGAAAGCGCTCCAGGGTATTGTTGGCGTCGATGCCGTGGGCCAGGGCCAGCACTCGAGCACCGTCGACGAAAGGGGTCAGGCCCTGAAGCTTCAGGTCGAGCGTGGCTTTCTCGCCATTTTTGCGCGCCAGGACGAATTCACGGAAACGCCCTACGGGCGGACGGTTGCGCAGGGCATTCTCGGCCATCATGCGCTGGAACAACCGGTTGTCGCCGACCTGATCGAGAATGCCCTGGCGCAGCTGTTCGCAGCCTCGCTCGTCGCCCCAGACTACGCGCAGGTCGAAATAGATGCTCGAACCCAACAGGTTTTCCGGTGTCGCCTCGCGGATAAACGCCGCAAAACGTCGCGCCCATTCGGCCCGGGACAAACACAGCTCGGGGTTGCCGGCCATGATGTTGCCCTTGCACAAAGTGAAACCACACAGCGCCAGGTTCTGATTGATCTGCTGGGCGAGGGGCAGCAACTTGCCGCGAATCTCGGCGGCGTGGGCCGCGTCGCGGGCTTCGAACAGAATGCCGTTGTCCTGATCGGTGTGCAGCGTCTGCTCGCGGCGGCCTTCGCTGCCGAAACACAGCCAACTGAACGGCACGCCGGGGTCGCCTTTCTCGGCGAGCACCAGTTCGATCACCCGGCACACGGTATGGTCGTTGAGCAAGGTGATGATGTGGGTGATCTGGGTCGAGGATGCGCCGTGGGCCAGCATCCGCTCCACCAATTGGCCGATTTCGCCGCGCATCGCCACCAGGTTTTCCAACTTCTGGGCACTGCGAATAGTCCGCGCCAGATGCACCAGATCGACCCTTTGCAGGGAAAACAGGTCGCGTTCCGAGACCACTCCACACAGGCGCTGATCCTTGACCAGGCAGACGTGGGCGATGTGCCGCTCGGTCATGGCAATCGCTGCGTCGAAGGCGCTGTGGTCCGGCGTCAGGTAAAACGGCGCCCGGGTCATGTGCCTTTCGATCGCTTCATTGAAGTCGCTGGTGCCGTTGGCCACCACATGTCGCAAGTCGCGCAGGGTGAAAATGCCCAGCGGCGCTTTTTGCTCATCGACCACCACAATGCTCCCGACTTGCTGATCGTGCATCAGCGTCACGGCTTCACGCAGGGGGGTAATCGGGCTGCAGGTTACCGGGTGGCGCATGGCCAATTCGCCCAACCGGGTATTGAGCGAGTACTGGGTGCCGAGGGTTTCCACAGCTTTTTGCTGGACTTGCTGGTTGACCTGATCCAGCAAGCTGCTGACACCACGCAGGGCAAAGTCGCGAAACGGGCTGGACAGTGCGAACAGTTTGATGAACGCCAGCTTGTTCAGCTGTAGGCAAAAGGTGTCTTCGGCCGCCAGATGTTCGGTGCGAGTCGCTCGTTCCCCCAGTAGCGCGGCGAGGGGGAAACACTCGCCGGTGGTGATTTCGAAGGTGGTTTCGGTCTCGCCCTTGGCCGTGTGCGGGCGTTCACCCACGACCCGGCCCTGTTTGACGATGTAGAAATGCTCAATCGGGCCATCGGCGGGTTTGATGATGCTTTCGCCGGGGGCATAAAAACGCAGCTGACATTGCTCCACCAGATAAGCCAGGTGGGCGTTTTCCATCTGATTGAAGGGCGGGAAGCGCTGGAGGAATTGCAAAGTACCCTGGATGTTCTGCAACACCGCGGTTTTCCCTGCCTGGGTGAAGGCGTCCGCTTTACTCATAACCATTACCGCAGTCTTTTTCGAATTGTTGTGTCGGATTGTTCCAGCCATGGTCGACCCCTGCGGGCGGGGTGCCCATTGGACGTAAGTCTAGGTAGGCAGGGCTGTGGTCTGAATATGGGAAATGTCTGACACAACTGTGGGAAAAACCTCCTACATTGTCTATTGGAAAGATTTCCGACGAAGTGCACATTGAAGCTCTGCCGCGCGATGTCTGACCACTGTGCCAGGGATCGAGCCGAAAACGTTGAGAACGCCATGTCCGACCACGATATTTTGAGTGATGCCGAGCGCGAAGCGCTCAGTGCCGTCATGTTGGAACCAGATTTGCCGCCGCAGCGGGTGCTGATCGTCGATGACGATAAGGATGCCAGGGAGCTGCTGTCGGAAATTCTGGGGCTGGATGGCATTCACTGCATGACGGCGGCCAGCGGCGAAACGGCGCTCAAATTGCTGGAGGCGAAGCCGTCGATTGGTCTGGTGATTACTGACCTGCGGATGGGGCACGTCGATGGCCTGGAACTGATCCGTCAGGTGCGGGAGTCGGCGCGTGCGGCGTTGCCGATCATCATCGTTTCCGGCGATGCCGACGTGAAGGATGCGATCGAAGCCATGCATTTGCACGTAGTGGACTTTCTGCTCAAGCCTATCGATAGCGAAAAATTGCTTGAATTGGTCAAGCATGAGCTGGGGATGGATGTGTAGCGCGGACCTCCAGGCTGGCAGCTTTTTATGGCGAGGGAGCTTGCTCCCGCTGGGTTGCGCAGCAGCCCCAAAACCAGCGATCTGATACACCGCATACACAGGGTTTACGACTGCTGCGCAGTCGAGCGGGAGCAAGCTCCCTCGCCACAAGGGACCGCGGCGTAAAAAAAAGCCCCGATCTCTCGATCAGGGCTTTTTCACGTCCGGCGTCAGCGTTTACTCAAAGGCCGTTGGCGGCCTTGAACTCGCGACGACGACGGTGCAGAACCGGCTCGGTGTAGCCGTTCGGCTGCTTGGTGCCTTCGACGACCAGTTCGACTGCCGCCTGGAAGGCGATATTGCTGTCGAAGTTCGGTGCCAGCGGGCGGTACAGCGGGTCGTTGGCGTTCTGACGATCAACCACTGGCGCCATGCGCTTGAGGCTTTCCATCACCTGATCTTCAGTGACGATGCCGTGGCGCAGCCAGTTGGCGATGTGCTGGCTGGAAATGCGCAGCGTCGCACGGTCTTCCATCAGGCCGACGTCATTGATATCCGGCACTTTCGAGCAACCCACGCCCTGGTCGATCCAGCGCACCACGTAACCGAGAATGCCCTGAGCGTTGTTGTCCAGTTCATTCTTGATCTGCTCCGCGGTCCAGCTCGGATTCACAGCCAACGGGATGGTCAGGATGTCGTCCACCGAAGCGCGCGCACGTTTGGCCAGTTCGACCTGACGGGCGAACACATCGACCTTGTGATAGTGCAATGCGTGCAGTGCAGCAGCAGTCGGCGATGGAACCCAGGCCGTGTTGGCACCGGCCATCGGGTGAGCGATCTTCTGTTCCAGCATCGCCGCCATCAGGTCGGGCATGGCCCACATGCCTTTACCGATCTGGGCGCGACCTTGCAGGCCGGTGCTCAAACCGATGTCGACGTTCCAGTTCTCGTAGGCGCCGATCCACTTCTCGGCCTTCATGTCGGCCTTGCGCACCATCGGGCCGGCTTCCATGGAGGTGTGGATTTCATCGCCCGTGCGGTCGAGGAAACCGGTGTTGATGAACACTACACGCTCGCTGGCGGCCTTGATGCAGGCCTTGAGGTTGACCGTGGTACGGCGTTCCTCGTCCATGATCCCGACTTTCAGGGTATTGCGTGTCAGGCCCAGTACGTCTTCGATGCGCCCGAACAGCTCGTTGGTGAACGCCGCTTCTTCCGGGCCGTGCATCTTCGGCTTCACGATATAGACCGAGCCAGTGCGGCTGTTCTTGCGCGCGCTGTTGCCGTTCAGGCTGTGGATCGCTGCCAGGCAGGTCACCAGACCGTCGAGAATGCCTTCCGGCACTTCGTTGCCGTCTTTGTCGAGGATCGCGTCAATGGTCATCAGGTGACCGACGTTGCGCACGAACAACAACGAACGACCATGCAGGCTCAGTTCTTTACCGTCGACACCGGTATAAGTGCGGTCGGCGTTCATGGTGCGGGTAAAGGTCTGACCGCCCTTGGAGACTTCTTCCGACAGATCGCCCTTCATCAGGCCGAGCCAGTTGCGGTAGATCACCACTTTGTCATCGGCATCGACTGCGGCGACCGAGTCTTCGCAGTCCATGATGGTGGTCAGCGCGGCTTCCATCAGGATGTCTTTGACACCGGCGGCATCGGTCTGGCCGACCGGGGTGCTGGCATCGATCTGGATTTCGAAGTGCAGGCCATTGTTTTTCAACAGGATTGCGGTCGGAGCCGCTGCATCGCCGTGGAAACCGATCAGTTGGGCATCGTTGCGCAGGCCAGAGCTCTTCAAAACCGAGTTGCTGCCGCCTTTGAGGGCGACGACCAGTTTGCCGTCAACGATTTTGTAGCCGGTGGAGTCGACGTGGGAGCCGGCAGCCAATGGCGCGGCTTCGTTGAGGAAGGCGCGGGCGAAGGCGATGACCTTGTCGCCGCGCACCTTGTTATAGCCTTTGCCTTTTTCCGCGCCACCCGCTTCGCTGATGGCGTCGGTGCCGTAGAGCGCGTCATACAACGAACCCCAGCGGGCGTTCGAGGCGTTGAGCGCGAAGCGCGCGTTCATCACCGGCACCACCAGCTGCGGGCCGGCCATGCGGGCGATTTCGTCATCGACGTTTTGCGTCGTTGCCTGGAAATCGGCCGCTTCTGGCAGCAGATAACCGATGTCTTGCATGAAGGCTTTGTAGGCCACCGCATCGTGCGCAACACCTGCACGAGCCTGGTGCCAGGCATCAATGCGAGCCTGGAAATCATCGCGTTTGGCGAGTAGGGCTTTGTTCTTCGGCGCCAGGTCATGAATGACCTTGTCGGCACCGGCCCAGAACTTGTCGGCGGTGAGGCCGGTACCGGGAATGGCTTCGTTGTTCACGAAGTCGAACAGGACTTTGGCGACCTGCAGGCCACCGACTTGAACGTGTTCAGTCATTGCTTGCCTCACTCTGCTCAGCTATTTCGCTTTTCAGCTCTTCAATTTAACAATGAAGCCTCTGGCCATTTAAACCACAAACCCTTCTACCAGTACATGCCATTGCGGGCGGCTGGGTTCGGTCCGATCAACGGCCTTGCGGCCTTGCTGACGGGGCTTTCAGGGTTGCGACGGCGCCTGCGGCAGACATCGATCCAACGTTATGTAGTGCGCGCTGCGGCATACTACATGATGAATTGCGGTTGTGAAAATTAGACTAATTACGTCGTTCTGCGACTCGCCGACGTCGTGCAGTCACGTCGGGGCACGGGATGTTCTCAAAAAACTATTGGATTGTTCCAGTTAAATCTAAAAACTTGTACACGATTTGTTTCTTCAACTGAATCTGCGGTGCCTTCATTCGCGAGCAAGCCCCGTCCACGCAGAGCCAGCCCTTGCCTATACTTGCTGTTCTATAACAAAAGTCATGACAAGAGGGCTGCGCCATGGACCATCTCGTACTCACCGTATTCGCCCCGGACAAGCCCGGGCAGGTCGAGCGTATTGCCCAATGCATTGCCGAGCACGGCGGCAACTGGCTGGAGAGCCGCATGTCGCGCATGGCCGGACAATTCGCCGGGATTCTTCGGGTGGGTGTGCCGGCCGAGGCCTACGATGAACTGGTAGACGCCCTACAGGGACTGTCGACCCAGGGCATCCGCGTGATGATCGCCGAAAGCAGCATCGAACAATCCTGCACCTGGAAGCCGATTGCCATGGAACTGGTGGGCAATGATCGTCCGGGCATTGTGCGAGACATTACGCGTCTGCTGAGTGAGCAGGGGGTGAGCCTGGAGCGGCTGGTGACCGAAGTGCGGCCGGCGCCGATGAGCAGCGAGCCGTTGTTCCATGCCGAAGCAATTCTCGCGGTACCACTGACCTTGTCGCTGGAGGTGCTGCAATCGCGCCTGGAAACCCTGGCGGACGATCTGATGGTCGAATTGGTGCTGCGCAGCGAACCTTGAACAGGTTATCCAAGTTATACGTGCACCTGCCTGTGGATAACCTGTAGAGACACCCCGCCAGGCCACGTCGGCCGGGACTCTTCGGGCTCTGATCAAAAAACCAGCAGTTTCAGTGACTTGCGCACAAACGCCGGGGATCACACTGTGGATAACCTTGGGAAGGATGGATGCAGGCCACGTCGGACGTGGCCTGTAGATGTTTGTACGTTTTCTGATCAGCGGCGACGGCGCAGACTTATCCACGCGTCGATGCTGTAAACCGCCAGACCTGCCCAGATAAAGATGAACGCCACCAACGTGCTGGACGACAAGTGCTCGCCAAACAGCAGAACGGCTTGCAGCAACACCAGCGTCGGCGCCAGGTACTGGAGAAATCCGAGTGTGGTGTAGGGCAAGTGTCGTGCAGCGGCGTTGAAACACACCAGTGGCACCAGCGTTACCGGGCCGGCGGCCACCAGCCACCAGGCTTCGGAGGAGGTCCAGAATTCGGCTTGCGCGCTGGTCGCCGTCGGATTGAACAGCAGCCAGGCGGCGGCAATCGGCACCAGCATCCAGGTTTCCACCACCAGCCCCGGTAATGCCTTGACCGGTGCCTGCTTGCGGATCAGGCCGTAGAAGCCGAAGGTCAATGCCAGCACCAGCGACACCCACGGCAGACTGCCGACTTGCCACACTTGCTGCGCGACACCGACTGCCGCCAGCCCCACCGCGATCCACTGCATGCGCCGTAGCCGTTCGCCGAGAATCAGCATCCCCAACAGTACGTTCACCAGCGGGTTGATGTAGTAGCCAAGGCTGGCCTCAAGCATGCGTCCATTGTTCACCGACCAGACGTAAGTCAGCCAGTTGGCCGCGATCAGTGTGCCGCTCAGCGCCAGGATCGCCAGCCGTCGCGGATTCTCGCGCAGCTCGCGCCACCAGCCGGGATGCTTCCAGACGAGCAGCAGCAACGCGCCGAACAGCGCGGACCAAAGCACTCGGTGGATGATGATCTCCACGGCGGGCACGCTGGCGATGGCTTTGAAGTAGAGCGGGAACAGTCCCCAGATGATGTAGGCGCTCAGGCCCAGGATGTACCCGCGACGCGGGTTGGCGGCTTGCATGAGAATCCTTGCTTAGGCAGCTAACAAAGAGGGGATTGTAAGGAGATTTGCCTTAATGTGTTGTGAACGTTTGTGGGAGCGGGCTTGCTCGCGAATGCGGTCATTCAGTCAGCATCTCTGTTGAATGTGAAACCGTATTCGCGAGCAAGCCCGCACACATTGGATTTGTGTTCGTCAGAACAACTTCAGTGGCTCTTCATTGAGTGCTGCCAATTGCTCACGCAACGCCAACACCTGATCGCCCCAATAGCGCTCGGTGCCGAACCATGGAAAGCTGCGAGGGAAGGCCGGGTCGTCCCAGCGACGGGCGAGCCAGGCGCTGTAGTGCATCAGCCGCAAGGCGCGCAGCGGTTCGATCAGCGCCAGTTCCCGCGGATCGAAGTCGTGGAATTCGTTGTAGCCGTCCATCAATTCCGACAACTGCCCCAGACATTCCTGACGATCACCCGCCAGCATCATCCAGATATCCTGCACCGCCGGGCCCATGCGGCAGTCGTCGAGATCGACGATGTGGAACATCTCGTCGCGACACATCATGTTGCCGGGGTGGCAATCGCCGTGCATGCGGATGTTCTGGTGCGGCGTGGCCTGGTAAACCTCTTCCACGCGCTTGAGCAGGTCGCGGGCCACGGACTCGTAGGCGGGCAGCAGGCTTTTGGGAACGAAATTGCCTTCGAGCAATGTGGTCAGCGAGTCATGACCGAAGTTCTTCACCCCCAGCGCTTCTCGGTGTGCGAACGGTTTGGTAGCACCGACCGCATGCAGACGACCGAGCAACTGGCCCAGTCGATACAGCTGATCGAGATTGCCCGGCTCCGGTGCGCGGCCGCCACGGCGGGGGAACAGGGTGAAACGGAAACCGTTGTGTTCGTGCAGGCTGGCACCGTTGTGGATCATCGGCGCGACCACCGGCACGTCGCACTCGGCGAGTTCGAAGGTGAACTGATGCTCTTCGAGGATCGCTTCGTTGGTCCAGCGCTGCGGGCGGTAGAACTTGGCAATCAGTGGCTCGGAGTCTTCGATGCCGACCTGATAGACGCGGTTCTCGTAGCTGTTGAGCGCCAGAATGCGCGCGTCGCTGAGAAAGCCGATGCTTTCGACGGCATCGAGCACGAGGTCTGGGGTGAGGGTTGCAAACGGGTGGGCCATGCTGACTCCTGCGCGCGGCAGGCTGCCGCGTCCGGCCAAGCATGGTAGCGCAGACGGGGCTTCTTTAGTGGTTGGGTTGAGGTAAGTGTTGTTCGCACCGACGCCTTCGCGGGCAAGCCCGCTCCCACATGGATCTTGGGTGTGCACACTATTTGTCACACGCAGGAGATCCCTGTGGGAGCGGGCTTGCCCGCGAAGAGGCCCTATCAGGCGCCGACGATCCCGCCATCCTCACGGGAAATAGCCATCACCGAAGACCGCGGCTTACCGTTGGGCAGATGCTCAGGGAACGTCGACCCACCGCTTTCACCCGGATGCTGAATCCCGACAAACAAGGTTTTCTGATCCGGTGAGAAGCTGATCCCCGTCACCTCACAACCTACCGGCCCGACCATGAAGCGGCGGATCTCGCCAGTCACCGGGTCGGCACAGAGCATCTGGTTATTGCCCATGCCCGCGAAGTCGCCTGTATTGCTTGAATCGCCATCGGTGAGAATCCACAAGCGCCCGGCCTTGTCGAAGCCCAGGCCATCCGGGCTGTTGAACATGTTCTGCGGGGTGATGTTCGACGAACCGGCCTTCGGTGTACCGGCGTGGACGCCCGGGTTGCCGGCGACCACAAACAGGTCCCAGGCAAAGCTATTCGAACCGTGATCGTCGCGGTCGGTGCGCCAGCGCAGGATCTGCCCATAGACGTTCTTCTCGCGCGGGTTCGGACCGCCCACCGGCTGGCCTTCTTCGCCGCGCTTGGCGTTGTTGGTCAGGGTGCAGTAGACCTGGCCGTCCTTGGGGCTGACGACGATCCATTCCGGGCGGTCCATGCGCGTTGCATTCACCACGCTGGCTGCGAGGCGTGCGTGAATCAGCACTTCGGCCTGGTCGGCAAAACCGCTGCTGGCGTCGATGCCGTTCTTGCCGTGGGTCAGTTCGATCCACTGGCCCTGGCCTTTCGGGTGGTCGGCATTGCCGTCGCCCGCGTCGAAGCGCGCCACGTACAAGGTGCCGTGATCCAGCAGATCGCGGTTGGCCTTGGGGTTTTTGTGGTTGATCTTGTCGCGGCTGACGAATTTGTAGATGAACTCGCCACGTTCGTCGTCGCCCATGTACACCACGGCGCGACCGTCGTTGGTTTCGGCCAGGGCTGCGTTTTCATGTTTGAAGCGGCCCAGCGCGGTGCGTTTGACCGGCGTCGATTGCGGATCGAACGGGTCGATTTCCACCACCCAGCCGTGGCGGTTGAGCTCGTTGGGGTTCTTCGCCAGGTCAAAGCGTTCATCGTGCGGGTGCCAGTTGATCTCTTTGCTGGCCGCCACTGCGCCATAGCGCTTCTGCGCGGCGTCGAATTTTTGCTCGGCATTGCTGCTGCCGAAGCAGTCGGTGAAGTTCTCTTCGCAGGTCAGATAAGTGCCCCACGGCGTCTTGCCGTTGGCGCAGTTCTGGAAGGTGCCGAGGACGTTCTTGCCGTGTTTGTCGGCGCTGGTTTTCAGCAGCTCGTGACCGGCGGCCGGGCCACTCAGGCTGATCGGCGCGTTACCGTGAATACGCCGGTTGTAGCGCGAGCCCTGGACGAATTGCCATTGGCCGTTCTTGCGCTGTACCTCGATCACCGACACGCCTTCGCAGGCCAGGGCCTTGCGCACCTCTGCCGCCGATTGCGGCATGCCGCCGTGGGGATAGAGGTAGCGGTAGTTGGTGTATTCGTTGTTGATCGCCATCAACGCCCGGTCTCTGTCACCGGGGAATTCGAACAGGCTCATGCCGTCGTTGTTGTCGCCGAACTGGACTTCCTGGTGCTCGGCCGTGCCGTTGCCGCTCGGGTCGAACACCGGGCCATTCTTCTGCAGAGGCTGGCCCCAGCTGATCAGCACCGAGGATTTGTAGCCCGGCGGCAGGGTGATGGTATCGGTGGTGGCGGCGGCGATGCTGTCGAAGCCCAACAATTTGCTGGAGCCGGCGCTGACGCTGGCGGCCAGCACGCTACGACTCAGCAGGTTGCCACCGAGAAACATCGCTGCACCGCAGAGGGCACCAGCGCTGATGAAGCCACGACGGCTGAGGCCGACCATTTTTTCGAGGTCGGTGGGTTGGTTGTCTTCTAATAGGCTCACATCAGGCTCCCTGCGGGTTTTTGCAGCCACCTTAATGGTGATCGATGAAGCTTTTGTTGCAGTCGCCTCGTAGGAGCTGCCGAAGGCTGCGATCTTTTGATCTTAAAATCAGGATCAGAAGATCGCAGCCTTCGGCAGCTCCTACAGCGGTGTGCCGAGCAACACGTTGGACGGCGCGAACTGCACCTGCACCGGTTTCCCGGCGGCAAGCCCGAGGGTTTTCAGGTGCAGCGGCTCGGCCAGGGCGCAAAGTGTCTGGCCATTGGGCAGGCTGATGCGCACTTCGCTGGGACCGTCTTCGGCGTCGAGGATTTCTTCGACCGTGCCCTTCAGGGAGTTGTCGCCGGGTGTTGTGGTTTGATCGACGCTCAGCAGTTCCAGCCAGCCGGCCTTGATCAGTGCCACCACTTCGGTGCCGGTTTCCAGTTCCAGGCGCAGAGTGCTGTCGTGAGTGATCTGCGTATCGATAAGCAAACCTTCAGCCAGTTCAAGGCGGATCCGGTCGTTGCGCCCCTGTGTATCGATCGCCACGACCTTGCCGTGCAGTTGGTTGCGCGCGCTGGTTCTGAGCATCAGCCGACCGAGCAGGTCCAGGTCACTGGCCTCTTCGGCGGCTTCCAGCACCTGAGCCTGCAAGGCCTGCAACTTTTGATACAGGCGCAACACGCGTTCGCCTTCGCTGGACAACTTGGCGCCACCGCCACCCTTGCCGCCGACGCTGCGCTCCACCAGCGGTTTCTGCGCGAGGTTGTTCAGTTCGTCGATGGCATCCCACGCCGCCTTGTAACTCAGGCCCGCGCTTTTCGCGGCGCGGGTGATCGAGCCTTGTTCGGCGATGTGTTGCAGCAACGCGATGCGCTGCGGGCGACGGACAATGTGTTGGGACAACAACGTAGGCAAGGACATGGCGAGACGCTTTGGACTGTGGCGATGGGGAGGACGTTGGCGGCTTGGCGCACGAGAGTCAAGTCAGGCCCCATCGCCAGGTTTTGGGGTACGGGCCAGGCAATAGACGTCGACCCGCGTGGCACCCGCCTCCATCAACAGGCGAGCCAGGGCCTGGGCGGTGGCGCCGGTGGTCAGCACGTCGTCGACCAACGCGAAGTGACGACCCTTGATCGAGGCCGCGGGCGCCAGGGCAAAGGCGTGGCGCAGGTTCTTTTTACGGGCGTCGGCATTCAGCTCTTGTTGCGCGCTGGTGTCCTGAATCCTCAGCAACAGCGTTTCATCGCAAGGAATGTCGAGGTTGGTGCTGAGCCAGCGGGCGAGCATCGCCGCCTGGTTGAAACCCCGCTGGCGCAGACGTTTGGAGGCCAGCGGCACCGGTATCAGCGCGTCGGGCCGATCCAGGTCCTCATCGAGGCGATGTTGCAGGAACTGAGCGAGCAGTTCGCCGAGCAGGCGGCCGAACGGCCACTTTGCGTTGTGCTTGAAACGGGTGATCAAACTGTCGACGGGAAAGCTGTAAGTCCAGGGCGCGGCGACCCGCTCGAAGGCGGGCGGTTGTTTCAGGCATTGGCTGCACGTCAGGCCCGTGGCGGGCAAGGGCAGGGCGCAGGTTTGGCAGTGATCGCCCAGCCAGGGCAACTCGGTTTCACAGGCCATGCAGATCGGCGTGGTGTCGTCTGCGGCTTCTGCGCAGAGCAAACAGAATTGTTTGTTTTTTAACCAGATGTAAACCGGTCCTTCGTATCGTGGTTGACAGTGCATGAGTCTTCCTTAAATATGCCGAACATCCGTGTCGCGTCTGTGGGTATTCCATTCCCCAGCCGCTTGCCAAGCATAAACAAGGAAACGCCCATGAGCGCCAGCACCACTGCAACCCTGCGTCATGACTGGTCTTTGGCCGAAGTCAAAGCACTCTTCGTTCAGCCATTCAACGACCTGCTGTTCCAGGCGCAAACGGTGCACCGCGCGCATTTCGACGCCAATCGCGTCCAGGTTTCCACCCTGCTGTCGATCAAGACCGGCGCGTGCCCGGAAGATTGCAAATATTGTCCGCAGTCGGGCCACTACAACACTGGCCTTGAAAAAGAAAAACTGATGGAAGTGCAGAAGGTCCTCGAAGAGGCCGCTCGCGCCAAGGCCATCGGTTCGACCCGTTTCTGCATGGGCGCGGCGTGGAAACACCCGTCGGCCAAAGACATGCCTTACGTGCTGGAGATGGTCAAAGGCGTGAAGGCCATGGGCCTGGAAACCTGCATGACCCTCGGCCGTCTCGATCAGGACCAGACCGTCGCCCTGGCCGAAGCCGGCCTGGACTACTACAACCACAACCTCGACACCTCGCCGGAGTTCTACGGCAGCATCATCACCACCCGCACTTACAGCGAGCGCCTGCAAACCCTGGCCTACGTGCGTGATTCGGGGATGAAGATCTGCTCCGGCGGCATTCTCGGCATGGGCGAGTCCCTCGACGATCGCGCCAACCTGCTGATCCAGCTGGCCAACCTGCCAGAGCATCCGGAATCGGTGCCGATCAACATGCTGGTGAAAGTCGCCGGCACGCCGCTGGAAAATGCCGACGACGTCGATCCGTTCGATTTCATCCGCATGCTCGCGGTCGCCCGCATCCTGATGCCAAAATCCCACGTGCGCCTGTCCGCCGGCCGCGAAGCGATGAACGAACAGATGCAGGCCCTGGCCTTCTTTGCCGGCGCCAACTCGATTTTCTACGGCGAAAAACTGCTGACCACCGCCAACCCGCAGGCCGACAAGGACATGCAGTTGTTCTCGCGTCTGGGCATCCTTCCGGAAGCTCGCGAAGAGCACGCCGACGAAGTGCACCAGGCCGCCATCGAACAGGCACTGGTGGAGCAGAAGAGCAGCGAGCAGTTCTATAACGCTGCTGTCTGAAACCTTCACCGATTCCTCTGAAGGAATGCAAAACCCCTGTGGGAGCGAGCCTGCTCGCGATAGCAATTAGATATTCAACATAGATGTTGGATGTCATGGCCTCATCGCGAGCAGGCTCGCTCCCACAAGGAACTGCGTAGAACCTGTGGGAGCGTGGCTTGCCCGCGATGGCCGCGACTCGGTTTCCAGCCAAGTCCATTGTTCCTGCATCAGATTGTGAAATGACCTTCGAGGCCTGCATGTCTTTCGATCTCAGCGCGCGCCTTGCTGCCCGTCGTGCCGAAAACCTTTATCGCCAGCGCCCATTGCTCGAAAGCCCCCAAGGCCCGGAAGTGGTGGTTGATGGTCAGCCGTTGCTGGCGTTCTGTAACAACGACTACCTGGGCCTGGCCAATCACCCGCAAGTGATCGAAGCCTGGCGCGCCGGCGCGTCGCGTTGGGGCGTGGGCGGTGGTGCTTCGCATCTGGTGATCGGCCACAGCGGTCCGCATCACGCGTTGGAAGAAACTCTTGCCGAGTTCACCGGGCGCCCACGAGCGCTGCTGTTCACCACCGGTTACATGGCCAACCTTGGCGCGGTCACCGCATTGGTCGGGCAGGGCGATACAGTGCTGGAAGACCGACTCAATCATGCGTCGTTGCTGGATGCAGGGTTGTTGTCCGGTGCGCGTTTTAATCGTTATCTGCATAACGACGCGGCCAGCTTGGCCAAGCGCCTTGAGAAGGCCACCGGCAATACGCTGGTGGTTACCGACGGCGTGTTCAGCATGGACGGCGACATCGCCGACCTGCCGGCGCTGGCGCGGGAAGCCAGGGCCAAAGGCGCTTGGCTGATGGTCGATGACGCGCACGGTTTTGGTCCGCTGGGCGCCAATGGCGGCGGGATCGTCGAGCATTTCGGTCTGAGTCAGGAAGACGTGCCGGTCTTGGTCGGCACCCTCGGCAAGGCTTTCGGTACGGCCGGTGCTTTTGTGGCTGGCAGTGAAGAGCTGATCGAAAGCCTGATCCAGTTCGCTCGCCCTTACATCTACACCACCAGCCAACCGCCGGCGCTGGCCTGCGCGACGCTGAAAAGCCTGGAGCTGCTACGCAGTGAACACTGGCGACGTGAGCATCTGCAGACGCTGATTCGCCAGTTCCGCCAAGGCGCCGAACAGATTGGTCTGGAGTTGATGGACAGCTTCACGCCGATCCAGCCGATCATGATCGGCGACGCCGGGCGTGCGGTTCGACTGTCGCAGATGCTGCGCGAACGCGGCCTGATGGTGACAGCGATTCGTCCACCGACTGTGCCCGCGGGCAGCGCACGCTTGCGCGTAACCCTGACCGCCGCTCACAGCGAGGCGCAGGTACAGCTATTGTTAGATGGACTGGCCGATTGTTTTCAACAACTGGGACCGGAGCCAAGCCATGCGTGATCGTCTGATTCTGCTGCCGGGTTGGGGTCTCGGGATTTCGCCGCTGGAACCCTTGGCGGCTGCCTTGCAGGGCCTGGATGAGCACCTGCGCGTCGAGATCGAGCCATTGCCGGAACTGGAATCGAGCGACCTTGAAGAATGGCTCGATGAGTTGGACTCCACGTTGCCACAGGATGCCTGGCTCGGTGGCTGGTCGTTGGGCGGCATGCTGGCGTCCGAATTGGCGGCGCGACGCGGTGACCGCTGCTGCGGCCTGGTAACCCTGGCGAGTAACTCTTCTTTTGTCGCCCATGAGCAGTGGCCGAGCGCGATGCCCGGCGAGACCTTCGATGCGTTTCTGGCCGGCTGCAAGGCTGACCTGCGCATGACGTTGAAACGCTTCTCGCTGTTGTGCGCACAAGGCGCCGCAGACCCACGCGGGATATCGCGACTCTTGCTTGCTGGTGCACCGCATACGTCTTCGCCGGTGCTGATAAGCGGCCTGGAGTTGCTCGCACAACTGGACACCCTGCGAGCGTTGCAGGCGTTTCGTGGTCCGCAATTGCACTTGTTTGGCGGCCTCGACGGGCTGGTTCCGGCCGAAGCGGCGGGGGATCTGCTGACGTTACTGCCGGATGTTGAAATCGGTCTGATTGAACAGGCCAGTCACGCGTTTCTTCTGGAAGACCCCCACGGTGTGGCGGGGGCGATTCAGGCCTTTTTGCATGAGTTCGGTGATGACTGATTTATCCCTTCCCAACCTGCCCGGCGGCTTGCCCGACAAACGCCAGGTGGCGGCGTCCTTTTCCCGTGCTGCGGCAAGTTACGATAGCGTGGCCGAATTGCAACGCGACGTGGGCAGCGAGTTGTTGCGTCGGTTACCGGAAGATTTTGTCCCTGCTCGTTGGCTGGATATGGGCTGCGGCACCGGGTATTTCAGCCGAGCCTTGGCGGACAAGTTTCCTGCGAGCGCCGGAGTGGCGTTGGACATCGCAGAAGGCATGCTCAATCACGCTCGTCCCTTGGGCGGCGCCACGCATTTCATTGCCGGTGATGCCGAACGCTTGCCGTTGCAGGCGTCGACCTGCGACCTGGTCTTCTCCAGCCTGGCGGTGCAATGGTGCGCGGATTTCGCCTCAGTGCTAAATGAAGCGTATCGAGTGCTGAAACCGGGCGGGATTTTCGCGTTTGCTAGTCTGTGTGTAGGCACGCTGTACGAATTGCGCGACAGTTGGCGTCAGGTGGATGGCATGGTGCACGTCAACCGCTTCCGCGAGTTCGGTGTTTACCAACAGCTTTGCGCGGGCAGCGGTTCGAAGGTCGTCAGCCTCGAAACGCAGCCGCATGTGTTGCATTACCCCGATGTCCGCAGCCTGACCCATGAGCTGAAGGCACTTGGGGCGCACAACCTGAACCCCGGTCGGCCGGGCGGTTTGACTGGCAGGGCGCGGATCCTCGGCTTGATCGAGGCTTATGAGCAGTTTCGTCAGGCACAGGGACTGCCGGCGACTTATCAAGTGGTTTACGCCGTGTTGGAGAAACCCTTATGAGCGCAGCCTATTTCATCGCCGGCACTGACACCGATGTCGGCAAGACCACCATCGCCGCCGGTTTGCTGCATGCCGCGCGATTGGCGGGTTTGAGCACGGCGGCGGGCAAACCGGTGGCCTCCGGTTGCGAGCTGACGCCCAAGGGATTGCGCAACGCCGATGCGCTGGCATTGTTTGCCGAGTGTTCGGTGCCTTTGACTTATGAACAGGTCAATCCGGTCGCGTTCGAACCGGCGATCGCCCCGCATCTGGCGGCGCGGGAGGCTGGTGTGGCGTTGACCGTGCAATCGCTGTTGACCCCGATGCGGCAGATTCTCGACATGCAGGCGGACTTCACCTTGATCGAAGGCGCTGGCGGCTGGCGAGTGCCGTTGGCGGATCAGGACAATCTGTCGGACCTGGCGATGGCGCTGGATCTGCCGGTGATTCTTGTGGTCGGCGTGCGCCTGGGCTGTATCAACCATGCGCTGCTGACGGCTGAGGCGATTGCTCGGGATGGTTTGCAGCTGGCAGGGTGGGTGGCCAACATCATCGATCCCAAGACCTCGCGCCTGGAAGAGAACCTCGCGACGCTGGCCGAGCGCATTCCCGCGCCGTGCCTGGGTCGGGTGCCGAAACTCAAGTCAGTGACAGCCGAAGCGGTGGCCGAGTTTCTACAGCTGGATCTGCTGGACTGAGGTTTCTGGGTTAGGTGTTACCTATGACAAGGCACTGTGCCATTAGTGTTTTTGTCGGGCCTTTTGTCGGCGTGTCTGGTTCAATGGCCGCTGTTGATCCTTTGTCGGACGAGTTCCCCCATGGAAATCTCAGGAAACACCGCTTTTTATGCCGGTCTGAGCACTATTCAGACAGGGCAGAACCGCGTCGATCAGGCTTCGGGCCAGATCGCCAACAACACCATCGAGCGTTCGGTCACCAGTCAGTCTTCCGAGGTTCAGGTGGATCGTCTGCGCTCGGTAGATCGCAGCCAGCAATCGGACTTGGCCAGCAATATGGTCGAGATGTCCCAGGGCAAGTTCCAGGTGGAACTTGGCGTCAAAGTCGCCAAGGCATCCGATGAAATGCTCGGTACGTTGATCGATACCTACGCCTGATTTCTCGCTTAGTCCGCTACTCCAACGCCGCGCCTGTTCGCGGCGTTTTTCTGCGTAAGTCCTTCTGCCTCAACTAATCTCTCCAACATGACGTGTTGCTCATTCAACGGCGATGCGTAACGGTGTGGGCGACGTTTTCAGGGGGCGATGACGAATGGCAAAAGATCGACGCTTGACAAGATTTGGGCGTAAACGTATGTTTCAAACAACTGTTTGACCGTCACAACAAATCGACACGGTCGTTCATTCCCGGTTACATCAGCAGAGGTTTATCGCTATGCCTGACTACAAGGCCCCCTTGCGTGATATTCGCTTCGTTCGTGACGAACTGCTCGGCTACGAAGCGCACTATCAGAGCCTTCCGGCTTGCCAGGACGCAACTCCGGACATGGTTGACGCCATTCTCGAAGAAGGCGCCAAGTTTTGTGAGCAAGTGCTGGCGCCGCTGAACCGCGTGGGTGACACCGAAGGCTGCACCTGGAGCGAGTCCGGCGTTAAAACCCCAACCGGTTTCAAAGAAGCCTACAAGCAATTCGTCGAAGGTGGCTGGCCAAGCCTGGCTCACGACGTAGAGCACGGCGGCCAGGGCCTGCCGGAGTCTTTGGGTCTGGCCGTCAGCGAAATGGTCGGCGAGGCCAACTGGTCGTGGGGCATGTACCCAGGCCTGTCCCATGGCGCGATGAACACCATTTCCGAGCACGGCACGCCTGAGCAACAAGAGGCTTACCTGACCAAACTGGTCTCCGGCGAATGGACCGGCACCATGTGCCTGACCGAACCGCACTGCGGCACTGACCTGGGCATGTTGCGCACCAAGGCCGAGCCTCAGGCCGACGGGTCCTACAAAGTGTCCGGCACCAAGATCTTCATCTCGGCCGGCGAACACGATATGGCCGACAACATCGTCCACATCGTTCTGGCACGTCTGCCGGACGCACCGGCCGGCACCAAAGGCATTTCCCTGTTCATCGTTCCGAAATTCCTGCCGAACGCAGACGGCTCGATCGGCGCACGCAACGCTGTGAGCTGCGGTTCCCTGGAACACAAAATGGGCATCCACGGTAACGCCACCTGCGTGATGAACTTCGACGCGGCCACCGGTTACCTGATCGGCCCGGCGAACAAAGGCCTGAACTGCATGTTCACCTTTATGAACACCGCACGTCTGGGTACTGCGCTGCAAGGTCTGGCGCACGCCGAGATCGGCTTCCAGGGCGGTCTGAAATACGCTCGCGATCGTCTGCAAATGCGCTCTCTGACTGGCCCGAAAGCGCCGGACAAAGCCGCTGACCCGATCATCGTTCACCCTGACGTACGTCGCATGCTGTTGACCATGAAGGCTTTCGCCGAAGGCAACCGTGCGATGGTTTATTTCACCGCCAAGCAAGTCGACATCGTCAAGTACGGCGTCGATGAAGAAGAGAAGAAGAAAGCCGACGCGCTGCTGGCCTTCATGACGCCGATCGCCAAAGCCTTCATGACTGAAGTCGGTTTCGAATCCGCTAACCACGGCGTGCAGATCTACGGCGGTCACGGCTTCATCGCCGAGTGGGGCATGGAACAGAACGTTCGCGACAGCCGCATTTCGATGCTGTACGAAGGCACCACCGGCATCCAGGCACTGGACCTGCTGGGCCGTAAAGTGCTGATGACTCAAGGCGAGGCTCTGAAAGGCTTCACCAAGATCGTCCACAAGTTCTGCCAGAGCAACGAAGGCAATGACGCGGTCAAAGAGTTCGTCGAGCCATTGGCTGCGCTGAACAAAGAGTGGGGCGAGCTGACCATGAAGGTCGGTATGGCAGCAATGAAAGACCGCGAAGAAGTCGGCGCGGCGTCGGTGGACTACCTGATGTACTCCGGTTACGCGTGCCTTGCCTACTTCTGGGCTGACATGGCGCGTCTGGCGGCCGAGAAACTGGCTGCCGGTACCACCGAAGAGGCGTTCTACACCGCCAAGCTGCAGACTGCGCGCTTCTACTTCCAGCGCATCCTGCCGCGTACCCGCACTCACGTTGCAACCATGCTGTCGGGCGCCAACAACCTGATGGACATGAAAGAAGAAGACTTCGCACTGGGTTACTAAGCCCTACGCAGTCCATTCTCAAAGCCGCTGCTTCCTCGGGAGCAGCGGCTTTTTTATGCCTGACGCAAACGATCACGTCTGTAAATATTCCTGACTAAAACGCTAAGAAGAACGACTTTGCTGCCGTTAAAGAGGCTGCGATGTGACACACGTCTCGTTGCACGTGCTTGGCTGCTCCAAATGCAGGCACAATGCCATCCTTGTTTGCCGGGTCGGAGCTTTACCCTTGCCGCGTTCTTCCGCTGTACGTTTCAGCCATTTCTTGCCATCACTGCTGTTGTTGCTCGCAGGGCTTGCGGCTGCTTACGTCAAGGATCTCAACGTCTTCTTCACTTCGCTGTTCAACGTGCTGCCCACGCTGGTGTTGTTGCTCGGCGGCGCGTATTGCGCGGTTTACCGACGTCAGCGTGAACTGTTTCTGATGGTCACGGTGTACATCGCCTACTTCCTGCTCGACACCCAGACCGACTACTACCGTGACAATGGCAAAGTTCGTGAAGACGCCGCGGTGGTGTTCCATCTGTGCTGTCTGTTGCTGCCGTTGCTCTTTGGCTTGTTCGCCGCCTGGCAGGAGCGCACCCACCTGTTCCAGGACATGGTGGCGCGCTTCGCCGTGTTGCTGGCGTTCGGCAGCGTGGCGCTGGGGCTGGAGCAAAGTTACCCACAGGCGCTGTTGATGTGGCTGTCGGAGATCCGTTGGCCAGCCCTGCATGGCGCCTGGATGAGCCTGATCCAGTTGTCTTATCCCGTGTTCATCGCCTCGTTTCTATTACTGAGCTGGCAATACTGGCGCAATCCAAGACCTTTGCACGCTGCGCAGCTAGTGGGGCTGTTGGGATTGTTCTGGATGTTGCCGAAAACCTTCATCCTGCCCTTCACCCTGAACATCATGTGCAGCCAGGTGATGTTGATGATTGCCGCCGCGGTTGCCCATGAGGCCTATCAGATGGCCTTCCGCGATGAACTCACGGGGCTGCCGGGGCGCCGCGCCCTGAACGAACGCATGCAACGGCTGGGGCGCAATTACGTGCTGGCCATGAGTGATGTCGATCACTTCAAGAAATTCAACGACACCCATGGCCACGATGTCGGCGATCAGGTGTTGCGACTGGTGGCCAGCAAGTTGTCGAAAATCAGCGGCGGCGGTAGGGCGTATCGCTATGGCGGTGAAGAATTTGCTCTGGTGTTCGCAGGTAAAACCCTCGAAGAGTGCATGCCGCACCTGGAGGTCATCCGCGAATCCATCGCCACTTACAACATCCAGCTGCGTAATCAGGACAGCCGTCCCCAGGATGATCAGCAGGGACGCCAGCGCCGCGCCGGCTCGGGCACCTCGAGTGTATCGGTCACTGTCAGCATCGGCGTCGCCGAACGGCTGGAGCAGCGCACCCCCGAAGAAGTGCTCAAATCCGCTGACCAGGCGCTCTACAGTGCCAAGGGTGCGGGGCGAAACTGTGTGATGGCCTTCGGTCAGAACCGCCGTGGCGCAGTGCGCATGGACGCCGCTGCGGGTTGAGTGATGATGGCGCATTCAGCGTCTGGACTGTGATTGTGAGGCGTGGTGCACGGCAGTAGGTTTGAGCCATCTGCTGCCGGAGAAATGACCATGCCCGAGTACAAAGCTCCCCTGCGCGACATGCGCTTTCTGATCGACCATGTCTTCGATTTTCACAGCGACTACGCCGCGCTGGGGGCCACCGATGCCAGCCCGGACATGGTCAATGCGATCCTCGAAGAAGGCGCGAAATTCTGTGAGAACGTTCTCGCACCGCTGAACCGCAGTGGCGACGAAGAAGGCTGCCATTTCGACAACGGCGTGGTTACAACGCCTACAGGCTTCAAGCAAGCATTCGCGCAGTATGTGGAAGGTGGCTGGCATGGTCTGGCGGCGGATCCGGCTTACGGTGGTCAGGGATTGCCTAGTTCTCTGGGGCTGGTCATCAGTGAGATGGTTGGCTCCAGCAACACCTCCTGGGGCATGTACCCCGGCCTGACTCACGGCGCGATGTCAGCCATCCATGCCCATGGCACCGAAGAACAGAAACAGACCTACCTGAGCAAGCTCACCGCTGGCCAATGGACCGGCACCATGTGCCTGACCGAAGCCCATTGCGGCACCGACCTGGGCATCATCAAGACCCGCGCCGTGCCTCAGGCCGACGGCAGTTACGCGATCTCCGGCAGCAAGATCTTCATCTCCGCCGGCGAACACGACATGAGTGACAACATCATTCATCTGGTGCTGGCCAAACTGCCGGACGCGCCGGCAGGGACCAAGGGTATTTCGCTGTTTATCGTTCCTAAATTCCTACCCAATGCCGAAGGTGAAGCGGGCGAGCGCAATGGTGTTTCCTGCGGCTCGATCGAGCACAAAATGGGCATCAAGGCCTCGGCCACCTGCGTGCTGAATTTCGACGACGCCAAGGGTTTCTTGATCGGTGAACCGAACAAGGGCCTGAACTGTATGTTCACCATGATGAACCACGCGCGGCTTGGCACCGGGATGCAAGGTTTGTGTCTGGGGGAGGCGAGCTTCCAGGGCGCGATCAGGTACGCCAACGACCGTCTGCAAATGCGCTCACTCACCGGACCGAAAGCACCGGAAAAACCCGCTGACCCGATCATCGTTCATCCCGATGTGCGCAGGATGTTGCTGATCATGAAGGCCTTCAACGAAGGCAACCGGGCGCTGACTTATTTCACCGCACAGTTGCTGGACGCTGCGCATCTGAGCCGGGATGAAACGGCGCGCCAGGACGCCGAGGATTTGCTGGCATTCCTGACGCCGATCTGCAAAGCCTTCATCACCGACACCGGATTGGAGGTGACCAACCTCGGCATGCAGGTGTTTGGCGGCCACGGTTTCATTCGTGAGTGGGGCATGGAGCAGTTGGTTCGTGACTGTCGGATCGCGCCGATCTACGAAGGCACCAACGGCATTCAGGCGCTGGATCTGCTTGGGCGCAAAGTCCTTGGCAGTCAGGGAAAACTGCTGCGCGGGTTCACCAAAATCGTCCACAAGCTCTGTGTGGCCAATGCTGAGCATCCGCAACTCGGCAGCTATGTGGCGCAACTCAACGGTCTGAATCAGCAGTGGGGCGAGTTGACCACCAAGGTCGGCATGGCGGCGATGAAAAATCCGGATGAAGTCGGCGCCGCGTCGGTGGATTACTTGATGTACAGCGGCTACATCATCCTCGGCTACCTGTGGCTACGCATGGCATTGGTGGCTCAGGCGCAGTTGGAGGCGGGCAGCGGTGATGCCGATTACTGCCGGGGCAAGTTGGCGACCAGCGAGTTTTACTTCAAGCGTTTGCTGCCGCGTACTTGCGCTCATCGGGCGGCCATCGAGGCGGGCAGTGATTGCCTGATGACGCTGCCGGCGGAGTTGTTTGCGCTCTGACGAATATTTGAAAAGCTTCGCGGGCAAGCCTCGCTCCTACAGTTTGTTGTCGTTCATGTGAAATGCGTGCGACATGACCTGTAGGAGCGAGGCTTGCCCGCGAATGCGTTCTGGAAGGCGAGAACAGTCTCAGCTGAAATGCCTATGACTAAAAATAACAAAACAGTCATGAGTTGACCCTATGTGTCGTAAAAGTTGTTGAGGTACACTCGGACACAACGAAATCACTATTCTACGAACCACCTGTTTAGATCCTGCGAGGTTTGCCATGGCTGACTACAAAGCGCCCCTGCGCGATATGCGCTTCGTCCTCAATGAAGTTTTCGAGGTCGCCAAACTCTGGGCCGAATTGCCTGCGCTGGCCGAGACTGTCGATGCTGAAACTGTCGAAGCCATTCTGGAAGAAGCCGGCAAGGTCACCAGCAAAAGCATCGCGCCCCTGAGCCGTGCAGCTGACGAAGAAGGTTGTCACTGGGCCGACGGTGCCGTCACCACCCCGGCCGGTTTCCCGCAGGCGTATCAGACCTACGCTGAAGGCGGTTGGGTCGGTGTCGGTGGCGATCCGACCTACGGCGGCATGGGCATGCCCAAGGCTGTTTCGGCGCAGGTCGAAGAAATGGTCAACTCCGCGAGCCTGTCGTTCGGTCTGTACCCAATGTTGACTGCCGGCGCTTGCCTGTCGATCAACGCCCACGCCAGCGAAGAGCTGAAAGCGGCGTACCTGCCAAACATGTACGCCGGTGTCTGGGCCGGTTCCATGTGCCTGACCGAGCCGCACGCCGGTACAGACCTTGGGATTATCCGCACCAGGGCCGAGCCCCAGGCCGACGGCTCCTACAAAGTCAGCGGCACCAAAATCTTCATCACCGGCGGCGAGCACGACCTGACCGAGAACATCATCCACCTGGTACTGGCCAAACTGCCGGATGCGCCAGCGGGACCGAAGGGTATTTCGCTGTTCCTGGTGCCGAAGTTCCTGGTCAATGCCGATGGTAGCCTCGGTGCGCGCAACCCGGCGACCTGTGGTTCGATCGAACACAAGATGGGCATCCAGGCGTCCGCGACCTGCGTGATGAACTTCGACGAAGCCTTGGGTTACCTGGTCGGCGAGCCGAATAAAGGTTTGGCGGCGATGTTCACCATGATGAACTACGAGCGTCTGGGTGTCGGCATCCAGGGCCTGGCCACTGGCGAGCGCTCCTACCAGAACGCGATCGAATACGCTCGTGACCGTCTGCAGAGCCGTTCGCCGACCGGCGCGCAGAACAAGGACAAAGTGGCTGACCCGATCATCGTCCACCCGGACGTGCGTCGCATGCTGCTGACCATGAAAGCCTCGAACGAAGGCGGTCGTGCCTTCTCCACTTATGTGGCAATGCAACTGGACACCGCCAAGTTCAGCGAAGACGGCACTACCCGCAAGCGCGCAGAAGATCTGGTCGCACTGCTGACCCCTGTGGCCAAGGCATTCCTGACCGACCTGGGGCTGGAAACCACTGTTCACGGCCAGCAGATTTTTGGCGGCCACGGCTACATCCGTGAGTGGGGCCAGGAACAACTGGTTCGAGACGTGCGCATTACCCAGATCTACGAAGGCACCAACGGCATTCAGGCGCTGGACCTTGTAGGACGCAAGATCGTTGGCAGCGGCGGGGCGTTCTACAAACTGTTCGCTGACGAGATTCGTCATTTCACCGCGACGGCCAGTGCTGACCTGGCGGAGTTCACCAAGCCGCTGAATGACGCGGTGGACACTCTCGACGAACTGACTGCGTGGTTGCTGGACCGTGCAAAAAACAACCCGAACGAAATCGGCGCTGCTTCGGTCGAGTATCTACAAGCATTCGGTTACACGGCTTACGCCTACATGTGGGCTCTGATGGCCAAGGCAGCTTTCGGTAAAGAAGCGCAGGACGATTTCTACGCGAGCAAACTCGGTACGGCACGGTTCTATTTCGCACGTTTGCTGCCGCGTATTCACTCGTTGAGCGCGTCGGTGAAGGCGGGTAGCGAGTCGCTGTTCCTGCTGGATGCAGGACAATTCTGACCCTGTAGTGTTATGTAAGCATTCTCTTACATGACGTGCTGCTGTTTTCCCATAGGCGCAGATTGGATCCAGAGCTAATCTACTTCACATGGACGTCGCGCAGGAAGCGCAAAGCAATAACACGGACACGTAGGATTCTGCCAGGACGGCGGAGTGAAATGGATGTCAGGGAAACAGTCTGCAAAGCCCCGCTTCGGCGGGGTTTTCTTTTGCCTGCAAAAAAGTTCAGCTCAACCCATCCAGGGCTGTCGGGCTGCGCAAGTGCTCATCCATCACCTCTTCCAGCAATGTCCGCAACAATGTCAGCGAAGCCTGTTGCCGCTGCACATCACGACACACCAACCCGACTTTCAGTGGCACCCGCGGTTCGCTCAGTGGTTTCCACAACAGTGCCTGGTCGCCATGGGTGTTTTTCGAGCGTCCGGGCAGCACGGTCGCCAGTCGCGTGTGCGGCAGGCTGTCGAGAATCCCCGCCATGTTGTTCAGTTCAGCCTGTACCTGCGGGCGACGTCCCAGATTGGCTAATTGGGCCTGCCAGATCTGCCGCACCTGGAACTCTTCACCCAGTAGCAACATGGGTAACTCGGCGGCCTGGCTCATGGAGACTTTCTTGAATTCCCGCAACGGGTGGTCCGCCGGGATGACGAGCGTCAGTTCATCTTCGTACAACTGCACGCCGTGCAAACCCGGCTGACGGGGCGGCAGGTAGCTGATGCCGATGTCCAGAGAGCCATTGAGTAGCCGCCGCTCGATTTCCAGGCCCGTCAATTCATAGATCTGCACCACCAAATGCGGCTGCGCCTTGCGCACGCGTTCGAGCATCTGCGGCACCAGGCTGGAATGGACGGTCTGCAGCACGCCGATGGCCAAGGTTCGCAGCGCCTTGCCTTTAAAGTTGCCCAAGGCTTCGCGCGCGCGTTGCAGGCCATCGAGCAAGGGCAGGGCATGGTTGTAAAGCGTGTGGGCCGCCAGGGTGGGCAGCAGACGTTTGCTGCTGCGTTCGAACAGGCTCACATCGAGGTTTTGTTCGAGTTGACGGATCTGCTGGGACAACGCCGGTTGGGAGATTGAAAGCCGCTCGGCGGCCCGACCGACGTGGCCTTCTTCGTAGACCGCGACGAAATAACGCAGTTGCTTGAAATCCATAACTAATACTTATCGAAAATGCTGAGAAATCGAAATGGCCCAGTGCCTTGCCTGCGCCTAGTCTAACCGCATTCACAGGGCTTACAGGGCCAGAAAGCACGATGAATACCGGTTACGACGATGGTGTTTACATAGGCAAGGCAAAAAACCTCGGACGAGGTTTTATCCGATGAATCTGTTCAACCTGCGACGCAAGGCTCCGAGCCTTGACGACCTGGCGATGGGCGCCTCCCTGCCGCCCGGAAGCGACAACTTTTCCAGCGAGTGCCTGATGCCCAGCGTCGAACGGCCGGAACAGATTTTCGTGCGGGGCCAAGGGTCCTGGTTGTGGGACAGCGATGATCGTGCTTATCTCGATTTCTCACAGGGTAGCGGCGCCAATAGCCTCGGACACAGCCCTTCAGTACTGGTCAAAGTGCTTTCGGAACAGGCTCAGTCGCTGATCAACCCAGGTTTCGGTTTGCACAACCGTGGCATGCACAACCTCGCCGAGCGGCTCTGCACCAGTACCGGCAGTGACCAGGCGTACCTGCTCAACAGTGGCAGCGAGGCCTGTGAAGCGGCTATCAAACTGGCGCGCAAATGGGGCCAGCGACATCGTGGCGGTGCTTCACGGATTATCGTCGCCAGTAAAGGTTGTCATGGCCGTAGTCTCGGGACGATTTCGGCGTCGGACAGTTCGAATCTGGTCAACCGATTCGAGCCGCAGCTGCCGGGCTTCAGTCATGTCCCGTTCAATGACCTGCCAGCCTTGCATGCAGCCGTGGACGCCCAGACTGTTGCGATCATGCTCGAACCGATCCAGAGCGAGGCCGGGGTGATTCCGGCCACCGAGCACTACCTCAAAGAGGTCGAGCGCCTGTGTCGTGAGCTTGGCATCTTGCTGATACTCGACGAAGTGCAAACCGGCGTCGGCCGCTGCGGCACCTTGCTCGCCGAACAGTCCTACGGCGTGCGGGCAGATATCGTCGTGCTCGGCAAAGGGCTCGGCGGTGGCGTGCCATTGGCGGCGTTGCTGGCGCGAGGCAAGGCCTGTTGTTTCGAAACCGGCGAAATGACCGGTACTCATCACGGCAACGTGTTGATGAGTGCGGCCGGTCTTGTCGTGCTCGACAACGTGCAGGACAAGGGTTTCCTCGATCATGTGCGGGAATCTGGTCAGCATCTGCGCGAAGGCTTGAGTCGTCTGGCTCATCGCTACGGTCACGGCGAATTGCGCGGCCAAGGGCTGCTCTGGGGTCTTGGTCTGTCCGACGACTCGGCTGACGCCGTAGTCAAAGCTGCGTTGTACGAAGGCTTGCTGCTCAACGCCCCGCAACCCGATTGCCTGCGCTTTACCCCGGCCCTCACTGTCAGCAAGGCCACTATCGACGAAATGCTCCTGCGCCTGGCCCGCGCCTTCTCCCGCGTACGCACCGCGCAACTGCAGTGCCGCAAAGGGATTGCAGTCTGATCAGACCCGCCTTACACGAGTTCCCGAACCGTCTCGCGGTATAACGCAGCGCCCTATGTCTGAATCTTTTGGCGTGGGGCGTTTTTTTGTCTTTATCAAGGTGCTTGGAGAGGGGCGTGATCCGACTCCACATATTCCGGGGATCGTGCATGCGGTGTATGTCATCGCCAAGCGCTGAGTTTTTCAGCATCAGGTAGATCGCCATCGCGAGCAGGCTCGCTCCCACATTGGAATGCGTTTCCCTTGTGGGAGCGAGCCTGCTCGCGAATGGGGCGCCACATTTTTGTGCCGAGCGCAGACTTCAGTCCACCAACGCCATTACCCGCCGATAAAACAACCATTCCTGCTCCAGCGCGTGGGCCTGATTGCCAGCCTTGCGAAAGCCATGGCGTTCGTCGGCGTAGTAATGGGCTTCGACCAGAATGCCGTTGTCCTGTAGCGCCTTGACCATGTCGCGGGTCTGTTGCGGCACCACCACGGCGTCCAGTTCACCCTGAAAGAAGATCATCGGAACGCTGATGTTGTTCGCGTGCAGCAACGGCGTGCGTGCGGCGTAGCGTTCAGCGTCCTGTACCGGGTCGCCGATCAACCAGTCCAGATAATCGCCTTCGAACTTGTGGGTGACACGGCCCAGCGCGACAGGATCGCTGACGCCATACAGGCTGGCGCCTGCGCGAAAAACTTTGTGAAAGGCCAGGGCGCATAACGTGGTGTACCCACCGGCGCTGCCGCCACGGATAAACGCCTTGTTGCCGTCGATCAGTCCGCGTTCGGCCAGGTAGCCGACCACCGCGCAGGCATCTTGCACATCCACCTCGCCCCAGCTCAAATGCAGCGCCTGGCGATAAGCGCGGCCGTAGCCGCTGCTGCCTCGGTAATTGAGGTCGGCCACGGCGAAGCCACGTTGTGCCCAATACTGGATTCGCGGGTCGAACATCGGGTAGCAGGCCGACGTCGGGCCGCCGTGGATGAACACCACCAAGGGCGGTTGCGTGTCGCCGGTCATCGCCGGGTAGAAGTACCCATGGGCCTCGCCCGAATCACTCGGATAGCGCAGGGTTTGCGGGCGGCTGATCTGTTCGGCGGGCAGCGGTGCAACGCCACCGGCGAGTGTCTTCACCTGCCGGGTTTTGCGGTCAATGGCAATCACCGCCGCCGAACTGAGCGGCGAAGCGGCGATGCAGTAGATGAACTGCTCATCCTGTGCGAGATGGCGGAAACGACTGTAGTCGCCCGTGAAATCGTCACAGGAACCCTCGCCGTGACGAAGCCCCAGTCGACCAAAACCGCCTTCGCTCCAACTCGCCAGATAAGTGTTGTCGCTCAACGGCAACCAAGTGCAACCACCCAGTTGCCAAGGTGCCGGTCCATGGTCGGCAGCAGCACTCGGGAGTGGGCTCAGACCGTTGGCCGATTCCACCCACGGCTGCCAGAAACCGCCGCGATCGGTCAGGCAAAACAGACGGCCGCTGTCATCGAATCTCGGTTGTTGCAGTGACTCCTGAGCATCGTCGCCGGCCACACAGCGTGGTTGCGCAAAGGTGTGATCGCTCTGGCGTTCGGCAACCATCAGGCGAGTCGCGGTCCAGGGCTGATGCGGGCGGTTCCACTCGATCCAGGCCAGCCGCCGACCGTCAGGACTCAGGGTCGGTGCCGCGTAGAAATCGGCACCCTCGGCCAGCAGATGGCGTCTGCCGTCAGCCAGATCGATAGCCACCAGGCGATGTCGATCGCGGTTCTCTTCAACCGCCAGCACCTGCCCGTTGGCGAATTGCAGATCGCCGTAACGGCATTCACTTGAAGTCAGCACCTCAGGCGTCTCATCTGTCAGCGATTGCCGATACAGCTGCTGATCGGCCTCGTTGACGAAAACCAGCCCGTCATCGGTCAGGCAAAATGCACCGCCGCCATATTCGTACACCCGGCTGCGCACACTGAAGGTGGGCGGTGTCAGGCAATGAGCCTGGCCGTCGCGCCACTGCCAGATTCGGCAGGCGGCATCCTCGGGGCGGTATTCGTTCCAGAACAGGCCATGCTTGCCGATTTGCAACTCGGCGAAGTCGATGCCGGCCGCGACAGCCCTGGCGGCGCTTAAGGGTTCAGCTTTTGGCGATGAGGCGTGAGTTTCGTTCATTGCGAAAGGCCAGTTGTTCGATGGTCTGGGTCGCGTGCTCGGCTTCTTCGCGGGCCTTGAGAATCACGCCGTGATGTTCCGACTTGCTGCACACCGGGTCGGCATTGCTCGCGTCACCCGTGAGCATGAATGCCTGGCAACGACAGCCGCCGAAGTCTTTTTCCTTCTCGTCGCAGGAACGGCACGGCTCGGGCATCCAGTCGTAACCGCGAAAGCGGTTGAAGCCGAACGAGTCGTACCAGATGTGCTGCATGCTGTGGTCGCGCACGTTGGGAAACTGCACCGGCAGTTGTCGGGCGCCGTGACAGGGTAGGGCGGTTCCGTCCGGTGTGACCGTCAGAAAAATACTGCCCCAGCCGTTCATGCAGGCTTTCGGGCGTTCTTCGTAATAGTCCGGCGTGACGAAAATCAGCTTGCAGGGATGCCCTTCGGCTTCAAGTTTTGCGCGGTATTCATTGGTGATGCGTTCAGCGCGAACCAGTTGTTCCTTGGTCGGCAACAGGCCGACCCGATTGAGCTGCGCCCAACCATAGAACTGGCACGTCGCGAGTTCGACGAAGTCCGCTTCAAGGGCGATGCACAGCTCGATGATCCGGTCGATCTTGTCGATGTTGTGCCGATGGGTGACGAAGTTCAGCACCATCGGATAACCGTGCGCCTTCACCGCGCGGGCCATTTCGAGTTTTTGCGCGAAAGCCTTTTTTGAGCCGGCCAAGAGGTTGTTCACCTGCTCGTCGCTGGCCTGAAAACTGATCTGGATGTGGTCCAGTCCGGCCTTCTTGAAGTCGCTGATTTTCTGTTCGGTGAGGCCGATACCGGAGGTGATCAGGTTGGTGTAGAAACCCAGCTTGCGCGCCTCGGCAATCAGCTCGGCGAGGTCTTGGCGCACCAGCGGCTCACCGCCGGAAAAACCCAACTGCGCCGCGCCCATCTCCCGGGCTTCGCGAAAGACTTTGATCCACTGCTCGGTGGACAA
Organism: Pseudomonas sp. B21-015; assembly: GCF_024749285.1. Classification (NCBI taxonomy): domain Bacteria; kingdom Pseudomonadati; phylum Pseudomonadota; class Gammaproteobacteria; order Pseudomonadales; family Pseudomonadaceae; genus Pseudomonas; species Pseudomonas sp. B21-015. The sequence goes on from NZ_CP087196.1 coordinate 636,779, forward strand.
CTCTTTGCCCTGCTCGGCGAAATCCAGCGGATTGGAGCAGTACGGGCATTGCAGCGGACAGCGATAGGTCAGCTCGGCCAGCAACCACAGTGGCAGGCCGATTTCAGGCTTGGGCGGTAACTTGTCTGACACGGAATCAGGCAAGTTCGATCCAGTGCTGAGCACGGGCGACCTCCATGAATTGTTCGATGTCGTCACCGAGCTCAGGCACGTCGGGAAACTGCGCGCCCAGTTCGGCGATGATTGCCGCGACATCCCGCTGACCATCAATCAAGCCGCCGATCAGCGCGGCGCTGTCGTTGAGTTTGATCATGCCTTCCGGGTAGAGCAGCACATGGCCTTTTTGCGCCGGTTCGTACTGGAAGCGGTAGCCGGTGCGCCATGTCGGGGTTTTGCTGCGATCGAAACTCATAAGGTGATTCCTTTGTGCCAGACCCGCTGCCCGGTCACGCTGTGGTACGGCGGGCGGTTCAGTTCGTAGGCCATGCTCATGGCATCGAGCATGCTCCAAAGAATGTCCAGTTTGAACTGGAGAATTTCCAGCATGCGCTCCTGGCCTTCTCGCGTGGTGTAGTGCTGCAACGTGATCGCCAGACCGTGCTCCACATCCCGGCGCGCTTGCCCCAGACGCGTGCGGAAATATTCGTAACCGGCCGGGTCGATCCACGGGTAATGCTGCGGCCAGCTGTCGAGACGCGATTGGTGGATCTGCGGCGCGAACAACTCGGTCAGCGAACTGCTGGCGGCTTCCTGCCAACAGGCCCGGCGGGCGAAGTTGACGTAGGCGTCCACGGCGAACCGAACGCCAGGCAGTACCAGTTCCTGAGAACGCAGCTGATCCGGGTCGAGGCCGACCGCTTGCCCTAGACGCAACCAGGCTTCGATACCGCCGTCTTCGCCAGGGGCACCGTCATGGTCCAGCAGGCGCTGAATCCACTCGCGACGAATCTCGCGGTCCGGGCAGTTGGCCAGGATAGCGGCGTCCTTGAGCGGGATGTTCACCTGGTAATAGAAACGGTTGGCGACCCAACCCTGAATCTGCTCGCGGGTCGCCCGGCCTTCATACATCGCCACGTGATACGGGTGATAGATATGGTAGTAGGCACCCTTGGCGCGCAGGGCCGCTTCGAATTCGGTGGGGGACATTGCGGTGTCAGTCATTGCGGTTCTCCGGGGGAACAACCGGTGGATTCTTTGGTGTCTGGTCGGACGTCTTCGCGGGCAAGCCTCGCTCCTACAAGGGGTAGCGCTATCTCTGTAGGAGCGAGGCTTGCTCGCGAAGAGGCCATCCGCTACAAAACAATACTCATGCCGTCATACGCCACTTCAACCTCGCGCCGAACCAACTCCGCACGCTCCGGCGAATCCTCGTCGAGAATCGGGTTGGTGTTGTTGATGTGGATAAGCACTTTGCGCTGTTTGGGCAACTGTTCCAGCACTTCGAGCATGCCGCCGGGGCCGTTCTGCGCCAGGTGGCCCATTTCCCGGCCAGTGCGCGTGCCGACGCCACGGCGCTGCATCTCGTCGTCATCCCACATCGTGCCATCCACCAACAGGCAATCGCTGCTGGCCATGATCGTCATCAGCGATGCGTCGACCTTGCCCAGGCCCGGTGCATAGAACAGTTTGCCGCCGGTGCCCAGGTCTTCGACGATCAGACCGATGTTGTCGCCCGGGTGCGGGTCAAAGCGATGTGGCGAGTACGGCGGGGCGGCACTACGCAGGGGCAGCGGGGTGAAGCGCAGGTTGGGGCAGGCCGGGACGGTGAAGCTCTGATCGAGTTCGATACGGTTCCAGTTCAACCCGCCGTTCCAGTGGGTCAGCATGGTGAACAACGGGAAACCGGTGCTCAGGTCTTCGTGGACCATGTCGGTGCACCAGACCTGATGCGGGCAGCCTTCGCGCAGGCTGAGCAGGCCGGTGGTGTGGTCGATCTGGCTGTCCATCAGGATGATTGCGCTGATGCCGGTATCACGCAGCGCGCGGCCCGGCTGCATTGGCGCGAAACTCTGGAGCTGGGCGCGGATGTCCGGCGAAGCATTGCACAGTACCCAGTTCACACCGTCATCGGAAATCGCGATGGACGATTGAGTACGTGCCTCGGCCCGCAGGCTGCCGTCGCGAAAACCTGCGCAGTTCACGCAGTTGCAGTTCCACTGGGGGAAACCGCCGCCGGCGGCAGAACCTAGAATCTGGACAAACATGGCCGCTCCATCATTGAAAGCTGAAAATAAAAACGCCCCGGCGAGCCGAGGCGTAGCACTGCATTCTCTACCAGACGGCAGAGCTTAGCGGCTTGCGAAGTACATGGTGACTTCGAAGCCGATACGCAGGTCGGTGTAAGCAGGTTTGGACCAGGACATAGAAGCGCTCCTTCAGGTGGATGGGACAGTCGAGACCTATACATATAGTCCACCTCCAGTCGGAGATGTTCAGATAGTTAGGCGGCTATGTTACTCAAAATTACACAGCGATTGGCCACGAATCTTTGAGAAAGCTAATTGCAGCGCCGGTAATGATCATTTTGCCACTTGCCAAAGCGTAGACGGGCACGGTCCGCTGGCCAGACAGCGCCATCCACCGTCGGCCCGATTCAGTCGTTGTGCCGCAGCCAGCAAGGCTTCACGGTCGATCATCAGAATCGCCTGAGGCAGATGTTTCAGGTAATCCGACGAGTGGCCGGCCAGTTTGCCCTGCCAGAGCAGTTCGGCGGCTTGGGCGTTGGGCAGGGCGGTATCGTCGAATTGATCGGCCAGGGCTTGGCGCTGAGCGATGAAGGTCGCGTCATCGATGCTTTCGATCATCCCTTCCAGTTCGCTGAGGAACTGTTCGATGTGCTCCAGCAAGTCCAGAGGTGCGACGCTCGGTGATTGCACGCCAAACAGCATCCCTGTCTGACCGTTTAACTGGCGTAGTCCGCTGAATACGGCGTAACCGAGTTGCAGCTCCACCCGCAGGCGCTGGTAGAACGGCGTCTGGCATACGTGTGCAAGCACACGCCAGGCGGCCTCATCGGCAATGTCATGGGTTGCTGTCGGACAAAAGAGTAACAGCGCGTGTTCGCTGGAGCCGGTATCGACGGAGTTCCACAGATGCTGCGAGCGAATCGACGGAGGCGGCGTCAGTTGACTGTCCGCAGTGCCGGGAATACGACTCAAGGCAAGCCCCATCGCTGCTTGAGTCTGGGCAGACAGGCCTGTCGCCAGGCCATCCCAGCGTGCGCTTGACCAGAGTTGCTGTAAGTCATCTGAGATCGCGGCGTGCTCAAGGCATAGATCGGGCAGTGCCTTGAGCAATTGTCGAATCGGCATCAACGCAATGGACGCCGGCTCTTCCTGTGAGAAATCGGCATCAGGTTTTGTCAGTTCTTTCAGCGCATGTTCGAGGATTGTCGGCATCGGTTCCTGCAGCCCCGTCATTTTCAGCAGCCATTCATTGCCCGATGCACTGAAGGAAACGTCGACACCGGCCTGATGTGCATCTTCGCGCAGCATCTGCAGGCTGTTTTCCAGATTCGACTGAAGGCGGCTGTGAGGTGCGAACTCCAGGCGCCAGCGCAGATAAACCGCACCTTCATCCGTGTTATCCGGCAACGCCTGACTGAACTGCATCGGCGATCGTTCGCGGCGACTGCGTGAGCGATCCTGGGCAAAAGTCCGCAGGCCGCGATGGGCGCTGGTCTGGCCGCGAATCAATCCGGCATTCGAGGCTGGAGTCTCGGCGCGCAAAAACGGGTTGGGTGTCGGCAGCTGCCACTGACCGGTGAAGTTATCCACAGCGCAAATTTGTTTCAGGATTGCCTTGAGGGCGACGACACCCTGTTTGGATAACCCCAATTCAAGTTGCCCGCTGTCCCATTGGGCCAGTTGCAAGGCGCTGCTGACTTGCTGCTGGCGCTGTAGCAGAACTGCATACTCTTCGCGCAGCTCGGTCCAATCCTGGCGGGAGGCAAAAAAAACCAGCCAATCCAGAAGCCGTTCGCGGATCATGCTGGCCGGTTGCGTGGTGTTGGCGGGCCGTGTGAATTCGATGTGCAGCAGGGCTTGCCCGGCGTAGTGATAGAGCGGCGCGGCTTTCAGGGTGTCCGCCAGACCGGAGTCTCGTAGCTGTGCCAACAGGCCGCCGGGTTTTGCGGCGTTCAACCAATGGCACAGGAACGCCAGCGCTTCGGGCGATGAGTCGGGCAGCGCTTCGAAGGTGAACAGCAAATCCAGCCGACGCGCTCCAGCCTGTTGATAACTATTGTCCGAAAAGTCCATCAACAGGGCAGGCTCTGTCTGGGGGACTTTCTCCCCGGCGGTAATGGCAACGGCAAACATCTGCGCCATCCCCTTCAATTCATCCAGACTCTGCGGGCCGGCCAGGCTCAACGTCATCTGCCCGGTCTGATAAAACTGCTGATAGAAGTCCTTCAACGCTTGCTGAAACTCGGGCTGCGGAACCGGCAGGCTGTAACGGTTTCCAGCATGAAATGCCCGTAATGGGTGAGCCGCCGAGAGCCCGTCAAACAGCGCAAATTGCTGTTGGGCCGTGGCGTCTCGCGACCAGGCGACAAATTCGGCGTGCAGCACTTCTCGTTCTCGCCGTTGATCGTCCGGATTCATACGCGGATGAGCGAGCATGTCTGACAAACGCTCCAGCCCACCGCTAAACGCCTGAGGCGGTAGTTCGAAAAAGAAGTCCGTCGTACGTTCGCTGGTGCGCGCATTCACCTGCCCGCCATGACCTTGTACGTAGGCCATCAGCCCTTGCTCTGCGGGAAAGCGCTCTGTACCCAGGAACAGCAAGTGCTCAAGAAAGTGCGCCAGCCCCGGCCAGGCCAATGGCACGTCGTGACTGCCGGCAGCGACCCGCAACGCGGCGGCGCAGCGCTTCAATTCCGGAGCATGACGCAGCGTCACCCGCAGGCCATTGGCGAGGGTTTCAGTGTGGAGGCGAGGGTGATTCGGCGCAGGCATGAGCACTTCCAGAGCAGAGAAGCGCTCATGCTAGCGGATTAGGCCTTGTTCAGCTCGCCGTATAGCTCGGGACGGCGGTCGAGGAAGTAACGATTGGCGGCGCGGGAATCGATCATCAGCTGACGATCCAGTGCACCGACAATCAGCGCTTCATCAAGTCCGGCCTGGGCGATGTGGCTGCCATCCGGCGCGGCGATGCTGCTCTGGCCGCAATACTGGATATCGCCTTCGTGCCCGCAGTAGTTGGCGTAAGCCACATAACACTGGTTTTCGAAGGCGCGTGCGCGGACGGTGACGTCGGCGATGAAGTCGTAGGGAATCATGTTCGCCGTCGGCACCAGAATCAGCTCGGCGCCGGCCAACGCCAGGCGCCGGGCGTTTTCCGGGAACTCCAGGTCGTAGCAGATCAAAAAGCCAAGCTTCCAGCCGTTGAGTTCAACCAGCGGAAACTCATCCGGCCCGGGGCTGAACATCGAGTGATCAAGGTCGCCGAACAAGTGAGTCTTGCGGTAGTTACACAGCCGCTCGCCATTGGCGTCGATCAACTGCACGGCGTTGTAGATCTGCCCGTCTTCGGTACGCTCCGGGTAGCCATACAAAATGGCGATCCCCGTCGCCTTGGCAATGCGCGCGATGTGCTGCGCCGATTCACCGTTGTGCACCTCCGCCAGCACGCTGACTGCATCGGCGCCGATGTTGTAGCCGGTCAGGAACATCTCCGGCAGCACCAGCAAATCCGCGCCCTTGGCCTCCAGCGCCAGTTGATGCAGGCGTTGCAGATTGCCTGCGACGTCCAGGGGTAGCGGTGGGCATTGGTAAAGGGCTACGCGCATTTCGGATTCCTCTTACTCGGGCAGGGCGATCGGACCGATCTCGTTGAACACATCGCCTGGACCCGGGTTTTCGGCGTGAGTTTCACCGCCGAAGTGTTTCATGATGCCCCACACCGCGTTGAGCGATGTCTGCACCGCGCCTTCGACCCAGGCCGGTGTCCACGAAACGTCGTCGCCGGCGATGAAAATCCCGCGCTGCTCGGGCGGCATGTCGTCCTGCATGAAGTGCGCGTACATGCGCTGATTGTAGCGATAGTGGCCGGGCAGGGCGCCTTTGAAGGCCCCGAGGAAATGCGGGTCGGCTTCCCACGACACGGTGATCGGATCGCCGATGATCCGCGCGGCGATATCGACTTTCGGGTAGATCTTCTTCAACGCATCCAGCGCCAGCTTCACGCGCTTTTCCACTGGCTGCGGAAGCATTTTCAGCGCGTCGCTCATCCACGAGTACGACAGGCAAATCACTCCAGGCTTGTCGTCGCCGTTATCGAATAGGTAGGTGCCACGGGTCAGGCGGTCGGTGAGGGTCATGCTCATCAGGTCGCGGCCGGTTTCCGGGTCCTTGTCCTTCCAGAATGGGCGATCGACCATCACGAAAGTCTTCGACGACTGCATGTAGCGGGTGCGGTCCAGAGCCATCCACATCTTTTGCGAGAACAGGGTTTCGTCGCATTCGATCTGGGTGGTCAGCAACCAGCTCTGGCAAGTGGTCAGCACCGCTGCGTATTCACGGGTGTCGCCCCAGTTGTCGGTGACGGCAAAGCGGCCGTCTGCCGCGTGGGCAATTTTCTTCACGCCGGTACGCGGCGCGCCGTTGTGCAGCGAGCTGAGGCTGGTGCCTTCAGGCCAGTGCACGCAACGCTCCGGCACATGGCGCCAGATTCCCTGTGGCACTTGTTCCACGCCGCCGACTACCAGGTGTTGGTGATCGTCGCAGTTGGTCATCACCACGCGGAAGATTTCCAGCATCGAGTTGGGGAAGTCCGAATCCCAGCCGCCGGTGCCGAAACCGACCTGGCCGAATACTTCGCGGTGATGGAACGAGAGCTTGGCGAAGGCTTTGGAGGTGGCGACGAAGTCGTAGAAGGTGCGGTCGTCCCACAGCGGCACCAAGGTGTTCCACAACTCCTTGAGGCGCGGTACGTCGCGGTCGCGAATGGCTTGCTGGATCTCGCCGAAACGCGAACCGTCTTCCAGGGCATCGGCCCAGGCATCAGCGACTTCCTGGAACAGTGCAGGAAGATCCGCCAGTTTCTGTGCGTAATGGGTTTTGCCTTCCAGATCGATCACCGTGCTGCCAGACGCGGGGGTCAGCGGGTTCGGGAAAGGCTTGGTCTCGAGGCCGAGCTTGTCGACATAGTGATAAAACGCCGTGGATGACACTGGAAAACGCATACCGCCGAGTTCGGCGATGATGCCGTCGGCGCCGTTGAACGCCTGGGAGCGCAAACGACCGCCCATTTTCGAGGCTTCGTAGACGACGGGTTTCAGGCCCAGTTTCATCAGTTCATAGGCGGCCACCAGGCCTGCAATGCCAGCCCCGACAATCGCCACCTCGGCGCCGTGATGGTGCGCCGGAATGCTGCCCAGCCCGGCCGGGTGCTCGATCCAGTCGTCGAAGGCGAAAGGAAAGTCCGGGCCGAAAATAGTGACCGGTTTTTTACCGTCTGCAGGATGGCGATTGTTCTTGTTCATGGCTGACCTTGCTGGCGACCCGACGCAGGATGCGCGTCTGAGTATAGGAAAAGATGGCAGCCATTCTAGAGAGCGTAGAACACGTTAATAAGACGCAATGTGTCGTCGTTTTGCTAATTGTATGAGCAATATGACGATACATCGCTACACACTGCCCGGTGTGGGAGCGAGCCTGCTCGCGATGAGGCCCGATCAGACAATCAAGAGTTATCGGTTGAAACTCAAACCGGCTGCCCCCGATCAATCTTGCTACTCAAGATGATCGACGTCGTCGTCTTCTCCACCCCATCCACACTGCCAATCTGATCCAGCAACTGATCCAGCTGCTCTGGCGAATCGGTGCGCAACCACGCCACATAGTCAAACTCGCCACTCACCGCGCACAGCTGCTGCACCTGAGCCATGGCGCCAAGACGCCGCAGCACTTCCTTGCCAGACCTCGGTTGCACCGTAATCCCCACGTACGCCTGCAACCCGCCATCTATCACGCGCTGACCCAGGCGCACACCGTAACCGGTGATCACCCTGGCCTTTTCCAGCCGCGCCAGGCGCGAAGTGACGGTCGTGCGGGCAATCCCCAATTGCCGGGCGAGCATGGCCACGCTTTCACGGGCATTGATCTGCAAGGCCGCGATCAATTGGCGGTCGATTTCGTCGAGAACGGGCGGGCGAGTGTCAGGCAAAGGTCGTCTCCAGCGGCACAGAGCAAGGGCCAAGCATGTTACAGGCACTCCACCTCAATTGGATGGACACAAACAGTCACTCGTAGTCGAATGTGCAACCAGGGACTGTGAAGCGAGAGGATCGAAATGAAGAGCATGCCTGCTGCTCTGCGAGACTATGCACTGCAGATTGCGAATCACGAAATGGCGCACTACGTCGTAGCCCGAGCCCTGGGCTTTGAAACCGGTGATGTGACCCTGAAAGTCACCGTGGCCTTGACGCACCATGGTGGGAGCTCCATTACCTTGACGCGGTCAATTTCGTCGATCGAAGCCATGAAGGAACATTTGGAAGCCCGGATGATGGTCCTCTTCGCCGGAGCGATGGGGCAGACATTACCTCCAAAGCATTCGCCCGAGAAACACGTCGATGAGCCGAAAGCGGGAGCCATCCTGAAAGGAGAGTTTGGAGCGGAACAGGATTACGCAAAAATAAGAGAGTTGCGGTACCTGCTTCGAAATATCTCCTACCCCGATACGGATCCAGCGTCGTCCGAGAGCATCATTGCTGAGCTGACAGAAATTAATGATCGCTTGTGGTTACGCACTCAAAAAATCGTAGAGGCATTGGCCGATACGATTACTGGATTGGCAGGGCTTTTGGTAGAGCGCATGGTCATCGCGGAGCAGTGGGGTAGGCCGGCGGATACGTATGAGGTTGTGTTGACGGGGGAAATGCTTGAGCGGTCGCAGCCGGTGCAGGCCATTCCCGCGTTGAGTGTTTGGGCGTAAACACCCAGAACGCCATCGGATGCGTTTCGGGCAGGTCGCGGTGCAAGCACCTTCACCACATCATCAATCGCCGCTTTGCCTATCGCCGCCAGATGAGACTACTGAGCGTAGTTCTGCGCGAAAGCGGCAATTGCCTGCGTAGCCTGGAAGTCGACCAACTGCAGACCGCGCTCCTGGATGCTGGTCTTGGCAAGCTGCACCGCTTTACGGTGGCGGGGCGATTCATTCTCGGCGGGAGTGCTGACAGGGATTAGTACGTTTTTTAGTTGAATAATCCCTTCTTGTTCGGCGCGTACGAACTTCATCAGCCACTGATCGCAGTGGTCGAGTATCGCGCTTGGTTCGGCCTGATCAAAAGCCAATGGTTTGATAGCGGCCACTACCTCGTTTCGGTGAACCAAGGGCAGGTGCAGTTTGGTCAAGTCGCCGATCAGGGTGTCATCACGGAAATTGCGGATCGATGCTTCCGAGAACATGGTTCGAATTTCTCGAACCATGAGCTCTTCGCGACGATCACGCCCCATGCCTTGGCGTTCGATATAGCGGCTATATAGCGTTCCGAGGGCCGCGTCGAAGTTTTCCACCAATATTGAGCGCATGGGGCTAAAGCGAATCAGTGACTCCTTCGGCTCGGTCAGGAAACGAAAGTGGTTAACGATCTGCGACTCTTGGGCTTCTGTTGTCATGAGGCGAACGTTATCCAATTCATTCTGGGCAATTTCCATGGCCTTGGCGAATAGGTTGCTGCACTCGAAGAAATGATTGACCCGTTTCAGGTTTTTACGGGCGAGCCTGTACTCCATGCGCCCTATGGCTGGAGCCGAGAGAACGATGCCGACATTGGCAAATTCTTCGGTTTCGGCAAAAGGCGCGAAGCGCACGATGCTGTAAAGGCAGGTGTATTTCATTGCAGGACGCTCCAGAATTCGTCCGATTGGCAGAGCATCAGGTTACTTTTGATTTCTTCGAGCAGAATGTCGAGCCCCGGTTTGCCGATGGATTCACACCATTCATCGGGAATGTCCAAGCATAGGTCACGAAACCGCATAGCAGTGTCGTGCATCCGCTGGCCGTATTCAACTTTGTCGACCAGATCCAGCTGCCATGTCCGATTGCTTGGGCCAAACACATGGCTTTGTGCGAATTTTTGAGCATCCAGCGGCCATTTGAACGCTTGATTGTGATCGATCAGCTGCAGCTGATTGTCGAGGCCGCACATCAGTAGGTTGGGTCGGCCGCCGAATGGCCCTAACTGACGATCACCGTTACCTACCCAGTAATCAAAGATGAAGACGGCTTTTTGCAGGTCGCTTGGAACCTGCTGTACTTGCGAATACAACATATCTGCAGCGTCCGCGACATAGGCTAGGGCGTAGCTATCTCCAGGCCCAAGATCGTTTCGTGCTTCCAGGTTGTAGCGCAGTAGGGCTGGGTCAATATAGATATAGCCATGCTCGGGGATCGGTAAGCCGAATTGAGCTGCCAGCCGGGCGCAGAGCAGCTCGGCAATCCGCTCGGTGGGCGGTAATTCCAATCCCTTGGCCACATAGTGCTTGTCATTGCTGGCTCGGCACAGAAAGGGGCGCGTGATGCCTCCCTCCAGTCGCCGGATGATCTCAACCGCTTCGATGTAGTTACCCACGGCCATTACCGGTTCCCTTATAAATCAGCTTGCCAGACGATACTGGTCTACATTGTGCTGCACCACGCCCCGCAATGTTTTTTTAGGAGAATTGCGTAGGTAAGATCCGTACGTGAAATCGGTAACACATTCGGAATACTCTGCTGCATTTACAAGAAGCCCTGATGCGAAAACATCGGGGCTTTTTGTTGTCTCTCAAACGGATTTGCCCGCGTTAACATTTTTAGGATCTAGCGCACCCAGGGCTTTGTACCGCATGCACCGGTGTATTTCACAGCTTATCAACCGCTATTCCTCGGACTCCGTCGCCGTCCGGACAGGTCGCGGTGTCAGCCCCTTCACCACATCATCAATCACCGCTTTGCTCATCGCCGTCAGGTAGTGTGCGGCCCACGCGTGGCGGTCGGTGTCTTTTGCGTAGGCTGCGTCTTCGGCAAATGATTTGGCGAGGGATAGCAGGTCGGAAGCTTGAGTCAATGCGTCGACGATGGGGACGCCAGCACTGACGTGAAACAGTGGCTGATCCGAGTGGTATATGAGCGGCGTGAAGCCGATGGTTTTCAGTTCTGCGGTTGTTTTGCTCATTGTTGCGCTCCTTAACTCGAGGAGCTGCCGCATTCGTTACCACACGAATGGGTGGCAGCTGTACGCAGGGTGGTAAACCGGGAGTCAAGGAACCGGCAGACCCGAAGGTCTCCTACGCACAGCCGCCATAACACAGGATTGCAGGCGTAAAAAACGCCTGAAGTCGTGATGGGGGCGCTGTTGCGCTTAGCCTCGCCGGGTTACCACACCCAATCGCTACATTGGCAGCGACGTCCGGAGAGTATCCCGTCGAAGAAAAGCCCAACAAGGCGGCAAGGTGCCCAAATGCACCCATTACGCAATTCTCGGAGTTTGCCTACAACCTTGGCGGGCGTCATCCGATAACCCACCGTCCGCGCAAAATATAACCTGGACGGCAGACAGGAAAAATGACGCACGACCCGCCTCGGAGCCGCGCACAAGGCGCGACCCGAGCGATCCTGTTGCCGTTTGGACTCGGCGCTGCGCTGGCTCTGGTGGCTTTTGTTGTCGTCGCCTTAGTGGCTCGGTTGGTCTGATCTCTTTGCCCAAACGTCAATCTCAGAAAGCAAAAAGCCGCGTATTTACGCGGCTTTTTTGTTTGGTGGGCCCACACGGACTTGAACCGTGGACCAAAGGATTATGAGTTGCCGGGCGAGTTGCTATGCCTAGAGAAATCGTTCGTAGGTGAACGTTAGGTTGGCATAGCTGGAGGCCTTGTATTTCGTGGGTTTGAACGTAATTGGGGGGAGGTTATCCAAGCTACTCAGTGTACCGTGGATGTACTGATTCGTGCCTGGTGTGAGCTCATCTGGAAGATTTCACTCGGCATTGTCGCAAATCTTATGCCGCCCGAATTGAGTACTGTGAGCAATGGCCTGTTTGTAGGTCATATCGCAGGCGTCAGCGGCGGCACAGGCCCTCAGCACTCCGGATCGTCCATGATCATCAAGAATCAAGGCGGATAAGACCATGAACGAATATGGCCTTTACGCCGTGGCTTACGCGGTGTTCCTGCTATTGTTCTTCTCTCTGAAATCCTACCGCATCAGAAAATGGCTGGGCATCGCCCTGGTCGCTCTGGGGTTTGCGAGTATTTTTATGCTGGCGCCTTTCATCGCTGGCTTCGATCCGGGCATCGCATTCAACCAATGCTGTCGGCATCGGGGCTACGCTGTTTTTTAGTCGGGCGCGGTATGCGGCGTGAGCCACGCGCTCGCTGAGCGCCACGATAGGGGGCTTACCCTGCCTTATGTGCCAGAGGTCGCCCGCATACTGATTGCCATGGCCCCGGCCTGCGGCTCCCTCGATTCTGAGACCATCTACACCTAAAAAGGAATTTCAATATCATGAGTTACTGCAACATCTTGACTGCCGTGCAGTTCGTTCAAAGGTACAGCAATGACTGTGCCGTGTTGGCAAAAATGCTGAACGTACCGGTTGAAAATATACTTGGCTTGGCGGCGCATGAAAGCCAACATGGCATAGGGCGCATTGCTGTGGAAGACAATAACTATTTTTCGATGCACGCGCCTGCACCGCTTCAGATTGGAGAGGATGTGGCAAGGAAAGACCCCCACGTCAGAGTCGCCAAATTCTCATCATTTCTTCAGTCTGGCCAATCTTTTGTTGCGCGGTACGGCCAGGCTGTCAAAGGCAAGGCCGATCCGAGGGAGTTCGCTCAAGCCCTTGTCCGAGTGCATTTCAATACGGGAAACCCTAAAACGGGCGGAGCTGCAAACTATGCACAGAAGGTTGTCGACGCGATTGCTATGGTGAAATTACGAATGGTATGCCAATGAAGCACCTTTTATTTGGCGTAATTATTGCGCTGGCCTCGGCGGTGGCAGCGGCTGGAACGCTTCCTTTTGGAGCCGACGATGTTGCGCTGAGCGGTTTGACAACGGAGCAGGCGAAGAAGGTACTTATTGTTGTGCTGAAGCACGAGAAGTACCGTTTGTCAGACAAGGGCATGTTTATTGACGATAACCTTCTGCCTCCAAGCGGCAAACCTGATCGTCCAGGGTATATCGATTTTTCTCTTTCCTGGGATAACCCGAAGGCAGGAGCAACAGCCTATCTTGGTTATTACTCGGTAAACATCAAAACCGGGGACGTGTGGGAGGTTGAAAGTTGCATTCATTACCGGTTCGCATCGTTGCGTGCGTTACAGCGCAAAATCGTTCAACGCACCGGGACACCTTTGGCTAATGAGGATGTTGCACGTAGCGAAGTTGGCTGTCCTGCAACAAAGTAAAGGCTTCATCAATCCGCAGCAGAGCGGTGACCAGATCGGGTTGTGCCAAAGCAGACTCATACGGCGGTCTCTGTCGTCGCCGGGGCTTTGGGGTTGCGATTGTTCAACACTGGGTTGAATGTCAGTCCCCACTCTTGAATGGTCACCGTGTAGGGGTGGCTCAAAAGGGCGCGGTTCCAAGCGCACGGTATGTTGTTGATGTTTCCGCCGTGCCCTGGCTCCCTCAAGCGCTTGTCGCGGTAGCCAGCGATGATCTCAGCGGAGAGGGAGTATTTGCCCAGGTGCTCGAAGAGATTCTGGACTTTGGACATTTCACCACGCAGCGTGGCGGGTTTTTGGTGTGGGCTGTATCAGAGGTGGTAGATCCAAAAACGCGAAAGCCGCGCAATGCGCGGCTTTGAGTATGGTGGGCCCACACGGACTTGAACCGTGGACCAAAGGATTATGAGTCCTCTGCTCTAACCAACTGAGCTATAGGCCCTCAGTAGGCCGCGGATTATAGCGACGGTTTCTCAGCTGTGCTATCCGAAAAGTCTGAAATAGCTATACGAAGAAACGTCGCGGCGAATTCGTCGGGGCAAAGCGGCAGGCTGACGATGTAGCCCTGGATCTGTTCGCAGCCTTCGGCGGTGAGGAATTGTTGCTGGGCCTGGGTTTCGACGCCCTCGGCGATGACGGTGAATTGCATGCTGCGGCCCAGGGCGATGATCGCGCGCACAATCGCCGCGTCGTGCGGGTCGTCCGGCAGGCCGCGGACGAAGGACTGGTCGATCTTGAGGATGTCCAGCGGCAGGCGTTTGAGGTAGCTCAGGGACGAATAGCCGGTGCCGAAGTCGTCGATTGCCAGTTGCACGCCCAGGCGTTTGAGTTGGTGCAGCACCGCCAGTGCTTCTTCGGCCTGGCTCATGATGAAGTTTTCAGTGATCTCCAGTTGCAGGAGGTCGGGTTTGAGGCGGTTGTCCTTGAGCAATTGCTCGATCCGGCCAAGCAGGTTCGGTTGGCGCAATTGAGCACCCGCGAGGTTGACCGAGAGCGGGCCGAGGCACTCATAGACCTGATTCCATTCGTACATCTGCCGGCAGGCGGTCTCTAGGACCCAATCGCCGATTTGCAGGATCATGCCGTTTTCTTCGGCCAGGGGAATGAAGTGCTCGGGTGGCACATCGCCGAAGGTGGGGTGATGCCAGCGAATGAGGGCTTCGGCGCCGACCAGTCGATGATCGTCGAGACTGATTTTGGGCTGGTAGTACAGAAACAGCTCATTGCGCTCGATGGCCCGCCGCAGTTCATGTTCCAGCGCCACGCGCTCGCTGGCTTGGGCGGTAAGGTCGCGGGTGTAGCTTTCAACCCGGTTGCGACCCTTGGCCTTGGAGCGGTACATGGCGGCGTCGGCGTTTTTGATCAGTGTGGCAACATCGCCGCCGTCCTTGGGATACAGGCTGGTGCCGATGCTCGCGCTGATGAAAAACTCGTGTTCGCCGGCCTGGAAGGGGGCGGCGAAGCAATTCAGCAGCTTGGTGGCAATGTTATCGGCATCGCTGGACTGTTGCAGGCCGGGGAGCAGGATGATGAATTCGTCGCCACCCAGGCGCGCCACGGTATCGATATCGCGCAACTGCTCCTTGAGGCGCACGGCGATGCCTTTGAGCAGCAGATCGCCGACCGGGTGGCCGAGGCTGTCGTTGATGTGTTTGAAGCGGTCCAGGTCCAGGAACAGCACCGCGCCTTGGCCGCCGTTATCCTGCGGGCTGTTCAACGCGGTCAGCAATCGACTTTCGAACAGCGTGCGGTTTGGCAGGCCGGTCAGCGGGTCGTGGTGCGCCTGGTAGTCGAGTTTGGCCTGCGCGTGCTTGAGACTGGAAATGTCCGCGAACACCGCAACAAAGTGGGTGATGGATTTGTCCCGGTTGCGCACCGCGCTGATGGTCAGCCAGCTCGGGTAGAGCTCGCCATTCTTGCGCCGGTTGGAAATTTCGCCTTGCCAATGACCTTCGGCCGTCAGTTGATGCCACATCGCCGCATAAAATGCGCTGTCGTGCAGGCCCGAGGCGAGCAGGCGAGGGGTGTGGCCCAGTGCTTCTGTCTCGCTGTAGCCGGTGATTTCGGTGAAGGCACGATTGACCGCGCTGATGTGTTGTTGGGTGTCGGTGATCAATACACCCTCGGCGGTGCTTTCGAACACCGTCGCGGCCTGTTGCAGCTTCTCCTGCATCAGGTGCCGTTCGGTAATGTCCCGGGCAATGGTCAACATGCAGTCTTCATCGCCGATGGGCAGCGGACGGCTTGAGACCTCGCAGAGCCGGATCTGCCCGTCGTTGCGGCGGATGTGGCAACTGAAGTCGCGGACAAAACCATCCCGGTGCAGCAGCTCGAGCATCTGTTTGCGTTCGTTGAGATTGACCCAGATTCCCAGGTCCAGGGCTGAGCGATCCACGGACATCGCGCTGTTGAAGCCGGTAATGCGACTGAAGCCTTCGTTGACCTCCAGCAGCAGGCCGTCGCTCTGCCGGGACAGCAGCAAGCCGTCGGGGGAGGCATGAAAGGCCTTGGCGAATTTCTCTTCGGAGGTTTGCAGTTGTTGCTGGGTTTCCTTGAGCTGACTGATGTCGCGCACGACGACCACCAGGGCCGGGGTCGTATCGAGATCGAAAGGTTCGGCGGAAATCAGGCCGGTAAACACTTGGCCATTGCTGCGGCGAAAGGGCATCTCCAGGTTGCGGATGCTGCCGGCCTGCAGCCGCTGCAACAAACCCGGCCCCACGTCATGCACGCCCCAGATGTTCAGGTCGGTGGCGGTGTGGCCTATGACCTCTTCGGCCTTGAGGCCGATCTGTTCTTCGAACGCTTCGTTGACCTCCAGCAGGCAGCCGTCGGAAAGCCGCGCAATGACCAGAATATCCGGGCATTGCTGGAACACCGAGGCGAATTTCTGTTCCGACAGGCGCAGCGCCTCTTCGGTGCGCTTGGCTTCGCTGATGTCGATCATCAGCCCACGCAATACCGGCTCATGGCCGTGCTCGATCAGGCTGACGATATCGCGCACCCACAGGCAGCGGCCGTCAGCGGTGATGACCCGGTAATCGACACTGTGGTCGCGCCCGGCCGCCACTTCACGGTCGCAGAAGGTCTGGGCCCGAGTCAGGTCCGCGGGGTGGATGATGTTGCGCCAGAAGCCCGGAATCAGCCAATGGGACAGGGGATAACCGAGGAGGTCCTGGGCATGGGGTGACACGTAGCTGTAGGTGTAATCGCTGATCTGCGCTTCCCAGGCGATGGCTGAAAGGCTCTCCACCAGCCCGCGGTAATGGTATTCGCTGCTGCGCAGCTCCTGTTCCAGATCGACCCTGCGGGCAATTTCCGAACTCAGTCGGCGGTTGATCCGGATAACCACTGCCAGCACGATCATCAGAAACAGTAATCCTGGCAGGCCGTAAATCAGCACATCGGACCAGAAGGTCCGATGATCCAGGACGTTACCGACCCAATGTTCCTGGATGGCACTGATTTCACTCGGGCTCATGTCTGCCAGGACTTTGTCCAGGATACTGACCAACAGCTTGTTGTTCGGGGGCACGGCCATCGCCAATTGATAGCGATAGGGTGTTTCACCGCTGACGTAGAGCCCGTCGAGCTTGAGCTGACGCAGGCTCCAGACGCTGGAGGCAAGATCGCCCACGACCGCGTCCACTTCGTCGGTAGCCAGTGCCTGCAGCGCCGAGCTGACGTTGGGCATCGCCACCAGATTCAGGTCGGGATGGTGGGTGCGCAACAGTTCATGGGGGGCGTAGTTTTCCACCACAGCGATCTTCAACCCGTACAGGTCGTCGAGTTTGCGCGGTTGGGGGCCTCCGACATGAGCCAGAATGACAATCGGAAAGTCCAGGTAGGGGCGGGTGAACGACAGATACGTCTGGCGCTCGGGGGTCGACATGATGCCCGGCAAGATGTCTAGCTTGCCTTGTTTGGCCTGCTGCAAGACTTCAGTCCAGCTGACCGGTTCGATGGGGGTGAGTTTGATGGCCAGCCGTTGCCGGATGACGTTGATATAGTCCGCTGCCAGGCCCTGATAACGCCCCTGTTCGTCACGAAATTCAAACGGCGGCCAGGACGCGTCGACACCCAGGCGCAATTCCGGGTGAGCCGCCAGCCAGCCACGTTCTTCGTCGGTCAGAGTCAGCGCGCCAGCCGTTGCGGTCCAAGTCATCAGCGACAGCAAAAAAAGCACGGTCGACCATCTGGGCATAACGGTCTCGTTATGGCTTGGGGGAATGTTTCGAGTGTAGACGGGCTATTCGGCGGGAGGGGGTCGCGGGGCATTTAATCTGCATAAAGCAAAACCCCCGGCCTGGGCCGGGGGTTTTGTGATCACTCGTCGAGGAAGGAGCGCAAATGCTCGCTTCTCGTCGGGTGGCGCAGCTTGCGCAGCGCCTTGGCTTCGATCTGACGAATCCGTTCACGGGTCACGTCGAACTGCTTACCAACCTCCTCGAGGGTGTGGTCAGTATTCATGTCGATACCGAAACGCATGCGTAGAACCTTGGCTTCACGGGCAGTGAGGCCAGACAGGACTTCGCGAGTCGCTTCTTTAAGGCTCTCAACAGTGGCGACATCGATTGGCGACTGCATGGTCGAGTCTTCGATGAAGTCACCCAGATGGGAGTCTTCGTCATCACCGATCGGGGTTTCCATGGAGATCGGCTCTTTAGCGATCTTCAATACCTTGCGGATCTTGTCCTCAGGCATTTCCATGCGTTCGCCCAGCTCTTCCGGGGTCGGTTCGCGACCCATTTCCTGCAACATCTGCCGGGAAATACGGTTGAGCTTGTTGATCGTCTCGATCATGTGCACCGGAATACGGATGGTGCGGGCCTGGTCGGCGATCGAGCGAGTGATCGCCTGACGGATCCACCAGGTGGCATAAGTCGAGAACTTGTAGCCGCGGCGGTATTCGAACTTGTCTACCGCTTTCATCAGACCGATGTTGCCTTCCTGGATCAGATCGAGGAACTGCAGGCCACGGTTGGTGTACTTCTTGGCGATGGAGATCACCAGACGCAAGTTCGCTTCGACCATCTCTTTCTTCGCGCGGCGGGCCTTGGCCTCACCGATCGACATGCGACGGTTGATGTCCTTGATCTCGGCGATCGTCAAACCGGTTTCGGTTTCCAGCGCGGTCAGCTTCTGCTGGCAACGAATGATGTCCGGCTGCAGGCGACCAATGGCTTCAGCGTATTTGCTTTTGCCTTTGGCCAGTGCATCGCTCCAGCTTTCGTCGACTTCGTTACCCGGGAACTGGCGCAGGAAGTCGGCACGCGGCATGCGGGCATCACGAACGCACAGTTGCATGATCGCGCGCTCTTGTTGACGCAGACGATCCAGGGCACTGCGAACACGCTCGACCAGGCCTTCGAATTGCTTCGGCACCAGTTTGATCGGCATGAACAGCTCAGCCAGGGCCAACAGCTCGGCAATCGCTGCCTTGTTGTGGCGACCGTGCTTTTTCAGCGCCTTGCGGGTGATTTCCATCTGGTCGGCGACAGCGCCAAAGCGCTGTGCGGCGATGACCGGATCCGGGCCGCTTTCGGCTTCTTCTTCGTCATCGCTTGCTTCGGCGTCATCGTCGTCGGTGTCGTCGGCAGCTGGAGCGGCTTTCGGGTCGACAGGCGGTGGCACTTCGGCTGCAGGCGGCGCAATGCCGTCGTCCGGGTCGATATAACCGCTCAGGACGTCGGACAGGCGGCCACCTTCGGTGGTGACGCGAGTGTACTCGGAGAGAATATGGTCAACCGTGCCAGGGAAGTGCGCGATTGCGCCCATCACTTCGCGGATGCCCTCTTCAATACGCTTGGCGATTTCAATTTCGCCTTCGCGTGTGAGGAGCTCTACCGTACCCATTTCACGCATGTACATGCGCACTGGGTCGGTGGTGCGACCAATGTCGGTCTCGACCGCTGCCAACGCTGCTGCTGCCTCTTCGGCCGCGGCTTCGTCGGTATCGGCGTCGGCCAGCATAAGGGAATCCTTATCTGGCGCAACCTCGAATACGTTGATCCCCATGTCATTGATCATGCGGATGATGTCTTCCACCTGTTCCGGATCTGAAATATCCTCCGGCAGGTGGTCGTTGACCTCCGCGTAAGTCAGGTAGCCCTGCTCACGACCAAGTGTGATCAACTCTTTGATACGAGACTGCTGTTGCGCTTTTCCGGACATAACACCCTATCCACTGAAGGTCTTGGCGGGCAAAAAACAAGCCGAGGATTATACCTGAGCTATGACCTCACGCGCCAGTTGAGGTCGGGCTTGATGCGGAAACATTGCGACTTAAAAGGTCGCGCAGTTGGTTTTTCTCTTCGGTACTCAATTCGCTTTGACGCGCTTTTCGAAGAAGTTGTTCCAGGTTTCGCTCGCGTTGGCGGGCTGACAAGCTAGTAATGGTGTCGAAAAACTGTTGTTCAAGGTTATCTCCATCAATCAGCCATTCCTTTTCTGCCAGCGCTCTGAGCAGTCGGCCCTGTTCGGTGCCGTGCCAGCGCGCAATTAACTGAAATGAGTTTAGCTTGGGATTCTTCTGTACGGCTTCGAGCAGGGCGACCAGCAGTTGCGTGTTGGTATGGTCTTCGGCTGCGAAGTGCCCGGCGTCTTCGACTTTTTCGGCCAGTTGCGGGTGATGCAGCAACGTGCGCAAGGCCGCCAGGGTGGGTGGCTCTACAGCGGCCGGTACCCGTGGCGCGCGAGGCTGATCGCGATCGCCGCCGCGCTTGCCATTCTTGTCCCAGGGCTTCTTGTCCCATTTTTTGCCGCCTGCGCCGGGTTTCTTCGGCGTCCATTCCTGCTGCGGCACATACATCTCTTGTGCCTGCGGCTGATGGTAGTCGCTGTAATCCGGCATGGCATCGTAATCGATGCCCGGGTCGTACGCCGGCGGCGCTTCCTGGGGCGCGCTGTGCACCAGCTGGCTCACGGCTTCGCCGCTTAGACCGGTAATTTCGGTCAGGCGCTGACGCATCAGGATGCGCAGGTTGGCTCCTGGGACTTTGTCGATGAGCGGCGCGGCGAGGGTGGCCATGTGGGCCTTGCCTTCAAGCGAGCGCGGGTCCGATTCCTCGGTCAGCTGTTGGAAAAAATAATCGGCCAGCGGCTGGGCGTGCTGATTGATTCGCGCGCGGAAGGCGTCAGTGCCCTCGGAGCGGACCAGGGTGTCCGGGTCTTCACCCTCGGGCAGAAACAGAAAGCGCGCCCGGCGCCCGTCCTGCAGGCACGGCAGGGCCGCTTCCAGTGCTCGCCAGGCGGCATTTCGGCCGGCCTGGTCGCCATCAAAGCAGAACAGCACGCTGGGCACGACGCGAAACAGGCGCTTCAAGTGCTCTTCGCTGGTGGCGGTGCCCAGGGTGGCGACGGCATTGCGCAGGCCTTGCTGGGCGAGGGCGATGACGTCCATATAGCCTTCGACGACGATGATTTCGTCGAGGTTGCGATTGTTCTTGCGCGCCTCATAAAGGCCGTAAAGTTCCTGGCCTTTATGAAAAACCGGGGTTTCCGGTGAGTTCAGGTATTTCGGCTTGTCATCGCCCAATACCCGGCCGCCGAAGGCAATGATGCGCCCGCGACTGTCGCGGATCGGGAACATCACGCGATCGCGGAAACGGTCATAACGCTTGCCGGTTTCGGCGTTCTCGATCAGCAGGCCGGCATCGATCATGGCTTTTTGTTGCAGGGTGTCGCTGCTCAGATGTTTGAACAGATTGTCCCAGCCGGGCGGGGCAAAGCCGAGGCCGAAGTCCCGGGCGATCTCGCCGGTCAGGCCGCGACCTTTCAAGTAATCCACAGCGGCTTTGCGCGCTGGATGGCTTTTCAGGGCCTGGCGGTAAAAGTCGGCAGCGGCGGTGAGCAGCGGATACAGCGGCGAATCGGTGGGCTGCCGCGGCTTGTGCGGTCGGCCGCTTTCTTCGCGGGGAATTTCCATGCCGGCGGCTTTGGCCAGCTCTTCGACAGCCTGGGGGAAGTCCAGGTTGTCGTGGTCCATGATGAAGCCGAGGGCATTGCCGCCAGCGCCGCAGCCGAAGCAGTAATAGAACTGTTTGTCGGGGCTGACGCTGAAGGAAGGGGTTTTCTCTTTATGAAACGGGCAGCAAGCGGTGTAGTTCTTGCCGGCTTTTTTCATTTGCAGGCGCGAGCTGACCACGTCGACGATGTCGGTGCGGTTCAGAAGGTCGTCAATGAAGCTCTGGGGAATTAGCCCGGCCATGGCGTTCTCGTCATCTGCGCTGAAATGGACCCAAAACGAAGGGCGGCCGAACGCTGGTCGTTGTTTGAGGTGCACAAGGTGTGCGGCTCGACCGGTGTCGTCTGCGTAATCGCTGTCGGGAAGTGTATCTGCCGAAAATCCACTGACGTTAGTAACAATCAGTATTCGACTATTTGAAAGTGTTTCGCTGAATCCGGCGACGGCCAATCAATGGCCACGGATAGCTCATAAGCGGGCACGCAAGCGGGTGCCTTGGGCTGATCGTCGTGAGAGGAATCAGTGGGTGTGCTCGTCAGTAGCCTTGGAAGGCTCGTCAGAAAAGACGTGCACCGCTGGCAAAAGAGCCAGGTCTGACGCTGTGAAGCAGGTTTGTCTCGGTCGCGTCTGCGGCTTTGACGGTGAAGCATCAAGCGTTGTCCGCAAATGCCATTAGCCCGGCTGAGGGCCGGGCTTGGCAGAAGCTTGCTACGATCGTCTGTGTATTAGTACAGACGAACGGCGCGGCGCTGTTCGCGCTGTACTTTCTTGGCGTGACGCTTAACAGCGGCTGCTGCTTTGCGCTTACGCTCAGAAGTAGGCTTCTCGTAAAATTCGCGGCTACGAACTTCAGCCAGTACACCGGCTTTTTCGCAGGAGCGCTTGAAACGACGCAGAGCTACGTCGAAGGGTTCGTTCTCTTTAACTTTGACGGCTGGCATCCAGAGCTACCTTCATTCATTACCGGGGTCAACATCCTCGCGGCAAAAGAGCACTTGAAGACGTCGGTTTTTAAGGGTTGCGGATGTTAACCCCTCATCGCTCGGAATGCAAAGCCTCTGATCGAAAACCGCTGGTCGGGGCATCACGCGACGACTATTATGCGCGCCTTCGAATTCAGCCTCTACAAGGCGCAAACCCATGCTAGTACTGGGATTAGAAACCTCCTGCGACGAAACCGGTGTCGCACTTTACGACAGTGAACGCGGGTTGTTGGCCGACGCGCTGTTCAGTCAGATCGACCTGCATCGCGCCTATGGCGGTGTGGTGCCGGAGCTGGCTTCGCGCGATCACGTCAAACGCATGCTGCCCTTGATCCGTCAGGTGCTGGCCGAGGCCGACTGCGTGTCGACCGAGATCGATGCCATCGCTTATACCGCAGGTCCTGGCCTGGTCGGAGCCTTGCTGGTGGGGGCCTCCTGCGCCCAGGCGCTGGCTTTTGCCTGGGGTATCCCGGCGTTGGGCGTGCACCATATGGAAGGTCACTTGCTGGCGCCGATGCTGGAGCCGCAACCACCGGAGTTCCCGTTCGTCGCTTTGTTGGTGTCGGGTGGTCATACGCAACTGGTTCAGGTCGACGGCATCGGTCAATACACGCTCTTGGGCGAGACCCTCGACGATGCCGCCGGCGAAGCTTTCGACAAGACCGCGAAAATGATGGGCCTCAATTATCCGGGCGGTCCGGAGATCGCTCGTCTGGCGGCGCAAGGCGTTGACGGGCGTTTCGTCTTCCCGCGTCCGATGTGTGATCGTCCGGGCCTGGCGTTTAGCTTCAGCGGTTTGAAAACCTTCGCCTTGAACACCTGGCAGCAATGCGTCAGCGCCGGGGACGACGGTGAGCAAGCCCGTTGCGACATCTCGCTGGCGTTCCAGCAGGCCGTGGTGGAGACTTTGACCATCAAGTGCAAGCGTGCCCTGAAACAAGCCGGCATGAAGCGCCTGGTGATCGCTGGCGGCGTCAGCGCCAACAAGGCGTTGCGCACGTCACTGGAAAAAATGCTCGGCGACATGAAGGGCGATGTGTTTTATGCCCGTCCGGAGTTCTGCACCGACAACGGCGCGATGATTGCGTTTGCCGGCTGTCAGCGCTTGCAGGCCGGTCAGCACGAAAGCTTGGCGATCAGCGTGCAGGCGCGCTGGCCGATGGAGCAGTTGTCGGCGCTGTGATGAGCGGCGCTCACGTGCGGTATTTAAAAATGCCGTTCGCGCCCGGCAAACAGGTCGCGTAGATTGCCGCGATGGCGCCAGACGATCAGCCCCGTGAGCGCGCTCATGGGCAGCAGTGCCGCCGGTTCTTGCCAGGCCAGCAGCGGCAGGGTCAGGGGGGTGGCGATCAGGGCAGCGAGGGAGCTGGTGCGGGTCAGGTAGAACGTCAGCAGCCAGGCGCAGACCGCCAGCAGCGCGGCGGGCGGGTAGAGCCCCAGCAGCATGCCGGCGGCGGTGGCGACACCCTTGCCACCGCGAAAGCGGAAGTACAGCGGAAACAGGTGGCCGATGACGGCACAGACGCCGATCCAGGCTTGTTCCTGCAACGAAAGACCTGCCACGCCTGCGATCAGTACTGGCAGCAGGCCTTTGCAGAGGTCGCCGAGCAAGGTCAGGATGGCGAGTTTCTTGCCGGCCAGGCGCAACATGTTGGTGGCACCGGCATTGCCCGAGCCACTCATTCGCGGATCGGGGTTACCGGTCAGGCGGCTGAGCAAGATGGCGAAGGACAGCGAGCCGAGCAGGTAGGCGAAGATCGCCAGTGACCAAAACATGCTAACTATTCCGGGCGAGGACGCCCTGATTCTAACGGCGCATTGCGCCCTTGTCGTGCAGCGGAGAGAAGTGCTTGGACAGAGTGTTTATCGAGGGCCTGGAAGTCGACACCGTGATTGGTGCCTACGACTGGGAACGAGGCATCCGACAGTGTCTGCGACTTGATCTGAGTTTCGCCTGGGACAATCGACCGGCCGCCGCCGGTGATGACCTGACCCTGGCGCTCGACTACGCGAGCGTTTCGTCACGCATCCAGGCGTTCGCCGAGCAGGCGCAGTTCCAACTGGTCGAGACCTTTGCCGAGCGTCTGGCTGAAGTCCTGATGAGTGAATTCAAGATCACCTGGATGCACCTCAAGTTGACCAAGCCAGGTGCCATCCCGGCGGCCAAGGGCGTGGGTGTGGAGATCGAGCGCGGATGTCGCTGACTCAGGTGTATCTCGGGTTCGGTAGCAATATCGAGCGCGAATCCCATTTGCAGGCTGGCCTGGACGCCGTGGCGGCTTTCCTGGTGGATATGCGCTGCTCGGCGGTGTTCGAAAGCCAGCCGGTGGGGATCAAGAGCGGGCCGTTTTTCAATTTTGTGGTCTCTGCCTTCACCGATCTGTCGCTGATGGAGCTGGATCGACGGCTGAAATTCATCGAGGCGGATAACGGTCGTTATGCGCCCGACCGCAAAGGCTTGCCACTGGATATCGACGTGCTGCTGTTCGGCGATCTGGTGGGCAACTTCGATGGTTTGATCTTGCCGCGAGCAGAGATTCTGAAAAATGCCTTCGTACTGTGGCCGTTGTCGCTGATTGCGCCGGACAGAGTGCATCCAGGCGTAGGCAAGAGCTTTGCGACCCTGTGGCGTGAGGCGCAGATCGATCAGGTGTTGGCACCCGTGGCTTTTGAATGGCGCGGCCAGCAGTTGACCCCCTCCGATATGCTTTAAAGCAAAAGATCGCAGCCTTCGGCAGCTCCTGCGCTGATCTCTGTAGGGGGCTGCCGCAGGCTGCGATCTTTCGCTCTTGCTTACGCTTGTTCTTTGTAAGTCTTCAACGCCTTGAGCCGTTCGCGCTTGATCGCCTCGCCCAATTCCGGTCCCTTGAATCCCTTCTCCAGCAACGGCTGCACGGCAATACTTCGCGCCGCAGTCGCCGCTCCGCGCAAATAATCCGCCTGTGGATAACTTCTCTGTTCCAGGCCTTTGCGCCCCCGAGCGTCCATCTCGCACGCTGCAATAAACTCTTCAAAGCGCTGTGGTCGACGATAAACGTCGAAACTTTGCAGCAACTCCAGCAAGGTCGAGGGCTTCAGCTCCAGGGCGCGATGCCCGTGGGTGTGATACTCGCCCACCAGCAGCGCCAGTTCCTGACAGTCTTTCGGTGCCTTGAAGCGCTCGTTGACCGCTTTGATCAACTTCAGGCCTTTGTGCTCGTGGGCGATATGGCGGGGCCACTCTTCTTTGGGCGTCAATCCTTTGCCCAGGTCATGCAGCAGGCACGCCCAGCGTACGGTCAGCGGTTGTTTGTGCAGCGCCGCTTGCTCCAGCACGCTCAGGGTATGTACGCCCGTATCGATTTCCGGGTGATGGGCTTCGGGTTGTGGTACGCCGAACAACGCATCGACTTCTGGCATCAGCACCTTGAGTGCGCCGCACTCGCGCAGCACCTGGATGAACACCTGGGGCTGGTCTTCCATCAGTGCACGGGAGATTTCTTTCCAGCTGCGCTCCGCGGTCAGGGCCTCCAATTCGCCCGACTCGCTGAGTTGTCGCATCAGCTCCAGTGTCTCGGGAGCGACGGTGAAACCCAGTCCCGTATAACGCGCGGCGAAGCGGGCAACGCGTAGAACACGGAGTGGATCTTCGGCGAACGCGGGGGAAACGTGACGAAGCAGGCGAGCTTCGAGATCCCGCTGGCCATGATAGGGATCAGTCAGGTTTTGCTGATCGTCTTCGGCCATGGCGTTGATCGTCAGGTCGCGACGAATCAGGTCTTCTTCGAGCGTGACTTCAGGGCTGGCGTGGAAGGTGAACCCGCCGTAACCGCGTCCGCTTTTGCGCTCGGTGCGGGCGAGGGCGTATTCCTCACCGCTTTCGGGATGAAGGAACACTGGGAAGTCCGCACCCACGGGGCGAAAGCCCTTGGCGAGCATTTCTTCGGTGGTGGCGCCTACCACGACCCAGTCGATATCGGTGACAGGCTTGCCCAGCAGGCGATCGCGTACCGCCCCCCCGACTTTATAAATCTGCATAAAAAACCTCCGTTAGCCCGACAGAATAACCTTTGCGTCGAACTTCCGGAGGCAGAAACAGGATCAAAGATGAATGACCGCCAGGTCTAGCCGGCCGTAGTCCCCCTCGCCGTGTTCGCTTCTGGGTGGAACATGGTGGGTTTTCACCACCTGATCCCCTTGCAGGGTTTCCAGGTGAATGTCGAAGCCCCAGAGCCGGTGCAGGTGCTTGAGCACTTCCTCGGTTGAGTCGCCCAGTGGTTTGCGGTCGTGCTGCTGGTGACGCAAGGTCAGGGAGCGGTCGCCACGCCGATCGATGCTGTAGATCTGAATGTTGGGTTCGCGATTGCCCAGGTTGTATTGCGCCGCCAGGGTTTCGCGAATGGTTCGATAGCCGTCTTCGTCGTGTATCGCCGGAACCAGCAGATCGTCTTTCTGATCGTCATCGAGGATGCTGAACAGCTTCAGGTCGCGGATCACCTTGGGTGACAGGTACTGCAGGATGAAGCTTTCGTCCTTGAAGCTGCTCATGGCGAATTTGATGCTGGACAGCCAGTCGGTGCCGGCGATTTCCGGGAACCAGCGGTAGTCCTCTTCGGTGGGCTGTTCGCATATCCGCCGGATATCGCGATACATGGCAAAACCCAGGGTGTAGGGGTTGATGCCGTTGTAGTAGGGGCTGTCGAAGCCAGGTTGAAAGACCACGCTGGTATGAGAAGTCAGGAATTCCATCATGAAACCGTCGGTGACCAGGCCTTCGTCATACAAGTCGTTCATCAAGGTGTAGTGCCAGAACGTGGCCCAGCCTTCGTTCATTACCTGGGTCTGGCGCTGTGGGTAAAAATACTGGGCGATCTTGCGCACGATCCGCACGATTTCGCGCTGCCAGGGCTCCAGCAGCGGGGCGTGTTTTTCGATGAAGTACAGAATGTTTTCCTGAGGTTCGGCTGGGAAGCGCGCGTTGTCCTTGTCGCTGTATTTATCCGCGCCTTTTGGAATGGTCCGCCACAAATCGTTGATCTGCTTCTGCAAATGCTCTTCCCGATCTTTCTGCCGACGGCGTTCTTCTTCGGCGGAAATCGGATAAGGGCGTTTGTAACGGTCGACCCCGTAATTCATCAGTGCATGGCAGGAGTCAAGCAGGTCCTCCACCGCGTCGATGCCATGGCGTTCTTCGCACTGCATGATGTACTGCTTGGCGAACACCAGGTAATCGATGATCGAACTGGCGTCGGTCCAGGTGCGGAACAGGTAGTTGCCCTTGAAGAAGCTGTTATGGCCATAGCAGGCGTGTGCCACCACCAGGGCCTGCATGCAGATGGTGTTTTCTTCCATCAGATAGGCGATGCAGGGGTCCGAGTTGATCACAATCTCGTAGGCCAGCCCCATCTGGCCACGGCTGTAGGATTTTTCGGTGCTGAGGAAGTGCTTGCCGTAGGACCAATGGTGATAACCCAAGGGCATGCCGACAGAGGCGTAGGCGTCCATCATCTGCTCGGCGGTGATCACTTCGATCTGGTTGGGGTACGTATCCAGCGCGTAGCGGGCCGCGAGACGACTGATTTCGCGGTCGTAGGCCTGGATCAGCTCGAACGTCCATTCGGAGCCGGTGGAAATGGGTTGGCGCTTCTGCTCTTTGGCGGTCATGTCACTAACCTGCGCTGGAAGAGTTCACGGAAGACCGGGTAGATATCTCCGGCCGAAACCAGTTGCTGCTGGGCAAACGTGTCAGAGAAGGCTTCGGCGATGCGTTCGTACTCGAACCACAGGGCCTGGTGTTCGCGCGGAGTAATCTCAACATAAGTGTAGTACTGCACGAACGGCATGATCTGGTTGATCAGGATGTCGCGGCAGATCGGCGAGTCGTCGTTCCAGTTGTCACCGTCGGATGCCTGGGCGGCATAGATGTTCCACTCGTTGCTCGAATAACGCTCGGCCATGATCTCCTGCATCAGTTTCAGGGCGCTGGAGACGATGGTGCCGCCGGTTTCCCGGGAGTAGAAAAACTCCTCCTCATCCACTTCACGGGCGCTGGTGTGGTGGCGGATGAACACGACGTCGATTTTGTCGTAGTTCCGCTTGAGGAACAGGTACAGCAGGATGAAGAAGCGTTTGGCGATGTCCTTGGTCGCCTGGGTCATGGAGCCGGACACGTCCATCAGGCAGAACATCACTGCTTTGGAGCTGGGGTTCGGCTGCTTGATGAGCAGGTTGTACTTGAGGTCGAAGGTGTCGAGAAATGGCACCCGGTGGATGCGCGCGCTGAGTTTCTCGATTTCTGCTTCGAGTTCCTGAATATCGCCGAAGTTATCCGGCTCTTCCCGTTTAAGTCGCGCCAGTTCCTCTTTGACTTCACGCAATTTTGCCCGGCTGCTGCCGGACAGGGCGATTCGCCGGGCATGGGCCGAACGCAGCGTGCGGATAATGTTGATCCGTGACGGGTTGCCCTCGTTGCTGATGCCCGCGCGTACGGTCTTGAAGGTGTCGGTGCCGGTCAGGTGGCGTTTGACCAGGTTAGGCAGTTCAAGGTCCTCGAACATGAATTCGAGAAATTCCTCCTGGGTGATCTGGAAGACGAACTCGTCCATCCCTTCACCCGAGTTGCCGGCCTTGCCGGGGCCCCTGCCGCCGCCACCTCCGGGCGGACGGGCAATGTGCTCGCCGCTGGTGAACTCCTTGTTGCCCGGGTGCACGATGGTCTGCTTGCCGCCACGGCCGTGGTGAAGCACCGGCTCATCAATGTCGCGACCGGGAATGCTGATCTGCTCGCCGTGTTCCATATCGGTAATGGAACGCCGGCTGACCGCCTCTTCGACGGCCTTTTTGATGTGATCACGGTAGCGCCGCAGAAACCGCTGGCGGTTTACCGTGCTCTTGTTCTTGCCATTGAGACGTCGGTCGATCACATAGCTCATGACTGCTCCTTAGAAGATGTCCTGAAAGGGGCGAGCGGTTATGCAGCATCGACTGTGCCGGGGGATGTTCACGCTCCCCCAAGCGCTTCTGGATGCTGCCTGAACCTCGTTACCGACTTTCGAACACCTCCCAGAGGTCTGTGTAACAGAAAAAGCGTACACAGGCCTCTGGCTAACGACAACCGGTCTGACCGGCAGCGGGTTACTGTGATTTTCTGACTCGCAGATACCACTCGGACAGCAGTCGTACCTGTTTGTCGGTGTAGCCCCGTTCGACCATCCGTGTGACGAAGTCGTTGTGTTTCTGCTGGTCCTCTTTGCTGGCCTTGGCATTGAAGCTGATGACTGGCAGCAGGTCCTCGGTGTTGGAGAACATTTTCTTCTCGATGACCACCCGCAGTTTTTCGTAGCTGAGCCAGGTTGGGTTTTTGCCGTTGTTGTTGGCACGGGCGCGCAGTACGAAGTTGACGATTTCGTTGCGGAAATCCTTCGGATTGCTGATGCCGGCCGGTTTCTCGATTTTCTCCAGTTCCTCGTTCAGTGCCACGCGGTTGAGGATCTCGCCGGTTTCCGGGTCGCGGTATTCCTGATCCTGAATCCAGAAGTCGGCGTACAGCACGTAGCGATCGAAGATGTTCTGGCCGTACTCGCTGTAAGACTCGAGGTAGGCAGTCTGGATCTCCTTGCCGATGAATTCGATATAACGCGGCGCCAGGTACTCTTTCAGGAAGCGCAGATAGCGTTCGCGGGTCTCGGCCTGGAATTGTTCCTGTTCGATCTGCTGTTCCAGCACGTAGAGCAGATGCACCGGGTTGGCGGCGATTTCGTGCGGATCGAAGTTGAAGACCTTCGACAGAATCTTGAAGGCGAAGCGGGTCGACAGGCCGTTCATGCCTTCATCGACACCCGCGGCGTCACGGTATTCCTGGATCGACTTGGCCTTCGGATCGGTATCCTTGAGGTTTTCGCCGTCATACACGCGCATCTTGGAGTAGATGTTGGAGTTTTCCGGCTCTTTGAGGCGCGAGAGCACCGTGAACTGAGCGAGCATTTTCAGGGTGTCGGGCGCGCAATGGGCCTTGGCCAGCGAACTGTTGAACAGAAGCTTGTCGTAGATCTTCACTTCGTCGCTGACGCGCAGGCAGTACGGCACTTTGACGATATAGATCCGGTCGATGAACGCTTCGTTGTTCTTGTTGTTCCGGAAGGTGTGCCATTCCGATTCGTTGGAGTGGGCCAGCAGGATCCCGGTAAACGGAATCGCCCCCAGGCCTTCGGTACTGTTGTAGTTACCTTCCTGGGTGGCGGTCAGCAATGGGTGCAGCACCTTGATCGGTGCCTTGAACATTTCGACGAACTCCATCAGGCCCTGGTTGGCCCGGCACAGTGCCCCCGAGTAGCTGTAGGCATCGGCATCGTTCTGCGGGAACTCTTCCAGTTTGCGAATATCGACCTTGCCCACCAGTGCCGAGATGTCCTGGTTGTTTTCATCTCCCGGCTCGGTTTTCGCGACCGCAATCTGGTTGAGGATCGACGGATAGAGTTTCACCACGCGGAACTGACTGATGTCGCCGCCGAATTCGGCCAGGCGCTTGGTGGCCCATGGCGACATGATGGTATTGAGATAGCGCCGGGGAATGCCGAAGTCTTCCTCGAGGATCGCGCCATCTTCCGTGGCGTTGAACAAACCCAGAGGCGATTCGAAAACCGGCGAGCCCTTGATTGCGTAGAAGGGCACTTTCTCGATCAGCTGTTTGAGCTTTTCGGCCAGGGACGACTTACCGCCACCGACAGGGCCGAGCAGATAGAGGATCTGTTTCTTTTCTTCCAGGCCCTGAGCGGCATGGCGGAAATACGACACGATCTGGTCGATGCATTCTTCCATCCCGTGGAAGTCTTCAAAGGCCGGATAGCGGCGGATCACCTTGTTGGAAAAGATTCGTGACAGCCTCGAGTTGGTGGAGGTGTCGAGCAGCTCCGGTTCACCGATGGCCAGCAAGAGACGCTCGGCCGCGGAAACGTAGGCGCTGCGGTCCTTTTTGCACAGCTCCAGGTACTCTTGCAGCGAGAGTTCTTCCTGGCGCGTGGACTCGAAGCGTTGTTGGAAGTGGCTAAAGATACTCATGACGTCACCTCGCTCGATACGTGGAGCCGACGCCGGATCAGTCAGTCGATGCTGGCAAGCAACTGAATATGCAGTTGCTGTTTACCCCCCAGAACACCTCCGGGGTATAAACCCCGAAAGCTACTCCCGATGACCCGTGCGCCGGTGTACCGGCTCTCCCCTGTTTTGGATGGCCTGCGCTTAAGGATAGTTGGGAATTCGGGAGGTAAAGGCGAGATACGTAATTAGTTGTGGCAGACCGTTCGTCTGCCACCGCGCGAGCCCGCAGTAGCCGGGGCTTGCGCGTTACAAAAAAATTATTCGGAAGTGCCTTGCGCCGTTTCCGAAGGATAAGTCGTACGCCACAGCTCAAAACCGCCGTCCATGCTGTAGACGTCGGAGAAGCCCTGGCTGATCAGGTAAGCGGCGGCACTTTGGCTGGAATTACCGTGGTAGCAGACCACCACAGTCGGCGCGTCGAGGTCGGCGGCACGGATGAAATCCGCGATGGAATGGTTGTCCAGATGCTTCGAGCCGGCGATGTGCAGCGCGGCAAAAGTTGCCGGGTCGCGGATATCGACTACCACCGCGCCTTGTTCGCGCAGGGTCTGGGCCTGTTCTGGGGGGATGCGTTTGAATTCGCTCATGGCGGGCTCCTGTGGCTCGGCTGAAAGCGCAGTCTAGCGCGGGGCGCTGGCTGACGTTTGTTCGGGAATAGAGGTGGCGACTGGCGGTCGAACGTGGCCATGGGCGTCGCATTTGCATTGCAGGCGCTCAAAGGTGTCGACGTTCATCAGGGTCATGGCACCGCCCCAGACGCATCCGGTATCGAGTGCAAACAGACCGGGCTCGTTGCACTGGCCTTCGAGTGCAGCCCAATGGCCGAAGATGATCTTCAGGCCTTTGGTCTTGCGCTCCTTGTGCCTGAACCACGGCGCATAACCCGGCGGTGCAGTGTCGATGCCTTCCTTGCCTTTGAGATCGAGTTTGCCGTCGCTGGTGCAAAAACGCATCCGGGTTAAATAGTTGGTGATGACTCGCAGGCGGGCCGCGCCTTTGAGGTCGTTGTCCCATTTCACCGGTTCGTTGCCATACATACCGTCAAGGTAAGGCGCGAAGCGGTTGTCGTCGCGCAGGGCTTCTTCGACTTCGGCGGCGCATTTCAAGGCTTTGCGCAGCGACCATTGTGGCGGGATGCCGGCATGGACCAGGGCGATTTCGCGTTGTTCATCGTAGTGCATGAGCTTTTGCTGGCGAACCCACTCCAACAGATCCGCGCTATCGGGCGCTTCGAGGATCTCACGCAAGGTGTCGGCTTTCTTCAGGCGTTCGATGTTTTGCCCGACTGCCAGCAAGTGCAGGTCATGGTTGCCGAGTACGCAGATCAGCGATTCGCGGATGCTATAGAGGAAACGCAAGGTTTCCAGCGACTGTGGGCCTCGGTTGACCAGATCGCCCACCAGCCACAAACGGTCCCGGGCAGGGTCGAAGGCGACTTGCTTGAGCAGGCATTGCAGCGGTTCAAGGCAACCTTGCACATCGCCGACGGCGTACGTCGCCATCAGTGCAGGGCTCCGGGTACCGCCAGACGGAACGGTGCGATGATGGCGTCGAAGTGTTTACCATCGTCGGCGACCATCTGGTAGGTGCCCTGCATGGTGCCGACCTTGGATGTCATGACGGTACCGCTGCTGTAAGTGTGGCTCTGGCCCACATCGATCAATGGTTGTTGGCCGACAACGCCTGCGCCGCGAACCTCCTCGACATGCCCGTCGCCATCGGTGATCACCCAATGCCGTGAAAGCAGCTTGGCGGGTAGCAGGCCATTGTTCTGCACGGTGATGGTGTAGGCGAAGGCAAAGCGGTTGTGCTCGGGTTGCGATTGTTCTGCCAGATAGCGGGTGACGACGCTGACGTCGACCTGATAACGAGGATCGGACATGCAAAAGGCCTTAGAAACGAAGCGGGACGCGGGGCGTAACTGATAGAACTCAGTCTAGGCCAAGTATCGGGTAGTAAACCAGAGTAGCGTCCTACCCGATAGCGCTCATCGCCTGTCAGTCGGTGGCAGGCTTTTGTAGGGCTTGTTCGCTGAGCTTGTCGGCCAGCCGCACGAAGGCAGCCAGGTCGAGCTGCTCGGGGCGCAGGCTGCCATCGACGCCGGCGGCTTCGATTTCGTCATTGCTCAGCAGCAGTTTCAGCGTATTGCGCAGGGTTTTGCGGCGCTGGTTGAAGGCTTCGCGCACAACGCGCTCCAGCAGACGATGATCCTTGGCCGGGTGAGGCAGCACCGCGTGGGGCACCAGGCGCACGATCGCGGAGTCGACTTTGGGCGGAGGATTGAACGCGCCCGGGCCGACATTGAACAGATGCTCGACCCGACAATGGTACTGAACCATGATCGACAGGCGACCCCAGTCACCGCCGCCAGGCCCCGCCGCCAGGCGCTCGACCACTTCCTTTTGCAGCATGAAGTGCATGTCGCGTATCAGGTTGGCGTTGTGCAACAGGTGAAAGATCAGCGGGGTAGAGATGTTGTACGGCAGGTTGCCGACCACTCGCAGGCTGTTCGGCGCGGCGTTCAGGCTGTTGAAGTCAAACTTCAGCGCGTCGCCCTGATGCAGGTTGAAGTTGCTCTTGCTGGCGAACTGCTGGTTGAGGATCGGGATCAGGTCCTTGTCCAGCTCTACGACGTCCAGTTGGGCGCCGCTGTTGAGCAGGCCTGCGGTCAATGCACCCTGGCCCGGGCCGATTTCCAGCAGGCGGTCTTCGGGTTTGGCGTGAATGGAGCGCAGGATGCGGTCGATAACGCCGGCATCGTGCAGGAAATTCTGGCCGAAGCGCTTGCGCGCCCGGTGCTGGTAATGCTCGGTCATAAATGGGTCTCGGCCATCTGGTAGGCGGTTTCCAGGGCGACTTGCAGGCTGCCGGTGTCGATGTTGCCGCTACCGGCCAGATCCAGGGCGGTGCCGTGGTCGACCGACGTGCGGATGATCGGCAAGCCGAGGGTCACGTTGACTGCCGCGCCGAAGCCTTTGTATTTCAGCACGGGCAGGCCCTGGTCGTGGTACATCGCCAGCACTGCGTCGCAGTGCTCCAGATATTTGGGGGTAAACAGAGTGTCGGCGGGCAGGGGGCCGCGAAGGTCCATGCCCTCGCCGCGCAGGCGCTCTAACGTAGGTTCGATGATGTCGATTTCTTCATGGCCCAGGTGGCCGCCTTCACCGGCGTGCGGGTTAAGCCCGCAGACCAGGATGCGTGGCTGGGCGATGCCGAATTTTTCTTGCAGGTCGGTATGCAGAATCCGCGTGACCCGCTCCAGGCGCTCCGGCGTGATTGCGTCGGCGATCTCGCGCAGGGGCAGGTGAGTGGTGACCAGCGCCACGCGCAAGCCGCGGGTGGCAAGCATCATCACCACTTGCTCGGTGTGGGTCAGGTCAGCAAGAAATTCGGTGTGCCCGGAAAAGGCGATCCCGGATTCATTGATCACGCCCTTATGGACAGGGGCGGTGATCATGCCGGCGAAATGCCCATCAAGGCAGCCTTGGCCTGCGCGGGTCAGGGTTTCCAGGACGAAAGCCGCATTGGCCTTGTCCAGTTGCCCGGCGGTGACCCTGGCGTTGAGCGGCGTATCCCATACATACAGGCTGTTGGCCGGTGCAGGAACATCCGGCCAGCTGTCCGGCGCTACCGGCAGCAGATCGACAACCACGCCCAGCTGCGCGGCCCGCTCGATGAGCAGGTCGCGGCTGGTAATGGCAATCAGAGGGTGTGGCTGGGCTTGCGAGGCGAGCAGCAGGCACAGGTCAGGACCTATGCCGGCCGGCTCGCCGGGGGTCAGCGCGAAACGCTTGGGTTTCACTGCGTTGCCTGGTCTGCACCAGGGAGTTTGATCTCTACATACGCTTCGTCACGGATCTGACGCAGCCAGGTTTGCAGCTCTTCATCGTATTTGCGGTTACGCAGTACGGTCATCGCTTGTTGCTCGCGGGCCTGGGTGGTGCTGTCAGTGGCGCGACGGCCAAGGACTTCCAGAACGTGCCAGCCATATTGGGTCTTGAATGGTTTGGACAACTGACCTTGTGGGGTCTTGGCCATCACTTCGCGGAACTCAGGTACCAGGGCATTCGGGTCGATCCAGTTCAGGTCGCCACCGTTGAGGGCGGAACCCGGATCTTCCGAGAAGCTTTTCGCCAGTTCGCCGAAATCTTCGCCCGCTTCGATACGGGAGTAGAGCGATTGAGCCAGGGCTTTGGTTTTTTCTTCGTCGCGGATCGGGCTTGGTTTGACCAGGATGTGACGCACATGCACTTCGTCACGCACCTGGGCTTCGCCGCCACGCTTGTCGAGGATCTTCAGGATAATGAAGCCGCCCGGGGTGCGCATTGGCTGGGTCACATCGCCAACCGCCATGGTGCTCAGCAGGCGATCGAACGGAGGTGGCAGTTGAGCGGCTTTACGCCAGCCCATGTCGCCGCCTTCCAGCGCGGTTTCGCTGGCGGATTTGGCGATTGCCAACTGACCGAAGTCAGCGCCTTGCTTGAGTTGCTGGTAAACCGCGTCGGCTTGTTTGGCGGCATTCTGAATGGCGTCGGAGTTAGCGCTTTCCGGCGTAGGAATCAGGATGTTGGCCAGACGAAACTCTTCGGACAGCTGCATTTTGCCCAGATCGGATGCCAGGAAGTTCTTCACTTCCTGTTCGGAAACCTGGATGCGCTCGGCCACACGACGCTGACGCACGCGGCTGATGATCATCTCGCGACGAATCTGGTCACGGGCGTCTTCATAAGACAGGCCGTCGCGAGTCAGGGCGGCGCGGAATTGATCCAAAGACATGTTGTTGCGCTGGGCAATGGTGCCGACAGCCTGGTTCAGTTCTTCATCGGTAATGCGGATGCCAGAACGCTCGCCAATCTGCAATTGCAGGTTTTCGACGATCAGACGCTCAAGCACCTGCTGATCCAGTACGCCGGCAGGCGGTACGGCAGCGCCGCGTTTGGCGATGGTTTGCTGAACTTCATGGACACGCTGGTCCAGCTGGCTCTGCATGACCACGTCGTTATCGACGATGGCCACCACTTTATCGATGGACTGTACCGCGGCGTTGGCCGCGGTACCCAGGAACAGCGCGCCCAGCATCAGCGGGCGCAGACAATCAGAAAGCTTGGTCTTCACGTTCACGATAACCTTGGATGCCTTTGTCGAGGAAGCTCTCTACTTTGGCGCCGGTGAGGCCGCCGAGTCCCTTCAGAACAATTTGGAGGAAGACGCCGTGGTCGCCTTTTTCGTTTTCCGGAGCGTTTTGACTGTTTTCGTCATAAGCAACCCAGTAACGGTTGATCAGGCGCAGTTTCCAGCAGCAGTTGTCGTACTCGAAACCACCGAAGGCTTCCAGGGTACGGTTACGGTTGTAGTCATACTGCCAGCGGCTGATGGCGTTCCACTGCGGCACGATCGGCCAGATCACCGAGAAGTCGTGCTGTTTGATCTTGTAGTAGTCCTTCACATAGTTCGCGTCGCCCGGAGAACCGTAGTCGCCACCGCCCACCGACCATCTACCGGTGTTCTGGTCATAACGGACCTGGTCATTGCGATAGCGATAACCGGCGTTGATAACCTTGTTCGGGTTGTCTTCAGGCTGATAGTGGAACATCGCGCTGCCCGAGCGAGGGCTGCGGCTGTCCGGGTCCCAGTTGTAGTCGGCAGTGGTGCGCCAGTCGCGGTTCCAGCGGTATTCGTATTCCAGTGCATACGGCGAAACGTTGGCCTTGGCGTCATCCCGGTCATCGAAAGCGACACCCGGCAGTTGGACTTTACGGTCCTTGAAGTACAAGGCCTGGCCGACGCTGATGCGTTGACGTTCGAAGCCGTTGTCTTCAATCCAGCGGTTGGTCACGCCCAGCGACAGTTTGTTCTCGTCGCCGACACGGTCGGAGCCGGAGAAACGGTTGTCACGGAACAGCGACGCGTAGTTGAAGGTGTATTCGCCGGTGTCAAAGACTGGAATATCGGTCTGATCCTTCTCTGGAACATAGAGATAGAACAGGCGCGGTTCCAGGGTTTGGCGATAATTCTTGCCGAACCATTGAGTGTTGCGATCGAAATACAGGCCGCTGTCGATACTGGCAATCGGTACGCCACGGTTCTGATTACGGCTGTAGCTCTCATCTGCAAGTAGAGTGTTTTTGCCCCGCTGATCCAGGTCCAGATCGTACTGGGTGTACTGGTACTTCAGGGACGGTTTCAAGAAACCATAAGTCCAGTTCAACGGCAGGCTGACACCCGGCTTGAGGTTCAAGCGGTTGCCATTGGCGCGTGCCAGGCCCTGTACGTTGTTATCAAGGCGCGATTCGACAGTGCCATCTTCGTTTACGAAGTTACCGTTCTTCAAATCACGGTCGAACCGGACGGCCTCTGTCTCGTAATCGAAATTCAGGCCTTCCGGATGATACGGCAGCTGACCATTGAAGGTGATCTGCGGCAAACGATCATACGGCGTGATGTTCGAAACGGTCGCCAGCTGATAAGCCTGGGCGTTCAAGCGAGCGGTGTAGCTGTCGCCACGATAGGTGACAGAACCCTGCTGGTTTACGTAATCAGCGCTTTTCACACCAATCTGGTCGGTCTGCAGATCCTGGAAGTAATACGGATCGCTGATCTTGGTGTAGTCGACCTGTGTGAAGACCCGCGAATCCAACCCGCCCTTGTGCTGCCAGTTATACATGTAGCGGTTTTTCTGGTAGTCGGTTTGCTTGCTGCGATCGGTGTCTTCGTCGTTGAGGTACGCTGCGCCGAACTGACCTTCGCTGGACTTGGTCAGGTAGCGGAATTCGCCTTCCATCAACAGCCCGTGCTTGCTCATGTAGCGCGGGTACAACGTGGCATCGTAGTTCGGTGCCAGGTTGAAGTAGTACGGAGTGACCAGCATGAAGCCGGTATCGCTGCCGGTGCCGATGGTCGGCGGCAGGAAGCCGGACTGGCGACGGTCGTCGATCGGGAAATAGATGTACGGCGTGTACAGAACCGGAATGTCCTTGACCCGCAGCGTCACGTTGGTCGCGGTACCGAAACCGGTCGCCGGGTTCAAGGTGATGTTGTTGCCCTTGAGCTGCCAGGCATTGCTGTTCGGTTCGCACGTGGTGTACGTACCATCCTTGAGACGGATGATCGCGTTCTCGGCACGTTTGGCGTACAGCGCGTTACCGCGGATACGCGACTTGTGCATCACGTATTCGGCGTTGTCGACCTTGGCTTCACCGGTGTCGAGCTGCACGTCGGCGTGGTCGCCCACGATCAGTGCGCCATTGTCGCGAATGCGCACGTTGCCGCTCAATTCGCCACGGCTCTCGGCCTGGTACAGGTTCGCTTCGTCGGCTTCGACCTGCATGCTGCCCTGACGCATGACCACGTCACCGGCCAGGGCAGCGACCTGCTCTTCCTGCTTATAGCGGGAGGCCTTGGCACCGATAAAGGTCGGAGCGTCACTTTTATTCGTCTTGTCATTCATGCCAGGACGAATCGGTTCGATATAGGAACCAGAGCAGTAAGGACCGGTTTCGGCCAATTGCGCTGCAGTGAGCTTCTCGCGTGGAACCCAGTCGAGGTGGCTGTAGTCTTCACTACGCGACTTCAGGCCGCGGCCCTTGGACTCGGTAACCAGCACAGGCTTGGCGCCGGTGTCTTCACTGGAGCCGGTGCCTGCCGGGGTTTCGCCAGTGGCGGAAACTGCGCTGCCATCATGGACAGGACGCGGTGGCAATGCGGCTGCCGGCGCTTTTGGCGCACAGTCCCAGGCACCCGAAGCAGAGACTGAGCAGTCATACTGTTCCGCGGCGACCACGAACGACGTGGCCAAGGGTTGGAGGGCCAGCAGACTGCCGGTGACCAACAACGGAAATTTTTTACGAAACGCGGGGGATTTCAATGCCATCTTATTAGTCCGGGCTTCCTGCGTGCCATCTGCCCGCGGTGTGGGCCGCACGCCTCTCGATGGTCTGAAAAAGATGCTGGATAATAAAGCATGACCCGCTTGACGGCTAGCGCCGTCGGAGACCCTTGCAATGCCTGACCAAGATGTACGCTTGCAACACCTGAAAGTTTGGCTCGATGAACAGTTGGCTATCCTCTTTGCAGAACAGGGCTGGGGTGCCGTACCCCCGGCCACGTTGACCGCGGCCAGTAGCGACGCGAGTTTTCGGCGCTATTTCCGCTGGGACGGCGCAGGCAGAAGCTTCGTCGTGATGGACGCGCCGCCCCCCCAGGAAAACTGCAAGCCCTTCGTGGATATTGCTTTTCTGCTGGCGAAATCCGGAATAAATGTGCCAAAAATTTATGCCGAAGACCTTGAGCGTGGTTTTCTTTTGCTCAATGACCTGGGCAACAAGACTTACCTGGACGTGATCGACAGCGAAAATGCCGACGATTTGTTCAAGGATGCCCTGCAAGCACTGCTGGCTTTTCAGCAGTTGCCGATGGTGGCGCCGTTGCCGAGTTATGACGTGGCGTTGCTGCGTCGCGAGCTGGAGCTGTTTCCCGAGTGGTACGTGAAACGTGAGTTGGGCATCGAGTTCGACCCGGCGCAGCAAGTGCTCTGGCAGCAGGTCAGCGACCTGCTGATCGACAGCGCTCTGGCCCAGCCCAAAGTCTTGGTGCATCGCGACTACATGCCGCGCAACCTGATGCTCAGCGAGCCGAATCCCGGCGTGCTGGATTTCCAGGACGCGGTCTACGGGCCGGTGACTTATGACGTGACCTGCCTGTTCAAGGACGCGTTCCTCAGCTGGCCTGAAGAGCGCGTGCGCGGTTGGCTGGCTGATTACTGGCAGCAAGCCGGCGCGCTCGACATCCCGGTCCAGCCTGACTTCGAAGACTTCCTGCGCGCCAGCGACCTGATGGGCGTGCAGCGTCACTTGAAAGTCATCGGCATCTTCGCCCGCATCTGTCATCGCGATGGCAAGCCACGCTATCTCGGCGATGTGCCGCGCTTCTTCGCTTATATAGACGCGGTCATCGCCCGTCGCCCTGAACTGGCGGAGCTGGATGTGTTGCTGGCCAGTCTGCGTGCCGGAGCAAAGGCATGAAGGCAATGATTCTGGCAGCGGGTAAGGGCGAACGCATGCGCCCGCTGACCCTGACCACGCCAAAACCGCTGGTTCGTGCCGGCGGAGTGCCCCTGATCGAGTATCACCTGCGCGCTTTGGCAGCAGCAGGGTTTACCGAGATCGTGATCAACCATGCCTGGCTCGGTCAGCAGATAGAAGATTATCTGGGGGATGGCTCGCAATATGGCGTGAGCATTCAGTACTCGCCGGAAGGTGAACCGCTGGAAACCGGCGGCGGAATATTCCGCGCATTACCATTGTTGGGGGGCGAGGCCTTCGTGGTGGTCAACGGCGATATCTGGACCGACTACGACTTCAGCGTGTTGCACCAGCCTATCGTCGGGCTCGCTCATTTGGTACTGGCGGATAACCCGGCGCATCACCCGAGCGGAGATTTCACCCTGGTCGATGGCCATGTGCGGGATGGTCAGCCGGATACATCAACCCTGACCTACAGTGGCATCGCCGTGCTGCACCCGCAGCTGTTTGACGGTTGCTCGGCCGGGGCCTTCAAGCTTGCGCCGCTGCTGCGCAAAGCCATGGCTGAGGGGCAGGTGACCGGCGAACGCCTGAGAGGGCATTGGGTGGATGTCGGCACGCATGAGCGCCTGGCTGAAGTAGACACTCTGATAGAAGCGAGACGCTGACATGTTGTGGCCAGGGACTCTGATTGGAGCCGGAGCGGGCTTTGCCATAGCCAGCATTCCGGGGGCCATGCTCGGCGCTTTGTTGGGACAGGCGCTGGATCGGCGCTTGCACCTGCAGAGCTGGGCGCATTTATGGGAAAAATTCGGTGGCCGCTCGGTGCTGCGCAACGATGAACTGCTGTTCGTGCTGCTGGGCCGATTGGCCAAAAGCGATGGGCGGGTAGTGGATGGGCACATCCAGCAGGCGCGGCAGGAAATGCGTTCGTTGGAGATGACCGAATCGGCGCAACGTCGCGCCATTGCCGCCTTCAACCGCGGTAAGTCGGGACACGACCGGTTGCGTAGTTATCTGCGACGCTTGAGTGCTCAACCCCATGCGGCGGAAGGCGTGTTGCGTGCCTGTTGGCGGATGGTCTGGGCCGATGGCCGTGCTGGTAGCAGTGAGCGCGAACTGATTGCCCAGTGGGGCAAGTGGTTGGGCTGGACGTCACAACAGGTGCAGGCCTTGGCGGCAGACTATGAGCCGCAGAAACGCCCATTGGTCAACGCCGCCCTGACTTACCAGGATGCCTTGCGGTTATTGGGAGTCTCGGCGACCAGCGAGCCTGCGCAAATCAAACGCGCCTATCGACGCCTGCTCAGTCGCCATCA
The DNA here is from genome assembly GCF_024749285.1 of Pseudomonas sp. B21-015. Classification (NCBI taxonomy): domain Bacteria; kingdom Pseudomonadati; phylum Pseudomonadota; class Gammaproteobacteria; order Pseudomonadales; family Pseudomonadaceae; genus Pseudomonas; species Pseudomonas sp. B21-015. Next base: position 678,584 of record NZ_CP087196.1, read on the forward strand.
CCCGGACAAGATTGCCGGCAGTGGCGCGACGGCGTTGCAGGTTCGTGAGGCGACGGACAAGACTCGTGAACTGCACAATGCCTACACGTTGATTCGTGAGCGGCGGGATTTCCGGTAGCAGGATAGGTATGTGTTGTTTGTGATGCCGCCATCGCGAGCAGGCTCGCGATTGGGGCGACGCGATCTGTCAGTTCGCCGCAGGCTGCGGATTCAACCATCCCCGCACCCGGCGAACCAACTGCTCTTGCTCTGCCTTGGCATTCCCCGGCAGGGCCTTGAGCGATACCTGGCTGAACGCCGAAGTCTTCAAACGTTTGTTGGCCTGCAAGCGTTCCAGTGCCGCGTTTCGATCCAGCGGTTTGTCGATGTAGAACATGTCGGCGACGGGCAGCTTGATCGTCGGCGTCAATTCGGCCAGCCCGGGCTTCGCCGTAATGGGTGTCTGGGCGGCGACCATCACGAATTTGCCGACTTGCGATGGCTGCTTTTCGCTCAGATAACGCGCGGCCCAGTAAGCGCCGGTACCATGGCCCAGCACAACGATACTGCGAGCGCTTTGCTGTTCGGCGTAGGCGATGGCTGCATCGATGCGAGCGAAGATTCGCTCGGCGTTGGCTTTGGCCTGTTCTTCGGTGGTTTCGGCGATGGCCTTGTCGGCCACCTCCGCTTCGCCGCCGGCCGCCTGTTCGATGGGTGCCGCGGTCGTGGAGTCTTTGCTGCCGGCATCAGGCGATTTGGGTGCTGGCGCCACTTCGACGATACGTGGCGCAATGGCTTCGCCTTGCAGGTCTGGCAAGGTGATACTCAGGCTGCTCCACTCGGCGTCTGGCAATTGGCGGCGCAATGGGCTGATCGCTTGCGGCCAGTCAACGGTTTCGCCAGCGCCCGGGATGATAATCACCGCGCCTTTGGGTTCGGCGGTATTGGCCGGTTTCCACAAGGCGAGAAAGCTATCGGTGCCGGCTTGCAGTTGTTGCTGTTCCTGAGCAGGGATTTTTCGCTCAAGTGCTGTCGCTTCTTCCTGACTACGCTCAAGCAGCGGCTGGCGTTCGACCGGTTTTTCTTCGGCGGGCTTTTCCGCAGCGGCAGGTGCGGGGTCGGCCGCCTCGACGGAAAAGGCGCACGGCAGGATCAGCGACAGGCACAATGCTGGCAGCGCCAGGCGGTAGACAGGGGGCATCGGATATTCCAGGCCAGAAGTTATTCCGGCAGCCTAATGGGTTGGTCAGTATTTGTCAGTGTGTGAGACTTCGATGATGCATTTTCGCTGCCTGTGGGTTATCGGCTGTTTGTGGTTTCCCTTGATGGGCTGGGCGGCGCCCGCGCCACCGGCGCATGTCGCGCAACTGTCGCCAGCGCAACAGCAATGGCTGGCGCAGCATGGCGAATTGCGGGTCGGGGTGGTGTTGCAAGCGCCCTATGCCCAATACGATCGCCGCTTGCAGCGACTGTCCGGGGTTAACGTCGAGTTGATGAAATGGCTGGCCAAGGCGCTCAAGGTCGAGCTGAGCTGGCGTAATTATCCTGATCTTGCGCAACTGGAAACCGCCGCGCGAGAAGGCGATATCGATATCGCGCCGGGGCTGACGCAAACCCCTGCCGGTTTGCGGTTCTGGCAGTTTTCCGATCCCTATATGCGGGTATCGCAACTGGTCGTCAGCGACCAGAAGAGCACCGGCACGGTGGAACTGGAAAAGCTCGACAGCCAGACCCGCGTCGCCGTGCGCATGCCCAGCGTCACCGCCGATTTCTTGCGTAGCAATTATCCTCATCTGAACCTGCAAGGCGTGCCTCTGGAGCGCCAGGCGCTGCAATTGTTGTTGAGTCAGCAGGCCGGCTACGCGGTGGTCGATGAAGCGCAATTCGGGCGTCTGTCGGCCGAGCCCGAATTCTCCGGGCTGGTCGTGGTGGGCGACATCGGTTTCCCGCAATTGCTGCGAGTGGCCACGCGTCGGGACTGGCCGGAACTGGCCGGCATCGTCGAGAGCGCGCTGCGGGCGATCCCGGCCAAGGACCTGGAGCACCTGCACAATCAGTGGCTGCAACCCAAGTACCCGCGGCTGTCCGAGTCGCCGGGATTCTGGAAAAACCTCTGCCTGCTCTTGCTGGTGTTGTTGCTGAGCAGCATGGCCATTGTGTTCTGGCAGCGTCGTCAGCAACACAGTCTGGAGCAACGACTGCTGGCGGCGCGCGAAGACATTGCCCTGCGCGAGGCCAGTGAAGAGGCCTTGCGCCTCACGCAGTTTTCCATCGACCAAAGCACCGTCGGCATCCTTTGGGTCAACTGGGACAGCCATGTGCGCTACGCCAACCGCGCAGCCGAAACCATGCTCGGCTACCCGGTGGGCGGGATCATTGATCGGCCATTGATCGATTTCGAGCCCGGCTTGCACATGGACCGCTGGCTGAACCTGTGGAAGCGCGCCCGAGCCAGCGAGGAAGGGCCGCTAAGTTTCGAAACCAATTGCGTGCGGGCCGATGGCAGTGTTCTGCCGGCGGATGTTTCGTTGAGCTTCTTGCGTTTTCGCGAGGGCGAATACCTGGTGGTTTACCTCAATGACGTCACCGAGCGTCGGCGTGCCCTGGCCGCCTTGCAGGAAAGCGAAGCGCGGCTGCAAGGGATCGCCGCCAATGTCCCCGGACTGGTCTTTCGTCTGGAGCGCGCGCCGGTGACAGGGCAGATCGACTTTGCCTACATCAGTGAAGGCAGCGAGAGCCTGGTGGGGTACTCGCCGGCCACCCTGGCCCATCGGGACAAAGGCCTGCGCAGCCTGGTGCATCCGGATGACAAGGCCAGTTACCACCAGACTCAGGATCATGCGCTGGATACCGACAGCGACTGGTCGTGGCAGGGGCGGATTCTGACCCGTCAGGGCGAACAGCGCTGGGCCGAGATCAAGGCCATCACCCGTCGACTTGAAGACGGCACCTATGTCTGGGACGGGATTGTCTGGGACATCACCGAGAGCAAACGCATCGAACTGGAGCTGGCCAGTTCCCGTGAGCAATTGCGCGAGTTGTCCGCGCACCTGGAGAGCGTGCGGGAAGAGGAAAAGGCCCGGATTGCCCGGGAAGTTCATGACGAGCTGGGGCAGATGCTGACCGTGCTGAAGCTGGAAACGTCAATGTGCGAACTGGCTTACGCCCAGCTCGATCCGGGCCTGCACGAGCGCTTGAACAGCATGAAGCGTTTGATCGCTCAGCTGTTTCAACTGGTGCGCGATGTGGCCACGGCGCTGCGGCCGCCGATTCTCGATGCCGGGATCGCCTCGGCCATCGAGTGGCAGGCGCGGCGGTTCGAGGCGCGCACGCAGATCCCGTGCCTGGTGCAGGTGCCGGATAACTTGCCGGTGCTCAGCGACGCCAAGGCCATCGGGCTGTTCCGGATCCTTCAGGAGGCGCTGACCAATGTCATGCGCCACGCCCAGGCGCATACTGTTGAACTGACGCTGGCCCTCGAGGGCGATGAACTCTGCCTGACGGTCAGCGATGATGGCGTAGGATTTGTCGCTGCTCCTGGCAGGCCGACATCGTTTGGCGTGGTTGGTATGCGTGAGCGGGTGTTGATCATGGGCGGGCAGTTGTCACTCGAGAGTGAGCCGGGGGAGGGGACGACCCTGAGTGTGCGAGTGCCGCTGGATGAAGCCTGAAGAGTTTGTGGTGTCTGTGCTGACGCCTTCGCGAGCAGGCTCGCTCCCACGGGGATGGGGTAATTACACAGATCTTTGACACACCGAAATCCAATGTGGGAGCGAGCCTGCTCGCGATGATCTTGGCTCTGACATAAGAAGAATGGAGAAGAACGTGATCCGTGTACTGGTAGCCGAAGACCACACCATCGTTCGCGAAGGCATCAAGCAATTGATCGGCCTGGCCAAGGACTTGCTGGTGGTAGGGGAGGCGAGCAATGGCGAGCAGTTACTCGAGACCTTGCGCCATGTTCCCTGCGAAGTGGTGTTGCTGGACATCTCCATGCCTGGGGTCAACGGTCTGGAAGCGATTCCGCGGATTCGCGCCTTGAACAACCCGCCGGCGATTCTGGTGCTGTCGATGCACGACGAGGCGCAGATGGCCGCCCGGGCATTGAAGGTCGGTGCCGCTGGCTACGCCACCAAGGACAGCGATCCGGCATTGCTGCTGACGGCGATCCGCAAGGTGGCGGCGGGCGGGCGCTACATCGACCCGGACCTGGCCGACCGCATGGTCTTCGAAGTCGGCCTGACCGATGCGCGGCCGTTGCACTCGTTGCTGTCGGAACGTGAATTCTCGGTGTTCGAACGCCTGGCCCAGGGCGCCAACGTCAACGACATCGCCCAGCAACTGGCCCTGAGCAGCAAAACCATCAGTACCCACAAGGCGCGGCTGATGCAGAAACTCAACATCACCTCCCTGGCCGAACTGGTGAAGTACGCGATGGAACACAAACTCCTCTAAAGAACACCGCCGTCCCCTGTGGGAGCGAGCTTGCTCGCGATGAGGCCGTATCAGTCAACATTGATATTGGCAGACAATCCGCTATCGCGAGCAAGCTCGCTCCCACAGGTATTTCCATCAACCGTCCAGTCGTGGACATATCCGATAACGACAAGCGCTACTGAACACTTTTACCGGTTATTGCGGCTTGCAGCTCACCGCCTGTCGCCATCACGAATCGACATATCCATCCCCGCCATCCTTGTAGGGCAATCCCTACCCCCATTCTTCCATCCGGCTGAGGCGATTCTCTCCTGCGCCCCGATTTGCGCGGCTCCCAGCGTCCACTAGGCTTAGTCCACAGCAGTCATCAATAACAAAGGTGTGGGTATGAGCCAGGTTGATTCAAGCGCAGGGGCCAGCGACATTCTGGTCAGCTTTCGTGGAGTGCAAAAGAGCTACGACGGCGAGAACCTGATCGTCAAAGACCTCAACCTGGAAATTCGCAAAGGCGAATTCCTCACCTTGCTCGGGCCATCCGGCTCCGGCAAGACCACCAGTCTGATGATGCTCGCCGGTTTTGAAACGCCAACCGCCGGGGAGATTCAACTGGCCGGGCGTTCCATCAACAACGTGCCGCCGCATAAACGCGATATCGGCATGGTGTTCCAGAACTATGCGTTGTTTCCGCACATGACTGTGGCCGAGAACCTGGCGTTCCCGCTGACCGTACGCGGCTTGAACAAAAGCGACGTCAGTGACCGGGTCAAACGTGTGCTGAGCATGGTTCAGCTCGACGCCTTCGCCCAGCGCTATCCGGCGCAACTGTCCGGCGGTCAGCAGCAGCGTGTGGCCCTGGCTCGCGCCCTGGTGTTCGAACCGCAATTGGTGCTGATGGACGAACCCCTCGGCGCACTGGACAAACAACTGCGCGAACACATGCAGATGGAAATCAAGCACCTGCACCAGCGCCTCGGCGTGACCGTGGTCTACGTGACCCACGACCAGGGCGAAGCCCTGACCATGTCCGACCGCGTCGCCGTGTTCCACCAGGGCGAGATTCAGCAAATTGCACCGCCGCGCACGCTCTACGAAGAGCCGAAAAATACCTTCGTTGCCAACTTCATCGGCGAGAACAACCGCCTCAACGGTCGCTTGCACAGCCATACCGGCGACCGCTGCGTGGTCGAGCTCGGTCGCGGTGAAAAGGTCGAGGCGCTGGCGGTCAACGTCGGCAAGACCGGCGAACCCGTCACGCTGTCGATTCGTCCGGAGCGCGTGAGCCTTAATGGCTCGAGCGAGTCCTGTGTCAACCGCTTCTCAGGGAGGGTGGCGGAATTCATCTATCTGGGCGACCACGTCCGGGTTCGCCTGGAAGTCTGCGGCAAGACCGACTTCTTCGTGAAACAACCGATTGCCGAGCTCGATCCCGCGCTGGCTGTCGGCGACGTGGTACCGCTTGGCTGGCAGGTCGAACACGTTCGCGCGCTCGACCCACTTCTAGAGGCGCACTGATCGCCCCCGCTTCACCAACACTAACCCTGCAGTTGGAGAACAATAAATGTTGAGATCCCTGAAATTCACCGCCCTGGTCGTGGGCATGATGGGTGCGGCGCACGCGATGGCGGCGGGTCCGGACCTGACTGTGGTTTCCTTTGGCGGGGCGAACAAGGCGGCGCAGGTCAAAGCCTTCTACGCACCGTGGGAAGCGGCTGGCCACGGCAAAATCGTCGCTGGCGAATACAACGGCGAGATGGCCAAGGTCAAAGCCATGGTCGATACCAAGAGCGTGTCCTGGGACCTGGTGGAAGTTGAATCGCCAGAACTGTCCCGTGGTTGCGACGAAGACATGTTCGAGCAGCTGGATCCGAAGCTGTTCGGCAAGTCCGAAGACTACGTCAAAGGTGCTATCCAGCCTTGCGGCGTAGGCTTCTTCGTGTGGTCGACAGTGTTGGCCTACAACGCCGACAAGCTGGCATCCGCACCGACCAGTTGGGTCGACTTCTGGGACACCAAGAAATTCCCGGGCAAGCGCGGCCTGCGTAAAGGCGCCAAGTACACCCTGGAATTCGCCTTGATGGCCGATGGTGTGGCGCCCAAAGACGTCTACAAAGTGCTGGCCGGCAAGGACGGTCAGGATCGTGCGTTCAAGAAACTCGATGAGCTCAAACCAAACATTCAGTGGTGGGAAGCCGGCGCACAACCGCCGCAATACCTCGCCTCCGGTGACGTGGTCATGAGCTCGGCCTACAACGGCCGGATCGCGGCGGTACAGAAAGAAAGCAACCTGAAAGTGGTGTGGAACGGCGGCATCTACGACTTCGACGCGTGGGCGATTCCAAAAGGTCTGGATAAGACCCGTGCCGAAGCGGCGAAAAAATTCATCGCGTTCTCGGTGCAACCGCAGCAACAGAAGACCTACTCGGAAAACATCGCCTACGGCCCGGCCAACATCCAAGCCGTGCCGTTGCTGGCCAAGGATGTCCTGAAAGACATGCCGACCACCCCGGAAAACATCGCCAACCAGGTGCAGATCGACGTCAGCTTCTGGGCTGACAACGGCGAGCAACTGGAGCAGCGCTTCAATTCCTGGGCTGCGAAGTAACCACAACTAATGTGGGAGCGGGCTTGCCCGCGATGGCGTCATCACATTCAGCATTCATGTTGACTGATACATCGTCATCGCGGGCAAGCTCGCCCCCACAGGTTGTTCGAATTAGAAAGATCGATTTTCGGAGTACGCCATGGCTATCGCCGTTCCCGTGAACGCGGGCACCGACCCCACCTTGAAGCAGCGGCTCAAGCACGCCGAGCGTGTCAACCGCTGGAAAGCACAAGCCTTGATCGCGCCGTTGGTGCTGTTTCTGTTGCTGGTGTTCCTGGTGCCGATCGTGGCGCTGCTCTTCAAAAGCGTCGGCAACCCGGAAGTGGTCGGCGTCATGCCGCGCACCGTGGCGGCCATCGCCAGCTGGGATGGCCGCGGCCTGCCCGCTGAGCCAGTCTATAAGGCAGCCAGCGAAGACCTTGCCGAAGCCCGCAAGAATCAGACCTTGGGCGACTTGTCCAAGCGCTTGAACATGGAGTTGGCCGGCTACCGCAGCCTGTTGACCAAAACCGCACGCGCCTTGCCGTTCGCCACGGAGCCGGCCTCTTATAAAGCTGCGCTTGAAGGGCTCGACGAGCGCTGGGGCGATCCGGCCTATTGGCAGGTCGTGCGTCGCAACACCAGTGGCGTGACGCCTTATTACCTGCTGGCCGCCGTCGACCACCGTATCGACGACCTCGGCGAACTGGCCCGGGCCACTCCCGATCAGGCGATCTACCTCGATATCTTTGCCCGGACCTTCTGGATGGGCCTGATCATTACCATGATCTGCCTGGTGCTGGCCTACCCGTTGGCCTACCTGCTGGCGAACCTGCCATCGCGGCAAAGCAACCTGTTGATGATTCTGGTGCTGTTGCCATTCTGGACCTCGATTCTGGTGCGGGTCGCGGCGTGGATCGTGCTACTGCAATCGGGTGGCCTCATCAACAGTGGTCTGATGGCCATGGGTGTCATCGATAAGCCGCTGGAGCTGGTATTCAACCGCACCGGGGTTTATATCTCGATGGTGCACATCCTGCTGCCATTCATGATTCTGCCGATCTACAGCGTGATGAAAGGCATTTCGCCGACCTACATGCGAGCAGCGATTTCCCTCGGCTGCCACCCGTTCGCCAGTTTCTGGCGGGTGTACTTCCCGCAAACCTATGCCGGTGTCGGCGCCGGTTGCCTGTTGGTGTTCATCCTCGCCATCGGCTACTACATCACCCCGGCGTTGCTGGGCAGCCCGAACGATCAGATGGTCAGCTATTTCGTCGCCTTCTACACCAACACCAGCATCAACTGGGGCATGGCGACCGCACTCGGTGGGCTGTTGCTGCTGGCGACCGTGGTGCTTTATCTGATTTACAGCTGGCTGGTGGGCGCCAGTCGCCTGCGCCTGAGCTAAGGGGAGAGTGAAATGCTGAGTCCTTATATGTCGCCCATCGAACGGGTGTGGTTCTACAGCTTGCGGATTCTCTGCGGCTTGATTTTGTTGTTCCTGATCCTGCCGGTGCTGGTGATCATTCCGTTGTCGTTCAACTCGGGGAGTTTTCTGGTCTATCCGCTGCAAGGCTTCTCGCTGCACTGGTACCAGGACTTCTTTGCTTCGGCCGAATGGATGCGTTCGTTGAAGAACAGCATGATCGTCGCCCCGGCAGCGACGGTACTGGCGATGATCTTCGGTACGCTGGCGGCCATCGGCCTGACCCGGGGGGACTTCCCGGGCAAGGCGCTGGTGATGGCGCTGGTGATTTCGCCGATGGTGGTGCCGGTGGTGATCATTGGTGTGGCCAGTTACCTGACCTTCGCTCCACTGGGGTTCGGCAACAGCTATATCTCGTTGATCGTTGTGCACGCCGTGCTGGGCGTGCCGTTCGTGATCATCACGGTATCGGCGACCTTGCAGGGGTTTAACCAGAATCTGGTGCGAGCCGCTGCAAGCCTGGGCGCTTCGCCACTGACGACGTTCCGTCGGGTGACTTTGCCGTTGATTGCGCCGGGCGTGATCTCTGGTGCGCTGTTTGCCTTCGCCACCTCGTTTGATGAAGTGGTGGTGACGCTGTTCCTCGCCGGCCCCGAACAAGCGACCTTGCCTCGGCAGATGTTCAGCGGCATCCGCGAAAACCTCAGCCCGACGATCGCCGCTGCCGCGACGTTGCTGATCGCATTCTCGGTGATCCTGTTGCTGACGCTGGAATGGCTGCGTGGGCGCAGCGAAAAACTGCGCACTGCGCAGGTCTGAAGCCATAGGCGGTGAAAATGTGGGAGCGGGCTTGCCCGCGATGACGGTGCATCAGTCAGCACTGATGTTGGATGTCATGACGCCATCGCGGGCAAGCCCGCTCCCACAGGGATTTAGGGTGATTTCGGAATCTGCGGTGATTCATGATTTGAATAACAGACAAACCCCAATCCCCAGCTACTATTGTGCCCAGCTCCCCTATCTATAAGAGGCTGCGCACATGAGTCTTTCCTCTTTCAAAATCGCTCACAAACTGATCACTGGTGCAGGGGCCATCGAGCAACTGGCGGCTGAGCTCACGCGTCTGGACATCGACAACCCACTGATCGTCACCGACGCCGCACTGGTCAAGTCGGGCACGGTAGAGTTGGCGCTGGCGCAGTTGGGTGAGCGCAGTTACGAGATTTTCGACCGGGTGCTGCCGGACCCGGAAATCGCCATCGTCGAAGATTGCATGCGGGTTTACCGCGAAGGCGGGCATGACGGGCTGATCGGCCTCGGTGGCGGCAGTGCCATCGACATCGCCAAGAGTGTTGCGGCCTACGCCGGTTACCACGGCGCACTGGAGGATTTGTTCGGCGTCGATCAGGTGCCGCGCAAAGGCCCGCCGCTGATCGCCATTCCGACCACTGCCGGCACCGGTTCGGAAGTGACCAATGTGGCGATTCTTTCCGACAGGGTCGCGCAGCTGAAGAAGGGCATTATCAGCGATTACCTGTTGCCGGACGTGGCGCTGGTCAGCCCGCAAATGACCCTGACCTGCCCGCGCAGTGTCACCGCCGCCAGTGGCGTCGATGCGCTGGTGCATGCCATCGAGTCCTACCTGTCGCTCAGTGCCTCGCCCATCACCGATGCCCTGGCCATTGGCGCGATCAAGCTGATTACCAAGGCGCTGCCCAAGGCCTACGCCAATCCTTCCCATCTGCAAGCCCGCGAAGACATGGCCACCGCCAGCCTGATGGCCGGCATGGCGTTCGGCAATGCCGGGGTTGGCGCGGTGCATGCGTTGGCGTATCCCCTGGGTGGGCGTTTCAACATTGCCCATGGCGTCAGCAATGCCTTGTTGCTGCCGTATGTCATGACCTGGAACAAGATGGCCTGCGTTGAACGCATGCAGGATATTGCCGAGGCCATGGGGGTGAAGACCGCTCATCTGAGCGCCAACGAAGCGGCGGACAAAGCCGTGGAGGCGATGACCGAGCTGTGTGCGGTGGTGGAAATCCCGCTGGGGTTGCGCAGTTTCGGAGTGCCCGAGGACGCGATCCCGGCCATGGCCGTGGAAGCCGCCGGCATCGAACGGCTGATGCGCAACAATCCGCGCAAATTGACGGCCGTCGATATCGAGAAGATCTACCGAGCGGCCTACTGATCATCGCAGCACGGTGCGCGCGTCAAAGCATGAGGTATACAATGCGCGCCATCGTGATTCTGCTCAAAAAAGGTGCGTCATGCAGCCCTTCGTTATTGCTCCGTCGATTCTCTCCGCCGATTTCGCCCGCCTGGGTGAGGAAGTGGACAACGTCCTGGCCGCCGGCGCCGACTTCGTGCACTTCGATGTCATGGACAACCACTACGTGCCCAACCTGACCATCGGCCCGATGGTGTGCTCCGCGCTGCGCAAGTACGGCGTGACTGCGCCGATCGACGCGCACCTGATGGTCAGCCCGGTGGATCGCATCGTCGGTGACTTCATCGAGGCCGGCGCGACCTACATCACCTTCCACCCGGAAGCCACGCTGCACGTCGACCGTTCCCTGCAACTGATCCGCGAAGGCGGCTGCAAGGCCGGTCTGGTGTTCAACCCGGCGACCCCGCTGGACGTGCTCAAGTACGTGATGGACAAGGTCGACATGATCCTGCTGATGAGCGTCAACCCGGGCTTCGGCGGGCAGAAGTTCATTCCCGCCACCCTCGACAAGCTGCGTGAAGCGCGGGCATTGATCGATGCCTCCGGTCGTGACATCCGCCTGGAAATCGACGGTGGCGTGAACGTGAACAACATTCGTGAAATCGCGGCTGCCGGCGCTGACACCTTCGTGGCCGGTTCGGCGATCTTCAATGCGCCGAACTATCAGGAAGTGATTGAAAAAATGCGCTCCGAACTGGCGCTGGCTCGCCCATGAGCGGTTTTGAGCAGCTGTTCCCGGGGCGTCTGCCGCGGCTGGTGATGTTCGATCTGGATGGCACGCTGGTCGATTCGGTCCCCGACCTCGCGGCGGCTGTGGATAACATGCTGCTCAAACTCGGGCGCCAACCTGCCGGCATCGAATCGGTGCGTGAGTGGGTGGGCAACGGCGTGCAGATGCTGGTGCGCCGGGCCTTGGCCAATCACATCGATGCCGAGGGTGTCGATGAGGTCGAGGCCGAACATGCCCTGGAGTTGTTCAACGGCTTTTATGAGGACGGTCACGAGCTGACCGTGGTTTACCCCGGCGTGCGCGATACCCTGAAATGGCTGCACAAGCAGGGTGTCGAGATGGCGCTGATCACCAACAAACCGGAGCGCTTCGTCGCGCCGCTGCTGGATCAGATGAAGATCGGTCGTTATTTCCGCCTGATCATCGGCGGTGACACCCTGCCGCAGAAAAAACCGGACCCGGCCGCGCTGTTTTTCGTGATGAAAATGACCAACATTCCGGCGTCGCAATCGTTGTTCGTCGGCGACTCGCGCAGCGATGTGCTGGCGGCGAAAGCGGCGGGGGTCAAATGCGTGGCCCTCAGTTATGGCTATAACCACGGCCGGCCGATTGCCGAAGAGTCGCCGACGCTGGTCATCGATGATCTACGCAAACTAATTCCCGGTTGCCTGGATCCGGCCGCTGGGATAACGTTGCCCGACGCTGTTCAATCCCCTCCTGGAAACGCCATCGTGGTGGTCACTCGCAAACTCTGGATGAAAGTCATCAAGGCCCTGGCCCGCTGGCGTTGGCGCGCCTGACTTGTTCCTGGCCGGCGTACCGGCGCGTTTGCATACCTGACCGTTAGACCCTCAAGCCACGAGGCACCTCATGATCCGCGAAGAATTCCTGCGTTTGGCCGCTGCCGGCTACAACCGCATACCGCTTGCCTGCGAAACCCTGGCCGACTTCGACACGCCACTGTCGATCTACCTGAAACTGGCCGACGAGCCCAACTCCTATCTGCTGGAATCGGTGCAGGGCGGCGAGAAGTGGGGCCGTTATTCGATCATCGGCCTGCCGTGCCGCACTGTGCTGCGGGTTCATGATCACCACGTCAGCGTGACCCACGACGGCGTCGAGATCGAAAGTCACGATGTTGAAGACCCGCTGGCCTTCGTCGAAGCCTTCAAGGCGCGCTATAACGTGCCGACCATCGCCGGTCTGCCACGCTTCAATGGCGGTCTGGTGGGTTACTTCGGTTATGACTGCGTACGTTATGTGGAGAAGCGTCTGGGCAAATGCCCGAACCCGGATCCGCTGGGCGTGCCGGACATTCTGCTGATGGTCTCCGACGCGGTAGTGGTGTTCGACAACCTCGCCGGCAAGATGCACGCGATTGTCCTGGCCGATCCGTCGCAGGAAGACGCCTTCGAGCAAGGGCAAGCGCGTCTGCAAGCGCTGCTGGAACAACTCCGTCAGCCGATCACCCCACGCCGTGGCCTGGACTTCAGCAAGCAGCAATCGGCTGATCCGGTGTTCCGTTCGAGTTTCACCCAGAGCGATTACGAAAAAGCCGTCGACACCATCAAGGAATACATCCTGGCCGGTGACTGCATGCAGGTTGTGCCGTCGCAGCGCATGTCGATCGACTTCAAGGCTGCGCCTATCGACCTGTACCGGGCGCTGCGCTGCTTCAACCCGACGCCTTACATGTACTTCTTCAATTTCGGCGACTTCCATGTCGTCGGCAGTTCGCCGGAAGTGCTGGTGCGGGTCGAAGACAACCTGATCACCGTGCGCCCGATTGCCGGCACCCGTCCTCGGGGCGCCAACGAAGAGGCTGACCTGGCGCTGGAAAAAGACCTGCTGTCGGACGACAAGGAAATCGCCGAGCACTTGATGCTGATCGATCTGGGCCGCAACGATACGGGGCGTGTCTCGGAAATCGGTTCGGTGAAACTCACCGAGAAGATGGTCATCGAGCGTTATTCCAACGTGATGCACATCGTGTCCAACGTCACCGGCCAATTGAAGGCCGGGCTGACAGCGATGGACGCACTGCGGGCGATCCTGCCGGCCGGCACCTTGTCTGGCGCGCCGAAGATTCGCGCGATGGAGATCATCGACGAGCTGGAACCGGTCAAGCGTGGCGTCTACGGCGGCGCGGTCGGTTACTTCGCCTGGAACGGCAACATGGACACCGCGATTGCGATCCGTACCGCGGTGATCAAGAACGGCGAACTGCACGTACAGGCCGGTGGCGGCATCGTCGCCGACTCGGTGCCGGCACTGGAATGGGAAGAAACCCTGAACAAGCGTCGCGCCATGTTCCGCGCCGTGGCCCTGGCCGAGCAGACGCCGGACCAGTGATCCATAAAAAAACGCGGCGCCTGTGAGGGCGCCGCGTTTTTTTGTGCCTGCCATTTCCCCCGTAGGAGCTGCCGAAGGCTGCGATCTTTTGATCTTGTACCTCGGTCGCTCCCAATGCCGCCAAAAGATCGCAGGCTGCGCCAGCTCCTACACGAGCCGATGCGTCCTTTGGCGTGTGAAGGGTCAGAAGTCCAGCGTTACCCCAGCGTTGATGCCCTGCTGGGTAAAGTCATCATCCTTGCGCAAGGTATAGCCGCCACGCAGCGCCAGGTCGGCAGTCAATTTGTGGCTGACCCCCAGGCTTAAGCGGTTGAGATGGCTTTGCGGCGTGTAGCCCTGGAGATTGAAGTCCAGGGACGGCAGGCTGTTGAGGGCGATGTTGACCTTCTGAGCGTCATCTTCGTACTCGCGCTCATGGGCATATTCGCCAAACACCTGGGTCTGACGGGTGAAGTTGTATTTGCCTTGCAAACCGATGCCCAGACGTTTCGAGTCTCGGGTCTGATCATCAAAGGTCAGCGCGGTGGAGCGGTTGCTGTTCTCCGAGTAACCGTCGACTTCCACCTTTGCGTAATCGGCGCTGATGAACGGTGACAGGTGCCATTCGCTGCCTGGTTGGGCAATGTCGTAGCCAAGGCGAGTGCTGAAGGCCCAGAGATGGCCGTCGGTATCACCTTTTTCCGCCCCTTCGCTGACACCCAGGTCGAATTTGCGCTTGAGGTTGTCGTAATCCAGCTTGCCACCGGTCAATGCGGCATCGGCCCACCAGCGATTTTGCTGGAACTGGGCGAAGGCGGTCGCCAGGTAGCTGTTGAGTTTGTAGTCCGAATCGTTGTTGCCCGCTTCGAGGTTCTGACGATAGAAGCCGGCTGCCACGCCGACGCGCCAGGCTTCATTCAGGCGATAGCTGCCACCGATATTCAGGTTGTAGCCGCTGCCATCGGCACTGGCGCCGCTGCTTTGGCTATCGACATCCAGATGCTGACCGCCGCCGGCGACAATCGCGCGCCATTGGCCGACGGCCTGCCAGTTCTCCCAGTCGGATTGCCACTGGCTACGCAGTTCATCCTGGTGGGCGCGTAAGGTGGCGTGGGCCATTTCCGGCAACAGCGTCAGCTCCCAAGGTGCTGACAGCAAGGAATAGGCGTAATCGGATATCAGTTTTTGCCCGGCTTCAGTGGGGTGGACCGAGTCGTTGTAAATCAGCTTGCTCGGGTCCGGGGTAGCGCTGTTGATGCCATAGACAGCATTTTCCGTACAGCTGTTACCGCTGAAGCAGGTGGCTGTCAGGTTCTGGCCAGCGGCGAGGCCGAAGCGCGTCGGGTCGGCGACTGCTTCCTGCAACAGCAGTGGAATGTTCAGCGGAATGATTTCGGCGTTGATCCCCGCGAGGCGGGTGACCAACTGCTGATTAAAGTCGGTACTCAGCTGTGAGATCGAGGCTTGTAATGAGGTGCCATTGACGGCGGGAGTCAGTCCCAGATCGGGCAGCAGCCAGACCACGATGTATTTGGCGCCGGCGCTTTGCAGAGTCTGCACGCTGTCGGCCAGTCGATTCGCCGCGGCGTTAGCCTGGGTGGTATTGAGCACGAGGCCCTGAAGGAAATCGTTGCCGCCCCCGGAAATGTAATACAGCGCATTTGGATCGGCGCGGAAGTTGTTCGTTGGCAAATAACCTGCCCGAGTACGTTCGCCCGTGGCGGATTCGCTGGTGATCGAGTCCAGAATCTGGTCGGTACGGTAACCGCCGACGGCCCAGTTGTTGCCGTCCGCCAGCCCTTGGTTGGCTCGCGCAGCCGAGGTTGAAGCGGCTGTCTGGTCAGAGGTAAATCCGAATCGTCCACCCAGCAGTTGCGTGGAGTTCAGCGAGCGTAATTCACCACTGCCATCCAGGTAGAGCGGCCCGGTCCGGTTGGTAAAACGCTCTGTCGCGCCGGCAGGGCCACCCGAGTCGGTAAGCTGCCCGGCATCGTTGAGGCTGTCGCCGAAAACAACGAAATTCGAATAAGGATTGGGCGCGGCAATCGCCTGGGCGCAGGCCATGGTGAGCAGGCAGCCGGCAAGCGGTACAAACAATCTCTGTTTGATCATGAGCAAGTCCATTTATTTATTGTTGTGGTAAACGAAACGACAGTACCAAAAACTTTCGGCCTTTTGCCATCCGTCGCGAACCCTTCGATTGTTTCACGAGCTGTCGCCCCGGCCTTATTGCACGCTCTGCCCAGCTAAGTTACTGTGCCCAGACGTATGAATGAGACCTTCCCCGTGTTGATCGTCAGCAAACTCCTGGATCAAGTCATCAAGGCACACGCCCGTTGGCGTTGGCGCGCCTGAATCTTTTCTGCCGGCCTGGCCGGACCTGTACCGCTTTGCCTTCTTTACCTGTATGAAATGCCGCTTTGCTGGCGCCACTCCAGCACCTGACAAAGCGCAGTGCGCTGCGGGTAAATCATTCGAAGGCCGTATTAAAAGTCAGTGAATTCAAGAGGTTCTTAACGCCATGTTGCTGATGATCGATAACTACGACTCTTTTACTTACAACGTTGTGCAATACCTTGGTGAGCTGGGCTCCGAGGTCAAAGTCGTGCGCAACGATGAGCTCACCATTGCCGAAATCGAAGCCCTCAACCCTGAGCGCATCGTCGTGTCTCCCGGTCCTTGCACCCCGACCGAAGCCGGTATATCCATCGAAGCGATCAAGCACTTTGCCGGCAAGCTGCCGATTCTCGGCGTTTGCCTGGGGCACCAGTCCATCGGCCAAGCCTTTGGTGGCGATGTGGTCCGTGCCCGTCAAGTCATGCACGGTAAGACCAGTCCGGTGTTTCACGAGGACAAGGGTGTGTTCGAAGGCCTGAATCGCCCGCTGACGGTCACCCGCTATCACTCGCTGATCGTCAAGCGCGAGACCCTGCCCGATTGCCTGGAGCTGACCGCCTGGACCCAGCTCGAAGACGGCTCGGTGGACGAGATCATGGGGCTGCGCCACAAGACACTGAATATTGAAGGTGTGCAATTCCACCCTGAGTCTATCCTCACCGAGCAGGGCCACGAGCTGTTCGCCAATTTCCTCAAACAAACCGGCGGCACGCGCTAAGGACTTTCCATGGATATCAAGACAGCCCTGAGCCGTATTGTCGGCCACCTCGACCTCAGTACCGATGAGATGCGCGATGTCATGCGCGAAATCATGACCGGGCAATGCACGGATGCGCAGATCGGCGCGTTCATGATGGCCATGCGCATGAAGAGCGAAAGCATCGACGAGATCGTCGGTGCCGTGACGGCGATGCGCGAGTTGGCGGACAAGGTCGAACTCAACACCCTCGATGGCGTGGTCGATGTGGTCGGTACCGGCGGCGACGGGGCGAACATTTTCAACGTCTCCACTGCGTCGTCGTTTGTCGTCGCCGCGGCCGGTTGCACCGTGGCCAAGCACGGTAACCGTGCGGTGTCGGGCAAAAGCGGCAGCGCGGATCTGCTGGAGGCGGCGGGTATCTACTTGAACCTGACCCCGGTCCAGGTGGCGCGCTGCATTGATAACGTCGGCATCGGTTTCATGTTTGCCCAGACCCACCACAGCGCCATGAAGCACGCTGCCGGCCCGCGCCGCGAGCTGGGCCTGCGCACCTTGTTCAACATGCTCGGCCCGCTTACGAATCCGGCCGGTGTGAAACATCAGGTGGTGGGGGTGTTCAGTCAGGCGTTGTGCCGGCCATTGGCCGAGGTCTTGCAGCGCCTGGGCAGTAAGCACGTGCTGGTGGTGCACTCGAAGGATGGCCTGGATGAATTCAGTCTGGCGGCACCGACCTTTGTGGCTGAATTGAAGAATGATCAGATCACCGAGTATTGGGTCGAACCCGAAGACCTGGGGATGAAGAGCCAGAGCCTGCACGGTCTGGCGGTGGAAAGCCCGGCGGCCTCCCTTGAGCTGATTCGCGATGCCCTGGGCAAGCGCAAGACCGAGAGCGGTCAGAAAGCGGCCGAGATGATCGTGCTCAATGCCGGTGCCGCGCTGTACGCCGCCGACCATGCCAGCAGTTTGAAAGAAGGCGTTGCCCTGGCGCACGATGCGCTGCACACAGGCCTCGCTCGGGAAAAGCTTGAGGAATTGGGTGCATTTACCGCGGTATTCAAAGTGGAGAATGAGGGATGAGTATACCGACGGTTCTGGAGAAAATTCTGGCCCGCAAAGTTCAGGAAGTCGCCGAGCGTAGCGCCCGCGTAAGCCTGGCCGAACTGGAAACCTTGGCCAAGGCAGCCGATGCAACCCGGGGGTTCGCCAAGGCAATGATCGCTCAGGCCAAGCTCAAGCAGCCGGCGGTCATTGCTGAAATCAAGAAAGCTTCACCGAGCAAGGGCGTGATTCGCGAGAACTTCATGCCTGCGGACATTGCCAGAAGTTACGAAAAGGGCGGTGCCACTTGCCTGTCGGTGCTCACCGACATCGATTTCTTCCAGGGCGCCGATGTGTATCTGCAACAGGCCCGGGCGGCGTGCAAGCTGCCGGTGATCCGCAAGGATTTCATGATCGATCCGTACCAGATCGTCGAGTCTCGTGCCTTGGGTGCTGACTGCGTGCTGTTGATTGTCTCTGCTCTGGACGACGTGAAAATGGCCGAGCTGGCGGCCGTGGCCAAAAGCGTCGGCCTCGATGTGCTGGTGGAAGTCCACGATGGCGACGAGCTGGAGCGGGCCTTGAAAACCCTCGACACGCCGCTGGTGGGCGTGAACAACCGCAACCTGCACACCTTCGATGTCAGCCTGGAAACCACCCTCGACCTGTTGCCACGTATTCCCCGCGATCGTCTGGTGGTTACCGAAAGCGGCATTCTTAACCGGGCCGATGTCGAGTTGATGGAAATCAGCGATGTGTATGCGTTCCTGGTCGGCGAAGCGTTCATGCGCGCCGAAAGCCCGGGTTCCGAACTGCAGCGCTTGTTCTTTCCCGAGCGGGGCACTCCAGTGAGCGGTTCTACGCTCGACTGATTACACGCAGACCGAGTCGACCCCATCGCGAGCAGGCTCGCTCCCACAAGAGATCTACTAACATCAGAGATCCAATGTGGGAGCGAGCCTGCTCGCGATGGCGGCATAAGTAGCGCCACGGACTTCATGCCCAACGGAATACCTTATGACCTCACCAACCCTACTGACCATCGAAGCCGGCCTGCTCGCCGAACAGGACCTGTTGGCCCATGTGTGCGCCGGTGAGTCGGAGTTCGGCCTGCTGTTCTGGCAACCCACTGACCGCGCGCTGGTCATGCCCCGGCGCTTGAATCGTCTGCCACAGTTCGACGCCGCATGCGAAATATCCGCGGCCGCCGGTTGGCCGGTACTGCTGCGCGAAACCGGCGGTGAGCCGGTGCCGCAATCGGCGTCCACCCTCAACATCGCTCTGGTCTATGCGCCACCGCGCAGCGAAGGTGACCAGAATCGGATCGAAACCGCCTATCGCCGACTCTGCGACCCGATTTGTCAGCTGCTTGATGAGTTGGGCGGCGTGTCGTCCTTGGGCGAAATTGAGGGCGCGTTCTGCGACGGCCGTTTCAACGTCAACCTCGATGGTCGCAAGATGGTCGGCACGGCTCAACGCTGGCGCCAGAGCAAAGGCGGTCAGCGTCCGGTCGGCCTGGTGCATGGGGCGATGTTGATCGATAACGAACGAGACTCGATGGTCGCGGCAGTCAATCGCTTTAACGAAGCCTGCGGCCTGGACCAGCGGGTTCGCGCTGAAAGCCACATCGCCCTGCACGAAAAGTTTGCCGCTCCTGATGCGCTGGAACGGCTCGATGCGTTGTATCGCCAGTTGGCGGAAATGCTCGGGGCCTAAGTTTCGGAGCTTAAGCTTTCTGAGCTTTTCGAACTTAAGTTTCCGAGCTTAGCGCGTACCGAAGACCACCATGGTCTTGCCTTTGACGTCGACCAGGTTGCGTTCCTCCAGATCCTTGAGCACGCGGCCGACCATCTCACGGGAACAACCGACAATCCGGCCGATTTCCTGACGGGTCACTTTGATCTGCATGCCGTCCGGGTGAGTCATGGCGTCTGGCTGTTTGCACAGCTCCAGCAGGCAGCGCGCAACGCGCCCGGTCACGTCGAAGAACGCCAGGTCGCCGACCTTACGCGTGGTATTGCGCAGTCGTTGTGCGATTTGTCCGCTGAGCACGTAAAGAATGTCCGGATCCTGTTGGGACAGCTCGCGGAATTTCGCGTAGCTGATTTCCGCGACTTCACATTCGACTTTGGCGCGTACCCAGGCGCTGCGCTCCTGTTCCAGTCCGGCTTGCTCAAACAGGCCCAACTCGCCGAAAAAGTCGCCGGAATTGAGGTAGGCAATGATCATTTCACGGCCGTCGTCATCCTCAATCAGGATGGTCACCGAGCCTTTGATGATGAAGAACAGCGTGTCCGAGCGGTCGCCGGCACAGATGATGTTGCTCTTGGCGGCATAGCGACGACGCTGGCAGTGCATCAACAGCTTGTCGAGGTTCTTGATTCTGGGTGTGGGGGTAATAGCAACCATGGTTGTATCCCGAAAAGACTGCACGGTGTGTTTGTTTTTTTGTAGGGGTTGGCGCAGCACTGTGCGCCAGTGAATTGACGCCAGCTTAACAGACGCATTCCTTCAGGATTCGAGAATTTGCCCTACGCCGCAGATGGTTATGTCTTAGGAAGGCGAAGCGCTGCCAATCAAGGGCCCTGTGCTAAGCTGGCGACCCTTTTTTATACAGTGGAGTCTTGGCGATGAAGGCACGCATCCAATGGGCTGGCGAAGCCATGTTCCTCGGTGAATCCGGCAGCGGTCATGTCGTGGTCATGGACGGTCCGCCCGATGCCGGCGGTCGTAATCTGGGCGTTCGGCCGATGGAGATGCTCCTGCTGGGTGTTGGCGGTTGCAGCAATTTCGATGTGGTCAGCATCCTCAAGAAGTCCCGTCAGGCCGTCGAAAGCTGCGAAGCCTTTCTCGAAGCCGAGCGTGCGACCGAAGATCCGAAGGTGTTCACCAAGATCCACATGCATTTCGTGGTCAAGGGCCGTGGGCTGAAAGAAGCTCAGGTCAAGCGCGCCATCGAGCTGTCGGCCGAGAAGTATTGCTCGGCCTCGATCATGCTCGGCGCGGCCGGCGTGGCGATTACCCACGACTACGAGATCATTGAACTCGGTTGAGTCGACATTCAACTATCATAAAAGCGGTGCAGACTCTGGCGATCCATAGCTGACGTCTGCATAATGCGCCACTTTTTTCAGGGCAGTGATCGGTCAACCGACAGGTCGCTTGCCTGAACAGACAACCAAAATCGCCATCGCGAAGAGGTGTTAACCGTCCTACGCAGGTGCGTCGTTCGCATCTGACGGGCATGCTTGATCACGCGGCCAGCCCGCATACATAGAGAGTTTTTAACGGTGAAAAGCAAACTCAAGCTCCACGGGTTCAATAACCTGACAAAGACCTTGAGCTTCAACATCTATGACATCTGCTACGCGGAAACCCCGCAAGACCAACAGGCTTACGTCGAGTACATCAATAAAGAGTACAACGCCAAGCGCCTGACGCAGATCCTCACAGAAGTTGTCGATATCATTGGTGCCAACATCCTGAACATCGCCAGTCAGGACTATGAACCCCAAGGCGCCAGCGTCACGATTCTGATCTCTGAAGAGCCGGTGACCCCGACCGACAGTCAGATCGAAGAGTCTCCGGGCCCGTTGCCCGAAATCATCCTGGCCCACCTCGACAAGAGCCACATCACGGTGCACACCTACCCGGAAATCCATCCGGTGGACGGTATCGCGACGTTCCGTGTGGACATCGACGTGTCGACCTGTGGCGTCATTTCACCGCTCAAGGCGCTCAACTTCCTGATTCACCAGTTCGATTCCGACATCGTGACTGTGGATTACCGCGTGCGCGGCTTCACCCGTGACGTTGAAGGCAAGAAACACTTCATCGACCACGAGATCAACTCGATCCAGAACTACTTGTCCGAAGACACCCGCGACGCGTACCAGATGACCGACGTGAATGTGTACCAGGAAAACCTGTTCCACACCAAAATGCTGTTGAAGAACTTCGAACTGGATAACTACCTGTTCGGCGACGCTACCAACAACCTGTCCTCTGAGCAACGTGCCCAGGTGACTGAGCGTGTGAAACACGAAATGCTTGAAATCTTCTACGCACGTAACATGCCGAGCTAAGATTTTCGGGTACGAAAAAGGCGACTACCTTGCGGCAGTCGCCTTTTTTATTGCGGTCTGTCAGATAGACCGTGTGATGGCCTTCGCGAGCTGACGACGCTGCGTCAGATCCGATAAGTGCTCTTGGTCATGACCTTGGCCAACAGGCTCATCCCGAACTTCACCGGTGTCGGGAAGCGGAACCCCCCAGCATCGAGCGCGCTTTCAGCGTGGTGTTCTTCATCGATGCGCATTTGCTCAAGGATCGCACGGGACTTTTCGTCCTCGGCGGGCAGTTGCTCAAGGTGTTCGTTCAGGTGTTTGCAGACCTGATGCTCGGTGGCGGCAACGAAGCCCAGGCTGACTTTATCGCTGATCAACCCGGCCACCGCGCCAATCCCGAATGACATTCCATAGAACAGCGGATTGAGGATGCTGGTGTGGCTGCCCAACTGGTGAATGCGTTGTTCGCACCAGACCAGGTGATCGATTTCTTCTTCGGCGGCATGTTCCATGGCGGCGCGCACTTGCGGCAGCCTGGCGGTCAGGGCCTGACCTTGATACAGCGCCTGGGCGCAGACTTCGCCGGTATGGTTGATGCGCATCAAACCGGCGACGTGCCGGGTGTCCTCGTCGCTCATTTGCGCATCCGGCTGCACGATGGCAGGCGACGGACGGTAGGGCTGACCGCTGAAGGGCAGCAAAGTACGCATCGCGGCATCGGCTTGCAGCAGAAGACGGTCAATTGGCGAGTAGTGACGTTGGGTAGTCATGCTGACCTCCGGGAAGAATCTCGGCGGCCAGTTTAACCCAATCGGCGGGGGGAGGGTTTTCGCTGGATCATCTGTAGCGAGGGAGCTTGCTCCCGCTCGACCGCGAAGCGGTCGTAAATTCAGCCCATCGGTCGGGCTGAAAAATACGACTCATGGATTGGGGCTGCTGCACAGCCCAGCGGGAGCAAGTTCCCTCGCCACATCAGCCCGGCGGCCAGTGCATCTGGCGCTGCCCCAGCACGTGCATATGAATGTGATAAACGGTCTGCCCGCCCAATTCATTGCAGTTCATGACCACCCGGAAACCTTCTTCACAGCCCAATTCCAGAGCCAGGCGCTGCGCGGTGAACAGAATATGCCCGGCCAGTGCCTTATCGTCCTCGGTGAGGTCGTTCAGGGTGCGAACCGGTTTCTTCGGGACCACCAGGAAGTGCACGGGGGCCTGTGGCGCGATGTCGTGGAAGGCCAGTACCTGGTCGTCCTCGTAAATGATCTTCGCCGGGATTTCCCGGTTGATGATCTTGGTGAACAGAGTATCCACAGCTGTTTTCTCCGTTGTTTGGCTGGCTTGAGTGTACGCATGGGCCCTGCCTGAGCCCAGTTTTTTACCTAGAGGGCGGTCAGCGCGGGCAGTACGCCTTGTTGACCATGCCCGCGATTGTCCGGGTCAGCCAGCGCGAGCCGAGCCGCGGCAGGAAGGCGAACCAGCGATTCAGGCGGCCGGGAATGATAATGGCGCGATTTTTCTCCAGGGCCCGTACGGTATAGAGCGCGACTTCTTCTGGACTCATTAGCCGTTTGCTCTCGCCCAGTTTGTCGGCGTCCAGTTGCGCGGTGCGGAAAAACGCTGTGCGTGTCGGACCAGGGCAGAGCACCGACACCTTGACCGCGCATTTTTTCAGTTCAACACGCAAACCTTCGGAAAAATGCAGCACATAAGCCTTGCTGGCGTAGTAAGTGCTCATCCAGGGGCCGGGATGGAACGCCGCGACCGAGGCGACGTTCAGAATCTGCCCACCGCCCTGCAAGGCCATGCTGTTACCAATGGCATGGCACAAGCGAGTGAGGGCCAGGATATTCACTTCGATCAAGTCCTGCTCGGTCATCCAGTCCTGGGCCAGGAATGGGCCGCAGGTGCCGATGCCGGCACAGTTGACCAGCAAATCGATCTGTCGGTCGCCTTCCTCCAGTTCCAGCAGAAACCCGGACAGGCGCAACGGCTCGCCCAGGTCACAGGCACGAAACAACACTTCCACACCAAAACGTTGAGTCAGTTCAATCGCAATGCTTTCCAGCTGATCACGCTGTCGGGCCACCAGAATCAGGCTGCGGCCGCGCCGGGCCAGCGCTTCGGCCATCGCCAGGCCGATGCCGCTGGAAGCGCCAGTGATCAGAGCGTAACGGGTCATGCAGTTCTCCATCGCAACGGCTCCGCGCCGGCGACGCAGGTGTCACGGGCGGGGAGCGCTGTTCATTCTTTCGCAGAGTCTACAGGGGGCTTGGCTGCTTCGGCTGCATCATCGGTTGAATCCGCTGCCGAGTCGACCTCGACGGGCACAGCTTCGACTCCATCGGTGGTCACGGAGCTGCTTTGGTAGGCGCTATCAGTGGCGCTTTCATACTCATCCTGAATCGCCGTGAGACCTCCGGTCAGCCCGCCAACGAACATGATCGCGATAAACACCAGCCACAGCGAAGCCAGTACCCTGACCGCGTTGCTGTTGGGCGGTGGTGGTGCGCCATACCGGTTGGCAGTGTTGTTCCCCGGTACGATCATGATGACGAACGGAAAAGCGCTGCCCACGAACGGTACAAGGTTCAGCAGCCAGAGCCAGCCGGACCAACCGATATCGTGCAGGCGTTGCACACTGAACTGGATGCTGATGAACGCAAGTACCACGACCAGGATAACGGCCAGCAGACCCGCGAGAATCAGGCCGGCAGTCGAGTCGGTGCTGATGAGGGCGAAGCCGAAAACGGCGAGCACGGAACCAATGCCCAGTGTCACCAGCGTCAGCGCCATCGTCCAGGCCAGAAAGCGCAGCCGGCCGATGCGGCCATCGAAGCTGAATGCCTTGAGTGCGGCGAACTCCGGCAGTGCTTCGCCGACAGCGGCGCGGGGTGGCGCGTAGGGGGACTCTGGTTCTGCCGATAGGGGGCTGGCATGAACGTCGGCCAGGTTCAGCTCGATCGAGGGTTCGGTTTCGATTCGTGCATCGATGCCAGTTTTCGTCAGCGCCTGAAGGTAAGTCTGCGCGT
Organism: Pseudomonas sp. B21-015; assembly: GCF_024749285.1. NCBI lineage: Bacteria > Pseudomonadati > Pseudomonadota > Gammaproteobacteria > Pseudomonadales > Pseudomonadaceae > Pseudomonas > Pseudomonas sp. B21-015. Next base: position 703,526 of record NZ_CP087196.1, read on the forward strand.
CGGCGTGTGACAGGTCGCGTTTGAGTGCAACCGTGCGGCCGCTGAACAGGCGTTCGATGGCTGCGACATCGCTTTTGAACAGCTCGGCGAGATTGAGCTTCGCGGTGGTGGCGTCAACACCTGGCAGCAGAGCGCCATCGAAGACGATCTTGAAACGGTTTTCGCTCATGGCCGAGGCATCCTTGTCGCGAGAGTTTGTAATAGAAGATGTTGCAAGGGGCGGTGTAGGGCCAGCCGGGAGGGACTGGCCAAGTTTTCCTGTCAACGCGGCCAGCGCTTTGGCAGTGCAGCTGCCAGTTCCAGCGCCTTGCGGTATTCGGCTTCGAGACGTGCGACCAGTTGATCGACACTCGGCAAATCATCGATTTCTCCGACGCCCTGGCCTGCGGACCACACGGTTTTCCAGGCTTTGGCTTCATCGTTCAACGGTTTGAGCTTGGAGCCGAAGTCTACCTCGCCCTTGCGTTGCAGTGCCGCCATGTCGAAACCGGCGGCCTCCAAGCTCTGACGCATGAAGCTTGCCGGTACACCCGACACCGCTGGAGTATGGACGATGTCTGCGGCTCTGGAAGTCAGGAGCATCTCCTTATAGGCGTCAGGCGCATGACTTTCCGTGGTGCCGATAAATCGCGTGCCGAAGTAGGCCAGATCCGCACCGAGCAATTGCGCGGCGAGAATCTCGTGGCCATGGTTCAGGCAGCCGGCCAGCAGCAGGGTCTTGTCGAAGAACTGGCGAATCTCGGCAACCAGCGAGAACGGGCTCCAGGTCCCGGCATGACCACCGGCGCCCGCAGCCACGGCGATCAAACCATCCACGCCGGCCTCGGCCGCCTTTTCCGCGTGGCGACGGGTCGTCACGTCGTGAAACACCAGGCCGCCATAGCTGTGTACCGCATCGACCACCTCTTTCACGGCGCCGAGGCTGGTGATCACAATCGGCACTTTGTGCTCGATGCAGATCGCCAGGTCCGCCTGCAATCGCGGGTTGCTGTTGTGGACGATCAGGTTCACCGCGTAAGGCGCGGGGTTTTCCAGTGTCGCCAGCCCTGCTTCGATTTTTTCCAGCCAGGCCTTGAATCCGCTGCTCTCACGCTGATTCAACGCGGGAAAGCTGCCCACCACGCCATTACGGCAGCAGGCGAGCACCAGCTCAGGGTTGGAAATCAGGAACATCGGCGCCGCCACTACAGGCAGACGCAAACGTTGTTCAAGCAAGGCGGGCAACGACATTGGAAGTACCCCGGGTGAGTTGTGCCTGTTGGAGTCAGAACGGTCGGACGACGACCAGAATTACGATAGCCAGCAATATCAGAACCGGCACTTCATTGAACCAGCGATAAAAGACATGGCTGCGAGTGTTTTCGCCACGGGCAAAACGTTTTACCTGTGCGCCGCACATGTGGTGGTAGCCGATCAGAATCACCACCAGGGTCAACTTGGCGTGCATCCATGCGCCTTGGCTGAAATAGGCACTCGGGTTGAGGCTGATCAGCCAGATGCCGAACACCAGGGTGGCGATCATTGCCGGCCCCATGATGCCCCGGTACAGCTTGCGCTCCATGATGCTGAAGCGTTCCTTGCTGACGGTGTCTTCACTTTGGGCGTGATAGACGAACAGGCGCGGTAGATAGAACAGGCCGGCAAACCAGCAGACCATGCTGATGATGTGAAGCGCTTTGAGCCACAGATAAAGCATTTTTAGTTATTCCCAGGGTTCACGGTAGCGGGAATAGTAGAGGCTTGAGCCGCCACACGTCACCTTGACGGTTGTCGCAGGGCCGCGCGGCCCCTATTATCGACGGCTTTCCAGTGGGTTCGTTGAGGGCAGGTTTATGGTCAAGGTCGGTATCGTCGGCGGCACGGGTTACACCGGTGTCGAACTGCTGCGTCTGTTGGCACAGCATCCGCAAGCTGAAGTGGTAGTGATCACTTCCCGATCCGAGGCAGGCCTGGCCGTGGCCGACATGTACCCGAACCTGCGAGGCCATTACGACGGCCTGGCGTTCAGCGTTCCGGACATCAAGACCCTCGGGGCCTGCGACGTGGTGTTCTTCGCCACGCCGCACGGTGTCGCCCATGCCCTGGCGGGTGAGTTGCTGGCTGCCGGGACAAAGGTCATCGACCTGTCGGCAGACTTCCGTCTGCAAGACGCCGATGAGTGGGCCAAGTGGTACGGCCAGCCGCACGGCGCGCCGGAACTGCTGGAGGAGGCGGTCTACGGCTTGCCGGAAGTCAATCGCGAGCAGATCAAGCAGGCGCGCTTGATCGCTGTACCGGGTTGCTATCCGACCGCGACGCAATTGGGTTTCCTGCCGCTACTCGAAGCGGGCCTGGCCGATACCACTCGCTTGATCGCTGACTGCAAATCCGGTGTCAGCGGTGCCGGTCGTGGTGCCTCGGTGGGTTCGCTGTACTCCGAAACGTCGGAAAGCATGAAGGCTTACGCCGTCAAAGGGCACCGTCACTTGCCGGAAATTCGCCAGGGGCTGCGTCGCGCAGCGGGCAAGGACGTCGGTCTGACCTTCGTTCCGCACCTGACGCCGATGATTCGGGGTATTCACTCGACGCTCTACGCGACCGTCGTGGATCGTTCGGTGGATCTGCAAGCGCTGTTTGAAAAGCGTTATGCCAACGAACCGTTCGTCGACGTCATGCCGGCCGGCAGCCATCCGGAAACCCGCAGCGTGCGCGGTGCCAACGTTTGCCGTATCGCCGTGCATCGGCCGCAGGACGGTGATCTGGTGGTGGTGCTGTCGGTCATCGACAACCTGGTCAAAGGTGCGTCGGGTCAGGCGGTGCAGAACCTGAATATCCTGTTCGGCCTGGATGAGCGCCTGGGCCTGTCCCATGCCGGCATGCTGCCGTAAGGCTGTATCCCGCACAGCAAAAAGGCCCGTTGAACGGGCCTTTTTGCATTTCGGTCTGGCGATTGGGTTGGCTGATATACCGTAACAATAGTTGACCGATTTTCTGGGAGAAGCGGATAATGCGCGTCATCACGCATTATGGCGGCGTAACGCCGGGAGATAGTCAGCATGAGCGTCGAATCCTTCACCCCCACGGCTTTGCAATTCACCCACGGTGCCGCGCACAAGGTGAAGAGCCTGGTCGATGAAGAGGGGAATGATCGCTTGAAGCTGCGCGTATTCGTTACGGGCGGCGGTTGTTCAGGGTTTCAGTACGGCTTCACCTTCGATGAAGAAGTGGCCGATGACGACACCATCGTCGAGCGCGAAGGCGTCAGCCTGGTGGTTGATCCGATGAGCTTCCAGTACCTGGCAGGTGCCGAAGTGGATTACCAGGAAGGTCTGGAAGGTTCGCGTTTCGTGATCAAGAACCCGAACGCTACCACCACGTGTGGCTGCGGCTCTTCGTTCTCGATCTGATCGCACCTCACCGCATCAACAGGCGCCGCAGGGTTTCAAGGCTCTGCGGCGTTTTGCTGTCTGGGGTTTCGATCAGGCGGGGTAGATGGCGCCGAGAATGCGCAAGCCGCGGGCACCGGTGACGCTCGGGCGGTTGGCCGCGATGCCTTCCAGGCAGCAGTGAGCCAGCCAGGCGAAGGCCATGGCTTCGACCCAGTCTGGATCTATGCCATGAGTCGCGGTGCTGCTGACTTTTGCGTTCGGCAACAGGCTGGCCAACCGCTTCATCAACGTGGCGTTGTGCGCGCCGCCGCCGCAGACCAGCAACTCCCGCGTATCCGACTGGGCGCTTTGTAATGACTCGACGATGGTCAGCGCAGTCAACTCAAGCAGCGTGGCCTGTACGTCTTCGGCAGCGAAGGTCTGTAGTTGTGACAGATGCTGCATCAGCCACGGCAGGTTGAACACTTCACGGCCAGTGCTCTTCGGGCCTTGGGTTACAAAGAATGGATCACTGAGCAGCTCGTTCAACAGAACAGGTTCAACCTTGCCGCTGGCGGCCCATTGGCCGTCACGATCGAAGTTGTCGCCGCGTTGCCGGTGAATCCAGGCATCCAGCAGGACGTTGCCCGGGCCGCAGTCAAAACCCGCGACAGGCTTGCCGGGTTCGATCAGGCTGAGGTTGCTGAATCCGCCGACGTTCAGCACTGCACGGTTACCAGGCTGCGCATCGAACAGGGCTTCGTGAAAGGCTGGAACCAATGGAGCGCCTTGTCCGCCAGCGGCTACATCGCGGCTGCGGAAGTCGCTGACCACGGTGATGCCGGTCAGCTCGGTGAGCAAGGCGGGGTTGCCGATCTGTACCGTGAACCCGCGCGCCGGCTCGTGTCGAATGGTCTGGCCGTGGCTGCCAATCGCGCGAATGTCACCAGGCTTGAGGTTTTGTTGATCAAGAAGGGTATGAATGCCCTGTGCGGCCAGTTTCACCCAGTTCTGCTGGGCGATGGCGGAGCGGGCAATCTCGTCCGAGCCGCTGGCGCACAAGCCAAGCAGCTCGGCGCGCAGGGAGTCAGGCATGGGGATGTAATGGGTGGCGATCAGCTTGATCGCCGGGGTTTGCTCGATCAAGGCAATGTCCAGGCCATCTAGGCTGGTCCCGGACATCACACCTATATAGAGCGCCATGGCTCAGCGTTTACTCGAAGCCAGCTGGGTGGTTTTCTCTTGATCCATGCGCGCCATCAGCGGTTGGCTTTGCGCGAGGAAGCGTGAGCGTTCAGCTTTGGAGATCGGATCGGCCATCGCCACCTTCTGACCCAGCGGGTCGACGTGCACGCCATTGACTTGGAACTCGTAGTGCAAGTGCGGGCCGGTGGAGAGGCCGGTGGTACCGATGTAACCGATCACCTGACCTTGCTTGACGCTGCCGCCAGTCTTGATGCCTTTGGCGAAGCCCTGCATGTGGCCGTACAACGTGCGGTAGGTGCTGCCGTGCTGGATGATCACGGTGTTGCCGTAACCGCCGCGGCGACCGGCCAACAATACTTGACCGTCACCGGCAGCCTTGATCGGTGTGCCGCGCGGTGCTGCGTAATCGACACCCTTGTGGGCGCGGATCTTGTTCAGGATCGGGTGCTTGCGGCCCATGGAGAATTTCGAGCTGATGCGGGCGAAGTCTACCGGAGTGCGGATGAACGCCTTGCGCATGCTGTTGCCGTCAGCCGTGTAGTAGCTGCTATTGCCTTGTTTGTTGGTGTAGCGCACCGCGGTGTAAGTCTTGCCGCGGTTGGTGAAGCGTGCGGAGAGGATCGGACCGTTGCCGACCGCTTTGCCGTTGACGACCTTCTGCTCATAGATCACATCGAACTCGTCACCCTGGCGAATATCCTGGGCGAAGTCGACGTCATAGCCAAACACGCTGGCCATATCCATGGTCAGGCTGTGGGACAAACCGGCTCTGGCGGCGGATTGCGACAACGAACTGTTGATCACGCCATGAACGTAGGCGGAGCGAACGGTGGGCTTGGCGGTAATGCGGTTGAACGTAAAACCCTTGTCGTTCTTGGTCAGACTGATGCTTTCCATGTCGCTGACTTTACTGTGCAAATTGGTCAGCGTGCCATTCGGGCCCAGCTCGAACTCAAGCTTCTGGCCATGTTTGAGCTGGCTGAACTGCTTGGCCTGCTTGTCGCTGGCCAGCACTTCATGCACCGAAGTGGCCGGAAGGCCGACTTTCTCGAACAGGGTCGAGAGAGTGTCGCCTTTGGCAACGATCACTTCCCTGTGGCCTGGCGCCTTCTTTTCTTCGGCGACTGGCGCGGGTGCGACCTGGGCGGTTTCCTGAGTGTCTTCGGCGCTGTTTTCGATCTGCGCGAAAGGGGAGGCTGCCGGCTCATTTGTGGCTTGGACGGCGTCGGCAGCGTCTTGATCTTGTGTCAGTTGTTCTGCAGGGCTTTCCAGTTCAAGACTCAGGGTCGTCTTTTTTGCTTCAACATCACTGGAAGGGAACACCAGAAGCGCCAGGCTCAGAAGGGCGGCGATACCACTCGCCGCGAGCAGGTGGGTCTTCGGGTAAAGCGGTGGCGCTTTAGACGGTTCTGTGGTCATAAGTAATTTTGACTTTGAAAAAATGAATTGGAAAAGATGAATGACATGATGAAGACGAAATAACTGTATAAAATATAACCAAATCATCTCTGAAGCAAGCCTGCGGACGCTCTGTCTGTGGATTGGCGTCCGCGCGCCGGGCAAAACTTGTATTTGACGCCCGATCTTGTATGGTTGGTCCCCTTTGAATTCGAGCCTTGCGGGTCTGTTATGAAGTCGGTTGAAGAGCAGCTAGCGCTGATCAAACGTGGTGCGGAAGAACTGTTGGTCGAGTCCGAGCTGATCGAAAAGCTCAAGCGTGGCCAGCCGCTACGTATTAAGGCAGGCTTCGATCCGACTGCGCCTGATTTGCACCTGGGTCACACCGTGCTTATCAATAAGCTGCGCCAGTTCCAGGATCTGGGGCATCAGGTGATCTTCCTTATAGGTGACTTCACCGGGATGATCGGTGATCCGAGCGGCAAGAGCGCGACACGTCCTCCGCTCACCCGTGAGCAGGTTCTCGAGAATGCCGAGACCTACAAGACTCAGGTCTTCAAGATTCTTGATCCGGCCAAGACCGAAGTGGCGTTCAACTCCACCTGGATGGACCAGATGGGGCCGGCGGATTTCATTCGCCTGACTTCGCAATACACCGTGGCTCGCATGCTCGAGCGCGACGACTTCGACAAGCGCTACACAACCAATCAGCCCATCGCCATTCACGAGTTCCTCTATCCGTTGGTTCAGGGTTATGACTCGGTCGCCTTGCGCGCGGATGTTGAGCTGGGCGGTACCGATCAGAAGTTCAATCTACTGATGGGGCGTGAGCTGCAGCGTAGTTATGGTCAGGAGGCTCAATGCATTCTGACCATGCCGTTGCTCGAAGGATTGGATGGCGTGAAGAAGATGTCCAAGTCGTTGGGCAACTATGTTGGTATCCAGGAGGCGCCGGGTGTCATGTACGGCAAGCTGGTCTCTATTCCTGATGTGCTGATGTGGCGTTACTTCGAATTGCTCAGCTTCCGCTCCATGGAAGAGATCAATGCTTTGCGGGCTGACGTCGAGGCGGGTGCGAATCCGCGTGATATCAAGATCAAGCTGGCCGAAGAGATCGTTGCGCGCTTCCATGGTGAAGAGGCTGCGGCCAATGCTCACCGTGCGGCGGGCAATCGTATGAAGGACGGTGAGCTGCCGGATGATCTGCCAGAGATCGAATTGACCGCTGCCGAAGATATGCCGATCGCTGCCGTTCTTAATAAAGCAGGTCTGGTGAAGAATTCCGCCGTGGCGCGCGATCTTCTGGGCTCTGGTGGGGTGCGTATAGATGGTGAGGTTGTCGATCGCACCTTTATATACGTACTGGGTGCGACCCATGTTTGCCAGGCCGGGAAGAAGGCATTTGCGCGTATTACGCTTAAATCCGAATAAAGCTGAAATCAGCAGATTCTGGACGTCTATAATTCGCCCCACTTCCGGCGCAGTCGAAACGGAAAACTCCTTGGTAAACAATGAGTTACGCAGTTTTCGGCAGCGGTTACGCTTCAGTTCATCGAGGTCAGAAGGAGTTGGTAAGGCAGTGTGTTGTCGCCTTATTGACGGTTCGATCTTCTCGGTCGAAAGCGGAGAAAAACAGGTGTTGACAGCAGCGACTAACGCTGTAGAATTCGCCTCCCGCTAACGAGAGATCGGAGGCGCAAGTGGTTGAAGTTGCAAAGGAAACTTTGAAAACTTCTGAAAATAACCGCTTGACAGCAACAGAGGCTGCTGTAGAATGCGCGCCTCGGTTGAGACGAAAGATCTTAACCAACCGCTCTTTAACAACTGAATCAAGCAATTCGTGTGGGTGCTTGTGGAGTCAGACTGATAGTCAACAAGATTATCAGCATCACAAGTTACTCCGCGAGAAATCAAAGATGTAACCAACGATTGCTGAGCCAAGTTTAGGGTTTCTTAAAAACCCAAAGATGTTTGAACTGAAGAGTTTGATCATGGCTCAGATTGAACGCTGGCGGCAGGCCTAACACATGCAAGTCGAGCGGCAGCACGGGTACTTGTACCTGGTGGCGAGCGGCGGACGGGTGAGTAATGCCTAGGAATCTGCCTGGTAGTGGGGGATAACGCTCGGAAACGGACGCTAATACCGCATACGTCCTACGGGAGAAAGCAGGGGACCTTCGGGCCTTGCGCTATCAGATGAGCCTAGGTCGGATTAGCTAGTTGGTGAGGTAATGGCTCACCAAGGCGACGATCCGTAACTGGTCTGAGAGGATGATCAGTCACACTGGAACTGAGACACGGTCCAGACTCCTACGGGAGGCAGCAGTGGGGAATATTGGACAATGGGCGAAAGCCTGATCCAGCCATGCCGCGTGTGTGAAGAAGGTCTTCGGATTGTAAAGCACTTTAAGTTGGGAGGAAGGGCAGTTACCTAATACGTAATTGTTTTGACGTTACCGACAGAATAAGCACCGGCTAACTCTGTGCCAGCAGCCGCGGTAATACAGAGGGTGCAAGCGTTAATCGGAATTACTGGGCGTAAAGCGCGCGTAGGTGGTTCGTTAAGTTGGATGTGAAATCCCCGGGCTCAACCTGGGAACTGCATTCAAAACTGTCGAGCTAGAGTATGGTAGAGGGTGGTGGAATTTCCTGTGTAGCGGTGAAATGCGTAGATATAGGAAGGAACACCAGTGGCGAAGGCGACCACCTGGACTGATACTGACACTGAGGTGCGAAAGCGTGGGGAGCAAACAGGATTAGATACCCTGGTAGTCCACGCCGTAAACGATGTCAACTAGCCGTTGGGAGCCTTGAGCTCTTAGTGGCGCAGCTAACGCATTAAGTTGACCGCCTGGGGAGTACGGCCGCAAGGTTAAAACTCAAATGAATTGACGGGGGCCCGCACAAGCGGTGGAGCATGTGGTTTAATTCGAAGCAACGCGAAGAACCTTACCAGGCCTTGACATCCAATGAACTTTCCAGAGATGGATTGGTGCCTTCGGGAACATTGAGACAGGTGCTGCATGGCTGTCGTCAGCTCGTGTCGTGAGATGTTGGGTTAAGTCCCGTAACGAGCGCAACCCTTGTCCTTAGTTACCAGCACGTAATGGTGGGCACTCTAAGGAGACTGCCGGTGACAAACCGGAGGAAGGTGGGGATGACGTCAAGTCATCATGGCCCTTACGGCCTGGGCTACACACGTGCTACAATGGTCGGTACAGAGGGTTGCCAAGCCGCGAGGTGGAGCTAATCCCATAAAACCGATCGTAGTCCGGATCGCAGTCTGCAACTCGACTGCGTGAAGTCGGAATCGCTAGTAATCGCGAATCAGAATGTCGCGGTGAATACGTTCCCGGGCCTTGTACACACCGCCCGTCACACCATGGGAGTGGGTTGCACCAGAAGTAGCTAGTCTAACCTTCGGGAGGACGGTTACCACGGTGTGATTCATGACTGGGGTGAAGTCGTAACAAGGTAGCCGTAGGGGAACCTGCGGCTGGATCACCTCCTTAATCGACGACATCAGCTGCTCCATAAGTTCCCACACGAATTGCTTGATTCATTGAAGAAGACGATAAGAAGCAGCCTGTATCAGGTTGTAGCTGTGTTGGTTAGAGCGCACCCCATGCTGTGTGGTAAAGAGCAGGGTGAGGTCGGCCTTAGTAGCTCGAAATTGGGTCTGTAGCTCAGTTGGTTAGAGCGCACCCCTGATAAGGGTGAGGTCGGCAGTTCGAATCTGCCCAGACCCACCAATTTTGTGTGGGAAACGCCTGTAGAAATATGGGGCCATAGCTCAGCTGGGAGAGCGCCTGCCTTGCACGCAGGAGGTCAACGGTTCGATCCCGTTTGGCTCCACCACTACTGCTTCTGTTTGTTGAAAGCTTAGAAATGAGCATTCCATCGTGATGATGGTGAATGTTGATTTCTAGTCTTTGGCTAGATCGTTCTTTAAAAATTTGGGTATGTGATAGAAAGATAGACTGAACGTTACTTTCACTGGTAACGGATCAGGCTAAGGTAAAATTTGTGAGTTTAATCGCGAATTTTCGGCGAATGTCGTCTTCACAGTATAACCAGATTGCTTGGGGTTATATGGTCAAGTGAAGAAGCGCATACGGTGGATGCCTTGGCAGTCAGAGGCGATGAAAGACGTGGTAGCCTGCGAAAAGCTTCGGGGAGTCGGCAAACAGACTTTGATCCGGAGATGTCTGAATGGGGGAACCCACCTAACATAAGTTAGGTATCTTAAGCTGAATACATAGGCTTAAGAAGCGAACCAGGGGAACTGAAACATCTAAGTACCCTGAGGAAAAGAAATCAACCGAGATTCCCTTAGTAGTGGCGAGCGAACGGGGACTAGCCCTTAAGTGGCTTTGAGATTAGCGGAACGCTCTGGAAAGTGCGGCCATAGTGGGTGATAGCCCTGTACGCGAAAATCTCTTGGTCATGAAATCGAGTAGGACGGAGCACGAGAAACTTTGTCTGAATATGGGGGGACCATCCTCCAAGGCTAAATACTACTGACTGACCGATAGTGAACTAGTACCGTGAGGGAAAGGCGAAAAGAACCCCGGAGAGGGGAGTGAAATAGATCCTGAAACCGTATGCGTACAAGCAGTGGGAGCCCACTTTGTTGGGTGACTGCGTACCTTTTGTATAATGGGTCAGCGACTTATTTTCAGTGGCGAGCTTAACCGAATAGGGGAGGCGTAGCGAAAGCGAGTCTTAATAGGGCGTCTAGTCGCTGGGAATAGACCCGAAACCGGGCGATCTATCCATGGGCAGGTTGAAGGTTAGGTAACACTGACTGGAGGACCGAACCGACTACCGTTGAAAAGTTAGCGGATGACCTGTGGATCGGAGTGAAAGGCTAATCAAGCTCGGAGATAGCTGGTTCTCCTCGAAAGCTATTTAGGTAGCGCCTCATGTATCACTGTAGGGGGTAGAGCACTGTTTCGGCTAGGGGGTCATCCCGACTTACCAAACCGATGCAAACTCCGAATACCTACAAGTGCCGAGCATGGGAGACACACGGCGGGTGCTAACGTCCGTCGTGAAAAGGGAAACAACCCAGACCGTCAGCTAAGGTCCCAAAGTTATGGTTAAGTGGGAAACGATGTGGGAAGGCTTAGACAGCTAGGAGGTTGGCTTAGAAGCAGCCACCCTTTAAAGAAAGCGTAATAGCTCACTAGTCGAGTCGGCCTGCGCGGAAGATGTAACGGGGCTCAAACCATACACCGAAGCTACGGGTATCACTTAGGTGATGCGGTAGAGGAGCGTTCTGTAAGCCTGTGAAGGTGAGTTGAGAAGCTTGCTGGAGGTATCAGAAGTGCGAATGCTGACATGAGTAACGACAATGGGTGTGAAAAACACCCACGCCGAAAGACCAAGGTTTCCTGCGCAACGTTAATCGACGCAGGGTTAGTCGGTCCCTAAGGCGAGGCTGAAAAGCGTAGTCGATGGAAAACAGGTTAATATTCCTGTACTTCTGGTTATTGCGATGGAGGGACGGAGAAGGCTAGGCCAGCTTGGCGTTGGTTGTCCAAGTTTAAGGTGGTAGGCTGGAATCTTAGGTAAATCCGGGATTCCAAGGCCGAGAGCTGATGACGAGTGTTCTTTTAGAACACGAAGTGGTTGATGCCATGCTTCCAAGAAAAGCTTCTAAGCTTCAGGTAACCAGGAACCGTACCCCAAACCGACACAGGTGGTTGGGTAGAGAATACCAAGGCGCTTGAGAGAACTCGGGTGAAGGAACTAGGCAAAATGGCACCGTAACTTCGGGAGAAGGTGCGCCGGTGAGGGTGAAGGACTTGCTCCGTAAGCCCACGCCGGTCGAAGATACCAGGCCGCTGCGACTGTTTATTAAAAACACAGCACTCTGCAAACACGAAAGTGGACGTATAGGGTGTGACGCCTGCCCGGTGCCGGAAGGTTAATTGATGGGGTTAGCTAACGCGAAGCTCTTGATCGAAGCCCCGGTAAACGGCGGCCGTAACTATAACGGTCCTAAGGTAGCGAAATTCCTTGTCGGGTAAGTTCCGACCTGCACGAATGGCGTAACGATGGCGGCGCTGTCTCCACCCGAGACTCAGTGAAATTGAAATCGCTGTGAAGATGCAGTGTATCCGCGGCTAGACGGAAAGACCCCGTGAACCTTTACTATAGCTTTGCACTGGACTTTGAATTTGCTTGTGTAGGATAGGTGGGAGGCTTTGAAGCGTGGACGCCAGTTCGCGTGGAGCCATCCTTGAAATACCACCCTGGCAACTTTGAGGTTCTAACTCAGGTCCGTTATCCGGATCGAGGACAGTGTATGGTGGGTAGTTTGACTGGGGCGGTCTCCTCCTAAAGAGTAACGGAGGAGTACGAAGGTGCGCTCAGACCGGTCGGAAATCGGTCGTAGAGTATAAAGGCAAAAGCGCGCTTGACTGCGAGACAGACACGTCGAGCAGGTACGAAAGTAGGTCTTAGTGATCCGGTGGTTCTGTATGGAAGGGCCATCGCTCAACGGATAAAAGGTACTCCGGGGATAACAGGCTGATACCGCCCAAGAGTTCATATCGACGGCGGTGTTTGGCACCTCGATGTCGGCTCATCACATCCTGGGGCTGAAGCCGGTCCCAAGGGTATGGCTGTTCGCCATTTAAAGTGGTACGCGAGCTGGGTTTAGAACGTCGTGAGACAGTTCGGTCCCTATCTGCCGTGGACGTTTGAGATTTGAGAGGGGCTGCTCCTAGTACGAGAGGACCGGAGTGGACGAACCTCTGGTGTTCCGGTTGTCACGCCAGTGGCATTGCCGGGTAGCTATGTTCGGAATAGATAACCGCTGAAAGCATCTAAGCGGGAAACTAGCCTCAAGATGAGATCTCACTGGGACCTTGAGTCCCCTGAAGGGCCGTCGAAGACTACGACGTTGATAGGTTGGGTGTGTAAGCGCTGTGAGGCGTTGAGCTAACCAATACTAATTGCCCGTGAGGCTTGACCATATAACACCCAAGCAATTTGCTGACTCGAGAGAGCACCAGATTGCGGTGTGTGAAGACGCAATGAACCGAAAGTTCGCACAAACACACAAACTATCGCATACCCAATTTGCTGAAGCGTCGAAAGACGGTTCGGTACCCGAATTTCTTGACGACCATAGAGCATTGGAACCACCTGATCCCATCCCGAACTCAGCAGTGAAACGATGCATCGCCGATGGTAGTGTGGGGTTTCCCCATGTGAGAGTAGGTCATCGTCAAGATTAAATTCCGAAACCCCTATCTGCGTATGCAGGTAGGGGTTTTGTTTTGCCCGCAGGAAAGTTCACCTGCGGGGTTTCTATGCAACGGCTCGGGGCATGGCTATCATGCGGGCCTCATTGTGAGGCGAGGCTTGCATGCTGACGTTGTTAAAGCTTCTTAAGGATGGCCGATTCCATTCGGGCCAGGCCCTGGGCGTTGCCTTGGGCGTCAGTCGTAGTGCCGTATGGAAGCAGCTTCAACATTTGGAGGCTGAGCTCGGTTTATCTATCCACAAAGTGCGCGGTCGCGGCTATCAACTGGCTGCGCCATTGACGCTGCTTGATCCTGTTGAGATAAGCGCGAGGGCGCCTTCCTGCGAGTGGCCCATTTTAGTCTTCGACTCAATTGACTCTACCAACGCTGAAGCCTTGCGCGCCATCGGGCGTGGTCAGGCTGCGCCGTTTCTGGTGCTCGCTGAGCGACAGACAGCTGGGCGCGGGCGGCGCGGGCGCAAGTGGGTAAGCCCGTTCGCGGAAAACATCTATTACAGTCTGGTGTTGCGCATTGAGGGTGGGATGCGGCAGCTCGAAGGCCTGAGTCTTGTTGTGGGACTCGCCGTAATGCAAGCCTTGCGAGTGCTTGGCGTTTCAGCGGTGGGATTGAAGTGGCCTAATGATGTTCTGGTGGGTCGGAAAAAGATTGCTGGAATATTGCTTGAGCTAGTGGGGGATCCTGCTGATGTGTGTCACGTAGTGATCGGTGTTGGAATCAATGTAAACATGCAGATGACCGACGAGGTTGATCAGCAGTGGACCTCCATGCGGCTCGAGTCGGGTAAGGTGATTGATCGTAATCACCTGGTTGCGGAGTTGGGTTCGATGCTTCAGACCTACTTGAGTCGCCACCAGGCCAACGGATTTTCAGCTATCCAGGCAGAGTGGGAGCAAAATCATCTATGGCAGGGGCGGGCGGTGTCGTTGATAGCCGGTGTTAGTCAGATAGATGGAGAGGTGCTGGGTATCGATAGTCAGGGTGCCTTGCGCTTGAAGGTGGATGGTGTGGAAAAAGTCTTTAGTGGTGGTGAGCTCAGCCTGAGGTTGCGTGATGATTCTTGAGCTCGATTGTGGAAACAGTTTCATCAAGTGGCGTGTGCTCGGCGCGGATATTCGGCGGGTGGTTGGTGAGGGTGTCGTTGACTCGGATTTTGCGTTGCTGGAAAGTTTGAAAGGGCTTGCAGGGCTCGATCTCAAACATTGCAGGTTGGTCAGCGTCAGAACCGCAGAAGAAACCAATGCATTAATTTCTATGCTTGCAGAGGCTTTCGGCGTTTCCGTGGTGTGCGCGGTACCGGCTCGCGAAATGTCTGGAGTTCGAAATGGCTACGAGGAATTCGAGCGGCTAGGGCTCGATCGCTGGCTTGCAATGCTCGGAGGATTTCATCTGGCTTCGGGGGCTTGTCTGGTGCTGGACTTTGGTACCGCTGTTACTGCTGATTTTATTGCCAGGGATGGTGAGCATCTCGGAGGATTCATCTGTCCTGGGATGCCATTGATGCGCAACCAGCTGCGTACCCATACCCGTAGAATTCGCTATGGAGATCTTGCTGCCGAGCGTGCTCTGGAGAGTTTCGCGCCAGGACGTACAACCGTCGAGGCGGTCGAACGAGGTTGCTCGTTGATGCTGAGAGGTTTTGTTCTGACTCAGCTGGAGTTGGCGCGCAGCTATTGGGGAGAAGATTTTGCTGTATTCCTCACGGGGGGGGACGCTGAACTGGTGTCTGAGATTGTGCCCAAGGCCAGGGTCGTCCCTGATCTGGTATTCGTAGGTTTGGCTATGGCATGTCCCTTGTCCTGAGGTCTTTATGCGTTGGTTGTTCCTGTTACTGCTTGTTCTCAATGTGTTTTATTACGTCTGGCACCAACAGGAGGCCCCGCTTCGAGCGAAAGATGTAACCCCCTTGAGTTTGTACCGCGGTTCACAGCAGGACATTCGCTTGTTGAGCGAAGCGACTGATAAGAATCGAGACAAAGGAAAATCCGCGCAGGTGGACAGTGGTTGTCTCTATCTGGGAGGTTCTGTTCGGCAGGAAGTCGCTCAGGCCATCGAGCGTCGATTGAGTGGCATGGACATCAAGTTTCAGCCCTTGCCAAAGGATCTCCCTGAATATGCTGGTTACTGGGTGCGTGTGGTGCCGGAAAGCCGGCGTTTGCTGGATGACTCGCAGCTGCAAAACCTTTCTAAAGAATTCAATGAGTTAAAACATAAAATAATGCCGTGTGAGGGGGTTGCGCCTGCCGGATAGTTTGCATAGAATGGCGCCCGCT
Organism: Pseudomonas sp. B21-015; assembly: GCF_024749285.1. Lineage (NCBI taxonomy): Bacteria > Pseudomonadati > Pseudomonadota > Gammaproteobacteria > Pseudomonadales > Pseudomonadaceae > Pseudomonas > Pseudomonas sp. B21-015. The sequence continues at coordinate 719,027 of NZ_CP087196.1, forward strand.
TCGCAGTGAAGACCTTCTGAAGGTTGACGGTGCAAGGCGAGGTCAACGCAGCTAACCTCAGGTTTTTAATGAGAAAATGCTTGACAGAAGGCTGGCATGATATAGAATGCCGGCTCGCTTAGGAGGGGTTCCCGAGCGGCCAAAGGGATCAGACTGTAAATCTGACGTCTACGACTTCGAAGGTTCGAATCCTTCCCCCTCCACCAGATTTTAGCGTGAGCTGCAAGCTCCGCGGGTATAGTTTAGTGGTAGAACCTCAGCCTTCCAAGCTGATGATGCGGGTTCGATTCCCGCTACCCGCTCCAAGTTTGCAGGTTGTGCAATGTGTTTCGCTCTTGTAGCTCAGTTGGTAGAGCACACCCTTGGTAAGGGTGAGGTCAGCGGTTCAAATCCGCTCAAGAGCTCCATATAACAAGGCAGATATGAAAATATCTGCCTTTGTTTTAATGGCTGATGTTACTTGCTTAATTCTTCTGCTAGGGGTGATTTCGATGGCTAAGGAAAAGTTCGAACGTAATAAGCCGCACGTCAACGTTGGTACCATTGGTCACGTCGACCACGGTAAAACCACTCTGACCGCTGCTCTGACTCGTGTCTGCTCCGAAGTTTTCGGTTCGGCCAAGGTTGACTTCGACAAGATCGACAGCGCCCCAGAAGAAAAAGCTCGTGGTATCACCATCAACACCGCTCACGTTGAATACGATTCGGCCGTGCGTCACTACGCACACGTTGACTGCCCAGGTCACGCCGACTACGTAAAAAACATGATCACCGGTGCTGCTCAGATGGACGGCGCTATCCTGGTTTGCTCGGCCGCTGATGGTCCGATGCCGCAAACCCGTGAGCACATCCTGCTGTCCCGTCAGGTAGGCGTTCCGTACATCGTTGTCTTCCTGAACAAGGCTGACATGGTAGACGACGCTGAGCTGCTGGAACTGGTTGAGATGGAAGTGCGCGATCTGCTGAGCACTTACGACTTCCCGGGCGACGACACTCCGATCATCATCGGTTCGGCGCTGATGGCTCTGAACGGTCAAGACGACAACGAGATGGGCACCACTGCCGTCAAGAAGTTGGTTGAGACTCTGGACAGCTACATCCCAGAACCAGAGCGTGCTATCGACAAGCCGTTCCTGATGCCAATCGAAGACGTATTCTCGATCTCGGGTCGCGGTACTGTTGTGACTGGTCGTGTTGAGCGTGGCATCGTCCGCATCCAGGAAGAAGTTGAGATCGTTGGTCTGCGCGATACTCAGAAAACTACCTGCACCGGCGTTGAAATGTTCCGCAAGCTGCTCGACGAAGGTCGTGCTGGCGAGAACTGCGGCGTACTGCTGCGCGGCACCAAGCGTGACGACGTTGAGCGTGGCCAGGTTCTGGTCAAGCCAGGCACCGTCAAGCCGCACACCAAGTTCACCGCAGAAGTTTACGTTCTGAGCAAGGAAGAAGGCGGTCGTCATACTCCGTTCTTCAAAGGCTACCGTCCACAGTTCTACTTCCGTACGACTGACGTGACCGGTAACTGCGAATTGCCAGAAGGCGTTGAAATGGTAATGCCAGGTGACAACATCCAGATGACTGTCACTCTGATCAAAACCATCGCGATGGAAGATGGTCTGCGTTTCGCTATCCGTGAAGGCGGTCGTACCGTCGGCGCTGGCGTCGTAGCCAAAGTCATCGAGTAAATAGTTGTAATGTCTTTTTCGGGCCGGCATAATGGTCGGCCTGATTTTGTTTTAGGTCAGTAGCTCAATTGGCAGAGCGACGGTCTCCAAAACCGTAGGTTGGGGGTTCGATTCCCTCCTGACCTGCCAGATTCACTTGGTGTGTCTGGCTTTCTTTTCACAGGATCTTCATAGATGACTCCTAAAGCTGAAGCTCAAGGCTCTCGCTTCGATCTGCTCAAGTGGCTTGTAGTAGTCGCTTTGGTGGTTGTTGGCGTTGTTGGCAATCAGTATTACTCTGCTTCGCCGATCCTGTACCGTGTACTCGCTTTGCTTGTCATTGCTGCTGTAGCTGCCTTTGTAGGCCTGCAAACAGTCAAGGGCAAGTCTTTCTTTGTACTGGTTAAGGAAGCTCGCACCGAGATTCGTAAAGTCGTATGGCCAACTCGCCAAGAAACCACGCAGACCACGTTGATTGTTGTGGCTGTTGTTCTGGTTATGGCGTTGCTGTTGTGGGGGCTTGATTCCCTGCTCGGCTGGCTTGTTTCCTTGATTGTCGGCTAAGGGTGTCCCGTGGCTAAGCGTTGGTACGTTGTGCATGCTTACTCGGGTTACGAGAAGCATGTCATGCGTTCGTTGATCGAGCGCGTAAAGCTGGCTGGCATGGAAGATGGCTTCGGCGAAATTCTGGTTCCCACTGAAGAAGTGGTTGAAATGCGTAATGGCCAGAAACGCAAAAGCGAGCGTAAATTCTTCCCTGGTTATGTGCTGGTTCAGATGGACATGAATGAGGGTACTTGGCACTTGGTCAAGGATACTCCTCGGGTGATGGGTTTCATCGGTGGTACTGCCGACAAGCCTGCGCCAATCACAGATAAAGAAGCAGAAGCGATTCTGCGTCGCGTTGCTGATGGTAGCGACAAGCCGAAGCCGAAGACATTGTTCGAGCCGGGCGAGTCGGTGCGTGTCAACGATGGGCCGTTTGCTGATTTTACCGGCACGGTTGAAGAAGTTAACTACGAAAAGAGCCGGATCCAAGTGGCGGTGCTCATTTTCGGTCGCTCTACTCCGGTAGAGTTAGAGTTCAGTCAGGTCGAAAAGGTCTAGCTGAGCAAGCATCCCAACCCCGCAGCCCTAGGCTGTGGGGTTTTGTCGTCACTGGGATAAACGCGCAAGTAACCGGGGAGCCTTTCGAGGCGTTTGAACCCGTAATTGGAGTGCCTCATGGCCAAGAAGATTACCGCTTACATCAAGCTGCAAGTGAAAGCCGCTCAGGCTAACCCAAGCCCACCTGTTGGTCCTGCTCTGGGTCAGCACGGCGTGAACATCATGGAGTTCTGCAAGGCTTTCAACGCCCGTACTCAGGGTCTTGAGCCAGGTCTGCCGACTCCAGTGATCATCACTGTCTACAGCGACCGTAGCTTCACTTTCGAAACCAAATCCACCCCTGCTTCGGTTCTGCTGAAGAAGGCTGCTGGTCTGACTAGCGGTTCCGCTCGTCCGAACACCGTTAAGGTTGGCACCGTAACTCGTGCTCAGCTGGAAGAAATCGCGAAAACCAAAAACGCGGATCTGACTGCAGCTGATATGGAGGCAGCCGTGCGTACTATCGCCGGTTCTGCTCGTAGCATGGGCCTTAACGTGGAGGGTGTGTAATGGCTAAGCTGACCAAGCGTCAAAAGGCTATCGCCGGCAAAATCGAAGCAGGCAAGGCCTACAATTTTGTAGACGCTGCTGCTCTGCTGTCCGAGCTGTCGACTGTCAAGTTCAGCGAGTCGTTCGACGTTGCTGTGAATCTGGGTGTTGACCCGCGTAAATCCGACCAGGTCGTTCGTAGTGCTACCGTGCTGCCGCACGGCACTGGCAAGACCGTTCGCGTTGCCGTGTTCACCCAAGGTCCTGCTGCTGAGGCCGCTCTGGCTGCCGGCGCTGACCGTGTAGGCATGGACGACCTGGCTGCCGAAATGAAAGGCGGCGACCTGAACTATGACGTAGTGATCGCATCCCCGGATGCAATGCGCGTTGTAGGTCAGTTGGGTCAGATCCTCGGTCCACGTGGTCTGATGCCTAACCCTAAAGTCGGCACTGTGACTCCAGACGTAGCTACCGCGGTTAAAAACGCCAAGGCTGGTCAGGTTCGTTATCGCACCGACAAAAACGGCATCATCCACACTTCCGTTGGCAAAGTCGGCTTTGATGCCGTCAAGCTGAAGGAAAACGTTGAAGCCCTGATCGCTGATCTGAAGCGTATCAAGCCAGCTTCCTCGAAAGGTATTTACGTCAAGCGCGTTACCCTGAGCACCACCATGGGTCCAGGTCTGGTCATCGACCAAGGCTCGCTCGACGCGTAAGACACCGGTTGGCGCAAGTGATTGCGCCAATTGAAAGATTGGGGTCCCTGCCTGGCGGGGGCTATCCAAGACCGTAGGCGACGCAAGTCTTAAACCTCAAGCCTACGCAGATGGTGCTCCCGGTTCCTTACCGAATCAGACACCAAAACGACATCCGGCCTCGGTTGGATGAAACGGTAACAAGCAGGAGTTAAACCCGTGGCAATTAAACTCGAAGACAAGAAGGCCATCGTCGCTGAAGTCAACGAGGCTGCCAAAGTCGCTCTGTCTGCTGTTGTGGCTGATGCCCGCGGTGTGACAGTAGGCGCAATGACCGGACTCCGTAAAGAGGCTCGTGAAGCTGGCGTTTACGTACGTGTCGTACGTAACACCCTGCTCAAGCGCGCAGTTGCTGACACTGAATACAGTGTCCTCAACGACGTGTTCACCGGCCCGACCTTGATCGCGTTCTCTAACCAACATCCAGGCGCTGCTGCCCGTTTGTTCAAAGAATTCGCCAAAGGTCAGGATAAGTTCGAGATCAAGGCAGCTGCGTTCGAGGGCAAGTTCCTCGCAGCTAATCAGATCGACGTACTGGCAACTCTGCCGACCCGTGACGAAGCAATTTCTCAGCTGATGAGCGTGATTCAAGGCGCTACCAGCAAATTGGCTCGTACTCTGGCGGCTATTCGCGACCAAAAAGAAGCTGTTGCAGCCTGAGGCTGAGCACTTCCTTTCGCGCTTTTTTGTTTATTTCGATGGTCGCGTAGGCCGTCCCCAAATCAGGAATTAGAGTCATGTCTATCTCTCAAGACGATATCCTCAACGCCGTAGCTGAAATGTCGGTTATCCAGGTTGTTGAGCTGATCAAAGCTTTCGAAGAAAAATTCGGCGTTACCGCTGCTGCTGCTTCCGCTGGCCCAGCTGTTGCTGCTGCCGTTGCTGAAGAGCAAACCGAATTCAACGTCATGCTGACCGAAGCTGGCGAGAAGAAAGTTAACGTGATCAAGGCTGTACGTGAACTGACCGGTCTGGGCCTGAAAGAAGCCAAGGCTGTAGTTGACGGCGCTCCTGCCATGGTTCTGGAAGCTGTTGCCAAAGACGCAGCTGACAAAGCCAAAGCAGCTCTGGAAGAAGCAGGCGCTAAAGTCGAGCTGAAGTAAGCATCGACTTTGCGTTTCCAGCCCGAGCGTTAAGCAAAAGGCTGATGGCTGGTGGCTCTTGCCACCGGCCTTTTTCCGTTATTGGCAGCCGACTGGGTCGGTGCTGGTAACGAGCTGTAACCACCCGATGCGGTGGCGCAAACCATGGGGTTTGCACGATTTTCTGGCTGCTCCCGTCGGGAGGGGCCAAACAAGCAGGTGACCAAGCTGGGGAACGCTGATGGCTTACTCATATACTGAGAAAAAACGTATCCGCAAGGACTTTAGCAAGTTGCCGGACGTCATGGATGTGCCGTACCTCCTGGCCATCCAGCTGGATTCGTATCGTGAATTCTTGCAAGCGGGAGCGACTAAAGATCAGTTCCGCGACGTGGGCCTGCATGCGGCCTTCAAATCCGTTTTCCCGATCATCAGCTACTCCGGCAATGCTGCGCTGGAGTACGTCGGTTATCGCCTGGGCGAACCGGCATTTGATGTCAAAGAATGCGTATTGCGCGGTGTAACTTACGCCGTACCTTTGCGGGTAAAAGTGCGCCTGATCATTTTCGACAAAGAATCGTCGAACAAAGCGATCAAGGATATCAAAGAGCAAGAAGTCTACATGGGTGAAATCCCCCTGATGACTGAGAACGGTACCTTCGTAATCAACGGTACCGAGCGTGTAATCGTTTCCCAGCTGCACCGTTCCCCGGGCGTGTTCTTCGACCACGACCGTGGCAAGACGCACAGCTCCGGCAAACTGCTGTACTCCGCGCGCATCATTCCTTACCGCGGTTCGTGGTTGGACTTCGAGTTCGACCCGAAAGACTGCGTATTCGTGCGTATCGACCGTCGTCGCAAGCTGCCTGCATCGGTATTGCTGCGCGCGCTGGGCTATACCACCGAAGAAGTGCTGGATGCGTTCTACACCACCAACGTCTTCCACGTGCAAGGTGAAAACCTCAGCCTGGAACTGGTGCCTCAGCGCCTGCGTGGTGAAATTGCTGTCCTCGATATTCAGGATGACAAAGGCAAGGTTATTGTCGAGCAGGGTCGTCGTATTACCGCTCGCCACATCAACCAGCTGGAAAAAGCCGGGATCAAAGAGCTGCAAGTGCCTCTGGACTACGTCCTGGGTCGCACTACCGCCAAGGTCATCGTGCATCCGGCTACCGGCGAAATCCTGGCAGAGTGCAACACCGAGCTGAACACCGAAATCCTGGCAAAAATTGCCAAGGCCGGCGTTGTTCGCATCGAAACTCTGTACACCAACGATATCGACTGCGGTCCGTTCGTCTCCGACACCCTGAAGATCGACTCCACCAGCAACCAATTGGAAGCACTGGTCGAGATCTATCGCATGATGCGTCCAGGCGAGCCGCCAACCAAAGACGCGGCCGAGACGTTGTTCAACAACCTGTTCTTCAGCCCTGAGCGCTATGACCTGTCTGCGGTCGGCCGGATGAAGTTCAACCGTCGTATCGGTCGTACCGAGATCGAAGGTTCGGGCGTGTTGTGCAAAGAAGACATCGTCGCGGTTCTGAAGACTCTGGTCGACATCCGTAACGGCAAAGGCATCGTCGATGACATCGACCACCTGGGTAACCGTCGTGTTCGCTGCGTAGGCGAAATGGCCGAGAACCAGTTCCGCGTTGGCCTGGTACGTGTTGAGCGTGCGGTCAAAGAGCGTCTGTCGATGGCTGAAAGCGAAGGCCTGATGCCGCAAGACCTGATCAACGCCAAGCCAGTGGCTGCGGCGGTGAAAGAGTTCTTCGGTTCCAGTCAGCTGTCGCAGTTCATGGACCAGAACAACCCGCTGTCCGAGATCACCCACAAGCGTCGTGTTTCCGCACTCGGCCCTGGTGGTTTGACTCGCGAACGTGCAGGCTTCGAAGTCCGTGACGTACACCCGACTCACTATGGTCGTGTATGCCCGATTGAAACGCCGGAAGGTCCGAACATCGGTCTGATCAACTCCTTGGCGGCCTATGCGCGCACCAACCAGTACGGCTTCCTCGAGAGCCCGTACCGCGTGGTGAAAGATGCTCTGGTCACCGACGAGATCGTGTTCCTGTCCGCCATCGAAGAAGCCGATCACGTGATCGCTCAGGCTTCGGCCACGATGAACGACAAGAAAGTCCTGATCGACGAGCTGGTAGCTGTTCGTCACTTGAACGAATTCACCGTCAAGGCGCCGGAAGACGTCACCTTGATGGACGTATCGCCGAAGCAGGTAGTTTCGGTTGCTGCGTCGCTGATCCCGTTCCTCGAGCACGACGACGCCAACCGTGCGTTGATGGGTTCGAACATGCAGCGTCAAGCTGTACCAACCCTGCGCGCTGACAAGCCGCTGGTAGGTACCGGCATGGAGCGTAACGTGGCTCGCGACTCCGGCGTTTGCGTCGTGGCTCGTCGTGGTGGCGTCATCGATTCCGTCGACGCCAGCCGTATCGTGGTTCGTGTTGCTGATGACGAAGTTGAAACCGGCGAAGCTGGTGTCGACATCTACAACCTGACCAAGTACACCCGCTCCAACCAGAACACCTGCATCAACCAGCGTCCGCTGGTGAGCAAGGGTGATCGGGTTCAGCGCAGCGACATCATGGCTGACGGTCCGTCCACCGATATGGGTGAGCTGGCTCTGGGTCAGAACATGCGCATCGCGTTCATGGCATGGAACGGCTTCAACTTCGAAGACTCCATCTGCCTGTCCGAGCGTGTGGTTCAGGAAGACCGTTTCACCACGATCCACATTCAGGAACTGACCTGTGTGGCGCGTGACACCAAGCTTGGGCCAGAGGAAATCACTGCAGACATCCCGAACGTGGGTGAAGCTGCACTGAACAAGCTGGACGAAGCCGGTATCGTTTACGTAGGTGCTGAAGTTGGCGCAGGCGACATTCTGGTAGGTAAGGTCACTCCGAAAGGCGAGACCCAGCTGACTCCGGAAGAAAAGCTGCTGCGTGCGATTTTCGGTGAAAAAGCCAGCGACGTTAAAGACACTTCCCTGCGTGTGCCTACCGGCACCAAGGGTACTGTCATCGACGTACAGGTCTTCACTCGTGATGGCGTTGAGCGTGATGCTCGTGCTCTGTCGATCGAGAAGACTCAACTCGACGAGATCCGCAAGGACCTGAACGAAGAGTTCCGTATCGTTGAAGGCGCAACTTTCGAACGTCTGCGTTCCGCTCTGGTCGGCCACAAAGCCGAAGGCGGCGCCGGTCTGAAGAAAGGTCAGGAAATCACCGACGAAGTTCTCGACGGTCTTGAGCACGGCCAGTGGTTCAAACTGCGCATGGCTGAAGATGCTCTTAACGAGCAGCTCGAGAAGGCTCAGGCCTACATCGTTGATCGCCGCCGTCTGCTGGACGACAAGTTCGAAGACAAGAAGCGCAAACTGCAGCAGGGCGATGACCTGGCTCCAGGCGTGCTGAAAATCGTCAAGGTTTACCTGGCAATCCGTCGCCGCATCCAGCCGGGCGACAAGATGGCCGGTCGTCACGGTAACAAAGGTGTGGTCTCCGTGATCATGCCGGTTGAAGACATGCCGCACGATGCCAATGGCACCCCGGTCGACGTCGTCCTCAACCCGTTGGGCGTACCTTCGCGTATGAACGTTGGTCAGATCCTTGAAACCCACCTGGGCCTCGCGGCCAAAGGTCTGGGCGAGAAGATCAACCGGATGGTCGAAGAGCAACGTAAAGTCGCTGAACTTCGCACCTTCCTGGACGAGATCTACAACCAGATCGGCGGTCGTAACGAAGATCTGGACAGCTTCTCCGACCAGGAAATTCTGGATCTGGCGAAGAACCTGCGTGGCGGCGTTCCTATGGCCACTCCAGTGTTCGACGGCGCCAAGGAAAGCGAAATCAAGGCCATGCTGAAACTGGCAGACCTGCCAGAAAGCGGCCAGATGCAGCTGACCGACGGCCGTACCGGCAACAAGTTCGAGCGCCCGGTTACTGTTGGCTACATGTACATGCTGAAGCTGAACCACTTGGTAGACGACAAGATGCACGCTCGTTCTACCGGTTCGTACAGCCTGGTTACCCAGCAGCCGCTGGGTGGTAAGGCGCAGTTCGGTGGTCAGCGTTTCGGGGAGATGGAGGTCTGGGCACTGGAAGCATACGGTGCTGCTTACACTCTGCAAGAAATGCTCACAGTGAAGTCGGACGATGTGAACGGCCGGACCAAGATGTACAAAAACATCGTGGACGGCGATCACCGTATGGAGCCGGGCATGCCCGAGTCCTTCAACGTGTTGATCAAGGAAATTCGTTCCCTCGGCATCGATATCGATCTGGAAACCGAATAACACGTGACGCGAATCGAGAGCGGGGCAGGATTGCCCGCTCTCTGCTCCGCCAGGAGGAAAGGCCTTGAAAGACCTACTGAATTTGCTGAAAAACCAGGGTCAAGTCGAAGAGTTCGACGCCATCCGTATTGGATTGGCATCGCCTGAGATGATCCGTTCGTGGTCGTTCGGTGAAGTTAAAAAGCCGGAAACCATCAACTACCGTACGTTCAAACCTGAGCGTGACGGCCTGTTCTGCGCCAAGATCTTTGGCCCGGTAAAGGATTACGAGTGCCTGTGCGGTAAGTACAAGCGCTTGAAGCACCGTGGTGTTATCTGCGAGAAGTGCGGCGTTGAAGTTGCACTGGCAAAAGTTCGCCGTGAGCGCATGGCGCACATCGAGCTGGCCTCGCCGGTTGCCCACATCTGGTTCCTGAAATCGCTGCCGTCGCGTATCGGCTTGCTGATGGACATGACCCTGCGTGATATCGAACGCGTTCTCTACTTCGAGAGCTACGTCGTTATCGACCCAGGCATGACCACCCTTGAAAAAGGTCAGCTGCTGAACGATGAGCAGTACTTCGAAGCGCTGGAAGAGTTCGGCGACGATTTCGATGCCCGCATGGGTGCCGAAGCTGTCCGCGAACTGCTGCACGCTATCGACCTGGAGCACGAGATTGGCCGTCTGCGTGAAGAAATTCCGCAAACCAATTCCGAAACCAAAATCAAGAAGCTGTCCAAGCGTCTGAAGTTGATGGAAGCCTTCCAGGGTTCCGGCAACCTTCCAGAATGGATGGTGCTGACTGTTCTGCCGGTTCTGCCGCCAGATCTGCGTCCACTGGTCCCGCTGGATGGTGGTCGCTTCGCGACTTCCGACCTCAACGATCTGTATCGTCGAGTGATCAACCGTAACAACCGCTTGAAGCGTTTGCTCGATCTGTCCGCTCCGGACATCATCGTGCGCAACGAAAAGCGTATGTTGCAGGAAGCCGTCGATGCACTGCTCGACAACGGTCGTCGTGGCCGCGCTATCACCGGTTCCAACAAGCGTCCTCTGAAATCCCTGGCTGACATGATCAAGGGTAAGCAAGGTCGTTTCCGTCAGAACTTGCTCGGTAAGCGTGTTGACTACTCCGGTCGTTCGGTAATTACCGTAGGTCCGACCCTGCGTCTGCACCAGTGCGGTCTGCCGAAGAAAATGGCTCTCGAGCTGTTCAAGCCGTTCATTTTCGGCAAGCTGGAAATGCGTGGTCTTGCTACCACCATCAAAGCCGCCAAGAAAATGGTCGAGCGCGAGCTGCCAGAGGTTTGGGACGTTCTCGCTGAAGTGATTCGCGAACACCCGGTTCTCCTCAACCGTGCACCGACCCTTCACCGTCTGGGTATCCAGGCGTTTGAACCGGTACTGATCGAAGGTAAGGCTATCCAGCTGCACCCTCTGGTCTGTGCTGCGTACAACGCCGACTTCGACGGCGACCAAATGGCCGTGCACGTACCGCTGACACTGGAAGCCCAGTTGGAAGCGCGTGCGTTGATGATGTCGACCAACAACATTCTGTCGCCAGCCAACGGTGAGCCAATCATCGTTCCGTCGCAGGACGTTGTATTGGGTCTGTACTACATGACTCGTGAAGCGATCAACGCCAAGGGCGAAGGTCGTGTGTTCGCGGATCTGCAGGAAGTTGACCGTGTGTTCCGTGCCGGCGAAGCCGCACTGCACGCCAAGGTCAAAGTGCGGATCAACGAAACCGTAAACGATCGTGACGGTGGCAGCGTCAAGAACACCCGTATCGTCGACACTACTGTTGGCCGTGCGCTGTTGTTCCAGGTTGTTCCACCTGGCCTGTCGTACGACGTCGTCAACCAGCCGATGAAGAAGAAGGCGATCTCCAAGCTGATCAACCAGTGCTACCGCGTGGTTGGTTTGAAAGAGACCGTGATCTTCGCTGACCAGTTGATGTACACCGGTTTTGCCTACTCGACCATCTCCGGCGTTTCCATCGGTGTTAACGACTTCGTTATCCCGGATGAAAAAGCCCGCATCATCGGTGCAGCCACCGATGAAGTGAAAGAGATCGAAAGTCAGTACGCCTCCGGCCTGGTAACCCAGGGCGAGAAGTACAACAAAGTGATCGACCTTTGGTCCAAGGCGAACGACGAAGTTTCCAAGGCGATGATGGCCAACCTCTCGAAAGAGAAGGTCATCGACCGTCATGGCGTCGAAGTCGACCAGGAATCCTTCAACTCGATGTACATGATGGCCGACTCGGGCGCACGGGGTTCTGCTGCGCAGATCCGTCAGCTCGCCGGTATGCGTGGCCTGATGGCCAAGCCGGACGGCTCCATCATTGAAACGCCGATTACAGCGAACTTCCGTGAAGGTTTGAGCGTACTTCAGTACTTCATCTCCACTCACGGTGCTCGTAAAGGTTTGGCGGATACCGCGTTGAAAACTGCGAACTCCGGTTACCTGACTCGTCGTCTGGTGGACGTGGCGCAGGATCTGGTTGTGACCGAGATCGATTGCGGCACCGAACATGGCCTGGTAATGACTCCGCACATTGAAGGCGGTGACGTTGTTGAGCCGTTGGGTGAGCGCGTATTGGGTCGTGTCATTGCCCGTGACGTATTCAAGCCAGGTACCGAGGAAGTTATCGTTCCTGCCGGCACGCTGGTAGACGAGAAGTGGGTCGAGTTCATCGAGCTGAACAGCATCGATGAAGTGATCGTGCGTTCGCCGATCAGCTGCGAAACCCGCTACGGCATTTGTGCCAAGTGCTACGGCCGTGACTTGGCTCGTGGTCACCAGGTGAACATCGGTGAAGCGGTCGGCGTTATCGCTGCCCAGTCCATCGGTGAGCCGGGTACCCAGCTGACCATGCGTACGTTCCACATCGGTGGTGCGGCAAGCCGGACCTCCGCAGCCGACAGCGTTCAGGTGAAGAATGGCGGTACCGTCCGTCTGCATAACCTGAAGCACGTTGAGCGGGTGGATGGTTGCCTGGTTGCTGTGTCCCGTTCCGGTGAGCTGGCGATCGCTGATGACTTCGGTCGTGAGCGCGAGCGCTACAAGCTGCCGTACGGTGCTGTGATTTCGGTTAAAGAAGGTGACAAGGTCGACGCTGGCGCAATCGTGGCCAAGTGGGATCCGCACACTCACCCAATCGTTACCGAAATGAAAGGTACCGTGACCTACGTGGGCATGGAAGAAGGCATCACGATCAAGCGTCAGACTGACGAATTGACCGGTATGACCAACATTGAAGTACTTGACGCCAAAGACCGTCCAGCTGCCGGTAAAGATATCCGTCCTGCTGTGAAGATGGTTGATGACAACGGCAAGGATCTCTTGCTGCCGGGTACCGACGTAATTGCTCAGTACTTCCTGCCTGCGAACGCCCTGGTCGGTGTAGCGGACGGTGCGAAAATCGCGATCGGTGATGTTATCGCTCGTATTCCGCAAGAGACTTCGAAGACCCGCGACATCACCGGTGGTCTGCCGCGTGTTGCCGACTTGTTCGAAGCCCGTCGTCCGAAAGAAGCCTCGATTCTGGCTGAAGTCAGCGGCACCATCGCGTTCGGTAAAGAGACCAAGGGCAAGCGCCGTCTGGTTATCACCCCGAACGACGGTAGCGATCCGTATGAAGAGCTGATTCCGAAGTGGCGCCACCTGAACGTCTTCGAAGGCGAACAGGTAAACCGCGGCGAAGTTATCTCCGACGGTCCGAGCGATCCACACGACATCCTGCGTCTGTTGGGTGTGAGTGCGCTGGCCAAGTACATCGTGAACGAGATCCAGGACGTTTACCGTCTGCAAGGCGTGAAGATCAACGACAAGCACATCGAGACCATCCTGCGTCAGATGCTGCGTAAAGTTGAAATCGCTGAATCCGGCGATTCCAGTTTCATCAAGGGCGACCAGATGGAGCTGACTCACGTGCTGGTCGAGAACGAGCGTCTGAGCACTGAAGATAAATTTGTCTCCAAGTTCACTCGCGTTCTGCTGGGTATCACCAAGGCGTCGTTGTCCACCGAATCGTTCATCTCGGCGGCTTCCTTCCAGGAAACCACTCGCGTACTGACCGAAGCGGCGGTAACCGGCAAGCGCGATTACCTGCGCGGCCTGAAAGAAAACGTAGTCGTGGGTCGTCTGATCCCGGCCGGTACCGGTCTGGCTTATCACAGCGAGCGCAAGCGCCGCCGTGATGCTGACAAGCCGTTGCGTGTAAGCGCCAGTGAAGTGGAAGCTGCACTGACCGAAGCGCTGAACTCGAGCGGTAACTGAGTTCTGCGGTAAATGAGTGCGGGCCCTGGTCGCTCCGTTCATCGAATCGAGGCATTTTGTCGAGGTTGGATGAGTGGGGAGGTCGGGGCCTTGCCTTGACTGGGGACAAGATCCTCTTTAGACTCTTGTACCCCTAAATTTGGCGGGAATTCGTTCCTGCCATTTTGCTTTTCTTGCAAGACAATAGCGTCGCAAGACAACAGTGGAGCTAGTAGATGGCAACTATCAACCAGCTGGTACGTCAGCCGCGTAAGCGTATCGTCGAGAAATCCGACGTGCCTGCGCTGCAGAACTGCCCGCAACGTCGTGGCGTATGCACCCGTGTGTATACCACTACGCCGAAAAAACCTAACTCGGCACTGCGTAAAGTATGCCGTGTGCGTCTGACCAACGGTTTCGAGGTTTCCTCGTACATCGGTGGTGAAGGCCACAACCTGCAAGAGCACAGCGTGGTACTGATCCGCGGCGGTCGTGTAAAAGACTTGCCAGGTGTTCGTTACCACACCGTTCGCGGCTCTTTGGATACTTCCGGCGTTAAAGGTCGTAACCAAGGTCGTTCGAAGTACGGTACCAAGCGTCCGAAGTAATAGCCGCTTGCAGCAAAAAAACCGATTTCTATTTTTCTGAGTCGATAAGAGTAAGGTCGGAGGCGTCCCGAAAGGGCACCGATTCCGAGCGAACCTGAAGACCGTTTGAGGGCTTATCCATGCCAAGAAGACGCGTAGCAGCCAAGCGCGAAGTGCTTGACGATCCAAAATACGGAAGCCAAATCCTGGCCAAGTTCATGAACCACGTAATGGAAAGCGGTAAAAAAGCCGTTGCCGAGCGTATCGTTTATGGCGCGCTGGAAAAGGTTAAAGAACGCAAGAACAGCGACCCCCTGGAAATCTTCGAGAAAGCTCTCGACGCCATCGCTCCGCTGGTCGAAGTAAAGTCGCGCCGTGTAGGCGGTGCTACTTACCAGGTTCCGGTCGAAGTTCGTCCGTCCCGTCGTAACGCGCTGGCAATGCGCTGGTTGGTAGACTTCGCCCGTAAGCGCGGCGAGAAGTCTATGGCTCTGCGTTTGGCTGGCGAACTGTTGGACGCTGCTGAAGGTAAAGGTGCTGCAGTTAAGAAGCGTGAAGACGTGCACCGTATGGCTGAAGCCAACAAGGCTTTCTCGCACTACCGCTTCTAATTTTAGCGTCACTAATTTTGCGAGGGCTTTATGGCTCGTACTACTCCGATTAACCGCTATCGTAACATCGGTATCGTTGCTCACGTGGATGCTGGTAAAACCACCACCACCGAGCGCGTCCTTTTTTACACTGGCGTAAACCACAAAATGGGCGAGGTGCATGATGGCGCCGCGACCATGGACTGGATGGTGCAAGAGCAGGAGCGGGGTATTACCATTACCTCCGCTGCTACTACTGCGTTCTGGGCTGGCTCCAACAAGCAGTTCGAGAAGCATCGCTTCAACATCATCGATACCCCGGGTCACGTTGACTTCACCATCGAAGTAGAGCGCTCCCTGCGCGTACTCGACGGCGCGGTCGTTGTGTTCTGCGGTACTTCGGGCGTTGAGCCTCAGTCGGAAACCGTATGGCGTCAAGCCAACAAGTACGGTGTTCCGCGTCTTGTTTACGTAAACAAGATGGACCGTGCTGGTGCGAACTTCCTGCGCGTGATCGGTCAGATCAAGCAGCGTCTGGGGCACACCCCAGTGCCAATCCAGTTGGCTATCGGTTCCGAAGACAACTTCCAGGGTCAGATCGATCTGATCTCCATGGAAGCGGTTTATTGGGATGATGCTGACAAAGGTATGGCTGCTCGCCGTGAAGCAATTCCTGCTGAGTTGCAGGAACTGGCTGAAGAGTGGCGCAGCAACATGGTTGAAGCTGCGGCTGAAGCCAGTGAAGAGCTGATGAACAAGTACCTCGAAGGTGAAGAACTCACCATCGCGGAAATCAAGGGCGCTCTGCGTCAGCGTACTATCGCTGGCGAAATCGTTCTGGCTGTTTGCGGTTCTTCTTTCAAGAACAAGGGCGTTCCCCTGGTTCTCGACGCTGTTATCGACTACCTGCCGGCACCAGTCGACATTCCTGCCATCAAGGGTACTGACCCGGATGACGAGACTGTTGAAATGGAGCGTCATGCAGACGACAACGAGCCGTTCTCGGCTCTGGCGTTCAAGATCGCTACCGACCCATTCGTGGGTACTTTGACCTTTGCTCGCGTTTACTCGGGCGTGTTGAGCTCCGGCGACGGCGTGATCAACTCGGTTAAAGGCAAGAAAGAGCGTGTGGGTCGTATGGTGCAAATGCACGCAAACACCCGTGAAGAGATCAAGGAAGTACGCGCTGGCGACATCGCGGCCCTGATCGGCATGAAGGACGTTACCACTGGTGACACCCTCTGCTCCGCTGACAAGCCAATCATCCTGGTTCGCATGGACTTCCCGGAGCCGGTTATTTCGGTTGCCGTAGAGCCTAAGACCAAGGACGACCAGGAAAAAATGGGTATCGCTCTGGGCAAGCTCGCTCAGGAAGATCCATCTTTCCGCGTCAAGACTGATGAAGAGACTGGTCAAACGATCATCTCCGGCATGGGCGAGTTGCACCTGGACATCCTGGTTGACCGGATGCGCCGTGAGTTCAACGTCGAAGCCAACATCGGTAAACCACAGGTTTCCTATCGCGAGAAGATCACGAAGGCCTGTGAGATCGAAGGCAAGTTCGTTCGCCAGTCCGGCGGTCGTGGTCAGTTCGGCCACTGCTGGATCCGTTTTGCTCCTGCTGACGAAGGTCAGGAAGGTCTGCAATTCCTGAACGAAGTTGTTGGTGGTGTGGTTCCTAAGGAATACATCCCGGCGATCCAGAAGGGTATCGAAGAGCAGATGAAGAACGGCGTTGTCGCCGGCTATCCGCTGATCGGCCTGAAGGCTACCGTTTTCGATGGTTCTTACCACGACGTCGACTCCAACGAGATGGCGTTCAAGGTGGCGGCCTCCATGGCGACCAAGCAACTGGCTACCAAAGGTGGCGGTGTTGTTCTTGAGCCGATCATGAAGGTTGAAGTTGTAACACCTGAGGACTACATGGGTGACGTGATGGGTGACCTGAACCGTCGTCGTGGTCTGATCCAGGGCATGGAAGACACAGTGTCCGGCAAGGTTATCCGTGCCGAAGTTCCGCTGGGTGAGATGTTCGGTTATGCGACCGACGTTCGTTCCATGTCTCAGGGTCGCGCGAGCTACTCTATGGAATTCTCCAAATACTCCGAAGCTCCGTCGAACATCGTCGAAGCTATCGTTAAAAAACAAGGCTGATCCAGCCCTTTAGGCAAGGAGTTAATTGTCGTGGCTAAAGAAAAATTTGAACGTAACAAACCGCACGTCAACGTTGGCACTATCGGTCACGTTGACCACGGTAAAACCACTCTGACCGCTGCTCTGACCCGCGTCTGCTCCGAAGTTTTCGGTTCGGCCAAGGTTGACTTCGACAAGATCGACAGCGCCCCAGAAGAAAAAGCTCGTGGTATCACCATCAACACCGCTCACGTTGAATACGATTCGGCCGTGCGTCACTACGCACACGTTGACTGCCCAGGTCACGCCGACTACGTAAAAAACATGATCACCGGTGCTGCTCAGATGGACGGCGCTATCCTGGTTTGCTCGGCCGCTGATGGTCCGATGCCGCAAACCCGTGAGCACATCCTGCTGTCCCGTCAGGTAGGCGTTCCGTACATCGTTGTCTTCCTGAACAAGGCTGACATGGTAGACGACGCTGAGCTGCTGGAACTGGTTGAGATGGAAGTGCGCGATCTGCTGAGCACTTACGACTTCCCGGGCGACGACACTCCGATCATCATCGGTTCGGCGCTGATGGCTCTGAACGGTCAAGACGACAACGAGATGGGCACCACTGCCGTCAAGAAGTTGGTTGAGACTCTGGACAGCTACATCCCAGAACCAGAGCGTGCTATCGACAAGCCGTTCCTGATGCCAATCGAAGACGTATTCTCGATCTCGGGTCGCGGTACTGTTGTGACTGGTCGTGTTGAGCGTGGCATCGTCCGCATCCAGGAAGAAGTTGAGATCGTTGGTCTGCGCGATACTCAGAAAACTACCTGCACCGGCGTTGAAATGTTCCGCAAGCTGCTCGACGAAGGTCGTGCTGGCGAGAACTGCGGCGTACTGCTGCGCGGCACCAAGCGTGACGACGTTGAGCGTGGCCAGGTTCTGGTCAAGCCAGGCACCGTCAAGCCGCACACCAAGTTCACCGCAGAAGTTTACGTTCTGAGCAAGGAAGAAGGCGGTCGTCATACTCCGTTCTTCAAAGGCTACCGTCCACAGTTCTACTTCCGTACGACTGACGTGACCGGTAACTGCGAATTGCCAGAAGGCGTTGAAATGGTAATGCCGGGTGACAACATCCAGATGACTGTCACTCTGATCAAAACCATCGCGATGGAAGATGGTCTGCGTTTCGCTATCCGTGAAGGCGGTCGTACCGTCGGCGCTGGCGTCGTAGCCAAAGTCATCGAGTAAGTTTCGATGAGTTGAAAAAGCCCCCGCCTAGCGGGGGCTTTTTTATTGGGTTGACACCTATCAGGGGCGTCTATAGAATTGCGCCTCCTTTTAACGGGCGTATTGCGCTCGGTGGGAATAGCAGCCGGAGTCTGAAATCCAATGCAAAATCAGCAAATCCGTATCAGGTTGAAGGCTTTTGACCATCGCCTGATCGACCAATCCACCCAGGAAATCGTGGAAACCGCGAAACGTACTGGTGCTCAAGTGCGTGGTCCAATTCCACTGCCTACCCGTAAAGAGCGGTTCACCGTTCTGGTCTCCCCGCACGTCAACAAAGACGCGCGTGACCAGTACGAGATCCGTACTCATAAGCGCGTTCTGGACATCGTCCAGCCAACGGATAAAACCGTTGATGCTCTTATGAAGCTTGATCTTGCGGCCGGTGTGGAAGTGCAGATCAGCCTCGGCTAAGACTCGGTCTTAGTCGTGTAACGCTCTGAAATGGGCGGCCATAGCGGGTGAAAGCCCCGTACACTCATGAGGTTTACAACATGACTATTGGTGTAGTCGGTCGTAAATGCGGTATGACCCGTATTTTCACCGAAGAAGGTGTCTCCATTCCGGTCACGGTCATTGAGATCGAACCGAATCGCGTCACCCAGTTCAAAACTGAAGAGACCGATGGCTATCGTGCAGTGCAAGTCACTGTCGGCGAGCGTCGTGCTTCGCGTGTAACAGCAGCTCAGGCTGGCCACTTCGCTAAAGCGAACGTTGCCGCTGGTCGTACCGTAATGGAATTCCGCCTTGAAGAAGGCGAGTACCAAGCCGGCGATCTGATCAACGCTGAAATCTTCGCCGCCGGTCAACTGGTTGATGTAACCGGTCAGTCCAAAGGTAAAGGCTTCCAGGGTACGATCAAGCGTTGGAATTTCCGCGGGCAAGATAACACCCACGGTAACTCCGTATCCCACCGCGTTCCAGGCTCTATCGGCCAGTGCCAGACTCCTGGTCGTGTATTCAAGGGCAAGAAAATGTCCGGTCATATGGGCGCTGAGCGCGTGACCGTGCAGTCCCTCGAAGTAGTGCGCGTGGACGCTGAACGCAATCTGTTGTTGGTCAAGGGCGCTGTTCCTGGCGCTACTGGCGGCAACTTGGTTGTACGTCCAGCAGCCAAGGCTCGCGGTTAAGGGGAAGCTGACATGCAATTAAATGTAAATGACGCTCAAGCGATCGAAGTTTCCGAACTGACATTTGGCGGCGAATTCAACGAGACGCTGGTTCACCAAGCAGTCGTGGCCTACATGGCTGGCGGCCGTCAAGGTAGCAAGCAGCAAAAGACCCGTTCCGACGTTCGTGGTGGCGGTAAGCGTCCATGGCGTCAGAAAGGTACTGGCCGTGCTCGTGCCGGTACTATCCGTAGCCCAATCTGGCGTGGCGGCGGTACCACTTTCGCAGCTCGTCCTCAGGATCACTCCCAGAAGCTGAACAAGAAGATGTATCGCGCAGCAATGCGTTCCATCCTTGCTGAGCTGGTGCGTACTGATCGTCTGGTTGTGGTTCAGGATTTCGCCGTTGAAACGCCGAAAACCAAAGACCTGCTGGGCAAGCTGAACAACATGAGCCTGACCGACGTTCTGATCGTGTCGGACGCTGTTGATCAGAACCTGTACCTGGCTGCTCGTAACCTGCCACACGTAGATGTACGTGACGTGCAAGGTTCCGATCCAGTTAGTCTGATCGCATACGATAAGGTGTTGATCACCGTGTCGGCCGTGAAGAAATTCGAGGAGCTGCTGGGATGAACCAGGAACGCGTATTTAAAGTTCTGCTTGGCCCGCACGTTTCCGAGAAGGCTACGGTTCTGGCAGACAAGAAAGGCCAGTTCGTTTTCAAGGTTGCGACTGACGCAACCAAGCTGGAAATCAAGAAGGCCGTCGAAAGCCTGTTCAGCGTGAAAGTAGAGCGCGTTACTACCCTGAATGTTCTGGGTAAGAGCAAGCGCACTGCTCGCGGTCTGGGCAAGCGTAATGACTGGAAGAAGGCAGTTATCTCCCTTCAGCCAGGCCAAGATCTCGATTTCAGCAGCAGTGCTGAGTAAGGAAGGGGTGCATCATGGCAATCGTTAAATGCAAACCGACTTCCCCTGGCCGCCGTTTTGTGGTCAAGGTGGTCAACCAGGAGCTGCACAAAGGCGCTCCTCACGCACCGCTGCTCGAGAAAAAATCGAAGTCTGGTGGTCGTAACAACAATGGTCGTATTACCACTCGTCACATCGGTGGTGGCCATAAGCAGCATTATCGTCTGGTCGATTTCCGTCGCAACGACAAAGATGGCATCGCTGCCACTGTCGAGCGTATCGAATACGATCCAAACCGTACTGCTCACATCGCTCTGCTGCTGTACGCAGATGGCGAGCGTCGCTACATCATCGCCCCTAAAGGCGTGAGTGCTGGTGACCAGCTGATCGCGGGTGCTCTGGCACCGATCAAGCCGGGCAACGCTCTGCAACTGCGTAACATTCCAGTTGGTAGCACCGTACACGGCATCGAATTGAAGCCAGGTAAAGGCGCACAGATCGCTCGTTCCGCTGGTGCTTCGGCTCAGCTGATCGCTCGTGAAGGTGTCTACGTGACCCTGCGTCTGCGTTCTGGTGAGATGCGTAAAGTGCTGGCTGAGTGCCGCGCGACCCTGGGTGAAGTCTCGAACTCCGAGCACAGCCTGCGTTCGCTGGGTAAAGCTGGTGCCAAACGCTGGCGTGGCGTTCGCCCAACCGTTCGTGGTGTTGCCATGAACCCGGTTGACCACCCACATGGTGGTGGTGAAGGTCGTACCTCTGGTGGTCGTCATCCGGTATCGCCATGGGGCTTCCCGACTAAGGGCGCGAAGACTCGTGGTAATAAGCGTACCGACAAAATGATCGTCCGTCGTCGCAAGTAAATAGAGGGATACGACAGTGCCACGTTCTCTGAAAAAAGGTCCTTTTATTGATCTTCACCTACTGAAGAAGATCGAAGTGGCGGCGGAAAAGAACGATCGCAAACCAGTTAAGACCTGGTCGCGCCGTTCCATGATCCTGCCACAAATGGTCGGTCTGACCATTGCTGTGCATAACGGTCGTCAACATGTTCCAGTTCTCGTGAACGAAGACATGGTCGGCCACAAACTGGGCGAGTTTGCCGGTACCCGCACATATCGTGGGCACGTGGCAGACAAGAAAGCCAAGCGTTAAGGGGTAAGGAACGATGGAAGTAGCCGCTAAGTTGTCGGGCGCTCGAATCTCCGCCCAGAAAGCCCGCTTGGTCGCCGACCAGATCCGCGGGAAGAAGGTGGGCGAAGCGCTCAACCTGTTGGCTTTCAGCAGTAAGAAAGCCGCCGAGATCATGAAGAAAGTGCTGGAGTCGGCCGTAGCCAACGCCGAGCATAACGAAGGCGCAGACGTTGATGACCTGAAGGTCAGCACCGTTTTCGTCAACGAAGGGCGTTCGCTGAAGCGCATCATGCCACGTGCCAAAGGCCGTGCTGATCGCATCGTCAAGCGGTCTTGCCATATCACTGTCAAGGTTGCTGACAAGTAACGGAGTCGAAGAGATGGGTCAGAAAGTACATCCCATTGGCATTCGCCTGGGAATCGTCAAGGAGCACACCTCCGTCTGGTACGCAGACGGTCGGACTTATGCGGACTATTTGTTCGCTGATCTGAAGGTGCGTGAGTATCTCCAAGACAAACTAAAAAGCGCGTCCGTAAGCCGTATCGATATCCATCGTCCGGCTCAGACTGCACGTATCACCATCCACACCGCTCGTCCAGGTATCGTTATCGGGAAGAAAGGTGAAGATGTTGAGAAACTGCGTCAGGACCTGACCAAGCAAATGGGTGTGCCTGTGCACATCAATATCGAAGAGATCCGCAAGCCGGAGCTCGACGGTATGCTGGTTGCGCAGAGCGTAGCTCAGCAGCTGGAGCGTCGCGTAATGTTCCGTCGCGCTATGAAGCGCGCTGTTCAGAACGCCATGCGCATTGGTGCCAAAGGCATCAAAATCCAAGTGAGCGGTCGTCTCGGCGGTGCTGAAATCGCACGTACTGAATGGTATCGCGAAGGTCGTGTGCCACTGCACACCCTGCGTGCCGACATCGACTATGCCAACTACGAAGCTCACACCACTTATGGTGTGATCGGTGTAAAGGTTTGGATCTTCAAAGGCGAAGTAATTGGTGGTCGCCAAGAAGAGCTGAAACCACAAGCACCAGCGCCTCGTAAAAAAGCTGCTAAGTAAGGGGTACGCCAAATGTTGCAACCAAAGCGTACGAAGTTCCGCAAGCAAATGACTGGTCACAACCGTGGCCTGGCATTGCGCGGTAGCAAAGTCAGCTTCGGCGAGTTCGCGCTGAAGTCTGTTGCTCGTGGTCGTCTCACCGCTCGTCAGATCGAGTCAGCGCGTCGTGCACTGACCCGTCACGTTAAACGTGGCGGCAAGATCTGGATCCGTGTATTCCCGGACAAGCCTATTTCCAAAAAGCCACTCGAAGTTCGGATGGGTAAAGGTAAGGGTAACGTGGAGTACTGGGTTGCCCAGATTCAGCCAGGCAAAGTCCTGTATGAAATCGAGGGTGTTTCTGAAGAGCTGGCGCGTGAGGCTTTCGCCCTGGCTGCTGCAAAGCTGCCGCTCGCCACCTCCTTTGTTAAACGGACGGTGATGTGATGAAAGCGAATGAACTTCGTGAAAAATCCGCACAGCAGCTGAACGAGCAACTGCTCGGCCTGCTGCGCGACCAGTTCAATCTGCGTATGCAGAAAGCAACTGGCCAGTTGGGGCAGTCTCATCTGCTCTCGCAAGTTAAGCGTGACATCGCTCGCGTGAAGACTGTGCTCAACCAGCAGGCAGGTAAGTAATCATGGCTGAAGCCGAAAAAACTGTCCGTACGCTGACTGGCCGTGTTGTCAGCGACAAGATGGACAAAACCATCACCGTTCTGATCGAGCGTCGCGTTAAGCACCCGATCTACGGTAAATACGTTAAGCGTTCGACTAAGCTGCACGCGCACGACGAAACCAATCAGTGCCACATCGGCGACAAAGTCACTATTCGTGAAACTCGTCCTTTGGCCAAGACCAAGTCTTGGGCGCTGGTTGATGTTCTCGAACGCGCTGTGGAAGTCTAAGGACTAGGGGTCGGAGAAATTATATGATTCAGACTCAATCCATGCTCGATGTGGCCGATAACAGCGGCGCTCGCCGCGTTATGTGCATCAAGGTGCTGGGTGGCTCCCATCGTCGTTACGCTGGTATCGGTGACATCATCAAAGTTACCGTGAAGGAAGCAATTCCTCGCGGTAAGGTGAAAAAAGGCCAAGTGATGACTGCTGTTGTGGTCCGCACTCGTCACGGCGTTCGCCGTGCAGATGGCTCCATTATCCGCTTTGATGGCAACGCTGCTGTTCTTCTGAACAACAAGCAAGAGCCGATCGGCACCCGTATCTTTGGGCCAGTGACCCGTGAACTTCGTACTGAGAAGTTCATGAAGATCGTCTCGCTCGCCCCAGAAGTGCTGTAAGGAGATCCGACATGCAAAAGATTCGTCGTGACGACGAGATCATCGTGATCGCCGGCAAAGACAAAGGTAAGCGCGGTAAGGTGCTTAAGGTTCTCGCTGATGACCGTCTGGTCGTTGGTGGTCTGAACCTGGTTAAGCGTCATACCAAGCCTAACCCGATGTCGGGCGTACAAGGCGGTATCGTCGAGAAAGAAGCGCCACTGCACGCTTCCAACGTTGCCATTTTCAACGGCGAAACCAACAAAGCTGATCGCGTTGGTTTCAAAGTAGAAGACGGTAAGAAAATTCGTGTCTTCAAGTCGACCCAAAAAGCGGTTGATGCTTGAACACTGCTAGGTAGAAGACCATGGCACGACTAAAAGAGATTTACCGGAAGGAAATCGCACCGAAGCTTAAGGAAGAACTTAAGCTGTCGAACGTGATGGAAGTTCCGCGCGTTACCAAAATCACCCTGAACATGGGTCTGGGCGAAGCGATCGGTGACAAAAAAGTCATCGAGCACGCTGTTGCTGACCTGGAAAAGATCACCGGCCAGAAAGTCGTTGTGACCTACGCTCGCAAATCCATCGCTGGCTTTAAAGTCCGTGAGGGTTGGCCGATCGGCGTCAAAGTGACCCTGCGCCGTGAGCGTATGTATGAGTTCCTGGATCGTCTGCTGTCGATCTCCCTGCCTCGGGTTCGCGACTTCCGCGGCCTGAATGCCAAGTCCTTCGATGGTCGTGGTAACTACAGCATGGGCGTTAAAGAGCAGATCATCTTCCCGGAAATCGACTACGACAAGATCGATGCTCTCCGCGGTCTGGACATTACCCTGACCACCACTGCCAAGAACGATGATGAAGGTCGCGCCCTGTTGCGTGCTTTCAAATTCCCGTTCCGCAACTGATTGGAGTAGGAAAATGGCCAAGATGAGCATGAAGAACCGCGAGCTGAAGCGTCAGCTCACGGTTGCCAAGTACGCCAAAAAGCGTGCAGCACTGAAAGCAATCATTGTTGATCTGAACGCAAGTCCAGAAGCGCGTTGGGAAGCTACAGTAGCTCTGCAGAAGCAGCCACGTGACGCAAGCGCTTCGCGCATGCGTAACCGCTGCCGCCTGACCGGTCGTCCACACGGCGTTTACCGCAAGTTCGGCCTTGGCCGTAACAAGCTGCGTGAAGCTGCAATGCGTGGTGACGTACCTGGTCTGGTTAAAGCCAGCTGGTAAGCACTGTCAAAGTCTCGGTGCTCGGGGTCGCAAGATCCTGACCATCGGTGACCTTGAACTTGAATCAAGCCCCTATTGGGGCTTGATTCATTTGTGGGGTGTGTCTAGAATACCCGGCTCGCCTGAGCCCGTGCTTTTTTTGCGCGGATGTATTCGGCGACACGTAGTAGCCGCAAGGCTAATTTTTTGTGTATTAGGAGCGTCTAGCCCATGAGTATGCAGGACCCGTTAGCGGACATGCTAACTCGAATCCGTAATGCCCAGATGGCTGAAAAGTCCGTCGTAAGCATGCCATCTTCTACTTTGAAGGTAGCTGTTGCCAAAGTCCTGAAGGACGAAGGTTACATTGCGGGTTATCAGATCAGCAGCGAAATCAAGCCACTGCTGTCCATCGAGCTGAAGTACTTCGAAGGCCGTCCGGTCATCGAGGAAGTGAAGCGCGTTAGCCGTCCAGGCCTGCGTCAGTACAAGTCCGTCGATGATCTGCCAAAAGTTCGTGGCGGTCTCGGTGTGTCTATCGTCTCCACCAACAAAGGTGTGATGACGGATCGTGCTGCGCGCGCTGCCGGTGTCGGCGGCGAAGTTCTTTGCACTGTGTTCTAAGGGGGGATAAGCATGTCACGCGTCGCTAAGAACCCCGTTAAGCTGCCAGCCGGTGTCGAAGTCAAATTCGCAGGCCAACAGCTTTCGGTGAAGGGTGCCAAGGGTACTCTCGAACTGAACATCCATTCGTCCGTTGAGATCGTTGAAGAAGCTGGTGAGCTGCGTTTCGCTGCTCGCAATGGCGATCAACAAACTCGCGCAATGGCTGGTACCACTCGTGCGTTGGTAAACAACATGGTCCAAGGCGTAAGCCAAGGCTTCGAGCGCAAGCTCCAGCTGGTCGGTGTTGGTTACAAAGCGCAAGCAAAAGGCACAGTGCTGAACCTGGCTCTTGGCTTCTCGCACCCAGTGGATTACGAACTGCCGGAAGGCATCACCGCTGAGACTCCTAGCCAAACCGATATCCTGATCCGGGGCATCGATAAGCAGCTAGTAGGTCAAGTGGCCGCCGAGATCCGCGACTTCCGTCCACCAGAGCCGTACAAAGGCAAAGGTGTGCGCTACGCGGACGAAGTCGTCCGTCGTAAAGAAGCCAAGAAGAAGTAGGGCATAGCAAATGACCGACAAAAAAGTTACTCGCCTGCGTCGCGCTCGCAAAGCACGCCTGAAAATGCACGAACTCGAAGTCGTGCGTCTCTGCGTGTTCCGCTCGTCGCAGCACATCTACGCCCAGGTCATTTCGGCCGACGGCAACAAAGTCCTGGCAAGCGCCTCGACTTTGGATAAAGAACTGCGTGATGGCGCCACTGGCAACATCGACGCGGCCACTAAGGTTGGCCAGCTGGTCGCTACGCGTGCTAAAGCCGCTGGCGTCTCGCAGGTGGCTTTCGACCGCTCTGGCTTCAAGTACCACGGCCGCGTCAAGGCGCTGGCTGATGCTGCTCGTGAAGCTGGGCTGGAGTTCTAAGTTATGTCAAATAACGACCAAAAGCGCGACGAAGGCTACATCGAGAAGCTGGTTCAAGTTAACCGCGTAGCCAAAACCGTTAAAGGCGGCCGTATCTTCACTTTCACCGCGTTGACCGTGGTAGGTGATGGTAAAGGGCGTGTTGGCTTCGGCCGTGGCAAGTCGCGTGAAGTGCCTGCTGCGATCCAGAAGGCAATGGAAGCTGCTCGCCGCAACATGATTCAAGTTGATCTGAACGGCACCACTCTGCAGTACGCAATGAAGTCCGCTCACGGCGCTTCGAAGGTGTACATGCAGCCTGCTTCTGAAGGTACCGGTATCATCGCTGGCGGCGCTATGCGTGCTGTCCTCGAAGTTGCTGGCGTTCAGAACGTTCTGGCCAAGTGCTACGGCTCGACTAACCCGGTAAACGTGGTTCACGCCACTTTCAAGGGTTTGAAAGCAATGCAGTCTCCTGAATCCATTGCCGCCAAGCGTGGCAAAAGCGTCAAGGAGATCTTCTGATCATGGCTACCGTTAAAGTTACGCTGATCAAAAGCATGACCGGCCGCATCCCTAACCACAAACTGTGCGTTAAGGGTCTGGGTCTGCGTCGCATCGGTCACACTGTAGAAGTCCAGGATACTCCCGAGAATCGCGGGATGATCAACAAGGCTTACTACATGCTGCGTGTCGAGGGTTAATCGATGAAACTCAATGATCTGAGTCCAGCGCCGGGTTCCCGTCGCGAAAAGCATCGTCCGGGCCGTGGTATCGGTAGCGGTTTGGGTAAGACTGGTGGCCGTGGCCACAAAGGTCAAACCTCCCGCTCCGGTGGCACCATTGCTCCAGGCTTTGAAGGCGGTCAACAGCCGCTGCATCGTCGCCTGCCGAAGTTTGGTTTCGTTTCCCTGAAAGCCATGGATCGCGCAGAAGTGCGTCTGTCCGAGCTGGCTAAAGTGGAAGGCGACATCGTCACCGTGCAGTCCCTGAAAGATGCCAACGTGATTAACGTCAACGTTCAGCGTGTGAAAATCATGCTGTCCGGCGAAGTTACTCGCGCTGTCACCATCGGAAAGGGAATCGGCGCCACCAAAGGTGCGCGTGCGGCTATCGAAGCAGCTGGCGGCAAGTTCGAGGAATAAATGGCTAAGCAAGGTGCTCTCTCTGCGCTCGGCAAAGGCGGTATGTCTGAACTCTGGGCTCGTCTGCGTTTTCTGTTCCTGGCGATTATCGTCTACCGAATAGGCGCACACATCCCGGTTCCAGGTATTAACCCGGACCGACTCGCGGACCTGTTTCGACAGAATGAGGGGACCATTCTTAGCTTGTTCAACATGTTTTCCGGCGGCGCGCTGGAGCGGATGAGCATCTTTGCACTGGGGATCATGCCGTACATTTCGGCATCGATCATCATGCAGCTGATGACCGCCGTCAGCCCGCAGCTGGAGCAGTTGAAGAAGGAAGGTGAAGCTGGCCGTCGCAAGATCAGCCAGTACACCCGCTACGGCACTGTCGTCCTTGCTCTCGTTCAGGCTATTGGCATGTCCATTGGTCTGGCGGGGCAGGGCGTTGCGTTCACTGGTGACTTTGGCTTCCATTTCGTCGCGGTATCCACTTTTGTGGCTGGTGCGATGTTCATGATGTGGCTGGGTGAGCAGATTACTGAGCGTGGTGTTGGCAACGGTATCTCGATGTTGATTTTTTCGGGTATCGTCGCCGGTCTTCCGAGAGCGATCGGGCAGTCTTTCGAGTCTGCACGTCAGGGTGATATCAACATCTTCGCCCTGGTTGCCATCGGTTTGCTGGCAGTAGCGATTATCGGTTTCGTGGTGTTCATTGAGCGTGGTCAGCGTCGTATTGCTGTTCACTACGCCAAGCGTCAGCAGGGCCGCAAGGTCTTCGCTGCGCAGACTAGCCACTTGCCGCTGAAGGTGAACATGGCCGGTGTTATTCCGGCTATTTTCGCGAGCAGCATTTTGCTGTTCCCGGCTTCGTTAGGTGCCTGGTTCGGTCAGTCTGAAGGTATGGGCTGGTTGCAGGACATCTCGCAGTCGATCGCTCCTGGTCAGCCGTTGAATATTCTGCTGTTTAGTGCAGGGATTATTTTCTTCTGCTTCTTCTATACGGCGTTGATGTTCAATCCGAAAGACGTAGCGGAAAACCTGAAGAAGTCCGGTGCCTTTATTCCGGGCATCCGTCCAGGTGAGCAGTCTGCGCGCTACATTGATGGCGTTCTGACTCGCTTGACCATGTTCGGTGCTCTTTACATGACGGCCGTCTGCCTGTTGCCCCAGTTCCTGGTGGTTGCAGCAAACGTACCGTTCTACCTTGGCGGGACCTCGTTGCTGATCGTGGTCGTGGTTGTGATGGACTTCATGTCCCAAGTACAATCGCACCTCGTTTCGCACCAGTACGAATCCCTGATGAAGAAAGCCAACCTGAAGGGTTACGGCAGCGGCATGTTGCGCTGAGTACCCATAAGGTTCGAGGAGTTGGTGATGAAAGTTCGTGCATCGGTGAAAAAGCTGTGCCGTAACTGCAAGATTATTCGCCGCGAAGGTGTTGTTCGAGTAATTTGCAGCGCGGAACCGCGTCACAAACAGCGCCAAGGCTGAGTGTGATTGTGCTTCAAGCCCGGCAGCTAGTGCGCTGCCGGGTTGATTATTTGTTATTACAGCGATATTATCTCGCGCCCTATTTCTTGGCTTCCGGGGCGTAGGTAGCTGTCAATTGGAGTCCCACTGAATGGCCCGTATTGCAGGCGTTAACATTCCAGATAACAAGCATACTGTTATCTCGCTGACCTACATCTATGGTGTTGGTCGCACTACTGCACAGAAAATTTGTGCAGTGACTGGGGTAAACCCAGCGGCAAAGATCAAAGATCTGAGCGACGAGCAGATTGAACAGCTGCGTGGCGAAGTGGCGAAGTTCACCACTGAAGGTGACCTGCGTCGCGAAATCAACATGAAAATCAAGCGTTTGATGGACCTCGGTTGCTATCGCGGTCTGCGTCATCGTCGTGGTCTTCCAGTACGCGGTCAGCGTACCAAGACCAACGCGCGTACCCGTAAAGGTCCGCGTAAGCCGATCCGCAAGTAATCGCCCCAGCGAATCGACAGGAAATTAATCATGGCAAAACCTGCTGCTCGTCCTCGTAAAAAAGTTAAAAAGACAGTGGTTGATGGCATCGCCCACATCCATGCTTCTTTTAACAACACCATCGTGACCATTACCGACCGTCAAGGTAACGCTCTTTCCTGGGCTACCTCCGGTGGTTCGGGTTTCCGCGGTTCCCGCAAGTCCACCCCGTTCGCTGCTCAAGTAGCTGCTGAGCGTGCTGGTCAAGCTGCGCTGGAATACGGCCTGAAAAACCTCGACGTTAACGTCAAAGGTCCAGGTCCAGGTCGTGAATCCGCAGTCCGCGCTTTGAACGGCTGTGGCTACAAGATCGCCAGCATCACCGACGTGACGCCAATCCCGCACAACGGGTGCCGTCCGCCGAAGAAGCGCCGCGTGTAATCCAGGAGATTGTAAAGAATGGCTCGTTACATTGGTCCAAAATGCAAACTCGCTCGTCGCGAAGGCACCGATCTCTTTCTGAAGAGCGGCGTGCGCGCGATCGAATCGAAGTGCAACATCGAAGCAGCACCTGGTATCCACGGCCAACGCCGCGGTCGCCAGTCCGATTACGGCACCCAACTGCGTGAAAAGCAGAAGGTCCGTCGTATCTACGGCGTTCTCGAGCGTCAATTCAGCGGCTACTACAAAGAAGCTGCTGGCAAGAAAGGCGCAACTGGCGAAAACCTGTTGCAGCTGCTCGAATGCCGTCTGGACAACGTTGTATACCGTATGGGTTTTGGCTCTACTCGTGCCGAATCCCGTCAGCTGGTATCGCACAAGTCGATCAGCGTTAACGGTCAGACCGTAAACGTTCCGTCTTACCAGGTTCGTGCTGGTGACGTGGTCGCAGTTCGCGAGAAAGCAAAGAACCAACTTCGCATTGTCCAAGCTCTCGATCTGTGTGCCCAACGTGGCCGCGTAGAATGGGTAGAAGTAGACACTGAGAAGAAGTCGGGCGTTTTCAAGAACGTTCCTGCTCGCAGTGATCTGTCCGCCGACATCAACGAAAGCCTGATTGTCGAGCTCTACTCCAAGTAAGGGCTAGAAAATAGGTGCATCCATGCAGATTTCGGTAAATGAGTTCCTGACACCCCGCCATATTGATGTGCAGGTTGTCAGTCCAACCCGCGCCAAGATCACTCTCGAGCCTCTCGAGCGTGGTTTCGGCCACACCCTGGGCAACGCGCTGCGCCGCATCCTGTTGTCCTCAATGCCCGGCTGTGCAGTAGTCGAGGCCGAGATTGACGGTGTGCTCCACGAGTACAGCGCCATCGAAGGTGTACAGGAAGACGTAATTGAAATCCTGTTGAACCTTAAAGGTCTGGCTATCAAGCTGCACGGTCGAGACGAAGTTACGCTGACCTTGTCGAAGAAGGGTTCGGGGGTGGTTACCGCTGCCGATATTCAGCTGGATCATGATGTCGAGATCGTCAACCCCGATCACGTAATCGCTAACCTGGCGTCTAACGGCGCCCTGAACATGAAGCTCACTGTAGCTCGTGGTCGTGGTTATGAACCGGCAGACTCGCGTCAGAGCGATGAAGATGAAAGCCGCAGCATCGGTCGCTTGCAGCTTGACTCTTCGTTCAGCCCGGTTCGCCGTATCGCATACGTGGTGGAAAACGCCCGTGTCGAACAGCGTACTAACCTGGACAAGCTGGTTATTGATCTGGAAACCAACGGTACCCTGGATCCTGAAGAGGCTATCCGCCGCGCTGCAACCATTCTGCAACAGCAGTTGGCTGCGTTCGTCGACCTCAAAGGTGACAGTGAGCCAGTGGTTGTCGAGCAGGAAGACGAGATTGATCCGATCCTGCTTCGCCCGGTTGACGATCTGGAACTGACTGTACGTTCGGCTAACTGCCTTAAGGCGGAAAACATCTACTACATCGGCGACCTGATTCAGCGTACCGAAGTAGAGCTGTTGAAGACTCCGAACCTTGGCAAGAAATCCTTGACTGAAATCAAGGACGTTCTGGCCTCCCGCGGTCTGTCCCTCGGCATGCGCCTCGACAACTGGCCGCCTGCAAGTCTTAAGAAGGACGACAAGGCGACTGCCTGATCGTCGTAATCACCGAACGTTGTGTTTGGTAAGGAATGAACCATGCGTCATCGTAAAAGTGGTCGTCACCTGAGCCGCACCAGCTCGCACCGCAAGGCCATGTTTCAAAACATGGCGGTGTCGCTGTTCGAGCACGAGCTGATCAAAACTACACTGCCAAAAGCCAAAGAACTGCGCCGCGTTGCTGAGCCGCTGATCACTTTGGCCAAGACAGACAGCGTTGCTAACCGTCGTCTGGCTTTTGACCGTACTCGTTCGAAAGCTATCGTTGGTAAGCTCTTCAACGACCTGGGCAAGCGTTACGCTACCCGTGAGGGTGGCTACCTGCGCATCCTCAAGTGCGGTTTCCGCGCTGGCGACAACGCGCCTATGGCGTACGTCGAGTTGGTTGATCGTGCTGTCGGCGGTGAAGCTGTATCCGCTGAGTAAGACGTCAGTCTGAAACAAGGAACCGGGCCTAGTGCCCGGTTTTTTGTGCGCGTCTGAAAAGTATGGCCTTGCGACTATCCATCTCCGATCTCCGTTAGTAAATTTCTATCACTGCCCACAATTTAATGAATTTGATGGCGTCATGTGCATGGTTGATACTCCCCCCCAGCCGATTAGCCGGCAGTTCCAAGACTGACAGAGGAAGAGATCGCATGAGCCAGAATAAAACGCTTACGACCGCCAGTGGCGCTCCTGTTGCCGACAACCAGAATTCCCGCTCCGCCGGCCCTCGTGGTCCTTTGCTGCTCGACGATTTCCACCTGATTGAGAAACTTGCCCACTTCAACCGTGAAAACATCCCGGAGCGTCGCGTGCATGCGAAAGGGTCGGGTGCTTACGGTACATTCACGGTGACTCGCGATATCACTCAGTACACCAGTGCCAAGCTGTTCGAGTCTGTTGGCAAACAAACTCCGACCTTCCTGCGATTCTCCACCGTGGGTGGCGAGCGCGGTTCGGCTGATACCGAGCGTGATCCACGCGGATTTGCCCTGAAGTTCTACACAGAAGAAGGCAACTGGGACATCGTCGGTAACAACACACCGGTATTCTTCATCCGTGATCCGCTGAAATTCCCTGACTTTATCCACACCCAGAAGCGCCTGCCGCAAAGCAACCTGAAAAGCGCGCAGGCGATGTGGGACTTCTGGTCTCACTCACCTGAGGCATTGCACCAGGTCACTATTCTGTTCTCGGACCGCGGCATCCCTGATGGTTATCGCCACATGCACGGCTTTGGTAGCCACACCTACAGCCTGATTAACGCCAATGGCGAGCGTCACTGGGTAAAGTGGCACTACAAAACCAAACAGGGGATCAAGAACCTTGCTCCGGCAGAAGCGGCGCGGCTGGCGGGTACCGATCCGGATTACGCACAACGTGACCTGTTCGGCGCCATTGAGCGCGGAGACTTCCCGAAATGGAGTGTCAACATCCAGGTCATGACCGAGGCCCAGGCCGCTGATCACTACGAGAACCCGTTCGACGTGACCAAAACCTGGTCGCAGAAAGAGTTTCCGTTGATCAAGGTGGGCGAGCTGGAGCTCAACCGCAATCCGCTGAACTACTTCGCTGAAGTCGAGCAAGCTGCGTTCGGTCCGAGCAACATGGTCCCGGGTGTCGGTCTGTCCCCTGATCGCATGCTGCAAGGTCGCGTGTTCGCTTACGCCGATGCCCATCGCTACCGTGTGGGCACCAATCACCAGCAACTGCCGGTGAATGCGCCTCGTAGTCCGGTCAACACCTACCAGCGCGACGGCTCCATGGCATTTGGCGTCAATGGTGGTGCGGCGCCGAACTATGAGCCGAACAGCTACGTGGAATCACCGAAACAGGCACCGCATTATGCGGAACCAGCCTTGGCCTTGAGCGGCGCCGCCGATCGTTACGATCATCGCGAAGATACTGACTACTACAGCCATGCCGGTGCGCTGTTCCGTCTAATGAACGATGAGCAGAAAGCCCTGCTGATCAACAACATTGCCGGTGCCATGGCCGGGGTTTCCGGTGACGTGATTGATCGTCAACTGCAGCATTTCTTCAGGGCTGACCCAGCTTATGGAGAAGGCATCGCAAAGGCGTTGGGCTTACAGCTTAACTAAGTCTAAACGATAAGCAGAACCGCCCTCATTTGGGCGGTTTTTGCGTCATTTAAACTGCTTTTCTCAGAATATCTTCGCTTTCATTGCGTCGAGCGAGTGACCTTCCGGTCAGCTTGGTTCAAACTACAGACTTTCAAGCAGGGAGATGTAGGGCGATGCAAGGTCACCCAGACGTAATCGATTACCTCAACACGTTGCTGACAGGCGAACTGGCAGCCCGTGATCAATATTTCATCCATTCGCGGATGTACGAGGACTGGGGGTTCACCGAGCTCTACGAACGTATCAACCACGAGATGGAAGAAGAGGCGCAGCACGCTGACGCCCTGATGCGTCGGATCCTCATGCTCGAAGGTACTCCGCGTATGCGTCCGGACGATCTGGATGTCGGCACCACCGTGCCTGACATGCTCGCCGCTGACTTGCGTCTGGAGTACAAGGTTCGGGCAGCTCTCTGCAAGGGCATTGAGCTTTGCGAGCTGCACAAGGACTACGTCACCCGCGAGATCCTGCGCATTCAGCTGGCCGATACCGAAGAAGATCATACCTACTGGCTGGAGAAGCAGCTGGGTCTGATCAAACTGATTGGTCTGGAAAATTACCTGCAATCGCAGTTCTGATCTTTTAGCAGGCTACACAAACAAAAGCCCCTGTCACCGACAAAGTGACAGGGGCTTTTTCATGGCCCTGATTCAGGCCCTGTCGCGAGCCAGCAGCGGTTTGAGGTAGTAGCCGGTGTGAGACTGCTTCATCTCGGACACTTCTTCCGGTGTGCCGACGGCAATGATCTGGCCGCCCTTGGAACCACCTTCCGGCCCCAGGTCCACCAACCAGTCGGCGGTTTTGATCACATCCAGGTTGTGTTCGATCACGACCACGGTATTGCCGTGGTCGCGCAGACGATGCAGTACGTCGAGCAGTTGCTGGATATCGGCGAAGTGCAAGCCGGTAGTCGGTTCATCGAGGATATACAGCGTCTTGCCGGTATCGCGCTTGGACAACTCGCGCGACAGTTTCACCCGCTGGGCTTCACCGCCAGATAGTGTGGTCGCCGATTGTCCTAGCTTGATGTACGACAGACCGACATCCATCAACGTCTGAAGCTTGCGCGCCAGAGCCGGAACCGCGTCGAAGAAGACTCGAGCTTCCTCGATGGTCATCTCCAGGGTTTCGTGGATGCTCTTGCCCTTGTACTTGATCTCCAGCGTTTCGCGGTTGTAGCGCTTGCTCTTGCAAACATCACACGGAACATAGATGTCCGGCAGGAAGTGCATCTCCACCTTGATCAGGCCATCGCCCTGACAGGCCTCGCAGCGTCCGCCCTTCACGTTGAAGGAGAAGCGCCCAGGACCGTAACCGCGAGAGCGGGACTCCGGAACGCCAGCGAACAGTTCGCGAATCGGCGTGAACAGCCCGGTATACGTTGCCGGGTTGGAGCGCGGCGTGCGACCGATCGGGCTCTGATCGATGTCCACAACCTTGTCCAGATGTTCCAGGCCTTTAATGCTGTCGTGAGCAGCCGCTTCCAGAGTCGTTGCCCCATTGAGTGCTGTAGCGCTCAAAGGAAACAGCGTGTTGTTGATCAGCGTCGACTTGCCCGAACCGGAGACACCCGTCACGCAGGTCAGCAGACCGATCGGAATGTCCAGGTCGACATTGCGCAGGTTGTTGCCGCGAGCGCCTTTGAGGGATAGCGACAACTTCTTGTTACGCGGCGTGCGTTTGGCTGGGACTGCGATCTTCACCCGGCCCGACAAATACTTGCCGGTCAGCGAATCAGGGTGAGCCATGACTTCGGCCGGCGTCCCTTCGGCAACGATATGCCCGCCGTGCACGCCTGCACCCGGGCCGATATCCACCACATAGTCGGCCAGACGAATCGCATCTTCATCGTGCTCGACCACGATCACTGTGTTGCCGATGTCCCGCAGATGCTTGAGGGTGCCCAGCAACCGGTCGTTGTCCCGTTGATGCAGACCGATCGACGGTTCATCGAGGATGTACAGAACCCCCACCAGACCGGCGCCAATCTGACTGGCCAGGCGAATCCGCTGGGCTTCACCGCCGGACAGCGTGTCGGCACTGCGATCCAGTGATAAGTAGTCCAGGCCAACGTTGACCAGAAACTGCAGCCGCTCGCGGATTTCCTTGAGGATCTTGTCGGCAATCTCGCCACGGCGGCCGGTCAGTTTCAGCACGCCGAAATACTCACAGGCGTCTCCGATCGGCAGATTGGTCACCGCCGGCAAGGTCTTCTCACCAACCCACACGTGCCGCGCCTCGCGACGCAGGCGGGTGCCGCGGCAATCCGGGCAGGGTTGCGTGCTGAGGAACTTGGCCAGCTCTTCACGGACCGAAGCCGACTCGGTTTCGCGGTAGCGGCGTTCCAGGTTCGGCACGATGCCTTCGAACGGGTGCGAACGTTTGACGATGTCGCCACGGTCGTTCAGGTATTTGAAGTCGACGTTCTGCGAGCCGCTGCCATGCAGGATGAATTTCTGCTGATCGGCCGGCAGTTCGTTGAACGGCACTTCAAGACTGAATTTGTAGTGCGAGGCCAGCGAGCCAAGCATCTGGAAGTAATAGACGTTACGTCGGTCCCAGCCGCGAATCGCGCCTTCGGCCAGGGTCAGTTCACCGTTCACCAATCGCTTGATGTCGAAAAACTGTTTAACCCCCAGGCCATCGCAGGTCGGGCAGGCGCCGGCCGGGTTGTTGAAGGAAAACAGCTTGGGTTCCAGCTCGCTGATGGCATGGCCGCAGATCGGGCAGGCGAAGCGTGCAGAGAAGATGATCTCTTCGCCGGGCTCGTCATCCATCGGCGCGACCAGTGCAATGCCGTCCGCCAGTTTCAATGCGGTCTCGAACGATTCGGCCAGGCGTTGTTGCAAATCGGCGCGGACCTTGAAGCGGTCGACCACGACGTCGATCGAGTGCTTCTTCTGTTTATCCAGCTTCGGCAACTCGTCCAGTTCGCAGAGCTTGCCGTTGACCCGTGCCCGCACAAAACCCTGGGCCCGCAGTTCTTCGAAGACCGA
The DNA here is from genome assembly GCF_024749285.1 of Pseudomonas sp. B21-015. Classification (NCBI taxonomy): domain Bacteria; kingdom Pseudomonadati; phylum Pseudomonadota; class Gammaproteobacteria; order Pseudomonadales; family Pseudomonadaceae; genus Pseudomonas; species Pseudomonas sp. B21-015. The sequence goes on from NZ_CP087196.1 coordinate 755,821, forward strand.
GAGGTGCTCGCCCTTGCGCTCGCGGATCACCGGGGCCAGCAACATCAGTTTGCTGCCCTCAGGTTGTGCCAGCACCAGATCGACCATCTGGCTGACGGTTTGGGCTTCCAGCGGAATGTCGTGATCCGGGCAGCGCGGAATACCGACGCGAGCGTAGAGCAGGCGCAGGTAGTCGTAGATTTCGGTAATGGTGCCGACCGTCGAACGCGGGTTGTGCGAGGTCGACTTCTGTTCGATGGAGATCGCTGGCGACAGGCCTTCGATGGTGTCGACGTCAGGTTTTTCCATCATCGACAGGAACTGCCGGGCGTAGGCCGACAGCGATTCGACATAGCGTCGCTGGCCTTCGGCGTACAGCGTGTCGAAAGCCAGCGACGACTTGCCGGATCCGGACAGGCCGGTGATAACAATCAGTTTGTCCCGTGGCAGGGTCAGGTCGATGTTCTTCAGGTTGTGGGTTCGGGCCCCACGAATCAGGATCTTGTCCAAAGTGGCCTCGCTCGGCGGGCGTCGAAAACGTAGGAGTATACGGCCAAATACTGGATGGATGCACACTATCAAATGAGAGGGCCGCAGCCTTACATGAAGAGTCTGTTAGCAGAGCGCGTCATTGCGTCGCGATATACCCCGTCAATCGATGGGACTGGTAGAATCGCCGCCGGTTCACATGAGGTTTTTCCATGCACGATCCCCACAGCGAACGCATGAGTGGCAGTGAGACCCGCGCAGCAAGCGGTCTGGCCCTGGTGTTCGCCTTCCGTATGCTTGGCATGTTCATGGTGTTGCCGGTACTGGCGACCTATGGGATGGAACTGGCGGGAGCGACCCCGGCCCTCATCGGGTTGGCGATTGGCGCTTACGGCCTGACCCAGGCGATCTTTCAGATTCCTTTCGGCTTCATTTCCGACCGCATCGGTCGCCGTCCGGTGATTTACCTGGGGCTGATCGTCTTCGCCCTGGGGAGCGTGCTGGCGGCCAATGCGGATTCGATCTGGGGCGTCATTGCCGGACGCATCCTGCAGGGCGCCGGGGCGATTTCCGCGGCGGTCATGGCGTTGCTGTCGGACCTGACCCGGGAACAGCATCGGACCAAAGCCATGGCCATGATCGGCATGACGATCGGCCTGTCGTTCGCTGTCGCCATGGTTGTTGGGCCGTTGCTGACCCGCGCCTTTGGCCTGTCCGGGTTGTTCTTCGCCACCGGCGGCATGGCGCTGGTCGGCATCGTCATCGTGATGTTCATGGTGCCCCGCGCCACCGGCCCGTTGCAGCACCGCGAGTCCGGTGTCGCGCGCCAGGCGCTGATACCGACGCTCAAGCATCCGGACCTGCTGCGCCTGGACCTGGGCATTTTTGTGTTGCACGCGATGTTGATGTCGAGCTTCGTTGCATTGCCCCTGGCACTGGTCGAAAAAGCCGGTTTGCCCAAGGAGCAGCACTGGTGGGTATACCTGGCCGCGCTGCTGATTTCCTTCTTCGCCATGATCCCGTTCATTATCTACGGCGAGAAGAAACGCAAAATGAAACGAGTTTTACTCGGCGCCGTCGTGACGCTGATGCTCACTGAGCTATTCTTCTGGCAGTTCGGCGACAGCTTGCGGGCTCTGGTGATCGGGACGGTGGTGTTCTTCACCGCGTTCAATCTGCTGGAAGCGTCCTTGCCGTCGCTGATCAGCAAGGTTTCACCGGCAGGCGGCAAAGGCACGGCGATGGGGGTTTATTCCACCAGTCAGTTCCTCGGTTCGGCACTGGGCGGGATCCTCGGCGGCTGGCTGTTCCAGCACGGCGGTTTGTCGGTTGTGTTCCTTGGATGCGCAGGTCTGGCTGCCCTCTGGTTAGCCTTTGCTGTTACCATGCGGGAACCTCCGTATGTGACGAGCCTGCGCTTGCCGTTGTCGCCCGAAGCGATTCGTGAAGCTGGCCTGATCGAGCGCCTGAAGGCCGTCGTTGGAGTAACCGATGCAATCGTGGTTGCAGATGAAGCGGCGATTTACATCAAACTGGACACCGAATTATTGGATCGCACTACCTTGGAGCGTCTGGTGAACAACCCGGCCGCGACAGCGTGCGAAGCCTAGGAGAACGTTATGGCCCGTGGGGTTAACAAAGTCATATTGGTCGGCACTTGCGGCCAGGATCCCGAAGTTCGCTACTTGCCTAACGGTAACGCCGTGACCAACCTGAGTCTGGCGACCAGCGAACAGTGGACCGACAAGCAAACCGGTCAGAAGGTCGAGAAGACCGAATGGCACCGTGTGTCGATGTTCGGCAAGGTTGCCGAAATTGCCGGCGAATACCTGCGTAAAGGTTCGCAGGTCTACATCGAAGGCAAGCTGCAGACCCGCGAGTGGGAAAAAGACGGTATCAAGCGTTACACCACTGAAATCGTGGTCGATATGCAAGGCACCATGCAACTGCTGGGCGGCCGTCCACAACAGGGCGACCAACAAGGCGGGGGCAATAACTACCAGCAATCCGCCCCAGCCCCACGTCAGCAGGCTCCGCGTCCGCAGCAGTCGGCACCGCAACAGTCGCGCCCGGCTCCACAGCAGCAGGCCGCTCCTCAGCCGGCTCCGGATTTCGACAGCTTTGATGACGATATCCCGTTCTAAAAAGCAGCTATCCAGTCAGTAACAAAAAAGCGAAGCCATCTGGCTTCGCTTTTTTGTGGGCGCTGTTAACTGAATAAAGTGGTCACATTGGCCCGTGCCGAGTGCAGTTTCTTGTAGCTATCGATCAACCGCAGGTGCCTGTCGAGCCCCTCCAGTTTCATGCTGGTCGGCGTCAAGCCATGGAAGCGCACGCTGCCGTTCACCGATCCGATTGCTGCATCTGTCCGCTCGTTGCCAAACATCCGGCGGAAATTGGCCTCGTAGTCTTCCAGCTCCAGGTCTTCGTCCAGTTCCATCTCCAGCACCACATTGACGGCCTGATAGAACAAGCCACGCTCAACCGTGTTGTCGTTGTACTGCAGGAACATTTCTACCGCTTCTTTTGCCTCTTCAAACCGCTGCAAGGCGAGATAAATCAGCAGCTTCAACTCCAGGATCGTCAGCTGACCCCAAGCCGTGTTGTCGTCAAACTCGATGCCGATCAAGGTGGTGATGTCGGTGTAGTCGTCCAGCTCACTTTCCACCAGGCGTTCAACCAGCGCTTGCAGTTCGTCTTCGTCCAGGCGATGCAGGTTCAGGATATCGGTGCGGAAGAACAGCGCTTTGTTGGTGTTATCCCAGATCAGATCGTCCGCGGGATAGATTTCCGAATAGTTCGGTACCAGGATGCGGCAGGCCGTTGCACCGATATGCTCGTAGACCGCCATGTACACTTCTTTGCCCATGCCTTTGAGAATGCCGAACAAGGTCGCGGCTTCCTCGGCATTCGAGTTTTCACCCTGGCCGGAGAAGTCCCACTCCACGAATTCGTAATCCGATTTTGAGCTGAAGAAGCGCCACGACACCACGCCGCTGGAGTCGATAAAGTGCTCGACGAAGTTATTCGGCTCGGTCACTGCATGACCTTCAAAAGTCGGCTGGGGCAAGTCGTTGAGGCCTTCGAAGCTGCGGCCTTGCAGCAATTCGGTCAGGCTGCGTTCCAGCGCCACTTCCAGGCTCGGATGCGCGCCGAACGAGGCGAACACACCGCCGGTACGCGGGTTCATCAACGTGACGCACATCACCGGGAATTCACCCCCCAGGGACGCATCCTTCACCAGCACGGGGAACCCTTGTTCTTCCAGCGCCTGAATACCGGCCAGTATCCCGGGGTACTTCGCCAGCACGTGAGCCGGTACATCCGGCAGGGCAAATTCACCTTCGATGATTTCGCGTTTTACCGCGCGTTCGAAGATCTCCGACAGGCACTGCACCTGGGCTTCGGCCAGCGTGTTACCGGCACTCATGCCGTTGCTCAGGAACAGGTTTTCAATCAGGTTGGACGGGAAATACACCACCTCGCCGTCCGACTGGCGCACGTACGGCAGCGAGCAGATGCCGCGCTCTTCATTGCCCGAGTTGGTATCGATCAGGTGGGAGCCACGCAGCTCGCCGTCGCGGTTGTAAATCTTCAGGCAGTACTCGTCGAGGATTTCGGCCGGCAGTGCATCTTTACGGCCTGGCTTGAACCAGCGTTCGTCCGGGTAGTGCACAAACGCTGCGTCGGCGATGTCTTCGCCCCAGAACTGGTCGTTGTAGAAGAAGTTGCAGTTGAGTCGCTCGATAAACTCGCCCAACGCCGACGCCAACGCGCCTTCCTTGGTCGCACCCTTGCCGTTGGTAAAGCACATCGGCGAGTGCGCATCGCGGATATGCAGCGACCACACATTGGGCACGATATTGCGCCACGAGGCGATTTCAATCTTCATGCCCAGGTCCGCCAGAATGGCCGACATGTTGGCGATGGTTTGCTCCAGCGGCAGATCCTTGCCGGCAATATAGGTGCTCGCCTCTGAGTTGGAAGCAGGCATCAACAAAGCCTGGGCATCGGCGTCGAGGTTGTCCACCTCTTCGATCACAAACTCAGGCCCGGCTTGCACCACTTTTTTCACGGTGCAACGGTCGATGGAACGCAGGATGCCCTGGCGGTCCTTGTCGGAGATGTCCGCCGGCAACTCGACCTGGATCTTGAAAATCTGGTTGTAGCGGTTTTCCGGATCAACAATATTGTTCTGCGACAGGCGGATGTTATCCGTAGGGATATTGCGCGTGTCGCAGTACAGCTTCACAAAATACGCCGCACACAGCGCCGACGAAGCCAGGAAGTAGTCGAACGGACCCGGTGCCGAGCCATCGCCCTTGTAGCGGATAGGTTGATCGGCCACCACCGTGAAGTCATCGAACTTGGCTTCAAGTCGAAGGTTGTCGAGAAAGTTGACCTTGATTTCCATGGGGGATTACCAGAATAGCGGCTAAACGAATGGCCGCCATTATCCGGCATTTGCGCAGTAAGTCTTGTGGGTGTCTGACGATATGTCGACACCCGGCCTTTTTAGTGGGCGATGGATGGGTCAATCGAGTATCAGATGCGGCAAGAACCGGCTCGAATCCTTGGTAATCAAACTGTTGTCCTCGCGCACGCCGATGCCGGCCGCTTGATCCCCGATCACCCAGGAACCGATCAGCGTGTAGCTGTCGCCAAACTTCGGCAGCGGGGCGAACTCCTGAAGGATAAACGGCGCGTCGGTGTAGGGTCCGTCCTCTTTCACGATCAGCCCCTCAGCAGTTTGCAGCTCGATGTTGGCACCTTCCCGGGAGAAGAACGGCTTGCGTACCCAGCCCTTGGGCACGGCTTTGCTCGGGGCGGCGTCCAGGTACGACTCGAGCAGGTTCGGGTGACCTTTGTTGAACTCCCACAGCAGCGGCAGGATCCCCTTGTTGGAGATGATGGATTTCCAGGCCGGCTCGAAAAACTGTGTGTCGCTCTGGGCGATCGCTGCGCCGAAGGGTTCGTGGAAGATGAACTCCCAGGCATGCAGCTTGAACAGGTGAGGAATCCAACGATCTTCTAAATCGACGAAACGTCCTTCACTGGTGAGGCCGATGTCCTCGATATCGATATGCCGCGATTCGATGCCGACCTTTTCCGCGACCAGACGCAGGTAATCGGTGGTGCCCTTGTCTTCGACCGAGTCTTTCATCGAGGCGAAATAGAAGGGCTCTTTGAGCTGCAGTTGGGCAAAGGCCTGATGCAGCTTGGTGTCGATGCTGTTGAACTGGTCGGCATGCTTGGGCAGCAAGCCGCGTTCGATGCATTGCTCAAGCCAGCCCCACTGAAACGCTGCCGCCTCATACAGGCTGGTCGGCGTGTCGTAGTTGAGTTCCAGCAATTTGGCCGGCCCGCTGCCGTTGTAGGAGAAATCCATGCGCCCATACAGGTGCGGGTGGCCTTCGAGCCATGAAGTGCGAACCATGTCGAAGAATGGCGCGGGAATGCTCAGGCGCTCCAGCAGCTCCTCGCTCTGAACCACGCGGGCCACCAGGTCCATGCACATCTCATGAAGCTCGGTGGTCGGGTCTTCGAGATCGTTCTCGATCTGTTTGAGCGTGAACTGGTAGTACGCGCTCTCGTCCCAATAGGGTTCATCGTCGATGGTATGGAACAGAAAGCCGAGACTCTCGGCGGTCTGTTTCCAGTCATGACGCTCTGCGCAGAGGATTTTCTTCATGGCCCTGTTTCCTTAACTGCTCGACCCGCCAAAACTCTTGCTCGATCCGCCCCAGCCGCTGCGTGCGCTAGCCTGGCTGCCGAAGCCGCCGCGGGAGGTGGACGATGCAACAGACACCGGCTTACTGCGGGTGATGGTGTCGGTGTAACTGCCGCTGCTGCCGTAGCGCGCCTGATTGGACCTGTTGAAGGTTGAACCTGACGATACCCGCTGGCTGAGTGTCGAGGACGAGTAGTCACCGCGATCATCGCGATAGCGATAGACCGGTTCGGAGTAGTAACTGTTGCGGTTGCTGCTGAGCATGTTGCCGATCAGCAACCCGGTCAGCAGGCTGCTGCCGGAGAAGCCTGACCCGGCGGCGTTCGCTTCCGACGCGGGCAGTTTGGCCTTGGCCGCGTCCACTTCGGCTTGCGTGACCTCGCCATCGGCGTTCAGCTCGAAACCGCCGAGCTTGGGGATGAACTTGCCGGCGGAATCCTGCTGGCACCAGTCGGTAACGAAGTCGGCGTCGCAATCGGCCTGGTTGTCGTACACCGGCGCAATGCTTCGATGCTGGGCCATGGCCTTCATATAGGCGTCAGAACAGATGTCGACCGGGAGCTTTTCATCGGCGCACTGCTGGACGGACTGGAAGTTGTACTTTTTGTGTATCTCGTAGGTTTTTTCCGTCGGCCCGCAGCCTGATATCGCCATGGCGACCGATGCTGCCAGGGAGAGCTGAACGTACTTGCTTCGTTTCATCGGGATCTCCGTGGCGCAATCAGTTCTGGGAAGGGGTCATGCACGCGGCATTCAACATGCCGACGCTGATGGCCACTGCCGCGATATAGATCCCCGCAGCGATTTCACCTTTCTTGATGCGCTCAGAGGCGCCTTTTAGCACCAGGCTGGTCACCAGAAACGCCAGCAGTTGAACGAAAGCGGCGATCACTGCCCAGACGACGAAGTCCAGAATGCTGATCGAGTAGGCGATCACATTGCTGGCCGGAATGGCGAAACCAATGATGGCGCCGCCCAGGGCGATCGCAGCCGCCACGTTGCCCGAACGGATCAGTTCGAACTCCTTGTGCGGTGTGATTCGGGTGTAGATGAACTGGAACAGCGCGAACAGCACGGCGGCGCCGAGAATGTACAAAACAAACCCGAGCACGGCGGCTTTGTTCAGGGAGATGGAGAGCGCTTCAAGCATGGACTTCTTCCTTTTTAAAAAGTGTTCAGGTCGGTGGTGTACAGCGAGATGCCCAACGAAGTGCTCAAGCTGATGGTGCCTTCGGCGTCTTCTTCGACGGAAAACAGCAGGAATTCCCGGCGATCGGTCAGGCCGGTTTCGCGGGCGTACAGCATCGAATGGTGCTCGATGCTGTAGGACTCATCCGGATTGGTCAGGCGCTCGCTCAAGGCCACCAGTTCCGTCTGGCCGTTCTCGGTACCCCATTCGCGGGTGTATTCGACACCGTTGTGGGTGTAGGTCGGCAGGCCGATCAGGCTTTGAGGGCCGGCCAGTCGACGCAGCTCCGCTTCACTGTTGATGGTGACGTAACTGAGGTAGTTGAACAGGATCACCGACTCGACCTGTCCGGCGATGTCGCCGGTGGTGTGCACTTGCAGCCAGTAGTCTTCGTCGTTCATGTAATAGCGCGACAACCAGGTCGATTGCCCGAGATCAACAGTGCCGGCGCTCCAGATCTGTTGGGAGCCAGGAATGACCACTGTGGTATTGCCGTCGAGCAGCAACTTCAGGGTGGTATCGAACATCACCCCTTTGCCGAATGCCAGGCCCAGCGGCCCGGTGGCGGGCGGGCTGTCGTTGGCTGTCCATTTCGACTCGGTATTCGCTGTCGGGGCCTCAAGCCCCATCAACTGTTTAAACCATCCCATTGGAGATTTCCTTGAGGCGCGTGGAGGCGATGTAGAAGAGTTCACCGCCCTCAACGCGAGTGGCGCCGGGCGGGTTGATCGAAGGGTGGCGGGCGCCTTTGGCGCGGTAGCCGATAAGGGTAGCGTTGTGGCGTTCTTTCATCTGTGCGTACAGATCGCCGAACGTTGCTTCAAAAGCCTCGGGCAGTTTCATCAGGTATTGGGTGGCGCCTTGGCCCACGCAAAGCAATTCATTGATGACCACAGACGAGCCCGGGTCCTGAGAGGCACGCACCAACATCTCGATGGCCATGCTTGAGGTGCATTCCAGGCTGGGGGCGTAGGCGCTGGCGAGCGCGGCGATTTCACTTTCATTGAAGTGGGCGACCACATGCCCGACAGGGCTCAGTTGATTGACCGCCAGCACGGTGGCCAGGGTCAGATCGTCTGAATGGGTTCGCACCAGTACGCGTTCGGCGCCAGGCACGCCGGCCCGCAGCAAAAGCGCGGCAGCGGACAGGCTTTCGCCTTTGATAAAGGCCGCTTTGCCCGGCATGGGGTTTTCTTCAAGGGTGCAATCGCAAATGACGATCAGGTTGTCATTGGACGTTTCGTCCTGCAGCAGTAATTCAATCACCCGCTCGCTGGTCGCGCCTTCCCAGCCGATGAGAACGGTGTGGCCGACCTTGCCGGTGAAATCGCCTTTGCCCTTCATGCCTTTTCTCCATACATCGATGACACTGCTGGTGGTTTTGCCGATGGCTGCCGTCAGCAGCGCAATGCCCCCGAGCATGACCCAGGTAGCCACGAAAATCCGTCCCGCGGATGTCTGCGGCGCGAGATCGCCGTAGCCGACGGTGAGTGTGGTGGTGAGATAGAAGTAGATAAACGTGGCGGGGGCGATGAGGTGTTGTTCGCCCAGAAGCGCCAGGCCCAGCCAAGCCGTGGTCATGTGTATGCCCAAGGCAATGGCCAGGCCCGCCCAGCCGAACCGATGGAAGAAGGACGAGGCGTACGCACGCAACAAAAGGAAAATCGACATTACATCCCTGACTCCGTGGGGGGGCTCATTCCTGGCGACGTAATCGCTCTGGCGTCTGAGTGCTCAAGTGCGGTTACCGGGCGGCATTAAACCTGCTGCGCGGCGTAGATAAAAGTACCTTGGCTGCAATAAACCCGGCGATCGCACTAAAAATATGCCCTTCGAAGGAAATGCCCCGGCGAGGAAGGAAGCCAAAAATCAGCCCGCCATAGAGCAGGGCGACGACACTGGCCGTTATCAGGTTGCTCCAGCTTCTCTGGAACCAGGCGCGCGACAGGAGGTACGCCCACAGCCCGAATACCCATCCGCTGGCACCGATGTGTACGCCTGCAAAACCGAACAGCCAGATCAGCGAGCCGCCCAGCAGAATAATGATAGCGCTGACGGCCACGAACCGATTGAGCCCTTCGATAATGACCAGAGTACCGAGGATCAAGAAGGCAATCAGGTTGGCGCTCAGGTGTGCAAAGGATGAGTGCAAGAAAGGCGAGGTGATGATGCCGGCCAGTCCGTGCAATGTTCTCGGCACCAGGCCGAAGGCAGTAAGGCTGTAGCCGGTCGCCGCATTGAGCAGATGCAGCGCAACCATGAAGAGGGCTACGCCTGCGATTGTCTTGAAACCCTTCAGGGCATCCATCCTTGACCTCGACTCAACTCGACTCGACGAAAATTGAAGCGCAACCCATTGTGGGAGCGAGCCTGCTCGCGAAGCGTTGTGTCAGCAACATTGATGTCGACTGACACTCCCTCTTCGCGAGCAGGCTCGCTCCCACAGGTTATGCATCCGGCACGTGAGTCGATTACTCGGCCGATTTTTTCTTCAGGCGTTCCAGGATCGCATTGGCGCTGCCTTCGTTCGGCGTGATGCCGGCTTCGCGCAGCTTGCGCTCCAGGTCGGTGCCGGTCGACGCATCGGCCAGTTCGTCCTGGGCTTGCAGTTCAGCGGCGCGTTGCTGTTGCTTGGCTTGCAGACGGTTCAGCGTACCGACAGCGGTTTCCAGCTTGCCGTTGGCGCCGCCACTGGCGATCGAAGCGCTGACCTGGGCTTTCTGGACGCTCTCGCGAGCCTTGGCCATGTCCACTTGCTGACGCAGGCTTTTGATGCGGTTTTCGGCCTTGGTGATGTCTTTGCGCATGTTGTCTGCGTAACCGCCGAATTCGGTGGCCTGCTTTTGCTCGACATCCAGTTCATTGGTCAGGGTCGAAATGGCTTCGGCCACTTCCAGTGCCAGGTCTTCGCGATTGGCCTGGATTGCGGACAGGGCCTTGGATTCCAGGTCCTTGATCTTGGCGTTGTACTCGCTGACGCGATCAGCCGACAGTTTGTGCTTGGCCATGATGGTGACCAGCTCGCGCTTGGCGTTGGCCAGCGCGCTGTCAGCATCGCGAATTTCCTGGTCGAGGATGCGCAGGGCCTGTTGGTCGACGATCGATTCGCCGACTTCATTGGCACCGCCACGCAGCGCGGTGAACAATTTGCTCCAGATGGACTGAGTCATTGGATATTTCCTGTTCCCGAATAATTAATTGAAAAAGCGTTCGAAGGCTTCACTGGCGCGCTGGACGTTGTCGACGAGGGTTTTGACCTCGGTCACGACGTTGGTCAGGCTGGAGTCGGAGCTCAGTGCGCCGAACATGTTGTAAACGATCTGCCCGTTAGGCATGGACTCGATACCGATCGAGGACAACGGGAACATTTCCCGGCTGCGCAGAACGGCATCGTTGAAGGCCGGTACATCGTTGATGGACTCGACATCGACCAGAACGGTATCGACGATGATCTGATCGCCAACCACTGCGATGTAAATCGGCAAGCCACCGAAATCGTTCATTTCCAGCTTGATGCTGGATTCGGAGCCTTGAACGAGGGAAAGGGTGATGTCGTTCGCAATCACTTCGTCGAGGGCCTGAAGGGCGCTGTAGAGGCGATCGATGTTCCAGTTATTACCTGCGCTCATGTAATTCTCCGACATGAATGAGCCAGCCAGAATCGGTTGGCGTAGCTGTTTCTCCATCTGCTTGAGCAGGCTTCGGTTTTCGGGAAGCACCCAAGTCTCGTGTTTCACATACCCGGCGGCACCCAGGCCCGCGCGCATCTGCTTCATGTAGAAGCTGGATGGTTTTTTCGCGGAGGGTTTCGAGCGCTCTCCCTTGCGACTCGCCGAATCGGTAACAGACCCGGTAGGCGGATCTGATGGAGAGCTGCTGTTCATGATGCTGACCCCGTTGTGAAAAAATACTCACGCGTGAGAAACACTACAGGCAATTTTTGCGGCCTTCAATAGCTCACGCGTGAGATTTTTTCGACTGTTGCACAGGTGTATGACAAAAGAAGGTCTATCACTCAATGCCAGTCAGTTAAGCGCAATCCTGTGGGAGCGGGCTTGCCCGCGATAGCGATGTAACAGTCAACAAAGATGTTGGATGTGATGGCCTCATCGCGGGCAAGCCCGCTCCCACAGGTTCCTCATCTTAATCAGCCAGAAAATCGTCAGTGGACACCACGCTTGCATAAGCAAAACCCAGGGCCGACATGAAGGCGGCGTGTACGTGGGCTGCCGGAACCGTCAGACCGTTGAACTCCAGATCACGGGTGGCGCAGGCATCGTGGACGACGGTGACGGTGTAGCCAAGATCTGCCGCGGCACGGGTGATGCCGTCGATGCACATGTGGCTCATGCTCCCGACCACCACCAGGTGCTCGATGCCTTGCTGGTCGAGGATTGACTCCAGTTCGGTTTCGCGGAATGAGTTGGTGAAGTGCTTGAGCACCACCGGTTCGTCGGCACGGTTGAGAACTTTGGGATGCAACTTCGCGCCGTCGGAGCCCGGGGTGAAGAACGGTGCGGCGTCGGAGGTGAATTCGTGGCGGATATGCACCACCGGATCACCGGCCTCGCGAAACGCCTGAATCAACCGTGCGGCGTTGTCCGCTGCGGCGTCGGCGCCCGCCAGCGGCCACTTGCCTTGGGGGAAGTAGTCGTTCTGGATATCGACTACGATGAGTGCTTGCTTGGCCATGACTGTTTCCTCGAAGTGTGTGTTGGCTGTGGAATGTAGTATTGGCGCTGGCCGTTCGTTCGAGGATTGGCCGCACCGACAATAGAAGGGGGAAAACTGACAATGGGAGTCGAAAGGGCAGTCGCCGAACTGGGGGTACTGATCTATCCCGGTGCGCAGATGGCAGCGGTGCATGGGTTGACGGACCTGTTTGGCGTGGCCAACCGGATCGCCGCCGAGCATCAGACGGCACAGCTACCGTTGCTGCGGGTCAGCCATTGGCAGGTCGAGGGCGATCAGGTGCTCGAGCGGGTCTATGACACTCATCCAGGCCCGGCCGGCGCGTTGGTTGCCGTGTTGATCCCACCCTCGATCGGAGGCTTTTCCGAGGGACAGGCGCCCCAGGGGTTGATTCGCTGGATTCGACAGCAACATGCCAGCGGCGCGACCCTCGGCGGGGTCTGCGTGGGTTCTATTCTGTTGGCCGAAAGCGGCCTGCTCGACGGCCGTAGCGCCACCACCCACTGGACTTCGGCTAAATCTTTCGCCGAGCGTTACCCCGCGGTAAAGCTCAAGGCCGACACGCCCATCGTCGACGACGGTGATCTGATCACCACCGCCGGGCTGATGGCCTGGTCAGAGCTGGGGTTACGGTTGGTGGACCGCTTGCTGGGGCCGAGCATCGCCACCGGCACGGCGCGGTTTCTGGTGGTGGAACACAGCGACAGCGCGAGCGAGTGCGGCAGTAACTTTTCACCGATTCTCAACCATGGCGATGGGTTGATTCTCAAGGTTCAGCACTGGCTGCAAAGCACCGGGGCGACCGATGTCTCGTTGGCGGCGATGGCCGAACGGGCGGGGCTGGAAGAGCGTACTTTCCTGCGGCGGTTCCGTGCAGCGACCGGGTTGAAACCCACCGAGTATTGCCAGCATCTGCGAGTCGGCAAGGCGCGGGAAATGCTCGAATTCACCAACGGCACCATTGATCACATTGCCTGGACCGTGGGCTATCAGGACCCGAGTGCGTTTCGCGCAACGTTCAAGAAGATTACCGGGCTGGCGCCGAGTGATTACCGGGCACGGTTTGGGGTTACGCCGATCGCGGTCATGGCTCGGTAGCGGGCTTTGGTCGTGCAAAATGCCGGGAATATTGAAAGGTGTCGTGCAGAATAAAACAGGCCTTGTGCCATCACGTAATTCGCAATTGGCTGATTTGAAACCTGTTTCTCTCCAGCCTCCGTTGGCCTGATCTCTGCACTCCTTCAATGACATTCATCACGCGCAGATTGAAGGGGAACGCATGACCCCAACAAATCGCAAGAAACTGGTGCTCGCCCATTCGGTGCGACCCGATGCTCCGCTGCACGAAGTCGAAACCAATCGCGCGCTGGCCCGTTGGCTGGCACAGATCGTCGGGCTTGAATACGGCGGCAGCTACGACCTTCAATTGCACAGCGGCCGTGACCTTTATCTGTTGCCGACCCAGACGCTGGTAGGCGTCGCTGCTGCTCGGCAGCTGGGCGTCAAAGGGCCGGAGGATTTGTGGGGCGGTTACGTCGACCACGATTTCATCTGCACCAAAGCCATCAGTCATGGCTTGTTAAGCCGCTATGCGTTCGCCCCCGAAGGTTGGGCGCCCCTGTTTTCCGAGCGGGTCCGCAGCGTCGTGCTCGATGGCCTCAGCGTGTTCTCCCTGGACGATGCCCGCCCGGCAGCGGAGCATCTGCTCTACAGCGGCCCGATCCGTATGAAGCCAATTCATGCCTGCGCCGGACGCGGTCAGGAAGTGATCAAAAGCCTCGGCCAGTTCGACGCCATCCTCGCTCGTCCCGATGCCAAAGCGTTGTTCACCGAAGGTGTGGTGCTGGAGCAGGACTTGACTGAGGTGATCACCCACAGTGTTGGTCAGAGTTTTATCGGCGACAACGTGCTGAGTTATTGCGGTGATCAATACTTGACCGAAGACGGGGAGGGTGAGCAGGTTTATGGCGGGTCCAACCTGTTGGTGGTGCAGGGCTATTACGAGGATTTGCTGGCGCTGGAACTGCCGGATGAGGTGAGGCTGGCGATCCAGAAGGCGCAGGTGTTCGATAGCGCGGCGGATGAAGCCTACCCCGGTTTCTACGCCTCGCGGCGCAACTACGACATCGCCCAGGGGTTGGACTGTAACGGCCAACAACGCAGCGGCGTGCTCGAACAGTCCTGGCGCCTGGGCGGTGCCAGCAGTGCTGAAGTCGCGGCGCTGCAAAGCTTCGTCAACGACCCCGGCCTGCGCGCGATTCGCGTGTCGTCGGTCGAAACCTATACCGACCAACCGCTGCCGCTGAACGCCATTGAGGTCTACCGCGGACCGGCGGAACACAGTGACTTTCTTCTCAAGTACGTAACGGTCAAATCCTATGACGGCTAGAAGCGAAACCATTGCGATCGACATCGACGATGAACAGATGAGCGGGACCTTCCTCAGCCCCAAATCGAAAGTCCCGGGTGTGCTTTTCGTCCACGGTTGGGGCGGTAGTCAGGAGCGTGACCTGGAACGCGCCAAAGGCATTGCCGGGTTGGGTTGCGTATGTCTGACGTTCGACTTGCGCGGCCATACCGGCGGGACCGGTATTCCGTTGTCCCGGGTGACCCGCGAAGACAACCTGCGCGACCTGCTGGCGGCCTACGATCGCTTGCTCGCCCATCCGGCGCTCGATACCTCCGCGATCGCGGTGGTCGGCACCAGTTATGGCGGTTATCTGGCAGCGATCCTGACGACGTTACGCCCTGTGCGCTGGTTGGCGCTGCGAGTGCCGGCGCTGTATCGCGACGACTTTTGGCACACGCCCAAGCGTGAATTGGACAAGGTCGATTTACGCGATTACCGCAACACACGGGTCCGCGCTGACAGCAATCGCGCACTGCATGCCTGTTCGCAATTTACCGGGGATGTGTTGCTGGTGGAGTCCGAGACCGACGCCTATGTACCCCATGCGACGATCATGAGTTACCGCGCTGCGTGTCAGCGGACCCACTCGTTGACCCACCGGATTATCGACGGTGCCGATCACGCCTTGAGCGAGCCTGTCTCGCAACAGGCGTACACCTCGATCCTTGTGGGCTGGATCACGGAAATGGTGGTGGGCGAGCGGTTGAGCATTATCCAGTCAACATGATGTGGGTGTTCTTGCGATCATTCGCGAGCAAGCCCGCTCCCACAGTTGTTTTCTGCTGTTCACACATTCTGTGCTCACCGCAGATCCAGTGTGGGAGCGGGCTCGCTCGCGAAGGCGGCATCCGCTTCAGCGAATACCTCAAGAAGGTTTTTTCGAGATCCGCAACGACTTGGCCTTGGCTTCCACTACCAGGTACATCACCACGGTGATCAACAGCGGCAGAATGAAATAGATCGCCCGATAAGCAATCAACCCCGCCACCAGGCTTCCCCGCGAAACCTGGTGTTGCAGCAGCGCCACGAACACCGCCTCCAACACGCCGAGCCCGGCGGGAATATGGGTGATGACCCCGGCAATGGCGCTGATCAGCAACACGCCAAGCACCAGCGGATAGTCCAGTTTGCTCGGCAGCAGGGTGAAGATCACCGCCGCCATCAGTGACCAGTTCAGTGCGCCGAGGCCTAGTTGCAGGATCGCCATGTGCAGCGACGGCAGGTCGATTTCCACGCCGCGAATCGACCACTCCCGCCTCCTGGAAAACCGGCAGGCCGCCAAATATCCTGCACTCAATAGCAGCAACAACACGCCCACGCCTTGCAAGGCTTCGCTACTCAGCTTCCAGCCTGGCGGCATTCGCACCAGTCCGCTGCTGAACACAGTGCCGGCAATCACCATGTAACCGAACCAGTTGGTCGCCAGGCTCAGCCCGAGGATTTTCGCGATGTTGCCTTTACTCACGCCAAGCCGTGAATACAGCCTGTAACGCATGGCGATGCCGCCGACCCAGGCGCTCAGGTTGAGATTGAAGGCATAGCTGATGATTCCCACCGGGAGGATCTGCCGCCAGGTCAGGTTCTGCCGGATGTAGGTGCGGCCGATCAGGTCGAAACAGGCGTAAACCAGAAAACTCACCAGGGTCAGGCCTGATGCGATGATTAGCGTGCGTACTTTGAAATCGGCCAGCGTGTCGAATACTTCATCCCATTCGATGCGCTGGGCGAGCATCGTGAACAAAACGATCAACGCCAGGAAAAACAGCATCGTCAGAGGCTTTTTCCAGCGGCGCCAGAGGGGTTTGCCTGGCGTGTCGGAGTGCGGGGCAGGCTGCGCTTCGGAATGGCTCATGCCTTGGCGCTCCCGGCCGGATGGATGAAGGGTTTGAGGCGCGGTTTATGCGCCGGCAACCAACCGGCCCACGCCGGGAAATGCCGCAGGAAGTGAAACACCAGAAAGCCGATGGTCATGTGCCAGACCCACCCGCGAGGCGCCTTGTCTATCGACATGATCTTGCAGTGGTTGCTGCTCAACTCGTCGAGACGCTTGTACAGGTCGCGATTGAAGGCTCGGTCGCGGATCAGCACATTGGCCTCCAGGTTCAGAGACAAACTCAGTGGGTCGAGATTGCTCGAACCGACGGTGCTCCAGTCCTCGTCGACCAGGGCGACTTTGCCATGCAGGGGGCGGTCGCAATATTCGTAGATCACCACCCCGGCCCGCAGCAGGTAGTCGTAGGTCATGCGCGCGGCGAGCTTGGCCACCCGCATGTCCGGCTGCCCCTGAAGAATCAGGTGCACCTCGACTCCTCGGCGCGCCGCATTGCGGATCTCCCGCAGCAGCCGATAGCCTGGAAAGAAATAGGCATTGGCAATCACCACGCGACGTCGGGCAGTGCGCACTACCTGCAAGTACACCTCTTCGATATCTTTTGGGTGTTCTGCGTTGTCGCGATACACCAGCCGCACCTGACCATCATGATCGCTGACCGCCAGTTCCGCGCGCCTCTGTCTGCGGCGTTGCCACCAGTATTTGGCCCGGGCCGGTCGACCGCTTTTCAGCAGGACAAAGTGATGAATATCGGCCACCGCCGGGCCCTGCACTTCAACCGAGTAATCCTGTTTGGCCTCGGGGCCGAAGTCGGCCAGATGGTCGGCGGAAAAGTTGATCCCGCCGATGAACGCGATCATGCCGTCGACCACCACGATTTTGCGGTGCAGGCGGCGGAACCAGTTGGTGCGGATGCCAAAGTGACGCGGGGCGGGGTCGAATATTTGCAGGCGTACGCCTGCGTTGCTCAGGGCGGCGAGGAACTCCGTACTCAGTTCGCCACAGCCAAAACCGTCGAGGCTGACGGTGATGCGCACACCGCGTTGAGCCGCTTCAATCAGGATCTGTTGAAGCTCATTGCCGACCTTGTCCTCGAACACAATGAACGTCTCCAGCAGGATTTCACTCTGGGCCTGGCGCAGTACTTCAAACACCCGTGGAAAGTACGCTTCACCGTTTTCCAGCAATTCGACCCGGTTGTTACCGTGCCAGCCGTACTCGAAGTCAGTCACCGCCGGTTTGCGCACGGGGGGAGGCGGGGACAGGTGCTCGGCCGTGGCTTTTCCCATCGATGGGCTGCTCATAGCTCGATTTCCACCGATAGCGGAGCATGGTCGGAAAGGTGTGACCAGGGCCGTGCTGCCAATACTTGCGGATGGCTGGCCTTGAGGTTGCGCACGTAAATGCGGTCCAGGCGTAACGCCGGCCAACGCGCCGGGAAACTGCGGGCCGGTTTGCCATGCAGCTCGACGAAGACCTCACGCAAACCGCAAGGATTGAGCCGCGCATCGGCGCGCAGGCGCCAGTCGTTGAAGTCGCCGGCGACGATCACCGGGGTATCTTCCGGTAACTCTTCCATACGTTGGGTCAGCAGCTTGAGTTGTGCCGCCCGGTGGCTTTCGCGCAGCCCCAGATGGACGCAAATGGCATGCACTTCCCGACCATCGCCAGGCAGGCGCAGCACACAATGCAGGATTCCACGGTTCTCGTGGCCGCTGATGGACACGTCGAGGTTGTCGTGGCGGATGATCTGGAATTTTGACAACAGCGCATTGCCGTGATCGCCCGCCGGGTATACGGCGTTGCGTCCATAGGCAAATTGCGGCCACAGGGTATCGGCCAGGAATTCGTACTGGGGCATTGCCGGCCAGTTGTTGTAGCGCTGGGGGTGATGCTCGTGGGTGCCGTGGACCTCCTGTAAAAACACCACGTCGGCGGACACACTGCGCACCGCCTCACGCAACTCGGGCAGGATGAAGCGCCGATTGAGCGCGGTGAACCCCTTGTGGGTGTTGACCGTCAGCACGGTAAAGCGGCTCACGGCGCTGATGATTGGTTGCTGTTCATCGGTCCCGCCGACCGGTTCGGGAATGCTCATGGCAGCGCGCCTTCGGCAGCCGGTTCGCCGAGGACGAAGAAACTCGCCAGCGGTTCATGAATGTCCCGCAGGCGCTTGATGTGGGTGATAAAGCTTGGCCTCATGTCGCCTCCCGTCCTCGGACAGCCCTGTCTTTTGATGACTGTGGGGCGCGGGTGAAAGTTTCGACGGGGCTACGGACGGTAAAAACTCGCCAAAACACCACAAATCAAATATGGGAGTGGGTTTGCTCGCGAAGAGGCCAGGCCAACCAGCATCAATGCCGGATCAATTTACTACGCACCTCTGCCATGGCCTGTTGCTCCAGCTCCAGCCAGAACTGCTGCTTGCCGGCAATCTCCGCCGCGGCAGGAAGACCATCGCGATACACCAGTCGATTGCTCGCCAGCGCCGGCACTTTCGCCCCCGGCAACAGGGTGCCGGCGAGGTTCAGCGGATCCACCCCGCACACCGCGATCAGACTACCGTCGTGCGGTCGCCGCCTGACTTCGCGCAGCAACGCAATCGCCTCGGGCAGCGCAAATTGTTCCCCCGCCAGACCACTGACAAACCGCCCGCCACGTATCTCTCCCCGGGCCTCGAGCCGATGGAACGTGCGCAGCAATTCCCGCCAACTCGGCAACCAATCCGCCTCACGCTCCAGCAAACGCCAGAACACCACGCCGTAACGGCGCAGCAAGGTCATGGCGATGTATTCCAGGGTTTCTGTGGGTGTGGGCGTTGGACGTTGCTTATCCACAACCGGCGCGGCGGCACCGCGTCGCAGCAATGCCCAGCGCCCGGCGTCGTCCATCCCGCCGACAAACGCTCCGCGCCCGCGTCGGCTGCTGCGATTCTGGCGTTTGCTGGCCGGGGTGATCAGCGCGCGCAGGCCGGCGAAGCTGTCGGCGTTTACCAGCCCGGCACCGACCAGTTCCTGCAAGGCGATTTCCAGTTCCGAGCGCAGCAGATGGGCCTCGTGAATCAGTTCATCGAAAAACAGCGCACCGTGCTGGCTGAGCGCTTCATGGACTTTCTGCGTTTTCGGCGACAGTTCACTGACCGGTGTCTGTTCGGTCAAACCACTCCACAACCCGACCTGACTGCGCGGCAGTAACAGAATTGGCGTACTGCGCAATGCCGTGCCGGCGCTCTTGTTGTGCGCGGTCAGGCGGGTCCAGACCAGTTTGCCGCTGCGGCATAACTCATCCAGCCAGCTCGCCGAATAGTCTTTGAGCCGCGCCGGCAGAATGTCGCTGTCCCACGCCGAAGCGGCGGCGGGGTAGCCTTCGAACTGGCTGATGATCGCCGGCAACACTGCACTGCCCTGGCCTCGGCTCGCGGTGGAAAGATGCTGCCAGTCGAACAGAAAACGCATGAAATCCTGCAACGCCACCGGCTCGATTTCCCGTCGCAGCCGTTTGACCGTGTAGCGATGAATCCGCGCCAGCAAATGCCGTTCGCACCATTCTTCTTCACGGGCGCCCGGGCTGAATTGCCCGCGCAGTACGTAACCTTCGCGTTCCAGTTGCGCCAGTGCCTGAGTGACTTGAAGCGCCGGTAATCCAAGCGGCTCGGCAATCGCCGTCAGCGGCAACGGACCAAACCCACTGAGCCGCGCACGGATCACTTCCAGCACCGCTTCGTCTGGCTCCCAGGTTTCATCGAAACCCGGCAACGCCTCTAGCGCTGGCAGCAACGCGGCCTGTGGATAAATCGCCTTCAGGCAGGTCAGTCGCTCCAGCGCCAACCACAGCGATTGCTCGGCGTTGATGTGCAAACGGCTGGCGCGGCCACTGTCGGCCAGGGTGTTCAGCCAATCGAGCCACTTCGTGTTGGCCTGGGCCTCGGTATCGGTAATGCACGCCAGGCTCATCAAGGCCTCATGCATTTCATCGATGCCGGTGGGCGCTGGCCAGGCTTCGTCGCGCACAGCGGCAATCGCCTCGGCGTCCAGGGCACCGAGGTCGTCGGTGGACTGCGGATCGCTCCAGCGGCGGTTGAGCACCGCCTGAGTGCGCCGCTCTTCCAGCGGTGCATCGTCGAGAAAGGTGTAGGGGCGGGCGCTGAGAATCTCTGCCGCCAGTGGCGAGGGCGCCGGCAAATCGCGGCTGATCAGGCGGATGTCGCCCTGTTCCATGCGCCGTAACAACGCCAGCCAGCCTTCGCTGTCCATGGCTTCGTGCAGGCAATCGTCGAGGGTTTGTTCCACCAGCGGATGGTCGGGAATCTCGCGCTCGCCGGCGAGGTTTTCCACGCAGGCGATCTGATCGGGAAACACACTGGCGATCAGGTCTTCGCTTTTCATCCGCTGGATCTGCGGCGGTACTTTGCGTCCGCCGCTGTAACGTGGCAGCGCCAGGGCGACCCCGGCGTTCCAGCGCCAGCGCACACCGAACAGCGGCGCCTCGAGCACCGCTTGAATCAGAATGTGCTCGGCGCTGTTGCTGTGCAGGTAACGCCAGACGTCCTCCAGCTCGAAGCTGTGGCTGGTGGACAGCGACAGCACGATGGCGTCCTCGCTGGCGGCGGCCTGCAATTCAAAATTGAACGTGCGGCAGAAACGCTTGCGCAAGGCCAGGCCCCAGGCGCGGTTGATGCGGCTGCCGAACGGCGAGTGGATGATCAGCTGCGTACCGCCGGACTCGTCGAAAAACCGTTCCATCACCAAGGTATCTTGCGACGGCAAGGCGCCGAGGGTCAGGCGGGCCCGGGTCAGGTAGTCGACCAGTTGCTCGGCGCTGGCGAGGTTCAGGCCGAGGGTGTCGGTCAGCCAGTCGAGCGCCGGTTGCAGATTGCCGGGTGTGGCGCCGAGCCGCTCATCGAGTTGCGCTTGCAGGCGGGCCACGGCGAATGACAGTTCATCGCTGCGACCGGGTGCTTCACCGAGCCAGAACGGAATGGTCGGCGGCTGACCCTGAGCGTCCTCGACCCGGACCTTGCCGGTTTCGACCCGCAGGATCCGATACGACGTATTGCCCAGCTGGAAGATATCCCCGGCGATGCTTTCCACCGCGAAGTCTTCGTTGACGCTGCCGATGTTCAGCCCCTGAGGCTCCAGCAACACGCTGTAGTCGGCGTTGTCCGGAATCGTCCCGCCGCTGGTCACAGCGGTCAGCTTGGCGCCCCGACGGCCACGCAAGGTGCGGCTTACGGCGTCCCGGTGCAGGTAAGCGCTGCGAATACCCAGGCGACCGTTGTAGCCCTCGGCGAGCATTTGCAGCAGTGCCTGATAGTGCTTTTCGTCGAGCGTGGCGTAAGGCGAGGCTTTTCGCAGCATCGCCAGCAGCGCCTGTTCCTGCCATTCCTGGCAGCTGACCTCGGCGATGATCTGCTGGGCCAGCACGTCCAGCGGTGCTTCGGGGATCAGCAAGGTGTCGAGTTCGCCACGGCGCACGCAATCGAGCAGGGCGGCGCATTCGATCAGGTCGTCGCGGGTGGTGGCGAACAACCGGCCCTTGGGCGTGCCGCCGACCTGGTGCCCGGAGCGGCCGACCCGTTGCAAAAAACCGGCGATCGAGCGCGGCGAAGCGATCTGGCACACCAGGTCGACGTCGCCAATATCGATCCCCAACTCCAGCGAAGCGGTGGCGATCAGCACTTGCAGCTCACCGCGCTTGAGCCGTTGCTCGGCGTCCAGGCGAAATTCCTTGGCCAGGCTGCCATGGTGGGCGGCCACGGCCTCTTTGCCGAGGCGTTCGCTCAAGTGTCGGCTCAGACGTTCGGCCAGGCGCCGGGTGTTGACGAAAATCAGTGTGGTCCGGTGCTCGCGGGCGAGGGTGGCGAGTCGGTCATAGACCAGCTCCCACACGTCGTTGGCCATCACCGCCGACAACGGCACGGGTGGCACCTCTATATCGAGATCCCGTGGGCGGGCGTGGCCGATGTCGATGATGTCGCAGTCGCGATCACGGCCGACCAGAAAGCGCGAGACCGCTTCGATGGGTTTTTGCGTGGCGGACAGGCCGATACGCACCAGCGGGTGTGAGCAAAGCGCCTGCAAACGCTCCAGGCTCAGGGCCAGGTGGCTGCCGCGTTTGCTGGCGGCGATGGCGTGGATTTCGTCGACGATCACCGTACGCGTAGTGCCGAGCATTTGCCGGCCAGAGTCGGAGCCGAGCAGCACATAAAGGGATTCCGGGGTGGTCACCAGAATGTGCGGCGCGGTTTTGCGCATGGCCGAGCGCTCTTTTTGCGGCGTATCGCCAGTGCGCACGGCGGTGCTGATCGGCACGTCGGGCAGGCCCATCACGCGCAGCTGTTCAGTGATGCCGGCCAGCGGGTTTTGCAGGTTGATCTGGATGTCGTTGGACAGGGCCTTGAGCGGTGAAACGTAGACCACCAGGGTTTCGTCCGGCAGGCCGTCCGGGTTTTCCAGGCCGCGATGGACCAGATCGTCGAGCACCGCCAGAAACGCGGTAAGGGTTTTGCCGGAGCCGGTGGGCGCGGCAATCAGCGTTGAACGGCGCTGGCGGATCAACGGCCACGCCCGGGCCTGGGCGGCGGTGGCCGTCGCGAAGGTGTTGCTGAACCAGGCGCTGACGGCGGGGTGAAAGCCTGCCAGTGCAGCGTCCGTGGGGATGGGCAGATTCATGGAGTAATTTATGCGGGTGGGGTGAGGAAGATGCAAGTACCGCTCAAGCCTTCGCTGGTCTTTAGGGCCCCATCGCGGGCAAGCCCGCTCCCACAGTGTCCTCTGTTGTTCATAAATATTGCGTTCACAGAAGATCCCTGTGGGAGCGGGCTTGCCCGCGATGGGGCCAGTAGCAGCGCCACAATTCCCCGGGATCTACACTTTACGGATGACGGTTGCGCACTAAACCCGCAAAATGCAACGATTCCGGCAATTATTGAGGACATCGCCTGCGGGCGCTGTCGATAAAGCCATCGTTCCAATCAGACTGGGCCTGCTGACTCTATGCGAATGCGCCTTATGTTACTGGGCGGCGGAAATGCCCTTGGGCAGGCGCTGATTCGCCTCGGTGCGGAGGAAGACATCGGTTTCCTCGCCCCCCGCCCACCACAAGACGGCTGGGACGCCGCGAGCCTGACGCAACTGCTCGACGATACCCGTCCGGATGCGTTGATCAATCTCGCCTACTATTTCGACTGGTTCCAGGCGGAGACCGTCAGCGAGCAGCGTCTGGCCGGGCAGGAGCGCGCCATCGAGCGGCTGGCCGAGCTGTGCCAGCATCACAACATCGTGCTGCTGCAACCGTCGAGTTATCGCGTGTTCGATGGCTCCCGGGCGACCGCTTACAGCGAAAAAGACGAACCGGTACCGCTGGGCCTGCGCGGTCAGGCCTTGTGGCGAATCGAGCAAAGCGTACGGGCCACTTGTCCGCAGCACGTGCTGCTGCGTTTTGGCTGGCTGCTCGATGACAGCCCCGACGGCACCCTTGGGCGATTCCTGAGTCGCGCCGAAAAAGCTGAAGAACTGTTGATGGCTGATGATCGCCGCGGTAATCCGACGCCGGTGGACGACGCCGCCCGGGTGATCATTTCGGTGCTCAAGCAACTCGATTGCGCGGCGCCGCTGTGGGGCACTTATCACTACGCCGGGCATGAGGCGACCACGCCGCTGGCACTGGGGCAGGCAATCCTGACCGAAGCACGCGCCCTGCACCCGCTGGCCATCGAAGCGCCGACCGCCCAGGCTCACGCCGCACGGCCCGATGCCGCCGAAGAACCGCAACACGCGGTGCTGGCCTGCAAGAAAATTCTGCACACTTTCGGGATCAAACCCCGCGCCTGGCGCGCGGCACTCCCGGGCTTACTGGATAGGTTTTATCGCCATGGCTGACGGCCCTGTTTTAATCACCGGCGGCGCCGGTTTCATCGGCTCGCACCTGACCGACGCCTTGCTCGCCAAAGGACACTCGGTGCGCATTCTCGATGACCTGTCCACCGGCAAACGCAGCAACCTGCCGCTGGACAATCCCCTCATCGAACTGATCGAAGGCGACGTCGCCGACGCCGCACTGGTGGCGCAGGCGATGGTCGGTTGCAGCGCTGTGGCGCACCTGGCTGCGGTGGCTTCGGTGCAGGCCTCGGTGGACGATCCGGTGAAGACGCATCAGAGCAATTTCATCGGCTCGCTGAATGTCTGCGAAGCCATGCGTCAGGCCGGCGTCAAACGGGTGCTGTACGCGTCCAGCGCGGCGGTCTATGGCAACAATGGCGAAGGTGAGTCGATCGACGAAGACACACCCAAGGCACCGTTGACGCCGTACGCGGCGGACAAGTTGGCGAGCGAACATTACTTCGATTTCTATCGCCGCCAGCATGGTCTGGAACCGGTGGTTTTCCGCTTCTTCAACATCTTCGGCCCGCGCCAGGATCCGTCCTCGCCGTATTCCGGGGTGATCAGCATTTTCAGCGAGCGCGCGCAGAAAGGCTTGCCGATCACCGTGTTCGGCGATGGCGAGCAGACTCGGGATTTTGTCTACGTCGAGGACCTGGTGGACGTGTTGGTGCAAGCCATCGAGAAACCGCAGGTCGAAGTTGGCGCGGTGAATGTCGGCTGGAATCAGGCGACGACGCTCAAGCAGATGCTTGAAGCCCTTGAAGCAGTGGTCGGCAAGCTGCCGCCCGTTAGCTATGGCCCGGCGCGTTCTGGTGACATCCGCCATTCACGCGCGAATAACCGGCGTTTGCTGGAGCGGTTTACCTACCCGGAGCAAACCCCTATGAGTGTTGGCCTGGCGCGGTTGCTGGGGCGCTGAGGTTTTACACAGCCATGAAAAAGGCGCCTTTGAAGGTGCCTTTTTTGTGGCCGATGCAATAACCGTGGCGAGGGAGCTTGCTCCCGTTCGACTGCGCAGCAGTCGCCATTATTGGGTCTGCTTCGCAGCCCAGCGGGAGCAAGCTCCCTCGCCACAAAAGCCGGACAAATGTTGCTTAGAACTTGTAACCCAGACCGACCATGTAGATGAACGGGTCCACATCAACGTCGACCTTGGCTCGAGTGCCTGGTGCGACGGCGTTGTTTTCCACGGTCGCGGTGGTGTCGATGTCGATGTAGCGTACCTGAGCGTTGATCATTACGTTGTCGGTCAGCATGTAGTCGGCACCGACCTGCCAGGCCAGACCCCAGGAGTTATCCGCCTTGAAGTTGCTGAAGCCGTTGGCGGCGGCTTCGCTGCTAACGTGCTCATCGTAGATCCAGGTGTAGTTGATGCCGCCGCCGATGTACGGCTGGAACGGGGACCTTGGGTCCAGTGGGTAGTAGACCAGGCTCAGGGTTGGCGGCAGGTGTTTCAAGGTGCCGAGTTTGCCGTTGGCGGCGCCCAGGGAGGTGCCTTTGAGCTTCACGTCATGCTCGAACGGCGAGGCCGCCAGCAGTTCGATCCCCAGATTGTTGGTGATCATGTAGGCGAAGTTCAGACCCAATTGCGTGTCGCTGCTCATGGTGGCCTTGCCACCCAGATCGGCGCCCTTCAGCGGGCCCTGATCGACCTTGACGCTGGAGCTGTCGGCTTCCGGGTTGACGGTGATCGCACCGGCCCGAACGATGATGTCACCGGCGTCGTGGGCATGGGCGAGCGGGGCTGCAAGCGCGAGGGCAAACAGCGAAGCACTGAGCAGGGACTTGTGCATGGGGGCTCCAAAGGACGTTAAAAATGTTCGATGTCCAATGGTAGGGATCCAATTGATACAGTCTTTTGACTCAGCTCAATGAAACAGTGATGGCCCTGATTTTTGCGCAGCCTTCAAAGGCCCCTTCGCGAGCAAGCCCGCTCCCACACGGGATCTCCTGACATCGGAGATCGAATGTGCGGGCTTGCCCGCGAAAGCTATCGATCAAACAACACACAACTACCGGACTCACTCCGGCAGCTCATACACATAAATCTTGTCCGCCTCCATCTGATACCCGGCATCCGCCAACTCACTGGTGGACGCCTTGACCTGCAACGCACCCTCGATCCAGTACGGCTGATACAGCTCGTCCAGCTTCACGCCGACTTCGCTTTTGACATGCACGATCTGGTTCGACGGCGGAGGCGGTACGTGGATGCAGGCGCCGAAATACGGCACCAGCAGAAACTCCGTGGTGCGGCCTTCTTCACTGACTTCCAGCGGCACGATGTACCCCGGCAAGCGAATATTCTGGCCATCGAGGCTTTTCACCACCGGAGCGTTGGGCATGTCCTGCTTGGCGGCCGGAGCCGACTCCGCGGACAACGTGTCGCTCATCTTCGACAGGTCATGCAGCGGTGTCATGTTCGGCACTTCTGGCGCAGCATCCGGCGGGATCATTTCCGACCAGGTCAGGTCTTTCGGCTCGGCCGCCCACAGCGGCAGAGCAACCAGCAGCAACAGCGCAAGCAGAGCGCGGGGCATGTTCAACGTCCTCACAGGCGGATCGACAGGCCATCGGCCAAGGATTGGCGATAAGCGCGCCAGGCCGGCACGCTGCCCATCAGCAGCGCGGCGATCAGGATGCCGCCGAGCAGCGTCCATTCATATTCACTCGGCCAGGCCAGCGGCAGGTACAAGCCGTAATTCGATTGCACGTAACCTTGCGCCACGGCGATGCCCACATACAGCAGCGCCACGCCGGCAATCACCCCCGACAGCGCCAGGGCAAACGCTTCCAGCACCAGTAAAGTCGCAATATGCCATGGCCGCGCGCCCACTGAGCGCAGAATCGCCATCTCCCGGCGCCGCTCGTTGAGGCTGGTGAGAATCGCTGTGAGCATGCCGATCAACCCGGTCAGCACCACGAACAGCGAGACGACGAACAAGGCTTTTTCCGCCGTGCTCATCAAACTCCACAACTCCTGCAACGCCACGCCCGGCAGGATCGCCAGCATCGGTTCGCCACGGAATTCGTTGATTTCACGTTGCAGCGCGAAGGTCGAAATCTTGTTGTTAAGGCCGAGCATGAACGCGGTGATCGCTTGCGGCGTCAGGTCCATGTTGCGCGCCTGATCGGCACTGATCCGGCCGTTACCGCGCGCCGGCACGCCGTTGTGCCAGTCAATGTGGATGGCTTCCATGCCGCCGAGGCTGATGTGCAGCGTGCGGTCCACCGGGGTGCCGGTGCGCTTGAGAATGCCGACCACGGTGAACGGTTTGTCGTCATGCTTGACCAGGCTGATCGCCGCCACGCCATGGGCCAGCACCAGTTTGTCGCCGAGCTTGTAATGCAACGCATCGGCCACTTCGGCGCCGAGCACCACTTCGAACGGATCGCTGGCGAAGGCGCGGCCACCGGCCAGTTCCAGGTGCTGCTGATGGCCGTATTGGTAATGCTCGAAGTACGCCTCGGTGGTGCCCATCACGCGATAACCGCGATGGGAATCGCCGAGGGACATCGGGATCGCCCACTTCACTTTCGGGTTGTTGGCGAAATGCTCAAAGCTGTCCCAGCGGATATTGTTGGTGGCGTTGCCGATGCGGAATACCGAATACAGCAGCAGGTTCACTGAACCGGAACGTGCGCCGACGATCAGGTCGGTGCCGCTGATGGTGCTGGCGAAACTGGCTTTGGCCTCGGTGCGCACCCGCTCCACCGCCAGCAGCAGGCAGACCGACAGGGCGATGGCGAACGCGGTGAGAATCGCGGTGAAGCGACGGTTAGCCAGGCTGGCCATGGCTAGACGAAACAAATACATCTCAGACCTCTACGGGCGTGGCGGCGCGATTGAGCTCGGCCAGCGACAGATTGCGATCGAACAGCGGCGCCAGGCTCTGGTCATGGCTGACGAACAACAGGCTCGAACCGGCTTCGCGGCATTCGGCGAACAGCAGGCGAATGAAGTTCTCGCGGGCATCGTAGTCCAGCGCCGAGGTCGGTTCGTCGGCGATCACCAGTTCCGGCTGACCAATCAACGCGCGCGCGGCGGCGACCCGTTGTTGCTGGCCGATGGACAGCGAGTCGGCACGGCGGCTGAGCAAGTTTTGATCGGTCAAACCCAGGTGGGCGAGCAGGGTGGCTGCCGCCTGATCGACGCTGCCGTGGCGCTGTTTCGCCCGTTCGGCGCGCAGCCTGGAGAAGTGGCAGGGCAACTCGACGTTCTCGCGCACCGAGAGGAACGGCAGCAAGTTGAACTGCTGGAAGATGTAGCCGGTGTGATCGACCCGGAAGTGGTCGCGAGCACCGGCAGAGAGTTCGGTCAGTTCCTGGCCGAGCAATCGAATGCTGCCGCGATCAGGCTTTTGCACACCGCCGAGCAGACCGAGCAGGGTGGTCTTGCCGCTGCCGCTGGGGCCTTTGAGAAACAGGGTTTCACCCGGCATAAGGCGAAACGCCGGGATGTCCAGCAGCGGTGGATGACCGGGCCAGCTGAAGCCCAGGTCGGACAGTTCGATGAGTGCTTGGGTCATAGCGCCGATTTCATGGGTTTTGGGTACTTGTCTCAATGTCACATTCAACACCAACCCCCTGTGGGAGCGAGCCTGCTCGCGATGAGGCCATCACCTTCAACATAGATGTCGACTGTTTGGCCGCTATCGCGAGCAGGCTCGCTCCCACAGGGGATCTTCGGTGAATTCAGAATTTCAGGGCGGCAGCCTTGGCTGTTACCTCAACCCCTTGCTGCCCGCTCGGGCTGATCAGTTGTACCTGAATCTTCTGGGTGGCCGGGAATGTGTTGAAGATGTTCGCCAAATCCAGGGTCTTCAGCGCGCCCGGGGCCGAGCAGCTGAATTGGTAGTGGGCATGGATCTCGCTGTGGTCATGGTGATGCTCGTGACCGTCCTTGGCGTCTTCCTTGTCATGGTCATCGGCATCCGGCGTGTCACCGAACAGCGGGCTTTCCAGTTCCTGAGTCGCGACCACGCAACCGGCGGCTTTTGGCAGGTTGAACAGCACCAGCGGTTTTTCCAGCTGCGCGCGGACGGCGGCGACCTTGGCCTTGTCGGCGTCGGTGGTGGCGGCGTGTTCGAAACCCACCAGGTTCATCGCCGGGCTTTCCAGTTCCAATTCCAGAGTCTGGCCATCCAGCGCCGCATTCAGGCGACCGACGCCATGTTCGTGGGCGCTGAGGCTGCCGTGCTCATCGTGATCATGATCATGCTCGACAGCCGCGTGGGCGACAGCCAGCGGCAACAGGGCAAACGGCAAAGCGAGCAGCAGACGGCGCATGACGGGTCTCCGAAAAGTAAAGTGAAGAGTTTGTTATGTAATCTTATAACGAAAGTGCCGAGAGTTTGACCGTCTGCTTGGCGTTGCGCAAGACCCATGGGAGCATGCAAGACATGTATGGGCAGGAGCAGACTTATGTTGCGAATACGCGGAAGCATCGGCGACTGGCCGGTGGATTTGACGCTGGAACTGGATGAGGGCGACTGGGCGCAGCTCGGTGCGCAGTTGCAGGCTGCCAAACCCGAGGCGAGTGCGACGCCCGCCAAACCGGTGAATCAGGACGATGCGCTTTGGCAGATCGCCAAAGAACTGCTGCGCAAGGCAGGGCAATTGAGCGGGCCGGATTTGCTGGAGCAGCTGGAAGGGCTGACCGGCAGCGCAGCGGCGGGCAAACGCTTGTTGGTGCGCTTGCGCCACTGCGCAGACGTCAAAGTGGTGAGCGGCGGGGATACGCCGCTCTACAGCTGGCACAAGCCGGCGTAAGAGCTGCCGCAGGCTCGGGCCGCGTTCGGACGATCTTTTGACCTTAATAGAGCGCGGCAAACAACTTGCGACGGTACGTGGTCACCAGCGGGTGATCGTTGCCCAGCAATTCGAACACTTGCAGCAAGGTCTTGTGTGGCAAGCCTTCGCTGTAGCTGCGGTTGCGGATGAACAGTTTCAGCAAGGCATCCAGCGCCGCGTCATATTGCTGACGGGCCAGTTGCTGGATCGCCAGTTGATAGACCGCCTCATCGTCCTGCGGATTTTTCGCCAGACGCGCTTTCAGGTCTGCCGCATCCGGTAAATCCCTGGCCTGACCGAGAAACTGGATCTGCGCCTTGGCACCGGCCAGCGCAGCTTTGTGTTCATCGGTCTTGACCGCGTCGAGCACGATTTGCGCTTCACCCAGTTCGCCGCGCTCGGTGAGGCAGCGGGCGTAGAGAATCAGTGCCTTGGCATTGGTGTTGTCTTCAGCCAGCAGTACTTTGAGCGTGGCTTCGGCGTCGGCGAAACGACCGTCATCGAACAGCGCCTGAGCCTGCTCGAACGGGTCGGCCGCAGCGGGCGGCGGCATTTGCACGTGGGGCTCGAGCATGGTGCGCACAGCCGATTCCGGTTGTGCACCGGCAAAACCGTCCACTGGCTGACCGTCCTTGAACAGCACCACGGTCGGCAGGCTGCGAATGCCGAAGCGCGCAACAATGTCCTGCTCGATGTCGCAGTTGACCTTGGCCAGCAGCAACTCGCCCTGATAGCTCTCGGCGATGGTTTGCAGCATCGGCATCAAGGCCTTGCACGGCGCACACCATTCGGCCCAGAAATCCACCAGTACCGGTTTGTGAAAAGAGTTCTCGATCACCGACTGGTCGAAATCGGCAGTCGTGGCGTCGAAGATGTACGGCGTTTCCTGACTCATGGGGTCTCTCGTAAAAGCGTGGATGAGGCCACTATAAGGCTTGGTGGGGGGCTGCTGAAAGTCGTAACGCTGATCGTTCCCACGCTCTGCGTGGGAATGCCTCAATGGACGCTCTGCGTCCGCTTTGGGACGCGGAGCGTCCCGGGCTGCATTCCTCCACGCAGAGCGTGGGAACGATCAAGCTCGGGTGGCATGGTAGAGGCTCACATGCCGAAACTCTTCGGGCTCGGCCAGGTCCGGCAAGGTCATCGCCTCCAGCATCTCGATGCGCCGATACAGCGGATGGCGAAAATCCCGCACCCGTGAATCCGCCACCAACGCTTCCCGGCCACGGCTGAGAAACTCGTCGAGTAATGGCAGATTTTCCCGGTCGTACAACACATCGGCCACCAGAATCAGATCAAACCGATCCGCTTCGGCGAAAAAGTCCGTCGAGTAGCTGAGCTGCACATCATTGAGTTCAGCATTCGCCCGACATGCAGCAATCGCCAGCGGGTCCAGGTCGCAGGCCACCACTTCCAGCGCCCCGGCTTTCACCGCCGCAATCGCGGCCACCCCGGAACCGGCGCCGAAATCCAGCACCCGTTTGCCCTCGACCCAGTGCGGGTGATCGGCGAGATAGCGCGCCACGGCCAGCCCACTGGCCCAGCAGAAACTCCAGTACGGCGGCTCGTGGAGAATCCGCCGGGTTTCTTCGGGGCTGAAGGCGCGGTCCATGTTGTCGCCGTCGATCAGCCAGAGTTTCAGCGCGGTGCCCGGTAACTCACAGGCTACAAGCTGTGCATCACCGAGCAGTTCACTCAATGCCTGTTGCAGGTCGAGCGGTGCAATCATGGTGCTTTGACGAATTGCAGCTGACCCAATGCCTGGGTGGTTGGCTGTGTGATCATTTGCGCCGGCAGATGCAGAATCAACTGCCCGGACTGGCTGGCGCGCCCGCGCAGTTCAACGCGAGCGCCAACCGGGAAGGATTCAGGGCTGAAACGCAGACGAAACGGCAACACCTGATGGGTGCCGATCAGGTTGGCACTGGCGAGCAATTGTTGCGGGCGATCCTTGTCGTCGATCACCAGCAGCGCCAGTTCGACTTCGGCATCGGCCGGCACGCCCAACAGCGTGCCGCTGATTTCACGTTGGTAAGCCGGCAGCGGACCGAGCTCGGCAGACGCCTTGGCTTTCTTCTGCGCCTGTTGTGGCGCCGGGCCTGGAGTCGGTGGCTGGGGCTTGGGCGCATCACTGCCACAGGCCACCAACAGGCTGAAAAGACTGAGCAAAATGAGGGGGCGTAAAGACATTGGCGGCTCCAGCAAGTGAAATCCATATACAGCCAGTCTGTATACCGCAAACCCTATGGCTTGTCTTGCCACGGGGATGCGCTACCATGGCCCTCCCATTTTTTGTTGCCTGCCACCATGCACTGTCCCTTCTGCGGTGCCAACGACACCAAGGTCATCGACTCGCGTCTGGTCGCCGAGGGCGAACAGGTGCGCCGCCGGCGTGAATGCCTGGCCTGCGGCGAACGTTTCACGACGTTCGAAACCGCTGAACTGGTGTTGCCGCGCCTGATCAAAACCGACGGCAGTCGCCAGCCGTTCGATGAAGAAAAACTGCGCGCCGGCATGCAGCGGGCGCTGGAGAAGCGCCCGGTAAGTGTCGAGCGCCTCGAATCGTCGCTGGTGCACATCAAACACAAGCTGCGCGCCAC
This sequence comes from Pseudomonas sp. B21-015, assembly GCF_024749285.1. Classification (NCBI taxonomy): domain Bacteria; kingdom Pseudomonadati; phylum Pseudomonadota; class Gammaproteobacteria; order Pseudomonadales; family Pseudomonadaceae; genus Pseudomonas; species Pseudomonas sp. B21-015. Next base: position 788,418 of record NZ_CP087196.1, read on the forward strand.
CGGTGAGCGTGAGGTCAAATCCCTCGTGGTCGGCGAACTGGTGATGGCCGAGCTGAAGAAGCTTGATGAAGTCGCCTATATCCGCTTCGCTTCGGTGTATCGACGCTTCCAGGACCTCAACGAGTTCCGTGAAGAGATCGATCGCCTCGCCCGTGAGCCGGTGAAAGAATGACCACCTCCCCGGAACAAGCCATCCTCGACATCCATTACATGGCCCGCGCCCTGGAACTGGCGCGCAAAGGTCATTACACGACGCACCCCAACCCCCGGGTTGGCTGCGTGGTGGTGCGTGACGGGCAGATTGTCGGCGAAGGCTGGCATGTGCGCACCGGCGAGCCCCATGCCGAAGTCCACGCCTTGCGTGCCGCGGGCGACAAGGCGCGGGGCGCCACGGCTTACGTGACCCTCGAACCTTGCAGCCACCACGGCCGTACGCCGCCCTGTGCCGAAGCGCTGGTCAATGCCGGTGTGGCGCGCGTCGTCGCGGCGATGCAGGACCCGAACCCGGAAGTCGCCGGTCGCGGCCTGCAACGTCTGGCCCAGGCCGGTATCGCCACCGAAAGCGGCGTGCTGGAAAGCGAGGCGCGCAAGCTTAATGAAGGCTTCCTCAAACGCATGGAACACGGCTTGCCATTCGTGCGGGTCAAATTGGCCATGAGCCTCGACGGTCGCACGGCCATGGAAAGCGGCGAGAGCCAGTGGATCACAGGTACGGCGGCGCGTTCGGCGGTACAACGCCTGCGCGCCCAGGCCAGCGTGGTGCTGACCGGCGCCGACACGGTGCTCGCGGACAATGCCCGCTTGACCGTGCGAGCCGATGAATTGGGCCTGGATCCCGAACAAACAGCCTTGGCCATGAGCCGTCCGCCGCTTCGCGTGCTGATCGACGGTCGTCTGCGGGTGCCGCTGGATGCGCCGTTCTTCAAGGCCGGCCCTGCGTTGGTCGCCACGTGTATGGCAATCGAAGAGCAATACGCCAACGGTCCGGAATGCCTGATCGTGGCCGGCAACGATGGCCAGGTTGACCTGCGCAAGCTGTTGGTCGAGCTCGCGGCCCGTGGCGTCAACGAAGTGCTGGTCGAGGCCGGCCCGCGTCTGGCCGGGGCGTTCGCTCAGCAAGGGCTGGTGGATGAGTTCCAGATCTTCATCGCCGGCAAGTTTCTCGGCTCCACGGCGCGACCGTTGCTGGACTGGCCGCTGGCGCAAATGAAAGAGGCGCCCGAGCTCAAAATTACCGAAATCCGCGCGGTTGGCGATGACTGGCGAGTCACTGCCATCCCTGTGCCATCGGCGAGCGTATAATTCCCGGCCATTGCTCTAGTGCTGGCCCTGTTCTCGAGGAGGACTCCATGTTTACCGGCATCATCGAATCCATCGGCAGTATTCGTGCATTGACCCCAAAAGGCGGAGATGTGCGGGTTTACGTAGAAACCGGCAAGCTTGACCTGAGCGACGTCAAACTGGGCGACAGCATTGCCGTCAACGGCGTGTGCCTGACGGCGGTTGAACTGCCGGGCAATGGTTTTGCGGCGGACGTCAGTCGCGAAACCCTCGACTGCACCGCCATGAATGACCTTAAAAGCGGCAGCCCGGTCAACCTGGAAAAAGCCCTGACCCCGACCACCCGCCTGGGCGGGCATCTGGTCAGCGGTCACGTCGACGGTGTTGGCGAAGTGGTCTCGCGTACCGACAATGCCCGCGCCGTGGAATTTCGCATCCGCGCGCCGAAAGACCTGGCCAAGTACATCGCCCACAAGGGCTCGATCACCGTCGACGGCACCAGCCTGACGGTGAACGCGGTCGATGGCGCCGAATTCCTGCTGACGATCATTCCGCACACCCTGAGCGAAACCATCATGGCGTCTTACAAGCCAGGTCGCCGGGTGAACCTGGAAGTCGACTTGCTGGCCCGTTATCTGGAGCGCCTGCTGTTGGGCGACAAGGCCGCGGAGCCTTCTGCCGGTAACATCACCGAAAGCTTTCTGGCCCAAAACGGCTATCTCAAATCCTGAAGCTCAAATTTCGAAAGAAGGGGGGTGCCTTGTGGCGCTCAATAGCATCGAAGAACTGGTTGAAGACATCCGCCAAGGCAAGATGGTCATCCTCATGGATGACGAAGACCGCGAGAACGAAGGCGACCTGATCATGGCCGCCGAATGCTGCAAGGCTGAACACATCAACTTCATGGCCAAGCATGCCCGTGGCCTGATCTGCATGCCGATGAGTCGCGAGCGCTGCGAACTGCTCAAGCTGCCGTTGATGGCACCACGCAACGGTTCCGGCTTCGGCACCAAGTTCACCGTGTCCATCGAAGCCGCCGAAGGCGTCACCACCGGTATCTCCGCGGCTGACCGTGCGCGCACCGTGCAAGCCGCTGCCGCCAAAGACGCCAAGGCTGAAGACATCGTCAGCCCTGGCCACATCTTTCCGCTGATGGCCCAGGCCGGCGGTACCCTGGCCCGCGCCGGCCACACCGAAGCCGCCTGCGACCTGGCGCGCATGGCCGGCTTCGAGCCGAGCGGCGTGATCTGCGAAGTGATGAACGACGACGGCACCATGTCCCGTCGCGCCGAACTCGAAGCGTTTGCCGCCGAGCACAACATCAAGATCGGCACCATCGCCGACCTGATTCACTACCGGATGATCCACGAACGTACCGTTCAGCGGATTGCCGAGCAGCCGCTGGACAGCGAACTGGGCCAGTTCAACCTGGTGACCTATCGTGATTCGGTGGAAGGCGACGTGCACATGGCCCTGACCCTGGGCACCGTGTGCGCCGAAGAGCCGACCCTGGTCCGGGTGCACAACATGGACCCGCTGCGTGACCTGTTGATGGTCAAGCAACCGGGCCGCTGGAGCCTGCGCGCCGCCATGGCCGCGGTCGCCGAGGCTGGCAGCGGTGTGGTGCTGTTGCTGGGGCACCCGCTCGATGGCGACGTGTTGCTGGCACACATCCGCGAAACCGCCGACCACAATGCGGTGAAAAAACCGACCACCTACAGCATCGTTGGTGCCGGTTCGCAGATCCTTCGGGACCTGGGCGTGCGTAAAATGCGCCTGATGAGTGCACCGATGAAATTTAATGCGATATCCGGTTTCGATCTGGAAGTTGTAGAATACGTGCCCTCCGAATAAGACCTGGGTGTTGCGGTCCTGTATTCGCGGTTCAAATATCACTGAGGGGCGCGTAGAAAACGCGTCCCGGCTCTTTAAGAGATCTAACGAATGACCCTGAAGACCATCGAAGGTACCTTCATCGCCCCTAAAGGCCGCTACGCTTTGGTAGTGGGCCGTTTCAACAGCTTCGTCGTTGAAAGCCTGGTCAGCGGTGCAGTTGATGCCCTGGTTCGCCATGGCGTGAGCGAAAGCGACATCACCATCATCCGTGCGCCTGGCGCCTTCGAAATCCCGCTGGTTGCGCAGAAAGTCGCTCAGAAGGGCGAGTTCGCGGCAATCATCGCCCTGGGCGCGGTCATTCGTGGCGGTACTCCGCACTTCGAATACGTGGCTGGCGAATGCACCAAGGGCCTGGCCCAGGTGTCCATGGAGTTCGGCGTACCGGTCGCTTTCGGCGTGCTGACCGTTGATTCCATCGAACAAGCCATCGAACGTTCCGGCACCAAGGCCGGCAACAAAGGCGCTGAAGCTGCCCTGTCCGCCCTGGAAATGGTCAGCCTGCTGGCGCAGTTGGAGGCCAAGTGATTAGCGACGATAGCGATCGTTTCAACCCGCGCGATCCAAAGCCTGCGGATGCCGGCAAGCCATCGAAAAGCGTCAAGCGTCGCGAAGCCCGTCAGCTCGCGACTCAGGCACTGTACCAATGGCACATGGCCAAGCAATCGCTGAACGAGATCGAAGCGCAGTTCCGGGTCGATAACGATTTCAGTGATGTCGACGGCGCCTACTTTCGTGAAATCCTGCATGGGGTTCCAGCGCAGAAGGACAAGATCGACGCGGCTCTCAAGCCTTGCCTGGATCTGACCATCGAAGAGCTGGACCCTGTTGAGCTGGCGGTATTGCGCCTGTCCACCTGGGAACTGCTTGAGCGCGTCGACGTGCCGTACCGCGTTGTAATCAACGAAGGTATCGAACTGGCCAAGGTCTTCGGTTCCACCGACGGCCACAAGTTCGTCAACGGTGTGCTCGACAAGCTGGCCCCGCGTCTGCGTGAAGCTGAAGTGAAGGCATTCAAGCGCTGATCGGCGCTTGAATTTGCGATGGGTGAGTTTGAGCTGATCCGCAATTTCTTCGCCGCCGCGCCCTGTGCGCAGGGCGGCGAAGGCGTTGCCCTCGGGATCGGTGACGACTGCGCCTTGCTGGCTGTTCCCCCCGGGGAGCAGTTGGCGATTTCCACCGATACGCTGGTGGCCGGTGTGCATTTCGCCGACCCTTGCGACCCGTTTCTGCTCGGTCAGCGCTCGCTGGCTGTGGCTGTCAGTGATCTGGCCGCCATGGGCGCCGCTCCCATTGCCTTTACCCTTGCCCTGACCTTGCCGACGGTGACCACCGATTGGCTGGAAGCCTTCGCCCGTGGTTTGAACCTCATGGCGCAAAATTGCGGTGTGGCGCTGGTGGGTGGCGATACCACTCGCGGGCCGTTGAGCCTGACCATGACCGTGTTCGGTCGGGTGCCGGTCGGTCTGGCGTTGACCCGCAGCGGCGCACAGCCGGGCGATTTGCTCTGCGTGGGGGGTGAGTTGGGTAACGGTGCGGGCGCATTGCCGCTGGTGCTCGGCCAGCGAATGGCTGACGCGGCCATCGCTGAGCCGTTGCGTGCCCATTACTGGTCGCCGCAACCGCAGCTTGGTCTGGGCATGGCGTTGCGCGGCAGAGCCACTGCGGCGCTGGATATCTCCGACGGCCTGCTCGCCGACTGCGGGCATATTGCCTTGGCGTCGAAAGTCGGGGTTCAGGTAGAGCGCAACAAGCTGCCGTTGTCTAAGGCGCTGCTGGCCTTCCTCGGTCAGTCCGACGCTGAGCAAGCCGCCCTGAGCGGCGGTGACGATTACGTGCTGGCCTTCACCTTGCCGCCCGCCGAGTTGCCATCGTTGCTGGCGGACGGCTGGCCGATCCATGTGCTTGGGCAGGTCATAGCAGGGCAGGGAGTGACACTGCTGGACGCCGACGGACACGACATCACCCCGCCAATCCGGGGTTATCAACATTTTCGGGAGACACCGTGACAGATCATCCCAAACAGGTCCCGGCAGAGTTCGTGCCGCCATCGGTGTGGCGCAATCCGTGGCATTTCCTGGCGTTCGGCTTCGGCTCGGGCACCCTGCCAAAAGCGCCGGGCACCTGGGGTTCGTTAGTGGCGTTACCCTTTATTCCGTTGTGGCAGATGCTGCCCGACTGGGGCTACTGGCTGATGCTCGGCCTCACCATGCTGTTCGGCTTCTGGCTGTGCGGCAAGGTCGCCGATGATTTGCGTGTGCACGACCATGAAGGCATCGTCTGGGACGAAATGGTCGGAATGTGGATCACCCTGTGGCTGGTGCCGGAAGGTTGGTATTGGTTGCTGGCGGGGTTCCTGATGTTCCGCTTCTTCGACATCCTCAAGCCGTGGCCGATTCGCTGGATCGACCGGCATGTGCACGGTGGCGTCGGGATCATGCTCGACGACGTACTGGCTGGTGTGTTTGCCTGGTTGGCGATGCAAGGGCTGGTGTGGCTTTTCGCCTGAAGGCTGCAGACGAGGACGAAAAATGGCTCGCTGGTTGATGGTAATGGTTTTCGCGACGTTTTGGTCGCTCGCCCGGGCGAGTGAAGCACCGACGCCGCCGTCCGTGATTCACCTTGCCAGCGAAGCCTGGGAAGACTTCACCGCCGCCGATGGTCGTGGTTTGGGCTGGGACCTGCTGCGCGAGGTGTTCGAGCCGGCGGGCGTCAAACTGGATATTCGAATCGAACCGTATACGCGCGCCACGGGCCTGGCACAGCGTGGCGAAGTGGACGCCTGTGTCGGTGCCTATCGGGATGAAGTCAGCGACGTGCTCTATCCGCGCTGGAGTTTCGATACCGATCCCATCTATGCACTGGGCCTGGCCAGCAATCCGACACCGACCGCGGAAAACCTGGGCAATTATCGATTGGTCTGGGTGCGCGGCTACAAGTATCAGGCTTACCTGCCCAACGTGCGGCGCTATAACGAAGTTGTGCGGCGTAGCGGGATTCTGTCGATGCTGATTCAAAACCGCGTCGACTACTACATCGACGCGCTAGACGAGGTTGACTCCATCGTCAGCCGAGCCAAGGAGCCGTCGCAGTTTCAACGCACGCACATCGCGGATTTGCCACTGTACCTGTGCTTCGCCGATACACTCCGGGCACGCCAGCTGATGGCGTTGTTCGATCAGCGCATGGAACTGCTGGTAAAAAGCGGCCAGCTGAAACCGATCTTCGCAAAGTGGAAACAGCCGTACCCGTTTGGCGCAGACTGAATACGATCAATGTGGGAGTGGGCTTGCTCGCGAAGGCGGACGCACATTCAACATATGAGTAGCCTGATACACCGTTTTCGCGAGCAAGCCCGCTCCCACAGGGCCATTGGCTTGGCCGCTTGATCAAACTTTTTGATCGTTATGGCCGATAATTCAGCCTAAGCGTCTGTAGGAACGTGCTGTTACAATGCCGCCTCTGCGAATCTTCAGTACTTAATAGATCAGGAGCACACCGGTGCCTGTCGTTTTTGTCGCCGCTTCCAAGCTGCCAACGCCTTTTGCGCAATTCACCATGCACGGCTTTCTCGATGAAGAAAACGGGCGCGAGCACGTGGTGCTGAGCCTGGGTGAGTTCGCCGACGGTGCTCCGGTACTCGGCCGGTTGCACTCCGAATGCCTGACCGGCGATGCCTTGTTCAGCCAGCGTTGCGACTGCGGCTCGCAGCTTGAGGCGGCGTTGCAGGCGATCGCCCGCGAAGGCCGTGGCGTGTTGCTCTACTTGCGTCAGGAAGGTCGCGGCATTGGCCTGCTGAACAAGATCCGCGCCTATGAATTGCAGGACGGCGGTGCCGATACGGTTGAAGCCAACGAACGTCTGGGCTTTGCCGCCGACCAGCGCGACTACGCCATGTGCCTGCCGATGCTGGAGCATCTGGGCGTGAAGTCCCTGCGTCTGATGACCAACAACCCACGCAAGGTCAAAGCCTTGACCGACATGGGCATTGTGGTCGCCGAGCGCGTGCCGTTGCACACCGGGCACAACCCGCACAACAAACTTTACCTGGCCACCAAGGCCAGCAAGCTTGACCACATGATGGGCAACGAGCATCAGGGCGAGGTTGACCGGGCGTGACCCGCGCTCAGGTACGGCGGCGACTGTCCGTCAGCTGGTGGCAATACCTGGCGCTGGCCTTGCTGCCGCTGTTCGTGATCAACGGCGTATTCGGCCAGAGCGAGGCGATTCTGCCGGTGCTGGCCATGCCGTTGTTCATTGCCGGTGTGGCGTCGATGTTTGTCAGCCTGAAGTTCTTTGGCGGCTACAAGCACGCGCTGATCGCCACCCAGAAAGCCCTCGACACCCCTGAAGAGCCCGCCGCCTGGATCGCCCTGGCTGCAAAACGCCGCACCGCGTTGCTGGTCGCCGGTCTGCCTGCCTGGATCGGTGCGCTGGCGGTATTCGTTGGCCTTGAAGCCGTGCCGCTGGTGCTGCTCGCGCTGTCGACCACGGTGCTGTTCTACCTCTACCGTATCCCGCGTCAACTCGGCTGATGCGCAAAGTCTGGCTGGCGGTGTTGCTGCTGGCCGTCAGTGGGGCGGCGGTTGCTGTCGAACGGGTTGTCACTCTGGCACCGTCGCTTTCTGAAATCGTCGTGGAGCTGAACTCGGCTGACCTGCTGGTTGGTGTGCTGGATGCCGGTGAGCGTCCTGCCGAGCTCAAAGACATTCCTTCGGTGGGCCGCTATGGCCAGTTGGACATCGAACGATTGCTCAGCCTCAAGCCCGATTTACTGCTGCTCTGGCCGGGCGGTGTGGGGCCGGCTCAGCGTGAACAGCTCAAACGGCTGAACATTCCCACCTATGTCGTTGAACCTCACAACCTCGAACAACTTACCGTGCAGATCGAGGCAATTGCCACGCAACTCGGCCGGTCGGAGCGAGGCGTTTCATTGGCTGAGAGTCTGCGTCAACGACTCGATTCCCTGCGCCAGCGCTATCGGAGGAATGAACCGTTACGGGTGTTTTATCAAGTCTGGGATCGGCCGCTGTACACCGTTGGCGGCAGCCAGATCATCAGCGATGCGCTTGAAGTGTGTGGCGCGCGCAATGTGTTCGCCAACCTGCCACAGCCTGCGCCGCAGGTCAGTGTGGAGGCCGTGTTGCAGCGCAATCCCGAAGTGATTCTGGCCGGTGATCAGGCGCAGCTCGATGCGTGGAAGGCCTGGCCCCAGGTGACGGCGGTGGCGCGGGGGCAATTGCTGCTGGTGATCGATAAAGGCCTGGAGCGGCCGAGTGGGCAGATGATCGAAGCGACCGCCAAGTTATGCCACGCCATCGCACCGGACCGCTGAGACCGAGGTGCCTGCTTCGCGAGCAAGCCCGCTCCCACATTGACCGGGTGGGACGCGGTCAACTGTAGGCGCTGCCGAAGGCTGCGATCTTTTGATTTTGTTTTTCAGATTTGGAGCCGCCGAAGGTCAGGATCAAAAGATCGCAGCCTTCGGCAACTCCTACGGGGAGCGGGATCAGATGTTCAGCAGTTGCAGACGCTGACGCACCGCTTCTTCGATCCCGGCTTCGTCCAGCCCGCATTCGGCCAGCATTTGCGCAGGCTTGGCGTGCTCCACATAGGCGTCTGGCAGGCCCAGGTGCAGCATCGACTTGAGGATGTTTTCGCGGGCGAGGAACTCGCTGACCGCGCCACCGGCGCCGCCCATGATCGCATTCTCTTCGATGGTCACCAGCAACTCGTGGCTGCCGGCGATTTCGCGAACCAGTGCTTCGTCGAGCGGTTTGACGAAACGCATGTCGACCACCGTCGCATCCAGCTTCTCGGCGACTTTCAGCGCCTCGGCCAGTTGCACGCCGAACACCAGCAGGGCGACTTTGCTGCCCTGGCGACGAATCACACCCTTGCCGATTTCAATCGGTTCGAGGTCTTTCTCTATCGGCGCATTCGGGCCGGTGCCTCGCGGGTAGCGCACGGCCGCCGGGCCGTTGTACAGGTGGCCGGTGCTGAGCATTTTGCGCAGTTCGTTCTCGTCGCTCGGGGTCATTACCAGCATGCCGGGGATGCAACGCAGGAACGACAAATCGAAGCTGCCCGCGTGCGTCGGGCCGTCTTCGCCCACCAGGCCTGCGCGGTCGATGGCGAACAGTACGTCGAGGTTTTGCACCGCGACGTCATGGATGAGTTGGTCGTAACCGCGCTGCAGGAAGGTCGAATAGATCGCCACCACCGGTTTCGCACCTTCGCAGGCCATGCCGGCAGCGAGGGTCACGGCGTGTTGCTCGGCGATCGCTACGTCGAAATAGCGCAGTGGGAAACGCTCGCTGAAGGCCACCAGATCGGAGCCTTCCTTCATGGCCGGGGTGATTCCGACCAGTCGCGGGTCGACAGCGGCCATGTCGCACAGCCACTCACCGAATACTCCGGAATACTTCGGCCCGCCGGCTTTCTTCGGCGCGGCGGCCGGAGCGTCCAGCGGTTCGAGTTTGGTGATGGCGTGGTAACCGATCGGGTCGACTTCCGCCGGGGCGAAGCCTTTGCCTTTTTTGGTGACCACATGCAGGAACTGCGGGCCTTTCAGATCGCGCATGTTGCGCAGGGTGGCGATCAGGGTCGGCAGGTCATGGCCGTCGATCGGGCCGATGTAGTTCCAGCCCAGCTCTTCGAACAGGGTGCCGGGGACCAGCATGCCTTTGGCGTACTCTTCGGTGCGCCGGGCGATTTCCCAGGCGCCGGGCAGACGCGACAGGACCTTTTTGCTGCCTTCGCGCATGCTGGCGTAAGTGCGGCTGGAAAGGATCTTCGCCAGATAGTTCGACAGCCCGCCGACGTTGCGCGAGATCGACATGTCGTTGTCGTTGAGGATTACCAGCATGTTGGCGTCCACTTCCGGCGCGTGGTTCAGCGCCTCGAAAGCCATGCCGGCGGTCAGTGCGCCGTCGCCGATCACCGCGATCGCCTTGCGATCACTGTGTTGCAGGCGGGCAGCAATCGCCATGCCCAGCGCTGCGCTGATCGACGTGCTGGAATGGCCGACGCCAAAGGTGTCGTACTCGCTCTCTGAACGACGCGGGAAGGCGGCAATGCCGTCCTTCTGGCGCAGGGTGCTCATGCGCTCGCGACGGCCGGTGAGGATCTTGTGCGGGTAGGCCTGATGACCCACGTCCCACACCAGCCGGTCGTCCGGGGTGTCGAAGACGTAATGCAACGCGATGGTCAGCTCGATCACGCCCAGGCCGGCACCGAAATGCCCGCCGGTCTGACCGACCGTGTAGAGCAATTCCAGGCGCAACTCATCGGCCAGGGTTTCCAGCTCTGCTTCGCCTAACCGGCGCAGGCCGTCCGGCGTGTTGGCACGGTCGAGCAGGGGCGTGGTCGGGCGCTTGCGGGGAATCTCATGAAACGTCGTGGGCATCAGGCGAATCGTTATAGGTATAAAAGATGCGGCAGTTTACCTGATGCATCGCCCCCTGCCCACGCGTTGGTCTTTTTTGGCGAGTACGCCGTCAGCTGCGGCGATCGACGATGTACCGAGCCAGATCGCGCAATGGCTCGGCCGCCGCGTCAAACGGTCGCAGCGCGTGCAGGGCCTGGTCGCGCAGTTCCAGGGCATAGACCTTGGCCGCGTCGAGGCCGAGCAGGGCCGGGTAGGTCGGCTTGTCCCGGGCGATGTCGGCACCCTGGCGTTTGCCGAGGGTTTCGGTGTCACTTTCGACGTCGAGAATGTCGTCCTGGACCTGAAATGCCAGACCGATGGCCTGTGCATAACTGTGCAGGGACTTCAGTTCGTCCTTCTCGGCATGACCGCTGGCCAGGGCGCCGAGTTTGACGCTGACCTCGATCAACGCACCGGTCTTGTGCCGATGCATGTATTCAAGGGCTTTTTGATCGAGCTTCAGACCCACCGAGCCGAGGTCGATGGCTTGCCCGCCGACCATCCCCGCCGGACCTGCCGCCAACGCCAGAGCGCTGACCATCTGCAGACGGGTTTCAGCGTCCGAGCTGCTCAGGCGCGGGTCGAGCAGGGCGCTGAAGGCCAGGCTCTGCAAACCGTCGCCGGCGAGGATCGCACAGGCTTCGTCAAATTTCTTGTGGGTGGTTGGCTGGCCGCGACGCAGGTCGTCATCGTCCATGGCCGGCAGATCGTCGTGCACCAACGAATAGGCGTGGATCAGCTCAACCGCGCAGGCTGCGCCGTTGGCTTGCTCGGCTTTGCCGCCCAGTGCTTCACACGCGGCGTAGGCCAGCAACGGACGCACGCGCTTGCCGCCATTCATCACGCTGTAGCGCATGGCTTCATAGAGGCGAGCGAGTTCAGGGCCTGGCGGGTTGAACAGGGTTTCCAGTGCAGCGTTGACGCGAGCCTGGCTGGTGGCCGAATACGCCGCAATCATTCTGGCTGATCCGCGTCGAAGGGTTCCTCGGCCAGCTCGCCATCACGCTCGAGCAGCACCTGAACCTTTTGCTCGGCCTGGGCCAGCGCCGCCTGGCAATCGCGGGTCAGACCAATGCCCTGCTCGAAAGCGGTCAGCGAGTCTTCCAGCGACAATTCGCCGTTCTCCAGACGCTCCACCAGCGTTTGCAGGTCAGCGAGGGATTGTTCGAAATCCAGTGCAGCTTTTTTGCGGGCCATGGCGGCTATTTCCGGTTGACGTTAAACCGGCGCGACACTAGCAGACATGGGGGGTATGGGCAAATGAGCGGGGTCGTTGGCGCAGCAGTTCCGGGGTGACAACACACCTTGTGGCGAGGGAGCTTGCTCCCGCTGGGACGCGAAGCGGCCCCAAAACCATACGCCGCGTTTCTTCAGGCACGCTACGCTGCATTCAGCGAATTGCGACTGCTTCGCAGTCGAGCGGGAGCAAGCTCCCTCGCCACAGAGATATGTCGTCTATAAAGGTAATGGGGGTTATTCGGCTCACGCCCGACAATCACCGTGATTCCCACCGCAAATATAGATGTATCCGATTGTTAAAAAACCGCCGAATGGCTAATCTTCGCGCCTTCTACGACCCTATATTCAGGGTCTTTCTGACGAAACGCAGCTTTTTTGGGTCTGTAACGCGCCGAGGATCGGGCGCAGGGTTTCGTTATGCATGGCAGGAGGCGTCACATGCGTTGTGTTCTTTCACTGCTGATCACGCTGGTCTGTGCCCAGGTTGCGTGGGCCGAGCCCACGGCCGAGTTGTCGGAACCGGTGGGCGGCTGGCGCTATCACGGCCTGTTGGACCGCAGTGAAAATCCGCGAGTCGCCTATCCCACGCCGCCCATCGACCGGGGCGTGCAGCGCAATCGCACGATGATCGAAGGCCAGCTCAAGGCCCTCGGCACACTCCGTGGCCCCCATAGCCTGGCGGTCAACGGCAATCCCCTGAATTTGTACACCGACGACCAAGGGCGTTTTGCCCGGCCGTATGCGTTCGGCGCCGGCTCCAACAGCGTCGAAGTGCGCAGTTCCGAGGGCAAGTCGCTCAAACGCGTCCAATTCTATGAAGCCAACGACCTGCGCACTCCGGCGCGGATTCGCGTGGTGCTGGGCTGGGACGACCCCAAGGCCGAACTCGATCTGCACATCATTACGCCCGATGGCCGACATGCGTTCTGGGCTCGCCCGGCGATGAGCAACGGCGGCGGCCTGGACCCGGACGGGGTCGATGGCCCCGGCCCGGAAATGTTCACCATGACCGCGCCGATGCACGGCACCTACCTGGTTTACGTGAACTATTGGGGCAACTTCGGCAGTGGCGGCTATAACTTCGATGAGACCAGCAACCAGAACGAGGTGATCACCTCGCAAATCAATCTGGTGCTCAACGAAAACACCGTCGACGAAAAACGCGAGACCTTCATCGTGCCTTTGCGGGCGATCGGCGACCTGCTGCTGGTCAAGACTTTCAACTATTAAACATCCCGCACCACGGATGAATTGGGTTTGTGAACATGAGTGATAACACTATTCCACCAGCCGCTTCCCCGGCCGCCGACGCACCTGCTGCCAACACTTCCCGTCGCTGGCCGGCGCTGCTGGTCGGGCTGTGCCTGGTGGCTGGCGTGGCGGGCGGGTTAGGGTGGTTCCTGCACAAACCCAAGGCGCCGCCCGCTGAGTTGGCCAGTGACAAACTGGGCATGAGCCGGCCGGACGGTCTGCTCGAAACCCATTCCCTGAGCCAGCTGCCCAAGGATTTGCTGGCGGTGCCGTTTCTCAAGGAAACCCTGACCGAAGATTTCGTCTTCTATTACGAAGCCCACGCCGATCGCCTCGGTTTGATTGGTAGTCTGCGGCGGATCATTTACGAGCATGACCTGAAGTTGCAGGACAGCCTGATCGAGCAGCTGTTCGATCAACCGGCGGATGTGGCGCTGTGGCGCGGGGCGGATGGACGTCTCAAGGATTTCCTGTTGGTGATGGATCGCGGCGGGCTGGCCAAGGTACTGGAGCCGCTGGCGAAAGTGGCGCTGGATGATACGCAGCTGAGCAAGCTGGCTGAAATCAAAGTCGCCGGCGATGTGGTGCCGCTTTATCAACTCACCTACAACAACAGCAAAGCGCTGCTGTTCGCCTCTCATGGCGACAAACTGGTGGTGCTGTCCAACCCGGCCAAGCTTTATGAAACCGGCCACGGTCCAGTCGACGACCCCGGCATGGTATCGACCGAATCGCTGGAAGCACTACTCGGCGGCCAGAAACTCTTCCCCGAAGCCTTCGGCCTGCCACCGCGCGCGCCCGAGGTAAAACAACGCCTCTCGGTCAATTCCAGCGTTCTGGCCATGGGCTACCAGCGCTTCATCCCGAACTTCGCCGGCCTGCGTTTCGACATGGACGACAAGGGCTGGCACAGCTTCCTGGCCATGGACGAACTGGAAAACCAGCCAGACTTCGACTTCAAACCGATCTGGCAAGCCATGCCGATGGGCGCCAGCGCCTGCGTGGCCTTGCCACTGGCCGCCGAACAACAGAAGCCGCTGCTGGTGAAACTCGGTGCCGAAGAGTCCGTGGCCCAGGCCCTGACTGAACACATGGCCGGTGCTGCCGGCCTGTGCTGGTATGCCGACTCGCGGTTGTACACGCCGCTGCTGGTGGCCAGCCTGAATGATGATGACAGCGCCAAACTCGACGGCGACCTGGGCAACCTGTTCGGCTCGATGGTGGGTGCTTACGAAGGCAACGTTGCCGATCACGCCTTCCCGGTGGTCGAAAAACAGGAAGGCCAGACCCATCAGTGGCAGCGCCAGGTCAGCTCCAACTTCGGTCCCTATAAGGCCAAGGATGCCGAGCAGCCCGACGCGATCACCGGCAAAGCCTTTATGCGCGTAAGTCTCGCGCGCCACGGTTCGACCCTGCTGTTCTCCCTCGACGACAAACTGGTCGACAAAGCCCTCGGCACCCTCGACAAACGCTTCCCGCCGCTGGCTGACGTGCTGCCAAAAGACCTGTTGATGCCGATCTATTTCGGCCCGGACTCCATGGCGCAGCTGATGCAGCAGGAAACCCTCGACAGCCTGCCGCAGGACATGGAACCGGTGTTCTACAACGCCGCGCAAACCTACCTGATCCCGAAACTGCGCACCCTCGGCGGCTATGGCAAATATGCCCTGACCTTGCCCAAAGGCAGCGAGCCCGACGGCCACTGGCAGTGGCTGCCGCTGGAATGGAAAGCCTTGTGACCGCACTCATCCGAGGCCTCGGCCTGCTGGCGTTGTTGCTGGGGACTCGCACCTTTGCCAGCGAAGCCCCGGCGCTCGACCCGCAACAGTCCCAGGTATTCCGCGCCTGGTTCGTGCGCATCGCCCAGGAACAACTGACCCAAGGCCCGAGCCCGCGCTGGTATCAGCAGGACTGTGCCGGGCTGGTGCGGTTTGCCGCCAACGAAGCGCTGAAAGTCCATGACGACAAATGGCTGCGCAGCAATGGCCTGTCCAATCGCTACCTGCCGCCGGAACTGCAACTGAGCGACGCCCAACGCGGCCTCGCCCAGCAATGGCAGCAGGGCGGCGGCAAGGTCGGGCCCTATGTCAACGCGATCAAACTGATCCAGTTCAACAGCCACCTGGTTGGCCGTGATCTGGCCCAGGCCCGGCCCGGCGACTTGATGTTTTTCGATCAGGGCGATGACCAGCACCTGATGATCTGGATGGGCCGCTTCATCGCCTATCACACCGGCACCACTACCCCCACCGACAACGGCATGCGCTCCGCAAGCCTGCAACAACTCATGACATGGAAGGACACCCGATGGATACCCGACGCAGCCAACCCCAACTTCATCGGCGTCTATCGACTGAACTTTCTCTCCCAATGATCGGTGCCCGCATGCTGCGCATTTGTTCAAAACTGCCTCTTTTGCTTGCGTTGATTTTGCCTCTGTCGGCGGTCAACGCCGAAGACACCGTCGAGCCGAGCGGCTATACACCGGTGGCCGGTGAAAGTTTCTTCCTGCTGGCCGACAGCAGTTTCGCCAGCGACGAGCAGGCGATGGTGCGCCTCGAAGCGCCGGGCCGCGATTACCGCCGGTTCCGCATGGAGCCTTACGGCGGCGCGGACATTCGTGTGTACCGCATCGATAAACCGCTGGATTTCCTCAAGCGCCAGAAGAACCTGCATCGGGTGGTCAGCGACGGCCAGTTCAAGGGCGAAGGCCTGTCGAACACCCTCGCGTACCTGTGGGACAACTGGTACCGCAAATCCCGTCGGGTGATGCAGCGGGCGTTTTCCTACGAGTCACGTAAACAAGTCACCGAGGAAGTACCGGAGCTGAAGATGGGCACCGCCATCGCCGCGCCAACGCCGTACGACGCTCAGCCGCAGTTCGCGTTGATTCCGGGCCTGCCAGTGGTCAGCCAATTCCGTTATCCGCTGTGGCAAGCCAAACCGATCCAGCCGCCTGAAGGCGTGAACCTGGCCGGTTCTTCCAGCGAGTTCGTCAGTGTCTCGCCGGGCAACGTGTACATCCCGTTGGGCAACCTGAAACCGGGGCTGTATCTGGTGGAAGCGCTGATCGGCAAGTACCGCGCGACCACCATGGTCTTCGTCTCCAACACCGTGGCCGTGAGCAAGATTGCTGGCGATGAATTGCTGGTGTGGGCCGCGCGCAAACACGAAGGCAGTTCGGTGCCCAAGGTCAATGTGCTGTGGACCGACGGCCTGGGCGTGATGAGCAGCGGCGCTACTGACGCCGACGGATTACTGCGTCTGAAACACGTCAGCCCCGAGCGTTCGTTCGTGATCGGCGAGGACGAAGAGGGCGGGGTGTTCGTCTCCGAGAACTTCTATTACGACAGCGAAATCTACGACACCAAACTTTATGCGTTCACCGACCGGCCGCTGTATCGGCCGGGGGATTGGGTGTCGCTGAAAATCGTCGGCCGCGAGTTCAAGAATGCGCGGGATTCCGTGGCACCGACCGCTGCCGACGTCAATGTGACCGTGCTCGATGCCACCGGCACCGCGCTGCAATCGTTGGCGCTGAAGCTCGATTCCAAGGCTGGCACTCAGGGCCGTTTCCAGTTGCCGGACAACGCGGTGGCGGGTGGCTATGAGCTGCGTTTCAACTACAAGGATCAGGCCTACAGCAGTGCCTTCCGTGTCGCTGAATACATCAAGCCGCACTTCGAAATTTCCCTGAACCTGGCCAAGCAGGATTACCGCACCGGCGAACCGGTGAAGGGCAGTCTGGTGTTGTTGTACCCGGACGGCAAACCGGTGGCCAACGCCAAGGTAAGCCTGAGCCTGCGCGCCCAGCAACTGTCGATGGTCGACAACGAACTGCAATACCTCGGGCAATTCCCGGTGGAGCTGACCAGCGCCGAACTGACCACCGACGCCAAGGGCAACGCGAGCCTCGATTTGCCCGCCGCCGAGAAACCGAGCCGCTACATGCTCACCGTATTCGCCAGCGATGGCGCGGCGTATCGGGTCAAGACCACCAAGGAAATCCTCATCGACCGTGGCGCCGCCAGTTTCCGCCTGAGCGCGCCGCAGCGGTTCAGCGCGGTGGGCGGCAAGGTTGCATTCAGCTATGCCAACGAAGGTGGCAGCGAGCAGAGCAAAGCGGTCAACCCGAGCAGCTACAGCTGGGTACGGCTCGAAGATCAGACCTCTGGCGAAGGTAAACTCGCCGCCAAAGATAAAGGCTTTACCCTGACCTTCGACCGTCCGGGCACTTACAACCTGACGCTGAAAGATGATCACGGCCGCGTGCTTGGCGCGACCGGTCATTCGGTCACTGGCGACGGCGTCAAAGCCGTGCCCGGCACCGTGGAAATCGTCCTCGACAAACCTGAGTACAAGGCCGGCGACGAAGCCCTCGCGTTGATCACGTTCCCCGAGCCGGTCAGCGATGCGTTGCTGTCGCTCGAGCGCGACAAGGTCGAGGCCACGGCGCTGCTGTCCAAGGGCAGCGACTGGCTGAAGATGGAAAAACTCAGCGACACCCAATACCGCGCGCGTATCCCGGTGAAGGACAACTTCGCGCCGAACCTGACCTTCTCCGTGCTCTACACCAAGGGTGGCCAATACAGCTTCCAGAACGCCGGCATCAAGGTGATCGCGCCGCAGATCGACGTGGCCATCGCCACCGATAAAGAGGCGTATCAACCCGGCGATACTGTGTCCGTGGACCTCACCACTCAATTCGCCGGCAAGCCGATTCCGGCGCACCTGACGGTCAGCGTGGTCGACGAAATGATCTACGCGTTGCAACCGGAAGTCGCGCCGACCATCGACCAGTTCTTCTACCACCCGCGCCGCAACAACGTGCGCACTAGCGCCAGTTTGTCGTTTATCAGCTACGACGTGGCACTGCCGGGCAGCCCGGGCGCACCGGGCAAAGCCAACCGCAGCGAGCGTGGGGTGAAAGTGCTGGAGCGGCCGCGTCGTGAAGACGTCGACACCGCCGCGTGGCAGCCGGAATTGATCACCGACGCCAACGGCAAAACCCGTTTCACCTTCAAGATGCCGGACTCCTTGACCCGCTGGCGCATCACTGCCCGCGCCATCGCCGATGACGGCCAGGTCGGGCAGAAGAAGCAATTCGTGCGCTCGGAGAAACCGCTGTACCTGAAGTGGAGCGGCCCGACCAAGTTCCGCAATGGCGACAAACCGGATCTCGGTGTGTTCGCTTTCAGTCAGGCCGAGAAATCGGTCAAGGCTGAGCTGGTGATTCATTACGCGGGTGCCGAGCAACGTGTGCCGGTCACCCTGAACAACGGCGTCAACTACATCGCATTGCCGGCGTTCGCATTGACCAATGGCGGGTGGACCGCCGAGCTGGTGCAGGACGGCAAAACCGCTGACGCCTTGGCCGTGCGCCTGACCGCGACCGGTGAAGGTTGGCAGGTGACCCAAAGCCAAAGCCTGGATGTGGCCAGCGGTGATACGCCACTGACCTTGCCGGCGGACGCCAGCGACATCCGCCTGCGTCTGGATGACAGCCCGCAAGCGGTGTTCCGCTCGGCCCTCGATGATCTGCTGAGCTATCCATACGGCGGCGTCGAACAAACCGCCAGTCGTTTGCTGCCGTTGAGCATCGCTTATCCAACGCTGTCGTCGAATCCACAGATCCGCGACCGCTTGCGTTTGATCATGCAGAACAGCCGCCTGCGGCTGGTGCAAATGGCCGGCCCGTCGGCGAGCTTCACCTGGTGGGGCTATGACGGTGAGCCGGATGCGTTCCTCACCGCTTACGCCTATTACGCCGACTGGCACGCCAGCAAGGCGCTGGAACTGAGCCTGCCGCCGGAGCACTGGCAGCGGGTGCTGGAGGTGTACGCGAAACAGGCGCAGAACACGCCGCTGTTGCAGCGGGCGTTGATTCTGTCGTTTGCCAAACAGATGCAATTGCCGGTGAACACGTTGCTCAGCGGTTTGATCGACGACTTGGTGAAAGCCGGCGAAGGCAATGCGGCGAGCGTCATGGACGATGGCGCAGAGAGCCTGGTCATGAACGATCCGGATTCGGCATTGGGTCTGGCCAGTGCTCGGGTGCTGACCGCGTCTTTGGCGCGTCAGGCCAAAGTCAATCTGCCCCCGGCGTTCAGCCGTCAAGTGGATGCTGCGCAACAGCAAGTGGCTGCCAGCGCTCAACCGTTTGCCGAGGCCTTGAACCTGTCGCTGCAAGCTTTCGATCAAGCGCATGCACAAGCGTTGTTGCAACGCCTGTTGCCACAGCAATCGACCCTGGAGCGCGCCTTGGCGCTGACTTGGTTGCAACGCAGTATCGAGCAAGCCTCTCCGACCATCGCACTGGCACCGGGGGAAGGCTGGAAGAAACGCTACGGTGATACCGGTGAGATGTATTGGACGTGGCAGGGCGCTACGCCGGTGCCGGCGGTGTTGTCGCTGACCGGGACGCAAGAACGCCCGCTGCGTGCCGCGCTGAGCTACCAGACCAAACAACCGGCAATCGATCCGATGGCCGTGACCATCACCCGTCGCCTGTCGCGTCTGGTGCCGGGTGATGAAGCGTTCGAGTTCAAACTCGAAGCGGTCGGCACCAAGCCGTTGTCCAGCGACAGCCTGTACCTGGACGAAGTGATCATCACCAGTAAAGCGGCGAAACCGCTGCGCTACGGCATGCTCGAAGTGCCGCTGCCACCGGGTGCGGACGTCGAGCGCACCACGTGGGGCATCAAGCTGATGGGCAAGGCCGGCACCGAGCCGACCGCGTTGGAGAAGGCCCGTTTCGAACCGGGGCAAATGGCGTATGCGGTGCCAGTGGATGCGCTGAGCGGTGAGTTGCGCCTGCGTCATCTGGTGCGCTTCTCGCAAAAAGGCCAGTTCAGCCTGCCACCGGTGCGCTTCACGCAGGTCTACGCGCCACAGCATCAGGCTCAGGAACAGAAGCCGGCATTCGGTCAGGTCACGGTCAACTGACATGACCCGGTGTCTGGTCTGGTGGCTGCTGTGCTTGATCCCTGCGCTGGCGACAGCGCAGGACGAGCCGTTGCGCCTGGGCTTCAAGGGTGAACTGCTTGCGTTGAGCCGGACTCAGATGATCTCGCGTGAGCCATTGCCTGCCGATTTGCAGACGCCGCTGGGCAGCTTGTGGAAGTTGTTTGTCTACGGCTGGCTGGTGGACACCGGCGCGCGTGAACCGGCTTTTGAGTGTCGCGGGCAGTCGAAGGAAGAAATTTATTGCTGCACGGCGGGTGGCACGATCGGTCGCGATCAGGCGTTGGTGAAGTCCTGCGGGTTGTACTTCGAGCCCGCGCGGTTGGGCATTTCCGGCACTGAGTGGCGCGAGTATTGGCAGACGAGACAAGCGCCAACGTGGTTGCTGGACTTGCCGTCGTTGCAACCGCAGACCCGGGTTTCGGTGGCTGAGTTGTTGAAGGTCTTGGCCGTGATGCCGGCGCAGGATCGAGCGCGGCGGGTATTGCTCGATGTGGTGCTCAATGCCGCTGACGGCAATGTCGTGGGAGAGCTTGGCGGTCGGTTGCGGGTGAAAACCTGGAGCTGGTTGGGGGATCAGGATCCTTCGTCGCGCCAGGGCGGGTTCGCGGGCTGGACGGCGGACGGCACGCCGATCTGGGCCGGTGGGCGTGGCACCAGCCAGATGGTTTTGCGCAATTATGGTCAGGCGCTGGCGACGGTGTTGCCCTCGTCATGGCCAGCAGAAGCGGGGAAGTGTGTCGAGGTCGGCCTGTTCGCGCGTTATCCGCTGAAACGCGTGCTGTCGGGGGATCGCGTGTTAGCGCCTGGGCCCCTGCAGGGCGACTACCGCGTCGAATTCGCCAACGGCAACCAACTCGATATCCACAGCGACGGCGAGTTGTTCTTGCTCAAGGACAAGCTCGTCGCCCGCCTGGACCGCGAAGAGTACGTCGCCCGTGTCCTGCAGCGCGAAGCCATACCCGAGCCCGTTGAAGCAGCCAAAGCCCTGAGCGTCGCGATCCGCACCTACCTGCTGCAAAACGCTACCCGTAACGGCGACTGCCTGAGCATCGACGACAGCAGCAGCCGGCAGCGCGTCGCCCCACGTCCGGCCGCCACCGAATCGCGCAACATCGCCGCGTGGACCAGCGACCTGGTTCTCGCCGGCAGCACCGTTACCTATCACTCCGACCAACCCGGGCCGGACAAACTCTCCTGGCAGCAAGCCGTCGAACAGGCCAACGCCGGTCAACGCTACGACGCCATCCTGCTGCACGCCTACCCGCGTGCAAGCCTCAGCCGCTGGGACAGCCCGGTCGCTTCCTGCGAAGCGCTGCCCGCCGCGCAAGACTGGTTGCAAAACCAACGCCGCGGCTGGCGCCAACGCCTCGAAAGTGAGGTCGGTTACAACGAAGTCAGCACCTTCGCCGTTTGCCGCCTGGCCTTCGGTCGTCCCTTCGTGGACCGCGAACGCCAGCGCATCTATGTGCGTGGCGTGCTGACGCTGCAAGACCGCCTCGACTTGACCCACGAATACCTGCACCTGGCCTTTGAAGCACACCCCAATGGCCAGGATGAAACCTACATCGAAGGGCTCGCCCGCCACCTCTTGCTGGAATAGGCCATGAAACTCCGTTATCCACAGGTCTTCCTGTTCCTTTGTTCGTTTTGCGTATGGCCGACGACATTCGCCGCCGATAGCGCGGTCAAACTCGACACCCCCGTCGGCGGCTGGCGCACGGGCGCCCCCGAAGGCGAAGGTGAAAACTTTCGTCAGACGGTCAATTACCCGGCTTCGTCGGTGAACACACCGGTGGGGCAGGCCAATACCGCTCGCATTACCGGCCAAATCCAATCCACACCCAAGGGTAATGAGCCCGGTAAGCTGATCGTCAACGGCGTCAGCATGCCACTGAAAATTGACCCCGCGGGCCGCTACGACCGCCCGTTCTCATTCCCCAACGGCAGCAACAGCGTTGAAGTCCGCAGTCCCGATGGCCAACAGCGGCATCGCACTCAGTTCCTGAACGCCAGTGGCGGTGCCACTCCGGCGAAGTTGCGAGTACTGCTTTCCTGGGACAGCGACGGCACTGATCTGGACTTGCACCTCATCACCCCCGATGGCGCACACATCTGGTACGGCGATCGTGTCGCGCCCAATGGTGCGGCGCTGGATGTGGACGTCACCACCGGCTACGGCCCGGAAATCTTCGCCATGCCGGCGCCGATCAAGGGGCAATACCTGGTGTACGTGAACTACTACGGTGGCGGGTATCGCGGCGATGAAGAGGGGCAGGAAGAGGCTGTTCAGCCGCTGACCACCGCGCAAGTGACGGTGATTACGCAAGAGGGGACGCCGAACGAGAAGATGGAGACGTTCCTGGTGCCGATGCGGGCGGTGGGGGAGTTGACGTTGGTTAAGGGGTTTAGTTATCCGTGATCGGGCAATTGTGACAGCGGTGCTGACACTATTGAATTGGGCAGCAGTCTGCTGCCCAATGGCGTAAACCACCGACCGAACCTCTTTCGTATGCGCCAGTTTTACGAGGTGTACAGGCACCATGCAAAAGTCTCAGCACTGCTGCGACAATTACCCTGGACCCAAAACCTGATCATTCTCAACCAATACCTCGGCAAACTGGACTTCTACCTCGAGCCTTTGGATCGCAATGTCCGCAAACCCCATGAAAACCCATTCTCGTCCCTGAGTTTTTTACTCGATGGAATAGGCAAGGCATTTTTCGAGCACTGGCGTAAACTTTGCTTACAAAGTATCCAGGATACTGCCTCGCACGCGAGTGTTGGCGATGGCTTGTTGATTACCGGCCTGCTCTTTGCCAAGCATCAGGAAGGCCATGATGGCGGTGGTTTCATTAAGGGAATGAGATGTTTGAGATAGATCGCAGCAGCAAGACACTGTTGGTGGACCAGATCCGAAGCGCGATTATTGCCCGCATCGAGTCTTTCCAATGGGTTCAAGGCAGTCGGTTGCCTTCGGTCAGGGCTCTGTCCAAACAACTGGGCGTCAGTAACTTTACGGTGAGCAGCGCTTACGAGGACCTCGTGGCACAGCACATCATCGAGTCCCGACCCGGGGCCGGTTACTTTATTCTCGCGGCCAATCCATCGGGATCCCTCAAGGATCTGGACGAGTTGATCCCACCGTCCAGCCTGCATGCGGGGTTTCTGTACCGCGCGCTGGACCCTTCCCAATACGATATCCCCGTCAGTTCAGGTTACTTTCCTCCGTCCTGGCTGGCTGACGCTGTGCCTGTTTCTGTTACCGGACGGCTGATTCGTAACACGCTGTCTTGCAGCGTCCCTGCGCCCGCCGCGGGGAGCCAGCAGTTGCGCTCGGTAATTGCACGCAAGTTGCGAGAGATTCAAATCGATGCCTCCAGCAACCAGGTTGTGGTGACGGTGGGGGCTACCCATGCGTTCTCGCTGATTCGTAACGCCATGCTCAAGCCCGGTGATTACCTGTTGGTCGAGGACCCGAGCTACTTGTTGCTGCAGTTGAAGCTGATCAAGGGGCGGGATTTCAACATCATCACCGTGCCACGAATGGGGGATGGTCCGGACCTGGAGGCCATGGAGGCCATGCTGATCAAGTACCGGCCAAAACTGTTTCTGACCCAGACCCTGATCCACAACCCTACTGGCGGCAATACCTCCCCGGCCAAGGGGTTCAAGATTCTTTCGCTGGCCGAGAAGTATGACTTTCATATTGTTGAAGACGATATTTTCGGCTCGTTGTCTGCCAGGCAAACACTTCGGCTGGCCAGCCTGGATGGTTTGAATCGCACCTTTTACATCAGCGGTTTCAGCAAGGTGCTCAGTCCTGCCCTGCGCCTTGGGTATGTGGCGGCACCCCCCGCTTTTGTCGAGCGTCTGGTGGAGCAGAAGATGTACAACCTGTTGTGCGGCTCATCCCTGGACGAAACCATCGTGACCTACACCCTGGAGTCCGGGCGCTATCAACACCATCTGGATGGCCTGCGCCAGCGAGTGATGCAGGAGCGTGCCCGGGCGCGGGAGTGGCTGGGCAAGGTGGGCGTGGTGTTTGATGAACCCAGCGTGGATGGTTTGTTTCTGTGGGGGCGTTTCCCCGCGCACGTGGATATTCGTCGTCTGATTGAACAGGCCCATGACGCCCGCATCTTTCTGGCACCAGGGTCGTTGTTCAGCAACACCCGCGATTACGATCAGTATATTCGCCTGAACGTCAGCCACTGCAATGACGTCCAGTTCAAACGTTTCATCGATTCTCAGACCGGCAGCGAAACAGCCCAACGAGTCACCGAACACAGCATTTGAAACCTGGCCCCGGGTTAGCCTGATGCTCGTCGATCTAGCTGTCCGGCGACGTGTTACGGCTGCCCAGGTTTTGCTGCCAGCTTTTGAAGTACTCCACCAGGGTGGCCACTTCCCCCAGGTCTTCATAGGAGTAGATGACGCCGTTGAGGATCTGGACTTCATCATTGTCGTGCAGTGTTTGAATGAGCGAATCCTCAACGATTTCCGAGCCGTTGACGGCCAGGCTGATGTCATCGATCCAGTACAGCGGTTTGCCCTCCTGGTTCGACCACACTTGGGCGTCGGTGTAAAAAGATTTCAACGCTAATCCATTGGTTTTCATAGACATATCGTTAATTCCAATTAGACGGCAAGCCTCGCGCCGGTTGTCTGCTGATTGATCCAATGTGTCGCTTTTTGTCAGCCAGGTTCTGTGGGGCTATGCCTTTTTTTCAGCTCTGAAACGCAGGCATGTGTAGTCCACCGTCCATCGGCCGTCGGAGTCCAGCAGGTCATTGACCAGTTCCTCCGTCACTTCCTCCAGAAAACCCGCGCGGGCTTCAAGCGGCAGCGCCGCCAGGTAAGGAGTGCCAAAGGTTTGTATCCATTCGGCAATGGGGTAATCCAACACCACCGGTCGTTCGAACCAACTGATGAAGCTGACGTGAAACCCCGCGTTCTCCAGCACCTGTTGGTATTCACCGGCGGTGGGCAAGTACCAGGGGTCAATGTCCTGTGCGTCGACGGATCTGCGCTCCAGGGCGCCGTGAATCGCCCGTCGGATCAGCAGCGCATTCTCGGCTCCGGCAAATTCTCCGATGAAACGCCCACCGGGCTTGAGGGCCATAAAGGCCCCATAGGCGACTTGATCGGCACGTCGCATCCAGTGTATGGCGGCGTTGCTGAACACCGCGTCGAACTCCTGGTGAAAGAACAGTTCCTCGGCATTACCCAGCCTCACATCCAGGCCGCGAGAGCGTGCGGCTTCCACCAGTTCCGGGCTGTAGTCGAAACCCACCACTTCAGCGCCTTGACGAGCCAGTTGCTCACTCAGATAGCCGTCACCACAACCGATATCCAGGACTCGGTCGCCGGCCTTGAGGGCCAGCAGTTCCACCGCGCCATTGGCGAGGTGGGCGACGAAATGGGCGTTGTTTTCATACTGCGAGGCGTCCCATTGTTGCAGTTCAGAGGTGGGGCGAAAAAAGCTCGAAGAAGTCATGGGCGGATTTCCGTCTGGGTGTGGAGAGGGTGAACAGCCAGGCTGACCCCCCCTCGAGGAACACGTGGATGGAGCGCGCTGGTTGACCCGCGCGCGATCCTGTTCAGATGCGCTTGGACAGCCAGACCAGCACGATGACGATGGCGCAGACGGCCGGGGTCAGCCAGTTCCACGACTCGCCCATCAGGAAGATCGAAAAAGCAAATGTGAAGAACGGTTGCAGCAACTGCAGCTGGCTGATGCGCTGGATGCCACCCAGGGCCAGGGCACGGTTCCATGAGAAGAAACCCAGCAGCGAGTTGATCAGGGCCAGAAACAGCAGGGCGGCGACCCCTTGTCCCGGCAGGTTGGCAATGGTTTGGCTGTCATAGAGCCAGAGGCTGACCGGGAGCAGCACAGGCAGGCTGATGACCAGAGTCCAGCACATGACCTGCCAGCCCGGCAGTTCCTTGGACAGTGCACCGCCCTGGGCGTAGCCAAAACCGGCCAGCAGCACGGCGCCCAGCAGTGCCAGATCGCCGATGTAGATGTCGGAGACATTCGACTTGATGACGGTGTAGGCCATCACGACCAGGAAGCCCAGGCTTGAAACCGCCCAGAACATTTTGGATGGGCGAGTGCCTGTAATGAGCGTACCGAAAATCGCTGTGGACAGCGGCAGTGCAGCGAGTACCACGCCGCCATGGCTGACCGGAACGTATTGCATGCCCAGCGCGGTGAGGATCGGAAAGCCGTAAACGATCCCGGTGGACGTCAGCAACATTCGCTTGATTTGCGAACGATTGGGAATCTTTGCCCGGCCGATAAGCAAGAAAGGAATTGCCGCAAACGCAGCCAACACTGACCGGAAGAACCCGACTTGCAGGGCACTCAGGTCGCCAGCGAGCATTTTTGCCGCCGGTAAGGTCATGGCAAAGGCCGCGACCGAAATGAGTCCCAGGAAATAGGCTTGCAGGTCTTGATTCTTTGTTTCTTGAAAGCTGGCTACGTTGGTTTGCGTCATGAGACGTTTCCTTCTGGTTTCGCCGGTTGAGCGTCCGCCTTGGGGGGCGGACGCACACTCCGATCAGATCTGTTTATTGTTGAGGTTGGGTTTGTCCAACGGGCTGGTGCTCAGGAAAAACACCAAGGAGGAGCGTGTGCCGCTCTCTACCTTGCGTACGCCGTGGGGAATCTCGCAGCGGTTGATCAGCACGTCGGCGTAGTCTGTTTTAAATTGCGATTCGCGGCCTTCATGCTCGATGAAAAACTCGCCGCCTTCGTATTGCTTGCCGAACTGGATCACCACGGAGTAGCGATATTCCAGGTTGCTGTAGGTATCGATGTGCTTGCCGATGAAGTTGCCGGCTTCCAGCAGATTGGACTGGCAGCGACGGATAAAACACTCGGCTTCCATGATGCCGTTGAAGAACTCACGGCTTTTTCCCGAAGAGAGGATCTCCACCACACGTTTGCCGTAAGGATCATTGCGATACACGGGTAACTGGCCTTTTTGATCCTCCATGAAGCGTCCCACCGCGAGAAAGTTTTCTTCGCCTACATCGCCGATTTCGATGATGGTTTTGGGGATGACCTGGCACGCCGCTTCCATGTACTCCAGCTCTTCTTGAGAAAACAGCTGTGAGGCCTTGAGGGAGGCGTAGGCGTTGTTCTGCAGTTCGTGGTTAGCAGCTTGGATCGTCTCTTGCATTGCTCAGACTCCTTGAGAGGTGGACGTTGGGTACAGGCTGTTTGGGTTATTGAGAGAAGCAGGTTTCCGAGGGGTAAACGGCTCGACCACCCCTCGGCACAAATGGTCGCGAATCAGGTACAGGCCCGCCATGAACCCCCAGACTTCGAGGAACGGGCCATAAGGAGAAGGCTGTTGCTCGACGCTGGCGCGATAATTGGCGATATGCCGGTAATGGACGTTGGGGCGGCGGTGGTGCGCGTCGTGGTTGGGCAAGTCTTGCGGGTACACATACAAGCGCACCGGCAGATCGTAGAGCGCACACTTCAGCACCCAGGCGGCATGGGCGATGACCCCGCCTTCTGGCGGTGTGCGGCCCTGGAAACGACCCCAGGTCAGCCGGCCATAGTGGCTTTTCTCGCTGCTCCCGGCGTCCCGGTGGTAGAACCACAGGTGCTCGGTAAACAATTGCAGCCACATGGAGTGCTCAAACAGCACGGCGCGCGGGATCACGTACATCAAGCCAAAGGCTTGCAACCCGCCTGTCGCCCACAGCAGCGTGAGCAATACGCCCCAGAAACCCCAGCGAAACAGTGCTTCACGACGTTCAAGACGAACAAAGCTGTCGAGCAACGTCCCGCGCCATTGGCGCATCAGGTAAACGGGGCGAAAGGGCGTGCAGCAGACCCTCCACCAGTAGACCGGTTCAGGCATCCCCGGGTAGAAACCTTGCTCACGGATGAAACGCTGGTCGGGGTCCGTGTCAGAGCACAACACGTGGATATTGTGGTGTTCGCGTACATGGCTCTGGTTATAGGTGTCCCAGTCCTGGTACAGCAGCGGCGTGGTCAGAAACAGCCTGGCATAGCGCTGTGCGCGGGCCTTGTCCTTGAGCACTGCGCCATGGGTCAAGTAGTGGAAGGTGGCTTGCATGCTACGCAACCGGTTAACCATCAGGACCCAGCCCACCAGCACCAGCAACACCGCCATACCCGTGGAGAAGGCACCCTCCAGAACGGCCTGGCCGAGCAGCACCAGGGCGATCATCACCAACCAGGTGAACAGCAAATGAGCCACCAGAAAGCGCTCACCGCTCTCATTCATTGCGCTCTTTAACGCCTCGGGTGTGAGTGGCTGACCCTTGCCGGTCAGCCAGGTCCAGAAACCCTGGAAGGGCAGATGGGCATAGCTGGCACGGACATCGCCCTGTGGCCCGTACTGACAGTAGTGAGTGCATTGACCTGCACTTTCACGGGCGCTCATCAGTAAACCCTGGTCAGATAAAGGACAGGAATGGTGCTGTACAGCCAATAGAAGGGTTGCATGCGATTGTGATCCGCACCGATAACAATCGGGTTGGTCCACTGCTGGGCAAACACCTTGCCGATGGCCGCATACTCCGCACCCTGGGCATACAGGATCTGCATCAGCTCTTCGTTGCTGCGCTGCTGGTGCCAGGCCTGATAGAGCGGCAGTCGTGCACTGAAGATGGAGGCATAGTCGAGATCATCCTCGACGATGCAGCCGTTATCCTGATGTGCCAGGCGCTGTTGGGCTTCTGCCGTCAGTGCATGCCAGCAGTCCTCGCCACCGGCGGCTTCGGCGATCATGATCGACTCGGCGCCAGGACCGAGAACGTCGAGGATCTTCTGCTGGCTGATACGCAGTTTGTGAGCGAAGCCTTCGCGTGTTTCCTTGAGGCGGTTCAGGGTACTGGCGTCAAACCCTTCAAAATCCCCGGCCGCCACGGCGATCCGTGCATCGATGCCGTGCTTTTGCAGCACTGCTTGCAGGTCAGGCAGGGTCTTGACCACACGTCCGGCCACCAGCCCGATGCCTTCGCCCAAGTGCTCGAAGGTATAGCGCAGGCGGCCATTCTTGTTTTCGTAGCCATAATCAGGGCACACCGGGGAGACCAGGGTAATGGTTTCACCGGCCAGTCCCTTGGCCAGAGCCTGGGCAAAACGCGCGACGAAGTGGGGCGCTGATTGGGCAAATGACAAACGCTCAAAGGCCTGCTCAAGATCCACCACCAACTCGTCCGGCAGTTCTCGCATGGCGGGGTATCGCACTTTCAAGGCCGGGGTCGTGGCGGTGTTGTCGTTGATGGCGCACAGCAACAAGTTCAATAACGAAGGTCGGCTTTGGTTGATGTATGGCTTGTCCAGAATCAAGGTTTTCTTGCCCTGAGTGGAGCGAACCTGCCATTGAAAACCGGGGAATTTAGACTGAATGAAACGATAAAACGGCATGTAACGAGGAAGCCCCGTCTGGCCATCGTCCGAGTGTTGGAACTGGGCATAAACAGCTGACAACTTTGACACTTCACTTTCAATGCAAAGTGCCTGTACCAAGTCAGCCGGAGGCTGCTGGGAAAGTGAAATAGGTGACAGCACGCGCTTGCTGATCAACTTATGGGTGAGTTTGTTTCTGACATAGTAGTGGGCGAGAGATTGGCTCATGGGATCACCGGTATGAAAGTTCCTGATCAGCAGGCATTAGTTCAATAAGATTAATATTGACGTGGGTGGGCTGATGCAGGGCCCAGAGGATCGAGTTGGCAACATCCATCGGCTCAAGCGGCGTCAGGGTGCTGTACACCCGGTCGGCTCTGGCTTGATCGCCAGCAAATTGAACCAAGGCGAATTCTGAGCGGGTTTTACCAGGTGCGATGTTGGTCAGCCGGACCCGAGCGCCCACCAGTTCGGTGCGCAGGCATTGTCCGAAGTGGTCGACAAAGGCCTTGGATGCCGCATAGACATGGCCGCCGGCGTAGTGATAATGAGCGCCAATCGAGGTCAGGTTGATAATGTG
The DNA here is from genome assembly GCF_024749285.1 of Pseudomonas sp. B21-015. Lineage (NCBI taxonomy): Bacteria > Pseudomonadati > Pseudomonadota > Gammaproteobacteria > Pseudomonadales > Pseudomonadaceae > Pseudomonas > Pseudomonas sp. B21-015. The sequence continues at coordinate 818,457 of NZ_CP087196.1, forward strand.
CCCGCGTCCACTTTCTATCAGCTTGGGTAATACCGCCCGAGTGACATTGATCAAACCGTGAACATTGGTCTCCAGCATGGTGGATATTTGAGCATCCGAGACTTCCAGTAACGTCCCTTGTCCCTGAAGTAAGCCGGCGCTATTGATGAGTTTGCTGATGGCGGCAAATGCATCGGGGAGTTGTTTCAGTTGTGTGTTGAGTGCGTCGATGTCACGCACATCACAGCTGAGGGGATAAAAACGTTCACCCAGTTCGTCGGCCAGTGCATTGAGGCGCTCGGTTCTGCGCCCGATCCCAACTACCTTGTTTCCCTGTTCTATCAACTTTCTGGCGCAGGCCAGACCAATGCCTGATGTCACTCCGGTGACAACCACTGTTTCATCAGTGTTCAATTGAAGCTCCTTTTTTATTGCATTTTTATCGGTACTTGGCGAACTGAGGCGTGGGTGCCTGATGACGAACTGCAGATTAGGGAGCTTGGCGAGGGAAGTACCGGTACGGCGACGGGCATGGGCAACGAACTGTATCGTTGCGCGACCATGACAGTTGGAGGGCCGTTTGTTTCGATAGCGCGCGGGTGTGCGTGCGCGCACAGATCGATGCCTGTGAGAAAGGCCTCACCAGGGGAAAAGGTCAGGAGAGTGGTGGGGGGAGGATTATTCCGGGCATTAAAAATGCCGGCTTGTGGGCGGCGTTATTTGTAGTGGTCAACTAATTCCGGACACCTCGATAGGAGGTTTAGACGCCATTGCCCGTTCGTAAACGGTCGGTGGCAGATATCCCAGTTTCGAGTGCAGCCGCTCGTTGTTGTAAAACCCAACGATGTATTCAGTGATGTCACGTATCGCTTCGGCGTGGTTGGCGTAATCGCGCCGCCATACCCGCTCCATTTTCAAACTCAGGAAGAAGCGCTCCATCACTGAGTTGTCCCAGCAATTACCTTTACGGCTCATGCTTTGCTGCATTTCATTTCTTGCCAACAGCGCTCTGTAGCTTGCGCTCGCGTGATTTCAAGCGTAGGTGGTGCGCCGATTAGGCTACCTAATATTGACGCGATTAATTCATGGTCGCTGTCTGCGGTGGGCGCCATGGTCAGTTGTTCAGCCACGCTGTTTTCTGGGTGGATTGCGCACTGCGCCGAACATTCCAATCAGCAGATTCGCGAGGCCTCTTTGCTCCTCTTTTCTGACTCGGCGGTGAAGGGGGCCCAAGGCCAGTGTGGGCTGCTGGCCCCCAAAATGCCTTGTTTCACCTGGTCGCTTAAGCCCGATAACTGGCGGATCCGCTCCGCGACACCCTTTATGGCCTTTAAGACGGCATGGAAGTAGAACACATGAAAGGCCTTGCAGGCCTGCTACCGAGGCCACTCAGTCAGTTCGCTGGCCGAGTGGCTTTTTTATTTTCAGAGGCAGGAGGTCCACCATGCTCAAAAATGGCGTCTGCTAGTCTGCTAACGTGTCCTACACTTCTTCAGGATCAGGCTTTGCCGTCCGGCTATCAACGCCTTGGTCAAAACATAATGAAAGGAGTCATCATGAAAGACAACGAGCATCGCCCACTGGAAGCAAAAGAAGTGGTGATTCAGGTCCCCAAAGGAACCGCCGATAATGTTCGAATTGTAGAAACAGACTCTACACTAGGTAGCGAAATCACAGTACGAGTAAGCAAGAAGCGTGTTGCAAGCAAGATGGCGGTGGTAGGAGTGATCGTTAAGTAGTCAGCTAAAAAGCAGCGGCGAGTAGGTCATTTGCTCGTCGTTGCTCCAATTCACTCGCGCAATGGATTTGCCGGAGAATTTATGCCAACAACCGAACTACCTTTGCTCCGTGCCGATGCACAACTGAGAATTGTCGATCAGGCACTTGAGATTGAAATAGAAGATACGGTGTTTACCCTTTCTGGCGCCCCGCCAACCCGTCTGCGACAGGCAATCGCTTCGCTTAATGGACTTACCGACATCGAAACCGCAGGCAAACAAAGTGGATTGGCGATCGACTCCCTGCACGCAATTGTGACGCAAATGACTAATCTGGGTGCACTGCACAAAATGGCTGCACCCGTTGACACCACACTCAGCCCGCAGGCATTTGCTAGCTTATGCCGCCGCTTATATTCCCATTGGAAACTGCGCCTATTTTCCCATCCATTGTGGATCGGTTTGACCGATGGCAGCCTGCCCCGTCCAGTATTTATTGGTTGGGTAATTGAATCCTGGTTCTTTATTGAAAACGTCATGGACAGACTGCCCATGGCGATTGCACACACTGAAAGCCGCGCAATTCGTTCCATTTTCGCCCAACATTTTTCCGAAGAATGGGATCACTTCAAGTTTTTCGAGCTCTCGCTGGATGCACTGGACGTTGGGCCTGAGTTGCGGGCGCAACTTCAACCCTTGCCATCTACCCGTGCCATTCAGAACTTAATGCGTGCGGCGGCACGTCGTGATTGTTTGCGTTATGTCACCTGCTCAGGCTTTCTGGAGTCCACCGGACGCGACCGTGACACTGCACGCATGTTCTTTGACCTAGTCGGCCAGTTCTACGACAACGACCATCGTCAGGCAGTAAAACCGATGGCCGATCACGTCTCGCTAGACGAAGACTACGGTCATGGCGATTTCGTTGAAAAGGTGGTCACGCAAACCGGGGCAATTCCGCTAGAGCGTGCGCTGGCCGCTCTGCGCGACGCCTATGCGCTAGTAGAAACGCTAGAGATGTGGTCAGACGATATCCTCAAGTTTTATCAAACTGCTAATGCCTTCCCGCTGAGGGCATTACGAACTTACAGGGGAATGCAGTGAGTACACTTGCCAATCGCCGCTACCTTTTGTCGCCAATTTGCCGAATACAGTCTTCTGAGCGCAGCGTAATAGTCACCTGCAATGAAGAAGAGATTCTGATTGATACCAGCTTCCAGCCGCAAATCTCAGAATTGCTCACGGCATTGCGTACATCAAACTGCCCCGCAGATTTTCTGGTCAAGCAGGGCATTACACAAATTAATATGCTGGATCCGGCGCTGCAGGCCCTATTGGAGTCGGACTTACTTCTGGATGTTGACCGCGCATGTGAGGCAACCTGTCGCCACGAGCTGAATGACGCTTTGCAGGCAGAAGCCCGCTTCTGGGCCAAGCCTATCTTCGAGCAGCCGTTCTGGGAGCAATTGCTGTCCGGACAGTGTTCGCCATCGCAAATTTTGGGTTGGGGGGTCGAGTTCTATCATTTTGTCGATGCGGCCAACGACTACATGCCTCTGGGGGTGTCACATACCCGAGAGCTGCGACAGTTGCGTGGCCCGATTGCCAGCCATTACATCGAAGAGATGAACCACGGCAAAATCTTTTTGGAGGGTTTAGCACGCTGCGGCCTTCAGCACGAATCGGTATTGGTTGCCCCACCCTTGCCCCATACCCGTGCGCTCATCAACCAGCTGATCGAATACGCTTACGAGGGGGAACTGGCGTACACCTCTAGCTTTGCAATCATGCAGTCGGGACTCACCCAGCCGTCCATAGCCGTGCTTGACGAGTTCTACGGGCGACTCAAAGCTTATTATCCTTATGCGGCAGGCTTATTTGACGCCTTTCACCGCCATGCCAGCCTAGACGTAGAGCTGGGTCATGAAAAAACTGTATTCATGCGCTTATGCTTGGAAGGGCCACTGCTGGCACCGGTGCAAATCCGTAGGGCGAGTACGGTCATGCGCAGCCTGGCCGAATCGTTCATGTTGTTCTTCGATGGTATTAACAAGTATTACGGCACCACCGAAGGTTTTACACCGCGCCGCGCCTTGCAATTGGAGGGCTTGGTATGAGCCATGCCAGCAAGGCGGAGCAGGCATTACTGGCACGCTACTGCAATACCCTGCATAGCGGATGCGTCTGGTCCAGCGGCGACAACCCACTGGCAGGCGGCAGCGGCCACGATAGTTGGCGCATGGAGCCGTTTCCTGTCGTGTTCGAACGCGGGCGAGGTGTTTACAAGTGGGACACCAGCGGTAAACGTTACCTCGACCTGTGGATGGGGCACGGTGCCTTGATGTTTGGCAACGCACACCCAGCAGTGGTAGCCGCAGTCGCCAAGCAGATAGCACAAGGGCAGCATCTGGGGGGGGTACACCACTTACACTTTGCCTGGGCCGAACGTATCCGACACTATTTTCCGTCCTGCGAACAACTGCGCTTTACTGCCTCCGGCTCAGAGGCCGCCCAACTGGCGCTGAGAATCGCTAGAGTCAGCACTGGTCGGGGGCGGATTGTACGGGTTGACGGCCACTTCCACGGCTGGTTCGATGACTGCCTAGCACATATGCTGCCAGCAGCCAGCGCCGGGTTTAATCCCGGCGTGGAAGACCACGTTGGTATTGTGCCTCCCATGGACATCTCTGCTGTAGAAAAAGAGTTGGCAGAATACGACGTCGCGGCATTGATCCTGGAGCCAGGAGGAGGCAGCTCAGGCACGCTAGCTTGGACTGCCGAGTATTTGGCTACGCTACGCCAATTGTGCGATCGCTACGGCACACTGTTGATCTTTGATGAGGTTATCAGTGGTTTTCGCTATCACTTGGGTGGAGTTCAGGCAATGAGCAATGTCTACCCAGACCTGACCTTGCTGGCAAAAATATCCGCAGGCGGTATGCCAGGCGCGCTGGTTGGGGGTTCTACCGAGCTAATGTCTGTGTTTGCCAACCACCATATCACCCATAGCGGCACGTTCAATGGCTGTCCTATAACGGCAGCGGCAGCACTGGCAACGCTAGAACTGATCGGGGAGGGCGAACCAATAACGCTGGCAAACCGCACTGCTGGCGTTTTGGCAGACGCCATCAACGCCGCAGCAGAGTCTGTCGGCGTGGACGTCATGGCCTATGCGCAAAGCTCGATTTTCCACCTGGTGATAGGCGCACGCGCACAGGGAGTGGCTGTAGCGCCAGGGGTAGAAGCAGTGCGCCTTGCTGCACAGCACGCACCACTGCACAGGCTATTGCGTATGGCGCTAATGCTGGAAGGCGTGGACTGCCATGCCAGCCACGGTTGGTTGTCGGCGTTGCACGAGCAGTCGCACATAGACGAGGCCGCCAGCGCATTCTGTCGCGCCTTCGAGCAGTTGCGCTACATACCAGTGTTCGAGCCGTCTTTCTGACACGACGCAAAGTCATAGCATTGCTTGGTGTGCCGTAGCGAGCGCACGCCCGGCAGTCTCACTCTTCTAGCCGGGGGCCTAAGACCCGCCCGCTAGTGTCACACCTGAGAGAGGGCTACCCATGAGTGAACGTATACTTGCCGAACTCGTCAACGGCACCTTATCCCGCCCACAACGGCAATGGCTGCATGCCACTCACAACCCGGCAGGCGGGGCGGTACTAGGGTTGCTACCGGTTGCCGACGCTAACCGTGTCGCCGAAGCAGTTGCCGCTGCCCGTACCGCCTTCGACGATGGTCGATGGAGCAGGCTACCTGCAATTAACCGGGCCGATTTGCTGCTTGATCTGGCAGATCAACTGGAAGCAAATCTTGACGCTCTGGCTCGTGCCGAAACAGCCGATACGGGCATGTTACTCAGTATGACTTCGCAAGGACATTTGCCACGCGCTATCGCGCATTGCCGTTACTTTGCTGCAGAATGCCAACGCCAAGGCGGTGAGTGCTTTGCAATGGACAATGCCTACTGGCAAATCGTGCAGCGCGAGCCGTTGGGGGTCGTTGCCATTTTGGCTCCTTGGAGCGCGCCGCTGGCAGTGGCCACCATTAACTTGGCGGCAGCGCTGGCTGTCGGCAATACTGTGGTACTAAAAAGCTCAGAGCGTGCACCACTGACCTTGTCGCTGATGGCCGAGTTGATTGCCGCACTTGATTTTCCGCCCGGCGTGGTCAATATCATCCACGGCCCCGCCGACCCAACCGGAAAAGCATTGGTGCGCAATCCGCAACTTGACGGACTGTGTTTCGTCGGTGGCACTGATACTGCGAGAGACATCGCCGCCCAACCCGTCAGCGCATTTCGGCGCACCTTGTACGAGCTGGGAGGCAAGTCCCCAACCATCGTGCTGGCCGATGCCGACATTGATGCGGCAGTTGACGGTGCCATGTTGGCTGCTTTTGCCAGCAATGGCGAGGTATGCACTGCAGGCTCCCGCCTGTTGCTGCAGGAAGACATACAGGCCGCCTTTCTTGAGCGCTTTTTGGCACGCGTACGCAATTTACAGGTTGGTGACCCTTGTCACCCGCTCAGCGAGCTCGGCCCGATGATAGACGTGGCTCATTTGGAATCTATCGAACGTCATATTGCCCTCTCGCAGCAAGAAGGAGGCACGTTGCTATGCGGCGGCCAACGTATTCCTGAACTGGACGGCCCGTATCTTAGCCCTGCGGTACTTAGTAACATCGCCCCAGAGATGAGTCTGTTCCAACAGGAAGTCTTCGGCCCAGTCGTGGCAGTTACCTCGTTCAGCTCACCAGAGCAAGCCGTAGTGATGGCCAACGCAAGCGACTATGGTTTGGCAGCAACTGTATGGTGCGCCGATGCGGCTAACGGTCTGCGCTTAGCGCGCCAGTTGCGCTGCGGTGTCGTGGCGGTTAACAGTCCAGTAATACGCGATATGCGGGTACCCTTTGGCGGTCGCGGTGCCAGTGGCCTTGGCCGCGTTGGCGGGCGCTGGAGCCTAGAACAATACAGCGAACTGAAAACTGTCAGCGTGCCATTGGAAGGTTACATCCTGCCGCGTCTGGGCTTGAGGGGGAAGGAATGAGCATACAACTCAGAATGGATATCCGCCTCTCACCCGCTAAACTCCCAGCCTTGCCCCGAAGAAATCGCCTTGGTGCAATACGCTGTGGGCACAAGGCGTGCCCAGCAGCAACGACCGTTTACTACGCACAAGCACAAGCACAAGCACAAGCTCAAGGTGTAGTGCCAAGCTCCTCGCCTACTGACCGCACTAGATCCTGAGCCAAGACCAGCATCTCGGCAGCGTTACGATCCGGTGGAAACACCGGATAACACAGCCTCACGATGTGGCCATCATGCACCAGCCAGCTCATGCGTTTGAGTAGCGTCTGCCCGGCGACCTCCAGCGTCGGCATGGACAAGGCGCACGTGAGCTGCAGCTGTTCGTCGCTAAGAATGGGGAATGGTAGCATTAGGCGGGCTACAAGCTCCTGTTGATATGCGCTGCTCTGGGTAGAAAGGCCATAAATGCGGTAGCCCAACACAGAAAACGCCTCAGCCAAGGCCTTGTATCCCATGGTCTGTGGTGTGCAGCCGCGCGCACCAGCAATTTCATTCCAATTGTCTACCAGTGCCGGACGCCCCGGCTGGCCTGTACGTGGATAGATAAATATCACACTGCCGCCAGGCAATGTAGACAAGTCCACCTGACTACCATCGGTAGCAGGTAAGACAAGCTGCGGCAATGCACACCCGAGCAAGTGGTCTGCGCCCCCATCGTCCTCTGGCACCGGCAAGTTATCAGGTAGGGCATTGAGATTATTTATTGTCGTCATGCGATCTCCCTCCGTTGTTTCTAACATTATGAACAGAAGATTCAGGTTGTCATTACAGCTTGTCAAAGTGGTGAAGCTTGGTCTTTGTAGACATCGTAAAGCTTGCGGCTTCCTGAATGATGCCCATGGCATACAGCTGAGCAAAACCGGCGTAGCCGTCAGCCTGCAAGATCCCGCTGAAGTTCTTGAGATGAGCGCGGGGATGTTGCCCTTTGCGATTCGGCGAGTATCAGCCGGTGATATTCGAGAAGAGCGGGGCGTTTGAGTTAGGCGAAGGCAGAAAAAAGCCCGCTATCGCTGAACAGGATAGCGGGCTGGTTCAACGCTTTTGCGGTGGAGTCCTTACGATTGCCAGTTCGTTTTCGACTACGGTATCGACGCCATCGCCACGGCCGAAGACGTAGGTATCGTTACCCTGTTGTCCGTCCAGATAGTCGTTCCCCGCACCGCCCACCATCCGGTCGTTACCGGCGCCGCCGCTGAGGGTGTCATTGCCCGCGCCACCGCTGCCGCGATTGCCGATCAACACGTTGTCCTGGCCGTTGCCCTGGGCATCGATGTCCTCATTCCACAGCTTCAACGGTTCCAGTGTGTAATCGCGTAACCGCTGGCCTCGTTGTACACCGCGCCGGTGATGGTCACCACATGGTTGACCGCACCGTTGCCGACGTAGGCCGGATCATTCCACAGCTGCCCGGCATTCACCGCCAGGATGACGCCGCGACCACTGCGCACCAGGTTGGCCACGCCTTGCTCGTTGTAGCCGGCGAGCAAGGCGTTACGGATGCCGAAACTGTCGAGCAGCGCCTGCTGCTGAACGAAGTTCGAACCGCCGCGCTCATAGGCCGGGCGGGTGGGATCGGTGACCGCCCCCTTATTGTCTATCGTCACCTCGATCACGTTTTTTTCGCTGGTCGGCCGGTCGGCCTGTGTCAGAAGGTTGGCAATCGCGGTCAGGGCGCAGGTGCCCTGGAAATCCGCCACTGCATTGCCTTGGGAGTAGTCCAGTTCGTTGGCCTTCGGGTAGCCGTACACCAGAATCGCCTGGTCATCGACCAGACCTTTTTCGGCTTTGCCGAAATCCAGCAGGATCAGGTTTTCGGCGTTATCGGCCAGGGTGTAGATGCCTTCTGCCTTGCCTTCTGCTGATTTACGAGTTAGAGGGGTACATCACAAATTTTGCCCAATCCGTCATGAGTAAGCGCCTTTTATCAAGAAAGTCCGAACGAGAATACGCTCCCTCGGTCTGATCACGTTCGTCATGCGCCAGCGCCATTTCACAGACCTCACGCGGATAGTGAGTACATTCCCCCGCCCAGTCACGAAATGAAGAGCGAAAACCGTGCCGAGTGATGTGTTCGTATTTCATGCCGTGTAGGAGCGTTCGCACGGCGTTTGCGTGCATAACCCCTGTCTTACCCTGGCCAGGGAATAGAAAGGCGCTTCCTTCCTCTCGCGGAATACTCTTCACCAGCTTTACGACTTCCTCAGCAAGAGGAATTACGAAAGCTACTCGCATCTTCATTTGCAGTGGTCTAATTTCCCCGGACACCTCGATAGGTGGAGAATGCATCTATCGAGGATTTTTTCATGACTGGCAAACGCAGAACATTCGACGACAGCTTCAAACTGCAAGTGGTAAAGATGATCAAGGACCAGGGACTGGCCGTTCCGCAGGTCTGCCGCGACCTGAATATTGGTGAGACCGCCGTCCGGCGCTGGGTGCAGCAGTACGAGGCTGAACAGCTGGGAGATGTCGGAATCGGCAAACCGTTGACTGCCGAGCAACAACGTATCCGGCAGTTGGAGCAGGAAAATCGCCAGCTCAAGATGGATAACGATGTATTAAAAAAGGCTACCGCCTTCTTTGCCCGCGAGCTGAAGTAACGTATCGCTTGGTTCGGCAGCTGCAACAGAAGGCTTATTCGGTGACGCATGTCTGTCGGCTGCTGGGCATCAGTCGATCCGGGTTCTACGAAGCCAACAAACGTGCTGAAGTGCCAACATCAATTTGTCCCATGGCTCTGCAACTCAAGGCATCGTTTGCCGCAAGTGGCGGCTGTTATGGCAGTCGTCCGTTGCGTAAAGTGTTGCACGCCAAGGGCATGGAAATAGGCCTTTATAAAATTCGTCGCTTGATGCGTGCCAACGGTCTGCGTTCGGCTTGGAAGCGTAAGTTTGTGCATACGACAGATAGCAACCACGACCTGCCGATTGCTGAAAATGTATTGAATCGCCAATTTGAGCCTGACGCAGTAAACAAAGCTTGGGTGGCAGACATTACCTACATCCGGACCCGAAGCGGCTGGTTATACCTGGCCGTGGTGCTGGACTTGTTCTCACGCAAGATAGTCGGCTGGTCCATGGCCCCGAACATGCCGGCTGAGCTGGTGTGTAGTGCAATGCAGCTGGCGATTGCTCAGCGTCAACCACCACCGGGTCTGGTCGCCCACTCGGATCGTGGCAGCCAATACGCGAGCGCAAGCTACAGAGCGCTGTTGGCAAGAAATGAAATGCAGCAAAGCATGAGCCGTAAAGGTAATTGCTGGGACAACTCAGTGATGGAGCGCTTCTTCCTGAGTTTGAAAATGGAGCGGGTATGGCGGCGCGATTGCGCCAACCACGCCGAAGCGATACGTGACATCACTGAATACATCGTTGGGTTTTACAACAACGAGCGGCTGCACTCGAAACTGGGATATCTGCCACCGACCGTTTACGAACGGGCAATGGCGTCTAAACCTCCTATCGAGGTGTCCGGAATTAGTTGACCACTACAAACATAACCGTTTGCCTATCCCTTATCGTAAGGGGGAAACGGTGTCCTGTCTTTCATGGGGCTCGTTCAAGAAGACTGCAATTGCACCAGTCGTTGCTGCAAACGTAACAAGAAGCCTGCTTCGAAGGAGTCCTGGCAGTCGCCCGCCCAATGTCTTTTACGGTGGTGGGAAAGGGCCCACCAAAGGGGAAGCGACGATGAGTCCTCCAGCCACTCTTCTGCACATCGCACGCCGTCTTCGATCATGGGGGCGTAGTCGCTACCCCAAGGCGTTCGGATGCCGGGTCTGCCATCTGCTGCGGGAATCGAGTAGTACTCTTTATGTTTTCGCCTCGCGCGTTCGGGAGGGCGTCCCAACAAGCGTTGGAGGGCCATGTCATACAGCACGGCCGCATCGTCGAGCAATTCAACCGCCAAATCCTCCTGTCCTGTGGCATGTAGGATTAGGCTTTGAGCACCATTGAGGCGAAAGGAGGCAGATCGGCGCAATGTCAAAGCCGCCTCTTCTTGGCTTAACGATGAGGTATCGATGGTTTTGGGTTTGGGCAGGCTGCTCAGGAGAGAGTGATCAATCATGGGGATGTCCTCCCCAATGGATCGCAGCGATGATTAACAACTGGTGGTGCGCGGGCGTAAAAGGGGGGTAGGCCATTTTCCTTATCTCCTCGGACAAGTAAATACTGCCATCAGCCGTTGTCACGCGGTTGGGTGGCAGACCGTACGGGGGTGACAAACCGGCGTCCGAGGGAACCGGCCAGGCCGAAGCCTGCCCCGCACGATCTGCCATAGAAAAGCAGCAGCTAAGCCTGTGTGAGCACTTACTACTAGCTATGGCGCCATGCGCCTCGAACATTTCAGGTTGTCACACCCGGCCACGGGATAGACCGCGGCGGTAAATGCCTAATCGGTAAACGTTACGGAAACAAGGATCGAGGTAGAGAGAGCAATGTGGACGACAATTGACGCTATAGAGCTAGTCCATTCTCTGGGCCCAATGTTGTGAAATTACATTCATTGGAACCCCCCATTACATTTCCCCTGAGCAGCAGTTGCATCGTCTGAACAGACAGCGCCAAGCTATGGCGCGCTCTTGATTAACTAACTGTCCCGCTCATGGTGACGTCATGCATGGCTGCGCTTTTTTCAATCCAAACCGAGGAGCGTTAATGCTCACGACAGTTTTGTCTCCAGCTACGGATAACGACGACAAGCGCTTTTAACAAAGAAATTTCCAGCTTTAAGCGGTGAGCGCTTCTAAGGAGCAGATGTCGCATGATGGCTTTTTGCTGCTGTGCGCAAGAAGTTGCGCACTCCTATGTGGATAACCGTGTGGATATATTCCTACAGGCCACGTCATTCGTTCTGTACAGACGAGTGCGCAAGAAGTTGCGCAGTACTGCGCAACTTCTTGCGCACTTTTCTTCTGTTTCTCACCATGAACGTCAACAAAACCACGACCGAGGTCACCTAACCCCTTGATGCCTAATGGCTATCTGATGGCTGGCATGGATTTTGATCTCTCCTTCGACACCTGGGCAGGCAATCACGCCGTCCGGTCCTGTCTTTTGAGCAAGGAGAGCATCCCATGGCTACACCAGCGTACATGTCGGTTACCGGCGAAAAACAAGGCCTGATCACTGCCGGCGCTTTCACCGCTGACTCCGTTGGCAACACCTACCAGGAAGGTCACGAAGACCAGGTCATGGTTCAGGCGTTCAGCCACGACGTGATCATCCCGCGTGACCCGCAATCCGGTCAGCCAACCGGTCAGCGCGTTCACAAACCAGTTGTGATCACCAAGGTCTACGACAAGGCTTCGCCGCTGCTGCAAGCTGCTCTGACTTCGGGCGAGCGCATGAGCGAAATCGTTATCCAGTGGTTCCGTACTTCGGCTCAAGGTACCCAAGAGCACTACTACACCACCAAACTGGAAGACGCGATCATCGTCGCCATCAACAACAAAATGCACAACTGCCAGGATCCAGGCAATTCGCACTTCACCCACCTGGAAGAAGTGCAATTCACCTACCGCAAAATCACCTGGACCCACGAAGTATCCGGTACTTCGGGTTCCGATGACTGGCGTGCTCCAGTCGTTTAATTACGGCTGATTGTTGTACTCGCTTGGGCCGGCGCTGCTGGCCCAGGCGTTCGACCATTAAAGAATTTTTCGCGACCAGCCGAACAGCGGGCTGGTGCGCGTCGCAGCATTGCGCGAGGAACAAGGGATGTTCTCACCGGCCAACCAGCCTCATTTCAATCTCACTGTCGATGGCATCGACAGCGACTTCCAGGTGCTGTCGTTCACCGGTCGAGAGGCACTCAACACTCCCTTCGAATTCGAGTTGGAACTGGTCAGTGAAAAGGCCTCGATCAACCTCGAAAGCGTGCTGCACAAACTGGCGTTTCTTCAGCTCTCGCCGAGCGGCAGCGGGATTCACGGGCTGGTCTACAGCATTGCCCAGGGCGAGGCAGGCAAACGCCTGACCCGCTACAAGATCTCCCTGCGCCCGCAACTGGCTTACCTGGCGCACCGCTTCAATCAGCGCATTTTCCAGCAGATGACGGTGCAGCAGATCATCAGCAAGGTGCTGGAAGAACACGGCATCCTCGCCAGCGATTACCACTTCCAGCTGAGCGCGATCTATCCCGAGCGCATCTACTGCACGCAGTACGACGAGAGTGACCTGCATTTCGTCCAGCGCTTGTGCGAAGAGGAGGGGATTCACTACCACTTCCAGCACACCGCCAGCGGCCACAAACTGACCTTCGGCGATGACCAGACGGTGTTCCCGAAGCTCACGCCAGTGGCTTATCAGCAGGACTCCGGACTGGTCGCCGACAAACCGGTGGTCAAGCGTTTCGGTCTGCGTCTGGCCACCCGCACCAGCCGTACCACACGGCGCGATTACGACTTCATCAAGCCGAAGATCGAGCTGGAAAGCGATGCAAAAAGCTCGGCTCAGCCGGATCTGGAAGACTACGACTACCCGGGCCGGTTCGTTGATCGCGACCGTGGCCGGCATCTGGCCAATCGTGCGCTGGAACGCCACCGCAGTGACTATCGTCTGGCCGAGGGCAACAGCGACCAGCCTATCCTGGTCACCGGGCATTTCCTCGCCTTGACCGAGCACGCCAACCCGACTTGGAACGACCTGTGGCTGCTCACTGAAATCTTCCATGAAGGCAAGCAGCCGCAGGTGCTGGAAGAGTCGGTGACCAGCGACACCACCGACCTGAAGGACGATTTCCATCAGGGCTATCGCAACCGCTTCAACGCGATCCCGTGGGACGTGCCCTACCGTCCGCCACTGGATCACCCGAAACCGAAAGTGCTCGGCGCGCAAAGTGCGGTGGTCACCGGCCCCGAAGGCGAAGAGATTTATTGCGACCAGTATGGCCGGGTGAAGGTGCAGTTCTTCTGGGATCGCGAAGGCAAGCACGACGACATGACCACCTGCTGGATGCGCGTGGCCTCGAACTGGGCAGCGCAGACCTTCGGTTCGATCAACATTCCGCGCGTTGGCATGGAAGTGCTGATCAGCTTTCTGGAAGGTGATCCCGACCAGCCGCTGATCACCGGTTGCCTGTACCACGGCGCGAATCTGCCGCCGTACAAACTGCCGGACTTCAAGACCCTCGCGACGGTCAAGAGCAAGGAATACAAAGGCAGCCGCGCCAACGAACTGCGCATCGACGACACCACCAGCGAGATCAGCATCGCGCTGCGCAGTGATCACGGCGCGAGTGCGATCAACCTCGGTTACCTGACCCATCCGCGCCCAAGCGGCGGTCAACCGCGTGGTGAAGGTTTCGAGCTGCGTACGGACCGCCATGGTGCGGTGCGTGCCGGCGCCGGTTTGCTGATCACCACCGAACCGCGTCCAAACGAATCCAAGCATCACAAAGATCTGCCGGAAACCGCCGAACGCCTCGCCACCGCGAGCGATCAGCAGGACGGCTTTGCGGTGCAAGCCAAAGAACTGCAAGCGCAGGAAGCGGGCGATCAGGACGACGTGGCCAAGGCGCTGCACGCCCAGTATCAAGGCGTGCTCGGATCGGCCCCGGCGAACATGGCGGCCAACGAATTTCCGGAATTCACCGAACCGCATCTGGTGCTCGCCAGCCCGGCCGGCATCGCCCTGACCACGCCGCGCTCCAGCCACATCGCCACCGGCGAACACCTGGCGCTGAGCAGCACCGGCCACACCAGTCTGTCGATCGGCAAACGCCTGCTGGCCAGTGCCAGTCGCGGCATGCGCCTGTTCGTGCAAAGCATGGGCTGGCGTCTGGTCGCGGCCTCCGGCGACATCGACGTACGGGCGCTGAAGGACAGCATCAACCTGCTGGCCAAACTCAACATCACCGCCAACGCCGACCGCATCACCATCACCGCCAAGACCGAATTGGTGATCCAGGGTGGCGGCAGCGCCACGACCTACAACGCTGGCGGCATCACCCACGCCACTAGCGGCCCGTACACCGCGCACGCGGCGAACTTCGCCTACACCGGGGCTAAAAGTCTGGCCGGTGTATTTCCGGAACCGCCGAAACCGGGCAAGGGCAACCTCGAACTGTTCAACCAGTACGCCGGGCGCCAGGGCATCAAGGAAGGCGATTACGAAGTCATCGACGCCTTGGGCAAAAGCATCAAGGGCAAGCTCGACGGCAAAGGTTTCGCCAGCGTCGCCGGTGCTGCGCCAGGGCCGGCTCGCGTGCTGTTTGGCAAGGATCCGGCGGACACCTGGAGTGATGGCAGCTACATCGGCAAACCGGAATGGCCGTTAAATCCACCGGGGGCGGAAGACGTGCCGAGTCAGGTGCAGGCGATGGTCGCGCAAGTGTTGCCGAGTAAGAACTGGGATGTTTTGGAGAAGGGCAAGGACTTGGCGCAAACAGGGATGAGTGCGATGCAGACCGCACAAGGCGCGATGCAAACAGCACAGCAAGTGAAAGGCGTGGTGCAGGGCGGGGTGGCCGGGTTGCCGAAACTGGCGAGTGCAGCGATGCCGAGTGCTTCCGGACTTCTCGGGGCTGCGAGCAAGGCGGGCAAGTTGCCGACTCTGCCGGCACCGACGCTTCCAAAACCTTCCTTGAAAACCCCGGGCCTGCTGGCGGGTGAGATGCTGTCATGACGACTGAAACTGCTGTTGTAAAACGTGAACCCCAGGTTGCCATCGTTCCACTGAATGCCATCGACATTCAGGACGTCGCCAGCAGTGCGGCCACTTTCGATGCCTGGCTGCAATCTGCCACCGATGGCGTGGTCACTCTTGATCGAATCAAGAACTACGCCGGCTTCTTGCCGGTGGTGGGCAACATCATGGCGCTGGTCGATGCGCTGGGTGACATTGTCACCCTGTCGAACGCGAAGCAACGCGACTTGCTCGCCTGGGCCAGCCTTGGCATCAACCTTATCGGTGTCTTGCCGTTGCCGCCAGCGATGGCCGCTGCGCGCATGACCCTGCGCCCGACGCTGTTTCTAGTACGTCAGGAGATGAAGGCCAGCAGCAAGATGTTGCTCAGTGCATCCGTGATCGAGGTGTTGGTCGGGCACCTGAACGCCTCGATTGTCGGCACGCTGGATGATTTTGTTGAACAGGCCAAAGGCAAATTGCCCGGCATCCTGGCGGACGCTGGCAAGCTCGGCGAAGAAGTCATCAACGAGATTGCCAAAGGCATCGAAGCGGTGGCTTTCGGCAATCTGGATGCCAAAGGTGATCTGAATGCGGCCAGCGCACAGGCAAGCGCAGCAGTCGGTCAATTCAAGAATGATCCGCTGGCGTCATTCAGCAATGTTTTCGGGGCTGCCGCAGGTGTTTATAAAGCGGCTGGCAAGGGCCTGGCCAACAGCGTGGCGCAAAATCTGGTGCCCGATGACTTCAAAAAAACCGTTTCCCACGAAATCAAAAAACTGCGCGCGATGGGGCCGGAGCTGCGCACTCAGTTGAGCAAGCTCGACGATGAATCGGTGCAGAACTCCATTGGCTGGTTGCTGCTGATCCTGTCCAGCGCCGTAACGTTGTGGCGCAAGCGTAATGCCCACGGCCAGAGCGCCGGGGTGCACCCGGACAAGACCGGTCAGGCAAGGCACACGGCGTCCGATGGTCAATTGGGGTCCAACGGCAAACAGGCTCCGGCGAATCGCGAGCCCGATCCGAAGAAAGACGGGCCTTGCACCGGCACGTGCCACAGCATCAGTTTTGCCTTGGGTTCGGAAAGACTCAGTCATACCGATTTCAGATTACCAGGGCCATTCCCGGTCAAGTGGATACGGACTTATAACTCACGCCTTGACGCCTACGATCAAAGCGAACTCGGCGCTCGCTGGATCAGCGAATTCACCACACGCTTTGACTGCGTGGACGACGGCTTGAAGTTCTACGGCTCCGATGGTCGCGACCACAGCTATCCGCTGCCCAAACTCGGTCTGTTTCACTACGACGCCATCGAAAACATCACACTGGTTCGCAGTGGCGAAGACCAGTTGCTGTTGTGCCGTGGCTTCGAACGTAAGGAAACCTACGTCCGCCATGGCCAGCGCTTTGTGCTGACCAATATTTCTCTGCGCAACGGCGCCGGAATCATGCTGCATTACGAGCATCGTCACGGCGAACAGTCGGTGCTCTCGGACCTGATCACCTATCAAGAAAACGACATCAGCAAAGTCCACCTGCACCTCGGCACGATGATCGACGATCACGGCCGGCTGATCGGCCTCTGGCAAATCGTTGACGGTGCCCCACTGCGACAACTCTGTGTCTACCAGTACGACGCCTATGGCGACCTGATTCAGGCGCAGGACGAGAACGGCGCAGTCTGGTCGTATCAGTACCAACATCACCTGATCACCCGTTATACCGACCGTACCGGTCGTGGCATGAATCTGGAGTGGGACGGCCAGGGTGCCAAAGCCAAAGCCGTGCGCGAATGGGCGGACGACGGCAGCTTCGACACGCGTCTGGAGTGGGACGAAAACATCCGTCTGACTTACGTCACGGATGCTCTCGGCAACGAGACCTGGCACTACTACGACATCCTTGGCTACACCTACCGCATTCGCTACGCCGATGAGCGTTCGGAATGGTTCTTCCGCGACGACGCGAAAAACATCGTACGTCGCGTAAATGCCGACGGCAGCACGGATCGTTATAGCTACGATGAGCGCAGCAACCTGCTTGAGCACATCCGCGCCGATCACACGGTGATGCATTACGCCTACGACGATCAGGACCTGCTCATCAAGATCAGCGACGCCGAGGGCGGCCAATGGCAACGCGCTTATGACGATCAAGGCAATCTGGTCGAAGCGCTCGATCCGCTGGGCAACAAAACCGAATACGCCTACAACAAGGCCGGCCAGCCCACCGCGATCAAGGACGCCAACGGCAACGAAAAGGCCCTGGACTACAACGACGCCGGCCAACTGGTGGAATACGTCGACTGCTCAGGCAAAACCAGCGCCTGGGAATACAACGAACTGGGGCAGATGATCTGCTTCACCGACGCCGCCGGAAACGCCACCGAATACGAATACAAAGCCGGGCAGTTGGCGCTGATCAAGCACCCGGACAAGACCGAGGAACGCTTTGAGCGCGACGCCGAAGGTCGGTTGTTGGCGCATGTTGATGGCCTCGACCGCTGCACCACCTGGAGTTACACAGCCGCCGGTTTGATCTCCGAACGCGTGGACGCCGCCGAGCAAACCTTGCGTTATCGCTGGGATCGTCTCGGGCGATTAACAGCCCTAGAAAACGAAAACGAACAACGCACGTACTTCCACTACGACCCGGTCGGTCGATTGCTGGAAGAGAGCGGATTTGACGGGCGCAGCACACGCTATCAGTACGACCCTCTAACTGGTCGCCTCGCCCAGTCCATCATTGGCAAGCGCGTGATCTCGGTGAGCTTCGACCCGATGGGCCAACTGACGGAACGCCGCGCGACTCTGGGCGATCGGTCGCAAAGCGAAACCTTCGCCTACGACGGCAACGGCAATATGGTGCTGGCCAGCAACGCCGACAGCCGCCTGCAATGGTTTTATGATCCGGCAGGAAATATTCTGCGTGAGCATCAACACTATCTAGGTTTGGAAAGTCCGATAGTCGCAGTTTGGCAGCACGAATACGACGTCCTTAACCAGTGTATCGCCACGACCCGTCCAGACGGTCACCGCGTCAGTTGGCTCACTTACGGCAGCGGCCACTTGCTGGGTATTCGCTTGGATGAACACGAACTGATCGGCTACGAGCGCGATGACCTGCATCGCGAAGTCGCCCGCCATCAAGGCAATCACCTACTACAGACCCAGAGATGGGATCCGGCCGGTCGCTTGCAAGAACAACTGCTGGGGCGCAGCGACGACAAATCCACATTGCTCAAACGCGAGTACAAATACGACGCCGCCGGCCAACTGACCGACATCAATGACAGCCGTCGCGGCCCGCTTTCTTATCGTTATGATCCTGTCGGCCGACTGCTCAGCGCCACCACGCGTCAAGGCGTGGAAACCTTCGCCTTCGACCCGGCCGGCAACCTGCTGGACGACAAAGCGACGGAAATTCGCCGCCCACTGGAACTGACGCCACCGCGCAGCAAACTGGTCGACAACCTGCTACGCGAATACGCTGGTACCCACTACGACTACGACGAGCGCGGCAATCAAATACAGCGCTGGCACAACGGCCAACGCAGCGATATGCGTTGGGACTTGTTTGATCGACTAGTGCATTTCGAAGATACGCGCCTGTCCGTTGAATTCGCTTACGACGCATTGGGAAGACGCCTGCACAAAAACTCCCGCGCGCACTACAAACAGCGCCCGGAGGCAGGTTCGCTCTGGAACAGAAACGAGCACGCCCGCAAACAACGCGAACTGGGCTGCGGCTTTACCTTGTACGGATGGGACGGCGACAACCTCGCCTGGGAAAGCAGCCCGGCGCAGAGCGATGGCGCGCCGGGTCGCACGGTTCATTACGTCTTTGAACCCGGTACCTTCGTGCCCGTCGCGCAGGCCGTGCGTCACGCACCAATCAACCTGATGGGCCAACCGGATAACATCGGTGAATACAGCATTGATGAGGATCCGCTGTGGAGTCACAAGGCAACGGCATTACCGTTTGATGCGTTGGCCTGGTATCAGTGCGATCACCTCGGCACGCCACAGGAACTGACCGATTCACAAGGCAACATGGCGTGGACCGCGCAGTACAAGGCTTGGGGGCAGGTAACGGAGCAGCGCTCGGAGTGGGCGCGGCAGCATGACGTGACGAACCCGATCAGGTTTCAGGGCCAGTATCACGATCATGAGACGGGGCTGCATTACAATCGGTATCGGTACTACGATACTCACGTAGGGCGATTTATTTCGAAAGATCCAATCGGATTTGCTGGTGGTCTCAATTTTCATCAGTACGCTCCCAATCCTACAGGGTGGGTTGATCCACTCGGGTTGGCAAAGAAGGCACCATCCAAATTTGCACGTAAGGATGGTGAGGGCGCGACGGCGGCGGAGATTGCTGCGAGTAAGGTGGGTGGTGGAGTTCGAACAGGGCAACGAGGTTGCCGAGAGAGAAAAATTGCAGAAAGCAAACCTGTTGGGGTTTTCACATGTTGGCGTTGCCAACACACTACGACCAACCCAGACGATATGCACCTTGGACACAAGAATGTGCCCACCTCAAAGGGGGGGAACTTGGAAGACGTCAATGTGGATCTTGAAGGGGCATCGTGTAACCTTAGTGCTGGGAATAGCGGTTACGTCAAAGAAGGGATGTCGTGTGTTGAACGTGGAAGCTGTGGAGCACCTTATGGAAGATAAGCAATCACCTGTACTGATACAGGTTTATATGGCTGACGATGACGGCGCTGTTCGTGAGGAATTGCTCGCTCGCCAGATTGATCAGGACACATATGAGTTACTCTCCTCGCCTGGCCTGGCGCAAAATTTGGCGAGGGGCGATATTGTTTCAATCAAAGATAAAAATGCACCTGCGGTGGTTTTGAAGCGAGGCGGTAATTTCTGTATTCAAATTTACGCCGATTATATTCCACCGGAATATATAACTGCGCTTGAAAGTGATGTTGTTCGTGAGCTGAATGGAACATTAGATGGTGTGTGCAACGGAACTCTATCGCTAGCCGTTCCTTCAAAAAATGGAATGGAAAACATTAACGCGTTTTTTGATAGGTTTCGCGAAAAAACTGGGATTCAGTGGTATTACGCGAACGTCTATAAAAACCTCGACGATGACAATGATGAGACGCTTTTGTACTGGTGGCTGGACAGCTGATGACTGATGTAGGGTCAAGTGATCTGCCAATTTGATGACGATCACTTCTAATTAAGGATAGGCATAGTGAAAGACATCATTCGCTTAGGCGATTCCACCAGCCATGGTGGAGTAGTACTCGAAGCGTTTTCCCAAACCGACCTCAATGGGAAGCCGATTTCGGGCGTCGGCCACAAGGTCAGTTGCCCACTGTGCAAAGGTATTTTTCCCATTGCCGAAGGCAGCAGTACCTATACCGTCGACGGAACCCCCATTGCACTTCACGGTATGAAAACCTCCTGTGGTGCTAGCCTGATTGCTAGCGGTCCGAAGGGGGCTGTGATCAGCTGAAGTTGTTCCGACTTCGAAGCAAACCAGGCGGATGGGGGCTTGTAATAGAGTCCCTGAGAGTCCGCCATTAACCTAGTCTCGTAAGCAAGGCGGATGCCTCCCGCATTTTCAAACTGCATGGAAACCAAGCTAGGAATTTAGGTATGCAAAGGGCTGATTTGATTAAACCTGACGAGACGCAAAGACAAGTTTGTGCTAGATACGGCTTACCTGTGCATTCTCATGAGGAAATGGTCGCCATTGCACTGGACACTCTACACAAGTCTCCAATTTATGGTGCAAGGGTCCAACTGCCCGAGGGCGGTACAATAAGTTGGTTTATTCACTGCGGCGAGCATTCGCCTGCGAGCGGTTTTTACCAAGCACTTCACACAAACCATTTAGTGGAAGAGTTGCCGGAAGTCGTGAAGTATCTTTTTTTGCCTGAGGGGGCAAAGTTCATTATCGACAGACAGGGTTACGAGGATGTCTGGATGGATGCATCGGAATAGATGATTTTCGGTGCAAAAATAAACACCCAGAGACCACATTCGAGAAATGAGTACACCCACCGATCACCAGATGAAAATGTGAGATCAATGAGGGGTTATTTTTCGCAGTTGATTAATGACAGAAGCAGGATGAAGGTAGTCAGCCATGAAAGACATCATCCGACTGGGCGACTCCACCAGCCGTGGTGGAGTGGTATTTGAGGTGTTTCCTCAAACCGATCTCAATGGTAAATCCATTGCCCGGAGTGGGTATGGCCGTTTGAGTGCACGTAGCATTAGGTCGGACTAAGTAGGTACGGACGTAGCGTACTGCGCCCACAGCTCCATCAGCTCTCGACGTTTATCGAAGAAGTCAGAGCGGGAATACGCACTCTCTGTTTCACTTCGCTCATCATGAGCCAGCGCTAGCTCACAGATTTCTCGAGGGATATTGGTCTGCTCGCCCGCCCAATCGCGAAAGGTTGAGCGAAACCCGTGGCGAGTAATGCTTTTATAGCCGAGCCCGTGCAGCAGGTTACGAATCCCGTTGGCATGCATGACACCGCTTCGGCCTCGACCTGGAAACACATATGGGCTCTCGCGACCGAGCCTCGGGAGATTTTTTAGCCGTGAGACGACCTCAGGGGCAAGTGGGATCGCGAAGGCCTGACGGGTTTTCATTCGTTCGTCGGGTAAAGACCAGCGGCCTGCCTCAAGGTCGAATTCATCCCAACGTGCGAATCGAACCATGTGTGAGCGGGCGCCGGAGAGGATCAGCAACTGAGTCGCGATAGAAACGTGGCTGGGATCCTTGTGCAGGATTTCCATGAGTTTTGGTAGGTCCTGCCATTTCAATGCCGGGTGATGTTGGCGCTTACGAGCCTTCTTCTTCTCATTGCGGCTGAGGAGGTTTTCCAGATGACCGCGCCAACGAGCTGGATTTTCGCCAGTCCTGAGCCCCCGCGCTCTTGCGGCATCGAGTATCTGTTCAATTTGCCCTCGAACCTCGTCTGCCGTCCGTGTTTTGCTTGACCAGAGTGGCTGCAATGCCTTGATCAGATGTTTGGTCTCGATCTGGTCGGCTGACAGCTTCCCTATGGTAGGGAAGGCATAGAGCTCAAGTTTCCTCAGCCAGCCCTTGCGCCATTTCGCCGACCAGCTTGATCCATGGGCGTCTCGGTAGTCAGAGGCCAGCTTCTCGAAGGTAATCAGCTGCGCCAGTTCTCGGCGTGCGGCTTCCCGCTGAGCAGCTTGTTCAGCCTGTCGTTTCGCGAGTGGGTCAGTGCCATTGAGGATCTGGACTTTGTTTTCATAGGCGGCGGCGCGAGCTTTTTTCAGGTCGAGCTGAGGGTAGCTCCCCAGACCCATCTCCCTGCGTTTGCCGTTCATTTGAAAGCGGAGTACCCAGGTTTTTCGTCCGGAGGGTTTCACCAAAAGACGAAGCCCTTCACCGTCTTCGTACGTCCCAGACTCAACTAAATTTTTGACTTGATTGGCGGTCAGTTTGCCCATTTTTTCGCCCTCTGTTCCCCCACTTGTTCCCCCACTTACGCGTGGAACGCCTCGGATCAAAACGGAAGTCACGGGAACGAAAATAGGCTGAAACCATTGATCTAGCAAGGCTCAAGCGGTTTTCAGTAGATGAGAGTGGCTTTCAAAAAGACATTAAAAAGCCGGCTTGTGGCCGGCTTCTCGGGGACTGACTTGGCTCATTTTTGGTAAGCCGCGCCAGCCTTCAAAACGTACACCCGAATCTTGCGTTCGGCTGTGGGACTTGGCGAGAAAGTCATCTGCCTTGTCGGTGCGATCTGAGCCTTAAGAAGGGTCGATGCGCAAATGTGGGGCGCAGCATACTGATTTTTTGGGGGAATTCCCAGCCTGGCGTGCGGGATAGAGCTTTGCGGGGATGATTTTGTGTGGCTGCGCGGACTCTGTGGCGAGGGGGCTTGCCCCCGTTGGGGCGCGGAGCGTCCCTGAAGTGGGTTATCCAGAAGCACCGCATGTTCAGGTTTTACGACTGCTGCGCAGTCGAACGGGGGCAAGCCCCCTCGCCACATTGGATCGCGGGGTTGCGTATTTACAGGAACGGTACGGACGGTCTGCGTTTGTTCAGCGTGGACCACCAGAACACCCACCCCAATACCCTGATGTTCTGCTTATCAATCTGCTCGGCACTGAAGATCTCATCCGGATACTCGGCCCTGTTGTAACTGCGCAATCGCAGCGCATTCCCCGGCATCCGATGCAGGTATTTGATCCGTAACATTCCGTCATGCTCGATCGCATAAATCTCCCCATCGACAATCTGCGTAAGCCCGCGATCAATGGCGAGGGTGGAGCCGTCTTCAATCTTCTCGGCCATGCTGTTGCCGATCATGTAGGTACAAATAGCGTCGGCGTGATTGATTTCCAGGAAGTCGAGGTGGCTGCGGGGCAGGCGGATGGATTGGCCAGGGTCTTTGACGACATGGGTTTTGTTGGAGCCCGGGGCGGTGGCTGTTTCTTTATAGAACGGCAGTTCGACGTCGATGGGTTCGATGACCGTGTAGACACCGCGGATGGCTTGGGCGTCGAAGGTGTTGCCGGACTCGTCGAGCACGCGCAGGCGCGTGGACTCTTTCGGGCCTTCGCCGGTTTTGAGCCATTCGCTGTTTACAGACAGTAGTCGGGCGACCTCTTCCATGCGGTAGGCGGGCACACCACGGGTGTACCAGTTATGGATATTTTGCGCTTCCGTGTCGAAGAAAGCGGCAAATCCTGTTGTCCTGATGTTCGCTGCTTCGAGGAGCGCTTTAAACCGGGGGCCGCTAGTGTTCTTTTTCATAAACACGAGTTTACTGGCGTGGGTTGGGGGTTTGAATAAACGACCCGTTCAAATTTAGAGGGAAATTTAAGACTTGATGTAAGACGCTTTTAGTGGAAATTAAACAAGAAAAACCAAATCCAGGAAGTGTTAAACGTTCCGTTTAGTGGTGAGCCAAGCGCCCACAAAAAACCCCGGATCAACCGGGGTTCTTCTTGACGCTTGCAGCTAGAAGCTTATCGCTGCTTCTCAGCCTTTGTAGGCAGCAACCGACTTGGTGATCGCGTCGCGGGCGGCGTCTGCACCGGCCCAGCCTTCGATCTTCACCCATTTGCCTTTTTCGAGATCTTTGTAGTTCGCGAAAAAGTGCTCGATCTGCTGGATCAGCAGAGGTGGCAGGTCGGTGTATTCCTTCACGTCGACGTACAGCTGGGACAGCTTGTCGTGTGGGACTGCGATGACTTTGGCATCGCCGCCGCCGTCGTCGGTCATGTTCAGGATGCCGACTGGACGTGCGCGGATCACCGAACCTGGAGCAACCGGGTAAGGGGTCACGACCAGCACGTCGAGGGGGTCACCGTCGTCAGCCAGGGTGTTCGGGATATAACCGTAGTTGGCCGGGTAGAACATTGGGGTGGCCATGAAACGGTCAACGAACAGGCAATCGCTGTCTTTGTCGATTTCGTATTTGATCGGCGCGTGGTTGGCCGGGATCTCGATCGCGACGTAGATGTCGTTCGGCAGGTCTTTGCCAGCCGGAATCTTGCTGTAGCTCATTGGGCGGTGCCCCCGTTAGTTGACCAAAAACACTTGGCCGGATTGACCAAAAAGTGGCGGCGATTATAGGCATATTCTGCCACCGTTGCTATGTACCAGAGGTCGTGTAGACCCAGGTGCCCAGCCTCACAGATACTGTCGCTTTTTGACGGCGTCCGTTGTGGCCATGCTGCGTTGCCGCTCCTCGCCATAGCCAGCTATGACTCGTCGCGGCGCCTTGCCTGACCACAACGGCCACTCGTCAAAAGAGCAACGTATCTGTGAGGCTGGGCACTAGTCGTGAGCCTGATAGACCGGGTTCTCGGCCAGAAGTTGCCGCAGACGCGCCAGTGGATCCTGTCGGTAAAACAGCCTTAACTGCTCATACACCTGTGGATAAGCCTCATGCAGCAAATCCGGGGCGCTGAAGAAGTATTCGCTGGTGACCGCGAAGAACTCGGCGGGGTTTTCCGCCGCGTACGGGTCGATGGCGGTTTCAGCGTCCGGGTTGCGCTCCAGTTGCCGGTCGAGGTCGTCATAGGCTTCTTGCATGACCCTGGCCCAGTCACTGACGCGCATGTCGGCGTGCAGCGGTGGCAGGCCATTGGCGTCGCCGTTGAGCATGTCGAGTTTGTGCGCCAGTTCGTGGATCACCAGGTTGTAGCCTTCCCAACCCCCGCTGGCCATCACGCCGTGCCAGGCGAGGATGATCGGGCCTTGCTGCCAGGCTTCACCGCTGTGTTCGCCGTCCCATTCGTGTTCGACGCCACTGGCGTCGCGATGGCGCTGTGGGCTGAGGAAGTCGTCGGGGTAGAGGATGATTTCGTGAAAGCCCTGATACCAGTTCAGGTCGCCCAAATGCATCAGCGGCAATTGGGCCTGGGCGGCGAGCAGCAGGCGTTGCTCTTGATGGAGTTCGACGCCGGGCAGGGCGGTCAGGTGTTTGTCCTGCAGGAACAGTACGCTGGCTTCGCGCAGCCACTGGTCTTGCGCAGGGCTGAGGCCATCGAGAAAACTCAGGTGATGGCGCACCCGTTGCCACATGTCGTCGGCAATCGGATGCCTGGCCAGGGTGCGCCGGCGTCGCCAGGCGCTAAGGGACCACATCGTGAGTCAGCGGGGTTCGGCTTTGGATGCGGCATTAGCGAGGCGGCTGCGGATCATGCCGATGATCATCGGTAGCAGCGACACCAGGATGATACCCACGACTAGCAGCGACAGGTTTTTCTTGATGAACGGTACGTTGCCGAAGAAGTAACCGAGGGTCACCAGGCCACCCACCCAGAGGATGGTGCCTAAAACGCTGAAGGCAAAGAAACGCGGGTAAGGCATTTTGCCCACGCCGGCGACGAATGGGGCGAAGGTACGGATGATTGGCATGAAGCGCGCCAGGGTCACGGTTTTGCCGCCGTGCCTGTCGTAGAAATCGTGGGTTTGTTGCAGGTAGTCGCGGCGGAAGATTTTCGAGTTCGGGTTGCTGAACAGCCGTTCGCCGACGGTGCGGCCGATCACGTAGTTGGTGCTGTCGCCGAGGATCGCCGCCAGCATCAGCAGGCCGCCCAGCAGCACCGGGTCCATGCCGCCACCGGCCGCTACGGCGCCCGCGATGAACAGCAGGGAATCACCCGGCAGGAACGGCATCACCACCAAACCGGTTTCGCAGAAAATCACCAGAAACAGGATGGCGTAAATCCATGCTCCGTAGTTGCTCACCAGCATCTCGAGGTAAACATCGAGATGCAGGATAACGTCGATTGGGTTGAAATCCATGGAAAGCACCTGTGGTGATGGCCCGACTCAGCAGGCCTGTGCGGATGGCTTCGCGTAAGACTACAGCTAAGTGTGATTTTTCTTACGAGCCGGAAAGAATTGGCATTATACGGGGTGAAAAGTGAAAAACGCGTCGAGTTTGTAGCGAGGGATGTCGATGGGTTGCGGAGTTTGCGGGGCAAGATCGCAGCCTTCGGCAGCTCCTACAGGGTCGAGGTCGCCCCGGTCAATGTAGGAGCTGCCGAAGGCTGCGATCTTTTTGGGATCTTAAATCCCGTCACTGATCGGCAACACGTAGTTCTTGAACTCGGTGTCTTCCTTGAACCCGATGGATTCGTAGGTTTTCTGCGCCACTCCGTTATTGCTACTGGTGGAAACGCGCATGCGCACGGCATTGGTTTCCTTGGCCATTTTTTTCGCGGTGCGGATCAGGTTGTCGGCCACCAACTGGCGGCGGGCGTCTTCGGCGACGTAGATGTCGTTGAGGATCCACACGCGTTTAAGCGAAAGAGACGAAAAGCTCGGGTACAACTGACAGAAACCCATCAGTTTGTTGTTGTCGTCATCGGCCAGGGCCAGGTAGATCACCGACTCCTTGCGCCGCAGGCGTTTCTCGAGGAATGCCCGGGACGAGTCCGGATACGGCAGGGAGCCATAAAACTCGCGATATTTGACGAACAACGGGGTCAGCAGGTCCAGGTGTTCGAGGGTCGCTTGAATAATCCGCATGGTAGGTCTCGTCTTCAAGTGGCTGTCTTACATGGTGACGGCGATGGGAAACCCTTGGCGGCCGTGCATCGATCCTGCCTGAAACCTGAATAGAAACGCAATGCGGAAACGGTTCAGGCTTCCGACGGGCTGAGTAGGAAATTACCCTTCATGTCCGCCCCGGTGTCCGACTCCAGCGTCTGAACCTGGGCTTCGTCCTTCAGACTGACCCCCGATAACTGCCGCCGACAGGCTTCGCGCATCAGATACAGCAAACGGTGTGCCGCCATGCCGTAACTCAAGCCTTCAAGCCGGACATTGGAGATGCAGTTGCGATAGGCGTCCGTCAGTCCGACCTTGGGATTATAGGTGAAATACAACCCCAGGCTGTCTGGCGAACTTAATCCTGGGCGTTCGCCGATCAGTATGACCACCATTTTCGCACCCAACAGCTCGCCAATCTCGTCGGCCACCGCAACCCGGCCCTGTTCCACCAGAATCACCGGTGACAGGGACCAGCCCTCAGCGGCTGTCTGTTCTTCCATGCGTGCCAGAAACGGCAAAGTGTGGCGATGAACGGCCAGCGCCGAGAGACCATCGGCCACCACGACAGCCAGATCTACGCCGCCAGGATGGGCTCGCGCGTAATCGCGCAGGGTCTGCGCCGACTCATCACTCAACTTGCGCCCCAAATCGGGGCGCTGCAAATAACTGTTCCGGTCCGTGGCGGCGCTGTGCAGCAGCAAGCTCTCACGTCCACGTTCGGCCAGTTGCGAACTGAGCCCCGGGTGGTCGAACGGCAGATGCACCGCATCCCGGGCCTGTGCATGGGCGTACTGGAAGTCCAGCTGCGCGCTGGTCGGCATGCTGGTGCCTGTACGACCGAGGGCAATACGTGCCGGCGTCAGGCGACGCAGTTCCAGCAATGGGTTTTGCGGATCGACGGGTGGTTTATCCATATCAACACTCATCCCAGTTGCGCCAATGCCTGGCGGAAGGCCGCTGGCAGGCTGTTGCCGAAGTGAATTTTGCCGTCTGCCTGGGTGAAGATGCCCATGTTCGCCAGCCACTGTTCAAACTCCGGCGCCGGTTTCAGGCCCAGGGTTTGCCGGGCGTAGAGGGCGTCGTGGAACGAGGTGGTCTGGTAGTTGAGCATGATGTCGTCGGAGCCGGGGATGCCCATGATGAAGTTGATCCCGGCCACACCCAGCAAGGTCAGCAGGGTGTCCATGTCGTCCTGATCGGCTTCGGCGTGATTGGTGTAACAGATGTCGCAACCCATGGGCACGCCCAGAAGCTTGCCGCAGAAGTGATCTTCGAGACCGGCGCGGATGATCTGTTTGCCGTTATAGAGGTATTCCGGGCCGATGAAGCCTACGACGGTGTTTACCAGAAACGGCTTGAAATGACGCGCCACGGCGTAGGCGCGGGTTTCGCAAGTCTGTTGATCGACGCCGTGGTGGGCGTTGGCCGACAAGGCGCTGCCCTGACCGGTCTCGAAATACATCAGGTTCTGGCCCAGCGTGCCGCGGTTCAGACTCAAGCCCGCGTCATAGCCTTCCTGCAAGACGTTGAGGTTGATACCGAAACTGGCATTCGCCGCTTCGGTGCCGGCAATCGACTGGAACACCAGGTCCAGCGGAACACCTCGATTTATCGCCTCGATGGACGTAGTGACGTGGGTCAGCACGCAGGCCTGCGTAGGAATTTCGTAGCGCTGGATGATCGCATCGAGCATTTCCAGCATGGCGCAGATCGACGCGATGCTGTCGGTGGCCGGGTTGATGCCGATCATCGCGTCACCGTTACCGTACAGCAGGCCGTCGAGAATGCTCGCGGCGATACCGGCCGGTTCGTCGGTGGGGTGGTTGGGTTGCAGGCGTGTCGAGAGCCGGCCGCGCAGGCCCAGCGTGCCGCGGAATTTCGTGACCACGCGGATTTTCTGCGCCACCAGCACCAGGTCCTGCACGCGCATGATCTTTGACACGGCGGCGGCCATTTCCGGGATCAGGCCCGGAGCGAGGGCGCGCAGGCTCTGTTCGTCGGCGGCGTCGCTGAGCAGCCAGTCTCGGAAACCACCGACGGTGAGGTGGCTGACAACCGCGAAAGCCTGTTTGTCGTGAGTGTCGATGATCAGCCGGGTAACTTCATCGGCCTCATAAGGAATCAGCACTTCCTGCAGGAAATGAGTCAGCGGGATATCAGCCAGGGCCATCTGCGCGGCCACTCGCTCGCCATCATTGAGGGCGGCAACACCGGCCAGAAAGTCCCCGGAGCGCGCCGGGCTGGCTTTGGCCATGACGTCCTTGAGGCTGTCGAAGCGATAGGTCTGGGCGCCGACGGTATGGGCAAATACGGCCATGGGACGGTGTCCTCCTGATTCAATAAATAACCCGAATGCACCGCCGAACCCTGTGGGAGCGAGCCTGCTCGCGATTGCAGTGTGTCATTCGACACATGTTTTGGATGTCAGACCGCAAATCGCGAGCAGGCTCGCTCCCACATAGGGAACTGCACTGCACTTCAATATGGCAGGCGCCGGGAATCAGCCCGGCGCCGGTGCAACTCAGACGCCTTCGAGCATCGCATCCGCCGGCGCGTCGGAACGCTGCTTGGCGGTCAGTTGGAAATACAGGTAACCGGCCACCATGAACCCAAGGAACACACACCCGATCAAGGTGTTGAACCACGCCATCGCCACCAGGCACACCACCGCCAGAAACAGCGCGATCCCCGGTACGATCGGGTAGCCCGGCGCGCGGAAGGTGCGTTCCAGGTTCGGCTCGGTTTTACGCAATTTGAACAGGCTCAGCATACTGATGATGTACATCACGATGGCACCGAATACCGACATGGTGATCATCGCAGCCGTCAGCGTCATGCCTTGCAGGTTGACCAGGCCGTCGCTGTAGATCGCCGCGATGCCGATCACGCCACCCGCCAGAATCGCCCGGTGCGGCGTCTGGAAGCGCGAGAGTTTGGCCAGCCCTTTGGGCAGATAACCGGCGCGAGCCAGGGCGAAGAACTGTCGCGAGTAGCCAAGAATGATCCCGTGGAAGCTCGCCACCAGGCCGAACAGGCCGATCCAGACCAGCATGTGCATCCAGGTCGAATTATTGCCGACCACGGCTTTCATCGCCTGAGGCAGCGGATCGTTGATGTTCGACAGTTGACGCCAGTCGCCGACGCCGCCAGCCATCACCATGACGCCGATGGCCAGGAACACCAGGGTCAGAATGCCACTGACGTAAGCCCTGGGAATCGTGCGTTTCGGGTCCTTGGCTTCCTCGGCGGCCATGGCGGCGCCTTCAATGGCGAGGAAGAACCAGATCGCGAAAGGTATCGCCGCAAAGATGCCGGGGATTGAGGCCATGGTGAATTCGTTGGAACCCGACCAGCCGTTGAGCACGAAATTGCTGAAGCTGAAGCCCGGTGCGACCACGCCCATGAACACCAGCAATTCGGCGACGGCGAGCACGGTGACCACCAATTCGAAGGTGGCCGCGATGCTGACGCCGAGGATATTCAGGCCCATGAACACGAAATAGGCGCCAACAGCGGCGATCTTCGGGTCCAGTTCCGGGTATTGCACGTTGAGGTAGGCGCCGATGGCCATGGCAATTGCCGGTGGCGCAAAGACGAATTCGATCAGGGTGGCAATGCCGGCGATCAGCCCGCCTTTTTCACCGAAGGCCCGGCGGCTGTAGGCAAACGGCCCGCCAGCGTGGGGAATGGCGGTGGTCAATTCGGTGAAACTGAAGATGAAGCAGGTGTACATCGTCGCCACCATCAGGGCGGTGACGAGGAAACCCAGGGTGCCTGCGGTGCCCCAGCCGTAACTCCAGCCGAAATATTCGCCGGAAATCACCAGGCCGACGGCAATGCCCCATAGATGCAGGGTGCCGAGTGTGGGTTTGAGCTGTGTAGTAGAAGTCATAAGTCCTCTCTGTCTTTTTTATTGTTTGATCTGTTGGACTTTCGGGTATGGCGTTTATGTGTGGAGCAGGCACGCAAAGCCCGTGCCAGAGCAGCAGGGCGATTATTTATGGTGCGTTTGAGGGCGCCATCGCGGGCAAGCCCGCTCCCACAGGGTTATGGGGTAAATTCACCTATTGGGGTTGACCCAAATCACTGTGGGAGCGGGCTTGCCCGCGATGGCCATCCGAAGGGCGATACAGAACTACCTGCATCGCCCCCGGTTCTTAGAAGAAGCCCAACGGATTGATGTCGTAGCTCACCAGCAGGTTTTTGGTCTGCTGATAGTGGTCGAGCATCATTTTGTGGGTTTCACGCCCGACGCCGGACTTCTTGTAACCGCCAAACGCGGCGTGCGCCGGGTACAGGTGGTAGCAGTTGGTCCACACGCGACCAGCCTTGATGGCGCGGCCCATGCGGTAGGCGCGGTTGATGTCGCGGGTCCAGAGGCCGGCACCCAGGCCGAACTCGGTGTCGTTGGCGATGGCCAGGGCTTCGGCTTCGTCCTTGAAGGTGGTGATGCTCACCACCGGGCCAAAGATTTCTTCCTGGAACACGCGCATTTTGTTGGTGCCTTTGAGCAGGGTCGGCTGGATGTAATACCCGGTCGCCAGGCTGCCCTCGAGTTTTTCTACCTTGCCGCCGGTCAGCAGCTCGGCGCCTTCGCCCTTGGCGATTTCCAGGTACGAAAGGATTTTGTCGAATTGCTGCTCGGACGCCTGGGCGCCGACCATGGTGTCGGTGTCCAGCGGGTCGCCACGCTTGATCTGCAGGACTTTGTTCATGACCACTTTCATGAACTCGTCGTAGATCGACTCCTGTACCAGAGCGCGGGACGGGCAGGTGCAGACTTCGCCCTGGTTGAAGAACGCCAGTACCAGGCCTTCGGCGGCTTTCTCGATGAACGTCGGCTCGGCTTGCATGATGTCTTCGAAGAAGATGTTCGGCGACTTGCCACCCAGCTCCACAGTGGACGGAATGATGTTTTCGGCGGCGCATTTCATGATGTGCGAGCCGACCGGGGTCGAGCCGGTGAAGGCGATCTTGGCGATGCGCTTGCTGGTGGCCAGGGCTTCCCCGGCTTCTTTGCCGAACCCTTGCACCACGTTGAGCACGCCGGGTGGCAGCAGGTCGCCGATCAGTTCCATGAGCACGGTAATGCCCAGCGGGGTTTGCTCGGCCGGTTTAAGGACCACGCAGTTGCCGGCGGCCAGGGCCGGGGCGAGTTTCCAGGCGGCCATCAGAATCGGGAAGTTCCACGGGATGATCTGCCCGACCACGCCCAGCGGTTCATGGATGTGATAGGCCACGGTGTTGCCATCGATCTCGGCGGCGCTGCCTTCCTGGGCGCGGATGCAACCGGCGAAGTAACGGAAGTGGTCGGCGGCCAATGGAATGTCGGCATTGAGGGTTTCGCGCACGGCCTTGCCGTTGTCCCAGGATTCGGTGATTGCCAGCAGTTCCAGGTTCTGTTCGATGCGATCGGCGATTTTCAGCAGCACCAGCGAGCGTGCCTGGGCGGACGTGGCGCCCCAGGCGTCGGCGGCGGCATGGGCAGCGTCCAGGGCCTTTTCGATGTCTTCGGCCGTGGAGCGCGGGAATTCGGCAATAGGTTGGCCGTTGACCGGCGATGTATTGGTGAAGTACTGACCTTTGACAGGCGCGACGAACTCGCCGCCGATGTAGTTACCGTATTTGCTCTTGAACGAAACGATAGCGCCTTCAGTACCGGGGTGAGCGTAACGCATGATGGGTATCTCCTTGGCTTTTGTGCTTATAAGGGAGGACGCGCCAGAGCGCTGCATAAGCGTAGAGCAAAGGTCGGGCCAGCGCCTTGCAGGTCAGGTAAATCAAGGTCTTGCGTGCTTTTTGTCGGACAGATGGGCGGCGTTTGTGACGCTTGCGGTACAGCCCCTGTGACACTTTGTACCGTTTATGGCGCAGGCTGTGACTAGCGGGTCTTGCCAGCATTGCATTGGAGGCTAGGCTGGAGGATGCTCGGAGCTCGCATGACTAAGTCACAGGGATTTGATGGCTGCTGCATAACCCCCGTAGGAGCTGCCGAAGGCAGCTCCTACGGGGGCGGTGTAAACCGCTCGGGGAGAATAATAAGAAATGCACGACAACCATTTAAGTCGCCATGCCCAGCAAGTGTTGACCGTGACCCAGGGTAAATCCCACCTGCACGGTCCCGGCAGCGATCCGTCCATTGCCCGTTCCTGGCTGCGTTGTCTTGAGGACTATCACCTCGACCCGGCCCTGACCATGGCGCCGACGGTGCTGGAACATGGCCGCGTGCTGGAAAGCCGTGAACGTTTGCAGCAAGTGTTGCAGATCGCCGGCAACGAAATGACCAGCCTCCACCAGCAGCTTTCCGGCGCCGGCCACGCGGTGCTGCTGACCGATGCCCGCGGGGTGATCCTCAATTGCGTCACCGCGCCCGCCGAACGGAAGATTTTCGAGCGCGCCGGCCTGTGGTTGGGGGCGGACTGGAGCGAAGCCTGCGAAGGCACCAACGGCATCGGCACCTGCCTGGTGGAGCGTCAGTCCCTGACCATCCATCAGGACGAACATTTTCGCGGCCGTCACACCGGCCTGACCTGCTCGGCGAGCCCGGTGTTCGACCCCCACGGCGAGCTGCTGGCGGTGCTTGACGTGTCTTCGGCGCGTCATGAGGTTTCGCGTCAGAGCCAATTCCACACCATGGCCCTGGTCAATCTGTCGGCGAAGATGATCGAGAGCTGCTATTTCCTGCGTTACTTCGACAATCAATGGTTGCTGCGTTTTCACTTGCAGGCCGAATCCGTCGGGCTGTTCAGCGAAGGGCTGCTGGCGTTCGACGGGGAAGGGCGGATCTGTGCGGTCAACCAGAGTGCGCTGAATTTGCTGGGGCATATTCGCGGCGGGCTGTTGGGCAAGCCGGTGGAAGCGTTTTTCGATTGCTCGCTGGATGAGTTGCTTGGCCGGGCGAGCGCCAATGCCAGCGCCAGTTGGCCGCTGCGCACCCGTGACGGGCGGCGGCTGTTTGCCGTGTTGCGCGGGCAGCCGCGCAGCATTCCTGTGCCTGTGGTGCAAAGCCCGATGGTTGTCGAGCGTCCGCGCTTGTCGGGTATTTGCCTGGGCGATGCCGCGCTGCAGGAAGACTTCCGCAAGGCCCTGCGGGTGTTCGAACGGGACGTGCCGTTGCTGATCAACGGTGAAACCGGTTCTGGCAAGGAGGCCTTCGCCAAAGCCGTGCATCAGGCCAGTCAACGGGCAGAAAAGACGTTCGTTGCCCTCAATTGCGCGGCGATTCCCGAAAGCCTGATTGAAAGTGAGCTGTTCGGCTATCGCGGCGGCAGTTTCACCGGTGCCCGCAAGGAAGGCATGCGCGGCAAGTTGCAGCAGGCTGATGGCGGGACCTTGTTCCTCGATGAAATCGGTGACATGCCGCTGACCATGCAGACCCGGCTATTAAGGGTGCTGGAAGACCGTCAGGTGGTGCCGATCGGCGGCGAGCCGGAGTCGGTCAATGTGCGGATCATCAGCGCCACTCACCGCAACCTGCTTGAAAGGGTGCAGGACGGCAGTTTTCGCGAGGATTTATATTACCGGCTCAATGGGTTGGAGGTTGCCTTGCCGGCGTTGCGCGAGCGCACGGACAAATCACAGTTGCTCGACTTTTTGCTGGCCGAAGAGGCGGGCGGGGAGAGCGTGTTGATTGATGCCCCGGCGCGGCAGGCCTTGCTGGATTTTGCCTGGCCGGGGAACGTGCGGCAGTTGCGCAATGTGCTGCGGACCTTGGCAGCGCTGTGTGACGGCGGTCGGATCGGGCTGGAAGATTTGCCGGCGATGATTCGTCAGGCCCGACCGGTGACGGCGTCGGCGGTTGAAGAACCGTCCGAGTATCCGCTGGACGATGCCGAGCGGTTGGCATTGCTCAGCGCGCTGGAGCAGCAGCGCTGGCACATAACCCACACCGCCGAGCAGTTGGGCGTCAGTCGCAATACGCTTTACAGAAAGCTGCGCAAACACGGTATCGCCCGCTAGGTTGTGACTGATCGTTCCCACGCTCTGCGTGGGAATGCCTCCCCGGACGCTCTGCGTCCGCTTTTGGGACGCAGAGCGTCCCTTGCTGCATTCCCACGCAGAGCGTGGGAACGAGCGTGGTTACAGCTAAAGAGTGCGATTTTCCCCTCCCTAAGCTAACCTGCGGCCATGTTTTACGAGGTCGACTATGCACATTCATATTCTTGGTATTTGCGGCACTTTCATGGGTTCGATGGCGGTTCTGGCCAAAGAGCTGGGCCATCACGTGACCGGCTCCGATGCCAACGTCTATCCGCCGATGAGCACTCAGCTGCAAGCTCAGGGCATTGAGTTGACTCAAGGTTACGACCCGGCGCAGCTCGATCCGGCCCCGGATCTGGTGGTGATCGGCAATGCCATGTCCCGCGGCAACCCGGCCGTCGAGTACGTGCTGAACAAAGGCCTGCCGTACGTCTCCGGCCCGCAATGGCTGGCGGATCACGTATTGCAAGGCCGCTGGGTGCTGGCGGTTGCCGGCACTCACGGTAAAACCACCACCAGCAGCATGCTCGCCTGGGTGCTGGAACATGCGGGCATGAGCCCGGGTTTCCTGATCGGCGGCGTGCCGCAGAATTTCTCGGTGTCGGCGCGTCTGGGCGGCACGCCGTTTTTTGTGATCGAAGCCGACGAATACGACAGTGCATTCTTCGACAAGCGCTCCAAGTTCGTTCACTACCGTCCGCGTACGGCGATTCTGAACAATCTTGAGTTCGATCACGCGGACATCTTCCCTGATCTGCCAGCCATCGAGCGGCAGTTCCACCATTTGGTACGGACCATTCCGAGCGAGGGTCTGGTGATCCATCCGACCACTGAACCGGCCTTGCAGCGCGTCATCGACATGGGCTGCTGGACCCCGGTGCAAACCACCGGTGCCGGCGGGCAGTGGCAGGTCAAACTGCTCAGCGAAGACGGTTCGAAATTCGAAGTGATGTTCGAAGGCGTCGCTCAAGGCGTGGTCGAGTGGGACATGACCGGTCAGCACAACGTCGCCAACGCCTTGGCTACCTTGGCCGCTGCGCGTCACGTCGGCGTAGTGCCGTCGATGGGCGTTGCGGCGCTGAGCGCGTTCAAAAGCGTGAAGCGCCGGATGGAGAAAGTCGCTGAAGTGCGTGGCATCACCATTTACGACGACTTCGCTCACCACCCGACCGCCATCGCCACCACCCTCGACGGTCTGCGCAAACGCATTGGCGACGCGCCATTGATCGCGATCATCGAGCCGCGTTCCAACTCCATGAAACTCGGCGCTCACCGCGATGGTTTGCCGGAGAGCGTGGTCGATGCCGATCAGGTGATCTGGTATTCACCGGCCAACCTCGGCTGGGATCTGGGCGCCACGGCGGCGTTATGCACCGTGCCGTCGATCGTCAGCGATTCGCTGGAAGGCATCATCGAGCGGGTGAAGAGCCAGGCCCAGCCGGGCACTCACGTGGTGATCATGAGCAACGGCGGCTTCGGCGGCCTGCACGGCAAACTGGCCGAGGCGCTGCAATGAACAACGGCCCGGAACGCATCACGCTGGCGATGACCGGCGCTTCGGGCGCCCAGTACGGCTTGCGCCTGCTCGACTGCCTGGTGCGTGAAGACCGCGAAGTGCACTTCCTGATTTCCAAGGCCGCGCAACTGGTGATGGCCACTGAAACCGATGTCTCGCTGCCGTCCAAACCGCAGATGATGCAAGCCTTCCTCACTGAATACACCGGCGCCGCCGCCGGGCAGATTCGGGTGTACGGCAAGGAAGACTGGATGTCGCCGGTGGCTTCGGGTTCTGGCTCGCCAGCAGCGATGGTGGTGGTGCCGTGTTCCACCGGGACCTTGTCGGCTATCGCGACCGGGGCCTGCAACAACTTGATCGAGCGGGCGGCCGACGTGACCTTGAAGGAGCGTCGCCAGCTGATTCTGGTGCCGCGCGAGGCACCGTATTCGAGCATTCATCTGGAGCACATGCTCAAGCTGTCGAACATGGGCGTGACGATTCTGCCGGCGTCGCCGGGCTTCTATCACCAGCCCCAGACCATCGATGACTTGATCGACTTCGTCGTGGCGCGAATTCTCAACTGTTTGAACATCCCGCAAGACATGCTGCCGCGTTGGGGCGAACACCATTTGAGCAGCGATGAATAAGCTGCTGATCATCCTGTTGGCGTTGCAACTGGCGGGCTGCGCCACGGCACGCACCCTCGATGCCGCCAAGCCTGGGGCGCCGGTTGTGTATTCGGGGACGCGACTGGATCTGTATGCGATGAACGGCGGTTGCTGCGCCATGGACAGATTTGGCGCAGAAGCGCCGAGTTATCCAGGTGTTGATCTGCCGGCCAGTGCCTTGCTCGACACGTTGCTGTTGCCGCTGTCGTTGTTGACGGTGTTGGGAGTGAATTTTCAGGCGTCGGGTGGATTGTAAGAACGAGCGCGGCTCTTGTGGCGAGGGAGCAAGCTCCCTCGCCACAAGTCGGCGCGTTATTTACCGAGCTTGCGCAACTCATCCGACTCGACAATCCGCACACCATCTTGCTCCTCCAGCGCCAGGCGCCACATGGCGCGGGCCAGTTGGCAGGCTTCGATGCCGTGGTATTTGCCCGGAATCAATTTCGACAACGGGCCGGCAACCCGCTCGCCTAATCGCGGCTCGACGCGATCGCCCAACAACAGCGAAGGCCGGCAAATGGTCAGCTGCGGCCAATTCTGTGCGCGCAATGCGTGTTCCATCTCGCCTTTAACCCGGTTGTAGAAAATCGAGGATCTGCGATCGGCCCCCAAGGCACTGATCACGATCAGGTGCCTTGCGCCCATCTCCCGCGCACGTTTGGCGAACGCCACGACCATGTCCAGGTCCACCGCGCGAAACGCTTGTTCGGAGCCGGCCTGTTTGATGGTGGTGCCGAGGCAGCAATAGGCAATGTCGACGCGACCGTTCAATTGCGGCAAAAACGCAGCCGGGTCGCCGACCGGGTTTTCCAAGTGAGGATGCTCGGCCAGTGGCCGGCGTGAGGGAGCCAATACCCGCGTAATCGTTGGCTCATTGAGCAGACGGTCAAGCAAATGCTCACCGGTCAACCCGGTAGCTCCGGCAAGCAATACATGCTGAGGCGTCAAGTACATAGTCATTCCCCCTTGATACTATTCAGCTTAGTTGCTCTTTTCATCCTTGCTGATAGAGACACTTTGCAGTGCCTTTCGTGCCTGCTGCTTGCGTAACAATTGCCAGTGGGCGAGAACGGCTTTCGGCGCCCATATCTGCGGCTCGGAGGCTTCGAAGTTGTCGGCCAGCTCACGTTCGGCCACGGTGGCACTGGCCCGTTTGAAGGCTTGCTCCAGATCGTCGGTCTGGTTCAGCGCCTGGGCAAACAGCGCGTCGCCGAAATAAGTGAAATTGGCTTCTTCCGAACACCCGAAGGACACCCGGTCAGCGCGCGAGGCGGTCATGATCAGGGTGCGTTCATCCTTGAGCGCGGGAATGAAGCCGCCGGAATAGCAAGATGAAATCACGATAATCTTGTCGCGTTTTTTCAGGGGGGCGAGGACGGCGGCGAGCTCGTCGGCCGGCAGGTCGGCCAGTTCCATGCGTGGCTGGTCGAGCACCAGTTCGTGTTCACTGGAGCCATGGCTGGTGAGGTAAATGAACAGCAAGTCTTCCGGGCCGCTGCGCTCGGCCAGGGTCTGGGCGGCGCGGCGCAGGTTTTCCCGGGTGGCCATCGGCCGGTCGCCAAGGTGGTCGCGATGGTTGACCAGGCGGATCTGGCCGAAGGCGCCGAAACGGCTGGTGAGCATGTTGGCGACGTAGTCCGATTCGCGCAGGAACACGCTCTGCTTGCCGTCACCGCCCAGGGTCAAGGTGTACAGCTCGACCGCCGGGGTCGAGGCCGGTACGCTGGCCAGTGCATCGTCGAGCAAACGGCCCTGAGCCAGCAAGCCGAGTTCGAGGGTGTCCGGCAGCAGCTTGCCGTCGGCGTCGCGCACACGCTGACTATTGATCCAGGTGCCGCTCAGCACCGTGCCATCGGTGAGCACCAACGTGCCTTTGCCCTGATAATTGTCGCCGTCGAACTGGCCGACATAGAAACTGCCATCGGCCAGGTTCAAGCGGCCCTGGCCAGTGAAGCGCCAGTCGCTGAACTGACCGATGTAGTGACTGCCGTCGGCGCCGATCAACTCGCCCTTGCCGCTCAGCACCCCTTCCTTGAACTGACCGAGCCAGACATCGCCATCGGCGTTCTCGTAGCGGCCCTTGCCGTGCAGTTGATTGTTCTTGAAGCCGCCGACATAGATATCGCCATCGGCGCTGTTGAAGGTGCCGTTGCCTTCCAGCTGGCCATCGACGAAATGCCCGGTGAACTGATTGCCGCTGGCATCGCCGCGCTGGCCTTCGCCGTTGGGTTTGCCATGGGCGAACTGACCCTGGTACTGGCTGCCGTCTTCGAGTTCCAGACGACCGAGCCCTGAATATTGATCGGCCTTGAATTCGCCACGGTAGGTCATGGCGTTTTCTTTGAGGGTGCCTTCACCGTCCCGTCGACCGGCCTTGAAGCCGCCGGTGTAGCTGCTGCCGGTGGTGGTCAGCGTGCCCTTGCCGTCGAACAGCCCCTGCTGGAATTGCCCGCGATAGACCTCGCCGTTGCTACCGTGCCATTCGCCCTGACCATGCCATTGGCCTTTGTCGAACTGGCCGGCGTACCAGCTGCCGTTCGGGTAATCGATGCGACCCTCGCCTTGCAGCAAGCCGTTGACCAGGTCACCGCGATAGCGTCCGCCGTCCGGCAGGCGGGCGTCGGGGGGCAACAGCGATTCGCCATCGCCGCAAGCGGTGAGCAACAGGGTCAGAGCAAGGAGTGCAAGTGAGCGCATAGCGGGATCCGGGCAGTTAGGCGACGGAGTATGCCGCAGCTATGTGTCGCATTTATAGAGACACGGCAGAGACACAGCG
The DNA here is from genome assembly GCF_024749285.1 of Pseudomonas sp. B21-015. Taxonomy (NCBI): domain Bacteria; kingdom Pseudomonadati; phylum Pseudomonadota; class Gammaproteobacteria; order Pseudomonadales; family Pseudomonadaceae; genus Pseudomonas; species Pseudomonas sp. B21-015. Next base: position 858,834 of record NZ_CP087196.1, read on the forward strand.
CGAAACAGCATGAGCTGTTTCGCAATCAGGCATGTGTCAGACGAAACAGAGGGACAGTGGCTCGGCGATATACGCCGGTTTGTCCGACCCTTCGATTTCAAGCGTGGCGGTGGCCTTGAGCAGCCATTGGCCGGGTTTCTTCTCGGTGACGTCGTTCATGTCGACCTTGAGTCGAACCCTGGAATTGACCTTCACAGGCTGGATAAAACGCACGCTGTCCAGACCGTAGTTGACCACCATCTTCGCGCCTTGGGGCAGGATGAGGATGTCTTCCATCAACTTGGGGATCAGCGACAACGACAGGAAACCGTGGGCGATGGTGCTGCCAAAGGGTGTTTGCGCGGCTTTGACCGGGTCGACATGGATGAACTGATAGTCACCTGTGGCTTCTGCGAACAGGTTGATGCGTTCCTGGTCGATGGTGAGCCATTCGGAACGTCCGAGTTCCTTGCCGACATAATCTTTGAGCTCTGCAACTGGAACATAGGGCATTGAGACTCTCCTTGGGTCATCGGTTTTATAGTTTTCGAGTGGGGGGATTCGACCTCCCTGCGAACCACTTTAGATCAACATGGCAAATGGCTCCGGTCAACTGACCATGCTTTTGGCGAATGCCGATTCATAGCGTTGACGTGCTTATAATGCCTGGCGCCTTTTGCGGGAGATGATGGATGTTGTTACGTGGCCTGACTTGGCTGGTGCTGTTTCAATTGCTCGGCACTGCCCTCAACCATCTGATATTGCCAGTGCTGCCGGGGCCGATCATTGGCCTGCTGTTGTTGCTGGGGTATCTGATCAGCCGTGGCCAAGTCGGCGAGCCGCTGAACCTGGCGGCCAGCAGTCTGCTGCGTTACCTGCCGTTGCTGCTGGTGCCGCCGGCCGTGGGCGTGATGGTTTACGCCACCGACATTGCCGCGGATTTCTGGGCGATCACCGGTGCTCTGGTGTTGTCGCTGGTGCTGTCGATGGCCTTCGCCGGGGTGCTGATGCAGCGCATGGTCAAGCGTCATGCTCATGACGAGGGCGGCCAATGATGTTCGATTGGCACGGCGCCTGGGCGTCGGTGATCCATCATCCGCTGTTCGGTATCGGCATTACGCTGGGTGCGTATCAATTGGTACTGGCGGCGTTCGAGAAAACCCGCTGGGTTTTTCTGCAGCCGGTACTGGTTTCCATGTTGCTGGTCATCGGTGTACTGGTCAGTTGCGGCCTGAGCTATGCCGAGTACCGCAAGAGCACCGAGATCCTGAGCATCTTGCTCGGGCCGGCCACCGTTGCGCTGGCGGTGCCGCTGTACCTCAACCTGCGGCGGATCCGGCAGTTGTTCTGGCCGATATTTACTACGCTGGTGATAGGTGGCGTGGTCGCCACGGGCATGGGGGTATTGCTGGGCTGGTGGTTCGGCGCTGAACACATGATCCTGATGACCATGGCCCCCAAGTCGGTCACCTCGCCGATTGCCATGCTGGTGGCAGAGCAGATCGGTGGCGTCGCGGCGCTGGCGGCGGTGTTCGTGTTGATTACCGGGGTGATCGGGGCGATCTTCGGGCCGAGTCTTTTGACCCGTCTCGGTGTCCACAGCCCGGAGGCCCGCGGTATGGCCCTGGGCATGACCGCCCACGCGGTCGGCACTTCGGTGGCCTTGCAGGAAAGTGAAGAGTGCGGCGCCTTCGCAGCGCTGGCGATGAGTCTGATGGGCGTGGCCACGGCGGTGTTCCTGCCGTTGGCGGTGTCGATGGTGGTGTAAGGAAATGTCTATGAGTCTGCCGCTTTTTCCGCTGAACACGGTGCTGTTTCCGGACTGCATCCTCGACTTGCAGATCTTCGAGGCGCGCTACCTGGACATGATCGGTCGCTGCATGAAACAGGGCGGTGGCTTCGGCGTGGTGTGCATTCTCGAGGGCGAAGAAGTCGGCATCGCCCCTGAAGGCTACGCACGGGTGGGGTGCGAGGCGCTGATCACCGACTTTCACCAGCAGGACAACGGCCTGCTGGGTATTCGGGTGAAGGGCGGGCGGCGCTTTCACGTTGTGCGCGCCGAGGTGCAGCGCGACCAGTTGATCGTCGCCGAAGTCGAGTGGCTCAAGGATGAGCCTGAGCAACCGCTACTGGACGAAGACGCCGATCTGGTTGCGCTGCTCAAGGCCTTGGCGGAACACCCGATGGTCGAAGCGCTGAGCATGGGCGCCGAAGCGACGGGGCAACAGTCGCTGGCCAATCAGTTGGCGTACCTGTTGCCGTTTTCCGAGATGGACAAGATCAACCTGCTGCAACTCGATGATCCGCAGCAACGGCTGGATGCGATTCAGGCGTTGCTCGATGAGTTGCAGGGTGAGTTGTTCGCCTGACATCCGTCAAAAGATCGCAGCTGCTACAGGTGCGATCTTTTGATCTTTCAGTACGCATACCGCAACAAAGCATGCGGCAAATGCCTCAACACAAAGAATCCGAACAGCGCCACCAACGATGGCAACACCAGCCACCAGACCTTGGGTGGCATGGCGTTGAGTGGCGCCTGGCGCTGACTCAGCCACAGGCTGGCCGCACAGATACACGCCGCCAGCATTGCACCGGCCAACACATCGGTCGGCCAGTGCGCGCCCAGATATACCCGCGACAAGGCAATCGCCAGTGCCGGCAAGCAGCCCACCAATAACCAGGTCAGGCGCATTCGCGGCGGTTGTCCGCGGCCAGCCAGCACCGCGAGCGTCAGAAACAGCGCGAAGGAGCCCGAGGCATGGCCGCTGGGCATGCTGTAGCTGGTCAGTGGATCACTCAGCACTTCCGGGCGCATGCGGGCGAAAAAGTGCTTGGTCGCGGTGTTGCCCAGCGCGGTGAACAGCAGGGTGCCACCCGCGAAGATCGCGTGCCGCCATTGCCGCGTCAGCAACAGCAAGGCTGTCAGCAGGGCGCTGATCATAAACATGTTGCGGAATTCGCCGATCAGCGTGAACACCACAGCCACTTCATCGAGCATCGGGCTGCGGTGTTCCTGCACCAGAGTCATCAACCCTTGGTCGAGGGCGGTCAGGTGCGGATAGCCGATGAACAGCCCGGCCAGAATCACCAGGCTCAGGCTGGCAATCAGCACCGTGGCCTTGCGATGGCGGCGCAGGCTGCTGTTGATGCTCAGCCCCACCATCACCGCAATACTGCCCGCGACGACCCCGGCCTCGGGCCAGAAACCTTCCGGCAACGGCAAACGAATGGCCGCGCCCGTGGCCCAGCCGGGCAGCAGATAGGCAACGCTCCAGCCTGCGGCGGCCAGCAGGCTGACGACGGCGAATCGTGGGAACGGCATGTCGAACATCCCGGCGACCATGGGCAGCATGGGCCGCAACGGGCCGATAAAGCGGCCGACCAACAGGCTGGCGATGCCATAGCGCTGGAAGTAGGCCTCGGCACCCGCGATCCATTCCGGGTGATGGCGCAACCCTGGCAGGCGACGGATGTTCTGGTGGAAATGGCGACCCAGGAAATACGAAACGATATCGCCCAGCACACCGCCGAGGAAACCCAGCAGCAGTGTTTCACCCAATGACAATGCGCCACTGCCGGCCAGCACCGTCACGGCAAACAGCAACACCGTGCCGGGTACGATCAGCCCGGCAATCGCCAGGCATTCCATACAAGCCACTATGAACACTGCCGCGGCCAGCCACTGCGGATTGACCGTCAGCCAACCGGTCACGCTATCGAGCCATGGGCCCATAAAAACAACTCCATCTGATTCAATTGGCCCTTGGTGGGCGAACATAATTTAAACAATGTCAAAAGTCCTGTGGGAGCGGGCTTGCCCGCGATGGTGCCTGGACAGTCAACATTGATGTCGACCGGTATGGCCCTATCGCGGGCAAGCCCGCTCCCACAAGGGATCTCCTTTGCATCAAGATTCAGCCGGTATCAGGACAACAAAAAATAATCTCGACCTTCGATTTGCCCCCGGCGCAACGGGTTGCGTGTGCAATAGGGCGCATAAGCCGCGTCGACGAAACGGTACATCAGGTGTTCGTCGCGCCCATGGGGAATGCCCAGCCGTGTGGTCTGGATGATGTGGCCGGGCGCCGGCCCCCGGTCTTCCACCAGCAACACTTCATGATCGAAGCGCTTGGCGTCCCAGACCGGCACCTTCAGTCCCAGCGCCTTGCACAGTAGGGTCTGCCCGGCACACAGCTTTTGCGAGGGGCGAGGGCGGCCCTGAGCGTCGGGGTTGTTCAGCAGCATCTGCGCCAGGCTTGCCGGCCCGCTCAGTTCATCGACCCATGGATAGGCTGATTTGATCAGTACGGCATTGCCCGGCCCCTGAGCGCTGAAGTTCAGGGAATCGCCGCCACGGGCGTAATACATATAGATGTGGCCACCATCCAGAAACAAAGCCTTACGCTTTTCTGTGTAGCCGAGGGAGGCGTGACTGCCTTTTTCTTCGCAGTAATAGGCTTCGGTCTCGATGATCCGGGCACTGAGCCATAGGTCGTCGACCCGATGACGGATGATCTTGCCCAGTAAATCCCGGGCCAGCGTTTGGGCATCGCGGTCGAAAAACGCATCCGGTAGCGCTTTGGGTGGGCGCGTATCGGACGCACGAACAGTCAGGTTGGTCATGATGGACAGCGTTTGTCAGGGCTGATTGAGTCGTGATGATAACAATATGCAGCTTAATCAAGCTTAATCACGGCTGAACGTCGGCAAATTGCCTTCCATTTCGACCATCCGCCCGTCACCGCTGTTAGTCCCGAGACGCGACAGCTATAATCTGCCGCTTTCCTCTTTACCAAGACCACAGTAGACCATGACTGAGTCCGTTCTTGACTACATGACCCGTTTGGGTCACGCCGCCCGCGAAGCTTCCCGTGTGATCGGCCGTGCCAGCACCGCGCAGAAAAACCGCGCATTGCAGGCGGCAGCCAGTGCGCTGGACGCTGCGCGCGCCGAGCTGAGCGCAGCCAATGAGCTGGATTTGACCGCCGGTCGCGCCAATGGTCTTGAGCCGGCTCTGCTGGAACGGCTGGCGCTGACCCCGGCGCGCATCGACAGCATGATCGTCGGTTTGCGTCAGGTCGCGGCACTGCCGGACCCGGTCGGCGCGATCCGTGACATGAGTTATCGGCCGTCGGGCATTCAGGTCGGCAAGATGCGCGTGCCGTTGGGCGTGATCGGAATCATCTACGAGTCGCGGCCGAACGTGACCATCGATGCCGCCAGCCTGTGCCTGAAGTCCGGCAATGCGACCATCCTGCGTGGCGGTTCCGAGGCGATTCATTCCAACCGTGCCATCGCCGCCTGCATTCAGCGTGGCCTGGCCGAGGCAGGTCTGCCGGCCGCCGTGGTGCAAGTGGTTGAAACCACCGACCGTGCCGCCGTCGGCGCGCTGATCACCATGCCGGAATACGTCGACGTCATCGTGCCTCGTGGCGGCCGTGGCCTGATCGAGCGGGTCAGCCGCGATGCCCGCGTGCCCGTCATCAAGCACCTGGACGGCATTTGCCACGTCTACGTCAGTGCCCACGCCGATCTGCCGAAAGCCCGGCGCATCGCGTTCAACGCCAAGACTTATCGTTATGGCATCTGCGGCGCGATGGAAACGCTGCTGGTGGATCAAGCCGTTGCCAAAGATTTCCTGCCCTCGATGGCGGCACAGTTCCGCGAGAAAGGCGTCGAACTGCGCGGTTGCGAGCGCACCCGGGCAATCATCGAGGCCGTTGCGGCCACCGAGGAAGACTGGACCACCGAATACCTGGCGCCGATTCTCTCGATCCGCGTGGTCGACGGGCTGGATCAGGCCATCGAGCACATTAACAAGTACGGCTCCCATCACACCGACTCGATCGTCAGCGAAAACCTGGCCGACAGCCGGCGTTTCGTGGCTGAAGTCGATTCGTCTTCGGTGATGATCAACACCCCGACGTGCTTCGCCGATGGTTTTGAATACGGATTGGGTGCCGAGATTGGCATTTCTACTGATAAGCTGCACGCCCGCGGCCCGGTGGGCCTCGAAGGGCTGACCTGCGAGAAGTACATCGTAGTCGGTGACGGTCAGTTGCGCGGCCAGGAGTCGGTCTGACTTGGGCGACCTCGACCCGTCAGCCCACGTGACCGCCAGCGAGCCCCGGCCTCGACGCATTGGCGTACTGGGCGGGACCTTCGACCCGGTGCACATCGGCCATCTGCGCGGTGCGCTGGAAGTCGCCGAATCGCTGGCGCTCGATGAGTTGCGTCTGACACCCAGTGCCAGGCCGCCTCATCGCGGCACGCCGCAGGTGTCGGCGAAGGACCGTCTGGCGATGGTCAAGTGCGCGGTGGCCGGTGTGCCACCGTTGGTGGTGGACGCCCGCGAATTGCAGCGGGACAAACCGTCCTACACCATCGATACCCTGGAACTGATGCGCGCCGAACTTGCCGCTTCAGACCAGGTTTTTCTACTTTTGGGCTGGGACGCATTTTGCGGCCTGCCCACTTGGCACCGCTGGGAAGAGTTGCTCCAGCATTGCCACATCCTGGTGCTGCAACGCCCGGATGCCGACAGCGAACCGCCGGATGCCTTGCGCAACCTGCTGGCGGCGCGCTCGGTGAGCGACCCGCTGGCCCTCAAAGGGCCGAGCGGACAGATTGCATTCGTCTGGCAGACACCGCTCGCGGTATCCGCCACCCAGATCCGTCAACTGCTGGCCAGCGGTAAGTCGGTACGTTTCCTGGTGCCCGACGCGGTCCTGGCCTACATCGATGCGCACGGACTTTACCGTGCGTCGAACTGAAAAAGGGCGCGCTTCAAGGCACGTGAATGCGTGTATCGAAGCGCCCGAACATACGAGCAAAACGAGTTTTATATGACTGACAAAGACGTAAACAAAGTAAAGCGCAAGGGCACGTTCAAGAGCGCTCCGCTGCCGGTCGCGGCTGACACCGGCCCGGAGCTGCGTGGCGAAGAGCTGGTCAAGGTTGCCGTAGCAGCCCTGGAAGACGTCAAGGCCCAGGACATTCTGGTGATCGACGTTCGTGAAAAGCAGAGCATCACTGACTTCATGATCATCGCTACCGGTACTTCCAACCGCCAGATCGGCGCGATGCTGGATAAGGTCCGCGAGGCGGTCAAGGCTCAGGGCGTCAAGCCGTTGGGTGAAGAAGGCAAGGGTGACAGCGACTGGGTGTTGCTGGATATGGACGATGTCATCGTACACATGATGACGGCCAGCGCTCGTCAGTTCTATGACCTGGAGCGGTTGTGGCAGGGTGCCGAGCAGAGCCGTGCCGGCAGCGCCGCGCACCACAGCCCGGAAAACACCCATGAGCATTTCATCAAGCTCAACAAAGACCAGCAATAAGGGGCCGCTGTGCGACTGCGACTGATCGCCGTCGGTTCACGCATGCCCAAGTGGGTGGAAGAAGGCTGGCATGAATATGCCAAGCGTCTTCCGTCCGAGCTGGCGCTGGAACTGGTGGAAATTCCGCTCAACACCCGCGGCAAGAACGCCGACGTGGCGCGCTTTATCCGTCAGGAAGGCGAAGCCATGCTGGCCAAGGTCGGGCCTAACGAGCGTATTGTCACCCTCGAAGTCCACGGCAAGCCCTGGAGCACCGAGCAACTGGCGGTCGAACTCGATCGCTGGCGGCTGGACTCGCGCACGGTGAACTTCATGGTCGGCGGCCCCGAAGGGCTGGCACCGGAAGTCTGTGCGCGGGCGGATCAACGCTGGTCGTTGTCGCCATTGACGTTGCCGCACCCGTTGGTGCGGATTCTGATTGGCGAACAGCTGTACCGTGCCTGGACAGTGCTGTCCGGCCACCCTTACCACAAGTAGTTCTGCCCTCATGCCCCAGCCGATCCGCATCAAGGACCACGAAAAAGACGCCCGTCTGGTGCGTGGCCGCGTCGTGTTCGGGGCCATTACGGTGGTGGTGCTGATTGGCGTGCTGATCGCGCGGCTGTATTTCCTTCAGGTGATCCAGTACGAGTACCACTCGACCCTGTCGGAAAACAACCGCGTTCACGTGCAGCCGATTCCCCCGACTCGCGGGCTGATCTTCGACCGCAATGGCGTGGTGGTGGCCGACAACCGGCCCAGCTTCAGCCTGAGCATGACCCGCGAGCGCTCCGGCGACTGGCAGCAAGTGCTCGACGCGATCGTCGAAGTGCTGGAGCTGACACCCGAGGACCGGGTGATCTTCGAGAAACGCATGCGTCAGGGGCGCCGACCGTTCGAACCGGTGCCGATCCTGTTCGAGCTGACCGAAGAGCAGATCGCCCGCATCGCGGTGAACCAGTTCCGTCTGCCCGGTGTGGAAGTGGTTGCGCAACTGGTACGTCATTACCCGCAGGGTGCGCACTTTGCGCACTCGGTGGGTTACATGGGGCGGATCAACGAGAAAGAGCTCAAGTCGCTCGATCCGGTGAGTTACAGCGGCACCCATCAAATTGGTAAAACCGGCATCGAGCGGTTCTACGAGCCCGAGCTGCACGGTCAGGTGGGTTACGAAGAAGTCGAGACCAACGCTCGGGGCCGCGTGTTGCGGGTGCTCAAGCGTACCGAACCGATTTCCGGCAAGGACATCGTCCTGAGCCTGGACATCAAATTGCAGGAAGCCGCCGAAGCTGCACTCGGTGGTCGTCGTGGCGCCGTGGTAGCGCTGGACCCGAAAACCGGCGAAGTGCTGGCGATGGTCAGTCAGCCGAGTTTCGACCCAAACCTGTTCGTCACCGGCATCAGTTTCAAGGCGTACTCCGAGCTTCGCGATTCCATCGACCGGCCACTGTTCAACCGGGTGCTGCGCGGTCTGTATCCGCCGGGTTCGACCATTAAACCGGCGGTGGCGATTGCCGGTCTTGATTCGGGTGTGGTCACCGCATCGACCCGGGTCTTCGATCCCGGCTACTACATGCTGCCCAATTACGACCACAAATATCGCAACTGGAACCGCACCGGCGACGGCTATGTGGATCTGGACACGGCGATCATGCGATCCAACGACACCTACTTCTATGACCTGGCCCATAAGCTGGGGATCGATCGACTGTCGAGCTACCTGGGCAAGTTCGGCATCGGCCAGAAAGTCTCCCTGGACATGTTCGAAGAATCGCCGGGGCTGATGCCGTCCCGTGAATGGAAGCGCGCGACCCGTCGTCAGGCCTGGTTCCCGGGCGAGACGCTGATTCTGGGGATTGGCCAGGGCTACATGCAGTCGACCCCGTTGCAACTGGCCCAGGCCACGGCGCTGGTGGCCAACAAAGGTGTCTGGAACCGTCCGCACCTGGCCAAGACTGTCGAAGGCGAGCGGCCGAAGGATGAAAATCCGATGCCGGACATCATCCTGCGCGACCCGTCCGACTGGACCAAGGTCAACCACGGCATGCAGCAGGTCATGCACGGCGCTCGCGGTACGGCGCGCAAGGCATCGATAGGCGCGCAATACCGGATTGCCGGCAAAAGTGGTACGGCTCAGGTGGTCGCGATCAAGCAGGGCGAGAAGTACGACCGCTCCAAGGTTCAGGAGCGTCACCGCGACCACGCCTTGTTCGTCGGCTTCGCGCCGGCCGACAACCCGCAAATCGTGGTGTCGGTGATGGTCGAGAACGGCGAGTCCGGTTCCGGCGTCGCGGCGCCTGTGGTGCGTCAAGTCATGGACGCCTGGCTCCTGGACCAGGACGGCCGGCTGAAAGCCGAATACGCCAGCCCTATCAGTGCGGAGGCTACGGCCCGTGAAGAGTAATTTCGATCGCATCCTCTCCAGCGAGGATGTGATGCGTCGCCGTGCGACGCTGTTGCAACGCCTGCACATCGACGGGCCGTTGCTGATCCTGCTGCTGACCCTCGCCGCCGGCAGCCTGTTCGTGCTGTATTCGGCCAGCGGCAAGAGCTGGGACCTATTGGCCAAGCAAGCCACTTCGTTCGGTATCGGCCTGGTATCGATGATCGTCATCGCCCAGTTCGAGCCGCGCTTCATGGCCCGCTGGGTGCCGGTCGGTTATGTGGTCGGTGTGCTCTTGCTGGTGGTGGTGGACGTGATGGGCCACAACGCCATGGGGGCCACGCGCTGGATCAACATTCCCGGGGTGATCCGCTTCCAGCCCTCGGAATTCATGAAAATCCTGATGCCGGCGACCATCGCCTGGTACTTGTCCAAACGCACCTTGCCGCCGCAGCTCAAGCATGTGGGCGTCAGTCTGTTTCTGATCGGCTTGCCGTTCATATTGATCGTGCGTCAGCCCGACCTCGGCACTTCACTGCTGATCCTCGCCGGTGGCGCGTTCGTTCTGTTCATGGGCGGCCTGCGCTGGCGCTGGATCCTCAGCGTGATTGCCGCCGCGGTGCCGGTGGCCGTGGCGATGTGGTTCTTCATCATGCACGATTACCAGAAGCAGCGAATCCTGACCTTCCTCGACCCCGAAAGCGATCCGCTGGGCACGGGCTGGAACATCATTCAGTCGAAGGCCGCCATCGGTTCCGGCGGCGTGTTCGGCAAAGGCTGGTTGCTCGGTACCCAGTCGCACCTGGACTTCCTGCCGGAAAGCCACACCGACTTCATCATTGCGGTGATGGGCGAAGAATTCGGCCTGGTGGGCATCTGCGCACTGTTGCTGATTTACCTGCTGTTGATCGGTCGCGGCCTGGTGATCACCGCCCAGGCTCAGACATTGTTCGGCAAGTTGCTTGCGGGCAGTCTGACTATGACGTTTTTTGTTTACGTTTTCGTCAACATCGGTATGGTCAGTGGCCTGTTGCCGGTCGTGGGGGTGCCGTTGCCGTTCATTAGCTACGGAGGAACTTCGCTGGTGACGCTGCTGTCAGCGTTTGGGGTTTTGATGTCGATCCATACCCATCGTAAGTGGATCGCACAGGTTTGAATAAGGTGATGATTTCAATGCAAGTAATGCGTGGCTGGGCGACTCGATACGCACCGTGGGTCGGCCTGGTAGGCATCCTTGGTTCCGCGCAGGAAGCGTTGGCCGGCGATTACGAAGGCTCACCCCAGGTGGCCGAGTTCGTCGGTGAAATGACCCGCGACTACGGCTTTGCCGGTGAACAGCTGATGGGCGTGTTCCGCGAAGCCGAGCGCAAGCAGTCGATTCTGGACGCGATTTCCAAACCCGCCGAACGCGTCAAACAGTGGAAAGAATACCGTCCAATGTTCATCACCGACGCGCGCATCGCCCGTGGTGTGGACTTCTGGCGTCAGCACGAAGCGGTGCTGGCCCGTACCGAGCAGGAGTACGGCGTGCCGGCGCAGGTGATTGTCTCGATTATCGGCGTCGAGACCTTTTTCGGCCGCAATACCGGTAATTATCGGGTGATCGACGCCTTGTCGACCCTGGGTTTCGACTATCCTCCCCGTGCCGAATTCTTCCGCAAGGAATTGCGTGAATTCCTGCTGCTGGCCCGTGAAGAGCAGGTCGACCCGTTGACCCTCAAAGGCTCCTACGCCGGAGCCATGGGCTTGCCGCAGTTCATGCCGAGCAGTTTTCGCGCCTATGCGGTGGATTTCGACGGTGACGGCCACATCAATATCTGGAACAACCCGGATGATGCGATCGGCAGCGTCGCCAGTTATTTCAAGCGTCACGGCTGGGTCGCCGGCGAACCTGTGGTCAGTCGCGCCGATGTGCGCGGCGATCAGGTGGACGACGGGCTGACCGCAGGCATCGAGCCGACGAAAACCGTCGGGGAGTTGCGGGCGCTGGGCTGGTCGAGTCATGATGCGCTGCGCGATGATATGCCGGTCACGGCTTTCCGCCTGGAAGGCGACAATGGCCCCGAATACTGGATGGGCCTGACGAATTTTTACGCGATCACGCGTTATAACCGCAGCGTGATGTACGCCATGGCCGTACATCAACTGTCTGAACAGCTGGTCCAAGCACGGGGCGTCAAGTAATGCGGGCATTGCCTATGAATAAACCCCTGAAGCTCATGGCATTCGCCGCGTTGGCGGTGCTGGTCGCCAGTTGTTCGACCAGCCGCTCGCCGACCCAGAAGTCTTCCAGCGCCGTTCGTTCGGCGCCAGGCCTGGATATCAACCGGGCCCACAAGGATGGTGCACCCTGGTGGGACGTCGACGTATCGCGCATCCCGGATGCCACGCCGACCCTGCACTCCGGTCCTTATAAAGCCAATCCGTACACCGTGCTGGGCAAGACCTACTTCCCGCTGCAAGACTCCAAAACCTACGTCGCCTCGGGCACGGCGTCCTGGTATGGCACCAAGTTCCATGGTCAGAACACCGCCAATGGCGAGGTTTATGACCTGTACGGCATGAGTGCCGCTCACAAGACATTGCCACTGCCAAGTTATGTTCGGGTGACTAACCTGGACAACAACAAAAGCGTGATCCTGCGGGTCAACGACCGTGGTCCGTTCTACTCGGACCGAATCATTGACTTGTCCTATGCCGCCGCCAAAAAGCTCGGTTACGCCGAAACCGGTACGGCGCGGGTCAAGGTCGAAGGTATCGACCCGCAGCAGTGGTGGGCACAAAAGGGCCGTCCGGCGCCTTTGATGCTCAACGAGCCGCAAGTCGCACAGAATAGCGCTCCGGTGATTACGGCTTCGGCCGGCACCGTCGAGCAATGGACACCACCACCGCAGCAACACGCCGCGGCCGTTGTGCCCGCGCAGATCGATGCAAAAAAAAACGCTTCTGTACCAGCCTCTGGCCAGTATCTGCAGGTGGGCGCGTTCGCCAACCCGGACGCTGCAGAACTCCTGAGATCGAAGCTCAGCGGGATGGTGAGCGCTCCGGTGTTCATCAGTTCGATCGTGCGCAATCAACAGACACTGCATCGGGTGCGCCTGGGGCCGATCGGTTCGCCGGGTGAAATCCAGCAAGTGCAGAACAGCGTGCGGCTGGCCAATCTCGGTTCGCCGAGCCTGGTCAGCGCCGAGTAACACGTAGTACCTGATTGACGGTTCGCTTGCGATTTGGGGGGTGGACCGGGTTGTTGGCTCGTGAAGAACAAAAGCCCGGCTAGGGTTACAGAGTGAGCAACTGAACACGTGACGGCTTTTAAAAAGTTGTCTGATTAGTTTTGCCCTAGGGCAGTTTCCATTAGCGATTTCGAGAGACGGATGAACATCACCACCTTTGCCAAACGCCTGTGCCTGCTAGTCCCGCTGCTCCTCTCGCCTGCCGCTTTTGCGGCCGAGATGATGCCGTCGCCACCGCAACTGGCCGCCAAAGCCTACGTACTCATGGACGCCAGCAGCGGCAACGTGCTGGTAGAGAACAACGGTGACCAGCGTCTGCCGCCGGCCAGCCTGACCAAGCTGATGACCGCGTACATCGCGACCCTGGAAATCCGTCGTGGCCAGATCGGTGAAAACGATCCGGTGACCGTCAGCGAAAACGCCTGGCGTACCGGCGGTTCGCGGATGTTCATCAAAGTCGGCTCGCAAGTCACCGTCAGCGACCTGCTGCACGGCATCATCATTCAGTCTGGCAACGACGCCAGTGTTGCGCTCTCCGAGCACATCGCCGGCAGCGAAGACGCGTTCGCCGACCTGATGAACAAGACCGTCGCCGATCTGGGCATGAGCAACACCCACTTCATGAACCCGACCGGTCTGCCGAACCCGGAGCACTACTCGTCGGCTCACGACATGGCCGTGCTGGCTCGCGCGATCATCCACGAAGACCCGGCTCACTACGCGATCTACTCGCAGAAAGAGTTCTTCTGGAACGGCATCAAGCAGCCTAACCGTAACCTGCTGCTGTGGCGCGACAAGACTGTCGACGGCCTGAAAACCGGCCACACCGATGAAGCCGGCTACTGCATGGTGTCTTCGGCTGTACGTGATGGCATGCGCCTGATCGCCGTGGTATTCGGCACCAACAGCGAAGTGGCCCGTGCTGCTGAAACCCAGAAGCTGCTGACCTACGGTTTCCGCTTCTTCGAAACCCAGACCTTCTATCAGAAAGGCGCCGAGCTGGCTCAGGCACCTGTCTGGAAAGGCACCACCAATCAAGTCAAGGCCGGCCTGGCTGAAGACCTGACCATGACCCTGCCAAAAGGCCAGCTGAAAAAGCTCGCTGCCAGCATGTCCATGAACCCGCAACTGGTTGCACCCATCGCCAAGGGCGACGTGATCGGTAAAGTCGAAGTGAAGCTGGACGACAAAGTGGTGCACAGCGCTAACTTGATCGCTCTGGACGCGGTCGACGAGGGTGGTATCTTCCGCCGCATGTGGGATAGCATCCGTCTATTCTTCTACGGCTTGTTCAACTGATATTGTCGACCTGCGTGCCTCCCTCCCTGATACAGGGGCGGGGGGTATGCCCGTCGCCACGGCTTACGAGGCCGTTACGCCATGACAGACTCCGAAGTAAAGGCGCCAAAGATCGAATTCCCCTGCGCGGATTACCCGATCAAGGTAATCGGCGACACTGGCGTGGGTTTCAAGGACAAGATCATCGCGATCCTTGAGAAACACGCGACCGTTGACCACAACACTTTTGCCGAACGGCAGAGTACCAACGGCAAGTACACCACCATCCAGTTGCACATCATCGCCACCGGCCAGGAACAGCTGTACGACATCAACAGCGAGTTGCGGGCTACCGGTTTCGTGCACATGGTGCTGTGATGTCTGGCACGCTGGGCTTTCGCGAGCTCGGCCAGATGGCTTACGAGCCGGTCTGGCATGCCATGCAACGCTTCACCAACGAACGCGGCAGCGATGCCGCGGACGAGATCTGGCTGGTGGAACACCCGCCGGTGTTCACCCAGGGCCAGGCCGGCAAGGCTGAGCATCTGTTGCTTCCGGGGGATATTCCGGTGGTGAAGGTCGACCGCGGTGGTCAGGTGACTTACCACGGTCCGGGTCAGTTGGTGGCCTACCTGTTGCTGGATGTCCGCAAACTGGGGTTCGGCGTGCGTGATCTGGTCAGCCGCATGGAGCAATGCCTGATCGAGCTGCTGGCCAGCTACGGCGTGACCGCGGTGGCCAAGCCGGATGCACCGGGTGTTTATGTCGATGGCGCGAAAATCGCGTCCTTGGGTCTGCGGATCCGCCACGGTTGCTCCTTTCATGGCCTGGCCCTGAATGTGGATATGAATCTGGAACCGTTTCGACGGATTAATCCCTGCGGCTACGCCGGGCTGGCGATGACCCAGCTGCGCGATCACGCAGGATCGATTGAATTTGCCGAGGTAAGTGCCCGGCTGCGCGCGCAGCTCGTCAAACACCTCGACTATGCTGAGCAGACGACCCTAACGGGCGGAATCGACTGATATGACTACTGATGCAGTGCAAACCATGATCCCGACGCTCGATGTTACCGAGCGTCCGGCCCCGCGTGCCAAGGTTGAAGCCGGCGTCAAGCTGCGCGGCGCCGAGAAGGTTGCACGCATTCCGGTAAAGATCATTCCGACCACCGAACTGCCGAAGAAACCCGACTGGATTCGCGTGCGCATCCCGGTTTCCCCGGAGGTCGACCGCATCAAGGCACTGCTGCGCAAACACAAGCTGCACAGCGTGTGCGAAGAAGCGTCCTGCCCGAACCTGGGCGAGTGCTTCTCCGGCGGCACCGCGACCTTCATGATCATGGGGGACATCTGCACCCGCCGCTGCCCGTTCTGCGACGTCGGCCACGGACGTCCGAAGCCACTGGACGTCAACGAGCCGGAAAGCCTGGCCATCGCCATCGCCGACCTCAAACTGAAATACGTGGTAATCACCTCGGTAGACCGTGACGACCTGCGTGACGGTGGTGCCCAGCACTTTGCCGACTGCATCCGCGAAATCCGCAAACTGTCGCCGAACGTTCAGCTCGAGACCTTGGTCCCGGACTACCGTGGCCGCATGGACGTCGCGCTGGAAATCACCGCCGCCGAGCCGCCGGATGTGTTCAACCACAACCTGGAAACCGTGCCGCGCCTGTACAAGGCTGCGCGTCCGGGGTCGGATTACCAGTGGTCGCTGACGTTGCTGCAACGCTTCAAGCAGATGATGCCGCACATTCCGACCAAGTCCGGTTTGATGCTGGGCCTGGGCGAAACCGATGAAGAAGTCATCGAAGTCATGAAGCGCATGCGCGAACACGACATCGACATGCTGACCCTGGGCCAGTACCTGCAACCGTCCCGCAGCCACTTGCCGGTCCAGCGTTTCGTGCACCCGGACACCTTCGCCTGGTTTGCCGAGGAAGGTTACAAGATGGGCTTCAAGAACGTCGCTTCCGGCCCGTTGGTACGTTCCTCGTACCACGCCGACGAGCAGGCGAAGCTGGTCAAGGCCGAGTTGATGTCGTCCTGATCCCGCTGTGAGAGCAAAAAAAGGCCCGCAAGGCTTCTAGGCCTTGCGGGCCTTTTTTTAGCAGTGCCTACGGCTATTACAGTCTTTTCCTGCAAACCGTGGTGCGATTGCCCCTCTTCTGTTTATCCCCGTTCCTGACTACTGTGTGCTGAAGCGTTCACACAGGGAGAATCATGGATGACTGCTCGACCGACCCACACCCTTTGTCCTCACATCCCGGTTCCGGCCTTGCCGCCTGCAGGGCTGATCGGCGTGATCGCGCCCGCCGGCCCCGCAGCACTGGACACCAATAAAGCCATTGCCTGGATGCGTGCTCGCGGCTATTCGCTGCGGGTGTTTCCCGGGGTTTACGAGCAAGAAGGCTATCTGGCCGGCAGCGACGATGTGCGACTCAATGACTTGCACGCAGCCTTCGCCGACAGCGAGGTCGACGCGATCATCTGTCTGCGCGGCGGTTACGGTACGCCGCGTTTGCTCGATCGCATCGATTTCGAATTATTGCGCAACAACGCCAAGCCGTTCATCGGCTACAGCGACATCACAGCGCTGCACTTGGCCATCAGCCGTTATGCAGGCTTCGTGACCTTCCACGGTCCGATGCTCAATGCCGATCTGCTGGGTGACAAGCAGACCCCCACCGAGTCCTCGTTTTTCAACATGCTGCGCGGTCAGGTAAAGGCAGACAGCGTACTGGCGCATCCAGTGGCCTACCCGTTGACCACCCTCGAACCAGGCATCGCTCATGGGCGTTTGCTGGGGGGTAATCTGTCAATGATCGCCGCGACCATGGGCACGCCTTACGAGATCGATGCCGAGGGCGCCATCCTGTTTATCGAGGACATCAACGAGCCGCTGTATCGCATTGACCGGCTGCTGACTCATCTGCGTCTGGCTGGCACGTTGCACAAGCTGCGTGGGGTTCTGGTGGGGGATGTGGCAGGGGTTGATGCGATTGCGCTGGAGAGGTTGCTCAAGCAGACCTTTGCTCCGTTGCGCATACCCGTGCTGGCCGGATGGCGCAGCGGGCATTGTGATCCGAATTTGACACTGCCGATGGGCGCGCTGGTCAGGCTGGATGCGGGGGACAAGGCGTTGGTGTTGGAGCAGGATGTGGTGATCAAGGCTTAGGAATTCATCGCCTGACAGTCAGTCTTCGCAAGCAAGCCCGCTCCCACAGGATCAAGGTGTACGCAAATGTCGCATTCACCTTTGAACTTGTGGGAGCGGGCTTGCCCGCGATGCTTTTAGCGGTTACGCAAACCTTCCAGCAACTTGTGCGTCGGATACCCATCCGCCGGCCATCCAAACGACTGCTGCGCGCTGCGGATCGCCTTGCGGGTATTGGCACCGATAATCCCGTCGGCGGTGCCGGCATCGTAGTTCCGGGCGCTCAGCAGGTTTTGCAGCTCGATTCGCTCGGTACGGCTCAGCGGCAAGTCATCTTTTGGCCATAGACCGTTAATCAGGCCACCGCCATTGAAGCGCTCGGACAACAGGCTCACGCCCAAGGCGTAGGACGAAGAGTTGTTGTACTTCAGGATTGCGCGGAAGTTATCGAGGATCAGGAACGCCGGGCCGCGATAGCCTGCCGGCAGCAGCAGGGCGGCCGACAGGTGTTCGGAACCTGCCGGAACCTGGCCGCCATCGGGCAGGGTGACCCCCAACTGCTGCCACTCGGCAACGCTCTTGCGAATCGTGCCATCGGCCAGGGCGTAATTGAAGCCACTCGCCAGTTGCACTTCAAAGCCCCATGGCTGGCCTTTCTGCCAGCCGGAGCTTTGCAGGTAGTGCGCGGTCGAGGCCAGTGCATCGGCGGGGCTGTTCCAGATATCGCGACGGCCATCGCCATCGAAGTCCACGGCGTGGGTGTTGTAGGTGGTCGGGATGAACTGGGTCTGGCCCATGGCACCGGCCCAGGAACCGAGCATTTTCTCAGGTTCGATATCGCCCTGTTGCAGGATTTGCAGGGCAGCAATCAGCTGCGCATGAGCAAAGCCCGGCCGTCGACCTTCATAAGCCAGGGTCGCCAGGGAGTTGATCACCGACTTGTTACCCTGGAACTGACCGAAGTTACTCTCCATGCCCCACACTGCGACCAATGCCTGGCGGTCGACGCCATAACGCTGTTCGATGCTTTGCAGGATGTCGGCATATTGGCTGACCAGTGCCTGACCTTTGCGCACCCGCAGCGGTGACAGGGCGCCATCGAGGTATTCCCACACCGGGCGAGTAAATTCCGGTTGGCTGCGGTCGGCACGGATCACGCTGGCGTCCACGCTGACATTGGCAAAGGCGCGGTCGAACAGGTCGGCGCGAATGCCGGCGGCGAGGGCGTCTTTGCGAAAGCCCGCCTGCCATTCGGCAAAGGTCTGGGTGGGCTGGATGTCGAGATTCTCACCGGTCGGAACCACCGGAGGAATGACCGCAGGGGCCGTGGCAACGGTGCGGGTCTGAAGCGGCTGGGCGTCGGCGGCGGTAGGTTTTTCCGCACAGGCGACAAGCAGAACGAGGCTGGAGGCAGCTATCAGTTGGCGAAGGTGCCAACGACGGGAAAGACGAAGGGGCATGCACAGGTCCAGAGGATACGAATCAGGTGCAGACCTTAACATGTTGAGCGATGGCTTGCCTTTCAGGCCGCCAGAAAGTAAGAAGCCTCCCAGCTATTAGACTGGAAGGCTTCGCGGCGGTAGCTGCCTTTGCCCTTGCCGGCTCGTTCCTGACGGCTGCGGAACAGTGGCTGGGCGATGATGGATTTGGCCTTGTTGGGGCCATGCTTGGATGGCTTTTTGCTCATGATGATTTCTCGCAAGTGAGTGGGTTTTGCGGGGGGAATAATCTGCCGAAGTTGGGGGGCTGTCTATAGGGCAGTTGGATGTGTGTTGTGTAGGAAAAAAGATCGCAGCCTTCGGCAGCTCCTACAGGAGAACGCGATTCTCTGTAGGAGCTGCCGAAGGCTGCGATCTTTTGATTTTTCTTTTGATCTTATTCGGCAGGCAATGTCAGCCGCTGCCCGGCCATCAACAACGTCAACCGGCTCAAACTCATCCACGGCGAACCCGCCGCCTGGCCTTTGATCTGTGCGTCGATGCGCTGCGCTTCGAGCAGCAACTGCGCCCAGCGTTGCGCCGAGTAGCGTTGCAGCGCCTTGCTCATCAGCGGTTTGCGCTTGTCCCAGACGGGCGGTCGGGCCTGGCTGAAGGCTTTATCCAGCGGCACCCCCTGGCTGTATTGCAGCGACAGATTGGCCAGCAGTCGCAGCTCCCGGGCCAGGGCCCAGAGAATCACCGGCGGTTCGACGCCTTCACCGCGCAACCCTTCGAGCATGCGCAGGGCGTGGGCAGCCTCGCCATTGAGAATCGCATCGGTCAGGCCAAAGACATCGAAACGCGCACTGTCGGCCACCGCCGCTTGCACGGTTTCGACTGTAATCTGGCCACCTTCGGCCATCAGCTTGAGCTTTTCGATTTCCTGGGCGGCGGCCAGCAGGTTGCCCTCAACCCGTGCGGCGATCAGTTCGACAGCGTCCTGGCTGGCGGAAAGCCCGGCCTGGGACAGTCGTTGACGGATCCAGCTGGGCAACTGGTTGGTGTCCACTGGCCAGATCTGTACGAACTGGGTCTGCGGACCCTCGACCAGCGCCTTGCCCCACTTGGTCTTCTGCGCGCTACCGTCAAGCTTGGGCAGGCTGATCAGCAGTACCGTGTCTTCGGCCGGGCGCGAGCAGTATTCGATGAGTGCGGCGGCACCTTTGTCACCGGGTTTGCCGGAGGGCAGACGCAGTTCCAGAAGACGTTTTTCAGCGAACAGCGACATGCTGGCGCCAGCCTGCAGCAGCGTACCCCAGTCGAAACTGGCGTCGGCGGCGAAGACCTGGCGTTCATCGAAACCTTGTTGGCGGGCAGCGGCGCGAATGGCGTCGGCGGCTTCCTGGCACAGCAGTGGGTCATCGCCACTGATGATGTAGACCGGCGCGAGGGCGCCTTGCAGGTGTTTGCCGAGTTGGGCGGGGGCGAGTTTCATAAGAAGAGGCGAACGGGGCGCCTGAGCGCCCCGTAAGGCTTACTGCCGTGGCAGTTCGACAGGCGACTGACGCGGAGTCTCCGCTTCAGCCTTCTGCGCCGCTTCCAGCGCGGCGGCTTCAGCCTTGGCCCTGGCGTCGGCGGTCTGTTGCAGCTGTTCCAACTGAGTCGGGGTGAGCTGTTGCAGACGCAGCATCATGCGTTGGACCAGTTCACGACGAATCTCGCGGCGGGCATCGTTGGCTTCCTGGTCGGAACCTACCAGGTTGTTGCCGTCGTGGATGAACACCTTCTGCACTTCAAGCTTGTCGCTCAGCAGTGGCAGGTTACCCTGACCACGGATGTCGTAATTGAGCACGGTGGTCACCTGGTACTCGCCAGTACGGCCGGCACCGGCATAGCTGAGGATGCGCTGGCTTTCCTGCTCATCGGTCAGCACCAGTTTGTAAGATGCGCCGGTGTAGACCCTGACGCCGCTGCTTTCCAGCACCTGACGCAATTGCGTCACGGTTTCGCCGTAGGCATTACGGGCGCTCAGGTCGAGTTCCTTGATCGCCAGTTCGGTGGTGCCGGTGCCACGCAGCTGGAAACCGCAGGCGCTCAGCAGGACCGCAAGGCCCATCACCAGCAAATTGCGTTTGATCATCTTGTTGCTCCCCTTGAAACCATGTGGGCCGGTCAAGCGGCCCGAAAGGTTTTACTCGGCGCCAGGCTCGCCTGGCGCCCGATCCAATTTAGCTGGCGACGATATTGACCAGTTTCCCGGGCACTACGATCACTTTGCGAATAGTCAGGCCGTCGACGAAACGCAGCACGTTCTCGTTGGCCCGAGCGGCGGCTTCGACTTCTTCGCGGCTGGCGCTGGCCGGCATTTCGATGTGGCCGCGCAGCTTGCCATTCACTTGAATGACCAGTTGCAGGCTGTCCTGTACCAGGGCGCTTTCGTCCAGTACAGGCCAACCGGCATCGATCACCGGGTCGGCGTGACCCAGGCGATGCCACAGCTCATGGCTGATGTGCGGGGTGATCGGGGCCAGCAGCAGAGTCACGGTTTCCAGGCCTTCGTGAATCAGCGCGCGATCCTGCTCGGTGCCTTGTGGGGCTTTTTCCAGCACGTTCATCAGCGTCATCACTTGAGCGATGGCGGTGTTGAATTTGTGGTTCTGGCCGACGTCGTGGCTGGCCTGCTTGATGGCCTGGTGGATCGAACGGCGAATGGCTTTCTGCTCGTCGTTCAGGCTGGCGACGTCCAGTTTGCCCGGCAGGCCCTGAGTGACGTGCGCTTGAGCCAGGCGCCAGACGCGCTTGAGGAAGCGGTGCGAACCTTCTACTCCTGAGTCGGACCATTCCGCGCTCATGTCAGGTGGCGAGGCGAACATCATGAACAGGCGGCAGGTGTCTGCGCCGAACTGGTCAATCATCGACTGTGGGTCAACGCCGTTGTTCTTTGACTTGGCCATCTTCTCGGTGCCACCGATTTCCACCGGCAGGCCATCTGCGATCAGCTTGGCGCTAATGACCTTGGCCTTGCTGTCGCGTTCGAGTTCGACGTCCGCCGGGTTGAACCAGGTGTAGGCGCCGTTGGCTTCGCGACGATAGTAAGTCTCGGCGATCACCATGCCTTGGGTCAGCAGGTTCTTGAACGGCTCGTTGGAACTCACCAGGCCTTCATCGCGCATCAACTTGTGGAAGAAGCGCGCGTAGAGCAGGTGAAGAATGGCGTGTTCGATACCACCGATGTATTGATCCACCGGCAGCCAGTGGTCGGCCGCCGATTTTTCTACCAGGCCACCTTCATAGTGCGGCGAGGCGTAGCGGGCGTAGTACCACGAGGACTCGACGAAGGTGTCCATGGTGTCGGTTTCACGCTTGGCCGGTGCGCCGCATTTCGGGCACGAGCACTCGTAGAACTCGGGCATGCGCGCCAATGGCGAACCAGCGCCATCGGGTACGACGTCTTCCGGCAATACGACAGGCAACTGATCTTCCGGGACCGGCACATCACCGCAAGTATTGCAGTGGATGATCGGGATCGGGCAGCCCCAGTAGCGTTGACGGCTGATGCCCCAGTCGCGCAGACGGAATTGGGTGCGCGAGGCGCCGAGGTTTTTCTTGATCAGCGCCACTTCGATGGCGTCGAAGGCGCCTGCGAAGTCGAGGCCGTCGAATTCGCCGGAGTTGATCAGCGTGCCGTGCTCGCCGTATGCATCCTGCCAAGGGGCCGGGTTGGTGTCACCTGCACTTGTGCGGACCACGGATTTGATCGGCAGGTTGTACTTGGTGGCGAACTCGAAATCACGTTCATCGTGTGCCGGAACAGCCATGACCGCGCCATCGCCGTAATGCATCAGCACGTAGTTGGCGACCCACACCGGGAGCTTCTCACCCGTCAGCGGGTGCTCGACGAACAGCGAGGTCGGCAGACCTTTTTTCTCTTGAGTGGCGACGTCGGCTTCGGCGACGCTGCCGCCCTTGCATTCAGCGATGAACGCTTGCAGCTCGGGGTTGTTTTGCGCGGCCAGGGTCGCCAAATGGTGTTCGGCGGCCACGGCAACATAGGTTGCGCCCATCAGGGTGTCCGGACGGGTGGTGAAGACTTTCAGCGCACCGGTTTCGCCGATGGAGGCGACGTCGTACGGGAACTGTACTTCCATGCCACGGGATTTGCCGATCCAGTTGCGCTGCATGGTCTTGACCTGTTCAGGCCAGCCCGTCAGTTCGTCGAGGCTTTCCAGCAGTTCATCCGCATAAGCGGTGATCTTGAAGTAGTACATCGGGATTTCGCGTTTCTCGATCAGCGCGCCGGAACGCCAGCCGCGACCGTCGATCACTTGCTCGTTGGCCAGAACGGTCTGGTCGACCGGGTCCCAGTTCACGGTGCCGCTTTTTTTGTAAATCACGCCTTTTTCGAACAGGCGAGTGAACAGCCATTGTTCCCAGCGGTAGTAATCGGGCTTGCAGGTGGTCACTTCGCGGGACCAGTCCACCGCCAGGCCCAGGCTGCGCAGCTGGCTTTTCATGTAGGCGATGTTTTCGTAGGTCCACTTGGCGGGCGCTACGTTGTTCTTCATCGCGGCGTTTTCCGCCGGCATGCCGAAGGCGTCCCAACCCATGGGTTGCAGGACGTTCTTGCCTTGCATGCGCTGGTAGCGGGAGATCACGTCGCCGATGGTGTAGTTGCGCACGTGCCCCATGTGTAGCTTGCCGCTGGGGTAAGGGAACATCGACAGGCAGTAGAAAGTCTCCTTGCCTGGCTGTTCACTGACTTCAAAGGACTTTTGCTCGTCCCAGAATGACTGGGCGGCGGCTTCGATTTCACGGGGCTGATATTGTTCGTGCATGGCTACTTTTGAACTGAATAGGGGTGGCCTAATCCTCTTCAATGCGACGCTGGACGGTGACAACGCCAAATCGGCGTTTCGGTGCCCAGGCGAGCTGGAAGTGGAGTTACAGGAAGCGCCGTAGCATACATGACCGCACTCTATCGAGGGAAACCCTGATTACACGCAAGGGCGAGGCCAATACCCGCCCCGAGGGCCGTTGGTCGCGGCGCTCAGCCGGTTTTTTCAGCGAAGCTAAGCTCTAAAAGGGGAGTGAGTCTTATCTTCAATGAGGTGATGGATGGTTGAGTCACAGCAAAAAGCTACAAAACCGGAGTTGTACGAAAGGCTGATAGACCGTCTCGCAATGGCCTTGGATGCGGCCAAAACCGCCGGACGGCTTCGTGATGAGCGTCCCCTGGAGCTGGAATTGCGTGGTTTGACCCCCGAAGAGTTTGACCTGGTCAAGGCCTATCTGGACCGCAGTGAACGTGAAACGCACGGATGCTTGTCAGTAGCAGTGAAGCAACTCGAGGCACCACGTTCGGCCAAGATCATCTGGCTCAAGGACAAGGCATCCGGCGGAGGCGCGGTAAAGGTCCGGTCTCTGCAATTCAAGTAAGGGCACTTGAAGCCATGGAATATGGTTTTTTGAAGCAAAGTCCTTCTGTATTTGTTGTCGCATTGCGTCAACCCACCTAGGCTTCGGGCATCTATGGAGATGCCCGATGCCTTTTCGTTATTTCGTTAAACAACTTCTATTGCCGCCCGGCATTCTTTTGCTGTT
This sequence comes from Pseudomonas sp. B21-015, assembly GCF_024749285.1. Classification (NCBI taxonomy): domain Bacteria; kingdom Pseudomonadati; phylum Pseudomonadota; class Gammaproteobacteria; order Pseudomonadales; family Pseudomonadaceae; genus Pseudomonas; species Pseudomonas sp. B21-015. The sequence continues at coordinate 883,201 of NZ_CP087196.1, forward strand.
ACTGGTGCTCGCCTGGTGGTGGCGCCGCTCAAGGCCGAGGCTGGCGGGAGTGTGCTTTGTCCTGGGCGTGGGCGGCTTCTGGTTGATGAGCCTGCCAGTGATAGTGGAGTGGAGCGCCAGGGCCCTGGAACGCGAGCCGGCGCTGGCGCGCGAGGAGTGGGCAAGCCTGGGCCAGCGCGCTGACGCGATTGTGGTGCTGGGTTCGGGCCGCGAACGTGGCGATCTGGCCTGGGGCGTCGACCAGCCGACCGGCGTAGGCCTGGGGCGTGAACGCTATGCCGCGCGCCTGGCCAAGGCGTCCGGCTTGCCGATTCTGACCAGCGGCGGTCTGCATTACGGTACCCCGCCGACTGAAGCGCAGCTGATGGCGGACTCGTTGCTCGATGATTTTGGCGTGACGGTGCGCTGGCAGGAAGGGCGCAGCCGCACGACCTGGGAAAATGCACAGTTCAGCGCCCAGGTATTGTTGCCGCAGGGGATCAAGCGGGTGGTGGTCGTGACTCAGGCGTGGCACATGCCGCGGGCGGTCTGGAGCTTTGAGCAGGCCGGATTTGAGGTGGTGCCGGCGCCGGTGGGGTTCTTGGGCGTGGACAATGCCCGGCCACTGGGGGGGTGGATGCCGGAATTCAAATCGATCTGGCAATCGGGGCAGTTGATGAATGAGGCGGTGGGGCAGATCGGGTATTCGATGTTTTATCGAGGCGATGTTGAGGCTGATTGATGTTGTGCCTGTGATGCCGTCTTCGCGAGCAAGCCCGCTCCCGCACTGGATTTTCTGTATACACAGATCAAATGCGGGCTTGCTCGCGAAGCTTTTAAACGGTCTTCGCCATCCGGCTAGCGATCAGCGCCCAGCCAAATAACAACACGCAAATAATGATCAACGGCCACGAACGCCATTCCAGGTACGGCGTCAGGTTGTGCATCGGTACTACTTCGCCGTACAGGATGCCTTGTTCGAACTGAGGGATCTGCGCAGTGATCTGGCCAAACGGGTTGATCAGGCCAGTCACGCCGTTGTTGGTCGCGCGGATCATCCAGCGACCGGCCTCAAGTGCGCGCATCTGTGCCATCTGCAAATGTTGCAGCGGGCCGATCGAGGTGCCGAACCAGGTGTCGTTGCTGATGGTCAGCAGCAAATCGCTGCGGGCGGCGAGGCCGGCGGCGAATTCCGGGTAGACCACTTCGTAGCAGATGAACGGCGCAATCTGATAACCCTTGGCTTGCAGCAGTGCCTGATCGGTCGGCCCACGGGCAAAGTCGGACATTGGCAGGTCGAAGAAGGCGATCAGGCCGCGCAAGATGTCCTGCAGCGGAACGTACTCGCCGAACGGCACCAGTTTCTGTTTCAGATAAGTGCCATCGCCTTCACCGACAACGGTAATGCCGTTGAAGAAGCGCTTCTCGTGACGGACTTCCTGGCGAATCGGCACGCCGGTAATCAGCGCGGACTTACGCTCGGCCGCGAAGCTTCCCATCATGTTCAGGTAGCCCTCGACGGACTCCTTGAGCACCGGGACCGCCGTTTCCGGCCAGATCAGCAGGTCGACGGGTTTGGAGCTGAAACTCAAGTCGCGGTACAGCGCCAACTGCGCGTTGAGTTGCGACGGCTCCCATTTCATGCTTTGTTCGATGTTGCCCTGAATCGCCGCGACGCTCAGCGGTGCGCCCGCCGGGTTGGTCCAGGCATGCTCCTTGAGCGCCATGCCGGCCACCCATGGACCCGCCAGCAGCAACACACCGACAGCGATGAAGCCTTTACGGCCAGTGCGGACCAGTCGTGCAGCGTTGTAGATCAGCGCGGCCGTCAGGGCCAGAGTGAAGGAGATCAGCCACATCCCGCCGACCGGCGCGAGCCCGGCCAGTGGGCCGTCGAGCTGACTGTAGCCGGAATAGAGCCACGGGAAACCGGTGAGGAACCAGCCGCGAAAGGCTTCCTGGCCCACCCACAACGCCGCAAACGCCAAGGCGTCGGCCAGGGGGGCTTCGTTACGACGTAGCCAGCGCGCCCAAAGCCAGGCGGGCAGGGCGAAGAACCAGGCAATCGCCGCCGTGAAGATCAGCATCAGGAAACCGGCCAGCAGCACTGAAGCGCCACCGAAGTGGTGAATGCTGTAGTAGATCCAGCTAGTGCCTGCGGCAAACAGGCCAAAACCGAAACACCAGCCTCGACCCAGGGCCTGGCGGGGGCTCAGTTCACGCAAGCCGGCGTAAAAGAAGCCGACCGCCAGCAATGCCAGCGGCCAGATATCGAAGGGCGCCAGGGCCAGGGTGGTGAGTGCACCGGCCGCCACGGCCAGCAGGTTACCGGGCCAGCCGGGGCGGGTCATACGACGCATTTCAATCCTTAGAAAAATTACCGGGCAATAGGTGTCAGGCGCAGCAAGTGAATCCGACGGCTGTCGGCGTTCAGGATGCGGAAGCGATAGGCGCCGATTTCAGTGATTTCGTTGCGTTTTGGCAAGTGCCCGAACGCGCTCATCACCAGACCGCCGACGGTGTCGAATTCGTCGTCGGAGAATTCGCTGTCGAAGAACTCGTTGAAGTTCTCGATCGGCGTCAGGGCCTTGATCAGGAAGTCCCCGCTGGGCAGCGGCTTGATGTAGCTGTCTTCTTCGACGTCATGCTCGTCTTCGATGTCGCCGACGATTTGTTCCAGAACGTCTTCGATGGTCACAAGGCCAGCCACACCGCCGTATTCGTCAATGACGATGGCCATGTGGTTGTGGTTGGCGCGAAACTCGCGCAGCAGCACATTCAGGCGCTTGGACTCGGGCACGAAGGTGGCCGGGCGCAGCAGGTCCTTGATGTTGAAGCTGTCGCCGTTCTCCTTGAGGATCAACGGCAGCAAGTCCTTGGCCAGCAGCACGCCCATCACGTCATCGTGGCTTTCGCCGATCACCGGGTAGCGGGAGTGGGCCGAGTCGACCACGGCCGGCAGAAACTCGCGAGGTGTCTGGGTCGCCTTGATGCTGATCATCTGCGAGCGCGGGACCATGATGTCCCGTACTTGCAGGTCTGCAACCTGGATGGCGCCTTCGACGATGGCCAGCGCTTCGCTGTCCAGCAACTTGTTTTGGTGTGCATCGCGCAGCAGCTCCAGCAGCTCCTGCCGGTTCTTCGGCTCGTGGGCAAAAGCCTGGGTGAGCTTACCCAGCCATGACTTCTGCCCGTTGCTCGATCGATCTTCGCTCATAGCGATTACTCTGAATCCTTTGTTGTAACGATAGGGGATGTGTCTGTTTCGTCGTCCGCATAAGGATCCGGATGACCCAGTTCTGCAAGCAACGTTCGTTCCAGTGCTTCCATTTCTTCGGCTTCCTCGTCATCTATGTGGTCGTAACCAAGCAGATGCAAGCAGCCGTGAATGACCAGATGCGCCCAGTGGGCCTTTAATTCCTTGCCTTGTTCCGCCGCTTCGCGCTCGACTACTGCTACGCAGATCACCAGATCGCCCAGCAGTGGAATGTCGAGAAACTCGTCGGGCACATCGGCCGGGAACGACAAAACATTGGTGGCGTAGTCTTTCTGCCGCCAGGTGAAGTTCAGTTCGCGGGCTTCCTCTGTGTCGACCAGACGGATGGTCATTTCGGAGTCGGCAGTACGCTGGCGCAGGGCCAGTTCGCACCATTGACGGAATTCGGCTTCGCTTGGGGCAGACGCTTCGGTAGCCAGTTGCAGATCAAGCTCAAGCATCGGGGCGAGTGTCCTTGGGAGAGAGCTTCGCCGGTTCGTCGGCTGTGCGATTTTCGAAGCGCTCGTAGGCTTCGACGATTCGCTGCACCAACGGATGGCGCACCACGTCCTTGGGCATGAAATGGGTGAAGCTGATACCCGGCACGTCTTTCAGTACTTCGATCACATGGTGCAGCCCGGACTTGGTGCCTTTCGGCAGGTCGACCTGGGTGATGTCACCGGTAATGACCGCGGTGGAGCCGAAGCCGATCCGGGTCAGGAACATCTTCATCTGTTCGACGGTGGTGTTCTGGCTTTCGTCGAGGATGATGAAGCTGTTGTTCAGCGTACGGCCGCGCATATAGGCCAGCGGCGCGACTTCGATCACCTGACGCTCGATCAGCTTGGCGACGTATTCGAAGCCGAGCATTTCGTAGAGTGCGTCGTAGAGCGGGCGCAGGTACGGGTCGATTTTTTGCGACAGGTCGCCGGGCAGGAAGCCGAGCTTTTCGCCCGCTTCAACCGCCGGACGGACCAGCAGGATGCGACGAATCTGCTCGCGCTCCAGCGCGTCTACCGCGCAGGCAACGGCCAGATAGGTCTTGCCGGTACCGGCCGGGCCGATGCCGAAATTGATGTCGTTACCGAGGATTTCCTTCACGTAGCGCAGCTGATTCAAGCCGCGAGGGCGAATCATGCCTTTCTTGGTGCGCAAGGCGACGGACGGTTCGGCGGGGGAGTGGTCGTCCAGTTGCTCGACGGCCGATTCCTGCAGGAACAGGTGAACCATGTCCGGCGACAGCTCGGTACCCTTGGTTTCCCGGTACAGGCGGCGCAGGAGGTTTTCCGCGGAGGTGGTGTGTTTGGGTTCGCCGATCAGTTCGAACTGGTTTCCGCGGTTGCGGATCTCGATGGTCAGGCGCTGTTCGATCAAGCGCAGATGCTCGTCGAATTGCCCGCACAGATTGGCGAAGCGCCGAGCTTCAAAGGGCTCGAGGATGAAGCGATGTGGTTCTATGGGTGCGTTCAAGGTCGTATTTAGCCGCCCTGGGGCAATTATGATGAAATCAAGGATAACGCCAGTCGCCTGGGTGCGAAAGCTCTTAAACAGACCAATCACTAACGGTCACTTCATGTCTGTGGCGAGGGAGCTTGCTCCCGTTGGAGTGCGAAGCACTCCCTTCCCGGTCTCTGCAGTTTACAGGGTTGCATCGAGTCGCTTGGTTTACGACTGCTTCGCAGCCGAGCGGGAGCAAGCTCCCTCGCCACACAAACCCGCTCCCTGAGGGGGGAATGCGCTGTTATTGGATCAGCGAGCCCCGCAGCGAGTGCGGTTGTGCGGCGTCGATGTGTACGTCAGCGAACTGGCCGATCAGGGTCGGATTGTCGCAGCGGAAGTTGACGATACGGTTATTCTCGGTCCGGCCTTGCAGTTCGCCGGGGTCTTTTTTCGAATAATCGGTGACCAGGATCCGCTGAGTGGAGCCGACCATTTGTCGGCTGATCTCGAACCCTTGCTGGTTCAGGCGATGTTGCAGGGCGTTCAGGCGTTCTTTTTTCAGCTCTTCCGGCGTTTCGTCGGCCAGGTCGGCGGCCGGAGTGCCCGGGCGTTGGCTATAAACGAACGAGTAGGAGAAGTCGAAGCCGACGTCTTCGATCAGCTTCATCGTCTGTTCGAAGTCTTTCTCGGTCTCGCCCGGGAAGCCGACGATGAAGTCCGAGCTGATGCAGATCCCCGGCACGGCGGCCCGCAGCTTGCGCAGTTTGGATTTGTACTCCAGCGCAGTGTGGTTACGCTTCATCGCCGCGAGGATGCGGTCCGAACCCGATTGCACCGGCAGGTGCAGGTGTTTCACCAGTTCCGGCACGTCGGCGTGAGCCTGGATCAGGCTGTCGGAGAACTCCAGTGGGTGCGAGGTGGTGTAGCGAATCCGGTCGATACCATCGACAGCGGCCACCACCCGGATCAATTCCGCCAGGTCGGCCAGGCGTCCATCGTGAGTGGTGCCGCGATAACCGTTGACGTTCTGCCCCAGCAAGGTCACTTCGCGCACGCCGTTTTCGGCCAGGTGAATGATCTCGGCAATCACGTCATCGAACGGTCGGCTGACTTCTTCACCGCGGGTATAAGGCACCACGCAGAAGGTGCAGTACTTGCTGCAGCCTTCCATGACCGACACATAAGCGCTCGGCCCGTCGATACGTGGCTCGGGCAGGTGGTCGAATTTTTCGATTTCCGGGAACGAGACGTCGACTTGCGGCAGTTTGGTGGCGCGCGCAGCGTTGATCATTTCCGGCAGGCGGTGCAGGGTTTGCGGGCCGAACACCACGTCTACGTACGGAGCGCGATCACGGATGGCCGCGCCTTCCTGGCTGGCCACGCAACCGCCGACAGCGATCACCATGTCCGGGTTGGCCAGTTTCAGCTCACGCCAGCGACCGAGTTGGGAATACACCCGGTCCTGGGCGCGTTCGCGGATCGAGCAAGTGTTGAGCAGAATCACGTCGGCGTCTTCAGCGCGGGCAGTGACTTCCAGGGCCTGATGTTCGCCCAGCAGATCGACCATGCGCGAGCTGTCGTACTCGTTCATCTGGCAACCGTGGGTTTCGATGTAAAGCTTCTTGGCCATGGACCCCAGTCTCACGTGATTCAAAGAACCGCGCATTATAGGGAACATGCACCAAGGTTCCTACCGTTGCGCGTCCGGTGGCTATGCTATAGTTCGCGCCCTCATTTTTATCCCCGATGTGTTACCCGCCCACCATGACCAAACGTGAAGCTCCAATCTACAAGGTGATTTTCCTCAATCAGGGCCAGGTGTACGAAATGTACGCCAAGCAGATCTACCAAAGTGATCTGTGGGGCTTCCTGGAAGTGGAAGAGTTCGTCTTTGGCGAGCGCACACAAGTGGTCGTCGATCCGAGCGAAGAGAAGCTCAAGGCTCAGTTCGAAGGCGTTGTGCGCAGTTTCGTGCCGATGCATTCGATCGTGCGTATCGACGAGGTCGAACGCCTCGGCACACCGAAAATCAGCGAAGCCCGCGGCGCGGTCGGCAATGTCATGCCGTTTCCGATGCCGATGCCTGAGAAGTAAGCCACGGATTGAGTGGCTAGTGGGGCTTGTTGTGGCGAGGGAGCTTGCTCCCGTTGGGCTGCGAAGCGGCCCTGAAATCAGCCTCCGCTACCTTCTGGACAGACCGCGTGTGCCGACTTTACGACTGCTACGCAGCCGAGCGGGAGCAAGCTCCCTCGCCACAGGGGGCCGTGTCAATTCAGGGAAGTGGCGAAAACGGTGTACGCCCATCGGCGCTCTGCAATTCCATCAGGTATTTACGGAAAATTTGCCCCAGCACCTGGGTAGCGACTTCCAGATCTTCGCGGGACATTTTTTCGGCGACTTCGTCGGCGGTGTCCAGCGCGTCTTCGGCACCATTGACCGCGGCCATTTTCAGCACGATATAGGCCTGAACGTTATTGGCCGGTACGCCTTCGCCGTGGAAGAACATGGTGCCGAGTTTGAATTGCGCCTGGGCATGGCCTTGCAGCGAGGCTTTTTCGAAGTAGCTCAGGGCTTGATTGAGGTCGCGCGGCGCGTGTTTGCCGTTGTAGTAGAACTCACCCAACTCGTATTGCGCTTGCGCATCCCCTTCATCCGACGCTTTCTGGCAGGCGGCGAGCGCTTGCGCCAGGTCTTGCGGCTGAGTATTGAGGGTGCAGCGACCCATCGCCGGGATCAACAACGAGTTGCCGCCTGCTTGTGCGAGCGCGAGCAGGGGCTGAAGGAGCAACAGGCAGCCCAGTGCAAGGGTGCGGCCGGTGCGGTTCATGGGAATCGACTTACCTCTGAGGGGCGCGCGGACCCATCGAGGGATCCAATAAGCGCGCATTATGAAATAAGCGAGGCCAACCTTACAAAGTCTTTACTCGTTTTTCTGCTGCGCGGGGACTATATCGCCTACTTTGCGGGGGATTATGGGTAGACGAGTAGGAAAAAGGGCGGGAATGTAGGTGAAAGCTGACGCTGGCAATGGCCAACGTCAGCGTCGCAGCTTTTATTTCAGTGCGGCGAATGCACGCTCGGCAGCGTCCAGCGTCAGTTTCAACTCGGTTTCGCCGTGGGCGATCGAGGTGAAGCCGGCTTCGAAGGCACTCGGCGCCAGGTACACACCACCTTCAAGCATCAGGTGGAAGAAGCGCCCGAACAGGTTCGCATTGCTGGCCATGACGTCATCGAAGGTCACGATATCGTCGGCGCCGGTGAAGTACAGTCCGAACATGCCGCCGGCCTGAGTGGTCACGAACGGAATGCCGGCGGCGTCGGCGCGCTGTTGCAGGCCATCGAGCAGACGGCTGGTGTAGTCGCTCAACTCAGCGTGGAAACCAGGGCGACTGATCAGGCGCAGAGTGGTCAGGCCAGCCGCCATCGCCAGCGGGTTGCCCGACAACGTGCCAGCCTGGTAGACCGGCCCCAGTGGCGCGATCTGCTCCATGATTTTGCGTTTGCCGCCGAAGCAGCCAACCGGCATGCCGCCACCGATGATCTTGCCGAAGGTGCTCAGGTCCGGCGTTACGCCGTAAAGAGCTTGGGCACCACCGAGGGCGACACGGAAACCGGTCATCACTTCGTCGAAAATCAGCACCACGCCGTGCTTGTCGCACAGGGTCCGCAGACCTTCGAGGAAACCCGGTGCCGGCGGTACGCAGTTCATGTTGCCGGCCACTGGCTCGACGATGATGCAGGCCACGTCCTGGCCAACTTCGGCGAGCAGGGTTTCTACCGCGTCGATGTCGTTGAACGGCAGGGTCAGGGTGTGTTTGGCGAACGCTGCCGGTACGCCGGCCGAGCTCGGTACGCCCTGGGTCAGGGCGCCGGAGCCGGCCTTGACCAGCAGGCTGTCGGAGTGACCGTGGTAGCAGCCTTCGAACTTGATGATGCTGTCGCGACCGGTGAAACCACGGGCCAGGCGGATGGCACTCATGGTTGCTTCGGTGCCGGAGCTGACCATCCGCACCATTTCCATCGACGGCACGATCGAGCAGACCAGATCGGCCATTTCGGTTTCCATCGCGGTCGGGGCGCCGTAGGACAGGCCGTGTTCCAGCTGTTTGCGCACTGCATCCAGTACGTCCGGGTGGCTGTGGCCGAGAATCATCGGGCCCCAGGAACCGACGTAATCCACATAACGCTTGTCGTCTTCGTCGGTGACGTAGGCGCCTTCGGCGTGCTTGAAGAACAACGGTGTGCCGCCAACGCTCTTGAACGCGCGAACCGGCGAGTTCACGCCCCCGGGGATGTGTTTCTGGGCATTGGCAAACAGGGTTTCGGAACGAGACATGATTTGGCTCTCAAAATCAGACTTTAAGTAATTCATTGAATGCGCGGGCACGGCGTGTCACTTCAGCCGTGCTCTCTGCGCCAAACAGGCCATGCACCACCGCCAGCAGATCGACTCCGTGGGCCACCAGCGGGGCGGCGTTGTCCAGGGTGATGCCGCCGATCGCGCAGATCGGCAGGTGCAGTTGGCTGCGGGCCTGGTCGAGCAGTTCGAGGCTGCACGCCGGTGCGCCGGGCTTGGTGTTGGAATTGAAGAAGCGGCCGAAGGCGACGTAACTGGCGCCTTCTTTGGCGGCAAGTTCGGCGAGTTCGAGTTGCGCGTGGCAGGTCGAGCCGATGATTGCGTGACGCCCCAGCAGTGCCCGAACCGGCATCAGTGGGCCATCGGTCTGGCCCAGGTGCACGCCTACGCCCAATCGTGCGGCCAGTTCGGCGTCGTCGTTGATGATCAGCTGGGTCTTGTAGCGTTCGCACAGATCGCGCAGCGCTTCGGCCTCACGCAGGCGGCGGGCTTCATCGCTGCTTTTGTCGCGGTATTGCAGCAGGGTGACGCCGCCTTCCAGCGCCGCCTCCACGTATTCGAGCAATTTACCGGCCAGTAACTGGCTGTCGGTAATGGCGTACAGGCCACGTAGTTTCATCGGACAGCCCTCATGGCGTTACGAACAGAAATCCAGCGGCAGGCGGCGCGGCACGAACTGTCCTTTGCCCAGCTGTTCCGCATCCCGCAGAGTGCGCCAAGTGTAGTCAAGCGCGGTCTGTACGGCACTGGCGAGTTGTTCACCCTGGGCCAGGCGACCGGCGAGGGCGCTGGCCAGCGTGCAACCGGAGCCGTGATAGCTGCCGGGCAGACGCTGGCAGGTAAAGGTGTCGCGGCGACCGTCGCGGCTGTACAGGCGATTGTGGATTTCGTGTTCATCGCCATGGCCGCCGGTGATCAGCAGGTGTTTGACGAATGGCAGGAGTTTTTCAGCGCACTCGTCCGCGGTGCCTTCGGGCAGTTCGGCGAGGATGCGGGCTTCGGGAAGGTTGGGGGTGGCAATGATCGACAGCGGCAGCAGGCGTTCGCGCATGGCGTAGCCGACTTCGTCCTTGCCCAGTCGTCCGCCACCACCGGCGCGCAGCACCGGGTCGCAGACCACCGGCAGATGCGGGTGCGCCGAGAGCAGTTCGACCACGGTGTCGACCATTTCCAGGGAACCGAGCATGCCCAGTTTGACGGCAGCGACTTCGGAGTCGTTGAGCACGGCGTTGGCCTGGGCCAGCACCCACTCGCGATCGAGGACGCGGAAGTCAGTGACGTTGACGGTGTCTTGCACCGTCAGGGCGGTGACGGCCGGAGCCGCATGGCAACCCTGAGCGAGCAGGGCTTCGATATCTGCCTGCAAGCCGGCGCCACCACTTGGGTCGTGGCCGGAGAGACAGAGGACAACGGGGCGAGAGCTGTAGATATTCATGGTGCGCGAGCTTACCACCAAACATGTTTTTCGGGTGTTGTGGCAGCCATCGCGGCCGATACAGTGTGGCGAGGGGGCTTGCTCCCGTTCGGCTGCGAAGCAGTCGTCAGGTGTAGCCGACAGCATATTTTGGGGCCGCTACGCAGCCCAACGGGAGCAAGCTCCCTCGCCACAGGTGTTCACCACCCGCCGGGGCATTCTCACAACCTGACAAAGCCTACAGCTCTAACTCAATATATAGAGCTGGAACGCTTGTTCTAGAGCCTTTGTAGGAAAAATTTCAATGGTGTTCAATGGCCATCAACGGCTATGCTAGAGTGGATCCAAACCAATAACAGGTAATACCGGTTTTACGTCTACTCAAAAGGAATGGGGGGCTTCCTGACAGGACCGGACAGGCCACTCTGGGGCTTAAATGCGCTATTTGCTGATGTTGCTGTTGTGCTTGCCCCTCCTGGCGAGCGCCGTCGAATTCGACGAGTTCACCCAGAGCCTTCCCCTGGGCCGAACGATGCAGGTTTATGAAGACGCGGGCGGTCACGCGACCATCGCCGATGTCCGTGCACAAGCCGCGGCCGGGCTCTTCAAACCCCACGATAAAGCCACCCTCAACGCCGGTTATTCGCGTTCGGCGTTCTGGCTGAAAATCGACCTGCAGTACCGCCCGACCAACCCGTCGGTACAACGGACCTGGTTACTGGAACTGGCCTATCCGCCCCTCGATCACCTTGATCTCTATTTGCCCGATGCTGGTGGTGACTATCAATTGGTCCGGCAGACCGGCGATGCGTTGCCGTTCGCCACTCGCCAGATCCGTCAGAACAACTACCTGTTCGATTTGAATTTTGCGCCTGAGCAGGCGCAAACCGTGTACCTGCGCCTGCAAAGTGAAGGCTCGATTCAGGCGCCCGTCACCTTGTGGTCGAGCACCGCTTACCTTGAAGAGCAGCCTGTCCGGCTCTATGTGCTGGGGCTGATTTACGGCGTGTTGCTGGGGATGCTGGTCTACAACCTGTTCATCTTCCTCAGCGTGCGTGACACCAGCTACCTCTACTACATCGTCTATATCGCCTCGTTCGGCTTGTATCAACTGTCGGTGAACGGCGCGGCCGTGGAGTATTTCTGGCCGGATAATCCGTGGTGGGCCAACGCCGCGACGCCGTTCTTCATCGGCTGTTCAGGTTTGTTCGGCAGCCAGTTCGCCCGCAGCTTCTTGCAGACGGCCACCCATAGTCGCTGGCTCGACCGTTTGTTGTTGGCGTTGATTGCGTTCAGTGCGGTAGTGGTCGGGTTGTCATTGATGACCAGTTACGCCCTGGCCCTGCGTCTGGCGACGATATTGGCGCTGGTTTTTACCGTGATCATTTTCGCCGCCGGGATCTTCGCCTGGTGGCGAGGCTTGAGGGTGGCGCGGTACTTCATCATTGCCTGGTCGGCGTTCCTGCTCGGTGGCGTCGTCAACACGATGATGGTGTTGGGGTATTTGCCCAACGTGTTCCTGACCATGTACGCCAGCCAGATCGGCTCGGCGGTCGAAGTGGCGCTGCTGTCCCTGGCCCTGGCCGATCGCATCAACGCCATGCGCGAGCAACAGGCACAGACGTTGTTCGATGCCGGCCAAAAACTCGAAGTGCTGAACCAGCAACTGGCTCACAGTAACAAGCTCAAGGACGAATTCCTCGCCACCCTGACCCACGAATTACGCACCCCCATGAACGGTGTGATCGGTTCGCTGGAGCTCATGCAGACGGTCGAGATGAACCCTGAACTGGAGCAGTATCAACAAACGGCCGCAGGTTCGGCGCGGGACATGATGCGCATGGTCAACGGCATCCTCACCCTGACCGAATTGCAGGCCGGCAAGCTCAAGGTCTATCCGGACACATTCAGTTTGCGCAGTGTGGTCGAGGCCTTGCGCCTGCAGTTCGATGGCAATGCGTCCAGCAAGTCGCTGGACTTCAAGGTCGAGGTAACGCCCGGACTGCCGGATCGCTTGCACGGCGACAGCGGCAAGTTGGTGCAATGCCTGGAGTGCCTGCTGGATAACGCGATCAAATTCACCCGGGTCGGCGGACTGGCGTTGCGCGTGACGGGCAAACCGGTGGAGCCCGGTCGACTGGCGTTGTCCTTTGCGGTGATCGACACCGGCATTGGCTTTACCGATTTGGGGGAGGCAACCCTGTACCAGCGCTTCTTCCAGCTCGACGGTTCGATGACCCGTGAATACGGTGGTCTGGGCGTTGGCCTGGCGATTTGTCGGCAACTGGTCGAATTGCTCGACGGGCGCTTGAGCCATCGCTCGGAACCGGGCCGCGGCAGTCGCTTCCAACTGGATGTCGAGTTTGAGCTGCCCGTGGTGGAACCTGCGCCCTCGATCATGCGGCAAGCTGCCCGCCTGCGTCAGCCTCAGGACTGCACGGTGTTGCTGGTCGATGACAACAGCATCAATCAATTGGTGATGCGCGGCATGTTGCTGAAACTTGGGTTCCAGGTGCGCACCGCCGACAGCAGCGTCGCCGCGCTCGATCACTTGCAGCGTGAAGCCGTTGACGCGGTACTGCTCGATTGTCAGTTGCCGCCACTGGACGGCGTCTCCATCTGTAGTCGGATCCGCGCCTTGCCGGGTTGCGCCGAATTACCCGTGTTCAAGATTGCCCTGAGTGCGGACCGAGCGCACTGCCCGAGTGACACCTTGGTCGACTACCTGAACAAACCGGTGAAATTCGAAGACTTGCAGGCGGCGCTTTATCGACGGGTGCTCTGTCCGGGACAAGGCGAAAGCGCCGACAGTTAGGCAGATATGCCACTTTGTTCAGCCTCGGGGCGGTGCTTAACTGAAAGTCCCTTGGCTGGCCAAAGGAGCCCCGTCATGAACCTGCATCAGTTCGCCGAAACCCACGAAGTCACCAACCAGCCACCGTCGCTGGACGGCACCAACCTTTATCGCATCGACCTGCCTTTGCAGGAGTGGTCGCGGCGGTTCGATGCCGGTTGGGCCGAATCGCGGATCGACGCTTACGGCGCATTGGCCGGCGGGCCGCTGATGGAAGCGGGGTTTGCGGCCAATCAGAACAAACCGGTGCTCGTCAGCCATGACCGTTATGGCCATCGCATCGACCTGGTGGAATTTCACCCGGCTTATCACGAGTTGATGCGCACGGCCGTGGAGCATGGCCTCACAGGCTTGCCCTGGACCGACCCGCAACCGGGCGCCCACGTTGCCCGTGCGTCCATGACGTATTTGCACAGTCAGGCTGAAGCCGGTAGCGGTTGCCCGTTGACCATGACTTTCGCCAGCGTCCCGGCGATGCGTCTGCAACCGGATCTGGCCAAACAATGGCTGCCGAAAATCCTCGCCACCGAATACGACCCACGCAATGTCGGCATGGCCCACAAGGCTGGTGTAACCATTGGCATGGCCATGACCGAGAAACAGGGCGGCACCGATGTGCGGGCCAACACCACCAAGGCTTATCCGGTTGGCGCCAGTGGTCCCGGTCAGGCGTATGAACTGGTGGGCCACAAGTGGTTCTGTTCGGCGCCGATGTGCGACGCCTTCCTGACCCTGGCCCAGACGGACAAAGGGCTGACCTGCTTCCTGCTGCCGCGTCATCGCCCGGACGACACGCGCAATCAGTTCTACATACAGCGGCTGAAGAACAAACTCGGCAACTGGTCCAACGCCTCCAGCGAGGTGGAGTTCCGTGGCGCCCTGGCCTGGATGGTCGGTGAAGAGGGGCGGGGTGTTCCGACCATCATCGAAATGGTTGCCATGACCCGCTTCGATTGCATGGTCGGCTCCAGTGCGCTGATGCGCCAGGCCCTGACCCAGGCCAGCCATCACTGCGCCCACCGCAAGGTCGGTGGCAAGTTGCTCAGCGAACAACCCTTGATGCAAAACGTGCTGGCCGACCTGGCCCTGGAAAGCGAAGCTGCCTTGGCGCTGAGCCTGCGCATGGGCCGGGCGCTGGATCATCTGGATGACGACCACGAAGCGAAATTCGCCCGACTGGTGACGGCGGTGGGCAAGTACTGGATCTGCAAGCGCGCGCCCGCGATGATCAACGAAGCGGCCGAATGCATGGGCGGCGCCGGTTATGTCGAAGAAAGCATCCTGCCGCGACTGTACCGTGAGGCACCGGTCAACTCGACGTGGGAAGGTTCCGGCAACGTGCAATGCCTCGACGTGTTGCGCGCGCTGTCGAAAGAGCCGGGTGTGCTCGATGCGCTGTTCCACGAGTTGGGCGATGGCCATGGTGACAAGCGCCTGACGGCGCACATCAGCCAATTGCAGGCGGCGTTCAAGGACACCGACGACATTCAATACCGTGCCCGCCAGCTCACCGAAGACATCGCCTTGGGACTTCAGGCCAGGCTATTGCTGGAGGCCGGTAACGCGGCGGTCAGTGATGCCTTCATCGCCAGCCGCCTCGGTTCGGCCGGTCGGGTATATGGAACGTTGCCACGCGGGCTGGATGTGGACGCGATTGTGGCCCGGTCGACTCCGCAAGGTTTCTGACAACAATGTTGATCAACAGCACTGAAACCTGTGGGAGCGGCGGTGCGGCGATCCGACTTGCCCGCGATGGCGGTTTAACATTCAACATGGATGCTGTCTGACACACCGCTATCGCGGGCAAGCCCGCTCCCACAGGGTCTGTCTGCGCATCACATCTTGATGTACAACCAACACGCCACTGTTCCCGTGAAGCGACGATGCAGGCAAGATGAGGGTCTGCAAGTCAGAACACAGGAAGCTGATCGTGACCGAAGCGTTTATTGTCGTTCAAACCGCCGAGCAAGCCGTGGATCGGCTTGCTGTCTTGCACGAGCGTGCAACCACCGCGCTGAATCAGGCGCTCAAGCGTTATCTCAAGGATCGCGTCGAGCCGGACGCTGAACAGCGTGCCCTGTTTCGTTATCCCGAGTTGCGTCTGACCTACCTTTGCCAGGGCGAAGTCCCACAGACCACCCGCGCCTATGCCAAGGTTCAATTGCCGGGGACCTACAGTGTCACCGTCACTCATCCGGCAGCCTTCCGCAAATACCTGCTGGAACAACTTGTCCCGTTGATGCACGACTTCACCGTGACCGTGGAAGTCGGCGTCAGCCAGCAGAACATTCCTTATCCGTACGTGGTCGAGCAGGGCGATGAGCTGGCCGGCTCCGGCGTCACCGCTGCGGTGTTGGCGCGAGTGTTCCCGAGTACCGATTTGTCGGCCGCCACCGATGGCATTGCCGATGGCTTGTACGATTGGGAAAACACCGATCCGCTGCCATTGGCCCTGTTCGACGCCGCGCGGGTGGACTTCTCCCTGCGCCGACTGGTGCATTACACCGGCAGCGACTGGCGCCATGTGCAGCCGTGGATTCTGCTGACCAACTACCACCGCTACGTCGACCAGTTCATCGTTCATGGCCTGGAGCAACTGCGCAACGACCCGCGTTTTGTGCGCATGGTGTTGCCGGGCAACGTGATCATCGAAAAGGGCATGGACCACGGCGAAGCCTCGGCGATTGCCGCGGGCGTGGTCTGGCATCGTTATCAGATGCCGGCCTATCACCTGATCGCCAGCGATGGCCATGGCGTGACCCTGGTGAACATCGGTGTCGGCCCGTCCAACGCCAAGAACATCACCGATCACCTGGCGGTGCTGCGTCCGCATTGCTGGTTGATGATCGGCCACTGCGGCGGCTTGCGTCAGTCGCAGACCATTGGCGATTACGTGCTGGCCCACGCTTACATGCGCCGCGACGGGATTCTTGACCGGGTCGTGCCGCCGAACATTCCGATTCCAGCCCTGGCCGAAGTGCAGATGGCGTTGCAACAAGCGGCGGCCAATATCACCGGTGAGAAGGGTGACGAGCTGAAGAAACGCCTGCGCACCGGCACCGTGCTGACCTACGACGACCGTAACTGGGAACTGCGCTGGGCGCAGGAACGTCCGCTGATCAACCTGTCCCGCGCCGTGGCGGTGGACATGGAAAGCGGCACCATCGCCGCGCAAGGGTATCGTTTGCGGGTGCCTTACGGCACGTTGCTGTGTGTGTCGGACAAACCGCTGCACAGCGAAATCAAATTGCCGGGTTCGGCCAACGCTTTCTATGAACGCGCGGTCAGCCAGCACTTGAAGATCGGCATCGAAGCGGTGGATCTGTTGCGCACTGAGCTCAACTCGCTGCACTCGCGCAAACTGCGCAGCTTCGACGAACCGCCGTTCCGCTAACGGTTTGTCGTGGTCATTTGGCGGTCAGGGCACTAGCATTAGCAGCCCTGACCGTTAGATGTTCTTCTCGCCATGTCTCGTCCTCCACGTCCCGTTTCTCGCCGCCCCGGCGTGAAGCCTGCGCCATCCTCTTCAGCCCCGCGACGTATCGCCAAAGCGCCGCCGGCCGAGCCGAAGCTGATTCTGTTCAACAAACCTTTCGATGTGCTGACGCAATTCAGCGACGGCGAAGGGCGGGCGACGCTCAAGGATTTCATCGAGATTCCGGGGATTTACCCGGCAGGGCGGCTGGACCGTGACAGCGAAGGCTTGTTGTTGCTGACCAACGACGGCCAGCTTCAGGCGCGGATTGCCGACCCGAAACACAAACTGGCCAAGACTTACTGGGTGCAAGTGGAAGGCGAACCGAGCGCCGAGCAGTTGCAGCGCTTGCGCGATGGCGTCGAGCTGAACGATGGCATGACGTTGCCGGCCGAGGCGCGACAACTGGATGAGCCTGAACTGTGGCCGCGCAACCCGCCGGTGCGCTTTCGCAAAAGTGTGCCGACGAGTTGGCTGGAACTGGTGATTCGCGAAGGCCGCAACCGTCAGGTGCGGCGCATGACCGCGGCGGTCGGCTTGCCGACGTTGCGCCTGGTGCGGGTCAGAATCGGTGACTGGTCGATCGAAGGGCTCGATCAGGGCCAGTGGAAGGAAGTGCCGGCGCGTTTATAGAGTGCCGGATTCGATCAGGCCGATGACCACGCTTTTGATCACGAATGCGGCCACGCCCAGCCCCAGTACAAAGAACAGAATGAACGAGCCGAAGCGCCCGGCCTTGGATTTTTTTGCCAGATCCCAGACGATGAAACCCATGAAAATGATCAGGATGCTGACCAGGCCAGTCATCATCCACTCTTCGAAAACTGCAGGATCCATCGAACATCTCCAGCGCGGGCGGGGCTAAAAAGGGCGGGGCGAGTATACGCCAAGGGCGATTGGCGGGGCATTGACGTGCGTCGGTGTGCCGCAGTCATTCGTCGCCTGTGCCGACGCCATCGCGGGCAAGCCCGCTCCCACAAGGTTTTGTGTCGAACGCAATACTGTGACTGACGCAAAACCTGTGGGAGCGGGCTTGCCCGCGAAGGCGTCTTCAGCTGCGCAAATGAGTCAGCGGCAACTCGGTGCTGTTGAGCACCTGATTCAACACGAAACTCGAGCGCACACTGGTCACCCCTTCAATCCGGGTCAGATGCCCCAGTAGCAGTTTCTGATAGTGATCCATGTCCGGCACCACCACCTTGAGCTGATAATCGGCATCCATCCCCGTCACCAGGCTGCATTCCAGCACTTGCGGCAAGGTGCGAATGGCGGCTTCGAAGTTCTCGAAGCGTTCGGGTGTATGGCGGTCCATGCCGATCAGTACATAGGCGGTCAGGCTCAGGCCGAGCATCTTGCGATCCAGCAAGGCGACCTGGCGGGAGATGTAGCCGTCGTCTTCCAGTTGCTTGACCCGCCGCGAGCAAGGCGAAGGCGACAGGCCGATGCGTTCGGCCAGCTCCTGATTGGAGATACGCGCGTCGCGCTGTAATTCCGCCAGAATGCTCAGGTCGTATCGGTCGAGTTTGCTCATCAATCAGGCCTTTGTCATAACTATTGCGGAGGATTATCTATCCTGAGTTAAAAATTGCGCAAGTGATGTTTATTTGAGCAATCTTCGCAATCCTCTGCCACTGCGCCGGGCCTATTCTTATCACCAGAATCACTGCTCGGACAAACAGTCCAGTGCGGCTCGCCCAATCAGGCCAGCTGCGGTCGCCACCCCCACCGGGGTTGTGTCGGCCCCCGAGCTACACACTGTCCACAAGACGGCGTGAGGTGAGCCGACGTCATAAGCGTCGAGCACGGACGAAGTTTTCAAAGGGAGGCCGACGGGTCTCCCTTTTTTCTTGCCCGCAATTTCCTTCAGCCCTCAATAAATAAGTTGCGCGACTGATAACCTGTAGCAGAACCGGCCTGCGCTTTCCCAGTCTTACGTACAGGCCCTAACCCGCAGTGAGGAAAAGCATGAAATCGCGCATCTGGCGTTTGGCCGGTGTTGGTTTGCTGTGTGTGAGTGTCACTGCGCAATCGCTGGCCGATGAGCCGCAAAACCGTGGCCCCGATGGCGGGCAGCGTGGGCCGGATCATCAAGGGAATGACCAGGGCCATCGCGGTAACAATCAGCCCCGACCGCAGAACACCGAAATCATTCGTGGCGACAACAGCCGCCAGTTCGAACTCCATGACCAGAATCAAGGCGGTCAGCGGCAGAACCCTACACTGCACGACTCCAACGTTCAGGAGCGAGCGCCACAACAACCGAGTAACAATCTGCCGATCCAGGGGCGGCCCGATACCGTGCGCCAGACCCAGGAACCCCGGCGTGGCTACTATCAGGACGAACCGCGGCGTAACAATTACAACCAGCAATGGCAGACCGGGGGGCGGGACGCGCGTCACGATGACCGTCGCTGGCCCGGTCGCCCGGATGGGCACGGCAATGGCTGGGGCCCCGGCCCGCAGTATCGTCCGGGGTACGTGATCGACCGCTTCCCGGAGGACCGTCACTTCCGTGTGCCGTATCGTGGCCAGGATTATTTCTATTCCGGTGGTTACTGGTATCGCCCGCAAGGCCCGCGTTATGTGGTGGTTCAGCCGCCTCGCGGGATTCGTGTCAGCTATTTGCCCGATTACGCCCGTGAAGTGTGGATCGGCGGGGCGCTATTGTTCCTGGCGGCCGGCGCGTATTACGCCTACCAGGAGAGCACTCAGGATTACGTCGTGGTCGAACCGCCCGTACAGCCGCAACCGGTGAGCAGTGGCTATGACGTGGTGGCGTATCCGGCCAACGGCCAGTCGCCGGAGGAGGTCAGTCGGGACGGTTATGAGTGCTATCGCTGGGCCGTGGAGCAGAGCGGTTTCGATCCGCGCGCTATCACCTATCAACCGGCCCCGTCGGTGGTGCAAGCCTACCGACAGGCCCAAGGCAATTGCCTGAGCAGTCGCGGTTATCAGGTGAGTTACTGAGCCCTGGCGGCGTTCACCACTTCCTGCGGGTCGGCGTGCACCAGCACTTCGGCTCGCGGGTAGGCGGCGTGAATCGCATCGGCGGCTTGATCGCTGATGCCGTGGGCGACTGACAGGGTCAAGTCCCCCGGTAATTCCAGATGCAACTGCACGAACCACTGGTTGCCGGAGATCCGTGTGCGCAAGTCATGGGCGCCCAGAACGCCTGGTACGCTGCAGGCCAGTTCGAGCATGTGCTGGCTGACATCCATCGGCAGCTCTTCATCCATCAGCACCGCAAAACTTTCCTGGGCGATATGAATCGCGCTCCAGAGGATGTAGGCGGCGATTCCCAGGCCGAACCAAGGGTCGACTTGATACCAGCCAAACCCGGCCAGCACCAGCGCCACCAAAATGCTGCCGTTGAGCAGCAGGTCCGAGCGGTAATGCAAGGAGTCGGCACTCACGGCGTTGGAACCGGTTGCCTTGATCACCCGATGCTGCAACTTCAGCAGGGCCAGGGTCAGGGCGAGTGAGAACATAATCACCCCGATGCTGAGCCACGCCGCGCCTATCGGTTCCGGATGTTTCAACCGTTCGATCGCCTGCAAGGCAATCAGCACCGCACTGCCGCCAATGAACAGCGCTTGAGCCATGCCAGCCAATGATTCGGCCTTGCCGTGCCCATAACGATGATCGTTGTCGGCCGGGCGCAAGGCGTAATGCACGGCCAGCAGATTGAGCAACGAGCTGACGCCGTCGAGTGCCGAGTCGGTCAGCCCGGCGAGCATGCTCACCGAGCCGCTCAACCACCAGGCGATAGCTTTGGCGACGATCAACGTGCACGCCACCGCCACCGAGGCGCGCGTCGCCAGCCGCAGCAGGCGGGCGTGTTCGGTACTGGTGGTCATAGGTGCGGCTTTTCCTTTAAATGTTCCTTCACAGGCACGAATTATGCGGCCGGTTGCAGGCCGAACATGGCCAGTTGCTGGGCGCTGCCCTTGTGCTGGATCAGGCGCGGATCGTCCAGCGGGAAGCTGCGGCCCAGTTCACTTTCCAGAATAGTCTGCAACTTGTGGTTATCGACCTTGCCGTCGGTGCCGATGGCTTCCTTGAGTTTTTCCGGAGCCACCTGAGCGGTCCGGCCGGGCTCGAAGTAAATGGCCCCCGTGGCGAAGTCCACCGCAAAGGCGATCAGGCCGGGGATGATATAGAACAGCAGGCCCACGGCATCCAGCGCAGCGATCGCCGGGTCGATCTTGCCGTCGATCTGGCCGCGACGATCCGGGTAGAAAATCGAGCCGCAGGCGGAGATTTGGGTCAGTAAGGTCGCGACCAGTACACCGCCGATCAAGCGAAAGGGAGCACGCATTTGAAATCTCCTGAGTTATCTGGAAACGAAGCATCGTCGATATGAATTAGGACCGCGACGAAGCTCGTTATACTCGCGCCTCTGTTTGGGAGCCAGCATGATTTCTTTGCCAATTGATGAAGTTTTACCCGCCCTGCGTGAAGCCCTCGCTACACGCCACGAAGCCGTGCTCGAAGCACCGCCCGGCGCCGGTAAAACCACCCGTGTGCCCTTGGCCTTGCTCGACGAGCCGTGGCTGGCCGGGCAGACCATTCTGATGCTCGAACCGCGCCGCTTGGCCGCGCGGGCGGCGGCGGAGCGGTTGGCCAGTGAATTGGGCGAGAAGGTCGGCGAAACCGTTGGCTACCGCATTCGTCTGGACAGCAAAGTCGGCCCCAATACCCGCATCGAAGTGGTCACCGAAGGCATTCTCACCCGGCGCTTGCAGGATGACCCGGCGCTGGAAGGGGTGGGCTTGCTGATCTTTGACGAGTTCCACGAACGCAGCCTCGACGCCGATTTGGCATTGGCCCTGAGCCTGAATGGCCGAGAGCTGTTTCGTGATGATCAACCGCTGAAAATCCTCTTGATGTCGGCGACCCTGGAAGGCGAACGCCTGGCCGGGTTGCTGGACGATGCACCGATCCTGCGCAGCGAAGGTCGGATGTACCCGGTGGCGATGCGCTGGGGGCGGCCGTTTCAGCCCGGTGAATTCATCGAGCCGAGGGTTGTGCAGACCATCCTCGACGCGCTGAACGATGAAACCGGCAGCCTGTTGGTGTTCCTGCCGGGGCAGGCGGAGATCCGTCGGGTACATCAACAATTGGTCGAAGCGTTGGGTGAGGGCACGCCGGTGTTGCTGTGCCCGTTGCACGGGGAACTGGACCTGGCGGCGCAGCGTGCGGCGATTGATCCGGCGCCTGCGGGCAAGCGCAAAGTGGTGCTGGCCACCAACATCGCCGAAACCAGCCTGACCATCGATGGTGTGCGGGTGGTGATCGATGCCGGGCTGGCACGAGTACCGCGTTTCGACCCCGGCAGCGGCATGACCCGCCTGGACACCCAACGCATTTCCAAAGCCAGTGCCACCCAGCGCGCGGGCCGGGCCGGGCGTTTGGAGCCTGGCGTGTGTTATCGCCTGTGGTCGCAGGACCAGCACGAGCAACTGGCGGCTTACGCCAGTGCGGAAATTCTCTCGGCGGACCTCGCCGGGCTGGCCTTGCAACTGGGTCGTTGGGGCGTGACGCCGGGGCAGTTGGTTTGGCTGGATATCCCTCCGGCTGCGGCTTATGCACAGGCCCAGGATCTGCTTGAACGTTTGGGCGCGCTGGAGGGCGAGGCGCTGACCCGTCACGGTCAGGCGATGGCCGAACTGCCGGCTCATCCACGGATCGCCCATTTGCTGTTGCGTGGCCAGGCGCTCGGCTTGGCCGACATGGCCTGCGATGTCGCGGCACTGCTCGGCGAGCGCGATATCTTGCGTGGCGCTGGCGCGGACCTGCACAGTCGACTGGTGTTGTTGTCCGGTGAGGAACGGGCCACTCGTGGTGCGCAGGGCGGTGTTCAACGGGCCCGGCAACTGGCGCGGCAGTATCGCGGTTATTTGCGCGGCAAAGCGTCGGAGCCGGTCAGCGATCCTGAGCATCCGCGCTGGCTCGGCGTGTTGCTGGCATTGGCTTATCCCGATCGGGTCGCCCAACAGCGGCGGGCCGGTGGCGCTGAATATCGCTTGGCCAACGGCCGTGCAGCGCTGTTCGCCGAGGCGGACAGCCTGATGAAGCAACCGTGGCTGGTGATCGCCGACTTGGGCAGTCGTCAGGGCCAGCGTGAGGAACGGATTTATCTGGCGACGGATTTTGATCCGGCGCTGTTCGATTCAGTGCTGGCCGAGCAGGTGCGTTGCGTCGATCAACTGGATTGGGATGAGCGCGAAGGCGTGCTGCGGGCCGAGCGTCAGCGCAAGGTCGGCGAATTGATCCTCAGCCGCGAACCGCTGACCGGGCTCGATGAAACCGCCCGCAGTCAGGCGCTGGTGAACCTGGTGCGGCGCAAAGGTCTGGAGCTGTTGCCGTGGACCCCGGAGCTGCGTCAGTGGCAGGCGCGGGTGGCGTTGTTGCGCCAGTTGGACCTCAGCAGTCAGGGCCAGAGCGAATGGCCGGATGTCAGCGACGCTGCACTGCTCAAAAGCCTTGAGCACTGGCTGATGCCGTATCTGGGCAAAGTCTCGCGGCTCAGTCACTTCGCCAACCTGGACCTGTCGAGCATCGTTCACAACCTGCTGCCCTGGCCGTTGCCGCAACGGCTCGAAGAGCAGGCTCCGCGTCACTTGAGCGTGCCGTCAGGTTCGTCGATTCGTCTGGACTACAGTGAGCAGCCACCGATTCTGGCGGTGCGTTTGCAGGAGTTGTTCGGTCTGGCCGAGACGCCGCGCATTGCCGGTGGTCGGCAAGTGGTCAAGCTGCATCTACTGTCCCCAGCTCGGCGGCCGGTGCAGGTGACGCAGGACCTGGCGAACTTCTGGCGCAGTACGTATGCCGAGGTGAAGAAGGATTTGAAGGGACGTTATCCGAAACACTATTGGCCGGATGATCCGCTGGTGGCCGAGGCGACGGCGCGGATCAAGCCCCGTAAGTAGCGCCCGGACTTTTGTGGCGAGGGAGCTTGCTCCCGTTGGGCTGCAAAGCAGCCCCAAGTTCTGTCACATCATTTTTCAGGTGCGTGGCGTCAGTCAGTTTACGACTGCTTCTCAGCCGAACGGGGGCAAGCCCTCTCGCCACACTTGACCTAAGGCGCTGCCGGCAACAAAAACCGTGCAATCACCGGCAAATGATCGGAAATCCGTAACGTATCGTCCTGCCGCACCCGCGCCTCGACCCGTTTGATGTGTGGGCTGTAAAGCAGATAGTCGACAGTCCGGTCCGGGCCATTCAAGCCAGGATCATTCGGGTAATGGGTCAGCCATTGCGCCCGGTCGATACCACTGGCTTCGTTGTTGGTGGGGATCATCGGGTACTTGTCCCACAGCACATGCAGCGCGCTGTCGGCGGAGTAGGGCGTGCGTTGCTCCGAGGGCAGGCGTCGATACTGGCCCAGCGGCAACAGGTTGAAATCACCACCGATCAACCATGGCGTGCCGCGGCTTTCGTACTTGTCGAGCACCCTGGCCACGGCTGTCACTTGGGTTTGCAAGGTTTCGTCGGGCTGGGTGGCGCGATCCAGATGGGTATTGAGCACGGCCATCTGGCCGCCGTCGCTCAGTGGCAGGTACGTGACCAGCAAGGCGTTTTTCGGCTTGAACTGACGGCTGATGACATTGGCCGGTGCGACCGGCAGTTGCAGGCGTTCGGCGTGGTCGATCCGGTAGCGGCTCAGGGTTGCCAATTGCCGGCCGACGCTGCCGTAGATGTGCGGATCAGGCACGAAGTCGGCTTTCCAGTCGAAGGCCTGAGCGGTGCACGGATACAGGTCGGTGACCCGATCCTGAAGCAATTTGAACTGGTTCTGGTAGTCGCTGGCCTTGGCGCCGTCATCGAGTTCCTGCAACAGCACGATGTCCGGTTGCTCGTCGCGAATCACCCGTGCCACTTCGTCGAGGCTGAAGGCCATGTCTTCAGGCGTAGGGCTCTCGTCGTCTCCTGCGGCCAGGTCATTCCAGAACACGTAGCGCTTGCCGGCCAGGTACTGGACGTTCCAGGTCATCACCTTCAGCGCCTGGCCGGGCGCCAGCGTCGGCGCCTGGGCGTTGCAACTGACCGGTAGCGCTTCCTTGGCTTCTGGGCGCCAGGTCAGGCTGTAGATCAGCAATGCAATCAGGCTGATGGCGATCAGCAGGCCCAGCAGGGTGTAGCGCAGTAGACGGGTCATGGCTCGGCTTATAGCGTTACGGAATTGACTCCGAGCATAACCGAGAGCAGCGCCCAAGCCCAAGGTTAGAGCGGTCAGAGCCGCTCATCAGATTTTTCGGGCACATCGCCGATCAGCATGAACAAGCGGAACAGCACCACGCTGGTGAACAGTTGCAGAAAGCTGTGAGCGCTATCGATCAGCAGCGAAATCACCGGGTTCTGCGGTTCAGGGTAAGCCGCCAGCGTCGCTCCCTTGAGCACCCACAGCGGGCCCATCACGCACAGAATGCACACCAGAATGCGCAGGAAGTTTCCGCGGGTCAGGCGCAGGCTTTCCTTCATCGCCGCCAACGGCGCCAGGCCGCGCAGCACCAGCAGGTACTCACCGAATGCCAGCGTCACCATCAGCCAGATACCCGGCAGGAAATACAACGACAGGCCGATCAGGATCAGCAGCGTGTTGAGGGCGGTCAGCACGGCGAAGCGCGGCCACAAGGTCGCGGCGGTCGCCAGCAGGTCGCGGGTGCGCGGCGATTCGCCACGGCTACGGGCATCGAGAAACAGGATCAGCGCGGCGGTGTACAGCGGATACACCAGCAAGCCGACCATCACACTGATGCCGGCGAAACTGTCTGGCCCGGTCGAGTGGTCGACCACTTGTTGCAGCAGCGCCTCGAGAATCACCAGTGGCAGGCACAGCTGCACGATCTGGCGCAGATTGCGCTTGAAAAAATACAGAGAGTCACGCAGTACATCGAACGAATTCATCAGTCGGTATCGCAGGTTGAAAGCAGTGCCTCACTTTAACCGATCAAGCCCTTCGGGGCGCAAACGTAAACGTTCGGTAAAGGTCATTGAAACATCCTGTATCAGCCCCATTACTGGTGAGCACCTTATCCACTGTGGGTGAGGGCAACGATATTCCCGGCAATCTACGAGGTCGCCATGAACAGCGAAGAACAAACCCTGATCGATGGACTGTTTTCCCGGCTGCAACAGGCCGAAACGGACTCAGCCCCGCGCGACGCCCAGGCCGAGGCGCGGATCAAGGAGCACCTGACTCGCCAACCGGCGGCGGGCTATTTCATGACCCAGGCGATTCTGGTGCAAGAGGCCGCCATCAAGAGCCTCGACGAACAGAACAAGCAACTCGCCCAACAGGTCCAGCAATTGCAGGCTGAACTGCAATCGGCCAAGGCTCAGACGGCGGCTCCGGCGCCGAGCAGCGGTGGCTTTTTGTCGAGCATCTTCGGTGGCACTTCTCGTGATCCGCAGCCTGCGTCGACTCAAAGCGCAGCCCCGTCCAATGGTGGCTGGCGTGAACCGGGGCGGCCGTCGTTCAATGCCCAGCCGCCACAGCAAAACTTCGGCGCCGCACCGCAGCAGAACTATGCACCGCAACAACAAGCCCCAGCGGCCGGCAGCGGTTTCCTCGGTGGTGCATTGAAAACGGCAGCGGGCGTGGCCGGTGGCGTGATGCTGGCGCAAGGCATCAGCAGCCTGTTCCATCACAATCAGCAGCCGGAAGTGGTTGAGGTCATCAAGGAAGAACCGGCCCGGGTCAACGATCAGAGCGACAACGGCAATGGCTGGGGCGACGATCAGCGCGTGGCTGACAACTCCAGCGGTCAGGGCGGTTTCGCCGATGCTGATTACAACGATGACAGCTCGTCGTTCTTCGGCGGCGATGACGACTCCTTCGTCTGACTACATCTGTGGCGAGGGAGCAAGCTCCCTCGCCACATGGCCGATTATTCGCGGAACAATCCTTCGTGCTGGCATACTGGGCAACTTTTCGGGCCTGGCGCCTGATCCTGCCCGCGCTTCGGCACGCCAAAGAGGATGTACGGTGAAAAAAATCGCAGTGTTCGCCGATGTCCAGAACCTCTATTACACCGTGCGTCAGGCCTATGGTTGCCACTTCAACTATGCCGCTTTGTGGGCTGACATCAGCAAACAGGGGCAGATCGTCGAGGCCTATGCCTATGCGATCGATCGTGGCGACAGCAAGCAGCAGCAGTTTCAGCAGATCCTGCGCAATCTCGGCTTCATCGTGAAGCTCAAGCCCTACATCCAGCGCAGCGACGGTTCGGCCAAAGGTGACTGGGACGTGGGCATCACCCTCGACATCATGGACGCCGCCGACCATGTCGACGAAGTGGTGTTGGCCTCCGGCGACGGTGATTTCGACATGCTGCTGGAGCGCATCATCGCCAAGCACGGCGTGCAAGCGGTGGCTTACGGCGTGCCAGGCCTGACGGCCAATTCGCTGATCCGCGCCGCCAGCCGTTACGTGCCGATCGAAGGCGCGTTACTGCTCAAGAATTGATTTTTACGGAGTTGAAACAGGTTTGGAACGCATAGCAGTCATCGACTTTGAAACCACCGGGATCTCCCCGAGCAGCAGCTGCCGGGCCACGGAAATTGCCGTGGTGATTCTTGAACAGGGGCGCATCGTCGAGCGTTATCAAAGCCTGATGAACGCCGGCGTGCGGGTGCCGGCCTTTATCGAACAGCTCACCGGCATCAGCAACGCCATGCTGCGCACCGCGCCTTCGGCCGAGCAGGTGATGAACGAGGTCAATGAGTTCGTCGGCATCACCCCGCTGTTGGCGCACAACGCTGCGTTCGACCAGAAGTTCTGGGACTTTGAGCTTGGGCGAATCAAACGTACACGCTTGCAGAACTTTGCCTGCTCGCTGTTACTCGCCCGCCGCCTGATGCCCGCCGCCCCGAACCACAAACTCGGCACCCTCACCACTTACGCCAGCCTGCCCGATACCGGCAAGGCTCACCGGGCCATGGCCGATGCCGAAATGGCCGCCAACCTGACGGCGCATTTGGCTGAAGAGTTGCGGCAAAAGCATGGGTTGCGGGAGTTGTCCCATGATCTGCTGTGCAGCTTGCAGAAAGTGCCGGCGGCGAAGATCAATGAGCATCTGAAACGGCATCGCGGGTTTTAAGACCCACCACAAATCCTGTGGGAGCGGCGGTGCGGCGATCCGACTTGCCCGCGATGAGGCCATCACATTCAACATCTTTGTTGACTGACAGTCCGCTATCGCGGGCAAGCCCGCTCCCACAGGGGCGGTGCAACATCACGATTTGCCATTCCCTTCCAACTGCCCCAACGGCACCCGCTTCTCGATGGCGCTGGACAGCACGATCGAGGTCTTGCTGAACCCGAACGTAGCAACTCGGTTGATCAACTCTTCCAGCTCCGGCATCGAGCCCACCGCCGCTTGCATGATCACGCACGGGTCGCCGGTGACGCGATGGCATTCGGTGAGTTGTGGGATTTTGATCAGTTCGTCGTAGGTTTTCTGGTTGCCGTGCTGGTTCAGGCGCAGTTCGATGACGCACTGGATCGGCAGGCCGATTTTGGACATGTCGACCTTTGCCTGGTAGCCGGTGATCACCCCACAGGCCTCAAGTTTGGCCACTCGCTCGGCCACCGCCGGAGCGGACAGGTTCACCTTGCGCGCCAGTTCAGCGTAGGACGCACGACCGTTTTCCAACAGGGCGCTGAGGAGCATGCGGTCGTATTTGTCCATCGCAGTATTCCTGAAAAGTGACTGGCTTTCGAAAGCACGGTTTATAGCGTTGAACTCCGTGTTTTGAAAAGTGTACTGGCGCTATAAACAGGTTTTGTAGCTTATTTTCCGCCGTTGGCCTTTCTAGAATAGCGGCTCTCTTTGTTTTGTTCTCGAGCTGCCCATGTCTGGCATACGCCGTTTTTCCTTACCGCTGATCGCTGCTTTTTTTGCGCTGTACGTGATTTGGGGGTCGACCTATCTGGTGATTCGCATCGGTGTGCAGTACTGGCCGCCGTTGCTGCTCGGCGGTATCCGTTTCGTGATCGCCGGGACGTTGATGTACGCGTTCCTGCGCTGGCGCGGGGCACCGGCACCGACCTGGGCGCAGTGGAAGGCCGCGGGGATTATCGGGATTTTGCTGCTGACTTGCGGTAACGGCGCGGTCAGCGTGGCTGAACACACCGGTGTCGCCTCCGGCGTTGCAGCATTGGCGGTGGCGACGGTGCCGCTGTTTACGTTGTTGTGCGGATATTTCTGGGGCGCGCGTAATACCCGTCTCGAATGGGCCGGGATTGTGCTCGGGCTGATCGGCATCGCCATGCTCAACCTCGGTTCAAACCTGCAGTCGAGCCCGTTGGGTGCGGCGTTGTTGGTATTCGCGGCAGCGTCCTGGGCGTTCGGTTCGGTGTGGAGCAAGCACTTGCCGTTGCCTCAGGGCCCGATGGCCAGTGCCGTGGAAATGCTGGTGGGCGGCGTGGCGTTGCTGATCGGCAGCGCGGTGAGTGGCGAACGTCTGGACAGTCTGCCGCCGATCGAAGGCTGGGCGGCGCTGGCGTACCTGACCATTTTCGGTTCGATCATCGCCTTCAATGCCTACATGTACCTGTTGAAACACGTGCGTCCGGCAGCGGCCACCAGTTATGCCTACGTCAACCCGGCGGTGGCGGTGTTGCTGGGTATCGTGTTTGTCGGCGAGACCATCGGTATCGAGGAAGCGCTGGCCATGGCGGTGATCATCAGTGCCGTGGTGTTGATCGGGTTGCCGCAGTGGCGCCGAGGTGCAGATCGGCCTGCCGTAGCGGTGCCGACAGAATCCCGCGCGAATTAGGGTAAACTGCGCGCCATTGCACACTCGTTTTGCACAACCGCGCTGATTTTTCCTACGGTACTCCCATGACTTTCGCCACCCTTGGCCTGATCGAACCCTTGCTGCGCGCTCTCGAGACGCTCGGCTACCAGACCCCGACGCCGGTTCAGACGCAAGCGATTCCGGCGGTGCTGGCCGGTCGCGACCTGATGGCCGCGGCCCAGACCGGCACCGGCAAGACTGCCGGTTTCGCCTTGCCGCTGCTGCAATTGCTGGCCATGGAAGGGCCGAAAGTCAGCGCCAACTCCGTGCGCGCGCTGATCCTGGTGCCGACCCGCGAACTGGCCGAGCAGGTTCACGAAAGCGTGCGTCAGTACGCCGAGAACCTGCCGTTGAGCACATACGCGGTGTACGGCGGCGTCAGCATCAACCCGCAAATGATGAAGCTGCGCAAAGGCGTTGATCTGTTGGTGGCGACCCCGGGCCGCTTGCTCGACCTGTTCCGCCAGAACGCGCTCAAGTTCAACCAGTTGCAAACCCTGGTGCTGGACGAAGCCGATCGCATGCTCGATCTGGGCTTCTCCGAAGAACTGGGGAACATTTACAAGGCGCTGCCGAAGAAGCGCCAGACGCTGTTGTTCTCCGCGACCTTCTCCGACGCCATCCGCACCCTGGCCGGGCAAATGCTCAACGACCCGCTGAGCATCGAAGTCAGCCCGCGCAACGTCGCAGCCAACACTGTTAAACAGTGGGTGGTGACGGTGGACAAGAAGCGCAAGCCGGAGCTGTTCGTTCACTTGATGCGCAAGGGCAAGTGGAAGCAGGTGCTGGTATTCGCCAAGACCCGTAACGGCGTAGACGCGCTGGTGGAAAAACTCCAGGGCCTGGGCATCAACGCTGACGGCATCCACGGCGACAAACCTCAGGCAACCCGTCAGCGAGCGCTGGATCGTTTCAAGGCCAGCGAAGTGCAGATACTTGTAGCCACCGACGTGGCCGCCCGTGGTCTGGATATCGAAGATTTGCCGTTGGTGGTCAACTTCGACCTGCCGATCGTGGCGGAGGACTACATCCACCGCATCGGCCGTACCGGCCGTGCGGGTTCAACCGGCGAGGCAATTTCGCTGGTCTGCGCCGATGAAGTGAATCAGCTGTCAGCCATCGAGATGTTGACCCGTCAGACGCTGACTCGCCAGATGGAGCAGGATTTCGAGCCTGAACACCGCGTGCCGGATACCGATGCCAGCGGTCAGGTGATCAAGAAGCCGAAAAAACCGAAGAAGCCCAAGACCTCCGGTGGCGGCAAGCGCAACCTGGGTAAATGGGTCGAGAGCGGTGATGCGTCGGCGCCGGAGCCTTCGATCAAGCCTGTGCGTAAAGTGCCGGTGTTCAATACCGGGCCGCGTAAGCGTAAGCCTTGATTAAACGCTGCGCCTGTCAGGCCACCATCGCGAGCAGGCTCGCTCCCACATTGACCGTATTCTTATGAAAGAACTCGGTCACCTGTGGGAGCGAGCCTGCTCGCGATGGACGCGCCTCGGTCTTCAATCCTTGCGCCGCAACCACTCCACCATCCCCAACCCCGCCGCTCGACCACTGGCGAAACACGCGGTCAGCAGATAGCCGCCGGTCGGCGCTTCCCAATCGAGCATTTCCCCCGCGCAGAACACGCCGGGCAGTTGCTTGAGCATCAAACGTTCATCCATCGTCTCGAACATCACGCCCCCCGCGCTGCTGATGGCTTCGTCCAATGGCCGGGTTTTCATCAGCGTCAGTGGCAATGCCTTGATCGCTTTGGCCAGCAGCGCCGGATCGGCAAAACATTCAACCGGTGTCAGCTCGCGCAACAACGCCGCTTTCACGCCATCAAGCCCAAGCTGACTGTGCAGGTGTTTGGCCATGGAGCGTGATCCGCGCGGTTTGTTCAGCGCCGCCTGAACTTTATCCACAGGCTTGCCCGGCAACAGATCGAGATGAATGGTTGCCGAGCCGTGCTGATTGATCGCTTCGCGGATCGGTGCCGACAGGGCGTAGATCAAACTGCCTTCAATCCCCGTGGCAGTGATCACACACTCCCCGAGTCGCGGCACGTCGTCATTGAGGCCAATGGCGATGTTTTTCAGCGGGCTGCCTGCGAATTTGCTGACCATCAATTCGCTCCAGGCCTGCACCTCGAAGCCGCAATTGCTCGGTTGCAACGGCGTCAGTCCTACACCGCGCTGTTCCAGCGGCAGCATCCAGGCACCGTCCGAACCGAGGCGCGACCAACTGCCGCCGCCGAGGGCCAGTAAGGTCGCATTCGCTTGAACGGTTTTTTCGCCTTCGGGGCTGTCGATACGCAAGTCACCGTTGTCATCCCAACCGAGCCAGCGATGGCGGGTGTGGATAACTACGCCGGCATCGCGCAGGCGTTTGAGCCAGGCACGCAACAGGGGCGCGGCTTTCATGTCGGTAGGAAACACCCGGCCGGAGCTGCCGACAAAGGTTTCGATGCCCAGGTCATGAATCCATTGGCACAAGGCTTCGGCACCGAAGGCTCGCAGCAGCGGTGCAATCTGCGGAGCCCGTTCGGCGTAGCGTGAGAGAAATGCGGGGTAGGCCTCGGAATGGGTGATGTTCATGCCGCCGACACCGGCGAGGAGGAATTTTCGCCCCACTGAAGGCATGCCGTCGTACAGGTCGACCTTGATTCCTGCCTGGCTCAACACTTCAGCCGCCATCAAACCGGCGGGACCGCCACCGATGATGGCGACGTTTGAGGGGAGGGAAGTGGAGGGCTGGGTCATGGCGAGAGCTGCGGCGTGGCGGAATAAGCCGCGCATTCTAGCAGTGCGCGATAACGGTGGGAGCAGGCTTGCCCGCGATAGCGGACTGTCAGGCAACAATGATGTTGAATGTACCGGCCTCATCGCGGGCAAGCCCGCTCCCACAGGGATCATGGGTGTGTTCAAGAGCTGATCAAAAAACAACCACTCCGTTGCACGCTATAGGTAGCATGGCCTGCAGGCCCTTTCACTCAGGTTATCCACAGGCGGTTCCACAGGCATTGTGGGTAAAGGCCCACACCTCAATGACAACCTGATGACTGCCAGACCCGTTGGGCGCTGTGATGGAGGATGCCATGACGGCGCGCCAGGGCTTTGCGGTCCTTGCTGTAACCGCCGCCGATCACGCCGACCAGCGGAATATCCCGGCCCAGGCAATGACGCATCACGCTTTCGTCGCGAGCGGCGACGCCTTCGTCTGTCAGTTTCAGATAGCCCAAAGCGTCGTCCTTATGCACGTCGACACCGGCGTCGTACAGCACCAGATCCGGTTGGTAGAGCGGCAGCAAATAGTTGAGCGCATCGTCCACCACCTTCAGGTAGTCGGCATCGCCCATGCCCATGGGCAAGGGGATGTCCCAGTCGCTTTCGGCTTTGCGTGCAGGAAAGTTCTTTTCGCAGTGCAGGGAAACGGTCACTGCCTCTGGGGTGTTGTGCAGGATTCGTGCAGTCCCATCGCCCTGATGCACATCGCAGTCGAAGATCAGCACCCGATTCACCCGGCCACTTTCCAGCAGGTAATGGCTGATCACCGCCAGGTCATTGAAGATGCAGAACCCGGCGGGGTGATCGTAATGCGCGTGATGAGTGCCGCCGGCCAGGTGACAGGCCAAGCCATGTTCCAGTGCCTGTTCGGCCGCCAGCAGCGAACCGCCGACCGCTCGCACCGTGCGCCGGGCCAGTGCTTCGCTCCAGGGCAGGCCGAGGCGCCGCTGGTCTTCCCGGGACAACTCGCCGCCCATGTAGCGTTCGATATACGCAGGGTCATGAGCGAGGGCGAGAATATCCGCCGGGCACAGGTCCGGGCGCAGCAGGTCAGCGTCGCGGGTCAGGCCACTGTCCACCAGGTGATCGCGCAGCAAGCGAAACTTGTCCATGGGGAAGCGGTGATCCGCCGGGAACTCGGGACTGTAGTCTTCGTGGTAGATCAGAGGCAGGGGCATGGCTGATTTATCTAGGAAGGCCTGTAGGAATGAGTGAAGGATCCTACCAGCGATGTAGACTTGCGGCATGGAAACAGAGGGGAGGGGCACGATGGAGCCGATACTGGAACTCGAAAGCGCGCGACTGTTGTTGCGGCAGTGGCGTGACGAGGATTTGCCGGCGTTTGCGGCAATGTGTGCCGATCCACAGGTGATGCGTTATTTTCCGGCACCCTTGAGTCGACTGGAAAGCGCCTCGCTGATCGGACGGGTTCGCGGGCATTTTGCCGAGTATGGTTTTGGCCTCTGGGCACTCGAGCGCAAGGACACCGGGGCGTTCATCGGGTTTACCGGACTGGGTGTGGTCGGCTTCGACGCGCCCTTCACCCCGGCCATCGAAATCGGCTGGCGCCTGGCGCGCGAGCACTGGGGCCTGGGGTATGCCAGTGAAGCGGCGTGGACCGCATTGCGCTGCGGGTTTGACCGGCTGGCACTGCAAGAGGTCGTGGCGTTCACCACCGAAACCAACATGCCTTCGCAAAAAGTCATGCAGGCGATTGGCATGCACCATGCCCCCGCCGATGACTTCGAGCACCCGAGTCTGGCAGCCGATCATCCGCTGCGCCCCCACGTGTTGTATCGCATCACCCGTGAACAATGGCTGGAAACCTTGCATGGATAAGCAGGCACGGACGTTTACAATGGCCCTCATGTTGAACCGGGCCATAAACTGAATCGACCGCCGCAGCCAAGGCTGCTCGGCATTGCTTTGTGTGAGGAGAGTCTGAATGAGCCAAGTGTTGGAAGATCTGGTAGACCTGCTGACCCTGGAACCGATTGAAGAAAACCTGTTCCGTGGCCGCAGCCAGGATCTGGGTTTTCGTCAGTTGTTCGGCGGCCAGGTGCTCGGCCAGTCCCTGTCGGCGGCCAGTCAGACAGTCGAAGCCGCGCGTCATGTGCATTCGATGCACGGTTATTTCCTGCGCCCGGGCGATGCCAAGCTGCCGGTGGTGTATCAGGTTGATCGGGTGCGCGATGGCGGCAGTTTCAGCACGCGCCGGGTGACGGCGATCCAGAAGGGCAACCCGATTTTCACCTGCAGTGCCTCCTTTCAGTACGACGAAGAAGGCTTCCAGCACCAGAGCGAAATGCCGCAAGTGGTTGGCCCGGAAAACCTGCCGTCGGAGCTGGAGCTCACCCAGCAGCGCGCGCACCTGATCCCTGAACACATGCGCGAGAAACTGCTGTGCCCGAAACCGATCGAAGTCCGTCCGGTGACCGAGAAAGATCCCTACAACCCGCAGCCTGCCGATCCGGTCAAGTACGTCTGGTTCCGCGCCGACGGTGCGTTGGCCGACACCCCGGCGCTGCACAAATACCTGTTGGCCTACGCGTCGGACTTCGGCCTGCTGACCACCTCGATGTTGCCCCACGGCAAATCGGTCTGGCAGAAAGACATGCAGGTCGCCAGCCTCGACCACGCATTGTGGTTCCACGCCGACCTGCGTGCCGATGACTGGTTGCTGTACGCCATGGACAGCCCGTGGGCCGGCAACTCGCGCGGATTCTCCCGTGGCAGCGTGTTCAACCGTGCTGGGCAATTGGTGGCTTCGGTCACTCAGGAAGGCCTGATTCGTCATCGCAAGGATTGGGCATGAGCCTGGCCGAGGTGCGGCACTGGGTGTTCGATATGGACGGCACCCTGACAGTGGCGGTGCATGACTTCGCGGCAATCCGCGTGGCGTTGGCGATTCCCGCCGAAGACGACATTCTCACCCACCTCGCTGCGCTGCCGGCCGATGAAGCGGCGGCCAAGCACGCGTGGTTGCTGGAGCATGAGCGGGATCTGGCATTGGGTTCGAAACCGGCGCCGGGCGCGGTGGAGCTGGTGCGTGAGTTGGCCGGGCGCGGTTATCGTCTGGGCATTCTCACGCGCAATGCTCGCGAGCTGGCGCATGTCACGCTGGAGGCGATTGGTCTGGCCGACTGCTTTGCGGTGGAAGATGTATTGGGCCGCGATGAAGCACCGCCCAAGCCGCATCCCGGTGGTCTGCTGAAACTGGCCGAGGCCTGGAAGGTGCCGGCGAGCGACATGGTGATGGTCGGTGATTACCGCTTTGATCTGGATTGCGGTCGGGCGGCGGGGACGCGGACGGTGCTGGTGAATCTGCCGGATAATCCGTGGCCGGAATTGACTGATTGGCATGCTGCCGATTGCGTGGTGTTGCGGCAGATGCTTTCGGCTTGAGGGATTGGTCATTTGATTAACCGCTATCGCGGGCAAGCCCGCTCCCACAAGGATGGTGCATAACCCTGTGGGAGCGGGCTTGCCCGCGATAGCGTCAGTTCAGGCACCACAAAAACTCACTGACCGAACAACGCCTTCTGCCCCTCAGGCGACGTAAACATCCCGTCCCCATTGTGCCCGACCCCAGGCACTTCGATCAGTTGCTGACTCAACCCCTGAGAATGGCGTTGTTTCAGATATTTGAAATAGTTGCGCCCACGAATCAATCGAGACGCACCCTGAGCTTTAGCCTCACAACTTTTATCCAGCGCCGGATGATTCGGATCAGTGTCCTGCTGGCCGAGTAAATAAACGATGTCACGTTTGACATAGTTCTCTTCGAGTTGCGCAGGCGTTTGCCCATTGGCATAAGCGGGCAGATCCGTCAGCCCGTACTTCCAGCGATTGAAATTCGGGCACCCCGCATGACTGAACGCCACTGGCCGTTGCTCATTGAAGTAGGCGTACGACGAAGGATTGGCAATCACATAGCGCACCTTCACGCCTTCTGTATCGAGAGCGGGCTGAGGGTGACCCAGCAAGGCATAACGCTGAACCACCTGAGCACCGCCGGAGTGACCGGCGATGACGATTTGCTTCACGTCCGGAAACTGGCGCCGATCCCCCAGGCGAGCGATGATTTCGTCGAGCGCCGCATAGGAACTCAGGGTGAACGGCGCGGTGGATAAGCCGCCGGCCATCCAGTCATTGCCTTGCCAGCGTAAAACACTGTCAGGCACCGGATGGCTCGCGATGTCGGTTTCATTGAGAAACTGCGGGGCGAGCACCAAGGTGTTCGCGCTTTGCCCGGCCTGCTCGGCCGCGTGCTCGGCGCTCTGGCGGTAGGTTTCAGCATTGCGCAAACGACCATGGATGATGATCAGCACGCGTTCGATTTTCGCAGGCGTCGGGCCGATGCCCACCGCGATTTCGCCAGCGCTCAACAGCAGGCGCCCGGAACTGATCGCCTTGCCTCCCTGCTCGGCAGCCTGGGTGCTTGCGCAGGTGATCAACAGAACCAGCAGCCACTGACGCATCACAGAGTCTTCGCGGCAAAGGTATCGCACTGGCTGATCTGGCCCTGTGCGAATCCAGCCTTGAACCAGCGCACCCGCTGGGCCGAAGTGCCATGGGTGAAGGAGTCCGGCACCACGCGGCCCTGACCTTGCTGTTGCAAGCGGTCGTCGCCGATGGCGTTGGCGGCGTTCAAGGCTTCTTCGATGTCACCGGGTTCCAGCCAGTTCAGGCGTTTTTGCGCATTGTTGGCCCAGACCCCGGCCAGGCAATCGGCCTGCAGTTCCTGACGCACCAGCAAACCGCCGTCGCCTTCCATTTGCCGGCCCTGCTGCCGAGCGGCCTGAATTTTCGCCGAAACGCCAAGCAGGGTCTGCACGTGGTGTCCGACTTCATGAGCGATCACGTAGGCCTGAGCGAAATCACCCGCAGCGGAAAAGCGTTGCGACATTTCCTGGAAGAAACTCGTGTCCAGGTAGACCTTCTGGTCTGCCGGGCAATAGAACGGACCGGTTGCCGACGTCGCCAGGCCGCACGCCGAATTCACCCGATTGCTGAACAGCACCAGGGTCGGGTCTTTATATTGCCGACCGGCCTGCTGGAAAATCTGGCCCCAGGTGTCTTCGGTGTCGCCGAGGATCGAGCGTACGAATTCGGCCCCTTCATCATTGGCCGGTGGCGCCTGGCGGGTTTGGGGGGTGGCCGGGGCCGATTGCTCGCTCATCTGCCCGGTCAGTTGCCCGAGGATCTGCAACGGGTCCTGGCCGGTGATCCAGCCGATCCCGACGATCAACAGGATCGCCGTCAGGCTCAGGCCCTTGCCCCCGCCGAAGCGCATCCCGCCGCCGCCACCACCGACATCATCGCCACGGGCGTCGACCACGTTGTCGCTGCGTCGGCCTTTTTTCCAAAGCATGGGCGGATCCTCGTTTGAACATGGTGATGAGTGTTGCTGGTGAGTAAGCGTGGCGCCAGTCCGGTCGTCCGTCTTTTGCCGTGCGCGCACCATTTCAGACTTGTATTGAACACGGATAGCCCAGCGAATTCCTTCAGGCGATGGGTTTTTATCGAGTGGGGGACTGCTTGTCTCGACGGCGGCTAACGGACTCGCGGTTCCAGATTTCGCATTCGGCGGGTTGTCTTCTAGAATCGGGCAAATTTCGTGTGGAACCTCCCATGGCCGGCAGTCAGATCGAACGTGTTTTCAGCGTGCTGGAAAGCCTCACCAGTGAACCTCGTGGCCTGCCGATGCAGACGCTGGCAGAGCAACTGGATATCCCCAAAAGCGCGACTCATCGCCTGCTCGCCGAGCTGATCCGGCTGGGTTATGTGCGGCAGAATCCGGAGAGCCTGCGTTATCACTTGTCGACCAGACTGGTGGCGATGGGTTTCCGTTACCTGTCCAGCAGCGGCGCCGATATCGTGCAGCCGGTGCTGGATCGTCTGGCCGAGGAAACTGGTGAACTGGTGCGCCTTGGCGTTATTGAAGGCGAACGGCAAGTCTGGATCGCCAAGTCTCAAGGCGCCCGCTCGGGGCTGCGTTATGACCCGGACATGGGCCGTGATGCGCCGTTGTTCTACACCGCGTCGGGCCACGCATGGCTGGCGTGCATGAGCGATGCCGAAGCGTTGTCGTTGGTGGAACGTCAGGGCGACGTGCAACCGAAAGATCTGGGGCCGAACGCACCGCGCTCCAACATTGAATTGCTGGAGCGCCTGCGTCTGGCGCGGGAGCAGGGCTACGCCTGGGTCGAGGAGAGTTCGGCAGTGGGCACCTCGGCGATTGCGGCGGTGGTGCGCCATCCCGGCGATGGTCGAGTGATCGGTGTGCTGAGCATTGCCGGGCCAAGCGCACGGATGCCGGGGGCACGGCTGCATGAGTTGGCACCGCTGTTGTTGACGTTTGCCGAGGAACTGTCGGCGGCAAGTCTGGCGTCGGAGTTGTTCAATTAAGCCGGCCAGCGCCCGTTCATTGTGGGAGCGGTGGTGCGGCGATCCGACTTGCTCGCGAAGACGGTGTGTCAGTCGACATCAATGCTGCATGACACACCGCTTTCGCGAGCAAGCCCGCTCCGACATTTGATCTTCTTTCGCTCCTGCAAAGTTGTGCGCTGTTCGCACACTTTTGCGGTTCGCTTGTGTAAGAATCTGGAACTAGGTTCTAAATTATTGGAATTCACCCTTCCGACAATAATCACAAGAGGACTGCACCGTGTCTTTGCCCCTTCGCATCGCCCTGATCGGTGCTGGCAACATGGGCCGGCAGCATTACCAGCATCTGAAATCCCTGACGGAAGCGACCTTGTGCGCAGTGGCCGATCCCGGTTCACAAGCCGCAGGTCTTGCAGCCGAGTGGGGCGTGAGGCATTTCGCCGATCACCGTCAGATGCTGGAGCAGGTGCAGCCAGACGCGGTGATCGTCGCCAACCCGAACACGTTGCACGTCAGCACTGCGCTCGATTGCCTCGCCGTCGGCGTGCCGGTGCTGCTGGAAAAGCCGGTGGGCGTGTACATGGATGAAGTGCGCGAACTGGTGGCCGCGTCGAAAGCCACCGGCGTCCCCGTGCTGGTCGGCCATCACCGTCGGCACAATCCGTTGATCGTTCGCGCCCAAGAACTGGTTCAGGGCGGTGCTTTGGGGCAGCTGACGACGGTGACGGCGCTCTGGCAATTGCGCAAACCCGACAGCTATTTCGAAACACCATGGCGCCGCGAACCCGGTGCGGGGATGTTGCTGACCAACCTGATTCATGACCTCGATCTGCTGCGGCATCTGTGCGGCGAAGTTCGGCAGGTGCAGGCAATCACCAGCAATGCGGTTCGCGGGTTTGCCAACGAAGATTGTGCGGCGGTGTTGCTGCAATTCGACAATGGCGCACTGGGCAGCCTGACCGGTTCCGACGCAGTGGCGGCACCCTGGAGTTGGGAGCTGGATTCCGGCGAGAACCCGGTGTATCCGCGCCAGGCCGATCAGCCGTGTTATCTGTTGGCCGGGACGGGCGGTGCGCTGAGCATTCCACAGCTCAAGCGCTGGCACTATGCCGACGTCGATGGGGGCTGGCATCAACCGCTGCTGCCGGTGCAGGAGAGCTTCAGCGCCGATGAAGCGTTGCGTTTGCAGTTGCAGCATTTCGTGCGCGTGGCGCGCCGGGAAGTCGAACCATTGGTGAGCGCTGCCGATGCTGCGCGCACCCTGGCGCTGATTGACGCAATCCGCGAGGCCGCCGAAACCGGTCGCGCCTGCACCCCGATGTTGATCGAGGAGTGAACATGAGTGAACGGATCTTTTCCCTGGCCAGTCTGACGGTACTGGAGTTGTCACCACCGGAGAGGGTCGAGGTCGCGGCACGGGCCGGTTACAGCCATGTCGGATTACGCCTGGAACCTGCGACACCCGAAGAACATCACTTTGCGCTGGTAGCCGATGTCGGGTTACGGCGCAGGACGCTGGAGAGTTTGCGCGACACCGGCATTCGTGTGCTGGATGTTGAAATCCTGCGTCTTGAACCGCAAACCATCGTTGCCGACTTCGAGAAGATTCTGGCGGTCGGAGCGGAGTTTGGTGCCAGTGAATTGCTGGTGGCCGGTAACGATTCTGACGAACAGCGACTCACCGAGAATTTCGCCCGGCTCTGTGATCTGGCGGCACCTTACGGGCTGCATCCGCATTTGGAGTTCATGCCGTGGACCGATGCGCGCAACCTCCAACAAGCGGTGCGCGTCGTCGAAAAAGCTGACCGTGAAAACGGCGCGGTGTTGGTGGACGCGTTCCATTTCGACCGATCGGGTTCGCGGCTGGAAGATCTGGCCAAGGTAGCACCGTCACGGTTACGGTATGCACAGCTGTGCGATGTTGCGGGGCCACGGTCAGCGGACATGGCGGAGATTTTGCGTCAGGCCCGTAACGAACGACGTTTTCCGGGCGATGGCGATTGTGATCTGGTGGGGTTGTTGCAGTGTTTGCCGGCTGATATTCCGTTGAGCCTGGAGGTTCCCACTGTGAAGTTGCTGGAGCAGGGCGTAAGCGGGTTACAGCGGGCGCGGATGGCGTTGGATAAAACCCGGGAATTGTTGGCGCGCCTTTGAACCTGTGGCGAGGGAGCTTGCTCCCGTTCGGCCGCGAAGCGGTCGTCAACGATCTGTCATATGAAGTGACGGAACACCTTTGCTGATTTGGGGACTGCTGCGCAGTCCAGCGGGAGCAAGCTCCCTCGCCACATTCTGATTTGATTCCAGAGGCCTTGCATGACCGTCAGCACCCCGCTCTCCGGCGTAAACCAACCCTTCAAAGGGATTCTGCTGATCGTCGTCGCGACCTTCCTGTTTTCCAGTCACGACGCTTTGTCGAAGTATCTATCGGGCTTCTACCCCATCGTCATGGTGGTCTGGGCTCGCTATGTGATTCACACCCTACTGATGGCCGGGATATTTCT
This sequence comes from Pseudomonas sp. B21-015, assembly GCF_024749285.1. Lineage (NCBI taxonomy): Bacteria > Pseudomonadati > Pseudomonadota > Gammaproteobacteria > Pseudomonadales > Pseudomonadaceae > Pseudomonas > Pseudomonas sp. B21-015. Next base: position 924,442 of record NZ_CP087196.1, read on the forward strand.
GCCGCAATCCGGGCTGCGAGTCCTGCGCACCAAACGGCCGTTGCTGCAGTTGCTCAGAGCGTTGTGCCTGTTGGGCACCAGTTTGTTTTTCACCACCGGTTTGCAGTACATCCCGCTGGCCGAAGCCACGGCGGTCAACTTCCTTGCCCCGGTGTTGGTGACCGCGCTATCGGTGCCACTGCTGGGTGAGCGGGTCACCCGTGGGCAATGGATCGCGGTGATTTGCGGATTTATCGGCGTATTGATCATCGTCCACCCCGGCGGTGATCTGTTCACGCCAGCGGTATTACTGCCGCTCTGCTCGGCGCTGTTTTTCTGCTTCTATCAATTGCTCACCCGCAAGCTCAGTGAAATCGACAGCCCGACCACCAGTAACTTCTTCGCCGGCCTGTGCAACACCCTGGTGATGAGCGCACTGGTGCCGTTCTTCTGGAAAGTGCCAAGCCTTGGGCATGGATTGATGATGGTTGCACTGGGCGCCTGCGGGATGACGGCGCACCTGTTTCTGACCCAGGCTTTCCGTCACGCCGCCCCCGCGCTGCTGGCACCGTTCGGCTATTGCCAGATTGTCTTTGCCGGGTTGCTGGGTTGGTTGCTGTTTTCTCACACGCCGACCCTGACCACGGTGGTCGGGATCGCGGTGATTTGCTGCAGCGGGTTGGCGGCGGCGTGGCAACAAAGCCGCCGCTGAGGCCAGTCAAAACCTGAAGCGCACCACCAGGTTTTGCAGGCCGGCCGCCAGTCGCGACAGCTCCTGGCTGGTGGCGCTGGTCCGGGTCGCGGCGTCGGCGCTTTCCAGCGACAGGTCGCGAATGTTCAGCAGATTGCGATCCACCTCACGGGCCACCTGGGCCTGTTCCTCCGAGGCACTGGCGATCACCAGATTACGTTCATGGATCTGCTCCATCGCCCGGGTGATTTCTGCCAGCGCCAGCCCGGCCTGTTCAGCAATCGACAGGGTTTCGGCGACACGCTGACTGTTGTCGTGCATCGACACCACCACACTGTCGGTGTCGCCCTGAACCCGCCCGATCATCTGTTCGATCTCCCGGGTCGATTGCTGAGTGCGATGCGCCAGCGCCCGAACTTCGTCGGCCACCACCGCGAAACCACGTCCGGCTTCCCCGGCCCGCGCGGCTTCGATCGCGGCGTTGAGCGCGAGCAGATTGGTCTGTTCGGCGATGGCGCGGATCACATCCAGCACCTTGCCGATTTCCCGGGACTGCTCGGCCAGGGTCTGAACCTGTTGCAGTGCGAGGCCCGCATTGCTGCTCATCGCCTGAATCGAATCCAGTGTTTCAATCACCCGTGCCTGGCCCTGACTGGCTTGCTGCGTGGATTGGCGAGTGCTGTCGGAAGTCGACACCGCGTTGCGCGCGACTTCTTCCACCGCGACGGTCATTTCGTTGACGGCCGTGGCGGCCTGCTCGATTTCATTGTGTTGCTGTTGCAGCCGACTGGAGTCCTGGTGAGTGCTCTGATTCATTTGCAGGGCGGCGGCCGCCAGTTGAGTCGAAGTGCCGCTGATCAATTGCAGGGTTTCCCGCAGGCTGGTCTGCATGGCCGACAGGGCCTTGAGCAAGCGTGCGGTTTCATCGGCGCCGTGGCTGCGGATCGGTTGACTCAGGTCACCGGCGGCCACTTGCTCGGCCACCTCGACTGCCTGGCGGATTGGCATGACGATGCTGCGAATCAACAGCCAAGCCAGGCACAGGGTCAGGAGTGCGACTGCTATCAGCGCACCGATAACCGTGATTTTTACCTGGTTGTAGAGCGAGTCGGCCTGGTTGGCCGACAGGCTGACTTCGTTAGCGGCAAGGGCCATCAATTCGGCGAACTGGTCACCGGTCTGAGTCGAGTAGTCCTGGATTTTGCTGTTGAGCAACGCGGTCATTTCTTCGCTGCGGTTCTCCCGCGACAGCGCTTCGTATTGCGCCAGCGCCTGCCGGTAGTTTGTGACGGTGGCGACGAATTTTTCGTACGGCCCCCGGTTGTAATCACCGACCAGCGGGGTGAATTTTTCCAGTGTCTGCGCAAGCCAACCCTGCACTTGATGCAGGCGTGTGACGGTGGCATCGAGCACTTTTGGATCGCGGTTGAGCGCCATGCGCAGGCTGAGTACGCGAATGCTCAGGATGTAGTCGCGGATTTCACCCAGGTAGCGAATGCTGGGCAGAGAGATGTTTTCAGTGTGCTGGCCGGTGGCGCGGACTTGCGCGACTTGTTTGAGGGCGAACAGCCCCTGCAACAGGACCAGCAAGGCGATGACGCCGAAGCTGATCACGGCACGCTTGGCGATGCTCAAGTTACCTGGCGACATGGTTTGTCTCTGTGGCTTTGAGAAAAAAGGGGTGAATTCATAAACCGCGCACATAAAAAAACGCAGGCCCGGGATCAGGCCTGCGTTTGAGATGAATCAATCTTTTATGGTCGGAATCTTGCGCGGTGCCATGAAGTACAGCCAGGTCAGCGCGATGAAGTACATCGCCGGAATGATGGTGAACAGCACGGTGTAGTTGTTGTTGGTGATCGTCAGAATGTGGCCGACCAACTGGGTCATGAACATCCCGCCGATCGCCGCGCACATCCCGCCGAAGCCGAACACCGTACTCATCATGTGCTTGGGTGTGTAGTCCATCACCAGGCTCCAGATGTTCGCGGTCCAGGCCTGGTGAGCGCCGATGGCCAGGGAGATGGCGAACACCGCGAGCCACAGGCTGCTCGAGCCGGCGGCCATGACCACGCCGATGATGCAGCAGGCGAACAGGAACATGGACATCAGTCGTGCCTTGATCGGGTTGATCCCGCGACCGATCAGGAACGAGGACAGGATCCCGCCGCCGACACTGCCGAAGTCAGCCGTGAGGTAGATGATGATCAGCGGGATACCCATCTGGGTCACGTTGATCCCCAGGTTGTATTGCTGATTGAGGAACGGCGGCAGCCAATACAGGTAGAACCAGAACACCGGCGCGGTGATCGAGTAGGCCAGGGCGAAGGCCCAGGTGCCTCGCATGCGCAGGATTCGTGAGAACGGTACGCGGGATTGTTCCGGTTCGACTTCATTCTGGATGTAGTCCAGTTCCGATTGTTTGACGCTCGGGTGGTCTTCCGGATTGAAGTACTTCAGCCCCCAGAACAGCAACCAGATGGCGCCCAGTGCCGCGATGCACAGGAACGCGGCTTGCCAGCCCCAGGCATGGAGGATCAGCGGCAGCAGCATCGGTGTGAACATCGCACCGACGTTGGTCCCGGCGTTGAAGATGCCGGTGGCCACGGCGCGTTCGCCGGCGGGGAACCACAACCGGGTGGTTTTCACGCAGGCCGGGTAGTTGGCGGCTTCGGTCAAACCGAGAATGAACCGGCAAACCATGAAGCCCACCGCCGAAGTGGCCAGGCCATGAGCGCCGGTGGCCAGGCTCCAGAGCAGTACCGCGCAGAAGAACACGCGTTTCACGCCGACCCGGTCGATCAACCGGCCTTGCAGCACGAAACCGACGGCGTAGCCGACCTGGAACCAGAAGTTGATGTTGGCGTAATCCATCGCCGTCCAGCTCATTTCCTTGGCCAGGATCGGCTGCATGACGCCCAGGGCGGCGCGGTCGATGTAGTTCAGGGTGGTGGCGAAAAACACCAGCGCCAGCATCCCCCAACGGGTTTTGCCGACCGCCATGGCGCCGCGGATTTTGTCGCCGATGCCGCCAGTGGCGACGCTTTGGGCCGGAGCCACGTGAGAGCTTTGAGAAGGAAACATGTGTGCCATCCGTTCAATGACTGACAAGCGAGGCTTGTCGGGACTTCAAGGGCGCGTGATCAATCGACGGCGACAGGCGCGGGTGTGATTGATCGGCTGAGGGGTTCTCGTCAGGTGACGACAACGTTTTATTCAGCGAGCGGCACGGTTCGGCCGAGGGAACGCGAGGTTCGGATGGACGCCAGGCCAGGCGTGAGGGCGGTGGAGCAAGCAAACAAGGCGTTGAATGAGTGCATGAGCGTGTACCCGTTTTTTGAAATTTTTATGTGGTGTTCAGGGTCTTTGGTAACCGAGTCCATGGGGTCGTGACCGGACTCAATGTGCTGTCGATGGTGCGCAGTGGACGAAAAATCGTCAATTCGCCAACCGCCATTGTGTTCGATAATCGCCCGCAAAACTAACCGGGTAGTACACTTTGAATTGCTGTGTGGATTCGTCAAGCCAATAATTTACCCAAGACAAACGCTACCCCTGTAGGAGCTGCCGAAGGCTGCGATCTTTTGATCTTGATTCTGACGCCTGACCTATTGCTGAAGGCAAAGTCAAAAGATCGCAGCCTTCGGCAGCTCCTACGCCCTGACAAGAAATTTCCCTACCACCGGGAGTCCATACATGCAGCGTTCCATTGCCACCGTTTCCTTGAGCGGCACCCTGCCGGAAAAACTCGAAGCCATTGCCGCCGCCGGTTTTGACGGGGTGGAGATTTTCGAGAACGACCTTCTCTATTACGACGGAAGCCCGCGAGAAATCAAACAGATGTGCGCCGATCTCGGGATCGCCATCACACTGTTTCAACCCTTTCGGGATTTCGAAGGTTGCCGCCGCGATCGCCTGCCGCGCAATCTGGAGCGGGCCGAGCGCAAGTTCGATTTGATGCAGGAACTGGGCACCGACCTGGTGCTGGTGTGCAGCAACGCTTCGGCCGACTCCATCGGTGATGAACAGATCCTGATTGATGATTTGCGCCAGCTCGCAGAACGGGCCGGTATTCGTGGCCTGCGGATCGGCTATGAAGCGCTGGCCTGGGGCAGGCATGTGAACACGTATCAACAGGTATGGAACATCGTTCGCCAGGCCGACCACCCGAGCCTCGGCGTGTTGCTGGACAGTTTTCATACGCTGTCGCTCAAGGGCGACCCGAGCGCCATCGCCGAGATTCCCGGCGACAAGATCTTCTTCGTGCAAATGGCCGACGCGCCGATCCTGGCCATGGATGTGCTGGAGTGGAGCCGACACTTCCGCTGTTTCCCGGGCCAGGGTGAATTCGATCTGCCGGGCTTCCTCGCGCCGATCATCAAGAGTGGCTACACCGGGCCGCTGTCGCTGGAGATCTTCAACGACGGCTTCCGCGCCGCACCGCCACGGGCCAACGCCGCCGACGGTTTGCGTTCGTTACTGTATCTGGAAGAGAAAACCCGCCAGCGTCTGGAGCAGCAAGCCACGCCTGTGGCCAATCGCGACATTCTGTTCGATACCCCAGGCGCCAGCGAATACAACGGCATCGAGTTTCTTGAATTCGCGGTGGACGAAAGCCTTGGCGCCAAGCTGGCCCATTGGCTGGAGCGGCTGGGTTTCGTCAAGGCCGGGCAACACCGCTCCAAGAGTGTCAGCCTGTTGCGTCAGGGCGATATCAACCTGATCCTCAACTCCGAGCCTTACTCGTTCGCCCACAGTTTTTTCGAGGCCCACGGTCCATCGCTGTGCGCCACCGCCGTGCGGGTCAAGGACAGCACCAGTGCACTGGCCCGCGCCGTTGCGTACAAGGGGCAACCCTATCGCGGGCTGGTAGGCCCCAATGAGCTTGAACTGGCAGCGGTTCGTGCGCCGGATGGCAGCCTGATTTACCTGGTGGACCAGGACGCCGACGTCTACGGCACCGACTTCAACCTGCAACCGACGGCCGTCGCCAGCGGTGGCCTCAAGCGCATCGATCACATGGCGATGGCACTGCCCGCCGACAGCCTCGACAGCTGGGTGCTGTTTTACAAAAGCCTGCTGGATTTCGAGGCCGACGATGAAGTGGTGTTGCCTGACCCGTATGGTTTGGTGAAGAGCCGCGCATTACGCAGCCGCTGCAGTTCGATCCGCTTGCCGCTGAACATTTCCGAGAACCGCAACACTGCTATCTCACATGCGTTGTCGAGTTATCGCGGTTCCGGCGTGCATCACATCGCTTTCGATTGTGACGACATTTTTGCCGAAGTCAGCCGCGCGAAGGAGGCCGGCGTGCCGCTGCTGGATATCCCGCTCAACTACTACGATGACCTCGCCGCGCGGTTCGATTTCGACGACGAATTCCTCAGCGAGCTGGCCTACTTCAACGTGCTCTACGACCGCGATGCTCAGGGTGGCGAGCTGTTTCATGTTTACACCGAGCCGTTCGAAGGACGGTTCTTTTTTGAAATCATCCAGCGCAAAAACGGCTACGCGGGTTACGGCGCGGCCAACGTGGCAGTGCGACTGGCGGCCATGGCAAAATCACGAACTGGTGGCGTACGTCAGGCAAAGTTGTAGGAAAATCGTAAACATGGGTACAAAACCGCTGCCGCGCGACTTCCTTCACCGGGCGCAGCGGCCCATAATCGCCCACTTGTGTAGTGATGGCCGTGAGCCCGCAATGACAATAATTTCAGAACTCTCCGTAGCGCCCGAAAAGCCAATTGCCGAGCCTCGCAAGAGTCGCAAGAACAACCCGGAAAAAACCCGCGAGAACATCCTTCAAGAGGCCATTGTCGAGTTCGTCCAGCAGGGGCTTTCCGGTGCCCGGGTCGATGCAATCGCCGAGCGCATCCACACCTCCAAACGCATGATCTATTACTACTTCGGCAGTAAGGAACAGCTCTACGTCGAGGTGCTGGAGAAACTCTACGGGGATATCCGCAGCACCGAGAGCCGTTTGCACCTGGCCGAACTGGCGCCGGTGGAGGCGATTCGGCGGTTGGTGGAATTCACCTTCGATCACCATGATCGCAACGTCGATTTCGTGCGTATCGTCAGCATCGAGAACATTCACAACGCCGAGTATGTGAAGCGCTCCGATGCGATCAAGGCGATGAACAACACCATCCTCGATTCACTGGGTGAGATTTTGCGTCGCGGGGCCGAAGCGGGTGTATTCCGCGGCGGCCTCGATCCGCTGGATGTGCACCTGCTGATCAGTTCGTTTTGCTTCTATCGCGTGTCGAACCGTCATACCTTCGGTGAGATCTTTCAGATCGACTTGCCGGACGAAAGCATCAAGCAGCGTCATCGGGAGATGATCTGCGAGTCGGTGTTGCGCTACCTGCAGGCCTGATTTCCAGGGCCCTTAAAAGATCGCAGCCTGCGGCAGCTCCAGAGACCGGTGTGTACCCGGACATTTGCAGGAGCTGCCGCAGGCTGCGATCTTTTGATCTTCAACCATTCATGCTCTGAAAATGCGCCAGCATCCGCTGGGCATCCGGCACCACCCCGCTGAATAATTCAAACGCCTTCACTGCCTGAAACACCGCCATGTTGCCGCCATCCAGGGTTCGGCAACCCAGCGCGCGAGCGTTGCGCAGCAGTTCGGTTTCCAGTGGGAAGTAAACGATCTCTGCTACCCATAGATCGGCCCGAAGCAGCTCTGCCGGCACGGGCATGCCCGGCAGTTTTTTCATGCCCATCGGCGTGGTATTGACCAGTCCGTCCGCCTGACCCAGCGTGCCTGGCAAGTCATGACCGGCCACGGCGCGGCCAAAACCAAAATGCTGATTGAGGTTGTTCGCCAGCGACTGAGCCCGGCTGTGATCCACATCGAAAATACTCAGCAGTTGTACGCCTTCGCTCAATAGCGCGTGGGCCACCGCCGCGCCTGCACCCCCTGCACCCATTTGCACCACACGCTCACGGGCAACGTCCTTCAGGCCACGGCGAAACCCTTCGGCAAAACCCAGGCAATCGGTGTTATGGCCGATACGTTTCCCGTCCTTCAGCACCACCGTGTTCACCGCGCCAATGCCGCGGGCTTCCGGCGACAATTCGTCGAGCAACGGGATGATCGTCTGCTTGCACGGGAAGGTAATGTTCAACCCGGTGAAGTTCATGCGTTCGGCGGCCATCAGCAGGTCGGGCAGGGCGCCGCTGTCGAGTTTCAACTGATCCAGATCGATCAACCGATACAGGTAGCGCAAACCCTGCGCATCACCTTCATGCTCGTGTAGCGCCGGGGTGCGGGAAGCCTGAATGCCGGCGCCGATCAACCCGGCGAGTACCACGGTGTTCTGTGTCATGACGCTTAATCCTTCAAACGTTGGCTGAAATGCTCCAGCGCCAAACGATAGCCGTGGCTGCCGAAACCGCACATGACCGCCGTGGCGATGGACGAGACAAAGGAGTGATGCCGGAAAGGTTCGCGGGCATGGACATTGGACAGGTGCACTTCGATCACCGGCAGTTCGCTGGCGACCAGGGCATCGCGAATGGCGACCGAGGTGTGAGTCCAGGCGGCCGGGTTGATGACGATCCCGGCGCAGCGGCCACGGGCGGCATGAATCCAGTCGAGCAGTTCGCCTTCATGGTTGGTCTGGCGAAACTCCACCTTCAGGCCGAACTCTTCGGCTGCGCGACCGCACAGTGATGAAATATCCGCCAGGGTTTCGTGGCCATAAGTCGCCGGTTCACGGGTGCCAAGCAGGTTCAGGTTCGGGCCGTTGAGCACCAGAACGATAGGGGACATCGGTTCTCTCCACTTATTATTTTTGGCGTTGGCCGAGGGTTTCAGCCTGTGGAGATAAATTGTACTAACTGGTTAATCCGGTCAATTGAAGAGGTGCTGCAACGGTTTTTTGTGTGCGGTGATCGGACATATGCCAAAAGATCGCAGCCTTCGGCAGCTCCTGCAGGTGCACGCGTTTCAAAGGTAGGAGCTGCCGAAGGCTGCGATCTTTTCAGCGAGGCAGATGCTCAACCAGAAAATCGATAAACGCCCTGAGCCGCAACGGCACATGGCGGCTCTGCGGATACAGCAAAGTGAAGGGACGCGAACGCCCGCCATAGGGCTTGAGCACTTCAACCAGCGAGCCATCCGCCAGTTCGTTTTCGACGATGAAACGATAGGTTTGAAACAGTCCTGCGCCGTGTTTCGCCAGCGTCACGCCACCCAATACATCATCGGAACAGCAGTAATTACCCTCGGCCAAAATCTCCAGCGGCACGCCGTTATCGTTGAACAGCCAGGCAATCCGCCGCCCGTTGCTGGGTAGCTCGAACTGGATGCATTCGTGGTGCGCCAGGTCGTCGAGGGTTTGTGGAGTGCCGGCACGCTTCAGATAGTCAGGGCTGGCAATCATCACCAGCGCGGCGTCCTCCAGCGGCCGGGCAATCAGCCCGGAATCGGGAATGGCGCGCACACGGATTGCCATGTCGTAGCCTTCGCCGACGAAATCGATGTTGCGATTGCTGATGTGCGCCTCGACCTTCACGGCGGGAAAGCGCGCCCGAAACGCGGGCAGCAAGGGCAGGATGCGATGGTGGGCATAGGTGGTGGGAATGCTGATGCGCAAGGTGCCGGAGGGTGCCTGCTGTTGGCCCATGACTTCGCGCTGAGCCTCGACCAGTTGCGCAAGGGCTAGGCGACACTCCTCGAAATAACGCCGGCCACTGTCGGTCAGCTTGACGCTGCGTGTGGTACGCGCGAACAGCCGCACACCCAGACGTTCTTCCATCCGCGACACCGAGCGGCTGACGGCGGCCGGCGTCACACCCGCCACCAGGGCCGCGGCGGTAAAGCTGCCGGCTTCGGCGGCCAGGCAAAACAGTTCGATGCTGCCCAGCTGAAGATCGTCGAAATGTCGCTGCATGATTGATTACACCGGGAATCAAATGAAATGCCTGAGGCTGTATTTATCAAATAAGGGCGCACAAATACAGAGCGTTTCAATCGCCCACAAAAAAGCCGTCCCGGGGACGGCTGGTTTGTGTGTAGGGATGTAATCAACGACGGGTCAACAACACTCCGGATTCCATGTGATGGGTCCATGGAAACTGGTCGAACATCGCACATTGAGTGATGCGGTGAGTGTCGTGCAGTTGGGCGATGTTGGCCGCGAGGGTTTCCGGGTTGCAGGAAATGTAGAGGATGTTGTCGAAGCGCCGGGTCAGTTCGCAAGTGTCCGGGTCCATGCCGGCGCGGGGCGGGTCGACGAACACGCTACCGAATTCGTAGCTCTTGAGGTCGATGCCGTGCAGGCGACGGAACGGGCGAACTTCGTTCAGGGCTTCGGTCAGCTCTTCGGCGGATAAACGCACCAGCGTGACGTTATCCACCGCGTTTTCGCTCAGGTTGCTGAGCGCAGCGTTGACCGAGGTCTTGCTGATTTCGGTGGCCAGTACTTTGCGCACGCGGGTAGCGAGTGGCAGGGTGAAGTTGCCATTGCCGCAATACAGCTCCAGCAAATCGTCGGAACGATCGCCGAGGGCGTCATACGCCCAGTTGAGCATCTTCTGGTTCACCGTGCCGTTGGGTTGGGTGAACGCGCCTTCCGGCTGGCGATAGCTGAAGGTGCGACCGCTGACTTCAAGTTTCTCGACCACGTAATCGTGACCGATCACTTCGCGTTTGCCCTTCGAACGGCCAATGACACTGACGTTCAGCTCGGCCGCCAGCTTCGACGCCGCCGCGTGCCAGTGCTCGTCCAGCGGGCGGTGGTAGCACAGGGTGATCATCGCATCGCCAGCCAGCGTGGTCAGAAACTCTACCTGGAACAGCTTGTGGCTCAGGGCAGCACTCGCTTGCCACGCCGCCTTGAGTTGCGGCATCAATTGGTTGATGCGCAGGCTTGCGATCGGGAATTCCTCGATCAGGATCGGCGTGCGTTTGTCTTCCTGAGAAAACATCGCGTAATGGCGCTCGCCGGCCTCACGCCACAGGCGGAACTCGGCACGCAGGCGGAAGTTTTTCAGCGGCGAGTCGAACACTGCGGGTTCGGGGGCACCGAATGGGGCCAGCAGGTCACGCAGGCGCGTGACCTTTTCTTCGAGCTGTGCGGCGTAAGCCTGGGAATCAAAAGTCATGCGTTGAACCAACCCAACTTGATCACGAACAGAATCGACAGAATCACCAGCGCCGAATTCAGTTCACGGCCGCGACCGGACAACAATTTGGCGGCGGTCCAGGCGATGAAACCGAAGGCGATGCCGTTGGCGATGGAATAAGTGAACGGCATGGCCAGGGCGGTGACCACGACCGGTGCGGCGACGGTGATGTCGTCCCAGTCTATTTCCGCCAGGCCAGATGTCATCAGTACGGCGACGAACAGCAATGCAGGCGCGGTGGCGAAGGCTGGAACGCTGGCCGCCAATGGCGAGAAAAACAGCGCCAGCAGGAACAGAATTGCCACCACGACAGCGGTCAGGCCGGTGCGGCCACCAGCACTCACGCCGGCTGCGGATTCGATGTAACTGGTGGTGGTCGAGGTGCCCAGCAAGGAACCGGCCATGGCCGCGGTGCTGTCGGCGATCAGGGCGCGGCCCATTTTCGGCATGTGACCGTCCTTGCCCATCAGGCCAGCGCGTTTGGCAACGCCAATCAGGGTGCCGGAGTTGTCGAACAGATCGACGAACAGGAAGGCGAAGATCACGCTGACCAGACCGATGTTCAGTGCGCCTTTGATATCCAGTTGCAGAAAGGTCGGGGCCAGCGATGGCGGCATCGACATCACGCCGCCGAACGGGCTGAAGCCCAACAGGATGGAGACGATGGTCACCGACAGAATGCCGATCAGTACCGCACCTCGCACTTTCAGGGCTTCAAGCGCCACGATCAGGGCAAAACCGAGGCTTGCGAGAATCGGCGCCGGTTGCGTCAGATCACCGAGGCCGACCATGGTTGCCGGGTTGCTGACCACGATACCAGCGTTGTGCAGGGCGATCAGCGCCAGGAACAGGCCGATACCGGCGGCAATCGCCGAGCGTAGCGCCAGCGGGATGCTGTTGATGATCCATTCGCGGATGCGGAAGATCGACAACAGGAAAAACATCACCGCCGAGAGGAACACCGCGCCCAGTGCCACTTGCCAGGTGTGGCCCATGTGCAGAACCACGGTGTAAGTGAAGAAGGCGTTCAGCCCCATGCCCGGCGCGAGGGCGATCGGGTAGTTGGCGATCAGGCCCATGGTCGTCGAGCCGATGGCGGCTGCCAGGCAGGTGGCGACAAACACCGCGCCCTTGTCCATGCCGGTCTCGCCGAGGATGCTCGGGTTGACGAACAGAATGTAGGCCATGGCCAAAAAGGTCGTGACGCCCGCCAGAATCTCGGTCCGCACGTTGGTGTTGTGTGCCTTGAGTTGAAACAGCCTTTCCAGCATGTCTGCTCCCCGTGGCGCGCCCGGCGCCGTGAATGTATCGACCTCAACAGCAAAGCACAGACCGCCGTAGGCGCCTGGGAAATTTCTGTGGGTCGGAAAAAGCCGCGCATCATACCAGCAGCGTAGGGTTATGGCTGCTTATGGCTACGATCGTCGTCGATGTTTTGCCCAAAAGGGAACTGCGCCATACTGCGCTCTGTTTTTTTGGGGGGAGAGGGAAGGGTGAATATGAAGTGCATGAACAGGCGTGCGGTTACCGCATTCGCAATATTGATCGCATTGTTCCTGGGGGCGCAAATCGCCTCGGCAGCGACGGCGCCCCCGTTGAGCCAGGTAAAGGTACTCAAGGTCGAATCGCCAGGCTGTGGCTTTGAAAGTATCGCGGACGGCCAGGCGCAAACCCGTTGCGACCACAAGGGGCCGAACATCAAGGTTTACGTGCTGGAAGTCGGCTACGGTCGCCAGGCCCATGTCGCGCTGGACGGTTTCGAGGTGGATGGCACCCGGACCAAAGTCTGCGCGTTCGATAACGGCAATCTGACGGATTGCTCTGAACGGACCAAAGTGGTCGGCTTTTTGTACATCTTCGACCTGAAGGGCAAGCAGGACGGCAACTTCACGTTCAGCAACACCTCGATCAACGCACCGGGCAACACGATGTCGACCCAGCTTTACATCAAGTAACAGCCAGGCTCGAACAAGGGACAGGAAAGCTGACTACGCTTTAAAGATCATCCTGTGGACCGCGCCCATGACCTTTAGAGCCCTGATTACCCTCGCCGAGGGCATCGACGATCTGCAAACCGTGACCCTGATCGATGTGCTGCGCCGCGCCAAGGTCGAAGTGGTGGTGGCCAGCATCGAGTCGCGACGCATGCTCACCTGCGCTCGCGGCACCCGCTTGACCGCCGATGCGATGTTGGTGGATTTGCTGGCCCAGCCTTTCGACCTGATCGTTCTGCCCGGCGGTGTCGTGGGGGCGCAGCATTTGGCGGCTCACCAACCCCTGCAACAATTGATCAAGGACCAGGTGGCAGCCGGGCGCCTGTTCGCCGGTATTGCCGACTCTCCGGCGCTGGCGCTGCAAACCTTTGGCGTTTTACGTCAGCGGCGCATGACCTGCCTGCCCGCTGTCAGCCATCAACTGTCAGGTTGTAACTTCATTGATCAACCGGTGGTGGTCGACGGCAACTGCATCACCGCTCAGGGTTCGGGCGCCGCGTTGCAGTTTGCGCTGACGCTGGTGGAGCAGCTCTGTGGCAAAGCCATGCGGTCGACGGTGGCGGGGGAGTTGGTGGTTTAGAGAGCGCCCTGGACAGACTGCGTCATGCCCTGACTGCTTCCACCGGCACATGCATGCGGTCGCGGTTGGCCAGGGTCGGGAACAGTTTGATCCACGCCCCGGTCACCACCAGCGTGCCGATGCCACCCATGACCACTGCCGGCACAGTGCCGAACCAGTGGGCCGTCAGGCCGGACTCGAACTCGCCTAGCTGATTCGAAGCGCCGATGAACAAACCATTCACGGCACTGACCCGGCCGCGCATTTCGTCCGGGGTTTCCAGTTGCACGAACGAGGCGCGGATCACCATGCTGATCATGTCCGCCGCACCCAATACCACCAGCACGGCGAGGGAAAACCAGAACGAGGTCGACAAGCCGAAAGCGATCGTCGCCACGCCGAATACGCCCACGGCGGTGAACATGACCCGTCCGACGTTGCGCTCCATGGCAAATCGCGCCAGAAACAGCGACATCAGCAGCGCACCCACCGCCGGGGCCGAACGCAACAGGCCCAGCCCCCAGGGGCCGGTCAGCAGAATATCTTTGGCGAACACCGGCAGCAGCGCGGTCGCGCCACCCAGCAGGACGGCAAACAGGTCCAGGGAAATTGCTCCGAGAATGTCCGGGCGGCTGCGAATGAAGCGGATGCCTGCCAGCAGCGAATCCAGGGTCGCCTTGCCCTTGTTCAGCGGCGTCTGCCGGGCCGGGAGGTTGAGCATCAGCGTACAGGCGATGAGGTAGAGGATCACCGTCGGGCCATACACCCAGACGCTGCCGAAGGCGTAGAGCAAACCGCCCAGCGCCGGGGCGACGATGGTCGCCGATTGTTGCGCAGATTGCGCGGCGGCAACCGCGCGGGGGAACAGGGCGCTGGGCACGATGCTCGGCAGCAAGGCCTGGGTCGTTGGCATCTCGAAGGAGCGGGCGGCACCCAGCAGGAACGCGAGGATGAAGATCATCTCCCGGGTGACATGGTCGGTCGCGCTGCCGATGGCCAGCGACAGGGCGATCAACGCTTGCAGGGACTGACAGATCGCCGCGACCTTACGCCGGTCGTAGCGGTCCGCGACATGCCCGGTGTGCAGCATGAACAACACCCGCGGGGCAAACTCCACCAGCCCCACCAGCCCCAGATCGAGCACGTTGCCGGTCAGTTGATAAAGATTCCAGCCAATGGCCACGGTCAGCATCTGAAAACCGCTGGCGGTAAATACCCGAGCCAGCCAAAACGCGATAAACGGGCGGTGATGACGTAACAGCAAGGGCGCTTGGCTGGGCATCTGAGGCAGGTCTTGAGCGAGGGAAGGGCGAGATTATCACCTACCTGTAACCAGAGGTTGCGAGGGCGGGAAATTTAGTTAGCTAGACACCGATCTGCGGAGCAGACGAAATCCCGTGTGACGAGGGAGCTTGCTCCCGCTGGGCTGCGAAGCAGTCCTGAACCTGCCATCTCATTCCCACGGGCATATCGCATTACCCGGTTTTACGACTGCTGCGCAGCCGAGCGGGAGCAAGCTCCCTCGCCACAGGGAATGTATTGCAGTTCATGACCAAACCCGTGAGGCAACCTGTCACGCGGCAATAGACCACACCGTCCATCGGCAAAAATGCGACTACTCTTTCAACATTGCTTGATCCAGATCAAGACCCTTCGTGGAATTGATCGGGTGGCCTGATGGCCAGATTCCCTACGTTGTGATGATGGTAGAAAAAGAACGAATTCAAATTCGCCACACTCCATATCCGTGGGGGCAGTGGGTGCAGGCCGCAAGCCTTCAGCCGGTATTACCTGACAGAGGAAGACTTATGTTCGGTTTGGAGGCACTTGATCTCGCCCGGATTCAGTTTGCGTTCACCATTTCGTTCCACATCCTGTTCCCGGCCATCACCATTGGCCTGGCGAGTTACCTGGCGGTGCTCGAAGGCCTGTGGCTGAAGACGCACAATGGCACTTACCGCGATCTGTACCATTTCTGGTCGAAGATCTTTGCCGTCAACTTCGGTATGGGCGTGGTGTCCGGTTTGGTCATGGCCTATCAGTTCGGTACCAACTGGAGCCGATTCTCGGATTTCGCCGGTTCCGTGACCGGGCCGTTATTGACCTACGAAGTACTCACCGCCTTTTTCCTCGAAGCCGGTTTCCTTGGCGTCATGCTGTTCGGCTGGAACAAGGTCGGGCGCAAGCTGCACTTCTTCGCCACGGTCATGGTGGCCATCGGCACCCTTATTTCGACCTTCTGGATTCTGGCCTCCAACAGTTGGATGCAGACTCCGCAAGGCTACGAAATCATCAATGGCCAGGTCATTCCGGTGGACTGGCTGGCGATTATCTTCAACCCGTCGTTCCCTTACCGCCTGATGCACATGGCCACGGCGGCGTTCGTGGCTACCGCTTTCTTCGTCGGTTCGTCGGCGGCCTGGCACTTGTTGCGTGGCAAGGACAACCCGGCGATCCGCACCATGCTCTCGATGGCCATGTGGATGGCCTTGATCGTGGCGCCGATTCAGGCCGTCATCGGTGACTTCCACGGCCTCAATACCCTTAAGCACCAGCCGGCGAAAATCGCTGCGATCGAAGGCCACTGGGAAAATGTTGGCGATGAACCGACCCCGTTGATCCTGTTCGGCTGGCCGGACATGAAAGCCGAAAAGACCAAATTCGCGGTCGAGATTCCGTATCTGGGCAGCCTGATCCTGACCCACACCATGGACAAGCAAGTACCGGCGCTCAAGGAGTTCCCGCCTGAAGACCGGCCGAATTCGACCATCGTCTTCTGGTCGTTCCGGATCATGGTCGGCCTGGGTTTCCTGATGATCTTCACCGGTCTGTGGAGCCTGTGGCTGCGCAAGCGTGACAAGCTGTATACCTCGCGTCCGTTCCTGTACCTGGCGTTGTGGATGGGGCCGTCCGGTCTGATCGCGATCCTCGCCGGCTGGTTCACCACTGAAATCGGTCGTCAGCCATGGGTGGTTTATGGGCTGATGCGCACGGCGGATGCGTCCTCCGGGCACAGCTTCGTGCAGATGAGCATCACCTTGATCATGTTCGTTGTGGTGTATTTCGCGCTGTTCGGTGCCGGCCTTGGCTACATGATGCGCCTGGTGCGCAAAGGGCCGAAGGTCGACGAAGGCAAGGAAACCAACGAAGGCGGTCCTGGCCAGAAACGTACGCCGGCCCGCCCGCTGTCCGCAGCCGATGACAACGGTGACGGTGATCACAACCACAGCCTGAACAAGGAGATTTGAATCATGGGTATTGATCTTCCGCTGATCTGGGCCGTGATCATCATCTTCGGCATCATGATGTACGTGGTCATGGACGGCTTCGACCTGGGGATCGGGATTCTTTTCCCGTTCATCAAGGGCAAGACCGACCGTGATGTGATGATGAACACCGTCGCCCCGGTCTGGGACGGCAACGAAACCTGGCTGGTATTGGGCGGCGCGGCCTTGTTCGGCGCCTTCCCGCTAGCCTATTCGGTGGTGCTCTCGGCGTTGTACCTGCCGCTGATTTTCATGCTGATCGGGCTGATTTTCCGCGGCGTGGCTTTCGAGTTCCGCTTCAAGGCCAAGGACGCCAAGCGCCACCTCTGGGACAAGGCGTTCATTGGCGGTTCGATCGCCGCAACCTTCTTTCAGGGCGTGGCGTTGGGGGCGTTCATCGATGGGCTGCCAGTGGTCAACCGTCAGTTCGCCGGTGGCTCACTGGACTGGCTGACGCCGTTCACGATGTTCTGCGGTGCGGCGTTGGTGGTGGCTTACGCGCTGCTCGGCTGCACCTGGCTGATCATGAAGACCGAAGGCAAGCTGCAGGAACAGATGCATGACCTGGCGCGGCCATTGTCCTTCGTGTTGCTGGCGGTGATTGGCATCGTCAGCATCTGGACGCCGTTGGCCCATGCCGAGATCGCCGCACGCTGGTTCACCCTGCCGAATTTGTTCTGGTTCCTGCCGGTGCCGATTCTGGTGCTGGTGACCCTGTACGGTTTGATTCGCGCGGTGGCCCGCAACGCGCATTACACGCCATTCCTGCTGACCCTGGTGCTGATCTTCCTCGGCTACAGCGGCCTGGGTATCAGCCTGTGGCCGAACATCGTGCCGCCGTCGATCTCGATCTGGGACGCTGCCGCGCCGCCGCAAAGCCAGGGCTTCATGCTGGTGGGTACGCTGTTCATCATCCCGTTCATCCTGGGTTACACCTTCTGGAGCTACTACGTGTTCCGCGGCAAGGTCACCCATGAAGATGGTTACCACTAGCGACTACGGCGCAGGATTGATACCTGCGCCGTTGCAGAGGAGAAAGCGATGATGGCTGGCAAACCTGATTTGCAGGAAATCGAAGCCGCCGAGAAAAAGCCGCTATGGCAGCGACTCGGCTGGCTGGCGATGATCTGGACCGGCAGCGTCGTGGCACTGTTCATCGTGGCCAGCCTGATGCGCATGTTCATGAACGCCGCGGGCCTGAGCACCCACTGAAATTCCCATCCCGTTGCCTTGCGGCACGGATTTACAACCCTCCCGCGATGGAGGGTTTTTTGTGCGCGGTTATTTGCGGGCTTTGAGAATCACGAACTTGGGGGTGGCTGCTACTTGCTCGACGCCGCGGAACAACCGCGCAAGCTTGCTGTGATAGCCCAGATGACGGTTGCCGACGATGTACAGCGCGCCGCCTACCACCAGCGCTTCGCGCGCCTGCTGGAACATCCGCCAGGCCAGGAAATCACCGACTACTTGCTGTTGGTGAAACGGTGGATTGCACAGCACCACGTCCAGGGATTGGGGTTCCTGGCCAGCCAACCCATCGCCGGCCCGCACAATCACGTCACGATCACCCAGTGCCGCGCGCCAGTTTTCAGCGGCCGATTGCACGGCCATGAATGACTCGTCCACCAGGGTGTATTGGGCCTCGGGGTTTTGCAGGGCACTGGCGATCGCCAGCACGCCGTTGCCACACCCCAGATCGGCGACACGCGCTGCGCCGAGGTTCTTCGGCAAGTGCGGCAAAAAGGCCCGTGTGCCGATATCCAGTCCTTCGCGGCAGAACACATTCGCGTGATTGAGCAGTTCGATTGCAGGCTCGTCGAGTCGATAGCGGGTCGGGTATGCAGAGATCGCGCAGGCTTTGACTTCGGGCGTGGCGATCAGCAGTCGAGCCTTCTTCACGGCCAGCGAGGCTTGCACCGGGCCGATGTAGCGCTCCAGCAGATCGCCAGCGGCGCGTGGCAGATGCTTCACCATCGCGGCCGCAACCACTTGAGCGCCGGGAGCCAATTGACCCTGTAGCCGAATCAGTTGCTCTTCCAGCAAGGCCAGGGTTTTCGGTACCCGGATCAAGACCCGGTCAAACGGCCCGACGAACGCTTCGCTGGCAGGCACCTTCGACACCGCATCAAACGCCTGGCCGTTGCGTATCAGGTTTTTTTCCAGTCCCTGAAAGGCTAGAAACGAATCGCCGCTGCTGGTCACCCGGACCTTGCCCACCAGGCTGGCGGCCAATGCGCCGAAGCTGTCGTTGAGCACCAGCACTCGGATATCGGCTGTCGGTTGTTGTCCGGCCAGATGATTGAGCAGGTATTCGTCTGCGGCATCAAACGCTTGCAGCGGTTCGTTCTGCTGTTCTGGCTGGCGGATCAGGTCGAGTCGAGCGAAGGGGGTTTCGAGCAGAGGCATGAGGCAGGGGGCTCTGGGTAGTCAACGAAGGATAATCAAGCGGGGGCCCGTCGCTCAGGGGCGTTGTAGCGGGCGGATCCATCCGAGTGGGCTGCGTCGTGGGATTTCCCACGTCATCACTCAGGATGGATCGCAGATGGTACGTTTTTTTGTTCTGGATTACTTGCAGGGATTACCGGATTCGAACAGTTTTAGATAACGCCTTCCCTTGCTGCTCTGATCACCGCCGCAATCTTGTTGTTGACGCCGAATTTGCGGATGGTGTTTTGTAAATGGAACCGTACCGTGCTTTCACTCAGGTTGAGGATGGTCGCGATCTCCCATGCCGTCTTGCCGTTGGCTGAATATTTCAGCACTTCAATTTCTCGGGATGATAAATGCACGGTGTCCGGATTCAGCGAGGAGGCAGGCAGGTCTTTCACGGCAAGCCCGTGCAGGTGCCGGCTGATGAACATCGCGTAGCCCAGATTTTCATACATATCATGCGTAGTAATCGGGCAGTGGCTTCTGGCCAGGCTTAGCATGCTGCAAAGTCCGTTCTTATCATGAACGGATTGGGACCAGCCATAGTGCAAACCTTGCTTTTTTTGTGTTTGCCACAGCGCTGGTGTCTTTGAGAAGACTTCCTCCTGCCAAAGAATCGGCATTTCGGAGCGATTGCAGTGGGCTAGTATTGGATCGATCTCACTGAAATGTTCTTGTTCATATTGGGTGTTCCATTCGCTAGAGTAGTTATTCAAATTGATCTTATGATGGGGGATCCCTCGTGTTCGGGGTATTACTGAAAATGCGCAGAAATTAAAGCCCAGGTTTTTAACGAGATTGAGAGAAATCTCGTACGCGGTCTCTAAATTCTGGGCGTAAGAAAGCTGCATTAGCTGTGATTCCTTCCACGCTTTCATCTGGTAACTCCGTGCGGCTTCCTTGGGGGTGCGGATTGGATCCTGGATCCAGCACGTTACAGATTGTAAGAGAATTCCTATATGTATGCTGAATTTTTTTCGTTCTTGAAGACGCTTGCAACTGCATAACCGGTTCTTGGCTTTATTACTACGGACTAACAGACTCAATGCCAGATGTAATCATTTTTATTGTTGTGCTGTTTGGTTTGTGGCCTAAAAGACATTACAAATCACCGGTGTTTATGCTGCTTGCTTTGCGGGACACTGGGGTTATCTGTTGAATGGAGCGCCCCATGACTGCCAGTGCGGAAAAATTCACTCGCCAGACCTTGCTTGAGGTCCAGCCATTGACCCCAAACCTGTTCACCCTGCGCACCACCAGGGACCCGGGCTTTCGTTTTCGCGGCGGGCAATTCGCCCGGCTGGGCGTGACCAAGGCAGACGGCAGTACGGTATGGCGGGCTTATTCCATGGTGTCTTCGCCCTATGACGAGTTCCTTGAGTTCTTCTCCATTGTTGTGCCGGGAGGGGAATTCACCAGTGAGCTGAGCCGCCTGGAAGTCGGCGATACACTGCTGGTCGACCGACAGGCCTTTGGTTATCTGACGCTGGATCGCTTCGTTGATGGCCGTGACCTCTGGTTGTTATCCACAGGTACGGGCCTGGCGCCGTTCCTGTCGATCCTGCAGGACTTCGAGGTTTGGGAAAGATTCGAACGCATCATCCTGGTCTACAGCGTGCGCGAAGCGCGGGAGTTGGCGTACCAGGAACTGATAACGGGGCTGGCACAGCGTGACTATCTGGCCGAGTACGCGCACAAGCTGCAGCTCATAACGACCGTCACCCGTGAACAGCATCCGGGGGCCTTGAATGGGCGGATCACGAGGCTCATGGAAAGTGGTGAGCTGGAACGGACGGCCGGTGTAGCGCTGACGGCCGAGCAGTCGCGGGTGATGCTCTGCGGTAATCCACAGATGATCGATGACATGCGCCAGCTATTGAAACAACGGGACATGCACTTGAGCCTCAGTCGACGACCTGGCCAAGTGGCAGTGGAAAACTACTGGTAAACAAACGGCGCCGAGGCGCCGTTTCTGGGGCAATCGGTCATCAGGGCCGATTGTTCTGAGCCTTGAGCAGATCGCGGATCTCGCTCAGCAGCTCTTCTTCCTTGGTCGGAACCGGCGGCAGGGTTGGCGCAACGGCTTCTTCGCGTTTCAGTCGGTTGATGGCCTTGACGCCCATGAAGATCGCGAAGGCGACAATGATGAAGTCGATCATGCTCTGGATGAACTTACCGTAGGCCAGCATCACTGCCGGGACATCGCCGTTGGCGGCCTTGAGCGTAATGGCCAGGTCACTGAAGTCTACCCCACCGATCAGCAAGCCAATGGGCGGCATCACCACGTCGCCGACAAACGACGTAACGATTTTGCCGAAGGCGGCACCGATGATGATACCGACGGCCATGTCGACCACATTACCTTTGACCGCGAAGGCCTTGAACTCACTTATCACGCCCATAGGTTATTCCCTTGTTACAGATGAGGTTGGTGAACGCAGTGTAAATCAGCAAGGCGGCTCCTGCTCGAAACACCTTCTTACAATGCTTGCCCTTATCGACCCGCCTTCTGGCAATAAGTTTACAAAGTGCCACCAATCGCGCGCGTTTACCCGCTCTAGGCCGGGCTTTCCAGAACCTTTTCGCTATCGGCCCGGTACGGGATTTCTATTTATGTTTTGGCCTTCGGGTCACTAGCCTCTGTGGTGCGCACCTGGATGCGCCTTATAAAATCAGAGGAAACATCCATGACAACTCCCCTTGGCCTCGGGGCTTTTCCCCTCCGTCGTACCCTTGGCGTTCTGACCGCTAGCCTGCTGTCCTTCTCCGTCAACGCCGCGACGTTGACCCGCGATAACGGTGCCGCCGTCGGCGACAACCAGAACTCGCAAACCGCCGGCGCGACCGGGCCGGTGCTGTTGCAAGACGTACAATTGATCCAGAAACTCCAGCGTTTCGACCGTGAACGCATTCCCGAACGCGTGGTGCATGCCCGCGGTACTGGCGCCCATGGCACGTTCACCGTGACCGACGACCTCAGTGACCTGACCAAGGCCAAGGTATTCGCCGGCGGCCAGAGCACGCCGGTATTCGTGCGTTTCTCTGCGGTGGTGCACGGCAATCATTCGCCGGAAACCTTGCGTGACCCGCGTGGTTTCGCCACCAAGTTCTACACCGCAGACGGCAACTGGGACCTGGTCGGCAACAATTTCCCGACTTTCTTCATTCGCGACGCCATCAAGTTTCCAGATATGGTCCACGCCTTCAAGCCGGACCCGCGCACCAACCTTGACGACGACTCCCGCCGTTTCGACTTCTTCTCCCATGTTCCTGAAGCCACTCGCACCTTGACCGAGTTGTATTCCAACTCCGGCACGCCGGCCAGTTATCGGGAGATGGACGGCAATGGTGTACATGCCTACAAGTTGGTTAATGCCAAAGGTGAAGTTAACTATGTAAAGTTTCACTGGAAAAGTTTGCAGGGGATAAAAAATCTCGACCCCAAAGAAGTTGCCGGTGTTCAAGGTAAAGATTACAGTCATATGACTAATGACTTGGTCGCTCACATTAACAAGGGTGACTTTCCAAAGTGGGACTTGTACGTCCAGGTTCTAAAACCTCAAGATTTGTCCAAGTTTGATTTCGATCCATTGGACGCCACCAAAATCTGGCCCGGTGTTCCTGAACGAAAAGTTGGACAAATGGTGTTGAACCGTAATCCGGCGAATGTTTTTCAGGAAACCGAACAAGTGGCCATGGCGCCAGCCAATTTAGTTCCGGGTATCGAACCTTCGGAAGATCGCTTGTTGCAGGGACGAGTGTTCTCGTATGCCGATACCCAACTGTATCGTCTGGGGGCCAATGCTCTGCAACTGCCAATCAACGCCCCCAAAATTACCGTGAACAACGGTAATCAGGATGGCGCAATGAACACTGGCGCCAGCAGCACGGGCGTGAATTACCAGCCAAGTCGTTTGCTGCCCCGTGAAGAGCCGCAAACCGCGCGTTACAGCCAGTCGACCCTGTCGGGCAGCACGCAGCAGGCGAAGATTCAGCGTGAGCAGAACTTCAAGCAGGCCGGCGATCTGTATCGTTCGTTCAACCAGAAGGAACGTCTGGATCTGATCGACAGCTTCGGCGGCTCCCTGGCCACCACCGATGACGAGAGCAAGCACATCATCCTGTCCTTTCTCTATAAGGCCGACCCGGAATACGGGACAGGGGTGACCAAGGTGGCCAAGGGTGATCTGGCCCGAGTCAAGGCACTGGCAGCCAAACTGGTCGATTGATCTATCTGTCTGAAGCGGGGCCTCACGCGAGGTCCCGTCTGATCAAGGAGCGTTGCCATGCGTATTTATCTGTCTGTGTTTCTGGCGTGCTGGTTAGTCAGTGTGCTCGCCGGACCCGGCACGCAAGTCTCGCAGGACCCCGAGGCGCTGAAAACCCAATTACAGGATTACTACTTCGATGCTGCTCGACGCGGTGATGTGCCGATGCTCGAGACCTTCATCGAGGCCGGCTATTCCCTCGATACCCGCGACAGCAAGGGTTACACCGCACTGATTCTGGCGGCCTATCATGGCCAGAGTGCCGCCGTGGAGCGTTTGCTCGCCGCCGGCGCGGACGCCTGCGCTCAGGATCAACGCGGCAACACGGCGCTGATGGGCGCGATTTTCAAAGGCGAAGTGCAGATCGCCAGAACCTTGCTGTCCACCCATTGCAGCCCCGACCAACGTAATGGTGCAGGACAAACTGCCGCGATGTACGCCGGCTTGTTCAAGCGCGTCGAGTTGCTCGACGCGCTCAAGGCCAAAGGCGCGGACATGAACGCTCAAGATCCACTGGGTAACAGTGCCGCGCGTCTGGCCAGCGGTGAAATCCACACGGCGGCGCCGCGCTGATCCGTGCCAGCTGAGCTATCATCGCGGTTTTTGCCGGGAGTTCAGATGGCCAAGGCCAAGCGCATGTACGGCTGCACCGAGTGCGGTTCAACCTTCCCCAAGTGGGCCGGCCAGTGCGGCGAATGCGGGGCCTGGAACACGCTGACCGAAACCATGGTGGAGAGTGGCGGCGCCTCAGCCCCCAGTGGTCGCACCGGTTGGACCGGCCAGCAGGCACAGATCAAGACCCTGGCCGAAGTCAGCGTCGAAGAGATTCCGCGTTTCTCCACAGCGTCCAGTGAGCTCGATCGCGTACTGGGCGGCGGCCTGGTGGATGGCTCGGTGGTGTTGATCGGTGGTGATCCCGGCATCGGCAAGTCGACCATTCTGTTGCAAACCTTGTGCAACCTCGCCAAGAGCATGCCGGCGCTGTATGTCACCGGCGAAGAGTCTCAGCAGCAAGTGGCCATGCGCGCCCGGCGGCTCGGCTTGCCTCAGGATCAACTGCGGGTGATGACCGAAACCTGCATCGAAACCATCATCGCCACCGCCCGGCAGGAAAAGCCCAAGGTGATGGTGATCGACTCGATTCAGACGATCTTCACCGAACAACTGCAATCGGCACCCGGGGGCGTTTCCCAGGTGCGCGAAAGTGCGGCGTTGCTGGTGCGTTACGCCAAACAAAGCGGCACGGCGATTTTCCTCGTGGGCCATGTCACCAAAGAAGGCGCGTTGGCCGGCCCCCGAGTGCTGGAGCACATGGTCGATACCGTTCTGTATTTCGAAGGCGAATCCGATGGGCGCCTGCGTCTGCTGCGGGCGGTGAAAAACCGTTTCGGCGCGGTGAATGAATTGGGCGTGTTCGGCATGACCGACAAGGGCCTGAAAGAAGTCTCCAACCCTTCGGCAATTTTTCTCACCCGCGCTCAGGAAGAAGTCCCGGGCAGCGTGGTCATGGCAACGTGGGAAGGCACCCGACCGATGCTGGTGGAAGTCCAGGCCTTGGTGGATGACAGCCATTTGGCCAACCCGCGCCGGGTAACGCTGGGGCTGGATCAAAATCGATTGGCGATGTTGCTGGCGGTGCTGCACCGCCATGGCGGCATTCCGACTCACGATCAGGACGTGTTCCTCAACGTGGTCGGCGGCGTGAAGGTTCTGGAAACAGCGTCCGACCTGGCCTTGATGGCGGCGGTCATGTCCAGTTTGCGCAACCGGCCACTGCCCCATGATCTGCTGGTGTTTGGTGAAGTCGGGTTGTCGGGTGAAGTGCGCCCGGTACCGAGTGGCCAGGAGCGCTTGAAAGAGGCGGCCAAGCACGGCTTCAAGCGCGCCATCGTGCCCAAGGGCAACGCGCCGAAGGAGGCGCCGCCGGGGTTGCAGATTATCGCCGTGACGCGCCTGGAACAGGCGCTCGATGCGTTGTTCGAATAGCTGCAAGCAACACACAATCCTGTGGGAGCCGGGCTTGCCCGCGATAGCGGTTTGTCCGTCGACATTTGTGGTGGGACTAAAATAGCCATCGCGGGCAAGCCCGGCTCCCACTGGGTATTGCGGCGTTTTCAGATTTCGATGAGTGCGCCCAGTTCGCGCTCCAGCTCTTGCGGATCGCCCAGGTTGAACTCGATCAAACGCCGCAGGCGCTCAATCGATTCCAGACTTATGTGTTTGCAGACAAACCCGAGCTGCCCCTGATCTTCATGGGTCAGCTCCATATCCATTTTGATCTCGATGTCATTGCTCAGATGAATGTCGACCGAGAACGCCTGCTGCCGATTTCCCAGCCATGGCTCGGGCCGCTCGATCAACAACCCTTTGAGCGACAGGTCGATCAGCTTCACCGGCCAGATGAATTCTCCTTGGCTCAGCTCGGATCGAGCATCGAACGCAATACGTTTGAAGCGGCGGCGATCAGCAAGGTGTTCACTCATGGTGCAATCCTCTGAATGTCCGCTGACTATAGACCCGCATTGTTAAAGCCTGCCAGCAAGACAGGGTCTAGACCAACGTTGGGGGTGGTCTTTGAGGCCAGTAGCGCTAAACTCGAGACGGCTGTCTTTCTTGTCCACTCTGGCTGGAATCATAAAATGAAAAATAACAATAGCCTGCTACGCCACTTACCTTGGCTGCTGCTGGCAATCCTGGGAGCGTGCGCCCTGGGCGTAGTGGCATTGCGCCGAGGCGAGGCGATCAACGCCTTGTGGATCGTGGTCGCCGCCGTGGCCATTTATCTGGTCGCTTACCGCTACTACAGCCTGTTCATCGCTAACAATGTGATGCAACTCGATCCGCGTCGGGCTACACCCGCCGTGCTCAACAATGACGGTCTGGACTATGTGCCGACCAACAAACACATTCTTTTCGGTCACCACTTCGCGGCCATCGCTGGCGCGGGGCCGCTGGTCGGTCCGGTATTGGCGGCGCAGATGGGCTACCTGCCCGGCACGCTGTGGCTGATTGCCGGCGTGGTGCTGGCCGGTGCGGTTCAGGACTTCATGGTGCTGTTCATGTCCACCCGCCGCAATGGTCGTTCCCTGGGCGACATGGTCCGTGAAGAAATGGGCCGCATCCCCGGAACCATCGCGCTGTTTGGCTGCTTCCTGATCATGATCATCATCCTCGCGGTGCTGGCGCTGATCGTGGTCAAAGCCCTGGCCGAAAGCCCGTGGGGTATTTTCACGGTGATGGCGACCATCCCGATCGCGATGTTCATGGGCATCTACATGCGCTACATCCGTCCGGGCCGCATCGGTGAAATTTCGGTGATCGGCGTGGCGTTGCTGCTGGGTTCGATCTGGCTGGGCGGGCAGATTGCTGCTGACCCGGTGTGGGCCAAAGCATTCAGCTTCACCGGGATCCAGATCACCTGGATGCTGATCGGCTACGGTTTTGTGGCAGCAGTGTTGCCGGTGTGGCTGATTCTGGCACCGCGTGACTACCTGTCCACTTTCCTGAAAATCGGCACCATCGTCGCGCTGGCGATTGGCATTCTGATCACCATGCCCGAGTTGAAAATGCCGGCATTGACCCAGTTCATCGACGGCACCGGGCCGGTGTGGAAGGGCGGCCTGTTCCCGTTCCTGTTCATCACCATTGCCTGTGGCGCAGTGTCCGGTTTCCACGCGCTGATCTCCTCCGGCACCACACCGAAACTGCTGGATAACGAGGTTAACGCCCGTTACATCGGTTATGGCGGCATGCTGATGGAATCCTTCGTCGCGATCATGGCCATGGTGGCCGCTTCGGTGATCGAGCCGGGCGTGTACTTCGCCATGAACAGCCCGCCAGCGGTCGTCGGCGGAGATGTGGTGGCGGTGGCACAAGCTGTCAGCGGCTGGGGTTTCGCGATTACCCCGGAAGCGCTGCAAGCGGTGGCCAAGGACATCGGTGAAACCACCATCCTGGCCCGCGCCGGCGGTGCGCCGACCCTGGCGGTCGGTATCGCGCAGATCCTGCACAGTGTTCTGCCGGGTGAAAACACCATGGCGTTCTGGTACCACTTTGCGATCCTGTTCGAAGCGCTGTTCATCCTGACCGCGGTGGACGCCGGTACCCGTGCCGGGCGTTTCATGCTGCAAGACTTGCTCGGCTCCTTCGTGCCGGCGCTCAAACGCACCGAATCCTGGACCGCCAACCTGATCGCCACCGCCGGTTGCGTGGCGATGTGGGGCTGGTTGCTGTATCAGGGCGTGATCGATCCGCTGGGCGGGATCAACACCTTGTGGCCGCTGTTCGGTATCTCCAACCAGATGCTGGCCGGTATCGCGCTGATGCTCGGCACTGTCGTGCTGATCAAAATGAAACGCCAACGCTACGTCTGGGTGACCATGCTGCCGGCGCTTTGGCTGCTGATCTGTACCACCACCGCCGGCTTCATCAAGCTGTTCGATGCCAACCCGGCAATCGGCTTCCTGGCGCTGGCCAAGAAGTACAGCGATGCGTTGGCCAACGGACAGGTCCTGGCCCCGGCCAAGAGCATCGAGCAGATGCAGCATGTGATCTTCAACGCCTACACCAACGCAACGCTGACCGCGCTGTTCCTGTTCGTGGTGTTCAGCATCCTGTTCTATGCGCTCAAGGTCGGTATCGCCGCCTGGGGCAAAAAAGAACGTACGGATAAAGAAGCGCCATTCCAGGCTCAGCCGGATGCGTAATCGAGGAGTGCAGCATGTTCAATGACCTGAGTCGCCTGGGTAAATACCTCGGTCAGGCCGCGCGCCTGATGGTCGGTATGCCCGACTACGACAACTACGTCGAGCATATGCAAACCAAACACCCGGACAAGCCGGTGATGAGCTACGAGATGTTCTTTCGCGAACGTCAGGAAGCCCGTTACGGTGGCAAGGGTGGACCGAAGTGCTGTTGACCCGACAGCCTGGCTGATGCAATCCCTGTGGGAGCGGGCTTGCCCGCGATGACGGACTATCAGTCAGCATTATTGTTGAATGGTAAGTCGCTATCGCGGGCAAGCCCGCTCCCACATGTGTTTTGTGTAGTTTCTTAACTTTGTGAAACAGGAGAACCCGTTTGTCCTCTCCCATTCCAGTAACAATCCTCAGTGGCTTTCTCGGCGCGGGAAAAACCACGCTGCTGCGCCACCTGCTCAAAGCCGAGCACGGCCTGAAAATCGCCGTGATCGAAAACGAATTCAGTGATGCCGGCATCGACACCCAACTGTTGGGCGATGAGCCGGTACAAGTGATGACGCTGTCCAACGGCTGCGTTTGCTGCACCATCCATACCGATTTGACCAAAGCGCTGTACCTGCTGCTGGAGCGCCTGGACAGCGGCGAAATCGCCTTCGATCGTCTGGTGATCGAATGCACCGGTCTGGCCGACCCGGCGCCAGTGGCGCAGACCTTCTTCATTGACGAAGAATTGCGCGAGCGATACATCCTCGACGGCATCATTACCCTGGTGGACGCAGCCCACGCCGACGCTCACCTGACCCAGACCATCGCCCAGGCGCAGATCGGTTTCGCTGACCGCTTGCTGGTGAGCAAACGCGATCTGGTGGACGAGCCGACCTTCACCGCCCTCAGCGAGCGCCTGACCCGCATCAATCGCCGCGCGCCTATTCGTGTGGTCGATCACGGCAAGATCGACCTGGCCGAACTGCTCGATGTACGCGGCTTCAACCTCAATGCTGACCTCGGTGGTGGCGTGAGCTTGCGCCCGGTGAGCAAGGCACCGTCCATCGACCGCATTTCCAGCCTGGTGCTGCGCACCGATAAACCGCTGGATATCGACAAGCTCAGTGAGTTCATGAACGAACTGCTGGAAGACCATGGCAAGCAACTGCTGCGTTACAAAGGTGTTTTGAACATTCTTGGTGAGCCGCGACGCATGGTGTTTCAGGGCGTGCTGAAGTTGTACGGTTTCGACTGGGATACCGAATGGGCGGACGACGACACGCGCGAAAGTGTGATCGTGTTCATTGCCGATGAGTTGCCGGAAGAGAAGATTCGTGAGGGGTTTGCCCGGGTCGCGGCAGAGTAAGCCCCGACATTTTCAGCGAGCCTGATGCCGCCATCGCGAGCAGGCTCGCTCCCACAGGGGGATGCATTTCAAATGTGGGAGCGAGCCTGCTCGCGATGGCGATCTAACCGGCAACACGATTTTGGCTGACTACCGATCCAGAGTTCAGCAATACCTCCTCAAGATGATCCAGGTGCTGGTTCATCAATGTTTCGGCCATCACAACATCCCCACGCTCCACTGCATCGACAATCTCCGTGTGCTCGTGCCACGTGCAATAACCGCCTACCTGAGCAATCGCCAACGAAGTCAGCGGCACCAGGCTGCCGAGAAAATGCGCCAACGGTGCGTTCCCCGCCATTTCGGCCAGTTGCAGATGAAACTCCCCTGACAATCGAATGGCCGGACCACGCGCTGTGCATTGGCGTTCACTGTCGATCAAGGCGCGCAGGCGTTTCAGGTCCTGTGGGCGAGGTTGCTGGCAGGCCAGTCGAACCAGCGTGATTTCGGTCAGTCGTCGGGCATGCAGCGTCTGCCGAGTCTGCTCGACATCGGGCGCGGCGACTCGGGGACGATGATTGCTCCGAAGGATAATGATCTGCTGATGGGACAACTGCGTCAGTACGCCACGAATGTCACTGCGTCGAGCGCTGAACATCTGCGTCAGGCTGTCTTCGGTAAAACGACTGGCTGCATGGATGCGCTGTTCGAGAATGGCGTCGAAGATCCGTGAATAGAGATCATCCGCTGGCGGTTTCCCGGTGTCCGTTCGGGAGAATGGCAGGGCAGTGAAAATATGTGGTGAGGCGAAGCTGTTCATGGCCTGTCTCCAGTTCGAAGAGGGGGTCAACTGCCGAGGTGGTCGTCCGGGATGTTCAATTCGATGCCCATCCGTTGGCCTTCCCGAAGGATGTGCCGACGCATCTCGGCGCTGGCCTGGGCGCTGTTCTTGCTGCGAATGGCACGCACCACGGCTTCGTTTTCTTCAAGGCGTTCCGCCAGGTGCTCAGGCGAATTGCGCAGCACATCGGCGCTTTGCTTGAGGGCATTACTGGTTTGCTGCACCACGCTCTGGAAAATCGGGTTCGAGGTCAGCGTGAACAACTCTTCGTGGAACGCGATGTAGGCGTTCACACCGGCCTCGCTGTCGCTGGCCTCCAGCGCTTCGCGCATGTCCATCAGGGTCAGGCGCAGTTGCCCGACTTCCTTGCTGCTGATCGACTGCGCTACCAGGCCGACAATGAATGGCTCGAGGGTGTAGCGCAGTTGCAGCACGTCTTCCAGGCTCGCGCCGGCGACCGCGCTGTCGTGGCTTTGGCTGTCGTTGAGATTGGCTTCCAGCACCACCACGCCTTTGCCCGGCATGGAGCGCACCAGCCCGAGGGTTTCCAGCACGATCACCGCTTCACGCAGGCTCGGGCGGCTGATGCCAAGTTGTTCGGCCAGCTCACGTTGCCCTGGCAGCATCTCGCCGGAACGCCACTGACCACGGGCCAGAGCGGCCCGAAGTTTTTCTACGACTGAATTGACGACGGTTGATGTGGTATTCACTGTTCACTCCATGAGCATCCATAACGATTGATGACCGTGCCTGCCCGTAGGCAGGCACGGCGTTTATTCAGAATTCTTGTTGATGCACCGGGCCGACAGGCTTTCTCGGCTGGAAGGTATAACCCTGCTGGCCCGACAGCACTTTGTTCGCGCGTTGGATATCGATGTCTTTTTCCCAACGGGCGATGGCCACGGTGGCAACGCAGTTACCGATCAGGTTAGTCAGCGCCCGGCCGATGCCCATGAACCAGTCCACCGCCAGCACCAACACCAGGCCCACCACCGGAATCGCCGGGATCGCCGTCAGAGTCGCTGCGAGAATCACCAGCGCCGAGCCGGGAATCCCGTGGGCACCTTTGGAGGTGATCAACGACACCAGCAGAATTGTCAGCAGATCGGTCATGGCCAGCGGCGTGCCGGTGGCATTGGCGATGAAGACGATGGCCAGGGTCAGGTAGATCGAAAAACCATCAAGGTTGAACGAGTACCCGGTTGGAATCACCAGCCCGACCGTGGAGCTACCAATGCCCAGATGCTCAAGCTTGCGCATGATTTGTGGCAGCACGGCGTCGGAAGAGGCGGTGCCCATGACGATCAGCAGTTCTTCACGCAGGTACTTGAGCAACGGCCACATCTTCAAGCCCGAAAGGCGCATCACCAGGCCGAGAATCAATGTCACAAACGCCACGCAGGTCAGATAAAACAGACCGACCAGGCTGCCCAGGTGCTGTAGCGAATCCAGGCCATATTTGCTGGTGGTGAAAGCGATGGCGCCGAACACGCCGATCGGCGCCAGACGCACGATCATACCCATGATGCGGAAGATTACGTGGCTCAGCTCATTGATCAGCCGGGAAATACCCGACGCTGCTTCGCCCACCAGGTTCAACGCACTGCCGAACAACACCGAAAACAGCAGGACTTGCAGAATGTTGTTTTCCGCGAAGGCGCCGATTACCGAGGTCGGGATCAGGTTCATCAGGAACTGGGAGGTGGTTTGCATGTGCTGACCGCGCTGGGCGATGTCGCCCATGTCGGCGGCGGAGAGCTGCTCCAGATGAATGTTCGCGCCGCTGCCGATGCCGGTAGTGAAGGCGAACACCAGACCGATCACCAGCGCGATGGTGGTCAGTATTTCGAAGTAGATCACCGATTTCAGGCCGATACGACCGACCTTCTTCAGGTCACCGGCACCGCTGATGCCGCTGACCACCACGCAGAACACGATCAGACCAATGAGCATCTTGATCAGTTTGATGAAACCGTCGCCCAGCGGTTTGAGTTGGGCGGAGTATTCGGGAAGGGCCAGCCCGCAGACGATGCCGAGCACCAGTCCGAGAACCACTTGAAGGAAGATTGAACGCGAGCACCATCTGAGCATGGGAGGAATCCTGGTCGGTGTCCTGGCTGCCGTGCGCGAGGCGCATCAGATTCAGGACTTAATTATTGTGGTCTTACCGGTATGTCCAGTGCAGGCGCAGTCTAGGCGCTGTTTTTGGGTGATCGCAAGCATATTTTGAATAATTGGCATGACCGGTCTTACCAGTTGGGCGCAATGCCCCGACCTTGAGCCTTTTCATTATTTGAAAAAAACGCGGACGAAAAAAAACCGGCCATCACTGGCCGGTTTTTTCATTGCTACGGTTTAGCGGTGCAATCAAGCGCCGTATACCGGCAGCTTTTTGCAGATGGCCTTGACCTTCTCACGAACGGCGTCGATCACCGCTTCGTTGTTCAGGTCAGCCAGGATGTCGCAGATCCAGCCGGCCAGCTCTTTGCACTCGGCTTCCTTGAAGCCGCGAGTGGTCACTGCCGGCGTACCGAAACGCAGACCGGAGGTGACGAACGGGGAGCGTGGATCGTTCGGTACCGAGTTCTTGTTCACGGTGATGAACGCTTTGCCCAGTGCGGCGTCGGCGTCTTTACCGGAGATTTCCTGCTTGATCAGCGACAGCAGGAACAGGTGGTTCTGAGTACCGCCCGACACCACGTCGAAACCGCGCTCGATGAATACGCCGGCCATGGCCTGGGCGTTTTTCACCACTTGTTGCTGGTAAGTCTTGAACTCAGGCTGCAGCGCTTCCTTGAAGCAGATCGCCTTGGCAGCGATTACGTGCTCCAGCGGGCCACCCTGGGCGCCCGGGAATACTGCGGAGTTCAGCTTCTTCTCGATGTCGGCGTTGGCGCGAGCCAGGATCAGACCGCCACGTGGACCGCGCAGGGTCTTGTGGGTGGTGGTGGTCACGACGTCAGCGAAAGGAACCGGGTTCGGGTAGACGCCAGCGGCGACCAGACCGGCCACGTGGGCCATGTCGACGAACAGGTAGGCGCCAACCTTGTCGGCGATTTCACGGAAACGCGGGAAATCCAGAATCTGCGAGTAGGCAGAGAAACCGGCCACGATCATTTTCGGCTTGTGCTCGACCGCCAGACGCTCGACTTCGTCGTAGTCGATCAGGCCGTTGGCGTCGATACCGTACTGAACGGCGTTGTACAGCTTGCCGGAGGACGAAACGCTGGCACCGTGGGTCAGGTGACCGCCGTGGGCCAGGCTCATGCCCAGAATGGTGTCGCCTGCTTGCAGCAGGGCCAGGTAAACGGCGCTGTTGGCTTGCGAACCGGCGTGGGGCTGAACGTTGGCGTAATCGGCGCCGAACAGTTCTTTGGCACGGTCGATGGCCAGTTGCTCAACCACGTCGACGAACTCGCAACCACCGTAGTAGCGCTTGCCCGGGTAGCCTTCGGCGTACTTGTTGGTCAATACCGAGCCTTGAGCTTCCATTACCGCAGGGCTGGTGTAGTTTTCCGAAGCGATCAGCTCAATGTGTTCTTCCTGGCGCTGAGCTTCTTGCTCCATGGCGGCAAAAAGGTCGGCGTCGAACTTGGCAATAGTCAAATCACGGCTGAACATGGCGGTCCTCAAGGATCGGGGCAGAAAAGGGGGGCATTCTAACCCAATGGGTTTTAGATGGCATATGAAAGGACATCATGTCGCAGACAAGTGGGCTTCATGACGGGATCAGCGGTGATCGTGCGGGCCTCATCGCGGGCAAGCCCGCTTGTATGGTAGGACTTGAAGGGAGGAGGAGGGACAAAGCCCGATTCTGACTGTTGACGCAGTACAGATCCGTGGGAGATTTCGCCCCTCCTCCTTTCACCCAAGCGCCGATAAAGAATGCATCTGGCTAGACCGACGATAGGAACAAGCCTGCGCCTCTGAGTGAGCCCTTCAAGTGTTCAAAACCATATCCCGGAGGAAATACAATGGCAATGCCGGTTTCTGTCACACAGCCGATCGTAGGCGTGGATGTCGCCAAGAACGAACTGGTGATCTATCGCGCCGAACTTGACCTGCTTGAAGAGATTCCCAACAACAAAGCAGCCATCAAGACGTGGTTGAAGGCCTTGCCAGGGACAGTCGCGGTAGCTATTGAATCGACCAATATCTATCACCTGGAGTTCGCTGATCTGGCCTATGAGGCCGGCTGCACGATTTACATGGTGGGTGGCTATGAGCTCAGCCATTACCGCAAAGGGGTGAATGTCCGTGCCAAAACCGACGCGCTGGATGCCAGGCTGCTCGCTCGCTATCTGAAGAACGAAGGTGATGATCTTCATCCATGGACCCCGCCATCACCGCTGTACCGCCAGCTCCTGAGCCTCTTCCGTCGTCGCGCAGCCTTGGTTCAGGCGCGGGTCGGCCTGGTGCAAAGCTGGGCGAATGAGCCACTGTTGAAGACAGCTTTTGCCGAGCAAGTGAAATCCATGCAGCAGCTTGAGGCGCTGGTCGAAAAGACGATTAATAATCATCTGAAGGAAGCCGGCTTGCTCGGTCAGTTGAAGCGTTGCGTGAAAGTTGAAGGCATTGGATTTTTGACCGGAGCCCGCTTGCTCACGGCGTTTCAGCGGGGCGACTTCAGAAACGCGGATGCCTTTATTGCCTTCCTGGGAATGGATCTGCGCGTGTCGAAGTCAGGACAAAAGGATGGTCGTCGGAGTCTGACCAAGCGAGGTGACCCGGAAGCCCGCCGGCTTTTGCACAATGCAGCCATGTCGGCCAGCCGTACGCCTGCCTGGAAAGGCTTTTACGAAGAGCAAAGAGCTCGGGGCTTCAGCACCACTCAGGCGCTGGTGATACTGGCTCGCAAGCTTGCTCGGATCGTATTCGCTCTGCTGAAAGGGCAGAGCGAATACCAACCAAAAGCCGGTTGAGGGCTTCCCCTCAACCATAGAATCTCCCACAGTGATCTTCAGTGGTCACAAATCTTGGGTTCACCCAAAAAACTGTGGGAGCGGGCTTGCCCGCGATGAGGCCAGCAGCCTCACCACATAGCTTCAGTCAAACATGAACAACGCATCATTGCTGAACTGCGCCTCAAACCGACTCGCCGGCATCGGACGTCCAAACAGATACCCCTGAACCTCATCGCAACCATGCTCACGCAGGAAGTCGAGCTGCTCGTGGGTTTCCACACCCTCGGCGATCACCGCCAGATTGAGGCTGTGAGCCATGGCGATGATCGCCCGGGCAATCTGCGCATCCTGTTCGCCCGAGGGCAGGCCGTCGACGAAAGTACGGTCGATTTTAAGCACGTCGATCGGGAATTGCTTGAGGTAGTTGAGCGATGAATAACCGGTGCCGAAGTCGTCGACCGCGATACTCAAGCCGAGGTTTTTCAACCCGGCGAGGATCTGCATCGCCTCGCTGACTTCACGCATCAGAATACTTTCGGTCAGTTCCAGCTCCAGGCACGCCGGCGGCAGGCCGGTTTCCTTGAGAATCGTGGCGATCCGCGTGCCGAGCTGCCCGTCGGAGAACTGCCGGGCCGAAATATTCACCGAAACCTTCGGTACCCGCACCTTGGCCTGGTGCCAGGTCTTGAGCTGACGGCAGGCTTCGCTGATCACCCAGTCGCCGACATCCACTACCAGGCCGAGTTCTTCGAGCACCGGAATGAAATCCCCCGGCGGCACCAGACCGCGTCGCGGGTGGCGCCAGCGCAGCAGGGCTTCGGCGCCGGTCAGGCGTTTGCCGTCGCCGCTGAATTGCGGTTGGTAATACAGCACGAATTCGTTTTGCTCCAGGGCATGGCGCAAGTCGCTTTCCAGCTCCAGGCGCTCCAGGGCACTGGCGTTCATGTCGGCCTGATAGAACTGGAAGTTGTTTTTGCCACGCTCCTTGGCGTGGTACATCGCAGTGTCGGCGTTTTTCATCAGCTGACTGAGTTCGCTGCCGTCCTGAGGGCTCAGGGCGATGCCGATACTGGCGGTGACGAAGAATTCGCGGCCTTCCAGTACGAACGGTTTCACCAGGCTGGCGAGGATCTGTTCG
The DNA here is from genome assembly GCF_024749285.1 of Pseudomonas sp. B21-015. Classification (NCBI taxonomy): domain Bacteria; kingdom Pseudomonadati; phylum Pseudomonadota; class Gammaproteobacteria; order Pseudomonadales; family Pseudomonadaceae; genus Pseudomonas; species Pseudomonas sp. B21-015. Next base: position 960,679 of record NZ_CP087196.1, read on the forward strand.
GCCACATGAATCGCCCGGTTCAGGGCGATCTCGCGGTTGACCCGCGGTTGCAGAAGCAACGTGAACTCATCGCCGCCCATGCGCGCCACGGTGTCGTCATCGTCGACGCAACCCAGCAGGCGCGTGGCCATTTCCTTGAGCATACGGTCGCCGGCGGCGTGGCCCAGGGAGTCGTTGATCGGCTTGAAGCGGTCCAGGTCGAGGAACATCAGCACCACCCAGGACTTCTGCCGTTCGGCCGATTGCAGCGCGGTGTGCAGGCGATCCTGGAACAGCGTGCGGTTGGGCAGGTGGGTCAGGGCATCGTAATAGGCGAGGCGGTGAATTCGTTGTTCACTGGCCTTGCGTTCGCTGATGTCGCTGAAGAAACACACGTAACTGGCCAGGTCGCCTTCGTCGTCGAGCACCGCCGTAATCCCGACCCAGGCCGGGTAATGCTCGCCATTGCGGCGCTTGAGCCAGACTTCGCCTTCCCAGGTGCTGTGCTGATGCAATTGCTTGAGCACATAGCGCAGATGAGCTTCCTGCTGCTCGTCGACGGTGAGCATGTTCGGCAACTGATCGAGGACCTGGGACACCGCATAGCCGCTGACGCGACTGAAGGCCTCGTTGGCCTGGACGATGTAGCCGGCCGGGTCAGTGATCAGAATCGCCGAGGTCGAGTGCTCGAATACCGTGGCTGCCATGCGCAGGTCTTTCTCGGCCCGGCGTTGCTGGCTGATGTCGCGACCGACCCCGAGCACGCCTTCGAAGGCACCGTGTTCGTCCCAGACCAGCACCAGACGCAACTCGATGGGAATCTTGCGTCCGTCGGCCCGCAGGCAGTCGAACAAAAACAGTTGGGTCTGCACCTGACTGCGCAGCAGTGCCAGTTGATCGGGTTTATCCAGCGCTTTGCTGACCCGGTCCATCAGGCTGTAGATGCCGCTCAGTTGTTGCGGGTTTGCGATGGTCGATTGCCAGCCGTTCTGGAATATCCAGTCGGCGTCGAAGCCCAGCACGGCTTGCACCGAAGGGCTAACGTAATTGAGCGCCATCTTGCTGTCGGTGGAGAAAATCACGTCGCTGATGCTTTCGGCGAGCATCCGGTAACGCTGCTCGCTATCGCGCAGAGACTCGCTGGCTTCGATCTGTTCGGTGATGTCCTTGGCCACGCCGATGATGCGTGTGACCTGGTCGTGCTTGTCTCGCGCCAAGGCCTGTTCGCGTATATCGAAACGCCGCCATTTGCCGTTGCGATGACGGAAACGCAGCTGGCACTGCAGCAATTGGGTGTAACCGGCTTGACGCTGGGATTGGCGTGAACGGTGGTAATAGTCGGCATCTTCGGGGTGCAAGAGGATTTCCCAGAAGTACTCGCCCATCTGGTGCAGCTCGGTGCGGTTGTAACCCAGCGTCTGCCCCAGATGGTGGTTGCTGAAGATCATCCGCGGGCTGATCACATCCTGCACATACAGGTGATCCGGCACGGTGCGCACCACGTCGGACCAGAACCCTTCACGCTCCAGCAGCGACAGTTCGATGAGCTTACGGCTAGTGATGTCGCTGATGCTCAGGATCACCGCTCTATAGTCGGCCTGATCTTCTGGCAGGCGCAACACCAGCCATAGGTGCTGGTCGCGGCGATCGGCGTCCTGGAATTTGATTTCCAGCTCAAGCTGTTTCTGCTGGTGGAGCACTGCGTCGAGCACTTGATTGCCGATGGCCGTGCAGTCCAGCGGACAGCCGTCGATCAGCAGTTTCCAGGCCTGATCGCAAGAATTGACGTTGAGCAGTTGCAGGGCAACCTGATTGACCTCGGTGATGCGCAGTTCCTGCAGCAGTTGCTGGCGTTGCTCCGGTGTGTCGAGCCAGGCCTTCAACTGCTCGCTGCTGTTGAGTTGAGCCTTGTCGAAAATACTTTTAAGCCCGGACAGGTCGAGCACGCATAACGCAACGCCGGTGCCTTCGAAAATGTCCTGATAGCGTCGGCGGCCTTCGTGCAGCTGGCGTTGACGGCGACGAATGTTCAGCAGCGCGATGAACGGTAGCAGAGAGAAGGCCAGGCCCAGCAGGCATTTGCCGATAAACGCCGGCAGCAGTTGCTCGAGCACCTGTTGCCGGTCGAACAGCCCGCGCAGTTGCCAGTCGCTGCTGCTCAGAGGAACGGTCAGCACGCTGTTGGCCAGTTCATCGGGTGTCAACACCGTCGGCTTGGCCGAGGGCAGGGCATCCTCACGGCTGATGATTTGATGATTGATGCGGTTCTCCACCAGCCACAGGGGGCGAATGCCGGTGTCGCCCTGTTTGGTCAGTGAAGCGAAAAACGTTGGCGTCAGGCGCAGGGCCCAATAGCCGCGGGAACTGCCGCTGGCCTGATGCAGGAGCAGGTGCACCACCGAGCCGTCGTCAGCATTGCTGAAATAGTGGGCCTGGGCGCGGCTGCGCTGGACCAGTTCGCTCAGGTAGCTGGCGTCCGGGCTGTCGACGGCGCTGTCGCTGAGAATCTTTCCGGAGGGGCTGAGCAGCGCCAGGCTGCGCAGGTCGGGCAGCGATTGTTGCAGTTTGAGCAGCAACGCCTGCTGTTCGTCGGCGCTTTGCGGTTGTTCGATGAACGGTAGCAAATTAAGGGCGATCTGGGCATTGAGCGCCATGTTCAGGCTGACTTGCGAAGCCAGATCGGCGGTGTAGTCGATGGTGTACTGGCGCTGGTTTTTCTGGGTTTCGCGAAGCTGATCCAGGAGCTGCCAGAACAGGAGGGTGAGCAGCAACAGCACGAGGGTCGCCAGCGCGCCCTTCAATGTTCCGCGCAGGGGGGAGCCGCTCGCAGAATCAAGTGCGCTAACGAACGGTGTCGGAGTGACATTGGACAAACTGTAATCCTGCGGTTTGGCTGGACTGGCGCGACGTGCACTATAAGCCGGGCGCCCGAAGGGCGGCTAGCATGCCTTGAGTTGTGGCGAAGTGCCAGTCCCGCTCGGCTGGACTGCCTTCCGTCAATCAGGTAGCTTTGCCGGTTACGCGGGAGCGTTCCAGCTCCTAGACTCAGGTTTTTTCAGCGCGCACGCCTTGATACCCATCAATCGAACGACGCGCATGGCCTGGCCGGGCATCGCCTGCGCTCTAATCATTCATCAGTCACTGACCCTAGGTTCTCCATGGCTCAATACGTCTTCACCATGCATCGGCTGGGCAAAGTTGTTCCGCCGAAGCGGGAAATCCTGAAAAACATTTCGCTGTCGTTCTTCCCTGGCGCCAAGATCGGCGTACTCGGCCTCAACGGTTCGGGTAAATCCACCCTGTTGAAAATCATGGCGGGCGTCGACACCGAGTTCGACGGTGAAGCCCGTCCGATGCCAGACCTGAACATCGGCTACCTGCCGCAAGAACCCATTCTGGACCCGACCAAGACCGTGCGAGAAGTGGTCGAGGAAGCGGTCAGCGTGATCAAGGATGCCCAGGCGCGCCTGGACGAGGTCTACGCCGCTTACGCTGATCCGGATGCCGACTTCGACAAGCTCGCTGCCGAACAGGCCAAACTCGAAGCCATCCTGCAGGCCAGCGACGGTCACAACCTGGATCGCCAACTGGAAGTCGCCGCCGATGCACTGCGTCTGCCGGCCTGGGACGCCAGGGTCGAACACCTCTCCGGTGGTGAAAAGCGCCGTGTGGCCCTGTGCCGTCTGCTGCTGTCCGCCCCGGACATGCTGCTGCTCGACGAACCGACCAACCACCTGGACGCCGATTCCGTCGCCTGGCTGGAGCATTTCCTGCACGACTTCCCGGGCACCGTGGTTGCGATCACGCACGACCGCTACTTCCTGGACAACGTCGCCGGCTGGATCCTCGAGCTCGACCGTGGTGCCGGTATCCCGTACGAGGGCAACTATTCGGGTTGGCTCGAAGCCAAGTCCGATCGTCTGGCGGCCGAATCCAAGCAGCAGTCGGCCCACGAAAAGGCCATGAAGGAAGAACTGGAGTGGGTGCGCAAAGGCGCCAAGGCCCGCCAGTCCAAATCCAAGGCCCGTCTGCAACGCTTCGAAGAAATGCAATCGCAGGAATTCCAGAAGCGCAGCGAAACCAACGAGATCTACATCCCGGCCGGTCCGCGCCTGGGCGACAAGGTCATCGAATTCAAGAACGTCAGCAAGGGCTACGGCGATCGCGTGTTGATCGACAACCTGTCGTTCTCCATGCCTAAAGGCGCCATCGTTGGTGTGATCGGCGGTAACGGTGCCGGTAAATCGACGCTGTTCCGCATGCTGATGGGCAAGGAAACGCCGGATTCGGGCAGCATCGAAGTCGGCGAAACCGTGCAACTGGCATGCGTGGATCAAAGCCGTGAAGACCTGGAAGGCAGCAAAACGGTGTTCCAGCAGATCTCCGACGGTTCCGACCAGATTCGCATCGGCAGCTACGAGATCCCGTCGCGCACCTACGTTGGCCGTTTCAACTTCAAGGGCGGCGATCAGCAGAAGTTCGTCAAGGACCTGTCCGGCGGTGAGCGTGGTCGCTTGCATCTGGCCCTGACCCTGAAAGAGGGCGGCAACGTCCTGCTGCTCGACGAACCGTCCAACGACCTCGACGTTGAAACCCTGCGTTCCCTGGAAGAAGCCTTGCTGGACTTCCCGGGCGCCGCCATTGTGATCTCTCACGATCGGTGGTTCCTTGACCGCGTCGCGACTCACATCCTGGCGTACGAAGACGACTCGCAAGCCGTGTTTTTCGAAGGCAACTACACCGAGTACGAAGCCGATCGCAAGAAACGCCTCGGCGAAGCGGCTTCCCAGCCGCACCGCGTACGGCACAAGAAACTGGCCTGATTTCAGGTTGGTTGCATAAAAAAACGGAGCCTTCGGGGCTCCGTTTTTTATGGGTTTCAGGAAGACCGAGTCGCGGCTATCGCGAGCAGGCTCGCTCCCACATTTGATCTTCAGTGAACTGAAGATTTGTGGCCAATACAAATCCCCTGTGGGAGCGAGCCTGCTCGCGATGGCGGCCTCGATATCACCCGATCTCTATCGTAAGAACCTCAATCACCAAATCCCCCGCCGGCCGCTTCCACAACACGTCATCGCCCACTTGCGCCCCAAGCAATGCTCGCCCCAGCGGCGAGCTCCAATTGATCAGCCCATGGGCGGCATCCGCCTGGTCTTCTCCGACCAATTGCACGCGCTGTTCATGATCGTGTTCGTCGGCAAATGTCACCCAGTTGCCGATCTGCACTTTATCGGTAGAGGAAGCCAGTGCGACCACCTGGGCGCTTTGCAGGCGCTGCTTGAAGTAGCGCCAGTCGCGATCGAGGTCGGCCTGGCGCTGCTTATCGGCCAGGTCACCTTTGGCGCTTTCCTGATCGAGCAGGTTTTGCAGCTCGTCGACTTTCGCCTGAAGCTGTGCGAAACCGGCTGGCGTGACGTAATTGGGCTGCGCGCTGACCTGCCGTTCGACTGGCTGATCGGCTTGCGCGGCGGCGTTATCTTCATTGACGAAGGCACGACTCATGCTTTTCTCCCGTTATAGGGTTTGGGCCATGGTCGCAGGCTTTAAGTTTCGACGAATGTCTGTAAACGACTTATTGCGAGCGATAGGCTCGCGCGGCGTCCCGGTCTTTCTGCTGTTGCCAGGCCCGTTCGCGCTCGTCCCAATGGCGTTCCCTGTACTCGTTTCGATCCTCGTTTTCGCGCATGGCCTGGCACTGACGGAAGCCATCGGTCCAGCCTTCGGCGTATTGCTTGTCCTTGAGGTAACGTGGGACGTTTTTGCGAAACTCACCAGTGATTGCCCCGGCGGCCTGCCGGCCACTGCTGCAACCGTCATCGAAGCCGTCGGCGAATGCCGGTGGATAACCCTTGCTGATCAGATCTTCATGGGTCGACTGGCACCCCGTGATCAATACCAACATCCCCAACACACCCACGCAACGCCACATCTTGGACTCCTGGACCGTTCAACGGCCTATAAGGGAAGTCTAGAAGCGTATTTGTCAGCTGGGAGTGAAAGAAAGATTAAAAGATCGCAGCCTTCGGCAGCTCCTACAAAAGCACGGTTATATGCGGTCCTGTAGGAGCTGCCGAAGGCTGCGATCTTTTGCGGTTAAGCAACGATCAATAGTGATACCACTTCACCTCAAGCATCACTTCGTTTTCGGGTGAAGCCAGGTGGCTGAACTCGCGTTGGGCACTTAGGCGCACACCCAGATTACGCGACAATTCCCACTGCTGATTCAGGCTCACACTACGGCGCACTTCGCCGTTAGTGAAGTAATCTCCCTTGGCTTCCAGGCTGAAATTGCCCAGCGGGTTTTTCCACAGCAGGCCGCTGTTAAAGCCCGCCGCCGGGGCGATGAAGCCCGCGAAGTCATTGTTGTGCTCCACGCGAACGGTGCCCAAGGCGAACCCGAGCATGTCGTCACCCAGTTGCCAGGTTCCGCCGCCGCCACCGTTGACATGGCTGACCAGGGTTTCGTCATCGTGCTTGCCCGGCACGCGCTCCAGGCCGCCGGTGACTTGCCACGACAGCGGCTGCAAGAGCGCGTTGCGCGGGGTCAGGGAGCGGATGGTCGCCAGGTCCAGTTGCTGCAACTGCCAGTGATTACCTTCGTATTGGCGCAGCTTCATCTGCAGGATTTCGATCTGCGCGCCAAGCGGGAAGCCTTCGGCGTTGTCGTTGAGGTCGTGATAGGCCATGCGCAGGCCATATTCGCCGAAGGCCTTGTCGCCCCGGGTGCCGATGCCGGCCTGCCAGGTACGGGATTCGTGGCCGTCTTCGGGCAAGTCAGGTTGCGCAATGTCCAGTTCCGGAGGCGGGTTTTGATTGATTGCGCGCAGCAATTCGAAACTGCGCTGCGCCCGTTGCGGGTCACGTTCCTGGCCGTTGGCGCGATAACGTTCCAGGCGGTAAGCCGCATCGATGATCAACGCCTGACGGTCGCGAGGCTGAGCCTTGAACGCCGGGGCCTGCAATTGCTTCTGATCGGCACTGAGCTTTAGCACCCAGTCCTGTTCTTCAGCGGTCAACGGTTCTGCGCGGCTCAGCAGCTCACGCTCGCGGGACGGGCGATATTCAATCGATTCCACCAGCCCGGCCTGTTTCACCGCTTTGACCGTGTCGGTGGGAATGGCGGTCAACGGGAATTGCTCGGTCAACTTCAGGCCCGGCCGCGCCACTTGCAGCAGCTCAAGCAGGCGATAAGAGCAGTTTTCGTCGAAGAAAAAGTAGTCGAACTGGATCTGTTTGAGTTCCCAGACGTGCTCGACCATGCGCTCGGTTTCCTGCTGGGTCAGATTCAGGCGGTATTCCCACAGATCGCGGTTCTCGAGGCTACGGTATTCCGAGAGTTTTTCCTGGTAGGGCACCAGGGCAAACAGCCCCGGATAACCGCCCATCAAGCCTTTCCAGGCGTACAGAATGCTGTTGTCCGAACCTTCGATGTAGGCGCCGAAGTTGATCGCGTAACTGAGTAGCGACGTCTTGTCGCTCTGCACATCGGCCTGATCGATGCGTAGCAACGTGTGACCGAACATCGACGACGGGCTGTTCAGGTAGGCCGCCGGGAAAATCATCACCGCACTGTGGGGCGAAACGTCCTTGAACCACTGTTTGAACTCAGCGCAGTCCGGCGTCGGCAGACCGCTCAGCTCAAGCTGCGCCCTCAACCAGCGGGTGCGGGCCGGATAGACGCATTGCGCATGCTGCTCGCCGGCACTGGCCGGGGCATACAGTGCCTGCACGGTCGCCGCCAGTTCACGGTCGGGGTGTTCGTTACCATCGGGGGCGAGGAAGAACTTCTTGTCGCTGACGTAACTGCGCCAGCCACCGAGCTTGGCGGTTTCGTAATGGCCCAGGGAAATCCAGAAGGGGTCGTTGGCCAAGTGCTGCAAACGTTGATTGTCGATGTGTGGCGCGCCGGACAGCGGGGCGCAGACACAGAGCGCCAGCCAGGCAAGGCGTTTGAGCATAGGAGGCTACTTGAACTCGAAGAAAACAAAGACCAAGGGGTCAGGTCCAAAAAACAAAACCCGCTCCCAGAAAGGAGCGGGGTGGGTCGAGCTTATGCTTGAGTGGCGTACTTGGCCAGACGAGGATCGTTCTTCAATACGGCCAGGGTGTTGGTATGCACGTCTTCAGCGGTCACATCAGCTTTGCTGAAAATCTGCTGGAAGTGCTGATGAGCCACCGCGGCGAAATGCGCACGGTCTTCCGGCGCCACGCCCAGGACCACGGCGTAAGTGGTCAGCGCTTCGCCCTGACCTTTGGCCATGTCTTCGGACAGCTCGTTCATCATGCCATTCATGGCGATCCAGGATTTGCCGCCATAGGTCAGCGCCGCATTGGTCGAGCAACCGTTGGTACCGGAGGTCATACCGAAGGTTGCGTTACCGGAAGTGCCGTTGGTGGTGGATGCCAGGAAGTGTGCCGGGGTGCCACGCTGACCTTCGAACAGCATGTTGCCCCAACCGCAGTCCGGACCGCCTGGCGCCTGAGCCATGGCGTTGATGGATACAGCGGTGAAGAGAGTACCGAGAAGAATCCGTTTCATAGCTATGTTCTCTTTTGTGTGCATGCCAATGGACAGGGTGCTGGCCCCTAATGGTGCCAGTGGGCCGGTTATTAGTTCCAGCCGCGCGGTTTGGAGTTTAAGGGGTTGCGTAACCTTTTGCGAAACATTCCTTGAAAACATTGATTTTGACCCGCTCGGCCTGGAGCTGGCGCTTTGTCTAAGCTTTGGCTTGAGGCGCGCCTTGCCAGTGAGGTACGGGCAGCGCCAGAATGCCGCTATCTGCCCCGCCTGATGTAAGGAAGCCCGATGCCTGATCCTGTTGCTGCCAGCTTGCGTCTAGCGCCCGAAGCGCTGACCCGTCCGTTTTCCGCTGAACAGTTCAGCTTCTCTACCACCAATGATCTGGAGCCCTTCCGCGGTGTGCTTGGCCAGGAACGTGCGGTCGAAGCCTTGCAGTTCGGTGTGGCCATGCCACGCCCCGGTTACAACGTATTCGTCATGGGCGAGCCCGGCACTGGCCGCTTCTCGTTCGTCAAACGCTACCTCAAGGCCGAAGGCAAACGCCTGCAGACCCCGGCGGACTGGGTCTACGTCAATAATTTCGATGAGCCGCGCGAGCCTCGCGCCCTGGAGTTGCCGTCGGGCACCGCAGGCGCCTTCATCGGCGACATCAACGGTTTGATCGACAACCTGTTGGCGACCTTTCCGGCGGTGTTCGAGCACCCGTCCTACCAGCAGAAGAAAAGCGCCATCGACCGCGCTTTCAACCAGCGTTATGACCGGGCACTGGACGTGATCGAGCGTCTGGCGCTGGAGAAAGAGGTCGCGCTGTACCGCGACAGCAGCAACATCGCCTTCACGCCGATGAGCGAAGGCAAGGCCCTGGATGAGGCTGAGTTCGCCCAGTTGCCGGAAGCCGAGCGCGAGCGCTTTCATGACGACATTTCCGGGCTCGAAGAGCGGTTGAACGAAGAACTTGCCAGCCTGCCGCAATGGAAGCGCGAGTCGAGCAATCAGCTGCGTCAGCTCAACGAAGAAACCATCACCCTGGCCTTGCAGCCATTGCTGTCGCCGCTGTCGGAAAAGTACGCGGAAAACGCAGGCGTTTGCGGTTACCTGCAAGCGATGCAGGTGTACCTGCTCAAGACAGTGGTCGAGCAACTGGTGGACGACAGCAAGACCGACGCTGTCGCCCGCAAATTGCTTGAAGAGCAATACGCCCCGAGCCTGGTGGTGGGTCATCCGTTCAGCGGCGGTGCGCCGGTGGTCTTCGAGCCGCACCCGACCTACGACAACCTGTTCGGTCGCATCGAATACAGCACCGACCAAGGCGCGCTCTACACCACCTATCGGCAGCTGCGACCGGGTGCGCTGCACCGGGCCAATGGCGGTTTCCTGATCCTCGAAGCGGAAAAAATGCTCAGCGAGCCATTTGTGTGGGATGCGCTCAAGCGCGCCCTGCAATCGCGCAAGCTGAAAATGGAATCGCCTCTGGGTGAGCTGGGCCGTCTGGCCACCGTGACCCTGACACCGCAAAACATTCCGTTGCAGGTCAAGGTCGTCATCATCGGCGCCCGGCAGCTCTACTACACGCTGCAAGACCTCGATCCGGACTTCCAGGAGATGTTCCGCGTCCTGGTGGATTTCGACGAAGACATCCCGATGGTCGACGAGAGCCTGGAGCAGTTCGCCCAGTTACTCAAAACCCGTACGTCCGAGGAAGGCATGGCGCCGCTGACCGCCGATGCGGTGGCGCGTCTGGCGACTTACAGCGCGCGTCTGGCCGAACATCAAGGGCGTTTGTCGGCGCGGATCGGCGATCTGTTCCAGCTGGTCAGCGAGGCGGATTTCATTCGCGACCTGGCGGGTGACGAGATGACCGACGCCGGGCACATCGAACGTGCACTCAAGGCCAAGGCCACCCGTACCGGGCGCGTTTCGGCGCGGATTCTCGATGACATGCTGGCCGGGATCATTCTGATCGACACCGATGGCGCGGCGGTCGGCAAGTGCAACGGGCTGACGGTGCTGGAAGTCGGCGATTCGGCTTTCGGGGTGCCGGCGCGGATCTCCGCCACGGTTTATCCGGGCGGCAGCGGTATCGTCGACATCGAGCGCGAGGTCAACCTCGGCCAGCCGATCCACTCCAAAGGCGTGATGATCCTCACCGGGTACCTGGGCAGCCGTTATGCGCAGGAATTCCCGCTGGCGATTTCCGCGAGTATCGCCCTGGAGCAGTCCTACGGTTATGTCGACGGCGATAGCGCGTCTTTGGGCGAGGCCTGCACACTGATCTCGGCCTTGTCGAAAACCCCGCTCAAGCAGTGCTTCGCGATTACCGGTTCGATCAACCAGTTCGGTGAAGTGCAGGCGGTAGGCGGGGTCAACGAGAAGATCGAAGGTTTCTTCCGGCTCTGCGAAGCTCGCGGCCTGACCGGTGAGCAAGGGGCGATCATTCCTCACGCCAACGTCGCCACGCTGATGCTCGACGAGAAGGTGCTGGCGGCAGTGCGCGCGGGGCAGTTCCATGTCTACGCGGTGCGCCAGGCCGACGAAGCCCTGAGCCTGTTGGTCGGCGAGCCGGCCGGTGAGCCGGATGAGAATGGCGAATTTCCTGAAGGCAGCGTCAACGCCCGGGTGGTGGAACGCTTGCGGGTGATCGCGGAAATGATCAGCGACGAAGACCTCAAGGAGGCCGAAAAGGAGTTGGCGCAGGAAGCGTTGGTGGAAACCAAGCCGGCCTGACGCGCCCCCCCCATGTAGGAGCGGGCTTACTCGCGAAGACGGACTGACATTCAGCATTAATGTCGACTGTTATGCCGCCTTCGCGAGCAAGCCCGCTCCCACAGGGTTTTGTGTTCAATGCAAATTAAAAGCGTCGCCAAAATGGCGTCAATATTCACGCCGTGACCGCTCGGCGCCTTCTGGTCTCGGTCCGCGTGCGAGCCGAACTTTTCTTCTATTCTCAGCTCAAGGACATCGACAGTAATCACTGGATCGAGACAGCCTTCCCGTGGGGGCTGAATACCGGATCTACCGAGGGTCGCCGCCATGTCGCGCAACCTCTGCCTCACCCGTCAATGCCTGGGCCTTGTGACCCGTATCGAATGTGCTATCCGCCCGCTGGCGGGAGATACGGGCATGTGGACCTTGCTCTTCGCCGCCGGAATGGCCGGCGAACAACCTTCAGCCATCAAGGCTCAGGGCCCGTTTCATGGGCCGGTCGTGGCTGAGTCGATCCTCGACACCATTGTTGAAAGTCTGACTCTGCATGGCTACGAATTGGCCGATGACCCGCAAATCTGGTGCCTGCACCTGCAAGCCCAGTTGCGAGAGATCAATGGTGGCCGTTGCCGCAACCTTGGCGGTTTCGAGTTTCGGCCCGAGCACTGAACAGGCTATTGATCAAGGTTGCCTGGCTCGGCCTTATCGAGTTTGACCTCGAAACCGTACTGCACGGTGGTGAGGTTGGTTCGCTGATAAGTTTCCAGACGTGTGGGCTGGCCATAGAAGTAATGCACTGCGAATAACGCCGGGCCTTGCGTGCTCGCGTCATGAATGACCGAAAGAATCTCTTTCAGATAGTTGCCACTGTTGTCCTTGGCGAAAAAGCGCCAGTCCTGGGCGGGAAACAGCTTCAAATCAACCACCAGTGCATTCCCTTTGAACGCCAGGCCTTTGGGCAATGGTTGGGTGTCGTACGTTTGCTGGCCGATAGTCGCCAGGAGCAGGGGCATGGAGCCCACCGCGTAGGCCGGTGTTTCTGCAAACAGATTCAGATCGTAGGTGATGGTGCCGCGTAGCGGGTCGACCTGATACGCCTCCGGTGGCAGTTCGATCGGCCCATCGCGCTGCCCCTTGTCATCTTGGGTAAAGAACGTCACCGGGCTTTCGCTGGGATTGAAAGAGGTGCCGAGCAGTTCGTCATTGAAGCTTCTGGGGTGATCGAACTCGATGCGCGCGGCGCTCGGGTCATCGACCGACTGACTGATGCTGATGCTCTTTTTCAATTGCTCCTCGCCCAGCGTTGCACCTTTGAGCCAGGTCGCGGCCTGGTCGTCATACACCACCACGGGCAAGGTCAGTGGCTGGATGGTTTTTTCCGTGGTGTGCTGGTCGAAGCGGCGTACCGGCAGGTCCAGGTTTTTTCGAGTGACCGTGACCCCCGAGAAGTCCAGCAGGCTGACTTCGAGGGTTTCGATCGGTCCGTTGAAGTACACCTTGGTGTAATGCCGGGTCTGTTGCTTTTCAAACGCACGCTGATCGTCGTCGAGCTGTTTTTCGAATGCTTCGCTCCAGCCCTTCTGCTGCTGCATTTGCGCCAGTTGTTTTTGATAGAACGCAATTTGTGCGGCAGTTTCATTGATCGCGCCCGAGCGAGCGAGGAATTGCCCGGTGGCGTCCCTGGCCTGAACGATCAGTGGGTTGAGCGGCGTATCGCGGACCTCGGGGTCTGGCGGCGCGCTGTTACTGAATTCGATTTCGGCATGGTTTTTTTCAAGCTTCAGCAGCGTGACACTGAGGTTGTCGTTGGTGCGCGTCTGGCCGACGTCCTTTTTCGTCAGGTCGAAGCTGTAGAGCCGGCGTGGAGCGATGATTTCCACCTTGCCTTGCAGGCTCACCGGTTGTGGCTGGTTCTTCCTATCCACATCCAGCCCCTCGATGAAGGGGTAGGTCACCGTCAGATCATCGGGGCTGGTCAGGTTGGAGCTCGACGGGCTCAACTGAATGCCTGGATCGGTTTCCGACCATTCCGGCTGGAACGCGATGACGCGCTTGTTGCTCAGGGTCACCGATTGCCATTCCAGGCCATGAGGAAAAAGGAACGTGCCCGGAATGTTGAAGTTGAAGGGGAATACCGGTTGCAGGTCGGTCAGGTAATCCGAACTGGAATCCTTGTGCAGCACGAACAGATCGTTGATGTAGGTGTCGACCAGTGCCTGGGGCGTGGGGTAGTGCTTGAGCACGACGAGGGCGTCTTCGCCGTATTCGGTGACCACCGGTTTGCTGTCGAGCTTGAGTTGTGCGCGCTCGAGCAATAACAGTGAGCCGCCTAGCTCGGCCACGGCGTCCCTGAGTTTCGGATCCTCGATCGTCTCCAGGGATTTTTCGAACTGCGCGGTCTTTTCTTCGAGGCTGACCTGGCGTTTCTCATCGCTGGGCGAACAACCACCGAGCAACAGAGCGAGGCAAAGTCCGGCACTCGTTAAAGGCAATCGCACATCCATTTCCAGTCTTCCTGTCTGACGCCGCTGACCTGTCAATGATCTGGACACTAGCAGAAAAACTTTGTCACACACACGCAGGTTGCGGATTTTCCGGCGGTTTCTGGGTGTAACAGGTGGCTGTTATACTCGCCGCCATTTCCAGCCCTGATGTGAGATTTAATGGAACGCTTTATCGAAAATGCAATGTACGCTTCCCGTTGGCTACTGGCACCGATCTATTTCGGTTTGTCTCTGGGGTTGCTGGCATTGGCGCTCAAATTCTTCCAGGAAGTCTTCCACGTCATCCCTAACGTGTTCTCGATGGTCGAGTCGGAACTGATTCTGGTATTGCTGTCGCTGATCGACATGGCGCTGGTGGGCGGCTTGCTGGTGATGGTGATGATCTCCGGTTACGAGAACTTCGTCTCCCAGCTGGATATCGACGACAGCAAGGAAAAGCTCAACTGGTTGGGCACCATGGATTCATCTTCGTTGAAGATGAAGGTCGCGGCTTCCATCGTGGCGATTTCGTCGATCCACCTGCTGCGAGTCTTCATGGACGCCAAGAACGTCGATCCCGAGCATCTGCAGTGGTACGTGATCATCCACATGACCTTTGTGGTGTCTGCGTTTGCCATGGGCTATCTGGACAAGCTGACCAAGCACTGATCGACTGATTCTTGTGGGAGTGGGCTTGCTCGCGAAGAGGCCATGACATTCAGCATCATCGTTGGCAGTTGCACCGTCTTCGCGAGCAAGCCCGCTCCCACAGAGTTGTGAAACAGACAGGCGGTGTCGTTTGTGGCTTGTGCTTTGGCACGTCGAGGCATATCCCTGTAAGGATCCTGACTCGCCACTGCATGAGGTGCGTTCATGAACCTGCAAGAGTTGAATGTGTTTGCCATCGCCGGAAAGATCGATGAGCTGAACCTGGTTTCGATGGAAGGCGTGTTCTACGTGCTGGAGGCACGGATGCATGGCTCGGCGCACCCATTGCTCGATGCCCACGGCAAGATATTGCAGCTGCGCTCGGTCGAGCATGCGCGTGAAGTGCTTCACGCCTGTCCCAAGTCATTCAACGTTGTACATACCCCGGCTCATGACGAAATGTGCGGTGCCAGCACTGAGGAAAGCCCAAAAGTGCCGAGCACCTTCCGTTCTGCGTAACAGGGCTGACACCGCTCATCAACGTGACGGCATCTGTGCTAGTCTGCTGGCCCTTTTTTATGAAGGGCTCTTCTGGAAGTGCTGTACGAATATTTACCTTTCAGGGATGCCCCACAGCGGAGCAGTGTGATGTCCGAAGTAAATCTGTCCACCGACGAAACCCGCGTCAGCTACGGCATTGGCCGTCAGTTGGGCGACCAGCTGCGTGACAACCCGCCACCGGGCGTTAGCCTGGACGCGATCCTGGCTGGCCTGACCGACGCGTTCGCCGGCAAGCCAAGCCGTGTGGGTCAGGAAGAAATGTCCGCCAGCTTCAAAGTGATCCGCGAGATCATGCAAGCCGAAGCGGCTGCCAAGGCTGAAGCGGCTGCTGGCGAAGGTCTGGCTTTCCTGGCTGAAAACGCCAAGCGCGAAGGCATCACCACCCTGGCTTCCGGCCTGCAATTCGAAGTGCTGACTCAAGGTGAAGGCGCCAAGCCAACCCGTGAGGATCAAGTGCGCACTCACTACCACGGCACCCTGATCGACGGCACTGTGTTCGACAGCTCCTACGAGCGTGGTCAGCCTGCAGAATTCCCGGTTGGCGGCGTCATCGCTGGCTGGACCGAAGCCCTGCAACTGATGAACGCCGGCAGCAAATGGCGTCTGTACGTGCCGAGCGAACTGGCTTACGGCGCTCAAGGCGTTGGCAGCATTCCGCCGCACAGCGTACTGGTATTCGACGTCGAACTGCTCGACGTTCTGTAATGCCCGGCCTGTCGTTATGACGGGCTAATGTGGGAGCGAGCCTGCTCGCGATGCAGTCAACTCGGTTTTTCTGTGAAACCGAGGTGATGCCATCGCGAGCAGGCTCGCTCCCACAGTTTTTTGCGTTGTCTCATAGTTCGATCTTATGGTTCAGCTCACTGGTCGGGCGCAACGCCCGGGCATAGCAGAACAGAAACAGATTGCGCACCAGTTCCTTGAGCACCACCGGCTCACTGGAACTCAGGCCGTTGACGTCCAGATCACCCTGATCCTGCAGCTCGTTCAAGGCTTCTTCTTCAAGCACCGCACAGACTTCCCCGGTTTCCCGATGCAGGATTCTGAGGTAGGGATGTGGGCGGTCCAGCCAGGCATCGATCAAATAAGTCATGGGTCTCATCTCCATTGATGGGTTTCAATGAGAATAATTCTTATTCGTCAAATAGCAAGGACCTATTGGCGGTCTGTGTTTTTTTATGGGTAAAGATTGCGTAAGGTCAAAACGGCTGGCGTTTGGCTATTGCGAGGAATGTTGGGCGAAGCGGGGGGGGGGAGGCGAAGCACCATCCCACGCCAGGCGCGGGATGGAATACAGCAGGCTCAGACTTTTCTGACGAACTCGGATTTGAGCTTCATCGGGCCAATGCCGTCGATCTTGCAGTCGATGTCATGATCGCCATCGCACAGGCGGATGTTCTTGACCTTGGTGCCGACCTTGACCACCAGCGACGTGCCCTTGACCTTGAGATCCTTGATCACGGTGATGATATCGCCGTCCTGCAGAACGTTGCCGACCGAATCCTTTTTCACGGTGTCGTCGGAGGCCACTTCGGCTTCGCCGCTGGCGGACCACTCATGGGCGCACTCCGGGCAGATCAGCTGCGCGCCGTCTTCGTAGGTGTATTCGGAATTGCATTTCGGGCAGGGTGGCAACGTGCTCACTAAAGCTCCTTGGATTCAGGATGGCTAAAAACGCACATTATATAGGGTTTTAGGCAGGAGGGGGGCAACGCTACTCCTGTGGGAGCCGGGCTTGCCCGCGATGCGGGCGCCCCGGTGTTTCAGATGCACCGCGGTGATGCCATCGCAGGCAAGCCAGCTCCCAACAGGAGCCGGTCCTTGCAAGAGGGTGTCAGTGCGTACGGGCTACCGCAAACTCGCTCAATTCCACCAATGCATCGCGGTATTCGCTGGCAGGCAGCGCGTCCAGGCACTTGATCGCACGGGCCACGTAGTCGCGGGCCAGTTGCGCGGTGTAATCCAGCGAGCCGGAAGCTTCGACAGCTTCGCGAATGCTTTCCAGATCTTCGATGCCACCTTTCTGGATCGCCTGACGAACCAGTGCGGCCTGCTCCGGAGTGCCTTCGCGCATGGTGTAGATCAGCGGCAGAGTCGGTTTGCCTTCGGCCAGATCGTCACCGACGTTCTTGCCCAGGGTCTCGGCATCGCCACGGTAGTCCAGCAGGTCGTCGACCAATTGGAAGGCCACGCCCAGGTGATCACCGAAGGTGCGCAGCGCTTCGCTCTGTTCCAGCGAGGCCCCGGCCAGGGCGGCGGCACTGTGGGTCGAGGCTTCGAAGAGCATCGCGGTTTTGCCGCGGATGACTTCCATGTAGGTTTCTTCGGTGGTGCTGGCGTCGCGGACCTTCGACAGCTGCAACACTTCGCCTTCAGCGATGATGCGCGTGGCTTGCGAAAGGATCTTCATCACCGGCATGGAGCCCAGTTCGACCATCATTTCGAAAGAACGCGAATACAGGAAGTCGCCCACCAGCACGCTCGGCGCGTTGCCCCACATGGCATTGGCGGTCGAGCGACCACGGCGCATGCCTGACATGTCGACGACGTCGTCATGTAGCAGGGTGGCGGTGTGCAGGAACTCGATGGTGGCGGCCAGCAGACGCAGGTCATCGCCTTCGCGGCCCAGCGCCTTGCCGCACAGCAGCACGAGCAACGGACGCAGGCGTTTACCGCCAGCCGAGGTAATGTAGTCGCCGATTTTCGATACCAGCGGCACTCGGGAAGTCAGCTGCTTCTTGATGATGCCGTCGACGGCGCTAAAATCGTCCGCCACCGCGCGGTAGAAAGCTTGGGGTTGCATCAGCGACAGTTGCTCCAGAAGGGGTGCGCGGCATGCTAGGACCCACGTCCGGGCCTGTCAAGGCACGATGGACGGCCACTTGCAACGCCAGAGCAGCTTGCGTACAATCGCGCACCCTGAACTTCCTGGGCAGCACCTGCCTTACGCAATTGCAAACAGGCCTTCCAGCCTTATGCAGCCATGCCAGCCAATACCTCTTCTTATAAAGAGCTGGGTGAGCAGGATTATCGGAGAAATACCATGTCTTATGCAGTAATCGTTACTGGTGGCAAGCAGTACAAAGTTGCTCCAGGTGAATACCTGAAGATCGAAAAACTGGAAATCGCTACCGGCGAATCCGTAACTTTTGATCGCGTTCTGTTGGTTGCCAATGGCGACGACGTGAATATCGGCGCTCCAGTTGTTCCTGGCGCTACCGTTGTGGCTGAAGTGATCTCCCAAGGTCGTCACGATAAAGTCCGCATCATCAAGTTCCGTCGCCGTAAGCACCACATGAAGCGTATGGGCCACCGCCAGTGGTACACCGAGATCAAAATCACCGGTATTCAGGCTTAATTTCAGCCTAATTCCTCACTAGGAGAATTGAACTCATGGCACACAAAAAAGCTGGTGGTAGTACCCGTAACGGTCGCGACTCAGAAGCCAAGCGCCTTGGCGTGAAGATGTATGGCGGCCAGGTTATCATTCCGGGCAACATCATCGTGCGTCAGCGCGGTACCCAATTCCACGCTGGCTACGGCGTTGGCATGGGCAAGGATCACACTCTGTTCGCTAAAATCGACGGCGTGATCAAGTTCGAAGTAAAAGGCGCCTTCGGTCGTCGTTACGTGAGCATTGTCCCGAAGACTGACGTCGTCGCGGCATAATTACGTAGTTGCTGGAAAAGCCCTGTCTTGCGACGGGGCTTTTTCGTTTGTGGGGTGAGTCTCTTGCAAAGCTGTTTGTGATGGGCTCCAGCGCTGTATTGGCGGTCGTTGATTGAGGTCGCTGCGCTCATTTTTGCAAGAGTCTTATGTCTTGGTTGTTTTTCGGCTCGTCCGTATGGCGAGAGGCGTTTTGTTATGAAGTTTGTTGATGAAGTATCGATTCGAGTAAAGGCCGGCGACGGTGGCAACGGTTGCATGAGTTTCCGTCGGGAAAAATTCATTGAAAACGGCGGCCCGAACGGCGGCGACGGTGGCGATGGCGGCTCCATCTACATGATGGCCGACGAAAACCTGAACACCCTGGTCGACTACCGTTACACCCGGCACTTCGATGCTGAGCGTGGCTCCAACGGTGGCAGCACCGACTGCACCGGCAAAAAAGGTGAAGACCTGGTCCTGCGGGTGCCGGTCGGTACCACTGTGATCGACTCTGCTACCCAGGAAGTCATCGGCGACCTGACCAAGGCTGGTCAGCGTCTGCTCGTGGTTCAGGGCGGCTGGCACGGTCTGGGTAACACTCGTTTCAAATCCAGTACCAACCGCGCACCGCGCCAGACCACGCCGGGTAAGCCGGGTGAGCAGCGCGACCTGAAACTGGAAATGAAAGTATTGGCGGACGTCGGCCTGCTCGGTTTGCCGAATGCCGGTAAAAGCACCTTCATTCGCTCGGTGTCGGCCGCCAAGCCGAAAGTCGCTGACTACCCGTTCACCACGCTGGTGCCGAACCTGGGTGTGGTCAGCGTCGATCGCTGGAAGAGCTTCGTGGTGGCGGACATTCCGGGCCTGATCGAAGGTGCTTCCGACGGTGCGGGCCTGGGGATTCGCTTCCTCAAGCACTTGTCGCGTACCCGTTTGCTGCTGCACCTCGTCGACATGGCGCCGCTGGATGACACCAGTGCTCCGGACGCCGCTGAAGTGATCGTCAGCGAGCTGACCAAGTTCAGTCCGTCCCTGGCCGAGCGTGATCGCTGGCTGGTGCTGAACAAGTGCGACCAGATCCTCGAAGAGGAGCACGATGCTCGCGTCAAGGAAATCGTTGATCGTCTGGAGTGGACCGGTCCGGTCTACGTGATCTCGGCGATCGCCAAGCAAGGCACCGAGCGTCTGTGCCACGACATCATGCGTTACCTGGAAGATCGTGCCGATCGTCTGGCTAACGACCCGGCCTACAAGGAAGAGCTGGCCGAGCTCGATCAGCGCATCGAAGACGAAGCCCGTGCCCAGTTGCAGGCGCTGGACGATCAGCGTGCTCTGCGCCGCAGCGGCGTGAAGTCGGTCCATGACATCGGTGACGACGATTGGGACGAAGAAGATGTGGATGACGAAGACGGTCCGGAAATCATTTACGTGCGTGACTGATTCGTTGCGATAAACTTAAGCGCCGCTCACTGGAGCGGCGTTTTAGTATCTGGAAATCGGTAGTCACGAATAACGTTACGGGCAGCGCTGGGTCGTGCTGTCCTCAAGCTAAGGTTGAAGATGATGCGGAGCAAGGTGACAGGTGCGCAGCGTTGGGTCGTGAAAATCGGCAGCGCTTTGCTGACGGCGGACGGCAAGGGCCTGGATCGCGCGGCAATGGGTGTCTGGGTCGAGCAGATGGTTGCCCTGCATGAGGCAGGTGTTGAGCTGGTGCTGGTGTCCTCCGGGGCGGTGGCGGCGGGCATGAGTCGTCTGGGCTGGACCGTACGACCCGGTGCCATGCACGAGTTGCAGGCGGCTGCCGCCATCGGTCAGATGGGGTTGGTGCAGGCTTGGGAGTCGAGCTTCGCCGAGCATGGCCGGCATACCGCGCAGATTCTCCTGACTCACGACGATTTGTCCGACCGCAAGCGCTACCTGAACGCTCGCAGTACGCTGCGCGCGCTGGTCGAGCTTAAGGTGATCCCGGTGATCAACGAGAACGACACCGTGGTCACTGACGAAATCCGTTTCGGCGACAACGACACGCTGGCGGCGCTGGTGGCGAACCTGGTCGAGGCTGATTTGCTGGTGATCCTCACCGATCGCGACGGCATGTTCGACGCTGATCCGCGCAACAATCCCGATGCCAAGCTGATTTACGAAGCGCGAGCCGATGATCCGGCGCTGGATGCGGTCGCCGGCGGCACTGGCGGTGCGCTGGGGCGTGGCGGTATGCAGACCAAATTGCGCGCCGCACGTCTGGCGGCGCGTTCCGGTGCGCACACCATCATTGTCGGTGGGCGTATTGAGCGGGTGCTGGATCGCCTCAAGGCTGGCGAGCGCATCGGCACCTTGCTGTCGCCTGAGCGCGGCATGCTGGCGGCGCGCAAACAGTGGTTGGCCGGGCATCTGCAAACCCGCGGTACTCTGGTGCTGGATGCGGGCGCGGTGACGGCGTTGTCCCAAGGCAATAAAAGCTTGCTGCCGGTGGGCGTCAAACTGGTCCAGGGCAGTTTTCGTCGTGGCGAAATGGTGGTTTGTGTGGCGCCGGACGGTCGTGAAATTGCCCGTGGCCTGGCTAACTACAGCGCGCTGGAAGCACAAAAAATCATCGGTCAGTCGTCTGAGGCGATTGTCGGTTTGTTGGGTTACATGGCTGAGCCGGAGCTGGTTCACCGCGATAACCTGATTCTGGTCTGAAGGAATACCTGAATGCGTATGGCAAAAGGATTATTGAGCTTGTTGTTGGCGATGCCGCTGCTGGCCTCGGCTGAGGAAATTGGTCAGGTGTCGACGGTGTTCAAGTTCGTCGGCCCGAACGACCGTATCGTTGTCGAGGCGTTTGATGATCCGAAGGTTGAGGGGGTGACCTGCTACCTGTCCCGGGCCAAAACTGGCGGCGTGAAAGGTGGGTTGGGCTTGGCCGAGGATCGCGCTGAGGCGTCGATTGCCTGCCGTCAGGTCGGGCCGATCAATTTCAAGGGTGAGCTCAAGGATGGCGAGGAAGTGTTCAAGGAGCGCACCTCGCTGGTATTCAAGACCATGCAGGTGGTGCGCTTCCTCGACAAGAAGCGCAATACGCTGGTGTATCTGGTCTACAGTGATCGTTTGATCGAGGGCAGCCCGCAGAATGCGGTGACGGCGATTCCGATTCTGCCATGGACTCACGCTCAATAAGTTAACGCAGATCCAAATGTGGGGGCGGGCTTGCTCGCGAAGACTGACTAACATCCAACACTTGTGTTGACTGTTATGCCGCCTTCGCGAGCAAGCCCGCTCCCGCATTTTTTTTGCGGTGTATTCGATAAATCGCAGGCAATAAAAAACCGACCCTAAGGTCGGTTTTTTAATGAGCGTGTCGCTTAGGCAGCAGCGGCAACGTTCAGGGCCTTTACGTGGCCATTCAGGCGGCTCTTATGGCGAGCAGCTTTGTTCTTGTGGATGATGCCTTTATCGGCCATACGGTCGATAACTGGCACGGCCAGAACGTAAGCAGCTTGAGCTTTTTCAGCGTCTTTTGCGTCGATGGCTTTAACTACATTCTTGATGTAGGTACGAACCATGGAACGCAGGCTGGCGTTGTGGCTGCGACGCTTCTCAGCCTGTTTTGCACGTTTTTTGGCGGAAGGTGTGTTGGCCACCGTCGAGCTCCTCGAAAGACTTTTTAGGAAATAGCAAACAAAATAGGCCGCGAATCATGCCGATGAGTTGATGTCTTGTCAAGGGCGGTTGAAACGATCCGCTAAGTGGCAGGTATGGAGCGCCGGGATATTTCTTTCCGGCGTGCGACCTGTAAACTCGCGAGCTTTGGCTCTGTGCTGTTGCGGCGCGGAGTATCGCATAAGTAGGCGCGTTGTTCGCCTGCTGTTTATCGACAGGCAAAAACTCTTTCAATGAATCTGCTCAAATCGTTGGCCGCTGTCAGCTCTATCACGATGCTTTCCCGAGTGTTGGGGTTTGTTCGTGACACCCTAATCGCCCGTGCATTTGGTGCGGGGATGGCGACCGACGCCTTCTTTATCGCCTTCAAACTGCCCAATCTACTGCGGCGGATCTTCGCCGAAGGGGCGTTTTCCCAAGCCTTCGTGCCGATTCTTGCCGAATACAAAAGTCAGAAGGGTGAGGAGGCGACGCGAACCTTCATTGCCTACGTCTCGGGCCTGCTGACGCTGGTGCTGGCGCTGGTCACCGTGTTGGGCATGCTTGCCGCGCCCTGGGTTATCTGGGCCACGGCACCGGGTTTCGTCGATTCTCCGGAAAAATTCGAGCTGACCACCGACCTGTTACGGGTCACTTTTCCTTATATATTGCTGATCTCGCTGTCTTCATTGGCCGGAGCGATCCTCAACACCTGGAACCGCTTCTCGGTGCCGGCCTTCGTGCCGACCCTGCTCAATGTCAGCATGATCATCTTTTCGGTGTTCCTGACGCCGTACTTCGATCCGCCGGTGATGGCGCTGGGCTGGGCCGTTCTGGTGGGGGGGCTGGCGCAGTTGCTGTTCCAGCTGCCACACCTGAAAAAGATCGGCATGCTGGTGCTGCCGCGCCTGAGCCTGCGCGATAGCGGTGTCTGGCGGGTCATGAAACAGATGCTGCCGGCGATCATTGGCGTTTCGGTGAGCCAGATTTCGCTGATCATCAACACCATATTCGCTTCGTTTCTGGTGGCCGGTTCCGTGTCCTGGATGTATTACGCCGACCGTCTGATGGAATTGCCATCCGGCGTACTGGGTGTGGCACTGGGAACGATTTTGCTGCCGACCCTGGCCAAGACTTACGCCAACCAGGATCGCCACGAATATTCACGGATACTCGATTGGGGGCTGCGCCTGTGCTTCATGCTGGTGTTGCCGTGCTCTCTGGCGCTGGGGATTCTGGCAGAGCCGCTGACGGTTTCGTTGTTTCAGTACGGCCAGTTCAGCGCTTTTGACGCGACCATGACCCAGCGCGCGTTAATCGCTTATTCCGTCGGTTTGCTGGGGATTATCGTGATCAAAGTGCTGGCGCCGGGCTTTTATGCGCAACAAAACATTCGCACCCCGGTAAAAATCGCGATTTTCACCCTGATCGTCACCCAGCTGTTCAACCTGGTGCTGATCGGGCCGTTGGCTCACGCCGGTCTGGCCTTGGCCATCAGCGTGGGGGCCTGCATCAACGCCGGGCTGCTGTTCTATCAACTGCGCAAGCAGCAGATGTATCAGCCACAACCGGGCTGGGCGAAGTTCGGGCTCAAACTGTTGGTGGCGGTCGCGGTGATGTCCGCGGTATTGCTGGGTGCGATGCACTTTATGCCGGCCTGGGAGCAGGGGCATATGCTTGAGCGCCTGCTGCGTCTGGGCGCGTTGGTGATCGCCGGCGTGGTGGCGTATTTCGGCATGTTGCTGTTGATGGGCTTCCGTTTGCGCGACTTCAATCGCAAGGCATTGAGCTGAGGCTTTTGTCTCGATAGATACGGGCGGGCCGACGGTTTTGTCGGCTCGATCACTTTGGGTTACGGTGTTGCCTGTCGTCGGCCGCCGGGTGTGGTTATAATCGACCACTTTATGAGCAAGAAGCGCGTTATGCAGCTGGTTCGAGGCCTCCACAACCTGCGCCCCCAGCATCGGGGCTGTGTCGCCACTATTGGCAACTTTGACGGTGTTCACCGTGGTCACCAGGCTATCCTGGCCCGGCTGCGTGAGCGTGCGCTCGAGTTGGGCGTGCCCAGCTGCGTGGTGATTTTCGAGCCGCAGCCGCGAGAGTTCTTCGCCCCGGACACCGCCCCGGCCCGTCTGGCCCGCCTGCGGGACAAACTGCAGTTGCTGGCCGAAGAAGGTGTCGATCGGGTGCTGTGCCTGGCTTTCAATCAGCGGCTGAGCAAACTCAGCGCCAGAGAGTTCGTCGATACTATTCTGGTGGACGGCCTCGGCGTGCAGCATCTGGAAGTCGGTGACGATTTCCGTTTCGGCTGTGACCGGCTGGGGGATTTCGATTTCCTGCAGCAGGCCGGCGCCCTTCAGGGGTTTACCGTCGAAGCGGCGCAGACCGTCGAGATGGACGGCATTCGTGTCAGCAGCACTCAGGTGCGTAATGCCCTGGCCGCTGCCGATTTTGCCTTGGCCGAGCAGTTGCTCGGTCGTCCGTACCGGATTGCCGGGCGAGTCCTGCACGGCCAGAAGCTGGCGCGCCAGCTGGGTACGCCCACGGTCAACGTGCAGCTCAAGCGTCGTCGTGTGCCGCTGAGCGGGGTTTACCTGGTCAACGTCGACATCGACGGCAAGACCTGGCCGGGCGTTGCCAATATCGGCGTGCGGCCAACGGTCGAAGGGGATGGCAAAGCCCACCTCGAAGTACACCTTTTAGATTTTGCCGGCGATCTGTATGACCGGCGTTTGACGGTGGTTTTCCACCACAAGCTGCGTGAAGAGCAGCGTTTCGCCTCTCTGGAGGCGCTTAAGACGGCGATCAATGCGGATGTTGCCGCCGCCCGTGCCCTGTCGCACCTAGCGCCAATCGCTAATGAAGAGCCTTAAATGACCGACTATAAAGCCACGCTAAACCTTCCGGACACCGCCTTCCCAATGAAGGCCGGCCTGCCTCAGCGCGAACCGCAGATTCTGCAGCGCTGGGACAGCATTGGCCTGTACGGTAAGTTGCGCGAGATTGGCAAGGATCGTCCGAAGTTCGTACTGCACGACGGTCCTCCGTACGCCAACGGCACGATTCACATCGGTCATGCGCTGAACAAGATTCTCAAGGACATGATCATCCGCTCGAAAACCCTGTCGGGTTTCGACGCGCCTTATGTTCCGGGCTGGGACTGCCATGGTCTGCCGATCGAGCACAAAGTCGAAGTGACTCACGGCAAGAACCTGGGCGCCGACAAAACCCGCGAACTGTGCCGTGCCTACGCCACCGAGCAGATCGAAGGGCAGAAATCCGAATTCATCCGTCTGGGCGTGTTGGGCGATTTCGCCAACCCGTACAAGACCATGGACTTCAAAAACGAGGCCGGTGAAATCCGCGCCCTGGCGGAAATCGTCAAGGGTGGCTTCGTATTCAAGGGCCTGAAGCCTGTGAACTGGTGCTTTGACTGCGGTTCGGCCCTGGCTGAAGCGGAAGTCGAGTACGAGAACAAAAAGTCCGCGACCATCGACGTGGCGTTCCCGATCGCCGACGAAGCCAAACTGGCCGCCGCGTTCGGTCTGCCATCGCTGGGCAAAACCGCCTCGATCGTGATCTGGACCACCACCCCGTGGACCATCCCGGCCAACCAGGCGCTGAACGTTCACCCAGAGTTCAACTACGCCCTGGTCGACGTCGGCGACAAGCTGCTGGTGCTGGCTGAAGAGCTGGTCGAGTCCTGCCTGGCCCGCTACAGCGTGGAAGGTTCGGTGATCGCCACCACCACCGGCAAGGCGCTGGAGCTGATCAACTTCCGTCACCCGTTCTACGATCGTCTGTCGCCGGTTTACCTGGCCGATTACGTCGAACTGGGCGCGGGCACCGGCGTGGTCCACTCCGCGCCAGCCTACGGCGTAGACGACTTCGTGACCTGCAAAGCCTACGGCATGGTCAACGACGACATCCTGAACCCGGTACAAAGCAACGGCGTGTATGTGCCGTCGCTGGAGTTCTTCGGCGGCCAGTTCATCTGGAAGGCCAACCCGGCCATCGTCGACAAACTGACCGAAGTCGGCGCGCTGCTGCACACCACCACCATCGAACACAGCTACATGCACTGCTGGCGTCACAAGACCCCGCTGATCTACCGCGCCACCGCGCAGTGGTTCATCGGCATGGACAAAGAGCCGACGACTGGCGACACCCTGCGCAAACGCGCAATCAAAGCCATCGAAGACACCAAGTTCGTTCCGGCCTGGGGCCAGGCGCGTCTGCACTCGATGATCGCCAACCGTCCGGACTGGTGCATCTCCCGTCAGCGTAACTGGGGTGTGCCGATCCCGTTCTTCCTGAACAAGGAAAGCGGCGAACTGCACCCACGCACCGTCGAGCTGATGGAAATCGTCGCCCAGCGCGTCGAAGTCGAAGGTATCGAAGCCTGGTTCAAGATGGACGCCGCCGAGTTGCTCGGTGAAGAGGCGCCGCTGTACGACAAGATCAGCGACACCCTGGACGTCTGGTTCGACTCGGGCACCACGCACTGGCACGTCCTGCGCGGTTCGCACCCGATGGGCCACGAAACCGGTCCACGCGCCGACCTGTATCTGGAAGGCTCGGACCAACACCGCGGCTGGTTCCACTCGTCGTTGCTGACTGGTTGCGCTATCGACGACCACGCCCCATACCGCGAGCTGCTGACCCACGGTTTCACCGTTGACGAGTCCGGTCGCAAAATGTCCAAGTCCCTGGGCAACGTAATCGCGCCGCAGAAGGTCAACGACACCCTGGGCGCCGATATCATGCGTCTGTGGGTCGCTTCCACCGACTATTCGGGTGAAATGGCGGTTTCCGAGCAGATCCTGCAACGCAGTGCGGACGCCTACCGGCGTATCCGTAACACCGCGCGCTTCCTGCTTTCCAACCTGACCGGTTTCAACCCGGCCACCGACATCCTGCCGGCCGAAGAAATGCTGGCGCTGGACCGTTGGGCCGTGGACCGCACCCTGTTGCTGCAACGCGAGCTGCAGGAGCACTACGGCGAATACCGCTTCTGGAACGTTTACTCCAAGATCCACAACTTCTGCGTGCAGGAGTTGGGCGGTTTCTACCTGGACATCATCAAGGACCGTCAGTACACCACTGGCGCCGACAGCAAGGCCCGTCGTTCGTGCCAGACCGCGCTGTTCCACATCAGCGAAGCGCTGGTGCGCTGGATCGCGCCGATCCTGGCGTTCACCGCCGACGAGCTGTGGCAGTACCTGCCGGGCGAGCGTAACGAGTCTGTGATGCTCAACACCTGGTACGAAGGCCTGACTGAACTGCCGGAAGGCTTCGAGCTGGACCGCGCCTACTGGGAGCGGATCATGGCGGTGAAGGTGGCGGTCAACAAGGAAATGGAAATCCAGCGCGCGGCGAAGGCTGTCGGTGGCAACCTGCAAGCCGAAGTGACACTGTTCGCCGAAGACGCGCTGAGTGCCGATCTGGCCAAGCTGAGCAACGAACTGCGCTTCGTGCTGATCACCTCGACCGCCAGCGTTGCACCGTTCGTGCAGGCGCCGGCCGACGCGGTGGTCACCGAAGTCAGCGGCCTGAAGCTCAAAGTGGTCAAGTCGGGCTTCGCCAAGTGCGCCCGTTGCTGGCATTGCCGTGAAGACGTCGGCGTGAACCCGGAGCATCCGGAAATCTGCGGTCGTTGCGTCGATAACATCAGCGGCGCGGGCGAGGTTCGTCACTATGCCTAATGCCGTTGGCCGTTTCGGACGGCTGAGCTGGCTCTGGTTGAGTTTGCTGGTCCTGGTCATTGACCAGGCCAGCAAGTTCTACTTCGAAGGCAAGCTCGAGATGTACCAGCAAATCGTGGTGATCCCCGATTTGTTCAGCTGGACCCTGGCCTACAACACCGGCGCGGCGTTCAGCTTCCTGGCCGATAGCTCGGGCTGGCAGCGTTGGCTGTTCGCCTTGATCGCGGTGGTGGTCAGCGCGGTGCTGGTGATCTGGCTCAAGCGCCTGGGGCGCCACGAAACCTGGCTGGCGATTGCGCTGGCCTTGGTGCTGGGTGGCGCGCTGGGCAATCTGTACGACCGCATTGCCCTGGGCCATGTGATCGATTTCATTCTGGTGCACTGGCAGAACCGCTGGTATTTCCCGGCGTTCAACTTTGCTGACAGTGCTATTTCTGTCGGTGCCGTGATGCTTGCGCTGGATATGTTCAAAAGTAAGAAGACCGGAGAAACCGTTCATGACTGAGCAGGTATTGGCTGAGCAACGCATTGGCCAGAACACGGAAGTCACCTTGCACTTTGCATTGCGCCTGGAGAACGGCGACACCGTCGACAGTACCTTCGACAAAGCCCCGGCGACCTTCAAGGTCGGCGACGGCAACCTGTTGCCAGGCTTCGAAGCCGCGCTGTTCGGCTTCAAGGCCGGCGACAAGCGCAGCCTGACCGTCGAGCCGGAAAACGCCTTTGGTCAACCTAATCCGCAAAATGTGCAGATCATCCCGCGCTCGCAGTTCCAGGACATGGAACTGTCGCCAGGACTGCTGGTGATCTTCAACGATGCGGCCAATACCGAGCTGCCAGGCGTGGTGAAGGAATTCGATGATGTGCAAGTGACCATCGACTTCAACCACCCGCTCGCCGGTAAAACCTTGACCTTTGACGTCGAGATCATCAACGTCAAAGCGCTGTAAGTAACAAAGCAGATCCAGTGTGGGAGCGGGCTTGCCCGCGATAGCGATGCAGCAGTCGACATCAATGGCGACTGTGAAGCCATCATCGCGGGCAAGCCCGCTCCCACAGGGGTTGCAATGATCTAACTTCCCTGCGCGCAAGACACGAGGCACAGCATGCAAATCAAACTCGCCAACCCCCGTGGCTTCTGCGCCGGTGTGGACCGGGCGATCGAAATCGTCAACCGCGCCCTGGAAGTCTTCGGGCCGCCGATCTACGTGCGCCATGAAGTGGTCCACAACAAGTTCGTTGTCGAAGACTTGCGCGCCCGTGGGGCAATCTTCGTCGAGGAACTGGATCAGGTGCCGGACGACGTGATCGTGATCTTCAGTGCCCACGGGGTTTCCCAGGCCGTGCGCACCGAAGCCGCAGGTCGTGGCCTGAAGGTGTTCGACGCTACCTGCCCGCTGGTGACCAAGGTACACATCGAAGTCGCGCGTTACAGCCGCGACGGTCGTGAATGCATCCTCATCGGCCATGCCGGCCATCCGGAGGTCGAAGGCACCATGGGCCAGTACGATGGCAGCAATGGTGGCGCGATCTATCTGGTCGAAGACGAAAAAGACGTCGCAGCGTTGCAGGTGAACAACCCTGAAAGGCTGGCCTTCGTTACCCAGACCACCCTGTCCATGGACGATACCAGCCGCGTGATCGACGCTCTGCGTACACGTTTCCCGGCGATCGGCGGTCCGCGCAAGGACGACATCTGCTACGCCACGCAAAACCGTCAAGACGCCGTCAAACAACTGGCCGACGAATGCGACGTGGTGCTGGTGGTCGGTAGCCCGAACAGCTCCAACTCCAATCGTCTGCGTGAACTGGCCGAACGCATGGCTACCCCGGCCTATCTGATCGACGGCGCCGAAGACCTGCAAAAGAGCTGGTTCGACGGTGTCGAGCGTATTGGTATCACCGCCGGTGCCTCCGCTCCGGAAGTGCTGGTGCGTGGCGTGATTCAGCAATTGCAGGCCTGGGGCGCCACCGGTGCCGATGAACTGGCCGGCCGCGAAGAGAACATCACGTTCTCCATGCCTAAAGAGTTGCGCGTGCGCTCCTTGCTTTAACGCTTTTCCCTCCTGGACACAGCGCCTGCTCAGCCTGATGGCTGCGCAGGCTGACGCGACCGGTCGCGGCCAGCACCACCTGGAGCTGAGAGACCGGTTCGCGGGCTGCGCAAATGTGCAGTGTCCCTGCTTGAAAGGCCCGTCCGGGCATCTGTGGTTCGCCAATACTGTTGAAACGTATGTATCGCCTGACCGGCCAGTTGCCGACAATCGGCACCCGGGCGCCACTCGCGCGCTCAACCAGCAGCGGATTGCTGCTGTCCTCCGGGCCTTTGCCGCTGAGATCCAGAATGATCCGCCAGCCCTGACCCCAGTCGCCGTTGAGGCCGTGAATCACAACGCTCTGATTGCGTGTGATGGCAGCGGTTCTGGCATTACGTATGCCGCTGGCAATCGACTGCGCTGCCTGCTCCCGATGGTTCGATTCTGTAAAGGCGGCGAACGCCGGGCTGACCAGTTGCAGAACAATCCCGACAATCGTCAGTCCCATGAGCAGTTCGATCAGGCTGAAACCTTGCTGACGCATGTCATCTCCCTCCCTGGAGTGCTGCGGCCCGCGCGATCCTTGCGCGAGTAATGGCAAAACAACCGTACATCCCTCGGTCGAATGTTCTAGCGTGTAGAAGCAGGTATAGCCGACGGCAACGGAGCGCACCGATGGATCATCGTACAAAAGGTTTCACGCTGATCGAGTTGCTGATCACGCTCGCGGTGTTTCTGATCCTGATCACCTTGGCCGTTCCGGCGTTCACCCGCTCGGTGCAAAGCAACAAGGCCGACACCGAGATCGGCGACTTGCAACGGGCACTCAATTACGCACGGCTTGAGGCGATTGATCGGGGCCTCACCACTCGGGTTCGCCCGACGGCTGGCGGCAGTGTCTGGACCGGCGGGCTGAGCGTTTATGACGGTACAGGCAACCCGGCCAATGTATTGCGGGTTGTTCCAGCGATGAGCAGCGGTGCAACTCTGACGCTAACCTCAGGAGTGACCGCTATTGATTTCAACAATCTGGGCGGTTTGTCGGCGCCGTCCACGGCAGTCGTGATCAGTTATGTACTGGGGGCACAGAACAGGACGCTGAATGTGTGTTTGAACGGACGAATTCTACTGGGTGGAAGTTGCGGATGAGGGGTTGGAGCAAGCGTGCACAGGAGGGCATGACGCTGATCGAGGTATTGGTCGCGTTGCTGGTTCTGGCTGTGGGGTTGTTGGGCGCGGCGGCGATTCAGCTCAATGCGCTGAAGTACACCGACAGCTCGCGGATGACCAGTCAGGCGAGTTTTATCGCCTACGACATGATGGACCGCATTCGCGCCAACTCCGGCGCCGATTACACCGTCACGCCCCCGACCTCGGGCAACCTGAGCGTGGCCCGGGATCAGGACCTCTACGACTTCACCACCAATATCGTCAATTTCGGCGGCGCCACGGCGACCGGTAGCATCGCCCGGAACCAGCGGGTGTACACCATCACCATTACCTGGGATGACTCGCGAGCTGCGAATACCGCCGACTCGCGCCGCAGTTTCGTCCTCACCAGTCGCGCCACCGCTGATCCGGCGACGACACCATGACCAGAACCAGCAAAGGTTTCGGCCTGATCGAATTACTGATCGCCCTGGCGTTGAGCCTGATCGTGGTCCTGGGCGTGGCACAGATTTTCATCGCCGCGAAAAACACCTACGTCAGCCAGAACACCGCTGCCGGGATGCAGGAAGATGCGCGGTTCGTCCTGAGCAAGATGATTCAGGAAATCCGCATGGTCGGCATGTTCGGTTGCCTGGGTACGATTACCGATGCCAGCTCGGCGGGGGATTTCAACGCCGCCCAGATCACGCCGATCAGTTGGGACAATGCCAACCTCAAATTGACCCTGGTCACCGCGGATGTCGGCGGCAGTGGCGGGGTTCCGACCTGGACGGTGGTTTCCGACTGCCGTAATACAGCGACAGCCTACACCGGTGTACGTACGCCGGCATCGGGGCAGTTGGCGATTCCGATCCGGCGGCTGGTCTACAGCTTCAGCAACAACCAACTGCTGATGGGCACCGGCACCGGCACGCCAACGCAGCAGGTATTGGTGAACAATGTCAGTGCGTTTGGCGTGAGCTTCGGCCTCGCCAGTTCGGCCACCGATACGTCCGCTTCCAGCTACAGCGGCAACCCGTCCGATCCGGCGCGAATCCGCAGCGTGCGGCTCACGCTGACCCTCACCGACCCGAACAACCGGGTACGCAATCAAACCTTCAACGTGGTTGCCACTTTGCGCAACCGGTTGCCATGAGAGGAGGGCCGATGAGTATTTCTCCCGTGACCCCTCACGCCCAGCGCGGCATGGCGCTGTTGGTCAGCCTGGTGTTTCTTCTGGTATTGACGTTGATCGGCCTTTCGTCGATGCAGAGCGCTACGCTGCAGGAAAAAATGGCCGGTAGCGTGACCCTGCGCAACCAATCGTTTCAGGGCGCGGAAGCGGCGTTGCGCGTCGGCGAAAGTGCGGTGCAACTGAATAGCTATTCATTGCCGGTCTGCAGTGGCACCAGCCAATGCGCGCCGCCGGCCGAGGCGTCGGTCATCACCGTCGCCGGGTTCAATTCCTCCTCGGGGGTGACCTGGATCGCCTCCGGCAGCGGCTTTTACGGGGTGCAGAACATCGGCACCACCCTGACCGCCGTGAACGTGCCGAGCAACACGTCGGCAACGCTGTACCGGGTGACCGCCGTGGGCATCACGGGCAGCTCGCGCAGTGTGGTGGAGAGTATTTATGCGAAATATTGAGGCGCGTACAGGCAGGCGCCGTTGGTTGTTGCAGCTGTTCTGCGGCGCTGCGATGAGCCTTTATCTGGCCGCGCCGACTTACGCCTTCACGCCCTCGGATTCGCCGCTGTTGAACGCCGCCGCCGTGGCCCCCAATGTGATGCTGTTACTCGACGACTCGGGGAGTATGAACAACATTATCTGGGCAGCCGGCTTCGACCCGACGGTCGCACGCACCCCGGTGACTATTTGCCTCTCGAATGGTACGTGCCTGAAAGGCCGCGACCTGGACATGACCGATGACAATATTTCCTTGTCGAGTTTGACTCGAGGAACATGTTCGAAAGGATGGTACGGTTTTTATAACAGCAGCTTTCTCGGTCTGGATTCACTCTGTCTGAAGCTTCCCGATCCGGTGGGGGGGAGGACACTCGTTATACGGCGAATTACTTGTCCTACCTGATAAGCCTGGCGAACCGTTCCGACCGGGACTTCACCGATGGCTCGATCCCCAGTGATTACCGGATGAATGTGGCGCGCAACGTGTCCAAGGCGTTGGTGACCGGCAACCGCTCGCTGCGCATCGGCCTGTCGACGTTCAACCTGGCGGTCGGTAAGCATAAGAATGACGGCGGTTACATCGCCCGTTCGGTCAGCGATTTGTCGGCGGTCAGCGGCACCGTGACCCAGGCTCAGGCCAATACCAACTACAACGCACTGATCGCCGCGATCGACGAACTGAGCGCAGAGGCCAACACGCCGCTAGCTGAAGCCTATTACGAGATCACTCGCTATTTTCGTGGCATGGCGCCATACAACAACTCGACGCCCTCCACCTATACCAGTCCGATTCAGTACCGTTGCCAGAAAAATTACGGTGTGGTGATCACCGATGGTCTGCCGACCTTCGACCGAACCTTCCCGACGAGCGATCCGTTGGGCGGTATCCGGTTACCCAATTGGGACGGGGTGAACGATGATGGCCCGAATCTCAATGGCGACGGCGAGGGTGACACCCTATACCTGGATGACATCGCCAAGTTCGCCTTTGACATTGACATGCGCTCGACCGGCACCGACGCCGCTGGCAAAAGCTGGAACGCGGTGGATTTTCCCAAGCAGAACATGAATACCTATACCGTAGGTTTCGCCATCGCTAACGATATGTTGTCTGATGCCGCCAGCTACGGGCAGGGCAGGTATTACCAGGCAAGCGACAGCACCGGGCTCAACAGCGCACTGTCTGCAGCCCTGAGCGACATCACTTCCAAGGCCGGCTCAGGTGGCAGTGGCGTAGCCAGCGGCACAGCCCTGACCAGCAACTCGAGCTACTTCCAGACCAGCTACGATCCCAAGGACTGGCGGGGCACCATCAAGTCCTTTGGCTTCACATCGGCGGGTGCGGTTAACACGGCTGCGGTGCTGTGGACGACCGATACCACCATTGTGCCCGGTGCTACCGCGCCGACCTACCAATCCTGGAATACCCAGACCAACGCTGCTGTCACCCTGGCCTACAGCAACTTCTCCCCGACCCAGCAGGCATCCCTCAATCAGGGACTGCCCGTCGGCATCACCGGCAGCGATCTGGTGGAGTGGAGCAAAGGCATCAACAAAACCGGGTTGAAAGTGCGCAGCGTATTGCTCGGCGACATCATCAATTCGCCACTCGTGCTGGCCGCGCCCACGGACCAAACCGCGTCCGATCTGGTGGGTGACACCGCCTACAGCACCTACCTGACCACCAAAGCCGCCAACATGAATGCCAGCCTGGTGGTGAACGCCAACGATGGTTTTGTAAACGTCATCAACTCGACCAACGGTGCCAGACGTTACGCCTATATGCCCTCCAGTGTGTTGCCATCATTGCGCTACATCGCTGATCCCACTTACATCAACGGTGTGAGCCACAAGTTTCTGGTCGACGGCCCGGTCGGCGTGTTCGATGCCCAGCTCAACAACGCCTGGAAAACCCTGGCGATTGGCGGAACGGGGGCGGGCGGCAAAACCTTCTATGCACTGCAATTGTTCGATGCATCAGCCGGTAACGAGACTAAAGCGCTGTGGGAAATCAGTGCGCCGGCCACGGCCAGTACGGCGAACGTTTTCAATGATCTGGGTTATGCCTATGCGCGCCCCGAAGTGGCACGCTTGGCCGATGGTCGCTGGGCCGCGTTTATCTCCAACGGTTATGGCAGCAACTCCGGGGTGGCAGCGCTGTATGTGGTGGATATCCGCGACGGCTCGCTGATCAAGAAAATCGTGGTCGACAGTACCGAAACCACCAACGGCCTGTCGTCGGTGAAGCTCAGGGTCAACTCGCAGAATGTGGTACAGGCTGCCTATGGGGGCGACTTGAAAGGGCGGTTGTGGAAGTTCGATTTGAGTGGCACCACCCCCGACACCTGGGGCGTGGCGTTTTCCGGCAAGCCGTTGTTCACCTCCGCAGGCGGCACGACCCAGCCAATTACCGCACAACCGTTGCTGGCCGATCACCCATCCGGCGGCAAGGAAGTGTTTTTCGGCACCGGCAAGCTCAATGAAGTCGCCGACAAGACCAACAAGGATCTACAGGCGTTCTACGCGGTATGGGATGCCGAGGGTGGCACGGGGCAAATCACCACTTCCAGCCTGCAGGCGCAGGCGGTGACCGGGGTGTTTACGGGCAGCACCGGGCAATTCATCACCACCAGCCAGAACGAGGTGACCTACCCGGCAAAGAAAGGCTGGTACTTGCCGCTGGTATACAACAACGTTTTGACGGGGGAGCGGGTGATCAATCAGGCCAGTCTGGTCTCGGGGCGCATCGTTTTTACCACGGCCAGTCTGGACACGACGGACCCCTGTACCGGCTTCGGCACCGGCAAACTGGTCGAACTCGATGCGTTCAGCGGTAAGATGCTCAATTACGCAGTGCTCGACACCAATGCCGATGGGGTGGTCGACAGCACTGACACGATTTCCAGCGGGGTGATCTTCACCGGTGGTATCCCGACCCTGAACGCGGTCGTCAATGACGCAACCCGCAAGATTGTGAACGACTCCGGTGGTGGCGTGACCACTCTGGTGGAAAAATCCGGTGGCGGCAGCGGCCGTCGCATCATGTGGCGACAAATACAGTAAGTGAGAGTGAGGCATGCGCAGATCCAACCGAGGTTTTACCCTGATTGAAATCATGATCGTGATAGCGATCATCGGGATCGTCATCACCATTGGCTATCCGAGCCTCACCGAGTATGTAAAAAAGGGTCGCCGTACTGAAGTGGCCGGTCTGCTTTCCGAACAGGCGCAGATTCTGGAGCGTTTCTATTCGAAGAATAATGTCTACACCAATGCCACCGGTCTGAGCGCCGGCAATGATTTCTATACCATCACCCCGACCCTGACCGATCAGACCTTCCTGCTGACGGCAACACGCAAAGCCGGTTCGACCATGGCGAGCGATAAGTGTGGTGATTTCACCCTCACCAATACCGGAGTCAGAAGCATGGTCAATGCAACGTCCGGCCTGACCACCAAGGATTGCTGGGGGCGCTGAGTTTATTTTTCGGGCGCCCTTTGCGCCCTCTGTCTATTGAACGGTTGGATCAGAACATGAGCAGGCAACAGCAAGTGGTGATTGTCGGTGGCGGGGTGATTGGCCTGCTGACGGCGTTCAATCTCGCGTCCGAAGTACAGAGCGTCGTGCTTCTGGACCGCTCAAGTGTCGGTCAGGAATCCTCCTGGGCCGGTGGCGGGATCGTCTCGCCGCTCTACCCGTGGCGCTACAGCCCGGCAGTTACTGCGTTGGCTCATTGGTCCCAGGATTTTTATCCACAGCTGGCGGAACGCCTGTTCACCGCCACTGGTGTCGATCCTGAAGTGCACACCACCGGGTTGTACTGGCTGGACCTGGATGACGAGGCCGAAGCGCTCGCCTGGGCCAAACGGGAAAATCGTCCGCTGCGGGCTGTGGATATCTCTGCGGCACACGATGCGGTGCCGGTATTGGGCGCTGGTTTTTTGCGGGCGATCTACATGGCTGATGTCGCCAATGTGCGTAATCCACGGCTGGTGAAGTCCCTCAAGGCGGCTTTGTTGGCGCTGCCGAACGTGACAATTCATGAGCAGTGCGAGGTCAGCGGGTTTATCCGTGAAGGCGCTGCGGTGGTCGGGGTACAGACTTCGATAGGGGCCATTGCCGGTGATCAGGTGGTTTTGACGGCCGGGGCCTGGAGCGGTGACTTGCTGAAAAGCCTGGGCCTGGAGCTGCCGGTCGAGCCGGTCAAAGGCCAGATGATTCTCTACAAGTGCGCGGCGGACTTTCTTCCGAGCATGGTCCTGGCCAAAGGGCGTTATGCCATTCCTCGGCGTGACGGGCACATTCTGATCGGCAGTACGCTGGAACATGAAGGCTTCGACAAGACACCGACCGAAACGGCGCTGGAAAGCCTGAAGGCATCGGCGGTGGAGTTGATTCCGGCGCTGGCGGATGCCGAGGTGGTGGGGCATTGGGCCGGGTTGCGGCCGGGGTCGCCGGAAGGGATTCCCTATATCGGTCGGGTGCCGGGGTTTGACGGGCTCTGGCTCAACTGCGGGCATTACCGCAATGGGTTGGTGCTGGCGCCGGCGTCGTGTCAGCTGTTTGCGGATGTGATGCTGGGGCGGGCGCCGATTATCGACCCTGCGCCGTATGCGCCGGCCGGGCGAATCTGACCGGGGAATCTGTGTTGTCTTTCAGATTGTCTTCGCGAGCAAGCCCGCTCCCACTTTTTATCTCTGCTGTGCACAAGTAATACGTCCACAAAAGATCCAATGTGTGGGGCTTGCTCGCGAAGAGGCCTTCAATCCAAACCCAATTTTTTGAGCCTGTAACGCATCGATCGAAACGACAAATTCAACCGCTGAGCCGCCGCTGTGCGATTCCAGCGGGTTTCCTCGAGAGCCTGGAGGATCAGTTTGCGTTCGACATTTTCCAGATAGGCTTCCAGGTTGTCGATTTGTGTCAGGTCCGGCACGTCGCCGTCCGGGTTGCAGTTGCCTTCGGTCAGTCGCAGGTCGCTGGCTTCGATCTGTTTGTTCTCGCACAAGGTGTGGGCCCGCTCAAGCATGTTCTCCAATTCCCGCACGTTTCCTGGAAAACGATAGCTTTTCAGTGCATCGAGAGCTTGCGGGTGGAGTTTTGCGGCGGGTTGGCCGGTGCCGGTCGCCAATCGTCTGAGTACATGGCTGGCCAGGAGCTCAATGTCGTCGCGGCGTTCGCGCAAGGGCGGCACCCGAAGCTCGATCACATTGAGTCGGTAGTACAAATCCTGGCGAAAGCGTTCGGCGGTGACCTCGGCACCGAGGTCTTTGTGGGTGGCGCAGAGGATGCGCACATCGACCACGGTTTCTTGCTGCCCACCGATGCTGCGAACGGCTTTCTCCTGAATCGCCCGCAGCAGTTTGACCTGCATCGCCAGCGGCAGGTCAGCCACTTCGTCGAGGAACAATGTGCCGCCATGAGCGGCCTGGAACAGTCCGGGTTTGTCTTCGATGGCGCCGCTGAAACTGCCTTTGCGATGGCCGAAAAATTCGCTTTCCATCAACTCCGACGGGATCGCTCCACAGTTCACCGGGACGAACGGTCGGGCGGCACGTGGGCCTTGGTCATGGATCAGGCGGGCGACCAACTCCTTGCCGCTGCCGGACTCGCCGCTGATGTACACCGGGGCCTGGCTGCGGGCCAGTTTGTCGATTTGTTTGCGCAGACTGCGCATGGGCAACGAGTCGCCCAGCAGGCGCCGATCGATGGCGGTGCAGGCGCCGCCCGGCGCGGGCAAGCGCAGGGCGCTGGTGACCAGTTCGCGCAGGCGGGTGAGGTCGACCGGTTTGGTCAGAAAGTCGAAGGCGCCCGCCTTGAGAGCGTTGATTGCCGTCTCCAGGCTGCCGTAGGCGGTGATCATTGCCACCGGCACTTGCGCATAACGCTGCTGGATGTGCTGCACCAGCGCCAGGCCTGTGCCGTCTGGCAGGCGCATGTCGGTGAGGCACAGATCAAACGTCTCCCGTGCCAGCAGCGCCTGTGCTTCCGCGAGGTTGCGTGCGCTGAAGGTGTCGAGTTTCATCCGTCCCAGGGTGATTTCCAGGAGTTCGCGGATATCGGGTTCATCGTCGACGATCAGGATTTTTTGCCGTGGGCTCGTGTTCAACTTTGTTTCCGTCCGTGAGCAAAGGTGATGCGAAAGCAGCCGCCGCCTTGGCGTGGTTTGAAGTCTAGGCGGGCCTGATTGCTTTCGCACAGCTCACGGGACAGATAAAGCCCCAGGCCGGTGCCCTGGCTGCTGGTGGTAAAGAACGGTTCGAACAAATGTGCACGCTGGTCCGACGCCACGCCGGGGCCATCGTCCAGGACTTCAAGGGTCGGCAACTGGCTGTCCGGGTCGATAAACAACTCGAGCCAGGCCTGTGCCTGATCGTGCTGCAGGGCGCTATGGCGCCAGGCGTTGCGCAATAGATTGTCGAGAACCTGGGTCAGCTGATTCGGATCCATCAGGGTTTTGAATTCTCCCGAACCGATGCGCAGGTGAATCTGCTGACGCTCGGTCGCCCCTTCGCGGGTTTCGGCGACGAAGTGCTCCAGCCACGGCTTCAAATCAAGCCGTTGTGGCATGGTTTGCTGGCGACGGGACAGTTGCAGGACGTTTTCGATTACCCGATTCATTCGCTGAGAGTGGTCTTGAATAATCTGTGTCAGACGCCGATCCGCGCCGTTCAGTTCCTCGGATTCCTCCAGTAACTGCGCGGCATGACTAATGGCGCCCAGTGGATTGCGGATCTCATGGGCAATAACGGCGGTCAGGCGACCGAGGGCGGCGAGTTTCAGTTGTTGGGCCTGTTGGGCGATTTGGGCGAGGTCTTCGAGAAAGACCAGCGTCTGGTGGTGCGGGCTTTGGTTCAGGGCAATGAAGCTTGGTTGCAGCTCCAGGCCATTACTGGCGATTTTCAGGCTTTGCGGGCGCAAAGTCGGATTGTTGAACCACAGTTGGAGGCGCTCGACCAACGGCTTCGAATAATCGTCGATCAACTGGCCATCCAGCTTTTCCTGCCCGAGCAAGGTCAAGGCACTGTGATTGGCCAGTTGCACCCGCCGTTGGTCGTCGAGCACCAGAATGCCTGTGCGCATGCGTTGCAGGATCAGTGCGTTGAGCGCTTCGAGGCCGAGTACTTCGCTGGCCCGCTGCTCCGCCAGGGTTTCGCTGACTTCCAGTCGTCGGATCAAGCCTTGCACCAGCAACGCCGCAGCAAAACACAGGGCGCCGAGGGTGCCTATTTGCAGGTAATCGCTGGGGTTGGTGGAGTGGCTGAAGCTCAGGATGAAGCTCAAACCGACGATGCCGAGGGCGCCGACCGCTGCGATCAGCAGGCCGATACGCCCGCGCAGCAGGGTATTGCTGATGGCCACCGACACGATCAGCAAATTGCCGATGGCGCTGGCCACGCCGCCTGCGGCGTAGAACAGGCCGCACAGCAGCAGGACATCGACCAGCGCCAGGCTGAGCAGCTGCGAGGGACGCCGGGTGTTCCCCAGAAAGACCACCAGCAGGATATTCAGTACCAGATACAACCAGCTGCCATTGCGCAGCAGGTCGTCATTGGCGAACTTCAGCAACTGGTTGTCCATGTTGCTGGAGATCAACAGCACCAGGGTGATGCCGATGCTTAAGCGGTAGAGGTGATAGAGGCGCAGCAATCGCTGGGCCTGTTTGTTGCCGGGACTGGGCGTCTCAGCGACCACTGGAGCCCGGGCCTTGCTCAAGGTGAGCCTGGCTGCAATACCACTGTTGTTCAAGTCTCAGCGCGCGGTCACGGGGCAGGTGTACGCCGCAATGAGCACAGCGAACCATGGGCGGAGCATCTTGCTCGCGCGGCGTATTGGCAACCGACGTCGAGCCCTTGAATTTGCGCCAGAACCATACCGCAGCGGCAATCAGGGCGATCCAGAACAATAGACGAAGCATGGTGAGCCGCTTTTTGATTAATGAATTGGCAGTTTAGCCAAGGACGGGTCAGGCGCACAGCGCAATACGCTCACCCTAAAGTCCGGCAATAAAAAAGGCGCCTCGAAAGGCACCTTCTCGGCATAACATCCCGGCGTCAGTCGAACAGGCCGAAGGTCATGTGACTGAACCAGGAGCGGTCGGTGTTACTGGACTCGGGTTCCGGTTCTTCGATCACATCGCCGTTTTCATCTTTAGGCTTGAGCTCGTTCGGAATCGAGTCCTTGGCATCCTGGAACTGCCTCTGCACGTCCTGGTTGGCGCGGGTTTGGCCCGGCGGCAGCGGCGGACGGGATTCGATCAGGCCCAGGGTGGCCTTGCTCAGCCACGAACGGTTGTCGGCTTCATCCCTCGATGGCACAAATTGACCG
The DNA here is from genome assembly GCF_024749285.1 of Pseudomonas sp. B21-015. Classification (NCBI taxonomy): domain Bacteria; kingdom Pseudomonadati; phylum Pseudomonadota; class Gammaproteobacteria; order Pseudomonadales; family Pseudomonadaceae; genus Pseudomonas; species Pseudomonas sp. B21-015. The sequence goes on from NZ_CP087196.1 coordinate 1,001,748, forward strand.
TCCACCAGGCTTGGGTGATTCGGATAGTTGAGCTTCAGGGTTTCGAGGCTGGTCGCGGCCAGTTCGTCCAGGTGCAGACGCTGGTAGGCTTCGGTCATCACCGCCAGGCCGTCACCGACCGAAGGGGTTTCCTGGAAGTTTTCCACTACGTAACGACCACGGTTCGCGGCGGCGACATAGGCCTGGCGGGTCAGGTAATAGTCGGCAACGTGAATCTCGTAGGAAGCCAGCAGGTTGCGCAGGTAGATCATGCGCTGCTTGGCATCCGGCGAGTAGCGGCTGTTCGGGAAGCGGCTGGTCAGCTGGGCGAACTCGTTGTAGGAGTCGCGAGCAGCGCCCGGGTCACGCTTGGTCATGTCCAGCGGCAGGAAGCGCGCCAGCAGGCCGACGTCCTGGTCGAAAGAGGTCAGGCCCTTGAGGTAGTAAGCGTAATCGACGTTCGGGTGCTGCGGGTGCAGACGAATGAAACGCTCGGCGGCGGACTTGGCAGCCTCAGGCTCGGTGTTCTTGTAGTTGGCGTAGATGAGCTCGAGTTGAGCCTGATCGGCGTAGCGACCGAACGGATAACGCGACTCCAGCGCCTTCAGCTTGGCTGTGGCGGCGGTGTAGCTATTGTTGTCCAGATCGTGCTGAGCCTGCTGGTACAGCTCGACTTCGCTCAGGTTTTCGTCTACGACTTCCTTCGATGAGCAAGCAGCGGTCAATGCGAGGATGGCGATCAGCAGCAGGTGTTTCACTTGCATGGCGGCTTGCGTCCCTATGACGGCCGCTGTCTTGGGCGGGGCCGTCCTGTTATGATGAGCGCCCCGTTGAAAAGCTCCGGGGCAAAAGACGCCGTATTTAACCACAAGCGCGCAGCCGAAACCAAAGGCTGTGCCGACGCCTAGTCTGAGCATGTCCGATAAAATTGAACTTCGCGCAGAGGTGCCGTCCGAATTGGGCGGCCAACGCCTCGATCAAGTCGCCGCACAATTATTCGCTGAGCACTCGCGCTCGCGCCTTTCCGCCTGGATCAAAGACGGCCGCCTGACTGTGGATGGGGCGGTTATCCGCCCGCGAGACATCGTTCACGGTGGCGCCATTCTTGAGCTGACTGCCGAGCAGGAAGCTCAAGGCGAATGGATCGCTCAAGACATCGAGCTGGACATCGTCTATGAAGACGACGACATCCTGGTGATCAACAAGCCTGCGGGCCTGGTGGTGCATCCGGCCGCCGGTCACGCCGATGGCACCTTGCTCAACGCCTTGCTGCACCACGTGCCGGACATCATCAATGTGCCCCGCGCCGGTATCGTGCATCGCCTGGACAAGGACACCACCGGTCTGATGGTGGTGGCCAAGACCATTCAAGCGCAGACGCAACTCGTCACGCAATTGCAGAGCCGCAGTGTCAGCCGGATCTACGAGTGCATCGTGATCGGTGTGGTGACGGCCGGCGGCAAGATCAACGCGCCGATCGGTCGCCACGGTCAGCAACGCCAGCGCATGGCCGTGATGGAAGGTGGCAAGCAAGCCGTCAGCCATTACCGCGTGCTCGAGCGTTTCCGCTCCCACACTCACGTGCGGGTGAAGCTGGAAACCGGTCGTACGCACCAGATTCGCGTGCACATGGCGCACATCAACTACCCGCTGGTCGGAGATCCTGCCTATGGCGGTCGTTTCCGTATTCCGCCGGCCGCCAGTGTGACCATGGTCGAATCCCTGAAGAATTTCCCGCGTCAGGCGCTGCATGCGCGGTTCCTGGAGCTGGATCATCCGACTACCGGTAAACGCATGAGCTGGGAATCGCCACTGCCCGACGACTTCGTCTGGTTGCTGTCGCTGCTCAAGCAAGACCGCGAGGCGTTCATCGGATGAGTGACTGGCTGATTCCCGACTGGCCTGCGCCTGCCGGGGTGAAAGCCTGCGTCACCACCCGTGCGGGCGGCGTCAGTCTGGCGCCGTTCGACAGCCTCAACCTCGGCGATCATGTCGACGACAGCCCCGAAGCCGTCGCCGAGAACCGCCGTCGCCTCACCGATCATTTCTCTATTCAACCGGCCTGGTTAAAGCAGGTTCACGGCATTGTCGTGGCCCATGCCGACCCAAGCCAGGTAGCCACTGCCGACGCCAGCTGGACGTCAACACCCGGTATCGCCTGCGCGGCAATGACCGCGGATTGTCTGCCAGCGCTGTTCTGCGACCGTGCCGGCACCCGCGTTGCCGCCGCCCATGCCGGTTGGCGCGGGTTGGCGGCGGGTGTGCTGGAAGCGACCCTCGACAGTCTGGCCGTGCCACCCGCCGAAGTGCTGGTCTGGCTCGGCCCGGCCATTGGCCCACAAGCCTTTGAAGTCGGCCCGGAGGTGCGCGAAACCTTCGTCCAGCAATTGCCTGAAGCCGCCAAAGCCTTTGTGCCGAGCCAGAATGCCGGCAAGTTCATGGCCGACATCTATGAGCTGGCGCGTTTGCGTCTGGCCGCTCGCGGTGTAACGGCTGTCTACGGCGGTGGGTTCTGCACCGTGACCGATCCACGTTTCTTTTCTTACCGCCGCAGTCCACGCACCGGCCGGTTTGCCTCTTTAGTCTGGATCGAACGCTAGACTTCTCTGATCTACATCAACTGTACGACGCTTGAATCTTCCAGAATCGACCACATCTAGTGAGGTATCCGGCAGGCTTCTTCATTCAGGATGTTTATAGGTCCGGCCTGCTCAAAAGGAAGGTGACCCATGCGTATAGACCGTTTAACCAGCAAGTTGCAGTTAGCCTTGTCCGACGCTCAATCCCTGGCCGTCGGTCTGGACCATCCGGCCATTGAGCCGGCGCATTTGATGCAGGCCATGCTTGAACAACAGGGTGGTTCGATCAAACCCCTGCTGATGCAGGTGGGTTTCGACGTCAACAGCTTGCGTAAAGAACTGACCAAAGCGCTCGATCAACTGCCGAAAATCCAGAACCCGACCGGCGACGTGAATATGTCGCAGGATTTGGCGCGCCTGCTCAATCAGGCCGATCGCCTGGCCCAGCAGAAGGGCGACCAATTCATCTCCAGTGAGTTGGTTCTGCTCGCCGCCATGGATGAGAACAGCAAGCTGGGCAAGTTGCTGCTTGGTCAGGGCGTGAGCAAAAAAGCTCTGGAAAACGCGATCAATAACCTGCGCGGCGGTGAGGCAGTCAATGACGCCAACCACGAAGAGTCGCGTCAGGCGCTGGATAAATACACCATCGACCTGACCAAGCGTGCTGAAGAGGGCAAGCTCGATCCGGTGATCGGTCGTGACGACGAAATTCGCCGCACCATTCAGGTTCTGCAACGCCGTACCAAGAACAACCCGGTGCTGATCGGTGAGCCTGGCGTGGGTAAAACCGCCATTGCCGAAGGCCTGGCTCAGCGCATCATCAACGGTGAAGTGCCGGATGGCCTGAGAGGCAAGCGTCTGCTGTCTCTGGACATGGGGGCACTGATTGCCGGCGCCAAGTACCGCGGCGAGTTCGAAGAACGCCTCAAGTCCCTGCTCAACGAACTGTCGAAGCAGGAAGGGCAGATCATTCTGTTCATCGACGAATTGCACACCATGGTCGGTGCGGGCAAGGGCGAAGGCTCAATGGATGCCGGCAACATGCTCAAACCGGCATTGGCTCGCGGTGAGTTGCACTGCGTCGGCGCGACCACGCTCAACGAGTATCGCCAATATATAGAGAAGGACGCGGCCCTCGAACGGCGCTTCCAGAAAGTCCTGGTGGACGAGCCGAGCGAAGAAGACACCATCGCCATCCTGCGTGGCCTGAAAGAGCGTTACGAGGTTCACCACAAGGTAGCGATCACCGACGGCGCAATCATCGCCGCGGCCAAGCTCAGTCATCGCTACATCACTGACCGCCAGCTGCCGGACAAGGCCATCGACCTGATCGACGAAGCCGCCAGCCGCATCCGCATGGAAATCGATTCCAAACCGGAAGTGCTGGACCGTCTGGAGCGTCGCCTGATTCAGCTGAAGGTGGAATCCCAGGCGCTGAAGAAAGAAAGCGACGAAGCGGCGATAAAACGTCTGGAAAAACTGCAGGAAGAAATCGTTCGTCACGAGCGTGAGTATTCGGACCTCGAAGAAATCTGGAACTCGGAAAAAGCCGAAGTCCAGGGTTCGGCACAGATCCAGCAGAAAATCGAACAGTCCCGTCAGGAACTGGAAGCCGCGCGCCGTAAAGGCGACCTGAACCGCATGGCCGAGCTGCAATACGGGGTGATCCCGGACCTGGAGCGCAGCCTGCAAATGGTCGACCAGCACGGCAAAAGCGAAAACCAGTTGCTGCGCAGCAAGGTGACTGAAGAAGAGATCGCTGAAGTCGTGTCGAAGTGGACCGGCATCCCCGTGGCGAAAATGCTCGAGGGCGAGCGCGACAAACTGATGAAGATGGAAAGCCTGTTGCACCAGCGTGTAATCGGTCAGGACGAAGCGGTGATCGCCGTCTCCAACGCCGTGCGACGTTCCCGTGCCGGGTTGTCCGATCCGAATCGCCCGAGCGGTTCTTTCATGTTCCTCGGCCCGACCGGTGTCGGTAAAACCGAGTTGTGCAAGGCGCTGGCCGAGTTCCTGTTCGATACCGAAGAGGCAATGGTGCGGATCGACATGTCCGAGTTCATGGAGAAACATTCTGTGGCTCGTCTGATCGGCGCGCCACCAGGCTACGTGGGCTATGAGGAGGGCGGTTACCTGACCGAGGCGGTGCGTCGCAAGCCTTACTCGGTGATCCTCCTGGATGAGGTCGAGAAGGCCCACCCGGACGTGTTCAACATCCTGCTGCAAGTGCTGGAAGATGGTCGCTTGACCGATAGCCATGGCCGCACGGTAGATTTCAAAAATACCGTGATTGTCATGACCTCCAACCTGGGCTCGGTACAGATCCAGGAGCTGGTGGGTGATCGCGAAGCGCAGCGGGCAGCGGTGATGGATGCGATTTCCACGCACTTCCGCCCGGAGTTCATCAACCGGGTCGACGAAGTGGTGATCTTCGAGCCGCTGGCTCGGGATCAGATCGCCGGTATTACCGAGATCCAGTTGGGTCGCCTGCGTAGCCGCCTGACCGAGCGCGAGCTGAAGCTTGAGCTGAGCCCGGAAGCAATGGATAAGCTGATCGCCGTCGGTTACGACCCGGTCTATGGCGCACGGCCGCTCAAACGGGCGATCCAGCGCTGGATCGAGAACCCGCTGGCACAGCTGATTCTATCGGGTCGTTTCATGCCCGGAGAGACCGCCAAAGGTGTGGTGGAGAACGACGAAATCGTCTTTGTCTGATCCCCAGTGGCAACAAAATGAAAGAGGCCTCGCATTGCGAGGCCTTTTTTTCGATAGGCTGTTGAACTCAAAGGAAAATGCTTGTAAAGTGCGCCCCGCAGTAAGTCACCCCGAGAGGGTTTCTGCTCCCCAAGCAGGAATCTGAAATAAGTTGCAAATCATTAACTTGAAAGCAATTTAGGGGGTTGACAGAGGTGCTTAAGATTGTAGAATAGCGCGCCTCGGACACACGAACGCAGCGATGCGAACGGGTAGAAGAGGTGAAGTAAGCTTCACAGTTGTAAATTGAAATATGTAGTTCCGTGATAGCTCAGTCGGTAGAGCAAATGACTGTTAATCATTGGGTCCCAGGTTCGAGTCCTGGTCACGGAGCCAATTTCAAACCGGGGTATAGCGCAGTCCGGTAGCGCGCCTGCTTTGGGAGCAGGATGTCAGGAGTTCGAATCCCCTTACCCCGACCATTTTTGGGTCGTTAGCTCAGTTGGTAGAGCAGTTGGCTTTTAACCAATTGGTCGTAGGTTCGAATCCCACACGACCCACCATTTTTGAAACCAGTTAACGCTGGAATCGAATCTTAAGATCAGATGCCAAAAGCTCTGTTCGCAGAAGGCGCCTTTAAAGGGTACCTTTTTTTACCGGGGTATAGCGCAGTCCGGTAGCGCGCCTGCTTTGGGAGCAGGATGTCAGGAGTTCGAATCCCCTTACCCCGACCATATTAAAAATCCTCGTATCGAAAGATACGGGGATTTTTTTTGCTCGCTGTAAATGCAAAAAAGCCCTGCTTCTCGATGGAGAAGCAGGGCTTGGGCCTTCAGAGGCTTAGCTATTGTCTTTCAGGTGCTCGAACAAACCCTTCGGCATTTTTTTGCCATTGGTTTCGTAGTTGGCTTTCACGTTATCAAAAGCCTCTTGTTCGTCGATTTGGCCGTCATGGTTGGTGTCGATCTTGTCGAAGTCGGCCTTGGGCGCCACTTTCAGGAATTCCGCACGGGATACCTTGCCGTCGTCATCGGTGTCGGTCTTGGCCATCGAGGCATCGCCGCACTTGCCTTCGCCACATTTACCTTCCGGCGCCTTCACGACCTGTTCGGCGGAGGCCAGCAGATAGCCTTGAGTCAGCGGCTGCGAAGCGAATACGGAACCGGACAACATCATGCCACCGGCCAGGACTGCACCAAGCAGACCTACAGTGTTTTTGCCGAGAGTAGTGGTACGGGACATTACAAATCTCCTGGGTTGCACGACACAACCGCTCGATAAAGGACGCCACGTGAGTGCGGCAATGGCCGAAGCAGGCAGTGCCTTGCTTCGGGTGTGGCCATTTAGCGGGCGTGGTGTATCGCTACTGTGTCGCGCAAGGGGGGCTTTGTAAGCGAAGGGATGGAATCGACGGGGGAGATACAGTGAGACACAGAAGTGTTCGCAGATTGGACCTAGGCGCCTGCATCGCGGGCAAGCCACGCTCCCACAGGTTATCTGTCGACCATGGGATCTGGGTCCGACACATAACCTGTGGGAGCGTGGCTTGCCCGCGAAGAGGCCCTAAACAACGCCGAAGATCTTAATGCAGCTTCAGCCGCGGCTCAGTCCCGCGGCCAATCTTGCTGCCCAGCATCAACATCGCCGTGCGGAACGCGCCATACAGCGCCATCTGGTGCATGCGGTACAGCGACACATAGAACATCCGCGCCAGCCAGCCTTCGAGCATCACGCTGCCGGTCAGGTTGCCCATCAAGTTACCCACAGCCGAAAAGCGCGACAGCGAGATCAGCGAGCCGTAATCGGTGTATTTGTATTCCGGGAGGGACTTGCCTTCGATCCGCAGTTTCAGCGATTTGGCCAGCAACGACGCCTGCTGATGCGCCGCCTGGGCGCGCGGCGGTACATTGCGATCGGTGCCCGGTTGTGGGCAGGCCGCGCAGTCACCGAAGGCGAAGATGTTCTCGTCGCGGGTGGTTTGCAGAGTCGGCAGCACTTGCAGCTGGTTGATGCGGTTGGTTTCCAGGCCATCGATGTCCTTGAGGAAACCCGGTGCACGAATCCCGGCGGCCCAGACTTTCAGGCTGGCGTTGATCACTTGGCCATCGGCGGTAATCAGGCTGTCTGCCGTGACTTCGCTGACCGCGGCATTGGTCATGACGTTGACCCCGAGTTTCTCCAGGGTTTTATGCACAGGCCCGCCGATCCGTTCCGGCAGGGCTGGCAGTACCCGTGGTCCGGCTTCGATCAGGGTGATGTGCATGTTTTCCGGTTTGATTCGGTCCAGGCCATAGGCCGCGAGTTCATGGGCGGCGTTGTGCAGTTCTGCCGCCAGTTCGACCCCGGTGGCCCCGGCGCCGACGATGGCTACGCTGATCTGTTCGACCTTGTCGGTCTGCCCGGCGTGGGCACGCAGGTAGTGATTGAGCAGTTGCTGATGGAAGCGCTCGGCCTGTTTGCGGGTGTCGAGGAACAAGCAGTGTTGCGCCGCGCCTTGAGTCCCGAAGTCGTTGGTGGTGCTGCCGACGGCAATCACCAGCGAGTCGTAAGGCACTTCCCGCGCCGGTACCAGTTCCAGGCCAGCCTCGTCGTAGGTGGCAGCCAGCTGGATTTTCTTCTGCGCGCGATCGAGCCCGCTCATGCGCCCCAGCTGGAACTCGAAGTGGTTCCATTTTGCCTGGGCAACATAGTTGAGTTCGTCTTCGGAAGAGTTCAGGGAGCCTGCCGCCACTTCGTGCAACAGCGGTTTCCAGATATGGGTCAGGTTCGCGTCGACCAGCATCACACTGGCCGTGCCGCGCTTGCCCAGAGTCTTACCCAGACGGGTAGCCAACTCCAGACCGCCGGCGCCGCCGCCAACGATGACAATACGATGAGTCATGGGGATATCTCGCAAGGCTAAAAGAAATCGGTGCAGTCAACCGAGCGAGCGCAAGGCAGCTCATAGCGTCAGGTAACTGATAAGTCGGCTCAACAGGCCTAGACCAATGGTCACTGCCAGCACCACCACCAGGAGCATCCACGGCCGGAAAGGCCGGCGCTCGACTTGGTGCTGGGACAGGTGCAGGTACTCTTCGACATGCTTCTGGTCGTCGGGGTTCAGGCGGCTGGTCATATTGGGCCTCGTCAGGTAGACGTTGCTGAATGTGCAGACGTTACAGTGGTTTGTCTGCAAGCGTTGAACGGTGCATGTGACGCTTTTGTAACATTCGGCCAGTGATTGCGCCATCTTGTGCATGCCGGTATCTGTGGCGGGACTCACAGGCTGATCCCGACGTCGAAGACGATGCTGCGACCCAGGTTGCTGCGCAGGAAATCCGGGGCATCCGGGTGCGCGAACAACACTCGGGCGAAGGTCGGGCCGACCAGCGACAACGAACGCCAGCCCTGGCGCAGGTACTCGGTGGGCGGTGGAAAGTGGCTGTTGAGGTCCAACACTTCGCGCTTGAGGCTGGCGAAGGCGATGATGTCCAGCTCCCCCAGGTCCATGCCGCGTTCTTTGTAGTTGTGGGCTTTTTTGCGCAAGGTCGGCGCCAGTCTCAGCAGAAACTCATTGGCCGGGATGCGCCGGGGCTTGGCCTCGCGGCGCACCAGCTGGCTCAGGGAAAACGCGCTGCGCCGGCGTTGCAGCTCATCACGCCATTCGTCGTTGAGGCGCCGGCCCTCGTCGAGCACGAAGAACACCTCGAAATTCGCGTCGCGAAACAGCACGTCCGGCGGCTCCCCGGCGGGGGCAAACTCGTCGGCGCGATAGGGAATGTTCAGGCCTTGGAGCAGGCGCTGGCAAACCCAACGCTCACGCTCCCATTTGCGGGCATTGGAGAGGAACGTGTTGGCTTGCTCGGCCGCGATGGTCAGCAGGCGTAAATAATCTGAGTCATCCATAGGCCCAAGCTTAGCGTTCATTTGCGACAAGCAGAAAGCGTGAAATGGTAAACGGAGGCACTGAGCACTCGGAACGGGCGGTGTAGACTGATAGCCATTACGCATATGCGCTCGAACGAGGAGTAGAACGTGAAATATTGGCCGGTGTTATTGCTCAGTCTTCTGCCTCTTTGGGCCCAGGCGCTGGAGGTTGGCGAGCGCCTGGCGCCGTGGACCTTACTTGATCAGTTCGATCAGGCCTTCACATTCGATAATCAGACTCAGACGCTGCTGGTGGCGCGCAGCATGGACGCCGCAAAATTGGTCGACGCCGCTCTGCAGGGCCAGCCCAAGGGCTACCTGGAAGCTCGGCACGCGGTATTTGTCGCGGACATCCAGCGCATGCCTCGACTGATCGCGAAGATGTTTGCAGTACCGGCTATGCGCGATTATCCCTATCGAGTGATGCTTGACCGTGATGGTCGCGTGGCGCCGCGTTACCCCGGGTCCGTGGATAAAGTGCTGTGGCTGCAGCTCAAGGACGGTCAATTGGTGGGGAAGCACGAATACGCCACGGCGGCACAATTGCGTGAGGCGCTGGAGAAGGCCCGGCCATGATCGGCGCATGCCTATGGGCGTTCACGCTGCCGTAGCCTGTCCATGTTGTGCTTTATGACATCCATCACCGCAGCGGTCATCACCGCGGTGGAGACACCAAACATCAGGATTCCGTTGGCGGCCTCCAATGGGCCAAGCAGACGCCAGCGAGAGGACATGATGATGTCGCCGTAGCCCAGCGTCGCGAAGTTGACCGCCGAGTGATACAGCGCGGTGGCGAATTCGTCGAATTCGTTGAGCAGCATGAACAGCGCGGCCCAGATGGCGATCTGCACGAAATTACTGAACAGCATCAGCAGCATGACCATCGACAACAACAGGATATTCAGCCATTGCGTTTCAGGCGGTCGGGAATGCCTGAAATGCACGTATTGACGCAGGCACATAGTCACGAAAATGGCCTGCATTATCAGGCAGAAGAACATTACGGGAAGACCGGCCAGTAGATTCAACAGCATGGGAATATCCTCTGCCGCCGTGTCAGGTCTGTTCCTGGTCGTCTGGCCCGGGATCTTGCACTTGATCCACCCATTCCCAGAACAACTGATAGCCGACCGCGAGTATCACCGGGCCGATAAACAGTCCGAGGATACCGCCCGTGACCATGCCGCCCAAGGCACCGATCAGCACCACAGGCATCGGTACATCGACACCCCGACCCAGCAGCAGCGGTTTGAGGACGTTATCGACCAATCCTGCGACGAAGACATAGATGGCAAACACAATGGTCGCCGTACTGGCACCTTCGCTCATGAAAACAAAGACGATGACCGGAAGGGTAATCAGGGTCGCCGGTAACTGCATGATGCCAAGCAGCAGTACCGCCAAGGCGAGAAGTCCGGCGCCGGGGACGCCCATGAACACAAAACCGATGCCCACCAACAGCATCTGGATGAAGGCGATGCCGACAACCCCTAACGCCACTGCCCGGATGGTGGCGGTGCACAGATCGGCGATTTTCGGCCCGTTGATCGGACCGCTGAAGCGCGTAACGATTCGCACCGCGCTGCGGTGGCCGCCTTCTCCATACGCTAAAAAAATACCGGCAATAATCAGGGCGACGATGAATAAAAGGAGCCCCATGCTGACACCCGCAAGCTTGCTCAGCAGGGAGAGGCTGACACCTTTGATCTGCGGTATGAACTTCTGAGCCAGATGGGGCAGGTCAGTGGCGGCTTGTGTCCATAAGTTATAAAGAGATTCTCCCACCAGTGGCCAACTGGCGATCGTGGCGGACGGCGGCGGAATATGGAAACTGTCGGTTTTGACCATGGTCATGACCCTTTCCACGGATTCCGCAAGCGAGGCTCCCAACAAATAGACAGGCACCATAAGAATACTGATGACGATCAATACGATCAGCGTCGCGGTGATCCCGTCCTTGTTTCCCAGTTTGCCTCTGAATTTGACTTGCAAGGGGTAGAGGGTGATTGCCAGGATCACCGACCACAGCATCAGATCGAGGAACGGGCTGAATATCTGGAAGCAGAACATCACCAGAACAGTAATCACTCCGGCACGAATCAGTACATCGAGCAGGTCTCGGGAAAAAACCTTTTCGAGAGTGGGTATGGGAACCATTGATTACCTCCTGTAGAGAGTGGCAAAGGCATGCGTTCGGTAAGCCGCGGGTGAGCCGGTAAACATGGAAACATTGATAAAACCCGTCGCTGAGTGTCTCCATGCCACTCAGCGATCCTCGTTCTCCCAATCCACCGGATGAATCATCAGATAGCTGTCGACTGCAGTACCTACTGTTGGAAAAAACGCCGTTTCGCCAAGTCGCGCGAAAAGCCCGAATCGCTTCAGCTTGTCCTTGACCGGGTCCTTCATCTCGGCCACGCACAACTTGATGCCCGCCGCGTGCAAGGTTTCGTCCAGCTCCGCCAACATGTCGGCGGAGGTCACGTCCACGCTGGTGACGGGTTCCGCCGCAACGACCAACCAGCGCACTGGCGTAGGCGATGCAGCCACGGCGTCGAGCACTCGGTCATGGAACAACTCGGCGTTGGCGAAAAACAACGGCGCATCCCAGCGAAACAGTACGAGGCCGGGTACAAGGCGCGCGTCGGGATAGCGCTTGATGTCGTGATAACCCTTCACGCCTTCCGCGCGTCCCAGAACGGCAGAGTAAGGGCGCCAGCCATCCCACAGAAATTCGATGACGGCGATCACGATGGCCAGGCCGATGCCCTCAATCGCACCCAGCACGGCCACGCCGACGGTGCAGACGATTGACAGCCAGAACTCCCAACGCTGGATTCGGTAAATTCGTCGCAGGTCGGTGACCTCAATCAGGCCGATGGCGGAGGCGATCACCACCGCCGCCAGTGCGCTGGTGGGTAAATCCTTCAACAGGTCCGGCGCCACCACTAGCAATAAGGCAACAGCAACCGCACCGATGACTCCGGTCAGCTGGGTTTTGGCGCCTGCGGCCTCCGCCACGGGCGTACGTGACGAACTGCTGCAGATCGGAAAACCCTGAAAAAATCCGGCGGCCAGGTTGGTGACGCCCAGGCCCACCATCTCCTGGTTCGGGTCCACATAGGTACGGCTCCGTGCCGCATAGACACGTGAGAGCACGCTGGTATCGGCGAATGAAACCAGGGCAACAGCGAAACCGCCGATCAGCACGGGGACGATGTCGGCCCTAGTGATCCAGGGGATGTCGAACGCAGGCAAGCCTTGTGGAAGAGAGCCGAGGACCGATATTCCAGCGCGTGCGGCAAGGTCCAGCACACCCACGACGACGGTCGCTCCCACTACGGCGATCAGAATACTTGGTACGCGCTTGTTACCCTTGAACAGCAGAATCACGGCCAGGGTGGCTGCGCCGACCATGAAGGCGGTCCAGTTGGTTTTCCCCTCCATGATCGCTGTAGCGATGGCCCACAGGTTTCTCAACGGGCCGTCGGATTCAATTGAAAAACCGAAAAGCTTGGGCAGTTGGCTGATCAATACCGTCAGCGCGATTCCGTTCATGTACCCGTAGCGGATCGGTTTGGACAGCAGCTCGGTGACAAAGCCCAGGCGCGCTATGCCGGCCAGGATGCACACAACTCCCGACACGATCGCCATCATGCCCGCAAGGGCGATGGCACGATGCGGGTCGCCGCCGGACAGCGGCAGGACGACGGCGAGGATGACAGCGGCCAGCGAGGAGTCCGGCCCCAGCACCAGAATTCGGCTGGGGCCGAACAGCGCGTACGCCAGTAGCCCAACGATGGTCGCGTAAAGGCCATAAATGCCGGGTACGCCCGATGCCACTGCGTAGGCGATGCCGACGGGCACCAGCATCGTGGTCAGCACCAGTCCGGCCACGAAGTCGTGCCGCAACCAGGCGATTTTGTATCCACGTAGCGTGCGCAGCCCTGGCAGCCAGCGGCTCCAACCGGTGTCGCCATCGGTATCCCGATGGACAATCCGTCCGGGTTCCGGGACGGGAGACGAAGAATCCGAATCGCTCATAGAACTGTGGCCCTTTGGTGTACAGCGCAGATCCGCTTGAACGTGCCGGTCAGAATTTTTCTGGAATTCGCCGCAGCGGATAATTCGGTTCACGATAGCCGCCTGATTTCTGCCGCTTGGGCAAAACCACCTTCTCGCGCGGTACATTCTTGTACGGAATGCGGCTGAGCAAATCAGAAATGATGTTGAGGCGGGCCCGCTTCTTGTCGTTCGAGTTGGCCACAAGCCACGGAGCATGGTCGGTGTCGGTCGCCTTGAACATGTCGTCACGTGCGCGCGAGTAGTCATACCAGCAGCTGTATGACTTGAGATCCATTGGCGTCAGTTTCCAGATTTTGCGGCCATCCTTGATCCGTGCCTCAAGCCTGCGGGTCTGCTCCTCTTCGCTGACTTCCAGCCAGTACTTGAACAGCATTACGCCCGAGTCGACCATCATGCGTTCCATGAGAGGGGCCAGGCTCAGGAAACGGGTCACTTGCTGATCGGTACAAAATCCCATCACACGCTCGACCCCTGCGCGGTTGTACCAACTGCGATCGAAGATCACCACTTCGCCAGCCGCTGGCATGTGCGCCAGGTAGCGCTGTATATACATCTGGCTCTTCTCGCGCTCGGTTGGTGCCGGCAATGCCACGACCCGAAAGACACGCGGGCTCACCCTCTCGGTGAGCGCCTTGATCGTCCCGCCCTTGCCAGCGCCGTCACGTCCCTCGAAGACGATACAGATCTTGATGCCCTTTTCTTTCACCCATTCCTGCAACTTGACCAGTTCTACATGCAATCGGCGTAACTGCTCAAGATAGGCTTTGTTCGTCAGTTTCAAGCGTTCGTCGGAGTTACTGTTAACAGGGGTTTTCTTCTTGTCCTTTGCCATGACCCAAGCCTCACATATGCCAGTCGCTGACTACCGATAGATAGACCCTGCAGGTGCAGCTATCAGCCTGCAGATTGCACATTGCTTCGAGCAAAACTGGCGTCAGTCGTGGACGAGCCCTCTGCTCTTGACGTTTAACTCCATCATCAATCGCGTGAGTCTAGTCCATGAATCAACCCTCTACAGGGTTGCAACAGGCTCTTGGAGAACTCCTCATCCCACGCCCGGTTCAGGGCATTGCACAAAGCGGATAGCGATCTGCGCAAAGCGGCTATTGCCCCGTGCCTGGCGTCTCTACCCTCGGCTGTACGGACGTTAGCCGCGTTACCGACTCTTAAAAAAACAACAACAAGAGATAGATGCCATGCGCAAGATCAACGTACACGAGGTTATCGACAACGCTCGATTCAACCGCTTTCACTGGATGGTGCTGTTCTGGTGCGCCCTGATCATCATCTTCGACGGATACGATTTGGTGATCTACGGCGTGGTGTTGCCGATGCTGATGAAAGAGTGGGGGCTCAGTCCCCTGCAAGCCGGCGCGCTGGGCAGTTATGCCCTGTTCGGAATGATGTTCGGCGCGCTGTTTTTCGGCCCGCTGTCGGACAAGATTGGCCGCAAGAAAGCCATCACCCTGTGCGTGATGCTCTTCAGCGGTTTTACCGTGCTCAATGGTTTTGCCCGTAACCCCACCGAGTTTGGCCTCTGCCGGTTCGTTGCCGGGTTGGGCATTGGCGGGGTGATGCCCAACGTCGTGGCGCTGATGAACGAGTACGCGCCGAAGAAAATCCGCAGCACGCTGGTGGCGATCATGTTCAGCGGCTACTCGGTGGGCGGCATGCTCTCGGCGGGGCTCGGCATCGTGCTGATCCCGAGTTTTGGCTGGCAGTCGGTGTTTTACGTGGCGTTGCTGCCATTGCTGTTGTTACCGTTGATCATGTACTTCCTGCCTGAATCGGTGGGTTTCATGTTGCGTCAGGGGAGTCATGACGAGGCGCGCAACATTCTCCAGCGGGTCGATCCGGCGTACATCGCGCAAACCGGCGATCAGTTGCACATGAGCGAAGTGAAGGGCACCGGCACCCCGGTGTTGCAACTGTTTCGCGAGGGTCGCGCGCTGCGCACGCTGATGCTGTGGCTGGCATTTTTCTGCTGCTTGCTGATGGTCTACGCCTTGAGTTCCTGGCTGCCAAAACTGATGGCCAACGCCGGTTACAGCCTGGGCTCGAGCCTGTCGTTCCTGCTGGTGCTCAACTTCGGCGCCATTTTCGGCGCGGTCGGCGGCGGGGTGCTGGGCGACAAGCTCAACCTGCCACGCGTGTTGGCGGTGTTCTTCGTCGTGGCTGCGGTATCGATCACCTTGCTGGGCTTCAACAGTCCGATGCCGGTGTTGTACCTGCTGATCGCCCTTGCCGGCGCCACCACCATCGGCTCACAAATTCTGTTGTACGCCTGCGCCGCGCAGTTCTACTCCATGACCATTCGCTCCACCGGTTTGGGCTGGGCGTCAGGCATCGGGCGCAACGGTGCGATTGTCGGTCCACTGCTGGGCGGTGCCTTGCTGGGGATCAGTCTGCCGCTGCAACTGAACTTCATGGCGTTTGCCTTGCCCGGCGCGGTGGCCGCCCTCGCCATGACCGTGTTCTCCATCAGCAGCCGGCGCAGCGCTGGTGTCAGCCAAGCGCTGTCACCGACCGGCGCTTGAGTCATGAAGGCTCTATTCCAGGACTTCTCCCTGTCTGCTGCCGTCGCCGGATTCATCGCCACGGTGATTTCCTACGCAGGCCCGTTGGTGATCATCTTTCAGGCCGCCGAGACCGCGCAGCTCTCGCGGGACGTGTTGTCGTCCTGGGTTTGGGCGATTTCCATCGGCAGCGCCGTGCTCGGCATTGGTTTGAGCCTGCGTTACCGCGTCCCGGTGATCATCGCGTGGTCGGCGCCGGGCTCGGCATTGCTGGTGGCCCTGTTGCCGGGAATCTCCATGCCGGAGGCGGTGGGCGCTTATCTGGTCAGCAGCCTGATTATTTTCCTGGTCGGCGTGTCGGGGGCGTTTGACCGGATCATCGGCAAACTGCCCGCGGCGATTGCGGCGGCGATGCTGGCGGGGATTCTGTTCAGCTTCGGCACCGGGTTGTTCGTGTCCATGCAACACAAGCCGTTGCTGGTGCTGGCGATGTTTGCCACGTACCTGATCTGCAAGCGAGCGATGCCACGTTACGCGGTGTTGATGGTGCTGCTGGTGGGCTGTTCCATCGCCGCGTTCACCGGTGATTTACACAGCGAAGCGCTGGTAATCGGTTTGGCCACGCCCGCGTGGATCACCCCCGAATTCAGCCTGAGTGCGACCCTGAATATCGCCTTGCCGCTGGTGATGGTGGCGCTGACCGGCCAGTTTGTGCCTGGCATGGCAGTGCTGCGCGCCAGCGGCTACCCGACGCCGGCGAGCCCGATCATCGCCAGTAGCGCGTTGGGCACTGCGCTGTTGGCCCCGTTCGGTTGCCATGGGCTGAATCTGGCGGCGATCACCGCGGCCATCTGTACCGGTCGCGAGGCCCATGAAGATCCGGGCAAACGCTATGTGGCCGGGGTCGTGGGCGGGCTGTGTTACCTGGTGCTGGGGATCTTCGGTGCCACGCTGGTTTCGTTGTTTTCGGCGTTCCCCAAGGAGCTGATCGCAGCCCTGGCCGGGCTGGCGCTGTTCGCGGCGATTGCCGGGGCGCTGGCCGGCGCAATGGCCGTGCCGAGTGATCGCGAATCCGCGCTGGTGACCTTTCTCTCCACCGCGTCGGGCATGTCGCTGTTGGGTTTGTCCGCCGCTTTTTGGGGACTGATTTTCGGCATGGTCACGCACGTGCTGTTAAGCGCCCGCCGTCCCGTCCCACGCAGCGAAACCGCTGCGACTGAAGCACTTCAACCTGTCGATCAATAAAAATAAGAGAAAAAATGATGAAACAGATCCTTCCAGCAACCGGTTCAGTGTTGTCCCTGGCGCTCGTCTCGGGTTTTTCCAGTGGCGTGATGGCCGCCGAGGGCGGCTCCATCGAAGACACCACGGCCACCTTGCAGGCGCGTAACTACTACTTCAGTCGGGACTTCTCGGACATCGTCGGGGCCAATCAACAGTCGAAGGCCGAAGAGTGGGCGCAAGGCTTCATCCTCAACGTCAAATCCGGTTATACCCAGGGCCCCGTCGGTTTTGGTGTGGATGTCATCGGCTTGCTTGGCCTCAAACTCGACAGCAGCCCGGACCGGGTCAATACCGGTTTGCTGCCGGTGCACGGTGACGGGCGCGCGGCGGATGATTACAGCCGTCTGGAGGGCGCGTTGAAGATGCGTTACTCCAAGACCGAGTTGAAGGTGGGTGAGCTGCAACCCAACCTGCCGGTGCTGGCCTTCAGTGATATCCGTCTGCTGCCGCCCAGCTATCAGGGCGCAAGCATCAGCTCGAACGAGATCAATGGTCTGACCTTGCAAGGCGGCCACTTGAACTCGACCAGCCTGCGCAACGAGGCCGGCGACGAAAAGATGCAAGCCATGCTCGGTCATGTACCGCAGCGACAGGTCAGCAGCGATGGCTTCAACTTTGCCGGCGCCGATTACGCCTTCAATGACAAACGCAGTTCGGTCAGCGCCTGGTTCGGGCAACTGGAAGATATCTACAACCAGCGCTTTCTCGGCTTCAAGCACAGCCAGCCGATGGGCGACTGGACCTTGGGCGCCAACCTTGGCTATTACGATTCGCGTGAAGACGGCAGAAAGTTGCTGGGCAATATCGACAACCAGGCGTTCTTCTCCTTGCTGTCGGCCAAGCGCGGCGGCCACACGTTTTATGTCGGCTATCAGGGCATGTTCGGCGACAGCGCCTTCCCGCGAGTGTTTGCCAACATCTCGCCACTGGGCAATGAAGTGCCGACCTACGAGTTTGCCTACACCGACGAACGCTCCTGGCAGGCGCGCTACGACTACGATTTTGCGGCCCTCGGCATGCCAGGGCTGACCAGCACTGTGCGCTACATCACCGGTAATAACGTCGACACCGGCAAGGGCTTTGAAGGCAAGGACCGTGAGCGCGATCTGGATATCGGCTATGTGCTGCAGAGCGGCAGTCTCAAAGGCCTCGGCATCCGCGTGCGCAACGTCATGGCGCGTTCCAACTACCGCAGCGATATCGACGAAAACCGCCTGATCCTCAGCTACACGTGGAAGCTGTTATGAGCCCGTGATCACAGATCCATGGTGCAGTTACCCATGACCTCGTACGTCACGCGGTGGCTCTGGCCCTGATGATCGACATACTCCATGGTCGCAGGCACAACCCCGCAGGCGGTTGCGGTGTTCGTCACGGAAACCACCTTGGCGATGTCCAGCGGCTGCGCCGGGTTGTACGAGGTGGCGGCGGGCTCGTTGCCGGCGGCCAGGGCGGAGGTGGCGGCGAGGGTCAGAAACAGGCTGATCAAGGTTTTCATTTTCCCGTACTCCGTGTTGATTCCGATGTCTCGATTCTAGGCTTTACCCGCGACCGATAAAGGGGCCAACGCCTGATGCAGCCTTACATGAAACGTAACAGTCACCGCCCCTGGAGGGCTTATGGATCTGCTCAATAACTTGCGGGTGTTCGTCCGCGTAGTGGACAGCGCAAGTTTTACCGCCGCCGCCGATGCGTTGGACCTGTCGACCGCGCAAGTGTCGCGATTGGTGGCGGATCTGGAGGAGCATGTGCAAGCCCGCTTGCTGCAGCGCACCACACGCAGGTTGAGCCTGACCGAGGCCGGTGAACGGTTCTTGCTGCGCAGCCGGCAAATACTCGAAGACATGGAGGAGGCAACGACAGAAGCCCGCGGTGCCCATCTCAAACCCAGTGGACGGTTGCGGATGCACAGCATGAATGGCCTGGGCGTGCTGATCACGCCGTTGATCGCCCGTTACAGCGAGCTTTACCCCGATGTGGTGTTCGAGCTGACGCTGTCGCAACGCAATCCCGATCCACTGGAGGAGGGGCACGACGTGGTGATTTCGATTGCCCATGAACTGGCCGATTCGCAGTTGGTCGCCCAGACCATCGGGCAGATCTACAGTGTGCCCTGCGCCTCCCCGGAATACCTGCAACGCCGGGGCGTGCCGGACAACCCGCAGGCGCTGAACGATCATCAGTGCTTACGCATGCTCGACCCGTTGTACAGCGATCAATGGGTGTTCCAGGACGAGCATGGCGAGTACGCCGTCAGCCCGGCCAAGACCTTTCAATGCAACGTTGCCGAGTCGATGGTCAAGACGTCAGAGGCCGGCATGGGCATCAGCCTGATTCCGTTCTACACCGCGACACGCCCCTCGAGCGACGGCACGTTACTGCGCCTGCTGCCAGCCTGGCGTCCCCGTCAACGCAATGTGTATGCGTTGTATCCGTCGCGGCGTTTTCTCGATGCCAAGGTCCGGACCTGGGTGGCCTTTCTCAAGGCCGAATTACCCAAGCTGTTCGCCGAACATGACGCGGTGATGAACGATCCACGGCATTGAGCCTGAGGTCGACTCATCTCGGTTACGTCATCCCCAGCCAGTTCGGCAGGACCAGAGAAATCCACGGTACGTAGGTAATCAATATCAGGAACAGGACCAACAGAATCAGCCAAGGCATTGCTGCCCGTATGGTGGCGGTCAGTGACATGCCGGTCACCGCTGAGGTGACGAACAGGTTCAAGCCTACGGGCGGTGTAATCAGACCGATCTCCAAGTTCACCACCATGATGATCCCCAAATGAATCGGGTCGATCCCCAATTTCATGGCAATCGGGAACAGGATCGGCGCCAGGATCAGGATGATTGCCGAGGGCTCCATAAACGCCCCCGCCACCAACAATACGATGTTCACCACGAGCAGGAATGTTATCGGTGTCAGCCCCGCGCCGATGACCCAAGCGGTGATTTGTTGAGGTAATTGCTCGGTGGTCAGTACATGAGCGAAGAGCATGGCGTTGGCGATGATGAACATCAGCATGATGCTCAGCTTGGCGGATTCGAGCAGCACCTTCGGTGTTTCGCGGAACGACATATCCTTGTAGACGAACAGCGCAACGAATGCCGCGTAGACCGCTGCCACGGCCGCCGCCTCGGTCGGGGTGAACATTCCGGTGTAGATGCCGCCCAGAATGATGACCATCAGCAACAGGCCCCAAATGGCCTTGCGTGCCGCACTCAACCATTCACGAACGGTCGCCCGTGGCATCGCGGGCAGATTTTTCCTGACGGCAACGATGTAGATGGCCACCATCAGTACCGTACCCAGCAGCAGCCCTGGCACGACGCCGGCCATGAACAGCTTGCCGACCGAGGTTTCCGTCGCCGCTGCATACACCACCATCACGATGGAAGGAGGAATAAGAATCCCCAGCGTGCCGGCGTTGCACACAATACCGGCACCGAACGCCTGTGGATAACCGGAGCGGACCATCCCCGCAATGGCGATGGAGCCCACCGCGGCTACCGTCGCAGGGCTTGAGCCGGACAACGCGGCGAACAGCATGCACGCCAGCACCGCCGCGATGGCCAGACCGCCGCGAATATGGCCCACGCACGCGTTGGCAAAGTCGATCAAGCGCCGCGCCACGCCGCCCGTGGTCATGAAGGCACCGGCCAGCAAAAAGAACGGAATGGCCAGCAACGTGTAGTGCTCGGAGGTCTCGAACAGCTTGATGGCCAGTGAGCGCACGGAGTCAGGGCTGAAAAAGATGATCGTCAGCGAACCGGCCAGGCCCAGGGAAATGGCGATCGGTACACCGATAAACATCAGCACGAACAGGGCAACAAAGAGAAAAAGAATAGTCATTTCTTGTCATCCTCATGTTCGGTCAGTTTCATCACCTCCGCGGCCTCGTCGGCCAGGCCCAGGCCCGTTTGACGGTTTTGCACGATGCGCACCAAAATTTCGGCAAAGCGGATGAACACCAAGGCAAAACCCACCGGCACAATCAGCCCGATGTGCCATTGCATGATGCCGTAATGACCGAGGTCCTCGGCACCGATGCCGGCGACGAACAGCGTCTGAATCCATTCGAAACTGGCGACGCTGAGCAGGCCCGCATAGGCCAGGCTGCAGAGGCAGGCAATGATCCCAATGATTCGCTGAGCCGGTTTGCTGGCCAGTTTCACCAAGGCATCGACACCGATATGTCCGGCCGTGCGCACGCCATAGGACAAGCCGAAAAAGATCAGCCAGGCGAACAAGGCTTTGGTCAGCGATATGCTCCACGTCATAGCCTGGGCCATCCCCATGACGCTGTCGCCGATGGCGAACAAGGGTTCACTGGCGCTCTGCCAATACTCGGCGAGGCTGTAGAAAACGCTATAGAGGTTGTTAAGGATGACGTAAACGAACGTGACCAGCGTCATTGCCGCCAGCAGGAAGACGATAAAACCTTCTTCGAAGTGGTCCCAGATGCGCCGCAAGGCATTCATGAGTGGCATCTCCCGATCGAGTGACGACGATGAAACAGGGGCCACCCTTTCGGGCGGCGCCCGACGGCAGATTACTGGGCCTGGTTGGCAGCTTCGGCGGCCTTGATCAGGTCGGCACCGATATCACCTTCGAACTTCTTCCAGACCGGTTTCATTGCTTCGCGCCATTCGCCACGTTGCTCCGGGGTCAGCGTGATGATTTCAGTGGTTTTGGCGTTGATGATGTTCTGTTTGGCATCCTGATTCAGTTTTTCCGCATCCTTGTTCACCTGAGTGGTGACCTCGGCGATGATCTTGTCCAGTTCGGTTTTTATATCCGGTGGCAGGCCAGTCCAGAACTTGGTGTTGGTGATCAACATGTAATCGAGCAAGCCATGGTCGGATTCAGTGATGAACTTCTGCACTTCGTGCATTTTCTGGCTGTAGATATTCGAGTAAGGGTTTTCCGCGCCATTGACGACGCCGGTCTGCAAGCCCTGATACACCTCGGCGAAGCTCATTTTGCGAGGGTTGGCGCGCACCGCCTTGAATTGCTCTTCGAGCACGGCCGAAGCCTGCACACGAAATTTCAAACCGCGAGCATCGCCCGGTTTACGCAGCGCCTTGTTGGCGGACAACTGCTTCATGCCGTTATGCCAATAGGCCAGGCCGGTGATGTTCTTGCTTTCCATGGCCTTGAGAAGCCCCTGGCCGTCAGGGCTTCGCTGGAAGCGGTCAACTGCCGAGATATCGTTGAACAGAAACGGCAGATCGAACAATTGCAGCTTGGGTGTGTATTGCTCAAACTTGGCCAACGACGGCGCAATCATCTGCACGTCGCCCGACAGCAGCGCCTCCATTTCCTTGCCGTCACCGAACAGCGAAGAGTTTGGATAAACCTCTACCTTGACTTTGCCGGGCAGACGCTCTTCGACGAGTTTCTTGAACAGCAGGGCGCCTTGGCCTTTAGGCGTTTGTTCGGCGACCACGTGAGAAAACTTGATAACGACTGGATCAGCCGCCAGTGTCAGGCTCGACGCACCCAGGGCGAGTGTGCAGATGGCCGCGCTCCACAATGATTTGAGCATTTAGATGTTCCTCTTGTTTTAGTTCTCGTGCCGTTCATGTCTGAAACGCTTTGCACGGTGGACAAGAGGAGTCTAGGCAATAAATCACCATTGGTTGTTGCAACTAGTATTTCCAGAAAACCGGGATGAACAGCACCAGAACGGTGAGGATCTCCAGTCTTCCCAGCAGCATGCCGACGGTCAGCAGCCATTTGGCGGCATCAGGCAGTGTCGAGAAGTTGCCTGCCGGACCAATGATCGAACCAACGCCAGGCCCCACGTTGCAGACGGCGGTGGCCGCGCCACTCAATGCCGTGGTCCAGTCCAGGCCGATGAGCGCCAACCCCATGGCGATCGCCCCGATGGTGATGGTGAAAAAGAAAGAAAACGTCAGGAGCGAACGGGCGATATCCTCGTCGATGGGGTGATTGTTGTATTTTTTCCGGATGATGGCTCGAGGATGGATCAGTTGTTTCAGGCTGCCCATGAGCAGTGCGCCAGCCACTTGAAAACGGAAGATTTTAAGCCCGCCAGCGGTGGAGCCGGAGCAGCCGCCGACAAAGGTCAGGTAAAAGAACAGCAACACGGAGAAACTGCCCCATAACGTGTAATCCCCCAGCGCCACGCCGGTCGTCGTGACCACTGACGTCACGTTGACCGCCACGATCCTAAACGCCTCCCACCAGCCGTACTCGCTGTGCAAGCACAACCAGGTTCCGAC
Organism: Pseudomonas sp. B21-015; assembly: GCF_024749285.1. Lineage (NCBI taxonomy): Bacteria > Pseudomonadati > Pseudomonadota > Gammaproteobacteria > Pseudomonadales > Pseudomonadaceae > Pseudomonas > Pseudomonas sp. B21-015. The sequence continues at coordinate 1,025,040 of NZ_CP087196.1, forward strand.
CAGCAGCGAGGTGATGAGCAAAAAGCCAATGAACCCGCGTACCTGGTGATCTTTGAGCAGGGCGTATCTATTCCCGCGCAACGTGCCCACATACAGCGTAAAAGGCAGGCTGCCCAGAATCATGACAACCACCGACACCCAATGGATGGCCGGTTGCGTCCAGTGCGCCAGAGAAGAATCGGAGGTGGAAAATCCTCCCGTGGAAATCAACGACATTGCATGGTTGATGGCTTCGAACGGCGTCATCCCTGCTATCCACAGGGCCAGTGTGGAAAGAGCGGTAAGCCCGATATACAGCCCAAGAATATATTTGGCAGCGACGTGGGAGCGTGGTGTGACCTTCTCCGACCAGTCGGATGATTCAGTCTGAAACAGCCGCATGCCCCCGACCCGCAATAGCGGCAGGATGGCCACGGCCATGCCGATGAAGCCGATGCCACCCAGCCAATGCAGCATTGAACGCCAGATCAGCAATCCGGGCGAGGCGGTGTCCAGACCGGTCAGGATGGTCGATCCGGTGGTGGTGATGCCGGACATCGTTTCAAAAAACGCGTCGGTGTAGCTGATGTGCTGGATCAGGACCATGGGCAATGCGGCGAACATGCAGACGACTACCCAACTGGCAGTGGTCAGCATGTACATATCGCGGGGACGCAACTGAGCGTCCTCAGGACGGCCCTTGTTGATCAACAGCAGCCCGGACACCGCTGTGATCAGGCTCGACCACAGAAAGGCCGACATATCATCGTTGCGTTCATAGATCACCAGAGTGAGCATCGGTATCGCCATGCTCACTGCCAGTGTGATCAAAAAAATACCCAGGATGAAACCGATAAGCCGCAGTACCGCAATGGACATAAATAACGCCTGTCTTGTTAGCGCCGCGCAGTATCGATCGGCTTGTCGTTTTGTCTCGTAAAGTTTGCGTAACTTTTTTCGTTCCCTCGGATTCTCTATTCGCCGGGTAGACGCGCGACACGGCCAGGCAGAATCGTCGGTATAGACTGGGAGCTACGACGAAGGGAGAGACGCGTGAAATATAGAACAGTGTTGCTGCTCAGTCTTGCGCTTATGTGGGCCCAGGCGCCGGAAAAGGCTTGCCCATGATTGGCGCCGAACTGCTGTCATCGCAAAGCCTTACAGTTGGCTGGCTGATTTACGTGCCGGTAGTGATCTGGGCTGTCTGTCGAGCGCCTTGGGTTGAATTGTTCAGCGATAGCCGCCGTCAGCATCTGTTGTTCGGCACGGTGTTCGCATTGTTCATGCTTTGGCTGGTGCGACGGGACTTTGATACCGGCGTGTCCTATCACTTCATCGGCATGACGGCGGTGACGTTGCTGCTGGATTGGCCGTTGGCGATTGTCGGCGGGTTGGTCGCGCAAGCGGGATTGGTGCTGCTCGGGCGCCAGGACATGGCGGCCATGGGGGTCAACGGCGCGCTGCTGATTCTGCTGCCGGTGCTGGTCACCGAATGCTGCGCAATCCTGGTCGAACGCGCACAGCCGCGTAATCCCTTTGTGTACATCTTCTGTTCCGGCTTTTTTGCCGCTGCGTTGTCGGCCCTGTTGTGTTTGATTCTGGCGCTCACATTGCTGTGGTACGACGAACGTTTCGCCATGCCGTATTGGCTGGAAGATTTTGTCGGTTATCTATGGCTGCTCATTTTCCCGGAAGCATTTATCAACGGCATGGTGGTCAGCGCATTGGTGGTGTTCTGCCCAGAATGGCTGGAGACGTTCAATCGCACGCGCTACCTTTCGGCGCCCTGGAAAGACGACGACCCCAAATCTTGATCCACATCAAATCCAAAAAGCGTTGACGAATCCATGCTCCGGAAAACCTTCAGGAGCATCGGCATGAGTGTGTATGAGTGGGCCAGGCAGGAGTTGCGTCAGAGTCTGGATCTGGCACAAGAGGTGGGTTTCGACCCGGGATTGAGCCTGCGCGCCTTGCTCAGTGCGGTGGTGCAGCAGAGCAAGGCGGTACGCAATGTCGAAGACCTGGCCGATGAGTTGCGGTTTCTTGCCGAAAACCTCGACGAGGGTCAGGACTATGGCTTTATGCGGCCTTGATGGCCGGATCAGTGACGCGGGTCGAAGTCTTCGCTGAACAGTTCGTCTTCGGCATCCGGGCTCACCGGGATCTTGTGTTCTTCCGACGCCCAGGCGCCCAGGTCGATCAGTTTGCAACGGTCCGAACAGAACGGCCGGAACTTGTTCTCGGGGCTCCATTCGACAGGGGCGCCACAGGTTGGGCAATCGACGGTCGGGGTTTGGCTCATGACTGGCCTCCACGCAAAGTAAGGTAAAAGTGATGCAGGCGTTCGACCTCGCTGTGCAGCCAGGCGAGGTCGCGGTCGTTGACCACCACATCGTCGGCATGGCTCACGCGGTCCTGTCGGCTGGACTGGGCCTTGAGGATCGCCTGGACCTGCTGTTCGCTGGTCTGATCACGCTGCAGGGTGCGTTCGATCTGTAGCTGTTCCGGAGCATCGATGACCAGGACCCGTTGGGTCATGGCGTACTGCCCGGACTCGATCAGCAGCGGCGAAACCAGAATCGCGTAAGGCGATTGTGCCTTGGTCAGATGATGGGCGATTTCCTCGGCGATCAACGGATGCAGCAGCGCTTCGAGCCAGCGGCGTTCATCCGGCACTTCGAAGATCAGCTTGCGCAGGGCGGCACGATCCAGTTGGCCGTCGGCTAGCAACACGCCGGGGCCGAAGTGCTCAGCGATCCTGGCCAGTGCCGGGCGACCGGGTTCGACCACCCAGCGAGCCGCATGATCGGCGTCCACCACGTGCACGCCCAGGTCGATGAAGTGCTGGGCGGCCGCGCTTTTGCCGCTGCCGATGCCGCCGGTCAGGCCGAGAATCCAGGGTTTTTCCACAGGGGTATTCATTTCAAACCGACAAACTGCCAATAGAAGCCGGTTATTTGACCACCCCAGAGCAAGGCAATCCAGCCGGCAATGGCCAGATAGGGACCGAAAGGTAACGGCGTCGAGGTTTTCGCATCCCGCAGGCGCAGCAAAATCATCCCGAGAATGGCCCCTGCCAGCGATGACAGCAGGATGGTCAGGGGCAGGATCTGCCAACCGCCCCAGGCGCCGAGCATCGCCAGGAGCTTGAAGTCACCGTAGCCGATGCCGTCCTTGCCGGTGATCAGCTTGAACAGCCAGAACACCGACCACAGCGCCATGTAGCCGGCCACCGCACCCCAGAACGCATCATGCAGTGATACGAAGAGCCCGAAGCTGTTGAGGATCAACCCCAACCACATCAACGGCAGCACCAGCACGTCCGGCAACAGCTGATGTTCGGCGTCGATCAGGCTCATCGCCAACAGGCCCCAACTCAGGACCAACACCATGCAGGCCTGCCAGCCGAAACCGAAATGCCAGGCGACGAATGCCGACAGTAACCCGCAGGCCAGCTCGGTCAGCGGGTAACGTTTACTGATCGGCGCCGCGCAGTTCGAGCATCGCCCGCGTAAAAACAGATAACTGAGCACGGGGATGTTTTCCCACACACGGATCCGATGACCACAGTGGGGACACTCGGAGTGAGGCAGTATCAGGTTGTAAGCAGGGCCTGGGGGTTCGGCTGGCAAATCCAGTACGTCATGGGCCTGCAGGCGCCATTCACGCTCAAGCATTTTCGGCAGGCGCCAGACCACCACGTTGAGAAAGCTGCCGATCAGCAGGCCGATCCCCCCTGCGGTAATCACGAAGGCCAGCGGGTTGAAGCTCAGAAATTCGTTCAAGGACATATCAGATCGCTGAGCCGAGTTGGAAGATGGGCAGGTACATTGCAACCACCAGCCCGCCGACGATAACCCCCAGCACCACCATGATGAACGGCTCCATCAGGCTGGTCAGGTTATCGACCATGTTGTCCACCTCGGCCTCGTAGAAACTCGCGACCTTGTCGAGCATGTCGTCCAGCGCGCCGGACTCTTCGCCAATGGCCGTCATCTGGATCGCCATGGTCGGAAAGATGCCGGAGGTGCGCATGGAAAAATTCAGCTGCATGCCGGTCGAAACATCCTGTTTGATGCGTAACACCGCTCGCTTGAACACGATGTTGCCGGTCGCGCCCGCCACTGACTCCAGGGCTTCGACCAGTGGCACGCCGGCTGCGAACGTCGTCGACAGGGTGCGGGCGTAACGGGCCACGGCGGACTTGTACATGAGCGCGCCAACCAACGGCAGTTTCAGCAACCAGGTGTCCATCCGGTCGCGAAAGCCTGGGGAATTCTTGAAGGCGTGGTGCACGCCGAAGATCCCCGCACCCAGCACGCCGAGCAACATCCACCACCAGTCCTGCATGAACTCCGACAAGCCGATGACCATTACGGTGAACGCCGGCAGCTCGGCGCCAAATCCTGAGAACACCGACTCGAACTGCGGTACAACCTTGACCAGCAGAATGCCGGTCACAATGATCGCGACGAACACCACGGCCAGCGGGTAGGTCATGGCTTTCTTGATCTTGGCCTTGAGGCTTTCGCTCTTTTCCTTGTAGGTCGCCACCCGTTCCAGCAGGGTATCCAGGGCACCGGCCTGCTCGCCGGCGTCCACCAGGTTGCAGTACAGCTCATCGAAATACTGGGGCTTTTTACGCAGGGCCGCGGCGAAGCTGTTGCCGGCCGCGACTTCCTGTTTCACCTCGTCCACCAGCTTGCGCATGTTCGGGTTATCGAAGCCTTCGCCGATGATATCGAACGATTGCAGCAGCGGTACGCCGGCTTTCATCATGGTCGCCATCTGCCGGGTAAACAGGGCAATGTCCAGGGGCTTGATGCGTTTGCCGGCACTGAAAATGGACGCGGACTTTTTCCGCACCTTGCCCGGGTTGATGCCCTGCTTGCGCAACTGGGCCTTGATCAGCGCGGGATTTTGCCCGGTTAACTCGCCGGTCATTTTCGCGCCTTTGCGATCCGTGCCTTCCCAGGCATACACGCTGATTTTCGCTGCTTTGACCGCCATATTCAGTCCTTGGTGACCCGGTTGATTTCTTCAAGGCTGGTGATGCCTTGCATGGCCTTGAGCAGGCCCGAAGTGCGCAGGTCGTTGAAGCCGTCCTTGCGCATCTGGAGGTCGATTTCCAGTGAGTTGCCTTCGGCCATGATCAGCCGTTGCAAATCCGGTGTGTTCTTGACCACTTCATAAATGCCTACTCGCCCTTTGTAACCGTTGTTGCACTGATCGCAACCGACCGGTTCATAGATCGTGAACGAGCCGATGCGTTCCTCGGGGAAGCCTTCCTTGAGCAGCGCCTCGCGGGGAATTTCGATGGGTTTCTTGCAATGACTGCACAGTTTGCGCGCCAGGCGCTGGGCGATGATCAGGCTGACCGAGGTCGCGATGTTGAAGCCCTGAATCCCCATGTTGTGCAGGCGGGTCAGGGTTTGCGAAGCGCTGTTGGTGTGCAGGGTGGAAAGCACCATGTGCCCGGTTTGGGCGGCCTTGATGGCGATTTCGGCGGTTTCGAGGTCGCGAATTTCACCGACCATGATCACGTCCGGGTCCTGGCGCAGAAACGAGCGCAGCGCCTGGGCGAAATCCATTCCCTGCCTGGGATTGACGTTGACCTGGTTGATGCCTTCCATATTGATTTCTACCGGGTCTTCGGCAGTGGAGATGTTGATGTCGACGGTGTTGAGGATGTTCAGACCGGTATAGAGCGACACGGTCTTGCCTGAGCCGGTGGGGCCGGTCACCAGGATCATCCCCTGTGGCTGCTTGAGGGCGGCCATGTACAGGTCTTTCTGGTCGGGCTCATAGCCGAGGGCGTCGATGCCCATTTGGGCACTGGACGGATCGAGGATCCGGATCACCACTTTCTCGCCCCACAGGGTCGGCAGGGTGTTGACCCGGAAGTCGATGGACTTGCTTTTGGACAAGCGCATCTTGATTCGCCCGTCCTGGGGTTTGCGCCGTTCGGATATGTCGAGGCTGGCCATGACTTTCAGCCGGGAAGCGATGCGATTGGCCAGTTGTGTCGGTGGCTTGGCGACCTCATGCAGGATGCCATCGGTGCGCATCCGCACGCGGTAGGTTTTTTCGTAGGGCTCGAAATGCAGGTCGGAAGAACCGCTCTTGATCGCATCGAGCAACATCTTGTGGACGAAGCGCACCACGGGCGCGTCATCGGTATCTTGCCCTGCGATGGAATCCTGTTTCTGGTCATCGACCGACTCGATGTCCAGGCCGTCGAGGTCGACATCGGCCATGTCTTCCAGGCCGGTGGAGTGGTTGTCGAAGAATTTCTCGATGGCATCATTGAGCTTGTCTTCCTCCACCAGGATGGCTTCGGTGCTCAGCCCGGTGCTGAACTGGATGTCATTGATGGCCTGGTGATTGGTCGGGTCGGAAATCCCCACGAACAGCTTGTTGCCACGCCGCCAGAGAGGCAGGGCGTGGTGCTGACGGATCAGCTTTTCGCTGACCAGCCCACGGGGTTGGGTTTCCTTGTCCAGGCAATTGAGGTCCAGCAGGGCCATGCCGAAATGATCTGAAGCGACTTCGGCGACCTGCCAGCTTTTCAGCAGTTTGTTCTGCACCAGATAGCTGACGAAGGAGATTCGACTGCGTTGGGCTTGCTGATACGCCTGTTGCGCACTTTGGTCAGTGATCAGCTCGGCCAGTACCAATTGCTTGGCCAGACCGCTAAGGGCGATGTCATTCATTGGGATTCCGGACGCAGACGGTTAATGACTTATAGCCTAGTCAAGCAGTGGAACCAAACCCGCCGGGGTAAGGTGACAAAAAGTGTCAGATAGTGCGGATTATGGGGATAGGAAAGGTCTTGGCGTTGATCTCGCGCCCCGTCAGCAGGGGGGAGGGGCGGTTGGCATGGGCTGTGCTGTGCCTTGTTCAGATCATGAGATTTCGACTCATGCATGGAGCCTGTCTATGAAAAATCAAAATGGTTTTACCTTGATCGAACTGCTGATCGTCGTGGCGATCATCGGGATTCTGGCGACGTTTGCGTTGCCGCAGTATTCGAAGTATCAAGCGCGGGCGAAGGTCACTGCGGCGCTTGCAGAAATCTCGGCACTGAAGGTGCCTTTGGAAGACATTATCAATCAAGGCACCGATCCTACCCTCGCGCTGATCGGCGGTACGGCGACCACAGGTAATTGCACGATTACGGCATCGGGTACTTCCTCTACCGGTGTGGGCAGTATTGGTTGCACGATCCTCAATGCTCCAGGGCCGGTGCTCAGCAAAACCATTACGCTCTCGCGTACGCTCACCGGTGGCTGGACATGCGCCACCACGGCTCTACAGGAATACGCGCCTAAAGGCTGCACCGGCGCCTGATCCATATTGCCAGGCATAGCCAATGCCCCGCTTCTCACGACGCGGGGCATTTTTTTTGTGGGTCATTTGAGGGCGATTCGGATAATCAGGAAAATCCCCGGCAATTCATTGCGTTAGGCCTGCGTTAAAACCCGCAAGTTGCATGTCGATAAACTCGAAGTCATGCATTTTGCATGACTCCGGAAATTATCATTTTTATTAAGTTATTGATTTTTAAGTGTTTTGTTTTATTTTCTCAGTTGGCACAGCGTTCGCAATATCCCTGTTAACCCTGCTGACAAGACACGCAGCAGACTTTCCAGAAGAACAGGAGTTACTCGTATGAAGAAGTTCGCTATTGCTGCCGCTACTGCTACCGCGCTGACCCTGACCATGGCCAACGCTGCATTTGCACAGACCATCCAGACCACCCAGTCCCCTATGGTGCTGGCTGCCGGTGAAGTGACCAAAGCCAAAGAAGCTACTTCCGATACCTGGATAACGACCAAAGTCAAAGCAGACCTGGTGACCGAAAAAGGCATCCCGGGCACCGACATCAAAGTCGAAACCAACAAAGGCGTAGTGTCACTGTCGTCCACCGTTGCGGTGACTGACGCTCAGAAAGCAACCGCCGTGGCCATCGCCAAGAAAATCAAAGGCGTCAAAGCGGTATCCGCTGACGGCCTGAAAGCCGAGTAAGGCAAGGCTTCTCGCCTGGACCGGGAGAAGACGCGGCAGGCGGGCCGAGTCATACGCTTGTCGCTTTTTGAGAGTTCATGCGAACGGCCACAGGGACGTGGCCATTACAGGCCCCGACATTCGTGTCGGGGCCTGTTCTATTGGGAGCAACGCAGAAACAACTGTGGGAGCGGGCACCCACATTGAATTGTGGCGGGTTCAATTACCGCGTTTGCTGGTGATCTGCACCAACCGGTTGCCTTCAAAGCGCAGGTACTGGTACATCCCGCTGTTGGGTCCGTAGGTCCATTCCTCGACCTGAAACTCTTCCCGTCGATTGGCGCTGCGCTTGTAGCCAAGCAGGTCACGGGCGACAGGCTCTCCGCATTTTTGCAACACTTCACTGGACCTGTCCCCGACGCTGATCAGCTGGCTGCCGCAGCGCAGGGTATCGGCCGCAACGGCTTGGCCGGCGGCCAGCATCAAGGCCAGATTCAGAAGCCAGCGCGCGCCCATCACTCGGCATCCAGGTGCATGGCCGTCACCACGCGGCCATCGCTTTCGGGCTCACCGAGGTTGGCGTCGATGAAGTACACGCGGTCATCGGCCAACTGCCCTTTGTCCACCAGGTAGTCCTTGATGCTGCTGGCCCGCTCTTGCCCCAGTTGGCGCAACAGCACCTCGCTGGAGCTCCAGAAGTCGATCACGCTTTCACGCATTTTTTTGCTGCGCTCTTCCTTGCCCAGGTCCTTCCATTCGGCGGGTGGCTGGATTTTGAGACGCGTGCGGTAGATCCCTTCAAGCAGTGGGCTTTTCTCGTTGTCCGGCACGTTCAGCAATGAGGCCTGGGCCGGCACTTTGTCTCCGCGGCGCTGGAGCATTTTGTAGTAGTTGTACTGGTATTCCCGTTCCAGGCGTTGCTCGGCGAGCAGCGGGCCGTCGCTGCTCTTGGCGGCGGTGCCTTCGATTTCCAGGCGCAGGGCCGGACGCTCCTTGAGCGCTTGGGACAGTTTGATCAGTGTCGCTTCGGCTTCCTTGCTCAAGTCGCTTGAACCCGGAGCAAACGCCACGGTACCCAGGTCCTCTGAACCACCGCCGCTGACCAGCCCGCCGATCATTTTGAACGGAGCCGCGGCCGCCTTCACGATCAGATTGCGCAGGGTCTGCCAGATGATCGGCATGATGCTGAACTGCGGGTTGTTCAGGTCGCCGCTCACCGGCAGCTCGATGGAAATCTTGCCGTCGACATCCTTGAGCAAGGCAATCGCCAGTTTCAGCGGCAGGCTTACGGCATCCGGACTGTCGACTTTTTCACCGAGTTGCAGCTGTTCGACCACCACTTTGTTTTCGGCCAGGAGCTGGCCGTTGGTGATCCGGTAATGCAGATCCAGATTAAGCCGGCCCTTACGGATGCGGTAGCCGGCGAACTTGCCGGAGTAGGGCGTCAGGGTTGTCAGTTCCACCCGTTTGAAACTGGTGGCGATGTCCAGGCTGGCCATCGGGTCGAACGGGTTGACCGAACCCTTGATGGTCACCGGCGCATAGCGGTCGACCTTGCCTTTGACGTCGACGCTGGCCGGTTTTGCCTGCCGGCTATCGATGGTGCCGATCTTCCCGTTCAGCTGTTGAACGGCTGTGGCGAAGTTCGGGGTCAGGCTGAAGTCGGCGAAGTTCGCCGAACCGTCATTGATGGCGATGCTGCCAATGTGGATGCCCAGCGGTTTTTCTTTTCCTGCCGCCGGTTTGGCTGCGGCGGTTGTGGTCGTTGTGGCGCCGGAGTCCGCCGGTTGCGGGATCAGCAGGTCATCGATGTTGGTGGTGCGGTCATCGTTGATCATGAAGCGCGCATAGGGCTGGAACAGATTGACCTTGTCGATCGACAGGCTGTCGCCATGCTGATAGTTCAGGCCTTCGAGCACCAGCTGCTGCCACTTGAGGAAGTCTCGGGTTTTCAGGGTGTCGAGGGTATGCAGTTGATCGACCTGGGCGCGGCCGGTGACGCTGAACGCCAGTGGCTCGGTGCTTTTCAGGTCGACCGCCAAATCGCTACCGAGCATGCCGCTGCGCAGTTCGAGGCGAATGAAGGGGGTGATGTAGGACTGGGCGACGCGCAGGTCGATGTCCTTGGTCTGCACGTTCAGTCTGGCGCTGATCGGGGCCAGATTGACCACGCCGTCCGCGGTGAGCTTGCCTTGCTTGCCCACGCCCGTGTCGAGCTTGAGGTTGAAAGGAGAGCCATTGAGGCTGTCGAAATTTTGCAGGTCCAGGTTCAGCGGTCCGAGCTCCAGCGCCACGGCGGGTTGCGCCTTACGGTCGGTCAGGTGCACCTGATAATTGCGCAGTTGCACGTCTTTGAGCAGCACTTGCCAGGACTTGCTTGGCGCGGTCGGTTCAGGCTTCGGTGAATCGGCTGCCGCTGGTGTGCTGGCGGGTTCGGCGTTGGCTTTGGCGGCCGGTTTGGACGGTTGACTGGCGAACAGTTTTTGCCAGTCGAGTTGCCCATCCGCTTCGAGGGCGGCCCAGGTTTCCAGTTTCTGGCTGCGAATCTTGCCGACCACCACTTGCTGTTTGGCCAGATCCACGGTGGTTTCGCTGATGTCCAGCCGTTCGAGCTTCGCCAGCGGTCGGCCGTCCGGCGCCTTGATGGCGAAAGGCGCGACGCTGACGGCGACGTTGTTCAGTAGCAGTTCGGTTCCCTTGGACAGGTTGAGTTTGTAGTCGGTGCTCAGGTTCAGGACACCGTTTTCCAGGACCAGCGGCACAGCATCGCGCACATAGGGCCAGAAGGATTTCATCTTGCCATCGGTGATTTTCAGCTTACCTTCGGAGGCGATCGGGATCAGGCTGAAGTTACCGGTCCAGTCGATCTGTCCACCTGCCGGGCCAACGGCGACCAATGTCATGTCGGCGCTGTCTTCGGGCAGGGTGCTGAGGTTTTTCAGTTCGAAATCGAGTTTGTCGTAGATGAATTCGATGGGTTCGCTGGGCCGTGCATCCTCGAAATGTACGGAGCCGCCGGCCAGTTTGATCCGCTCCACGCGCAGCGGGAATGGTCTGGCGTTCGGGTCGACCGGGGCCGGTTCGCTGGCGGGGATTTTGAACAGCCCGAGCAGGTTGAGTTTGCCGTCCTTGCCGAAGAGGATTTCGGTCTTGGGTTTGTCCAGCTCGATATCGGACAGGTGCAGCGCCTTGGTCCAGAGGCTGTCGATCTGCAGGTTCGCGTACAGGCGTTCGAAGCCCACTTGTTCCTTGCCCGGCTCGCCGACGACCAGGCCCCAAAGGGTGACTTCAAGGGTGAACGGGTTGAGTTCGATCCGCGAAATCGTGGCGGGCGTCGCGGCGTAGTTGGCCAGTTGTTGGTTGACAACCCGCAACGCGATGCCCGGCAAAATCAGAAAACCCAGCAGGCTATAAAGAGCCAGTGCAGTCAACAGGGCGCCGATAGCGCGAATCAATCCTTTGGGCATGTGCGGTTTCATCTGTCGGAATCGGAGTGCCTTGGAGTATGGCATGCGTTTGCGGTTCCGAAGCAATCATGCTTTATAGGAATTGTCTGACTATGGGCGGGATTTTCAGAGCTGCAGGATCAGCGTTTTCAGCGGCGGCTGTTGATCCATCGACGGGAAATCGCCGCCCGGTTTCATCACTGTCCACTCGCGAACCGGACGACCAGACTTCTCTGCGCAGCGTAAAACCTGTTCACGCCAATCGTCCATGCTGACCTTCGCCAGGTTGTTGCAGCAGATCAGCACGCCGTTGTCGGCGGTGGCCAGCAGCGCCGGTTTGAGCAGGCTCTGGTAGTCGCGCAACAGGTCGACCGTACCGAAGGCACTCTTGGCCCAGGCGGGTGGATCGAGCAGCACCAGATCGTACTGACGCTGATCCAGACGTTGATAGCTTGGCAGTTTCTGCCCGCGACGCTGGCTGATGGGCAGGCCCGCCAGTTGGCGGATCGCCGGGAAGTAATCGGACTGGATGAATTCCATGGTCGGTAATTGCGGGTTGAGCAGGCCGTTCTCACGACCGACCGCCAGATTGCCTTCGGCAAAGTCCAGGTTGCACACCTCGCTGGCACCCCCGGCCGCGGCACTGAGGCCGACGCCACAGGTGTAGGCGAACAGGTTCAGCACACTTTTGTTTTTACTGTGCGCCTTGACCCAGCCGCGGGTGTTGCGCAGGTCGAGAAACAGCAACGGGTCCTGGCCGGCGTGGCGCCCGCGAACCCGGTAGTTGAGCCCCCATTCGTGGCCGATCAAATCTTGCAGGGCGGCGTCGTCGGCGCGGTAGACGGTGTCTTCGCGGTCGATGCGCGAGTTGCCGCGGGAACGGTCGTTGTAGACCAGCAGGGTGTCGAGGCCCAGCTGCTGATTGACGGTCTCATGCAGTTGCAGCAGGGCGTCACGCTCCAGTGCCTGGTGGAAACTTTGCACCAACAGTTGCGGGCCGTAGCGGTCGACGGTCAGGCCGCCGGCGCCTTCCTGGCTGCCGTGGAACAGGCGATAGCAATCGGTGCCCTGCTGATGCAGCTCGGCGAGCAGGTCTTGGCGACGATCAAGGGCGGCGCACAGCGCCTGATTCAAGGAAGACATGCTGGGCGCCTTGCAGGAGGGAATTGGGGGCGCGGGAGTTTAACAGTTTGGGCGATGAAGAACCTGTAGGAGCGAGGCTTGTCCGCGAAGACGGCGGCACAATCAACATTGATTTCGCCTGACACACCGCTTTCGCGGGCAAGCCTCGCTCCCACAGGGACGTGACTAGCGCTCGATGGCCAATGCAACGCTCTGACCACCACCGATGCACAGGGTGGCCAGACCTTTCTTGGCGTCACGCTTGATCATTTCGTGCAACAACGTCACCAGCACCCGGCAACCCGAGGCGCCGATCGGATGGCCCAGGGCGATGGCACTGCCGTTGACCTTGCTCAGGTCCCATTCCAGGCCCTTGGCCACCGCCAGGGATTGTGCCGCGAAGGCTTTACGAGTTCAGGCGTTTGTCGATCAGGCCTTGCACCACACTCGGGTCGGCGAGTGTCGAGGTGTCGCCCAGGTTGTCCAGTTCGTTGCAGGCGATCTTGCGCAGAATCCGCCGCATGATCTTGCCCGAACGGGTTTTCGGCAGGGCCGGGGCCCACTGGATCAAGTCAGGTTTGGCGAAGCTGCCGATCTCCTTGCTGACGTGGGCCAGCAGTTCTTTCTTCAAATCATCGTTGGGGTCGACGCCATTCATGGGGGTGACGAAGGCGTAGATACCCTGGCCTTTGATGTCGTGGGGGTAACCGACCACGGCGGCCTCGGCAATGCTGTCGTGCAGCACCAGGGCGCTTTCCACTTCGGCGGTGCCAATACGGTGCCCGGAGACGTTGATGACGTCATCGATGCGCCCGGTGATCCAGTAGTCGCCGTCCTCGTCGCGGCGTGCGCCATCGCCGGTGAAGTAGTAGCCGGGGTAGGGCTTGAAGTAGGTTTCGACCATGCGTTTCGGGTCGCCGTAGACGCTGCGGATCTGCGCCGGCCAGCTGGACTTGATGGCCAGAACGCCGCTGCCGGCGCCTTTGATTTCCTTGCCGTGTTCATCGAGCAACACCGGTTGCACACCGAACATCGGTTGGGTGGCGCAACCGGGTTTGATCCGTTGGGCGCTGACCAGCGGGCTGAGCATGATGCCGCCGGTTTCGGTCTGCCACCAGGTATCGACAATCGGGCAGCGCTGTTCGCCGACCGTATTGAAGTACCACTCCCAGGCTTCAGGGTTGATGGGCTCACCGACGGTGCCGAGTAATCGCAGGCTCTCGCGGGAGGTTTCCTTCAACGGCTCGGGACCTTCACGCATCAGCGCACGCAGGGCGGTGGGGGCGGTGTAGAAGATGTTCACGTGGTGTTTGTCGATCACCTGCCAGAAGCGCGAGGTGCTGGGGTAGCTCGGTACGCCCTCGAAGATCAGCGTGGTCGCGCCGTTGGCCAATGGCCCGTAGACGATGTAGCTATGGCCGGTGACCCAGCCGACATCGGCGGTGCACCAGAAGACTTCACCGTCACGATAGTCGAGCACGTATTTGAAGGTCATGGCGGCTTGCAGCAAGTAGCCGCCAGTGGTGTGCAGCACGCCTTTGGGTTTGCCGGTGCTGCCGGAGGTATAGAGGATGAACAACGGGTCTTCGGCGTCCATCGGTTCGGGCGGGCAATGGTCATCGACGTCGCGCAGGGCCTGGTGATACCAGAGGTCGCGGCCTTCAACCCAATTCACCTGGTTTTGGCTGCGTTCGACCACGATTACGCTGCTGACGTCGGGGCAACTTTGCAGGGCCTTGTCGACGTTCTGTTTGAGCGGCACGAATTTACCGCCGCGTACGCCTTCGTCGGCGGTTATCACCGTGCGGCAGTCGGCGTCGAGGATCCGGTCACGCAGGGAGTCCGGGGAGAAGCCGCCGAACACCACCGAATGAATCGCGCCGATCCGCGCGCAGGCGAGCATGGCATAGGCGGCTTCGGGGATCATCGGCATGTAGATGCACACGCGGTCGCCTTTCTTCACGCCACGGCTTTTGAGCACGTTGGCCAGTCGACAGACGTTGTGATGGAGTTTTTTGTAGGTGATCCGGTCGGATTCGGCGGGGTCATCGCCTTCCCAGATGATCGCGATTTGATCGCCGCGTTTTTCCAGATGACGATCGATGCAGTTGTAACTGACGTTTAACTTTCCGCCGGCGAACCAGCTCGCTTCACCGGTTTTAAGGTCGTAACGCTGGACGGTTTGCCACGGCGCGCTCCAGTCGAGAAAGCGTGTGGCCTGTTCGGCCCAGAAGGTGCTGGGGTGTTCGATGGATTGGCGGTACAGGCGTTTGTAGTCGTCTTGACTTAACTGTGCAGCCCGGCGGACGGCATCGGCTTTGGGGAACGTGCTGATATCGAACATGACGGTTCCTTATGCTTGTTATGCGACAAGAATAAAGATGCGCCCTGTGAATTTTGAGTTCAAGTGTACATAGAACCAATGTGGGGGCGAGCCAGCCCGCTCCCACAGGGTCAGTGCTGACCTGTGGGAGAGGGTGTCAGATCACCCGCGGTGACGACCGCGGAAGTAGTTGATCAGGCCTTGGGTGGAGGCATCGTCGGCCGGGGTTTCTTCGCTGCCGACCAGGCGGTTGTAGACGCCTTTGCCCAGCTCTTTACCCAGCTCCACGCCCCACTGATCGAAGGCATTGATGCCCCAAATCACGCTTTGCACGAAGACTTTGTGTTCGTACATCGCCACCAGTGCGCCGAGACGACGCGGGCTGATGCGCTCGACCACCAGAGTGTTGCTCGGACGGTTGCCCGGGATCACCTTGTGCGGTGCGATTTTCTGTACGTCTTCTTCGCTCATGCCCTTGTCGCGCAATTCGGCTTCTGCCTCGGTGCGGTTCTTGCCGAGCATCAACGCCTGGCTTTGGGACAGGCAGTTGGCGTACAGCCACTGGTGGTGGTCGGACACCGGGTTGAAGCTGACGATCGGCACAATGAAGTCGGCCGGAATCAGTTGGGTGCCCTGGTGCAGCAACTGGTGGTAAGCGTGCTGACCGTTGCAGCCGACGCCGCCCCAGATCACCGGGCCGGTATCGGTGGACACTGGCGTGCCGTCCTGGCGTACGCTCTTGCCGTTGGATTCCATGTCCAGCTGTTGCAAGTGCTTGGTGATGTTGCGCAGGTAGTGGTCGTACGGCAGGATCGCGTGGCTCTGCGCGCCCCAGAAATTGCCGTACCAGACGCCGAGCAACGCCAGCAGCACCGGCATGTTCTGTTCGAATGGCGCGCTCTGGAAATGCTGGTCCATGGTGTAGGCACCGGACAGCAGTTCCTTGAAGTTCGACATGCCGATGGCCAGTGCAATCGGCAGGCCGATGGCCGACCACAGCGAGTAACGCCCACCGACCCAGTCCCACATCGGGAAGATGTTCTCTTCGCGGATACCGAACGCCACAGCCGCCGCGTTGTTGCTGGAAACGGCGATGAAGTGACGATACAGCTCGGCTTCCGAACCACCCTGAGCCAGGTACCAGGCGCGTGCGGCCTGGGCGTTTTTCAGGGTTTCGAGGGTGTTGAAGGATTTCGACGAGACGATGAACAGCGTGGTTTCGGCGCGCAGTTTCATGGTCAGTTCGTGGAATTCACTGCCGTCGATGTTTGCCAGGTAGTGGCAGCGAACGCCTTTCTGGGCGTAGGACAGCAACGCTTCGGACACCAGCTCAGGGCCGAGGAACGAGCCACCGATGCCGATGTTCACCACGTCGGTGATCGGCTTTTCGGTGTAACCGCGCCACAGACCGTCGTGGATCCGGCCCACGAGGTCGGTGATCTGGTTCAGCACCTTGTGCACGTCGGGCATCACGTTGACGCCGTTGACCGACAGCTTGTCGCCCACCGGACGGCGCAGTGCGGTGTGCAGTGCCGGGCGCCCTTCGGAAGAGTTGACGATTTCACCATCGAACAGCGCTTTGATCGCGCCCTTGAGGTCGACTTCGTTGGCCAGGCCCACCAGCAGATTGCGGGTCTCGGCGTTGATCAGGTTCTTCGAGTAATCGAGAAACAGACCGCAGCTGCTGAGGGTGAATTGAGTAAAGCGCTGCGGATCGGCATTAAAGGCTTCGCGCATGCTGAAATCCTGCATGGCTTGGCGGTGGTCATTCAGCGCTTGCCAGGCGGGCAGAGCGGTAACGTCGTGAGGAGTGCGGTAGTACGCCATCGCTGCGGTTTTCCTTTTTACTTGAACGGCCTTTTGAACACGAAAAATCCCGGAGAGCCGCGGGTGGGCGTCCGGTCAACTACGTCGACACGATTTTTGGCGCAGGGCGAATACAGTAAACCTCGCGCCGCAATCTGTCTTGACTTTGTCTGACCTGCTCCCGGTACTTTTTTAACATTTAAACCGGGAGCGGTCCGACAAACGGAAGGCTGACAGGGGTGTCGGCTCGATCAGGCGACCTGAACCGGAATGGCATTGCTGGTGTGGCTCAGCTCGTTACCCGGTGCCATGTAGAGCATGCGCGGCTTGAAGTTCAGTAGCTCGGCTTCGCTGTAATGGGCGTAAGCGCAGATGATCACGCGGTCGCCGACCTTGGCTTTGTGCGCTGCGGCACCGTTGACCGAGATCATGCGCGAGCCTTCTTCACCACGAATCGCGTAGGTGGTGAAGCGTTCGCCGTTATCGATGTTGTAAATCTGGATCTGTTCGTACTCACGGATGCCGGACAGGTCCAGCCATTCACCGTCGATGGCACAAGAGCCTTCGTAATCGAGTACAGCGTGGGTGACTTCGGCGCGATGCAGCTTGGCCTTGAGCATGATGGCGTGCATGAGTGTTTCCCCGGGTCGGAATCGAACGGGGGGCAGTTTGCCCGAAGGGCTTGTGGGCGGCAATACAGTCTGGAAACGAGGCAGATCCAATATGGGAGCGGGCTTGCTCCCACAGTGGTTTTGTAGTGTTTATACGGGAGTGTCGAGGTTCAGATGCAGGTTGTCGATCAACCGCGTCGTGCCCAGGAACGCCGCCACCAGAATCACCAGGTCCCGATCTTCTGCCGTCGCCGGACGCAACGTCAGTGCATGGCGAATTTCCAGATAATCCGGACGCAGGCCGGCAGCTTCGAGTTGCTTGATCTGCTCGTTGATCAGCGTCGGGTAATCGCGCTCGCCCTGTTTGATCGCGTCGGCAATATGGGTCAGGGTGCGATAGACCATGGGCGCGATGGCCCGCTGTTCTTCGCTGAGAAAACCATTGCGCGATGACAGGGCCAGGCCGTCAGCGGCACGCACGGTGGGTTCGCCAATGATCTGGATCGGCATGTTCAGGTCATGCACCAGGGCGCGAATCACCGCCAGTTGCTGGAAGTCTTTTTGGCCGAAGATCGCCAGGTCCGGCTGGACCATGTTGAACAGCTTGCTGACCACGGTCGCCACCCCTTCGAAATGCCCCGGACGACTGGCGCCGCACAGGCCTTCGGACAGTTGAGGCACGCTGACGCGGGTCTGACCGGCCATGCCGTCGGGGTACATTTCTTCGACGGTCGGTGCGAACAGCAGATGGCAACCGGCCTGGAGCAGTTTCTCCTGGTCGGCGGCCAGGGTCCGGGGGTACTTGTCGAGGTCTTCGCCGGCGCCGAATTGCAGCGGGTTGACGAAAATGCTCGCGACCACGAAATCCACCCGTTGGGTGGCTTTGGTAATCAGTGCGATATGCCCGCTGTGCAGGTTGCCCATGGTCGGCACGAAGCCGATGCGCTTGCCTTCGCTACGGGCACGGGCCACGGCGGCCCGCAGTTCGCGTACGGTTTTTACGGTGTTCATGCAGAGAATCCGTGTTCGATGCCGGGGAAAGTCGCCGCTTTGACTTCAGTGACGTAAGCGCTCAGGGCAGCCTGAATGCTGCTCTGGCCAGTCATGAAGTTTTTTACGAATTTTGGCACGCGCCCGGTAATGGACAAGCCCAGCATGTCGTGCAGCACCAGCACCTGGCCGTCGGTGCCATTGCCGGCGCCAATACCGATCACCGGGATACCCACCGCCTGAGTGATTTCTTCGGCCAATTCGCTGGGCACGCATTCGAGCAGCAACATGGCCGCACCGGCCTGTTCCAGGGCAATCGCGTCGGCACGCATCTGCCGCGCCTGGTTTTCGTTGCGGCCCTGGACTTTATAGCCACCGAGGATGTTGACCGATTGCGGTGTCAGCCCCATGTGCGCGCACACCGGGATGCCACGTTCAGCCAGCAGACGGATCGAGTCCGCGAGCCACAGTGCCCCTTCAACCTTGACCATGTGCGCACCGGCCTGCATCAACAGCGCGCTGTTGGTCATGGTCTGTTCGATAGTGGCGTAGGCCATGAAGGGCAGGTCGGCGAGGATCAGGGCATCGGTGTTACCGCGCTTGACGGCCGCCACGTGGTAGGCCATTTCAGCGGTGGTCACCGGCAGGGTGCTGTCGTGACCTTGCAAGACCATGCCAAGGGAGTCGCCCACCAGCAGCACTTCGACCCCGGCCTCATTGCAGGCGTGGGCGAAGGTCGCGTCATAGCAGGTCAGCATGGTGATCTTTTCACCTTTCTGCTTGAGGCTCTGGAGCGTGGTCAGGGTGATGGCTGGCATGAAAAAAGTCCTCAGTACAGGCGCTATGGAAACTACTGCGAGTAACGCGCGTGATTCGTCATTTATACAGGCGCACCTTCTTTCGTGGTGCTTGTAAGGCCTGGATTGCGCCCTTTGGCGCCGGGTTGGCGGCAGCGGGACGCCTATAGTCGTGAGGAGAACCCGGGAAGTCAATTACGTGTGTTACCGCATTGTTACGCGTGGGGTGTTACCGGCGTTACTGGTGCGATTCAGCAGATACGACAGAAACCATTGTGGGAGCGGGCTTGCCCGCGATAGCGACTTTACATTCAACATCAATGTTGACTAATAGTCCGCCATCGCGGGCAAGCCCGCTCCCACAGGGAGTTTTGTCAATTCGGGGAGAGGCGTTCCAACCCGACGAACGGGCAGGCGGCGAGTAATTCTGTGAGGCTGCGGCCATCGGCCAGGCGCAGATCCGCCGGTGCCAGCTCGGCCAACGGATAGAGCACGAAAGCCCGTTCTTGCAGGTGGTAGTGGGGGACTTTGAGGCGGGGTTCGTCGATCAGTCGATCGCCGAACAGCACGATGTCCAGATCCAGCGTGCGCGGGCCCCAACGTTCAAGGCGCTCGCGACCTTGTCCGTTCTCGATGGCTTGCAGCGCATCAAGCAGCTCCAGCGGCGCGAGGCGGCTGTCGAGGGCGGCAACCGCGTTGGTGTAACGCGGTTGGCCGGGCAGCAGCGAGTCGCTTTGATAAAACGCCGAAACGCCGACCAGTTGGGTCTGCGGCAACTGCGACAACGCCTCGATAGCGCTGCGTAACTGTGCGGCGGGGTCAGCCAGATTGCTGCCCATGCCGATGTAGATGCGTTCCATGACCTACTCGCCTGTAGCGCTCGAAGCACCGGCAGCGCGTTTGCGCTTGGCGCCGCCGCTGCGGCGACGTTTGCGTGGAGCGCCGGTACCGTCGTCCTTGCCGCTGAGGTCGCGGATCATGTCCCGGCGTTCGCTGTCGTTGGCGTCCTGATAGTCAGTCCACCATTCGCCCAGGCCATCGGTCTGCTCCCCGGCGCTTTCGCGCAGCAGCAAGAAGTCATAACCGGCGCGGAACCGCGGGTTGTCCAGCAACAGGTCGGCTCGTTTGCCGCTGCGCCGTGGCAGACGCTCCTGCATGTCCCAGATCTCGCGGATCGGCATCGTGAAGCGTTTCGGGATTGCGATCCGTTGACACTGTTCGGCAATCAACTCGTGCGCCGCTTCCTGCATCGCCGGTATCGGCGGCATGCCACGTTCTTGCAGGCGCAACACGCGAGCCGGCAGGGCAGGCCACAGTAATGCTGCAAACAGGAACGCCGGGGTGACCGGTTTGTTCTGCTTGATCCGCAGGTCTGTATTGATCAGCGCTTCGCTGATCAGCGTATGGGTGTAGGTCGGGTTGTATTCCAGCGCTTCGGCACTGGCCGGGAACAGCGGATCGAACAGTTGCAAGTCGACCAGCATCTCGAAGGTGTCCGCGGCATGGCCGGAGAGGAACAGCTTGAGCACTTCTTCGAACAGACGGGCTGATGGAATCTCGCGCAGCATCGGTGCCAGATCGCGGATCGGCAGGGCGCTGTGTTTTTCGATGCCGAAATTCAGCTTGGCGGCGAAACGCACGGCCCGCAGCATCCGCACCGGGTCTTCCTGGTAGCGTTGCTTCGGATCGCCGATCAGGCGGATCAGGTGATTGCGGATGTCGTGTACGCCATTGGCGTAGTCGAGAATGCGCTCGCTGACCGGATCGTAATACAAGGCGTTGATGGTGAAGTCGCGGCGTTGCGCGTCTTCTTCCAGGGTGCCGTAAACGTTGTCGCGCAGAATGCGCCCGCTTTCGTTACGGGAAGACTGGTTGCTGTCTTCGTCCTCGTCGTTTTGCGGGTGATTGGCGCGAAAGGTCGCGACTTCGATGATTTCGCGACCAAAGTGGATATGCACCAGTTTGAAGCGACGACCGATGATCCGCGCGTTGCGGAATTCGGCGCGTACCTGTTCAGGTGTGGCGCTGGTGGCGACGTCGAAATCTTTCGGCGTGATGCCGAGCAGCATGTCACGCACACAGCCGCCGACCAGGTAAGCCTGGTAACCGGCGTTCTGCAGGCGTTCGACGATATTCACCGCATAACGGCTGAATTGCGCCTTTTGCAGCGAATGTTGGCCGCTGTTGAGCACTTCAGGCGTACTGCGAATGTGTTGCGTATGACGCTTGGGAGAACGGAATGACTGGAACAGCTTCTTCAGCATGGGATGCACTGTTTGAAGGAATGTTCGGCCATAACGAAGAATGACCGCATGATGGGCGGGGATTCTAGCATTTAGTCGGGGGATGGTGTAGGAAGCTGCGCAAGCGCTTGAAGGGGATGTCTACTACGGGACCAAACGCCAGAAACCACAAGGGGAGCCGAAGCTCCCCCAGAAGTAGTTGCGTGCTCTATTTTTATTATTGGTTTCGGGCTTCTTGTTTTTGTTGAGCGCCCTCGCCATGAAGTTTTCCTTCATGACCCTCCCAATCGGGAGCCAAGAGCAAACGGATTGCTTTGGTCGCTGTGTTGCAATGATCGTGAGATCCAACCAGTTCAGGCACTGTCTTAGGACAGTTTTTATTGTTCTCGGCCTGGTCGTGGGGCAAGCCCCAAATACAACGCCTCTCCAAAAGAATCAGTTAGCTACGCCTCTCGCCGTCTTGTTTTTATTGTGCGTGAGTCGATTCGTCTTATTTTTATTGTCTTGTGCATTGCTTGTTATTGTTCTTGTACTAAACATATAGCAGGGGGCGTGCCAACTTTTGTGAGGTCCAGTAAAACAAGGGCTTAGGCGGGCTAATGGTGTTTTTCGAGGCCAAAAAAAACCGGGGCTTCGTTACCGTAAGCCCCGGCTTCTGTTACGTGATAAAGCTGAGGTAACAGTTTTTCCACAATGTCACGTGTTACCCGCCCCTGCGACAGGTGCGGTTCAGCTCTCGCTGGCCACCCCGGTCTTGCGCCGCGGGATACCCAGGCGCTGACGGCGCTCCCACAGGCATTTGCGACTGACCCCGAGTTTTCGGGCCAGTTCGGTTTCGGTCATGTGGTCCTGATGCTCGAGAACGAAGTGCTGGAAGTAGTCTTCCAGTGACAGGTCTTCGGTCGGTTCGTGGCTAGTGTTACCGGCGTTGTTGCCCTGTTGGGGTGCCAGGCCAATGAAGTCGTCGTCTTCCAGATCGCTGAGTTCGATGTCGATACCCAACAGCTCGGCGGAAATCTCCGGGCTCTCGCACAGGATCACCGCGCGCTCGACCGCGTTTTCCAGCTCGCGAACGTTACCCGGCCAGGAGTAATGCCGAATCGCCTGCTCGGCATCCGGGGCGAATTTCAGATCGGTGCGGTTGACCCGCGCGCTCTGCCTTGCGAGGAAAGCATTGGCAATTTCGTTGACGTCCGCGCCGCGTTCGCGCAGGGCCGGCAGTTTCAGGGCGATCACGTGGAGGCGGTAATACAAGTCTTCACGGAACTGGCCGATCTTCGCCAAGCTCTTGAGGTCCCGGTGGGTCGCGGCGATCAGGCGTACATCGACCTTCTGCGACTGCACCGAGCCGACCCGGCGGATTTCACCTTCCTGCAACACCCGCAACAGGCGGGCCTGGGCTTCCAGTGGCAGTTCGCCGATTTCATCAAGGAACAAGGTGCCGCCGTCCGCTGCTTCCACCAGCCCGGCACGCCCGGCGCTGGCGCCGGTGAACGCGCCTTTTTCGTGGCCGAACAGTTCGGACTCGATCAGGCTTTCCGGAATGGCCGCGCAGTTCACCGAAATCATCGGGGCCTTGGCGCGTTTGGACAGGTTGTGCAGGGCGCGTGCTACCAGTTCTTTACCGGTACCGGATTCACCCTGGATCAGAACGTTGGAATCGGTCGGCGCGACTTTGCGGATCTTGCTGTATAGGTCCTGCATCGGCGGGCACGAGCCGATGATGCCGATTTCGCCGTTGCTGTTATCGACACCGCTTTTCGCGGCGCCATTGGAAGCTTTGCCGACGACAGGCTCACCGCTGGCTTGCGCCGATTGCCGGTCACGCAGGATTCGTGCGACGGCCTGGAGCATTTCGTCGTGATCGAAAGGCTTGGCGATGTAATCCACCGCGCCCATCTTCATTGAGTCGACGGCCGAACGCAGGCTGGCGTAACTGGTCATGATCAGCACCGGAGTGCCTTGGCCAAGTTTGATCAACTCGGTGCCAGGTGCGCCCGGCAGGCGCAGGTCGCTGACGATCAGGTCAAACGTGGGAATGCTGAAACGCTCTTGTGCTTCCTGCACGGATCCGGCTTCGCTGACCTGGTACTGGTTACGTTCCAGCAGACGGCGCAAGGCGGAGCGGATAATTGTTTCGTCTTCGACGATCAAAATGTGCGGCATTGATTCGATACTCTCGACGGTCTCAGTTCACAGCGGACGTCGCTTCGACATGACGCGGCAAAGTCACCCGGATACGGGTGCCGCGTTGGCTTTGAACATCAGCCGGGCTGTCGATGGTGATTTGTCCATAATGCTCTTCAACGATGGAATAGACTAGTGCAAGGCCCAGACCGGTGCCTTCGCCAGGATCCTTGGTGGTGAAGAAAGGTTCGAACAGTCGGTCCATGATGCTCGAGGGAATACCGCTGCCTTCGTCTTCGACGATCAGATCGACCGTGTGTTCGCCGGCTTCGCTTTTGACTCGCACCGCACTGCCCGCAGGTGAGGCGTCGCGGGCGTTTGAGAGCAGGTTGATCAATACCTGGGCGAGCCGCTGCGGGTCGCCTTCGACCCAGTGATCGGGGTCACACAGGTTGTAGAACTGTACTTCGAAATTGCGCCGGTTCAGGGCAAGCAGGCCGATGGCATCCTGGGCCACTTCCGCCAGACAGACGGGCTCGTCGCTGTGCTGATGACTGCCGGCATGGGCGAAACTCATCAGCGACTGAACGATGCGCGACACACGTTTGGTCTGCTCCAGAATCTGCCCGCTTATTTCCGTCAACTCGCTGTCTTCTTCACGCTCTTCGCGCAAGTTTTGCGCGAGGCAGGCAATGCCGGTGATCGGGTTGCCGATTTCATGGGCCACACCGGCCGCCAGTCGGCCGATGCTGGCCAGGCGCTCGGAGTGCACCAGTTTATCTTCGAGCATCTGGGTTTCGGTCAGGTCTTCCACCAGCAGCACCAGGCCGCTGTTACCCGGCGCCAGCGGTTCGTCGATCGCCGCTTTGTGCAGGTTCAGCCAGCGGGTCTGGCCGTCGAGGGCCAGGTGCTGCTTGTGCAAGTGCTCGTCCGGCAGATTGATGAAGCCTTGCAGCAGTTCTTTCCACGGATCGGCAATGGTGCTCAGGCGTGAACCCACCACACGCTGCGCGGCAATTCCGGTCAGTTCCTCCATGGCTTTGTTCCACATGAGGATTTCCTGATCCTTGGCCAGCGAGCACACGCCCATCGGCAGTTCCTGCAAGGTCTGGCGGTGGTAGCGGCGCAGGGCATCGAGTTCGGCGGCAAGGCCGGTGAGGCGCGAGTGGTAATCCTCGAGGCGACTTTCGATGAAGTGGATGTCTTCGGTGACGTAGTTTTCGCCGCCAGCCTTGTAGGGCAGGAAGGTTTCGACCATGTCCTGCGCCACGCTTGGCCCCATCAGGCCGGACAGGTTGGCTTCGATTCGGTCGCGCAAGCGGCGCAAGGCGTATGGCCGGCGCTCGTCGAACGGCAGATAGAGGTCACGCAGGGCTTGTTCGACTTCTTTCTGGGCAGCCTTGGCGCCCAATGGTTTTGCAAGCTGCGTGGCGAACTCCTGAGGCGAGGCAGCGTGCAGTTCGCGGCGTTGCGGGCGGCGAACGTTGTCCACCGCGCAGGCTTCGGCGGCGCTGGCCTCTTCGGGGCTGGCATTGGTGAACAACGAGATCAGCGTGAACATCAGCACGTTGGCGGCCAGCGAGGCAATCGCTGCCATGTGCCAGCTGGTGTCGTCCAGCACGTAAATCATGTTCAGCAGCGGAATGTAGAAGCCCTGCAGATTGCCGACCAGCGGCAGCAGCATGGTCACCACCCACACCAGAATCCCCGCCAGCAGGCCTGCGATGAAGCCGCGACGGTTGGCGGTCGGCCAGTACAGCACTGACAATACCCCCGGCAGGAACTGCAACGTGGCGACGAAGGCGACGATGCCGAGGTTAGCCAAGTCTTGCTCGGCGCCCAGCATCAGGTAGAAACCGTAACCGGCCATGATGATCGCGACGATCAGTGCCCGGCGGGTCCATTTCAGCCAACGGTAGATATTGCCTTCGGCCGGCGGCTGATAGAGCGGCAGCACCAGATGGTTCAACGCCATCCCCGACAGTGCCAGCGTGGTGACGATGATCAGGCCGCTGGCCGCCGACAATCCGCCGACATAGGCCAATAGCGCAAGGGCTTTGCTATTGGCGGCGATGCCGATGCCCAGGGTGAAGTATTCCGGATTGGTCGTGGCGCCGAGTTTCAGCCCGGCCCAGAGAATCAGCGGCACCGCGAGGCTCATCAACAGCAGAAACAGCGGTAAACCCCAGCTAGCACTGACCAGCGAGCGCGGGTTGAGGTTTTCGGTAAAGGTCATGTGGTACATGTGCGGCATCACGATCGCCGAGGCGAAGAACACCAGTAGCAGCGTGCGCCACGGACCTTCCTGCAAGGGCGTGTGCAGGGCGGCGAGGGCGGTCTGGTTTTGCAGCAGCCACAGTTCCAGCTGCTGCGGGCCGTCGAACACGCCATACAGTGCATACAGACCGACACCGCCAAGCGCGATCAACTTGATCACTGACTCGAAGGCAATCGCGAACACCAGGCCTTCATGCTTCTCACGGGTGGCGATATGGCGCGAGCCGAAGAAAATCGTGAACAGCGTAATCAGCGCGCAGAAGCTCAGGGCCACGCGATGCTGTACCGGCTCGCGAGTGAGGATGCTGATGGAGTCTGCCACCGCCTGAATCTGCAACGCCAGCAACGGCAGCACGCCGATCAGCATGAAGATCGTGGTGAGTGCACCCGCCCAGGTGCTGCGGAAACGAAACGCGAACAGGTCGGCCAGGGACGAGAGTTGATAAGTGCGGGTGATTTTCAGGATCGGGTACAAGAGCACGGGCGCCAGCAGAAAGGCTCCGGAAACCCCGAGGTAACTGGACAGAAAGCCGTAACCGTACTGATAGGCCAGGCCCACCGTACCGTAAAACGCCCAGGCACTGGCGTATACACCCAGCGACAGGGTGTACGTCAGCGGGTGGCGAATGATCGCCCGGGGGATCATGCCCCGTTCGCTGATCCAGGCCACACCGAACAGCACCGCCAGGTACGCGGCGCTGATCAGGATCATCTGGGTCAGGCTAAAGCTCATCGGCATCTTTTTGGCTCTGCAGGATGAAGGTCACGACGATCAGAATCAGCCAGAGCAAATAAGGGCGATACCAGGCGCCCGTGGCGTCGATCCACCAATCCATGATGGCCGGGGAAAACAGATAAATCCCCACTACCAGGAGCAGGACCAAGCGATAGATGTACATCCCGGCCTCTCTCTTTTATGCGCGTGCCCGAAAACGTGCGGCGATGGTAACGGATGGGCGCGCCACTGCAAGTGGCTTCATTGCAGTTGCGCTTCGGGCAACGTCAGTGTGCGCGGGATCAGCGATGCATCCCAGTGGGCAATGCCCCAGTTCAGCACTTCCCGTGGTGTGGCGTCATTCAGTTCGATCACAGGCTTGTGCCCCAGTGCCCGCAATGCACGCAGTAACAGCGGCGTGGCCTGATCTTCGGCCAGCGGTGGCGAGCGATAGGATTTGCCGAGTTTGTGGCCGTCCGGCTGGGTAATCAGCGGGATGTGCAGGTAGCGCGGTTGCGGCAGGCCAAGCAGTTCTTGCAGATAGAGTTGGCGTGGCGTGGAATCCAGTAAATCGGCGCCGCGCACGATATCGGTGATGCCTTGCCAGGCGTCGTCCAGTACCACCGCCAATTGATAGGCATAGAACCCGTCGCGGCGGCGGATCACGAAATCGCCAACCTCACGCCCCAGGTGTTGACGGAACTCGCCCTGCACCCGGTCGATGAAGTGGTATTCCAGCTCCGGTACGCGCAGGCGAATCGCCGCGTTCTCGGTGCCGTGCCCCGCGTTGCGGCAGAATCCGGGATAGATGCCGTGGTACGGCTCCAGTTGCTTGCGCGAGCAGGTGCAAGCGTAGGCCAGGCCCTGATTGAACAGGCGATTGATGACTTCGTCGTAGGCAGCGTGCCGGTCACTCTGTCGGACCATGTCGCCATCCCACTCGAAACCGTAGCATTCCAGTGCCTTGAGAATCGCCGCCTGAGCACCGGGTTCTTCGCGCGGCGGATCGAGATCTTCCATGCGCACCAACCAACGGCCACCGACCGCACGGGCGTCAAGGTAGGAGGCCAGTGCTGCGACCAGCGAACCGAAATGCAGATGCCCACTGGGGGTGGGGGCGAAGCGCCCGATATAGAGAGGGGAAGTCGTGGCAGTCATGGACGAATGTTACTTTCTCTGGTCGTGCGCAAGTCCCTGTGGGAGCGAGCTTGCTCGCGAAGGGGCCATCAGCTCCAACATTGGTGTTGCCTGACACACCGCATTCGCGAGCAGGCTCGCTCCCACAGGTTTTCTGCCAAGGCGAAATTCAGAAACAAAAAACGGAGCGTTCGCACGCTCCGTTCTTCGTTCAAGTCGCCAAGATCACTTGCCGACTTGCTTTTCCTTGATTTCCGCCAGGGTCTTGCAGTCAACGCACATGTCGGCGGTAGGGCGGGCTTCCAGTCGCTTGACGCCGATTTCGACGCCGCACGATTCGCACCAGCCGTATTCTTCGTCTTCGATCAATTGCAGGGTTTTGTCGATTTTCTTGATCAGCTTGCGCTCGCGGTCGCGGGCGCGCAATTCGAGGCTGAATTCCTCTTCCTGGCTGGCACGGTCTGCCGGGTCAGGAAAGTTGGCCGCTTCGTCTTTCATGTGATCAACAGTACGGTCGACTTCCTGCATCAAGTCCTGTTTCCACTTGTTCAGGATCTTGGTGAAGTGCGCGCGCATGGGCTTGCCCATGTACTCTTCGCCCTTTACTTCTTTGTAGGGTTCGAAGCCGCTGATCGACTGGTTCTGCTGTTGCTTTGCTTGGGTGGGCATGAAATGGACCGCCTCTACTCTTGTAATCCATTGCGCAGGATTGCTCCATCACCGACACCTGCCGGCCCTGCGGCTGCAAGCGGGCGAACTTACCAGATCAAATCGGACCGCGCTACTCCCTGATGTCGAGCCCGCGGCCTGCGGTGCTTGCAAAAGTTTGCAAAGCCTTGTCTGGTGGCTCCGGAGACCTGATCAATTATTGATTTTAGTCAAACCTGGAGCATACGCTTGAACCGTTTGAAACCAGCGTTATATAGGCTCTGACCGCTTTAGGTTTTCGCCCGTTCCTGCGCTTGGGTAGAATCGATTCTTTTCCCCCGTTGTAAGGAAGGCTAATGGCTCCGTCCTACAGTGCGCGCAGTCGCGCTATCGAACCGTTCCACGTCATGGCCCTGCTGGCGCGGGCCAACGAGCTGCAAGCGGCCGGCCACGACGTGATTCACCTGGAAATCGGCGAGCCGGACTTCACCACCGCCGAGCCGATCATCCAGGCCGGCCAGGCTGCGCTGGCGGCGGGGAAGACTCGTTACACCGCTGCCCGCGGCACTCCCGAGCTGCGTGAGGCCATTTCGGGCTTTTATCAGCAGCGTTACGGGCTGAACATCGATCCGCGACGCATCCTCATCACGCCCGGCGGTTCAGGCGCCTTGTTGTTGGCCACGGCCTTGCTGGTGGACCCAGGCAAACACTGGTTGCTGGCAGATCCGGGTTACCCGTGCAACCGGCACTTCCTGCGGCTGGTGGAAGGTGCTGCGCAACTGGTGCCGGTCGGCCCGGACGTGCGTTATCAGCTGACCCCGGACCTGGTCGCGCGTCACTGGGATCATGACAGCGTCGGTGCTCTGGTGGCATCGCCGGCCAACCCGACCGGGACCATCCTGACCCGCGACGAATTGGCCGGGCTGTCTGCGGCGATCAAGGCTCGCCACGGTCATTTGGTGGTCGACGAGATCTACCATGGCCTGACTTACGGCACGGATGCGACCAGCGTGCTGGAAGTCGATGACAGCGCCTTTGTCCTCAATAGTTTCTCCAAGTATTTCGGCATGACTGGCTGGCGCCTCGGTTGGTTGGTCGCGCCTGAAGCGGCGGTCGGTGAGCTGGAGAAACTCGCCCAGAACCTCTACATCAGCGCGCCAAGCATGGCCCAGCACGCCGCACTGGCCTGCTTCGAACCCGCCACCATCCGCATTTTCGAGGAGCGCCGAGCCGAGTTTGGTCGACGTCGTGATTTCCTGCTGCCCGCCTTGCGGGAGTTGGGCTTCGGTATCGCCGTGGAGCCCGAAGGCGCGTTCTATTTGTACGCCGATATCAGCAAATTCGGCGGTGATGCCTTCGCGTTCTGCCAGCACTTTCTCGAAACCGAGCACGTTGCTATCACGCCGGGCCTGGACTTCGGCCGCCATCAGGCCGGGCATCACGTACGCTTTGCCTACACCCAAAGTCTTCCGCGCTTGCAAGAAGCGGTCGAGCGGATCGCCCGCGGTTTGAAGAGCTGGCAAGGCTGATGCGCTTTCATCCTCCCCTAGAAGAAGGTCGCTTGATTCGTCGCTACAAACGTTTTCTTGCCGATATCGAAACCGTTAGCGGCGAGTTGCTGACCATTCACTGCCCGAACACCGGTTCGATGCTTAATTGCCAGGTCGAAGGCGGGCAAGTCTGGTTTAGCCGCTCCAGCGACCCCAAACGCAAGTTGCCCGGCACCTGGGAAATCGGCGAAACCCCACAGGGGCGGCTGTTCTGCGTGAACACCGGGCGTGCCAACGGTTTGATCGAGGAGGCGTTGCGCGCCAATATCATCACCGAGTTGAACGGTTTTACCGAACTGAAGCGCGAAGTGGCCTATGGTCAGGAAAGCAGCCGCATTGATTTCCGTCTCGATTATCCGAGCGGGCCAGCCTATGTCGAAGTCAAAAGCGTCACCCTGGGCTTCGATGGCTCGGCGGTGGCGGCGTTTCCTGACGCGGTGACCCAGCGCGGAGCCAAGCATTTGCGTGAACTGGCCCATTTGGCCCGGGACGGGATTCGCGCTGTGCAGTTGTATTGTGTGAATCTGACCGGCGTTGACTCCGTGCGTCCAGCAGAGGAAATCGATTCGGCCTACGCGGCGGCGTTACGCGAAGCGGTCGCGTGCGGAGTCGAAGTGTTGGCGTATGGCGTGCGCTTGACCCACGAAGAGATGGTGGTCGATCGGCGGCTGGATGTGTTGTTGAACGGTTAGAGCGTGACCCAGATTCCTTGCTCATCTTCGCAGCAGGGGATGGTGGTCAGGGATTGTCCGGCGCACGGCCCGGCGACGCATTCGCCGTCCTCGATCAGAAACAGTGCGCCGTGGGTGGCGCACTGGATCAGGCTGTTGCTGGGGTCGAGAAACTGGTCGGGTTTCCATTCCAGTCCGACGCCACGGTGCGGGCAACGATTTTCATACACATACACTCGACCGCCTCGGCGCACGGCCAGAAGCTTCTGACCGTCGACGTCGAAACCGCGACTGCTGGCGTCAGCCAATTCGGCGCCTGTGCAAAGAAGTTTCATGTCTATCCTCAAGTCATGCAGCTCGCGACCAGGTATGTCCGAGCTTGATGTGCAAATGCAAGCAATTATCAAATGGCCGCTCACCCGCTGGGCGATTGCCGGATGCCGAGGATACTTGGCCTGTCAACTCTATGCCCGGGAAACCTTTAAAGGAGGCTGTTCATGCACCTGTTCTATCCCGGTACGACGGGTCAATGACCCTTCTGGTTAAACCTCATGCGTTGTTCATTGGTCTGAGCCTGTTGTGTTTGCTGGCGATCTGGCTGTCGCTGGCGCTGGGGCCGGTGAGTTTGCCGTTGTTCGACACGTTGCGGGCGGCGCTGCGGCTGATCGGTTTGCCCATTGCGCCCGACGGGTTGGAGCAGGCTGAGCTGATCCTTGGGCAGATTCGCCTGCCGCGTACCTTGCTGGGATTGGCGGTGGGCGGTGTGCTGGCACTGTCCGGCGTAGCGATGCAGGGTTTATTTCGCAACCCGCTGGCCGACCCGGGATTGGTGGGAGTGTCCAGCGGTGCGGCGTTGGGCGCGGCCATCGCGATTGTCGGCGGCTCGGTGTTCGGCGGTCTGCCTGTATCCTTCGGACCTTATCTGCTGTCGGTGTGCGCGTTTCTCGGCGGGTTGGGGGTGACGGCGCTGGTCTATCGGCTGGGGCGGCACAATGGTCAGACCAACGTTGCGACCATGTTGCTGGCCGGTATTGCGTTAACTGCCTTGGCTGGCTCGGCGGTCGGGTTGTTCACCTATCTGGCAGATGACGCGACTCTGCGCACCCTGACATTCTGGAACCTGGGCAGCCTTAACGGTGCCAGTTATTCGCGACTCTGGCCGTTGCTATTGGTGAGCACCGGTGTGGCGCTGTGGTTGCCGCGCCGGGCCAAGGCCTTGAATGCATTGTTGCTGGGAGAGTCGGAGGCCGGTCACCTGGGTATCGACGTCGAAGGCCTCAAGCGCGAACTGGTGTTCTGTACGGCGCTGGGCGTTGGTGCGGCGGTAGCGGCAGCCGGGATGATCGGGTTTGTCGGGCTGGTGGTACCGCATCTGGTACGGCTGCTGGCCGGCCCCGATCATCGGGTGCTGTTGCCTGCATCGGTATTGGCGGGGGCCAGTCTCTTATTGTTTGCCGACCTGGTGGCGCGGCTGGCCCTGGCGCCGGCCGAGCTGCCGATCGGGATCGTTACGGCCTTCATCGGTGCGCCGTTCTTTCTGTATTTACTGCTCAGAGGGCGTGCCTGATGTTGCGAGCGCAGAATCTGCAAATCCGGCGCGGTCGAAAGATTGTCCTCACGGATATCACCCTTGTGCTTGAACCGGGTGAAGTCCTTGGCGTGCTGGGCCCCAACGGTGCCGGTAAAAGCACGTTGCTCGGCGCCCTAAGCGGCGAATTGCATGCGGACCAAGGCAGTGTCTGGCTCGATGAGCGTGAGTTGCGTCATTGGCCTGGTGCGCAACGAGCCCAGCGTCTGGCGGTGTTACCGCAGGTGTCGACCCTGGACTTTGCCTTCCGTGTCGAAGAGGTCGTCGGTATGGGGCGTCTGCCTTATCAAAGCGGTCGGGTCCGGGATGACGAGATCGTCGCCGCCGCGCTGCATGCAGCCGATGCGGAGCACTTGAGCGGTCGCAGTTATCTGGCGTTGTCCGGCGGCGAGCGTCAGCGGGTGCATCTGGCACGAGTGCTGGCGCAACTCTGGCCGGGCGAGGCGGGGCAAACGCTGTTGCTCGATGAACCGACGTCGATGCTCGACCCGCTGCATCAACACACGACCCTGCAAGCGGTGCGCGAGTTCGCCGATCGCGGCGCGGCGGTGCTGGTGATTCTGCATGATCTGAACCTGGCGGCGCGTTATTGTGATCGCTTGTTACTGCTTGAAGGTGGGCGTCCCGTAGCGCTGGACACGCCGGAACAGGTATTGCGCCCAGAGCCGCTCAAGGCCGTGTTCGGGCTGGAAGTATTGGTGCAACCGCACCCGGAGCGTGGGCATCCGCTGATCATCGCCCGCTGAGGTGTTTTAGGGATGAAAACACGCGTGATGGTTTTTCTGGCTGCGCTGTTACTGAGTGCTTGCCAGCATGTATCGGTACCGCCGCCGGTCAGCGGCGAAATCCGGGATCTGCACAGCGGTCAGATCCTGACGGCGCAGGAACTGCTTGCACGGTTGGCTGAGCCTTCGCGGCTGATCGTCGGCGAGCGGCATGACAATCGTGATCACCATCAACTGCAATTGTGGTTATTGCAGGCACTGGGTGAGTGGCGACCGCAAGGCAGTCTGCTACTGGAAATGCTCACGCCGGATCAACAAGTGCGCGTCAATGACGTTCGGCATGCTTCACCGTTGCCGACTGACTTGTCCAGTGCATTGGCCTGGCAGCCGGGGTGGGACTGGAATCTGTACGGGCCGATCGTTCGTTTTGCCCTGACTCAGCCGTACCCATTGCTGGCGGCTAATCTGGACATGCTTGAAGTTCGTGCTTTCTATGCCAATCCGCCGACATTGAACGGTTCGCGCTCCAACGCCCCGACGGTCAAGGATGAGTTGTTGGCACAGATCAGCGATTCCCACTGCGGCTTGCTGCCTGAATCACAAATGCCCGCGATGCTGGCCGTTCAGCAGCAGCGTGATCGGCGGATAGCCGAGCGATTACTGGCGGCACCGGTGCCTTCACTGTTGTTTGCCGGCGCGTTCCACGCACGCAAGGATGTTGGGGTGCCGATCCATGTGCTGGATCTGGGTGAGCCCGAGGCGCCAACGGTATTGATGCTGGCGGAGCGGGGCGCGGAGGTCACGCCGGCCATGGCTGATTACGTCTGGTATACGCCCGCCACGCCTGCGCAGGATTACTGCGCGCAAATGCGTAAACAGTTTGGCAAGCCGTCGGGCCAATAAAATCAGGTGAGTTTTCCACAGGCAAAAAAAGACCCGGCAAGAGCCGGGTCAAATAACCGTGATTAGCCTGATGAGGAGATATCTGAGAGTCCGAACCAAGGGCTTTTCAAATATCGACCAGTCTCGCGACCAGTTGTGATAATCATAGCGATTCTCATTACCAAGTCAACCGCTGATTTCTGATTTCCATGAATTACGTCATTCCTTCGCTGGAAAGCCTCGTAATCATTAGGTTTCAGGCCGTGCGTTCGAGTGAAATTACCCGTTCAATTCTTGTGGCGAGACGAAATAGCATCCAGCTGTTTGTTCAAGGCTTCCTTGCGCTCGGCGGGAATGTCGTTCCAGTGAACATCCATCAACGCGCCTTCGATCGCATACAACAACACCTTGGACGCCCGAAAACCGCGCGTGCGCACGGCCCGATAAGCATCCACAGCTCCCAGCCGACGCAAGTCCGAGGCACTGTGGATGCCCACGGCATGTAGCCATTGCGCCGATGTCTTGCCAAGATTTTTCAGGTGTTGCAGTTCATCATTCATCAAGCCTCCTTGCGACAGCCGAACAGTGCGTGGGCGAGCCTCTCAGCAGTGTAGCCATCAGTAGGAAAAGCGTGATTGTTTGGTCGGTTTCGACGCAAAAGCTTCTAAGAGGCAAACTCAAGAAGCGGCGGGAAAAGGCGGTGGATGTCGTCCGAAGGCGTATGAAGAACTGAGTTTTCGAGCAAAAAAGTACAAAGTCCGGCGCAAGGCGAGGGCGCCGGACTGGGTGAAACGTCGCTTCTTTAGTGGGCGCGATAACGCAGGCGTGTACCGAAATTCATCGACATCAGAATCTCATCGGCACTCAGCTCTGGCGGGAAGTAGGCGCCGGAGATCTGTGCGTGGGCCAGGCTCGCGCCCTCCAGGGACGCGTTGCGAAAGTCGATGCCGCGCAAGTCGGCGGAGCGGAAATAGGCATCGGTGAAGTCGATGCCATCGGCGTTCAGCTCACGCAGATCGAGACCACGGAAGTCGCCACCGACCATGTCGATGGGGCCATCCTTGGGGCGCTCGTTGTTAAAGCCTGTGATGTCGTCTTTGTGCAGCAAGGCATAAAGCGGGGTGTCGAGGAGTTTCGGCTGGCTCATGTCACATCACCTGATGGTTTTATGACGCCAGTATAGTGCCACTATTTGGCGGCCGTGAAGCCGGCGAGGGCTTCACGGCTGAAATAGTTTCTTACAGCCCCGGCAGACGTTGGCGAATCTGCGCAACGACGGTGTCGAGCGTGCCACTTTCATTGGTCTGGACGCGTTTGCTGCAGAGGATTTCTGCCGGCGTCAGGGCCTCGCGGCTGGCTTGCTGGGCGGCGATAACGGCCAGGTTGGCGTCGGATGGATCGTTGTTGTCCGCCTGACGTTGTTTCAACCAACTCTCGATCACCGCTTGCGGTGCGTCGCAATCGAGGATCAGGAACGGTGCGCCGGTGGCCTCGGCGATTTTTGCCGCGCCATCACGTTGGTCGCGCTTGAGGTAGGTGGCATCGACCACCACCGGGAAACCGGCACGCAGAATGACATCGGCAACTTCATGCAGACGGTTGTAGGTGGCGGCGCTGGCGTCGGCATTATAGATGCCGGCCTGAGGGTCGTTCGGTACGGTTTGCTCGCCGAACATACGCTTGCGTTCGACATCCGAACGCAGGCGAATGGCGCCCAACGCTTCCACCAGGCGCATGGCCACGTGACTCTTGCCGACGGCGGAAACGCCGTGGGTAATCGCCAAGAAGCGCGAAGGAATGGTGCTGTAGCTCTCCGCCAGGTTGGCGTAGTTGCGGTACTGGCGCAGGGTGGTGGCGCGCTGCACCGGATCGGCCTCGGCCGGCATGCTGAACAGGCTGACCTTGGCGCGAACCAGTGCACGGTAGGCTTTGTAGAAGTTCAGCAGTTCCAGGCCCTGATAGTCGCCGGTCAGTTCCAGGTATTGGCTGATGAAACGGCGCGCCAGGCTTTTCAGGCCACGGTCTTCCAGGTCCATGGCCAGGAAGCCGGTGTCGGCGTAAACGTCGGTAAAGCGGAACGGTTCGTTGAACTCGATGCAGTCGAAGATCACCACTTTGCCGTCGATCACGGTGGCGTTGCCCAAGTGAATGTCGCCATGGCATTCACGAATGAAACCGTCGGCCTTGCGCTGGACGAACAGCGGCTTGAGGCGCTCGAAGCTGCTTTCGGCCCAGGCTTGCAGTGCATCGAGTTGCAGCAGATCAGCCTTTTCACTGAGGAACGGGCGGATTTGTTCGAAATTTTGCCGTACCGGCGCCATGACGCTGTCCGGCGTGCCGGCTTCGTGTTCGGCAGGCACTTTTGGTGCGCTGAGGTGGAATTGAGCGATCTGCGCGGCCATCTCGTCGATGTGCGCGGTGGTCAGTTCACCGTTGGCTTGCAAGGTGCTGAGCAACTGGCTTTGTGGGAATTGACGCATTTTCAGTACGTAATCGACGACCGGACCATCGCCGCCCAGTTGTGGTGCCTCGGCGCTGCCGGTGATCGGCAGCACTTCAAGATACAAATCATGGGTCAGGCGCTGGTTCAGGCGCAGCTCTTCACCGCAGAAGTGCTCGCGAGCTTCAAGGCTGGTGAAGTCGAGGAAGCCGAAATTCACCGGCTTCTTCACTTTATAAGCGTAGGGGCCGGTGAGCAGCACCCAGGAAATATGGGTCTCGATGACCTGGAACCCTTCTACGGGATGCGGGTAGAGGGCCGGGTTTTGCAGGGCAGCGATCAGGGATTGGCTCACAGGCGATCCTTCAGAGTCTGGGGAAAATTCAAGGCCGTCATTATGGCTGCAAGTCCGCCCGACGCAAACCTCGGCGGGCTCCTGTTGAGGATGAATAAAGTGCGTATAATCCGCCGCCATGACTCGAACTCGATCCCCCCGTACCCCCAAAAAACCACCTTCCAGGGGCATGAGCCCCTGGCTGGGCTGGGCCCTTAAACTCAGCCTGGTCGGCCTTGTGGTGCTCGCCGGGTTCGCGGTTTACCTCGACGCAGTGGTCCAGGAGAAGTTCTCCGGAAAGCGCTGGACCATCCCGGCCAAGGTGTATGCACGCCCGCTCGAGCTGTTCACTGGCCAGAAGCTGAGCAAGGATGACTTCCTCACCGAGCTCGATGCCTTGGGCTACCGACGCGAAGCCGTCAGCAACGGCCCCGGCGCGGCGGCGGTCAATGGCAATACCGTCGACTTGAATACCCGAGGCTTCCAGTTCTATGAAGGTATGGAGACGGCCCAGCCCGTGCGCGTGCGGTTCTCCGGCGATTACGTGGCCGAGCTCTCGGCGACCAACGGTTCGAAGCTTTCTGTGGTGCGACTGGAGCCACTGCTGATTGGCGGGATTTACCCGAAAAACCTTGAAGACCGCATTCTGATCAAGATCGATCAGGTTCCGCCGTATCTGCTCGAAACTCTGGTTGCCGTAGAAGACCGGGATTTTTACAGCCACTGGGGCGTGTCGCCGAAGTCGATAGCCCGAGCTATCTACGTCAACACCTCGGGCGGCAAGATGACCCAGGGCGGCAGTACGCTGACGCAACAGTTGGTCAAAAACTTCTACCTCTCCAGCGAACGCAGCCTGACCCGTAAGCTCACCGAAGCCATGATGGCGCTGTTGCTTGAGTTGCATTACGACAAACGCGAAATTCTTGAGGCTTACCTCAATGAAGTGTTCGTCGGCCAGGATGGTCAGCGCGCGGTGCACGGTTTCGGCCTGGCCAGCCAGTTCTTCTTCGGGCAGCCATTGTCCGAGCTGAAACTGCATCAAGTCGCTTTGTTGGTGGGCATGGTCAAGGGGCCGTCCTATTACAACCCGCGTCGCAACCCTGAGCGGGCGCTGGAACGGCGCAATCTGGTGCTCGATGTTCTGGGGGAACAAGGCGTTGCCACCGCCGAGCAGGTTGAGGCAGCGAAGAAAATGCCTCTGGGTGTGACCACTCGCGGCAAGTTGGCTGACAGCTCGTTCCCAGGCTTCCTCGATCTGGTTAAACGGCAGTTGCGCGAAGACTACCGCGACGAAGACTTGACCGAAGAGGGGCTGCGGATTTTCACCAGTTTCGACCCGATCCTGCAGATGAAAGCCGAAGCGTCGGTCAACGACACGTTCAAACGTCTTTCGGGTCGCAAGGGTGCCGATGACGTGGAAGCGGCGATGGTCGTGACCAACCCGGAAACCGGTGAAGTCCAGGCCATGATCGGCAGCCGTCAGGCGAGTTTTGCCGGTTTCAACCGGGCGTTGGACGCGGTGCGACCGATCGGCTCTTTGATCAA
This sequence comes from Pseudomonas sp. B21-015, assembly GCF_024749285.1. Taxonomy (NCBI): domain Bacteria; kingdom Pseudomonadati; phylum Pseudomonadota; class Gammaproteobacteria; order Pseudomonadales; family Pseudomonadaceae; genus Pseudomonas; species Pseudomonas sp. B21-015. Next base: position 1,063,003 of record NZ_CP087196.1, read on the forward strand.
ACCGGCGGTTTATCTGACAGCCCTTGAGAAGCCGAGCCAGTACACGCTGACCAGTTGGCTGTCGGACGACTACTTCTCGGTCAAAGGCGCGGACGGTCAGGTCTGGAAACCGCAGAACTATGATCGCCGTTCCCACGGTACGGTGTTCCTTTATCAAGGGTTGGCGCATTCCTACAACCTGTCGACCGCGCGTCTCGGGTTGGCGGTGGGCGTGCCGAATGTCTTGAAGACCTTGGCACGCCTGGGGGTGAGTCGCGAATTCCCGGCGTTCCCGTCGATGTTGCTCGGTGCCGGCGGTATGACCCCGATCGAAGTGGCGACCATGTACCAGACGCTGGCCAATGGCGGGTTCAATACGCCGATGCGCGGAATTCGCAGCGTACTGACTGCCGAGGGCGAGCCGCTCAAGCGTTATCCGTTCCAGATTCAGCAGCAATTTGATCCGGCGTCCATTTACCTGATCCAGAACGCCATGCAGCGCGTCATGCGCGAAGGCACCGGCAGTTCGGTTTATAACGTGTTGCCGAAAACCCTGACCCTGGCTGGCAAGACCGGTACCAGTAACGATTCGCGGGACAGCTGGTTTGCCGGTTTCAGTCAGGATCTGCTGGCAGTGGTCTGGCTGGGGCGCGATGATAACGGCAAGACACCGTTCACCGGTGCCACCGGTGCGTTGCAAGTCTGGACCAGTTTCATGCGTAAGGCTGATCCACTGCCGCTGGACATGCCGCAGCCGGACAACATTGTTCAGGCCTGGGTCGATTCGCGCACCGGCCAAGGTTCCGAAGCCAGCTGCCCAGGCGCGGTGCAGATGCCGTATATTCGCGGCAGCGAACCGCCTCCCGGTGCTGCTTGCGGTGGCGAAAGCCCTGCTGAATCGGTGATGGATTGGGTCAAGGGCTGGATGAATTAAGCAAAGAGGATTTGAAGTGAACAAGTGGTTGATTCCAGCGGTGACTGCCGTGGCTTTGCTCAGCGGCTGCTCCACCGTACAGCGTGGTTCGATCCCGGTTGTGGATGCCGGCACTGCCGTCTCCAACAGCGAGCGGATTTCGGCGAATGGCGGTTTCCGGCAGACGACGGTAAAACGTCCTGCACAGGCCCAGACTCAGGCAATCCCGCAAGGTGACACCGGCGTTGTCGTGATGGTGCCGGGTGGTGGCGCCGTCTCCTCGGCACCGATCAGCACTTCGCCGATAACCCCAGGTCCGATCACTCCGGGGCCGATTGATACCTCGCCGGTGCAGTCGGCACCGATCAATCAGGGCAGTTACACCATGCCGTCTACGCCGAGCGGGGTTCCTTCGGCGAGCTCCGGCGGCCTGTCCGCCGATGAGCAACTGGACGGTCCGGTCCTGGCGTTGTTGACCACTGCTCAGCAGCAACAGGCCAGTGGTGATCTCAACGGTGCTTCCTCCAGTCTCGAACGCGCCCAACGAGTCGCGCCGCGTGAGCCGCAAGTGCTTTATCGTCTGGCTCAGGTGCGTATGGCTCAAGGCGATGCGGCACAGGCCGAGCAGTTTGCCCGTCGTGGTCTGACGTTCGCCAATGGTCGTCCGGATCTTCAGGCCAGCCTATGGGAATTGATCGCCCAGGCCCGTGAGAAGCAGGGTGATTCAGCCGGTGCAGCGTTGGCTCGTCAGAAGGCCAAGGTTTCGCTGTGATGGATGCACGCTTCCCGAAGATTGCCGAGCAGTTGCTGTTGATCGAGCGCGAACTGCGCGTTCAGGGATGGTGGGACGAAGTGCCGCCGTCCGTTGATGCGCTTTCCAGCGTCGAGCCGTTCTCGGTGGATACGCTGGATTTCGAGCAGTGGCTGCAATGGATCTTCCTGCCAAGGATGAAGTCGATCCTGGAGCAGAACCTGCCCTTGCCCAATGCGTCGGGGATCCAGGAGATGGCCGAAATGGTCTTCGCCGCGCGCAAGGTTCAGGGCAAGGATCGGCAGCTTCAGGTCTTGCTCAAAGAGTTCGACCTGTTGATCACCGCCTCTCGCTGACCCTGAACCCGTGTAGGGTATCTACTGGCAGTTTTTCGTGATCTGTTTCTGTGCTTCGGTGATGCGCTCCTGACGTTGTTGGTCGGTCAGGCGGCGCATCTCACCGTCGACCTCCTCCCGTAGTCGCGGATTGTTCTGCAGTTGAGCCAGGTTCGTTCGGGCCTGCTCGCAGAACACTTTCAGCTGGGCCTGCTGCTCGCCGACCTGTTTTTTAACTTTGTTGTCGATGGCCTTTTGATCGCCTATGACGTTGCCGCGCGGTGGCGTGCTCGGCTTGCCGACGGGCGGGGCAGGCGTCACCACAAGGCTGGCTTCCCGGCCCTGGGGCGGTTGCGCATCGAAATGGGTGACGCCCTGGGCATCGATCCATTTATAGACCTGACCCGCCATGCACAAAGGGCTCAGGCCGATCAGCAAGCCAGCGGTGAAGAAGAACGTTCGCATGCCATTTCCTTGTCATGAGTGCGCAATTGAAGCTAACACACTTGCGGTTTAAAGGTTTTTTCTTGCGTTCTCATGCGCTTAGTTCGAATAAAGCGCATTGACGGCTTGACTTGCGATGGGCGAAACAGAAGAATCCAAAGTCCGCTGTAGAGGGACTGCCAGAAGCAGACCCACTCGGTAGATCATGAGGCGCACATCCGCGCCGACCTGTTACACCCGCAACGCGTTACCTCGCGCTGGGTGGGAAAGGCCCGCAACACTTGGGACGATCCCAATACTTGCTCAGTCAGTGCTGACGTAGTCGGCGACCACCGTCGCTCATGCTCTGCCGAGAAGTAAACCTATTAAGACCCGTCCTCTTTGTATGTGGGCGGTATTCTGGCGTTTTAGAGGTGAACAACGTGGAGCTTTTATCTGGCGGTGAGATGCTCGTCCGCTTTTTGCGTGACGAAGGCGTCAAATATATCTACGGGTACCCGGGTGGTGCTCTTCTTCATGTCTACGATGCCCTGTTCAAAGAACCGGAAGTGACCCACATCCTGGTTCGTCACGAGCAGGCTGCGACCCATATGGCCGACGGCTACGCCCGTGCCACCGGTAAAGCCGGCGTGGTACTGGTCACTTCCGGCCCGGGCGCAACCAACGCCATCACCGGTATTGCCACGGCCTACATGGACTCCATTCCGATGGTGATCATTTCCGGCCAGGTGCCTAGCACCTTGGTAGGCACCGATGCATTCCAGGAAACCGACATGATCGGTATCTCCCGGCCGATCGTGAAGCACAGCTTCATGATCAAGCACGCGTCGGAAATCCCGGAAGTCATGAAGAAAGCGTTCTACCTGGCGCAATCCGGTCGTCCTGGTCCGGTCGTTGTCGATATCCCGAAAGACATGACCAACCCGGCCGAGAAGTTCGAATACATCTTCCCGAAAAAAGCCAAGCTGCGTTCCTACAGTCCGGCTCTTCGCGGTCACTCCGGGCAAATCCGCAAGGCGGCAGAAATGCTCCTGGCGGCCAAGCGTCCTGTGCTTTATGCAGGCGGCGGCGTGATTCTCGGTGGTGGCTCCGCGCCGCTGACCGAACTGGCGAAGATGCTCAACCTGCCAGTGACCAATACCCTGATGGGGCTGGGTGCCTACCCTGGCACCGATCGTCAGTTCATCGGCATGCTCGGCATGCACGGCAGCTACACCGCCAACCTGGCGATGCACCATGCCGACGTGATCCTTGCAGTCGGTGCGCGCTTCGATGACCGCGTGATCAACGGCCCGGCCAAGTTCTGTCCGAATGCCAAGATCATTCATATCGACATTGACCCGGCTTCGATCTCCAAGACCATCAAGGCAGACGTGCCTATCGTCGGCCCGGTCGAGAGTGTCCTGACCGAAATGGTCGCGATCCTCAAGGAAATCGGCGAGACCCCGAACAAGGAGTCCGTTGCCAGCTGGTGGAAGCAAGTTGATGAGTGGCGCGGTGACCGCGGTCTGTTCCCTTACGACAAGGGCGACGGCAGCGTGATCAAGCCGCAGACCGTGATCGAAACCCTGTGCGAAGTGACCAAGGGCGACGCCTTTGTGACCTCCGACGTGGGGCAGCACCAGATGTTCGCAGCGCAATACTACAAGTTCAACAAGCCGAACCGCTGGATCAACTCCGGTGGTCTGGGCACCATGGGCTTCGGTTTTCCGGCGGCCATGGGCGTCAAGCTGAGCTTCCCGGATGATGACGTCGCCTGCGTAACGGGCGAGGGCAGCATCCAGATGAACATTCAGGAACTGTCGACCTGCCTGCAATACGGTTTGCCGGTGAAGATCGTCATTCTGAATAACGGTGTACTGGGTATGGTTCGCCAGTGGCAGGACATGAGTTATGGCAGCCGCCACTCGCACTCCTACATGGAATCGTTGCCTGACTTCGTCAAGCTGGCCGAGGCCTATGGTCACGTTGGCGTGCGCATCACCGAATCGAAAGATTTGAAGTCGAAGATGGAAGAGGCGTTCGCCATGAAAGATCGCCTGGTGGTTATCGACATTTCGGTCGACACCAGCGAGCACGTCTACCCGATGCAGATCAAAGACGGCTCCATGCGCGATATGTGGTTGAGCAAGACGGAGCGTACTTAATCATGCGGCACATTATTTCCTTGCTTCTGGAAAACGAACCGGGCGCTCTGTCTCGTGTAGTTGGCCTGTTCTCGCAGCGCAACTACAACATCGAAAGCCTGACCGTGGCACCCACCGAAGACCCGACCTTGTCGCGTCTGACGCTGACCACAGTTGGCCACGATGAAATCATCGAGCAGATCACCAAGAACCTGAACAAGTTGATCGAAGTGGTCAAGCTGGTCGACCTGTCGGAGAGTGCTCACATCGAGCGCGAACTGATGCTGGTCAAGGTCAAGGCCACCGGCGCCCAGCGCGCCGAGATCAAGCGCACCACCGATATTTATCGTGGGCAGATCGTTGATGTCAGCGCCAGCGTGTATACCGTTCAATTGACCGGTACCAGCGACAAGCTCGACAGCTTCATTCAATCGATCGGCACTGCCTCGATTCTGGAAACCGTACGCAGTGGCGTCACCGGGATTGCCCGCGGCGACAAAGTACTGAGCGTCTAAACCAAATTAGCGAATGGCCTGAAGGGCCAGATATAAAGGGGAAATTCATGAAAGTTTTCTACGATAAAGACTGCGACCTGTCGATCATCCAGGGCAAGAAAGTCGCCATCATCGGTTACGGCTCCCAAGGCCACGCTCAAGCGTGCAACCTGAAAGACTCCGGCGTTGACGTTACCGTTGGCCTGCGTAAAGGTTCGGCCACCGTTGCCAAAGCCGAAGCCCACGGCCTGAAAGTGACCGACGTTGCTTCCGCTGTAGCGGCTGCCGACCTGGTCATGATCCTGACCCCGGACGAGTTCCAGTCTTCCCTGTACAAGAACGAAATCGAGCCGAACATCAAGAAAGGCGCCACCCTGGCCTTCTCCCACGGCTTCGCGATCCACTACAACCAGGTTGTGCCACGCGCTGACCTCGACGTGATCATGATCGCGCCGAAAGCTCCGGGCCACACTGTGCGTTCCGAGTTCGTCAAAGGCGGCGGTATCCCTGACCTGATCGCTATCTACCAGGATGCTTCGGGCAACGCCAAAAACGTTGCACTGTCCTACGCTGCTGGCGTTGGCGGCGGCCGTACCGGCATCATCGAAACCACCTTCAAGGACGAGACCGAGACCGACCTGTTCGGCGAACAAGCCGTTCTGTGCGGCGGTACCGTTGAGCTGGTAAAAGCCGGTTTCGAAACCCTGGTTGAAGCTGGCTACGCGCCGGAAATGGCCTACTTCGAATGCCTGCACGAACTGAAGCTGATCGTTGACCTCATGTACGAAGGCGGTATCGCCAACATGAACTACTCGATCTCCAACAACGCTGAGTACGGCGAGTACGTGACCGGTCCGGAAGTAATCAACGCCGAATCCCGTCAGGCCATGCGCAACGCCCTGAAACGTATTCAGGACGGCGAATACGCCAAGATGTTCATCAGCGAAGGCGCTACCGGTTATCCTTCGATGACCGCCAAGCGTCGTAACAACGCCGCTCACGGTATCGAAATCATCGGCGAGCAACTGCGCTCCATGATGCCGTGGATCGGTGCCAACAAGATCGTCGACAAAGCCAAGAACTAAGTCGCGAGCTTGTACGGAAAACGCGGCCTAGGCCGCGTTTTTTCGTTTGGATCCGCCGGTTCTGGTATAAAGCTGCATCGTTTGCGGTCGAACCGTCGTCCCAGACACCTGTCGAAACTTTCCACCCCGTTGCAAGGTAATGTCCATGAGCGAACGTCCCGAAGAGCCAAAACAGGCTTCTGACGCCGAAAGCCTTCTGCCTATCGATGAACACATCGAAGAAGGGCATGACGCTGAAGGCCGTAAAGTCCGGCATCGTGGTATCTATCTTCTGCCGAATCTGTTCACCACGGCGAACCTCTTCGCAGGGTTCTATTCCATTATCAACTCGATGAGCGCCCAGAGCGCCTTGAGTGCCGGTGATGCAATCGGCGCGAGCAAGTATTTCGCGTTTGCCGCGATCGCGATTTTCGTCGCCATGGTGCTCGATGGCCTTGATGGTCGTGTTGCCCGTATGACCAATACCCAAAGCGCCTTCGGTGCCGAGTACGACTCGCTGTCGGACATGGTTGCCTTTGGTGTTGCGCCGGCATTGCTGGCGTTCGGCTGGGCCTTGGGTGATATGGGCAAGGTCGGCTGGATGGTTGCGTTCATCTATGTGGCGGGGGCGGCGTTGCGTCTGGCGCGTTTCAATACTCAGGTCGGTACGGCAGACAAACGCTACTTCATCGGTCTGGCCAGCCCGGCCGCGGCCGGTGTGGTCGCAGGCATTGTCTGGGCGTTCAGCGATTACGGCATTCAGGGCTCCAAGATGTCGTTCCTGGTTGCTCTGATGGTCGCCGCGGCTGGCATGCTGATGGTCAGTAACATCAAGTACAACAGCTTCAAGGAACTGGACTTGAAGGGGCGCGTTCCCTTTGTCGCGATCCTGGCGGTAGTGCTGGTATTTGCCGTTGTGTTCAGTGATCCGCCGCGCATCCTGCTGCTGGTCTTCCTTGGCTATGCGGCTTCTGGGCCGGTGCAGTACCTGTTACGTCTTCGTCGGCACAAAAAAGCCGAGTGATGTAATTTCCCTCATACTCCGCAGTCTATGGGTGCATCTGTCCTCCAAAGCTGCGGAGTTGTCATGCTGATCAAAGTCCCCAAAGCGTCTGACTGTCATGAGTCTGATGTCACGCCTGAATCTCTCTACCTTTCTCGTCGCAGAATCTTGGGTGCCACCGTTGCCGGTTTGGCTGTGAGCAGTCTGCCGCGCTGGGCGAATGCCGACGATGTTGCGCGTTATGCCGATGTCGAGTCTGGCAAGGCACCGTCCTGGTTTGCCGAAAAACTTCCTTCCACTAAATGGGGGGCGGTCAACGTCAAGGATGAGGCGATCACACCTTTCAAGGACGCGACCCACTACAACAACTTCTATGAGTTCGGTACCGATAAAGGTGATCCCGCGGCCAATGCCGGTGCGCTGAAAACCGAACCGTGGAGTGTGGTGGTGGACGGGGAGGTGGGTAAGCCGGGGCGGTATGCGCTGGAAGACTTCATGAAGCCTTATCAGCTGGAAGAGCGTATTTATCGTCTTCGCTGTGTGGAGGCCTGGTCGATGGTCATTCCATGGATGGGTTTTCCCATTTCAGCCTTGCTCAGGGAGGTCGAGCCGACGTCCGAAGCCAAATTCATTCGCTTCGAAACCTTGCAGGATCCCAAGAGTATGCCCGGACAGCGCTCCGGCTTTGCCTTGATCGACTGGCCTTATGTAGAGGGGTTGCGTCTGGATGAGGCGATGAACCCGTTGGCGATTCTTGCTGTAGGTATGTATGGACGTGAGTTGCCCAATCAGAACGGTGCACCATTGCGTCTGGTGGTGCCCTGGAAGTACGGCTTCAAGAGCATCAAATCCATCGTCCGCATCAGCCTGGTCAGCGAGCAGCCGAAGACTACATGGCAGAGCATTGCGGCAGATGAATATGGCTTTTATGCGAACGTGAATCCGACAGTCGATCACCCGCGCTGGACCCAGGCACGGGAACGGCGTTTGCCGAGTGGTCTGTTCAAGCCCAATGTACGAGAAACGCAAATGTTCAACGGCTACTCGGATGAAGTCGCTTCTTTATATGCAGGGCTCGATCTGCGGAAGAATTACTGATGCGATATCCGTTCTGGCGTATCGGTGTCTTCGTCGCTGCAGCGATTTGGCCGCTGCTTTGGTTGTACCAAGCCTGGGCGGATGTGCTGGGGCCTGACCCGGGCAAGGTGCTGGTTGACCGTCTGGGGTTGGGGACACTTGTCCTGTTGCTCATTACGTTAAGCATGACGCCTTTGCAGAAGCTAACCGGTTGGCCGGGATGGATAGTTGTCCGGCGGCAGTTGGGGTTGTGGTGTTTCGCCTATGTGGTTCTGCATTTGAGTGGTTACGCGGTGTTCATCCTTGGCTTCGATTGGTCGCAGCTGAGTGTCGAGTTGCGCAAGCGGCCGTACATTATTGTCGGAACGCTGGGGTTTCTCTGTTTGTTGGCATTGGCAATCACCTCCAATCGTTATAGTCAGCGGCGTTTGGGGGCTCGCTGGAGGAAACTGCACCGACTGGTCTATGTGGTTCTCGGGTTTGGGTTGTTGCATATGTTGTGGATCGTTCGCGCTGATCTGAAGGAGTGGGCTGTCTATGCTTCTATAGGTGCCTTGCTATTAGTACTGCGTTTACCGCCAATAACCCGTCGAATCCCACGTTTAACAGCTAAAAAGACACCTTCCGCCAGAAAAGCGTAATTAACGGTTGACGGCAGATTCTGGACGTCTATAATTCGCCCCACTTCTGGCGCAGTCGAAACGGAAAACTCCTTGATAAACAATGAGTTACGCAGTTTTCGGCGGCGGTTACGCTTCAGTTCATCGAGGCCAGAAGGAGTTGGTAAGGCAGTGTGTTGTCGCCTTATTGACGGTTCGATCTTCTCGGTCGAAAGCGGAGAAAAACAGGTGTTGACAGCAGCGACTAACGCTGTAGAATTCGCCTCCCGCTAACGAGAGATCGGAAGCGCAAGTGGTTGAAGTTGCAAAGGAAACTTTGAAAACTTCTGAAAATAACCGCTTGACAGCAACAGAGGCTGCTGTAGAATGCGCGCCTCGGTTGAGACGAAAGATCTTAACCAACCGCTCTTTAACAACTGAATCAAGCAATTCGTGTGGGTGCTTGTGGAGTCAGACTGATAGTCAACAAGATTATCAGCATCACAAGTTACTCCGCGAGAAATCAAAGATGTAACCAACGATTGCTGAGCCAAGTTTAGGGTTTCTTAAAACCCAAAGATGTTTGAACTGAAGAGTTTGATCATGGCTCAGATTGAACGCTGGCGGCAGGCCTAACACATGCAAGTCGAGCGGCAGCACGGGTACTTGTACCTGGTGGCGAGCGGCGGACGGGTGAGTAATGCCTAGGAATCTGCCTGGTAGTGGGGGATAACGCTCGGAAACGGACGCTAATACCGCATACGTCCTACGGGAGAAAGCAGGGGACCTTCGGGCCTTGCGCTATCAGATGAGCCTAGGTCGGATTAGCTAGTTGGTGAGGTAATGGCTCACCAAGGCGACGATCCGTAACTGGTCTGAGAGGATGATCAGTCACACTGGAACTGAGACACGGTCCAGACTCCTACGGGAGGCAGCAGTGGGGAATATTGGACAATGGGCGAAAGCCTGATCCAGCCATGCCGCGTGTGTGAAGAAGGTCTTCGGATTGTAAAGCACTTTAAGTTGGGAGGAAGGGCAGTTACCTAATACGTAATTGTTTTGACGTTACCGACAGAATAAGCACCGGCTAACTCTGTGCCAGCAGCCGCGGTAATACAGAGGGTGCAAGCGTTAATCGGAATTACTGGGCGTAAAGCGCGCGTAGGTGGTTCGTTAAGTTGGATGTGAAATCCCCGGGCTCAACCTGGGAACTGCATTCAAAACTGTCGAGCTAGAGTATGGTAGAGGGTGGTGGAATTTCCTGTGTAGCGGTGAAATGCGTAGATATAGGAAGGAACACCAGTGGCGAAGGCGACCACCTGGACTGATACTGACACTGAGGTGCGAAAGCGTGGGGAGCAAACAGGATTAGATACCCTGGTAGTCCACGCCGTAAACGATGTCAACTAGCCGTTGGGAGCCTTGAGCTCTTAGTGGCGCAGCTAACGCATTAAGTTGACCGCCTGGGGAGTACGGCCGCAAGGTTAAAACTCAAATGAATTGACGGGGGCCCGCACAAGCGGTGGAGCATGTGGTTTAATTCGAAGCAACGCGAAGAACCTTACCAGGCCTTGACATCCAATGAACTTTCCAGAGATGGATTGGTGCCTTCGGGAACATTGAGACAGGTGCTGCATGGCTGTCGTCAGCTCGTGTCGTGAGATGTTGGGTTAAGTCCCGTAACGAGCGCAACCCTTGTCCTTAGTTACCAGCACGTAATGGTGGGCACTCTAAGGAGACTGCCGGTGACAAACCGGAGGAAGGTGGGGATGACGTCAAGTCATCATGGCCCTTACGGCCTGGGCTACACACGTGCTACAATGGTCGGTACAGAGGGTTGCCAAGCCGCGAGGTGGAGCTAATCCCATAAAACCGATCGTAGTCCGGATCGCAGTCTGCAACTCGACTGCGTGAAGTCGGAATCGCTAGTAATCGCGAATCAGAATGTCGCGGTGAATACGTTCCCGGGCCTTGTACACACCGCCCGTCACACCATGGGAGTGGGTTGCACCAGAAGTAGCTAGTCTAACCTTCGGGAGGACGGTTACCACGGTGTGATTCATGACTGGGGTGAAGTCGTAACAAGGTAGCCGTAGGGGAACCTGCGGCTGGATCACCTCCTTAATCGACGACATCAGCTGCTCCATAAGTTCCCACACGAATTGCTTGATTCATTGAAGAAGACGATAAGAAGCAGCCCGAAATTGGGTCTGTAGCTCAGTTGGTTAGAGCGCACCCCTGATAAGGGTGAGGTCGGCAGTTCGAATCTGCCCAGACCCACCAATTTTGCTTGTGTGGGAACGCCTGTAGAAATACGGGGCCATAGCTCAGCTGGGAGAGCGCCTGCCTTGCACGCAGGAGGTCAACGGTTCGATCCCGTTTGGCTCCACCACTACTGCTTCTGTTTGTTGAAAGCTTAGAAATGAGCATTCCATTGTGATGATGGTGAATGTTGATTTCTAGTCTTTGGCTAGATCGTTCTTTAAAAATTTGGGTATGTGATAGAAAGATAGACTGAACGTTACTTTCACTGGTAACGGATCAGGCTAAGGTAAAATTTGTGAGTTTAATCGCGAATTTTCGGCGAATGTCGTCTTCACAGTATAACCAGATTGCTTGGGGTTATATGGTCAAGTGAAGAAGCGCATACGGTGGATGCCTTGGCAGTCAGAGGCGATGAAAGACGTGGTAGCCTGCGAAAAGCTTCGGGGAGTCGGCAAACAGACTTTGATCCGGAGATGTCTGAATGGGGGAACCCACCTAACATAAGTTAGGTATCTTAAGCTGAATACATAGGCTTAAGAAGCGAACCAGGGGAACTGAAACATCTAAGTACCCTGAGGAAAAGAAATCAACCGAGATTCCCTTAGTAGTGGCGAGCGAACGGGGACCAGCCCTTAAGTGGCTTTGAGATTAGCGGAACGCTCTGGAAAGTGCGGCCATAGTGGGTGATAGCCCTGTACGCGAAAATCTCTTGGTCATGAAATCGAGTAGGACGGAGCACGAGAAACTTTGTCTGAATATGGGGGGACCATCCTCCAAGGCTAAATACTACTGACTGACCGATAGTGAACTAGTACCGTGAGGGAAAGGCGAAAAGAACCCCGGAGAGGGGAGTGAAATAGATCCTGAAACCGTATGCGTACAAGCAGTGGGAGCCCACTTTGTTGGGTGACTGCGTACCTTTTGTATAATGGGTCAGCGACTTATTTTCAGTGGCGAGCTTAACCGAATAGGGGAGGCGTAGCGAAAGCGAGTCTTAATAGGGCGTCTAGTCGCTGGGAATAGACCCGAAACCGGGCGATCTATCCATGGGCAGGTTGAAGGTTAGGTAACACTGACTGGAGGACCGAACCGACTACCGTTGAAAAGTTAGCGGATGACCTGTGGATCGGAGTGAAAGGCTAATCAAGCTCGGAGATAGCTGGTTCTCCTCGAAAGCTATTTAGGTAGCGCCTCATGTATCACTGTAGGGGGTAGAGCACTGTTTCGGCTAGGGGGTCATCCCGACTTACCAAACCGATGCAAACTCCGAATACCTACAAGTGCCGAGCATGGGAGACACACGGCGGGTGCTAACGTCCGTCGTGAAAAGGGAAACAACCCAGACCGTCAGCTAAGGTCCCAAAGTTATGGTTAAGTGGGAAACGATGTGGGAAGGCTTAGACAGCTAGGAGGTTGGCTTAGAAGCAGCCACCCTTTAAAGAAAGCGTAATAGCTCACTAGTCGAGTCGGCCTGCGCGGAAGATGTAACGGGGCTCAAACCATACACCGAAGCTACGGGTATCACTTAGGTGATGCGGTAGAGGAGCGTTCTGTAAGCCTGTGAAGGTGAGTTGAGAAGCTTGCTGGAGGTATCAGAAGTGCGAATGCTGACATGAGTAACGACAATGGGTGTGAAAAACACCCACGCCGAAAGACCAAGGTTTCCTGCGCAACGTTAATCGACGCAGGGTTAGTCGGTCCCTAAGGCGAGGCTGAAAAGCGTAGTCGATGGAAAACAGGTTAATATTCCTGTACTTCTGGTTATTGCGATGGAGGGACGGAGAAGGCTAGGCCAGCTTGGCGTTGGTTGTCCAAGTTTAAGGTGGTAGGCTGGAATCTTAGGTAAATCCGGGATTCCAAGGCCGAGAGCTGATGACGAGTGTTCTTTTAGAACACGAAGTGGTTGATGCCATGCTTCCAAGAAAAGCTTCTAAGCTTCAGGTAACCAGGAACCGTACCCCAAACCGACACAGGTGGTTGGGTAGAGAATACCAAGGCGCTTGAGAGAACTCGGGTGAAGGAACTAGGCAAAATGGCACCGTAACTTCGGGAGAAGGTGCGCCGGTGAGGGTGAAGGACTTGCTCCGTAAGCCCACGCCGGTCGAAGATACCAGGCCGCTGCGACTGTTTATTAAAAACACAGCACTCTGCAAACACGAAAGTGGACGTATAGGGTGTGACGCCTGCCCGGTGCCGGAAGGTTAATTGATGGGGTTAGCTAACGCGAAGCTCTTGATCGAAGCCCCGGTAAACGGCGGCCGTAACTATAACGGTCCTAAGGTAGCGAAATTCCTTGTCGGGTAAGTTCCGACCTGCACGAATGGCGTAACGATGGCGGCGCTGTCTCCACCCGAGACTCAGTGAAATTGAAATCGCTGTGAAGATGCAGTGTATCCGCGGCTAGACGGAAAGACCCCGTGAACCTTTACTATAGCTTTGCACTGGACTTTGAATTTGCTTGTGTAGGATAGGTGGGAGGCTTTGAAGCGTGGACGCCAGTTCGCGTGGAGCCATCCTTGAAATACCACCCTGGCAACTTTGAGGTTCTAACTCAGGTCCGTTATCCGGATCGAGGACAGTGTATGGTGGGTAGTTTGACTGGGGCGGTCTCCTCCTAAAGAGTAACGGAGGAGTACGAAGGTGCGCTCAGACCGGTCGGAAATCGGTCGTAGAGTATAAAGGCAAAAGCGCGCTTGACTGCGAGACAGACACGTCGAGCAGGTACGAAAGTAGGTCTTAGTGATCCGGTGGTTCTGTATGGAAGGGCCATCGCTCAACGGATAAAAGGTACTCCGGGGATAACAGGCTGATACCGCCCAAGAGTTCATATCGACGGCGGTGTTTGGCACCTCGATGTCGGCTCATCACATCCTGGGGCTGAAGCCGGTCCCAAGGGTATGGCTGTTCGCCATTTAAAGTGGTACGCGAGCTGGGTTTAGAACGTCGTGAGACAGTTCGGTCCCTATCTGCCGTGGACGTTTGAGATTTGAGAGGGGCTGCTCCTAGTACGAGAGGACCGGAGTGGACGAACCTCTGGTGTTCCGGTTGTCACGCCAGTGGCATTGCCGGGTAGCTATGTTCGGAATAGATAACCGCTGAAAGCATCTAAGCGGGAAACTAGCCTCAAGATGAGATCTCACTGGGACCTTGAGTCCCCTGAAGGGCCGTCGAAGACTACGACGTTGATAGGTTGGGTGTGTAAGCGCTGTGAGGCGTTGAGCTAACCAATACTAATTGCCCGTGAGGCTTGACCATATAACACCCAAGCAATTTGCTGACTCGAGAGAGCACCAGATTGCGGTGTGTGAAGACGCAATGAACCGAAAGTTCGCACAAACACACAAACTATCGCATACCCAATTTGCTGAAGCGTCGAAAGACGGTTCGGTACCCGAATTTCTTGACGACCATAGAGCATTGGAACCACCTGATCCCATCCCGAACTCAGCAGTGAAACGATGCATCGCCGATGGTAGTGTGGGGTTTCCCCATGTGAGAGTAGGTCATCGTCAAGATTAAATTCCGAAACCCCTATCTGCGTATGCAGGTAGGGGTTTTGTTTTGCCCGCAGAAAAAGTCTACTTCGCTGGCAATACAAAATTGCACAGTTATTTTCGACTCAGAACACTAGAATAGGTCCAACTTTTTTGGAGCCAGAGCCTTTATGCCAGATTCGGTTGACGCCCCTGGGCTGTCAGATTTACCGCTGGACGGTTTGGTAGCGTGTCATGAGTGCGACTTGCTGATGCGCAAGCCTGAACTCGCCCATGGTGAGAAGGCCATTTGTCCACGCTGCGGTTATGAACTGTATGCCCATCGGCACAATGTCGTGCAGCGCAGTCTCGCCCTGGTCATTGCCGCACTGTTGTTGTACATCCCCGCGAACTTTTTACCCATCATGCAGCTCCATCTACTCGGGCAGTCATCGAATGATACTGTCTGGAGCGGCGTTGTCGGCCTGTTCGATACCGGTATGCAGGGCGTAGCAGCAGTGGTATTTCTCTGCAGCATGGGGATTCCACTGCTCAAGCTGCTCTGCCAATTGGTCGTGCTGCTGAGTATCCGCTTCGATATCGGACGCAGTTACGGTTTGCTGCTCTACCGCATTTATCACCATCTACGGGACTGGGGGATGCTCGAGGTTTACCTCATGGGCGTACTGGTTGCGATCGTCAAGTTGGCCGATATGGCGGCGATTACCGTAGGTTTTGGTCTGGCATGCTTTATCAGTTTGTTGTTGGTCCAGGTCTGGCTGGAAGTGGTGATGTCACCGCATCAGATCTGGCAGGCTTTATCAGGAGAAGATGCCCATGCGGGCGATTGATGCGGGCATTCTGATTTGTGGCGAATGCCACGAGTTGAATAAGCAGGAAGCCGACACCGACGAGCAGGTCTGCACCCGCTGCGGTGCGCTGGTTCACGCGCGCCGTCCGAACAGCCTGATGCGTACCTGGGCGCTGCTGGTCACGGCTGCGATTATTTATATCCCGGCCAATGTGCTGCCGATCATGACCGTCAGCTCCCTGGGCCAGGGCGATCCGAGCACCATCATGTCCGGCGTGATCCAACTGGTTCAGCACGGCATGATTCCAATCGCAGCCGTGGTTTTTATCGCCAGTATTCTGGTACCAACGTTCAAACTGGTGGGCATCGGGTTGTTGCTGTTTTCGGTGCAGCGCCGCCAGCCACTCTCGGCACGCCAGCGTATCTGGATGTACCGCTTTATCGAGTTCATCGGCCGCTGGTCGATGCTCGATATTTTTGTGATCGCCATCCTGGTGGCGGTTGTGAATTTCGGACGGCTTGCCAGCGTCGAAGCCAATCTTGGCGCCATCGCCTTCGCCAGTGTGGTGATTCTGACGATGCTTGCCGCAGTAACTTTCGATCCCCGACTGATTTGGGATAACACGGAGTCGGACGACGACCATGACTGAGTTGCCTAAAGCGAAAACCCGACCAGCCTCGAACTGGTCTGCCATTTGGGTGTTGCCCCTGATCGCCTTGCTCATCGGCGGCTGGCTCGCCTGGCGTGCCTACAGCGAGACAGGCATCGAGATTCAGGTGCGCTTCGAAAGTGGTGAAGGCATTCAGGCCAACAAGACCGAAGTCGTCTACAAAGGTATGTCAGTCGGTAAAGTTAAAGCCCTCACACTCGATGACGAAGGCAGCTCCAAAGGCGTGATCGCCACCGTCGAGATGAACAAGGACGTGGAGCAATACCTCAAGACCAGCACGCGCTTCTGGCTGGTCAAGCCGAGCGTGACCCTGGCCGGTATCACGGGCCTGGAGACGCTCGTCTCGGGTAACTATGTGGCCGTCAGCCCAGGGGAAGGCGAGCCGACCCGCAAGTTCAAGGCCTTGGCCCAAGAACCACCGCTGTCGGACGCCAAGCCCGGTCTGCACCTGACCATCAAGGCCGATCGTCTCGGCTCGCTGAATCGCGGCAGCCCGGTGTTCTACAAGCAGATCCAGGTCGGTCAGCTTAAAAGCTACTTGCTGTCCGCGGACCAGAGCACTGTCGAACTCAAAGTCTTCATTGAGCCGACCTACGCCAGCCTGGTGCGTAAACACACGCGTTTCTGGAATGCCAGCGGCATCAGTATCGACGCCAACCTGTCCGGTGTGAAAGTGCGTAGCGAGTCCCTCGCCAGCATCGTCGCCGGTGGTATTGCGTTTGCCACACCGGAAAACCGCAAGGACAGCCCGCCCACCGATCCAAGCCTGCCGTTCCGTCTCTATGAAGACTTCGATGCAGCCGCCGCCGGTATTCGGGTCAAGGTCAAACTCAGCGATTTCGAAGGCCTGCAGGCCGGTCGTACGCCGGTGATGTACAAAGGTATCCAGGTCGGCAATCTGAAAGCGCTCAAGATTGACCCGGACCTGTCCAGTGCGACTGCCGAGTTGACCCTCGATCCGCTGGCCGAAGAGTACCTGGTCACCGGCACGCAGTTCTGGGTGGTCAAACCGTCGATTTCGCTCGCCGGTATTACCGGTCTGGAAGCGTTGGTCAAAGGTAACTACATCGCCGTGCGCCCCGGCGACAAGGGCGGCGCACCACAGCGTGAGTTCGAAGCACGGGCCAAGGCGCCGCCGCTGGATCTGCGTTCGCCGGGCCTGCATCTGGTG
This sequence comes from Pseudomonas sp. B21-015, assembly GCF_024749285.1. Classification (NCBI taxonomy): domain Bacteria; kingdom Pseudomonadati; phylum Pseudomonadota; class Gammaproteobacteria; order Pseudomonadales; family Pseudomonadaceae; genus Pseudomonas; species Pseudomonas sp. B21-015. The sequence goes on from NZ_CP087196.1 coordinate 1,080,179, forward strand.
CTGTTCACCGACAATCTCGGTTCTCTGGAGGTCGGCAGTCCGATTCTCTACAAGCAGGTCAAGGTGGGTTCGGTGCAGAGCTACCAGTTCTCCCGTACTAAAAAGCAGCTGGTGATCGGTGTGCACATCGAGAAGGAATACGAAGGGCTGGTCAACGCCTCGACGCGTTTCTGGAATGCCAGCGGCATTACGCTAACGGGTGGACTGACCGGCGGCATCCAGGTCAAAAGTGAGTCGTTGCAAAGCCTGATGGCTGGCGGCATTGCCTTCGAAACCCCGGAAGCCAAAGCGCCGTTGCAGAAGCGGATTCCACGTTTCCGGCTGTTCGCCAACCATGACGAGGCGACGCAGAAAGGTGCCGTGGTGACCATCAAGGTTGATCGCGCCGATGGCCTTCGCACGGGCACACCGATTCGATTCAAAGGCCTGGACGTTGGCAAGATCGAGGACGTCGACCTCAGTGACGACTTGCAATCAGTGCTACTGACGGCGCGGATCAGTGAAGTGCCGGAGCGTATCGCTCGGGTGGGCAGTCAGTTCTGGGTGGTCAAACCTGAATTGGGTCTGATCAAGACGTCCAACCTCGAGACACTGGTGACCGGGCAGTACATCGAAGTGCAGCCAGCGCCGAAGAACCTCGGCCCGCAAAAGAACTTCGTGGCTTTGACCAATCCTCCGGAAACCGCCAAGGAAGAGGCCGGTTTGAGCCTGGTGTTGAGTGCTGCTCGTCGGGGATCGCTGAAGACCGGGGTGCCCGTCACCTATCGCGAAATCACGGTAGGCAAGGTGACCGGTTATGAACTGGGCCAGACGGCTGATCGAGTGTTGGTGCACATCCTGATCGAGCCCAAATACGCGCCACTGGTGCGCAGCGGCACGCGGTTCTGGAACACCAGTGGTTTTGGTTTTGACTACGGCTTGTTCAAAGGTGCGACCATACGCACCGAATCGCTGGAGACGCTGATTCAGGGCGGCATCGCCTTTGCCACACCGGATGGCGACCGCATGGGAGTTCCGGCGCGGCCCGAGCAAACGTTCCCGTTGTTCGACAAGTTCGAAGATGAATGGCTGACTTGGGCGCCGAAGATCTCGATCGGCAAGTAGTTTATCGGCCTCAAACTCACAGAAAGTCTTTAGTCATTGCATAAAAAAGGCCGCGATCCATTTGGATCGCGGCCTTTTTTGGGCTTCGGTTTAAGCGTCAGACCGCATCCAGCTCTGGCTCATCAGCTTGTACAACAACGGTAGCCTTCACTTCATCGTGACGACGGATGTACTTCCAGTCCGCCTCGTCGATGTAGATGCCATTCGGGCCGCTGCCACCTTCCAGGTCGATGGCGACACTGGCGCAGACTTGCGGTTTCACACTCGCCAGGATCGGCACGAAGCCCAGTTGCAGGCTGGTTTCCAGCAGCGCTGCCTGGTTCTTCTCGTCGATGTCCGCCGCCTCGTCGAGGTAGTACGGCAGGCGCACGCGACCGGCCTGGTCGCGGTCCATCAAGTGCAGCAACAAGTACATGTTGGTCAGCGCCTTGATGGTCATGGTGGTGCCGTTGGACGCCGCGCCGTCGATGTCGGTGTGGATCACCGGCGATCCGTTGACCTTGGTGATCTCGAACGCCAGCTCGAACAAGTCCTTGAGTCCGAGCTGGTTGTGGTTGGCCGCCACCAGCCGCGCCAGATATTCCTTGGCTTCTTCGTTTTTGTTGTCCTGATCGGCGCTTTGACTCAGGTCGAAGACGGAGAGGGTTTCGCCTTCTTCGTATTGGCCGGCGCTGTGGATGATCTGGTCAATGTGCTTGAGCGCTTCCTTGTTCGGCGCGAGCACGATACGGAAGCTCTGCAGGTTGGAAACCTGACGCTTGTTGATCTCACGGTTGAACAGCGCCAGTTGATGCTCGAGGCTGTCGTAGTCGCTGCGGATGTTGCGCAGGGTCCGGGCGATGTCGGTCACGGCCGCACGGCGCGCCTTGCCGAGGGTCAGGGCTTCGTCGGTGCGGTGTGCATACGCGTTGATCAGCAGTTGCAGGCGACGTTCCATATCGTCTTCGCTGTCGAACTTGGCCACACCCTTGAGGCGAACCTGCGCGTAGAGCGCTTCGATTTGCCCGTCGCTGCGCAGCAAACCTTGCCAGCTGTCCTGATAGTCATTGAGCAACGGCAGCAGGTTGTCCATGGAGTCATCGACCGGGTCCATGAACGGCGTGCCGAAGGGCAGGTCGGCCGGCAACAGCTGACGGCGGCGCAGGGCGTCGTCGAGGGTGCGTTGCTTGGCTTCCATGTCGCCGATCTGGCGGCCGACCAGTTGCAGCTTGGCCGACAGTTGCTGGACGCGCTCGGTGAAGGCGTCGCTGGAGCGTTTCAATTCATCCTGAGCCGCTTCCATTTGCGCCAATTGCTCAAGCTTGTCGCCTTCTTCGGCGCTCAAGGTTTGCGTGCGACGGAAGTCTTCCAGGGCTTTCTGCGCATCCAGCACTTGCTGGTAAAGCGCTTCAGTCTGGGTCTTGCTCGCGGCGCGGTCGGCGGCTACGGCTTGTTGGGTCTTCAGTTGCTTGAGTTCTTTGTCCAGACGCTCTTTCTGATCGCGTAGCGCCGCGCGGTCAGCCAGGGCTTGCAGCGCTGGAGGCTCAATGTGCGAGATGTCGATGGACAGGCCCGGCACTTCGAAGCGCTCGCCTTTGAAGCCATCGAGGATCAGCTCCATGGATTTGACCCACTGGCCGTCCTCGTCCAGCGTGATGCCATGCTCGCCTAGCGGCAGGCTGAACAGCGCGCTGTTGAACAGGCGCATCAAGCGCTCGACGTCCTGCTGCGAGAATTCTTCGCGCAGTCGGGCGTAGCTGTTGTTGTCAGCGTGATCGAGTTGCTGCTTGACCGACTTCAGGCGTTTTTCCAGATCGCGCAGGCGCTCTTCGAGGTCTTCGGCACTGAACTGGCGGGACTGAGCCAGCGCACCGGCCAGTTCGTCGTGCGCGTCCTTGGCCGCGAGCAGTTGCTGCTCGAGGACTTTGACGTCATCGACCAGGGCGAAGCGATGCTTGAGCACCGACAACTCGCCGAGCCAGCGCTGGATGCCGGTGATTTCCCGCTCCAGACGCATCAGCTCTTGAGTACCGCCGCGTTGATCGTTTTGCAGGGCGTCCTGCTCGTTGCGGTAGTGCTCGGCCTGAATCGTCAGTTCTTCCTTGCGCGCACTGGCGTAATCCGACCAGGTGCCAAGCAAGGAGTCGAGAAGCGGCGAGATCCGGTGCAGTTTGCCGCGCAGGATATTGCGCTGGGCCACGCCAGCGGCCAGTGCTTCAACCAGTGGGCCAGCGGTGACCAGCGAGTTGTAATCCTGCTCCATGCGGCGAACATCGCGGAAGGCTTCTTCGCACGCGGCGATGTAATCGACACTGCCGGAACGCAGGCTGTGTTCGAAGGCATCGAGAAACAGCTGCTTGAGCTTGGCCGCGGTGATTTCGCGCATGTGCAGCAAGTTGATGAACAGGGCGCGGAAGGTCTTCAGGCTCTGCTCGCTGGTGGAGCGCAGCGGGATCAGCGTCAGGTCCAGCGGAATCGAGGTGTGGCCGCCCACCAGCAAACGACGCAGTTCATCCGGCTTGAGTTCGTAGGCTTTCAGGCCTTCGCGCTCAAGGTTGGTGAACAATTCTTTCTGACGCAGGCAGGTGTCATTTTTCTGGTAATGGGCCAGGTCGAGCTTGCCGGCGTAGGCAAAGAACTGGTGACCGAAACCGCCGCCCGGGCCGCGGCCGACCACGCCGATCACGTGCGGGCCGTGGGGCAGGGAAACTTCGACCAGGATGTAACTGGTGTCCGAGGCGAAGTAGAAACGCCGGGATTGCTCCAGGCTGTACTTGCCGAAACTCATGTCCGACATGCGCGCCAGAATCGGGAACTGCAAGGCGTTGATCGAGGCGGATTTACCGAGGTTGTTCGCGCCGTAAACCGACAGCGGCTCTTCCAGCGGGAACAGGCCGAGGCTGTAACCGGCGGTGTTCAAAAGGGCAAAGCGGCGAATGCCGTAGCGTTCCTTGCTCATGCGTCGGTCTCCTGTTCTTCGGCAATGGCGCGGGCCATGGCGTCTTCTTCGCTTTCTTCCTCGAAGTCACTCAAGTCGAGCGGATCATCGGTTTGCAGTAATTTTTCGTCGCTATCGTCGTCGATCAACACTGGAACCGGCAGAGGCAACACGCTGTGCAGGCTGGCCGCCAGATCGCGGTCCTGCTGAACCGACAGGCACACGTCGAGGAAACGGTGCATCGGCGGCAGGAAACGGTAGATGCCGGTCTCTTCGCTGGCGAATCCGAGCTGGGTCATGCGGCGCATGATTTTTTCTTCGAGTTCTTCGACGGTCTGCACTTCGGCCTGGATAAACAGGTCGCGGTATTTCTCCAGCAGCGATGGCAATTCATCGCGGCCGAGGCTGCCCCCATCCAGCACGGCGACCGGGTCGCGGCCCTGATCGGCCAGATGCTCGACGAGAATGAAGGTGAACAGCGCCAGACGTTGCGCGGTCTTGTTCACTGCCGCAGCAGCGAGGTCCGGCACGAAGTAGTAGAAACCACGTGTGTCGCAGACCAGCTCAAAGCCCAACGCCTTGAACAGCGTGCGGTACTGGTCCTGGAAGTTAGACAGTTGCGCGTACAGCTCCGGATCGCGGCGGCTGACGTGGTAGCCCTTGAACAGCTCGCGAAAGATCGGCGCCAGCTGGGACAGTTCGTTTAGATCAAGATGCATGTGGGGTGCTCGCAGAATCCTCGGCGGTGTCGCGGGCCGAGAGCAGGGCGAAGGAGCGCAGGCTGACCTGGTGCTCATGAGTGTGGTAATCGCGGCGTTCCAGACGCTCGCGCTTGAAGCGTTTTTCCCGCGACAGGCGCGAGAACCAGTACAGCAATTCGTCGGTGGCGCCGTCCGGCTCCTGCTCCAGCAGCCAGGTCATCAGGTCTGGCATCGGCAGGGCGTCTTCGCAGCGCTCGAGCATTTCCCGAACCGTGCGTGGTGCGCGCGGGGCTTCGCCTTTCTGGGTCTTGTGAGCCTTGGGAAAACGCGCCGGTTTTGGCTCGAAACGGGCCAGAGCGTACACATAGGCTTCGACCTGACTGGCGCTGCCGAGGAAGGTGCTTTGCGGACGAGTGAACAGCGGCATTGCGGCTTGCGGCACCGCATCGATGCCTTTTCGACGAATGGCCGACAGCGCGAGCGCCGCGCCACGGGTCACAGCGTTGTGCCGACGCGCTTCTTCGCGCAGCGGCAGCAGCAGTTCACGGGCATGACGCAAGGTCAGCTGGGCGCTGGTCTGCATCTCGAGGATTCGTGCGTGGGTGCGCAGCAGCATGTCGTCGTCGACCAAGTGGCCGAGACGCTGCTGTTCGGTGAGCATCTTCAGCAGGACGTTTTCGACCTTGCGCACGCCTTGTTCGAAGGCGCCGTCGGCGTTCACCAACTGGATCATCGGTTCGACGTATTCGTCCCAGGTCGCGAGCACTTCAGCGTAGCGCTGACGCAGCGGAATCTGCCGGTCGCTGGTCTTGGCCCGCTCGGCGACGGCCACCAGGGCCTGTTCGTCGTTGGCGAGTTTCTTCAGCACGTCGCGCACGCGCATGTCGAGCAGGCGCAGCTGACGTGCCAGGTCGTTGCCGTCGCGAATGTCAAAGGCGTCCTGGATGTAACCGGCCAGGCGCTCGAGGTGGCGCAGGTAGGCTTCGATTTCCAGGCACAAGCCCAGACGGTGTTCGCGACGCAGGTAAGCGAGGAAGTCGTGAATCTGCGCGTTGAGCTCGAAACGGTTCGGGCTTTTCGCCACGGGAACCAGAATGTCGAGGCGGATCCACACGTCCAGCAGGCTGGTGATGTCCTGCGGTGTACTGTCCAGTTGCTGGGCGGCCAACTGTGAACGCAGTTCGTTGAGGCTCAGGGTGCCTTGGTCGAAGTGCTCGCACAGTGGCTCCAGAAGTGCCCAGTGTTCAGCGAGGGCGCGCAAGACGCGCTTGGGTTCGATCATCGGAATGGCCGGCTGGTTGGCGATTAAAAGCCGCGATTGTACTGCATCGCAGCCGTGTCGATTCACTCTCGGGACGGACTGTTGGTTTTCTATCGATCAAGCGCGGGCGATCTTGAGCGAAGGGCGGTAGAATCACCGCACTTTAGTTATCCACAAGTGGCCGACCTTTGCTTATCGAGTCCCGTCGCCGCGCTTATTTGGCCGCCATGCAGGTGGTCAACTGGCTGCCGCGCACCGAATTGCCCTTTGCTGCGCCGTCGCGGCCCGAGCTCCTGGAGATGCCTGAACCGTTGGTCATCGCCCCGGTTGCGCCGGCTCCCGTGGCTGATGCGTCGGTGGAACCTGCGGTCAAACCGGCCGAGCGGGTGAAAATCGAGGTGCCGCGTCCATCATTGTCGAGCACGCGCACCGGGGCCAAAGTGGTGGAGGAAGCCGAAGAAGCGCCGGTTATCGCCAAGGCTCCTCAGGTTCCGCCACCGCGTTTCGCCCTGCAATTGCTGCGCGCCGGTCGTTGCCTGTTACTGGTGGAGTTACCCACAGGCGAAACCTTCCAGACCCGCGATCCGGCCTATCTGTTGCTCAAGGACATGCTGCGCGCCGCCGGTCTGCCGGACAGCCCGCAGATCGTCGGCGAGCCGGTGCGCTGGCCGCTGCTGACGCGCGGGACCATGGATCAAGGGCCGGAAGCGGCTCGGGATTTCGTACAGGGCTTTTTGTCGGCCCGACTGGAAGACGCTCCGTGCGTCTGCCTGTGGCTGATCGGCCTGCCGGCGGTGCGTTTTGCCGGTGAGGCGAACGCCGAATCCTTCAACCGTGAACTCCAGGTCGAAGGCCTGGGCTCGGTCTGGGCCTTGCCGGGTCTGGAATTATTAATGGAAGAGCCACAGCGTAAGGCTGATGTCTGGCAAGCCATGCGTCGGCTGATGGCGCGTTGGAAAGAATCGAATGAGTGACGCTGTATCGTTTCGCCCGATGACCGAGGCGGACCTGGACGCTGTACTGAAAATCGAATATGCGGCCTACAGCCATCCCTGGACCCGCGGGATTTTTCTCGATGGCCTGGGCAAGTACCAGATCTGGCTGATGTTCGAAGGGCAGCAGCAGGTCGGCCACGGTGTGGTGCAGATCATTCTTGACGAGGCGCATCTGCTGAACATCACCGTCAAACCGGAAAACCAGGGCCGTGGCCTGGGTTTGACGCTGCTGGAGCATTTGATGTCGATTGCCTACAAGGCGCAGGCGCGTGAATGCTTTTTGGAAGTGCGCGACAGCAACCGGGCGGCGTTTCGGTTGTATGAGCGGTATGGGTTCAATGAGGTCGGGCGTCGACGGGATTACTACCCGGCGGTGGGTGGACGGGAAGATGCGGTGGTCATGGCCTGCACTTTGGTTGATTGATCCCCAGTAGGAGCTGCCGAAGGCTGCGATCTTTTGATCTTCCATAGGCGCGCCATCGCAAAGATCAAAAGATCGCAGCCTTCGGCAGCTCCTTGGCATCCGGTCAGACCTGTAGATCAGCGCTTGCTGTCTAACGGATCGCGCCGCGCCAACTCTGCTTCATCCAGCCCATTGCCCCCGCCGATGTCGTCCTCATCGACAATGCTCAAATCCCAATCCGCCTGGCCGCCTTCACCTTCTTCGTGGGCATCCCGTGCGCCGTCTTCACGAATGAGGGTTTCCGGGCTCATGTCATCGTCGGTGGATTCATTGTCCCCGGTCATGCCAGCTTCACGGATGCGCTTGTCGGGCATCTTCTGTGCACGCTCGGGTTCGGGGATCAGGTCGCCGATTCTGGCGCCAGGTTCTTCTTCGTCGAAATCCAGCTCACGCACCGAGCGGTCCTCGTCGTCGTCGATGGCCTTGGGTTGCACCGGATCGACCGGACGTCGTGAATCAGTCATGGTAATTCCTCATACTGTAGGCCTTACTACAGTTGACCCACTGGGCTGCTGAGAATTCCACCGGTATGGAGCGCCGGGCAAATGCATCAGGGGGTATCTACATCGCGCGCGTGACCCCGACAGACGGTTGTCTGTCAAAGAAGCGCATCATTCTCGAGGCTTCATTGCATGAACGAATTACAAGATCTGATTGATAACAACGAACGCTGGGCTGACGCGATCACCAAAGAAGATCCTGACTTTTTCGCCAAACTGGCCCGTCAGCAAACACCGGAATTCCTGTGGATCGGCTGCTCCGACGCTCGCGTGCCGGCCAACGAGATTGTTGGCATGCTGCCGGGCGACCTGTTTGTCCACCGCAACGTGGCCAACGTGGTGTTGCACACTGACCTCAACTGCCTGTCGGTCATTCAGTACGCAGTCGATGTACTCAAGGTCAAACACATCCTCGTCACCGGCCACTACGGTTGCGGTGGTGTACGTGCATCGATGCAGGATCGTCAGTTGGGCTTGATCGACGGTTGGCTGCGCTCGATTCGCGATCTCTATTATGAAAAACGCGACGAACTGGCCAAGTTGGCCACTGAAGAAGAACGGGTCGACCGCCTCTGCGAACTCAACGTGATTCAGCAGGTCGCCAACGTCGGTCACACCAGCATTGTGCAAAACGCCTGGCACCGTGGGCAGAGCCTGTCGATCCACGGTTGCATCTACGGCATCAAGGACGGTCGCTGGAAAAGCCTGAACGCCACCATCAGCGGTTTCGAACAGTTGCCGCCGCAGTACCGTTTGCGTCCGGTCGAGGCGTTGTAAAGCCGCTCGGGCTTCTGTTCAGCAGAGGCGCCGCCGATGCGTCCGGCAAATACGGCTGATACGTGGTAAGTCGCACAGGGCAGCAATCCCGCATGAGCCGTGGCTCATGCGGGAAAGGCTTTCATCGTTTTACAGGTGCGGGGCATCGGTGGAGGTTACAAGGGACGGGGCCTGCAGTTGTTTCAGCTCAGATTTGACCGGCGCTGTTGCGCACTTGGCCACCGCTTGTTCAGGCGTCAGGTTGCGGATCGAGATGTAGAACAGCTCGCAGGTTTTTTCTTTCTGGGTCACTTGCCAGGTTTGAGTACAGCGCTTCAGCTGATCGGCTGGGTTGCTGCCGGGTTTGCTGCCCATCCCGGCCTGCCAGCACGCGGCGCTCAAATCCTGCCCCATGACTTTCAGCCCCGCGGCGTCGGCCTTGGCCTGCGCATCGTCGCCGCTATAGGCTTCGGGGTCGGCGGCGTACCAGATGTAGCTCGGGTGGTTGGAACCCAGTACGGGTACCGCCACGCCCTTGCTCGGGATGATGGTTGCCAGGCCCAGCACGTCCACGGTCTGCCCGTATTGTTGCTTGATCCAGTTACGCACCGGTGAACCAAAGGCGACCATTGGCAATGCAGCGCCTTTGGCATTCTGGCTGACTTCCTTGACCATGGTGGTCTGGTAGTCCGTGAAATAGTTGTAGACGCCTTCCAGATCCTTGCCGGCGGTGGACGGCGCGGCAATCGGCGCGATGTCGATGATGGTCTGATAGGCCGGCGTCTGGTCGGCGGGAATGTTGTTGGCGGTCAGCAGCGCGGCCCAGCGATCGGTGGTCTTGGACTCCAGATAGTCCTGGGCCTGGGTCAGTGAGTAATCTGGCGGGAAGTGCAGCAGTTCGACGCTTTTGCGGTTTTCCAGCGCCATACCCAGCGGCAGGAACAGGTACCAGTTATAAGTCCATTTACCATCGGCACTCAGTTTGCTGGCGCCGTTGTAAGCCAGATCCCCTGCATTGAGCAATGCGGTCAGTGGCTTGTCGTAGCCTTTGGGCACACCGCTGATAGTGGCGTAGAGCTGCTTGTTGTCGGTTTTGACCACCACTTTTGCGGTTTTGTAGCCATCGCGTTGTACGCTTTGGGTCAAGTAATGCTCGACGGTCTGCTCCAGTGTCCAGTTACGAAAGCAGATGACGTTGCAGTTGTTGGGGTAGGCGAACAGCCGGGTGACGCGTTCGGTACTGCCCAGATTCAGATCGACATCGGCGTGGGCGGCGGCACTCAGGGTGAGTGCGGCGAGAGTGAGTCCTGCGAGTTTGAACATGCTCAGATCCTTTTCAGCGTGAGCCCTCGGAGGCGGGGCGAGTACATACTGAAACTACTTGTGTCGAGCGGTCTAGTACCCACGTGAAAAGATCGTCAGTAATGTGCGGGCTTGCTCGCGAAAGCGGAGTATCAGGCGACATCTCTATCGACTGGAAGACCGCTTTCGCGAGCAAGCCCGCTCCCACACTGGATTTGTGGTGATTTGAAGGTCTGTTTAAGGCATTACCGGCGTCATATACGCAAGCGTCGTCCCCAGCGCCCACAGCAGAAACAGCACCAGTGGCGCATGCACCAGCAATTGCACGAACGAAAACCCGATCAGGTCCCGGGCCTTCAACCCGAGCACGCCCAGTAGCGGCAGCATGTAGAACGGGTTGATCAGGTTCGGCAGGGCTTCGGCGGCGTTGTAAATCTGCACGGCCCAGCCCAGATGGTAGTTCAGGTCATTGGCCACTTGCATGACGTACGGCGCTTCAATAATCCATTTGCCGCCGCCGGACGGGATGAAGAAACCGAGGATGGCCGAGTACCCCCCCATCAGCAGGGCGTAGGTGTCGTGGGACGCGATTTGCGTTTGGGACTATGGTCTAACGGGTTGTCCACACGCGCATTTGCGTAGACCATGGGCGCCTTGGTTTTTTGCCTGCCAGAGTTCTTTTCCATGACTGCCAACACTGATGCGCGCCCGGCGCCCTTCACCCGCTCGGACTACAAGACCCTGGCGCTTGCAGCCCTGGGCGGTGCGCTGGAAATCTACGACTTCATCATTTTCGTATTTTTCGCGCTGACCCTCAGCCAACTGTTCTTCCCGCCGGAAATGCCCGAGTGGCTGCGCCTGCTGCAAAGCTTCGGGATCTTCGTCACCGGCTACCTGGCGCGCCCGTTGGGCGGGATTCTGATGGCACATTTCGCCGACCGGTTGGGGCGCAAGAAGGTGTTCAGCCTGAGCATCCTGATGATGGCGTTGCCGTGTCTGCTGATCGGGATCATGCCGACCTACGCCCAGATCGGCTATTTCGCGCCGCTGTTGCTGTTGGCCCTGAGGGTCCTGCAAGGCGCGGCGGTGGGCGGTGAGGTGCCAAGCGCCTGGGTGTTCGTCGCCGAACACGCGCCGGTCGGGCATCGCGGTTATGCCCTCGGTTTTCTGCAGGCCGGGCTGACCTTCGGCTACCTGATCGGCGCCTTGACGGCGACTTTCCTGGCACAGGCGTTCACCCCCACGGAAGTCCTCGATTACGCCTGGCGTTACCCGTTTCTGCTGGGCGGCGTGTTTGGCGTCATCGGTGTCTGGCTGCGCCGCTGGCTCAGCGAAACCCCGGTGTTCATGGCGATGCAGGCTCAGCGCGAGGCTGCTGTCGAACTGCCGCTGCGTACGGTCCTGCGTGAGCACCGCCTGGCGATGGTGCCGGCGATGATCCTCACCTGCGTGTTGACCTCGGCGGTGGTGGTGTTCGTGGTCATCACCCCGACCATGATGCAGAAAACCTTCGGCATGACCGCCAGCCACACCTTCGCCCTGAGTGCCTTGGGCATCGTCTTTCTGAACATCGGCTGCGTGCTCGCCGGGCTGTTGGTCGACCGCGTCGGCGGCTGGCGCACGGTGATGCTGTATAGCCTGCTGCTGCCTCTGGGCATCGGCGTGCTCTACACCAGCCTGATCATTGAAAGTCAGTGGGTCGGTCTGGCCTATGCGGTGGCCGGCCTCGGTTGCGGGGTCGTGGGCGCCGTGCCGTCGGTGATGGTCAGCCTGTTTCCGGCGCGGATTCGCGTTTCGGGGATTTCCTTCACCTACAATATTGCCTACGCCGCCTGGGCCAGTATCACGCCGCTGTTGCTGATCGGTCTGATGCCGTGGAGTCCGTGGATTTGCGTGATCTTCTGCGCGGCGATGGGGGCGGTGGGCATCGGCAGCGCGGCATATTTCGGCGCGCGGATGCCGCGAATTGGACGCTGTTCAGTGGCTCGCGCGGTATGAGGGTGTTCGTACTGCCACTATTTTTGTAGGACAGCCCTGAAACACTCTTCAGAAAATATCCCTAAGGCCGATGGCTAGGCTGTATACCGCTTTCTATCTCTGCCATCGGTGCTTTCCCATGTTCAACAAACGCTTGAAGCAGGAGCTGTCGGCTCTTCGCGAAGAACTCTCCAGCCTTTTGCAAGTCAAGGAGAGTCTGGAAAGTGAGATGCTGGTCCTGACCCTCGATCCCGATGGGCGAATTCAATCGGCCAACCAAAACTTCATCGGCGAGATGCTCTACAAAAGCAACGACCTGATCGGCCGGAATATTGAAGACATCGTCCCGGTCCATGTGAGGTCGGACGAGTTCCACCACCGTTTCAAGGCCGCGCTGAACCGTGGCGAGCACTTTGCCGGTGCGGTACGTTTGCTGCGCGGTAACGGTGCTGAAGCCTGGCTGCGTTCGATCATGCAGCCGGTGCGCTCGTCGGACGGCCAGATCAAACAATTTTCGATTTTTGCCAGCGACCTGACCCGTACCATCGAGGCGTCCCGTGAGCATGAGAACCTGATTGGCGCACTGGTGCGCTCGACGGCGGTGATCGAGTTCGACCTCAATGGCAACGTGCTGATGGCCAACGAGCGGTTCCTCAACGGCATGGGGTACAGCCTGGCGCAGATCCAGGGCAAACATCACCGCATCTTCTGCGCACCAGAGGAATACAACAGCGCCGAGTATCAGGACTTCTGGCGCCGCCTGAACGCCGGCGAGTTTGTGGCTGACCGCTTCAAGCGCGTCGACAGCCACGGTCGTGTGGTCTGGCTGGAGGCTTCCTACAACCCGGTGGTCGACGCCAACAACAAGCTTTACAAAGTGGTGAAATTTGCCACGGTGATTACCGATCAGGTGAATCAGGAACGCGCTGTCTCCGAAGCGGCCAACATTGCCTACGGCACTTCTCAGCAAACCGACCAGAGTGCACAGCGCGGCACGGCCGTGGTGACCCAGGCCGTGGACGTGATGCGTGATTTGGCCAAACACATGCAAACCGCCGGCGAAGGCATCGAAGCGCTGAACGAGCAATCGCTGGTGATCGGCACCATCGTCAAAACCATCAGCGGCATCGCCGAACAGACCAACCTGCTGGCGCTCAACGCGGCCATCGAAGCGGCTCGCGCTGGTGAACAGGGGCGGGGTTTTGCCGTGGTGGCTGACGAAGTCCGGCAACTGGCCTCGCGCACCAGCCAGGCGACCGATGAAATTGTCGGCGTCGTACGCCAGAACCAGGACATGGCGCGCAACGCCGTGGCACTGATGACCGACGGTAAACTCCAGGCGGAACAGGGTTTGGCGCTGGCGGCAGAAGCGGGGACGGTGATCGTCGAAATCCAGGACGGGGCGCAAAAAGTGGTGAACGCGGTCGGGCAGTTTGCCAACCAATTATCGACTTGATGTCCTCCATTCAGGCGTGGGTAGCCCTCAAAAAGGGGCTACCTGCTTCAAACCAGGCCTCATGTTTTCCGGGGATGGCCTGAATTTCCCGGTAAGCCTTTCCTCATTCCTGCGTACGATTCAATCCCCCAACGCTTCCCCCTCTCGCCGTGGATCGGCCCCGCCGGCCAACGCCGCTTTCCCCTGCGCATCCTTGACCCGAACAACCGCCTGAGTCCCGCTGGTCATGTCGATCTCGTTCACACTGTGCCCTTTGTCTTTCAGTGCCTGAATCAGCGCCGGGCTGAACTGCCCCAGTTCCAGTTCTGTCGGGCCGTTGCGGCTGCCGAAGTTGGGCAGGTTGATGGCGGCTTGTGGGTCCAGGTTCCAGTCGAGCAGGCCAATGGTGGATTTGGCCACGTACTCGATGATCTGCGAGCCGCCGGGCGAGCCGACAGTGGCCACGAACTCGCCGCTCTGGCGGTCGAGGATCAGCGTTGGCGCCATGGACGAGCGCGGGCGTTTACCCGGTTCGACGCGGTTGGCGACCTTTTGCCCGTGCTCTTCGGGGATGAACGAGAAGTCGGTCATCTGGTTGTTGAGCAGAAAACCCTGGACCATCAAGTGTGAGCCAAATGCCGCTTCCACGGTGGTGGTCATGGACACGGCGGCGCCCTCGTCATCGACCGCCACCACCTGCGAGGTGGAGATGCGCAACGGCGAGCGGTCCGGCGCGTAGGCGACCTGAATGCCCGGCGGGGTGCCGGGTTTGGCCTGGCCCATGCTGCGCTCGCCAATCAAGGTTGCGCGGGTCGCCAGATAAGTCGGGTCGACCAACCCTCTGACTGGCACGGGTACGAAGTCGGTGTCAGCGACGTACTGCGCGCGATCGGCGTAAGCCAGGCGCTCGGCTTCGGCGATCAGGTGCACGGCTTCAGGGGCTGGCTCTATGCCCGCCGGTTTGCTGGTCTTGACCGGTTTGAGTGGCGCCAGGGCAAAGCGTGGGTCGCGAGTTTCCAGGGCCTGCAAGGTGCCAAGGATCTGCGCCACGGCGATCCCCCCCGATGACGGCGGCGGCATGCCGCAAACTTGCCAGCGTTTGTAGTCGGTGCACAGCGGCGCGCGTTCCTTGGCCTTGTAGTCTTGGAGATCGTTCAGCGACAGGCTGCCGGGGTTGGTATGGCCTTGAACCTTGGCGACGATTTCTTTTGCGATCGGCCCTGTGTACAGCGCGTCGGGGCCTTCCTTGGCGATGCGTTTGAACACCGCGGCGAGTGCCGGGTTTTTCAGCTGCGTACCGACGGCTTTCGGGTGGCCATCGGCAGTCAGAAAGTAGGCGGCCATGTCCGGTGAGTGCTGGATAAACGCGTCGGTCGCGATCAACTGATGCAGTCGTGGCGAGATGGCGAAGCCTTGTTCCGCGAGTTTGATGGCCGGTTCGAACAGCTTCACCCACGGCAGGCGACCGTGCTTGCGATGGGCCAGCTCCAGTGCCCGCAACACGCCCGGCGTGCCCACTGAGCGCCCGCCGATCTGCGCCTGGGTGAACGGCATCGGTGTGCCGTCGGCTTGCAGGAACAGTTTCTCGTTGGCGCCGGCCGGAGCGGTTTCGCGACCGTCGTAAGTGCGCACAGCCTTGCCATCCCATAGCACGATCAACGCGCCGCCACCGATACCCGATGATTGCGGTTCGACCAGCGTCAACACCGCTTGCATGGCAATGGCTGCGTCAATCGCCGAGCCTCCCGCACGCAACATCTCCCGCCCGGCTTCAGCTGCCAGCGGATTGGCGGCTGCGGCCATGTGTTTGGAGGCGTACCGGGTTTGCAGGTCGGTGCGATAACCGGCGGCGATTTCCGGCGCGACCGGCAGAGTCGAGACCGAAGGTGACGCGGGCGGGGCATTACACGCGGCGAGGGTTAAAGCGGTGGCGATCAGCGAAAGGGCTGACAGGCAATGGCGGCTCAAGCGCAAGGTTGAGAACACGCGGGGCACTCCGTCCGTGGGATAAAAGGTCCGGGGACTTTATCGGCCTGAGGGGGAGGGACGCAAATCACGTCTGCCGTCCTGAAACGAATGCCACTTTTCTCGAGGCATAAAAAAACGGCCTACCTTTCGGTAAGCCGTTTTTAGTACTTGGTGGCTACACAGGGACTTGAACCCCGGACCCCAGCATTATGAATGCTATGCTCTAACCAACTGAGCTATGTAGCCAAGTGGCGCGCATTATTCACCTGTAACGAAGATGCGTCAAGCGTAAATCTAAAATATTTCTCCACACTTTCAACCGCTTATCCCGCTGGCCCGAAAAATCGGGCCAGGGGAGGGCGTCAACTGAGCTGAAATCTTCCGGTATTCGCACTCAAGGCCTTACTGCCCAGGCTCAAGGTGTCTGCCGCCAGGTTCACTGCCCGTGCGCCTTCAAGCAGGCGTAAAGCAGCCTGATCGACTTGCTGGATGTTGCCGCTGACTTCATCGGCGGTACTCGCTTGCTCTTCGACAGCGGTGGCAATTTGCGCCAGGGTGTCGGTGACGCTCTGCACCGCGCTGGCGATTTCCCCCAGGCGTTCACCGAGACCAGTGACGGCTTGCGCATCCGATTGTGCCTGGCCGCAGGCGGCTTCCATCAGGCTTACCGCTTCGTTCACGGTGCTGCGCAGGCTGTCGACGGTGCCGGCGATCTGCGCGGTGGAGGACTGGGTGCGTTGCGACAGGCTGCGTACTTCATCGGCCACCACCGCAAAGCCGCGACCTTGCTCGCCGGCCCGTGCGGCCTCGATGGCGGCGTTGAGGGCCAGCAGATTGGTCTGCTCGGCGACGCCGCGAATCGTATCGACCACCAATTGAATCTGCTGGCCTTGTTCGCTGACCCGACCCAATGCTGCTGCAGTGTCGTTCAAACGCTGATTGAGCTGCTGAATACTCGCCGTCGTGCGTTGGCTGTCGCGGCTGCTGTCGGCGGCGATGCGCTGGGTGTGCTGAGCGCTGCCAGACGCCTGTTCGCAACTCTGGGCGACCCCTTGGGAGGTCGCGGCCAATTGCGTGGCCGCTGCGGCGATCTGGCTGATCTGCAACTGCTGGGCCTCGACTTCGCCGAGGGCGCCGCTGGAGTGATCGTTGAGGGTGCGTACTGCGTTACTCAGCTGCAGGGTTTCGTGATCGACCCCCAGCAAACTGTTGCGCAGTTGCACCACGGCGACGTTTAGCGCGGTGCTGATCGCTGCCAGTTCGTCGCGGCCCTGCACTGGTACTTGCAGGCTCAGGTTGCCGTCGCGCAATGCTTCGGCCAACAGCGTGATGCCGCTGGCGCTGCGACGGATCGAGGCCTGTAAACAGATGAACAGGTACAACGCGGCCAGCAGCAGGCAGCCAAAAATTATCGCCACCACGATGAACTGGCGGATGGCCGAGCCGTGGTAATAATCCAGCCGTTGATCCAGCGAAACCAACGATTGCTGACGCATCGAGGCGAGGTTGCCGAGCAGGGCATCGAGGCTGCGTTCGAAGTCCTCCGGTTTAAGGTTGATGCTGCCGCCGAAGACGCCGTCGTCCAGCACCTTCAAACCGGCATCCAGATGTTTGAGGCTGTCGTGGTATTGCCCGGCCCAGGTTTGCAAGGCGCTGGGCAGGCGTGCTTCCAGCAGGCTGGCGGTTTTCACCAGCTGCTCCCGGGCATCGCCGATGCGGCTGCGCAAGTCCCGCAGTTGCAGACGGCTTTGCAGGGTGAACTGCCCGGACACCACCGATGCCTGGCCGACTGCGGCGAGGCGGCCGACCCGTTCGATCAGGTCCGGTGCATGCTGGGTTGAAATCTGCGTCAGCAGCCAGGTTTCCAGCCATGGTGCCAGGGTCAGGCGATTATCCATCGCGATTTGTTCGCGCAAGGCTTGCAGAGCGCTCAAGGCATTGGTGAAGCGATCGTAACCGTCCGGCCACCAACCGACGCTGCTCAGGCTTTTCGAGTCCAGGCCGGTGAGGGCGGTTTGCAGGGTTTGATAGCGGGCAAGGGTTTCGCCCTCGGCGCCTTCGGTTTTCAGGGCATTGCCCAAGTCCGTGGTGGCTTGGGCCACAGCCGGCTGAACCGTGTCGAAGGCTGCCATCGCCGCGATGGTTGCGGGTGTCGGCTGGCGATTGGTTTCGGTGGCGCGCCAGCGCGCGGCGCGGTCACGCTGGGCGGCGAGCAGGTTGTCGAGCGCATCCAGGGCGAGCAATTGACGAACCCCGGCACGTTCGCCGGAGATCAGGCTCAACTTGTCACGATAGTCTTGCCCGATCATCCACAGGCTGCCAGCGAGTGGCAGGATAAACAGTAGAAACAGCAACTGAAATTTTCGCGCGAAGCCGAAACGCCCCAGCAGCCCGATCCCCGGTGATAAAAAAGCCTGCATGCCCCATGACTCCTCTGGACACCACGCACCATTGGCGTGCATCGAGGTCATTGAGACCGCGACTTGTGTCCTTCTAAAAGGCCTCGAAAGTTCACCTTGGTCCGCTCTGTAGGCCGACTCTGTAGCGAAACTTCCCATTCTCGGTCCCCTTTATAAGGGGCCGCGTTGAAGCAGATAAGCAAGGCAAGATTCAGACCATGGCGTTGGGCTATCACCTTTTTTGAGGTCGTTAGCAGGCTAAGGGGATGGCGCTGTTGCACCGAAAAATGGCACATTGACCGACCTGCCAGTGTGCACCCATCTGCAGTACGGAAACTCTCATGGCTATCAGTAACGCTCAGTCCGCCTCGACATCGGCGCCCACTACTTCACAAAACAGTCCGCTGGTCATGCGCATCATCGGCGCGGTGGCACTGGCGCATCTGATCAACGACCTGATTCAGGCGGTGCTGCCGTCGATCTATCCGATGCTCAAGGCCAACTATGGCCTGAGCTTCACTCAGGTCGGCCTGATCACCCTGACCTTTCAACTGACGGCCTCGCTGTTGCAACCGTGGGTCGGTTACCACACTGATCGCCATCCCAAACCCTGGCTATTGCCGGCCGGTACCGTCTGCACATTGGTCGGCATTCTGATGATGTCTGTGGTCGGTAGCTTTGCGATGATTTTGCTGGCGGCGGGGTTGATCGGTATCGGCTCGTCGACCTTTCACCCGGAAGCTTCTCGCGTGGCGCGACTGGCCTCGGGTGGGCGCTTTGGCTTGGCGCAGTCGACATTTCAGGTCGGCGGTAATGCGGGCTCGGCCTTCGGGCCGTTGCTGGCGGCGGCGATCATCATTCCCTACGGGCAGGGCCATGTGGCCTGGTTCGGATTGTTCGCGCTGTTTGCGTTGTTCGTGCTGTACCGGATCAGCCGCTGGTATGCCAACCACTTGAATCTGTTCAAGCTCAAACAAGGTCATGCAGCGACTCACGGCTTGTCGAAAGGCCGGGTGATCAGCGCACTGGTGGTGCTCGGGTTGCTGGTGTTCTCCAAGTATTTCTACATGGCCAGTTTCACCAGTTACTTCACGTTCTACCTGATCGAGAAATTCGACCTGTCGGTGGCCAGCTCGCAGCTGCATCTGTTCCTGTTTCTCGGTGCGGTAGCGGCGGGGACCTTCTTCGGCGGGCCGATCGGCGACAAGATCGGGCGCAAGGCGGTGATCTGGTTCTCAATCCTCGGCGTCGCACCGTTCACCCTGATCCTGCCTCATGTCGACCTGTTCTGGACCAGTATCCTGAGCGTGGTGATTGGTTTCATCCTTGCCTCGGCGTTCTCGGCCATTGTGGTGTATGCGCAAGAACTGGTGCCGGGGAATGTCGGAATGATTGCCGGGGTGTTCTTCGGTCTGATGTTCGGTTTCGGCGGGATTGGCGCGGCGTTGCTTGGGTATTTGGCGGATATTCACGGTATTGAGTACGTGTACTTCCTGTGTTCGTTCTTGCCGCTGCTTGGGGTCTTGGCGATCTTCCTGCCACGGACCAAAAAAGTCTGACCGGGACCTGCGGCAGGCTATTTTGGCCGAGAGTTGGTGAAGAACAAGCTGCCGACCTGTCACGCTGGCGATATCATCGTCAGTCTGGACGCTCAAGTCAGCGGCGGGCATCGGACCGCAGCGCTCGGTGTCTTCCATGATCATCAAGTCTCAAGGAACATAGGCCCATGAATCTCTACAGTCAGTATGCGTTGGCCTGCGTGGGGATGATGCTGCTGTACATTTGCGTAAGGCGCTACGTACTCAGGAAATGGCTGGGTATTGCTCTGGTCGGTTTGGGCTTTGGTGTGATATTTGTGCTGCCGCCCTACATTGGCAGCATCGATGTCGGGATCTTTGCAATCGCGGTAGTGGGGGCGGGGTCTTCGATGTTCTTCAATCGGAGTAAGTACCGAGTATGACCATAACGGTAGTGGCACACCGGTTTCACTGGGGTGGATGACGAAGGGAGGCCGGTACGACCAGCGTTTGCAGCAACCGCTTTTGATATGCCGGATGTCCTTTTCGCTCGTGAGCGCTCTCGTAAATAGGAAAAGCCCGCCTGTATCAATACACGCGGGCTTTTCCATGCTTGGTTAATTCATCGCATCAAATGCACTTCAAATCGTCAATGACGACTTTGCTGATCAACTCGTCTCTATCTTTTGCGATTTGTTTGAATGACGCTTTGAATTTTGAGCGGTCTCCTGCCTGATAAGCTTTCGACATGGCCGTGCTATTTCCAAGGGACGAACCGTCCGCACTATAGAACCGCACACCCATGGTTAAAAACATTTTGCATGATTTTGAGTACGTCACATAACCATTCAGATCGAACCTGTCGTCCAGACTCGCTTCCAGTTTCACCTGATCCAGGGTGGCCACACTAGATACTGCCGGGCTTACTTCGACTTTCATTTCCTGAAACCCGTTTCTCACCGAAGTGCGAAGATTGTTGATGCCATCCCTAATTGGATTACTGCATCCTGACAAAAATAAAATACAAATCGGGAGTGCCACGGCTAATTTCTTCATGTATTTCTCCTTTAGATAAAACTGTGCGCGATGGCACGTGATGGGTGGGGCAATACAGTTCAGGTGCACATTAATCGCCTCGATTCAAGCTTGCCCCAGTTTCCTCATCGTTGACTTAGGCAACGTCGGGGCATCAAGAAGAATCGAATCAAGGCGCTTGCGGATGTCAGAAACAATTTGCCCCAGGACAGCCTCGTCCTTGCAGCTGGCAATTTCGTCCTGAGTTTCACGGGATATCGCACCGGGCTTCTTGGCGGTGTCTTTGTGCCCAGCGGCGGGGGTGTCGAAGTTGAGGGAGGTCTGTACCGAACTCAAGACCAAGGTCAGGATTGATATGAATCCGGCGACATATTGGAGCCAGACGAGCGAGGACTCATTGATTGAGCTAAAGACGCTGGCGCTGACTACCGCTGACAGCACCACGCAGGGAATGCCCAGTTGCCAACTGAACTTCCCGAAATCCCGGGCATTGATTTCGTGTTCAATCTGCAACCGCACGATCATGCGATTCCATTTGCTTAGTAGCTCGAGCCGACCCATGGTTGCAATCCTTTGCCGGGGGTTCAGGGGAATACTAATTACCATTTGGCCACCTATCAGGGCTCAGGGTCAAGAACATGTAGCGCTTGCTGAGAGGCGATTTTGGGATGGATGTGCAGTTCGCCATGGCCCCACAGTTCGACCCTTCCAACGCCTGTTTCCGGCTCGACTGGACGCCACCGATGGACACCCGCGTGTCAGCCAACAGTTCCGGCTGTCGCAGATCTGCGGTGAAACACAATACTTGTGGGAGGGGCCGGTGTACCCGATGTTGAGTTTCAACGGGGCAATTTTCAGGCACAAAAAAGCCGCGTCGAGACGCGGCTTTTTCTTGGGTGTTTCTTTACAGGCTCAGGTACTGCTTTTGCGGAAACTGCCGGGTGTGATGCCCACTACTTTTTTGAAGGCCCGGGTCATGTGGCTTTGATCGAAGAAGCCGCAAGCGAATGATGCTTCGGTGAGACTGGACCCGGTGCGCAGCAGTTTTTGGACCTGAGAGATCCTTTTCTGGATTTGATAGCTGTGGGGGGAGACGCCAACGCTTTTTTTGAACACCCGAATCAGGTAGAGCGGGTCCAGGTTGACCAGTTGCGCCAATTCTTCCAGAGACAGATGTTGGTCGAACTCGTCTTCGAGCTTCCTCTTGATCCTTTGCACGGCGTGCTGCTCAGTCGCACTGACCGGTTCGATGGGCGCGCCGCTGCGCTCGAAGAGCTGCGTCACCAGATCCAGCAGAATAGTTTCCCGTTCAAGGCTGGAGGGGGATTTTTCAATGATTTGATGTTGATGCAAAAAGGTCCGGGCGAAGTCGGGGGACTGGCTCAGAGCTGTTTGAAAAAGATGAATATGATCGTCTGAAAAACGCCCTTGAAACACCATCCGATTGACCCATTCGGGGTCGATATAGAGCATTCGATACATCCAGCCCTCATCATGACCTGGCAAGCCGTCGTGGATCTCCCCGGGGGTAATGGTGACCACACTTCCAGCGATCCCCATGTAGTAGCTGCCGCGATAAAAAAGTTTTTCAACACCGCTACTTATAACGCCGATAGCGTACCGGTCATGTGAATGTCGGCCGAAAGATTGAGTACTGTAACGCGCAGATAACAACTCACAGTCGCCTTCGGGTATACGCCGGAATTGAACAAAGTCCTTGTCTTTTTGAGGGGCTTTGTCACGGCGATTCTCGTCCATGAGTTGTCCAGTTTTGTGCAATACGTATGAAAAAAAGGTCGCTAAATTTAGCACCTATTTCATGACACAAGCTAGGGGATGCGATGTCTACAAAATTGGTTGTTGGGGATTTTAATAAGTCTTCGTGGTCATTTCGTGCGTGGCTGGTTCTTGTGACAGCGGATGTTGCGTTTGAAACCCTTCAGATCAAACTGGAACAAAGCGACACCCGCCAGCGCATTCTGGAGCACTCGCCTTCCGGCAAGGTACCGGCGCTGCTGCTTGATGATGTCGTCATCAACGACAGCCTGGCCATCAGCGAATACATTGCCGACACATATCCGGCCGCCAACCTTTGGCCCCTGGATTCACGGGTCAAGGCCCTGGCACGAGCTGCTGCGGCAGAGATGCACTCCGGCTTCACCCACTTGCGCACGCAGATGTCGTTTGGCCTGAACACCGGTGACATCCCAGAAAGCCTGACCGCCGAGACCCGAGAGGAAATCATGCGGGTATTCGCTATCTGGAACCAGCTCCGTGAGGTGAGCGGTTCAACACAGTTTCTCTGTGGTGACTTCGGCATTGTTGATGCGATGTTTGTTCCGGTGGTGTTCCGCTTCCGTCGTTATGGTATTGCCATCCCTACGCAACTGCAGGGTTATGTCGAAAACATTCTGGCTTATGCGCCGGTACAACAATGGTTGAAATTGGCCGCGCAAGAAATTTAAAGAACTGCATTGCTGCTAACTATTAAAGCCAATTAAAAATTAGTTATTTTTTGACTCGTGGCAGAAAAGACCCTTGAGGCTTTCTGCTTTGTCGAGCCAGATATTTTTTGCCGGGGGGATAAGTTACGAGTGTTCATAAAGTTAATGCCGGTCTTTATCAATGAGGCTTCTCATGTCGACTAATAACAATCGGGCAATCATTGAATTGACCATCGGTGGACTGATGCTCAGTCTGTCTGCTCTAGCCGTCGCTTTCGCCCATATCGGTG
Source organism: Pseudomonas sp. B21-015 (assembly GCF_024749285.1). Lineage (NCBI taxonomy): Bacteria > Pseudomonadati > Pseudomonadota > Gammaproteobacteria > Pseudomonadales > Pseudomonadaceae > Pseudomonas > Pseudomonas sp. B21-015. The sequence continues at coordinate 1,103,243 of NZ_CP087196.1, forward strand.
CAGGTGGCGCAGGGTTCTATCGGATGGTGTTCGCCTCGATCCTGTTCTTCCTGCTGCTCAAGGTGCGCAAAACACCGGTGCTGCTCAAAAGCGCCAAGGCGCAGCTGTACACCGCGTTGGCTGGGGTGTTTTTGGCCATTGACCTAGTGCTTTGGCACCAGAGCATCTATATCGTTGGCCCGGGTATCGGGTCGATCCTGACCAACTGTCAGGTGTTCTTCATGACCCTACTGGGGTTGTACCTGTTGAAGGAAAAACCTTCGATCTACTTCCTGGTATCCATTACCTTGGCATTTGTTGGGCTCTATCTGTTGTTGCTACCCGAGATGACCAGTGCGGTAGGGATCAGGGGCGTGGTGTATGGCGTGCTGTCGGGGCTGGCGTATGCCATCTGCGTGTACTTCCTGAAGATCAACACCCAGTTGCCTGACAGCGGGGGTGACAAGATCGCACAGATGCTCAATTTGAGTCTTTGGGCGGCACTGGTTCTGCTGGCATACGCGCTGGCAACTGGGGAAAGCTTGGCCATCGTGGATGGGCAAACCTTGCTGATGCTGATCATATACGGGGTACTGGTGCAGTTTGTCGGCTGGCTGCTGGTCAACCGTTCGATCGGAGCCATCAGCCTGGGGTTGGCCGGTCTGATCCTGTTACTGGAGCCGGTGATCACGTATTTCATTGATGTCGCCTTTCTCGGCAAGGTCAGCTCCACGCTGCAGATTTGCGGCGCGCTGGTGACTATCTTTGCGGTTTACATCGGCTCAATCAAACCGCCTGAGAAAGCGCACCCTTTACCCGAGGCGACCTGACAGAAGGTATACACGGCGGTCTCGTGGATGACGGGCTGCCGTGATCCTGGCCAATGCGATACGCGCAGGCCCGCAAGGTTTGAGCATGATCTCGATCTTTGGCTCGAATCCAAAGCTACCTGAACCTCAACCAAGGAGGGCATTAAAAATCGCTGACTACTTCAGGCCTTCCCAAGGTCACGGATTCCGGCACCAAGGGTCATTCTGGCGTCGGCGCCAACACCCCCGATTCCCAAATCATTAAAATTCCATTGCTTCGGTGGAAGTATTCCGCTCGCCCGTGTTACCCAATATAGGCCGTTTTTGAACCACGCCTGACTCCCCGTTCCCGCAGGCGACGCATGCCATCGGCCGTCGCGCAAGAAAAATGCAAGAGTGACTGGAATCGTGCATTTTCAATCATTTTCAATCATTTTCATTTTTTAACTATGTATATAGTAGTTGCTTCCATAGCGAATTCTTTGCGTTATATCGAATCGACACCAAAAAAGGACTTTACGTAATGACCTCTAACGAAAGATGGTTTTCGACGCAGCACTGCGCGTCATGTGAGAGGAAAAGATTCTATTGATGCAGTCCAGGTCAAACAATGGATCAAGAACTTAGTGGTTCCGCTGGTCGGCTTGGCCATGTTAGATACGGGAACGGAACGGTAAATGAAAGCCTGAACATTCTTTTCGTATTCTGCGCATTTTGTTTGGCCGCCTCGTCAATCTACGGTTCCTGCAATCGACGACGTTTTTTGTAGTCAAACCCAACTGGAGAAGTAATATGTCCGTCAATCTCGTCATCAGCTTTAATGTAAAAGAAGAAAAACTGCAATCGTTCAAGGACATCATGAACGATGTGAAGATCAATCTGCCGAAGGTGGACGGTTGCCAAACGGTCAAGATCCTCAACTACTTGGAAGATCCACTCGCGTTCACGCTGGTGGAAGTTTGGGATTCGCGTGAAATTCACGGCACCCATGTCGACCAAATGGTCTCGAGCGGTCAGTGGAAGGTCATCGTCGAGCATCTGAGCAGCGCGCCGGTCAGCGGCTACTTCAGCGAAGTTTGATGCCGTAACGTCAGCGGCCGGGCGCGTGCGGCGGACCGCGCCGTCTCGGCCATGCATGCGCTACTTGCCGTGACGTATTTCTGCTACTTTCCTGGATATCCTCTTCCGTCCCGAACGTCCTACACGCTTGGGCAGCAGCGTGTCGCGCTGCTGGATACCGTCCTGTCCAAATGGGGCGGCCAATTTGTTGAGAAGCCATAGCAATGACACTCGAAGTAGTACCGGCGGCGCTTTATTCGATGCGCAACGTAAAGCCTATCCTCGCTGACGGTAGCTCGTCCATCCTCCATAAAACGCTTGAAACGAACCTGGAAAACAAGGCGATTTATATCGCCACGCCGTTGATCGTCTACATCAAGCGGGGCAAGCAGATTATTCGCGACTATGACGCCATGGCCAATGTCGTCGACGAGAATCATTTGATTTTCCTCTCCAAAGGCGTTTATACGGTATCGGACTACGTCACTGGCAGCGATATCTTCGAGGCGGTGCTGCTGTTTTTCGACGACAAGCTGATCGCCAAATACCTGTCGCGCGCGGCCGGCACAGGCAATTCGCACACGGACGGCCTGCAGAAAAACGTGCACGGCACTTATACCCTGCACGCCAACGAACAGATTCAGCGCTATATCGATTCGCTGAATTATGTCTACAAGGGCGCGGAGGGCTCCGACGCGCTGCTGGAATTGAAACTGCTCGAACTACTGCACCTGATCGCCATCCAGGACAAGTCCTTCCGTTTCCTGCGCGAGCTGTCCTGCGGCGGCAGCCGCAAACGCCGCCTCATCACCGACTTCATGGAGCAGTACTATTCGCACAAGCTGAAGATTGAAGACTATGCCCTGTTGACGGGACGCAGCGTGTCGACCTTTATCCGCGACTTCAGGCGCAGCTACAACACCACCCCGAACCGCTGGATCATCGAAAAAAAAGTCGACATCGCGCATCAGCTGTTGACGACTGAAAATTATTCCGTCACCGACGCGGCAGCGGAGGTGGGATATGAAAATACCTCCCACTTCATCAAGGTCTACAAGCAACGGTACGGTGTCACGCCGAAGAAAGCCAAGACCTTCGCGGCAGAACTGTAGCGCGACAAGGCCCAAGCCCCCCGCTGGCGCGACAGGGTGTTGTTGGGCGTGGTTGTAGTCGCCGACTAGATTTTGACCTGGGCGGCCGATTCTGCCTGACCCCGGCCGAACCATCGAAAGCCGCGCTGACCCTCGTTTTGTGCGTAGTAGGCTGGGTCAACGGATTCTGGCACCAAAGGTCAATCTGGCGTCGGCGCCAACACTCACGGCTAATGGTAGAGGCTGCTCGCCCTAGCAGCGTTGCTATGGAACGGATCGAGTTGTCTGCCACCACTGCACGCGAAATCTCTTCGCGCTCAGCCAACGTCAGCGCCAATCTGGACCTGCGGCGTACAGCTGGTCTGATACCGCCTGTTTCCGCCAAGATGCGCTGTATCGATGAGTGGTTTCGTTCAAATAGTTGGGCGATCTGCTGGAGAGAGTCGCCTTTCCGCCAGTGATCCCACATCAGTTTTTTCTGGCTTTCGGTGTAATAGATCCGAGGTCTCCGTTTCATCTGCAACACTCCTTCTGCTTACACAGAATGTAGTTTCTGGCGGTATTGCCGGAACCGATCTCGATCGGGCTGCCGAAAGCGCAGAGCGCATCCGCAAGGCGATCCAGGGATTGGTGACTGACAGTGACGGCCATAAAGTCGGCGTGACGCTGTCCATCGACATTACGCAATATCGTGCTCAAGAGGCGCTCAGTAACGCCATTGCCCGGGCCGATAAGGCACTCCACAAGGGCAAGTCGGCTGGGCGCAACAGGGTGGAAGTGGCGCTGGCTTGATGGCGTCGGCTGCGCCGTCGAGTGAAGGGCAGATCGCGTTATAGGCGGTAGCCCAAGCAACTGGTCGATCTCACTGGCTCGCAAGCTAGCCCCTATAAAGGACGGCCGGCATTGATCCAGCTCTCGATCTGCTCCTGGTTGGCCGAGAGCGTCGATACTTTCTTCGGTCAGAACGTCGCAATTCTCGAACATGCATTATCTGCTGCGTCGTACCAGGCACTTCCCGGTGGTTTCTTGTTATCCTGACGGCCCTCTTTCATGGACGAATACCGAGACAAGCCATGGCTAACCTCACCCCGTCACGCCTCGGGAAGATGCTTCAGGGGCTGCTCTTTGCCCTGATTGGTATCGGCTTGTTGGGCATTGCCGTCAATCTCACGCTTGAACGACGCGAATTCCTCGCCCACGCACAGACCGCCGATGGCATCGTCAGCCACTTGAATGCTGGTAGTTCGCATCCCGAGATCGCCTTCACCACCAGCAGTGGTGAAAAGATTTCCTACCCCCAGGGCGGCTTCATTTTTGGCTATCAGCAGGATCAGCCGGTGCGGGTGTATTACCTGCCCGAGCAGCCGGCCAGTAGCGCCGTGGTCGATACCCCTGCCGCACTGTGGGCCACTCCCGGGGTGCTGGGTTGTATTGGTCTGCTGTTTACCCTTGCCGGCCTGTTAAGGGGCATCCGTCAGCGCGGTCGCGGCGCAGTTCATTCATAAAAGACTTTGAACGATGAGCTACAACATCCCGATCCCGCTCAATGACAGTCGCTGGCAGTATCAGACCGCCAGCGGCGGCGGTCTGAGCTATCTGTTCTAGTTGCGCATAGCGGCTCGATATAACGCCCACAAAAAAGCCGCGAATCAACGCGGCTTCTTCGATTCCAACAACGCTACACGTTGAAACGGAAGTGCATCACATCGCCGTCTTTAACGATGTAATCCTTGCCTTCCAAGCGCCATTTACCGGCTTCCTTGGCGCCGGCCTCGCCCTTGTACTGGATGAAATCGTCGTAAGCGATGACTTCGGCGCGGATGAAGCCTTTTTCGAAGTCGGTGTGGATCACACCGGCGGCTTGTGGCGCGGTAGCACCCACACGGACAGTCCACGCGCGGACTTCTTCGACACCGGCGGTGAAGTAGGTCTGCAGGTGCAGCATTTCGTAGCCGGCGCGGATCACGCGGTTCAGGCCAGGTTCTTCAAGGCCCAAGGCTTCGAGGAACATGTCTTTCTCTTCGCCGTCTTCCAGTTCGGCGATTTCGGCTTCGATCTTATTGCAGACCGGAACCACCATGGCGCCTTCTTCTTCGGCGATGGCTTTGACGATGTCCAGCAGCGGGTTGTTCTCGAACCCGTCTTCAGCGACGTTGGCGATGTACATGACCGGTTTGGTGGTCAGCAGGTGGAAGCCACGAATCACCGCTTTGTCGTCGGCGCCCATGTTCTTCATCAGCGTGCGCGCTGGCTTGCCGAGGGTGAAGTGAGCGATCAGTTGCTCCAGCAGACCTTTCTGGACCACGGCGTCCTTGTCACCACCCTTGGCGTTGCGAGTGACTTTCTGCAGTTGCTTCTCGCAGCTGTCGAGGTCGGCGAAGATCAGTTCGAGGTCGATGATCTCGATGTCGCGTTTCGGGTCGACGCTGTTGGAGACGTGGATCACGTTCTCGTCTTCGAAGCAGCGGACCACGTGGGCGATGGCATCGGTCTCGCGGATGTTGGCGAGGAATTTGTTGCCCAGGCCTTCACCTTTCGAGGCGCCGGCAACCAGGCCAGCGATGTCGACGAATTCCATGGTAGTCGGCAGGATGCGCTTGGGATTGACGATGACCGCCAGGGCTTCCAGGCGCGGATCCGGCATCGCTACGATACCGGTGTTCGGCTCGATAGTGCAGAAGGGAAAGTTCTCGGCCGCGATCCCGGATTTGGTCAGGGCGTTGAACAGGGTGGACTTGCCGACGTTAGGCAGGCCGACGATGCCGCAATTGAATCCCATGGTGTTTCCCCGAGGAGTTAGAGTCAGGCCTTCTGGCTGTGCAGGTTTTTCATCGCGCGGTTCCATTCACCGGCGAGGATATCCGGCAGCACGCCGAGGGCAAAGTCGATGCTGGCATCGAGTTTTTCCTGTTCGGCGCGTGGCGCACGACCCAGGACGAAATTTGAAACCATACTGGCAACGCCCGGGTGGCCGATGCCAAGCCGCAGGCGGTGAAAGGTATTCTGATTACCCAGTTGCGCAATGATGTCGCGCAACCCGTTATGACCGCCATGGCCGCCGCCCTGTTTGAGCTTGGCAACGCCCGGAGGCAGGTCGAGTTCGTCATGCGCCACCAGAATCTCTTCAGGCTTTATGCGAAAGAAGCCGGCAAGTGCCGCCACGGCCTGGCCGCTGCGGTTCATGTAGGTGGTGGGAATCAGTAGACGAACATCCTGACCTTGATGCGAATAGCGCCCGGTCAGGCCGAAATATTTGCGATCGGCCACAAGGCTGACACCTTGCGCGTGTGCGATGCGCTCAACAAAAAGGGCCCCTGCGTTATGCCGGGTCTGTTCGTATTCAGCGCCTGGATTTCCCAGGCCAACGATCAGTTTGATGGCAGTCACGATAGGGGCCCTTCCTTGAAGTGGTGGATAACATCGCCGCAATCAGTGGGTGCGGCGAAAGTGGACGACAAGTGCTCATTTACCATTATGTAAACTCCGCGTTCTCGCCCGCTTTCTCGCTACGCTCTAGTCCGCGATGTTTCCGGTCACTCCGGCGTACAGAGTGAAATTACTCTGCAGCGCCTTCTGCAGCTTCTGGAGCAACACGTGGAGCGTGAACGTTGGCAACAGCCAGGTCGTTACCGTGAGCCAGAGCAACAAACTCAACGCCTTTAGGGGCTTTGAGGTTGGACAGGTGAATGATCGCGCCGACGTCGGCATCAGCCAGGTCAACTTCGATGAATTCAGGCAGGTCTTTTGGCAGGCACGAAACTTCGATTTCAGAAACAACGTGCGAAATTTCGCCGCCTTTCTTGATCGGAGCAGCTTCGTTGATGAAGTGTACAGGCACGATAGCGGTCAGTTTCTGGCCAGCTACGACGCGTACGAAGTCAGCGTGCATCACGTGGCCTTTGGCCGGGTGACGCTGCAGAGCCTTGATGATTACGTTTTGCTTGGTGCCGCCAACGTTCAGCTCGATGATGTGGCTGTAAGCCGCTTCGTTTTCGAGCAGTTTGGCAACTTCTTTAGCCAGCATGCTGATGGATTCAGGGGCTTTTTCGCCACCGTAAACTACAGCTGGAACCAGGCTTGCGAGACGACGCAGGCGGCGGCTCGCACCTTTCCCCAGGTCGGAACGCACTTCAGCATTCAGAGTAAAATCGTTCATGTTGTATCTCCAAAATAACCACATTCGCCCCAGCGTTTGCGACCAGCGCTAAAGGCGATATGGGCAAAAAAGCCCCGCCCCGACAGGAATGCCGGGGCGGGGCGCTTTTCGTCAACGAGATGTTTTGAAAAGGGCAGGGCCCTTAACGGAACATCGCGCTGATCGATTCTTCATTGCTGATGCGGCGGACCGCCTCGGCAACTACCGGTGCGATATCCAGTTGGCGGATACGCGCACAGGCTTGTGCTGCAGCGGACAGCGGGATGGTGTTCGTCACCACCAGCTCGTCCAGCACGGAATTTTCAATGTTTTCGATCGCCCGACCCGACAGCACAGGGTGCGTGCAGTAGGCGAAAACCTTGGCAGCGCCATGCTCTTTCAAGGCCTTGGCCGCGTGGCACAGAGTGCCGGCGGTATCGACCATGTCATCGACCAGAATACAGGTACGCCCTTCGACATCACCGATGATATGCATCACTTCAGAGTGATTGGCTTTCTCACGGCGTTTGTCGATGATCCCGAGATCCACGCCCAGGGATTTGGCAACAGCCCGTGCACGCACGACGCCACCAATGTCCGGGGACACGATCATCAGGTTTTCGAAGCGCTGATCTTCAATGTCATCCACCAGAACCGGGGAGCCGTAGATGTTATCTACCGGAATATCGAAGAAACCCTGGATTTGGTCAGCATGCAGATCAACCGTGAGAACACGGTCGATGCCGACTACGGTAAGCATGTCAGCAACGACTTTCGCGCTGATAGCCACACGTGCGGAACGCGGACGGCGATCCTGACGGGCATAACCAAAGTAAGGAATAACAGCAGTGATACGAGTAGCCGAGGAGCGGCGGAAGGCATCAGCCATCACTACCAGTTCCATCAGGTTATCGTTGGTCGGAGCGCAAGTCGGCTGAATAATGAAGACATCTTTACCGCGGACGTTTTCATTGATCTCGGCTGTAATTTCACCGTCGGAAAATTTACCGACAGAGATGTCACCGAGAGGGATATGCAGCTGACGTACGACACGCCGAGCCAGATCGGGGTTAGCGTTCCCCGTAAAGACCATCATCTTGGACACGCGCAGTACCTGAAGGCTGAGGGTAACCTGGATGAGTATAGGAAAATGGCAGGGGCGGCTGGATTCGAACCAACGCATGGCAGGATCAAAACCTGCTGCCTTACCGCTTGGCGACGCCCCTGTATCTGTTGCAACGATTACCCAGTAATCGGTTCCTTTAGAGCAGACTTTGCAGCTTGCGATGCAACATCGAAACGTTGCTTCCTTTTGCTACAAACCCTGTAAGGGTCTCTGTAAGAAGGGCCGAGACTTTATCAGCTTCAGCTTTGCTTGGGAAGCCCCCAAACACACAACTTCCAGTTCCGGTGAGCTTTGCTTCGGTAAAATTACCTAACAAATTCAATGCGTTACGTACCTCTGGATAACGCCTTGCTACCACCGGCAAGCAGTCATTTCGACTGTTTCCCTTGGGAACGGGGCGCACTTTAATGGGAGGAGAGTTACGTGTCAACAGCGGATCTGAAAAAATTTCTGCTGTACTTACAGATACTTGCGGCACCAGCACCAGATACCACGGTTCCTCGGGTTCTACAGGTGTGAGTTTTTCCCCCACACCCTCGGCGAAAGCCGCGTGGCCACGCACGAAAACCGGGACGTCGGCGCCCAGCGTCAGGCCCAGAGAAGCCAGCCGATCCTCATCCCAACCCAGTTGCCAGAGATGATTGAGGCCTAGCAACGTGGTGGCCGCATTCGAACTGCCGCCACCGATTCCGCCGCCCATGGGCAGGATTTTTTCGATCCAGATGTCGATGCCCAGCGAGCAACTGGATTGTTCCTGAAGTTTTTTTGCGGCTCGAACAATTAGATTGCTGTCGTGAGGAACACCGTCGAATTCGGTGTGCAACCGAATCACGCCATCATCGCGAACGGCGAAGGTGATTTCATCGCCGTAGTCGAGAAACTGAAAAATCGTTTGCAGCTCGTGGTAACCGTCTTCACGGCGACCGAGGATGTGCAGCATCAGGTTGAGCTTGGCGGGTGAGGGCAATGTCAGGCGTGGCGCAGTCATGTTCACTGCCCCAGTTTGCGTGGTTGCCATTCCTTGATCACCAGCGTGACATCAAGGTCGGTGCCGTGCAGCTTGATCCGCTCGGGCAGCCAGTAGCCGTTTTGCTCGGCATAGCTCAGGTACTCGACCTGCCAGCCATCCTGTTCGAGATTGGCCAGGCGGCTGTCGACGTCAAGGGTCAGGCGGCTTTTGCTGTCCGGGGCCGGGAGCCCGCGAACCCACCATGCCAGATGGGAAACCGGCAATTTCCAGCCCAGTTGTTCTTCAACCAAGGCTTCCGGGGTCTGCGCGTCATAGCGGCCCTGATTGGCCACTTCCAGCGAGACTTTGCCCGGACGACCGGTCAAGCGAGCCGCGCCACGACCCAGCGGGCCGGAGAGTCGGATGTCGTAGTAATCCTGGCGTTGCAACCAGAACAGCGTGCCGCTGCCCGAATCCTTGGGCGCACGGATGCCGATCTTGCCGTTGATCTGCCAGCCGTCGAGACCGGTCAGTTGCTGTTTGTGCTCGCGCCATTGGGCCTTGTTGCCTTGACCCTGGACCGATTCGCGGGCACCGAAGCCCGCGCAACCGGCGAGCAGGGCGATGAAGCTGAAAACGATGAAGTGGCGCAAAAACATAATCTTAAAGAGTCTCTGATCCGGTCAGGCGCTTGATGGTGCTGCGCAGGGTAGGGCTGTCGGGCTGTTCCTTGAGGAACTTGCTCCAGATTTGCTTGGCTTCGCGCTGTTTGCCGTTGGCCCACAGGACTTCGCCCAGGTGAGCGGCGACTTCCTGGTCGGGGAAGCGTTCCAGCGCCTGGCGCAAATAGCGCTCGGCTTCATCGAGATTGCCCAGGCGGAAATTCACCCAGCCGAGGCTATCGAGAACGGCCGGGTCTTCCGGGTTGAGCTGGTGCGCCTGTTCGATCAGGGCCTTGGCTTCGGCGTAGCGCGTGGTGCGGTCGGACAGGGTGTAGCCGAGGGCGTTCAACGCCATCGCGTTGTCCGGGTCGCGCTTGATGATCAGTCGCAGGTCTTTTTCCATCTGCGCCAGGTCATTGCGTTTTTCCGCCTGCATGGCCCGGGTATACAGCAGATTCAGATCGTCCGGGTATTTCTGCAGGGCTTGCTGCAAGACTTTCCAGGCCTTGTCGCCCTGTTTATTGGCAGACAAGGTTTCGACTTCGATCAGGTACAACTGGATCGCATAATCGGGTTGCTCGTCCCGCTGGGCCGCCAGACGGCTTTGGGCTTCGGCGGTCCTGCCGTTGTTCATCAGAATATCGGCCTGACGCAATTGAGCCGGCAGGTAATCGTTGCCCGGCCCGACCTGGGCGTACTCGATCAGCGCGCCTTGAGGGTCGTTACGCTCTTCAGCGATACGCCCCAGATTCAGGTGTGCCGAATCAACGTGGCTTTCCCGAGCGATCAAGTCTTGCAGGTAACCTTTGGCCTCGTCCCAGGCCTTGGCTTCCAGGCAAACCAGGGCCAGGGAGTAACGCAGCTCGTCGTCTTCCGGGTATTGCTGAACCAGGCTTGAGAACTCGACTTTGGCGTCGTCCATGCGATCCTGTTCAACCAGCATGCGCGCGTAGGTCAGGCGCAGGCGTTTGTCGTCCGGGTACTTCTTGATGCTTTTTTGCAGTAGCGGCAAGGCTTCATCGCCACGGCTGAGCCCTTGCAACAGGCGCGCGCGCAGCAGGATCGGCGCGATTTCGCCCTCGTCCGGCGGGTTGTCTTCGAGCAGGGTCAGTGCGCCCTTGGCATCGCCGTCCTGTTGCAACAGCAAGGCTTTGCCGAAAATCAGCTGATTGTTATGCGGGTGACGTTGCAACAAGCGATCAAAACCTTTCATCAGGCCGTTGCGCGTTTCCTGGTCGGTATCGGCCGCGGACAGGGCGAGGAAGTCGAAATGCGTGTCGCCTTTGCCTTGCAGGACTTTCTCCATATAGACCATGGAGTCGTCGTAACGCCCGGCGCGGGCAAGTTGCACGGCAGCCGCCCGTTGCGCTTCAAGATCGTCCGGAGCGTTTTTTGCCCAGATCAGCGCCGTGTCGAGGGCGGCCTGATCGGCGCCCAGGTACTCGGCAATGCGAAATGCCCGCTCGGAGACGCCGGGATCCTGAGTATTGATGGCCTGGGTTACGTAGTTGTCCAGGGCAATGTCGTAACGATTGCGCTGGCCAGCCAGTTCGGCGCTCAACAGGCTAAAGACGGTTTCCTCACTGAACGAGCTGTAAACCTTGGGCTTTTCAGGGGCCGGAGTGCTGTCTTCGACCGGCGGCGTACCGTCCGACGAAACGGGTGCCAAGGCCTGGCAGCCGCTGAGGAAGACAAAAGCGAGGAGCAACGCGGAAGATCTATTCATATAGGAAGAGGACGACTAACCTGCGGTCGGATCATCATGACACAAGCCTTGGGCCAAACATAACCGCCCGGCCAATTTACCCGCGAGCCCAACGCTCGATCTTTCGGCCTTGTACCTGATAATCGCGGGGCGATGCCATTGTAGGCGCTGCCCAAGGCTGCGATCTTCTGATCTTGCTCTTTTAACGGCAAAAGATCGCGGCCTTCGGCAGCGCCTACAGAAGCCTGTCGCCAGTGTGAATAAGAACAGATCGCAGCCAGTGGGGATGTCTACCAAGACGATAGATATCGAGTGGTTGTTCTGGCTCTGTCGAAGTAGGACAATTGTCGGCTTCACGTCACCATCAGCGACCTTGAATGGCCTTCCTTGCACTCGGTATTAACCACAAGACTGCTTCAGTAGACGTCCGCGAGCGCGTGGCCTTTACCCCTGAGCAGCTGGTTGAGGCCTTGCAGCAGCTCTGCCGACTCACCGACAGCCGCGAAGCTGCGATCCTCTCCACCTGCAATCGCAGTGAACTGTATATAGAACAGGATCACCTTTCGGCTGACATCGTGTTGCGCTGGCTGGCCGATTATCATCATTTGAGCCTCGATGAGCTGCGCGCGAGTGCTTATGTGCATGAAGACGATGCGGCAGTTCGTCACATGATGAGGGTCGCCTCCGGCCTCGATTCGCTGGTGTTGGGCGAACCGCAGATTCTCGGTCAGATGAAGTCGGCTTACGCCGTGGCCCGCGAAGCCGGCACCATTGGTCCGCTGCTCGGGCGTTTGTTCCAGGCCACGTTCAATGCGGCCAAACAGGTGCGAACCGACACTGCCATCGGTGAAAACCCAGTGTCCGTGGCGTTTGCCGCGGTCAGCCTGGCGAAACAGATTTTCAGTGATTTGCAACGCAGCCAGGCTTTGCTGATCGGCGCTGGTGAGACCATCACCCTGGTTGCCCGCCATTTGCATGAACTGGGTGTGAAGCGAATCGTGGTCGCCAACCGCACACTGGAGCGCGCGAGCACGCTGGCCGAGCAGTTCGGTGCCCACGCGGTGCTGCTCTCGGATATCCCGGCAGAACTGGTGCGCAGCGACATCGTCATCAGTTCCACCGCCAGCCAGTTGCCGATTCTCGGTAAAGGCGCGGTGGAAAGTGCCTTGAAATTGCGCAAGCACAAGCCGATCTTCATGGTGGATATCGCCGTCCCTCGGGATATCGAGCCGGAAGTCGGCGAGTTGGACGACGTTTACCTGTATAGCGTCGACGATCTCCACGAAGTGGTCGCAGAGAACCTCAAGAGCCGTCAGGGCGCTGCCCAGGCCGCCGAAGAGATGGTGTCGGTCGGTGCCGAAGATTTCATGGTTCGCCTGCGCGAACTGGCGGCGGTGGATGTGCTCAAGGCCTATCGTCAACAAAGCGAGCGCATGCGCGACGAAGAGTTGCTCAAAGCCCAACGCATGCTCGCCAATGGCAGCAGCGCCGAGGACGTGCTGGTGCAACTGGCCCGTGGCCTGACCAACAAACTCTTGCACGCACCGAGCGTGCAATTGAAAAAGCTTTCTGCCGAAGGCCGCCTCGATGCGCTGGCCATGGCCCAGGAACTCTTTGCCCTCGGTGAGGGCTCATCGGATAGCTTTTCGGATAAAAAAACGCAATGAAAGCGTCACTGCTCAATAAGCTGGACATCCTCCAGGACCGTTTCGAGGAATTGACCGCCCTGCTTGGCGATGGCGAAGTCATTTCCGATCAGAACAAGTTCCGTACCTATTCCAAGGAATATGCGGAAGTCGAGCCGATCGTCGACACCTATAAACAGCTTCTCAAAGTGCAGGGCGACCTCGAAGGCGCCCAGGCACTGCTCAAGGACAGCGACCCGGACATGCGTGAAATGGCCGTGGAAGAAGTCCGCGAAGCCAAGGAACGCTTGATCGAACTCGAAGCCAGCCTGCAACGCATGCTGCTGCCCAAGGATCCGAACGACGGTCGTAACGTGTTCCTGGAAATCCGCGCGGGTACCGGCGGCGACGAAGCGGCAATTTTCTCCGGCGACCTGTTCCGCATGTATTCGCGTTACGCCGAGCGACGTGGCTGGCGAGTGGAAATTCTTTCGGAGAACGAAGGCGAACATGGTGGCTATAAAGAAGTCATTGCCCGGGTCGAAGGCGAGAATGTCTACGGCAAGCTGAAGTTCGAATCCGGTGCGCACCGCGTACAACGGGTTCCGGCCACTGAATCTCAAGGCCGCATCCACACCTCAGCCTGCACCGTAGCCGTGTTGCCCGAGCCGGACGAGCAGGAAGCCATCGAGATCAACCCGGCGGATCTGCGGGTCGATACCTATCGCTCCTCCGGTGCCGGTGGTCAGCACGTCAACAAGACCGACTCGGCAATCCGTATCACCCACTTGCCATCCGGTATTGTCGTCGAATGCCAGGAAGAACGTTCTCAGCACAAGAACCGCGCCCGGGCAATGTCCTGGCTGTCGGCCAAGCTCAATGACCAACAAACCAGCGCGGCGGCCAATGCCATCGCCAGCGAGCGTAAATTGCTGGTCGGTTCCGGTGACCGCTCCGAGCGGATCCGTACCTACAACTTCGCCCAAGGCCGGGTCACCGACCATCGGGTCAACCTGACGCTGTATTCGCTCGACGAAATTCTCGCGGGCGGCGTGGATGCGGTGATCGAACCGTTGCTGGCCGAGTACCAGGCCGATCAATTGGCAGCGATAGGTGAGTAAATGACGATCATTGCCAGTTTGCTGCGCGCCGCCGATTTACCTGATTCGCCCACCGCGCGTCTGGATGCCGAATTGCTGCTGGCGGCTGCCTTGGGCAAGTCCCGCAGCTTTCTGCACACCTGGCCTGAGCGTATCGTCCCGAGCGAAGCGGCACTGAAGTTTGCCGAGTATTTGCAGCGCCGCCGTAGCGGTGAGCCAGTGGCCTATATTCTGGGTCAGCAAGGCTTCTGGAAGCTCGACCTGGAAGTCGCGCCCCACACGCTGATTCCGCGTCCCGACACTGAATTGCTGGTGGAAGCTGCGTTGGAACTGTTGCCGGCCACCCCGGCCAAGGTGCTCGATCTGGGCACCGGCAGTGGTGCCATCGCCCTGGCGCTGGCCAGCGAGCGTCCGGCCTGGAAGGTCACCGCCGTGGATCGCGTGCTGGAAGCCGTGGCCCTGGCCGAGCGCAATCGTCAGCGCTTGAACCTGAACAATGCCACGGTATCGAGCAGCCATTGGTTCAGCGCTTTGGGAGGCCAGCGTTTTCAACTGATCATCAGCAATCCGCCTTACATCGCGTCGACCGATCCGCATCTGGTGGAGGGCGATGTGCGCTTTGAACCGGCCAGTGCCCTGGTGGCGGGCGTCGATGGGCTGGACGATCTGCGTCTGATCGTCGCCCAGGCACCGGATTATCTTGAAGCGGGTGGCTGGTTGATGCTCGAGCACGGTTACGATCAAGCTTGCGCGGTGCGCGATTTGCTGCTGACCCGCGGCTTTGAAGAAGTCCACAGCCGTACCGATCTGGGCGGTCACCAACGCATCAGTCTGGGGCGCTTGCCGTGCTGAATGATCAGGAGTTGCTGCGTTACAGCCGGCAGATTCTGCTGCAACACGTCGACATCGACGGCCAATTACGGCTCAAAGAAAGCCGTGTACTGATTGTCGGCCTCGGCGGCCTCGGTTCGCCGGTTGCGCTGTATCTGGCCGCAGCCGGCGTCGGCGAGTTGCATCTGGCGGACTTCGACACGGTCGACCTGACCAATCTGCAACGCCAGATCGTTCATGACACCGACAGCGTCGGCCTGAGCAAGGTCGATTCGGCGATCCGTCGCCTGACCGCGATCAATCCCGAGATTCAGCTGATCGCCCATCGCACTGCATTGGACGAGGATTCGCTGGCCGCCGCCGTTGCTGCGGTGGATCTGGTGCTGGACTGTTCCGACAATTTCTCCACCCGCGAGGCGGTCAACGCCGCATGTGTGGCCGCGCGCAAGCCGCTGGTCAGCGGTGCGGCGATTCGCCTCGAAGGGCAATTGTCAGTATTCGACCCTCGTCGTCCAGAAAGCCCGTGCTACCACTGTTTATACGGGCACGGCAGCGAAGCCGAGTTGACCTGCAGCGAGGCGGGCGTCGTCGGTCCTTTGGTCGGGTTGGTCGGCAGCCTCCAGGCACTGGAAGCGCTGAAACTGCTGGTGGGGTTCGGCGAGCCGCTGGTGGGGCGCCTGTTATTGGTCGATGCCTTGGGCTCACGCTTCCGTGAATTGCGGGTCAAGCGTGATCCGGGCTGCAGCGTCTGCGGGTCGCGCCATGCGTGAAGCGCCGATCGGCGTGTTCGACTCCGGTGTCGGTGGGCTGTCGGTGCTGGCCGAGATCCAGCGTCTGCTACCCAACGAGTCTCTGTTGTATTTCGGCGATTGCGGGAATATTCCCTACGGCGAGAAAACCCCGTCATTCATCCGCCAGCGTTGCAGTGTCATGGCGCAATTCTTTCAGCAGCAGGGCGCCAAGGCACTGGTGCTGGCTTGCAACACCGCGACAGTGGCTGGTGTTGCGGACTTGCGGCGCGATTTCCCCGAGTGGCCCATCGTTGGCATGGAGCCCGCGGTCAAACCGGCCGCTGCGGCGACGCGCAGCGGTGTGGTCGGCGTGCTCGCCACCACCGGTACTTTGCAGAGTGCCAAGTTTGCTGCCTTGCTCGATCGTTTCGCCACTGATGTACGGGTGATTACTCAGCCGTGCCCCGGGCTGGTGGAGCTAATTGAAAATGGCGATTTGCACAGCGAGACGTTGCGTCAGTTGCTGCAAGGGTATGTCGAGCCGTTGCTGGCTGCAGGTGCAGACACAATCATTCTGGGCTGCACGCATTATCCCTTTCTAAAGCCACTGCTTAAGCAAATGCTCCCGCAGGGCATCAGCCTGATCGATACCGGTGCCGCTGTGGCGCGGCAACTTCAGCGTCTGTTGGCCGAGCGTGAGTTGCTGGCCGAGGGGCCTGCCCGCGCCGCACAGTTCTGGTCGAGTGCCGATCCTGCGCATTTCAGAAATATCTTGCCGATACTGTGGAATATGTCTGGTGTTGTGCGAAGCTTCGAAGGGTAGAGATGCGTAGCAAACGAATAATTGGGGGGCTTCTGATTAAACGGCGACTGCATGTCTTTGTTTGTTGAACAGCATAAAAACCATACTAAATTGTTCGGAAAAGGATGTTTCTAATGAAGCGACTATTCTGCTTGGCCGCGATTGCGACCGCGTTGATGGGGCACAGTTTTACCGTGCAGGCGGCGGGGGTGGAGTTCGGGGTCGGCCAGACCAGCGATTCGACCATGACCTACCGACTGGGCATGCAATTCGACTGGGACAAGAGCTGGTTGCAGAGTGACATCGGGCGCTTGACCGGCTACTGGAGCGGCGCTTACACCTACTGGGATGGCGACAAAACAGCGAGCAATCACAGTTTGTCGTTCTCGCCGGTGTTGGTGTACGAGTTTGCCGGTCAGACCATCAGACCCTATGTTGAAGCGGGTATCGGCATCGCGGTGTTCGCCAACACCGAGCTCGAAGATAACAGGCTCGGCAGTGCCTTTCAGTTCGAAGACCGTTTCGGGTTTGGTTTGCGCTTTGCCGACGGACATGAAGTCGGGATTCGCGCCACCCACTACTCCAATGCCGGGCTCAGCAATCCGAACGACGGTGTAGAAAGTTACGCATTGCATTACACAATGCCCTTGTAGGCAGCACTGCACCTTCAGTGTGGGAGCGGGCTTGCTCGCGAATGCGATTTAACATTCAACACTAATGTTGACTGATAGTCCGTCTTCGCGAGCAAGCCCGCTCCCACATTGAATCTTCGGTGGTCTGAGGTTCACCGATACGCCGTCGCAATTCCCTGGCGTTCGCTGATGCATTCCGGTGCGCCCATTTCGAATTCCCGGCAGATCAGCGGACGTTTTTCGTAGATGGTGCACATCATGCTGTTGCGATCCAGCGCGGCGCACCAGCCGTCATCCAGTCGCAGCATGACTTCCCCACCCCAATCGTCTGTATCGATAAAACGCTCGGGCACTCCGGTGTCGGTGATCAGCATGACTTCAAGCTGGCAGCAGCAGGCTGCGCAAGTCGAGCAGGTGACCGCAGGCTCGGCGATTTGTGTGTGAGGAATGGTTTTCATGGCGCGCAGTGTAAGGCAGCGCGCCCACGCTGTGTGAAAGGCCTGACGGACGCTCAGGCTTCACGGCAGATCCTCGATCGGCGGCTTGCTTCGCGCCATGCGCGTGCCGATTGCCAGTGCGGGCTGGTGGGGCTTTTGCGGCAGAGGCCAAAGGACGGGCATGATCAGCTCCGGTAAGCTGATCTCCAGTGGACGATACCTGAGCCTGTCGAAGAGGTATCGCGCAACTTTGCCCGCCGACCAGTTGAGGTGTATCGGAGCCTCGTCCAGGGGGGTATCGATAAAACCTGGGCTGACCACCGTCATTTCGATGTTGTCCGCAGCCATGTCGATGCGCGTGGACTCCAATAGATGACGCAACCCGGCCCTTGAATCACCATAGGATTCGACCCGGGGCAGGGGCAGCCAGGTTACCGAGCTGGCCATGCCCACCAGATGCGGCGCCGTACCCGCCCGCAGCAGGGGCCGGGCGGCTGCGATGCAATAACTGCTGGCAAGCAGGTTGGTACGCACGATGTGCTCGATGATGGATGAGTCGAACTGATTGGCGTTGACGTATTCGCAGGTGCCTGCGTTAAGGATCATGGTGTCCAGAGAACCCCATTCCTTGGCAATTTGCTCGCCGATTTCGCGCACTCTTTGGCCGTTGGTCAAATCCCCCGCAACCATCAGCACTTGTCCGGGATAACGCTGAGACAGGGCTTTCAATGGTGCCATCGAGCGGGAGCTGACGGCCAGATGAGCACCTGATTTGAGTATTTCTTCGGCCAGCGCGGCACCAATACCATTGCTGGCTCCGGTCAACCAATATCGCCTTGGCGGTGTAAGACTCATCCAAAATTCCTTTTTATTAGGCAGTTTTTTTTGGCTCAATACCAATGAGTGTTCATAAGGCAACGCTCCGGTATCAAAATAATTACGTTGCGATCAACCTTGTCGCGACGGCAGGCTCTTATACGCGGCCAGTGCTCGTTCGCGGGAAGTGCTCAGGTTGACGATCGGCGGTGGATAATCCCTTACGCCGAGCAATCCGTCGAGACTCGCCGGGTTGTGCAGGTCTTTTTTATTCAGTTCGTTGAGCTCCGGTAACCAATGCTTGATGAACACTCCTTCAGCATCGAACTTTTCCGACTGGCTCAGCGGGTTGAAAATCCGGAAGTAGGGTGCCGAATCGGTGCCGGTGGATGAACTCCACTGCCAACCGCCGTTGTTCGCCGCCAGGTCGCCGTCAATCAGATGCTGCATGAAAAAGCGTTCGCCTTCACGCCAGTCGATCAGCAGGTTTTTGGTCAGGAACATTGCCACCACCATGCGCAAGCGGTTGTGCATCCAGCCGGTTTCCAGCAATTGGCGCATGGCGGCGTCAATGATCGGAAAGCCGGTACGGGCTTGCTGCCAGGCCTTGAGTTCTTCCGGGGCGTCACGCCAGGCCAGGGCTTCGGTTTCCGGGCGGAAGGCGCGGTGCCGGGAAACCCGTGGGTAGCCCACCAGAATGTGTTTGTAGAACTCGCGCCACAGCAGTTCGTTGATCCAGGTGACGGCACCGACCTTGCCGCTTTGAAACTCCCCCTGATTGCTTCGTAGCGCGGCGTGCAGACACTGACGAGGGGAAAGGACCCCGGCGGCGAGATAGGCCGAGAGCTGGCTGGTGCCGGGTTTTGCCGGGAAGTCGCGTTCGCTGTGGTAATGGTCGATCTGTGCGTCGGCAAAGGTGTCGAGGCGGCGTCGGGCTTCGGTTTCGCCGGCCGGCCAGAGAGCACGCAAGCGGTCGCAGGGTGTATCGAAACCCTCGACACGGGAGGGTGGTTCGTCGTGGTCTATATCGAGCGGAGCCTGGGCAGTGGGTGCAGCGACCAGTCTGGGTAATGACGCGTGCAGCCGTTCGTAGCAGACCTTGCGAAACTGGCTGAAGACCTGGAAGTAAGTGCCGGTTCTGGTCAGTACGGTGCCCGGCTTGAACAGCAGTTGATCGAGATAGCTGTAAAAGTCGATGCCCCAGGCTTTCAGCGTTTGGGCCACCGCCGCATCGCGACGGGTTTCATGAGTGCCGTACTCCTCGTTTGCGTGCACTGCGTCGATCTTCAATTGCTGGCAGAGTTCGAGCAGGACCTTCGGTGCCTCATCCCAGCGGGACGCGTTACGAATCAGCAGCGGGATGTTCAGTGCGTCCAGCGCCTGGCGTAATTCGCTCAGGTTACGCAGCCAGAAATCCACTTTGCACGGCGCGTCGTCATGCGCAAGCCATTGCTGCGGACTCAGCAAATACACCGCCACACTCGGGCCGCGGGCGGCAGCGGCCGAGAGGGCGGTGTTGTCGTGCACACGCAAGTCGCTGCGCAGCCAGATCAATTGCAGGGGGGTGTCCGCACGATTCATTACAAATTCGCCATTAAATAAGCCCACGCTGAATCAGGCCCTGATGGGCCGACAAGGGATCTTCGGCCAGGGACAAATCAGCAATGGCGGTGGTTCTTGCGGACAACTCGGCGTGGTGAATGCATACCGTTGGTCCGGCGATCATTTTTGGGCAACTGATGCCGTTCAGAAGTTTCGGCAACTGCGAAAGATTCATGGCTTTGCTGGAATACAGCAGTACGCCGCGGGCTTGCAGGTGATCAACCGCCAGTGTCAATTCGCCGGCCGGGAGTGGCCAGTCGAAAACTTCCACTGGGCAATCGGTACTGCTGATCAGCCAGGCCGTGAGCCACAGATGAGGCTCCAGCGGCAGGTCCGAATGATTGATCAGCAGCAGCGGCGCGGTGCGTAACTGCCGGTTGTTATGGTAGACCCTCGCGCCGAATTTGCTGCGCAACCAGGAATAAACGAACACCCGCTCCATCTGTGCGCCGAACTGGCCTTGCCAGCGTTGTTCCAGTTCCGCCAGCAACGGCATCAACAGTCGTTCACACAAGGTGCGTGGCGGATACAGCGCCATCGCCTGATTCACCGTGTCATCGAGGGTGCGTTCGGCTAGCTGAGTGACCGCTTGCAGCAGTATCTGGCGCAGCACCAGCCAATCGTTCCCGACGGGTTCGGTAAGCCCCTGAGGCGTGTCGAGCAGTTGTTTGACCTGGCTGACAGCCACGCCGCGATTGAGCCAGGTGAGGATCGTCAGGATCCGTTGAACGTGTTCGGCACGGAACAGCCGATGCCCCTTGGGCGTACGCTGCGGCACGATCAGCCCATAGCGCCGTTCCCAGGCGCGCAAGGTGACGGCATTGACCCCGGTTTGCCGGGCCACTTCACGAATGGGCAGCCAACCAGCATCAAGGGCCTTCTTGAAGTCGGTGCCAAGGTCTTCGCTGGCGCTGGTATCCGGTGGGCTTTTCATTAAATCGCGTTTCGCAGGCTGAGGTTTTCCGGATGCGGTTGCAGGTAAACCTGTTGTGCAATGTATGGATCCGGGTGTTGGCGAAAGTAGTGTTTGAGCAGCGTCAATGGCACCACCAGCGGCACGATGCCCTGGCGATACTGGCCGATGACGTGCTGCACTTCCTGTTTGTCTTCAGGGCTGATGGCTTGTTTGAGATAGCCGCAGAGGTGCTGCAGCACATTGGTGTGGGTGCGGCGTGTGGCGCATTTTTTCAGGGCCGCCATCAGCTCACTGAAATAGCGCGGGCCGAGCACGTCGAGATCGGTCTGGCCCATGTTGCCCAGCAAGTTGCCCAGGGTTTTGTATTGCACCGGGTTGTGGGCCATCAACAGGTATTTGTAGCGCGAGTGAAAGTCAGTGAGTCTGCGTCGGGTCAGGCCTGTGTGCAGCAACTGCTGCCAGGCGCTGTAAGCGAACACGCGGGTGAGGAAGTTTTCCCGCAGCACCGGGTCATTGAGGCGGCCGTCTTCTTCCACTGGTAAATCAGGATGCAACGCGCAGAAGGCTTGGGCGTAGATGCCACGGCTACCGCCGTCCACTGGCGCGCCGTTGGCGTGGTAGACCTTGACCCGTTCCAGCCCGCACGAAGGGGATTTCTGCATGAAGATATAGCCGCAGATGTCGCCCAGTTCCACTGCCATTTTTTGCGCAAACTCGGCCAGCGGCCGGGTGACGTTGATCTCCGGGTGGACGGTGCCGACAGCCTCCGGATGTTCGGGGTTGCCGACCAGGCGGATCGGTTCGCGAGGGATACCCAGGCCAATGGCGACTTCCGGGCACACCGGGACGAAATCGAAATAATCAGAGAGGATGCGGCTGCACAGTGGTGATGCCTTGTGCCCGCCGTTGTAGCGCACCTCGGCCCCCATCAAGCAGGCGCTGATGGCGATTTTCGGTTGGGTCGTCGACTGTGCAGGCATAGGAGCGTCTCGAATCCAGATCTGTACAACATGACTTCATCATAGATTCGAAGGTGTACAAGTCAATTTTTTTGTATAAGTTTTTTGCGGGGCTGCAGCCCATCTCGACAGCAGCAATGGACTGGACTTGATTCAATTCACTGCAGGTGCTCATGCAGACGACGGGCTGCTTCCTGACCACTGAGCCAGGCGCCTTCGACACGGCCGGACAGGCACCAGTCGCCGCACACATACAGTCCCAGATCAGCATCGGCCAGGGCTCCCCATTCATGGCTGCTGGCCGGTCGGGCGTAAAGCCAGCGATGAGCGAGGCTGAACGTCGGAGCAGGCATGGCGTCGTGCAGCAGTTCGGCAAAGGCACCGTGCAATTGCTCGATCACCGCTTCCTTGGGCAGGTCGATATGTTGCCGGCTCCAGGCGCTGGTGGCGTGCAGCACCCAGGTATCGAGGGTGGTGTCGCGTCCCGGTTTGCTGCGGTTGCGCGCCAGCCAGTCAAGAGGACTGTCCTGTACGAAGCAACCTTCGATGGCGGTTTCCAGTGGCGTGTCGAAAGCCAGGGCGACGGCCCAGGTAGGCTCCATTTTTACCCCGGCGGCGGCTCCGGCGAGCTTCGGCGCGGCCGCCAGCAGTGCGGTCGCCTGAGGGGCGGGCGTGGCGATGACGACATGGCTGAACGGGCCGTGAGTGAAACCCTCGGCGTCTTGCAGGTGCCAGTGTTCTTCACCGCGATAGACCTCGGTGATGCGGCAGGCGAAATGCACTTCCAGATCACCGAGCAGGCCGCGCGTGATCGCGCTCATGCGTGGTGTGCCGACCCAGCGTGTCTGTTCGTCCGGCGAAGGTCTGAGCTGGCCGCCGTGAAAGGTATAGAGCTGCGGCGTCCATACGGCGACCCAGCCGTTGGCTTGCCAGCGCTGGACTTCAGTGACGAAGCGACGGTCGCGGGCGGTGAAATATTGCGCGCCCATGTCCAGAGCACCCGCATCGCTGCGCTTGCTCGACATGCGTCCGCCACTGCCGCGGCTTTTATCGAAAAGTTGAACGACATGCCCGGCCTCCGTAAGGGCCTGGGCGGCTGAGAGCCCGGCGATGCCGGTGCCGATGATTGCGATAGGTACAGTCATAGGGGCCTCGTTTACCTTTCTGTACAGACTACGCCGTGGTTCAAACCTGTACAATATTGTTTTTTGGTATAACTTTTAGCGTTCTCGTTCTGACAGCTTGACCTATTGTTAGACACAGAGCCTGCCCGATACCAAAGATCCCTGCTTATAAAAATAGACTAGTGATCAGGGTAAAACGCCACGCGAGGAAGATGTCATGCACATATTGCTGACCGGCGGTACTGGTTTGATAGGACGTCAACTCTGCCAACACTGGTTGAGTCAGGGGCATCGCCTGACGGTCTGGAGCCGCACGCCTGCGAAAGTCGCCAAAGTCTGTGGCACTCAGGTACGTGGAGTCGCACGGCTCGAGGACCTGGGTCAAGAACCGGTGGATGCCATTATCAACCTCGCGGGCGCCCCGATCGCCGATCGGCTCTGGACCCATAAACGCAAAGCGTTGTTGTGGAGCAGCCGGATCACCCTGACCGAAACGCTGCTGGCCTGGCTCGAAAGCCGCGAGCAGAAACCGCAGGTGCTGATTTCCGGCTCGGCGATCGGTTGGTACGGCGATGGTGGCGAGCGGGAGTTGACTGAAAAATCTCCGCCGGTCATCGATGATTTCGCCAGCCAGTTGTGCATCGCCTGGGAAGAAACCGCGCAACGCGCCGAAGCCTTGGGCATTCGCGTGATCCTCATTCGTACCGGGTTGGTGCTGTCCGCCGAGGGCGGCTTTTTGTCGCGGCTATTGTTGCCGTTCAAACTGGGGCTGGGCGGGCCGCTCGGCAATGGTCGGCAGTGGATGCCGTGGATTCATATCAAGGATCAAATCGCCCTGATTGATTTTCTTCTGCATCGCAATGAGGCCAGCGGTCCATATAATGCCTGCGCACCCAAGCCGGTGCGCAATCGCGAATTTGCCCAAACGTTGGGTAGCGTGTTGCATCGTCCGGCGTTCATGCCGATGCCCACCTTCGTGTTGAAGGTGGGCCTGGGCGAGTTGTCATTGTTGCTGCTGGGTGGCCAGAAGGCCATGCCGGCTCGCTTGCTGGAAGCGGGCTTCACTTTCCAGTTCACTGATTTGCGCGCGGCGTTGGACGATCTGTCCAGCCGCCTTAAGAAATAGGACGTTGCATGACCGATCACGCGTTGCTTCTGGTCAACCTGGGTTCACCCGCTTCCACCTCGGTGGCGGATGTGCGCAGCTACCTCAATCAATTTCTGATGGACCCGTATGTGATCGACCTGCCGTGGCCGGTGCGGCGTTTGCTGGTGTCGTTGATTCTGATCAGGCGCCCGGAGCAATCGGCCCATGCTTACGCATCGATCTGGTGGGAGGAGGGCTCGCCACTGGTGGTGCTCAGCCGTCGCTTGCAACAGGCCATGACCGCCCAATGGACTCAGGGGCCGGTGGAACTGGCGATGCGTTACGGCGAGCCGTCGATTGAATCGACACTGGTGCGGCTGGCTGCCCAGGGGCACAAAAAAATAACCTTGGCGCCGCTCTATCCGCAGTTCGCCGACAGCACCGTGACCACGGTGATCGAAGAAGCCAGGCGCGTGGTGCGAAATAATAACCTCGATGTGCAATTCTCGATTCTTCAGCCGTTCTACGATCAGCCGGAATACCTCGAGGCCTTGGTCGCCAGTGCCAAGCCTTATCTGCTGCAGGATTACGATCACCTGCTGCTGAGTTTCCATGGCTTGCCGGAACGGCACCTGACCAAGATCGACCCCACCGGTCATCATTGCTTTAAAAGCGATAATTGCTGTCAGAACGCTTCACCGGAAGTATTAACCACCTGCTACCGCGCCCAATGCCTGCGCACCGCTTCCGAGTTTGCCCGGCGCCTGGGCTTGCCGGACGGCAAGTGGTCGGTGTCGTTCCAGTCGCGTCTGGGGCGAGCCAAGTGGATCGAACCCTACACCGAAGCGCGCCTCGATGAGTTGGCCAAGAGCGGTGTGAAGAAAGTTCTGGTGATGTGCCCGGCGTTCGTCGCCGATTGCATCGAGACACTGGAAGAGATTGGTGATCGTGGGCGGGAGCAGTTCCGCGAAGCGGGAGGGGAGGAGTTGGTATTGGTGCCGTGCCTCAACGATCATCCGCAGTGGACCAAGGCGTTGAGCACCTTGTGTGAACGGGCACCGTTGGCGCTTTAAAAGCATCGCGGGCAAGCCCGCTCCCACAGGTATTGCGCTGACCTTGTGGGAGCGGCGGTGCGGCGGTCCGACTTGCCCGCGATGGCGTTCTTGAGACCTGCTTAGATCAGCGGCTCATCCGCCCGCTTGTGCTTCCAGCTGTCATTGCCCGGCAGTAACAGGTTCAGCGCAATCGCCACCACCGCACACAGCGCGATGCCTTTGAGGCCGAAATCGTCCGGGCCGGTACCGGTGCCGACCAACATGCCGCCAATCCCGAACACCAGCGTCACCGAGACAATCACCAGATTGCGTGCTTCGCCCAAGTCGATCTTGTGGCGAATCATGGTGTTCATCCCCACCGCCGCGATCGAACCGAACAACAGGCAGAGAATCCCGCCCATTACCGGTACCGGGATGCTTTGCAGCAGTGCGCCGAACTTGCCGATGAACGCCAGGCTGATCGCAAAGATTGCCGCCCAGGTCATGATTTTCGGGTTGTAGTTTTTGGTCAGCATCACCGCGCCAGTCACTTCGGCGTAGGTGGTGTTGGGCGGGCCGCCGAACAGGCCGGCTGCGGTGGTGGCAATGCCATCGCCGAGCAGGGTGCGGTGCAGGCCGGGCTTTTTCAGGTAATCGCGACCAGTCACGCTACCGACTGCAATCACGCCGCCAATGTGTTCGATCGCTGGCGCGAGGGCCACCGGAACGATGAACAGAATGGCCTGCCAGTTGAATTCCGGCGCCGTGAAGTGTGGAATCGCGAACCACGGTGCGGCAGCAATTTTCGTGGTATCGACCACCCCGAAATAGAACGCCATGGCGAAACCCACCAGCACACCGGAGATGATCGGCACCAGGCGGAAAATACCTTTGCCGAACACCGCGACGATCAGGGTGGTCAGCAGCGCCGGCATCGAGATCAACATCGCCGTCTGGTAAGGAATCAGCTCCGTGCCGTCGCCGGCCTTGCCCATCGCCATGTTGGCGGCGATCGGCGCCATGGCCAGGCCGATGGAGATGATCACCGGGCCAATCACCACCGGTGGTAGCAAGCGGTCGATGAACCCGGTGCCTTTGATCTTCACGGCAAGGCCGAGGAAGGTGTAGACGAAACCGGCCGCCATCACACCGCCCATGGTCGCCGCCAGGCCAAACTGGCCCTTGGCGAGAATGATCGGCGTGATGAAGGCAAAGCTCGAGGCCAGGAACACCGGTACCTGACGCCCGGTGACGATCTGGAACAGAATCGTCCCAAGGCCTGCGGTGAACAGCGCCACGTTCGGGTCGAGGCCGGTAATCAATGGCATCAACACCAGCGCGCCAAAGGCCACGAACAGCATCTGCGCACCCGACAGCACTGTGCGCCAGAGCGGATCGTTGAACTCTTGCTGCATGCTCAAGCGTCCTTCTGCTTGGTGCCGAAGATCTTGTCACCGGCATCGCCCAAGCCTGGGATGATGTAACCGTGTTCGTTCAGTTTCTGATCAATGGAAGCGGTGTAGATGGTCACGTCCGGGTGAGCCTTCTCTACAGCGGCGATGCCTTCGGGGGCGGCCACCAGGACCATCGCGCGGATGTCCTTGCAGCCGGCCTTTTTCAGCAGGTCGATGGTGGCGACCATCGAGCCGCCGGTGGCGAGCATCGGGTCGATGATCATCGCCAGGCGCTCGTCGATTTCCGGCACCAGTTTTTCCAGGTAGGTGTGGGCTTCGAGGGTTTCCTCGTTGCGGGCCACGCCCACGGCGCTGACCTTGGCGCCCGGGATCAGGCTCAGCACGCCTTCGAGCATGCCGATACCGGCACGCAGGATCGGCACCACGGTAATCTTCTTGCCGGCGATTTTCTCGACCGACACCGTGCCGCACCAGCCTTCGATGTCGTAGCTTTCCAGCGGCAGGTCTTTGGTGGCCTCATAGGTCAGCAGGGCACCGACTTCCTGAGCGAGCTCACGGAAATTCTTCGTGCTGATGTCGGCGCGGCGCATAAGGCCAAGTTTATGACGGATCAGCGGATGGCGGATCTCACGGATGGGCATGGGAAAAGGCTCCGGCGGCGGGCAAAAAAACCGGCCTAGATTAATCTAACCGAGGGTGTTGTCCTATAGACATATAGAACGTTAGTCCACAAACGCTTGATCTGGCCTCGCTTGATGCGTACCTTTGCCCGCTTTTCGTGACTACGTCCCCCCCTAATTTCCCCCTTGGAGAACGCCATGTCCGCTGATCTCGAGCATATCCGTCAAATCATGCGAGAGGCTGACTGCCTGTACACCGAAGCTGAAGTCGAGGCGGCCATCGCCCGCGTCGGTGCGCAAATCAACGATCAGCTGGCTGAGAGCAATCCGGTAGTGTTCTGCGTGATGAATGGCGGGCTGATTTTCTCCGGCAAGCTGCTGACGCATCTGAACTTCCCGCTTGAAGCGTCCTACCTGCACGCCACCCGTTATCGCAACGAAACCAGCGGTGGCGAGCTGTTCTGGAAAGCCAAGCCGGAAGTTTCGTTCATCGACCGTGACGTGCTGATCATCGACGACATCCTTGACGAAGGTCACACCCTGGGCGCGATCATCGACTTCTGCAAACACGCCGGCGCGCGCAAAGTGCACACCGCCGTGCTGATCGACAAGGACCACGACCGCAAGGCCCGCCCGGACCTGAAAGCCGATTTCGTCGGCCTGCCATGCATCGACCGTTACATCTTCGGTTACGGCATGGACTACAAAGGCTACTGGCGTAACGCCAACGGGATTTTTGCCGTTAAAGGCATGTAAACAGGATGACTGTCTGGGGGCGATTGGCCGCCAGGCCTCACATCGGGATGCGTGCGCAGTTTGCTTGAACTGCGCGCTCAGTCCTGTCCGGCAACCCAGTGTTCGCTTTTGCGTCGAGCTTGTTCCAGGTTGTTCACATAGGCCAACTGGCGCTGTTCCCGATGGATGCCCGCGCGCCTGAGTTTCAGGCGTACCCGTGGAGCGGTTCCGACCAGAATCAGGCCGATGCCGTCGGTGCGGTAATCCCTGAGGATATTGTCGAAGGCCGCCAGCGCCGTCATGTCCAGCATGGGCACGGCACTCATCTCGACGATCACCACTTTGACCTCCGGGCTGAATTTGCGCAGTACGCCCAGGGCTTTTTCCGCAGCACCGAAAAACAGCGGCCCGCGTATCGCATAGCAACGAACATGCTCCGGCATATCCTGTAAGGCTTGATGGAACTCGCGAGGCAGTTCGGCGGTGTCCGTGAGGTCGCTCATGCGCTTGATGAACAACCCGGCGGCCAGCAGCAGGCCGACAGCGACGGCCAGTACCATGTCGAACAGCACTGTCAGGCTCAGGCAGGTCAGCAAGACCAGCACATCGCTGCGCGGTGCAATACGCAAGGTGTGCATGACGTGTCGGGCTTCGCTCATGTTCCACGCCACCATCACCAGCAATGCCGCCAGCGCCGCCATCGGCAAGTAGCTGAACAGGGGCGCGAGGGCGAGTATCGCCAGCAACACCACCGCACTGTGGATAATCGCCGCCAATGGTGAAAACGCTCCGCTGCGCACGTTGGTGGCGCTGCGGGCGATTGCCGCGGTGGCGGTAATGCCGCCGAACAGCGGTGCGACCAGATTGCCCAGGCCTTGACCCAGGAGTTCGGCGTTGGGGTCGTGTTTGCTGCCCGTCATGCCATCGGCCACCACCGCGCACAACAATGATTCGATGGCACCGAGCATGGCGATGGCAAAGGCTGGCGCCATTAATTGGCGGATCAGGTCGTAAGACAGGTGCAGCGGCTGGCCGTAGGGCCCCGGCAGATTCCACGGCCAGTCGAAGCTCGGCAGAAACGGCGGTATGCCGGGATGGCTGATGCCATCGACGATATAGCTGAAGCGCTCCCCCAGCGTCGCAACCGGTAACCCGCCGCTTTCCAGTGCCGCCCCCAGCAATGCGCCGACGGCCAGCGCCACCAGATGCCCCGGAATCCTCGGCACAAAACGCGGCCAGACGATCAGAACCGCCAGGCACATGACACCGATGATCCCGTCCCCCAGACGAGCGCTGGGTAACGCCTGGAGCACCCCGCCTAATTGCTCGATGTAATGTTCGGCATGCCCGGTGGTACTCAGGCCCAGCAAATCCTTTAGTTGGAGTGTGGCGATGACAATGCCGATCCCGGCGGTAAAGCCCAGGGTCACCGGATAAGGAATGTACTGAATCAGCCGTCCGGCCCGAATCAGCCCCAAGGCAATCAGGATTGCCCCGGCAAGCATGGTGCACAGCAGCAGGCCACCCAGACCATATTGTTGGGTGATCGGCAGCAGTATCACCACGAACGCGGCTGTCGGCCCGCTGACATTGAAGCGCGAGCCTCCCGTCAGGGCGATCAGGGGCGCGGCAATCAGCACCGTATACAGACCTTGCTGGGGTGCTACCCCCACCGCAATCGCCAGGGCCATGGCCAGAGGGATGGCGATAATCCCTACCGTCACCCCGGCACTGATATCGCCGCGCAAGCGTCTGAGGCTATAACCTGCGCGCCAGGTCTGACGCCAAGCGGCGAACAACGGGGGAATGGAGAAAGACATGGGGACTCCACAATAGACGGCGCACTGTCGAAATAGGGCTGAAAGCTCTTTCAGTATGCCCAGCCTTGTCTTCAAGAGTATTGACCTGGATCGGTTATTCGCCCGGTTGATCCTCATGCTAGAGTGCTCGGCCCCGCCCCCGGAGCCTGTCATGAGACTTTTGATCCGCAGCTGCGCCGCCCTGTTGCTGACCCTCAGCCTGCCCCTGGCCGCCGCGCCGGCGCCAATGCACGCGCAGTTTTTGCCCCCGGACGACCTGACCCTGCGTGACGCCGAACCCGAGCAGCAACAACTGTTGCAGGTCACCGACTATTCCGTGGTATTCGGCAGTCAGCGCCAGTCCAACCAACAGCCGATCCCGGTCACATCGCCATTGCTGATCCGCCTCAAGGGTAAATCCTTGAACAAGGGCGCGACCATCAGCCAGGTGTTGGTCAATTTCGATGGCGAAAGCAAAAGCCTGAAAAAGCCGATCTACGACGAAAGAAGCAAAACCCTGACGCTCTATTACCCGCTGGCTCAGTACCGGGTGGTGATCGACTTGTTGCGCAACGACACGGTGTATTGCCAGTTCCTCAGCTACGCCAACGGCCATATCTGGGCCGATTTGCACACAGGCAGCGTTCGTCCGCGTTGAGCCCGGCGCTAAGGCGGGGGTAAACTGCCCGCCCCGTGAAATGTCTGCGAGCTGGAGTCGGCAATGCGTAAAGATAAGAAGCAAGTGATTGGTGACGAGATCGGCGATGCGCAGATCAAAC
This sequence comes from Pseudomonas sp. B21-015, assembly GCF_024749285.1. NCBI lineage: Bacteria > Pseudomonadati > Pseudomonadota > Gammaproteobacteria > Pseudomonadales > Pseudomonadaceae > Pseudomonas > Pseudomonas sp. B21-015. The sequence continues at coordinate 1,133,802 of NZ_CP087196.1, forward strand.
TGTTCCTCGATTTTGAACCGGTCGACGCCACTTCACCGTCGCTGCACAAACTGATCAAGGCCTACCGCGGCCTGCGTATCGATGACTTCGAGCGTTTTCTGACGTTCTTTGTCGAAGCCGGCTATGAGCTGGACGGCAAGGATGAGCACGGCAATGATTTCGTCGCCCTGATCAAGGATCAACGCAACGCCGCCGAGTACATCGAGCTGATCGACAAGGCTCGCGGCTGACCTGAGGGTGCACTGTTGTTGCCCTGACTTGGTGGGTGTTTGTGCTGGCCCTTCGCGAGCAGGCTCGCTCCCACATTGGATCTGTGTCGATCACAAAATTGTGATTCAACTCGATCAACTGTGGGAGCGAGCCTGCTCGCGAAGGCGGCGTAACCAACACCGAAGATCTTAGGGTCAACCGTTTCACCGATATAAAAAAACGCCCCGCCCTCAATGAGGACGGGGCGTTTTTTGTGCTGCTGAATCAAGCGTAGCTTTCGGTCTCGTTGCTGGCTTCAACCAGTTCCAGCGCGACGTTGTTGTGCGCATTGATCTTGCGATACAGCGCTGCGTCGGTTTCCAGAACCTTTTCCCGAGCCGGGAAGATTTCCGCCAGTTTGGCAGCCCACTCACCGGACGCTTTGTTCGGGAAGCATTTTTCGATCAGCTCAAGCATGATCGAAACCGTCACCGAAGCGCCTGGGGACGCGCCGAGCAGGGCCGCAAGGGAACCGTCCCTGGCCGCGACCAGTTCGGTACCGAACTGCAGAACGCCGCCTTTCTTCGGGTCTTTCTTGATGATTTGCACCCGTTGGCCGGCCACTTCCAGGCGCCAGTCTTCGGCTTTCGCTTCAGGGTAGAAGCGACGCAGGGATTCCAGGCGCTGCTCCATCGACTGCATCACTTCGCTGACCAGGTACTTGGTCAGGTCCATGTTGTTTTTTGCCACGGCCAACATCGGGCCGATGTTGCCGGCGCGAACCGACATCGGCAGGTCCATGAAGGAGCCGTGCTTGAGGAACTTGGTGGTGAAGCCGGCGTAAGGTCCGAACAGCAGGGACTTCTTGCCATCGACCACACGGGTGTCCAGGTGCGGCACAGACATCGGTGGCGAACCGACCGCAGCCTGGCTGTAGACTTTGGCCTGGTGGTGCTTGACCACTTCCGGGTTGTCGCAACGCAGCCACTGACCGCTGATCGGGAAGCCGCCGAAGCCTTTGCTTTCTTCGATGCCCGAAGCTTGCAGCAGCGGCAGTGCCGCGCCACCAGCGCCGAGGAAGACGAACTTGGCGTCGACTTCACGAGTGTTGCCGCTATTGACGTCCTTGATGCTGACGGTCCAGCCGCCGTTGTTACGCTTCAGGCCGGTGACGCGCTTGCAGTACTTGACCTGGGCATCGGGTGCGCTGGTCAGGTGCTGGAGCAATTGGTTGGTCAGGGCACCGAAGTTGACGTCGGTGCCGTTCATCACGCGGGTGGCGGCGAGGACTTCGTCGGCCGGGCGGCCCGGCATCATCAACGGCATCCACTCGGCCATTTTGGCCTTGTCTTCGGTGTACTCCATGTCGGCGAAGGCGTGGTGCTTGCTCAGCACCTTGAAGCGTTCCTTGAGGAAGGAAACGCCTTTGTCGCCCTGCACGAAGCTCAGGTGCGGCACCGGGCTGATGAACGATTTGCACGAACCGAAGGTGCCTTTCTTGGTCAGGTAGGACCAGAACTGCTTCGACACCTCGAACTGGGTGTTGATGTGCACGGCTTTCTTGATGTCGACGGTGCCGTCGGCGGCCTGTGGCGTGTAGTTCAGCTCACACAGCCCGGCGTGACCGGTACCGGCGTTGTTCCACGGATTGGAACTCTCCGCGGCACCGGAATCCATCAGCTCGACGACTTCCAGCTTGATCGCGGGGTCGAGCTCTTTGAGCAGTACAGCCAGGGTAGCACTCATGATGCCGGCCCCAACCAGTACTACGTCGACTGCTTCGTTATGCGCCATTTAACGCGTCTCCAAAATCTGCAGCACCAAATTGTCGGCATAGCTGCCAGGCGTTCCGGGGCGTGTCAGTGATGCCCCAGATACCCATGGCCAGGATCGCCATGTCCGAATCTTCGCAATTTTTCGCAACTTCGACGGATGCATGCGGCCTGGCCTCAAGAGTCACATGAACTCATTTCAGCGCGCGGCTCGCAATTCGACTTATGGTCGAGACATCCGTTTGTGCAACCAAATCCGTAGCGGACAGGCTTCAGGCTCCGGTGTTCGAGGAGTACTCGGTCCTGTGTCGTTGGGCTGTTGTAGACGCTAATGGTGCATGTTCAGACGCAAAACTATTCATTTGCTCGCCACACTCTTGTGAAGTTGTGAAAACCCGTTTTTTTCACGCTCTTTTGAAGACGTGAACCTCAAAAAAGGGCTGTCCCAGCCTGGCACCGCGCCCGGATGGATTGCCGCCATGGGTACATGGGCAGGCAAAAACGGGCAAACAGCTCAGTGACCGAGCGTAATGACAGCTCTGCAGATTCGCGAAAAGTGGTGATTTGCTTAAGAAACAGCAAGCGCGCCAGCTTCACTCGATCTGTGTGGGCGGCTCTCTGTGGGCGGTGCGGGGTGTCAATACCGAGGCATTGAACGATGCTGCGAGGCCCGATCAGGAGACGTCCTTATAATCGGGGGGAGATTGTAACGAAGAAACGCAGGGAATTGGTCGTGTTTAATGACTTTTATTAGGCGTCCGGTCAAGTGGTCAGCAGTTGCTGCGCCCGCGCGCGCGGCTGGTGCTGGCTGACACGGGCGCTGGCGGGCAGGGGATGGTGCAGCCAGTTGAGGCGGATCTCTTCGATTTCGACCCAGCCATCGCCCATGGGCTGGAGGCTGCACTGCTTGAATGCCTGGCAGTGGCCATTGCGGTCGAGCAGAACAAAGCTGCGATGCAACGGGCGTGGCGCGAACAGCGAGATGAGAAAACGCATGGCAAAGTACCTTGTGGGTGACTGCTGTGAAGGTTGCCAGTGAGTGATGACGTGCATGTGTAAGGTGGGTGACAGATGTGTGACAGGAACCGCGCTCTGCCGTGTTTGTCAGAGATTTCAGTAATCGTTGTTCGAAGCTAGTTCGCCGCAGTGGCGCACCGCTATACTGCGGGCATTGTTAGTTGCCTGATTCTGGAGAGAAGAGCATGTTGCAACGCCTGTTGTTCGGTTTGATCACTGTGACCAGTTTGACCCTCGTCGGCTGCGCCCACAGCCCGCAACAACTGAACCCGGAACCCAAGCTGACGGCTCAGCTGGCGCCGGTCGGCCGTGGTCAGCCGGTGGTGGTGCGTGTGGTGGACGGTCGTCCGTCGCCAACGCTGGGGACTCGTGGTGGTCTGTATCCAGAGACCAGTGCGATCACCGTGCAGGGCGCGCAGATTCTGCCGAAGCTGCAGGCTCAGGCTGAAGCGGCCGTGCGGCTGCTGGGCTTTACGCCGACGGCCAATGCGTTGAACGCGCCGCAATTGACGGTGACCCTGGCCGAGCTGAAGTATCAGTCGCCCAAAGAAGGCCTGTACGTAACCGAGGCAACGATTGGCGCGACGTTCCGTTCGGATGTGCAGAATGCCAACCGCCGTTATAGCGGTCGTTATGGTGCGTCGCTGGATCAGCGTTTTGGCATGGCACCGAATCAGGAAACCAATACCAAGCTGGTCAGTGATGTGCTGAGTGATGCGTTGACCCGCTTGTTCAAGGACCCGACGATTGGTCAGGTGCTTGCCGAGTAACGGTTTGCGGATTGTTTAAAGAACCCGGTGTCAGTGATGGCGCCGGGTTTTTTTTTGAGTTCGCCGACCTGTTGCAGATTTACACCGATCAAATGTGTGCGGGCTTGCTCGCGAAAGCGGTGTGTCAGACGACTGAAATGTAGTCACTGCGTTTGTAGGACGCTCAAGCCGCCTCCGAATAAAAATCCAGAACACTCACCCCCGTCAGCAAATCCGCTTCCGGTAAATCCGCATGTTGATGCCCGCCCAGCGCGCAATACACCAGCCAGTGGCGGTCCTGTACGTTGAAGGCGAGGCTGCCGACTAAGGTTTGTTGTTCGTCGCTTTGGGCAATGAGGTAGAGGCGGTCCTGGTTTTCGGCGTGGAGCATGACGCGGTCCGTGTCGGTTTCGAGGGGCGACAGACTGGCGGATTCAGATGACGGCGCCGTGACACAGGACAGTAATCGGCCAAATGGTTTCGTTATTTGTCGGAAAACCGGGGCAGGCCGGAGCGCTTTCGGTAGAATTCGCGCCGCGGTCGTCGGTTGGGTGTCCGCCACACTGGTTTTACCTGAGGTTTGTGATGTCGCTGCAATTGATTTCGCTCTTTACCGCTCATCCCGCCAAATTGATCAACTTGCTGGCCTTGCTGTTCGCCTGCCCGGGCGGCTGGTTGCTGCATGCCACCCGTCGTCGTGAGCAACGTGCGTTGGCCAGTATCGAAGCCCAGCGCCAGCGTCGTCCCAGCGAAGAGCCAACGCTGGATTGGGCGACCCTGCGCATGAACCGGTTTTTCTACCGCTTCGGTTTTGCCTGCCTCGGGATGGCGTTGCTGGTGTCGTGGGTCAGCACGCGCGTCTGAAAATCAAAAGATCGCAGCCTGCGGCAGCTCCTACGGGGGATTGCGCATACATGTTGGATATCGGGTGTACTCGGTCAATGTAGGAGCTGCCGAAGGCTGCGATCTTTTGATCTTGCATAAAGAAACGGCGCCCGAAGGCGCCGTTGTCATTTCCAGCCATTGCCTTACAGCGGCAACCCGGCCTTGACCCGATACTGATTGCGCACCGGTGTCGCGTATTGCAGCACCAGAAACGGACGATGCTCCTCAGGGCAGGCATCCAGCCGACGCTGCCATTCTTCCTGAGCCTTGGCCAGTTCGTCTGCCGCAAACACCTCGGCCGCTTTCGGCACCTGCAATTGCGGATCGGCGTCTTTCCACAGCGCATAAGCCAGGTAGTGCACCGGGAACAACCGGTAACCGCCGAGGATCTGCTTGTCCATTTCGATCGCCAATTGCTTGGTGTCTTCGAACAGTTCGGTGATCGGTGTGGCGAAGTTCACGTGGACCCGGCCTTTGTAACCGGTGATGCCCTTGGCGATGCTCACATCATCTTCGCCCGGCGCCTTGGTGTAGCTGCCGGTGGTGGCGCGGATGTACAGCTCGCGGGCCTTGGCCTGGTCGCACGGGTCGTATTCGTAGCTGATCGACACCGGGGTAAGGTTCAGCGAACGGATGACCTCGCCGAACGGCTCGTCCTTGCGGCTCATGTGGAACATCTTGAGGATCGCCGACTCGGTACGGTCGTCGCCGTCCTTGGCCCGACCTTCGGCCTGGGCGATCCAGATCGAGGCGCAATCGTTGCGGATCGAGTGGTTGATGTAGGCCGACAGCAGTTGATAGGCCGCCATTTTTTCCCGGCGACCGGTGATCGAACGGTGCACGATGAAGCTCTTGTTCAGGCGCATCAAATCGCTGACAAAAGGCTTTTGCAGCAAGTTGTCGCCAATGGCGATGCGCGGGGTCGGCAGGCCGGCGTGGTACACGGCATAGTTGACGAAAGCCGGGTCCATCACGATGTCGCGGTGGTTGGCGATGAACAGGTAGGCGCTGCCGGACTTGAATTGCTCCACGCCGGCATAGGTCACCCCGTCCGTGGCTCGCTCGATGGTGTGGTCGACGTAAAACTCGACTTTGTCCTGCAAGGTGGCCACCGACGTGACGCCGGCGAACTCACGGCGCAGCCGATGCGCTATAAGAGGTTTGAGCATCCAGCCTAAGGCACCGGCATAACGCGGGAAGCGGAAGTGGGTGAGGATATCTAGAAACGCCTTGTCGCCGAGCAGCCGTGCCAGCACTGCTGGGACTTCGCTGTCGTCGTAAGGTCGGATGGCATCGAATTCGCCCATCATGCTCTCTTGTTGGAAACGGCTAGGGTAAGTAAAGGTTTTGATCGAAAACCAACGGGGCACGGTCTGAAAAGGTAGCCAGACGAAAATAGCCCTGCAAATAGACCGGCGATTATACGCACAAGTCACTTGGGAGACCGCGATGCAAGAAACCGAGCGCTATACATGTCCGTATTGTGGGGAAGAGTCCGAGGCGCTTCTGGATCTGTCCGGCGGGGATCAGGTCTATATCGAAGACTGTCCGGTCTGTTGTCGGCCGATCAGGTTTCATCTCGAAACCGATGGTTTGGAATGGATGCTCGAAGTTTACAGCGAAGACGAGTGAGGGGCGCGAATGCAGCGAATCTACGAGCCGGAAAACCTGATGGAAGGCGAGTTACTGCAAGGCATGCTGGCCAGTGAGGGCATCGAGGCGCATCTGCTGGGCCGGGATTTGATCGGCGGCACCGGGGAGTTGCCGATGTTCGGCCTGCTGGGTTTATCGGTCGATAACGATCAGGCCGAATACGCCCGGGAGCTGATCGCCGCGTATAATGCCGCGCTGCCGCTGTCCGGCGACGAACCGGACAGTTTTCCCGGCACGCTGGTCTGTTAGGCTGGCGTTCGTTTGATCAAGAGTCGTATTGCCCCATGTGTGGACGTTATGCCCTGTTTCGCTGGAACCCCGCCTTCGCGGCCCTGCCCGGATTTCCCGTCGACCAGCAAGCTCAGTGGAATATTTCCCCCAACGATTCGGTGTTGATGCTGCGTGCCGGCGCAGACGGCCAGCGTGAGTTGGCCCGTGCCCGTTGGGGGCTGACGCCGCTGTGGCTGACCGACCTGTCCCGCACCCCGGCCCATGCCCGCGCCGAAACCGTTGCCGAGCAGCCGATGTTTCGCGAAGCCTTGCGCCTGCGTCGTTGCCTGCTGCCGGCCAATGGTTTCTACGAATGGCGCGGCACCACACGTAAACGTCCGTACTGGCTGACCCCGGGGGAGGGCTCGGCGCTGTTCTTCGCGGCGATCTGGGAGGCGTATCCGGTGCAGGAGCAGGTGTGGCTGAGCACGGCGGTGATCACCCAGCCTGCCTCGAGTCAGCGTCGGCCGTTGATTCTCGATGCGGCGGGGCAGGAAGCCTGGCTCAACCCCGAAACCCCGTTGCATGCCTTGCAGGCGCTGCTGGCCAGCGAACCCGCGGCGTTGCGTGAGCGGGTGTTGGCCAATATGGTGAATGATCCGAAGCTCAATGGGCCGGAGTGTTTGACGCCGGGTTGATGAGGCGCCTGAGCCGGCTTCATCGCGAGCAGGCTCGCTCCCACATTTGATCTCAGGTGTTCACAAATAATGTGTTCCCAAATATCACCTGTGGGAGCGAGCCTGCTCGCGATAAGGTCCGCAGGACCTTCCCGCAATTGTTAAACCTTGAACTGATTGATCAACCGCCGCTGCTGTTCCGCCAACTTGGTCAAATCCGCACTGGCCGCGCTTGATTCATCCGCGCCACCGGCCACTTCATTGGCCACTTGCCCGATGTTGATCACGTTGCGGTTGATGTCATCGGCCACCGCGCTCTGTTCCTCGGCCGCGCTGGCGATCTGGGTGTTCATGTCGTTAATCACTGACACCGCTTGCGTAATGGTCTCCAGCGCCTCGGCCGCTTTCGCCGCGTGCTGCACGCTTTCGTCAGTGCGGTTCTGGCTGTCTTCCATGACCCGCACCACGTCGCGGGTGCCTTGTTGCAGTTGCTGGATCATGGTCTGGATTTCTTCAGTGGCCTTCTGGGTCTTCTGCGCCAGGTTGCGCACTTCATCGGCCACCACCGCAAATCCCCGGCCCTGTTCACCGGCCCGCGCCGCTTCGATGGCGGCGTTCAAGGCCAGCAGGTTGGTCTGCTCGGCGATCCCGCGAATGGCCGTCAGGATCGCGTTGATGTTTTCGCTGTCCTTGGCCAGGGTCTGCACCACGCTGACGGCCTTGCCGATCTCCACCGCCAGCACGCCGATCGAGTTCGAGGTGTCACGGACGATTTGCATGCCCTGCGCCGCTGCCTGATCGGCATGGCTGGCAGCTTGCGCGGCCTGAGTGGCGTTGCGCGCCACGTCCTGGGCGGTGGCGGTCATTTCGTGCACGGCGGTGGCGACCTGATCGATCTCGGCCATTTGTTTGTGCACACCGATGTTGGTGCGAATGGCGATGTCGGCGGTGTGTTCCGACGAATCGCTGACGCTCTGCACCGATGTCACCACTTGAGTAATCATTGCCTGCAACTTCGCCAGGAACGTATTGAAGCCCTTGGCGATCGAGCCCAATTCGTCGCTGCGGTCGCTGGTCAGGCGGCGGGTCAGGTCACCTTCGCCCTGGGCGATGTCATCGAGCATGGTGACCATCTGCTTCAGCGGCCGGGCGATGCCATGACCCACCAGCCAGATCACCAACAAACCGATACCGGCGATCAGCAGGCCGACCATGGCCATGCCAAAGGTGTCGGATTTGCGCTGCGCATCCAGATCGCCCTGAAGTTTTTGCAGGTCGGCCATCACCGCGTTCAGCGGCAGTTGCAGCATCAAGGTCCAGCGGGCGTCGGTCTGGCCGATGCCGAATGGCAGGTACAACTCGATCCGGCCCTGGGCCTTGTCGACGGTGTAAGTCACTTCGCCGCGTTTGAGATTGGCCATGTTGGCAATCTGCTTGCTGTCGAGGATATCGCTGACCTTTTCGCCGAATTTGCTCGGATCTTTGGTGTAGGCGACGATCCGGCCGTTACCGCCGATCAAGGCCATTTCTCCGGCGCCGCTGTACAGTTTCTGATTCTCCCCCAGGAGCATTTCCTGGATGAAGTTCACTGACAGGTCGGCGCCGACGATGCCCTGGAACGCGCCGTTGAGCATGATCGGTTCAATGAAGGACGCGAGCATGACGATCTTGTCGCCGACCTTGTAGGGCGCCGGATCGATCACGCAGGATTTTTTGGTTTCCTTGGAGCACAGGTAGTACTCGCTGGCGCGCACGCCGGTGGACAGGGTTTTCTGGTCGTCGACGTCCACCAGTTTGTCCAGGCCCAGGCTGCCGTCTTCGTTGCGGAACCACCACGGCAGAAAGCGTCCGTTGCTGGCATCAATACCAACCACTGGGGTGTCAACGTAGGCTGCATCGTTATGGTCGAGTGCGTTTTTTTCCCAGCCGATGTAGGTGCCGAGAATTTTCGGATTCCGGGCGACGTTTTCCTTGATCAGGCTGATCAATTGCTCACGGCTCAGGCTCAGTTGCGGTTGACCGTCGGCGCCCGGGGTGCCGATCAGCGCATTGACCCGCACAAGGCCGCCGGCAATCAGCAGCGGTGCTTCGAGTTCGCGCTGGATCTGGCTGACCTGGGTTTGCGCCAGCGACGTCAGGCGTTGTTCGATGACTTGCTCGAACTGCGCCTGAGTCCGTTGCTGGACCATGTCTTGGGTCCGGGCACCGGAAAACAGCGCGTACAGCACCAGGGCTGCGACGACACTAAGAACGATGGCGCCGGCCAGGGCGGCAACGGAAAACTGGATCGACTTGAATTTCATGGGTGCTCCGCACGCAAGAGAACGTCTGCAGAGCGGTATCGGCAAGGGTCAGGAGGATCATGAGCGCGGTGTGACGAATTGGCAGTTTTGGAGTGCTGGATGTCGTAAATGAATCATTGCTGACCGTGATCGGCCATGGCGGGCGCTGTTGTGTGAATTTTTTCCTACGGTGATCGAGGTTTTGTCTGAAAAGTATGTGCTACACGTTCGTTGTATCTGGCGCCGATACAAATCACCACCTAGGATACGCGACATGTTTCCAGGGAGCTTCTTGATGAATAAGACATTGGTATTGTGTGCACTGAGCGCAGGTCTGCTGCTCGCCGGTTGTCAGTCGGTCAACACCACCAGCGGTGGCGCCGTGGGTGTTGAACGCAAGCAATACATGTTCAGTATGTTGTCGACCTCCGAGGTCAACCAGATGTACGCCCAGTCTTATCAACAGACCGTCGGGGAGGCGAGCACCAAGGGCGTGCTGGACAAAACCAGTAACGATGCGAAGCGCGTGCAGGCAATCTCCAATCGTCTGATTGCTCAGGCGCCGGTGTTCCGTCCAGATTCGGCCCAGTGGCAATGGGAAGTGAACCTGATCAAGAGCGACGAACTCAACGCCAACTGCGGGCCTGGCGGCAAGATCATTTTCTATACCGGGCTGATCGACACCCTACAACTCACCGACGACGAAATCGCCGCCATCATCGGCCATGAAATCGCTCACGCCTTGCGTGAGCACGGTCGTGAAGCGATGTCCAAGGCTTACGGTATCGAAATGGCCAAGCAGGGCGCGGGTGCGTTGCTCGGTCTGGGCCAGGACAGCCTGGCCCTGGCGGACACCGTGGCCAAATACGGCATGACTTTGCCCAACAGTCGCGAGAATGAAAACGAAGCGGACTTGATCGGCCTTGAGCTGGCGGCCCGCGCCGGGTACAACCCGAACGCCGCGATCACCTTGTGGAACAAGATGAGCAAAGCCTCGAATGGCGCACCGCCAGAGTTCTTGAGCACTCACCCAGCGTCGACCAGTCGGATTGCGTCGTTGCAGGCGGCGATTCCGAAAGTGATGCCGTTGTACGAGAAAGCACCGAAATCCTGAGCCATGTATTTAGGCTGCTGACGCCATCGCGAGCAGGCTCGCTCCCACATTGAAATGCGATCAACTGTGGGAGCGAGCCTGCTCGCGATGAACGATAACGCGGTCTACCGAGCTACCGCGTCAAACCCACCCACTGCTCTGCATCGCCTTGTACACCGCGACAATCGCCAGGATGAAGAACGCCGACGCTGCCAGGCGACGGATCAACGTCAGAGGCAGTTTTTCCGCCGCAAAGTTACCCGCCAGTACCACCGGCACGTTGGCAATCAACATCCCGGCAGTGGTGCCGATGATCACCAGCCATAGATCCGGGTATTGCGCGGCGAGCATCACGGTAGCGACTTGGGTCTTGTCGCCCATCTCCGCCAGGAAGAACGCAATCAGCGTGGTCAGGAACGGCCCGAACTTGCGGGCGGTGCTGGCTTCGTCCTCATCCATCTTGTCCGGCACCAGGGTCCACAGCGCGGTGGCGGCGAAGCTGGCGGCGAGGATCCAGTGCAACGTCGCATTCGAGAAGAAACTGCCAAACCAGGCGCCTACCGCACCGGCTGCCGCGTGGTTGGCCAGGGTCGCGGCGACGATGCCGGCGATGATCGGCCAGGGTTTGCGAAAGCGTGCGGCGAGAATGAGCGCGAGCAGTTGCGTCTTGTCGCCGATTTCGGCCAAGGCAACGATTGCGGTGGGAACGAGAAGTGAATCCAGCATCAGGGTTTTCCTAAGGGGCGGGTCGACACGGCTATGACACGTACAGCCTTCCCGCCCCGGGTAAGGTGTTCGTGTCATAGGTCTTGTCAAACCCTGCGATCCGTCTGGTGCGGACGCTTGGGTCGCATACGCCATGGTCTGAGGACCAAGTATGTTGACGTATGCCGGACGAGCATGGCGCTCGTGGGAGACTACTCCCCTAGGACGGAGCGGATTCTGCCTAGGCAAATCCGATTGGGCAAGTCCTCTTTTTCAAAAGCGTTTTCAGCCGCGCTTGGCCCGGTAGATTCGGAAACCCTGTCCTTCAGCCTTGATCGCACACGCGCCCAAGTGCTCTTCGATCAGCGGTTGATACTTCAGGAAACTGTTCGCTACCAACCGAAGTTCGCCGCCGTTTTTCAGATGTTTTGCCGCTTTTCGCAGCAAGTTCTCTGTAGCGAAGTAATCGGTGTGTACGCCGACATGGAACGGAGGGTTACTCAGAATTGCGCTTAACCCCATGGGCGCGGCATCGATGCCATCACCGGTCATCACCTCCGCTTCCAGGCCGTTGGCGGCCAGGGTAAGGCGACTGCTGGCGGCGGCAAACGCGTCCACATCGAGCAGAGTGACCTGGTTGTGCGGATAACGCCGCTTGACCGCCGCCCCCAACACGCCAGCGCCGCAACCGAAGTCCAGCAGGTGGCCGCTGGGCAGTTTGTCCAGATGTTCCAGCAGCAGGGCGCTGCCGTGATCCAGTCGACCGTGGCTGAACACACCCGGCAGGCTGATGACTTTCAACGGCCCTTCGGCCAACGGCAGTTCGTAGGTCTGGGCCAGGCTTTCCAGTGATTTGGCTTCTGGCGCATTGGCCACGGTGACCTGCCAGAGCTGGCAATGCCGTGCGCTGTCGAGTTTGCGTGGTTTACCGAAGGGGTTCAGCTGCTTGGCCGCGCCTTCGATACCGCTGCGTTTTTCGCCTACCAGATACAACTCGCGACCGGCCAGACGAGAGGCAAGGGCGTTGAGGATGTAGTCGGTCAGGTCCTTGGACTTGGGCAGAAACACCACGGCGCTGTCGAATTCACGCGCCGGTGCGTTCACGCCAAAATGGCTGCGCTCGGCGAAACGGGCGTCCAGTGCTGCTTGATCACCGGCGTGCCAGCACCAGCCGTGGGCATCGGGCAAGCGGCCCAGCAAATCATCGGCGGGCAAACCGGCCAGCAGCACCGAACCCTGGAATAACTCGGCCTGACGAAGCAGTACTTCACTGCGCGGATCCATACTCTGCTCCTTGAAAAAAAGTGCCGCAGTTTATCAACTGACGACCCGCAGCGCTTTACCGCTGAAATAAGCCTGAGCGTTTTCGGTCAACTGGCCAACGATTCGTTGCCGCGCCTCGCGACTGCCCCAGGCGTTGTGCGGGGTGACGATCAGCCGTGGAATGTCCTGGGCCAACAGCGGATTGCCCGCGATGGGTGGTTCGACACTCAACACGTCGGTGGCCGCGCCGCCCAGATGACCGTTGCGCAGGGCGTCGGCCAAGGCCTGCTCGTCAATCAAGCCGCCGCGCGCGGTGTTGACCACGAAAGCACCGGGTTTCATCGAGGCCAGTTCACGGGCACCGATGAAGTGCCGAGTGTATTCGTTGAGTGGGCAGTGCAGGGTCAGCGCGTCGATTTGCGGCAGCAGTTCATTCAGCGGCAAGCGATCCGGCCGGGCAGGGCGTCCTGGAATCTGCCCCGGCAATACGCGCATGCCGAACGCCTCGGCCAACCGCGCCACGGCGCTGCCCAGTTCACCGTGGCCAAGCAGACCGAGGGTTTTGCCTTGCAGTTCGACAATCGGGTAATCCAGCAGGCAGAACTGTTTCGCCTGTTGCCAGCGACCTTCGGCGACAGCTTTCTGATAATCGGCCAGGCGCGTCGCCAAATTCAGCAACAACATGATCGTGTGCTGAGCCACCGACGGCGTGCCGTAACCCTGGCAGTTGCAAACGGTAATCCCGTGAGCGCGGGCGGCGGCGAGGTCGACGTTGTTGGTGCCGGTAGCGGTGATCAGGATCAGCTTCAATTCGGGGCTGGCCGCCATGGCCGCCGCATCGATCAGGATTTTGTTGCTGATGGCGACGGTGGCGCCCTTGAGGCGTTCGATCACCTGTTCTGGCGTGGTTTGTGCGTACAGCTGCAAGTCGCTGAAGCACTCGTGTAGCGGGCTGAGATCGAGATCGCCGAGGTCCAGGGATGGATGGTCAAGGAAAACGGCGCGGCGAGGGTTCGTCATCAACTGTACCTTTTGTGCATTGAACTGAAGGCGTAATCTGCCGAGCCTACCAGATGAAACAAACAGTTACGCTGGCCCAAAAGGAGCCCCCATGTACTGGACAGAGTTCTTGACCGTTGCCCTGATTCACCTGCTGGCCGTCGCCAGCCCCGGACCGGATTTCGCCGTGGTGGTGCGTGAGAGCGTGACCCACGGTCGCCGTGCCGGGACCTGGACGGCACTGGGCGTCGGTTCGGCGATTTTCCTGCACGTCGGTTATTCGCTGCTGGGCATCGGGCTGATCGTGTCTCAATCGATCGTGCTGTTCAACGCCCTGAAATGGGCGGCCGCCGCGTACCTGCTGTACATAGGCTTCAAGGCCTTGCGCGCGCAACCGGCCAAACCGGTGGCTGACGATCTGCGCCAGGAAGCCGGCGAACGCACCGCACGGGGCGCTTTCACTTCGGGTTTCGTGACCAATGGCTTGAACCCGAAAGCCACGCTGTTTTTTCTGTCGCTGTTCACCGTGGTGATCAACCCGCACACGCCACTGGCGGTACAGGCCGGCTATGGGATTTATCTGGCGGCGGCGACAGCGGTCTGGTTCTGCCTGGTGGCGATGCTGTTCAGCCAACAGCGCGTACGCGCCGGTTTCGCCCGCATGGGCCACTGGTTCGACCGGACCATGGGCGCGGTACTGATCGCCATCGGCGTGAAACTCGCGTTCACCGAGATGCATTGATCGCGCTGAGCACCTACGGGGGATTGAGCTCGCTCAATTTGTTCAACGCGTTCAGGTATTCCCGAGGGTTTTCTCCGAGTAAACGGCGAAACATCGCGCTGAACGCCCGAGCACTGCCGTAACCCAGATCACACGCCACGCTCTGCACGCTTTCCCCGGCGAGCAGGCGCGGCAGGGCTTCCATCAGGCGCAGTTGTTGACGCCAGGCATTGAAATTCATCTTCAGTTGTTGTTGGAACAGCCGCGCCAAGGTTCGAGAACTGGCGCCGACCTGCTGTGCCCAGTCTTCCAGGGTATTGGAATGGTCTGGTGTGCGCAGTAGCGCCAGGCAGATGCCCAGCAGGCGTCGGTCCTCGGGCATCGGAATGTGTAGCGGAAGGTTTTCCAGGCTGGCGATCTCTTCGAGCATCAGCCTCTGAATCAATGAGTTTTCCGCGTGTTGCGGACCTTTCACCGCGCGCAGGATCAGCTCGCGCAGCAATGGCGTGACGGCCAGCACGCAGCACTGTTGCAGAGTTGGCGGCGACAGTTCGGCGGCAATGAACAGCGAACGCATGCGCACCTCGCCCGACATGAAAATCTCATGCGCCACCAAGGGCGGAATCCACACGGCTCGGGTCGGTGGAATGACCCAGGCCCCTTGCGCCGTGACCACTCGCATAGTGCCGCAAACGGCGTACAGCAACTGCGCTTCTCGGTGTTGATGCAATTCCTGATGAGCACCGTCCATATAATCTCGCGGATAGGCGCTGACCGGTCCGTGCAGGAAATGGCTGATTAACATGTCAGATCCAATGACTTTATTGTCAGAAATACGCTTTTTCGCCAACTTAGCATAAGCCGCTCTCTATAACGTAAAGCGTGCCGCGATGAACCAGTCCAGAAACGTCCTCCGCTACATCAACGCAGCCCATGTGATCGATCATATGTTCATGTTGATTTTTCCCGCCGCCATTCTCGGCATGACCCAGGCCTTCGCGCTGGACTACGCCGCGCTGATTGGCCTGTCCCTCGGCGGTTTCATTGCCTTTGGCGCCTGTTCATTGCCGGCCGGTTGGCTGGGGGATCACTGGAGCCGACGGAAAATGATGCTGGTGTTTTTTTTTTGGTATTGGCGCCTCGGCGATCTTTACCGGCGTGAGCAATAGCGCCCCGATGCTGGTACTCGGCCTGACGCTGATCGGGGTTTTCGCCGCGATCTATCACCCGGTGGGCACCGCGATGCTGGTGGCTTACGCGCAGCATCGCGGCCGGGAAATCGGTATCAACGGTATGTGGGGCAACCTCGGCGTGGCGTTTTCGGCGCTGATCACCGGGCTGCTGGTGGCGCAGTTCGGCTGGCGTTCGGCATTCATTTTGCCCGGCGTGGTGGCGATTGTGCTGGGCATCGGTTTCGCGTTTCAGGTGCGCGAAGAACCGATCCCGAAGCGTCCGCACATGCCGCTCAAAGGTGCGGCTGGCCAGCGGATTTCCATGTTCATGGTGTTCGGCGTACTGGCCTTGGCCACCGCGACCGGCGGTGTGGTGTTCAACGCCACGACCATGACCTATCCGAAACTGTTTCAGGAGCGCCTGCACGATTTGTTTGCTTCACCGCAAACTCTTGGCGTCGTGGTCAGCCTGGCGTATGCCTTCGGCGCCGTGGCGCAGTTGAGCATCGGCCGGGTCTTGCATCGTTTCAGTCTGAAATGGCCATTCATCGTGTTGACGTTGTGCCAGGCGCCGCTGTTGTTCGGGTTGGCCTATGTCGACGGATGGGCTGTGATAGCGCTGGGCGCAGCGTTCATGTTCGTGGTGTTTGGCCAGGTCACGGTGAATGATGCGATGGTCGCCAACTTTGTCGCGGCGCAATGGCAATCCCGAGTCTTTGCGCTGCGTTACTGTTTATCGTTCGGTGCCAGTGCTACCGCGATTCCGCTGATTTCGTTCGTCGAACCGCGCCAAGGTTTTGTAGGCCTTTACCTGATATTGGCAAGTTTTGCGGCGTTGACCTTCGTGGCTGCAGTGGTTTTCCCCCGGACACCATCCGAGGCTGCCGTAGAAAAAACGGCGTAACGGCTAACGAATTCCTGCAAATGCTGGCGCAAGGCTAGCATTTGTACGGCTGTGCAAATCATTCCTTTGGCTGATTTTGCTGGCGTTCAAGGGCTCTAGAGTGCTTAGCTTTAGCAGCCAAGACTGTGCAGTCAAAAAGGGACTCTTATGTTGCAGACTCGCGTTATTCCTCCCGCCGAGGGCGCTTACCAGTATCCGCTGTTGATTAAACGGCTGCTGATGTCCGGCGCCCGTTACGAAAAAACTCGCGAGATCATCTACCGCGATCAGTTGCGCTACAGCTATCCGACCCTGATCGAGCGGGTCGCGCGGCTGGCCAATGTGCTGACAGAGGCCGGCGTGAAGGCCGGGGATACCGTGGCGGTAATGGACTGGGACAGCCATCGCTACCTGGAGTGCATGTTTGCCATCCCGATGATCGGCGCGGTGATCCACACCATTAACGTGCGCCTGTCGCCGGAACAGATTCTCTACACCATGAACCACGCCGAGGACCGCTTCGTGCTGGTCAACAGCGAGTTCGTCGGGTTGTACAAGGCGATTGCCGGGCACCTGACCACGGTGGAGAAAACCCTGCTGCTGACCGACTTACCGGAAAAGACCGCCGATTTGCCGAACCTTGTCGGCGAGTACGAGCAACTGCTGGCCGCCGCGAGCCCGCAGTACGACTTCCAGGACTTCGACGAAAACTCGGTCGCCACCACGTTCTACACCACCGGCACTACCGGCAACCCCAAAGGCGTGTATTTCACCCATCGGCAACTGGTGCTGCACACCATGGGCGTGTCGACCATCATGGGCTCCATCGACAGCGTGCGCTTGCTGGGCACCAACGACGTGTACATGCCGATCACGCCGATGTTCCATGTGCATGCCTGGGGCTTGCCGTATGTGGCAACCATGCTCGGGCTCAAGCAGGTCTATCCCGGTCGTTATGACCCCGAATACCTGGTGGAACTGTGGCGCAAGGAGAAGGTGAGCTTTTCCCACTGCGTGCCGACCATTCTGCAAATGGTCCTCAATGCCAAGGCGGCGCAAAACATCGATTTCGGTGGCTGGAAAATCGTCATCGGCGGCAGTGCGCTCAACCGTGCGCTGTATGAAGCGGCCAAAGCCAAGGGCATTCAGTTGACCGCCGCTTACGGCATGTCGGAAACCGGGCCATTGGTATCGTGCGCGCACCTCAACGATGAGTTGATGGCCGGTACCGAAGACGAACGCACCACTTACCGGATCAAGGCCGGTGTACCGGGGCCGTTGGTCGAAGCGGCGATCATCGACACCGACGGCAACTTCTTGCCTGCCGATGGTGAGACCCAGGGCGAACTGGTGCTGCGCGCGCCGTGGCTCACCGAGGGCTATTTCAACGAGCCGCAGAAAGGCGCCGAGCTCTGGGCCGGGGGCTGGCTGCACACCGGCGACGTGGCGACGCTGGACAGCATGGGCGTGATCGACATTCGCGACCGGATCAAGGACGTGATCAAGACTGGCGGCGAGTGGATCTCCTCCCTGGACCTGGAAGACCTGATCAGCCGCCACCCTGCGGTACGCGAAGTAGCAGTGGTGGGCATCGCCGATCCGCAGTGGGGCGAGCGGCCGTTTGCGCTGTTGGTCGTCAGGGAAGGGCATGAGATCGGGGCCAAGGAACTCAAGGAGCACCTCAAGCCGTTCGTTGAACAGGGGCACCTGAGCAAGTGGGCGATCCCGAGCCAGATCGCCATTGTTACTGAAATTCCCAAGACCAGCGTCGGCAAACTCGACAAGAAGCGCATCCGCGTCGACATCACCGAATGGCAGGCTAACAACAGTACCTTCCTCTCGACGCTTTAAGCGTCCGCTGGCGCGCCGAAAACGGCGCGCCAGACCCACCAAGCAAGCGCTTGACTTGTGAAATCCGAATTTTCAGCCATCCTTGCCGGGCCGACATGTGTCGGACTGGCGAAAGGACTGTTCCAGAGTGGCCGGCAGCTGCAAATCACACTTTAGAGGGATCAAGCACTACTACCTGCTGGCTATAGTCCGCTCAAGGATTTTTAAGAACGGAGCTCACGCACAAAACGGGGCGATGCAACTTTGGAGTGACTTCGGAACCGCTTGGCTTCCGGTCACCCACAACGTTTTTAAAAGTACTCAGCCATAACAATAATGCACATGGAGTAGCGTCGATGACATCAGTAAACCAGTTCTGGCGCCGGGCGAAACTGCCCCTGGCGGTCAGTCTTGCCTCTTCGCTCGCCGGGCCTGCATTCGGCGTCAGTTTCAACGTCGGTGAGATCGAAGGTCAATTTGACTCATCCCTGTCGATCGGCGCCAGTTGGTCTACTCAGAGCCCCAACAAGAATCTTATCGGCGTCAATAACGGGGGCCACGGCCTGTCCCAGACGTCCGATGACGGTCACAACAACTTCAAGAGCGGCGAAACTTTTTCGAAGATCTTCAAGGGTATCCATGACCTTGAATTGAAATACGGTGATACCGGTGTCTTCGTCCGGGGCAAATACTGGTACGACTTTGAACTCAAGGATGAAAGCCGCGAGTTCAAGGACATCAGCGACGAAAATCGCAAGGAAGGCGCCAAGTCCGCCGGCGGTCAGATCCTCGACGCCTTCGTCTACCACAACTACGCCATTGCCGATCAGCCGGGTTCCGTGCGTCTGGGCAAGCAGGTGGTGAGCTGGGGTGAAAGTACTTTCATCGGTGGTGGCATCAACTCGATCAACCCGATCGACGTGTCTGCGTTCCGTCGTCCCGGTGCCGAAGTCAAGGAAGGCTTGATTCCGGTCAACATGTTCTACGTGTCCCAGAGCCTCACCGACAACCTGTCGGCCGAAGCCTTCTATCAGCTTGAATGGGACCAGACGGTTGTTGATAACTGCGGCACCTTCTTCTCCCAGCCGGACATCATTGCCGACGGTTGCACCGACAATCTGCGCGTACTGAACAAGCGCTCGACCATTCCGGCCGCCGCCCTGCCTACATTGACCAGGCTGGGCGTCGACGTAAACGATGAAGGTGTACTGGTGCGCCGTGGTGCGGATCGCGATGCGCGGGACAGCGGCCAGTGGGGCGCGTCCCTCAAATACATGTTCGAGCCGCTGGACACCGAGTTCGGTGCCTATTTCATGAATTATCACAGTCGTGCGCCTATCTTCAGCGCCACCGGTGCTCCAGCGGCGGCCTACGCCCGGGCAGCGGCATTGCCAGGGGCGCTTCGGGCTTTGGCACCCCTGGTGGTCGCGGGTAACTCGGAATACTTCGTCGAGTACCCGGAAGACATCCGCCTCTACGGCTTGAGCTTTTCCACCACCCTGCCTACCGGTACGGCGTGGAGTGGTGAACTCAGCTACCGTCCGAATGCGCCGGTGCAGCTCAACTCCACTGACATCCTGTTCGCTGGCGTGCGCCCATTGGGCGGTGCCCTGACCAACGCTTCGTTGCTCCCCGGTGTACCGGGTCAGGATCTGCACGGCTATCGCCGCAAGGAAATCACCCAGTTCCAGACCACCCTGACGCACTTCTTCGATCAGGTCATGGGCGCCAGCCGTCTGACCCTGGTGGGCGAAGTGGGCGTGACCCATGTTGGCGGTCTGGAAAGCAGCTCTGATGTCCGTTACGGCCGTGACCCGGTCTACGGGCCTGGTGAACTGCCGTCTACTGGCGGCCTCAATACCTGCTCGGCGATCCTTAACACCAGTACCATCAACGGTGCCGGCGCGGGTGCTGCTACCAACAACCGCAGCCGCAACTGCGAGGACGATGGCTTTACAACGTCGATGTCATGGGGTTATCGCGGTCGCGCCATCTGGGATTACAACGACGTGTTCGCCGGTGTGAACCTCAAGCCGAACGTGGCCTGGTCCCACGACGTAAGCGGTTACTCGCCTGGCCCTGGCGGCAACTTCGAGGAAGGCCGTAAAGCGGTGAGCCTGGGTGTCGATGCCGAATACCAGAACACCTACACCGCGAGCCTGGCGTACACCAACTTCTTCGACGGCAAGTACACCACCGTGGATGATCGCGACTTCGTTGCGCTCAGCTTCGGCGTGAACTTCTAAGCACTGTATTTTCAGGACGAACACATTTATGAAAATAACAAAGAGTCTGTTCCACGTTGGCGTTCTGGGGCTGTCGCTGCTGGCAACCGGTGTGATGGCGGCGGTCCCTGCGGCCGAAGCGGACAAGCTGGGCAAGAGCCTGACCCCGATGGGCGCCGAGATGGCGGGTAACGCCGACGGTTCGATCCCGGCCTGGAAACCCATGCCGAAAAACGCCGGTAGCGTGGACAGCAAGGGTTTTCTGTCTGATCCGTTCTCTAGTGAAAAACCGCAGTTCACCATCACCGCGCAGAACGTCGACCAGTACAAGGACAAGCTCGCGCCGGGCCAGTACGCGATGTTCAAGCGCTACCCGGAAACCTTCAAGATGCCGGTCTACCCGTCCCACCGCGGTGCCACCGTGCCGGATGAGGTGTTTGCCTCGATCAAGAAGAACGCCACCAACACTAATCTGGTGTCCGGCGGCAACGGTCTGGAAAACTTCGAAACCGCGATCCCGTTCCCGATTCCGAAAAGCGGTGTTGAAGTCATCTGGAACCATATCACCCGTTATCGCGGCGGCAGTGTGACCCGTCTGATAACCCAGGCCACGCCGCAGCCGAACGGCTCGTTCAGCCTGGTGTACTTCGAGGACCAGTTCGTGTTCCGCGACAAGATGAAGGATTACGACCCGAAAAACCCGGGCAACATCCTGTTCTACTTCAAGCAGAAAGTGACCGCGCCGGCGCGTCTGGCCGGTGGTGTGCTGCTGGTGCACGAAACCCTCGATCAGGTTAAAGAGCCGCGTTCGGCGTGGGTCTACAACGCCGGGCAGCGCCGCGTGCGTCGTGCGCCGCAAGTGTCCTATGACGGACCGGGTACCGCAGCCGATGGCCTGCGTACCTCCGACAACCTGGACATGTACAACGGTGCGCCGGATCGCTATGACTGGAAGCTCGAAGGCAAGAAAGAGATGTACATCGCCTCCGACAGCTACAAGCTCGATTCGCCACAACTGAAGTACGCCGACATCATCAAGGCCGGTCACATCAACCAGGACCTGGCTCGCTATGAACTGCGTCGGGTCTGGCATGTGGTCGCGACCCTGAAGGAAGGTCAGCGTCACATCTACGCCAAACGTGACTTCTACATCGACGAAGACACCTGGCAGGCGGCAGTGGTCGACCACTACGACGGTCGCGGGCAACTGTGGCGCGTCGCCGAGGCTCACGCCGAGAACTACTACGACAAGCAAGTGCCGTGGTACGCCCTCGAAACCTTGTACGACCTGCAATCGGGCCGCTACCTGGCACTGGGCATGAAGAACGAAGAGAAGTCGGCGTATAACTTCGGCTTCACCGCCAGCACCGCCGACTTCACTCCGGCCGCGTTGCGTCAGGAAGGCGTTCGCTAATACGTTGTAAACCGAGGCCGCATCCTCGAAAAAACGCCCCGACTGGTTCGGGGCGTTTTTTTTTCCTTCAAAAGATCGCAGCCTGCGGCAGCTCCTACAGGTTATGCGTACGCCGCGATGTTGCGGGTGTACTCGGTCGGTGCAGGAGCGGCTGCGAACATTTTGCCGACATTCAGGCGTTATGAGCCGGACATCTCTGGTTGTAGTCTTTTTGTAGCCATTTGTAGCAATAACCTTCAATAGCTCTTCGTTTACCGCTAGGCTGCGGACATCTGTAACGCCGCCATCAGTATTTCAAACAAGAGCCGGCCATGACTGATCTGTCCCCACTTCCGGGCCCTGAAAGCGTTGCCGTCGCGGCACTGGGCGGGCGCTTTTTCCGACCCCCGCTGCCCGACGGCCATGTGCTGCGGCGGCGTCTGTGCGAGCGCCTGAGTGCAGGTCTGGGTGGCAGGTTGTTGCTGATCAGCGCTCCGGCGGGGTTCGGCAAGAGTTCATTGGCGGTGGAGTTTTGTCAGGGTTTACCGGAGCATTGGCAAAGCCTGTGGCTGGGGTTAAGTCCACGGGACAGCGATCCGGGCCGTTTTCTTGAGCGCCTGCTCGAAGGTCTTCAGGAGTATTTCCCGCAGTTGGGCAGCCAGGCGCTGGGGCTGCTGAAAATGCGCCAACGTCATCAGCCATTCGCTTTCGAAGAATGGCTGGACGGTTTGCTCGATGAGCTGGCGGTGCACCTTTCACCCGGCAAGCCGTTGCTGCTGGTGCTCGATGACTACCATCTGGCCCAAGGCCCGGTGCTTGATCGTTGCCTGCAATTTTTTCTCAATCATTTACCCGATGGCCTGCTGGTCATGGTTACTAGCCGGCAGCGTCCGGACTGGCACCTGGCGCGTCTGCGGTTGTCGCGGCAACTGCTCGAACTGCACGAGCAAGATCTGCGCCTGACCCACGATGAGGCTCTGAGCCTGCTTGATCGACACAGCATTTCATTGCGTGGCGAGGCGCTGGAGAGTTTGATCCAGCGCAGCGAAGGCTGGGTGGCCGGGCTGCGTTTCTGGCTGCTGGCGGCCTCCGAAGCGGGCAGCGAGGGCGCATTGCCCCAGTCGTTGTACGGCGGGGAAGGGCTGATTCGTGATTACCTGCTCGAAGAGGTGATCGATTGCCTGCCCGCCGAGGTGCAGTCATTCCTGTACGACACCGCGCCACAAGAGCGCTTTTGCAGCGAACTGTGCGACGCCGTGCGCGAAGCTCATGACAGCGCCGAGATCCTGCGTTTCCTGCTGGCGCATCAGGTGTTTCTGGTGCCACTGGACGAACACGGTCACTGGTATCGCTATCACCACCTGTTTTCCGACCTGCTGCGCAGCCGGCCCAGCGCCCAGGCGATGGTGCCGACAGCCAGCCTGCATCTGCGTGCCTGCCGCTGGTTCAACACCCAGGGATTACTCGATGAAGCGGTAGAGCAAGCGTTGCGCGCCGGGCACCTGGATGTTGCAGCGAATCTGGTACAAAACCTCTCTGAAGAACAGCTGCTGGCCGAGCAGAACGTCGGCATGCTGCTGCGCTGGAAAATGGACTTGCCCGACAGCCTGCTGATCAGCACGCCACGGTTGATCGTGCTCTACAGCTGGGCGTTGGGGCTGGCCTGTCAACTGGACGCCGCCGAGGAGCTGGCCAGTCACCTGAGCCGCTTCCTGCCGGCGCCATCGGCCACGGCGCAAAAGTCCATGCTGGCGCAATGGCTGGCCCTGAGCGGCATCATTGCCCGGGGGCGAGGCAATCGGGAGCTGACGCTGCTCTATTGCACCGAAGCGCTGGAAAGCCTGCCGGCCAAACGCTATGGACAGCGCCTGATGTGCCTCTCGACATTGTCCAACCTGGCCATTGCCGACAGCGATCTCTGGCGTGCACGAGGGTTGAATCGTGAGTCCCTTGAGCTGGCACAACGGGTCGGTAACCCGTTGTTCGAGGCGCTGGCCCATTACGACCGCGCCCGCGTGTTGCAAGCGCGCGGGGAGATTCTTCGTTCACTGGATGAAGTCCGTCAGGGGCTGCAACGCCTGCAAGGCTTATCCCCGCTACGGCTTTATGCGGTGCGCGCACGTTTGACCTTGTACGAGGGTTTTTTGCTGGCGCTGCGCTTGCAACCCCAGGCCGCGCGGGCGCGTTTGCTGGCGGGGTTGGGGGAAGCCAGGGCCTGTCGCGACATCAGCGTGCTGATCGGCCACTGCGTAATTGCCCGGCTGGACGGCAACAGCGGCGAATTCGCGAAAGCCTTCGCCGAACTTGCCGAGGCCGAGCGGCTGATGCACATCTGGGACGTCCCGCCGATTTACTATCTGGCGATGATTACCCTGGTCAAATGCGAACTCTGGCTGGTCCAGGGCCGCACCGATCTGGCCGAACCCTGGCTTGCGCGACTGGGCCAGACCTACAACGGCGAGCACCCGGCGGCACCGCCGGAATTCCATCCGCAACTGCCGCTGCACATTGAACTGCAACAGGCGTTGCTGGACGTGATGAAGGGCCAGCCCATGCTCGCCGAAGGGCGCTTGAACGCGCTGCATGAACACGGTCAGCGCACCGACCGGCAGATGCTCAGCGTGATGGCGCTGAATCAGACAATCACGCTGTTGTTGGCGGGCGATCGCGAGCCCGAGGCCCGCAAGGCTCTGATCCAGGCGTTGGAAGCGGCCGCCGGTGGCGTCCTGCAACCGTTCGACCAATTGCTGGCCGAGCACCCGGACTGGCTGCGCGGGCAACTTCAACTCTGTGCGCCAACGGCCGTTTCGCTGAGCCTCTCGGAAAAGCTTCTGGCTCTGGTCTCCCGCCCGATGCTGGAGGCGTCGCCTGCTGCGGAACAACTCAGTACGCGTGAACTGGCCGTTTTGCAACTGATCGCCCAAGGGTGTTCGAACCAGGAAATCAGCGATCAGTTGTTCATTTCGCTGCATACGGTGAAGACCCATGCCAGCCATATCAACAGTAAGTTGGGGGTTGAGCGGCGCACGCAGGCGGTGGCGCGGGCGAAGGAGTTGGGGGTGTTGTCTTAGCTGAGGGACAACGGCATCTCTTAAAGAAAAACGCCCCGAACAAGTCGGGGCGTTTTTCATTGTATTGCCCTTGTCATACCACCAGATCGTTGGCACTAAAGGTGTCCACGCCTACCAGCTGGATTTCGAAATCCGCACCCAGCGTGCCATTGACGTTGCCATACAGTACATGATCTTCGAAACGCAGTTGTCCTGATCCTGTGAACGCATTCGAGTCAATGAAGGTGAAGGTGTTGAACGCAGAGGTGAGCATATTGGCATCGAGTTTCGACAGGTCGATCTTGTCGCCCTGCAGGCTGCTGAAGTCGGTGATGACGTCGCTGGTTGCCCCTTTACCCAGCTCGCTGAGCAAATTGAAAACAAACCGGTCGGCACCAGAGCCGCCCGTGAGGGTGTCTACACCCATGCCTCCCACCAGTAGGTCATTGCCCACACCACCGTCGAGCAGGTCGTCGCCCGCCCCGCCATTGAGCAGGTTATTGCCGTCGTTGCCGTTGATAACGTTGTTCAGGGTGTTGCCGACACCGTTGAGGTTGTTGCTGCCGGTGAGGGTGAGGTTTTCCAGATTGGCACCCAGGGTCCAGCTCACCGAAGAGCGCACGGTGTCGATTTCGCTCGCCAGGGTACTGGTCTCGGTGACCGCGTCCTGGAGGTTGTCGACGATATAGGTGTCGTTGCCGGTGCCGCCGATCATCAGGTCGGCACCGGTTCCGCCCTCCAGAACGTTGCTGCCGCTGTTGCCGATCAGACGGTTGCCCAGGGCGTTACCGGTGGCGTCGAGGTTGTCGCTGCCGGTGAGGGTCAGGTTCTCGAGGTTGCTGCCCAGGGTGTAGCTGATCGACGACATGACCGTGTCGATTTCGGTCAGCGAGGT
This sequence comes from Pseudomonas sp. B21-015, assembly GCF_024749285.1. Lineage (NCBI taxonomy): Bacteria > Pseudomonadati > Pseudomonadota > Gammaproteobacteria > Pseudomonadales > Pseudomonadaceae > Pseudomonas > Pseudomonas sp. B21-015. The sequence continues at coordinate 1,159,465 of NZ_CP087196.1, forward strand.
GCCGCGTTCGATCACCGTGTCGCCGAGGTTGTCGACGAGGTAGGTATCGTTGCCGGCACCACCGTCCAGGGTGTCGGCCCCGGCCTTGCCGTCGAGGATGTTGGCGGCGGCGTTGCCGAGCAGGGTGTTGTTCAGGTCGTTGCCGATCACGGTGAAGGCACCGATACCGGTGACGGTGACGTTTTCGACGTTTTGCAGGTTGCTTTGGTTGAGGTCGACGGTGCTGGTGGTCGGGGTCGAGGTGTAGCTGATGTTCAGCAGGTCGCGGCCCTGATCGGCGGTTTCCTGCAGCAGCGCCAGTTCGCCGGCCTGGTCGAGGACGTAGGTGTCGTCGCCGGCGCCGCCGATCAGCGTGTCCAGGCCGGCCGCGCCGTTGAGGATGTTGTTGCCGCCGTTGCCGGTCAGCACGTTGTTCAGGGCATTGCCGAGGCCGTTGAGGTTGTCGCTGCCGGTGAGGGTGAGGTTTTCCAGGTTGGCGCCCAGGGTCCAGCTGACCGAGGAGCGCACGGTGTCGACTTCAGATATCAGGGTACTGGTCTCGGCGACCACGTCCTTGAGGTTATCGACGCTGTAGGTGTCGTTGCCGAAACCGCCGATCATCACATCGACGCCGCTTCCGCCCTCCAGCACGTTGTTGCCGTTGTTGCCGATCAGCACGTTGTTCAGGGCGTTGCCGATACCGGTGAGGTTGTCGTTGCCGGTCAGGGTCAGGTTCTCGACGTTGCTGCCCAGGGTGTAGCTGATCGATGACAGCACCGTGTCGATTTCGGTTAGCGAGGTGCTGGTTTCCACCACCACGTCATTAACATTATCCACAACGTAAACGTCGTTGCCTGCACCGCCAGTCATGAGGTCTTGACCGGCCCCGCCATTGAGGGTGTTGGCGGCGGCGTTGCCGGTGAGGCTGTTGTCGAGTTCGTTGCCGATCATATTGAGTGCCGCAGTACCCAACAGCACGCCATCTTCGACGTTGGCCGACAGGATGTAGCTCACCGTCGTGCGGATCTGGTCGCGGCCTTCGCCGGTCAGTTCGGTGATTTTGTCGGCGTCGTTGTCGATGATGTAGGTGTCATCGCCACTGCCGCCGACGAGGGTGTCGCCCCCGGCGCCGCCATCCAGCCAGTCGTCGCCGGCACCGCCCTGCAGGGTGTTGACGTAGGCGTTGCCTTGCAGGGTGTTGTTCAGGTCGTTGCCGATCACGGTGAAGGCACCGAGGCCGGTGACGGTGACGTTTTCGACGTTCTGCAGGTTGCTTTGGCTGAGGTCGACGGTGCTGGTGGTCGGGGTCGAGGTGTAGCTGATGTTCAGCAGGTCGCGGCCCTGATCGGCGGTTTCCTGCAGCAGCGCCAGTTCGCCGGCCTGGTCGAGGACGTAGGTGTCGTCGCCGGCGCCGCCGATCATGGTGTCCAGGCCGGCCGCGCCGTTGAGGATGTTGCTGCCGCTGTTGCCGGTCAGCACGTTGTTCAGGGCATTGCCGAGGCCGTTGAGGTTGTCGCTGCCGGTGAGGGTGAGGTTTTCCAGGTTGGCACCGAGGGTCCAGCTGACCGAGGAGCGCACGGTGTCGATTTCGCTCGCCAGGGTACTGGTCTCGGCGACCACGTCCTTGAGGTTGTCGACGCTGTAGGTGTCGTTGCCGAAACCGCCGATCATCACATCGACGCCGCTTCCGCCGTCCAGCACGTTGTTGCCGTTGTTGCCGATCAGGCGGTTGCTCAGCGCATTACCGGTACCGTCCAGATTATCGCCGCCGGTGAGGGTCAGGTATTCCAGATTGCTAGTGCTGCCCAGGGTGTAGCTGATCGATGACAGCACCGTGTCGATTTCGGTTAGCGAGGTGCTGGTTTCCACCACCACGTCACCCACGTTATCCACAACGTAAACGTCGTTGCCTGCACCGCCAGTCATGAGGTCTTGGCCGGCCCCGCCATTGAGGGTGTTGGCGGCGGCGTTGCCGGTGAGGCTGTTGTCGAGTTCGTTGCCGATCATATTGAGTGCCGCAGTACCCAGCAGCACGCCGTCTTCGACGTTGGCCGACAGGATGTAGCTCACCGTCGTGCGGATCTGGTCGCGGCCTTCGCCGGCCAGTTCGGTGATTTTGTCGGCGTCGTTGTCGATGATGTAGGTGTCATCGCCACTGCCGCCGACGAGGGTGTCGCCCCCGGCGCCGCCATCCATCCAGTCGTCGCCGGCACCGCCCTGCAGGGTGTTGACGTAGGCGTTGCCGAGCAGGGTGTTGTTCAGGTCGTTGCCGATCACGGTGAAGGCACCGATACCGGTGACGGTGACGTTTTCGACGTTCTGCAGGTTGCTTTGGCTGAGGTCGACGGTGCTGGTGGTCGGGGTCGAGGTGTAGCTGATGTTCAGCAGGTCGCGGCCCTGATCGGCGGTTTCCTGCAGCAGCGCCAGTTCGCCGGCCTGGTCGAGGACGTAGGTGTCGTCGCCGGCGCCGCCGATCAGCGTGTCCAGGCCGGCCGCGCCGTTGAGGATGTTGTTGCCGCTGTTGCCGGTCAGCACGTTGTTCAGGGCATTGCCGAGGCCGTTGAGGTTGTCGCTGCCGGTGAGGGTGAGGTTTTCCAGGTTGGCCCCCAGGGTCCAGCTGACCGAGGAGCGCACGGTGTCGATTTCGCTCGCCAGGGTACTGGTCTCGGCGACCACGTCCTTGAGGTTGTCGACGCTGTAGGTGTCATTGCCGCTGCCGCCGATCATCACGTCGGCACCGCTTCCGCCGTCCAGCACGTTATTGCCGCTGTTGCCGATCAGGCGGTTGCTCAGCGCATTACCGGTACCGTCCAGATTATCGCCGCCGGTGAGGGTCAGGTATTCCAGATTGCTGGTGCTGCCCAGGGTGTAGCTGATCGATGACAGCACCGTGTCGATTTCGGTTAGCGAGGTGCTGGTTTCCACCACCACGTCATTAACATTATCCACAACGTAAACGTCGTTGCCTGCACCGCCAGTCATGAGGTCTTGACCGGCCCCGCCATTGAGGGTGTTGGCGGCGGCGTTGCCGGTGAGGCTGTTGTCGAGTTCGTTGCCGATCATATTGAGTGCCGCAGTACCCAACAGCACGCCATCTTCGACGTTGGCCGACAGGATGTAGCTCACCGTCGTGCGGATCTGGTCGCGGCCTTCGCCGGTCAGTTCGGTGATTTTGTCGGCGTCGTTGTCGATGATGTAGGTGTCATCGCCACTGCCGCCGACGAGGGTGTCGCCCCCGGCGCCGCCATCCAGCCAGTCGTCGCCGGCACCGCCCTGCAGGGTGTTGACGTAGGCGTTGCCGAGCAGGGTGTTGTTCAGGTCGTTGCCGATCACGGTGAAGGCACCGAGGCCGGTGACGGTGACGTTTTCGACGTTCTGCAGGTTGCTTTGGCTGAGGTCGACGGTGCTGGTGGTCGGGGTCGAGGTGTAGCTGATGTTCAGCAGGTCGCGGCCCTGATCGGCGGTTTCCTGCAGCAGCGCCAGTTCGCCGGCCTGGTCGAGGACGTAGGTGTCGTCGCCGGCGCCGCCGATCATGGTGTCCAGGCCGGCCGCGCCGTTGAGGATGTTGCTGCCGCTGTTGCCGGTCAGCACGTTGTTCAGGGCATTGCCGAGGCCGTTGAGGTTGTCGCTGCCGGTGAGGGTGAGGTTTTCCAGGTTGGCACCGAGGGTCCAGCTGACCGAGGAGCGCACGGTGTCGATTTCGCTCGCCAGGGTACTGGTCTCGGCGACCACGTCCTTGAGGTTGTCGACGCTGTAGGTGTCGTTGCCGAAACCGCCGATCATCACATCGACGCCGCTTCCGCCGTCCAGCACGTTGTTGCCGTTGTTGCCGATCAGGCGGTTGCTCAGCGCATTACCGGTACCGTCCAGATTATCGCCGCCGGTGAGGGTCAGGTATTCCAGATTGCTAGTGCTGCCCAGGGTGTAGCTGATCGATGACAGCACCGTGTCGATTTCGGTTAGCGAGGTGCTGGTTTCCACCACCACGTCACCCACGTTATCCACAACGTAAACGTCGTTGCCTGCACCGCCAGTCATGAGGTCTTGGCCGGCCCCGCCATTGAGGGTGTTGGCGGCGGCGTTGCCGGTGAGGCTGTTGTCGAGTTCGTTGCCGATCATATTGAGTGCCGCAGTACCCAGCAGCACGCCGTCTTCGACGTTGGCCGACAGGATGTAGCTCACCGTCGTGCGGATCTGGTCGCGGCCTTCGCCGGCCAGTTCGGTGATTTTGTCGGCGTCGTTGTCGATGATGTAGGTGTCATCGCCACTGCCGCCGACGAGGGTGTCGCCCCCGGCGCCGCCATCCATCCAGTCGTCGCCGGCACCGCCCTGCAGGGTGTTGACGTAGGCGTTGCCGAGCAGGGTGTTGTTCAGGTCGTTGCCGATCACGGTGAAGGCACCGATACCGGTGACGGTGACGTTTTCGACGTTCTGCAGGTTGCTTTGGCTGAGGTCGACGGTGCTGGTGGTCGGGGTCGAGGTGTAGCTGATGTTCAGCAGGTCGCGGCCCTGATCGGCGGTTTCCTGCAGCAGCGCCAGTTCGCCGGCCTGGTCGAGGACGTAGGTGTCGTCGCCGGCGCCGCCGATCAGCGTGTCCAGGCCGGCCGCGCCGTTGAGGATGTTGTTGCCGCTGTTGCCGGTCAGCACGTTGTTCAGGGCATTGCCGAGGCCGTTGAGGTTGTCGCTGCCGGTGAGGGTGAGGTTTTCCAGGTTGGCCCCCAGGGTCCAGCTGACCGAGGAGCGCACGGTGTCGATTTCGCTCGCCAGGGTACTGGTCTCGGCGACCACGTCCTTGAGGTTGTCGACGCTGTAGGTGTCATTGCCGCTGCCGCCGATCATCACGTCGGCACCGCTTCCGCCGTCCAGCACGTTATTGCCGCTGTTGCCGATCAGGCGGTTGCTCAGCGCATTACCGGTACCGTCCAGATTATCGCCGCCGGTGAGGGTCAGGTATTCCAGATTGCTGGTGCTGCCCAGGGTGTAGCTGATCGATGACAGCACCGTGTCGATTTCGGTTAGCGAGGTGCTGGTTTCCACCACCACGTCATTAACATTATCCACAACGTAAACGTCGTTGCCTGCACCGCCAGTCATGAGGTCTTGACCGGCCCCGCCATTGAGGGTGTTGGCGGCGGCGTTGCCGGTGAGGCTGTTGTCGAGTTCGTTGCCGATCATATTGAGTGCCGCAGTACCCAACAGCACGCCATCTTCGACGTTGGCCGACAGGATGTAGCTCACCGTCGTGCGGATCTGGTCGCGGCCTTCGCCGGTCAGTTCGGTGATTTTGTCGGCGTCGTTGTCGATGATGTAGGTGTCATCGCCACTGCCGCCGACGAGGGTGTCGCCCCCGGCGCCGCCATCCAGCCAGTCGTCGCCGGCACCGCCCTGCAGGGTGTTGACGTAGGCGTTGCCGAGCAGGGTGTTGTTCAGGTCGTTGCCGATCACGGTGAAGGCACCGAGGCCGGTGACGGTGACGTTTTCGACGTTCTGCAGGTTGCTTTGGCTGAGGTCGACGGTGCTGGTGGTCGGGGTCGAGGTGTAGCTGATGTTCAGCAGGTCGCGGCCCTGATCGGCGGTTTCCTGCAGCAGCGCCAGTTCGCCGGCCTGGTCGAGGACGTAGGTGTCGTCGCCGGCGCCGCCGATCAGCGTGTCCAGGCCGGCCGCGCCGTTGAGGATGTTGTTGCCGCTGTTGCCGGTCAGCACGTTGTTCAGGGCATTGCCGAGGCCGTTGAGGTTGTCGCTGCCGGTGAGGGTGAGGTTTTCCAGGTTGGCCCCCAGGGTCCAGCTGACCGAGGAGCGCACGGTGTCGATTTCGCTCGCCAGGGTACTGGTCTCGGCGACCACGTCCTTGAGGTTGTCGACGCTGTAGGTGTCGTTGCCGAAACCGCCGATCATCACGTCGGCACCGCTTCCGCCGTCCAGCACGTTATTGCCGCTGTTGCCGATCAGGCGGTTGCTCAGCGCATTACCGGTACCGTCCAGATTATCGCCGCCGGTGAGGGTCAGGTTCTCGAGGTTGCTGCCCAGGGTGTAGCTGATCGACGACGCGACCGTGTCGATCTCGGTCAGCGAGGTACCGCGTTCGATCACCGTGTCGCCGAGGTTGTCGACGAGGTAGGTGTCGTTGCCCGCGCCACCGTCCAGGGTGTCGGCGCCGGAACCGCCATTGAGGGTGTTGGCGGCGGCGTTGCCGGTGAGGCTGTTGTCGAGTTCGTTGCCGATCATATTGAGTGCCGCAGTACCCAACAGCACGCCGTCTTCGACGTTGGCCGACAGGATGTAGCTCACCGTCGTGCGGATCTGGTCGCGGCCTTCGCCGGCCAGTTCGGTGATTTTGTCGGCGTCGTTGTCGATGATGTAGGTGTCATCGCCACTGCCGCCGACGAGGGTGTCGCCCCCGGCGCCGCCATCCATCCAGTCGTCGCCGGCACCGCCCTGCAGGGTGTTGACGTAGGCGTTGCCGAGCAGGGTGTTGTTCAGGTCGTTGCCGATCACGGTGAAGGCACCGAGGCCGGTGACGGTGACGTTTTCGACGTTCTGCAGGTTGCTTTGGCTGAGGTCGACGGTGCTGGTGGTCGGGGTCGAGGTGTAGCTGATGTTCAGCAGGTCGCGGCCCTGATCGGCGGTTTCCTGCAGCAGCGCCAGTTCGCCGGCCTGGTCGAGGACGTAGGTGTCGTCGCCGGCGCCGCCGATCAGCGTGTCCAGGCCGGCCGCGCCGTTGAGGATGTTGTTGCCGCTGTTGCCGGTCAGCACGTTGTTCAGGGCATTGCCGAGGCCGTTGAGGTTGTCGCTGCCGGTCAGGGTGAGGTTTTCCAGGTTGGCACCGAGGGTCCAGCTGACCGAGGAGCGCACGGTGTCGATATCCCACAGCGAGAATCCGGTCTCAATGACCACGTCCTTGAGGTTGTCGACGATGTAGGTGTCGCTGCCGCGGTCGTCGATCATGACGTCGGCGCCAAGGCCTCCGTCCAGGGTGTTGTCGCCGTAGTTACCGACGAGGCGGTTATTCAGGGCATTACCGGTAGCATTCAGGTCGTCGAAGTTGATAAGGGTCAGGTTCTCGACGTTACTGCCCAGGGTGTAGCTGATCGACGACGCGACCGTGTCGATTTCGCTCAACGAGGTGCCGCGTTCGATCACCGTGTCGCCGATGTTGTCGACGTAGTAGGTGTCATTGCCCGCACCGCCGTCCAGGGTGTCGGCCCCACCCCGGCCGTCGAGGATGTTGGCGGCGGCGTTGCCGGTGAGGCTGTTGTCGAGTTCATTACCTGTGAGGCTCAGCGCTGCAGATCCGAGCAGCTCGCCATCCTCGACGTTGGCTTCCAAAGAGTGGCTCACTGCTGTCTTGATCAGGTCGTGGCCTTCGCCGGCCAGTTCGGTGACTTGTACACCATTGTTGAACATGACATAGGTGTCATCGCCACTGCCGCCACTGAGTTTGTCAGCCCCGGCCCAGCCATCCAGCCAGTCGTTGCCGGCCCCACCCAGCAGGGTGTTGTCGTAGTTGTTGCCGATCAGGATGTTATTCAGGTCGTTGCCGATCACGGTGAAGTTGCCGAGGCCGGTGACGGTGACATCTTCGACGTTTTGCAGGTTGCTTTGGCTGAGATCGACGGTGCTGCCGGCCAGGGTCGAGGTGTAGTTGATGTACAGCAGGTCGCTGCCTTGATCAACGTCGTCCTGCAGTAGCGCCAGTTCGCCGGCCTGGTCGAGGACGTAAGTGTCGTCGCCGGCGCCGCCGATCAGCGTGTCCAGGCCGGCCGCGCCGTTGAGGATGTTGTTGCCGGCGTTGCCGGTCAGCACGTTGTTCAGGGCGTTGCCGATACCGGTAAGGTTATCGCTGCCGGTGAGGGTGAGGTTTTCCAGGTTGGCGCCGAGGGTCCAACTGATCGAGGAGCGCACGGTGTCGATTTCGCTCGCCAGGGTGCTGGTTTCGGTGACTGCGTCCTTGATGTTGTCGACGATGTAGGTGTCATTGCCGGAGCCACCAATCATCACGTCGGCACCGAGGCTGCCGTCCAACGTGTTATTGCCAGCGTTGCCGGCGAGGCGGTTGCTCAGCGCATTACCGGTACCGTCCAGATTATCGCTGCCGGTGAGGGTCAGGTTCTCCAGATTGCTGGTGCTGCCCAGGGTGTAGCTGATCGATGACATGACCGTGTCGATTTCGGTTAGCGAGGTGCTGGTTTCCACCACCACGTCATTAACGTTATCCACAACGTAAACGTCGTTGCCTGCACCGCCAATCATGACGTCTTGGCCGGCACCGCCATCGAGAACGTTGCCCAGCGCATTACCGATCAGCTCATCGTCAAAGGCCGAACCGGTGGCATTTTCGATTTTGGTGCCAAAGGCGATCGTCAGCCCGTCATTGATCAGTTCCAGGTTCGCAATGTCGATGAATGCCTTGCCGATGTTGCTGAACTCGCCCTCATTCAGGTTCAGTCTGACGGCCGCCTGCTGGTTGCTGGCATCGATCGTATCGTTGCCGCCGGCATCCCAGATGGTTTCGAACACTGATTGATCCGGTGCCCAGCTATAGACGTTGTTGCCGGTTTGCCAAAGCATGTTGGCGCCGTAAACCTTCTGGATAGCGAGAATATCCAGCAGCATCGGTGTCGTCGGCTGATAGGAATACGCATTGTTGTAGCTCATGATCGTGTAATGCGAATCATCGAGCAGGGGCGAGATCAGCGTGCTGTTGGATTGGCTCGACTCGAATGGATGCTTGAGGCCCAGGGAATGACCGATTTCATGCACGAACGTCATGAAGTCGTAGGTGCCTTTGACGGGCGCAGCGTTGTTCGTCTCCGGCCCGATCCAGACATCCCCGCCCGCCGGTGTCCGGTCGGGGAAGTAGGCCCAGGCAGCGGCGTCGTCGTCCATGTCCCAATAGCCGCCGAATCGCAAGTCGCCCACGGTGTTGATGTTGTCATTGACCAGAGTGAACTTGACGTTGGCCACGGCGCTCCAGGCGCCAAGCGCACCGGTCACGGCGTTTTGTTGGGCCGATGTCAGGGCAAAACTATTCAGGAACTCGTTGTGGGGGCTGTAATCAGCAGTGAAATACGACTGGCCGGGTTGGATGAAACTGTAAGTCAGTCGTGTCGCGAATATATCTCCACCGAAGTCAGGGCTCAGCCAGGAGGTGCCGTAGATCAGGCTGTCGACTTGTTGGTTGCCGGTCAGAAAAGATGGCTTTGTTAAAACATAACCGCGAGGAGACGACATTTTTTAATATCCTGAAAGAGCCGCGACCGTCCTGTATGTGGTCGCTACAAGAAAGCGATTTTGCATCAGGATCAGCGTCAATTGATATCACATGGCCATTATTTTTTATTTATGACGTCAAAAAAATGGCCGGCGAATCTGTGTCGGCGCGCTCCAGTGAGTCTTGAGGAATGCGCGCTGGTATCCTGTTCGAAATTGACTAATCAGGACCTCCCATGAACGCTCCGACCCCAGCGCTCATCCGCGAAACCTTCCCTGTCGGCCCCCTCCAGTGCAACTGCACAATCATCGGCGACCCCATTACCAAAAAGGCCATCGTCGTCGACCCTGGCGGCAATCACGAACTGATCCTCGCTCGCCTCGACGCGTTGGGCTTGAAGGTGGTCAGCATCATCCACACCCACGCGCACCTCGATCATTTCCTGGCCTCCGGTCAGTTGAAGGAGAAAACTGGCGCAACGCTGCACCTGCATAAGGAAGATCAATTCCTCTGGGACAATCTGGAGATGCAGTGCCAGATGTTCGGCGTGCCCTACACCCCGGTGCCATCGCCGGATCGCTGGTTGGCCGACGATGAAGAGCTGGCTTGCGGTTGTGGCGTGGCGTTGCACACACCGGGTCATACGCCCGGTTCCATGAGCTTCTGGTTTTCAGAGGCTAAGCTGCTGATTGCCGGTGACACGTTGTTTCGTCGCGGGGTAGGGCGTACGGATTTGTGGGGTGGCGATCAGGCGACCCTCGTGCGTTCGATCAAGCAACGGTTGTATACCCTCGACGAAGAGGCAACCGTGGTGGCCGGGCATGGCCCGGACACCTGTCTGGGCGATGAAATGCGCGGCAACCCCTTTGTGCGAGCCTGATGCTGCAGTTGTGAAAGGCACGACGGAATTTTTGGCGTTGCCCATGATCCAACGCCCGCATAGGTTCATTGCTTAAGTCCGTTGCACCACAGAATGCAAAAAAGTAGGAGCTCCTCCATGTTCACCTCGCGTCGTTTGATTGTTGTCGCTACTGCGGTGGCTCTGTTGTCTGGTTGTGCATCGCCGAACCCTTATGACAACCAGGGTCAGGCTGATGGTGGCTCCACGGGCATGAGCAAAACCGCCAAATACGGTGGCCTCGGCGCCCTGGCCGGTGCGCTGGCCGGTGCAGCCATCAGTCACGATAACCGTGGCAAGGGTGCGCTGATTGGTGCCGCCGTGGTGGGGGCTTCCGCCGCCGGTTACGGTTACTACGCCGACCAGCAGGAGAAAAAACTGCGGGCCAGCATGGCCAACACTGGGGTTGAAGTGCAGCGTCAGGGCGATCAGATCAAGCTGATCATGCCGGGCAACATCACGTTCGCCACCGATTCGGCGAACATCGCGTCGAGCTTCTACCAGCCGCTGAATAATCTGGCGGGCTCGCTCAAGGAGTTCAACCAGAACCAGATCGAGATCGTCGGCTACACCGACAGCACCGGCAGCCGTCAGCACAACATGGACTTGTCCCAGCGTCGCGCCCAGAGCGTGGCGACGTACCTGACCTCCCAGGGTGTCAGCGGCACCAACCTGTCGGCGCGTGGTGCCGGGCCGGATAATCCGATTGCCAGTAACGGCGATGTCAATGGCCGGGCACAGAACCGCCGCGTCGAGGTCAACCTGAAGGCGATTCCAGGTCAGGAATATCAGCAGCAGGGCCAGCCTGTTCAGCAGTATCAGTAACAGCCTGACTGAATCCCAGGCGTACAAAAAACCGCCCGATCCTCAACAGATCGAGCGGTTTTTTTTGTCTGCTCAGGCCCTATCGCGAGCAGGCTCGCTCCCACATTAGACCGAGTTGCTGGATCGGTACGCGGTCATATGTGGGAGCGAGCCTGCTCGCGATGAGGCCCGCGCTGGCAAAAGCCATCAGAAACAAAAAAGCCCTCGGACAATCGCTTGTCCGAGGGCTTTTTGTGTCGCGCGAAACCTGATTACTTCTTCAGGCCGTAATGCTCATCGAGCATGCCCGGCGCGTTCGGGGCTTTGGGGGCGTAGTCGCGAGGCGGCTCCTGATCGCGCGGTGGCGTCAGGCGCTCCCGTGGAGCCTGCGCCGCGTCGGCGTGCAGGGCAGCCAGCAAGCGTTGGCGAGTCTGCTCGTCCAGGGCCAGACGGTTGGCACCCTCGGTGAGATGATCCTGCACTTCCTGATAGCTTTGAGTCAGTTTCTTGACCAGTGTTGCAGTGCTGTTGAAGTGGGTGACCACTTCGTTCTGGTAACTGTCAAAACGTTCCTGAATATCATCCAGCTGACGTTGCGTGCGGTTAGGCGCGGCATTCGGCACCAGGCGAGCGATCAGGAATCCAATGGCGACACCCACAACCAGGGCAAGAGTCGGCAACAACCAAACTAAGAGCGAGTGTTCCACGAGTCCTTCCTCTATAAACGGCTTTGCTTTACGTTAACGGCTCGAACCTGCGCTGTATACCGCGATTCACTCGCAATAGATTGGCACAGACAATTGGCTAGACGAGTCGACCCGATTCGAGGTCACGGAGTTCCTTCCTTGCTTATGCGCGAAACCCCTGTAGTGATTGATGGCCCGGTCGGCCAACTCGAAGCACTTTACCTGGACAACGACCAGCCCCGCGGCCTGGCGCTGATCTGCCACCCGAACCCGGTGCAGGGCGGCACCATGCTCAACAAGGTCGTCTCGACCTTGCAGCGCACCGCGCGCGACGCCGGTTTGATTACCTTGCGTTTCAACTACCGTGGCGTCGGCGCCAGTGAAGGCAAGCACGACATGGGCACCGGCGAAGTCGACGATGCCCAGGCGGTGGCCGAGTGGCTGCGGGCCAAACATCCAGAAATACCTTTGACCCTGTTCGGTTTCTCCTTCGGCGGTTTTGTGGCAGCAAGTCTCGGCGGGCGTCTGGAAGCCGGGGGCGAGCAGCTCAAGCATCTGTTCATGGTCGCGCCTGCCGTCATGCGCCTGGGCGATCAGGATCAACTGCCGCACCAAGGTGCATTGACCCTGATCCAGCCGGAAACCGACGAAGTCATCGATCCGCAGCTCGTTTACGACTGGTCCGACGCACTCGATCGCCCCCATGAGCTGCTGAAAGTGGCAGAATGCGGACACTTTTTTCATGGCAAGCTGACCGATCTCAAGGATCTGATCCTGCCGCGTCTTTCGAATTGATTGCAGTCTGACAAGCGATTACCCATGACGACTCGTACCCGTATCCTCACCGGCATCACCACCACCGGCACGCCGCATCTGGGCAACTACGCCGGCGCCATCCGTCCGGCGATCGTTGCCAGCCGTGACAGCAATGCCGATTCGTTCTACTTCCTGGCCGACTACCACGCCCTGATCAAATGCGATGACCCGCTGCGCATCCAGCGCTCGCGTCTGGAAATCGCCGCGACCTGGCTGGCCGGTGGCCTGGACGTGGACCGCGTGACCTTCTATCGCCAGTCCGACATCCCGGAAATCCCTGAACTGACCTGGCTGCTGACCTGCGTGGCCGCCAAGGGCCTGCTCAACCGCGCCCACGCCTACAAGGCGTCGGTGGACAAGAACGTCGAGACCGGCGAAGACCCGGATGCGGGCATCACCATGGGCTTGTACAGCTACCCGGTGTTGATGGCGGCGGACATCCTGATGTTCAACGCTCACAAGGTGCCGGTCGGCCGTGACCAGATCCAGCACGTGGAAATGGCCCGGGACATCGGCCAGCGCTTCAACCACTTGTTCGGTCAGGGCAAAGAGTTCTTCACCATGCCTGAAGCGTTGATCGAGGAGAGCGTGGCCACCTTGCCGGGCCTCGACGGTCGCAAGATGTCGAAGAGCTACGACAACACCATTCCGTTGTTCAGCAGCGCCAAAGAAATGAAGGACGCGATTTCGCGGATCGTGACCGACTCCCGGGCTCCGGGCGAAGCGAAGGATCCGGATAACTCGCACCTGTTCACCCTGTTCCAGGCGTTCGCCACCCCGGCGCAGGCCGACGAATTCCGCAGCGAACTGTTGCAGGGCCTGGGTTGGGGCGAGGCGAAAAATCGTCTGTTCCAGTTGCTGGATAGCGAATTGGGCGAATCCCGTGAGCGTTATCACCAGTTGATCGAGCGCCCGGCGGATCTGGAAGACATTCTGCAGATCGGCGCCAAAAAGGCCCGCTCGGTGGCGACACCGTTCCTCCACGAACTGCGCGAGGCGGTCGGCCTGCGTTCTTTCGTCGCCCAGACCCAAGTCGCGGCCACTACCAAGAAGAAAGCTGCGAAAGCCGCGCGCTTTGTCAGCTTCCGCGAAGATGACGGCAGTTTCCGCTTCCGTCTGCTGGCCGCCGATGGCGAACAACTGCTGCTGTCGCGCAACTTCGCCGACGGCAAAACCGCAGGGCAAGTGACCAAGCAGCTGCAATCCGGTCAGCCGCTGGACGTGCGCAGCGAAGACCTGAGCTTCAGTGTCTGGCTGGAAGGCGAGTGTGTTGCCGACAGCCCGGCCTTCGCCGACAGCGCTGTTCGCGATGCTGCCATCGACGCGTTGCGGGTTGCGCTGACCCCGGTTCAGGAATAATCAACGGCCCGGTCCGACCAAGGGCCGATTGCCATTCCCACGGGCCGTCGCTACAGTGACGGCCCGTTTTTGTTGCCTTGCTAACGAATTATGACGCCCCTAGAACGATATCAAGCTGATCTGAAACGCCCGGAATTCTTCCATGACGCCGCGCAGGAAACCGCCGTGCGCCATTTGCAGCGTCTGTACGACGATCTGGTCGCGGCCTCGCAGAACAAACCGGGCCTGCTCGGCAAACTGTTTGGCAAGAAAGACCAGATGCCGGTCAAGGGCCTGTACTTCTGGGGCGGCGTTGGTCGCGGCAAGACTTACCTGGTCGACACCTTTTTCGAAGCCTTGCCGTTCAAGGAAAAGACTCGCACTCACTTCCACCGCTTCATGAAGCGCGTGCACGAAGAGATGAAGACCCTGGGCGGCGAGAAAAACCCGCTGACTATCATCGCCAAGCGCTTCTCCGACGAGTCGCGAGTGATTTGTTTCGATGAGTTCTTCGTCTCCGACATCACCGACGCCATGATCCTTGGCACGTTGATGGAAGAACTGTTCAAGAACGGCGTGACCCTGGTCGCGACCTCGAACATCGTGCCGGACGGTCTGTACAAGGACGGCTTGCAACGTGCGCGCTTCCTGCCGGCCATTGCGCTGATCAAGCAGAACACCGAGATCGTCAACGTCGACAGTGGCGTCGATTACCGTCTGCGTCACCTCGAGCAAGCGGAGCTGTTCCACTTCCCGCTGGATGCAGCCGCCCAGGAAAGCCTGCGCAAGAGCTTCCGCGCCTTGACGCCGGAATGTACGGCAGCCATCGAGAACGATGTGCTGGTGATCGAGAACCGTGAAATCCGTGCCGTGCGCACCTGCGATGACGTGGCCTGGTTCGACTTCCGCGAACTCTGTGACGGCCCGCGCAGCCAGAACGATTACATCGAGCTGGGCAAGATTTTCCACGCCGTGTTGCTCAGTGATGTCGAGCAGATGAGCGTCACCACCGACGACATCGCCCGACGCTTTATCAACATGGTCGACGAGTTCTACGACCGCAACGTGAAGCTGATCATTTCTGCCGAAGTCGAGCTCAAAGACCTCTATACCGGCGGTCGTTTGAACTTCGAGTTCCAGCGCACCCTCAGCCGCCTGCTGGAAATGCAGTCGCATGAGTTTCTGTCCAGGGCGCACAAGCCATAGGGCTATTCGGCAAATAAGAAAGAGCCTGCATATGCAGGCTCTTTTTTGTGCGCTGTAGAAACTGTCTGGCTCACCAAGCCCCCTGTGGGAGCGAGCCTGCTCGCGATTGCGGTCTGTCAGTCACTTCTTTTTTGGATGTGAGGCCGTCATCGCGAGCAGGCTCGCTCCCACAGTTGATTGTTGTTCTCTAGGGCTATGCCGCCTGCTGAAACTGCTGCCGATACTGGTTCGGCGACAACTCCGTGTGCTGGCGGAACAGTCGCGCAAAGAAGCTCGCGTCGTCGTAACCGACTTCATAACTGATGGTCTTGATGCTCTTGCGGCTGGCGGACAACAAGCCCTTGGCGGTTTCGATGCGCAGGCGTTGCAGGTAATGCAATGGTTTGTCGCCGGTGGCGGTCTGGAAGCGGCGCATGAAGTTGCGGATGCTCATGCCGTGTTCGCGGGCCACGTCTTCGAAGCGGAATTTGTCGGCGAAGTGTTCTTCGAGCCAATGCTGGATCTGCAGGATGATCACGTCCTGGTGCAGTTTCTGCCCGCCGAAACCGATCCGTCCCGGCGCGTAGCTGCGCTGCACTTCATAAAGAATGTCACGGGCCACGGCCTGGGCCACGTTGGCACCGCAAAAGCGCTCGATCAGGTAAATGTAGAGGTCGCAGGCCGAAGTGGTGCCGCCGGCGCAATACAGGTTGTCGGCGTCGGTCAGGTGCTTGTCCTGATTGAGTTGAACCTGTGGGAAGCGTTCGGCGAAGGCATTGAAGAATCGCCAGTACGTGGTCGCTTCCTTGCCATTGAGCAGCCCGGCTTCGGCGAGCCAGAACACCCCCGTGGCTTCGCCGCACAGCACTGCCCCGCGGGCGTGTTGTTCGCGCAGCCACGGCAGCACCTGTGGATAACGTTTGCAGAGCGTGTCGAAATCGTCCCAGAAGGCGGGAAGGATAATGACGTCGGCATTTTCCAGGCCGCCGTCCACCGGCATGATCACATCGCTGAAGCTGTTCACCGATTTGCCGTCGGGGCTGACCAACCGGGTTTCAAACGCCGGTGTCAGGCCATGGCCCAGTTGTTTGCCATAGCGCAGGCTGGCCAGATGGAAGAAATCCTTGGCTTGCATGAGGGTGGAGGCGAAAACCCGATCGATAGCCAGGATACTGACGCGCCGCAAGGGCTTGGAGACTTGGTTAGACATAATTCAACTTTATTCTTATAGGGGAAAGTGGTCACCAGACGGCTGGATCGTCTTATTTTTTGTCGGGTGTGTCCAGTGTCCTGTATCGGAAGCGAGGCATAGTCTCTGAAGGTCAATTCCGTCTAACAAAACGACAGGTGCCCCATGATCCCCAGAACCTTGTTCAGCTCCGAGCACGAACTTTTTCGCGACAGCGTGCGAACGTTTCTCGAAAAAGAGGCCGTGCCGTTCCATGGGCAATGGGAGAAACAAGGCTACATCGACCGCAAACTCTGGAATAAGGCGGGGGAGGCGGGGATGCTTTGCTCCCATCTGCCGGAAGAATACGGCGGGCTGGGGGTGGACTTTCTCTACAGCGCGGTGGTGATCGAGGAGGTCGGCCGTCTGGGGTTGACCGGGATCGGCTTTTCTCTTCATTCGGACATTGTTGCGCCTTACATCCTGCATTACGGCAGTGAAGCGCTGAAACACAAATACCTGCCCAAACTGGTGTCTGGCGAGATGGTGACGGCCATTGCCATGACCGAGCCCGGTGCGGGTTCCGACCTGCAAGGGGTGAAAACCACTGCGATGCTGGACGGCGACGAATATGTGATCAACGGTTCGAAGACCTTCATCACCAACGGCTTTCTGGCTGACCTGGTAATCGTCGTGGCCAAGACCGATCCGAAGGCTGGGGCGAAGGGCACCAGTTTGTTTCTGGTGGAGGCGAACACTGCGGGCTTCGCCAAAGGCAAGCGTCTGGAAAAAGTCGGCATGAAGGCTCAGGACACCTCGGAGCTGTTTTTTCAGGATGTGCGTGTGCCGAAGGAAAACCTGCTGGGCCAGGCCGGGATGGGCTTCGCTTACCTGATGCAGGAATTGCCCCAGGAGCGTCTGACAGTCGCGGTGGGTGGCTTGGCGTCAGCCGAAGCGGCGTTGCAATGGACGCTGGATTACACCCGTGAGCGCAAGGCCTTCGGCAAGGCCATCGCCGATTTCCAGAACACCCGCTTCAAACTCGCTGAAATGGCAACCGAAATTCAGATCGGCCGGGTCTTCGTCGATCGCTGTCTGGAACTGCATCTGCAAGGCAAGCTCGACGTGCCGACAGCGGCGATGGCCAAGTACTGGGGCACCGACCTGCAATGCAAGGTGCTCGACGAGTGCGTGCAATTGCATGGCGGTTACGGGTTCATGTGGGAATACCCGATCGCCCGGGCGTGGGCGGATGCGCGGGTGCAGCGGATTTATGCCGGGACCAACGAAATCATGAAGGAGATTATTGCGCGGTCGCTGTAATTTGCAGTGACTGGGCGGACGCCATCGCGGGCAAGCCACGCTCCCACAGGTTTGTGATTTCCTGTGGGAGCGTGGCTTGCCCGCGATTGGATCTAAAGATCAATCAAGGTGCGGGATTCGGCTGATCCTTGTGAATCGCCTCAATCCCCTCAAGCACTTCATCGGACAGTTTCAGATCGAAGCTGGCAATGTTGCTGTTCAGTTGCTCAAGCGTGGTGGCGCCAATGATGTTGCTGGTCACGAACGGCTGCTGCGTGACGAACGCCAGCGCCATCTGCGCCGGATCCAGGCCGTGTTCACGGGCCAGCGCCACATAACGGCTGCACGCTGCCTCCGATTGCGGGTTGAAGTAGCGACTGAAGCGGCTGTAGAGGCTCAGGCGACCTTTGGGTGGGCGCGCGCCACCTTCGTACTTGCCCGACAGGAAGCCGAACGCCAGCGGCGAGTAGGCGAGCAAGCCGCACTGTTCGCGGATGGCGATTTCCGCCAGGCCGACTTCGAAGCTGCGATTGAGCAGGTTGTAGGGGTTCTGGATCGATACGGCGCGCGGCCAGCCACGGGCTTCGGCGAGGGCGAGGAAACGCATGGTTCCCCACGGGGTTTCGTTGGACAGGCCGATGTGGCGGATCTTGCCGGCCTTGACCTGCTCGTCCAGCGCTTCAAGCGTGTCTTCGAGCGGGGTGAGGTTGACCTCGCTCTTGTGCTTGTAGCCCAGTTGCCCGAAGAAATTGGTGCTGCGTTCCGGCCAGTGCAACTGATAGAGGTCGATGTAATCGGTCTGCAAGCGCTTGAGGCTGGCGTCCACGGCTTCGACGATATGCTCGCGATTGTGCTTGAGGTTTTTGTCGCGGATGTAGTCGATGGTGTTGCCGGGGCCGGCGATCTTGCTCGCCAGGATCCAGTCGGCCCGATCGCCGCGACTTTTGAAGTAGTTGCCGATGTAGCGCTCGGTGGTGGCGTAGGTTTCGGCTTTGGGCGGCACCGGGTACATCTCGGCGGTGTCGATGAAATTGATCCCGGCGCCCTTGGCGCGTTCGATCTGGGCGAAGGCTTCAGCCTCGCTGTTTTGCTCGCCCCAGGTCATGGTGCCGAGGCAGATTGCACTCACGTTCAGATCGGTACGTCCTAGCTGGCGATAGTCCATCGGGTGCTCCTTGGGCAAAACAATCATAAAAGCAGGTTGAAATATTTTTCGCAATCTGCATAATTGCGCACCTCTTTCTGCAGTGGAAGTGATGCGCCGCCGCCGAAGAATCTTGCCGTTGAACGGACGCGCCGACCCGAGCCCCCGAAAGCGTCTGTATCCGGCTGCCTTTGACTTGTCAAAGTACGCACTATTCAGTAAGATCCGCCGTCTAATTTACAGGGCGGCCCCTGAGGCTATAAAGAATGAAAACTTTTACTGCTAAACCGGAAACAGTACAGCGCGACTGGTTTGTCGTCGACGCTGCAGGTCAGACCCTGGGTCGTCTGGCCACCGAAATCGCGAGCCGTCTGCGTGGCAAGCATAAAGCTGAGTACACTCCTCACGTTGACACCGGCGATTACATCGTCGTTATCAATGCCGAGCAGATTCGTGTAACCGGTGCTAAAACCACCGACAAAATCTACTACTCCCACTCCGGTTTCCCGGGCGGCATCAAGTCGATCAACTTCGAAAAGCTGATCGCTAAAGCCCCTGAGCGCGTGATCGAGACCGCGGTCAAAGGCATGCTGCCTAAGAACCCGCTGGGTCGCGACATGTATCGTAAGCTGAAAGTCTATGCGGGCGCTGTACACCCTCATACTGCTCAGCAGCCCCAAGAACTGAAGTTTTAACGGAATAGTTCATTATGTCGGCGACTCAAAATTACGGCACTGGCCGTCGCAAGACCGCAACCGCACGCGTTTTCCTGCGTCCGGGCACTGGTAACATCTCCATCAACAACCGTTCGCTGGATAATTTCTTCGGCCGCGAAACTGCCCGCATGGTAGTTCGTCAGCCGCTGGAATTGACTGAGACTGTCGAGAAGTTCGACATCTACGTCACCGTGATCGGCGGTGGTGTAAGTGGTCAAGCTGGCGCGATCCGCCACGGTATCACCCGCGCTCTGATGGACTACGACGAAACTCTGCGCGGTGCTCTGCGCAAAGCCGGCTTCGTAACCCGCGATGCACGTGAAGTTGAACGTAAGAAAGTCGGTCTGCGTAAAGCGCGTAAGCGTCCGCAGTACTCGAAGCGTTAATTCGCTTTCACGTTCAAAAAGAACGCCCAGTTTCCTTGCGAAGCTGGGCGTTTTTTTATGGGTGCGATTTATCAGAGAATTGCGCTGTGACAACTTGCCACATCCGCAGAGGCCCTATACTGCAAGGCTTGGCAGTGGAGCCTCTGGGTAATTACCTTGTCAGAATTGGGGCTTTTCATTACCATTCGGCAAAATTTTTATAAGTTCAGATTTTTACTTAGTAGACGCCTGATTTAACAGGCCACAAAGCTGATGGGAGAGGACTGAATGAGCAATGACGGCGTGAATGCAGGCCGGCGTCGCTTCTTGGTAGCAGCCACATCCGTGGTGGGTGCTGCAGGAGCGGTGGGGGCTGCGGTCCCGTTCGTGGGGTCATGGTTTCCCAGTGCCAAGGCGAAAGCCGCAGGTGCACCGGTGAAAGTGAATGTCAGCAAAATCGAGCCAGGTCAGCAAATGATTGCTGAGTGGCGCGGTCAGCCGGTGTTCATCGTCCGCCGTACCGAGGAAATCCTGGGGAATCTGAAAAAGATCGAGGGCCAGTTGTCTGACCCCGCCTCCAAGAACTCTACGCAACCGACCTATGTTGACCCGCAGACGCGTTCGATCAAGCCAGAAGTCCTGCTGCTGATCGGTATTTGCACACACCTGGGTTGCTCACCGACCTTCCGTCCGGAAGTGGCTCCTGCGGACCTGGGCAAGGATTGGGTCGGGGGGTATTTCTGCCCTTGCCACGGTTCTCACTACGATCTGGCTGGCCGCGTCTACAAGTCGCAACCCGCGCCTTTGAATCTGCCAGTTCCCCCGCATTCCTATGAGACCGATGACATCATTGTCATTGGCGTCGATACGGAGAAAGCGTGATGAGCAAGTTCATGGATTGGGTTGATGCGCGCTTCCCCGCGACCAAAATGTGGGAAGACCATCTCAGCAAGTACTACGCCCCGAAGAACTTCAACTTCTTCTACTTCTTTGGCTCCCTGGCACTGCTCGTTCTGGTCAACCAGATCGTTACCGGTGTCTGGCTGACCATGAGCTACACCCCGTCGGCGGAAGAAGCGTTTGCCTCCGTCGAATACATCATGCGCGACGTCGAGTACGGCTCGATCCTGCGCCTGCTGCACTCCACCGGCGCTTCGGCGTTCTTCATCGTGGTTTACCTGCACATGTTCCGTGGCCTGCTCTACGGTTCGTACCAGAAACCACGTGAGCTGGTGTGGGTGTTCGGCATGCTGATTTACCTGGCGCTGATGGCTGAAGCCTTCATGGGTTACCTGCTGCCATGGGGTCAGATGTCCTACTGGGGCGCCCAGGTGATCATCTCGCTGTTCGGTGCGATTCCAGTCATCGGTAACGACCTGACCCAGTGGATCCGTGGTGACTACCTGATTTCCGGTATTACCCTGAACCGCTTCTTCGCCCTGCATGTGGTTGCCCTGCCGATCGTGATCCTCGGTCTGGTGGTGCTGCACGTTCTGGCACTGCACGAAGTCGGTTCGAACAACCCTGACGGCGTGGACATCAAGAAACACAAAGACGAAAACGGCGTACCGCTGGACGGCATTGCCTTCCACCCGTATTACACCGTGAAAGATATCGTCGGCGTGGTGGTGTTCCTGTTCATCTTCTGCGCCATCGTGTTTTTCTTCCCGGAAATGGGCGGGTACTTCCTCGAGAAGCCGAACTTTGAAGTGGCGAACGCCTTCAAGACCCCTGAGCACATCGCTCCGGTCTGGTACTTCACGCCGTTCTACGCGATTCTGCGGGCGGTTCCGGACAAGCTCCTGGGTGTTGTTGCCATGGGTGCTTCGATTGCCTTGCTGTTCGTCCTGCCCTGGCTTGACCGTAGCCCGGTCAAGTCCATGCGCTACAAGGGTTGGCTGAGCAAGATCTGGCTCTGGGTGTTCTGCATCTCCTTCGTGATTCTTGGCTGGCTGGGCGTCATGGCGCCTACCCCGGAACGTACGTTGCTGTCGCAGGTTTGTACCTTCCTGTACTTCGCCTACTTCATTCTGATGCCGTTCTACACCAGGCTCGAGAAGACCAAACCGGTTCCGGAAAGGGTGACTGGCTGATGAAAAAGCTATTTGCTGTACTGATTCTTGCGGCGATGCCTGCACTGTCTTTTGCGGCCGAGCACGGTGGTCCAGAGCTGGAAAAGGTCGACATCGACGTTTCCGACAAGGCTGCCATGCAGGACGGCGCGCGTACGTTCGCCAACTACTGCATGGGTTGCCACAGCGCCAAGTTCCAGCGTTACGAGCGTGTCGCCGATGACCTGGGCATTCCTCATGAGCTGATGCTCGAGAAGCTGGTGTTCACCGGCGCCAAGATCGGCGACCACATGAACATCGGCATGCAGCCAGCTGACGCCAAGACCTGGTTCGGTGCAGCGCCGCCGGACCTGACGCTGGTGGCTCGCGTTCGTGGCACGGACTGGCTCTATGGCTACCTGCGTTCGTTCTATGAAGACCCGTCGCGTCCATGGGGCGTGAACAACAAAGTGTTCCCGAACGTCGGCATGCCTAACGTTCTGGTCGGCCTGCAGGGTCGTCAGGTGGTAGGCTGTAAACAAGTTCAAATCGTCGAAGACGGCAAGAAGCAATACGATCCGCTGACCGGCACCGCTTTGACTCATGAAGCTTGCGATCAACTGACGGTATTGCCGAAAACCGGCGCGCTGAACGAAGAGCAGTTCGATGAGAAGGTCAAGAATCTGGTGACTTTCCTGGCCTACTCGGCCAACCCGGTGAAGCTGCAGCATCAGCGCATCGGTACCTATGTGTTGCTGTACCTGGCGTTCTTCTTCGTATTCGCTTACTTGCTCAAGCGTGAATACTGGAAAGACGTCCATTGATAAAGCTGTAAGCCATTGCTGTTAATCGCGCGCGCCCAAGGGCGTCTCCAAGGTGTAACGAGTCTGGTGAGCCAGGCGTTACGGGAGGCGCCCTCTGGGCGCGTGTGTTTTTCCGTTTTCGATAATTTCAACAAGCGAGGAGGACCGCCATGGGCGTGACCAATCGGTTGGCCTGTTACTCCGACCCCGCCGACCACTATTCCCACCGAGTGCGCATCGTACTTGCAGAGAAGGGTGTCAGCGCCGAGATCATTTACGTGGAAGCTGGTCGCCAGCCGCCTAAACTGATCGAAGTGAACCCTTACGGAAGCCTGCCCACCCTGGTCGATCGTGACCTGGCGTTGTGGGAGTCGACCGTGGTGATGGAGTATCTGGATGAGCGTTACCCGCACCCGCCGTTACTGCCGGTTTATCCCGTGGCGCGTGCCAACAGCCGTCTGCTGATTCATCGTATTCAGCGTGACTGGTGTGGCCTGGTGGATCTGATTCTGGATTCGCGGACCAAGGAGGCAGCCCGTGTCGTGGCTCGTAAAGAGCTGCGCGAAAGCCTGACAGGCGTGTCGCCGTTGTTCGCCGACAAGCCGTTTTTCCTCAGTGAGGAACAAAGTCTGGTGGATTGCTGCCTATTGCCAATACTCTGGCGATTGCCGATTTTGGGTATAGAACTGCCGCGGCCTGCCAAGCCGCTGCTTGATTACATGGAGCGCTCGTTTGCGCGTGAGGCATTCCAGGCGAGTCTGTCTGGTGTCGAGCGCGATATGCGCTAAGGCTTAAGGAGCCGCTATGAACTCCAGTCGACCTTATCTGGTCCGCGCGCTCTACGAGTGGATTGTGGACAACGATTGCACCCCGCACATGCTGGTCAATTCCGAGTATCCGTCGGTGCAGGTGCCTCAAGGGTTTGCCAGTGAGGGGCAGATTGTCCTGAACGTATCCCCGGCGGCCGTGCGTCATTTGCACATGGACAACGAGGCGGTCAGCTTCGAAGGGCGCTTCGGTGGCGTGCCACACACCCTGTACGTGCCTATCGCGTCGATCCTGGGCATTTATGCTCGGGAGAACGGTCAGGGCATGGTGTTCGATCTGGAATCGCCTCTGGAAGACGAGGAAGAGATCGAGCCGGATGATGTTCCGCCACCCGACAGTGAGCCGCCGCGTCCCAGCGGTCGACCGAGTTTGAAGGTGGTGAAGTAATAAAAAAGGCGATCCGAATGGATCGCCTTTTTTATTACGTAGGAGCTGCCGAAGGTTGCTCCTACAGGGGGCGATGGCGATCTCGAGGATGCCATCGCCGGGCAAGTATCAGTCGATGTACTCAAACAACTTCACAATCTTCTGCACGCCGGAAACGCCTTGTACCAGATTGGTCGCCTGCGCCGCTTCCTGCTTGGTCAGCAGGCCCAGCAGGTAGACGATACCGTTTTCAGTCACGACCTTGATGCGCGAGCCGGGGATAGAGGCATCGGTGAGCATCTGGGTCTTGATCTTGGTGGTCAGCCAGGTGTCGTTCTGACGTGCCAGCAGTGAGGACGGTTGCAGCACTTGCAGTTCGTTGTGCACTTTCTTTACACGCTGAACGGAGGCGGCAACCTGTTCGGCCTTGGCCTTGAGGTCGGCGCGAGGGGTTTGCCCGGCCAGCAGCACCACACCGTTGAAGCTGGTGACGACGATGTGCGAGTCGTTGTCCAGGGCTGGATCAGCCTTGGCGATGTTCACACCGACCTTGGTGTCGATCAGGGAGTCGTCGATTTTGCTGCCGAAGGTGCGGGTGCCGCGGTCATCGTCGATTGGCGCTTCACGGCTGGCGTTAACCACCGAGGTGCAGCCACTGATGCCGAGGCACAGGGTCAAGGCCAGAAGGCCTAGGCGATTAGGGGTCATTCTTCACTCCCGAACAGTTGGCTGTCGATCAAGTCGCAAAGGCAATGGATCGCCAGCAGGTGGACTTCCTGAATACGTGCAGTGACGTTGGCCGGTACGCGAATCTCGACGTCCTCGGGCAATAGCAATGACGCCATGCCGCCGCCATCACGACCCGTCAATGCTACGACAATCATTTCACGATCATGTGCGGCCTGGATCGCTTGAATTATGTTTGCCGAGTTGCCGCTGGTGGAAATCGCCAGCAATACGTCACCCGGCTGGCCGAGGGCGCGAATCTGTTTGGAGAAGATTTCGTTGTAGCTGTAGTCGTTGGCGATCGAGGTGATCGTCGAGCTGTCGGTGGTCAGCGCGATGGCCGGCAGGCTCGGGCGCTCGCGTTCGAAGCGGTTGAGCAATTCGGACGAGAAGTGCTGTGCGTCACCGGCAGAACCGCCGTTGCCGCAGGAGAGCATTTTGCCCTCGTTGAGCAGGGCGTTGACCATGACCTGGCTGGCTTGCTCGATGTGCGGTGCAAGTACGTCCATCGCCTGTTGCTTGGTGTCGATACTGGCCTGAAAAAGCTGGCGAATTCGCGATTGCATGTCCATCTGTGTGACCTTAATTAGCGCGGCTACTCGGCACATGAATGTGCAGCCCGCAAAGCAAAGAGCAAAAGTGTTGGGTAAAGGTGTCCGGTTCGGGGCGCAAGCGATCAGCTGTCGAAGGCATTCTGCAACCAGTTCAATTGATCAAGGCTGCTGTCGATGGCAACCACGTCGAAACGGCAGGGGGAATTGGCCCAACGCGACTCGCGCTGAAGAAAATACTGCGCGGCGAAAATCAGTTTCTGCCGTTTGCGCCCATCGATGCTATCGAGTGCGCCACCCCATTGGGTGTTTTTTCTGTAGCGGACTTCGACGAATACTACTGTATCGCCATCAAGCATGACCAGATCAAGCTCGCCGCGTTTACACAACCAGTTCTGCGCCAGCAGGCGCAGACCCTGTTGCTGAAGATGCTCGAGCGCATGACGCTCGGCATCTTTACCGCTTTGCTGGCGTGACCTGTCGGGCATTAGCGCGAGGTGTCCGGCAGGCGTTGAACCTGACCGTTGACGAACTCTGCCCATGGCAACTGACGCTCGACCCGTTGATTCTGAGTCATGCCCAGGCTACCCGATTGGCCTTCGATGCGACTGTCTGGCAAGGCCTTGAGTTGCCCCAGGCGTGGTGCCAGGCGATAAGCGTCGACGCCCATCGCGTACAGACGACCCAGGCTGCCGCTGGCTTGTGGCCATTGTGCGGTGACCTGTTTACGCAGCGGGTCGTTGGCATCCAGCAGCCATGGGGTTTCGCAGAAGCGAATACCGTTCATGTCGTTGTACTGGTTCTGGTCGCCGCTGGCGCTGAACACGTGGGAGGTGGCGTAAACCGGCACATCGCCCGCGTACTGGAAGTTCAGGGTCGGTTTGATCTGTTGAGCCTGTTGCGGTGTCGCGGCCAGGAAGATGAACTCGATGTCCTGACGACGCGAAGGCTGGGCGGCTACCTGCGAGCCAACGGTGCTTTGCAGGCTCTTGGCGCGGCCTTCGCTCTGGCGCAGCTGGAACATGTCGGCAATCTGCTGTGCCAGTTGCACCGGTTGGTCGACACGCTCGGTAGCGACGATGCTGCCACCGTTGGCTTGCCAATCCTGGCTGAATGCCCTGAGTACGCGATTGCCCCATTCGCCTTTCGGCACCATGATGGCGGCGCGATGCAGGCCATCGGCGCGCGCACGGCGAGATACTTCGCGGGCTTCGTCTTCAGCGGCAAGACCGAACTGGAACAGTTGGGCCGGACCTTGTTCGCCCTCGCTGTAGTTCAGCGCCAGGGTGGTGATCGGCAATTGCGGGCGAGTGCTGAGCTGTTTGACCAGCGGCTTCTCCAGTGGGCCGATGACCAGTTGCACGCCATCGGCCTGGGCTTTGCGATAGAAATCGTCCAGCGACATCCGCGGCGGCACAGTGGTCATTATCGAACTGTCATAAAATACGATGGCTGGCGGATTCTGCCCGGCTTGTTGCGCCTGGTAGTGAGCAGCCACGATACCTTCACGCAGTGCCTTGCTGGCAGCCGCCAGCGGGCCATCTGCTTGAGGCAGCAGCACGGCAATTTTGCTCAAAGGCTGGCTAGCCAGTTCCTTGAGCTTGGTCAGTGGCAGCGGCAGCTGGATGGCAGCCGGGTGCTTTGGATTCTGTTCGCGCCAGTGGTCGATCGCGGTTTGCTGCTGTTCCAGGGTGCCGGCCGTTTTCACTGCCAGCGCCAGACGGATCCAGCCGCCGAGGTCGTCATCGGTGGTCGGCTGCAATTGATCGGTCGGCAGCGAAGCGATCAGGGTCCAGATCGCTTCGTGGTTCTTGCTGGCGGCTTCACCTTCAAGCATTGGGGCAATGAAGATGCGCTCCCGTGCGGCGGGGAGGGTCTGGCCGTCGGCTTCAAGGGCGCGGGCATGCACGGTGCCGGTGCGAACCTGTTGTTCGACCGGCAGTTCGCCCAGGCGTTGCAGGCTCGGATGGCTCAGGAAGGTCAGCGCCGCTTTGGGCTGATTGCGGACCATGGCCAGTTCAGCCGCCAGGGTACTGGCGAAGACCTGTTGGCCAGGCTTGAGTTGTTCCATCGGTACTTGTTGCAGGATTTGCGCGGATCGGCCGGCATTGCCCTGACGATAAGCCAGGTCTGCCGCACTCAAGCGCAGCAAGGCTGCCTTGTCCGGCGTTTTGCTTTGAGCAGCCTGTTCGAGCAGTTGCTCGATACTGGCATCCGGGGTCCGTGGAAGTTCGCCAAGGCTGGAGGAGGGCGAGCTGGCGCAAGCCGCCAGCAAGGCAGCGAGGCAGAGGGCAGAGAACAGCCGCAGGCAAGCGATCATGTAAGTGTTCCTGATACTCGATCAAATTAGCGTGGAATTGTACCCAAGCGCTGGCCGGGACGCGATGTTACTGGCGTGAATCGATCAATTTAGCTCGTGCAAATGTTGCTGCACTGCACAAAAGGCTGGAAAACCGAGGGTTGCTCGCAGGTATCACGAATGTCGCTACGCGCTACAATGGCGGCTTTTACCGATCATGAGGTGTGCGCTTTGACTGCTCCAGGTGCTTTGAATTCCGCTGCTGGCTCGCTTTATGTGGTGGCGACGCCCATCGGCAACCTGGATGACATCAGTGCGCGTGCGCTGAAGATCCTGCGCGAGGTCGCCTTGATTGCTGCCGAAGACACTCGCCACTCCCAGCGATTGATGCAGCATTTCGGCATACCCACGCCGCTGGCGGCCTGTCATGAACACAACGAGCGGGATGAAGGTAGCCGTTTTATCACCCGTCTGCTGGCGGGCGATGATGTGGCGTTGATCTCCGACGCCGGGACGCCGCTGATTTCCGATCCGGGTTATCACCTGGTGCGTCAGGCCCGTGCCGCGGGGATCAATGTGGTGCCGGTTCCGGGCGCCTGTGCGCTGATCGCGGCACTCTCGGCGGCGGGGCTGCCGTCCGACCGTTTCATCTTCGAAGGGTTTCTGCCGGCCAAGGCTGTCGGTCGGCGCGCTCGTCTGGAACTCATAAAAGAAGAGCCGCGCACGCTGATTTTCTATGAAGCCCCGCACCGGATCCTTGAATGCCTGCAAGACATGGAGCTGGTATTTGGCGCCGAGCGTCCGGCGTTGCTGGCGCGCGAACTGACCAAGACCTTCGAAACCCTTAAAGGTTTGCCGCTGGCCGAGTTGCGTGAGTTCGTCGAGTCGGACAGCAACCAGCAGCGCGGAGAGTGCGTAGTGCTGGTCGCCGGCTGGTCTGCACCCGAAACCGAGGACGCTGTCAGCAGTGAAGCCATGCGTATTCTCAACTTGCTGCTCGAAGAGATGCCGCTCAAGCGTGCCGCGGCATTGGCGGCGCAAATTACCGGCGAACGCAAGAATGTGCTCTATCAGGTCGCGCTGGATAAGCAAAAGGGCGAGTAAAACCGATGCGCAGCGCCGGGCAGAGGCTTTTAGCGCTTGTTCTTCGGCCGCTCTGCCGTTAACCTTCGCGGTGGAGAGTCGATCGGACAGTCGCTGCCCTCTATGAAAATTAGGGGGGGGAGGAAAGTCCGGGCTCCATAGGGCGAAGTGCCAGGTAATGCCTGGGAGGCGTGAGCCTACGGAAAGTGCCACAGAAAATAACCGCCTAAGCGCTTCGGCGCCGGTAAGGGTGAAAAGGTGCGGTAAGAGCGCACCGCACGTCTGGCAACAGTTCGTGGCTAGGTAAACCCCACTTGGAGCAAGACCAAATAGGGTCCCAAGGCGTGGCCCGCGCTGGGACCGGGTAGGTTGCTAAAGATGTCCAGTGATGGCCATCGTAGACGAATGACTGTTCAAGACAGAACCCGGCTTACAGATCGACTCTCCACCTTTTTTCTTCTCTGCTTCAATCATTGGCAACGATGTGCGTAATGGCAATTTCCCTCCCTGCTGAATCAATGGCAGAAGCGCTTTTGTAATACCGAAAAAATCTTACTCTTAACAAACCACTTTAACTTCTGAACGCAGCCTTCTGTGCTGATTCAAGTTATTGAGCGAATTCATCCGTCAGATTCTCGTTATCTCTCCTTTTGCGCACCTAAATCTCCGTTCTGTAAGGCTTTTCCTTCTATCCGCGCCTTGACGGTGTGGTGGGCGCATTCCTATAGTGTGCGCAAGTGGCGGAAAGTGGCATGAAGTGGGTTTTTTGAGCGCAAAACGCTAATATTTGGAGAAACGCTGACGTGTTTCGCGGAGCTAACGCTATCAGTCTCGATGCAAAGGGCCGTCTCGCCATGCCGAGCCGGTACCGTGACGAGCTCGTTTCGCGTAGTTCCGGTCAATTAATCGTCACCATTGATGCCGTTGATCCGTGTTTGTGTGTTTATCCCCTCGATGAGTGGGAAATTATTGAAACCAAACTGCGCGCACTGCCTTCGCTTCGCGAAGAAAACCGCCGCCTGCAACGTTTACTGATTGGTAACGCCGTCGACCTCGAGCTCGATGGCAGTGGTCGTTTTCTGGTTCCGCCGCGTCTTCGCGAATATGCCAAGTTGGATAAGCGCGCGATGTTGGTAGGCCAACTGAACAAGTTCCAATTGTGGGACGAGGATGCCTGGAACGCGGTTTCTGCCGCTGACCTGGCTGCTATTCAACAACCGGGCGCCATGCCTGATGAACTGCGTGATTTGATCCTGTGACTATTGATAGCGGCTTTAACCACATCACCGTACTGCTTGACGAAGCTGTCGAGGCTCTCGCCGTACGTCCTGATGGCTGCTATCTGGACGGTACGTTCGGTCGCGGTGGGCACAGCCGGTTGATCCTCAGCAAGCTCGGTCCCGATGGTCGGTTGCTCGGATTCGACAAAGATCCTCAAGCGATTGCCACCGGGCAAACGCTAGCGGCCGAAGACGGCCGCTTTGTCGTTGTGCAGCGCAGCTTTGCCGAGCTCGGTTCGGAAGTCGCCGAACGCGGTCTGGCCGGCAAGGTCAGCGGCATTCTGCTTGACCTCGGCGTGTCTTCGCCGCAGCTCGACGACCCGGAGCGCGGCTTCAGTTTCCTCAACGACGGTCCGTTGGACATGCGCATGGACCCGTCACGCGGGATCAGCGCCGCCGAGTTCGTCAATACCGCGCCGGTGGAAGAAATCGCCCGGGTATTCAAGGAATACGGCGAAGAGCGTTTCTCCGGCCGCATGGCGCGTGCCGTGGCCGAGCGTCGCGACATCAAGCCGTTCGAGCGCACCGCCGACCTGGCTGAAGTTTTGAAAGTCGCCAACCCTGCCTGGGAAAAGGGCAAGAACCCGGCCACCCGTGCGTTCCAGGGGCTGCGTATTCACGTCAACAACGAACTGGGCGATCTGGAAACCGGCCTCGAAGCCGCGCTGGAGTGCCTGGAGGTGGGCGGCCGTCTGGTTGTCATCAGCTTCCACTCGCTGGAAGACCGCATCGTCAAACTGTTCATGCGCAAACTGGTGAAAGGCGAAGCCGACAACCTGCCGCGCAACCTGCCGGTCCGTCACGTCGCTTTCGAACCGATCATCAAAATTCATGGCAAAGCGCAGTCCGCCTCCGAGGCCGAACTCAAAGCCAACCCACGTTCCCGTAGCGCCGTCATGCGCGTCGCGGAGAAACTGCGGTGAGCAAGCTTTTCGCCAAA
Source organism: Pseudomonas sp. B21-015 (assembly GCF_024749285.1). Lineage (NCBI taxonomy): Bacteria > Pseudomonadati > Pseudomonadota > Gammaproteobacteria > Pseudomonadales > Pseudomonadaceae > Pseudomonas > Pseudomonas sp. B21-015. The sequence continues at coordinate 1,190,004 of NZ_CP087196.1, forward strand.
CCACTTCCCGGCGGAAGCTTTTTCATGCTGCTGCTATTTATCGGCGTGCTCGTGTCGGCCATCGGCGTGTCCTATAGCGCGCACTGGAACCGTCAGCTGTTGAATTCGCTGTACAACGAATTGAGCGTGCGCGACAAGGCGCAGGCCGAGTGGGGCCGGCTGATTCTTGAGCAGAGCACCTGGACCGCCCATAGCCGTATCGAAGTCCTGGCCACCGAGCAACTGAAGATGCGCATTCCCGGCGCCGCTGAAGTGCAGATGGTGGCGCCATGATGAAACTCGAAGGCGCGCTCTTCCCATGGCGGTTCCGTCTGGTGGTGGGGTTGCTCGGCATCATGGTGGCGGCGATTGCCTGGCGCATCATCGATTTACAAGTGGTCGACCGTGCCTTCCTTAAAGGTCAGGGCGATGCGCGCAGTGTTCGTCATATTCCGATTCCGGCTCACCGTGGTCTGATCACCGACCGTAACGGCGAGCCGTTGGCCGTGAGTACCCCGGTCACCACCCTGTGGGCCAACGCCAAGGAAATGCAAACGGCCAAAGAGAAGTGGCCGGCACTGGCGGCTGCCTTGGGGCAGGACCCGAAAGCCCTGGCCGAACGTCTCGAAGCCCAGGCCAACAAAGAATTCATTTATCTGGTGCGCGGGCTGACCCCCGAGCAAGGCCAGGCTGTGCTCGATCTGAAAGTGCCGGGCGTTTATGGCATCGAAGAGTTTCGGCGTTTCTACCCGGCCGGCGAAGTCACTGCCCACATGGTCGGCTTTACCGACATCGATGACCACGGACGCGAAGGCGTCGAGCTGGCCTACGACGAATGGCTGGCCGGCGTGCCCGGCAAGCGACAGGTGATCAAGGACCGGCGCGGCCGGCTGATCAAAGATGTCCAGGTCACCAAAAACGCCAAGGCCGGCAAGCCCTTGGCGTTGTCCATTGACCTGCGTCTGCAATACCTGGCCAACCGTGAACTGCGCAACGCGATCATCGAGAATGGCGCCAAGGCCGGCAGCCTGGTGATCATGGACGTGAAGACCGGCGAGATCCTGGCCATGGTCAACCAGCCGACCTACAACCCGAACAACCGTCGCAACCTGCAGCCGGCGATGATGCGTAACCGCGCGATGATCGACGTGTTCGAGCCGGGTTCGACCATGAAAGCGATTTCCATGAGCGCCGCGATTGAAACCGGGCGCTGGAAGCCGACCGATACTGTCGAGGTGTATCCAGGCACCTTGCAGATTGGTAAGTACACCATCAAGGACGTATCCAAGAGTGAAGGCCCGGTACTCGACCTGACCGGTATCCTGATCAATTCCAGTAACGTCGGCATGAGTAAGGTCGCGTTCGATATCGGCGGCGAAACGATTTTCCGCCTGGCGCAGAAAGTCGGCCTCGGTCAGGACACCGGCCTGGGCTTCCCGGGTGAGCGCGTCGGCAACCTGCCGAACTACCGCGAATGGCGCAAGGCTGAAACCGCGACGCTGTCCTATGGCTACGGTATTTCCGTGACCGCGATTCAGTTGGTCCACGCCTTCTCGGCCCTGGCCAACAACGGTCGTCTCGCGCCGCTGACCCTGATCAAAACCGACAAGGCGCCGCAAACCACTCAAGTGTTGCCGGAAGCGGTCGCGAAAACCATGCAAACCATGCTGCAACAAGTGATCGAAGCCCCGCGCGGTGTATTCCGTGCGCAGGTGCCGGCGTATCACGTGGGTGGCAAGTCGGGTACTGCGCGTAAAACGTCGGTCGGAACCAAAGGCTACGCCGAGAACTCCTACCGCTCGCTGTTCGCCGGTTTTGGCCCGATGAGCGATCCGCGTTACGCGATCGTGGTGGTGATCGATGAGCCGACCAAGGCCGGTTACTTCGGTGGTCTGGTATCGGCGCCGGTGTTCAGCAAAGTGATGTCCGGGACTCTGCGCCTGATGAACGTCACCCCGGACAACCTGCCAGCCACTCAACAAGCGAACGCCGCACCGGTTGTTCCGCTGAAAGCTAATGGAGGGCGCGGCTGATGTCGCTGAGCCTGAACAAGATTTTTGCCCATGCCGGCCATGATCTATTGATCCGCGAATTGGCGCTGGACAGCCGCAACGTGCGGGCAGGCGATTTGTTCCTTGCGGTCCCTGGCGGCAAGTTTGACGGGCGTACGCACATTGCCGACGCCTTGCAGCGTGGCGCTGCCGCCGTGGCTTATGAAGTCGAAGGCGCGACCGTGCTGCCGATTACCGACGTGCCGTTGATTCCGGTCAAAGGCCTGGCGGCGCAACTGTCGGACATCGCCGGGCGCTTTTATGGCGACCCGAGCCGTCATTTGAACCTGATCGGCGTGACCGGCACCAACGGTAAAACCAGCGTGACCCAATTGGTCGCGCAAGCGCTCGACCTGCTCGGTCAACACTGCGGCATTGTCGGTACCCTGGGCTCCGGTTTCTACGGCGCACTGGAAAGCGGCCTGCACACCACGCCGAACCCGATTGCGATGCAAGCGACCCTCGCCGACCTGAAAAAGGCCGGCGCCAAAGCCGTGGCCATGGAAGTGTCTTCTCATGGGCTGGATCAGGGCCGCGTGACGGCGTTGGCCTTCGATGTGGCGGTAATGACCAACCTGTCGCGCGATCATCTGGATTACCACGGCACCATGCAGGCCTATGGCGAAGCCAAGGCCAAGTTGTTTGCCTGGAATGATCTGAAGTGCCGGGTGGTCAACCTCGACGACGATTTCGGTCGGCAACTGGCTGCCGATAAAGGCGAGTCGCGGCTGATCACCTACAGCCTGGAAGATTCCAGCGCCTACCTGTATTGCCGCGAAGCGCAGTTCGACGATGAAGGCGTGCGCGCCACGTTGGTCACGCCGCAAGGCGAGCACCATTTGCGCAGCACCTTGCTCGGTCGTTTCAACCTGAGCAACGTGTTGGCCGCAGTCGGCGCCTTGCTCGGTCTGGATTATGCGCTGGACGAAATCCTCAAAGTGCTGCCGAAGCTCGAAGGTCCGGCCGGGCGCATGCAGCGTCTGGGTGGCGGTACTCAGCCATTGGTGGTGGTCGATTACGCCCACACGCCGGATGCGCTGGAAAAAGTCTTGACGGCCCTGCGTCCTCACGCCAAAGGCCGGTTGCTGTGCCTGTTCGGTTGCGGCGGCGATCGCGATCGCGGCAAGCGTCCGTTGATGGCGGAAGTGGTCGAGCGTCTGGCCGATGGCGTACTGGTCACCGATGACAATCCGCGCGCCGAAGACCCCTCCGTGATTTTCGACGACATCCGCGCCGGTTTCACCGCTGTGGATAAAGTCACCTTCGTCGCCGGCCGTGGCCAGGCGATTGCCCAGTTGATCGCCAGCGCTTCGGCGGATGACGTGATTGTCCTGGCCGGTAAAGGTCATGAGGATTATCAGGAAATCAACGGCGAGCGCCACGCTTTCTCCGATCTGGTCGAGGCCGATCATGCCCTGACCGCGTGGGAGGTGGCCCATGCTTAAAGCCTTGAAACTGAGCGAACTGACTGGCGCGCTGAATGCCCGCCTGATCTCCAGCGACGCCAGCTTCGACGGCGTCAGCATCGACAGCCGCGCGATCAAGCCGGGACAACTGTTTGTTGCTCTGGCCGGGCCGCGTTTCGATGGTCATGACTACTTGAATGACGTCGCCGCCAAAGGCGCCGTGGGTGCCTTGGTCGAGCGCGAAGTTGCCGACAGCGCGCTGCCGCAACTGCTGGTCAAGGACACCCGCCAGGCCCTCGGCCAATTGGGCGCGATCAACCGTGCTGCGTTCACTCAACCGGTCGCGGCCATTACCGGTTCCAGCGGCAAGACCACGGTCAAGGAAATGCTGGCGAGCATCCTGCGCACGCGCGGTCCGGTGCTGGCGACCCGTGGCAACCTGAACAATGACCTCGGCGCTCCGCTGACCTTGCTCGAACTGGCGCCGGAGCACACCGCGGCAGTGATCGAACTCGGCGCTTCGCGCATCGGTGAAATCGCTTACACCGTCGCCATGACCAAGCCCCACGTGGCCATCATCAACAACGCCGGGACCGCCCATGTTGGCGAGTTCGGCGGGCCGGAAAAAATCGTTGAAGCCAAGGGCGAGATTCTCGAAGGGCTGGATGCCGATGGCGTCGCCGTGCTGAATCTCGACGACAAGGCCTTCGATATCTGGAAGACCCGTGCCGCCGGTCGCAAAGTGCTGACCTTTGCCTTGAGCAACGTCAACGCCGACTTCCATGCCAGCGATCTGGACCGCGACGCCCGCGGTTGCCCGGCGTTCAACCTGCACAGCCCTGAAGGTGTGGAACGGGTTCAACTGAACCTGCTCGGCACCCACAACGTCGCCAATGCCATGGCCGCCGCTGCCGCCGCCCATGCCTTGGGCGTATCGCTGTTCGGCATCGCCACCGGCCTTGGCGCGGTGCAACCGGTCAAGGGGCGCACTGTCGCGCAACTGGCGACCAACGGCATGCGTGTTATCGACGATACGTACAACGCAAACCCCACCTCAATGTGTGCCGCCGTTGATATACTCGCCGGCTTTTCCGGTCGCACCGTTTTGGTGCTTGGAGATATCGGCGAGTTGGGCGCGTGGGCGGAGCAGGGTCACCACGATGTGGGCGAGTACGCCCGCGGCAAGGTTTGCGCGCTTTACGCCGTCGGGCCAATGATGGCTCACGCCGTGAACGCTTTCGGCGAGCAGGCCTTTCACTTCAGCACACAGGCTGAACTGATCAAGGCCCTGGAAGCCGAGCAGGACACAAACACCACCTTTTTGATCAAGGGCTCGCGCAGCGCGGCGATGGAAAACATCGTTGCCGCTTTGTGCGGGACCAGTCTGGAGAAACATTAATGCTGCTGCTGCTAGCGGAGTATCTGCAACAGTTCTACAAAGGCTTCGCGGTCTTTCAGTACCTGACCCTGCGCGGGATCCTCGGTGTGCTGACCGCGCTGGTCTTGTCGCTGTGCTATGGCCCGTGGATGATCCGCACTCTGCAGAACCGTCAGATCGGTCAATCCGTTCGCAACGATGGCCCGCAATCGCACCTGTCGAAGTCGGGCACCCCGACCATGGGCGGCGCGTTGATTCTTTCCTCCATTGGCGTCAGCACCTTGCTCTGGGCCGACCTGGCCAATCGTTACGTTTGGGTCGTGTTGTTGGTGACTCTGCTGTTCGGCGCCATCGGCTGGGTTGACGATTACCGCAAAGTCATCGAGAAAAACTCCCGTGGCCTGCCGAGCCGCTGGAAGTATTTCTGGCAGTCGGTGTTCGGCCTGGGCGCGGCGATCTTCCTTTACATGACTGCCGCGACGCCGGTGGAAACCACCCTGATCCTGCCGATGCTCAAGGACTACAGCATTCCGCTGGGCGCAGGCTTCATCGTCCTGACCTATTTCGTGATTGTCGGTTCGAGCAACGCGGTCAACCTGACCGACGGCCTCGACGGTCTGGCGATCATGCCCACCGTGATGGTTGGCGGTGGCCTGGGGATCTTCTGCTACCTGTCGGGTAACGTGAAGTTCGCCGAATACTTGCTGATTCCTTACGTACCGGGCGCGGGTGAGCTGATTGTGTTCTGCGGTGCGTTGATCGGTGCGGGCCTGGGGTTCCTCTGGTTCAACACCTATCCGGCACAAGTCTTCATGGGCGACGTCGGCGCGCTGGCGCTGGGCGCGGCCCTTGGCACCATCGCGGTGATCGTCCGTCAGGAAATCGTCCTGTTCATCATGGGCGGTGTGTTCGTGATGGAAACCCTGTCAGTCGTCATTCAGGTTGCCTCCTTTAAGCTGACCGGTCGCCGTGTGTTCCGCATGGCGCCGATTCACCACCACTTTGAACTCAAGGGCTGGCCCGAGCCGCGTGTGATCGTCCGTTTCTGGATCATCACCGTGATTCTCGTGTTGATCGGCCTTGCCACCCTGAAGCTGAGGTAGAACGAGTGTCTCTGATCGCTTCTGACCACTTCCGCATCGTTGTCGGCCTCGGCAAGAGCGGCATGTCCCTGGTTCGCTTCCTGGCGAACCGGGGCGTGTCGTTTGCTGTCGCCGATACGCGGGAAAATCCACCGGAACTGGCCACGCTCAAGCGTGACTATCCGCACGTGGAAGTGCGTTGTGGCGAGCTGGACGTCGAATTCCTGTGCCGTGCCGACGAGCTCTACGTGAGCCCCGGCCTGGCGTTGGCGACCCCGGCCCTGCAGGCTGCCGCCGCCCGTGGCGTGAAATTGTCCGGCGACATCGAGCTGTTCGCGCGCAACGCGAAAGCGCCGATTGTCGCCATCAGCGGCTCCAATGCGAAAAGCACTGTTACCACCCTGGTCGGCGAGATGGCCGCTGCGGCCGGCAAGCGTGTCGCTGTCGGCGGTAATCTCGGTACGCCAGCGCTGGATTTGCTCAGCGATGACGTCGAGTTGTACGTGATGGAACTGTCGAGCTTCCAGCTCGAAACCACCGATCAACTCAACGCCGAAGTGGCGACCGTGCTCAACATCAGCGAAGACCACATGGACCGCTACAGCGGTCTGCCGGCCTATCACCTGGCCAAGCACCGGATCTTCCGGGGCGCCAGGCAGTTTGTGGTCAACCGTCAAGACGCCCTGAGCCGTCCGCTGATGGGTGAAGGCCAACCGTGCTGGACCTTCGGTCTGAACAAGCCCGATTTCAAAGCCTTTGGTATCCGGGAAGAGGGCGGCGAGAAATACCTGGCCTTCGAATTCCAGAACCTGATGCCGGTGCGCGAGTTGAAAGTTCGTGGCGCGCATAACCAGTCCAACGCGCTGGCGGCATTGGCGCTCGGCCACGCCGTCGGCCTGCCGTTCGACGCCATGCTTTCGGCCCTGCGCAATTTCGCCGGGCTCGAGCATCGCTGCCAATGGGTGCGTGACCTGGACGGCGTAGGCTATTACAACGATTCCAAAGCCACCAACGTCGGCGCCGCTCTAGCCGCTATCGAAGGCCTGGGCGCGGACATTGGCGGCAAGCTCGTACTGATCGCCGGTGGCGATGGCAAGGGTGCAGAGTTCAAGGATATGCGTGACCCGGTGGCGGCCAACTGCCGCGCCGTCATTTTGATGGGGCGTGATTCCGACAAGATCGGTGAGGCCATTGGCGATGCCGTACCACTGATTCGCGTGGGTTCGCTGGTTGAAGCCGTCGAGCAATGCCGCGCCGTCGCAGAAAAGGGCGACGCGGTGCTGCTGTCGCCGGCCTGCGCCAGTTTCGACATGTTCAAGAACTACGAAGACCGTGGTCACCAGTTCGTCCGCGCCGTGGAGGATCTGGCATGAGCTTGAGAAACATCATCAAGCCGTACCCGTCGCCGATCATCACCGGGCGCGGTATCGACCTCGACTTCCCGATGCTCGCCGGCTGCCTGGCATTGATCGGCCTCGGGCTGGTCATGATTGCATCGGCCTCGACCGAAGTGGCGGCGGTGCAGTCGGGCAGTGCCCTGTATTACATGATTCGCCACCTTATCTACATTGTGCTGGGCCTGGGTGCCTGCATCGTCACGATGATGATTCCGATCGCCACCTGGCAGCGCCTGGGCTGGCTGATGCTGATTGGTGCGTTCGGTTTGCTGGTGATGGTGATCATCCCGGGGATCGGCCGTGAAGTGAACGGTTCGATGCGCTGGATCGGCTTCAGTTTCTTCAACGTTCAGCCTTCCGAGATCGCCAAGGTGTTCGTGGTGATCTACCTCGCCGGTTATTTGGTGCGTCGCCAGAAAGAAGTGCGTGAAAGCTGGATGGGCTTCTTCAAGCCGTTCATCGTTCTGCTGCCGATGGCGGGGCTGTTGCTGATGGAGCCGGACTTCGGTGCCACCGTCGTGATGATGGGGGCCGCAGCGGCGATGCTGTTCCTCGGCGGGGTCGGGCTGTTCCGTTTTTCCTTGATGGTTGTCCTGGCGGTCGCGGCGGTGGTGCTGTTGATTCAAGTGCAGCCGTATCGAATGGCGCGCCTGACCAACTTTGCGGATCCGTGGGCCGACCAGTTCGGTGCTGGCTATCAGTTGTCTCAGGCGTTGATCGCGTTTGGTCGCGGCGAATGGCTGGGCGTTGGCCTGGGCAACAGCGTGCAGAAACAGTTCTACCTGCCGGAAGCCCACACCGACTTCGTGTTCTCGGTCCTGGCCGAAGAGCTGGGTGCCGTGGGTTCTTTGTGCACGGTAGCGTTGTTCGTCTTTGTTTGTATTCGTGGCATGTACATCGGTTATTGGGCAGAGAAGGCCAAGCAATTCTTCGCCGCCTACATCGCGTACGGCCTGTCGTTCCTGTGGATCGGCCAGTTCCTGATCAACATCGGGGTGAACGTCGGCCTGTTGCCAACCAAAGGTCTGACCCTGCCGTTCCTCAGTTATGGCGGCAGTTCGTTGGTGATCTGCGGTGCGTGTCTCGGCTTGTTATTGCGCATCGAGTGGGAGAGTCGAACCCACCTGGGCAGCGAAGAGATGGAATTCCATGAGAGCGACTTCGCCGAGGAGCCGAGCCATGGGCGCTAATGTATTGATCATGGCCGGCGGTACCGGAGGGCACGTGTTCCCGGCACTGGCCTGTGCTCGCGAATTCCAGGCCCGTGGTTATACCGTGCACTGGCTCGGCACGCCCCGCGGGATCGAAAACGATCTGGTGCCGGCGGCCGGTCTTGAGCTGCATCGGATCAACGCCAGCGGTTTGCGCGGCAAGGGCAAATTGTCCCTGCTCAAGGCGCCGTTCATGTTGTTCAAGTCGATCTGGCAGGCCCGGGCGATCATTCGCCAGCTACGGCCGGTCTGTGTGGTCGGCTTTGGTGGTTATGTGACCGGCCCCGGTGGCGTTGCAGCCAGACTGGCCGGCGTGCCGGTCATCGTTCACGAGCAGAACGCCGTGGCCGGTACCGCCAATCGGTTGCTGGTGCCGTTGGCCGCCCGAGTCTGTGAAGCGTTCCCCGACACCTTTACCCTGTCGGACAGCCGTCGGACCACCGGTAACCCGGTGCGCACCGAGCTGTTCCTCGAAACACCGCGACCTGCCCTGGCCGGTCGCAAGGCGCGTTTGCTGATCCTGGGTGGAAGCCTGGGCGCAGAGCCGTTGAACAAGTTGCTGCCTGAAGCCTTGTCGCAAGTCGCCCCCGACCTGCGCCCGGACGTGTTTCATCAGGCCGGCAAAAACCACGATGAAGTGACTGCAGAGCGCTATCGCGCGGCTGGCGTCGAGGCGCAAGTGCAGCCTTTCATCAAAGACATGGCCCACGCCTATGGCTGGGCCGACCTGGTGGTGTGCCGCGCAGGCGCGCTGACCATCAGTGAACTGGCGGCCGCCGGTCTGCCCTCGATGCTGGTGCCTTTGCCCCACGCGATCGACGATCACCAGACCCGCAACGCCGATTATTTGGCCCGTGAAGGCGCTGCCTTCCTGATGCCGCAAAGAACGACTGGCGCAGCGGACCTTGCCGCTCGCCTGACAGAGGTCTTGATGCAACCGCAACGACTCAACGACATGGCCACCGCGGCACGCCGCCTGGCCAAACCCGATGCCACCCGTAACGTGGTCGATACCTGCCTGGAGGTGGCCCATGGTTGAGAACAAGAAAGCCATGCCCCAACCGGAAATGCGCCGCATCCGTCGCATCCACTTCGTCGGTATCGGCGGCGTGGGCATGTGCGGGATCGCCGAAGTGTTGTTGAACCTGGGCTATGAAGTGTCCGGTTCCGACCTGAAAGCTTCGCCGGTGACCGAGCGTCTCGAATCCTTCGGTGCCCACATCTATATCGGCCACCGTGCCGAGAACGCCGCGAACGCCGATGTGCTGGTCACCTCCAGCGCCGTGAACACCTCCAACCCGGAAGTCGCCACGGCCCTGGAGCGCCGGATTCCGGTGGTGCCGCGTGCCGAGATGCTGGCCGAGCTGATGCGCTACCGCCACGGCATTGCCGTCGCCGGTACCCACGGCAAAACCACCACCACCAGCCTGATCGCTTCGGTGTTCGCCGCCGGTGGCCTGGACCCGACGTTCGTGATCGGTGGCCGTCTGAATGCGGCGGGCACCAATGCCCAGCTCGGCACCAGCCGTTATCTGATCGCCGAAGCCGACGAAAGCGATGCCAGTTTCCTGCACTTGCAGCCGCTGGTGGCCGTGGTCACCAACATCGACGCCGACCACATGGCGACCTACGACGGTGACTTCAACAAACTGAAGAAAACCTTCGTCGAGTTCCTGCACAACCTGCCGTTCTACGGTCTGGCGGTGGTGTGCCTCGATGATCCGGTGGTGCGTGAAATTCTGCCATTGGTGAAGCGCCCGACGGTCACTTACGGTTTCGGCGAAGACGCCGACGTGCGTGCCATCAATGTGCGTCAGCAGGGCATGCAGACCTTCTTCACCGTGCTGCGCCCAGACCGCGAGCCGCTGGATGTGTCGGTGAACATGCCGGGTAACCACAACGTGCTGAACGCGTTGGCGACCATTTGCATCGCCACCGACGAAGGCGTCAGCGATGAAGCCATCGTCCAGGGCCTGTCCGGGTTCCAGGGTGTTGGCCGGCGCTTCCAGGTGTACGGCGAACTGCCGGTCGAAGGTGGCAACGTGATGCTGGTGGACGACTACGGTCACCACCCGACCGAAGTCGCGGCCGTGATCAAGGCCGTGCGCGGTGGCTGGCCGGAGCGCCGTCTGGTGATGGTCTACCAGCCGCACCGTTACAGCCGCACCCGCGACCTGTACGACGATTTCGTCAATGTGCTGGCCGACGCCAACGTGCTGCTGCTGATGGAAGTCTATCCGGCCGGTGAAGAGCCGATTCCGGGCGCCGACAGCCGCAAGCTGTGCAACAGCATTCGCCAGCGCGGTCAGCTCGACCCGATCTACATCGAGCGCGGCATCGACCTCGCGCCGATCGTCAAGCCGCTGCTGCGTGCCGGCGACATTCTGCTGTGCCAGGGCGCCGGTGATATCGGCGGCCTTGCACCCAAACTGTTGAACAGTCCGTTGTTCGCCGGGGCCGTTGCTGCGCCGGTAGAGGGGAAGTTGAAATGACTGCTGCTTACGCCAACCTCGTCTCCACTGTCGCGCCGAAAGATTTCGGTCGCGTTGCCGTGCTGTTTGGCGGCAAGAGTGCCGAGCGTGAAGTGTCCCTGAAATCGGGTAACGCGGTGCTCGAAGCACTGCAAAGCGCCGGCGTGGACGCGTTCGGTATTGACGTGGGCGATGACCTGCTGCAGCGCCTGCTGAACGAAAAAATCGACCGTGCCTTCATCATCCTCCACGGTCGTGGCGGTGAAGACGGCAGCATGCAGGGCCTGCTCGAATGCGCAGGGATTCCGTACACCGGCAGCGGTATTCTGGCCTCGGCCCTGGCCATGGACAAACTGCGCACCAAGCAAGTCTGGCACAGCCTCGGCATTCCGACGCCACGCCACGCGGTGCTGAGCTGCGAGGCCGATTGTATTTCGGCGGCCAAGGAACTGGGCTTCCCGTTGATCGTCAAACCGGCCCATGAAGGTTCCAGTATCGGGATGGCCAAAGTGACGTCCGCGCCCGAGTTGATCGAGGCGTGGAAAGCGGCCAGTACCTACGATTCGCAAGTGTTGGTCGAGCAATGGATTCACGGTCCGGAGTTCACCATCGCCACCCTGCGTGACCAGGTGCTGCCACCGATTGCCCTGGGCACGACGCACAGTTTCTACGACTACGACGCCAAGTACGTGGCCTCCGATACCCAGTACCGGATTCCGTGTGGCCTGGACAGCGACAAAGAAAAAGAACTCATGGACCTCACGGCCAAAGCCTGTGAGGCGCTGGGTATCGCCGGTTGGGGCAGGGCAGACGTGATGCAGGACGCCGACGGGCAGTTCTGGTTCCTGGAAGTCAACACCGCACCGGGCATGACCGATCACAGTCTGGTGCCGATGGCGGCCCGGGCTGCCGGCCTGGATTTCCAGCAACTGGTTCTGGCGATTCTGGCCGCAAGCATTGAGCCGCGAGGGTAAGACCATGCAAGGCGCACAGCTGAGACATCAGCCCTCCGCACCGCCCGGCCGCAAGCCGGTGCCGCGGGGTGCCAGCCGAATGGTGGCCAAAGAGCCGATGTCCGCGCGCCTGCCGAAAGCCAACTTTGGTTTTCTGAAAAGTCTGTTCTGGCCCGTGCTGCTGGTGGCGTTGGGGTTCGGTACTTACGAAGGCGCGCAGCGTTTGCTGCCGTACGCCGACCGGCCGATCACCAAGATCGCGGTGCAGGGCGACCTGAGTTACATCAGCCAGCAAGCGGTGCAGCAGCGGATCGCCCCCTACGTGGCGTCGAGTTTCTTCACCATTGACCTGGAGAGCATGCGTACCGAGCTTGAACAGATGCCATGGATTGCCCACGCCGAAGTGCGCAGGGTATGGCCGGATCAAGTAGTGATTCGCCTGGAAGAACAACTGCCGGTGGCCCGCTGGGGCGATGAGTCGCTGTTGAACAACCAGGGGCAGGCGTTCACCCCGCGCGAGCTGGCGAACTACGAACACTTGCCACAGTTGTTCGGCCCGCAGCGGGCCCAGCAGCAAGTGATGCAGCAATACCAGGTGCTGAGCCAGATGCTCAGGCCATTGGGTTTCTCGATTGCACGCCTGGAGTTGCGTGAACGAGGCAGCTGGTTCCTGACCACCGGTGCCGGAAGCGCGGGTCCGGGAATCGAACTGCTGCTGGGACGCGGCAACCTGGTGGAAAAGATGCGCCGCTTCATTGCCATCTATGACAAGACGCTCAAAGAGCAGATTACGAACATTGCGCGCATCGATCTGCGCTACGCCAACGGCCTCGCCGTTGGCTGGCGGGAACCTGTAGCGCCCACGACAGCCCAACCCGCTGTCGCGAAGAATTAAGAAGAGGCAGGACCCATGGCAAACGTGCAAAGCGGCAAAATGATCGTCGGTCTCGATATCGGTACCTCCAAGGTGGTGGCGCTGGTAGGCGAGGTCGCGGACGATGGCACGCTCGAAATCGTCGGGATCGGTACCCATCCGTCCCGCGGCCTGAAAAAAGGCGTAGTGGTGAACATCGAGTCCACCGTCCAGTCGATCCAGCGCGCTATCGAAGAAGCGCAGCTGATGGCCGGTTGCCGGATCCACTCGGCGTTCGTCGGCGTGGCCGGCAATCACATCCGCAGCCTGAACTCCCACGGTATCGTGGCGATCCGCGATCGCGAAGTCAGCTCCGCCGACCTTGAACGCGTCCTCGACGCCGCCCAGGCCGTGGCAATCCCGGCTGACCAGCGCGTGCTGCACACCCTGCCGCAGGATTATGTGATCGATAACCAGGAAGGCGTTCGCGAGCCGCTGGGCATGTCCGGCGTGCGTCTGGAAGCCAAGGTTCACGTGGTCACCTGTGCCGTCAACGCCGCGCAGAACATTGAAAAATGCGTGCGTCGCTGCGGCCTGGAAATCGACGACATCATTCTCGAACAGCTGGCGTCCGCGTATTCGGTCCTGACCGACGACGAGAAAGAGCTGGGCGTGTGCCTGGTGGACATCGGCGGCGGCACCACCGACATCGCGATCTTCACCGAAGGCGCGATCCGTCACACCGCGGTGATCCCGATTGCCGGCGATCAGGTGACCAACGACATCGCCATGGCGTTGCGCACCCCGACCCAATACGCCGAAGAAATCAAAATTCGCTACGCCTGCGCCCTGGCCAAACTGGCCGGCGCCGGTGAAACCATCAAGGTGCCGAGTGTTGGCGACCGTCCACCGCGCGAGCTGTCCCGTCAGGCCCTGGCCGAAGTGGTCGAGCCGCGTTACGACGAGCTGTTCACCCTGATCCAGGCTGAATTGCGTCGCAGCGGCTACGAAGACCTGATCCCGGCCGGCATCGTGCTGACCGGCGGTACGTCGAAGATGGAAGGCGCGGTTGAACTGGCCGAGGAGATCTTCCACATGCCGGTTCGCCTGGGCGTGCCCCATGGCGTCAAGGGCCTGGACGACGTGGTCCGCAACCCGATCTATTCCACCGGCGTTGGCCTGTTGATGTACGGCCTGCAGAAGCAGTCCGACGGGATTTCGTTCTCGGGCATCGGCAGCCGCGACAGCTACAGCAATGAAGAACCGAAAGCCGCTCTGCTCGATCGCATCAAGAGCTGGGTGCAAGGCAATTTCTAAAGCTTTACCGCAACACCGCTTCAAACAGCAGTAGGCGAAAAAACTAGAGAATGTAAGGAGAGGGAAAATGTTCGAACTCGTAGACAACATCCCCGCAAGCCCGGTAATTAAAGTTATCGGTGTTGGCGGTGGCGGCGGCAATGCTGTCAATCACATGGTCAAGAGCAACATTGAAGGCGTTGAGTTCATCTGCGCCAACACTGATGCCCAGGCGCTGAAAAGTATCGGCGCGCGGACCATCCTGCAACTGGGTACCGGCGTGACCAAAGGTCTGGGCGCTGGCGCCAACCCTGAAGTGGGTCGTCAGGCCGCTCTGGAAGACCGTGAGCGCATTGCCGAAGTCCTGCAGGGCACCAACATGGTGTTCATCACCACTGGCATGGGCGGTGGTACCGGTACCGGTGCTGCGCCAATCATTGCTGAAGTGGCCAAGGAAATGGGGATTCTCACCGTTGCGGTGGTGACCCGTCCGTTCCCGTTCGAAGGTCGCAAGCGCATGCAGATCGCCGACGAAGGTATTCGTCTGCTGTCCGAAAGCGTTGACTCGTTGATCACCATTCCCAACGAGAAGTTGCTGACCATCCTGGGTAAAGACGCAAGCCTCTTGTCGGCTTTCGCCAAGGCCGACGATGTATTGGCCGGTGCCGTTCGCGGTATCTCCGACATCATCAAGCGTCCGGGCATGATCAACGTCGACTTTGCCGACGTGCGTACCGTGATGAGCGAAATGGGCATGGCGATGATGGGCACTGGCTGCGCCAGCGGTCCGAACCGTGCACGCGAAGCCACCGAAGCGGCCATTCGCAACCCGTTGCTCGAAGACGTGAACCTGCAAGGTGCACGCGGCATCCTGGTGAACATCACCGCCGGTCCTGACCTGTCCCTGGGTGAGTACTCCGACGTGGGTAGCATCATCGAAGCCTTCGCTTCCGAGCACGCGATGGTCAAGGTCGGTACCGTTATCGATCCGGACATGCGCGACGAGCTGCATGTGACTGTTGTTGCCACGGGTCTTGGCGCTAAAATCGAGAAGCCTGTGAAGGTCATCGACAATACCGTTCACACCTCGATGGCTTCCCAGCCACAACAACAAGCCCCTGTTCGTCAGGAACAGCCTGCGGTGAACTACCGTGACCTGGACCGTCCGACCGTCATGCGCAACCAGGCTCAGGCCGGTGCTGCGACTGCCGCGAAGATGAACCCGCAAGATGACCTGGACTACCTGGACATCCCGGCTTTCCTGCGTCGTCAGGCCGATTGATGAAATGTATCAGGGGTATTCGGGTGATTGGTGTTCAGCAAAGGTCTGGTCTGCTATCATCGCCAGCCTTTGTTGATACCAGTTCGCAATTTGCGCTGAAGCGGCCCATGCCATGATTAAACAACGCACCCTGAAGAATATTATCCGTGCCACAGGTGTCGGCCTGCACTCCGGGGAGAAGGTCTACCTGACCCTCAAGCCAGCGCCTGTCGACACCGGCATTGTGTTTTGTCGTGCTGACCTCGACCCTGTGGTGCAGATTCCTGCCCGCGCGGAAAACGTTGGCGAAACCACTATGTCGACCACGCTTGTTAACGGTGACGTCAAAGTGGACACGGTGGAGCACCTGCTCTCGGCCATGGCTGGCCTGGGCATCGATAACGCCTACGTCGAGCTCTCCGCGTCCGAAGTCCCGATCATGGATGGTAGCGCTGGACCCTTCGTATTCCTGATTCAATCGGCCGGCCTGGAAGAACAGGACGCTGCCAAGAAGTTCATCCGGATCCTGCGGGAAGTGACAGTGGAAGACGGCGACAAACGCGCCACTTTCGTCCCTTTCGAAGGTTTCAAAGTGAGCTTCGAGATCGATTTCGATCACCCGGTTTTCCGTGACCGCACACAAAGTGCAAGCGTGGATTTTTCCAGCACTTCGTTCGTAAAAGAAGTCAGCCGCGCCCGTACCTTTGGTTTCATGAGTGACATCGAGTACCTGCGCAAGCACAACCTCGCACTCGGCGGCAGCGTTGAAAACGCTATTGTGGTCGACGCGGATGGTGTACTGAACGAAGACGGTCTTCGCTATGAAGACGAATTCGTGAAGCACAAGATCCTCGATGCAATTGGTGACCTCTACCTGCTGGGCAATAGCCTGATTGGTGAGTTCAAGGGCTTCAAGTCCGGACATGCATTGAACAACCAGCTGCTGCGCAAGTTGATTGAGCAGACAGATGCTTGGGAAGTCGTGACTTTCGAAGACGCCAGCACTGCACCGATCTCTTACATGCGTCCCGTTGCGGCCGTGTAAGCAAAAAACCTCTCTAGTTTTTAAAGGCTACCTTCGGGTGGCCTTTTTTTATTCCCCGGTTTTTTGTGGTGTCTGGGCTTGCTCGCGAAGAGGCCAGTCGATCCACTACAAATGGTCGCCGGCAACCACCCGATTCCGCCCGCCTTCCTTGGCCTGATACAGCGCCTTGTCCGCCGCAAACAGCAACTGCTCCAGGCTGATATCGGTCGCCGTGGTCCAGGTGCTGATACCGATACTGATAGTAATCGGCGACTCATCACCCCCCACCAATGGCAACTGCTCCACCGCCGCACGGATGTTTTCGGCAATCTGTTGCGCTCCGGTGCTGTCGGTTTCAGCCAGGATCACCGAAAACTCCTCGCCACCGTAGCGGGCCACCAGGTCCGCGGGCCGTCGAGCATGGGGGCTGATCACCTTGGCCACCGAGCGCAAGGCATCGTCGCCGCCCTGATGGCCATGGCGATCGTTGAACGCCTTGAAGTGATCGACATCGATCATCAGCACCGATAACGGCCGGCCGGAGCGTTGGGCACGAAACCATTCATGGCGCAGGGCCTGATCCAGGGCTCGGCGGTTGGCCAGACCGGTCAAGGGGTCGGTGGCGGCCAGTTGTGCCAGTTCCAGCTCGGCACTGTGGCGCCGGCGCAGTTCGCGGCAGAGCAACCCGGTCAGCCACAGCAGGCTGATGCACAGAGCAATGGTCGCAGCGCTGACCACCACTGCGGTGCGATTCCAGGCCGCAAAGACTTCATCACTGGACAGCGCAACAATGACGATCAACGGCAAGTTCCCAACCTTGGAGAAGGTATACAAGCGCTTGTCCTTGTGTCGATCGGACATGCTGGTGAAGCTGCCGTTGCCTTCCTTGACGATGCGCTGGAAATTGGGACGATTACTGAAGTCCTTGCCGATCAGCTCTTCGGCCAGGCGTGGTTGCTGGGCCAGAAGAATCCCGTCCTTGCTGATCAGGTTGACCGTACTGTCGTGACCGACGCTCAAACTGTTGAACAACTGATCGAAGTAACTCAAACGCATGGCGGCTTCGGCTACGCCCAGGAACTCACCCTGGGAGCCATTCACCCGGCGGCTGAAACTGATACGCCAATCCTGTTCTGGTGACCTGCCCCTGAACGGGCGGCTGATGAACATGCCTGGGTCCGGGTTGTTCACGTGGGACTGGAAGTATTCGCGCTCGGCATAGTTTCCCTGTCTGGGCTCCACCGCGGCCGAGTCGGCGATCACATCGCCCTTGTTGTCGAGCAACAAAATGTTGCCCTTGTACGGCGCGGCAGTGGCGCGGTCGAAATAGGCCAGATGGCGAATGACAGGGGAAACGCTCTTGAGGTCTTCACGCCGGGAGGCAGCGATCAAGCCCAGCAGGGTAATGTCATAGAGTTCGACATTGCGCAGCACATCGGCGTCGATCAATTGCACGATATTGTTGGCGGCGCGAGCGGCGGACAATTCGGCGTTTGCGCGTTCACGGATTAGCAGGAACGCGACGATGCTCAGTATTGCAATCACCAACAACACACTACTGAGAACCAGAAGCCGCTCCGACCGTGTCGAACGGATCGGATCACGGGATTTCGCACTGATCACACTCATGGTTCTGACTTCTGCAAATAAGGCGTTATGAAAGTGCTTTTACAAGAATCGGGCAGAGTCCCAGAAACCGGTCGCGTCCAGCGCGTCTGTATAAATCCCGGATAAAAAAAAGGCCAGCAAAACATGCTGGCCTTTTGCTAATTGAAGCTTAGAAGACATTCAGCGGGTAGTCGACAATTACCCGGTATTCATCCGTGTCGACATCCCGTGGCGAGGGGGCAAGCCCCTCGCCACAGGGTTCTGTGTGATTAGACCGGTAAATGAATGCCGAACGTATTCATCCCATGATCACTGCGCACAAACACATCCCCGCCATGCATCAGTGCAATCGCCTTGACGATTGCCAGCCCCAGGCCATGATTGTTGCCGCTGTTGCTGCGCGACGCATCGACCCGGTAAAAACGCTCGAACAGCCGCGGTAAATGCTCGCTGGCAATCGGCGACCCCGGGTTGGCGACGCCGATGCTGACTTGATGCTCTTCGACTTCGATCCGTACCTGAATCACTTGCCCAGGCCCTGTGTGCTGCACCGCATTGCTCAGCAAGTTGATCAACGCCCGGCGCAGATGAGCGATCTCGATTCGCACTTGCGCATCGCCACTGACCTCAACCTGAACCTGCGCATCCTCAAGGATGAAATCCAGGTACTCCAACGTTGTCGCCACTTCATCGGCCAGTGAAGTGGACGTCAGTTTGGTGGCCTTGCTGCCCTGGTCGGCGCTGGCGAGAAACAGCATGTCGTTGATGATCGAGCGCAGCCGTTCGAGCTCTTCGAGGTTCGATTGCAGCACTTCGAAATAATGCTCGGCTGAACGCCCGCGTGTCAGCGCAACCTGGGTCTGGCCGATCAAGTTGGTCAGCGGCGAGCGCAGTTCATGGGCCACGTCGGCGTTGAACGATTCCAGGCGCGAGTAAGCCTGTTCGACCCGCTCCAGGGTGGCGTTGAACGAATTGACGAACTGGTTCAATTCCGGTGGCAATGGCGACAATTGCAGGCGCCCGGACAGCCGTGGTGGCGTCAGGCGCTGGGCTTCCTGCGACAACTTGATCAGCGGCTTGAGGCCGATCCGCGCCACCCAGTAACCGAGTAGCGAGGCCAGCAACACCCCAATGATCGCCAGGCTGATCAGGGCGATCAGCAAATGGTGCTGCGTCTCGTAAAAGGTTTCGGTGTCGATGCCGATCATGAAGCGCAGCGGCGGACGCTGGTCCTTGGCCGGCAACTCGGTGACCAGCACTTTCAGCGGGTATGGATGGTCGGGCAACACCATGTCGCGCATGCCCAACGGGCCTTGGGCGAAAGCGCGGATCGGCGCGTCGGGTTGGCCGTATTCATAACCGGGATTGCCACTGACCACCCAAAAGCGAATGCGCTTGTCTTCTTCGCTCAGCAGCTTGAGCTTGGCGTTGATCTTCACCCAATGCTCGGGCGTGCCGTAACGGTTGAGGGCCGATTCGAGCACGCTATAACGGGCATCGAGCTCGGCTTCGGGCAACAGGCCCAAGCCCTTGTCGACCTGTTGATACAGCGCACCGCCGATCAACAGGAATACCAACAGCGCCACCAGCGTGAACATGCCGCTCAGGCGCAGCGCGATCGAGTTACTGGACACCACGGCTCTCCAGCACATAACCCATGCCACGAATGGTGTGCAGCAGTTTCTCGTCGAACGGCCCGTCGAGCTTGGCCCGCAGGCGTTTGATCGCGACTTCGACCACGTTGGCGTCGCTGTCGAAATTGATGTCCCAGACCATCTCGGCGATGGCGGTTTTCGAGAGGATTTCCCCTTGCCGCCGCGCCAGCACGCTGAGCAGCGAAAACTCCTTGGCGGTCAGGTCCAGGCGCGTGCCGGCGCGGGTGGCCTTGCGGCTGATCAAATCTATCCACAGGTCGGCGATGCTCACTTGCACCGGTTCATGGCCACCGCTGCGACGGGTCAGCGCTTGCAGGCGCGCCACCAGTTCGAGAAAGGAAAACGGTTTGCCGAGGTAATCGTCGGCGCCATCGCGCAGGCCTTTGATGCGGTCTTCAACCCGCTCGCGGGCGGTGAGCATGATCACCGGGGTTTGCTTGCGTGCCCGTAAGGCCCGCAACACGCCGAAACCGTCGAGGCCCGGCAGCATGACGTCGAGGACAATCACGGCGTAGTCGCTTTCCAGCGCCAGGTGCAGGCCTTCGACGCCATCGTGGGCCACGTCCACGGTGTAGCCCTGTTCCGTCAGGCCACGGTGCAGATAGTCCGCGGTTTTTTCTTCGTCTTCGATAATCAGAACGCGCATGACCCCGCCTCAGTCTGTTGTCGCCTGCACCGACATCGGTGCTGGGGCTGGTTTAGGCCGATGGAATAGCCGCTCAAGCCACAAGTAAATGACCGGCGTAGTGAACAGCGTCAGAGCCTGGCTCACCAGCAAGCCGCCGACCACCGCGATGCCCAATGGCTGGCGCAGTTCGGCGCCGGTGCCATAGCCGAGCATCAGCGGCAGGGCGCCGAGCAGGGCCGCGAGGGTGGTCATGATGATTGGCCGGAACCGCGTCATGCACGCCTCATAAATCGCCTCTTGGGGAGGCAGGCCACGGTTGCGCTGGGCGTCCAGCGCAAAGTCGATCATCAGAATGCCGTTCTTCTTGACGATGCCGATCAGCAGCACCAGCCCGATCAACGCCATGATCGAAAAGTCCTGGCCGCAGATCCACAGCATGATCACCGCCCCGAGCCCCGCCGAAGGCAGGGTCGAGATGATGGTCAGCGGATGCACGAAGCTCTCGTACAGCACGCCAAGAATGATGTACACCGCCACCAGCGCCGCCAGAATCAGCCACGGCTGGCTGGTCAGGGAACTCTGGAACGCCTGGGCCGCGCCCTGGAAGTTGCCGCTCATGGCCGTCGGCATGCCGATGTCGGTCTTGGCCTGATTGAGCATGATCACCGCATCGCCCAACGCGACGCCGGGCGCCAGGTTGAACGACAGGTTGGCCGCCGGGAACATCCCGTCATGGGCGATGGACAGCGGGCCGATGGTTGGCGCATCGAATTTCGCCAGGGCCGACAGCGGCACCATTTCCCCGCTCAGCGGCGAGCGCAGGTAGAAATAGTTGAGGCTTTCGGCCTTGCCGCGTTGCTTTGTGTCGAGTTCCAGAATCACGTTGTACTGATTGGTCTGGGTCTGGAATTCGTTGATCTGCCGCTGGCCGAAGGCGTCATACAGCGCTTCGTCGACATCGCTGGCGGTCAGGCCGAAACGCGCCGCGGCGCTGCGGTCGATGCTGATGTGGGTGATGCTGCCGCCCAGTTGCAGGTCGTTGGAAATGTCGCGGAATGCCGGGTTGCTGCGCAGTTTTTCCGTCAGGCGCTGGGTCCAGGTGCTCAGGATGGCGCCGTCGTTGCTCTTGAGCACGTATTGGTATTGGGCGCGGCTCGGGCCGGAGCTGAGGTTGATGTCTTGCCCGGCGCGCAGATACAGCACGATGCCGGGGACTTTCATCAATTGCGGGCGAATCCGGTCGATGAACTGGCTGGCGGATACGTCACGGTCGCCGCGTTTTTTCAGCGAAATCCAGAAGCGTCCGTTGGCGATGGTCTGGTTACTGCCCGAAACGCCGACCGAGTGGGAGAACGTCTCGACGGCGGGATCGGCGGCGACGATCTCGGCCATCGCCAAGTGTTTTTTCACCATGTCGCCGTAGGAAATATCAGCCGCCGCTTCGGTGGTGCCGAGGACGAAACCGGTGTCCTGCACCGGGAAGAAACCCTTCGGAATGAAAATATATCCCGCGACCGCCAGGCTGAGGGACAAGCCAAACACACCGAGCATCAATTTCTGATGGGCGAGGGCGTGGCGCAGGCCTTTCTCGTACCACGCCAGCAAACGCTCGCCGAAACCAGGTTTGCCATGGGCGTGATGCGCCGGTGCTCGCATAAATAGCGCGGCCAGGGTCGGCGCCAGCGTCAGGGACACCACCACCGAAATCATGATGGTCGAGGTGGCAGTCAGGGCGAATTCCTTGAACAGTCGCCCGACCACGCCGCCCATGAACAGCAACGGAATGAACGCCGCCACCAGCGAGAAGCTTATAGAAACCACGGTAAAGCCGATCTCGCCGGCGCCCTTGATCGCCGCCTCGCGCATGCCTTCGCCGGCCTCCAGATGACGGTGAATGTTCTCCACCACCACAATCGCATCGTCCACCACAAACCCGACGGACACCACAATCGCCACCAGCGTCAGGTTATTCAGGCTGAAGCCCATGATGTACATCAGGGCAAAACTGGCGGTCAGCGACACACCGAGCACCGCTGACACGATCAGCGTCGCTGACAACTGGCGCAGGAACAGCGCCATCACCGCCACCACCAGCAGGATCGCGATCAGCAGGGTGACTTCCACTTCATGCAACGAGGCGCGGATGGTCTGGGTGCGGTCGATCAACACTTTGACCTGCATCGAGGCCGGCAGCATGGCCTCCAGCGTTGGCAAAGCCGCTTGAATACGGTCGACGGTCTCGACGATGTTGGCGCCCGGTTGGCGGAAAATCACCAGATTCACCCCCGGCTTACCATCGGCCCAGGCCTGAACGTAGGCGTCTTCTGAACCGTTGATGACTTTGGCCACATCCTTGAGATGAACCGGTGCACCGTTCTTGTAGGAAACGATGAGTTGGCTGTATTCCTCGGGATGGAACAACTGATCGTTGGTGGACAAGGTCGAAATGCTCGACTCGCCGTACAACGCCCCCTTGGCCAGGTTGAGGCTGGATTGCTGGATCGCCAGACGAATGTCCGCCAGGGTCAGGCCGATGGCGGCGAGTTTGTCCGCCGACGCTTGCACGCGGATCGCCGGACGTTGCTGACCGCTAACGTTGATTTGGCCTACGCCGTCGATCTGGCTGATCTGACGGGCGAGCAGGGTTTCCACCAGGTCACTGACTTCGGTACCGGGCATTTGCGGCGAGTTGATGCTGAGGATCAGCACCGGGCTGTCGGCCGGGTTGACCTTCCTCCACGTCGGCAGGTTCGGCATGTCTTTGGGCAGTTTTCCGGCGGCGGTGTTGATCGCGGCCTGGACTTCCTGGGCGGCGGTGTCGATGCTTTTGTCGAGGGTGAATTGCAGGGTCAGGATGGTCGAGCCCAGGGCGCTGCTCGAGGTCATCTGGGTCACGCCGGGGATGGCGCTGAATTGCACTTCAAGCGGCGTGGCCACCGACGAAGCCATGGTCTCCGGGTTGGCGCCGGGCAGTTGTGCAGCCACCTGGATGGTCGGGAATTCCGCTTCCGGCAGCGGTGCAATCGACAGCCGTGGAAAGGCGATCACCCCCAGCAGCACCAGGGCAAAGGTCAACAGAACCGTCGCCACCGGATGATCGATGCACCATGCGGAAATCGAACCATGGCCCTTCATGGTTTCGGCTCCGACCGGACCACTTGCGGTGGCTCAGTCAGTACCTGAACCGTCGAGCCGGGTTTGAGCCTCGATTGGCCGTCGCTGACCAGCACATCGCCCGGTTTCACCCCTTTGATAATGTCCTGGCCACTGCCCTGATAAACCATCTGTACCTGAACGACTTCGACCTTGTCGCCGTTGACCCGGTACACGAAGTGTTGATCGAGGCCACGTTGCACGACGGTGGGCGGCACCACCAGTGCATTTTTATCCAGCGCTGTCTGAATCTTTACCGTCACCAGCAGGCCCGGCCAGAGTTTCTGTGCGGGGTTGGCGAATTCGGCCTTGGCGCGGATGGTGCCGGTGTTGGCGTTGATCTGGTTGTCGATCAGGGTCAGGTGGCCTTCGCCCAGCAGGTTGCCGGTTTCGCCGTCGGTGTCGGCACCGATGTAAGCCTTGACCGGCGTGTGCTGTGGATCGTTGATCAGGCCCTGCAGGATTGGCAGCATTTGCTGCGGCAGGGAAAACTCCACGGCGATCGGGTCGATCTGGGTCACCGTGAACAAGCCTTGGGTGTCGGTCATGCGCAGGAAGTTGCCTTCATCCACCGTGCGAATACCGACGCGACCGGTGACGGGCGAGCGAATCTGTGTGTAGGAAAGCTGCACCAGAGCGGCATCGATCGAGGCCTGATTGCCTTGGGCAGTGGCTTTGAGTTGATTGACCAGGGCTTGTTGCTGGTCGTAGGTCTGTTTGGACACGCCGTCGTCGACGCTCAGCAGTTTGTAACGTTTGAGGTTGACCTGCGCCACTTGCAGTTGCGCCTGACTTTCGCCCAGTTGCGCTCGGGCCTGGTCGAGGCTGGCGCGGATCGAACGGTCGTCGATGGTGGCCAGCAGGTCACCTTTGTTCACCCGTTGGCCTTCCTTGACCAGCAGTTGGGTGAGGATGCCGTCGATTTGTGGACGCACCACCACGCTGTGCAAGGACAGCACCGAACCGATGCCGCTGACGTAGCGGGGTACATCTTTTTCGACGACGCTGACCACCCGCACGGGAATGGCGGTGGAGGTGGTCAGTTTGGTCGTGGCGGGTTTGGCGGCGTACCACACGCCCAGCGCTGCCAGGACGATCAGAAGGGCGGCGAACAGGGCGATTTTTTTCTGAATTCGCATGCGAGTGGGGCGCCGGGCAGAGTGGTCGGAGTTATGTCAGGTTCATACCCTCCTTTATAAACCTGTTAGCCCGTCAGGAGAGTGACGGGTAACTGACGGCGCTGTCAGTTTGGACCTCTTTGGATTGATGCTGATTCCCCGTGATCTCGCTCCACTGTAGGCGCGAGGCTTGCCCGCGAAGGCGGCAGGTCGGTCAGCACAAAACCCGACGGACTCGCTTGCGGCGTGAAGCTTGCGGCTCCCGACACAGGTATACTGCCGTCTTTCGCGGCTCGCCTACCGGGCCCGACTCTTTGAGCATCACCCGGAGCTTTCATGACTTCCCCGACACAACCGCCGGCTGCCGACGCTTTGAGCGACGACCAGGCAGATCTGCCAGACAGCGTCGACTCCAGCGCAGACAGCGAAACCAAAGCGGCGATTCCTGCGTTCAAGTTTCCGTTCAAGCCGGGCGAACTGGCCGCAGCGAAGAATGCCAGCCAGCCCTGGTACAAGAATGGCGCCAAGAACGGTCACACCAAGACACCGGGTGCAGCGCCTCCTGGTACCCGTCGTTCGATGGGTAAGCGCTGAGTTCTTACCTCTGCGGTGCCTGATCTATCGTCATCGCGAGCAGGCTCGCTCCCACAGTTGATCTTCATGAGACACAGCTATTGTGTACGACGAAATCCACTGTGGGAGCGAGCCTGCTCGCGATGAGGCCATTAAATACAACATCCCCTCTGGCTCACGCCGCCCGCAGCGAAATAAACGCATAGTTCAGCGGCGCTTCAGTCGCCACCAGCGCCCCGGCCGCCTGCACTTGCCCGGCAATATCATCGCCCGATACGTGAAATACCCATTCACCGCCAGCTCCCGCCAGTGATTGCTGCGCCACCTGATCAATGACCATGGCAAACGCCGTCATGTCCGGCAGATAAGCGGTAAAGCCATCGCCCTTCAGCGCTGTCTTCCGAATCCCCAATAGCGCACAAATCGCATCCTTGGTCTGAATCTCATCGCGATCCGCCTGCCGGGAGCGCTGGATCAATCCCGCCAGTTCCTGATCCACCAGCTCACCACCGATGATCAAATCCGGCCCTGTTTCCCACGACTCGGGCGGGCATTCCTTAACCGTCGGGTTGAACGGGATGTGCGGATTGATTTCCATCGGGTAGATGCGGCACACCAACGGTCGACGTTCGTAGATGCGACAGAGGTTGTCTTCGTCAAGATTCCGGCAAGGGCCGACGTTATAGGCGGCAAAGGTGATCGCCACATGCGCCTCGCAGGCGCCGCTTCGAACCACCACCGAACGGCGCTCGGCGTGTTCGCGTTGTTGCGCTGGCAGGCCCAGGCCATTGGTGAGGAAGGCTTCCACCAGCACGATCACCTGACCGCCATCGGCCGCCCACATACGGGCTTCGGCCAGTGTCAGGGGCACATGGTGGTCGGTGCAGCATTTGCCACAACCTACGCAGGAAAACGGTGTATTCATTGAGCGGCCAGTGACCTGTGAGGATATGAAATGGCGACAAAAAGCCACCGCAAAGGCCTGTGTCGAAGCAAGTTATGCGCCAGTCACTGCGCTTTTGCCGTTGGGCGGATCGAGTCCCATTCGGTCACGTAGGCGGTTTTGCTCTTCTTGTTGTAGAGGCACAGCTCGGTGCCTTGCTGGCCTTTCATGTGTTTTTGCGGGTACTGGCCTTGCAGCAGGAGCGCGGTGTAACCGACCCGGTCATCGAACTGCGCGGCGTTGCCGACGGGTTTGGTGTTCTTCAGGCCGCTGGCCTGTGTGCAACTGGCGAGTACGGCTTTGTCGTAGGCGGCCCAGGCGTCGGGGCTGGAGGCGTGGGCCTGGGTGGCGAGGGTGGTGAGGCAGAGGACGGTCAGGGTGGTGGCTTTCATGATCAGGCATCCTTGGCGTGTAGTGGTCGGGGTCGGAGTATGCCTGATGGTTTGATGTTGGTTGTGCGGGCCTCTTCGCGAGCAAGCCCGCTCCCACAGTGGATTTTCGTTGTACACAAAATGTGTGTTTCATGAAGATCAACTGTGGAAGCGGGCTTGCTCGCGAAGGCGGTGTGTCAGACAGGCACGGGCTCCCGGCGGACTACATACATCCCGGCACTTTCATACAAACGCTGCGCCCGAAGGTTGTTTTCAAGCACCTTCAGATCCACAAAACCTTCGCGGCGCTGCTGAAACACCTTGAAAGCATGCAGCAGCAGTGCACGGCCAAGTCCGAGGCCTTGAGCGCGCGGATGCACCACCAGGTTTTTGATATAGGCACTGGTCCAGCACTGGGCGACGCCGACGATACCTTCGGCATCCAGGGCGATGAAGCACAGTGTCGGGTCGTATTCGGGATCGGTTTCGAAACGCTGTTGCCAGACTTCCAGCGCCGGCACTTGACCGCCGCCGTCGAGATGACCCAGCGCCATCAAACGGTGGATGGACTCGGCGAGTTCCGGGCGGTACTCGGTCAGTTCAACCCCATCTGGCCAGTTGATGGCTGGCACAACCTCTGTCAGGTTGCGCCGCATCAGCCAGCAAAACGCCTCGGCCAACACTCAGTGACCTTGTTCGGCGACGGCCCTGGCCGCCTCGATCAGGCACCTGGTCAGTTCCGGCGAGGAGAACTTGGTCAGCACCCCGTTGGCCCCGGCCAGTCGAGCCTTCTCGCTGTTCATCGCGCTGTCCAGCGACGTGTGCAGCAGTACATAGAGGTGTGAGAAGTCCGGAGTTTCCCGCAATGTGCGAGTGAAGGCGTAACCGTCCATCTCCGACATTTCGATGTCCGAGACGATCAGGTTGATCTGCTGGGCGGTGCCTTGCAGGTCCAGCAGGCAATCGATGGCTTCCTTGGCACTGCGGGCAGTGTGGCATTGCAGGCCGAGGTTGCGCAGGGTGTGCACCGATTGTTGCAGGGCGACCTGGCTGTCATCGACCACCAGAATCCGCGCATTGCCCAGGACTTCAGCCTCTTCCATGCTCAGTTCGGTCGGGGTCATTTCGATCTGCGCCGGCGCGATGCCGTGGATGACCTTTTCGATGTCCAGCACTTGCACCAGAGTGCCATCCACCGAAGTCACGCCGGTGATGTACGAGCGCACACCGCCGGAGCCGAAGGGTGGCGGGCGGATGTCGGTGGTCAGACAGTGGACGATTTTGCTCACCGCCTGAACGTGCAGGCCCTGCTTGGAGCGGCTGACGTCGGTGACGATCAGGCAGCCACCGTTGGGGTCTTCCAGGGGGCGCTCGCCGATGGCGCGGCTCAGGTCGATCACCGACAGCGACGCGCCGCGCAGGGTGGCGATGCCTTTGACGTGGGGGTGCGACTCCGGCAGCTTGGTCAGCGGCGGGCAGGGGATGATTTCGCTGACTTTCAGCAGGTTGATCGCCATCAGCTTGCCGCTGCGCAAGGTAAACAGCAGAAGCGAAAGTGAGTCTGCGCGGGCTTTATTGGAAGACATAAAAACCTTCTGTGGAGAAAGGTGATGGGCGATTACGAGCATCGCCAACAGCTATCGATGCCGGGTTATCGACTTGTCGGGGGCAGGCTTTAGTGCCAATAAATGTTGAGTAGATCAAAAGATCGCAGCCTTCGGCAGCTCCTACAGGGGATTGCGGTCAATGTAGGCGCTGCCGAAGGCTGCGATCTTGGCTTATTTCATGCCCAACCGCTTGGCCATCCGCCCCAGATTCGCCCGATCCAGACCCAGCTCCCGCGCCGTGCTGGCCCAGTTGTGCTGGTGCCGTTCCAGGCAAGCGCTGATCAGTTGGCGCTGATAATGCTCGGTGGCCGCACGCAAATCCCCTGAAACCAGCTCAGCCGCCGGCGCGGCAACCACCGGCTCCGGCGCGTGCTCAACGCTGCCATTGGGCAAGTCCAGATCCGCCGCGCTCAAACTGAGAATCTTCGGCCGTTCCTTGCAGTTACCCAAGGCTTTCAATGCACTGCGGCCAATCAAATGCTCCAGCTCCCGCACGTTCCCTGGCCAACCATACGCCAGCAGGGCCGCTTGGGCATCGCTGGTCAGGCGCAGGCTATTGAGGCCCATGCGTGAGCGGTTTTGCTCCAGGAAGTAGCCGCTGAGCAACAGCACATCCCGACCGCGATCCCGCAGGGCGGGCACCAGCAGCGGGTAAACGCTGAGGCGATGATAGAAGTCGGCACGGTAGCGACCGCTGCGAACTTCCTCGGCCAGATCGCGGTTGGTCGCTGCGATCAGTCGCACGTCGACCTGATGTTCCTTGTCCGATCCCAGTCGCTGCAATTGCCCGCTCTGCAACACCCTCAGCAATTTAGCCTGCACCGTCAGTGACAGTTCGCCCACTTCATCGAGAAACAACGTGCCGCCATTGGCCAGTTCGAACTTGCCGCGACGATCACTCGTCGCCCCGGTGAAGGCTCCGCGCACATGGCCGAACAGTTCGCTCTCCACCAGGGTGTCCGGCAGGGCGGCGCAGTTGAGGCTGATGATCGGTTTGGCGGCCCGTGGCGACGCCGCGTGGATGGCTTGGGCCACCAGCTCTTTGCCGACCCCGGTTTCCCCGGTGATCAGCACCGTCAGGTCGCTGCCGCCCACCAGGTTGATCTCTTCCACCAAGCGTTTGTGAGCCTTGCTCTGGCCGATCATTTCGCGGTTTTGCTGGCCGCTGGCCTGACGGTAAACCTCGGCGCGCTGGTGTTCGTCTTCGGCGCGATTGGCCAGCCGTTCGATGCGCTCGGCGGCGTTGACCGTGGCGGCGGCGAGGCTGGCGAAGGCTTGCAGGGCATCTAGCTCGATCGGTTCGAAGCGTTCAGGGGCGAGGGCGTCGAGGGTCAGCAGACCCCACGGGCGCTCGTCGATAAACAACGGGCAGCCCATGCAGTCGTGGACTTCCAGGTGATCGTGCAGGCCGTCGACCAGGCCGTCATAAGGATCGGGCAAATCGCTGTCGGCGGCGAAGCGAGTCGGGCCGGAACTGCTGAGCAGCGTTTCGAACCGCGGGTGTTCGCTGACCTTGAAACGTCGGCCGAGGGTGTCGGTGCTCAACCCGTCCACGGCCAGCGGCACCAGCCATTCGCCGTCGAGTCGCAGCAGGGCGGCGGCGTCGCAAGGGAGTAGGGCGCGCATGGCTTCGAGCAGGCGTCGGTAGCGCTCGCCTTCGGGCAGTTCGCGGGACAGGTCGGAAACCAGGGGCAGCAGAGTGGTGAGCAGTAATTTTGCAGTCATAATGACTCCGTGTAGTCGGTATGACTATAAAGCGTCGTGTGTCCATATGACTACTTTGTTTTTAACTAGTTGATTTATAGCGTTTTAATTGTTGGCATGGAAACTGATACGTAAGGGTTATTCATATAAAGCCCAGGAGTCGCTCTTATGCTTAGCGTTCAAGACCGTGCCATCGTCAAGTCCACCGTGCCGCTGCTGGAAAGCGGCGGCGAAGCGTTGATCACTCACTTCTACCGCATGATGCTCTCCGAATACCCGGAGGTCCGCCCGCTGTTCAACCAGGCCCACCAGGCCAGCGGCGATCAGCCTCGCGCCCTGGCCAATGGTGTCTTGATGTACGCGCGGCACATCGACCAGCTCGATCAGTTGGGCGACCTGGTGGCCAAGATCATCAACAAGCACGTGGCTTTGCAAATCCTCCCGGAACATTACCCGATTGTGGGTAGCTGCCTGTTGCGGGCGATCTCCGAAGTGCTGGGCGAAGAGATTGCCACGCCTGAAGTGATGAGCGCGTGGGGTGCGGCTTACGGTCAATTGGCCGAGATCCTGATCGGCGCCGAAGCCAGCATCTACGACCAGAAAGAGCAGGCTCCGGGCGGCTGGCGTGGCGCGCGGGAATTCATCGTGGCGGCCAAGGTCGAGGAAAGCGCGGAAATCACCTCGTTCTACTTCGAACCGGCCGACAAAGGCCCGATTCTCGCGGCAGAGCCCGGCCAGTACATCGGCATGAAACTGATCCTCGATGGCGAAGAAATTCGGCGTAACTATTCGCTGTCGGCGCTGGCCAACAAGGGCCAGTACCGCATCAGCGTCAAGCGCGAAACCGGCGGCCGCGCTTCCAACCATTTGCACGATCAACTGCACGTCGGCGCGAGCATCATGCTGTTCCCGCCAGCGGGCGACTTCACCCTGACCGCCAGCGACAAACCGCTGGTGCTGATCAGTGGCGGCGTGGGCATCACCCCGACGCTGGCGATGCTCGAAGCGGCGCTGGCGACCGAGCGGCCAGTGCATTTTATCCACTGCGCACGCAACGGTAGCGTTCATGCCTTCCGCGACTGGATCGATGGCCTGGCCGAGCGTCATCCGCAGCTCAAGCGTTTCTATTGCTATGCCGAAGACGATGGCGTCAGCCCGGCGGCGGACAAGGTTGGCCTGTTGAGCCAGGAGCAACTGGGCGAATGGCTGCCGCAGCAGCGCGATGTGGATGCTTACTTCCTGGGGCCTAAAGGCTTCATGGCGGCGATCAAGCGTCACCTCAAGGCCTTGGGGGTGCCGGAGAAGCAAAGCCGTTATGAGTTCTTCGGGCCGGCCGCGACGTTGGAATAAACCTGTAGGCGACCGGGAAACCGAGTTGCCTTCATCGCGAGCAGGCTCGCTCCCACATTTGATCAGCGTACGACGCGGTCACCTGTGGGAGCGAGCCTGCTCGCGAATGGCCACGCCACGGTCCTGATTCGTAAAAATCACTTAAAAGTTAATCCCTTCTTAACCGGCTTATCGTTCATTCCTCCAATCTCCGCCAGCCAGTTCAAGGCTCTCAAAGGTCAGGGACAGCGTGTAGACTTGCGGGCAATTGATATTTAGAAGGGAAACGCGATGAGCGAGGAAACAATGCGGTTGGGACGTGAACGGCGCTATCTGGTGTTGCTGGGCATCATCTGCCTGGCGCTGATCGGCGGTGCGCTGTACATGCAAGTGGTGCTGGGCGAAGCGCCATGCCCGCTGTGCATCTTGCAGCGCTACGCGTTGTTGCTGATCGCACTGTTCGCGTTTATCGGTGCGGCGATGCGCACCCGTCGCAGCATTACGCTGTTCGAAGTGTTGGTGGTGATCTGCGCCATCGCGGGTGCCGGAGTGGCCGGGCATCACGTTTATACCCAGTTTTACCCGACGGTCAGCTGCGGCATCGATGTGCTGCAACCGATCGTCGACGGCCTGCCGCTGGCGAAGATCTTCCCGCTGGGCTTCCAGGTCGACGGTTTCTGCTCCACGCCGTACCCGCCGATCCTCGGCTTGTCCCTGGCGCAGTGGGCGCTGCTGGCGTTCGTGCTGGTCGTGGTGCTGGTGCCGCTGCTCACGTCGCGTAACCGTAAAGCGCTACGCTGAGGCTGCCCGCCGCACCGTTACATGAAACAAAAAAACGCCCCGATTCTCGTTGAGAGGCCGGGGTTTTTTGCATGTTCGCAGGTCAGGTAAAAGGACCGTGATGTGCGGCAACGAAGGGTGCGACATGTGTGCGACATGTTGTCACAGCTTGATTGTCGCAGGGCATTTCAAGACGCTGAATCGGGGCACCTCCATGCACCCAAAACGGGGTTTTCAAGCCACTGCCGGTTTCAGCGCTCATCAGCCGAAGCAGGCAGTTTTAACAGGGGCTGGCAAATGGCCAAAGCCCTTGTCACGTAGGGGGTAGAGCAGGGTCGAAGGCGAGCGCAGAACCCTGGAAGCTGTCTGAACTTCGCGGGGTAGACCTACATTTTTTGGTGTTTTTGTTGAGAATGTATTTCGATACCATGGCGCACTTTTGCAAAAGCCGTGAATGATTGTTGCTGAAACGGATAAAAATTATTTCGGGATAAGACGTGGTTTATGAATCGTCATATATCTACAATCGCCCGCACTGAATTCCCGGCACTGCTCACCCCTTACTCAGGGGCATGAGCGGAACAGGGTGTCGAGAGGCCTGATGGCTTCATGCGACCCCAGATGTCGGTGCCTTCCGACGATCCGCACCAAATGGAATTGGTCTGTAACAAGGCCCTTGACCACGAATTCGAATAAGAACACACCGCAGGCCCAGCAATTGTCGAACAGCGTCTGACGCGCGACGGGGCAGGCCCTTATTCAATCCAAGAAAAATGCCAACCCTTGGCAGGGTGAAGTGTTGGCGATCAAAACCCAACTGCATTGCGCAAGCTGCTTTAGAGGTCGTGAGATGAGTAAAAACAGGTACCCCAGACTACTAGGCTTATTGCCGCTGCTCGGCACGTTGTTGCTGGGAGGCTGCAACATGACCTTGCTCGATCCCAAGGGCCAGGTCGGCCTGGATGAGCGAAACCTGATCATCACCGCAACGCTGCTGATGCTGTTGGTCGTCGTGCCGGTCATCGTCATGACGTTCCTGTTCGCCTGGAAATACCGCGCTTCCAACAAGGACGCCGTCTATACGCCAAAATGGTCCCACTCCACCAAGATCGAAATCGCGGTGTGGACTATTCCGGTACTGATCATCATTGCCCTGGGTTACGTCACCTACAAGTCGACCCACGCCCTGGATCCTTACAAGCCGCTGGAGTCCGACGTCAAGCCGATCACCATTGAAGTGGTCGCGCTGGACTGGAAGTGGCTGTTCATCTACCCGGAACAAGGCATCGCCACGGTCAACAAGATCGTGTTCCCGGCCCACACGCCGATCAACTTCAAGGTGACGTCCGACTCCGTGATGAACTCGTTCTTCATCCCGGCTCTGGGCGGCCAGATCTACGCGATGGCGGGCATGCAGACCAAACTGCACCTGATCGCCAACCAGAACGCTGAAATGGACGGTATCTCCGCCAACTACAGCGGCGCGGGTTTCACCGGCATGAAGTTCAAAGCAATCGCCACTTCCCAGGAAGATTTCGACGCCTGGGTAAGCGAAGTCAAAAAGGCACCTAAACAGCTTGAACAAGCTGAATACGCAGCCCTGTCCAAGCAGAGCCAGAACAACCCAGTCGAGCTCTACTCCTCGGTCACGCCGAACCTGTTCCAGATCATCGTCGACAAGTACGAAGGTATGAAACCGGGCAAGCCGATGCACCACGAGAAGAAAGAGCACGAAGTGGCCGCGATGGAAGGGATGGACATGAGTTCGCATTCAGCTGCCGGGGCAGAGGAGTAAACGATGTTTGGTAAATTAAGTTGGGAAGCGGTCCCGTTCCACGAACCGATCGTGATGGTGACCATCGCCATGATCGCGCTCGGCGGTCTGGCACTGTTCGCTGCAATCACCTACTTCAAGAAGTGGACCTATTTGTGGACCGAGTGGTTGACCTCGGTCGACCACAAGAAAATCGGCGTGATGTACATCATCGTCGCCATGGTCATGCTGCTGCGTGGTTTTGCCGACGCCATCATGATGCGTACCCAGTTGGCCATGGCCACCGAGGGTTCGCCTGGCTACCTGCCACCTGAACACTATGACCAGATCTTCACCGCTCACGGTGTGATCATGATCATCTTCATGGCGATGCCATTCTTCACCGGCCTGATGAACCTTGCAGTGCCGCTGCAGATCGGCGCCCGTGACGTTGCCTACCCGTTCCTGAACTCCCTGAGTTTCTGGCTGCTGGTTTCCGGCGTGGTGCTGATCAACCTGTCCCTGGGCGTTGGCGAATTCGCCAAGACCGGTTGGGTTGCCTATCCGCCGTTGTCGGGCCTGCAATACAGCCCGGGCGTGGGGATGGATTACTACATCTGGGCGCTGCAGCTATCCGGGCTGGGTACGACGCTGACGGGGGTCAACTTCCTGGCCACCGTGCTGAAAATGCGTACCCCTGGCATGAAACTGATGGACATGCCGATCTTCACCTGGACCTGCACCTGGGCCAACGTCCTGATCGTGGCTTCGTTCCCGATCCTGACCGCTACCCTGGCTTTGCTGACGCTTGACCGTTACATGGATTTCCACATTTTCACCAATGAACTTGGTGGCAATCCGATGATGTACGTCAACCTGTTCTGGGCCTGGGGTCACCCCGAGGTTTACATCCTGATTCTGCCGGCGTTCGGGATCTTCTCCG
This sequence comes from Pseudomonas sp. B21-015, assembly GCF_024749285.1. Taxonomy (NCBI): domain Bacteria; kingdom Pseudomonadati; phylum Pseudomonadota; class Gammaproteobacteria; order Pseudomonadales; family Pseudomonadaceae; genus Pseudomonas; species Pseudomonas sp. B21-015. The sequence goes on from NZ_CP087196.1 coordinate 1,224,531, forward strand.
AAGTCATCTCGACCTTCACCGGCAAGCGTCTGTTCGGCCACCATTCGATGATCTACGCCAGCGGCGCGATCTCGATCCTGGGCTTCATGGTTTGGCTGCACCACTTCTTCACCATGGGTTCGGGTGCCAGCGTCAACGCCTTCTTCGGTCTGGCGACGATGCTGATTTCCATCCCGACGGGTGTGAAGCTGTTCAACTGGCTGTTCACCATCTATCAAGGCCGTCTGCGTTTCACCAGCCAGGTTCTGTGGACCCTGGGCTTCATGGTGACTTTCGCCATCGGCGGCATGACCGGCGTACTGCTGGCCATTCCGGGTGCTGACTTCGTGCTGCACAACAGCTTGTTCGTGATCGCGCACTTCCATAACGTGATCATCGGCGGCGCGGTATTCGGTTACATCGCAGGTTTCGCCTTCTACTTCCCGAAAGCGTTCGGCTTCAAGCTGCACGAAGGTTGGGGCAAGGCAGCATTCTGGTTCTGGATCACCGGCTTCTTCGTCGCGTTCATGCCGCTCTATGTACTGGGCTTCATGGGCATGACCCGTCGTCTGAACGCTACCACCAACCCTGAGTGGGTACCGTACCTGTACGTGGCCATGTTCGGTGCGGTGATGATCGCTGCGGGTATCGCCTGCCAGCTGATCCAGCTGTACGTCAGCGTGCGTGACCGCAACAAGCCAGAAAACATGTGCGAACACGGCGATCCGTGGAATGCCCACACCCTGGAATGGTCGACCTCCTCGCCACCACCGTTCTACAACTTTGCCGTGCTGCCAAAAGCAGACAGCATCGACCCGTTCACCGAAGCCAAGGAAAACGGCACCGCGTACAAGGCTCCAGCCAAGTACGAGCCGATCCACATGCCAAACAACACCGCGACCGGTCTGGTCATGGGTGCTCTGTTGACCGTGTTCGGTTTCGCGATGATCTGGCACATCTGGTGGTTGGCCATCGTTGGTCTGGTGGGCACCGTGGGCTACTTCGTGATCCACGCTGCACGCGATGATCAAGGCTATATGGTGCCGGTCGACGTGATCGAGCGCATCGAAGCCGAGCAGCACAAGCGTCTGGTAGCGGCCGGGAAAGTTCCAGCCACCGCCACCCGTGTTGAAACCTCGTTGGAACAGGCTTAAACCATGTCGAACTTAGTGACCAATGCTGGACACACCCATGTCGATGGACATGGGCATGATGACCATCACCACGACTCGGGCGAGATGACCGTATTCGGTTTCTGGCTCTACCTGATGACCGACTGCATTCTGTTTGCGTCGATCTTCGCGGCGTACGCGGTACTGGTTAACAACGTAGCGGGTGGCCCGTCGGGCCACGACATCTTCGAACTGCCATACGTACTGGGCGAAACCGCTCTGCTGCTGTTCAGCTCGATCACCTACGGCTTCGCCATGCTGGCGTTGTTCAAGGGCAAGAAGAACCAGGTCCTGGGCTGGCTGGCCATGACCTTCCTGTTCGGTGCCGGCTTCATCGGCATGGAGATCAACGAGTTCCACGTGTTGATCTCCGAGGGCTTCGGTCCTAGCCGCAGCGGCTTCCTGTCCGGGTTCTTCACCCTGGTCGGCACCCACGGTCTGCACGTGACCAGCGGTCTGATCTGGATGGCGATCATGATGTACCAGGTGCAGAAAAACGGCCTGACGGCGACCAACAAGACTCGTCTGAGCTGCCTGAGCCTGTTCTGGCACTTCCTGGACGTGGTGTGGATCTGCGTATTCACCGTTGTTTATCTGATGGGGACTATGTAAATGGCTAACGCTCATTCCCACGATAGCCACGACGCCGGCCACGGCAGCGTCAAGTCCTATGCTATCGGTTTCATCCTGTCGGTGATCCTGACCGTCATTCCTTTCGGCCTGGTGATGTACCCGTCGCTGCCGAAAGCCCTGACCCTGTGGATCGTACTGGCCTTCGCAGTCATCCAGGTGCTGGTGCACCTGGTGTACTTCCTCCACCTGGACCGTTCCGCCGCGCAGCGTAACAACGTGATTGCGTTTGTGTTTGCCGCGATCGTAATCGTCCTGTTGGTAGGCCTGTCGCTGTGGATCATGTTCAGCATCCACACCAACATGATGGCGCACTGAGGTAAGTCCGGATGTCCTTTAAGCACTTTATCCAAATCACCAAACCGGGGATCATTTTCGGTAACGTGCTTTCTGTGGCAGGCGGATTTTTCCTGGCCTCCAAAGGGCATGTCGATCTGGCCATCTTCCTGGCCGCCATGATCGGGACGTCCCTGGTAGTAGCCTCCGGTTGCGTGTTCAACAACTGCATCGACCGCGATATCGACCTGAAGATGGAACGCACCAAGAACCGGGTGCTGGTCCAGGGCTTGATCTCCCTGAAACTGGCCCTGGCTTATGCGACCGTCCTGGGTGTCGCCGGCGTTGCGTTGCTGTACAAGGTGGCCAACCCGTTGGCCGCGCTGTTCGCGGTGATCGGTTTTGTCATCTACGTCGGCTTCTACAGCCTGTACCTCAAGCGCAAGTCGGTTCACGGCACGCTGGTGGGCAGTCTGTCGGGGGCGATGCCGCCGGTGATCGGTTACGTCGCGGTCAGCAATAACTTCGACATGGCCGCACTGACGTTGCTGGTGATGTTCAGCCTGTGGCAGATGCCGCATTCCTACGCCATCGCGATCTTCCGCTTCAACGATTACCTGGCCGCATCGATTCCGGTGCTGCCAGTGAAGCGCGGCATTGAAGTGGCCAAGAAACACATCCTGCTCTACATCCTGGCCTTCCTCGTGGCGACCTTGATGCTGACCTTCAGCGGCTACGCCGGCATGAGCTACCTCGCCGTCGCCGCGGCCATGGGCATGTACTGGTTGTACATGGCCTGGACCGGCTACAAGGCAGTGGATGACACGGTCTGGGCACGCAAGCTGTTCGTGTTCTCGATCTTCACCATTACTGCTTTGAGCGTGATGATGTCGCTGGATTTTAAAGTGCCGAGTGAGCTGTTGCTGACTTACGCGCCTTAAGCTTCGGATGCTGTAAAGAAAAGCCCCGCCTTCGAGAGAAGCGCGGGGCTTTTCGTTCATGTGCGGTTGTTACACGGTGCGTCGAGCACCTTCACCACGTCATCGACGATCGCCTTACTCATATCCTGCAAATAATGCGAGGCCCAGGCATGTCGGTCTGTGTCGCGAACCATCGCCGCATCTGATGCGAGCAGTTTGGCGACATGGAGCAAGTCGGTGGCGTGGGAGAGTGCTTCGATCAACGGGGCTCCGGCGTTGATGCGGAACAAGGGTTCGTTGGTGTGGAGGGAGAAGTGGGTGAGGCCGATGGTTTTCAGGTCTTGGGGGTTGGTCATTGGGCACCTTCGGTAGCTGGGAGCTGGTGAGTTATGACCGGAGGGGCAGAAGCATAAATTTTGAACGGATTGCTGGCGTGCATCTGGAGAACTCCGATTGGTTCCTGCATCTGTTCGAGTTCTCAGGCCCGGTCGCTGAATTGGCAGCGACTGTTTGAGGTTGGCGGGCAAGGGTAGGGTGCACAATCGTAGCGACGTACTGGCCTGTGTAAGATTTTGTGTGCGGCTTGAGAGTCCGGGCAACACACCTTCCGATTCAGCCTCCGATGGTGCGGACGGCATGTTTCTCGTCCAATCTGACGGTTGAGGTAGGTATTATTGGGGATCTAAGTTCGTGATTGGCGCAGGCGCATGAGATCGAAGAGCTCCTACCTCATAAATGGAGCGAATCACAGTCGAACTGGACTGGTGAGCGCTACGTCCCGAATAGGGCCATTCCAAGCGATGGGTGAGAGTAGGAATACTACGATAAGGAAAGCTACCTGGGACAGGTAGAACGGCTCCAGCCACTGCTGCTTCAATGCGACGTAAAAAGTGTTATGGGTTACGTCGACCAAAATAATCGCTACCGTAAGCACGATTCCGGCTCTTGGCTTGATGAAAAGTAGCAGTGCGGCAAGCGGGTCAAAAAACGTAAGTGCCCCCCAGAAAATACGGCTAGCCAAGTAAGCGCTAGGTCCATATCCATAGTCCCAGAGCAATCCATGCGAAACGTCTGCACGGATGTGATTAGCGGTTGCGATGAAAAGGCAGCATGCGAACAAAATCCTGACGGCGAATGACAATCTTGGCATGGCGTTATCTACACTCGTGATCTACGCCCTGCATGATAGCGGGATCGACCAACGACGCTAGCCGTTGCAAACTGGGCAGGTGTGATGCTTACGTTAGAGATGGCGCGCAGCACCTGAATCGAGTGCCAATCCCGGGCGTACAGGCAATAAAAATCCCCGCTCTGATGGCGGGGATTTTTATGTGCAACGTTTAGCGTTACTGCGCGGCGATGCTGTAGCCGTCGAACGCGGTTTGTTGCTGAAGCGCGGTGATGATGTTCTTGCGGTTGACCGCTTGTTCGGCCCCGGCATTGTCCAGGAACGTTTCGCTTTCCAGTTCCGCTTCCTCGCCTTCGCCGACGAAAGTGAAGCCCAGGAACTCCAGCGCTTCACGGTCAACGTTCAGGCGCGAGCGCGGGGTGCGCAGGGGCAGGGTGACGCTGATGCCGTCCTTGCTGATGGTGAACACTTCGACTTCTTTCTTGGCGCGAGCCGCTTTGCTCTTGCCGCTGCTCGGGTTGCTGATGGCTTGGTGAGTCTGGTTCAGTACCTTCAGCGCCAAGCCATAGACGATTTCCTGGAACGCCGGGTCATCCTTGAAGCTCGACAGAATGCGGCTGATCGGGAATTTGCTGCTCAGGTCTTCCAGGGCGGCAATGTCGGCCGCTTCGGCGTCTTTCAATTGCTTGAGTTCGCCCATCAGTTCGTAGGCTTTATCGTCATCGAAGCTGTCGTGAGCCTGGCGAATCGCGGTGCGCAGCTCGCGGATCTGGTCGCTTTCCCGGGTGGATTGAAAAGCGTCCAGAACCATCTCGCTGATGGTCTTGGCCTGTGGCACGTGTTGTGAAAGATTGATGGAGTTTTCGTATTCCGCTTTGGACGACAAGGTGACTACGGATTCAGCGGTATTGGAATCGGACATTGAAATTTCACTACTTCTTTAACTTGGATTGAGGCGAGAAAGCACGAGGCCTTTTCAGGCCGCCTAATCTATTGGACCGAGGCTGCGTTGTCACGGATGAACAGGCGGCTGGTCAGCATTTTTGGCGAGGGCCTTTTAACCGGCAGCCATTTTGGGACGTTGCGCCTGAAGCTCCAGCAACAGCCGATAAAATTTCAGCGACCGTCCGCAGATCAATCCATAGACAAATCCCGACGCCGAAGCCTCGAACAGCAGCACCTCAAACGTAGCAGCCTGTTCCGGATGCACGTCGTCCTGATAGCCGAAGTAAAAGTTCACAGCAAAAAACAGCTGGCAGAGCACCAGCGTCTTCCAACTGCCAGGCACGATCAGCCCGGTTTCCGGATCATCCAGCTCCACGCCCTTGCGCGAAAAAAACACCAGCGCCGCGAGGCTGCCCAGCAGAAACGTGACCAACCAGCAACCCACCGAGAGCTGAGGGTTCAGCGTGAGGTTCAGTGAAAACAGGGACCATGCCAGCAGGGTCGGCGGAGTGACAAGTAATGCGGCTTTGCTTTCATGGGTCGGATAAAGCGCTTTGATCCCGAAGTAACACAACACCAAAAAAAACACGTAAACCCACAGCGGGATGTTTTGCAGGGTGATGAGCATTGCGCAGCGTTCCTTGCCGAAAAATGAAGGCCGGGATAATAGCCGTTGCTATGGCCAAAGTGGTCGACTATTTCCTCATTGCGTTCGGATTCGTCGACCGAACAGCCCATTGCTCGGCGGTCTGCTCATCCACCGGTAACGAGAAGCGAAAGGTCGCGCCGCGTCCGGGCACATCGATCAGTTCGATCTCGCGACCGTGCAATTGCAGGATCCGATGCACGATCCGCAGCCCCAGTCCGCCATCGCGCCTGGCGCCGCCAATGTTGAACGGACGCAGGAACAGACTTTCGCGCAACTCGGGGGTGATGCCGGGACCGGTGTCGCTCACGGTCACTTCGATAAAAGCCCCCTGAGGGCGGAGGCTCAGCTCGATCTCTCCACCTTGAGGCGTATGACGCAGCGCGTTGTCGAACAGGTTGGTCAGCACCCGCTCGATCAATCCCAGATCTGCGCAGGCCGCCGAGACGTTGGGGGCGAAGGTGGCCTTGAGCTCGACCTGGCGCGCTTCGGCGCTGAGTTCGAATTTCTGAAAGATGTCCTGCACCAGATCGGTCAGGGAGAAGCGCTCCAGCACCGGTTGCACGAAACCGTGTTCCAGCCGCACCAGTTCCAGCAGTGATTGGGCCAGGCCGCCGACCTTGCGGCTTTGATCCAGGGCGATTCCCAGATAGCGGCGGCGGTCGGCGGGGGACAACGTGGCGTCCTTGAGCGACAGGGTTTCCAGGTAACCATGCAGCGAGGCCAGCGGTGTGCGCAGGTCGTGGGAGATGTTCGCCACCAGTTCACGACGCTCCTGATCCTGACGGGTCAGCGAGCGCCATTGTTCGCCGAGGCGCGCTTGCATCTGCCGGAAGGCGGCGTCGAGTATGGCAATTTCATCGTGGCTGGCGGCTTTTTCTACCGGCTCTGGCTCTGGCTCGGGCGAGGCGGGCGGCGCCGACGGAACGCCATTGATATCGAACCGGCTGACTTTCTCGGTCAAACGGCGCAATGGCCGGGTGATCAGAGCAAATGCCGTAAGGCCTGCAATCAGGCACAGCAACGCCACCAGTCCAATGGACAACAAAGCGGTATTGAGCGCTGCGCTGGTGGCGCCGCGTTCGGCGAAACGGTCGTGTTCTTCACTGAGCAACACCACATAGAGATAACCTGCCGGTTGACCGTTGACCCGCAATGGCGCGGCGCTGAACACCTTGCTGCCATCGGCGCTGCGCGGATCGTCGCCGAGAATCGGCAGGGCCTCGCCTTTGAGCAAACGCTGGATCGGCGCCAGATCGACCTGCTCTCGGCGTATCCGGCCCTCGGGCGCGGCGCTGCCGACAATTCGGCCTGCGGTGTCCAACAGATAGACCTCGACACTGGGGTTGACCAGCATCAGCTGGCTGAACAATTCACGCACGGCATTGGGCATCGGGCCATTGCGGTCCATCAGTACGGTGTCGTGGGCGATGTGTTGCGCCAGATCCCGCGACAACCCCTGCACCACTTCCAGTTCATGCATCTGGTTGGAACGCACCTGCATCCATACCGAGGTGCCGCAGCACACCAGCAACAGTACGGCGAACACCAGGGACAGGCGTTGAGTCAGGGTCAGCCTCATGGCTGCTCTCCGCTTGCTGCGAATTTGTAGCCACGACCCCACACCGTGAGGATGCGCGCCGGTTGCGCCGGATCGCCCTCAATCTTCGCCCGCAAGCGGTTGATGTGGGTGTTGACCGTATGTTCGTAGCCTTCGTGACTGTAGCCCCATACCGCGTTGAGCAGGTCCATGCGCGAGAAGACCTTGCCGGGCTGGCGGACGAAGAAGTACAGCAGGTCGAACTCCCGTGGCGTGAGGTCAAGACGCCGGCCGTCGAGGGAGACTTCACGGGTGATCGGGTCGATGGACAGGCCATCGCTGATCAGGCTGCCGGCATCCATTTTCAGGTTGCGGGCCATGGCGTCGACCCGTCGCAGCAGTGCCTTGACCCGTGCCACCAGCTCGAGCATGGAAAAGGGTTTGGCCAGGTAATCGTCGGCGCCCAGCTCCAGCCCCAGAATCCGATGGACTTCGCTGGAGCGCGCACTGGTGATGATGATCGGGGTGTAGCGGGCCATGGCCCGGGCACGGCGGCAGATTTCCAGGCCGTCGACGCCAGGCAGCATCAGGTCGAGGATCAGTGCGTCCCAGCTTCCTTGCTGCAGCAGTCGCATGCCCTCATCGCCGTCGGCGCAGTGCACCACCTCGAACTGCTCATCGCGAAGATGAAGGCAGATAAGGTCGGCGATATGCAGGTCGTCCTCGACCACCAGGACGCGTTTGGTCTGTTCCATGGAGCTCGATCCTTTGTGACGCAATGAACACATTGTGCGGGTTTTCCTGAGGCTGAGTTATCACGAATTGTTTAACTCCTCGTGAGGATTTGGCGATCAACTCAAGCCTAGGCTGTGTTCCATGCAAGGCACCTGGCATTTTGGAGAAGGCCCATGTTTTCACGGCGACAGTTTCTCGTAGCAAGCGGCGGGCTAGGGGCTGCAGCCCTGGTGATCGGTGTATTGCCAAAATTTTCCGCAAGCGTCGCGTTGGTCGATGAAGCCCGCGCACAGGAGGTTTTCGAGGTGACTCACAGCGACAGCGAATGGCGCGCCCTGCTCAGCGCCGAGCAGTACGAAATACTGCGCGAAGAGGGCACCGAACGGGCCTATAGCAGCCCGCTGAACAACGAGCACCGCAAGGGCGTTTTTGCCTGCGCCGGTTGTGATCTGTCGTTGTTTTCTTCCGACACCAAGTTCGACAGTCGTACCGGCTGGCCGAGTTTCTGGGTTCCCCTGGACAACGCGGTGGCCACCCGACAGGACCGCTCCTTCGGTGTATTGCGCGAAGAGGTGCACTGTCGTCGTTGCGGCGGTCATCTGGGGCATGTTTTCGAGGACGGGCCAAAGCCCACCGGTCTGCGTTACTGCATGAACGGCCTGGCGCTGACCTTCAAGCCACAGGCGTGATTCATGGGCACTTCCTTTCACTCACTTCATGCAGGTCGACGTTATGTGGCTTCTGGTCCTCGCTTATCTCGGTGGTGTGCTGACGATTGTCAGCCCGTGCATTTTGCCGGTATTGCCCTTTGTCTTCGCTCGCACCGGGCAGCCGTTTATGAAGAGTGGCTTGCCGTTGCTGGCGGGGATGGCGCTGACCTTCGCGCTCGTCGCCTCGTTGGCGGCGGTGGGCGGCGGTTGGGTGGTGCAAGTCAATCAGTACGGTCGCTGGCTCGCGTTGCTGTTCGTTGCACTGTTCGGGTTGACGCTGTTGCTGCCGCGGGTGGCCGAACGCCTGACGCGTCCATTGGTGGCGGCCGGCGGTCGGCTGTCGGAAGCCGCTGGCGCCGATGCCCGGCCGCGTCCCGGCGCTTCATTCCTGATCGGCGTCGCCACGGGCCTGCTCTGGGCACCCTGCGCCGGGCCGATTCTGGGTTTACTGCTGACCGGCGCTGCGCTGCAAGGGGCAAGCATCGCGACCACCCTGTTGTTACTGGCTTACGCGGGCGGTGCCGCAACTTCTCTCGCCGCGGCACTGCTGCTGGGCGGTAAAGTCTTCGCCGCGATGAAGCGCTCGATAGGCGCAGGCGAGTGGCTACGTCGTGGCCTGGGCGCAGCGATGCTGGTCGGTGTGGTGGCGATTGCCCTGGGGCTGGACACCGGGATTCTGGCGCGGGTTTCGACGGCGTCCACCGGCGGCATCGAGCAGGTGCTGGTTGACCGATTGGCCAGTAAGACACCGGCCAACAGCGGGACGATGATGGCGCAGATTCCACGGGCCGGCGATCAACCCGCCGGCAGCATGATGGCCGCTGGCGACGCGATGAAAGTGACCGCGAAGGCGCCGAACGCACTGCCGATTGAGGGCAACCTTCCATCGCTGGACGGCGCTGTGCAATGGCTCAACTCGCCCCCACTCACCGCCCAGGCGTTGAAGGGCAAGGTTGTGCTGGTGGATTTCTGGACTTACTCCTGCATCAACTGCCTGCGCACCCTGCCGTATGTGAAGGCCTGGGCCGAGAAGTATCGTGATCAGGGTTTGGTGGTGATCGGTGTCCATGCGCCCGAGTTTGCTTTCGAACGGGATGTCGGCAATGTCACCAGCGCCATGAAGGGCCTGGGCATCACCTACCCGGTGGCAATCGATAACGACTACAGGATCTGGCGTGCTTTCAACAATCAATACTGGCCGGCTCACTACTTTGCCGATGCTCAGGGGCGCATTCGTTATCACCACTTCGGTGAAGGCGAGTACGCCGAATCGGAGCGAGTGATTCAGCAACTGCTGCGTGAGGCAGGCGCCGTGAAAGTCGCGGACGGACTGATCAATGCCAATGCCCAGGGTGTTCAACTCGCCCCGGACATGAATGAAGTGCAATCGCCCGAAACCTATGTCGGCTACCGGCGGGCGGAGCATTTCGCCCCTGAAGCCGGCTTGGTGCCGGACAAGGTGGCGGTCTATAGCCCACCTTCACAACTGACCCTCAATGACTGGAGCCTGGACGGCCAATGGACTGTCGGTCCGGAGCGGGCCGTCTCAAGCGCGCCGGCCAGTCGCATCGTTTATCGCTTTCACGCTCGCGATTTGCACTTGGTGTTGGGCCCCGGTGCTGACGGTAAACCGGTACGCTTCAAAGTGTTGATCGATGGAAAGCCCCCCGGAGATGCCCACGGTATCGACGTCGCGCCCGATGGCAGCGGCAGCGTCACCGAGCAGCGGTTGTATCAACTGGTACGCCAGACCGCAGGCGTAACGGAGCGGACATTCAGCATCGAGTTTCTCGATCCCGGTGTGTCGGCGTATGCATTCACGTTTGGTTGATAGCCCCCATTCATTCAGGAGACAGCCCATGAAAACTCCATTCAACTGGCGTCGCACCTTGCTGGGTCTGGCCGCCGCTGGCGTTATCGGTCAGTGCTCTGCGTTCTCTTTCGCAGGCGTCGAAGAGGCGGTCATCATTCCTGCGCCGACGCTCGACGAAACCACCCAGGCGCACAGCGAAACGGCGGTTTTTGCCGGCGGTTGCTTCTGGGGCGTCCAAGGCGTGTTCCAGCATGTCAAAGGGGTGAAAAATGCGGTTTCCGGTTATGCCGGTGGCGCAGCCAACACCGCTCAATACGAGCGGGTCAGTAAGGGGGACACTGGCCATGCGGAGGCCGTCGAAGTGACCTTCGATCCCGCTCAGGTCAGTTACGGAACCTTGTTGCAGATCTATTTTTCGGTGGCCCACAACCCCACCGAACTCAACCGTCAGGGCCCGGACAGCGGCACTCAGTATCGGTCGGCGCTATTCCCGAAAAGCACCGGGCAGCAACGCGTCGCCCAGGCCTACATCACCCAGCTCGACGCTGCCCACGCGTTCAATAAACCGATTGTCACCAAGCTGGAAAGCTACAACGGTTTCTACCCGGCGGAGGAGGAGCACCAGGACTTCCTGACCGAGCATCCGACGTACCCCTACATCGTGATCAATGACCTGCCGAAAGTGTCGCAGTTGAAGCAACTGTATCCGGATCGGTATCAGGAAAAACCAGTGTTGGTGAAAGCGGGAATGTAGGCAGGTGGCTGACAGGACGGAGTCGCCTCACCCCGAAATCAGATTCTTGCCCGCGATTTTCGACCGATACAACGCCTGATCAGCCCTGGCCAGCAACCCGGTCTGTTGTTCTTCTTCAAAGCGTTGCACCACGCCAAAACTCATGGTCACTTGATAGTCCCCGACCGGCAGCAGGCTCGCCAGGCCATGACGGATTCTTTCAGCGAGTGACCTGGCGTCGGCCAACGAGGTATTGGGCAGGATCAGGATGAATTCGTCACCACCCCAACGCGCCAACAGATCGCCTTCGCGCACGCAGTGTTTCACGCTCTCGATCACCTGCACCAACGCCGCATCACCCAGGGCGTGGCCGTAGTGATCGTTGATGTTTTTGAAGTCATCGATGTCCATGGCGATCAGTGACAGAGGCTGACGAAAGCGTTGGGCGCGATCGCATTCCTGGGGCAGGGCTTTTTCCAGACGATAGCGATTGGCGATGGCGGTCAGTACATCGGTTTCCGCCAGTTTGCGATTTTCTTCGAGTTGAATCTGTAACTGCTGATTGACCCGGGACAACTCTCGGGTGCGTTCTTCGACGATGGCTTCGAGGGATTGATTGCGCCGCTCCATTTCTTCGAACAGGCGTTTCTTGTCTTCGATGCTGCGATGCGCGCCGACCATTCGCGCCACCGAACCGTCGGCATTACGTGCCAGCACGTAGCCGCGATCTTCGATCCAGGTGTAAGTGCCATCGCGCATGCGGCAGCGATACTCGGCCTGATAACCGGGAGCGCGCTGATCCAGGTAGTCATCAAACAACGCCATGACCCGCGAATAATCGTCGGGGTGGATCACGTTTTCCCAGGTCAACACGTTGTTATCCAGGGAGTGAGGCGTATAGCCAAGCATCTCGTACCACCCGGGGTTGCGGTAGACGAACCCGGTGTTGGCGTTCCAGTCCCAGATACCATCGCTGACCAGTTCCAGAATGGTGTGCAGCATGTCTTCGTTAAAATTTGACAGATCGAACTTCAACGGCTCGATATTCGATGCCTCACCCATCATCGGTCTCCCTGCCGTCCTGATATCAACGTGACTCGTCAGTCGGGGAGATTAATTCATGGTGTATTGCCCCGGCTAGTGCTTGCCCCACCACTGCAGTGCAAAGTCGACGAAGCTGCGCAATTTCGGCAAACGGTAGCGGTCCTGGGCGTACACCAGGTTCATCGGCCGACTTGGTAGTTGGTAGTCCTGCATCAAGGCCACCAGTTTTCCGTCCCGAAGGTCCTGCTCCACCAACGCATCGGGCACCATCACGATGCCCATGCCGGTTCGCGCCGCTTGATGCAGCCCCGCCGAGCTGTTGATCAGCATCGGCCCACTGACCGCCACCATGACTTCACCTTCGGGGCCCTTCAGACGCCATTGTTTGGCTACCGAGTGCCAGTCATCTCCGGCCGGGTAGGCGAAAGCCAGGCAGTCATGGTGTTGCAGGTCGGCGGGTTTTTCCGGTGTGCCTCGACGCTCCAGATAATCCTTCGATGCGCACAGGGTCATCGTGTAGTCGATGAGCGGGCGAGAAATCATGTTGGACAGCTCGGTAGTGCCCAGACGAATCGCCACGTCGAAACCGTTGTCGAGCAAGTCCAGGCGCTGGTTGGTCAAAACGACGTCGAGTTTGACTTGCGGACAGCGCAGGGTGAACTCGCTTAAGGCTGGCGCCAGCCGTTCGGTGCCGAAGGTCAGCGGCGCGGTGATGCGCAGAGTGCCGCTCGGTTCGTCGAGGGTCTGTTCGGCCAGGCGTTCGGAATCGGCCACCAGCCCCAGCACTTCGAGACACCGCTGATAGTACGCCGTGCCGAATTCCGTCAAACGTTGACGCCGTGTCGTACGGTTGAGCAGGCGCACACCCAGTCGTTGCTCCAGAGCCCGCAGGTGATTGCCGACCATGGTCGTGGACATTTCGCACTGCAAAGCGGCGGCGGTCATACTGCCGGCTTCCACCACCTTTACGTAAACGGTCATTGCCTGGAATAAATCCATTATCAAGCCCAGCTTTAAAATGATTGAAGTGTTGCAATGTTTATCCAGCTCAGGTGGCTAACCATACTGCAAAAACACCGACTATTGATGGAGCTTGATGTCATGACCGCCACCTGCCTGATGAGCACTTACCAACCCTTGGCCCTGAGTTTCAGTAAAGGCCTGGGCACGCGCCTGTGGGACCAGGCCGGTCGTGAATACCTGGATGCGGTGGCGGGGGTGGCGGTGACCAACGTTGGCCATTCCCACCCGCGAATCGTGTCGGCCATCAGCGAACAGGCCGGCCTGCTGCTGCACACCTCCAATATGTACAGCATCGACTGGCAACAGCGGCTGGCGCAGAAACTGGTTCAACTGTCGGGCATGGAGCGGGCGTTCTTCAACAACTCCGGCGCCGAAGCCAATGAAACCGCGCTGAAACTTGCGCGGCTTTACGGCTGGCACAAAGGCATCGAGCAGCCGCTGGTAGTGGTCATGGAGAATGCTTTCCACGGCCGGACCCTCGGCACCTTGTCGGCCAGCGATGGCCCGGCGGTGCGCCTGGGGTTTAACGAATTGCCGGGGGATTTCATCAAAGTGCCGTTCGGCGACCTCGCCGCCCTGAAGAAGGCGCAGAAAGCCCACGGCTCGCGCATCGTAGCGATACTGATGGAACCGATTCAGGGCGAAAGCGGTGTGCAAGTGGCGCCGCCCGGTTATCTCAAAGCGGTGCGCGAACTCTGCGACCGGCGCGCCTGGTTAATGATGCTTGACGAAATCCAGACCGGCATCGGCCGTACCGGCCAGTGGTTTGCCTTCCAGCACGAAGGCATCGTTCCGGATGTCATGACTCTGGCCAAAGGCCTGGGCAATGGAGTGCCCATTGGTGCCTGTCTGGCTCGGGGCAGAGCCGCGGATTTGTTCACGCCCGGCAGTCATGGCAGCACGTTCGGCGGCAATCCGCTGGCGTGCCGGGTGGGTTGCACCGTGTTGGAGATCATCGAGGAACAAGGCCTGTTGGAAAACGCCAGACTTCAGGGTGAGCGTCTGCTTGCCAGATTGCGCATCGAATTGGCCGACGACCCGAATGTCCTGGCGATCCGTGGCCAGGGCTTGATGATCGGTATCGAACTCGTCCAACCGATCCGCGACCTGACCCTGATTGCCGCACGGGATCACGGCTTGCTGATCAACGTGACACGGGGCAAGACCATTCGCCTGTTGCCACCGCTGACAATTGATGAGCGGGAAGTGGAGATGATTGTCAGAGGGGTTTGCCGGGCGGTGAGCGCGGTCTGACTTCTCCTGGATGTACGCCGTTCCCCCGTAGGAGCTGCCGCGGGCTGCTCCTACAGAATCGGTGTCTCGTATAGGATGGTGGGGACGATCAGTCGGTTTGTTGCATCGCACTGATGAAAGCCGAGACTTCAGCCCGGTTCATCAGTTGAAGTTTCCAACCGATGAACGCTTCAAACAAACGCTGATGCGCGGCAAATCCACTGGCTCCTTCGCGAGTACGGTAGCTGCCGGCCCATTCCAGTAACGCTATCAGCAACTCGTCACTGTCGTCCCGCATCGCTTCTCGCTGGCGAATGTTGTTCACGCAGTCTTCGTCCTCCACGCACAGCCAGATCATCGCTGTTGCTTGCTCCACAAGTTCGCTGAGCATCCAGTCGTAAACACCCTCGATAACCCAGCGCTCTTCGCTCGCCGCCACCCGCGCCATTCCCAATGCTTCGGCACGGGGACGGGCGATGCTGTGTTCGTCGGATACCCAGTGAATCAGGTCGAGATCAGTCCAGGGCACTTGCAAGTGCTCGGCCAGTCGTTTGGCCAGCCAACTCTTGCCCGAGCCAGAGTTGCCGATGATCAGGGTGCGGGAGAGGTTCATGGAGTGCGGGTAATGATTGCTCATGGCAACTCAGGCAAAGTCAGTCAGCCGCTTCGCAAATGTCAGGCGCAACCATCCGCGTCTTTGGCGATCCATCCGCATTGAATTGATAAATATCCTGCGGCTGGCCCTTTTCATTGAAGAACACTTGGCCGACTCCTGCCGAATTCCACAGCCGTTCGCCTGCTTCAGCGTGTTCGGGAATGTGCGGAACAATGCGCATGCGCCGGCGCTTAGTCAGCCAGTTGAGTGGCGAACGGGGCGAGTAGAGCCAACGGTTGAGGCGGTCGAACCATTCGAGCAGGGCAGGCGGGAATTCGTTTTTTATGCCGCTGCTGGTGATCTGCCAAATGCGCGGGCCGGCCTTGCGGTGTCGGATCAATACTTCGTAGACGAAGGAATAATGCACATCACCGGACAGCACCACGTAGTTACCGGGTGTGCGGGAGTGTCGGAAAATGTTCAGGATCACCTGGGCCGCGCCGCGATGGGCCATCCAGTTTTCGGCGTCGACCAGCAGTGGATAACCGCACCAGCTGAACACCCGCTGCACGGTTTCGATCAGTTTGACGCCGAAGATCGGCGCCGGCGAAACGATGATTGCCGAGGGGTGGTCGAGCAAATCCTGTTGCAACTCACTGAGGGCCTCCCAGTCCAGCAGGCCCGACGGCTGCTTGAGATTCATCTCACTGCGCCAGCGCCGGGTGCGAGTGTCGAGCACCACCAGTGCGGGGCGAGTGGGCAGTACGTAATGCCACTTTTGAAAGCTCAGCAGCTCATCGATCAAACTGTCCTGGACGTCGCTGTCGAAGTAATGATCCTTCCCTGTGGTGCTCAATAAACGAGTTTTTTCCAGCAGGTCACCAAACGCGTCCGGGTTGTTGCCCCAACCCTGGCACAGCATATAAGCAAGCAGCGCGTTGCCGATGATGCGCTTGGAGAACGGATGGCCGTAAGCCGTTTCCTCCCATTGCGCGGAAAGATTCCAGTCATCGGTAATATCGTGGTCGTCAAAAATCATCAGGCACGGCAGATGCGCCATCGCCCGCCCGACACCCTCCAGCCCTGCCTTGAACCCAACGATGCGGGTCTGTTCCAGGGCATAACGTTTGCGTTGTTCGGGCGTCAGTGTCGGTGGTTGTGGCGCGATCAGCGTCCAGGACGTTGGCGACCACACCAGCAGGTACATGGCCATGACTTCGGCGAAGGTCACTAGATGGTTGTCGGCGCTGCTGCTGGTGAAAATCGGCTTACGCGCCCCGCCGAAAAATCGTTCACGCAGGGTTTCGTTGCTCTCAAGCGCCGGTAACAAATCCGCACGATGGTAGTAACTGGCTGGGTGTTCGTAGAGTTTGGCGCTGTCGCTGACCACCGCACCGTCGAGATATTCGTCGAACAGCCCCAGGCGCTCGATCAGGGCGTGAATCGCCCGCAACATCGGCCCCGCGACATCATCCGCATACACTTGATCACCGCTCATCATTAATAGCGCGGGGCGCTTGCAAGCATCCGGCTCGGACGCGAGCAACCGGTCGACGCACAGCAAGCCATCGGCCGCCGGATGGTGAGGTTTACGGCAGGAGCCATGCAGCAGCTGATCGATCCCCGAGCGCAACACGAAATTCGGGCAACGCGCTTCGCCATATAGTAGATGAGGTGCCCACTCGGCGATGCCGGACTGAGCGCCATCCGCCTCGGTGATCAGCAGGTCGTACTCGATCAACGTGTCACAGGGCAGGGCGGTGTTCAGTGGCACATCTATTAAATGAACAAAGGCATGAGTGCCGACGGGAATGATCGTGCATTGATCCGCACTGAGGCGGATATCGATGCCTTGCAGGCGCAGCGTCAGCGTCAGCGCACGTGATCCCACCAGCCAGAGCACCAGTCGCGTAGGTTCCAGGCGCCGCAATAGCGGGCCAACGAGGGCGGGGGGCAGCGATTGACGAGCGTTAGTTAGTGGCAAAGACATGGACATCCAGTTCAAGACTCTTGGCGCAGAGGGGCGCGATCATAGCGCAGCTGGTGAAGAGGGCGGGTTTGTCGACGGGTAATGCAAGCAAAGCCAGGACTGCTCATGAGGTAGAAGTCGGTACTCGGCCTAGGCTACCTGGGCTAGGGGAAAATAATTACAGTAGGTGGTTGACCACCAAATAAAATACTGTATTATTCGCCTCCCGCTAACGAGGAGTTTGAAACTGAGTTAGCGGCAAGTAGCTGAATTTCATGAAGAAAATTTGAAATTTACTGCTTGACAGCAACAGAGGCTGCTGTAGAATGCGCGCCTCGGTTGAGACGAAAGATCTTAACCAACCGCTCTTTAACAACTGAATCAAGCAATTCGTGTGGGTGCTTGTGGAGTCAGACTGATAGTCAACAAGATTATCAGCATCACAAGTTACTCCGCGAGAAATCAAAGATGTAACCAACGATTGCTGAGCCAAGTTTAGGGTTTCTTAAAAACCCAAAGATGTTTGAACTGAAGAGTTTGATCATGGCTCAGATTGAACGCTGGCGGCAGGCCTAACACATGCAAGTCGAGCGGCAGCACGGGTACTTGTACCTGGTGGCGAGCGGCGGACGGGTGAGTAATGCCTAGGAATCTGCCTGGTAGTGGGGGATAACGCTCGGAAACGGACGCTAATACCGCATACGTCCTACGGGAGAAAGCAGGGGACCTTCGGGCCTTGCGCTATCAGATGAGCCTAGGTCGGATTAGCTAGTTGGTGAGGTAATGGCTCACCAAGGCGACGATCCGTAACTGGTCTGAGAGGATGATCAGTCACACTGGAACTGAGACACGGTCCAGACTCCTACGGGAGGCAGCAGTGGGGAATATTGGACAATGGGCGAAAGCCTGATCCAGCCATGCCGCGTGTGTGAAGAAGGTCTTCGGATTGTAAAGCACTTTAAGTTGGGAGGAAGGGCAGTTACCTAATACGTAATTGTTTTGACGTTACCGACAGAATAAGCACCGGCTAACTCTGTGCCAGCAGCCGCGGTAATACAGAGGGTGCAAGCGTTAATCGGAATTACTGGGCGTAAAGCGCGCGTAGGTGGTTCGTTAAGTTGGATGTGAAATCCCCGGGCTCAACCTGGGAACTGCATTCAAAACTGTCGAGCTAGAGTATGGTAGAGGGTGGTGGAATTTCCTGTGTAGCGGTGAAATGCGTAGATATAGGAAGGAACACCAGTGGCGAAGGCGACCACCTGGACTGATACTGACACTGAGGTGCGAAAGCGTGGGGAGCAAACAGGATTAGATACCCTGGTAGTCCACGCCGTAAACGATGTCAACTAGCCGTTGGGAGCCTTGAGCTCTTAGTGGCGCAGCTAACGCATTAAGTTGACCGCCTGGGGAGTACGGCCGCAAGGTTAAAACTCAAATGAATTGACGGGGGCCCGCACAAGCGGTGGAGCATGTGGTTTAATTCGAAGCAACGCGAAGAACCTTACCAGGCCTTGACATCCAATGAACTTTCCAGAGATGGATTGGTGCCTTCGGGAACATTGAGACAGGTGCTGCATGGCTGTCGTCAGCTCGTGTCGTGAGATGTTGGGTTAAGTCCCGTAACGAGCGCAACCCTTGTCCTTAGTTACCAGCACGTAATGGTGGGCACTCTAAGGAGACTGCCGGTGACAAACCGGAGGAAGGTGGGGATGACGTCAAGTCATCATGGCCCTTACGGCCTGGGCTACACACGTGCTACAATGGTCGGTACAGAGGGTTGCCAAGCCGCGAGGTGGAGCTAATCCCATAAAACCGATCGTAGTCCGGATCGCAGTCTGCAACTCGACTGCGTGAAGTCGGAATCGCTAGTAATCGCGAATCAGAATGTCGCGGTGAATACGTTCCCGGGCCTTGTACACACCGCCCGTCACACCATGGGAGTGGGTTGCACCAGAAGTAGCTAGTCTAACCTTCGGGAGGACGGTTACCACGGTGTGATTCATGACTGGGGTGAAGTCGTAACAAGGTAGCCGTAGGGGAACCTGCGGCTGGATCACCTCCTTAATCGACGACATCAGCTGCTCCATAAGTTCCCACACGAATTGCTTGATTCATTGAAGAAGACGATAAGAAGCAGCCTGTATCAGGTTGTAGCTGTGTTGGTTAGAGCGCACCCCATGCTGTGTGGTAAAGAGCAGGGTGAGGTCGGCCTTAGTAGCTCGAAATTGGGTCTGTAGCTCAGTTGGTTAGAGCGCACCCCTGATAAGGGTGAGGTCGGCAGTTCGAATCTGCCCAGACCCACCAATTTTGTGTGGGAAACGCCTGTAGAAATATGGGGCCATAGCTCAGCTGGGAGAGCGCCTGCCTTGCACGCAGGAGGTCAACGGTTCGATCCCGTTTGGCTCCACCACTACTGCTTCTGTTTGTTGAAAGCTTAGAAATGAGCATTCCATCGTGATGATGGTGAATGTTGATTTCTAGTCTTTGGCTAGATCGTTCTTTAAAAATTTGGGTATGTGATAGAAAGATAGACTGAACGTTACTTTCACTGGTAACGGATCAGGCTAAGGTAAAATTTGTGAGTTTAATCGCGAATTTTCGGCGAATGTCGTCTTCACAGTATAACCAGATTGCTTGGGGTTATATGGTCAAGTGAAGAAGCGCATACGGTGGATGCCTTGGCAGTCAGAGGCGATGAAAGACGTGGTAGCCTGCGAAAAGCTTCGGGGAGTCGGCAAACAGACTTTGATCCGGAGATGTCTGAATGGGGGAACCCACCTAACATAAGTTAGGTATCTTAAGCTGAATACATAGGCTTAAGAAGCGAACCAGGGGAACTGAAACATCTAAGTACCCTGAGGAAAAGAAATCAACCGAGATTCCCTTAGTAGTGGCGAGCGAACGGGGACTAGCCCTTAAGTGGCTTTGAGATTAGCGGAACGCTCTGGAAAGTGCGGCCATAGTGGGTGATAGCCCTGTACGCGAAAATCTCTTGGTCATGAAATCGAGTAGGACGGAGCACGAGAAACTTTGTCTGAATATGGGGGGACCATCCTCCAAGGCTAAATACTACTGACTGACCGATAGTGAACTAGTACCGTGAGGGAAAGGCGAAAAGAACCCCGGAGAGGGGAGTGAAATAGATCCTGAAACCGTATGCGTACAAGCAGTGGGAGCCCACTTTGTTGGGTGACTGCGTACCTTTTGTATAATGGGTCAGCGACTTATTTTCAGTGGCGAGCTTAACCGAATAGGGGAGGCGTAGCGAAAGCGAGTCTTAATAGGGCGTCTAGTCGCTGGGAATAGACCCGAAACCGGGCGATCTATCCATGGGCAGGTTGAAGGTTAGGTAACACTGACTGGAGGACCGAACCGACTACCGTTGAAAAGTTAGCGGATGACCTGTGGATCGGAGTGAAAGGCTAATCAAGCTCGGAGATAGCTGGTTCTCCTCGAAAGCTATTTAGGTAGCGCCTCATGTATCACTGTAGGGGGTAGAGCACTGTTTCGGCTAGGGGGTCATCCCGACTTACCAAACCGATGCAAACTCCGAATACCTACAAGTGCCGAGCATGGGAGACACACGGCGGGTGCTAACGTCCGTCGTGAAAAGGGAAACAACCCAGACCGTCAGCTAAGGTCCCAAAGTTATGGTTAAGTGGGAAACGATGTGGGAAGGCTTAGACAGCTAGGAGGTTGGCTTAGAAGCAGCCACCCTTTAAAGAAAGCGTAATAGCTCACTAGTCGAGTCGGCCTGCGCGGAAGATGTAACGGGGCTCAAACCATACACCGAAGCTACGGGTATCACTTAGGTGATGCGGTAGAGGAGCGTTCTGTAAGCCTGTGAAGGTGAGTTGAGAAGCTTGCTGGAGGTATCAGAAGTGCGAATGCTGACATGAGTAACGACAATGGGTGTGAAAAACACCCACGCCGAAAGACCAAGGTTTCCTGCGCAACGTTAATCGACGCAGGGTTAGTCGGTCCCTAAGGCGAGGCTGAAAAGCGTAGTCGATGGAAAACAGGTTAATATTCCTGTACTTCTGGTTATTGCGATGGAGGGACGGAGAAGGCTAGGCCAGCTTGGCGTTGGTTGTCCAAGTTTAAGGTGGTAGGCTGGAATCTTAGGTAAATCCGGGATTCCAAGGCCGAGAGCTGATGACGAGTGTTCTTTTAGAACACGAAGTGGTTGATGCCATGCTTCCAAGAAAAGCTTCTAAGCTTCAGGTAACCAGGAACCGTACCCCAAACCGACACAGGTGGTTGGGTAGAGAATACCAAGGCGCTTGAGAGAACTCGGGTGAAGGAACTAGGCAAAATGGCACCGTAACTTCGGGAGAAGGTGCGCCGGTGAGGGTGAAGGACTTGCTCCGTAAGCCCACGCCGGTCGAAGATACCAGGCCGCTGCGACTGTTTATTAAAAACACAGCACTCTGCAAACACGAAAGTGGACGTATAGGGTGTGACGCCTGCCCGGTGCCGGAAGGTTAATTGATGGGGTTAGCTAACGCGAAGCTCTTGATCGAAGCCCCGGTAAACGGCGGCCGTAACTATAACGGTCCTAAGGTAGCGAAATTCCTTGTCGGGTAAGTTCCGACCTGCACGAATGGCGTAACGATGGCGGCGCTGTCTCCACCCGAGACTCAGTGAAATTGAAATCGCTGTGAAGATGCAGTGTATCCGCGGCTAGACGGAAAGACCCCGTGAACCTTTACTATAGCTTTGCACTGGACTTTGAATTTGCTTGTGTAGGATAGGTGGGAGGCTTTGAAGCGTGGACGCCAGTTCGCGTGGAGCCATCCTTGAAATACCACCCTGGCAACTTTGAGGTTCTAACTCAGGTCCGTTATCCGGATCGAGGACAGTGTATGGTGGGTAGTTTGACTGGGGCGGTCTCCTCCTAAAGAGTAACGGAGGAGTACGAAGGTGCGCTCAGACCGGTCGGAAATCGGTCGTAGAGTATAAAGGCAAAAGCGCGCTTGACTGCGAGACAGACACGTCGAGCAGGTACGAAAGTAGGTCTTAGTGATCCGGTGGTTCTGTATGGAAGGGCCATCGCTCAACGGATAAAAGGTACTCCGGGGATAACAGGCTGATACCGCCCAAGAGTTCATATCGACGGCGGTGTTTGGCACCTCGATGTCGGCTCATCACATCCTGGGGCTGAAGCCGGTCCCAAGGGTATGGCTGTTCGCCATTTAAAGTGGTACGCGAGCTGGGTTTAGAACGTCGTGAGACAGTTCGGTCCCTATCTGCCGTGGACGTTTGAGATTTGAGAGGGGCTGCTCCTAGTACGAGAGGACCGGAGTGGACGAACCTCTGGTGTTCCGGTTGTCACGCCAGTGGCATTGCCGGGTAGCTATGTTCGGAATAGATAACCGCTGAAAGCATCTAAGCGGGAAACTAGCCTCAAGATGAGATCTCACTGGGACCTTGAGTCCCCTGAAGGGCCGTCGAAGACTACGACGTTGATAGGTTGGGTGTGTAAGCGCTGTGAGGCGTTGAGCTAACCAATACTAATTGCCCGTGAGGCTTGACCATATAACACCCAAGCAATTTGCTGATCCGAAAGGACACCAGATTGCGGTGTGTGAAGACGCAATGAACCGAAAGTTCGAGAAACACACAAACTATCGCATACCCAATTTGCTGAAGCGTCGAAAGACGGTTCGGTACCCGAATTTCTTGACGACCATAGAGCATTGGAACCACCTGATCCCATCCCGAACTCAGCAGTGAAACGATGCATCGCCGATGGTAGTGTGGGGTTTCCCCATGTGAGAGTAGGTCATCGTCAAGATTAAATTCCGAAACCCCTATCTGCGTATGCAGGTAGGGGTTTTGTTTTGCCCGCAGGAAAGTTCACAGGACTCGTTCAGGCGTCATGGCGGTGGATTGAAGCTTGAATCATGGCTATATCTTTTTTATCGAATATCGCAATATATAAAACTATATAGCGAAAAAGCTGTGCTTTCGTACAAAAGGAATGAACGATGACAACGGCCCTGAGCGGTAAAGAAGCGGTAGGCGAGCGTTACACGCTGGAAACGATGCGCCATGCACAGCAGATGACCTGGAAGGCCATCGAACAGATTGCCCGGGTTATTTCGCCCGGCATTCGCGAGTCCGAGGCCCAGGCGCGGGGTAAACAGATTCTGTCGGAACTTGGCATGGATCGCATTTGGCACCCACTGCTGATTCGCTTTGGAGCCAATACACTCAAGACGTTCAAACAGCGCTCCGATGGCGATCCTGAACTGGGTGCCGAAGACATTTTCTTCATCGACATGGGCGCGGTCTGGCAAGGGCATGAAGGTGATGCAGGGGCGACTTTCACCACCGGTTCCGACCCGGAAATGATCGCCTGAGCCGCAGCCGCCCAGGAGCTTTTCAATCGAGTCGAAGGCTTTTGGCGTAGCGAGCGGGTTTCCGGCATGGAGCTTTACAGCTATGCGGCCGACCAGGCGCAAGCCATGGGGTGGAAGCTCAACCTGGGCATCAAAGGCCACAGAGTCAGCGATTTCCCTCATGCCATTCACCGTGGTGGTGACCTCGGGGATTTAGACAAATACCCGACGACCGGCCTGTGGATTCTGGAAATCCAGATCGCCCACCCTGAGCGTCCTTTCGGCGCGTTCTACGAAGACTTGCTCATCTGATCGAGGAAACTTTATGCCAAACCAAACAGAGCAACCGGTTCTGCTGTTTTCCTACGGTACCTTGCAGGATCAGGCGGTTCAGTTGTCCACCTTCGGGCGCAGGTTGAATGGTCGTTCCGACAACCTGCCGGGCTACAAGCAGAACCTGGTCGAGATAACCGATCCGGCAGTGTTGGCCGCGAGTGGGAAAACCCATCATCCCATCGTGCAGGAGAGTGCTGACCTGTCGGACGAGATCACCGGCACAGTTTTCCAGATCACGGCTCAGGAGCTGGTTGCGGCCGACGAATATGAGGTGGCGGACTACAAACGCGTCAGGGTGACCCTAAAATCCGGCACCAGCGCCTGGGTCTACGTGCGGGCCTGATTGCTGGAGCCCCCCCCGGTTTCGCTGTAGGCCTTGGGTGTGTTGCCGACCGGAAGACGTCCACCCTCCATATGATCACCCTGAAATCAAGGCAGCGACGGGCTATGCGCTCGTATGACCCCCGCCTCACCATTGGCCACGAGCCAACGAAACAGTTCGGTCACCGACACCGTGTGGCTACGCTCTATCCAGCGTACCAGCGCCGGGCCGTAGTGTTCGGAGTAGCGGGTGAGCACCAGTTGGCGACAGTCCGGTGACAGGCGCAGGGTGATTTCCCGACAGTGCAGATGCAGATTGGCCGGGTCGTCCCGGATCATCCGTTGCTGCAGAAGCAGGCTATTGCTTTCAGAACCCATCGGCCGCTGCTCCTGTGCACTGTGGGGTGGTGTGCTCTGGCGAGCCTTGTTTGCCATCGGCTACGTAAGCGGCACGATGCTCGGCAACCACGTTACGCAGAGCGCTGTAGTAGTCCGGCAGTTTTTGCAGGCTGTCGGTCAGCGGTAAGGCTTCTGCCCGACCGTCGACGATGCCACCGACCGTGTTAATGGTGGACAGCGTGACCACGGTATCGCTGTTGCTGCCGAACGGATCGACCACAAAACCGAGCACGCGCCCGACGGCGTCGCGGCTGTTGGAAGTGCCGAGCAAAGGCAACTCGACGATCGGGCCGTTGCCAATGCCCCACACGCCGAAGGTCTGGCCAAAGTCCGCGTCGTGACGCGGGATACCGAGCATCCCGGAGACGTCGATCAGGCCCACTACCCCGACTGTAGTGTTGAGCGCGAAACGCCCCAGGGTATTAGCCGAGCGCATCGGGTTGCCTTGCAGCAGGTCATTGATAAAGACCTTCGGCTCGCCAAAGTTCGCGACAAAGTTATGCACTCCGGTCTGGAAAAAGTCCGGCGTGTAGCGGTAGCCGCGCGCGACCGGCGCCAGGGCGTAATCATCAACCACCCGGTTAAACGCGAAGACGCCACGATTGAACGGTTCCGCCGGGTCGTACACCGAATAGGCGATGTCGGCGCAGCTCACGTTAGTGGTGGACGGCGGCTGGCTGCTGCAACCCGCCAACCCTGCGGTCAGCACAGCAATCGAAGTATTACGGGCCAGCCAGGGAGCACACTTGAAAGGCAACATGGATGCAGGTCTCGGGAGGAATTCGCCGAGATACTGAGCCCCGTGCCTTGCGCGAAGATGTCTGGTTTATTGCGGCGATGACGTTTTGTTGCAAGATTGAAATATATGACGCGCTGCCGTGAATGGTTTTAGATGGCGGCTCCATTCGCCCCCTTAAGTGACTTTCGGTGAACAGCCTTTTAATTGTGGACGACGACCTCGAAGTCCTCGATCTACTGAAAAAATTCTTCGTGCAGCACGGCTATAGCGTCGAGGTCGCCACAGATGGCGCGTCACTATGGGCGGCCATAGAGCGCCAGGCACCGGACCTGATCATTCTGGACGTGATGTTGCCCGGCGACAGCGGGCTGATCCTGTGTCAGCAACTGCGGATTCGACACGCAATACCGGTGATCATGCTGACCGCCATGGGCGAACTCAGCGACCGGGTGGTCGGCCTGGAGCTGGGCGCCGATGATTATCTGACCAAACCCTTCGACGCCCGTGAACTGCTGGCCCGAGTGCGTGCTGTGCTGCGTCGCGTGGACGAGCGTCGTTCGGTTCCGCAAGAGCGGCCACGGCCTCTGATTGATTTTGCCGACTGGCATCTGGACGTCACCTGCCGTGAACTTCGCTCGCCAGATAACGTGATGATCCCGCTGTCGGCCGGTGAATTCGACTTGCTGCTGGTCTTCGTCGAACACCCCCAGCGCATTCTCACTCGCGAGCAATTGCTGGACCTGGCTCGCGGGCATTGCCATGAGGCGTTCGATCGCAGCGTCGACGTTCAGGTCAGCCGCTTGCGGCGCAAACTCGAGTCCGACACCAAACGCCCGGCGATGATTCGCACCGTGCGCAATGGCGGGTATCTGTTTACACCCAGCGTGACGCGGCGATGAGCTGGCTGAAGCGAATTCGTGCCCGAGACTGGCCGCAAGATACGGTCGCGCGCTGGATCGCGTTGACGATCATCCTGGCCATGCTTATTTCACTGGCGCTCAACGGGCTGTTTATCCAACTGGCCGGCGTGTGGGCGCGTCCGCCGCTGACCGAAATCGGCCTGCTGGAAAAAGCCGCCGCCATCACCCGCGTCATCGAGGCTGCTCCGGCGCCCCTGCGCCCCTCATTGGCGCAAGCCGCCAACGAGAGTGGCTTCACTATCACTTGGCACCCTGATCGGCACGATCTCAATCTGCCGACAGTGGACGATCCGAAGTCCGACATCGGTTCGAGCATCCTGCAGCCGATGCTCAGAGCCCATGACCGGCGCATCGAAGCCTATGAACCGGCCGACTGGAAGGAGCACACCGCGGACGCACATTACGCGCTGCTGATCGAGCTATCGGATTCATCATGGTTGATGTTCTCCGCGCCCTCGCGCAGTTGGGGCCTCGACGAAGCGCCACGCTACCTGATCGTCATCCTGCTGGTGCTGATCTCCACCGTCCTGGTCGCGCTGATCGCCACCCGGCGCCTCGCCACACCTTTGCAGCGCTTCGCCGAAGGCGCCCGCCGCTTCGGCGTGGACTTCCGCGCACCGCCGATCGAACCGCTCGGCCCCCACGAAATCCGCCAGGCCACTCTCGCGTTCAATGCCATGCAGGCGCAACTGCAACACTTCATCCGCGACCGCACGCAAATGCTCGCCGCCATCTCCCACGACCTGCGCGCTCCCCTGACGCGAATGCGCTTGCGTGGCGAATTCATCGAAGACAGCGAGCAACAGCAACGGTTGTTTCGTGATGTGGATGAAATGCAGGCAATGATCAACTCGGCGCTGGAGTTCTTTCGTGATGATGCGCGGCTTGAGCCGGCGACCCAGTTTGATCTGGCGGAACTGCTGCAAACCCTGCTTGATGATTACCGGGATCAGGGAGTCGATATTACGTTCAGCGGGCCGCTGCGGCTGGTGTATTTCGGACGTCCGTTGGGGCTTAAACGGGTGATGACCAACTTGCTCGACAACGCTATCAAGTACGGTAGTGAGCCGGGGATCGAACTGAACCCGAGCGCCGGCCAGGTGCGGATCAAAGTACTGGATCATGGGCCGGGTATTCCTGAGTTCAGTCTTGAACAGGTGTTTACACCGTTTTTTCGTCTGGAAGGCTCGCGGAACAAGAGCACCGGTGGGGTTGGTTTAGGGTTGTCGGCGGCGCGGGCAATTGTGCTGGAGCATGGCGGAGAATTACGGCTGCGTAATCGGGCGAAGGGTGGGTTGGAAGCATTGGTGCTGTTGCCGGTGCAGGTGGAGTAGGGCACAGGTCATCCCAATCGTCTTCGGTCACTTTGTGAGTGAAGGCTCTATGCCATTACTTTTTCGTCTGCTAAGGTTCTGCCGCATAAATGGATCCACATCTCATGGAGTAGCAGATGTTCAAGTCTCTTACGGATAAAGCGCGAGCTCTGTCAGGCGGGATCACCGACAAGGCCATGGCAGCCAAAGACAGTGTGTCTGGCAATTTTTCGGCAGGTACATCGAAAGCCTCGGAGTTTTTGGAAAATAACTGGGGCAAGGTCGAAAACGTTTTGGTCAATGGCCTGCTGACTGTCACGGAAGAAAAGCTCAAGGATGATGAGGTCTTCATCCTGTTGGTCGAAAAAGCTTATGAAATGCTGCCAACGGCTGTCCGTTTGATCCTCTCTCGTACGACGTTCATCAATCACACCCTGACCCATCGAGAAAGCCTGGTCGCCAAGTTGCAGGAGAAGAAAGCCCTGCGATTGCTAAACGACAGTGCGTTGACTAATCAAGCGCTGCTCATTGATGACGGCAGTGTGATCGAGACTGTTGAGGCCCCGCGGTAGTTGTTGCCAAGGTCTGATCAGGACCAGGGATCGACGTTCAAACAGAGAACTAATATGGACTTTAAATGGCACCGCTTCATACAGATTGAAGCGATCCTTCTGCTGCTCATCACACCGCTTTTTGCTCAAGCGGATATTACCGCGGAAGAAGCGACTGCCCATTGCCTCAAGATCAGCGAGTATTCCACCAAGGGCGGTGAGTTTTACAATCTCAAGCAATACGCCAAGGCTCGGGAGCAATATGAGCAGCAAGCAGGTTGGTCTGAAAGCTGTCAGCTGGACGAAGATAAAGTCGCGATGGCCTACAACAACGTTGCGCTCACCTACATACATGAGGGCAATTACCTGAAGGCCCGAGCGTGGTTGAGTATTCTGCCCAACGACAAAAAATCGATCTTCAACCTTGGCAATATCCGTGGCGATATAAAAAACGCCCTTGAGAAACAGTCGAATAGACCGCAGGGGCAGTATTGGCAATATGCCGGGGCTTCGTTATGGAATTCCATGACGATCAAGCCAAAAGGCAATCAATACCAAGTTGATTTCGAGGGCTATTACGCTGGCTTGATGGCGATGTATTACGGTCCCAATCTCGGTGAGTTTTCAACGGTATTAACGTTTGATAACGGCAAGGCGCATTACGCCATGAGCGGAGATGATGGCGACTGTGAATACAACTTCGACATTAAAAAGGATTTGCTCACGGTGAAGCGCACGGCAGGTGAGTCATGTGGTTTTGGCCACAATGTGGGTGCTGAAGGCACTTATCACAGGGTCGAGCTGTAGTTTGAAAAGATGGAAAGCCCCGAAAAACTCGGGGCTAATCCCAAGGATCGTGTAAATCTAAGCCTCCCAGCCCGCTCCACTAACCGCCGCCTGTGCCAGTGGGTGCAAGTCTGCCCCTTGGTGCTCCGTCTGCCAGGCCAGCAACTCCATGCGCATGCCGGGCGTCCAGTACATCTGCAGATGATTGCGCACGCCGAGCACGGCCTGTTGCTGATCCGGTTCGCTGGCGAAGTATTGGGCGATCTGGTTGGCCATCTTGATCAGGTTGGCGGTACTCATCGACGTACCTCGGCTTTTGTCCCGGCGCTGCGTTCATGGCGACGTTCGTCGAGCAGGCGTTGTTGTTCGTCGCTGAATGCCTGGTAGCGTTTTTGCCATTCGGAAGGGTGGTAGACGCGGCTGACCTCCACGGCGGTGACCTTGTACTCCGGACAGTTGGTGGCCCAGTCGGAGTTATCCGTGGTGATGACGTTGGCCCCCGATTCCGGGAAGTGGAAGGTGGTGTACACCACGCCCGGGGCAACCCGTTCGGTGACCCGCGCACGCAGTACGGTCTGGCCGGCGCGGCTGCCGATGCCGACCCAGTCACCTTCGTTGATGCCACGGCTCTCGGCGTCGGTCGGGTGGATTTCCAGGCGGTCTTCGTGGTGCCAGGCGACGTTGTCTGTCCGCCGGGTCTGGGCGCCGACGTTGTACTGGCTGAGGATGCGTCCGGTGGTCAGCAGCAGGGGATAACGACTGTTGACCTTTTCCTCGGTGGGCACGTAGCCGGTGAGCATGAAGCGCCCCTTGCCGCGCACGAACTCCTCAATGTGCATGGTCGGCGTGCCGTCCGGTGCCGCGGCGTTGCACGGCCATTGCAGGCTGCCATGGCGCTCCAGTTCGGCGTAGCTGACGTTGGTGAAGGTCGGCGTCAGGCTAGCGATTTCATCCATGATTTGCGACGGGTGCTGGTAGTTCATCGGGTAGCCCAGGGCGTTGGCCAGAGCCACCGTGCCTTCCCAGTCGGCCTTGCCGCCCAGCGGCTCCATTACCTTGCGCACCCGGGAGATGCGTCGCTCGGCGTTGGTGAAGGTGCCGTCCTTTTCCAGGAACGAGGCGCCCGGCAGGAACACATGGGCGAACTTGGCGGTTTCGTTGAGGAAAATGTCCTGCACCACCACGCATTCCATGGCCGACAGCGCCGCGGTGACGTGCTGGGTATTCGGATCGCTCTGGGCGATGTCTTCGCCTTGGCAATACAGGCCCTTGAAGCTGCCGGCCAGGGCAGACTCGAACATGTTGGGAATGCGCAGGCCCGGATCGGGTTGCAGGGTAACGTTCCAGGCCTGTTCGAACTGCGCCCGTACCACCTCGTTGGAGATGTGCCGGTAGCCAGGCAGCTCGTGGGGGAAGGAGCCCATGTCGCAGGAGCCCTGAACGTTATTCTGCCCACGCAGCGGATTGACGCCCACGCCTTCGCGGCCGATGTTGCCGGTGGCCATGGCCAGGTTGGCGATGCCCATGACGGCGGTACTGCCCTGGCTGTGCTCGGTGACGCCCAGGCCGTAATAGATCGCCGCGTTGCCGCCGGTGGCATACAGTCGAGCGGCGGCGCGGATATCGGCGGCGGCTACACCGCAGATGTCGGCCAAGACTTCCGGCGAGTTTTCCGCACGGCTGACGAACTCGCTCCAGCGGGCGAAATCGCTGCCTTCGCAACGGGCGTCGATAAAGGCCTGGTTGAGCAAGCCTTCGGTGACGATGACGTGGGCCAGGGCGTTGAGCATGGCGACGTTGGTGCCCGGGCGCAGGGCCAGGTGCAGTTCGGCGCGGGCATGCACCGAGTCCACCAGATCAATGCGTCGTGGGTCGATGACGATCAGCCGCGCGCCTTCACGCAGGCGGCGTTTGAGCTGGGAGGCGAACACCGGGTGGGCGTCGCTGGGGTTGGCGCCCATCACCAGAATCACGTCGGCCTGCATCACTGAGTCGAAACTCTGGGTGCCGGCGGACTCACCCAAGGTTTGTTTCAGGCCATAGCCGGTCGGCGAGTGGCAGACCCGCGCACAGGTGTCGACGTTGTTGTTGCCGAAGGCGGCGCGTACCAGTTTTTGTACCAGGTAGGTTTCTTCGTTGGTGCAGCGGCTGGAGGTGATGCCACCAATGGAGTCGCGGCCGTATTTTTGCTGCAGCCGGCGGAATTCGCTGGCGGCGTAGGTCACCGCTTCATCCCAGCTGACTTCCTGCCAAGGGTCGTTGATGTGCTTGCGGATCATCGGCTTGGTGATGCGATCCGGGTGGGTGGCGTAGCCCCAGGCAAAGCGCCCTTTGACGCAGGAGTGGCCGTGGTTGGCCTGGCCATTCTTGTCTGGAACCATGCGCACCAGCTGCTCGCCTTTCATCTCGGCGCGGAACGAACAGCCCACGCCGCAATAGGCACAGGTGGTGATCACGCTGCGTTCGGGCTGCCCCAGTTCCACCACGCTTTTTTCCATCAGCGTCGCGGTAGGGCAGGCTTGCACACAGGCGCCGCAGGACACGCATTCGGAGTCGAGGAAGTTCTCGCCACCGGCGGCCGCGACCCGGGATTCGAAACCGCGCCCGGTAATGGTCAGGGCAAACGTGCCCTGGGTTTCTTCGCAGGCGCGCACGCAGCGGTTGCAGACGATGCACTTGCTCGGGTCGTAGTCGAAGTAGGGGTTGGAGGTGTCCTTCACGTCGGCCAGATGGTTCTCGCCTTCATAGCCGTAACGCACTTCCCGCAGGCCGACCTGGCCGGCCACGGTTTGCAGCTCGCAGTTGCCGTTGGCCGAGCAGGTCAGGCAGTCCAGCGGGTGATCGGAGATGTACAGCTCCATGACATTGCGGCGCAGGGTGGCGAGCTTCGGCGTCTGGGTGTGCACGCTCATGCCTTCGCTGACCGGTGTGGTGCAGGACGCTGGGTAGCCGCGCATGCCGTCGATCTCCACCAGGCACATGCGGCAGGAGCCGAAGGCTTCCAGGCTGTCGGTGGCACACAGTTTGGGAATGGTGGTGCCCAGCAGCGCGGCGGCGCGCATCACCGAGGTGCCTTCGGGCACGCTGATGCTGCGGCCGTCGATGTTCAGGGTGACTTGCACCTGGCTGTCGCGGGCCGGAGTACCAAGGTCAATGTCTGTTTTCGGGTCGAAGAGAGTGATCATTGGTCGGCCTCCGAGGCTTGCAGACCGAAGTCGGCGGGGAAGTGCTTGAGGGCGCTGACGACCGGATAGGAGGTCATGCCGCCCAACGCGCACAGCGAACCGTATTGCATCGTGTCGCACAGGTCCTTGAGGATGATCACCTGCTCATCGCGACCGCTCTGGTCCGGCGCGGCCAGCAGGCGATCGATCACCTCCACGCCCCGGGTCGAGCCGATGCGGCATGGGGTGCATTTGCCACAGGATTCCTCGGCGCAGAACTGCATCGCGAAGCGCGCCATGCGGGCCATGTCCAGGCTGTCGTCAGCCACCACCACACCACCGTGACCGAGCATCGCGCCCATGGCGGCGAAGGCTTCGTAATCCAGCGGCGTGTCGAATTGCGAGGGCGGCACCCAGGCGCCGAGAGGGCCGCCAACCTGCGCGGCCTTCAGCGGCCGGCCACTGGCGGTACCACCGCCGTAGTCTTCCACCAGTTCCCGCAGGGTCAGGC
Source organism: Pseudomonas sp. B21-015 (assembly GCF_024749285.1). Taxonomy (NCBI): domain Bacteria; kingdom Pseudomonadati; phylum Pseudomonadota; class Gammaproteobacteria; order Pseudomonadales; family Pseudomonadaceae; genus Pseudomonas; species Pseudomonas sp. B21-015. The sequence continues at coordinate 1,257,007 of NZ_CP087196.1, forward strand.
CAAAGGCCCGTTCCACCAGGCCGCCACGACGAATATTGCCCGCCAACTGGAAGGGCATGGTGCCCAGGGAACGGCCCATGCCGTAGTCGCGGTAGAACTGCGCGCCCTTGGCCAGAATCAGCGGCACCGAGGCCAGGGTCAGCACGTTGTGCACCAGGGTCGGCAGGCCGAACAGACCCTGCAACGCGGGGATCGGCGGCTTGGCGCGGACAATCCCGCGCTTGCCTTCAAGAGAATCCAGCAGCGCGGTTTCCTCACCACAGATATAAGCGCCGGCACCGACCCGCACTTCCATATCGAAGGCCAGGCCGCTGCCGCCGACATTGGCGCCGAGGTAACCGGCGGACCGGGCGATGTCCAGCGCCGCGCGCAGGGTGGCCACGGCTTGTGGATATTCCGAGCGCACATAGATGTAGCCGTAGCTGGCGCCGACGGTGATGCCGGCAATGGCCATGCCTTCGATCAGCAGGAAGGGGTCGCCTTCCATCAGCATACGGTCGGCAAAGGTGCCGGAGTCGCCTTCGTCGGCGTTGCACACAATGTATTTCTGCGCCGCTTGAGTGGCTCGCACCGTGCGCCATTTGATCCCGGCGGGGAAGGCTGCGCCGCCACGGCCACGCAGACCCGAATCGAACACCTCAGTCGCGGTCTGTTCGCCACCGATGGTGACGGCTCTTTTCAAACCTTCGAAACCGCCGTGCGCCCGGTAATCGTCGAGGTACAGCGGCCGGGTGATGCCAGCGCGGGCAAACAGCAGGCGTTGTTGAGTCTTGAGATAAGGCAACTCTTCCACCAGGCCCAAGGCCAGCGGATGAGCGGATGGCTCGCCTTGCAGCGCATCGAGCACGGACGGCACATCGGCAGCTGTCAGCGGGCCGAAGCCGATACGGCCTTGCGGGCTGTCCACTTCCAGCAGCGGTTCCAGCCAGTACAGGCCGCGAGAACTGGTGCGTTGCAGGTCCAGATTGCGTTCCGCAGCTTGAGCGGCGAGGGCCACAGCCACTTCATCGGCACCCACGGCACGGGCAAGAGAATCACAGGGCAGATAAAGACTCAGCATCATGCGTCCTCCTGGCAAGCATCGAGCAGGGCATCCAGACGCTCAGCACTGAGCCGCGCATGCACCTGACCATCCAGCTCCAGGGCCGGCGAGCAGGCGCAGGCGCCGAGGCAATACACCGGCCGCAAACTGATGCTGCCGTCGGCGCTGCTACCGTGATCATCCAGTTGCAGACGATCGCGCAACTGCGCCGCGAGCTGCTCGGCGCCACGGCTCTGGCAGGACTCGGCCCGGCACAGACGCAGGATATGCCGGGCCGGAGGCGCGGTGCGGAAGTCATGGTAGAAACTGATCACCCCGCGAACCTCGGCCTGACTCAGGTTGAGGGCGTGAGCAATCTCGGGAATGACGGCATCGGGGATGTAACCGATGCCCTCCTGAATCTCATGAAGGATCGGCAACAGTGCGCCGGGCGAACCCTTGTGGCGCGCCAGCAGGCTGTTGACCATAGGCAGGTGCAACATCTCATCAGGCATACAGCATTCCTCACGGTCACGGACAAACCAGGCGGTTGTCGGTCGTCCGAAAGTGTCGGCTGCGGCATTCACACCACGTCACGGTATCGTGGCATTGTCAGGCCGTTGGCCAGGGCACCCTGAGCGGGCATCTTGTTGTGCCCGGCGCGGTCTTCGCCGCACCTCTTAAAGGGCATTAAGGCAGCTTGCCACGCTGCCTTTGATTCATCTGCACCAAAGCGACGTGTTCGATTCTGTCTACGACTACCTATTAAGTCTAGAAGAGCGCAGGCCGAGGCGTTCGATCACTGAGTAGTTTTCAGGTAATCCTCGAGCTCGATGAGCGAGCTGTCAAAACACTCACTTGGCGGGAAGGATCATCACCCACAACACCACCGTGATCATTGCCGCCAACACACTGCACGCTCCGGCGATCAAATGACGGACGACGGGGTATTCAGATTGCTTGAGCCTGGCGATCACCAGAAGCCAAGTTCCGACAAAGGCACCTAAAACCGCCATCATCGTATAGAACATGAATACAACACCCCGTGCGGAGTTTCCTCCGGGGGCAAGCCATTTGTTGAACAGAATCAGCACCGCAATCCCGACAATAAAACTACCCACGGCACCCGCCAGGTTAGCGAGCCACAGATTCACCGTGCCACGGCTCCTCACCACCCAAATCCACATCCCCGCTGTCGCAGCGAAGAACACCAACATGGCGATTAGCTTCATTCAATCCCTTTCCTTGTTAACAATGCCCCTGAAACCGCCATGGGTCATCTTTGATGAGATGAGGCGATGGAGGCACGATATCAAACCGATGGCTCTGTGCTGAAGGGCGTTGTTGTCTGATGTGGGTTGGATTCCGAGTTGGAGATATGTTTTTCATCGTCGGGGAAGGTGAAGTTTGAATTCACCGGCAGGACTTCGATGATGGAGCTTTCGAAGCTGATTTCTCCGCATTTGCTGTGAGCTGAGTGATCGAAAGCCCCGACAATCTCGGGGCTACAAATACCTGTCAGTCAAGCGCAATCCCCGTGGGAGCGGGCTTGCCCGCGAAAGCGCCAGGTCAGCCAACATCAATGCTGAGTGCACTGCGGTCATCGCAAGCATTTCGCTTCCACAGCCCTTATGCCTTATCGACTGGCATCAGAACCATCCCGCCTAAGCACCTTTACCGCATCATCAACCACCGCCTTACTCATCGCCGTCAAATAATGCGCGGCCCAAGCGTGGCGGTCGGTGTCCCTGGCGTAGGCAGCATCTTCGGTCAGCTTTTTGGCGAGAAACAGAAAATCAGAAGCCATTGATAACGCATCGCCGAGGGGGACGCCGCTAGTGACGTGGAAGAGTGGTTGATTGGAGCAGTAGATGGCGGGGGTTAAGCCGATGGTTTTGAGTTCGGGTTGATCGGTCATTGTCCACCTCCGATGATGGAGAGGCGGTGGGAGAGGGTGGACGGTGGGGCGTTACGCGATTGGGATTTGCGTAGAGGGAAAAGCCACGTTTTGTACGGATTTATGCTGCGCATTATCAGACTCCTTGATATGGGGCGCTGCCACGTTCGTTTCCACACGAATGGGTGACAGCTGTGCGCAGGGTGGAAAACCGGGAATCAAGGAAACCGGCACGCCCGAAGACGTCCCACGCACAGCCGCCATAACTCACGCCGCAGACACAAAAAAAGCGCCGGCAGACGTGATGGGGGCGCTGTTGCGCCTTGAATTACACGGGTTTCCACACCCGGTCGCTGAATTGGCAGCGACGACGGAAGGGTAGCGTGCAGGCCCTGTTCCTGCAACCTTCGAGAGCGCTGGGACAATGTGGCTAATCATCGCGGATGCTCGGGTGATGAGGAGACGGCGGGCTGAAAAGAGAGGTACTTGCGTCATGAAACGCATTGAAACAAGTCAATACCATCTGTCTGCGGGTTACACATTTGCGCTTCGGGTCGTTGTGAATTTACCTCATAATCGCGCGCTCCTACCGTCGGGAGCTCTGCTTCTCGACTAATCTGTAGTCGCTACAACCCGATCTTAAACAGCCAAGGAGAAAGGCAATGCCAGATAACCGGAACCAGCGTCAGTCGGCTGCATCTGCCAAGGATGCTCTCGAACGTTTTCTGGACCAATCTGATTTGCCTGTGACCCTATGAGCCAAGCCGCCTTAGTCAATCCAAGCCTGCTCACATGGTCTCGTGAGCGCGCAGGTCTCTCCACTGAGCAGGTTGCTAAAAAACTGCCAGTGAAACCTGATCGAGTAGAGGAATGGGAGGCTGGCGAGACCAAGCCAACATTCCTTCAGGCTCAAAAGTGGGCGAGTCTCGCTCACATCCCTTTTGGCTTCTTGTTTCTTCCGCGCCCGCCAGTCGAACAACTGCCTTTACCTGATCTTCGGACCGTCGGTGGTATTGCGCCTCAACGTCCCAGCCTCGAATTGTTGGACACCGTCAGGGATTCCATGCGTAAGCAGGACTGGTACCTGGAGTATCTGCAACACCAGGAGCATCAGCCGCTGGCATTTGTAGGTCGCTTCAATAGCCGATCTCAAGTCGCAGAGGTAGTGGACGACATCCACCGGACCCTCGGCGTGAACCCTGACATTGCTCGATTGGATTACGACAAATACAGTCGTGCCTTGATCGAAGCCGCAGAAGCGGCTGGCATTTTGGTTATGCGCAGTGGCATTGCTCTAGGAAATACCCACCGCAAACTTGAAGTTAGCGAGTTTCGGGGTTTTGCCATCAGTAATGCCTACGCCCCCGTTGTATTCGTCAACAGTTCCGACGCCCCCACCGCACGGCTGTTCACTTTGCTCCACGAACTGGCCCATATCTGGATTGGTAGCAGCGGAGTGTCTGACGGGAACACCGCGAATGGTCGAGACGAGGAACGATTCTGCAACGCAGTTGCAGGCGAGTTTCTGGCTCCCGAAGCCCAATTCCACGCACTGTGGAACGCCGACGTGAACTGGGAAGACAATCTAGCTCCGCTGGCCACTCGGTTTCATATCAGTAAACTGGCGATCGGTCGCCGCGCATTGGATCTTGGATATATAAACCAGGTCCAATACAGCGCTTACTATCGAATGATCCTCAAGGCTTTCCAGGATGAAAAAGGTGGAGCGGGTGACTACTACCGCAACGCCACCGCGAAAAACAGCCCACGTCTAAGCAAGGCAGTTCTGACTGAAGCAATGAGTGGCCGGATGCTACTCCGCGATGCGGGACATTTGCTCGGCGTGCAACCTGCCAAATTAAGGACTCTCGTCAGCAGGATCACGGAATGAATCATCTACTCGACGCTAACACGCTGATCGAAGCAAAGAACCGTTATTACGGCATGGCTATCTGTCCCGGCTTTTGGCAATGGTTGTTGCTGAAAAATAAAGCATTGGCTTTAGCCAGCATTTCACCTGTAATGGATGAGCTAACAAAAGGGAATGATGATTTGGCGGGTTGGGCGAAGGGCAATTCCGATTTCTTCCACTCCACCACCGATCAGGATACGCAACTGGCATTCGCGCAGGTTGCGGGGCTTGTGGCTGATCAAGCGCCCAAGATGAAAGTAGGAGCTATGGAAGAATTTTTAGCTGGTGCTGACCCTTGGTTAATTGCGAAAGCGATGACTACAGGGGCTACAGTCATTACTCATGAAGTTCTGAATCTCGAAGCTAAACGAAAATTCATAATTCCCAATATTTGTAAGGAGCTTAATGTTCCTTTTTTGAATACGTTTGAGTTGTTGCATAGGCTTGAAGCGAGGTTTGTTTTACCTGCTTGAAAAAGTGATTTGCTCAAATCGTGTGGGCTTTGATGTTTAGCAGAGTGAATGGAACTGTCCCCTTTTTCTCGTTTTTTTCTCGGTTATATGTGGTCGTTACTTCGTGCGCTCGACTTGGTATTGGTTGAATTGAATTTAGCTTGGTGTCAGCCCGAGGTGAGTTTCGGGCTTGGATCAAAGTGCTGGAGTTTGACTCGTGGTAGATGTTGACGCTCTATAGGTATGTGGTATATGCTTTTTATGTTTATCTTTTCATTGTTTCTGCGATGCACTTGATGACTTCTTTTCCGTCCTGGTATGCCTGAGTTATTTCGGCGTACGTGGATGTTGCATTTATTTTTCCCTCATGCGCAAAATCGTTTCTCCAAGTTATCAGATTTGAGTATGAGTTTTTTATGTCTCTTCTGTTTGTTTGTAGGTATGCGATTGCCGCATGGTTTAGTTTCTTGTCAAAGCGCGATAGATATTTGGGGCCGAATCTCTTTATATATTCGGATTTTATTGTGCTGAGGGCTATTTTTCCGTTAATTCGATTGAAATAGCTTTCGGTGAATGTGCCTAGAACTTTGTGTTTGTCTTGCGCGAACTTAATGAATATGTCCTTGACTGCGAGTTCGTATACAGTTACTGCGGCAATTGCAACAAATCCAACGTATTTTGCTTTTAGAAGTGGGTCGTTAACGGTAGGCATAATTGTATTTAAGTGCGCAACTATATCGTCTGCGTGTTGGAAGTGATTTGAGTAATTCATCGGCGCACCTGTTAAAAGTATTCGCGTACGACATCGAATCGGTCTTGTAATGTTTTTGCGTCGGTAGTGTTATAGCTTGTTAGGTTTTGGAAACGTTTGTCTTTTAATAATGATGAAAATGATTTGCTTATACTTCCCGGTTTTATTGTCTTGATCTTCTCGATAATTACGCACATGACGGAGTCGAGGGCTGACATGTTGAGGGGGCCTCTTAAATGAAAAGGCTTTTCTCCTAGGGTCTCAATTATTAGGCTGGTGACTTTGGGGAATGCCTCAAAAAAGTTTTTCACCTTGGCGGTGTTCGCGTTTTCATTTTTTTTCATGGCTGTATTTAGGAACTCACGCATAGGTTTTTCGTACTTGTCGCTTGTTCCAGTAAGTGCGAAAACCCTCAATAATAGCTCGGTGTCTTTTTGATGTTTGTCAAGGAATGGGCGGCCTATAATTTTTCGCCAATTCGGGTCGTTGTTAGCTTTCTTTAGTTGCTCTGAGAATTCACCCATGAAAACACAGTTGCGTATCTCTTGCGGTTTTAGAGGGGTGCCACCCGTGTTGAGACGTTCGAAAATGTGGTACGCGCTTGTGCTTTCGCCTATTGGCGCCATCTGTCTAATATTTATGGCGCGGAGTACGGATTGCTTTAGTTTTCGCTGATCTGACTCTTCTAGGTCGCTGAATTTAAGGTTGTAATACGGGCTATTTTTGTTTAGCCCTGAAAGTCTAAATACTTGACGTTTTCCGTGAGTGCTCTCTTTGCCAAAATAACCGTCCATAAAGAATACGATACTGAGTATTCGTTGCTGGCCATCAATAACTAAATTTCTATTTTTTTCATCGATATAAAAAAATACTGGAGGTACAGGGAGTCCGCAAAGAAAAGAGTCTATAAGCAAAGATGATTGCTTGATTGACCAAACAAACTCTCGCTGGTAGCTTGGGATTTTAATGTCCCCATCGGCCCACATTTGGGCTAGGCCTGATAATGTGTAATCCGAGGGGTAGGATGTTATGTCATATGACATTGAGACAGGTTCCTCAGACTCCTCTTCAAGCTCTTCTTCTATATCGAGTTCTGTGTCGAGTTCTGTATTAGGGAGGCTGACGGTCATGTCGATATCCATGTCGGGGTTGAGTTTTTGCTTTGTTATAAGATAGCTAATGTCTATTTTTTTTCAGAATTTTTTAATTCTAGTCTTAGCTTTCTTATATTTCATCGTAAACTACTATTTTGCCAGCATGCTGTCCACTGATAAGTAGGGATGAGGATGGGCGAGCTTGCCCGGCAAATGTACGAGGGCCGCGAACGGAATAAGGAGCTGATTTATTATTCTTTTGACACTGGAAAGACCTGCACGCGGCAAAAAGTACGGCGGGAAAGTCATGCGGTTTTGGCTGGAACGGTGAGGCTAGAGGCGTTTATCGAAGAGACGTGTTCTAGCTGCTTACAGAAAACTCGCGAAGCTCGGCAAGAACGCGAAACCCGACATAGTCGGATGGGTGTTTGTACAGGCGTCGGTAGTAGCAATCTCTGTAACTGATCATGCGTGCTTGCGTCGTTTGAAAGTACGCCTGATTGGCTCGAATGACGCGGCCGTAAAGCGCCGGATCGAGCGTGGGCAGGTGTGCTTCAATGGTTTCAAGAATCTGGATGACGTACTCGCCCGTCAGCTGGAACACGAATGGGACAACCCACGGTTCATGCACTGAGAGGATCCGTTCAGTTGACGTTGGCGCACATGACCATCGCGGTGCCGGGTCAGAAGACACGAGTACAAAATGCTCTGGGTTTCAGTCAAGTGGCCAAAGGCACCCTCATAACCCTGGTGATAAATCCGGTAGGGAAAGACTAATTTCTCTTCACCGACTCTGACCTCTATGAGTCGATGCGTTGCCGCGTGCGTCTGGCGGAGCTGGCTCATAACCTGGTCGAGAGCCTTTGCCTCTTGTTCAAGACAAGACGGAAACGCCTGGCGTACACACTGCATCATCATTCACTGAATATCTTTCAAGTAGTCCTTAAGCGAAATGAGCGGCGCTTCAAGCTGCTCCATTGTCGGCGCATTGCTGAAGTCAGCTGCCAACCTATGCAGCTCGCGCCCTAGCGGCGTATCAACACCGCCTAAAGCTTCCATCGCCAAACCCACGCAGTGCGCCACTCTAAACTGGATCAAGTCGACATCGCCTCTGCGCACCAACAACCCAAAAACCTCTCGCTCATAATCACTCATGATCGGATCATCCCGCAGAATCGGACTTCCACCTTCCGTCTCATAAGCCAGCTTGAAGGCGAAAAGGGCAACGGTTTCCAGTGGCAATTCCATTGTGTGAATCCTTGATTCGTTAGCGAGCGGTTTCGGGTTGTAGTGTTGAAAAAGCAAGATCAAAAGATCGCAGCCTTCGGCAGCTCCTACGGCAGCAGCGGGGCAAGCTCACTTTTCTACAGGCGAAAAAAAGGCCTTGCAAAGCAAGACCTTTCTTAATTTTGGTGCCGAGGGAGACTCGAGCCCTCCATATAAACCGGGCTCTGTAGCCTTCTTTTCGGTCGAGGGATACAGATAGGGATACATGGTAAGGGTTGCTGGTTCCTACCATGCCACATTTCGCCTTTCTTGAGAACGTTGCTCCTTTGCCTCTCGGTTGGGGAGGCATTTTCAAAGGGCGGATCTCAGACTTATGGCCAGCGCTTCTTTCGTAACACATAGGGACGATTTACCCAGATAAAGTCAAAGAATTCGCTGAGAGTTGGTACACGATCCCCATAAGGATCTCGTGAAGCAGCAATGCTATCCACTGCATAGCCGGTCTTCACAACAACATCTCGAAGCGGGCCGAGAAGAGTTATTACCTCCCAAACCAAATGCTTTGATGCTGCATCAAGCATGGACGGCTCTGAAAAAACTGAGCTCAGTGTAAGTGGCTCACCCGCAAGATCGCTCGCCATCACTACTGCAGTTCCCTCTAGACGTTCAGCGATGGAGTTGGACATTACAGCTATGCGACGGTGTGTCGATTTCCGAATTTTGGTAGCTACGACTTCTTGCAGAATATCGTTCCATTCGCCCAGCGGATCTCGCTGAGGCTTGCCAGTAGCGAGCGCATCGAGATTCGCATACCGCATTCCCGTTGCGAATTCTGAAAAAAATGCGATCACCTTTTTGCATAAGGGATCTACTGGGAACGGGGTTGATCCGATTAATGACGCGTTTACCGAGACCTTTGCCACGAGTACCTGCAAATCATGCCCGTAGCCCTTAACGGTCGAGTGACCTGGTGCCTGAAGATTATTTCGTGCCATGTGATCAAGGATCAAAGCCATTTTTGCGAGGCGCTCAATCCCTATGGCCAGCTGAAAAAACGCAGAGTAATAGCGCCCTTTTTCATTTAGGTTTGCATTGCGGAGCTCAGTCAGCCCAGTGGCTAAGCATGACCGAATTACAAATGATTCTTGCTCGAGTGTTTTGTATAGATCACCGTACATATGGCACTCCTTCTTAGAGACAGCTCGAACCCTTATCCGAAATTGCTGGGGCCCCTGGCACATCCTTAACGATACGGGGTCGGAAACCCACGGTTTCATGTTAGAGGCAGGTCGGTCAGTTTACTGGAATCTCAGTGTTGAAATTAAAATTTTGCACAGTAAGGACTATTTCGGAGCATCGCTATAAAGTACTAGCTTCAAAGTTGGAAGCTAGTACTTTAATGCTGTGATTTAACGCTTTTTCAAGGATCTAATGATTAATTCGCAGGTTACATTGGCCGCTAAGACGCAGGCGACCTCATGATATTCATCGCCTTTGTGCGCATCGCCATTATCAACTACAGCTTTTGCGCTAAAGAAAATTGGGCTTATCGGCGAGAGCCTTGCCGCTTCATAAACTGCATAAGACTCCATTTCAAAAGTTTTTGTTTTTCTATGCTGCTCTCTAATAAGGGCAACAATTCTCTCGTCTGCAATAACAGCACTCCCGCTTGAAGAATGAGCAGTTAAGATCCTAAAGCAAAAATGATCATCGCATTCAGGAATCTGGCTTCGTTTAGGTTTAATGGTGTCGATGATTTTTTGGTTGAACTGTTGGTCGCTAGCTAGTTGTTTAACTATAAGCTTTGTTTCGTGAGAGATTTGTACAGTATATGATTCTGATTCAAATTCATTAACACCCCACTTGCCAAAGTCATGCTGTTGACAGCTGTCTGGAATAACAACGTCATAAATGTTTACTTCTCCTTTGACACCCGCACATATTCCGCTCATTGCGACTAATTTCGGTTTAAAAATGTCTATAGCTCTGCTGGTCGTAATCGCACAATTAACCAGCCCCATACGGGGTAGGGTAATTATTAATCCGTTGAGGGCGTTCAGTTTTAATTCTCTGCATTCCATGCCATGGAGGTTGGTGAACTCTCCTACAGAGTAGCCAGCTTGAGAGAATCCATTGGTTTCTTTTGGGAGGGCACAAATGATAATAAAGTCATACGACTGACATTCAATGCATGCTTTTACTTTTCCCTGAAGTGTTTCCTTCCATCTGTCATCTTTTTCGTTGTAAGTGACGATGTGTATGTCTTTGTGATTTAGATTTTCGAAATTGTCTTCCGCTGCAGCAAGAAATTGTGTAATTGCTATGACAGGAGTTCTGAAGTTTACACACTCAACGTCTCTTATCGTCTCAATGATATCATTCGTAACGTTTTGAGTTTCATCGTCGTCGGCGAATCGAGGGACCAGTAAGTCTACGACAATTAGATCGTATTTTTCTTTTAGTGTGGATTTAAAAAAGTCTGAGAAACAATCAACCTTATGTGTTTCGATAGCCGGCTGTACTGCTTGTATCGCTTGCTCTATCGCAGTAGATTTTGCGACGTTATCTTCCAGGATGAGTACTTTCATATCTTATTTAATTCCTCTGTAATTGCGACTTTCCATTCCGTAGAACCTTCAGAGTACGCTATGCAGGTAACAACGTCGCAGTCCAAAAGTTTCTTTATTTCGTCTTTAGCTTTGCTGAGTGGGTAGAAATCTCCACAGATCTCGATGTCGGGGTACTGTGTGACAATGATGCAAGGATCGTCCCTTTCCAGTTCTCTCAGCTCAAGAAGAATGTCTAGGCCCCCTGTTAATAGCGACATAGGGGAGCCGCCCCCATAAACGGTCGGATGGCTCGGTATGGCCATATCTACTATGATAAGCGTATATGTGTTTTTATTTACCATCTCAATCGCGTCAGCTAAGTTTGTCGCGATAGTAATGTTCGCACCCGTCACAACATGCTCTATGTGCTCGGTTAAGCTGTTGGCTTTGAAGCTATCGTCTTCTATTATGAGTACAGGTTTCATAAATGCTCCAAATCGTAAGATATTCGGATTACTACTTTTCTATCCTTGCAGCTTATATCTTCGATGTGAAAGTTCGTGTCTGTTCGCTCCAGTTGATAAAGCTTTCTGATGCCACTTCTCACTTCATCTAGATGCGCATTATCTATATCATCGCCAGGCTTCACCCTGAGTCGTTCAGCGACGGTGCTCTCATCCTCTTCATCTTTGATTATGGAAGAGATAATAACTTCAGCTTTACCAGGTCGCGTTGAGCTCCATTTCGTAATTCCGAAATTACGCTCAACTTTCCCGCCGGGCTTGCCATGTTTCGCGGCATTGTAAACCACAACATAAAAAGCGTCGTACAAGATATGGTATGGGCCGCCCATAAGCTCTATGTCATTTTTTTCTTCAAAGTGTGTATCAGCGTGAAACTCAGTAAAGGTTTCTCTTACTTCTTCTATCACTGCTTTATATAGTAGTGACAAAGATGCTTTGGGTGAGACGCTTACCGGTCTTTTGAACCAGCCATACATAGCTATCAGCTTCTCATCAATTTGCCTCATCAAATCCCGGTTGAAGTCCCTAAAGGTTTCTTGTAGTCGGCCAGGAGTGTTTAGTTTTATAGAATTAAGAAGGTCGTTTTGTATGAGTATTTGTTTTTGGCTTTTAAGAAATGAGTTTACGCTTTTTAAGTCGACTTCAACTATTCTCCAGCAATACTCAACTATTATTTGGCTGGAGTTGTTTGTGACTTTGTGTTCGCTGAAGTCTTTTGCTATTGCTTTTGCACAAAGCACTGCAATCTCGAATTTTGTTAGGTCATTAAGGTGGGGTTTGAGTAAGGCATCTCGTTTGTTTTGTGATTCGACGTGTAATTTATTAACAATAATGTTGTCGATGGTGGACTCGTAAGTGGAGACCCATTGGCACCATAATGTTTGAATTGTGGGGTCGTTAATGAGGTGTTTATATTTGGCGTTGGTCTTGATTGCGACAACACTTGAGAAAAGATGCCCTTTGAATGTTCCGTGTCGAATACGGCGGCCTAAATATGAAGAGATTCCAAATATAGGGTTTGAGCAAAAGGCTTTATAGCATTGGTCGATTATGCTTAATAGTTGCGGGGTGTTAGCATCCTGTAGTGTGTTGTTGTGATCCATGCTTGTTAGAGTTGTGGTTAGTTCGCGTATTACTTCGTCGCTCATCCATTCCGTAAACCTTGCTGTATGAACGTATATGCGGTTGTCATCTAACTCGTTTCGTACTCTGTTGATTTGATGGTCAATCAGTAAAGTTCTGGCTCTGTCTAGATAGGATTTCTCTCCGGTAAACTCTCCCCACCATTTATGCAACGACGCTCGAGTCTCTGTGATTTGATTAGAGGCCTTTATGAGGTGTGATAAACGAGCGATGAAGTCTTCTGTGCATATTTCGTAAAGGAATCTTGCAACGGAGTCAGACTCTTGGGAAAGCTCTTTAAGGAAATCCACAATATTTCCTTTGTATTCGGAGATTATCCTTTTTTGTAGTAGGGACCGAAGTTTGTAGTTGTCTGCTTCGTTTTTGCTTCGTTTTGCAATTAGTGCGTAGAGTATGATTTTTGACGTGTCTGAAGGGGAGAGTTTAGCCAGGTTTTTGATTGAGGATACATTGATTGTTCGGTCAAGATCGGTAGTGTTGCTCATTATTTTTATTAGTGCGTCGTCAGTCATAGGGACTACGCCGTCAGCTTTGTGAATGAGCAAATTAAATATGGCGGACCTAGTTATGTAACTTTCTTTTTCAAATCTTCGAAGGTTGGAGTGTTCGTGCTGTGTGAGTATTTCGGTCGTGGCTAAATCTATTAATGAGATATCTTGAACCCAGTGCGAGGCTCGTCTGGTTAGTGAGTCATTCAGCTCGAAGTAGTTGGATTCTGGATTGTCATGGAAGTGGTCTATTAGCACCCGGTATTGGATTATATCGTCGTTTTCAAGCCATGCTGACGAGTGTTTGTAAAAAAGGTATTCTTCTGATGCAGGATACAGGGCTGCAATTTTATCGATGCCTGGGTTGTTTTGCTCTAAGGCTGAAAAAAGTCTTTCTAAAGCGCTGTTAGGTTTTATTTGTAAGAAGTGTTTGTTAGTTTTTGTTGCGATGATCGCATCTAGTAGAGATGATTGGAGTGAACTTGTTATAAGTTCGCTTAGATCGTCTTCGTTTTTGGCAAGTGGATGAAATGTCAATCTAGTGATGTCGCGGGTGAATTTGTTGAGTATGCCTCGATCCGGAAGGTTCATTATGGATCGCTTTAGACTAAGTATCTCTTGTTCTTCTTGGTAGCAGTTTAGAATGGAACTGAGTATTAAGTTTCGTGTTCCGGCTCCGGCTTTGTTAAGGATTGAGTCAGCATGGGCGATGTTTGTCTCATCGCTCAGTGAGCGAATTAAACAAATTTTTCTGAGGAGAGTATGACTAAATCCATGTTGTTCTGTAAGGTCTGCTAGTATCTCCGCTGCTTCGCTTAGACGCATGCTGATTATAAGTTCGCCTGCCTCGCCTAGCTTTTCTATGAGGCTTAATATTTCCTGAAAATTTTCCGCTGCTAAGCGCTGTACTAGATCATATTGGTTTTTTAGAGGTAGTGCATCAAGTCGAAAGAAGTATTCTTTGGTTTGAGCAACTTTTGGAAATAATTCGGGAAGTATCCTTCCGTGGGCTCGTAGTGTTTTGTCTATTTGATAGATTTCTATTGATTGGGATTTTTGTCGAAGGATGTTTAAAAGTTTTACTGCTTTCATATCTTGAGTAGATATGATGGCTCTGACCTGGTTTCTTAATCTCGGTTTTAATTTTTTTAGCTCGTCGTAAGCAATGTTTTTGGTTTTTATATTTTCTTCGAATAGAGTGTAAAGATCGCACTTTTCTTTATAAGGTTGATCTGTTTTTTTGACTTCCGTTGTGTCGATATTTTCTGCTTTCATCCCTAAGGCCTATGTCTGTTCTCTGCAGATCGATTTTTTGTGTTCCCTTCTCGGCGAACGCTATGTGTCGGCTACGCCAGCCTACGAAGGCACAAAGAGTTTTTCAATCACAACCATGTGGTGCTGACTTGATCACGTTGGCAATTCATTAGCGACTGTACAGTGTGCCTAAAAAGCTCGGTTTTCACGTGAAAAAGTCATGCCGCTATGCCCACATCGATTAATCCGGCATCAATGGGAGCGTTTCCTCAAGTGATTGGTGGATACGGGCGAGGCCTGTTAGATCTATCGGGGCAGGAAAATAGTAGGGGAAGGTGGGAGTACAAATATGAAAGAACCAGACCATTCCGATGAGAGCAGCCAATTTAAGACGGACATCCCTGCATAAATTTCAGCTAGAGGAAACCTGCGAGTCTGATAACCCGTGTAGGGGGCCCCCCTCAGGGAGGACCCGAAAAATCTGCCGCAACGGGCGCCCCGCCTGGGATGAGTCAGACCAAACCTTGGGGGGATCCAGAGCTATCTGCCGCGTCCGTTCTCGCTGAAGGTTCACGCCGTGAGAAGGGGCGAGGGGAGTGCGAAAGCATAGATAGGCAATTAGCGGTGTTCCACGTGTTCCATGTGTTCCAAATTCGCTAGAGGCCTTGTGTTACGGGGCTTTCAGAGGCGGAACACCAAATGCGAATAACCGGAACACCAGTTGCGCGGAACACGTTTGGTGTTCCGCGATTGATGCTCCGGTTCGGGGGGAAGGGCATCACCACTGGCAGTGGTGATGTGGTGAATCAGGCGGCTATCAGTTGCTCAATAGAGATCGCACCGGCTTGTTCAGTAATCGTGTTTTGGTTGATGGATCGCGGGCCTAGTGGAGTCTGCAACGGCACGTATACGTCGATGAGGGAGCTGGTACGGCCCAACGCTTTTTCAGTCGCGTGCAGGTACGCAGCGATGGCGGCAAACTCCTGAGCCGCCTTGTCCAGACGGTCGGCCCACATGGTACGTGCCGTCCGTAGCTGTTGTTGGCGAAGATCCTTCAAGGTTTGTTTGATCTCTGCGATTGCTATGTCGAGCTTCTCCACTTCAGCTTTCAGAGCCTGCGCTGCGGTTGCAACTCCCCGCTTGTCACGAGTCACCACTGCAAGCGCTTCTGATGCTTGTCTGAGCGCCTTTTCCGCCCGTTGTTCTTCCGCGTCGTCTCCATCGCTCAAGGCTACGGAATAACTCGCCGCAGCTTGTTTTTCCACATATTGAGCTTTCTCGATTTCGGTGCGCTTTTCATCCTCCAGCCTTTGGAGTTTGGTCGAAAGCTTAGCGCGTTTGTCCTGCTGCTTTTGAAGATCGCTATGCACCTGGCTGATTTCTTTCTGTGCCTTTTTGATATTGGTGCTCGCAAACCGGATACCGTCTTCCCAATCAATCCGGGTCTGGAGCTTCCTGATCTCGGAGGCATGCCTCTCTATTTCAGATTTGGCGTTACTAAGAGCATTGATAACCGCATGTGGGTATGGAGCTCGATTGGTACGCGTCTGGGCGTAAGCGCTCTTAGCTTCCTTGGCCGCTGCTGTGAGTCCCGGCAGTTGTTTTTTGAGTTGCTCCATTTCGATTTGGTGTTGCTTGATTTGCTTTTGATAGTCGCTCATTAGATGTCTTCCATTTCAGATTTTGATGTTCGTTCGATGTGATTTCGGGCTGGCCAGACCCAATGCGGCCGGCAGCTCTCCTCCGATCCGCCTGCGCTTCACGCGGCTTCGGTTTCATTGGAGAGGAGAGCGTTGGCATGCACCACGTAGGCTCTCGTTTTGGCCAACCCGGGAAGCCGTACTGACTGCGCAGCACGGCCTTCTGCACTGGCTTCCAAAATCCCGCGTTCGATCAGTTCACGATTGACCAAGGTGAGGCTCATGCCCTTGAAAACTTCCGCCCTCCACGCAGTGGGCAGGAAGTAGTAGGTAACAAGCGTATAAACGCCGTCGCCCATGCCGTGTTCAACCGTACGCCGGAAGCCGAGTCGGTCGGCGGTTCGTGGAGCGTGATCGTCGGTTTTGGCCGCGAGCCCGTCCCAGCGGGTGAAGCGGCTTTCACCGAATCGCTCAATGACCTGTTGCAGTCGGCTCACGATGGCGTCGCCTTCCATGTTCCCGGCACCCCCTCGTTCGTCGAGCCAAGCGTTCAGGCAAACCTGAGCTGCTGTGGTGGCGGTGCCTTCCGGCCAGCCGGTGACGCCCAGCGCTGTGGCCAGCTCACCAGCGGCAGCGGCAAGGCCGAAACGAGCAGCAGCTCGGTGCGCTTGACCACTGGCCGACGCAGGGAGCGCCTTGGCGATAAAACGCTCGACCGTGCGGCGCAAGATGGCTGTCCAGCCGAGCATTTCACCGGGTTTACACAGCGCCGACAGGAAGGCAGTCAGTGGCGTGCCGTAGTACTTGGCTACACGAGCCTTGAGGGCATCTGACAGGGCAGCGGCGTCTTCGAAACCGCTCAATACGTCGAACATTCCGAGCCCTTTACTCGCGTCCGCAGGCACCGCCAGCATGCGAATCTCCATTCCCGCCTTGAGCTCTTTGTTGGCGTCGGCCATGTGCTGCGCGAGCGTTTTCTCGCCGGTCGAGAGGAACAACAACCGCCACTCCTGGACCTGTCGGCCTGCTTGCCCACGATCATTGGCACGGGCCTTACCCGTACCGTTGCCGAGCATGTACACCGTTTCACCGATGATGCGCGGATCGCACATACCGATCTCATCGAGCACCAGCACGCCGTCTGAGTGCGCAGCGGCAATCGATTCCAAAGCGTTATCCGTCGAGCGCCAGGATCGGACCAGTCGCGGCCCGCCATAGACCGATGCGGCGACTTGTAGGTGTGTCGTCTTGCCGCCGGAGCTATCGCCATAGAGGTGAAAACCGCCTGATTCGTGCCCTAGCAAGTGCAGTAGCGGCCCGGCAAAGGCCACGCTGACAACGAAAGCCAAGCGATGATTGCCGACGCAGAGCGCTCCGATTTGCTGTTGCCATTGCTCCAGCGTCCCGGCCTCGCTGATCGGAGGGAGCTGTGCGCCGGAATCGCAGAAGAAGAGGTGCTCATGGCTGTTGCCAATCTGCTGATCGGGCAGCAGATACGCAGGTCCATGCCATCCAAGGCGAGTGACCAAACGCGCCCGTTCGTTGCTGTCGAACCCTTGCAGATAGCTCTGAAGATCGTTGCGCGCATTACGGCCAGAGCGGGTTCCTGGCAGACGCAAACCCATATCCACCAGCGGCCCCAAGACGTCCTTGCCGAAATCGCCAGTCATGTTGCGGGCGGGAATGTTCCAGCGCTTTTTCGCTCCGTCCGGGTCGTCGAACTCAACCAGCAGGCCCCAGTTGTGGCCTTTGTCGTCGCGGGTACGAGCGAGGATCTCCAAGGAAGAGCAAACAGGTCGCGACTCCCCATCATCGCCGGTATAGAACACACCCTCGGGGGCCAAACGAAAGCCACCGGGCAGCAAATCAGTTTTCGATTTTGCCGGTTGTTTTGCTGCGACTTTCGGTTCTGCGGGCTCGCTGGATGGTTCATCAGCAGAGACGAAAAGACCGCCGTCGCGCTCCAGCTCGGCGACGTGCGCCGCCGTCCAGCCCTTAACGAGCGCGTCGGCAGCGTCGTCCCCTTCGTCCCATTGACCACCTTTGGCGAAGGCGACGCGATCGTTCTCTAGTGTGGGCTTGCGTTTGAAGGCGTCCAACGCAACGAACCGCACCGATTCGGCACCGATTTCGTGCAGCTTTTTGGCGACGTCCTCCATACACGTTTTGCCGCTGCTGTCGTTGTCCGGCCAAAGAACCACCGCGCGACCTTTGAGCGGTGTCAGGTCAGCCTTGTGCCAAGAGTTCGAGCCGTTCGGCCAGCACGTGGCCACGTAGTCCGGCATCAGTTCGCCTGCCGCGTCGGCAGCTTTCTCGCCTTCGCACAACACGACTGTTGCGGTGTTGCGCTGAGTCAGCTCTTCCAGGCGCAGCAGTGGGCGCGGATCAGGCAGTCCCTGCCAGCGCCATTGCGTGGTTTGGCCGTCGGAGCGCTGGCACCAAGTCAGTGGAGCAAAGACTTTCTTCGGCGCGCCGTCTTCGTCCGGACCGAGATCAAAGCGGTACAGGGCCATAAGTGGCTGGGCGTCTTGATCGCGGTAGATCCAGACCTTTGATGGCGTGCCGTGCTGACGATGTCGGACCGGGCATCGTTTCATCGCTTCGGTCGGGATCGGCTGTATGGCCGTCCACGTCGACGCTTTACCTTTGCCGGAAGCGGGAGCCAATTGCGCAGCACCGGCGCTCACGTTCAGCAGCTCGATCAGCTTCGTGCAAGCCTCGACATCGGTGACGCCGTCCAAGTAACGCACCAAATCGATGAGGTCGCCGCCCTTGTCGCCCGTGGCGAAGTCGGCCCAGGTGCCTTTGTTCAGGTTGACCTTGAGCGAACCAGCGCGCTTGTCGCTGCGGGTCGGATTCGGAGCGGTGTATTCCTTGCCGCCGTCGACACGCTTTCCGTTGGGCAACCAGTGTGTGAGGACGCGCTCGATGTCCTTGAGCGAGGCCGCTTTCACATCGGCGAAGCTCGGACGTTTCGCTTTACTGTTCCGGTGCTGGCTCATATGTCGGCCCCCGGCAAAAACAGCGTGTCGTTTACGTCATCGAGCAGCGCTTTTGCCATTTCACCTAAGAACAATGCAGACCAACTAAACCGTTCGCCTTTATCGCTCATGGCAGCATCTCGAGTGAGCTGGTTCACGTGATGTTGCAGCTGCGAAGCGATCTCTAACGCGTCTTCGACAGGAATACCTGCGTTCACCCGGAACAGCTTCAAACCGTGGGCATTAGCAGGCGAAAAATCCGTGCGGCCAAGCGTGGTCAAAGTGGTCATAACACACCGCCTTTCTGATCCGCTGGAACAGAAGTGGTGTCACCGTGCATAGCAAGGGTTTTGATCAGACCGAGGGTGCCGCGCACATCCCAAATGACGGCCGCGATAACATGGTTGGCTAGGCGAGATTCGCCTTCAAAGTGGTCTTCAAGCAGCGTCAGCACCGAGTCGGCGCGATCAATCGCGCAGGTGATGGCGTCAATGGGTACACCAGCTCCGGCGCGTTGGCTGACGCAGAGCAGATCTTCGGGCAAGGTAAAACTCAGCGCATTGTTCATTGCGCACCGCCTGCGGCTTCGAGTGCGCGGGCTTTGGCCATGTGGTCGTTGTAGCGGGCGAGACGTGTAGCAAGACTGGAGTTGGCATGTAGAGCGGCGAGAGCCATTGCACGGTGGGCAGCGGCGCGAATTTTGGACGGATTGAGGGCGTGCATTGGTGAAGCTCCTGTATGTGAGGAGCTGCCACTGATCGTCGCCAAACGATGTAAGGGTGGCAGCTGTGCGCGGGTTGGCGAACCGGGCATACAGGACCCCGGCAGACCCGAAGGTCTCCCACGCACAGCCACCATTAAGCAGGAATGCGGGCACAAAAAAAGCGCCTGCAATCGGTATGGGGGCGCCTGTGCGCCTGTATGTGCTCGGGTCGCCAAACCCGGTCGCTGAATTTGCAGCGACGGCGGCAGGATAACCCCGAGTTTTTATAAGCGCAACCGGCACGAAGCCTTGCGCATTTATTTGATGCGACATAAATTGACCAGGCATACAGATTGACCTCAAACGCCTCCGGTTGCCGCCGGGGGCGTTTTCGTTTCAGGCGTGGGCTTCCCAGCGCAGATTAAGCAAGGGCAGGAAGCCGTCATCGAGCATGGAGCGGGCGTCTTCGTAGGCTTCTGTTTGCTGGCCTTCGTCGACGATCACCGCGCCGACCTTTTCGCAATGAAGAGCGAGGGCGCACCAGGTGCCATCGGCCCAACTAAGTACGCTGACTACACGGCCCTGTTTGTCCTGCTGGTTGCGATAGCGCTCGAGGCGCTGCATGGTGGCGGGCGAAAAGCCGATTCTGCGCAGCACTGAAAAGGGATGCATCAAGGCTTGATTGGCAATCGAATGGCTCACGCTGCCTCCTGCACGTTGGCGAACAACGGAGGCGGGGTTTCACCTTTGAGCCACGCGAGGATCTTGCTGTCCTCGGCGCAGCGGCGACGGTGCTGCTCGGCGAGCGCATTCCGTCGCTCGACTAGGCACTCTTCCATGTATTGGCTGAGGTCGGACGTGATTCGCAGGTCTGTGTAGAGACGCTCGGTGATGAGCTTTTCTTGTTCGATGTCCTTTTCAACGTATTGGCCCCAGACTTGGGGATCGTTCGAGTAGCCATCCTTTTGATCGATCAGCCAGTAGGTGACCCAGTTGTTCAGCGTGAATTGACTCAGCCCATCACGACGGCCCTCTTTCATCGCGAAATGACCGTGGCCGTGGATGCTGGAAAACTCGCGGCGAATGGCGTGCTTGTGGATGATCTCCGGCAGTTCCCAAGGGTTGGGCGTGATTGGCAAAACGAGTCCGTCAGGATTGAAAAAGAACGCCTCCTTCTCCTCACCGTTCCAGCTCACACCCGCGATGGTGCGATGACGCCAGTTAATGCCGCCTTGAGCGTAGAGCTGAAAACCGATGCTGTAGGAGTCATGGAAGGGACCTTTGAACGGGCAGTAGTGACGCTTCATGCGGCCACCTCATCGCGTGCTTCAATGCGACCGCGTGCCCAAGCCTGAACTTCCGACAAGACCCAGGCGACCGGGGCGCCACGAGCGTTGCTATTGGTGAGTTTTACGGTCTTCGGGAAACCACTTTCAGGCTCGTTCATTAGCTTGTAGATGGTGGGGCGTGCGAGGCCAACGATGGCCATTACCTCGGCAATGCGGATGAGTGTCACCGATGGATCGATTGGCGTGGAGCCGTTTGCAGAGGAGTAGAGGCGAGAGGCTTTCATTTCTCGTTCCTCGCACTTGCGGCAGAGCAGCTGTGCGTGCGGCTTTCGAGCCACGTGGACACATCTTTAGGTCTATAACGCACGCGGCTTCCGACTTTCACATACGGCAGCGGATTGCGGCGCGAACTGCGCCAGGCGGCGAGCGTGCGGTGCGACAGACCGAGAGTGACCGCGACTTGATCAGGGGTGAGCAAATCAGTGGAGCAGGGTGAAAGCGGGGTGATGGATTGAAGCGTTGTCGCAGTCATTTAGCGTTTCCTGTAGTCATGGAGAGTTACAGGGCTAACGCTAAATTAGGGAAAGGAAATGAACGGTGGTTCACTTCCCTTTTCAATAACATTACGGTGTTAGGGTTGGTTAAAAAATGCTGCTGCTGTGAGGTTCGACCAACTCGCGCTCAAGCCGGGGCGGCCAGGGCGTCCTGCGCGCCCGCCCTTTCCTGGACGACCACCTCGACCTGCTTTTCCTGGCCGACCAGCGCGCCCGGGTTTACCAGGACCACCATTGGCATATTCAGTGAATAGCAGGGCACGTCCATTGGGGTCATAAATCCAGCCATTAACGAACCAACCTAAATGCCTTCCGGGGAAGGAGTAAATAGACTCTTCATGGATATATGCAATAGGCTGGCCGCCAAATGTGTAAAGATGTTCACCGTCTTGACAGTAGCAGTATGGTTGGCCGTTGCTGTCGTAGAAAGTAAGTTCCATACAATCCCTCGTACTATGGTTGATGAGGCGCTTTATACATCGATAGTAAACGATGCAGATGGTTCGGTCCATTTGACGGCTGGACGAGTATCATCCTAGATACTGTGCTAAAAATTGCTCTACTTCTTTAATCATAGAGCGTACATCGTCCGCAGAAAATTCAGAGGGCTTCCCGTGTGCCGCATTATTTCTAATGTCGGCGAGCGCGGTAATCCTTTTCTGCTGAAGTTTATTATAGGTACCAGCCTTGGCCAGATCAGCGTTCATCTTGTCGAGCTTGCCATGCTCAACAGCACTTCTATCGCATAATTCTCTAAGTCCGGTTTCAAGGACGACCCCCGCGATAACGGCTGCTGCAACATGATAGCCGCTTGTCAAGAGCTCTTCCGCTTGCTCCAATTCATTGTCGAAAACCTCAGCCTGGACTAAGGCCTTAATAGACGTCAAATAGCCGCCCTCAAAGTCATCTTTTGCGGCCCCTAAAACAGCTCGGGTACGTTTCAATGAGTTGTAATGACCATCGCCTAAACCGTTTAACTTTTCTGAATGAGTAAATTCGATGAAATGCTGTGAAGTTTCGCCGCAAACTTGAATTATTATATTTTTTGCTTTTACACGCCAAGATAGAAGGGCGTCTTGGTCGATTCGCCATCCATCACCGAAATCGCTGGCAACTTTTACTTTGGCTGTTTCTATTGCATTTACTTCGTTCATCAAGCTTTCAAATCTTTCAGAGATTTTTTTGTTCAAAGTGGATTCCTTTCTTTAGATGCCAAGGTAAACGTACAGCATTTGTGGATAATCTAGCAGTAGTTTATGTCAGGAGGGCAGTCCCCTGTGCGTGTGTGATTCTTAAGCCCATACATTACGGCCTAAAAAATGACGGATTTTAAGAAGAAACGACGAGACCCTAGACAAGCGCAACGTGGGGCTATGGTTGGCGAGCCTGTCCGAAAAGGACTCGCCTCTTGTGATTGGTAGCTATGCCTTCGGGGCGCTCGCTGTTTAGCTAGTCAAATCGCCTGTAACCAGCACCAAGTTGAATGCATATGACAGGTAATGTCGATTTGAATCTGGAAGCGCTGCGCTGCATTTAAGAAAGCACACGATTTGCGACTAAAATATTGCGGATTTGTTTTATGGAAAGCTTGGCGGTACCGCTCGGTAACTTAAGTGCAGAATCGGTGCCTGCAATAATGCCAACGATCTCTCTTTCTGATCGACCATCACTGAGCAGGCGCTTGGCGTGGGAGCAAATGCTCTCATTGCGATCTATTGTGGCTTCACGGCGTATGGCTGCCGAGCTGTTGCCCGCTTTGCGCGCATTTGCACTAATCCGGATCTTATCTGCGCTGCTCAAAAGCGGAGAGGCGTAGACGTTCGCCAAGGTCATGTAATACCGGGCTGTCCCCAGCAAGTCAGCGACCGCCTCACGTGCTTCGATTTCCAGATGAGGTTGCTCGTGACGTACCTCTTCCACAAGCTCCATAAAGTCGTCTGACGCATCTGCAATCAGAGCCGCTAGATTCTCAAAGTTTCCCGCAGATAGATCCTTGTCGAAGCCACTCAACCATCTCTCTAGTGTCTCAATGACACGGCAAGCTCGATCAATCGCCAGCGCGGCAATGTATTGGCTATCAGTAATAGCTGAGTTGGACGATTCCCCTATTGTCCAGCGGATGCATCGAGGTAAGTCGTCTCTGGATCGCTCAAATTGTTGGCGTATGTTGTAGGAGAGCCGTCTGACATTTGCCAGCACTCGAATGGACTCAGCGGACCACTCCCCATCTGTCAGATGGCTCGCCCAGTGCTCTTGGCCCTCTAGGATGAGTTCGAGAGCATCATCGATGCGTTCTGCAAATTCGTCGTATAGCGTGAATCGCTCAAACGTTTCGACAATCTCCCATCCCTCAATGTTTAGGGGAGCGCTTAAGTAATATTTTCTATTCAACATCCACCCCTCGCCCCGTTTCTGTGCCCGAAAAAACGCGAGGGCCTGCGCCCGGCAGACCTGTGAGGCCGCCAGTGAGGAGAGGGGATTTCTGCTTGCCGGTGTTGCCGATTCTGGAACACCTTTTGTGTGCCATCGACCATGTGTTCCAGTTGAGCGCTATTTGTGTTCCACCATTGAAAGCCACGCAATTAAAGGCTTTCACCAGTTTCGGAACACATGGAACACGTGGAACACCGGTTTTTTGAGGAATCAGGATTGGCATGGTCAAATGGCTTGTCCAAACTGGCCCAGCACGACATTCCCATTCTGCAACTTGTCCAGATGATCGGCATACCACTGCATCATGGTTGTTCGTTGCTCGAGGTACTGAGCTTTGTTGTAGACCCCCGAGATGCCCTCTTCTTTGTGGGCTAATTGCGCCTCCACATGTTCCTTTGGCCATCCGTGTTCACGGAGCAGGGTGCTCGCTGTGTGCCGCGTGCCGTGGCCAACAAGACGTCCTTTGTAGCCAATGGTCGCGAATACTTTATTGATTGTGTTCTCACTGATAGTCGGATTCTTCGCGCCAACTCCAGGAAATAGCCAGCGGCTGCGCCCGGTTAAAGCGTGCAGCTCTCTAAGTGCGACCAGTGCTTGGTAAGGAAGAGGGCACACGAAGTCTCGGCGCATCTTCATCTTCGATGCAGGTGTAGTCCACAGAGCTTTATCGAGATCGAACTCTTTCCACTCAGCTAGACGAACCATTCCCGGCCTTGAGGCTGTCCATATACAAAGCCATGCCGCCGTTCGAGCGGTGAGTCTGCTGGGGGTGTTCTTTAAGGCGGTGAGAAACTCGCCGAGTTCGGGCTCTAGCAAATGAGGGTGTTGTTGAGTTTTCGGTGCTTGAGCTGCGATGTCGCGTAGACGGCTACCAGGATCGTTTTCTGTCAGTCCCAAGCCGATTGCTCTGCCGAAGATCTGATTGACCCACGTCCGACATTTTTCAGCAACGTTATGCGCCTCCCGAGCTTCGAGGGAGGCCTGGAGATTTGCACAATCGGTTCGGGTTATTTCGTCCAGAGGTTTATCACCAAGCGCTGGAAGAATGTCTTTGTCGAGGTAGGTGCGGATTTTATTGAGAGTGGAGGAGGCGAGACCTTTTTCCTCCTTTGCCTTGAGCCAAGCTTCCGCAGCCGCTTTGAAGGTTCGAGTTCGAGCGGCATCGATTGCCGCTTTTGCCGAGCGCTTTTGTTCAAGAGGGTCGGCACCGCTACTGACAACCTTCCGCAGATCGGCTGCTTTTTCGCGGGCAAGTGCGCCGCTGACTTCTGGATAGCCGCCGAGGCCCATCCATGCCCAATTACCTGCAGGACGCTTGTACCGGAGTTGCCATGATTTGCCCCCGTCCGGTTTGACCCGGAAATATAAGCCGTTTCCATCCAGCTCTCGATATTCCTTTGTTTCAGGCTCAAGCCCTGAAAGCGTGGTATCGGCGAGAGGGCGACGCTTGATGTCTGCGCGTTTCATCCTTGTATCCCAAAGTTCGGTATTTTTCTCAGGATACAAGCAGGGATACAGGGATACAACGGATAAGGGGATACAGGGATAAACAGCCAGGCACAAAAAAACCGGCCAAGAGGCCGGTTTCTCTGGGTCTGAGAGGCTGGTAAAGACTCTCAGATACTGCTATGTGGTGCCCCGAGGGAGACTCGAACTCCCACTCCTTTCGAAAACGGATTTTGAATCCGCCGCGTCTACCAATTCCGCCATCAGGGCTCAATGGCGGCGAAGTATAGAGATGAGATTACCGTCGGTCAATCAGGTACATAGAGAATTTTCACTATTTCGGCTAGACTTCCGGGCCCTGCTAGACGAACCCCATCATGCGCGTTGCTGACTTTACTTTCGAACTCCCAGATTCGCTGATCGCCCGCCACCCTTTGGCCGAGCGTCGCAACAGTCGCCTGTTGACCCTTGACGGGGTCAGCGGCGCCCTGGCACACCGTCAATTCACCGATTTGCTCGAGCATTTGCGCCCGGGCGATTTGATGGTGTTCAACAATACCCGGGTGATTCCGGCGCGGCTGTTTGGCCAGAAGGCTTCCGGCGGCAAGCTGGAAATCCTGGTGGAGCGGGTGCTCGACAGTCATCGCGTGCTGGCGCATGTGCGTTCCAGCAAGTCGCCCAAGCCTGGGTCGAAGATCCTGATCGACGGCGGTGGCGAGGCCGAGATGCTGGCGCGTCACGATGCGTTGTTCGAGCTGGGGTTTGCCGAAGAGGTGTTGCCGCTGCTCGATCGCGTCGGGCACATGCCGTTGCCTCCTTATATAGATCGCCCTGATGAAGGCTCGGACCGCGAGCGTTATCAGACGGTGTACGCCGAGCGCCTGGGCGCGGTGGCGGCGCCGACGGCGGGGCTGCATTTCGATCAGCCGCTGATGGAGGCAATTGCCGCCAAAGGCATCGAGACTGCATTCGTGACCTTGCACGTGGGGGCGGGCACGTTCCAGCCGGTGCGCGTCGAGAAGATCGAAGACCACCACATGCACAGCGAATGGCTGGAAGTCGGTCAGGACGTGGTGGATGCCGTTGCGGCCTGCCGCGCTCGCGGCGGTCGGGTGGTGGCGGTGGGGACCACCAGCGTGCGTTCCCTGGAAAGCGCCGCGCGCGATGGTGTGCTCAAGCCGTTCAGTGGCGATACTGACATATTTATCTACCCGGGCCGGCCGTTTCATGTGGTCGATGCCCTGGTCACCAACTTCCATTTGCCTGAATCCACGCTGTTGATGCTGGTTTCGGCGTTCGCCGGTTATCCCGAGGCCATGGCCGCGTATAAAGCCGCCGTCGACAACGAATACCGCTTTTTCAGCTACGGTGATGCGATGTTTATCACCCGTAATCCCGCACCACGTGGCCCTGAGGAAACAGAATGAGTCGCACCAGTCGCATGTCTTTTGAGCTCCTTGCCACCGATGGCAAGGCTCGTCGCGGTCGTTTGACCTTCCCGCGCGGTACCGTCGAGACTCCGGCCTTCATGCCAGTGGGCACGTACGGCACGGTCAAGGGCATGCTGCCGCGGGATATCGTCGCCACCGGCGCGGAAATCATTCTGGGGAACACCTTCCACTTGTGGCTGCGTCCTGGCACTCAGGTGATCAAGGAGCACGGCGACCTGCACGATTTCATGCAGTGGAAAGGCCCGATTCTGACCGACTCCGGCGGTTTTCAGGTGTTCAGCCTGGGCGCCATGCGCAAGATCAAGGAGGAGGGCGTGACCTTCGCCTCTCCGGTCGACGGCGCCAAAGTGTTCATGGGCCCGGAAGAGTCGATGCAGGTCCAGCGTGATCTGGGCTCGGACATCGTGATGATTTTTGACGAATGCACCCCATACCCGGCTGATGAAGACGTCGCGCGGGTGTCCATGGAGCTGTCGTTGCGCTGGGCCAAGCGTTCGAAAGAAGCTCATGGCGACAACACAGCAGCGCTGTTCGGCATCGTTCAGGGCGGCATGCACCAGGATTTGCGCATGCGCTCCCTGGAAGGCCTCGACAAGATCGGCTTCGACGGCCTGGCCATCGGCGGTCTGTCGGTGGGCGAGCCCAAGCACGAGATGATCAAAGTGCTGGATTACCTGCCGGGCCAGATGCCGGCTGACAAACCTCGTTACCTTATGGGCGTTGGCAAACCGGAAGATCTGGTTGAGGGTGTGCGCCGCGGTGTGGACATGTTCGATTGCGTGATGCCAACCCGTAATGCCCGCAACGGGCATCTGTTCATTGATACAGGCGTGCTGAAGATCCGTAACGCGTTCCATCGCCATGATGATTCGCCGCTGGATCCGACCTGCGATTGCTATACCTGCCAGAACTTCTCCCGTGCTTATCTGCACCATCTGGACAAGTGCGGCGAAATGCTGGGTAGCATGTTGAATACCATCCACAATTTGCGCCATTACCAGGTGCTTATGGCTGGTTTGCGCGAGGCTATTCAACAGGGTACATTGGCCGCCTTTGTCGATGCCTTCTACGCCAAACGCGGGTTGCCTGTTCCGCCTTTGGACTGAGTTTTCTGACCCCAAGATTCAACATTTGCAACTGGAGTGCTAAATGAGCTTTTTTATCTCTAATGCCATGGCTGACGCTGCTGCACCTGCGGCAGGCCCGATGGGCGGCGGTTTTGAGTGGATTTTCCTGGTCGGCTTCCTGGTCATCTTCTACCTGATGATCTGGCGTCCACAGGCCAAGCGCGCCAAAGAACAGAAGAACCTGCTGGGCAGCCTGCAAAAAGGTGACGAAGTTGTGACCACCGGTGGTATCGCCGGCAAGATCACCAAAGTGTCCGACGACTTCGTGGTTCTGGAAGTTTCCGACACCGTTGAAATGAAGTTCCAGAAAGGCGCCATCGCCGCCACGCTGCCAAAAGGCACGCTCAAAGCGATCTAAGTTTCAACTTCTACTCAATCGACGGGGCGCGCAAGGCGCCCCGCGTCATAAGCGGGCGGCGTGATGCTGAACAAATACCCTCTGTGGAAATACATTCTGATCCTGGCGGTGCTGGCGGTCGGTCTGATTTATTCCGCTCCCAATCTATATCCTGATGACCCGGCCATTCAGGTCAGCGGTGCAAGCACTGCGCTGCAAGTCAATCAGGCTGATCTGGACCGTGTGAGCACCGCGCTCAAGGAATCCGGGATCAACGTCAAGGCGGCCACGCTGGCGGCAAACGGCAAGGGCGGTCTGATCCGTCTGACCAAGGCTGAAGACCAGCTGCCGGCCAAAGACGTCGTGCGCAAGGCATTGGGTGATGACTACGTCGTTGCACTGAACCTGGCGCAAACCACCCCGCAATGGCTGCGCAGCCTGGGCGCGCACCCGATGAAGCTGGGTCTGGACTTGTCCGGTGGTGTGCACTTCCTGCTGGAAGTGGACATGGACAAAGCCCTCGACGCACGCCTGAAAGTCTACGAAGGCGACGTCAAGAGCCTGTTGCGTAAAGAGAAACTGCGCTATCGCAGCCTGCCGCAACTGGGCGGTGCCATTCAGCTGGGCTTCACTGATGAAGCGGCCCGCGAACAGGCCCGCGTGCTGATCCGCAAGAACTTCAACGATTTCGACATTGTTCCGGCCGACCTCAATGGCCCGGTACTGCGTCTGGCGATGACCCCGGCCAAGCTGGCGGAAATCCGCGAATACTCCATCAAGCAGAACTTGACCACGGTACGTAACCGCGTCAACGAGCTGGGTGTTGCCGAACCTATCGTTCAGCGTCAAGGCGCCAACCGCATCGTGGTTGAGCTGCCGGGCGTGCAAGACACTGCAGAAGCCAAGCGTATCCTCGGCAAGACGGCCAACCTGGAGTTCCGTCTGGCGGCTGAGCCTGGCGCTTCGAAAGCCACTTCCGAGTCGTTCGAGTTCCGTGAAGGCAATCGTCCTGCGGCGCTGATCGAGCGTGGCTTGATCATCACCGGTGACCAGGTGACGGACGCCAAGGCTGGCTTCGGCGAGCAAGGCACACCAGAAGTGAACATCCGTCTGGATGGCCATGGCGGCGAGCTGATGAGTCGTGCGACTCGCAACAACGTCGGTCGCAGCATGGCGGTGATCTTCATCGAACAACGTCCGGTGACCACTTACACCAAGCAAGTGGTCAACGGCGTCGAGAAAGAAGTGCCGGTTCAGACGTTTAAAGAAGAGAAGAAGATCATCAGCCTGGCGACCATTCAGTCGCCGCTGGGTGCCCAGTTCCGCATCACTGGCCTGAACGGCCAGGGCGAATCGTCCGAACTGGCGCTGCTGCTGCGTGCCGGTGGTCTGGCGGCACCGATGTACTTCGCTGAAGAACGTACCATCGGCCCAAGCCTGGGTGCTGACAACATCACCAAAGGTATCGATGCATCGCTGTGGGGCATGCTGTTTGTCTCGCTGTTCATCATGGCCATCTACCGCTTCTTCGGCCTCATCGCCACCGTCGCGCTGACGGTGAACATGGTGATGCTGCTGGCCCTGATGTCGCTGCTGGGTGCAACGCTGACCCTGCCGGGTATCGCCGGTATCGTGTTGACCATGGGTATGGCGGTCGACGCCAACGTACTGATTTTCTCGCGGATACGTGAAGAGATTGCGGCTGGCATGACTGTGCAGCGGGCAATCAACGAAGGCTTCGGACGGGCATTCACCGCGATTCTCGACGCCAACCTGACAACCTTGTTGGTGGGCGGGATTCTCTTTGCCATGGGCACCGGCCCGGTCAAGGGTTTCGCCGTGACCATGTCCCTCGGGATCTTTACCTCGATGTTCACGGCCATCATGGTGACCCGCGCGATGGTCAACCTGATCTTCGGCGGTCGTGACTTCAAGAAGTTGTGGATTTAAGGGGCTGCCATGTTACGTACAATCAACTTCATGGGCGTTCGCAACTTTGCGTTCGGCGTCACATTGTTCCTTACCGCGCTGGCAATGTTCAGTGTCTTTCATAAGGGCATGAACTGGGGCCTGGACTTCACCGGCGGTACGCTCATCGAGCTGACCTACGAGCGTCCGGCCGATGTCACCAAGGTGCGCGAACAACTGGTTACGGCCGGTTATCACGAAGCCATCGTGCAGAACTTCGGTGCAACCACCGATCTGCTGGTGCGCATGCCTGGCGAAGACC
This sequence comes from Pseudomonas sp. B21-015, assembly GCF_024749285.1. Taxonomy (NCBI): domain Bacteria; kingdom Pseudomonadati; phylum Pseudomonadota; class Gammaproteobacteria; order Pseudomonadales; family Pseudomonadaceae; genus Pseudomonas; species Pseudomonas sp. B21-015. Next base: position 1,287,510 of record NZ_CP087196.1, read on the forward strand.
CGCAACTGGGTCACCAGGTGGCTGAAGCGCTGCAAAAAGTCGGCGGCGACAACCCGGCTCAGGTCAAGCGTGTCGAGTTCGTCGGCCCGCAGGTCGGTGAAGAGCTGCGCGACCAGGGCGGCCTCGGCATGCTGATGGCGCTGGGCGGCATCCTGATCTACCTGGCGTTCCGCTTTCAGTGGAAGTTTGCGGTCGGCGCGATCGTTTCGTTGATCCACGACGTGATCGTGACCATTGGTATCCTGTCGTTCTTTCAGATCACCTTCGACCTGACGGTGCTGGCGGCGGTGCTGGCGATCATTGGTTACTCGCTCAACGACACCATCGTGGTATTCGACCGGGTTCGTGAAAACTTCCGGGTGCTGCGCAAGGCCAGCCTGATCGAGAACATCAACATCTCGACCACGCAAACCCTGCTGCGGACCATGGCGACGTCGATCTCCACTTTGCTGGCGATCGCGGCCCTGTTGTTCTTCGGTGGCGACAACCTGTTCGGCTTCTCCATTGCCCTGTTCATCGGTGTTCTGGCGGGTACTTACTCGTCGATCTACATCGCGAACGTGGTGCTGATCTGGCTGAACCTGAACAGCGAGGACCTGATTCCTGTGGCGACGAGCGAGAAGGAAGTCGACGACCGTCCATAACGGTTATCGCTTTTCCAGCTATAGGCCGAGAAGGCGCGAGTGTTGAACTCGCGCCTTTTTTTATGCTCCAAGGCTGGGAGAAGCGCGGGTTTGTCCCGCCTGTGATAGCCAGGAGGTTCATGTGAACAAGTCGTTGCTGGTTGGTGCGGTATTGGGTGCTGTCGGTGTGACTGCCGGTGGTGCTGTTGCCACCTACAAACTGGTTAAAAGCGGCCCTGAGTATGCACAAGTGCTGGCCGTTGAACCGGTCAAGACACAAATCAAGACTCCACGTGAAGTGTGCAAGGACGTTGCAGTAACCCGGCAAGCGCCGGTGAAAGATCAACACCAGATCGCCGGTACGGTGGTCGGTGCGCTGGCTGGTGGCCTGTTGGGCAACCAGATCGGCGGCGGCACAGGCAAGAAAATCGCCACAGTGGCCGGTGCGGTCGGCGGCGGTTATGCGGGTAACAAGGTGCAGGAAGGCATGCAGGAGCGTGATACCTACACCACGACTCAGACTCGCTGCAACACGGTCAATGACATCAGCGACAAGGTTGTAGGCTACGACGTTCGTTATTCGCTGGATGGCAAGGAAGGCAAAGTGCGGATGGATCGCGATCCGGGCAACCAGATTCCGGTCGACAAGGACGGCAAGCTGATCCTGGGGCAGAACGAACCGGCCCGGTAATGAGCTGAGCGTCTCACGCAAAAAGAAGCATCCCGCAAGGGGATAATGCCAGTCAGTTAATGTGCAAGCCCGCTCCCACATGGATTGCGTTTAATTGACAGGCATTACCCGCAGGGGATGCTTTTTTTGTGCCTGAATTTTAGGTGTCACCACCCACGTGCTATGAAAGACTAGCGTCACTCTTCATTTTCGCGGCCTTTTGCCTGCCTGTCTTGAGCCCCCATGCCTGCCATCGATCATCCCTTGATAGACCAGTTCCTAGACGCCCTGTGGCTGGAGAAAGGCCTTTCCGATAACACCCGCGATGCCTATCGCAGCGACCTGGCCTTGTTCAACGGCTGGTTGCAGGAGAAGGGCCTGGAGCTGATCAACGCCGGCCGTGAATTGATCCTCGATCACCTGGCCTGGCGCCTGGAGCAAAACTACAAACCCCGTTCTACTGCGCGATTTCTCTCAGGTGTGCGTGGTTTCTATCGCTATTTGCTGCGGGAAAAGCTGATTGCCGTGGATCCGACCCTGCGCGTCGATATGCCGCAACTGGGTAGGCCGTTGCCTAAATCCTTGTCGGAAGCCGATGTGGAAGCGCTGCTGGCCGCGCCAGACCTGAGCGAAGCCATCGGTCAGCGTGATCGCGCCATGCTTGAAGTGCTTTACGCGTGTGGCTTGCGGGTGACGGAGCTGATCAGCCTGACGCTGGAACAGGTCAACTTGCGCCAAGGCGTGCTGCGGGTGATGGGCAAAGGCAGTAAGGAGCGGCTGGTGCCGATGGGGGAGGAGGCGATTGTCTGGGTCGAGCGCTACATGCGCGATGCCCGTGGCGAGCTGCTGGGCGGGCGTCCCAGCGATGTGCTGTTCCCCAGCCAGCGCGGCGAACAGATGACCCGCCAGACCTTCTGGCATCGCATCAAGCACCAGGCCAAAGTCGCCGGGATCGGCAAGTCGCTGTCGCCGCATACTTTGCGCCATGCCTTCGCCACGCACCTGCTCAACCACGGCGCCGACCTTCGGGTGGTGCAAATGTTGCTCGGCCACAGCGATCTCTCCACCACCCAGATCTATACTCACGTCGCCCGCGCGCGGTTGCAGGACCTGCACGCCAAGCATCACCCCAGAGGCTAGCGCAAATCCTGTGGCGAGGGAGCTTGCTCCCGCTGGGTTGCGCAGCAACCCCAAAACCAGGCGCTGCATTTATTCAGGAAAGCCCGACTGGCCTATTTGCGACTGCTACGCAGCCGAGCGGGAGCAAGCTCCCTCGCCACAATAATGGATGTCAGTCAGGCATGCGTGTCTCACGTCACCCGCATTCGGCCACACGGGCCTTATGTGGTAGGCTTTGCGGGTTTGTACGATGGGCGGTTATGACCCGGTGTTTCGGCACGGGCGTTCTGATCGTTCCATTTGTCCGCCTTCAGGAGTTCTCATGCGTCTGCCCCAGATTTTCGCCGCCGCCGCCATTGCGTTGGTCAGCACCTTTGCCGTCGCCGATGATGCGGCTGATAAAGCCATTCGTAAAAGCCTGGAAAACCTCCAGCTCGACGTGCCGGTCGAAACCATCACCGCCAGCCCGCTGCCAGGCCTGTACGAAGTCAAACTCAAGGGCAGCCGCGTGCTCTACGCCAGCGCGGACGGCCAATACGTGGTTCAGGGCTATCTGTTCCAGCTCAAGGACGGCAAGCCGGTCAACCTGACCGAGAAGACCGAACGCCTGGGCATTGCCAAGCTGATCAATGACATTCCAGTGGCTGAAACCGTGGTCTACCCGGCCATCGGCGAAACCAAGTCGCACATCACTGTCTTCACCGACACCACCTGCCCGTATTGCCACAAGCTGCACGCCGAAGTGCCTGAGCTGAACAAGCGCGGCATCGAAGTACGTTATGTGGCGTTCCCGCGCCAGGGCCTGGGCTCGCCGGGTGACGAACAACTGCAAGCCGTCTGGTGCTCCAAGGACAAGAAAGCGGCCATGGACAAAATGGTCGACGGCAAGGAAATCAAGGCCGCCAAGTGCGATAACCCGGTTTCCAAGCAGTTCGCCCTCGGTCAGTCGATTGGCGTGAACGGTACGCCGGCCATCGTTTTGGCTGACGGTCAGGTCATTCCGGGCTACCAGCCTGCGCCACAAGTCGCCAAACTGGCACTGGGCGCGAAGTAAATTCGCATCGTCACGGTCAGCCATTGACGATCGTGGTCCGGCGGCAGCATTTGCCGGGCCATCAATAGAGAGCCGCGAACCTGCGGCTGTTTTCACGGCCGGCCTTGAGTCGGCCGTTTTATGGGGAGTTCACAGTGAAACCGGTCAAAGTAGGCATCTGTGGGTTAGGGACCGTCGGTGGCGGTACCTTCAACGTACTTCAGCGCAACGCCGAGGAAATTGCTCGTCGTGCCGGGCGTGGAATCGAAGTGGCACAAATTGCCATGCGCACGCCAAAGCCTCAGTTCCAAACGACCGGTATTGCGATTACCAACGATGTCTTCGAAGTGGCCACGAACCCTGAGATCGACATCGTTATAGAGCTGATGGGCGGCTACACCGTTGCCCGCGAGCTGGTACTCAAGGCCATCGAGAATGGCAAGCATGTGGTCACCGCGAACAAGGCACTGATTGCCGTTCACGGTAATGAAATTTTCGCCAAGGCTCGCGAGAAGGGCGTGATCGTTGCGTTCGAAGCGGCCGTGGCCGGCGGTATTCCGGTGATCAAGGCGATCCGTGAAGGCCTGTCCGCCAACCGCATCAACTGGGTGGCCGGCATCATTAACGGCACCGGTAACTTCATCCTTACCGAAATGCGTGAAAAAGGCCGGACCTTCGAAGACGTGCTGGCCGAGGCGCAAGCCCTGGGTTACGCCGAAGCCGACCCGACGTTCGACGTGGAAGGTATCGATGCGGCCCACAAGCTGACGATCCTGGCGTCCATCGCGTTCGGTATCCCGCTGCAATTCGACAAGGCCTACACCGAAGGCATCACCAAGCTGACCACCGCGGACGTGAATTACGCCGAAGCGCTGGGCTATCGCATCAAGCACCTGGGCGTGGCGCGCAGCACCGCGGCCGGTATCGAACTGCGCGTGCACCCGACGCTGATCCCGGCCGACCGCCTGATCGCCAACGTCAATGGTGTGATGAACGCCGTGATGGTCAACGGTGACGCCGCCGGTTCGACCCTGTTCTACGGCGCTGGCGCCGGCATGGAGCCGACCGCTTCGTCGGTGATCGCCGACCTGGTGGACGTGGTGCGTGCCATGACCTCCGACCCGGAAAACCGCGTACCGCACCTGGCCTTCCAGCCAGATTCGCTGTCGGCCCACCCGATCCTGCCAATCGAAGCCTGCGAAAGCGCTTACTACCTGCGCATTCAGGCCAAGGACCATCCTGGCGTGCTGGCCCAGGTGGCGAGCATCCTGTCGGAGCGCGGCATCAACATCGAATCGATCATGCAGAAGGAAGTCGAGGAGCACGACGGCCTGGTGCCGATGATCCTGCTGACCCACCGCGTGCTGGAACAGCACATCAACGATGCGATCGCTGCCCTGGAAGCCCTGACGGGCGTGGTCGGCCCGGTCGTACGGATCCGCGTCGAGCACCTGAACTAAGCCGTTATCGTTCACCGGGCCCGCGTGCGGGCCCGGGTTTGCGAACACTGTCTATTGGAGCCAGTCATGCGTTATATCAGTACCCGCGGCCAGGCACCGGCCCTGAATTTCGAAGACGTCCTGCTGGCCGGTCTAGCCACCGACGGCGGTCTGTACGTCCCGGAAAACCTGCCACGTTTCACCCAGGAAGAGATCGCTTCCTGGGCCGGCCTGCCGTATCACGAGCTCGCCTTCCGGGTGATGCGCCCGTTCGTCACCGGCAGCATCCCGGATGCCGATTTCAAAAAGATTCTTGAAGAAACGTACGGCGTGTTTTCCCACAACGCCGTGGCACCGCTGCGTCAGCTGAACGGCAACGAATGGGTGCTGGAGCTGTTCCACGGCCCGACCCTGGCGTTCAAGGACTTCGCCCTGCAACTGCTGGGTCGTCTGCTCGACTACGTGCTGGAAAAGCGCGGCGAGCGCGTGGTGATCGTCGGCGCTACTTCCGGCGACACCGGTTCGGCGGCCATCGAAGGCTGCAAGCACTGCGAAAACGTCGACATCTTCATCCTGCACCCGCACAACCGTGTGTCCGAAGTGCAGCGTCGCCAGATGACCACCATCTTCGGCGAGAACATCCACAACATCGCCATCGAAGGCAACTTCGATGACTGCCAGGAAATGGTCAAGGCGAGCTTCGCCGACCAGAGCTTCCTCAAGGGCACACGCCTGGTAGCGGTGAACTCGATCAACTGGGCGCGGATCATGGCCCAGATCGTTTATTACTTCCACGCAGCCCTGCAACTGGGCGGCCCGGCGCGTTCGGTGTCGTTCTCGGTGCCGACCGGCAACTTCGGCGATATCTTCGCCGGGTACCTGGCGCGCAACATGGGCTTGCCGATCAACCAGTTGATCGTCGCCACCAACCGCAACGACATCCTGCACCGCTTCATGAGCGGCAATCAGTACGTCAAGGAAACCCTGCACGCCACGCTGTCGCCGTCGATGGACATCATGGTGTCGTCGAACTTCGAACGCCTGCTGTTCGACCTGCACGGTCGCAACGGCGCGGCGATTGCCGGTTTGATGGACACCTTCAAGCAGGGCGGTGGTTTCAGCGTCGAACAGGAACGCTGGACCGAGGCGCGCAAGCTGTTCGACTCCCTGGCCGTGGATGACGCCCAAACCTGCGAAACCATTGCCGAAGTATTCGAGCAAACCGGCGAGTTGCTGGACCCGCACACCGCCATCGGTGTGAAGGCCGCGCGCGAATGCCGTCGCAGCCTGGATATCCCGATGGTGATCCTGGGCACGGCTCATCCGGTCAAATTCCCGGATGCAGTGGAGAAAGCCGGTGTAGGAAAAGCGCTCGAACTACCTGCACATCTTTCTGATTTGTTTGAGCGAGATGAACGTTGCACGGTATTGCCGAACGACCTGAAAGCCGTGCAGGCCTTTGTCAGTCAGCATGGCAACCGCGGCAAGCCGCTGTAACCGGCAAAAGCTGTCACATTTTGAAGCCCGTCTCCTGACGGGCTTTCTTGTTTCTGCATGCCACACTTGCCGGGTTTCGTAAATGAAGAGCCGCCCATGAAGGACGGGCGAGGCGATCACCAAGGAAGTGGCAATGCTGTTTTTTAGAGGGTTTAAACCAGCTGTGTGCTGGATGTTTTTGGTCGGTGCCATGAGCGCGGCTCAATGGGGGCTGGCGGCGCAATTGGCGGCTTATGAACCCCGGGAGTCAGTCGTCGGCACCGCGATCGGGCTGGATGCTCAGGAGCGACAATGGATTGTCGAGCATCCGACGGTCATCGTCGCGTCGACGCAGTACCCGCTGTATCTGTTCAAGGATGAGCACGGTCACTGGAGCGGCTTGAACAACGATGTGCTCGACCGAATCAGCGCCATGACGGGGCTGCGGTTTGTCCATGAAGAGACGTTTTCCACCGAACAGTTGCTGGAGCGGCTGGAAAGTGGCGCGGCGGACATGAGCACCACGCTGGCAATGAGTGAAGAGCGCAAGGCCTTTCTGGAATTCAGTCATGCGTTCGGTGGTGCGGGCTGGGTGTTCGTTGGGCGAGCGGGAGCGCCCTCGGTGCAATCCATGACGCAGCTGTCGAAACGGGTACTGGTGCTGCCAGCCCGGCACGCACTGGAAGCCACTATTCGTCGCGACTATCCGGCCATCGATCTGCGCTCGGTCAAGACCTACGCCGAAGCCAGGGCGCTGGTCGAAAGTGGCGAAGCCTACGCCACCATCGAGAACGAAACCGGGGCTCAGCTCTATCCGTCCGGGCTGCTCAAGGTGGGCCACACGGTGGACGGTAAATGGGAGGCCGATCATCTGGCGGTACGCAAAGGACAGCCGCAATTGTTGAGCATCCTCAACAAGGCGCTCGAAGCGTTTCCGCCTGCGCAGTTACGCGCCATCCGCCTGAAGTGGCTCGATGGCATTGTTCCTGTACAGACGCCCTCGACCTGGCAGCGAATAACCGAGTGGTGCTGCTGGGGCGTCTTTGCCGCCAGTGTTTTTGTGCTGTTATCCCTGCTGTGGAACCGGCGACTCACGGTGTTGATCCAGCAACGTCGGGACGCCGAAAAAGACCTCAATGACCAGCTCGCCTTCCAGCACGCCTTGATAGACGCCATGCCCGATCCAATGTTCGTGCGTGACCTGGAAGGGCGTTTGATCATGTGCAACAACAGTTACGAGGAGGGTTTGTCGACCCGTTTCGATCAGGTTCAGGGTCGACAACTGATCGAGCTCGATGTCTTGCCCAAAGAGACCGCCGAGCTGCTCCATGCCGAGTTCATGGCTCAGCTCGGTACTCGCAAGACCCGCTTCAGTGAACGTCAGTTGATGTTCAACGACGGCGTCAGGGACATCTACCAATGGACGGTGCCGTTTTACGGTGCGGACGGTCAATTGCGCGGACTGCTGGGCGGATGGATCGATCTGGCCAAGCGTATAAGGCAGACATGAGGGTAATGCCAGTCAGTTAAGGCGCAGAACCTGTGGGAGCGGCGCCTAAGCGTGAAGCGGCTGTTTTTTTGTTGTCATCTTTACCGTGCATGCTTTATCCACCAGAGGCGTCGGTGCGCCTGCCGTTGGAATTCAGAACTTTCTTCTCGGGCCGGTGGTCATTGACTGTGGACACGCCCCGGCACTTTGTTTTCGGACTATTGAGTGGTGATCGAGATGGAAAGTATCAGTCTATTGCTCGGTGAGGCTCTGAGCCCGTATCAGGTCACGTTGACCTCAGCGGGCGCCCAGGGCGAATGCTTGGTGACACTGAAGGGCGCGAGCGGCGCTATTGTGGTCGAACGGCTGTTCAATGAGGCCCAGTTAACCGATAAACGTCTGCTGACGGATGTCGTCGACGGGCTGCACCGCGACGTACTGATCGCTGAAGGACGTCTGGAGCCCTGTGTCATCGCGGCATTGCGCAATGCTGCTCAGGACAAGATCCTGGCCAGCCGAAATTGAATTGTTTTTTGTGGGAACCTTCCTGCGCCAAGGTCAGTCAGACCATGTAACAGCAGGATCAAGCATTGTGCTCCGGTGCTTGTAGCTTGCTGCTACTGGTCTTTAATAGAGGCCACGTTTAACCCCGAGTCGTCTCCCCACTTCTCGGGGTTTCTTTTTGCCTGCGATTTGTCACTGCGTGGCCCGCTTCAGCTTAGATGGCCCCGACTTCTCGCAGCCGTGCGATCTGTGCCGGGTCGTAGCCAAGATCGTGAAGGACCTGCGTATTGTGTTCACCCAACTGCGGCCCGACCCATTCGGAGCTGCCGGGTGTTTCAGAGAGTTTTGGCACTATGCCGGGCATCTTGAAGTCCTTGCCGTCGGGCAGCTTGGCTTGCAGGAACATTTCCCGGGCCAGGTACTGCGGATCGCTGAACATGTCTTCGGCGCTGAAGATCCGGCTGGCGGGCACGTCAGCCTGGTTCAGTTGCGCGATCACCGCGTCCAGTGGCAGTGAGTTGACCCAGCGATCGATCACCCCGTAAATCTCGTCGCGACGGCTATCGCGCCCGTCGTTGCTGGCCAGCACAGGGTCGTTGGCCAGGTCTTCGCGCCCGATGATCAGCATGAACCGCTTGAAGATCGCATCGCCATTGGCGCCGATCTGTACGTGTTTGCCATCGGCGCTGGTGTGAATGGAGGAGGGCGTGATGCCCGGCATGATGTTGCCGGTGCGTTCGCGGATGAAGCCGAACACGTCGAACTCCGGGACCATGCTTTCCATCATGGCGAAGATCGCTTCGTACAACGCCACATCCACCACTTGGCCCAAGCCGCCGTTGACCTCGCGATGACGCAAGGCCATCAGCGCGCCGATCACGCCCCAGAGCGCGGCAATCGAATCGCCGATGGAAATCCCGGTGCGCACCGGCGGTCGGTCCTCGAACCCTGTGATGTAGCGCAGGCCGCCCATGGACTCACCGACCGCCCCGAAGCCTGGCTGATCTTTCATGGGGCCGGTCTGGCCGAAGCCCGAGAGTCGCACCATTACCAGTTTCGGATTCAATGCGTGCAAAACTTCCCAGCCCAGGCCGAGCTTTTCCAGCACCCCGGGGCGAAAATTCTCGATCAGGATGTCCGCTTCGCTGAGCAGCTGTTTCAGAATCGCCAGGCCGTCCGGGTGTTTCAGGTTCAGGGTCAGGGACTTCTTGTTGCGCGCCTGAACGAACCACCACAGCGAGGTGCCTTCGTACAACTTGCGCCATTTTCGCAACGGATCACCGCCGTCCGGAGACTCGATCTTGATCACTTCGGCGCCGAACTCGCCGCAAATACGCGAGGCAAACGGCCCGGCAATCAACGTACCCAGTTCGATGACTTTCAGACCCGAGAGCGGTTTGTTGGAGAACGGCATACTGAATCCTGTAGGACAAAGGCTGAGCGAGAGCAGAGTTTTAACATAGGCCGACGTCCATCGCCCAAAGTTGATCGCCTTCAATTCGTTGATTGCCCGTTGCATCGGTTAGACTTGCCGCCTTTCCTCGTATCAAGAAGCCCGTTCATGGCCCAGCCGTCCACGACCTACAAGTTTGAACTGAACCTCACCGACCTCGACCGCAGCGTCTATGAGAGCGTGAAGCAGACCATCGCCCGTCACCCTTCGGAAACCGAAGAGCGTATGACCGTGCGGCTGCTGGCCTACGCCTTCTGGTACAACGAGCAGTTGTCCTTCGGTCGCGGTCTGTCAGACGTCGATGAACCGGCGCTGTGGGAAAAAAGCCTGGATGATCGTGTCCTGCACTGGATCGAAGTCGGCCAGCCAGACGCCGATCGCCTGACCTGGTGCTCGCGCCGCACCGAGCGCACCAGCCTGCTGGCCTACGGCAGCCTGCGTGTCTGGGAAGGCAAAGTGATCCCGGCGATCAAGACCCTGAAAAACGTCAACATCGCCGCCGTGCCCCAGGAAGTGCTGGAAACCCTGGCCAAGGACATGCCGCGCGTTATCAAGTGGGACGTGATGATCAGCGAAGGAACGATTTTCGTCACCGACGACCGTGGTCAGCACGAAGTCCAGTTGCAATGGCTGGCCGGCGAACGCGGCTGATTATTCGCCGCTTAGCCGCGTCACCCGGTTTTATCCTACGTATTCAAGAGAAGCACCTGTCACCCCATGCGCATCGAACCTCGCCTGTTGCCCGACACCCTGCCATTCCTCGGTGATATTCCACCGCTGTTGACCCGCCTTTACGCGGCGCGGGGCGTGCAGTCCGAGGCTGAACTGGACAAGAGCCTGGCGCGGCTGATTCCGTATCAGCAGCTCAAAGGTATCGATGCAGCGGTGGATTTGCTGGTGACGGCCCTGGAACAGCGTCAGCGGATTCTCATCGTCGGCGACTTCGACGCCGATGGTGCGACGGCCAGTACCGTGGGCATGCTGGGGTTGCGCCTGTTGGGCGCGGCGCATGTCGACTATCTGGTGCCGAACCGGTTTGAGTACGGCTACGGCCTGACCCCGGAAATTGTCGAAGTGGCGTTGACCCGCGAGCCGCAACTGCTGATCACCGTGGACAACGGCATCTCCAGCGTCGAAGGCGTGGCGGCGGCGAAAAAGGCCGGGCTCAAGGTGCTGGTCACCGATCACCACTTGCCCGGCGACGAGCTGCCGTTGGCCGATGCCATCGTCAATCCGAACCAGCCGGGTTGCATGTTCCCGAGCAAAGCCCTGGCCGGTGTCGGGGTGATCTTCTATGTGTTGATGGCCCTGCGCGCGCGCTTGCGCAGCCTGGGTTGGTACGAAAACAAGCAGCAACCGAACATTGGCGAGTTGCTGGACCTGGTGGCGCTGGGCAGTGTCGCCGACGTGGTGCCGCTGGATGCCAACAACCGGATTCTGGTGCATCAGGGCCTGGAGCGGATTCGCGCCGGGCGCGCTCGACCGGGGCTCAAGGCGATCCTTGAAGTGGCCAAGCGTGACCATTCACGTATCACCTCCACTGACCTGGGCTTCATCCTCGGCCCGCGTCTGAATGCGGCAGGAAGGCTGGATGATATGAGCCTGGGCATCGAATGCCTGCTCACCGAAGACGCGGGCGCCGCCCGTGAAATGGCCGCTCAGCTGGACGGCATGAACCAGGACCGTAAGTCCATCGAACAGGGCATGCAGCGCGAGGCGCTGGCCCAGCTCAAGGATTTACCGTTGGAATCGATGCCGTTCGGTTTGTGCCTGTTCGATCCCGAGTGGCACCAGGGCGTCATCGGTATCCTCGCGTCGCGTATGAAAGAGCGCTATTTCCGTCCGACCATTGCCTTTGCCGATGCCGGCGATGGCCTGCTCAAGGGCTCGGGGCGTTCGGTTCAGGGGTTTCACATTCGCGATGCCTTGAGCGTGGTGGCGGCGCAGCATCCAAACCTGATCAGCAAATATGGTGGTCACGCCATGGCGGCCGGCCTGACGTTGCCGGAAGCGAATTTTCCGTTGTTTGCCGAGGCTTTTGACGCAGAAGTGCGTAGGCAATTGCGTGAAGAAGACCTGACCGGGCGCCTGCTGTCGGACGGCACTTTGGCGGTCGAAGAGTTTCACCTGGAACTGGCCCGCGCCCTGCGCCACGCCGGGCCTTGGGGGCAACACTTCCCGGAGCCGCTGTTTCACGGGGTGTTCCAGTTGGTCGAGCAACGGGTGGTTGGCGAGCGGCATCTGAAAGTGGTGCTGAAGAGTGAATGCGGCTCGGTGAAGCTGGATGGAATCGCCTTTGGGATCGACCGGGATATCTGGCCGAATCCGACCATCAAGTGGGTCGAATTGGCCTACAAACTCGACCTCAACGAGTTTCGTGGCAACGAGACGGTGCAGTTGATGATTGCCCACATCGAACCGCGATAACGGCACGATGCTTTTGTGGCGAGGGAGCTTGCTCCCGCTGGGCTGCGAAGCGGCCCTAAAACCCTTAAACGCTTTTTTCCTGTTGTAACACTCCGGATGGTTGACGACTGCTGCGCAGTCGAGCGGGAGCAAGCTCCCTCGCCACAGGTATCGCCCGGACCTCAAATTTGGGTGTTTCATTTCTTGAACCCTCCCTCATCCCCCGATGTCGACTAGGCTCTAAGCACTGCTTGATTATCCTTGTGACGTCTTGTCGAATTTTTTGCCCGCGGGGGCGGGTGCTGCACCTTTTTCCTGTCACTCGTCGACTATTCAAACAGAACCCTGGAGCCTGCCCACTGATTCGAGAGGTGCCCCATGAGTCTGCTGCTTGAACCCTATACCCTTCGTCAATTGACCCTGCTTAACCGCATCGCGGTGTCACCGATGTGCCAGTACTCCAGCGTCGATGGGCTGGCCAATGACTGGCATCTGGTCCACCTCGGCAGCCGCGCTATCGGCGGCGCCGGTCTGGTATTCACCGAAGCCACGGCAGTCACCGCCGACGGGCGCATCACCGCCCAGGACCTCGGCCTCTGGAATGATCAACAGATCGAACCCTTGCAACGTATTACGCGCTTCATCGCCGCCCAAGGTGCTGTCGCCGGCATTCAGTTGGCCCACGCCGGGCGCAAGGCCAGCACGCATCGGCCGTGGCTGGGCAAGCATGGCAGCGTCAAGCCGGAAGACGGCGGCTGGACCCCGGTCGGCCCTTCGCCCATCGCTTTCGACCCCCAGCACACACCACCGAAGCCGCTCGATGAGGGCGAAATAGCCGACATCATTCAGGCCTTCGTCGATTCGGCCAAACGAGCGCTGACCGCCGGTTTCAAAGTGGTCGAAGTGCACGCCGCCCACGGTTACCTGCTGCATCAATTTCTTTCGCCCCTGAGCAATCAGCGGCGCGATCAGTACGGCGGTTCGTTCGAGAATCGCATTCGGCTGGTGCTGCAAGTCACCGAAGCGGTGCGGGCCGTATGGCCTGAAGAGTTACCGGTGTTTGTACGAGTATCGGCCACCGACTGGGTGGAAGACGGCTGGAACCCCGATGAAACCGTGGAGCTGGCGCGACGCCTCAAGGATCTGGGCGTGGACCTGATCGACGTCTCGTCGGGCGGTACGGCGGTAAACGCCGAAATTCCTACAGGCCCCGGTTATCAGACCCGTTTTGCCGAGCGGGTACGCAAGGAGTCAGGCATTGCCACCGGCACCGTAGGAATGATCACCGAGCCGGCCCAGGCCGAGCATATTCTGCGCACCTGTCAGGCCGACATTATCTTCCTTGCCCGGGAGTTGTTGCGCGATCCGTATTGGCCGCTGCATGCCGATGACGATCTGGGTGGGCACAAGGCGATCTGGCCGGCGCAATACCAGCGGGCCACTCATCGTGACCAGCCGATTCATGAATCGGATTTGCGTGATTGAATGCCGCTGTAAAACCAAAAAGCCCCGGTCGAGTTGACCGGGGCTTTTGCATTTTTGTGTCGAGAGGTTTGTCGGCTGTCCTGCCGCCTTCGCGGGCAAGCCCGCTCCCACAAGGATCGGCGGCGTACACAAATTTTGTGAACAACCCCATCACTGTGGGAGCGGGCTTGCCCGCGAAGGGGCCGGTTCAGGCGCCCACTTACTGTCAGGTGTACTTACGTTTCTCCGGTGCCGGCGGGAAGTACTGGTACAACCAGGTTTCACTCAACGTCCGGTCATTGGTGCGAATGAACAACCGCAGCTCCACCGGTGCCACGCTGTCATTGGTCGGGTACCAGTCGAAGGTAATGCGGTAGCCCTTGATGTCATCCAGCACCAACACATTGAAGTCCTTCACTTCGCCGTTCGAGCAGGTCACCACCGGCTCGATCCCCGCACCTTCGGGCAGGCGGTCGAGCCCGCCGCCGGTGAAGTCCACGGCGAAGCGGCGTGCCCAGACTTGCGGGTAATGCTCACCCGGTGCCCAGCCTTCGACGAAGCCGCCCATGCCCGAACGGGTCGCATTGACCCGTGCCAGCGGCGTGCCCACTGGCGGCAGGGCGCTCCAGTAGAGCTTGTAGCCGTAGTTCAGCGAATCACCGGCCGCGACCGGTTTCTTCGGCGTCCAGAACGCGACGATGTTGTCCAGGGTTTCACCGGTTGTAGGAATTTCCAGCAAATCGATAGAGCCTTCGCCCCATGCGGTCGTAGGTTCTACCCACAGGCTCGGGCGCTTGCTGTACCAGTCGACGGTGTCCTGATAACTGGCGAATTCATGGTCGGTCTGCACCAGACCAAAGCCTTTCGGGTCGGTGTCGGCGAAGGCGTTGAATTGCAGGGTGGCCGGGTTGTTCAACGGGCGGCAGATCCACTCGCCGTTGCCGCGCCACATGGCCAGGCGATCGGAGTCGTGGATTTGCGGGTGAATGGTGTCGCACATGCGGCGCTCGTGGGTGCCGCAGCTGAACATGCTGGTCATCGGTGCGATACCCAGTTGCTCGATGGCGGTGCGGGCATTGACGTGGGCGTCGACTTCCATCACCACGCGCTCGGCCTGGCAATCGATGTCAAAACGGTAGGCGCCGGTGGCGCTCGGCGAATCGAGCAGGGCGTACACCACGAAACGGGTGCTGTCCTTGTCCGGTGTTTCGAACCAGAACTTGGTGAAGTCCGGAAACTCTTCACGCTTCTTGGCGTAGGTGTCGATCGCCAGGCCGCGGGCCGACAAACCGTACTGGCCGGTGGCGTCTACCGCACGGAAATAGCTGGCGCCGAGGAACGACAACACGTCGTGCTGATCCAGCTCCGGGGCCTTGAACAGCTTGAACCCGGAGAACCCCAGGTCGCCTTTGAGCTGTTGGGTGTCGACGGTGGTTTTTTCATAGTTGAACAGCGACGGGCGGAAATGCACCTCGCGCGCCAGTCGAGTCTTGGGATCGACGCTGTACATGCGCACCGGCTGCTTGAAACCCATGCCAACGTGGAAAAACTGCACGTCCAGCTGACCTTTCAGATCCTTCCACAGCGAGTGATTGCCGTCATAGCGGATCGCATTGAAGTTCTGTGGCGTCATGGTCGCCAGCGTCGGCGGCAGCACCTGTTTGGTGTCCTGGTACGACTTGCCGGCGAGCTGTTTGGCTTGGCTCTTCAGTGCTTCGAAGTCGAACGCCTGAGCATCGCCATCGGCAGCGCCGCTACCAGCCCAGGCGTTCGCAGCCAACAGACCGGTGGCCGAAAGACCGGTGTAAGCCGCGATGGCCATGGAGGCTTTGAGCAAATTCCTGCGGTGCATAAGTACAACCTGTCGTGAACAATCCCGCGCCGTTCCTGGCGCGTGCTGGATCAGAAATAACGGTTCGGACATGCCTTGGCCAAACGCAACGGACTTTAGAAAGATGCCAAATAGCTTAAACCGTTCAGTTGCAGAGCAAAAATGATTGATAGCACCGCGACAGCGCAGCAATGAAACAAGACATGTCAGGTAACGTTTCTCGCAGTGCTTTCTGATTTATAGGGCATATCTGCTTTTTTCGACTAATTACTCTAAAAACTGCTTTTCAGCACCGATTTAATTTCTATTCTATGGGCATGACCGGTTTCGGCCCTTCAGGCCGGTGGATTCAGCGGGCACAAGGCGGCCGCTGAAAGTGATAGGGCGATGCGGTTTTGAAGTTTTCTCTGACGTATAGAAGGACATCGTCCATGTCAAAAGTACAAGGCATCACTGAAATGTTAGGACTCTTTCCCTGCCTGGCCACCGGGCGGCGAAGGCGTCGGCTCAGTTCGGAGGAGTTGAAGTTGGTGGAGCGGTATCGCGAGCTGTCGGAGAGCGACCGGATTGCGATGCGCTATCTGGTGGATGCGATGAGGAGTGTTTCGCGGTTTTGAGGATGTTGGAAAACCAAAGGGACGGACTGCAAAGTCCGTCCCTTTGTGCATCAGCTCATCGGCTACCAATCGTGAAGGGGCGCTGTGCTTGCATCAGATCAGGCATGTCGCGCCATTTGATCCAGGCCTGATGCTGCCAATGCAGCAGCGGCACAGAAATCCCAGCCCACTGCAACGAACTCAGGCTCGGGATGTTTTCCACCGATGCCGCGTTCGAATCACGCAACATTGGCATGACCTCGTTGCTCAGCCACTGGCGCAGGTTTCGGTTTTCCGGGACGAAATGATGAACGAGCAGGGCATACATCCCTGATTCGCTGACCATCAGTGATTCGACCGTTTTGCCGTTCTTCAGCAGCCAGACATATTGGCGCTGATCAGGGTCGAGCTTCAGGGTGAGTCGTTGGTCCAGCGGTCGTCCCATTAAGCGACCAAGGTCCTGGACGCAGAACCAGGCCTGGTTGTCCCGCATAAAAGCGTGGAGGAAACGGTTGTGGCGGGTGAAGACAGTAGGGGTGAAATGAGGATGGATTTCAGACGGATTTTGCGTGTGCTTAAGCATTTGTCGACTCCATGTTGAAAAGGAGCCGCCACTAATCCTTCGACAGATTTGGGTGGCGGACCGAGTGGCGTTCGAAGTCGGAACATTCTCGATCAACATGTAAGCCGAGAGGCCCGCGCCACACGGCCCACCATAAAGCGAAGCTGAAAGGCAAAAAATGCCCCAGTTCATATGGGGGCGCGGATGCGCCATGTTGATAGTGTTCCGGCTTCGACCCCGGGTCACTGATTTGGCAGCGACGAGGTGAAGCCTATCGTTCAGGCGCTCGCAGTGCCAAGTCTACTCTGGCGCTGCGTGCTGTAGGAGTTGGCTTCTTTAACGGAAGGTTCGATCCGTAGGAAATGCCTGTTTTTGCAAGAGGGTCAATGTCATGCGACGGTCGACTGGCACCGAGGTAGGAGAGGCAACCTACCAGCTCAAATACCTGAAGGATTGGAGTCAGGTGGGGCCTCTTGCTCAAGCTGTAGCGACGAATGTTTTTCCTAAGCTAACTCAAGTAGGATTCGTAGTTCCTATGCCAGCCTCGAATGTACGTGCGCGACAACCAGTTACTGAGGTTGCCGTGGAGTTAGGAAGAATAATAGGAAAGCCTGTATTCTCGGATTTGCTCCGAAAGGCCGCTACAGGAAAATCGCTTAAAGATTTACATTCTAAAGCCGAAAAGATTGCTGCTATTGGGGGTAGCTTCAGTGTTAATGATGAAGTTACCAATGTAGGCTGTTGGAATGTGCTGGTCGTCGATGATTTGTTTGACAGTGGTGCATCAATGGATGCAGCCTGTGCTGTTTTACGTAAATATCCAAAAGTTGGAAAGATTTACGTCGCGGCATTAACTTGGAAGTGAGCTAAATGACAACTGTATTTATTGCTGGCTCTATTAATATCAAACACCTTGATCCTAAGGTTAAAGAGCGTATCGATAATATTGTTGCTTCGGAGTTTGATGTCGTGGTTGGTGATGCTGGCGGCGCCGATACCTCTATCCAAGAGTATCTGTTGAGCCTATCTCGATCTAGAACTACTATTTATTGTAGTGGCGTGACCCCGCGAAACAATCTTGGAGAATGGCCGGCTAGAACAGTAGAAACCAAACACTCCAAAGGGTCGCGAGCATTTTTCACGGCGAAAGATATTGTAATGGCTGAAGCCGCTGATTACGGCTTGATGATTTGGGATGCAAAAAGCACCGGAACTTTAAGTAACGTAATTGAACTGCTGTCTCGAAGGAAGAAGTCGCTCGTTTTTGTTAACAAAGAAAAGGCCTTTAAGGTGGTTGGGAATGTGAGTCAACTTGAGGAGCTTGTTGCGTTTATGACGGATCACGCTAAACAAAAAGCAAATGAAAAAATTAAGCTTTTCGATCGCATATCTTTGCTGAAGCATGATCAGGCAGAACTTTTTATTTGATGTTTTTCTCTTCAGTCAATAGTCGATACTGTCGTTAATTCTCTTTCTCTAGGAGTGTGAGAGCGAGGAATGTTTCAGTCTTGGCACCGCTGCCAGGCACAGGCCGAACAGGGTATAACCCACTAAGACCGGCATCGCGAACAAGCTCGCTCCCACAGGTTGAGCTCAGTGCCTGTAGGAGCAAGCCTTGCCCGTGAAGCTTTTAATGCTTGAACATCACATGCCTTACAACCGTGTAGTCCTCCAATCCATACATCGACATGTCTTTCCCATAACCAGACAGTTTCTGACCCCCGTGCGGCATTTCGCTGACCAGCATGAAGTGGGTGTTCACCCAGGTGCAGCCATACTGCAAACGTGCAGACAGGCGATGGGCGCGGCCGACGTCCGCGGTCCAGACTGACGATGCCAGGCCGTAGTCTGAATCGTTGGCCCAGGCCAGTGCTTGCGCTTCATCGGTAAACTTGGTGACCGACACCACCGGCCCGAATACTTCGCGGCGCACGATCTCGTCGTCCTGTTGCGCATCGGCCAGCACCGTCGGCTCGAAGAAGAAACCATTGCCTTCCACCGCTTTGCCGCCAGTGATCAAACGAATGTGCGGTTGCGCCATGGCACGTTCGACCAAGGCGGTCACGCGGTCACGATGTTGCGCGCTGATCAATGGGCCCAGTTCCGTCGATGGGTCATCCTGCAAGCCGTACTTGAGGCTGCTGACGGCGGCGCCAAGCTTCTCGACGAACTGGTCGTAGATGCCTGCCTGAGCGTAGATGCGGCAGGCGGCGGTGCAGTCCTGGCCGGCGTTGTAGAAACCGAAGGTGCGAATGCCTTCCACGGCGGCGTCGATGTCGGCATCGTCGAAGATGATCACCGGCGCCTTGCCGCCCAATTCCATGTGCATGCGTTTAACGCTGCCGGCGGTGCTGGAAATGATGTTCGAGCCGGTGGCGATGGAGCCGGTCAGCGACACCATACGCACTTTCGGGTGCGTGACCAGTGGCGTGCCGACTGTAGGGCCACGACCGAACACCAGGTTAAGCACGCCAGCCGGGAGGATTTCCGACGCCAGTTCTGCCAGGCGCAGTGCGGTCAGCGGGGTTTGTTCCGATGGCTTGAGCACCACGGTATTACCCGCGGCCAGGGCCGGGGCGATTTTCCAGGCGACCATCATCAACGGGTAGTTCCACGGCGCAATGGAGGCAATCACGCCCACCGGGTCGCGGCGGATCATCGAGGTGTGGCCGGGCAAGTATTCGCCCCCCAGCGCGCCGCTCATGCAACGGCTGGCCCCGGCGAAGAATCGGAACACGTCGGCAATCGCGGGAATCTCGTCATTCAGCGCGGCGCTGTAGGGTTTGCCGCAGTTGTTCGACTCCAGTTTGGCCAGCTCTTCGCCATGGGCTTCGATGATGTCGGCGAGTTTGAGCAGCAACAACGAGCGTTCTTTCGGCGTGGTTTGCGACCAGGCTTCGAAGGCAGTGTCGGCGGCCCGCACGGCGGCGTCGACCTGGGCTTCGCTGGCTTCGTTGATTTCCACCAGTACACGACCGAGTGCCGGGTTGAACACGGCTTGGGCGGGGCCGTCGCCGGCAACGAGTTGGCCATTGATCAAGAGTTTGGTTTGCATGGCTTTGTCCTCATCGAAGCTGTTTTTGTTTTCCTGCTGAAACCGGCCCCCTGTGGGAGCGGGCTTGCCCGCGATGACTGACTGACATTCAACAGAAATGTCGACTGTAAGACCGCTATCGCGAGCAAGCCCGCTCCCACAGGATCCGGTTTCCACATTGGGAATGAGCTGTCAGTTATTTCCCGCCACTGCCCGCAACGCTTTCCCCGCCGCGGGTCAGGTAATAGGCGCCGAGAATCGGCAGCATGGTCACCATCATCACCAGCATCGCGACGACGTTGGTCACCGGCACGTCCCGTGGGCGGCTGAGCTGATTGAGCAGCCACAACGGCAAAGTGCGTTCATGGCCGGCGGTGAAGGTGGTGACGATGATTTCGTCGAACGACAGGGCGAACGCCAGCATGCCGCCGGCCAGCAACGCCGAGCCGAGGTTCGGCAGCACGATGTAGCGGAAGGTCTGCCAGCCGTCGGCGCCGAGGTCCATCGACGCCTCGATCAAACTGTAGGAAGTGCGGCGCAACCGGGCGATGACGTTGTTGTAGACGATCACCACACAGAAGGTCGCGTGACCGATCACGATGGTGAATACCCCAGGTTCGATCCCCAGGGTCTTGAAGGTTGCCAGCAGTGCGATCCCGGTGATGATTCCGGGCAGGGCAATCGGCAGGATCAGCATCAGCGAGATGCCTTGTTTGCCGAAGAAGTCCCGTCGGTACAACGCCGCCGAGGCGAGGGTGCCGAGGATCAGCGCAATCAGCGTCGCAATGGACGCGATCTGCAATGACAGCTTGATGGCTTCCAGCACATCAGGCCGGGAGAACGCCACGCCGATCCACTTCAGGGTGAAGCCCTTGGGCGGAAAGCTGAACGCCGCGTCTTCGGTGTTGAAGGCGTAGAGGAGGATGATCAGGATCGGGAAGTGCAAGAACACCAACCCGCCCCAGGCGGCGATGCGCAGGCCCAGGGATGCCCGGTCTTGAGAGGAAGAGTCAGAGCGCATCGAAGGCCCCCAGACGTTTGACGATGGACAGGTAAATGGCGATCAGCACGATCGGCACCAGGGTGAAGGCCGCTGCCATCGGCATGTTGCCGATCGCCCCTTGTTGGGCATAGACCATGCTGCCGACGAAATAGCCCGGCGGACCCACCAGTTGCGGCACGATGAAGTCGCCCAGGGTCAGTGAAAAGGTGAAGATCGAACCGGCGGCGATGCCTGGAATCGACAGCGGCAGAATCACTTGCATGAAGGTCTGACGGGGCTTGGCGCCGAGGTCCGCCGAGGCTTGCAACAACGACGGCGGCAGGCGTTCCAGTGAGGCCTGGATCGGCAGGATCATGAACGGCAGCCAGATGTAGACGAACACCATGAACCGCCCCAGGTGCGAGGTCGACAAGGTGCTGCCACCCAGCCCCGGGATCCCGAGCACCCATTGCAACACCGGCTCCAGCCCCAGGTGCTGAACGAACCACTGTGCCACGCCGCCCTTGGCCAGCAGCAAGGTCCAGGCGTAGGCCTTGACGATATAACTGGCCCACATCGGCATCATCACCGCAATGTAGAAAAACGCCTTGATGTTGCCGCTGGTGTAACGCGCCATGTAGTAGGCGATCGGGAACGCCACCACGGCACTGGCGAGTGACACGACGATGGCCATGCTCAGGGTACGCAGGATGATGTCGAAGTTCGACGGCTGGAACAGCGCAGCGAAGTTCGCCAGGGTCAGGTCGGGGGTGACCGCCATGGTGAAGTCATCGAAGGTGTAGAAGCCTTGCCACAACAACGTCAGCAGCGAGCCGAGGTAGATCGCACCAAACCACAGCAACGGCGGCACCAGCAGCAGCGACAGATACAGGTTCGGCCGCCGGTACAGCAGGTTGGAAAACCTGCGCAACGGCGAGCCGCTTGCCGGTGTTCGAGGGATCACGCTGTCCATCTCACACCCCGCCCACAACATTGTCGTGCAGCGGAGTCATCGCCTCGCGCGCCCAGCGAGCGCTGATGCGTTGCCCGGTCTGATGTTGCGCGCTGACGTCCAGCCACTGGACGTTGGCCTGGCAGATGTTCAGGGTCTGGCCGTTTTCCAGCTTCAATTCATAGCGGGTGGCGCTGCCTTGGTACTGGATGTCGTGCAGCAGGCCGCTGACTTCGATTTCGTGGCTGGCCAGCGGGCCTTCGGCGAAACGCACGTGTTCCGGGCGAATCGAAAACGGCTGTGGATTGCCACTCAACTGCCGCGCCAGATCGCCGCGAATCACATTGGACGTGCCGACGAACTCGGCGACGAAGGTGGTCGCCGGCTTCATATAGAGGTTGCGCGGCGTGTCGACCTGTTCGATGCGGCCCTTGTTGAACACGGCCACGCGGTCGGACATCGACAGCGCTTCGGTCTGGTCGTGGGTGACGAAGATAAAGGTGATGCCGAGTTGGCGTTGCAGTTTCTTCAGCTCGCCTTGCATTTGCTCGCGCAACTTCAGGTCGAGGGCGCCCAAGGGCTCGTCGAGCAACAACACGCGAGGGCGATTGACCAATGCGCGGGCCAGGGCCACACGCTGGCGCTGACCGCCGGAAAGTTGAACCGGTTTGCGCTCGCCGTAGCCACTGAGGGCGACCATCTCGAGGGCTTCTTCGGCACGTTTATGGCGTTCGGTCTTGCCGACGCCTTTGACTTTCAAACCGTAGGCGACGTTGTCTAGAACGTTCATGTGCGGGAACAGGGCGTAATCCTGGAACACGGTGTTCACGTCCCGCAGATACGGCGGCACCCCGGCAGCTTCGGTGCCATGAATACGGATGGAGCCGGCGCTCGGTTGTTCGAAACCGGCAATCAGGCGCAGGCAGGTGGTTTTGCCCGAGCCGGAAGGGCCCAACATGGAAAAGAACTCGCCGTCCTGGATATCGATGGAAACCCGGTCAACGGCCTTCACCTCGCCGAACTGACGGGAAACGTTGGTGAACTGGACTGCAAGCGTCATGGGTGCGGTGCTCCAGAAAACTGAAATCTTTAAAAGCTTCGCGAGCAAGCCCGCTCCCACAGGGGAATGCGATCAAATGTGGGAGCGGGCTTGCTCGCGAAGAGGGCTTAACGGCCGCCCATGATCGCGATGTAATCCTGGGTCCAGCGGCTATAAGGCACAAACTTGCCACCTTCAGCCTGTGGGGTTTTCCAGAAAGCGATCTTGTCGAACTGGTCGAAACCATTGGTCTTGCAACCTTCGGCACCCAGCAGTTCGCTTGCCTTACACGCCGCCGGGACCGCCGGCAGCGAACCGAACCAGGCGGACACATCGCCCTGGACCTTCGGCGTGAGCGACCAGTCCATCCACTTGTAAGCGCAGTTCGGGTGTTTGGCTTCGGCATGCAACATGGTGGTGTCGGCCCACCCGGTTGCGCCTTCTTTGGGGATGGTCGAGGCGATCGGCTGTTTCTCGTTCATCAGGCCGTTGACCTGATACGGCCAGGAGCTGGAAGCCACCACGCCTTCGTTCTTGAAATCGCTCATCTGCACGGTGGTGTCGTGCCAGTAGCGGTGGATCAGCTTTTGTTGACTGCGCAGCAGATCGAGCACGGCCTTGTACTGTTTTTCGTCGAGCAGGTAAGGGTCCTTGATGCCCAGTTCCGGCTTGACGGTTTTCAGGTACAGCGCCGCGTCCGCGATGTAGATCGGGCCGTCATACGCCTGCACGCGGCCCTTGTTGGATTTGCCGTCGGGCAGCTTCTGCTCTTCGAGTATCACGCCCCAGCTGGTCGGCGGCTGTTTGAACACGTTGGTGTTGTACATGAGCACATTCGGGCCCCATTGGTACGGGGTGCCGTAGGTCTGCTTGTCGACCACGTACCACGGTGCATCCTTCAGGCGCGGATCGAGATTCTTCCAGTTGGGGATCAGTGCGGTGTTGATCGGCTGGACACGCTTGCCGGCGATCAGGCGCAAGGAGGCATCGCCAGACGCGGTCACCAGGTCGTAACCGCCCTTGGCCATCAGGCTGACCATTTCATCGGATGTGCCGGCGGTCTTGACGTTGACCTTGCAACCGGTTTCCTTCTCGAAAGCGCTGACCCAGTCGTAGGCCTTGTCGGTTTCGCCCCGTTCGATATAGCCGGGCCAGGCGACGATATCCAGCTGACCTTCGCCGGCACCGACGGCTTTCAGCGGTTCGGCGGCCTGCAGGCTGGCGCTGGCCAGCAATGCTGTGGTGATTGCACTGAGCAGTGCGGTCTTGTGCACGAACATGGGGTTTCCCTCTTCTTTAATTAGGATCGGGACAGCGTTGAACGGGGTGATGCGCCGTGAGTGGCTTGTTATTAGCTTAGTGCGCTTTGTGAGAGGCTGACTGAGGCCGGGCTGTCTTGTGGATTTATCCAGCCTAGTGCGCGGTCTCACGGTCGACAAATCTCTAAGGCTGGATTTGATGAAATAGATTGAGAGGGTGCGTTCCCGCCCGTTTGCCTAAAAGTGAGCAACATCTGGAAGCGCTCTCATCGAGAGGCGCCCAGAACAAAGCATCCGGCGACCTCGGCAGCCCGCTCCCACAGTAGATCTGCAGTGAACACACAGTCTGTGCATCACAGCTCCCACAGGCCCTCGGCTATACTCCCCCGAAATTTGATCCGCACCGAGGACTGACTGTGAAGAACTGGACGTTGCGCCAACGCATTTTGGTGAGCTTTGCGGTGATTATCGCGATCATGCTGTTGATGGTCGTGGTGTCTTTTTCTCGGCTGATCAAGATCGACGCCAACACAGAAAAGGTCCAAACCGACGCGGTTCCGGGCGTTTATTACAGCTCCATGATCCGCGGTGGCTGGGTCGACAGTTACGTCGTGACCCAGCAGCTCGTCGGCCTCTCCCAGCATCGGGAAATGACCGCCGAGGACCAGGCGAAGTACGCAGGTTTCGAACAGCATCTGCGTGAGGAAATTCAGAATTATCAGAAGCTCATCACCGATCCTGCCGACCAGGCTTCTTTCGACGAGTTCGAGGCTAATCATCAAACCTTCAACCAGGTATTGGCGAAAGTCCTGGGCCTCTATCAACGCAAAGACTACGAAGGGGCGCGGGTGTTGCTCGATCAAGAGCTGACGCCGGCGTGGCTCGACGGCCGCAAGCATTTGAACAACATCATCGAACAAAATCGTGAGCAGGCTGAGCAAGCGGCTCAGACCATCAGCGATGCGGTGACCGCCGCCAAGATCAGCATGGGCCTGTCGTTGCTGGTCGCGATGTTTGTCGCCGGGTTGTGCGGCTGGCTGTTGATGCGCGCGATCATGGCGCCAATGAGCCGGATCGTGAGCGTTCTGGAAGTCATGCGCAGCGGCGACTTGAGCGGGCGATTGGATCTGGCGCGCAAAGACGAGTTCGGCGCGGTGCAAACCGGTTTCAACGACATGATGACCGAACTCACCTCGCTGGTGTCCCAGGCCCAACGCTCCTCGGTGCAGGTCACCACGTCGGTCACGGAAATCGCCGCGACCTCCAAGCAGCAACAGGCCACCGCGACCGAAACCGCGGCCACCACCACCGAAATCGGTGCGACCTCCCGTGAAATTGCCGCCACCTCGCGGGACCTGGTGCGGACCATGACCGAAGTCTCCACCGCCGCCGATCAGGCGTCGGTGCTGGCCGGCTCCGGCCAACAGGGCCTGGCGCGCATGGAAGACACCATGCACTCGGTGATGGGCGCAGCGGATCTGGTCAACGCCAAACTGGCGATCCTCAACGAGAAGGCCGGCAACATCAATCAGGTAGTGGTGACCATCGTCAAAGTCGCCGACCAGACCAACCTGTTGTCCCTGAACGCGGCGATCGAAGCCGAGAAGGCCGGCGAATATGGTCGCGGGTTTGCCGTGGTCGCCACCGAAGTGCGGCGTCTGGCGGACCAGACCGCGGTGGCCACCTATGACATCGAGCAGATGGTGCGTGAGATCCAGTCGGCGGTGTCGGCCGGGGTCATGGGCATGGACAAGTTCTCCGAGGAAGTGCGCCGTGGCATGTCCGAGGTGCAGCAGGTCGGTGAGCAGCTGTCGCAGATCATTCATCAGGTGCAGGCGCTCGCACCAAGGGTGTTGATGGTCAACGAAGGCATGCAGGCCCAGGCCACCGGTGCCGAGCAGATCAACCACGCGCTGGTGCAGTTGGGCGATGCCAGCAGCCAGACCGTCGAGTCTCTGCGTCAGGCCAGTTTCGCCATCGATGAACTGAGCCAGGTGGCCGTGGGGCTGCGTGGCGGCGTCTCGCGATTCAAAGTCTGATGAGCGAGCTCGCGGTCAAACGCGGCGCGGCGATGCCGGCGAAGCAGTCGTTGTTTTTGGTGTTCCACATCGGCGACGAGCGTTACGCCTTGCAGGCCATCGAGGTGGCCGAAGTGTTGCCACAGCTGCCGTTGAAACCCATTCCCCGGGCGCCGGACTGGGTGGCGGGGGTGTTCGCCTATCGCGGCGCGGTGGTGCCGGTGATCGACCTCAGCGCCCTGACGTTCGGCCAAGCGGCCCAGGTCCGCACCAGCACGCGGCTGGTGCTGGTGCACTATCGGCCGGATGAGGCGACGCCTGCGCAGTTGCTCGGGCTGATTCTGGAACAGGCCACCGACACGTTGCGTTGCAACCCGGCGGACTTTCAGCCTTATGGCCTGGACAATCGCCAGGCGCCGTACCTGGGCCCGGTGCGTGAAGATGCCCAGGGTTTGCTGCAATGGGTACGGGTTGCCGATTTGCTGGACGAACAGGTTCGAGCCTTATTGTTTCCCTCGCCGCCGCTGGATCTGGCGCAGTTTGAGGAGCAGGGATGAGCAGCGATCAAAGGTTTTTTGATTTCCTCAAAGAGCGTATTGGCCTCGATGTGGGCTCGGTCGGCCCGGCGATCATCGAACGCGCGGTGCGCCAGCGCTGCACGGCGGCTCGGGCGCTGACGGCCGATGAGTACTGGCACACCTTGCTGGGCTCGTGGGACGAACAACAGGCGCTGATCGAAGCGGTGATCGTTCCCGAGACCTGGTTTTTCCGTTACCCGGAATCCTTCGCCACGCTGGCGAAGCTGGCGGCCAAGCGGCTGACGGCGATCAATAACATGCGCGCCTTGCGGATACTCAGCCTGCCGTGCTCCACCGGCGAAGAGCCGTACTCGATCGCCATGGCATTGCTCGATGCCGGCCTGGCACCGCACCAGTTCAAGGTTGACGGCATGGATGTCAGCCCGCTGTCGGTGGAAAAGGCCAGGCTCGCGCTGTACGGCAAGAATTCGTTTCGGGGCCAGGACATCGAGTTTCGCGAGCGCCATTTCACGGCTGAAAACGACAACTATCGCCTCAGCGGGCGCGTGCTTGAACAGGTGCGTTTGCAGGTCGGCAATCTGCTCGATCCGACGTTGCTGGCCAATGAGCCGCCCTATGACTTCGTGTTCTGTCGCAATTTGCTGATCTATTTCGATCAGCCGACCCAGCAGCAGGTATTCGAAGTGCTCAAACGCCTGACCCACGTCGATGGCGTGCTGTTTATCGGCCCGGCGGAGGGCAGTCTGCTGGGCCGTTTCGGCATGCGCTCGATCGGTATCCCGCAGTCGTTTGCCTTCAGTCGTCAAAGTACGCCCGAACCACTTGCGACCTTCGAGCCGATGCCGCTGCCGGTGCAACAACCGGTGCGCAGCGTGACACCGCCGCCGGTGCGCAGTCGGCCTTTCGCGACGGTCGTACCGATGCCTCAAGCTCCCAATGCCAGCCCTTCGAAAGCTATCCCTTCGGACTCTGCCACGCTGCTGGCGAACATCGCCGCGCTGGCCAACGAAGGCAAAAGCGCCGAGGCCCGTGCCGCGTGCGAAAGCTATTTACGCAGTCACGAGCCGGTGGCCCAGGTGTTCTATTGGCTGGGGCTGCTCAGCGATGTTGCGGGCAGCGCCCTGGAGGCCCAGGGGTTTTATCGCAAGGCGTTGTACCTCGAGCCGCAACACCCCGATGCGTTGATGCACCTGGCCACCTTGCTGCAGTCCCAGGGCGACACGGCCGGTGCCAGACGATTGCAGGCCCGCGCTGCCCGCAGCGAGCGCGCCGCTGACAGTGAGCGTAAACGATGAACGTCTCCGACATTTTGAGCGTCACCCATGAAGATGCCCAAGCCATCGACGACTGCTGGAACCGCATCGGTATCCATGGCGACAGGACCTGCCCGCTGCTGAGCGAGCACATTCATTGCCGTAACTGCGCAGTGTATTCAGCTGCCGCCACACGCTTGCTCGACCGCTACGCCTTGCAGCAGGACGACCGTGGGCAAGTCTCGACGGTGGTCGAGAACGATGTGAAAACCCGCTCGCTGCTGATGTTTCGTCTCGGCGAAGAATGGTTGGGCCTGGCCACCCGCAGCCTGGTCGAAGTGGCGCCGCTGCAGGCGATTCACTCCTTGCCGCATCAGCGCTCC
The DNA here is from genome assembly GCF_024749285.1 of Pseudomonas sp. B21-015. Taxonomy (NCBI): domain Bacteria; kingdom Pseudomonadati; phylum Pseudomonadota; class Gammaproteobacteria; order Pseudomonadales; family Pseudomonadaceae; genus Pseudomonas; species Pseudomonas sp. B21-015. The sequence continues at coordinate 1,315,634 of NZ_CP087196.1, forward strand.
CGGGCGTTGCTCGGCGTGGCGAATGTGCGCGGTTCCTTGGTGGCGTGCCTGTCGCTGGTGGAGCTGCTGGGGCTCGACGGCACCAGTGGTGTGGTGTCCGGCGCGCGGGTGATGCCACGGATGCTGATCATCGCCGCCCATGGCGGGCCGGTGGTGGTGCCGGTGGACGAAGTGGACGGGATTCATGCCATCGACGAGCGCATTCTCGATGCCGCGTCTCAGTCCGGTACTCAGTCCAGCGCCAAATACACCCGTGGCGTCTTGCAATTCAAAGGTCGCAGCCTGCGTTGGCTGGATGAAGAACAGCTGCTGTCCGCCGTGACCCGGAGCCTCACATGACCCCCGAGCAAATGCGTGACGCCTCTTTGCTGGAACTGTTCAGCCTGGAAGCCGAGGCCCAGACCCTGGTGCTGAGCGCAGGTCTTTTGGCGCTTGAACGCGATCCGACCCAGGCCGATTATCTTGAATCGTGCATGCGCGCGGCCCATTCGCTCAAGGGCGCGGCGCGGATTGTCGGCGTCGATGCCGGGGTCAGCGTTGCCCATGTGATGGAAGATTACCTGGTCAGCGCCCAGGAAGGACGCCTGTACCTGCGGCCCGAACACATTGATGCGCTGTTACAAGGCACCGATCTGCTGACGCGGATTGCGACGCCGGGCAACGCTCCAGCGCCTGCGGATATCGAAGCTTACGTCGTCTTGATGGGACGGCTGCTTGAACACATGGCGGCTGTCCCCATCGCGCCGCCGATGGCAGAACCTCAGCTCGAACCGCCGACACCCAGGGTCGAGCCGCCCGTTCCTGCCGCCCAAGCACCCGTCGAAGCACCCCCGGCAGCGCCCGCCGAGCCTGCGCCCCAGACTAGACGCACCACTGACAGTGGCGAACGCGTATTGCGCGTCACCGCCGAGCGCTTGAACAGCCTGCTCGACCTGTCGAGTAAGTCCCTGGTGGAAACCCAGCGGCTCAAGCCGCACCTGGCCACCATGCAGCGCCTTAAACGCATGCAGAGCAATGGCCTGCGGGCGCTGGAAAGCCTCAACGTCCATCTCAAGGACCATGCCTTGAGCCTCGAAGCTCAGGAAGCCTTGGGCGATGCCCGTCGATTGCTGGCTGAATCCCAGCAATTGCTGGTGGAAAAAAACGCTGAGCTGGACGAGTTCGCCTGGCACGCCAGCCAGCGCGCACAGGTGTTGTATGACACCGCGCTGGCCTGTCGCATGCGGCCGTTCGCCGACGTGCTGAGCGGGCAAGTGCGCATGGTCCGCGATCTCGGCCGCAACCTTGGCAAACAGGTGCGGCTGGAGATCGAGGGCGAAAAGACTCAAGTCGACCGCGACGTACTGGAAAAACTCGAAGCGCCGCTGACGCACCTGCTGCGCAATGCGGTGGATCATGGCATCGAAACCCCGGAACAACGGCTCTTGGCGGGCAAGCCGGAAGAGGGCCTGATCCGTTTGCGAGTGTCGCATCAGGCCGGTCTGCTGGTGCTGGAACTGAGCGATGACGGCAATGGCGTCGACCTGGAAAAGGTCCGCCGCACTATTGTCGAGCGGCAGTTATCCCCAGCCGAGACGGCCGCCCAACTGAGCGAAGAAGAACTGCTGACGTTCCTGTTTCTGCCGGGGTTCAGCCTGCGCGATGCGGTCACCGAAGTGTCCGGGCGCGGCGTCGGGCTCGATGCGGTTCAGCACATGGTCCGTCAGTTGCGCGGCGCCGTGGTGCTGGCGCAAACGGCGGGGGCGGGCAGTCGCTTTCATCTGGAAGTGCCGCTGACGCTGTCGGTGGTGCGCAGTCTGGTGGTGGAAGTCGGTGACGAGGCGTATGCCTTCCCGCTGGCGCATATCGAGCGCATGTGCGACCTGGAGCCGGAAGACATCGTGCAGGTCGAAGGCCGGCAGCACTTCTGGTACGAAGGCCGGCATGTCGGGTTGGTCGCCGCCAGTCAGCTGTTGCAGCGCCCGGCGAGCCAGAACAGCGCGCAGACCCTAAAAGTGGTGGTCATCCGCGAGCGCGAGGCGATCTATGGGGTGGCGGTCGAGCGGTTTATTGGCGAGCGAACGCTGGTGGTGCTGCCGCTGGACGAGCGCCTGGGCAAGGTGCAGGACATTTCCGCCGGGGCCTTGCTCGACGATGGCTCGGTGGTGCTGATCGTCGACGTCGAAGACATGCTGCGCTCGGTGGACAAACTGCTCAATACCGGGCGTCTGGAGCGCATTGCCCGGCACCCCGATCAGGCCGTCGAAGCGGCGCGTAAACGGATTCTGGTGGTAGACGATTCGCTGACCGTTCGTGAGTTGCAGCGTAAATTGCTGCTCAATCGCGGCTACGACGTCGCTGTGGCGGTGGACGGTATGGATGGCTGGAATGCCTTGCGTTCGGAGGATTTCGATCTGCTGATCACCGACATCGACATGCCGCGCATGGACGGCATCGAGCTGGTGTCTTTATTGCGCCGTGACAATCGCCTGCAATCGCTGCCGGTAATGGTGGTGTCCTACAAGGACCGCGAAGAAGACCGTCGCCGTGGACTGGACGCCGGCGCCGACTATTATCTAGCCAAGGCCAGTTTTCATGATGACGCGTTGCTGGATGCCGTGGTTGAGCTCATTGGAGGGGCGCGGGCATGAAAATCGCTATCGTCAATGACATGCCCATGGCGGTAGAGGCCTTGCGCCGCGCGCTGGCGTTCGAGCCGGCGCACGAGGTGGTCTGGGTCGCCGGCAACGGCGCCGAGGCAGTGCAACGTTGCGCCGAATACACCCCGGATCTGATCCTGATGGATTTGATCATGCCATTGATGGACGGCGTGGAAGCGACCCGGCGGATCATGGCCGAAACCCCGTGCGCGATTGTCATTGTCACCGTCGACCGCCAGCAAAACGTGCACCGGGTGTTCGAAGCCATGGGCTATGGCGCGCTGGATGTGGTGGATACCCCGGCGATCGGGGCCGGCAATGCTCAGGAAGCCGCCGCACCGCTGCTGCGCAAGATCATCAACATTGGCTGGCTGATCGGTGACCACAGCAATCGGGTGCGATCGGCACCGAGCCCGCACCGCAACTCGGCCTCGCGCCAGCGCCTGGTGGCCATCGGTTCATCCGCCGGCGGACCGGCGGCGCTGGAAGTGCTGCTCAAGGGCCTGCCCCGAGATTTTCCGGCGGCCATTGTGCTGGTCCAGCATGTGGATCAGGTGTTCGCCGCCGGTATGGCCGAATGGCTTGCCAGCGCCAGCGGCCTGGACGTGCGCCTGGCCCAGGAAGGCGAGCCGCCGCAAAGCGGCACGGTCCTGCTGGCCGGTACCAATCACCATATTCGCCTGCTGAAAAACGGCACGTTGGCCTACACCGCCGAACCGGTCAACGAAATCTATCGGCCTTCGATCGATGTGTTTTTCGAGAGTGTGGCCAGTTACTGGAGCGGTGACGCCGTGGGCGTTCTGCTGACCGGTATGGGGCGCGACGGCGCCCAGGGGCTTAAACTCATGCGCCAACAGGGCTACCTGACCATTGCTCAGGACCAGCAAAGCAGTGCGGTGTACGGCATGCCGAAGGCGGCCGCGGCCATCGACGCGGCCGTGGAAGTTCGCCCACTGGACAAGATAGCGCCACGATTGCTGGAGATTTTCCAAAAATGACTATCATTAGCAGCAATCGTGGCCCAGGCAGTACTCAGGTGACCGCACATGAATGATTTACAGCTCGACGATTTCAAAACCGACGAAAACGCCGCCATGGTGCTGTTGGTGGACGATCAGGCGATGATCGGCGAGGCGGTGCGGCGTGGTCTGTCGAACGAAGAAAACATCGACTTCCATTTCTGCGCCGACCCGCACCAGGCCATCGCCCAGGCGGTCCGCATCAAGCCGACGGTGATCCTTCAGGACCTGGTCATGCCCGGCCTCGACGGCCTGAGCCTGGTGCGCGAATACCGCAATCACCCGGCGACCAAGGACATTCCGATCATTGTCCTGTCGACCAAGGAAGACCCGCTGATCAAGAGCGCGGCGTTCGCCGCAGGCGCCAACGATTACCTGGTCAAACTGCCGGATAATATCGAACTGGTGGCGCGCATCCGTTATCACTCGCGCTCCTACATGACCCTGCTGCAACGTGACGCGGCGTACCGCGCGTTGCGGGTCAGCCAGCAGCAGTTGCTCGACACCAACCTGGTGCTGCAACGCTTGATGAACTCCGACGGCCTGACCGGGCTGTCGAACCGCCGGCATTTCGATGAATACCTGGAGCTGGAGTGGCGGCGTTCGCTGCGTGATCAGACGCAATTGTCGTTGCTGATGATCGATGTCGATTACTTCAAGTCCTACAACGACAGTTTTGGCCACCTCGAAGGCGATGAAGCCCTGCGCAAAGTCGCCACGGCGATTCGCGATGCCAGCGCCAGGCCATCGGACCTGCCGGCCCGTTACGGCGGCGAAGAGTTCGTTCTGGTCCTGCCCAACACTTCGCCGGGCGGTGCGCGGCTGGTGGCGGAAAAACTGCGCCAGACCGTGGCCGGGTTGAAGATCCCGCACACTTTCCCGACCGAAGGTTCGAGCCTGACCATCAGCATCGGCCTGTCGACCATGATCCCGCAGCCGGGCAGCGACTGCCGGCAATTGATCTCGGCGGCGGACAAGGGGCTGTACCTGGCGAAGAACAATGGGCGCAATCAGGTGGGGATCGAATGAACCATCAGGTTCATTCGCCGCTAAAGCCGCCAGGCGGGCTGCCGTGACAGCTTGATTACGTTATACTCGCCGGCTTTCAAAAGTTCGCCAACGAGTGCTGCCCGCCATGGAAATCAACCCGATCCTTAACAGTATCAAGGACCTGTCCGAGCGCTCCGAAACTATTCGGGGGTATCTTTGACTACGATCAAAAGCATGAGCGTCTGACTGAAGTCAATCGCGAGCTTGAAGATCCGAGTGTCTGGAGTAACCCTGAGTACGCTCAGAACCTGGGTCGCGAGCGTTCGCTGCTGGCTCAGATCGTAGAAACCCTCGATGAAATGTCCAGCGGTCTGGCCGATGCCAAAGACCTGCTGTTGATGTCTGCCGAGGAAGAAGACCAGGCCGCCGTCGACGACGTAGCCCTTGAAGTGGAGCGCCTGCGCGAAGCCCTCGAGAAGCTCGAGTTCCGTCGCATGTTCAGCGGCGAGATGGACCCGAACAACGCCTACCTGGACATCCAGGCCGGCTCCGGCGGTACCGAGGCTCAGGACTGGGCCAACATCCTGCTGCGCATGTACCTGCGCTGGGCGGATAAACGCGGTTTCGACGCGACCATCATGGAACTGTCGGCCGGTGAAGTCGCTGGTATCAAGGGCGCTACCGTGCACATCAAGGGCGAATACGCCTTTGGCTGGCTGCGCACCGAAATCGGCGTGCACCGTCTGGTGCGCAAGAGCCCGTTCGACTCCGGCAACCGTCGTCACACCTCGTTCTCGGCCGTGTTCGTGTCGCCGGAAATCGATGACAACATCGAAATCGACATCAACCCGTCGGACCTGCGCATCGACACCTACCGCTCCTCCGGTGCCGGTGGTCAGCACGTAAACACCACCGACTCGGCCGTACGGATTACCCACGTACCGACCAATACCGTGGTCAGCTGCCAGAACGAACGCTCCCAGCACGCCAACAAAGACACCGCGATGAAAATGTTGCGGGCGCGCTTGTACGAGCAGGAAGTGCAGAAACGCAACGCTGCTTCCCAGGCCCTGGAAGACACCAAGTCGGACATCGGCTGGGGTCACCAGATCCGTTCGTATGTGCTCGATGCCTCGCGGATCAAGGATCTGCGTACCAACATCGAACGCAGCGACTGCGACAAGGTGCTCGACGGCGACATCGACGAATACCTGGTGGCGAGCCTGAAACAAGGCTTGTAAGACATGCAACAAAGGATCGCCTGATTCACCGCGATCCTGTGGGAGCGGGCTTGCCCGCGATCCCCAGCCGAAGGCTGGGGACAACGAACCTGATGGAATATTTAAAGACATGAGCGACCTACAACTCGACCCGCAAGCCCTGCAACAGGAAGAAAACTCCCTGATCGCCCTGCGCAAGGAAAAGCTTGCTGCCGAGCGCGCCAAAGGCAATGCCTTCCCCAACGACTTCCGCCGCGACAATTACTGCGAAGATTTGCAGAAACAGTACGCGGACAAGACCAAGGAAGAGCTGGCAGAGGCTGCAATTCCGGTCAAGGTGGCGGGTCGCATCATGCTCAACCGTGGCTCGTTCATGGTGATTCAGGACATGACCGGGCGGATTCAGGTTTACGTCAACCGTAAAACCCTGTCCGAAGAAACCCTGGCCGCGGTGAAAACCTGGGACATGGGCGACATCATTGCAGCCGAAGGCACCCTGGCGCGTTCCGGCAAAGGCGACCTGTACGTCGAAATGACCAGCGTGCGCCTGCTGACCAAGTCGCTGCGCCCGCTGCCGGACAAGCACCACGGCCTGACCGACACCGAACAGCGCTACCGTCAGCGTTACGTTGACCTGATCGTCAACGAAGATGTGCGCCAGACCTTCCGCGTGCGTTCGCAAGTGATTGCGCACATCCGCAGCTTCCTGATGAAGCGTGACTTCCTGGAAGTGGAAACACCGATGCTGCAAACCATTCCAGGCGGCGCGGCGGCCAAGCCGTTCGAGACGCATCACAACGCGCTGGACATGGAAATGTTCTTGCGCATTGCGCCTGAGCTGTACCTCAAGCGGCTTGTTGTTGGTGGGTTTGAAAAGGTGTTCGAGATCAACCGCAACTTCCGTAACGAAGGCGTTTCGACCCGTCACAACCCTGAATTCACCATGTTGGAGTTCTACCAGGCTTACGCCGACTACGAAGACAACATGGACCTGACCGAAGAGCTGTTCCGCGAATTGGCTCAGCTGGTTCTGGGCAGCACCGACGTGCCTTACGGCGACAAGGTGTTCCACTTCGGCGAGCCGTTCGTGCGTCTGTCGGTGTTCGACTCGATTCTCAAGTACAACCCGGAGCTGACCGCTGCCGACCTGACTGACATCGACAAGGCCCGCGCCATCGCCAAGAAGGCCGGCGCCAAGGTGCTCGGCTTTGAAGGTCTGGGCAAACTGCAGGTGATGATTTTCGAAGAACTGGTCGAGCACAAGCTGGAGCAGCCGCACTTCATCACCCAGTACCCGTTCGAAGTGTCGCCGCTGGCCCGTCGTAACGACGAGAACCCGAGCGTCACCGACCGTTTCGAACTGTTCATCGGCGGCCGTGAAATCGCCAACGCCTACTCCGAGTTGAACGATGCGGAAGATCAGGCCGAGCGTTTCATGGCGCAGGTGGCCGACAAGGACGCTGGCGACGACGAAGCCATGCACTACGACGCCGACTTCGTTCGCGCGCTGGAGTACGGCATGCCGCCGACCGCTGGTGAAGGGATCGGCATCGACCGTCTGGTGATGTTGCTGACCAACTCACCGTCGATCCGCGACGTGATCCTGTTCCCGCACATGCGGCCGCAAGCGTAAGTGTTTCAATTAAAAAGCCGCCTATAACAGGCGGCTTTTTATTGCCTGTCTGGTACAAACGTATCAATTGGTTACTTTTGACGTTTAGAGAGGAATACCTGTCGTGAATCGTGCAATGGCTCAAGAAGGTGCAGCGGATATCGCCACTGCGGTCGCTGAAAGTGTTCAGTACCAGGGCCGCAAGGCCAGCCGACAGGGCAGCGAACAGCGTCGACAGGACATTCTCGACGCGGCGATGCGCATTGTCGTGCGCGATGGCGTGCGGGCCGTGCGTCACCGTGCGGTGGCCGCCGAGGCCTGTGTGCCGCTGTCGGCCACCACGTACTATTTCAAAGACATCGATGACCTGCTCACCGATACCTTCGCGCAATACGTGGAACGCAGCGCGGCGTTCATGGCCCGGTTGTGGGCCAGCAACGAAGGCCTGTTGCGCGAGATGGTTGTCAGCGGCGATGGCACCCCCGAGTCCCGCTCACAACTGGCGGACGATATCGCGCGGCTGATGGCTGACTATGTTCATCGGCAATTGATCAATCGCCGCGAGCACTTGATGGCCGAGCAAGCCTTCCGCCAGGAAGCGCTGCTCAACCCGCGTCTGGCGTTATTGGTGCGCTCCCATCAGCAAATTCTGCTGCAGGGCACCTGCCAACTTTTCGAAGTATTGGGTTCCCGTGAGCCACAACAGGATGCCAAAGTGTTGACGGCGATTATCGGACGGATGGAATATCAGGGCCTGCTCAACGACGCCGAGCCTGTTGCCGAAGAGGAAATGCTCGGCATCCTCAACCGCTACATGCATTTGGTACTGGCGTCGGTGTAACCCCTGAGTGGAGGCTAACCCCTGTGGGAGCGAGCCTGCTCGCGATGACGGTCTGACATTCAACATCTCTGTTGCCTGACACACCGCCATCGCGAGCAGGCTCGCTCCCACAGGGGCCGGCTTTCACTTGAGGTTGGTGTTGTGTTCATAGGGAGTGTTGAATGAAAGCCTGGCGTGTCGTTGTGATCGCCTTGTCGTTCCTGCTGCTCAGTGGCTGCCTGGTGACCTTCAAGGAGCCATTGCCCGCCAGCGAGCCCGCGCCCAAAGGGCTGCTCGGCGAATGGACCAGCACCAACGCCTGGGGCGAGCCGATGAACCTGGAACTGACGCGCATCGGTGACAACCACTATCAGGCGGTCAGCTACTTCAAGGCCAAACCCCATGAGCGTGAAGCCTATCCCTTCACTGTGTCGCGCCATGGCAATCGCTGGTACCTGTCGGCGAAGGTGCCGGCGCAGTTCGGCGGGCACTTCACCATCGCCGGGTTCGAACTCAACGAAAAGCACGAATTGGTGGTCTACAACCTCGACCTCGAGCAGATCAAGCAGGCCATGGGGCAAGAAGCCCTCAGCGGCGAAGGCTTCCAGACCGACGACGGCGACGGGATGTTGGTCAACAACAGCATGGATCAGGTGTTTGCCTACCTCGACGACCCGGCCAATTCCGATGTCTTCGTCGAAGCGGTGCGCTATCAGCGCCTGGCCAAAACCAAATAAACCCAGCACGTAACGGTTTACTACAGGAGTTTCGGGTGGACGAATACCAGCAGACGATACGCATGTTGTCCGATCGCATAGTGCTGGCGCAGACGCCGATTCGCGTTCTGGATGCGGTCAAGTGGGATGACAGCATTCGCAAGGGGTTCCTCAAAGGCAAGGGCAAGGAAATGCCGGCCGTGGACCGCGATTACTACCTCAATCGACCGCTGTCGTTCGACTCCAGCAAAGTGAAGCTGGAATTCCAGAACATCGAGCGCGACATCACCCGCCAGCTCGGCCAGTTCAACCCGGTCGGCCAGATCATGCGCCGCATGTGCAAGGAGTACCGGATGGTGGTGCGCATGCTCGAAGCGCGCGGCACCGAGGATTTCGGGCTGATTTCCCAGGAATTGTATGGCGCGGCGTCCGATGCGTTTCACGCCGGCGACCCGACCCTGGCCGACCTGGGGCTGATGCTCTCCGACTACCTGAACAACATCGACGGCCGTGGCGACCTCAAGGACGAACCGAAAATCCTCACCGCCAAGGAAGCCGTCAACCTGCTGCAACATCGGTTGAACAAGGTGTTTGGCGAAAACGAGGAAACCATTCGGGTATTCGAATCCGACGGGATCGTCGCCGATGCGGCGGCCGGTGCCGACTACATCAAGATCCGCGCCGACGCGATGTTCAACGATCGTGATGTACGTGCGCTGGAAGTCCACGAAGGGTTGGTGCATGTGGGCACCACGCTCAACGGCCTGAATCAGCCGATCTGTACGTTCCTGTCCAAGGGCCCGCCGTCGTCCACCGTGACCCAGGAAGGCCTGGCGATCCTGATGGAGATCATCACCTTCGCCTCCTACCCGAGTCGCCTGCGCAAACTCACCAACCGCACCCGCGCCATTCATATGGTGGAGGAGGGCGCGGACTTCCTGCAGATCTTCGAGTTCTTCCGTGAGCAAGGCTTCGAAATGGCTGAAAGTTACGGCAACGCCAGTCGGGTTTTCCGCGGTTCGGTGCCGACCGGTCTGCCATTTACCAAAGACTTGTCCTACCTCAAGGGCTTCATCATGGTTTACAACTACATTCAGTTGGCCGTGCGTAAAGGCAAGCTGGAGCAGATACCGCTGCTGTTTTGCGGCAAGACCACGCTCGAAGACATGCGGACCTTACGCCAATTGGTGGACGAAGGCCTGGTGGTGCCGCCCAAGTACCTGCCCGACCAATTCCGCGACATGAATGCGCTGTCGGCGTGGATGTGCTTCTCCAACTTCCTCAACCACCTGAGCCTGGACCGGATCGAAGCGGATTACTCCAATATCCTGTAACGACGATGAAATCTCCTGTGGGAGCGAGCCTGCTCGCGATAGCGGCTGAACATTCAACATCGATGTTGTCTGACACACCGCCATCGCGAGCAGGCTCGCTCCCACAGGGGGGTGTATTCCAATCCCCCATTTTTTGCGAGGCTTCACCGGATGAGAATCCTCGGCATCTTTTGCCTGCTCCTGGCCCTCGGCGGTTGCAGCTCGTTGCTGTTTTACCCCGAGCCCGGTCAGCCGTTCACCCCGGAAAAAGCCAAACTCGAATTTCGCGATGTCACCCTGACCAGCGCCGATGGCCTCAAGCTGCATGGCTGGTGGCTGCCGGCGAAAAAAGGTGTCGAGGTCAAAGGCACGGTGCTGCATCTGCATGGCAACGGCGGCAACCTGGCGTGGCACCTGGGCGCGAGCTGGTGGTTGCCGGAGCAGGGCTATCAAGTGTTGCTGGTGGACTATCGCGGGTACGGTTTGTCTGAAGGTAAACCGGCGTTGCCGGCGATTTATCAGGACATCGACGCCGCCTTCACATGGCTCGACCGGGCGCCGGAGGTCAAGGGCAAGCCGTTGATCCTTCTCGGTCAGAGCCTTGGCGGTTCAATGGCCGTGCATTACCTGGCCCAGCATCCCGAGCGCCAGCGGCAACTCAAGGCGTTCGTGCTCGATGGCGTTCCTGCCAGCTACCGTGATGTCGGGCGTTTTGCCCTGAGCACATCCTGGATGACCTGGCCGTTTCAGGTGCCGTTGTCCTGGTTGGTGCCGGACGGCGACAGCGCGATCCATTCCATGACGCAGCTCAACGGCGTACCGAAACTGATCTATCACAGTATCGATGATCAACTGGTGCCCCTTTCCAACGGCATCCGTCTGTATCAAGCTGCGCCGCCGCCGCGAGTGCTGCAACTGACCCGGGGCGGTCATGTGCAGACCTTCGCCGACCCGGTCTGGCGAAAAGTCATGCTGCGCTACCTTGAAGACCCACAGCATTTCAACGGCTTGCGCCGCCTGGGTGAGATCCCCAATTACCCGGCACCCCCGTATTCAGAAGATGAACCACCAGAGAGTCCGCAATGAGTGAAGAACGTAACGCCATCCCGCTGATCATCACCGGTATTTGCAGCATCCTCGGCACCGTCGGGGCCCTGTGGTGGTACGGCTACCTGCACTTCGCCAAACCCGAGGATGCGCTACTGCTCAGCGACTTCACCATGCTCAAGACCGTGCCGGGCGAAGACTACAAGGTCTCCCTGGAACCGGCCCCGCAAGTGGCCCAGTGCATCGATGGCGTGCTGGTGATGTTCGACACCGAGCAGAAAGGCCTGACCGGCGTATTGGTCAACAACAAGAAAAAAGCCGTGCGCTGCATGGGCCAGGAAACGCCGCAGAAACTGCAGCCGTAACCATTCCGTAGGACGGCATAAAAAAGCCCCGCCTGATCAACTCAGGCGGGGCTTTTACGTTATCGCAGGTTCTTAGTTAGAGCTGATCGCCGAGCGCGGGACGACAGGCTGGTTGTCATTGGAGATGGTCACTTCCACCCGACGGTTCATCGCACGGCCCGAGACGCTGGCGTTCTCCGCGACCGGGTATTCCTTGCCGTAACCCTGGACCACGATGCGCGCAGGGTCGACACTCATCTTGATCAGGGCCACTTGCACCGAGGTCGCGCGACGCTCGGACAGCGACTGGTTGTACGACTCCGAGCCAGTGCTGTCAGTGTAGCCTTCGACAATCACTTTACGGTCCGGGTTTTCCTGAAGGAACTGCGCCAGTTTGTTGATATTCACCAGTCCGTTGGACTTCAGGTCCGCCTTGTTGGTGGCGAACAGCACATCACCAAACGTCACCAGCGTGCCGCGATCGGTCTGTTTGGCATTCAGGCTGTCTTGCAGCTGTTTGATCTGCTGGTCGCGGGCATCCAGACGAGCCTGGGCCCGTTGTGCCGCGGCGTTTTTCAGGTTGTTTTCAGCGGTGCGCAGGGCGATGGTCTGCTTGGCCACTTCAACACGCTGATTGGTCAGATAAGCCAGTTGGTCGACCTTGGCCTGGTCTTCCCTGTCCTGGTAAGCCTTGTCGGCCTTGTCCAGGTATTCGCTGGCGTCTTTGGTTTCCAGCGCCGCGACTTTGCTGGCTTGCGGGTTGGCTTGCAGGCCAGCGTAGTTGGTGCGGGCTTGCTCCAGGTTTGTGTTAGGCGGTGTGGAGCAGGCAGCCAGTGCAACACTTGCGGCCAGGAGGGCGGGGATCATCAGTTGTTTGCGCATAATGGTTCGTCCTTTTTATCGATAAGCGTGTCAGGTCTGGAAATCGGGATGCGCGCTTACTGCACGGTGCGCTGACTTTCCTGACGCAGTTCCTGAACACCTTTCTGGGAGTCCTTCACAGCTTGTTCGGCTTTCATCGCCTGGGCCTTGCGTTCCGCCACACGGGCGTCCCACTCGGCCTGTTCGGCCAACATTCTGGCCTCGTCATACTTTTTGTCGTGCATGGCGATTTCGGCTTGTTTGAGCTTGTCCTGCGCGGCCTTCATTTCCACTGCGGCGAATTCGGTACCGCCAGCGCTGACGGCGCTGTTCACGGCCGATTGGGTCACGGCGTATTGCTCGGTCGGCGGATTACCGGCGCAACCGGCCAGAACGAAGCTGCCGCCGATGGCCAGGGCAGCCAGTTTGAGACCGCGCAAGTGGGTGAACGAGGAGGGTGGGGTGCTGGTCTTCATGGTCTTCAACTCCATTGGATAACTCCTGAAAACATCTGAATCCATCCTGGACAAGGAGCCGCAGCCTTCAATTTCCAGCGCACTTTGAAACGGCCGTCCCAGGCATGGTTACTGGGTTGACCCCAGGTGTTTTTTAAAAGTTCAGAGAAGATGGCCTGTCGCCCGAAAAAAGGTTGACCGAGTGGCCAGGGCTCTAAAACGGGAACTTTAGTGATGTGCAGCGGTATACCCGACCGTCTCATGACCCGGGAATACGCCGTTTTGAAGGAGGGATGCAATCAAACTGTGGGAGCGAGCCTGCTCGCGAAAGCGTCAGTAAATCCAGCATTGAGGATGGCTGATCCAGCGCTTTCGCGAGCGGGCTCGCTCCCACAGGTTCTAGTGTTTTGGCTTGTCGTTATCGCTCGACAAATCGTGCAAATGACGACGGGACAAGGCGAGAAAACGCGGGGTCGGGCCGACGTCTTCGTACAGCGGATCGCCTTCTTCATCGGTGGCGACCACCGTTGACCCTTTCACATACGGAAAGCTCGCTTCGAGCTCTTCCAGGGCGGCGCCGATCAATTCTCCGAGCAGTTCTTCGGGGTGCCGTTTAGGGTACATTTCGATAATCGCCGCCAGCCGTGCGGCAGCTTCCACGTCCAGACGAATCGTGTAGCCGGTGTCGGTCAGGCGACCCTTGGCGTTTTCTTCCCAGTGCTTGGCGAGCTCGCGGATTTTCATAGTGACCTCATTGCGCACCTGCTCGTGGCAGGCCGGGTGAGTGTCCGGCGGTGGCCGGCGGCAAGCCGTTGTACGGCTCATTATTATTGAGACTAACTGCAACGCCTTGTGTTTGAAGTCCCTTCGTCTGCTTGTAAGAACCGCTTTACGACGGCACTCTCTATGTCAGAGCCTCTAATAAAGCATAGCCGCCCGGATTTTCGCTGGAGAACTGCTGATGACCGATATTGATGCACGCTTGCGCGAGGACGTTCACCTGTTGGGTGAGCTGTTGGGCAACACCATTCGTGAACAGTACGGGGACGGCTTTCTCGACAAGATCGAGCAAATCCGCAAGGGCGCCAAGGCCGACCGTCGCGGCTCGATGGACGCCGAACTCAGCGCCAGCCTCAACCAGTTGAGCGAAGGCGAGTTGCTGCCGGTGGCGCGGGCGTTCAACCAGTTCCTCAACCTGGCCAATATCGCCGAGCAATATCAGCTGATTCACCGCCGCGAAGAGTCGCAGCCCGCGCCGTTCGAGGCCCGGGTGTTGCCGGAACTGCTCGCTCGCCTGCTGGCTGCGGGGCATGACGCCGAGTCCCTGGCCCGGCAACTGGGGCGGGTGGAAATCGAACTGGTGTTGACCGCGCACCCCACCGAAGTGGCGCGTCGCACACTGATCCAGAAGTACGACGCCATCGCCGCGCAACTGGCCGCCCAGGACCATCGTGACCTGACGACTGCCGAGCGCGAGCAGATCAAAACCAGGTTGCAGCGTCTGATCGCCGAAGCCTGGCATACCGAAGAAATCCGCCGCACCCGGCCGACGCCGGTAGACGAAGCCAAGTGGGGCTTCGCGGTGATTGAGCATTCGCTGTGGCAGGCGATTCCCAACTATTTGCGCAAGGCCGATCAGGCCCTGCATGCGGCCACCGGCCTGCACCTGCCACTGGAGGCCGCGCCGATTCGCTTTGCCTCATGGATGGGCGGCGACCGCGACGGCAACCCTAATGTCACCGCCGCCGTGACCCGCGAAGTGTTGCTGCTGGCGCGCTGGATGGCCGCCGATTTGTATGTGCGCGACGTCGATCACCTCGCCGCCGAATTGTCGATGCAGCAGGCCAGCGACGCCTTGAAAGCCAAAGCTGGCGACAGCGCCGAGCCTTACCGCGCGGTGCTCAAACAGTTGCGTGAACGCCTGCGAGCGACCCGTAACTGGGCCCACGCCTCCCTGACGGCAACCACGCCGGCATCCGCCGATGTGCTGCAAAACAACCGCGACCTGTTGGACCCGCTGGAGCTGTGCTACCACTCGCTGCATGAATGCGGCATGGGCGTCATCGCCGATGGCCCGTTGCTCGATTGCCTGCGCCGCGCGGTGACGTTCGGGCTGTTTCTGGTGCGCCTCGATGTGCGCCAGGACGCCTCGCGCCACACGGCGGCCATGACCGAAATCACCGATTACCTTGGCCTGGGCCGTTATGAGGACTGGAGCGAGGAAGAGCGCATCGCCTTCCTGATGCGCGAACTGAACAATCGTCGGCCGTTGCTGCCGGCGTACTTCAAGCCGTCTGCCGACACTGCCGAAGTGTTGGCGACGTGCCGGGAAATCGCCGCGGCACCGGGGGCTTCCCTCGGTTCGTATGTGATTTCCATGGCCGGTGCCGCTTCCGACGTGCTGGCCGTGCAACTGCTGCTTAAAGAATCCGGCGTATTGCGACCGATGCGCGTGGTGCCGTTGTTCGAAACCCTCGCCGACCTCGATAACGCGGGCCCGGTGATCGAGAAACTCTTGCTGCTGCCGGGCTATCGCTCGCGCCTGCAAGGGCCACAAGAGGTGATGATCGGCTATTCCGACTCGGCCAAGGACGCCGGCACTACCGCGGCGGCCTGGGCGCAGTATCGGGCCCAGGAGCGGCTGGTCGACATCTGCCGCGAGCAACAAGTGGAGTTGCTGTTGTTCCACGGTCGCGGCGGCACCGTGGGCCGTGGCGGTGGCCCGGCGCACGCGGCGATTCTGTCGCAGCCGCCGGGGTCGGTGGCGGGGCGTTTCCGCACCACCGAACAGGGGGAAATGATTCGTTTCAAATTCGGCCTGCCGGACATCGCCGAGCAGAACCTCAATCTGTACCTGGCGGCGGTGCTGGAGGCGACCTTGCTGCCGCCACCACCACCTGAGCCTGCCTGGCGCCATTTGATGGACGAATTGGCCGCCGATGGCGTCAAGGCTTACCGTGCCGTGGTGCGGGAGAACCCGCAGTTCGTCGAGTATTTCCGCCAGTCCACCCCAGAGCAGGAGTTGGGGCGTTTGCCGTTGGGCAGCCGCCCGGCCAAGCGCCGCGCCGGCGGAATCGAAAGCCTGCGCGCGATTCCGTGGATCTTCGGCTGGACCCAGACGCGCCTGATGCTGCCGGCCTGGCTTGGCTGGGAAGCGGCGCTGAGCAAGGCGCTGGAGCGCGGCGAAGGGGCGTTGCTGGGGCAGATGCGCGAGCAATGGCCATTCTTCCGTACCCGCATCGATATGCTGGAAATGGTGCTGGCCAAGGCCGACGCCGATATTGCCCGGTCTTACGATGAGCGCCTGGTCGAGCCGGATCTGCTTCCTTTGGGTGCGCATTTACGCGACCTATTGTCGCAGGCTTGCTCGGTGGTCCTGGGGCTGACGGGTCAGTCGCAACTACTGGCACACAGCCCAGACACCCTTGAATTCATCCGCTTGCGCAACACCTACCTCGACCCGCTGCATCTATTGCAGGCCGAGCTGTTGGCCCGTTCGCGGCAGCAGGATGAGGCGCAGGGCAGCCCGGTAGAACAGGCGTTGCTGGTGTCTGTGGCGGGGATTGCCGCCGGTTTGCGAAATACCGGCTAAGGTTTTCGTCGTGGGGACAGGCACCCGGCGCGAGCGTCGAGTGCCTGCGGGCGAGCGGTCGAAAAGGTCTGTCACGCGACAGTTAATGATGGGGTTGCGACTTGGGTTACCCTTTCGCAGGGGCTCCTCAGGCGCGGGTTTCTCCGACTTTCGGCGGCTTGTGTGGGCAGGGTCTGCTGTGTATCTTGATCAGCCTTTGGCCGTTTGGGCGGTCGCGATCCTATTTTTGAGATTGGCCCCACGAGGCGAATCTGACGTTATCTATATAAAAAATTGAGGAGCACATCGATGCGCGTCATTCTGCTGGGAGCTCCCGGGGCCGGTAAAGGTACTCAGGCTAAGTTCATCACCGAGAAATTCGGCATTCCGCAAATCTCTACCGGCGACATGCTGCGTGCTGCCGTAAAAGCCGGTACCGAGCTGGGCCTGATCGCCAAGAGCGTCATGGACAGCGGTGGTCTGGTTTCCGATGACCTGATCATCAATCTGGTCAAGGAACGCATCAGCCAGGCCGATTGCGCCAACGGTTTCCTGTTCGACGGTTTCCCGCGCACCATTCCTCAGGCTGAAGCCCTGGTGAAGGCCGGTGTCGAACTGGATCACGTGGTCGAAATCGACGTCAAAGACGAAGAAATTGTCCAGCGTATCGCCGGTCGTCGTGTTCACGAGGCTAGCGGTCGCGTGTACCACATCGTCTACAACCCGCCGAAAATTGCCGGTAAAGACGACAGCACCGGTGAAGAGCTGGTGCAGCGCAAAGACGATACCGAAGAAACCGTGCGTCATCGCCTCTCGGTTTACCACGCCCAGACCGAGCCACTGGTGAAGTTTTACCAGGAGCTGTCCAACGCTCAAGGCAAGCCGAAGTACAGCCACATCGAAGGTGTTGGCTCGGTAGAAGCGATCACCGGCAAGGTGCTTGAAGCGCTGAGCTGAAAAGTCTGATCGGCTTCATCTTCTACGGCCCGCTTGCGGGCCGTAGTTGTTTATACTGGCGCACTTTTTCTGACCTTTCTTACGGAAACATCGATGAGCACCTTGCTGGCCCTGGACACCGCGACCGAAGCTTGCTCCGTTGCCTTGCTGCATGACGGCAAAGTCACGAGCCATTACGAGGTGATCCCGCGCCTGCATGCGCAAAAGCTGCTGCCGATGATCCAGCAACTGCTGGCCGATGCCGGGACCACCCTGCAAGCGGTCGATGCCATTGCGTTCGGCCGTGGGCCGGGCGCGTTCACTGGGGTGCGGATCGCCATCGGCGTGGTGCAGGGGCTGGCGTTTGCGCTGGATCGTCCGGTGTTGCCGGTCTCCAATCTGGCGGTACTCGCCCAGCGGGCTCATCGCGAACACGGTGTCAGCCAGGTCGCGGCGGCCATCGATGCGCGCATGGATGAGGTGTATTGGGGGTGCTACCGCGAAACGGCGGGGGAGATGCGGCTGGTGGGCAACGAAGCGGTACTGCCGCCGGAAGTCGCCGCGCTGCCGGCCGATGCCAGTGGCGAATGGTTCGGCGCGGGCACCGGTTGGGGATATGCCGAGCGCATTGCCGTCAACCTGAGCGGCCAGGACGCGGGCATGCTGCCTCACGCCGAAGACCTGCTGACCCTGGCGCGTTTCGCCTGGGAACGCGGTGAAGCGATCGTGGCTGACGATGCGCAACCGGTGTATCTGCGCGATAAAGTCGCGACGCCCAAAGCGCGTTAATTCCCAAGACCGAGCGGGTCCAATCGCGGACAAGTCGGATCGCCGCACCGCCGCTCCCACAGGGTTTGCGGAGATCCTGTGGGAGCGGGCTTGCCCGCGATGGCGGTCTACCAGCCAGTGCCAATCGTCATTTTCTCTCCTGCGCTTTTAAACCTTTTGTCTTTTATGTGTTCTAGTTATCACTCGGCAGTTTGCGAAGTGGGTGATGTGCCACTAAGCTGCCATCATCGATACCGAGCATGCACTTATGCGTATAGACGGCCTTTCCTCCCAGTCCTACCCCATCAAGCGCAAGCCCCGCAAAGGCCCTGTGGCGGATGACGACTACGTCGATATCGACGGCGAGCTGGAATTCCCAACCGAAGAGCAATTGGCCGCCCGTGCCGCCAAAGCCTCTGCGCAACGCCTGAGCAATCTGCCCGCGCGTCAACAAGACATGATTTATCACCGCGCCATGAGCAAAAGCGTGGCGATGGCACTGGCCAGCTACCTGAGCACCGCCACTTTTGTCGATTGGGATGCGGATGTACTGGGTCTCGACCTGTACATCTGATGGCGCTGCCTTACTACCTCGGCTGCCCGTCCTGGAGTGAAAACGCCTGGCGCGAGTACTTGTATCCACAAGACGCCAGGCCCGCCGAGTTTCTCAATCTTTATTCTCAAGTGTTCAACGCCGTGGAAGGCAATACGACCTTCTACGCGAGCCCCTCTGCCGCCACCGTGCAGCGCTGGGCCGACACCATGCCCGCACGCTTTCGCTTCACCGCCAAGTTCCCCGGCGACATCAGCCACAGCGGCGACTTGCGCGATCAACTGACCGCCGCCGAGACCTTCCTGCAATTGCTCAGTCCTCTGGGTGAGCGTGTTTCTCCCGTCTGGCTGCAATTGTCCAAAAGCTTCACCCCTCAACGACTGTCGGAGCTGGCCGGCTTTATCGATGCAGTGGACCGGCCCTTGGCGGTCGAAGTGCGGCATGACGAATTCTTCGCCAAGGGCGATGCCGAGCGGATGCTCAATCGCCTGCTGCTGGATCGTGGTGTCGAGCGCATCTGTCTCGATCCGCGAGCGCTGTTCAGCTGCACCTCCACCGATCCGTCGGTGCTCCACGCCCAATCGAAAAAGCCCAGGGTACCGCCTCGCCCCGCTGCGTTTACCCAGTTTCCACAGGTGCGTTTCATTGGCCATCCTGTGCTTGAAGCCAACGACCCGTTCCTGGTGCCGTGGGTCGAGAAAATCGCCGTCTGGATCGAAGAGGGGCGCACGCCCTATATCTTCTTGCACACCGCCGACAACCTGCTGGCAGCGAAACTCGCACAACGTTTTCATGCACAACTGATGTTGCGTTTGCCTGGCCTGCCGCCGCTGCCTGAGTTATACAGAGAACCCGCCGCCGAGCAACTTGGCTTGCTTTGAAGCGGCCTCGTTCCCTGATGTCAGTCCGTTAAGGCGCGAAACCTGTGGAATTGCGTTTAACTGACTGGCATCAGCTTCGTTTTCCCCTTTTCAGGAGTCTGCCAATGGATGCGCAAACCCTTCGAGCCCAGGCGTTCAAAGCACTGCACGAACGCGAGGGCGCTTTTGTCATTCCCAACCCCTGGGACGCCGGCTCGGCGAAAATGCTCGCCAGCCTGGGTTTCGAGGCGCTGGCGACTACCAGCGCCGGTTGTGCCTTTTCCCAAGGCCGCCCCGATGGTGGGTTGACGCTCGACGATACCCTGGCGAACGTTCGGGCGATTGTCGCGGCCACTGATCTGCCGGTAGCGGTGGATCTCGAAAACGGTTTTGCCGACGCCCCCGCCGACTGCGCCCAAAGTATTCTTCGTGCCGCCCAGGCCGGTGCCGTCGGTGGTTCGATCGAAGATGCCACGGGGCGTGAGGAGGGCCCGATCTACTGTTTCGAACATGCCGTGGCGCGTATCGAAGCGGCCGTCGCGGCGGCTCGTAGTTTGCCTTTTCCCTTCGTGCTGACGGCGCGTGCCGAGAACTTTTTGCACGGCAATCCTGACCTCGACGATACCATTCGCCGTTTGCAGGCATTCGCCGAGGCGGGAGCCGACGTGCTTTACGCACCGGGCTTGCGCAGCGCTGAAGAGGTCTTGGCGGTGGTTCGCGCCGTGGCGCCGAAACCGGTCAATGTGCTGATGTCCGGCGGGCTCAAACTGACGGTGGCGCAGTTGAGTGAAATGGGCGTCAAACGCATCAGTGTCGGTTCGGCCCTGGCGCTGGCGGCGTATGGCGAGTTCTTGCGCGCCGCAGAGGAAATCCAGCAACACGGGACCTTTGGCTTCACTTCCCGGTCGATGCCGTTCCAGAAGGCCAATCAATTGTTCAAAGGCTGACGATGCGGTTTCGGTGGGGGCTGTTGCTGGTGCTGTTGATCATCGGCGCTGCCGGGTTGAGCGTCTGGCGCGGCTGGGTTTCCATTCCCCCACAATGGAACCCATGGGCGCCGCTGGACGTAAAGGCCAAACCGAACCTGCTGACTCGCTACAAACTGATGCGTCTGCGCGATGATCCGCAGTTGTGCGACCAGGCCCTGAGCAGCTCCGGGTTACGTGTAAGCCGTCAGGCCGACAGCCCGGACGCGGCTTGCCCATTGACCAACACCTTGCGCGTGCAAGGTGGCGAGGCGGCGCTGAGCAGCAGTTTCCTCGCCAGTTGCAGCCTGGCGGTGGCGTTCGCCTTGTTCGATCGCCACGCCCTGCAACCGGCGGCTCAGGCGGTCTACGGGCAGGCGGTGAAACGGGTCGACCATCTCGGCAGCTTCGCCTGTCGCAACGTCTACAACCGCGAAAACGGTAGACGCAGCCAGCATGCCACGGCCGATGCCCTGGATATCAGCGGATTCCGGCTGGCGGACGGCCGATTAATCAGCGTGCTCAAGGATTGGCCTAAGGACAATCAGGACGCGAGATTTCTCCATCAGGTCCGCGACGGCGCGTGCGATATGTTTAGTGTGGTGTTGAGCCCGGACTACAACGCCGCCCATCGCAATCACTTTCATGTGGATGTCGGGCCGTGGTGGCGGTGTCGCTGAGGGTTAGGCGGCGATGCGCAGGTTCTGCAGAACGATCGGGCGAGCCCAGCCGTTATCGAAATCGAATTGTTTCTGTTGTTCCACCAGTTCCTCGGGCGAGAACGGCGGGAACGGTTTGTCCAGCAGGTCGAGTTCGAACTCGGCGATCGGCAGATGCAGCGGACGCGGTTGCGGTGCGGTGCCTGGCTCTGGCAGCGGTTGACCGGCGGTGAGCACGATCGGGCGAACCCAGCCGCTTTCGAAGTCCTGTTGTTGCTGTTGCGCGACGATTTCTTCCGCTGGAAACGGTGGGAATGGCTTGTCGGCCAAATCCATTTCGAACTCGGCAATCGGCAGGAACAGTGGCTCTGGCGGGCGGACCGGGGTTTCTGTGACGTTGCATTCACGCTGAGAGACGATGTGTGCCAGCAGCTCGCTGCCGACGGTCGGTTCGACCGGGCTGTCGATATCGACTGGCGGAAAGTTGAGAGACTCCGGCACGACATCGCCCGACTGATCGGCCAGGGCCTGGGCAAAAAAATCCTGCCACAGGTGACTGACGCCGCTCAGTGCTTGGGAATTTCGCAGGCCAAAATCGCCGTGGGGCGAGATGTAGCCTATCGATGTGCGTTGAATGTCTGACATTTCTCTCGGTCGACGCTCAGCTCTGGCAAAATGCTCGATAGTTTGGTTATCGGCCGTTTTTGCCGATCATTAATTTTTTGAGCGTGTTTTCCCATGATTGAGCAACCTGCGGCTTGCCGTATCCATGTCGAGGCCTTGGGCACGACTTTCCAGCCACAGGCCGAGCAATGGGCCGAGCGCCTGGGATTGCCGTTGCAGGTGGAGGACGGCGAGTTTGCCTTGCAGGTGGGTGAGCAGGGGTTGCAGCTGCAACAACTCGGGCCGGACGCTCCAGGGCCGGTGCGGGTGGATTTTGTCGAGGGCGGCGCGGCCCATCGTCGGTTGTACGGCGGCGGCAGCGGCCAGATGATCGCCAAGGCGGTTGGTGTCGCTCAAGGCGTGCGCCCGCGGGTGCTGGATGCCACGGCGGGGTTGGGCAAGGACGCGTTCGTACTGGCCAGCCTGGGCTGCGAGATGAGCCTGATCGAGCGCCAGCCGCTGATCGGCGCTTTGCTTGAAGATGGCCTGGCGCGTGGCGCGGAAGATTTCGACGTGGCGCCGATCGTGGCGCGGATGCGTTTGCTCAAGGGCAATTCGATCGAGGTGATGCGCAACTGGGAGGGTGAGCCGCCGCAGGTGATCTACCTCGACCCGATGTTTCCTCATCGCGAGAAAACCGCGTTGGTGAAGAAGGAAATGCGCCTGTTCCGGCCGCTGGTCGGCGACGACCCGGATGCGCCAGCCCTGCTCGAAGCGGCGTTGGCCCTGGCCAGTCACCGGGTGGTGGTCAAGCGCCCGCGCAAGGCGCCGTGCATTGCCGGGCCGAAGCCGAGTCATGCGCTGGATGGCAAGTCCAGCCGCTACGACATTTATCCGAAGAAAGCGCTCAAGCCCTGATTCGATACTGATCGTTCCCACGCTCTGCGTGGGAATGCCTCAATGGACGCTCTGCGTCCGCTTCGAAAGGGACGCGGAGCGTCCCGGGCTGCATTCCCACGCAGAGCGTGGGAACGATCATCAGGCTAACCCCGGCCGATAAGCCCGCATAAACAACCCCACCACTTCCCGCACATGGGCTTCGGCAGCATCCCCGGTCACCGGCTCACCACAGCCGTACAGCAACCGGAAATTCCCCGCGCCCTTGAGCAGGCAAAAGAAGTGCTCGGCGGCGTTACGTGGTTTATCGATGCTCAACGCGCCGCTCTTATCGACCTTGATCAGCAACCGCTCCATGCCGTGCAACATGCGCTCTGGCCCGGCCTCGAAGAAAATCAGCGAGAGCTTCGGGTCCTGGCTGCCCAGCGTCATCATCAGCCGGTGCAGGTTCACCGATTCGTCGCTGTTGATCAATTGATGAAAACCGCGCGCGATGTTCAGCAGCACGGTTTCCACCGTAATGCCGTCCGGCAATTCAAAAAACAGCGGTGGCAGTTGTTCTTCGCATTTGGCCACCACGGCGGCGGAGAACAGCGTCTCCTTGTCGTTGAAGTGGCTGTAGACCGTCAGTTTCGACACGCCGGCCTCGGCCGCCACGTTATCCATGCTGGTGTTGGCGTAACCCTTACTCAGAAACAGGATTTTCGCCGCATCGAGGATTGCCTGGCGCTTGGCCAGATCCTTGGGACGGCCTGGACCGCTGGGTGTTGAAAGATTGTCTGACATTTTTCGCTTTAATACTGGACTGGTGAGTTTGCTATTAATAACATACTGGTCAGTATAATTATTCCAAGCACCATTAGCGAAAGGTCCTTCACCATGCTGCGCTATGCCTTGCCCCTCGCGTTGCCGGTCAGTCTGGCTTTTTTATTGTCGGCGTGTGGCCATGAAGAGGCGCCTCAAGTCACCGTGCGTCCGGCCATGGTGGTGCAGCCAGAGCCTTCGGCGCAGGCCATGGAAAGTTTTCCCGGTGAAGTCCGCGCGCGCTATGAGCCTGATCTGGCCTTTCGCATTGGTGGCAAAGTCACCCGACGACTGGTCGAGGAGGGGCAGCGGGTCAAGGCTGATCAACCCCTGGCGGAGCTCGATCCTCAGGACGTACGCCTGCAACTGGAAGCCACCCGTGCCCAGGTCGCGGCCGCCGAGGCCAATCTGAGCATGGTGCGTGCCGAGCGTGATCGCTACAAGACGCTGATGGAGCGGCAGATGGTCAGCCGTTCGCAGTACGACAATGCGGAAAACCTCTACCGTTCCGGTGAAGCACGTCTCAAGCAAATCAAAGCCGAATTCAATGTCTCGACCAACCAGGCCAGTTACGCCGTGCTGCGTGCGCCGCAGGATGGCGTAGTGGCCAAGCGTGCGGTTGAAGTCGGGCAAGTGGTAGCGGCCGGGCAAACCGTGTTTACCCTCGCCACCGATGGCGAACGCGAAGTGTCGATCAGCCTGCCGGAGCAGAGCTTTGGCCGCTTCAAGGTCGGTCAGCCGGTTTCGGTGGAACTCTGGACCCAACCCGATCAACGTTTCAGCGGACGCATTCGTGAACTGTCGCCCGCCGCCGATCCCAAATCCCGCACCTTCGCCGCCCGTATCGCTTTTACCGCCGGCAAGGTTCCCGCCGAGCTGGGCCAGAGCGCCCGGGTGTTTATCCAGACCGCCGAAGTAGTGGCGTTGTCGGTGCCGCTGTCGGCGGTCACTGCGGAAAACGGTGCCACCTATGTGTGGGTGGTCAGCGCCAACAACACCTTGAAAAAAGCCCCGGTGCGGGTCGGTGCATTCGGCGAGAAAACCGTGCCGGTGCTCGAAGGCCTGAACGCCAGCGACTGGGTGGTGGCCGCCGGTGTTCATGTGCTTCACGACGGGCAGCAAGTGCGCCCGGTGGATCGCTCCAACCGCGTGGTCAATCTGGCGCACAAGGAGTAATCCCCGATGGGTTTCAATCTTTCCGAATGGGCGCTGCGTAACCGCCAGATCGTACTGTTCCTGATGCTCTTGCTGGCTGTCGTCGGCGCGTTGTCCTACACCAAACTCGGCCAAAGCGAAGACCCGCCGTTCACCTTCAAGGCCATGGTGATTCGCACCAACTGGCCGGGGGCCACGGCCGAGGAAGTGTCGCGCCAGGTCACCGAGCGTATTGAAAAGAAACTGATGGAAACCGGCGAGTACGAACGGATCACCTCGTTCTCCCGCCCGGGGGAGTCCCAGGTCACATTCATGGCTCGGGACTCCATGCATTCGGTAGAAATCCCGGACCTCTGGTATCAGGTCCGCAAGAAGGTCAGCGACATCCGCCAGACCCTGCCACCGGGCATCCAGGGGCCGTTTTTCAACGATGAATTCGGCACCACCTTCGGCAACATCTACGCCCTGACCGGCGACGGTTTTGATTACGCGGTGCTCAAGGACTACGCCGACCGCATCCAGATCCAGCTGCAACGGGTCAAGGATGTGGGCAAGGTCGACCTGCTCGGTCTGCAGGACGAGAAAATCTGGATCGAACTGTCCAACGTCAAACTGGCCACCCTCGGGTTGCCGTTGGCGGCGGTACAGCAGGCGCTTGAAGAGCAGAATGCGATGTCTACCGCAGGCTTCTTCGAAACCACCAGCGAGCGTTTGCAGCTACGGGTCTCGGGGAATTTTCAGGCGGTCGACGAGATAAAGAACTTCCCGATCCGCGTCGCTGATCGCACGTTCCGCATCGGTGATGTAGCGAACGTTCGTCGCGGTTTCAACGATCCACCGGCGCCGCGCATGCGCTTCATGGCCGAAGACGCCATCGGTCTGGCGGTGGCCATGAAGGACGGTGGCGATATTCTGGTATTGGGCAAGGCGCTGGAAATCGAGTTCGCCAGGATCCAGCAAAACCTCCCGGCCGGCATGCAACTGCGCAAAGTGTCCGATCAACCCGCCGCGGTGAAAACCGGTGTCGGCGAGTTCGTTCAAGTGCTGGTGGAGGCCTTGGCGATTGTGTTGCTGGTGAGCTTCTTCTCCCTCGGCGTGCGCACCGGCATGGTCGTGGCGCTGGCGATTCCGCTGGTGTTGGCGATGACCTTCGCCTGCATGTATTACTTAGGGATAGGTCTGCACAAGATTTCCCTCGGCGCGCTAGTGCTGGCGCTGGGCTTGCTGGTGGACGACGCGATCATCGCCGTGGAAATGATGGCGATCAAAATGGAGCAGGGTTTCGACCGGATCAAGGCCGCCAGCTATGCCTGGACCAGCACCGCGTTCCCGATGCTCACCGGTACGCTGATCACCGCCGCCGGTTTCCTGCCGATTGCCACCGCGCAATCGGGCACTGGCGAATACACCCGCTCGATCTTCCAGGTGGTGACCATCGCGCTGCTGGCGTCGTGGGTTGCCGCCGTGATTTTTGTGCCTTATCTGGGGGAAAAACTCCTGCCGGACCTGGCGAAAATTCACGCCGCCAAACACGGCACCGGCGACGGCCAGCCCGACCCTTACGGCACGCCGTTCTATCAGCGCGTCAGACGGCTGGTGGAGTGGTGCGTGCGCCGGCGCAAAACGGTGATCGTCCTGACCATCGTGATGTTCGTCGCGTCCGTGGTGCTGTTCCGTTTCGTGCCGCAGCAGTTCTTCCCGGCTTCGGGGCGGCTGGAACTGATGGTCGACCTGAAACTGGCCGAAGGTGCGTCCCTGAGCAACACCGCAGAAGAGGTCAAACGTCTCGAGGGGCTGCTCAAGGATCACGCCGGGATCGACAACTATGTGGCTTATGTCGGCACCGGTTCGCCGCGTTTCTACCTGCCGCTGGATCAGCAACTTCCGGCAGCGAGCTTCGCCCAGTTTGTCGTCCTGGCCAAGACCATCGAAGACCGCGAAACCCTGCGCACCTGGCTGATCGAAACCCTCAACGAACAGTTCCCGGCCCTGCGCTCGCGGGTTACGCGGCTGGAGAACGGCCCGCCGGTTGGTTATCCGGTGCAGTTCCGGGTCACTGGTGAACACATTGCGGACGTCCGCGCCCTGGCGCGCAAAGTCGCGGCCAAGGTTCGCGAGAATCCCCATGTGGTCAATGTGCATCTGGACTGGGAAGAGCCGAGCAAAGTCGTTTACCTGAATGTCGATCAGGACCGCGCGCGAGCGCTGGGTGTGAGCACGGCGAACCTCTCGGGTTTCCTGCAAAGCTCGCTGACCGGTGCCAGCGTCAGCCAGTACCGCGAAGATAACGAATTGATCGAGATCCTGCTGCGCGGCACGGTGCATGAGCGCACCGAACTGGCATTGCTGCCAAGCCTGGCCGTGCCGACCGACAATGGTCGCAGCGTGGCGCTGTCGCAGATTGCAACGCTGGAATATGGCTTCGAAGAAGGCATCATCTGGCACCGTAATCGCCTGCCCAACGTGACGGTTCGCGCCGACATCTATGGCAAGGAACAGCCGGCGACGCTGGTGCAGCAAATCATGCCTACCCTCGATCCGATTCGCGCCGAACTGCCGGACGGCTATCTGCTGGAGGTCGGCGGTACGATGGAGGACTCGGCCCGTGGGCAGAACTCGGTGAAGGCCGGCGTGCCGCTGTTCATCGTGGTGGTGCTGACGTTGCTGATGCTGCAACTGCGCAGTTTCTCACGCACCGTCATGGTGTTTCTGACCGCGCCGCTGGGATTGATCGGCGTGACCCTGTTCCTCATGGTGTTCCGTCAGCCGTTCGGTTTTGTGGCCATGCTCGGGACCATCGCCTTGTCCGGGATGATCATGCGTAACTCGGTGATTCTGGTGGATCAGATCGAGCAGGACATCGCCGCTGGGCTGAAACCGTGGCAGGCGATCATCGAGGCGACGGTGCGGCGGTTCCGGCCGATTGTGCTGACTGCGCTCGCTGCCGTGCTGGCGATGATCCCGCTGTCACGCAGCGTGTTCTTCGGGCCGATGGCGGTGGCGATCATGGGTGGGCTGATTGTGGCGACGGCGCTGACGCTGCTGTTCTTGCCGGCGTTGTATGCGGCGTGGTTCAGGGTCAAGAAAGAGCCCGTTTGATCTTGGCGGCCTCGACCTCGTGGTTTGGCTCACCGCATTCCCTTGTAGGGGCTGCCGAAGGCTGCGATCTTTTGATCTTGAAATCCATATGAGGATCAAGATCAGAAGATCGCAGCCTGCGGCACAGCTCCTACATGTATTTCAGATCCGTCTGATATTGAGTCAGAGCAAGGGCGGTGCTGTACTCAAGACTCGGTTTCGTGAGTTTTTGAGACAGCAATGATGAAAAAGCCGCCCATGCTGAAGGGCAGATCCGATCCGGTGTTCGATCGGTTGGGGCAATCGCCCAATAAGGAGCGCCTCTCGGACTACCTCGCACTGCTCAAGCCTCTGGACGATAAGGGGCGTTACCTTCCATTCGATGACTTGCGCTACCGCTGGGCGCCGGGGCTGGACTCGAATCTGTGCTGGGCCTTGGTTAAAAAAGCCCGGACCGCCCAGTACTCAACCCTTCTGCCATTGGGCGAGCCTGTCCAATGGGGCCGCTTCGTGCTCACGCCGCTGGCGCAGAAAGCTATTTCTGCCGTCGATCGGCAAGCGACAACGGCAGCGCTGGAACACATGACCAGCCAGATCGGCGAGCATGCGCATTTCAGCTACCTGCTCAACGATCTGATTGAAGATGAAGCAATCAGCAGCAGCCAACTCGAAGGTGCTGCGACCACTACCCGAGTGGCAAAAGATATGCTCAAGCGAAAGCGGCTGCCGCGTACGCCGGATGAGCGGATGGTCATCGGCAACTACAAAATGATGAACTTCGCCTGGGAAAAGCGTTATGAACCCTTGAGCGTCGAGCTGATTACGGCAATGCATTGTGTCGGCGTCGAGGGCATCGACGACACTCAATATTCACCTGGGGCTTTCAGGGCCAACGATGATGTGGTGGTGCAGGATGGCGAGGGCAATACCGTGCATACACCGCCGCCCGCAGCGGGGCTGGTGTCACGACTGCAGGTGCTGTCGAATTGGATCAATCAATCCCACAACGACCCCTATCAAGTGGATTATCTTCATCCGTTGATAAAAGGCATCGCCCTGCATTTTGCGTTGGGCTATGAGCATCCTTTTCGCGACGGCAACGGCCGGGTCGCGCGGGCGCTGTTTTACTGGTTCATGTTCAAGAATGACTTCTCGGCCTTTCGCTATATAGCGATCAGCATTTTGCTGCGCAATGCGCCGGTGAAATATGGCCGCTCGTATCTGAATACGGAAGCTGATGAGCTGGACCTGACTTATTTCATCGATTTCCAGTGTTCGGTGATTCTGCGTGCTGTCAGTGGTTTTACTGAGGCTTATCGGAAAAGTCTGGCTTATGCCGAGAACTTTGATCGATGGTTGTTGGCATCCGGTTTTTTCGACCAATTGACCGAGAGACAGCGAGCTGTATACCAAGTGGCCAAGAGTGGAATGGCCAAGGAATTTACGGCGGTCAATGTGAAGGAGAATCTGGCCTGCTCTTACAACACTGCGTCAGCGACCTTGAATGGGTTGGTTGAGTTGAACGTATTCGAGAAGAGGAAGATGGGCAGGGAATGGGTGTTCTTTTTGCGCGGAGCACCGTAGGCGCTGGCTTGCCAGCGATGGCTGCCATCCTCAGTCCGTGACGCAAATGAAAAGCCCGCTGAACCTTTAAAGGTCAGCGGGCTTTTTGGTTGAGTCTGATTGTTCCCAGAGCGTGGGAACAATCAGGTTACGGGTCAGAACAATATCTTCGCTACATCCGCAAAGCGCTTGGCAAAGTGCACGGTAATCCCTTCCTTCAAGTATTCCGGCAGTTCCTCGAAGTTACCGCGATTGGGCTCCGGCAAAATCAGTTCATTGATCTTCTGCCGACGCGCCGCGATGACTTTTTCACGCACGCCGCCAATCGGCAGTACATGCCCGGTTAGCGTCAGTTCGCCGGTCATGGCCACGCCTTTTTTCGGCGGCTGGTTGCGGGCGAGCGAGAGCAGGGCGCTGGCCATGGTCACGCCGGCGCTCGGGCCGTCTTTCGGCGTGGCGCCTTCCGGTACGTGGAGGTGGACGAAGGCTTCGTCGAAGAACGTCGGATCACCGCCAAATTGCTTCAGATGGGAGCTGACGTAGCTGTAGGCAATTTCCGCCGACTCTTTCATCACGTCCCCCAGTTGCCCGGTGAGTTTGAAGCCGCGGTTGAGGGTGTGAATGCGCGTGGCTTCGATCGGCAGGGTGGCGCCGCCCATGCTGGTCCAGGCCAGCCCGGTGATCACGCCGACGCCGGACAGCACTTGCTCGTTGCGGAACACTGGCCGGCCGAGTGAGGCTTCCAGGTCTTTCGGGCCGAGTTTGATCACCGCTTTCGGTTCGTCGATGAGCTTCATCACGGCCTTGCGCACCAGTTTGCCAAGGTTTTTTTCCAGCTGTCGCACGCCGGCTTCACGGGCGTAGCCGTCGATCAGCGCTTTAAGGGCGTTGTCACTGATGGACAGGCTGCTTTTGGACACGCCGGCCTTTTCCAGCTGTTTCGGCCACAGGTGACGCTTGGCGATGGCGACTTTTTCTTCGGTGATGTAGCCCGACAGGCGAATCACTTCCATCCGGTCCAGTAACGGGCCGGGTATTGAATCCAGGGTGTTGGCGGTGCAGACGAACAGCACTTTCGACAGGTCCAGGCGCAAATCCAGGTAGTGGTCGAGGAACTCGACGTTCTGTTCCGGGTCGAGGGTTTCCAGCAGCGCCGAGGCGGGGTCGCCCTGGTAGCTCTGGCCCATTTTGTCGATCTCGTCGAGCATGATCACCGGGTTCATCACTTCGACGTCTTTCAACGCGTGGACGAGTTTGCCCGGTTGCGCGCCGATGTAAGTGCGGCGGTGGCCCTTGATCTCGGCTTCGTCACGCATGCCGCCGACGCTGAAGCGATAGAACGGCCGGCCCAGGGTTTCGGCGATGGATTTACCGACGCTGGTCTTGCCCACGCCCGGCGGGCCCACCAGCAACACGATGGAGCCGCTGATCTCGCCTTTATAGGCACCGACTGCGAGGAATTCGAGGATGCGGTCCTTGATGTCATCGAGGCCGGCGTGGTGTTTGTCCAGCACCTTGCGTGCGTGTTTGAGGTCGAGTTTGTCCTCGCCGTACACGCCCCACGGCACCGAGGTCGCCCAGTCGAGGTAGTTGCGGGTCACTGCGTATTCCGGCGAACCGGTCTCGAGGACCGACAGCTTGTTCATTTCCTCGGTGATGCGTTTCTGCGCCTGGGACGGCAGCACCTTGCCCGTCAGACGTTGCTCGAACTGCTCGATATCGGCACTGCGGTCGTCCTTGGTCAGGCCCAGCTCTTGCTGGATGACCTTGAGCTGTTCCTTGAGGAAGAACTCGCGCTGATGCTCGCCGATCTTGCGGTTAACTTCGGCGGAAATCTCTTTCTGCAAGCGCGCGACTTCGACTTCCTTGCGCAGCATCGGCAGGACTTTTTCCATGCGCTTGAGCATCGGCACGCAGTCGAGTACTTCTTGCAGTTCGCTGCCAGTGGCGGAGGTCAGCGCGGCGGCGAAGTCGGTCAGCGGCGACGGATCGTTGGGGCTGAAGCGGTTGAGGTAGTTCTTCAGCTCTTCGCTGTACAGGGGGTTGAGCGGCAGCAGCTCCTTGATCGCGTTGATCAGCGCCATACCGTAGGCCTTGACCTCGTCGGTCGGCTCGGTGGGCTGGTGCGGGTATTCGACTTCCACCAGGTACGGTGGGCGATGGTGTTTGAGCCAGGCTTTGATGCGCACCCGGGTCAGGCCCTGGGCGACGAATTGCAGTTTGCCGTTTTCGCGACTGGCGTGGTGCACTTTGACCAGGGTGCCGTATTCCGGCAGGGCTTTGGTGTCGAAGTGGCGAGGATCTTCCGGGGGCGTGTCCATGAAGAACAGGGCCAGGGAGTGGTGGTCGGATTGACTCACCAGTTCGAGGGTTTCGGCCCACGGCTCTTCGTTGACGATCACCGGCAGTACTTGCGCCGGGAAGAAGGGCCGGTTGTGGATCGGGATGATGTAGACCTTGTCCGGCAGGTTCTGGCCAGGCAGGGCGAGGCCTTTGCCGGTGACGTGGTGTTCGGCGTTGTCTGTTTCGGTGTATTCGCTCGCGTCTTCAGGGAATTCTTGCTGGTCGGTCATGGGGCACCTGCGCAATAGGGTATGGGTCTTAGATGGGGCAGGTGGGGGGTGGTTTCAATGGGCCTGGGTATTTCAGCGTGTGTGTTCAGGGTTTTGACAGGTCTTGGCAGTCTGACAGCTAACCAATCTCTTGCAGATTCACACGGTTCAACTGTGGGAGCGGGCTTGCCCGCGATGGCTGAGTGTCAGTCAACATCAAGGTTGAATGTTAATCCGTCATCGCGGGCAAGCCCGGCTCCCACAGGGATTAGCTGTGTGGCGCAGGCTTCGGCACGGCCACGTTATCCAGCATCCGGTTCACCGCCAGTTCTGCCAGCATGACGATCTGTTGAATCGCCATCGCCGTGTGCCGGTGCGGCCCTTCCAGATACCCCGCAAAATCACTGGCCATCACACTGGCCTGGGCCAACGATTCACAGGTGTGGGCCAGCAGGTCTTCGTCTTTGATATCCGGCGCAACCCTATACATCGTGCTCGGCTTGCGGGCCACGGGGGATTTGAGGGCGGCTGGGTTGAGGTAGTGATCAAGCGTGCGGTTGGCGGCGTCGTGGAATTTTTTTGAATCGTTGGATTCGTGGGGCGAAACGTTTTCGGTTTCTGGTGTAAACATGGCGATGCTCCAAATAGGGAATGGAAAAGCACCAAGTAAAAATTCAGGCCGCGACGCCCGATCGCTGATTTGCAGCGACCCCCAAAGCCTATCCACCTCACTTCCGACCGACAACCGCCAGAACTTGTCGGAAATATCCTTAGAAATCAGAGCGTCTGTAGGACAAACGGTCCGGATCAAAAGTAGAAAAACAGGCCGGTACCTTTACTTCGGGCTAGCGCAGTCAGCTGTTTGAACCGTGCCTTGAGGTCCGCTGGCAGTGTCGCTTGCTCAAGCAGCTCCTGAACGATTTCAAGCGCAGTGGCACCCTGGATGCTGGCGTCTTCATAGTCATCGACCAAGCTGCCTAGAACGCTGTTGACGCGCTGGATCAACCCTGAGTCCCACAATTGCTGGTAGTGCTCGGAGCTCAACGTCCACGTTTCCACTTCACCCGGTTGGCTTTGATCAAGGTCCAGTCGATGCAGGGCCGCCGGGCTCAGCGGGACGACAATTTGCTTCATCGCCGAACAGCCTGGGGTTGCAGGACAAACCATTCGATTGTCGTGATCAATTGCAGTTTGTCGGCCGTCCTGAATGCACCCGACCCGTCGCCTGAATTTGGCGTCAGCTCCAGTTCAAACAGGTCGGTGACCTCGATGCGCCAACCGCTGGGGATGCGCAATGGTTGTAGCCGGTACTTGATTGGGCCGTTCATGGAGGTCTTCTCGGTCAAGGCAGGTCGAGCCGTGCGTGCAGCTCGCGTTGCGCTTCGGTCAGGCGTGCGGTCAGTTCTGCCAGGGTCTGCGCCTGGCCCGTCCACTGTGGGTAGTCCCAGTGGTGATCTTTTATGACCACCACTCGAAAGGCACCGTCCTCATCGAACTCGGGATACCAACCGACATCCAGCAGCAGTTGCTTGCCGTACTCGACCTGCAACAGGTCTTCCTTGAGCGCATCGATCTGGCCAGCCAGAGGCTGGTCGGTCAGGAGAGACAGGTCGTCGAAGATGATTTTGCCGGTGAGCAGGCTCAGGTCAAACAACTGGCGGTTCCTGTGTGAGGAGGATGGTCAGGCCATGGGCAAACCATTTCATGCCTCGAACCTGGCCTTGAGCGCTTGGCATTTCAAGAGGACGTTGTCCCGATCATGCTCAGCGTGGAGGTCGCACCAGGTGCAGATGTAGCGGATGGCTTCCGGGGTGGGCAGGGTGACGAACGCGTCCATGAATTCGAAGGTGATGCCGGGCACGCCGATCAAGTGGTCGGCAATGTTGGCCGGGTCGAGGTCGACGTCAATGGTGATTCCGGACATCTCAATGCCGACACTAGTCGGTATCAGCAGGCAATCGAGCAATATCGGGAGAAAGCTGGACGTGTCGAAGGAGCGGCACATCTGAAAATCGGTCAGGCACCAATGCAGGGTACCGTTTTGTGACTCGTTCAGTTGCGCGATAGAAGGCACCTGGATGGTGGTCAGGTTTTTCATTACACGGCGTTCTCGGCTTTGGTGAGCAAGCTTTTCAGTTCGGGCTCGATCTCTTCAACCGGAAGACACTGGATGACTGCCTGAATGTAAGGCGCGTAATTTTTTTCGATGGGGGTTTCGCACCAGTCGAGTTCGTAGATGGCCTGGATGCGGACGTCGAGGTAAGCCGACTCCAGCAGCAGGCGTTTCAACAAGGCGATTGCCGGTACCGAGCGGTCTTCTCCCAGTGAGACTGTGCAGCGCTGCTGCCAGTACTCCGGTTTACTCAGTAAAGTCTGGTCGAGCAGTGCCCATTGTGTGGCGGTGAAGTCAATAAGCACACATTTAGCCACCATTTCGGTGGTGTATTCGGTCCAGTTGGCGGCTTCAGAGTCGCCAATCCAGTGCTCCAGTTTTTGCCAAAGCTCATCACATTGATCCCTGTGCAAAATGTTTCTCCTGAGGCGACGGCTCGCGTCAGCAAGCGCGGTTCAGTGCCGTAGCTGGCTCGCAATGGCCGATCTTGCCTCATTTAGCCGAGGCTTCCCATCCTTGGCCGTTCAGGCATCAGCGGATTCGCAGGTACAAAAAAGGGCGGCTCCCCGAAGGTAACCGCCCTGTTTTTTAACCGCCGCTAAAACTTACTCGGACAGTTTGTACGCAATCACATAGTCACCCTGCTTGGTGCCCAGCGATCCGTGACCACCCGCAACGACGAGCACGTATTGCTTGCCGTCTTTACCGGTGTAGGTCATCGGCGTGGTTTGCGCGCCGGCTGGCAGGCGGCCTTCCCACAGCTGCTTGCCGTTTTTCACGTCGTAGGCGCGCAGGTACTGGTCGAGGGTGCCGCTCAGGAAGGCCACGCCACCGGCGGTGGTGAAGGTGCCGCCCAGGCTTGGAACGCCCATGCTCAGAGGGATCGGAACCGGCGAGCTGTCGCGCACGGTGCCGTTTTTGTGTTTCCAGATGGTTTTGTTGGTGGTCAAATCGACCGCGGCCACGTAGCCCCACGCCGGTGCCTGGCACGGCAGGCCCATTGGCGACAGCAGGGCTTCGAGGATCACCCCGTATGGCGCGCCTTTGTTTGGCTGCACACCTTCGGTTTCGCTGACGCGCGGACCTTGTTTGGCGATTTCCGCGGCCGGGATCAGTTTCGATTTGAACGCCATGTAGCTCGGGTTCACGAAAGCAATCTGACGAACCGGGTCAACCGACATGCCGCCCCAGTCGAACACACCGAAGTTACCGGGATAAACGATCGAGCCTTGCAGCGACGGCGGGGTGAACATGCCATCGTAACGCAGGGATTTGAAGTCGATCCGGCACAGCATCTGATCGAACGGGGTCACGCCCCACATGTCGCGTTCCTTGAGGGTTGGCGGCACGAAGTTCAGGTCAGACATCGGTTGGGTCGGCGAAGTGTGGTCGCCTTCCACCGCGCCTTGCGGCACCGGGATTTCATTGATCGGCACGATCGGTTTGCCATTGCTGCGATCCAGCACATAGATGCTGCCTTGCTTGGTGGACGCGAGCACCGCCGGTTTCACACCGTCTGCGGTTTTCAGGTCCATCAGGGTTGGCTGGCCACCGACGTCCATGTCCCACAGGTCATGGTGCGTGAACTGGAAGTGCCAGCGCACGTTGCCGGTGGCGATGTCCAGCGCGGTCAGGCCGGCGGCGTGCAGTTCCGATTCAGGGGTGCGCGCGCCACCGAATTGATCCGGGGTCTGGTTGCCCATCGGCAGGTAGAGCATGCCGAGTTTTTCATCGACGGCGAACATGGACCACATGTTCGGCGAGTTGCGGGTGTAGACCTTGCCTTCGGCAATCGGCGTGGTGTCGTCCGGGTTGCCGCTGTCCCAGTTCCACACCAGCTTGCCGGTGTGCACGTCGAACGCGCGGATCACGCCGCTTGGCTCGTCGGTGGAAACGTTGTCGGTGACGTGGCCGCCAATCACCACCAGGTCTTTGGTGACCGCCGGTGGCGACGTGGAGTAGTAACCACCAGGGGTGAAGCCGCCGATGTTGGCCGTCAGGTCGACCTGGCCACCGTTACCGAAGTCTTCGCACATCTTGCCGGTGTCGGCGTTCAGGGCGATCAGGCGGGTGTCGGCGGTCGGCAGGAAGATCCGGCGCGGGCAGACGCTGGTCACTGGCGCGTTGGCGGTGCCGGTCGGGCTCTGCTCGGACGCGTAGGCGGCATCATCGTGATAGGTCACGCCACGGCAGGTCATGTGCGCCCAACCCTTGAAGTTCGCCGCCTTCTGCGTGGAGAGCTTCGGATCGAAACGCCAGATTTCCTTGCCGGTGTCCGGGTCCAGTGCGATCACCTGGCTGTGCGGCGTGCAGACATACAGCATGCCGTTGGCTTTGAGCGGGGTGTTTTCCGCGGTGGTTTCGCCCGGGTCGTTCGGGCCCGGCAGGTCGCCGGTGCGGTAGGTCCAGGCGGGAACCAGCTTGTTGACGTTCTGCGGCGTGATCTGTGCCAGTGGCGAGTAACGATCGCCATGGGCGCTGCGGCCGTAGGAGTTCCAGTCACCGTCCGGCATGGCCGGGGCGGTGTTGGTCATGCCAGGCACGGCGTCGCGATCCAGTTGGCCTTTGATTTCACCCGGGTTGGTGAACAGGCTGGCCAGCGCGGCGATACCGGCGATGACCACGGCAGCGCTCAGCACACCGGTGCCGACCGGGTTGAACTCGCCGGTACGCAACGGGCGACGAAACCATGGCAGCAGCATGACGATACCGAGGGTAAAGAGCAGCGCCAGACGTGGCACCAGTTGCCACCAGTCCAGACCGACTTCCCACAGTGCCCAGACCGTACTGGCGAACAGCACCACCGCGTACAGGCTCAATGCCGCAAAACGGTCGGCCAGCAGCAGCCCCCCGGTCAGCATCAGGCCGATACCGGCCAGCAGGTAATACAGTGAGCCGCCAAGCATGCTCAGCTTGATCCCCCCGGCCAGCAAGGCCAGGCCCATTAGCAGAAGCACGATACCGAGCAGGCTCGGCAATAGACGGCTTCGACTCAAAGCACCATCAGTGCTCATAGTGTGGTTCTCCGTGACGTTTTAAGTAGTCCCGCGCAGTAGTCACTGTAGATGACGATCTGGTGTGGGCATGGTTCATAGAAAAGCTGTTCAGTTGATGCGGTCCTTGTGGGAGCGAGCCTGCTCGCGATGGCGGCTTGACATTCAGCGCTGATGTCGACTGACACACCGCTATCGCGAGCAGGCTCGCTCTCACAGGTTTTTGCATAAGTATTAGAAGGACGACTGGATCTTGATCCCGCCAATCAGCGCGTCATCGACCTTGTCCACGCCACCGGGGTGGCGGATGTATTGCAGGTTCGGGCGCACGGTCAGCCAGTTCGTGACGTGCACGCCGTAATAGAGCTCGCTGCTGTACTCGGTGTCTTGCGGTGGCAGAAACGATGGGTCGTCGTAGTCGAAGACGGCGCGGGCCTGATTGGTCGCCTCGGCGTTCTTGCGGTAGGCCGGGTTGACGTGGACACGGGCCAGGGCGAAACCGATGTCGTCCCTGGCGCGGGCATCGAACAAGCCTTTGTAGACGACGCCGGCCTGGACGTAGTTGTCGATCGCGTTGGTCTTCTTGTCGTGCATCGTGCCGTTGGCGAACACGCTCAGGCCCCGAGAGTTGTCGCTGGCGTGGCTGGTCAGCTGCTGCTGAATACCGAGCCACACGCCGTGCTTGCTCGATGCGCTGCGATAAGCCTCGCCGCTCAGGGCGGCAGGCTGGCCATTGTTGTCCTTGTAGACATCGGTGGCCTTGGCGTTGCTGTAGTAGTAACCGGCGCGGTATTCACCCGGCAGGCCGTTGAGCTTCGGGGTCCAGACCAGTTCCACCGGCAGGATCGCGCCCTGAGTGCCGCTGCCGCTGAGCTTGAAACCGTTGTCGCGATCCAGATTGGACGGGTTTTGCTCGTAAACCCCGACTTGTGCGTAAAGCTGCGGCGTCAGGTGATATTTGACGCGCATCGCCCACTGGCTGACCGGCCAGTTGTACCAGATGCCACCAACCCAGTTGCCGACCTGAGAGCCGCAGAACGCCAGGTTCTGGAAGTCGCAGGGGAAGCTGTTGAAGTCTTCGCCCTCGCCGAAGCGGCCGAGCTTGATATCGAGTTTCTGATCGAAGAATTTCTGCTGATACCACATCTGCGTCAGGCGCCAGGTCTGGCCACGGCCCCAGACTTCCTGAGCCGAAGTGAAGCCGCCGACACGCGGGTCGTTGATCCGGTCGTTGCTGATGTTGTTGCCGTTGCGTTCGGTGATGGTCAGCTGAAATTCAGCGTCGTCCCAACCCAGAATCTTCTGCAAGTCCAGGTGGCTGCCGAAGCCGAACTGGTCGCTGTAGCGCGCGGTGCGGTCATGGTCGTAGCCGCCGTGCAGGTTACTGCCCATTTCGCCGGTGTAATCGACCTTGAAGTCGTAGCCCTTTTCCGAAAGTTCGGTACGAGTGCCGTTCCAGTCACCGAGCATCCACGGCGAATCGCTATCGAATGCCGGTGCCGCCTGGGTACAGGTGGCGAGGCCCAATACGGTGAATCCGCCGATCAGGTTCAGGGCTTTTCGACTGGCCACAGGGAGCAAGACAGCGCTGTCTCGCGAAGTATGAAAATCAGGCATAGAGAAGAAATTCTTGGTCTTTTTTCTAAAGGGGGGGACTGAACGCAGCGGGATGAAGCAGAGGAGAAGCGTTTCAGCAGGACAGGCGTAAGGATAATGTCCTGTAACACATAGAGAAAGGGCTTTTATTGACATGGATCATTTCGGATTTGGTAACAGTCGGC
The DNA here is from genome assembly GCF_024749285.1 of Pseudomonas sp. B21-015. Lineage (NCBI taxonomy): Bacteria > Pseudomonadati > Pseudomonadota > Gammaproteobacteria > Pseudomonadales > Pseudomonadaceae > Pseudomonas > Pseudomonas sp. B21-015. The sequence continues at coordinate 1,354,521 of NZ_CP087196.1, forward strand.
TGCGACCTGTCGCCGCAGTATCTGCCCGTGCAAAAAAAAGGGCGGACTAAAGCGTCCGCCCCTGCATGTTTCAGTGCCGTCAAGTCAATAGATAGACCGGAAAGCATTCACACAAATGCATCACCCGTCGGCGGACTTTTTCCAGCAGTACCGCATTGGTCGGTTGCTCAAGCAGATCGGCAATCAGGTCGGCCACTTCGGCGCATTCGGCTTCACCGAAGCCCCGTGTGGTCAGGGCAGGTGTGCCAATGCGAATGCCGCTGGTGATCGCAGGTTTTTGCGGATCGTCGGGAATCGCGTTCTTGTTCAAGGTGATGTGGGCACTTTCCAGCAACGCCTCGGCCTCTTTGCCGGTGATGTTCTTCGCGCGCAGATCGAGCAGGAACATGTGGCAGTCGGTGCCCCCTGACACCACCCGCAGGCCTCGCCGAGTAAGGATGTTCGCCATGGTCCTGGCGTTGTCGATGACGCGTTGCTGGTAGTGCTTGAACTCATCACCGAGGGCTTCGTTGAACGCCACGGCCTTGGCGGCGATGACGTGCATCAGAGGTCCACCCTGGTAGACCGGGAATATCGTCTTGTCGAGCAACGTCGCATGTTCGCGTTTAGCCAGGATCAGACCGCCCCGTGGGCCGCGCAGCGTTTTGTGAGTGGTCGAGGTGACGAAGTCTGCAATGCCGACCGGCGAGGGGTACAGGCCGGCTGCGATTAGTCCGGCGTAGTGCGCCATGTCGACCATCAGGTAGGCCCCGATTTCATCGCAAATATTGCGAAAACGCTGGAAGTCGATGGTCCTGGAATACGCCGAGGCACCCGCAATGATCATTTTCGGTCGGTGTTCCCGGGCCAGGGCTTCCATCTCGGCGTAGTCGAGGGTTTCGCTGTGTTTTTCCAGGCCGTAAGAGTACGCGGTGTAGAACTTGCCGGAGAAGTTTACTGAGGCGCCATGGGTCAAGTGGCCGCCATCGGCCAGGGACATTCCCAGAATCGTGTCGCCAGGTTTGAGCACAGCGAGAAACACGGCCTGATTGGCCTGGGAGCCGGAGTGCGGCTGGACGTTGGCATATTCGCAACCAAACAGTTTGCAGGCACGTTCGATGGCGAGGCTTTCAATCTCATCGACCACTTTACAGCCACCGTAATAGCGCTTGCCTGGGTAGCCTTCGGCGTACTTGTTGGTCAGCACCGAACCTTGGGCTTCCAGCACTTCTTCGCTGACGTAGTTTTCCGAGGCGATCAGCTCCAGATGGGTTTCCTGACGGTTGCGTTCACGGCTGATCAGGCGGGCGATGACAGGGTCGAAATTGTGCAGGCTCATGGAGTCATTCCTTGGATAAGTGCTTCGGCCACGCAGGCTGGCGCGAGATGCGGTGATGCGTGTGACAGTCCGCCGCCGACCACAATGGAGTCGTACGAGCGATCATGGTCGGCTGCCCTCGGTGACGGCGGTGGCTTTGCTTTCCCTGGTGTAGGTCAGTACGAAATGCGCCACGAGCCCGAAGATCAGCCCCCAGAATGCAGCGGCCAGCCCCAGGAAACTCATGCCCGAGGCGGTAACCAGGAAGGTGATCAGCGCCGCTTCACGTTGTTTTTCGTCAGCCATGGCGCCGGTCAGCCCGGCGCTGATCGCCCCGAACAGGGCCAGGCCGGCGAGGGAGGCGATCAGCTCTTTGGGCAAGGCCGAAAACACCGAAGCCAGGGTCGCGCCGAAGATGCCCATCAGAATGTAGAACACCCCGCAGGCGATCCCGGCGATGTAGCGCTTGTCGCGATCTTCATGGGCTTCGCGGCCGGTGCAGATAGCGGCGGTGATGGCTGCGAGGTTTAAGCCATGGGAGCCGAATGGCGCCATCAAAATCGAGCCGATGGCCGTGACCGAAATGATCGAGCGCGCGGGGGTGTTGTAGCCCGAGGTGCGCAACACCGCCATGCCCGGCACGTACTGCCCGGTCAGGGTGACGAGGGCCAGCGGCAGGCCGATATTGATGATCGCGTGCCAGCTCCACTGCGGGGCGATGAAGATCGGGTGGGCGACATCGATGGTGATCGAACCGGTGTTGAGTTCACCGAATGAGGCGGCCACGGCACAGCCGACAATCAATACCGACAGGATGGCGTAGCGCGGTGAAAAGCGTTTGAAGATCAGGTACGCCGCGATCATTGACAGCACCATGCTCGGCTGCAGCTTGATCGAGGTGAAGAGTTCGGCGCCGAAACGAAACAGGATGCCGGCGAGCATGGCGGCGGCGATGGCTTTTGGCAGGCGATTCATCAGTTTGTCGAACGCGCCGGACAGGCCGACCACCGCGATGATCACCGAAGCCACCACATAGGCGCCGATGGCCTGGGGCAAGGAGACCGTGGGCAGCATCGACACCAGCAACGCCGCGCCCGGTGTCGACCATGCGGTAATCACCGGAATCCGCAAACGCCAGCTCAATAACAGACCGGTAATGCCGCTGCCGATGGAAATGGCCCAGATCCAGGACGACACCTGATCATTGGGCAGGTGCGCCTCCCGGGCCGCTTGAAACACGATGATCAGCGGGCCGGCATAGGAAATGATCACGGCAATGAAGCCTGCAATGACCGCTGACAGGGATAGATCCTTTCTGAGTGTGTCCATGATGTCTCGGCTAGGCGTGGCGGGCACGCGGTGATTCAGAATTGATATTGAGTCGATTGATTCGATTCTTGATGAGTGTATTTGAATGAATTGAGTTGATTCAATAGGTGGGGGGAGTTGTTAGGAGATGTTTTTTTGCTATCGAGGTGTATTTATCAGGTTTTTCTCAAGTAACTATTTGATTTTCAAATAAATATGGCTGTTGAAAAATATTCTGAATGAGGGACGTTTTTCGATTCATTCGTCGAATCAATCGACTCAATTTATTGATTGTATCCATTTATTAGTTGCCTAACTTCCCTGTGATATGCTCGGATATTCATCATTTCTACGATGGGTAGCGATCATTCATGTGGGTTCCTCAGCTAAGCGAGTTCGGCCAGCCGATGTATTTGTCGATTGCCGACGCGTTGGCGCGCGATATCAGCAACGGCGTGTTGAACGAAGGTGATCGTCTGCCGACCCTGCGGGAGCTGGCCACCACGCTGAATGTCACGCCCGGTACCATCAGCCGTGCCTATAGCGAAGCCCATCGGCGGCGTCTGGTGCAGGGGGAAGTGGGGCGTGGCACTTATGTGCTCAACCAGAAGCAACTGGAGTTGCCGGCCAGCAACAATGCCGCCCCGCTGAATTTGGGGCAGTCCGAATTATTGGATCTTTCGATCATCAAGCCTTACAGCGAAACCCTGGAATACTGGTTGCGCGACGCATTGGTGGGCATGGCCAAGAGCACGGATTTTGCCCGTGCCCTCGATTACGCCCCCGATGGCGGGCATCCGGCTCATCGCGAGGCGGGTGCGCAATGGCTGCGCCATTCATTGCCCGATGCGCAATGGCAGCAAGTGGTGATCACCGCCGGCGCACAGCATGGTTTGATGGTCGCGATGAGTGCGCTGACCAACGCCGGTGATCTGGTGCTCTGCGAGTCGCTTTGCTACCCCGGCATCATTTCCCTTGCCCATGGGCTGGAACGACGTCTGCGTGGCGTGCCAATGGACGATGAAGGGATCATTCCCGAAGCGCTACGCGAACTGTGCCAGCGTGAGAAACCGGCGATGCTGGTCTGCGTGGCGACCTGTCAGAACCCGACGGCCGCGATCATGTCGCAAAAACGTCGGGCGCAAATCGCGGCGTTGGCCGAGGAGTTCGACTTCATCATCCTGGACGATGACATCTACGGTTTTCTGGCCACCGACCCGTCGATCAAACCGCTGTCGGCGTTTGCCCCGGATCGTTCGGTGTACCTGACCAGTCTGTCGAAGTCGATCATGCCGGCCTTGCGGATCGGCTATCTCTATAGCCCGCCGAAACTGTTGTCGCGCCTGACCTCCATGGTGCGCAGCAGCGTCTGGATGCCGTCGCCGTTGACCGCCCAGTTGGCCAGCAACGTGATCACCGAGGGGTTGGATAAAAAGCTGATCCGTATTCAGCGCAACGAAGCCGCCGGGCGGCAAGCGATCGCTCAGGAAGTCTTCGCCAATTTCGAGCTCAAGACCCAGCCGTATTCCTACCACATCTGGTTGACATTGCCCGAGCCCTGGACCAGCGACGAGTTCACCATGCTGGCCCGTGCCAACGGTGTGTTGGTCCTTAGTGGCACCCAGTTCCAGGCCGAACGTGGCGGCATTACCCGCTGCGTGCGATTGGTGCTGATGTCGCCCACCAGCCAGGACGAATTGAGGTTTGCCCTGACCAAGCTGGCCAGTCTGATCGATTCGGACCCGCGTCGTTATTACTGAGCCCAGGCGCTATCTCCAGACGTTTGTCCCTCAGAGGATGGCCAACTCGCCTACAGTTAATTCAGCATCTGACGAATGCCTGTGTCCGGAGCCCTTCCACCGGACGAAAGCCTCCGCTAAGGTGCGCGGCTTCTCATCCTTTCATCGCTCGAAGGCCCGGCATGACCGAACAGAACACCAACCCCCTGCACGGCGTGACGCTGGAGCAAATCCTCAACGCCCTGGTTGAGCACTACGAATGGTCGGGGCTGGCCGAGCGTATCGATATCCGCTGCTTCAAGAGCGACCCGAGCATCAAGTCGAGCCTGACATTCCTGCGCAAAACCCCGTGGGCGCGGGAGAAGGTCGAGCGCCTGTACGTGAAGCTGATGCGTACCAAGCGCCCGGTCTGAGCATGGTCATACCCTCGGCCGCGAGACGTCGTTGTGTCGCCGTGGCGGCGATTCTGGGCTGGGCAGGCTTAAGCATTCAGCTGTACCTGATTTTCTACTCACGCTGGAGTGTCGCGGCCAGTCTGCTGGGCGGGCTGGTGAGTTTTTTCAGCTATTTCACCGTGCTGACCAATACGCTGGCGGCAGTGGTGCTGACCTGCGAACTGACGTCCCGCGAGTCGGCGACGCGACGCTGGTTTTTGCAGCCGTGGGTGAGCAGTGCGATTGCGGTGAGCATCGCCGTGGTCGGTGTGGCGTACAGCCTGTTGTTGCGCCATTTATGGCATCCCGAAGGTTGGCAATGGGTGGCCGATGAGCTGATGCATGACGTCATGCCGCTGCTGTTTCTGGTTTATTGGTGGTGCTGTGTGCCTAAAGGGACGTTGCGGCTGCGGCACATTGCGTTGTGGGTGATCTATCCGCTGGTGTACTTCGGCTATGCGTTATGGCGTGGGCATCTGCTGGCGGTTTATCCCTATCCGTTCATTGATGTGGACAAGTTGGGTTATCCACAGGTGTTTGTGAATGCCGGGGGATTGTTGGCGGGGTTTGTGGTGATTTCACTGCTGGTGATTGGGTTGGATCGGTGGCGCACGGGACGGATGTGAACACTGACTGTGGCGAGGGAGCTTGCTCCCGCTGGGTTGCGAAGCGACCCCAAAATCTGCAACCGCAGGTTTTCAGGCACACCGCATAAGCCGGTTTTGCGACTGCTTCGCAGCCGAACGGGAGCAAGCTCCCTCGCCACAAAAGGCATGTAACCACAGTGTTGCGGTTATTCCTCGTCACTGTCATCCAGTCGCCAATAGCCGACGGCCTTCACAAACTGCTCGTTCAGGCCGTGCTCATCGAGCAATACCCGGCGAATCTGCCGCGACACTTTGGATTCGGTCGCCACCCACGCATACAGATTGCCTGCGGGTACCTTGATGTGTTGCACGGTGGTCAGCAGGTTGTTTCTGCCACCTTCGCGCAGTACCCAGATCACATCGACCTGCGCGGCGCTTTCGAGGCGTTGTTGTTCGGCGCCGTTTTCCACTTCCACGATCACCAGCGCATGCCGGTTGGCGGCCAGGCCTTCGAGGCGGCGGGCGATGGCGGGCAGGGCGGTTTCGTCGCCGATCAGCAGGTAGCTGTCGAAGATGTCCGGCACGATCATCGAGCCCCGTGGCCCGCCGATGTGCAGGAACTGGCCGGGTTTGGCCTGTTCCGCCCAGGTCGAGGCAGGACCATCGCCGTGCAGTACGAAGTCAATGTCCAGTTCCAGCGTGTCCAGGTCGTAACGACGTGGCGTGTAATCACGCATCGCGGGCATCGGCCCGTTGTCCTTGCCGGCACCGAGTACCAGGGTTTCCAGCGCCACCTGTTCCGCAGCGTTTTGTGGGAACAGCAATTTCACGTGGTCGTCGGTTCCAAGGCTGACGAAGCCGGCCAGCTCCGGTCCACCAAGGGTTATGCGGCGCATACGCGGGGTCAGGTCGACCACCCGCAGCACTTCCAGACGACGGCGTTTGATCTCATGCATGACACGGTGAATAGATTGGGATGGCACGATAACGTCGGTCATTCGGCGTTCTCCTGAACGGGTTGAACGGCGGGGCCATCGACGATGGCTTTGGCCGTGTTGTTGAGCAAATCGCGTACCCGCAGGATTTCTTCCGGGCTCCAGCGACCATGGTGCATTTGCAAGGCATGGCGCAGGTTGTGCACCGCTTCGTGGATCTCGGCCGGGCGGTCCTGGCCGCGCAACGAGCGCTTGCTGACCTCGATGCGCATGCGCACGCCATCCAGGGCGATCGCTTGTTCACTTAAAGACAGACGTCCGGCGTCGGTGATGCTGTAGCGTTTTTTTCCGCCCTCGGCGTCGCCCAGGATCATTTCGCTTTCTTCAAGGAAGGTCAGGGTCGGGTAGATCACGCCGGGGCTGGGGCTGTAGGCGCCGTCGAACATGCTTTCGATCTGGCGGATCAGGTCATAGCCGTGGCACGGCTGCTCGGCGATCAGCGCCAGCAGCAGCAATTTCAGGTCGCCAGGGGCGAACACCCGCGGTCCGCGTCCACCGCGCTCGCGGCCAGGCCCTGGGCGTTTCTCGAAGCCGTCGCGGCCGTCGCCGTGTTCGCGGTGGGGGGAATGATGGTCTCTCATTTCGGTCTTCTCTCATCACGTTTAGATACAACTTAAGATATATCTTAGCGTTCAGGCAAGACGTTTTTTGCCGGATCCTTGCGCGGCTGACGAGCGGCGGTCTCATCGAATAATGCAATAGGCCTCTTTTTGGCGAATGCCTGCGATCGATAAATTTGAAGTTAAAGTGAATGCTCTATTTGTCTTGAGTATATATTCTAAAAACTCCAACAAGTCCCACTATTGCGAGTGATGATTGCTGTATGGTTTTTTAACTGAATCTGTATGTAGGGTATAACTTACAGGCAGTGTTTTAATTATCTATTTTTTGTTCTTTTTTCTTGCGGGTCTTAGGGTCGTTTAACTACGTGCTTATAGGAAGTTGCTTGCTTACTTTCCAGAGGCAACAGTCGATGATGCCCCGGCATTGAAAGTTCAGGTTGATCTGGCTCAACTGAAGTTACGGTTGTCTTCAACTTTCAATGCACACCTCCTCATAAAGAAAACAAGGTACTGAACGATGTTCAAGAAACTCGCAATCGCTGCTCCGCTGGCTCTTCTGGCGCTGGGTTCCTCGGGAGCGTTCGCCGCTGGTGAAGCTGCCCATTCCATCAACATCATCGCTCATGTGCCGACCAACGGCTTCTATGTGGTGCCGACCGATCCTGAGCTGGTCAACAAGGATCAGGACATGAGCTTTCAGCCAAGCACCGGCAAGATGGGCGAAGTAAACGGTTACTTCGATGTGCGCAACAACAACGGTTCGGTTCACGCCAGCCTGGACAGCGCACCAAAACTGATCTCCGGTGCCAACAGCATTGATCTTAAAGTCGAGATCAACAACACAACCCTCACCACCACGCCTCAACAAGTTGTCGGCGAGGCTGAGTCCGATGTGAACTACCGTGCACCGCTGAAGATCAGCGCCATCGGCACTACGTTCAACCCGGGTGATTACACCGGTGTCGTGGCGATGACCTTTGACGCCGTTCCTCCGGTCGGTACGCCTTGATCGGGCGATCCGGCATCAGGCGCTGACTTCCCCGCAGCGCTAACCAGCGGGGCAAGCCACCGTGCTTGCCCCGCCGGACTTCCATTGTTCGTAATCAGAGTAAGAGTTCATGTTCCCGATGACACCCATCGCGGCTGCGCTTGCGCTGTTGTTTTGTGCCAGTGCAGCCGTGGCTTCCAATTCCGCTGGTACGACCCCGCGAAGTCTGTTGGCGCAGGCCAAAGGCCTGCCGGCGGATTTCGAGGAGCATTTCTTTGATGTGCCTCTGGCTGTTCGGGTGGAGCTCGATCATCAACCGCTGGGTGAAGCCATGGTGGTGTTGTCCCGCGACGATCGCGTCACCCTGCTCGAATTTACCGACACCAGCGAAAACCGCTTCGGCTCCGCCGAACGGGAAAAATGGGCGAGTTATCTCAAACCGGGTGTGCCATTGGGCAATTGCACCGGTTCATGTCCGGATCAGGTGCTGGCCGTGCACTACAACCTGGAAAGCTCGCTGGTCTCGATTGTCACCGAAAACGCCGAGCGCGATGTCGAAGCCAAGCGTTACTACGAGCAGCCCCATGGCGGCAGCAGCGGCCTGATGGTGCGCAACCAGCTCAATCTCAATGGCGGCCAGGATCAGGACTTGGGCGGACGCTTTGGTCTTGAAGCCAGCGCCAGCCTGGGTAACTGGAGCCAGACACTGAACCTGCAACTGGCCCGTCTCGGTGGCCCGGACGACAAGCTCTACCACGCCGTGCATGAGCTGCACACCCAGCGTGAACTGCAAGGCAGTTTTTTCCGTCTGGGCTATTTCACCCCCAATTCCGAAGGGCTGACGCGCCAACCGCGCACGTTCGGCACCAGCCCCGACACCGCCGTCGGCGTCATGTACGGCAGCTCCGACAGCCTGGCCATCAACAGCCCGATGCCCAGCGTCTATCCGATCTACGTCACCGCCAATCGCCAGGGCTCGGTGGAAATCTGGCGCGATGGGCTGCTGATCAACACTCAATCAGTGCCGGCCGGTTTGCAGACGCTCGACACCCGGCCATTGCCCGGTGGCATCTATGAAGTGGAAGTGCGCCTGATCGAAGACGGCCAGATCACCTCCACCACCCAGGAGTTGGTGTACAAGCCCAATAACTGGCGCAACCTCGACGAACGCTGGCGCTACAACCTGTTTGCCGGCGAAGAAAGCAAACTGCTGAGCAACTGGGACACGCAATCCAGCGGCAGCCCGACGGCCGGGGCATCGGTCAACTACCTGATGCACCCGCGGGTGATTCTCGGAATGTCGGCGCGCCAGATTCGTGAAAAGCTGCAATACGGCACGTCCATCGACTGGACGCTGGCCAATCACATCAGCCTGTACGCCAACGTTTATAAAACCCAGGACTACGGCACCGGTCTCGACCTGCAAAGCCTCTATAACTATGGGGCCGGTAGCGTGGTGGTCAGCCACAACCGCAGTTGGCTCGACACCACCAACATGTACGACACCTTGCCGGACGGCACCCGGATTCGACCGCGCAACGTGTTCATCGGCCAGACCAGCAATTCGTCGCTGGCGCTCAACCATCGTGTCAGCAGCAAAAGTTCGCTCAACGCCCGGGTGTCGCACAGTGAGGGTAACGTTGAGGGCGTCGGTCTGGATCTGGGCTGGACGCAGCGCACCGTGTTGCTGGGCAGCGATGCCAGTTGGCGGCTGTCACTGTTCGACCGGCCGGGCAGTTTCAGCAGCGGCGAGGCGCGCAATCGCGGTGTCGATATGAGTGTCAATCTGGCATTGGGCGCGCCCGGCCAGCAGTTCACCGGCAGCATCGGTTCGCGCACGGCCCGTGATGGCAGTCGCGATAACAACGCCTCCCTCGGCTGGCGCAAGGATCTGAAAGATCATGTACTGCAAAGCGTCTCGGTGACCGCGCTCACCGACACCTATGGCGTCGGCATGTCCAGCCTGGCGAACTTTCGCACCGACGCCATCAATGGCGATGGCTTTGTTCAGCGTTCGTCCTACAACGGCAACTTTACCGGCGGTCTGAACGTGGATAGCACGCTGGTCGTCGGCGGTCAGCAAATGGTCCTGACCAGTCAGCATGAGATGCGCGGTGCCGGGCTGATCGTCGACGTGGAGTCGGATATCGATGACATCGCCTTGCGCGCCGACGATTACAGCGGCGGCAGCGCGGCGTTGAAGCCGGGGCGCAACTTCATCCCGATTACCGCGTATCAGAACAGTTCGGTGAGTTTCGACTTCGAAGGCAACCACGTGCCGGCGGCCACCATCGAGCCGGCGCGCACCCGCTATCACCTGAACAAGGGCGGGGTGGATTACCGCAAGGTGCGAGTGATGAAAACCCTGACGGTGCTCGGCCGACTGGTTGATGCGCAAGGACAGCCACTCAAGGGCCATCACGTGATCAACCACGCCAGTCGCGGGGTGACGGAAGTCGACGGTTTCTTCTCGATGGAAATGAACGCTGGCTCGCCGACCCTGGAAGTGCGCCAGGGCAATCAGCTGCTGTGCCAGTTCCGCCTCGATGCGAGTCGGCATCGCAGTGAAAACAACGTGTTGATGATCGGTGATCTGCGCTGCACGCCGGACACCCTGGCTGACGTCACGTCCACCGAACAGAAGGCGGGCTGAGCCGATGAAGCGATCCATGGGTTGTATGGGGCTGCTGCTGGCACTGACCGGGCCGGCGACCGAGGCGGCGAATCAGGAAATCAGGGCGTTGTTCCAGCCCGATTCGTCCCAGCCGGGCAAGAACGTGTTTATCAACCAGACGGCGAACAGCGGTTACTGCGCGGACTATCCGGGCGAGTGCGCGCAGAACAATATGTTCAGCATTCAGTTGCCGGTGCGCTTTGACTCGACCCGCGCAATCATGCCCGACGAAAGTATTGCGCTGAAGGTGCCGGCCAACTGGCGGCAACTGACGGTGACCAACGCCGAGACCCAGGAAACGGAGACCGTCGAGGTGCGCATCATCGGCATTGGCTCCAGGTTCACGCTGAGTGACTCAGCCGCTAACCTGGTCGGGGTGACGGACATACTGGAGGGCCATCAGAAGCTTTGGACCAGCAGAAGTTGGGTGTACGCCCCGGCGCCCTGTCTTTACAGCGGTGTGGGTGCCTACGGCCCGGCGTCCTATCGGTTTTTCTGGAAGGCGCCAGTGGAAGCGGAATGTAGCAAAGTGGCCACCCACACCATTCCTTCCATGTATTTCAACACCCTCGATTTTGCCTATGAACTGCGCACGCCCAATCCGTTGGGCATGTCGAGCGGGCTGTACACCGGTGCGTTGTCTTACCGCCTGGGCCCGGGCGCCGATTTCGATCTGGGGCCGTTGATGGTTCCGGATGACGGCAACCTGACCCTGGACTTCGTATTGGACGTGCAGCACACCCTGAAGGTCGATCTGCCACCGGGCGGCAACAAAGTGCTACTGGAGCCCGAAGGCGGATGGCAGCGCTGGATCGACAGCGATCGCAAACCGACGAGGATCTACCGCGATCAACTGTTTTACCTGTCGGCGTCGTCGCGCTTCAAAGTCATGATGCTGTGCAACTCGTACGGCGGCACCCGCTGCAAGTTGGGAAGCCCGAAAGGCAATACCACCGAGGTGGAAACACTCCTCACCTTGCCCGCTGGCATCACCGGTCCCGGCGGCGGGCCGGTCACGCTTTTCAGGCTGCAATACAACACGTGGTCAGGCCCTTTTCAGCCCGGAATCTATGTGGATCGAAAGGCCGGCTCGTTGCGTTTCGAGATGCCCCAGGACGCCATCAACTTTTTGCTGCGTCCCGGCTTGAGCGACACGCTCAGCGGCAGCATCACCATTATCTGGGACTCGGAAGTTTGACCGTTCAGGCCTGGCCACTTTTTATTCTGATGGGATTGAAGACGATGAAGCGTATGTTTTTGCTGTGGGTACTCAGTGTGTTTTACGTGACGGCACAGGCGGGGCCACAGATCAATGTCGGTACTGTGTATGACTATCTGGATGCCGATAAAAGTACCTACCTCAAACGGGTATTCAACAGTGGCGACAGCACCGCTTTCGTCAAGGTCAACGTGCTGGAAATCGTCTATGACGCCGACGGTATGCCCCGGGAGATTCCGGTCGAAACCGCCGCCGACGGGGCGTCGCGCAATGGCGTAATGGCCAGTCCGGCGCGGCTGATCGTACCGGCCCAGGGCATGCAGGGCACTCGCTTGTTGTACATGGGTGAGCGTGACAGCGAACGCTACTTTCGTGTGCGTTTCGTGCCGGTGGTGCCAGAAAAGGAAGATGAATTCGCGGTCAGTGCCGAGGAGAGCGAGGACTATAAAAAGACCCTGTCGGCCGGGGTCAACGTGATGACTGGGTTTGGCACGATTTTCTTCGTGCGGCCCAAAGACGCACGTTTCGCGACGGCCATCAATGAAACCGACAACCGCTACGAACTGCGCAACAACGGCAACACGGTGGTCATCGTCGATGAATTCAAAAGCTGCTCATTGAGCAATGAAACCGACTGTGGGGCAACCACCAAACACCATGTGCTGGCGGGCAAGACGTTCGGCTTCGACAAGGAAAAGGGGCGTGAGTACCGGTTCATCCTGATCGAAGGCGACAGTAAGAAAAACCTGAAGATCGCCAGCCGCCAGGCCTGACGCCAGCCAGTCAAGCGCAATCCATGTGGGAGCGCCTTAATTGACTGGCATTGGCCGCCAGGCCCGCTTTTCATAGACGCAACGGGTATCAAACATGATCAAGCAATGCGCCGTCTTCGCGCTGATGGCAATGACCGTACTGATGAGTTCTTTGGCATGGGCGGCTCGGGAAGAGCACACCTTCGAGGTTTCTCTAACCATCCCGAACCGCTCGTTTTACTTGATCCCGGCTGAACCCGACTGGATTCACCGGCCACAGCAGCTGAACTGGGACTATCCGACCTCGACGCTGAGCAGTGTGCGCAAGAACTTCGATGTGCGCCATGACACCAGCGCGATTGAAGCACGCCTGGAAACCGCACCCTACCTGTCCAATGGCAGGCCGGGCGACGATATTGCCTTGCGGGTCACTTTCAACGGTGTGGAGTTGAGCCCTGATATTGCCCCGCGGCAAGTGGTGTCGGCGGCCGACGCGGCCGTGGGCATGCGGGTGCCACTGGAAATCGCGCCGGTAAAGCCGGACGGGGGTTATCGGCCGGGGGACTACAGCGGCAACGTCCTGTTGTTGTTCAGTGCCAGGGCGCCAGGGGAGTGAGTGCAAGCGCAGATAAGCCTGTGGCCGGATTGGCCAGGGAATGACAGTCAGCATGACCAAGAGTGTATTAGTAATGAAACTTGCAAGTACGGCGAGCGGCCTGTGTGCCCTGATACTGACAGGCTTTATGACATCGGCCGGTGCCGCGAATGTAGAGATCACGGCGCTGTTCCAGCCTGACTCGACGAATCCGATGCACAATGAATTTGTAAATAAAACGCCCCAGGGCGGCTACTGCGGTGGCCATCCGGAATACTGCGAGGACGGTGTCTTCAGTATCGACTTGCCGCTTCGCTTCAGGTCCGTGGCGGCCATTGAGGCGCTGCATGACGAACGCCAAGGCCCGATGTTCCGGGTGCCATCCTCCTGGAGGGATATCAGGGTCATTCATGACGAAACCGGCGAAGAGGAGACGGTAAGGATGCGGGTGAACGGTATTGGTGCCGCCTATACCAACAAGGTGCCGCTTCCCGTGGGAGTCTGGCAATTCGGTTGGGTCTACGCTCCAGCCCCCTGCCGGTATGGGGGCGTGGGCTTTGGCAACCAGACTTACTATGCTTTTTTCTGGCGCGTTCCGCTCGATGCGGGTACCTGTTCCAAACAGGCACAAAAAACAATTGATCAATCCTATGATTTTGCTTACCGAGACATGGGGTTCTCTTATCAACTCATTACGCCCAATCCCCTCAAGATGTCATCGGGCACCTACCGCGGTGTATTGAATTACAGCGTGGGCCCAGGTCAAGATTTCGACATGGGTGACGTCATGCTGCCTGACGACAGTTTGATCTCCGTCAACTTTACCCTGATTGTCGAACACACCTTGAAAGTCGACATTCCCCCAGGCGGCAACCGCGTCATATTGGAACCGCAAGGCGGTTGGCAATCCTGGCTGTCACAGGGGCGTAAACCCACGCGTTTGTTTCGCGATCAGACGTTCAATATTTCCGCGTCGAGCCGCTTCAAGATGAACCTGCGATGTCAGTTCGTCATCGGGAACAACTGTGCGCTGTGGGAGCCGACCGCCGGTCATCCTGTGCCGCTGGAAGTCGCCGTTACTCTGCCTGGCGGGTTGACGGACGCCGCGGGACAACCGGTGAGTCGACGTCCGCTGCGCCGTGATGGTGTTGGCACGGAGCTGTTTCAGCCGGGCTTTTACGTAGATCGCAAACCTGGCACGCTGCATTTCGAAGTGGCCCGCGAAGCCATTGATGAAATGCTCAAACCGGGCATTGCCCGCAGCTATTCGGGCAATGTCACGGTCATCTGGGATTCGGAAGCGGGCTGAACGAAGTGCCCAGGATGAAAAAGCCAGCCCCGAGTGGATGACACTCGGGGGTTAAGCGTTTGCACCCATGGCGCATTGCATTGTTTAGAGTCCGGCGTTTGCCAATGCTTTACGGGTCAGTGTTCTGGCCAACTCGTTTCGTTCTTCGGCCATCTCTGACAGCATCCGGTCATAAAACTGCGTGGTCATTTCCCTTCCGGTAAACACTTGGGTGTGTGGAATATTCAGCTGGTTGGCAAGCGTTTCCACTCTTCCTTTGCGCGAGGAGCGCTCCGCCGGAGTCCGGGCGTTCGCCCAGTTGTTTTGGGCGGTGCGCAGATCTTCGAGCAGAGCATGTTTGGTTGCGAGACGGCGATCACTTGCATCGAATGTGTCCGGGTGGGTTTTGCGCAAGTGTTTTTCCCAAAACGGGTTCTCGAATAAACCGATCATCCCGTCGACCAATCCGTCACCGTCTTCGAAAGCGATGACACTATCGTACGCGGCGTTAATCTTGGCGGCGTCCACGTCTGCTCTCGTCTGATACAGCATGCCTTCAGATTGCCAAGGCAAATCCAGTCGCTTGGCCAGCCCTGTCTCGTACGCAAGGTGCACTTCCACAGGATCCGGAGCGTCGAATTTTCCCGGATTGCTTTTGAATCTGTCGTTCTGACTCTCAACCTCTGCTCTGGCAATTTCGTTTATTTTTTCCAGGCGAGCGGCACTCCTGGCCAGTTTGACAAGTTTGTTTTCAAGCGCCGCGCCAGTTGTCGATTCGGCGTGCGCCTGCGACACCAACACTTTTATTCCCATGTTATTGAACAGTTGTGCCCCGGCATCCCCGCAGGTTTCAGGATGTTTGGCCTGTTTGAACAGTTCCTCGCGCAGATCGGTGTCGAGCGCGACGGCATCGATCATCTGCCAGACCCGCCGGGTCAGTTGCTTGCGCGAATTATCGCTTCGGTAATCCTTGCCGGCTCTCTGTTTACGGATAACTTTGAAAAAATCGGTGGAGTCGGGTTCCGCCATCACATCGTGCCAGTTCTCCTCTCTATAGGTTCCGATCCCCGCCGATTGACTATAAATTTCTGAGTCCGGTAACGATTGCCAATGAGATAACTCATTGGCCGCAGCCCGCTCATAGACTTGCTCACGGGCCAAGCCTACGGACTCGCGGTAGTCTCCAAAACGGACTCGATCAACATCGGAAAGCTTCGTTGCGTCGAGTCGCGTGCGTGCCACGAGAAACGCATGATCGGAGCCAGGCACGACATCGGGTACGTTCGTGATCGGACATTCCCGTAGATCGAGAGAAAAGCCGCGCGGGTGATGTTTCTCGAAAACCCCTTCCTTGAAAAGACCTTCCGGCCAGGCATCGATACCGGTGTTGTTCAGACTCAATACCCTCAGTCTGGGCATGTGGCCGACATCCGGAGGTTGCCTGAGCGGATTGTTATCGAGCCTTAGCGTTTCCAGGCGAGTGAGCTCTCTCAGCGACTTGGCAGAGTCAGCCGTTAATTGGATGCTGTTGTCTGTCAGACGCAAGGATTCGAGCAGACGCATCGTGCCGACACTGGGCGGTAGCTCGGTCAGGCCGCTATGGCGGGCGCTCAAATGACGAACGTTGGGGAAGTCGTTCAACAGACCTTTGGTGTCAGGAGAAAAACGAGCGTTGTCCACATTCAGCACGGTCACTTGGTCGATGTATTTTTTGATATTGGGTTGCTCACGCAAATCCTTCCACCAACGATCGAGTTTCGGGCCCATGAAGTCGGAGGACAAGTCCAGCGTATAGCCGCCTTCTGGATGACTGTTGCGCCCACCGAAGGCCTCGCTTTTGCGTTCGAAGCATTCAAGGAGCCGTTCCCGAATATGCCTTCCGCCGCGATACCTGAAATCATCATATTCAGGTCCGGATCCCGAATCAGCGGAAACGTAGCCCATTGCTTTGTTTTCCCAATCCGCCAATATGTTCTTCAGTTCGACGAGTTCATCCCTGAGCCGGTCGATGGCCTTGTCGGGATCACCCTTGGCGCGCAAGGCCTCAACGAAGGCTCTCACCTCTTGTTCGTTTAATTTCGGATAGAGGTTCCTGACCCTTTTTTCCGGGGTGTTTGCGAATGTGGACAGACTCGGCCCGCGCACCAGGTTGACGGTTTCAATATTGGCAACCGGGCGAATGGGCGGTTCTGCCAGCAATGTCCGGCGTTCGGCAGCAGGCGCGCATTGTTCCATGATCCACGCTTTGAGCAGACGGCCCTGGCCCCGTTGGTAGCCCAATGCCGCGCGTTTGTCGTCAGGCAGGGCGCGCAGAATCGATTCGTAGAAATCACTGGCGTCATGCAGCTTCCTGTTGGCTCCGTCGAGAACCTCGTACTGGCTGTGCTCATCTCTGATCAGGCGCCGGACTGTTGTGGCGTCATCCGGGCCGATGCTGCACCGCAGTGTGCCGTCGTAGGTGCCGTCGAGCACCTCGATGC
The DNA here is from genome assembly GCF_024749285.1 of Pseudomonas sp. B21-015. Classification (NCBI taxonomy): domain Bacteria; kingdom Pseudomonadati; phylum Pseudomonadota; class Gammaproteobacteria; order Pseudomonadales; family Pseudomonadaceae; genus Pseudomonas; species Pseudomonas sp. B21-015. The sequence continues at coordinate 1,371,440 of NZ_CP087196.1, forward strand.
GCACATCGCCGAAGCCATCGGTATTGAACTTGAGCGTATTAAGCGCCAGCCGCTCGGTATCCGGTAACACCCGTTCATCCCGATAAAAGCCGTCGTAGGCGCGAGCGGTGGAGGCTTCGAAATTCAATTCCCGGGCCTGGGTTTTGATACGTAGCGGCAAGCGATCTTCATCGATCATTCTCTGTAACTCGGCTGCCTTGGCGTGAGACAGGAGTTTTTCCGTGAGGGTGAGCGGCATGTCCGGGAACGTTTGCTTCAGCAAGCGGACATCCGCCTTGTTCGACCTTTCTCCGGCCTGATACAGACGTTTGGATAACTCACCCTGACGCTCGTCGACGGCGTCCGCGAGTAGATTGCGCAACGCCTGGTTGCGTTCAGCGCTCGGCATGTCGCGACCGAGCAGAGCGCTGACCTCGGCCTCATTCAGAAAGCCCACGACGCGTTCGGGCAGTTTGCCGGACGTGAGGTCCGCGAGACTCATGCTCAGGGTATTGGCGTCCGTTGCGTTGGCATTGCCGTACTTGCGCGAATAGCCTGTCAGGTCGGCATTTTCATACACCCTCAATGCCCGCTCTGGCGGCCATCCTGGCAGGCCCGTCGTTATCGGTTCAAACCAGACAGACGCTGGATCGATCGGTCGCCCGCCACGGATATTCGCACTCGCTGTCTGCACTTCGTCATACGCACTGAAGCGCTTGATGGTGTCGGCCAGCACCGGCGGCGGAGGACTGTTGTCGACATGCATCCGACGCAGCTCATTGTCGTCAGTGCCACTGCTGATGCGGATCTGCTCCAGTTCTGTGGGCGAAAAGCGATCGACGCTGTGGCCGAGGCGGCGCATCAATGTTTCACCTTCCCAGTCTCGTGGATTCTCCGCCTCGTGCACCCAGGCGCCATGGCCGTTATGTTCCATCTTGGGCGAGTAGGCATTGGGGCGGGTGGGGTGTTTGACACGGTGCGTATTGGAGGTCGGCTCTGTGGAGGCTTTTTCGACGATGTAGAGCTTGCCTTCCAGCGGCAGAATGTCCTGATTGGCATGTCGATGCAGGCCGTGCTCATTGGGTTTTGAAGCCGCCGACAGGGTGAGATTTTTCTGTTCGTAGGGTGCGAGATCGGGATGCCACAGTGTGTGTTTGCCATTGGGCAGCTTGACCGGTTTCATGCCCTCGACCAGCGGCGACAGTTTGAGCCGAAAAGCGTTGCCGATTTCAGCACCCGCCCCAAACGCCGCCAGTTGAATGAGATCCGTCACCACGCTGATCACATGCTCGGCCGCTTCAAGGCCGAGGCCTTCGGCCAGATCGACGATGCCTTCGATGACATCCGTGGTCAGTTGGTAAGCGGTGTAGGCCATCATGAGTTCGCCCAGCCCCGGCACGAACGGTGTGGCGATCAACAGAGCGACGTTGAAAATGTCGGAGACGATTTTCTTGAAGTTGTCCCACCAGGCCCAGCGCGCTTTGCTGTCGGTGTCGGCGGTGGATACCGCGATTTCACGGGCGTCGTTGAGGATCTTGTTGAGCTTTTGCTGGTAGGCATGCCTCCAGTAATCCCGAGGGAGTGGCCAATGCTCGATTTGCAATCGGGGTCGAAGCACGGGTTCCTTGCGCCACGCCGGACGCTGGTCTGTCGGATCCTCTTTCGTGTGCCATTTGACGGTAAAGAGACGTTGCTCCAGGCCGGCGAAGAAGTGCCCGCGCTGCTGCTGATCGACGAACTGGCTGAAGAATTGTCGATAGCTCAGCTGCGACGATGCGCCGATTTTGTCTTCGCGCAATTGGCGCACCAGCTCATGGGTGAACGCCTCTGTGGATTCGTACTCCTTGAGCGGGTGATCAGGGTCATGGGGGACGTACGCAATGAGCCGTCGAATGCCGCTGCTACCCCGCACCGCATGAATCAACAGCACAATGCCGGTCAGACGGGTGTCCATCATGGACAGGTCGCAGCACAGCATCTGTTTCCCATTGAGGAGCAGTTGAGGTGTGTCCTGTGCCAGATCCAGTATCAGCTTGTAGGCATCGTACTGGATATCGCCGGTGATCAACGCCAACTGCGCGGCGACGGTCAGTGCGTCTTTCTGACTTTCGGTCACCTTGTGCTTCATGACGGCTTCGGCTAGCGGCTCGCCGGGAAGCAGATAGCTTTCGAGATGTTTTTTGTAAAGCGCGCCAATATCCAGCTCCCGGCAAAGCGCCTGGAACTGCCTGATGGTCATTTTGTGTTTGATCGGTATGACTTCGAAATGCCCGCGTTTGTCAGGTTTGGTAATGAACTGCGAGCCGGTATCGACCGTTTCGGCTCGTGCGAAATTGTGCAGCGCTGCATCCAGCAGGGAGACGGTTCGGGCAGTGACGCCACCCGACAGGTCAATCGCGTACCAGGGCTGATCCTTGGGCATGTACAGGCGCAGGTAGGTCGTCGTGACGTCATTCTCGATTCCGTATCGTTCCTTGAGCTTCGCCTGGAGCAGGGGCGCGGCAAACAAGTGGACGTCCCGCAGTTTTTCGAACAGTTGGTCGACCTGGTTCTGCGAGCCCCATGCCTTGAGGTTGGCGGCTTTGAGCTTGTCGTGATGAGCGGCGGGTGCTGTGGTGTACCACGGCACAATCTTCAATCCAGTAGCCGCCAGTGCTTGGCCTCTGCTGACGGTGGCGGTTTTGAAGTTGTCGTTGATGGTGTTCTTGATGAACGCGTAGTGCCGGCCTTTATTCGTGTTTTTGGCCGGTGTGTGGGAGTCAGGCATGGCAATCATCCTTGATTGTTTTAAGAATGATCAGCCTATCTGTTGGGGCTCAAAACAAAAGTCTAAACATCTGTGCTCAAACAGCGTTTCCTGGCGCTGAACCGTTGAATATTCGAATCGGAAAAATAACTGAATACCACCTGCTGCGCAAAAACTCACAGTCGCGCTATCGGAACCGGCTGACACGCGACACGGCTACCCGGTTGCAGGTACGGCATGAGAATCGGCGCCATGCCCTTGAGCACTTGCACCGGCAGGGCCGAGGTGAATTTGAACGCCTCGGCCGAGCGTCCGGGCACGAAGGCAGTCAGGGTGCCGAAATGGCGGTCGCCGATGTAGAACACGAAGGTCGCGGTGCGGTTGATCGACTTGGAGCTGAGGATTCGCCCGCCGGAACCGATGGCTTCGATACGGTTGTCACCGGTACCGGTTTTGCCGCCCATGGCCAACGGGGTGCCATCGGCCAGCTTGAAACTGCCTGCCACGCGTTTGGCCGTACCGGCATCCACCACTTGCGACAAGGCCTCGCGCATGGCGGTGGCCACCTCGGAAGGCATCACGCGTTTGCCGACCACCGGATTGTTGACCAGTTGGGTTTCATAGGGCGTATCGGCTGCGAAGTGCAGGCTGTCGATACGCAGCGTCGGCAGACGTACACCGTCGTTGAGGATGGTGCCGATCAGTTCCGCCAGCGCAGCGGGGCGGTCGCCGGAGCTGCCGATGGCGGTAGCCAGCGAGGGCACCAGGTGATCGAACGGATAGCCGACTTTCTGCCAGCGTTGGTGAATGTCGAGGAACGCCTCGATCTCCAGCATCGTGCGAATGCGGCTGTCGCGGGCGCCCTTGTGTTTGCTTTTGAACAGCCAGCTGTAAACCTCCTGGCGTTCGAATTCGCTGGCTTTGACGATCTGGCTGAACTTGGCGTCGGGGTTGTTCAGCAAGTAGCCGATCAACCACAGATCCAGCGGGTGAACCTTGGCGATGAAGCCTTGATCCGGCAGGTCATAGCTGCCCGGGCCGTAACTCAGGTACAGGCGTTCGAGGCGTTCGTCGGTGAGTTTTTCCGTGAGCTTGGCGCTTTTGAGGTGCGAGCGCACGAAGGTGTTGAAGCTCTCCTGGTCGCCCTGCGGGAATAGATAGCGATGCACGGCAGCCATGCGGATCGGTGTCGGGTGCATGCTGTCGAGGAAGGTCTCGAGGCGGGTTTGGGTGTCCTTGTTCTGGTACTTCTTCCAGAACCGCAACAGGAATGCGGTGCCTTCGCGGTCGGCGAACTGGGCCAGGTATTCCTGACGCCGCGGGTCGCGGTCGTCCTTGAGCAATTCGGCGCTGCTGGTGGGGCCGGCGTAGGTGCTGTAGCGCACCAGGTCGCGCATCAGCCGAATGAACGGCAGGTTGATCGACTCACGAATGGCATCGCGCAGGGTCGGCATGCGGCCGTTGTCTTCCTTGCGGAAGTTAACGAACGTGTGCAGCCCGCCACCGGTGAAAAACGCCTCGCCTGGGCTGGCGGAATATTTGCGATCCAGTGCGGCGCCGAGCATTTTTGGCAGGCTGCGGTCGGTGTTCTGAATCATGTAATCGACGGCCCAGCTGCTCAGGCGATCCTGTTCGGCGACTTCGGTTTTCTTCAGTTCGGCAACGCTCATGGTGGCGTAGCGATCGTGCAATTCGGAGATGATCTGCAGGTAGGTGGTGAGCACGCGCATTTTTGCGGTGGAGCCCAGTTCCAGCTTGCTGCCTTCATTGATGTCGAACGGCTGGTCGGTGCTGTCGGTCTGCACCCGTACCCGCGAGCCGTCCGGGGTCAGTTCGAACAGGGTGAAACTGTAGCGCACCTGCGTGGTGCTGGTGGGGGTGAGCAGGCGTTCGCCAATCAAGCCGATTTCCGCGGCATAGGCCGGGTCGGCCAGATGCTTGAGGTACGCGGTGGCCTGGGCTTGCAGCTCGCCTTGCAGGGTGCTGGTGGCGGACAGGTCGAGGCGGTCGAGGTCATACAGCGGACGATTGAGTAACCCGCCCAGACGACTGCGCGCCACACTGATGCCTTTGTTGGTTTCGATCGGCTGAATGGTGGGCTGCGTCTGCCAGTCGCGATAGGTCACTTGGCTGGCCAGTGCCGCCGCCGCGAGTGGCGCATCGATCACGCCATTTTGTGCCAGCAGGCGAATATGGCTGTCGGTGAGGCTGGCCAATTCATCGCGGCCCTTGGTCAAGTAATGGGAAGGGCGGCGCTGGGCAATCATCAGCGACAGCATTTCCCGCAGGGCCAGGCCTTTTTCCGCCAGGCTTTTCTGATCGGTGTCGGTGCTGGCCAGCCGTTCGTTGGCCTTGTTGAAGTCGGCGCCGTACCACACACGCAAACCTTCGGCCATGCCATGCACTTCACCGTGGCCCGGCACCGCCGACAGCGGAACACTGTTGAGGTAGTCGCGAACCACATTTTGCCGTATCTGGAGGGTTTCCGGCCCCGCCTGATAGGCCCGCACGCTGGCGGAAATCATCTGGCGGATTTTTTCCGCGCCCGACACCGTCAAGCCATCGGGCGAGTGTCGATACTTCTCAAGCTGCGTCGCCAGCGTACTGCCACCCGCCGATTGGCCGGGCAGGCGCAACAGCTTGGCCACCTGAGACCACGCCGCCATGCCGAACCGCGGCCAGTCCACGGCGGGGTTGGCCAGGGGCTGACGAGGATCGAGCAAAAAGCGGTTTTCGATAAAGAGCAAGCTGTTGACCACCACAGGAGGGATCGCGGCAAAGCTTGAATAGAGTTGTTGTGGATATTTGAACTGGTACAGCGGTGCCGCGCGGCAATCGGTGATCGACAGCCCGGCCTGGATTTTCTCGGAATAGGGCACGAAAAAGCCCTTGTCGTGGTACTTCATCAGCGCCGGGGAAAAGCGGGTTTGTGCCGACACCACGTAATCGCGCTTGAGCAGGCGCGGCAGAAATTCACTCAGGGCGCTGTAACCCAAACGCTGATCGAACGGGCCTGCGCCAGGGTAGCGAATCGCGTCGCTGGGGCCGGGTTGCAGTTCGTATTTCAGCGAGGCGGCGTATTTGCTGATTTCCCGGGATTGAAACCTGGAGGTGCGCATTTCCTTGGTTGCGGCGAGGCCCAGGACAATCAGGATAATCAGCAGCAGCAACCAGAAAGCCCCCCAGCCGTGCCGGGAACGACGGGGTTTCTCAGGTAAAGGCGCTTCATCCACTCGTTCAGTCGGAACCACGGTTTTACTCGAATCGGTTTGCCACAAAGCGCCCATAGTCGACTGATCCATTCACGCAGATTGATCGGACTTGTTTGAAGCTTAGACGTTGGTTGGCGTTGGTGAAAAAATTGTGAACAACCAAATATCGGGCACGCACCCTTACCTGTGGCAAGGGGGGTGTTGTGGCGAGGGAGCTTGCTCCCGCTGGGCTGCGAAGCAGTCCCAAAAACCAGCAACACTGAGTTTTTTTAAGACACACCGCATTTACAGGACTCACGACTGCTGCGCAGCCGAGCGGGAGCAAGCTCCCTCGCCACAGGTTTGTGGTGCTGGGTTCAAAGCCAGCAGGCATCCCACAGCGGGTAATCGCCAATTTTCTTGACCAGTCCTGCTCGCAAGGGATTGGCAACAATGTAACGGGCGAATGGCAAGAGTTCTTCGCCATCGCGGATTGCCCGATCGTGATAGCCGCTTTGCCAAAAAGCCCCTTCATTGTTTGACGCCCGGTTGATGCTGAGTGTGCTGCGAGATTTGGTGGCTTGCATGAGTTGCGCCAGGGAGCGTTGTTCGAGCTGTACCAACCAATGGAGGTGATCTGGCATGACAACCCAAGCTATTGAGTTGATCCACTTCTGGTCGTGGGCCCGCTTGAGTTCGGCAACTAACAGGCGTCCCAACTGCCAGTCAGTGAATATTCGGCGGCGTTGGTGCACAACCGCAGTGATGAGATAGGCCCGACCTTCTTCCGAAAAGCGTCCATGGCGCAGCAAATGTGAATTGGGGCGTGGATGCATTCCTTGTGTCCTTTTGTAGTGCTCCTCAATTGACCTTAGCCCTTGACCTACCTAGCTGAAGCTGCAACTTCTGCCTGAAATTTCCGAAAACCATGAAGGATCCAATTGAAGGTAGCGCTTTTGTGGCGAGGGAGCTTGCTCCCGCTGGGCTGCGAAGCGGCCCCAATCCCAGCAATCGTGATCTGCCAGGTAAAACCTGTGTGTTTGTTTTGCGACTGCTGCGCAGCCGAGCGGGAGCAAGCTCCCTCGCCACAGGGTGATGTTGTCTGAAAGGACTTTTCCCGAGAGTTGTCGCTGAATGTTGTGGTTTATAGAGTGGAAAGCCCTGTAGAAAGCTTTTTATACTGCACGCCCCGCTGATCTTGCAGGTTTTGTTCTGCAAGACGCGTCCGCCTACGAGGCAGGCCCGGTTTCACCTGACACTGGCTTGTCGGTCGGCGCTTCGACACTCGGTGTGTCATATCCAATAACAAGGAGGTTGTACCCCTATGCCAATCGGCAATCATCTGTCTCACGGCGAGACCGCTCAGGGCGGCCCGCTTAAACGCGAACTGGGCGAACGGCATATCCGTTTGATGGCGCTCGGTGCCTGTATCGGCGTCGGCCTGTTCCTGGGTTCGGCCAAGGCCATCGAAATGGCCGGCCCGGCCATCATGCTGTCCTACATCATGGGCGGTCTGGCGATCCTGGTGATCATGCGCGCCCTCGGCGAGATGGCCGTGCACAACCCGGTCGCCGGTTCGTTCAGCCGTTATGCACAAGACTACCTCGGCCCATTGGCGGGCTTTCTGACCGGCTGGAACTACTGGTTCCTGTGGCTGGTGACCTGCGTCGCCGAAATCACCGCGGTGGCGGTGTACATGGGCGTCTGGTTCCCCGATGTGCCGCGCTGGATCTGGGCACTCGCCGCATTGGTCAGCATGGGCTCGATCAACCTGATCGCGGTGAAAGCCTTCGGTGAGTTCGAATTCTGGTTCGCCCTGATCAAAATCGTCACCATCATTGCGATGGTGGTCGGCGGCATCGGCGTGATCGCGTTCGGCTTCGGCAATGACGGTGTAGCCCTGGGGATTTCCAATCTCTGGGCCCACGGCGGCTTTATGCCCAACGGCGTGCAAGGCGTGTTGATGTCCCTGCAAATGGTGATGTTCGCCTATCTCGGCGTCGAGATGATCGGCCTGACCGCCGGTGAAGCGAAGGACCCGCAGAAGACCATCCCCAATGCGATCGGCTCGGTGTTCTGGCGGATTCTGCTGTTCTACGTCGGCGCCTTGTTCGTGATCCTGTCGATTTACCCATGGAACGAAATCGGCACCCAGGGCAGCCCGTTCGTGATGACCTTCGAGCGTCTGGGCATCAAGACCGCCGCCGGCATCATCAACTTCGTGGTGATCACCGCCGCGCTGTCGTCCTGCAACGGCGGCATCTTCAGCACCGGGCGCATGCTCTACAGCCTGGCGCAGAACGGTCAGGCCCCGGCCGGTTTCGCCAAGACCTCGAACGGCGTGCCGCGTCGCGCGCTGTTGCTGTCGATCGGTGCTTTGCTGCTCGGCGTGCTGCTCAACTACCTGGCGCCTGAGAAGGTCTTCGTCTGGGTCACCGCGATTGCCACCTTCGGCGCGATCTGGACCTGGGCGATGATCCTGCTGGCCCAGCTCAAGTTCCGCAAAGGCCTGAGCGCCAGCGAGCGTGCTGGCCTCAAATACCGCATGTGGCTGTATCCGGTCAGTTCTTATCTGGCGCTGGCGTTCCTGGTGCTGGTGGTCGGCCTGATGGCGTACTTCCCGGACACTCGCGTGGCGCTGTATGTCGGGCCTGCCTTCCTGGTGCTGCTGACGGTGTTGTTCTACATGTTCAAGCTGCAACCGGCCAATGTGCCGCAAGGCGCTGTGCGTTCGGCGTCTTGAACCTGTAACGCCAGCCATACACAAGCCCCGGTCGAGATGACCGGGGCTTGTGTATTTTAAACGGCTGCCACTGGTATCGGCGTGCTCAACCGCCTGTTGAAATCCAGCCAGGCCCCCAGCAACGCCATCAACCCGACCCCCAGCATCGCGCTGAATAGTTGCATCCCCAATGCATTCCCGCCCAAGGCGTTGAGCATGTCCGCCAACGGCGCCAGCAACACGCCAAAGCAGAACACTTCCAGGGAATAGCGGCCCATGCGACAGCTTTGTCGCGCCAGCCAGTGTTGCGTCCAGCCCGTGTCCGGCAACAATCTGGCGGTGACGTAGGCGAGGGCGAGGAAGTGCAGCAGGCGCGCTGGCGAGAGGTGGGTCTTGCTGATCGGATAGAGCCATTCGCCGAGCCGCTGGGGCATGAAGGCGTCATGCACGGTCGGCCACTTCCACGACAGCGCGATCAGCCCGGTGATCAGCAAATAGCTCAGCGCTGCGATGAAAACCGGCTGCCGAGCCAGCGGTCGGGGTTGCGGCGCCCCAGGTCTTTGCCCATGAATCGCCGTCGCGCCACCGAGAATGAACAGCAGCTGCCAGGCCATCGGATTGAAAAACCACATGGCCCCGTCGGCACCCGCCAGGTTCCACTGCAGCCATGGCGCCAACAGGTACACCACCACCGACAACCCCACCACGTATTCAGCCTTGCGCAGCAGCATCGGTAGCACCGGGGGCAGGCCGAGCAGCAACAGAATGTACAGGGGCAGCGGGTCCATCAGGTTCGGCTTGAAGCGCAGCAGCAACTCATCCATCAATGCCTGCTGGGGGTTGCTGAGGAAATACTGCAAGCCCATTTCCTGCACCAGATCGCGGGTTTCCACATGGCTGTTGGCGAAAAACACGATGCCCATCAACAGCGCCAGCAAAAAGATATGCACCACATAAAGCACCCAGGCCCGCCGCAGGATTTTCACCGTGGCGACCATGAAACCGTCGCGCCGGGCGATTTTTCCATAGGCCAGTACGGCCGCGTAACCGGCCAGGAACACGAAAATCTCCGCCGCATCGCTGAAGCCGAAGTTACGCACCGTGAACTGGGCGAGCGGGTTCTGCGGCACGTGATCCCAGAAGATGAAGATCAGGGCCAGGCCGCGGAAAAAGTCGATTCGGTGATCGCGTTCAAACGTCATGACGGCGGGCTCTTGAACGGGGTTGTCGGGGAGGAGCGAGCGGTGCGGCGATCCTACAGCGGCGCGCAGGGTGCCGTGATTCACCGGGAATTGCAAAAGGCTGGATATTACCTAATGTCTCAGTTGCCTGAAGCAAGCGAATTGAACGGCGTGGCCGTCGGTCTGCCGGGCAGGTTGCGCACAAGGACGGCGCCTGATGGCATCTGTCGAACATCTACACTTCATTTCTCAGGAGTGTGAAACGTGAAGGTTTCGCTGATCGTTCCGGTATTCAACGAAGAGCAGGCGATCAGTCTGTTCCATCAGGCGGTGCGCCGTGAGTTGAAACTTGACCCTTATGACGTCGAGATCGTGTTCATCAACGACGGCAGTACCGACCGAACGGCCGAGGAGGCCAAAGCGCTGGCCCAGGCCGATGAACAGGTATTGCTGATCAATTTCTCGCGCAATTTCGGCAAGGAGCCGGCGTTGTTTGCCGGGCTGGAATATGCCACCGGCGATGCGGTGATCCCCATGGACGTGGACCTGCAGGATCCGATCAGCGTTATCCCACGGTTGATTGCCGAGTGGCAGAAGGGCGCCGACGTGGTGCTCGCCAAACGTCGGGATCGTGCTAGCGACACTTATCTGAAACGCCACAGTGCGGCGATGTTCTACCACTTGCTGAACAGAATTTCCTACACCCGGATTGAAGAAAACGTCGGGGATTTCCGGCTCATGGACCGCAAGGTGGTCAATGTGATTCGCGCACTTCCCGAGCATCAGTTGTTCATGAAAGGCGTTCTGTCGTGGGCCGGTTTCACGTCCGTGGTGGTGGAATACGAGCGAGCCCGGCGAGTGGCGGGAAGCAGCAAGTTCAATGGCTGGAAGCTGTGGAACCTGGCGCTGGAAGGCATTACTTCGTTCAGCACCGTGCCGTTGCGATTGTGGACTTACATCGGTGGCGGCATTTCGGTTTTCGCGGTGTTGTACGCGGTGTACATGGTGCTGGACAAGATTTTCTTTGGTAACAGCGTTCCCGGTTATCCGTCGTTGATGACAGCCATTCTGTTTCTCGGCGGCGTACAGCTGATCGGCATTGGCATCCTCGGTGAGTACATCGGTCGTATCTATATCGAAGCCAAACACCGTCCCCGTTATGTGGTTAAGGACGTCATCGGCGGCAAAGACCGACTAGGGCTTTAGCATGGGCAGATTGAGCGATGTGTTCAGCAGTGAACTCGGGCGTCGTCGGGTCTGGCTGTTTTTTCAGATCGCGACCCTGGTTTATGTCATTCCGCTGATCCTCGCGGACTACCCCTACATCGATGACAACTGGCGCTCGCTGTCGGCCGGTACTGCCTGGGCAGGGCAGGGGCGATTGTTCACCGAGCTGTTCTACAACCTGCTGACTTTCAGCGATGCCGCGCCGAACATCTTTCCGTTGCCGCTGTTGATCGCCACGCTGGCCATGGCTTTTGCGCTGACCAGCCTGACGTTCCATTACTACCCGCAGCCGACGATGTCCCGCTGCCTGGTGGTGTTGCCGCTCTGGTACAACCCGTTCTTCCTGCAGAACCTGTCGTATCAATACGACGGGCCGGCCATTGCCTTGAGCCTGGTGGCAGTGATCTATGCAATCACGTTTCGTCACGCCTCGCGCATTCTGCAATGGCTGGTGCCGGCCTTCCTGATTGCGCTGGCGCTGGGGCTCTATCAGGTGAGCCTGAATGTGTTTCTGGGCCTGTGTTGCCTGGAACTGCTCCGGGGCGCGTATGACAAGTGGACCTGGCCACAGTGGTGCGAGTTGATCGGCTGGAAAATCGCCCAGGCGGGGCTCGGCGGGTTGATCTACAGCGTCACGGCCTATCCGTACATGAATCAGAATCGCGCCTTGTTGCTGAACTGGGCGGCGGCGCCCTGGCTGCAAGTTGAAATCAACATCGGCCGCGTGCTGGAAAAAGTCGTGCTGTTGTTTCACGGCGGATTCGCCTGGGTGTTCGCCGCGCTGCTGCTGTGTGCCATCGCGGGTAGCGTACGTCTGGCCAGGAACGTGATCGAACGCCAGGACGCGGCGCTGAGAAAAGTCGTGATGGGGCTGGTCTGCGTGCTGACCGTGCCGGTCGTGACCTTGCTGGTGTCGGGGGCCGCGCTGTTTTTCCGCGACTTCAATGAAGGCGCCAGAACCTTGATGGGTTTCGCGGTGCTGTTGGTGCTGCTGTTCTATTTGAGCCATCTGGCGCTGACGTCCATCCATGAGCGGCTGACGATGTTGCTGGTGGTTCCGCTGCTGGCCATGCTTTCGCTGTCCTACGCTTATGGCCGCGTGCTGACAGTGCAGAACACCTTTGCATCCAGCGCGTTGTTTTCCCTGGGGCATGACATTGCGTCCCATCGGCAATTGCGCGAGGCCAAGCGCATCTACATGTCGGTGAGTTACTCCGATCACTGGTTGGTGGAGGCTGCGGGCTCGTTCAAGCAGATGCCGGTTTTGCATTATCTGCTGAACATCAATTTCTACATGCTGGCGGAAAACCTGCCGAAAGCAGGCATCACCAACGTGGTCGCGGAGAGGGAGCGGCGCAACGCGACACTGGTGGGTTACCAGGGTTATCCGCCGCTGGTGGAGAGCAAGTTCTACAGTCTCTATCTGTTGGGTGACTACGGTTTCATCGTGATGAAAGAGCCGACTCCGATCACCGCGCTTGCGTGGTGAAGCCGGTGAGTGCCTCTTCGACCTGTCCCAAACGCTTTCCATCCCGGGTTGCCGACGGGGCAGGTCTGCTGGCGGTGCTGGCGATCGCGTTGTTTGCGAGGTTTCACGCCATCACCGTGCCGGTCATCTGGTACGACGAGGCCTACAGCATACTGCTGGCCGAGGGCTCGCCTGCGTCTATCTGGGCCACGACGGCTCGGGATGTTCATCCGCCGCTTTACTATGCCTTGCTGCATTTCTGGATGTTGTTGTTCGGTAATGGCGTGTTGTCTGCGCGGTCCCTGAGTGCACTGGCCGATGTCGGCACGCTGTTGCTGTGCATGAAATTGATAAGTCTGGTGGCCACGCGAAGAGCAATCTGGATCGCGGCATTGTTGTTGGCATTGCTACCGATATCGGTGCGCTACAGCCAGGAAGTGCGAATGTACACCTTGCTCGGCTTTTGGCTGATGGGCGCGACCGTGGCGTTGGTGTGCTGGGTCAGGGCAGCGGATCAAAAACGTTATCCGGTCTTTTACGTGCTGCTGATGACGGCTGCGTTCTACACGCATTACTTCGCTGCGTTGGGCGTGTTGGTGCATTGGCTTTTTTGGTGGCTAGAGCGCAAGGCCCAAGGCACGGTACCTGTTCGTGCGTGGATCTTGGCCAACAGTGCGATCGTTGTGTTGTACCTGCCGTGGATACCGCCTCTCATCCGCCAACTGCTGCGAATGGACGGGCTCGAATGGATACCGCCACTCACTTGGCGGACGGTGCTGACTTTCGTTTGGCAACTTGTGGTGATGGAGGGTTCAGCCAGTGACTTGTGGCGCATGACTCCTTTAGTTTTGATCATTGTTTGCGCCGCTGCGGTGCTGCTCAAGGCACGCAATGAGCGACCTTTCAGCGTCTTGCTGGTGGGCTATTTTTTTGTGCCGGTACTGACCGTGTTTCTGGTGTCGCTGATCGTTCCGGTTTTCAACGCCAGATACCTGGTGTTCGCAGCCACTGCGTTGCCCCTTATCGTTGCGCTCGCGCTGGACACATGGGGCCAACGCCACGCCGCCCTTGCCGCTGTCGCCCTGGTTTTTATTGTGTGGGCAGAAGTCCACGGGCTTTCGGCGGTTTACGCACAAACGGATGAGATGAACGGGACAAGCATTCGCAAAGACGCGAGGCTGGACGCCGTGGTCGCGGCTCTCGGTCGCGAAGTCCGTCCGGGTGACGAGATCATTTTGGATAACCTGTATTGGTACTTGCCGTTCACGTACTACAACTCGACAGGCATCCAGCCGAGGCTATACGTCTTCAAAGCACCGATAGGCACCCTTTGGGGAACCGCCGAATATGGCGGTTGGGCACTCATCCCCCGTCACCTGCACTCGATTTTCTTCAACGATTTTTCGACCCTGAAACTGAATGCCAGGCGAGTCTGGTGGGTCACGGGCTACGCTCGTCCTGAACATGACGCCTTGTTTCCCAAACACTGGAAACAGGCGCAGACGCTAAGGGAAGGGGACAGTGAAGCCCGCTTGTTCATCCTGGAGGACGCGCCAACCCCTGAGGTTGGCGCGCAAACACGTCCTACGCAGCCGCCGCTTCATTAGGCTCAAAACTGTCCGCCCGCGCCATCTGCCACATCCGCGAGTAAAACTCGCCATTCACTTCTCCGGTGAGCAATTCGCCTGGCTTGAGGAACACATGCAACTGCGAGAACAGTTTGATCTCTGTGGCCGACATGCGCCGCACCAGATGCTTGGCCGACAATTGCGAAGGATGTTCCAGGCCCGCGGCGGCGAGCATTTCGGCCAGGGCTTTGAGCGTGTTGCGGTGGAAGTTGAACACGCGCTGGGCCTTGTCCGGAACCACCAGCGCGCGTTGGCGCAGGGTGTCCTGGGTGGCGACGCCGGTCGGGCATTTGTTGGTGTGGCAGCTTTGCGACTGGATGCAGCCGATGGCGAACATGAAGCCGCGCGCCGAGTTGGCCCAGTCGGCGCCGATGGCCAGAACGCTGGCGATGTCGAAGGCGCTGACGATCTTGCCGCTGGCGCCGAGTTTGATCTTGTCTCGCAGGTTCAGGCCCACCAGCGTGTTGTGCACGAACAACAGGCCTTCGCGCATCGGCACACCGATGTGGTCGGTAAACTCCACCGGTGCGGCGCCGGTGCCACCTTCCTTGCCGTCGACGACGATGAAGTCCGGAAGGATGCCGGTTTCCAGCATGGCCTTGGCGATGCCCATGAATTCCCACGGGTGGCCCAGGCAAAACTTGAAGCCCACCGGTTTGCCGCCGGACAGTTCGCGCAGTTGCGCGATGAAGTGCATCAGTTCGATCGGCGTGGAAAACGCGCTGTGGCGCGACGGTGAGATGCAGTCTTCGCCCATCAGGATGCCACGGGTTTCGGCGATTTCCTTGGTGACCTTGTGCTTGGGCAGGATCCCGCCATGGCCGGGTTTGGCGCCTTGGCTCATCTTGATTTCAATCATTCGCACTTGCGGAGTCTGTGCCTGGGCGGCGAAGCGTTCCGGATCGAAGCGGCCATCGGCGGTGCGGCAGCCGAAGTAGCCGCTGCCCAGTTCCCAGGTCAGGTCGCCGCCGTTCTCCCGGTGATAAGCGCTGATGCTGCCTTCGCCGGTGTCATGGGCGAAGTTGCCGAGTTTGGCGCCTTGGTTCAACGCACGAATGGCGTTGGCGCTGAGGGAGCCGAAGCTCATGGCCGAGATGTTGAACACCGACGCCGAGTACGGCTGGGTGCACTGCGGGCCACCGACCGTTACGCGAAAACCGCTTGGATCGCTCAACGGCGCCGGGCGCATCGAGTGGCCGATGAATTCGAAACCCGACTGATACACATCGATCAGCGTGCCGAAAGGTTTGTCGGCGCTTTCATTCTTGGCCCGCGAATACACCAGTGAGCGCTGGGCCCGGGAGAAGGGCAGGGCATCGCTGTCGGACTCGAGCAGGTACTGGCGGATTTCCGGGCGAATGCCCTCCACCAGATAACGAATATTGCCCAGGATCGGGTAGTTTCGGCGCACGGCGTGGGGGCTTTGCCGCAGGTCGAACAGGCCTATCAGGCTGAGGATGCCGGTGACGGCGGTGAACGGCCAGAGCCAGTCGTATTCCAGAAAGGGCAGGCTGGCGAGGGTAAACATCACGCAGACGGCAAAGAAGGCGTAGCGGCTCAGGAGTGACAGGCTCATACGGTTTCCTTGGGTTCGGACTCGGTAATTGTAGGGCAGTGGCATACAGGTTTTTGTGGCGAGGGGGCTTGCCCCCGCTCGGCTGCGCAGCAGTCGCAAAACCTACTGACGGGGTTTGTCTGACTGAACGCATTGCCTGTTTTGGGATCGCTTCGCGATCCAGCGGGAGCAAGCTCCCTCGCCACAGAGAGCTCCTGTGCCAGAACAGGGTTGTCAGGCATTCTGCGCCTGGAGAAATAACGAAAACAGCTCGGGCCGGGATTTGATCCACATTTTGTCAGGTGTTCAGGCCGCTGTTTTTGTCTGGCGCACCGGCAACCGGACCCGAAACGTGGTGCCCACCCCGACTTCGCTACGTACCGAAATATCGCCCTGGTGTTTTTTCACGATGCCATAGGACAGGGACAACCCGAGCCCCGTCCCCTGGCCCACCGGTTTGGTGGTGAAGAACGGGTCGAATATTTTTTGCAGGCTGTCCGGTTCGATGCCGGATCCGGTGTCCTCGACTTCGATCGACACCGTTTCGCCTTCAAACCCGGTGCGCAACGTGATGGTGCCCCGGTCCGGCCCCATGGCCTGAGACGCGTTGACGATCAGGTTCATGATCACCTGATTGATTTGCGACGGCAGGCATTCGATGTCGGGCAGGTCTTGATACTCCTTCACCACATCGGCCTTGTACTTGAGTTCATTGGCGACGATGTTCAGGGTCGACTCGATGCCCTGTTGCAGATTGGCCCACTGCCATTCCTGATTGGAGTCCACGCGGGAGAAGTCCTTCAGGTCTTTGACGATCTGCCCGACCCGGTTGATCCCGTCCTTGGACTCCTTGATCAGCAGCGGAATGTCCTCGCGCAGAAAGTCCAGTTCGATCCGTTCGCGCAACTGGCCGAGACGGTCGATGACTTCGCTTGAAGCAATGGCCGTTTCCGCCCCTCGATAGGCATCGAGCATTTCCTGCAGTTGTTTGAAGTAGCCATCGAGGGCACCGAGGTTGGAGGAAATGAAGCCGATGGGGTTATTGATTTCATGGGCGACGCCCGCTGCCAGTTGCCCCAGAGAGGCGAGCTTTTCCGACTGCACCAACTGGCTTTCCAGTTGTTTACGCTCGTCTATTTCCCGCTGCAACGCCTCGCTGGCCTGTTTGAACTGGGTCGTTCGCTGCTCCACCAGATGCTCCAGATGGCTCATCTGAATGGAAGCCCGTTCGGTCATGTCCCATTTGGTGAGGAGGGTGTTGGCCATCTGCTGGACTTCAATGTTATCGAACGGTTTTTTCAGGATCAGCAGGCGATCGTGGGCCTGCAAGCGGTCCAGCAGTTCATCCCAGGAATAGTCGGAATAGGCGGTGCACACCACCACTTGCAGTTGCGGGTCTTCGTGCCACAGGTGTTCGATGGTCTGTGCACCGTCCCAGCCCTCAGGCATGCGCATGTCGACGAAGGCCAGGGCGTAAGGGCGGTTTTCCTTTAATGCCTGGATAAGTTTGCCCAGCCCCTCCTGGCCGCCATAAGCCGAATCCAGTTCGAATAGAGCGCTGGCGGATTTTACTTCGCTGCCGAACAGCGCGGCCTCCATTTCGTCCAGTTCTGCATGTTGCGCCGACATCGGGGTGAGGATCTTGCGAAAGTCTTCATGGATGGACGGCGTGTCATCGATCAGCAGAATGCGTCGGTTCAAATGCTCGCTCATGCTTCCACCGTTACGGGTTTGAGCGGGATCTGCAAGGTGAACAGGGCACCTTTGCCCGGCCCGTCGCTGTGGACGGTGAGGTGGCCGTTCATCTCGATCGCGGCCAGGGCGCAGCTGTGCAGGCCGAAGCCGTGACCTTCCTTGCGGGTCGTGAAGCCGTGGGCAAAGATCCGCGTCATGTTCTCCGGCGCGATGCCTTCGCCGTCATCCTTGACGCTGATTTGCAGGATCGTGCCCTCGACGACTTTTACCCCAAGGGTCATTTGCCGCTGGCGGTTGCTGAGGTCGGACATGGCGTACTTGGCGTTGCTGATCAGGTTGATCAGAATCAGCAACAAGCGGTGCTTGTCGCCCATGACCTGCGGCACGTCGCCGTACTCCTTGACCACCGTGACGTGATGCCGGGTCAGGGCGCCGGCGTTCATGCGCAGGGCGTCCTCCAGCAGTTCGTTGATGTGCAGCGGTTCCATCAGGCTGCCGGCTCCCGCGTAGGATTGCTGGGTGGCGACGATGTCCTTGATGTGGTCGACGCTCTTGCTCAGTTGGGCGAGTTCGTCGGCCATGCCTTGCTGTTCGAGGGCGATGGCGTCCACCAGTTGATTCAGGTAGCCGGGCAGCAGTTTTCCTTTCTCGTCCTGGGTCAGAAAGGTGCCCAGGTCGCTTTGATGTTCGTTGATCAGCTGCATCGCCCTGCCCAGCCCCAGGGCCTTGCTGCTACGCAGTTTGCGGGTGACCAGGTCGGCCGAGATGTTCACGCTGTTGAGTACGTTGCCGACGTTGTGCAGCACATTGGTGGCGATTTCGGCCATGCCGGCCTGGCGCGCGGTGTCGAGCAGTTCGCTCTGGGTGTCCTTGAGTTCGCGGGTGCGCTCTTCGACCCGTTGTTCGAGGACGTCGTTGGCGGTCTGCAGGGCTTTGTTGACGCGATTGATCACCGTGAAACTGCGCATCAGGCGAATCGCCATATACAGCAGCAACAGCACCAATAGCGTGGAAAACACCAGCATGAACAAGTGGTAGCGCTGGTTGATGGAGTCGGTGCGTTGTTGATCCTGATTGAGCAGGCCATTGATGTCATCGAGGCGTTCCGCCACCGGGATGGCGGCGATGTTCTCGAGCAGCCGATTGACGATGGGCTGTTCACGCAGGATCAGCGCGATATGGTTGCTCAGTATCGTGATCGGGCTGTGAAACTGTTCCGGCAATCGCTCCTTGTTCACGTCCAGTTTGTTCAAACCCACCAGAATCTGGGCGGCCTTGTCGTCGGAGGTCACCTGGGCGAACTCCAGGCTGCTGAGCAACAAGTCATAGGTGTCGGTGGCGATGTTCTGCAACCGCAGTTTGTTTTCGTCCGGCAGAGCGGCCAGTTGGCCCAGGATATCGTCTTCGGCGGTCGGTAAAAATGCCAGGGAGTTACGCAGCACGGCGTTATGGGATTTGAACTGCTCCACCAGTCGGGTCTTTTCCTTGATGGTCGCCAGATAAGCTTCATGACTGGCCTTCCACACTGGCGCGTCCTTGCGACCATTAGCCGTTTCGAGCTTGTCGAATTGCTCCCACCGACCTGTCAGCTCGGTCAGGGGCGAGACCAACGGATCGTAGTTATGCGTGATGGCAATCCTGGACTTGAGGATTTCGGTTTCCCATTGGGCGTTCAGCTGTTTCATGTGGCGGATCAGGTCCCGGGACTCGGTATAGGTCGAGGCCTGGCCCGAGTTGGACTGCAAGTACAGGAACAGCAGTATCGAGGCGAGCAGCAGGGCGACGCAGGTGAGCAACAGCAGGCTGAGACGGGGCGATATTTTCATAACGGCTTGCCTCCCCATTCACCGGTCAGGGTCTTGAGAAACTTGATGATCAGGGCCTTGTCCTGGTCAGAGGGCACACGACCGAGCTGGAACTTGAACATCACGTCGACCGCCTCTTCGAGGGTTTTTGCCGAGCCGTCATGAAAGTACGGTGCGGTCACGGCGACATTGCGCAGGCTCGGAACCTTGAACACGTTGCGGTCCTCCTCGGCCTGGGTGACCAGATAGCGGCCCAGATCGGCTTCGGTGGGATTGCCTCGAACCTGGAAGTAATCGCCCATGACCCCGAATTTCTGGAACATGTTGCCGCCGATGTTCACCCCCTGATGGCAGGCAATGCAGCCATAGTCCTTGAAGCGTTGGTAACCGTACTTTTCTTCGGTCGTGAGAATCTCGGTGTTGCCCAGCAGGTACTGGTCGAAACGCGAGTTGGCGCTGATCAGCGTGCGCTCGTAGGTGGCCAGGGCATTTTGCACGTTGTTCATGGTCACGCCGTCCGGGTAGGCCTTGGTGAAAGCGCTTTTGTAATCAGGGTCGGCGGACAGCACTTCGACCACATGCTCCCAATGACTGCCCATTTCGCTGGGGCTCTGCACCACTTCGTGGGCCTGTGTTTCCAGGGTGTCGGCGCGCCCGTTCCAGAATTGCCGGAAGTTCAGGCTTGAGTTGAACACGCTGGGGGTATTGATCGTCAGGGGATCGCCTTTGAAGCCGACAGACAACGCCTTGTCGTCGGCACCGCCGATTTCCAGGCGATGGCAACTGGCGCAGGACAGGCGGTTGTTGACCGACAGGCGTGGCTCGTTGAACAAGCGGCGACCGAGTTCGACTTGCAAGGGATTCTGCTGGGGCACCGCGGGCAAGGGTTTGAGCGGTTCGTCCAGCGGCTCGCCATTGGCCATCAGACAACATCCGAGTAGAGGCGCGAGAAGCAGGTAGTAGAAGGCGCGCGACATCATGGGATTCCTTGGCTGGTGGCCAGAGTGTCGTTGCACGTCGCTCATGTGGCGGCGGATGGCGCGGGTTTCACGGACGTCAAATATTGCACGAAGGCATCCGGTTCCACGGCTTTGCTGAAGTAGTAACCCTGGCCTTCCTCACACTGGAGGGCCTTGAGGAAATTCAGTTGTTCGAGGGTTTCCACCCCTTCGGCAATGACGGTCAGTTTCAGGCTCTTGCCCAGGCTGATGATGGCGCTGACCAGGGCCGCGTCGTTGCTGTCACGGCTCAGGCCACGAATGAACGACTGGTCGATTTTCAGCACATCGATGGGAAACCGTTGCAAATAACTCAGGCTGGAATACCCGGTGCCGAAGTCATCGATGGCCAGCCGCACGCCCAATGCCTTGAGCCGGTTCAGCGCGACCATGGTGGCCTCGACGTTTTGCATCAAAACGCCTTCGGTGATTTCCAGCTCCAGCAAGGCCGGTTCCATACCGGTTTGCTTGAGTATCTGTTCGATGCCTTCGACAAAATCCCGCTGACGGAAATCGATGGCTGACACGTTCACCGACATAGAAATCTTCGGCAGACCGTTCGCTTGCCAGGCGCAGGCTTGCCGACAGGCCTGGGCCAGCACCCATTTGCTCAACGGTACGATCAAGCCGCTGTCTTCGGCCACGCCGATGAAGTCGGTAGGGAAGACCCAGCCTTGCCCCGGTTTTTTCCAGCGGATCAATGCCTCGGCGCCGACCACCTTGCCGCTGCCCAGGTCGAGTTTGGGCTGGTAGTGCAGGACAAATTCGTCCCGTTCCAGCGCCAGGCGAATGCCCGATTCGATGGTCTGCTGTTCCCGGGCGCGCTGGTTCATCTCATCGATGAAAAAGCTGAAATCGTTCGGGCCGCTTTCCTTGACGTTGCGCATGGCAGTTTCGGCTTTCTTGATCAGTGCAATGGCATCGAAACCGTCATCGGGGTAGATGCTGATGCCCAGGCTGGCCGTCACGCTCAGGTCGTGACCGGCGACGTGCTGGGGCGCGCGTATGGCGTTCAAGAGTTTTTCGGCGATGCCCTTGGTCTGTTGGGGGTGGTGGATGTCAGCCAGGATCACCACAAATTCATCGGAGCCGTAGCGAAACACCGAGTCGGACGCGCGCACGTTGGCGACCAGGCTTTGCCCGACCCGTTTGAGCATCTCGTCACCGGTGGGATGACCCAACGCATTGTTGATGCGTTTGAAGCGATCGAGTCCCAGAAACATCACCGCCAGTTGTTTGTCATGGCGTCTGGACAGGGCAAGGGACTGGTTCAGCCGGTCACCCAGCAAGGTGCTGTTGGGCAACTCGGTCAACACGTCGTACTGCAACAGGTGAGACACCTTGAGCAGTTCGTGGACCCGGGCTTCGATGGTTTGCTCCAGACTCAGCACTTTCATCGCCGCGTCCTGCGCCATCTGCCATTTCCAGGTCAGGGCGCTGGCCATCTGGCGGATTTCCAGGCTGTCGAAGGGTTTTTTCAGCACCAGTAACTGATCACCGAATTCCAGCCGTTCGGCCATGGCTTCCCAGGTGTAATCGGAGAAGGCGGTGCACAGCGCGATTTGCAGATGAGGATCAGCCTTCCAGAGTCGTTCGATGGTTTCCAGACCGTCCCAGCCTGGCGGCATGCGCATGTCGGTGAACGCCAGGGCATAAGGGCGACCTTCGGCCAGGGCGCGATTGACCAGTTCGAGCGCTTCCTGGCCCTGGTAGGCGGAGTCGAGCTGGAACGTCGGCCGAGTTGGCTGCTGGCTGCCAAACAGCGCCGCTTCAGTACCGGCCAGAGTTTGTTCATCGTCGGTCTCGGCGCCGAGAATCTTGCGAAAGTCCTGATGGATCGAGGGTGTGTCGTCAATGATCAGGATGCGCCGATTGGCCTGGATGAACGAAGTCTTCATTCCTTGTCCTCCGTGGCACGCCGCGAATCGCCCGGTATTGATCCGGGACCAAGGTTCGCATGCACGATGCTCCCGGCCTTCAGCAACTCGGCGGCTTGCTGGCTGCTGACCGCTTTGCTGAAGTAGTAACCCTGGGCGTTCATCGGTGAGCCGGTGGCCATCAGCGAAGTGCGCTGCTCCTGGGTTTCGACGCCTTCGGCGATGATGCCGATCCCGACGTCGCGGGCGAAATTGATGATGGCCCGCAAGGTGGTGGCGCTGGCCGCGTCGTGAGCGGCGGTGTCGATGAACGCCTGAGCGAGTTTCAGGTGATTGACCTGGTAAGTCTTGAGGTAGTCGAACGAAGAGTATTCGGTGCCGAAGTCGTCGATGGCGATCTTCACCCCCAGTTCACGCAGGCGCGGCAGTACATCGTTGTGGGTCCACTTGGTCTGGGCCAGGGTCGCTTCGGTGACGTCGAAGCGCAGGTCCCATGGGCACAGTTCCCAGCGCGCGGTGGTACGCAGTACGTCGTAGATCAGCTCGGGACCACTCTTGAGCTGAGCCAGGGACAGTTTTATCGCCACCACCGGTGGCGCCATGCCTTCGTCTCGCCACTGGCGCATTTGCCGGCAGGCACGATCCAGCACCCAGTGACCGAGGGCGACGATGGTGCCGGTCTTTTCCGCCGCAGGCAGAAACGCCGGGGCTTCCAGCAAACCGCGCAGGGGGTGATTCCAGCTGACCTGGGCTTCCATCCCGAGGATCTTGCCACTGCTCAAGTCCACTTCCGGCCAGTAACTGAGTTCGAGTTGGTTGTGTTCGATGGCCGTTTTCAAGTCGTTGGCGATGGTCATGCGCTCGACCACTTCCTGATTGATCTCCTCGGAGTGAAAGTGGTACTGGTTGCGGCCCTTTTCCTTGGAGCGGTACAGCGCCATGTCGGCCTGGGTCAACAGGCTGTCGGCGCTGAGGCTGATCGGGGCGTAGCTGCTGATACCGATGCTGACCGAGACCCGCACATCATTGCCGGCCAGGGAGTAGGGCAGCACCAACGCATCACGGACCTT
The DNA here is from genome assembly GCF_024749285.1 of Pseudomonas sp. B21-015. NCBI lineage: Bacteria > Pseudomonadati > Pseudomonadota > Gammaproteobacteria > Pseudomonadales > Pseudomonadaceae > Pseudomonas > Pseudomonas sp. B21-015. The sequence continues at coordinate 1,394,582 of NZ_CP087196.1, forward strand.
GGCGGCCAGGGCCGCGGAGTGGGTCGGATCGCTGACGTCCAGTTGCAGTATCGCGAACTCGTCGCCACCCAGGCGGGCGACCACGTCGTTTTCCCGCACGCAGCCTTTTATGCGTCGGGCGACCTCCTGCAATAACAGGTCGCCCACCGGGTGACCGAGGGTATCGTTGATGCGTTTGAAGTGATCCAGATCCAGGTAGAACATGGCGAACGGTGTGGCCCCGCGCCGTGCGGCGGCGAACGCCTGGTGCAGCCGCTCGATCAGCGTTGCGCGGTTGGCCAGCCCTGTCAGCCCGTCGGTACGGGCCAGCAGGGCGATTTTTTCCTCGGCCTGTTTGCGTTCGGTGATGTCGATGATGATGCCTTCGACTTCCAGCAAGCGGCCTTCATCGTCGCGCACCGGGATATAGCGGTTTTCGACCCAGCGCCAGTCACCGTCGCCGGTGCGCATCCGGAATTCGATGGAAGCACCCGCCGCATGGCGATCCAGCACCCGGGCCATGGCCGTGTCGACTTTCTCTTGATCGTCGGGGTGGATCAGCTCCTGAGCCCAGTTGGAGGATGCCACCAGGGCTGCCGCGACGTGGCCGTATTTGGTGATGTTGTGGGAGATGTACATCAGCGGAAACGACGGCTCACCCCGTAGCCGATACAGAATGGTCGGGCTGTTCTGCACGATGATGTTGGCGTCGGACAGCTCCCGGGTGCGCTCTTCGACCGCTTGCTCAAGCAAGGACATCTTCAGCGCCGCGTCTTCGGTCATTTGCCACTTGGCAGTCAATGCACTGGCCATCTGACGGATTTCGATGGCATCGAAGGGCTTTTTCAGGATCAGCAGGCGGTCGCCCAACTCCAGACGCTCGTCGATATCTTCCCAGGAATAGTCGGAATACGCGGTGCAGAGCGCCACTTGCAGCTTGGGATCGACCTGCCACAGGCGCTCGATGGTTTCCAGGCCGTCCCAGCCCGGCGGCATGCGCATGTCGATGAAGGCCATCGAGTAGGGAGAGTCATTCGCCAGCGCGGTCTCGACCTTGTCCAGCGCTTCGCGGCCCTGAAACGCGGAATCGATGATGAAACCTTGCGGCGATACCGACACAGCGGTTCCGAACAGGGCGTTTTCGGCGCTGGCCAGGCTGTCGTCTTCGTTCGATGGCGGGCTGAGAATCTTGGCAAAGTCCTCATGAATCGACGCGGTGTCGTCGACGATGAGAATCCGACGATTAGCCCGCGCAAGCAGCGTATTCACTGACATGCGCCTGGACCGACAGCAGTTTGGTGCGGTGAGCTCATAGAGGGTATCCCTTCCCTGATCGCTGGACGGAGCGGGCATCGTTTGGATCCGAGTGATCTGAGCATAGTCGCCAGGTCAGAAATTCGCCCGGTTGCCCGAAACGAATCATTTCCGGGGTCGGTCTGAAAATCATCTAGCCTGTAGGTCAGGCTAGGGAAAGTCAGAGGACGTTTGCCCGCGCCCGACATAAAGAGGCTGGTTTCACCTGAGGTAATGCCATGGAAGAGCAACTCCCCACGACTGTGACCGATAAACCCACGTTACTGCTGGTCGACGATGAGGAGTCGATTCTCAACAGCCTGCGCCGCCTGCTGCGCGGCCAGCCCTACGAGGTGCTGCTGGCCACCAGCGGCGCCCAGGCCCTGGAAATCATGGCGCAGCGGCCGGTTGACCTGGTGATGAGTGACGCGCGCATGCCCAATATGGACGGCGCCACGCTGCTGGCCCACGTGCATCAGCGCTACCCCGACACCCTCCGGATCATGCTGACCGGTTATGCCGAGCCCGCGGCCATTATCAAAGCCATCAATGAAGGTCAGATCCATCGTTACATCAGCAAGCCCTGGCACGATGAGGAAATGCTGCTGACGTTGCGACAATCACTCGCCTATCAGCACTCCGAGCGTGAACGGGTGCGCCTGGTGCAGGAGACGTGGGATCAGAACGAGCGATTGAAGCAGCTCAACACCACCCTGGAAAAACACGTCGCGGCCCGCACCAGCGAGCTGCAACAGACCGCCGACATGCTCGACCTGGCCTATGAAGAGCTCAAACGCAGCTATGTCACCGGCACCGAAGTGTTTTCGTTGCTGGCCAACCTGCGCCTGCCGCCCGCCAAGCAGACCAACCGACAGATCATCGAACTGGTGCGGATGTACTGCAAACGCCATGGCCTGGACGAAGGCAGCAGTCGTGACCTGACCATGGCGGCGGCGCTCTACAACATCGGTAAGTTGAGCTGGACCGACAGCATGATGAGTACGCCTTCGGATCTGCTGCATCACAATGACCGCGAGCGCTATCGGGGTTATCCGAAGCAGAGTGAGTCGCTGTTGATGACACTCGATCCGATGAAGGATGCCGCCCGGCTGATCCTGCACCACCAGGAGCGTTGGGACGGCAGCGGTTTTCCTGACCGGCTCAAGGGCGAAGCGATTCCGTTCGGTGCGCGGTTGCTGAAACTGGCGGTGGACTTCATCGAGTTGCAACGCGGGCTGATCCTCGAACGGCAGATGAACAGCGATGAAGCCCTGGTGTATATCCGTCAGTACGCCGGTCGCCTCTACGACCCGGAACTGCTGGAGGATTTCATTCAAGTCTGCGCCGCTTACCTGAGTGACGTGACGCTGGCCGATCCGACGGTCAAGGTGCTGACCACCCGGGATCTGCTGGCGGGCATGATCCTGGCGCGCAACCTGAATGCCGACAACGGCATGCTGCTTCTCAATGCCGGCAAGGTGTTGAACGGGCCACTGGTGGAAAAGCTGATCGCTTTCGAGGCGATGGAGGGTGCCAAGTACAGTATCTTCGTGAAAGTGCCGGAGGACGTAGAGGCCGCACTTCTCGAGGTGGGAGAGGTGTTCCAGGCTCAGCACTGATCAACTGTGGGCGCCACACAAGTTCCCACATTTACTGCGCTCGGCAGATGCTTTTTCGGCGTGACGCAGAACCGACACTCGTGTGATCCTTGCGCTTTTTATCCAAGGCCGAGCTTGATCCATGACGCTTTCATCCGTCGCTTCGCCCCGCATCATCCGCATTGCCGCCGCTCTGCTGATCGGCCCCGATGGTCGCACCTTGCTGGTCCGCAAGCGCGGCACCTTGGCGTTCATGCAACCGGGGGGCAAGATCGAGGCCCACGAGCAACCGGTCCACGCTCTTGCCCGTGAGCTGGAAGAGGAACTGGGGCTGGTCATCGATCCGGCGCACGCCGCTTACCTGGGGACATTTTCGGCACCGGCCGCCAACGAGCCGGGTTTTGTCGTACAGGCTGAACTCTTTCAACTGACCATCGATTCGCATGTTTCCCCGGCGGCGGAAATCGAAGAGGTGCGCTGGATCGATCCGGCTACCGACGGCGATATCACCCTGGCGCCATTGACACGGGACCTGATCTTGCCGTTTTATCGAGCCTCACTGATCGAAACCGCCTGATCGTCCAAGGACGGAGGATGCCCATGATTCCGCTTCAAGACTTGCTGATTTTCGCCGCAGCGGCGCTGTTGATGGTACTCACGCCCGGGCCGAACATGATCTATCTGATTTCTCGTTCAATTTGCCAGGGGCGCAAGGCCGGGGTGACTTCGTTGCTGGGCGTGGTCGCGGGATTTCTAGTACACCTGTTCGCTGCCGCAGCGGGTTTGACCGCGGTGTTCATGGCCGTGCCAGTGGCCTACGAAGTGCTGAAGTGGGCCGGTGCGTTGTACCTGCTATGGTTGGCCTGGCAGGCGGTCAAACCAGGTGCGCGGTCGCCGTTCGAGGCGCAGCAGTTGCCGGCGGACTCGTCGCGCAAGCTGATCACCATGGGCTTCCTCACCAGTGCTTTGAACCCGAAAATCGCGGTGTTTTACCTGTCGGTGTTTCCGCAGTTCATTACCCCTGAGCACGGTTCGGTGTTCACCCAGAGCATCATCCTCGGCCTGACCCAGATCAGTGTGAGCTTCAGCGTCAACCTGCTGATCGCGCTGTTCGCCGCGGGCATCGCGTCCTGGTTCGTCAACAACCCGAACTGGCTGGCGATGCAGCGTTACTTCATGGGCTTTGTGCTGTCCGGGCTGGCGGTGCGGTTGATGATTGAGCAGCGGCGAGCGGTCTGAGCATGTGGATTGAACGGCTTGATGCCAGCCACGCCCTGGATTATCGGGCGCTGATGCTTGAAGCCTACGACCAGCATCCTCAGGCGTTCACGTCCAGCGTGCGTGAGCGTGCGGCGATGCCGTTGGGTTGGTGGGAATCGCGCCTGGCCAGCAAGCTGGACGTGGTGCTTGGTGCGTTCGAGGAGGGCAAGTTGGCGGGCATCGTCGGCCTGGCCTTCGAACCCCGGGAAAAGGCCCGGCACAAGGCCACGCTGTTTGGCATGTACGTGACCGGCAAGGTACGCCAGCGTGGGCTCGGTTACCAACTGGTTCAGGCCGCGTTGGCCGAAGCGCAAACCCACCAGGGCCTGAGGCTGATCCAGCTGACCGTCACCGCCGGCAACGAAGCCGCCTTCAGGCTGTATCAGCGCTGTGGATTCGTGCAGTTCGGCCTGGAACCGTTGGCGGTAAGGGTCGGCGAAGACTACTTCGACAAGATCCACATGTGGCGCGAGATCCCCCCAAAACTTGAAGTTTAAGGTTTTGTGGCGAGGGGGCTTGCTCCCGCTGGGCTGCGAAGCGGCCCCAAAAACTGCAATCGTATGTTTTCAGGCACTCCGGGCATTCAGCTTGCCACTCACCGCTCTCACCCTCAGTCTAAGTCCTGCGCAAGACACAAGCGGGCTTGCTCGCGAAAACGGCAGGTCAGCCAACATCCATGTTGAATATGAAACCGCCTTCGCGCTCCCGCTCCGTTCCGTGTTTCTTCATTGCGAGGTTCAGCGGACGGCGCTAACCCCATCCAGCGTCGAAAACGACGTGTCCTTGGCCGTCAGCAAAAAGTCGCGCATGTACGGCGCATCCAGCATGTCGGCGCGAATCCCGGCGTAGAGCGTTGCGAACAAGCCTTTTTCCCCCAGTCGCTTGGCCTTCACGTAACCCCGTGAGCTGTACTCATGCAGCGCCCAATGGGGCATGCCGCATACGCCGCGACCACTGGCCACCAGTTGCATCATCATCACCGTCAGTTCCGAGGTGCGCACCTGGGCCGGTTCGATGTCGGCCGGCTCCAGGAAACGGGTGAAGATGTCCAGCCGATCGCGCTCCACCGGGTAGGTGATCAAGGTTTCCGTGAGCAGATCTTCGGGCACGATGTACGGCTTGCTCGCCAAGCGGTGCTGGTTCGCCACCGCGAGCATGGCTTCATAGGTGAACAGCGGCACATAGGTGATCCCGGCCAGTTCCAGCGGGTCGGAGGTCACCACCAAATCCAGATCGCCACGGGCCAGTGCCGGCAGCGGGGCGAAGGAGAAACCGGAGGCCAGGTCCAGCTCGACTTCCGGCCAGGCATCGCGGAACTGGTCGATGGTCGGCATCAGCCACTGGAAGCAACTGTGGCACTCGATCGCCATGTGCAAACGCCCCGCCGTGCCACCGGCCAGCCGCGCAATGTCACGCTCGGCGCCGCGCAACAACGGCAGAGTGGCGTCGGCCAGTTGCAGCAGGCGCAAGCCGGCACTGGTGAAGCGCACCGGTTTGGTCTTGCGCACGAACAACGGCATGCCCATGCGTTCTTCCAGCTCCTTGAACTGGTGGGACAGCGCCGACTGGGTCAGGTGCAGGCGGTCGGCCGCATCCACCAGGCTGTCGGCTTCGCGCAGGGCATGCAGGGTTTTCAGGTGACGGATTTCAAGCACCGGGGGGGCTCCATGAGGAAAACTTGTGATCAACACGAAAAGGTTGAGTTTGTCTCATGTTGGCTTGGCTGTCGACAATAGGGCCATCTTTTACAGGGAGAATTATCACCATGGCCTTGGCCCACACACTTGGTTTCCCGCGCATCGGCGCTGACCGCGAACTGAAAAAAGCCCTCGAAGCCTACTGGAAGGGCGACCTCGGTCAGGACGCGCTGAAAAGCGTCGGCCGGCAACTGCGCGCCACCCACTGGCAATTGCAGAAAGACGCCGGCATCGACCTGCTGCCCGTGGGCGACTTCGCCTGGTACGACCAGGTGCTGACTCATTCGCTGACCTTCGGTGTGATTCCCGAGCGCTTCGACAGTGCCAAGGACTCGCGCGGCCTGCCGACTCTCGACACCCTGTTCGCCATGGCTCGTGGCGCATCGGCGGCCTGCTGCGGCGGCGAACATGCCAAGGCGCAATACGCCCAGGAACTGACCAAGTGGTTCGACACCAACTATCACTATCTGGTCCCGGAGTTCAGCGCAGACCAACAATTCAAACTGAGTTGGGAGCAGTTGTTCGACGAAGTCGACGAAGCCAAGGCCCTTGGTCACAACGTCAAACCGGTGATCATCGGCCCACTGACTTACCTCTGGCTGGGCAAAGCCAAAGGGAACGATTTCGACAAGCTCGACCTGCTGGAACGCCTGCTGCCGATCTACGGTGAAATCCTCGGCCGCCTCGCAGCCCAAGGCGTGGAATGGGTGCAGATCGACGAGCCGATCCTGACCCTCGACCTGCCACAGGCCTGGAAAAACGCGTTCGAACGCGCCTATCACATCCTTCAATACTCGCCGCTGAAAAAACTCGTGGCGACCTACTTCAGCGGTCTGGAAGACAACCTCGGTCTGGCGGTCAGCCTGCCGGTGCAAGGCTTGCACATCGACGCCGTGCGCGCCCCGGATCAACTCGGCCAGGTGCTGGATCGTCTGCCGACCTACAAGATTCTCTCTGTAGGTCTGGTCAACGGCCGCAACGTCTGGCGTTGCGAACTGGAGCAAGCCATTGCGCAACTGCAACCGGCGCAGGAACGTTTTGGCGACAACCTGTGGGTCAGCAGTTCTTGCTCGTTGCTGCACAGCCCGGTGGACCTGGATCGCGAAGACAAGCTCGACCCGGAACTGAAAAGCTGGCTGGCCTTCGCTGTACAAAAGTGCGGTGAAATTGCCGTGTTGCGTGATGCCCTGAACGACCCGCAATCACCCAAGGTGCAAGCTGCCCTGGCCCAAAGCCGTGCGATTCAGGCCGGTCGCGCCGAGTCACCGCGTATTCATAAAGCCGAAGTGCAAGCACGCATCGACGCCATCGGTGCAGCGGACAGCCAGCGCCACTCGCCTTTTGCCAAGCGCATCGAGCAACAACGAGCGCGGCTGAAACTGCCGGCCTTCCCGACCACCACCATCGGCTCGTTTCCGCAAACCGGCTCGATCCGTCTGGCGCGGCAAGCCTTCAAGCAAGGCAAACTGTCGGCCAGCGACTACACCGACGCCATGCACAGTGAAATCCGCCACGCCGTGCAAGTTCAGGAACGCTTGGGCCTGGATGTGTTGGTACACGGTGAAGCCGAACGCAACGACATGGTCGAGTACTTCGCCGAGCAACTGGACGGCTACCTGTTCACCCGTTTCGGCTGGGTTCAGAGCTACGGTTCGCGTTGTGTGAAACCGGCGATCATCTATGGCGACCTGAGCCGCCCGAAGGCCATGACCGTCGACTGGATCACGTACGCACAAAGCCTGACCGACAAGGTCATGAAAGGCATGCTCACCGGTCCCGTGACCATGTTGATGTGGTCGTTCCCCCGCGAAGACGTCTCGCGCAAAATCCAGGCGCAGCAGCTGGCCCTGGCGCTGCGTGACGAAGTAGTCGACCTGGAAAACGCTGGCATCAAGATCGTCCAGATCGACGAAGCCGCGTTCCGCGAAGGGCTGCCGCTGCGTCGGGCGCAGTGGCAGGAATACCTCGACTGGGCGGTGGAAGCCTTCCGTTTGAGTGCCTCCGGCGTGCGTGACGAAACCCAGATCCACACCCACATGTGCTACAGCGAATTCAATGACGTGATCCAGTCCATCGCCGCCATGGACGCCGATGTGATCACCATCGAAACCTCGCGTTCGGACATGGAACTGCTGGAGGCCTTCGAAGCCTTCGATTACCCGAACGATATCGGCCCGGGCGTCTATGACATCCACTCGCCACGGGTGCCGGACACGGCCGAGATGGTCAAGTTGATGAGCAAAGCCGTTAAACGGATTCCGGCCGAGCGGTTGTGGGTCAACCCCGATTGCGGGTTGAAGACCCGGGGCTGGCCGGAAACGGAAGCCGCTTTGGTGAACATGGTGGCGGCGGCGCGGCAGTTGCGTAGCCAACTGGCTTAAAGCTCTCGCGCAAAGGGCTGGGGTTGTGGAACCTGTGGGAGCGGGCTTGCTCGCGAAGAGGACGTGTCAGTCGACATCAATGTTGCCTGGCCCACCGCCTTCGCGAGCAAGCCCGCTCCCACATGGATTGCCGGGCGTCAGAGGTTTTCGAAGTGAGCAAGTACCGCCGAACGTTTGCCGATATCGGCGTAGGGCAGGGTGGTATCGTCAGCGTGGGTCAGAAACCGGTGCTCAGGCAGCTTCAAGTGGGCTTTCTCGAATTGCCGTACTGCCGGTTTTGCGCTGGAGTAGTGAAAGTGGGCGTACCACAGCAATTCCTCCGGTGTTAGCGTCAGGTCCCAGATTTCGTATTCCTGCATATAGTCGGTGCGGCCGTCCTTGCGTTTGCCGAGGTTTTTGATCGGTTTGGTTCTACGGATCTCCACCGCGTTCTGGTCGATCAGATCCTGGAGCATTCCATCCGTGGGTTTTCTGCTGGTCAGTGACTGCCGGGTACGCATCGCTCGTCCGGTCGTTTTGAGTGCGCCGGCCTTGTCGCGCAGTTGTTGAATGATGGGGTCTTGCGCAGCCATGTTCTGGATGCGATCGGCGCGGCGGGTCAGTTCGTCGGCTTCGCTGACCATCATGTGTTCCAGGTCGACCGGAAGCATGTCCTGCTCGGCATAGGATTGAACCCTGGCGTGGTAGGTCGGTTGGGCATCCAGGCGCATTCGCGCATCGGCCACTAACGCTGGGAGATTCATTTGAGCCGGCGCTGGCGCCGGTTGCGTGTCTGGCGGGTTCAAAAGGCGGAATTTGCCGTTGCTGGCTTGCTCCCAGATTTCCTCGTATCCCCCGCGGCCGGTCGAGACGTATTGGTGCCTCTGGGTCGTCGGTTCCCAGCGCTCAACCCCGATCAGCAATTGATCGTCTTCGGTGGTGAAAACTCTCTGTCTGACCTGCCCTGCAGGTGCCGTTGGGGCAGGCTGTTCGATAATGCCTTTACGGGCCCGTTCGGCTATCTTTTCGATCCCGGTCATCAGCGGTTCAACTTCATCCAAGTGGAAGTGTTGCGGGTAGCTGGTGGTCCAGATTTTCATCTCGCGACGAAATTGCGTGTACAGCGTGAGGCAGTCCTGGAGGACCTGATTGCGTTGTGCCCGGGTCGCGCTGACTTCTGGCAGCTTGTATTGCGTGTACAAGGCTCGATCGACTTTGGCGCGAAGATCCTGTGCCTGTCCTAACAGGTAGTACCAGGACACATCGCTGGTGCGGCCATAGCGTTTGATGATTTCCAGCCGTTGGCTGGTTCTCAGATAAAGCAAATTGGCTTCACTGTGTTTGGTGTTCAGCTCGTCGACAAGGGCCGTCATTTGTTCCTTGTCCGATCTCATGCGAATGCGTTCATACCATAGATTGACATCGCCCTTGAGCGCTTCCATCTGATCCAGTTTGCGCACGTACTCCACACGCAATGTGCGGATTTCTTCCAGTATGCTCACACGTTGGGTGAGCGTATTGCTCGGCAAGTTGTCCAGTTCCTGGGTCAGGTCGTCAATCCGTTTCGTCAAGGGGGCGATACTATGTGAAGCGTGAAGTGCGCGGCGCCTGTACCGGTCAGTCAACAGCCAGGCTGTCTTGCTTTGCATCTCGATCAATGCACGTTGTTTGTTGCCACGGGTCAGTGGCTGCAAATCAACCAGTGTCTGGTAACGCCGGGCTGCCAATTCGATATCGCCGACACATGCGGCTTCGGCAGCAGGCATCAGCGCCGGGCGATTCTCAGCCGTGGCGGCGCCGTATTGGTTGATCACGCTATCGCTCTTCACGCCCCGGGTCTCGAGTTGCCGAGCAAGGTCATCGGCCGCTTCGGCCAACTGATGATGACGGCGAAAAGCCTGATCGGCCCACCAGCGCGGCAACCGTTGGCGAAAGGTTTGCGGCCAGATCGGGTTGAGCGCATCGGCCAAGTGCCCGAATACCTGCCCACCACCAAGACCGCCGCCTTCGAAGGTCGTCCCGTGGACGCCGAACCAGGTGTCCCAATGACCCGCTTCATCCAGGGCAATGGGCTGTTTATAGGTAACTTGGCGGGTACCGCGTAAACGCCAGTTGCGTGAGTCGTTGCTTCGTTCGACCTGAAAAATGCGCCCCTGGCGGACAATAAAGTCACCGTCGGCATGGCGGTAGATATTGCGGTAAATGCCATGGGTGGCTGGTTGCAGCCCGGACAGGGAAATCGGTTGTTCATACTCGTAACCGGCGAAGCGTGCGACCACGTGCCGGGCCTGACGCATGGAGGGCGCCTGCAGCGCTGACACACTTCTGGCCAGCGCACGAAGCTGGCGAACACGCGTCAGTGATCGAGCGCCCTTGGACATCACCGAGAATGCCGCCTCACCGGGGAGCAGGTCCATGGCCGCGTCGATCAATGACAACAACACCGATTCGATCTCCGCCAGACCGTCACCCACGTCACCGCGTAAAAAGGCCGCCACCGCCTGATTCGCGGCAGTCCAGGCATCGTAGAGGGCGAAGGCGGTACCGACAAAGGGCAGCAGCCCCAGGGCCATTTTCAGGTAGTTGAACGCGCGCGGGCCTTTCAGGGCATACCGCTCCATGTACAACGCATCGTTGGAGCGAGACGTGCCGCGATGGGCTTCGATCAGGCGTCCCATATGGGCATCGAGCAGGTGCGCGGCCAACGATGTGGTCGCCGGCCAGCGTACGCCGACACCGATCATGGCATCGAAGTGTTGGAGCACGGCCTGATTGATGCGGCTTTCATGGGCTCGTACGCTGCCCTCCAAAGCCCGGCCGGCCAGATAGCTGACCCACTTGTCTTGCACGCACAGGTTGAACAGGGCCTTGCGCGCGGCTTCCAGGCTGTCGTAACGGCGCAGGAACTGGTTATCGGGGCTGTCGGGCAGATACAGCAGGGTCATGCCGCTGATCTGTTCTTGAATGAAGGTCACGCCGGATAAGGTGGCGGGGCCTTGATTGGACGTGTCGCTGCCCCCCGCGCTCAGGTAGGCCGGCAGGATTACGATGCGCTTGCGATCGGCGCGCCAGGCTTCAGGGGTATTGGCGTCGATGGCAATGTCCAGGACTTGCAAGTCGTCGTGGCTGATCTGCCTTTGCAGGCGCGCGAATTCACCCTGCAACTTGAGCATCACCCGCCAGGGCTCGATCAGGCATTCACGGCGATGATCCTTCACGAAAACAGGCTCGTCGGCCGCCCCCATGAAGGTGTCGCGGATGAGTTTTTCGTAGGCCTTGGGCAGATCCAGTTCCGGCAGGAGTTTTTTCAAGTAGGGAACGGTGATGCCAGCCGTCAGGCGCTGGCGCTCGGTTTCATCTGCCGTGCTGACCTCGACTTTCATGAAACCCAATCGTAGTGAAAGGGGTTCCAGTTGCATCGACGGGGTGTTGTCGATATTAAGCTGGGCCAGTTCTTCGAGTGACATTTTGCTGCGCGTGACACTGGGCACCGGTACGATCCTGGTGCCCGAATATCCGGGAGCTGGATCGGCTCGTTTTTCCAATTTCACCGAATCGGGTAAATCGAGCTTCACCTCGAAACTGCCCTCGATTGAGAAGTCTTTGCGCAAACGGGCGTGCAAGTGTTTCCGGGTGAAGTCGTCCCGTGGTTCCAGCGCGATTGCCAGGAATTCGTGGCTGCGGCGCATCGATGGGATGAATGTTTCGATCAGAGCCTTGAGCCCTACGCGGTCGTCTGCAGGCAATGTGCTGAGCCAGTCGGGCAGGCTGGAGGCCAGCGTGGCGCTGCGGTCTTGCTCCAGCAGATGTGAGAAGACCAGGCTTCTGGCCGCGTGCACCGGAACCTGCAAGGCGGCGAGGGTTTGTTTGCGCAGGGTTTCCAGTTCGTCGGCATGCTGTGCGCGCTGACGTATGAGGCCTGCCTTTTCTTCGTAGTCAGTGGTCTGTTCGTTCAGGCTGTAATGCAGAGGGTCGGTATCGATTTTTTTCAGTTGCAACGCCAGGATTTTGTCCTGGTCCTGAATCTTGAACACCTGGCGCTCCAGCTCCCGACGGCTGGCGAACCGTTGCAAACCTCCACCGCTGCCTGGCCAATAGAGCAGAAGGCTATGTGATGAGCTTGGGTCCAGCAGCGTGGCCGGTCGTGTGATGACAAACGGACCGTTGAGCGCTTCGGTCTGGACGGTGGTCGTGGCGCCATTTTGCTCGGTCATCGACAACGAGAGGCTGGCTGCGACGATGGCCGCATCGCGATCGGCCGCGGCGGGTGTGTCCAGCACAGCCTTGAGCAGGTTGAACTCATCGCTGTCGAGCTGGTTCAGAGCCAATTGAAGCCTGGCCTCGGCTTGCAGGCCGTCCTTGTGTGCCTGGTAGAGTGCGCTGAATTCGCGGTTGAAGGTCGTCAGGTCCAGGGTTCGCGTCCGGTAAAGCAGGGCGGAGGCGGCCGTGTCAGCGGCTTGTTCAGCTGTCTCCAGGGCCTTGAGTGAGTCTTTGAAATTTCGCTGGCGGTCGGTTTGGCTGTCGTCCTCCAACCATGTTTCGAGTGCGTCGCGCTGTGTGTTCAGCGCAGCTTGACGCTGGGGCCAGGGGATATCGGCATACAGGCTGCCGAATAAGGGTTGTTCATCTGCCTCGGTATCTCCATCGGCGGTTGAGATCCGTTTCTCAAGCATGGGTGGTGAGGCGAAAACGACTCCGTTGCTGCGCTGTCGATCAATCTGGTTGGCCTGGACGAGGGATTGAGCGCCATGCTCCGCCAGCCCGGGTTTATCGCGAGTTCCATTGCGTAAAGCGGTGATCTGCGCCTGCTGCCGAGCAGAAAACAGATCGCTGATGCCCACGACCAGTGGATCGGTTCTGGCGGTGTATTCAAAGCGGATGTTATCGATGGGCAATCCCATCGAGACGAGTGTTTGTCGAGACAGCCAATCTTGCATGTCGCTGCGTTGATTGAAGGCCTGGATTGCGGTGGGCCGGCAGGGTAGGTACAGCAATTGGCTGACGCTTGCCGGATCTCCCGCGCTGATGACCCACGCGCCTGGGAGTTTGACTTTACGGTCGTTGCTCAACACCAGGGCCAGTTCCTCGGTGTGGATGGGCTGGTTGTTCAGACTCAGGGCCTCGAGGGGCGGATCAATGATCAACAGCAGTGGTTTGAGTTGTTCAGCCGTCACGGTTCGCCGGGCAAATGCCACCTGAGCGGCTGCCTCGATATGGTCACGGTAAAGCTGCACTGCCCGTTCACGTCGCGATACCGGCGTGCCGGGGGCACGCTGATCCCAAAAGGCTCGCCAGCGATCGCTGTGCGCCTGTTCCGGGTTGAGGGTCTTGAGCCGTTCGAGCATTTGCAGCGGTGTCAGGGCCGACAGGGAATGGGGCGGGTTCAGGCCGGTCACTCGACAGCGCTGATCAAGTGTCGTCTCCAACGTCGGGTGTTGCAGGACGAAGGCGCAGGCATCGGTGAAGCTGACAAAACGTTCCGGGTGCTCATCCGTGGCGAAGAAGAGCAAGCCGGCTTGTTGCCCGTCCAGATCCAGCTTCTGTTTCAGCAGTTGGTCCAGGGTGTCTCGCACGCCCGGCGTCGCGGCAAACAGCTCGCGTATGCCTTGGTTGCTCTCGCGCCAGCGTGCCGAGGCATGCAGAAGCAGGCTTTCATCAGGGTTGTCCGGTAGGGGGAATGAGGGCGGTATTACGACCGGCGCCGGGTAGGGGAGGTCGGGAAGAAGTCTATCGATCATGGCAACTTGGCTCGGTTGGGGAGCGGTGGATCCACTCCATTCGCGAGCCATTTAAGGAAAATTGCCGGGGGCGGTGGCGTTACATAGTTATGGCATCGGGCAGCACAAGCTTGGAAATGACACCGTTGTACTGAGGCGCTTGCGACGCTGTTGGGACATTACTCATGGCTCCACCATTTTCAATCCTGGTGATCCTCACGTTTCGAATACCGAAATCATTGCCATTGCTGATGTTCTGACGGTTATTCAGGTAAAGACGCCGGGTTTGTTTTTGGGTGATGGTGAGTCGGATCGAGAGGGTGTACCACACACCATTTTTAGGTAATTCATGAACCAAAAACGCCGAGCCCGCACTGTCTTCAACGGAAAGCAGAGGGTTGCGTAGTCCTGGGTTGGGGTATTCCTTGATATGACAGGCTTCGATGCTGCAAACGTACTGACCTGGTGGAAACTCTACGTCGCGGTAAAAAATAGCCCCCGCGGCTTGGTCGACCGGGCCTGAATCGGTGAAGTTGAAAAAAGCAGTAACCCCGGCCCAGTTGCGGATCGAACCGCCTCTTGCAGCGTTCCACGGTATCCAGCCCCCATAGTTACTCTGGAACGTGTCATGCAAATCTGTCCATCCCACTGTTTCGCCAATCGTGATCTGCAATGGCTCGGACTGCACCACGGCCTTGCCGGGGTTTTCGATCTTGTAGAGCACTGTCAGCGGGCTGCTCCCGTACCGGTCGATGTAGTCGCTCTTCACGGTGAAGATAACGGGCTGTGTGGCATCGATGATGACTTGGCGGAAAATGTAGAGATGGGCAACGCCATCGGTGCCGGTGACCTGCCAGTACAACTCCACCGTTGCACCGTTGACCAACGGCCGGTAAGTGGGGATTCGCACATGTGCCAGCGTGGTGTCGGCGGGCAGTTCCTCGCCCTTTTGCTCGTCGATGGTCGGGGCCGGGGCGGGCAGGACGAGGCCGCTGATGGTGACGGTGTAGGATCTGGAATGACGGGTGTCCCTGGCCCTTTGTCGGGTATAGCCAAGGGTCATGCCGCCGCGGATACCGTTTTGAATGAACTCATTTTCCAGATCGATTCGCAGTGACCGGGTGTTGCTCCTCACGTTCAGCGGGATGACGCGCTCGACTCGGTCACCGACGGCGGTTGACAGTACAATCGTGAGCACTACTACGTCACCGGCCGTGAACTGTTCGTTTAGCAATACCGTTGCCGTCTCGCCGTTCAATGCGTGGTGTTTGAGGTTGTCAGGATTGCCTGGCTCCGCCTGATCTATCACGGGGGCTATCAGTAATTGTTCCGTCGGTTTCAGCGCGAGGAAAACGGCTGACGACCAGCCGCTGCCATTCTCCACGATGTCCCAGATTTCGTAGGCAAGTGCCACCCTGTCGGTATTGGGCAGCGTGGCCAGGAAGTCGGGCGTCAATTCAAACAGCAGATCACCTAGAGCGGTGACTACCATTCGCAGTTCGCGTGGCCCTACCGCCAGATAAACCACGTCGTCGATTGCCTGGTACTCGTATCGAGGCACGGTGACGAACATACCGTTTTCGATCACGGTTTTGTCGATGACTGTTTCCGAGGGGATCGGCAGGGCCAGTCCCTGATTGTTTGGCAGGTCGAGTCGGGTATCCGCTTCGCCCGGCCCGAAAGGTTTGTACAACAGGGGCAAGGAAGGCGAGTTTTTCTCGTTTTCGCTAGGACGTTTAACGCTGAAATACAGCGACAGCGCATCGGGCATGGGCGCCGGCGAGGCATACATCTGTTCGAGGAGGTCGGTCGGAATATAGAAAGGCACCAGTTGGTTGACGTACTGCCCGACGAAAAAGAGTTCCCCGACAGGCGTCGGGCGTGACCCGAGATACAGCCGGATTTCGTCGGTACTGTCCATGTTGAAATACGGGAAGATATAGCCCAACAAACCGCGTCGGTCGCTGTTCACCATGTTGCGGTTCACGCCAACGACGTTGTTGGCTAGAGATTTGTACCCCGGAATGAACGGCGGGACGTCCGCCAGTACGCGCAAGGGGTCTGCATCGGTGGAGAACACCAGTACTTGGGTCGCGGCGTTACTGTTTTCAGAAAGGTTGGTCATGCCCAGGGCTCAACTAATGGATGGATAGCGCCGTACTCAGCTGCGGAATGGCGTGCGGATGACCTGATTGGATACCGGCCAACGGAATCTTTCTACTGTCAGAACTAACAGCTCAGCGCTCCTTTCAGACGGATGGCGTAGCTGATCCATCCGTTGTGCCCGGCACCGACCGCTCGGCAATCTTCATCAAACTGTCACGTAACTGTGGCAGCGCGCTTGAACAAACTTCATCAGACTCGCGCTCTACTGGAGTTCTGCGTTTCGGTGTTTTTCATGCGAGCCTTGTTTTTATCGGCGGCCACTTTTCTGGCCGCTTTATTGTTCAGCCTGTCGTCCCTGGCGGCTTCGCGCTGCGATGTCAATGTTCCGACCGAGCGGGTCGATCTGGATCAGGTGAGCCTGGCGTACCAGAGTATTGGCCGTGCCTCGGACCCGGCGTTGTTGCTGGTGATGGGGCTGGGCGGGCAGTTGATTCACTGGCCGGACGAGGTGGTGGTGGCGCTGTGTCAGCAAGGTTTTCGGGTGATTCGCTACGACAATCGCGATGTCGGCCTGTCCACTTGGCGCCAGACGCCGGCCGAGGCCAACCTGACCTTTGAAGTGCTGCGTTACAAGCTCGGTTTGCCGGTGGCCGCGCCTTATACGCTGACGGACATGGCCGACGATGCACTGGGGCTGATGGACGCCTTGCACGTCGAGCAATTTCACGTGCTGGGTGCCAGCATGGGCGGGATGATCGCCCAGCATCTGGCAGCCATGGCGCCGCAGCGTGTCGAGAGCTTGACGTTGTTGATGACCAGTTCGGGGGCCGAAGGCTTGCCGGCGCCGAGTGCGGCGCTGGTGCAGTTACTGTCGCGACGCGGTGCGCCGAATCGTGAAGTGGCGCTTGAGCAACAGGCTGATTTGCTGGCGGCACTGGGCAGCCCGGCGGTGAGCGATGACCGGCAGGCGCTGCTGCATCAGGCGGCGCAGTCCTATGACCGGGCGTTCAACCCCGAGGGCGTGAAGCGCCAGATCATGGCAATCCTTGCCGAACCGAGCCGCGTGGCGCTGCTCAACCAATTGCGCGTGCCGACGTTGGTGGTTCACGGCACCGCCGATCCGCTGTTGCCGGTGATGCATGGCGTGCACCTGGCGGCGCATATTCGTGGCAGCCAATTGAAGCTGATTCCGGGGCTGGCCCATCGTTTTCAGGAGGCATTCAAGGCACCGTTGCTGGCGGCGGTGTTGCCGTACTTGCAGGCCCACCGCGAAGACACCTCACATTGGGCGCAGATTGATCCGGTGGCTGAACATAATCTTCTATAACACCTCAATCCAGTGTGGGAGCAGGCTTGCTCCCACAAGGGATCTGCTGCGTGCTCTCACCTGGTGTATCGTTCGAGCTTTCCGGCGCGATCCAGGCTTGCGAGGTGTGTGAATGAGTACCCCCCTGAAAATCGATTTCGTCAGCGATGTATCCTGCCCTTGGTGCGTCGTCGGCCTGTACGGTCTGACTCAAGCCCTGGATTTGCTGGGCGACGAGGTGCAGGCCGAGATCCGTTTCCAGCCGTTCGAGCTGAACCCGAAGATGGGCCCGGAAGGGCAGAACATCACCGAACACATCAGCGAAAAGTACGGCTCGACGCCTGAGCAGTCGCAGAAAAATCGCGAGATGATCCGCGCGCGCGGCGCCGAGGTCGGGTTTGCCTTTCGCACGGACGGCAATAGCCGTATCTACAACACCTTCGATGCCCATCGCTTGCTGTACTGGGCGGGGCTGGAAGGGTTGCAGTTCAACCTGAAAGAGGCGCTGTTCAAAGCGTATTTCACGGAGGGTGGCAATCCGTCGGATCACGCACAATTGGCGCAGATCGCTGAAAGCGTGGGGCTGGTTCGGCAGCGGGCCGAGGCGATTCTGGCGTCCGATGAGTTCGCCAAAGAGGTTCGCGAGGAAGAGCAGTTATGGTTATCGCGCGGTGTGAGTTCAGTGCCGACAGTGGTGTTCAACGGGCAGTATGCCGTCAGTGGCGGACAGCCGGTGGAGGCGTTTGTCGGCGCGATTCGGCAGATCGTGAGTGAAGCGAAGGGCGGTACGGTGAGCTGATTTGTGGCGAGGGAGCTTGCTCCCGCTGGGCTGCGCAGCAGCCCAATAACAACGAACTGTTTCCGTCAGGCACACCGGTTTTGCGGCTGCTGCGCAGCCGAGCGGGAGCAAGCTCCCTCGCCACAAAGGATGGGGGCAGCCTCAGGGACGATGGTCAACCGTGGACGCGAACCCACACGCTGACCAGCACCGTCGCCGCCATCAACCACGCCACCGCCGCGACCGCCAGCGACGCCTCCAGGCGCAGCCGGTCGACCATCACATACAAGGTCGCCAGATACACGAAGTACGGAATGATCGACCACATGCCAAACACGATGGTGGTCTTCAGATCATCCAGCGAACGGCCCTTGCCGACGATGTAGTGAGCGATCAGCGCAAAGGTCGGAAACAGCGGCACCAGGCCTGCGATGTAATAGTTTTTGGTCTTGGCCAGCATGGCGAGGATGATCACCACCACCGCGCCCAGGGTTGCTTTGAGAATCAGGTCCATCAGTGGCTCAGCCCGTATTTCTTCACTTTGTCGAACAGCGTGGTCTTGGCCATCCCCAGTTCCTGGCTGGCCTGGGTCAGGTTGCCGCCGCTGCGCTGCAAGGCGTCGTTGAGCAGGTTGCGTTCGAAGGCTTCCACCGCTTCGGCGAAGGCCAGACCCTGATTACTGCCGCTGGCACCGGATTTTTTGAAGGCCGGCAGGCCCAGGGCGAAACGCTCGGCGACGTTACGCAGCTCGCGGACGTTGCCCGGCCAATCGTGGCTCATCAGGGTCGACAGGGTCTGGTTGTCCAATTCCGGCGCGGTGCGGTCGAAGCGCAGGGACGACTGCTGCAGGAAGTGTTCGAACAGTTGCAGGATGTCTTCGCGGCGTTCGCGCAGCGGCGGCAGTTCCAGAGTCACCACGTTCAGGCGGTAATACAAGTCGCTGCGAAATTCGCCGGCCTTGCTCGATTCATCCAGATCGGACTTGGTCGCGGCGATTACCCGGCAATCCACCGCCACGCTCTGGTTCGACCCCAGGCGTTCGAGAGTGCGTTCCTGCAACACCCGCAGCAGTTTGATCTGCAACGGCAGCGGCATGCTTTCCACTTCGTCGAGGAACAGCGTGCCGCCATCGGCGTGCTCGATCTTGCCGATCCGCCGCTTGCCGGCACCGGTGAAGGCGTTGGCCTCGTGGCCGAAGATTTCGCTTTCGAACAGGTTCTCCGGCAGGCCACCGCAGTTCAGCGCGACGAACTGTTTGGTGTGCCGGCGGCTGAAGTCGTGCAGGCAGCGTGCAACCAGTTCCTTGCCGGTGCCGGTCTCGCCTTCGATCAACACGTTGGCCGACGTATCGGCGACGTTGGCGATCAACTCCCGCAGGTTCTGCATGGCGGGCGAGCGACCGATGATCCGGCCTTCCAGGGAATCCCGCTCCGCCAGTTGCCGGCGCAACGAAGAGACTTCCCGGGCCAGGCTACGTTGCTCTAGCGCGCGGCGGGCGACGTCCACCAGGCGTTCGGGGGAGAAGGGTTTCTCCATGAAGTCGTAGGCGCCTTTCTGCATCGCGCCGACGGCCATCGAGATGTCGCCGTGGCCGGTAATCAGCACCACCGGCAGGCTGCGATCGCGGGCCTTGAGCCGGGTCAGCAGTTCCAGGCCATCGATGCCCGGCAGGCGGATGTCGCTGATGACGATGCCGGCGAAGTTATCGCCGACCCGTTCCAGCGCTTCTTCGGCACTGCCGACGCCGATGCAGGGAATGTCTTCCAGGGTCAGCGCCTGTTGGCAGCCGAGCAGCACATGGGGGTCGTCTTCGACGATCAGCACACTAAGGTCGTTGTTCATATTGGCTCGGCGGGTGTGGGGCTTACCAACGGTAAACTGAGGACGAAGGTGGTACCACCGCTGGCCGGGTGTTCGACACCCAGATGCCCGCCGGTGGCGGCGGCCAGGCTCGCTGAAAGGGTCAGGCCGAGGCCCAGGCCCTGTTCACCGGGCTTGGTGGTGAAGAACGGTTCGAACAGATGCTTGCGCGCTTCGGCATCGATGCCATGGCCGTTGTCGCGCACCCGCAGACGATACTTGCCGTCGAATTCCTCGCCTTCAAGCCACAGCGCTGGTTGGGGCTGCGATTGCATGGCGTCGAGCGCATTGCCGATCAGGTTGACCAGAATCTGCTCCAGACGGGTCTGGTCGATCTGCACCTGCACGTCGGCGAAATCGCGTTGCAATTGCAGATGCGCGCTTTCCATTCGACTGCCCAGCAGTTGCAGGGCGGCGTCCACGGCTTTGCCGAGGCTGGCCTGGCCCTTGTCGTCGCCGCGCCGGGCGAAGGAACGCAGGCTGGCGGTGATCCGGCCCATGCGGTCGATCAGCTCATTGATGGTCTTGAGGTTGGTGCTGGCGACATCCAGCTGACCGCGCTCCAGAAAGCGCACGGTGTTGCCGGACAAGGTCCGCAATGCCGCCAGCGGCTGGTTCAATTCGTGAGCGATGCTGGTGGACATCTGGCCGATGGCGGCCAGTTTTCCGGCCTGGACCAGTTCATCCTGGGCGCGGCGCAAGGTTTCTTCTGCCTGCCTGCGTTCACGAATCTGACCCTTGAGCCGTTCGTTGCTGGCGCGCAGGTCGGTGGTGCGTTCGGTAATCCGACGCTCCAGTTGATTGTTGGCTTCCTGCAGGGCTTCCCGCGCCGCGAGGCGGGTGGCGATCACCTTGCGCCGCTCGTTCCAGGCGATCAGCAGAAACGCCACCAGGGCAAACGCCACCGCCACCAGAATTCCCTGATTGATCGCTTCACGCCGCAGGTCTTGCAGGGGCGTGAGCAGGGTGAAGTTCCATGGCGTATCGCTCAGCGGTCGGGTTTGCGACAGGTAGCTGATGTTCTCTTCATCGGACACCAGTTCGCTGTTGGCGGGAAAGGTCAGTTTTTCCTCACCTTCGGCCAGTCGCTCACGCGCCAGCGGTTGCAGTTCGTTCAGCGGGTACCAGTAGTACTGGAGGCTGCGGGCCAGGCGTTCCTTGGTGTCGTCGCTCAACGGCAGCACCGACTTGAGCCGCCGCGCCGGATCGCTGGAGAGAATGATGATGCCGTTCTCGTCGCTGACGAAGGCTTCCAGGCGCGCCCGTTGCCAGCGTTCTTCCATGGCTTCGAGGCGCACCTTGACCACCGCGACGCCGATGATCTTGCCGTGCTCTTCCAGGCCGTGAGCCAGGTAATAGCCGGGTTCGCCGCTGGTGCTGCCGATGCCGTAGAAACGCCCCGGCTGACCGCGTACGGCGTTCTGGAAATAGGCGCGGAAGGACAGGTCTTCACCGAGATAACTGTCGACATCGCGCCAGTTGCTGGTGGCCAGTACACGACCGGTGGTGTCCATCACATAAATGGCCCGACTGCGGCTGCGCCGGTTCAGACCTTCAAGGTATTCGTTGACCGTCTGCCGGTGTTCCGGCGACGGGGCGGCCAACAGCTTGGAAACACTCGATTCGAGTTCCAGCAGGCTGGGCAGGTAGGTGTACTTGCTGATTTCGCTCTCGACGGCGCGGGCGTGCAGTTCCAGCTGACGCTGGCCGTTCTCGCTGAGACCGCGAATACCGTAGTGTTCACTGACCCAGAAGCCGATATAACCCAATCCGATCATCAGCGCGATGATCAGCGGCGGCAGGAACAGATGGCGAATCAAACGGGGTTTCACGGCGAGTGATGGCGGCGCGGCGCGATAGAGAGTGGAGTCGCATTTCATCACAGATGCCTTGGGTCAACCACAACACAAATATCCATATACCCGTTGACCCCCTGTGGGGGCGGGCTTGCTCGCGAAAGCGGTGTGTCAGCCAACATGGATCCTGAATGTGATGGCCTCTTCGCGAGGAAGCCCGCTCCCACATTGGGGAGCGGTGTATTGCTTAGTGCTGCAAAATTTTCGCGAGGAAGTGCTGTGTACGCTCGGCACGGGCGTTGATGTCGCCGAAGAACTCTTCTTTCTTGCAGTCTTCGATGATCTTGCCGGCGTCCATGAAAATCACCCGGTCCGCCACTTTACGGGCGAAGCCCATTTCGTGGGTCACGCACATCATGGTCATGCCTTCGTGGGCCAGTTGCACCATCACGTCGAGTACTTCGTTGACCATTTCCGGGTCCAGCGCCGAGGTCGGTTCGTCGAACAGCATGACGATCGGGTCCATCGCCAGCGCACGGGCAATCGCCACACGCTGTTGCTGACCACCGGAGAGTTGGCCCGGGTGCTTTTTGGCGTGGGCGGAGAGGCCTACGCGCTCAAGCAGTTGCAGGGCTTTTTTGGTGGCTTCTTCCTTGCTGCGGCCCAGCACCTTGATTTGCGCGATGGTCAGGTTGTCGATGATGCTCAGGTGCGGGAACAGTTCGAAATGCTGGAACACCATGCCGACGCGCGAACGCAGTTTCGGCAGGTTGGTTTTCGGGTCGGCGATGGACGTGCCATCGACGATCACGTCGCCTTTCTGGAACGGTTCCAGCGCGTTGACGCATTTGATCAGGGTGGATTTTCCGGAACCGGATGGCCCGCACACCACGATCACTTCGCCTTTTTTGACCTCGGTGCTGCAGTCAGTCAGTACCTGGAAGTCGCCATACCACTTGTTGACATTCTTGATAGAGATCATACGGCAAACCTTTTTTGCAGACGCTTGACCAGCTGCGAGGCGGCAAAGCTGATGATGAAGTATGTGAAACCGGCGAAGATCAAAAACTCATTGGAGCGGCCGATGATGTCGCCACTGGCGCGCGAAGCATTGAGGAAGTCCACCAGACCCACCGCGTAAACCAGCGAGGTGTCCTGAAACAGGATGATGCTCTGTTGCAGCAGCAGCGGGGTCATCTTGCGGAACGCTTGCGGCAGGATGATCAAACGCATCATCTGGCCGTAAGTCATGCCCATGGCCTGGGCAGCCGCCATCTGGCCCTTGGGAATCGACTGCACGCCGGCCCGGACGATTTCGCAGAAGTACGCCGCTTCGAACATCATGAAGGCCACGATGCACGAGGCGAACGCACCGATCGGGGTGTCTTCGCCGGTGATCCAGCGCAGTACGAACGGCACCGCGAGGTAGAACCAGGTGATGACCAGCAGCAGCGGGATCGAGCGGAAGTAGTTAACGTACGCGCCGGCCAGGTTCGACAGCAGTTTGCTGTGGGACAGACGGCACAGCGCCAGGATGGTACCGAGGATGATCCCGCCGATCACGCCCAGCGCCATCAGTTGCAGGGTCATGACCATGCCGTTCCACAAGCCCGGCAGGGAAGGGATGATGCCCGAGAAGTCGAATTCCATCATTTACCCCCTACGGAGATCAGGCCCGGTACGGCGACTTTCTTCTCGACCGCGCGCATCAGCAGCATCAGGCCCATGTTCAGCGTGAAGTAGATCAGCGTTGCCAAGGTGAAGGCTTCGAACAGGTTGGCGGAGAACTCGGCGGTCTGTTTGGTTTGCGCGAGCAGCTCCATCAGGCCGATCAGCGACGCTACGGAGGAGTTCTTGAACACGTTCAGGAATTCCGAGGTAAGCGGCGGAATGATGATGCGATAAGCCTGGGGCAGCAGCACGTTCCAGTAGATCTGCGGCAGCTTGAAACCCATCGCGCGGGCAGCGGATTCCTGGCCGCGAGGCAGCGCCTGGATACCGGTGCGCACTTGTTCGCAAACCCGAGCGGTGGTGAACAGACCCAGGCACACGACGACGCTCAGGAAGGCCGAGGTGGTCGGGTTGAGATCCTGCTTGTACCACTCCTGGATGTCCGCAGGCAGCAGGTCGGGCACCAGGAAGTACCAGATGAACAGCTGAACCAGCAGCGGTACGTTACGGAAGAGTTCGACGTAGCAGGTCGCGATGCCCGATACGATGCGATTCGGTACCGTGCGCATGACGCCCAGAATCGAGCCCAGCAGCAGCGCGATGATCCAGGCTGCGACGGCAATGGCGATGGTCCAGCCCAAACCGGAGAGGTACCAGTCGAAATAAATTTCGCTGCCCACGCCGGTGGACTTGAAGAACACGCCCCAGTCCCAGTTGTAATTCATTAGGGTCTCCCCTCGGATTCGTTCGATTTACAAATGCCCGCCTGGGGAAGCTCCGTTCCCGCCCGAACCTTGAAGTTCAGGCACACACGAGCGGCTCGACAACCACCGGTTCGAGTGTTTCCAAAAAAGCCAGCAGGGAGTGACAACCCCCTGAAAGGGCGCAGGCCTTCTCAGGGGATAAGGTTAGTCAGAAATCAGGATTTCTTTTCGTCAGCCGCTTTGTCGGTCGGATTGGCGATCAGAGCCTTGAGCTCTTCGCTCATCGGGAAATTCAGGTTCAGGCCTTTTGGCGGGATTGGCGCCATGAACCATTTTTCGTAGATCTTGTTGATCTCGCCCGACTTGTAGGTTGCGATGATTGCATCGTCGACGGCTTTCTTGAACGGTGCGTCGCCCTTGCGGACCATGCAGCCGTAGATTTCGAACGATTGTGGTGTGCCGGTCACGGCCCAGTCATCCGGCTTCTTGGCCTTGGCCATTTCGCCGGCCAGCAAGGCGTCGTCCATCATGAACGCCACGGCACGGCCGGTTTCCAGCATCTGGAAGGATTCGCCATGGTCTTTGGCGGAGATCACGTTCATGCCCATCTGCTTGTCGGCGTTCATCGACTTGAGAATGCGCTCGGACGTGGTGCCGGCGGTGGTCACGACGTTCTTGCCTTTCAGGTCGGTGAAGTCTTTGTAAGGCGAGTCTTTCTTGGCCAGCAGCTTGGTGCCGATTTCGAAGATACCGATGGAGAAGTCAACTTGCTGCTGACGCTCGACGTTGTTGGTGGTGGAGCCGCACTCGACGTCCACGGTGCCGTTCTGCACCAGCGGGATACGGGTTTGCGAGGTCACCAGGTTGTATTTGACCTGGAGGTTGGGCATGTCGAGGTCTTTCTTGATGGCTTCAACGATTTTCAGCTGGATATCGTGGGAGTAGCCAACCGGTTTGCCGGAAGCGTCCGCGATGTAGGAAAACGGAATGGAAGCGTCACGATGCCCGAGGGTGATGGTGCCGGACTCTTTGATCTTCTTCAGTGTGCCGGTGAGTTCGGCAGCGAAAACTGGAGTGCTAATCAGAGCGGCAGCAATGGCTGCGCCCAGGATATGGGGAACGATGCGCATCAAATTTTCCTCGACATTGTTTTTATATATGGAGCCAGTTCATCGGCCCTTTTTTGTGCTTCGAATGCTTGCCGGCTCCTAAGGGGGGCGCAACAGGCATTCGTCCAAGAGTGTAGAGCATGACTCGTGCCAGGCCAGGTGAAACAGATCAAAGTATTGATTTATAAGGATATTAAATATTCATGGCGTGATTTTTTGCTAGCGGATAATCCGGTTAACCGAATCGACCGACAAGTCGCGTTCGGAAAACCGAATGCAAAAGATCGCAGCCTTCGGCAGCGCCTACAGGGTTCGAGTGCATTCCGATCTAATGTAGGCGCTGCCGAAGGCTGCGATCTTTTGATCTTCCAGACAAAAAAGCCCCTGAATCGTGAAATTCAGGGGCTTTCGTTCAACCGGATTCCCGATCAGGCCGCTTCGATCTTGCTGCGGTTCTGTTCGACCTTGCTCAGGTAATCCTTGAGCTTTTCCTGTTCCGCCAGGGTGGTGAACAATCCAAGCTTGGTGCGGCGCCACAGAATGTCGTGCGCGGTGGTCGCCCATTCTTCGCTGCACAGGTAATCGACTTCGCGGGTGTAGAGGCCGCCGCCGATGTGTTCACCCAGGTCACTGAGTTTTTCGACGCCTTCGAGCATGCGCCAGGTGCGGCTGCCGTAGCTGGTGGCCCAGCGACGGGCGATTTCGGTGGTCACCCAGTCGAACTTGTCGCGGACCCGCGAGCTCAACGCCTGCGGGGTGGTCATGTCTTCGCCGCCGGGCAGGGTAGCGCTGGCGGTCCAGCTTGGCTTGATGTGCGTGAAGTACGGGGCCAGTTGCGCCAGCGCCGACTCGGCGAGTTTGCGGTAAGTCGTCAGTTTGCCGCCGAACACCGACAGCAGCGGCGCTTCTTCGGCACTGCCCGACAAGGCCAGGGTGTAGTCGCGGGTGACGGCCGACGGGTTGTCGGATTCGTCGTTGCACAGCGGACGAACGCCGGAATAGCTGTGCAGGATGTCGTCGCAGCTGAGTTGCTTCTTGAAGTGGGCGTTGACCACTTTGAGCAGGTAATCGGTTTCGCCTTCGGTGATCGCAACTTTTGCCGGGTCGCCGGTGTACTCGCGGTCTGTGGTGCCGATCAGGGTGAAGTGGTTCAGGTACGGAATGGTGAAGACGATGCGCTGATCTTCGTTTTGCAGAATGTGCGCGTGTTCGCCTTCATACAGTTTCGGCACGATCAGGTGACTACCCTGGATCAGACGGATGCCATATGGCGATTCCATCTTCAGGTCGTCACGGATGAACTTGGCCACCCATGGGCCGGCAGCGTTCACCAGCGCCTTGGCGCGGATCGAAAACAGGCTGCCATCGGCACGTTCCAGGTTCAGGTGCCACAGGCCTTTGGTGCGGCGGGCACTGACGCAGCGGGTTTGCGTATGAACGTGGGCACCTTTCTCGCGGGCAGCCATGGCATTCAGTACGACGAGGCGTGCGTCATCGACCCAGCAATCGGAATATTCGAAGCCTTTGGTGATTTCGCTTTTCAGCGCGCTGTCCGGGCCGAACTTCAGGCTTTTCGAGCCTTCGAGTTTTTCCCGCTTGCCGAGGTGGTCATAAAGGAACAGGCCGGCGCGGATCATCCAGGCCGGACGCAGGTGCGGGCGGTGTGGCAGCACGAAGCGCATCTGTTTGACGATGTGCGGCGCCTTGGCCAGCAGCACTTCGCGCTCGGCCAGGGCTTCGCGCACCAGGCGGAATTCGTAATGTTCGAGGTAGCGCAGGCCGCCGTGGATCAGCTTGCTGCTGGCCGACGAGGTGTGGCTGGCCAAGTCATCCTTTTCGCAAAGGAACACCGAAAGGCCGCGGCCGGCGGCATCCGCTGCGATCCCCGCGCCATTGATTCCACCACCGATGACGGCGATATCGTAAACCTCGGCGAGAGGGGGCGTAGGCAAGGTAGAAGTGGGCATCGGCTGGCCTCGGGGCTTTTTGGATTTCTATATTTGAATTCGAACATTTATGTTCGTTTGCGAAAATATTAGCCCATAAAGACGCCCACAGCCAGCGAGCTTCGATTGAAAATACTGATCGAAGGGCGGCTAAAGGAAAATTTTCGAACATTTAGTGATGGTGGGGAGTGCTTCTGTGGCGAGGGAGCTTGCTCCCGCTGGGCTGCGAAGCGGCCCTAAAACCGGCAACCGCGGTATGTCAGGAAGAACATGTTGTTTGATTGGCGTCTGCTGCGCAGCCGAACGGGAGCAAGCTCCCTCGCCACAGGGAGCGCGCTGTTTTAGAAAGGGGTTAAACCACTTCCAACCGAATCTTGTGTTGGCTCAACAACTGCGCCAAGGCCGGCGAAGGCTGCTGATCGGTGACCAGGCAATCGATCAGGCTGATCGGCCCCAGTCGAATCATGGCGTTGCGCCCGAATTTGCTGGAGTCGGCCGCGAGAATCACCTGCCGGGCGTTGGCGATGATCGCCTGGGATACCCGCACTTCCTGGTAATCGAAGTCCAGCAGGCTGCCATCTTCATCGATGCCGCTGATACCGACCAGGGCGAAGTCGACCTTGAACTGGTTAATGAAGTCGACGCTGGCCTGACCCACCACGCCACCGTCACGCCTTACGTTGCCGCCCGTCAGCAGGACGTCGAAGTCGTCCTTGGCACTGAGCATTGAGGCCACATGCAAGTTGTTGGTGATGATCTTCAGGTGATTGTGATTGAGCAGCGCCCGAGCGATGGACTCGGTGGTGGTGCCGATATTGATGAACAGCGAGGCGTGATCGGGAATCTGAGCGGCAATGGCTTCGCCGATACGCTGCTTTTCATGGCGCATCTGATCGGCGCGCATGGCGTAGGCGGTGTTTTCGACGCTGGAATCATAGGCCGCGCCGCCGTGGTAGCGACGCAGCAGATTGACTTCCGCCAGCTGATTGATATCACGGCGGATGGTTTGCGGTGTAACGACGAACAGCTGAGCCATTTCCTCGATGCTGACATAGCCGCGTTCGCGGACCAGTTCAAGGATTTGCTGCTGACGGGGAGGCAGATTCATGGGGCTTCCTTTGGGCTGCCATGCAAAATTCGCCCATCATGCCGCACGAATCCACTCCCTGCCAGTTACATGCTGATACGAACCCTCAGCTTGGCTTATTCAGCGCCCTCATGCGGTTCCCAATCGCGAGTGCGGCTGACGGCTTTTTTCCAGCCAGCGTAGAGTTTTTCCTTCGCGGTTTCGTCCAGCGTCGGTTCGAACTCGCGCTCGATCACTGCCTTGCCGCGCAACTCGTCCAGGCTGCCCCAGAAGCCGCAGGCCAGACCCGCCAGATAAGCCGCGCCCAGTGCCGTGGTTTCGCGCATTTTCGGACGCTCGACCTGAGTACCGAGGATGTCGGCCTGGAACTGCATCAGGAAGTTGTTCGCGACTGCACCACCGTCTACGCGCAGGGCCTTCAAGCGTTCGCCGGAATCTTGCTGCATGGCGTCCAGAACGTCGCGGGTCTGGTAGGCGATCGACTCCAGCGCGGCACGAATGATGTGATCCACGCGTACACCACGGGTCAGGCCGAACAGCGCGCCGCGAGCATACGGGTCCCAGTAGGGAGCACCCAGGCCGGTGAAGGCCGGCACCAGATACACGCCGTTGCTGTCCTTGACCTTGTTGGCGAAGTATTCGGTGTCGTGGGCGTCGTTGATGATTTTCAACTCGTCGCGCAGCCACTGCACGGTGGAGCCGCCATTGAAGACCGCACCTTCCAGCGCATAGGCCACCTCGCCGCGCGGGCCGCAAGCGATGGTGGTGAGCATGCCGTGCTTGGATTTCACCGCTTTGTTACCGGTGTTCATCAGCAGGAAGCAACCGGTGCCGTAAGTGTTTTTCGCCTGGCCTGGCTCGACGCACATCTGGCCGAAGAGGGCAGCCTGCTGGTCGCCGGCAATGCCGCCAATGGCGATGCCGCTTTTGGTGTGGCCGTAGATTTCGGACGACGATTTAACTTCCGGCAGCATCTCCCGCGGGATGTCGAGGACTTCCAGCATCTTCGCGTCCCACTCCAGCGTGTGGATGTTGAAGAGCAGGGTGCGCGAGGCGTTGGTGTAGTCGGTGACGTGCACTTTGCCGCCGGTAAATTTCCAGATCAGCCAGCTATCGATGGTGCCGAACAGCAGTTCACCGTTGCGCGCACGCTCACGGCTGCCTTCGACGTTATCGAGGATCCACTTGAGTTTGGTGCCGGAGAAGTACGGGTCGGTGACCAGGCCAGTGGTGTCGCTGATGTATTGCTCGTGGCCATCGCGCTTGAGCTGCTGGCAGATTTCGGTGCTGCGCCGGCACTGCCAGACGATCGCATTGTAGATCGGGCGACCGGTGGTCTTGTCCCAGACCACGGTGGTTTCGCGCTGGTTGGTGATGCCGATGGCCGCGACCTGGTCGTGATGCAGGCCGGCTTGGGCCAGGGCCTCGACCATCACGGCGCTTTGGGTGGCGAAGATTTCCATCGGGTCATGCTCGACCCAGCCGGCTTGTGGGTAATGCTGTGCGAATTCACGCTGGGCAGTGCAAACCACGTTCGCGTCGCGGTCGAAAATGATCGCGCGGGAACTGGTCGTACCCTGATCGAGGGCAATGATGTAGTTCTTATTCTGAATGTCGGTCATGTCGATTGCCTTGGACGAAATAAGGAAAGTGAAGTCAGGCGCGGGACCCAATGGGCAGGATCACGCGCCAACGGTTTCAAGACGTTCTTGGTTTGCCGTCAATGGCCGGTGTTGCGTTCTTTGTAGCAGGTATGACGCTGGGCAGATGACGGGCAATCAGCCCGCGATAAGCGGCAGCACCGAGGCAGGCACCGACAATCGGTGCAAAAACCGGAATCAGGAAGTACGGGATGTCGCGACCGCCAGTGAAGGAAATTTCACCCCAGCCTGCAAAGAAAGTCATCAATTTAGGGCCGAAATCACGCGCCGGGTTCATCGCAAAACCGGTCAGCGGGCCCATCGAGCTGCCAATCACGGCAATCAGCAGGCCGATCAGCAACGGCGCCATTGGCCCGTTGGGCAGGCCATTGTTGTCGTCGGTCAGCGACATGATCACGCCCATCAGGATGGCGGTGATGATCACTTCGACCAAAAAGGCCTGGGCCGTGGACAGGGCAGGGTTGGGGAAGGTGGAGAACACAGAGGCCAGCTCAAGGCTGGCCTCGGTGCCACGAACCATTTGGTGAGTTTGTTCGAAATCGAAAAACAGGCTGCTATACAGCGTGTAAACCAATAAGGCCCCGCAGAAGGCGCCGGCCACTTGGGCGAAGATATAAAAGGGTAGTTTACGCTTTTCGAAGTCAGCGAAAATGCTCAGCGCAATACTCACGGCCGGGTTGAGGTGCGCGCCGGAAACGCCGGCGGTGAGGTAGATCGCCATGCTGACGCCAACCCCCCATATGATGCTGATTTCCCATAGACCGAAGCTGGCACCCGCCACCTTGAGCGCGGCAACGCATCCGGTGCCGAAAAATATCAGCAATGCAGTACCCAGAAACTCGGCCATGCATTGGCTCGAGAGCGACGGTTGTTGTAAAGCAGTTGTCATTGAAACCTCTTTTTTGTTGTTGTCTGGCGCTTCTTTCATCATGGCCAAAGCGCGATTTCCACCGAGGCAGGATCCCCATCCTGTGCTCGGCTTACTGCCGGGTGCTGTGGTGAGACATTCGTACAATATTCAGATTCGAAAAAATATAGACAAGAAACGCTGCTGTCAAAGGTCGAAAGTGAACCGTCAGTCACAAATCAACTACTAGTCACGTGAATGATTGCATCGTTCACGTGGCAGGCTGGCTGCGGACGAGTGGTCGAAGGTGCGGCCAAACCTTTGAAACGGCGCGGCAATAGAGCCTTTTGTTGATCAATGACCTAGAATCCGGCGCAGTATTTTTCTTCTGCCGCCTGGCCCGGAGCTGCCATGACCCCTGCATTGGATTTGTTGAAAAAAGTTCGTGCCGAACATCGCGTGCACAGCTACGAACATGATCCGAAGGCAGCGTCCTATGGTCTCGAGGCTGCGGAGAAACTGGGCCTGGACCCGGCGCAGGTGTTCAAGACGTTGCTGGCGGCCAGCGAGAAGGGGGAGTTGTTGGTGGCAGTGGTACCGGTCGTCGGAAGTCTTGACTTGAAGGCACTTGCGCAGGCCGCTGGCGTGAAAAAAGTCGAAATGGCCGATCCTGCTGCCGCACAGCGTTCGACGGGGTATCTGTTAGGCGGCATCAGCCCGCTCGGGCAGAAGAAGCGTCTGCGTACTTTTATCGATCATTCGGCTCAGCCTTTTTCCAGCATTTTCGTCAGCGCCGGACGGCGCGGTCTGGAAGTCGAGCTGGCGCCCGCTGTGCTGGCTGAACACACCCAGGCGAAGTTCGCCGATATCGGTCGCGCCTGAGCAGAAGGCCCCTAGGGGGAAGATTGGTGGGGATGAGCCGAAAAGATCGCAGCCTTCGGCAGCTCCTACAGGAGTACGCGTTGCATTGTAGGAGCTGCCGAAGGCGGCGATCTTTTAGCGGTGGTTCAGCTGGCGGGGCTGTAGCGCCGGACACTGGACTCGACCGCTGGAATCTGCGCCGCCGTGCTGCCGGAGGCCTGGAACAGCACCAGGTGTTCAGCCGCTACCCGGATGCCTACTTCAGCACCGACCAGATGATCGGCGTGACTCGGGAAGATCGACTCCAACTGCGCGCCTGTCGGCAATTGCAGGCGGTATAGGGTCGATGCACCCTGGAAACTCTTGCCGATAATCTGCGCCTTCAGAGGGCTGGCCGGCGCGTAGACGATATCGTCCGGCCGCAACAGCACGTCTACGGCGCCACCGATCGGCCAGGTGTAGGCACGATTGCCGCGCAGTTCGCCCAACTCGGTCTGCACCGACTCCGGGCTGCTCAACTGACCGCGAATGAAGTAACCCTGGCCAATGAAACTGGCCACGAATGGCGTCAGGGGCTCGTGATAGAGGTTGTAGGGGGTGTCCCACTGCTCCAGGCGACCTTCCTTGAAAACACCGACATGGTCACTGACCGCGAAGGCTTCTTCCTGATCGTGGGTCACCAGAATCGCACTGGTGCCGCGCGCCTTGAGAATATCGCGTACTTCATGGCTGAGCTTGCGTCGCAGTTCGCCGTCGAGGTTGGAGAACGGTTCGTCGAGCAACAGCAGTTGCGGTTCCGGCGCCAGAGCGCGGGCCAGGGCGACACGTTGCTGCTGGCCGCCGGACAGCTCATGGGGGAAGCGCTTGCCGAGGTTTTTCAGGTTGACCAGTTCAAGCAACTCTTCGGTGACGCGATCCTTTTGCGGATGCTTGCGGATCCCGAAAGCGATGTTCTCGGCCACGCTCAAATGCGGAAACAGCGCGTAATCCTGGAACACCATGCCGATGCGACGTTTCTCCGGAGCGAGGGTGAAGCCAGCGCTGGAGATAGTCTCGCCCGCCAGCTGGATTTCACCTTCGTGCACCGGTTCGAAACCGGCAATCGCTCGCAGGGTGGTGGTTTTGCCGCAGCCCGAAGACCCCAGCAGGCAACCGATATCGCCGGCATTCAAATGCAGGTTGAGGTTCTGCACAACCCGCTGGTTTTGATAACCGCAGGCGAGATTGCGCAGGTTCAGCAGTAATGGCTGGCTCATGCGTGGTGATACGACGGCGGGACAAGGAACTCGAGCAGGGCCTTTTGTGCGTGAAGACGGTTTTCGGCTTGATCCCAGGCCACCGAGCGTGGGTCGTCAAGCAAGTCGAGGCTGATTTCCTCGCCACGGTGGGCTGGCAGGCAATGCATGAACAGCACGTCCGGGGCGGCCAGGTCGAGCAGGGCGCGGTTGACCTGGAACGGTGCGAACAACTTCAGGCGCTTGGCGGTTTCCTCTTCCTGGCCCATGGAGGTCCAGACGTCGGTGCTCACCAGGTGTGCGCCGCGCACGGCTTCCTGCGGATCGCGGACGATGGTCACCCGATCGCCGGCCTTGGCCACGAATTCAGGATTGGGTTCGTAACCTTCCGGGCAGGCGATGCGCAACTGGAAGTCGAACTGAATCGCCGCTTCTATATAGCTGTTGCACATGTTGTTGCCGTCGCCGATCCAGGCCACGGTCTTGCCTTGAATCGAACCGCGATGCTCGAGGAAGGTTTGCATGTCGGCCAGCAACTGGCACGGGTGCAGGTCATCGGACAGGCCGTTGATGACGGGCACACGGGAGTTGGCAGCGAATTCGGTCAGAGTGTTGTGGGCAAAGGTACGGATCATCACTGCATCGAGCATGCTCGACATGACGATGGCGCAGTCGCCGATCGGCTCGCCACGGCCCAGTTGGGTGTCGCGCGGCGACAGGAAGATCGCCTGACCACCGAGCTGGATCATGCCGGCTTCGAACGAAATACGGGTGCGGGTCGAGGACTTCTCGAAAATCATCCCCAGGACGCGGTTCTTCAACGGCTCGAACAGTACGCCGCGGTTACGCAGGTCCTTGAGCTCAACGCCTCGACGGATCACGCTGACCAGCTCTTCGGGCGTGCAATCCATCAGGGAGAGAAAGTGCCTTGCGCTCATCATTGACTACCTTTTTGCAACAGACCGCAGATACTCAAAGCCTTGTTTAACTGAAAAACGGGCGAGACCTGCGGCGTAAGCCGCACGGGGCGACGAAATAGGGGAAGGCGCGATATTGACATTAAATGTCGCGTTTTTCCAATGGGCTACGGTGTTGGGGGATTTCAGAGGGGCTACGGGGTGACCGCAGTAGCGCTTTTGAAGCCTGTTTCCTGACAGTAGCTGACCATTTGTACACCGGCCCCGTCGGGCTTGGCAATCAAACGGGGCGTAAGCGATGCGTTGACGGTCGGTTTTTGACCTGTCATTCGAGCCTCTGGCGGGCAATGTGTGTTGTCCGAAATATTTGCTAAAGCAAAGTGCTGGGTTATAACTAAGGCACGAGCGACGCAGGAAGCCTTTGGAATGGAATCGAAAGAACAGCTGTTGATGGAGCTACTTGGCCTTACGGCACGCTCCCTGACCCACCTCACTGCTTCCATGACCTCGATGTCTTTCGAATTGTTGCGTAGTGAAGACGAAGTCACGAAGGTGGCCGGCCGGCGCATGATCGACCGCATGGCCACCATCAGCGCCGGGCTCGACGAGCATTGGCGACTGATCGGCGAGCTCACCGGCGTGCATGTTGCCCACGAGCAGATCGAAACCATCGAGGAGATCCAGTTGCAGGCGCCGCCGAGTCTGCCATCGAACTGATCCCTTGCTGCCATCGGCTGGCCTGATAGTCACCGATTCACAAGACGAACGTCGCTGGCAAAGGGGTGAGTCGCGCGCCATAGTTTTGTTCCCGCGGCCGATATTGCCCGCCCAGAACAAAACAGAGACTGGCCATGACCAAGACTCTCCATCACCGTGCGTGCCACCTGTGTGAAGCCATCTGCGGTCTGACCATCGAAACCACCGAGGTCGAAGGCAGCGGTGTACAGATTACCTCGATCAAGGGGGATCCTCAGGACGCCTTCAGCCGTGGGCATATCTGCCCCAAAGCGGTCGCGCTGCAAGACATACAGAACGACCCGGATCGCCTGCGGCAGCCGATGCGGCGTGTGGGTGGCGAATGGCAGCCCATTGAGTGGGAAGACGCCTTCGCCCTTGTAGCCGAACGCCTGGCGGCGATTCAGGCACGTCACGGGCAAAATGCGGTGGCGGTCTATCAGGGCAATCCCAGCGTGCACAATTACGGGCTGATGACCCACAGCAATTATTTTCTCGGTCTGCTGAAAACCCGTAACCGGTTTTCAGCAACGTCGGTCGATCAGTTACCCCATCACTTGACCAGTCATTTGATGTACGGCCACGGCTTGCTGTTGCCGATCCCGGACATCGATCACACCGATTTCATGCTGATCCTGGGCGGCAATCCACTGGCGTCCAACGGCAGCATCATGACCGTGCCGGATGTAGAGAAGCGCCTCAAGGCGATTCAGGCCCGGGGCGGCAAAGTGGTGGTGGTCGATCCGCGTCGCAGCGAAACGGCGGCGATTGCCGATCAGCATCTGTTCGTGCGCCCCGGTGGCGATGCGGCGCTGTTGTTCGGGCTGCTTAATACGTTGTTTGCCGAAGGCCTGACCTGCGACAGTCATTTGCCGGTCGATGGTCTGGATGAGATGCGTCAGGCCATCGTCACCTTCACTGCCGAAGCCATGAGCCCGTTGTGCGCAGTGCCCGCCGAACAGATTCGTCAACTGGCGCGGGACTTCGCGGCAGCTCCGACTGCGGTCTGCTACGGTCGCATGGGCGTTTCGACCCAGGCTTTCGGCACCCTGTGTCATTGGCTGGTGCAACTGATCAATCTGGTCACCGGCAACCTCGATCGGGTGGGTGGTGCGTTATGCACCGAGCCTGCGGTGGACCTGGTAGCGTCTACTTCGGGCGGTCATTTCAATCTGTGGCAAAGCCGCGTGTCCGGGCGTCCTGAATACGGTGGCGAGTTACCGGTGTCGGCACTGGCCGAAGAGATGCTCACCGAAGGGGAAGGGCAGGTCCGCGCACTGATCACCGTTGCGGGTAATCCGGTGCTGTCCACGCCCAATGGCCGACAACTCGAGCAGGCGCTGGACGGACTGGAGTTCATGGTCAGCGTCGATCTGTACATCAATGAAACCACGCGTTATGCCGACCTGATCCTGCCGTCGACGTCGGCGCTGGAAAACGATCATTACGACACCACCTTCAACATGTTCGCGGTGCGCAACGTCACTCGCTTCAACCGGGCGATTCTCGCCAAGCCGCAAGGCGCGCTGCATGACTGGGAGATCTTCGTGGGGCTGGCCAAAGCCTTTGCGGCGAAGATCGGCAAGGAGCTGAAACCGACCATCGCGCCGGCGCAGATGATCGATCGGGGGCTGCGGATGGGGCTGTATGGCGACGCTTCGGAACACAAGCTGTCACTGGCGACCTTGTTCGATCACCCTCACGGTATCGATCTCGGCACGCTCAAACCCAACCTGACGCCACGCCTGAAGACCGCCAATCAACGAGTCCAGGCAGCGCCTGTCGAGATCCTCGCCGATCTGGCGCGCTTCGCGGCGCTACAAGCACCGGCCGCCGATGAGCTGCTGATGATCGGTCGCCGTCATGTGCGTAGTAACAATTCATGGATGCACAACTATCACCGTCTGGTGAAGGGCAAACCGCGCCATCAACTGCTGATGAACCCGGACGACCTCGCCAGCCGGGGGCTCAGCGATGGGCAGCGGGTGCGCGTCAGTTCGCGGGTTGGCGTGATCGAGGTTGAAGTGGTCGCCAGCCTGGATATGATGAAAGGTGTGGTCAGCCTGCCTCACGGTTGGGGTCATGCGCGGTCGGGCGTGCAGATGACGATTGCCAGTGGCCAGCCAGGTTCCAGCGCCAATGACCTGACTGACGAATGTCAACTCGATGAGTTGTCGGGCAACGCGGCGCTGAACGGCGTGCCGGTGACCGTGGCGGCGGCATGAACATGACTGTCGGGGAGGCCGAGCATGGCGCTCGGGTTTCCGTTACAATGCGCCACCGTGCCGACCACTGAGTCGGAAAGTTCAGCCGAGGTGCTCCATGGATATCATCGAAACGATTAAAGAGCAGATTGCCAACAACACCATTCTGCTTTACATGAAAGGCTCGCCGAATGCCCCACAGTGTGGGTTCTCCGCGAAAGCCGCTCAGGCTGTAATGGCCTGTGGCGAAAAGTTTGCCTATGTGGACATCCTGCAGAACCCGGAAATCCGCGCCAACCTGCCAAAGTACGCCAACTGGCCAACCTTCCCGCAACTGTGGGTCGGTGGTGAGCTGGTCGGTGGTAGCGACATCATGACTGAAATGTCTGCTGACGGTTCGTTGCAAGCGACGATCAAAGCCGCTGTTGAAGCTGCTGCTGCCAACAAGACCGACGCCTGATTCGCTGAGTGAGGGAGCAGGCTTGCTCGCGAAGACGGTACAACATTCAACAGATTGGTTGACTGACCTACCGCTTTCGCGAGCAAGCTCGCTCCCTCACTTGTTCCAGGGTGAGCCTGAAATTCGGTCATTAAAAAGCCCCGCCTCTTTAAAAGAGAGCGGGGCTTTTTATTGTCTCGAGGTTAGCGGGTGCTAACTTACTCTTCGCCCATCTGCGATTGCAGATAGTTCTCAAGACCGACTTTATCGATCAGGCCCAGCTGGGTTTCCAGCCAGTCGATATGTTCTTCTTCGGATTCGAGAATGTCTTCGAGCAGTTCACGGCTGCCGAAGTCGCCGACGGTTTCGCAATGAGCGATAGCGACTTTCAGATCGGCATGGCCGTCGCGTTCGATCTTCAGGTCACACTCAAGCATTTCCTTGGTGTGTTCGCCGATGTGCAGCTTGCCCAGGTCCTGGACATTCGGCAGGCCTTCAAGGAACAGGATGCGCTTGATCAGCTTGTCAGCGTGCTTCATCTCATCGATGGATTCGTGGTACTCGTGCTTGCCGAGCTTGTTCAGGCCCCAATCTTCATACATGCGCGCATGCAGGAAGTACTGATTGATCGCGACCAGCTCATTGGCAAGGATTTTGTTGAGATGCTGGATGACTGTAACGTCGCCTTTCATGATGGGAGTCCTGCCCTGTATTCGCTGTATATCAGGCAGAGTCTGAGCTGCGTAATTAACAGTGTCAAACCTAAGTTATTGAAACTTAAATGAAAATTAATCGGAATAAGAATGTTTGTGTTCCGCGTCTAGGGCCTAAGCGATTGATTTTCAGACATAAAAAAACCGGACATCAAGTCCGGTTCTTTGAAATACGGTAGTTATGCAGCGGTAAATTCTACGGGGTAGGCGATCGCTGCCTGGGCCGTTTGCAGTTTGCCCAGTGTTTCACGGACCACTTCCTTGGCAAGGCAGGCGCATTTACCGCATTGGCTGGCTACGCCGGTAGCCTGACGGACTTCCTTGTAGCTGCAGCAACCTTCATAGATTGCATCGCGGATTTGACCGTCGGTGACGCCAGTGCAGAGGCAGACATACATAAGTGAGAACCGTCGCTGGTTGTGACTCAATTGCGATGGATCTTAATGTTAACGAGAATGATTGTCAAAGTGGTTTCTGAAGGCTTTTCGTCATAAGGGCCTGTGACTGACGAACGGTTTGCTCTCGCGCCTGTGAAGAAAATATAGCGGCGGCCATTTTGCCCGTCTGAAAAAAACCGCTAAGGACAGGCGAAAAACGCGGTGTATGATGGTCGGCCTTTTGCGAAGGAGGTTCGTGTCACAGGGCTGTCGCTCGAGGGTGACAGGCTGGCATGAACCCTGTTCTTCAACGTTATTACACCAGGAGATATCCAATGAGCGTACTCGTAGGCAAGTCAGCCCCTGACTTCACCGTACCGGCCGTACTCGGCAATGGCGAAATCGTAGACAGCTACACCCTGTCCTCGGCCATCAAAGGCAAATACGGCCTGGTGTTCTTCTACCCACTGGACTTCACCTTCGTTTGCCCGTCCGAGCTGATCGCTCTGGACAACCGCATGGCTGACTTCAAGGCACGCAACGTTGAAGTGGTCGCCGTTTCGATCGACTCTCACTTCACCCACAACGCATGGCGCAACACCCCGGTGAACAATGGCGGCATCGGCCAGGTTCGTTACACCATGGCTGCCGACATGAAGCACGAAATCGCCAAGGCCTACGACGTTGAGTCCGAAGGCGGCGTGGCTTTCCGTGGCGCGTTCCTGATCGATGACAAAGGCGTTGTCCGCTCGCAGATCATCAACGACCTGCCACTGGGCCGTAACATGGAAGAGCTGATCCGTCTGGTCGACGCTCTGCAATTCCACGAAGAGCACGGCGAAGTTTGCCCTGCCAACTGGAAAAAAGGCGACAAAGGCATGAACGCTTCGCCAGAAGGCGTTGCGGCTTACCTGACCGAGAATGCTGCTGCGCTGTAAGCCAGGCGTCCGGCAATAAAAAACCGGCCTCAGAGAGGCCGGTTTTTTTATGGGCGGGATAAACCCATGCTGTTCACCTGTGGCGAGGGAGCTTGCTCCCGCTGGACTGCACAGCAGTCCCATTCTTTCAGGAAGAGAGTGGGGCCGCTTCGCTGCCCAGCGGGAGCAAGCTCCCTCGCCACAGATTAGTGACGGATCAGTCGTTGTAGTCTTCCCAGCCACCCATTTGTTTCCAGCGATTGACGATGCCGCAGAACAGGTCAGCCGTCTTCTCGGTGTCGTAGCGAGCCGAATGTGCCTCACGTCCGTCGAAGTCGATGTCCGCTGCCTGGCAGGCCTTGGCCAATACGGTTTGACCGTAGGCCAGACCGGCGAGGGTCGCGGTGTCGAAGCTGGAGAACGGGTGAAACGGGTTGCGTTTCATGTCCAGGCGCGCGACAGCGGCGTTGAGGAAGCCCAGGTCGAAGCTGCTGTTGTGCCCGACCAGAATCGCCCGTTTGCAACCGTTGGCCTTCAGGGCCTTGCGCACACCGCGAAAGATATCGGTCAGGGCCGCTTCTTCACTTACCGCCATGCGTAGCGGGTGGTCGAGCTTGATTCCGGTGAACTCCAGGGCTGCCGCTTCGATGTTCGCACCTTCGAAAGGCTCGACCCGGAAGAAGTAGGTGTGCTCAGGGTACACAAAGCCTTTTTCATCCATGCCAATCACGGTGGCGGCGATTTCCAGCAGGGCGTCGGTGGCCGAGTTGAAGCCACCGGTTTCTACGTCGACGACTACCGGCAGGTAACCCCGGAACCTGGCTGCCATTGGATGACGGGAACCGCCCCCGCCGCCATTACCGTCCTGTTCGTCATCGAAATGGTCTTCACTCACGCGTGTTCCTCCAGCAAGCGCCAGCGCAGTTTTTCACCGGCGCGCAGCGGGATTACGGTCAGCTCGCCAAATGGCAGGCTGGTTGGGGCGGTCCACTCGTCGCGGACCAGGGTGATGCGATCGGTGTTCGCCGGCAGGCCGTAGAAACGCGGGCCATTGAGGCTGGCGAAGGCTTCGAGCTTGTCCAGCGCATTACGCTGTTCGAAGGCTTCGGCATACATCTCGATCGCGGCATAAGCGGTGTAGCAGCCGGCACAACCGCACGCCGCTTCTTTGGCGTGCTGGGCATGGGGCGCCGAATCGGTGCCGAGGAAGAACTTGTCGCTGCCACTGGTGGCGGCGTCGAGCAGGGCTTCCTGGTGGGTATTACGCTTGAGGATCGGCAGGCAATAGAAGTGCGGCCGAATCCCGCCCACCAGCATGTGGTTACGGTTGTACAGCAGGTGGTGCGCGGTGATGGTCGCGCCGACGTTGGCCGAAGCCGCGTTGACGAACTGCACGGCGTCAGCGGTGGTGATGTGTTCGAACACCACTTTGAGAGTCGGAAAACGCTCGACTACCCGCCGCATATGCTCATCGATGAAGATTTTTTCGCGATCGAAAACGTCGACATCGCCGCGGGTGACTTCACCGTGAACCAGCAAGGGCATCCCGACTTCGGCCATGGCCTCGAGTGCAGGGAAAATCTTGTCGATGCTGGTGACGCCAGAATCCGAGTTGGTGGTCGCGCCGGCCGGGTACAGCTTGGCGGCGTGAATGAAACCGCTGGCCTTGGCCTCACGAATTTCTTCAGGCTGGGTGCGGTCGGTCAGGTACAGAACCATCAACGGTTCGAAGCGGCTGCCGGCCGGACGTGCGGCGAGAATCCGCTGGCGATAGCCATCGGCTTCAGCAGCGTTGCGCACCGGAGGTACCAGGTTGGGCATGATGATGGCGCGACCAAAGGTGCGCGCGACATCCGCGACGGTATTGGTCAACACAGCACCATCGCGAAGATGAATGTGCCAGTCGTCGGGACGCAGCAGGGTCAGGCGGTCGGACATGAGGGGATTCCAGGCGGGTCAAACTCAGGGGAATGCTACCGGAAAAGACTCTTCCAGGCACTCGCTATCAAGTTTTACGACAAGCATCCGATACCCAACAGGTATGCCCTAAACCTGTGTGTCGGTCTTTTCGTTGTAGAAGCCAGTGGAGCCTCCCGTGCGCCAGCGTTATTTAGCCTTGCTCAGTGTGTTTGCCAGCCTTCCTGCAATGGCGCTCACTTTCCAGACTCGTCTGGAGAGCATTGAGTGGACGGTCGAAGGTGACAAGTTCGAATGCCGTCTGACTCAACCGATCACCGATTTCGGTTCGGGTGAGTTCGTGCGTCGCGCTGGCGAGCAGGCAACATTTCGTCTTAAGGCCTACAACTCGATGATCGGAGGGGGGTCCGCAACCCTGCTGGCGGCCGCTGCGCCATGGCAGCCGGGGCGTGGCGACATCAATCTGGGCTCGGTGAGAATCGGCAGTGGCAACGTGCTGTTCAACAGCTCGCAAGCTCAGGCCGGGCGCCTGATCAGCGGGTTGATGGATGGTCGCAGCCCGGTCGTTCGACACTCCTCGGGCGACGGTCGGGTGTCTGAAGTCCGGCTGCTGCCGGTCAAATTCGGCAAGGCCTACGGCGACTATCAGGGGTGCGTGGCCAAGTTGCTGCCGCAGAATTTCGAGCAGGTGAAGCAATCCGAGGTCGGGTTTACGGGTGAAGGCGTCGATCTCGATGCCAGGGCCAAGGCCCAGTTGCAGGTCATGCTGGAATTCATGAAAGCCGATCCAACGGTCAACCACATTGAGCTTGACGGCCATTCCGACAACAGCGGTAACCGCCTGATCAACCGTGAACTGTCACGACGCAGGGCGCTGGCGGTGATGGATTTCTTCAAGGCCAATGGTATTCAGGAATCGCAGATCACACTGCGTTTTCACGGTGAGCGCTATCCGCTGGCGCCGAACAACAACGCTGCCAATCGGGCGAAGAACCGCCGGGTTGCCGTACGTCTCGAACGGGTAGCCCCGACCGAGAAACCGGCGC
This sequence comes from Pseudomonas sp. B21-015, assembly GCF_024749285.1. Taxonomy (NCBI): domain Bacteria; kingdom Pseudomonadati; phylum Pseudomonadota; class Gammaproteobacteria; order Pseudomonadales; family Pseudomonadaceae; genus Pseudomonas; species Pseudomonas sp. B21-015. Next base: position 1,436,718 of record NZ_CP087196.1, read on the forward strand.
CTCAAGCCACTGCCACCGCGAGCGGCGCTACAACCTCCTGAACCGGCTGAAATCGTCGCTCGCTCGACATAATCTGTCGCTTCGTCGTCATAAGCTGTCGCGCCTCTGTAAATTATCCTGCATGAGCGGTAGACTTGACAGCTTTCCGTAGAACCCCGTGGAGTGATGGCATGGCGGACGTAAACAAGGTCGTTCTGGCGTATTCCGGCGGCCTGGACACTTCGGTGATCCTCAAGTGGCTGCAGGATACTTATAACTGTGAAGTAGTGACCTTCACCGCTGACCTGGGTCAGGGCGAAGAGGTCGAGCCGGCCCGCGCCAAGGCACAGGCCATGGGCGTAAAAGAAATCTACATCGACGATCTGCGCGAAGAGTTCGTGCGCGATTTCGTGTTCCCGATGTTTCGCGCCAACACCGTTTACGAAGGTGAGTACCTGCTGGGTACTTCCATCGCTCGTCCGTTGATCGCCAAACGCCTGATCGAAATCGCCAACGAAACCGGCGCTGACGCCATTTCCCACGGCGCGACCGGCAAGGGCAACGATCAGGTTCGTTTCGAACTGGGCGCCTATGCCTTGAAGCCGGGCGTGAAAGTGATCGCTCCGTGGCGCGAATGGGACTTGCTGTCCCGTGAAAAGCTGATGGATTACGCCGAGAAGCACGCGATCCCGATCGAGCGTCACGGCAAGAAAAAATCCCCGTACTCGATGGATGCCAACCTGCTGCACATCTCCTATGAAGGCGGCGTGCTGGAAGACACCTGGACCGAGCACGAAGAAGACATGTGGCGCTGGACCGTCTCTCCGGAGAACGCTCCTGACAAGCCGCAATATCTGGAACTGACCTACCGCAACGGCGACATCGTGGCACTGGACGGCGTCGAAATGACTCCGGCCACCGTGCTGGCGACCTTGAACCGTATCGGCGGCGAACACGGTATCGGCCGTCTGGACATCGTCGAAAACCGCTACGTCGGCATGAAGTCCCGTGGCTGCTACGAGACGCCTGGCGGCACCATCATGCTACGCGCTCACCGTGCGATCGAATCGATCACCCTGGACCGCGAAGTGGCTCACCTCAAAGACGAGCTGATGCCGAAATACGCCAGCCTGATCTACACCGGTTACTGGTGGAGCCCTGAGCGTCTGATGCTGCAACAGATGATCGACGCTTCCCAGGCTCATGTGAACGGCGTTGTGCGCCTGAAACTGTACAAGGGCAATGTGATCGTCACCGGCCGTAAGTCCGACGAGTCGTTGTTCGACGCCAACATCGCGACCTTCGAGGAAGATGGCGGCGCCTACAACCAGGCCGATGCGGCGGGCTTCATCAAGCTCAACGCCTTGCGCATGCGTATCGCGGCGAACAAGGGCCGGAAGCTGTTCTGAGACCTTTGATGCGGTAATGGATTTGTGGCCTTGTCGATGACAAGGCCACAATTCTGAAAAGGGGCTGCTGCATATTACGTTTCGCTTTCTTCTTGTTTCTTCCAACCGTTCCTTCTGCTTCCTGCCTTTGATCTCACTTCAAGGGCTGTCTTCTGCTGCGCGACAGATCAAACCCTAGCCCATAATCGTTACGCCATGTGAGCTCAAATTGTAAGAAATACAGAACGCTGCGCTGTTGCGTTTCTTTATTTGTTTCCAATGTTTGAGCGTGTTTTCCTTCAGTAATATCTCCGAATCGGCGCACGTGAGAAATACGATCACTTGTGCGGGATTATCCGGAGGGTGCTGGATACTCTCCATCAAGGCGCTGAACGCCATTTTTTTGTTGATCCACCGTGCGTCAATGATGTGCAGATCCTTTAGGGGGGTAGGCAGCTGCACATGGTGTTGGGTCGAGCTTTCAGGCTGTCCCCTGGAAGTGCTGCTTCCCGAGTGATCAGCGTTATCCATGACTTTTATAAAATGCTTTTCCTTCTCGAAATCGGAGGGCGCGTAAAGCGATCGATAATTGAAGTTGAGTGTGGCGAAGAAAAGAAAAAGCAAATAAAAGGGAAAGCTGATCAAAAACCAGACATAGAGTTCTCTCTCCTTATTGTCGAGGAAGGGAAGGGATACAGCGGCTGATGTTTCGGACAGTGCTGCAAATATCGCAATGATTGTCATAGGGGTGGTGATTCTTTTTTTGAGTTTTATCATGTTTTCTGCTCATGAGGTATTATCTTTTCTCTGTTGACTTATGGGGGTGTTTCAGTGGTGATGACGAGTTTGTGAGTGTGTTTTTGTTGTGTTGAGTTCCTTTTTTGTGGGGTTGAAGTTGTTATAGTAGCTGTATTGTTTCTGGTTTGGGTATAGCTGTTTATTTGTTTTAAGGTGATGTTGTTTTGTTTTGCTGTTGAAGTGTTGCTGTGTGTGAACTTTTCTTGAGTTATGGGAGGCTGGGAAATGCCCGTTGCTTTTAAGGGTAGCTCATTATCCAAAGTGTGTCGGATTACCAGCATTGAACCCTGTTCTTTTGTTTTTTTTGTTGTGAATTGATACAAAGAAACTGTCGTGGCGTTGAGCAAGTGTTCGGCCAATAAAGTCTCTGGCTCATCGCGTGCAATGATTTCTTGTAGGAATAATCCGCGTTGTTTGTAGGTGATGTCTCTCGGTGCGAGTGGCTAGGGGGGGCGGCATGCCATGGGTGAAACGACTAGGCTATGGTGCGGGCTCTAAAAATTCGAACAGCGAAAATTGGACTTGCCCATGAATAAAGTGCTGATCGTGGATGATCACCCCGTCATTCGTCTTGCGGTACGTATGCTAATGGAGCGTCATGGCTACGAAGTCATTGCAGAAACAGACAATGGCGTGGATGCATTGCAACTTGCCCGTGAACTTATGCCGGACATTGTCATTCTGGATATCGGAATGCCAAAACTGGATGGACTGGAAGTTATCGCGCGCCTGACATCGGCGGCGATGCCTCTTAAAGTATTGATATTGACGTCTCAGGCGCCAGGGCATTTTTCCATGCGTTGCATGCAATCCGGTGCCGCCGGATATGTCTGCAAACAACAGGATCTCACTGAATTGCTCAGTGCGATAAAAGCGGTACTGTCAGGTTACAGCTACTTCCCTAATCAAGCGCTGCATACTGTGCGTTCGAGTCTTGGGAATGCCAGTGAAGCCGATATGGTGGATCGCCTGTCTGGGCGGGAAATGATGGTTCTGCAACAATTGGCGCGAGGAAAGACAAACAAGGAAATCGCCGATGGAATGTTCCTCAGCAATAAAACGGTTAGTACTTACAAGACCCGTCTGTTGTTAAAACTCAATGCTCGCTCACTGGTCGATCTCATTGAGCTGGCTCAACGCAATGGTCTGGTATGAGTGTGCCAGGGTTTGACGAGGCATGATGAACGGGCGTTTATCGGGGATCGGCACTTAGTAAAAAGCCTCCGTTTCGGGAGGCTTTTAGGTGTCATAGGTCAAAATCGTAATCGGCCAATTGCTTTTGCAGTCGGCGCTCCTCCAGCAGATTGTCGATGGTGCGGCGTTTGCTCAGGTTGGTCTTTGCCACTTCCACCACCGGTTCCGCGTCATCGGCCTCAACGGGGGTGAAGTCGTCTTCTACGTCCAATTGCTCTTTGCCAGTGCTCATAAGGTTAACTCCAGGCTAAGACTGCCTTTGGCGCTCCTTATATCGACAATCTCTCGGCGGGTAAAAAAGATTTTTTCAATCGGTTAATCAAAAAAACTAATAGCGCCTCAATCGTCGGAGGTCTTTTGCTTGTATTCGCATAGATCTTCGATCCGGCAGCTGCCACAGCGAGGCTTGCGGGCCAGGCAAACGTAGCGTCCATGGAGAATCAGCCAATGATGGGAGTCGAGAAGGTATTCTTTCGGCACGAACTTCATCAGTTTCTTCTCCACCTCGACCACATTCTTGCCTGGAGCAATGCCGGTACGGTTGCTGACCCGGAAAATGTGGGTGTCCACCGCCATGGTCAGCTGACGAAATGCGGTATTGAGCACCACGTTGGCGGTCTTGCGGCCGACGCCGGGCAGGGCTTCCAGCTCCTCGCGGGTCTGCGGTACTTCACCTCCATGCCGTTCCACCAGCAAGCGACAGGTTTCGATCACGTTTTTCGCTTTGCTGTTGAACAGGCCGATGGTCTTGATGTACTCCGACAGCCCTTCGACCCCCAAGGCATGAATCGCCGCCGGCGTATTGGCCACCGGAAACAGTTTGGCGGTGGCCTTGTTGACGCCGACATCGGTCGATTGCGCCGAGAGAATCACGGCGATCAGCAGTTCGAACGGCGAGGAATAGGCCAGTTCGGTCTTCGGCTCCGGGTTGTCCTCGTGAAACCTGCGGAAAATTTCAAGACGTTTTGCGGCATTCATGGGCGATGCGTTTCCTCGAAAGCGGTCAAGTGTGAGGGCGTCGGACGGGTCCAGGCCTGACGTGCGGCGAACAGCAGTCCGAGCAGAATAAACCCACCGGGGGCCAGTGTGGCCAAGCGCAGACCGCCGTCGGCGGTGAGCACCCAACCATGCCAGTCCGGTTGCGCAGCACCGGCCAGCCAAGACAGGTGGCTACCGATTGTCCCTTTGCCGATGAGCTCGCGCAGCAGGCTCAGGCCAGCCATCAAGGCGCCGAACAGGCCACACAGGCGCAGGCGATCGCGCCATGTGTTCTGGAAAAAACCATTGTGTTCCAGTACGACGCATTGCAAGGCGATCAATCCTGCATACAACCCCAGGTGCTGGTGCCATTGAAGTGACCAGGCTTGGGTGGCGAGTTCCGCGCAACTGGTCAGCGTGGCAGCCAGCAGGAGGCAGGCCAGCAAGTGTGTTGCCGGAATCAGTCGCGAGCGCAGGGCGCCCATGCTCACACCATAAATACTGAGCACCACGATAAACATCAGCCACAGGCCCAGGGCCGTTACCAATGAATCAGTGACGCCGATCAACGGCGTTAGCATCAGAGAGTTCTGCAGGGGCGATGACTTATTCATGGGCACTGCTCCCGATCAGCGATAGCCGGTGTTCATCGAAGTAGCGCAACGCGTCATGGGTGGCATTGATCACCGCTCTTGAGGTGATGGTTGCGCCTGCGATCTGATCGAATTGCCCTTGGTCCTTTTTCAAGGCCCAACCATTGTCGCCGGGTTCGGTTAGAGACTTGCCGGTAAATACCTGGAGCCAGGCATTGGGCCACTCGGCAAGCTTGCCACCCAGCCCCGGGGTTTCCGATTGCTTGAGGGTTTTGACTCCCACTAACTTGCCATTGATGTCGATAGCGATCAGCAAGTCGATGGAGCCGGCGTAGCCCAGTGTCTGGCTTCGCAGCAATACGGCACTCGGTTGGCCGGCCGTGGACGCCAGGTACCCGCCCAGCAGCGTGCTGTTGGCCAAGCGCGTGTTTTCGAGGCTGAGGGGCTGTTCCAGAGGCTGATTGTCATAGCTGCCGGGCGCTAGAAGATCCAGCAACTGATGGCTGTCGATCAGGCGTTGTTCGGCGGCAATACGCGCGGCGCTGGTGTGCTGCACGAAGTAAGTCGCGCCCATCCCCAGGCCTGCCAGCAATACCAGGCTCACAACGCTCGTCGCTCGGTTCATGGGGTAATCTGCTCCTGCCGGGACGCGGCAAACCGCTCCAGCGCCGGTACACAGAGGTTCATCAGCAAGACCGCAAACGCCACCCCGTCCGGATAACCGCCCCACGTCCGAATCAGGTAAGTCAGCAATCCCACGCCTACGCCGAAGAGCAATCGGGCAGTGGGGCTTTTCGCACCGGATACCGGCTCCGTCACGATGAAGAAGGCACCCAGCATGCTCGCGCCGGTGAGTAGATGAAACAGTGGCGAGCCATGAGAGTCGGAGCCTGTACCGTTCCAGCACAACAGGCTGATGATGAACAGGCTGGCGAGCATGCCGACCGGCGCATGCCAACTGAACACCCGCCGTTGCAGTAGAAACGCACCGCCCGCCAGAAAGGCCAGGTTGACCCATTCCACGCCTCGGCCGCCGAAATGGCCGAATGCCGGGTTGCCAGCGAAGAGTTCGTCCATGGTCAGGCTTTTGTTGATCCGCAGGCTGTCCAGCGCTGTAGCCTGGGCCCATGCATCTGGCGTCTGGCCGAGGCTGAAACCGAACACCTGTTGCAGACCACCAAGCAAGTCCATGCCATGGGGCGACGGCCAATGGGTCATTTGCTGGGGAAACGTCACCAGGACCAGCGCGAAACCAAGCATTGCCGGATTGAACGGATTTCTGCCGACGCCACCGTACAGTTGCTTGCCGAAAAAAAGTCCGAATGCCGCAGCGCTGATCGTCAGCCACCAGGGGCAATAAGGCGGCAAGGCCAGTGCCAGCAGCGTTGCACTGACGAGGGCGCTGCCATCGCTCAGCGTCGGTTTTACAGGTTGCTTGCGCAGCTGCAACACCGCCGCTTCAACGGCCAGTGCGGTGGCCGCCGCCAGAATCAGATTGATCAACACCCCCCAGCCGTACAGCCAAAACAACATCAGCATCCCCGGCACGATGGCCAGCAATACCAGCTTCATGGCTTGCTGAAGGCGTTCGTCCACCGATTCAGGGCGTGGCATAGGCATCCACCTGACGCTCGGCTTCGCTGAGCGCGTGTTCCAGTGCGGCGATCTGTTCGGCCGGCGCTTCGTTTGTTTGAGCCTTCTTGAGTTCGGCGCGGCGCATGGCCAACTGGATCTTCGCCCGTTTCAGTTCGGCATCTTTCGCCGGAACAGGTGGCGCAGACACCACTGGTGCATGGCTTTCCAGTTGCGCCAGCGCCTGCTCGGCGGCTTCGAACTGCTGTTGCAGCACGATCAGCTGCGATTGCTGTTCGAAGGTCGGTGGATGCCCGAAAGCCTTGAGCGACTTGTTCAACTGCGCCCGACTCATCGCCAGATCGACCTTGGCCTTTTTCAGTGCCGCATCGGCATTGGCGGCCTTCTGTGCGCGGACGCGTTCGAGTGCAGCCTGAACCGGGTCGAGCGTCACTTCGCTGTGCTGCACGGCGCGTTGGGCCCGTGCCTGGCGTTCGGCGAGTTTCTGTTCCTCTTCGCGATGCAAGCGGGCATTGCGCTGTTCGAAACGGCGTCGCGCACGGTTGCGCTTGGCGGCCCGGGCCTGTTGTTCCTCCAGGCTGAACGCCAGCCCGCCGACAATCGGCAGCACCGTGGCCAGCGGTAACGGATGCATCTCGATGCAATCCACCGGGCAGGGCGCCACGCAGAGATCGCAACCGGTGCATTCGTCGACGATGACGGTGTGCATGAATTTCGCCGCGCCGACAATGGCGTCGACCGGGCAGGCCTGAATGCACTTGGTGCAGCCGATGCATTCGGCTTCGCGGATGTAAGCGATTTGCGCCGGTGCCGAGCCGCGACTGGTGTCCAGCTCCAGCACCGGCACTTTCAGCAGATCGGCCAGGGCCGCAATGGTTTCGCTGCCGCCCGGTGGGCACTTGTTGATCGGCTCGCCGCTGGCGATGCCTTCAGCATAGGGTTTGCATCCGGGATGGCCACACTTGCCACATTGGGTTTGCGGCAAGAGGGCGTCGATGCGTTGAATCAGACTCATGTTTTGATCAGCCCGCTGAATCCGAGAAAAATCACCGCAATCAATCCGGCACCGATCAATTCGATCGGCAGGCCGCGAAAGGGCAGGGGGATATCGTTATCGAGTGTGCGCTGGCGCAAGTCGCTGAACAGACTCAGCACCAGCCAGAAACCCAGCCCGGCGCCGAGGCTCAGGGCTATGGCTTGGAAAATTCCCTTGTCGTCTTGAGCGTTGAGCAAGGTCAGCCCAAGCACGCCGGCATTCCCCAGCAGCAGGGGCCAGAGGCCATCGAATGAAAGCTTCGCCAATAACCGTGAAAGCAGCTTCAGCAGCGGACCAATCAGCAGAACGCTCAACGGCAGGAACACGAACAGACGCAGCGACGTCAGCCCCAACGGCACCAGTAACCAGTGGTAGAGCGCATAGCCAAGTGTGCCGACGATCAGCATCAGGCACGTCGTCGCGATGCCCAGCGCGTGGACCTGCGGCCGCACGCTGGCCAACACCGGATCGACGCCCAGCGGCCAGTGCAACACGAGGTTGTTGATCAGGGCAGCGCTGACAAGCGTAAGAAGCAGTTCGGTCATGATCGTGCCGGCAAAAGGAGGCCTGTCTAACAAGGTTAGGCATTATCCGGCAAGGAGGGAGGGTGGGCCAGACATGAAAATCCCACAGTCGCGCCGGGCACGACTGTGGGATCGGTTTACCGCAGAGCTTTACTTGATGCGCTGACCCGGCTTGGCGCCGCTGTCGGGGCTCAGTAGGTAGATTTCTTCACCGCCGGGGCCGGCCGCCATCACCATGCCTTCGGAGATCCCGAATTTCATTTTGCGGGGCTTGAGGTTGGCGATCATCATCGTCAGGCGACCATTGAGCTTGGACGGGTCCGGGTAGGCGCTCTTGATGCCGGAGAACACGTTGCGTTGCTCATCACCGATGTCCAGGGTCAGGCGCAGCAGCTTGTCGGCACCTTCCACGGCTTCGGCCTTGACGATCAGCGCAACGCGCAGGTCTACAGCGGCAAAGGTGTCGAACTCGATCTCTGGCGACAACGGATCCTTGGCCAGTTCGCCGTTGCCGGCGGGTGCAGCTTCGCCGGTGTCGGTTGCGCTGGCGGTCAGGTCTTCTTTCGAGGCGTCGGTCATGGCTTGCACTTTTACCGGGTCGATGCGGGTCATCAGCGGTTTGAACTCGTTCAGCTGATGATTGCTGAGTAAGGTGGCGTGGTCGTTCCAGGTCAGCGGGGCGACATTCAGGAACGCCTCGGCATCGGCGGCCAGCAGCGGCAGCACCGGTTTGAGGAAAATCACCAGTTGGCGGAACAGGTTGATGCCCAAGGCGCAAATGGCCTGGACTTCATCCTGCTTGCCTTCCTGTTTGTTCAACGACCACGGCGCCTTGTCGGCGATCCAGGCGTTGGCGCGGTCGGCCAGGCCCATGATTTCGCGCATGGCACGTGCGAAGTCGCGAGCTTCATAGGCTTCGGCAATGCTTGGCGCTGCGGCCAGGAAGGCATCGGTCAGTTCCGGCGCGGCGTTGCCGGCTACCAGTACACCGGCGTTGCCTTTATGGATGAATCCGGCGCAACGGCTGGCGATGTTGACGACTTTGCCGACCAGGTCGGAGTTGACCTTCTGCACGAAGTCTTCGAGGTTCAGGTCCAGGTCGTCGACGCCACGGCTCAGCTTGGCGGCGTAGTAGTAGCGCAGGTATTCCGGCGACAGGTGATCCAGGTAAGTCCGGGCCTTGACGAATGTGCCGCGGGACTTGGACATCTTCTGGCCGTTGACGGTCAGGTAGCCGTGTACGTTGATGCCGGTCGGTTTACGGAAACCCGCGCCTTCGAGCATCGCTGGCCAGAACAGGGCGTGGAAGTTGACGATGTCCTTGCCGATGAAATGGTACAGCTCGGCGGTGGAATCCTTGCCCCAGAACGCGTCGAAGTCCAGGTCCGGACGGCGGGCGCAGAGGTTCTTGAAACTGGCCATGTAGCCGATCGGCGCGTCCAGCCACACATAGAAGTATTTGCCCGGCTCGTCGGGAATCTCGAAGCCGAAGTACGGCGCGTCGCGGGAGATATCCCACTGTTGCAGGCCGGCATCCAGCCATTCGGCGATCTTGTTGGCCACGGCTTCTTGCAACGTGCCGCTGCGGGTCCAGGTTTGCAGCATTTCCTGGAAGTCTGGCAGTTTGAAGAAGAAGTGCTGGGAATCCTTGAGCACCGGCGTGGCACCGGAAATCGCCGACTTCGGATCTTTGAGGTCGGTCGGTGCATAGGTTGCGCCGCATTTTTCGCAGTTGTCACCGTACTGGTCTTCGGTGCCGCATTTCGGGCAGGTGCCCTTGATGAAGCGGTCGGCCAGGAACATTTTCTTTTCCGGGTCGAAGTACTGAGTGATCGAACGCGTGGCGATGTGCCCGGCGTCGCGCAGCTTCAGGTAGATCTGGCTCGACAGCTCACGGTTTTCTTCGGCGTGAGTGGAGTGGAAGTTGTCGAAGTCCACCAGGAACTCGGCAAAGTCGGCGCTGTGTTCAGCCTGGACGTTGGCGATCAGTTGTTCCGGGGTGATGCCTTCCTTTTCCGCACGCAGCATGATGGCCGAACCGTGAGCGTCGTCGGCGCAGACATAAATGCATTGATTACCGCGATGCTTCTGGAAGCGCACCCACATATCGGTCTGGATGTACTCCAGCATATGGCCGAGGTGGATCGAACCATTGGCATAGGGCAGGGCGCTGGTGACGAGGATCTTGCGTGGCTCGGACATGGGGCTCGGCTACTTGATGAAACGGAGGTCGGCCACTATAAAGCGCCGGCGCATATTTTTCACCCTTCGGGCCTGTTTCCGGATGCATCGACCCTGAAAAAAGGTGGTGATGAGTTTGCTGGGTGCAAGAGGGCTTTTGTGGCGAGGGAGCCTGCTCCCGCTGGGTGGCGAAGCCGCCCCACCCCCTGCAACCCGGTTCCGACAGAAGGATCGCGTCAACTGGATTACGACTGCTACGCAGTCGAGCGGGAGCAAGCTCCCTCGCCACAGGGATGTGTTTGCCACAAATCATCGTGGGGCATGCCGTCTATGATGTAGAACGGTTAGGATACCCGCCTGATTTTCCAGTCTTGCTATCGGAGTTGCCCATGAGCGCCGTCAATCGCGCAGCGGTGGAAGCCGTCCTTCGTCAATACACCGACCCTTACCTGAACCAGGACCCGGTCAGCGCCGGGTGCGTGCGCAGCATCGATATTCAGGGTGATCGCGTCAGCGTTCAGCTGGAGCTCGGTTACGCCGCCGGTCTGTTCAAGAGTGGCTGGGCGCAGTTGCTGCAACTGGCCATCGAAGGCCTGGACGGCGTGGTCACCGCCCGTGTCGAGATCACCAGCGTGATCGCCGCGCACAAGGCCCAGGCGCAGATTCCAGGGCTGGCCAACGTCAAAAACGTCGTGGCCGTGGCGTCTGGCAAGGGCGGTGTGGGTAAATCCACCACGGCGGCCAACCTGGCCCTGGCGCTGGCTCGTGAAGGTGCCAAGGTCGGGATTCTCGACGCGGACATCTACGGTCCGAGCCAGGGCATCATGTTCGGCATCCCGGAAGGCACCCGTCCTCAGGTCAAGGATCAGAAATGGTTCATTCCGATCGAGTCCCATGGCGTCGAGGTGATGTCCATGGCCTTCCTGACCGACGACAACACGCCGATGGTCTGGCGCGGGCCGATGGTTTCCGGCGCGTTGTTGCAGCTGGTCACGCAAACGGCCTGGGGCGACCTGGATTACCTGGTCATCGACATGCCACCAGGCACCGGCGACATCCAGCTGACCCTGGCGCAGAAAGTCCCGGTGGCCGGTGCGGTGATCGTGACCACGCCGCAGGATCTGGCATTGCTGGACGCGCGCAAGGGCGTAGAAATGTTCCGCAAGGTCAACATTCCGGTGCTGGGCGTGGTCGAAAACATGGCCGTGCACATCTGCTCCAACTGCGGGCATGCCGAGCATCTGTTCGGTGAGGGCGGTGGTGTGAAGCTGGCCAATCAGTACGGTGTCGAACTGTTGGCTTCGTTGCCGCTGTCGATGCTGATCCGCGAACAGGCCGATGGCGGCAAGCCAACGGTGATCGCCGAGCCTGACAGCCAGATTGCGATGGTTTACCAGGAACTGGCCCGCCATGTCGGCGCACGGATTGTGTTGCAGGAAGCGGCAACGCCGGCGATGCCGAACATTACCGTCAGCGACGACTGATTCGCTGAAGAAATGCGATCCAATGTGGGAGCGGGCCTGCTCGCGATAGCGATGTAACAGTCACCATCAATGGTGAGTGTTATGCCCTCATCGCGAGCAGGCTCGCTCCCACATTTGTTTTGTGTTGACCCTAGATCCGCAACCCGCCATCCAACTCCAGAATCCGACCGGTGTAGTAGTCGTTCTCGAAAATGTAGGCCGCCGACTGGGCGATTTCTTCGGGTTTGCCCATGCGCTTGAGCGGAATCCCGGAGGTCATTTTCTCCAGCGCTTCCGGCTTCATGCTCAGGGTCATTTCAGTTTCGATGAAGCCCGGCGCAATGCCCGCCACGCGAATGCCGTAGCGCGCCAGTTCCTTGGCCCAGGTCACGGTCGCCGCGGCAACACCGGCCTTGGCGGCGGAGTAGTTGGTCTGGCCGACGTTGCCGGCGCGCGAAATCGACGAGATATTGATGATCGCGCCGCTGTTGTTCAGCTCGACCATTTTTGCCGCGACTTCGCGGGTGCACAGGAACACGCCGGTCAGATTGACGTCGATCACCGCCTGCCATTGGGCCAGGCTCATCTTGGTCATTTCGCCGTCCTTGACCTTCAGCAACAGGCCATCGCGCAGAATGCCGGCGTTGTTGATCAGGCCATGGATCGCACCGAAGTCGTCGGCCACCTGGGCGACCATGTGGGTCACTTGCTCTTCATCGGCGACGTTGCACAGGTAGGCACGGGCCTCGACACCCTTGGCTTTGCAAGCCGCGACGGCGGCGTCGAGTTTTTCCTGGTTCAGGTCCACCAGGGCCAGCTTGGCGCCACGACCTGCAAGATACTCGGCCATGGAACGGCCTAAACCCTGGCAACCGCCGGTGATAATGATTACTTTGTCAGTGAGTTGCATTCGCATAGCCCCATAGCCGATCGGAGTGTTTCTCCTTCTAGAGGGCCTCTCGATCTGAGCCTGATGTGGCCTGGCTGCACATGAGAACTGCCCCTGTGGCGTACTGGAACTTTCACCCAGACGCCTGTCCGTTTTTTCGACGGAATCTATATAAGGAGTCATAAATTGAGCGTTGTAGTGGCTAAGCATGCCCGAGAATTGCTTCTCAAGGAATACCGTGGAGTGCTCTCGACACACTCCAAAGCGATGCCCGGTTTCCCGTTTGGCTCCGTGGTTCCGTACTGTCTGGACGAACAGGGCCGTCCGCTGATCCTTATCAGCCGCATCGCTCAGCACACTCACAATCTGCAGAAAGACCCTAAATGCTCCCTGCTGGTGGGTGAACGCGAGGCCGAAGACGTACAAGCCGTTGGTCGCCTGACTTACCTGGCGGAAGCGGAAAAGCTCGAAGACGCGGCAGCCATCGAAGCGGCCGCCGAGCGTTACTACCGCTACTTCCCGGATTCGCAGAACTATCACAAGGCCCATGATTTCGATTTCTGGGTGCTTAAACCGGTACGTCACCGTTACATCGGTGGCTTCGGCGCAATTCACTGGGTCGATCAGCTGACCCTCGCCAACCCATTCGTTGGCAAGGCCGAAACGAGCATGGTCGAGCACATGAATGCCGATCACGCCAAAGCCATCGCCCACTATGTCGAGCTGGCAGGCCTGCCGAAAACCGCTCCGGCGCAATTGGCCGGCATCGACACCGAAGGCATGCACTTGCGCATCGGTCAGGGACTTTACTGGCTACCGTTCCAAGCGCCCTGTAATACGCCGACACAAGTCCGGGAAGCCTTGGTTTTCCTGGCTCACGCCGAGCATTGGCCGAAAAATGAAGTGGCCGATGCTTGAATTCACGAAACGGCGACGTCATCTAAGGAACACTGGCAAGGCATTCTTGCGTTGAGGAACCATTTGATGCGCCCTTTTTTGTTGCTCTTTGTACTGTTCTCGGTGTTGGAGCTGTTCGTATTCGTCAAGGTCAGCGGGGCTATCGGGTTTTTCCCGGCCCTGCTGCTGATCATTCTCGGCTCGATGCTCGGCATGTTCGTGCTGCGTATCGCCGGTTTGGCTACTGCGCTACGCGCCCGTGAAAGTCTGAGCCGCGGCGAGTTGCCGGCCCAGACCATGCTGGAAGGTCTGATGCTGGCCCTGGCTGGCGGTCTGTTGATCCTGCCGGGCTTCGTCACCGACGTGCTGGGTCTGATCATGTTGCTGCCGATTTCTCGTCGACTGCTGGCCAACAAAATGCGCCAGCGCGCCGAGGAACAAGCGATGCGTCAGCGCGCGTTCGCCGATGACCTTCAGCCACGGGGCGGTCCTGCTCCACGCCAGCCGCTGGGCCGTGAGCCCAACGTGATCGAAGGCGAGTTCGAACACCGCGACTCCAAGTAACGCTTCCATCGACACGGCACCTTCGGGTGCCGTGTTCGTTTTCAGGGCATCGAGGTAAAAAATATTCGTTCACTGCCCTTGAAATAAGCTCATGCGCCCTTATGTAACGGTCACCGCAAGGTTGCTGGCGATTACGCCAGACAGACTTCCGCGGTTCGCTTGACGAACCGCACCCGGCACCGCCGGATTTGTTAAACCCGCCGGGACTACACCGGCCGATGAAAACCACAATTAGGAGAGATCGACAATGAAGCTTCGTCCTCTGCATGACCGCGTCGTCGTCCGTCGCAGCGAAGAAGAAAAGAAAACCGCTGGCGGTATCGTCCTGCCAGGTTCGGCTGCTGAAAAGCCAAACCAGGGTGAAGTCCTCGCCGTAGGCCCAGGCAAAGCACTGGACAACGGTGAAGTGCGTGCGCTGGCCGTGAAAGTGGGTGACAAGGTTGTGTTCGGCCCTTACTCCGGCAGCAACACTGTGAAAGTCGACGGCGAAGACCTGCTGGTCATTGGCGAGAGCGAAATCCTCGCAGTAATCGAAGGCTGATTCCCCGCTCATTTTCCCGCTACTACAAAGTATTTAAGGAATATCGATCATGGCTGCTAAAGAAGTTAAATTCGGCGATTCCGCCCGCAAGAAAATGCTCGCCGGTGTCAACGTCCTGGCTGACGCAGTAAAAGCGACCCTGGGCCCTAAAGGCCGTAACGTGATCATCGAGAAGAGCTTCGGCGCTCCGACCATCACCAAGGACGGCGTTTCCGTTGCCAAAGAAATCGAGCTGAAAGATCGCTTCGAAAACATGGGCGCGCAGCTGGTCAAAGACGTTGCCTCCCGTGCCAACGATGACGCAGGCGACGGCACCACCACCGCTACCGTTCTGGCTCAGTCGATCGTCAACGAAGGCCTGAAAGCCGTCGCTGCCGGCATGAACCCGATGGACCTGAAGCGCGGTATCGACAAAGCGACCATCGCGATCGTCAAAGAACTGAAAGCCCTGTCCAAGCCTTGCGCTGACACCAAGGCCATCGCTCAGGTCGGCACCATCTCGGCCAACTCCGACAACTCCATCGGCGACATCATTGCCGAAGCCATGGAAAAAGTCGGCAAAGAAGGCGTGATCACCGTTGAAGAAGGCTCGGGCCTGGAAAACGAACTGTCGGTTGTTGAAGGCATGCAGTTCGACCGCGGCTACCTGTCGCCGTACTTCGTCAACAAGCCAGAGACCATGACCGCCGAACTCGACGGTCCGCTGATCCTGCTGGTCGACAAAAAGATCTCGAACATCCGCGAAATGCTGCCAGTACTGGAAGCTGTTGCCAAAGCTGGCCGTCCACTGCTGATCGTGGCCGAAGACGTTGAAGGCGAAGCCCTGGCGACTCTGGTTGTGAACAACATGCGTGGCATCGTTAAAGTCGCAGCCGTCAAGGCTCCAGGCTTCGGCGACCGTCGCAAGGCCATGCTGCAGGACATCGCCGTTCTGACCGGCGGTACCGTAATCTCCGAAGAGATCGGTCTGAGCCTGGAAAGCACTACCCTGGAACACCTGGGTAATGCCAAGCGCGTGATCCTGTCCAAAGAAAACACCACCGTGATCGACGGTGCCGGCGTTGAGGCTGATATCCAGGCTCGCGTGACCCAGATCCGTCAACAAGTGGCCGACACTTCGTCCGACTACGACCGTGAAAAACTGCAAGAGCGTCTGGCCAAACTGTCTGGCGGCGTTGCAGTGATCAAGGTTGGCGCCGGTTCCGAAGTTGAAATGAAAGAGAAGAAAGCCCGCGTTGAAGACGCCCTGCACGCTACCCGCGCAGCCGTTGAAGAAGGCGTGGTACCTGGCGGTGGCGTGGCACTGGTTCGCGCTCTGCAGGCTATCTCCGAGCTGAAAGGCGACAACGATGACCAGAACGTTGGCATCCAGTTGCTGCGTCGCGCTGTTGAAGCGCCACTGCGTCAAATCGTTGCCAACTCCGGCGACGAGCCAAGCGTGGTCGTCGACAAGGTCAAGCAGGGTTCGGGTAACTACGGTTACAACGCTGCTACCGGCGAATACGGCGACATGATCGAAATGGGTATCCTGGACCCGGCCAAAGTGACTCGTTCGGCTCTGCAAGCGGCTTCGTCGATTGCCAGCCTGATGATCACCACTGAAGCCATGATCGCCGAGATCAAGGAAGACGCACCAGCTGGCGGCGGCATGCCAGACATGGGCGGTATGGGCGGCATGGGCGGCATGATGTAAGCCAGCCTTACCCCTATAAAAAAGCCCCGCCTGTGCTAAGCAGGCGGGGCTTTTTATTGCCTTCATTTTGCTAGGTCTGGAGACCGAGTCGCGGCCATCGCGGGCAAGCCACGCTCCCACAGTCGATTGCATTGAACCTGTGGGAGCGGGCTTGCCCGCGATGGCGTCGGCTCAGACGCTGACCGGTTCTGCCTCGCTCACCCGTTCAGCCTTGGAAGCCGGTCGATAGAGGATGTAGTAATACGCCCCCAGACAAATCAGCCAGCAGAAAATCGCCGTCCACACGTTGTGCGAGAAGAAGTGCGCGCCTTGCATCATCCGGCTGATGGAAAACACCGAGCCCAACGCGAAGGCGACGACAAACGCCTTGCGGGCCAGCCGTGGACGACGGTCACGCAGGACGAAGAACAGCGCAAACAACGTGAAGCCGGTCGCTGCATGACCGCCTGGCCAGCAGCGGCCCGGCTTGTCGGTGTGCGGACGAGGGCTGAGCAATTCGCTGTAGGTTTCGTGCCCGCCAAATTGTTCCAGGCTCCATGGGCATTGCACCGCCGTCACCGCCTTGACCGGGGTGACAAAGGAGGTTGCCAGCGCCAGGGACAGCACCAGGCAGCCCAGTTCCCGTTTGAACGGTTTGAGCCTGTCCATGAAAAAGGAGCCGATGAAGCCCAGGATGGCGAACACCGAAAAGGCGATGACCACTTGCTTGGCCCGGTCATGCAGGATGTTTTCCAGGAAGTAACTGTGCCGCCCGATGAATGCCCCGGCGACCGGGTCATAGAACAGCTTGGCAAGGTCCATGTCCAGGGACGTCAGTTCGAGCAACAGCAGGGTGATCGCCGCAATGGCGGGCACTCCCAGGCACAGCCAGACATTCAGCGGCCTGGAGACGGGACGGACAGCGGTTGATGACATGGTGGATCCTGAAGAATGGAAAAGCCCCGGGGCATCAGCCCGGGGCCATTCTGTTAACGGTCGCTGACTTGGCGGGTGCCCTCCTTGGGCGCTTTCCAACCGAGCAGCTGTTGCTTGAAGCCATGACTGGCAGTTTGGTAATAAGTGATTGCGCGGGTGATCAACGGATTGCTGGCGGTGGCCCGTGATTCGCGACTGTCGGTCAGCGCATCATCGTGGCGACGCAGGCCCTGACGCGGGCTCAGGATCGCTAAATCCTTGCCGTCGAACAAGCCCAGATGCTGATAGTTGCCAACCACCACTCGCGGCGGCAGTGGATTGTCCTGCAACAGGTTGCGCCCGAAGAACGTCGACTGGTAATCCAGGTTCAGCAGGCCCAGCAACGTTGGCGCCAGGTCAATCTGGCTGGCCAGTTGTGCGGTCTCCCGAGCGTCGATCAGCTTCGGTGCATAGATGAACAGTGGAATCTGATAGTTGCTGATCGGCAAGTCTTCTTTGCCGGCGCTGCCTGCAGTGTGGTCGGCGACGAAGACGAAGATCGTGTTATCGAACCAGGGTTTTTTACGCGCCTGATCGAGGAACTGGCCGATGGCGAAGTCGGTGTACTTCACCGCACCGTCGCGGCCGTTACCGGATTTGATGTCGATCCGGTTATCCGGGTAGGTGTAGGGGCGATGGTTGGAGGTGGTCATCAGTTGCAGCAGAAACGGCTGTTGCCTGGCGTAGTCGGCGTCGGCCAGTTTCAGGGTCTGGTTATAGAGGTCTTCGTCAGCCATGCCCCAGGCGTTCTTGAAGTGAATTTCTGATTCATCGACGCTGCTCTGGTCGACGACGCGATAGCCGTTGCCGCTGAAGAACGCGTTCATGTTGTCGAAGTAACCGCGCCCGCCGTACACGAACACGCTGTCGTAACCCACGGCGCTGAGCTGTTGGCCGAGGCTGGCGAAACCACTTTCGCGACCCACACGCTTGACGATCGAACGCCCCGGTGTCGGCGGAATGGCCAGGGTGATGGCCTCCAGGCCACGATCGGTGCGGGTGTCGGTGGCGTAGAAATTGTTGAAGTACAGGCTTTGTTTACGCAACGCATCGAGGTTCGGTGTCAGGTTGCGATCGTCGCCATTGCTGCCCATGTACTTGGCACTGAAGCTTTCGATGGTCACCAGCACGATGTTGGGCTTTCGCTCGGTGCCGGGATTGTCGATCATCCGGCGGATGTCCTGCGGATCCTCGCCAATGAAGCGGGCGTTGGGCTCGGCCAGTTCAGCGCGAATCTGCTGCGCGACGACGGAGGTCGGCAGGCTGCTGTAGAACTGCGGGTAATCCAGTTCGTTATTGCGGAAAGCGGCGAAGAATTGGTACGGGCCATTGCTCGCCAGTTCGTTCTGATAGGCATTGCCACCCTGAGCACGCGGTGCATCCTGGCTGAGCAGTTGCAGGCTCAGGCCCGCGACGATCAGCAGGCCCAGCGCATTCAACAGACGCCCGCGCATTGCAGGCAATGGTGCGTCCAGCGCGGCATTGAAGGGTTTGCGCAACGCGAAGCTCAGGGCCACGGCCAGCACGGCGAGCAGGCTCAGCAGCTTGCCGATCGGGTACGATTCCAGCAGGTTATTCAGCACTTCGTCGGAATACACCAGGTAGTCGACGGCGATGAAGTTGAAGCGCACACCGAACTCATCCCAGAACAACCATTCGGCCACCGAAGTGAACAGCATGGCAGACAGGCTGACGGTCAGCAGCCCCTGAAGAAACCAGCGATGGCCACGGCGGCGCCACAAGGCCGGCGGGCAGAGCAGCAGATAGAGGCCCATGGGCAGCGCCGCGTAGGCAATGAAACCCAGGTCATAGAGCAGGCCGATGCCAAACACCGACAGGAATCCGCTGCCGGCCTCATCCAATTGAGTGAGGAGCAGAACACTTCGAGTCAGGAGAAAAATGACCAGCCAGGAGCCGGTTACCAGCAGCAGAAAGCGCATTGGCGCCGTCTTCAAACAATCCACTATCTACATTCCCTATATTAATGGCGCGACAGCTTCTCTTGAACGCTGTAGTCAGGTTGTGAACCGACAGTGAAAAACTTGTTAACACGATCATTTGGCTGAGCGCATCGATTCTACGAGCGGTCACCCTAGCCCTGAGTCACGCTTGGCCTTAAGCTGCGCGGGCCAAGACGGCCGTTACTGTGTACGGAGGAGGTGCCGATGCGAATTCTATTGGTTGAAGACAACCGCGATATCCTGGCCAACCTGGCCGATTATCTGGGGCTCAAAGGTTACACCGTGGATTGCGCGCAGGACGGTTTATCTGGCCTGCACCTGGCGGCCACCGAGCATTACGATTTGATCGTACTCGATATCATGCTGCCCGGAATCGATGGTTACACTCTGTGCAAGCGCTTGCGCGAAGACGCCCGCCGCGACACGCCGGTGATCATGCTCACTGCTCGCGATCAACTGGACGACCGCTTGCAAGGCTTCAAGTCCGGTGCCGACGATTACCTGATCAAACCCTTTGCCCTGTCCGAACTGGCGGCGCGCATCGAGGCGGTCATGCGCCGTGCCCAGGGTGGCGGTCGCCGTGCCTTGCAGGTCGGCGATCTGAGCTACGACCTCGACACCCTCGAAGTGACCCGCGAAGGCCGTCTGCTGAAACTCAACCCGGTGGGCCTGAAATTGCTGGCCGTGTTGATGCAGAAAAGCCCGCACGTGCTGCGCCGGGAAATTCTCGAAGAGGCCCTGTGGGGCGATGACTGTCCGGACAGCGACAGCCTGCGCAGCCACGTCCATCAATTGCGCCAGGTGATCGACAAACCGTTCGCCAAACCCCTGCTGCACACGGTACACGGCGTCGGTTATCGCTTGGCCGAGGGCCGTGATGGAGTTTAAGCAGAGCCTTGCGCAACGGATCATCATCGCCTTTGCGTTGATGAGCGCACTGGTCGCGGGAGCCTTCGCCCTGGGCATCATAGCGACCGTGCATCTGGTGGAAGAGAAACTGATTTCGGCAGGTCTGGGCGGCGATTTGCAGCGCCTGTTGCTGATGGACAGTGTGTCGGACTGGAGCCACCGCCCCGAGCCGGACCAGCTGTTTTATTTCAGCGGCGGGCCGGGCGACTTTGAGTTGCCCAAGGATTTGCGGCACCTGGACTCGGGTTTTCATGAAGTCTTCCGCGAGAATCTGTCGTATCACGCGATGGTCGAAATCGTCGACGGACGGCGTTATGTACTGTTGCAGGACCAGAGCGATTTCGAAGAGCGTGAACGGGTGCTGTTTGCCGTGGTGCTGGTGGGGTTCGTGTTGAGCCTGGCATTGGCGGTATTTCTGGGCTGGGTGTTGGCGCGCAAGGTGATGGCGCCGGTGGTGCGACTGGCCCGTCAGGTGCGTCATCGCGATCAGTTGTTGGGCCTGGCGCCGCCACTGGCTCCGGATTATGCCGCCGATGAAGTGGGTGAACTGGCCGTGGCCTTCGACGCCACCCTCGGGCGCTTGCGTCAGGCGTTGACCCGTGAGCGGCTGTTCACCAGTGACGTCAGCCACGAGCTGCGCACGCCGTTGATGGTGCTGGCCAGTTCCTGTGAACTGTTGCTGGAAAACCCCGCCATCGATCAGCGCGGACGTGCCCAGGTCGAGCGAATTGCCCGTGCGTGCGCAGAGATGCGCGAGCTGGTACAAACTTTCCTCATGCTGGCCCGCGCCCAGCATGAAGACGCCAGCATGGCCCCCCGGCAGAGCCTCAGTCAGGTGGCCGACGGGCTGCTTTGCCAATGGCGCGAGCCGATCGAAGCCAAGGGCCTGACGTTGAACGTTGAGTTGGGCAATCCTCCGGACACTCGCTATAACGCGACGCTTTTGCACGCGGTGATGGGTAACCTGTTGCGTAATGCGCTGCATTACACCGAGCGTGGGTTTATCCGCTTGGCCCTGACCGATACGGGGTTTGTGGTCGAAGACAGTGGTGTAGGCATTCCCGAGGAAAAACGCGAGGCGATGTTCGAGCCTTTCGTGCGCGGCAGCGAGAAGCGTGGCGAGGGCCTGGGGCTTGGACTGTCGCTGGTGCAGCGGATCTGCGAGAACCAGGGCTGGAGTGTCAGCCTGACGAATATGGAACCCAATGGCTGCCGTTTTCAGGTGGAGTTGGGGGCGTCCCGGGTTTGATTGGGCCGGACGGGACCGCTAAAAGCAAAAGATCGCAGCCTTCGACAGCTCCTACGCGCCTGTGGGCGCCTCCGAAGGCTGCGATCTTTTGCTTTTAGCGGCCCCCTGTAATACCGCCGAAATGATCCCGGTTTTTACATGACGATTTTTTCACCAAGTCATCACCTGACGCCGACACAGCCCTACCTAAGGTGGTTGTCATCAGAAGTTCAGGAGATTGCAGTGATGGCTGGCCCGATCAAACTCGATTTTTCCGAAAAGTACGACGATGAACACTCCCGCAAGTATTTGCGCAAGCATCAAGCGGGGCTCGGTCGCCGACTGTCCCACTGGCGCGACGAGCAACTGGCGCGAAAAGCGCTGGCGCTGGCCGGTGAGCCTGGCCTGATCCTCGACTTGCCCTGCGGTGCCGGGCGTTTCTGGCCGCTGCTGGCGCAAAAGCACAACCGTGTCATCATCGGCGCCGACAACTCGAAGTCCATGTTGAAGACTGCCATGCAGGCGCAACCCGCCGAGGTGGTAAAACGGGTACAACCCTTGCAAACTTCTGCATTCGACATTGCCTTGCCCGATAACGCCGTCGACAGCATTTTCTGCATGCGTTTGCTCCATCACATCGGTGAAGCCGAGCATCGACTGACCATTCTGCGCGAATTCGAGCGTGTCACCCGCGACAGCGTGATTGTTTCGTTGTGGGTAGACGGCAATTTCAAGGCCTGGAAACGCAAGCGCGCCGAGAAACGGCGTGGGCAGGAGGGTTTCCAGAATCGATTTGTGTTACCGGCTGCCACGGTTGAAAAAGAATTCGAGCAGGCGGGTTTCCGTATTCAGGAACAACTAGACTTTTTACTGCTCTATGCCATGTGGCGGGTTTACGTATTACGCAAGAGGTAACAGGATGGCAGTGCAATGTGCAGCAGAAACGGAAGTCGCTTCTCAGGACCGCTTCGACTACTTCTGGAATCGGCGCGGTGAATGGGTAGAAGAACCCAACGTTCGTCGCGGTGGAGAAAGTGGCGTGCAGCGCGTCATGGGCAGTGATGGACAGCTGCTCTATGCCAAGCGTCAAACCGGTCATATCTATCGCAGCTGGTTGCACCCGTTCGGTCGGCCGACGGTGTTGCGTGAGCGCGATGCACTCATCGGCCTGCGCCTGCTCGACGTTCGCGTTCCAGAGATCGTTTTCTGCGGCGCACAACGCGATCCCGTTCACATATGGCGCGCATTGCTGGTCACCAAGTCGCTGGATGGCTTTGAGGAAATCGAACATTGGTACGCAGGCGGCGGTCGCGAGCGTTACGGTGAGGCGGTGCATGATCGCGTATTGAAGGATCTGGCCGACAACCTGGCCCGTATGCACAAGGGCCGTTGGCAGCACAGCTGCCTCTACATCAAGCACGTATTCGTGCGGGTCACCGGGGAAGGTGGGTCGGCGAAGGTCGAAGTTGCCCTGATTGATCTGGAGAAATGCCGGCAGCGTTTGACCGCCCGTCAGGCAGCGACCCATGACCTGAAGCAACTGCGTCGCCACTCGTCGTTCAGCGATACGGACTGGAAAAAACTCGTCTATTTTTACGAGACGGCGTCTGGCAGCGCTATCAAAGGCTTATAGCGATGAAACTTGAAATTGCACGAGGTTTGTTTTTGGCAGGAGCCTTGGCAGTTGCTTCATTGGCGGTGGCGGCTTGGGAGCAACCCCGTACGCAATTCCTCAGTTCAGTGCACGGTGATGCACATTGTCCATTGCCCCGGGTTGCCAAAGCACCCGTGGCCACTCAACCCGATCATGACTTGTTGCTGTTCATGTTCGGACTTTCTCAAGGGCTGAGGCCGCAGAGTTGAACAGATTGAAGCCCAAATAAGAGGCCTCGCAGATGCGAGGCCTTTTTTGTGTCCGATGGCTCAAGTCTTGCGCGATCCATTGTGGGAGCGAGCCTGCTCGCGATAGCGGTGTGTCAGTCACCTCAATGCTGGCTGTGCCATCGCTATCGCGAGCAGGCTCGCTCCCACAGGGATATGTTGTGTTCTTCAGGGTTTATCGGGCTTGGCCAGCAACGTGTAAATGCACGGCAGCACGAACAATGTGAACAGCGTCCCGATTGACATCCCCGTCGCGATCACCGTGCCAATGTCGAACCGGCTGACCGCCCCCGCGCCCGTGGCGATGATCAACGGCACCATGCCGAACACCATCGCTGCCGTGGTCATCAATACCGGACGCAGGCGAATGGCCGCCGCTTCCTCCACCGCTTCGCGAGGCGTCAGCCCCTTCTCCTTGCGTAACTGGTTGGCGAACTCGACGATCAGGATCCCGTGCTTGCTGATCAGCCCGATCAACGTCACCAGCCCGACCTGGGTATAGATGTTCATGCTCGACCAGCCAAGGAATAGCGGAATCAACGCGCCACAGATCGACAGCGGCACGGTCACCAGAATCACCAGCGGATCGCGGAAGCTTTCGAACTGGGCCGCCAGCACCAGGAAGATGATCGCCAATGCCAGGGCGAAGGTGACCCACAGTGCGCTGCCTTCCTGAACGTATTGCCGTGACGCACCGGCATAGTCGACGGCGTAACCCGCCGGCGCTTCTTCCCGAGCGATCTGGCGCACGGTGTCGATGGCTTCACCCATGCTGACCAGCGGGACCCCGGAAAGAATCGCCGAGTTGAGTTGCTGGAACTGGTTCAACTGACGCGGTCGCGCCCGGTCCGTCACGGTGATCAGGGTCGACAGGGGCAGCAATTCGCCTTTGGTGTTCTTCACGTAATAATGGTTTAGCCAGTCGGGGTTATCCCGGAAGGGACGTTCCACCTGCGCAATGACTTTGTAGCTGCGGCCTTCGATGGTGAAACGGTTGATCTCTGCTTCACCCAGCATCGTCGCGAGGGTGCCGCCCAGGTCCTGCATCGATACACCCATTTGTGCGGCCTTGGCGCGATCGATATCCACCACGACTTCGGGTTTGTCGAAGGCCAGGTCGACGTCGACAAAAGCAAACTTGCCGGATTCCATCGCTCTTTTTTTCACCCGGTCCATCACTTCCAACAATGACTCATAGCTGTTGGCCGAGTTGATCACGAATTGAAACGGCAAGCCTTCACCCGTGCCCGGCAGGGAAGGCAGGTTGAAGCCGAAAATCTGCAAGCCCGGAATGCTTGCCAGTTTGCCCTGAACCTCGGGCAGGATCTGCATCTGGGTTCGGCTGCGTTCGTTCCAGGGTTTGAGCAGGAAGCCACCGATCCCCGATTGCACGCCGTTGAAGCCGTTGATCTGGAACGAGGAGTAGTACTCGGGGAACTCCTTGAAAATCGCGAGGAACTCGTCGGTGTAGGTGTTCATGTAGTCGAGGTTGGCCGGTTGCGGGGCATTGGCCATCATGAAGATGACGCCCTGGTCTTCGTCCGGCGCCAGTTCCGACTGGGTGAATTTGAGCAGCACCGGAATCAGGCAGAGCACGATCACCGCGAACACCAGCACCACCGGCCGGGTGTTGAGGGTGCCATGAAGCACACTCTGATAGCGGCGTTTGAGGCCTTCGAAGATCACGTCCAGGCGATGGGCCAGGCCGGTAGGGTTTTCATCGTGGCGCAGCAGCAGGGCGCACATCATCGGCGACAGCGTCAGCGCTACTACGCCGGAAATCACCACCGCCCCGGCCAGGGTCAGGGCGAACTCCTTGAATAACGCCCCCGTCAGGCCGGTCAGGAAGCCGATCGGCGCATAGACCGCCGCCAGGGTAATGGTCATCGACACCACCGGCATCGCGATTTCCGCAGCGCCTTCAAGCGCGGCATCCAGCGGTGTCTTGCCCTCTTCGATGTGCCGGTGAATGTTTTCCACCACCACGATGGCGTCGTCCACCACCAGACCGATGGCTAATACCATCGCGAGCAAGGTCAGCAGGTTGATCGAGTAGCCCATCATCTGCATGAAGAACATCACGCCGATCATCGACAGTGGAATGGTCACCACCGGGATCACCACCGAGCGCAGGGCGCCCAGGAACAGGAACACCACCACGATCACGATCAGTACCGCTTCGAACAGGGTTTTCACCACTTCGTCGATAGAGGCCTGAATGAACAACGTGGCGTCGTAGGCAATTTCGCCTTTGAGGTTCGGCGGCAGCTGGGCTTCCAGGTCCGGCATGATCTTGCGCACTTCCCTGATCACGTCCAGCGGGTTGGCGCCGGGCGTGGCCTTGATGCCGATGTACACCGAAGGCGTGCCGCCGAAGGAGCTGACGGAGTTGTAGTTCTCCGCGCCCATCTCGACCCGCGCCACGTCCCGCAGCAACACTCGACTGTCACCGTCGACCTTGAGCGGGATCGCGCCGAAGGCTTCAGCGGATTTGAGTTCGGTGTTGGCGTTGATACTGGTGACCACGTACTCGCCTTTCACTTCGCCGGCGGCGGAGAGGAAGTTGTAGTGGCGCACGGCGTCGGTCACATCGCTGGCGCTCAGGCCGAAACCGGCGAGTTTCACCGGGTCTAGCCAAAGACGCATGGCGAACACCTGGTTGCCGAGAATCTCGGCTTCGGCCATGCCCGGCAGGGTCGCCAGTTTCGGCTGGATGACCCGTGACAGGTAGTCGGTGATCTGCGGGTTACTCAGCTCCTTGCTGAAGAAACTGATGTACATCAGCACCGACGCGTCGGCGGCTTCCTTGCTCAACACCGGGTCTTCGGCGTCCTGAGGCAGTTGGTTCTTGACCTCGTTGGCCTTGGCCAGCAGTTCGGTGAACAGGCGATCGCTGTTGGAACCGATGCGCGCGTAGATCGAGATCACCGAAAAGTTCTGGCGACTGACCGAGGTCATGTAGTCGATGCCCTCGGCGCTGGCCAGGCTCTGCTGCATCGGTTGGGTGATGTAACCCTGGATGGTTTCGGCGTTGGCCCCGGGGTAAGCGGTGGTCACCGTGATCAGGGCGTTTTCCATTTGCGGGTATTGGCGCAGCGGCAACTTGCTCCAGGCCTGGAAGCCCAGCAGCACAATCAACAGGCTGACCACGGTGGCGAGCACCGGGCGGCGGATGAACGGGTCGGTAAAAGCCATGGGGATTCCTTGATCAGTCAGCGCGTGGCTGGCTGCTCTTCTCGGCTAGGGTCTTGTCGTCGCTGATGGCAATGTGCGCGCCGTGGTCCAGTTTGATCTGGCCGGCGGTGACCACTTTTTCGCCGTTCTGCACGCCTTTGGTGATCATGACCATCCCGTCGCGGCGCTCGCCGGTTTCGACGAAGCGTCGTTCGGCAATCAGGATCGGCTCGCCCTTGTCGTCTTTTTCGAGGCTGCCGTCTTCGGCCTTTTTCTGCGCAACGACGTACAGCGAGTTGCCATAAAGGGTGTAGGTGATCGCGCTTTCCGGCACGACGATGCGTGGCTGCGGATCGGGCAACAGCACCTGCAGGCTGGCGAACATCCCCGGCAGCAGTTTGTCATCGGGGTTGGCCAGGGTTGCGCGCACCAGCACGTTGCGGGTGCTGCTCTCGACCTTCGGGTTGATCGCACTGACAGTGCCGGGGAAACTCTCTGTCGGGTAGGCCGAGACAATGACTTGTACCGGTTGGCCGAGGGCGATTTTCGGCACCGATTGTTCGGGCACAAAGAAGTCGACGTAGAGGCTGCTGATGTCTTGCAGGGTGGCGATCATCGTGCCGCTGGCCACGTAGTCGCCGACGTCTACCTGTCGAATGCCGATGGTCCCGCTGAACGGGGCGAGGATGCGCCTTCTCTCCAGGGCCGCCTTGAGCTGATTGACCGTGGCCCGGCTCTTTTGCAATACCGCCGAGAGTCGGTCGAACTCGCCTTTGGAAATGGCCTGGCTGCCCACCAATTGGCTGCCGCGACCATAATCCAGTTGCGCCAGTCCCAGGTCGGCTTGAGCGGTTGCCAGCAGGGCAGTTTCAACGGAGGTCTCGAGTTGCAGGATCGGTTGACCTGCCTTTACCTTCTGCCCGGACTCGAACTGCACTTCCTTGACGGTGCCGGCGATCTCCAGACTCAGGTCGACTCCTTGCAGCGCGGTGAGGGTGCCGACCGTTGGCAAACGGCTTTGCCACGGACGTTCGGTGGCGGTGGCCACGGCGACATTTATCGGCGGTTTCGGCACGGAAAAGCCCTGCATCATCGTATAGATGGAGAAGGCTTTGTAACCGGCCAGGACCAGCACGATCAGCAGAACAACACCCAACATGATCAGCATGCGGCGGCGCAGCATATTTCCAGTTCCTTGGAGAAAATCAGGTGAGACAGGCGGGAACATTACTCCCACTGCGAGGGGGATTCCAATGGATGTTTTTTGCGTGATCTTACGAAAAAGATCGCAGCCTGCGGCAGCTCCAGGTACGCATTCCCCCGCAGGCTGCGATCTCTTAAACCATCAGATGAAGATGGTTGTCCCAGAGCCCCGCAGGTAACTCCAGAGGTTTTGCAACAAGGGTTGCCTGGCGGCAATCGTAGTACCGGCAACGGCCCTGGCCCGAGGTTACGACAAAACCATCGGCCACGGCCCCTACGCCGGCGCAATCGGGAAGTGGCGCGTCCAGGCGTACTTCACCACTGTCCAGGTCCCAGATAAAAAAGCGGTTGCCCCGCGGCGCGGTCAGGGCGACCAGACGCAGTTCGCTGTGCACGGCAACGCTGGCGGTGTAATGCCCCATGGCCTGCAACTGATGCTCGGGCACCGGGAAGGCCACGAATGGTTGGCCGGGCCGCTTGATCGCCAGCAGCTCCGAAGACTCGTGAGCAGCGCCCATGAACTGCTGACCGGCGACGATGGTGCCGTCGCTGGCTATCCCTAAGTGCCGCACGCTGTTCATCTGCTGGGCCAATGTTTCCTTGCTCAGCAGCGTGCCGTCGCGTTGCATCAGCACCAGGCTCGGCTCCATGGCGTTGAGGTTCATTTCGACCCGGCTTTCGGCCTCGGTGCGAATGCCGCCGTTGGCTACCACCAGCGTCTCGCCATCGGGCATCCACGACACTTGATGCGGGCCGACGCCATGGGTGGAAAGCTCGCCGCTGTGTACCAGTCGTTCACCCTCGAACTGATACACACCGAGCAGGCCACGGCCCGGATCGGAGGTGTCGTTCTCGGTGGCGTACAGCCATTCGCCGCTCTTGTGAATCACCGCATGACCGTAGAAGTGCCGGTTCGGCTGCGAGACCACGGTTTGCAGCAGCGTGCCGTCGCGCAGGTCGATCAGGTAACTCTCGGTGCCCGGACGCCGGGCGACGAACAGCGCCATCGGCAGGGTCGGGTGGTTGATGATGTCGTGGCAACGCTGGCCGACCTGGGTGGCAAACACCCGGGTGCCGTCCAGCCGATAACCGACGGCGTAGTGCTTGCCGTCGCCATCGTCCCGCGCCGAGAGTAGCAGCGGGCTTTTGTCCTTTTGCTTGAACAGCGTCCAGCCGCCCAGTGTCACCGCACCCAGCAGCAACCCCCCCAACGTCAGAGCCTGGCGTCGCAGCATGGCACTTGCCCTCATCAGTCACCGTCGTTGGCGTTGAAGCCCAGTTGAATGCCCAGCGCCTTGGCCAGTTCGCCTTCGTGCAGGCGATGGACAACGTTGAGGCTGTCGTAGATAGCGTTGAGCTGCTGGCGCCCGGCATCGTCAGTGAGCATGTCGGTCAGTGAGCGCTGGTTGCTGGCGAGCAGTTTCAGGGACGCTGCGTAGGCCCCGTCGATCTTGTCGGCCAAGGGTTTCTGCTCGCTCGGCAACAGACCGCGCAAGCCTTTGTTGTCGACACCGACCCAGACGGTTTGCGCAGCAGTCAGGCTCGCTTCCATGCTTTTCAGCGAAGATTGGCTGCGCCAGGCATCGGCCTGGAACGGCTGTGGCGTGCCCTTGCTCTGACGGCCCATCGGCGTGCCGAGTTTTTTCTTCAGGGTGTCCAGCGCCGTCACTTGCACGCGCAGCAGATCGGCGATCGCTTCATGGGAATCGGCGTAGCGCTGGTTGGGGAATTTGCTCATCTGCGCGAGCATGCCGTCGTTGGTGTTCCAGCGCGACAGGATCTCTTCGGCCAATTGCTTCTGACGTTCGCCAATGGCGGTCAGCAGCGGGCAGTATTTGGCTTTCTGTGTGCTGTCGGCCATGTCGATCTTGCTGTCGAACAGGATGTATTCATAGGCCGAGAGGCCTTGCACCACGACGCTGGACTTGGCCAGGGCGGCAGCATCGATTTGCGGTTGCGCGGTGACCAGTTGTTCGACCTGACGGCCTACCAGGTTCTTCTTGTCCGGCCAGAACTGCACCTGCCACGAACGGTTGCCCTCGGCCAATGGCCCGATCAGCAGCGGTTGCAACTCGGCCCAGGCTTTCTGCGCGTGCAGGAAGTCGGCGCGGGCGGTGTCCAGGGTTTCCTTGCCTTGGCAGAAGGCCAGGGCGCTGACTGCCAGTTGCCGGTCGGCTTCGACCCAGCGGCTGTAGGTCGGCAGGATCACTTGCTTGGCGATGGCCGCCGACGTGACCGCTTGCGGATCCTGGGGCGAACAGGCGCCCAGGGCGAGGGCGGCAAGGCTGGTGAACAACAATTTGGGACGGAACATGTCGGGCTCCCGCTGAAGGAATACGTATTAAAGGGAATTCAAAAACGCCAGCAACGCCGCGCGCTGCTCGGCATTGAAAGACAAAACCTGTTGCTGCGCCGCCTTTGCCTCGCCGCCATGCCAGAGCACGGCTTCGAGCAGGTTGCGGGCGCGGCCGTCATGCAAAAACTGGGTGTGGCCGCTGACCGTCTGCGTCAGGCCAATGCCCCACAACGGCGGCGTGCGCCAGTCGCGGCCGCTGGCCTGGAATTCGCTGTGGTTGTCGGCCAGGCCGTCGCCCATGTCGTGCAGCAGCAGATCGCTGTAAGGGCGAATCACTTGATTGGCCAATTCAGGTTCCGCGGCGTTGGCGGCGGTGGTGTATTGAGGCGTGTGACAAGACTGGCATCCCGCCTGGAAAAACAGATTCTTGCCGGCCAGCACTTGCGGCGCGCCGACATTGCGACGGGCCGGCACCGCGAGGTTACGGCTGTAGAACAGCACCAGACGCAGGATGTTATCGCTGACTTCCGGCTCGCCATCCGGGCCATTGCCGTTGGGCGCCTGCTTGCAAGCGGTTTGCGCGTCGGTGCAGTCATCAAAGGGTCTCAGGCTGGTCGTGAGGCCCATGTCACCAGAGAACGCGTGAACATTTTGTTGATTGAGGTTCGGTTGCCCGGCTTTCCAGCCAAATCGTCCGAGAACCGTCTTCTGCTGCGCGTCGTCCCAGACCCGGTTCGGTCGTCCGGCGATGCCGTTTTTCTCCCGGGCCTGGGCCTCTGCGTTGGCCAGGATGGCCTCGTCAGGGATCGCTTCAAGCAAGCCCAGGCCAATCATCGGTGGTGCGATGCGTGCCGAGAAACGCGTGTCGGGGTGCATCGGGCCGTAGCCGAGTTGGGTCATCTGCAAGGTCGGTTCACGCAACTCGATTTCGCTGCCGTCCTTGAAACGCACCGGGATCGGCGTGTAATCGACGCGCACCTTGCCTTCCGGAGCGACGCCGGGCACCGACATGTCCTGGAACTGGCCGCCGTAGACCGGCTCCGGCACCACGCCCTGTTGTTCGATGACCTTGGCATAGGCCGGTGCATTGGGGATCGACAGGCGCACCAGCATCGACACCGCATTCGGCGCATCGGGCGTCGGTGGATGACCGCGGCCGTCCTTGATGTGACAGTTCTGGCAGGCGTTGGTATTGAACAGTGGGCCAAGGCCATCGCGGGCGGTGGTGGTCGACGGCGCGATCACCCAGGGGCTGCGAAAGAAACTGTTGCCGACGCTGAAATCGACGCGTCGTGACGGCGGCAGGTTGGCGGAGGGCAGGGAGAATGCGTTCTGATCGGTTTTGCGCACCGTCGTGCTGCCACCGGACCGGGCTTCGCCGGGTTCGGCCCGGGTAAAACGCGGGGCGTCATCGCAGGCACTCAGGCCCAGGGCCAGCAACAGTGCAGACAAACGAAGAGGCAGCGAGGGCATCGGACATCCTGCAAGACGAGCAAAACAAGGGCGCAAAGTCTAACAGGGCAGGGGAGTTTGAATAAGAGGAATTATCGTTTGGTTGATCTGAGGCAACTGATCATTCCCACGCTCTGCGTGGGAATGCCTCAACGGACGCTCCGCGTTCGGCTCTGGATGGGACGCGGAGCGTCCCGGGCTGCATTCCCACGCAGAGCGTGGGAACGATCGGCGCGAGGGCATGAAAAAGGCGACCCGCGGGTCGCCTTTTTCACTCAGCCAGCGTTGATCAGAACTCGTGATCAGCGTTGTCCGGGTTCAGGTCGCTGATGCCCAGTTTGCCGGCGGCCGCTTCGATCGAACCGGTTTGCTTGACCAGCGAGGCGATGGCGTCGCGAACGATCTGGTTGCCAGCAGTGTTGCCTGCCGCGATCAGTTGGTCGTAGTGCTCACCCTTGTTGGCGTGATCGACCATGACCTGGATCTTGGCTTCGGTGGCGGCCAGGTCGGCTTTCAGCGTGGTGTCGGCTGCCGGGTCGGCTTTGGCGACCAGGGACGACAGGCTGGCGCCGGTCAGCTTGGTGCCATCGACGCGGGTGTATTCGCCCAGGTACACGTTACGCACGCCTTTGGCATCGTAGAAGTGCGAGTTGTGGGTGTTGTCGCTGAAGCAATCCTGTTCGTCTTCCGGGGAGTTGGCTTCCAGGGAAACCTTCATGCGCTCGCCCGCCAGTTCGCCCAAGGACAGGCTGCCCATGCCGAACAGCATTTTGCGCAGACCGGTTTCAGCCGGTTCCGCTTCCAGCGTAGCGCGGTAGTTGTCGGCCACGTTCGGCTTCCAGTTACCGACCATTTCTTCCAGATCGTTGACCAGCAGTTGGGTCACGGATTTCAGGTAAGCGCGACGACGATCGTTGTGACCGCCGGTAGCGCCTTTGCCTTCCAGGTAGTCAGAGGCTGGACGGTTGCCGGCGCCAGGGCCGGTGCCGTTCAGGTCCTGGCCCCAGAGCAGGAATTCGATGGCATGGTAGCCGGTGGCGACGTTGGCCTCGGAACCGCCCAGCTCGTTCAGGCTGGCGAGTTTTTCCGGGGTGATGTCTTTGACGTCGACCTTGTCTTCGCCGACCTGAACCTGGGTGTTGGCGATGATGTTGGCGGTGGCGCCCGGGTTACCCAGTGCGTGTTCGTAGGATTTGTCGACGTAGTCGATCAGGCCTTCGTCCAATGGCCAGGCGTTCACCTGACCTTCCCAATCGTCGATGATGGTGTTGCCGAAGCGGAACACTTCGCTCTGCAGGTAAGGCACGCGGGCCGCGACCCAGGCAGCCTTGGCGACTTTGAGGGTGTCGGCGTTCGGCTTGGCGAGGAATGCGTCGACGGCGGTTTGCAGGGTTTTCGCGGTGGATTCGGCATCGCTGTAAACGGCGAAGACCATGTCGGCATAGTGCGCAACCACAGCCTTGGCGGCGGCTTCGTCGACTTTACCGGTGGCAGCAGGTGCAGCCGGGGCAGCTGTGCTGGCAGCCGGGGTCGGCGCTTGTGGAGCGGCAGCCTTGTCTTTGCCTTCGCCGCAACCGGCGAGGGAAATAGCGATGGCCAGCAGACTGGCGGTGGCCAGAGGCATACGAATCATGGCGAACATCCTGCTTCGGTGATGGAGTGGGCGCGCACGGGTGGCGCGCAAAACTGCGACATAATGCAAATCTTTCGCATTATGTGTAAAGGGTTGTACCTGTAAATATTTCTTATTCACGCAAAGAGGCGGGACGCATTAAAAGATCGCAGCCTCGTCTCACTCGACAGCTCCAGGGAGACGCGGTCCACGTAGGAGCAGCCGAAGGCTGCGATCTTTTCGCTATGAAGAAGAACTTACAAAATGGCCGCGTTACTGCGCTGGGCCTGCTTGAGGTAGGCGCTCAATTCCCGCGCCGGCAGCGGTTTGCTGTAGTGATAGCCCTGACCTTCGTGGCAGCCTTCGGAGATGATGTAGGCCTCTTGCTCGGCGGTTTCCACGCCTTCGGCAATCACCTGCATGCCCAGGCTCTTGCCCAGCTGGATGATGGCCCGAACGATGGTCGCATCGTCGTCGTCATCGAGCAGGTCCTGCACGAAGCTCTTGTCGATCTTGATCTTGTCCAGCGGCAGGCTTTTCAGGTAGCTCAATGACGAATAACCGGTGCCGAAGTCGTCGATGGCGATCAGCGCACCGGAGCGACGCAGGCTCAGCAAGTGCTGGGCGGCGGTGCTGATGTCTTCCATCAGGCCGGTTTCGGTGACTTCCAGCTCCAGGCTGCGCGGTGGCAGACGGTATATCTGCAGCAGATTATTGACCACCCGCGGCAACTCGGCGTGGTGCAGTTGCACGGTGGACAGGTTCACCGCCATGCGCAGGTCGACGAAGCCCTGATCGTGCCATTCGCGCAATTGTTTGCAGGCCTGATCCAGCACCCATTCGCCAATGGCGATGATGGTGCCGTTCTGCTCGGCGAGCGGAATGAACAGGTCCGGCGGCACTAGCCCATGCTCCGGATGCTGCCAGCGAATCAATGCCTCGACACCCACCACGCGATGATCGCGGTAGCTGATCTGCGGCTGGTAGACGAGGTAGAACTGGTCGCGGATCAAGGCATCGCGCAGGTCTTTTTCCAGCTCGCGGCGGCGCCGCATTTCCGTATCGACGCTGGCGATATAAAACTGATAGCGGTTGCGCGAGCGAGTCTTGGCCAGGGTCATGGTCTGCTCGGCTTTTTGCAGCAGCTTCTCGGTGCTGTCACCGTCCTCGGGGAACAGGGTGATGCCGATGGTGGCGCGCAGGCGGATTTTCTGATGATCGAGGGCGAACGCCGCTTCCAGATCATCGAGAATGCTTTGGGCCAGTTCGGCGGCTTCATAGGGTTGTTCGATGTCGGCCTGGACCAGTGCGAACTGGTCACCCCCCAAACGGGCGAGGGCGCCAAGGCGACCGCTGTGAGCCCGCAGGCGATCGGCCAGGGCCAGCAGCAACTGGTCGCCGGCCTGATAACTGAACTGTTCGTTGATGCCTTTGAAATCATCGAGCCCGACACACAGCACTGCGACCCGTCGCTGCAATTTGCCGGCGTCGACGAGGATTTTGTCCAGCTGTTGCTGTAATTGCTGGCGGTTCGGCAGACCGGTGAGGAAGTCGTACTGGGCCATGCGCAGCAGGCTGTTTTCCGCTACGTGGCGCAGGTGAGTGTTGCGTTCGATGGACTCGAGCAACTGGTTGGCGGTGTTGATCCAGATCCCCAGTTCGTTTTTCTCATGACCCTTGAGCTGCGGAATCTTGTGTTCGCTGGGCCGGTCCGGGTTGACTTCGGTCAGGTGTTCGATGATCCGCGACAACGGTTTGGTCAGCAGCCAGTGGTAGACCAGATACAGCACCAGGGCCATGGCCATGGCGCGCAATACACCAGAGATGAAGATGATCACCGAGCTGACGATGAATCCCTTACCGTAGGTGGCGGTGTCGAGCGTAATGCTCAGGTCGCCGTAGTACTCGCTGTAGGGGCCGCGACCCACCAATTGAGTGGTGAAGGTGCGCTCCTTGCCGAGGATCAGATCGGTCAGCCAGCGACTGTGGGAGTGCTGCAACTCGCGAGATTTTTGCGCGAGCATGGCTTCGTGGGGGTGGCCGATGGAGGCCATGCGCACGGCGTCGTCCTGGAACAGGCCTTCGATTACCTGCATGCCCATTTCCCGGTCCAGGCTGTAGACGGCCTGGGTGGAGGGGTCGCGGAACATGTCGAGGATGCGCTGGGCATCGTTGGCCACAGCCTGGCGTGTTTTATAGGCATCGAAAACGATCTGCGCGCAGCTCAAGACCACGCCGACGATCAATGCCGACAAGAGCACGACCCGGAGCAACTTCACCGACAAGCTGTTCTTGAGTTCCAGCTTCAAAGGGATATTCCTTGTTCCGTGCGGGTAGCGTCAAGTTGCCATGAGTATTGGCAATCCCGTGATGGCAGTCAAAGGGACAATCCAACCCAGGGGATTTTGCCGGTGGCTTGGCCGATATGCTGCTGTTTGGAGTATTTGCCCTATTGGTACTGTGTCGGTTGTCGGGGCCTTCAACTTGAGGCGATTGAAACAATTTTTCCTTGGGGTTGATGTTAAACCGCTGTGCTGTGGGGACAAGAGGGCGAATGCCGCTCACATTGTGGGAAAGCGCCCTGATTTTTCATAGAAGCACCCAATCCAACTGTGTGCGGGCTTGCTCGCGAAAGCGGTCTGTCAGACACATTGATGCCGGATGTGCCGCCCTCTTCGCGAGCAAGCCCGCTCTCACAGGGACTATCGTCGCTCACAGATTCCGCGCACGACACACATCTACTGTAGGAGCGAGGCTTGCCCGCGAAGGCGGCTATAGGGATGTACCCTTTTCCCAAGCCCATAAAAAACCCGGACAAAGCCGGGTTTCTTGACTGGCGCGAAGCTTAAGCGGTGAAGGTTTTGCCTTCGAACTGCTCAGCCACGAATTTCCAGTTGACCAGGTTCCAGAACGCTTCGACGTACTTAGGACGAAGGTTGCGGTAGTCGATGTAGTAAGCGTGTTCCCAGACGTCGCAGGTCAGCAGCGGGGTGTCGCCGCTGGTCAGCGGGTTGCCGGCGCCGATGGTGCTGGCCAGGGCCAGGGAACCGTCAGCCTTTTTCACCAGCCAGCCCCAACCGGAACCGAAGGTGCCGATGGACGTTTTGCTGAACTCTTCCTTGAACTTGTCGAACGAACCGAAGGCTGCGTTGATGGCATCAGCCAGCGCGCCGGTTGGTTGACCGCCGGCATTTGGCGCCAGGCAGTTCCAGTAGAACGTGTGGTTCCAGACCTGAGCGGCGTTGTTGAAGATACCGCCCGAGGAAGTCTTGACGATTTCTTCCAGGGTCTTGCCTTCGAACTCGGTGCCTGGCACCAGATTGTTCAGGTTCACGACATAGGTGTTGTGGTGCTTGTCGTGGTGGTATTCCAGAGTTTCCTTGGAAATGTGCGGCTGCAGGGCATCGTGTGCATAAGGCAGCGGCGGCAATTCGAAAGCCATGATGATTCTCCTAATCAGGTCAGTTGCGGTGAGCGCAAGGCCGATCACGGGCGGCCAGACATGCGCCGGGGAGTTTGTACTCTTTGCGGCGCAGGGATCGGATCATAGCACCGGGGGTGCGGCATAACCACGCAACAACTGTGTGGAATAGAGGTTCCAGAGCCTTTTGGAATAATCAGCCAGCCGCGATTAATTGAAAGGCCACAGCGAACATCATGACGGCGACCAACAGATCGAGGATTCGCCAGGTGCTTGGCCGTGCCAGCCATGGTGCGAGCCATGCCGCGCCAAGGGCTAAAGTGAAAAACCACAACAATGACGCACTGGCCGCGCCCACGACATAAGCACCGGGTTCGGTTTGTTGTGCGCCGAGGGAGCCGATCAGCAACACGGTGTCCAGATAAACGTGCGGGTTGAGCAGGGTCACCGCCAAAGCGCTGAGCAGCACCGCCCGCAGTGAACGTACAGTCTGGTTTTCGCCTTGTTGCAGGCTTTGCTTCGAGCACGCCCGACGCAGGGCCAGGCTGCCATACCACAGCAGAAACGCCGCGCCACCCCAACGAGCGATGGCCAGTAAAGTCGGGTTTTGCGCCAGCACCGTCGCCAGGCCGAATACCCCGGCGGCCACCAGCAACGCATCGCAGGTTACGCAGAGCGCCGCCACCGGCAGGTGATGTTCGCGCCGAAGGCTCTGAGCCAGCACAAACGCATTCTGGGTGCCGATCGCCATGATCAGCCCCGCAGCCACCAACAGGCCGTTCACATAGCTTTGCCACATACGTTTTACTCCGCGTTGCTCGCCAGATCCCGCAGTACCTGCAGGGCGCGTTCGGCATCGGCCTGGCCGACGAACAAATGATCGTGGTAATAGCCGGCAATCACGTTGCAACTGATGCCGGCCTTGCCCAGTGCCGTGGCGAACGCGGCGGTCAGGCCGACGGCTTCGAGGGCCGAGTGCACGTTCAAGGTGATCCAGGCGGCGACGTAGTCGAAACTGAAACCGGCTTTTTCGGCGTGAGAACGTTGCAGAATTACCGTCAGCCCTTCCTGTTCGCGAAAGCTGCCGACGATCTCAAGGCCTGCGGGCAATTGGCCGTCGGGCAAGGTGCAGAACACGTATTCGCCGTCGTTGAGTTGCGGGCTCATGCTGCGCAGCAGGGTGGCCAATGACGTTTCGCCAGCCATGTCGGTGATCCTTGTTCAAGAGTTCTTGCTGGCCATTCTCCGGTGGGAAGCTGTATAAGAAAAACAAATAGTGCTGATCGCTCATTAGGAAAACTGATGTTCGACTACAAATTACTGTCCGCGCTCGCCGCTGTGATCGAACAGGCCGGATTCGAACGCGCCGCGCAAGTGTTGGGTTTGTCCCAATCGGCGATCTCCCAGCGCATCAAACTGCTGGAGGCACGGGTCGGCCAACCGGTGCTGGTGCGCGTAACGCCACCGGCCCCGACGGAGATTGGCCGGCGATTGCTCAACCATGTGCAGCAGGTGCGGTTGCTGGAGCGGGATCTGCAAACCCTGGTGCCGGCGCTGGACGAAGAAGGCCTGCCGGAGCGCCTGCGCATCGCGCTGAACGCTGACAGCCTGGCCACCTGGTGGGCTGCGGCTGTGGGGGACTTTTGCGCACAGGAGCATCTGTTGCTCGACCTGGTGGTGGAAGACCAGACCGTCGGCCTCAAACGCATGCGCGCAGGCGAAGTAGCGGGATGTCTCTGTGCCAGTGAACGACCGGTGGCCGGTGCGCGCAGCGTTCTGTTGGGGGCGATGCGTTACCGTGCGCTGGCCAGTCCGGCGTTCATTGCCCGGCATTTTCCCGACGGTGTGCGCGCCGACCAGTTGGCCAAAACCCCGGCTCTGGTGTTTGGCCCAGACGATTTCCTACAGCATCGTTACCTCGCGTCTTTAGGCGTGGATGGTGGTTTCGAACACCATTTATGCCCTTCGTCCGAAGGGTTTCTTCGTCTCACGGAAGCGGGGCTTGGCTGGGGCCTGGTGCCTGAATTGCAGGTGCGCGAGCAACTGGAGCGCGGAATCCTGCGCGAGCTTTTGCCAGATAAGCCGATCGACGTGCCGCTGTACTGGCATTATTGGCGCAATGGCGGTCAGTTGTTGGGGTTACTCACCGATCAATTGGTGCGCTCGTCGAAGCAATGGCTGGTGCCGTTGGATTGACGGGCAGCGTCAAGACCTCACGCCATACGCAAAACGCAAAGCGAAATATTCGGAGCAATTCATGAAGATTCTGGTCACCGGCGCAAGCGGCTTCATTGGCGGACGCTTTGCGCGTTTCGCCCTGGAGCAGGGCCTGGACGTGCGGGTCAACGGTCGCCGGGCCGAGAGCGTCGAGCATTTGGTGCGCCGTGGCGCTGAGTTCATTCAGGGCGACTTGAGCGACCCGCAACTGGCGCGCGACCTGTGTTCAGACGTCGAAGCCGTGGTCCATTGCGCCGGCGCTGTCGGTTTGTGGGGGCGGTATCAGGACTTTCATCAAGGCAATGTCCAGGTTACCGAGAACGTGGTCGAGGCCTGCCTGAAACAGCGAGTGCGGCGCCTGGTGCACTTGTCGTCGCCGTCGATCTACTTCGATGGCCGCGATCATTTGGGTTTGACCGAAGAGCAGGTGCCCAAGCGTTTCAAACATCCCTACGCCGCGACCAAATACCTGGCCGAGCAAAAAGTCTTCGGTGCGCAGGAGTTCGGTCTCGAGACTCTGGCCCTAAGGCCACGTTTCGTGACGGGGGCCGGGGACATGAGCATTTTCCCCAGGCTGCTGAAGATGCAGCGCAAAGGGCGGTTGGCGATTATCGGCAATGGCCTGAACAAGGTCGACTTCACCAGCGTGCAAAACCTCAATGCAGCGTTGCTCAGCAGTTTGCTGGCCAGCGGTTCGGCCCTGGGCAAGGCCTACAACATCAGCAATGGAGCGCCGGTGCCGTTGTGGGATGTGGTCAATTACGTGATGCGCCAAATGGATGTCCCACAGGTGACCCGTTACCGTTCCTACGGCTTGGCCTACAGCCTTGCCGCGCTCAACGAGGGTGTGTGCAAGCTGTGGCCAGGTCGTCCCGAGCCGACCCTGTCGCGGCTGGGGATGCAGGTGATGAACAAAAATTTCACCCTGGACATCAGCCGCGCACGACATTATCTGGACTACGATCCGAAAGTCAGCCTCTGGACCGCCCTCGATGAATTTTGCGGCTGGTGGAAGGCTCAGGACATTCGCTGACACACAAGGGCGGCCCGTTACTGAACCGAGTTCGGGGTTCAGGGTCAACCGGTGCGGCAGCGGGGGTTATACTTCGCCGCATCAAGCCATCACCGCGTTTTACAAAGGTTGACTCAATGTCCATGCGTAACGATGCCAACGACGACTTCGACGATGTCCCGAGCCTGCGTGCCGACAGCCTCGACGACGATGATTTTCCGACCACCGCTCGCACTTCCGTGCGTTCGCGCACCACACCGGTAGTCAAGGTCAAGGGCCCGAGCACCGGCCCGTTGTGGGCGTTGGTCGGTGCGTTGTTCTTTGCCTTCGCCGGGCTTGCCTGGTGGAGTTTTCAGCAGATCTCGCTGATGGAGCAGCAACTGGTGGCGACCCAGGAAAGTTTCGCGCGCATCAGTGAGGAAGCGGCGGGGCGCTTGCAGGACATTTCCGGCAAGGTCGTGGCCAGCCAATCCAACGTCAACACCGACAGTGAAGCGTTGAAGCTGCAAATCAAACAACTGGAAGGCAAACTCCAGGACCAGAGCAAACAGCTGGAAAGCAAACTTCAGGACCAGAGCAAACAGCAACAAGGCGTGCTCGGCCAGACCTCCGATCTGGACAAGCGCCTGGCGCAAATGACTGCGCAAACCACCGAACAACAAGCGGCCAATGCTCAGTTGCAGGCTCAGGTCAAAGCCTTGAGCGGCGAGCTGGCCGCGTTGAAGAGCGCACCGGCCGATACCAGCAAAGTCGATGCCCAACTCAAAAGCCTTGGCGCCGACATCACCGCGTTGAAGAGACAAGGCAACCCGAGTGCCGCCATCGAACGCCTGGAGCAAGACATGATCGTGCTCAAAAGCCAACAGGACAATCGCCCGGCCGCTGCGCAAGGCGGCACCAACACCGCCGAGTTCGACGCCTTCCGCGGCCTGGTTACCCGCAACATCAACACCCTGCAGGCGCAGATTCAGAATCTGCAGCAACAGCTGCGCCCCCGGCCTCAATAGCCCGATGCAGTGATGAGGCCTGTGGTTGATCGTTCCCACGCTCTGCGTGTGAATGCAGCCCGGGACGCTCTGCGTCCCATTGGAACGCGGAGCGTCCCTTGAGGCGTTCCCACGCAGAGCGTGGGAACGATCGGTCGGAGGGGTTAGCGGACCGTGTCCTCCCGCCCCCGCAACACCCTGTTCGGCATGGCAATCGCCGCCGCCAACCCCAGCAGCGACACCGCTGCACTGACCATCAGCAAATGCCGAAAAGTCAGCAGCAACTCAGCGCGCAAGGCGTTCTGCGCATCCCCCGGCGCGGCGTTCAAACCATCGAGCAAGACATTCCCCGAACGGCCCTCGGCAATCAGCGACGAACCGGCCAGGTGCGCGAAACTCGAATCCTGCAGCAACGCCAGCAACAGTGCTGACATCAACGCCACTCCCACCGCGCCGCCCAGAGCACGGAACAGATTGGTGGTGCTGGTGGCGACGCCAATGTCCCGTTGTTCCACCGAGTTTTGCGTGCCCACCAACGAGGTCGGGAACTGCATGCCGCCAGCGATCCCGCAGAGCAACATGAACAAGCTGCTCAGCACAAACGCCTGAGGCGCACTGAACGCCATGCCGAGAATCGCGAATGGCATCAGCAGGGCGCCGGTCAGGATCATCGGTTTGTAACGACCGGTCACCGAGGTCCGGCGCCCGGCGAAATACGCGCCGATCGGCAAGCCCATGGCCAGCGGCAACAGGTGCAACGCAGCGCTGTCGGCGCCGGCGCCGGTGACGCTCTGGAAGCGCAACGGCATCAGCACGATCAGGGAAATCGCCTGGAAACTGGTGAAGAAAATCGTGCACCAGCAGAGGATCGCATTGCGGTTGGCGAACAAGTGCATCGGCAGCAACGGTTCCCGCGCCCGCCGTTCATGCCAGACGAACACGGCCAGCACGACTACCGCACAACCGAGCAAACCCGCCACTTCGGCGCTGCGCCACGAATGGCCCTGGCCAACCTGAGTGATGCCCAGCAGCAACGCCGTCAGGCCAATGATCATCAGCAACGTGCCGAGGTAGTCGATGATCGGCTTGCGCTGCGGCACCGGCAGCCCCACCAGTGTGCGGTAGGCCACCAGCCAGGCACCCAGGCCCAACGGAAGATTGATCAGAAACACCCAGCGCCAGGACAGGTATTCGGTCATGTAGCCACCGAGTACCGGGCCAGCCACGCTGGCCACCGCGTACATGCTGCTGAAGTAACCCTGATAGCGACCGCGTTCGCGCGGTGGGACGATGTCGCCGATGATCGCCTGGCTCACCGAAATCATCCCGCCGGCGCCGATGCCTTGAAAGATCCGCGCCAGCACCAGTTGCTCCATGCTTTGCGCCATGCCGCAGAACAATGACGCCAGGGTGAACAAGCCCATGCCAAACAGCATCAACCTGCGGCGGCCATACAGATCGCCGAGCTTGCCGTAAATCGGCACCGCCACGGTCATCGCCACCATGTAGCCGGAAATGACCCAGGCCAGCAGGTTGACGTCCTTGAACTGCGCGGAAATCGCCGGCATCGACACAGCGACGATGGTCTGGTCCAGCGCACCCAGAAAGATCGCCAGCATCAGGGCGATCAGCACGCTGCGAATGGCCGGTTTGGGCGTGTCAGGCTGGTTGAGATTGGTCACGGGTAAACCTGCGGGCAGTGATGGACCCGCAAGAGGCAAGGCGAGCGGGAATGCTCGCCAGTGTAAGTCGGTAGCAGGCTATTCGATAGCCTCGTAAGGAAGGCCGACGTAATTTTCTGCGATGGTTTTTCGGCCCGCCTCGGAGTCAACGAAATAGGCCAGCTCCGATTCGCTGATGCGTTGGCTGAACGCATCGTGGTCGTCGAAGCGGTGCAGCATCGAGGTCATCCACCAGGAAAACCGCTCGGCCTTCCACACTCGCCGCAGGCAGACCTCGGAATATTTCTCCAGCAAATCCACACGCCCTTCGCGGTAAACCTTCAGCAGAATATTGAACAACGTACTGACGTCGCTGGCCGCCAGGTTCAAGCCCTTGGCGCCGGTGGGCGGGACGATGTGCGCGGCGTCGCCGACCAGGAACATCCGCCCGTACTGCATCGGCTCGACCACGAAACTGCGCAGCGGCGCGATGCTTTTTTCAATCGAGGGGCCAGTCACCAGAGAGGCGGCGAGGGCGGCCGGCAGACGGGATTTGAGCTCATCCCAGAAGCGTTGGTCAGACCAATCCTCGACTTGATCCTGAGCCGGTACCTGGAGGTAATAACGGGTACGTGTCGTCGAACGCATGCTGCACAGTGCAAACCCACGTTCATGCCGTGCGTAGACCAACTCTTGGTGAACCGGTGGCGTGTCGGCGAGAATCCCCAGCCAGCCGAACGGATACACCCGCTCGAATACCTTCAGGCAGTCGGCAGGAATCGACTGCCGCGCTACGCCATGGAAACCGTCGCAACCGGCGATGTAGTCACAATCGAGTCGCCAGGTTTCGCCGTCCTTATCGAAGGTGACATAGGGTTCAGCGGTTTTCATGTCATGGGGGACGACGTTTTTCGCTTCGTAGATCGTCTGCGCGCCAGCGTCCCGACGGGCGGCCATCAGGTCGCGGGTGACCTCTGTCTGGCCATAGATCATCACGGTTTTACCGCCGGTCAACGCCTGCAGATCGATGTGCACGAGGCGTGCGTCGAGGGCCAGTTCGAAGCCTGCGTGAACCAGCCCTTCGGTGTCCATGCGCTGACCCACCCCGGCCTGACGCAACAGCTCTACCATGCCTTGTTCCAGCACCCCGGCGCGGATGCGACCCAGCACATAGTCCGGGGTCTGGCGTTCGAGGATCAGGGTGTCGATGCCGGCGTTATGCAGCAATTGGCCGAGTAGCAAACCAGAGGGGCCGGCGCCGATGATGGCGACTTGGGTTTTTAGCGTTTTCATTGTTTTTATGACTCGCAAGCTCCACGCGACCAAGGCCGGTGAATGATTTTTATGGATCGATTACTTGCATTTTTCACTTGCGAGTCTGTCAATTGAAGGTGAAAACTGAGCCGATACCTGTACATTCTGCCAATCGGTGCGATTATCGCCCCGTTACCCTCGAGGCCTGGATTGAAGTGATGAACAAGCCTGACCTGCCATCGATTCCGGTGTTCAAACTCTACGGTGAAAGCCTGGACTGGCCGACTCCGGATTTGTTGCACTGTGAAACCATTTCAAAACGCAGCCGCGAACATCAATGGGAAATCAAACCCCACCGCCACGCTGATTTGTGTCAGTTGCTCTTCGTTTTCAAAGGTCAGG
Source organism: Pseudomonas sp. B21-015 (assembly GCF_024749285.1). Lineage (NCBI taxonomy): Bacteria > Pseudomonadati > Pseudomonadota > Gammaproteobacteria > Pseudomonadales > Pseudomonadaceae > Pseudomonas > Pseudomonas sp. B21-015. The sequence continues at coordinate 1,480,652 of NZ_CP087196.1, forward strand.
CAGAGCTTGAAATCGAAGGCAAACGCTCACAATTGACCGAGCCGGCCATTCTGATTCTGCCGCCGTTATCGGTGCATGGTTATCGGTTTTCCGAGGACGTCGAAGGGTTCGTCGTCACGCTGGCCGCGCCGCTGGTCGCCCATCTTCAGGCACAACTGGGCAATTCGGTGAATGCCCTGGCACAGGCCGAAAGCTATCCGGCGGGACAGGACAGCGGGTACCTCAACAGCCTGTTTTCAGCGCTGCAAAGCGAATACACCGGCCATCAACCGGCGCGGGAAATGCTCATGCATTCGCTGGTCAGCGTGATCATGGTGTGGGTCAGCCGTCAGGTGATTCAGCGCCACGCTGCCAATCAGCGTCCGCAGCGTGCCCGGGAATACCTCAACGGTTTTATTCAGCTGGTGGAAGAAACCTATCGCCAGCACGTCAAGGTCGAGGACCTGGCCCATCGGCTGGGGATTTCCGTGTCCCACCTGAACGGCACGTGCCGTGAGCTGGCGGGGCAGCCGGCGTTGCAGATCATGCACGAGCGTCAGTTGCTGGAGGCCAAGCGCTTGCTGACCTACACCAGCATGACCATCTATGAAATGTCCGATGTGTTGGGGTTTTCCGATCCGACCAACTTCACACGCCTGTTCAGGCGTCGGGTGGGGATTTCGCCCAAGGCCTTTCGCGACCGCTTGAAGGCCGATCAGGACAACGAGGGCTGATCCCCCTTTTCGTTACCGGAGGGCGTTGAGGCTCGCATTGTGGGGAATGCAGCGCTCGAAGTTGCAACTCGCGAAGTCACGGGGCACTTTTCGCAACTGTTCGACGCGCCAGGCGGCCGTGCCATACAGCGCCAGTGTCGCCGCGCAAGTGATGAAAATGGCGAGGTATCTTCTTGTTTTGATGTTCATGGCGTTTGACCTCTGAACGAATACCTTTCGGTACTACTTTGAGCATAGGTCAGCGCGGATGAGTTGCCAGGGCCCTCGCGTTTAACGCGATATTCAGAACGATGATGACCCCTGCGGGAGCGGGCTTGCCCGCGATAGCGGACTGTCAGTCAGCATCTTTGTTGAATGTGACGACGCCATCGCAGGCAAGCCCGCTCCCGCAGGGGAGGTGTTTACAGGCCGACATCCCACGCCGGTTCTTCGGGAAATCTGAGCACCAGAAAATCCAGCATGCTGCGCAGCGCCGCCGGCATGTGCTTGCGTGAGGCATACACCGCATAGATGTTCATCTGCCGGGGCTCGGCCTGGGGCAGCAGGCGGATCAGTTCGCCGCTGTGGATATGCACACCCGCTTGATAACTGGGCAGCATCGCCACGCCGGCCCCGGCCATCGTCGCGCGCAATAGCGTGCTGGCTTCGTTGGCGCTGATGTTGCCTTGCACCGGCACCGAGACGGGCTCGCCGTCCTGTTCGAAATGCCAGAGGCTCTTGCCGAAGTAGGAGTGGGTCAGGCAGTTATGCCGGCTCAGGTCCTCGACGCGGTTCGGTGTCGGATGCTCGCGCAGGTAAGCGGGGGAGGCGCAGATCACTGAGCGGCAGACCGTCAGCCGCCGGGCGATCAGGTTCGGGTCCAGGTCGTTGCTGGTGCGGATGGCCAGGTCGATGCGTTCATCCACCAGGTTCACCGTGCGGTCGAGCATTTGCATATCGATGCTGACGCCGGGGTAACGTTTGACGTAAGCCGCCATGGCATCGGCCAGTTGCGCCTGGCCGAACGAGGTGCTGACGCTGATCCGCAGCAGGCCTCGCGGTGCGTCGTCCGGTTCGCTGACGGCGGCCTGCATGTCGGTGGACAAATCGAGCATCTGCCGACAGCGAGGCAAAATTTCCGTCCCGGCGGCGGTCAGGCTCAATTTGCGCGTGGTGCGGTGCATCAGGCGCGCGCCGACCCAATCCTCCAGCTCCGCCAGATACCGTGAAACCACCGGTCGCGACAGGTCCAGGTGATCGGCGGCGGCCGATTGACTGCCCAGGTCCACCACCGTAACGAACACCCGCATTGCTTGTAGACGATCCATGATTTGCCCGCTTTCAGAAACAAACTATGTTCAAGCATCGCATTTTTTGTATCGAACCAGGCAACTAAGCTCTGTCCCATCGCCAAACACGGCATTCGGACAACGGAGCAACAGATGATCGGCTTCACATCAATCAAACGCATTCTTCTGGCAACCGCCACCCTCGGCTTCGCGGCCCACGCCGCGGCAGCGTCCACCCTGACGCTGGACGTCTACAACCCTGGCACCAATGCGATCTTCCCGGTGACCTCGGTACTGGTCAGCGGTGAGAAAGAAGCGATTCTGGTGGATGCGCAATTCGGCAAAGCCCAGGCCGAACAGGTGGTGGAAAAAATCCGCGCCAGCGGCAAGCAACTGACCACCATCTACATCAGCCACGGTGACCCGGATTACTACTTCGGCCTCGACACCGTGACCCAAGCGTTCCCGAAAGCCAAAGTGCTGGCCTCGCAACCGACCGTCGATCACATCAAGAAAACCGTCGACGGCAAACTGGCGTTCTGGGGCCCGAAAATGGGGGCCGACGTGCCGAACAAAACCATCGTGCCGCAGGTGCTCAAGGGCGACAGCCTGATGCTGGAAGGGCAGAAGTTGCAGGTGGTCGGCCTGGATGGCAAGCAGCCGGATCGCAGCTTTGTGTGGATCCCGTCGATCAAGGCAGTGGTCGGTGGTGTGGTCGTCGCCGAAAACATTCACGTGTGGATGGCTGACACCCAGACCCCGCAGTCCCATGCCGATTGGCTGACGACGCTGCACACGATTGAAGCCTTGAAGCCGAACACCATCGTGCCGGGTCACTACCTGGGTGAGAGCGCTCGCTCTCTGGCGGCGGTGCAGTTCACTGCCGATTACATCAAGGCTTTCGACGAAGAAACCGCCAAGGCGAAAGACGCTGCCGAGCTGATCGGCGCGATGAAAAAACGCTACCCGACCCTGGGTGAAGAAAGCTCGCTGGAGCTGAGCGCCAAAGTCGCCAAGGGCGAGATGAAGTGGTAATCCGCCGCACTCAACTGATCATTCCCACGCTCTGCGTGGGAATGCAGCCAGGGACGCTCCGCGTCCCATCAAGAGCCGAACGCGGAGCGTCCGTTGAGGCATTCCTTTGCTGCGCGTGGGAACGATCATCTTCACCCACGCCAACTGGAGAAACGTCATGAGCAACATTGCAATCATCGGTGCCACCGGTCGTGCCGGTAGCCAACTGTTGGAAGAAGCCCTGCGTCGCGGTCACAGCGTCACCGCCATCGCCCGCGACACCTCGAAAATCGGCCAGCGTGCCGGTGTGGTCAGCAAGAATGTGGACGTGCTCGACGCTGCTGCATTGCAAGCCGCCGTGGCCGGGCATGATGCGGTGATCAGCGCTGCGCACTTCTCCACCATCCCCGCCAGCGCGGTCATCGAGCCGGTGAAGAAGGCCGGGGTCAAACGTCTGCTGGTAGTGGGAGGTGCCGGTTCGCTGTTGCTGCCGAATGGCTCTCGTGTAATCGACAGCGAAGGCTTCCCGGAGGAGTACAAGGCCGAGGCCAGCGCCGGCGCCGCGTTCCTGAATACCTTGCGTCAGGAAAAGGAGCTGGACTGGACCTTCCTGTCGCCATCGGCGGAATTCGTCGAAGGTGAGCACACGGGTACGTTTCGGGTCGGCAAGGATGACTTGCTGGTGAGTGCCGAAGGCCGCAGCTGGATTACCTTTGCTGACTTCGCGATTGCGCTGCTCGATGAAGTGGAAACGCCGAAGCATTCCCGTCAGCGGTTTACTGTCGGGTATTGATGGCGCTGCTTCTGATCGTTCCCACGCTCTGCGTGGGAATGCCTCAACGGACGCTCCGCGTTCGGCTCTTGATGGGACGCGGAGCGTCCCGGGCTGCATTCCTTTGCTGCGCGTGGGAACGATCTATGAGCATCTCTTAGCGACTTTGCGCTTGCTCCACCAACCACCCCATCAACTCGCGCAACTTCGGCGAAGGTTCCGGTTTCTCGGGGAACACCAGGTAATACGCCAACCCGGTTTTCACCTTCAAATCAAAGGGCATGACCAGCCGCCCGGCACTCAAGTCATCGCCAATCAACGACCAATCACCAATCGCCACGCCCGTCCCCTGGGACGCCATCGACATCGCCAGGTCCAGGGTTTCGAAATGCTGGCCCTTGCCGACATTGCTCAGATGAATATCCGCCGCTTTCAGCCAGGCTTTCCAGTCCCGCTCATCCCGGGTTGGATGCAGCAACAGGTGCTGTTGCAGATCGGCCGGGGTCTGCAAGGCTAACGGCCCTTCAAGCATCGGCCGGGAACACACGGGGGTCAGTTGCTCATCGAACAAATGATGAGAAACCAGTGAATTGTCCGGCGGCGCGCCATACATCACCGCCGCATCGAATTGCTCGCGATGAAAGTCCACGCCGTGTTTCACCGTGGTGGTCAACTCCACCGGCACATCCGGGCGTTCCTTTTGCCACTGCAACAGGCGCGGCAACAGCCAGCGCATCACGCAGGTCGGTGCCTTGAGTTGCAGGGTTTCGCGCTTCTCGCCGATCTGTTCAACCGCCTCGTCGATCAGGCCGAAAATCTGCTGCACCCGTGGCAGCCATTCCCGTCCTTCGGCGGTCAAGCTCAAGCCCCGCGCCTGACGAATGAACAGCTCATACCCCAGATGATCTTCCAGCCCGGCGATCTGCCGGCTCACCGCACCTTGGGTGATGTGCAGTTGTTCGGCGGCCCGGGTGAAGTTGCAGCACTGCGCGGTGATCAGAAAAGTGTGCAGCGCCGGCAGGGGAGGCAATCGTTTCATTGGGATCCAAGGTATGACGTGAGGACATGGCTAGTATGACTTTTTATCCATTGTTGCGGCGACGTGTCGCCCGTTCCAATGAGGCCATCCCTGGACCTGCCAACCCATCATAAACACAGCGCAGGCCCGGCGTCTCAAACGAACAAAAAGGGCAAACACATGGCGACGTGCGGCGAAGTATTGGTCAAGTTACTCGAAGATTACGGGGTCGAGCAGGTGTTCGGCATTCCCGGGGTGCATACCGTGGAGCTGTATCGCGGGCTGGCCCGTTCGAGCATCAACCACGTCACTCCACGCCACGAACAGGGCGCCGGCTTCATGGCCGACGGTTATGCGCGCACCAGCGGCAAACCGGGTGTGTGCTTCATCATCACCGGCCCCGGCATGACCAACATCACCACCGCCATGGGCCAGGCTTACGCTGACTCGATCCCGATGCTGGTGATCTCCAGCGTGCAATCGCGCAGCCAATTGGGCGGCGGGCGCGGCAAGCTGCATGAGCTGCCGAACCAGAGTGCACTGGTCGGCGGCGTGGCAGCGTTCTCCCACACCTTGATGTCGGCGGCTGAATTGCCGGGCGTGTTGGCCCGCGCCTTCGCCCTGTTCCAGGCTGGACGTCCGCGTCCGGTGCACATCGAAATCCCGTTGGACGTGCTGGTGGAAGAAGCCGATGAGTTGCTCGCCAGCGTGCCGGTGAACATCGATCGAGCCGGTGCCTCGCCAAGCGCGATCAGCCGCATGACCGAACTGCTTGCCGGTGCAAAATGCCCGTTGATTCTCGCCGGTGGCGGCGCCATCGATGCGGCGGCCGAGCTGACTGAGCTGGCCGAACTGCTGGATGCGCCAGTGGCTCTGACCATCAATGCCAAGGGCATGCTCGAATCCAGCCATCCATTGCTGATCGGTTCGACCCAAAGTCTGGTGGCAACCCGTGCACTGGTGGCCGAGGCCGACGTGGTACTGGCCATCGGCACCGAACTGGCCGAAACCGATTACGACGTCACCTTCGCGGGTGGTTTCGAAATCCCTGGCGTGCTGCTGCGCGTGGACATCGACCCCGACCAGACCGTGCGCAATTACCCGCCGAAGGTCGCGTTGGTGGCTGACTCGCGCCACGCCGCTCAGGCCTTGCTGAGTGCGCTATCCCACAAGTCGCTGGCCGAGCGTCGCAACGATTGGGGGCAAGTGCGTGCCGCGCGTTTGCGCGATGAACTGGCCGCGACCTGGGACGCCCCGACGCTGGCTCAGACCCGCTTCCTGGAAACCGTGCTGTACGAATTGCCGAACGCGGTGTTCGTTGGCGATTCGACCCAACCGGTGTACACCGGCAACCTGACCTTCAACCCGGAACGCCCGCGTCGCTGGTTCAACTCGTCCACCGGTTACGGCACCCTCGGTTACGCCTTGCCGGCGGCGATTGGCGCCTGGCTCGGTGGTAGCGTCGAAGGCGGTGCGCGCCCTCCGGTGGTGTGCCTGATCGGCGACGGCGGTCTGCAATTCACCTTGCCGGAACTGGCCAGCGCGGTGGAAGCACGCACCCCGGTGATCGTATTGCTGTGGAATAACCAGGGCTACGAAGAGATCAAGAAATACATGGTCAACCGTGCCATCGAGCCGGTGGGCGTGGACATCTACACCCCCGATTTCATCGGTGTGGCCAAGGCGCTGGGCTGCGCGGCCGAGGCGGTCAGCGGTGTCGAAGAACTGCGCAGCGCGCTGCGTCTCGCCACCGATCGCCAGGGCCCGACCCTGATTGAAATCGATCAGACCCAGTGGATGAAGGCGGTGTCGAAATGAGTTCTTCTGCGACGTTCCCGACCACGCTTGACGGCCTGTACATCGATGGCCAATGGTCGGCCGGCAACGAACATCTGCGCGTAATCAACCCGGCAACCGAAGCCCTGTTGACCACTGTTAACGGCGGCGATGCACACGCTGTCGATCAGGCCGTCACCGCGGCGGCCAATGCTTTCAAGGAGTGGTCGAAAACCACCGGCGCCGAGCGCGGCGCGATCCTGCGCAGAATCGCCGCTGGCGTGCAGGCCGGTCGCGAACAGTTGATGAAGTTGCAGTCGAGCAACAACGGCAAACCGCTGTTTGAAGCGGCCATTGATGTCGACGATGTAATCGCCACGTTCGAGTATTACGCCGATCTGGCCGAAGGCCTGGACGCGAAACAAGACAGCGCCGTGGCGTTGCCGAGCGATGATTTCAGCGCCCGTTTGCGCCGCGAGCCTTGCGGTGTGGTGGGGCTGATCGTGCCGTGGAACTTCCCGATGGTCACCACCGCCTGGAAACTCGCCCCGGCCCTGGCCGCCGGTTGCTGCGTGGTGCTCAAACCGTCTGAAGTGACGCCGCTGCCGGAGCTGGAACTGGCAACGATCATTGCCGAGGCCGGTCTGCCAAACGGTGTGTTCAACCTAGTCTGCGGCACTGGTCTTGCTGTTGGCGCACCGCTGTCGGCTGACCCGCGCATCGCCAAGATTTCCTTCACCGGCAGCAACGCAGTGGGCGTGCAGGTGATGCAGCGGGCGGCGGAAACCGTGAAAGGCGTGAGCCTGGAACTGGGCGGTAAATCCTCGCTGCTGGTGCTCAAAGACGCAGACGTAGAACTGGCCGTGGAAGTGGCCTGTGGCGGCGGTTTCTTCAACGCCGGGCAGATGTGTTCCGCCACCAGCCGCGTGCTGGTCGCCGATGAGCTGGCGGATAAATTTGTAGCGCGATTGAAGGCACGTGCCGAAACCATTCGCGTGGCCGACCCGTTCGATCCGAATGTGGAAATGGGCGCACTGGTCAATCAGGCGCAATACCAGCGAGTGCTGGGGCACATCGATCTCGGTTTGAGCGCTGGCGCGAAACTGATCTGCGGCGGTAATCGCCCGGCAGATCTGCCGCGCGGCTATTTTTTGCAGCCGACCATTTTCATCGACGTGCCCTCAGGCAGTGCGTTGTGGTGCGAAGAGATTTTCGGCCCGGTGATCTGCGTGCGCAGTTTCACCTCTGAAGCCGAGGCGATCGCCCTGGCCAACGACAGTCAGTTCGGTCTGGTGGCCAGCGTGGTCACCCGCGACAGCGAAGCGGCGGATCGGGTCGCCAATGCTTTGCAGGCGGGGCTTGTGTGGATCAACGCGCCGCAAGTGATCTTCCCGCAGACCGCCTGGGGTGGCTACAAACAGAGCAGCATCGGCCGCGAATTGGGGCCGTGGGGCTTGCAGGCTTTCCAGGAAATCAAACACGTGATTCGGGCCATCTGACAGCACGAAAAAGGTGAGCGCATGCCTCTTGATGAGGCATGCGCCAGCGTCATGGCTTCAATGAGTTTTTATCGATAGTCAGGTGTTTTGCACGACCTCAGGATGAACCCGCCAGCTCAGCTAACCCCCCGTAAATACGGGGCCTGATGCAGATCTGGCCGCGCGGATGCAACGGTTGCGACCAACCTCATACTTAAAAAAACAAAGGGAGTCCTTCATGGGCGAGCATGATCTGAACAGACGTCAATTCATCAAAACCGTGGGCGTAGCTTCGGTTGCAGCGGCGGCCATGAGCATGCCGTTCATCCGGGCCAATGCCAGCGATACACGCTTTGCGGGCAAGACCCTGCGCTTGCTGACCTGGTCCGATGACACGGGCCTTGCGGCGCTGCGCAATATCGCGGCCACCTTCGAAGACAAATACGGCTGCAAGGTCATCGCTGACCGCACCGGCAGCACTTCGGAAATGGTCGCCAAGCTGAAAGCCGGCGGTGATCGCCCGCAGTACGACATCATCACCCTGGCAGGCGTCGGCGCCGAAGGTCTGGCCGCCGCCAACCTGCTGGAAAAACCCGACCTCAACCGCATTCCCAACCTGGTCGACGTGCCGGAGAAATACCGCACCGGCGCCAACGGTCATGGCATCGGTTACCTGTTGTGGTGCAACAGCCTGGTCTACAGCACCCGCACCCAGAAAGAAGCCCCGGCCAGCTACGCCGCCCTGTGGGACGCGGACCTGGCACCGAACATCTTCCTGCCACCGCCAAACTGGACCGAGGCCATGGACCTGATCATCATCGCCGCCAAACTGGCCGGTGGTGACGAACACAACATCGAGCCGGGTTTCAAGAAACTCGCCGAGCTCAAGGACCGTGTAGTGACGTTGGGCGAAAACCCGAACCAGATCGCCGAACTGTTCCGCACCGGTTCCCTGGACATGGGCGGCCTGTACGCGCCAGCGTTCTTCCCGAAACAGATTCGCGATCCGGCCTACGGCCTGGGCGCCACGTTTGGCATGAAGGAAGGTTTCTACACCGATTTGATGCTGTCGGTGATGCCGAAAAATCGTCCGGGCGACACCGACATGGCGTACGCCTTCATCAACCACTCTCTGGACCCGCTGGTGCAGGGCAAGATGGCCGAAGACATCTACAACGGTCCGGTCAACGCCAAGGCGATCATCTCCGCCGATGCGCGCAAGAGCCCGTACATCCTCACGCCGGAGCAGATTGCCGAGAAGGCGATCATGCACGACAACGCCTTCCTGGCCACCGTGCATGACCAATGGATTCGTCGTTACACGGAAATCTTTTCTTCCTGATCGAGTGGCGAACACGGGTCTTTAGAACACTGCAAAACACTGTGGGAGCGGGCTTGCCCGCGATGACGGCCCCCCTGTCGATACTGATGTGACTGACAGATTGCTATCGCGGGCAAGCCCGCTCCCACAGGGTTCACGGTGGTTTTGAAGGTTGTGTTCGCTCAGCTGCTTTCCATTGGCGAGACCCTTGCTATGGAACACCAACCTCTGACCCATCCGGTAAGCGCGGCACCCACGCGCATCACTCGGGGTGTCTCACCGACAGCGCGCGCCTGGCTTTTTCTCACGCCGTCGATGCTGTTTCTCGGCGTGCTGATTGCCGCGAGCCTCTTGGTGCTGCGTATGAGCGTCGGCACCAAAGGCGCGGAATGGACCGGGTTCAACCTGGCCAGTTACGCGCAATTGCTGGAGCCCTATTACCTCAAATCGTTGCTGCTGACATTGCGCCTGGCGCTGATTAGCGCGGTGATCGCGGTGCTGCTGGCGATCCCGGTGGCCTACACCATGTCGCGGCTGACCTCACCGTTTGTGCGGCGGATTTTCCTTGCGGCGGTGCTGCTGCCATTGCTGGTCAACCTGTTGCTGCAAAGCTACGGCTGGCTGGTGATTCTCGGCCCCGGCGGGATGCTCAATCAGGCGCTGATGGGCCTGGGCCTGATCAAGCGGCCGATCATGCTGCTCTACAACCAGAACGGCGTGTTGATGGGCCTGGTGCAAACCGCGTTCCCGTTGGCCGTGCTGCCGATCGCCAGCGCCATGCGCGGCGTTGCCCGCACTTATGAAGAAGCCGCCGCCACCCTTGGCGCCAGTCGCTTGCAGGTGTTTCGCCAGGTGGTGTTGCCGATGAGTTTGCCGGGGATCATCACCGGCGCGACGCTGGTGTTCGCCTACAACGCCAGCAGCTTCGTGGTGCCGTTGCTGCTCGGTGGTCGGCGCGTGCCGATGCTGGCGGTGATGGTCCATGACCAGATTGCCCCGCTGATGAACTGGCCCGCCGCGTCCGCCGCCGGTGTGGTGCTGATCGTCACCACACTCGCGATCATGACCTTGTCCGAATACATCACTGGCCGTCGTCGGCGCATGCTGGAGGCTTCGCAATGAGCTCTGTGATCAAGAAGCGTCACTCGCTGTTGCCGGGCGATACCGGCAAGTTTGCCGGCATCCTCTCGGGCTTCATTTTGCTGCTGGCGGTGCTGCCGATCCTGACCATGATCGTCATGTCGTTCAGCGGCGCGTCGAACCTCGACTTCCCGCCCAGCAGCTACAGCCTGCAATGGTACAAGGCCGCCTGGCACACCTTCGTGTCGCCGGATGCCAGCGACGTGCTGAGCCTGGGCAAAGCCATGAGCACCAGTTTGCTGGTGGCCTGCCTGACCATGGTTTTCGCCACGATCATCGCAGTGCCGGCGGCCTATGCCCTGACCCGTTGTGAGTTCCGCGGTAAAGCAGTGGCGCTGCAATTGATGTCGCTGCCACTGGTGTTTCCGATGGTGGTGTTGGGGCTGGCCTTGCTGCTGGTGTTCGACAGCCTGCCGTTCCAGATCACCACCTCGCGGCTGGTGATTGCCCACGTGATTCTGGCGCTGCCGTTCGTGGTGAAGAACTGCACGGCAGCGATGCTTTCCATCGGCAGCGAAGTCGAAGAGGCCGCGCAAATGCTCGGTGCCTCGCCGCTGCGGGCGATTGTCGATGTGGTGGTGCCGTTGATGAAGTCGGGGATTCTGGCGGGGATGCTGCTGGCGTTCATCGTCTCGTTCAACGAATTCACCGTGACCTATTTTCTCTACACCATCGACGTCATGACCGTGCCGATCTGGATGTACAGCCGCACCGTGTCTTCGCTCGACCCAACCGTATTTTCGTTTGCCGTGCTGATCGTGCTGATCGACTTCGTGCTCATTTGGGCGCTGGAAAAGTTGGTTGGCGAAGGCGGCGTTTCGTTCTGATTTCTTGAGGTGATTCAAATGACTGGTCTGATTCTGGAAAACGTCGAGAAACACTACGGCTCGGCCTGCGCGGTAAAGGATGTGAACCTGCACTTGCCCGAGGGCAAGCTGGTGTGTTTCCTCGGCCCCTCGGGCTGCGGTAAAACCACCTTGCTGCGGATGATCGCCGGGCTCGAAACCCTGACCGGCGGCGAGATTCGCCTGGACGGTGAAGACATCGGCCATACGCCGGCGCATCAGCGCAATTTCGGCATGGTGTTTCAATCGCTGGCGCTGTTTCCGCACATGACGGTGGGGGAGAACATTGCTTATCCGCTGAAACTGCGCGGGGTCAGCAAGGTCGATCAGCAGGCGCGGGTGGTGGAGTTGCTGGAGCTGATTCAACTGCAGGAAATGATTGATCGCCCGGTGGCAAAACTCTCCGGCGGTCAGCGTCAGCGGGTGGCGATTGCCCGTGCGATTGCCTCGCACCCGAAAATCCTGTTGCTCGACGAACCGTTGTCGGCGCTGGACGCCAAGCTGCGTGAGTCGATGCAGGTGGAAATCCGTCAGCTGCAACAGCGTTTGAACATCACCACCATTATGGTCACCCACGACCAGCGCGAAGCCATGACCATGGCCGACATCGTGGTGGTGCTGGGTGAGCATCGGGTGCAGCAGGTGGGCACGCCGATCGAAATCTATCGGCATCCGGCCAATGAATTCGTCGCGGATTTTATCGGTTCGGGGAATATCTTTCCGGCCACGGCGCTGGGCAACGGCAAGGTCAGCTTGCCCGGTGGCGATGCGCTGCAAGTGCCAATCTGTAGCAGCATTGTGGTGGGGGAGAAGGTGAAAATGCTGATTCGCCCTGAGGATCTGCAACTGTCGCAGCCCCAAGCCACGGCGGGGAATCGCTTGCTGGGCAAGGTGACGTTTGTGCGGGATATCGGTGCGACGATTGAAACCACCGTCGAGTGTTCAGGGGTGTCGTTTACCGCGTTGAGCACGCCGTGTCAGGGGATTGGGCTGAGCATTGGCAATCCGGTGTCGGTGACGTTGCCGGCTGAGGCGTGCCGAGTGTTGAGCGCCTGACGTTAGTGGAGGGTTGCTCTTGCTGGCCCCATCGCGGGCAAGCCCACACAGGGTTCCGTGTACACCGGTCCTTGTGGGAGCGGGCTTGCCCGCGATAAGGCCATCAGCCACACAACAAATGTCGGATCAAACCGACAACCGCAACCGCGCCAAATCCCGCAGCGGTGGCGCGCCGAACAATCGGCTGTACTCACGGCTGAATTGCGAAGGGCTTTCATAGCCCACCCGATAACCCGCCGCCGAAGCTTCCAGCCCTTCGGCCAACATCAACCGTCGCGCTTCTTGCAGGCGCAGCTGTTTCTGATATTGCAGCGGACTCATCGCCGTCATCGCTTTGAACCGGTGGTGCAGCGTCGACACGCTCAGGTTCACTTCCCGTGCCAGATCATCGATGCGCAGCGGTTGTTCAAAGTTGCCGTTGAGCCATTTGATCGCCTGGCTGATGCGATGGCTCTGGCTGTTGGCGATAGCAATCTCATACAGCCGATGACCCTGTTGACTGCGCAATAACCGATACAGAATCTCCCGACGAATCAGCGGCGCCAGCATGGCGATGTCTTTGGGGGTGTCGAGCAAACGTGCCAGACGCAACACGGCGTCGAGCATGGCCGCGTCGATCCGCTCGACATACAGGCCGCGACCGGTGGGCCGCGTGGGTACGCCGATGGGCCCCGCGTCGGCAATCAGCGCGGTGATTTCCGCCGGGTCGATGTCCAGCCGCACCGCGAGGATCGGTTCCTCGGGCGAGACATTCACCACCCGACCGCTCAAGGGCATCGAGACCGATACCACCAGGTAATTCAGCGGGTCGTAATTGAAGTATTCGTCCGCCAGCCGAACCTCCTTGCGTCCCTGGGCCATGATGCACAGGGCCGGTTGGGCTAGCCCCGGGGCGAAATCATGGGATTTACTGTGACGCGACATGAACAGCGAGCCGACGGCGGTGGCGTAGGAGCCATCGTCCAGCGTGTTGCGGCGGATGAGGTCGGCCAGTTCCGCGCGCTGTTTTTCCATGTCGGCGGGAAGCGGAGCCTGAAAGTGATCGAGCGACGACATGCAGGGAATCCTCCGTGAAGTGTTGGTCATGGGCTGAGCTTAAATTTGTGCAAGGGACAGCGGTAGACACATCCTGCCAAAAGCTTGCCTGATTCTGCATGGGCTTCGTGTGCCGCCCGGTCATGACGTGACGCAGATGGGCAGCGCCTACACAAAACGCGTGTGACAGTGATGTGACGGGTTTTACCGGTTGTTACAGGTGTTGAGCCAAGTCTCGCAGGATTGTGCAATGCGTCGGCAGAAATCGACTAACGATGACCATGGCACGCCGCCTAATCTTGGATCCTGTCGCAGCCCGTCCCCGGCTGCCACTGAATGACCTGGGAGGGTTGAACATGTCTACGCAAATCCCCGTCAGTCATATGGCCTTCGTCCGCGCCCGCGCCGGGCGTTCGGCAGAACTCGGTGTGCGCTTGAGCGCCCTGATCGAGCCGTCGCGCAACGCACCGGGTTGCTTGAGCTTCGCCCTGCAGCACTCACAATGCGATTCCGAACTGTGGCTGGTGTCCGGTTTCTGGGCCAACCAGCAGGCCATGACCGCTTACTTCGGCAGCCCGGCGATGCAGATTTTTGCCGAATTGGTGCAGGAGCTGGTGGTCAACAGCCTGGATTTCCACACCTTCAAGGATGTCTCGGCGGCCCAGGCCCTTGGCCAGTCCCCGGTAGAGGTACACAAACTGGCCGGTTGAGGGTTTAATGGCGCAATTCTCCATCAGCCAGGATCCGCGACATGGCACGCAAAGCCTTTGAACATTTCGAAGCCGTTTCAGCCGTAGTACCGGGCGAGGGCGGTTACCACGCCGCGATTGCCGTCAAAGCCCTCGGCGGTTCCGGTGCCCCGGTTTTTCACAAAGTGCTGGAAGGCCAGACCTTCAAGACCGCTCATGAAGCCGACGAGGCCGCGGCCAAAGAATTGACCCGCCTCCAGGACGTCAAAGAAAACGCCGACCTGCTCTGGTAATCACTTGACCGCCCCCGGGCGGAACATCTTGAACAGTGCCTCTGGCCCCAGCTGAAAATAATCCGCCGGCCCGCCGCCGCGCAGAATCGGTTCTGCCGCGGCGGTGTCGTACACCCCATCTTTCAACAGCCATTTGGCGATGTGCACGGCGACCACTTCGCCGAGAATCAGCCAGCTCGGCACCACTTCCTTGTTGGCACGCTGCAACTGAATGATCTGCGTGACCTTGCACTCGAAGGACACCGGGCTTTCGGCAACCCGTGGCACCTGAATGATTTTCGACGCGGCGGTGGCCAGCCCGGACAGTTCGAACTCGTTGACCTCAGGCCCGACCATGGCGCAGCTCTGGTTCATCTGCTCGGCCAGCGGACGCGTCGCCAGGTTCCAGGCGAACTCGCCGGTCTGCTCGATGTTGTTCAGGCTGTCTTTGCGCCCGACGCTGGAAAAACCAATGATCGGCGGGATGTAGTTGAAGGCGTTGAAAAAGCTGTACGGCGCCAGGTTCAGGCGACCGTTGGCGTCCTGCGAAGAGATCCAGCCGATGGGGCGCGGGCCGACGATGGCGTTGAACGGGTCATGCGGCAGGCCGTGGCCGTTGGCGGGTTCGTAGAAATGGATGTCGTCGGTCATGGACGGGGTTCCTGAGGCTTTGTTTCGGGATCGATCATAGTGCAAGGACGAGCGGGTTATTTCCAGCGATGAGATCTAATGTGGGCTTGCCCGCGATAGCGGTTTAACAGTCAACACAGATGTTGAATGTTACGGCCTCATCGCGAGCAAGCCCGCTCCCACATTCGACCGCATTCTTCTGAAAGAACTCGGTCAACCTGTGGGAGCGGGCTTGCCCGCGAAGAGGCCGGTACAGCCGCCATCAATGTTGCTGTCAGTTCGTCTCGATCCGCGAATGCTTGCGGGTGTCTTTCATGGTCACATACACCAGCAACGACACTGCGATGCACGCCGTGACATACCAGTAGTAACCGGTTTCCATGCCGATGCTCTTGAACCACAGCGCGATGTATTCAGCGGTACCGCCGAAGATCGACACGGTCAGCGCGTACGGCAGGCCAACACCCAGTGCACGGATTTCGGTGGGGAACAGTTCGGCTTTGACCACCGCGTTGATCGAGGTGTAGCCGCTGACGATGATCAGCGCCGCCATGATCAGGAAGAACGCGCCCCACCAGGTCTGGATGGTGTGCAGGGTGGTCAGGATCGGTACGGTGAACAGGGTTCCGAGAATACCGAAGGCGATCAGGATCGGTCGACGACCGACTTTATCCGACAGCCCGCCGATGATCGGTTGCAGGCACATGAACAGGAACAGCGTGGCCGCGGAAATCGTGGTGGAGTCGGAAATGCTCATGCCGACGGTGTTCACCAGGTATTTCTGCATGTACGTGGTGTAGGTGTAGAACGCCAGCGTGCCGCCCATGGTCAGGCCGACCACGGTCATCAGTTCTTTCGGATGGCGCAGCAAGGTGCGCATGGCGCTTTCCTTGGCTTTCTCTTTTTTGCTGAACGACTCGGTTTCTTCCATGCCACGACGCAGGTAGAGCGCGACCACGGCACACAGCGCGCCGATGGCGAACGGAATGCGCCAGCCCCAGGCGTACAGCTCTTCGGTGGTCAGGAAGTTTTGCAGCACGATCAGCACACCCAGGGCGATGAGCTGGCCGGAGATCAGCGTCACGTACTGGAAACTGGAGTAAAAACCGCGACGTTCCTTGGTCGCCATCTCGCTGAGGTACGTGGCCGAAGTGCCGTACTCGCCACCGACCGACAAACCTTGCAGCAGGCGGGCGAACACCAGCAGGATCGGCGCGCCGATGCCGATGGTTTCATAGCCCGGGCTCAGGGCGATCAGCAACGAGCCGAAGCACATCAGGTAGACCGAGGCCATCAATGCGCGTTTGCGACCGGCGCGGTCGGCGTAGAGGCCCATCAGCCAGCCACCGATCGGGCGCATCAAAAAGCCCACGGCGAAGATCGCGGCGGTGTTGAGCAGTTGTGCGGTGGTGTCGCCTTTGGGGAAGAAGGCTTTGGCGAAGTACAGGGAGAAGGCGGCGTAGACGTACCAGTCGTACCACTCGACCATGTTGCCGACAGAGCCGCTGAAGATCGATTTGATCCGGCTGGCGGTGGTTCTTTCTTTGGCCGGCAGGGCAGCCGACCCAAGAGGCAAGGCGTTGGAGTTATCCATTGAAGGATCCTTCGTTTAATTGTTTTTGTGGAGCGCGTTAAAACGCAGCCTGCTGGGGCTATAGCAGGAGCTGTGCCAAGGGGAGGAGGGCCGGTTTAGAGGGGGTAGCGGGTTTTGTTGAGCGGAAATCCGCTTATGGAATTGGGGTTGGCAAGCGGAAATCCGCCGGAGCTGATCATTCCCACGCTCCGCGTGGGAATGCCTCAACGGACGCTCCGCGTTCGGCTTTTGGGACGCGGAGCGTCCCGGGCTGCATTCCCACGCGGAGCGTGGGAACGATCATTCGCCGAGGAACATCTCACGGCTCAACCCATGCCGCTGCATCTTTTCATTAAAGGTACGACGCGGCAGTTGCAGTTCTTCAAGCACCGCTTTCACATCACCTTTATGTCGGGTCAATGCCGCGCGCAGGCAATGCGCTTCGAAGGCTTCTTGCTGCGCCGCCAGCGACTGGCCGGGATCGATCCCCACCGGCTCCGGTTCGTCCAGGCCCAGCACTTGGCGCTCGGCGACGTTCGCCAGTTCGCGCACATTGCCCGGCCAGTCGTGGCTCAGCAGATGGCTCAATTGCGGCCCGCTCAAGGGTGCAAAGGTGCGACCCAAACGCTCGGCGGCACTCTGCGCGAAGAACTCGAACAACAGGGGAATGTCTTCACGCCGATCGCGCAACGGTGGCAGCCGCAACTCGGCGACGTTCAATCGATAGGCCAGATCTTCGCGAAAACGTCCGGCCCGGGCTTCCTCCAGCAAGTCGGGTTTGGTCGCGGCGATGATCCGCAAATCCACGTGGATGCTCTGGTTGGAGCCCAATCGCTCCAGTTTCTGCTCCTGCAACACCCGCAGCAGTTTCACCTGTTGGGCCAGGGGCATGCTTTCGATTTCATCGAGAAACAGCGTGCCGCCATCGGCGTATTCGAGCTTGCCGATACGTTTGCCCTGGGCACCCGTGAACGCGCCGCTCTCATGACCGAACAGCTCGGCCTCGAACAACTGCTCGGGAATCGCCGCGCAATTCAGTGCCACGAAGGGTTTGTCTGCACGGGGACCGAAGTCGTGCAGGCAACGGGCAACCAATTCCTTGCCACTGCCGGTTTCGCCCCGGATCAGCACGTTGACCGGCAGCGTCGCCAGATCCAGCACCTGCCGGCGCAGCGTTTGCAAACCACGGGATACACCCAGCAGGGTGGCATCGAGTTTGGCGCGATTGTCTGCCTGTTCGTGCAGGGCACGGTTTTCCAGCACCAGTCGGCGCTTGTCCAGAGCGCGGCGCAGGCTGCTCAGCAGGGTTTCCGGGCTGAAAGGTTTTTCGAGGAAATCGTAGGCGCCATCGCGCATCGCTTCGACGGCCATCGGCACATCACCGTGACCGGTCAGCAGGATCACCGGCAAGTCGGCATCGCGACGCTGGACTTCGGCCAACAGTTCCAGCCCCGTCATGCCGGGCATGCGCACATCGCTGAGGATCACACCGGGGAAATGTCTGGGCAGTTGCGCCAGGCACTCATCGGCGCGGCTGAACAGCTGCACCTCGAAGCCGGACAAGCTCAGCCACTGTTCGACGGCGCTGCGGATGCTGCTTTCGTCATCGACCACCATCACCGAATTGAGCATCAGCCAGGCACCTCCAGATCAATGGGCAACGTCAGGGTGAACACCGCGCCGTTTTCACCATTATCGGCACTCAAGCGCCCGCCCGCTTCGTGAGCGATGGCGAACGAGACGGCTAACCCGAGGCCCAGACCATCACCCACCGGTTTGGTGGTGAAGAATGGGTCAAACACGTTATCCAGGTTCTCTTCGGCAATGCCGCCACCGTTATCGGAAACGCTCAGGCGCCACAATTGTTCATCGGCTTCGAGGCGGATTTCCAGACGTTTGCAGGGTTTGTCGTGCATCGCATCCAGGGCGTTGCGCAGCAGGTTGATCAGCACCTGCTCCAGACGAATCGCATCGCCACGTACCCAGGCCGGGCGGGTCAGGTGCAGCACAGTGCTGATGTGCTCATCACGCAGGCGCGCATCCAGCAACTGCAAGGATTGATCGACCACCGCCGCCAGGTCCAGCCGTTCGCGCAGACCGCTGGGGCTTTTGCGGGCGAAGGTTTTCAGGTGGCCGGTGAGGGCGGCCATGCGCGTGAGCATGTCGTCCACCGGTTTGAGCGCCTTGTAGGCGTCCTCGACCCGACCGTGATCGAGCAGCAGCCTCAGCGTCGCAAGCTGCATGCGTTGGGCGGTCAGCGGCTGGTTGATTTCATGGGCCAGCGCCGCCGACATCTGCCCGAGGGCCGCGAGTTTGGCCGATTGCACCAGCCCGTCCTGGGCGGTGCGCAGGTCGCGGGTGCGTTCTTCCACCAGTTGTTCGAGTTCTTCACGACTGCGCTGGCGCATTTTGGCCAGGCGCCAGCGCTGGTTGAGGAACAGCAGCAAAAACACGATGGCCAGCCACACCCCGGCGGCGGCGAGCCCGGCGTTGCGGCGGTCTTCGAAAGCGATCTGCGGGCGGCGCAGCAGGTGCAGCGTCCAGCCTTCGGCGGCCAGCGGCAGCGATTCCCACAGGTAATCCGCCGCTCCGTCGGGGCCATCGACCCGGGTTAGCGCACTGTTGTCGTCGAAGCGCCGCACCGATTGATAGTCAAGCGGGGTCAGCGGTTGTTTGTCGTATTGGCGCGTGGCCTTGAGCTCGGCGCGGTCGCTGTCGCCGAGCGGTTTCAATTGGCGATAGCGCCAACCGGGCTGATTGGCGATGAAGATGATCCCGCGCGCATCGCTGACCAGCAAGGTGTCGCTGCCCTGGCGCCATTCGCGCTCAAGCTCCGGGAATTCGAGTTTGACCACCATGGCACCGAGGAACTCATCACCGTCGCCGGTCACTGCACTGGACAGAAAGTAACCCGGAATGCCGCTGGTGACGCCCACCGCGTAAAAGCGCCCGGTGCCTTGGGTTCGCGTCTGGCTGAAGTAGGGGCGAAAGCCATAGTTGTGGCCGACGTAACTGCTGGGCAAACGCCAATTGCTGGCGGCCACGGCCCGGCCGGTGCGGTCGAGCAGTTCCAGGGTCGAGGACTGCGCGGCGCCGTTGATTTTTTCCAGTTTGCGATTCAACGCAAGCTGCTGTTCGGGGCTCACCTCACCGCTTAGCGCGGCGCGCAGTTCCGGGTCCAGCGCCAATACGGCGGGCAGGGCGCGGTAGCGGTCGATCAGGGTGTGCAGGGAATTGGCGTACAGCGACAATTGCTGATTGGCGCGGGCAGCGTCCTCCACCAACGCCTGGCGTTCGGTGTGGCGGATGGCCAAAGTGGCCGCAAGAACGGCCCCGGCGATTATCGACAGGGCATAAAGCAATCGGCGCAAGGATTGTGAAGTCGCGAGCATAGGGAATATCGACGCAGGTGCGGGTAGGCACGATAGCATGCAGCGCAGGTTTTCCCTGACATTGATACGTGCCGATCACCCCGCGCTACCTCTTATCCTCGCCTGTTCAAACAGCCTTTTTTCGTTGGAGATGCTCGGTTACCCGAGGACGCAGATCCAGGACACGCTGCATCTTCCCTTTTACTACAGTTTCGGTTTCCTCCAGCCGACGGCGAGTTCCAGTTGCTAGCGCTATATGCTTGCCACCGAGATTTTCAAGCTCCTCCAAAGCCGAATCATATTTCTTTTTTTCAGTATTCAGAAAGTCACTCAGCAAATAGACGCCTTGTTCTACCAACTCAAGATCTCTTGGTCCAAGTGTGTCATTAAGCGCCTCAGTCATTTCTACACTCAGGCGAAAGAATGCAAGAAACTTTTCCAGATGAGTACTTTTGCCGGTCAGCGTATCAGCGGCCCCAATCGCCCCGGCCATCAATGTTTCCTTGTTTCCGTCCGTTTGCCGCGGGTCGTATTTCTCTAGTATTTTTCTAATCTCAGTTCTTATGCGAACTGGCTCTGCATCTTTTGTGATATCGCCCAAATCGTAGTCGTCGCTTTTCGGTAAGAGCGGGTATCCGAAAGCGTTTTTCTGGCCGGCGCTGTCAATTGCATTACCAGCTACATCCGCTGCCAAGGCAGCCGTCCCAATACCAATCGTTGAGCCTGCCGCCACGTTGCCGCTGGTCACGAGCGTGCCGGCAGTTATCGCCAAACTACCAACGACACCTGCGATCATTGCAGACGCCAAGACATTGACCAATGTGAGCGCAGCCCTTTTACCACTGGATTTGTAGATATCCCTGGTCCGGTTAAGGTTGTTGAATTGATAAATCGACCTGTTCAGCCTGGATTCGACCGTTGTAAGCAGATTTGAGTAGCGATCAATGACGGCCTTCAGTTCATCCGGCGTTCGCTGTTGCCCGTCATCATCGAAATAGTTCGTCGGATTGCTCCCCACAAACCCATACAGATTCAGCCCGTCCACATCTCCTGCCGGATCGGCGCTGACCCAGCGTTGCAACCATGGCGCGTAATATCGCGCGCCGTAGTAGTACAAGCCGCTGACATCCATTTCCTTGCCCGAATAGCGGATGATTTTGTAGACGACTTCGATCAACGAGCGCGCCGCCATCCACGCGGTGGCGCCGAATGGGTAGTAGCCTTCGTGGCTGATCAATTGCGCCTGTTGGTCCAGTTCCATCAGGCAGGAGCCCAAGTGATCGTCCAGGCTGTAGCGCAGTTGATCGCTGCCGATGTTCGCCGGGTCGTTCTCCCAGTGCAGGCAACGGACGCTGCCGAAGCCGGCGGTAAGGGTGATGACGTGCAGTTCTTCGCCGTTGTCTTTGGTGCGGATCTCCAGTCCCGGCAAATAGCGCACTTCGTGAATGTGACTGGTTTTCGCGGTATGGGTTTCGTGGCGTTTATAGACCCGCACGCCCTGGCTGTAGCGGTAGTGTTCTTCGTCGTCGGGGCCGTTGTCGCGATGGACCAGAGTCACCGAGGTCAGTTGATCGCGAGCGTTCCATTGCATGGGCTGGCCGGGTTGCAGGGCCAGCAGGTTGCCGTGGCGATCGAACAGTCTGTCGAATTGCGGGTCGGGATCCCCTGGGGTCCAGCGCACGCCACGATTGCTGGCTGGGTCGATGAACATCTCGCGGGTATGACAGGCACCCTCGCGCACATGGCAGAGCTTGATCAGATTGCCGCCGTGATCGTAGTCGTAAGTCTGCGTGTAGTTGAGCCGGTTGTTGGGATCGGTTGGTTGGGGCAGGCCCGGAATGTCCGAAGGCGGGCCGTCGTCGTAGCCGCTGGCGCTGTGCAATCGGTACAGCGAGTCGTACCTGAATTCGCGATGGCCATCGACCCGCTGATTGGCGAAATGGCTGGGCGTGAACACATGGTCGAGGATGCGGGTAACGTTGCCCACCGGGTCGTATTCGTATTCGAAGTCCTGAAGGGACGGCTGCTGATTTTCTTGTGCAGATTGCCGCTGCAGACGTGCATCGGTCGGGTCGTAGCGCCAACGGCTGATTACGCCGTTACCCGCCTGTTGCTCAATGATTTGCCCGGCGGCGTTGTACTGCGCGTCCTGCAACACGGGTTGCCAATCGGTTTGCCCCTTGAGCCGCAACTGCACCTGTTTGATTTGCCCGGCGAGGTCGTAGCGCGATTGTTGCTGGTGTTCGCCGGCATCGATCTGCTCCAGAACGGCGCCCAGCGGGTTGTAGGTGCGGTGGCTGACAAAGGCCTTGGCATCGTGAAAGGTGCGGGTTTCGCCCAGCGGCTGCCCGAGCAGGCCGTAGCTGCCGAGGCGCAAGGTGCCCGACGGATCCACCAGCGCAAGCAACTGGCCACGCAGGTTATGACCGGCGTCGGCCGAGGCATCGGCGTAGGTGAAGGTGTCGACATCCGGCCGGGCGTTTTCCTCGACGGCCACCACGCGCAGCTGATTATCGTAGGTCATGCGCCAATGGCTGCCGCGCTCGTCCCAGCGCTGCGACGTCTCCCCGGCCAGCCCCGGCAGGCTCAGGCGCCAGCCGGCATCGACGCTGTCGATTTTCAAGGGCGTGCCGCCCAACCCGTAAACGGTGGTGATGTTGGGCGTGGGCAGGCGCGGATCCTGTTGCGTCACTCGCCGCCCGGCAACGTCATGTTGCTGGCGGGTTACCAGGGCAGCAGCCGTTTCACCGGCAACCGTGCGCAGATAAGCGACCTGGCGAACCGGCAAGCCTCGGCCGTCGCTCGCCATGAGCGAAGGCGTGCGCCGATGAACCCTGACAGACATCAGTGCAAAGTGCTCTGTTGCGGCGGTGAAGGCTCAGCGGTGTCATTGAAGTCTTCGCTGATGTGGTACCAGGGATGATACGTCTCGCGGGAGAAATACCCTTTGGCGTTGATCAGCTTGATCGCGCGGCCCGGCACGTCATAGAACAGCTGATCGAAATAGCCAAGCTGGTGCAGGGACTGGTCGTCGACATAGCCATGGGTGTTGGCGAAAAACGGCCGGAACTGTCGAACCGGCAGGCCTTTGTTGTTGTATTCGACTCGTTCGCTGATGCGCCAACGCGGGTCGGTGAATACCTCAAGATACTGACCATTCTCGATGATCAGCTTGCCGTCGGTATCCACCGCATAAGCCATGCCCGGTTCGACCAATTGCTGGGTTTGCAGCGCCCGGCCGAAGCCGTCCACGCAGGCTTTGACGATCTGGATCTGTGCCGGAACCGGATCGTCGGGGTAACGGTCGGCGCTGAGGACGACGCTGTGTACCGGCTCGCGGCGAACCGTGGCGATGAGTTCGCTCAACGCTTGTTTCGACACAGTCAGGTCGGTGCCTTGCTGCAAACGTTGGCGGGCGCTGGCGCAAATGTGTCCGCTGGGAAGGACATCACCGTTGGCGATCCATTCGGCGAGCAGTTCGGGACTGACGGTCGGCGGCAGTTGCCCCATCCAGCTGAACAGATCCTTGCGCAACGTGCTGGCGGCTTTTTGAATGGCATCCACCGGGTTCTCGATGGCCGGGTCCGGGCGATGATCCACCGGGCGCACGAACTCGCTCAGCGATCTGAAGCCTGCGTCGCTACCGTTTTCGGTGCCGAAAAAACTGATGGCCAAGGGCTGCCCGGACGGTTCGTAAATGGCTTCCTGAGTATTGTCGTTGGCATCGATGATGCGCACCGGTTGCAGTGCGTGATAGTCGTATTCGATCCGGGTGGTACAGCCATCGGGCAGTTCGACGCTTTTGATCGCCAGACGGTAGGTGTCGTATTCGGCTTTCGTCACGCCGTGGCTGGGCGTCTCGTGGTACTCGAGCACTTTGTAAAAACCGTCGAGATTGTCGTACTTCGCGAAACCGTAGCGGGCGGACCACAGGTTGTCTTCGTCGTCGGCCGGCGGCGGTGTTTCGAACAGCAACTTCATAGGGTTGTAACCGATTTTCGCCAGCTCGTCCCGGATGTCGAAGGGTGGCGGCAGTTCGCTGTAGGCGTCCAGCGCGGTCTTGTCCAGTTGCGCGACCTCCAGCGGGCCGGTCAGGGCTTCGTATTCGGCCTTGCCATCGGGCATCAGCGACTGATCTTCGGTCTTGAGGTAACGCTGCACCGACTGTTGGGTCAGCACTCGCAGGGCATTCCACTCGCCGGAATCCTGATGATCGGTAATTTCCTTAAACGTAATTTTGTCCGGCTCAAGGCCGCCGGGCAGCGAGCCTTTGGGCAAGATCAGCGCATTGGCGCGCTGCTCATAGGGCAAGCCCAATCGCCGATGCTGCGGATCGGCATCCAGATCGATGAACCGGGCACGGGTCTCGCTCAGGTAGTACGACTGCTGAGCGTCGTCATGGGCGTCGCACCACCACTGTTGTTCATCGGAGTCGGTAAAGGGCGGGGTGTCCCCTGCGGTTCGGCGGCGTGCGTAGCTGATGGCCACCGAGTGGGTGGGCAGACCATATTTGCTCCAGCGCAGATTGATTTCATGCTGGCACAAGGGGTCGTCGATAAATTGTTCGTACCGGTAGCTGATCTTCTCTACCGGTAGAGGCAGGATGATTGCATCGGGATAGTGATCACCTTTAGGTCGCACCTGGCGCACCAGATAGCGATGTTCTGTGACCGTGTAAGGCTGTGCCGTGAGCGGGTCGTCTTCGCCGTTGTAGGTTTCGACTCGCATGAGCGTCCCGGACATCCCACGGGCGATTTCATACTTGATGGTTTCGTCGGGTGGCGGGAAGGGCACATCGCACTCGTTGATGGCGTCATATTCGCTGAGCAATGTCTCTCCCAGCGGGAATGCTTCGGGATCCCTGTCGAAATAGCCGTCACGTGGCCTGTCCATGAACTGGCCGATAATGAACCAGCTACGGACCCGGGTTTGCGCCGTGAAGCCGACATCATCATCGCCCGTGGCACTTTCGCTGTCGGTCTGTTCCAGATAGCCAAAGCCCCGGTACTCACGAGCAAGCGGGTCGTAATAACCCTCGCGGTACTTGACCCCCTGGCTCAGGCAGTTGCCGGTGATTTCGTCCAGCTGCAGTTGCCGACTGACAACCTGCACATTGAGCGGCAAAAAGCACGCCGGGACTTCCTGCGGTTTTGCAAGAAGCCGTTCCTGCTTTTCATCCAGCCATTCCTGCGCCGAACTGCGGTAGACGACGCGGGCGCTGCATCCCATGTTGTTGTTGCTGGATGTGATCAGATAGGGCTTGGCCGACACTAAGTCGTAGCGCCAATGGCGCGGTTTCATGTGCGGCACCGTCAGGATCAGGCTGGCACAGCCCAGGCCTTGCAGGTCGGCGAACGTGACCTCGCACAGTCGGTCGTATCGCACGCCCACAGGCCATGGCACGCTGATCGGGTCTTTTTCCAGGCCTTTGCCGCCACGATTCAGGTAAATCTCGTACGCATCGGATTTCAGATAGATCAATGCCGGTGCGCCGGATCCGTCGAGGTCGGCGATCCGCACCCGTGCGCAATCGAACTCGTCGTACTTGAACTCAGGACCGCTGAGCACCCGCCCCTTACCGAACTTGCCGTGCCCCAGATTAGGCCAGCATTTGATTTCGTCGTGGCGAATGCGGCACAGCTCGGTCGTGTCGCTGCCCAGCAGGTTACCCAGAAACACCAGTTCGCTGGCGGCATTGCCGAACAAGGGCAGCCGGTCATCGCCGGGCTCATGGGGAACCTCTTCGGCCTGCTGGAAACCGTCCTCTAGGTTGTTGCGGTAAAAGCGCACGGAGCGTGGCCCGATCACTGCCAGCGAAAGAAGCCCCTCGCCAGCCAGGTCGCCCAGCTGTGAGTACGCACTGAAAAACTCTACCGGGAACTGGGCGAAGGTCTTGAATTCGGCCCATGTGCGATCTGCATTCAACGTGCGCAATCCACTCAAGCCCGGTTGGGCCGTGATCCAGTCGAGACGGCCATCGCCGGTCAAGTCGGTCAGTATCTGCAGCACAGGCTTACTGCGGTTCGCCACCGGAATGTTCTCCAGCGCTTTCCACGGGCTGTAGCCGATGTCATCAGGCCCTGACGCGGCGCGCATCGGTTCCCGGTAATACCAGCACTGGTCATGGCGGCAGAGAAAACCCGGCAAGCCTTCGCCGTAAAGGTCGACGCATTGGTAGAAACCGCCATCCTCGATGCCCGGCATATTGTCGGGTTCGAGCAACCGTACTGGCGTTTTGTTGAGGCTGAAAGGTGAATGCTCGAACTGCACCGGCGGAGTGTTTTCCACAGCGCCGCTGGCATCCCAGGCCTGATAGTGGGCCGAGGTGATCTGGCTGTAGCTCCATTGCGGTGTGTTCTGGTTGTACTTAAGCAGTAGCCGCCGAACCAATGCCGGTTCGGCGCCCAATTCGGCGGGAAAGTGGTGAAACATCAGCACCTGCTGACAGAGCCGGCGTGTGCCCACTTCAAAACCGTGCCCAAAGGCCGAAAAGGCATCCGGACGGGTCAGCCAGGGTTGCAGAGTGTAGCCGTCATAGGCGGGTTTTTCGGTCAGTGAAAGGGTGCGTTCACCGTAGTCGAACAGCAAATGAAAATGCCAACCCAGATCGGCCGGGGTTTCGACCGTCCAGGTGTACAGGTCCTGGCTGGCGGTGAAGTTGCCGTATAACGCCCGACGCAGGTAACGCTGGGCGCGGTAGTCATGGACGGGGTCGGGGTCTTGATCGTCCGCCTTGTAATCGAAACAAATATGCTCGCCGTGGGCGGTCATGCTTTCGCAAAGCAACCAGACACCCACGCGTAGCGGATCGTCAGGGGCCGCTACGCGCGAATCCGCTGTTTTGCCGTACATATGCAATGAGCCATCGGCGCCGTATACAAGCCAGAACATGGGCTTGTGCTCGTCAGGCGTCAGGCTTACCGGCTGCCAGCGTTCCCTGATGGTGAAAACGCTTTCGACCTCTGGCGAATAACGGACCACCGAGTGAAGACCGATGTCCTTGCCGTTGAAGCTGCTTTCGAACCGGGACTTGATCGTGCCGTCCGCATTGCGTTCGGGCATGCAGATCTGGGCATCGTGACCGATGATC
Organism: Pseudomonas sp. B21-015; assembly: GCF_024749285.1. Lineage (NCBI taxonomy): Bacteria > Pseudomonadati > Pseudomonadota > Gammaproteobacteria > Pseudomonadales > Pseudomonadaceae > Pseudomonas > Pseudomonas sp. B21-015. Next base: position 1,507,713 of record NZ_CP087196.1, read on the forward strand.
TCGTCATCATCGCCATAACGCGGCACGCCCTTGTTGGTACGGCGCCGGATTTGACCGCTGCCCAGATTCCAGCCAATGCCGAACGGGCCGTTTCCAGACTGACTGCTGTAAGTCAGCGACAACTGCGGGGTGGCGGCGCGGGCGCTGGAAATGGGCAGTGGCAGCTGGAACGACGCTTCGCCGGTCGGGCCCACGGCGCTGAAACCCTGGCCGATCATGGCGATCGAGGAGCTTTTAGTGATGGAAGGCGTGGTGATGCTGAGGTCTTGATCGGCCATGGTTTCATCCAATGCGCACGCGTTGGGCGTGGGTGGATTAACGCTATCAAGGTTGAGGCGGGACGTAACCTGTCATATCTGACAGGAGAGGGCTGCTTTTTTTAGATTGAGTTGGCCAAGCGCAAAGTTTTTCTATCGCGAACGGTTGGAACGCTGGATAAAAAAACGACCGGGTCATCCATAACGATGAACCGGCCGTGCGGGCAGACTGAAGCGCTTACTGCACTTCTACCGCCAGGCTTTCACTGATCTTTTGCTGCCAGATGGCAGGACCGGTGATGTGTACCGACTCACCCTTGCTATCGACTGCAACAGTGACCGGCATGTCTTTGACGTCGAACTCGTAGATCGCTTCCATGCCCAGTTCGGCGAAAGCCACCACGCGGGATTTCTTGATCGCTTGCGCCACCAGGTAAGCCGCGCCGCCGACCGCCATCAGGTAAACGGCTTTGTGGTCCTTGATCGCTTCGATCGCGGTCGGGCCGCGCTCGGATTTGCCGATCATGCCCAGCAGGCCGGTTTGCTCGAGGATCTGACGGGTGAACTTGTCCATTCGCGTCGCCGTGGTCGGGCCGGCAGGGCCAACCACTTCTTCGCGTACCGGATCAACCGGGCCGACGTAGTAGATGAAGCGACCCTTGAGGTCCACCGGCAAGGGTTCACCCTTGTTCAGCATCTCGACCATGCGCTTGTGCGCGGCGTCGCGACCGGTGAGCATCTTGCCGTTGAGCAGGACGGTTTCGCCCGGCTTCCAGCTCTGCACTTCTTCCGGAGTCAGGGTGTCGAGGTTGACGCGACGGGCCGACGGGCCGGCTTCCCAGACGATTTCCGGGTAGGCGTCCAGCGGTGGCGCCTCCAGCGAGGCCGGGCCGGAACCGTCGAGCACGAAGTGCGCGTGACGGGTGGCGGCGCAGTTGGGGATCATGCACACCGGCAACGAAGCGGCGTGGGTCGGGTAATCCATGATCTTCACGTCGAGCACGGTGGTCAGGCCACCCAGGCCCTGGGCGCCGATGCCCAGTTGGTTGACCTTCTCGAACAGCTCCAGGCGCATCTCTTCGATACGGTTCTGCGGGCCGCGTGCCTTGAGCTCGTGAATGTCGATGGACTCCATCAACACTTCCTTGGCCATGACGGCGGCTTTCTCGGCGGTGCCGCCGATGCCGATGCCGAGCATGCCCGGTGGGCACCAGCCGGCGCCCATGGTCGGAACGGTTTTCAAAACCCAGTCGACGATCGAGTCGGACGGGTTGAGCATGGCCATTTTCGACTTGTTCTCGGAACCGCCGCCCTTGGCTGCCACGTCCACTTCCACGGTGTTACCCGGAACGATGGAGTAGTGGATAACGGCCGGGGTGTTGTCCTTGGTGTTTTTACGAGCGCCCGCCGGGTCGGCGAGGATCGAGGCACGCAGGACGTTTTCCGGCAGGTTGTAAGCCCGGCGCACGCCTTCGTTGATCATGTCGTCCAGGCCCATGGTGGCGCCATCCCAACGCACGTCCATGCCCACACGCACGAACACGGTAACGATGCCGGTGTCCTGGCAGATCGGGCGGTGGCCGGTGGCGCACATGCGCGAGTTGATCAGGATTTGCGCGATGGAGTCGCGGGCTGCCGGCGATTCTTCACGCAGGTAGGCCTCGTGCATCGCCTGGATGAAGTCCACGGGGTGGTAGTAGGAAATGAATTGCAGGGCGTCGGCAACGCTCTGAATCAGGTCGTCTTGCTTGATCACGGTCATGAGTCGCGCTCCTCTAAAAGACGGGAACATTCAATAAGGTGCTTGCAGCTTGGGTGCATCGGTCGGTTGCAAGCACCTTTCTAAGGCACGCCGGGCATGCTGGCGCGACGCTAAAAAGGCGCGGCAGTATACCGCGCCTCGATGGCGGGCACATCCGTTGACAGTCAAACGTTGGTCGCATACCGCCCACCTATGAATATTGGCGAATGGCCTTTGTGGCGAGGGGGCTTGCTCCCGTTCAGCTGCGAAGCAGTCGTAATGGATTTATCGCAGTTCAATTGAAAGAAGGCAGCGGGCTGCTTCGCAGCCCAGCGGGAGCAAGCTCCCTCGCCACAGGATTATCTCGAGATGGGGTCATGGTTTTGACGCCAGTTTTTTTGCCCCTAAAATTGAATGGTCATTTATCAGACACGCCACTAAAGTGGCATTCGGTCTGTAGAGTAGAGACGCTCCGACAGCCTCCTTCCTCACGGTGAATCAACGATTGACCCATAACGCCATCCAGCGGCTTTTGCTTAAACGCTTTGCCCTCGCGGCCGGCACCTACGCCCTGGCTTTGCTGCTGCTGTGGCTGGCGTTTTACACCGGCCATTACGATGACTCGGTCACCGGCATGGTGATCGGCAGCGTGTTGGTGGGGCTCAGCCAGGGGGTGTTGTTCGCGGTGTTTTACAGCGGCGCTAACCTGCGTTTCTCTGATCCCAGCCTGACTGAAGTGCAGATACTGCTGGGGCTGGGTTGGCAAACCTGGCTGATCGCCCATCTGGACGAGGCTCGCGGCGCGTTTCTGGTGTTTTACCTGCTGATTCTGTTATTCGGGCTGTTTCATCTTTCGCGCATGGCCATTGTGCGTTGCGCGTTGCTGGTGTTCTTCAGTTTCAGCGCCATCACCTTGTGGAAGGGCTACCACTTTCAGCTGACCGACCCGACGCTGGCCCTGTTACAGGTGTGCGTGCTGTTTGTGGTGCTTGGTTGGCTGGTGCTTTACGCCCGCTACGTCCAGATGTCACGCCAGCGTATGCGTCAGCGGCGGTTCGCCTTGCAGGCGCATCAGGACACCCTGCGCGGGATGATGCGCCAGCTCGAAGACCTGGTGGCGACCGACGAACTCACCGGGCTGTTCAACCGCCGACATTTCCTGCGTCTGGCCTCCCGCGAGTTGAACGCCATGGACGCCGATGTGGTGCATGGCCTGGCGTTGATCGACCTCGACCACTTCAAACGCATCAACGATGTTCACGGCCATGCTGCCGGCGATCAGGTGCTGCAAGCGTTTGCCGGGGTGGCCACTGCCTGCCTGCGCGATGGCGATATCCTGGCCCGCTATGGCGGTGAAGAGTTTGTGGTGCTGTTGCCCGATTGCGATGCCGAGCGCCTGACGGCTTGCTGCGAGCGGTTGCGCATGGCCTTCATGGATGTCGAATTGGTCGGCCTGGATGTGCGCAACCTCAGCCTGTCGGCGGGCATGACCTTGTTGGAGCTGGGCGACGATCTGGATCACGCCTTGCACCGCGCCGATCAGGCGTTGTACCGCGCCAAGCGCGATGGCCGCAACCGTTGTGCGGCGGCCTGGGAGAATGTCGATGCCTGAGTTACGGGTCGGCGCACGCCAATGGACGGTGGCGGCGGGCAGCAACCTGCTCGATGCCTTGAATCAAAACGGTGTGTCGGTGCCCTATAGCTGCCGCGCCGGTAGTTGCCATGCGTGCCTGGTCAAATGTGTCGAGGGCTTGCCCGGCGACAGCCGTCCCGATGCCTTGAGCCATGAACAGCGCCAGCAGGGTTGGCGCCTGGCCTGTCAGTGCCAGGTGGTCGACGATCTGCAAATCGAAACCTTCGACCCGCTGCGCGATGGCCTTGCCGCTCAGGTGGCCGCCAGTGATTGGCTGAGCCCCAGCGTGTTGCGTTTGCGCCTGACGAGTGAGCGACCGTTGCGCTATCAGGCAGGGCAGCATCTGGTGTTGTGGGCGGGGCAGGTGGCGCGACCGTATTCCCTGGCCAGCCTGCCGGAGGAGGACCGCTTTCTGGAGTTCCACCTCGATTGCCGCCAACCGGGGGAATTCAGTGATGCGGCGCGTCGCTTGAAAATCGGCGATCCGATCCGCCTCGGCGAGTTGCGCGGCGGGGCACTGCATTACGACCCGGACTGGCACAGCCGACCACTCTGGTTGCTGGCGGCCGGCACCGGTCTGGGGCCGTTGTTCGGTATCTTGCGCGAAGCGTTGCGTCAGCATCACCAGGGCGCCATCCGCGTTATTCATCTGGCCCATGATGCCGGTGAGCATTATCTGGCCAAACCCCTGCAAGCCATGGCCGACGGCCGTGAAAATCTGAACGTCGAGCTCTGGACGGCGGCCGAGTTGCCCGCGGCTTTGGCGCAACTGCGCCTTGTTTCCCGGCAAACCCTGGCCTTAGTCTGCGGAGCCCCCGACAGCGTCGACGCCTTTGCCCGGCGCCTGTACCTGGCCGGTTTGCCGCGCAATCAACTGCTGGCGGATGTCTTTCTACCCCATGGTTGAGCGCAGATTTTTTGTGGCGAGCGAGCTTGCTCGCGCTGGGCTGCGCAGCGGCCCCAAAAGTTTGTGAGCGCTGCGCACTCAAGCGCGAGCAAGCTCCCTCGGCACCGTTGATCCTCTCAGATCAGGACACGCCATGCCCGATGCCATCCAGTTTGAACGCGAGCGCGGTTTACTGACCCTGCGCTTCAACCGCCCCGAGAAGAAAAACGCCCTGACTCGCGCCATGTACAGCCACTTGGTCGAGGCCCTGAAGCAAGCCGACACCGACCCCGACATCAATGCGGTGCTGATTACCGGTGGTGCTGAGTGTTTCACCGCCGGCAATGATATTGGCGATTTCCTCCAGCAACCACCCAGCGACCTCGACAGCCCGGCATTCCACTTCATGCTCAGTTTGCTTGAGTGCCGCAAGCCGGTGATTGCCGCCGTGGCCGGTGCGGCGGTGGGGATAGGTACGACGATGCTACTGCATTGCGATCTGGTTTATGTCAGCACGGATGCGCGGTTGCGCATGCCCTTCGTCAATCTCGGGTTATGCCCGGAGTTCGGATCCAGCCTGATCTTGCCGCGGTTGCTCGGGCATGCCAAAGCGGCAGAGTTGTTGTTGCTGGGCGAAGGTTTCAGCGGTGAACAGGCTGCCGCGTGGGGGATTGCGACTGAAGCCTTGGGCAGTGGCGAAGCGGCGTTGGCCAAGGCGCGGGAGATGGCGTTGCGTTTTGACGAGCTGCCACCAGAGGCGGTGCGCATCAGCAAGCAATTGATGAAAGTGCCGGATCGGGAACAGTTGCGCAAGGTTATGGAAGAAGAGGGCGCCTTATTCACCCAAAGGCTGCGTTCGCCGGAAGCGATTGCGGCGTTGTCGGGGTTTATCGGCAGACATTGAATGTGTGGTGATCGGGCTGGCCTCTTCGCGAGCAGGCTCGCTTCCACAGGGTTTTATGATGGTCACATGATTTGTGAACAACTCTGGCCAATGTGGGAGCGAGCCTGCTCGCGATGAGGCCCGCCCAGGCAACACAACTTTCGGATCAAAAAACCAAAAAGCCCCGCCATTCACATGGCGGGGCTTTTGTTTTTCGTACAACCGATCACTCAGACCATCTTGTCGCCAACGTGCAGGATTTTCATCCCGTTGGTGCCGCCGATGGTGTGGTAGCTGTCGCCCTTGGTCAGGATGACCCAGTCGCCTTTCTCGACGACACCGCGCTTGAGCAATTCGTCGATCGCGGCCTGGCTGACTTGCTCAGGTGGCAACGATGCCGGGTCGAACGGTACGGTGTAGACGCCACGGAACATCGCCGCGCGGGCCTGGGTTTCGCGGTGCGGGGAGAACGCGTAGATCGGCACCGAGGAACGGATGCGCGACATGATCAACGGCGTGTAGCCACTTTCGGTCAGTGCGATGATCGCCTTCACGCCCGGGAAGTGGTTGGCGGTGTACATGGCCGCCAGGGCGATGCTCTGGTCGCAGCTTTCGAAGACCTTGCCGATGCGGTGGCTGGAGGTCTTGCTGGTCGGGTGCTTTTCAGCGCCGATGCAGATGCGCGCCATGGCTTGCACGGCTTCCAGCGGATACAGGCCGGCAGCACTTTCGGCCGAGAGCATCACGGCGTCGGTGTAGTCGAGCACGGCGTTGGCTACGTCGGACACTTCGGCGCGGGTCGGCATCGGGTTCTGGATCATCGACTCCATCATCTGGGTCGCGACGATCACAGCCTTGTTGTGGCGGCGTGCGTGCAGAATGATTTTCTTCTGAATGCCCACCAGCTCGGCGTCGCCGATTTCCACACCCAGGTCACCACGGGCAACCATCACCGCGTCGGAGGCCTTGATCAGGCCGTCGAGGGTTTCGTCGTCGGCCACGGCTTCGGCGCGTTCGATCTTCGCCACCAGCCAGGCCGTACCGCCGGCTTCGTCGCGCAGTTGACGGGCGTATTCCATGTCGGCGGCGTCACGCGGGAAGGACACCGCGAGGTAGTCGACCTGCATTTCGGCAGCGAGCTTGATGTCGGCCTTGTCTTTCTCGGTCAGGGCTGGTGCCGTCAGGCCGCCGCCGCGACGGTTGATGCCTTTGTGGTCCGACAGCGGGCCGCCGATGGTCACGGTGCAATGCAACTCGGTGGCGGTGGCGGTATCGACGCGCATTACTACACGGCCGTCGTCGAGCAGCAGCTCGTCGCCCACGCCGCAGTCTTTCACCAGGTCCGGGTAGTCGATGCCGACCACTTGCTGGTTGCCTTCGGTCAACGGGTGGCTGGTAGAGAAGGTGAACTGGTCACCGATCTTCAGCTCGATCTTCTTGTTGGCGAATTTGGCGATACGGATTTTCGGGCCTTGCAGGTCACCCAGCAGGGCGACGAAGCGGCCGTGCTTGGCAGCGAGGTCACGCACCAGCTTCGCGCGAGCCTTGTGCTCGTCGGGGGTGCCGTGGGAGAAGTTCAGACGGGCGACGTCCAGGCCAGCCAGAATCAGCTGTTCGAGAACTTCCGGCGAGTTACTGGCCGGGCCAAGGGTAGCGACGATTTTGGTACGACGAACGGACATGCAAAGACTCCTGAGTTCAAGCGCTCGCAGAGGCTACTATGCTCTTGGGGTGTAGTCATTGTTCGTTTGCACTACTTTTTTTGAAGAACTTGGTCATTGGTTTCTTTATTGAACGCGACAGCTTGGTGCAAATGCTCCTGAAGATTTCCACCCACGGGTCGATACAGAGCGCAAGACAGGAGATCCCCCATGCGATTCGTGCTCATTGCCGCCCTTGCCCTCAGTGTTGTGGGCTGCACCCGTTGGTCGATGGACCATCATTTGAATAATGCCTACAGCGCCTACGAGCGCGGCAACTGCGAGCAAGTGATGCTCGAACTGTCCAAGGTCGATCGCGACAGCCGTTCCCGTCGCTACGTGCAGCCGGAAGTGTCGATGATGCGCGGTCAGTGCCTGGAGCGCCAGAAGCTGTTCATTGATGCGGCCCAGACTTATCAGTTCATCATCGCGTCTTACCCGCAAAGCGAATACGCCTACCGCGCCCGTGCCCGTCTGGAAACGTTGGAGAGCCTGGGGCATTACCCGACCCGCAGTGCGACGGTGGTGCGCCCGACCCGGTTCTGATTGAAGGCAGCGTTCAACGGCTGGCCGGCCGGCGTGGGTGAGCTATAGTCGAATAGATCGGTTTAGAGCCTTGTTTCTAATCGAGGTAACACCTGTGATCGGCAGCGGACGGATGGACTGTCGCACCGGGATCGGGGAGAGCGCGGCTTATGCCTATAAAGCAATAGAGCAGGCCCCGTTCCGAAGCATTAGTGCGGCCCTGCTTAAGGGCCTTGCATGGCGACTAACGCATGTTCACTGACCGCCGGATCGAGCGGCATCAACTGCCGTATTTTCTCAAAGTGTTCAACAGCGTCACCGACAAGCCCATCGGCTTTCTGGGCAATCTGTCCGAAGACGGGCTGATGCTGATCAGCCAGTTGCCGATCATGGTGGGCGCCGACTTTGACCTGCGCCTGAAAATCCCCATGGACGGCAACTGCCAGCAGGTGATCGACCTCAATGCCTGCTGCCTGTGGTGCCACGAAGACGCAACCCCCCACCACTATGACGCCGGGTTCAGCCTGCAACGGGCACCGCCGGAGTATGGGCAATTGGTCTCGGCGTTACAGCAGTACTTCAGCTTTCAGCCGCTGCCTGCCTCGGCCTGAAGGCTGCGGCGCTTTCACTATTGCTATCGCGAGCAGGCTCGCTCCCACAGTGGTAGGCGTTGATCACAACGCTTGTGTTCAACTCAAATCCCCTGTGGGAGCGAGCCTGCTCGCGATGGCGTCAATACAGTCGCCGGATATTTAAAGGTCAGGCCGTAGCAATCGCCCGCTCGTTATCCAGCGACCGCTCCACCAGCATCAACCCCAACTCACTCATCCGATAAATCGCCATCGCCAGATGCCGCGGCTTGTCGTCCAGGCTTTCAGCCAGGTCGAGCAGCAGAATGCTGACCGTCGAAAAGGTTTCGTAGGTCTCGATGGTCAAGGCTTCGGGGTTGGCATCGGGGACAACGGTGAACATTTTCATGGCACGGTCCTGGGATGAGCGCGACGGGGCGGTGTCGGGTTTTAGGTAGTGGTCGAGGGCCTTTTCGGCGGCGTCGTGGAGTTTTTTTGAATCGAGGGTGGCGTAGGGGGAAACCGGGTCGGTTTCGGGGGGATTGGGTGTGGCTTTGAACATAGTCATTTCTCCGAGGTGGTGCTGCCACCGACTCGCGACTAAACGAATTAGGGTGGCGGCTGAACGCAGGTTAGTCGACCGGTGGAGAAATGAATCCCGGCGCGCCCGGAGGCGCCCTGCGAACAGCCACCATCGAGTGCGGGGATAGGGAATACCCGACTGGATGACGCTTATACACATCATTTCTACCACCGGGCGACTAAACCCGACCACTGATTGGCAGCGGCACGGATCAAGTTACGGGACAGGCACAAGGCGCACAAGCCGGCGGATTCTGGCGGATCTGTAGGCAATGGCGCAACCCGTTGTAGCCGAGGGATGACGGCGTTGAAAGCTTCTGAAATACACCTTTACCGTGGATTACCGTTTATTGGAACTGTCAGATCTGTCAGGTGCGGGGGCCAGATGGATTGGCATTCAATAGTTCAAGAACGCTTCCGGGCAGAGTTTCCAAAATCGTGAAAATAACGGTGTCAGTCATGGATATAAACGATGATGTCAAAAAAAATCTGCTTGGTAATGCACTGGAAGAAATACGCCTTACTGACGATATTGAAAAAGAACCCGAAGTCGTTGAACAGCCAGCTGATGTGCCTCTTGTTGTTGATTCGGAACAAAAAGAAAATGATTTGTTTGTGTTGACAACATTGCGTGTGACAAAAGAGAGTTATTGGGCAGAACTTGAGGTGGAATACTCATGGGATGCAGCCGGGGAATTATTTACTTGTCAGGCAAAGCGATACAGGGCTTTGAGCAATGGCAGGCATTCCGGCAACGTATACCTGTCTATGAGTTCGGCAGGCAGTTGGGGGTATTCAGAACTGAGTAACGACGATGCCACCCAGGATGGTCAATGGCACACCATCAGTGGAGGCAGCTCCGTAGCAGGTAATTCCGATTATGCGTGGATAAACTTTCAATACATATATGACAGAGCGGGTACGTCGGATGTTCCGATGAACATAGGTGTGAGAGTGTCATATACAGTTCCTGCCCCAACCTTCAAACCGATCAAGAATGTTCCTGCTTCCCCTTTTACGATGACAGGGGGCGGAGGCATATACGGAGCCGGTACCGTACGCATTCGTAATGCCTATAGTTACGAGACCCCCACCGCTGTTATCCAACCTGATGGGAGTTGGAGCGCGAGTGTCAAGTTCCCGGCCGGTCTTGTGAGTTTGGATACACAAGCCTGGCAACAAATAGGTAGTAAGTTATCTACATACACAAACAGTCCGACTATCTATCTGGCGACGCTCACTTCGCCAGCCCAGGGCGATGTATTGCCCATTAGCGAAGTTATCTTCCGTGGTACCGCCGCTCCAGATTCTACAATGGCAGTGGTGAGGGCGGATTATGGGGATGTCCTGGCCCAACCCGTTCTCGTTCCCTCATCCATGGCTTGGCAGTCACCCATGACTGCGCAGTGGCCCAGCGGGCGCTTGACGGCGACCGCAAGTTTTACCTATCCCGGCTTCACGCCGGGTTACACATTACCCGTCACCTTTACCGTTTTAGGAAATCCGGCCATTAGTTCACCTGCCGGTGGTTTGACTCAGGAACGGACCTTTTCCGTCAGTGGTAACAATCGGTTGCCCGGCGCCGCAGTTGCAGTCCTCATCGATATGACAGACACCGTGGTCGGTAATGGTGCCGCGGCGCAGGCGGGTACCTGGAGCGCCAACGTGACGTTAGAGCCAGGGCCAAGAAGGCTGGTGGCACGGCAGACCCACAGCGGCAAGACTTCCGGGCGTGGCGTCTCCCAACTGTTCCTGATTCGACCGCCCGAACCGACTCTGTTATCCAGGCCAAAAGGGGAAGGTGTTGAGCTGTACGGCACCGGCTATGACGGTACCGGTGTTCAAATGCACATTCATCAATCTTTTACCGCCAACTTTTACTTTGATGCACCGGTCAACTCGGGTAACTGGACGAAGGATATCCCGGAAACTTTTGTACCGGGCAGCTACCAATTCACCGGTAAACAAAGCGTTTCCGACGGGGGGAGCGGGCGTATTTACAACTCCAGTTGGGTTGATAATCTGTCTGTCAACGTCCCTACCCCCGTACCGACGAACGTGACCGCCACCGTCAACGGGCAGAGGGCTACCTTTGCCGGCAGAGGACGTCAGTGGGGCACATATGAGGTCAAGATCGGCATTTACAACAATGGTGTCGCCCTGGCCGGCGTGCCACAGGCCACCGTGCGGACCAACCTCATCTGGGACACCACTGCAACTGCCGATCTTGCGCCTGGCGTTTACACCAACCTTGCCGCACGGCAATGGGTGAACAATCGGTGGTCCGGCGACAGTGCCAAAATTGCAACCATGACCATCCCTTCGCCTCCCCCCGTATTCAGCAATCCACCGTCGAATGTCCCCTCCGGACAGCGTCCGCAGATTTCCGGCAGCGCCTGGCCAGGGTCGGCCATCGTTTTGAAAATTCCGGGAAAACCGGATGTACCGCTGACGGCCACGGGCGGCACGTTTACCCTGAACGCCACCGAAGAGTGGGCGCCGGGCACCTATACCCTCACGGCCACAGCGGCTTTCGGCGGTGGGCAGCCATCCTCACCGGGCACGCGAACGTTTACGGTTAAATCCCCGGTGCCGATTATCACCACGGCCGACAATGCCGAGGTCGATCTTGTTCCGGTCATTGAGGGGACAGGTTTCCCGGGCTGTTGGGTGGTTATTTATTCGCAAGCCACCCATCAGCCATTGGGGAGCAACCAGGTGCGCCCTGACCGTGGATGGACGGTGACGCTGGCGGAGCAAGCCCCGGCCAGTTTGACTGTTTATGCCATCCAGCAGGACGCTCAATTCAGCGAAAACAAATCCGACCGGACCGCAGCGCAGACGGTGAAGGTTCGCGTGCCGAAGCCCGGGATAACGGTGCCGGCGCCAAACGGCAGGCCGGCGCGGACGTCGACGTTCACAGGCACAACGACTGCGTCGCAGGGCACCGTCGAGTTGTCGATCAAGGGTGAAAGCCAACCCTTCATTAAAGACATTCCATTGAAGCCGGACGGCAGTTGGGAGGAAACGCTGACACTGTCGGTGGGGCCGAAAACCGTGGAGGCCAGGCTTCGTCAGAAGACATACCTCAGTGAACCGTTCGAGCGTGTCGTCACGGTGGTGCCAGCCGTGCCGGTGATCGACACACCCCGTAATGGCGAAGCGCTGGGCCGTCTGCTAAGGATCTCTGGATTCGGTTATCCGGGGGATACCGTGCATGTCCAACGGACAGGCAGTGCTCACAACCTCGCCCCCGTCACGGTGAAGGAGGATGGCACCTGGTCGGCCAGCTTCGAGCACAACATGATCGCCACCAACGGCATCAAGGCATTTGCGCGAGCCGGTGCGGGGCTGGACTCTCTCGCGTCATCCACGAGTACTTTTCTTTTACTTGGTCCGGCACCGCAAATCACCGAACCCCTGACCGGCGACTGGGCCGGGGTCCGGCCGCTGTACAGTGGCCTGGCCACGCCTGGGGCCAGCATCACCGTCGCTTCATGGTTCAACGCCGAAGACGTGCTGGCGCCGGCGACGGAGGCCGATGCCGATGGGCGGTGGGCCGTGGTGGGCAACAAGGACCTGCCCGTCGGCGCGGCGCGGGTGATCGTGCGTCAGACCGTGGACGGCAAGGCTTCGGAGTGGGCCGAGAGCGGGCGCTTCATGGTGGAGCGCAAGACTGCCCAGTTTGAAGCGCCCACCGTGCAGTTTCCGCTCGTGGAGCAAGAGGTAGGGCGGCGGCCGATGTTCTCCGGCGGGGGGGAGCCGGGGGCTGAAATCTTCATCTGCAAGGTGAATGACATGAACACGGTATTGGCGACGACCCGGGTGGATCGCAACGGGAAGTGGGCGGTACGCTCGCAGATCGAATTGCCGGTGGCGGAAAGCGTTTATACCTATTCGGTGCGTCAGTCACGCGATGGCGTCGTGTCGAAGTGGTTGTTGCCCAACCGCAACGTAAAGGTGATCCAGATGCCTGTCGAAAGGGTGATTGTCGATCAGCCGGTGAACGATGCGGCGCAGGAGCTCGAACGGCGGCCGGTATTCGCCGGAAGGGGCATCGCCGGAGCCGAAGTTCAAGTGATTGAAGATCAGACAGAAACTGTTTACGCCACCACAACGGTGAACGCGCAAGGCTATTGGTCAGTGCGCTGTGAAGTTGAGCTGACAGTGCAAGAGACTGCCCATCAGATCAATGTCCGGCAGTCCATGGATGGTCAAGATTCGCCTTGGCTGAGCACTGCCATCGGCTTCAAGGTTGCCGATGAAATTGACCGCCCCGAGATCGCCAGCCCGGTCGCGGACGCCCAGATATCCCCTCACGAAGTGATCCGCGGCACGGCAATGCCGGGGGTGGAAGTGCGGCTCTACAGATCGGGCAACGGCAATGTCATATGGGGCAAAGGTGTTGCCGATGCGCTGGGACAATGGGTGATCGTGACCGGTGGGCTACCACTGGGGGGCTTCAGGATGGGAGGGAAAGGGTACAAAGACACCTTGCAATCCCCCTGGATGCTCGAGCGTGATTTCACGGTGATCGATGCCGGCTGACGCTTTGCTGTTTCCTTCAGATCTGGCCCTCTTGTGAGGGCCATTTTTTTGTCCGCTTCAAATGGCATTCATGGCTGCGCGTTCTGATCAGCGGTCATCTCACCTGTCAGATCTGACAGTAGACCAGCCCTTGTCTGCAAGCGCTAAATCAGCCTGACGCAAGCAACCGCCAACCCGCTGACGGGATCCGGCCCTGGTTTTTGCCTGAAGGGAAAATAGCGCAATGAATGCATCCGACAATCGTCCGATCCACCAATTGGTCAAGGCTGTGCTGGGGGAGGAGCGCAATGATGCCGGCCTGCCTTTCGATGATTACATCGCGCAGAACCCCAGCGTGTTCGACTTGATAAAACTGGGCGCCGGCGGGTTGCAGAAGCTTGGCCTGGGCCGCGAACAGGCCCACTCGTTGATCGCCCGTGGCAATGCCCTGGCGTTGTACATGGCCAGGGTGTATCGCGAGCAGAGTCTGCGCGCTGCACCGACGCCAGACGATGAAAAGGCGTTGGTGCCGTTGCCCACGTACACGGAACAGTTCAACCCGGATATCAACGGCGCCGCCCCGCCAGGCAGCCCTGAGCACGGCGCTTCGACCACCGCTTACATGGTGGCTCTGCGTGAATGGGTACGAGACTACATCGTGCCGCAGGGCGATCCGGCCCAGGCCATCGCGCTGGAGGCGCGCCGGCCGGATGTGGATCAATTGCTGATCGACGAGATGGCGATCAACCACGTGCAGTCACGACTGGAAATCGCCAGCGCGGTGCTTGAGGCCCAGATATCGTCCTGGTCCCATATCCACTACCCGACCGTCAAGGCGTACCTGCGCACGATCCGTTTTCACAACAGCCTGCCCTATGACCACGACTGGGAAAGCCTCACTCATGTTGTCGGCGAAGCGGTGAAGAAGGGGGCGCTGGGGGACATCATTCGCCGGGTCGACCTGGATTACCCGTATTTCAAGAACCCGGGCGCCCGGGGCGATCGCGCCGATGTGGCCTTGCAACTGAGCAGCGGCATCGGGCCGCTGCATTTGTCGTTGCTGCTGGAAGACCCGTACTTTCCCTTGAATGGCGCGATGGCCAACGTGCCGTTGTGGAGGGTGGATCCACGTACACGGCTGGTCGATGCGGATCCGCAAAAGTCCGCCGACGATTTCTATCCCGACAACTTTGGCAGCCTGGCGAATTTCCTCGAAAGCCTGCGCAGGCTGTGGGTTTTCAAGGATGCAACACGCCTCGATCAACGCAAGGTCGATTGCTTGCTGGGGCATGGTGCCTTTACGCCCAAACTGTCGGCCAACGCCCCGGCGCTGGGTAACCCGGATGTGCCGCTGACGGGGGTCACGGCAGGTGCCCGTTATATCCATGGGGGGGAAGCCCCGGCTATCGATATCGTGCCAAGCGTCGTGGGGGCTCGGTTCGAGCTGATTCATGTGGGCGAGACGAATTTCGAGGCTCTGGAACACCGCATGGACCGGATCAATCGCAAGTGCCGGCTGGATCGCATGCTGCAGTTGCCCAGCCATCAGGTCGATCAACTGCTCATCGCAGCGATGAACGCCGAACGTCGTGGCACCGGGGAACCGTCGATCTGGATTCGCCCCAATACCCTGCGTTGTCTGGGGCTGTTCAAGGAGTTGAACACGGCTTACGACTGTAAGGCCGAAGAGTTCGCGGCGTTCATCGACGTGCTGTCGGTGTACGGCCAGGACGGGCAAGAGTCGCACTTTGATCGGGTGTACAACCGAGAGGCGATGTATGAAACAAACCTGCGCATCGACAATGTCGAGTTTGCCATCGTGCCGCGCACCGAAGCCGAACAGCTGACGGTGCATCAGATTTGCAGCGCGCTGGACATCAACTTCGAGACCTACCGCTACCTGGCCACGGTGATCGCCGAGGCCTATGGCCTCAAGACACACTTGCAGCGCAGCTTGGCGATTCTTTCCAGTTTCTGGCGTCTGGTGCGGCTGGGCCGATTGTTCGGGCTGACGCCTATCGAGTCGACCGCGCTGCTGCAAACCCTGAGCGAAGGCGAAGGCCTGGTGGCGCAATTGGCGGGTGAGCCAGCGGTGTCCAGCTACGGCTCGGGAGACGGCGCGGATGCGTTGAGCGCCATCCGCGGGCTAATGAGCGCTGCGGCATGGGCCCGCGACTACGATTTACCGGTGCTGTGGTTGGTGCAAAACGTCAACCCTGTGTATGTGCCGACCGTTTGGTCGCAGGCCCAGGAGCAGTTTCTGCGGCAATTGCGCAGCCAGGCACAGCCGGTATTGGTGGAGGAGGCCACGCTGCTGGAGGAAGGTGCCCCATTGCGGGACAGTCATGAGCAGCTCGTCCAGTGGCTGGCGCTGCTGAGCCCTTTGGTGGACGACAACGGCTTGGTGATCGGGCGCCATGGCGAGACCGAGACCCAGTATCTGGCGCGTGCCGACGCAGAGATCGAAACGATCGCCAAGTCTGTCTATTCGGAAGATGAGGACGCCCCTGAACGTGAGCCTCTGCAGAACCTCATTCGCACCATCGTGCTGCGTTGCCGGGACGAGCAGCGGGTGGTGGTGGAGGAAGGCATTTCGGTTTATCTGAAACTGGATTCGTTGCTGGCCGCGCAGGTGTTGTCCTGGGCCCAGGGGCACGTGTATGACTTTTTGCAAGAAGCCATGACGCTGCAGCCTGCACGCCTGCAACAGGTGCTGGAGAAACCGGACTCATTCCTGCAAATGCTTGCGGAGCTGGAGCGGCGCGGCAGGATTGCCGACAAGCTTGGGCTGAGTCCGCAAATGCTCGCCACACTGCTGACGGGCGAACAGTATCAATGGTTCAGTCTGCAGAGCCCGTACGAGATCTCGATCCGGGCAGTGTACTACCTGGCGTTCTACCGCCGGCTGATTACCCGGGCCCGCCAGCCCGAGGAAAAAATGCTCGACTACCTGCTTCAGGTCAACCAGTTGCCCGACGACCTGA
The DNA here is from genome assembly GCF_024749285.1 of Pseudomonas sp. B21-015. NCBI lineage: Bacteria > Pseudomonadati > Pseudomonadota > Gammaproteobacteria > Pseudomonadales > Pseudomonadaceae > Pseudomonas > Pseudomonas sp. B21-015. The sequence continues at coordinate 1,524,000 of NZ_CP087196.1, forward strand.
GTGAGGACGGATTGCGCCTGGTTCGTGATGCCGCCGCCGACAAACTGGCCACCTATTTCGGCTGCGGGATCCGGCATGTGCTCGAATGCGCCGAGCACATCAATCACGAGATCGAAGGCAGCGATAGCCCGGCCCGGCCCATTCTGCGCAATCTGGCGCACCTTGATGTGCTGGATCGCACATTGGAGCTGGCCAGGCACGGGATGGATGCCACGGCAGCGCTGCGCCTGGGCACGTTGTACCCGCTGGATCTGGAACCGGCCTATGCCTTGGCCGCGCAAAGCGCGCTGGAAAGCCTGGCCCGATTCAATGCCATGACCACCGCCCAGGATTCGGCGGAAGTCGGGCAGAGTTTCACCACCCGCTGCGTGGTGGACAACCCGACCCTGATCGCGAACCTGCCACAGGAAGTGGCGGAGTTCGAATGCTTGCTGCTCGACTTTTACGGTGAGCCGCTCAAGGGCGTGGACATTCACTGGTCGACAGACCTTGGGGCGATGCTCACGCCGGTGACCCGCACCGATCATCAGGGGCGGGCCTGGGCCCGGCTCCAGGCGGGGGCGCGGATGGGCACCGCCCATGTGTCGTTCAATTTGCCGCTGTATGAGCCGGTGTATGCCCCATCGGTGGTGATCGACTGCGATGAGGCGACCCTGAAGTTCAATTCCGAGTTGAGCGGGCTGCCGCCCCGAGATCCGGTGTTGGCGGGGCGTCTGTGGGAGCAAGAGATGTACGCTGTGCTGATCGACGATTATGGCAACCGGGGGGCTCATCGTCAGGTGGCCTGGTCCACCACGCTGGGGCAAATCCGCCCCAGCCAGACGTACACCGACAAGGATGGCCTGAGCCGGGTGTGGATCTCCAGCGTCAGGCCGGGTAATGCCACCCTTGCGGTCGGCAACGTGGAGGGCAGCCACAAGCTCACCTTCAGTCGTCCCATTGTGTTTGCCGACAAGCCACGGATTCTCGACAAGCCCGCTGTTACCGCGGTGGCGATGGTCGGGCATGCCTTGCCGGTACGCTGCCAGGTTGTCGGGCTCGACGGTGCACCCGTTGCGGGCGAGAAGGTGATGTGGTGGACGAGTGTCGAACCGACCAAAGTCGAGGCGGCCAGCGATACGGACGGGTTCTCCGATTTTTCGGTGGCCGATCCGCAGTCCGGCGATCTGACGATCTATGCACAACTGGGCTCTGATCCCGTGGTCGAGGTCAAGGTGTGGGTGGCGAGTGACGCCGTGATCCAGAACTATTCGCAAGTCATTCGCTTCCCGGTGGCCGGCGCGACGCGGCCGACGTTGCTGTGGGTGGATGTGAAGGAGTCGAGCGACGCGGATGCGAAGCCGGTTGGCAATTATCCGGTGTTGTGGAAGGTCAATTCGACACCACCCGTGGAGGTGTCCATTGCGACCGATGCGCAAGGTCGAGCGGTGTATCCGTTCACGTCGGCGTTGCCTGGCCTATTTGTCGTGACCGCCGATCTGGTGCTTCATCCACCGCTCACGCAACGGTTCGATTTGACTGTCGTTCGCGCCTTCGAATGGAAAGTCGAGCTGATCGAGATTGGGCTCAGCGGCGAAATCCGTGTGCCGATCACCCCCGGCACCGACGAGCTCACCCTGTTCCGAAATGGCCATTACCGCCTCGAAATCGCTCCGGCCGACGCCTCGCAACTCCGGGGCAGCCAGGGTGCGCTGGGGTGGAGTTCCGACTATTCCACCCAGGCGCTGGGCATGGTGTTCACCCCACCTTTGGCCACGCGTTTCGAGTTCACCGATGACCCCTGTCAGGTGGAGATCCGCACCGCCGACATCCGAAACGGTCGGTTCCAGCTGAGCCTGTTCTGCGACCGCTTGAATGAGGCACTGGTGATCGAAGGCACCTTGGGCAAACGCCCCGTCACCCGACGTTCATCGTCGACATCATGAACTGATTGGTTGTCCGCAGGCCCGGCCTGAACACTGCGTTTGCAGGCCGGTCGGGTCATTACCCAGCGACAGGGAGAAAAACACAATGGAAACGCTGCAAATCAATGAGCTGACGCAACGTTACACGGCGGCAATGGTGGAAGCGGTGCTGGGTCAGAAGCTATGGTCAGGCGCCGTCACCCTGCGTACCTCCGAGGAATTGAGCGAATATCTGATGCTCGATGTCCAGGACAGTGCGCAATTGGAGGCCACCCGGATTTCCTCGACCGTGCGGACGTTGCAGCAACATATCCAGTCGGTCTACAGCGGCATGGAAAAGGGGTACGAAAACGGCCATTTCGAAGAGGAGGATTTGCAGTACTGGTACGGGATTCTGAGTCACTACAGCACGTGGTCGGCCAATGTGTTGCTCAAGGATCAGGCGGAAAACTACATTGTCCCGTCACTGCGCCTGAACAAAACCACGCTGTTTCTGGCGCTGGAAAACAGCCTTAATCAGATGCGCCTGAGTACCGGGTCGGTGCAAAGGGGCTTGATGGAGTACACCCAGGCCTTCCAGCGCATCTGTGATCTTGACGTGCTCAGCGGCTACATCGACGGGGCGAACGTTCAGGACGCACGCTATTACCTGATCGGGCAGGAACGGACAGCGCCGTTTGCTTACTACTTGCGCAGTGTCAACGTCGAGCTGGACAACGCCAGCAAAAAAATCAACCCGGCTGCCTGGGGTGAATGGCAGAAGATCGATATCGCCACCACCGGCACCGTAGTGGACATCCGCTGCGTGAATTGGCTGGGGCTCCCGGTTTTGGTCTGGTGTGAATGGCGAGAGCGCCAGGTCGATAGCAACGGCGTGGTGCAGACACCCTGGTCGCTGGAAATCAAACTGTCCTTCAGCTCCCTGAACGGTCAGTGGTCGGCGCCGCTGTCGCTGCATCAGCGTGACTGCGAGTACGACGTGTCCAATGGCCGATTGACCGTTGTGTCACTGGGCGACGGTGATCCGAAGGACGATCGATTGGCCGTTTGTTACACCAACCGCCACGGCCTGGACGGGCGGGCATCGTTCCATGAAATCGAAATTCATGAAACCCGCGATGCGTTGTTCCGCAAGGTGGCCGATGACACCGCGACCCTGCTGACGATGACCTTTGGCCGTTTCAGGAACGCGGCGAGCCTGCAACAAAAGGTGGTGCCACAGGATTATTCGACGGTCACCATTACCAGCGCTGTGGAAACGTCAGGCTCAATCAATGCGAATTTTTTTCTGGATGCCGTCTATACCCGCGAGCAAGGGGCGGACAGCAACTTTTATGAGGTGCTCAGGGTTCGGGGACGCTGCGATGCCGTGCAGGAAAACGGTCGTGTACTGCAGCGCATGTCGATCAGTTGGAGGGCGGTGACGGAGGATACGTCTGTCGACATCAGCATTGTCGATGCCGGCGAGAAGCAGTTGCGAATCACGCTGACCACGCGGGAAAAGCCGTCGCAGGCTTATGACGTGCAACTGCCCAAAGATGCCAGCAAGGAAACGGTCCATTCATTCGCTGCCGCCGACTTCAAGGAAACATCGGTCGGTGACGGGATTTGGGTGGCAGAAGCCGTGGCCACGCTTTCTGCGACTGCATTGACGTATCTGCTTGGAAGAACGCAAGACGAGATTCGGGCCGGCGCCGGATTTTTCATCACCGGCCTGGGTGATGCCGTGTTGAATGAGCAAAATCAGGTGGTGCCGAGGGTTCTCTATGCCCCTGTGGTCTTCAAACTCAACATGCATCAATCGACTGAAGCTGATCCACTGCCCTGGATCTCGACCGGCGTACTGGACGGTCAATACGCGACCCCTTGGCGGACCTATAGCCGGGAAACCGCATCGTTGGGGGTTAACAATTTTCCCATTGGTTCGAATATTGACTTTTTTTTCGGTGAGGCGGATGAGGGCCAAAAAGGATACGGGCGCAACAAGTTCTCCGTCTTGTTGAACGAGAGACCGCGCCTTTACACCACCCCGTCCCTCGACAAGAGCAGCGCCGAGGGGGCGCAGTTTCTGAGTTTCAACAACAGCCAACAGGTGCTCAAGTACTCACGGGTGAACTCCACGTTCGGCCCCGTGCTGACCAGCCGGGCGGCAGTGTCGGTCGATGCGTTGCTTTCCTGGGACACCCAGCATGTGGACGAGCCGCTCATGCCCGATGGAACGATTGAGGAAAACGGGCCATTCGACGGCTGCAACGGTTTGTACTTCTGGGAGCTGTTTTTCCATACACCGGATCTGGTGGGTTCACGCTTGTCGGCGGAAGGCCGTTACCACGAAGCGCAGAGTTGGTACGAGTACGTCTTCAACCCCTTGGCGCGCGAGGTCAAGCCGTCGGAGAGCCCGCAGCCCGATGATCCGGTGGTGATTCCGGCACCGGCGTACTGGCGCTGCCGTCCGCTGCAAAACGAGAATATTGATAGTTCGTATGAACGTGCGGCGCCGTCGGATCCGGACGCGATCGGTTATACCGCACCGATTCACTTCAAGATCGCCATTTTTCTGCGTTATGTGGAAAACCTGATCGAGTGGGGGGACGGCCTCTATCGCCACCTGGATTACGACAGCATGGTTCACGCCGCGCTGAACTACAGCAGGGCACGGACGTTGATCGGCGAAGAACCGGTCACTGAAACGGCCAGCACATGGCAACCGAAGCCACTCAAAGACGTGCTGACGAGTGTCAGCGTGCGCGACCCCCTGAAAGCCTTCGAAGCCGACTTTGAACTTAGCCTGGCCGATCTGCCCACCGGCATGCTGACCACGCCGCGTTTCGACCTGTTGGGCTCAGGTGTGTTTCGCCCCGGGCTCAATGAGCGTCCCAAAGCCTTGTGGGACCTGCTCGACGCGCGGCTGAACAACTTGCGCAACAACCGCTCGATCGACGGTCAGCCGCTGTCGATTCCGCTGTTCAGCCCGACCATGGATCCGTTGGAGCTGTTGCGGGCGCAAGCCAATGGCACTCTGGGGACGTTCCGCAACCCTGGGGGGCAGGTGCAGGTCGTGCCTTACAAATGGCAAACCGTGCATAACCTGGCACTGCAGGGCGTGGAGTTTCTGATCCAGCAAGAGGATCAGCTCAGGTCATGGCTGGAGCAGCGTGACCGGGGCGAATTGGAGGAGTTGCAACAAGGCCACATGATCGAATTGGCTGACTATGCCCGCTCGATCCACGAGGCGACGATCGCCCAGCTTGAGGCCACCGCTGCGTCGTTGCGGCAAAGCGAAAGCATGATCAAGGCCCGCGCGCAGCACTATCAGAACTTGATCGATGAAGGGGTTTCCGAGGCTGAGTACGGCGTTCTGGAAAAAAACAGGATTGCCCGGTATGTCGCCGGGGGTGCTGGGGCATTTCGGGCCGCAGGGGCGGCACTGGATCTGGCTCCCAATATCTTTGGGACATCCAACGGCGGTATGCGTCTGGCGGCTGTCCCGTACGCTTTCGCGGAGGTGGCTCAGTTGACGGCGGATCTGACGATGCGCGAAGCCGAAGAGGCCAGCATCATTGAGCAGCAGAGGCGGCGCCAGCAAGAATGGGAGCTGGTGCGCGACCAGTCCAATGCCGAGGCACGGGTGTTGCGCGAGCAACTGCTGGCCCAGGATCACGCGATCAGCGCCGCCCGGGCCAGTCTGCAACAGACTGAAATAGCCAATCATCAGGCCAAGGCGGTGTACGCGTTCTACAAGAACCGCAGTACTGGCCTGGAGTTGAGCAACTGGGTCGTTGGGCAAGTGAAGACTTTGATCTACCAGGTTTACGACGTGGTCGCCGGCCTGTGCCTGTGTGCCGAAACCTGTTGGCAGTATGAAATGGCTGACTACAAGACCCGTTTTATCCGCCCGGATGTCTGGATGGACACCTGCCACGGGTTCACGACCGGTGCTTCGCTGAAGCTGGATCTGCTGAGGATGGCGGCTGCGCGCATCAAGCGCGACGAGCGCCGGCTGCAGTTGGTGAAAACGATTTCCCTCAAGACGCTGATGGGCGAGGTCAAGTGGAAGGAGGGCTTAGATATAGGGAAGCTGGAATTCGAGCTGAACGAAAGACTCTTCGATCAAGACTACCCGGGCCACTACTGCCGTCAGGTCCAAGGGTTGTCACTGACCTTCCCCGGTCTGTTGGGGCCTTACCAGAACATTTGCGCCACGCTGGTGCAAATCAGCAGCGCCACGACTCTTGAGCCGGAAATCAAGGCTGTCGAACACTTGCACGGTGTAGATGGGGCCACGCCGGTTCCGGGTTCTCTGGTGCAGAACCTGCGTCCTTACCAGCAGATAGGGTTGTCTTTGGGGCTGGACGACAACGGCATTGTCGATGCTGTGGATGATGACCGTTACGCACCTTTTGAAAAAACGGGCGCCCATGCCAGTTATGTCTTGACGTTCCCCAGGCATGGCCAGCCTTCCCAAGCGAGTCTTCTGCAGTCATTGACGGACGTCATTCTGACGCTGAGATATCAAGCCCGGGATGGCGGGGCGAACTTCGCCACCGCTGTTGAGGGCTTGCTCAAATCTACCTCCGAAACCAGTTCGCCCGATCAGGCCACGGGTACCACACGCGCAAGGAAGACGCAGCCATGAGCGAAGAAAATGTATACGCCAACCACAACTTCATTCTCAACGGCGACTTTCAGGATGTTCTGAACGACTGGATCATCAATGACGAAATAAAGGTCACCCGGCAGGAAGGGCTATGGCAGGGCAAAACGATCGGCTTCATGAATGCCGTCAATATGGGGGAGGGCTACCAGACGATTACCTTGGCACCATCGCCGCGCCCTGAACCCGGCAAGGCGGATTACAAGCTGATTTTCTGGTACGAGGCGGTACAAGGCGCCGTAGGTACGCTGCGGATCAATCCTGGTCTGGGCGGGGAAGTGGACCTGAGGCTGGTGCCTTCGCGCGAGGCTGAAGCCGAACAGGCGTTGAATCTCGACCAACCTCTGCTGGATCTCAATCTCACCGAGTACGCTTACCCGCTTACCCTCGATGCTGCGGAAACTACGGTCAGGTTTACCGTTATCAGTCCGGATAATGGCGGGCCGGGCAGGCCGGGCGCCGTGCGGGTCACCTTCATGCGTTTGGAGTTGCAGCTGGAGCTGTTGCAGCTGGACAGTGTGATGATCGATGACGAACAACAATCCCCCGCTGAACCGCTGCACCTGTGCTTTGGCGCCCATCATGACGTTGCGCTGCAAGTGACCGGCGGCAATGCGTGGAATGGAACGTACGCAGGGTTGCTGGTGAACGGCGGCGTGTCTGATCCTGAGAACATTCTCAGTGCCAGCCCACGGTGGGGGCTAGAGCATCCAGTCAGCGCCCCGTGGACGATAACCTGCGCCGGGATTGTTGAAGACAAGGAAGTTGAGCACACCCTGCACGTACGCAGTTATTACACCGCCGACCTGTATCCGCTGCGCACGGTTTCCGGTCATTTTCAGCTGGATGTGATCTCGCTGCAGGAGGCCGCTTACTATCCGGTGATCGACCTCGATCAGAGCGTGGAACTGCGGGTGCGGGTGGAGTCCCATTACACCAAAACGCCATTGGCCAATCGCTTGGTCACCTGGACGTTGAAAGGCCCGACCCCTGCGGACGATATCGTGTTGGACATGCAACCCTCAGGCGGGAACGGCGAGGCCGGTTTTACCTGGACACCGGACGTAGAAGGCGACTGGGAGATCGTGGCCTCGGTCGACAGCCACTATGAAAAGGACGATGCCCGGCATGTGTTCAAGGTGCGTGTCCTGAAGGAGGACCCGTGGCTGAGTGCGACTTTTGCGCTGGATGGATCGCCCCGTGAATGGATGTGGGGGGCGAAAACCGGATACCCCTGCCGCGGAGCCACCCATGAAGTCAGGCTGGCGTTCCTGTCAGGTCACGCATTGGCCGACTCCGAGCTGTCGCTGCATTGGACGGGGGAGGACACACCTGAAGGACTGGGTGTGACATTCAACCCCAAGCTTGAAACCGGGGAACCCGTTGTGGGGAGCGGGTTGGCATGGCGCATGGCGTGTGAAAACCGAAGAGACAGTGTTTTCGAATTCCATGTCAGCTGCTCGAAATTGCTCAACCGGTCGCCCTCGCAAACGCTGAACCTGGCCCACAACTGGTTGGCTATCGGGGATGTGAAGCCGCCGTCGAGATTTCCTGCGGTGGGCGGTCCGAAGCTGCCGATGTCCGTTCAGATTCGCTCGCAGGTGCCCGGTGTGGAGGCGGTCCGGGAGGTTGATGTTCAGTGGAGCATTGATGGAACACCAGAGCCCACGCTGCCGACGGGAGCAGACGGCTGGTGTGAATACGGGTACGACCCTGTCGCAGAAGGCCCTTTCAAGATCAAGGCAAAAGCCGTCAGCCCTTACGATGACGCGGAGCCGGGGCATGAGTTCACGGTCACGGTATTGGCTGAGGATCCATGGAGCAAGCTGGTCACGGTGACATTGGATGGCCAGAAAGAGGGATCGGTCGGACTCCTCTGTTTTCGCGATGCACAGCCGGTGGACCTGCTGATCTTGCCCGGTGACGACACCCTGTTGGACGAAGAGATCTATCTGGATCTGAAAAGTGATGCCGACTTGGGCTTTGATTTCGAACCTTCGATGAAAGACAAGCGTCGATTGACCAGAGACGGACTGATCTGGACGGTTCGTTCAACTGCTGATATCAGTGCGCCTTTCCAATTGCATGTGTGTCATGACGAGTTGGCACCCTATGCGTTGCAGGGACGATTGCTGTCACAAACGCTTGAGGACGACGGAACGTTCACGTTTGACGGCAAGGAATTGGCCCTCGAAAACATGGCCTATCCCTGCCTGGGAGGCCAGCACACCTTAGCCTTTACGCCAAAAGCGGGCAGCCTGTTGACCGGGCTTGAGGTCGCCGCGAAGTGGGCCTCAAGCAATGCCCTCGATGTGACGTTGGCGCCTGACCATGCGCGGGATCTCCCAAGTAATGGCCTGGAGTGGACGCTGGACGCTCGCGCCGGTACCGAAAGCGGCGCGTTGGGGCTCTCGCTGGAACTCAATCAAGCCGGGTTCACTTACCCTCCGGTGCCTATGTCGCTGGGGCACAACCGAATCAAGATAGCCGACGTACGCGGGCCCACTTTCGATATGTTTGTGGGCGAGACCGCCTTTCTGGAGATCAAGGCCCAGTCGTATTACACCGAGCGGTCAGTACCCGGTGTCGTGGTCAGCTATGAGGATGGCGACACTGTTACGCCGGTTCCGACACAGGAGACTGGCTGGGCACGCTTTGCCTACACAGCCACACAAGCGGGCCCTGTAGAGGTGATTGCGACCGTGCCAAGCCCTTACGATGGCCCCGACGACGCCCCCTCTTTCACATTTGAATTCACAGTGTTGGCCGCAGCACCCATGGGATCGGATTCGCCTCCTGTGTCGACTTCTACAACAATGACGGACGAAGGATCGCTCATGTCTGAAGAGCAGGAACCAGGACACAACGCTATCGAGATCGGCGAGGTGCGCGAGGCCGCTTTTGATCCGGTGGTGGGCGAAAGCGTCTGGCTGGGGATCAACGTTCGCTCGTCCGGCACCCGACGGGCCGCTTCCGGTGTGGAGGTGGTTTTTACGGCCGAGCTAGAGCATGCACGGGTGGAAACGGATGGCGAGGGGTGGGCGTATTTTGCCTACAAGGCCGAACAGGCAAAGGATGTTCAGGTGGTCGTCGCCACGCTGGAAGGTGTCAGCGATGGCGCTGAGGCGGATCCGTTCCATACCTTCCGTTTCAAGGTATTGGCGGCGGGTGTCTGGGACGATGCCCGGATTCAGCTGAACGCTGACGTTCCTTCCACAGTCTGGGGCGAAGAGACCAGGTTTCCTCGGACTACCCAAGCTCATACCATCAAGTTGGTGGTCGACAATGCGAGCAGCCATTTGCTCGGCCGTGATGTCTGCCTGGGGTTGAAGGGGGACTCCTTGCCCTCAGAGCTGGGGATTACGAATGTGCAGCCGGCGCTGGGCGTTGCCCGAGCTTTGACTGCAGAAGGGTTGAGTTGGCAGTGCACCGGCACGATCGGCGGGGCTTACAACCTGCAACTTGAGGCATCGCGCCTGCTCAAGCAATCGCCGGTCAATGCGATGTCGTTGGGGCCGGTTCCTTCTGCCGGGCTGCCGGCCGCTATTGTCTATCGCGTGGGAAATCAACCGTGCGAAATCAAGGATTCCGAGATTGTCGTGAAGATTGCGCTGGGGAGCCCGGTCGAGTTCAGCATCTCGGTTCCGCCAGAATGTCTGAACGAGTCGGTGTCGTTCCGACAGCTTGGAGAGTTTGATATGGGATTCGACCCGGGACTGGATTCCCCACGCAAGTTCAACGAACTGGCTTTGGAGTGGACAGTGATCGCTTCGAGATGGGGCATTGAAGATTACATCTATCAGCTGACGTTCTCTCAATACCCGGATTCTCCACAAATACTGAAATTCCTGATTGAGTAACCGAATGCAGGTTTGATCGAAGGTTAGAAGGCTCCCGCTTTCTTCCAGCTCAAATACCGCGTCACCAGCTCGGCCCCCAAGTCCCCAGGCCGGGCTTGCAGCACCGCAACGCCATGAGCACTCAAGCGCTCATGGCGTTGCGCGCTTGCGTTCAGGTAATCCACCGTCCCGCAATAGGCCAGTGCTTCGTCCAGAGTCTGCACCGGGCGATGGCGTATTTCATCGAGCACGTTTTCCCGAAGGCTCGCCACGAGCACACGATGCTGCAGATTGAGGCGTTTGACGGCGGTCAGCAATTGCTCATCGTCTTCGTCGCGCAGGTTGGTGATCAGTATCACCAGAGCCCGGCGCTTCTGTCTGGCCAGTAATTGATTCGCCGCAGCCTGGTAGTCGGCGGTTCGTCGACTGCTGTCGACGTCGTAGACGGTATTGAGCAACACCGTGAGGTGTTCGGTGCCTTTGACCGGGGCGAGGTAGCGCGGCTGTTCGCTGGCAAAGGTGCTCAGGCCGACGGCGTCACCCTGGCGCAGGGCCACGTAGCTCAGCAACAGGCAGGCATTGAGCGCGTGATCAAAATGCGACAGCTCATCGTCCTGGCTACGCATTTGCCGACCGCAATCGAGCATGAAGATAATCTGCTGGTCACGCTCGTCCTGGTACTCCCGGGCAATCGGCGTGCGTTGTCGGGCGGTGGCCTTCCAGTCGATTTGCCGTAGGCTGTCGCCTTCTCTGAATTCGCGCAGTTGATGAAACTCCAGCCCCAGGCCGCGTCGTTGGCGTTGGCGCACGCCGAGCTGGCTTAACCAGTTATCCACCGCCAACAGCTGGCCGCCATAGAGACGGGCGAAGTCGGGGTAGACGCGGGTGTTGTCGGTCACGTTCAGCAGGCGTTTGTCGGACCACAGGCCCATTGGACTTGGCAGGCTGATTTCGCAGCGTTCGAAGGTGAAGTGACCGCGTTTCAGGGGGCGCAAACGATAGCCGATCTGGCTGTGCTGACCGGGTTGAAGCTCGACCGACAGGGGAAGGTGTTCGAAGTCCAGGCCGTTCGGTACATGGTCGAAGATTTGAATGTTCAATGGCTGGGCAAAATCATGTGCGATCTCCAGGCGCACCTCACCCCATCGACCGAGCGCCAGGCTGCCGGGCATCTGCCGTTGCACGCGGGGCGAGGGCAGGCGCTTGAGGCGGATGGCGTCGAGTGTCGCCAAGGCCAGCAGCGCCAGCAGCAATCCCCAGTTGATCGATAAAAGGCTCGATGGAACCTCGATGTCCAGTGCCCGCAGTGTGCCCGGCACGATGCCGATGGCCAGCAGCACGGCGAGCCAGATCAGCAGCAGGCGCGAGGGTTTCATTGGCGCACATCGCTTGTGGCGAGGGAGCTTGCTCCCGCTGGGGTGCGAAGCAGCCCCAAAACCAGCCGACACAGAGTGTCAGGTAAAACGCGCCTACCGGTATTGCGACTGCTGCGCAGCCGAACGGGAGCAAGCTCCCTCGCCACAGGGGTGGTCTGCATGGCTGTGTTCACAGGCGCGGCGCCGGCACTTGGTCGAGCAGTTGCCTGAGCACCTGATCGACTTCCAGCCCTTCGATGTCCAGCTCCGGGGCAATTCGCACACGGTGACGCAGCACCGCCAGGGCGCAGCCCTTGATGTCGTCGGGAATCACGAATTCGCCACCGCGCAGCAAGGCCCGAGCACGGGCGCAACGTACCAGCGCGATTGAGGCGCGTGGCCCGGCACCGAGGGTCAGTCCCGGCCAGGTCCGGGTGGTGCGGGCCAGGCGCACGGCGTAATCGAGTACCTGATCGTCCAGCGGCAGGTCGCTGGCAATGCGCTGCAAGGCCAGCACGTCCTTGGCTTGCAACACGGTGCGCAGCGGTTGCACGTCGAGCATATCGGCTCGGGTCGAACGGCTGACCTGACGCACCATGTTCAATTCCTGATCGACGTCCGGGTAGTCCATGCGCACCTTGAGCATGAAGCGGTCGAGCTCGGCTTCCGGCAACGGGTAAGTGCCTTCCTGTTCGATCGGGTTTTGTGTGGCGAGCACCATGAACGGTTGCGTGATGGGCAGGGCACGGCCCTCGAGGGTGACCTGGCGTTCCTGCATGGCTTCGAGCAGCGCTGCCTGGGTTTTCGCCGGGGCGCGGTTGATCTCGTCGGCCAATAACAGGTTGGTGAACAATGGGCCTTTGCGCAGTTTGAATTGCTCGGTCTGCAAGTCGTACACCGCGTGGCCGGTGACGTCGCTGGGCATCAGGTCCGGGGTGAACTGGATGCGTGCGAACTCGCCGCCGAAGCAGCGGGCGAGGGCGCGCACCAGCAACGTCTTGCCCAACCCCGGCACGCCTTCGAGCAGCACATGGCCGCCGGCGATCAGGGCAGTGAGCACGTCGTCGATCACGGAGTTCTGGCCGATCACGGCTTTTTGCAGTTCCGTCCTTATCGCTTGGGCCAACTGGCTGGCGCGCTGGCGCTGCTGGGCGGCGTGGGTCTGTGTGCCGGGCTCGATCTGTTCACTCATAAGGCGTTCCTCAAGGTTTGCAGGTGGGCGACCTGACGGCTGAATTCAGCGCTGGACAGCCGCTGTTTCGGTCGCGGGCTCATGGCCTGGCTGATGGCGCGTGTGGGTTGGCCAGTCAGGCGTGCGAGCACCAGCCATTGTTCGGCGACGCCGAGTTGTTCAAAACCGGGATGACGGTGACGGACACAGCGCAGAATGTCTTGCTGCAAGGCGTGCAACAGGCTGTGCTGTCCGCTGCGGCGCAGCATGAAGTCGGCGCTGGCACGCAGGTGTTCCTGAAGTTGCCGACGCGCCCTTGGGGCCGGTTCCAGCAAAGGGCCGCTGCGCACGCCGACATGCCAGCACCCCAAAGCGATCAAGGCGATCAGGGCCACCAAGGCTTGCGCGAAGTAGCGCCACAGCAAGGTCAGCAAGCTGTCGCGATCGGTATTGAACAGCAGGGTCACGTCGGTGTCGGCCGTCAGGTACCACAGCAGCCAGGCATTGTCGTACCGGTCGATGGCCGGGGTTTTCCAGAGGTCGGCGTCGGTGACCACGGTGATCGAACCCAGCCCGTGACTCAGCTGCATCATGTGCGTGGCCTTGCCACTGTTGGCCCAGGCCTGGGCGAGGTTTTTCGGATCGTCGAGGTGGAACGCCGTGTCGAAGCTGAAGTAGGCCGGTGCCTCTTCGTTTTCCAGATAGAGCTTGGTCAGTTTGGGGTAGGGGTCGTCGTCGAGATCGGGTGGCGAGTCCTTGAGGTCTTTGCTCAGGAACTGGTGCAGCTGCACCCGGTCGAGCAGCAGGTCATTGCTCTGACCGGTCTTTTCATCCCACAGGGCTTCGGCGACAAATAAAAGGCGCCCGCCGGCCCGGGTCCAGTTCAACACCTGATCCACCTGTCGCGGGGACATGTTCGACCGATCGCCGAGCAATAACAAACTGCGCCGATGAGGCTCAAGGGTCGGCAGGATGTCGAGGCTGTTGGCGTGGCTGACGGTCAGGCCCTGTTTACGCAGAAAATGCTCGGCCGCCAGGTAGGGGTTGGCCTGGGCTTCAGGGGACGGGCCGTGTTCGATTTGTACCTGATAGGGCATGGCCTTGAAATACAGGTAAACACTCAACGCGCCCAGGAGCACGGCGATGAACACGCCGACCGCCAGCCACCCCCTGCGGTTCAACGGGCCGCTCCCGGGCCGAATAGAGCGCGCCAGCCGTCACAGAGTTCCTGTTGCAAATGCGCGGGGGGCAGGCGATGCCCGTAGGCCATGTTCTGCCAGTGCCCGGTGAGGCTTTTACTGAAGGCCAGCAAGGCAGGTTGTTGCAGTTGTTCGACGCGCTGAAGCACCTCGCCTTCGGTGTCGGCGGGTTTGAGCGCCATGTTGAAGTCGTTCAGCAAGTGGCTGAGCAAGGCGCGATAGAGCAACCCGAGGGCTTCACGGGGGTGGGTCTGCCAGAGGCTTTCGGCGCTGGCCGCGACATCGGCGGGCAGGGTTTCGCGGTTGAGGTCCAGGCCGAACGCCTGCTGCGGTAACGGCCGCGCGACTTTACGGTTTAACGCTGGCCGACGGCTGACGAACGCCTGCAACCCGTCGCGGTAACGCCAGATCAACAGGCCTATGGCACCGATCACCGCGCCCCACAGCAACACTTCGATCAGGCTGGCCAATGCGCCGAAGCGTTGGCTGTCCAGCAAGCTGAACAGCGCCTTCAACCAGGCGGGCGTTTGACCATTGTCCGCAGTGTCGGCGGCGGGTTTGTCATCGCCAAACCGATAGCGGGTCAACGTTTCCTTGTTCTTGAACGGTGGCTGATCGAGGATGGCCTTGATGCTGTCCCGGGACGCCTGACTGGTCAGCGGTTGTTCCAGCAGGCGCGGGCTGTCCGGTGAAATGACCGGTTCGGCGGCCCAGACGCTTTGCGCCGTCGGCATCAGCAGGATCGCGGCCAGCAGCAGCGTGACGACTGCGCTGCTCAAGCGTTGGCGCAACCGGCGGAACACCAGCTCGATATCCCAGGCTTCAAGCACCGTGCGCCGGTTCAGGTAAAGGCTGAAACCACAGGCCACATAGACCGGTTCCCAGGCCACCAGCACCAGGGCGTAAAAAGCATTGGTCAGGTGTTCCAGCCAGAGCCAGTCCTGCACGGCGGCGGCGATCAAGGTCTGCCAGCCCCAGTCGAGTTCGATTTGCTGCGGCAAGAGCATGTAGAACAACACCATCAGGCCGATCCACAGCGCGCCTTCCAGGTGCACGCCGATGATGGTCAACCACTGCGCGGCACCGGCGTTGCGCTGCAATAGCACGCGTAAACGTTGTTGTCGTGCTTCGCCCCCCAGGCCTTCGAGTTGCACCACCGGCATCAGAAAACTGCGGCTCAGGCTCAGGCGGCGCCAGGTCAGGCTGGCCAGCAGTTGCGGTTTGAGCAGGCGCGGCCATTGGCGCAGGGCCTGTTTGAGCGTGGGCGTTTCGCCGAACATGGCTTTGGACAGGATGTACAGCGGCAGCCGGTCGAACGCCGGTTTGAGCCACCAGAACAGGAACAGGGCAAGGGAGGGCGAGTCCCACAGCATCAGGGTGAGCAGGGCGAAGATTGGCAAGGTCACGATGGCCCAGCTGGTCATCAGCAGGCGTCGATAGCGCTGACTCAGCAGCACGCCCAGGTCCATGGCTTCCCAGCTTGTGCGCGGGCGGATCACTACGCTGGCGTCACTCAGGCGCATGGCGGGTCCGTCCGGCAAACAGCAGGTAAGTCGCCATCGACACCCAGAGCGCTACGCCAACCAGGTATTTGGTCAGCGGCGCAGTTGCGGTCCGCGACGACCAGTAGGCTTCTATGAACGCCGCAATCAGTAGAAACAGCATGACCCCGCAAATCAGCGACACGCTTTTGCGCGCTGCCAGTTGCAGGGCTTCGGCCCGTGACAAACGACCCGGCGCGATCAAGGCCCAGCCCAGTTGCAGGCCGGCAGCACCGGCCAGGGCAATGGCGCTTAGCTCGAAGGCGCCATGGCCGATCACGAACGACCAGAAGGTTTGCCCGTAGCCGATGTGCGTCAGGTGCCCGGCCACGGCGCCGATCATCAAACCGTTGAAGAACAGGAAAAACGCGCTGCCCAGGCCAAACAGCAAACCGCTGGCGAAGGTCTGAAAAGCGATGCCGATGTTGTGCATGATGTAGTAACCGAACATCATCCAGTCTTCACTGGCCGCCCGTTCGGCCGAACGTCCCAAATGACCGGCGACGGGGTCGTACATGCTTTGCATTTCACTGACCTGTTCGGCCGGGATCAGGTTGTAGACCAGGTCCGGGAACAGATACACCAGCAAGGCGAAGCCGATCAGGCTGGCAAAAAACATCAGGCCGGCGGCAAGCACGAAGCGCCACTGTTCGCGCACCAGTCGCGGGAAGTCGGCCAGGATGAAACCCAGCACATTGGCACCCAGTCGGCTGCGATGCCGATAAAGCTGTTGATGCCCACGCAGCACATGCTGCTGCAATGAATCGATCAAAAAACTGCTGTAACCGCGCTCCTGAGCCAGGGCCAGGTGTTGGCAGAGCCGTCGATAGTCCTTGGGGAAACTGGCAATTCGTGAGGATTCCTTGTCTCGTTCCAGCTGTTCGAGCATGAGTGCAAACTGCTCCCATTCGGCCTTGTGGCGGCTTTCGAAAAGGTTTTGCTTCATGTGGGGCCCAACAGTCCACGGGCGATGCCGTTGAGTTCGGCCACGGTCTGTGGCTTCGATACCTGCAACGGTTGCGCGAGTATCGAGGCGAGTTCTTTGACCCGCGCCTCGGAGAGTTCACCCTGGCGTTCGGCAAACCCGAGGATGGCGCGTTGCTCGGTCAGTGTCAGCGTGAAGGCTGCGCGCCGCGGCGGGACGTCGGGTAGTTGCGGCCGGGTGAGGGGCTGTTCGCGGTAGATCACCAGCGTGCCGGCAGCCAGGTCGCCGAGGCGCTTGAAGGTGGGATGTTGCAGGCAACTGATCGCCCCGAGGAAGTAGCCGAACGGCAGCATGTCGACAAATCGCAGCAGGTTGCGCAGCAACGAAGCGGACCAGCCGATCGGCGTGCCATTGTCGTGTACCACGCGCAATCCCATCCATTGCTTGCCCGGCGAGCAGCCCTGATTGAGCACCTCGAACAGCACCATGTACCACCAGCTCACCACGAACAGCAGAATCGAGCCAAGCCCTGCACCGAGTGTTCCGAGAAACGCCAACACCATAAACAGCAGGCCCAGGATCAACCCGCGCAGGCCCAGGTCGATGGCGAATGCCAGCGCACGGACCATCAACCCGGCCGGGCGCAGCGGCAAGTCGATGCCTTCGGGCGTTTCGACCTGATACCGCGTGTCCAGTGGCGGGGCCAGCGTCGCTTTCCCTGGCAGTGCTGTGGTCTCGAGCATGGGCAACCTTGGTGTGGCTGGTTTGCGAATCGATGTCCGTCCGATGCTAGCAGTCTCTCGGGGGCAAACGACATAACTATGTAATGCACAGTGAGTGACAAGAGGTGATTGAATGACAAGATTTCTGGTCGGGGCGGCCTGTGTGCGCCTAGACTTCGCCGGTCTTCAGTTCAGGAACAGCCCGTGACTTCGATCTTCTGGTACGACTATGAAACCACTGGCATCAACCCCCGTTGCGACCGCCCGCTGCAAGTGGCGGGGATTCGCACCGACTTCGATCTCAATGAAATAGACGAGCCGGTCAACCTTTATTGCCAGCCCAGTGACGACATCCTGCCTCATCCGGCGGCCTGCACGATCACCGGTATTACGCCCGCGCGTCTGGCCGAGCAAGGGTTGAGCGAAGCCGATTTCATGACCCGGGTTCATGCTCAGCTCGCGGCGCCCGGCACCTGTGGGGCGGGGTATAACACGTTGCGTTTCGACGACGAGATGACCCGTTACAGCCTGTATCGAAACTTTTTCGACCCCTACGCACGGGAGTGGCAGGGCGGCAACAGCCGCTGGGACCTGATCGATGTGGTGCGTGCGGCGTATGCCTTGCGTCCCGATGGCCTTGTCTGGCCTACGGATGACGAAGGACGGGTGACGCTCAAACTCGAACGCTTGACCGCCGCCAATGGCATCGATCACGGGAATGCCCACGAGGCGCTGTCGGATGTTCGCGCCACGATCGCTCTGGCGCGTCTGATCCGCGAAAAGCAGCCGAAGTTGTATGACTGGCTGTTTCAGTTGCGCAGTAAACAAAAGGTGATGGATCAGATTCGGTTGTTGCAACCGATGGTGCACATTTCCGGGCGCTTTTCGGCGGCCCGCCACTATGTGGGGGTGGTATTGCCATTGGCCTGGCATCCACGTAATCGCAACGCGCTGATTGTCTGTGACCTGCACCTGGACCCTCAGGGGTTGCTCGACCTGGATGCCGAAACCTTGCGTCAGCGGCTTTACACCCGCCGGGACGAACTGGCCGAAGGCGAACTGCCGGTGCCGCTCAAGCTCATACACATCAACAAGTGCCCGGTCGTGGCGCCATTATCGGTACTTCGTCCTGACGATCAGCAACGTTTGGGGCTGGATATGGCGCTTTATCAGGGACGGGCGCTGCGGCTAAGCGACGCACAACAAGTTTGGCGGGATAAAGTGTCGGACATTTACAGTCGTGACGATTTCTCTCCGAGTCCGGACCCCGAGCAACAGTTATACGACGGTTTTATCGGTGATCGGGACCGGCGCCTATGTGAGCAAGTCAGAACCGCCGACCCTGCGCAATTAGCACAAGAGCAGTGGCCTTTCGATGATGAACGTTTGCCTGAGTTATTGTTTCGTTATCGGGCGCGCAACTTTCCCGATACGTTGAGCCTCGAGGAGCAAGAACGCTGGCGAATTTTCTGTCAGCAACGTTTGACTGCACCCGAGTGGGGCGCGCCAAATACGCTGGAAAGTTTTCTGACGGCTGCCGCCCAATTGACGATTAGTCCTACATCGTTTCAGCAAGAGGTCCTGGATGAATGGCAGATTCATGTCCAGGCATTACGCAAACGTTTGAATCTTTGAAAACGAAAATGACTTGCACTTGAATTCCGGGCATAAAAAAACGCCAGCATTTGCTGGCGTTCTTCAGGTCGCGGATCAGTCTGCGACGCGCTTGCGGCTTAGCCCAGCAGGGTAGCCCAGCCTTCAACCACGTCACCGCCCCACTTGGCTTTCCACTCTTTCAGAGTCTTGTGGTTGCCACCTTTGGTTTCGATGACTTCGCCGTTGTGCGGGTTTTTGTATTGTTTAACTTTGCGAGCACGCTTGGTGCCGGTAGTTTTTACTGCGCCGCCACGTGGCGCCTTGGTTTTGGACTCTGGATCCAACAGCGCGATGATGTCACGCAGGGATTTGGAGTATTCGCCCATCAGGGTGCGCAGTTTGCCTTCGAATTCCAGCTCGGTTTGCAGTTTGTCGTCTTGGGACAGATTCTTCAAACGGGCTTGCAGCTCTTTGATAGCTTCTTCGGTGGCGCGATATTCGTTGATCAAGGACATGAGGATTACCTTATGTTGGGCGCTGGATGACAGGGTGACAGTGCGACAATAATAGTCAGGGTGTTTCATCAAGTAAACATTTAACCGAAGTTTTACTTAAATTAATTGCGGTGAATAGGACACACATTGGAGAGACAGTTAAATAGCGTCACGAATATTCACAGTTGACCTCTTGAAGACTGGCTACAAGAGCACCATGCACTGGCGTATGGCAGCGCCGGAATCTGTGCTGCTGATCGCGATGCAAGGCCACACGTCATCAATACTGCAGTTTTGCTGCGCAATCGTTAGAATGGCGGCCTTTGCGAAGTTCTGGAGTTTCCCCCTCATGCGCACTTTTCGGCTGGTGATTGCTTGCCCGGACCGCGTCGGCATCGTTGCTAAAGTCAGTAACTTTCTGGCGTCACATAACGGCTGGATCACTGAAGCGAGCCATCACTCGGACAATCTCAGTGGCTGGTTCTTCATGCGTCACGAAATTCGTGCCGATTCGCTGCCTTTCGGTATCGAAGCCTTTCGCGAAGCGTTTGCACCGATTGCCGAAGAGTTCTCGATGGACTGGCGCATCACCGACACCGAGCAGAAGAAACGCGTGGTGTTGATGGCCAGCCGTGAGTCCCACTGCCTGGCCGATTTGTTGCACCGCTGGCACAGCGACGAACTGGACTGCGAAATCGCCTGTGTGATTTCCAACCATGACGATTTGCGCAGCATGGTCGAGTGGCACGGTATTCCTTACTACCATGTGCCGGTCAACCCGCAGAACAAGGAGCCGGCCTTCGCCGAAGTTTCGCGCCTGGTCAAACAGCACGAGGCCGAAGTGGTGGTACTTGCCCGCTACATGCAGATTCTGCCGCCTGAGTTGTGCAGCGAATATGCCCATAAAGTCATCAACATTCACCACAGCTTCCTGCCGTCGTTTGTCGGGGCCAAGCCCTATCATCAGGCTTCGATGCGCGGTGTGAAGTTGATCGGCGCCACTTGCCACTACGTGACCGAAGAGCTGGATGCCGGTCCGATCATCGAGCAGGACGTGGTGCGCGTCAGTCACAGCGACAGCATCGAAGACATGGTGCGCTTCGGTCGCGATGTCGAGAAGATGGTGCTGGCCCGCGGTCTGCGTTATCACCTGGAAGACCGAGTGCTGGTGCACGGCAACAAAACCGTCGTGTTCTGATAGCCATACGGTTGAAATTCAAAGGGCCTGGGCGCTCAATCGCTTCAGGCCCTTCGCCGTTTCTGCACTGAGGACATGACCATGGCCGATCCACTGGACAAAGCCACGTCCAAGGCACCCGCCACATTGGGGGAGGGGTGTTTGAGTCGTTATGACCCCGAGGACCTGACCCCCGAAGACGGCACGGAGTTTCCCGGTGCCGCCGAGTTGTGGGAGCAGTTGCAGGACGATTCCGACGATGAATCCGGGGGCGCCTGAAAAGATCGCAGCCTTCGGCAGCTCCTACAAGGGTTTGGCGTACACCCTGTAGGAGCTGCCGAAGGCTGCGATCTTTCAAGCTTGCTTGAACTTCATCAACTTCTTGAGCAACGGCCGCCCGAGCATCAGTAAAAATACCGGGCCACCCACCACCAGATAGAAGTAATAGGTCACTGTCCGCCAGATCAGAATGGCCGCCGCCGCGGTGGATTTGCCCACCATGGGCGCCAACAGCGCCGCCGATGTCAGTTCCGCCGCCCCGGCACCGCCCGGCAACAGACTGAATTGCCCCGCACTCAGCGACAGCATCTGGATCAGAAAGCACCAGGCCCACTGCAAATCCACGCCCAGCCCGCGCAGCGCCAGATACAGCACGCTATACCGCAAGACCCAATGCAGGCAGGTCAGGGCAAACACGGTAATCAGCGTCTGAAAGGGCAACTTCAGTGTGTCAGTGAACGCTGCCAGGAAGTGCAGAAGCTTGCGCGCCCAGCGGTGTCGAGTCGCGGTCTTGACATTGAGGCGGGCGAGCAACCGACCGCTCAGACGAATCAATGAGCGGTGGTAACGAGCCACTACCACGCAACTGACCAGCCCGCCGAACATCGAGATGGCGCTGACGGTCAGCAGCCACTCCATGCGCTGACTGAGGTGCTGGAACAGTGCATAAATCAGAATCCCGCTCAGCGCGCAGAGAAAAAACAGCAGATCGCTCAACTGGTCCATGGCGAACACGGCGCTGCCCCTGGCCGGCCGCACGCCGTGGCGCGCCAGCAGGGCCATGATGGTCAGCGGTCCGCCACTGCCGCCGGGCGTGGCGCAGTAGGCGAACTCGGCGGACATCACCACCCCGAGGCTTTTGAGGCGGCTCACCTTGGCGCGCTGATCGCCCAGCAACAGGCGCAAGCGCAGGGTATTGAGCCCCCAGCACAGCAGGATCATGCCGAACATGATCAGCAGCCATTCCAGCGGAAAGCGTTGCAGCCGCGACCATGTCTCGCCGCCGCCCAGCAACGAGGGGATAAGCACCGCAGCGAGCAGGGCGACGACCAGCACAATCCCGCGGCTCATGCGGCGCGACCGACGGTGTCGTCTTGCAGTGCCAGCCAGTTGGCCTTGGTCATCGGCACACGGCCCTCGTCGAGCAAACGCTTGAGGAGTTGCAGCCAATAATGACGCGAGAGCTCATGGCGCATGTCCACCGGGTGCAGGCCGAGACGAATCACCGGTGCCTGGCGCCAACGTTGTTCGCGCTGATCGCTGACCAGCTTCGACAGGCCTCGGCGCCAGGCACTGCGAGCGCTCCAGACCAGGCTCGGGGCATCGATCGCGGTGAAATCCGGCAGACGATACAGATGCTGCAAATCGCTGGTGTAGCGCAGCGGCAACTGGCGCAGCGCCTGGCGGGTGCCTTCGCTCATCAGCCAGGCCGGGGCGACGAAACCTTCCAGTGGCCAGTGATAACGATGGAACATTTCGATTCCGGCGCGCAGGCGAGCGAGGGCGGCGTCCAGGGGCAGGTTGTAGAACTCGCCTTCATGGGTGTAGATCCGGCGCATGAACCAGTCTCGGGGAGTGCCGGGGATCGGTCCTTCATCGCAATGGAAGTAACCGTGCAATGCCAGTTCGTCGCCGCGCGCGACACGGCTGCTCAGCACCTGTCGAAACCCCGGATGCGTATCCAGATCGTTGTGTTTATGGAAGTCCGGCACCACCAGCCAGGTCATCGGCACCTCGCCCAACGCGTCGACGGCTTCGACGAAAGCCTGGTAATCGGGCCAGGTGTGCGGCGCTGTGTCGTGCAACACCAGTAACAGGCTGCGTGCGTTCATGGGCTCAACCATTGGCGGTCAGCGGCCATTGAGTGCCGAGTACGGCGTGATAGTGGCCCAACAGGCTGTCGACCACGGTGTCCCAGGCGTAATGCCGCTCGACATGGCTGCGGGCTTGTTTGCCCCGTGCGGCGCTGCCCTGGCTGAACAGCTCGCGTACGGCGTTGGCCATCGCCACTGGATTGTCCGGCGCGCAGAGCAGGCCGCATTGATCGGTGACAATTTCCTGAAAGGCCCCGGCCGCCACGGCCACCACCGGAATGCCACTGGCCATGGCTTCAAGGACCACCAGGCCAAAGGTTTCCTGATCACCGGCATGCACCAGCGCATCGGCGCTGGCCATCAAGCGTGCGATTTGCGCCGCCGGGCAGAACTCATCGAGGACAGTGACGTTGCGCGGCACCAGGGTTGGCATCGACGAGCCCACCAGCAGCAGGTGATAGCGACGACCCAGGCGTTTCATGCAATTGAGTAGCACTGGCAGGTTTTTTTCCTTGGAACCACGGCCGGCGAAGATCAGCAGGTGAGTGTTTTCATCGATGCCCAATTCAGCCCGTAAACCTGTATCCCGTTTACTGGGGTTGAACGTTTGCAGGTCGACGCCCAGCGGTTGTACGAAAACGTTCTTCACCCCCAGCCCGATCAGTTTGTCGGCCATGACCTGGCTCGGCGCCAGAACCCGGTCGAAGTTGCCATAGAGTTTGCTGACATAAGCTTCGACATTGGGGGTAACCCAGTTGCCCATGCGATTGCTGACCAGCATCGGCAGGTCGGAGTGATAAAAGCCGATCACCGGCACATCGAGTTGCCGCTTGGCGTCCAACGCAGCCCAGGCAGTCAGGTAAGGGTCGCCGGCTTCGATCAGGTCAGGCTGCAAATCCTGCAGAACATTGCGCCACGGCGCGAGACGGAGGGGGAAGCGATAACCCTTGCCAAAAGGAAGGGCAGGGGCTGGAACGGTGTAGACACCATCCTGTTCACTCAAATGGGCCCCGGGGATCAGCAAGCTATGGCGAATGCCGGGTTTGATGCCCAGGCGACGATGTTTGGCATCCAGATAAGTGCGCACGCCACCGCTGGCAGGGGCGTAGAACATGGTGATGTCAGCGATATGCACGATGAACATTCCTCCGGGGCCGTTGATCTCCTTTGGTTGACCTATATGAAGGATAGATGTTCGATTGGGGTTTTGCGGAGGGGGTGTCAGCGGGGTTTTGCGGGGCTTTACAGATCGCTATCGCGAGCAGACTCGCTCCCACACTGGATCTGTTGTGAACACATTATTTGTGAACAACGAAGATCAAGTGTGGGAGCGAGCCTGCTCGCGATTGGGGCCTGTCAAACGTTCTAGATGCGGAAACTGCCCACCAACTGCTTCAATCGCGAAGCCTGTTGCTCAAGGTCCGAGCACGCCCGCAAGGTCGATTGCAGGTTTTCCACGCCTTCCTGGTTCAGCGTGTTGATCTCGGTGATATCCACGTTGATCGACTCGACCACTGCGGTTTGTTCCTCGGTCGCCGTCGCCACCGACTGGTTCATCCCGTCGATTTCGCCGATGCGCAACGTCACGCTGTTCAGGCGCTCGCCGGCCAGGTTGGCGATTTCCACGCTGTCCTGGCTGTGACGCTGGCTGTCGCTCATGGTGCTGACGGATTCGCGGGCGCCGACTTGCAGCTCCTCGATCATGGTCTGCACCTGTTGCGCCGACTCCTGCGTGCGGTGCGCCAGGTTGCGCACCTCGTCGGCCACCACGGCAAAACCGCGCCCGGCTTCACCGGCCCGCGCCGCTTCGATGGCGGCGTTGAGCGCCAGCAGGTTGGTTTGCTGGGAGATGCTGGTGATCACTTCGAGAATCTGCCCGATGTTCACGGTTTTGCTGTTCAGCGATTCGATGTTGGTGCTCGAGGCGCTGAGCATGCTCGACAGCTGATTCATCGCGGCAATGCTGCGATCCACCACTTGCTGGCCGTCTTCGGCCAGGCTGCGGGCATCGCTGGCCTGATTCGACGCTTGGGCGGCGTTACGGGCGATTTCCTGGGCGGCGGCGCCGAGCTGGTTGATCGCTGCGGCCACGCTGCTGGTACGCGAAGCTTGCTGGTCGGAATTGAACATCGACGAGTTCGAGGCCGCCACCACCCGCAAGGCCACTTCGTTGACCTGACCGGTGGCCGAGGACACTTCGCGGATCGATGTATGAACCCGTTCCACGAAACGGTTGAACGCCGTGCCAAGGATGCCGAATTCGTCCTGATTCTGGATGGTCAGGCGTTTGGTCAGGTCGCCTTCACCGTCGGCGATGTCTTCCATGGCGCGGGTCATCACGTGCAGCGGCTGGATCAGCAGGCGGATCAGCATGCCCAGCAAGCCAATGATGATGGCCACGGCAATCAGGGTCGCGATGATCGCCGAGGTGCGGAATTCGCTGAGCATGGAGAAGGCTTTGTCCTTGTCCACCGACAGGCCGATGTACCAATTGACCGACGGCAAGCCTTTGATCGGGGTGAAAGAGACGATGCGGGTTTTGCCGTCGACGTCCACTTCAGTGAAGCTGCTGCTAATGCGTGGGGTATTTTTCGGGTACGCCTCGCTCAGGGACTTCATCACCATGGCTTTGTCCGGATGAACCAGGATCTTGCCGTCGGCGCTGACCAGAAAGGCATAGCCCATGCCGCCGAAATCACGCGCGATCAGGGTGTCGATCAGGGTTTGCAGGCTCAAGTCACCGCCTACCACCCCCACGCTTTTCCCCGATTTTTTCGAAGCGGTGGCAATGGAGATGATGGTTTGACCGGTCGCCGCATCTACGTAAGGTTCGGTCAGCGTCGAGCCGTTGCTGTTTTCCGCGCCTTTGTACCAAGGGCGAACTCTGGGATCGTAGCCGTCCGGCATCTTGGAGTCAGGGCGGTTGATGAAGTTGCCGCTGGCATCACCCAGGTACCTGGCCATGAAGGTCGATGCCAAAGCATTTTGTTCAAGCAGACTGACGACGTTGGATTGTTCGGGGTTGATGGCAATGTTTTGAGCGAGGTTCTCTACCAGCAGGATACGACCGGCCAGCCAACTCTGGATGTTGTTGGCGGTGACGTCTCCCATCTCGGTGAGATAGTTATCCAGATCTTCACGAATCGCATTGCGCTGCAAATAGTCGTTGTACAGCGTGAACGAGGCGAATGCGGCGATAACGATCAGGGCGGCGGCAAGCAGTATCTTATGGCTGAAGCGCAGGTTTTTGTTCATGGCTTGGGGGTCCGCTAAAGTCTTAATGTCCAGGGCGTGCTTTTATAAAGGCGCGCAAAATGGGCAGTGTTGAAAGTAAGCTGATATTTCCGTCTCTCCTTAGGGAATTACCGACGCTATTTTCAGTCTGGTCTCTCGGTTGTTATCGGCCATGAAGGATCAAAGATTAACCATGGGTGACAAAATGCCTGACTCATCGCAACTCGTTATCGGCGCCGACCTCGCGGGCCAGCCAATCGCCCAGGCCATGCGCCTGGCGAACCGTCATGGCCTGGTGGCGGGCGCTACCGGCACCGGTAAAACCGTCACGTTGCAGCGTCTGGCCGAAGCCTTCAGCGATGCTGGCGTGGCGGTGTTCGCGGCGGACATCAAAGGCGACTTGTGCGGGCTGGGCGCCGTCGGCAACCCTCAAGGCAAGGTCGCGGAGCGGATCGCCGGCATGCCCTGGCTGAACCATAAGCCTCAGGCGTATCCGGTGACTTTGTGGGACATTCAAGGTCAGTCCGGGCATCCATTGCGCACCACCTTGAGCGAAATGGGGCCGTTGCTGCTCGGCAGCCTGCTGGAGCTGACCGACAGTCAGCAGTCGGCACTCTATGCCGCCTTCAAAGTGGCCGACCGCGAAGGGCTGTTGCTGCTGGATTTGAAGGATTTGAAGGCACTGCTCAATCATTTGCGTGATAACCCCGAATTGCTGGGGGATGACGCGGCGCTGATGACCACCGGTTCCAGCCAGGCCCTGTTGCGCCGTTTGGCGACGCTGGAACAGCAGGGCGCTGAAGCGTTATTCGGCGAACCGGCGCTGCAGCTGGAAGACATGTTGCAACCGGCCGTGGATGGTCGCGGGCGCATTCACTTGCTCGATGCCAGCCGTCTGGTGCACGAAGCGCCGAAGGTCTACGCGACGTTCCTGCTGTGGTTGCTGGCCGAACTGTTCGAGCAGCTGCCAGAGCGCGGCGATGCCGAGAAACCGCTGCTGGCGCTGTTTTTCGACGAAGCGCACTTGTTGTTCGCCGGTACGCCCAAGGCGTTGCAGGATCGTCTGGAACAAGTGGTGCGGCTGATCCGTTCGAAAGGCGTGGGGGTGTATTTCGTCACCCAATCGCCGGGGGATTTGCCGGATGATGTACTGGCTCAGCTGGGCTTGCGTATTCAGCATGGTTTGCGCGCGTTCACCGCCAAAGAGCAGAAGTCCCTGCGCGCGGTGGCCGAGGGCTTCCGGCCGAACCCTGCGTTTGACGCCTTGTCGGTGTTGACCGAACTGGGGATCGGCGAGGCGCTGGTCGGCACCTTGCAGGACAAGGGCACACCGGCGATGGTCCAGCGGGTATTGGTTGCACCGCCGCAGTCGCGGATCGGGCCGCTGACCGAGACTGAGCGCACGGTGCTGATCGGCGGTTCGCCCTTCAAGGGGCGTTACGACAAACCGATCGATCGCGAATCGGCTTATGAAGTGCTGATGGGGCGTAAAGGGCTGGCGCCGGATCCCGAGGCCGCGCCGGGCAAACCTGCACCTGAGGAGCCGAGTCTTGCCGACAAGGCCGGGGAGTTCCTCGGCACGGCGGCGGGGCAGGCGCTGAAATCGGCGATGCGACAGGCGGCGAATCAATTGGGCCGACAATTGGTGCGGGGGTTGATGGGCTCATTGCTCGGCGGCAGCAAGCGCCGCTGACAAGTGGGCAATCAAAATGTGGGAGCGAGCCTGCTCGCGATTGCGGCCTGACATTCAACACATGTGTTGACTGATACACCGCTATCGCGAGCAGGCTCGCTCCCACATGGGTTCTAAGTCATGCCTTGGGTTTGGCGTGCGCCGCCAGGCGTTCGAGGGCCGCCCGCAGATTTGGGTCGGTAATCCCGTCGGCCGTCGCCTGAATGGTCGCCGCCGCGTCCGTCGACAAATCCATGGTATGTCCCACCGCCCCTTGCTGAACCGTGGGCGGCTGCACCTTGAACAGAATCCGCGTCAGGCTGGCGAATTCGTCGAACAGCTGTAACTGTCGTTGCAGACGCTTTTGCTGATAACGCAGGCGAGTGGCCCAGTGCCCATCGGTGACAATCAGCAATAAACTGCCTTCACGCCACGATGCCACATGGCAATGCTCGCGGGCAGCCGGCTGCAGCTGGCTTTCCACCAGGCGTTGTAAATGACCCAGGCGTTGAGCGTGGCCGAAGATGGCTTTCAGCGGTTTGGCTTCGCGAAGCAGAACGGCGGGTGCTCTGGCCGTGAGAGGGCGAAATGCCATGATCGAACACCTGAAGTAACAGAGCGGCCATGGTAACAGAAAGCACCCCTTGCCCCCGACCCATTGCTTTGGGAGCGCTTTACCCATTAAATCAACGAGTAACTTGTACCCTCGATGGGTTGAAGTTCAGCCAAAAGCCCTTATTTTAAGTGAGCCCCGTCATAGCGCAGTGCATGCATCGTGGAATAACGCCACTTTCCTCACCATCGTTTCCGGGTAGAATGCTCGTTCGCATGCGGCCATGAGGGCTGCTCGGGCGACTCACGGGGCCGCCCTCCATCCCTTTAGTGTGGAAGATCCTGCCGATATGTTTGCGCCTTTGTTAAAGAAACTTTTTGGAAGCAAGAACGAGCGTGAAGTCAAACGCATGCTCAAGACGGTGCAACTCGTCAATGCCTTCGAAGAGCAAATGGTGGCCCTTTCGGACGATCAATTGCGTGCCAAGACAGACGAGTTCAAGGCCCGCATCGCCAAAGGGGAAACCCTCGACAAGCTGCTGCCAGAAGCCTTTGCGGTCGCCCGCGAAGCCGGTAAGCGCGTCATGGGTATGCGCCACTTCGATGTCCAGCTGATCGGCGGCATGACCTTGCATGAAGGCATGATCGCGGAAATGCGTACCGGTGAAGGCAAGACCCTGGTGGCAACACTGGGCGTTTACCTCAATGCGCTGTCCGGCAAGGGCGTGCATGTTGTGACGGTGAACGACTACCTGGCCCGCCGTGACGCCAACTGGATGCGTCCGCTCTACGAATTCCTCGGCATGACGGTCGGCGTGGTCACGCCGTTCCAGCCGCCGGAAGAGAAACGCGCCGCTTACGCCGCCGACATCACCTACGGCACCAACAACGAATTCGGTTTCGACTACCTGCGCGACAACATGGCGTTCAGCATGGAAGAAAAATTCCAGCGCGAACTCAATTTTGCCGTGATCGACGAAGTCGACTCCATCCTCATCGACGAAGCCCGCACCCCGCTGATCATCTCCGGTCAGGCCGAGGACAGCTCCAAGCTGTACATCGAGATCAACAAACTGATCCCGCAGCTGCAATTGCACGTCGAAGAAGTCGAAGGCGAAGTCACCAAGGCCGGCCACTACACCGTCGATGAGAAGACCCGTCAGGTCGAGCTCAACGAAGCCGGTCACCAGTTCATCGAAGACATGCTCACCCGCGTCGGCCTGCTGGCTGAAGGCGAGAGCCTGTACTCGGCGCATAACCTGGGCTTGCTGACTCACGTCTATGCCGGCTTGCGTGCGCACAAACTGTTCAATCGCAACGTCGAATACATCGTGCAGGACGGCCAGGTGGTGCTGGTCGACGAACACACCGGCCGTACCATGCCGGGTCGCCGTTTGTCCGAAGGCCTGCACCAGGCCATCGAAGCCAAGGAAAACCTGAACATCCAGGCCGAGAGCCAGACCTTGGCGTCGACCACGTTCCAGAACTACTTCCGTCTGTACAACAAGCTGTCCGGCATGACCGGTACCGCGGACACCGAAGCGTTCGAATTCCATCAGATCTATGGCCTGCAGGTCATGGTGATCCCGCCGAACAAGCCGTTGGCGCGTAAAGACTACAACGACCTGGTGTTCCTGACCGCCGATGAGAAATACGCGGCGATCATCAACGACATCAAGGAATGCATGACCCAGGGCCGTCCGGTGCTGGTGGGTACCGCCACCATCGAAACGTCCGAGCACATGTCCGGCCTGCTCCAGAAGGAAGGCATCGAACACAAGGTTCTGAACGCCAAGTTCCACGAAAAAGAAGCCGAAATCATCGCTCAGGCCGGTCGCCCGGGCGCACTGACCATCGCCACCAACATGGCTGGTCGTGGTACCGACATCCTGTTGGGCGGTAACTGGGAAGTGGAAGTCGCGACCCTGGAAAACCCGACCCCTGAGCAGATTGCCCAGATCAAGGCCGACTGGCAGAAACGTCACCAGCAAGTGCTGGAGTCGGGCGGTTTGCAGGTGATCGCTTCCGAGCGTCACGAATCGCGCCGTATCGACAACCAGTTGCGTGGTCGTGCCGGTCGTCAGGGCGACGCCGGCTCCAGCCGTTTCTACCTGTCGCTGGAAGACAGCCTGATGCGCATCTTCGCCTCTGACCGGGTGAAGAACTTCATGAAGGCGCTGGGCATGCAGTCCGGTGAAGCGATCGAGCATCGCATGGTGACCAACGCCATCGAGAAGGCTCAGCGCAAGGTTGAAGGCCGCAACTTCGACATCCGTAAACAACTGCTCGAGTTCGACGACGTCAACAACGAACAACGTAAAGTGATCTATCACATGCGTAACAGTTTGTTGGCCGCCGACAACATCGGTGAAACCATCGCCGATTTCCGTCAGGACGTGCTCAACGCAACCGTCAGTGCACACATTCCACCGCAATCGCTGCCTGAGCAGTGGGACGTGGCCGGTCTGGAAGCGGCGTTGCAGAGCGACTTCGGTGTGGCGCTGCCGATCCAGCAATGGCTCGACGAAGACGACCACCTGTACGAAGAGACCCTGCGCGAGAAGCTGCTCAACGAACTGATCGCGGCGTACAACGAGAAAGAAGACCAGGCCGGTGCCGAAGCACTGCGCTCCTTCGAGAAGCAAATCGTGCTGCGCGTGCTCGACGACCTGTGGAAAGACCACCTGTCGACCATGGATCACCTGCGCCACGGCATCCACTTGCGTGGTTATGCGCAGAAGAACCCGAAGCAGGAATACAAGCGCGAGTCCTTCACCTTGTTCTCCGAGCTGCTGGATTCGATCAAGCGCGACTCGATCCGTGTGCTGTCGCACGTTCAGGTTCGCCGCGAAGATCCGATCGAAGAAGAGGCACGTCTGCGTCAGGAAGCCGAGGCGCTGGCTGCGCGCATGCAGTTCCAGCACGACGAAGCGCCTGGCCTTGAGCAGCCGGAAGTGTTGGGTGAAGAGGTCGATGTCGCCCTCGCCACCGCACCGGTACGCAACGAGCAGAAACTGGGCCGCAACGAGCTGTGCTACTGCGGTTCGGGCAAGAAGTTCAAGCATTGCCACGGGCAGATCCAGTAAAACCCGTTTCAAACGCTGAAATACCCGCGCCGCGACCGGCTTATGCCGTCGCGGCGTTTTGCCATTTAAACCACCGTCTATCGCAATGACGATGCAGACAACATTTTTTAAGGAGCGCATTCATGGCTGTTGGTCTTGGTCCTTTGCCAACGTTGCACCCGGTTGCCGGTTTTGAACTCGGTATCGCCTCGGCCGGTATCAAGCGCCCGGGGCGCAAGGATGTCGTGGTCATGCGCTGTGCCGAAGGTTCCACGGTGGCGGGCGTGTTCACCCTGAACGCTTTTTGCGCAGCTCCGGTGATCCTGGCCAAGCAACGCGTGCAAGGCCCGGTGCGTTACCTGCTGACCAACACCGGCAATGCCAACGCCGGCACCGGCGAACCAGGCCTGGCGGCCGCCGAGCGCACCTGCGCCAAACTGGCTGAATTGACCGGCGTCGATGCCAGCCTGGTGCTGCCGTACTCCACCGGTGTGATCGGCGAGCCGCTGCCGGTCGAGAAAATCGAAGGTGCGTTGCAGGCCGCTCTCGATGACCTGTCGGAGAACAACTGGGAAGCGGCCGCTACCGGCATCATGACCACCGACACCCTGCCCAAGGGCGCCAGCCGTCAGTTCCAGCATGACGGCGTGACCATCACCGTCACCGGCATCAGCAAAGGCGCGGGGATGATCCGCCCGAACATGGCAACCATGCTCGGCTATATCGCCACCGACGCCAAAGTCTCCCGCGAGGTGCTGCAAAACCTGCTGCTGGACGGCGCCAACAAGTCGTTCAACCGCATCACCATCGACGGCGACACCTCGACCAACGACTGCTGCATGCTGATCGCCACCGGTCAGGCTGCACTGCCGGAAATCACTTCCGCGAGTGGTGAACTGTTCGCCAAACTGAAGCAGGCCGTGTTCGAAGTGTGCATGGACGTGGCCCAGGCCATCGTGCGCGACGGCGAAGGCGCGACCAAGTTCGTTACCGTGGAAGTCAACGGTGGCGGCAATCACCAGGAATGCCTGGACGTTGGTTACACCGTGGCCCACTCGCCGCTGATCAAGACCGCGTTGTTCGCCTCCGACCCGAACTGGGGTCGCATCCTGGCTGCCGTGGGCCGTGCGGGCGTGCCGAACCTGGACGTGAGCAAGATCGACGTGTTCCTTGGCGAGGTGTGCATCGCCAGCCGTGGCGCTCGCTCTGCCACCTACACCGAAGCCCAGGGCGCGGCGGTGATGCAGCAGGAAGAGATCACCATCCGTATCGAACTGGGTCGCGGCGATTGCAGCGAAACCATCTGGACCACCGACTTGTCCCACGAGTACGTGAAGATCAACGCTGAGTACCGTACGTAAGACTGCGTCGACCCTATCGCGGGCAAGCCCGCTCCCACAGGGTTCAGTGTCAGCCGTCAATCGTGCGGCTGACTCGGTCAATGTGGGAGCGGGCTTGCCCGCGATGACGGACCACCAGACGCTAAAGATTCTGGCTTGTACTCTTATCAAAAGGTCCCGAACATGAGCCTCCACCTGATCATCGGCGACAAACTGTATTCCTCCTGGTCCCTGCGCGCGGCACTGGCCCTCGACCTGACTGGCGCGTCCTACACCGAAGAACTGATCAAGCTGAACCAGCCAGACACTCGCGAGCGCGTGCTCAAGCATTCGCCGACCGGTAAAGTCCCGCTGCTGAAATCCGAACACGGCACCATCGCCGATTCGCTGGCGATTGCCGAATATCTTGCCGAACAATTTCCCGATGCCGGCCTCTGGCCCAAAGACACTGCCGCCCGTGCCCAAGCGCGTTCGGCGTGCGCGCAGATGCACAGCGGTTTCTTTGCCATGCGCGGCAACATGCCGTTCGACCTGAGCCACAATGCGCCGCTGTCGCCGACCCCACCTGAGGTTCAGGCTGAAATCGAACACATGCTGGCGTTGTGGGCTGAATGTCGCGCCACCGCGACTGAAACCGGCCCATTCCTGTTTGGCGGCGCGACCCTGGCCGATGCGTTTTTCGCACCGGTCGCCGTGCGCCTGCGTACCTATCAGGTGAATCTGTCCGAGGTCGACGCAGCCTATGTCGAAACCCTCTACCAATGGCCAGCTTTCAAGGCCTGGCGGAAGGCGGGTCTGGAGGAAATAGAGCGGTGAAACGAGTACATGTAGCAGCCGCGGTTATCCGCGATGGCAGAGGCAAGATCCTCATCGCCCGCCGTGCCGACACTCAGCATCAGGGCGGCTTGTGGGAGTTCCCCGGTGGCAAGGTCGAGGATCACGAATCCGTCGAAAGCGCCCTGGCCCGCGAGCTTCACGAAGAGCTGGGCATTGTGGTCCGTACGGCGCGCCCACTGATCAAAGTCCGCCACGATTACCCGGACAAGCAGGTGTTGCTGGATGTCTGGGAAGTTTCGGCGTTTACCGGTGAACCCCATGGCGCCGAAGGTCAGCCTTTGGCCTGGGTGACCGAGCGGGAACTGGTGGATTACGAGTTCCCGGCCGCCAATCAGCCGATCGTCGCCGCTGCACGCTTGCCCGGCGAATACCTGATCACCCCGGATGGCCTGGAAACCCCGGCCTTGTTGCGCGGTATCCAGAAAGCCATCGCTGGCGGCATCAGGCTGATTCAGTTGCGTGCGCCCAACGGCTACGACCCGCAATACCGCGATCTGGCGGTGGACGCGGCGGGGCTGTGTGCCGGCAAGGCACAGTTGATGATCAAGGGGCCGTTTGAATGGCTGGGGGACTTCCCGTCCGCCGGTTGGCACATTACTGCGGCGCAGCTGCGCAAATACGCGGCGGCCGGGCGACCGCTACCGGCGTCGCGCTGGTTGGCGGCGTCTTGTCACAACGCTGAAGAACTGGCACTGGCCGAGCAGATGGGCGTGGACTTTGTGACCCTGTCGCCGGTGCAACCGACCCAGACTCACCCGGATGCGCTGCCATTGGGTTGGGAGCAGGCTTCGACTTTGATCGAGGGCTTCAGCAAGCCGGTGTTTTTGCTTGGCGGGGTTGGCCCGGCGGAGCGGCAGCAAGCCTGGGAGGCGGGGGCGCAGGGTGTGGCGGGGATTCGGGCGTTTTGGCCTGAGGCTTGATTTTGCGCCCATCGCGGGCAAGCCCGCTCCCACAGTGGTTCGTAGTGGACACAGATTTGTGTACGACGCTGATCCCTGTGGGAGCGGGCTTGCCCGCGATGGCGTCTTCGGACGCGCCGACTAAACTTGGGGTTTCGCCGCCGCCTGCCAAAGAATCTCGGCAATCCCCTGACGCTTGGCAATCAACCTTGCCGCCACAAACAACAAATCCGACAACCGATTGATATACGCCAGGCCAACCCCGGCCAGCGGCTCGATCGCATTCAACTGCTGACAGCGCCGCTCGGCACTGCGCGCCAGACAGCGGCATACGTGGGCCTGGGCAATCAGTGCCGAACCGCCGGGCAGGATGAAATTCTCCAGGGGGCCCAACTCTTCATTCCACACATCGATCGCCGTTTCCAGTCGTTCGATTTCTGCCGTATTCAGTGCCTGATACACCGGCATCGCCAGTTCGCCACCGAGGTCGAACAACCGATGCTGGCAGGGCGCCAAAACCTCAATCACCTCGTTCAATCCAGGATACGTGCCGCTTTCCGCTGCCAACCCGGCCAACAGCACACCCACCTGGCTGTTCAGCGTATCGACTTCGCCAATGGCCTCGATTCGCGGATGGTCCTTGGGTACCCGGCGGCCATCGCCGAGCCCTGTTTCGCCTTTGTCGCCAGTGCGGGTGTAAATCTTCGACAAGCGAAAGCCCATGGTTACCTCGACAGCTGATTGAGTTCTTGAGAGACCACCGGAGCGCCCGACAACGGCAGGCGCAAGGTGAAGCAAGTGCCTTGGCCCAGTGTCGATTGCACTTCCATCTGGCCCTTGTGGTTGTTGGTGATGATGAAATACGAGACCGAGAGCCCAAGGCCGGTGCCCTGACCGATTTCCTTGGTGGTGAAGAACGGCTCGAACGTGCGTTTGCGCACGTTCTCGCTCATGCCGATGCCGTTGTCCTCGACCTGAATTTCCGCCCACGGCGGATTCAGCTTTGTACGCAGAATGATCCGCCCCGGTTCGCGGTCGTCTGCACGCTGGTGAATGGCTTGCGCGGCGTTTTTCAGCAGGTTGAGCAGCACCTGTTCCAGTTCGTTGGCGGTGCCGGGCACCGGGCCCAGCGCCGGATCGAACTGCCGAATGATCGCCTGGCCCTTGAAGTCGAAGCCGATGGCCAGGTCGAAGTCGTTACCGGCGATTTCCACCGCTTGATCGATCAGCGCCGGTAAATCGCACGGGGCCATTTGCCGGTTACTGCGGCGGCTGAAGCTGAGCATGTGCGTCACGATCTTCGCTGCCCGGGCGCCCGCCTGCTGAATGCCGTCAAGCAGCTGCGGCACTTCACGTGCTTGCAGGTACTTATTGACCGTTTCCAGTTCGATGCCGAGGTGCTCGGCCTGTTCGAGGTTTTTCGGCAGATCGGCTGACAGGCGCCGGCGAATGTTCTGCACGTTATGCAGGATTGCGCCCAGCGGATTGTTGATCTCGTGGGCCATGCCGGCGGCGAGGCCACCGACCGAGAGCATTTTTTCCGACTGCACCATCATTTCTTCCAGGGACAGACGCTGGGTGATGTCGTCGATCCGGATCACCACGCCGCGCCCGGCACCCCCCATCAATGGATAGAACGTCAGGGCGTAATGCTTGGGTTCATCATCCTTGAGCCAGGTGACGCGTTCGATCTTGGCCACTGTGTGCTGCTCGACGGTTTGCTTGAGCTGCGGCAGGAACGGTTTGAGCGGTTCGAAGGCGAGGAAGATCGGCTGGTTCAAGGCTTCGTCCAGGCGCGTGCCGGACAGGGCGCTGGCCTCCTGATTCCATTGGGTCACGTAGAGCTGCTCGTCCAGGGCGATCAGTGCCGAGGGCATGGAGTCGATGATGCTGTTGAGGTAGTTCTGGAAACCGGTGAGTTTTTTCTCGATCTTGCTGCGTACCTGAACTTCCAGTTCCAGCTTGCGGTTGGTGTGGCGGGTTTCTTCGGCCAAACCCTGGGCCTGGTCGTAGGCCGCCTGGGAATCGTCACGGGCGCGCTTGAGCTGCTGTTCCCGGGCCTCGATGCGCGAGAGCATGGTATTGAACGCTTCGGCGAGGCTGCCGATTTCGTCGTGGTTGCCGCGAGAGGCGCGCAGGGCGTAGTTCTCTTCCCGGGTCACTTGCCGGGACAACTCTTCGAGCTGATGGATGGGGCGGGTAATCAGGCGTTTGATCTGCCGGGCGATCACCAGCCACAACAGCACGCTGAAGATCAGAATCCCCAGGCTGGCGGTCAGGGTCCCGGTGTAGAACGCCATCGGCAATTCGCTGCTGGCCACCAGCAGCAGGTGGCCGGGCTCGGTGCCGGGGCGGGGCAGGGTGATTACTTGATTGCTGCGAAACTCCGTGGCTTGCCAGGCGTCGAGGTGCCGGAAGTGCTCCGGCAGGCTCAGCTTGTCTCCCTGCTGCAGCTGCGCCAGACGCACACCTTTGCCGTCATAGAGTGCTGCCGCACGCAACGGTGTATAGCTGTTGAGTTCGTTGAGCAGGCGTTCGGCGTTTTGCGGCGACTTCAGGGCGTCAGACACCAGGCTCGGGTTGGACACCAGTCGGCCGATGGTCTGCAAGGCCTGGGGCGCCATGCTTTCCTGGGAGATGTAATAGGCGGCGCTGATAAAGGTCAGGTTGGCGACCAGCAAAACGGTGGTCAACAGCACCAGCAGGGCGGCCAGCAGCTTCTGGCCGACTGGAAGGTTTTCAAGGCGCTGGCGCAATGGCATCAGGTTCATCGCTAAAAAGGAACAAGTGGCCAGCGTAGCCGCTGCTCAGTCGCTGGGCAATCCAAGGCTGTGCAGATGGGCGATCAAGCGCTGTTGCAATTGCTTGAGGTGTGGCAGGTTCAACCGATGCCGCGACGCGACTTTGCAGGCATGGCCCAACAGGTAGCTGATTTCGGTGCGGCGCTGATTCGCGACGTCCTGGTACATCGAGGAGAAATTGGCCGCGGTGGCCTTGATCACCCGTTCGACTTCCTCCTGAAGGTTCTCCGCCGCTGCCGGCTGACCGCAGCGCTCCAGCAGTTCGGTGAGCTCGGCGCACAGGGTGGCGACTTCGCAATGATGTTGCTGCAAACCGCCGTTGCGGCACTCGTGTAGCACGGTCAGGGGGTTGATCGCACAATTGAGCGCCAGTTTTCGCCACAGCCTGGTGAGGATGTCGGTGCTCCACTCATGGGGAATGCCGGCGTCGCTCAAGTCCTCCAGCCAGAAGGGTGCCACCGGATGGCCAGCGTCTCCCAGCCAAGTGTAACCATGACCGGCAAACACCACGCGCCAGTCGCCATCGCGAAACGCGCCTTCGGTACTGGAGGCGAAGATGCAGCGGGCATGCGGGACTTGCGTGGCGACGGCATCCTGACTGCCGAGGCCGTTTTGCAACAGGATCAGTTCGGCGTCGGGTGTCAGGCGGTGGGCGAGCCGGGCCACGGCTGTGACGGCGTCGTAGGCTTTGCAGGCCACCAGCAGACGGCTGATCGGCCCGTCGCTGTCGGCTGTTTCGCCGGGCACCGGGTACACTTGCGCTTCGCCGTGTTCCACCAGCGTCAGCCCGCCCGCCGCCTGATAGGCCTGCAAGCGTGCCGCGTCCCGCACGATCAGCCTGACTGGCACTGAGGCCCGTGCCAGACGGGTGGCCCACAACGTGCCGAGACTACCGGCGCCCAGAATATGCCAAGGGGTGGACATCAGCTTTTTGCTCGGTTTGATGCTGGCATGTGAGGCTCGCAGTATCGGTTGGAAAAGACCCGTTATAATGAGCCCGATTTTAACCGCAAGCCAAGCGCGCTCCATCGTTATCGAGCGCGCCTTTTTATTGGAGAGATTACATGCCGTCGTTCGACGTGGTATCCGAACTGGACAAACACGAAGTCACCAACGCGGTCGAGAACGCCGTCAAGGAACTCGATCGTCGTTATGACCTGAAAGGCAAGGGCAGCTTCGAGTTCAAGGAAAAGGACCTGACCGTCAACCTGACCGCGGAAGCCGATTTCCAGCTCGAAGCGATGATCGAGATCCTCAAGCTGGCCCTGGTCAAGCGCAAGATCGACGTGCAGTGCCTTGAAGTCAAGGATGCCTTTGCGTCGGGCAAGCTGATGAAGCAGGAAGCGGTCCTCAAGGAAGGCATCGACAAAGAGCTGGCGAAGAAAATCGTCGCTCACGTCAAAGACGCCAAGCTCAAGGTCCAGGCCGCCATCCAGGGCGAGCAGGTTCGCATCACCGGCAAGAAGCGTGACGATTTGCAGGAAGCCATCGCCGCCCTGCGCGCCAAGGAATTCGGCATGCCGCTGCAGTTCAATAACTTCCGCGACTGACCTTTCAAACGGGAACCTTGTGGGAGCAGGCTTGCTCGCGAAAGCGCTGTGTCATTCAACAGTGATGTCGACTGATACGCCCTCTTCGCGAGCAAGCTCGCTCCCACCGATGGTGCTCACCCCGGCGGGCCTGTTCTGCCGCTTATTTTTCGCGTGCCGGATGGCCGTAAATCAGGAGAAAGTAGATGGATTTGAATACTGAAGTGGACAACCTGGTCAAGGCGTCTCAAGCCTGGGTTCCGATGATCATGGAATACGGCAGCCGCGTGTTGCTGGCCGTGATCACCCTGGCCATCGGCTGGTGGCTGATCAACAAGGTAACGCAAAAACTCGGCGGCCTGCTGGCATTGCGTAACGCCGACCTGGCGCTGCAAGGTTTCATCAGCAGCCTGGCGAATATCATCCTCAAGATTCTGCTGATCGTTAGCGTGGCGTCGATGATCGGTGTGGAAACCACGTCCTTCGTCGCGGCTATCGGTGCGGCCGGCCTGGCCATTGGTCTGGCCTTGCAGGGCAGCCTGGCGAACTTCGCCGGCGGCGTGCTGATTCTGTTGTTCCGTCCGTTCCGCATCGGTGACTGGATCGAAGCCCAAGGTGTTGCCGGTACTGTCGACAGCATCCAGATCTTCCACACCGTGCTGCGCACCGGCGATAACAAAACCA
Source organism: Pseudomonas sp. B21-015 (assembly GCF_024749285.1). Classification (NCBI taxonomy): domain Bacteria; kingdom Pseudomonadati; phylum Pseudomonadota; class Gammaproteobacteria; order Pseudomonadales; family Pseudomonadaceae; genus Pseudomonas; species Pseudomonas sp. B21-015. The sequence goes on from NZ_CP087196.1 coordinate 1,563,283, forward strand.
TCATCGTGCCTAACGGTAATCTGTCGAACGGCATCATCACCAACACCAACCGTCAGCCGACCCGCAAAGTAGTATTTGATGTAGGTGTGGATTACGAGGCGGACTTGCAGAAGGCCCGTCAAGTGTTGCTGGACCTGGCCAAGGATCCGCGAGTATTGACTGAGCCGGCACCGGAAGCGGTGATTTCGACATTGGGCGACAGTTCGATCACTGTTTCCCTGCGCGTGTGGGTGAAAACCGCTGACTATTGGAATGTGATGTTCATGTTTAACGAGCAATCGCGCGATCGTCTGAAAACGGCGGGTATCGATATTCCATTTCCACAGCGGGTTATTCGCGTGGTACAGGAATCGGCAGCGGTATAAGGATCAGTCTTTCAACTAATGTCTGACCTTTTGGTCAGATATGTCACAAGACCCTGATCCTCTAAGCACAATGCTGTAGCCAATAAAAAAGGCCCATCCGAAGATGGGCCTTTTTTTGATTACCGCGAACTGACTTTCGGCAATTACAGAACCGAAATCGGGTAGTCGACGATCAGGCGGAACTCTTTGATATCGCCTTCGCCTTCGTCGGCGTTAGCGTAGTGCCATGCTTGACGAATGCGGAAGGAAAGATCTTTTGCCGGGCCAGACTGAACAACGTACTTGGCTTCGAGGTTGGTTTCGTTGTGCTTGCCATCTTCGCCGTACAGGCCAGCGTAAGGGCTACCCGCTGGAGTGTTGGTACCGTCGATGTCCCAACCTTTCACGTAACGGGTCATGAAGCTCAGACCTGGAACGCCGTACTCGGCCATTTTGATGTCATAACGGACTTGGGCCGACTTCTCGCCAGGGGCGTTGAAGTCAGAGTACTGGATGGAGTTGGCGAGGAAGATCGAGTCGCCGCCACGGTTGTTCGTGCCCACACCGATGTAGTCGAACGGAGTGTCACCGTTGACCTTCTGGAAGGCGACGGTAATGGTATGTGCTTTCAGGAACGAGAAAGCGGCTGCCAGGGAGTACGCGGTGTTGCTGATTTCACCAGCCTTGGCGCTACCGGTGTCGGTGGTGCGGTAGATGTTACCGTCCAGGTTCAGCGACTCGGTGCCACCCAGTGGGATGGTGTAGTTCAGGTTGGCGTAGTACTGGTTCCAGATGTCTTCCAGTTTTGCGCCGTACAGCGATGCAGTCAGGTTGTCGCTGATGCCGTACTTGCCACCGAAATAGTCGATGGAGTTGGCTTTCACGCCAGCGTAAGTTGCCCACAGGTCGCCATCACGGGCATTTCGGTCCTGGCTGGTCGACGAGTAGAAGTGACCGGCTTCGAGGTCAAGGTCTTTGACTTCGCTGCTCTGCAGTTGGAAACCGCTAGCAGTTTGAGGCAGGACGCGGGAACCGCCAACAGCGAACACTGGAGCAGTGCTTGGCTGCATGTCGCCGACTTTCAGCTCGGTTTTGGATACGCGGAATTTAACCGCTGCACCGGCTTTGCCCTGGCTGTCGTTGACGTGGCCATCGGCGTCGCGGCTCATGTTGCCGGTGCCGCCGGTGCCGTCGCCACCGTCCAGTTTGATTGCCAGGTAACCGAACGCATCAACGCCGACGCCTACGGTACCTTGGGTGTAACCGGAGCTGAAGTTGCCCCAGATGCCCTGTGTCCAGTCTTTCTGATCGGTTGCGCCATCTTTCCGATCACGGTTGAAGTAATAGTTGCGAAGCAGCAAGTCGAACTTGGCGTCTTCAACAAAACCTTTGGCTTCAGCCTGGTCACTTACGAAAGGTGCGGCCGTAGCCATTTGAGTACTGGCTGCTGCTGCAACTGCCAGTGCGATCATGCTCCACTTCATCACGCGCATCGTGATTTGCTCCTTTGGTTTTTAGAAGAGTACTGCCGTCCCACCTGTTTTATTATCTGGGCGGCTCTTTCTTTTTGTGTCGGCGCAAACTTATATCACGCCGACCCTATTGGCGATACTTGCGCATCTAACCTTTCAGCTTCTTTACGACCCTGTCGCAAATGGCTTGGTCAATGTCGCAAATTCACAATCCCGATACAATCGGACTGACAACTTCAGCGCTGTTTTTCAGGGCTTGAGCATCGGTAAAAAAGAGTCCCTTGTCCTGCACTTGAATCTCCATTGGGCAATCCTGCCACTGTTTTTATTGGTCTTAAGGCTTCCACTTCCAGCGGACGTCTTATAGACGATATGGGGGTGAATGCAACAAGCGTGCACAAACCGGAATTCTGTTGCTGTTTTTTTCAGAAGGCCTGCCTGTTGCTGTAAAAACCTCATAAAACCGGGGGTTTCAAGCTCGTTTTCTGTGGGCTTGACGCCATGCTTTGCAACGTGTTTACCACATCGAACCCGTGACGCGACAATCAAAAACGTTACCGGTTCACCCCGTCAGTGAGTAGTTAGCGGATGCTGACGCACTGAGCGTAGACGCGTTGTGCGGTTTTGGTGCAAAAAAATCAATTGCTGTACCGAATTCACACAATGTCGCGTTGCGGTGGATCTGAACGGCGCGTTGTTTATCGGTCATTTCAGGGTTTTTTGTGTGTCTGTCGGTGCTGTGGTGGTGCGTCCTGGATCAAAATGTCTCATGTCGGGGCGTCGCCCAGGAGGGGGATGGCCGCGGTTCGTCGTGAAGCGCGTGACATTCGCAGGTATGCTGCCGTCCTGTCGCTTGGTGCGCAGCCTGTCCGGATGAGCGCTAAGCTGAAAAATGATGACCAGGCGGGAGTACACACAGTGTTCGTTTTAGATTCACGACTTCAACAAGACACGTTACCGATCGGCGATTTCCCACTCTGCCGGTTGCTGTTGTCCAATGATTCGAACTATCCCTGGTTCATCCTCGTGCCACGCCGCGAGGATATCAGTGAGATATTTCAGCTGGATGTCGCAGATCAACAGCAGCTGTGGCAGGAAACGACCGCGCTGGCGGAAATGCTCAAGGACTCGTTCGACGCGGACAAGTTGAACGTTGCGGCCCTGGGTAACGTCGTCAGTCAGTTGCACATGCATGTGATTGTGCGCAAGCGTGAGGACGCCGCCTGGCCAGCTCCGGTCTGGGGTAAAAATCCGGCCAGGCCCTACAGTCCAGAGCAGATCGCGACGATTCGCGAACGGCTGCGTCTGGTATTGACCGATGATTTCACGTTTCTGGAGGGTTGAGTCATGAGCCTGGAAGAGCGCGTTACCGATCTGGAAAGCCGGCTGGCGTTTCAGGATGACACCATCCAGGCATTGAATGATGTGCTGGTGGCGCAGCAGCGGGTGGTCGAGCGCCTGCAACTGCAGATGGCTGCGCTGCTCAAGCGGCAGGAGGAAATGGTCGGCCAGTTCGAGTCCTTCGAAGAAGAGGCGCCACCGCCGCATTATTGAGCCACATGAGTGAGCTTCGTTAGAGAAAAGCAGGTCATAAAAAAAACCGCGAACAGCCTGGGCTGTTCGCGGTTTTTTTTAGCCTTGAGTCAGCGACGCGGCAGTGCGGCGATCACATCTTCGGCTTGCAGGCCTTTGTCACGATTCATGACAGAGAACTCCACGCGCTGGCCTTCGACCAGAACGCGGTGGCCTTCACCGCGAATCGCCCGGAAGTGCACGAAAATATCATCGCCGGAGTCACGGGAAATAAAGCCGAAGCCTTTGGAGGTGTTAAACCATTTGACGGTGCCAGTATCGCGGTTGCTCATGTCATAGCTTGGCGAGGCGACGGCCGGTGAAGATTTGTAGAAGCTGATGGCCAGGTGCAGAAGAACGGCGATCAGGGCAGCGACCAGGCTGAACAGAACGGCGGGTTGACCGGCGATGACAGGCATCGGTGCGATCAGCGTCAGGGTTTGCAGCACCACAGCCAGAACCAGCAAGGCGCTGACCAGGTTTTGCAGTTGATGACGCGGGCCTTTGTTCCAGTAAGGGATAACAGGCGCGAGGGTGAGGTTGAGCAGGCCGAAAAAGGCCAGGTACAGCGCATCGGGTTGTTGCAGGTAAGGTACCGCTTCGGATCGCAGGCTAGGGATGAAGGACAGCAGCAGGGCTGCTGCGCCCATTAGCAGGTGGACGATTTTCAACATTTTGATTAACTCACGTTAAGACGGATCACAAGGAAGAGCTGATTGAGCACGGTTCGCTTCAGAACAATAAGAGGCGTTGGACACGTGCCTGCTATCAGCCTATGCGCAGCCCCCGAAAAATAGGCGGTAGCGACACACTGCCTATTTAACAGCAAAGCCTGCGGCTACTCAAATCAGGCAGTCCAGTGGTGCTTTCACATGGTCGATGTGCGGATGGCGCCTGCTGAGTGTTGTTCGCGCGCTGTGCTTTTCGGATCTTTGCCTTTTCGTTGAGTGATGTTGCGCCAGTTTTCGTGGGAAATTGTCCGGCCTAGGACGTGCTCAATGATCGCTCCACTGTTGTTGGCTTATCCTACGTTGATGGTCATAAAGTCATCTGGATATGCCTGAGCGCCTGCGCTTTTATAAGGAAACGGAATAGGGCCCTTATCAAGCAGCAAGGATGGCAAAGGAGTGTCAACGGTATGGTTCATGAAGACAGGCGAAACGAGGGGAGGATCGGTCCACTCAAGGAGGTAAGGATTGATTCATTTGTCAGCGAGCTCGATATGGGGCTGGCCCAGCCATTATCCCGATCAGTGCGTTTGAATGGCTTTGCGACCTGTTTGCGGCTTGAACAAGTCTATTGGGATATTTTGGGCGACATGGCCAAGGTCAATTGCTGCTCGGTCAATGCACTGCTATCCCATGTGGATCGCGAAGTGCATTTGCGCCATGGCGGGGTGAAGAACTTCACCGGGCTGGTGCGGGTTGTCTGCGTCGTGCACAGCCTGAAGGAGGGCGGTTGCCTCGTCATGGCTTAGCGATGGCGATGAAAGGTGTCGAGTGTCGGTCTGTGCAGTCTAACGGCTGCACAGGCTGCATTTAATGGATATAATCCCGCTCTTTGCCGCAAAGCCCAGCATGCGCGGTAGCAATCTGATCGCCGAGACAACCCCCATGCCGATGTACGACTATCAATGTGCTTCCTGTGGTCATCAGTTGGAAGCCATTCAAAAGATCAGCGCAGCACCGCTGGTCGACTGCCCTGCCTGCCAGGCGCCAGAGCTTAAAAAGATGCTGTCCATGCCGGGCTTCCGCCTCAGCGGCACCGGCTGGTACGAAACCGACTTCAAGACCGGTTCCAAGAAAAATCTGGCCGGTGGCGACAAAGCTGACTAGGGTCTAGCGCCCGAGCTGAACGACACGCGCGAGCTCTTGCATCATCTGGCACCTTATTCAAGTGTGGGGGTGCGGCAAGACCTCCAACCGAATTTCGAATTACGAGAAGTGAAACCACTACCATGATGCGCAGCCATTATTGCGGCCAACTGAACGAAAGCCTGGAAGGCCAGGAAATTACCCTTTGCGGATGGGTTCACCGTCGCCGTGACCACGGTGGGGTGATTTTCCTCGATATCCGTGATCGTGACGGTCTGGCCCAGGTGGTGTTCGACCCGGACCGCGCTGAGTCCTTCGCCGCCGCCGACCGCGTGCGCAGCGAATACGTGGTCAAGATCACCGGCAAGGTGCGCCTGCGTCCGGCCGGTGCCACCAACGCCAACATGGCGTCGGGCATGATCGAAGTGCTGGGCTACGAGCTGGAAGTATTGAACGAAGCGGAAACCCCGCCGTTCCCGCTCAACGAGTTCTCCGACGTCGGCGAAGAAACCCGCCTGCGTTATCGCTTCCTCGACCTGCGTCGCCCGGAAATGCTCGAGAAGCTGCGTTTGCGTTCGCGCATGACCACCAGCATCCGTCGCTTCCTGGACGAGAACGGTTTCCTCGATGTCGAGACGCCGATTCTGACCCGCGCCACGCCAGAAGGCGCTCGCGACTACCTGGTGCCGAGCCGTACTCACGCAGGTAGCTTCTTCGCCTTGCCGCAATCGCCACAGCTGTTCAAGCAGCTGCTGATGGTCGCCGGCTTCGACCGTTACTACCAGATCGCCAAGTGCTTCCGCGACGAAGATCTGCGCGCCGACCGTCAGCCGGAATTCACCCAGATCGACATCGAGACCAGCTTCCTCGATGAAAAAGAGATCATGGGCATCACCGAACAAATGATCCGCAACCTGTTCAAGGAAGTACTGGACCTGGAGTTCGGCGACTTCCCGCACATGACCTTCGAAGAGGCCATGCGTCGTTACGGTTCCGACAAGCCGGACCTGCGTAACCCGCTGGAACTGGTTGACGTTGCCGATCAACTGAAAGAAGTCGACTTCAAGGTGTTCAGCGGCCCTGCCAACGACCCGAAATGCCGCGTTGCCGCTCTGCGCGTTCCAGGCGCGGCGAGCATGCCGCGCAAGCAGATCGACGACTACACCAAGTTCGTCGGCATCTACGGTGCCAAGGGCCTGGCGTACATCAAGGTCAACGAGCGCGCCAAAGGCGTCGAAGGTCTGCAGTCGCCAATCGTCAAGAACATCCCTGAAGCCAACCTCAATGTGATCCTCGATCGCGTCGGTGCAGTTGATGGCGACATCGTGTTCTTCGGTGCCGACAAGGCCAAGATCGTCAGCGAAGCCCTGGGCGCGCTGCGGATCAAGGTCGGTCACGATCTGAACCTGCTGACCTGCGAGTGGGCACCGATGTGGGTCGTCGACTTCCCGATGTTCGAAGAGAACGACGACGGCAGCTTCACCGCGTTGCACCACCCGTTCACCGCGCCGAAGTGCACCCCGCAAGAACTGGAAGCCAGCCCGGCGACCGCGCTGTCCCGTGCCTACGACATGGTATTGAACGGTACCGAGCTGGGTGGCGGTTCGATCCGTATCCACCGCAAGGAAATGCAACAGTCGGTGTTCCGTCTGCTGGGTATCAGCGAAGCGGAACAGGAAGAGAAATTCGGCTTCCTGCTCGACGCCCTGAAATACGGCGCGCCGCCGCACGGTGGTCTGGCCTTCGGTCTGGACCGTCTGGTGATGCTGATGACCGGCGCCCAGTCGATCCGTGAAGTGATCGCCTTCCCGAAAACCCAGAGCGCTGCCTGCGTCATGACTCAGGCACCGGGGCTGGTGGATGCCAAGGCATTGCGCGAACTGCACATTCGTCTGCGCGAAACGCCTAAAGCTGAGTAAGGCTGACCTTGCGGGCGCATCTTCGGATGCGCCCTTTCTTTATAGACAGGTCGAGATTTTTATTTGCCGGCTGGCGCATCATGGCGTGGCGGGCAATGTGTCAAAGATAATTCGGAGCGAGTTATGGCGGGTCATTCCAAGTGGGCGAACATCAAGCACCGCAAAGAACGTCAGGATGCCAAGAAGGGCAAGATTTTCACCAAGTGGATTCGTGAACTGACGGTTGCTGCCCGTCAGGGCGGCGGCGATCCAGGCTCCAATCCGCGTTTGCGTCTGGCGCTGGATAAAGCGCTGGGCGCGAACATGAGTCGCGACATCATCGACCGCGCGGTGGCCCGTGGTGCCGGCGCTGCCGATACCGATGACATGGTCGAGCTGACCTACGAAGGCTATGGCCCGGGCGGCGTGGCGGTGATGGTCGAATGCATGACCGACAACCGTAACCGCACCGCAGCCGCTGTTCGTCACGCGTTCAGTAAATGCGGCGGCAACCTTGGCACCGACGGTTCGGTGGCTTATCTGTTCGAACGCAAAGGGCAGATTTCCTTCGCGCCTGGGGTTGATGAGGACGCGCTGATGGAAGCGGCCATGGAAGCCGACGCCGATGACGTGGTGACCAACGAAGACGGCTCAATCGACGTGTTCACCTCGTTCGCCGGCTTCTATTCCGTGCGCAACGCCTTGGAGGCCGCAGGCTTCAAGGGCAGCGATGCGGAAATCGTCATGCTGCCGACCACCAGTGCCGAACTGGACCTGGAAGGCGCCGAGAAGGTCCTGAAGCTGATCGACATGCTTGAAGACCTGGATGACGTGCAAAACGTGTATTCCAACGCCGACATTCCAGAGTCGGTGGCCGCACAGCTCGGATAAGGGCGACTAAGATTCAGTGTGGGAGCTGGCTTGCCTGCGATGGCGGCGTGTCAGGCTACATCATTGTTTGATGTGCCTACGCCATCGCAGGCAAGCCAGCTCCCACATTTGTTATTCGCTGTATTGAATATCGTGCTCTTACCTAACCCGCAGGCGTTATGACTTTAATTCTTGGAATCGACCCCGGTTCGCGTATCACCGGTTATGGCGTGGTTCGTGATACCGGGCGTGGCTGCGTGTACGTGGCGTCGGGCTGTATTCGCACCGGCTCCGGCGAGTTGCACGAGCGCCTGCAAATCGTCTATCGCGGCGTGCGTGAAGTCATTCAGACCTACGGCCCGGTAACCATGGGCATCGAAAAAGTCTTCATGGCCCGCAACGCCGACTCGGCCCTCAAGCTGGGTCAGGCCCGTGGCGCAGCCATCGTGGCCGGTGCCGAGGAAAGCCTGGAAATTGCCGAATACACCGCCACCCAAGTCAAGCAAGCCGTGACCGGTACTGGCTCGGCAAACAAAGAACAGGTGCAGATGATGGTCATGCACATGCTGAAACTGACGAGCAAGCCGCAAATCGATGCCTCGGATGCCCTCGCCATCGCGATTTGCCACGCTCACACCCGCTCCAGTCTGTTGCCTCATGGTCTGGGCACGGCACGCAGTCGTGGCGGGCGCCTGCGTCTCTGATAGCATCAGCAATCATTTTTTCTGGAATGAGGGTTTTGCGCCTGTGTTGTCGGCGCAAAACCCTTGTTCTGTCAGTCGCCAGCACTGATCTGGCCAACGCTCAAGGATCTGAAACGTGATTGGACGCTTGCGCGGCACTTTGGCTGAGAAACAGCCGCCGCACCTGATTCTGGATGTAAACGGTCTGGGATATGAGCTGGAAGTGCCCATGACCACCCTTTATCGCTTGCCGTCGGTCGGTGAGCCGCTGACCTTGCACACCCATTTGGTCGTACGCGAAGACGCGCAGTTACTCTATGGCTTCTTCGGCAAGCGTGAGCGAGACTTTTTTCGCGAACTGATCCGTCTCAATGGTGTGGGGCCGAAACTGGCACTGGCCTTGATGTCGAGCCTGGAAGTCGACGAGCTGATTCGTTGCGTGCAGTCCCAGGACACTTCGGCGTTGACCAAAGTACCTGGAGTGGGCAAGAAGACCGCCGAGCGTTTGCTGGTGGAACTCAAAGACCGCTTCAAGGCGTGGGAAACCGTGCCGGCGATGTTCGCATTGGTGCCAAACCAGCCGGGTGGGCCAGATGCGCCTCCAGTTGCCACCGCCGAAAATGACGCAGTCAGCGCGCTGATTTCCCTGGGCTACAAGCCGCAGGAGGCCAGCAAGGCGATTTCCGCGATCAAGGAGAAAGGTTTGAGCAGTGAAGACATGATTCGTCGTGCCCTTAAGGGAATGATCTAAGTGATTGAAGCTGATCGTCTGATCGCCGCTACGGGTGGCCCCCGTGAGCGCGAAGAAGTCCAGGACCGGGCGATTCGTCCCGTCAGCCTGGCCGAATACATTGGCCAGCCGACCGTTCGCGAGCAAATGGAGTTGTTCATCCAGGCCGCGCGTGGGCGCAATGAATCGCTGGATCACACCCTGATTTTCGGGCCGCCGGGTCTGGGTAAAACCACCCTGGCCAACATCATTGCCCAGGAAATGGGCGTGTCGATCAAAAGCACCTCGGGGCCGGTCCTCGAGCGTCCTGGTGATCTGGCTGCGTTGCTGACCAATCTTGAGCCCCATGACGTGCTGTTCATCGACGAAATCCATCGGTTGTCGCCGATCGTCGAAGAGGTGCTGTACCCGGCCATGGAAGATTTCCAGCTCGACATCATGATCGGCGAAGGGCCGGCCGCGCGCTCGATCAAGCTCGATCTGCCGCCATTTACGCTGGTCGGCGCTACCACCCGTGCCGGTATGCTGACCAACCCGTTGCGCGACCGTTTCGGGATTGTTCAGCGCCTGGAGTTCTACAGTACCGCCGACCTGGCGACGATTGTCAGCCGTTCGGCGAACATTCTCGGTTTGCCGCTGGACCCGGAAGGCGCCTTCGAAATCGCCCGCCGTGCCCGTGGCACGCCGCGGATTGCCAACCGCTTGCTGCGCCGGGTCCGGGATTTCGCCGAGGTCCGTGCCAAAGGCCACATCACCAAACCGATCGCCGACCTGGCCTTGAATTTGCTGGATGTCGACGAGCGTGGCTTCGATCATCAGGACCGACGCCTGCTGTTGACCATGATCGAGAAGTTCGACGGTGGGCCGGTGGGGGTGGACAGTCTGGCCGCTGCGATCAGCGAAGAACGCCACACCATTGAAGACGTGCTGGAGCCGTACCTGATCCAGCAGGGCTACATCATGCGCACACCGCGGGGGCGGGTGGTGACCCGGCATGCGTATCTGCATTTCGGTTTAAACATCCCGTCACGATTAGGCGAGATGCCCGTAGTAGACGAGTTCCTCGATGCCGTGGACGATTAATCACCTTTGCGTGCAGATTTTTTCAGGCAATGTGCGGTCACAGGACCATTCTTTCGCCAGAAAGCCGCGATTCAATGAAAAACAGTTGCCTGGCCGGATTGGCAACCTGAGGAGTAAGCACTAGAGTATGCGCGCGCAAAACGGGCTTGAGCCGTTCGCACATCGTTGTCGCGTTTATTACGAGGACACCGATGCCGGCGGCATCGTGTATTACGTCAATTACCTCAAGTTTATGGAACGGGCTCGAACCGAGCGGCTCCGGGAGCTGGGCTTTGCCCAGTCGGCGCTGGCAGGGGAGGACCTGTTGTTCGTCGTGCATTCCAGCGAAGCGCGTTACCACGCGCCGGCGCGACTGGACGACGAACTGCTGGTAAGCGCTGAGGTAATTGAGTTGAACCGGGTCAGCCTGCGCTTTAAACAGCAGGTCAGGCGGGCTACGGATAATGTGCTGCTCTGCGAAGGGCAGTTTCTGGTGGCCTGTGTGCGCACTAACAGTTTGAAACCCCGGGCCATTCCCGAAGCTCTACGTGCGGCCTTTGCCGACGTGAGCGGCGCGGGTACACACTCAAAGCAGGAGATAAAGCGTGGAAGCTAACGTCGTCGACCATTCCTCCATGTGGAGCCTGGTCAGCAATGCCAGTATCGTGGTGCAACTGGTAATGCTGATCCTGGTAGCCGCATCGGTGACCTCATGGATCATGATCTTTCAGCGCAGCAACTTGCTGCGCGCCGGTCGACGTGCCCTGGAGAGCTTTGAAGAGCGCTTCTGGTCGGGTATCGACCTGTCCAAACTCTACCGTCAGGCCGGCAGCAATCCTGATCCGGATTCCGGCGTCGAGCAGATCTTCCGTGCCGGCTTCAAGGAATTCTCCCGTCTGCGTCAGCAGTCAGGCGTTGACCCGGAAGCGGTCATGGAAGGCGTGGCGCGTGCCATGCGCGTGGCGATCTCCCGCGAGGAAGAAAAGCTCGAGCAGAGCCTGCCGTTCCTCGCCACCGTCGGTTCCGTCAGCCCGTACATCGGTCTGTTCGGTACGGTCTGGGGCATCATGAACTCTTTCCGCGGTCTGGCGACCGCCCAGCAAGCGACCCTGGCCACTGTGGCCCCTGGTATTGCCGAAGCACTGATTGCTACCGCGATCGGTCTGTTCGCCGCGATCCCGGCCGTTATCGCGTACAACCGTTTTGCTGCCCGCAGCGAAACCCTGCTGGGCCGTTACTACACCTTCGCCGATGAATTCCAGGCGATCCTGCACCGCAAAGTGCACACCAGCGAAGAATAAGCAGGTAATTTCCAATGGCTTTAATCGCTCGAGCTCGCAAAAAGCGCAAGCCGGTTGCCGAGATGAACGTGGTGCCTTACATCGACGTGATGTTGGTACTGCTGGTCATCTTCATGGTGACCGCGCCGATGCTCAATCAGGGCGTGAAAGTTGATCTGCCCAAGGTTTCCAGCGAAGCCTTGCCGCAGGACAACAACACTCAGGTCCTGACCATTTCGATCAAGGCTGACAAGACCTACTACTGGAACCTTGGCAGCGAAGTCGACACCGATAAGCAGCAGGACAAGGCCATGACCTTGCCGCAAATGACCGAAGCCGTGAAAAAGATCATCGACGCCGGCAATGGTAACGGTAAGCGCACGCAGGTGTTCATTCGCGGTGACAAGACCGTCGATTACGGCTCCGTCATGGGCGCCATGGGCGGGTTGCAGAAAGCCGGGGTCGGTAATGTTGGCTTGATTACCGAGGCACCCTGATGCAGCAAATGCGAGAGCCGTCCGCCTCGGAAAGCTACTTCTGGCCTAGTGTCTGGGCGATTGTCTTGCACGTGCTGGTTTTCGGCATGCTGTTCGTCAGTTTCGCCTTCACACCGGAATTGCCGCCGGCCAAGCCGATTGTCCAGGCAACCCTGTACCAGCTGAAATCGAAAAGTCGGGCGACCACCCAGACCAATCAGAAGATTGCGGGTGAGGCGCAGAAATCTGCTGCGCGCCAGACCGAAGTCGAACAGATGGAACAGAAGAAGGTCGAGCAGGAAGCGGTGAAGGCTGCGGAACAAAAGAAAGAAGAAGCGGCTCAAAAGGCCGAGGAAGCCAAGAAGGCCGACGAGTCGAAGAAAGCGGAAGAGGCGAAAAAGGCTGATGAAGCCAAGAAAGCCGACGAAGCGAAGAAGACCGCCGAAGCCAAAAAGGCCGAAGAGAAACAATTGGCTGATATAGCCAAGAAGAAAGCCGAAGAAGAAGCCAAGAAAGCCGCTGAAGAAGAGGCCAAGAAAGCGGCCGCTGAAGAAGCGAAGAAAAAGATCGTCGAAGACGCGAAGAAGAAAGCCGCGGAAGACGCCAAGAAGAAAGCTGAAGCTGAAGAGGCGAAGAAGAAAATCGCCGACGAAGCGAAGAAGAAAGCTGCTGCCGATGCCGCGAAGAAAAAATCGCAGGAAGCGGCACGTAAATCCGCCGAAGACAAAAAGGCCCAGGCCCTGGCAGATTTGCTTTCCGACACGCCGCAGCGCCAGCAGGCCTTGGCCGATGAGCAGGGTGACGAAGTCGCCGGCAGTTTCGATGATCTGATTCGTGTTCGTGCGGCGGAAGGCTGGGCTCGTCCACCTTCGGCACGCAAAGGCATGACGGTCGTGTTGCAAATCGGCATGTTGCCGGACGGTACGGTGACTTCGGTCAGCGTGGCCAAGTCCAGTGGCGATGGTCCGTTTGACGCTTCCGCTGTAGCGGCGGTCAAGAACATTGGACGTTTGACAGAAATGCAGGGAATGAAGCCGAGTGATTTCGCTCCGTATCGTTCATTCAAGATGACATTCACACCTGAGGATCTAGCCTTGTGAAAAACCTTCTTCGAGGAATGCTTGTCGTTATCTGCTGCCTGGCAGGGATAGCGGCAGCCGATGAAAAAAACATTCTGGTCACCAGCGGCAGTGATCGGGCCACTCCGATCGCAGTAGTGCCGTTCGGCTTCCAGGGCGGCAGCGTGCTGCCGGACGACATGGCTGAAATTATCGGTAACGACCTGCGCAACTCGGGTTACTACTCGCCGATTCCGAAACAGAACATGATCAGCCAGCCAAGCCAGGCCAGCGAAATCATCTTCCGTGACTTCAAGGCGGTGGGTGCCCAGTACGTCATGGTCGGCAGCATTGTTCCGGCGGGCGGTCGCCTGCAGGTGCAATACTCGCTGTTCAACGTCGCGACCGAACAGAAAGTAGCGGACGGCAGTGTCTCGGGCAGCGTCGAGCAACTGCGCGACATGGCGCACTACATCTCCGACCAGTCGTTCGAAAAGCTCACCGGTATCAAAGGTGCGTTCTCGACACGTCTGCTGTACGTGACGGCCGAGCGTTTCTCCGAGAAGAACACTCGCTACACACTGCAACGTTCGGACTATGACGGTGCCCGTGCCGTGACGCTGCTGCAATCGCGTGAGCCGATTCTGTCGCCGCGTTTTGCACCGGATGGCAAGCGCATTGCCTACGTGTCGTTCGAGCAGAAGCGTCCGCGCATTTTCATGCAGAACATCGACACCGGTCGCCGCGAGCAGATCACCAACTTCGAAGGCCTGAACGGTGCGCCAGCCTGGTCGCCGGATGGCAATCGTCTGGCATTCGTGTTGTCGAAAGACGGTAACCCGGACATCTACGTGATGAACCTGGGTTCGCGTCAGATCACCCGCGTCACCAATGGTCCTGGCATCAACACCGAACCGTTCTGGGGCAAGGATGGTTCAACCATCTACTTCACCTCCGACCGAGGCGGTAAACCACAGATCTACAAAACCAGCGCAGGCGGTGGTGGTGCGGAGCGTGTGACCTTCATCGGTAACTACAACGCCAACCCTAAACTGTCGGCCGATGAAAAGACCCTGGTGATGATTCACCGCCAGGATGGTTTCACCAATTTCAAGGTGGCGGCCCAGGATTTGCAGCGAGGTAGTGTAAAGATCCTCACTGATAGCACTCTGGACGAGTCACCTACTGTTGCGCCCAACGGCACCATGGTAATCTACGCCACCCGCCAGCAGGGCCGGGGAGTCTTGATGCTCGTGTCCATTAATGGACGCGTGAGGCTCCCGCTTCCTACCGCACAAGGCGAAGTCAGAGAACCGTCCTGGTCCCCTTACCTGAACTGACGCGGCGCTACACGTTGTACTTAACACACTGGGGTTCATTAGGAGTTTCACGATGGAAATGCTGAAGTTTGGTAAATTTGCTGCGCTGGCTCTGGCCATGGCTGTAGCTGTAGGTTGCTCGTCCAAAGGCGGCGACAACGCCGGTGAAGGCGCTGTTGATCCAAACGCTGGTTACGGCGCTAACACTGGTGCTGTTGACGGCTCCCTGAGCGAAGAAGCTGCTCTGCGCGCAATCACCACCTTCTACTTCGAATACGACAGCTCGGACCTGAAGCCAGAAGCCATGCGCGCTCTGGACGTTCACGCCAAAGACCTGAAAGCAAACGGCGCTCGCGTTGTTCTGGAAGGCAACACCGACGAACGTGGTACTCGTGAGTACAACATGGCACTGGGCGAGCGTCGTGCGAAAGCCGTTCAGCGCTACCTGGTACTGCAAGGTGTATCCCCAGCTCAGCTGGAACTGGTTTCCTACGGCGAAGAGCGTCCAGTTGCTACCGGCAACGACGAGCAGTCCTGGGCTCAAAACCGTCGCGTCGAACTGCGTAAGTAATTCGTCATGCGAACGTGCCGTCGTGCTGTAACTGTTCTGGCTCTCAGCCTCGCACCGCTTGCGGTGTGGGCTGCGGTTCCTGTGGTCGAGGACAACTCCGGTTATAACAATAGCGGGAGCAGTTATCCGCCTGCAGGTTACGGTACGAACGGCGCCTATGCCGGGGGAGGGGTTTCGGCCCCTGTCTCGGCACAGGGCGAGCTGTTCAACCAACTGCAATCGATGCAGGAGCAGATCTCGCGCCAACAAGGCATCATCGAAGTTCTGCAAAATGATGTAGCGCGCATGAAGCAAGAGAACCTGGAGCGATATCAGGATCTTGATCGGCGCATAGGAACCGGCGTTGCACCAGCCGCGACTCCTGATAATTCTTCCGCCGGTGGCAATTTGAATGCCCCCGGTGCGGCAGCCGGCGCAGGTGCGGGAGCGGTAGCCGCTCAAGCCCCAGCTCCGGCCGCAGGTGGTGAGCCGGCTGACCCTGCGAAGGAAAAACTGTATTACGATGCAGCCTTCGACCTGATCAAAGCCAAGGATTTCGACAAGGCCAGCCAGGCTTTCTCCGCATTCCTGCGCAAATACCCCAACAGCCAATACGCGGGCAATGCCCAGTACTGGTTGGGTGAAGTGAACCTGGCCAAAGGCGATCTGCAAGGTGCGGGTCAGGCATTCGCCAAGGTTTCGCAGCTGTACCCCAAGCACCCCAAAGTGCCTGATTCGCTGTACAAGCTCGCTGATGTAGAGCGCCGTCTCGGTCATACCGACCGGGTCAAAGGTATTCTGCAACAGGTCGTGTCCCAATATCCGGGCACTTCCGCCGCTCAGCTGGCGCAACGCGACTTGCAGCGTATGTAAGCCTGTTTGACCGTTTTGAAGAAACCCGCGCTTGTCGCGGGTTTTTTCGTTAGAATTCATGCCCTTTTTATGAAACACGCTTTTTGGGATCTGCGCGTTGGCGGGGTTCCTTGAAGTGCCTGACGGAGGCGGACAGCCTGTTTAGCTGTTACGCCCGTGGCGACTATGCAAGACACATTGAGAATCACCGAAGTTTTCTACTCGTTGCAGGGTGAAACGCGGACTGCCGGGCTGCCCACTGTTTTTGTGCGCCTGACCGGTTGCCCATTGCGTTGCCAATACTGCGACAGCGCCTACGCGTTCACTGGCGGCACTATCCGCACTCTCGACGATATCCTCGAGCAAGTGGCTGGTTTTCGCCCACGTTACGTCTGTGTCACGGGTGGCGAACCTCTGGCGCAACCGAATGCCATCCCCTTGCTCAAGCAGTTGTGTGACGCCGGCTACGAAGTGTCGCTGGAAACCAGTGGCGCCCTGGATATCTCGGCGGTCGATCCACGGGTCAGTCGCGTCGTCGACCTGAAAACCCCTGGCTCGAAAGAAGCACACCGTAACCGTTACGAGAACATTGAACTGCTCACGCCCAACGATCAGGTGAAGTTTGTCATCTGCTCGCGGGAAGACTACGACTGGGCTGTGTCCAAGCTGATCCAGTACGGTCTTGACCGGCGTGCCGGCGAAGTCCTGTTCTCGCCAAGTCACCACGATCTGAATGCGCGTGATCTGGCGGAGTGGGTGGTGGCGGACAATCTGCCAGTGCGTCTGCAATTGCAGC
Source organism: Pseudomonas sp. B21-015 (assembly GCF_024749285.1). NCBI lineage: Bacteria > Pseudomonadati > Pseudomonadota > Gammaproteobacteria > Pseudomonadales > Pseudomonadaceae > Pseudomonas > Pseudomonas sp. B21-015. The sequence continues at coordinate 1,580,059 of NZ_CP087196.1, forward strand.
TGCATAAATATCTTTGGAATGACGAGCCGGGGCGCTGAAATGATGGAGCAACTGAACACTGTGGAAAAACGTGCGGTCATCCTGCTGTCCGGTGGTCTCGACTCGGCGACGGTCGTGGCCATGGCCCGTGCCGACGGTTATAGCTGCTACACCATGAGCTTTGATTACGGTCAGCGCCATCGTGCCGAACTGCATGCCGCCGAGCGTATTGCTCGTGACCTGGGTGTGGTCGAGCACAAGGTGATCGGCCTGAACCTGAACGGCATCGGCGGCTCGGCCCTGACCGACAGTTCCATCGACGTACCGGAAACGCCGAGCGAAGGCATTCCGGTGACTTACGTGCCGGCGCGCAATACTGTGTTTCTGTCCCTGGCGCTGGGCTGGGCCGAAGTGCTGGGCGCGCGTGACATCTTTATCGGTGTAAACGCGGTGGATTACTCCGGGTACCCGGATTGCCGTCCCGAGTTCATCGAAGCCTTCGAACGCATGGCCAATTTGGCGACCAAGGCCGGAGTCGAAGGGCAGGGCTTCCGTATTCAGGCGCCACTGCAGAACCTGAGCAAGGCGCAGATCGTTCAGGCGGGCGTGAAACTTGGCGTCGATTACGGGCTGACCGTTTCCTGTTATCAGGCGGACGATAACGGCCGTGCCTGCGGTAAATGCGACAGCTGCCGTCTGCGTGCAGAAGGCTTCGCTGCGGCCGGCGTTACGGACCCAACCCCTTATTTCTGATTTATTTCAAATTAGGTGTTGAATAACCTTTAAAAATCAGTATTATACGCGCCACCACACAGCGGGTCGTTAGCTCAGTTGGTAGAGCAGTTGGCTTTTAACCAATTGGTCGTAGGTTCGAATCCCACACGACCCACCATTTTTTGCTGTTTTAAAAGTCTGGAAGGCCCACGCAAGTGAGGATTTCCGGATTTTTTTTTGCCCGCGATTTGGGGTCGTCTCAGTCCGGGTGACGCAGGTCAGAATCATCTTTTGCATCAACGGGATATTCTGTAGCCTTGCGCAGCTTCAACGCTGTCCACGCCTGATGAATACTCACTTTCCCGGCGGTACCCCGAAGGGTCCGGAGCCGGGTGTATACTCGACTTTCGCGCGAAAGCGCCTGCAGGTCTTGCGAACATGACGCAGATTTCCGAACGCCTTCTGGTTCAAGCCCATCTCGATGCCAAGCAGCCCAAGCCGCTGACGGCCGAGGAGGAGGCTTATTACCGCACTGCCATTGCCGCCGAGCTCAAGGCTCAGGACGCGGTGCTGGTTGCCCACTTCTATTGCGATCCGGTCATTCAGGCCCTGGCCGAAGAAACCGGTGGCTGTGTCTCCGACTCGCTGGAGATGGCTCGCTTCGGCAATGCCCACCCGGCCAAGACCGTGGTGGTCGCCGGTGTGAAATTCATGGGCGAGACCGCGAAAATCCTCAACCCTGAAAAACGCGTGCTGATGCCGACCCTGGAAGCGACCTGCTCGCTGGACCTCGGTTGCCCGGTGGACGAGTTTTCGGCGTTCTGCGATCAGCACCCGGAACGCACGGTGGTGGTGTATGCCAACACCTCGGCGGCGGTCAAAGCCCGGGCGGATTGGGTGGTGACTTCCAGCTGCGCGCTGGAAATTGTCGAAAGCCTGATGGATAACGGCGAAACCATCATCTGGGGGCCGGACAAGCACCTAGGCACTTACATTCAGCGCAAGACCGGCGCCGACATGCTGCTGTGGGACGGTGCCTGCATCGTCCACGAAGAGTTCAAGGCCAAGCAACTCGAAGACATGAAGGCGCTGTACCCGGATGCGGCCATTCTGGTGCATCCGGAGTCGCCGACCGCAGTGATCGAATTGGCCGATGCGGTGGGTTCCACCAGTCAGCTGATCGCTGCTGCGCAAAGCCTGCCGAACAAGACCCTGATCGTCGCGACCGACCGTGGCATCTTCTACAAGATGCAGCAGCTGTGCCCGGACAAGGTCTTCATCGAGGCGCCAACGGCCGGTAACGGCGCAGCGTGCCGCAGTTGCGCACATTGCCCGTGGATGGCGATGAATACCCTTGAGCGCACGCTGAAGAGCTTGCGTGAAGGGACCAACGAGATCTTCGTTGACCCGGCGTTGATTCCGCAGGCGATTCGGCCGTTGAAGCGGATGCTTGATTTCACTCAGGCGGCGCGGATGAAGTTGGCCGGCAACGCCTAACACTTACTGTGGCGAGAGCTGTTGTGGCGAGGGAGCTTGCTCCCGTTCGGTTGCGCAGCAGCCGCATTTGGGGGCGCTTCGCACCCCAGCGGGAGCAAGCTCCCTCGCCACAGTTACTTGGTTTTCTTTGGAATGCGTACGAGCTGGGTGTTGGAATAGATGTCATGCCAGCTGCGCTTCTGCTTGTCGAACAGCGACCAGAAGAACCCCAGCCCGAGGCATAGCCAGGACGCGATCGACACCACAAAGCGCAACAGTGCCTGCCACAGACTGATGGATGAACCGTCGGCGTTTTGCACACGAATGCACCACACCTGCATGCCCAGGGTCTGGCCCGACCAGGTCCAGAACTTGGCGAAGAAGCCGAACAGCACGAACAGCAGCACCGTCGACAGCAGTGGATCACCGTCCAGCGCGCCGGCTTCGGTCAGGGTGCGCATCTGGTCTTCGCCGATAATCGCCATCTGGATCATCTTGTAGATGCCGCTGGTGACGATCAGCAGGGCGGTGCACAACAGGAAGTCGTAGAACATCGCTGCCAGGCGACGGCCCAGGCCGACGGCGGGAAAGTCGCCCTGTGGGTTGAGCAGGTGTTTCGACATGGCGGCCTCTGAGCGGAAAAAGAAGCCATTTTACGGATTTACGCGCACAAAAAAGCCCCTGATGTCAGCCATCAGGGGCTTTTTCGTTACAGAAGGATCAGGCTTCTGCTTGTACTTCGTCAGCCTGCATGCCTTTCTGGCCTTGCACAGCAACGAAAGTCACTTTCTGGCCTTCTTTCAGACTCTTGAAGCCGTTGCCCTGAATAGCGCGGAAATGTACGAACAGATCCGGACCGCTTTCTGGAGTGATAAAACCAAAACCTTTCTCGTCGTTAAACCACTTGACGGTACCGCTCTGACGTTGGGACATTTCTTATTTCCTTTGACGCAAAAATGAATGACAGTCTCCTTCTCGTGAAAGAGTACTGGGGCTGGTTGCAGGAAAGTAAGAAGACGTCGAACGGGATGTAGCTAACTTGTAGGCTACTGCCCAGGTCACGATTCCAAGCGACCCATGCAAACACAGTGAACAAACTCTACGCCAACTACGGGAGAAAAAACAAGCCCTGCGAAGGCCCGGATTTCCTCAGGTTGATTGCAGTTAGAGGGCGCACTAGTGCAGGCTTATTCGATAGCGTTGTCCAATTGTTTTCGATCGTTATAAGTAGTGTTCATAAACGAAGCGCACGCACTATTTTATGGCGGTTGCGTTACAGATTAGTGCACTGTTAACGCAACCGCGTTACTTATAGAAACAGTCAATCAACCGCGATAGTAGCGTTGTGGAACGAATGGCATTTTGCTTACAAGCAAAGGCACCTTTTTCCCACGCACAATGGCCCAAACCGGCGTATCCAAAACGATATAAGCACTGTCGAGATAACCCATGGCCAACGGACCGCCTAGGGTGGGGCCGAAGCCGCCGCTGCACACGCTGCCGATGATGTCGCCGGCTTCGTTGACGATCTCGGCGCCTTCGCGCACGGGCGTGCGTTCTTGCGGTAGCAGGCCCACGCGCTTGCGGCTGACACCGGCCTGCTGTTGCGCAAACACGGTTTCAGCGCCTGGGAAGCCGCCGGCCCGCGCGCCATCGGCACGTCGAGGCTTGGAGATGGCCCACAGCAGGCTTGCTTCGATCGGCGTGGTGTCGGTGTTCATGTCATGGCCGTAGAGGCACAGGCCGGCTTCAAGGCGCAGGGAGTCGCGAGCGCCGAGGCCGATGGCCGCCACTTCCGGTTCGGCCAGCAGGGCGCGAGCCAGCGCTTCGGCATTGGCCGCCGGCACGGAAATTTCGAAGCCGTCTTCACCGGTGTAGCCCGAACGGCTGACAAAGCAGTCCACGCCCAATAGTTTCACGCGGGTGAACTGCATGAAGGTCATCTTCGCAACTTCCGGCGCCAGGCGGGCGAGCACGGTGACGGCGGCCGGGCCTTGCAGAGCGAGCAGGGCACGCTCTTCGAACAGCGGTTCGATGCTGCACTGGCCGCCGATGTGCTGGCGCAAGTGAGCCAGGTCCTGATCCTTGCAGGCCGCATTGACCACCAGGAACAGCTCGTCGTTACCCAGGTTGGCGACCATCAAGTCGTCGAGGATGCCACCGGCCTCGTTGGTGAACATAGCGTAGCGCTGCATGCCCACCGGCAGGTCGATGATGTCCACCGGCACCAGGGTTTCCAGGGCTTTGGCGGCGTTGGCGCCGGTCAGGCGGATCTGGCCCATGTGCGACACATCGAACAGCCCGGCCTGGTCACGGGTGTGCTGGTGTTCTTTCATCACGCCCAACGGGTATTGCACTGGCATGTCATAGCCGGCGAACGGCACCATGCGGGCGCCGAGTTCGAGGTGCAGTGCGTGCAGCGGGGTTTTCAACAGTTGTTCGGTGGACATATACAGCTCCTGAAAAAGTGTGCAGATGCGCGTGAGCATCAGCACTCGATAATGTTGACCGCCAAACCGCCACGGGCGGTTTCCTTGTATTTGCTTTTCATGTCGGCGCCGGTCTGGCGCATGGTGCGGATGACCTTGTCGAGGGAGACGAAGTGCTGACCGTCGCCACGCAGGGCCATGCGCACCGCATTGATGGCCTTGACCGAACCCATGGCGTTGCGCTCGATGCAAGGCACTTGCACCAGCCCGCCAATCGGGTCGCAGGTCAGGCCGAGGTTGTGTTTCATGCCGATTTCGGCCGCGTTTTCCACTTGCTGCACCGTGCCACCCAGCACTTCGCACAAGGCGCCGGCGGCCATGGAGCAGGCGACGCCGACCTCGCCCTGGCAGCCGACTTCGGCACCGGAGATCGAGGCGTTTTCCTTGTACAGAATGCCGATCGCGGCGGCCGTCAGCAGAAAACGCACCACGCCGTCTTCGTTGGCCCCGGGGATGAAGCGCATGTAGTAATGCAGCACCGCCGGGATGATTCCGGCTGCACCGTTGGTAGGTGCGGTGACCACGCGTCCGCCGTTGGCGTTTTCCTCGTTGACCGCCAGGGCGTACAGGTTGACCCAGTCCAGCACCGACAGCGGATCGCGCAGCGACGATTCCGGGTTGTTGCACAGTTGCCGATGCAGCGCCGCAGCCCGACGTTTGACCTTCAGTCCACCGGGAAGGATGCCTTCGTTGCGGCAACCGGCGGCGACGCAGTCTTGCATCACTTGCCAGATCTTCAGCAAACCGGCACGAGTCTCCGCTTCCGGACGCCAGGCACTTTCGTTGGTCAGCATCACCTGACTGATCGACAGGCCGTAGGTGCTGCAGTGACCGAGCAGGTCCTTGGCGCTTTTGAACGGGAAGGTCAGCGGTGTGGCGTCTTCTACGATGCGGTCGGCGCCGGCGGCATCTTCATCGACCACGAACCCGCCACCGACCGAGTAATACTCACGGCTGCGCACCTGCAGACCCGCCGCGTCGAACGCGCGAAAGATCATGCCATTGGGGTGATAGGCCAACGGTTTGCGGATCATCGCCAGGTGTTCTTTCTCGTTGAACGCAATGCTGTGTTCGCCGAGCAGGTTCAGGCGACCGTTGCCGCGAATCTCTTGCAGGCGGGCGGCGATGGTTTCGGTGTCTACGGTGTCCGGGTGTTCACCTTCCAGGCCCAGCAATACGGCCTTGTCGCTGCCGTGGCCTTTGCCGGTGGCGCCGAGCGAGCCGTAAAGCTCGACTTTGACGCAGGTGGTTGCCGCCAGCAGCCCTTCACGGCGCAGACCTTCGGCGAAACGTGCAGCCGCACGCATCGGGCCGACGGTGTGGGAGCTGGAGGGGCCGATGCCAATCTTGAACAGGTCGAACACGCTTAACGACATGGTTGTTCTCCGGTTTCTTGTTATAGGAATTGGCGGAAATCTTTTGACTAAATACGATCCTGTGGGAGCTGGCTTGCCTGCGATGATGGTAGGACAGTCAGCATCTCAGTCGCCTGATACACCGCCATCGCAGGCAAGCCAGCTCCCACAAGTGTTGTGGTGTTCTTGAAAGGGGGGCGAGCGAACCCGCCCCCTATAGATCAAGCGTAGCTTTCGATCGACGGGCAGGCGCAGACCAGGTTGCGATCGCCAAACACGTTGTCGACGCGACCGACCGGTGGCCAGTACTTGCATTCGATCAGCGACGCTACCGGGTAAACCGCTTGCTCACGGCTGTACGGATGCGTCCACTCGCCGACGATTTCCGCGGCAGTGTGCGGAGCGTTTTTCAGCGGGTTGTCGTCCTTGTCGAGCGTGCCGTTTTCCACCGCGCGGATTTCTTCGCGGATGCGGATCATGGCGTCACAGAAGCGGTCCAGTTCTTCCTTGGATTCGCTTTCGGTCGGTTCGATCATCAACGTGCCGGCCACCGGGAACGACATGGTCGGGGCATGGAAGCCGAAGTCGATCAGGCGCTTGGCCACGTCATCGACGCTGATGCCGCTGCTGTCTTTCAACGGACGCAGGTCGAGGATGCATTCGTGCGCCACCAGACCGTTGCTGCCGGTGTACAACACTGGGTAATGCTCTTCGAGGCGACGGGAAATGTAGTTGGCATTCAGGATCGCCAATTGCGAAGCACGCTTGAGACCCGCGCCACCCATCATTCGAATGTACATCCAAGTGATCGGCAGAATGCTCGCGCTGCCGAACGGTGCCGCGCAGACCGCGCCTTCCTTGCGTTCCATCTGCGCGTGGCCCGGCAGGAACGGCGTCAGGTGGGACTTGACGCCAATCGGGCCGACGCCCGGGCCGCCACCGCCGTGGGGGATGCAGAAGGTTTTGTGCAGGTTCAGGTGGGACACGTCGCCGCCGAACTTGCCGGGTGCGCAGAGGCCGACCATGGCGTTCATGTTCGCGCCGTCGATGTACACCTGGCCGCCGTTGTCGTGAATGATGCCGCAGATTTCGCGGATGCCTTCTTCGAACACACCGTGGGTCGACGGGTAGGTGATCATCAGCGCGGCGAGGTGTTCGCGGTGCTCGATGGCCTTGGCGCGCAGGTCTTCGATGTCGACGTTGCCGCGGGCATCGCAGGCGGTCACGACCACACGCATGCCAGCCATGTTGGCGGTGGCCGGGTTGGTGCCGTGGGCGGACGAGGGGATCAGGCAGATGTCGCGACGGTCTTCGCCACGGCTCTGGTGGTAGGCACGGATCGCCAACAGACCGGCGTACTCGCCTTGCGAGCCGGCGTTCGGTTGCAGGGATATCGAGTCGTAACCGGTGGCGGCGCAGAGCATTGCTTCCAGCTCATCGGTCAGCTGCTGATAGCCGGCGCTTTGCTCGGCCGGGGCGAATGGGTGCAGGGCGCCGAATTCAGCCCAGGTCACCGGGATCATTTCGCTGGCGGCGTTGAGTTTCATGGTGCAGGAACCCAGCGGGATCATGGTGCGATCCAGGGCCAGGTCCTTGTCGGCGAGTTTGCGCAGGTAGCGCATCAGCTCGGTTTCCGAGTGATAACGGTTGAACACCGGGTGGCTGAGGATCGGCGATTGGCGAACCAGCGCTGCCGGGATGCGGCTTTCGACCGAGGCGGCGAGAGCTGCGAAGTCCGGCAGTGCCTTGCCGTTGGCCAGCACGCTCCACAGGGTTTCGACGTCGGCCTGGCTGGTGGTTTCGTCCAGGGACAGACCCAGACGTTCGCCATCGACCACGCGCAGGTTGATCTTCTGAGCACGAGCCTTGTCGTGCAGAGCTGCAGTTTGCGCGCCGGTCTTAATCGTCAACGTGTCGAAGAAGTTTGCTTGCTCGACGCCGAGGCCCAATGCGCTCAAGCCTTTGGCGAGGATCGCGGTCAGGTGATGAATGCGCTTGGCAATCTGCGTCAGGCCTTTCGGGCCGTGGTACACGGCGTACATGCTGGCGATGTTGGCCAACAGTACCTGTGCGGTGCAAATGTTGCTGGTGGCTTTCTCGCGGCGGATATGTTGTTCGCGGGTCTGCATGGCCAGGCGCAGGGCCGGCTTGCCGAAACGGTCCACGGAAACGCCGACCAGACGGCCCGGCATGTCGCGCTTGAACGCATCCTTGGTGGAGAAGTAAGCCGCGTGCGGACCACCGAAGCCCAGCGGCACGCCGAAACGTTGGGCGCTGCCGATGGCCACGTCGGCGCCGAATTCGCCCGGCGGGGTCAGCACGGTCAGGGCCAGCAGGTCAGCGGCAACCGCGACCAGCGCATTAGCTGCGTGGAGGCGCTCGGTCAGTTCGCGGTAGTCGAACACGTCCCCGTTGCTGGCCGGGTATTGCAGCAGGGCGCCGAAGAATGCGCTGACGTCGGTCAGTTCGCGCTCATCGCCCACCACCACGTCGATGCCCAACGGCTCGGCACGGGTGCGCAGGACGTCGAGGGTCTGTGGGTGGCAGTGAACCGATGCGAAGAACGCGTGGCTGCCTTTGTTCTTGCTCAGGCGTTTGCAGAAAGTCATGGCTTCGGCAGCGGCGGTGGCTTCGTCGAGCAGGGAGGCGTTGGCGATCGGCAGGCCAGTCAGGTCGCTGATCAGGGTCTGGAAGTTCAGCAGCGCTTCGAGACGGCCTTGGGAAATTTCCGGCTGGTACGGGGTGTAAGCGGTGTACCAGGCCGGGTTTTCCAGCAGATTGCGCAGGATCGGCGACGGCGTATGGCAGTTGTAGTAGCCCTGGCCGATGTAGGTCTTGAACAGTTGGTTCTTGGCGGCGATGGCTTTGATCGACGCCAGTGCATCGGCTTCGCTCAGGCCGTCTTCCAGACCCAGAACGCTGGTGCCCTTGATGCTGTCGGGAATGACGCTGGCGCTCAGGGCTTCCAGGGAGTCAAAGCCCAGGCTGTTGAGCATGGCTTGCTCGTCGCCTGCACGCGGGCCGATGTGGCGCGCGATGAATTCGTTGGCAGTGTCGAGATTAATTTGAGTCATGTCGCGCTCCTCAGGCTTCGGCGTTGGCTTTGATCAGACGGTCGTAAGCGTCTTGATCCAGCAGTTGGCCGACAGCCGAGGCGTCGGTTGGCTGGAAGCGGAAGAACCAGCCTTCGCCCAGCGGATCTTCGTTGACCAGTTCAGGGCTGCTGTCCAGCGCCGGGTTCACTTCCAGCACTTCACCGTTCAATGGCATGTACACACCGCTGGCGGCTTTTACCGATTCCACGGTGGCGGCTTCAGCGCCTTTGTCGTAGGACTGCAGCTCAGGCAGTTGTACGAAAACCACGTCGCCCAGTGCGTTCTGCGCGAAAGCGGTGATGCCGACCGTGACGCTGCCGTCAGCTTCGGTGCGCAGCCATTCGTGATCTTCAGTAAAACGCAACTCGCTCATGGAAACTCCTAAGGGGGCCAGACTCGTCTGGTGGACGCGATTGAATGCTTGGGCAATGCCCTGATTTATGAGGGGTTACTTAGCAAAATCGCGGCCAATGTTATTTATTCTTTATAAATCAATGAGTTATTTTGTTTTGCGAAAAGCTGAAATGGACTGGCTGTAGCGAAATCGATACAGCCAAGACTGAAGAAAAAAGCTGAGGTGGATCAAAGCCTTGCACAGCGGTGATCAGGAGAGGGTGTAGCGATATCGTTCCGCTGTAGCGCTTTCAGTACAGATAGAGGTCGCTTTTGAGTTGAGCAAATGATCGTTCCCACGCTCCGCGTGGGAATGCCTCTAGGGACGCTCCGCGTCCAGTGACGCGGAGCGTCACGGGCTGCATTCCCACGCAGAGCGTGGGAACGATCAATACAGCTAGTCCGGTACCGAAGCCTTACGGCTTATTGGGAATACCGTACTTGCGCAACCGATGGGCAATCGCGGTGTGGGAGGTTTGCAGGCGGCTGGCCAGTTGGCGGGTCGAGGGGTAGCTGACGTAGAGTTTTTCCAGCAAGGTTTTCTCGAAATCTTCCATGGCCTGTTCGAGGCTGTCGACCTCGCTGTCGCTCTGGCGCGCCACGGAGGTGCCGGCGATGTCGAGGTCGCCGATGTCCACCAGGCTGCTTTCGCAAATCGCCGCGGCGCGGAAGATCACGTTCTGCAATTGCCGCACGTTGCCAGGCCAGCGGTTGCCGAGCAGCGCCGGATAAGTGCCGGGAGCCAGGCGACAGACCGGGCGCTGGATCTGCGCGCAAGCCTGCTGCATGAAGTAACGCGCCAGCAGCAGAATGTCCTGACCGCGCTCGCGCAACGGCGGAACTTCGACATTCAGCACGTTGAGGCGATAGAACAAGTCTTCGCGGAAGGTGCCTTCGCTGACCATTTTTTCCAGATCGCGGTGAGTCGCGCTGAGGATCCGCACGTTGACCTTCACTTCGCGATCGCCACCGACCCGGCGGAAGCTGCCGTCGTTGAGAAAGCGCAGCAATTTGGCCTGCAAGTACGGCGACATTTCACCAATCTCGTCGAGAAATACCGTGCCTTGGTTGGCCAGTTCCATCAGCCCCGGTTTGCCGCCCCGTTGTGCGCCGGTGAAGGCGCCGGGGGCGTAGCCGAACAGTTCGCTTTCGGCGAGGTTTTCCGGCAGTGCCGCGCAGTTCAAGGCCAGGAACGGCGAACTGTGGCGGGCACTGATGGCGTGGCAGGCGCGAGCCACCAGTTCTTTGCCGGTGCCGGTTTCGCCCTGAATCAGTAACGGTGCATCAAGGGCCGCGACTCGCTGGGCGCGTGCCTTGAGCGTACGAATCGCCGGGGATTCGCCGAGCAGGGCATCGAAACCTTCGGCGTGATCGTGGTGCAGCGCCGAAAGACGTTCACCGATGCGGTTCGGTTGATACAGGGTCAGCAGGGCACCGGCGTCGGTGATCGGCGTGGCGTCCAGCAGCAGGGTCTGGCCGTTGACGGTTATCTCCCGCAGCGGCAGGCGAAAGCCGTTTTCCAACAACGCGTCGAGCAGCGCCGGATCGGAAAACAGCTCGCTGATGCTTTCACCTGCCGGTTCTCGGCCGTACAGGGCAATCAGCGCCGGGTTGGCTAGCAGCACCTTGCCAGCGCTGTCGAGGGCCAACACCGGGTCGGTCATGGCGGCGAGCAACGCATCGAGCTGCAAGTGACGGCGCTGGCCGGGAAGAATGTCGACCACCGTCACCGCTTGCACGCCGCGCACGCTGAACAGCGCGTCGCGCAGCTCTTCGAGCACTGCCGGGCTCAAGGTCGGGGCGTCGATGTAGACGTTGGGCGGGACCATTTCCACCGCATCCAGATTGAGATTGCGCCCACCGAGCAGGGCCAGGACTTCCTGGGTGATTCCGACGCGGTCGATGAAACTGACGTGGATGCGCATGGGGCGGTTGGGTTCTGGAGTGCGGAGGGTGGCAAGTATGCCTTGGGGCGGGTCTTAGGTGAAATGGCGTTCTAATTGTAGGAGCGAGGCTTGCCCGCGAAGAGGTCATCGAGATCGCTAAAAGCTTCGCGGGCAAGCCTCGCTCCTACAGGTCGTGTGTCGCGGTCTTTCAGTCGACATCCATGGCGAATGAAAATCCGTCATCGCGAGCAGGCTCGCTCCCACAAGGTCAGTGGGTTATTCGAAGTTCTCGAGGTTTACCGGGTCGCCGGATTTCATATCCAACTGCTTGCGGATGTCTTCAAACATTAAATCGTAATGCTTGTGAACCGAGCCGATCTGGCTGTGTGTCTTCGGGATTCCGTACTTCTCGGCGATTTTCGTCACGTTGTTGGCGAAGTTGTAAGCCTCCTCCTTGGGCAGAAAGAAGGTCTCCGTCATGTCCTTTCCCTGCATGCTGCCGTGCATGGTGAACAGTATCCCTTTGCCTTTCCTGGGATCCTGCGCGACCTCATAGTCGAGGTGCACGTTGTAGTTGACATCATCCGGGGTCAGCGCGTGGCGCTCGATGTGCAGATGACCGGGCTCGAACATTGCCATTGGCGTCTCTCCTTACAAGTAAGTTATGCCAGCTGTCGCCGTAGTGATACGCGTGCCGGCCTTGCCCTGGACGATCGCTTCGATGTCCGAGAGTGAACCGATCACCGCGGTTTTTCCAGTATGGCGGGCGAACTCGCAGGCCGCCTGGACCTTTGGTCCCATGGAACCGGCCGCGAAGCCGAGTTTTTCCATGTCGTCCGGGTGGGCCTGGGCGATGGCTTTCTGGGTGGGTTTGCCGAAGTTGATGAACGCCGCGCTGACGTCGGTGGCAATTACCAAGAGTTCGCTTTCAAGTTGTTCGGCCAGCAACGCCGAGCACAGGTCTTTGTCGATCACCGCTTCCACACCCTGCAATTTACCGTCGGCGCCGTACATGGTCGGGATGCCGCCACCGCCAGCGCAAATCACGATGCTGCCTTTGTCCAGCAGCCACTTGATCGGGCGGATTTCGAAGATGCGTTTGGGTTTCGGGCTGGCCACCACGCGCCGGAATTTGTCGCCATCCGGGGCGATCGCCCAGCCTTTTTCGGCGGCGAGTTTCTCTGCGTCGGCCTTGGTATAGACCGGGCCGATGGGTTTGCTGGGGTTCTGGAACGCCGGGTCGTTGGGGTCGACTTCGACCTGGGTCAGCAGGGTGGCGAGCGGGACTTCGAAGTCCAGCAGGTTGCCCAGTTCCTGCTCGATGATGTAGCCGATCATGCCTTCGGTTTCGGCACCGAGCACGTCCAGCGGGTAAGCGGAAACCTGGGTGTAGGCCGCCGCCTGCAACGACAGCAGCCCGACCTGCGGACCATTGCCGTGAGCGATCACCAGTTGGTTGCCGGGATGGATCTTGGCGATCTGTTCGGCGGCGACGCGGATGTTGGCGCGCTGGTTGTCCGCGGTCAGGGGTTCACCCCGGCGGAGCAGGGCGTTACCGCCCAGAGCAACGACGATACGCATAATGCAGTCCTTTCAAGAGTTCAGTGATCCCCGTAGGGGTCAAGTCATGAGCCTCAGATATCCGCCAGCGCCGACACCAGGATCGCCTTGATGGTGTGCATGCGGTTTTCCGCTTGCTCGAAGGCGATGTTGGCCGGCGATTCGAAGACTTCTTCAGTCACTTCAACCCCGTTGGCCAGGTGCGGATAGCGCGTGGCGATGTCTTTGCCGACCTTGGTTTCACTGTTGTGGAACGCCGGCAAACAGTGCATGAACTTCACGCGCGGGTTGCCCGAAGCCTTCATCATGTTGGCGTTGACCTGGTACGGCAGCAGTTGCTCGATGCGCTCATCCCACGCTTCCACCGGCTCACCCATCGACACCCAGATGTCGGTATGGATGAAGTCCACGCCCTTGACCGCTGCTTTCGGGTCTTCGGTGATGGTGAGACGCGCGCCGCTTTCGGCGGCGAAGGCCTGGCACTGATCGATGAAGTCCTGATGCGGCCACAGCGCTTTCGGCGCGGCGATGCGCACATCCATGCCGAGTTTGGCGCCGATCATCAACAGCGAATTGCCCATGTTGTAACGGGCGTCGCCCAAATAAGCGTAGCTGATGTCGTGCAGCGGTTTGTCGCTGTGTTCGCGCATGGTCAGGGTGTCGGCGATCATTTGCGTCGGGTGGAATTCGGCGGTCAAACCGTTGAATACCGGCACGCCAGCGAACTTCGCCAGCTCTTCGACGATTTCCTGTTCGAAGCCGCGATACTCGATGGCATCGAACATCCGCCCCAGTACGCGGGCGGTGTCTTTCATGCTTTCCTTGTGGCCGATCTGCGACGACACCGGGTCGATGTAGGTGACGTGGGCGCCTTGGTCATGGGCCGCGACTTCGAAGGCGCAACGGGTGCGGGTCGAGGTTTTTTCGAAGATCAGCGCGATGTTCTTGCCTTGTAGGTGCGGACGCTCGGTGCCGGTGTATTTGGCGCGCTTGAGGTCACGGGACAGGTCCAACAGGTAATTCAGCTCGCGAGTGGTGTGGTGCATCAAACTCAGCAGGCTGCGATTGCGCATATTAAAAGCCATGATTGGATCTCCTTTGGTCTCGGTTATCCCCCGGGCCGCGCTGGGTAAGCGGCGGCCAGGGTTTGAAAGTTAATAGTCAATAGGGTCACGAATAATCGGGCAGGTCATGCAGTGGCCGCCGCCACGCCCGCGACCCAGTTCACCGGCGCTGATGGTGATGACCTCGATGCCGGCCTTGCGCAGCAGGGTGTTGGTGTAGGTGTTGCGGTCGTAGCCGATCACCACGCCTGGTTCCACCGCCACCACGTTGTTGCCGTCGTCCCATTGCTCGCGTTCGGCGGCGAAGCTGTTGCCGCCGGTTTCGACGACGCGCAGCGCCTTCAGGTTGAGGGCCTTGGCCACAGTGTCGAGGAAGCTGGTTTCTTCGCGGCGAATGTCGACACCGCCCGGTTTGCTTTCATCAGGGCGCACGCTGAAGGCGACGATCTGGTTCACCACTTCCGGGAAAATGGTCACAAGGTCGCGGTCGCAGAAGCTGAACACGGTGTCCAGGTGCATCGCTGCGCGGGACTTAGGCAGGCCGGCGACGATCACCCGTTCGACCGCTTTATTCTTGAACAGGTTGACCGCCAATTGACCGATGGCCTGGCGGGACGAGCGCTCGCCCATGCCGATCAATACCACGCCATTGCCGATCGGCATCACGTCGCCGCCCTCAAGGGTGGCGCTGCCATGGTCCTGGTCCGGATCGCCGTACCAGATCTGGAAGTCGGCGTTGGTGAATTGCGGGTGGAATTTGTAGATAGCGGTGGTCAGCAGGGTTTCCTGACGACGTGCCGGCCAATACATCGGGTTCAATGTCACGCCACCGTAGATCCAGCAGGTGGTGTCGCGGGTGAACTGGGTGTTGGGCAGCGGCGGCAAGATGAAGCTGGAGTGACCGAGAAATTCGCGGAACATCTGAATGGTCTTGCCGCCAAAGCTGTCCGGTAAGTCATCGGCGGAAACGCCGCCAATCAGGAATTCAGCGATCTTGCGCGGCTCCAGGCTACGCAGCCAGGAACTGGTTTCGTTGACCAGGCCCAGGCCCACCGAATTGGCGGTGATCTTGCGCTCCAAGATCCAGTCCAGCGCTTCAGGAATCGCGACGATGTCGGTCAGCAGGTTGTGCATTTCCAGCACGTCGACGTTGCGCTCGCGCATTTTGGTGACGAAGTCGAAGTGGTCGCGCTTGGCCTGGGCGACCCACAGCACATCGTCGAAAAGCAGCTCATCACAGTTGTTCGGGGTCAGCCGCTGGTGGGCCAGGCCGGGGGAGCAAACCATGACTTTGCGCAGTTTGCCGGCTTCGGAATGGACGCCGTACTTAACTTTTTCCGTGGTCATTACGTGTTCCTCCAGATGAAAACAATCGGGTGCTTACAGAGTCAGGAAGCCGGCATACAGCCCATAGGCCGCCACCAGGGCGCCCGCGATGACGGCGGCGAAAATCAGCTTCTCGACGTTGGTGAAAACCGGTTTGTTGACTTCAAGCCTGGCCTTGGCGAACAGGATCGCGCCGGGGGCATACAGCAGGGCGGAGAGCAGCAGGTATTTGACGCCGCCGGCGTACAGCAGCCAGATCGCATAGATCAGCGCGATGCCGCCGATGATCAGGTCTTTGCTGCGCTCGGCCGCGGCGTTTTCATAGCTCTCGCCGCGTACCGCCAGCAGCAGGGCATAGGCCGCCGACCACAGGTACGGCACCAGAATCATCGAGGTGGCGAGGTAGATCAGCGACAGGTAAGTGCTGGCCGAGAACAGTGTGATGATCAGGAACAGCTGCACCATCGCATTGGTCAGCCACAGTGCGTTGACCGGCACATGGTTGGCGTTTTCGCGCCGCAAAAAGGCCGGCATGGTGTGGTCCTTGGCGGCGGCGAACATGATCTCCGCGCATAGCAGCACCCACGACAGCAGCGCACCGAGCAAGGAAATGATCAGGCCGACGCTGATCAACACCGCACCCCAATGGCCGACCACGTGTTCCAGCACCGCGGCCATGGACGGGTTCTGCAGTTTCGCAAGTGCAGGTTGGGTCATGACGCCCAAGGACAGCACGTTCACCAGCACCAGGAACAGCAGCACGGTGATGAAACCAATCACCGTGGCTTTACCCACGTCGCTGCGTTTTTCCGCTCGTGCCGAGAAAATGCTCGCGCCTTCGATGCCGATGAACACCCACACGGTGACCAGCATCATGTTGCGCACCTGGTTCATCACACTGCCCAGGTCCGGGTTTTTCACGCCCCAGATGTCGGCGGTGAAGATCTCCAGTTTGAAGGCGAACACGGCGATCAAGACGAACAGCAGCAGCGGCACGACCTTGGCCACGGTGGTCACCAGGTTGATGAACGCCGCTTCCTTGATCCCCCGTAAAACCAGAAAGTGCACCGCCCAGAGCAGCACCGAAGCGCCGATCACCGCGGCAGGAGTATTCCCCTCTCCAAATAGCGGGAAGAAGTAACCGAGGGTGCTGAACAACAGAACGAAGTAACCCACATTGCCCAACCAGGCGCTGATCCAGTATCCCCAGGCGGACGAGAAACCCATGTAGTCGCCGAAACCTGCCTTGGCGTAGGCATAGACGCCGCCATCCAGATCAGGTTTGCGGTTGGCCAGGGTTTGAAACACGAAGGCGAGGGTCAGCATGCCCACCGCACTAATCGCCCAACCGATAAGAACCGCACCGACGTCTGCACTGGCGGCCATGTTCTGGGGCAAAGAGAAGATTCCGCCACCAATCATTGAACCAACCACTAAAGCCACGAGCGCGCCGAGTTTCAGTTTTTCGGGGGATTCAGACATTGCATGACTCCAGTGCAGGAGAAGAGAGACAACAGAATAATTCTGTTCGCCATTCAATCAGCTGACATAGATCAGTGCATGGGCACATTCCATTGTTAATGAAAGACTTATGAATTTTTCTCGGGCATAACAGTATGGCTGGAAAAGCCCTGTTTACCGGTCTTTTCCAGAGCAGGCAGGCGTAATAGATATTGCATGGGTTTTGAAATTAGTTCGTTTCTGTGGTTTCGCAAATATTTTGATAGATCGAAGCTATAGATTGTTCGGCTATAAATAACAGGCGTGATGGGCGTTAATTAATAAACGTTATTTCGTTTTATCTATTTAGTTAAAAACAACTACGTGATGATTTCACGGTGCTGGTCGCATCGGCCGCATTTGAGAAAAAGGGACTCGATGATTGGCGGCGGGATTTTCTCTTTACCGCAGCTACTGTCGTTGTGATGCGGTATCTGCGGTGGTTGTTCGGGCCGCTTCGCGAGCAAGCTATCTGACAGTCACCACCATTGTGCGCGATGGGAACCCAATTCCCCGGCCGGCAGCGCCCACTGCAGCGGTGTCCCGGTGATCTTCAACGGCACCTGCAACCGATGGGCCGGGCCCCAGGGTGTCTGCTCAACCAACATGCCTTGATCGTTGTCATCCTCTGCCCGCAACGGCTCATTTGTTCCGGCGCCATGCTCGATCAATAGCTTCGCCGTGCGTGCCAGCGACAAGCGCGCAGAGCCACCGTGCCCCAATAGCTTGATCGCACTGGCTGCCATCAAATACCCGGTGGCGTGATCAAGGGCCTGAACCGGCAGCGGGGTCGGTTTATCCGCCTTTTTCCATCGCATGCCCGCCTCAGCAATCCCGCTGCTCATCTGCACCAGGCTGTCGAAGCCGCGGCGGTTCTGCCATGGGCCGCTCCAGCCGTAAGCGTTGAGGCAAACATCGATCAGGCCGGGGGCCAGTGCCTGGCGTTGGGCGATGCCGTAACCCAGGCGTTCCAGTGCATCGGCGCGGTAGCCGTGGAGCAGAATGTCGGCGTCCTTGAGCAGGCTTTCGAACACCGCTCGATCAGCGTTGTCGTGCAGATCCAGGCGCGCACAGCGTTTGCCCAGGGTGACTTCCGGCACCACGCCCGGTTCGTTCCAGGTCGGTGGATCGATGCGCAACACATCGGCGCCGAGCCCTGCGAGGAAGCGGCTGGCGATCGGGCCGGCGAGCACTCGCGTGAGGTCCAGCACTTTGATTCCGGCCAGCGGTTGCGCCACCGAACCTTGCCACGGTTTGGCGTTTTGGTTGCCGTCGACGCTGAACTGAACCAGCGGTTCGGCGTTCACGGCCCGACCTTGGGGGTGTGCCTGCCATTGCTGCCAACTGCGCATCTCGGCGGCGCAACCACCGGCCTCGATCACGGCTTGTTCCAGATCGCTTTTGGCCCACTGAGCCACCTTGCTCGCCATCGCCGCGCGGTCGGCACAGGCGCCAAGGACTGATTCGGCAGCAGCGCGGTGATGGGGCGCGTTGGTGTGCAGGCGGATCCAGCCGTCCTTGGTCGCGTAGTCGCCAGCGACTGGGTCCCACAACGGCGGGACGCTCCAGCCCATGGGGCGGATCGAGGTGGCGAACCAGAACGACGCCAGGCGGCGGTCGACTTCAAGGCTGGGCAAACGAGTGGTTTGCCGATGCAGCAGTTCGCTGGCCGCCTGGCCGGCAGCGGCAATGCTGGCGCAGGCCAGATCAGTCACGGCAAACGCCGAGGGCAGGGCGCCGTTCGAGGTGAATGGAATTGGCGTGTGAGGCAAGCCGAGTGCGGCTTGAATGGACGTGAGTAAATCAGTCATCGAAGGCCCTCCGGAGCGAGAGCCCGAGCATAGTTCAAAAAACTGGCGGACTGGATGAAATCCTGTGGGAGCGAGCCTGCTCGCGATAGCGGTCTTTCAGTCGACATCCATGGTGAATGTCAGTCCGTCATCGTCGGAACGCCGCCCGGAGCAGGCTCGCTCCCACAGGGGATTTGTGTCAGAAGGCTATCGAGAGTGATTCCGTGCGCTTTACCCGCGCCCCAGCAGATAGGTCGCGTAATCCGGGATGCGGTGTTCGTGAGCCTGATCCATCAACGGACTGCTGAGCAGGTAGTCGGCGCTGCATTCATTGCAGGCCACCGGGATGTTCCACACCGCCGCGACCCGTAGCAGCGCCTTGATGTCCGGGTCGTGGGGTTGCGGTTCGAACGGGTCCCAGAAGAACACCAGCATGTCGACCCGCTGCTCGGCGATTCGCGCGCCGAGTTGCTGATCGCCGCCCAGCGGACCGCTGATCATGCTCTCCACGGGCAGGTCGAGGCGTTGTTGCAACAACAATCCCGTGGTGCCGGTGGCGACCAGTTCATGCTGCGCGAGTTTGTCTTTCTGCCGCTCGGCCCAGTCCAGCAAAAACACTTTGCAATGGTCATGGGCGACCAGGGCGATACGCTTGCGCGCTGCCAGGGTCTTTTGCGTAAAGCTGATACCGATCATCGCTTGCTGCTCCAGACGAAAATGCGCCTGCGACGACGCATTTTTTGACGTTGCCAATACCCGTAGGAGCTGCCGCAGGCTGCGATCTTGTGATTTTGATCTTCTCGGAATCGCTGAAAATCAAGATCAAAAGATCGCAGCCTTCGGCAGCTCCTACGGGGCCGCGTCCAACAAAGAATGAGGCGTCGTGCGCCCCATCATTTATTCGGCGTTGCAGAGCGCCAGGCAGTTATCGAGCATGCGGTTGGAGAAGCCCCACTCGTTGTCGTACCAGGCCAGCACTTTGAGCAGCTTGCCGCTGGACTTGGTGTGGTTGGCATCGAAGATCGACGACAGCGGGTTGTGGTTGAAGTCGCTGGAAACCAGCGGCAGGGTGTTGTAACCCAGAATCTTCGAGTGCTGGCTGGCGTGTTTGAGCATCGCGTTGACTTCATCGGCCGATGCTTCACGCTTGAGCTGCACGGTCAGGTCCACCAGCGACACATTGATCACCGGAACACGCACCGCCATGCCGGTCAGTTTGCCCGCCAGTTCCGGCAGCACCAGGCCCACCGCTTCAGCGGCGCCGGTCTTGCTCGGGATCATGTTCTGGGTGGCGGAGCGGGCGCGGTACGGGTCGGTGTGGTAGACGTCGGTCAGGTTCTGGTCGTTGGTGTAGGCGTGGATAGTGGTCATCAGACCGCTTTCGATGCCCAGTTCGCGGTGCAGCACCTGGGCCACCGGGGCCAGGCAGTTGGTGGTGCACGAAGCGTTGGAAATGATCTGGTGCGATTGGCGCAGAACGTCGTGGTTAACCCCATAAACCACGGTGGCGTCGGCGCCTTTGGCCGGGGCCGAGATAATCACTTTGCGCGCGCCGGCCGTAATATGCGCGGCGGCTTTGGCACGGTCGGTGAACAGACCGGTGCATTCGAACACGACGTCGACCTTCTCCGCGGCCCAGGGTAGTTCGGCCGGGTTGCGAATGGCGCTGACCGAAATGCGATCGCCGTTGACGGTCAGGCTTTCCTGATCGTGCTGGACATCGGCATCGAATGTGCCGTGAACGGTGTCGTACTTGAGCAGGTGAGCATTCATAGAGCTGTCGCCCAGATCGTTGATCGCTACGATCTGCAGATCCTGACGATAGCCTTGGGTATACAGTGCGCGCAGGACATTACGGCCGATACGGCCAAAACCATTGATTGCGATTCGAAGAGTCATTTACAGCGCCGCCGTCGATTTGTTGTTGGAATTACAAGATTATTCGCAAAAAAATAGAAAACAAGCCTTTTTAGTGGCAATATTTTGTTTTATCTACAACGAGTGACCTGAATCAACTGGTCCGAATGATCAAGAAAACCGTCTGTCGTCCCAATCACAGCGGTGTTTGATCAGCATAGACAATCAGGTCGCCACATCCGTTAGCCTGGAGTTCTACACATGCATCCCCGCGTCCTTGAGGTCACCGAACGGCTTATCGCCCGCAGCCGCGCCACGCGTGAGGCTTACCTTGCATTGATTCGCGGCGCGGCCAGCGACGGCCCGATGCGCGGCAAGCTGCAATGCGCCAACTTCGCCCATGGCGTGGCCGGGTGTGGCAGCGACGACAAGCACAGCCTGCGGATGATGAACTCCGCCAACATCGCGATTGTTTCGTCATATAACGACATGCTCTCGGCGCACCAGCCGTACGAAGTCTTTCCTGAACAGATCAAAAAAGCCCTGCGCGAAATCGGCTCCGTCGGCCAGTTCGCCGGTGGCACCCCGGCGATGTGCGATGGCGTGACCCAGGGCGAACCGGGCATGGAACTGAGCCTGCCGAGCCGTGAAGTGATCGCGTTGTCCACCGCCGTGGCGCTGTCCCACAACATGTTCGATGGCGCGCTGATGCTCGGCATCTGCGACAAGATCGTGCCGGGCCTGATGATGGGCGCGTTGCGCTTCGGTCATCTGCCGATGATCTTCGTACCGGGCGGGCCGATGGTGTCGGGCATCTCCAACAAGCAAAAAGCCGATGTGCGCCAGCGCTACGCCGAAGGCAAGGCGACCCGCGAAGAGTTGCTGGAATCGGAGATGAAGTCCTACCACAGCCCCGGCACCTGCACTTTCTACGGCACCGCCAACACCAACCAGTTGCTGATGGAAGTCATGGGCCTGCACTTGCCGGGCGCCTCGTTCGTCAACCCGAACACCCCGTTGCGCGATGCCCTGACCCGCGAAGCGGCGCATCAGGTCACCCGCCTGACCAAGCAGAATGGCAACTTCCTGCCGATCGGCGAAATCGTCGACGAGCGTTCGCTGGTCAACTCCATCGTGGCCCTGCACGCCACCGGCGGCTCGACCAACCACACCCTGCACATGCCGGCCATCGCCATGGCCGCGGGCATCCAGTTGACCTGGCAGGACATGGCCGACCTCTCCGAGGTGGTGCCGACCCTGAGCCACGTGTACCCGAACGGCAAAGCCGACATCAACCACTTCCAGGCAGCGGGCGGCATGTCGTTCCTGATCCGCGAACTGCTGGAAGCCGGCCTGCTCCACGAAAACGTCAACACCGTGCTCGGCCATGGCCTGAGCCGCTATACCCAGGAACCGTTCCTCGAAAACGGCGAGCTGGTCTGGCGCGAAGGCCCGATCGAAAGCCTCGACGAAAACATCCTGCGTCCGGTGGCTCGCGCATTCTCGCCAGAGGGCGGTTTGCGCGTGATGGAAGGCAACCTCGGCCGTGGCGTGATGAAAGTCTCGGCGGTCGCGCTGGAAAACCAGGTCGTCGAAGCACCGGCCATGGTGTTCCAGGATCAACAGGACCTGGCCGATGCGTTCAAGGCCGGTTTGCTGGAGAAGGATTTTGTCGCCGTGATGCGCTTCCAGGGCCCGCGCTCCAATGGCATGCCGGAACTGCACAAGATGACGCCGTTCCTCGGTGTGCTGCAGGATCGTGGCTTCAAAGTCGCACTGGTGACTGACGGGCGCATGTCCGGCGCCTCGGGGAAAATCCCGGCGGCGATCCACGTCAGCCCCGAAGCTTATGTGGGTGGCGCTTTGGCGCGGGTGCGTGAGGGCGATATCATCCGCGTCGATGGCGTCAAAGGCACCCTGGAGCTTAAGGTGGACGCCGAAGAATTCGCAGCGCGCGAACCGGCCAAAGGCCTGTTGGGCAACAACATCGGCACCGGTCGCGAACTGTTTGGTTTCATGCGCATGGCCTTCAGCTCCGCAGAGCAAGGCGCCAGCGCCTTTACTTCTGCCCTGGAGACGCTTAATTGAAACTGGCTTTGGTCGGTGACATCGGTGGGACCAACGCACGTTTCGCGTTGTGGAAAAACCAGCAGCTGGAATCGGTCCGGGTGCTGGCGACGGCAGACCACGCCAGCCCGGAGGAAGCGATTGCGCTTTACCTGAGCGGGCTGGGCCTGGCGCCGGGTTCGATCGGTTCGGTGTGCCTGTCGGTGGCAGGCCCTGTGAGCGGCGATGAATTCAAGTTCACCAACAACCATTGGCGGCTCAGTCGCAAGGGTTTCTGCACGACCTTGCAGGTGGATCAACTGCTGTTGGTCAACGACTTCTCGGCCATGGCCCTGGGCATGACCCGTTTGCAGCCGGGCGAGTTTCGGGTGGTCTGCGAAGGCAAGCCCGAGCCGTTGCGGCCGGCGGTGGTGATCGGTCCGGGCACTGGCCTGGGCGTGGGCACGTTGCTCGATCTGGGCGAGGGCCGTTTTGCCCCGCTGCCGGGGGAGGGCGGTCACGTCGATCTGCCGCTGAGCAGTCCGCGGGAAACCCAGTTGTGGCAGCACATCTTCAATGAAATCGGCCATGTCAGCGCTGAAACAGCGTTGAGCGGCAGTGGTTTGCCACGAGTCTACCGGGCGATCTGCGCGGTGGACGGTCACACGCCTGTGCTCGACACGCCTGAGGCGATCACGGCGGCCGGGTTGGCGGGCGATCCGATTGCCCTGGAAGTGCTCGAGCAGTTCTGTTGCTGGCTCGGGCGCGTGGCGGGCAACAATGTGCTGACCACGGGGGCACGCGGCGGCGTGTACATCGTTGGCGGGGTGATTCCACGGTTTGCCGATTTTTTCATCGAAAGCGGTTTCGCCCGCTGCTTCGCCGACAAGGGCTGCATGAGCGATTATTTCAAAGGTATTCCGGTGTGGCTGGTGACAGCGCCATATTCCGGGTTGGTGGGCGCGGGTGTGGCGCTGGATCAGGCTTAGACCGAGTCGACTTCATCGCGGGCAAGCCCGCTCCCACAGGATCACCTGAATCCTTGTGGGAGCGGGCTTGCCCGCGATGGCGCCCGAACAGGCAACAAATTTCCAAGGTTCATCAGGCATAATCCTACCTAACACAAACAACAAGGACGCCTTCCCGTGAGCTCAGTCAACAAGTCGATTTTGTTGGTCGATGACGATCAAGAGATACGCGAGTTGCTGGACACCTACCTGACCCGTGCCGGTTTCCAGGTCCGCACCACGCCCGATGGCGCAGGCTTTCGTCATGCCCTGAACGAGGCGCCGAGCGATCTGGTGATCCTCGACGTGATGCTGCCGGACGAAGACGGTTTCAGCCTCTGCCGCTGGATCCGCCAGCACCCGCGCCAGGCCCATGTACCGATCATCATGCTCACTGCCAGTTCCGACGAGGCCGACCGCGTCATCGGCCTGGAACTGGGTGCCGACGACTACCTCGGCAAACCCTTCAGCCCCCGTGAATTGCAGGCGCGCATCAAAGCCTTGTTGCGCCGCGCACAGTTCGGTCAGGAGCGTTCCGGCGGTGAAGTGCTGGCCTTCGACGACTGGCGGCTGGACATGGTCAGCCATCGGCTGTTCCACACCGACGGCGAGGAAGTGATTCTCTCCGGCGCCGATTTCGCGCTGCTGAAACTGTTCCTCGACCACCCGCAGGAAATCCTCGATCGCGACACCATCGGCAACGCCACCCGTGGCCGCGATTTGATGCCGCTCGATCGTATCGTCGACATGGCGGTCAGCCGTTTGCGTCAGCGCCTGCGCGACACCGAAAAACCGCCACGGCTGATCCGGACCGTGCGTGGCAGTGGCTACCAACTGGCAGCCAGCGTGGTTGCCGGCAATGGTCACTGAGTTCCTGCGCAAGCTCGCCGGGCGCGTGCCGGTGCCGCGCTCACTGCTCGGGCGCATGTTACTGCTGACCCTGCTGGCGGTGCTGTTCGCTCAGACGCTGTCGAGTGTGATCTGGGTCTCGCAACTGCGCGCCACCCAGCTCGAGGGCCTGGTCACCAGCGCCCGCAGCCTGGCCCATTCGATGACGGCCAGCGTCAGTTATTTCCGCTCATTGCCGGTGGCGTTCAGGCCGTTGGTGCTCGACCAGTTGCGCAGCATGGGCGGCACCCGTTTCGTGGTGACCCTCAACGACAAACCCTTGGGGATGGAAGTGCTGCCGATCACGCCGCGCAAAGAAGCGGTGCTCAAGGCGGTGGACGAAGTACTGCGCCAGTCGCTGGGCCAGGACGCGGATATTTCGGTGACGTTCGTCAGCCCCGAAGATTTGCGGATCTTCAACGGCGGTTTGAAGCTCGATGAATTGCCGCGCTCCTGGGCGCATTACGCGTTGACTCTGGAGCCGGTGAACCCGCCGGTGCTGGTCACGCAAATCCAGATGGCGCCGGGCGAATGGCTGTACATCGCCTCGCTGTTGCCCGAGCCCTACACCAGTCTTGAAGAACAAGGCCTGCCGGCGCAGCAGGTCTGGTTCATCGTGCTCACCAGCGGTTTCTTGCTGCTGTTCATCGGCCTCCTCGTGCACTGGCAGAGCCGACCACTCAAGCGATTGGCGCGGGCGGCACGGGACATGTCTCTTGGCGCCGAGGTCGAACCGGTGGCCGAGGGCGGCGGCAGTGAAGTGGTGGAAGTGGGCCGCGCCTTCAACGCGATGCGCGAGCGTATCAGCCGTTACCTGACCGAACGCAGCCAGTTGTTCAGCGCGATTTCCCATGACTTGCGCACGCCGATTACCCGGTTGCGATTGCGGGTGGAATTGCTTGAAGACGAAAAGCTGCAGGCCAAGTTCGGTCGTGACCTGGATGAGTTGGAGTTGCTGGTCAAAGGCGCGCTGCAATGCGTGAAAGACACCGACATCCACGAGAATATCGAGCCGGTGGACCTCAATCATGTGCTCGACTGTCTGGTGGAACCGTATCTGGCGCCCAACGGCAATGGCCGCGTGACCCAGCAGGGGCGGGCGCTGGCGCCGTATCCGGGCAAGCCGCTGGCGCTCAAGCGCTGCATCGGTAACCTGATCGACAACGCCTTGAAGTACGGGCAGAACGCGCATCTACACATCGATGATGACGAGAGCGCGTTTGTCCTGCATGTCGACGATGAAGGGCCGGGCGTACCGGAGCAACGGCTGGAACAGGTGTTCGAGCCGCACTTCCGCTTGGCCGGCCAGCAGCAGGGCTATGGTCTGGGGCTGGGGATTGCGCGCAACATTGCCCATAGCCATGGCGGTGAAGTCAGCCTGCAAAACCTGCGTGAAGGCGGGTTGCGGGTGACACTGCAGTTGCCGCGTAGTGTTGATTAGGAAGACCGCGTTATCGTTCATCGCGGGCAAGCCCGCTCCCACATTGGATTTGTGTACGACGCAGAACCCCTGTGGGAGCGGGCTTGCCCGCGATGGCGTCAGATCATTCAACACATGCCTGAAGGCTAATGTCACAACTCGGTGACATAACTCGCCCCCTTCGTTACCTGCCCATCACCGACCGTTGTTTAGACTGGTCTCCGTCATAACAACAAAAAAAGGTACCGCATGGACACCTTCCAACCCGCCTTCAGCAGTTGGCTGAACGCGCCTGCCCATCAGCAATGGCTCGCCGCCGAAGGCCTGCGCCTGTTGGCGTTTGCCAAGGCTTCAAAGCTTGCCGAAGGCTTCGGCAACCTCGACGATCAGGGCCGCCTCCCGGCCAACGCGCAAGCCGAAACCATGAACACCGCGCGCATGACCCACAGCTTCGCCATGGCCCACATCCAGGGCCTGCCGGGTTTTGCCGAGCTGGTGGATCACGGCATCAAAGCCCTCAGTGGGCCGCTGCGTGATGCCGAACACGGAGGCTGGTTCGCCACGCCCGAACACCGTGACGGCAATACCGGCAAAGCCGCTTATCTGCATGCCTTCGTGGCGTTGGCTGCGAGCTCTGCGGTGGTCGCTCAACGTCCCGGCGCGCAAGCCTTGCTCGACGACGCGATCCACATAATCGATAGCCGTTTCTGGAGCGAAGAGGAGGGTGCCATGCGCGAATCCTTCAACCGCGACTGGAGCGTCGTGGAAGCCTATCGCGGTGCCAACAGCAACATGCACGCCACCGAAGCCTTCCTCGCTCTGGCCGATGTCACCGAGGACAACCGCTGGCTGATTCGCGCCCAGCGCATTGTCGAACGTGTCATTCACGATCACGCCGCGGCCAACGATTACCTGGTGGTCGAGCATTTTGACCGCGACTGGCAGCCGCTGCGCGACTACAACCGCGACAATCCGGCCGACGGTTTCCGCCCTTACGGCACCACGCCGGGTCATGGTTTCGAATGGGCGCGGCTGTTGCTGCACCTTGAAGCCGCGCGGGCACAGGCCGGGATGCTCACGCCGGGCTGGCTCGCCACCGATGCGCAAAAACTCTTCGAGCACAATTGCCGTCACGGTTGGGACGTCGACGGTGCTCCGGGCATCGTCTACACCCTCGACTGGGACAATCGCGCGGTGGTTCGCCATCGTTTGCACTGGACTCATTGCGAAGCCAGCGCCGCCGCCAGTGCGCTGCTCAAACGCACCGGTGACGAGCAATACGAGCACTGGTACCGACTGTTCTGGAAATTTTGTGACAGTCATTTTATCGACCGCTGCGATGGCAGCTGGCATCACGAGCTCGACCCGCTGAACCGTCCGAGTGCTGATATCTGGGCCGGAAAACCCGACCTGTATCACGCCTGGCAAGCTGTATTGATCCCGCGCCTGCCGCTGGCGCCAAGCATGGCCACTGCGCTGGCGCAATTGTCCCAGAGCGTTGCTGTGTAACCAGCCATGTAACCATATGGTGACATTCGCGCGTCCCTTCGTTACCTGCGAAGGGGTATCCCCTGTTTAGAATCCTATGCAGCGCAAGCACCAGACTTGCATGCATAACAACAAGAAAGGTACTACTAGATGAATGCGATCTCTCGCCTCGCTACTGTCATTTCTCTCGCTTCGCTGCTTCCCGTTGCTGCATTCCCGCTCAGTGCCCTTGCCGCCGATGCCAAAGGTTCGGTGGAGGTCGTTCACTGGTGGACGTCTGGTGGTGAAAAAGCAGCGGTCGATGTGCTCAAGGCTCAAGTCGAAAAAGACGGCTTCACCTGGAAAGACGGCGCAGTCGCCGGCGGCGGCGGTTCCACGGCCATGACCGTACTCAAAAGCCGCGCCGTGGCCGGTAACCCGCCAGGCGTTGCCCAGATCAAGGGTCCGGACATCCAGGAGTGGGGCAGCACTGGCCTGCTCAGCACCGATGCCCTGAAAGACGTTTCCAAATCGGAAAACTGGGACAGCCTGCTGATCAAGAAAGTCTCCGATACCGTGAAATATGAAGGCGATTACGTTGCCGTGCCGGTGAACATTCACCGCGTCAACTGGCTGTGGATCAACCCGGAAGTCTTCAAGAAAGCCGGGATCGACAAAGCGCCGACCACCCTCGAAGAATTCTATGCCGCTGGCGACAAGCTCAAGGCCGCCGGCTTCATCGCGCTCGCTCACGGCGGCCAGCCTTGGCAGGACAGCACCGTGTTCGAAGACGTGGTGCTCTCGGTCATGGGGGCTGACGGTTACAAGAAAGCCCTGGTCGACCTGGACCAGAAAACCCTCTCCGGGCCAGAGATGGCCAAGGCCTTCACCGAGCTGAAAAAAGTCACCGGCTACATGGACCCGAACCGCGCCGGTCGTGACTGGAACATTGCTGCCGCCGACGTCATCAACGGCAAGGCCGGGATGCAGATGATGGGCGACTGGGCCAAGAGCGAATGGACCGCCGCGAAGAAAGTAGCGGGCAAGGACTACCAGTGCGTGCCGTTCCCGGGCACCGAAAAAGCCTTCACCTACAACATCGACTCGATGGCCGTGTTCAAGCTCAAGGCTGATCGCAAAGGCGACATCGCCGCCCAGCAAGACCTGGCCAAGGTCGCTTTGGGCAAAGACTTCCAGAAAGTCTTCAGCATCAACAAAGGCTCGATCCCGGTGCGTACCGACATGCTTAACGACATGAGCGCGCTGGGCTTCGATTCTTGCGCTCAAGCGTCCGCCAAGGATTTCCTGGCTGACGAGAAGACCGGCGGCCTGCAACCGAGCATGGCGCACAACATGGCCACGTCCCTGGCCGTGCAGGGCGCGATCTTCGATGTGGTGACCAACTTCATGAACGACAAGAACGCTGACCCGGCCAAGGCCAGCGCGCAACTGGCATCGGCTGTCAAAGCCGCCCAGTAACTCCTGACACAAACTGATCCTGCGTGGAATGAGATTGTGTGGGAGCGGGCTTGCCCGCGATGCAGGCGACTCGATTTAACTTCGAACCGTGTTGATGGCATCGCAGGCAAGCCAGCTCCCACAGGGTCCTGCTCCCACAAGGGATCGCTGTGTCGGTTCATTCCTCTTCACCTGGATTATCCCGATGAGCTCTGTGGCGGTTTTCAGCAAAGCCTCACCGTTCGACGCACTGCAGCGCTGGCTCCCCAAGCTGGTTTTGGCGCCAAGCATGCTGATCGTCCTGGTTGGTTTTTACGGTTACATCATCTGGACATTCGTACTGTCCTTCACCAATTCCAGCTTCATGCCGAGCTACAAGTGGGTCGGCCTGCAGCAATACATTCGCCTGATGGACAACGATCGCTGGTGGGTCGCGAGCAAAAACCTCGCGGTGTTCGGCGGCATGTTCATCGGCATCAGCCTGGTGCTGGGCGTTTTCCTCGCCGTGCTGCTGGATCAGCGCATTCGCAAGGAAGGCTTCATCCGCACCGTTTACCTGTACCCGATGGCGCTCTCGATGATCGTTACCGGTACCGCATGGAAATGGCTGCTCAACCCAGGTCTTGGTCTGGACAAGATGCTGCGTGACTGGGGCTGGGAAGGCTTTCGTCTCGACTGGCTGGTGGATCAGGATCGCGTGGTGTATTGCCTGGTGATCGCCGCCGTATGGCAAGCCTCCGGGTTTGTGATGGCGATGTTCCTGGCCGGCCTGCGTGGCGTCGATCAGTCGATCATCCGCGCGGCGCAAGTCGACGGTGCGAGCCTGCCGACCATCTACCTGAAGATCGTGTTGCCGAGCCTGCGCCCGGTGTTCTTCAGCGCCTTCATGATCCTCGCGCACATCGCGATCAAGAGCTTCGACCTGGTGGCGGCGATGACCGCGGGCGGTCCCGGTTACTCATCCGACCTGCCGGCGATGTTCATGTACTCCTTCACTTTCAGCCGTGGCCAGATGGGCATTGGTTCGGCGAGCGCCATGATGATGCTCGGCGCGATCCTGGCGATTCTGGTGCCGTACCTGTACTCCGAATTGCGAGGCAAACGCCATGAGTAATCAACTTGGCAAACCAGGTATCAGCTTCAGCCGCATCGCCATTTATGCAACCCTGTTGCTGGCCGCGGCGATCTATTTGGTCCCGTTGGTGGTGATGCTGCTGACCAGTTTCAAATCGCCGGAAGACATCCGCACCGGCAACCTGTTGAGCTGGCCGCAAGTGATTGATGGCATCGGCTGGATCAAGGCCTGGGACAGTGTCGGCAGCTACTTCTGGAACTCGGTGAAAATCACCGTGCCGGCGGTACTGATCTCTACGTTCATCGGTGCCATGAACGGTTACGTATTGTCGATGTGGCGCTTCCGTGGTTCGCAACTGTTCTTCGGTCTGTTGTTGTTCGGCTGCTTCCTGCCGTTCCAGACCGTGTTGCTGCCAGCCTCGTTCACCCTCGGCAAGATCGGCCTGGCCAACACCACCACCGGCCTGGTGCTGGTGCACGTGGTCTACGGCCTGGCGTTCACCACGCTGTTCTTCCGCAACTACTACGTGAGCATTCCGGATGCGCTGGTCAAGGCGGCGCGGCTGGATGGCGCGGGCTTCTTCACGATTTTCTGGAAGATCCTGCTGCCGATGTCGATCCCGATCGTGATGGTCTGCCTGATCTGGCAGTTCACGCAAATCTGGAATGACTTCCTGTTCGGCGTGGTCTTCGCCAGTGGCGATGCCCAGCCGATTACCGTGGCCCTGAACAACCTGGTCAACACCAGCACCGGGGCCAAGGAATACAACGTTGATATGGCCGCCGCGATGATCGCCGGGCTGCCGACACTGCTGGTCTACATATTCGCTGGCAAGTATTTCCTGCGTGGGCTGACGTCCGGCGCGGTCAAGGGGTAGAACATGGCAACTCTCGAATTACGCAACGTCAACAAGACCTACGGTGCCGGTTTGCCGGACACCCTGAAAAACATCGAACTGAAGATCGACGACGGTGAATTCCTGATCCTGGTCGGTCCATCGGGCTGTGGCAAATCCACCTTGATGAACTGCATCGCCGGACTTGAAAACATCAGCGGCGGGGCGATCCTGGTGGACGACGCCGACATCAGTGGCATGAGCCCGAAAGATCGGGACATCGCCATGGTGTTCCAGTCCTACGCGCTGTACCCGACCATGAGCGTGCGCGACAACATCGCGTTCGGCCTGAAGATTCGCAAAATGCCCACCGCCGAAATCGACGAAGAAGTCGCTCGCGTGGCCAAGCTGCTGCAAATCGAACACCTGCTCAATCGCAAGCCGGGTCAGCTCTCCGGTGGTCAGCAACAACGCGTGGCCATGGGCCGGGCGCTGGCACGGCGGCCGAAGATTTACCTGTTCGACGAACCGCTGTCCAACCTCGACGCCAAGCTGCGGGTCGAGATGCGCACCGAAATGAAACTGATGCACCAGCGCCTGAAAACCACCACGGTCTACGTGACTCACGACCAGATCGAAGCCATGACCCTGGGCGACAAGGTTGCGGTGATGAAGGACGGGATCATTCAGCAGTTCGGCACGCCGAAAGACATCTACAACAACCCGGCCAACCTGTTCGTGGCGAGCTTCATCGGTTCGCCGCCGATGAACTTTATCCCTTTGCGTTTGCAGCGCAAGGAAGGTCGGTTGGTAGCGCTGCTCGACAGCGGTCAGGCGCGCTGTGAATTGCCGTTGGGCATGCAGGACGCCGGGCTCGAAGACCGCGAAGTGATCCTCGGCATGCGCCCGGAGCAGATCGTGCTGGCGAACGGCGAGCCGAACGGATTGCCGACCATTCGCGCCGAAGTGCAGGTCACCGAGCCGACCGGTCCCGACACCCTGGTGTTCGTCAACCTCAACGACACCAAGGTCTGCTGCCGTCTGGCACCGGACGTCGCGCCGGCCGTGGGTGAGACCCTGACTCTGCAATTCGATCCATCGAAAGTGCTGCTGTTCGATGCCAAGACCGGTGAGCGTCTGGGTGTAGCGGGCCTGCCAAAGACCGAGGCCCACAGTGCCAACGTGGCGCAGTTCAAAGGCCGCTGAAGATCAAGTGTGGGAACGGGACTATGTGGGAGCGGGCTTGCCCGCGATGCAGGCGACTCGGTTCAACGTTGAATCGAGTTGATGCCATCGCAGGCAAGCCAGCTCCCACGCAACCCCGCTCCCATTGGGGGATATGTGGCGGGTGCACGCCATCCGTCGCAATCGATGTAAACCGCGTTAGATAAAAACAGTTAATAAAAATAAAGACGAGGATGTAGGGATGAAGAAGAAGAACAACGCTCAGCTTATCTGCCAATTGTCGGCTGTTGCGGCGATGATGCTGGCCGGCAGCGTGCACGCGGCTGACGCGTTCAGCGCCGATTCCAAGTGGATGACGGGGGACTGGGGTGGCGAGCGGACCAAGCTGATCGAGCAAGGTATCGACATCAAGGCCGACTATGTCGGTGAAGTGGGCGGCAACCTGCATGGCGGCTACAACGACGACAAGACGGCACGTTACGCCGACCAGTTTGGTTTGGGCGTGGCGCTGGACCTGCAAAAGCTGTGGGGCTGGGATAACACCCAGGCCAAGATCCAGTTCACCAACCGTAACGGTCAGAACATCTCCAATGACCGCGTCGGCGACCCGCGTGCTGGCACCTTGAGTTCCTCGCAGGAAGTCTACGGCCGTGGCCACATGGTCCGTCTGACCCAGTTGTGGGTCCAGCACCAGTTCCTCGACGGTAAACTGGACGTCAAAGCCGGTTACTTCGGCGAAGGCGAAGACTTCAACACCTTCCCTTGCGAGTTCCAGAACCTGGCGTTCTGCGGTTCCCAGGCGGGTAACTGGGCGACCGGTATCTGGTACAACTGGCCGGTCATGCAGGCGGCGCTTCGCGTGAAGTACAACATCACGCCTGAGTTCTATGCGCAGATCGGCGCATACAACCAGAACCCGTCGCAACTTGAGCACGGTAACGGCTTCAAGCTCAGCGGCAGTGGTACCAAGGGCACCGTCTTGCCGGTTGAACTGGTCTGGTCACCGAAGGTCAACAACCTGCCGGGCGAATACCGTGTCGGTTACTACAAGAGCACTGCCGACGCCAATGATGTCCGTGAAGACGACAACGGCAACGATGCAGCGACCACCGGCAACGCCTATCGCAGCCACAACAGCAAGCACGGCTACTGGTTCGTGGCGCAGCAACAACTCACCAGCCACAACGGTGATGCTTCACGCGGTCTGAACATCGCGGCCAACGCTACCTTCCACGACAAGGACACCAACTTCGTCGACAACTACCAGTCGCTGATGTTTGTTTACAAGGGCCCGTTTGATGCTCGTCCAAAAGACGACGTCGGGATCGGTTTCTCTCGTATCCATGTCAACGATGACGTGAAGAAAAACGCCGAGTTGGTCAACGCCGCCAATGGTGTCACCGACTACAACGATCCGCTGTTCGCGCCACTGCGCAGCACCGAGTACAACTACGAGATCAACTACGGTTTCCACGTTACCAACTGGTTGACGGTACGTCCTAACCTGCAATACATCACTCACCCAGGTGGTGTGGATGAAGTTGATAACGCGCTGGTGGCCGGCCTGAAAATTCAGTCGGTGTTCTAACGCTGTTGCGATAAGCTCCTCTCTATGTGCGCATTTTTGCGGACGGCCATGGCTGTCCGCTTTTTTTTGGGGGTGGCGCACCCTCGGGTGACAGATGATTTTCAGGACCGTGGCACATGCTTGAGCATCCGCTACAACGCTTCTTCAAATCCTTGCGCGAACGTCCGGTGTTTGCGTGGGAGCGCTATCAGATGCGCGATGTGCTGGTGATTGACCATCCGCTGTGTCAAGCGGTGTTCAGTCGTCAGGGCGCGCAGTTGCTGCACTTCCAGCCAAAGGGGCAGAAACCCTGGCTGTGGTGCGCGGCGAAATGGCCTCATGTCGGTGCGATTCGCGGCGGCGTGCCGGTGTGCTGGCCTTGGTACGGCCGCCATCCAAGCGAAAACGCCTGGCCGTCCCATGGCTGGGCGCGCCTGCTCGACTGGAAACTGCTCGACAGCACCAGTGATGACGATGGTGTGCACCTGCACTGGCAGTTACAGCTGTGCGACTGGCAAGTGGACTTGCACGCGCACCTGGGCGAGCGCATGGATTTGCACCTGAGCACCGAGCATCAGGACGACATGCCGTGCCAGTTGAGCCAGGCGTTGCACGCCTATTGGCGTATTGGCGACGTGGGTGAGGTAGCGCTGTCCGGGCTCGACGGCGCGCAAGGCTACGACCAGTTGAACCGTCAGGTTTGCCAGCAGGAAGGTGAGTTGCGGGTCGATGGCGGGTGTCAGCGAGTGTTCCAGCATGACGGCGAATTACAGCTCAAGGACCACGCCTGGCAGCGGCAATTGTGCATCGACACCGGTGACCATGCGGACACGGTGGTCTGGCATCCGGGCTCGCGGCCGCTGTTGGGGGTGAGCTGGAACGAGGTTTTAGAGTTCGTCTGTGTGGAAGCGGCCAGCGGCGGCACCGACAGCCTGTGCCTGGCACCGGGGGAGCGGGCACATTTGAGTTTGCAGGCGAGGGTGATCGTTCCCACGCTCGGCGTGGGAATGCCTCAAGGGACGCTCCGCGTCCAGTGACGCGGAGCGTCACGGGCTGCGTTCCCACGCGGGAGCGTGGGAACGATCATGGTGGGTTAATTAAACTCATCCCCAATCGGATACCGACTGGCATTCAGGCTTTCCTTGATCTTGCGCAAATGCGGCTGGAAATCCACGCCCCGGCGCAAGGTCATGCCGGTGGCCAACACATCGAGCACGGTCAACTGAATGATCCGTGACGTCATCGGCATGTAGATATCGGTGTCTTCCGGCAACGGGATGTTCAGGCTCAGGGTACTGGCCTTGGCCAGCGGCGAACCCTCAGCCGTCAGGCCCAGTACCGAAGCGCCGTTTTCCCGGGCGATGCGCGCCACTTCCACCAGTTCGCGGGTGCGGCCGGTGTAGGAAATGATTACGAACAACTCACCGGTGTGGGCCACCGAGGCAATCATGCGTTGCATCAGCACATCGGCATGCGCAGTGACCGCGAGGTTGAAGCGGAAGAACTTGTGCTGCGCATCCAGCGCCACCGGGGCCGAGGCGCCGAGGCCGAAGAAGTGGATTTGTCGCGCCTGGATCAACAGGTCGACGGCGCGGCTGATCAGGTTCGGGTCCAGGGCCTGGCAGGCGCTGTCCAGGGACGCGATGGCGCTGCCAAAGATTTTTTGGGTGTAGGCTTCCGGATTGTCGTCGGCTTCCACCGCACGGCTGACATACGCCGCGCCACTGGCCAGGCTCTGTGCCAGTTGCAGTTTCAGTTCCGGGTAGCCGCTGACACCGAACGAGCGGCAGAAACGGTTGACCGTCGGCTCGCTGACCTTTGAAGCCTGGGCGAGGGCGGCGATGCTGAACCGGGTGGCTTGCTGCGGGTTGAGCAGGATCACTTCGGCGACTTTGCGTTCTGCCTTGTTCAGGTCTTCAAGGCGATTCTGGATCTGTTCCAGTAAATTTCGCACGCGGTCCATATGGGGTTCCTAGATTCACCTGCGCAAACAAGCGCTCGGCTATGCAAATTGGGCCTTTGATACGGCCTGTAACGGTGGCCTATCCTACTGATGGCTCCGACCGACCACCACTCGGAATCTATATTTTGCGAAAATGTTGTGGTTATTACTACATTTTCCCTTGAGTGATGCCTTGAAAAAAGGTATTTGTAGCTTAACTTGATAAAAGAACAAACATCATGCCTTCGATTACGGTTGAACCGTGCACCTTTGCCTTGTTCGGCGCTCTCGGCGATCTCGCCCTGCGCAAGCTGTTTCCTGCCCTTTATCAACTCGATGGCGCCGGCCTGCTTCATGAGGATACGCGCATTATCGCGCTGGCCCGTGAACCCGGCAGCGAGCAACAGCATCTGGCATTCATTGCCACCGAGCTGCGCCGCTACGTAGGCGCCAAAGAGCTGGATGAAGCTGTACTCGAGCGCTTCCTGGCCCGTTTGAGCTACTTGCACGTCGACTTCCTCAAGGCTGACGATTACGTCGCCCTGGCCGAGCAGGCCGGCAGCGCCCAGCGGATGATTGCCTACTTCGCCACGCCGGCGGCGGTTTACGGCGCCATTTGCGAGAACCTGTCGAAGGTCGGCCTGACCGAAAACACCCGCGTGGTGCTGGAAAAGCCCATCGGCTCGGACCTGGAGTCCTCGCGCAAGGTCAACGACGCCGTGGCGCAGTTCTTCCCGGAGAACCGCACCTACCGCATCGACCACTACCTGGGTAAAGAGACCGTACAAAACCTGATCGCCCTGCGTTTCGCCAACAGCCTGTTCGAAACCCAGTGGAACCAGAATTACATCTCCCACGTGGAAATCACCGTGGCCGAGCAGGTCGGTATCGAAGGCCGCTGGGGTTACTTCGACAAGGCCGGCCAGCTGCGGGACATGATCCAGAATCACCTGCTGCAACTGCTCTGCCTGATCGCCATGGACCCGCCGGCCGACCTGTCCGCCGACAGCATCCGCGACGAGAAAGTCAAAGTGCTCAAGGCGCTGGCGCCGATCAGCCCGGAAGGCCTGACCACTCAGGTGGTGCGCGGCCAGTACATCGCCGGCCACAGCGAAGGCAAATCGGTGCCGGGGTATCTGGAGGAGCCTAATTCCAACACCCAGAGCGACACCGAGACCTTCGTCGCCCTGCGTGCCGACATTCGCAACTGGCGCTGGGCCGGCGTGCCGTTTTACCTGCGCACCGGCAAACGCATGCCGCAGAAGCTGTCGCAGATCGTCATCCACTTCAAGGAGCCGTCGCACTACATCTTCGCTCCCGAACAGCGCTTGCAGATCAGCAACAAGCTGATCATCCGCCTGCAACCGGATGAAGGCATTTCCTTGCGCGTGATGACCAAAGAACAAGGCCTGGACAAGGGCATGCAGCTGCGCAGCGGTCCGTTGCAGCTGAATTTTTCCGACACCTGGCGTAGCGCGCGGATTCCCGATGCCTACGAGCGGTTGTTGCTGGAAGTGATGCGTGGCAATCAGAACCTGTTTGTCCGTAAAGATGAAATCGAAGCCGCGTGGAAGTGGTGTGACCAGTTGATCGCCGGGTGGAAAAAATCCGGTGATGCGCCCAAGCCGTACGCGGCCGGGTCCTGGGGGCCGATGAGCTCCATTGCACTGATCACGCGGGACGGGAGGTCGTGGTATGGCGATATCTGAATTGAAGCTGCCTCAGGGCGTCAGCGCCCATGAGTTCAAAAGCCCGGTGCTGTTGGCCGAAGGCCTGGCATTGACGGTAGCCAGACAACTGAGCGACGCGATCGCTGCACAGGGCGCCGCGACGCTGGTGGTGTCCGGTGGACGCAGCCCGGTGGCGTTTTTCCAGCATCTGGCCAAGCAGGCGCTGGACTGGTCGAAGGTGGTGGTCAGCCTGGCTGACGAGCGCTGGGTGCCGGTAGAGCATGCCGACAGCAATGCCGGCCTGCTCAAGCGTTACCTGTTGCAAGGCCCGGCGGCCAAGGCCCAGTTCCTGAGCCTCTACAGTGCCACCGCCAACCTGGAGCAGGCCGCCGAGCAGGCTGATCGCTTGCTCGCCGAATTGCCGCCGATCGACGTGCTGGTGCTGGGCATGGGCGATGACGGTCACACCGCGTCGCTGTTCCCCAACAGCCCGAACCTGGCCGACGCCTTGAAAATCGACGGCAGCCGTCGCTGCTGGCCGATGCTGGCGCCGACCGTGCCGCATCAGCGCCTGACCATGAGTCGTGCGCTGCTGGCTTCGGCCAAGCACACCGTTCTATCGATTTCCGGTCAGTCCAAACTGACCACCCTGAGTGCCGCACTGGCCGGTGACGATGTCGCCGCCATGCCGATTCGGGCGTTTCTGCAACCTACGTTAGAGATTTACTGGTGCCCATGAACCAAGGATCAGCCGCTATGACAAACACATCCCCGACCGTTTCCATGGCGGACAAAGTTGCCCTGATCGACAGCCTCTGCGCCAGGGCGCGGATCCTGCCGGTGATCACCATCGCTCGTGAACAGGACGTGCTGCCGTTGGCCGACGCCCTGGCGGCCGGTGGCCTGACGGCGCTGGAAGTGACCCTGCGTTCGCAGTTCGGCCTCAAGGCGATCCAGATCTTGCGCGCGCAGCGTCCAGAGCTGGTGACCGGCGCCGGCACCGTGCTCGATCGCAGCATGTTGGTCGCTGCCGAAGCGGCCGGTTCGCAGTTCATCGTGACGCCGGGCATCACCCGTGATCTGCTCGAAGCCAGTGTCGACAGCCCGATCCCGCTGTTGCCGGGCATCAGCAATGCCTCCGGCATCATGGAAGGCTATAGCCTGGGTTATCGCCGCTTCAAGCTGTTCCCGGCGGAAGTCAGCGGCGGCGTCGCGGCTATCAAGGCCCTGGGCGGCCCGTTCGGCGAAGTTAAATTCTGCCCGACCGGCGGCGTCAGCCCGGCCAACATCAAGAGCTACATGGCGTTGAAAAACGTGATGTGCGTGGGCGGTAGCTGGATGCTTGACCCCGAGTGGATCAAGAACGGCGACTGGGCCCGCATCCAGGAGTGCACCGCCGAGGCGTTGGCTCTGCTGGACTGATTGAACGGATTTACCAAACACTTCGTTGTGTGTTCTACGGCTTTACGGTGCGCTTGGTCGGTGCACCGTTTTTTTTTGCCTGAAATAAAACCCCTGTGGGAGTGGGCTTGCTCGCGAAGGGGCCGTCACATTCAATGCAGATGTTGACTGTCAGACCGCTTTCGCGAGCAAGTCGGATCGCCGCACCGCCGCTTCCACAGGACATCATGCGATACATAGTTACCGCATCTCGCCGCACGTCCAGCGTTAACCTGCGTTCATCTTATGGAAAGAGAACGTCATGGACGACAACACTGCGATTTCATCCCCTTCACCGGTTTATCAACTGTCACCCGAACAGGTCGCCGGTCCGTATTTTCGAAATCCAAAACTGATCAGACGAAACATCAGCGAAGGCATGGATGGCATTCCCTTGGTGTTGCGGCTGACGATCGTCGATGCCATGACCGGTCAACCGGTCACGGGGGCCGTGGTCGATATCTGGCATTGCAACGCACGCGGGGCGTATTCGGGCTGGAGCAAGGTCAACCCGGATAAGGAAGTCGATGTGGGTGATATCGGGTCGATCCCGCGCACCGACGACGATACCTATCTGCGCGGTGGGCAATTCTCGGACAAAAAGGGCATCGTGCGGTTTATCACGATTTATCCGGGGTTCTATGCCAGCCGCGCTCTGCACATTCACGTCGCGGTACGAATCACTGCCGGCAACAACTATCTGGAAGAGCGGCATGTCGCCTGGGTCGGCCAGCTGTACTTTCCCGAGGTGGTGTCGAGGTCGGTCCTCAATGCCAGAGAGTACAGCGGCCGCGTGGTATCACCGCTGAGCAACGATGAAGATTTTCACTATAGACACCATGGCGGCGAAGCCTCGACCCTGAATATTCACACCATAGGTCGAGACTCGAAGGAGGATGGCTTTTTCGGGCACATCACCATCGGTGTCGACACGTTTGCGCTGTCATCGCAGATCAAACCCGAGGACTTCGACAAGTACACCGTGTGACGTCAGCGCAATTCGCTCAGCGCCCGGGCCAGCACATCCATGTCGGCTGCTGTGGTGGTGAGCCCCGGTGTAATGCGAATGCACGGGCCACTCGCCGCGCCGCTGCGCGCCACGGTAAACAGGTTGTAGTCGTTGAGCAGGCGCTCGACCATCGCCTGTTGGTCGGCATGCCGGGTAAAGCGCATCGAGGTGATGCCGCAATACAGGCGTGGGTCATCCGGGGTCCAGCTGCGTGCGAATCTCGACGCTTTCGCCCTGTTCGAAGCGCTGGCGCACATGCACCGAGTTGCCGCGGTTGATGAGTTCGATGTTGCGCTGATACTCCTCGACCACAGTGCGTGACATGCGCCCGAAGTAACCGTTCTCCAGGTTCAGGGGGCCGGGTTCGACAGCGTAGCGATCGGCAAAGGTCTGCCAAAAGACTTCATCACGGGCACGGCGGGTGTTATCGGGCATGGGCTACTTGGTGAGGTAGAACGGGTCAGTGACGAGGGGCGGGTTTGCCGTGTTTGACACGCAGCGGTTCGAGCAGCTCCGACAAGCCGTTGTGGTCGATTTCCTGCATCAAGGCCAGCAAACCGCCCAGTTCACCGTGAGGGAAACCTTCGCGGGCGAACCAGTTCAGGTACTGGCCGGGCAGGTCAGCGATGATGCGGCCCTTGTATTTGCCGAAGGGCATTTCACGGGTAATCAACAGTTCGAGCTTTTCGGGATTCATCATCAGTCGTCTTGATTCAAACAGTCTGGAAAATACAGGCATTCTGCATGCAGGCCAAATGACAGATCATGCAAAAGAAGCGGATACAGATTTCGCCTTGAAAACTAACTTATTGAAATATAAGTAAAAAGTAATCAATTCAAAGCTGGCATGGCGGGTGCAACGCCTTATTGCATCTTTCATCAACCGTAAGGAATTGAAAAATGACCAACATCAACAAAGAAGCGATCTCTGTACTCAACGACCTGATTGAAACCAGCAAAGACGGTCAGGAAGGGTTCAAGACTTGCGCTGAAGACATCAAGCATCCAGAACTCAAAACCCTGTTCGTTCAGCGCTCCAGCGACTGCGCCACTGCCGCTGCCGAGTTACAGGCTATGGTGCGTTCCCTGGGCGGTGATCCGGAAACCTCCACCAGTGTCAGTGGCGATCTGCACCGTCGCTGGGTCGACGTGAAGGCGATGTTCACCGGCAAGGATGAAGAAGCAGTGCTGAACGAAGCCGAACGCGGTGAAGACCATGCGCTGAAGGCTTACAAAAAAGCGCTGGAGAAAATCAACAAGGACAACCTGGTGGGCATTCGTGACATCGTTGAACGCCAGTACCACGGCGTGCAACGCAACCACGATCAGGTGAAAGCCCTGCGCAACCAGGCTCGCGCACGCTCGTAAGTTCGACCTGTGGCGAGGGAGCTTGCTCCCGTTGGGGGGCGCAGCGCCCCCTAAATCAAACACCGCGTTGGATCTGATCAAGCGCGGTGACAGGTTTACGACTGCTGCGCAGCCGAACGGGAGCAAGCTCCCTCGCCACAGGCAAGGCCTCTCATCACAAGGGAGCGATGAATCAGCCGATGCTGATCGCCGGCAACGTCGGCAACGTCACGGTCTGTTGCTTGCGCGGCGCCAGAATCTCCGCCTCGCCATCCACCACCAACTCATCGCGCTGGTTGAACACCCGAGTGGCGATACGCACACGAAACTTCGGCAGTTTCTCGAGGATCTCCAGGCGTACGGTCAGCGTGTCGCCAATCTTTACCGGTTTCTGGAAGCTCATCTGCTGACCGATATAAATAGTCCCTGGCCCAGGCAACTCGCAAGCCACCGCCGCGCTGATCAACGCGCCGCTGAACATGCCGTGGGCGATACGCTCCTTGAACATGGAGGCAGCGGCGAATTCGGCGTCCAGGTGCACCGGGTTATGGTCACCGGACATCGCGGCGAACAACTGAATGTCGCGCTCTTCGACGGTTTTGCTGTAGCTGGCGGTCTGGCCGACTTCGAGGGCTTCGTAAGGGGTGTTGGTAACCTGGGTCATCTGTCTCGATTCCTGTGACGAATTAAATAAATCCACAAAAAAACTATTCGGCTCTGGGGGGCCGGCGGTTGCTCAAGGCTTGGGCGATCCAGTTCAGCACATCGGCAGTCACTTCGTCGCGGTTGCTCTCGTTGAACAGTTCATGCCGGGCCTGCGGGTAAATAGTCAGCTGCAGGCTCTGGCAGCCAGCGTCGCGCAGGGCGTGGGCCAGATCTATCAGACGTTTGCCTTCGCTCACCGGATCACATTCGCCACCGATCACCAGCAGCGGCAGGCCCGGATCGATCTGGGCGAGATTGGACGCTTTGCTGATTTGCTGCAAGCCGCCGAGCAAATCGATCCACAGTTGATTGGTGCAGCGAAAGCCGCAGAGCGGGTCGCTGGCGTACTTGTCGACTTCCGCCGGGTCGCGGCTCAGCCAGTCGAACGAGGTGCGCGCCGGTTTGAACTTCTTGTTGAACGAACCGAACGACAGCCATTCGATCAGCGCACTGCGACCCTTGGGGCCCTGACGCAGGCGTTCGAGGCGAGCAATCTGCCGCGCTGCACGATAGAGCGCCACGGGCTGGAAGTTCGAACCGCTGAGAATGGCCCCGTGCAGGCTGGCGCTGTGGTGCAGCAAGTAAGCCTGGGCGATGTAGCTGCCCATGCTGTGGCCCAACAGTACGATCGGAATGCCGGGATGCTGTTGGCCGATGTGTTGGTTAAGGCTGGCCAGGTCG
This sequence comes from Pseudomonas sp. B21-015, assembly GCF_024749285.1. Taxonomy (NCBI): domain Bacteria; kingdom Pseudomonadati; phylum Pseudomonadota; class Gammaproteobacteria; order Pseudomonadales; family Pseudomonadaceae; genus Pseudomonas; species Pseudomonas sp. B21-015. The sequence goes on from NZ_CP087196.1 coordinate 1,622,285, forward strand.
CCGACCACTTTGCACCAGCCATCGTCGTCGTCGAAATGCCCCAGAGTGCCGTTTTCGGCGGTTTTGCCATGTCCACGCAAGTCCGGTGCGTAAACGCCGTAGTCCTGTTCGCAGAACTTTTCTGCCAGACGAGCGTAGCGACCGCTGTGTTCCGCCATGCCGTGGGCCAGCAGGATCACGGCCTTCAACGGTGCAGCCGGCAGCCACTGGTTGACGAAGAGGCGGCTGTGGTCACTCGCGGTCAGCCAGAAAGTGTCGTGGATCATGGCGATTCCTTTGCATTGGGCTGCATGGGGTTGCAGGGTGGGAAACAGCCTCGTTGCATTGTATAGCGCATCCGTCGCCTACCGTCTGATCAGGCCACGCCGGGGCAGCAAGATTCACGGGATCAATGACGACTGTGCGCATATTTGCCTGATTCACCATAGCTGCTAGTGTCCGGGAAGCTCCGTTTTTCAGCAGTGACGGAAAAGCGGCCCCGGATAGATTCAGGTAAAGAGGACAAGAACAATGCAACCTGATTTCTGGAATGACAAACGCCCGGCCGGCGTGCCCCTGGATATCGACCTTGGGGCCTATAAGTCGGTAATCGAGGTGTTCGAGCGTTCCTGCAAGAAATTTGCTGACCGCCCGGCATTCAGCAACATGGGCGTGACCTTGACCTACGCCGAATTGGAACGCTACAGCGCAGCGTTTGCCGGTTACCTGCAAGCCCACACCGACCTGGCGCCGGGGGATCGCATCGCGGTGCAGATGCCCAACGTGTTGCATTATCCGATTGCCGTGTTCGGCGCCTTGCGCGCCGGGCTGATCGTGGTCAACACCAACCCGCTGTACACCGCGCGTGAGATGCGACATCAGTTCAAGGACTCCGGTGCCCGGGCGCTGGTTTACCTGAACGTGTTCGGACAGAAGGTCCAGGAAGTGCTGCCCGACACCGACATCCAGTACCTGATCGAAGCGAAAATGGGCGACCTGATGCCCACCGCCAAGGGCTGGCTGGTCAATACCGTGGTCGCCAAGGTCAAGAAAATGGTCCCGGACTATTCCTTGCCGCAGGCCATCTCCTTCAAGAGCGCGCTACGCCTGGGCCGGGGTCTGGGGATCAAACCGCTGAGCATCGGCCTCGACGACATCGCCGTGCTGCAATACACCGGCGGCACCACCGGGCTGGCCAAAGGCGCGATGCTGACCCACGGCAACCTGGTGGCGAACATGCAGCAGGCGCGGGCATGCCTCAGTCAGCTGGGTGCCGACGGTCAGCCGCTGTTGCGCGAAGGCCAGGAAGTGATGATCGCGCCGCTGCCGCTGTACCACATCTATGCATTCACGGCGAACTGCATGTGCATGATGGTGACTGGCAACCACAACGTGCTGATCACCAATCCACGGGACATCAAGGGCTTTATCAAGGAACTGAAGAACTGGCGGTTCTCGGCGCTGCTGGGGCTCAACACGCTGTTCGTCGCACTGATGGACCATCCCGACTTCAAGACGCTGGATTGCTCCAGTCTCAAAGTCACCAACTCCGGCGGCACGGCATTGGTCAAGGCCACCGCCGAGCGTTGGGAACAGCTCACCGGTTGCCGCATCACTGAAGGTTACGGCCTGACCGAGACCTCGCCAGTGGCCTGCACCAACCCTTACGGCGACAGATCGCGCATCGGCACGGTCGGCCTGCCAGTGCCGGGCACCACGCTCAAGGTCATCAACGATGAAGGCGTCGAGCAGCCGCTGGGCGAGCGCGGCGAACTGTGTATCAAGGGCCCGCAGATCATGAAGGGCTACTGGCAGAAACCCGAAGCCACCGCCGAAGTGCTGGATGCCGACGGCTGGTTCAAGTCGGGCGACATTGGGGTGATCGACCCGGACGGATTCGTGCGCATCGTCGATCGCAAGAAAGACATGATCATCGTCTCGGGCTTCAACGTGTACCCGAACGAGATCGAAGATGTGGTGATGGCCCACCCGAAAGTCGCCAGCTGCGCGGTGATCGGCGTGCCGGACGAGCGGTCGGGGGAGGCGGTGAAGTTGTTTGTGGTGGCCCGTGAAGCCGGGGTGAGCCTTGAGGAGTTGAAGGCGTACTGCAAGGAAAACTTCACGGCGTACAAAGTGCCCAAGCACATCGTGTTGCGTGAGTCGTTGCCGATGACGCCGGTGGGCAAGATATTGCGGCGGGAGTTGCGGGATATCGCGTAAACGGTCGTAGACCGAGGTGGCGCCAAAAGATCGCAGCCTTCGGCAGCTCCTACGGGGATCGCATTCCTCTGTAGGCACTGCCGAAGGCTGCGATCTTTTGCTTTGAAGGCCCGTATTACGAGGCTTTTAAGGCTGTATAGGGTTTTTGCTCTAAAATGACTGCTTGTTTGTCTTGAGTCATTAAGGTGACTGTGGGGGCCGTTTTAGGCTCTAGTCGGCCCTTGGCAAAGCTGCTACTCTCGGCGCGCTTTGTGACTTCTCGGCCTATGTTAAAAGCCAGACTCACTAAAAACACACACCAATAATAATCGCATCAAATGCGGTGAAGAATTCGCGTTGCTGAGGAGTGGGCTTCCATGATCGAAGACTTTTGGAAGGATAAGTACCCAGCTGGAATTGCTGCCGAGATCAATCCAGACGAGTATCCGAATATTCAGGCAGTGTTGAAGCAATCCTGCCAACGCTTCGCTGACAAACCGGCATTCAGCAACCTGGGCAAGACAATCACCTACGGTGAACTGTACGAATTGTCCGGTGCCTTTGCTGCTTACCTGCAACAGCATACCGATTTGCAACCCGGCGATCGAATCGCCGTGCAACTGCCCAACGTATTGCAATACCCGGTCGCCGTCTTCGGTGCTATCCGCGCCGGGCTGATCGTGGTCAACACCAACCCGCTGTACACCGCGCGGGAAATGGAACACCAATTCAACGACTCCGGTGCCAAAGCCCTGGTCTGCCTGGCCAATATGGCGCACCTGGCACAGACCGTCGTGCCGAAGACTGGCGTCAAGCATGTGATCGTCACTGAAGTGGCCGACCTCTTGCTGCCGCTCAAGCGTCTGCTGGTCAATAGCGTCATCAAGTACGTGAAGAAGATGGTTCCGGCGTATCACTTGCCCAAGGCCATCAAATTCAACGACGTGCTGCGCAAAGGCCATGGCCAGCCAGTGGCTGAAGCCAACCCGGCCAGGAGCGACGTTGCCGTGCTGCAATACACCGGGGGCACCACCGGCGTGGCCAAGGGCGCGATGCTGACCCACCGCAACCTGGTGGCGAACATGCTGCAGTGCAAGGCGCTGATGGGCTCCAACCTCAATGAAGGTTGCGAGATCCTGATCACGCCGCTGCCGCTGTACCACATCTATGCCTTCACCTTTCATTGCATGTCGATGATGCTGATCGGCAACCACAACATCCTGATCAGCAACCCGCGCGACCTGACGGCGATGGTCAAGGAACTGTCGAAGTGGAAGTTCAGCGGTTTCGTCGGCCTGAACACGCTGTTCGTCGCGTTGTGCAACAACGAAGCGTTCCGCAAGCTGGACTTCTCGAGCCTGAAAATCACCCTGTCCGGCGGCATGGCCTTGCAACTGGCCGCGGCCGAACGCTGGAAAGCGGTCACCGGTTGCCCGATCTGCGAAGGTTACGGCATGACCGAAACCAGCCCGGTGGCCACGGTGAACCCGAGCCAGAACATTCAGATCGGCACCATCGGTATTCCGGTGCCGTCGACTCTGTGCAAAGTCATCGACGATGCAGGCGTTGAACAGCCGTTGGGCGCCATCGGTGAATTGTGTGTGAAAGGTCCGCAAGTGATGAAGGGCTACTGGCAGCGTCAGGAAGCCACCGATGAAATACTCGACAGCGAAGGCTGGTTGAAGACCGGTGACATCGCACTGATCCAGCCGGACGGTTACATGCGCATTGTCGATCGCAAGAAAGACATGATCCTGGTCTCCGGTTTCAACGTGTATCCCAATGAGCTGGAAGACGTGCTGGCGACCCTGCCGGGCGTGTTGCAATGCGCGGCCATCGGCGTGCCGGACGAGAAGTCGGGGGAGGCGATCAAGATCTTCATCGTCGCCAAACCGGGCGTGACCCTGACCAAGGAACAGGTGATGGAGCACATGCGCGCCAATGTCACCGGCTACAAGGTGCCTAAAGCCGTGGAGTTCCGCGACGCACTGCCGACCACCAATGTCGGCAAGATCCTGCGCCGCGAACTGCGCGACGAAGAGCTGAAGAAACTGGGCGTGAAGAAAGTAGGCGCCTAGTCAAACAAAAGCCCCGCAGATGCGGGGCTTCTTGTTTCTGGCCAGGGCATTTTCAGCGCCTGTCAGGCCGCCTTCGCGAGCAGGCTCGCTCCCACATGTGATCGCATTCTTTCTGAAGGAACTCGGTTAAATGTGGGAGCGAGCCTGCTCGCGATGTTCTGGGTTACTGACGGAACTGCGCGAAATTGACGTTGGTGCCCGCCGGGCGCATGTCTTGCAGGTACGAGTCCTTGTCGGCACTCAGTTCCAGGCTCAGGGCCGCTTTGCGTTTGCCCTGGTTGCGCACCACCAGGCCTTCGAGCTTCTCGCGCAGGAACACCGTCGGCACTTTCAGGTGCAGCAGTTCGTCGGTATCCGGGGTGTGCATCAGCAAGTGAATCCATTCGTACTGACCAATGGCCAGCCGCGCGACCGGGATATCGAACCAGAAAATGTTGCGGTTACGGTTCAATTCGGTGAAATGGCAGTTGTTGACGCCAAGCACAGCACCGCCAAGTTCCTGGTTTCTGCGGGCAATGGCCTGCTTTTTATCGAGTTTCATAACGTTCCTACGGGATTGGATCTTCAGCGCCATGGCCTGAATACGTTGCGCATTCTCGGGGCAAAGCCTGCAAACATAAAGCCTAACCTGCCTGGAGCGATGAAATGTTCTGTTGGGAAATAAATGAAACTCCGCGCAAAGGCTTTCGGTCCACCCTTATGTAACGACTTTCCCCGTTGAAATGTTCACAGGAGAAATACCATGAGCAGCACTGGCGATAAAGTTAAAGGCATGGCAAACGAAGCGGCCGGCAACGTCAAGCAAGGCGTTGGCAAGGCCACCGGTAACGACAGGCTGCGCGCCGAAGGCGTCGTGCAGGAAAAGAAAGGCGAAGCCCAGCAAGCGATCGGCAAAGCCAAGGATGCTCTCAAAAAAGGCATCGACAAGGCATAATCCGACCTTTGACGAGTAACAGAAACGGCCATCTGCGGATGGCCGTTTTTGTGTCAGCTTGAACTTGAGCAATGAAATTGTTTCAAAGTCGCCAAGTAGGCTACTTTGTTGTAGAAAACGGCCCCTGAGTCGCCATGACTTCAACCTTTTTGCGGCGAAAGGAGACGCTAATGTTTTTTCCGACCATGAAAGGTTTGCCCTTGCATCGCGTGATGATGCGCACGGTCACCGAGTTCGTCGCCGACGAGATGTCGACCTATGCCTCGGCGCTGGCCTATCAAATGCTGTTCTCGCTGTTCCCTTTCATCCTGTTCCTGATCGCCCTGATCGGTTTTCTGCATTTGCCGGACTTCTTCTCCTGGCTGCGCCTGCAATCGGAACTGGTCCTGCCGCCCCAGGCGCTGGAGCAGGTGAACCCGGTGATCGACCAGCTCCAGCAATCCAAGGGCGGTTTGCTCTCGGTGGGTATCGTGATCGCCCTGTGGACCGCGTCCGCCGGTGTGCGGCTGATGATGAGCGCGATGAACGCCGCGTACGACGTGGTCGAAGGTCGCCCGGTCTGGAAGCGTTTTCCACTGTCGATTTTCTACACCATCGGCATCGCCGGCATGCTGCTGGCCGCCGCTGCGCTGATGGTGCTCGGGCCGCAGGTGATGGCCTGGATCGCTTCGCAAGTGGGCCTCGAAGATTTCATCGTGACCGTCTGGACCATTGTGCGCTGGCCGGTGATCGTGATTCTGTTGATGATGGCCGTGGCACTGATTTACTACGTCATGCCCGACGTCAAACAAGAGTTTCGCTTCATCACCCCGGGTTCGGTGCTGGCCGTGGTGGTGTGGATCGTCGCCTCGCTGGGCTTCGGTCTTTACGTCAAAACCTTTGCCAACTACAACGCCATGTATGGCAGTATCGGCGCGATCATCGTGTTGCTGCTGTACTTCTATATTTCCGCCGCGGTGCTGTTGCTCGGCGCGGAAATGAACGCGGTGATCGAGCACATGTCGTCCGAAGGCAAGAAGCCTGGCGAAATAGTGCCCGAAGAACCCAAACACCACGTTTCGGGACTGGGACGGGATCACTCGCTCAAGCCGACCACCGACGAAGTCATCAAATGATCCGTGAAATTCTGAAAATGGGCGATGAGCGCCTGCTGCGCATTGCCCCGCCGGTGCCGGCGCAAATGTTCGACAGCCCCGAGTTGTGGCACCTGATCGACGACATGTTCCAGACCATGGAAAGTGTCGGCGGAGTCGGCCTGGCCGCGCCGCAGATCGGTGTCGACCTGCAACTGGTGATCTTCGGTTTCGAGCACAGCGAGCGCTATCCGGACGCCGAAGCAGTGCCGCAGACGATTCTGATCAATCCACTGATCACGCCCTTGAGCCCGACCCTCGAAGAGGGATTCGAAGGGTGCCTGTCGGTGCCGGGCCTGCGCGGCGCGGTGGATCGTTATCAGCAGATTCGTTATGAAGGCTTCGATCCCAAGGGCGAGCCAATCGTGCGCATTGCCTCGGGGTTCCATGCGCGGGTGGTGCAGCATGAATGCGATCACCTGATCGGCCGGTTATACCCGTCGCGCATCAGTGATTTCAGCAAGTTCGGGTTTACCGAGGTGATGTTTCCGGACCTGGACCCAGCGGCGGACGACTGACCCCGTCCTTCGAATCCACCGCAAAACCAATGTGGGAGCGAGCCTGCTCGCGATGAGGCCCTGACAGTCAATATTGATGGTGACTGTCACACCGCTATCGCGAGCAGGCTCGCTCCCACATTTAATCTTCACAGGTCTCTAGTGCTTCGGTTCCAAACCCATCGCAATCATCGGTTTACTGCGCGCATATCGGCTCAACCGTTCAGCCATGGCGTAGGGCAGGGGCGGGTCGAAAGTAAAACCTCGACGCTCATAAAAATCACGCAAATCCGGATGGCAGAACAACCACACTGGCTCTTCGAGGTGCTTGACGGCGTGTGCGATCAACGCCGCGGCGATCCCTTGCTCGCGACAGCCCGGATCGACGAACAACCCGGTCAGCCAATGCCCACCGGCCACCGGCCGCAAACATAACGCGGCAATGATCTCTTCGCGTTTTGCGACCCATAGCCGTGCGTCGCGGACCGCTTTCATCGACGATTGGTGGGCGCGGTAAAACTTGTTCATCAACGGCCATGACGGCTCGTCGAGCAAGGTGTACTGGGTGTTGGGCATGGGCTCGGACTGTCGGTACGCAAAGCGGGCTATTATAAAAGAACGCCAGCGCGGGGATAGGTGTATACCTGATCTCACATCCCGTATGAGTGGAGTACGTATCATGGCCAAAGGCATGGATTCAAAGAAAGCGGCGAAAAAGAAACCGGCGAAAACCGCCATTGAGAAACGTGCGGACAAGAAGGCCAAGAAGGTGGGTGTGTTCGGCCACTGATCCCGCGCCAACGGAGCCCGAGTCCTCGGGCTCCTGTTTTTTACGTCTATCGAAATAACCAAACAATCTGCAAGAAATCCCTGCGCCATTGCACAGAGGGGGACTGGTTCCTGTTCTGAGCAAAGCCATGCCCCATTACTTCGATGCTGCCCACCGTGAAGAAATCGCAACTTTGCGCCAACGCCTGACAGCCCGCGGCATCCGTTTCATTGATTGCCAATGAACCCTGTGGGAGCGGGCTTGCTCGCGAATGATCTCAAGCCTTACACCAATTCCGCAGCCAACGCCGCTTTCACGCTTGGCCGCGAATCAACCCTGGCCTGAAACCGCGCCAACGCCGGCCACTGATTCAAGTCGATGCCAAACAGCTGCGTCCAGCGCAACACCGTAAACAGATACGCATCAGCAATACTGAATCCACCAGCCATCAAATAACCCTGCCCCTCCAGCGTCTGGCACAGCACGGCAAAACGCTTGAACAGCTTCTCTTTGATGAGCACTTTTACCTCATCCGGAAACTGTGAATTGAACAGCCAACCCAGCCCGCCATGAATCTCGGTCGAAACGAAATTCAGCCATTCCTGCAAACGCACCCGCTCGAACGTTCCGTTCGCCGGTGCCAGGTTCGCCTCGGGCCGCAGATCCGCCAGGTATTGCAGGATCGCCGGGCCTTCGGTCAGCACATCACCGTTATCCAGTTGCAACGCCGCGACGTAGCCTTTGGGGTTAATGGCGAGGAAGTCGTCACCGGTGACGGTTTTCTTGGTGCTGTTGTCGACGCGGACCATCTCGAACGGCAGCTCCAGTTCGCGCAGCACAATGTGCGGCGCCAATGAACAGGCTTGTGGGGCGTAATACAACTTCATGGGCAGGGCTCTGGTTGCGGATTTGCGCCAGTGTCATAGTGCGCGGCACACTCGGTAAAATTAATCTTTCAGAAAACTGCCATTAGGAAAGCTACTGCCATGATGAACCTGATGCACTGGCGAATGGTGGTGGCGGTGGCCGATACCGGCAACATTACCCGGGCCGCCGAGCGGGTTGGCATGACCCAGTCCGGTGCCAGTCAGGCGCTGGCACTGATCGAAGAAAACCTGGGTGTTCAGCTGTTCAGCCGGGAAAACCGCCAGACCTTGCCGACCGCCATCGGCTTGCCTGTGATCGAACAGGCGCGAACCATGCTTGGCGCCCTGGAAAACATTCGCAGCACCGTCGAGGCCGCTAAAGGCATCCAGCGCGGGACGATTCGTCTGGCCAGTTTCCCTATGGTGCTGGCGACCTTCCTGCCGCCGCTGTTGCGCCAGTTCAATCGGCTTTACCCCGGTATACATGTGGTGGCGCTGGAGGTCAGCGACGATGAAGTGGAAACGTTGCTCGGTGCCGGGCTGGTGGATGTCGGCGTAGTGTTGAACCCGGCGCCAGCGCGCAATGCCGGTCGCTTGGGGCGTGATGCCTGGATGGCGGTTCTGCCCGGTGGCCATCCCTTGGCGCGCCGCTCGAATGAAGAGGGCCTCTCGCTGGCGGAGCTGGCGGAGCAACCGTTCGTGCTGGCCACGGGCGGGTGTTCGACCAATGCCCGCAGCCTGGCTGCCGATGCCGGGTTGCATCTGCTGGATGTGCGGGCCGAGGTGCGTGAGTGGAGCAGTGCGTTCACCCTGGTGCGGGAAAACATCGGCGTGACCCTGGTACCGGAAATGACCCTGCCGGCTAATCGCCAAGGCCTGCGGATAGTGCCGGTGACACCGCGCATCGATCGCGAGTTTGCCTTGGTGGTCGCGCCCGACAAAGCACCTTCGGCAGCGGTGCTGGCGCTGTTGGGGATGCTTGCGGAACATCCGCTATCGCCTGACTAGTCATGGGGGAGTACCGGTCAGTCAAGTGCGATCTATGTGGGAGCGGGCTTGCTCGCGAAGGGGCCACGTCAATCAACATTGATGTCGCCTGATACACCGCTTCCGCGAGCAAGCCCGCTCCCACAGGTTCCGTGCCTCACTTAATTGATTGGCATTACCGGGTAAATCGTTCAGGTGCAATCAAGGCACGCCATTACAGCCGTGTGCCATGAACCCCGGCCGCAGCGCCAGTCGTTGGCAATAGGCGTCGACGGCGGGATAGTCCGGGCGCTCCATCGGGGTCATCCGCCAGCGGTTGATCGACAAGCCGATAAGGATATCGGCCAGGGTGAAGTGTGGGCCGGCGACATACGCGCCGGTCGCCGCGAGTTGCTGTTCGAGGATGCCCATTTTCGCGTTCCAGCCGCGAACGCCATCCGCGATCCGCTGTGCGTCCTGAAAGTCCGGCAATTGCCGGACCAGCGCAAAAAAGGCGTAGCCCCAGGACGGATTGAGTTCGGTGGCTTGCCAGTCCATCCACTGCTCCACGCGAGCGCGCGCCGCCGGCTCGATGGGCAACAGGTCGGTGTTTTGGTATTTGCCGGCCAGATAGCGACAGATGGTATTGGATTCCCACAGCACGCCGGCTTCGTCGATGAGTACCGGCACCTGTGCGTTGGGGTTGAGCTGGAGAAATTCCGGACTCCGGGTCGATGCAAAACCGCTGCCCCAGTCCTCCCGTTCGTAGGAAACACCCAGCTCGTCGCACGCCCACAGGACTTTTCTGACGTTGATTGACGAGGCCCTACCCAAAATCTTCAGCGTATGTCCCATTGAGCTTCTCCGTTTGCTGTTCCAGGTGCCGGGAATCTAGCACGAGCAACGGGACAATCGTGTATCAGGTGCTCTCGCGCACCTTCAACTCAAACCCCATGTCCTGCACCGGTTTGGCCACCGAATTGCCCGCTAATAAGGTCAGCATCAACTCCGCCGAGCGACGGCCAATGGCTTCTCTCGGAGTGCTGATGCTGCTCAGGCGCGGGACCATGTGGGCCGAGGCTGGCAGATCGTTGAAGCCGAGGATAGCCACTTGTTCGGGGATCTTGATGCCGCAGCGCAGGGCTTCGAGCAGTGCGCCGTGGGCCAGGTCGTCGTTGCCGAAGAAGATCGCGTCGACCTGCGGATGACTGGCCATCAATTGCAAAAACAGCTCGCCCCCCAAGCCGACGGAGGAGGGGCGTGGCGTCAGCACTTCCAGGGCCGGATCATACAAACCGGCCTTTTGCAGCGCGTGGCGGAAACCTTCACCCCGCAGCAGCGTGCGCTGGTCCAGCTGCGCACCGATGTAGGCCAGGCGTTTGCGACCGCGGGAAAGCAAATGTTCGGCCGCCGTTTCGCCGGCGGCGACTTGCGAAAAGCCGACGCAATTGAGCCCGGCCGCGCTGTCCAGTTCCATCATGTAGACGCAGGGAATGTTGCTGGCCTCGATCATCCGCCGCGAACTTTCGGTGCGATCGAAACCGGTCAGCAGCAAGCCGCGAGGCTGATAAGCCATGTAATTGCGCAGCAGGTTTTCTTCTTCGTCACGGGAGTAGTGGAAGTTACCGATCAGCACTTCGAAGCCCTTCGGTCGCAAAACCTGATGAATGGCTTCCAGCGTGTCGATGAACAGCAGGTTGGACAGCGATGGCACCAGAACCACCACGGAATGGCTCTGGGCCGAGGCTAACGCGCGTGCGGCGGGGTTGACCACGTAGTTCAGGTCGAGGGCGGCCTTCTGGACTTTTTCCACCAGTTCGGTGGCCACCGTACTGACGCCGCGCAGGGCGCGGGACGCGGTAATCGGGCTGACACCGGCCAGGCGCGCGACTTCGTTGAGGGTAGGGCGGCCAGTGGTGCGAGTATTTTTATCGTTTTTAGGGGTCATCATCGGACGGCTTGCCAAACAAAATTCAAGGCACTAAGGTAGCGCTGTCTCGACGCAGCTGCAAATGCGTGAGCGGGGTTTGCCTGATCCTCGCTTTTCGGCATCGAGAACGAACATGCTGCAACCCATAAAAATGACAAGAAGGCGTCGGCAACTTCTGCTTTTGCACTAGCGTTTTACGTAGCAAAGGTAGCGCTGTCTGCGCGCTGAGGTGTTACATGAATCATCCCATCACCGCCCTGGTCATCATGGGCGTTGCCGGTTGCGGCAAGACGTGCGTCAGCCAGGCCCTGTGCCAGCTCAGCGGCGCGACCGCCATTGAAGGCGACACTTTCCACCCTGCCGCCAATATCGAAAAGATGAGCGCGGGTATCCCCCTGAACGATGAAGACCGTGCCGGCTGGCTCGACAGCCTGTGCGATGAACTGCGCCGCGTCGACACCCAAGGCGAGCGCCCGGTGCTGACGTGCTCGGCCCTCAAACACAGTTACCGCGAACGCTTGCGCGGTGCCTTGCCGGGCCTGGGCTTCGTTTTCCTTGAGCTGACCCCCGAAGTCGCCACTGATCGTGTGTCTCATCGGCCGGGCCACTTTATGCCGTCGACCTTGATCGACAGCCAGTTCGCCACACTTGAATCGCCCGTTGGTGAGCCCCTGACCCTGGCTCTGGATGCTTCGAGCCACAGCGTCGATGAGTTGGCGAAGCAGGCGCATGCCTGGTGGCTCGATCATGGCTTGAAACTCGCCAGTTGAGTTTTGCTCCAAGAGATAGCGCTGTCCTGACGGCTTCTGAATAACCGCTTTAATAACAACAACAACCAGGAGACACCCCTAATGTTTGGCATGTCCCACGAGACGTTTCTGCTGCTAGACGCAGTGGTCACGGTGATCGGACTTATCGTCCTGATCACCAAGTTCAAGCTGCACCCATTCCTCGCACTGATCATCGCCGCCGCCTTCCTCGGGCTGACGTCCGGCATGCCGATCGGCACCATCATCAAGGCGTTCCAGGACGGCTTCGGTGGCGTGCTTGGTTTCGTAGGCATCATCCTGGCGCTGGGCACCATGCTCGGCAAAATGATGGCCGAATCAGGCGGTGCGGATCAGATTGCGCAGACGCTGATTCGCGCCTTCGGCAAGGACAAGGTGCAGTGGGCGATGATGTTCGCCGCGTTCCTGGTCGGCATTCCGCTGTTCTTCGAAATCGGCTTCGTACTGCTGATTCCGCTGGTGTTCATCGTGGCCCGTCGCACTGGCGTGTCGATCATCAAGATCGGTATCCCGCTGCTGGCTGGTTTGTCCGCGGTACACGGCCTGGTGCCGCCGCACCCGGGTCCGCTGCTGGCCATCGGTGTGTTCGGTGCCGACATCGGTAAAACCATTCTGTACGGTCTGATCGTTGCGTTGCCGACCGCTATTATCGCCGGTCCGATCTACGGCACGTTCATTGCCAAGCACATTCCGGGTCATCCGAATCAGGAACTGGTGGATCAACTGGTGCGCGATGAGGATGCAGGCGATCTGCCTAGCTTCGGCATCACCCTGATCACTGTGCTGTCGCCCGTGTTCCTGATGCTGCTCAAGACCTTTGCCGATGTGGCGCTGCCGGACGGCAACTTCTTCCGCACCTTCATGGACCTGATCGGTCACCCGATCTCGGCTCTCCTGCTGGCATTGCTGCTGTCGCTGTACACCTTCGGCTACAAGCAGGGCATCGGTTCGCAACAGATGCTTAAATGGCTGGACGCGAGCCTTGCGCCGACCGCTGCGATCATCCTGATCATCGGTGCCGGTGGTGGCTTCAAGCAGATGCTGGTGACCAGCGGTGTGGGTAACGTGATCGGCAACATGGCGGTGGCTGCACAGATCTCGCCGATCCTGCTGGCCTGGCTGGTGGCGGCGGTGATTCGTATCGCGACGGGTTCAGCGACCGTGGCGACCATTACTGGCGCGGGCATTGTGGTGCCGGTAGTGGGGATGATCCCGGGTGTGAACCGTGAGCTGCTGGTGCTGGCGACCGGTGCCGGTTCGTTGATCCTGTCCCACGTCAACGACGCAGGTTTCTGGCTGGTGAAGCAGTACTTCAACATGACCGTGGCGGAAACCTTCAAGACCTGGACCGCGATGGAAACCATTCTGTCCGTGGTGGGCCTGGGCTTCATCCTGCTGTTGTCGTTGTTCGTTTAAGCCGATCGGCAGACACAAAAAAACCGCAGCGATGCGGTTTTTTTGTGGGTGATGATCGTTCCCACGCTCTGCGTGGGAATGCCTCAACGGACGCTTCGCGTTCGGCTCTGGAAGGGACGCGGAGCGTCCCGGGCTGCATTCCCACGCAGAGCGTGGGAACGATCGTGTCAGGCGTTGGTTTTGGTCACTAGCCCATCCGCCCGGAACATCCCGCGAATCCCGCGCACGGCCTGACGAATCCGATCCTGGTTTTCGATCAGCGCGAAGCGCACATGATCATCCCCATATTCGCCAAATCCCACACCCGGTGAGACACAGACCTTGGCCTCGGCCAGCAGCTTCTTGGCGAATTCCAGCGAGCCCATGTGTGCATAAGCCTCGGGAATCTTGGCCCAGACGTACATCGACGCTTTCGGGTTTTCGACCATCCAGCCCAGTTCATGCAGGCCTTTGACCAGCACGTTGCGACGCTGCCGATACTGCTCGGCGATGTCTTTGACGCACTGCTGATCGCCTTCCAGCGCCGCGATGGCCGCGACCTGCAGCGGGGTGAAGGTGCCATAGTCGTGGTAGCTCTTGATCCGCGCCAGGGCGCTGACCAGTTCCGGGTTGCCGACCATGAAACCGATGCGCCAGCCCGCCATGTTGTAGCTCTTGGACAGGGTGAAAAACTCCACCGCGATGTCCTTGGCGCCGGGCACCTGCATGATCGACGGGGCTTTCCAGCCGTCGTAGACGATGTCGGCGTAGGCCAGGTCGTGCACCACCAAAACGTCGTACTGTTTGGCGAGGGCGATCACCCGCTCGAAGAAGTCCAGCTCCACGCACTGGGCGGTGGGGTTGGACGGGAAGCCGAGGATCATCATTTTCGGTTTCGGGATCGAGCCGCGAATCGCCCGTTCCAGCTCGGCGAAAAAGTCCACGCCAGGGATCAGCGGCACCGACCGCACCTGGGCACCGGCAATCACCGCACCGTAGATGTGAATCGGGTAGCTCGGGTTTGGCACCAGCACGGTGTCGCCCTGATCGAGGGTGGCCAGCATCAAATGCGCCAGGCCTTCCTTGGAACCGATGGTGACGATGGCTTCGCTTTCCGGGTCGATGTCGACCTCGTAGCGATCCTTATACCAGTTGGAAATCGCGCGGCGCAGGCGCGGAATCCCTTTGGACGTGGAGTAGCCGTGGGTGTCTTCGCGCTGGGCGACGGTGACCAGTTTTTCGACAATGTGCGGCGGCGTGGCGCCGTCGGGGTTGCCCATGCTCAAGTCGATGATGTCTTCGCCACGACGACGGGCGGCCATCTTCAGCTCGGCAGTGATGTTGAAAACGTAAGGGGGGAGTCGATCGATGCGCGCAAAGCGGCGCGGGGAACCTTGTTCGGCCATTGTTGCCTCGGATAACGTAAGCGCCCGGAACCGTCCGAGCGACGCTGGCCACTGCGGTGGCCTGTGGCGGAATGTAAGGGCAGTCGTGGCAAACTGTCTAGCCTGCGCATCAATAAATTTTTCCCAAGGAAATGGTCGATGGAATTTACCAGTGGCTTCCTGCTAAGCCTTTCGCTGTGTCTGGACATCGGCGTGGCCAATATCGCGATGATCACGCTGGCGATGCAGCGCGGCTATTTTCAAGGCTTTGCCCTGGGGCTGGGGACTTGTGTCGGCGACCTTATTTACGCGGTGCTGGCACTGGCCGGCATGACCGTATTGCTGCAGTACGAGACCGTGCGCTGGGTGTTGTGGATCGGTGGGTCGGCGTTGCTGCTGTACTTCGCGGCGAAAATGATTCATTCGGCGATTTATCACAACGCTGTGTTGGCCGAGACCGCCGAAGTTGGCCACAACTCCCATCGCAAGGAGTTCTTGCGGGGGATTTTCCTCGCCATGTCGTCGCCCAGTGCGATTCTCTGGTTCGCGGCGGTGGGTGGCACCCTGATTGCCCGTTCCGGTGGTGGGGGCACTCTCAGCTCGGTGTTGTTTCTAGGTGGATTTCTCTGTGCGGGGATTCTCTGGTGCGTCACGCTGTGCTTCGCGGCGAGCCATGGCGGCAAGTTGCTCGGTGACAAACTGTTGCGTTATTCCTACATGGCATCGGCCGCGATCTTCTGCTATTTCGCGGTCTACGTGATTCTATCGGGCTACAACGAGTTTGTCGGTGCGCCCGCCGCCGGGCAGCTTCCGGGGCTCTGACTGGGCGAATCGGGTTTGGCCTCTATACTCCCAGCCGAACCCACCTTTTTCGTTCCCAGGAGTCGAGTCATGGATGAGCAAACACGCGATGATCAGGCTGAGCCACGCTTCGAACACGGGCACTTCATGCTCATAGCGGGGCTTGGCGGGCGACTTACCCAAGCGACGGCCAAAAAACAGATTCCCAAGCTGTGGGATCAATTCGTCCCTCACATCGGCAATGTACCCGGGCAAATTGACGAAGTGACCTACGGCGTTTGCTGCAACTCAGACGACAAGGGCGGTTTCGAATACATCGCCGGCGTCGAGATCAGCAAGCTCGACGACCTGCCCGAGAAATACCGTTGGGTCGAGATTCAGCCCCAGTATTACGCGGTGTTCAAGCACAAGGGCTCGCTGGATACGCTGCCGCAAACCTTTCAGTACATCCGGGAAACCTGGTTGCCGAAGTCCGGTCGCGAGGCGGCGGATGCCCCGGAGTTCGAACGTTACAGCGACGATTTCAACCCCAAGCTCAATACCGGCGTGCTGGAAATCTGGCTGCCGATCAAAGCGTAACGAAGGGGGCGAGGGGCGGATCGGCGGTCCGCCTTTCTGATCGATATGAACACCTTGTTAATTTATGATCCCAGCCTTTCTCCCGCCGATTCCGAGTTGCCATGAACACCGTCATCCGCCACGTCACCGCCGCTGACCTGGACCGCTGCTACGCCATCGAAACCGTTGCCTACGAAGGCGACGAAGCCGCCACCCGCGAGAAAATCGCCACCCGCATCGCCACCTGGCCCGAGGGCTTCATCGTGACTGAAGTGGATGGGATGGTAGCCGGCTTCATCAATTCCGGTGCGGCGTTTGAGGTGGAGATGTCGGACGAGGCGTTCAAGGAACTGATCGGCCACGACCCGGCCGGCCCGCACGTGGTGATCATGTCGGTGGTGGTGCATCCGGACTACCAAGGGCAGGGCCTGGCGAAACGCTTGATGGGTGAGTTCATCCAGCACATGCGCGCACTGAACAAGGCCAGCATCCACCTGATGTGCAAAGAGCGGCACATTGCGCTGTATGCCGGGTTTGGTTTTGCCTACATCAAGCCTTCGGCGTCTGACCATGGTGGGATGGCGTGGCATGAGATGGTGTTGACGCTGTAGTTCCAGTGTGGGAGCGGCGTTGTGTCAGTAGAGGCTATCGCGCACTCTGGTCGGCGCTTCCCGGTCATAGGTTTCGGCATCGAACTGTCCGTCGTTCAGCCGTTTGTGAAATGCGCCCGCCGTTGGCAGGGCAGAGCGGTCGAGGTAGCGCTCGGGGTTCCACAGATCCGAACGCACGATCGCTTTCGAGCAATGGAAGTACGCCGCTTCCACCGTCACCAGCATTACCGTGCGCGCCGGTTTGCCGTTGACTGCAAAACTCTCCAGCAACGCGGGTTCGGCGCTGATCTGCGCCGTGCCATTGACCCGCAATGTCTCGCCTATCCCCGGAATGATGAACAGCAGCGATACTCGCGAATCGAGCACGACATTGCGCAGGGTGTCGATGCGGTTGTTGCCCGGGCGATCCGGGATGGCCAGCGTGCGTTCATCGACGATCCGCACAAAACCCGGCGTATCGCCGCGCGGCGAGCCGTCCATGCCATCGGGGCCGACCGAGCTGATAATCACCAGCGGCGAGGCGCGGACCATCGCCTGATAGTCTTCGTTCAGAAAGGGGATCTGCTTGCGCACAGCGCGGTCATGGGGCAGGCCGTAGATCGCTTCCAGCGCTTCGATTGAATTCAACATCGTTCATCCCTCTACGAATCAGAAAACCAGCCCCATCCGCCGTTCGTAACCGATCCGGCCCTTGTACGCTTCGCCGCTGTCGACAAAGCCATATTTGGCATACAGCGCGATGGCCGACTCATTGTCCGCATCCACCGACAACTCCAGCCCTTTGATTTCCGGCCAGGCCTGGCGCGCAACCTCGGGCAGGGCTTGCAGGCAGGCTTTGCCATAACCTTTGCCCTGGGCGCGGCGATCGACTTGCAGGGCGTGCAGGGTGGCGCTGTGTTCGTCGGCCCAGGCCGGCAGCACCGGCGGGCGCTTGAGCAGCAGGAAGGCCACCGGAACATCCTCCACCAGCAGCGCAAAGCCTTTGACGCCAGGGCCAGGCTTGGACAGCAAGGTGTGCAATGCACCGTGGATGTCGCCGGAGAATCTGATTTGTTCAGCGTGGATTTCGATGGCCTCGACCTGTTGGCGCTGCAAGGCGTTCAGGCTTTCGTAAGGCACGAGTCGGGCTGTCACTGGAGTGTCCTTTTTCCAACGGAAATGAGCCTCGGATTCTAGCGAGTTTGCCGCCATGGATTATTTTTATTTCGGTTGTCGATTTGGCTTTTCGCCAGTCGACTAAAGGTGTCTTCAACAAAAAACACGGAGAACCCTCATGAATGCTCAGACACAAATCCATAACCTGATCGAGAACTATCGCCAGGCGGTCATCGCCAAGGACGTGGAAAAGGTCATGGCCCTGTACGCCGACGACATCGTCTCCTTCGATGCCGTCAAAGCCCTGCAATTCAAGGGCAAGGCGGCCTACCGTGCGCATTGGCAGGAATGCATGGAGATGTGCCCCGGCCCGCACATTTTCGAGTTCCACGAGATCGACATCGTGCCGTCGCAGGAGATCGCTTTCGCTCACTGGCTGGCGCATTGCGGCGGCACCAATGAAAAGGGTGAAACCCAAGCCTGCTGGATGCGCGTCACCGCGTGCTACCGGCAGGAAGCGGGGCTTTGGCAGATCGTCCACGAACACTGGTCGGCACCGTTCGACATGACGAATGGCGCGGCGCTGTTCAACCTGCAACCCTGATGGCCGGGCTGTTTATCGGAAAGCAGCGCCAAGGCGCCAATCGACAGCCATAGTTGATCAGTTCGGTCACGGCAGAGCCGCCTGAAATGGAGATCCCCATGAAGTATTTATGCCTGGTCTACAGCAACGAGCACGAATTGCACTCACTGCCCGAAAGCCCCAACGACACCGAGTGCATGGCCTACGCCGAATCGATCCAGGGCAGCGGCCGGATGATCGCCGCCGAAGCGCTGGAGTCGGTGCAGACCGCGACCACCGTGCGCATGCGCAACGGCAAAATGTCGATCACCGACGGCCCGTTCGCTGAAACCAAGGAGCAGTTGGCCGGCTTCTACCTGATCGATGCCAAGGACCTCAACGAAGCCCTCCAGATCGCCGGCAACATCCCGGCGGCCCGGGTCGGTTGTGTCGAGGTGCGGCCCGTTCGCCAGTTGAATCCCTGAATAACCCTCACCACGGGAGTTCTTTTATGAGTGTGCAATCCGTCCAGCGAAAAATGGCCCCAGGCATGCCGGACTGATGCCGGGCGAATCGGTACGGGCGCAAGTCGAGCAGGTCTACCGCGACGAGTCGCGGCGGATTCTGGCGACGCTGATCCGTCTGCTCGGCGACTTCGACCTCGCCGAAGAGGCGCTGCACGAGGCGTTCTTCGTTGCGGTCGAACGCTGGCAGCGCGACGGTGTGCCGGACAATCCGCGCACCTGGCTGGTGTCCACCGGGCGCTTCAAGGCCATCGATGTATTGCGCCGGCGCGCGCGTTTTAATGCATCCCGGCCGATGTTGATCGCTCAACTGGAGGCGCTGGAGCAGGCCGACTGGAGTGATGAAGACGTGGAAGACGATCGCCTGCGCCTGATCTTCACCTGTTGTCACCCGGCACTGGCGGCAGACGCTCAAGTGCCGTTGACCTTGCGCGAAGTCTGCGACCTGACCACCGAAGAAATCGCCCGGGCCTTTCTCTCGGCACCGGCCACCATCGCCCAGCGCATCGTGCGGGCCAAGGCCAAGATCCGTGACGCGAAAATTCCTTATCAAGTGCCCGCCCTGACGGAACTGCCCGAGCGTCTCGACAGCGTACTGCGGGTGATTTACCTGGTGTTCAACGAAGGATACTCGGCGTCCATCGGTAGCGAACTGACCCGCGAGGACTTGACGCGTGAAGCGATTCGCCTCGGTCGGTTGTTGATGGACCTGTTGCCCGAACCGGAGGTGATGGGGCTTTTGGCGCTGATGCTGTTGCATGAGTCGCGGCGTTCGGCCAGGACCTCATCGAGCGGTGAACTGATTGTGCTGGATGAACAGGATCGCTCGCTGTGGGACGCCGAGCTGATTGCCGAAGGCTGCGCCCTGATTGAGCGGGCGCTGACGACGCGGCGCTTCGGGCCCTATTGCCTGCAAGCGGCGATTGCGGCGGTGCATGCCGAAGCGCCCACGGCGGCGGAGACGGACTGGCCGCAGATTGTCGGTCTGTATGACGTGCTGCTGCGGGCGGTGCCGTCGCCGGTGATCGAATTGAACCGTGCGGCGGCGCTGGCCAAACGCGATGGACCACTGGCCGGGCTGACGTTGATCGAAGGGATTCTGGATCGTGGTGAGTTGCTGGATTACCACCTGGCGCACTCGGCGCGGGCAGAGTTTTACCGGCAGTTGGGGAGGGTGGAAGAGGCGCGTGCGGCGTATGAGCGGGCGCTGGAATTGACACAGCAGGTGCCGGAGCGGCGGTTTATCGAGGGACGGCTCCGGGCGTTGGGATGATCATGGGTGTGCGGCGTGGCGGCTGGCCTCTTCGCGGGCAAGCCCGCTCCCACATTTGATCGTCGGTGTATAGAAAATAGGTGCCCGACATGGAACCCATGTGGAGGCGGGCTTGCTCGCGAATGGCGACACCGCTATTCCAGCATCTTGCTCAGTAACCAACTCCCCGCCGGCCCTGGTGGATGCAGTCGCGACCACAGCGCATCGACGTACACCGGTTTCGGCCATCCACGCACCTTCAGCTCTACCAACGAACCGGCCCCGAACCGCCCCACCAGCCACCGTGGCAACGGTGCCCAGCCAAACCCGCCCTGAGCCATTTCCAGCAGCATCAAGTAACTCGGCGCCGACCAGACACGCCCCTTCGCTCGGCTTTCATACGGATTGACGATCGTTGCCAGACGCAGTTCTCGGTGCTGCTGCAGCACGTCCTGATCGACTGCGCTCAGCTTCGCCAACGGGTGCGCAGGTGACACGAACAGGGCGATTTCCGTGCGCTCGTCCACCGTCGAACTGACCAGATCCGGCGGGTAGCTGTCCTGCATCTCGGCGAAGGCGACGTGCGCTCGTCCGCGTTGCACCAGGGCCACCAGGTCATCGCATTCGGCGATCAGGCATTCAAGTTCCAGGTCTGGGTAACGCTGCTCGAAAGCACTGAGCGCCGCTTCGAAACGGTCGGACTGATAGGTGTCGGAAATCGCCACGGTCAGCTTCGGTTCGACCCCTTGGGACAGTTGGCTGGCGGTCATTTCCAGACGGCTGGTGGCGGCCAGAATCTCCTCGGCCCGTTGCAACATGACATGCCCGGCGGGGGTCAGGCTTGGCTTGCGGCTGCTGCGGTCGAAGAGGGCAAGGTTCAGGTCGATTTCAAGGCTCGCCACTGCGGCGCTGATGGTCGACTGACTGCGGCCGAGCTTGCGCGCCGCGGCGGAAAACGAGCCTTGAGTCGCGGCTTGGACAAACGCCAGCAGCACTTCGTGGGAGGCCATGAACTATCGCCTTGATCGATGGTTATTGGTTATGAAGTATCGGTTCGATGGCGGACCATGGCAACCACAGTCACTCAGGGAGTCTGGCCATGAACGCCAAAAAATCCATCACTGAACGCATTTTCCAGGCCATCGGTTTCGAACTGCTGGCTGTTTTGATCTGTACCCCGTTGCTGGCCTGGGTCATGGACAAACCCATGGTGGAAATGGGCGTGGCGACCGTGGCCATCGCAGCGCTTGCCCTGGCCTGGAACGTGGTCTTCAACGGTCTGTTCGACCGCTTGCTCAAGCGCTTTGCCATTGTGCGCAACGCTTGGGTGCGCGTGATGCATGCGCTGTTGTTCGAAGGCGGGCTGGTCGCGTTCGGCGTGCCGTTGATTGCCTGGTGGCTGAAGATCAGCCTGTGGCAAGCGTTCCTGCTGGACATCGGCGTACTGTTGTTCTTCCTGCCGTACACCTACGTGTACCACTGGGGCTATGACGTGGTGCGTGGGCGGCTGTTGGTGCGCAGGGCTTGCGAAGGGTAAAAGCAAAGATCGCAGCCTTCGGCAGTTCCAGGATCGGATACAACCATTATTTTGGATGTACCCGATCCTGCAGGAGCTGCCGAAGGCTGCGATCTTTTGATCTTTGTTTACTACCGCAGGTGATCCGATCAACGATCTGAACATGTGCGGGCTATTTCTCAGCTTCTAAACCTGCTCCATCCATAGGAAGGAGCAGGTTTTTCATTAGACGTGGAAGTAGCCCACGCACGAATCGAACGGCAGGCGCTTGAGTTCGATCTTGTTCAGGTCGAGCACTTCGCGCAAGGCTTTGGTTTCGCCCGGGAAGTTGCGGTAAGCGACTTCGTCGAGCACCACGATCGCGCCTTTTGGCATGTACGGCAGGAAGGTTTCCAGAGCGACTTTGGTCGATTCATACAGGTCGGTGTCGAGGATCAGCATCGCCACCACCAGGTCCGGACGGGTCTGGACCCACTCCGGTACAGTCTTGACGATGTCGCCTTTGACCAGCTCGCAGCGCGGGATACGGTTGACCGGGCGCAGCAGGTCGTTGGCGTCGATCATGTCCTGGATCAGCGACTGGTCGGTGTCGGAGAACATGGTTTCGTTGACGTCCGACGGGTCTTCTTTCTTGTCGATACTCTGGAAGCCTTCGAAGGTGTCGAAGCCGATGATCGAACGGTTGATCGCGTAGGGCTCCAGAATCATCGACAGGTGCATGTAGAGCATCAGCGAATTGCCCTTGTATACGCCGCACTCAATGATCGCGCCCGGGATTTCGGCGACTTTCTTGAACAGCTCCATGCGCGACAGGGCAGCGGTCACGCCGATGCGGTTGGCGAAGACAAATGGCGCGTCGGCCACATACTCGGCGTCAACCCGTTTCAAGACATTGGCACGGGTTTCGTTGTACTGGGCCTCGGCGGGCGTGATGCGGCGCTTGGTCATTGCTGGATTCCTTGGAAATTCGAAAAGTCGTGAGCGTGGAAATAATCTTTGAACCCTGCACCGACGTCCGGGCAGGCGCTGTCGACGTTGATCGCGCCGCGCTTGTGCTTGAGGTCGTCAAGGTGCATCAGGCGAAAGTCCACGCTGAAGCGGGTCTGTTGCGTGTAGTTGGGAACGGTACCGTGCAGGTGCGAACCGGAAAAAATCAGCATGTCGCCTGTGTTGCCGGCCACGCGGATTTCCGATGAAGTATTGATCTCCTCCAGTGGAACCGGGTGTACCCGTACTTCTTCCTTGAGGTTTTCCTTGGCCCGATGACGCTGGTTGCTGATCCAGTCGGACAGGCTCCAGTCCTTTGAAGTGTTCTTCACCGGCACATCGAAATAACCGCCATTGATCATCATGGTCTGGTCAGGGCTGATGGTATGCACCGGCATCCAGGTGTTGATCTGACAGTCGACGCTGCCGTACCAAGTGTCGCGATGGGGTTTGTAGGCATAGCTGACACCAGCGTGCAGGTAGTCGTAGTTGGGCACTACGCGGATCCGTGGCACGTCGAAAATATACTCGCGAGGGTCGACACCGATTTCATCGATGAAGCCCAGGATCAAGTCCTTGGCTCGCTGGCTGTTGGTGAACTGGCCCTTGAGGCGAGTCACCAGAACCACGAATTCTTCCACCGGCATCAACGTGTGCAGTGCCTGGTGGTTGGTCTCGCCGTCGAAGGCGGCGGTGATGCTTTCCTGGGCGAACGCACACAATTCTTTGGCAGTGCGCAGCTGAGTGTTCAGGAAGATGTCGCCTGCGTAGATGGCTTCTTTGAAGTCAGCTTTCTTCTGAAGCTGATTGATATACAGATTCACGGTTCCCCTCCTGAATACATCGAGTCTCTTAAGAGTCGGCAACACGGTAGCAAACTGAAGTGCTATTTGGCGGGAGGTGAATCAATAAACGATTAATCCCATGAATTTGCGACGAAATGCTTAAAGGCAGGAGCTGCCGCAGGCTGCGATCTTTCGATCTTAATAATCCCGCCGCTTGCGAAACGCCCAGCGCCCGGCAATCAGGGTAAACGTCGCGACCAGCGCCACCAGAATCCAGAACCCCTCCGGATCACCGGCAAGCGGCACGCCGCCGACGTTCATGCCGAAGAAACCGGCGATGATGTTGATCGGCAGCGCCAGCACCGTGACCACGGTCAGGGTGAACAGCGTGCGGTTGCTCTGTTCGTTGAGGTTGGCGGCGATTTCTTCCTGCAACAGCTTGATCCGCTCTCCGAGGGCCGTGAGGTCGCTGATGATCAGCGCGAACTCCTCGGTGGACTTGCGCAGCTCCTTGACGTCCTCCTTCTGCAACCATTGCGGCGGGCGATTGAGCAGGCGTAGCAGCGAGCCTGGCTCCAGCGCCAACAACCGTTGCAGGCGCACCAGCACCCGGCGGTTGGCGCCCAGTTCGGCGCGGTTGGTGGACAGGCGCGAAGACAGCAATTCATCTTCGATCTGATCGACACTGAGGCTGGTCTTGCGCACGATCTGGGTCAGCACTTCGCCCTGATCGCGCAGCAGGTGCACCAGCAACTCCAGCGGTGAGCGAAAGCATTCACCGGCCTTCACCGAAGAGCGCAGCTTGTCCACCGAGTGCAGCGGTTGCAGGCGCGCGCTGATGATCAGCCGACTGCGGGCGCAGACCCACAGCGTCGAAACATCCGAGGAGACCATGCTGCTGAGGTTGAACACCACGTCGTTGACCACCGCCAGCAACGCCGAATCGACATGCTCGATGCGCGTCGATCGGGAGCCTTCGTGCAAGGCTTCGAAAAACTCGTCGGGTAATTCCAGATGGCTTTTCATCCAGCGCTCGCACGCGGCATGGGCCAGGTTCAGGTGCAGCCAGAGAAACTCGTCATTGTCCCCTGGTTGTTGCAGGCAGCGCAGCGCCTTGGCCGAATCGATCTCTCGACCGCGCTCGCCAGGGCGAAAACTGAAACCGTAAAGCAGGCCGAACAGGTCGGAATCGCGATGGCGTTGGTCGATGCTGTGGTTCATGAGGTCTCGCTGTGAGGGGGCGCCTGTCACAGGTTTCACAGGTTCACTTGAGCCCCATCATACGCAACGTATTTTGAAGGTTTTGTGACAGTTCAATGGCGCCGGAAATCCGCCTCGTGCCGGTGGTCGGAAACATTAAAGAATGGGGCTGGCGCGCCGATGTTGCTGATGTCGATCTTCTGATTCTGGTCGTGAGCCAGCGTCGCTGACAGGGATGTCCGGACATCTTGCTCGCCACTTGAGCGTGCCTTATCCCTGCCATGAGATATCCCCGATGCTTTTGCAAAAATCCCTGAGAGCGCAAATCCTCGCCCTGTTGAGCGGCAGCCTGTTGGCGATGTTGCTGATCGCTTTGGCCTGCTTTCACTTCCTGTCCAATGGCGTTCAGAACTACGCGAATCTGATCGAAGGTCCGTTGCGCACCTCGCAATTGATCGATGAAGCCAACCTGCAATTCAAGGTGCAGGTGCAGGAGTGGAAAAACGTCCTGCTGCGCGGCAAGGACCCGGCGAACCTGGACAAATACTGGAAGCAATTCGAGGATGGCCAGCGCAACGTGCAGGGCATCCTGGGGGAATTGGCCGGGCAGAAAGGCATCGAGCCGCAACTCAAGACCCGTATCGAACGTTTGCGTGAAGAGCATCGTGTTTTAGGTGCGGCCTATCAGAAGGGCCGTGATGCCTACGTGGCGGCCGGTGCCGACCCAGCGGCCGGCGACAACGCGGTCAAGGGCGTGGACCGTGCCGCCAGCGAACAGATGAATGAACTGGTTGGCGAACTGCGCAAGCAGGGCACCGAGCAATCAAAGCTGATCAGTGCCAGCGCTGATCGCACCGTGTTGTTGGGGCTCGCGGTGATGTTGGTGTCGGGTCTGCTGATTGGCCTGTTGAGCCTGTGGCTGGTCAACCGCAACCTGGTGGAGCCGATTCGTAAACTGATCGACTACGTGGCACAACTCAGCCAGGGGCGGTTCGCCGAGCGCGTGGCCAGCACCCGTCAGGACGAGTTGGGCAACCTGGCCAAGGCCGCCAACACCTTGCGCGACTTCCTCGCTGAAACCTTCACTCGGTTGCAGCGCAGTGCGACGGATCTGAACAGCGCCAGCGGTGAGTTGAGCTCGATTGCCGGCCTTATGGCCAGCGGCACCAACGAGCAGTTCAATCGCACCGATCAGGTGGCCACGGCGATGAACGAAATGTCCGCCACTGCACAAGAAGTCGCGCGCCACGCAGGCGATGCGGCACGTGCGGCCGACGATGCCGACCAGTCTGCCCAACAGGGCGGAAAAGTCATGCAGGGCACCATTCGCACCATCACCCAAATGCGTGGCGAAATCGCCAACACCGCCACCGTCATCCGTCGTCTGGAAGAAGACAGCGGGCGCATCGGCAAGGTGCTGGAAGTGATTCGCGGCATCGCCGAGCAAACCAACCTGCTGGCGCTCAACGCGGCGATCGAAGCGGCCCGTGCCGGTGAAGCCGGGCGCGGTTTTGCGGTGGTCGCCGATGAAGTGCGCAGCCTGGCCCAGCGCACGGCAGCGTCGATCATCGAGATCAACCAGATCATTCAAACCGTGCAAACCGGGGCGGTAGACGCGGCTCAGGCGATCGAAAGCGGCCAGTCGCGCAGTGAAGAAAGCGTCGAACAAGTGACCCAGGCCGGCGCCATGCTCGAGCGGATCACCCATGCCGTGGAAGCCATTCGTGACATGAACCGCCAGATCGCCACCGCTGCTGAAGAGCAGACTTCAGTGGCCGAAGACATCTCGCGCAACCTCACTGAAATCACCAGCATTGCCAGCACCAACCTGGACAACGTGCAGCGTACCGAAGCGGCCAGCCACAACCTGCACGGGTTGTCGGGGCAGTTGAATGAAGTGACGGCACGGTTGAGCGCCTAGTGCAATGGGCTGTGTACCGATTCGGTTACTGAATCGGTACACAGTCGCTCTCAAGTTCGTGCTGCGCCCGTCGATGACGGTGTTACCCAAACTCCACATTGGATAACTCCCATGGTCAGCATCAGTTCTGTTTCGATCAATCAGACCGTCTCGACGTCTTCAAGCCAAGTCTCGATCAGCGGCAGTACCGAAGACACCTCCGCCGCCACAACCGCCAGTGCCTCCAGCGACTCCAGCGATTCCAGCGATTCCACGAAGGTTGCCGCTGGCGGTGCGCCTTCCTCAAGCGGCAGCAGCTCCAGCAGCACCGAATCCGATACGGTGAAAGAGCTGCGCAAGCAGATCGCCGAGTTGCAAAAGCAATTGCAGGAAGAACAGCGGCAACTGCAAGCAGCCCAGGCCAAGCAGGAAAGCGCCGAAGCCAAAGCTGCAACCGTTGCGGCGGCTCAGTCGCAGATTGCGGCCACTTCGGCTTCGTTGCAGACGGTGACGGCGGCGTTGACGCAAGCGTTGCAGGATGAGGGGGGCAGTACGTCGGGTTCGTTGGTCAGCACCACTGCTTAAGTCCGTGGGGCAAGCTGAAGGTAAACGTCGTGACCTGTTGCTCGGTCGACCTGCCTGATGCCTGATGCAAAAAAGCCGCACGATCCGAAAATCGTGCGGCTTTTTGTTGTTGAATCACGTGTCTTGCTTGTTGCTCAGAACCTTGCCGGTAGTGGCGTCGAAGTCCACGTCCCACTCTGTGCCGTCGGCCAAACGCAGTTCGACTTCATATTCGTAACCGTTGAAGTGGTTATCCAGGTCTGTATCGGTAATCGTGGCGCCCGGGTGCAACTTCAGTGCGGCCTGGTTCATTTCTTCCAGTGGTTTGATCTTGCCACTCTTGACCAGCTCGGGGATCTGGTCGACACGAACGTCAGCCTGGGCCAGGCCAGCGGCGAGAGTCAGGGCAGCAGCGGTGAACAGGGCAGTTAAGGTTTTCATGAAGTTCTTTCCTTGGGTGAACTGTTTAAGTGGGGTCAGCTTAAACAGCGCAACTTAATTCACCCTTAATCCCCCGCGAAGCAGACGCCACGGTCTCGAATCAATAACCGTTGTTCTGCAACAACTGCGTAACGCTCGCCGCCGCCGGACGCTTATAGAACTTCAGCAGTTCGCTGGCGCGGTTGGTGAAGATGCCATCGACGCCGGCATCCGCCACTTTCTGATAATCCACGGCATCGTCGATGGTGTAGACGTGCACCAGCAAGCCCTGATCGTGGGTGTACTGGTTCATCCACGGTTTCACCAGGTCCGAATAACTCTGATCGCCACCCTTGGTCAGCGCGGCCGAAGGACCGGTACCGATAGCGCCCTGGGCCTTGGCGTACTCGACCCATTGCTGGAATTCGGCTTTGTCTTTCGGTTCCTGTCTGGCGTAGTAAGTCGCTTTGTCCTTGTCACCGGACTCGGCGAACGTCACTTTGGATTTCGGCTCGATGCTGCCTTCGCCTACCCACAGCAGCAGGATTTTCGGCACTTTCGGCATTTCCTTCTCGAGCAGTTCGAGGCTGCTTTTCTCGAAGGTCTGCAGCACCACCTTGCCTTTACCCTGGCCAACCGCCAGATCGCTCTTCGCCAGTTTCGAACCGGTCGGGCTCAGCCAGCCGCGATCCTGGAGTTTGTCCTTGAGGTCGCGCTCGATGCCGGGAAACTGCTTCGGCTCTTTGGTTTCGATGTACAGGCCAGGCTTGTGCAGGGGATTGCCTTGGGCGATGTCGATGATTTCGTCCAGGGTCAGGATCTTCAGACCCGCGTAGCTCGGACGCGCGCGATCCGGGTAAGCGGCGTTGAACCAGCTGCCGGCATCCAGGGTTTTGAGTTCGGCGAGGGTGAATTCGTTGGCCGGGCTGTCCTTGCGTTCAGGGAACTTGGTGGCGACGTCGGTGGTGCGTTGCAGGTTGTTGTCGTGCAGGGCAAACAGCACGCCATCCTTGCTGCGTTGCAGGTCCATTTCCAGGTAATCGGCGCCCAGGTCGCGGGCCAGTTTGTAGGCCGCGGCAGTGGATTCCGGTGCATCGAAGGATGCGCCGCGGTGGGCGATCACCGCCGGGTGCGGAATGCCCTGGCGGGTCGCCAGTGCGGTGGGGCTTGGCTCGCTGGCGGCCTGTGCCTGGCCGAGGCCGAGCATCAGGCTCAGCAACAGGGCGCTTTGGGTGAAGGTAACAGGCATGGTCGAAGTCCTTTTGCGATAGATTTTCAAAGACGTATCTTTTAGCAACTGAGCGCCGCTCGCGCTATCGTCAGACCGACATAAACGTGTTTAAAGGAGATGTTTTCAACGCTTTTGTGCGCTCCTTTGCAGTACTCTTGAGCGAGGCGTTTCCCCGGCAGAGGGAAGCCCGTTCGCTTGCCCGGCGTGTAAACCATCGAGCACCGGTCCTTTGTGGCCTTTTGTGAGGTTTACCATGCGCATCACTTCCGAACTCATCTGCCAGGCCGCCGACCAACTCAAAGGCTTTGTCGGCCTCAATCGCAAGACCGGCCGCTACATCGTGCGCTTCAGCGAAGACGCCTTCGGCATGGACGTGGCCGACGACGGCATCATCCCCGCCCGTGAGTTCGTCTGGGCCCCCGGCCCCGCGCAGACCATGACGCTCAAGCGCGAGCTGATCCAGCTGCTGCTGGACCAAAACATCGACGACCGGATCAGCATAACTGAGCCGTTGCGGGTGTACATGAACCGGCGGGAAGTGCCGGAAATCTCGGCGGTGAGGCGTCTGGTGCAGAGCTGAATATTGCGCTGACTTGGCTGGCCCTATCGCGAGCAGGCTCGCTCCCACATTGGTCTTGTGATCGACACCTAATCAATGTGGGAGCGAGCCTGCTCGCGATGGCGGCCTAAAACACACCGCAATTATTACTGCTCAAACAGATACGCCCGCTCAACCCTGCACACCCGCGTATGACACGCCGAATACCAGGTCGACCGCCCACGTTCCCGAATCACGCTGTGCTCGGGGTGGTGTTTCCAGGCCAGAATCGCCGCTTCGCTGGCCCAGTAAGACACCGTAATCCCGAGCCCATCCACACCCCGGGCCGATTCCACGCCAAGGAAGCCGGGTTGTTCGCGGGCCAGTTCCACCATGCGTTCGGCGGCCTGTTCATAACCGTGATCGCCGTCGGTGCGCAGCGAGGTGAAAATCACCGCGTAGTAAGGCGTTTCAGGTGCCTGGGCGATCAAGGTTTTTGCCTCGCACAGGCTTCAATCAACGCCCTGACCAACGGCGGCAGCAAGCCCTTGAGCGCGGCGCGTTCCGGCTGGAACAGTGTCGCGACAAAGAACGGATGATCTTTTAGCTCCACCGCCCGCAGGTCCCCCGCCGAATCGTGGCCAACCGCATGTAGCTGTTGCTTCAATAGCTCCCGTTCAAACTCAGGATTCACACCATAACGGCAGCGATATCCCTCACGGATCTCAGTATTTTCGTACGCCTTGGCGATCAACGAACCTTCAACCAAATGAATGCTGTCGACGGCCTCCACCAGCGCGCAGGTCAGCGGCGTGAGTAACGCCCGCGTCGCCTCGGGCGATGTCTCGCCGTGTTCGGCATCTTTCCAGCCCAGAACGTTACGGGCGAATTCGAGTACCGCGTGCTGAAAACCGCCACACGTGCCGAGGAACGGTCGCCGCTGTTCCCGGGCAAAACGGATCGCCCGTGACGCGCCATCCATGTCGCGATAAGGGCTGGCGGGTACGCACCAGAAACCATCGAAGTCACTCAGTGGCGTCTCGGCGTTGATGCAGTCGGTGGCCAGCCATTGGACCTGTATGTTCCTGCCTGAGTGTTCGGCGGCCATGCCGAGGGCGACGGGGATGGCTTGATGGGCGGTGACTTGAGGGTCGTGATCGCCGATCAGGGCGATGCGAATGGCGCTGGTTTCCATGAGTGATCTCGACGCTTGTTGATTCCTGGTGCCCACTATAGATTGGCGTTCACGCAATCAATATTGGCGTTATCCCAAGTGATCAATGCATCGATGCACTATCGGCTGGACTACCCGGATCTGTCCCTGATTCTCGCTTTGGTGCGCGGCGGCTCTCTGGCCCGGGCCTCGGCGTTGTTGAAGGTCGATGTCTCGACGGTGTTTCGCGCCGTCCGCCGACTGGAAGCAGCGCTGGGCCAGCAACTGTTCGACAAGAGCCGCGCCGGTTACTTGCCCACCACGCTGGCGCAGACTTTGGCCGAGCAGGCTGAGCGTGCCGAACAAGCGCTGGAGGCGGCGCGCATTGGCGTGGAGCAGGGCGGTGAGGTCATCAGTGGCACCGTGCGCCTGACCTGCACCGATTCGGTCCTGCAAAGTCTGCTGTTGCCGGCGCTGGCGCGGTTCATGCCGTCTTACCCGGCGCTGACCCTTGAACTCTGCACCTCCAACGACTTTGCCAACCTCAGCCGCCGCGATGCCGACATCGCCTTGCGGCTGACCCGTACGCCGCCCGAGCATTTGGTTGGCCGGCGTCTGGCGGACATTTCCTACCGGGTTTGTGCCAGTTCGACCTATCTGCAATCGGTCGATTCCCACGATCTGGCCTCATTGACCTGGATCGCCCCGGACGACTTTCTGCCCGATCACCCCACTGTTGCGTGGCGGCGTCAGCAATTGCCTGGCGTAACACCCGGTTACCGCTGCAACAGCATGTTGTCGGTGACCGAGTTGGTGCGGGCCGGGCTGGGCGTCGCGGCGTTACCGGACTTTCTGATCGGTGACGGACTGCAACCGTTGACCGAGCCTTTGCACGGTTATGACACCGCGCTGTGGTTGCTGACCCGCCCGGACTGCCGCGCGTTGCGCTCGGTGGTCACGTTGTTCGATGAGTTGGGGCAGGCGCTGAAGTTGCCTTGAGTCGGATCACGCCTTCGGTGGCTCGTTGCCTACGAAGTGTTGATGTATTTGCGACGTCAGGCTTTCGACACGCTCGGTCAGGGTCTTGGTGATTTCGGTGAGCCGGGTGTTTTGTTCCAGCAACTCCATCAGTTGCGCGGTGGTTTGCGCAGCCTGGGCCTGACGTTCACTGTTGGCGACGGCCAAGGCTTCACGGTGTCGCGCATCGGCGTCTGACTGGGCTTTGTCCCGCGCGGCCTGGCGTGTCTGGGCCAGCAAAATCAGCGGTGCGGCATAGGCCGCTTGCAGGCTGAACGCCAGGTTGAGCAGGATGAACGGGTACATATCGAAATGGGTTATACCGGACAGGTTCAGGTACATCCAGATCACCACCATCAGGGTCTGGGCGCCGAGGAAGGTCGGCGTGCCGAAGAACCGTGCAAAGGCCTCAGCGCGCAGGGCAAAACGGTCGGTACCAAAAGTAGGTGCCAGGTGAGCGTGAGGGCGATGGAAACGCAGGTGATCGACAGGGGCGGTGGCTTCGGTTTCGCGGGTCGGAGTGCTCATGATGCTCTCTGTATCGTGCTGGGACTGAGGCTCACTATAGTCGCCAGCGCCAGTTTCATTCTGAAACACATTGCGGTGTTCTATTCAGAGCGACCGATCAGCGATAACGCGGCGGACATTGTCATTTTTTACAGCTCGTTTCAGCGCTCATAACAGGCCAGGAACATGTCCAGCGCCGACTCCACCACGGTGTGCTGCATCTCGGGCGACAGGCCTGGCTGGCCCATGGAGATCTGTGGCCAGAACGCAAAGGACTTGAGCAATCCCTGGACCTGTTGCGCGGCGAGCTCAGGCGCGGCCGGTTTCAATCGACCATCGGCCTGGGCGGCGCGAATCCACACCGTCAGGTTTTCTTCGCGCTCACCCATTCGGGCGACCATGTTTTGCGCACGCTCGGGAGAATGGATGGTGGCGGCGATCGCCACCCGCGCCAGGTCGAGAAAATTCTCATCGGCCAGCATCTGCAGTTTCGTCTGCAACATCAGACGCAACTGATCGCGCAAGGGCAGGTCAGGGCGGTAGGCCGTTTCCTGTACGGCCGTCACGCGCGCCCATAATTGATTGAGGATTTCGGCAAACAACTCTTCCTTGCTCGGGAAGTGGTTGTACACCGTGCGCTTCGACACGCCAGCGGTGGCGGCGATCTTGTCCATGCTGGTGATGTCGAAACCGTTGGCACGGAATTCGGCAATCGCCGCCTGGATGATGGCTTCGCGTTTACGGTCGGTGAGGCGCTGTGGAGCTGTCATAAATACGCTTCGGCAGGAAGAAGTGGAGAATTACACTTGGTAGTTTACTTGTGATCGGCTTTGATGCAACCTAGAAACTACACTGTGCAGTGTAATGTTTTGTTAATCCTGCACAGTGAAATATAGAATCTCCGGCTGATGCGTGCGTGCCTTGGCCATTAAATCGTCCCAAGCGGAAAATCGCCAATCGTGCGGTTTTTCTGGAGTCATTCAGTCATGACCACCTCAACTTCCCCAACGGATAATGCCTCAACGCCTGAAGCGTCTCGACAGGCTCAAGGGCAGTACCGAAACCATGTGCCCGTGCAGCGCGAAGGCTTTCGCAAAACCTTGCGCATCCTGTGGAACTTCATCTTCCACAAACCGCATGACACCCGGCCGTCGGCCCCCGTCCCGGTGCAAACCCTGACCCAGGCAGCGTTGATCGCCGCGCCCAACCACAGTGTCTATCGTCTCGGCCACTCCACGGTACTGCTCAAGCTGCGGGACAAATTCTGGATCACCGATCCGGTCTTCGCCGAACGTGCCTCGCCAGTGCAATGGGCCGGCCCCAAGCGTTTCCACCAACCACCGATCAGCCTCGAAGACCTGCCGCCGATTGAAGCGGTGATCCTGTCCCACGATCACTACGACCACCTCGATTATCAGGCCGTGCTCAAACTGGCGGACAAGACCCGTTACTTCCTCACACCGCTGGGCGTGGGCGACACCCTGATCAAGTGGGGCGTCGACGCCAGCAAAGTGCGACAACTGGATTGGTGGCAGGGCACCGAGGTCGATGGCCTTCAATTCGTCGCCACACCTTCGCAACACTTTTCCGGGCGTGGCCTGTTTGACGGCAACAGCACCCTTTGGGCGTCGTGGGTGATGATCGACGGCGACACGCGAATCTTCTTCAGCGGCGACAGCGGCTACTTCGACGGCTTCAAACGCATCGGCGAACAGCACGGCCCGTTCGACCTGACGCTCATGGAAACCGGCGCTTACAACGTCGAGTGGCCACACGTGCACATGCAGCCCGAGCAAACCCTGCAAGCGCACATCGACCTTAAAGGGCGCTGGTTGCTGCCGATCCATAACGGCACCTTCGACCTGTCGATGCACGCCTGGTACGAACCCTTCGACCGTATTCTGGCGTTGGCCTGGGAGCGGAACGTGTCGATCACCACGCCGCGGATGGGCGAGGCGTTCAATGTGATGTACCCGCAACGTGGTCACACTTGGTGGCTGGGATTGGAAGGTGCAAGTGATCAGGCAACAGTGCAGAACGCTTGATGTTGTGCTGCCGGGGCGCCTGCCGTGCAAGCGCCCCGGTTTTTTTATCTGCGTTCGTCCAGTAACAGGTTTGTATATTCCGAGATTTTTGCCACGGTCAGATCGCAACATTCTCCACGGAGTATTTCGTTCAGTTCCTCCTCAGACAATCCGAGCCGATGGGCAGCCTCAGCCTGACTCAACCGACCGGTTTCGAGGAGCATGCCTATCTTCAT
Source organism: Pseudomonas sp. B21-015 (assembly GCF_024749285.1). NCBI lineage: Bacteria > Pseudomonadati > Pseudomonadota > Gammaproteobacteria > Pseudomonadales > Pseudomonadaceae > Pseudomonas > Pseudomonas sp. B21-015. Next base: position 1,656,685 of record NZ_CP087196.1, read on the forward strand.
AACGTATTCGGCTTTGGCCCGCATCTGCTGAAACCTCACTCAACCATCGCATAATCCGCCCGCCCCACCGGATCCGGTGTCGACCCCTTCACGTTCATCCCTCTCCCCGGTGCAAACCCCGGGAAAAACGCCAAACCTTGCGATTCAAACCGATACGCCAACGCCAGCCGGGTGACATCCAGCACATCTCGCTCCGCCTCGAATCGCTGAATGGCATCAATGGAAACCCCGGATTCCTCAGACAACTCTTCCACACTCCAGCCCAGCATCGCTCGGGCCTGGGCGCAGTGGGCGGGGGTGAACTGGAAGAGGGCGATACGTTCCAGGGTGATTTTCATCGCAAGAGAGGCCATGGTGTTCTCCGGGTTCGAAAGTGGCGATTCGATAAGGTACTGTGTTTTTGTACAGTTGTTTTGAGTCCGGATCAAACTCATTTTTTTGATCGATTCTCTTTTTATGCTCAGGCAGGGGCGCTGGAGCGACTACGCTACTTCTATGCGGGCTCCTGAACGCCCAATGGGTTTTCAATACCGTCAGCAGCAATGATTGAACGTCAGCCTTCTGATCTTCAATGCAGGAAAGGTGGCGTTTCAAAAGCAGTGCGCCACAGCGTTATGCGGGGAAGGGAATCATGAAAAGACTACGTCTGCTATGTGCCCTGATCAGTTTTACAACTCTGCCGGTCCTGGCCGATACGGTATCGCCAAACAAAGATGCCTTTGTCACCAACCTCATCAATCAGATGACCCTCGACGAAAAAATCGGCCAACTGCGGCTGATCGCTATCGATGAAAAAATGACCCCCGAAAGGATTTACCAGGAGATCACAGCCGGGCGAATCGGGGGGACGTATGGCTCTGTAAGCCGTTACATCAACCGCCCCATGCAGGACGCGGCTCAACAAAGCCGTTTGAAAATACCGATGTTTTTCGGCTGGGACGTGATACACGGTCATCGAACCATTTTTCCCATCGGCCTGGCCCTGGCCTCCAGCTGGGATATGGACGCCATCGAGTTGAGCGGTCGAACGGCGGCGAAAGAAGCCAGCGCTGACGGTATCGATCTGACCTTTGCACCGATGATAGATGTCGCCCGTGATCCTCGCTGGGGACGTACATCCGAAGGCTTCGGTGAAGACACCTATCTGGTTTCGCGCATTGCCAAAGTGATGGTTCAGGCCTACCAGGGCCAAAGCCTGAATGCACCCGACAGCATCATGGCCAGCGCCAAACACTTCGCGTTGTATGGTGCTGTCGAGGGTGGACGCGACTACAACAGCGTCGACATGGGCCTGGCCAGGATGTACCAGGACTACCTGCCACCTTATCGTTCGGCGATCGAGGGTGGCGCGGGAGCGGTGATGGCGGCGCTTAACTCGATAAATGGTGTGCCGGCAGCGGCCAATGCATGGTTGATGCAAGACCTGCTTCGCAAAGCATGGGGCTTCAAGGGGCTGGTCATCAGCGACCATAACGGGGTCACCGATCTGGTTCAGCATGGTGTTGCGAGGGATCATCGCGAAGCGGCCAGGCTCGCCATCAGGGCCGGCATTGATATGAGCATGAACGACTCCTCCTACGGTCCGGAGCTACCCGGGCTGCTTGAGTCTGGCGCTGTTTCCCAGAACAATATCGATGACGCGGTGCGGGAAGTCCTGGGTGCCAAGTACGACATGGGGCTGTTCGAAGACCCTTATCGGCGCATCGGCATTGCCAGTGAAGACCCCGCTGATACCAACGACGAAAACCGTCTGCACAGAGCGCAGGCCCGTGAAGTGGCACGCAAGACGTTGGTGCTGCTGAAGAATGAAAACGGGCTCTTGCCGCTAAAAAAAGAGGCGGCGATTGCGCTCATCGGCCCGTTGGCAAAAAGTGCCGTCGACATCATGGGCAGTTGGTCTGCAAGCGGCGTGGCCTCGCAATCGGTGACGATCTACGACGGGCTGAAAAACGCTATGGATAAGGGCTCGCTGATCTATGCCCGAGGCGCCAATCTCACGGAGGATCCTGAGGTCGTTGATTATCTGGGAGTGTTCGAAGTCAAGAACGACGCTCGCCCGGCAGCAGAAATGATTGACGAAGCGGTCAAGGCCGCAGAGCAAGCCGATGTTGTGATTGCAGTGGTGGGCGAGCCCCGCAGCATGTCCCATGAAGCAGCCAGTCGAACCAGCCTCGATCTGCCAGGGCGCCAGAGTGAATTGATCACCGCCCTGAAAGCCACCGGCAAGCCGCTGGTCCTGGTATTGATGAACGGTCGGCCACTGTCCATCGGCAAGGAGCAGAAACAGGCCGACGCGATTCTGGAAACCTGGTACAGCGGCTCCGAGGGGGGCAATGCCGTTGCCGATGTCTTGTTCGGCGACTACAACCCGTCGGGCAAGTTACCCATCACCTTTCCACGCTCCGTGGGGCAGATCCCGAGTTACTACAGCCACTTGAACACCGGTCGCCCCTACCTGCCAGGTGCGCCTCGCAACTACACGTCTCAATATTTCGATCAATCCTATGGTCCGCTGTATCCCTTCGGCTATGGGCTGAGTTATACCGATTTCAGCCTGACCGACATGGCCCTGTCTTCGACCACACTGAATAAGACCGAGAACCTCGTCGCCAGCATCATGGTGAAAAATACCGGCCAGCGCGACGGCGAAACAGTGGTTCAGCTGTATATCCGCGATGTCGTCGGCTCCGTCAGCCGCCCGGTCAAAGAACTGAAGAACTTTCAAAAAATCATGCTCAAGGCCGGAGAGGAGAAAGCGGTCCATTTCAGCATTGGTGAGAACGACTTGAAGTTCTTCAACGCCCAGCTGGAATACACCGCCGAGCCGGGCGAGTTCCGGGTGCAAATCGGTCTGGATTCCCAGGATGTGAAGGAGCAGAGTTTTGAGTTGCTGTCAGAACAAGGCAATGGCTAAGGCCGCTCAGTCAAGACAATGAAGTGCCAAGCGCAGAACCTGTGGCGAGGGGGCAGCCCAAATGCCTATCAGCTAAGGTGCACAACTTGTGGGAGCGAGCCTGCTCGCGATGACGGCGGTACATTCAGCATCCATGTTGGCTGACCCGCCGCTATCGCGAGCAGGCTCGCTCCCACATGGATTGCGTTTAACTGACTGGCATCAGCAGCCGCGACCTCTCTATTTCGCCCCCCTCCAACCAAACGGACGGTGCCTGCCCCAGCACACGACGAAACATCGTCGAGAACGCCACCGGGCTGTCGTAGCCAAAATCAAAAGCAATCCGCGTCACCGGCGTACCCACCGCCAGCCGCGCCAACGCCAGCACCACACAAGCCCGCTGCCGCCATTGGCTGAAACTCAGGCCGGTCTGTTGACGGAACAGACGATTGAACGTACGCAGGCTGATATGCAACTGATCGGCCCATTGTTGCGGCGATTGATGAGTGTTCGGTTGCTGGAGAAACGCCTGACACAACCCGAGCAGTCGCGAATCCATGGGCAACGGAATGTGCAACGGCAAGTGAGCGCTGCGGGCCAGTTCATGCAGCAGCAAGTCGATCAACGCACCGTCGCGCCCGGCCTCGTCGTATTCCTGCGCTTGGGTCGCTGGTGGGGATTCGGCTGGCTACGCCGTGGATCGGGCGGATACCGGATCGGGTGCATGCGTGGGTTTATAGTGGTTTGCTGGTGGTGGTGATGCTGAGTATGTGCGCCAAGTAAGGTTGGAATCTGTGGGCTTATTCGCAAGAATAGGCCTTTGCATTATTTAACATTTCACGTAGGAGAACGTCATGCCGATCCTCGAAAGCGACTGGAAGAAATTCAAGGAATTGCGCGAGATTGCGCTCGATCGTTTCTGCCTGGGTGTGCTCGCCGATGCCGAAACCATCGCCCAGCACAGTGCGCTGTCGCCTCACGCCCGGTACAGAATGCTCTACCGTCTCACCCGTGATCGGGACAAAGATATCGTTCATACCTTCGACCTCTGTAGCCGTTCCAGTGCGCTCATGGCTTTGAGAATGATGGTCATGCATGATCTGTTGACCGACGCGGAATTATCTATCCTCAGCGAAGAAACGCGTGAAAAAATTTCCGGTGTTATTCGTCAGCCTTACGAGCTTGAGTGGGTTGAAGAGATCGTGCGACCAGACTGAGCGACATAACCCTATTAATCAAAGGATCAGGGATGTTGATCTTCAACTGCACCGAAGCGGCCAGCACCTTCTTCAGCCGCGTCCACAAGGGCAAGAAAATGACTCCCGTGGAGAAACCGCCATCGTTCGTTATCGAGGACGATGAGCAGGGTGACTCAGCCGAACAGTGGCTGGTCCACGCCATCACCGTTCAACGCAAGCACGTGTTGTTCGTCATCCATGTGGAAACCCGTTATTGCATGATTTTCGCGGACGCGAAAAAGGCTGACGTGGAAGGTTTTGTTCAACGGTTTGCCGAGCGATGGATCAATGGCCTGATACGCCATGCGGGGCAGAACGATATCCTGCAGTGGGTTAACGATGAGCCGATGATGGAGCGTTTCCAGGAAAACTGCGGCCAGTACACGTTTTACAAACGCGGTCATCGCGGTGCGCAAAAACACATCAACGAGATCGCCTGGATTTTTGAGGATTGCGCCGCGGAATGGGGATCTCTGCCTTCGGACGAATACTCGGCTGGCCGTTTCGATGGTGATATGAACTACACCCTGAGAGGCGGTAAAGGGCACAAGGACTATTACTTTCCGGATGAGGAAATGATGGTCCATTGGTTACGCCAGTACTGCGGCCTCGACGAGTCAGGCATACAGGCTGCGCGTGATCGGCGCAAAGAAGTGAGACGGGAAACTCGAGAACTGATGCATCAGTTTGATCAGGGTTGATTAGACCATATCGATTCTTGGACGCTGCTTCGCCATAATCCGTGCCACGATTTCACGAGTAGACGCTCGCTTCTTTCAAGGATGTTTTGATGTTCAAAGGATTGTTACGCCTGGCGCCAGTCGCCACGCTGTTACTCATGCTGTGTTCCACTGCTCATGCCGAGGACGGGAGACGAGTGTTCACCGGCACCCTGGGCAAGATGCCGATCGTGCTGGAACTCAACACCAACCAGCCGGACGAAGTCACCGGCCGCTACTTCTATGAGAAATACCATCGCGACCTGGAACTGAGCGGCTCGCTGCAAGAAAAGACCCTGACGTTAACCGAAGGCAACAACCGCTACAGCGAAGACAAACCCCAGCCAACCCTGAAGTTGCAAGAAACGGCCAACGGCTGGCAAGGCGAATGGAAAGGCCCCAAGGGCAAAGTTCTGCAAATGCAATTGACCGAGGCCAAGATCCCGGCACCGGCTGCAGACGTCTTGCCCTTCATCGCCGCGCTGCCGAAAAGCGACCCTTACGAATATCTGCGCTTGCAAGGCTTGAAACTCAAACCGGGCAAGAAAGAGTCCTTCATGGGCTACGACCTGCAATGGTGGACGGAGCCCGCGTCCGGTCTCTCCATGTTCAGCATCGAGTCCGGCTACCCGAAAGCTGACCAGCAGCGGATCAATCAGCAATTGTTGGAGCGGCTCTGGAGCGAAGTCATCAACTACCACGGCTGCTTGCTGGGAGGTAGGGAATTTGCCGAGTTCGACCAAGGTGTCGCCCCCCAATTCCTATCGCCCGATGTGGTCAGCCTGAACATCTCCACCGGCTACAGCTGCGGCGGCGCTCACCCGGATTTTGGCAATTCGCCGATTAACCTCGACGTTCACACCGGTCATAGCCTGTCGCTGGAAGACGTGCTGTGGATTGGCCAAGGCAAGCCGCTGCTGCATGCCGACCGCTACGGCGCTGGCGATACATCCTTGACCGAGGAAGAGAGCAACGCACGATTCACCTATCAGCGCGAAGTGTTCGTACCATGGCTGATCAAGCAATTCAGCGCGCTGTACCCCGATGAAATGCAGAAGCCGGCGGACGAGGAAGGCTGCGACTACACCGACGAAAGCGTTTGGGGTTATTCCAACTGGCACTTCACCGCAAAAGGCCTGTACCTGGGACCGTACTTCGCCCGCATACAACGCAATTGCGATGATCCGGGCTGGTCAGTGCTGCCGTACGCCGTGGTCAAGCAACATCCCGGCGGCGTGGCTGTGCAACTTCCCTGAGGTTGGGTTACATAAGTATTGCGGACTTGGTGCGTATGGCTTCAAGCAGCACCTGGTCATCCCCCACGAGCATGTGCTCGTTTATACAAGGATGATGTTATGTTCAAAGGACTGTTTCGTCTGACCGGCATTGTCGCGCTGGCGTGCACAACTTTTTCTACCGCGCTGTGGGCTGAAAACGGTACTCAGGTCTACACCGGAACCGTGGGCAAATCGCCGATTGTGCTGGAGGTGAACGCCAACGGCGGTGAGGGGCGGTACTTTTATCAGAAGTACCGCAAGGACTTGGTGCTCACCGGCAAAAAAGAAGGCGAAATCCTGGTCCTTGACGAAGGAAACCAGCGGTATGGTGAGGATACAGCCCTCCCGCAAATTCGCTTGCAACCCAAGCCCAACGGCTGGTCCGGCGAATGGACCAGCCCTCAGGGCAAAGTCCTCAAGGTCGAGTTGCAGCAAGCCACTCTCCCGCCAGTGTCCGCCGACACCTTGCCTTATCTCGCAGCACTCCATGAAAACTCGCCTTACGAATATTTGCGGCTTCAAGGCATGAAGCTCAAACCAGGAAAGACTGAAACGTTCAACGGCTACTCACTGCAATGGTGGAGCGAGCCGCAAACAAAGACGACGCTGTTTGAAGTCGTTTCGGGCTACGCCACTGAAGAGCGTCAGCGCATCAATCAACAGTTGATGGGGCGCTTGTGGCAGGAAGTGGTGGGTTATTACGGATGTCTCGCTGGCGGTGGCGTGAACTTCTACTACCAAACGATCAAACCGGTGTTGATGACGCCTTCGGTCATCAGCGTGAACATTGGTACTGAGTACAACTGTGGCGGCGCTTACCCGGATCAGAACGATGTACCGCTTAACCTCGATGCCAAGACCGGCAAGCCCTTGGTGCTTGAGGATATTCTTTGGATAGGGGAGGGCAAACCCCTGCATTACGAAGAACTCTATGGAGAAAGCGACCAATCACCTGACACGTTCACCGCGTTTTCTGCGTACCGTTCCAACGAGCTCGCGCCATGGCTGGTGGCGCAGCTCAGTAAGCTTTATCCAGATCAAATGACCAGTGATGAGGATTGTGCCTACAGTGACGAAGACCGGTGGCGTTACCTGTCTTGGTACTTCACTGAAAACGGTATCAAGCTAGAGCCATCATTTGCTCATGTAGACGCTTCATGTGGGCATGTTGAATGGAGCGTCCTGCCTTACAACCTCATCAAACAACACCCCGGTGGTGTAGCGGTGCAACTGCCTTGAGGCTGGGTTACGTATGGCTTTCAAGCCGCACCTGGCTATCTCCCGCGAGCACGCGTTCATTTATACAAGGATGATTTGATGTTCAAGGGGCTGTGGCGTTTGATCGGCATTGTTGTGCTGGTGTGCTCAACCTTTTCTACTGCGCTGGGGGCCGACGGTGGCAAGCAGGTTTACATCGGAACGTTAGGCCAATCGCCGATAGTGTTGGAGATGAACACCCATAACCCTGATGGCGTGAGTGGGCGTTACTTCTACCAAAAATACCGCAAGGACTTAATGCTCAGTGGCAGTAAGGACGGCGAGACGCTGGTAGTCGATGAGGGTAACGATAGCGATCATGAGGACACGCCGCGCCCGAAAATTCGTCTTCGGCCCACGCCCAATGGCTTGTCTGGGGAATGGACCAGCCCCCAAGGCAAAGCCCTGAAGATAGAATTACTGCAAGCAAAACTACCACCGGTTCCTGCTGGTACTTTGCCTTATCTCGCTATGCTTCATGACGTGACGCCTTATGAGTACTTGCGCCTGCAAGGTATGAAACTCAAACAAGGCAAGACCGAAACCTTCATGGGCTACACACTGCAATGGTGGAGCGAGCCGCAATCCAGGATGTCGATGTTTGAAGTGGTCTCGGGTTACACCGCCGAAGAGCAGCAACGCATCAATCAGCAGTTGATGGGGCGTTTGTGGCAGCAAGTCGTCATCTTCCATGATTGCCTCACCCAGGTCGGCATGAACACCTATAGCCAAACGGCCGATCCGTTGTGGATGTCACCCTCGGTGATCAGCGTGAACATCAGGGCCGAGTCCAACTGTGGCGGGTCTTATTCCGATGAGGACGACATGCCATTCAATCTCGAAGCCAAGACCGGCAAGACCCTGGCGCTGGAAGATGTGCTTTGGATAGGACGGGGCGAGCCGAAGCATTACGAACTAAGCGAGCTCGACGACAAGGCGTCCTATGATGCTTATCTCGCCTATTCCGAATACCGCACCAAAGAATTGGCACCGTGGCTGGTGGGTCAATTGCGTACGCTCTATCCCGAGCAAGTCACCAGCTCGACTGATCGAAATGATGATTGCGTCTACGGTGAAGAGCAGTCGTGGATCTTCCCTTCCTGGTATTTCACCGACAAAGGCATCAAGTTGCTGCCTGCATTTGCCCACAACCAAGCCATGTGCCGAAACGTGGAATGGAGCATCCTGCCGTACAACCTGATCAAACAACACGCTGGGCATGTGGCATTGAAGTTGCCCTGACGCTGAATTACTTATCCGCCAACCCCGGCGCTTCCCGAATAATGAAGTGATCCAGGTTCTCGATATTGGCACTGAACACCCCGAACGTCTGTTCGGGGTTTTTCATGCTCGGCACCTGCTTCAACGCTCTTGTCCGCCGCCACCGTTGGGTTGGGCTGCTTTATTTACTCATACACCGTCACCCGATTGCGCCCGACCTTCTTCGACGCATACAGCGCGTGGTCCGCCCAGGTGATCAGGTCGGTGTAGTTGGTCGAGGGCTGACTCAGATCGGCCACCCCCAGGCTGATGGTGAAACGGATGCTCTGGCCGTTGTGCAGCACTTCCAGTTCTTCGATTGCCTTACGCAGACGCTCGGCGAAATCCCGTGCACCGCTCTTGTCGGTGTCTGAAAGCACCACGGCGAACTCTTCACCGCCATAACGCCCGGCCACATCGGTGTCGCGCACATGCTCACGGACCAGCCTGGCGACTTGCTCGATGACCTTGTCGCCCGCCTGGTGACCATAGGTGTCGTTGACCCGCTTGAAGTGGTCGATATCGAACATCACCAGGCTGGTGGCATTGCCATAGCGCTGGTGCCGGGCATAGGCGACTTTCAGGTTTTCTTCCCAATGACCACGGTTGTACAGCCCCGTCAGCCGATCAGTACTGGAGAGTTGTTGCAGTTGCGCATTGGCGGCCTGGAGCTGATGCCGGTTGGCGGCGACGTCGGTGACGTCATAGATCACCAGGCAGATATGGTTGATTTTGCTGTCGGTGGAGCGCAGCGGGAACAACGTGGTGTTCTGGTACATGAACGCTTCCTGGCCGGTGATCGGCTGGTAGTTCTTGAACCGCACCAAATACGGGCGCTGCTCCCAGACAGTGAACGCTGGCGTGCCCAGGGTCACGACGCTTTCCACCTTGCGGCGGAACCATTGGCGGTCGATTTCGGGAAACAGATTGAAGAAATACTGATTGTGAGCATCCTTGGGCTGTACCCCGGAGCGGTTCTCCATGAAGGCGTTCCAGACCTGCACGCAGTAGTCGCGGTCGAGCACCACCACACCGACGTCGATGCTCTGGACGATCGCCAGCAACCAGTGAAACTCGTTCAGATCGATAGGATCGTTCATGGCTCAATTCATCAAGTAGGCGAGTTTGTGGGTCAACCGCTCGATTGAGTCTTCCGTGAACAGCAACAATAGGTCGAAACGAATGTCATGCCCTTCCAGGCTATAGCTGATTTCCACCGCCAGGGTCTTTTTCCAGCGCTTGTGATTGACCCGGATCAGCTCATCGATGGCCGCGTGCTGGCCGAGGATCTGCGGGTGACCTTGAGAAAACGCCACATCGATCTGTTCGGCAATGCTGCTCAGGCAAGCACCGATCAGAACGCTGGAGAGGTCCAGCAGCATTTCCAGGTCTGAATAGTCGGCGCTCTGGCGTTGCATCAATTGCGCGATGTCAGCGATTTCCGAGTCGTGAAACATCAGCAGGGCTTCGCCGGCAATGCCACTGCCGATAAAACCCTGGCAGATGGCCGTGAGTTGCTTGCGACTGCTGGCATCGGTCAGCGCCATGTGCAACTCGCCGACCTCGAGGATGTTCACGTTCGGTACCGGCAACTGCACAAAGACGCCCAACACCTTGGCGATCAGGGCGGCCGCCCGGCCGATGGCAACGTTGACCGTTTCACGGAACACATCGTGAAAACTGATGACGGTGTTCGCCGCCGGACGACTCCCCAGCGACGCCTGGCCAGATTCCGTCAGTAGCCCTAGCTGACTGAGTGTCTGGCGCAGCTCGTGTTCGTCGAAAGGCTTTTTCAGAAACGCCAGCGCACCCAGCTCACGCACGCGACGCACCGCTTCTTCCTGAACGTCACCAGAGATCACGATGACGTGCGCCTTCAATCCTTCGGCGCGCAAGGCGCTCAACACCTGATAACCATCCATCTTCGGCATGGTCAGGTCGAGCAGCACCACCTGCCCCAACCCCCGGCGTATGGCCTCCATTGCCTGATGACCATTACCGGCCTCGGTGACCGACACCGGCCAATCCGCCGGCAGTGCCCGTAATACTTGCTTACGAGCCATGCTGGAGTCGTCACAGACCAGTAGGGGAATCACTGACACAGATAAGCCACTCATCAGGGAAAATACTAGCGGCATCATGTCACAAGCTTACAAAGGCCACCTAACAAACGAGGTCTTACTAAGGACGACGTCCGGCAGGGTGGGCGAATGACTATTTACTCGCCAACCCCGGCGCTTCACGAATGATGAAGTGGTCCAGGTTCTCGATATTGGCACTGAACACGCCGAACGTCTGCTCGGGGTTTTTCTTGCTCGGCACCTGCTTCAACTCCGGCGTCACGCCATAAAAGAAGCAATACAACTGCGCGTCACTGTCGACGGCGTGCTTGATCTCTTCCAGAAACGCTTTGCGCTTGCGGTAGTTGTCGATCAGCTTCTTGCTCAGATAAACGTTGACCGAATAAGGCTTCTTCTTCGCCTCGCCCGGTTGCTTGACCCAGACCTTTTGTTCGAAATCGATGCGAAAGCTCTGCGTGTAATCCTTGATCTCCTTGATCTTGCCCCAGTAAATCAGCCCCTTGTTGTCCTGCAGGTATTCGATCTTCTTGAAGAACGACCCATAAGGCGCCGTGTGCTCGCCAATCTTCAGCGGCATACGCTTGAGCAGATCCTTGTCCTCGAAGTTCGACACAAAACACTCCACCGGATGGGCGAAGACACTGGTCTTGTCCGGCGCCGACTCCCGGCTCGGATGCTCGACGTTACTGGCCGCTGAAGTGGGTGTTGGGTCATCCCGCATGACATCCGCCGCCACCGCCGGGTTGGACGGCTTGCGCACATACTCACGTCGAGTCAGCAACAACTCCGACGGGAAATGCTCCTCCCGACTGTCATCCGATTCCGCCCCGTCCGCCTCCAGGCCCGACGCCGGCGTTTTCAGGCTGACATAAGGACAACCCTCGACATGCCGGGTGCTGGGGATGTTCTTGAAGTGCGGCGTGCGTACGTAATTCACATTCTTGGCGTTGAATGTTCCCAGCACATTCGCCGCATCAAAGGCCGCCCTGCAATTGTCATTGGGGCACTGGAAATGCTCCTTGGCGGAATCGAACTCCATCGTCTCGTCGAAATTCAAATCACGCACGTCATAGATCGACAGCTTGTCGTCGAGGCTGAGGCAGTAGGCGAGGTCGAATTTCATGGTGGGGCTCTAAGTCCTTTAGGTAAGGCGTCTATTCGAGGTGGGTGGTGAGCATTTGAATTTTTTCTTTGATGCGGTCGAGGTCTTTTAACTCGCACTCCCAAATCACATCCACCCGCCAATCCATCAGCTTTAATCGGTTGATGCATCGCTCGTCACGGCTAGCGTTAGTTCCGAACTTCGTTGCCCAGTAATCGGGGCGGGTTTTAGGCGTCGATGTGTATTTGCACCCGTGTTGATGCCAAAAACAGCCATGAACAAAAAGACATAGCCGATATTTTGGGAACACTAGATCGGGTGTGCCTGGCAGATCTCGCCGATGAAGTCGAAACCTCAGCCCCATCGCGTGGCACAAGGACCGAACGACCATCTCTGGTTTCGTATTCTTGCTCTTTACCTGCGCCATGATCTTGGATCGCTGTTCTGGTGTGACTTTATCAGCGCACATTCAGATTTGCCCTCTCGACTGCCATGCATCTTGGGAGAGCATGCTAACGGTGTCACCGTTAGGTCAAGGCCAGTCTGGAAAACCGCTGGATAGCCTACTCACGAATGAGTCGGCCGATCTTCAAATACAGTGACTCGGTGTAGTCGTCTTTATCGGTCGCATGGTGACAGCGCTGATGGCAATTCGGGCACAGCGCAACAGCATTGGTGGTGCGGTCCGAACCTTTTTTCGCGAGAGGTTTGACGTGGTGGACTTCCAGATAAGGTAGTCCGAGTTTTTGAAACGGAGCGGGCCGATCACAGCCTTCACAATGGCCTTCGGCTACATTTCGAACCCAGGCTCTGACTTCGGGATCACGCACGTACACCGAACCTGAATTTGGAGCGCGTTTCGGTTTCAAAATGCCCTTTGGCGGTTGCTTCATCTTTTGCTTTTGAAGCGCAACGGCGCGGCGTTCTAGCGTGTCATCATCGGCGGTAGGAATGGATTCGTCGCCGGCGAGAATACCTCGGCTGGCAAGGACGTCGCGGATTGAGTTTTCGACATTCGAGCCGACATGAGGTGCTGACTTGTAGCCATTGATGCGCTGCTTGCCCATCCGCTCCAGCACAGTTGAGATGTTAAGCATCCGGAACTCGACGGAGCTTTCGGTGCGCCCAGCCAACGCGCCCGCTCGCAGAGTTCGATTTTCGTGGGCCTTGTTGAGTTTCTGCCCGTTCTCTTCGAGCTTCAGCATCTTCAGATAAGCGTCAACTGCTGCTTCGAGCTCAGTGACACTCCAATCGGTGTTGCTGGTTCCAATATCCATAAGATCGCCGAGGGTTGAAAACCCTCGGACGATACTGAGTGGCCACTACGAATGTCTACGAAATTTCCTACAGAATTAACCGACGCATCGCTCAGTCGATGCCTACGAAAGAGTAATGGCACTAACCCACCGAGTGCCTGGAAAACTGAAATATATCCAGTACTTTTCGCCACCAAGGCTTAACCGTCGGTACTCGCCGCCGCGTACGATTTGGCAGCAGATAAGGCATGTCACGCAATCGAATCCAGCCTTCATCTTGCCAATGCAACAGACTCAACGACATTTCTGGCCAATCCAACAAACTTAACATCGGTCGGTCAGCATTTTTTGACTGCACCGCATCGCGCAATGTTGGGACCACTTGATGGGTCAACCACTCGCGCAATAACCGATTACCCGGTGCGTAGTGGTAGACCAGCAACGCATAGGCTCCGGATTCGCTGAGCATTAGTCGCTTTTCTGATTTCCCATAGTATGTAATCAATAACGTATGTCGCTGATCCTCATCCAGTTTGCTGACAACGCGATCACTCAGATGGAATCCCATTAAGCGACCTAGATCTCGGGCGCAGAACCAAGGTTGGTTTTCCACAAGAAGCGCATGTAGGTGCAGATTTTGGCGTAGAAAAATTGTTGAAATGAAAGGTTCAGGGCCGACCTCCAAAAGTGGAAGGTGGTCATGCGGATTTAATGTGGGCATTTCTATTACCTCTACAGATAAATTTGTAGGAGGCCAGCACCCGACGTAGAGAATCTAAGAAATCCCAACAAGCAGTTTTTTCACCCACGTTTTGCGCATGTCTTTTAACGGCAGCACAAGTTGTATGTGTGAGGAACTCAGCTTTCTACGTTGGGCGTTTCTTAGGCACCTGCGAATAGCGTAGGGAAGCCTGGATACGTCGTCAATCGAGAAAAATCAGTATCTTATGTGAGAGGTTTCTAGTGTTTTTGATAGCTATTAAACGGCGTGTTAAAAAATCAAAAGGGGGAGGGTGGTATGCCCCTCCCCCAGACAAGAAATAACGTATTAGTTTTCTAAGAGTGTCTGTAGTGCTTTGTAGGCATTGTTTCTTATTTGGTTTACTTCAGAGTTGTCCGTTAGTACGCCATCTTCATGCACAATTCCGTTTATAGTGGACAGGTCTTTTTTGAATTTTCCTAATGACAGACTGGCAGCCCGTCTATGATCATTCGGAAGATTTTCTGTGTTTTGCAGTAACCACGTAATCATCTTCTGAAGATTGGGTGAGTAATCTTTTTTTTGCTTGTCAGTAAACGGTCTTCCAGCAAAGTCTTGCTCTGAAAAATATGATTCTTTGATTGTGTTGTAAAATTTATGTCTTATTGCAAACTCGCGTAGCGCACACTCGAATAAGACCCGTAACAGCACAATTGCCGTATATGGATGTTGTTTTATGGAAATCTCTTTCGCTTCCTGCAGTAGGGAGGTGGTGCGTGGCGATGTTGAAATTGTATTGATGTCATAGACGAGGTAGTCCATGTCATTTGTATGTAAGTTGTTTTTTTCATTGTTGGTCGTAACGCCAGCGCCTACTCCAGCGGCAGGTTTCCAATCATTGCTTTTCGGCTTAGAGTTCTGAGAGCCGGACAATGCACTAGGGTCTTTTGGTCGGATAATAGGAGTAGGGTTGGATGCTGGTGCAGCGGCTTTAGTCTTTCTGAGTTTACGGTTGTCGGTTCTGTAGCTGTCAGCAAGGCCTTTCAGTATGGGTAAGCTTTCTTCGTGCGCTTTATTGTTACTGTTTATGCCGGTTTTTTTACTGTCCCATGGTAATAAAGATGGGTCTTCACTTACGTAGTAAGCCCATCCTAGAAACCCATGATATTCATTGTGCCAACTAGTCGTCCAACCAGTGATTTTGGATTTATCTGCAACTAAAATTATTCTATCATTGCAGACAATATACCATCCATACTCTTTAGTTAGTTCGGGTATTCCAGATTTTAACTCCTGGTAGTCATTATCGACACTTCTGATTCGGTAGTCCTGGTGTAGGCCTGATTCCATATATATATTTACACGCGATTGAGAGAATAGCGTTCTCTCCCGCTTTCTTAAAAAAACCGGATCGCGTATTTCAGGGCCAAAGGTGCCAATTGGAACGTCGTTGATCAGGATTTTTAAGTTTTTACTTGTGAATATTCCATAACGCTTTCGAATTTCTTCTGTAGTGGATTTAAGCCAAATGGCAGAGCCCAAATCAGAATAAACCTCACTGTTTATGTCGCTTATTTTTATAAGGTTGAATTTTTTATTTGTTGTTTTTAGTTTAATTGCTTTAATTTCTAAGGTGTTCGCTACGGCTTTTCTAACTTCGCTTTCGGAAAATGTCAGAGAGAATTGGTCAGTTCCGTCGTCTGTTGTAAGGTGAACCCTTGCCCCGAGTTTGAAGATTGCTCGGTTTAAGCCTACGCCATAGTGTCCGATCCCGTAAGGGTGTTGAGAACGGCTTCCTATCGTGAAGGTCTTATTGGAAAGGGTTTGTTCGTCAATACCAGAACAATTATCCAGAATGGTGACGTTTTTATTGTCTATTGAAACTCTGATTTCATAACCGTTGTACGATGCGGGAAGTCCAAATTTATCTTTTTTTGTATCCGTCTTTAAAAGCGAGTTTCGTGCGGCATCTATCGAGTTGTCGATAAGGTCGTAGATGCACTCGATCGTCGTCACGTCAGAAGTTAGTCCTTTGATTACATAGTCAGGGTCGGACGAAAAGCTTACGCGGACTTCACCGGGCTCATTGACTTCATTGTCTATTTTTTTCATTTTATAATTCCGTCAGGCGGCGAGTTTTTGTTCGAGTTTTTTTCGAATGGCTGATAGTAGGCGCGCAGACATTACCGGGGATACGCTATTTCCGATCATTCTAAACGAATGCCAGATAGTTGGATGAAATAGAAACCAGTCCGGAAACCCTTGCAGTCGAGCTGCTTCTCTTACAGTAATAACTCTAGGCTCTATCGGATGTATCGGCCTCATTGCTTGATAGCTTCCCTTGTCGCTCCCAGTTCCCGCTCTAAGAGTCGGACAAAAGCCTTTTGGGTTCAGTCTAGGATATCGACTAATAGGCTCAATTTTTCCTTGTGTTGTATTCAGGAATCGGTCAATCACTATGTCGGTATGTCTGGTCCCCATTAGCCCAGAAACCTTGCCGTTACGTAGGTTTTCAATAGATATTTTGGCACCGAGCCCTGCTGGAGGTAGTTGTCTTAAATACTTTGCATAGTCTGAAATTTGATTTGATTCTGGGTATAGGGCCCACGTGTAGTCTGATTTTGACGCGGGCTTTGACAATATAGGAGAAGGCAAATCGTAAATTGCTTGCTCCACAGTCGTAGGTGGTCGATTTATTTCTTCTAATAACGATAGAAGCTCTATTTTTTCAACATGAGACGGGTCGTAGCCAATAATTACAATCCTCTTGCGGGAAGTTGCCGCGCCGCAGTCAAGAGCATTTATTCGCACAGGGCCCAGGACTATGTAGTTTTTTGGGACGGTTTCTAATCCCGCATAAAGGATTTCTCGATTTCCATCATCAAGTATTCCCTCCACATTTTCCATGATGAAGAAGTATGGTTTTAGCTCTATGACTTGGCGAAAAAAATGTCCGACTAAGTTGTTGCGAGGATCATTGGGCTGCCTCCGTCCTATCCTACTAAACCCCTGACAAGGTGGACCACCCACTATCCCGTCGGGACGTGTATCGCCGATTATTTCTTTCCAGGATTTTCGGTCAAGTAGCCCTACGTCGGCCTGAATAGTTTTGGTATTGGGGAAGTTTAAGCGATAGGCTGATTGAAGGTCTGAATCAATGTCGACAGCCGCTAGCGAGTGGAAACCGGCTAGCTCCGCGCCCAATCCAAGTCCGCCGCAGCCGCAGAATAAATCTATTATGGTTGGTTTTGTCGACAGCATGAATGTCCTTAGTTAGACCTTCGCTTGTTTAGAGTTTTTCTAAAGAAAGCTTTTTGAATATTAAAATCTAGATGTGCAAAGCCTCGCAATAGCGAGGCTTTTTATTTGGGGAAGGTTCAGCTAGGAGTCAATCCCAGCTCAAAGCCCCACCAGTCTGATACTCAATAACCCGAGTCTCAAAGAAATTCTTCTCTTTCTTCAAGTCCATAATTTCACTCATCCAAGGGAACGGGTTAGTCGTCCCTGGATACTCTTCCTTCAAACCAATCTGCGACAGACGACGGTTAGCGATGAACTTCAGATAATCCTCCATCATCGCCGCATTCATGCCCAACACGCCGCGTGGCATGGTATCCCGAGCGTATTCAATCTCCAGCTGAGTCCCCTGCAGAATCATCTGGCTCGCTTCTTCCTTCATTTCAGCGTCCCACAAATGCGGGTTTTCGATTTTGATCTGGTTGATCACGTCGATGCCGAAGTTCAGGTGCATGGATTCGTCGCGCAGGATGTACTGGAACTGCTCGGCGACGCCGGTCATTTTGTTGCGGCGGCCCATGGAGAGGATTTGGGTGAAGCCGCAGTAGAAGAAGATGCCTTCCAGAACGCAGTAGTAGGCGATCAGGTTGCGCAGCAGCTCTTTGTCGGTTTCGACGGTGCCGGTTTCGAACTTCGGATCGGAGATCGAACGGGTGTATTTCAGGCCCCAGGTGGCTTTTTTCGCGACCGATGGGATCTCGTGGTACATGTTGAAGATTTCGCCTTCATCCATGGCCAACGATTCGATGCAGTACTGGTAGGCGTGGGTGTGGATCGCCTCTTCGAAGGCCTGGCGCAGGATGTACTGGCGGCATTCCGGGTTGGTGATCAGGCGGTACACGGCCAGGACCAGGTTGTTGGCAACCAGGGAGTCGGCGGTGGAGAAGAAGCCGAGGTTGCGCATCACGATGCGGCGCTCGTCGTCGGTCAGGCCTTCCGGGTCTTTCCAGAGGGCGATGTCGGCGGTCATGTTGACTTCTTGCGGCATCCAGTGGTTTGCGCAACCGTCCAGGTACTTCTGCCAAGCCCAGTCGTATTTGAATGGCACGAGCTGGTTGAGGTCGGCGCGGCAGTTGATCATGCGCTTTTCATCGACGGCTACACGGGCAGAGGCGCCTTCCAGTTCGGCGAGGCCTTCGGCGACGTCGAGGGAATCCAGGGCAGCCTTGGCGCGGGCGATCGCGGCGGAGTCCGTCGCGGTCACGGCGCGGGCCTCTTGAGCGGCGGCACCACCGGCGCTGTCGAGGCGGTCCATGTTGGCTTCAGAAGCGTGGCCGGCATTGGCGCCTTTTACAGCGACTTCGCCGTCATCTTCTTTGTCGAATTCGTCCCAGCTCAGCATGACGTGTCGTCTCCTGCGTGAGGGCCAGATTGCCCGTGTGAAAACTGATAGGTTGGTTTTTCACACAGCCTTTTCTGGCCGCGTTGGATCTAAAGGAAATCGTTTGTTGCAGCAGTACAACGCAGGCAATAAACAGAATTTTGTACGGGTGTTCCGAAGCCACTGATGGGCGCAGAGAACGTGAGCCGCTCTGCGTGGGCTTCAGACTGGCTTTTCACCCCTGTAAGGGAATATTGCAGGCCCGTTTAAGTGCGCATTATAAGGAAATTTTCAGCCCCGTGGTGCGGCGAAATGGCACCTGGAGCGGTTGGCGAGGGGCGTTTTCTGGTTGGAGCGAGGGTTTACAGGGCTTTGGCGGAGGAAGTTTTTTTTTCGCCTGTTTTGGCTGGTTTTTGACGGTGAGGCCGGGGTGTTCGCGCCGTTACGGGCAGCTGTTGCGGCGCAAGCCAGGTGGGGCGGGGCTTGCAGGGCAATAGACGGGGTTTTGTGGGCGAGATTGTGTGCAATTCTGAGCTGCAAAGGGTCTTGAAAAGCGTTGCTCAAAAAACAACCAAAAAACCATATTTTTCACTACATGTTGTGGTTTTGGTCGATTTTTAACCACTCCAGACACAACTGAGCCCGACCGAAGTCGGGCTGTGAGGTCGCGCTGGGTGTTCAGCTGAAACGAGCGGCCCCCACGCGGTCGGAACCATCGGCAGCAACCTTGGCGGCGCCGGTGTGATCGGAGCCGTCAGCAGCGACTTTGGCAGCGCCGGTACGATCGAAACCGTCAGCCGCGAAAGAGGCAGAGCCGGTGTGGTCGTAACCGTCAGAAGCGACAGCCGCGTCGTTGAAAGCAGCCGAGCCTGTGCGGTCGTAGCCATCGGCGGCGAAGGTGTTGGCGGCCAGGACGGAAAGGGTCAGGGCGAGGATCAGTTTGGTTTTCATGGTAGTGGCTCCAGATTCGTTGGCGTGGTGTGCCTTGGGTGTGGAATTCATACTACGCCAGATAATTAGATTAAAAATCGCAAATAAATGCTTAAAACAATCGATTTCATCGATACAAGGCTCGGCGCTTCATCTGTCTTAAAAAAGGATGGGTCGAGCCTCGGGAGATAAAAGTGGGGGCGGATCAGCCGTTGGAGCAGCCGGTACCCATGACGCTGTAGCGCAGAATGTGCCGCTGGCCTTTGGAGTCGTCGTATTCCATTTTGGCCGGAACCACTTCGCAGACATTCGGGATTTCGCTAATCGAGATCACTTTGGCGATGTCCAGGTGGGTGGAGTAGGTGTATTCCTCGACGACGGGTTGTTGCTGTGCGACATCAGTCGGGACCTCGTCCGCCATGGCGGTTGCGCACAGACTGCTGAGGGCCAGAACTAACAAAGCTTTCATTTCAAATTTACCTTTCTGAGGTCGAATGGGGTCACGCAATCTTTTTGGGATTGCGTGTGGAGCTTTAATAAAGAGTCTTGGATTAACGGCCTTCGTGGGGGCTGCAACTGGGTTAATCACGTTGCCTTGTTGGCGAGACCGATTTTAGGCCTGGGGATGGCGTGCATATAGCCGTGCTTTTGATAAACACTTTTGGCAGATTTGGTAACAATCCTCCGTAAAGATCAAAAGATCGCAGGCTTCGCTAGCGCCTACGGGGGCCCGGAATAGCCGGGTTTGAGCGCCTTGTCGCGATATAGCTACATTCTGTAGGGGCTTGTTACTACCATCGTCGAATGGTTCTATAGGCGCCGCCCGGCTACAACTGGGCCATACAAAAACAACTATTCCACCGAGGTAAGAAAGATGAGTGCGGCTTCTTTGTATCCCGTTCGTCCCGAGGTAGCAGCCAATACGCTGACTGACGAGGCCACTTACAAGGCCATGTACCAGCAGTCGGTCGTCAACCCGGACGGCTTCTGGCGTGAACAAGCCAAGCGACTCGACTGGATCAAGCCTTTCACCACGGTGAAGCAGACGTCCTTCGACGATCACCATGTCGACATCAAGTGGTTCGCCGACGGCACGCTGAACGTTTCCTACAACTGCCTCGACCGTCATCTGGCCGAGCGCGGCGATCAAATCGCGATCATTTGGGAAGGGGATGACCCCGCCGAAAGCCGCAACATCACCTACCGCGAGTTGCATGAAGAAGTCTGCAAGTTCGCCAACGCCTTGCGCGGCCAGGATGTACACCGCGGCGATGTGGTGACGATCTATATGCCGATGATTCCCGAAGCCGTGGTTGCCATGCTGGCCTGCACCCGGATCGGCGCGATTCACTCGGTGGTGTTCGGTGGTTTCTCGCCGGAAGCTTTGGCTGGCCGCATCATCGACTGCAAATCCAAAGTGGTGATCACTGCCGACGAAGGTGTTCGTGCCGGCAAGAAGATCCCGCTCAAGTCCAACGTCGACGACGCGCTGACCAACCCGGAAACCAGCAGCATTCAGAAAGTCATCGTGTGCAAGCGCACCGGTGGCAACATCAAGTGGAACCAGCATCGCGACATCTGGTACGAAGACCTGATGAAAGTGGCGGGCAGTGTGTGCGCGCCGAAAGAAATGGGCGCCGAAGAAGCGCTGTTCATCCTTTATACCTCCGGCTCCACCGGCAAGCCGAAGGGTGTGCAGCACACCACCGGCGGTTACCTGCTGTATGCGGCGATGACCCACGAGCGCGTGTTCGACTACCGCCCGGGCGAGATCTACTGGTGCACCGCCGACGTCGGTTGGGTTACCGGCCACACCTACATCGTCTACGGCCCGCTGGCCAATGGCGCGACCACGTTGCTGTTCGAAGGCGTGCCGAACTACCCGGACATCACCCGGGTGGCGAAGATCGTCGACAAGCACAAGGTCAACATCCTCTACACTGCGCCGACCGCGATCCGCGCGATGATGGCGTCGGGTACCGCCGCTGTCGAAGGCGCCGATGGCAGCAGCCTGCGTCTGTTGGGCTCGGTCGGTGAGCCGATTAACCCGGAAGCGTGGGACTGGTACTACAAGAATGTCGGCCAATCCCGTTGCCCGATCGTGGATACCTGGTGGCAGACCGAAACAGGCGGCAACATGATGAGCCCGCTGCCGGGTGCTCATGGTCTGAAGCCTGGCTCTGCGGCACGGCCGTTTTTCGGCGTGGTGCCGGCGCTGGTGGACAACCTGGGCAACATCATCGAAGGCGTTGCCGAGGGCAACCTGGTGATTCTCGATTCGTGGCCAGGCCAGGCGCGCACGCTGTATGGCGACCATGATCGCTTCGTCGACACCTATTTCAAGACCTTCCGTGGCATGTATTTCACCGGTGACGGTGCGCGTCGTGACGCAGACGGTTACTACTGGATCACCGGTCGCGTGGATGACGTGCTCAACGTTTCCGGGCATCGCATGGGCACCGCCGAGATCGAAAGCGCGATGGTCGCTCACCCGAAAGTCGCTGAGGCGGCGGTGGTGGGTGTGCCGCACGACATTAAAGGGCAGGGCATTTATGTCTACGTCACGTTGATCGCTGGCGAAGAGCCGAGCGAGCAACTGCGCCTGGAGCTGAAGAACTGGGTGCGTAAAGAGATCGGCCCGATTGCCTCGCCGGATGTCATCCAGTGGGCGCCGGGCCTGCCGAAAACCCGTTCGGGCAAAATCATGCGCCGCATTCTGCGCAAGATTGCCACGGCGGAATACGACGGGTTGGGGGATATTTCGACCCTGGCCGATCCGGGTGTGGTGCAGCATTTGATTGATACGCACAAGACCATGAACGTCGCGTAAGCGCCGATTCCTGAGTCATCGAAGCCCCACCAGGTGTTGAGCTTGGTGGGGTTTTTTATGCTTTGGGTTTTTGTGTTGGCCGTTCTGGCCTCATCGCGAGCAGGCTCGCTCCCACATTTGGAATGCGTTCCCCTGTGGGAGCGAGCCTGCTCGCGAAGGCGATCTGACAGGCAACACATAAACAACTACCAATAATTATCGGCTTCCCCCGTCGGCGCTTTCCCAATGTTACCCATCACCCTTCAAGTAACTGAATGTGTAACCGCGCGCCCGACAACGAGGCATTGAGAAACGCTAAGCCCTGTTTCAGGGCCTCTCAACCCTGCCTGAAAAATAAGACACCACGCTGCGCTTGCTGGATTAGAAGGGTTTGCCAATAATGGGCCCGCAATTTGCAATATAGATCGGTTCAAAGTCTTTTGCTCTTGCATGAAATTGCAAGACTGTCAACGCGCTCAAGCGGCTTTTTCGGTGCATCTGTAATTTGTTGTCGCATTGAAGAAATATCGGCTTCGGGCCTGTCGTTAGAATGCCGATCACTCGCTCGTCGTTGTCTGCGTTGAAATCCATCGCAGTCATCCCAGGACGCAGCACCGCTTTCTGTTTAACCCATTCGCATATTGGGCTGTCGCTCACTCTGCCGTTTTTGCCCTTTACCGATGGAGTCCCAAGATGAAGAAACTCGTGCTGCTTGGCGCCCTGGCACTGTCCGTGCTGTCCCTGCCGACATTCGCCGATGAAAAACCTCTGAAAATCGGTATCGAGGCGGCTTACCCTCCGTTCGCCTCCAAAGCACCGGACGGCAGCATCGTGGGTTTCGACTACGACATCGGCAACGCCCTGTGTGAAGAGATGAAGGTCAAGTGCCAGTGGGTCGAGCAAGAGTTCGACGGCCTGATCCCGGCACTCAAGGTGCGCAAGATCGACGCGATTCTGTCGTCCATGTCGATCACAGAAGACCGCAAGAAGTCCGTGGACTTCACCAACAAGTACTACAACACCCCGGCGCGGCTGGCCATGAAGGCCGGCACTCAAGTCAGCGAAAGCCTGGCTGAGCTGAAGGGCAAGAACATCGGCGTGCAACGTGGTTCGATCCACGAGCGCTTCGCCCGCGAAGTCCTGGCCCCACTGGGTGCCGAGATCAAGCCTTACGGTTCGCAGAACGAAATCTACCTCGACGTGGCCGCCGGTCGCCTCGACGGCACCGTGGCAGACGCGACCCTGCTGGATGATGGCTTCCTGAAAACCGACGCCGGCAAAGGCTTCGCCTTCGTTGGCCCGGCGTTCACCGACGAGAAGTACTTCGGCGACGGCATCGGTATCGCCGTACGCAAAGGCGACGCCTTGAAAGACAAGATCAACACCGCGATCACTGCCATTCGCGCGAACGGCAAGTACAAGCAAATCCAGGACAAGTACTTCGCCTTCGATATCTACGGCAAGTAACCGTCCCCGCAACAAGTCCGAAATGGCGCAAGCAACAGGATCTCTGAGGTTTGCGCCATTTTTTCATCCCAACTTTCGAGGACCTGAATCATGTTGAAAGGCTACGGGGCTGTCATCCTCGATGGCGCATGGCTGACGCTTCAGCTCGCCTTGTCGTCCATGGCCCTGGCCATCGTTCTGGGGCTGATCGGCGTTGCGCTACGTCTGTCGCCGGTGCGCTGGCTGGCCTGGCTGGGCGATCTGTATTCCACGGTGATCCGCGGTATTCCCGATCTGGTGCTGATCCTGCTGATTTTCTACGGCGGCCAGGACCTGCTCAACCGCGTCGCGCCGATGCTCGGTTATGACGACTACATCGACCTGAACCCGCTGGCCGCCGGTATCGGCACCCTGGGCTTCATCTTCGGTGCGTACCTGTCCGAAACCTTTCGTGGTGCGTTCATGGCGATTCCCAAAGGCCAGGCAGAAGCCGGCATGGCGTACGGCATGAGCAGTTTCCAGGTGTTTTTCCGGGTGTTGGTACCGCAGATGATTCGCCTGGCGATTCCGGGCTTCACCAACAACTGGCTGGTATTGACCAAGGCGACCGCGCTGATTTCGGTGGTCGGTCTGCAAGACATGATGTTCAAGGCCAAGCAGGCGGCAGACGCTACCCGCGAGCCTTTCACCTTCTTCCTCGCAGTGGCGGCGATGTACCTGGTGATCACCAGTGTCTCGTTGCTGGCATTGCGTCACCTTGAGAAGCGCTACTCGGTAGGCGTAAGGGCGGCTGATCTATGATCTTCGACTACAACGTCATTTGGGAGGCCTTGCCGCTGTACTTCGGCGGCCTGGTGACCACCCTCAAACTGCTCGCACTGTCGCTGTTTTTCGGTCTGCTGGCGGCGTTGCCGCTGGGGCTGATGCGCGTCTCCAAGCAGCCGATCGTCAACATGAGTGCCTGGCTGTTCACCTACGTGATCCGCGGCACGCCGATGCTGGTGCAGCTGTTTTTGATCTACTACGGTCTGGCGCAATTCGAAGCTGTGCGGGAGAGCTTCCTCTGGCCGTGGCTGTCCAGCGCCACGTTCTGTGCGTGCCTGGCCTTCGCCATCAACACCAGCGCCTACACCGCCGAAATCATCGCCGGCAGCCTGCGCGCCACGCCGAACGGCGAGATCGAAGCAGCCAAGGCCATGGGCATGTCACGGATAAAGATGTATAAGCGGATTCTGCTGCCATCGGCCCTGCGCCGGGCACTGCCGCAGTACAGCAACGAAGTGATCATGATGCTGCAGACCACCAGCCTGGCGTCCATCGTGACCCTGATCGACATCACCGGTGCCGCGCGCACGGTCAACGCTCAGTTCTACTTGCCGTTCGAGGCCTACATCACCGCCGGCGTGTTCTACCTGTGCCTGACGTTCATTCTGGTGCGCCTGTTCAAAATGGCCGAACACCGTTGGCTGGGCTATCTGGCCCCGCGGAAGCACTGACATGGAACGCATCGATCATGCATTGCCGTGGAGCCACCTGGGCAGCGAACGCCGGATTTCGGTGTTCCGCTTCGGTGCTGGCGAGCGCAAGGCCTACATTCAGGCCAGCCTGCACGCCGATGAACTGCCGGGGATGCGCACGGCCTGGGAGCTGAAAAAGCGCCTGACCGAACTCGAAGCCCAAGGCTTGCTGAACGGTGTGATCGAATTGGTGCCAGTAGCCAATCCACTGGGCCTCGGCCAGCTGCTTCAGGGGAACCATCAGGGTCGTTTCGAGGCCGGCAGCGGCAAGAACTTCAACCGGGATTTCGTCGAGTTGAGCGAGCCCGTGGCCGCCGAACTCGATGGGCATCTGGGTGATGATCCGCATGCCAATATTCGACTCATCCGTCAGGCTATGAGCGATCACCTGGCGGCTTTGCCAGAGGCGAGCAGCCAGTTGCAAGGCATGCAGCGCATCTTGCTCAGCCATGCCTGCACCGCCGATGTGGTGCTGGATTTGCACTGCGATTGCGAAGCGGCGCTGCACATGTATGCCTTGCCGCAACACTGGCCGCATTGGCGTTCGTTAGCCGCCCACTTGAACGTCAAGGTCGGGCTGCTGGCGGAAGATTCCGGCGGCAGCTCCTTTGACGAAGCGTGTTCGCTGCCATGGTTGCGTCTGTCGCGGCTGTTCCCGGATGCCCAGATTCCATTGGCATGCCTGGCGACTACCATTGAATTGGGTGGTCAGTCGGATACCGGTCGCCCAGAGGCGGTGGCTCACGCCGAAGGCATTCTGGCGTTCCTTGCCGAGCAGGGTTTGATCGGCGGCGAATGGCCAAAGCCTGTGCAAGAGGCTTGCGAAGGCATGCCGTTCGAAGGCACCGAATTGCTGTTCGCGCCGCATCCTGGTGTGGTGAGTTTTCTGCGTAAACCCGGTGAGTGGATTGAAGCCGGCGATGAGATTTTTGAAGTGATCGATCCATTATCGGATCGGGTCAGCACGGTGTGTGCTGGTACGTCCGGGGTGCTGTTTGCCATTGAACGGCTGCGTTATGCCCAACCCGGTTTCTGGCTGGCCAAGGTGGCGGGGCGCGAAGCGCTGCGTCACGGGCGCTTGCTCAACGACTGACTGACTGTTTTTGTGAGAACCGACCGCATGTACAAACTTGAAGTCCAAGACCTGCATAAACGCTATGGCAGTCACGAAGTGCTCAAGGGCGTGTCCCTGAAGGCGGCGGCTGGCGATGTGATCAGCATCATCGGCTCCAGTGGCTCCGGCAAAAGTACCTTCCTGCGCTGCATCAACCTGCTCGAGCAGCCGCACGCGGGCAAGATTCTGCTCAACAACGAAGAGCTGAAACTGGTTGCCAACAAGGACGGTGCGCTCAAGGCCGCCGACCCGAAGCAGCTGCAACGCATGCGTTCGCGCCTGTCGATGGTGTTCCAGCATTTCAACCTGTGGTCGCACATGACCGCGCTGGAAAACATCATGGAAGCGCCGGTCCACGTGCTCGGCATGTCCAAGGCCGAAGCCCGCGAGAAGGCCGAGCACTACCTGAACAAGGTCGGTGTTGCTCATCGCAAAGACGCCTACCCTGGACACATGTCCGGTGGCGAGCAACAGCGTGTGGCGATTGCCCGTGCGCTGGCGATGGAGCCTGAGGTGATGCTGTTCGACGAACCGACCTCGGCCCTCGATCCGGAGCTGGTCGGTGACGTGCTGAAAGTCATGCAGGCCCTGGCGCAGGAAGGCCGGACCATGGTGGTGGTAACGCACGAAATGGGCTTTGCCCGTGAAGTGTCGAACCAACTGGTTTTTCTGCACAAAGGTGTCGTCGAAGAAAGCGGCAACCCGCGTGAAGTGCTGGTGAACCCGCAATCCGAACGTTTGCAACAATTCCTCTCCGGCAGCTTGAAGTAATCAGGACTGCCGTTGTGCACAGGGATAGTGCATGCTTCGCCATTTAGAGGCTGGCCCCGATCCCACATTTGATCTCTGCCGGTGTCGAGATTTGCGTTCATTTACGGGCTAGCATTGGCCCATGCCTTCATCACTGTTTTCGTTTCGGATTGCCCGCCATGACTGCCCATCGAATTGGTTTCCTGATTTGGCCCAGCACTAAAGCTCTGACGCTTGCGCTGGCCGAGGAGGCCTTGCGTGTTGCCCAGCGTGTGCACCCGGACGTTGTTTACGAACTGTCGTTTTTGCAAGCCGAACCGCCAACCGACGGCGCCTGGCAATTGCCGGGTGAGCCCTGGGCCGGCAAGCTCGAAAACTTCCAGAAGCTGTTCCTGCTCGCCGATGAGCCGCCGACCTCACTCGCACCGGCGCTCAGCAGTGCACTGAAACAACTGGTGCGAGCCGGTTGTGTGATCGGCGGTTTGTCGGCCGGTGTTTACCCGTTGGCGCAACTCGGTTTGCTCGACGGTTATCGCGCTGCCGTGCATTGGCGCTGGCAGGACGATTTCGCCGAGCGTTTCCCGAAAGTCATCGCCACCAGCCATCTGTTCGACTGGGATCGCGATCGCTTGAGCGCCTGTGGTGGCTTGTCGGTACTGGACTTGTTGCTGGCGGTGCTGGCCCGTGATCACGGCGCCGAACTGGCCGGTGCGGTGTCGGAAGAACTGGTGGTCGAACGCATTCGTGAAGGCGGCGAACGCCAGCGGATTCCGTTGCAGAACCGCTTGGGCTCCAGCCATCCGAAGCTCACCCAGGCGGTGTTGCTGATGGAAGCCAACATCGAAGAGCCGCTGACCACCGACGAAATCGCCCAGCATGTGTGCGTATCGCGTCGGCAGCTGGAGCGGATCTTCAAGCAGTACCTCAACCGCGTGCCGAGCCAGTATTACCTGGAGCTGCGCCTGAACAAGGCCCGGCAGATGTTGATGCAAACCAGCAAGTCGATCATCCAGATCGGCCTGTCCTGTGGCTTCTCTTCGGGGCCGCATTTCTCCAGCGCCTACCGCAACTTCTTCGGTGCCACGCCGCGGGAAGATCGCAACCAGCGGCGCAGCAGCAGTCCGTTCGAATTGTCGTCGGTGCCGCCCGAGCGCGGCTAGACGTATTGCGACCTTGGCGGTGGCGGCGGCTCATTGCCTATGGAAATGGATGAGACTTCGGGTTCCTCTTGCAGCCTTCGCTGTTCGCTCTGTGCGTTTTCCCTGGCAAGACGTTGACTCGTCACGCGCTGTTCGGCGGTGTCGGAGAGTGAGTTGTCACTGAAGTCGAATTCGGTTGTGCCGGTGCCCAGCAGCTCGATCGGCACCTCGACAATGGCGTTCCCGGAGAGGTCAACGGTTTCAAGCTGGCGGCAGTCGAACAAACCCGTCGGTACTTCACTGAGGCCCGTGTGGCTCAAGTCCAGCCAGGACAATGCGGCCATCTGACCCACATCGGGTGTGCGGCTCAGCGGGTTGCTCCGCAGAATCAGTCTGTTGAGGTTCTTCAGGGCGGCCAGTCCCTCCACCGTTTGTTGAGTCAGGCTGATATGGCAGTTGGGCAGGCTGAGTCTCTTGAGTTTGTCCATGGCCAGCACTGCTTGGGGGATGTCGTCCAGACGATAGCCCTGGATGGCAAGCACCTGCAGATTGGCAAAACGCTCGAGAAATTGACCGACACGCGGGGGCGTGGCGTTGCTGCTGGTCAGGTTCAGTGTCTGTATATGGCCGAAGTCAGCCGATAACGTCGGCAATGCACCCGTGATGGGCAGATCGCAAGTGAACTCGAATTCGCTCTGACCCTCTACGGCTATCCGGCGCCAGCAATATTCCAGAAGTTCTTTGAATTGTTCCCTGCGCTCTTGCTCCAGATGCAGGGAATCGGCGTCCAGTGGTGCGGGGACGTCGCTGTTGATCGGAGCTTCTTTTGTCCATGCTTCGAGATCACGAATCAAGGTCGCGAGCTCAGTCTGTCGACGCACGAGTTCAACTCGACCATCAGCCAGTGTCCCGGGCAAGCCATAGACAATATCGTTGATGTGCGTGTCGCTTGATTGCGGATAAAGCGTACGGGCCAGTTGACTGTCTTCGGGGCTGACCGAAACACCGAAATCTACGCCGCTCGCCTGGCGGTGGGTTTTGATCCGCTCCCGTGTGGTTGATGTCAGCGGGTTGTGGTCGAGGTCAACGCCGGTGCTGAGATCGGGGGGAAGTTGGAAAAGTTCTTCCGGCAGTACGCTGATACGGTTTTCACTGAACAGTGCAATTTTCAGATTGGGCAGTTCGTGCAAACCGGCTGGAAGATGATCGATCCCCGTTCTGGACAGGTCGATGAAGTCCAGTGCTTTCAGCGCTGTAATGTCCGGGACGCTGCCCAACGGGTTGTTGTACATATCCAGCCCGCTCAGTCGGGGCAGGGAGGACAGGGCAGCTTGTCCCGCTTCATCGAACAGGATGCCGCAGCTGCTGAGCACCAGTGTTTTGAGTCTGGTCATTCGGGAAACGGACGGAGGAAATTTGCCGAGGGCAAAGCGGCGCATTTCCAGGGCCTCCAGTCCGGTAAAACAATTCAGGAAGCCCTCGACGCTCGTGAGGAAATCGTTACCCTGCAGCGCCAACCGGGTGACATGACTGAAGTCAGCGGTCAGCGTTGGCAGCTCACCGATGATGGTCAGATCAATGCCTAGAGAATTGACTCTGAGTTCTGTCTTGCCGGTTTGTCTGCTGCGCCAGAACTGTTTCAGAGTGCGGCTGAAGGCTCTGCGGTTGAACCGCTGCGCAGCCCGGTCAACCGCGTTCATGTTCAGTCCTGTCGTGCCGGTCGGCACGCGCTCTGACCAGGCGGCGAGGTCGCTGACCATTTGTGTGATTTCTGTTTCCCAGCGCGCCAACTGAGCGCTGCCGTCTGCCAGCGTTCCTGGCAATCGATAGATCACATGGGTGGCATCTTCGATGTCCAGCTCCGGAAACAGTGTCTGCGCTTTGGTGATGTCGGCCTTGTCGGGCAGTACGCCGAAATCATTTCCAATGCTGGCGTAGTGCACCTTGATGCGATCACGAGCACTCGGGGACAAAGGGTTGTTCGCCAGATCAATGCCATCGGCCAGATCGATATCCACTGCAAAGAAATCTTCTGGCAGATCAGTGATGGCGTTGCCAGTGAGCTGTGCGCTTCTGAGGTTGGGATGCGTGGCAAGGCCATTGGGCAGGCTGGCGATGCCGGTGTTGTACAGGCGGATATCGTTCAGCGTTGGCATGGGTGTCAGATCGGGAATCAGCCCCAGTGGGTTGTTGCTCAGGTCCAGATGCTCAAGATCAGGGAGTGAATGCAGCAGGGTCTGGCCCTCGGCGGTGAGGGTGATGGCGCATCTACCCAGTGTCAGTTCCTTGAGTTCGGTCAGGCGCGCAAGGTTGGCGGGCACTTGGCCCAAGGCGAAGTCATGCATCTCCAGGACATGCAGCCGGGAAAACAATTCGATGAACGGGGCGATGTCACCAATCGCTGAGTTGCCGATGAGGTGCAGCCTTGAAACATGGCTGAAGTCCGCCGTCAGCCGTGGCATGTCCCCCACAAAGTTCAGGTTTGCAATGAAGTGATCATCGCGCATGCCGGACGTGCTCGATCGGCGTTGCCAGAAGCTCTGTAATTGCCGGGCAAATTCAGATCGGTCCTTGTTGTACATCGTGACGGCATCGTTCGCCTCGCCGGTCAGCGGGTCTTGATGCGGTACCTGAACTGCCCAGGTCTGCAGATCTTGCTTGAGTCTGTCGAGTTCCACTTTCCAGGCCTCAAGCTGTACCCGACCGTCCGCCAGGGTGCCGGGCAAGTCGTAAATGAGTTCGCTGGCCTCGACGGTATTCAGGCTAGGGAACAGTTCTCTGGCCAGGGCGATGTCCGCAGGGTCTGCCAGCACGTCGAAATCCTGCCCGGTTCTGCGGTAGTAGCTTTTAATCCGGTTGCGAGCGTCAGCTGAGAGACCCTGGTTGTCAGCCAGATCAATGCCGTCACTGCGCTCGGCCGGCAGATCAAAAAGCGCATCGGGTAGCTCGACGATGTTGTTTTCACTCAACAGCGCGGTTCCCGGATCGGGGCTCTCGGTGATTCCGGGGGGCAGTTCGCGAAGGCCAGTGGCAGACAGATCGAGGTATTCGAGCGAGGGCAGCAGATTCAGATCAAAAAATGATCCGAGAGGGTTGCCGCGCAATTCGAGTGTTTGCAGCTGCGGCATGGCGCAGAGCGCGGCCTGGTTTTCCGGGGTTATCATGACTCCGCAGTTCTTGAGTCGCAGTGTGAGCAGTTTCGTCGTGTTTATCGATGACAGCGTTGCAGGTTCCAGATCAAAAAAACTCAGCTCCAACAGGGTCAGGTCCTGAAACTGCTGCAGGAAGGGCAAGAGCGCCGAAACATGACGGTTGCCATCAAGGGCGATTTCTCGAACATGGCTGAAATCTGCACGCAGCAACGGCATGTCGCCGATGAACCCCACGGAGGCTTGCAGGCGGTTGCTTTGCAGTGTCGGGGGTAACGGCGGTCTTTGACGCCACAACTGTTCCACTTTGTTGCTGAAGGCTTGCCGGACAAGGCGTTCGTTCTCCTGCTCGTTGACAGTCAACAGCTCACCCGTCTCCGGGGAGCGCTCGGGGATGTTGTCGCTCCATTGTGCAAGGTCGTCATGGAGCCGACGGACTTCGGCTTCCCAAGCGGCGAGTTGGGCGCGGCCTTCGACCAGTGTTCCGGGCAGTTGATAAAGCAGATCAGTGGCTTGCTCGCTGTTGAGGCCTGGAAAGAGCTTGCTCGCCCGATTCATGTCCGCCGCTTCCGGCAGAACGCCAAAGTGCTTTCCGCTTCGCTTGTAGTAGACCTTCACCCGCTCCCGGCTGGTTGAGGAAAGGGGATTGTCGGCAAAACTGAAACCGTCACTGAGCGCAGGAGCCAGATCGAAAAACACCTCGGGAATGTCAATGATCTGATTGCCGGAGAATCGGCTCATGACCAGTTGTGGATGATCCAGCAGACCACCTGGCAGCATCGAGATGCCCGTATTGTCGAGATTGATGTAGCGCAACGAGGGCATTGCGTGAACATCGGGCGCCACCTCGAGGCGGTTGCCTTGCAGGTCCAGGAGCATGAGTTCGGACAAGGGCGCAAACATCGACCGGTTGTTGGCAGGCAGAACGAGACCGCAGTCGCGCATGACCAGATTTTGCAGCAGGGGCATTGAGGTAATGGCTGGCGGCAGGCTCGACAAGTTGAGGTTTTGCACGTCCAGGGATCGCAGTTGCGGGAACTGCTGCAAGAATCCATCGATGGCACCGGTATGAGGGCCGCCGTTGATGCCAAGTGAGGCGACGTGACTGAAGTCGGCATCCGGCACGGGCAGGTCACCGATGATCGGCTGTCTTACCTGAAGGGTGTAACCGGCGGAGCTGCGTATTTCCCTGCGCCAGCAGCGTTCGAGGTTTTTTCTGAGTGTTGCGCGGCTTTGCTTTGCCGCGCGAAGTTCAATGGCCGTCAAGGGCAATCCGCTAGCGGGATCGTTTGTGGGAACCTGGGTTTCCCAGAGACGCAGGTTATCCGTGAGGCGGGTGAGTTCGCTCCTCAGGCGCGCCAGTTCGTTTCTCATCGCCGCCGGGTCATTGCCAAATCTCACCGTAAAATCCCGGGCTTCCTGGGCGTTGTAGCCTCGATAGATCAATCGAACAGCATCCAGCGGCGCAGGAAGGGCAGTGGCAGGCGCATTTGTCTCGGGCAAACCGCTGGCCGGCCGGCCTCTGTGCGCCACCAGACGCAGGGTGTCTAGCTGTGGGGCCGGAGTGGAGGGCAGCGCAATCACCACACGTAGCTCATCTCGAGCCAGCGGTCGGGCGCGGATCGCGGTTTTCAGTTGTTCTGCCTGACCGATCTGCAGATTCAAGGCCTGGCGTTCGGCATCCGGCAGGGCGTACAGAATGCTGGAGTAAAAATCAGTAGCCGAATGCAGTTCCTGACCGCGCTCATCAAACGGCCGGTAGCGACCATCGCTCTGCCTGACCAGAACCTTTTGCGCTGGCGCATCGGCGCGACCCGTGCTGTCGAGCATTCTGCCTTCGTAACGCCCGTCGCGAATTTCCAGGTGCACGTCGCCAGTCCAGCCTGGCACGTACCTGAGGCTGTGCAGGGCCAGTGTGTCGGTGTCCGGATTGTTCAGCGAGTCCAGTTCCAGTCCTTCAAAAGCACGCGTGACCCGCACTTCTTCCCTGGCGAACTGAACGAGGGCCTGCTGACGCACCGGTAACTGCCCTTCGCTGATTTGCAGCAGCTCATCGCCGGTGGCGTTGTTGAGCAGTTCTTGAGTGACAGGTGTGGGCAATGACGGTTCGTGCTGTGCAATGCGGGTGATCAACGGGTCGCTGGCGCGGGGAATGGCCCGGTAGTGTGATTCAAACAGCGTGCCGCGCTGATTCTTGGCGTGTTGCAGCAGTTGCTGGCGCAAGTTGCGGGAGCGCACGTCCAATGGCAGGTCCGGACCCGCGAATGCTTCGCCCAGCAGCGCTTTGGCGTCCTGTTCGTTGAGTGCCTGCAGCAGCGTCTTGAGGAGGTCGACTTCGAGCAAATTGTCCAAATGAATATCGGTGACAGGCAGGGTTTCGCTGGCTGAAGACTGCCAGCTGACTTCGCCTCGTTGATCCAGCAGGCGTAGCCGTTTGCCGGCCGGCCAGCGCCCTTGCTCGGTAAGCAATTGCAACAGAATCATCGGGTCGGCGGCGCAATACTGTTCGGGCGACTCGCTGCCCAGTTGTTCGATGAACAGCTGCAAATCCTGATCGATTTTGAAGCGCACGATACTGTCGGCCAGCAATGGCGGCAGCGGTTCCTGGTCGGCATGCATCTGGCGCAAGGCATTGTCGTCGTAGCCGCTGATTTGAAGGAGGCGCTCGCGCTGTGCCGGCGTGAACGATTCGACCGAGTGGCCAATCCGTCGCAGCGTCGTGGGTGTATCCCATTCCAGCGGCTGTTCGAGTTCGCTGTGCCAGGCGCCATCGCCGTTGTGTCGCAGCACCGGTGTGTAGGCGTCCGGTCGGGTTGGGTGATCAATGGTGTACTGGCCCGGAATCCGGCTTTCGCTCACCGCGAAATGCGCGTCATCGAGGCGCAGCAGTTTTTTCCCCTGATGCTGGTGCAAGCCCAGTTCGTTCGGTTTGGACTGGGCGTCAGGTACGCTGTTCTGCTCGTATCGGGTCAGATCCGCTTGCCAATAGCGGGTCTGGCCGTCGGGCATGCGCACGGGATTGAAACGTTCGATAAAGGCGACGATTTCCTTGGGCAGGACTTTGCGGAACTCACCGACGACGATGGCGCCGCCAACGGCAAACCCTCCCAGTTGAATCAGTGAGTCGACGGTGCCGATCAGGTGTTGTATCGCCTCAGCGGTCTGCCCCAATGTCCAGTCGACGATGCCTTCGAACACTTCGTCGAGAAACTGATAGGCCATGTATGCCATTACCATTTCGCCGAGAACCGGGACGAAGGGCGCAATGACGAAGGCGGCGGTCTGTATGATCGTCGAGGCGATACCGACAAAGGAATCCCACAACGCCCAGCGCACCCTCGAATCGACTGTGGCGGTCGCGACGGCGATAACCCGGGCGTCATTCAGGATTTTGTTCAGCTTGCCCTGATAGAGGTGTTCCCACAGTTCACTGCGGATCGGTGTCGAGGCCAGTTGCAGGTCTGGCCGCTCGAATGGCTCTTCTCGCCATGGCGGTTGCGCGCTGCCTGTCACAGGCGCGTGCCAAGCCACGCGACTCAGGCGACTGTTCAGGCTGGAGAAGAAAAAACCGCGTTGCTCGTGATTGATGAAACGGCTGAAGAATTTCTGGTATTCGCCGGAACGCAATTGGCGGGTCAGTTCGACTTCCAGTTCGGTGGACGAGGCGTATTCCTTGATCGGATGCAGCGGGTCATCCGGTACATAGGCCACCACCCGGGCGGCGGTTCGCGGTTCATCCGCAGGCGGGGCGAAGACAATGATGTCGGTGAGGGGCGCGGACATCATCGTCAGGCTGTGGCACAGCAGTGGCTGGCCGTTGATCCGTAAATGCTGCATGCCTACGGCCAGTGCGGAGATCGTGCGGAAATAACCCTCACTGATATCGCCGCTCATGCGGGCAAGCTGCAGGGCGGCTTTCAGCGCAGCCTGCTGGCCTTTGTCGATCTTTTGCCGCAACTGCGCAGCCTTCGCCGGATCGGTAAAGCCGAGATGGTCTTTCAGATACGTCGTGTACTGCGCGCCGATATCCAGCTCTCGGCACAGCTGGGCAAATGCCGCGATGCTCAGCTTTTCCTTGATCGGCGGCAGCGTGTCGAACTGCCCGTTTGCCGAAGGTTGGGTGATGAAAGTCGAAGCGGCATCATAGGCATCGTCCTCGGTTTCCTTTTGCTCGAAGTTATGCAGCGCCGCCTCCAGCAAAGACACCGTCCAGGTGCGGGCGCCAGTCTTGATCGCAAACAGTGGGGTAGTGGTGGGCAGGTACAGGCGCAGGAACGTGGTCCTGACGTCCAGATCCAGATCGAAGCGGGTTTTCAGCGCGGCCTTCAGCAGGGGCTCGGCAAAGGCGCTGGCATCCTTGAAGTGCTCGAGTTGCCGGTCGACATCGTTTTGGGCATTCCAATGTGCGACGTTGAGGGTTTTCAGCAACTGATGCTGGCCCGCCGGCACGGACTGGAGCGTCAGCGGCAGCAAGGGCTGAGTGGCCTTCAACGCCTGGCGTCTGGCTGATGTGGCGTTGCCCAGCCACTGGGGCAGACTGGCCTGCAGATGCAAGTAGTGATCGTCGGGGCGCTGGCTGAGCGCGTCGGCAGTGATGGCAGGTTGCTGTTCTTCGTTGGGGGGCATCGGGCCAATCCTTGGGCGTCTGGAAAGTGCCCAGCAAATCAGAACGATGGGATGCAGGTGCGGTACATATTTATACCAGTGACGCCGACTTGAATTGATATCCTCTCGGGCCTGCCGCAAATCGGCGGCGGCAGTTTAAACTGCGCCTTTGCGACCCTATTTGTCGCATTGCCGTAAACCCGGGCAAAACCTGTGTTTGCGCTATAAGAAGTTGTCGCTTGGCGGCAAGGCCGGGCTGAAAACTGTCCTTACAATCCCCTCATCGCTCGCCAGTTTCAGGCGAGTGTTCCTCATCAGGAGACTCCGATGTCCGTTGAGCACGCTGCGGTAGAACGCGCTGATTTTGACCAGGTAATGGTTCCCAACTACGCGCCAGCCGCCTTCATTCCTGTGCGTGGCGCCGGTTCCCGTGTCTGGGACCAGTCTGGCCGCGAGCTGATCGACTTCGCCGGCGGGATTGCCGTTAACGTATTGGGCCATGCGCACCCGGCGTTGGTTGCTGCATTGACCGAGCAGGCGAACAAGCTGTGGCACGTATCCAACGTGTTCACCAATGAGCCGGCCTTGCGCCTGGCCCATAAGCTGGTCGACGCCACGTTTGCCGAGCGTGTGTTCTTCTGCAACTCCGGCGCCGAAGCCAACGAGGCCGCCTTCAAGCTGGCCCGTCGCGTGGCCCATGACCGTTTCGGTACCGAGAAGTACGAAATCGTCGCTGCGCTCAACAGCTTCCACGGCCGTACCCTGTTCACCGTGAACGTCGGTGGCCAGTCGAAGTACTCCGACGGCTTCGGTCCGAAAATCACCGGCATCACCCACGTGCCTTACAACGATCTGGCCGCGCTGAAAGCCGCTGTTTCCGACAAGACCTGCGCGGTGGTGCTGGAGCCGATCCAGGGTGAAGGCGGCGTACTGCCGGCCGAGCTGTCCTACCTGCAAGGTGCTCGTGAGCTGTGCGACGCGCACAATGCATTGCTGGTCTTCGACGAAGTCCAGACCGGTATGGGCCGTAGCGGCGAGCTGTTCGCCTACATGCATTACGGCGTGACCCCGGACATCCTGACCAGCGCCAAGAGCCTGGGCGGCGGTTTCCCGATCGCAGCGATGCTGACCACCGAAGACCTGGCCAAACACCTGGTCGTTGGCACCCACGGCACCACGTACGGTGGCAACCCGCTGGCGTGTGCTGTCGCTGAGGCAGTAATCGACGTGATCAACACGCCTGAAGTGCTGAACGGCGTCAAAGCCAAGCACGACAAGTTCAAGACCCGTCTTGAGCAGATTGGCGAGAAATACGGCCTCTTCACTCAGGTCCGTGGCCTGGGCCTGTTGCTCGGTTGCGTGCTGAGCGATGCCTGGAAGGGCAAGGCCAAGGACATCTTCAACGCCGCCGAGCGTGAAGGCCTGATGATTCTGCAAGCAGGCCCGGACGTGATTCGTTTCGCCCCAAGCCTGGTGGTTGAAGACGCCGATATCGATGCCGGTCTGGACCGTTTCGAACGCGCCGCGGCCAAGCTGACGCAAGCCTGATAGTCCCTTCGACGCCTGGACTGTTCAGGCGTCGAATCAATTTTTTTGTGCTGGGCACAATACGTGTGGGAGCGGGCTTACCCGCGATGAGGGCCTGACAGCCGACTTCATTGTTATCTGACAGGACGCTATCGCGGGCAAGCCCGCTTCCACATGAGCCGGGCATTTTTCTGATGAATTTTTTCGAGAAAGGAGTGACACCATGCTGGTGATGCGCCCCGCGCAAATGGCTGATCTGGGCGAGGTACAGCGTCTGGCTGCGGACAGCCCGATTGGTGTCACTTCCTTGCCGGATGACGTTGAACGCCTGAGCGACAAGATCGCAGCAAGCGAAGCCTCGTTCGCCGCCGAAGTGAGCTTCAACGGTGAAGAGAGCTATTTCTTCGTGCTCGAAGATACCGCCACCGGCAAGCTGGTCGGTTGTTCGGCCATCGTTGCCTCGGCCGGTTATTCCGAGCCGTTCTACAGCTTCCGTAATGAAACCTTCGTGCACGCTTCCCGCGAGCTGAAGATTCATAACAAGATTCACGTGCTCTCCCAGTGCCACGACCTGACCGGCAACAGCTTGCTGACCAGCTTCTACGTGCAGCGCGAGTTGGTGGGATCGCCTTGGGCTGAACTCAATTCCCGTGGCCGTCTGCTGTTCGTGGCCAGCCACCCGGAGCGCTTTGCCGATTCCGTGGTGACCGAGATCGTCGGCTACAGCGACGAAAATGGCGACTCGCCGTTCTGGGACGCCATCGGTCGCAACTTCTTCGACCTCAACTATGCCGCTGCCGAGCGTCTGTGCGGTCTGAAGAGCCGGACCTTCCTGGCCGAGCTGATGCCGCATTACCCGATCTACGTGCCGCTGCTGCCGGACTCCGCTCAAGAGGCGATGGGCCAGGTGCACCCACGGGCGCAAATCACGTTCGACATCCTGATGCGCGAAGGCTTCGAGACCGATCACTACATCGACATTTTCGACGGTGGCCCGACCC
This sequence comes from Pseudomonas sp. B21-015, assembly GCF_024749285.1. Lineage (NCBI taxonomy): Bacteria > Pseudomonadati > Pseudomonadota > Gammaproteobacteria > Pseudomonadales > Pseudomonadaceae > Pseudomonas > Pseudomonas sp. B21-015. The sequence goes on from NZ_CP087196.1 coordinate 1,695,073, forward strand.
TGCATGCCCGCGTCTCGGGGATCCGTTCGATCGCCCAGAGCCGTGTGGTCCCGGTGAAGATCGGTGAGCCGGTCAAAGGCGCCGGTCGTCAGTACCTGGTGGCCAACGCCCAGTTGCAGGATTACCGCGCCGTTTTGCTCGAGCTCGATTACGCGCCAGGCAAACCCGTGACCCTGGATCTGGAAGCGGCCGAAGCCCTGGGCGTCGGTGAAGGTGCCAGCGTGCGCCTGGTGGCGGTTTAACGCCTGCTTTAATCCTGGAGAGCATCCTGGAAAGCAGCGAAGTTTCACGGGTGGCGTCTGCGGCCCGTTTGAGGAGATAGCATGATCGTTCGTCCCGTACGCAGCAGCGACTTACCCGCTCTGATCGACCTGGCCCGCAGCACCGGCACCGGCCTGACTACCTTGCCGGCCAACGAAGAACGTCTGGCCCATCGGGTCGGCTGGGCCGAGAAAGCCTTCCGCGGCGACGCCGGGCGGGGCGATGCGGACTACCTGTTCGTGCTCGAAGATGACAATGGCCGAGTGGTGGGCATTTCCGCCATTGCTGGCGCCGTCGGTCTGCGTGAGCCCTGGTACAACTTCCGGGTGGGCCTGACAGTCAGCGCCTCGCAAGAGCTGAACATCTACCGCGAAATTCCGACGCTGTTCCTGGCCAATGACCTGACCGGCAACTCTGAATTGTGCTCGTTGTTCCTGCACGCCGATTACCGCAGTGGCCTCAATGGCCGCATGCTGGCCAAGGCGCGTCTGCTGTTCATCGCCGAATTCCCGCAACTGTTCGGCAACAAGATCATCGCCGAGATGCGCGGCATGTCCGACGCAGCAGGGCGTTCGCCGTTCTGGGAAAGCCTGGGCCGGCACTTCTTCAAGATGGAATTCAGCCAGGCCGATTACCTCACTGGCGTAGGCAACAAGGCATTCATCGCCGAACTGATGCCGAAATTCCCGTTGTACACCTGCTTCCTGTCGGAAGATGCGCGCAACGTGATCGGCCAGGTTCATCCGGACACCGAGCCGGCCCTGGCGATGCTCAAGAGCGAAGGCTTCAGTTACCAAGGCTACGTCGACATTTTCGACGCAGGTCCCGCGGTGGAGTGCGAAACCACCAAGATCCGCGCGGTGCGCGACAGCCAGGCGCTGGTGCTGGCCATCGGCACTCCGGGTGATGACGCCACGCCGTTCCTGATTCATAACCGCAAGCGAGAAGACTGCCGGATCACTGCCGCGCCAGCACGCTTCGCTGCCGGTACTTTGGTGGTTGATCCGCTGACTGCCAAACGTCTTCAACTCAACGCTGGCGATCAAGTGCGCGCCGTTCCGTTGTCTGTAGCTCGGGAGTCGAAATAATGAATTCGCTATACATCGCCGGTGAATGGCTGGCCGGCCAGGGTGAAAACTTTCAATCGGTAAACCCGGTGACCCAGCAAGTGCTGTGGGCCGGCGAGGGCGCCACTACCGCTCAGGTCGAGTCGGCTGTGCGAGCCGCGCGTCAGGCGTTCCCGGGCTGGGCCCGTCGTACCCTGGAAGAGCGCATCAGCGTGCTGGAAGCCTTTGCCGCTGCACTGAAGAATCACGCTGACGAACTGGCTCGTACCATCGGTGAAGAAACCGGCAAACCCCTGTGGGAAGCGGCAACCGAAGTCACCAGCATGATCAACAAGATCGCGATCTCGGTGCAGAGCTACCGCGAACGGACTGGCGAGAAGAGCGGCCCGCTGGGCGACGCCACCGCTGTATTGCGTCACAAACCGCACGGCGTGGTGGCGGTGTTCGGTCCTTACAACTTCCCCGGTCACTTGCCGAACGGTCACATTGTGCCGGCGCTGCTGGCCGGCAACAGTGTGCTGTTCAAGCCAAGCGAACTGACCCCGAAAGTCGCCGAGCTGACGGTCAAGTGCTGGATCGAAGCCGGTCTGCCGGCCGGCGTGCTGAACCTGCTGCAAGGCGCTCGCGAAACCGGTATCGCCCTGGCGGCGAACCCGGGCATTGACGGTCTGTTCTTCACCGGTTCCAGCCGTACCGGCAATCACCTGCACAAGCAGTTTTCCGGCCGTCCAGACAAGATTCTCGCGCTGGAAATGGGTGGTAACAACCCGCTGGTGGTGGATCAGGTTGCGGATCTCGATGCTGCCGTTTACACCATCATTCAGTCGGCATTCATTTCTGCCGGCCAGCGTTGCACCTGCGCTCGTCGCTTGCTGGTGCCGCAAGGCGCCTGGGGCGATACGCTGCTGGCGCGTCTGGTGGCGGTCAGCTCGACCCTTTCAGTCGGTGCGTTCGACCAGCAACCGGCGCCGTTCATGGGCTCGGTGATTTCCCTCGGCGCCGCGAAAGCCCTGATGGAAGCGCAAGAACATCTGCTGGCCAACGGCGCAGTGGCGCTGTTGGAAATGACTCAGCCTCAGGCTCAGGCTGCCTTGCTGACCCCTGGCATTCTGGACGTGACAGCGGTTGCCGATCGTCCCGACGAAGAGCTGTTCGGTCCGCTGCTGCAAGTGATCCGCTACGCTGATTTTGAAGCGGCGATCGCTGAAGCCAACGACACCGCCTATGGCCTGGCGGCCGGTCTGCTGTCGGATTCCGAAGCGCGTTATCAGCAGTTCTGGCTGGAAAGCCGGGCCGGTATCGTCAACTGGAACAAGCAGTTGACTGGTGCGGCGAGCAGCGCGCCATTCGGCGGCGTCGGCGCCTCGGGCAACCACCGCGCCAGCGCCTACTACGCCGCAGATTACTGCGCGTACCCGGTGGCCTCGCTGGAGACCCCGAACTTGGTGTTGCCTGCTGCTTTGACGCCTGGCGTGAAGATGGCGTAACGCCAATCGCGGGCAAGCCCGCTCCCACAGGATTTGCGTCGGCCACAACATGTGTGAACACCACCGAACCTGTGGGAGCGGGCTTGCCCGCGAAGGCCGCGACGCGGTCTCAAAGAATAGTTACTGAAGCCTATAACAACAGATTCTCGTGGAGCCTCGCTGATGAAATCCTATGAAGTCAATTTTGACGGTCTAGTGGGGCCGACCCATAACTACGGCGGCCTGTCCTACGGCAACGTCGCGTCCCAGAGCAACAGCCAGCAATCTTCCAATCCGAAGGAAGCCGCGCTGCAAGGCCTGGCGAAGATGAAAGCGCTGATGGAAATGGGCTTTCAGCAAGGCGTGCTGGCACCACAGGAACGTCCGGATGTCGGGGCGCTGCGCCGCCTGGGTTTCAGCGGCACCGATGCGCAAGTGATCGAGCAAGCCGCCAAAGATGCGATGCCACTGCTGGTCGCCAGTTGCTCGGCGTCGAGCATGTGGGTGGCCAACGCCGCCACTGTCAGCCCGAGCGCCGACACCGCGGATGGCCGTGTGCATTTCACCGCCGCCAACCTCAACTGCAAATACCACCGCAGCATCGAACACCCGACCACCAGTCGCGTGCTGGGCGCGATGTTCGCTGACCAGAAACACTTCGCTCACCACGCCGCGTTGCCGGCCGTGGCGCAGTTCGGCGACGAAGGCGCTGCCAACCACACCCGCTTCTGCCGTGACTACGGTGAGGCCGGCGTCGAGTTTTTCGTGTTCGGTCGCAGCGCGTTCGACACCCGTTATCCGGCACCGCAGAAGTACCCGGCGCGCCAGACCCTCGAAGCGTCCCAGGCTGTCGCGCGTCTGCACGGCCTCAGTGATGACGGCGTGGTCTACGCCCAGCAGAATCCTTCGGTGATCGATCAGGGCGTGTTTCACAACGACGTGATCGCAGTGGGCAACGGCGAGGTGCTGTTCTATCACGAGGACGCCTTCCTCGACACCGACCAGATGCTCGCTGAGCTACAAGGCAAACTCGCAAAAGTCGGTGGGAAATTTCAGTCGATCTGCGTACCGCGTTCCGCGGTCACCGTGGAAGACGCCGTTCGTTCCTACCTGTTCAATAGCCAGCTGCTGTCGCGTCCTGACGGCTCCATGTTGTTGATCGTGCCGGAAGAATGCCGTGGCAACGAACGTGTCTGGCAGTACCTGCAAGGCCTGACCAGCTCTGGCGGCCTGATCCGCGAAGTGAAAGTTTTCGATCTCAAGCAGAGCATGCAGAACGGCGGCGGCCCGGCTTGCCTGCGGCTGCGCGTCGCACTCAACGAAACCGAACTGGCGGCCGTCAACCAAGGGGTTATCATGACGGCACCGTTGTACGGCACGTTGACCGAATGGGTCGACAAGCACTACCGCGACCGCATGACCGAAAACGATCTGGCGGACCCGCAATTGCTGCTTGAGTGCCGGACGGCACTGGATGAACTGACGCAAATCCTTAAACTGGGCGCGGTTTATCCATTCCAGATCAATTGATAGCCGGCGCGCCTTGGCTTTTTATATGAACGGCAAGCGCGCCGCTTAATCTCCAGACGAGAGCGTAAATACATGAGCGATACCCTGCAGCTGATCCTTGAAGACACCGATGGCACGCAACTGGAAACGTCCTGCACCCGCGTCGCGGTCATGTGGCAAGGCAAAGAGCTGTGGATCCAGCAGGACGGCCGCGGCCAGTTGCTGATCGGCGTGGACGTCGAAGAAGGTGATGCTGAATACGCCAACCTGCTGTTGCGCCCGTTGGCGACTAATCTGGTAAGTCTGCAACTGGAGATGGAACCGGCCGACCTCAGTGATGATGAGGACCACGTGCACGGCCCGGATTGCAATCACGACCACTAAGGAAACCGCTCTATGCTCGCCCTCGGTAAACTGCTTGAACTGACTCTCGCCGGCCGCGAACCGGCGGAGAAGACTCAACTGACTGTCGAAGGCGTGCGGATGCGCTGGTTGAGCGAAGGTGCGCTGGAAGTCCGGCCACCTGAAGCTCGCGACAACGGCCTGGACCTGCTGCTTTCGGCCGGCATCCATGGCAACGAAACAGCGCCGATCGAGCTGCTCGATCGCCTGTTGCATGACATCGCCCGCGGTGACTTGAAGCCGCGCGCACGTATTCTGTTCCTGTTCGGCAACCCGGAAGCGATTCGCAAAGGCGAGCGTTTCATCGAACAGGACGTCAACCGGCTGTTCAACGGCCGTCACGAACAAAGCAGTGGCTCAGAAGCCTTGCGCGCGTGTGAGCTGGAGCGGCTGGCGGCGAGTTTCTTCAGCCTCCCGGACCGCAACCGTCTGCACTACGACCTGCACACGGCGATTCGCGGCTCGAAGATTGAGCAATTCGCGTTGTACCCCTGGAAAGAAGATCGACAGCATTCCCGTCAGGAGCTGGCTCGCCTGCGTGCCGCTGGCATGGAAGCGGTGCTGCTGCAAAACAAGCCGTCCATCGTGTTCAGCTCGTATACCTATGACAAGCTCGGTGCCGAGTCCTTCACCCTCGAACTGGGCAAGGCAAGACCGTTCGGACAGAACGATGGGGTCAACGTCAGCCTGCTTGAAGCCCGCCTGAAGCAGATCATCGAAGGCACCGAGCCGCCAATGACCGATGAAGGGCTGGAAGGTTTGCAGCTGTTCAGCGTCGCGCGGGAAGTCATCAAGCACAGCGATAGCTTTCGCCTGAACCTGCCGGCGGATATCGAAAACTTTTCGGAGTTGAAGGTGGGGTATGTGCTGGCCGAGGACATCGCCAACACCCGCTGGGTCATCGAAGAGAAGGGCGCCCGGATCATCTTCCCGAACCCCAAGGTCAAGAACGGCCTGCGCGCCGGCATCCTGATCGTGCCGACCACCGACGAAAACCTGGCCTGACCCTGATCTCTGGCTCGACATAAATCCTTGTGGGAGCGGGCTTGCCCGCGATAACGGACTGTCAGTCGATAATTAGGGTGACTGACACACCGCTATCGCGGGCAAGCCCGCTCCCACAGGTTTTTTGTTTAAACGGCTACCGCGCGGGGTTCGCTGCGGCGCAATGCGCGGGTCTTGTGCAGCGTATCCGCGCAAGTCTTCGCCGCTTCCTGACCTTTATGCACGAAATGCTCGAAGAAGAACTTCTGATGTTCTTCGCCGGCATGGAAGTGGTGCGGGGTCAAAACCACTGAGAACACCGGCACTTCGGTTTCCAGCTGAACCTGCATCAGGCCGCTGATCACCGACTGGGCGACGAATTCGTGGCGATAGATGCCGCCGTCGACCACCAGGCCCGCCGCGACGATGCCGGCATAACGACCGGACTTGGCCAGCAGTTTGGCGTGCAGCGGAATTTCAAAGGCGCCGCCGACTTCGAAGAAATCGATGTCCGACTCCTGATAACCCTGGGCAATCATTTCGGTGACGAAGCCTTTACGGCTCTGGTCGACGATTTCCTTGTGCCAGCAGGCCTGGATGAACGCGACGCGCTCGCCCTGATGGTTTTTGCTTTTGCTATCGATTGCGGTGGGTTGCATGTTCTGACTCCTGTTTGTGTGAAAAACAGGGCGTTATGAATCGAATGGGATTTAAGGGTACGCAGGCACAGGTGCCTGCGGACGGCGCTTTGGTATAGAGCCCAGGCGGCGTCAATCCCGTTCTCTCTTCATCCGGACTATGACCGTCGGCCCCGGGATCACACCGGGTCTGCTGACCTTGCCGCCATCACAGCCATTGCCGTGCCTGACGCCAAGCGCTCGCGGGCTATGCGCATTGCGCGCAATTACCGCCGGTGGGGAATTACACCCCGCCCTGAGAACGTTTTGCCGCCCGTTTGTTTGGCGGCGAAGCGTTTTTAACACATATTTACGGGGCGTGCATGCCAATACCCGTCAATCAAAATGCAGAACCTGTGGGAGCGGGCTTGCCCGCGATAGCGAACTGTCAGTCGATAACCAAGGTGACTGACACAACGCTATCGCGGGCAAGCCCACTCCCACATGGATTGCGCTTTTTCGAAGACGTAAAGCGTCTTTTCCTCGCTCAAGGCTTGATTATTTGTCGGCATGACCGCAGTAATTCCATCCTGAAAGGGATTTTCCCTGCTAACCGAGGCCAGATTCATGAGTGTTATCGATCTTCGCAGCGACACCGTCACCCAACCGACCGCAGGGATGCTCGACGCGATGGCCAATGCGGTCACCGGTGACGACGTTTATGGCGAAGATCCGACGGTCAACCATCTGGAAGCCGAACTGGCAACTCGCCTGGGTTTTGCCGCGGCGCTGTTTGTCCCGACGGGCACCATGAGCAATCTTCTAGGCTTGATGGCTCATTGCGAGCGCGGCGACGAGTACATTGTCGGCCAGCAGGCCCATACCTATAAGTACGAAGGTGGCGGCGCGGCAGTGCTCGGTTCGATCCAACCGCAGCCACTGGAAGTACAAGCCGACGGTTCGCTGGACCTGGCGCAGGTCGCCGCCGCGATCAAACCGGATGACTTCCACTTCGCCCGCACCCGCTTGCTGGCACTGGAAAACACTATGCAGGGCAAGGTGCTGCCGTTGGAGTATCTGGCCCAGGCTCGCCGCTTCACTCGTGAGCATGGCTTGGCGCTGCATCTGGATGGCGCGCGGCTCTATAACGCAGCGGTCAAGCTGGGTGTCGATGCCCGGGAGATCACTCAGCATTTCGATTCGGTCTCGGTCTGCCTGTCCAAAGGCCTGGGCGCACCGATTGGTTCGGTCCTGTGCGGCTCGGTCGAGTTGATTGCCAAGGCACGACGTTTGCGCAAGATGGTCGGCGGCGGCATGCGTCAGGCCGGGATTCTCGCGGCGGCGGGGCTGTATGCGCTGGATAATAATGTTCAGCGCCTGGCCGACGACCACGCCAATGCACAGTTGCTGGCCGAAGGCCTGCGAGCGGCGGGCTATGAGGTCGAGCCGGTGCAGACCAACATGGTTTACGTGACAATGGGCGACAAGGCCGAAGCGATCAAGGCCTTCGCCGCGACACGCGGGATCAAACTCAGCGCTGCCGGTCGTCTGCGAATGGTCACGCACATGGACGTCAGCCGTGCGCAAATCGAGCAGGTCGTCGCTACATTCGTCGACTTTTCCCGCAACTGATCGCGTTAGCGGTCCAATTGACTGTTTCTATCGTATAAACACGCTGTACCCCGCGCGCAGGGCCGATATAATGCGGCCCTTTGCCGTCGCTTCGTCTGTTGACGTTTCGCACAGGCCTTTGGCCGCAGCCTCCGTGGAAGAACCTAATGAAAAGCGCAGAAATCCGTGAAGCCTTCCTTCGCTTCTTCGAAGAGCAAGGCCACACCCGTGTAGCCTCCAGCTCTTTGATTCCGGGCAACGACCCAACCCTGCTGTTCACTAACGCGGGGATGAACCAGTTCAAGGACTGCTTCCTGGGCCAGGAAAAGCGCGCGTACACCCGCGCCGTCAGCAGTCAGAAATGCGTGCGCGCCGGCGGCAAGCACAACGACCTGGAAAACGTCGGCTATACCGCCCGTCACCACACCTTCTTCGAAATGCTGGGTAACTTCAGCTTCGGTGATTATTTCAAGCGTGACGCCATCACCTACGCCTGGAACTTCCTGACCTGCGAGAAGTGGCTGAACCTGCCGAAAGAAAAGCTCTGGGTCACCGTCTACGCCAGCGATGACGAGGCGTACGACATCTGGACCAAGGAGATCGGCGTTCCGGCCGAGCGCATGGTTCGCATCGGCGACAACAAGGGTGCGCCATACGCTTCCGACAACTTCTGGACCATGGGCGATACCGGCCCGTGCGGTCCTTGCACCGAGATTTTCTACGATCACGGCGCCGACATCTGGGGTGGCCCGCCGGGCTCGCCGGAAGAAGACGGCGACCGTTACATCGAGATCTGGAACAACGTGTTCATGCAGTTCAACCGCACCGCCGATGGCGTGTTGCACCCGTTGCCTGCGCCGTCGGTGGACACCGGCATGGGCCTGGAGCGGATCAGTGCCGTGCTGCAGCACGTTCACTCGAACTATGAAATCGACCTGTTCCAGAGCCTGCTGAGTGCATCGGCCAAGGCCATCGGTTGCACCAACGACGCTCAGGCATCCCTGAAAGTCGTGGCCGACCACATCCGCTCCTGCGGCTTCCTGATTGCCGACGGCGTGCTGCCGTCCAACGAAGGCCGCGGTTATGTGCTGCGCCGGATCATTCGCCGCGCTTGCCGTCACGGCAACAAACTGGGTGCCAAGGGCAGCTTCTTCTACCAGATCGTTGCGGCGTTGGTCGCCGAGATGGGCGAAGCGTTCCCTGAGCTGAAATCCCAGCAGGCGCACATCGAGCGCGTGCTGAAAGCCGAAGAAGAGCAGTTCGCCAAAACCCTGGAACAGGGCCTGAAGATCCTCGAGCAGGATCTGGCCGAACTCAAAGGCGACGTGGTACCGGGCGACGTGGTGTTCAAGCTTTACGACACTTACGGCTTCCCGATGGACCTGACCGGCGACATCGCGCGTGAGCGCAGCCTGACCATCGACGAAGCAGGCTTTGAGCGCGAAATGGAAGCCCAGCGCGTCCGTGCCCGCTCCGCCAGCTCCTTTGGCATGGACTACAACAGCCTGGTCAAGGTTGATGTGGCCACCGAGTTCACCGGTTACACCGCTCACAGTGGTTCTGCCAAAATCGTTGCTCTCTATAAAGACGGGCAATCGGTTGACGTATTGAGCGAAGGCGAAGAGGGTGTGGTCGTTCTCGATCAGACGCCGTTCTATGCGGAATCCGGTGGTCAGATTGGTGATTGCGGCTTCCTGCAGGCTGGCGCTGCGCGTTTCGACGTACGCGACACCACCAAGACCGGCGGTGCGTTCCTGCACCACGGTGTGCTGGATTCGGGCAGCCTGATCGTGGGCACTCCGGTCGAGACTCATGTGGATGCCGAAGTGCGTCACGCGACTTCGCTGAACCACTCGGCGACTCACTTGCTGCACGCCGCATTGCGCCAGGTGCTGGGCGAGCATGTTCAGCAGAAAGGTTCGTTGGTCGACAGTCAGCGTCTACGCTTTGACTTCAGCCACTTTGAAGCGATCAAGCCTGAACAACTGAAAGCGCTGGAAGAAATCGTCAACGCCGAAATTCGCAAGAACTCCGAAGTTGAAACCGAAGAAACCGATATCGATACCGCCAAGCAAAAAGGCGCCATGGCGCTGTTCGGCGAGAAGTACGGCGATAGCGTGCGCGTACTGAGCATGGGTGACTTCTCTGTCGAGCTGTGCGGTGGTATCCATGCCAATCGCACCGGCGACATCGGCTTGCTGAAAATCATCAGCGAAGGCGGTGTGGCCTCCGGTGTGCGGCGTATCGAGGCTGTGACCGGCGCAGCAGCGCTGGCCTACTTGAACGCGGCTGAAGAACAACTCAAGGAAGCGGCCAACCTGGTCAAGGGCAGCCGCGATAACCTGATCGACAAGCTGTCGGCTGTGCTGGAGCGCAACCGTCTGCTGGAGAAGCAACTCGAGCAGTTGCAGGCTAAGGCGGCCAGCGCGGCGGGCGACGATCTGTCGGCTTCTGCTTTGGACGTCAAAGGCGTGAAAGTGCTGGCCGTGCGTCTGGACGGTCAGGACGGCAAGGCGCTGTTGGCGCTGGTCGATCAACTGAAAAACAAACTCGGCCGCGCAGTGATCCTGCTCGGCAGTGTCCATGAGGAAAAGGTCGTACTGGTTGCAGGCGTGACCAAAGACCTGACTGGCCAACTCAAAGCCGGTGATTTGATGAAGCAGGCTGCTGCGGCAGTGGGCGGGAAGGGCGGCGGTCGTCCAGATATGGCGCAGGGCGGTGGTACTGACGCTGGCGCACTGGATGCTGCATTGGCCCTGACTGTTCCATTTGTAGAGCAGGGTTTATAAGGCAGTGTGTATGGCCCGCGGTCTAGTGGCGGGCCAGAACGCTGTTTGAGTGATTATTGGGCGCCCTTCATGGGCAGAGGCGGCTTTGAAATGGCTTTGATCGTACAGAAATTTGGAGGCACCTCAGTCGGCACTGTCGAGAGAATCGAGCAGGTCGCCGACAAGGTTAAGAAATTCCGCGATGCGGGCGATGACCTGGTGGTTGTGCTGTCTGCAATGAGCGGCGAAACCAACCGTCTGATCGATCTGGCCAAGCAAATCAGTGGCGACGGCCAGCCGGTTCCTCGCGAACTGGATGTGATCGTTTCCACCGGTGAGCAGGTGACGATTGCACTGTTGGCCATGGCGCTGATCAAGCGCGGCGTGCCAGCGGTGTCGTACACCGGCAATCAGGTACGGATTCTGACGGATAGCGCGCACAATAAAGCGCGTATCTTGCAGATTGATGACCAGAAGATTCGCGGTGACCTGAAGGCCGGTCGTGTGGTGGTTGTCGCCGGTTTCCAGGGCGTCGACGAACACGGCAATATCACCACGCTCGGTCGTGGCGGTTCCGACACCACTGGCGTGGCGCTGGCGGCAGCCCTGAAGGCTGACGAGTGCCAGATCTACACCGACGTCGACGGCGTCTACACCACCGACCCGCGTGTGGTGTCCGTGGCTCAGCGTCTGGACAAGATCACCTTTGAAGAGATGCTGGAAATGGCCAGCCTCGGTTCCAAGGTATTGCAGATCCGTGCGGTCGAGTTCGCCGGCAAGTACAACGTTCCGCTGCGCGTACTGCACAGCTTCAAGGAGGGTCCGGGCACCCTCATTACTATTGATGAAGAGGAAACCATGGAACAGCCGATCATTTCCGGCATCGCTTTCAACCGCGATGAAGCCAAGCTGACCATCCGTGGCGTGCCAGACACCCCGGGTGTGGCGTTCAAGATTCTCGGCCCGATCAGTGCCGCGAACATCGAAGTCGATATGATCGTGCAGAACGTCGCGCACGATAACACCACCGACTTCACCTTCACTGTGCACCGCAACGACTACCAGGCGGCGCAAACCGTACTGGAAAACACCGCTCGCGAGATCGGTGCCCGTGAAGTCGTGGGCGACACCAAGATTGCCAAGGTCTCGATCGTCGGCGTCGGCATGCGCTCCCACGCGGGCGTGGCTAGCCGTATGTTCGAATCCCTGGCGAAAGAAAGCATCAACATCCAGATGATCTCGACCTCGGAAATCAAGGTGTCCGTGGTGATCGAAGAGAAGTACCTGGAACTGGCTGTGCGCGCGCTGCACACAGCTTTCGAACTGGACGCGCCGGCCCGACAGGGCGAGTGATGCGTTCCCCGAAGGGCGCGGTCTGACCGCGCCCTTCGTTTTTTGAATGGTGCGTACCAAAGCTGTTCTTTTGCTCGCGCTAGTCAATACTCAGGCATGTAGGGCTACGATCGTTCCGGTTGTAGGTCGAATGCCTTTTTTTTGCAGACTGTTGTCCCTGAAATGAAATGCGTGAGGAGAAAGGTATGCTGATTCTGACTCGTCGGTGCGCAGAAAGCCTGATTATTGGTGATGGCGAAATCACCGTGACCGTGCTCGGCGTTAAAGGAAATCAAGTGCGTATTGGTGTCAATGCCCCGAAAGAGGTTGCTGTGCACCGTGAAGAAATTTACCTGCGTATAAAGAAAGAGAAGGACGAAGAACCAAGCCATTAATTTTTATCGTTTTTTATGTTTGCAAACGGGGAAAAGGTTGGTTAAGATACGCCCCGTGTTGCGGAGAGCTGGCCGAGTGGCCGAAGGCGCTCCCCTGCTAAGGGAGTACACCTCAAAAGGGTGTCGGGGGTTCGAATCCCCCGTTCTCCGCCATTATTTGCTTAGTACGTTGTAATCTGGCTTTTTCGGTAAGTTGTTGAAATTACTAGAAAAAGTGCTTTACAAAAAGATTTAACGGCCTATAATGCGCGGCAACAAATGCACTCGTAGCTCAGCTGGATAGAGTACTCGGCTACGAACCGAGCGGTCACAGGTTCGAATCCTGTCGAGTGCACCATTTAAGAGTTGTTTGCAGCAATGTGAATAACTTGGCTCCAACCAGTTGTGATCTGGTATAAAAACACAAATGCACTCGTAGCTCAGCTGGATAGAGTACTCGGCTACGAACCGAGCGGTCACAGGTTCGAATCCTGTCGAGTGCACCAAACACCAAAAAGCCCGCGTTTAACGCGGGCTTTTTGCCGTCTGCGATTTGGCTTTCCCTTTGGTGCAACCCTTCTCATCGAACTCTACGTGAGCACTACGTCCTCGCTTGTTGTCGTAGCGGTAGCTCGTGGCTGAATTGCGGGTGCTGATCTTGTCGGGCTTGCCGAGAGCGCTTTCGACTTCTTGTTGAGTCATGCCGGCGACGACCCGCTGATTGATGATCGCTATGCGGCGTTCCTTCGCGCTGAGCAGATTTCCACATTTGCCCTCGGGCTGACCAACGACAGTCGGCTCTCTCCTTTGTATTTTCGTACCTGATGTTTCGCGAAACTCGGCTTCTGGCATCAGGGCTGTCGTGCTCCCGGGTATGAAGGTGTGAACGTCCTGAAGTGAAAGGTTTTCTCCGGCCGTACAGCTCAAGGTCGTGAAGGTGATGCGCCCATCAGGGGCTTCACACCGGTGAACGGTCGTAGCAAGCGCCCGGGGCGGCAGGCAGAGCAGGGCGGCAAGCAAAAAATAATGTGCATTCCATGGCATTCGGCGTCCTCCTTGACGGTCCTTATCAAGGGTAGCCGTTACATTTTTCGATGATGGTGTGTTTTCTTTTCAGGATAAGTCGTCGCAGTTCCATGGATCAGCACCGCGCTCAGGTTTGTCTCGCAAGCGCTTGTTTCAGCCGCGATTTTTTAACGTTTAAAACCATCAGGCGGTGTTATCATTGCGCCCGTCAGCCCCGCCGGGGCTTGTGGAATACCTCCATGGACTTACCCAGTAGTTACTCAGTACCCCGTTTTTACAATCATGAATTGACTGATTGATCCTTCCGGCGTGCCCCGCTGCTGGGAGTGGAGTTCGCCTATGTCTGAAGCTGAAGTAAAGAAAACGCAGGAAAGCTTGCAGGACCGCCTCGCTCAAGTCGTTGAGCTGCTGCAACGCCAGCGGGTGGTCGAAGACCTGACTCATCGCCAGGAAGGTCCGCATCACGACCGGGTCGAGAATCTGGTTCACCGGCAAAACCTTGTCGAGTTGCAACGCAAGCTCGATGATCTGCACTCCGCCGACGTTGCCTACATCCTTGAAGCCTTGCCGCTGGACGATCGTCTGACCGTCTGGCAATTGGTCAAGGCCGATCGCGACGGCGACATTCTGCTTGAAGTATCCGATTCGGTTCGTGAAACCCTGATCGCCGACATGGACGATCACGAGCTCCTGGCTGCGGCCAAGGACATGGATGCCGACGAACTGGCTGACCTGGCCTCCGAGCTGCCGCGAGACGTCGTCCACGAGCTGATGGAAACCCTCGATGGCCAACAACGTGAGCGCGTCCGCTCCGCGTTGTCCTATGACGAGGAGCAGGTCGGTGCGCTGATGGACTTCGAGATGGTGACCATCCGTGAGGATGTCAGTCTCGAAGTGGTTTTGCGTTACCTGCGTCGCCTCAAGGAGCTACCGGGTCACACCGACAAACTGTTCGTGGTCGATTACGACGGCGTGCTCAAGGGCGTGTTGCCGATCAAGCGTCTGCTGGTCAACGACCCGGAAAAACAGGTGTCGGAAGTCATGGCCAGCGACCCGGTGAGTTTTCATCCGGACGAAGACGCCTACGAGGCCGCTCAGGCGTTCGAGCGTTACGACTTGATCTCGGCGCCGGTGGTCGACAAGAACGGCAAGCTGATCGGTCGTCTGACCATCGATGAAATGGTCGACCTGATTCGTGAAGAGAGCGAAAACGAAGTTCTCAACATGGCGGGTCTGCGCGAAGAAGAAGATATTTTCGCGTCAGTCTGGAAATCCCTGCGCAACCGTTGGGCCTGGCTGGCGGTGAACCTGATTACCGCGTTCGTTGCATCCCGGGTGATCGGTCTGTTCGAAGGCTCCATTGAAAAACTGGTAGCACTCGCGGCATTGATGCCGATCGTGGCGGGTATCGGCGGCAACTCGGGTAACCAGACGATCACCATGATCGTTCGCGCCATGGCGCTGGATCAGGTCAGCACCGGCAATACGTCGCGGCTGATGCGCAAGGAGTTGGCGGTCGGCTTGATCAATGGCCTGGTCTGGGGTGGGGTGATTGGTGTGGTGTCCTATCTGCTTTATGGCAGTTGGTCCCTGGGCGTGGTAATGACTGCCGCCATGACGCTTAACCTGTTGCTTGCGGCATTAATGGGGGTTTTGATTCCGATGACCCTGGCGCGGCTTGGGCGCGACCCGGCAATGGGCGCCAGCGTGATGATCACTGCCATGACTGACAGTGGTGGCTTTTTCATCTTCCTCGGGTTGGCGACAATTTTCCTGCTCTGACGTCCTGCTTTAAAGGAACCCGCTCAATTGGCAAATGCCAGTCAGTCTAAGTCCTGCGCAAGACACAAGCGGGCTTAACTGACAGACATTAGCCTAATCGGCGGGTTTTTTTTGCCCGAATTTCAGGCAAAAAAAAGCCAGCAATTACGCTGGCTTGAGCTTTCGGGATGAATCAGGAAACGTCTGCGGCCATTTCGGCGTCATGGGCGATCAGCGAAACCAAAGCGTTTTGCTGGCGATGGGAGAGTTGACGGAAGCGTTGCAGCAGTTCACGTTCGTGCAATGACAGCTCGGGGCTGTCCAGGCGCATGCTTAATTCTTCGCCCAACGCGCCTTCCTGAATAAGACTCTGTTCAAGGCGCGCGATGATTTCGGAATTCATGCTGCGATGATGATTGCGAGCCACCTCGGCAATGCGTTCACGCATTCCGTCTGGCAGACGTACGACGAACTTGTCAGCCGTACGGCTGGAATAAATTGCCTGTTTCAATGGGCGCATAAATTTAACCGGTTAGTTCAGGGGAGCGGTTCTCGGGATTGGCCGCAGGATGTCAGATAGGACAAGCGCTCCGACCAAATGTTCAACCTGAATTGATAGAGGCGCGCATCATGCCTCAAATTAGCCAGATCATTGGCGTCAATTCTGTGACAAATATTGATCCGGGTAAAGGCTTAATGCCAGCACCTATTATCAGAAATGCGGACTGGTTTGAAAACAATCCATGAGTCCGTATCGCTGACCGCGTCCTCTTGCCCGACAGATGATGTCCGAAGACCCCTGAAGGTGCATGCTACGCGGATTCGATCCTTGTTCCTTGCCTTTATACAGGATAGTGGCAAATGGCCGATTTACTAGGGCAGACGGATGGTATGGAATGATTTCGGGATGGATGGCAGGCTGATTTACTTGATGGGGCCTTCCGGATCCGGCAAGGACAGCCTTATCGAAACCGCTCGTGAGCCCTTGCGGGCATGCAATTGCGAGGTGGTGCGCCGGGTTATTACGCGCTCGGCTGAGTCCGTGGGTGAAGACGCCATCGAGGTATCCCGCAAAGAGTTCGAACGACGCAGAAGCCAAGGGGATTTTGCGCTGTCGTGGCAAGCCAATGGGCTGGATTACGGTATTCCTGTGCGCATAGACCAATGGCTCAAGGACGGGCGAGATGTGTTGATCAACGGTTCGCGCGGACACCTGGCAGATGCGCAGCAGCGCTATCCCACGCTATTTCCGGTGCTGTTGACGGTCAAGGATGAAGTCCTGCGAGAGCGCCTGCTACGGCGGGGGCGTGAGAGCCCGGCAGAAATTGAAGCAAGACTGCGCCGCAATGCGCTGTTCACGGCTGGCGATTCAGTCGGTGATACGCGGATACATCGACTGGATAACTCCGGCGACCTTGCTGTCACCGTCGCCAATCTTCTGAAGCTGCTGAGCCTCAGCGCAAAACCGGATCGAACTTGATCTTGCGCCCGGCGATCAGCGCCAGCACGAACAGCGTACCAAACATGCCGCAGGCAATCAGGGGCAGGGTGACGACCGTGTCCTGGAACAATGACAGATGAAGAATGCCACTCAGTAAAGCGAGGACGAAAAATCCTGCGGCTGATTTGGACATGCTGTGCTCCTGATGGGGTGATTCAAAATACCAAGCGTTCGAAAGACTGTGTGCGCAGCTGAATACGCTCCTGGCTCACCTCTTGGCTGACAACATCGGGCTGATCGCTCATGACCGCCAATTGAGGCGCTTTTTGCAGCTGCAGGTAATGGGGTATGCGTTGGGCAACCGTCGCCGCATCGTTTTCGGGGAAGAATTGAAAACCCAACAGAACCACCAGGGCGACTGCATTCGCGACTAAAAGAGCGCTGTTCATGGGGCTGATCTCCCTCGTTCATTGAGAACAGTCGAAGCAGCCCGCATGCCAAAAGTTTAGCGGCTATTAAATCCTTTAAAAACAAAGAATTAAGATATTTTCACAAAATACCGGCGTTGCATTTTTACGGCGATGCAATTTGCACGGTAAACAAAGCCACGCTACCGTGAGGCGTCTGCCTACAGTTAAAAAGCCCTACGGATGACATGACAAACGCGGGCCTGCCCGTTAACATGCACGCCGTCCATCGCTGCGCATTCCTTTGCCGGCGACGTGTGTCTCAGTAGCTCAATTGGATAGAGCATCCCCCTCCTAAGGGGAAGGTTGGCAGTTCGAACCTGCCCTGGGACACCACATATTTGAAAGCCCCACACAGAGTGATCTGGTGGGGCTTTTTTGTGGCTGTCCATCGGTGGATAACTGACTAAAAGTTTTCAGCCCCACCTTCGGCCTTGCCAATCGATGTGCTCACTTGTGCGATATGTCGACGTCCGTTGACCGAATAACTGCGTTCCTGGTCTTCAGATCCCGGTTTGCGCAACGTCAGTAGTGCAAACAGTCCGTCCTTGTCGCCGTAGCTCCCGTACCAATTGATCAGTCTTGCGATGAAGCACTCATTCCCGATGACCACCGGCATATCGGCGACGGGTTCGACCGCGTAGTAACTCGCCCCGAAGCTGTAATAGTCATCACTGTCTTGTACTGAAGAGGGGATGGGGCAGATCGGAGTTTTCTGCCGGGCAGTCTCCAAAGCTTCACCTGCATTCACTTTGATCAAGGCTTTCGCGAGTGCCTTTTGCAGGGCGGGCTCCAGTTCGAAAGCGGTGGTGCCGTCCTCCAGATATTGAGTGTGGGGCACTGTCAGTTGATAGCCGTAGCGAACGGTCAGTGTAGGCACTTTGTTATTGATCTTCAGGGGATTGAGAAGAAAGACCTGGTCAACGCCGTAGCTACCGTTTCGGTAGGCGACGTACATTTTTCCGCGAGCCTTGATCCAGTTCACGGATTGGTTGGCGCCGCGTTCATTGGTATAGAAAAGTGGGCCGGATTCATGGGCAGGCCCCGATGTCCTGCTGATGAACCGGCCTTCACTGCGACGGTAGGTTTGCGTGTAACTGAACATCCCGGTGCCGCCGGAATAGGTTTCTACGATAAGGTCACGCTGTCCGTCGCCATCCATATCCATCAGCGTGTATGAGGTGTTCCCGGATTCAGCGGCGTCGTCGATGCCGGACGCTTTCAGCGCCTTCCACTCGTCCTCCGTGACATCTTGGGGAATACTCTTGGGAAAGAGGGATTGCTCATCTTCACCCGGGTCGCCAGGGAATGACGTTGTGCCGCTGTCGAACGCCATAGAGTTGAGTGCCCGCTCCAGCGCAAACTCCGGATTATCCTTGCTCAGGTCCTGGATGCGTTGTTGCAAATCCTCCATCACCTGTTTGTCGACGTCGTCGGGTTGATAGGCAACGGAGTCGACCCATTGCACGTGCAGTGCCTGCAAGCGTTCGCGATAGTGTTGGTCCAGGCAGGCGACGTCTTCGACGCATTCATTGCGCACTTTCAACCACTGGCGCTGAGATCTCTTCAGTTCAACCTGCGCCTGCGAAGCGGCGCTCATCAGCGTTCGATAGGTCGAACCCATTTGCGTATCCAGCTCATACAGCCCTTTGTTTGCGCAAATTGTATTTTCGACAGCGTTTGCCGCTTTTGTGCAGTCCATTCCGGTCGCCAGTGCGTGCTGGAAAAACAGCAGTGTGCAGGCAGATACGATGTAGCGTCCTTTGATGTACACGATGAAATCCTTTTCCAGGGTGGTGCACATTAAACTACGCAGCCCAGAGGTTCATCTAACGCGTTACATCCGCCGGTGAATCAACCAGTCAGGGGGCATGCAGCGTGAGCGAAGGAGTTGAGTAGCCAGATAATGGTTCGACCTGCCCTGGTCTCCACAATCATCAACTGCTCAACTCCAGCCCAATATCACGCCGTCAGCGTATGGTCGGCATCCCCGAACCAGGTGCGCACCAGATCGGGCCCAGGCGTACCCGTGTGGTCAAGCACCGCCACATCGACGAAGTTCTTGCCACTACTTGCACCATCGGTATCCACCTTCACGGTGAGGTCGCTGCCGGTCTGCACCACTTGGACAAAGTCCGACACCTGGCTGGTGCCACTGACAAAGTTGGCCTTGAGCAGTGCGGAGAGGTCGATTGTGTCCCCTTCGGCGAAGTTGTAGTCGAGGATATGGTCGCCGCCTTCATTCACGTTGAGGTAGGCGAACACATCGGCTCCCGCGCCACCGCTGAGGGTGTCTTCGCCGCCACGACCCACGATGATGTCGTTGCCGTCGCCGCCACTGATCGTGTCCGCGAGCATGCTGCCCACCAGCGTGCCGCTGGATTCACCGTGGTAACTGACCTGGGTGCCGGCCTGGCCGTCGTCGGTGACCTGGAAGTCTTCCACCGTGTAGTGCCCCAGCAGGTTAACCTCGGCTCGATGCGCACCGTCGTCCACTGTCAGCAGGCCGCCGGCGCCAGAGGCGTTGGCGTTGTAGCTGAGTTGGGTGTTGGCGCCGAAAGCGAGATCGCCGAACATCAGCAAGTCATTGCTTTCCAGACCGAGGATGCCGACCAGCGAGCCCGCTGTTTCGGCCTGTGCGATCACCAGCGTGCCCGCGCCTTCGCCGTGGAAGGCGACAGACCCGTGTGCGGCACCGGAGAAGGTCAGGGTCGCGTCGCCGTCGATGGTCGCGCTGCCGTCACCGGTCACGTCTGCCAGCAGGCGCAGGTCGCCACCGTTGGCCCACAAGTGGCCGGTGTTTTCGACCGTACTGGCAACCGTCATGCCGCCTGGGCCTGTGGACTCCAGCACCCCGCTGTTGGTGATGGTGTGGGTGCCGGTGTCGAGCACCAGGCTGTTCAGCCCGCTGGCCATGATCAGCCCCGCATTGATCAGCACCATCTGCCCGGCGCCCAACTGGCCGGCGCCGGAAATGCGGTTGTCGATGTTGGTCAGCACGGTGTCCGCACTGCCGCCGAAAATCACGTTTTGTGAGTTGTCGGATAGCAACACCTGGCCGCCACCGCTCAAGGTCGCGCCACGGAACAGAATCTCAAGGCTGGTCGTGCTGCCGGCGGAGCCGAGCTCGATGGTGCCGCTGTTATGGATGCTGCCACCGAACGGCATGATCGCGCCGTCGGCAATGGTTAGG
This sequence comes from Pseudomonas sp. B21-015, assembly GCF_024749285.1. Taxonomy (NCBI): domain Bacteria; kingdom Pseudomonadati; phylum Pseudomonadota; class Gammaproteobacteria; order Pseudomonadales; family Pseudomonadaceae; genus Pseudomonas; species Pseudomonas sp. B21-015. The sequence continues at coordinate 1,715,352 of NZ_CP087196.1, forward strand.
GTACCGGTGTTATTGGTGAGCGGGTCGACATCGAACTGGAAGTTCGCTTCGCTCAAGTTCGCTGCATCGACACCTTTCAGGGTGATCGTCTGGCCGGTGCCTATGCTGACCAGTGCATTGCCGTTTGCGTCGTTAGTGATGCTCAAGTCAGCAAAGCCGGTGACGCCGGTGAAGCCGATCAGGTCGATCTTGTCCGCTGCGGCATCGAAGTTATAGATCTGGTTGTTACCGATCGGCTGGGCGAAGACGAAGGTGTCGGCACCGGACGAGCCGGTCAGGTTGTCGTTGAGGGACAAGGCGAAGATTGGTGAGCCTGGGGCGTAGGCCTCTACGTTGTTCGAGACGATGGCGCTTCCTGTCGTCCCGTCTGTATTGGTCCAGGTCTCCGTTACGAGCAACACCATGGCGCCGACGTAGCTTGCCGTCGTAGTGACGGTGAGTACCGAGGGATCGATAGTGGTGACCGACCAGCTGCCGTCGCCGAGATGCGTGGCGCCGTTCACTATCCAGTCCGCTGGAACACCGGTGATCGTTACCGTGACAGGAAGACTGTGATCCGCCGACGGGTTGGCCAGAGCCAAGTTGATCGGCTCGCCGGCGATGCCTGCCGGGTGGGTGACCGACCATATAACGCTGGTCGTGCTGAACGCGCTGGTACCCCCGCCTGAGCCAGGGTCGACCTTCGTCGCAAACGTGCCCGACGTCTGATCCCACGCCTTGTAGGTTAGATTACCCGCGTTTCCGTTACCGGTCATGCGTACTAAGTCGCCGCTACGCAGCAGCAGCGCCGAGCTCGTACTTACCGTGCCGACATCTGTCCACGTCGATCCACTGTCTGTTGAGTACTGCCACTTGCCATTAGAGCCATTTGTGCGGGTCGCAGCGGTGATCGCGATGCCCTTCAGTGCACCACTGTCCACATCCGTGGAACTCAGGAACGAACTCACCAATACCCCGCTGCTGACGTTGACCGACGTCGGAACTGTCCCGGACAGTACCGGCGCGTCATTGACCGCGGTGATGTTGATGTTGATCGTGTCGCTGTCGCTCAGTGCTCCACCAGTGCCCGTGTTGCCACCGTCATTGGTCAACATGGTCAGGGTGACCGTACCGTTGGCATTGGCAACCGGGGTGTAGGTCGGCTGGTTGGCGACCGTGGCCAGGTAAGTGTTGATGTTGGCGAGGGTACCCGTGAGCACGATGCTACTGGTGCCCGAGCCGCTGACCGTGACACTGCCTGCTGTAGCGGCCGTTAAGGAGCCGCTGCCGACCGTGAGCGTGACCGAGATGCTGCCAGCGCCAGCGTCGACGTCAGCCACCGACAAACCGCTGAGCTTGAATGCGGTGTCTTCATTCGTCGTGTAGCTTGCCGGCAGCGTGTTCACCGGTGTGTCGTTGAGCGCGGTGATGTTGATGTTGATCGTGTCGCTGTCGCTCAGTGCTCCACCAGTGCCCGTGTTGCCACCGTCATTGGTCAGCATGGTCAGGGTGACCGTACCGTTGGCATTGGCAGCCGGGGTGTAGGTCGGCTGGTTGGCGACCGTGGCCAGGTAAGTGTTGATGTTGGCGAGGGTACCCGTGAGCACGATGCTACTGGTGCCCGAGCCGCTGACCGTGACACTGCCTGCTGTAGCGGCCGTTAAGGAGCCGCTGCCGACCGTGAGCGTGACCGAGATGCTGCCAGCGCCAGCGTCGACGTCAGCCACCGACAAACCGCTGAGCTTGAATGCGGTGTCTTCATTCGTCGTGTAGCTTGCCGGCAGCGTGTTCACCGGTGTGTCGTTGAGCGCGGTGATGTTGATGTTGATCGTGTCGCTGTCGCTCAGTGCTCCACCAGTGCCCGTGTTGCCACCGTCATTGGTCAACATGGTCAGGGTGACCGTACCGTTGGCATTGGCAACCGGGGTGTAGGTCGGCTGGTTGGCGACCGTGGCCAGGTAAGTGTTGATGTTGGCGAGGGTACCCGTGAGCACGATGCTACTGGTGCCCGAGCCGCTGACCGTGACACTGCCTGCTGTAGCGGCCGTTAAGGAGCCGCTGCCGACCGTGAGCGTGACCGAGATGCTGCCAGCGCCAGCGTCGACGTCAGCCACCGACAAACCGCTGAGCTTGAATGCGGTGTCTTCATTCGTCGTGTAGCTTGCCGGCAACGTGTTCACCGGTGTGTCGTTGAGCGCGGTGATGCCGATGGTGACGCTGTGCGAGATACTGCTGTCGATGCCGTCGCTGACCAGAACGTTCACCGTCCGATCAGAAGTGGTCGGCGTATCGCTGGAGTTGTTGTAGAGGATACCGTCCAGAATCGTCTGGTAGGTGGCCTTGGTGGCCGAACCGGTGATCGACAGTACGCCGGTGCCGGTGGTGTAGCTGACTGTCAGGCCGGCCGCTGCCGTAGTGGCGCTCGCGTTAAGCGATAGCGACTCGCTGGCGTTGCCGTCGGGGCGCACCGTCAGCGTCGCCGTCATCGAGGTCAGGTTGGCCGAGTCGATGTCGGTGATGGTCGCCGACGGGGCGATCAGCACGGAGGTCTGTTCGGTGAAGGCCGCGGTTGCGTCGTTGCCGGCGCCTCCACCGTTCAGGTCGGTTACCGGTGCATCATTAGTGCCGTTGATGGTGACGCTGACCGAGGTCTCGGTGCCATCAGCACTGAATACCGCGAAGGTGTCGGCCAGGCTGTCACCGACATTGAGTGCGTCGAAGGCCGAATTGGCGGTATAGCTCCAGTTACCCGTGGTATCGATGGCGAAGATCCCGTTTGCGCTGGTGGTGCCAGACTGCGCCTGGAAGCTTTCCGGGCTGTCGATATCGCTGACGGTCAGGCTGCCACCGGTGGTCAGCGGAGCATTGGTTTCGGTCAGCGTGACGCTGGCCGAGGATAGCACTGCGGCGTCGTTGCTGCCGGTGACGGTGACGGTGACCAGTTGGGTGTCGACGCCGCCGAGGCCATCGCTGACCTGTACGCTGAACACTTCGTCGTGACTTTCGCCGGCCTTCAGTGATTGCACGGCACTGGCAACGCCATCGCTGCCATTGGCCAGGGTGTAGGTCCACTGGCCAGTGCTGTCGACGGCGATCGAGCCGTAGCTGCCAGTTGCCGAGCCATTGATGCTCCAGGTCGCGGTGGCATCGTGATCGATGTCGGCCGAACTGAACTGACCGCTGACGCTGAGCGTGCTGTCTTCCTGCACCGCGCCCACATCATTGCCGGTGGCGAAACTGAGCACCGGCGCGTCGTTGCTGCCGCTGACGGTGACGGTGACCAGTTGGGTATCCACGCCGCCGAGGCCGTCGCTGACCTGTACGCTGAACACTTCGTCGTGACTTTCGCCGGCCTTCAGTGACTGCACGGCACTGGCGATGCCATCGCTGCCGTTAGCCAGGGTGTAGGTCCACTGGCCGCTGCTGTCCACGGCGATCGAGCCATAGCTGCCGGTATTGGACCCGGCGATGCTCCAAGTGGCGGTGGCATCGTGGTCGATATCGGTCGAACTGAACTGGCCGCTGACGCTGAGGCTGGTGTCTTCCTGCACCGCGCCGACATCATTACCCGACGCGAAGCTGAGCACCGGCGCGTCGTTGCTGCCGGTGACGGTGATGGTCACGAGTTGGGTGTCCATGCCGCCGAGGCCGTCGCTGATCTGGACGCTGAACACTTCGTCGTGACTCTCGCCCGCCTTCAGTGACTGCACGGCACTGGCGATACCATCGCTGCCGTTGGCCAGGGTGTAGGTCCACTGGCCGCTGCTGTCCACGGTGATCGAGCCGTAGGTTCCAGTTGGCGAGCCATTGATGGACCAGCTGGCGGTGGCATCATGATCGATATCGGTCGAGTTGAACTGGCCGCTGATGCTGAGGCTGGTGTCTTCCTGCACGTTGCCGGCATCATTGCCGGTGGCGAAACTGAGCACCGGCGCGTCGTTGCTACCGGTGACGGTGATGGTCACCAGATGGGTATCCACGCCGCCGAGGCCGTCGCTGACCTGGACGCTGAACACTTCGTCGTGACTCTCGCCCGCCTTCAGTGACTGCACGGCACTGGCAACGCCATCGGTGCCATTGGCCAAGGTGTAGGTCCATTGGCCGCTGCTGTCGACGGCGATCGAGCCGTAACTGCCGGTATTGGACCCGGCAATGCTCCAAGTGGCGGTGGCATCGTGATCGATGTCGGCCGAACTGAACTGACCGCTGACGCTGAGCGTGCTGTCTTCCTGCACCGCGCCCACATCATTGCCGGTGGCGAAACTGAGCACCGGCGCGTCGTTGCTACCGGTGACGGTGATGGTCACCAGATGGGTATCCACGCCGCCGAGGCCGTCGCTGACCTGGACGCTGAACACTTCGTCGTGACTCTCGCCCGCCTTCAGTGACTGCACCGCACTGGCGATGCCATCGCTGCCGTTGGCCAAGGTGTAGGTCCATTGACCGCTGCTGTCGACGGCGATCGAGCCATAAGTGCCGGTATTGGACCCGGCAATGCTCCAGCTGGCGGTGGCATCGTGGTCGATATCGGTCGAACTGAACTGACCGCTGACGCTGAGCGTGCTGTCTTCCTGCACCACGCCCACATCATTGCCGGTGGCGAAACTGAGCACCGGCGCGTCGTTGCTGCCGGTGACGGTGATGGTCACCAGATGGGTATCCACGCCGCCGAGGCCGTCGCTGACCTGGACGCTGAACACTTCGTCGTGACTCTCGCCAGCTTTCAGCGACTGCACGGCACTGGCAACGCCATCGGTGCCATTGGCCAAGGTGTAGGTCCATTGGCCGCTGCTGTCCACGGCGATCGAGCCGTAACTGCCGGTATTGGACCCGGCAATGCTCCAAGTGGCGGTGGCATCGTGATCGATGTCGGCCGAACTGAACTGACCGCTGACGCTGAGCGTGCTGTCTTCCTGCACCGCGCCCACATCATTGCCGGTGGCGAAACTGAGCACCGGCGCGTCGTTGCTACCGGTGACGGTGATGGTCACCAGATGGGTATCCACGCCGCCGAGGCCGTCGCTGACCTGGACGCTGAACACTTCGTCGTGACTCTCGCCCGCCTTCAGTGACTGCACCGCACTGGCGATGCCATCGCTGCCGTTGGCCAAGGTGTAGGTCCATTGACCGCTGCTGTCGACGGCGATCGAGCCATAAGTGCCGGTATTGGACCCGGCAATGCTCCAGCTGGCGGTGGCGTCGTGGTCGATATCGGTCGAACTGAACTGACCGCTGACGCTGAGCGTGCTGTCTTCCTGCACCACGCCCACATCATTGCCGGTGGCGAAACTGAGCACCGGCGCGTCGTTGCTGCCGGTGACGGTGATGGTCACCAGATGGGTATCGACGCCACCGAGGCCATCGCTGACCTGCACACTGAACACTTCGTCGTGACTCTCGCCAGCTTTCAGCGACTGCACGGCACTGGCAACGCCATCGGTGCCATTGGCCAAGGTGTAGGTCCATTGGCCGCTGCTGTCGACGGCGATCGAGCCGTAACTGCCGGTATTGGACCCGGCAATGCTCCAAGTGGCGGTGGCATCGTGGTCGATATCGGTCGAACTGAACTGGCCGCTGACGCTGAGGCTGGTGTCTTCCTGCACCGCGCCGACATCATTACCCGACACGAAGCTGAGCACCGGTGCATCGTTGCTGCCGGTGACGGTGACGGTCACCAGTTGGGTGTCGACGCCGCCGAGGCCATCGCTGACCTGCACGCTGAATACTTCATCATGACTTTCGCCGGCCTTCAGTGATTGCACGGCACTGGCAACGCCATCGGTGCCATTGGCCAAGGTGTAGGTCCACTGGCCAGTGCTGTCGACGGCGATCGAGCCGTAGCTGCCGGTTGCCGAGCCATTGATGGACCAGCTGGCGGTGGCAGCATGATCGATGTCGGCCGAGCTGAACTGGCCACTGACGCTGAGGCTGCTGTCTTCCTGCACCGCGCCCACATCATTACCCGACGCGAAGCTGAGCACCGGGGCGTCGTTGCTGCCGCTGACGGTGACGGTCACCAGCTGGGTATCCACACCGCCGAGACCATCGCTGACCTGGACGCTGAACACCTCGTCGTGACTCTCGCCGGCCTTCAGTGATTGCACGGCACTGGCGATACCATCGCTGCCGTTGGCCAGGGTGTAGGTCCACTGGCCAGTGCTGTCCACGGCGATTGAGCCGTAGCTGCCAGTTGCCGAGCCATTGATGCTCCAGGTCGCGGTGGCATCGTGATCGATGTCGGCCGAGCTGAATTGGCCGCTGACGCTGAAGGTGGTGTCTTCCTGCACCACACCCACATCGTTGCCGGTGGCGAAGCTGAGCACGGGTGCATCATTGCTGCCGGTGACGGTAACGGTCACCAGCTGGGTGTCGACGCCGCCCAGGCCATCGCTGACCTGGACGCTGAACACCTCATCGTGACTCTCGCCGGCCTTCAGTGACTGCACGGCACTGGCGACACCATCAGTGCCATTGGCCAGGGTGTAGGTCCATTGGCCGCTACTGTCGACGGCGATCGAGCCGTAGCTGCCGGTATTGGTTCCGGCAATGCTCCAGGTGGCGGTGGCCGCGTGATCGATATCGGTCGAGTTGAACTGGCCGCTGACGCTGAGGCTGGTGTCTTCCTGCACCGCGCCGGCCTCGTTGCCCGACACGAAGCTGAGCACCGGCGCGTCGTTGCTGCCGGTGACGGTGATGGTCACCAGCTGGGTGTCGACGCTGCCGAGGCCATCGCTGACCTGCACACTGAACACCTCGTCGTGACTCTCGCCGGCTTTCAGCGATTGCACGGCACTGGCGATGCCATCGCTGTCGTTAGCCAGGGTGTAGGTCCACTGACCTGTGCCGTCCACGGCGATCGAACCATAGGCGCCGGTATTGGTTCCGGCAATGCTCCAGGTCGCCGTGGCATCGTGATCAATGTCGGTTGAGCTGAACTGGCCACTGACGCTGAGGCTGGTGTCTTCCTGCACCGCGCCCACATCATTACCCGACGCGAAGCTGAGCACCGGGGCGTCGTTGCTGCCGCTGACGGTGACGGTGACCAGTTGGGTATCCACGCCGCCGAGGCCATCGCTGACCTGCACGCTGAACACCTCGTCGTGACTTTCGCCGGCCTTCAGTGATTGCACGGCACTGGCGATACCATCGCTGCCGTTGGCCAAGGTGTAGGTCCATTGGCCGCTGCTGTCGACGGCGATCGAGCCATAGCTGCCGGTATTGGACCCGGCGATGCTCCAGGTGGCCGTGGCATCGTGATCGATGTCGGCCGAACTGAACTGGCCACTGACGCTGAGGCTGCTGTCTTCCTGCACTGCACCGGTATTGTTGCCGGTGGCGAAGCTGAGCACGGGGGCGTCGTTGCTGCCGCTGACGGTGATGGTGACCAGCTGGGTATCCACGCCGCCGAGGCCATCGCTGACCTGCACGCTGAACACTTCATCATGACTTTCGCCGGCTTTCAGCGATTGCACGGCACTGGCAACGCCATCGCTGCCGTTGGCCAGGGTGTAGGTCCATTGGCCAGTGCTGTCCACGGCGATCGAGCCGTAGATTCCAGTTGGCGAGCCATTGATGGACCAGCTGGCGGTGGCATCGTGGTCGATGTCGGTCGAGCTGAATTGGCCGCTGACGCTGAGGGTGGTGTCTTCCTGCACCGCGCCGGCCTCGTTGCCGGTCGCGAAACTGAGCACCGGTGCATCGTTGCTGCCGCTGACGGTGACAGTCACCAGCTGAGTGTTGACGCCGCCGAGGCCATCGCTGACCTGCACGCTGAACACCTCGTCATGACTCTCGCCGGCCTTCAGTGATTGCACGGCACTGGCGATACCATCGCTGCCGTTGGCCAGGGTGTAGGTCCATTGGCCGCTGCTGTCCACGGCAATCGAGCCGAAGGCGCCGGTATTGGTTCCGGCAATGCTCCAGGTGGCGGTGGCCGCGTGATCGATGTCGGTCGAACTGAACTGGCCGCTGACGCTGAGGGTGGTGTCTTCCTGCACCGCGCCGGCCTCGTTGCCGGTCGCGAAACTGAGCACCGGTGCATCGTTGCTGCCGCTGACGGTGACAGTCACCAGCTGAGTCTTGACGCCGCCGAGGCCATCGCTGACCTGCACGCTGAACACCTCGTCGTGACTCTCGCCGGCCTTCAGCGACTGCACGACACTGGCGATGCCATCGCTGCCGTTGGCCAGGGTGTAGGTCCACTGGCCAGTGCTGTCGACGGCGATCGAGCCGTAGGTTCCAGTTGGCGAACCATTGATGGACCAACTGGCGGTGGCATCGTGGTCGATGTCGGCCGAGCTGAATTGGCCGCTGACGCTGAAGGTGGTGTCTTCCTGCACCACACCCACATCGTTGCCGGTGGCGAAGCTGAGCACCGGTGCATCATTGCTGCCGGTGACGGTAACGGTGACCAGCTGGGTATCCACACCGCCGAGGCCATCGCTGACCTGCACGCTGAACACCTCGTCATGACTCTCGCCGGCCTTCAGTGATTGCACGGCACTGGCGATACCATCGCTGCCGTTGGCCAGGGTGTAGGTCCATTGGCCGCTGCTGTCCACGGCAATCGAGCCGAAGGCGCCGGTATTGGTTCCGGCAATGCTCCAGGTGGCCGTGGCATCGTGATCGATGTCGGCCGAGCTGAACTGGCCACTGACGCTGAGGCTGGTGTCTTCCTGCACCGCGCCCACATCATTGCCGGTCACAAAACTGAGCACCGGCGCGTCGTTGCTGCCGGTGACGGTGACGGTGACCAGCTGGGTATCGACGCCGCCGAGGCCATCGCTGACCTGCACACTGAACACTTCGTCGTGACTCTCGCCAGCCTTCAGCGATTGCACCGCACTGGCGATGCCATCGCTGCCGTTGGCCAGGGTGTAGGTCCATTGGCCAGTGCTGTCCACGGCGATAGAGCCGTAGATTCCAGTTGGCGAGCCATTGATGGACCAACTGGCGGTGGCATCGTGGTCGATGTCGGTCGAGCTGAATTGGCCGCTGACGCTGAGGGTGGTGTCTTCCTGCACCGCGCCGGCCTCGTTGCCGGTCGCGAAACTGAGCACCGGTGCATCGTTGCTGCCGCTGACGGTGACAGTCACCAGCTGAGTCTTGACGCCGCCGAGGCCATCGCTGACCTGCACGCTGAACACCTCGTCATGACTCTCGCCGGCCTTCAGTGATTGCACCGCACTGGCGATGCCATCGCTGCCGTTGGCCAGGGTGTAAGTCCACTGGCCGCTGCTGTCGACGGCGATCGAGCCATAGGTTCCAGTTGGCGAGCCATTGATGGTCCAGGTCGCCGTGGCCGCGTGATCGATATCGGTCGAGCTGAACTGGCCACTGACGCTGAGGCTGGTGTCTTCCTGCACCGCGCCCACATCATTGCCGGTCACAAAACTGAGCACCGGCGCGTCGTTGCTGCCGGTAATGGTGATGCTGACAGTCTGAGTCGCCGAGGCGGCGTTAGCCGCGCCGCTGTCGTCGGTGGCGACTACGGCGTAGGAGAAGGTGATGGTTTCACCCGCGCTGAGGAAATCGAGGTTCTGGCTGCTGCTGTAGTCCCAGCTGTCCTGATCGACCGAGAAACCGGCCACCAGTGCCGAGGCCACGCCCGCATTGAGCGTGCCGCCGCTCCAGGCGATGTCGTTGTTGGCGGTCTGCGACACGGTCACCGTGTCGGTGCTGTCCAGATCGGTAAAACTCAGGGCGCCGCTGTCGCTCAGCGTGGCCGTGCCGTTGCCTTCGTTCATCGCCCCGGTGCTGTCGGCAATCGTCAGCGTCGGCCGGTCGTTGGTACCGGTAATGGTGATGGTCACGGTCTGCACTGCGCCGTCGCCGATCGCCACGTTATAGGTCTGGATGCGGGTCTGGCCTTCGCCGAGGAACTGCAGGGCGGTGTTGTTTACCGCGAAGTTCCAGCCCAGTGAGCCGCTGCCCGTGCCGGTGCTGTCGCTCAGCGGGTTGGTGGTGAAGCTGCCCAGGTAGCCGGAAGCGCCCGGCGTGACGCTGACGCTGTGGGTGTCAATCAGGTCGACATCGGTGAAGGTGATGCTGCCGCTGGCCGCGTAGTCGCCGCTGTCTTCCTTGGCATCGCCGGCCTGTACGCCGCTGGTGATCTGCACCTGGTCGTTGGTGCCGGTAATGGTGATGGTCACGGTCTGCACCGTGCCGTCGCCGATCGCCACGTTATAGGTCTGGATGCGGGTCTGGCCTTCGCCGAGGAACTGCAGGGCGGTGTTGTTTACCGCGAAGTTCCAGCCCAGTGAACCGCTGCCCGTGCCGGTGCTGTCGCTCAGTGGGTTGGTGGTGAAGCTGCCCAGGTAGCCGGAAGCGCCCGGCGTGACGCTGACGCTGTGGGTGTCGATCAGGTCGACGTCGGTGAAGGTGATGCTGCCGCTGGCCGCGTAGTCGCCGCTGTCTTCCTTGGCATCGCCGGCCTGTACGCCGCTGGTGATCTGCACCTGGTCGTTGGTGCCGGTAATGGTGATGGTCACGGTCTGCACCGTGCCGTCGCCGATCGCCGCGTTATAGGTCTGGATGCGGGTCTGGCCTTCGCCGAGGAACTGCAGGGCGGTGTTGTTTACCGCGAAGTTCCAGCCCAGTGAGCCGCTGCCCGTGCCGGTGCTGTCGCTCAGCGGGTTGGTGGTGAAGCTGCCCAGGTAGCCGGAAGCGCCCGGCGTGACGCTGACGCTGTGGGTGTCAATCAGGTCGACATCGGTGAAGGTGATGCTGCCGCTGGCCGCGTAGTGGCCGCTGTCTTCCTCGACATTGCCGGCCTGTACGCCGCTGGTGATCTGTACCTGGTCGTTGGTGCCGGTGATAGTAATGGTCACGGTCTGTACCGTGCCGTCGCCGATCGCCACGTTATAGGTCTGGGTGAGGGTCTGGCCTTCGCCCAGGAACTGCAGGGCGGCGTTGTCTACCGCGAAGTGCCAGCCCAGCGAACCGCTGCCGGTTCCGGTGCTGTCGTGCAGTGGATCTGTAGTGAAGCTGCCCAGGTAGCCGGAAGCGCCCGGCGTGACGGTGACGCTGTGGGTGTCGATCAGGTCGGCGTCGGTGAAGGTGATGCTGCCATTGGCAGCGTAGTCGCCACTGTCTTCCTTGGCATCGCCGGCTTGCACGCCGCTGGTGATGTGCACCTGGTCGTTGGTACCGGTGATGGTGATGGTCACACTCTTCGTTGTCGACGAGCCATGCCCATCATTGACGGTGACCACATAGGTTTCGATAGCCGTCTGACCCTGGGCCAGGTACTGGGCTGCCGCATTATTCACGGTGTAAGTCCAGTTAACGGTGCCGTTGGCCGCATTGGCCGCTTCTATGACAGAGGCAAGGGCGAAGTTGCCCAGCGCTGTGGTATTGCCTCCTGCCGCCGCGAAAGAGGCGGTATGCGTGTCGCTCAGATCTACGTCGTTAAACGCAATCGTACCCGTCGTGCTCAGCGAGTCGGTCGTGCTCGGCGTCGTGGTCGCATCTTCGGTTACGGTGCCGGCCTGTGCGCCGAGGCTCATCGTCACGCTGTCATTCACACCCGCGAATTGCACCTGTGCAGTGGCCCAGCTGAGGGTGCCGTTGCCGAGACGAATCGCATACGTAAAGCTGTCCGTCAGGGACCCTCCAGCCGCAAGCGCCTGAAGTTGGGCCTTGAAAGTCGTCGACAACGTAGCGGCGTCGTAGCCGACCTTGCCATCCGACGTAATCCAGATCTTTGCCCCATTGAGGCTGGTGTCGGTACTCGTCGCCTCAATTCTGCTCGTGTCCTGGACCAGCAGATCGGCCGGAGCATAAACCTTGGTGGCGGTAGAAAGACTGGTCGCATTATCGAGTGACCAGAGTGTCTTTGCGTTGCCACCGAGGTCATTGGACATGACGTTCAGGTACACGACTCCCAGCAGGTTCTCAGTGATGGTCGCGCTGCCCGTGCCAATGACACCGGTAGTGAAAATGTCGTCCTTCGCCTGCGGTGTGTTGGAAAACGAAGTATCGGTGCCGCCGCAAGTTGTGGTGGTGGTAGCCATGTCTTTCTCCCGAGAATTTTTTTTATTTGAATCGCCAGGGACTGCAAACAGGACGAAGTCCCGTGCTTGTGCCGCTCAGGGTGTTCAGGAGCGGTGCGAGGCGACCGCCGGACATCGTCGGCCGTCCGGGCCCGACGGAATAGGCGCTGCGGGCAGAGGGACGCTGGTGTCGCGGGGGTGAAAAAGTTCGCCGCACTTGAGGAGCGAATCGCAGGAGCTGTTGGGCGACCGTGGGCCCAAGCCTGGGGTTGCGTTGCGCATGGCGCGCAATAATCTGAGAGTACCCATATGGCAGGGACCCCTGAAGTGATAGCTGGGTGAGGCCGTGTTTTGGTGCAGCACTGACTCAGGAATACGGCCTTATCTGATATCAGTTTGATGTGTGTTTAGTTGTGGGGTCAGGCTTTGTAAAGGTGTTAACTGAAGGTAACAGGATGAGGTGCCAATATTCCGACGGGTGGGTGTTTTGGTGTCAATATTATGTCGATTTGTTTTTGGCGAAGGGGGCATGGGCACTCAGCACTGGCGGGGCTTGAATGAGCTGAAACCCAAGCGGGGCATGGGCTGGCCGAGTCGCGGGGCTCTTGGAAATCATCAGATTTCAGCGCTCAGCTGTTAAAAGGCTTCGTCAGAGCGTTCTTTCTGGTGGGTTTTTTTCATGCCCGAACCACCCGACGACTGCATGGGAAGCCTGTGATGACAGCCAAATACGCGATTACACGCCCGCCGCTTCAAGGGAACGCGACTACTGGCCGATAACCCGAGCGGTCGTTGTGATTTTCGTCACTGGCGGCTGGCAATCGTCATCACGGGTTTGTGCGAAATTGCTTGATAGCCGATGGCCTCCCGCTATCATCTGCGCGCCAAAAGGACCGCGAAGCTGAGCTCGCCCGTGTCGTGCCTTTGGATTGTTCTTCTTAATTTGTCTGGAAATCTTCGATGCTGTCGTATCACCAAAAAAGCTTTCTGATCGTCGATGATTTCTCGGATTTCCGCAGTTCCGTCAGGTCCATGCTGCGGGAGCTGGGCGTCAAGGACGTCGACACCGCCGATACCGGCGAACAGGCGCTGCGCATGTGCTCGCAGAAGTCCTATGACTTCATTCTGCAGGATTTCCACCTGGGCGATGGCAAGAAGAACGGTCAGCAGGTGCTCGAAGACCTGATGATCGAGAAGCTGATCAGCCATGAAAGTGTGTTTGTCATGGTCACGGCAGAAACCAGCCAGGCCATGGTGCTCAGCGCGTTGGAGCACGAACCCGACGCATACCTGACCAAGCCGTTCAACCGTTCGGGCCTGGCCCAGCGCCTGGAACGACTGGAACAGCGCAAGACCTTGCTCAAACCGATCCTGCAAGCCCTTGACCGGGGCAAGCCGGTTGAAGTGCTCAATGCCTGTATTGCCCTGTGCAAACAGGACATTCGTTATTCGCCGTTGTGCCTGCGTTACCGCGCCGATGCGTTGCGCGACTTGAACCAGAACGAAGCGCTGGAGCGCTTGTACGACAGCATTCTGGCGGATCGTCCTTTGCCGTGGGCGTTTGCCGGGCTGGGCCAGTTGCTGTTCAAGCGCGGCCAGGTCAGCCAGGCCAAAGGCATCTACGAAAAAGCCTTGAAAGTCTTCCCGATGATGCCGGCCCTCTACGACGGCATGGCCGACGTGCTGGTCGCCGAAGGCGACACCAAAGCGGCGCAGAAAGTGTTGGAGGAGGCTATTCGCCTGTCGCCGCTGGCGGTGCGCCGGCAAGCGTTGCTGGGCAAACTGGCAATGACCAACGAAGATTTCGACACCGCCTCCAAAGCCTATCGCCAGGCCGTGAACCAAGGGGCGCAATCGCGTTTCAAGGATGCGGAAAGCAATCTCGGCCTGGCCCATGCCTTGATCAGCAAAGGCAGTGAGAAGGGCCTGGACACCCGGACCCGTCTTGAAATCAATACCACACTGAGTGCGGTGGCGAAGGAGAATCCTTCCGACCCCGGCTTGCAGATTCGTGCGCGCCTGATGAAGGCCACCAGCCTGCTGCTCAACGATGCCGAAACCGCCGAGAAGCTCACCGAGCAAGCGATGATGCGCCTCGATGGCATGGAGCAATTCATGAGTGCCGAAGCGGCGCTGCTGGTGGCCAAGCAGCTGCAAATGCTGGGGCAGGCGAGTGCCGGCGCCTCGATGCTGAAAAACTGCGCGGAAATCTACGGCGACGATCCGACTGTGATGAAGGGCATCGCCAAGCTGACCGACGACCCGACCATCCTCAATTCCGGTAATGCGGCTGCCGACCTCAACCGCCAGGGCGTGCGGGTGTACAAGACCGGCAACCTGGTGGAAGCCCGGGATGTGTTCCGCAAAGCCCTGGCGTTGCAGCCGAAGAACATCAGTATTGCCCTGAACATGGCGCAGTCGCTGCTGCATGGCACCGACACCAGCGTGCCGTCGGCGGAGCTGGAAGAATGCCGGGCATGCTTGAAAACGGTCGGCCTGATGCCCGATACCGACGCGCGTTATCCGCGCTACGAGAAACTGAAAATCAAGGCGTTCGGCGAATGATCGACAGCGAACCGTCACTCGACTTCTCCACGGTGATTGCCTCCACCGTGCATGATATGAAGAACTCTCTGGCCATGCTGATGCAGGCTCACAGCCAATGGCTGGCGCGTTTGCCCGACCCTGAGCGGCATACGCCGGAGCAGGGCGTCATCGAGTTCGAGTTCGCCCACCTCAATGGCATGTTGGTGCAGTTGCTGGGGCTGTACAAACTCGGCGTCAACCAGATGCCGTTGCAGCCGGCCTACCATGAGCTGGATGATTTCATCGAGGCGCAACTGGCGGCTCATCAAGAAGTGTTCGCCAGCCGCGGCATTATCGCGACCTATGAAGTAGACCCGTTGAGCCCGTTGGGTTTCTTCGATCGGGAGCTGATTGCCTCGGTGCTCGCCAACAGCATCAACAACGCCATTCGTTACGCCCGGCATGCCTTGTTGATCACCGTCAGCGATGAGGCGGGGCAACTGGTGCTGACCATCAACGACGATGGCGAGGGTTATCCACCCGAGATGATCGAGCGTCAGGCCGATTATGTGCAGGGCATCAACCACAGCAGTGGCAGCACCGGCCTGGGCCTGTACTTTGCCGGGCGGATTGCCGCCCTGCACCAGCGCAATGGCGTGGGCGGACGCACCGAAATCAGCAACGGCGGCCCATTGGGCGGCGGTGTGTTCAGCCTCTATCTCCCCTGAATCCCTGCGTACGCCATCCCTGACTAGGAATACGCCCCGTAGGAGCTGCCGAAGGCTGCGATCTTTTGACTTTGCTTTTTAAAGGCAAGATCAAAAGATCGCAGCCTTCGGCAGCTCCTGCGGGGGCCGTGTTGTCAGAGCAGATCGAGTTCCCACAGGAGCGCGGTTTTTTGTTGGATGCTGCTTGATATTCCGAACAGCCGGAGCCTATTTTGTACGGGTCGCCGTTCGCGGCTCGTACAACAACAAGGATTGCGTCATGACAACCGATGGCCATCGTTCACTCGCGCAGCGATTGACGGGCATTGATGAGATTGAATGTGTCACGCCGGACCTGAACGGCGTACCCCGCGGAAAGGTGATGACCGCCGAAGGTTTCCTCGAAGGGCGGCGTTTGCAGATGGCGCGGGGAGTGCTGCTGCAATGCATCATGGGCGGCTATCCGCCAGCGCACTTTTACGGCAGCGATGATGGCGACCTGGCGCTGGTGCCTGATCCCGCGCAGATCCATCGCTTGCCCTGGAGCACGCAGCCTCGGGCGCTGGCCATTTGCGATGCGCAGGAGCTGACCGGCGAGAGTTCACGTCTGTCGACCCGCGGCCAACTCAAAGCGGTGATCGCTCGCTACGCTGCCCTGGGGCTGGCGCCGGTGGTGGCGACTGAGTTGGAATTCTTCGTCTTCGCGCCCAATCCCGATCCGACGCAACCCTTTCAGCCGCCGGTAGGCCTGGACGGTCGTCGCGAGGACGGTCATTCGGCGTTCAGCATCAGCTCCAATAACGGCTTGCGGCCATTCTTCACAGAAGTCTACGCAGGCATGGCGGCGCTGGGATTGCCGCGTGATACCTTCATGCACGAGATGGGCGTCAGCCAGTTCGAGATCAACCTGCTGCATGGCGATCCGTTGCTGCTGGCCGACCAGACGTTGCTGTTCAAGCATCTGCTCAAAGAAGTGGCGCTCAAGCATGGCCTGACCGTGGTCTGCATGGCCAAGCCGTTGGCGCACACGCCGGGCAGTTCGATGCATATCCATCAGAGCATCGTTGAGATCGGCACCGGGCGTAACGTGTTCAGTGACAAGGCTGGCGAGCCGACCGCGACCTTCCGTCATTTCATCGGTGGCCAGCAGGCCGGCCTGGCGGATTTCACCGCGCTGTTTGCGCCGAACGTGAACTCTTATCAGCGCCTGTGCCATCCTTTTGCATCGCCGAATAATGCTTGCTGGTCCCACGACAATCGCGCCGCCGGACTGCGCATTCCGGCCAGCTCACCGGTCGCTCGTCGGGTCGAGAATCGCTTGCCGGGGGCCGATGCCAATCCGTATCTGGCGATCGCCGCGAGCCTGGCGTCGGGGCTGTATGGCATCGAGAACAAACTGGAGCCGGGCGAGGCAGTCCAGGGCGAATTCGTAGTGCCGGATAATCTTTCGCTGCCGTGTACCTTGCATGCCGCTCTTGAACGTCTGAAGCGTAGCCAATTGGCAAAGGAACTGTTCGGCAAGGAGTTCATCGAAGGCTACATCGCTTCGAAGACCATGGAATTGACCAGCTTCCTTGATGAAATTACTCCCTGGGAACGGCGTGTTCTAGCAGCCCAGGCCTGACGATCTGTCGCCATCGGGCTATCGTTTGTCGATAGCCCGATACTCACTGCAAGGAGCCGCTCGGAACGCCGATGCGCCAAATCCTGAAATCCTTCCGAGGACTTTATTTCGCCTCGCTGATGATGTTGATCGGCTCGGGCCTGTTGAGTACTTATCTCGCTCTGCGCCTGGCGGCCGATAAAGTCGACAGCCTGTGGGTCGGCGCGTTGATGGCGGCCAACTATTTCGGCCTGGTGCTGGGCGGCAAGATCGGCCATCGGCTGATTGCCCGGGTCGGGCATATTCGGGCCTATTCGGCCTGCGCCGGGATTGTCGGCGCGGCAGTGCTGGGCCATGGCCTGGTGGACTGGTTGCCTGCGTGGCTGTTTCTGCGGGTGATCGTTGGCCTGGGCATGATGTGCCAGTACATGGTGATCGAAAGCTGGCTCAATGAGCAGGCAGAAGCCAATAAACGTGGAGTGGTGTTCAGCGGTTACATGATCGCCTCGTATCTGGGGCTGGTGTTGGGTCAGTTGATTCTGGTCATGCACCCGGGGCTGGGCCTGGAACTGCTGATGCTGGTCGCATTGTGTTTCGCCCTGTGCCTGGTGCCGGTGGCCCTGACGCGGCGGATCCACCCGGCGCCTTTGCACCCGGCACCGATGGAACCGCGCTTCTTCATCAAGCGCGTGCCGCAGTCGCTGAGCACGGTGTTGGGGTCGGGACTGATCGTCGGTTCGTTCTACGGCCTGGCACCGCTGTATGCCTCGCAACAAGGATTGTCCACCGAGCAGGTCGGTCTGTTCATGGGTAGCTGCATTTTTGCGGGCCTGGTGGTGCAGTGGCCGTTGGGTTGGCTGTCGGACCGCTATGACCGGGCGCTGTTGATTCGCAGTTTTGCATTTTGCCTGGCGCTGGCTGCGTTGCCGCTGGCGATCATGCAGCAGGTGCCGCTGGAGGTGCTGTTTGTCGCCGGGTTCCTCTGTTCGTTGGTGCAGTTCTGCCTGTACCCGTTGGCGGTGGCGTTTTCCAATGACCACGTGGAGGGTGATCGCCGGGTGTCGCTGACGGCGATGCTGTTGGTGACCTACGGTGTCGGCGCGAGTATCGGGCCGCTGGTGGCCGGGGTGTTGATGAAGTTGTTCGGCAGTCAGATGCTCTATGCCTTCTTCAGCTTCTTCGCCTTGGTGCTGGTCTGGCGAATCCGTCCGAAAGCGGTCACCAACCTGCATCAGGTGGACGATGCCCCGCTGCATCACGTGGCCATGCCGGACAGTATGGCAAGTTCACCACTGGTCGCTTGCCTTGACCCGCGTGTCGATGAGCAGGTGGTGCATGACCAGATGCAGAATCCGGTCAATCCTGAGGCTGACTTCAATCCAGATGCCGAGCCGGAAACCGAAGCTGCAACAGATTCGGAATCGTCAGACCCTGACGCGGGGCGCGAGCAAAGTTTTACCGAAGCAAGGCCTTGATCAAGGCATAAAAAAACGGGCAGTCACCGCAAGGGACTGCCCGTTTTTTTGGGAATGGCGTATCAGAAGTCGTCTTTGTCGAAGCGACGCGCTTCGCGCTGAAGCTGATAGACGAACCGCTCGACTTGCCGCTGCACCAGGCCACTCATGTTGTGAAAACGCACGCCGGCAAAGGTGGTGTTGATCTTTTCTTCGAAGTGCAGGTAACGCAACTCGACCGGTGCCGTCATGCTGCCGAAGGGCAGGGCGGCGATGAAGCGGTCGTAGACCTGGCCCAGTTGCAGCCTGGTGGTGATGTCGCCTTCGAAGCGCAATTTGCAGCCAGTGGCGGAAATGTCCAGCAGCTTGCCGCCGATGGGCGACTTGAGTTTGTCCCCCCCCAGTTCGACATTCACCAGTTGTGCCAGCTTCAATGCGGCGCGGAAAGCATTGCGGCGCTGGTGGTAAACCACCTCATCGGGCAGTGCGCCACGGTAGCAGCGGCCATCGCCAGATTCGTCGATCGTCAGCGGGCCATTGCTTTCCCAAGCGATGCGCACACCTTCGTGGAAGCCTTCGACCTTGAACGGTTCGCCGGCCAGCAGAAAGCGTTCGCCGTCGCGGGGGATCATTTCGTCCAGGGCAATCATGTTGCTGTCACGGTCAACGTCCACCAGATAGCTCTGGAAGCGCTGGCTGCGCTCGTGGAACGTGATGATCAGCGGGTCATGGCTGTCTTGCAGCTGGCGCAGGTTGCCGGAGATTTCCAGGGGCGTAGTGAGCACCTTGGGTGGCTGCGGAGCATCTTCCGCGCTTAAGGCATTGGACACGGGGTATCAATCTCCAGACAAATATGACTACTGGCTGGCATTCTGCCAGCATGTTTCGCGTCTTGATAGGGCGTGCTCATTGAAAGGCTCAAGCCTGACTGAGCGGGCGTGGCTTGGCGAGCTTGGAGGTTGATCCGCGGGCATCGTAGAGCGCTGGCGGCTCGCCGCCGGTGAGGATTTTCAACTGGTTGGCCGTGGCGGCCTGCTGCACCAGAATCGACTGGCCATTGTTGGCATTGGCGGCCTGGCACTGGGCCAGGAGGTCGGTCAGCACGTCGCTCTGTCCCAGCAACCGTTCGCCAATGCTCGACTGGCTGGCGAGTTGCTCCAGGCCCTGGCGGTTGGTTGGCAGGTTGAGGCTGGCGAGGATTTCACTGCGCTTGCGGCCATGCTGTTCGAGCAAAATGATCAATGCCTGTTTATGCGCCAGAATTTCTTCGAGCAGTGGCATGTCGCGCCCGTGCAAGGCGAGGGACTCGGTTTGCAGGAGCTCCAGCAGTTGTTGTGCCGGGGCAAAGTCGTCGATGATCAATTGCAGTAAATGAGTGTCGTGCATGGCTGGCCTTGGGTTTTAAGCGTCCAAAAGCCTGGCGCGGGCCGTGGCCTAGCGCTGGGCTTCGAAGTTGAGCAGTTTGCTGGCTACACGGTTGCTGTCGACTTTATAGCTGCCATCGGCAATCGCTGCTTTCAACTCGGCCACGCGGGCGTTGTCGACGGCAGGCTGATCGCGCAGCTTGTCAGTGACCTTCTGCAACTGTTGAGCCTCATCACTGAGGTGTACCGATTCCCCGCTTTTGGTGGTACTGGCCTGTTCGGCCGGGGTATTCAGCGGCGTGGATTGGCCGGCTTCGACGGTTTCCTTCGCGGTGCTGGTACGCGTACTGCCCGTAAGTGACGAGGAGCTGTTTAAACGACTGAAATCGATGACCATGATAAAAAAACCTCTGGGAATTTGGACGCTTGCCATGTTTTCGGCGATTCCCCGAAAAACTTTAGGCCCATTTATCAATGAGCTTGCATGCGCCAGCGCGCGTCCTGCATGCGGCACAGTTTAGGCAACAGCTATGGTCAGCGCCACATCTTCACGAACAGAGAGCCCTGCATGGTCGCTCACATAGAAACCTCTACCTGACCGGGCGCGGTGACTTGCGCCTTGATGACCCGCTGGGAGTTAAGGTTCTTCACGCGAATCTGTTCGCGTAGACCGCCGTTGGACAGCGCTTCACCTGGCATGCGCACACTGAGCGTACCACTGCGGGCAGTAATCACCACCTGGTCGCCCTTGCGAATCACTTCCGCCTGTTCGAGGTGCACCAGGGTAATGATCTGATCGGCGACCATTGGTCGGGTAAGTCTTTGTCCGATCGCCTCATCGACAGAGGTCAGAAAACCCTGGTTTATCAGGCTGATATCGCGCTCGCGCAGGGTCACGTCCTGAGGTTCGATAATCCCTGTGCGCTTGAGCGGACGAGTGGTGGTCACGATGTCGCGAAACAGCTTTACTTGAGCGGGCACGAAGACTGTCCAGGGCGAGGCGCCCTCGCAGCGAACCTTGACCGTGACCCGGCCCAGAGGCCTTGCCGGGCTCTCGAGGGTGGCTGTCAATTCCCTGTCGCACATGGGCATGCGCAGGCGCGGATCGAGCTGGTTGACTTGGATTTCGTAGCGGCCTTGCGTTTGACTGGTAGCCAGATAGTCCTCTACGGTGAATTCAAGAAAGCCCTGAGTGACGCCGATAAGCATGTCAGGCAAGGTAACCGTATCAGCAAGGGCAGGGCTGCCAGCGTTGAACAGGCAAACGGCCGACATCGCACAGAGCAATCTGTGGCAGGTTGATGTCAGGCGTCGGAAAAATGTCGGTTCTGTGTTCATAAGAGTTAAAAAGCAAGCGCCGTGCCGTTTAGTGATGAATGGGCGTCGCAACACACTTAGCGTTGGTGTAGGAGTCTGGGCATGGCTGGTGTAATGGATTCGGTGAACCAGCGCACGCAACTGGTAGGGCAGAATCGCCTTGAGCTGTTGTTGTTCCGTCTCGACGGCCAGCAGCTGTATGGGATCAACGTATTCAAGGTTCGTGAGGTGCTGCAATGCCCCAAGCTGACCCTGATGCCCAAGTCCAGTCCTGTCGTGTGCGGTGTGGCGAATATTCGGGGGGCGACCATTCCGATTCTGGATCTGGCGATGGCGACCGGTTCCGGTCGGTTGCTGGATCAAAGCAATCCCTTCGTGATCATCACGGAGTACAACACCAAGACCCAGGGTTTCCTGGTTCGATCGGTGGAGCGCATCGTCAACATGAACTGGGAGGAGATTCATCCGCCACCCAAGGGTACGGGACGCGATCACTACCTGACCGCTGTGACTCGGGTCGACAATCAGTTAGTCGAAATCATCGACGTCGAGAAGGTGCTGGCGGAAGTGGCGCCGACACCGGAATCGATTTCGATGGGCGTGGTGGATGTCGAGACTCAGCACAAGGCATTGTCCTTGCGGGTGTTGACGGTCGATGACTCGTCGGTGGCGCGCAAGCAGGTATCCCGTTGCCTGCAAACGATCGGCGTCGAAGTGGTGGCGTTGAACGACGGTCGGCAAGCGCTGGATTACCTGCGCAAACTGGCTGACGAGGGCAAGAAGCCGGAAGACGAGTTCCTGATGATGATTTCCGACATCGAGATGCCGGAAATGGACGGGTACACCCTGACAGCCGAGATCCGCGCCGACCCGCGCATGCAGAAGCTTCATATCATCCTGCACACTTCGTTGTCGGGTGTGTTCAATCAGGCGATGGTCAAGAAAGTCGGTGCCGATGACTTCCTGGCCAAGTTCCGTCCTGATGACTTGGCATCCCGGGTGGTCGACCGGATCAAAGCAGCAGATATCAGCTAGGGGCGCTTTGCCCCTGGCGGTCAACACGATTTAAGAGGCCGCATCATTGTCTACGGGTAATTTGGATTTCGAACAGTTCCGGGTCTTCCTGGAAAAAGCCTGTGGCATTTTGCTTGGTGAAAACAAGCAATACCTGGTCTCGAGCCGTCTCAACAAACTGATGGAACAGCAGGGCATCAAATCGCTGAGTGAGCTGGTTCAGCGCATCCAGACCCAACCGCGCAGCGGTTTGCGCGAGATGGTGGTGGATGCCATGACCACCAACGAAACCCTGTGGTTTCGTGACACCTATCCGTTTGAAGTCTTGAAGAACAAGGTATTGCCTGAAGCGATCAAGGCAAGCCCCGGTCAACGCCTGAGGATCTGGTCGGCGGCGTGTTCGTCGGGTCAGGAACCGTATTCGCTGTCGATGTCCATCGATGAGTTCGAGCGAGTCAACATGGGCCAGTTGAAGGCGGGGGTGCAGATCGTTGCCACGGATCTGTCCGGCACCATGCTGACCAACTGCAAGACCGGCGAGTACGACAGCCTGGCCATCGGCCGCGGCCTGTCGCCCGAGCGCCTTCAGCGTTACTTCGACCCCAAAGGGCCGGGGCGCTGGGTTATCAAGGCGCCGATAAAGAGTCGGGTGGAGTTTCGCTCGTTCAACCTGCTGGACAGCTACGCGAGCCTGGGCAAGTTCGACATCGTGTTCTGCCGCAACGTACTGATCTACTTCTCCGCCGAGGTGAAGAAAGACATCCTGTTGCGCATTCACAGCACGCTCAAGCCCGGCGGTTATCTGTTCCTTGGCGCGTCCGAAGCGCTGAACGGTTTGCCGGATCATTATCAGATGGTCCAGTGCAGCCCGGGGATCATTTACAAGGCGAAGTGATTCGTTGACGGCATAAAAAAACGGGAGTCCTCAGGGGGCTCCCGTTTTTTTATGCCTGGGACATCACCACGATCCAGTGTGGGAGCGGGCTTGCTCGCGAAGGCGTCGTGTCAGTCGACATCTGCTTTGACTGACATACCGCATTCGCGAGCAAGCCCGCTTCCACAGGGGGATAAGTATTTCCCTTCAGAAGCGGCAGAAAAGCGGCAGGCGGCGGAAATCGGTTGCCGCTTTTCTGGCATTGCCGCCTTGCCTTTACCCGCAAAGCCCCGGTTTACGGGGATATTTGAATTGGCACGCCGCTTGCTATGTCCATCGTACGAAAAATCAGGTCACCCGAAGGTTTCCCGACATGAGCATCAGCTTCGATAAAGCGCTCGGTATCCACGAACAAGCCCTGGGCTTTCGCGCTCAGCGCGCCGAAGTCCTGGCCAACAACATCGCCAACGCCGACACCCCGAACTACAAGGCTCGGGATCTGGACTTCTCGAAAGTGCTCGCCGAGCAAAACGAGAAAACCAAAAACGGCAAGTTCGCCTTGAACATGACCAATAGCCGTCATATCGAAGCTGAAGGTCTGGGCAATGGCGACGAGTCGCTGATGTATCGCACGCCGATGCAGCCGTCGATCGACCAGAACACCGTGGACGCTCAACTGGAACAATCGAACTACGCGGAGAACGCGGTCAACTTCCAGGCCAGCTTCACCCTGCTCAACAGTAAATTCAAAGGGCTGGTGTCAGCCCTGCGCGGAGAGTAATCCATGTCTCTATCCAGTGTTTTCAACATTGCCGGTAGCGGCATGAGTGCCCAGACCACTCGCTTGAACACCGTCGCCAGTAACATCGCCAACGCCGAGACCGTTTCGTCGAGCATCGACCAGACCTACCGCGCCCGTCACCCGGTGTTCGCCACCATGTTCCAGGGCGGTCAGAGCGGCGGCAGTGATTCGCTGTTCCAGAACCAGGATGCGGCCGGTCAAGGCGTGCAAGTGCTGGGCGTGGTCGAAGACCAGAGCAACCTTGAAGCGCGCTACGAGCCGAACCATCCGGCCGCTGATGCCAAGGGCTACGTCTACTACCCGAACGTCAACGTCGTCGAAGAAATGGCCGACATGATTTCCGCGAGCCGTTCGTTCCAGACCAACGCCGAAATGATGAACACCGCCAAAACCATGATGCAGAAGGTCCTGACCCTCGGTCAGTGATAAGGGGCGATTCACATGAGCGTTACCGATACCACCAGTAGTTTGAGCCTCACTGACATCCTGGCCAACTCTTCGGTCAAGACCAGCAGCACCACCGATAGCCTGTCTTCTGCGACCAGTAGCGCGACGGGCAATCAGGCATTGGGCAAGGACGCGTTCCTGCAGTTGCTGGTGACACAGCTCAAGAACCAGAACCCGCTCGATCCTCAGGATAACACCGCGTTCGTGGCACAGCTGGCGCAGTTCAGCAGCCTGGAAGGCATTACCACGCTCAACGACACGGTCACCAGCCTTGCCAGCAGCTACAGCTCGTCGCAAGCCTTGCAGGCTTCTTCGCTGGTGGGCCGTTCGGTTATCGCGCAGACCGACACCGCCGTGGTCGATACCTCCAAGAGTCTCACCGGTACGGTCGTCGTGCCCTCGTCTGTGTCTGGGGTCACCATCAAAATCAACAACGCTGATGGTGAAACCGTTCGCACACTCGATCTGGGCAGCCAGAGTGCGGGCAATTCCAGCTTTACCTGGGACGGCAAGGACGATGCGGGCGCCGTGGCGACGGCGGGCACCTACACCTTCAGCGCGACGAGCACCATCGACAACACCAGCACCTCTCTGATTACTTACCTGCCGGCAACGGTTAACAGCGTGACCATCAGCCAGACCGGCGGTGAGTTGATGCTGAACCTGGCAGGCCTGGGCAGCGTTGCCCTGTCCAAAGTAGAAACCATTGGTATATAGAGCCGACTAACACGGCACAAAGGAGTGGAATATGTCTTTCAATATCGGCCTTAGCGGTCTCTATGCCGCCAACAAACAACTGGACGTGACCGGCAACAACATCGCCAACGTCGCGACCACCGGTTTCAAATCGTCCCGTGCAGAATTCGAAGACGTCTACTCGGCGACCAAACTGGGCACCGGTAGCAAGACCGTCGGCAATGGCGTGCGCCTGGCCAACGTTTCCCAGCAGTTCACCCAGGGCGACGTGAACAACACCGGCAACGTGCTGGACATGGGGATCCAGGGCTCGGGCTTTTTTGTACTGAGTAACAACGGTTCGTTGACCTATACCCGTGCTGGTACGTTCAAGACCGATAAGGATGGTTACATCACCAACAGCGACGGTACCGCTCGCCTGCAAGGTTATGGGGTGGATTCCAACGGCAAGATCGTCAACGGTGTGTTGACCGACCTGCGGATCGACACCTCCAACCTCTCGCCCAAGGCTACTACCGCGGTCAGTTCGACGATCAACCTGAATTCGACTGCGACAGATATCAATCAGGCTACTTCCCCATTCGATCCGACCGACGTTTCGACGTATACCAAGTCGTTCAGTACCTCTATCTATGATACCCAGGGCAACGCGCACACCATGGATCAGTACATGGTCAAGACGGCGGCCAATACCTGGCAGACCTACACCCTGGTCGACGGGCGTAACCCTGACGGTACCGCATACTCTGCGGCGACGCAGCCGTCAGCGACGATGACATTCAACTCCAGCGGCACGCTGACGGGTATCACTGTACCGGCTGCCAGCCCATTCACCGTCAGCGGCACGACGATTACCATGAAGGGGAGCGGGGCTGGCGCATGGGTTCCCGGTACTGTTACCAGTGGCGTGTGGACGGCAAACGGCGCAGCTGCAAACTCTGGGGGTATAGCGATCGATATGACGAATACTACCCAGTACAACGCCGATACCGCCCGTTCGCTGCCGACCCAGGATGGTTACGCCACTGGCCAGATCACCAACCTGACCATTGACGATACCGGTACCCTGTTCGCCAACTTCAGCAACAGCCAGAACAAGGCCATCGGTCAGGTCTCGCTGGCCAGCTTCACCAACGAACAAGGCTTGCAGGCAGTGGGTGGCACCAGCTGGAGGGAAACCTTCGCTTCGGGTATCCCGGGCTACGATGCACCGACTACCGGCACCCTGGGTTCGGTGGTTTCCAACTCTCTGGAAGAGTCCAACGTCAACCTGACCAACGAGCTGGTTGATTTGATCAAGGCCCAGAGTAACTACCAGGCCAACGCCAAGACCATCTCCACCCAGAGCACCATCATGCAGACCATCATTCAGATGACCTGATGCTTGATAGTGCTGCATAAGAAACCCCTCGCAAGAGGGGTTTTTTTGCCTTGCAGAATCAAGATAAAAGACCTTAAAGGCAGGCAAAAGAAAACCCCCGACAAGCCAGAGGCTCATCGGGGGTTTCAGGTAAGCGCCGTGGAGCGCCTACCGGCTCAGCTTACTGGCAAGCTTCGCAATCCGGCTCGTCGATGGCGCACGCCTTCGGCACTGGCGCCGGACCGGCAGGCGCTGCCAGAACCGAATCTTCGCCGTGGTTGCCGCCGCTGGAAACAGCGTTCAGCTTACCGGTGTTGATGGTCGACTTCTCGGTGCTGGTCGCGGCCAGGGCACGGAGGTAGTAAGTGGTTTTCAGGCCACGGTACCAAGCCATGCGGTAGGTCACGTCGAGTTTCTTGCCCGAAGCGCCGGCGATGTACAGGTTCAGGGACTGAGCCTGGTCGATCCACTTCTGACGACGGCTGGCGGCGTCGACGATCCACTTGGTGTCCACTTCGAACGCAGTCGCGTAGAGCTCTTTGAGTTCTTGCGGGATGCGCTCGATCTGCTGCACCGAACCGTCGTAGTACTTCAGGTCGTTGATCATGACCGCGTCCCACAGACCGCGAGCCTTCAGGTCGCGAACCAGGTACGGGTTGATCACGGTGAACTCGCCCGACAGGTTCGATTTCACATAGAGGTTCTGGTAGGTCGGTTCGATCGACTGCGACACGCCAGTGATGTTGGCGATGGTCGCGGTCGGTGCGATGGCCATGATGTTGGAGTTACGAATGCCTTTCTGTACACGGGCACGAACCGGTGCCCAGTCCAGGGTTTCGTTCAGGTCAACGTCGATGTACTTCTGGCCACGCTGCTCGATCAGGATCTGTTGCGAATCCAGCGGCAGGATGCCTTTGGACCACAGCGAACCGTTGAAGGTCTCGTACGAGCCACGCTCGTCAGCCAGGTCGCAGGACGCCTGGATCGCGTAGTAGCTGACCGCTTCCATGGACTTGTCGGCGAACTCGACGGCAGCATCGGAACCGTAAGGGATGTGCTGCAGGTACAAAGCGTCCTGGAAGCCCATGATGCCCAGACCGACCGGACGGTGCTTGAAGTTGGAGTTCTTCGCTTGTGGCACCGAGTAGTAGTTGATGTCGATCACGTTATCGAGCATGCGAACGGCGGTGTTCACGGTGCGTTGCAGCTTGGCGGTGTCCAGCTTGCCGTCGACGATGTGGTTCGGCAGGTTGATCGAGCCCAGGTTGCAAACGGCGATCTCGTCCTTGTTGGTGTTCAAGGTGATCTCGGTGCACAGGTTCGAGCTGTGAACCACGCCCACGTGCTGCTGCGGGCTGCGCAGGTTGCACGGGTCTTTGAAGGTCAGCCATGGGTGGCCGGTTTCAAACAGCATGGACAGCATTTTGCGCCACAGGTCTTTGGCCTGGATGGTCTTGAACAGCTTGATCTTGCCTGGGTACTCGGACAGGGCTTCGTAGTACTCGTAACGCTCTTCGAAGGCCTTGCCGGTCAGGTCGTGCAGGTCCGGCACTTCGGACGGCGAGAACAGGGTCCACTTGCCGTCATCGAAGACGCGCTTCATGAACAGGTCAGGGATCCAGTTGGCGGTGTTCATGTCGTGGGTACGACGGCGATCATCACCGGTGTTCTTGCGCAGTTCGATGAACTCTTCGATGTCCATGTGCCAGGTTTCCAGGTAGGCACAGACAGCGCCTTTGCGCTTGCCACCCTGGTTAACGGCGACGGCGGTGTCGTTCACTACTTTCAGGAACGGCACGACGCCCTGGGATTTGCCGTTGGTGCCCTTGATGTACGAGCCCAGCGCACGAACCGGCGTCCAGTCGTTGCCCAGGCCGCCCGCGAATTTGGACAGCATGGCGTTGTCGTGGATCGCGTGGTAGATGCCCGAAAGGTCATCCGGCACGGTGGTCAGGTAGCAGCTCGACAGCTGTGGACGCAGGGTGCCGGCGTTGAACAGGGTTGGAGTCGAAGACATGTAGTCGAAGGACGACAACAGGTTGTAGAACTCGATCGCACGGTCTTCTTTCTGCTTCTCTTCGATCGCCAGGCCCATGGCCACGCGCATGAAGAAAATCTGTGGCAGTTCGAAGCGGATACCGTCCTTGTGGATGAAGTAACGGTCGTACAGGGTTTGCAGGCCCAGGTAGGTGAACTGCTGATCGCGCTCGTGGTTGATCGCCTTGCCGAGTTTTTCCAGGTCGAAGGACGCCAGAACCGGGTTCAGCAATTCGAATTCGATACCTTTGGCGATGTACGCCGGCAGCGCCTTGGCGTACAGGTCGACCATTTCGTGGTGGGTCGCGCTCTCGGCGACGCCCAGGAAGTTCAGGCCTTCGGCACGCAGGGTGTCCATCAAAAGGCGGGCGGTCACGAACGAGTAGTTCGGCTCACGCTCGACCAGCGTACGGGCGGTCATCACCAGGGCGGTGTTGACGTCGGTCAGGGCCACGCCGTCGTACAGGTTTTTCAGGGTTTCGCGCTGGATCAGGTCGCCGTCGACTTCTTCCAGGCCTTCGCACGCTTCGGTGACGATGGTGTTCAGGCGGCCCATGTCCAGAGGTGCAAGGCTGCCATCGGCGCGGGTGATGCGGATCGACGGGTGAGCGTTGACCGCTTCTTCGGCCGGTGCGTGGGCTGCACGTTCTTTCGAACGACCGTCACGGTAGATCACGTAGTCGCGAGCCACTTTCTGCTCGCCGGCACGCATCAGGGCCAGTTCGACCTGGTCCTGGATTTCTTCGATGTGGATGGTGCCGCCCGATGGCATGCGACGCTTGAAGGTCGCGGTGACCTGTTCGGTCAGGCGGGCAACGGTATCGTGGATTCGCGACGAAGCGGCAGCGGTGCCGCCTTCAACTGCAAGAAACGCTTTGGTGATGGCGACGGTGATTTTGTCATCGGTGTAAGGAACGACAGTCCCGTTACGCTTGATCACGCGCAGCTGGCCAGGCGCGGTGGCGGACAGATCCGAATTCGAATCGGCGGCCTGCGGCAAGGTGCCCTGCGGGTTCTCGCGAGTTGTGTCGGTTTGCATGGGGGGTTGTCTCCACATTCTCTATGTTTGTTTGGGCACCATCACGGTGCCCACCGTTCTGTCCTGAAGCACTACAACCGGCGGGGGCCGGGCATACCAACTTCGGGACAGATCAGGAAGGGGCTATTGGGCGCCGCTTCCATGCCGAAGTCTTTGGTGTCACGCCTTGGGCCTGAAACCGAATTCCGTTTTGGGCGGCAGTAAATGACTGCAACACCCGTACCGTTATCGCCGTTTCGGGCTTAAAAACAGTAGCCATCCGCACGCGCGGTTTGGTCTTTCGAAAATACGTTTGGTTCAACCGGAAAGAGGCAATAAAAGCGCTTGAAATCGGTGTCCGGTTTGTGTTTGGTTTTTGGCATAAAACCCTACATGTAGGGTTTTTTTGGCGACGAGGTACAAGATAATGCGTTTTGGAGGGTGTTGCAATGTACTACCTGTGGATAAACCTGTGCGTAAATTGTGTGTGAAAGAGGGAACAGGCGTGTAGGCCGCGACCTGGCTGGAGCCGACTGTTTTTCACTGATTTTCAGCGACAGAAAACAGTCATCCGGATTTTTAAGGGCGCGAACCCTATCACAAAAAACCGTTGTGTCCGAACGTATTTACCGGCTTGTGTTCCCGCCGTGCGACGTTTATACAATCGGCCAATGCAGATGCATTCTTATCCTCCCCAATCATTACAAAAAGACGGGTGGATCCTTCCCTTTAAAGTGATGTTGGCAAGCAGAGGTCACCGTGGAGCAAGAAGTCTGGCAGGTATTGATTGTCGAGGACGACCAGCGTCTGGCCGAACTGACCCGCGACTACCTCGAAGCCAATGGCCTGCGTGTGTCGATCGAGGGCAACGGCGCCCTTGCCGCGGCACGCATCATCAAGGAGAAACCGGACCTGGTGATCCTCGATCTGATGCTCCCTGGCGAAGATGGCCTAAGCATTTGCCGCAAGGTTCGCGACAAGTATGACGGCCCGATCCTGATGCTCACCGCGCGCACCGATGACACCGATCAAATCCTCGGCCTCGACCTCGGCGCGGATGACTACGTCTGCAAACCGGTTCGCCCACGTCTGCTGCTGGCGCGCATCCAGGCCTTGTTACGGCGCAGTGAAACCCCTGAAACCGCTCCGGAAAAACAACGGCGTCTACAGTTCGGCCCGTTGGTGGTGGACAACGCGCTGCGTGAGGCCTGGCTGCATGACAAAGGCATCGAGTTGACCAGCGCCGAGTTCGATTTGCTCTGGCTGCTGGTGGCCAATGCCGGACGTATTCTGTCTCGCGAAGAAATTTTCACCGCGTTGCGCGGAATCGGTTATGACGGCCAGGACCGTTCCATCGACGTGCGCATTTCGCGCATCCGCCCCAAGATCGGCGATGACCCGGAGCATCCGCGGCTGATCAAAACCATCCGCAGCAAAGGCTATCTGTTCGTTCCCGAAGCCTGCGCAGACCTGTCGCTGTGAACTCGATCTTCCTGCGCATTTATGGCGGCATGTGCGCGGCGCTGATTCTGGTAGCCGTGCTCGGTGTGCTGGCCTTGCACCTGCTTAACCAGGTGCGCAGCGAGCAGTACCGCGAGCGCCTTGCCCACGGCACGTTCTCGCTGATGGCTGACAATCTGCAACCGATGAACGAAACCGAGCGCCACCGGGCCTTGCTAGTGTGGGGGCGCTTGCTCGGGATTCCGCTGGCGCTGAAGACGTTCCCCCAGACCGATCTCGACCTGACCCAGCGCACCCGCGTGCTGCGCGGCCAGGCACTGGTGGAGCAGACCGGCCCGCATGCGGCGAAGGTTTATCGCCTGGTCAGCGACAAGGAACAACTGGTGCTCACGGGGGAAGTCCAGCAGATCAGCGAACAACTGGCGCGGGCTACCATTTACCTGTTGGCCGATGAACTGGT
Source organism: Pseudomonas sp. B21-015 (assembly GCF_024749285.1). Taxonomy (NCBI): domain Bacteria; kingdom Pseudomonadati; phylum Pseudomonadota; class Gammaproteobacteria; order Pseudomonadales; family Pseudomonadaceae; genus Pseudomonas; species Pseudomonas sp. B21-015. The sequence continues at coordinate 1,746,464 of NZ_CP087196.1, forward strand.
GCGCTACCCGGTGGCCGAGCAGCCCAAGCGCCTGGCGCAGTTAAAGGAAGAGAAGGGGTTCGGCTTTGATCTGCGGCTGGTCACGGTCGATCAGGCCGACATGGACGAAGACCAGAGCCGCCGCGTGTCCGAAGGCGACACGGTGATGGCGCTGGGCAAGGGCGGCGATTCGATCCGGGTGTTTGCCGGCATGGTCGGTACGCCGTGGGTGCTGGAAATCGGCCCGCTGTATCAGATGAATCCTTACCCGCCCGAGTGGCTGGTGCTGATCGCGGCCCTGGGCCTGAGCCTGATCGGTTTGATTGTCTATCTGTTGGTACGGCAACTGGAGCGCCGTTTGCGCGGGCTGGAAGCCGCCGCCACACGCATCGCCAAGGGCAGCCTGGAAACCCGCGTACCGGCACGCGGCGCCGACTCGGTGGGGCGCCTGGCCTCGGCGTTCAACGGCATGGCCGAGCACTTGCAGCAATTGTTGGCGATTCAGCGAGAACTGGTGCGTGCCGTGTCCCATGAATTGCGCACACCGGTGGCGCGGCTGCGCTTTGGCCTGGAGATGATCGGCTCGGCCAGCACGCCTGAGGCGCTGGAGAAATACCGCGAAGGGATGGACCACGACATCGAGGACCTCGATCGGCTGGTCGATGAGATGCTCACTTATGCGCGGCTGGAGCAAGGCTCGCCGGCGCTGAATTTCCAGCGGATCGATCTGGATGCCTTGGTCCACCAGGTGATCGAGGAACTGGCGCCACTGCGCGCCGAGGTCACGGTGCAGCGCGGCTTGTGCCTGTCGGCCGCCGATTGCGACGGCGCCTGGGTCGAAGCCGAGCCGCGTTACCTGCACCGGGCGTTGCAGAACCTGGTGAGCAACGCGATGCGCCACGCCCAGTCACGGGTGACCGTCAGTTATCAGGTGGGGCAGCAGCGCTGTCGGGTGGATGTCGAGGATGACGGGCCGGGCGTGCCGGAAACGGCGTGGGAGAAAATCTTCACCCCGTTCCTGCGCCTCGATGACAGCCGCACCCGCGCCTCGGGTGGGCATGGGTTGGGGTTGTCGATCGTGCGGCGAATCATCCATTGGCATGACGGGCGAGCATTGATCGGCAAGAGCAAAAGCCTGGGCGGGGCCTGTTTCAGTTTGAGCTGGCCGAGGAGTCAGGAGCGGCGTTGAGATTGAGGGTGTCCTTTAGGGCGCCATCGCGGGCAAGCCCGACTCCCACAGGTTATTGGTGTTCTTTCGACTGATACATAACCTGTGGGAGCGGGCTTGCCCGCGATGGGGGCATCCCAAACACTGAAAGCCTTCAGGCCTTGATACTGACCAGACTCAACAAATGCCCATCCATCACTGCAAATTGCGCGTCCAGCTCAGTGCCGCTACGCCATTCACTGGACAGGTCAGTCAGTAACCGCAATCGCACGTCACCACCCTCGCTCCACTCCAGCACTTCGGCATGTTCGAAGTAGAAGCGCTTTTGGACGATCGGGTAGAGCGCCTTGAACAGGCTTTCCTTCACCGAAAACGTCAGCGTCACCCACATTGCCAGTTGATCGCGAGCCCCGACAGCCATGCGCTGCAACTCAGGCCCGGTGAGAATTTCCCCGGCCAGGCGTTCGGCCCGTTCCGCGTCGAGCAGGTTTTCCAGATCCATCCCCAAACCGCGCCAATGGGCCTTGTTCGCGACAATCGCCGCGGCCCGGCCGGTGCTGTGGGTGATCGAACCGGCGATATGCGCTGGCCACACCGGTGCACGGTCCTCACCAATGGCCGGAATGAAACTCAGCCGTTCCAGTTGTTGCAACGCGGCCCGAGCGCAAACCCGTCCGGCGAGAAACTCGGCCTGGCGCTTGGCCACCGAACGCTGGATGCTCGCGGGCGGCTCGATGGCACTGCGCTGAAAATCATCGCTGGCCAGTTGCTTGGGATCGAAGTGAGTCCCCAACAGGACTGTATCGGGCAGCACAAACGGCAGCGGCCAAAGGGCGTCGAGCGGGGTGCAGCAGGCGGGTAGGGCGGGGACGGGATTCATGACGGGCATTTTGCCGGGTTGCCTTGAGGCTGGGTAGTGGCTGAGGGCTTTTGTGGCGAGGGAGCTTGCTCCCGATCGGCTGCGAAGCAGTGGTAAAGGCGGCAAACGCGTTGTACCTGACGAAATACGGTTGCAGGTTTTGGGGGCGCTTCGCTGCCCAGCGGGAGCAAGCTCCCTCGCCACAGGGAGCAATGCTGTCGGTGTGTCAGCCAAAGATCTTCTTGAGAAACGCCTGCATGTCCGCCCACGACTGCTCATCCGCGGCCTTGTTGTAACCAATGTCCGGCCCGCCGTGGTCGCCATGGCTCAGACGATCCGCATCGGGATTGCTGAACCCATGCTTGGCGCCTTCGAGGCTGACAAATTTATAGTCGGCACCGGCCTTGTCCATTTCCGCCTTGAACGCCGCCACGTTATCCGCCGTGACCATGCTGTCCAGCGCGCCATGCTCCACCAGGATTTTCGCCTTCACACTGCCAGGCACAGCCGGCGTATTGGTTGCCAGTGCACCGTGGAAACTCACCACGCCCGCCAGCGGCAAGCCCTGACGTGCAGCATCCAGCACCACCTTGCCGCCGAAGCAATAACCGATGCCTGCCAGTTTGGCCGGATCGGTCTGTGGCTGTTTCTTCAGCAAATCGAGCCCGGCCTGAAACCGCGCGCTGGCTGCTGCGCTGTCCTTCAAGGCTGCTTGCATGAAGGCCATGGCGTCCTTGGCGTGTTCGGTGTTCTTGCCGTCGCCAAACATGTCGATCGCCAGCGCGCTGTAACCCAGACCCGCCAGATCACGGGCGCGACGCTTGGCGTAGTCGTTGAGGCCCCACCATTCATGCACCACCACCACACCCGGGCGTGGGCCTTTAATGGCGTCGTCGTAGGCGTAATAGCTGATCAGCTTCGTACCGTCGGCACTTTGATAGGGAATTTCCTGAGTCTTGATGGCGGCCTGGCTGAGACCGCTCAAGGCCAGCAACACGAGGGCGAGGAATGCGCGCATGGTTGAATCTCCTTATTAAAAAACGTCAAAGCAGCGTAGTCGATTTGATTCAGCTCAGGTTCAGAGTGCGTTCAGGGGCCGTACAGGGTGGGGTCAGTAACCTTGCCCCGTACCCAAAAAGCACATAGCGCATGAGGAAATTCCCCAATGACTACTTTGAAAAAACTGCTGCTGGCTTTCACCGTGATGGGCGCCAGTGTTGCCGCCCACGCCGACACCACCAATTTCGCCGGCCTGACCTTTGGCCAGACCAGCGACAAGGTTAAAAAATCCAACGCCCTGAACGACAACCTCAACCATCCGAACACCGATGGTGTGATCGGCAAGGACAACACCTGGGGCTTGCGTGTGGGCCAGCAAGACAGCCAGGGCCGCTACTACGCCACTTACGACAACGTGTCGGGTTCGCATAATGGCATTAAACTGCGTCAGGAAAACCTGCTGGGCAGCTACGATTTGTTTTACCCGGTGGGTGGCAGCACCAGACTGTTCGGCGGTGCCACCGCTGGTTTGACCAAAATGACCCAGGAATCGCCAGGCTTCAGCCGCGACAGCGACATCGGTTACGCCATCGGTGGCCAGGTCGGTGTATTGCAGCAAGTTTCGCAAAACACCTCGGTCGAGCTGGGTTACCGTTACCTGCGCAGCAATGCCAGCACCGAGATGAGCGAGCGCGGCGGCAGCAAACAGGGTTCGCTGGATTTGACCAGCAGCGCCCAGACGTACCTGTCCGCCAACTACGCTTTCTAAAAAGCGTTTCGCGAGGGTATGCGCCAGTCAGTTAAACGCAATTCCTGTGGGAGCGGGCTTGCCCGCGATAGCGATCTGTCTGACACATCGATGGTGAATGTGCTGCCGTCATCGCGGGCAAGCCCGCTCCCACAGGTTCCGCGGCTTAATTGACTGGCATCGCCCTGTCAGCCATCGAGGTTGTCTTTGGAGATTTTGATTTGCCCAGGAGAGCGTTATGAAATTGCTGGTCGTCGAAGATGAAGCGCTGTTGCGCCATCACCTGCAAACCCGCCTGACGGACAGCGGCCACGTGGTCGAGTCCGTGGCCAATGCCGAGGAGGCGTTGTATCAGGCCGGGCAGTTCAACCATGACCTGGCGGTGATCGACCTCGGTTTGCCGGGCATGGGCGGGCTCGACCTGATTCGTCAGTTGCGTTCCCAAGGCAAAACCTTTCCGATTCTGATCCTCACCGCGCGCGGCAACTGGCAAGACAAGGTCGAAGGCCTCGCCGCCGGCGCCGATGACTACGTGGTCAAGCCGTTCCAGTTCGAAGAGCTGGACGCCCGGCTCAATGCCTTGCTGCGCCGCTCCAGCGGCTTCACCCAGTCGACCATCGTCGCCGGTCCCTTGCTGCTGGACCTCAACCGCAAACAGGCGTCCCTCGATGAACAACCGCTGGCACTGACCGCCTACGAATACCGGATCCTCGAGTACCTGATGCGGCATCACCAGCAAGTGGTGGCCAAGGACCGTTTGATGGAGCAGCTCTACCCGGATGACGACGAGCGCGATCCGAATGTGATCGAAGTGCTGGTCGGCCGCCTGCGCCGCAAACTCGAAGGCCCGGCTGGCTTCAAACCAATCGATACCGTGCGTGGCCTCGGCTACCTGTTCAATGAGCGCTGCACTTGATTCGTTCCCTCCGTGTCCGTTTGATGCTCGCCGCCACGACCCTGGCGGTGTTGTTCATGCTGGCGTTGCTGCCGGCGATGCAGGGCGCGTTCAGCCTGGCGTTGCAGGATTCCATCGAACAGCGCCTGGCGTCGGACGTCACCACGCTGATCTCCGCTGCCCGGGTGGACAACAACAGCTTGCAGATGCCGGCGCAGTTGCCCGATGAGCGCTTCAACCTCACCGACAGCCGTTTGCTTGGCTACATCTATAACCGCGAAGGTCATCTGGTGTGGCGTTCGAAGGCCACCCAGGAAGAGAACATCAACTACAAGCCGCGTTACGACGGGCGCGGTAACGAGTTCGCGAGGATTCGCGAGGCCAATGGTGAAGAGTTCTTCGTTTATGACGTCGAGGTCAAACTGCTGGGCGGCAAAAGCGCGGCGTTCAGCATCGTCGCGCTGCAACCGGTGCGCGAATACGAAATCACCCTCGAAGGCCTGCGGGAAAACCTCTACCTTGGCTTCGGCGCGGCGTTACTGGTGTTGCTCGCCTTGCTGTGGATCGGCCTGACCTGGGGTTTGCAGGCGTTGCGCCGGCTGAGCCAGGAGTTGGACCAGATCGAGGGCGGTACGCGTGAAAGCCTGAGTGAAGAGCACCCTCGGGAACTGCTGCGCCTGACCGGCTCGCTCAACCGCTTGCTGCACAGCGAGCGTGAACAGCGCAGCCGTTATCGCGACTCCCTCGACGACTTGGCCCACAGCCTGAAAACCCCGTTGGCGGTGTTGCAAGGGGTCAGCGAAGACATGGCGCAAAAGCCGCAAGAGCGCGATCAGGCCTGGGTGCTGCAAACCCAGATCGAACGCATGAGCCAGCAGATCGGCTATCAACTGCAACGCGCCAGCCTGCGCAAAAGTGGCCTGGTGCGCCATCAGGTGCGCCTGCGCCCGGTGCTGCAAAGCCTCTGCGACACGCTGGACAAGGTCTACCGCGACAAACGTGTGCGTGTCGCGTTCGACCTGCCGGAGCCGTGCTACGTGCCGATCGAGCAAGGCGCCTTGCTGGAAATGATGGGCAACCTGCTGGAAAACGCCTATCGCCTGTGCCTGAGCGAAGTACGTATCAGCGTGCGCGAAACCCTCAGTGGCATTGAACTCTGCGTCGAAGATGACGGGCCGGGCGTGCCACCGGATCAGCGTGCACGGATTCTGCAGCGGGGCGAGCGGCTGGATCGCCAGCATCCGGGGCAGGGAATCGGGTTGGCGGTGGTCAAGGACATCATCGAAAGCTACAGCGCCAAGCTGACACTGGGGGATTCGCCGATGGGCGGGGCGGCGTTCCGGATTCATTTTCCGGTGGTTTGACCCCTGTCACCGATCGTTCCCACGCTCCGCGTGGGAATGCAGCCCGGGACGCTCCGCGTCCCTGCCGAAGCGGACGCGGAGTGTCCATTGAGGCATTCCCACGCAGAGCGTGGGAACGATCTTTAACAGCGGTGTTTAAAACACATCTCCAGACACTCACTCAGGCTACACATCCTTGCGCCGCTGCCTACGACTACGCCAGAATCCGCCGGCTTGTGCGCCTGGGGTGTGGGCTCTATCGTTTGCCGGTCGCTGACGAATCAGCGATCGGGTTTAGCGATCCGATCCCATACACAGACGCAAAAGCGCCCAAGTTTTGCTTGCAGTTCTTATTGCCTGCAATTCGCGTAATGGTGGCTGTGCGTGGGAGACCTTCGAGTCTACCCGGGGTTTCTGTGACCCGGATCGCTAACCTGCGTACAGCCGCCACCTTTACTTGTTTAGCGATAGGTCGTGGCGGCTCAACCAACCACGGAGCTTCACATGTTCAAGATCACGCCCAACCCACCGGAAACCGACGACGTTTCTCCGTACGAAACCCCCGACTCCAAAAAACTCAACGAAGCCGCCGACCGCGCCCTCGATTACTACCTCAAACCGGTCATTCCCAAAGAAACTCCGCGCAAACCCAGCACCATCTACCATGTCGGCGCCGAGGTCGATAACGAGACCCTGCTGGTCAACGCCTGCGAATCCCTGGCGTCAGCGAGCGTGATGCTCAGTGAGTTCGCCGGGTTGATGGACATACCCCATCGCAACATGATGTTGGGGATTCAACAGGTGGTCATGCTGGGTGAGTTGGCAGTCAATCGGGTGCTGGATAACTACGATCCACAAGGCTAGCGAAAAACCTGTAACCGATCGTTCCCACGCTCTGCGTGGGAATGCCTCAACGGACGCTCCGCGTTCGGCTCTAGATGGGACGCGGAGCGTCCCGGGCTGCATTCCTTTGCTGCGCGTGGGAACGATCAAAAAAATAGCGCTAGAACTCAACTCTCCTGAGCGCGATAGGCTCCCGGCGTCAACCCCGTCCACTTCTTGAACGCCCGGTGAAACGCCGACGGCTCGGAAAACCCCAGCTGCTCGGCAATCTGTTGCAACGACAGATCCGCGCGCCCCAGGTGATAAATCGCAATATCCCGCCGCAACTGGTCCTTCAACTCCTGAAAACTCGTGCCTTCTTCGCGCAAATGCCGACGCAAGGTTTGCGGGCTGATGTGCAGGTGCGCGGCCACCGCTTCCAGGTCCGGCCAGCGCGCACTGTCGCGGCTGAGCAAGCGCCGCAACTGGCTGCTCAGGCTGTCGCCTTCGTCGGGGCGCGATAACAGGTCGGCGGGGGAGCGCTCGAGAAAGTGCTTGAGGGTTCGTTCGTCCTGCAACAGCGGCATGTTCAGGTAGCGACTGTGAAATAACAGACTGCTCTGCGCCGTCGTGCTCTTTACGGTGGAAAAGCTCAGCGGGCAAGAAAACAGCAAATCGTATTCGGCCCCGTGTTCGGGTCTCGGGTAGCTGAACGTCGCCTGCTCCAGACGAATGCGCTGGCCAATCAGCCAGCTGCCGAACCGATGCCAGATCACCAACAGGCTTTCGCTGAGGAAATGGTCCGGGTCCCACAGCGGCGAATCGTCCAGGCTCAGGCGAACCCTGTCGCCTTCGCGGCTCAGCGTCAGACGCGGCGCGCCGGGGAACAGGCTGTAGAACAATAGGCCGCGATTGAGCGCTTTCTCCAGCGTGCGGCAGTGGATCACCGCGTGGCACATCATCGCGAAGCTGCCGGGTTTGCTCGGTGCCTGCCCGAAGCCCAGGTATTCGTCGTCCAGGGTCAGCCACAGTGCCTGGATCAATCGGGCGAATTGCTCAGGTGCGATTCGGGCGCGCGGCTCCTCGAGCAACTCGGGGCTGATCCCCTGTTGCAGTAAAAGACTCGAATAGTCATAGCCACGCCGACGCGCGCCACCGAGGGCGGCACGGGCGAAATGGCTGGCGATGGTGCGTTCGCGCATAGAGGGCAGGTCCGTCCACTGAGCAATGGATGGTAGCGGTGCCTGTCGAGAATCAACAAGGCGGATATCCGCCAAATTGCAGGACGAGGTTTGGCTGATGGGCGGAAATCCGCCACATCGATGTAGCGGGTCAGTGACCCAAAAAAACCTGTAACCCTTGATGTCACGAGGCTGGCAGGGTTTTTTTCGAAGGTGGCACGGGGCTTGCGATACAAGTCGCAGAGGTCTGCCATCGCGCAGCTCGACAAAACAAATCCCTCCAGTGCAGGAGGGTTCGCAAATGAGGTGTCAGGGGCAACAGTTGGATGTTGTTACTGAGGCACTCTTGAGGAACTTTGCAATGACGACTCGTCAGCCACTGTATAAATCCCTGTACTTCCAGGTGATCGTTGCCATCGCTATCGGCATCCTGCTCGGTCACTTCTACCCGCAGACCGGTGTAGCCCTCAAGCCGCTGGGTGACGGGTTCATCAAACTGATCAAAATGGTCATCGCACCGATCATCTTCTGTACCGTTGTCAGCGGCATCGCCGGCATGCAGAACATGAAATCGGTCGGCAAGACCGGCGGCTATGCGCTGCTGTACTTCGAAATCGTCTCCACCATTGCCTTGCTGATCGGTCTGGTCGTGGTCAACGTTGTGCAACCGGGCGCCGGCATGCACATCGACGTGACGACCCTGGACACCAGCAAAATCGCTGGCTTCATCTCGGCCGGCAAAGACCAGAGCATCATTGCCTTTGTCCTCAATGTAATCCCGAACACCATCGTCGGCGCGTTCGCCAACGGCGACATCCTGCAAGTGCTGATGTTCTCGGTGATCTTCGGTTTCGCCCTGCATCGCCTGGGTGCCTACGGCAAACCGGTGCTGGACTTCATCGATCGCTTCGCTCACGTGATGTTCAACATCATCAACATGATCATGAAGCTCGCTCCAGTCGGCGCGTTCGGTGCGATGGCCTTCACCATCGGCGCCTACGGTGTCGGTTCGCTGGTGCAACTCGGTCAGCTGATGATCTGCTTCTACATCACCTGCATCGTATTCGTCGTCGTGGTGTTGGGTGCGATCTGCCGCGCACACGGCTTCAGCGTGCTGAAACTGGTTCGCTACATCCGTGAAGAACTGCTGATCGTACTGGGCACTTCCTCGTCGGAATCGGCTCTGCCACGCATGCTGATCAAGATGGAACGCCTGGGTGCGGATAAATCGGTTGTGGGTCTGGTGATCCCGACTGGCTACTCGTTCAACCTCGACGGTACTTCGATCTACCTGACCATGGCGGCTGTGTTCATCGCTCAGGCGACTGATACCCCGATGGACCTCACTCACCAGATCACCTTGCTGCTGGTGCTGCTGTTGTCCTCCAAAGGTGCGGCGGGTGTGACCGGTAGTGGTTTCATCGTGCTGGCAGCCACCCTGTCGGCCGTGGGCACTCTGCCGGTGGCTGGCCTGGCGCTGATCCTCGGTATCGACCGCTTCATGTCCGAAGCCCGTGCGCTGACCAACCTTGTGGGTAACGCCGTGGCCACCCTCGTGGTCGCCAAGTGGGTGAAAGAGCTGGACGAAGACAAGCTGCAAGTCGAACTGGCTTCCGGCGGTCGCGGTATCTCCGACGAGCGCGAAGTAGACGACCTGGGCGTGGCTGAAGGCCCGGCCCCGGCCAGCGTCAAGTAAGCACTCTGGCTGCATGAAAAAACCCGCTTCGGCGGGTTTTTTCATGCCTGCAATTTGAGCGCAACGGTCACTGCCACTGACGCATCAGGTGATTGCTGCAATGTCCTCGGCTGCCTAGGCTTGGGGAATCGCACGGGAGAACGCTTATGCTCGGTCCACTGGCATCACTCAAGGTTCTGGATTTCTCGACACTGTTGCCGGGGCCGTTCGCCTCGTTGCTGCTGGCAGACATGGGCGCCGAGGTGTTGCGCATCGAATCGCCGACCCGCATGGACCTGCTGCGAGTATTGCCGCCGCACGATCAAGGCGTGTCGGCCAGCCACGCGTACCTCAATCGCAACAAGCGCAGCCTGGCCCTGGACCTCAAGCAGCCCGAGGCGCTGGAGGTGATCAAGCGATTGCTGCAGGATTACGACATCGTGCTGGAGCAGTTTCGTCCCGGCGTGATGGACCGGCTGGGTTTGGGCTATGAAGCCTTGAAGGCGATCAACCCGAAGCTGATTTATGTGTCGATCACCGGTTATGGTCAGACCGGCCCCTACAAGGATCGCGCCGGGCACGACATCAACTACCTGGCGTTGGCGGGCCTGGCGAGCTACACCGGCCGTGCCGACGGCGGCCCGTTGCCATTGGGCATGCAGGTGGCGGATGTCGCGGGTGGCTCGCTGCACGGGGTGATCGGCCTGCTGGCGGCGGTGATCGCGCGGCAGCAGACAGGGCAGGGGCAGCATCTGGATGTAAGCATGACCGATTGCGCTTTCAGCCTGAATGCCATGGCCGGTGCCGGATACCTGGCCTGTGGTGTGGCGCCGGGCAGGGAAGAGCAGATGCTCAATGGTGGCAGCTTCTACGACTACTACCGTTCACGCGATGGGCGCTGGTTGTCAGTGGGCAGCCTGGAGCCGGCGTTCATGCAGCAACTTTGCACGGCGCTGGGCCGGCCGGAATTGGCAGCTCAGGGGCTGTCACCCGAACCGGCCCGGCAACAGGTGCTCAAGGAAGCGTTGAAAGTTGAATTCGAAAAATACGACTTTGCCACGTTGTGTGAGCTGTTTGCCGGGGTCGATGCGTGCGTCGAACCGGTGTTGAGCCTGGGCGAAGCGGTGCGGCATCCGCAGTTGAAGGCACGGGAATTAGTGGTTGAAGTGCCGAGGGGCGATGGAACGACTCAGGCGCAGATGGCTTGTCCGTTGAAATTTTCGGATGGGTTGCCTGAGCCGCGGCATATCGGGGCGGGCTTGGGTGAGCATACCGATCAGGTGTTGGGGGAGTTGGGGTTTAGTGCGCAGCGCATCGAAGAGTTGCGTATGGCGAAAGTAGTGAGCTGATTGATCGTTCCCACGCTCCGCGTGGGAATGCCGCCATGGACGCTCCGCGTCCACTGTGACGCAGAGCGTCACGGGATGCATTCCCACGCGGAGCATGGGAACGATCATGGGGTTATTCGACCCGCATCTCGCCACTGAACACCAACGTACTGCGACAACGCCGGCACAGATACCGCCGCCCCTGTCTCACCAAACCATGACGCTGGGCCGAAAACGGGAAATCGCTGTCGGGGCACGGGCATTTGTAGATGTAGCGGGTCACGCTGCGGCGTTTGACGTCATAGGTATGGCAGCGGTTGGGCGGCAGTTCGTAGACGCCGCGCATGATCAGTTGCCACTCTTCGCCGTGAGGCTGGATGCGGTCGCCGAACAGTTGATGGGCGATCAGGTGCGCGACTTCATGCGCCACGGTCTGTTTGAGGAAGTCTTCGGTGTTTTCCCGGTACAGCTGCGGGTTGAAACGCAGCAGGTTCTCGTGCAGATGCGCGACACCGGCTTTTTGCCCGCGCAGCTTGAGGCTTACCACGGGGCGTTTGAAAGGTCGTTTGAAAAAGGATTCGGCTTGCAGGAAACAGTCTTCGACGCGGGTATTGAGTTGCTCGGGCATGCTTGATGGATCTCCAGAGGCGTCGAGTATGCCGCAACCCTGAGGACTTGCGAATCGCCGAGGGGCCGAATGGTCGTCGCCACGCTCTATTCTTAAGCGCTAGAAGGCCGCCTTGCGGCGGCCTGTATTGGCAAGTCCTGTTTTTGGCCGATGTGTTGCTAATTCGTATAGACCGGTCCCACGCCCAGGCCCCAGACAATCACGGTGAACGCCATGATGGCCACCAGCACCACCAGTCCGACGGCGAGTATCGAACTTGAAAACAGAAATCCCTCGTCCGACGGAATGTTCATGAAGGTCGGCAAGCCTACATACAGCAGGTACACCGTGTAACAGACGGCCGCGGTGCCGACGATCATCCCCAGCCACAGGTGCGGATACAGCGCCGCCAGGCCGCCGACGAACAGTGGGGTCGCGGTGTACGTGGCGAACGCGACACAGCGTGCCAGGTTTGGGTTGGCGTCATAGGTGCGCGCCATCCAGTGAATGAAGGCGCCCATCACCGCGACGCCGCCGAGCATCGCCACGTACGACATGATGGTCATCCACAGCGCGCTTTCCATGGTCAGCATCACCGGCGCTCGACTACCAATGACCCAGCCGACCTGCGTGGTGCCGATAAACGCGGAGACGGCGGGGATCGCCGCCAGAATCAGGGTGTGCGTCAGGTACATGTGGCTGATGCTTTCCTCCTGGTCGCCACGGATTTCCTTCCATTCCTGGTCAGGGTGGGTGAAAAGCCCCACTACGTGATGGATCATGCCAGTCACTCCTCTTGTTGTTGCCATCGCCCCCCAGCGGAGCGCTTACGGGCCAAAGTGGCCAGGTAAGTACAGGTCTGAATACGTGCGCGACCTTATGTCGCAGTATAGAAAGGAGTTACTGGCAATAGTGCGAGGGCTTTAGAGCAAATCGCGCTGTAAACAATCTTGTTAATCGCCGCCGGGTCTGTGCCGAATGAATCCTGTGGCGAGGGAGCAAGCTCCCTCGCCACAGGGGTATGCTCAAGTCATATAAAGCGCAGGCTTCGCCCCGCCAGGGTTTTTGCGTAAAATGCCGGCCTTTCGTCACACCTCACGGATTTCGCGTCATGGGCACTCTTACGGTCAACCAGAACAAACTGCAAAAGCGCCTTCGCCGCCAGGCCGGTGAGGCTGTCGCCGATTTCAACATGATTGAAGACGGCGACAAGGTCATGGTCTGCCTGTCCGGTGGCAAGGATAGCTACACCATGCTCGACGTGCTGATGCATTTGCAGAAGGTCGCCCCGATCAAGTTCGAGATCGTCGCCGTGAACATGGACCAGAAGCAACCGGGCTTCCCTGAGCATGTGCTGCCGGCTTACCTCAAAGAACTGGGCATCGAGTACCACATCGTCGAGAAAGACACCTACTCGGTGGTCAAGGAGCTTATTCCTGAGGGAAAAACCACCTGCTCGCTGTGCTCGCGCCTGCGTCGCGGCACCCTCTATACCTTTGCCGATGAAATCGGCGCGACCAAAATGGCCCTCGGTCACCACCGCGACGACATCGTCGAGACGTTCTTCCTGAACATGTTCTTCAACGGTTCGCTCAAGGCCATGCCGCCGAAACTGCGCGCCGACGACGGGCGCAACGTGGTGATCCGTCCGCTGGCGTACTGCAACGAAAAAGACATCCAGGCCTACTCGGACCTCAAGCAATTCCCGATCATCCCGTGCAACCTCTGCGGCTCCCAGGAAAACCTGCAACGCCAGGTGGTCAAGGAGATGTTGCAGGAGTGGGAACGCAAGACCCCGGGCCGTACCGAAAGCATTTTCCGCAGCTTGCAGAACGTGATCCCGTCGCAACTGGCGGACCGCAACCTGTTCGACTTCACCAGCCTCAAGATCGACGAAACGGCGGCTTCGCGCTTCGTCAACGTGGTCAATCTCTGACACAAATAGTGTGGGAGCGAGCCTGCTCGCGATAGCGTTCTGTCAGACACATCAGTGTTGACTGATACGGCGCCATCGCGAGCAGGCTCGCTCCCACAGTTGGTTTTTCGCTTCATTCCTCAGGAGAGGGCATGCGCGACTACAAGTGGCTGAACGAGTACTGCTTGAACCGCTTCGGTTCGGCGGCTGAACTGGAAGCCCATCTGCCCGTCCCCAAGACCCCGGCGCAATTGCGCAAGATCAGCGACGACCGCTACCTCTCGACCATGGCGTTGCGGGTATTCCGCGCCGGGCTCAAGCACAGCCTGGTGGATGCCAAGTGGCCGGCGTTCGAAGAAGTGTTCTTCAAATTCGACCCGGAAAAAGTCGTGTTGATGAGCGCCGAACATCTGGAGCGCTTGATGCAGGACGCGCGGATCATCCGCCACCTGGGCAAGCTCAAGAGCGTGCCGCGCAATGCGCAGTTCATTCTGGATGTCGCCCATGAGAAAGGCAGTTTTGGTGCCTTGATCGCCGAGTGGCCGGTGACCGATATCGTCGGTTTATGGACCTACCTGAAAAAACACGGCCATCAATTGGGCGGTTTGTCGGCGCCGCGATTCTTGCGAATGGTCGGCAAGGACACCTTCGTGCCGAGCTACGACGTGGTCGCGGCGCTGAGTGCGCAGCAGATCGTCGACAAGGTGCCGAGCAGTTTGCGGGATCTGGCCACAGTGCAGAATACGTTCAACCAGTGGCATGAAGAGAGCGGTGGACGGCCGATGAGCCAGATTTCGATGATGCTGGCGTATACCGTCAATCATTAAGACCGAGTCGCCCGCATCGCGAGCAGGCTCGCTCCCACATTGGATTGGTGTCGTTCACAAATCCCCTGTGGGAGCGAGCCTGCTCGCGATAGCGGTGTGTCAGGCTGCGCAAATCCCGCCTTCCCCCGCCAACTTGCGGTTCAACTGAAACCGCCACCGCACATACAGCAACGCCGAGCAGAACACCGCCAGGCTTGCGCCCATCTCCAGCAAACCGAACAGCTGCCGGTTCGGGTCATACGCGGCCAGTGCGCCCTTGATGAAATACAGGTTCACCACAAAACACATCCACGAATGCCCACGAGCGCTGCCGACAATCATCCCCGGCGCCAGTAACAGCAACGGCACCAGTTCGATCAGCAGAATCACCCACGGCCGCGCGCCATGCAGGTCGGCGAACACCAGGTAGTAGGCGCAAAGCAGCCCCGCCAGCCCGAAAAAGCACAGCAGGCTGATGACGCGCATCGCTCTGACTCGCGGTTCGAGCCATTCGATGGAAGGCAGAATCTTAGGCTTCTTAGCCACTGTGGCTCTCCAGCTTCTGCGCGGTTTTCGCCAGCCGCAGACCCAAAGCCCGGCATAGCGCGACTTCATGTTCATTCAAACCGCTTTTGCCATCGGCCCCGGCGTGATGGCTGGCGCCATACGGCGTGCCGCCGCCGCGGGTTTCCAGCAGCGCGGATTCGCTGTAGGGCAGGCCGGTGATCAACATGCCGTGGTGCAGCAACGGCAGCATCATCGACAGCAGGGTGGTTTCCTGGCCGCCGTGCAGGCTCGCGGTCGAGGTGAAGACCCCGGCCGGTTTGCCCACCAGGGCGCCGGTCAGCCACAGGTTGCTGGTGCCGTCGAGGAAGTACTTGAGCGGAGCGGCCATGTTGCCGAAGCGGGTCGGGCTGCCCAGGGCCAGGCCGGCGCAGTTCTTCAAATCGTCGAGGCTGGCGTACAGCGCGCCTTCATCGGGAATGTCCGGCGCCACGGCTTCGCATTCAGTGGAGATCGCCGGCACCGTGCGCAACCGGGCTTCAAGGCCGGCCTGCTCGACGCCACGGGCAATCTGTCGGGCCATTTCATTGGTCGAGCCGCTGCGGCTGTAATACAGCACCAGAATGTACGGCGCGCTCACGGCAGCAACTCCAGCACATTCTCCGGCGGACGGCCGATGATGGCTTTGTCGCCGACTTCGAGAATCGGGCGCTCCATGAGTTTGGGGTGCGCGGCGATGGCGGCGATCAATTGCGCCTCGCTCAAACCGCTGTCGGCCAGGTTGAGGGTTTTGTACTCCTCCTCGCCGGTGCGCAGCAGTTGTCGGGCGCTGATGCCGAGCTTGCTCAGCAGGCTCTGGATTTGCGCGGCGTCCAGCGGCGTTTCCAGGTAGCGGACCACCGTTGGGGCCAGGCCACGGGCTTCGAGCAGTTCGAGCGCACCGCGGGATTTCGAGCAGCGCGGGTTGTGATAAAGCGTCAGATCGGTCATGTGCGGGTCGCATCTTGCGTAAGGTGGCGGCTATTCTAACTGTGCGGCGCGTAATCCAGAACCTTGGGAGGCGATGGGTCGCAGGTGCATTCTATTTTTGACAAGGATCGAGACATGACAAGGCGACTGGCAGCGGCATTGGCGATCTTGGGGGCGTTATTGCTGGGGGGCTGCGGCAACGACTATGGGACCGACCAGAACGGTCACAAAATCGCCGCCGAACGTCTGGATAAACAATGGCTGGTGCTCAATTACTGGGCTGAATGGTGCGGCCCGTGCCGTACCGAAATCCCGGAGCTGAACGTGCTGGCCGAGCAGCTCAAGGGCAAGAAGATCGGTGTGTTCGGGGTCAACTTCGACAATGTGCAGGGCGAAGAGTTGAAAAGCGCCAGTGAGAAACTGGGGATCAAGTTCACTGTATTGGCCCAGGACCCGGCCGACCTTTTCGAATTGCCGCGCAGTGAAGCGCTGCCGGTGACTTACATCATCGATGACAAGGGCAAGGTGCGGGAACAGTTGATGGGCGAGCAGACGGCGGCGGGGGTGATGGCGAAGCTTGAGGCGTTGCAGGCGACCAACTGATCGAGCACCGACCTGTGGCGAGGGAGCTTGCTCCCGCTGGGCTGCGAAGCAGCCCTAAAACACGTTACCTCGGTTCTTCAGACAGACCGTATGGACCGGTTTACGACTGCTACGCAGCCGAGCGGGAGCAAGCTCCCTCGCCACAGTCATTCACTTGGCTACAACCGAGAGTAATCAACCCTCTTCAAGCCACCAACGCAACGGCTTGCCTTCTGCTGGCCAAAAGCGCATCTGATCGATCGGCGAGACGTCCCAGCGCTGGACGTTTTCCAACACCTGCAGGAAGCGTTTTTCCTGCTCCATCAGCGCCGGCGCACAGAGTTTACGGGTGCTGCCGATCTTGCCGAAGCTCAGCTTTTCGCCTTCCAGGGAATACGGCGCGAACCAGTGGTTGCAGCCACCATTGCCATAAGCCCGACCGTCTTCATCGAGGGTGATGGTCAGGTGGCTGTAGTCCATCAGCGGACGTTCGCCGATCCATTCCAGAATGTAACTGCGGTTCTGTTGCAACTTTACCGGCTCGGCGGCGCAGCCCAGCAGGCTGGCACCGACCATCGTGGTCAGAGCAAGGCGTTTCATCACGCAGGCTCCTGGCATTTCGGGCACAGGTGCTTCTCGGAGGCAGTGGTCCAGCCCAATTCGGCAATTCGCGCGGTGGCAGCCGGTTTTTCGGCCTTGTTGCCCAGCTTGGCGTCGACCGCGAACTCAAAGCTCAGTTCTTTGGCGCAGCTGTCGCAGTTGACTTGCCAGGTGTGAATCGCCAATTCGCCGAACACCGGACCACTGGCCACCGCGACCCATTGGCCGGGCGGGTTGATCAGGTGGCGAACCGTTTCGACGGTCAGGCGCATGGACAAGTCCTTGCTGCCTTTGAGGGTCACTACCAGCACGTCGTTATTACGAATCGAGCCGCCGTTGCCGGTGACTTGATAACGCCCCGGCACGAGGGCGCGGCATTCGGTGAGGGTGTGTTGCGGGTTCATCAGGCTGTAGCGGAAATCGTGTTCGACCATGGGTCCTCCAAATATGCGCGATATGCTAGCACGGGCTTGAACGCAGCATAGCGCGGGCATGTGACCTTCGATCTGGTTCAAATGACTCGCCAACTCATGGCACACTGCCGCTTTTGCATCTCTAAGGAATGGAAATGGCCTTAATCGAATGTTATGAATGCAAGCAGCGCATCAGCTCCACGGCGCCTGCTTGCATTCATTGCGGTGCACCTGCGGCAACGGTGCAAGCGGCCACTTCGACGGCAGCGCCTGTGGAAGCACCGCTTTCTTTCGGGCATTTACCGAGCAATGAGAGTGTGCCTCGGGTAACCCCGGCCGCGTTCGGGCGTAAACGAAAGACCGAAGTTCAGGCCGAGGTTCCGGCACCGGTGCTCAATGGGCCGCGTCCCGTGGAACTCTGGCTGAAACTCATGATTTTCTTTCTGCCGCCGTTTTTTGTCTGGTTCCTGCTGCGTCGCGGACATTCCCTTGGGCAGCGCTTGATCGGCTTCGGCTGGTTGGCGCTGATGATTATTTTGTCCAAGGCCTGAGCCGATCAGCTCTCGACCTGGTTCTGTGGCAAACCTGCCGCCCAGGCCGCGATGTTTTGCAGGGTGATCGCGGCAATCGCGCCCAGGGCTTCGCGGGTCAGGAAGGCCTGGTGCGCGGTGACGATCACGTTCGGAAAGGTCAGCAGGCGCGCCAGCACATCGTCTTGCAGCGGCAGGTCGGAGCGATCCTCGAAGAACAGTTGCGCCTCCTCTTCATACACGTCCAGCCCCAGATAACCCAACTGGCCGTTTTTCAACGCGTCGATCAGCGCCGGCGTGTCGACCAGACCGCCGCGCCCGGTGTTGATCAGCATTGCGCCGGGCTGCATGTGCGCCAGTGACTCGCGGTTGATCAAGTGTTTGCTCTGCTCGTTGAGCGGGCAGTGCAGGCTGATGATCTGCGACTCGGCCAGCAGTTGCGGCAGGCTCAGGTAGCGCGCGCCGAGGGCTTCGACCTGCGGGTTCGGATAAGGGTCATGGGCCAGCAACCGACAGCCGAAGCCGTGCATGATGTTCGCGAAGGTCGCGCCGATCTGCCCGGTGCCGACCACGCCGACGGTCTTGCCCACCAGGTCGAAACCGGTCAACCCGTGCAGGCTGAAGTCGCCTTCTCGCGTGCGGTTGTAGGCACGGTGCAGACGACGGTTGAGCGCCAGGATCAACGCCACCGCATGTTCGGCCACGGCATGAGGCGAGTAGGCCGGGACCCGCACGATCAGCAATCCCAGGCGCTTCGCCGCTGTCAGGTCGACATGGTTGTAACCGGCCGAGCGCAGGGCGATCAGGCGCGTGCCGCCTGCTGCCAGGCGTTCGAGCACCGGGGCGCTGAGGTCATCATTGATGAAGGCGCAGACCACTTCGTGATGTTCGGCCAGTGCCGCCGTGTCGAGACTCAGCCGGGCCGACTGGAACTGCAGCTCGATGCCGGCGGGCAGGTCGGCGGCAAGAAAACTGTCGCGGTCGTAGGTCTGGCTGCTGAAAAGAATCGTGCGCATGCTGTCCTCCTGGAAGTCTCAAACCCCGTAGCAGTCTTCGGCAGCTGCTACAGGCGTTGAGTTTAGCGTTCAGGGCGCTCGGCGTTATTGCGCTGCATCAGGCATTGATGCGCGCGTGGGCCGCGAGGCGATTGATGGCTCGTTCGAGTTCTTCCAGCGCGCCGGGGGCTTTCGGGTCTTGTTGCTTGAGCAGGGTTTCACTGCGCTGGCAGGCGGCGCGCAGTTGCGGTACGCCGCAATAACGGGTTGCCCCATGCAGGCGATGGACCCGCTCGATCAGGGCATTCTGGTCGTTGGCTTCACGGGCGACGCGGATGGCCTCGCGGTCGCCTTCCAGGGAGGCCAGCAACATTGCCAGCATGTCCGCCGCCAGATCGGCCTTGCCGGCCGCCAGGCGCAGGCCTTCTTCGTGATCGAGCACCTGCAACTCATTTCCGTTATGGCGGTCGCTGGAGCGCTCCGGCCCCAGATTACGCAACGCCAGGCCGGTCCATTTCAACACCACTTGCGCCAGTTGCCGTTCGCTGATGGGTTTGGTCAGGTAGTCATCCATGCCGCTTTGCAGCAACGCGCGTTTTTCGTTGGCCATCGCGTGGGCGGTAAGGGCAACGATCGGCAGTGGCGTGCAATGCCGTTCGCTTTCCCACTGGCGGATGGCTTCGGTGCTTTGACGGCCATCCATTCCGGGCATCTGCACGTCCATCAACACCAGGTCGAAGGTCTCGTTCTGCACGGCCTTGACCGCGGCGTAACCGCTTTCCACCGCGAGCACCTTGGCGCCCATGTCCTCGAGCAGGGTTTGCACCAACAGCAGGTTGGCCGGGTTGTCGTCCACGCAAAGGACCTTCGGCGCGCGACTGGAGACCGGCTCGCCGGGGTCGCTGCGTTGCTGGCGCGGGTTGACCAGATCGGACAGGGCCCGGCGCAATTTGCGGGTGCAGGCCGGTTTGGACTGGAGCTGGCTGTGGGGGTTGGGCACCGAGAGGTGGAACAGCGTCAGTTCGGTGGTCGGGCACAGCACCAACACTTTGCAACCCAGGTGTTCGAGGTCCCAGATATGCTGGTTGAGGCGCTCCGGTGGCATGTCGTTGCTGGTGATGCCGAGCACCGCCAGGCCGATCGCCTGATCAGTCTGATGGGCGCCGGTCACGCCATTGGCCAGGCTTTCCAGGGTGTTGAACGGCGTGACGGCCAAGCCGCAGTCTTCCAGTTGATGCTGCAATGCCTGACGGGCCAGTTCATGGTTTTCCAGGACCGCCACCCGATGCCCCAGCAGCGGTGGGCCGGGCAGGTCTTCGGCGTCGTCGCGGGTTTTGGGCAGGCTCAGGCTGATCCAGAATTCCGAGCCTTCGCCCGGTGTGCTGTCGACGCCGATCTCGCCGCCCATCTGCTCGATCAAGCGTTTGGAAATCACCAGCCCCAGGCCAGTGCCGCCAGGTTGCCGGGACAGCGAGTTATCAGCCTGGCTGAAGGCCTGGAACAAGGCGCGCACGTCCTGATTGGACAGACCGATGCCGGTGTCTTGAATACTGATGCGCAGTTGCACGCTGTCTTCATGCTCTTCTTCGAGCATCGCCCGGGCGACGATGGTGCCTTCGCGGGTGAACTTGATCGCATTGCTCACAAGGTTGGTGAGGATCTGCTTGAGTCGCAGCGGATCGCCCACCAGCGACAGTGGCGTATCGCGATAAACCAGGCTCACCAGCTCAAGCTCTTTGGCGTGGGCGGCCGGGGCGAGGATGGTCAAGGTGTCTTGCAGCAGGTCGCGCAGGTTGAACGGAATATGGTCGAGCACCAGTTTGCCGGCCTCGATTTTCGAGAAGTCGAGAATCTCGTTGATGATCCCCAGCAGGCTGTCGGCGGATTTTTCGATGGTGCCCAGGTAATCGAGCTGACGCGGGGTCAACTCGCTTTTTTGCAGCAAATGCGTGAAGCCGAGAATGCCGTTGAGCGGCGTGCGGATTTCATGGCTCATGTTGGCCAGGAATTCGGATTTGATCCGGCTCGCCTCCAGGGCTTCCTTGCGCGCCAGGTCCAGCTCGATGTTCTGGATTTCGATGGTTTCCAGGTTCTGACGCACGTCTTCGGTGGCCTGGTCGACGCTGTTCTGCAATTCTTCCTGAGCGTTCTGCAGGGTGCCGGCCATGCGGTTGATGCCGGACGCCAGTTCATCCAGCTCCTGGCTGCCGAGGGGCGGCAGACGGGTTTCCAGGTGACCGTCCTTGAGCTGCGCCACGGCTTGTTTGATCTGGCTCAGCGGCCGGTTGATGGTCCGGCCCATGCGCAACGCCAATAGCGCCGCACCGGCCAGGCCCCCTCCGATCAACAGCAGGCTGGCGAACAGGCTGCGGTAACCGCGCAGCAACATGCCGCTGTGGGACAGTTCGAGTTCGACCCAGCCCAGCAGGCGGTCGGCTTCACCGGGGATCAGGTCGCCAGCCAGGTTGCGGTGCTTGCCGAACACCGGCAGCAGGTAACGCGTGGCGTCATTGCCACTGCGGCGCAGCAGCTGCGAACCGTTGCCCAAGGGCGCCTGATTGAGCATGGTCGGGCCGGCATGGGCCAGCGTCGTGCGGTCGGGGGCGAGGAAGGTCACCGCGCGCACATCGGTTTGCTCCAGGGAGTGGGTGGCGATGCGCTCCAGCAGCTCGTTGTCTTTGCGGCCCATGGCGGGGGCCACCAATGGCGCCAGCTGTTCGGCGATCATTTCGCCGCGCTGCATGAGTTGGGCTTGCAAGTCCGATAGCTGCATCCAGGTGAAATAGCCGCCCAGGACCAGCGCCATCAGGGTGGTCGGCAACAGGGTCAGCAACAGCACGCGGCCTTTAATTCCCAGTTTCTTGAGCACGCAACTCTCCTGCATCCAGCTGTTTATTGACCTGCACATGCGTCCGGCACGCGCCACCTGCGCAGTGTAGCGATTTGCATGCGGGCAATCTTCGTAAAATTGATGTCGTCATTCGTCGGCCACTTCAGCGCTTTGGTCGCGGGGGGGGCAAACCTTGAGTTGCCCCTGGCGAGGCAATCTTGAATAATCGGCAACTGAGAATTATTTGCAGATACTTATGACTCCCATCTCTGTTGGCCATCCCCGAATTCTCTCCATCGAAGACGATCTGGTGCTCGGTGCTTATGTTCATGAGCATCTGGGGCGCTGCGGTTTTCAGGTGACCTGGTGCCAGAACGGGCGGGAAGGTCTGGCCATTGCGCGCCAACAAGCCTTCGATGTGGTGCTGATGGATATCCTGCTGCCGGGGCTCGATGGCCTGGCGGTGCTGACCCAATTGCGCCAGAGCCACTCCACGCCGGTGGTGCTGATGTCGGCGCTGGGGGCCGAGGCGGATCGCATCAGTGGCTTTCGCCTCGGGGCCGACGATTACTTGCCCAAACCCTTCAGCATCGCCGAGTTGCGGGTGCGCATCGAAGCGATCCTGCGGCGTGTGGCGCTCGATCGCCGACCGGTGCCCGCACCGGTTGCGCCTTCGGTGGGCAGCCTGCGTTTCGACGACGAACTCTGCGAGGTGTCCTTCGGCGAACACGCCGCCGGCCTGACCCGCAGCGAGTACCGATTGCTGGAAACGCTCAATCGCAACGGCGATGAAGTGCTGAGCAAAGCCTTCCTTTATCAGCAAGTCCTGCAACGCGGTTACGCCGCCCATGATCGCAGCCTCGACATGCACATCAGCCAGATCCGCCGCAAACTCAAGGCCATCGGCTACACCGAGCGCGAAGTGCGTACCGTTTGGGGCAAGGGGTATGTATTGAGTGCGGCCGATGAAATGGTCTGACGTACCGGGCAGGCATTCACTGTTCTGGAAGCTGGCTTGTTTGTTGGTGGCGTTCTGTCTGCTGATGATCTGGTTGAGCTGGTCCTGGGGCCGCTACATGGAAAAGCAGAACCTGTTCCTGTCCGACGAGGCCCGGGGCAGCCTGATGCGCTACGCCGCCGAGGCGGAGCAAGCGTGGAGTGAACGGCAGAGTATGGGCGTCGATGCCTGGTTGCGTCGTGTCGGCCATCACGAGACGACGTGGGTCGGTGTCATCGGCGGCGACTTGCAATCCCTGAGCAGTTATCCGCTGACGGAAAAGGAAGTTCAGCGACTGACCTTTTTGCGCGGCCTGGACTGGCCGGTGAGTCGTCGTAACAACGGCCTGCCCTGGCTGAAAATCCCATTCCCCAACGACCCGGCCGCCGGCAGTCTGGTGATCGAACTGCCTCAGCGTTTCATGCCCGGGCGCTACCGGGTGTTCTGGCGGGTGATCACCAATGGGGTGATTCCCGGGTTGCTCACACTGCTGGTGTGTGTGGGGCTGTATCGATTGCTGGTGGTCCCGCTGAACAGCCTGCGCGAACAGGCCAATACCTGGCGCGCTGACCAGCTGACTGTGTGCTTGTCGAGCCGCACCACCAATCGCCCGGATGAGTTGGGCGAACTGGGCAGGGCCTTCGATCACATGGCTGAGCGCCTGCAAAGCACGGTTGTGCTGCAACAGCAATTGCTGCGCGACCTGTCCCACGAAATGCGCACGCCGCTGAGCCGGCTGCGGGTGGCCAGCGAAAGCGAGCAGGAGCTGGGTCAATTGCGCGAACGCATTGGCCGCGAAGTCGACGGCATGCAGCGTCTGGTCGAGGACACCCTGCAACTGGCGTGGCTCGACACCGAGCGCGCGCCGTTGCCTGACGAAGCGATCCAGGTCCAGGCGTTGTGGGACATGCTCACGGAAAACGCCTGCTATGAAAGTGGCTGGCCGGCGAGTCAATTGCACTGTGCGGTGGATGAGTCCTGCTGGGTGCGGGGTCATCTCAATACCCTGGCTCAGGCGCTGGAAAACATTCTGCGCAATGCCATTCGTCATTCACCGAAGGACAGTGTTGTGACGCTCGGCGGTCGGCGCGATGGCGACTTCTGGCACCTTTGGCTGGAGGACGAGGGCGGTGGGGTGGCTGACGAGGCGCTTGAACGGATCTTCTCGCCGTTCATCCGGCTCGACGGTTCGCGGCCGGGGGACGGTGGATTCGGGCTGGGTTTGAGCATCGCGAGGAATGCGGTGCAGCGCCAGGGCGGGCGTCTGTGGGCTGAGAACAGTGGGGCAGGGTTGCGGCTGAATATGCGTCTAGTGGCTGATGAGGGTGGAGCCTGTCAGACCGCTTTGGCGAGCAAGCCCCACACACTGGATTTCGGCTGAACACACAGTTTGTGTACGCCGCAGATTAAATGTGGGAGCGGGCCTGCTCGCGAAGAGGCCCTCCCATCCACCACAAATCCCACCCTTATTCCTATAAGCAATAAGCCCCTTACTTTGCGTGATATGGCCTGCGCACGTTTGCCGGTATGATAGGCGCCCCCGCAGTCTGGATTGCGAATACGCCATGACCTTGCAGTACCCAACCATCGCCGATTGCGTCGGCAACACTCCGCTGGTCCGTTTGCAGCGCCTGCCTGGCGCCACCAGCAACACCCTTTTGCTCAAGCTCGAAGGGAACAACCCGGCGGGTTCGGTCAAGGACCGTCCGGCGCTGTCGATGATCACCCGTGCCGAGCTGCGCGGGCAGATCCACGCCGGCGATACGCTGATCGAAGCGACCTCGGGCAACACCGGGATCGCCCTGGCCATGGCCGCCGCGATCAAGGGTTACAAGATGATCCTGATCATGCCGGACAACTCCAGCGCCGAGCGCAAAGCCGCGATGACAGCCTATGGCGCCGAGCTGATTCTGGTCAGCCAGGAAGAAGGCATGGAAGGCGCTCGCGACCTCGCCCAGCGAATGGAAGCCGAAGGCCGTGGCAAGGTGCTGGATCAGTTCGCCAACGGTGACAACCCCGAGGCGCACTACACCACCACCGGTCCGGAAATCTGGCGCCAGACCCAAGGCACCATCACGCATTTCGTCAGCTCGATGGGCACCACCGGCACCATCATGGGTGTCTCGCGTTACCTGAAAGAACAGAACGACAACGTGCAGATCATCGGGCTGCAGCCGATGGAAGGCTCGGCGATTCCGGGCATCCGTCGCTGGCCGCAGGAATACCTGCCGAAGATTTATCAGGCCGATCGCGTGGACCGGATCGTCGACATGGCGCAGAGCGAAGCCGAAGACGTGACTCGTCGTCTGGCGCGCGAAGAAGGTATCTTCTGTGGCGTGTCTTCGGGCGGTGCCGTGGCGGCGATGCTGCGCCTGTCCAAAGAAGTTGAAAACGCGGTGATCGTCGCGATCATCTGCGACCGTGGCGACCGTTACCTGTCGACCGGCATTTTCGACGCGCCCAACTGATGGCTAGGCAAGAGAGAGGCCTGCGCTTCCAGCCCACGGGCGGCAGCAAGGCCCCGCAAGTCCCGACCGGCAAAAAGCAGCGCTTGACCATCGAGCGCCTGGCCAGTGACGGTCGCGGTATCGCGTTTTTCGAAGGTCGCACCTGGTTCGTCATCGGCGCATTGGCCGGTGAAGACGTCGAGGCGCGGGTCTTGGGTGCCCATGGCAAAGTGGTCGAGGCGCGCACCGAACGCGTGTTCCAGGCCAGTGAATTGCGCCGCCCGGCACCGTGCGCTCATGCTGCTCGCTGCGGCGGTTGCAGCGTGCAGCATTTGCCCCACAACGAACAGCTCGCCCTGAAACAGCGCATGCTCGCCGAGCAATTGTCGCGGGTTGCCGGTGTCGAACCTGATGAGTGGGCAGCGCCGTTGAGCGGTCCGGAATTCGGCTACCGTCGTCGCGCCCGAGTGGCGGTGCGTTGGGACATGAAAGCGAAAAAACTGGAAGTCGGCTTCCGCGCCGCCGGCAGTCAGGACATTGTCGCCATCAACGAATGCCCGGTGCTGGTACAGCCCTTGCAACCGATCATGACCCGCTTGCCGGAGATGCTCCGGCGCTTGAGCAAACCTCAGGCACTGGGGCATGTGGAGTTGTTCAGCGGTTCGTCATTGGCGGTATTGCTGCGGCACATGGTGCCGTTGTCCGAAGCCGACATGACGATCCTCAAGGATTTCTGCGCCTTCCATGAAGCCCAATTGTGGCTGCATGGGGAAGGCGAGCCGCAACCGGTCGAGGCCGATCAGTCGCTGGGCTACCGCCTTGAACAGTGGGACCTGAACCTGGCGTATCGGCCCGGAGATTTCATTCAGGTCAACGCCGGGGTCAACGAAGCGATGGTGGCCCAGGCGCTGGAGTGGTTGGCGCCGAAATCCGATGAGCGGGTTCTGGACCTGTTCTGTGGGCTGGGCAACTTTGCCTTGCCGCTGGCCAAAGCCGTGCGCGAAGTGGTGGCGGTCGAGGGTGTGCAGGCCATGGTCGAGCGGGCGGCCGCGAACGCTGCCAACAACAATTTGCATAATGCGAAGTTTTTTCAGGCCGATTTATCCCAGCCTTTGGCTGATGCCGAATGGGCCAGCGAAGGCTTTTGTGCGGTACTCTTGGACCCACCGCGTGACGGTGCTTTCGAGGTGGTGCGCAAGCTTGCATCCCTGGGTGCCGAACGATTGGTGTATGTGTCGTGCAACCCTGCAACGCTGGCGCGCGACACGGTCGAATTGATCAAGCAGGGCTACCGGTTAAAACGTGCCGGGATTCTCGATATGTTTCCTCAGACGGCACATGTCGAGGCCATGGCGTTATTTGAAGCGAGCTAGGATGGCTCGTCTGGTCCGACTGACCCGCTCGTGCAAAGCGCATTCGTCTTAGCCCCGCGAGTACACACGGGCAGCGAAGGTCAGCGATTTGACGCATTGAATCTGCGTCGTAGGGAAGGTAAAGCAAGATGGTACAGGTGAGAGCACACCAGCCGATCAACACTGACGGCAGTATCAATCTCGAGGCTTGGCTCGATCACGCGGTCAGTGTCGATGCGGCACTGGATCGCGAAGCCTTGAAAGAAGCCTGCGAGTTCGCTCGCGAGGCCGAACAACAAGCCAATGCGGCGAAGAATCTGTGGTCCGAAGGGACCTCGAGTTTCCGCACGGGCCTGGAGATCGCCGAGATTCTCGCCGACCTCAAACTCGATCAGGATTCGTTGGTCGCGGCGGTCTTGTACCGTGGCGTGCGTGAAGGCCAGATCCAATTGCCGGCAGTCAGCCAGCGCTTCGGTCCGGTGGTGGCCAAACTCATCGACGGCGTGCAACGCATGGCGGCGATCAGCGACAGCCTGAGCCCGCGTAAATCCATGGTGATGGGCACTCAGGGTCAGGTCGAAAACCTGCGCAAAATGCTCGTGGCCATGGTCGACGACGTGCGCGTTGCGCTGATCAAACTGGCCGAACGCACCTGCGCGATCCGCGCAGTGAAAACCGCTGACGACGAGAAGCGCAACCGCGTCGCCCGTGAAGTCTTCGACATTTACGCGCCGCTGGCCCACCGCCTCGGTATCGGTCATATCAAGTGGGAGCTGGAGGACTTGTCCTTCCGTTACCTCGAGCCCGACCAGTACAAGCAGATCGCCAAGTTGCTCCACGAGCGGCGGCTGGATCGCGAGCGCTTCATTGCCGACGTGATGAGCCAACTCAAGAACGAGTTGCAGGCCACCGGCGTCGATGCCGACATCAGTGGCCGGGCCAAACACATCTATTCGATCTGGCGCAAAATGCAGCGCAAGGGTCTGGAGTTCAGCCAGATCTACGACGTGCGCGCCGTTCGTGTGCTGGTGCCGGAAATGCGTGATTGCTACACCGCGCTCGGCATCGTCCACACCCTGTGGCGGCACATCCCGAAAGAGTTCGACGACTACATCGCCAACCCGAAAGAGAACGGCTACCGCTCGCTGCACACCGCGGTGATCGGCCCTGAAGGCAAGGTGCTGGAAGTGCAGATCCGCACCCACGCCATGCACGAAGAAGCCGAGTTGGGGGTTTGCGCGCACTGGAAATACAAGGGCACCGACGTCAAGTCCGGCTCGAACCACTACGAAGAGAAAATCTCCTGGCTGCGTCAGGTCCTCGAGTGGCACGAAGAGCTGGGCGATATCGGCGGCCTTGCCGAACAGCTGCGGGTCGATATCGAGCCGGACCGGGTTTATATCTTCACTCCCGACGGTCACGCCATCGACTTGCCGAAGGGTGCGACACCGCTGGACTTCGCCTATCGCGTGCACACCGAAATCGGTCACAACTGCCGCGGCGCCAAGATCAACGGGCGGATCGTGCCGCTCAACTACAGCCTGCAAACCGGTGAACAGGTCGAGATCATCACCAGCAAGCACGGCACCCCGAGCCGCGACTGGCTGAACCCGAACCTGGGTTACGTCACCACCTCGCGGGCGCGGGCGAAGATCGTTCACTGGTTCAAGTTGCAGGCCCGTGATCAGAACGTCGCGGCCGGTAAAACCTTGCTCGAGCGCGAACTCAATCGCCTCGGCCTGCCGCAGGTGGATTTCGACAAGCTGGCCGAAAAGGCCAACATGAAGACCGCCGAGGACATGTTTGCCGCGTTGGGTGCCGGCGATTTGCGTCTGGCACAACTGGTGAACCTGGCGCAGCAACTGGTCGAGCCGGAACGCGGCAACGAACAGCTGGAGCTGATCCCGCGCAAAGCCACCGGCTACAAACCGGGCAAGCGCGGCGATATCCAGATCCAGGGTGTCGGCAACCTGATGACCCAAATGGCCGGCTGCTGCCAGCCGTTGCCGGGGGACGCCATCGTCGGTTACATCACCCAGGGCCGTGGCGTGAGCATTCACCGTCAGGACTGCGCCTCGGTGCTGCAACTGGCCGGGCGCGAGCCGGAGCGGATCATCCAGGTCAGCTGGGGCCCGGTGCCGGTGCTCACCTATCCGGTGGACATCATCATCCGTGCCTACGACCGTTCCGGCCTGCTGCGCGACGTGTCGCAAGTGCTGCTCAACGAGCGGATCAACGTGCTGGCGGTCAACACCCGCTCGAACAAAGAGGACAACACGGCGCTGATGTCCCTGACCATCGAGATTCCGGGGCTGGATGCATTGGGGCGGTTGCTGGGGCGGATTTCCCAGTTGCCGAACATCATCGAAACCCGCCGTAACCGCACGCCTTGATCGCATGTTCAGCGCCGATCCACTGTGGGAGCGAGCCTGCTCGCGATTGCGATTCTTCAGTCGGCCTATGTGTTGCCTGGAAGTCCGCTATCGCGAGCAGGCTCGCTCCCACTAGGGATTTTGCCGTGAGAGAGATTGATGTATTCACTTGAAGACCTGCTGCACCTGATGAACCGCCTGCGCGACCCGCAATACGGTTGCCCGTGGGACATCAAGCAAACCTACGCCACCATCGTTCCACATACCCTGGAAGAAGCCTACGAAGTCGCCGACGCCATCGAGCGCGGCGATTTCGATCACTTGCAGGGTGAGTTGGGCGACTTGTTGTTCCAGGTGGTTTATTACAGCCAACTGGCCCGGGAAGAAGGGCGCTTCGAGTTCGCTGGCGTGGTCGACAGCATCACGCGCAAGTTGATCCGCCGTCATCCTCACGTGTTCCCCACCGGTGATCTGTACGCGCCGCTGGACGTCCCGCGTCTGAATGAAGAGCAGGTCAAGCAACGTTGGGAAGAGATCAAGGCTGAAGAGCGCGCCGAGAAGTCTTCGGCGCCGCAGCAGTTGTCCTTGCTCGATGACGTACCCGCGGCGCTGCCGGCACTGTCCCGTTCGGCAAAACTGCAAAAGCGCGCGGGGCAGGTCGGTTTCGACTGGCCGGACGCCTTGCCGGTGCTCGACAAGGTTCGCGAAGAGCTCGA
This sequence comes from Pseudomonas sp. B21-015, assembly GCF_024749285.1. NCBI lineage: Bacteria > Pseudomonadati > Pseudomonadota > Gammaproteobacteria > Pseudomonadales > Pseudomonadaceae > Pseudomonas > Pseudomonas sp. B21-015. Next base: position 1,776,096 of record NZ_CP087196.1, read on the forward strand.
TGAAGTGCTCGAAGCCATGGCCGACAATGACTCGGCAGCGATTGCCGATGAAGTCGGCGACCTGCTGTTTTCCGTGGTCAATCTGGCGCGACACCTCAAGGTCGATCCGGAAACCGCGCTGCGCGGCGCGAACTCAAAATTTGAAAGGCGCTTCCGATTTATCGAACAGGCATTGCGCGACACCCACCGTCCCATAGAAGATTGCACCCTCGAAGAGTTGGACGCCTTATGGGGCGAAGCCAAACGTCAGGAAAAGAATTTGCCCAGCTGCGGCTGAGCTGTTGCCTAAGTGAGTAAGTACCATGAGCCTTTCCCTTCGCGACCAGTTGCTCAAAGCAGGGCTGGTCAACCAAAAGCAGGCCAAACAGGTCGGCAAAGAAAAACAGAAACAACAACGTTTGGCCCACAAAGGCCAGATCGAACTCGATGACTCCCAGCAGCGTGCGGCTCAGGAAGCCATGGCCGAGAAGGTCAAGCGTGACCAGGAACTCAACCGTCAGCAGCAGGAGAAGGCCGAGCAGAAGGCTCGTGCCGCCCAGGTCAAGCAATTGATCGAAGTAACGCGCCTGCCGAAGCTGACCACCGAGGACTACTACAACTTCGTCGACGATAAGAAGGTCAAACGCATCTCCGTCAACACCCTGATGCGCAACAAGCTCAGCAACGGTTCGCTGGCGATCGTGCATCACGCCGGCGGTTACGAAGTGATCCCTCGTGAGGCGGCCCTGAAGATTCAGGAGCGCGATCCACAGCGCATCGTGCAGCTGAATGTGAAGACAGAAGAAGTCAGCGTCGAAGACGATCCGTATGCGGCCTATCAGATCCCTGATGATCTGATGTGGTAAGCCGTTAGAGACTGCAACAACGACAAACCCCGCTCATGGCGGGGTTTGTCGTTTTCAATGCGGTCATTATGCAGAACGCGCTTCGCGTTGCTGCTCCAGTGTTTCCAGTTCGGCCTTGTATTGGTGGGCTTCGGTCTCGGAGTGGAACATCCCGACCAGCAGGTTTTGTTGATGTACATCCCAAATGCGGATACCGGCGGCGATGCCTTCGTGGGACATGTGTGAATCGTCGCGTTCAGTTACTTTTACAGTCATCTGCTAGCTCCAATCTCTGTTATCTGCAGCAAGGCGTGTGCAGGGCTTTGTTATAAGTTTGGTTAGCGGGCTAAGTAAACGACTGAATTCGGTAACGGACTTTTGCAAAATCGGAGAAAGTCCTGGAGGCCGCGAAATGCGCGACATTCGATCGCAGGCCGTTGAGTTCCATGACAAATGTTTCATGTTCGCGAGGAAGAAAACCGCGGTTCGAGCCTGATGGATTGAACACCACAATCCTTGTGGGCGCGGGCTTGCGCCTTAACTGGCTGCTTTATTCAGGCAAAAAAAACGCCCCGAACCAGTCGGGGCGTTTTTGTGTGCAGCGAAACGGCGAGGTATTACTTACCTGCCCAACGCTTCAGCACCAGCGTGGCGTTGGTGCCACCGAAGCCGAAGCTGTTGCTCATCACGGTGTCGATGGTGGCGTTTTCGCGAGTCTTGGTCAGGATTGGCATGTCTGCCACTTCCGGGTCCAGTTCGTCGATGTTGGCGGAACCGGCCATGAAGTTGCCTTCCATCATCAGCAGGCAGTAGATCGCTTCGTGAACACCAGCGGCGCCGAGGGAGTGACCCGACAGGCTCTTGGTGGAGCTGATGGCCGGGGCCTTGTCGCCGAACACTTCACGCACACCTTTCATTTCCATCACGTCGCCGACCGGAGTCGAAGTGCCGTGGGTGTTCAGGTAGTCGATCGGGGTATCAACGGTGGCCATGGCCATCTGCATGCAACGGATGGCGCCTTCACCGCTTGGGGCGACCATGTCGTAGCCGTCGGAGGTCGCGCCGTAGCCAACGATTTCCGCGTAGATCTTCGCGCCGCGGGCCAGAGCGTGTTCCAGCTCTTCGACCACGACCATGCCGCCACCGCCGGCGATGACGAAACCGTCACGCTTGGCGTCGTAGGCACGGGAAGCTTTTTCCGGGGTTTCGTTGTACTGGCTGGACAGGGCGCCCATGGCGTCGAACAGGAACGATTGGCTCCAGTGTTCTTCTTCACCGCCGCCGGCGAAGACGATGTCCTGTTTGCCCAACTGGATCTGCTCCACAGCGTTACCGATGCAGTGAGCACTGGTGGCGCACGCGGAGGAGATCGAGTAGTTCACGCCCTTGATCTTGAATGGCGTGGCCAGGCAGGCCGAAACGGTGCTGCCCATGGTCCGCGTGACGCGGTACGGGCCTACGCGTTTGACGCCTTTCTCGCGCAGGATGTCCAGCGCTTCCATCTGGTTCAAGGTCGACGCGCCACCGGAACCGGCGATCAGGCCGGTACGCACGTTGGAAACCTGCTCTTCGGTCAGACCGGAGTCTGCGATGGCATCTTTCATGGCCAGGTAGGCGTAAGCCGCCGCGTGGCCGACGAAGCGATAGATCTTGCGATCGATCAGTTCTTCGAGGGGAAGGTCAATGGAGCCGGAAACCTGGCTACGCAGACCCATTTCGGCATATTCCGGGTTGAACCGGATGCCAGGGCGGCTTGCACGCAGGTTAGCGGAGACGGTCTCTTTGTCATTGCCCAGGCACGAAACGATGCCCAGACCAGTGATAACGACGCGGCGCATGCGGATAACCCTTAGAAGTTGTCAGTGGAGGTGAAAACGCCGACCCGAAGGCCTTCGGCGGTATAGATTTCGCGGCCGTCGACGGTCACGGAACCATCGGCGATGGCCAGGTTCAGCTTGCCTTTGAGGACGCGCTTGATATGAATGTTATAGGTGACTTTCTTGGCGGTCGGCAGTACCTGGCCAAAGAATTTCACTTCGCCCGAACCCAGGGCGCGACCGCGGCCCGGCAGACCTTGCCAGCCGAGGAAGAAACCGACCAGTTGCCACATGGCGTCAAGGCCCAGGCAGCCCGGCATCACCGGATCACCTTCGAAATGGCAGGCGAAGAACCACAGGTCCGGAGTGATATCCAGCTCGGCGACCAATTCACCTTTGCCGTACTTGCCACCTTCTTCGCTGATCAGGGTGATGCGATCGACCATCAGCATGTTGGGGGCGGGCAGTTGCGCGTTACCTGGGCCGAACAGCTCACCGCGACTGCAGCGCAGCAGGTCTTCCCGAGTAAAGGCGTTTTGTTTGGTCATGCGAGCTCCTCAATAGTCCCATGCGGCAGGGTGGGGCGAATCTTCCCGGCCGATCGAAGCGTTCATGCCTCGAGTCAGCAGCCTACTCATAGACTATTGCGTTGTGGTGAAAGTCACAGCACCAAGGACATGAATGTACACTTGTGCACTGAAATTATTATTCAAGCCCCTTTTCGGGCCTGTTCGGGTGCCTAAGACTGCCGCACTTTCGTCGTTCACGCCAGTCGCAGATAGCCGAAAGGCCTGCACTACTGCACCCATCGCTGCAGAATTTGCTGCAGATCAGTGCGTTTAAAGGGCTTGGCCAGGTAATCGTTCATTCCCGCCGACAGACAGGCTTCGCGGTCGCCCTGCAAGGCGTTGGCCGTCAGGGCGATGATCGGCAAGTCAGCGCAGCCGGGCAGTTGACGGATCTGTCGGGTAGCCTCATAGCCATCGACGACCGGCAGTCGGCAGTCCATCAGAATCGCTTCGAAAATCAGGCTCTCGGCACTGCGCACCGCTTGTGCACCATCGGTGGCGACGCTGACAGTAAAGCCCAGACTGCGCAACATTGCTTCGACGACGGTGCGGTTGACCGGATTGTCCTCCACCAGCAGCACATTGCGACCTTCGCCGTGACCATTGCCGGTGTGTACTCGCGGCGTCAGCACTGGCAACGACTGTTCGTAGATCGCCAGGGGGATTTCCAGGGTGAACACCGAGCCAACGCCTTCTTCACTCTGAGCGCGCAAGGTGCCGCCCATTCGTTCTGCCAGGGTGCGGGCAATCGGCAGCCCCAGCCCGGTGCCACCGTAACGTCTTGAAATGGAACTGTCGGCCTGCTGGAACGCGTTGAACATCAATTCCAGGCTGTCGGCCGGGATGCCGATCCCGCTGTCGCGCACGGTGCAGGTGAACCACAGCAGTTCGTGGTCCAGGGATTGCCACTGCGGTTCGATCGTGACGCGACCCCGTTCGGTGAACTTCAGCGCATTGCCGACCAGATTGACCAGGATCTGCCGGATCCGCGTCGGATCGCCCTGAACCTGCAGCGCACGCATGTCTTCGGGGATCCGCAGTTGCAGGTCAAGCCCGCGTTGCACCGCGCTGTGCTGGAACGACTGAGCGCAACTGCCGATCAGGTCCGCGAGGTTGAACGCAATGTGCTCCAGCTCCAGTTCCGAGCGCTCGATGCGCGAGAAATCCAGAATGTCGTTGATGACTTTGAGCAGGTGTTCAGTGGATTCCGAGGCCAGTGCGGCGTACTCGATCTGCTCCTCGGTCATTTCGGTGGTTTCCAACAGTTGCAGCATCCCCAGCACGCCATTCATCGGCGTGCGCAGTTCATGGCTCATCATCGCCAGGAAATCGGATTTGGCGTTGTTGGCCTTTTCCGCTTCCTCGCGGGTCTGGATCAGTTGCGCCATGGCCTGATGCTGTTCGCGGCTGGCTTGTTCAAGGCCTTGGGCAAGGTTGTTGATGTGTTGCGACAGGGCGCCCAGTTCGGTGTCGTCGACAATCGGCAGGGGTGTTTTGTAGTCGCCTTCCTGGATCGCCTTGACCGCATTGCCGATGTCGTGGATCGGTTGCGACAGGCTGCCGGCCAGGCGCCGAGCCAGCAGAAAGGTAAACAACAGGGCAAACAAGGCCAGGATCCCGGCCTTGAACAGGATTTCTTGTTGGCGCTGATTGAAGGCGTCGTTGGACAGACCGACGATCACCCGGCCCAGATAATCCTCACCTGGCGCTGTGGGGACGGTACGGCTGTTCTGGAAAAAATCGTTGTTGAGCGCGATGCGTTGCAGCCGCACCGGTGCCTGGAACACTTCGACCTGGTGCGCGCGGTTGTGGGTTTGCGACGGTTGTTCGACGTACACCAGAATCCGGTTGGCGCTGTCCTGTACTTCCAGAAAGCGCACATTGGGCGTGGCCAGAGTGGCTTTGAGCAAGCTTTCGAGCACCTCGTTGTTGCCCGAAATCACTCCGTATTCAGTGGCCGGCGCCAGTTGGTTGGCGATCAGCTGACCGGTGTGGTTGAGCTCCTGGCGCAGGTCCTGGATTCGCACGAAGGTGAAGAAGCTGATCAGCAGCAACGTCAGCAGCAGCGCCGGGCCGAGGCTGATGATCTGGGTGCGGGTATTGATGTCCCAACCGCGACGGAAGGTCATGGGCGGTGTTCTCCTTCGGCCAGCCTTGTTGCGACAGAGGCTTCGTCCATCGGTTCAATACTTAATGAACGAGCCACTTGCGGGTTGCTCAAGACCTTGAAGTGCTGCGGATAAAGGGTGCGCGGCCAGGTGTTTGAGGGGCGGTCGAGCAGTTCGTCGAGAATCTTCAGCCAATCGCTCTGGTCGCTGTAGGTGCTGGCGAGGCTGCCGGCCCTGACGAAGGCGGCGTTGGGACCGATCAGCGCCAGTTGCCGGGCATAGCTGCTGAGCAGCAGGTTTTTCACGGTTTTCGGGTTATACAGATTAGGGTCGTCCAGGCCCAGCAGCACGTCACTGTTTTTCAGCAACGCCTGCAAGGGGCGGCTGTCATTGGTGTTGTCCCAACGTTCGGTGACCACTTCAAGGCCCAGGGGCAGGGCGGCCTGATGCAGTTCCTTCAACAGGAACTCACTGTGGCCGTCGAAAAGCACACCGACCCGTCGGACCTCAGGCAGAAGGAGTCGGGTCAGGCGCAATTGTCGATCCAGTGGCGGATCACTCCAGAGCAGGCTCAGATGCGGGGGCAGGTCATTGCCCAGGCGTTGTCGGGCTTGCAGGCGGCTGATGCGCAGCACCAGCGTCGCGGGACCCTGGGCGTCTTGCAGGCGCCACTCGAGGCTTGGCAGGTCGAGCAGAATCAAACGGGTGCCAGCGGGCAGTTGGCCGGGCGCCGGAAGGCTGGCGACAGGCTGGAAACGCACGCTGTCGGTGGGGCGCAACTCGCTCAGGGCCTGGACGAAAGATTGCACGCCGGGGCTGTCTTCGGCGCCGGTCAGCAAAATATCGGCGGCCCGTGCCGGCAGGCAGCACAGCAGTCCGGCAAACACCAGGCACAACCCGGCCAGCAGGCGGCCAAGGGTTGGCGTCTTCCGTGACCGGCGATGCAGCATCTTAAAACTCCAGCTCCGCGCTGAAGTAGAGCACCCGGCGCTCGTCGTAGTTGTTGTCGACGAAAGTGGTGGGCTGATTGTCGAGGCGTTGCTGGAGGATCCCGGCCAGCTCCAGATTGGCCTTGCCCAGGCCAATGCGTTTGGCGATGCGGGTATCGACCCGTTCGAAGCGGTAACCGTTGAGGGCGTCGGCGCCATAGTAGAAGAGCGCGCTGTTCCAGCCGTGGCCCCAGTTACGCAGCCAACCGGCGGAGCCGCTGTTGCGCGCCGTCTGTTGTGCATCCAACGGATTGCTCGCCTCGGCATCGACGTAGGCATAGGTCAGGCGCAGACGGTCAGCGCTGCTGACGCGCCAGTCCAGCTGGGTTTCAGTCCCGGAGTATCTGGAGCTGTTCGAGTTGCTGGCAATGTACTGATTGTTGCGCAGCGGTTCGCTGATCATGCCGTTGATTTCGTCGTAGAACAGCTTTACATCGACCGTCAGCCCCCGCTCTGCGAAGTAGCCGTTGTAGCCCAGCTCCCGGGAGCGCATGCGTTCCTGTTCGAGGTCGCCCGGGCCACGGGTCCTGACGAAATAGCGGGCGCTGGTCTGGCCGTAGGTACTTGGCTGCAGGTTGGTCACCTGGTAGCTCCAGTTGACGTTGTTCTCGAACATGTCTGGTGAGCGTATGGCTTCCGAATACACCGCGCGCAAACCGTGACGCGGGTTGATCAGGTAATTGACCGCCACCCGTGGGGTCAGCGAGCTACCGGTCAACTGCGTGTCTTCGAACATCGCACCGCCTTGCAGCAACCAGTGCTCGGTGGCGCGCCACTCGAGTTGGCCGAACGCTCGCCAGGTGGTGTCGTCGAGCTTGCCATTGAAGTAGGTCTCGGAATCTGCCCGGTCGTAACGATAGTTCATGCCGCTGACCAGCCGCAGACTGTCGGACAGGCTGAGCGTGTCTTGCAGTTCGAGGTCGTAGCGTGATTCCCGGGCGCTCTGGTCAATGTCGCCGCAGAGGGTTTGCCGGGCGCCGTTTTGCCATTGCCTCAGTACCTGATTGCCCAGCGCACGTTCAGCCGCAGTCCCTGCCGGTGCGCCGGAACCGGTGTAGCGCTCCATGTTGCGCGCCAGGCGTTCGGCGTAGTTCGGATTGAGTTGCCACAGTTCGGTCAGTTCCGGGCTGAACGAGACCTCGGCATCGCAGGCACGCCAGGTCTGCTGACGATCCCAGTGCTGCGCCGAGCCTTGAATATAAAGGCTGTGATCGGGATTGATGTCCAGGTTCCAGCGCATCGAGCCGGCGTAGTCCTTGGCGATGACGTCGGAATTATTCCCGGCGGCGGTAATCCCTGAGAATACCGGGCGGTAGGTATACGGCCGCTGGTTGGTCCCGTCCTTGGCATTCAGTTGCCAATCGACGCTCTGGTTTTCGTTGAGCGTCTGGCTGACGGCAAGGCTGAAGCGGTTCAAGCGGCGGCTGTCGCGGTAATCGGCGCCGGTGCGGTTCGAGTCGAAGCCATCATCTTGCTGGCCGGACAGCGACAGACGCAAGTCGCCGCTGCCCCAGCCCTTGCCCTGGCTGGCGTAGAAGTCGTTGATACCGCGCTGGCCACGGGTGAGTTTCAGCCGCGTGCCGTGGCTGTCGGCCGGCTTGCGGGTGATGATATTGACCACTGCCATCAGCGCGTTGGCGCCGTAGCTGACGGTGTTCGGGCCACGAAAAACCTCGATGCGCTCGATGTCTTCCATGGCCACCGGAATATCGCTCCAGTCCACCGTGGCCAGGCCTGCGCGGTACACCGAGCGGCCGTCGATCAGCACTTGCATGCGCCGGGCTTCACTGGCGTTGGTGCCGTGGTAGTTCACCGCCGCCTGATTGCCGCTGATATTGCCGACCATCATCCCCGGCACCAGCCGCAGCAATTCGCTGATGTCCCGCGCGCCACTGGCGGTGATCAGTTCGCTGTCGATCACCGTCATGCTGCCCGGCACCGCGGCCGGCGACTGTTTCAAGCGCGTTGCCGTCAGCACTTGCGGCAACGGATCGTTGTCGAGGAACAGGTCGTCGGCCAGCAATGGCGAGCTGAACATCAGCGCCAGAACCAGCGGCGAGCGAGAGGAGGGAGAGCCAAAAGACACGGCACAGCCTTGATAGTGATTAGTTGGCGCGCATGTTAACCGAGCACAACGACTTTTCCAGTCACGTTGTGGACATTTTCCTCGGTTTTGTTGGTCTTCTTCCTACAAGTGCCGGTATTTGATGCAGGGGCTGGCCGCCACTGGGCCGCTCCGTATAATGCCGGCATCGCCACTGGTATGGATTAACGGATTGCATATGACTGAACAGCGCCCAATTGCGGTCCTGGGAGGCGGAAGTTTTGGTACCGCCGTGGCTAATCTGCTGGCCGAGAACGGGCATCAGGTCCGACTGTGGATGCGTGACCCCGAGCAGGCGGAGGCCATTCGGGTCGATCGCGAGAACCCGCGTTACCTCAAAGGCATCAAGATTCTTGCGGCGGTGGAGGCGGTCACGGACCTGCAAGCCACCCTGGAGGCCTGTGACCTGTGCTTCGTCGCGCTGCCGTCCAGCGCGCTGCGTTCGGTGCTGGCACCCCACGCCCAGCTTTTGAGCGGAAAGCTGCTGGTGAGCCTGACCAAAGGCATCGAAGCCCACACGTTCAAGCTGATGAGCCAAATCCTTGAAGACATCGCCCCGCAAGCGCGCATTGGCGTGCTGTCCGGGCCGAACCTGGCCCGTGAAGTGGCCGAACACGCGCTGACCGCCACGGTGGTCGCCAGCGAAGACGAAGAGCTTTGCCAGCGGGTCCAGGCTGCGTTGCATGGCCGCACCTTTCGCGTGTACGCCAGCGCCGACCGCTTTGGCGTGGAGCTGGGCGGGGCGCTGAAAAACGTCTACGCAATCATCGCCGGCATGGCGGTGGCATTGGGGATGGGTGAAAACACCAAGAGCATGCTGATCACCCGGGCACTGGCGGAAATGACCCGGTTCGCGGTGAACCAGGGCGCGAATCCGATGACTTTCCTGGGCCTGGCGGGCGTCGGCGATTTGATCGTCACCTGCTCGTCGCCGAAAAGCCGCAATTATCAGGTCGGGTTTGCCCTCGGCCAGGGCTTGAGCCTGGAGGACGCGGTGACGCGTCTGGGCGAAGTCGCCGAAGGTGTGAACACCCTCAAGGTGCTCAAGGCCAAGGCGCAGGAAGTAGGTGTGTATATGCCGCTGGTCGCCGGATTGCACGCGATTCTGTTCGAAGGGCGCACGCTTGATCAGGTGATTGGGTTGTTGATGCGTGGTGAACCGAAAACCGACGTGGACTTTATTTCCACCAGTGGTTTCAACTGAGCACTTAACCGAGACGAGCAGGGAGCGAGACAGACATGAACGATCCAAAAGTAGAAGCCAAGTACGAATCCATCCTGCTGCGGGTGCTGTGGATGATTGTCTATGTGCTGGTCTGGCAAGTGGCGCAATTGATCCTCGGCGCAGTGGTGCTGGTGCAGCTGATCTATCGTTTGATATATGGCGCGCCGAGCGCCAGCCTGATGAATTTCGGCGACAGCCTGAGCCAGTTTCTGGCACAGATCGGTCGTTTCGGCAGCTTTCACAGCGACCAGAAGCCCTGGCCGTTCGCCGACTGGCCAGCGCCGCGTACACCGGAAGGTGAAGCCCCGCACGTTGTGGCGCCGACACCGCATCCGGCCCGAGATGAGGAACCGAAACTATGAAACTCTGGGTATTGCGTCATGGTGAAGCCGAACCTCACGGTACTCGCCCGGACTCCGAGCGGGCACTGACCGCCCACGGTCGTGAAGAGGTGTTGCGTGCCGCAGCCGAATTGATCGGCCAGCCGCTCACTGCCATTTATGCCAGCCCTTATCATCGAGCGCAGGAGACGGCAGAAATTGTGCGTACGGCGCTGAATTTCGCGCCGGAGATTCGCACGGTCGACTGGCTCAAGCCCGACAACTATCCGCAAGCGGTGGCGGAGCAGTTGGTGTCCGTGGATCACGCGCTGCTGGTCAGCCATAACCCGCTGGTCGGTAACCTGCTGGGCTATTTGCAGCATGGTCATGTGCAGGCCCCGGAGAAAGTCGGCACAGCCGGGCTGGCGGAGCTCGAGGGCGACGAACTGCTGGTCGGGGCGATGAAGCTCAACGGCATCAAACACCCGTAGACCCTGAAGAAACCGGGCTAATGTGGGAGCGGCTGTGGCTAGGGGCTCACCGAAGATGGCTTCCTGCGCACCGGTGACCAGGGCGAGGAAGATGCCGAAGGCAACCTGCGCCTGACCGGGCGCCTGAAGGAAATCTTCAAAACCAGCAAAGGCAAGTACGTCGCCCCGGTACCGATCGAGAATCGTCTGGCGGTGCACTCGCGGATCGAACAAGTGTGTGTGGTCGGCGATGGCCTGAGCGCACCGCTGGGGTTGTGCGTGTTGTCGACGGTCGGTCAGCGGGACGCCAGCGCAGCGACGAGGGCGGGCCTGCATTCAAGCCTGGAAAAGCTGCTGGAGGAGGTTAACGGCGCCCTTGATAAGCATGAGCGCTTGCACCGACTGGTGGTAGTCAAGGACAGTTGGGCGGTGGAGAACGGCTTCCTGACGCCGACCCTGAAGATCAAGCGCAACATGATCGAAGCCGCTTACGGCGCGCGGTTCGAAGAATGGAGCGAGCGTAGCGAAGCGGTGCTGTGGCAGGATTGAGCGACGAACAACACCCACAAAGGAACGCAACGATGAGTCTGTGGCGCACCATTCCCAACGTCGAGCAGTTGAACGCAATTCAGAAAAATACCATCGGCGAAGTGCTGGATATTCGCTTCGAAGCCTTCGATGACGAGTCCCTGACCGCGAGCATGGTCATCGACCATCGCACGCACCAGCCTTATGGCTTGTTGCATGGTGGTGCTTCGGTGGTGCTGGCCGAAACCGTCGGCTCGATGGCCAGTTATCTGTGCATCGACGCCAGCAAGTTTTATTGCGTAGGCCTGGAAATCAACGCCAACCATTTGCGCGGGCTGCGCAGCGGGCGAGTGACGGCAGTGGCCAAGGCGATTCACATTGGTCGCACCACCCATGTCTGGGATATCCGTTTGAGCAGCGATGAGGGCAAGGCCAGTTGCGTATCGCGGCTGACCATGGCGGTTGTTCCGTTGGGGGAACAACCGCCGTCTCGTTGATAGCGATACAGCCGCTGCGTTCACATGTGTGTCATCTGATGGGGCAGATTGGATCGTGAATAGCTGCGCTGCCTGCGCGTCGTCTCGCTGGTGACGTAGAAAATTTCGGTGGCTGCCGGGTCATCGGTCGCATTGCTTGAAACTGGCACGTTCTCTCGGGTGATACCGGCGCCGACCGTGTTCATTTCCAGATCCCAGGACGTTTGCCCCAGTTCTGCACTCAAGCCGGGTGTCGCGGTGGTCACGAAGGTCGATCGCAAGTCGCCGATGGCATTGCCGACCGCCCGCGTCATCGCAGCTTGAGTGTTTGCGTCCAATGCGCTGTATCCAGGAATCTGTGCGACGGCCAGATTGGCTAACTGTCCCAGGGAGGAAAAGAAATGCCGGCTGCTGAATCCGACGATGGCTTTGTTCGGGTCGAATGTCGGCCCACTGCCTTTGGACGGCTTGGTTGGCGTTCCACGCAATCCCCTCACGGCAGAGGCACCGGCCGCACCGACTGCCGTCGCAGTAGCACCGACCAGGGTCGACTGTAGGGCTTTACCCACGCTTTCATTCCCGAACAGCGTCGCGCCACCATACCCCACTGCTGCTCCGGCGGTGCCCACGGCGCCCATACTGGCCAGTCCGGTTACGAAGTCTGCACGGCCGACAGAGGGATTGCTCGGGCCGGCATTTGCAAAGTATTGGGATGACAGTTCGCGAAACACCGTCCCGAAAGCTCCGCCGATCTGAGCGGCAGCAGCTGTATTGCCTTTTGGATTGAGGGTTCCGAGCAAGGAAGGCGCAGCCCCCAGAGCTGCACCAAGGGCAGCGCCGCCGACTTTCGCCATGAGAGGCCCCCAGCTGGAGGGATCGTCGACGGAAACTCCGGATTGAGCCCAGTTAGCGCTCGCATACCCGCTGATGCCGCCTGAAATCGCGCCCGCTGTGGCGCCGGCAGCAGTCACTGCCACGTTCATGGGCGACATAAGCGTGGTCATTGCATATTGCACGGTGGCGGCGATCAAGGCGCTTGCAAGTTCTCGGGCCGCCGTCGCACCGGCCGCCATGGCGGTGTCGAGCCCAGCCAGGCCCTGAACATCGACAAACCTGACCGGATTGCCGTGCACCATGGCAAACAGATTCCAGCCATCGGCAGTGCCTGCCGGGTCGGGGTTGAGCCAGCGCCCCCACCAGTGGGCGTAGTAACGTTGTCCGTAGTAATACAGTCCGGTGGCATCACGTTCCTGGCCTGAGTATCGCCGGGTCTTATAGCTGGCCTGTACTTTGTCCGGGCCGGCCCACCATGAAGTGCCACCGTAGGGGTAGTACATTTCCTCGCTGATCAGTTCGGCGTGTTGACCGAGTTCCAATGTACTGGAGCCCAAATGATTGCTCAGGCTGTAACGATACTGATCGGCGTTGCCACTGCCTGGCTCCCAATGCAGAACCTGTACCGCGCAGCGTCCGGCCTGGACCAAAATGACATGTAGAACTTCTTCGGGAGATGTACGGATTTCCAGCCCTGGTAAATAGCGCACTTCATGCGTTCGCGTTGATGAACCGCCTTGAGTGACGCGAATTTTGCGCTTGCGCTGACCAGACTCGTCGTAAAGGTAGATTTCGCTGTCATTGGGTGCGTTCTCGCGCACCACTTGATCGACCTGCCGCAGACGGTTGTTCAGGCTCCAGGTCAGATTCTGGCCCGCCATCAACTCCCTTTTGTTGCCGTTGGCATCGAATCCGGCGGTGATTTCACTCTCGTCGGGCAGCCCGCCGTCAGCCTTTTGCGCCAGTCCCCGATTGCTGTATTTCGAAATCGCCGTCTGCTGTGTCCAGCTGTGGCTGGCAGCGTTGTGAACCAGTGTCGTGAGGTTGCCGGCACAATCGTAGGTATAGGTCTGGCGGTAATTTTCCAGCTGCCCCGGGTCGGGAGGGGAAACAAAGACCGGCTCCTGAGGACCGTTCTGGCTATTGACCCGCTGCCAGCCGTTTGCCTCTATCAGTTGATACAAACTGTTGTAGGTGAAAGTGTTGGTCGGTTCGATCTTCTGGTTGCGAAAAAACGGGTGCGCTGAGCCGCATCTTTGATGCTGAGGATATTGCCGGAGCGATTTGTCTTGCGATTGCCCGGCGAGCTTCAAGCGAACCTGACCGAGTTGGCCGGCGATGTTCAGATCTGAATACTGGACGTTGCCTTGTGCATCTTCCTGGCTGACCATGAGCCCCAGAGCATTGTAGAGGGTGCGGGTGGTCGCGCCGCTGCCGGGCTCGCTCAACCGGTTTCTTTCGGCTTCATCAATGGGCCAGTCCGGTTCGCCCAGCTCTTTGAGAAAATGTCGAGTCTGCGAGCTGACTCCGCCCGTCAGCGCGAAGTCAGTGAAGTGCACAGTGCCGGCGCTGTCGTCATGGCGGATCAATTGGCCGCATTGATTGCGCGAGGCAGATTCCGGAGTGTTGCCCCCATAGGTGTAAACCGAGCGGTTTCTTGCGGATGTGCCGTGAGCCTGTTCGACGGTTTTGACCGGGCGCAGCAACAGGTCGTATTCGGTTCGAACCTGAGTGAGCAGACTGTCCCAGCCGATGAGGTTTTGACCGGCTACACCGGTCAGGGTCAGCCGGCTTCCCGCATCCACGCTGTCACTGTAGAGGGGCGTACCCGTGAGGCTGAAAACTGTCGTCAGGTTTGGCCGGGCGTCTGGCTCGGCCTCAAGCAGCTTGAACAGACGAGGGTCGCGGCTGATCGTCGGGCGACCTGCGGCATTATAGGATTGACGGTAAATCCGAGGCTCTGCTGTCTTGCCGGGCGTGTCACGGTAGTAGGACACAGTGGCGACGTTGAGCCCTCGAGGATCTTTCACGGAGACTGTCGGGGTTTTTGTGTGCATGGGAGCAGTCTCCTGAAAGAGCTTCGAATCGGGCATAGTTATTCGTAGTTGCTCCTGAAGTATCAACTGTCAGAAATGACAGGTAAGTGAGGTGTTCGACGAATGCCAGGATTGTTTTTCATCGACGAAACGACGCTGTCATCATTCCTGTCAGTTACGGTCATTGCTGTAGGACACAGTCTTACGGACAATCACCCTCTGTTTTTTGCACATGGATCGCCGGTATGTCGCAACAGGTGTTTTTCGCTCACGCCAACGGTTTCCCTTCGGCCACGTACGGCAAGTTGTTTGCCGCGCTGGCGCCGGAGTACCAAGTGGCGCATTTGGAGCAGCACGCCCATGACCCGCGTTTTCCGGCGGACGACAACTGGAACAATCTGGTGGATGAGCTGATTCATCACCTCAAGCAGCAACCCGGGCCGGTCTGGGGCGTTGGCCACTCCTTCGGCGGCGTGCTGCACCTGCATGCCGCGTTGCGTTGCCCAGAGTTGTATCGCGGCGTGGTCATGCTCGATTCGCCGGTGCTGACCCGCGCCGATCAATGGGTGATCCGTGCCGCCAAACGCTTCGGTTTCATCGATCGCCTGACCCCGGCCGGTCGTACCCTGGGACGGCGGGAAGAGTTCGCCGATCTGGAGGCGGCCCGCCTGTATTTCGCTGGTAAAACCCTGTTTCGCGGCTTCGATCCGGAATGCTTCGAGGCCTATCTTCAACATGGTTTGCAAAAGGTCGGCGACAAGCTGCGTCTGCGGTTCGACCCGGCCACGGAAATCAGCATCTACCGTGGCGTGCCCCATACCAGCCCCGGCAGTGCGCGGCAGCTGAAAGTGCCACTGGCGGTGGTTCGCGGGCACAAGAGCCGCGTGGTGATGCGCCATCACGCCCGTTCTGTCGGGCGCATGCCTCTGGGCGAGTCCTTGACCCTGCCCGGCGGCCACATGTTTCCTCTCGAACGTCCACAGGACACGGCCATGCTGCTGAAGAATCTGTTCAGTCGCTGGGAAGGTCGCCGCCAACAGGAGTGCGCATGAGCAGTGTCGTTGAAGAAGTTCGCCTGAGCCTGCCGCATATCGAGTTGGCGGCGCACCTGTTCGGGCCCGAGGACGGCTTGCCGGTGATCGCCTTGCACGGCTGGCTGGACAACGCCAACAGCTTTGCCCGGCTGGCGCCGAAGCTCAAGGGCTTGCGCATCGTCGCGCTGGACATGGCCGGGCACGGTCACTCGGGGCATCGGCCGAACGGCGCCGGTTATGCGCTGTGGGACTACGCCCACGACGTGTTGCAAGTGGCCGAGCAGTTGGGATGGCAGCGTTTTGCGCTGCTGGGGCATTCCCTGGGGGCGATCGTCTCGCTGGTGGTGGCCGGGTCGTTGCCGGAGCGGGTGACTCACTTGGCGTTGATCGACGGCATCATTCCTCCTACGGACAAAGGCGAAAATGCCGCCGAGCGCATGGGCATGGCCCTGCAAGCGCAGCTGGATCTGCGGGAAAAACGCAAACCGGTCTACAACACCCTCGACCGGGCCATCGAAGCGCGCATGAAAGGCTTGGTGGCGGTCAGTCGCGAAGCCGCCGAATTGCTGGCTCAGCGCGGCTTGATGCCGGTGCCGGGCGGTTACACCTGGCGCACCGACAACCGCCTGACCCTTCCATCGCCGTTACGTCTGACCACTGAACAGGCGATGGCTTTCGTCCAGCGCGTCAGTTGTCCTGCACAGCTGGTGGTCGCGGCTGACGGCATGCTCGCCAAACACCCCGAGTTGCTGGAGCGTCTACCCTTTAGCCGTGAACAGTTGCCTGGCGGCCATCATTTGCACCTGAATGACGAACCCGGTGCCGACCTTGTCGCAGACTGTTTCAATCGGTTCTTCGCCGTTCCTTGACTTGCGCCGGGCAACTGTCGAGGCTGGGCGGGTTGAAATGGGAGACAACCATGATAGATCTGTACACCGCAGCGACCCCGAATGGCCACAAGGTCTCTATCGTGCTCGAGGAACTCGGCCTGCCCTACACGGTGCATGCCTTGAGTTTCGACAAAAAGGAACAGAAGTCCGAGGACTTCCTCAAGATCAATCCCAATGGCCGGATTCCGGCGATTGTCGACCGCGCCCATGGCGATTTCGCTGTGTTCGAATCCGGCGCAATTCTGATTTACCTCGCCGAGATGACCGGCAAACTGCTGCCCCAGGACCCGAAAGGGCGCTCGGTAGTGTTGCAGTGGCTGATGTTCCAGATGGGCGGCATCGGCCCGATGCAGGGCCAGGCCAACGTGTTTTTCCGCTATTTCCCGGAAAAACTCCAGGGTGCCATCGACCGTTATCAACATGAAACCCGGCGCTTGTATGAAGTGCTCGACACGCGTCTGCAAGCCGTGGAGTTTCTGGCGGGAGAGTACAGCATTGCCGACATCGCGACCTTTCCGTGGATCCGTGGCCACGACTGGTCCGGTGTCTCGGTGGACGGCTTGCCGGCCTTGCAACGCTGGATAGCCACCCTGGAGGCGCGCCCTGCGGTGCAGCGTGGTTTGCTGGTGCCCGAGCGCATCGATGATGCCAGCATCATCAAAGGTGCCCAGGCCATGTTGATCCGATGAGCCTATCCATGCGTTCACTCACTCTGCTGGCACTATGCACTTTCAGTCCCTGGTTATTGGCCGCTGATATCCCGGGCAGTCAGGATCTGCCGATCGTGCCGCGCATGACCGATGCACAGATCGTCGACTATCGCCCGACGGTTGAGCTCGAGCGGATTTACCCGCTGGGTTCGATCCGCAAGATCAGCGGTCAGTTGCGCTTCGACGGCCAGGTCACCGCTCGGGGGCAAACCACTTCGGTCACCTACGAATTGCCACCGGAGCATGCCTCCACTGAGGCCTTCACCGCCGCCCGCGAAGCCTTGCAGAAGCAGGGCGCCGAACTGTTGTTCTGGTGCCAGGCCCGGGATTGTGGCGAAAGCAGCCTGTGGGCCAATGAAGTCTTCGGCAACGCCAAGCTGTATGGCGCCGATAATGAACAGGCTTATTTGCTGCTGCGTCTGGCGGCCCCTCAAGACAACACACTGGTGGCGCTTTACAGCATCACTCGCGGTAATCGCAGGGCCTATCTGCACGTCGAGCAGTTCGACGCCGCCGCGCCGCTGGGTAATTTGTTGCCGACGTCCGCGACGTTGCTGCGCCAGCTCAAAAGCACCGGGAAACTCGATTTCCCCAAACTCGGCGGTGACCCTGACGACACCTGGCTGCGTTTGATTTCCCGGGGCCTGAACCTGGACACCACGTTGCGGGTCGGCGTTTCGGGGCCCAATGCCGAAGCCTGGCGCCAGGCGCTGATCGGCCAGGGCGTGCGCACGGCGCGGATGGAAACCGGCAGCGTCGAAGGCTCTGGCCTGCACTTCGAATTGTTGCGATAAGCTCATTCGGCGAACGCGTTCTGCGCGTTCGCCTACGCTTTGCTGACTGACTTTTTCGGCTGACTTTTTTCAGGATCTTACATGCTCAATAATGATCGGCTGTTGGTGCAGATCCTGCTCCTGGTGCTGTTTGGCGCGAGTTTATGGGTGATGGCGCCATTCTGGTCGGCGCTGTTCTGGGGCGCGGTGCTGGCGTTTGCCAGTTGGCCGCTGATGCGTCTGTTGACCCGTTGGCTCAATGGTCGTGAATCCCTGGCGGCGCTATTGCTGACGCTCGGCTGGATGATATTGGTGGCGGTACCGCTGGTATGGCTGGGGTTCAATCTGGCGGATCACGTGCGCGATGCCACGGCGTTCATCAAGGATGTGCAAGTCGATGGTCTGCCTGAAGCACCGGTCTGGCTGGGCGGTATTCCCCTGGTCGGCGAGCGGTTGGTGGGGATCTGGAACAGCATCGATCAGCAAGGCGCGGCGATGATGCTGGCGATCAAGCCTTATCTGGGGCAGGTCGGTAACTGGTTGCTGGCGCGCAGTGCGCAGATTGGCGGCGGGATTCTAGAGCTGACGCTGAGTATTGTTTTCGTGTTCTTTTTCTACCGGGACGGGCCGCGTCTGGCGGTGTTTGTCCATGGGTTGCTGGAGCGGCTGATTGGTGAGCGCGCCGGGTATTACATCGACCTGGTGGCGGGTACCGTGCAGCGGGTGGTCAATGGGGTGATCGGTACAGCGGCGGCTCAGGCGGTGCTGGCGTTGATCGGCTTCCTGATTGCCGGCGTGCCTGGGGCGTTGGTGCTGGGGATTGTGACGTTTTTGCTGAGCCTGATTCCGATGGGACCGCCGCTGGTGTGGATTCCGGCCACGGCCTGGTTGGCCTGGAAGGGCGAGTACGGCATGGCGGTGTTCCTCGGGATTTGGGGGACATTCATTATCAGCGGGGTCGACAACGTGCTTAAGCCGTACCTGATCAGTCGGGGCGGGAATTTGCCGTTGGTGATTGTGTTGCTCGGGGTGTTTGGCGGGTTGATTGCGTTTGGGTTTATCGGGTTGTTCATTGGTCCGACGTTGCTGGCCGTGGCTTACAGCCTGCTGACCGATTGGAGCAAGAGCCAGGCTCGGGTTGAAGATCGCCGGCCCTGAGGTTTTTTGTTGGGGTTTGCGGGCTCTTCGCGGGCAAGCCCGCTCCCACACTGGTTTTGGGTTGGTCACTAACAGTGTGATCAACGCCGATCAACGGTGGGAGCGGGCTTGCCCGCGAAACGGACGACACGGTCTGTCAGACTGAACGCCTGACTCAGGTCGCGACGTTCAGGTGTTTGCCCACGGTCGCCACGTTGTCGAGCGAGTACTGCTTGCTCAGGTTGGCGATCATTTTGTTCAGGGCTTCGGTCACGTTGAACGGGTCGGTGGAGCTGTCGGTGCTTTGCTCACGGCCGGCTTGCAAGGCGGCTTTCAGTTCATCGCTGCTGACGCCATCGCTGCTGTCGCTATCGAGCGCTTTGAGCAGCGCGGCGCTGGTGTCGGTGTTGGTGTTGGTCGATGAGGTGCTGTCGCTGGCCAGGGCGCTGCTCAGTTCCGTGGCCGTGACACTGCCATCGCTGTCGGCATCGAGTTGGCTGAACAGTTCTTCGCTGGACACCTGTTGAGGTGGCGGCGGCGGTGGGGTCAGGCTGGCGGCGAGTTCGTCCTGGCTGACGGTACCGTCTTCGTTCTTGTCCAGGGCCGAGAAGATTTCCGCGCTGTCGGCCGTACTGCCGGCGTTGGTCAGACCGCTGCTCAGTTCATCGCTGCTGATGGCGCCGTCACTGTCTGAGTCCAGGGCGCTGATCAGCGCATCGGCCAGTTCGGTGTTCGGTGCCTGATCGCCCGGCGGCGGTGGTGGAGGGGCCATCGCGGCCATTTCCTCGCTGCTCAGGCTGCCGCTTTCGTCGCTGTCCAGGTCACTGAAGTTCTTGCTCAGGGTGACCAGCAGACCGTCGTCGGATTTCTGTGACAGGGCGCTCTTGAGCTCGTCCTGGTCCACCGCGCCGTTACTGTTGCTGTCGAGTTTGGCGAGCAGTTCTTTCTGGAATTGCTGGCTGCGAGCGCTGTTGGTGGAGGTGGTGCTGCTGGTACTGGTATAGCTCGTGTAGTTGCTGACACTACCGATCATTGTGCTCACTCCTTGGAATGGGAAACCGGTGGGTGCACCGGCCTATGCAGCCTCAAGGGGCAAGTTATCGTGGGTATATGGGATTTGTACCGATTGGTACACACACAAATATCGGGCCGGCATCAAATCCTGTGGGAGTCGTTGTGGCTCAGAGGCGCGGCAGGCGGATGACCGCCGTGAGACCACCGCCGGGGGTTTCTTCCAGGCTCAATTGCCCTCCCAGACGCTCCGCTGCTTCCCTGGCGATGGTCATGCCCAGACCGACGCCGCCGGAGTTGCGATTGCGCGAGCCTTCCAGACGAAAGAACGGTTCGAACACCGCCTCACGTTTATCCGCCGCGATACCCGGGCCATGGTCGATGACCCGGATCACCAGCTCCTCGCGGCTGTCCTCAAGCGTAATCAGCGCGTCCCCGGCATAACGCAGAGCGTTATCCAGCAGGTTGTTGACGCACGAGCGCAAGGCCATCGGCTGCACCTGCAACGGGGCGCAATGACCGCTGCTCTGGACGTCGGCGCCCTGGTCCTGAGCGTTTTCGCTCAGGGATTCGACCAGCGCTTGCACGTCCATCCATTGTGGCGCTTCGCTGGTGCGCTGTTCGTGCAGGTAAGTGAGGGTGGAATCGAGCATGCCGATCATGTCGTCCAGGTCCTGACGCATCTGGCCTTGCAGCTTGTCGTCGTCGATCTGTTCCAGCCGCAGTTTGAGCCGCGACAGCGGCGTGCGCAGGTCATGGGACACTGCGCCGAGCATTCGCGAGCGCTGCTGCATCTGTTCCAGAATGCGTTTCTGCATCAGGTTGAAGGTGTGCGCCGCTTGGCGCGCTTCCCGTGGACCGGACTCATCCAGGGGCGGACTGTCGAGATTTTCACTCAGGCGTTCGGCGGCGTCGCTCAGGCGCTGAATCGGGCGGGTCAACAGCTTGGCGCCGTACCAGGCCGCGATGATCAGCGAGACAAGCTGAAAGGTCAGCGGCACGAGTGGCCCGCCGAACCATGGCCGTGGCGGCCGGTTGTCGAAGCGTGGGGCCATTGGCGGGCGTTGTCCGTCGAAGCGCTCGGAAAACTCCGACGGCGGTGGGGGAGGCGGAGGGGGTGGCCCATAATGTTTGAACCATAAAAACGCTAACAAATGCGCCAGTACGATCGCCAGCAGCAGCACGCCAAACAGGCGGCCGAACAGCGTATCGAAGCGCGCACGCATCAGCCGATGTCTCGTGCGTCGAACAGATAACCCTCGCCGCGAACGGTCTTGATCAGCTGTGGGGCTTTCGGGTCGTCACCGAGTTTCTGGCGCAGGCGCGACACCAGCAAATCGATGCTGCGATCAAACGCTTCGATCGAGCGACCACGAGCGGCGTCCAACAGCTGTTCGCGGCTGAGCACCCGGCGCGGACGTTCGATGAACACCCAGAGCAAGCGGAATTCGGCGTTGGACAGCGGCACCACCAGGCCATCAGCGGCGATCAACTGGCGCAGCACACTGTTCAGCCGCCAGGTGTCGAAGCGAATGTTCGCACGCTGTTCGGTGCGGTCGTCGCGCACCCGACGCAGAATGGTCTGAATCCGCGCGACCAGTTCCCGCGGTTCGAATGGCTTGGCCATGTAGTCGTCGGCACCCAGTTCCAGGCCGATGATCCGGTCGGTGGGTTCGCAGCGGGCGGTGAGCATCAGGATCGGGATGTCCGATTCAGCGCGCAGCCAGCGGCACAGCGACAAACCGTCTTCGCCGGGCAGCATCAGGTCGAGCACCACCACGTCGTAATGCTCGGCTTGCAGCGCCTGACGCATGGCGGCGCCATCGGTGACGCCGCTGGCGTGGATATTGAACCGGGCCAGGTAATCGATCATCAGCTCGCGGATCGGGACGTCATCGTCGACGATCAGGGCGCGAATGCTCCAGCGTTTATCATCGGCCGGCGCTTTTTGATCGTCGTTCAGAGGTGCTGGGGAGTTGTGCATGCGTGCGTTCATCTGCCAGGTAGGCTGCCAACCACAAAGATAGGCTGCGAGGTTGTGGCTTCAGCATAGGCGTCCGGCCGTGAGGCGGGAAGTGCTGTAGGACCTGTTGCGGCTGCCGAGGGTAGCGTTGAAGGGTGTTGTGGGCGTGTCGTGTATGTATCGGGCTCGACACAATTGGTGAAAGGACTAGTCTTGGCTGAGCCGACTCGACGATTTACCGATCATCGGGTCCCGCAGCGTCGCTGGTTCCGCTACAATGCGCGCCGATTTCGACTTGCCTGAGAGCCCACTCATGTCCGCCTGCCAGACGCCTATTATCGTCGCCCTGGATTTCCCCTCCCGTGACGCCGCACTGAAGCTGGCCGATCAACTGGACCCGAAGCTGTGCCGGGTCAAAGTCGGTAAAGAACTGTTCACCAGTTGCGCTTCGGAAATCGTCGGCACCTTGCGCGACAAGGGTTTCGAAGTGTTCCTGGACCTCAAGTTCCACGACATCCCGAACACCACCGCCATGGCCGTCAAGGCCTCCGCGGAAATGGGCGTGTGGATGGTCAACGTGCACTGCTCCGGCGGCCTGCGCATGATGGCTGCGTGCCGCGAGGTGCTCGATCAGCGCACCGGCCCGAAACCGCTGTTGATCGGCGTGACCGTGCTGACCAGTATGGAACGTGAGGATCTGGCGGGTATCGGCCTGGACATCGAGCCGCAGGAGCAGGTGCTGCGCCTGGCCGCGTTGGCAGAAAAAGCCGGGATGGACGGTCTGGTCTGCTCGGCCCTCGAAGCCCAGGCCTTGAAAGCCGCTCACCCGTCGCTGCAACTGGTGACCCCGGGGATTCGCCCGGCGGGCAGTGCTCAGGACGATCAGCGCCGCATCCTGACCCCGCGTCAGGCGCTGGATGCCGGTTCCGACTACCTGGTGATCGGTCGTCCGATCAGCCAGGCGGCGGATCCGGCGAAGGCGTTGGCCGCCGTCGTCGCAGAACTCGCTTAAACGCCACTAAACCTGTGGGAGCGGGCTTGCCCGCGATAGCGGTGTATCAGAAACATTAATGTTGACTGACACGCCCCTATCGCGGGCAAGCCCGCTCCCACAGGGTTTTGTGGTTTTTTCAGATATCGGGTTAAACCTTCAACACCAACTTCCCGAAATTCTCGCCGCTGAACAACTTCATCAGCGTCTCCGGGAAGGTTTCCAGCCCTTCGACGATGTCTTCCTTGCTCTTGAGCTGCCCCTTGGCCATCCAGCCGGCCATTTCCTGCCCGGCAGCGGCGAACTGCGCGGCGTAATCCATCACCACGAAACCTTCCATCCGCGCGCGGTTGACCAGCAACGCCAGGTAGTTGGCCGGGCCTTTGACCGCTTCCTTGTTGTTGTACTGGCTGATGGCGCCGCAAATCACTACCCGCGCCTTCAGGTTCAGACGGCTCAGCACGGCATCGAGAATATCGCCGCCGACGTTATCGAAATACACATCGACGCCTTTCGGGCACTCACGCTTGAGGCCGGCGTGTACGTCTTCGTTTTTGTAGTCGATGGCACCGTCAAAACCCAGCTCATCGATCAGGAACTTGCATTTGTCCGCGCCGCCGGCAATGCCGACCACCCGACAGCCTTTGATCTTGGCGATCTGCCCGGCGATGCTGCCCACCGCACCGGCCGCGCCCGACAGCACGACGGTGTCGCCGGCCTTTGGCGCACCGACATCGAGCAGGGCGAAGTAGGCGGTCATCCCGGTCATGCCGAGCGCGGATAAATAGCGCGGCAGCGGTGCCAGTTTCGGATCGACCTTGTAGAAACCTCGTGGCTCGCCGAGGAAGTAATCCTGCACACCCAAGGCACCGTTGACGTAGTCACCCACTGCAAAGCCCGGATTGTTCGAGGCGATGACTTTGCCGACACCCAATGCACGCATGACTTCGCCAATGCCGACTGGCGGGATGTAGGACTTGCCCTCGTTCATCCAGCCACGCATGGCCGGGTCCAGGGACAGGTATTCGTTCTTGACCAGGATCTGACCCGCCGCCGGTTCGCCGACCGGTACTTCTTGATAGGTGAATGTCTCACGGGTAGCCGCTCCCACGGGACGTTTGGCGAGCAGGAACTGGCGATTGGTCTGGGTAGTCATGACAGGCACTCAAGATGAATGAAGTCTTGTTGATAGACCTTCATGGGCGATGTCGCAAGGTTGGCTGACGCTGCGAATGCACATCGATCCAGTGCAGTGATAGTCAGGTCGCCCGTTCTATCACTGCGACTCATGGGGGCCCAACCGGCCTTTTGATAGTGCTGCCGTGCGACACGCCCCTGTGACTAGACTGGGCACACGCGATCCCCCGCATTCTTGCCTTCGAGGACATAACAATGAGCATGACGTTTTCCGGCCAGGTCGCCGTTGTGACGGGCGCGGCCAATGGTATTGGCCGCGCGACCGCTTTGGCGTTTGCCGCCGAAGGTTTGAAAGTGGTGGTGGCCGATCTGGACGCAGCCGGAGGTGAAGGCACTGTGGCGCTGATTCGCACCGCTGGCGGTGAAGCGACCTTCGTGCGCTGCAACGTCACTGTGGAAAGCGATGTAAAAAATCTGATGGACGAGGTGGTGAATACCTACGGCCGTCTCGATTATGCCTTCAACAATGCCGGCATCGAAATTGAGAAAGGCAAACTGGCCGAGGGTACGGTCGATGAGTTCGACGCGATCATGGGTGTCAACGTCAAAGGCGTCTGGTTGTGCATGAAGTATCAGTTGCCGTTGCTGCTGGCCCAGGGCGGTGGCGCGATCGTCAACACCGCTTCGGTCGCCGGCCTGGGGGCTGCGCCAAAGATGAGCATCTACGCCGCCTCGAAACACGCGGTGATCGGCCTGACCAAGTCGGCGGCCATTGAATACGCCAAGAAAAAGATTCGTGTGAATGCGGTGTGCCCGGCGGTGATCGACACCGACATGTTCCGTCGTGCCTATGAGGCGGACCCGAAGAAAGGCGAATTCGCCAATGCCATGCACCCGGTCGGGCGCATCGGCAAGGTCGAAGAAATTGCCAGCGCGGTGCTGTACCTGTGCAGCGACGGCGCGGCGTTCACCACCGGTCATTCGCTGGCGGTGGATGGGGGTGTTACCGCGTTTTAATGTTTTAGGTCGCGATGCCGGGACCCTGCCTCTTCAGGCATATCTACCTTTGTGGCGAGCGAGCTTGCTCGTGCTGGGCTGCGCAGCAGCCCCAAAGTTCTATGAGTGCTGCGCACTCAAGCGCGAGCAAGCTCCCTCGCCACAGGGGCATCGGTTCCCTGAAGACGCCGGGCAATGTGTTTCAAATGGTTAGAACCGACGGTTTTGGCGGTTTTGTCGCACATCCCCTCGAGCACTCCTGTGATTAACTGTTTCCCGCAAAACAGACAGGAGTTTGCTTGCTCATGGAGTTGAGAATCGATCGACAGGCATTGGTGCCGGTCGTGCAGCAAATCGTCGACGCGTTGGCCGACTGGCTCCGTTGTGACGAGGTGCCGCCGGGGACGCGTTTGCCGTCCGTTCGGCAAATCGCGCGGATCAATCTGCTTAGCCAATCCAGTGTCATCGAGGCTTGCGAACGGCTGGTGGCGCAAGGGGTGCTGGCGACGCGCAATGGGGCGGGTTTCTTTGTCGCGACAACGGCGCTGGCTGATCAGGGGCAACGGGATTTTCCCTGGTTCGAGGGGGCTGAGGAGAATCAGAGCGGCCACGTGGGCAACTGAAGCTGGGCTGCGGCGGCTTACCCGAAAGCTGGCGCGAAACTGACGACCTGAGCTATGCCATGCGCCAGGTCAGCCGCACCGACATGGCCGGACTGTTCAACTACAGCACGCCACTGGGCCTGCTTGCCCTGCGTCAGCAGATCCTCAAACGGTTGAAACAGCTGAATATCGCGGTGGACGAAAGTCGAATCCTGACCACGGCGGGAGCCACTCATGGGCTCGACCTGATCGTGCGCACTTTGTTTAACCCGGGCGATTGTGTGGTGGTAGAGAGCCCCGGTTATTCGATGCTGTTCGATCTGCTCAGGCTGCACGGGGTCAGCATGATCGAGGTGCCACGAACGCCTCACGGACCCGACACCGAAGCACTCCAGACACTGTTGTTGAAGTACAAACCCCGTGGCTTGTTCATCAACAGCTTTTATCACAACCCCACCGGCAGCTGTTTGACCTTGGGCGTGGCTCAGCAGGTTCTGCAACTGGCCAGAAAACATGGCGTGCTGGTGATCGAAGACGATGTCTATGCCGATTTGCACAGCGGCCCCGGTACGCGTCTCGCGGCATTGGGCATCGATGACAACGTGATCTATGTCGGCAGCTACTCCAAAACCCTCAGCAGTTCGTTGCGGGTCGGCTTTGTCGTGGCGGGTGCCGATGTCATATCGCGTCTGGCCAAGGTCAAGATGATCAGCAGCATGGGCGCTTCACGGTTTTGCGAATCGGTGCTGGCGCGTCTGTTGGCCAGCGGCGCCTATCGCAAACTGGTGCAGCGCCAGCGCCAGCGTTTGAGTACCGACAGAGAGGCGGCCTTGCAAGTGCTCGAGGACGCGGGCTGGGAGGTCTTCGGCAAACCTGTGGGTGGCCTGTTCATCTGGGCGCGATCGCGCAAGTCCGATCACACTCAGGTGCGGACACAGGCGCGGCGTTTCGGTGTCCTGCTGTCTTGCCCGACGGCATTCAGCCCCACCGGTGAAACCCATGACTGGCAGCGCATCAACGTTGCCTATGCTTGTGATCCTCGCGCCCGGGCATTTTTTCAGGCCACCGCTCGGGATCGACCTCAAACATTCTGAAAACGACGCGGGCGTAGCTTTTTGCCATTATTCCGACGCCAGAGACTTGTGTTGGCACAAGCCCATTGCGAATCTGCATCAACAGACAATGGCAGGGGACTAAGTGCAATGATTTCGGCCGTGCAAGGACGTTTTGCCAACCTCGGTATGGCGAAAAAACTGGGTGTCGGGTTTGTACTGGTGCTGCTGTTGACCGCCCTGGTGGCGGCCATTGGCGTATGGTCCCTGCAAACCATCAGTCATCGCTTCGACGGGCTCAAGCAGATGTCGTCGCTCAACAGCGGTTTGCTCAAGGTGCGCTTGCTGGAGCAGGACTACGCTTTGCGCGGTGACCCGAAAACCGCGGATGCCCTGCACGCGGGGGTGGACGCGCTGATCGCTCTGGCGACCGAGCTCCAGGCTCAGTCCTCCGCCAACGTGCCGGTCATGAATGACGTCGAACAGTCTCTGGGAGCCTATCGCAAGGCTTTTGACGAGTTCGTCTCGCTGAGCCAGGCCAAGGACCTGGCGCTGGAAATGGCCAGTTGGTCGGTGTCCAGCGTGGCCAATAATCTGGATGTGCTGCAGGCCGGGCTTGCCGACGATGGCGCCTATGCCTTGAAGGAGTCCGAGGGCAAGGACGGCGGGCAATTCATCGAACAGGCGAATCAGGTCAGCCAGGTCTCGCGGCTGATGTTGCAGGCCATGAACGAAGCGCGGGTACGCCTGGACCAGAGCCGCAAGGGCGACGACAGCGCCGGGCAGGGCAAGATCGAGCAGGCCGACCAGGCGTTGACCCAGGCCGAGCAGCTGAAAACCACGGTCAAGGATGAGGGTTACCAGACAGTCCTCAATGAAGTGTCCGGGCACATTGCCAGTTTCAGTGAAAAACTCGCCGAGTACACCGGCCTGTTGGCGCAGGAAAAGACCGTCTCCGAACAACTCCACCAGCGCGCCGCCCATGTGGTGGAGCGGGTGGATCAGGCCTACGTTGCCGAAGACCGGTCGATGCAGGCAGAGCTGAAAAAGAACTCGCTGTTGATCATTGGCTCTTCGGCACTGGCCTTGCTGGTCGGGCTGATTGCCGCGTGGGTGATTACCCGGTTGATCGTCGCACCGCTGCGCAGTGTGATCCGGGTCGCTCAGCAGATCGCCGCGGGCGATTTGAGCGCGACGATTGAAGTGACCCGTCGGGACGAGATCGGCCAGTTGATGCAAGCCATGCAGCAAATGGGCGCGGGCCTGAGCAGCATCGTCAGTGGTTTGCAGGCGGGTATCGAACAGCTGGCAAGCTCTGCTCAATCGCTGTCGGCGGTCACCGAGCAGACCAACCTTGAAGTCAGCAGCCAGAAGGAAGAAACCGAGCAGGTCGCCACCGCGATGAACCAGATGACGGCCACGGTGCATGACGTTGCACGCAACGCGGAGGAGGCCGCCCAGGCGGCGCAGACCGCCGACGGCAAGGTGGAAAGCGGTCAGCAGGTGGTGCGTCAGAGCATGGCGCGGATCGAACAGCTGGCGGATTCGGCGACGTCGGCCAGCTCCAGCATCGAAAGCCTCAGTGCGGAAATCCAGAACATCGGCACGGTGCTCAGCGTGATCAAAAGCGTGGCCGAGCAGACCAACCTGTTGGCGCTCAATGCGGCCATCGAGGCGGCGCGGGCCGGTGAGCAGGGCAGGGGCTTTGCGGTGGTGGCGGATGAGGTCAGGGCACTGGCCAAGCGAACTCAGCAATCGACAGAGGAAATCGAACGGCTGGTCAGCGCCTTGCGCTCGGCGGCGCAGTCGTCGGTGCAGCAGATTCAGAGCAGTGGCGAGTTGGTGAAGATGGCGGTGAGCGATGCGTTGCAGACCGAGAGTGCGTTGGGGAGCATTGCGGCGGCGGTGTCGTTGATTCAGCAGATGAACCAGCAGATTGCGGCGGCGGCCGAGGAGCAGAGTTCGGTGGCCGAGGAGATCAATCGCAGTGTCACCAGTATTCGGGCCAGCGCGGATCAGTCTTCGTTGGCGATGCAGGGGAATGCGGCTTCCAGTAATGAGCTGGCGCAGTTGGGGGTTGAGTTGAAGGGGATGGTGGGGCATTTCAGGCTGTAGAAACTGCCGAAGGCTGTGATCTTATGATCCTGGCGGCTGGATGTACTCGCCCGTCCATCAATCCCAACGCAAAAAAAAGCCACCTGATCCGGTTGATGCCAGTCAGTTAAACGCAATCCATGTGGGAGCGAGCAAGCCCGCTCCCACAGGTTTCGTTCCTTAACTGACAGACATAAACCTGACCCGGCGGCTTTTCAGCATTTGCATGATCAGTCGTAGATCACTTTCTTCTTCCAGTCGGCATCAGCTTCAACGTCTTTGAGGCCTTCAGTCAGTTGGTTCACCTCGCCTTCAACCGGCGCGATCTTGTCCATGACCTGGGCGTTGGCACGGGCCAGGAGTTTTTCCAGGTATTCGAGTTGTTCGCTGTAAACCTGAGGCTCCGGTTGTTTGCGCAGGTATTGCGCGCCGCGTTCGAAGGCCAGGCGGGCCTGGCCTGGCTGATTCTGTTGCAGGGCATGCTGGCCGAGGTTGTTGAAGAATTCGATGTGCAGCAGGACCAGGATGTGGCGCACTTCGCGGATCCAGCGCTTGGCTTCGTTGGGCGGCAGGAAACCGTCCTGTGCGGCGCGGGTGATCTGGCCATGCAGGGCTTCGAGCAGGAAGCGCACGTCTTTGGCTTTGGCTTCGGTCTGGATCGGTGCCGGCGGGTTGTTGACCGGGATCGATTCGCCCTGGGCGGCCAAGGTACTCAGTTCGGCAATCCGTGCCTTTAGCGTGGCGCTGGACTTTTCCAGGTTGAACAGGCGCTGGCAGACGTTCAGTTCCAGGCGGGTCAATAGCAGCTTGAGCGCGGGTGTCATGAACTGACCGGGGAAGGTCTCGGTGATTTCGCCGCAGCGACGCAAGCGGTCGTTGAGTTCAACCTTGGTGCGGGCCTTTTCCAGCTTGTTGTTTTCCACCACATGGTTCATGTAGCCAATGGCGATCAATAGTGCGATCCCGGCTACGACTAGCAGGGTGATCATGAGTGGTGTCACCGGTAAGACCTCTTTATAGGGTTCGCGTGCGAGTCGAGTGTAGTGGCTTGGCATTTGGGCGCATAGGGCCGCTCGACGAGTGAAACGGCTACAGCTCTGCTTATATCGGCCGCAATGCCGCATCTATAAGTAAATAGCGTGCGATGTGCACATTGCCATCATCTCGGCATGGACTATAGCGTCTCGGCGGATGCCAGAATATAGGCGCCAAAGGTCAGGCGACGGAAAAGCCTGAATCTCTGCCGAAAGCAGGGCGAAGTCATTGATTTAAATAAATTTATATCTGGGGGTTGACGACCCCTCAATCCATCCATAGAATGCGCGCCACTTACAGCGTAAAGCACACAGCGAAACGCGGTAGGGAGTGAATGTTGTACGTGTGTCCCCTTCGTCTAGTGGCCTAGGACACCGCCCTTTCACGGCGGTAACAGGGGTTCGAGTCCCCTAGGGGACGCCAATGCGGGAATAGCTCAGTTGGTAGAGCACGACCTTGCCAAGGTCGGGGTCGCGAGTTCGAGTCTCGTTTCCCGCTCCAATTTTAAACAGCGTTGCTTTCGGGCAAAGCTGAGTGAAACCAGAACCAAATCTTCGGATGCGGATCTGGGCACCGAAACACACACCATGTGTTCCGGGCAGCGTGTCCCCTTCGTCTAGTGGCCTAGGACACCGCCCTTTCACGGCGGTAACAGGGGTTCGAGTCCCCTAGGGGACGCCATTTGCGGGAATAGCTCAGTTGGTAGAG
The DNA here is from genome assembly GCF_024749285.1 of Pseudomonas sp. B21-015. Classification (NCBI taxonomy): domain Bacteria; kingdom Pseudomonadati; phylum Pseudomonadota; class Gammaproteobacteria; order Pseudomonadales; family Pseudomonadaceae; genus Pseudomonas; species Pseudomonas sp. B21-015. The sequence goes on from NZ_CP087196.1 coordinate 1,806,529, forward strand.
CACGACCTTGCCAAGGTCGGGGTCGCGAGTTCGAGTCTCGTTTCCCGCTCCAAATTCAAAAAACGCCGCTCATTTGAGCGGCGTTTTTTTATGCGCGTAAAAAATTGCCTCAATTCCCAAGGCTCTGCACCAGGCTCTCGAGCACGTCAGCGGTTGTATCCTCCATCGCCGGTTGCGCGGCTACCGCTCTGAGTTGGCAGGTCAAACGGTATTCGCTGGGCGTGCAGTTGACGAACTGTTTGAAGGCGCGAGCGAAGTAGGAAGGATCCTTGAAACCGGCCTCATAGCCGATACTGGTAATCGGCATTTGGCTGTTGTCGAGCAGTTGCTTGGCGAAGTTCATGCGCTTGTCCAGGATGTAATCGGTGAAACCAACGCCATTGGCTTCCTTGAACAGGCGGCTGAAGCGAAAGGTCGTCATGCCGCAGCGCTTGGCCAAATCCCTCTGATCGATGCTGTCCCGAAAGTGCTGATCGATGTACAGCATGATATTGCTCAGCGCCTGGTGTTTTTGGTGCCCCGAGGTCAGGCGGATGCTGTCCGGCAGGGTCGGAGAGTGATCGATCAGCGATGTCTGGCCTTGGCCGTTGATGTTTCGGCGCAACTCGCACAGCTGCACCACTGCCGTCAGGTAACGCTTTCTCTCAGTGCCTGAGAGCGGAAGCACCATGTATTCCCAGACACTGGAACGCATGGCCCAGACCGCCAATTCTTCGGAGTGCTGCACGGTGAACATGGTGATCGGGATGGTGGGAGTGGTGCGTTTGATCTCCAGCAACAACCTCAAGCCCGCTGTGTCGGGGCGGTCGAAGTGGATGCAGATCATGTCTGCCTGTTCCCCGTGGGGCAGCACGGAGTTTTTCGTCAATTTGCAGTCGCAGGTACCCTCGAACTGCGCGATGAGTTCCTTCGTGGAACGATCGTGAGTCAGATCGAACCACAGTAGCGATGGCCTTCTGGTCAAGTTGGACGTCATGTCTCTACTCTGCGGTTCTTCGTGCCCCTCTTCGCTGAGTAGTATTGCTAAGGTGCTATCGCTTTGCAGACTAAATGCTGATAAGAAAGTCGAAAGTTAGCTCTATTTGCTCTATGTGTTGCCTGAAGTCGGTCTAGGACAACTGTTTGTTGACGTGGTTTGGCACATGCGGCGTCAACCGCTCGTCGCTTGTGAAGCAATAGCAATCTCCTTTGCCTGCCACCCCTCGTTTTACCCCTCTTTATATCTCTTCAAAGGCCAATGACCCGTATTTGGCACCCCCGCAAAAAAGTCCTAGTGATGTGCAAAATCTTCCTAACGCCTATGCCTTGCCCCTGACTAGTGTTGCATCCAGGCAGAGCAGAACGCACTGCCTCCGAAAAAACAACATTCGAGTGAGGTGGGCAAAATGATCATGCAAACAATCAAGGCTTCGGTAGTGAAGTTCGCCAAAGACGAAGACGGCCTGACCATTGTGGAGTACGCGGTGGCAGGTGGGTTGATCACGGTAGCTGTTGTCGGGGCGTTCACGCTTCTCGGCGGGGTTGTGGATACCAGAATCAGGGCTATTTGTAACGCCATTGTTCCTGGTTCTTGCTAATAACAACTCTGTTAGGGAGATACGCAATGTCCATGGAACAGCTGGTTGCGACCGTTGTGCTGATAGGACTGCTGGGCGTGGCGGTGGTGAGCGACTTGCGTCGCCACCGCATTCCCAACCTGCTGATCCTGGTAGGTCTGGCCTTGGGATTGGCCGGCCAGACTTATTCAGGTGGGATCAACGGGATGGGGGATGGCCTGATGGGCCTCCTGATCGGTTTTGCGCTGTTCATGCCTATGTATGCCCTGGGTGGCATGGCGGCAGGCGACGTCAAGCTGATGGCCATGGTTGGCAGTTTCCTACCCCCCCATTACGCCTTGTGGGCTGTGTTCTTCAGTCTGCTATGGGGAGGCTTGTGCGGTTTCCTGATCGTGCTGATGCGCGGTCAATTATTGCAGACCCTGGGACGTTATCGGTTGATGCTTCGGGCGCGGTCCTATATGGCCCCGAGCTCGGACGAGGTGGCCGGTAAGCCCTTTCCTTATACGGTTGCGATCCTGCTCGGGACGTTGAACAGCGTCTACTGGCAACTCGTTGCCGGTGGATTTGGAGGTTAGTCATGCACGTCATCGTCGATAGTGATGCCTACCCCAGTGATCGAGAAGCGGTGCAACGACTGGCTCCTCAGCCGTGCAGTATTCGCGAAACTGGTCTGTCAGACAGTTTTCTCGGTGAGTTGGTGTGCAAGCATTTGTATGACGCCGGCGTGCTGGACATGCCGCGGCTGGTGGAGCGCCTGGCACTGACCGGCGCTGTACTTGAAGAAGTCCTGGCGTTCTTGCGCAAGGATGGTCGTGTCGAAGTGCTGGGCCAGATGGGGCCGCAAACGACGAGTGGGCAGATGTTGCGTTATGGCCTGACCGAGCGCGGTCGCAGTTCCGCCCGAGATGCCTTGTCGCGCAGTGGCTACATCGGCGCGGCACCCTTCCCGGTGAGTTCTTACCGTTCCTTGATCAAAATCCAGACCATTCACCATGGTCGCATCAACTCCAACGATATGCACAACGCCCTTGCTGGCGTGGTACTTGCCGAAGGGATGCTCGATCAGTTGGGCGTGGCGCTGAACTCCGGACGGGCAATCATGATTTATGGCCCTGCGGGTACCGGCAAGACGTATGTCAGCAGTCGGCTGATTCGTCTGTTCGCCGAGGCCATCTGGGTACCTCATGCCATCGTCATCAACGAATCGGTGATCGAGATCTACGATCCGCAGGTACATCAGCGGCTCGATGAAAGCAGTCAACAGAACAACCTGATGCTCAACGAAGGGATCGACCGTCGACTGCTGTGCTGCAAACGCCCGATCGTTATTACGGGTGGCGAGCTGAGCATGGAACAGCTGGACGTTCGCTATGACCCCTTCACCCGTCAGTACCAGGCCGCCTTGCAGCTCAAGGCCAGCAATGGCCTGTTCATCATCGACGACATGGGACGCCAGCGCATGGCACCCGCCGAGCTGTTGAACCGCTGGATCGTACCGATGGAAGAGAAACGCGACTTCCTCAATCTGGGCGGCGGTCGGCATTGCGAGCTGCCGTTCGATCTGATTCTGGTGTTCTCCACCAACCTCAATCCCCTGGAACTGGCCGATGAGGCCTTCCTCCGCCGGATTGGCTACAAGCTGCAGTTCGGTTACCTGAAGCCTGAGGAGTACGAAAAGATCTGGCGTCAGGAAAGCGAGCGCCTGGGCATTCCTTTTGACCCGCTGCTACTGCGTTATGTGCTGCAAAGGCTTTATGCAAGTGAAGGCATGCCCCTGGTGCCTTGCCATCCCCGCGATCTCCTGAACATGGCGCTCGATCGTCAGCGTTATATGGGTGGTTCCGGACCACTGTCACCGCAAGAGTTGGAATGGGCCTGGCACAACTACTTCGTCCAGCTCGACTTTCTTTGATACGGAGATACTGACATGAGCTCTCGTACTCTTACCCTGGTAGGCGTTTCCCTGGTCATGGGCCTTGGTGCTGCATGGATGGCCGACTCCTGGCTGAGCGCCCGGCTCAATGCCAGCCCGGATGATCACCTTCGAAGCGTGGTAGTCGCCACGGTCGAGATTCCATTCGGGCAGATGGTCGAGGCTCAACAAGTCACGACTATGCGCATGCCCATAGACACGATACCGGACGATGCTTTCGACTCCAGCGAAAAGGCAGTGGGCAAGATCGCAACGTTCGACATCCTGAAGGGCGACATCATGCGCGGCGCGCGTCTGAGTGAGCATTTGGGGGGCAGTACCCTGGCTTCTTTGATTGCGACAGACAAACGTGCCATATCGGTACGCGTGGACGATGTAGTCGGCGTGGGCGGGTTCCTGTTACCGGGTAATCGGGTCGATGTACTGGCAACCAAACGCACAGATGGCACAGGCAACAACGCCGTGTCCAAGACCATCCTCGAGAACTTGCGGGTGTTGGCAGTGGACCAGACCGCAGGTACCGACAAGACCCAGCCGGTGGTGGTGCGCGCAGTGACGCTGGAGATGACGACCGCAGAGGCTGAAACCCTGGTCACGGCGCAAACGGAAGGGAAATTGCAACTGACCCTGCGCAATCCGCTGAACGCCGAGAAAAAAATCGCGCCCGTTGCGCCTGCCGCACCGGTCATGGCGTTGGCTGCTGCCCCAGCGCCAAAACGCGTGGTGCGCCGCGGCAATGGCGAGGTTGGTGGGGTTGTCACCATTATCCGCGGGACCCAAACCAGTGTAGTCAAACGTTGACACGACGGTAAGGGTGCCTGGGCACCAAGATATTGGCGGAGCCGATCCGGATCAGTATCGGCAATGAGGGCTTGATGATGAATCTTCGTATTCGGCAGCCGTTCACTGCGACGCCAAGGCGCCAGGAAGGATCGGTGAGCGTGTTGATGGTAATCGCGTTGGCGGCGATTTTAGTGATGGCGGGTTTGGCGCTCGACGTGAGTCACATGTTGTTGAACAAGACCCGCCTGCAAAACGCTGTAGACGCCGCCGCTCTGAGTGGTGCCAAAACCCTGCTTCAGGTGGAAGGTGGTGTCAACATTGCCAGCGTAACACGCACTGCCGCACTCAATACGCTGACGCAAAATGCCAATGCCACGGGTAATAGCGAATTGGCCACGGCTATCGGTGGCAACGCAGGCACATTTGCGGTGGTGGAACTGGCAAGCAGCGTCTATGGCCCGTTCGCCTATCCTGGGCCGGCGAATGCCAAATACGTTCGGGTATCGGTACCAACCTATAGCCTGACGGGATTTTTCTGGAACTTCGTTCAGACCTTCGGCACTAGCGGCCTGGGGAACAAAGCGGTGTCGGCGATCGCCACCGCAGGCCCGAGCCCTACCAGCCCCTGTGATCTTGCACCTTTAATGGTCTGCGGCGACCCGACTAAATACGACCCGGCCGCCGGCATGTTCTGGGGTTTTCAGTTTGGTGATTTGCAGGTATTGAAGACGGCTGCCGGCAATTCCTCTCCCATTGGCCCTGGCAACTTCCAGTTGCTCGATTTTGGCTCGGGCGGCAGTACGGTCAGGGATGACCTGGCCGGAGGCGGCTCGGTCTGCCGCAATGTGGGAGACAACGTGCAGACCGCCCCTGGCAACAAGGTCGGCCCTACCTCTCAAGGCCTGAATACGCGCTTCGGCATCTACAACGGCCCGGTCAGTGCCTCGGACTATCCGCCAGACCTGGTGACCACGTCCAGCACCCCCGCGATCACTTACGACGCCTCAGTTACCCCGCCAACGAAGTACAAGGGGCAGCCCGTCACATCGAGCAACGGCAATCTCACCGCGGGCAGCAACGCGATACTTGACTACAACGACTGGCGTGCGAGCACTGCCGCGTGTGTGGCAGGCGGCAGTGGTTGCCAGAGCGGTGGGGTGTTCGAGCGCCGGATGCTGAAAATCGTGGTGGGCAACTGCACCGGTAAACAGGGCGGTACCACCTCGGTCCCCGTCCTGGGTTTTGGTTGCTATTTCGTGGTGCAACCAATGAGTAATGGCGGCACGGAAGCGCAGATCTTCGGCCAGTTCGTGAAAGAGTGCGAAGGCGACAACGTGCCCGGTCCTAATCCGACGAGCGATGTCGGCCCGCAGATCATTCAGCTCTACAAAACCTATCTCAACGGCAGCGGCACTCCGAGCACTGACTCATAGGAGGCGTCATGAGACTTCACACGTTTAAACATCCGCGGCGCCAGCAAGGCCTGGCCATGGTGGAGTTCACCCTCGCCCTGCCGGTGTTGCTGTTGCTGTTGCTGGCCTTCGGTGAGTTCGGCCGCATGCTCTATCAGTACAACGTCCTGCTACAGGCCAGTCGTGATGCCGACCGTTTCGTCGCCAGCCAGGCCTGGGACTCGACGCTCGGCGCCATCTCCCTGAGCAATACGCTGCAGACCCAGACGAAAAACGTTGCGGTCTACGGTGTGCCCAGCCAGAGCGGAGCTGCGGTGTTGTCAGGACTGACGGCCAACAACGTGGTCGTCGCCGCCGTGGGCACCGACCATGTGCGAGTCACCATCACTTTTACATTCTGCCCGGTGATTGGCGGTGGCAATTGCACCGGATCGCTTCCCGGGTTTTTCGGTAATCCGATTGCGCTGAGCATTCCGCTGGTCGCCACCACTGTCATGAGGGCACTGTGATGAATCGCAAACGCATGCAAGGCACCTATGTGGTGGAGTTCGCCATCATCGGCGCGCTGATATTCACGCTGTTGTTCGGCGCGTTGGAAATCGGCCGCCTGTACTTCACGATCAATGCGCTAGATGAAGTCGTGCGCCGTGGTGCGCGCCTGGCGTCGGTGTGCAATATCAGTGATCCGGTGGTGTTGCGGCGGGCGATCTTCAATGCCGCGACCGACGCCGGTGCGAGCCAGATCATCACCGATCTGGCCACCACCAACTTGACGTTGACCTATCTGGACGTAAACGGTGCTCAGGTGGCCAACCCCTCCGACACGAGTGGGGTCAACGGCTTTCGTGCCATCCGCTACGTCCGGTTGAGTCTGCAAAACTTCGTTTTCAATCTGTTTATTCCCGGGATTGGCGTGCCCATTACCCTGCCCACATTCAGGGCAACCTTGCCACGCGAAAGCCTCGGGCGTCATTCCGATTCCGGGGAGATCACACCATGCTGAATATGAAGGAAACGCCGGTGTCCAGTTCGACTGGCAAAGCCGGGCTCCGGTTGCTGATCAGCAGCCGTGATGCCACCTCTTTGCGCGATCTGCAGAGCGTCTGCCAACGCATGCCTTGCCTGGAGGTGAGCACTCGCCTGGTGAGTAACGGGCATGTCGACCCGCTCTACGGTCTGGACCGCATGCCCGATCTGTTGCTGTTACGCGTCAGCCACCTGTGGCGTGAGGAGTTGGCGGCGCTGTTGCTGCACCCAGCCCATGAGCGTCCGCCGATGTTGGTCTGCGGCCTGCTGAGCGATCAGGAAGGCATGAGAATGGCGATGCAGGCCGGCGCCCGTGACGTATTGCCCGAACCCATTGCCGAGACAGAACTGGTCGCCGCCTTGAATCGGCTGGTCATGGAGGTTCGGATCGGTAGCGGAGCAGAAGGCAAATTGATCGCCGTGATGAGCGCCAAGGGCGGCTCCGGCGGAACCCTGGTGGCCTGCAACCTGGCCCAGCAGCTCAGTGCCAAGGGCGGCAGTACCCTGTTGCTGGACATGGACCTGCAATTTGGCAGCGTGACGCATTATCTGGATGTGGCGCAGTCGCACAGCCATCTGGAGGTGTTGCACCAGATCGACGGCATGGACAGTGTCGCGCTACGCGGTTTTTGCAGTCACTTCAGCCCCACCTTGCATGTGCTGGGTGGTCGGGCCGGTGAGCTGTGTCTGCCGCAGGATGCCCAACCCGAACAACTTGACGCCCTGTTGAAGTTGGCCCGCGCCAGTTATGACTGGGTGGTGATCGACCTGCCGCGGCAAATCGACCACCTCACCGGCTCCGTGCTGGAACAGGTGGATCGGGTGTACGTGGTGGTGCAACAGAGCGTCAGCCATCTGCGCGATGCCAGCGCCCTGGTGCGGATTCTTCGCGATGACCTGGGCGTGCGCGGGGATCAATTGCAGATTGTGGTCAACCGCTATGACAAGGCGGGAGCGATCAGCCTCAAAGATATCGGCGAGGCGTTGCGCTGCACCAATCTGTCGAAATTACCCAACGACTTCAACCTGGTCAGCCAGAGTCAGAACACTGGCGTGCCGTTGGGGCTGCATGCGCCGAGGGCCGCGATTACTGCTGCCTTGCGCGACATGACCGAGGACCTGGTCGGTCAACACGTGGCCGGGAACAAAGGCTTACTCAAACGCGCCTTCAACCGTTTTTTCGGGGGATGACCCATGATCAGCGACTTTCGTAACCGCTTGCGCAAACAGTCCGGTAAACCCACCGCTGCCCAGCTGAGCGACGACCTGCTGGACCCGGCAGAAGAAATAATGGCGTGGGAGCGTGCAACACCGGACGTTCTTTACGAAACCAGAAGCCAGGTCACCCCGGTGGAAGCCGAATGGCGGGAAAAGATCTACCAGCAGTTGCTCAAGGTCATGGACCTGTCCTTGCTGGACTCCCTGGAACAGGCCGAGGCCACGCGGCAGATTCGCGATATTTGCCTGCGCCTGCTCGATGAGCATTCGGCGCCGGTGAGTACCGCCAGCCGCCAGTTGATCATCAAGCAGATCACTGATGAAGTGCTCGGTCTGGGGCCTCTGGAACCATTACTGGCCGACCACAGCGTGTCCGACATCCTGGTCAACGGCTATGCCTCGGTCTATGTCGAACGCTTCGGCAAACTGCAAAGGACCGATGTGCGTTTTCGCGATGATCAGCATTTGCTGAACATCATCGACCGCATCGTGTCCAGCCTGGGTCGGCGTATCGACGAGTCTTCACCGTTGGTGGACGCCCGGCTCAAGGACGGTTCGCGGGTCAACGCGATTATCCCGCCGCTGGCCATTGACGGTCCGAGCATGTCGATTCGCCGCTTTGCGGTGGACCTGCTCAATACCGACAGCCTGATCCAGGTGGGGACGTTGACTCCGGCCATTGCCCTGCTGCTCAAGGCGATTGTCCGCGGGCGCTTGAACGTGCTGATTTCCGGCGGTACCGGCAGCGGCAAGACCACCATGCTCAATGTGCTGTCCAGTTTCATCCCGCACAACGAGCGGATCGTCACCATCGAAGACTCGGCCGAGCTGCAACTGCAGCAACCTCATGTAGTGCGTCTGGAAACCCGGCCTTCGAATATCGAGGGGCGTGGCGAGGTGAGTCAGCGGGAGTTGGTGCGCAACAGCCTGCGGATGCGCCCGGACCGCATTGTGATCGGCGAAGTGCGCGGCGCCGAGGCGCTGGACATGCTGACCGCCATGAACACGGGCCACGATGGCTCGTTGACCACCATCCACGCCAACACCGCACGCGATGCGTTGGGGCGAATCGAGAACATGGTGTCGATGACCGGGGCGACCTTCCCGATCAAGGCCATGCGTCAGCAGATCGCTTCGGCCATTGATGTGGTGATTCAGCTGGAACGTCAGGAAGACGGCAAGCGTCGCCTGGTCAGCGTGCAGGAGATCAACGGCATGGAGGGCGAGATCATCACCATGACCGAAATCTTCTCTTTCGCGCGCCAAGGCATGGGCGAAAACGGCGAAGTGCTCGGCGACTATCGCCCCAGCGGCATGATCCCGGCTTTCCGTGATGTACTGGCCAAACGCGGCATCGAATTGCCGCTTAATATGTTCAGGCCTGAATGGATGGAGGCACGGCAGCCATGAACCACATTCCCAGTGAATTCATTCTGATGTTCCTCGGCATGGTGTTCATTGCCGTATTCCTCCTGTCCCAGGGCGTGGTGGTGCCGGTGTTCGGCGAGGCCGGCAAGATGCGCAAGCGCATCCGCGGCCGTTTGCATGTACTGGAGAAAGCCAACAATCTGCCCAACATGCAGACGGTGTTGCGGCAGAAATACCTGACACGTTTGTCGCCACTGGAGGCCTGGCTTGAACAGCTGCCCTTTATGGCGAACCTGACACAGATGATCGAGCAGGCTGGCCATGAATATCGTGCCTATCGGGTGATAGTGCTCGGGCTGTTCCTGGGTGCCTGTGCGGGCATCTCGATCTGGATGATTTCGTCGGTCTGGTGGATGGCGCTGCTGGTGGGCTTCGTAGTGTTCTGGGTACCCCTGCTGAAAATTTCTCGTGACCGTGGCAAACGTTTCGCCGAGTTTGAGGAAGGCCTGCCGGATGCACTGGATGCCATGTGCCGTGCCCTGCGCGCCGGGCACCCGTTCAATGAAACCCTGCGCCTGGTCGCCGAGGAACACAAAGGGCCAGTTGCCCATGAGTTCGGCCTGACCTTTGCCGATATCAACTATGGCAACGATGTGCGTCGGGCCATGCTCGGCCTGCTGGAGAGGATGCCGAGCATGACGGTGATGATGCTGGTGACCTCGATCCTTATTCATCGCGAGACCGGCGGTAATCTGACCGAAGTGCTGGAGCGTCTGAGTCGCCTGATCCGCGGGCGCTTTCGCTTCCAGCGCAAGGTCAAGACCCTGTCGGCCGAAGGGCGGATGTCGGCCTGGATACTGGTGGCCATTCCCTTCGTGCTGGCGGCAGTGATCGTGTTCACCAGCCCTAACTATTTGCCGCTGCTGCTCAATGACCCGATCGGCCATAAGCTTATATTCGGGGCTTTTGGTTCCATGTTGATCGGGATTTTCTGGATTCGCAAAATCATCCGGATACAGGTTTAAGCCTTATTCACCATGTGGAGGTGCAGGTCATGGACTATTTGCTGGGGTTGTTCAATCGAGTGACAGGCAATGAGGAGATGGCGCGCCTGTTGTTTGTCGGTGCGATGAGTCTGAGTGCAGTGCTCGCGATCGTTACCGTGGTGCTACTGCTGTTGGGGCTGCAGGACCCCGTACAGCGTCGTCTGGCGCTGATCAAACGCGGTCATTCAGGGAGTACAGCCGGGCAGGACGTACCGGGTAATCTGCAATTATTGCTGGAACGGGTCGGCCAACGCTTTGGCTCGACTGATGGGGCTCAAACGTCTGCCACCCAAACCCTGTTGACGCACGCTGGTTATCGCTCACAATCGGCTGTTCAAATGTACTGGGCGGTGCGTTTGCTGTTGCCATTGATATTGGTAGGCCTTGCGCTATTGGTGTTGCCGATAATCCCCAAACTTTCTCTGATTACGGGGTTGTTGCTAGTGTTAGCGGCTGCTGCTGTCGGTTGGCTGGCACCCGCGCTGTATGTTGGAAAACGCAAGCAGGCTAGACAGGGCAGACTGCGTGCGGCCTTTCCGGATGCCCTGGACCTGATGGTGGTCTGCGTGGAGTCGGGCCTGGCCTTGCCCCTTACGATCGAGCGGGTGGCTGAAGAGATGTCGGTCAGTCAGGTTGAACTGGCTGAAGAGCTGGCCCTGGTCAATGCGCAAATCCGTGCGGGTATTTCCAGTACCGAAGCGCTCAAACAACTGGCTGTGCGCACCGGTCTGGATGACGTCCAAGGGTTAGTCAGTCTATTGGCGCAGAGCATCCGCTTTGGTACCAGCGTGGCCGATACTCTGCGCATCTATGCCGATGAGTTCCGTGACCGGCGTACGCAGGCCGCCGAAGAGGCGGGGGCGAAAATTGGTACCAAACTTATATTCCCGCTGATTTTCTGTCTGTGGCCGAGCTTCTTTTTGATAGCCATAGGCCCCGCCATGATCGGAGTACTCAAGACGTTCGGGAAGTGAGCAGGCATGATTTGCTATTGAACGGGATGGCTGTACTGCATCAGTACGAGGTGGAGCAGGCGAGCGGAGGGGCATTCACTCCCATCGCCTGCTTCACCTCGTACTGATTTGTATTTTTCTGCACGCATGATTAAGCCTGGCTTATTAGCCAGGCCACTCTGGACTACGCCAGAGGCTGATCACCCATTGACGTATCTTAGTTGCTGCTGCTGGTGGCGTCGCCGCCTACATCCTGATCAAAAAACTCTGGAATCGGGTATAGGAAGCTGTTCAGCCAACGCTGCATGGCCAGGTCACGTTCGGTGGCCGAAGCGGTTTGCAGTATAGGGGAGGCAACCACACCACGAATCTGTAGCTGCATCCACTGTTCGGTGCCTTTTTGCGGCGCCGAGGAGGGACCCGGCTCAATAGCCCAGGCACTGGTGGACAGGCAAGCCATGCACACAATCAACAGCCTTTTGGTATTCATCTCGACTCCTCGTACGTTCTACTTGATCGCAGCGCCGGCTGAGGCATCGACGACTGCCTCAGTCTTGCGATTCCCCTCCGAAGCCACCGCTTTTTTGGCAGAGGCCTTGAGTTTTTCCGCGCGGTTTTGAGCCTCTGCGACTTGTTGGGGGCTCAAGCTGGCGCGGTTCGCGAGTTCGGCAGCCGCCTTCCAGTTATCCTGATAGATCAGCAGCGTCACCATATTGAGTGCCGCCAGTGAATCTGACTGCTTGAGCTCCATGGCCGTCATGAACTCGAAGCGTGCCTCAGGGATCCGTCGCTGATTGAGGTAGACCACCCCCAGGTCGTTGCGCATCCTGTCGTCGGTGGGGGCCATCTTCACTGCACGCTCAAGGTGAGTGGTAGCAGTGGCGTAATCATTTTTGGCCGCGGCCAACTGGCCCAGACCATGTTCCCCGTCAGCGGCCAGGCAGGTGCCGAGCAAGCTTTGATACAACGGCTCCGCGTCTTTACGTCCCATCAAGCGCAGTACCCGAGCCTTGCGCAGGCGAACCTGGACCAGGCTGTCGGGCAAACCTTCCAGATTCGCCAGGCTGGCATACAAACGGCCTTCGTTGACCATGTTGTCGGCCAGGTTCAAGGCCAACTCTTGATCCGAACCGGGCTTGGCACACTCAGCCGGTCGCGAAGACAGGCCATTAGTTGCACAACCTGTGAGCATTAATGTCGCTGCTATTGCAATGACTGCTTTCATCGAGTGTCCTCTGGCTACAACACGTTGAACGCCGGGCCAATGGCAGTAAAGCTGGCTTGGCAAGCGCTCAAGATCACCGTTACGAGTGAGGGCGAGGCAAGTCTGATTCAGGCTCTGGCTCATTGCGAGAGCCCGGAACGACTGTCGAAATCGCCATTTTCGAGGAAGAACATACGGTAGAAGTTCGGGTCGTAATTACGCAGCTGCTCGCCAGGCAATGACGGTAGTTGTGCATTGGCAGCCAAGGGCTGGACCAGATGTGGGGTGACGATCATCAGCAGTTCGCGCTCTTCACGGTTGATGGAGTTATCACGGAAGAACGCGCCCAGAATCGGGATATCGCCCAGCCCCGGAAACTTGTTCACCTGGGAATTGTTGCGGGTGCTGATCAGGCCGCTGATGACGAAGCTTTCGCCGTCGGCCAGGGAGATGCTGGTGTCGGTACGGCGTATGGTCAGCGCCGGGACTATGGTGCCGGCGATGCTCACAGCGTTGGTGAAGTCCAGTTCACTGACTTCCGGCGCCACCTTCAGCGCGATACGGTTTTTCCCGACGATGGTTGGCGTCAGGGTCAGGCGGATACCGAATTCCTTGTACTCGATGGACACGTTATCGCTGCCTGAACTGGGCACCGGAATCGGTACTTCACCGCCGGCCAGGAAGCTCGCACTCTGCCCGCTGAGCGCCACCAGGCTTGGCCGCGCCAGGGTATAGGCGAAACCGCTGCCTTCCAGCGCGTTGATCGCCACCAGGGTATTGCCCGTCGCAAAATTGAGGTTGAACGTGCCGTTGTCCACCGGCACCGACGGCGTGACAATGCCGCCGATGGTGGGCAAGGTTCTCGGCGAGCCGAACAGGAAGTTGCCGCGAGTGCCGAAAATAGACGCTGAGGCTTCCTTGAGTTTGGTCCGGCTGACTTCAACGAAGCGGATATCGGTCTGCACCTGGCTTGGCAGCAGCGGGTCTTCGGAAGGCCCCGTCGACACGCTGGTCAGCGCCGCAGTGGCCCGGCCCTTGACGAACACCATGCTTTGGCGCGGCGTTTTCGAACAGGCGGTCCAGACCATCAGGCTGGTGGCTCCCGGTGTCAGACCGGTGAGTATGAAGGCGTTGGTGTTGTTGCCGCTGGGTTGCACGTCGGCAATTTTCGGGTCGCCCACCGCCAGCTGCGTCACTGGAACAGGGGTGCGCAGTTCATTCTGAAGCCCCTGACCGACCTCGAACGTTGTCGGCAAACTGTCCATTTGCGAACAATTTGCCGGCGCGGCCTGAGCCGCATCCACGCTGAGGCCTATCCAGAACAGGCCATGGATAACTCGCTTGAAAGCGGGCACGGTACGATAGCTCATTAAGTGCATCCTCGCTGAATAGGCCATCTTTGAGGCTAACTGAGTTGCCTCGGATCACTACACGGGGCCTGGGTCGGCCCTCTACCCCGCCAGAGCAATGGATTCATGGCCCCGGCAACATTCTTTGGTGCTACGCACAAGCGGGTCCAATACGCTGGCCTGACTGCACAGCGAGCGACCTTCGCTAAAACGGTTTTTAGTGATCCAGATGCCTGGCTTGCCGAGCAGAGCGATAGCCTCGCCTCGACGGCAATAGCAGCTAAGGACGGCATTGTCCGCCGACCTGACTCCCCTAAAAAGCAACCGGCAATCTGCGCACAGCGCCGCAAAACGCTTGTCAGGACCATAGTGAGGTAACTCCTTTTGCCAATCCGCTATCTGATCGCTGAACCTAATGTGGAAATTCAAACTGTTATGACTTCTTCTTGCTTGAAAGGTAGTTCAACCGAAGCAAAGCGCCATGCTTCAAAAAAAACTTTCAGTCAACTACGGGGTTGTTTCTGAAAAAAAACGGGGGGAGGCGACGTAAACATTGGCATGACGCCCGGACGCTGTATGAAACAGTGGGCTATGTGTAGTGCTGCAAGTAATTCTGTGCAATTCATGCTGCATATCTCATCAACATGGCCGGTCATTGAGCGGCGTTCCTGCCTGTATGCCGGTTCGTACGTTTCCAAGGCTGCCCGTCTTGTGACACTTCGGGAGTAGCTGCAATCGATACAAATTTCCTACAGCGAAATAGTAAAAAACAGAAATGTCTGACTGCCAGGGAGCAGATTTTTTGGGATAAAGATGGGCTTGCCGATCTGCACTCTGGCAGTCGCCGGATCTGCAGAAAATCTTTCTAATCCCAAGGATATCCCTCCGATGTCTCACGATTTGCCGCCACGTTCGTTCGTTCAGGAAACCCGCTCCACCGCTGTTCTGGTTCTGCCGTTGGTGATGGGGCATGTGTCGACCGGATTGATTGCCTTCGTGGATAACATCATTGCCGGCCAACATGGAACCGATACGCTGGCAGCGGTCACCGTCGGCACTGCGTTGTTGTGGTTGCCGATGCTGGTGCCGATTGGCACGTTGATCGCCTTGACTGCTTACGTGGCCCGTTTGCACGGGGCCGGTCAATACGAGCAGGTCGGCCCCGTATTTCGCCAGGCAATCTGGCTGGCGCTTGGACTTGGCTTGATCATGTTCGTATTCCTCAGCGTAGTACCGACGTTGCTTGGCGTTGCGGGCATTGCAGAGGAGATCATTCCGGGGGCACAGGCATTTTTGCATGCGGTCCGCTGGGGCAGCCCGGCGCTGACAGTGTTCTTTTGCATGCGTTATCTATGCGAGGGCATGCACTGGATGCGGCCTACCATGCTCTTCGGGTTTGGTGGCCTGCTGGTGCTGGCTCCGTTGGGCTATGTCTTGACCAACGGCAAGCTGGGCTTTCCCGAACTCGGTGCACAGGGGCTGGGTATCGCTTCGGCGATTATGATGTGGCTGCAGGCGCTGGTTTTTGCGCTCTATCTTTGGCGAACGCCCCGCATGGCACATTTGCAATTGTTCGCTTGCTTCGAGCTGCCGAATCGGGCCGCTATCGGCGATTTGCTGAGAGTTGGGCTGCCGATCGGAATCTCGATTCTGATGCAGGGCAGCCTGTTCATTGTCACCTCCTTGCTTATCGGGCGCCTGGGCGCGGCTTCCCTGGCTGCACATCAGATAGCGATCAATGTGGCGCAGTTGTGTTTCATGATCCCGGTTGCCGTAGCGGAAGCAACCACCGTGCGTGTCGGTCATGCCTTGGGTCGTGGTGATCGGCATGGAGTAAGGCGAGCTGCATGGGCGGGGTATGTTCTGGTCGCATTCACTCAAACGTTGTCGACCTTGGCGCTACTGTTGGGACACGAAGCGATAGCCGGTCTTTACAGTCGGGACCTGGCCGTGACGGCGTTGGCCTCGACACTGCTTTTGTACGCCGCCGCACTGCAATTTCCCGATGGTTTGCAGATGCTTTCGGCAGGGGCGTTACGCGGTTTGCAAGATACCCGCGTGCCCATGATGCTGGCGATATTTTCCTACTGGGGGATCGGGCTGCCGCTGGGTGTCAGTTTGGGGTTTGGCCTGGGCTGGGGGCCACAGGGTGTATGGCTGGGGTTGATCACGGCGTTGACGGTTGCCACTCTGTTGATGGGTTGGCGCTTTATTCACAGGAGCAAGACCAACCTGGATCAAGGCGTTCCTTGAAAGGAGACGCGTGCAAAGGTCGAAGCTGTAGTTGAACGGGACGCGGTTGGCCGCTCAACTTGAGCCTGCGCGCATTTACAAAGCGCTATTCCACAAATCCGTTACCAGCATGCAGCCCGGAGCATGAGTGATGCACAAGGGCGGGCGCGAGGCTTGTACTACCGATTGAGGCGTCACGCCACAGGCCCAGAACACCGGAATTTCGTCGGCTTCGACTGGCACGGCATCACCGTAATCCGGTGCGTCCAGCGAGTGGATGCCGATCAGCGATGGGTCACCGATGTGCACGGGGGCGCCGTGGACGTTGGGCATGCGTGCGGTGATCTGAATCGCCTGAATCGCGGCGGCGGCTTTCATCGGCCGCATGCTCACCACCAGTTTGCCGCTCAGGCGAGCGGTAGGGCGGGTGTCTATGTTCGTCTGGTACATGGCGACATTGCGCCCCAGATCGATGTGCTTGAGGGCAATGCCGGCGTCCAGCAGGGGTTGTTCGAAGGAAAACGAGCAGCCGATGGCGAAGGCCACCAGGTCGTCCTGCCAAAGATGCTCGATATCCAGCGGTTCTTCGCTCAGTTCCCCATGGCGATAGACTCTGTATCGGGGCACATCATGGCGAATATCGATGGCGGTGCCGAGGTTGCGAAAAAACGGATCCCCAGGCTCGGTAACGTCGAGCAACGGGCAGGCCTGCCGATTGAGGGTGCAATACCGGAGGAACTCATTCGCCCAATCGTTGGGCAGAATCACGATGTTGGCTTGCACCCGGCCCTGGGCCAGGCCGCTGGTGTGGCCCTGATAGTGTCCGGCGGCGATGTGTTGGCGCAGGGCCTGAGGGGCGCGCTGCTGTAATTGTTCAAAGGACAGGGCTGACTGATTCATCACGGCATCTCCACAGGTTCGTGGGTTCTTTTTAAGAAACCGAGACGCTGGCGTCCAACAAGGAATGTTGTTACCCCCGGACAACTAAAAGTTATTCAAGAGACCGTCGGCCGTTGAGACCGGGTGCCGGAACCATTCGAAGCGGGCCGACATCCGCCGCATATTGGGAGACCACTTGGCGGCTCATGTCGACGATGCTCTCGATCAATTCCAGACCGACTCCGGTGCGCCACGAAGCCACGACATCCAGTTGCGGCAAGCGGGTGCCCGGTTCCAGCTGAATCAGCTCGCCGCTGGCCAAGGGCTTGGCCACCAGCGCGGCCGGCAAGGCACCAATACCGAAGCCGTCACGAATCAGCCGGGTCATGGCCGACACCGAGTTGACGCAACTGACCCGTGGCGTACTGATGCCATGGGCGTGCAGCAGGTTGAGTACGTCCTGATGCGGCCGGGAGTTTTTAACGAAGGTGATGATGCGCTCACTGGCCATGTCGGCCAGTGAGGCATAGGGGCGGGCATAGATCGAATTGCTGGCGGCAATCCAGTGCATGGGATAGTGCGCCAGTTCGAGGTTGCGCACACTTTCGTGGCGGATCAGGTCCGTCTGGAAAACGATGTCCAGATAGCCCTTTTGCAGCTGCTCGCACAGATTGCGTGCGGCGTCGGCCGTGATCTCGATTTCCACGGCGGGGAAGGTCTGCATCAAGGTCGACATCAACGGGCTGAGCCAGGTGTGGATCACCGTATCCATCACGCCGATGCGCACCAGGCCCTGTTGCGGATTGGTGTTGTCCAGCGAGTGTTTCAACGCTCTCTGGACCTCAAGCATCTGCTCGGCGTAGTCGAGCACCTTGAGACCTTCGAGCGTCAGCGACACCCCGCGCGAATCGCGCACGAACAAACGCAGGCCCAACTCTTCTTCCAGCGAGGCAATCCGGCTGGAGATAGCGGCCTGAGTGCTGAACATCTTCTCGGCGGTGAGGCTGAAGCTTTGCAGGCGGGCGACCCAGACGAAGGTTTCGAGGAATTTGAGGTTCATGGCGGTTCTCGTGGCGCTCGTGGAGAGGGGGGCACGGTTTTCCACAGAAAACCATGGTCGGCGCACTGCAATTGTTACTCCAGAGTTCGTCGCCGGGGGTATCAAATTTTCTTATGTATAACCTCGTTTTTTTCCCGTTTGACGCCGTTTGGCCTTGGCGCGAAGAATCCACTCCACGACGCAGCCACTGCGTCTGCCCCCCACGACAACGCCTTCACAAAAAAATAATGAGGCGTGTCCGTCATCTTCGCTTGCTGCCGCAGGAACCCCCATGGAAAAGACCATGACTGACCACGTGCTTTCAGGTTCGGGCCGCACCGGCCCGTTCAGTTGGTACGGCCCCCTGTCGAAAAATGAAAAGCGTACCTTCTGGAGTTGCAAGATCGGCTATGCCCTGGATGGCATGGACACCCAGATGCTGAGTTTCGTCATTCCTACCCTCATCGCCACCTGGGGCATCTCAAAGGGCGATGCCGGGATGATCGGCACCTGCACGCTGCTGGCCTCGGCGGCGGGTGGCTGGATCGCCGGAATACTGTCCGACCGCATCGGCCGGGTGCGCACCTTGCAACTGACGGTGCTGTGGTTCGCCTTCTTCACCTTCCTCTGCGGACTGGCACAGAACTACGAGCAACTGCTGGTGGCCCGGACCTTGATGGGGTTTGGATTCGGAGGTGAATGGACAGCGGGTGCGGTGCTGATCGGCGAGGTGATTCGCTCCCAGGATCGCGGCAAGGCAGTGGGCATGGTGCAGGCCGGATGGGCGCTGGGGTGGGGGCTTACGGCATTGCTCTATGCCGGGTTATTCAGTTTTCTGCCACCGGAAGAGGCCTGGCGGGCGTTGTTCATGATCGGGTTGGTACCAGCGCTGTTTGTATTGGTGGTTCGCCGACTGGTCAAGGAGTCGGACACCTTCGAGCAGGCCTGCATTGAGCGCAAGGCCAAGCCGGAGAAGGATTCGCGTTGGGCCTTCTTCGAAATCTTCGCGCCTCGGATGCTCAGTACCACCTTGCGCGCTTCGTTGCTGACCACGGGCGCGCTGGGTGGTTATTACGCGATCACCACGTGGTTGCCGACTTACCTGAAAACCGAGCGCGGCCTGAGCGTGCTCGGCACTGGCGGCTATCTGGCGATGGTGATCGTCGGCTCCTACATCGGCTATGTGACCAGTGCATTGCTGACCGATGCCATCGGCCGCAAGAAGAACTTCATCCTGTTTGCCATCGGCTCCATGGCGATCGTTCTGGCCTACACCCAACTGCCCATCGACAACACCTGGATGCTCTGGCTGGGCTTTCCGTTGGGTTTTTTCGCCTCGGGCATTTTTGCCGGTATGGGCGCTTTTCTGACCGAGTTGTTTCCGACCCGCATGCGCGGTTCGGGTCAGGGCTTTTGCTATAACGCCGGGCGCTCCATCGCGGCGCTGTTCCCGTTGTTCATTGGATTGTTGAGCGACAGGCTGCCGATGGGTACGGGGATCGGCATCTTCGCTGCCGGTGCCTACGGCGTGGTGATTCTGGCCGCGTTAAGCCTGCCGGAAACCCGTGGTCGACAACTCGAGTCCTGAGCCCCGACACGTCTGGGCAATTGTGCTCAGACGTCGCTGATCCATTGCTAATCGACAACAAACATCGGTTGCGATCGCAACGCCCCCGAGAGGGCTCGCTCGCGTCCGAAACAGGAGCATGGCATGAACTTTTTGTTTTCCACCCAACGGTTATACATCCCGATCGGCACATTGCTCGGCTTGAGCTTGCTCGGCGCACCGGCCGCTCAGGCGGATTTCATTGCTGACAGTAAGGGCAGCCTGGAGGCTCGCAACTTTTACTTCAATCGCGATTTTCGCCAGGAAGGGGCGCGAGACAAAGCCGAGGAATGGGCGCAGGGTTTCCTGTTGCGAATGGAGTCCGGGTATACCGCTGGCACGCTGGGGTTTGGTCTGGATGCACTGGGCATGGCCGGTTTTAAACTGGACTCCGGGGGCGGCACGGCGGGCACCAATCTGTTGCCGCCGGATTTGTCGGGCGGCTCTCAGGATCGCTATGGCGAGTTGGGCCTGACGGCCAAAGTGCGTTTGTCCAACAGCACCCTGAAGCTCGGCACTTTGCAGATCAAGGATCCGGTGGTGAACGCCAACGACACGCGCCTGTTGCCCGGAACGTTCAAGGGGGCACTGGTCAATGTTCAGGAAGTTGACCGATTGAAGCTGACGGCCGGGCAACTCACGCAGATCAACTTCGTCGATTCCACCGACTACCAGGACATGACCGCCAACCGTATCGGCGGGAAAAGCGACAAGTTCCAGTTCGCCGGGGCTGACTATCAGTTCCTGCCGAACCTGACAGCGCAGTACCGCTACGGCAAGCTGGAAAATATTTACCAGCAAAACTACCTGGGTTTGGTGCACCTGCTGGATCTGGGTTCTGGCCAGTCACTCAAGAGCGATGTGCGCTATGCGCGCAGCACCGAAGATGGCAACTTTCGTGCGCTCGATAACCAGGCTTTCGGTGCGTTATTTACCTACAGCCTCGGCGGTCATGCGCTAGGCTTCGGCTACCAGCGCATGAGCGGCGACGATCCGTTTCCGTACATCGGCCGCAGCGATCCGTACCTGGTCAACTTCGTGCAGATCGGGGACTTCGCCAACGTTGACGAACGCTCCTGGCAAACGCGCTATGACTATAACTTCGCTGCATTGGGTGTGCCGGGGTTGAGCTTTATGACCCGCTACATCTCGGGCGATAACGTGCAACGCAGTGCTCCGGGTGAAGGCAAGGAGTGGGAGCGCGACACCGATATCGCTTACGTGGTGCAGGACGGTACCTTGAAAGGCCTGGGCTTCAAATGGCGCAATGCGTCGGTGCGTTCGAACTTTGGCAATGATCTGGATGAGAATCGCTTGATCGTCAGCTATACCCTGGCGCTTTGGTAAAGGCCTGGGCTATCGAGCAATAAATGACACCGACGGCCCGCCAGTCAGACTGTGTGGGCCGTTTGTATTACATCGACAGAATCAACCGACCGGCGAACAGGATCAGAATCACCCCCATGGTTCGTTCGAACCAGTGCCCCATGCGCATGAACAGCAATCGCACCCGCGCGCTGGAAAAGAACAGCGCCACGATCACGAACCACAAGGCGTTCACGAAACACATCCATAGCCCGTACAGCGCCTGAATCTGCAGCGGTGTCGAGGCGCTGATGATGGTCGTGAAAATGGCCAGAAAAAACAGCGTGGCCTTGGGGTTGGTGGCGTTGGTCAGAAAGCCTGTGCTGAAGGCCTTGAACAGGGACTGCTGTTCAGTTGACGCTTCTGCATCCTTATCGCCTTCAATCGCCGATTTGGGTTTGCTGCGCAACAGGCTTACGCCGAGGTACAAGATGTAGGCACCCCCCACGACCTTGGCCGCCGTCAACAACCAGGGCGTGGTGTGCATCAACGCGCCGACGCCGAGCAAGGTGTAAAGCACATGCACGGAAATACCCGCGCCGATGCCCAGAGCCGTGCAGATACCCACCAACCGGCCGAAACGCACGCTTTGGCGGATGGTCACGGCGAAGTCCGGTCCAGGTGCGACTACGGCCAGGAAGTGGATGGTTGCCAGCGCCAGAAACTCGCCCAGATAATTCGAAAACATCTCAACTCCAGAAAGTAAGGGGTGAAGCATTGCCGCGATAGCCGACAAAGAAGGAAAGGCTCAATCGCGGATCGTCCACACCCGGCGTCACCGAGTGCATGCGGCGTGAGTTGAACATGATGAAATCACCCGGCTCAGGGCGAATCTCCAGGGTCGGAGGGCCGAGCAGGGCCGGATCGATGCCGTAACTGTCGCCGCGCATTTCGTCGAACTGGTCCGGGGTAATGTCGTGGTCCCACATCTGCAACGCGCCGCCCTCGGTTGGCATGTTCAGGTAAACATTGCAGGCGAATTGCGCTTCCAGGCTTTTGGCCTGGAAGCTGTCCGGGGCGTCCTTGGCGAAAATGTCGTGATGGGCGAGGAAGCACACCCCGGGTTTGACGACCCGGGACAGCCCCACATACATCTTGCGGCCATAGAGGTTTTCCAGGTGCGCGCCTGCCGGCCAGGACTCGTCGAGCATGCAGCGCAGGGTGTCGACAGGAGAGGAGTAGGGCGCGCAACGGCTGCGCAATTCGGCGATGTTGCCGGTGGCGCGCTCGAAATAGTCCTCGATCAGCAGCGGCTGGTTTTCCGCTTCATAAAACGCCATGCCGATGCGACCGATGCTCGGTGCATTGATGTAGCCTTCGAAGCCCGGGGCGAGAATCTTGTCGCCGATCTGGATCGCCAGCGGCTGAGGCAACAAGCCTTTGACGCGGATGGCGAGGACTTCTTCGTTGGCCAGTTTTTGTATGCACGTCTCATCGAGACGATTGACGTCAAGCATCATGTCTTAGGTCCATCTATCAGATAGTCAACAGAGCCCGCGAACGCAGGCTCCCCCGGCGTCAGGCGATGACGGGGTCGACATCGCCCAAATGCTCAATCCACGTGGTAGTGGACTGACAGCGTTCCCTTTTTCTGCGAAAGGGAAGCAATCGTGACGGTGCCCAAATCCTTCAGGCTCCGTACATGGGTGCCGCCACAGCCGTAGGCGGGCAATTCACCGAAACCGATTTCCCGGGCACCTTCGCGCAACGACGTCAGGCGCGGCAGGTCATGGGCGATCCATTGCTTGATGCCGTACTGAATCGTCTGGGCATCAACGTCCTGCGCACTTTCGCCCGGCTTGAACTGCACACGTCCTTCATCCGGCCAGTGATGGGCCTTGGTCGGCATCCAGCCCAGGGCCTGGACGAAGTGACCAATCAGGTGCCCCGCCGAATGCATGCGCGTATTGAACTGACGGCGTTGCTGATCGACCCGAATCTGGGTCATGCCGAGTCTTACCGGGTGATCGACGAAATGGATGATCCGGTCCGGATCCTGAACCACGCGCAGCACCTGGCTTTCGCCGATCCAGCCGGTATCACAGGGTTGCCCTCCGCCTTGGGGGTGAAACAGTGTGGCGCGCAGCACCACGGCGAACTCGTTCTCGTGGGGGGTGCAATCCAGAACTTCCACATTGGCCTTGAGGTCATCACTATGGAAAAAGAGGCGAAGCGTCATATTCCATGTCCTCATTAAAGTTTCTTTTTTTATTATATGAATCGTGGAATTGCGTGATAATCCGTTCAACCATCAAAGGACTGTTGCGCTGTGAGCATAAATCTTCCCCTGCCGCTGCTCGGTGAAATGGCGATTTTCGTCAAGGTTGTCGAGACCGGCAGTTTCTCCGAAGCCGCTCGCCAGTCAGGCTCTTCGCCCTCGGCGGTCAGTCGCAGCATTTCACGCCTGGAGAAGGCGCTCGCCATGCGTCTGTTGCAACGAACCACGCGCAAGCTGCGTCTGAGCGACGGTGGCGAAGAGGTGTTCAAGCGTTGCCAGGAAATGGTCAGCGCGGCGAAGTCGGTGATGGAAATCAGCGGTCAGTTCACCCAGGAAGCGGAAGGGCTGGTGCGCGTCAGCGTGCCTAAGGCTGTCGGACGGTTCGTGATTCATCCGCATATGCCGGAATTTCTGCGGCGTTATCCCAACGTGGATGTGGAGTTGTTACTCGAGGACCGCCAGGTGGATTTGATCGACGACAACGTCGACCTGGCGATCCGCATTACCGATCGCCCGCCCGCGGGACTGGTGGGGCGGCAGTTGCTGACCATCGATCATCTGCTCTGCGCAACGCCGCAGTATCTGGCCGAGCACGGCACACCGACTCATCCCCACGACTTGCTCAACCATAGCTGCATCTATCTGGGGGAAACCCCAAGCGATGCGCGCTGGAAATTCAAGAAAGGCACCAAAGCCGTGACCGTCGGTGTGCGCGGACGTTATGCCGCCAATCACACGGGTGTACGACTGGGCGCGGTATTGCAACACATCGGGATCGGCAGCCTGCCGTACTTCACCGCCCGTTATGCTCTGGAACAAGGGCTGATCGTGCAGGTACTGCCGGACTGGACCTTTCTGGCCTCCTATCACGGAGGCGCCTGGCTGCTGCATTCGCCAACCCGCTATCTACCACCCAAGTTGCGGGTATTCATCGACTATCTGGTGGAATGCCTGGAGAAGGAGCCGACCTTGAGCAAGCCGGGCAAGCCAAGTGATTCGGGCAAGGTCGCGGCGGAGTATGAGTTGCCCGAGAGTGATGGGTTGCTCTGAAGAGCCCTTTCGCGAGCAAGCCCGCTCCCACAGTGGATTTCTGCCATACACAGAATCTGTGTCCACTGAAGATCAAATGTGGGAGCGGGCTTGCTCGCGAAGACGGTGGCCCAAACACCCCATCACTCGGCAATTGCCACAAAAAAGGCCCGCATGATTAACCATGCGGGCCTTTTGCGTTACTGACCGGGGATCAGTGCTTGCTGTCCTGGTTCGACATCGCCAGCAGCTGTTTTTCCTGATTCCAGTCGAACGGTTCATCGTTCTGTTCGGCTTCGAAGCGACGTTCTTCCAGGGCCTGGTACAGGTCGATTTCATTATCGGGCATGTAATGCAGGCAGTCACCGGCGAAGTACCACAGCAGGTCGCGCGGAACCAGATGAGCGATTTGCGGATAGCGGGTGATGACCTGGCACAGAATGTCCTGGCCCAGGTATTGGCTTTCGATCGGGTCGACCGGCAGCAATGCACGCAGTTCGTCGAAGCGCTCCAGGAACAAGGCATGGCTTTCTTCGGGAACCTGTTCGGCCTCACCCACGGCGACCAGGATGCTGCGCAGGTGGTCGAGCAAGACGAGGTGATCGGCAACGACATTGGACACGAGATAAGTCCTCAAGAGCAAAACGGGCGCAGGAGTATAAAGCTCCTGCGTCCCTTTTACACATGGTAAAGAGCCCCGTGGAAGACCAGGGTACGCTGGATCAGCGGACCTTGCCTTTGCCCAGCACCAACACCTGTTTGTCGAAATCATCGACATCGATCACTTTGCGCCGCGCCACTTCTGCCTCGCGCAAGGTCTGGGCCTCAACCGGTTGCAAGACGCCAGCCTCCAGCGCGGCATCGATGACAGACTCCCCGACAGTGGGTTTGACCTGACGACTTCTCAGTGCCGTATTGAGTTTTTTCTGTAGCGGCTTGGCGGCGTTCAGCAAGTCGCAGGCGTGCTGCAGCGCGCCGACCGGATCCTCTGTCGATTGCGGGCGATAGCAGCCCGCCAATAACTCCTCAAGGGTTGGATCGCCCTTGGCGCGGCCGAGGACTGCGGCGACTTTGGCCGCCAGTCTGTCCGATGGGCCTCTGTGCCAGCGACCGAACGGGAACACCATCACCCGCAGCAGGCAGCCGAGTACCTTGTTCGGGAAGTTGGTCAGCAGTTCGTCCAGCGCACGTTCGGACTGGCCGAGGCTCTCTTCCATGGCCCAGGCGAACAGCGGACGCATATGCTCCGGCGAATCGAGATCGTGATAACGCTTGAGCGCCGCGGAGGCCAGATACAGGTAGCTGAGCACATCGCCCAGACGTGCGGACAAGCGTTCGCGGCGTTTCAGTTCGCCGCCCAGCAGCATCATGCACTGGTCTGCAAGCATGGCAAAAGCCGCGGCCTGCCGGTTGAGGGCACGCACGTAGCGTTGGCTGAGCTTGTCCCCGGGCACGTGTTCGAAATGCCCAAGGCCAAGGTTCAGCACCAGGGTGCTGGCGGCGTTGCTCACGGCAAAACCAATGTGTTTGAGCAGCAGGGCGTCGAATTCGATCAGCGCCTGTTGTTTGTCTTCGCGGTGCACAAGGGCCATTTCCTTGAGCACGAACGGATGGCAGCGAATAGCGCCCTGGCCGAAGATCATCAGGTTGCGTGTCAGGATGTTCGCACCTTCGACCGTGACGGAAATGGGCGCACCTTGCCAGCTACGCGCCAGGTAGTTGTTCGGGCCCATGATGATGGCCTTGCCACCGTGAACATCCATGGCGTGGCTGATGCACTCGCGACCGCGTTCGGAGAGGTGGTATTTGATGATGGCCGAGGGCACCGACGGCTTTTCGCCGAGGTCGACCGCGTTGGCGGTGAGCATTCGTGCGCTGTCCATCAGCCAGGTACTGCCGCCGATCCGCGCCAGTGCTTCCTGAATCCCTTCGAAGGCTGACAGCGGTGCGTTGAATTGCTCGCGAACCTGCGCATATTGGCCCGTCACCAGGCTGCTGAACTTGCCCGCGGCGGTACCGATGGCAGGCAGCGAAATGGAACGCCCGACCGACAGGCAGTTCATCAGCATCATCCAGCCTTCGCCGAGCATCTCCTGACCGCCGATGATGAACTCCAGCGGTATGAACACATCCTTGCCAGCGTTCGGGCCGTTCATGAAGGCGGCGCCCAGCGGCAGGTGACGGCGGCCGATTTCCACACCGGGGGTCTGGGTTGGAATCAGTGCGAGACTGATCCCCAGGTCGACTTTGTCACCCAATAGATGATCCGGGTCATAGGCCTTGAAGGCCAGGCCGATCAAGGTCGCCACCGGACCGAGGGTGATGTAGCGTTTTTCCCAGTTCAGGCGCAGGCCTAGGGTTTCCTTGCCTTCCCATTCACCTTTGCAGATCACTCCGGTGTCGGTCATCCCCCCGACGTTGGAACCCGCCATCGGGCCGGTCAGGGCAAAGCAGGGGATATCGTCGCCACGGGCCAGCCGTGGCAGGTAATGATTGCGTTGTTCGTCGGTGCCGTAATGCAGCAGCAGTTCCGCGGGGCCGAGGGAGTTGGGCACCATGACGGTGGAAGCCAGGTCGCCGCTGCGGGTCGCCAGTTTCATCGCTATCTGGGAGTGCGCATAAGCCGAGAAGCCCTTGCCGCCGTATTCCTTGGGAATGATCAGGGCAAAAAAGCCATGCCGTTTAATGTGATCCCAGGCCTGGGGCGGCAGGTCCATCAACTGGCTGATCTGCCAATCGGTGACCATCGCGCAGAGCTCTTCGGTCGGACCATCGATGAACGCCTGTTCCTCTTCGCTCAGTTGCGCTTTTGGATAGGCCAGCAGCTTGTTCCAGTCCGGACGGCCGGTGAACAGCTCTCCATCCCACCAGACTGTGCCGGCTTCAATGGCTTCACGCTCGGTTTGCGACATGGGCGGCAGGTTTTTTTGAAACCAGTTGAATATGGGCGCCGTGAAGAGTTTTCGGCGCAGGTCCGGCAGTAACAGGAAGGCGGCCACAGCCGCAAGCATCACCCAGAAAATCAGCAGCAGCCAGACGGGTGCATGGCTCGCATGTCTGAAGATGCCCATCGCCAGCAGATAGACAGCGATGATGCCCAAAGCGGGCAGAGGCGCGGTGCGGCGATGTGCCAGATAGGCAATCCCGACCAGCAGAACCAGTATCCACAACAGCAGCATATTCAATTCTCCGTCAAGCCAAGGGCCAAACCACTTTCAGAGCTTAGACGGCATCCATAAAAGTGGGTGGTCAGAGCGATCGGTTTGAGCTTGTAGGAAGCAACGGCTGAAATTCGTCAGTTATTTCGATGCGGACGGTTGAACGCTTCCGTCAACAGGGCGGCAAGCGCTGATATTTGGCCGAAACGTCGTTATCTCTATGCTGAAGGCATCGCTAGACTCGTGGCTTCCCTCAGGAGGTTGTTCTCATGCACGCATGTCTGAGCCCCGGCCGCTTCATCGACAGTGACCATCCCTCGGTGGTGGCGTTCGCCGAAAAACACCGGGGCGCCCGGCGCGATCCGCTTGAACAGGCGATCAATCTCTATTACGCGGTGCGCGAGGCCGTGCGCTACAACCCCTACACCTTCAGCCGTGATCCAGAGACCTTGCGCGGCAGCTATGCGCTGGCGGCAGGGGAGAGTTATTGCGTGCCCAAAGCCACGCTGCTGGCAGGTTGCGCCCGGCATTGCGCGATCCCGGCGCGTATCGGTCTGGCGGACGTGCGTAATCACCTGTCGACGCCGCGCCTGCTCGAACTGCTCAAGAGCGATGTGTTCGCCATGCACGGTTACACCGAGTTGTATCTGAACGATCGCTGGATCAAAGCCACGCCGGCCTTCAATCAACAACTCTGCGAACTGTTCAATGTCGCGCCGCTGGAGTTCGACGGGATCAACGACAGCGTGTTCCATCCCTACAACCGTGATGGCGAGCAATTGATGGAATACCTGGTCGATCATGGTCAGTTCACTGATGTGCCTGAAGCGTTCTTTTTCGAACACCTGGAAAAGTGCTATCCGCATCTGTTCGGCGAGCAATTGCCGCTGCAACTGGGTGACATGCAGAGCGATTTGAGTCGCGCCTGATCCGGCGTATGCTGCCTGCGCATTTATTCAAAAAGAGGCGGTCATGCTGAAGATCTGGGGTCGGAAAAACTCGTCGAATGTCAGAAAGCCGTTGTGGGCCGCCGAAGAACTGGGCCTGGCCTATGAAGCCATCGATGCCGGCGGTGCCTTTGGCGTGGTCGATACGCCTGAGTACCGTGCGATGAATCCCAACGGCCGCGTGCCGGTGATCGAAGACGACGGCTTCGTGCTGTGGGAATCCAACACGATCGTGCGTTACCTGATGGCCCGTCATGCCAGCGGCACTGCCTGGTATCCGACGGACCTGCAGGCCCGTGCTTGTGCCGAAAAGTGGATGGACTGGACCACTTCAAGTTTTGCCGCGCCGTTCCGCACCGTGTTCTGGGGCGTGTTGCGCACCCCGCAAGACCAGCAGGACTGGCCAGCCATCAAGGCCGCGATCAAGGAGTGTGACAACTTGCTGTCGATGGCCGATCAAGCGCTGGCGGCTAAACCGTACCTGTCCGGCGATGAGATCGGCATGGGCGACATTCCCTTGGGCAGTTTCATTTATGCCTGGTTCGAGATGCCGATCGAGCGCGCGTCACAGCCTCATCTCGAAGCCTGGTACGCGCGGTTGAAACAGCGTTCGGCCTATCGCAAAGCCGTCATGACCGCGTTGACTTAATACTCACTATCGACACGCTTGACTGTACTTGTGTGGCGGCGACAAGCACCATTGCGCTCATGCGCCGCGGTTGCATTGTTCGCCGCCCGCTCTTATTTATTCCTTTCTCCCTTCTTGGTGCGTAAATCCGATATGAGTTCCGCTCTGTCCATCCGGCAGCTAACCAAAACCTACGGCAACGGTTTCCAGGCCTTGAGTGGTATCGATCTGGACGTTGCCGAAGGTGACTTTTTCGCCTTGCTCGGCCCCAACGGCGCCGGCAAATCCACAACCATCGGCATTCTCTCGACCCTGGTGAACAAGACCAGCGGAACAGTGAATATCTTTGGTCACGACCTGGACAAGGAACCGGCGGCGCTCAAGCGCTGCATTGGTGTGGTGCCCCAGGAATTCAACTTCAACCAGTTCGAAAAGACGTTCGACATTGTCGTGACCCAGGCCGGTTACTACGGCATCCCGGCGAAAATCGCCAAGGAACGCGCCGAGCAGTACCTGACCCAACTGGGCCTGTGGGACAAGCGCGATGTGCCGTCGCGCTCCCTGTCCGGTGGCATGAAGCGCCGACTGATGATCGCCCGTGCGCTGGTTCACGAACCGCGCCTGCTGATCCTCGATGAACCGACGGCGGGGGTGGACATCGAATTGCGTCGCTCGATGTGGACCTTCCTCACTGAACTGAACAAGAAGGGCATCACCATCATCCTCACCACCCACTACCTGGAAGAGGCTGAGCAGTTGTGCCGCAATATCGGCATCATCGACCACGGCACCATTGTCGAGAACACCAGCATGAAGCAGTTGCTCAGCCAACTGCATGTCGAAACCTTCCTGCTGGATCTGAAGAACACGTTGCAAGTGGCGCCGCAGTTGCTCGGTTACCCGGCCAAACTGATCGACAGCCATACCCTGGAAGTCCAGGTCGACAAGGCCATGGGCATTACCGCGCTGTTTACCCAATTGGCGCAGCAGAACATCGAAGTGTTGAGCCTGCGTAACAAAACCAATCGCCTCGAGGAGTTGTTCGTGTCTCTGGTGGAGAAAAATCTGTCGAAGGTGGCGGTATGAGTTCCGAGCTGCAACCCAACCTCGTTGCCCTCAATACCATCGTTTACCGTGAGGTCAAACGCTTCACCCGGATCTGGCCGCAGACCCTGCTGCCGCCGGCCATCACCATGGTTCTGTACTTCGTGATCTTCGGCAATCTGATCGGTCGGCAGATCGGCGACATGGGTGGCTTCACTTATATGGAGTACATCGTGCCGGGGCTGATCATGATGTCGGTGATCACCAACTCCTACGGCAACGTGGTGTCGAGTTTCTTTGGCAGCAAGTTCCAGCGCTCCATCGAAGAATTGATGGTGTCGCCGGTGTCGCCGCATACGATTCTGATCGGCTACACCCTGGGCGGCGTGCTGCGGGGGTTGATGGTCGGGATCATCGTGACCCTGCTGTCGCTGTTCTTCACCAAGCTGCAGGTGCATCATCTGGGCGTGACCGTTCTGGTGGTGGTGCTGACGGCGACGATCTTCTCGCTGCTGGGCTTCATCAACGCGGTATTTGCGCGCAACTTCGATGACATCTCAATCATCCCGACCTTCGTGCTGACACCGCTGACCTACCTGGGCGGGGTGTTCTACTCGATCAGTTTGCTGCCACTGTTCTGGCAGACCGTGTCGCTGGCCAACCCGGTGCTGCACATGGTCAACGCCTTCCGTTACGGCATCCTCGGTGTGTCGGATATCAAGATCAGCGTGGCGATCACCTTCATGCTCATTGCGACCGTTGTGCTGTACATCGGTTGTGCGCGGCTGCTGGTGAGTGGGCGTGGGATGCGTACCTAGGAGCGACCGCGTCGCCTGCTTCGCGAGCAGGCTCGCTCCCACATTGGTTTTGTGTCGATCGCAAAATAGGTGGGCAACGCCAATCAGTGTGGGAGCGAGCCTGCTCGCGATGGCGTCAGCATAAACACCGCAAAAAGAAACGGCCTCCCAAGCGGAGGCCGTTTTGCTTTCTCACATTCGACTTTGCTTACGCCGCTTCCACTGCCGACTCACCCACCAGCGCCAATACATCATCACCAGGCAATAGGCCAGCGCCCCAAGCACCAACCCCGTTACCACCGAGCCAAGCAAGAACGGTTGCCACAGGCTCGAGAGTTCGCCGCTGATCCATTCCCAGGTCAGTTCGTCCGGCAGGCTCCTGGCGGGGACGTCCATCAGCCAGGCGCCAGTCTGGTATGTGCAGAAGAACACCGCCGGCATGGTGATCGGGTTGGTCAGCCAGACCAAGCTGACGGCAATCGGCATGTTGCCGCGCACCACGATGGAGAGGGTGGCCGCCAGCAGCATTTGCAGCGGGATGGGCAGGAACGCCGCGAACAGTCCGACCGCCATGGCCCGGGCCACGGAATGGCGATTGAGGTGCCAGAGGTTCGGGTCATGCAGCAGGGTGCCGAGAAAGCGTAAGGATTTGTGTTCCCTGATGCTGGTCGGGTCTGGCATGTAACGTTTGAATAAGCGCCGGGGCATAAGGCTTCTCGGTCGGTTAAGGCGGCAAGTATGTCTGGATTCTACGAACCGCCCATTCAGATTTTGTGACAATTGTTAACGACGTACGTGCGGCGCGCCGGCTAAGCCTAGGGAGGGGACTCTCAAGGACGGGCTTATGCGCACAGGGATGATGGCGCTGGCGTTGGGTTTGCTGGCCCTGCGTTTTTTACCGGCGTTACCGCCGGCAGGGTTGTGGCTGTTGTTGCCGGTAGTGGGATTGATGCTGCTGCCGTTTCGCACCTTTCCCCTGGCATTTTTGTTGTTCGGTTTCAGTTGGGCTTGCGCGAACGCCCAGTGGGCGCTGAATGATCGCCTGCCGCTGAATCTCGATGGCGAGACTCGCTGGGTCGAAGGCCGTGTGACGGGTTTGCCGCAGCAGGCCGAGGGCGTGGTGCGTTTCGAGCTGACGGACAGTCAGTCCCGTCGCACCAAGCTGCCTCGGCACCTGCGTCTGGCCTGGTATGGCGGGCCGCCCGTCAACAGTGGCGAGCATTGGCGGCTGGCCGTCAAATTGAAGCGTCCTGCCGGGTTGCTCAACCCGCGTGCGTTCGATTATGACGCCTGGTTACTGGCCCAACGCATCGGCGCCACCGGGACCGTCAAGGACGGCCAGAGGCTAAGGGAGGCGCAATGGGCCTGGCGCGATGGCATCCGTCAGCGCTTGCAAGCAGTGGATGCCCAAGGGCGAACGGGGGCGCTGACGGCGTTGGTGCTGGGGGATGGCGCCGGGCTGAGCCGCGAAGACTGGCAGGTGTTGCAAGACACCGGCACCGTGCATCTGCTGGTGATTTCCGGGCAACACATTGGTTTGCTGGCAGGGTTGGTGTATCTGCTGATCGCCGGGCTGGCTCGTTATGGTGCGTGGCCCAAGGGCTTGCCGTGGCTGCCATGGGCGTGCGGGCTGGCGTTCGTGGCGGCGCTCGGTTATGGGCTGCTGGCCGGCTTCGAGGTGCCGGTGCGTCGGGCCTGCCTGATGATCGGTCTGGTGCTGTTGTGGCGGCTACGGTTTCGTCACCTCGGCGCATGGTGGCCGCTGTTGCTGGCGCTTGACGGCGTTTTGCTGCTGGAGCCGCTGGCGAGCCTGCAACCGGGTTTCTGGTTGTCCTTCGCGGCAGTAGCGGTACTGATCTTCACCTTTGGCGGACGATTGGGGCCGTGGCGTTGGTGGCAAACCTGGACCCGCGCCCAATGGCTGATCGCGATCGGTCTGGGCCCGCTGCTGTTGGTGCTGGGGTTGCCGATCAGTCTCAGCGGGCCGCTGACGAACCTGTTGGCGGTGCCCTGGATCAGTCTGGTGGTGTTGCCGCCGGCCTTGCTCGGAACGCTGTTGTTGCCTGTTCCTTATGTGGGCGAAGGGTTGCTGTGGTTGGCCGGCGGTCTGATCGACCTTCTGTTCAGAGGGTTGGTGTTGGTGGCTGGGCAATTACCGGCGTGGGTGCCGGCGGCGGTCCCGTTGTGGGTATGGGCGCTCGGCACGCTGGGGGCGTTTCTTCTGTTGCTGCCCAGAGGCGTGCCGTTGCGCCCGTTGGGTTGGCCGATGCTGCTGTTGCTGGTTTTTCCGCCCCGGCACACGTTGCCTGAAGGCATGGCCGAGGTCTGGCAGCTGGATGTCGGCCAGGGATTGGCCATCCTGGTGCGTACTCGCGATCACACCCTGCTGTATGACGCCGGGCCACGGTTCGGCGATATCGACCTGGGGGAGCGGGTGGTGTTGCCATCATTGCGCAAACTGGGCGTGGACGGCCTAGATCTGATGCTGATCAGCCATGCCGATGCCGATCATGCCGGCGGTGCGCGAGCGATTGCCAACGCAATACCAGTGAAGCAAGTACTGAGTGGCGATCACCTGGCCCTGCCAGACGAACTGCACGCCGAGGGCTGCGAGAGCGGTCAGCAATGGGCCTGGGACGGCGTGAAGTTCCAACTCTGGCAGTGGCCGTCAGCCAGCGAGAGTAATCAGAAATCCTGCGTGCTGCAGATCGAAGCCAACGGCGAACGGCTGCTGCTGACCGGCGATATTGATAGCGCGGCCGAGCGGGCGCTGCTCGACAGTCCAATGGCGGTGCCGACGGATTGGTTGCAGGCACCGCACCATGGCAGTCGCAGTTCGTCGTCGACGGCATTGCTCAGCGCCTTGCAACCCAAAGCGGTGCTGATTTCCCGTGGCAACGGCAATTCTTTCGGCCATCCCCATCCCACGGTCGTGGCGCGGTATCAAAAGCGCGGTGTGGCGATCTACGACAGCGCTGTGCAGGGTGCCATTCGTCTACAACTGGGACGCTTCGCACCGCCGTGGACGATGCTTCAGGAACGGCGTTTCTGGCGCGATCCGCCACCATTGAGCCAGTAACCCGCGTTATTAAAGCCCGACCGGATGCGACATCGCGGTCTTCGGTGCGTCCACCCCCTATGTTAGAGTGGCGCACTTTTTCGAGGGGACTGTCACTGTGTGGGAATTGGTCAAATCCGGCGGCTGGATGATGCTGCCGATCATTCTGAGTTCCATCGCGGCCATGGCGATCGTCGCCGAGCGTCTGTGGACCCTGCGTGCCAGCCGCGTGACCCCGGAGCACTTGCTCGGGCAGGTGTGGGTCTGGATCAAAGACAAGCAACTCAATAAAGACAAACTCAAGGAACTGCGCGCCAACTCCCCGCTGGGCGAGATCCTGGCCGCCGGTCTGGCGAATTCCAGGCATGGTCGCGAGATCATGAAAGAGTGCATCGAAGAGGCCGCTGCGCGAGTGATCCATGAACTCGAACGCTACATCAATGCCCTCGGCACCATTGCCGCCATGGCCCCGTTGCTGGGTTTGCTGGGTACGGTACTGGGCATGATCGATATTTTCAGTGCGTTCATGGGCACGGGCATGGGCACTAACGCCGCGGTTCTGGCCGGTGGTATTTCCAAAGCGCTGATCACCACCGCTGCTGGCCTGATGGTCGGCATCCCGGCCGTGTTCTTCCACCGCTTCCTGCAACGCCGGATCGATGAGCTGGTGGTGGGCATGGAGCAGGAAGCGATCAAACTGGTCGAGGTAGTGCAGGGCGACCGCGACGTGGATCTGGCCGAGGGTAAAGCGTGAAATTCCGTCGTAAACCGCGGGAAACGGTAGACATCAACCTCGCGTCGCTGATCGACGTGGTGTTTATCCTGCTGCTGTTTTTCGTCGTGACCACCACCTTCACCCGTGAAACCCAAATGCGCGTCGACCTGCCGGAAGCGGTCAGCGGTTCCCCGGCCGAAGACCAGCAGCTCAAGCAACTGGATATCGCCATCAGCGCCGAGGGGGTGTTCTCGGTCAACAACCAGTTGTTACCGAAGAACGACCTGACCAGCCTGATGGAAGCGCTACAGAAAGAATCCAACGGCGACACCAACCTGCCGCTGTCCATCAGCGCCGATGGCAAGACTCCTCATCAGTCCGTCATCACTGCCATGGACGCTGCCGGCAAGCTCGGTTTCAGCCATTTGCGCATGACCACTGTCGAGGCGGCGCCAGCGTCCTGATGGCCATGTCCGACCGATTGCTCGCCGCGTGGTATGCCGGTCATCCGGCCTTGAAGCTTTTACAGCCGCTTGAATGGCTGTATCGGCGTGTGGTCACCGGCAAGCGCAATCGCTTCCTGGCCGGCGAGGGCGAGATCTACCAACCGCCGGTGCCGTTGATCGTGGTCGGCAACATCACGGTGGGCGGCACCGGCAAGACGCCGCTGATTCTGTGGATGATCCAGCATTGCCAGCGCAGTGGTCTGCGGGTCGGCGTGGTCAGCCGTGGCTATGGCGCCAAACCTGCGCAACTGCCGTGGCGGGTCGAGGCGGATCAAGGCGCGGACGTGGCGGGCGATGAGCCGCTGTTGATCGTCCAGCGCACCGGCGTGCCGCTGATGATCGACCCGGACCGCAGCCGTGCGGTCAAGGCCTTGTTGGCGAGTGAGCCGCTGGACCTGATTCTCTCCGACGACGGCATGCAGCATTACCGGTTGGCCCGGGACCTGGAGCTGGTGCTGATCGATGCGGCTCGAGGCCTGGGCAACCAGCGTTGCCTGCCGGCCGGGCCGTTACGCGAACCGATCGAGCGCCTGCAAAGCGTCGATGCAGTGCTGTACAACGGCGCTGTCAATGATCGTGAAGACGGCTTCGCCTTCCAGCTGCAACCCACGGCGCTGGTCAATCTGCACAGCGGCGAACGGCGTCCCCTCGACCACTTTCCTGCTGGCCAGGCCGTGCATGCCGTGGCCGGGATCGGCAACCCCAAGCGTTTCTTCACGACCCTCGAAACGCTACACTGGCGGCCAGTGCCCCATGCATTTGCCGACCACGCCGAGTACAGCGTGCAGGCCTTGAATTTCACACCGTCATTGCCAGTGGTGATGACGGAAAAGGACGCGGTGAAGTGCCGTGCCTTCGCCGCCGCCGATTGGTGGTACCTGGCGGTCGATGCTGTGCCATCGCCGGCCTTCGTGGCCTGGTTCGATACGCAGCTGATGCGCCTGTTGCCGGCTCGTCTTTTGCCTTAAATCCGTTTCTATCCAGGGAATGTTCATGGACACCAAATTGCTCGATATCCTCGCTTGCCCGGTCTGCAAAGGCCCGCTCAAGCTCAGCGCCGACAAAACCGAGCTGATCAGCAAGGGCGCCGGTCTCGCGTACCCGATTCGCGACGGCATCCCGGTGATGCTCGAAACTGAAGCGCGCACCCTGACCACCGACGAGCGTCTGGACAAATGACTACAGCCTTTACCGTTGTCATCCCATCACGTTTTGCCTCCACCCGCCTGCCGGGCAAACCGCTGCTGCTGATCGCCGGCAAGCCGATGATCCAGCACGTTTGGGAACAGGCGAGCAAAAGCAGCGCCCAGCGAATTGTTGTGGCTACCGACGATGCGCGTATCGTCGAGGTCTGCAAAGGTTTTGGTGCCGAAGTGGTGCTGACGCGCGAAGACCACAATTCCGGCACTGACCGTCTGGCCGAAGTCGCGGCGAAACTGGGCCTGGCCCCGGACGCCATTGTGGTCAACGTCCAGGGCGACGAGCCGTTGATTCCGCCGAGCGTGATCGATCAGGTCGCCGCCAACCTGGCCGCCCACACCGAAGCGCGCATGGCCACGTTGGCCGAGACGATCGAAGACGTGGAAACCCTGTTCAACCCCAACGTGGTCAAAGTGGTCAGTGACCTCAATGGCCTGGCACTGACCTTCAGTCGTGCCACCTTGCCATGGGCTCGGGACGCGTTCGCCAAAAGCCGCGAGCAAATGCCGGAAGGTGTGCCGTATCGCCGCCACATCGGCATTTACGCCTATCGCGCAGGTTTCCTGCAGGACTTCGTCACCTGGGGCCCGTGCTGGCTGGAAAACACCGAATCTCTGGAACAGCTGCGGGCGCTCTGGCACGGCGTGCGGATTCACGTCGCCGACGCGCTGATCGCACCACCCACCGGTGTCGATACGATTGAAGACCTCGAGCGCGTTCGTCGCCTGCTGGAGGCCTGATGCGGGTTCTGTTCGTCTGCCTGGGCAACATCTGCCGTTCCCCCACGGCCGAAGGCGTATTGCGGCACAAACTGCATGAGGCGGGGCTGGCCGGGCAAGTCGAAGTGGCTTCTGCCGGCACCGGTGACTGGCACGTCGGCAAGGCCCCGGACAAGCGCAGCCAGGCCGCGGCGAAACTGCGAGGCTACGACCTGTCCGCCCAGCGCGCTCAGCAAGTGACCCGCGCCGACTTCGCCACCTACGACCTGATTCTGGCGATGGACAACAGTAACCTGCGCCACCTCAAGGCCTTGCAACCAGCCAAGGGCAAGGCCGAGCTGGATTTGTTCCTGCGTCGCTATCAGTCGCAAATCGATGAAGTGCCGGATCCTTATTACGACGGCGACCAAGGCTTCGAACAGGTACTGGACCTGATCGAGCGCGCCAGCGATCTACTGGTGATCGAATTGAAGGGACGGTTATGAGTTTGCAGGTACAACCCCAGGTTTCGCTCAAGCCGTTCAACAGCTTTGGCGTGGACGTTCAGGCGCGGTTGTTTGCCGAGGCTCATAGCGACGCCGACGTGCGTGACGCTCTGGCCTATGGGGCGGAACATGAGGTCCCCGTGCTGGTGATCGGTGGCGGCAGCAATTTGCTGCTGACTGCTGATGTCCAGGCACTGGTACTGCGCATGGCCACACGGGGCATTCGTCTGCTGAGCGATGACGGCAATCAGGTGGTGATCGAAGCCGAGGCGGGCGAGCCGTGGCATCCGTTTGTACAACACACGTTGGCGCAAGGGTTGTCGGGACTGGAAAACCTAAGCCTGATTCCCGGCACCGTGGGCGCCGCACCGATGCAGAACATCGGCGCTTACGGCGTCGAGATAAAGGATATTTTTGCCGGCCTGACGGCCCTCGATCGCCAGACCGGCGAGCTGCGGGACTTCACGCTGGCCGAGTGCAACTTCGCCTACCGCGACAGCCTGTTCAAACAGGAACCGGGGCGGTGGGTGATTCTGCGGGTGCGTTTCACCCTCACGCGCACCGCGCACCTGCATCTGGAATACGGCCCGGTTCGCCAGCGCCTGACGTCGCTGGGCATCGATCACCCGACGCCCACCGATGTCAGCCAGGCCATTTGCAGCATTCGCAACGAAAAGCTCCCGGACCCGGCGGTGCTCGGTAATGCCGGCAGCTTCTTCAAGAATCCGTTGGTGTCAG
This sequence comes from Pseudomonas sp. B21-015, assembly GCF_024749285.1. Lineage (NCBI taxonomy): Bacteria > Pseudomonadati > Pseudomonadota > Gammaproteobacteria > Pseudomonadales > Pseudomonadaceae > Pseudomonas > Pseudomonas sp. B21-015. The sequence continues at coordinate 1,844,743 of NZ_CP087196.1, forward strand.
CTGCACTCGTGGCGCGACTCAAGGGTGAATACCCGGATCTGGTGGCGTATGCGCAACCCGACGGGCAAATGAAACTGGCAGCGGGCTGGCTGATCGAGCGGGCCGGCTGGAAAGGCTTTCGCGACGGTGATGCCGGCGTGCATAAATTACAGGCGCTGGTGCTGGTCAACTACGGCACCGCAACGGGCCTGCAATTGCTGAATCTGGCGCAGCATATTCAAAAAGACATTTCAGAACGTTTCCACGTCGACCTGGAAATGGAGCCCAACCGGTATTGAGGCTACGCTTTCAAGGTTGATTCCAAAGCCCTGCACAACGTCCATTGTGCAGGGCTTTTTTGTTAATGCTGGGTTAACTTAGCGATCTAACGATGAAAGCATTTGCTCCACCAAAGGCCCGGTGCAGACGTCACCGTCCGCATAAGAGAGCCTGTTAGCCTGAGTCGATCTGCGTGTAGTGAACCGCCAACCCCAAGCGGCAGATTGCTCGACCCCATAACCTCTATAACTATGCGGGCGTGCCCATGATTACCCTGAAACTCAATGGTCAAGATCATCAACTCGATGTCACCGAGGACATGCCGCTGCTCTGGGCGATCCGTGACGTGGCCGGTTATAACGGCACCAAGTTCGGCTGCGGCATGGGGCTGTGCGGTGCCTGCACCATTCATATCGACGGCGCGCCGGCGCGCAGTTGCATCACACCAATCGGCTCGGTAGTCGGCCAGAACGTCAGCACCATCGACAACCTGCACGCCGACCCGGTTGGCAAAGTCGTCCAGCAGGCCTGGCTCGACAGCGCCGTGGCCCAGTGCGGTTACTGCCAGGGCGGGCAGATCATGTCGGCCACCGCGTTGCTGAAAACCAACCCGAACCCCAGCGACGAGCAGATTGAAGAGGCGATGGTCGGCAACATTTGCCGTTGCGGCACCTACAACCGGATCAAGACCGCCATTCGTCAGGCATCCACTCACCTGAAGGAGGCCAAGGCATGAACCCGCTACCGAATGATTTTGCACTGAGCAACCTCAGCCGCCGCGGTTTCCTGAAAGGTGTGGGCGCCACCGGTGCGCTGGTGCTGGCAGCCAGTTGGGGCTGGCAGGACGCGTTTGCCGCCGAGAAAGAGAAGAAGTTCGGCGCCGATGGCATGCCCAACGGCTGGATCGATGATCCTAAGGTTTACGTCAGCATCGCCGCCGATGGCAGTGTGACCGTGGTTTGCAACCGCTCGGAAATGGGCCAGGGCGTGCGCACCAGCTTGACCATGGTGGTGGCCGATGAGCTGGACGCCGACTGGGCGCAGGTGAAAGTGCAACAGGCACCAGGTGACGAAGTACGCTTCGGCAACCAGGATACCGACGGTTCGCGCAGCATGCGTCACTGGTACGAACCGATGCGCCGTTGTGGTGCTGCCGCACGGACCATGCTTGAGCAAGCCGCTGCCGAGCAATGGAAAGTGCCGGTCAGCGAGTGCCGTGCGCAACTGCATAAAGTCATTCACCAACCGACCGGTCGCGAACTGGGCTACGGCGCGTTGGCCGCCGCTGCCAGTGCGCTGGCGGTGCCGGCCCGCGATAGCCTGCGGCTCAAGCAGCCCTCGGAATTCCGTTACATCGGCAAAGAAGGCACCAAGGCCATCGACGGTGCGGACATCGTCAATGGTCGCGCGGTCTACGGCGCCGATGTGCGTTTCGACGGTATGCTCTTTGCCACCATCGCGCGTCCGGCGGTCTATGGCGGCAAGGTCAAATCCTTCGATGCCAGTGCCGCGATGAAAGTCCCGGGGGTGATCAAGGTCCTGCAAGTCGAAAGTCGTCCGCTGCCGTCCGAGTTTCAGCCCCTGGGTGGTGTGGCCGTGGTGGCCAGCAATACCTGGGCGGCGATCAAGGGCCGCGAAGCGTTGACAATCGAGTGGGATGACGGCCCTCACGCCAGTTACGACTCGATCGCCTACCGCAAGGAACTTGAGGCGGCGTCCCTTGAACCTGGCAAAGTGGTGCGCAACACCGGCAACATTGACCAGGCTTTGAGCGCTGCCGACAGTACCCTGGAAGCATCCTATTACCTGCCGCACCTGACGCAATCGCCGATGGAGCCGATGGTCGCCATTGCCCGTTTCAAGGACGGCGTATGCGAAGCCTGGGCCCCAAGCCAGGCGCCGCAGGTCACCCGCGAACGGATCGGCGAGCGCCTCGGCATTCCATTCGATAACGTCACGTTCAATGTCACCTTGCTCGGCGGCGGTTTCGGTCGCAAATCCAAGCCGGACTTCATCATCGAGGCGGCGATCCTGGCCAAGGAGTTCCCGGGTAAGGCGGTGCGGGTGCAATGGACCCGTGAAGACGACATCCACCACTCGTATTTCCACACCGTGTCTGCCGAGTACCTGAAGGCCAGCCTGAACAAGGACGGCCTGCCATCTGGCTGGCTGCACCGCACGGTGGCGCCGAGCATCACCGCGCTGTTCGCGCCGGGTATGAACCATGAGGCGGCTTTCGAGCTGGGCATGGGCTTTACCAACATGGCGTATGCGATCCCCAACGTGCGCCTGGAGAACCCTGAAGCGGCGGTCCACACGCGGGTCGGCTGGTATCGTTCGGTGTCGAACATTCCCCACGGCTTTGCGATTCAGAGCTTTGTCGATGAACTGGCCCACAAGGCTGGCCAGGATCCGCTCAAGTACCAGATCAAGTTGCTTGGCCCGGACCGTCAGATCGATCCGCGCACCTTGAGTGAAGAATGGAACTACGGCGAATCTCCCGAGCGTTATCCGATCGATACCGCACGGATGCGCACCGTGCTGGAAACTGCTGCCAAAGCCGCCGGTTGGGGGCGTGAGTTGCCCAAGGGGCGAGGCCTGGGCCTGGCGGTGCATTACAGCTTTGTCACTTATGTGGCGGCGGTGATCGAAGTCGAAGTCAAAGACGATGGCACCTTGATCGTGCACAAGGCCGACATCGCCGTGGACTGTGGCCCGCAGATCAATCCCGAGCGGATTCGCTCGCAGTTCGAAGGCGCCTGCGTCATGGGCCTGGGCAACGCGGTGTTGGGGGAAATCAGCTTCAAGGAGGGCAAGGTTCAGCAGGACAACTTCCACATGTACGAGGTGGCGCGCATGTCGCTGGCGCCGAAGGAAGTCGCCGTGCACCTGGTCACGCCACCGGGCAATGTACCGTTGGGCGGAGTCGGTGAGCCGGGCGTGCCGCCGATTGCGCCAGCGCTGTGCAACGCGATATTCGCTGCCACCGGCAAGCGCATCCGTAACCTGCCGGTGCGCTATCAGCTGCAAGGCTGGCAAAAGGCTGAAGCCTGATGGACAGCGTCGATCTGAACGTCCTGCGCAGCGTGCTGCAATGGCGCTGCGCCGGTCAGCGGGTGATGTTGTACAGCGTGGTCCAGACCTGGGGCACCGCGCCCCGGGCACCGGGTGCCATGCTGGCCTTGCGTGAAGACGGCGTGGTGATTGGTTCGGTGTCCGGTGGCTGTGTCGAGGATGACCTGATTGCCCGGCTGCACGATGGCCGTATCCCGGCCGATGGGCCGCCGGTGCAGTTGATTACTTATGGCGTCACCCGTGAGGAGGCTGCACGGTTTGGTTTGCCGTGTGGCGGCACGTTGCGCCTGACCGAGGAGCGCGTGGGCGATCCGGCGTGGGTCGCCGAATTGCTGACACGTTGTGAGGCGCATGAAATCGTTGCACGTGAGCTGAATCTGGCGACCGGTGACGTGGTTTTGCGGCCAGCGAGCAAGACTGATGCGCTGGTGTTTGACGGGAAGACCTTGCGCGCCATCTATGGTCCGCGCTGGCGGCTGTTGCTGATCGGCGCCGGCCAACTGTCGCGCTACGTTGCCGAAATGGCGCGGCTGCTGGATTTCGAAGTGCTGATCTGCGATCCGCGCACCGAGTTCGTCTATGGATGGGAAGAGCAACACGGTCGCTTCGTCCCGGGCATGCCCGACGAAGCGGTGCTGACCATCCAGACCGACGAGCGCACGGCCATTGTCGCCCTGACCCACGATCCACGCCTGGATGACATGGCGCTACTTACCGCGCTGGACTCCAAAGCGTTTTATGTCGGAGCGCTGGGTTCGCGGGTCAACAGCCAGAAGCGCCGGGACAACCTGGCTCAGCTAGGCTTGTCACAACAGGCCATTGAGCGCTTGCACGGGCCGATCGGTTTGCACATCGGCAGCCATACGCCAGCGGAAATCGCCTTGTCGCTGCTGGCCGAGATTGTGGCGATCAAGAACGGCGTCGAGCTGAAACTGAAGAGGCCGTTACAGGAGGACGTATGAGCGACCCCATCGGCGTTATCGTTCTGGCCGCTGGGCAGGGCAGTCGGTTTCGACAGGTAGCGGGTGACGACAAGGACAAACTGCTGGTGGACTGCACGGCCCGTGACGGCGTCACCGTGCATTCGATGATCGAACAGGTGCTGGTGAATCTGCCGGCCGCCCTTGAGAAGCGCGTGCTGGTGACCACGGCGGATCGCCCGCAAGTGATTCGCATGGCGCAGGCCTATGGTTGCGAGATCGTGCGGATCGAGTCGACGGGGCTGGGCGACAGCATTGCGGCGGGTGTGGCGGCATGCTCGCAACTCGATGGCTGGCTGATCATGCTGGGGGATATGCCGTTTATCCTGCCGTCCAGCATTGAGCAGGTTGTTGCGAATATTGCCGATGATGCCATCAGCGTGCCGGTACATGAGGGGCAATATGGGCACCCAGTGGGGTTCGGGCGAAGCTTCGGTCCGGAATTGATGGCGTTGACAGGTGATCAAGGCGCCAAGTCGCTATTCGTACAGGCGAGGGTGGTCGAGGTGGCGGTGGAGGATCCCGGGGTGTTATGGGATGTGGATGTGCCTGAGACGCTGGTTTTTCAATAACGGTTGTCAGCGGGATTGCATTCGCACTTTCCTCGGAATAATCGGCTCTTCCTTTCGCCCATTCGTATTTATCGATGGGTGCCAGATATAAAACTCGTTATTCAGCGGGTTCTATCCGACATACGATCATGTGGTGTGTGGTGTTCACAGTTGGGGTGAACATCCGGTCAGTACTCATTAGAAAAAGAGCCTAGATGATAAAGCACTATATGGATGCGTCGGTCAGTGTCAGTCCTTTGGAGCTGGACAGTGATATTCAGGAGTTGGGGGCATTGGAGCGGGCATTAAGTTCTGCAGATGTTTCTCAACCTGTTCCGCGTTATGTCAAAACACTTCGAGAACTTAGAAAAGCGTCGCAAACAATTAGTTGTCATCGCGACGAGATCAAGTTCGGGGTCACTTTTGGAGAACGTTTGAAAGAACTGGGTGACGACTTCGGTTTGTCCCCGAAGCACTTTTCGGTCAATACCAGTGGCTCACCGCTGCTCATCAAGGAGCAGGTCGGAGAACACCTGATTTCGCCCACTCATTTTGAAAACGGTGCGTATTTCAGCCACCCCCATGCCGATCATCAGCTCGATCACTCGGCGCAGGATTTGCCTTCGATCAAGATTGGACAGTATGTGCGTTTTGGTCGTAACGCTGCGGTCAATGCCGGCGGCGATGTGGATATAGGCGATGGTGTCTGGCTATCGCCGGGAAGTCAGTTACTGCGTCAGGACCATGACCCGTATGGTCGGCTCTCCATCGGCTCGCGGACTGTCGCGATGACGCGCCTGCCACCGGTGCGACTGTGCGATTACGCGTGGGTCGGGCGTGAAGCGATTGTGGGCTGGAACGCGGATTACCTGGGTAAGGCGAGCATCGTCGGAATCCGTTCCTTCCTCAATACATGGGTCGGCGATTATTCCATCGTTGGCGATCAGGGAAAGATCCTGCAATATCTGCCGTTCAAGGCTCACCTCATGGAAACCTACCAGCCGTCGATCGAGCAGGCGCTGCAAGTCAGCGATTGGGCCGCGATCAATTCGGACTGGTTGATGATCTACCGTGACAGCCCGAAGCGCGAGACGCCGACATTGCCGGCACCACTGGCGGAGTATCTCGACACGCCGGGCAAAAAGTCCGTATTGCTGATTGCCCCATCCGATAACGCTCAGCTTCAAGCGTTCGGCCAGCACAGCCTGGATGTCATTTCCAGTTCCCGGCAGCCGTTTGCCCATCACTTGCAGTGGGCTCAGGACTACGGCCATAAGCAGCTCAGGTTGCGCGCCGATCTGGATTTTTCGAGGTTGCCATTCGCCTCGGCCGGCGACTTTCACTATCGCCGTCGATTGGGTTACTCACTGATTGTCGCCAACAGTTCGCCTGTCGAGGCCGAGCCTTGCCGAGTCTATGTCAATGAACTGGCCCGGGTGCTGGCGACGCAGGCACTGTTGTTGGTGCCCATTACGGATGTGTTGCAGACGCAACTGTCTGTGTATCAAGACTTGTTCCATCTGCAAGGGGAAGTCGAGTTCGACGGAGCCTCTTTCATGTTAATGAAGAAGATCTAACGGAGGCGTCAATGCCGTACTTATTACTTTCACTCGCTGCCGTGTTCTGGGGCGGTAATTATGTCGTCGGCAAGTTGATGGTGGTGGACGTTGATCCGGTGCTGCTGTCGCAACTTCGATGGCTGATTACCAGCGCTTTACTACTGCTGGTTAACTATAAAGCCGTGATCGCCAGTTTGCCGGCCGCACGTAAGTCATGGTTGACCCTGGTTATGTTGGCGATCTGTGGCCAAGTTATATTTCCGCTGACCTTATATATCGGTTTGCAATACACCAGTTCGTTGAATGCGGCGATTTACCTGTCGGCCACGCCGTGTCTGGTACTGGCCCTCAACCGTTTCGTTTTCAGTGATTTCATCTCCAGGTCGAATATGCTTGGGGTGGTCATCAGTACGGTGGGTGTGTTCTGGCTGGTGACGATGGGGCATCTGTCCGATTTGAGCTTCCTGGAAGGCTTCAACAAAGGCGATTTCTGGACCATGGCCTCGGCTTCCAGTTGGGCTGTCTATTGCTCCTTTTTGCGGACGAAGCCAAAAAACATCGCCGGCAATGCGTTCGTGACGTATTGCGCGGTGGTGGGGGCGCTGTGCCTGATTCCGTTCAGCCTGGGTATTTGGGTGTTGCACCCTGATCTGACGTTCAACCTGGGGCAGGGCGCTGCACCGTGGCTGGGCCTGGCGTATCTGGTGATCTTCCCGTCCTGGCTGTCGTACTTGTTCTGGAGCAAAGGTATCGGTGAAATCGGTGCCACCCGTGGTGAGATCTTCACTCACTTGGTGCCACTGTCCGGTGGGCTGTTCAGTATCGTGTTCCTCGACGTGCAACTGCACGCCTATCACCTGGTCAGTCTGGTGCTGATTGTATTTGGGGTGATCCTCTGTTCCATTAAAAGGCGGGCACCGGTGGTACTGCGCACGGAGGCGGCTTGATGGACAGAATCATCGATTCGGTCGACCGTCACGGTGTGCGGTGGGTGGGGGTTGTGCAGGGCAAGGGGGCATCGGCTACGGTCTGGCAGGTCGAAGATGCCGAAAGTTCTCAGGTGTTGGCTGTGCGATTCATGCGTAGCAAGCAATCCTGGGAGCAATTCAAAAGCAATTTGTCCTTGGTAGCGGTGCCGCTTGAAGCGCTTTCATTGATGACCTTTAACGTGCCGCTGCGGCCCGCACGGGATGCCGTGTGCATGGTGAGCGGTTTTGGTTACACGCATCGCTCGGTCAATGGTCTGCCCATGCCCCAGAGGTCCTCGCCGGACTGGTACTACAAAGGTAACGGCAAAGGGTTGGTGGCCGCTTCCCGGGCGATCAAGTCACCGTGTCATGCCAGTGGCGCGGGAATCGAGATCGAGTATGCCTGTGTGTACCTCATCGACGACTGCCGAAATCCCCGCTATATCGGTTACACCTTGGCGGTGGACTTTTCTGACCCGGTGCTGCGTCACACTCAACCCGGGCTGGCTGGTCTCTCCAAGTTGCGCAATACCGCGTTGTGCCACGAGCTGGTGATCGCAGAACCACCGCGCTACTCAGTGGTGAGGAGTTCGATTGTCCGGCGTGGTGAAACCGTGTGGGACAAACAGTCGCTATTAGGGCTGGATCAGTTGATGTTTGCCAAACGTGAACTCGAAGCCCTGTTGTTCCAGCATGAAGAGCTTTGCGAGCCCGGTACGGTTCACTATGTTTTGCTCGGTGCCTCGTTAAGCACCGACAAGGATGCCTTCGAGTTGCAGCACGGTGACGTCATTCGGGCGAGCAGCCAGGAGGATGGACTGCAACTGTCCAACCTCTTCGAGGACGAGGTGGTGCGGCAATCGTGTAACTGCTGACGGGGGCCCGGCCCGTTACCTTTCCGTCAGCGGTAAGCGGGCCGGTTTTTCGAAGTCCAGCACCCATTGCGCAAGCGCTCTGGGGGCTGGTTTGCCAGGGTGATCGAAAAACACGAATTCGGTGGTCAGCGAGGCATATGAACCACTCAGGAAATATGTTTGCACCTGGTCACTGCGGCAGCACGAATCGACCAGTGACAACGGCACCAGGGCAACGCCCACGCCGTTGATCACATTAGAAAACAACAGCGGATAAGAGCCACACTCGATGATTTTTTCCGGGGTGATATTGCCCATCATGAATAGTTCGTCGAGATTACGTTGCGAAGCGCTGCGCCGGCTGTTGACCAGGAACACTTGGCCACTGAACGCTTTCAGGTCCTGGATGGCGGGGTGTGCTGCGCTGTAGATCAAGGCCAGCGGATCGTTGAACAGCGTTACCCGGCGATAATGCGAAGGTGCAAAGCCTGCGCCGACAATCACTGCGTCGAGCTTGCCGGCCTCAAGATCCTTGAGCAGCGACTGTGTATTTCCAATGCTGACATCCACTGCCAGCCCGTCGGGATTGGCAACGATGCTTTGCAACAGGCTCTGGCGAGTAATAGTGAGGTTTTCGATGACCCCCAAACGCACCCGTGTTTCGGTTTTTGTCTGGCTCAGGCTGGCTTGAGCGCGAGCAACCAGTTCGAGGATTTGTGAGGCGTAGGCATAGAGCTCCTTGCCTGGCGCCGTCATCGTGATACCGCGACCGGAGCGTTCAAACAGCTTGGTATCGAGCCGTGATTCGAGTGTCTTGATGCGGAAGGAAATACTGGATTGAGCGCGGTTTAACCTGATCGCTGCCTGTGTGACGCTGCCGTAGTCAACAATCGCTTTGAAAGCGTCCAGTTCAGCAATTTCCATAGTCACGCACTCTTTGCTCCATAACGGGCCGAAGGTTTTCGGGCCGTGGCAGGACCTGCTTTGAGCCCTGCACCGCTCTATTCTGCATGTTGTACGGCTATTTCGTAATACTTGCTTACAAGTATTTAAGCGGGTGTTTAGTGAGGAACGCAATCGCCTCGGCAATAAACCGTTGCCAGGTAGCGACAGGCTTCAATTTCTATAAGCAAAAAAAGCCCCGCCTGGATCACCAGGCGGGGCTTTTTAGTGGCCGATGGAATTAGACGAGGGGTTTAGGCTCGTGCTCTTTTTCCTGGGCTTGCTCGTGTTGCTCTACCGCTTCTTGAACGGAGCGCGGTGCTTCGTCGATCACGGATTCAGCCGGTTCGGCAGCGACTTCAGCGGCCGGGGCAGGGACTGCCTCGACGACTTCAGCAACAACCGGTGCTGGCTCGGCAGCGGCCGGAGCAGCAGCGGCAGCCAGTTCGGCTTCTTTCTGCAGACGCTCGGCTTCACGCTTGCGACGACGTACTTCACGCGGGTCGTTCGGCGCACGGCCACTTGGGGTCAGAGCGCTGACAGGGGCGGCTTCAGCCACCGGTGCAGCCTCTTCGGCAACAATCGGCGCTTCAACAACCGCTGGAGCAGGCTCGGCAGCAGCAGCCACAGGCTCGGAGACCATGGCTTCAGCAGCCGGAGCTTCAGCGACTGGCGCTGGAGCTTCGACCGCTACAGGTGGCTCGGCAACCCAGTTGAACGTGGTTTGTTCTTCGCGAGCTTCACGCACCGGTTCAGCCGGCGCTTCAACCACAGGCTCGGTAGCAGCCACTGGTTCAGCGACGACGGCCGGTGCAGCGGCAGCTTCAACTTCAACTTCAGGCTGTGCTTCACGAACCGGTGCCACTTCGATTTCCGGAGCGGCGGTGACGGCTACTGGCGTGGTCGCTTCAACCACTGGCGCTTCAACCGGAGCAGTTTCCAGTGTGGCGGCAGTGGCGCGTTCTGCTTGCTCGTTGGCTTGTGCTTCAGCAGGTGCGCTGATCACGGAGCTGGCAACGGCTGCGGTAACAGCCAGGCCGGCGGCCAGATCGGCAGCGCTTGGCGCTTCGGCGTTTTCAGCCGATTCGGACTCTTCCGAACCTTCGATCACGTTGCCATTGGCATCGCGTTGACGTTCACGACGGTTGCTGCGACGACGCTGGCCACGGGAGCGGCGGCGTGGACGATCGCCTTCGGCGCCTTCCTGACCGTCTTCCTGCAGTTGCTCTTCGTTGGCTGGCAACTCTTCTTCGGCAACGGCGGCAGCGGCTTGTTCGGTGCGTGGTTGACGTTCTTCACGCGGTGGGCGTGGAGCGCGTTCTTCGCGTGGCTGACGGGCCGGACGCTCTTCAGCGTTGGCAGCGGCGGCCGGAGCGGCATCCAGAGGCTCACGCAGTTCACGAACCGGGCGTTCTTCGCGCTCGCCACGAGGCTTGCGATCTTCACGCGGGGCGCGCGGTGCACGTTCTTCACGAGGGGCGCGTGGTGCACGCTCTTCACGTGGAGCGCGTTCTTCGCGGGCGACTGCCGGAGCTTCTTCGCGGGCTTCGCGCGGCTCACGTGGTGCGCGTTCTTCACGCGGTGCACGTTCCTCACGAGGCTTGCGTTCATCATCGCGGCGACCGTTACGGTTGCGGCTCTGCTGACGACCGTTGCGACGCTCTTCGTTGCGAGCAGGGCGTTCGGTGACTGGCTTTTCAACCACAACCGGCGCGGCAGGCTCTTCCTTGGTCGCGAACAGGCTGACCAGCGACTTCACCAGGCCTTTGAACAGGCTTGGCTCAGGCGCGGCGGCCGGTGCAGCCACCGGAGCGGCGACGACTTCGGTTGGAACCGGAGCGTTGGCGCGGGCCGGAGCGGTCTTGACCGCGGCTTCCTGGCGAACCAGGGTGCGGGTCGCGGCGGCTGGCTGGACTTCTTCGACTTCGGCAGCGGCGGCAGCGATTTCGTAGCTGGACTGGTTGATGCTGGCTTCCGGGCTGTCATCGCGCAGACGCTGAACTTCGAAGTGCGGCGTTTCGAGGTGATCGTTCGGCAGAATGACGATGCGGGCACGGGTGCGCAGTTCGATCTTGGTGATCGAGTTGCGTTTTTCGTTGAGCAGGAACGCAGCCACCGGGATTGGCACTTGTGCGCGAACTTCGGCGGTACGGTCTTTCAGGGCTTCTTCTTCGATCAGGCGCAGAATCGCCAGCGACAGCGATTCAACGTCGCGGATGATGCCGGTGCCGTTGCAACGCGGGCAGACGATGCCACTGCTTTCGCCCAGCGATGGACGCAGGCGCTGACGGGACATTTCCAGCAGGCCGAAGCGCGAGATGCGACCGACTTGCACGCGAGCGCGGTCGGCTTCCAGGCATTCGCGGACTTTCTCTTCCACGGCGCGCTGGTTCTTGGCAGGGGTCATGTCGATGAAGTCGATGACGATCAGGCCGCCGATGTCGCGCAGGCGCAACTGACGGGCGATTTCTTCGGCGGCTTCAAGGTTGGTCTGCAGGGCGGTTTCTTCGATGTCGCTGCCTTTGGTGGCGCGCGCCGAGTTGATGTCGATGGACACCAGGGCTTCAGTCGGATCGATGACGATGGAGCCGCCGGAAGGCAGTTCGACGACACGCTGGAAGGCGGTTTCGATCTGGCTTTCGATCTGGAAACGGTTGAACAGCGGAACGCTGTCTTCGTACAGCTTGATCTTGCTGGCGTACTGCGGCATCACCTGGCGAATGAAGGTCAGGGCTTCGTCCTGGGCTTCAACGCTGTCGATCAGCACTTCGCCGATGTCCTGGCGCAGGTAATCGCGGATGGCGCGGATGATCACGTTGCTTTCCTGGTAGATCAGGAATGGCGCGGAACGATCCAGCGAAGCTTCTTTGATGGCGGTCCACAGTTGCAGCAGGTAGTCGAGGTCCCACTGCATTTCTTCGCTGCTGCGGCCAAGGCCGGCAGTGCGAACGATCAGACCCATGTCGGCCGGGGCAACCAGGCCGTTCAGGGCTTCACGCAGTTCGTTGCGCTCTTCACCTTCGATGCGACGGGAGATACCGCCGGCACGCGGGTTGTTCGGCATCAGCACCAGGTAACGACCGGCCAGGCTGATGAAGGTGGTCAGGGCGGCGCCCTTGTTGCCACGTTCTTCTTTTTCGACCTGAACGATGACTTCCTGGCCTTCGCTCAGGACGTCCTTGATGTTGACGCGGCCTTCGGGGGCTTTCTTGAAGTATTCGCGGGAGATTTCTTTGAGGGGCAGGAAGCCGTGGCGCTCAGAGCCGAAATCGACAAAGGCAGCCTCGAGGCTTGGTTCGATGCGAGTAATCCGGCCTTTATAGATGTTGGCCTTCTTCTGCTCGCGTGCACCGGATTCGATGTCCAGGTCGTAGAGGCGCTGGCCATCTACCAGTGCAACACGCAACTCTTCGGGTTGAGTTGCGTTAATCAGCATTCTTTTCATGTAGTACCGTCGGTTTCCGGGCTGCCGGAAACGGCGTTCGGCACACACGACTTCTCACGGTCGGTGTCAGGTGCGTCAGGAGTGGTTGGCCACTCCAGTGTCTAGCGAACCCCGGCCAATTGGGCCGGTGTCGCGACGTACGCGTCCTGCTTGCTGTGGCTACTTAAGCACTCAGTCAGGAGGAGGAATCAACCGGCGGCTGTGGACGAGATGAAGCGTCTTGATAAAGCCTATTGCTACACAGTCCAGCGGTTGTGCATCTCCACCCTACACGTATCCCTGATAATTCGGGTGCTGCCGCGCGCAGAATCCGCAGCGGGTTGGCATTTACCGTGAGCTCCGAAAGGGGAGGTCACGCATCATGGCTAATTTAGGCGTTGTTTCCGAAGCCTTCGCTCGGGGTCGTTCGCAGCTGACTGCACTTTGTGAACTGGCCGTGAATATTTGCTCGGAAGGCGAGTGAAAACTCTGCTTTGCGGCATGATTCAGGCCTTATGTCACCTGCGCTTGTTACAACTGAAAACTCTGCCGTTACGTAGCGAAAGCCCCGTAGGACGGCCTCTCGTCCTCGTGAATTGCGTTGGTCAGGGCCGGTTTTTGACCGTTAGTCCGCTGTCCAGGCCACTTTTGGCGGCGTTCGCGACTATAGCAGCAATGATTAAGTGCTTCAATTCCATAAAAAATTGTTATCATCCGCGCCATGACGACTACTGCCCCTTCGACTCCAGGCGTACAACTGCTTGAGGTCTCGCCGGAATATGCCGGCCAACGTATTGATAATTTCCTTCTCGCTCGGCTCAAAGGCGTGCCCAAGACCTTGATTTACCGCATTTTGCGCAAAGGCGAAGTGCGGGTGAACAAAGGTCGGATCAAGCCCGAATACAAGCTGCAGGCGGGCGATATCGTGCGCGTGCCGCCGGTTCGCGTGCCTGAGCGCGACGAGCCTGTGCCGCTGGCCCAGGGGTTGCTGCAGCGGCTCGAGGCTTCGATTGTGTACGAAGACAAGGCGCTGATCGTGATCAACAAGCCTTGCGGCATCGCGGTTCATGGTGGTAGCGGCCTGACTTACGGGGTGATCGAAGCCTTTCGTCAGCTGCGTCCCGATTGCAAGGAGCTCGAACTGGTTCACCGTCTCGACCGTGATACGTCCGGCCTGTTGATGATCGCCAAGAAGCGCAGCATGTTGCGCCACTTGCACACGGCATTGCGCGGCGATGGCGTCGATAAGCGATATATGGCGCTAGTCCGTGGTAACTGGGCGGCCTCGATCAAGCAGGTCCGTGCGTCGCTGGGCAAGAGTAATCTGCGCTCCGGCGAGCGCATGGTCGAGGTCGACGAGGAGGAGGGGAAGGAGTCCGTGACCGTGTTCAAGGTCCTGCGCCGCTTCGGCGACTTTGCCACCATGGTCGAGGCCAAGCCGATTACCGGCCGGACTCACCAGATCCGCGTCCATACTCTACATGCCGGGCATTGCATTGCCGGTGATACCAAGTACGGCGATGAGGGCTTCAGCAAGGAGATTCGCGATCTGGGTGGCAAGCGCCTGTTCCTGCACGCCTACATGCTGACTGTACCGCTGCCGGACGGCGGAGAGCTGAAATTGCAGGCCCCTGTCGACGAGATGTGGGCCAGGACCGTGGAGCGATTGAGTGCACCCATCTGATTACAAACTGCTGATTTTCGATTGGGACGGTACGCTCGCAGACTCCATTGGTCGGATTGTCGAGGCAATGCACGTGGCGTCCGAGCGCTCCGGCTTCCCGTTACGCGATGATTTTGCCGTCAAAGGCATTATCGGACTCGGATTGCCGGAAGCGATTCGCACCTTGTATCCCGAGATCGGCGATGGCGAGCTGATGGCGTTCCGTGATTATTATGCGGAACACTACATTGCGGCGGAGGCTGTTCCTTCGCCGTTGTTCGAGGGCGTGCTCGAGTCGATGGAAGCGTTTCGTGCTGACGGCTATCACCTGGCGGTTGCCACCGGCAAGGCACGGCGTGGGCTGGACCGGGTGCTGAAAGCCCATGGCTGGGAAGATTATTTTGATGTCACCCGTGCGGCCGATGAAACGGCCAGCAAGCCCCATCCGTTGATGCTTGAGCAAATCCTCGCCCATTGCGAGGTTCGCCCGGAGCAGGCGCTGATGGTCGGGGATTCGTCCTTCGATCTGCAGATGGCGCGCAATGCCGGCATGGATTCGGTGGCGGTCAGCTATGGCGCGCAATCGATTGACGCGTTGAAACTGTTCGAGCCGCGACTGACCATTGATCGTTTTTCAGAATTGCATGCCTGGCTGAGTCAGCGGGCTTAACGGTTTTTTGCTGGGGTAAATGTCATGACCGACGAATGGAAAGCGCCCGCCAAAGCGAGCGCAGAGAGCGGTGAAGAGAAAAGCTGGAAGCTGCTGGAAAAGGCTCTGCTGGCCAGTGTGCAGGAGCATCGCCGGTCCCGTCGCTGGGGGATTTTCTTCAAGCTGCTGACCTTTGCATATGTGTTGGTTGCGTTGTTCTTGTTCACGCCGCTGATGGATGTGGAAAAAAGCGCTACTCGCGGTTCTGGTTACACGGCGCTGATCGATATAACCGGCATGATTGCCGAGAAAGAGCCGGCCAGTGCTGACAATATCGTCGGCAGTCTGCGTGCGGCCTTCGAGGACAAGAAGGTCAAGGGTGTGATCCTGCGGATCAACAGCCCGGGCGGCAGTCCGGTGCAGTCGGGTTATGTCTACGACGAGATCCGTCGTTTGCGCGGCCTGCATCCGGATACCAAGGTTTACGCGGTGATCTCGGATCTGGGGGCTTCCGGTGCCTATTACATCGCCAGCGCGGCGGATCAGATCTACGCCGACAAGGCGAGTCTGGTGGGTTCCATTGGTGTGACGGCGGCGGGTTACGGTTTTGTCGGCACCATGGAGAAGTTGGGTGTCGAGCGTCGTACCTACACCTCCGGTGAGCACAAATCGTTCCTCGATCCGTTCCAGCCTCAGAAACCTGCGGAAACCGAATTCTGGCAGGGCGTGCTCGATACCACTCATCAGCAGTTCATCAGTAGCGTCAAGAAGGGGCGTGGCGATCGTCTCAAGGACAAAGAGCATCCGGAGTTGTTCTCCGGGCTGGTCTGGTCGGGTGAGCAGGCATTGCCGCTTGGCTTGATCGATGGTCTGGGGAATGCCAGTTCGGTGGCGCGTGACGTGATTGGTGAGAAAGAGATGGTGGACTTTACTATCGAGGAGTCGCCGTTTGATCGCTTCTCGAAAAAGCTCGGTGCCAGCGTGGCTGAGCATTTGGCGATGTGGATGGGCTTCCAGGGGCCGTCGTTGCGTTGATCGCTTGGCTGCATATCGAAACCGGCCCTCGTGGCCGGTTTTTTGTGCGAGCGCCAGCTGCTACACGGATACGGTTCAGGGAATCTGCACGCCTTCGGCCAACAACATGTCGACCAGGCGAATCAGCGGCAGGCCGATCAGGCTCGTGGCGTCAGGGCCTTCGGTGTTTTGAAACAGGCTCACCCCCAAACCTTCGGCCTTGAAGCTGCCAGCGCAGTCGTAGGGCTGTTCGGCGCGCAGGTAGCGTTCGATGCGTGCCGGGTCGAGCGCGCGCATGTGCACGGTAAAGGGTACGCAATCGACCTGGCAGTCGCCTGTCTGGCTGTTGAGCAGTGCCAGGCCGGTCAGGAAGGTCACGCTGGCGCCGCTGGATGCCAGCAGTTGTTCGCGGGCCTTTTCGAAGGTGTGAGGTTTGCCGATGATCCGCTCGCCAAGTACTGCGACCTGGTCCGAGCCGATGATCAGATGGGCGGGATGGCTGGCTGCCAGTGCGCGGGCTTTTTCTTCGGCGAGGCGTTTTACCAGTTCGATGGCTGACTCGTCGGGGCGATGGCTTTCGTCGATATCCGGCGAGCTGCAAGTAAACGGCAGCTGCAAGCGGGCCAGCAATTCCCGGCGATAAACCGAGCTTGAAGCGAGTAATAAAGGCAGCATGCGCATCTCCAAAGGGCAGGGGCGAATTCTAGCGAGGCTTCCAAGTGACGGACAGGGCTGAATTTCCTTTGACATGGCCGGGGGCATCCCTATAATGCTGCGCCTATGTTGAATGACCCGATTCCACCTCACGTTGACCCGCGCAAATTGGCTGACCGTGGCACCACCCTTCAAGGTGAAATGCTGCTGGCCGATTTGGAGAGACTCTGCGACCCGCTTTCCGACAATGTCGGTACGGTGCAGGCTAAATTCGTTTTTGAACGAGATGAACGTAAGTCTGTGGTAATCCACAGCTTTATCGACACCGAAGTCAAAATGGTTTGCCAGCGTTGTCTTGAGCTGGTCACCCTGCCGATCCATAGCGAATGCAGTTATGCTGTGGTGAAGGAGGGTGCGAATACCCAGTCGTTGCCGAAAGGTTATGACGTGCTGGAACTGGGCGAAGATCCTTTGGATCTGCAGTCACTGATCGAGGAGGAGCTTCTGCTCGCCTTGCCCATTGTGCCTGCTCATCATCCGGAAGAATGCCAGCAGCCGGCGGGAGCAGATGAGCCCGAACCGAGCGAGGACGAGGTAACGCGGTCCAACCCGTTCAGTGTATTGGCGCAGTTAAAGCGTGACCCAAACGTTTAGGAGTTAATCAATTATGGCTGTTCAGCAGAACAAAAAATCCCGCTCTGCCCGTGACATGCGTCGTTCGCACGACGCTCTCGAGGCTAGCACCCTGTCTGTAGAAAAAACCACCGGTGAAGTTCACCTGCGTCACCACGTATCGCCAGAAGGCGTATACCGTGGCCGTAAAGTGATCGACAAGGGCGCTGACGAGTAATCCTTGTCCGCTCAAGTCATCGCGATTGACGCAATGGGCGGGGACTTCGGTCCCCGCAGCATTGTTCAGGCCAGCCTTGCTTGTCTGTCTGCTACGCCCTCGCTGCACCTGACCCTTGTCGGTCAACCCTCCCTTCTTGAAGAATTGATTGCCAGCCATTCGGCGGTGGATCGCGCGCGCCTGTCGATAGCGCCGGCGTCCGAAGTCATCACCATGGACGAAAAGCCAGCCCAGGCCTTGCGTGGCAAGCCCGACTCGTCAATGCGCGTGGCGCTGGAGTTGCTGCGCGATGGCAAGGTCCAGGCCTGCGTCAGTGCCGGCAATACAGGTGCGCTGATGGCGTTGTCACGGTTCGTGCTCAAGACCTTGCCGGGCATCGATAGGCCGGCGATGATCGCGGCCATACCGACGCAGAAAGGTTACTGCCAATTGCTCGATCTGGGTGCCAACGTTGATTGCAGTGCCGAGCATCTGTTGCAGTTTGCGGTGATGGGGTCGGTCGCGGCAGAAACCCTGGGCGTCGTTCGCCCGCGGGTCGCGCTGCTGAATATCGGCACCGAAGACATCAAAGGCAATCAACAGGTCAAGTTGGCGGCAACCTTGCTGCAGGGCGCACGCGGGCTCAACTACATCGGTTTTGTCGAAGGCGACGGTTTGTACCGTGGCGAGGCGGATGTGGTGGTGTGTGATGGCTTTGTCGGCAATATACTGCTCAAGTCCAGCGAAGGTCTGGCGACCATGATTGCCGGGCGCATCGAGGCCTTGTTCAAGAAAAATTTCGCCTCGAAAGTGGTTGGTGCTTTGGCGTTGCCGTTGATGAAGCGCTTGCAGGCCGAGCTGGCACCGGCGCGGCACAATGGTGCAAGTTTCCTCGGTTTGCAGGGAATTGTCGTGAAAAGTCACGGTTCGGCGGGGGTTCAAGGCTTCCAGAGTGCAATTCAGCGCGCCTTGATCGAGATCCAGGAAAACTTGCCGGAACGGCTTCATGGGCGCCTGGGGGATTTGTTGCCTTAGGCGTTTTCGTCGGACAATGCTTAAATGTGACCGCTCAGTTCAATTGGCCATCCAACTGTCAGTTTCTTGCGTTCCTCAAGCGGGACGTCAATTTTCCGACGACAAGATCATTAGGGGCTTGTTACATGTCTGCTTCCCTCGCATTCGTCTTTCCAGGACAGGGTTCGCAGTCCCTCGGCATGCTGGCCGAGTTGGGCGCGCAACATCCGGTGGTCCTCGAAACATTCAAAGAAGCTTCCGATGCTCTGGGTTACGACCTGTGGGCACTGACCCAGCAAGGGCCGGAAGAGCAACTCAATCAAACCGATAAAACCCAGCCGGCCATTCTGACCGCCTCGATCGCCTTGTGGCGTCTGTGGCTGGCTGAAGGCGGCGCGCGCCCGGCTTACGTTGCCGGTCACAGCCTGGGCGAGTACAGCGCCCTGGTGGCTGCGGGCAGCCTGAGCCTGGGCGACGCAGTGAAACTGGTAGAGCGTCGCGGTCAATTGATGCAGGAAGCCGTTCCGGCCGGGCAGGGTGGCATGGCCGCGATCCTCGGTCTGGACGATGCTGACGTGCTGGCAGCCTGTGCCGAAGCGGCGCAGGGCGAAGTGGTCAGCGCGGTCAACTTCAACTCCCCGGGTCAGGTAGTGATCGCCGGTGCCAAGGCTGCGGTCGAGCGCGCCATCGAAGGCTGCAAGGCTCGTGGTGCCAAGCGCGCCATGCCGTTGCCGGTCAGCGTGCCGTCCCACTGCGAGCTGATGCGCCCGGCCGCCGAGCGGTTCGCCGAGTCGATCGCAGCGATCGACTGGCAAGCGCCGCAGATCCCTGTGGTACAGAACGTCAGTGCTGACGTGCCGGCTGATCTGGAAACCCTCAAGCGCGATTTGCTTGAACAGCTCTACAAGCCTGTACGCTGGGTCGAGTCGGTCCAGGCGCTGGCTGCCAAGGGTGCGACCGAACTGGTCGAGTGCGGCCCTGGCAAAGTACTTGCCGGTCTGAACAAGCGTTGCGCCGAAGGCGTGTCGACCTCTAACCTCAATACCCCAGACGCTTTCGCTGCCGCCCGTGCAGCGCTGGCCTGAACAAGGAGAAGCTTGCATGAGTCTGCAAGGTAAAGTTGCACTGGTCACTGGTGCCAGTCGTGGTATCGGCCAGGCTATCGCCCTGGAGCTGGGTCGTCAGGGTGCCATCGTTGTCGGCACCGCGACCTCCGCTTCGGGTGCCGAGCGTATCGCCGCTACCCTGAAAGAAAACGGTATTCAGGGCACTGGCCTGGAACTCAATGTCACCAGCGACGAGTCCGTGGCGGCCGTACTGGCGAGCATTCAGGAGCAATTCGGTGCGCCGGCGATCCTGGTCAATAATGCCGGCATCACCCGCGATAACCTGATGATGCGGATGAAAGATGACGAATGGCATGACGTCGTCGATACCAACCTGAACAGTCTGTTCCGCCTGTCCAAGGGCGTCTTGCGCGGTATGACCAAAGCCCGTTGGGGACGAATTATCAGTATTGGCTCGGTTGTGGGTGCCATGGGCAACGCAGGCCAAGTAAACTACGCTGCCGCCAAGGCCGGTCTGGAAGGTTTCAGCCGTGCACTGGCGCGTGAAGTCGGTTCGCGTTCGATTACGGTAAACTCGGTGGCCCCAGGGTTCATCGACACCGATATGACCCGCGAACTGCCCGAGGCGCAGCGTGAAGCCTTGCAGTCGCAGATTCCGCTGGGTCGTCTGGGGCAAGCTCAAGAGATCGCGTCTGTGGTCGCTTTTCTTGCATCCGACGGTGCGGCTTACGTTACTGGGGCTACAATCCCGGTGAACGGCGGGATGTACATGAGTTAAATGTGACGGATTGCTTCAAAAAAATGTCATACGAGCTGTCTAAAATCCGTTATAAAGCTGCAATCTATTTATAGGCAGAGGGCCGCGGGGTTTGAGGAGTGAAGCTTTCAGTTGAAAAACTGAAAAGTCTTTCTATACACTTACCCACTGGCCAGCTGCCTGAATTTGTCCATTAGGAGTGAAAACAAGGTATGAGCACCATCGAAGAGCGCGTCAAGAAAATCGTTGCTGAGCAACTGGGCGTTAAAGAAGAAGAAGTGGTCAACACTGCTTCCTTCGTTGAAGACCTGGGTGCCGACTCCCTTGACACCGTTGAGCTGGTGATGGCTCTGGAAGAGGAATTCGAGACCGAAATCCCTGACGAAGAAGCTGAGAAGATCACTACTGTACAAGCAGCAATCGACTACGTTACCAGCCACCAGGCGTAATAGTTTTTAGTCGTCGCTCGCTGTCATGGAAAAACCGCACTGCCATCATGGCGTGCGGTTTTTTCTTTAGGCCTGATGCAAAGTCGTCATTTGAAAAAAGGAGAGTGCTGTGTCGCGTAGACGCGTCGTAGTCACCGGTATGGGTATGTTGTCGCCACTGGGCACGGATGTGCCGAGCAGCTGGCAGGGTATTCTGGCTGGCCGCAGTGGCATTGGTCTGATCGAACACACCGACCTTTCTGCCTATTCCACCCGTTTTGGCGGCTCGGTAAAGGGCTACAATGTCGAGGAATACCTGTCGGTCAAGGAAGCTCGCAAGCTCGACCTGTTTATTCAATACGGTCTGGCTGCAGGTTTTCAGGCTGTGCGTAACGCAGGTCTTGAAGTGACCGACGCCAATCGCGAGCGTATCGGCGTGGCCATGGGTTCGGGTATCGGCGGTCTGACCAATATCGAAGACACCAGCCGCACGCTGCATGATTCTGGCCCACGACGGATTTCTCCGTTTTTCGTGCCTGGCTCGATCATCAATATGATTTCCGGTTTCCTGTCCATCCACCTGGGTGCACAGGGGCCTAACTACGCCATCGCCACGGCGTGTACCACCGGTACGCACTGCATCGGCATGGCGGCACGCAATATCATGTACGACGAAGCCGACGTGATGATTGCCGGTGGTGCCGAAATGGCGGCTTGCGGCCTGGGCATGGGCGGCTTTGGTGCCTCCCGCGCACTGTCGACCCGCAACGACGAGCCGACCCGTGCGAGCCGTCCATGGGACAAGGGCCGTGATGGCTTCGTGCTGTCCGACGGTGCCGGCGCGCTGGTTCTCGAAGAACTGGAGCACGCCAAGGCCCGTGGCGCGACCATCTACGCCGAACTGATCGGTTTCGGCACCAGTGGCGACGCCTACCACATGACCTCGCCACCGGCCGATGGCGCGGGTGCTGCGCGTTGTATCACCAATGCCTTGCGCGATGCGAAGATCAATAGCGATCAGGTTCAGTACATCAACGCTCACGGTACCTCGACCTCGGCCGGTGACCTCGCCGAAGCCTGTGCGATCAAATCCGTGTTCGGCGATCACGCCTACAAGCTGGCAGTCAGTTCGACCAAGTCCATGACCGGTCACTTGCTGGGTGCGGCGGGCGCAGTCGAGGCGATTTTCAGCGTACTGGCCATCAACAGCCAGGTAGCTCCGCCGACCATCAACCTCGATGAGCCGGACGAAGGCTGCGACCTCGACTTCGTACCCCACACCGCGCGCGGCATGGATATCGACGTGGTGCTGTCCAACTCCTTCGGGTTTGGTGGTACCAACGGTTCGCTGGTGTTCCGTCGGTTCGCTGACTGATGGACAGCTGGGTCGACGGTCAACCGGCTGACGCTTTGTCGCTGAAGGATCGCGGCCTGGCTTATGGCGATGGTCTGTTCGAGACCCTCTTAGTCAAGGGCGGGCAACCGTTGCTGCTGGATCGACATCTGTCGCGTCTGGCCGAAGGTTGTTCGCGCCTGGCGATTACCATCGATCGTGAACTGATCCGCGCGGAACTGCTGGCCTATGCTGCCGCATTGGGTGAGGGCGTGCTCAAACTCATCCTCACCCGCGGCGACGGCCTGCGTGGTTACGCCCCCGACCCCTCGGCTCAGGCTCGACGCATTCTGCAAGGCAATCCTCCCGCTGCCTATCCGGTGGTTCATGCGAAGCAGGGCGTTCGTCTGTTTCCTTGTGCGACACGGCTTTCCAAACAGCCATTGCTCGCCGGTCTCAAGCATTTGAATCGTCTGGAGCAGGTCATCGCCCGTTCCGAATGGCAGGATACCGAGCATGCCGAAGGCTTGATGCTGGATCAGGCCGGGCGGGTGATCGAAGGCGTGTTCAGCAATCTGTTCCTGGTGCGCGATGGTGTGCTGGTTACGGCTGATCTCAAACGCTGTGGCGTGGCGGGCGTGATGCGCGCAGAATTATTGTTTCAAGCCGAGTCATTGGGAATTCCCACGCAAGTCACCGATATCACCCTCGATCAGCTGCAATGGGCTGATGAGGTCTTTGTCTGCAATAGCGTGTATGGCGTTTGGCCGGTGCGCGCCTATGCCGCGCTGAGCTGGCCGGTTGGCCCGCTCACCCGTAAACTCCAAACCATTGCCCGTGCGCTACTGGATGCTTGATTCGTGAGACGTAAATTCTTGCTGCTGCTGGAAACCGGGCTGGTTCTGGCGGGGCTGTTGGCGGGCGCTAGTGCCTGGAAAATTCATTCGGCGCTGGAACAGCCGCTGAACATCACCCAGGGAGAGCTGCTGGAAGTGCCCAGGGGCACTACACCGAACCGCACTTTCATTCGACTTGAAGCCGATGGCGTCATCAAGGACGCTTTCTGGCTGCGCGTGTACTGGCGCTTCAACCTGGCGGGTCAACCGCTGCACAGTGGCGAATACCGCATGGTTCCCGGCATGACCGTCAACGGGCTGATCGACCTGTGGAAGCGCGGGGAAATGGTGCAATACAGCCTGACGTTGGTCGAAGGCTGGAATTTCCATCAGGTTCGCGCGGCCCTGGCCAAGGATGAAAAACTCGAGCAGACCCTCAACGGGCTGAGCGACAGCCAAGTGATGGACAAGCTCGGGCACAGAGGGATTTTCCCCGAAGGGCGATTCTTCCCCGACACGTATCGTTTTGTGCGGGGCATGACCGACGTCGATCTGCTCAAGAAAGCCTACGACCGCCTCGACGAGGTCCTCGCCAAGGAATGGAACCAGCGCGCTGCCGATGTTCCCTACACCGAGCCCTATCAGGCACTGATCATGGCCTCGTTGGTGGAAAAGGAAACCGGTGTACCGCAGGAGCGTCGGCAGATTGCCGGTGTGTTCGTGCGGCGCATGGAGATGGGCATGCTGTTGCAGACCGATCCGACTGTGATTTATGGACTGGGTGATCGTTACAACGGCAAGTTGACCCGCGCTCATCTCAAGGAGCCGACGCCGTATAACACTTACATGATTGCTGGCCTGCCGCCCACACCCATCGCGATGGTGGGCCGCGAAGCGATCCATGCGGCATTGAATCCGGCGGACGGCAACAGCCTGTATTTTGTCGCGCGCGGTGATGGCAGCCACGTGTTCTCCGATGATCTGGACGCCCACAATAATGCGGTGCGCGAGTTCCAGATCAACCGACGTGCCGATTACCGTTCCAGCCCTGCGCCGACTGTTACGCCGCAAACGGAGGACGCTCAGGCGCCTATCCCGGCGGCTTCACCCGATACGGCGCCTGAAGACATGCCGCCCGTAGCGCCGCAAGATCCCGTGCAAGACTCTGTAGAAGAGCCTGCACAAGAACCTGCGCCAGCACCCGAAGCGGATGCGCCCGTGCCGCAAAGCCCGCAATGACTCTGACTAAGGACTGCCTGTGACTGGCTTGTTTGTTACCCTGGAAGGCCCGGAAGGTGCCGGCAAGAGCACCAACCGCGAATACCTGGCCGAGCGTCTGCGCGCTGCCGGGATCGAGGTGGTGTTGACCCGGGAGCCCGGCGGCACACCTCTGGCCGAACGGATCCGTGACGTGCTGTTGGCACCGGTCGATGAGGTCATGAACCCCGACACCGAGCTGCTGTTGGTGTTCGCCGCGCGAGCCCAGCATCTGGCCGAGGTGATCCGTCCGGCGCTGGCCCGTGGCGCGGTGGTCCTGTGCGATCGCTTTACCGATTCGACCTACGCTTATCAGGGCGGTGGTCGTGGATTGTCACTGGAGCGCATTGCGACCCTCGAAACGTTCGTCCAGGGTGATCTGCGCCCGGACTTGACGCTGATTTTCGATCTGCCGGTAGAAGTAGGGTTGGCCCGCGCCAGCGCCCGCGGTCGGCTGGACCGCTTCGAGCTCGAAGGCCGAGGTTTTTTTGATGCGGTGCGCACTGCCTTCCTCGAGCGCGCCAAAGCGGATCCTGCGCGTTATGTCTTGGTGGATGCCGCTCAGCCGCTGGCGCAGGTTCAGCAGTCTCTGGATGCCTTGCTGCCACGCCTGCTGGAGTTGACCCGTGGCTGAAGCCTATCCGTGGCAGGACAGTCTCTGGCAGCAATTGGCCGGCCGTGCCCAGCACGCCCACGCCTATTTGCTGCATGGCCCGGCCGGGATCGGCAAGCGTGCGCTGGCCGAGCGCTTGATGGCCAGTTTGTTGTGCCAGCGTCCGACCGCCCAGGATGCTTGCGGCGAGTGCAAGTCCTGCCTGCTGTTGAAGGCTGGCAGCCACCCCGACAACTACATTCTGGAGCCGGAAGAGGCGGACAAGGCGATCAAGGTCGATCAGGTGCGCGATCTGGTCAGCTTCGTGGTTCAGACCTCGCAGATGGGCGGTCGCAAAGTGGTGCTGATCGAGCCGGTCGAGTCGATGAACATCAACGCCGCCAACGCCTTGCTCAAAAGCCTTGAAGAGCCGTCCGGCGACACCGTACTGCTGTTGGTCAGCCACCAGACCAGCCGTCTGCTGCCGACCATCAAGAGTCGTTGCGTGCAGCAGGCCTGTCCATTGCCGAGCGAAGCCATGAGCCTGGCGTGGCTGGCCAAGGCGTTGCCGGACTGCTCGGAAGAGGAACGCATTGAACTGCTGACCCTCGCCGCCGGTTCGCCACTGGCCGCAGTCAAATTGCAGGCACAGGGCGTGCGTGAACAGCGGGCGCTGGTGGTCGAGGGCGTGAAGAAGTTGCTCAAGCAACAGCAATCGCCGACCCAGTTGGCCGAGGAGTGGAAAACCATTCCCATGTTGCTGCTGTTCGACTGGTTCTGTGACTGGTCGAGCCTGATTCTGCGTTATCAGTTGACTCAGGATGAAGCAGGGCTGGGGCTGGCGGACATGCGCAAGGTGATTCAATACCTGGCGCAAAAAGCCGCTCAGGATAAAGTCCTGAATATCCAGGACTGGATTCTCGCCCAGCGCCAGAAAGTCATGAGCAAAGCCAACCTCAATCCGGCGCTGTTGCTGGAGGCGCTGTTGGTGCAATGGGTATCCTTGCCTACCCAGAAGTGACCTAGACTCCGATCATCAGACAGTGGAGGTCAGCATGAACGAACCCGTCAGTCCGGGGCCAGGGCCGCGCAATGGTATTTTGTCCTTGACCATCAAGGACAGGTCCGTGCTCTATGCGGCCTACATGCCATTCATCAAGAACGGCGGCCTGTTTATCCCGACCAACAAGAGCTACAAGTTGGGCGATGAGGTCTTCATGTTGCTGCACCTGATGGACGAACCGGAAAAGATCCCGGTCGCCGGCAAGGTGACCTGGATCACCCCGAAAGGTGCCCAGGGCAACCGGGCCGCCGGGGTCGGCGTGCAGTTCAACGAAGGCGACAACACCGCGCGCAGTCGAATCGAAACCCATTTGGCCGGAGCCCTGAAGTCCGACCGTCCCACTCATACGATGTAAGTTGCAGCCCTTTTATGCTCGTAGATTCCCATTGCCACCTTGACCGCCTCGACCTCACCGCCCACGACGGCTCCCTGGATGCCGCGCTCGATGCGGCTCGCGAGCGTGGGGTAGGGCACTTTCTGTGCATTGGCGTCAGCGTCGAGAACGCCGCCGACGTCAAAGCCCTGGCCGAACGTTATGACGATGTCGATTGTTCGGTCGGTGTGCATCCACTCGATGTACAGCCGGGTGCCGCTCCGGCGCTGGACTGGCTGTTGCGCGAACTCAATCATCCGCGGGTGGTGGCGATCGGTGAAACCGGCCTGGATTACCACTACGAGCCAGAAGCGGCAGAGTTGCAGCAGGAATCGTTCCGTCTGCACCTGCAAGCGGCCGGGCAGACCGGAAAACCGGTGATCATCCATACCCGTGGCGCCCGGGCCGACACCCTTCAACTGTTACGCGAGGCGGCACTGCCTCAGGCGGGGGTGCTGCATTGCTTCACCGAAGACTGGGAGATGGCCAAGGCTGCGCTGGACATGGGGTATTACATTTCCTTGTCCGGTATTGTCACTTTTCGCAATGCCGATGCCCTGCGTGATGTGGCCAGCAGGGTGCCAGCTGACCGGTTGCTGGTAGAAACCGACTCACCTTACCTGGCGCCGATCCCTCATCGCGGCAAACCGAACCTGCCGCAATACGTGCGTGAGGTAGCGGAATTTCTGGCAATGTTGCGAGGAGAGTCCTACGAGCGATTTGCCGAGCAGACTACCGAGAATTTCAAGCGGTTATTTCCGTTGGCGCATGTCAGGACATCGGCGTAACGTTGGGAAAGATCGCAGCCTGCGGCAGCTCCTACGGGCTTTGGTCCTTGAATCGCAGGCAAAAAAAACCCGGGTTCTGGGGGGTGAATCCGGGTTAAGACCATTAGGAGTAAAACGAAAGGTACGCGGTCCTTTGGTACCTTCATCGGCGCGACACTTGGGGGAGATGTCTCGCCGACAGTTGAAGTATTGATCAGTATCGCGCCGAGTCCAGTTTAGCTGGTCGGGTTTTTAAACAAATTTGGAATACGGGCGCTTCGGTTGAGTTCTCATCAATCGGCGAGGCTGCGCGAATTCATCAAGAAACACATATATGGTCGGATGATCCGTGCATTTTTGCGCAAGTTAGGCATAATACGCGGCTTCGAATTTTGACCCCTACAGACCTTTTCTTATGCATAAAGAACCTCGTAAGGTCCGTGAGTTTCGTCGCCGCGAGCAAGAAATTCTCGATACCGCGCTCAAGCTGTTCCTCGAACAAGGTGAAGACAGTGTCACCGTCGAGATGATTGCTGATGCCGTAGGTATCGGCAAAGGCACGATCTACAAGCACTTCAAATCCAAGGCGGAGATCTATCTGCGCCTGATGCTCGATTACGAGCGCGATTTGAACGAGCTGTTGCATTCCGCCGATGTCGATAAGGACAAGGAAGCCCTGTCCCGGGCCTACTTCGAATTTCGCATGCGCGATCCGCAACGCTATCGGTTGTTCGATCGCCTGGAAGAGAAGGTGGTCAAGGGCAATCAGGTGCCGGAGATGGTCGAGGAACTGCACAAGATCCGCGCCTCGAACTTTGAACGCCTGACCCTGCTGATCAAGGGCCGGATCAGCGAAGGCAAGCTCGAAGACGTGCCGCCTTATTTCCATTACTGCGCGGCCTGGGCGCTGGTACACGGCGCCGTGGCGCTGTACCACTCGCCGTTCTGGAGCAATGTGCTGGAAGATCAGGAAGGTTTCTTCCAGTTCCTGATGGACATCGGCGTGCGCATGGGCAACAAGCGCAAACGCGATACCGACACGCCAAGCAGCTGAACCATTCAGTTGCCTTATTGCGCCATGATTTAGCTACATGGCGCAGTACCGCAGGAATATACTCAGGCATAGGGCTTGCTAAAACTTGATTTGTGAGTCAAGTTTTGCGCGTTCGAATCTTCTTTCGCCGGAGTGATCCATGATCGTTGACCGTCAAGGCAGGCGTTTTCGCAATTTGCGGATCAGTCTGACCTCCGCCTGCAACTACGCTTGTACCTACTGCGTGCCCAACGGCAAGCGGCTGGTGGCTGCGCAGGATGAGTTGTCGGCCGAGGCGATGGCACGCGGCGTGGCCTATCTGATCGAAGCGGCGGGGATCGAGCGCTTGCGCATAACCGGTGGCGAGCCACTGGTCAGCCCCAAACTCGAAGCCTTCATGACCGCTGTCGGGCAAATGGGCCTGGCGGACATCAGCTTGACCACCAATGGCCAGTTGTTGGCGAAGAAGCTGCCGCTGCTGGTGGATGCCGGTATTCGGCGCATCAACGTTTCCCTCGATACCCTGGATGCCGGTGCTTTCCGCAGCATTGCGCGGGGCGGTGATCTGGCGACCGTCCTCGACGGTATGGACCAGGCTGCGGCGGCCGGCATGAAGATCAAAGTCAATATGGTGCCGCTGCGTGGGCAGAACCTCGATCAGGTGATGCCGTTGCTCGACTATTGCCTGGAGCGCGGTTACGAGTTGCGCTTCATCGAGTTGATGCGCATGGGCCACCTAGCCAGCGATTCCAACGCTTTCCTGCAACAGTTCGTCAGCCTTCAGCAGTTGCTGAGCCTGATCGGCGAGCGCTACGAGTACCTTCAGGCCGATGCGCCGGTCGATGCCACGGCAGTGCGTTACGAGATTCCGGGGCTGGGCCACTTCGGCGTGATTGCCAACGAAAGCGTTCCGTTCTGTCGCACCTGCTCGCGTCTACGCTTGTCGTCCACTGGCTGGCTGCATGGCTGCCTTTCGTCGAGCAATCGCCACTACGTCGGCGACCTGTTGGACAAGCCCCGTCATCAGGCATTGCCGGCGTTGCAGCGACTGCTGGTCAAAGCGCTGGGGGACAAGCAGGAAGTGGCGTTTTCCGGTGGCGCGACTGTCATGAAGATTATTGGCGGCTGATCGGGCCCTGTGGTGAGGGGAGCTTGCTGTGGCGAGGGAGCTTGCTCCCGCTGGGGCGCGAAGCGGCCCTGAAATTATCAAGCGCATCGTATTCCTTGGAACTTACGACTGCTACGCAGCCGAGCGGGAGCAAGCTCCCTCGCCACAGGTCTGTATTCTCAGCCTGAAAATGCACATGGTCTGAGCTGGCGCGGAAGCTGCATCCAATGGCCATTCGCCGGTTTTCCGTCACCGGCTTCTGGAGGGTAGGATGCGTAGCCTGGTTTTGCTGCTGGCCGTTTTGGCGCTTGGTGGCTGCATGAATGTCAGCGATATGGCCGAAGAGACTCGCTACCACATGAGCGACGTGGGGCTGCTGGACCACAGCGACAGCCGTCGCGTGAATAACTTCCGCATTCAGCCCGACTCGTTCATCTACATCGCTCAGGGTTCTTTTGCACCGCCGGGCAGTGCCTACCCGCGACCTAACGTGGTGGCCGAAGAAGCCTTCAACGGCTTTATCGAATATTTCCCGATGGTTCGCCGCGCCCGCGTGCCGGAAGGCCTCGACGCTGCCATGGGTGAAGCCCGTGCCGCCGGTGCTCACTATCTGCTCTATACGCGTTTTGCCAAGGCCGACGACCGCATCGGCAACTCGGACGATTTGATAGACCAGGAGCGCGCGGATCGCTTCGGAATCGACAGTGGCGTAATTCAGATCATGTTAATCGAGACCAGCACCCAGTATTTGATCGATACTGCACGTATCAAGAGTCGTGGCGGTTTACTGACGTTCTACGACAACAGGCCAGAAGACCTGCTGGGCCCCCCGCTGGAGCAATACGCTCGTAGTCTGTTGGGGCTCCGCGACCAGTAATTCAAAGGAGAACGCCATGAGTGGCCCGCAAAAAGCCAACGACTTGTTGGGGCAAATCCCCAAAACCAAAGGCTTGCCGCCGGTCCACTTATGGAACCCCGACTTCTGCGGCGACATCGACATGCGCATCGCCCGCGACGGCACCTGGTATTACCTGGGCACGCCGATCGGGCGCAAGCCGATGGTCAAGCTGTTCTCCACCATCATTCGCCGTGACGGCGATGATTACTTTCTGATTACCCCGGTCGAAAAGGTGGGCATCAAGGTCGACGACGCGCCGTTCGTGGCGATTGCCGTGGAGGTTGAAGGCGAGGGCGAGGCCCAGGTCTTGCGCTTTACCACCAACGTCGACGAAACGGCCGATGCCGGCGCTGAGCACCCCATGCGGGTAGTGATCGATCCGGTGACTCAGGAGCCCGCGCCGTACGTGCATGTACGCACCAACCTTGAAGCATTGATTCACCGTAATGTGTTCTACCAACTGGTGGAGCTGGCGGTGACCCGTGAGATCGACGGGCAAAGTTGGCTGGGCGTGTGGAGCGGTGGCGAATTCTTCCCTATCGGGCTTGAGCCGTAACACGTTGTGCTTCTGTGCTGTGAAAAACGGCCCGTTATTTCAACGGGCCGTTTTTTATGGGCTTACAAACCCTTGCTCTTGAGCCGGGCGGCATGTTCAAGGTAGAGCCTGACCGGGCTCACGTTCCAACTGTTGATCCCGGCCATCTGATTGACTGCGTCAAAGTGGTCCATCGGGTAATCCGAGCGAATCACTTTCCCCAGGTGCGAGCTGTAGCGGCCAACCAGCCCATCGTTGGCGTGCTTCTCTTTATAAAATAACTGCGACAGCACTTTACAGTTCAAATGGGTCGGATCGAGGAGTTGCAGGCTTTGAAAGTTCTGCACGATCCCGCTCCAGGAGTAGTAATACACGCCGTTTTCAATTTCGTTGCCTTCACCACCCCAAACCTTCGGCACCCCTTGCGGGTACTTGCGGTTGAAGGCGGCCAAGCCTGCGCTGGTCAGCGATTCGAAAGCCGCTTGAGGATCCACGGGATTTTCCGGGTGGCCGCTGATCAACGAAATGAAGGTGCCAACGGCGCTTAGCAGGGCCAGTACAAACGCTTCGGGCAACTCTCCGGGTGTCAGCGCTTTGTGCAGTTGGTCGGCAATCTCGGAGCCGTGGTTGGGGCAACTGACCGAGGTGACCGACGCGACCTTTTCCGGGTGCAGGGCGGCTACGTAGCGTGCAGCCAGGGGACCTTGGCTATGGCCGATCAGATTGACCTTGGCGGCTCCCGTTTCCAGCAAAATGCGGTTGACGTGTTCGAGCAGTTTTTCACCGCGTTCCTCATTCCCGTTGACGGTTGGAATATTGACGGCAAACACCTGAGCGCCGGCGCGTTCCAGGACTTCCTCGATTTCGAAGAAGTAGGGATAACCGGCGATTTTATCGAAGCCGAAAAGACCGTGAACCAACACAATGGGGTACTGCGTAGACGCATCCATGTCCATGTTCATACCTGTCGATAGTGGATTTGAAGGGGAAACAGATTGCTGACGGCCTGATCTGTTGCGGCTAACCGTAGTTTACAAAGTGGATGGGCTCAAAGCTTCGAGCAGGATTCGGACGAACAGCCCTGTTCGTATTGGCAGGGCCTGCTAAAAATCCAATTGACACTCAATCGTATGATGATTAGCGTGGACATCCATCGCGAACGGCTTTGTGCCGTGTCGTTTTTTATCACCGTTCGACGAGGTACCCATGTCCAGCAGTTTCCATGCGTCGACGGTTGATTGGCTGGGGTGCTGGATTGCCGCTGGCCAGGTGAAGCCCGGCGAAACCATCAAGGTTGAAGCCGACCTGGGCGAGCAGCTCGGGGTCAGCCGTACGGTTATCCGTGAAGCCATCAAAACCCTGGTGGCCAAAGGCATGCTCGAAGTCGGGCCGAAGGTCGGCACACGGGTGTTGCCGGTGCGGCGCTGGAACCTTTTCGACCCGCAAGTCGTTGGCTGGCTGTCGCGTAGCGGATTGCCGGAAAATTTTGTCGACGACCTGCTCGACCTGCGTCGCACCATCGAACCCATGGCAGTGCGCTGGGCCTGCGAACGTGCGACGGTCGAGCAGGTTCAGGCCGTACTCCAGGCCTACAACGCGCTGGAACGAGCCGTGGACAGCGGCATCGATTACAACCGCGCCGACCAGTTCTTCCACGAATGCATCCTTGCCGCCAGCCACAATCAATTCATCGAACAAATGGTCCCGGCCCTCGGCGCACTGCTGGCAGTGTCTTTCGAAGTCTCTGCCGCCGACCCGGATGAACTGCGTCGAACGTTGCCGATTCACAAAGACATGGCCAACGCCATCGCCGCCCGGGATGCCGCGCGGGGTGTGTGGGCTTGCATGACTCTGATCGATAACGCGGACCTGGCCATCAAGCGCTTCTACCCCCAAGTCATGGCCGACAAGAAGGCCAGCTAACAATAAAGAACCCCTTGTGGGAGCGAGCCTGCTCGCGAAAGCGGTGGTTCAGTCGACATCTATGCCGAATGTGGCTCAGTCATCGCGAGCAGGCTCGCTCCCACACAAAGCAAAAAGGAGGCTTCATGACGTGGACAGCGGTTACCGGACACCGTGCGCAACTCGGCGAAGGCCCGTTCTGGGATGCACCGACCCAGGCGCTGTATTGGGTAGACATCGCGGGTAAACAAGCGCTGAGGCTGATCGGCGCCAATGTGGAAATCTGGCAGATGCCGGAGCACGTGTCCGCGTTCATCCCCTGCGAAAGCGGCGATGCCCTGGTGACATTGAGCAGCGGGGTTTATCGGTTGGACCTGGATTCCCCTGGCCTGGAACCTCGGTTGACCTTGCTCTGCGTGGCCGATCCGCAACCCGGCAATCGCGCCAACGAAGCCCGCTGTGATGCCCAGGGCCAGCTCTGGCTGGGCACCATGCAAAACAACATCGGTGAACAGGGCGAGGATCTACCCATCGTGCGCCGCTCCGGTGGCCTGTTTCGCATCGACCGCGATGCCCGGGTCACGCCGCTGCTTCGAGGGTTGGGCATCCCTAATACATTGCTGTGGAGCGACGACGGCACAACCCTGTATTTCGCCGACAGTCTCGACAGCACGCTTTACCGGCATTTCATCCATACCGACGGCAACCTCGACACCGCCTATGTCTGGTTTGGCCCCCATGAACGTGGCGGCCCCGACGGTTCGGCGATGGATGCCGAGGGCTATATATGGAACGCCCGCTGGGATGGCAGTTGTCTGCTCAGGTTGAGCCCGGACGGGCATGTTGATCGGGTGATCGAACTGCCGGTCAGCCGTCCCACCAGTTGCGTGTTCGGTGGCGAAGACTTCAAAACCCTGTACATCACCAGTGCTGCGAGCCCGCTCAACCACCCGCTGGATGGCGCGTTGTTGTCGGTTCGAGTCGATGTGCCTGGAAAACGCTGTCAGCGATTTGCCGGTTAAATCCCTAAATATGGGATGTAAAATTATATATTGAGATTGTTCGGCGGCCGGGTTTATAGTCGGCTCCATCAGTTACACGCACTCACACTTAAAAAAACAAAACAGGTGAAGTGATGCAGCGATATTCCACCGCACTCCCTTACGGAGTCAGCGCTTCAGGCCGCCTCGACGCCCGGGCGTTTTCACGTCTGCCTGCCTATTCTCAAAAGCCTTTTGACCGGACATCGACAGATGTCCGGTTTTCGTCGTGCCTTCGAACAGGAGTGTTGATCCATGGCTGAACCTCTTTCCTTGCCACCGGTACCCGAACCGCCCAAGGGTGAGCGCCTGAAAAACAAGGTCGTGCTGCTGACCGGCGCGGCTCAGGGTATTGGCGAAGCGATTGTCGCGACCTTCGCCTCCCAGCAGGCCAGGCTGATCATCAGCGATATCCAGGCCGAAAAAGTCGAAAAAGTCGCGGCGCATTGGCGCGAACAAGGTGCGGATGTCGTGGCGATCAAGGCCGACGTCTCGCGCCAGCAAGACCTGCACGCCATGGCCAAACTGGCCATTGAGCTTCATGGCCGGATCGACGTGCTGGTCAACTGCGCCGGGGTCAATGTGTTCCGCGATCCGCTGCAAATGACCGAGGAAGACTGGCGTCGCTGCTTCGCCATCGACCTGGACGGCGCCTGGTATGGCTGCAAAGCTGTGCTGCCGCAAATGATCGAGCAGGGCATCGGCAGCATCATCAACATCGCCTCGACCCATTCCACCCACATTATTCCAGGTTGCTTCCCTTATCCGGTGGCCAAGCATGGCTTGCTCGGGCTGACCCGTGCCTTGGGCATCGAATACGCACCCAAGGGCATTCGCGTTAACGCCATCGCGCCGGGCTACATCGAAACCCAACTGAACGTCGATTACTGGAACGGTTTTGCCGACCCCCACGCCGAACGTCAGCGCGCCTTCGACCTGCATCCACCACGACGCATCGGCCAGCCGATTGAAGTGGCGATGACGGCTGTGTTTCTGGCCAGCGATGAAGCACCGTTCATCAACGCCTCGTGCATCACCATCGATGGTGGGCGTTCGGTGATGTACCACGACTGAATAACGCGGGTTTCAGGCGCGAAACTACGTCTGAAATCCAATCATCATACGATATGACTATTGGCTGCATGCTTCGACCGCTGTATTGGCTTTCAAATAACGCTCAAAAAAAAATAACAAGGAGTCAGCTTATGAAACGTCGTCGTGGGATCCGTTCCCTGTGCTGTGCCGCTTTGGCGGTCACCGCGGTCAGCCTGAGCAGCACGTTACTGGCGGCCGAGGAAGTGAAGATCGGTTTTCTGGTCAAGCAAGCCGAAGAGCCCTGGTTCCAGACCGAATGGGCCTTCGCCGAAAAGGCCGGCAAAGACAAGGGCTTCACCGTCATCAAGATCGCCGTGCCTGACGGCGAGAAAACCCTTTCGGCCATCGACAGCCTGGCGGCCAACGGCGCCAAGGGCTTCGTGATCTGCCCGCCGGACGTATCCCTGGGGCCTGCGATCATGGCCAAGGCCAAGCTCAATGGTTTGAAAGTGATCGCCGTCGATGACCGCTTTGTCGATGCCGGCGGCAAGTTCATGGAAGATGTGCCGTACCTCGGCATGGCGGCCTTCGAAGTCGGCCAGAAGCAGGGCGCCGCCATGGCTGCCGAAGCGAAAAAACGCGGCTGGGACTGGAAAGAAACCTATGCGGTGATCAACACCTTCAACGAACTCGACACCGGCAAGAAACGCACCGACGGTTCGGTTAAAGCCCTGGAAGATGCCGGGATGCCGAAAGACCACATCCTGTTCTCGGCCCTCAAAACCCTCGACGTACCGGGCAGCATGGACGCCACCAACTCGGCGCTGGTGAAACTGCCGGGCGCGGCGAAAAACCTGATCATCGGCGGCATGAACGACAACACCGTGCTGGGTGGCGTGCGCGCCACCGAAAGCGCCGGTTTTGCCGCCGCCAACGTGATTGGCATCGGCATCAACGGCACCGATGCCATCGGCGAATTGAAAAAAGCCAACAGCGGCTTCTTCGGCTCGATGCTGCCGAGCCCGCACATCGAGGGTTACAACACCGCCAGCATGATGCATGAGTGGGTCACCACCGGCAAAGAACCGCCTAAATACACCGCCATGGACGACGTGACACTGATCACGCGTGACAACTTCAAGCAGGAACTGGAAAAGATCGGCCTGTGGAATTGAGGGTCGGTTGATTTCATCGGCGGCCCTGGCAACGGGGCTGCCTGATCGGTGTGAAGAGGTGGGTTATGCACGCACAAGTACAGACACACGGACACAGCGTTGGCGGCAGCTTGCGCTTCAACGGGATCGGCAAAACCTTTCCCGGGGTGAAGGCGCTGGACGGCATCAGCTTCGTCGCCCATCCGGGGCAGGTTCACGCCTTGATGGGTGAGAACGGCGCCGGTAAATCGACGTTGCTGAAAATCCTTGGCGGTGCTTACACGCCGAGCAGTGGTGACCTGCGGATCGGCGAGCAGACGAGGGTCTTCAAGTCCACTGCCGACAGCATTGGCAGCGGGGTCGCGGTGATTCATCAGGAGCTGCACCTGGTGCCGGAAATGACCGTGGCCGAGAACCTGTTTCTCGGCCATTTGCCGGCGAGTTTCGGCCTGATCAATCGCGGCGCTTTGCGTCAGCAAGCGCTGGCCTGCCTCAAAGGTCTGGCCGATGAAATCGATCCGCAAGAGAAGGTCGGGCGCTTGTCCCTCGGCCAGCGGCAACTGGTGGAAATCGCCAAGGCACTGTCCCGTGGCGCGCATGTGATCGCGTTCGACGAACCCACCAGCAGCCTGTCGGCGCGGGAGATCGATCGCTTGATGGCGATCATCGGTCGCCTGCGGGACGAAGGCAAAGTGGTGCTTTACGTCTCTCATCGCATGGAAGAAGTGTTCCGCATCTGCAACGCGGTGACGGTATTCAAGGACGGCCGCTTCGTGCGCACCTTCGAGGACATGAGCGCGCTGAGCCATGACCAGTTGGTGACGTGCATGGTCGGTCGCGACATTCAGGACATCTACGATTACCGCAGTCGTCCCCGTGGCGCGGTGGCGCTCAAGGTCGACGGTTTACTGGGGCCGGGCTTGCGTGAGCCGGTGAGTTTCGAGGTGCACAAGGGTGAAGTCCTCGGGCTGTTTGGCCTGGTCGGGGCCGGGCGCACCGAGCTGTTCCGGATGCTCAGCGGGCTTACGCGCAACACGGCGGGGCGCCTGGAACTGCGCGGTCATGAACTGAAATTGCACTCACCACGAGATGCCATCGCGGCGGGGATTCTGCTGTGCCCCGAGGACCGCAAGAAGGAGGGCATCCTGCCGCTCGCCAGCGTCGCCGAGAACATCAATATCAGCGCACGCGGCGCTCATTCCACCTTCGGTTGCCTGTTACGTGGGTTGTGGGAAAAGGGCAACGCCGACAAGCAGATCAAGGCGCTGAAGGTGAAGACGCCCAACGCGGCGCAGAAAATCATGTACCTGTCTGGTGGCAATCAGCAGAAGGCGATTCTCGGTCGCTGGCTGTCGATGCCGATGAAAGTCCTGCTGCTCGACGAGCCGACCCGGGGCATCGACATCGGCGCAAAAGCGGAGATCTACCAGATCATCCATAACCTGGCCGCCAGCGGCATCGCGGTGATTGTGGTGTCCAGCGACCTGATGGAAGTCATGGGCATTTCCGACCGCATCCTGGTGCTTTGCGAAGGCGTCATGCGCGGCGAACTGACCCGCGAACAAGCCAATGAATCCAACCTGCTGCAATTGGCGTTGCCACGCCAACGCGCTGCCGACGTGGCGAACTGAGAGGTGACTATGACCATCCAAAACAACGCTCTGCCAACCCCGCGCAAACCTCTGGACTTGCGGCGCTTTCTCGATGATTGGGTGATGCTGCTGGCGGCCATCGGGATCTTCGTGCTCTGCACCTTGCTGATCGATAACTTCCTTTCGCCGCTGAACATGCGTGGCCTGGGCCTGGCGATTTCCACCACCGGGATTGCCGCGTGCACCATGTTGTATTGCCTGGCGTCCGGGCATTTCGACTTGTCGGTGGGCTCGGTGATTGCTTGCGCCGGCGTGGTCGCGGCGGTGGTGATGCGTGACACCGACAGCGTGTTCCTTGGCGTGAGCGCGGCGCTGGTGATGGGGCTGATTGTCGGGCTGATCAACGGGATCGTGATCGCCAAGCTACGGGTCAATGCGTTGATCACCACGCTGGCGACGATGCAGATCGTTCGTGGCCTGGCTTACATTTTTGCTAACGGCAAAGCGGTGGGCGTGTCCCAGGAGCAGTTTTTCGTGTTCGGTAACGGCCAGTTGTTTGGGGTGCCGGTGCCGATTCTGATCACCATCGTCTGCTTCCTGTTTTTCGGTTGGTTGCTGAATTACACCACCTACGGGCGCAACACCATGGCCATCGGCGGCAACCAGGAAGCGGCGTTGCTGGCCGGGGTCAATGTTGACCGGACCAAGATCATCATCTTCGCCGTGCACGGTGTGATCGGTGCGTTGGCCGGGGTGATTCTGGCGTCGCGGATGACGTCCGGTCAGCCGATGATTGGCCAGGGTTTCGAGCTGACGGTGATCTCCGCTTGCGTGCTGGGTGGGGTGTCGCTGAGCGGCGGGATCGGGATGATTCGGCATGTGATTGCCGGGGTGCTGATTCTGGCGATCATCGAGAATGCGATGAACCTGAAGAACATCGATACGTTTTATCAGTACGTGATTCGCGGTTCGATCCTGTTGCTGGCGGTGGTGATCGACCGATTGAAACAACGCTGACTTACCCTTGTGGGAGCGAGCAAGCCCGCTCCCACAGTTGGTCTGTGTCGTCCTCGAGCTGTGTGTACGTGGAATCGAATGTGGCGATCCGACGATTGACCGCGCAGCGGTCGATGTTGAGCCCGCATCCTTCACCCACTTTCACAAAATATTCCTTGCTCGCCCCAACCCGTTTCAGCTATGACGGTACACCCGAGGTGTACATGATTAGACCGCTACGAATTGACAAGAAACAACAGGTGAGCGACGAGCTCATCCGGCGCATCGAAAGCGGCCTCATGGAGGACGGTATTCTATTGCCGGGCGAACATCGATTGGCTCAAGCCTTCAAGGTCAGCCACGGCACATTGCGTGAAGCGCTGGTCGAACTGAAACGACGCCACAACCTCGCCACGCAAAGCGCGGTGGGCTCCATCGTCACTTACGACGGGGTGGTGCTCGATCAACGCAACGGCTGGGGCAAGGCACTGGCCGACAGCGGGGCGTTGATCAACACTGAAGTGCTGCGGCTGGAGGCAGTGTCCCGTCCTGACCTGCTACCACGTTTGGGCATCGATCAGTTCATCACCCTCGACCGTCGCCGCCGCGGCACCGATGGCACGCTGGTGTCCCTTGAACGCTCATTGATGCCTGCCACCGGAGGC
The DNA here is from genome assembly GCF_024749285.1 of Pseudomonas sp. B21-015. NCBI lineage: Bacteria > Pseudomonadati > Pseudomonadota > Gammaproteobacteria > Pseudomonadales > Pseudomonadaceae > Pseudomonas > Pseudomonas sp. B21-015. The sequence continues at coordinate 1,883,608 of NZ_CP087196.1, forward strand.
TTGGAAGGCCTGCCGCGAGTCGGTCTGATCGATGACTCCCTGACCATCACGTTGGCCGCCTACGGTTACATTGGCGACCACGGGGATCAATGGATCGGTGCCGAACCCTTGAATGCCGAAGATGCCAAGTTGCTCGGGCGCCCGGAGGGCACGGTGTTCCTCAAGGCCCTGCGCACCACTTACGACCGTCAGAACCGCTTCATGGAACAAGTCGAAAGCCTGCTCGATCCGGTGCATTTTCGTCTGCACCTGCAAATTGGAACTGCAAAATGATCGCGCTCGACCATGCCCTCGGCGCGTTTTACGGACTGGCCCTGGGTGATGCGTTGGGCATGCCGACACAATCCCTGAGCCGCGCCGAGATCAAGGCGCGCTTTGGCGAAATCACGGAGCTGCACGACGCAGGCCCCGATCAACCGATCGCCGCGAACATGCCCAAAGGCTCGATCACTGACGATACCGAACAGGCGATCCTGATCGGCCAGTTGTTGATTGACGGCGAGGGCCGGATCGAACCGACGGTGCTTGCCCAACGATTGATCGAATGGGAAGCCGGGATGCGGGCCAAGGGTTCGCAGGATTTACTCGGCCCCTCGACCAAGCGCGCGATCGAGATGATCCTCGCCGGCTACTCGCCAGAGGAGGCGGGACGCTACGGCACCACCAATGGCGCGGCAATGCGCATCACGCCGGTGGGGATTGCCGCCGATGTGACCGATCCCGAGCGTTTCATCCGCGCCGTGGTGCTAGCCTGTCAGGTCACCCACAACACCTCGCTGGGAATTTCCAGCGCGGCGGCGGTGGCGGCGGTGGTTTCTGCCGGGATCAACGGCATGGACCTGGGGGAGGCGTTGAACCTCGGCCAGCAGATTGCGCAGCAAGCCGAAGGTCATGGCCACTGGGTTGCCGGCGGGCGTATTGCCTCGCGCATCCGTTGGGCGCGCAGCATCAGCATCGACAGCGACAAGGCGTTGCTGGCGGACTTGCTCTACGATGTGATCGGCACTTCGGTGGCCTCACAGGAATCGGTGGTGGTGTCGTTTGCGCTGGCTCAGCAAGTAGCCATTGATGAGATGAGTGCCTTCGAAGCGTTGTGCATGGCGGCCAGTCTGGGCGGAGATACCGACACCATCGCGGCGATTCTCGGCGCCATGCTCGGCGCTTGTCTGGGGCTTGAGAGTTGGCCTGTGGCGATGATCGAGCAGGTTAAAGCGGTAAATGATTTGCAGCTGGAACCGTTGGTGCAGGGGCTGTTGGCTCTGCGTTGACTGGACTGGCGTCTTCGCGGGCAAGCCCGCTCCCACAGGGATAGTACAAACCTTGAGATGCACGCCGTACCTGTGGGAGCGGGCTTGCCCGCGATGGACGCATCACATACTTGAATTTTTCACTCGCAATGGAGCGCACAAACATGGCCAGGATCGCCGGAAAGTTATATCGACTTCCGAATTGCCCACAACTACAACAATGGCAACAGGAGCAGTTTTCATGAGTTCATCGAAAGCCGGGCAAAGTGCCGGGCAACTGGAAACCCGTGGCATCGAACCGGTGCCGGAAGGCGAGTGCAACGGTCATCCGCTGCAACTGTTCTGGGTCTGGTTCGCGGCGAACATTTCCATCCTCGGCCTGCCGTTGGGCGCCACGCTGGTGGCCTTCCGCGGCCTGGCGATCTGGCAGGCGATCATCGTCGCCATCCTCGGTGCCGCCGGTTCTTTCGCGGTGGTGGGGATCATCTCCATTGCCGGTCGTCGTGGTCGCGCACCGAGCCTGACGCTGTCGCGGGCGATCTTCGGTGTGCGCGGCAATATCGGCCCGACGCTGGTCTCGCTGATGTCGCGTCTGGGTTGGGAAACCGTTAACACCACCACCGCCGCATTCGTCTTGCTGTCGCTGTGCTCGATTTTGTTCGGCTCGCCGGTGGAAGCCAAAAGCGCGCCGCTGCTGACCTTGGTGTTCATCGCGATGTTCGTGCTGCTGACGTTGTCGGTGTCCGGCCTCGGTCACGCCACGTTGCTGGTGATCCAGAAATGGGCGACCTACGTGTTCGGTGCACTGAATATCCTGGTGGGCGGTTTCCTTTGCGCGACCATCGACTGGAGCGCCGTGTTCAACGCCACGCCAGCGCCCTTGAGCGCGATGATCATTGGCATCGGTACCATGGCCGCCGGCACCGGGATCGGTTGGGCCAACGCCGGTGCGGACATGTCGCGCTACCAGCACCGCAGTGTCAAAGCCGTGCGTCTGGTGGCGTCGGCGGCCTTCGGGGCGGGGATTCCGCTGGTGCTGCTGATCACCCTCGGCGGCCTGCTGTCAGTGGGCAACAATGATCTGGCCTCGGCCACTGACCCGATAGTCGCGATCCGCGACATGCTGCCAACCTGGATGGCCGTGCCGTACCTGATCACCGCGTTCGGCGGGCTGCTGCTGTCGAACAACCTGTCGGTGTACTCCGCCGGTTTGACCACCTTGACCCTCGGCCTGAAGGTCAAACGCGTGTATGCGGTGGTGGTCGATATCATTGCGATCTTTGCTGGTTCCATCTACTTCATGCTGATCGCCGAGAGCTTTTACGGCCCGTTTATCACCTTCATTTCCTTGCTGGCGGTGCCGATCACGGCGTGGGTCGGGATCTTCGTGGTCGACCTGATCCATCGTCATTACTACAGCCCCAAAGACCTGCTGGACGTCAGCCCGGGTAGCGCCTACTGGTATCGCGGTGGCGTCGAGTGGCGCGCGTTTGGTGCATGGGCGGTGGCGATTGTGCTGGGGTTCAGTTTCACCACCATTGGCACCACCGAACAGGATGTCTGGTTCCGGGGCTTTCTGTCCGACTCCTGGCTGGGGCACAACGGCCTGGGCTGGATCGTGACGTTCGTGGTGGCCGGTGGCATTTACCGGGTACTCGGCGGCGCCAGGGACCGCCGCGCCGCGTTGTTCGAGCCGGCTCATGCCTAAACTATTGCACACCGGCCAGGTCATCATCGACCTGGTCATGGCCGTGGATGAACTGCCTCATTCGGGTGGCGACGTGCTGGCGCAATCGGCCCGTTTCGAGGCCGGCGGCGGCTTCAATGTAATGGCTGCGGCCCAGCGAAATGGCTTGCCGGTGGTCTACCTCGGGCGCCATGGCAAGGGCCGTTTCGGCGACCTGGCCCGGGAGGCGATGAAGGCTGAAGGGATTCGGATTGGCCTCGATCAGAGCACCGAGCGCGACACCGGAGTGTGCGTCGCGCTGACCGAAGCCTCGGCCGAGCGCACGTTCATTTCCTACATCGGTGCCGAAGGCGAATTGACCGCTGAAGACCTGGCGAGTGTGCCGGCCGAGGCGGGTGACTTTGTCTATGTCAGCGGCTATAGCCTGCTGCAGGGCGGCAAGGCGCAGGTGCTGGTGGATTGGGTGGTGGCTTTGCCGGACGGGACCAAGGTGGTGTTCGATCCGGGCCCGCTGGTGGATTCGCCGGACGCGCCGCTGATGAAGGCGTTGTTGCCACGCATCGATCTGTGGACCAGCAACCGTGTCGAGGCGCTGCGGTTTACCGGGGCGAAGGATATCGACGAGGCATTGAATCGGCTGGCGGATCATCTGCCGACCGAGGTGTTGACGGTGGTACGCGATGGGCCGCAAGGGTGCTGGATCAGCCAGCGCGGCGATCACCAGCATGTGCCGGGATTCAAGGTCGTGGCGGTGGACAGCAACGGCGCAGGGGATGCTCACGCGGGAGTTTTTGTCACCGGGTTGGCGCACGGATTATCGGCAGTCGAAGCGGCTTTGCGGGCGAATGCGGCTGCGGCGTTGGCGGTCACTCGCTGGGGGCCGGCGACTTCGCCGGGGACGGCTGAGGTGGATGCGTTGATTCGCGAGACCTATGGCGCCTGATTGACCGCTATCGCGAGCAGGCTTGCTCCCACATTGGATATCTATGTCAGCCGACAATATCTCGGCCAACAGCGATCAACTGTGGGAGCGAGCCTGCTCGCGAAGGGGCCCTCAAACTCACCCTCAAATCCGGACGCTTATCCGGCCTTGCGCAACGCCTCGATCAACGCCTGCTTGCGCATGCTCGAGCGCCCCGGAATCTTCTTCGCCCGGGCTTCTTTCATCAGGCTGTCCACCGTCTGCGTCTCGCGCGAAGCCTTGCTGTTGCGCGGCTTGCCTTCACGGGTGGCCACCGCACGACGGGCTGATTCCTTGCGATCTGCAGACTTGGCGCTGGCCGGCTTCTTGCGCCCGGAACCGCCGGCGCGTTCACCGCCACCCGACTGCTTGTTCACCGTGGCCCAGGCGCGAGCTTCGGCTTCATCTTTGGACACGCCTTTGTGCTCGTAGCTCTCTTCGATGTGTTCGGCTTTGCGTTTTTGCTCGGCGGTGTATTTGTCTTTGCTTCCACGAGGCATGGGATTTCTCCTTGCTTCAGGTGTGTATCCGTAGGCGCTGGCGAAGGCTTGGGTCGCGTTCGGACGATCTTTTGATCTTCGAATCCAAAGATCGCAGCCTGCGGCAGCTCCTACACGGTCAGACGTCCAGCTTGCGCGCCGCCTCAACCCCTGCGGCGCTGAGTTTGATCGGCAGGTTCAGCGAGTGCTCGCCGGTTTCGTTGCAGATCACATGACCGTGCTGGATCAGCCCGCGCTCCTGCAGCGTGGCGAGGGTGCTGGCCACGACTTTCTCCCCCCGGTAATTGTCCAGAACCTCCTTGCCCAAGCCACTTGGGTGGGCGTGCAGCAGGCGGGTCAGGACTTCTTTCTCCAGGTTTTTATCGACGTTCATGGTTACCTCTTGGTTGGGATGGACGGGTATTGCACCAGGCTCGCATCGGCGAGCCCTTACCCGATATTGGTCCATCCCCGACCTGGATTGGTGCCTGAGGAACGACGAGCGGTGCCGTTCTGGCTGATCAGTCGACGCCTATTTCTTCTTTGAACTGCTCCATGAACCCCTTCAGACGCTGATGGCGAATCTGCGCCAGACGCTGGCCGGCGGTTGTCTGGAACCCGTCCGCCAGGTGCAGCAGCTTGGTCTGGAAATGATCCAGGCAAAAGCGTTTGTCGTCGTAGTCCCGTTCTTTTGCCTCTGGGTCCAAAGGGTCGTACAACGCACTGCCCATGCGCCCGGCGATGTAGAAGGTACGCGCCACACCGAGCATGCCAAGGGAGTCGAGGCGGTCGGCGTCCTGGATGATTTTCGCTTCGAGGGTGATGGGCGTGATGTTGGCGCTAAAGCTATGGGCTTCGATGGCATGGACGACCGCTGTGATTTTTGCGCCAGGCCAATCCATTGCCATCAGCACTGTCGACGCTTTCTGCGCCGCCAGCCGTGAAGCCTGGGAGCGCCGCGGCGAGTTCTTTTCCACCGCCACGCAATCGTGCAACAGCACGGCTGCCAGCAGCACCTCAAGATCACCACCTGCTTCGGCGTGAAGCGTGCGCACGTTGTGCCACACCCGCTGCAAGTGCGACAGATCATGAGCGCCGTCCTCGCCTGGTTCCAGCGCATGAGGCAGCAGTTCAGAAGCCAGATGGTGCAGAGGCGCGAAAGCAGTGGTGGTCATAAAAGTCCCTTAGTGTAGAAACGCTTTTGTGGCGAGGGAGCTTGCTCCCGCTGGGCTGCGCAGCAGCCCCGACTCCAGACGCCACGGTATTTCAGTTACAACAGCGTCGCCAGTTTTTACGACTGCTTTGCAGCCGAACGGGAGCAAGCTCCCTCGCCACATTGCTTTCAAATGTGACGAGCGCCGCGTGCGGACTTAGTATGGCGTTTTCAACTTTTGACAAGGCACGTCCATGACGATCGACATCCGCCCGGCGACCCCCAGCGATGCTCCGCAAATCCTCGCGTTCATCACTGAACTGGCCGACTTCGAACGTGCCCGTCACGAAGTCATCGCCAGCGTCGCCGACATCGAGCGCAGCCTGTTCAGCGAAGGCGCCACCGCCCATGGCCTGATCTGCCTGCGCGATGGCTTGCCGATCGGCTTTGCAGTGTTCTTCTTCAGCTATTCCACCTGGCTGGGCAGCAATTGCCTGTACCTCGAAGACCTCTATATCACCCCGGAGCAACGAGGCGGCGGGGCCGGTAAAACTTTACTGCGCCACCTGGCAAAAATCGCCTGCGCCAATGACTGCGGCCGTTTCGAATGGAGTGTGCTGGACTGGAACAAACCGGCGATCGAATTCTACAAATCCCTCGGCGCACAGCCACAGGAAGAGTGGGTGCGGTATCGGATGGATGGGGTGGTGTTGCGCGAGTTTGCCGAGGGACGTTGATCGCTGCTGGCAATCTGATACGAATCTGTTGTTCGCACCGCTCTAGTCCGGCATTCTGTGCGCCCTTTGCGCGCTCACGGACGACACCTGCAATGCCTTTGGCACTCTTTCTCCACGCCCGTGGAGCCTTCGCTGCGTCAATGAGTGGCCGGCGATGAGCGGACTTCGGGCGACTATGCGTTTGTATGGCCTGGTGAAAAACCTCGGCTCCACGGACGATCTCCATCGCCAATCGGTGGATATCCTTTGCACCCTCGACCGCGCGGGCGGTAAGGCGATCCGGGCGTTCGTTTCGCGTCTGGACGCCGAGTTGATGACGCGCGGTCGCGGTCTTGAGGAGTATCGCGTCGTACCGCTTCGCACGTTCGATCCGAATCCTTTTATCCAGGAGCATCAGGGCTGGCTGAAGCTGCATGTCTGCTGTGGCTTCGTTGTCCCGGCGGATCAATCGCTATTGAATGACGGCATGCTGTCGCCCATGGGTTGGTACGTCTATTCCGACATCGGCCAATGGACCGCAAAGCATTACATCGATTTCGGCCCGCAGATGGCCAGCCTGCTGCAAACGTCCTATGACCGGATCGGTCTGCGCGACTACAACGCCGTGCTCAACGACCTCGACAGCGCCTCGGATGCAGATCTGAAATGGCAAGTCGCCGAAGCCTGGCAAACCCTTCACACCGCTTCATCCCCCGACAGCCATGAGGATTGCCATGCGCTGTTCGACCCGGTCGATAACCGCTGGTGCTTAGTCGAGACCGACGTCGATATCTATCAGCCTCACCCTGAACCTCAGAAGCAAGGAGCTTTGAGTTGAGTGGAAAACCTGCTGCGCGCATCACCGACCCGACGGCGTGCCCGTTGCCAGGCCATGGCACCAACCCGATCGCATCCGGTTCCCCGGACGTGTTCTTCGACGGCCTCGGCGCTGCGCGCATGACGGACAAATCCGCCTGTGGCAGCCCGATCACCGGCGCCGTCTCTGGCACGGTATTTATCAATGGCCTCAACGCCGCAATGCTCGACAGTACGGGCGGTCACGGCAACGTGGTGGTTGGCGGCTCTGGAACCGTGATTATTGGTCAGAGTGGCGGAGGGGCGGCGTTTAGTGGGTTGTTGCCGATGCCGGTGCATTTTACGGACAGGTTGCAGGTGGTTAACGAGGCGACCGGAGAGCCTGTTCCCTATCACCCCTACACCATTCAGCGTGGTGACGGCAGCGAAGAGCATGGCATCACCGATGCGTCGGGGTTTACCCATACCGTCAGTTCTCATTTGGCTGAAACCATTAAATTGTTTGTGGAGTAATCAGGTATGGCTGATGAAGGCGCGACAGTAGAAGCACCCTTGGCGAAAAGAGAGGTGAAAACGCGTACGCTGACATGTAAGACGGATCAGTCCGTCAAGCAGGTTTCTGTTTCTCTACGAAATTTTGTTGTGTTTTTTATAGGTGGTGCTGGGGATCAGGAGAGCTACTATCTGAGTGGGCCGAATAATAATGTGGATGATGTGCGTGAGATATTTATAAGAGATGCAAAGCAGCTAGAATTTCCGAAAGGAAAGTTTGAGTCTTGGCCTCTTGGTTATAATGATTTTATTACTGACAAAGATTTATCAGAGCATGTGCTGAAAAAAATACCTGATTGCTCTACAGCGGTATATATCATCGGTCATAGTCTTGGGGGGTGGAATGGCGCGCACCTGTCCAGTGTTCTGACCGATAAAGGCTACAAGGTAAGAATGTTGATAACCATTGACCCGGTTGGTGAAGGTAAGGTTGTTTGGAGTATTTCGAATATATATAGATTGCAACCTAAGCCGAAAGCTGAGTACTGGGTTAATATTCGAGCTGCTGCTGCACCTGAAAAGCGCAATTTGTCTGACAGGGTCGCAGATTTTGGCGGGCAGTGGGAAGTTGTCGAAGGGCCGGATGTGATGGGGCGGGTTGACGTAAATCACGCCGATGCACATATCATGTACATTCGGCCATTGAATAATGGAAAAACAGCTCGGCAAATACTGAATGAGTCAATTTTGAACTATTTTAAGGAATAACATTTGATATTTCGATGCGTTTTATTGGTCGCTATTGCCTTGTGCGCTTCGTGTTCTCTGAATCACGGGAAGCCGATAGCGACGCTGATATATTCCGATGTTGAGGAGTTAAGAGATGCTGGGATATATCAGGTGCGCTTTACTTCGGATGTTGCGATTCTTGATCTATTCAAGTCCAGCATCGGTCAAGGATTGATCTGCGCAGTTGATGATGATCTCGATTTTGCCGTGGCTCATCAGATAAAACGTTCTGGCTATGGTCTGGTGGAACGCATTGAAGATGACTCGGTGTACAAATACAAGGCCGATGTTATTTTCAGGGAGTCAACTGGAGAAAAAGGCGCAGAGATTTTTCCGGAGGGCGAGGTGTTGAGTCGTTGGTTAACTAATCGAAGCTACATTTCCTGTGTGTTTCGGGTTCATACTACAACCTATAAGACTTATTTTTCAAATGTTATGCGTGTTCCAACAGGCGATTTGGTGCGAGCTATCGATAAAAAATAAAATCCAGCGCTTGGTGAGGCCTCTTGTCAGGAAACAAAGAGCCTCGGGACTTTTCATGTCTACTCCGTCGCTTTCCAATCACCGCTTAGCAAACCATCTAGAGCCTGCCTCACGGTTGGTGACACTGGACCCCGCTGGTAATGGAGCGATGGTGGGAGCTATTTCAAACATTTATCCAGAAAAACCAAAGCTAAAGCAGGGTTGGAAGAAGGGCCTAATGTGAATAGTAAAATGGATGTAAATCATGAAGAGACGGATGTTGTGTTTACGACGGTTTTGGCGGATGAGAAGTCTGCTCTTGCGTACGTGATTCAATCTATTAATAAACATTTCAGAGGTTGATGTGAATATCCCGAAATTTTTTTTGCTTGTCACTGTTTTTGTTTTGGGTGGGTGTTCCTTCAATCAAGATAAAGCCCTTGCTAATCTTGATTTCTCAAGAATAGCAAGGGTGCGCGATACACCTGTCTATAATCTATATTTTTCAGCAGATATCGATATTCTCGGTTCATACAAGTCGCGTGTTGGTGAAAAATTAATGTGTGCCTTGGCAGATGATGTCGATTTCAATCTGGATCATCGGATGAAGTATTTCGCTCAGGGTGCCGTTGCTCGGGATAAAACTCAACCAGGATTTAAGTTTGTCTCACAGATTATTTTTAATGAGTCTATTTCCGCTGGTGCTAGCGAGAGGGCTTTGGGGGTACCGGAATTGAAAGGTCTCCTGTCGAATAAAGAGTATGTGGCTTGTCGGTTTCTGGTTAGCGCAACGATGACGAATACCTATTTTTCGAATGTGATGTACGTCCCGGTTGTAAGAATAAAACAAGCCGTGGATGGTAAATGAGTCTGATGTCAAAGCATTTATTGTTTTGTAGTTGGATTTGCCATTGGCTAGTGTTGTTTTGTCGTTTTTTTTTATTTTTTGGGCGAAAAATGAAAAAGTTTCTGTTGGTTTTTGCGTTTTTTATGTGCTCGTCGTGCATGCATTTGGACGTGCCTGCACCACGAATCGAATTTGCATCAATTGAGTATGATTCAGGGCTCTATAACCTGCGCTTTAGGTCCGACAGAGATCTGGTTAATTTGTATAAGGCACATGGCATAAGCGCGCAGGTAGGGACTTGGCTGAACTGCTCTCTGGATGGGGACGTTGATTTTTCTATCCTGCATCATATTCAACTGTCAGGGCGTGCCGTTGTCGACGAAGTGCGCATTGTTGAGGGGGATCGTCGTTATGAATTCAACAGCAAATTGATGTTTGAAGAAGATGAAGATAAGGGGAGTAGTTCTCGGCCTATCCGCAAAGAAGTGTTGCTGTCGTTATTGAAAAAACAGGAATATATTCCGTGCAAGGCAACAGTTACCGCGTTTTTGTACAAGGCGTATTACTCCAAGGTTATGTACATTCCAACGTCACGGATTATTGTCGAAGTTGAGAAAGAGATTACGGCTCCTGAGTATGTGATTTTACCACCAGAAGATCGACAACTGTCATGGTTGCAATTTGAACAGATCTGCATCAACGAGACGCGCTACTACGCGGGCGAGATCATCGTTCATGGGGGAGTGTGCAGCGGTTTGCCCTACAGTGGGCTGTTGAGTTCATTCGCGCCGTTGAAAGGTAAATTTCGCATTGTGGACATCAAAACCATGCAGCCTAAAGCGAACGTCGGTTACACCATCAAGCGCGCCGATGGACGCGAAGAAGGCGGTTTAAGTGATGCTCGGGGCGAAACGCACATGTTCGGTGCGGAGCATTATGAAACCTTCAAGCTTTTTGTGTCTGAAGAGGGGGTTGGAGGTATTCCAATATAAAAGCGTTATAATCCCAAAATATGGGAAGCAAAATTACATATTGAGATCTTCCCTCTGGGAGGCCTATAGTCCAGCTCACTCACTGCCAAAAAACAAAACAGGTGAAGCGATGCTGGCGCAATTGATCGCGCTCGATTGGGGGACAACCTCATTACGTGCTTACAAACTCGGTTTCGGTGGCCAGGTGCTGGAACAGCGTGCGCTCTCGTCCGGGATCATGCAGCTGCCCAAGACGCCGCGAATCATCGCTGGCCAGGAATGTGCCGACGGTTTTGAATTGGCCTTCGATGAGGCGTGCGGTGACTGGCTCGACGCACAGCCTGATTTGCCGGTGATTGCTTGCGGCATGGTCGGCAGTGCTCAGGGCTGGCGCGAAGCGGCCTACTGCGACACGCCGGCGAACGTCGCCAATCTCGGAACTTCCCTACAAACCGTTCGCAGCCTTCGCGGTGTCGATGTGCACATCGTGCCGGGCGTGATTCAGCGTTCGCGCTTGCCGAACGTGATGCGTGGCGAGGAAACCCAGGTCCTCGGTGTGTTGCAGAATCTGCCGAGCGGGGCGGGCAACGATCTGTTGATCGGCTTGCCGGGCAGCCATTCGAAATGGGTGGAAGTGGCCGATGGCTGCATCGTGCATTTCGATACTTTCATGACCGGCGAAGTCTTCGCCGTGCTCAGCGAACACAGCATTCTCGGGCGCACTCAGCAGCGCGGTGCATCTTTTGATGGCGAAGCGTTTGACCGTGGCGTGCAAGTGGCGCTGTCGGCGGACGGCGAGATCGGGCCGCTGTCGACGCTGTTCAGTGCCCGCAGTCTGGGGCTGACCGGCGAACTGAGTTGCGCCGCGCAACCGGACTATCTGTCCGGCCTGTTGATCGGTCATGAACTGTCGGCCCTGGCCAATGTTCAGCGGCACCGGCACAACAGCGTGCACCTGCCTTCGATCATCCTCATCGGCAACGCCCAACTCTGCACCCGCTACAGCCGGGCACTCGAAGCCTGTGGTTTTGCCCGGGTGGCCCTGGCCGAACAGGCCACCGAGCGCGGGTTGTGGCAGTTGGCGGTCGCCGCCGGACTGATCACTGCAAACCCATCCCGTTAAACCTGACTGGAGGTCTGACATGTTCAAGCAAGCACTGGCACAAAACGGTCTGATCGCGATCCTGCGTGGCCTGCGCCCGCAAGAGGCGGCAGCCGTCGGCGAAGTCCTGTACTCGGCCGGATTTCGCGTCATCGAAGTGCCGCTTAATTCCCCCGAACCGTACGAGAGCATCCGCATCCTGCGCCGTACGTTACCCGCCGATTGCCTGATCGGTGCGGGCACGGTGTTGACGCCGGAACAGGTCGAGCAAGTGAAAGTGGCGGGCGGCCAAGTGATCGTCATGCCTCACAGCGATGCCAAGGTGTTGCGCGCGGCGAAGGCCGCCGGGCTGTTCCTGTCGCCGGGCGTGGCGACGCCGACCGAAGCCTTTGCGGCGCTCGCCGAAGGGGCGGATGTGCTGAAGATGTTCCCGGCCGAACAGATGGGCCCAGCCGTTGTGAAAGCCTGGTTGGCGGTATTGCCGGCGGGGACGGTGCTGGTGCCGGTGGGCGGGATTACGCCGGACAACATGCAGGTGTTTGTCGAGGCCGGCGTCAAAGGTTTCGGCCTCGGTTCCGGGTTGTTCAAACCGGGTATGACGGCTGACGAAGTAGCGGTGTGCGCCAAGGCGTATGTCGCTGCATGGAACGCTCTGCGTTAAGACTTTTTGGCGCCGAGCGCGCTACATCTATAAGAGAGATAAAAAGATGAAAATCACCAAACTCAGTACCTTCATCGTTCCGCCGCGCTGGTGCTTCCTCAAGGTCGAAACCGACGAGGGCGTGACCGGTTGGGGTGAGCCCGTGGTCGAAGGCCGCGCGCACACCGTCGCCGCTGCGGTTGAGGAATTGTCCGACTACCTGATCGGCAAAGACCCACGCAACATCGAAGACATCTGGACCGTGCTCTACCGTGGCGGTTTCTACCGGGGCGGGGCGATCCACATGAGTGCCCTGGCCGGTATCGACCAGGCGTTGTGGGACATCAAAGGCAAGGCCTTGGGTGTGTCGGTCAGCGACTTGCTGGGCGGCCAGGTGCGGGACAAGATCCGCGTCTACTCGTGGATCGGGGGTGATCGCCCGGCGGACGCCGCTCGCGCTGCGAAAGAAGCGGTCAGCCGTGGTTTCACGGCGGTGAAAATGAACGGCACCGAAGAACTGCAATTCCTCGATTCCTTCGAGAAGGTCGACCTGGCGCTGGCCAACGTTGCCGCCGTGCGCGATGCGGTCGGCCCGAATGTCGGCATCGGCGTGGACTTCCATGGTCGGGTGCACAAGCCCATGGCCAAGGTGCTGATGAAGGAACTCGACCCGTACAAACTGATGTTCATCGAAGAGCCGGTGCTCAGTGAAAACTACGAAGCGCTGAAAGAACTGGCTCCGCTGACCAGCACGCCGATTGCCCTCGGCGAGCGGTTGTTTTCGCGTTGGGACTTCAAGCGTGTGCTCAGCGAAGGCTACGTCGACATCATCCAGCCCGATGCCTCCCACGCTGGCGGCATCACCGAAACCCGCAAGATCGCCAACATGGCCGAAGCCTACGACGTGGCCCTGGCGCTGCATTGCCCGTTGGGCCCGATTGCCCTGGCGGCGTGCCTGCAACTGGACGCGGTTTGCTACAACGCGTTCATCCAGGAACAGAGCCTGGGCATCCATTACAACGAGAGCAACGACCTGCTCGATTATGTGAAAGATCCGCGGGTGTTCGACTACGACAAAGGCTTCGTGAAGATCCCCAATGGCCCGGGCCTGGGCATCGAGATCAACGAGGAATACGTGATCGAACGCGCGGCGGTCGGCCACCGCTGGCGCAACCCGATCTGGCGCCATGCCGATGGCAGCTTTGCCGAGTGGTGAGCTCCTCCTGACTCAACACAAATCCCTGTGGGAGCGGGCTTGCCCGCGATGGCGGCAGCCTATTCGGCATTGATGTGACTGACAGGGCGCTATCGCGGGCAAGCCCGCTCCCACAGGGTACAGCGCAAGTCTTCAACTTGACCTCAATAAACATAAGAAGAGGCACCCCCCAATGCAACCGCAAACCCTCACCGGGCAAGCATCGTTGGTGACGCCCAGTCGCAAGCGTTTTTTCATCATGGTCCTGTTGTTCATCACCGTGGTGATCAACTACCTCGACCGCAGCAACCTGTCGATTGCCGCCCCGGCGCTGACCAGCGATCTGGGCATCGATCCGATTCATGTGGGGCTGATCTTCTCCGCGTTCGGCTGGACCTACGCCGCCATGCAAATCCCCGGCGGCTGGTTGGTGGACCGGGTACCGCCGCGCATTCTCTATAGCGTCGCCTTGCTGCTGTGGTCGCTGGCCACGGTGATGCTCGGCTTCGCCGCCAGTTTCATCGCGCTGTTCGTGCTGCGCATGGCGGTCGGTGCCCTGGAGGCGCCGGCCTATCCGATCAACAGCCGCGTGGTGACGACCTGGTTCCCCGAGCGCGAACGCGCCACCGCCATTGGCTTCTACACCTCCGGGCAGTTCGTCGGCCTGGCGTTCCTGACGCCGGTACTCGCCTGGCTGCAACACCAATATGGCTGGCACATGGTGTTTGTCAGCACCGGCGTGGTGGGCATTATTTGGGCGGTGATCTGGTACGCGGTGTATCGCGAACCACGGGATTTCAAGGGCGCCAATGACGCTGAAATCGAGCTGATCCGCGAGGGCGGCGGGCTGGTGGATATCCAGGTTGAAACCGCGAAGGCCAAGGCGAAATTCAGCTGGGTCGATCTCGGGATTGTCCTGAGTAAACGCAAGTTGTGGGGCATTTACCTCGGCCAGTTTTGCCTCAATTCGACCTTGTGGTTTTTTCTGACGTGGTTCCCGACTTACTTGGTGAAATATCGCGGCATGGACTTCATCAAGTCTGGCTTGCTGGCGTCGCTACCGTTTCTGGCGGCTTTCGTTGGCGTGCTGTGTTCGGGGTTCTTCTCGGACTTTTTGATCCGTCGCGGCTATACGGTGGGTTTCGCCCGCAAGTTGCCGATCATTGGCGGCCTGCTGATTTCCACCTCGATCATCGGTGCCAACTTCGTCGAGTCGACGCCGCTGGTGATTGCCTTCCTCGCGCTGGCCTTCTTCGGCAATGGCCTGGCCTCGATCACCTGGTCGCTGGTGTCGACCCTGGCCCCGGCACGCTTGCTTGGATTGACCGGTGGCGTGTTCAATTTCATCGGTAACCTGGCGGCGATTACCACGCCCATCGTCATCGGTTTCCTCGCCTCCGGCGATTCGTTTGCCCCGGCGATCACCTATATCTCGGTGCTGGCGTTGCTGGGTGCGCTTTCCTATGTGTTGCTGGTGGGTAAGGTCGAGCGTATCAAGTTGTAGTCGCGGCCATCGGGCGACCATAATGCCGCCCGTTCACTCGCTCAACGGTAAAGGCTGGATATGCAGGAAGACGCCCCAAAAATCGCCAAGGACGCCGCACCGACCGGCACCCAGACACTGCTTCGTGGCCTGGGTGTGGTTCAGGCCGTGGCCAGTGGCGCCCGCGATCTCAAGGAAATCGCCCGGCTGATCGGCACGACGCGCAGCACCACTCATCGTCTGGCCAGTTGCCTGGTGGACGAGCGTTATCTGCGGGTGGTGCCGCAAGTTGGTTACCTACTGGGGCCGAAACTGATCGAGCTGGGTTTCCAGGCGCGGGAAGAACTGCCGCTGGTAACGTTGGCCGGGCCGTATCTGGATGAGTTGTCGGCGTTGACCGGCGACACCATTCACCTGGCGATTCGTGAGGGCGACGAGGTGCTGTACCTGCTCAAGAATCCAGGGCGCAACGGCCCGGAAATGCGCTCGCGGGTCGGCCATCGCATGCCATTGGCGCGTACCGGCATCGGTAAGGCGTTGATGCTCGATGACACGCAGGAAGAATGGCAACGGCTGTACGAAATCAGCTTGCCGGTGGGCGGGAAGAATCAGTTCTGGCCGCAGCACCCGGAGCAATCCTGGGAGCAGTTTCAGCAGCGCATGATCGAGTACGTGGCCGGCGGTTACGCCTTCGACCTGGAAGACAACGAACCGTCGATCCGCTGCGTGGCGGCGCCGATCCGCGATGCCAGCAAGCGCATCGTCGCCGGTATCAGCATCGCCAGCACCGTGCCGTACATGCCGCTGGAAAAAATGGCCGAGCTGATTCCCCTGATCAAAGGGGTCACAGCCCGGCTGTCGGCGGAGCTTGGCTTGAAGGTTTAAACCTTCAGCGTCGCCATATCGATCACGAAGCGGTACTTCACGTCACCGGCAATCATGCGGGTGTAAGCCTCGTTGATCTGGCGGATGTCGAGCATTTCGATGTCGCAGGTGATGCCGTGCTCGGCGCAGAAATCCAGCACTTCCTGGGTTTCGGCGATACCGCCAATCAGGGAGCCTGCCAACACGCGACGACCCAATACCAGTTTGGCAGCGTGGACCGGTGGATCGATCGGTTCAATCAGGCCCACCAGAATGTGTACGCCGTCGAAACGCAGCGTATCGAGGTAGGGATTGAGGTCGTGCTGCACCGGAATGGTGTCCAGCAGGAAGTCGAAATGTCCGGCGGCAGCTTTCATCTGTTCAGCATCGGTGGACACGATCACGTGGTCCGCGCCTTGACGACGACCTTCTTCAGCCTTGCTCGCCGAGCGGGTGAACAACGTCACTTCAGCGCCCATCGCCTTGGCGAACTTGATGCCCATGTGACCGAGGCCACCCATGCCGAGAATCCCGACCTTGTCGCCGGCCTTGACGCCGTAGTGCTTGAGCGGCGAGTAGGTGGTGATGCCGGCACATAGAATCGGTGCGGCGCTGGCCGGGTCGAGTTTCTCCGGGATACGCACGACAAAGTGCTCGCTGACCACGATGCTGTCGGAGTAACCGCCCATGGTGTTGCTGCCATCGACCCGGTCCGGGGTGGCGTACGTCATGGTCGGACCTTCGAGGCAGTATTGCTCCAGATCCGCTTGGCAGGCTTCGCAGTGGCGGCACGAGTCGACCATGCAGCCGACGCCGACCAGATCGCCGACTTTGTGTTGGGTAACATTCGCACCGACGGCGGTCACTTTTCCGACGATCTCGTGACCAGGCATCAGTGGGTAAACCGCAATGCCCCACTCGTTGCGTGCCTGATGGATGTCGGAATGGCAGACGCCGCAGTAGAGAATGTCGATCGCAACGTCGTCGGCGCGCGGGCTGCGGCGTTCGAATTTCATCGGGGCGAGGGGAGTGGTGGCTGACTGAGCGGCGTATCCGATGGCGGTGTACATGGTGAACCTCGCAAAAGCTGTGACGGGTGAGGCGAGCAATTCTGGGCGCCGCACGGGGCACCGGCCATGGCGATTCCTTCGGGTGTCATGCCTAATCCTCCGGCATGCGCCTTTGATGGGGCGCATTGGCGTTCAGACCTGCGATGATGCTTTCATCCCTTTTTCGCGACTTTTTTTGTGAAGAGCTCCTCATGTTGTTGACCCGTCATCTCGATGCCAATGCCACCCTGGTTTCGCTGATCCAGCCGCTGACTGTTCGCGATGGTTTCGCTCCCACCGCATTGCCAGGGGTACAGGTTTTGCGGGCCAGTTGTGATGTGGCCCGTGGCCCGCAAATCTACGAGCCAAGCCTGGTCATCATCGCCCAAGGCAGCAAGTTGGCGTATCTGGGCCCGCGTACGCTTGAGTATGGTGCCGGGCATTACCTGATTCAGGCGCTGCCGGTACCCTTCGAGTGCGAGACGTTTTCGGCTCCAGATGGCCCGATGCTGGGCGTTTCCATCGCCATTGACCGGGTGTTGCTCAGTGAGTTGGTGCTGGCCATGGGATTGTCGCCGGGGCGCACTGTTGCCGCGCAGACACCCGAATCCATGACCTCGGCGGTGCTCGACGATGCCATGCGCGGTTGTGTGGAACGGTTGTTGCGCTGCCTGCACGATCCGCTGGAATGTCAGGTCATGGGCCCGGCGCGCTTGCGTGAATTGTTGTTCGTGGCGTTGCGTGGGCCGCAAGCCGATGTATTGCGGGCGTTGGTGGAGCAACAGGGGCAGTTCGCCCGGATCGCGGCGTCCCTGAGCCATCTGCATGCGCATTACACCGAGCCGCTGAACGTCGAGACCCTGGCCAGTTGCGCGAACATGAGCGCGTCGACGTTTCATGAGCATTTCAAACGCAGCACCTTGTTGTCGCCGGTGCAGTATTTGAAGCGTTTGCGTTTGCTCAGGGCGCAGCAGTTGTTGCTGGGCGAAGGACTGGGCGTGGCTCAGGTGGCGCATCGGGTGGGGTATCAGAGCACGTCGCAGTTCAGCCGCGAGTACAAGCGCTACTTTGAGCGTAGTCCTGGGGATGAGCGCGCTGCTTGAGACAGCACCAATCCCTGTGGGAGCGGGCTTGCCCGCGATTGCGGTGGGTCAGTCGACTTTGATGTTGGATGATAAACCGTCATCGCGGGCAAGCCCGCTCCCACAGAGTTTTGTGTTGACGCTTGAATTGCAGGCAACAAAAAGGCCCCCATTTCGGGAGCCTTGATGTTCAGCGATTCGACTTACATGTTCGGATAAGTCGGGCCGCCAGAGCCTTCCGGCGCCACCCAGGTGATGTTCTGTGCAGGGTCCTTGATGTCGCAGGTCTTGCAGTGAACGCAGTTCTGGGCGTTGATCTGGAAGCGCTTCTCGCCGTCTTCCTGGGTTACCACTTCGTATACGCCGGCCGGGCAGTAACGCTGGGCGGGCTCATCGTACAGCGGCAGGTTCTTGCCGATCGGGATACTTGGATCGGTCAGCTTCAGGTGGCACGGCTGCTCTTCTTCGTGGTTGGTACCGGAGATGAACACCGAGCTGAGTTTGTCGAAGCTGATCTTGCCGTCCGGTTTCGGGTAGTCGATCTTCTTGCAGTCGGCCGCCAGTTTCAGGCAAGCATAATCCGGCTTGGTGTCGTGCAGGGTGAACGGCAGTTTGCCGCCGAACCAGTTCTGGTCGATGTAGTTGAACGCCGCGCCGAGTATCGGGCCGAATTTGTGCATCGCCGGGCCGAAGTTGCGGCTGGCGAACAGTTCGTCATAGAGCCAGCTCTTCTTGAAGGCGTCGACGTAAGTGGTCAGCTCTTGCGTGCCGTCCAGATCGGCGAACAGCGCGTCGGCCACGGCGTCAGCGGCGAGCATGCCGGACTTCATCGCGGTGTGGCTGCCCTTGATCTTGGCCACGTTCATGGTACCCAGGTCGCAACCGATCAGTGCACCACCCTTGAAGACCATCTTCGGCAGCGAATTGATACCACCCTTGGCCAATGCACGAGCGCCGTAGCTGATGCGCTTGCCGCCTTCCAGGTATTGCTTGAGCACCGGGTGATGCTTGAGGCGCTGGAACTCGTCGAACGGTGACAGGAAGGTGTTGCTGTAGGAAAGGTCGACGATCAGACCGACGACCACCTGGTTGTTTTCCAGGTGATAGAGGAACGAACCACCGGTGTTCTCGGTGCCCATGATGTCCAGCGGCCAGCCGGCGGTGTGGACCACCAGGCCTGGCTGATGCTTGGCCGGGTCGATTTCCCAGATTTCTTTCAGGCCGATGCCGTAATGCTGGGCGTCGGCCTCGCTGTCGAGGTTGAAGCGCTTGATCAGCTGCTTTCCGATGTGGCCGCGGCAACCTTCGGCGAACAGCGTGTACTTGGCACGCAGCTCCATGCCCGGGGTGTACAGGCCTTCTTTCGGATTGCCTTCGCGATCGACACCCAGGTCGCCGGTGATGATTCCGCGAACCACGCCGTTCTCGTCGAACAGCGCTTCCTGGGCGGCGAAGCCCGGGTAGATTTCCACGCCCAGGTTCTCGGCCTGCTGGGCCAGCCAGCGGCACAGGTTGCCCAGGGAGATGATGTAGTTGCCTTCGTTGTGCATGGTCTTGGGCACAAAGAGGTCAGGAATCTTCTGCGCGCTGTCGGCGTTTTTCAGAACGAAGATGTCATCGCGTGTGACGGGCGTATTCAGCGGTGCGCCGAGTTCTTTCCAGTCCGGGAACAGTTCGTTCAGCGCCCGTGGCTCGAACACCGCACCGGACAGGATGTGAGCGCCGACTTCGGAGCCTTTTTCGACCACGCAGACGCTGATTTCCTTACCGGCTTCGGCGGCCTTCTGCTTCAAACGGCAGGCGGCGGACAGGCCAGCGGGGCCGGCACCGACGATGACCACGTCGAATTCCATGTATTCGCGTTCCACAGGCTATCTCCTACTCAAGGCTCAACAGTTTTTTTCTAATTGGAGGTTTGGCGTTGCATCCATTATTTCCTTCGATCAGGCGTCGAAAGCGACAATGGATGACCCACCTTTCTCTCTAGGTGGCGCATTATATCTACACCACTCCTAGCGTCCAATACAAACGTTTGTTTGAATTGGCTCAAAGCCAGATAAATCAAAGTCACGCGGCTTATGACTGGCCATTTTGCCGTATTGACCGGAATAGGTGTTCCGGTCAAGATACGGGCGGTTTTGCGCTCGCCGTAGGCTGACTGTTGGTTTCAAGAGCACCTCTAAAGACAGGGCGATGGCAGTACCAGGTGATGCGCCGCGAAGGTTTGGCGCGCAGTTTACACGCCGCGATAATGAATGACTCGTCGGTCACCACTGACGAACGGTTATCTGCCTCGTGAGCAAGGCTCACCCGATACACCTGCCAGCGTTTTTAGAGGTGCCCTTGCGCCGATGAGCATCAACCGCCAGGTTCGCCTAGGCGACTTTCTTTTCACCGGAGAGTAACGAGGAATCCATGAAGGTTCTTGTAGCTGTCAAACGCGTTGTGGATTACAACGTCAAGGTTCGTGTCAAGGCGGACAATTCCGGCGTCGACCTCGCCAACGTCAAGATGTCGATGAACCCGTTCTGCGAAATCGCAGTGGAAGAAGCCGTACGTCTGAAAGAGAAAGGCGTTGCGACTGAAATCGTCGTCGTCTCCATCGGCCCGTCCACCGCTCAAGAGCAACTGCGCACCGCGCTGGCTCTGGGTGCCGACCGCGCCATCCTCGTCGAATCCGCTGAAGATCTGACTTCCCTGGCCGTTGCCAAATTGTTGAAAGCGGTTGTCGACAAGGAACAGCCTCAGCTGGTGATCCTCGGCAAACAAGCCATCGACAGCGACAACAACCAGACTGGCCAGATGCTTGCGGCATTGAGCGGCTACGGCCAGGGCACGTTCGCGTCCAAAGTCGAAGTGTCCGGCGACACGGTTGCCGTGACTCGCGAAATCGACGGCGGCGCGCAGACTGTTTCGCTGAAACTGCCGGCCATCGTCACCACCGACCTGCGTTTGAACGAGCCACGCTACGCGTCGCTGCCAAACATCATGAAAGCCAAGAAGAAGCCGCTTGAAGTGCTGACTCCGGACGCTTTGGGCGTTTCCACCGCCTCCACCAACAAGACCCTGAAAGTCGAAGCGCCAGCTGCACGCAGCGCGGGTATCAAGGTCAAGTCGGTGGCTGAACTGGTCGAGAAACTGAAAAACGAAGCGAAGGTAATCTAAATGACTATCTTGGTTATTGCTGAACACGACAACAAAGTACTGGCCCCGGCCACGCTGAATACTGTGGCTGCTGCTGCCAAGATCGGTGGCGACATCCACGTACTGGTTGCAGGTCAGGGCGCTGGCGCCGTGGCTGAAGCCGCTGCGAAAATCGCTGGCGTGGCGAAAGTGCTGCTGGCCGACAACGCCGCTTACGCTCATCAACTGCCGGAAAACGTTGCCCCACTGGTAACTGAGTTGGGCGCTGGCTACAGCCACATCCTGGCTGCCGCGACTTCCAACGGCAAAAACATCCTGCCGCGCGTTGCCGCGCAGCTGGACGTTGACCAGATCTCCGAGATCATCTCGGTCGAAAGCGCAGACACCTTCAAGCGCCCGATCTACGCCGGTAACGCCATCGCGACCGTTCAATCGAACGCTGCGGTCAAAGTGATCACCGTGCGTGCGACCGGTTTCGACCCGGTTGCCGCTGAAGGTGGTTCGGCATCGGTTGAAGCCGTTGCCGCTGCTCACGATGCGGGCACTTCCAGCTTCGTCGGTGAAGAACTGGCCAAGTCCGATCGTCCGGAACTGACCGCTGCCAAGATCGTCGTTTCCGGCGGTCGCGGCATGCAGAACGGCGACAACTTCAAACACCTGTACGCCCTGGCCGACAAGCTGGGCGCTGCCGTTGGTGCTTCCCGTGCCGCGGTCGACGCCGGTTTCGTACCCAACGACATGCAAGTCGGTCAGACCGGCAAGATCGTTGCGCCACAGCTGTACATCGCCGTCGGTATCTCTGGCGCGATCCAGCACCTGGCCGGCATGAAAGACTCCAAAGTGATCGTGGCGATCAACAAGGACGAAGAAGCACCGATCTTCCAGGTGGCCGATTACGGCCTGGTGGCGGATCTGTTCGAAGCCATCCCTGAGTTCGAGAAGCTGGTCTAATCCGGCGGCTTGACTTATAAAGAGCCCGGCCTTTTGGTCGGGCTTTTTTTTGTTCTGTATGGAGTCGCCATGGATTTGCGCCGCGTGTGTGGCTGGTCATTACTGCTGGGGCTGGCGCTGATGCCGGGGCTGTCTGCTGCCGCGGGCAAATGCGAGCGCTTGATCGTGACCGGCAGCCCGGACGCACCGCCGTACCTGTGGCAAGATCCGCAAAACCCCAAGTATCTGATTGGCGCCAGCGCCGACCTGTTGCAGCACGTGGCGGGGGAGTTGGGCATCAAGGTCGAGCTGCTTTACGCCGGCAAACGCTCCCAGGCCCTGGATGAGGTGCGCAGCGGGCGTATGGACATGCTGGCCGATGCGCCGTTGACGGTCAGAGAGTTGGAAAGTCTGGATTACATTCATCCACCGCTGCTGGAAAACGATTACCTGCTCTGGACCCGCAACGACTCGTTACTGGTCTACAACGAAGCGCAGGACCTTCACGGCCATTCCGGTGCCATGTCGGAAAAGGCTCGAGTGACCCTGTCATTTGGCACGTTCGCCGAGCAGCAATTGACCCTTGTGCGCACACCCAACCTGACCCAGGCCTTTCAGAAATTGCTGCTGGGCGAAGTGGAATTTGTCCTCGCCGGCCGCTACTCGGGCATGGCCATGGCGCAAACGCTGGGGATGGCCAATGACTTGATGGCCCACCCACAACCCGTCGACAAACCGGGTCTGTATCTCGCCATTTCCCATAACTCGGCCTGCAACGATCCCTGGTTGCGCGGACAGCTGGCCAAAAAGATGACAGAATTGCCCGCGTCCGGACTGACGGAAGCCGCGCTGCTGCGCAATATCGAGCGTTGGAAAGCGCAAAGCTCACAACCGCAGCAACAACCTGTCAGTACCCCAAATCAGTAGGGATTTTTAGTGAGTATTCGACCTCTTTTCGCTGCCCTGGCCGTTCTGGCTCTGGCGGGTTGTGCAGCCGATCCGGCGCCGAATGAACAAATGCGCCTGACCGAACAGGCCCTCGAGCAAGCCAAGGCCGTGGGTGCTACCGCCGATGAAGTGCCGGAGCTGAAACTGGCCCAGGACAAGTTCAACCGTGCCAAGGGCAACATGACCGACCAGTCCTTCAAGAACGCGCGCATGTGGGCCGAGCAGGCCGAGCTGGACGCGCGCCTGGCCGAAGCCCGGGTCCTGACCCTCAAGAGCGAGGAGCAGTTGAACGTGCTCAATACCCGCATCACTCGCCTGCGCAAGCAACTGGGAGATGCCCAATGAGCCTCAAGACCCAAGTACTCGGCGGCTTGATCCTGGCTGGTTGCGCAAGCCTTTATGGCTGCGCCGGTCAACACAGCGAAGCCGCGTTACAGCAGGCTGGCGTCGACTTCCAGAAGGTCAAGGAAGACTCCAATGTGCTGCGCATCGCGCCCAAAGACGTGATCCGTGCCGGTGAGTCCCTTGCCCGCGCCGATCGTTTGTCCAGTTACTGGGGCAGCGGTTCGGACGTGTTGCATTACGCTTACCTGAGCCAGCGCTACAGTGAAATCGCCCGGGAACACACCAACCAGGTGCTCAATGAGGAGCGCGCGGCGAAGCTCGAACTCGAGCGTCAGCGCCTGCAACTGGCCCTGCGTGAGTCCAAGTTGCTCAGCGTGCAGCAACAGGGCAAGTGGATCGAAGAGCAGATCGTGGCGTTGGCGACCACCCAGACCGACCGTGGTCTGGTGATGACCTTGGGCGATGTGTTGTTCGATACCGGTGAAGCGGAGCTGAAAACCTCGGCGAACCGCGTGGTGCTGAAGATCGTCCAGTTCCTGCAGCTCAACCCCAAGCGTGTGGTGCGGATTGAGGGCTACACCGACAGCACTGGCGGTAAACAGGAAAACCTCAAGCTGTCCCGTGACCGTGCGCAGTCGGTGGCTGACGTGCTGATGGACCTGGGCATCGACGACAAACGCATCCAGGTCGAAGGTTATGGCGATGAATACCCGGTGGACGCCAACGCGTCCGAGCGCGGTCGTGCACAGAACCGTCGGGTGGAAATTGTGTTCTCCGACGAAAAAGGCCAGCTTGGCGCCGCCCGCTAAGGGCTGCGTCACTGGATAAACGTCAGAAATCCTGTACAGCTCCTATGGCCCGGCCTGTTCAGCAGTGCCGGGTTTTTTGTGCTTGCCGTGCCAATAAAAGCAGTACAGTTTTTGCTGACACTGCACTGTATGGTCGACTATTGTAGTAACTGTCCCAGTACACTTCTAAACTGTTCCGGTATTGTTCCACACAAGAATAAAATGCCCGTGAAATCGAGTGCTGCGTCATGACCAATCTCTTGCTCTATCAACGTATTGCTCAGCAACTGGCCGAAGACATCCGCCGTGGTGTCTATCAACCGGGGGAGCGCGTGCCTTCGGTGCGCAAGATGAGCTCGCAGCTCAACGTCAGCCATGCGACGGTGTTGCAGGCCTATGCCAACCTTGAGGATCAGGGGCTGATCCGCGCCCGGCCGCAATCCGGTTATTACGTGCACCAGACGCCGGCCCTGACGGCGCCCACCCCGGACATCGCCCGGGTCGAGCGCCCCGGCCTTGTCACCCGCAGCAGCATCATTCAGCAAGTCCTGGTCGAATCCCGTCGCGAAGGTGTTTTTCCGTTGGGCGCGGCTGTGCCGAGTGTCGATTATCTGCCGGTGCGGGCGCTGCATCAGCAACTGGCCAAAGTCACTCGTTTCCATAGCCCGCGGGCATTCAGCTACATGTTCAGCCCCGGTTTCGAGCCGTTGCGTCGGCAAGTGGCGATCCGCATGCGCGATGCCGGCGTGGTGGTCGACCCGTCGGAAGTGGTCATCACCCACGGCTGTGTCGATGCGTTGCAGATGTCTTTGCGCGTGTTGACCCGGCCGGGCGATTTGATCGCCGCCGAATCGCCAACCTATTACGGTTTGCTGCAACTGGCCGACCTGCTGGGGTTGAAAGTCATCGAGATTCCCAGCGATCCGGCCACCGGCATGAGCCTCGAGGCTCTGCAACTGGCGGCCAACCAGTGGTCGATCAAGGCGTTGGTGCTGACCACGCGTCTGAGCAACCCCTTGGGCGGCACCATGCCCGAAGAACGGCAAAAACAATTGCTGCGTCTGGCCTCGGATTTCGATATCCAGGTCGTTGAAGACGATATTTACGGCGAACTGATGTTCGAACAGGGTCGCACCAAATCGCTCAAGGCCTACGACCGGCTGGATCGGGTGATCTATTGCTCCAGCTTCTCCAAAACCCTGTCACCGGGCGTGCGGATCGGCTGGATGATTGCCGGCAAGTACCAACAGGAAATCCAGCGCTTGCAGACCTTCAGCACGCATTCGGCTTGCAGCGTCACGCAAATGGGCATTGCGGCTTACCTGGAGAACGGTGGCTACGACCGGCATTTGCGCTATATCCGTCAGGAGTACCGCAAGAACCTCAGCGCTTTCCAGCTGGGGGTGCAGCAGTACTTCCCGGAAGGCACGCAGATGACCCGGCCCACTGGCGGTTTCATTCTGTGGGTCAGCCTGCCGGGGCGGGTCAACACGCAGGAGCTGCATGTGCGTGCATTGCAGCAGGGCATCAGCATTGCGCCGGGGCTGATTTTCAGTAACACCGAGCAGTTCAATCACTGCATTCGCCTGAACTGTGGCATCCCCTGGAACCGCGAGGCTGAGCGTGCATTGATGACGCTGGGGTTGCTGGCGACGCAACTTTGTCAGGAGACGGCGAGCGGTTTTTGACCTGCCGGGCAGTTGTGAACTGCCCGCTTGTCTTGTTGTCGCCAACAGGCGAGCATATGAGCCTCTGCCGTTCGTGTCGTTGGGTCCATGAAACCGATTTTTCCTGTCGCATGGCTGTTGATCTGCCTGTTGATGACCTGTCACGCGCAAGGTGTCATGGCGGCTTCCGTTCAGGAAAAAACGACAGCCAGCACAACCGCGAAAAAACCGGCCCCGGTCAAAAAAGCCGCACCGGTCAATAAGAAGGCTGCTGCGGTCAAAAAACGCCCCCCCATTGCTTCCAAGTCGAAACCGGCCAGTGAAGTCGTGAAAGCCAAACTCCCTCCCGCCAGTCTCGACTTGAGCTTGCCCAAGGACATGGTCGAAGAACTGAAACCGGTCGGCACAGTACCGTTGCCCCGACACGATGCGGTGTTGCCGCAAATGTTCGGTGACAAGAGCAGTCCGTTCCAGCTTAACGGTCGCCTGATCAGCAATGAAATGAAACTGCAACTGCGCAATGAAGAGCGCCGGGAAGTTGAAGGCGCGGCGCTGGAATTCGAATTCAAGCAGTAAATTTCCCCCATTCGTGACCCGCGGACCAGACGCTTTGTCGGAGACTGGCCAGTCACATTCGTTTGAGTGAAAAAACCCGGGCTCTGGTAATTTTAAACAGCCGTTTTAGCCGTTACTCTGTGCCACGTCCCTTTAACACATTGCCCGTCGCGAGGAGCTTGTCGTCATGAGATGCCGTGAAGGCTGTGGCGCCTGTTGCATTGCCCCTTCCATCAGTTCGCCGATTCCCGGCATGCCCAATGGCAAAGCCGCCGGAGAACGTTGCGTACAACTGTCTGCCGATAACCTGTGCAGTATTTTTGGCAAGCCGGAACGTCCTGCGGTGTGTTCAGCGTTTGAAGCCGATGTCGAGGTCTGTGGAAGCAGCCGCGACGAGGCGATCAAGTTGCTGGGCTGGTGGGAGAAAATGACGGTCGCGTGATGTGTTCAACGAACGGAACTTCAACAATAAGGAATAAGATTATGGGTTCGCTGCATCGTATGGCTGTGCTGTGTGGTTTGACTGTTTTGCTGGCCTCCACGGCTCAGGCCGAAGACTGGAAAACCGCCAAGGACGAAGACGGTATAAAAGTGTCCTTGAGTGAAGTGGCCGGTTCCCAATACAAGGCTTACCGCGGCGTAACCGTCATGAAGACCACCATGGCCAAACTGCGTGCATTGCAGGAAGACGTTCCAGGTGCCTGTGCCTGGATTCACGAGTGCAAGACCCAGAAGCTGCTCAAACACGAAGGCAATCAGAGTTGGACTTACACCCAGTTCAATACCCCCTGGCCGGTCACTGCTCGCGATTCGGTGATGCATGTCACCACCGTTGAAGGCGCCGATGGCAGTCTGACCCGCGAACTGGAAGGGCAGCCGAAGTACCTTGCGGAAGAAAAGGGCTTTGTACGGGTCGCCCAGGTCAAAGGTTTCTGGAAGCTCGTGCCTAAAGGCGATCAAGTTGAAGTGACTTATCAGGTTCACACCGATCCGGGCGGCAGCGTGCCGTCGTGGCTGGCCAACAAGTTCGTGGTCGACGCGCCGTTCAATACCCTTAAAGCCTTGAAAGAACGCGCCGAGAAGTAATCGCGTACTCTTTTGATACGGCCCGTTCAACAACGCCCCGACTGGTTCGGGGCGTTTGCGTTTCTTACTGAGGGCGGGGCGTTATTTTGTTACCGGATATGCGTTGCACGAAATTTTCACAAGGCCTCCAAGACAATTCACCCGCGCCCCAACGAGTCAACCCCGCAACTTTGCGCCACGCTGCTTGTCCCAGAGCGCTAAGTAATCAATGGTAATGCCGCGGTTGATCGTGCAACATTTGCGCACCGCGCACGCCCCGGGGCCGAGAATGGCCAACAGAGGGCAAGACGCCTAATGCCAGTTCAGTCAACCCCGCTCCCACAGGTTGACCGATCAGCATTAGGCAAGGCGCTGCTGTATTTTTGAAACTTCAACTTCCAATGGGTCCTAAAACGACATGGCAAACCCGGACGCCCTGAGTCAGCAGCGAGCTTCTAGTCGCCTGCTGCAACCGACCGTCAAATCGCATCTGGCCTACACGCTGTTGTGTGCCCTGATCATGATGGTCATGTTCAGCCTGCTGCGCGTCGCGCTGCTGGTCTACAACCGCTCGATGATCCTCGACACACCGGCTTCGACCTTCCTGGAAGCGTTCGCCAACGGCCTGCGTTTCGACTTGCGTCTGGTGGTTTACCTCAGCGTTCCGCTGCTGCTGGCCCTGTTCAGCGCCCGGGCCATGGCGGCCCGCGGGTTCTTCCGGTTCTGGCTGACCGTTGCCTCGAGCATCGCGCTGTTCCTCGGCCTGATGGAGATGGACTTCTACCGCGAGTTCCACCAGCGCCTCAACGGCCTGGTCTTCCAGTACGTGAAAGAAGACCCGAAAACCGTGATGAGCATGCTCTGGTATGGTTTTCCGGTGGTTCGCTATCTGTTGGCCTGGGCCGTGGGCACGCTGATTCTGACTCTCGCGCTCAAGGGCGCCGACCGCGCCACGCGTCCTCGCGGGCCGTTCAGCGGTGGCAGCATTGGCACGCGCCAGGTCGCGCCGTGGTATGCGCGCGGCGTGGTGTTCGTGGTCTGCCTGCTGGTCTGCGTGGTCGCGGCTCGTGGCACCCTGCGTCAGGGCCCGCCCCTGCGCTGGGGTGACGTTTACACCACCGACTCCAACTTCGCCAACCAGTTGGGCCTCAACGGTACGCTGTCGCTGATCGCGGCGGCCAAGAGCCGGATGTCCGAAGAACGCGACAATATCTGGAAAGCCACACTGGAACAGCCTCTGGCTCAGCAGACCGTGCGCGATATGTTGCTGACCCCGAGCGACAAGCTGGTCGATTCCGAGACCGCCGCGGTGCGCCGCAACTACAGCCCCGATACCAACAAGACACTGCCGATCAAGAACGTCGTGGTGATCCTGATGGAAAGCTTCGCCGGTCACTCGGTGGGCGCTCTGGGACGTCCGGGCGAGGTCACGCCGTACTTTGACAAACTGTCGAAAGAAGGCCTGTTGTTCGACCGTTTCTTCTCCAACGGTACCCATACCCACCAGGGCATGTTCGCTACCATGGCCTGCTTCCCGAACCTGCCAGGTTTCGAATACCTGATGCAGACCCCGGAAGGCAGCCACAAACTGTCCGGCCTGCCGCAGTTGCTCAGCGCTCGTGACTACGACGATGTGTACGTCTACAACGGCGACTTCTCTTGGGACAACCAGTCGGGCTTCTTCAGCAACCAGGGCATGACCAACTTCATCGGGCGCAATGACTTCGTCAACCCGGTGTTCTCCGACCCTACCTGGGGTGTGTCTGACCAGGACATGTTCAACCGTGGCCTGGAAGAACTGAAAACCCGTGACGGCAAGGACAAGAAACCGTTCTATGCCTTGCTGCAAACCCTGTCCAACCACACGCCATACGCCTTGCCGACGCCATTGCCGGTGGAGCGCGTGACCGATCGTGGCAGCCTCAATGAACACTTGACCGCCATGCGCTACTCCGACTGGGCGTTGGGTCAGTTCTTTGAAAAGGCCCGTAAAGAGCCGTATTTCAAGGAAACCCTGTTTGTGATCGTCGGCGACCACGGTTTTGGCAACGAACAGCAGATCACCGAAATGGACCTGGGCCGCTTCAACGTGCCGATGCTGATGATCGGCCCGGGCATCCAGGAAAAATTCGGTCAGGTCGACCACACCGTGGGCACCCAGATCGACATCGTGCCGACCATCATGGGCCGCATTGGTGGCGACGTGGTTCATCAATGCTGGGGGCGCGATTTGCTGAACCTGCCGGAAGGTGACAAAGGCTTCGGCATGATCAAGCCGTCAGGCAGCGATCAGACGGTCGCGTTGCTCACGGCTGATCGCGTGCTGGTACTGCCTAAAGAGATGCCGCCGAGGTTGTATCAATACGAACTGGGCGCTAACCCGAAAGGTGAATTGATCCCGGCATCGGCTGACGAAGCTGCGCTGAAGCAGAAGCTCGAGTCGTTCATCCAGACGGCCACCAAGAGCCTGCTGGACAACACCGCCGGTGTGGTTGACGGCAAGCCGGACTAAGTTCTCCGGACATAAAAAGAGGCCCTTCGCAGGGCCTCTTTTTTTTGCCGGTAAAATCTTTATATCTTGCCAAGCAGCAACAGGATCAACAACACCACCAACACTACGCCGATGATACCAGACGGGCCGTAACCCCAACTTCTGGAATGCGGGAAGACCGGCAAACCACCTATCAACAACAGAATAAGAATAACGATAAGAATTGTGCCCATGTCTATTTCCTTGTTGGAAGCGTTGTGGATTGACCTAGGGTTTTAGCCATCAGCTGGACTTGTATTAATCCTAGCTGCTTACAAAATCCGACTCATGGATATGAGAAAAAATTCCAGGTTTTTTTAATGTATTTGGAAAGCACGCTTATTTCTTTTACTGCGTCTCAAAGTTGAAACAGCCGTACCGCGCCGCGGTTCATCGTTGGCCATTCAGCACTCTGATGGAGCGTGGGTCGCGCATTATCCTTCGCTACACTCGGTGCATCTTCCCCGGAACAACAAGGCTGTTTGCTATGCAAAATCGCATGATGATCACTGGCGCGGGCTCAGGCCTGGGTCGCGAAGTCGCTCTGCGCTGGGCGCGTGAAGGCTGGCAGCTGGCCTTGTCGGATGTCAGTGAACCCGGCCTGCAAGAAACCCTGAAGCGGGTGCGCGAAGCCGGCGGCGACGGTTTCATCCTGCGTTGCGATGTGCGCGACTACAGTCAGCTGACCGCCTTCGCCCAAGCCTGCGAAGAGAAACTCGGCGGCATCGATGTCATCGTCAACAACGCGGGTGTGGCCTCGGGCGGTTTCTTCAGTGAACTGTCGCTGGAGGATTGGGACTGGCAGATCGCGATCAACCTGATGGGCGTGGTCAAGGGCTGCAAGGCCTTCCTGCCGCTGCTGGAGAAAAGTAAAGGCAAGATCATCAACATCGCCTCGATGGCGGCCCTGATGCAAGGCCCGGCCATGAGCAACTACAACGTGGCCAAGGCGGGCGTAGTGGCGTTGTCCGAAAGCCTGTTGATCGAACTGGCCCACGAGGAAGTCAGCGTGCATGTGGTCTGCCCGTCGTTCTTCCAGACCAACCTGCTGGACTCTTTCCGCGGCCCGACCCCGGCCATGAAAGCCCAGGTCGGCAAATTGCTGGAAAGCTCGCCGATTACCGCTGCCGACATTGCCGACTACATCTATCAGCAGGTCGCCGCCGGCGAATTCTTGATCCTGCCTCACGAACAGGGGCGCATGGCCTGGGCGATCAAGCAGAAAACCCCGCAATTGCTCTACAACGAAATGACCGTGATGGCCGACAAAATGCGCGCCAAGGCCAAACAAAACGCAAGCTGAACTTGCCCGTGCGCAACAGCGTCGTTAGGGTGGCCGCAACCGGCCATCCTCACGAGACCTCTGCATGCTCAATTACCTGTGGTTTTTCCTCGCCGCGCTGTTTGAAATCGCCGGCTGCTTCGCCTTCTGGATGTGGCTGCGCCAAGGTAAAAGCGTCTTGTGGGTCATTCCTGCGTTGCTCAGCCTGATCTTGTTCGCGGTGTTGCTGACCCGGGTCGAAGCGAGCTACGCCGGCCGCGCCTATGCCGCCTACGGTGGCATCTACATCATTGCGTCGATTGGCTGGCTGGCGGTGGTCGAGCGGATTCGTCCACTGGGCTCGGACTGGATTGGCGTGGCGCTGTGTGTGCTTGGGGCGAGTGTCATCCTGTTTGGTCCGCGCTTCTCTGCTTCCTGAAGGATCGGTCCTTCATTCAACCGGTTTGTCGGACGCGTCCGTCAGGGCGATGCATCTTGCGCTGTAGGGCGGGACTGTTTTGCTGCTGTTGCATTGAAGACCCGCCACGCGCCGGGCATCTTCAAGGGCCGGTCATCCAGAAGGACGAATGCCATGCTTGTACTCAGTCGCGTTGTGGGCGAGTTGATATCCATTGGTGACAACATTTCCGTGCGGGTTCTTGCCGTCAACGGAAGCAGCGTGCGCTTCGGTGTTGAAGCGCCGCAGCAGGTCAACGTACACCGCGCCGAAGTCTATGAGCGCATCCAGATCAAACAGGCAAAAGCCAAAGCTCGTTAGGGGGCGTTTTCAAGGGCCTCAGTCGAACAGGTGCTTGGGCACGTCGTGCTTGAGCATCAACTGGCATTGCTCGCTTTCCGGATCGAAGACGATCAGTGCCTGGCCCTTGGTCAATGCCTGACGGACACGCAAGACACGGGTTTCCAGCGGTGTGTCATCGCCGTTGTCCGTGCCGTCACGGGTCACGAAATCCTCGATCAGACGGGTCAGCGTATCGACTTCAAGTTGGTCGTGTGGGATCAGCATAGGCACCTCGGCTAAACAATGGCGCGATGCTACGGCGGTTATGAACGCATCACCAGTAGGAGCTGCCGAAGGCTGCGATCTTTTGATCTTTGCACCTGTTGCATCGCTGCAGATCAAGATTCAAAGATCGCAGCCTTCGGCAGCTCCTACAGTTCGCCTTAGCTGTCTGTGCGCTGCCCAATCAAACTATCGACCGACGGCACTCGTGTATCGCTTTCCATCTGTGTCTCGTGTTCTATCTGGTGACTGAACCGGTCCAGCGATCCCGTGGCCGGTTGTGCATCGCTGGCGAACACCGGTGGGCTGAGGATGTAGGCACCGAGCAAACGGCTGAGGGCGGCGAGGCTGTCGATGTGGGTGCGTTCATAGCCGTGGGTGGCGTCGCAACCGAAGGCCAGCAGGGCGGTGCGAATGTCGTGGCCGGCAGTGACGGCCGAGTGAGCATCGCTGAAGTAATAGCGGAACAGGTCCCGACGCGCCGGCAGTTCGTTGTCGCTGGCCAGACGCAGCAGGTGCCGCGACAGGTGATAGTCATAAGGCCCGCCGGAATCCTGCATCGCCACGCTCACCGCGTGTTCGCTGGAGTGTTGGCCGGGCGCGACCGGCGCAATGTCGATGCCGACGAATTCGCTGACGTCCCAGGGCAGGGCCGCCGCCGCACCGCTGCCGGTTTCTTCGGTGATGGTGAACAGCGGATGGCAGTCGATCATCAACTCTTCGCCGCTGTCGACAATCGCTTTCAGCGCCGCCAGCAGTGCGGCAACGCCGGCCTTGTCATCGAGGTGACGGGCGCTGATGTGGCCGCTTTCTGTGAACTCCGGCAACGGGTCGAAGGCGACGAAATCGCCGACGCTGATCCCCAGCGAGTCGCAATCGGCGCGGGTGGCGCAATAGGCGTCCAGGCGCAATTCGATGTGATCCCAGCTGATCGGCATTTCATCCACGGCGGTGTTGAATGCGTGCCCGGAGGCCATCAACGGCAACACGCTGCCGCGGATCACGCCGTTGTCGGTGAACAGACTGACGCGGCTGCCCTCGGCAAAACGGCTGGACCAGCAACCGACTGGCGCCAGGGTCAGGCGGCCGTTGTCCTTGATCGCGCGAACCGCCGCGCCAATGGTATCCAGGTGGGCGGAAACCGCGCGGTCCGGGCTGTTCTTCTTGCCCTTGAGGGTGGCACGGATGGTGCCGCGACGGGTCATTTCAAAGGGAATACCCAGCTCTTCAAGACGCTCGGCGACGTACCGCACAATGGTGTCGGTGAACCCGGTCGGGCTGGGAATGGCGAGCATTTCCAGCAGGACTTTTTGCAGGTAATTGAGATCTGGTTCGGGAATTTTGCGGGTCATGGAAACTCCTGATGAAGTGAGAGCATCGATGGTTTCGATGAAGGGGGAGAATCTACGTTGCCTGTCAGGCCGCCATCGCGGGCAAGCCCGCTCCCACAGGGCGCGCGGTCAACTGTGGGAGCGGGCTTGCCCGCGATGGCGTCAGATCAGGCTGCACACATTTATGAAACCGCCGGCTGACTATGCGGAAACAACAAATCCACAAACCGCTCGGCCGTCGGCTGCGGTTCATGGTTGGCCAGCCCCGCGCGCTCGTTGGCTTCGATAAACACATACTCCGGCTGGTCGGCGGCCGGCACCATCAGATCGAGCCCGACCATCGGAATATCCAGCGCCCGCGCCGCGCGCACTGCCGCGTCCACCAGGGTTGGATGCAGGATCGCCGTGACGTCTTCAAGAATGCCGCCGGTATGAAGGTTCGCCGTGCGCCGTACGAACAGATGCTCGCCGGCCGGCAGAATGCTGCTGTAGTCATAACCCGCCGCCTGCAACGTGCGCTGGGTCTCATGGTCCAGCGGGATTTTGCTTTCACCGCTGGTGGCGGCCTGACGGCGACGGCTCTGGGCCTCGATCAGCGCCCCGATGGAATACTGACCATCACCCACCACTTCCGCCGGCCGGCGAATGGCGGCCGCGACGACCTCGAATCCGATCACCAGAATCCGCAAATCGAGGCCTTCGTGAAAACTTTCCAGCAGCACTCGACTGTCGAATGCGCGGGCGTTTTCGATGGCTTGCTGGACCTCTTCGATGCTACGTAAATCCACCGCCACCCCTTGGCCCTGTTCACCGTCCAGCGGTTTGACCACCACCCGTTGGTGCTCGTCGAGAAACGCCAGATTGTCGTCCGCGCTCCCCGCCCGTTGTTGGGCTGGCAGTTTAAGACCGGCATTTTTCAGCGCCTTGTGGGTCAGGCTCTTGTCCTGACACAAGGTCATGCTGATGGCGCTCGTCAGATCGCTCAGGGATTCGCGACAACGCACGCGGCGAGTACCGTGCGTCAAGGTGAACAGACCGGCTTGCGCATCGTCCACTTGCACATCAATGCCGCGGCGATGAGCCTCCTCGACGATGATTCGCGCATACGGATTGAACTCGGCCTCGGGGCCCGGGCCAAGAAACAACGGCTGATTGATGCCGTTCTTGCGCTTGATGGCGAAGGTCGACAAGTTGCGAAAACCGAGCTTGGCGTAAAGACTTTTCGCCTGACGGTTGTCGTGCAACACGGACAGGTCCAGGTAGCTCAGGCCACGACTCATGAAGTGTTCGATCAAGTGCCGCACCAACACCTCACCGACACCTGGACGGGAGCATTGCGGATCGACCGCCAGGCACCAGAGGCTGCTGCCGTTTTCCGGGTCGTTGAATGCCTTGTGATGATTGAGGCCCATGACGCTGCCGATGATTGCGCCGCTGTCCTCATCTTCGGCCAGCCAATACACCGGGCCGCCCTGATGGCGTGGGGTCAGCAAGCTGGCGTCGATCGGCAGCATGCCGCGGGCCTGATACAGCTGATTGGTCGCCTGCCAGTCCGCCTCGCTTTGCGCCCGACGGATGCGGAAACCGCGAAATACCCGGGTGGCCTGTCGGTAATCGCTGAACCACAGGCGCAAGGTGTCGGACGGGTCGAGAAACAACTGGGCAGGCTCCAGCCCCAGCACTTGCTGGGGAGCGGCGACGTACAAGGCGATGTCCCGTTCACCGGGCTGCTCATTGAGCAACTCTTGGGCGAGGCTCGCGGCATCGGGAAAGGTATGGCCGATCAGCAACCGACCCCAACCGCAATGCACGGCTATCGGCGCAGCACCGAGTTCACTGCCGTCTTCGGCCAGGCGTGCCTGCAAGCGTTCGTAGGAGGGGGCCTGACCGCGCAACAAGCGTTGGCTGTAAGCCGTGGCGTTGGGTTTCATCGATCAGATTCCTTGTTCGCTGAGCCACAGGTTCAGGGCCGCCAATTGCCACAGCCTGGAGCCGCGCAACGGGGTCAGTTGACCTTGCGGATCGGTCAGCAGGCGGTCGAGCATGGCGGGGTTGAACAGGCCGCGATCCTGACTCGGGTCGAGCAGCAATTCACGCACCCAATTCAGCGTGTCGCCCAGCAAATGTTTGAGTCCCGGCACTGGGAAGTAGCCTTTTTTACGGTCGATCACCTCACTCGGAATGACCAGTCGCGCCGCCTCTTTCAACACCTGCTTGCCGCCATCTGGCAGTTTGAATTTACCCGGCACCCGCGCCGATAATTCCACCAGGCGATAGTCGAGAAACGGCGTACGCGCTTCCAGACCCCAGGCCATGGTCATGTTGTCGACCCGTTTGACCGGGTCGTCCACCAGCATCACGGTGCTGTCCAGACGCAGGGCTTTGTCCACCGCCGCGTCGGCACCGGGCTGGGCGAAATGTTCCTTCACGAAGTCACCGGCCGCGTCGTTGGCCGTCAGCCATTTCGGCTGCACCGTGGCGGTGTAGTCGGCGTAGCTGCGGTCAAAAAACGCATCGCGGTACGCTGTGTACGGATCGCTGGCGCCGTCCACCTGCGGATACCAGTGATAACCGGCGAACAACTCGTCCGCGCCCTGACCGCTCTGCACCACCTTGCAGTGCTTGGCCACTTCCCGGGACAGCAGGTAGAAGGCGATACAGTCGTGGCTGACCATCGGCTCGCTCATGGCGCGGAACGCTGCGGGCAGCTGATCGATGATCTCTTTTTCGTCGATGCGCAGTTGATGGTGCCGGGTGCCGTAGTGTTTGGCGATCAGGTCCGAATACTGGAACTCGTCACCGCGCTCGCCGCCAGCATCCTGAAAGCCGATGGAAAAGGTCGACAAGTCTTCGACCCCGACTTCGCGCAACAGCCCCACCAGCAAGCTCGAATCGACGCCACCCGAGAGCAGCACACCGACATCCACCGCTGCCCGTTGACGGATCGCCACCGCATCACGGGTGCTGTCGAGCACGCGATCGCGCCAGTCTTCGAGGGTCAGATTCAGCTCGTCGGCGTGTGGGCCGTAGGGCAGGGTCCACCAGGTTTTCTGCTCGGTGGTGCCGTCCGCTTCGATGCGCATCCAGCTCGCCGGGGGCAGTTTCTCGATGCCCGCCAACAAGGTGCGCGGGGCCGGGACCACTGCGTGGAAGTTCAGGTAATGATTGAGCGCCACCGGATCGAGGATCGGGTTGATGTCGCCGCCCTTGAGCAATGCCGGCAGGGCCGAGGCAAAGCGCAGGCGCTGGCCGGTACGCGACAGGTACAGCGGCTTCACGCCGAGACGGTCACGGGCAATGAACAGACGTTTGGCATCGCGCTCCCAAATGGCGAAGGCGAACATGCCGTTGAGCTTGGGCAACAGGGCTTCGCCCCAGGCGTGATAACCCTTGAGCAGCACTTCGGTGTCGCCACCGGAATAGAAGGTGTAACCGAGGCTTTCCAGCTCGGTACGCAGTTCCGGGAAGTTGTAGATCGCGCCGTTGAAAGCCAGGGACAGGCCCAACTGGTTGTCGATCATCGGCTGCGCCGAGCCGTCCGACAGGTCCATGATTTTCAGGCGCCGATGACCGAGGGCAATCGGGCCTTGGCTGTGGAAGCCCCACGCATCAGGGCCGCGAGGGGCCAGGTGATGGGTGATTCGTTCAATGGCTGCGAGGTCCGCAGGTTGATGGTCGAAACGTAATTCTCCAGCTAATCCGCACATAAGTCCTTACCGGTTTTTCCGTTGGGGAGGGTCAATCGATACCCGCCAAAAACGGCAGGTACTCAGAAACTGACCCGGCTGAATCCCCGGAGTTTTAGACCGATAAGTTATAAGCGGGCGCGTCAGACTTTTCCGCGGATCAACTGGCGCAACGCAAAACGGTTGGGATGGCAAGCCTCGGCCACCACTTTGGGCAAGGGCAGCGGCTCGTTCTCAAGCCATGCCGCCAACAGCTCGCCAGACAATGGCGCGGTGATCAAACCGCGAGAACCATGGCCGCTGTTGACGTAAAAACCCTCGAGCCATGGGCAGGGGACGTCGGGCACTTGCCGGGCATCTTTGCTCAGCGCGGCATAGGCAGTGGCGAAGGTGGCCTGGTCGGCCAGTGGTCCGACGATCGGCAGGTAGTCGGGGCTGGTGCAGCGGAACGCCGCGCGCCCTTCTAGCTGCAGCGGCTCCAGGTCTTGAACATGCAGACGGGCGACCAGGTCGGTGGATATTTCTTCGAGCAACGCCAGGTTGCCGAGGTGCTCGGCGACGGTCGGGGCCAGATCATCGCTCTTGAAATCGAAGCTGGCGCCAAGGGTGTGTTCGCCCAGACGCGCGGGCGCCACGTAGCCTTCGGCGCAGACGACGGTCGCCAGGCTCTGGCTTTCAGGGGTTTGCGCCAGTCGGGTGATCTGGCCGCGAATGCGTTTGAGGGGCAGCTCGGCGCTCTGGGGAAACCGCTTGATCTCGGCGGCGCCGGCCAGAATCACCACGGGCGCGCTGGCCAGCAGTGCATCGCCGTCCCAGGCCTGCCATTGTTCATCGACCTTGCGCAGTTCCAGCACCTCGCGATGGGGCAGCCACTGGATGTTCGTTGAAGACGCCTGCCACTGGCACAACGCAGGCGGATGAACCCAGCCACCTTCAGGGAAGAACAGGCCGCCGTGCTCCAGTTCGATGCCGGCCTGGGCCTGAGCCTGGAGTTGATCGAGCAGGTGCACCAGGCCTGGCGAAAAAGCTGCGGCCAACTGCGCCTGACGCTCGGCTTCCTTGGCATTGAAGGCCAATTGCAAGACCCCGCAATCGTCCCAGTCGACGCCGCGCTGTAAGTGTTCCAGCAGGCGTCGGGTGTAACCGAAACCGCTGACGATCAATTGCGACAACGCGGTGCCATGGGCCGAAAGCTTGAGGTAAAGCACGCCTTGAGGATTGCCCGAAGCTTCCTGCGCCAGTGCCTCGTGGCGTTCCAGCAGGCTCACTTGCCAGCCCCGTGCGGCGAGGCTGGCGGCACTGGCGCAACCGGCCAGCCCGGCGCCGATCACCAGGGCGCGGCGTTCGCCGGTCAGCGGTTGTGGGCGAGCGAACCAGGGTTTTGCCGAGACTGGTTTAGCAGCCTCTTCAGGCCAGCCGAGGAATGTGCCCCGTAGAATTTCCCACTTGTGGCCGATGCCGGGCGTGCGTTTCATCTTGAAGCCCGCCGCGTTCAGCAGGCGGCGCACCCAACCGGTGCTGGTGAAGGTGCTGATGGTCGAGCCGGGTGCCGCCAGGCGAGCCAGTTCGG
The DNA here is from genome assembly GCF_024749285.1 of Pseudomonas sp. B21-015. Taxonomy (NCBI): domain Bacteria; kingdom Pseudomonadati; phylum Pseudomonadota; class Gammaproteobacteria; order Pseudomonadales; family Pseudomonadaceae; genus Pseudomonas; species Pseudomonas sp. B21-015. The sequence goes on from NZ_CP087196.1 coordinate 1,922,484, forward strand.
CAAACAGTTCGGCGGTCCACATGTCGGGGTTTTTCGCCGGGGCGAAACCGTCGAGAAACCAGGCATCGATCTGCGCATCCAGTTGGGGCAACTGCTCCAGCGCATCGCCGACCAGTAAGGTCAGAGTGACGCGGCCATTGTCCAGCACCAGGCGCTGGAAACCTTGATGGATCGCCACGTATTGCGCCAGCAGTTGATCGGCGAACGGCTTGAGATCTGGCCATAACGCCAGGGCCCGTTGCAGGTCGGGGGCGCTCAGCGGGTACTTTTCGACACTGACAAAATGCAGCCGTGCACCGGTCACCGCGTGTTGTTCGAACAACTGCCAGGCACAGAGAAAATTCAGCCCGGTGCCGAACCCGGTCTCGCCAATCACCAGTCGACCATTCACCGGCAATGCGGCGAAACGGTCACGCAAATCGTTTTGCTCCAGAAACACGTAGCGAGTTTCTTCAAGGCCCGACTGGTCGGAAAAATACACATCATCGAACACCCGCGAGCGCGGGCGACCTTGGTCGTCCCAGTCGAGCTGGGCGTGGGGCAATACAGGTTTCATGGCAGGCTCGGCAACGGCAAGGAGGCCATTCTAGCCGATCGCCGCAGCGGTGCTTGATCCATGGCAAGACACGTTCGACCTGTCGCTGAAATTCTGTAGCAGCTGCCGAAGGCTGCGTTTGATCGCGAAGCGGTCGCAAAGTCAGACAACGTGGTTTTCCGGTAATGCATTGTCGCCGGTTTGGCGACCGCTTCGCGATCGAACGCAGGCTGCGCCAGCTGCTACAAGGCTGCGATCTTTTGATCTTTTTTTGCTTCACCGCAAACCCCCATCTTCCGCTAGTCTTGCTCAATCCTGGAAGGAGCCGCGCCATGTTCGAATCTGCCGAAATCGGTCATGTCATCGACAAAGAAACCTATGAAGCCGAAGTGCCGGCGTTGCGTGAAGCCTTGCTCGAAGCGCAGTTCGAACTTCGGCAGCAACACCGCTTTCCGGTCATCATTTTGATCAACGGCATCGAAGGGGCCGGCAAGGGCGAGACGGTCAAGTTGCTCAACGAATGGATGGACCCGCGCTTGATCGAGGTCCGCACCTTCGACCAGCAGACCGACGAAGAGCTGGCGCGACCGCCCGCCTGGCGTTACTGGCGGATGCTTCCGGCCAAGGGCCGCATGGGGATTTTCTTCGGCAACTGGTACAGCCAGATGCTGCAGGGACGGGTTCATGGCCTGTTCAAGGATCCGCGACTTGATCAAAGCATTAACGGGGCCGAGCGGTTGGAGAAGATGCTCTGCGACGAAGGCGCGCTGATCTTCAAGTTCTGGTTTCACCTCTCCAAAAAACAAATGAAAGCGCGGCTCAAGGCGCTGGCTGACGATCCGCTGCACAGTTGGCGCATCAGCCCGCTGGACTGGCAACAGTCCCAAACGTACGACAAGTTTGTGAAGTACGGCGAACGTGTATTGCGCCGCACCAGCCGCGACTATGCGCCATGGCATGTGATCGCTGGCGTGGACACGCACTACCGCAGTCTGACGGTTGGCAAGATCCTGCTCGAGGGCCTGCAGAGCGCGCTGAAGAGACCGAGGATTCACCCGCATAAAGTCAGCGCCGCGCCCTTGTTCCCCAGCGTCGATCAAGTGAATCTGCTCGATAGCCTGGACCTGACCCTGAACCTGGACAAGGACGATTACGAAGAGCAACTGATTACCGAGCAGGCGCGGTTTTCCGGGCTGATGCGCGACAAGCGAATGCGTCGCCACGCGTTGATCGCGTTGTTCGAAGGCAACGACGCGGCAGGCAAGGGCGGGGCAATTCGTCGGGTGGCCGCGGCGCTTGACCCACGCCAGTACGACATCGTGCCGATCGCCGCGCCTACCGAGGAAGAACGGGCGCAGCCGTATCTCTGGCGTTTCTGGCGGCATATTCCGGCGCGGGGCAAATTCACTGTGTTCGACCGCTCCTGGTATGGCCGGGTGTTGGTGGAGCGCGTCGAAGGTTTTTGCAGCAAGGCGGACTGGATGCGCGCCTATGGCGAGATCAACGACTTCGAAGAGCAGATCGCCGATGCCGGGGTGATCGTGGCCAAGTTCTGGCTGGCCATCGATAAACAGACTCAGATGGAACGCTTTCAGGAGCGCGAACAGATCCCCTTCAAGCGCTTCAAGATCACTGAAGATGACTGGCGCAATCGCGATAAATGGGATGACTATCGCACCGCCGTTGGCGACATGGTCGATCGCACCAGCACTGAGATATCGCCCTGGACCCTGGTGGAAGCCAACGACAAGCGCTGGGCGCGGGTCAAGGTCCTGCGCACCATTAACCATGCGCTGGAAGAAGCCTTCGAAAAGTCCGACAAACGCGAGAAGAAACTGCAGAAAAACAAGCGCTGAACCGATGGCTACGCATACGCGGGGTGAATGATTGTCGCGGTCAGTCATGGGCTGGACTTATGCTCGTTCCAACTCCTGACTGACAACAACAATGAGGTGTATGCCATGCGTGAAGTGGTGATCGTCGACAGCGTGCGGACCGGCCTGGCCAAATCCTTTCGCGGCAAGTTCAACATGACCCGTCCGGACGACATGGCGGCCCACTGCGTCAATGCGCTGCTCACGCGCAATGACGTCGACCCGGCCAGTGTCGAGGATTGCATCGTCGGCGCCGGCTCCAACGAAGGCGCCCAGGGCTACAACATCGGTCGCAACGTCGCGGTGCTCTCGCACTTGGGTATCGGCACGGGAGGCATGACCCTTAACCGCTTCTGTTCGTCGGGCTTGCAGGCCATTGCCATTGCCGCCAACCAGATCGCTTCGGGTTGCAGCGACATCATTGTCGCCGGTGGCGTCGAATCCATCAGCCTGACCATGAAAAGCGTCAACACCGACAACCTGATCAACCCGCTGCTGAAAGAACAGGTGCCGGGCATCTATTTCCCCATGGGCCAGACCGCCGAGATCGTCGCGCGTCGTTACAACGTCAGCCGCGAAGAGCAGGACTTGTATGCCCTGCAAAGCCAGCAGCGTACCGCCCAGGCGCAGGCCGCCGGGTTGTTCAACGATGAAATCGTGCCAATGGCAGTGAAGTATCGCGTTGAAGACAAGACCACCGCTCAGGTGCAGATCCTCGACGGCATCGTCGATCATGACGACTGCAACCGCCCCGACACCACCCTTCAAAGTCTGGCCGGATTGAAACCGGTGTTTGCCGAAGACGGCTCGGTAACCGCCGGCAACTCGTCGCAATTGTCCGACGGCGCCTCGATGACCCTGGTGATGAGCCTGGAAAAAGCCCTGGCGCTGGGGCTCAAGCCCAAAGCCTTCTTTCGCGGTTTCGCCGTGGCCGGGTGCCAGCCGGACGAGATGGGCATCGGCCCGGTGTTCTCGGTGCCGAAGTTGCTCAAGGCCAAGGGGTTGCAGATTGCCGACATTGATCTGTGGGAGCTCAACGAAGCGTTCGCGTCCCAGTGCTTGTACAGCCGCAATCGGCTGGAAATCGATAACGACAAATACAACGTCAATGGCGGCTCGATTTCCATCGGCCATCCGTTCGGCATGACGGGGTCGCGTCAGGTCGGGCACATCGTGCGTGAGTTGCAGCGGCGTAACCTGCGTTACGGCATCGTCACCATGTGCGTGGGGGGCGGGATGGGGGCTACGGGGTTGTTTGAGGCGGTGCGGTAAGTACCCTGATTATGTAGAGACTGTTGCATTGCTATCGCGGGCAAGCCCGCTCCCACAGTAATTGGCGGCGATCACAAATACAGCGAACGCCACAAACCCTGTGGGAGCGGGCTTGCCCGCGATGCAGGCGCCACGGTTTACCGGCTTATGCACAAGAACTGCATCCGCTCGACATACGCCTGAATTTCACGCATCGCTGCCTCCCGGTTTTCAAACGGCCCCTCCAGCGTGTGCTCCCGGGTGGTGAAATACAACTCGCCATTGACACGACACAACCGGTCACAGCGAAAGTGCGTGGCGGGGGCGTTGTCCTGGGCGCGCATGCCGTACATGAGCGATCTCCTGCGGATGTCGGTTTCAATGAGCTTATGCATGAACCACTTGCAACGCCTGGCCACCTGATCGACGGCATATCGTCAACGTTATGGTGCGACCTGCACAGTTTCATTTGCGGCCCGCCGGCAACGGTCCCTGTGTCGCGCTCTGGTCTGAGCCTAGAATGACCGTTCTTGCCAATGGGCTTCGGGGTCAGCATGCATATTTCATCGGGTCGCTGGGTGTACGGTTTGTTCCTGGCCTTGCTGACTGCGTTGCTGTGGGGAATCCTGCCGATCAAGCTCAAGCAAGTGCTGCTGGTGATGGACCCGGTGACGGTGACCTGGTTTCGCCTGCTGGTGTCCGGTGGTTGCCTGTTCGTTTATCTGGCGGCGACCAAACGCCTGCCGAGTCGCAAAGTGCTTGGCCCGCGCGGTGGCTGTCTGGTGTTGATGGCGGTACTCGGACTGGTCGGCAACTACGTGCTGTACCTGATGGGCTTGAACCTGCTCAGCCCCGGCACCGCGCAACTGGTGGTGCAGATGGGCCCGATCATGTTGTTGATCGCCAGTCTGTTCGTGTTCAAGGAGCGGTTCAGCGTGGGGCAGGGGATTGGCCTGTTGGTGCTGTTGATCGGCTTTGGGCTGTTCTTCAATCAGCGCTTGAGCGAGTTGCTCACCTCCCTCACCGATTACACCGCAGGCGTGCTGATGGTGCTGTTGGCGTCCACGGTCTGGACCTTCTATGCCTTGGGTCAGAAGCAGTTGCTCACGGTGTGGAATTCGTTGCAGGTAATGATGGTGATTTACCTGTTCTGCGCACTGTTGCTGACGCCGTGGGTGCATCCACTGAAAGCGCTGCAACTGAGCCCGCTGCAAGGCTGGCTGCTGCTGGCGTGCTGTTTGAACACGCTGATCGCTTACGGCGCCTTTGCCGAAGCGCTGGCCCATTGGGAGGCTTCGCGGGTCAGTGCGACGCTGGCGATCACGCCGCTGGTGACCTTTGCCGCTGTGGCTGTGGCCGCGTGGTTATGGCCGGAGTATGTGCATGCCGAGCAGATCAATGGCCTGGGTTATGGCGGGGCGGTGTTGGTAGTGGTGGGCTCGGCGCTGGTGGCGTTGGGGCCATCGTTGATGGCGGGGCTTCGTGCCAGAAAGACCAAAATGGCGGTTGAATGATCGTTCCCACGCTCTGCGTGGGAACGATCACGGGCGGTGGTGATTCACCCCTGCTTACCGGCCTCCAGCATATTCTCCGGCCTCACCCACGCATCGAACTCTTCATTGGTCAGATAGCCCAGCTGCAACGCCGCCTCACGCAAGGTCAGCCCCTCGCCATAAGCCTTCTTGGCAATCTCCGCCGATTTGTCGTAGCCGATATGCGGATTCAGCGCCGTCACCAGCATCAAGCCTCGTTCCAGATGCTCGGCCATTTTCTCGGCATCCGGTTCCAGCCCGGCGATGCAATGCTGTTGGAAGTTGCTACAGCCGTCGCCCAGCAAGCGGATTGATTGCAGCAGGTTGTGAATGATCACCGGTTTGAACACGTTCAATTGCAGGTGCCCCTGACTGGCGGCAAAACCGATGGCGACGTCGTTGCCCAACACCTGACAGGCCAGCATCGACAGCGCTTCGCATTGGGTCGGATTGACCTTGCCGGGCATGATCGAGCTGCCCGGCTCGTTGGCCGGCAGTTTCACTTCAGCGAACCCGGCTCGAGGTCCGGAGCCCAGCACGCGCAGGTCGTTGGCGATTTTCATCAGGGTCACGGCGAGGGTTTTCAGGGCGCCGGATAGGGTGACCAACGGCTCGTGACCGGCCAGGGCGGCGAATTTGTTGTGGGCGGTGACGAACGGCAGGCCGGAGAGGGCGGCCAGTTCGGCGGCGATCGCTTCGCCAAAACCGTGGGGCGAGTTCAACCCGGTGCCGACCGCGGTGCCGCCCTGAGCCAGTTCACAGACCGCCGGCAGTGCGCTGCGGATCGCCCGTTCGGCGTAATCCAGTTGTGCGATGAACGCCGAGAGTTCCTGGCCGAAGGTAATCGGCGTGGCGTCCATCATGTGGGTACGACCGGTCTTGACCAGTTTCATGTGCCGCGCGGACAGCTCCGCCAGCCCGCCAGACAACTCGCTGATCGCCGGCAGCAAATGCTGTTGCACCGCCTGAACCGTCGCGATGTGCATGGCCGTGGGGAAGCAGTCGTTGGAACTCTGGGAGCGATTGACGTGATCGTTGGGGTGCACCGGGGTCTTGCCGCCACGCGGGTTGCCGGCCAGTTCGTTGGCGCGACCGGCGATCACTTCGTTGACGTTCATGTTGCTCTGGGTGCCGCTGCCGGTCTGCCAGACCACCAGCGGGAACTGATCGTCATGGTTGCCGTCGAGCACTTCGTCGGCGGCCTGTTCGATCAGGCGGGCGATGTCGGCGGGCAGGTCGCCATTGCGATCATTGACGCGCGCCGCGGCTTTCTTGATCAGGGCCAGGGCGTGCAGCACCGCCAGCGGCATGCGTTCGTTGCCGATGGCGAAGTTGATCAGCGAGCGTTGTGTCTGAGCGCCCCAGTAAGCTTCGTCCGGGACTTCCACCTGGCCCAGGCTGTCGGTTTCGATACGGCTCATCATGCACACTCCTGTAGGTCGATAGCGCAGTTTAGGCCGTGATCGCCGGTCGTGGTTCCATCAGTCGATATTTTGACCGTTCAACCCCTCTAAATCAGGCCCGACAAGGCTTGGGGTTGAGCGACACACTTTTTTAGGCGCAGAATGGACGCCCTTGGGGTTTTACCTCGCCTGCTAGAAAAGGAAACTCGATGACTCGTCTTCGTGCCATCTGTACCGCGGTTGCACTGGTTTGCGCCAGCGGCCAGGTTTTTGCCGATACCGCCAGCCACAACGCCAGTGCCGAAGCTTTCCTGACCCTGGCGCACGCTGACAAACTGGGCACTCCGGTGTACATGCAAGTGCAGCAAATGTTCGCTCAGCGCTTTGAACAGACCAAAGCCCCTGAATCGAAAAAAGCCCTGCTGGAAACCTACCAGGCCAAGGCCAACGCCGCTCTGGACGCAGCCATTGGCTGGAACAAGCTGAAGCCGGACATGGTCAAGCTCTACACCACCAATTTCAGTGAATCCGAGCTCAAGGACCTGGTTGCGTTCTACAAGTCGCCACTGGGCAAGAAAGTCCTGGAAAAAATGCCGCAGCTGACTCAGCAATCGGCCCAGATGACTCAAGCCAAGCTGGAAAGCGCGGTGCCTGTGGTCAACAAACTGTTGGCTGACATGACCAACGAACTGGATCCTAAGGCTGCAGCTACTGCACCTGCTCCTGCCAAGAAAAAGCCTTAAGCGGAGTTCGGTATGACCATGCAACAACGCATCGAATCGACCCTGGGGCTGTTGCAGCCCGAGCATCTGCAAGTGCTGGATGAAAGCCACATGCACAGCCGTGGGTTGCAGACCCACTTCAAGGCGGTGGTGGTCAGCCAGCAGTTCGAAGGGCTCAATCGCGTCAAGCGTCACCAGAAGGTGTACGGCACTTTGGGCGAACTGATGGGCGAGTTCCATGCGTTGGCGCTGCATACCTACACGCCGCAAGAATGGGCACAGATCGACGCGGCTCCGGCTTCGCCGACCTGTGCTGGCGGCAGTAAGCATTAATGTGAAGGGCTGAAGCGCTGTTGTGGCGAGGGAGCTTGCTCCCGCTGGGCTGCGAAGCAGTCCCAAAACCTGCAACAGCGTTCTGTCTGAAAGAGTGCAGTCGCCAGCATTACGACTGCTTCGCAGCCGAGCGGGAGCAAGCTCCCTCGCCACAAAGGCATTCTCGCAGTCCTAAAATCACGCCGTTTTTGCTAGAATCCGCAACGCGCCGCTCACCCGGCGCGTTTTTTTTCGTATCCGGTTCACCCCTTACGAGGGTAGCCACCTGGAGAATTACCCATGACACAACAGATTGTCGTGGCGGCACTGTATAAGTTCGTCACCCTGGAAAATTACGTCGACCTGCGCGAGCCACTGCTGCAAGCGATGGTCGACAATGGCATCAAGGGCACCCTGCTGATCGCCGAAGAAGGCATCAACGGCACCGTGTCCGGCAGCCGCGAAGGCATTGACGGGCTGATGGCCTGGCTCAAGAACGACCCACGCATGGACGACATCGACCACAAAGAGTCGTACTGCGACGAGCAGCCGTTCTATCGCACCAAAGTCAAACTCAAAAAAGAGATCGTCACCCTCGGCGTCGAAGGCGTGGACCCGAACAAAAAAGTCGGCACTTACGTCGATCCAGAAAACTGGAACGCCCTGATCAGCGACCCGGAAGTACTGTTGATCGACACCCGCAACGACTATGAAGTCTCGATCGGCACCTTCGAAGGCGCCATCGATCCGAAGACCACCAGTTTTCGCGAATTCCCCGACTACATCAAAGCCAATTTCGACCCGGCCGTGCACAAGAAAGTCGCGATGTTCTGCACCGGCGGCATTCGCTGCGAGAAGGCCTCGAGCTACATGCTCAGCCAGGGTTTCGATGAGGTCTATCACCTCAAGGGTGGCATTCTGAAGTACCTCGAAGAGGTGCCGCAGGAAGAAACCAAATGGCAGGGCGACTGTTTCGTGTTCGATAACCGCGTGACCGTTCGTCACGACCTCAGCGAAGGCGACTACGATCAATGTCATGCCTGTCGTACGCCCGTCAGCGTGGAAGACCGCGCATCCGAGCACTATGTGGCCGGCATCAGTTGCCCGCATTGCTGGGATAAGCTGAGCGAGAAAACCCGTCGCAGTGCCATCGACCGGCAGAAGCAGATCGAACTGGCCAAGGCACGCAACATGCCGCACCCGATCGGTTACAACTACAAGCAATCCGCTTCCGAGGCTTGAACCATGTCTGCGCGCCTGCTCTATGTGATGGATCCGATGTGTTCCTGGTGCTGGGGCTTCGCTCCGGTAGCCAAAGCGCTGGTTGAGCAGGCGCAGGCAGCGGGTGTGGAGTTACATCTGGTGGTGGGTGGTTTGCGCACCGGCAGTGGCGCGGCACTGGAGCCGACCACCCGGCGCTACATCCTTGAGCACTGGCAGGCGGTCAGCGAGGCCACCGGCCAACCGTTCAAGTTTGAGGGCGCATTGCCCGACGGGCTTGTCTACGACACCGAGCCTGCCTGTCGGGCACTGGTGACCGCGCGCAGCCTGGCACCGGATTGCGCCTGGACACTGCTCGGGCTGATCCAGCAGGCGTTCTACGTCGAAGGTCGCGACGTCACCCACGCCAGCGTGTTGGTGGAGCTGGCGGAGCAGGCCGGTTTGCCGCGCATCGAGTTCGCCTCCGCGTTCGATCGTGCCGATCAGCACGCCGCGACCGCTGCCGATTTCACCTGGGTCCAGGACCTGGGCATTGCCGGTTTCCCGACCTTGCTGGCGGAGCGTGATGGTCAATTGGCGCTGCTGACCAATGGTTATCAGCCCCTGAGCGAGTTGTCACCGTTGCTCGGCCGCTGGCTGGAGCGCGCAGCCTGTGCATGATCTGCCCGATGATGCAGCGGCTCCCAAACGTGTCGATCGGCTGAGCTGGGCGGAAATCCGTCGTCTGGCCCTGCACCATAAAAAATCCCTGTGGATCGCCAATGGCGTAGCGGTATTGGCAACGCTGTGCAGCGTGCCGATCCCGTTGCTGTTGCCGTTGCTGGTGGACGAAGTGCTGCTGGGCCACGGTGACGCCGCACTGAAAATCATGAACCACGCGCTGCCCGAAGGCTGGCAGAAAGCCGCGGGTTACATTGGTCTGATGCTGCTGGTGACCCTGGTGCTGCGCTGCACCGCCTTGATGCTCAACGTGGTGCAGGCGAAATTGTTTGCGGCGCTGGCCAAGGACATCGTGTATCGGATTCGGGTGCGGCTGATCGAACGGCTCAAGCGCATCTCGCTGGGGGAATACGAAAGCCTGGGCAGCGGCACGGTGACCACTCACCTGGTCACTGACCTGGACACGCTGGACAAATTCGTCGGTGAAACCCTCAGTCGTTTCCTCGTGGCCATGCTGACGTTGGTGGGCACCGCCTCCATCCTGATGTGGATGCACTGGAAACTCGCGCTGCTGATTCTGTTGTTCAACCCGCTGGTGATCTACGCCACGGTGCAGCTGGGCAAGCGCGTCAAACATCTGAAGAAGCTCGAGAACGACAGCACCTCGCGTTTCACTCAGGCCTTGACCGAAACCCTGGACGCCATCCAGGAAGTGCGCGCCGGTAACCGTCAGGGTTTTTTCCTCGGACGGTTGGGGCAGCGAGCGCGGGAAGTACGCGATTACGCGGTGAACTCGCAGTGGAAAACCGATGCATCGAACCGGGCCAGCGGTTTGCTGTTCCAGTTCGGCATCGATATTTTTCGCGCCGCGGCCATGCTCACCGTGCTGTTTTCCGACCTGTCCATTGGCCAGATGCTGGCGGTGTTCAGTTACCTGTGGTTCATGATCGGTCCGGTGGAACAGCTGCTTAACCTGCAGTACGCCTTTTACGCCGCCGGCGGTGCGCTGTCGCGGATCAACGAGCTGCTGGCCCGTGCCGACGAGCCGCAATACACCGGCACTGTTGACCCGTTTCAGGGGCGCGACACGGTGGGCATCGAAGTTCAAGGGCTGAGTTTCGGCTACGGCGATGAACTGGTGCTGAACCAAATGAACCTGTCGATTGCCCCCGGTGAAAAAGTCGCGATTGTCGGCGCCAGCGGTGGTGGCAAAAGCACGCTGGTGCAGTTGCTGCTGGGCTTGTACACGCCGCTGGCCGGCACCATCCGTTTCGGTGGTTCGACTCAGCAAGAGATCGGCCTGGAAACCGTGCGTGAGAATGTCGCCGTGGTCTTGCAGCATCCCGCCCTGTTCAATGACACCGTGCGGGCTAACCTGACCATGGGCCGCGAACGCAGCGACGAAGCCTGCTGGCAGGCATTGGAAATTGCTCAGCTGCACCACACGGTGCGTGCATTGCCCAATGGCCTGGACAGCATCGTCGGGCGTTCCGGCGTGCGTTTATCCGGCGGGCAGCGTCAGCGTCTGGCCATTGCGCGGATGGTGCTGGCCGAACCCAAGGTGGTGATCCTCGACGAGGCCACGTCCGCCCTGGACGCCGCCACTGAATACAACCTGCACCAGGCGCTGGCGCGGTTCTTGAGCCATCGCACCACGTTGATCATTGCGCACCGGTTGTCGGCCGTGAAGCAGGCTGACCGGGTATTGGTATTCGACGGCGGGCAGGTTGCCGAGGATGGCGACCACCAGCAGCTGATTGCCGATGGTGGTTTGTACGCCAAGCTTTACGGGCATTTGCAGCAAATTCAACGACCTTGAACGTCGTGCGATTTACTGTACTTAGTGTTTGAGCTGTCCCGGGGGAAATCCGACATTGGCGTTTTCATGCTCTGTCTGATCAGACCATCGGGTTTTAGCTGCGTGCCCGATCATTCGAAGTGTCGAAAATTAGCCTAGTCTGTGCTGTCGGGTGCGGGACTTATTCGGGTGTTCATCAGGCTGTGCTGATGCAAGGGACCTCATGAAGCAAAAGCGGACTCTCGGAACGCCTCGGCTGTTGGGCATCGTCTGGCCATTTATCGCCGTCGTGTTGTTTCAGGCACTGTTGGGCGGCGTCAGTCTTTACGTTCTTTCGGCGGTTCGCGGCTACGTCGGCGGTGAAAGCCTGTGGTCCAAGGGCCAGAAAGACGCCATCTATTACCTCAATCTCTACGCCGACAGCCGCGACGAGACGATCTTTCTCAAATACCAGAATGCGATTGCCGTGCCTCAGGGTGGCCATGAGTTGCGTATGGCGCTGGATCATCAGCCACCGAATATCGAGGCCGCGCGGCTCGCGATTCTCAAAGGCGGCAATCACCCGGACGACGTCTCCAGCCTGATTTGGCTGTACCTCAATTTCCGGCACTTCAGTTACCTTGAAAAAGCCATCGAGCTCTGGACGGTCGGTGACGCGTACCTGGTGCGGCTCGATGATGTCGCGCGGGAGATGCATCAGCGTATTGTCGATGGCCAGGCCAGCGATGCCGACATCAAGCGCTGGAAGGAGCAGATTTTAGTCATCAACGATGGCGTGACGCCCCCTGCCAAAGCGTTCAGCGATGCCTTGGGCGAGGGCTCACGCATGATTCTCCGGCTGCTGCTGGTGACGAACCTCGCCACGGCGCTGGGCCTGATCGTGCTGGCCTTGCTGCGCACCCACAAGCTGCTCAAGCAGCGCCATGCTTTCGCCGATGCCTTGCAGTTGGAGAAAGACCGGGCGCAGATCACTTTGCAATCGATTGGCGACGGGGTGATCACCACGGACGTCGAGGGCGCGATCGCCTACATGAACCCGGCCGCCGAGGCCTTGACGCACTGGAAAGCCGAACAGGCGGCGGGGTTGCCATTGGCGGCGCTGTTCAACCTGCTGGACGAGAACGCTCAGGCCGACGGTTTTACCTTGATCGAGCACATTTTGAGCGGGCAGTTCAGCGGTGGCAGCGAACATTCCAGACTGATCCAGCGGCTGGATGGCAGTACGGTCTCGGTCACTCTGGTCGGCGCGCCGATCCGCAACACGGGTAAGGTCAGTGGCACCGTGCTGGTGCTGCATGACATGACCCAGGAGCGGCAGTACATCGCCAATCTGTCCTGGCAAGCGACCCATGACGCCTTGACCGGGCTGGCCAACCGCCGCGAATTCGAATATCGCCTGGAGCAAGCCCTGCATCACCTGACGCGACAGGTGGGGCGTCACGCCTTGATGTTCCTCGATCTGGATCAATTCAAGCTGGTCAACGATACCTGCGGTCATGCCGCGGGCGATGAGCTGTTGCGGCATATTTGTGCGTTGCTGCAATCAGGTTTGCGCGAAGGCGACACCCTGGCCCGGTTAGGGGGCGACGAGTTCGGTATTTTGCTGGAAAACTGTGCGCCGGAAGCGGCCGAGAAAATTGCCGAAGGCCTGCGGCTGACCGTGCAGAACCTGCATTTTGTCTGGAAAGGCCGGCCGTTCGTGACCACGGTGAGTATCGGTCTGGTGCATGTGGCCCAGAGTCCGGCCACCCTCGAGGCTTCGCTGCGTGCGGCTGACATGGCCTGTTATATGGCCAAGGAAAAGGGTCGCAACCGGGTTCAGGTCTATCACGCCGACGACTCGGAGCTGTCTCTGCGCTTTGGCGAGATGGCCTGGGTGCAGCGCTTGCACATGGCATTGGAAGAAGACCGCTTTTGCCTGTATGCCCAGGAAATCGCGCCCCTTGGCCCTGGCGAGCAGGGCGGCGGGCATATCGAAATCCTGCTGCGCCTGCATGACGAAGCCGGGCGCATGATTCTGCCGGACAGTTTCATTCCGGCCGCTGAGCGTTATGGTTTGATGACGTCGCTTGATCGCTGGGTGGTGGAGAACGTTTTCAAGGTCATTGCCCAAGCCATCACTGAAGAACGCCAAGGGCCGTTGGCCATGTGTGCGATAAATCTGTCAGGTATTACGATCGGAGACGAGGCGTTTCTGGACTTCCTTCGTGAACAGTTTGTTACCTATTCAATTCCGCCTGAAATGATTTGTTTTGAAATTACAGAAACCAGCGCGATTTCCAATTTAGGAAGCGCAATTAGATTTATCAATGAACTCAAAGGTTTAGGTTGCCACTTTTCATTAGATGACTTCTGCGCCGGTATGTCCTCATTCGCTTACTTGAAACATTTACCTGTAGACTTCCTGAAGATCGACGGGAGTTTCGTAAAGGATATGCTGGACGACCCGATTAACCGCGCCATGGTCGAAGTGATCAACCACATCGGCCATGTCATGGGTAAGCGCACGATTGCCGAGTTCGTTGAAACACCTCAGATCGAGCAGGCATTGCTGGAGATCGGGGTGGATTACGCTCAAGGGTATGTGATTGAACGCCCGCATCTGTTTACCTGCGATAGTTTGCAAAGTCGTCCTGCCAGGCCACAACCTTTGTTATTCAAGGCGCCCGGCACGTTCCGTTGAAATCTCTTGCTGATCTTAAAATCACAATCAAAAGGAGCCGACAGTGATCGACACATTCAACCGAACCGGACCACTCATGGAAGCTGCAAGTTACCCCGCCTGGGCTCAGCAATTGATTCAGGATTGCAGCGAGAGCAAGCGCCGGGTTGTCGAACACGAACTGTATCAGCGCATGCGTGATAACAGACTCAGCGCAAAAACCATGCGTCAGTACCTCATTGGTGGCTGGCCAGTGGTCGAACAGTTCGCGTTATACATGGCACAGAACCTGACAAAAACCCGATTTGCGCGCCACCCTGGCGAAGACATGGCGCGTCGTTGGCTGATGCGCAACATTCGCGTCGAATTGAACCATGCCGACTACTGGGTGCACTGGAGTCGTGCTCACGGCGTCAGCCTGGAAGATCTGCGAGCGCAGCAGGTTACCCCTGAACTTCACGCCTTGAGCCACTGGTGTTGGCACACCAGTTCGTCGGATTCGTTGATCGTGGCCATCGCCGCCACCAACTACGCCATCGAGGGTGCAACCGGGGAGTGGTCGGCAGTGGTCTGTTCCAATGGCGTCTATGCGGCCTCGTTTCCCGAGGAAGATCGCAAACGGGCCATGAAGTGGTTGAAGATGCACGCCCAGTACGACGATGCCCATCCATGGGAAGCGCTGGAAATCATCTGCACCCTGGCGGGCATGAACCCGAGCAAATCCCTTCAGGTGGAATTGCGCCAGGCTGTCTGCAAAAGTTACGACTACATGTACCTGTTCCTGGAACGTTGCATGCAGTTGGAACTGGCAGGAAGAACCCCGGTAGCCCGTGAGCGGATGGCGTTGGCCGAAAGCTGATCCTCTGTAAGCGACACAAACCAAATGTGGAAGCTGCTCGCGAAGACGGCTTAACATTCAACACAGATGCTGAATGTCAAACCGCTTTCGCGAGCAAACCCGCTCCTGCATGGGTTATGCAGTGTTGCTGAAATTTCAGCCAGCCATCGCCAACCGGTTACGCCCCTCGCGCTTGGCCACATACAGCGCACTGTCAGCCCGTCGTAACAGGCTTTCGGCAGACTCGCCGGGCAGCAGGGTCGAGCAACCCAGGCTGACCGTCAGCGCGATCACCTTGCCATCGGCCACATAGTCCTGAGTCTGCGCCGCAAAGCGCAGACGTTCACCGACCATGGCCGCGGCTTCCCGACTGGTGTTGGAGAGCAGGATCATGAATTCTTCGCCACCAAACCGGAACACCATGTCCACGTTGCGCAACTGGTTTTTGATCGAGGCTGCGACCGCCTTGAGTACTTCATCGCCAGCACTGTGCCCGTAGGTGTCGTTGATGTGTTTGAAGTGATCGATGTCCAGCATCAGCAGCGACAGAGGTTGCGAGTGTCGCCGTGACATCTCGATTTCCCGTTGCAGCGTCTGATCCATAGCGATGCGGTTGCCGGTATCGGTCAGCGGATCACGCAACGCACTTTGGGTCGCCGCTCGATAGAGCAGGGCGTTTCGCATGGGGAAGAGCAGGGTGGACAGCAGTGATTCCAGAGAGCCCTGTTCCTGCTCGCTGAAACGCTGATTGCGACGGAACACCAGTTCACCCAACGGCTCGCCTTCATGGCTGAGGTTGTAGGTGATTGAATGATGACCCCGCAGGCCGAATTGCAGGCGCAAGTCGCTGGGCTGATGCTCATAGCTCAAGGCATCCAGTGGCACAAGGCGCTGAATTTCGCGGAAGAAAAGCCCGAGAATGCGTTGCGGCTCAAGACTGGTTTGCAGCTTCAGGCCCAGCACCTGGCGCAACTGCGCAAGACTGACGGGCCGCCCCTGGAGAGGAGGCTGCTGACCAAAGCCCAGGCGTTGCAATTTGGCACTGTCGAAGTCAATTGCGTTGGTCTGGGGAGGTGATTTCATATGGCGTGAGCCCCTAAGCAGTAAGGCTGTCTTACAGGCTGGGTGAGAGCGGCTTTGGGCTGCGCGTCATACTGGTCCATCAGTCCCGTAGGACATTTGGCACGAGTTTAGTCCGCTTTACCGAAGATTAGTAACCTATCGGCTCACGCTCCGCCCCGTTTGCTTTCACTCGGCGTGTCTGAGCAAAATTAGAGCGAAAGTCGTGCCATTCGGTTCAGTTGGATAAAAAACGTTCTAAATCAAAAAGGTGAAAGGTTGTGCGAGAGGGGCTGCTGAGTGCGTTGACGTTTATTTGACTTGAAGTGGCTGCAATTAATACCTGTTTTGCGTGCCGCGTCGGGAAACCGTCGCGACACAAAAGCGATGCACGGGCATTACTGAGCGTTGAACGCCTGGCCATTGATGCCGGTGCTGTCCGGACCCATCAGGTAAAGGTAGACCGGCATGATTTCCTCGGGCGTCGGGTTGTTCAGCGGATTTTCCCCAGGGTAGGCCTGAGCGCGCATGCTGGTACGGGTGGCGCCGGGGTTGATGCTGTTGGAGCGCACCGGTGCCACGGTATCGACTTCGTCGGCCAGGGTTTGCATCAGGCCTTCGGTCGCAAACTTGGAAACGCCGTAAGCACCCCAGTACGCACGACCCTTGCGACCGACACTGCTGGAGGTGAACACCACCGAGGCGTCCTGCGACAGCTTGAGCAGCGGCAGCAGGGTGCTGGTGAGCATGAACATGGCGTTGACGTTGACGTGCATGACGCGCATGAAGTTCTCGCCGGACAACTGCTCGATGGGTGTGCGGGGACCGATGATCGACGCGTTGTGCAGCAGGCCATCGAGGTGGCCGAATTCGGTCTCGATCATGGCCGCCAGTTCATCGTATTGATGGGGCAGGGCGGTTTCCAGATTGAACGGGATCACGACCGGTTGTGGATGCCCGGCCGCTTCGATTTCGTCATAGGCCTGCGTCAGGTTGGCTTCGGTCTTGCCCAGCAACAGCACGGTGGCACCATGAGCGGCGTAGGCTTTTGCGGCGGCAGCACCGATGCCACGGCCAGCGCCGGTGACCAGTATGACCCGGTCCTTGAGCAATTCGGGGCGGGCGGAATAATCAAACATAAAAAACCTCACAAAAACAGAAGACAGATCGCGGCGCGGCCAATCGCGGGCAAGCCCGCTCCCACAAGGACTGAGAGTGTTCACACATTTTCTCCCGGCAACGTGATCCTGTGGGAGCGGGCTTGCCCGCGAAGGCGTCAGCATTCACGCCACATCCCCGGAGCCTGAAAACGGGTCTCAGCAGCTACAGAGGGCGCTATCCAGCACCTGGCGCAACTCCAGCGGATGATCGACCACCACATCCGCACCCCAATGCCGCGGGTTATCGTCCGGATGAATATAGCCATAGGTCACGGCGGCTGTTTTGGTGCCGGCATCTCGCCCGGACTCGATATCGCGCAGGTCATCGCCGACAAACAGCACACTGGCCGGGTCGAGGTCGAGCATCTTGCACGCCAGGATCAACGGCTCCGGGTCCGGCTTGCTGTTCTTCACATGATCCGGGCAGATCAGCAGCGCCGAACGCTCGGCCAGCCCCAGTTGCTGCATGATCGGTTCGGCGAAGCGCAGCGGTTTATTGGTGACCACGCCCCAGATCAGGTTGGCCTTCTCGATGTCGGCCAATAATTCGCCCATGCCGTCAAAGAGCTTGCTGTGCACCGCACAACCTTTGACATAGCGCTCCAGAAATTCCAGGCGCAGCGCTTCGAAGCCCGGCGATTCCGGGTCCATGGAAAAGGTCACAGCGACCATCGCCCTGGCGCCGCCGGAGATCTCGTCGCGGATGTGCTTGTCGTTCATTGGCGGCAAACCACGCTCGGCGCGCATCGCCTGGCAGATGGCAATGAAGTCCGGCGCGGTGTCGAGCAGGGTGCCGTCCATGTCGAAAAGAACTGCTCTGATACGCATCGGCTTACTCCTCGCGCAGGGTCTGGATCATGTAATTGACGTCGACATCGGCCGCCAGTTTGTAGTGCTTGGTCAGCGGGTTGTAGGTCAGGCCAATGATGTCCTTGACGGTCAGGCCGGCCATGCGGCTCCAGGCACCCAGCTCGGAAGGGCGGATGAATTTCTTGAAGTCGTGGGTGCCGCGCGGCAGCAGCTTCATGATGTATTCGGCGCCGACGATGGCGAACAGATAGGCCTTCGGGTTGCGGTTGATGGTGGAGAAGAACACCTGGCCGCCAGGTTTGACCATGCGGAAGCAGGCGCGGATGACCGAAGACGGATCCGGTACGTGTTCGAGCATTTCCAGGCAGGTGACCACATCGAACTGTTCAGGCAGTTCCTCGGCCAGTGCTTCGGCGGTGATTTGGCGATACTCGACATTCACGCCGGATTCCAGCTGATGCAACTGTGCGACCGCCAGTGGCGCTTCGCCCATGTCGATGCCCATGACGGTGGCGCCGCGCTGGGCCATGGCTTCGCTGAGGATGCCGCCGCCGCAACCGACGTCGAGAACTTTCTTGCCGGCCAGATTGACGCGCTCGTCGATCCAGTTGACCCGTAGCGGGTTGATGTCGTGCAGCGGTTTGAACTCGCTTTCGCGGTCCCACCAGCGATGGGCCAGGGCTTCGAATTTGGCGATTTCGGCGTGGTCGACGTTGCTCATGGTGTCAGTCCTCTAAAACTTGAAAAATCCTGTTGCCCCGGTTTTGGTCCAGGGTGCTTACGATTCGGTATGGCCGCTGATGCGCTGGCCCCAGGCCTTGGCCATGGCGCACAGTTGCGCTTCATCCAGGCGGGTCAGGCGGCCGTCGTCGAGCAGTTGCTTGCCAGCGACCCAAAGGTGTTTCGCGCAGTCGCGGCCAGTGGCATAAATCAGTTGCGAAACCGGGTCGTAGACCGGTTGCTGCGCCAGGCCCGACAGGTCGAACGCGACGATGTCCGCCGCTTTGCCGACTTCCAGCGAACCCGTTTCAGCTTCGATTCCCAGTGCGCGGGCGCCATTGAGCGTGGCCATGCGCAGGGCGCGATGGGCGTCCAGCGCGGTGGCCGAGCCGGCGACCGCTTTGGCCAGCAACGCGGCGGTGCGGGTTTCGCCGAGCAGGTCCAGGTCATTATTGCTGGCCGCGCCATCGGTGCCGACCGCCACATTGACCCCGGCCTGCCACAAGCGCTCGACCGGGCAGAAACCGCTGGCCAGCTTCAGGTTCGACTCCGGGCAATGAATCACATTGGTGTTACTTTCTACCAGCAGCGCCAGGTCTTCATCGCTGATCTGGGTCATGTGAACGGCCTGGAAGCGCGGCCCGAGCAGGCCCAGGCGGCCGAGGCGGGCCAGTGGCCGTTCGCCGCGTTGTTCCACTGATTGCTGCACTTCGAAGGCGGTTTCGTGGACGTGCATATGAATCGAGGCGTCCAGCTCTTCGGCGATCACCCGGATTTTTTCCAGGTTTTCGTCGCCCACGGTGTAGGGGGCATGGGGGCCGAAGGTGACTTTTATTCGCTCGTGATGCTTGAGATCGCCGAATAATTCGACGCCCTGACGAATGGCTTCATCCGCCGTGCTGGCGCCTGGAATCGGGAAATCGAGGATCGGAATGGCGATCTGGGCGCGAATGCCGCTGTTATGTACGCGTTCGCTGGCGACCTTCGGGAAGAAATACATGTCAGAGAAGCAGGTGATGCCACCTTTGATCTGCTCGGCGATGGCCAGGTCAGTGCCGTCGCGTACGAAAGCCTCGTCGACCCACTTCGCTTCAGCGGGCCAGATATGGTTTTCCAACCAGGTCATCAGCGGCAGATCGTCGGCCAGGCCGCGGAACAGCGTCATTGCCGCATGCCCGTGGGCATTGATCAGGCCGGGGCTGAGCAGCATGCCCGGCAATTCGCGGACTTCGGTTGCGTTAAGCTTCAAGGCTGCTGCGCGCGGGCCGATAAATACGATGCGACCGTCGCGGATGCCCAGGGCATGCTCTTTAAGGACCACGCCAGCCGGTTCGACGGGTACCAGCCAGGTCGGCAGCAATAATAGGTCGAGCGCAGCGGTGGGGGTCGGCATCGAGAGTCGGTTCCAGTGCTTTTGTAGAGGATGGCGAAGTATACCCGAGCGTCTTCGCGGGGGGATCGCTATAATCGGCGGCTTTTGTTCATGAGTGCGGGGTGTGGGGATGCGCGATCGACTGTTGGCTGCGGAGAAGGTGAAGGCCATCGATTGGCGTGATGGCGCACTGTACCTGCTGGATCAGCGTATTTTGCCGTTCGAGGAAACCTGGATCGCCTACACCAGCGCCGCGGGTGTGGCCGAAGCCATTCGCTCGATGGTGGTGCGCGGCGCGCCAGCGATTGGCATCAGTGCGGCGTATGCCATGGTGCTGTCAGCCCGCGCCCGAATTGCCGAGGGCGGTGACTGGCAGGCTGCGTGGGAAGAGGATTACGCGTTACTGGCCGATTCCCGTCCAACAGCGGTTAACCTGTTCTGGGCCTTGAGTCGCATGCGTGACCGCCTGGACCGTCTCAAGGAGGACGCAGACCCTCTGGCGGCACTGGAGGCGGAGGCTATCGCCATTCACGAAAGCGATCGCGAAGCCAACCTGACCATGGCCCAGCTGGGTGTCGATCTGATCCGCAAGCATCAGGGCAACGCCCAGGCGATCCTCACGCACTGCAACACCGGCGCACTGGCCACCGGTGGCTTCGGCACGGCGCTGGGGGTCATTCGCGGAGCCTTCATCGAAGGCATGGTCGAGCGCGTCTACGCCGACGAAACCCGACCATGGCTGCAAGGTTCGCGGTTGACCGCATGGGAATTGGCCAATGAAGGCATTCCCGTGACCCTCAATGCCGATTCCGCCGCCGCGCATATCATGAAAACCAAGGGCGTAACCTGGGTGATCGTCGGCGCCGACCGGATCACTGCCAATGGCGACGTGGCGAACAAGATCGGCACCTATCAATTGGCGGTCAACGCCATGCACCACGGCGTGCGCTTCATGGTGGTGGCGCCGAGTTCGACCATCGACATGAACCTGGCCAGTGGCGACGAGATTCCTATCGAAGAACGTGATGGTCGCGAGTTGCTGGAAGTCGGCGGCAAGCGGGTGGGGGCGGATGTCGATGCCTTCAACCCGGTGTTCGACGTGACCCCGGCCGATCTCATCGATGCAATCGTCACCGAAAAGGGCATTGTCGAGCGTCCGGATACGGCGAAAATGGCGCAGTTGATGTGCCGTAAGCGCTTGCATTGACGGTCTCTGGCGCCTGATCAATCGCTATCGCGGGCAAGCCCGCTCCCACAGGTTTTGTGAGCGCTGCAAAACTCTGTGGGAGCGGGCTTGCCCGTGATTAGGCCCTGAAAATCAATGAGGCAAGCTGAATCTGCCCTGAATTCTCCATTCAACACGGCTCTAAGCCCCTCTCGTCCCCTTTAAGCCTGTCACCGGTCAACTAACTATGCTCCATGCGCATCTGGGGGATAGGTGCGTGGCGGCTCTTGTGATAACATCCGGCGGTTTCCAGGGTAGCCTGATGTGGCTGCCTTTACTGCGCAGATCCATGGCATAACTCGTTGATTTGTCGTAAGTCGGTGCATGGCACTCAGTCTGCATCGGCGAGCTTCGTTCGTCCCATATGGATGTGACGAAGTTTCACCAAAAAAAGGAATCAGGCTTCTCATGGGCGAACTGGCCAAAGAAATCCTCCCGGTCAATATCGAAGACGAGCTGAAGCAGTCCTACCTCGACTACGCGATGAGCGTAATTGTCGGGCGGGCACTGCCGGATGCGCGCGATGGCTTGAAGCCCGTGCACCGGCGTGTGCTGTTCGCGATGAGCGAGCTGGGCAACGACTTCAACAAGCCGTACAAGAAATCTGCCCGTGTTGTCGGTGACGTGATCGGTAAGTATCACCCTCACGGTGATACCGCGGTGTACGACACCATCGTTCGGATGGCGCAGCCATTCTCGCTGCGTTACCTGCTGGTAGACGGTCAGGGCAACTTCGGTTCGGTGGACGGCGACAACGCCGCGGCCATGCGATACACCGAAGTGCGCATGACCAAGCTGGCACACGAGCTGCTGGCCGACCTGCACAAAGAAACCGTGGACTGGGTGCCGAACTACGACGGCACCGAAATGATCCCGGCGGTCATGCCGACCCGCATTCCCAACCTGCTGGTCAACGGCTCCAGCGGTATCGCCGTGGGCATGGCGACCAACATCCCGCCGCACAACCTCGGTGAAGTCATCGACGGTTGCCTGGCGCTCATCGACAACCCTGAGCTGACCGTCGATGAGCTGATGCAATACATCCCCGGTCCGGACTTCCCGACCGCCGCGATCATCAATGGTCGCGCCGGCATCATCGAAGCCTACCGCACTGGTCGTGGGCGCATTTACATGCGCGCCCGCTCGATGATCGAAGACATCGACAAGGTCGGTGGCCGTCAGCAGATCGTCATCACCGAACTCCCTTACCAGCTGAACAAGGCCCGTCTGATCGAGAAGATCGCCGAGCTGGTGAAAGAGAAGAAGCTCGAAGGCATCACCGAACTGCGTGACGAGTCCGACAAGGACGGTATGCGCGTCGTGATCGAACTGCGTCGCGGCGAAGTGCCTGAGGTCATCCTCAACAACCTCTACGCCCAGACTCAGCTGCAAGCGGTCTTCGGTATCAACATCGTCGCGCTGATCGACGGTCGTCCGCGGATCCTGAACCTCAAGGATCTGCTGGAAGCCTTCGTTCGTCACCGTCGCGAAGTCGTCACCCGTCGTACCGTGTTCGAGCTGCGTAAAGCGCGCGAGCGTGGTCACATTCTGGAAGGTCAAGCGGTTGCCCTGTCGAACATCGACCCGGTCATCGCTCTGATCAAGGCCTCGCCAACGCCGTCGGAAGCCAAGGAAGCGCTGATCAGCACGCCGTGGGAATCGACTGCCGTAGTGGCGATGGTCGAGCGTGCCGGTGCCGATTCGTGCCGTCCGGAAAACCTCGATCCGCAATACGGTCTGCGCGACGGCAAGTACTTCCTGTCGCCAGAGCAGGCACAAGCCATTCTGGAACTGCGTCTGCACCGTCTGACCGGTCTGGAGCACGAAAAGCTGCTGGCCGAGTATCAAGAGATCCTCAACCAGATCGGCGAGCTGATCCGCATCCTCAACAGCGCCACGCGCCTGATGGAAGTGATTCGCGAAGAGCTGGAAGTGATCCGTGCCGAATATGGCGATGTGCGCCGCACCGAGATTCTCGATGCCCGTCTCGACCTGACCCTGGGTGACATGATCCCGGAAGAAGAGCGCGTCGTGACTATTTCCCACGGTGGCTACGCCAAGACCCAGCCGTTGGCTGCGTACCAGGCTCAGCGTCGCGGCGGTAAAGGCAAGTCGGCCACCGGCGTCAAGGATGAGGACTACATCGCTCACCTGTTGGTCGCCAACAGCCACACCACGCTGTTGCTGTTCTCCAGCAAAGGTAAAGTGTACTGGCTGAAAACCTACGAAATTCCGGAAGCGTCCCGTGCTGCCCGTGGTCGTCCGCTGGTCAACCTGCTGCCGCTGGACAGTGATGAATACATCACCACCATGCTGCCGGTCGAGGAGTACACCGAAGGTCACTTCATCTTCATGGCCACTGCTAAAGGCACGGTGAAGAAGACCCCGCTGGAATCCTTCAGTCGTCAACGCAGTGTCGGTCTGATCGCGCTGGAGCTGGATGAAGGCGACGTACTGATCTCTGCCGCCATTACCGATGGCGAGCGCGAAGTCATGCTGTTCTCCGACGGCGGCAAGGTCACTCGCTTCAAGGAAACCGACGTTCGCGCCATGGGCCGTACCGCTCGCGGTGTCCGCGGCATGCGTCTGCCGGAAGGCCAGAAGCTGATTTCCATGCTGATCCCGGAAGAAGGCAGCCAGATCCTCACCGCTTCGGCGCGTGGTTTCGGCAAGCGCACCGCGATCACCGAGTTCCCTGAGTACAAGCGTGGCGGTCAGGGCGTTATCGCCATGGTCAGCAACGAGCGTAACGGCCGTCTGGTCGGCGCAGTCCAGGTGCTCGATGGCGAGGAAATCATGCTGATTTCCGACCAGGGTACTTTGGTTCGTACCCGTGTCGACGAAGTGTCCAGCCTGGGTCGTAACACCCAGGGCGTGACCCTGATCAAGCTGGCCAACGATGAAACGCTGGTGGGCCTGGAGCGGGTGCAGGAGCCGTCGGAAGTCGAGGGCGAAGAGCTTGAAGGTGAAGAGGGTGCAGTGTTCGACGGTGAAGTCGTGATCGACGACGTTGCCGACGACCAGCAACTCGACGCTGCCGCCGACGAAGAACCGCAAGAGTAAGCGGGCAAGCAGGGGGCGGATGAAGATTCGCCCCCTTGTTGTTTGTTCTGTTTGAAAATTTGCGACACTGCGCAGGATCGTTCCCACGCTCTGCGTGGGAATGCCGCTCGGGACGCTCCGCGTCCCATGACGCAGAGCGTCATTGGATGCATTCCCACGCAAAGCATGGGAACGATCATCCGCAGACCGAAAGATTTAAGTGACCACCAAATCAGAGCGAGATTGGATGTGAGCAAGAGAGCCTATAACTTCTGTGCCGGCCCTGCGGCGCTTCCCGAAGCTGTCCTGAAGCGCGCCCAGGCTGAACTCCTTGATTGGCATGGCAAGGGCCTGTCGGTCATGGAAATGAGCCATCGCAGCGATGAGTTCGTGTCCATTGCCACCAAGGCCGAGCAGGATCTGCGTGATCTGCTGAATATCCCCTCGAACTATAAAGTGCTGTTTCTGCAAGGTGGCGCGAGCCAGCAATTTGCTCAGATTCCTCTGAACCTGTTGCCGGAAAGCGGCACCGCCGACTATATCGACACCGGTATCTGGTCGCAGAAAGCTATCGAAGAAGCCTCGCGCTACGGCCACGTCAACGTTGCCGCCACCGCCAAGCCTTACGACTATTTCGCTATTCCCGGTCAGAACGAATGGAACCTGTCGAAAGACGCGGCCTACGTTCACTACGCGCCGAACGAAACCATTGGCGGCCTGGAATTCCAATGGATCCCGGAAACCGGTGATGTGCCGCTGGTCGCAGACATGTCCTCGGACATTCTTTCGCGCCCGGTGGACGTCTCGCGCTTCGGCATGATCTACGCCGGCGCCCAGAAAAACATCGGTCCGAGCGGCATCGTCGTGAACATCGTTCGCGAAGACCTGCTGGGTCATGCCCGTTCCATTTGCCCGACCATGCTCAACTACAAGGTCGCGGCCGATAATGGCTCGATGTACAACACTCCACCCACCCTGGCCTGGTACTTGTCCGGTCTGGTGTTCGAGTGGCTGAAAGAGCAGGGTGGCGTCGAAGCCATCGGCAAGCTCAATGACGTGAAGCAGCGCACGCTGTACGACTTCATCGACGCCAGCGGCTTGTATAGCAACCCGATCAACAAGTCGGACCGCTCGTGGATGAACGTGCCGTTCCGTCTGGCCGACGATCGTCTCGACAAGCCGTTCCTGGCCGGTGCCGACGAACGTGGCCTGCTGAACCTCAAAGGCCACCGTTCCGTGGGCGGCATGCGTGCCTCCATCTATAACGCCGTCGATATCGTTGGGGTCAACGCACTGGTTTCGTACATGGCAGAGTTCGAGAAGGAACACGGTTAATGTCTGAGCAAGAACTCAAGGCACTGCGCCTGCGCATTGACGCTCTGGACGAAAAAGTCCTGGAGCTGATCAGTGAGCGCGCACGCTGCGCCCAGGAAGTTGCGCGAGTAAAGATGGCCTCGCTGGCCGAAGGCGAAGTGCCGGTGTTCTATCGTCCTGAGCGTGAGGCTCAGGTGCTCAAGCGCGTGATGGAGCGTAACCAGGGGCCGCTGGGCAACGAAGAGATGGCGCGGCTGTTTCGCGAAATCATGTCCTCGTGCCTGGCGCTCGAGCAGCCGCTGAAGGTGGCTTACCTTGGCCCTGAAGGTACATTCACTCAGGCTGCGGCCATGAAACACTTCGGCCATGCGGTGATCAGCAAGCCGATGGCGGCGATCGACGAAGTGTTCCGTGAAGTGGCGGCTGGCGCGGTGAACTTTGGCGTGGTCCCGGTGGAAAACTCCACCGAGGGCGCGGTCAACCACACCCTCGACAGCTTCCTCGAACACGACATGGTGATCTGTGGCGAAGTCGAGTTGCGGATTCACCATCACCTGTTGGTCGGTGAAAACACCAAGACCGACAGTATCAGCCGCATCTATTCCCACGCTCAGTCCCTGGCCCAGTGCCGCAAGTGGCTGGACGCCCATTACCCGAATGTCGAGCGCGTGGCGGTGTCCAGCAACGCCGAAGCGGCCAAGCGGGTCAAGGGTGAGTGGAACTCGGCGGCGATTGCCGGCGACATGGCGGCAGGCTTGTACGGGTTGACCCGTCTGGCCGAGAAAATCGAGGATCGCCCGGACAACTCCACGCGATTCCTGATGATCGGCAGCCAGGAAGTGCCGCCAACCGGCGACGACAAGACCTCGATCATCGTTTCCATGAGCAACAAACCCGGCGCGCTCCACGAATTGCTGGTGCCGTTCCACGACAATGGCATCGATCTGACACGGATCGAGACCCGTCCGTCGCGCAGCGGTAAATGGACCTACGTGTTCTTCATCGACTTCGTCGGCCACCACCGCGACCCGCTGGTCAAAGGTGTGCTGGAAAAGATCAGTCAGGAAGCAGTGGCACTCAAAGTGCTGGGTTCCTACCCGAAAGCAGTTCTCTAAGGGCGGTAGCAAATGAGTGGCAACTTCCTCGCTCTGGCACAGCCGGGCGTGCAACAACTTTCGCCTTACGTTCCGGGCAAGCCTGTGGACGAACTGGCCCGTGAGCTGGACCTCGATCCGGCCAGCATCGTCAAACTGGCGAGCAACGAGAACCCGTTGGGCGCCAGTCCCAAGGCGCTGGCAGCGATTCGCGAAGCGCTGGCCGAGCTGACCCGCTATCCGGATGGCAATGGCTTTGCGCTCAAGACCCTGCTGGCCGAGCAGTGCCGCGTCGAGCTGAGCCAGGTGACGCTGGGCAACGGCTCCAACGACATTCTGGAGCTGGTGGCGCGTGCCTATCTGGCGCCGGGCCTGAACGCGGTGTTCAGCGAGCATGCGTTTGCGGTCTATCCGATCGTGACCCAGGCCGTTGGCGCCCAGGCAAAAGTGATTCCGGCCAAAGATTGGGGGCATGATCTGCCGGCCATGCTGGCCGCGATCGATGCCGATACCCGCGTGGTGTTCATCGCCAACCCGAACAACCCGACCGGGACCTGGTTCGACGCCGAAGCGCTGGATGAATTCCTGCAGGACGTACCGGAGCATGTGCTGGTGGTGCTGGACGAGGCCTACATCGAGTACGCCGAAGGCGGTGACTTGCCGGATGGTCTGGATTATCTGGCGGCCTATCCGAACCTGTTGGTGTCGCGCACCTTCTCCAAGGCCTATGGTCTGGCATCGCTGCGGGTCGGTTATGGCTTGTCCACTGTCGTGGTCGCGGATGTGCTGAATCGCGTGCGGCAGCCGTTCAACGTCAACAGCCTCGCATTGGCCGCTGCTTGCGCGGCGCTGCAAGACACCGATTACCTGGCAGAAAGCCGTCGTCTGAACGAATCCGGCATGCTGCAGCTGGAAGCGGGTTTCCGTGAGTTGGGGCTGAGCTGGATTCCATCCAGAGGCAACTTCATCTGTGTCGATCTGGGTCGCGTTGCTGCTCCGGTATTCCAGGGGTTGCTGCGTGAAGGTGTGATCGTGCGTCCGGTGGCCAACTATGGCATGCCGAACCACCTGCGCATCACCATCGGTTTGCCAGCGGAAAACAGCCGCTTCCTTGAGGCGCTGACCAAGGTTATGGCTCGTGGTTGATGTCACTGCACTGCAATCTGCTGAACCTATGATCGGTCGCCTGGTGGTGGTCGGTCTGGGGTTGATCGGCGGTTCGTTTGCCAAGGGCTTGCGCGAAAGCGGTTTGTGCCGCGAAGTGGTCGGGGTCGATCTCGACCCGCAGTCGCGCAAGCTGGCGGTCGAGTTGGGTGTGGTGGATCGCTGCGAAGATGATCTGGCGAAGGCTTGCCAGGGCGCTGATGTGATTCAGCTGGCGGTACCGATCCTGGCCATGGAGAAGTTGCTCGCGTTGTTGGCGGGCATGGATCTGGGGCAAGCGATTCTGACCGACGTCGGTAGCGCCAAGGGCAATGTGGTGCGCGCGGCGATCGAAGCGTTTGGCGGCATGCCGACGCGTTTCGTGCCGGGGCATCCGATTGCCGGTTCCGAGCAGAGCGGGGTGGAGGCCTCCAATGCCGAACTGTTCCGTCGCCATAAGGTGATTCTGACGCCGCTGGATCAGACTGATCCGGACGCCCTTGCCGTGGTCGACCGGCTGTGGCGCGAATTGGGTGCCGACGTCGAGCACATGCAGGTCGAGCGTCACGACGAAGTGTTGGCGGCAACCAGCCATTTGCCGCACTTGCTGGCGTTCGGTTTGGTCGATTCGTTGGCCAAACGCAATGAAAATCTTGAGATCTTCCGTTACGCTGCGGGCGGTTTCCGCGATTTCACAAGAATCGCCGGTAGCGACCCGGTCATGTGGCACGACATCTTCCTCGCCAACCGCGAAGCTGTCCTGCGCACACTCGATACATTTCGCAGCGACCTCGACGCCTTGCGCGACGCGGTCGATGCAGGGGATGGGCACCAATTGTTGGGCGTGTTCACACGCGCCCGGGTTGCCCGCGAGCATTTCAGTAAAATCCTGGCCCGCCGGGCCTATGTGGACGCTATGAATTCCAACGATCTGATTTTCCTGGCACAACCTGGTGGCCGCCTGACTGGGCGGATTCGTGTACCGGGCGACAAATCGATTTCCCACCGCTCGATCATGCTCGGTTCCCTGGCCGAAGGCGTCACCGAAGTGGAAGGTTTCCTCGAGGGCGAAGACGCCCTGGCGACCCTGCAAGCTTTCCGAGACATGGGCGTGGTCATCGAAGGTCCGCACCACGGTCGTGTGACCATTCACGGCGTCGGTCTGCATGGCCTGAAGCCTGCGCCGGGCCCAATCTATCTGGGCAACTCCGGCACCTCGATGCGTCTGCTGTCTGGCCTGTTGGCTGCGCAGAACTTCGACAGCACCCTGACTGGCGACGCATCGCTGTCCAACCGTCCGATGAATCGCGTGGCCAATCCGCTGCGTGAAATGGGTGCAGTCATCGAGACCGCCGCTGAAGGCCGTCCACCGATGACCATTCGTGGTGGCAACAAGCTCAAGGGGCTGACTTACACCATGCCGATGGCCAGTGCCCAGGTTAAATCCTGCCTGCTGCTGGCAGGTCTGTACGCCGAAGGCAAGACCACCGTCACCGAGCCGGCCCCGACCCGCGACCACACCGAGCGCATGCTGCGCGGCTTTGGCTACCCGGTGACCGTCAACGGCGCCACCGCCTCGGTCGAGTCCGGCCACAAGTTGACCGCGACCCACATTGAGGTGCCGGGCGATATCTCGTCGTCGGCGTTCTTCCTGGTGGCGGCGTCGATCGCCGAAGGTTCGGAACTGGTGCTTGAGCACGTCGGCATCAACCCGACCCGTACCGGCGTGATCGACATCCTGCGCCTGATGGGCGCTGACATCACCCTGGAAAACCAGCGTGAAGTGGGCGGCGAACCAGTAGCGGATCTGCGCGTACGGGCAGCTAAACTCAAAGGTATCGAGATCCCTGAGGCACTGGTGCCGCTGGCCATCGACGAATTCCCGGTGCTGTTCGTGGCCGCTGCGTGTGCCGAAGGGCGCACCGTGCTGCGTGGCGCCGAAGAGCTGCGCGTGAAGGAGTCGGACCGGATCCAGGTGATGGCGGATGGTTTGCTGGCGTTGGGCGTCAAGTGCGAGCCAACCCCGGATGGCATCATCATCGATGGCGGCCAGATCGGCGGCGGCGAAGTGCACGGTCACGGCGATCACCGGATTGCCATGGCCTTCAGTGTGGCTTCGCTGCGCGCGAGCGCACCGATTCGCATCCATGATTGCGCCAACGTTGCGACCTCGTTCCCGAACTTCCTCGCGCTGTGTGCGCAGGTCGGTATCCGTGTTGCACAAGAGGCTCAGTCGTGATCAGCATCGCACCGGTCATCACCATTGATGGGCCAAGCGGCTCTGGCAAGGGTACTGTCGCCGGGATGCTGGCCAAGCGCCTGGGTTGGAACCTGCTGGATTCCGGTGCGCTTTATCGATTGCTGGCTTTCGCGGCGCATAACCATGGCGTCGATCTGACCAATGAGGAATTGCTCAAGAAGCTCGCCGCTCATCTGGATGTGCAATTCATTGCGGCGACCGACGGTCAACTGCAGCGCATTATTCTGGAAGGTGATGAAGTCAGTGATGTCATTCGTACCGAAAGTATCGGCTCGGGTGCCTCGCAGGTCGCGGCGTTGCCCGCCGTTCGTGAGGCGTTGCTGCAGCGCCAGCGGGCCTTTCGAGAATCACCGGGTCTGGTGGCTGATGGCCGCGACATGGGTACGGTGGTATTTCCCGACGCGCCATTGAAGATTTTCCTCACGGCCAGTGCCGAGGAGCGTGCGCGCCGCCGATACTTGCAGTTGAAGGGCAAAGTCGATGGTGTTAGTCTGTCGAGTCTGCTAGATGAGATACGTGCGCGCGATGAGCGTGACACCCAGCGAGCGGTAGCCCCGCTCAAGCCGGCGGCTGACGCCATACAGCTGGATTCCACGGAATTGTCCATCGATCAGGTGCTGGAACGCATCATGAGCGAGATCGCCATTCGCGATATCGCCGGGTGACCAAGAAGCGACCCAGGGGACCAGTCATAGTCCTGCGTTGTTTCTTTAAATGAACGTAACCCACATCGTCTGGGATGTGGAGATGGGCGTATCCTTCGCCCTTATTCAACAGGAATTAAAATGAGCGAAAGCTTTGCGGAACTCTTTGAAGAAAGCCTAAAAACCCTGAACCTTCAGGCAGGCTCCATCATCACCGGTGTTATCGTTGATATCGATTACCAGGCTCGCTGGGTAACCGTTCACGCTGGCCTGAAGTCTGAAGCACTCATCCCGCTTGAGCAGTTCTACAACGACGCTGGCGATCTGACTATCAATGTCGGTGACGAAGTTCACGTTGCTCTGGACTCGGTTGAAGACGGCTTTGGTGAAACCAAGCTGTCCCGTGAAAAAGCCAAGCGCGCTGAATGCTGGATTGTTCTGGAAGCAGCCTTCGCAGCCGAAGAAGTGGTCAAGGGCGTTATCAACGGTAAGGTTAAAGGCGGCTTCACTGTCGACGTTAACGGCATCCGTGCGTTCCTGCCAGGTTCTCTGGTTGACGTCCGTCCAGTGCGCGACACCACGCACCTGGAAGGCAAAGAGCTGGAATTCAAGGTCATCAAACTCGACCAGAAACGCAACAACGTTGTCGTTTCCCGTCGCAGCGTCCTCGAAGCCGAGAACTCCGCCGAGCGTGAAGCTCTGCTGGAATCCCTGCAGGAAGGCCAACAAGTCAAAGGTATCGTCAAGAACCTCACCGATTACGGCGCATTCGTCGATCTGGGTGGCGTCGATGGCCTGCTGCACATTACCGACATGGCTTGGAAGCGTATCAAGCATCCTTCCGAAATCGTCAACGTTGGCGACGAGATCGATGTCAAGGTTCTGAAGTACGATCGCGAGCGCAATCGTGTTTCCCTGGGCCTCAAGCAGCTGGGCGAAGATCCATGGGTCGCTATCAAAGCCCGTTACCCAGAAAGCACTCGCGTTACCGCTCGTGTAACCAACCTGACCGACTACGGCTGCTTCGCTGAGCTGGAAGAAGGCGTTGAAGGTCTGGTACACGTTTCCGAAATGGACTGGACCAACAAGAACATCCACCCTTCGAAAGTCGTACAAGTCGGCGACGAAGTGGAAGTCATGGTTCTGGACATCGACGAAGAGCGTCGTCGTATCTCCCTCGGCATCAAGCAGTGCAAATCTAACCCATGGGAAGATTTCTCTGGCCAGTTCAACAAGGGCGATAAAATCTCCGGCACCATCAAGTCGATCACCGATTTCGGTATCTTCATTGGTCTGGACGGCGGCATCGACGGTCTGGTTCACCTGTCCGACATCTCCTGGAACGAAGTGGGCGAAGAAGCCGTTCGCCGCTTCAAGAAGGGCGACGAGCTGGACACCGTTATCCTGTCGGTTGACCCAGAGCGCGAGCGCATCTCCCTGGGTATCAAGCAACTGGAAAGCGATCCGTTCTCCGAGTACGTTCAAGAGAACGACAAAGGCGCCATCGTTAAAGGCATCGTGAAAGAAGTTGACGCTAAAGGCGCCATCATCACTCTGGCCGACGATATCGAAGCGACTCTGAAAGCCTCTGAAATCAGCCGTGACCGCGTTGAAGACGCGCGCAACGTTCTGAAAGAAGGCGAAGAAGTAGAAGCCAAGATCATCAGCGTTGACCGCAAGAGCCGCGTAATCCAGCTCTCGATCAAGTCGAAAGACGTTGAAGACGAGAAAGAAGCCATCCAGAGCTTGAAAGACAAGCCTTCGGATAGCATCGCTGCTGGTCCTACCACTCTGGGCGACCTGTTGCGTGCACAAATGGAAAAACAGAACTGAGTTCTGTCAGGCCATAGAAAAAGGGCGACTTCGGTCGCCCTTTTTTGTGTCTGTGATTTGGTTAATCCCAAGCTTGTTGATGCTGCAATATTTCTTCGTGAAACCAATGATATGCATGAGTTGTCTGTTTCTTTATACAGGTTAATCGTCTATTCAGGGCTAGGCTTAGTCTGAAGTGAACGACCGCTGGGTAATGCTCCCGGCATAAGGAAGTGAATGAACAAGCTCATTGTCGTGATAGCAGTAATGACATTGGCGGGCTGTACCACCAGCGCGAAGACTCATGCGGTGCGTGGCGTCAGTGGCATAGAGATCGATTGTTCGGGATTGGGCTCGGGATGGGAGAGGTGTCACAAGCGAGCGGCCAGGGAGTGCAAGGGCGCAGGTTATAAAGTCGTCGTAAGGTCCGATGATGCGAAGGAGGAGGATGAATTTCCTTTCGGCTTCAATCCCGCGGGTTATCTGACGCGCACCATGCTGGTTATCTGCAGGTGAATGCGGGGTTTGAGCGGTGTTCCGGTGCTCTGAAATTGGGCATCTCATTGCCGGGAAAGATATGTCAAGAACTCGGGCTGTTCAAATTCCTCCGGGCATGCTAAAACCTTTGAAGCGCTGATCTAGCTGCTTGAAAAAGAAGGGAAAAATATGACGAAGTCGGAGTTGATCGAACGAATTGTCACCCATCAAGGGCTACTCTCATCCAAGGATGTGGAGCTGGCCATCAAGACCATGCTTGAGCAAATGTCCCAATGTCTGGCCACTGGTGATCGAATCGAGATCCGTGGTTTTGGCAGCTTTTCCTTGCACTATCGCGCGCCGCGCGTAGGTCGCAATCCGAAAACCGGTCAGTCCGTCAGTCTCGACGGCAAGTTCGTACCTCATTTCAAGCCGGGCAAAGAACTGCGTGATCGCGTGAACGAGGAAGAGGAGGAGGGGTTTTGACAGCTGCTGCACTTCAAGGAGTCGCTGATGCGTAACCTCAAGCGCGTACTTCTCGCTATATTTGTCCTGTTGCTCGTTCTGGCGATCCTGGCGTTCGTTCTTGAGAACCAGCAAGGTGTGTCGCTGTTGTTCCTGGGGTGGTCGGGCCCACAGTTGCCGGTGTCGCTGATCATGGTGATCGCGCTGCTGGTCGGCATGGTGATCGGGCCGATTCTCGGCTGGTTTCTGGGGCGTACATCCAGAGCCTCACGCAAGCGCCTTACCTGATTGTGACAAACCCTTTGTGTGTATCGAATTTGTGTCGCAGCTTGTCCATATCCATTAGTAAAACCTTCATTAAGCTGTAAAATGCTGCGCTTGATCGATAGGGCATTCCCTAATCGGTTCAGACTGACTCTGTCAGAAGCCTCGGCGAACTTGATGGCTTTTGCATTCATGGATTCGACAGTGCGCGGTTGGCGGCCCTGTCAGTAACTTAAGGGTATGGTTTCGCGTGAAAATTCTAGTAACCGGCGGCGCCGGATTTATCGGCTCGGCAGTCATTCGTCATATCATCTCCAGCACTGCCGACTCTGTCGTTAACGTCGATAAACTGACTTATGCCGGTAACCTTGAGTCGCTGGCTGAAGTCAGCCAGAACTCGCGTTACGTGTTCGAGCGCGTCGACATCTGCGACCGTGATCAAGTGGACCGTGTCCTGCGTGAGCATCAACCGGATGCCATCATGCACCTGGCCGCAGAGTCCCACGTTGACCGCTCGATCTCCGGTCCGTCTGAATTCATCCAGACCAATATCATCGGTACTTACACCTTGCTGGAAGCTGCACGCCATTATTGGGCTGCACTGGATGATGCGCGTAAAGCCAACTTCCGCTTCCACCATATTTCCACCGACGAAGTCTACGGAGACCTCGAAGGTCCGGAAGACCTCTTCACCGAAACCACGCCGTATCAGCCAAGCTCGCCGTACTCGGCCAGCAAGGCCAGTTCCGATCACCTGGTTCGCGCCTGGGCTCGTACTTACGGCCTGCCGACCCTGGTCACCAATTGCTCGAACAACTATGGCCCATGCCATTTCCCTGAGAAGTTGATCCCGCTGATCATTCTCAATGCGCTGGAAGGCAAGCCGCTGCCGGTCTACGGCAAAGGTAACCAGGTCCGTGATTGGCTTTACGTCGAAGACCATGCCCGTGCACTGTACAAAGTCGTGACCGAAGGCGTGATCGGCGAGACCTACAACATCGGCGGCCATAATGAGAAGCAAAACATCGAAGTGGTGCATACCCTTTGCGCACTGCTCGACGAACTGCGTCCAGACTCCGCTCATCGTCCACACGCCAGCCTGATCACCTACGTTCAGGATCGCCCGGGCCACGACCAGCGTTACGCGATCGACGCCAGCAAAATCCAGCGCGAGCTGGGTTGGACACCGGAAGAGACCTTTGAAACCGGCATCCGCAAGACCGTCGAGTGGTACCTCAACAACACTGAGTGGGTGGCTCACGTGAAGAGCGGTAGCTACCAGCAATGGATCGACCAGAACTACGCGGATCGTTCGGACAACGCATGAAAATCCTCCTGTTGGGAAAAAACGGCCAGGTAGGCTGGGAGCTACAGCGCTCCCTGGCGCCGCTTGGCGAGTTGATCGCCCTGGACCGTCACTCGGTCGATGGTTTGAGCGGCGACCTGTCTGACCTTGATGCCTTGCGTGCGACGATTCGTCAGGTCAAGCCCGATGTCATCGTCAACGCTGCGGCCTACACTGCGGTCGATAAAGCTGAATCCGAGACTGAGCTGGCCGACCGCGTGAACGGTCAAGCCAGCCGGGTCATGGCTGAAGAGGCTGCATCCCTGGGTGCCTGGCTGATTCACTATTCGACCGACTACGTGTTCAGCGGTGAAGGCTTGAAACCATGGCAGGAGGCAGATGCTGTCGCCCCGGTGAATCACTACGGCGCCAGCAAACTGGCCGGCGAGCAAGCGATTACTACCTCGGGCTGCAAGCACCTGATCTTCCGTACCAGCTGGGTCTATGGCGCGCGCGGCAACAACTTTGCCAAGACCATGCTGCGTCTGGCCAAGGACCGCGACACCCTGAGCGTCATCGCCGACCAGATAGGCGCCCCGACCGGCGCAGATTTGATTGCCGATGTGACGGCGCTGGCCATTCAGCAAGTCATGCAGCGTCCTGCACTGGCGGGCCTGTATCACCTGGCAGCCGCTGGCGAAGTGTCCTGGCACGGCTATGCCAGTCATGTGATTGGTTTTGCCAAGGCCAGCGGTGAAGAGCTCGCCGTCACGACGATCAATCCGATAGACACAACCGCCTACCCAACACCGGCGCGCCGCCCTCTGAATTCCCGATTGAATACTCAGAAGCTGCGCGACAATTTTTCTCTACACTTGCCGGATTGGCAAAGTGGTGTCACCCGAATGCTTAGGGAAGTTCTGAATAAATGACCACGACAAATCGTAAAGGCATCATCCTCGCTGGTGGTTCGGGCACTCGTCTGCACCCGTTGACCCTCGGTGTGTCCAAGCAGATGCTGCCGATCTACGACAAGCCGATGATCTTCTATCCGCTGTCGGTGCTGATGCTCGCCGGTATGCGCGAAATCCTGATTATCTCCACCCCTGAAGACTTGCCGTGCTTCCGTAAGTTGTTGGGTGACGGCAGCCTGTACGGCATCAAGCTGACGTATGCCGAGCAGCCTAGCCCGGACGGCTTGGCACAAGCCTTCATCATTGGCGAAGAGTTCATTGGCAAGGATCCTTGCTGCCTGATCCTGGGCGACAACATCTTTTACGGTCAGCACTTCTCGGACAACCTGCGTTCCGCCAGTGCTCAAGAGCACGGCGCGACTGTATTTGGTTACCACGTGTCGGATCCGGAGCGTTTCGGTGTGGTTGAGTTCGACGCTTCCGGCCGTGCCTTGAGCATCGAGGAAAAGCCGCTGAAGCCTAAATCCAGCTATGCGGTGACTGGCTTGTACTTCTACGACAACCAGGTCGTCGAGATCGCCAAGAACATCAAGCCATCCGAACGTGGCGAGCTGGAAATCACTGACGTTAACCGCGCGTACCTTGAGCAGAAAACCCTCAACGTTGAAATGCTCGGCCGAGGCTTCGCCTGGCTGGATACCGGTACCCATGATTCACTGCTGGAAGCCAGTCACTTCGTGCATACCATTGAGCAGCGCCAAGGCCTGAAAGTGGCGTGCCTCGAAGAGATCGCCTATCACAATGGCTGGATCACAGCCGAGCAGTTGAGTACTCAGGCTGATGCCCTGAAGAAGACGGGCTACGGTCAGTATCTACAGAAACTCCTGGACTCGCCTTCCCACTGATTCGACGGCACAAACCTTTCGAACAGTAGCGATTAACCGGTTCAGGCAGGAATGGCATGCCAGTAAAACATCCCAAGGTTGCAGTTTTGCTGGCTGCCTACAATGGCATGCAGTGGATCGAGGAGCAGTTGGCCTCGATCCTCAGTCAGTCAGCTGTCGACGTAACCGTTCATATCAGTATCGACCCTTCCACCGATGGTACCGAGGCTTGGTGCGCGGCTTATGCCGCTCAGCACCCAAGCGTTATCGTGCTGCCCGCTGCTGGCACATTCGGTGGTGCTTCGCGCAACTTCTTCAGGTTGATCCGCGATGTTGATTTTGATGAGTACGAGTTTGTCGCCTTTGCCGATCAGGATGACGTATGGCACGCGGATAAGCTTCAGCGCGCGACCGATGCGATTCAGGCTCGTAAGGTAGATGCCTACTCCAGCAACGTCACCGCTTTTTGGTCGAACGGCAGGACACAGTTGCTGGACAAGGCTCAGCCTCAGGTTGCCTGGGACTTCTTGTTTGAAGCGGCTGGGCCAGGTTGCACGTATGTGATGAGCCAGAAAATGGTGGTGCTTTTAAAGGCGTCCATGTTGGTTAATTGGGCTGGCTTGCAAGGTGTGAGTTTGCATGACTGGTACTTCTATGCCTTTGCGCGCAGCCGTGGCTTCAAGTGGTTTATCGACCCGCAGCCGTCCATGCAATATCGCCAACACGAGCGAAATCAGGTTGGGGCCAACACGGGTCTCAGTCCTTTGATTGCACGCTACAAGACGATTCATGACGGCTGGTGGTTCTCCCAGGTCCGGCTAATTGCATGTCAGGTAGGGCTGGATGCTGATCCTTTCGTTCGGCGTTGGCTGCGTCTGGGGCGCAGGCAGTTATTGAGGCTCTCTTTAAGTGCCTGGAAGTGTCGCCGGCGCGCGCGGGATAAAGTGTTCTTCTTTTTGATTTGTTGGACTACTGCATTGATCGGAAGTAAATCCAAATGAGCGGTCCGCGGGTTTTAGTGACAGGCGCGACGGGGTTTGTCGGCGAGGCCGTGGTCTTCAGGTTGTTGCTCGATAAGAAGTTCACTCCCGTCGCCGCTGTTCGCGCAAGCACACGATTGAGCGGTTTGTGCCGGGTCGTTCCCTTCGATCTCGATCTGCCGACTGCTCTACCTGTACTGGAGGGCGTTGCTGTCGTCATTCATTGTGCGGCCAGAGTGCACGTCATGAGCGAAACGGCTGTGGACAGCCTCGCAGCGTTTCGTAAAGCCAACGTCGAGGGGACTGTCCGGCTGGCCAGGCGTGCGGCGGAGTCCGGCGTGAAACGTTTTATTTTTATCAGCTCGATCAAGGTGAGTGGCGAAAGTACAGGTCGCAACATGCCTTTCAAGGCGACGGATTTGCCTGCGCCAATCGATCCTTATGGGGTGTCCAAGCACGAGGCAGAGATTGCGTTACGGCAAATCAGCCTGGAAACCGGGATGGAGGTTGTTGTTATCCGTCCGCCTCTCGTTTACGGGCCGGGTGTCAAAGCCAATTTCCTCAGCATGATGCGTTGGCTGGATCGCGGCGTGCCTTTGCCATTGGGCGCCATTGATAATCAGCGCAGTTTGGTTGCACTCGGAAATCTCACGGACCTCGTGGTGGCCTGCATCGACAGCCCTGCCGCCGCCGGTCAGGTCTTTCTGGTTAGCGATGGCGAAGACCTGTCCACTACCCAGTTGCTGCGCCGTATGGCGTTTGCGTTGGGCAAAGTCGCGAGACTGCTGCCAGTGCCCGTGGGGTTGTTGAGAGTGGTGGCCTCGATGATGGGCAAGTCAGGGGTTGTCGAGCGGTTGTGTGGTTCTTTGCAGGTGGATATCCGGCACACGCGTGAGGTGCTTGGGTGGCATCCGCCTGTCAGTGCAGAAAGGGCTTTGCGTCAGGCGGCCGATCATTATCGGGATAAACAGACAAGATGATTTTTGCGTTATTGGTGGTGGTGTTTGCCGTTTCATGGGGGTTGACCCGGGTTTTGCGCCGGTATGCCTTGTCCCGAAGCCTCATGGATATTCCGAACGAGCGTAGTGCTCATTCGGTTCCCACGCCTCGCGGTGGCGGCGTATCAATCGTTGTCGCTTTTTTGCTCGCGCTTCCGGTCCTGTCGTTGTTGGGGGTGTTGCCCCTGCCTGCGCTGATGGCATTGGTTGGGGCGGGCGTTCTGATTGCGGTGATTGGTTTTGCCGACGACCATGGCCATATCGCTGCGAGGTGGCGGTTGCTGGGGCACTTTATCGCGGCGGCCTGGGTGTTGTTCTGGCTCAATGGGCTCGCACCCATTGCTTTGTTGGGCGTTTCGCTGGATCTGGGGTGGGTCGGTTCCATCCTCGGGGCGATTTATCTGGTCTGGATGCTCAATCTCTATAACTTCATGGACGGCATCGATGGTTTGGCAAGCGTTGAAGCCATCACCGTGTGCCTGGGAATATGTCTGGTTTATGGGGTTGCTGACGCGGCTGAGCTGGTATGGGCGCCGTTGATGCTGGTTGTGGCCGTTGCAGGCTTCCTGTGCTGGAATTTTCCACCTGCCCGGATCTTCATGGGCGATGCGGGGAGCGGCTTTCTCGGCATCATTCTCGGAGCAATGGCGCTTCAGGCGGCCTGGAGCAAGCCGGAACTGATCTGGAGCTGGTTGATTCTGCTGGGGGTTTTTATTGTCGATGCGACATGGACGCTCATTCGGCGCCTGATCGGCGGAGATAAGGTGTATCAGGCCCATAGCAGCCATGCCTATCAGAAAGCGGCACGTCGCTGGGGTCATAAAGCGGTGACGATAAGTGTGGCTGTCATCAATGTTGTTTTTCTGCTGCCGCTTTCGATCCTGGTTGTACTCGGTCATTTGAATGTCGTGGCGGGGATGTGTATGGCGTATGCGCCACTTGTTTGTGCTGCGTATTTGTTAAAGGCGGGCAGGGCGTAAGCATAGGTTATGCGGCGTATGGGTATTGTCTCATTAGTGATCGAGACGGATCAGAACTCGGCTCGTTAAAACGGGTGGGCTGGCGGGTTGGGGAGGGGATGGGCTTGGGAATTGCGAGCGGTGCAGGCTGATGAATAGTTCAGTCGTGTGGTCGGGATCCTCTGTATGGCAGGGTGTGATCATGCTCGCTTTTTGGGCAGTGTTTCCTTATACTCCCGCGCTTGTGAATATTTGAACTGGATATTTTTTGTATCCTTTTTTGGGGTTTTTATGAAGTTCGCAGAGTGCTTTAGGCTAGCATGGGATTTGGCAAGACGCGACTTGCAGGCTAAATACAAAAGATCTTTTCTGGGTATCTTTTGGATGGTTTTGACGCCGCTATGTTTGTTGTTTGTTTATACTGTTGTCTTTGGCGGCATATTAAAAGTAAGTTGGACTGAGCCTGGCTCTAATGTTTCTGTTGGTTTTGTATTGCCATTTTTTATTGGCTTGTCGATCTATTTGCTGATCTCCGATGTTGTCAATTCATCTACCGTGATTTACGCAAGTAAAAGAACTTATGTCGTCAAGTCACCCTTTCCTTTGTGGGTGCTCTGGCTTGCGAACCTCATGCGTGCCTATGTCCACGGTGTGATATACGCTGCAATGGTGCTGGTTTTGTGCTTGGCATTTTCTGTTGTCAGCTTGAACGGCGTCGCCTGGGCGGTGGTCTTGTTAGCGCTGTCGTTGGCTATTATTTCCGCGGTTTCTTTGATTTTATCGATGATTGGGCCTTTTATAGGGGATATTTCAGAGGCCGTAAGGCTGTTGATGCGCGTGCTTTTTTACGCTGCTCCTATCTCGTATCCAGTCAGTCTTGCACCTGAAGCGTATCGTTTCATTCTTTGGCTTAATCCGTTGACCGTTATAGTCGAACCCATAAGGGAAGCCTTGGTATTTGGTAAGGGGCCTTCTCTGGTTGTGTTTCTTTCTCTTATGTCGTCGGCGCTTGTTTTAAGTATGTTTTCTGTCTGGCTATTTAACAGAATCAAAGGGGTGGTCGCCGATGTCGTCTAATGTTGAGCGCAATCGCCTGCTTCTTGAAGCGTCAAACATAAGCAAAAGCTATGCAAGTTCCTTGCGCCCAATGGCTGTCTTTCTCGATGCGCTGCTGAAGCGAACGTCATCGGGGGTGGGTGGTAAAAAGGTTCTTGATGGCATTAGTCTCGATGTCCGCAGTGGCGAAACGGTGGGTATCATCGGGCGCAACGGTGCCGGCAAGTCGACGTTGCTTGGTATTTTGGGCAA
The DNA here is from genome assembly GCF_024749285.1 of Pseudomonas sp. B21-015. Taxonomy (NCBI): domain Bacteria; kingdom Pseudomonadati; phylum Pseudomonadota; class Gammaproteobacteria; order Pseudomonadales; family Pseudomonadaceae; genus Pseudomonas; species Pseudomonas sp. B21-015. The sequence goes on from NZ_CP087196.1 coordinate 1,963,481, forward strand.
TGTGATCGAGCCCACTGAGGGGCAGGTATCCCGCTACGGCCGTATCGCCACATTGCTTGGCCTCACTGCCGGCTTTAACATGAGTTTTACCGGTAGAGAAAACGCCTATCTTTTTTGCAGTATTCAAGGCATCAACAAGCAAGGCACTGATCGCAGGATAGCTGACATCATAGCGTTTGCCGATTTGGGTGAGTACTTTGATCAGCCTATGCGAACCTATTCGTCTGGGATGCAGTCTCGCCTTGCTTTCGCTTGCGCGGTTCATGTTGATGCGGACCTGATCATTATCGATGAGACGTTGGCTGTCGGCGATGCAAACTTTCGTATGAAGTGCTATGACCGTATCAGGCAAATGCGTGATTCGGGTCAGACCTTCCTGCTGGTGACGCATAACCAGAATTTGCTAGCGAATTTTTGTACCCGGGCTGTCGTCATTGAGGGCGGTAAAAAAATCCACGATGGATCCGTCTTTGAGGCCATTGAGGTGTACAAGAGTGTGCGAAGCGAACAGCACCCGAAAGCTCGGCCGGTGGGCAAGTCGGCGAACAGCAAGGGCTCCTCGGCTCCTGAAATGATTAAGGATTTTTCCTTGGAATATAAGGCTCATACAAATCAGTATGTGTTCAAGGCTAAATTTTCAGCTACCAGCTCGGCGGAGTGTATAGCTTTTAACTTTGGTATCAGAAACAGTTCTGGTATTACTGTTTGTTCAATTGATGGGGCGGAGTGCGGTCCACTTCTGCGTGATGTGGTTGAAGGGGATGAGTACCACTTGGAGTTTTCATTTAATAACTACTTGCTCGGTGGGAAGTATTTCTTGAGCTATATTGTCAATGAAGTGGTAGGGGATGCCGCGGTGCCGCTAGAGATGTCGCAAAACTTTTTTAATTTCGATGTTGCTTCGGTGTCAGGCCAGACTGGCATCGTTGACTTGGGCTTGGCCCTTTCCAGTTCGAGGGTATAAAAATGTCCAATAACGGTACCGTGAAGAAAAAGAAGCTTAAATTCAATGCTTCGCTTGAGTTTCCGCATGTTCCGCCATTTCCCGATGTTTTTTTCGAGCGGGTTCCTGTGCTTCATGGCTTTCAAATAGCCATTGCCAATTTTCTCCGCAGTGAAAAGCAGAAAAAGAAAGGCAATCCCTGGGGTGATTTTTTCTGGAATAAAGGTGTCCGCAGGCTCTCCAGGTTCAATGCAGTGGAATGCGGTGTATTTACAGGTAGCAGCCTTGTGGCGTGCGCAAAATATGCGCATGAGAGCGGTATACCTTTTAAAATGCTGGGCCTGGATACATTCACCGGCCTGCCACCTCTTTCGGATCAAGACAAGCTGTTCGCGCCGACTGATGCGGGTTATCTGAATAAGACTGTATTTACCGAGACCTCTCTTGCCGGGGTTCAAGCTCTGATAGATCGGGCTGGCTTGGGGAGCTCCGTCGAGTTACACGAAGGCCTTTTCAGTCACTCACTGCCGTTGCTGGAAGAACAGCGATATCACTTCGTTAATATCGATTGTGATTTGTTCGAGCCACACATTGAGTGTTTGGAGTACTTCTACCCTCGTATGGTTCGGGGTGGCGTGATCTTTTTTGATGACTGCAACTCTGTAGAGTACCCGATGGCGGGCAAGGCTATCGATCAGTTTTTTAAAGATAAGCCTGAGACACTCGCTCAAATCCGATACGGGGATGATGCGCCAAACAGGACGAAAGCATACGTAGTAAAATATTGATGAACAGCATTCTGTCCAAGATAAGGCGGTTCTTTTCTTCCTCAAGTAAAATTGAGGAGGAAGCATCCGTCTCATTTGCTGAAGGTGTTCAGGTTGCGCCGGATGCTTTTTTTGACGGGTGCCTTTCAAATATCGTGATTGGAAAGAGGGTGGTCATAAAGTCCGGCGCGCGACTGATTTGCACCAACGCTGATTCAGCCATTGTTATAGGCGACGGAAGCATACTCCACCACGGCGCTATTCTGGACACCGGACCAGGGGGGCGAATAGAGTTGGGTAAATCCAATTCGGTTAACCCCTATTGCGTACTTTATGGCCATGGCGGGCTGAAAACCGGGGACTATGTGCGGATTGCCGCGCATACCGTTGTCATTCCTGCCAATCACATTTTTGACGATCCTACAGTGCCTATCGCCAAGCAGGGCCTCACTCGAAAAGGCATTCAGATGGGCAGTGACATATGGATCGGGACAGGGTGTCGTATTCTGGATGGGGTCACGGTTCATGATGGTTCCGTTATCGCTGCGGGATCGGTTGTCAATAAAACCGTTGATCGGGGGGCCATCGTGGGTGGTGTGCCTGCAAAAGTGATCAAATATCGTCCTGGCTTTGATAAGCCGGATTGACAAAAACTGTCAGCATCCCATAGGCCCCATCTATTCAAAAATAGTTGGTGTGCCACGTCAGGCTATACTGATGAGCAATTCCTCGGCCGCAAGGTTCCTGGTCTTCGGCCGACGCCGCCTATCGTGGGCGGTAAAAGGCGTGTCAGTCGCACATAGAGTTCTTGGTCGTTGGCTCTGGCCTTGTCGAGCAAGCTGGTCTGTTTGACGCATGTCATGATCTGCGGATGAATATCGTTCAGAATGCCTTGCGTCAAAAAAAGCCCGCGAATCGGTAGGTGTTCGGTAGAATGCGCGGTTATGACTCGCGTCCGGATTGAGCTTGCGCTGCATGGGCAGACCCTCTGATTCAGGTCGTGAGCGTGGCACTGCGGGCCCGTATTTATGCGTGGGCGCGGATAGCCGTGTCTCTTTTTCATCGGTTTTTTTGTTTTTATTTATTAGCCGGTCCGTTTGTTATTGCATTGACCGAAGGGCGGGGAAGTGTTCAGAGATGGGAAGTCTTATGGATAGACGTCAGATAAACGTGGGCTGGTGCGTTGCCTCACTGTCGCTCGACATGGCCAGTGTGCGCTACCGGGCATTGCTTCCTTTGTTGGCGCTCGAAGCGCAAGGCTTTATCTGCAGTCTGTTTACCAGTCGAGGTCCTGTCAATTTTGAAAGCCTTGATGCCCTTGTCGTCGTCAAAGCCTTTTCTCTTGAAAGCCTGGCATTGGTTCAGCGTGCCCGGGCACTGGACATGCCCGTCATCATCGATCTGTGTGACAACGTTTTTGTGCCTGGTTATGGCAAGGGGCCATTGGGCACGCATGGCGAAATGTTCACCAGAATGGCCCAACTCGCAACTGCCGTCGTGACAACCACCGAACCTTTGGCAGACGTTATAAGGGCTCATGTACCGGGCGTTGTCGTGCACGTCATTCCTGATGGTCTGGCTTCGGAAACGGTAACGGACGCAGGCAGCAAGCTCATCGAAGACGCCAGGGCGATTGAAAAATCCATGGCTTCATCCTTGTGGCGCAGCCGGTTGAAGAAGTTGTCGAATGAATTCAAGGATTCAGGAGTCATCTACACACTCAAGCGCTTGCTGGAAAAGCAACTGCAACGCGTCAGAAAAAAGCGTGGCAGGGATGGTTCGGTCGCGACGGTCATGGCCATCGCGGGGGCACTCTTGCGCCCGTTCCGGAAACAAATGGCCGGCTTAAAAAAGGCCCCGGTCGTCGCTGCTCCCGCGCTGCGCCCCGTCATTTCAGATGCGCTGCCCCGCGATCCGTCGAGCACCATGTATTTGCTGTGGTTCGGTAATCACGGCGCCGATTACGCCGACTTCGGCATGCTGGACTTGCTTCTCATCCAGGATGCACTGGAAGCAATCGCGCTGGAATATCCGGTTGAGCTTGTGGTGATCAGCAACAATGCTGCCAAGTACGAGCGCTTTATCAAGCCGATGGCAATTGCATCACGCTATGTGGAGTGGTCGATCAACGTTGTAGACGATTGGATGGCTGTTTCACGGGTTGTTCTGATCCCCAACTCTTGCGATCCATTCAGCGTCTGCAAGTCCGCCAATCGAACGGTTCATGCCCTGACCCAAGGCATTCCTGTCGTCGCTACCGCAACGCCTGCACTGTCGCCGCTGGCTGGCAGCATCATGACCGGTGATTTTTTGCAGGGGCTGCGTCGTTATCTGTCGAGCACCGAAAATGGTCGCAAGGACATAGCACTCGCAAGGACGCTGATTGAGCAGCACTTCAGCTCTGCTGTCATTGGCTCTCTGTGGCGGGATGCGCTGCAATCGGTCATCGCCCAAGGCTCTGGCGCAGCAGACGTCCACGAAGCGGAGGTCCTTGTGGTACTGCACCTGGTCCAGGATCTGGATCTTGCGCTGCCCATCATTCTTGAACTCAAACAGCGCGAGATAGCAGTACAAGTAGTGTGCAGCCACGCATTGCTCAAGGCTTCTCCGCGAGTAATGAAAACCCTGTCACTTCATCAGATCAATGTCCGGGTGGTGTCGGCTGCCGAGCCATTGTCTTCATTCCGCTTCGGTTCCCGGACCAGAGCGCTGCTGACGGTGTCGGAAACCAATCTCAGTCCTCATCTATTCAGTCGCACGCTTACCGAAGCGGCGAAGGCCGCCGGCATCATGACCGCGACCTTGCAACATGGGCTCGAGAATGTGGGGTTGACCTACAGCGACGAGATCCATTCGATAGACCGGATCAATTTCGCCGCCGACAGGATCTACCTTTGGGGCGGGCTGGACACGTTGCACGCAGATATCAGCGCAGCCACTCGCGCAAAATGCGTTGCGATAGGTTGCTCCAAGGTTGGCCGGGATGAACGCGCCGATCTGGATGCGTTGATCGCTCCCGAGGCCTGTGTGATCGGTGTCTTCGAAAACCTGCACTGGCATCGGTACTCTGAAGAGTATCGACAATTTTTTCTTGAGGGAGTGACCGCGCTGGCGGAGCAATTCCCTTCTGTCACCTTTTTGATCAAGCCTCATCATGCGGGCCTGTGGCTGACTTCCCGTTACAAAGGAGACAAGCCCGTCGGCTCGAACCTGATCATCGCCGATCCCAAGCAGGCTGAATGGGAGCGTTATACCGCTGGCGGCCTGTTGGGTCGAATGAAAGCGGTCATTACCAGCCCCTCTACCGTGGCCCTCGATGCTGCAGCGCGGGGGTTGCCGGTTGCGGTGGTCAAGGGAGATCTCGACACTGAAACCTATGCCCCGCTTTATACCATCGAGCAGATGGCGAACTGGTCCGCGTTCATCGAACGCGTTCTGGATGAAAGCCAAGCGCCAGAGCTCAAGCATCTTTCCGAGTGCTTTGTAAACCGTATGGTCTTGGAAGGCGATGCCGCCGCCCGATTGGTTGACGACTTGCTCTCTACGTCAATTCTTAATGAAGTCAGTTCTTGAAGGTAGCAGCCGATGCGCATCTCGGGAATAAATGACAGCTTCTATAAAATAACCGGACAACTTCGAGCCGGTGATATTCGCTATGCGTGCTCCAGCAACGTCACCCCTGCAGAGCCTTGGACCAGAGCTTCAAATGAGTATCCGGTCCGCTATAGGCATCTTGTACGATGGTCGATAGTTGATTTTCAGAGTGCTAACGTTTTAAGAGGAATTTCCCATGGTTGATGGTGACGAAGTAATACGGGTATATGTAGGTGTCGATCGTTCGCAATTGCTCGCCGTTCCTGTTCTTGAATACTCCATCAAACGCCACACGACTGCAAATGTTGAAGTCATTCCGATGTTGGATCTCCCGGTTCCCGAGCCACTGGATCCGCGCAATGGTCAACGTACCGGTTTTTCATTCAGTCGTTTCTGCATTCCAAAGCTTTGTGGCTACAAGGGCAAGGCCATCTACATGGACGCAGACATGTTGGTGTTTCGCGATATTCGTGAGTTGTGGAACATTCCGTTCGACGGTGCGAAAATTATAATCCAGCAAGAAGTCAAGTTTGCCGAAGCGTCGACCGACAAGGTCGGGGCGCCGAAAACTCGCAAGAAACAATGCGCCGTCATGCTGCTTGACTGCGAAAAGCTGGACTGGGAAATTGAAACCATCGTTCAAGAAATGGATGAGGGCAAGTACAATTATGACCAGCTAATGTGGGAGTTGATCATTCTCGAGGAAAAATACGTCAAGTATGGCGTGCCTTTTGAGTGGAACAGCCTCGAGCATTTGGATAAAGATACTCGGTTGATTCATTACACCGACGTTTATACTCAGCCTTGGTCTGCTTGTGCAAATAAAAATGCCTGGCCGTGGTTCGCGGAAGTTCGGTTGATGCTTAAAAATGGGGCGTTGACCGAGGCGGAAATCCAAAAAGAGATCGATCTTGGTTATTTCCGACCTTCATTGATTCGTGATATCAAATATCGTCATCTTATTCCCTCGTTTCTCCATAGTCTTTGGGATAAGAAGAATGCGGCTCGGGACAAGCTTGCCGGCTATGTTCCTCATAAAGCCGTTTACGAAGCCAAGCGGCGCCGTCAGCAGGTTATCAAGGACTACGAAGCCAGGCTCCCAGCCAGCGACTCTAACGGGCAAAAGGCTTCAAACGCATGATTACGTTGCTCAAGGCGCTTTTCAAAAAGCGCCATATCATCGCGCCGAATGAGTTTGATGTCCTCCTCGACGGGAACCCGAAGGGGAGGAATATTCTTATATTCACAGAGCAGGTGAATGCCACGTATTTCATTAGCTTTGATATCCCTCTGCGCGAGATGCATCAGCGAGGAGAGGTCAATGTCGCTGTGGTGTCGCAAAAACTGGTTTCGCAAAAGGGGGCTGGTTGCTGGGAACAGTGGAACGATAGCTTTAAACCTGAGCTGGTCATATTTACTCGATATGGTCAACCGTTTGGTGTGGATATACTCAAGTTCTTTAAAGCACTGAATGTTCCCGTTATCTATCACATTGATGATAACTTGCTTGAACTGCCCCCTTCTCTAGGGGCCGAAATTCAGAAACGTCAAGGCGCTAAAGACGTCATTGATGCGCGTCGAAATCTGCTGGCGCAATGTGACCTGATTTATGCGTCGACCCCTCACCTTGCCGAACTGCTCAAAAGTCTGTTTCCGATGCAGCATGTTTTTACTGGAGAATATTTTCCGTACATGGGGCAGCGGGTGACGGTTAATCGACAAGAGCGGCAGTACCAGACTATTGGGTATATGGGATCAAAAGGGCACCAGGAAGATCTGAATTTGGTGGTTCCGGTGCTGGAACGATTACTCGAAGAGCGGCCGGAATTGCACTTTGAAGTATTCGGGACGATACAGATGCCCGATCGTCTTTTGCGCTTTGGAGATAGGGTGAAAAGCCATAAAGTCAACAAGTCTTATACTGAGTTTTTATCAGTCCTGGCTGGGTTGAATTGGGATATCGGTCTCGCTCCATTGGTCAATGAGGAGTTCAACCTTTGCAAGGCTCCCACGAAGTTTCTTGAATACACTGCCGCCGGTATTCCCGTGGTGGCTTCGAACATTCCGGTTTACAGCATGATCATTCCGGAAGGTGCTGGGGTCTTGGTAAATGAAGATTGGTATTCAACGTTGGCACTCTATCTTGACTCGGAAGGCGCTAGAAAACGGGTGGTTGAGATAGCTCAGGCTTATTGTTCTGAGCGCTATTCGCTTCATAAGCTCGAACAACAATTAACCACGATTTTTGATACGGTCAGCGTATGTTGAGGTCTCATGGAATTTTTTGAGGCGGTTGCAGGCGTTGAATAGTTTTAGGGCGTAGGAATAATTGAGGCGCCGAATGGTTGAATTGGGGGTTTGGCGCCGCGTTGTATTGAGTGCTTTTTAATTTGTAGTTTTGCAAGGTGTTGTGAGAATGGGAAATCGGACCGCTGTCGCACCTGTACGGGTTTTTGTAGCCGCCACTCCGGCGGAATGGCTGCCAATGCGGGTGCTGGAATTCTCGATCCGGGAGCGGTCTTCCCTGCCGGTCGAACTGTCGGCGATTTATAGCCATCAGCGACCAATACCGCAGCCTAAAGGTACGGAAAACCGGGCGCGTACACCGTTTTCGTTTCAGCGGTTCCTTATCCCGGAGTTGTGTCAGTTCAAGGGGCGAGCCATTTACATGGACGCCGACATGCAAGTCTTTGAGGATATTGAAGGGCTTTGGAATCAGCCGTTCGGCGACAATCATCTGTTGACGGTGGCAAGCGGCACCCAGGGGCGCCGTTCGCAATTCAGCGTCATGGTCCTGGACTGTGAGCAGCTGGCCTGGAATATCGAAGACATCGTTGCGGATCTGGACAGCGGGGCGCTTGAGTACCGCTCATTGATGTTCGAGATGAGCGTCGCGAAACAGGTTGGCTACTCGGTGCCGGTGACGTGGAACTCTCTGGAGCACTACTCGGCCGGACAGACGTCATTGCTGCATTACACCGACATGAACACTCAGCCATGGGTGTCTCTTGAGAATCCCAATGGCCATGTCTGGATGGCATGCCTTAGAAGAGCCATCGCAAGCGGCTTTATCAGCCGTGCCGAGGTTGCCAGGGAGGTTGCCCAGCATCATGTAAGGCCTACGCTGTTGGCCCAGATCGACGCAGGCATGGATCGTACTTCTGAGTTGAGCGTCACTGCGGTGATTCGTGATCTTGCATTTCAGGCGCCTTATCACAAGTTGGGCAAGAAATGGCTGGGTCGACTCAGAACCCGCACGTTGTATTACGTACGTCTGTGCCGATACATCATTAAAAAATTGTAAGCAGTGCGGGCCGCGCTTTTTTGAAGAGGGCACCTTGTATCGGTGCCCTTTGTGTCGATTTAAATCTTGTTCAGGCCAATGGCCAGAATGAGGCTGATGTTGCCCGCCAGGGTCTGGCGATAAACACCTGATTTTTTCATGAGGCGAAACCTCTTGAAAATAGAGCTTTGACGCCCTTGTTTGAAGTCATTCAATGTCTGCCTATTCACCGGGGTCAGCTCCCCTTCAAGCAACTCAAGAATCTGCACATTCGAATCACTCCAGCGGCTGAAGCGTCCGTCGATCAACTTACCGATACGTATCATGCGTTCTTTGAAGCCGGAGTTGGCACCGATGACATTGCCACCGTGCTGGCGATAGTCCAGCGTCGGCTCTGAATCGTAGATGACGTTTCCACCACAGGCTGTCGTCAAAAGATAGGTAAGCCAGTCGTGCGCAACGATGGTCATGGCGCGTGGAATCTTGTTCAAGAGGTCCCGTGCTGCACCATTGAGGAGCATAGTATTGGCACCGGCGATGCTTTGGATCAGCGCATTCTGGAAGACCGGGGTTCGTTTGAAGTCGGGTGAAAAACCAATGATTTTCCGGTTTTCATCGATCAGGCGAGTGCGGGAGCAGTACAGGGCCGGCAGATGGGTGGGCAACGACTCCAATTGTCGGATGCTTCTTTCCAGCTTGTTATTGAACCAGATATCGTCCTGATCGCTGAATGCGAAAAAGTCTGCTTTTATATTCTCGTTTCTTACCAGCGACATGAAGTTTTCAGCAAAACCGGCGCGTGGACCGCTGAACACTTGTATGCGTTGCGTGTTGATCAGGTCCTGGTAATTTTCCAGCAGTGCAAGGGTTCCATCGGTAGAGCCATCATCAGAAATGTATAGCGTCCATTTTTGATGGGTCTGGGCAATGAAAGAATCAATTTGCTCTTTGAGAAATGTGTATCCGTTAAACGTGCACAGAAGTATCGCTACTTCAGGAGAGGTCGGTGAATTCCTTGAGTTTTCGACGAATAGCTCAGCGTCTGATCTACCGGACAGGGGCGGTTGCTGGTCCATGCGTCCTCGCATCGTGGGTTTAAAAATAGCATTGTCAATGTGTAAAAAAAGACTGATGCCTACTTGACATCATCCCGAGTGATAGAACCGGCATCGGGGATGCGTACAGGACGTGCATTTTATCTGTCTGGAAGGTTTAATCTCTACTCTTTTACGCTCTACTAGCGACTAGAGTGAATGCGCGAAGCGCGCCCGGGCACTTGGCGCCTGCTTCGCTTGTCGAAGGAATTGTTCTGTGACTGTGGTGCAATCCCTGCATGGTTTGGACTAACTGAGATCAAAAATGGAAGGAAGGGGAATGGACAGACTGCGGATATTCCTTTTGGGAATGCCTCGTCAGAGAAAGCGACTGATTCAGGTGATCATGGACGTGTTCCTGGTCTGGATCTCGCTGTGGGGTTCGTTCGTGGTTCGTTTGGGTATAGACGACCTGCTTGAGCCTCTGAGGGCTCACCTGTGGTTGTTTCTCAGCGCGCCGGTGATTGCGATTCCTCTGTTCATTCGGTTTGGCATGTATCGGGCAGTCATGCGCTACTTTGGCAATGATGCGCTGATTGCCATTATCAAGGCGGTCAGCCTTTCTGCGCTCATCCTGGCGGTGGTCGTTTTCTGGTATAGCAACCACCAGGCCGTCGTCCCGCGTTCCATCATCTTCAATTACTGGTGGTTAAGCCTCGTCATCATCGGCGGCCTGCGCCTGTGCATGCGCCAATACTTCATGGGCGACTGGTTCACCGCCGCCCAGCACGTACCGTTCACCAATCGCGAGGATGGTCTGACGAAAGTCGCCATCTATGGTGCGGGCGTCGCAGGTAACCAGCTCGTAGCGGCGCTTCGCATGGGCCGGGTGATGCGCCCAGTGGCCTTTATCGACGACGACCCCAGCATCGCTGATCGCTCTATTTCGGGTTTGCAAGTCTACAAACCCAGACACATCCAACAAATGATCGACGTCACCGGCGCCCAGGAAATCCTCTTGGCTCTGCCGTCATCTACCCGCGCACGACGCCGGGAAATTCTCAATCTGCTGGAGGCTTACCCCCTTCACGTGCGAAGTGTTCCGAACTTCACCGATCTGGCCAGCGGTCGGGTCAAGGTTGAAGACATTCAGGAAGTGGATATTGCCGATTTGCTGGGCCGGGATGCCGTGCCAGCCCAGGCCGATTTGCTCGAGCGCTGTATCAAAGGCAAGACAGTGATGGTCACTGGCGCTGGCGGATCGATCGGTTCGGAGCTGTGCCGGCAGATTTTCTCCCTTGGCCCGACCACGCTTATTCTGTTCGAACACGGCGAGTTCAACCTCTACAGCATCCTGTCGGAACTGGAGCAGCGCGGCTGCCGTGATTCGGTGTCGGTCAAGTTGCTGCCCATCCTCGGCTCCATCCGTCACCCGCACAAACTGCTCGATGTGATGAAGACCTGGCGCGTGGATACCGTTTATCACGCGGCCGCTTATAAACATGTGCCAATGGTCGAGCACAATATCGCTGAAGGCGTGCTCAACAATGTCATGGGTACCTTGAACACCGCTCAGGCTGCCTTGCAGTCGGGTGTGGCCAACTTCGTGCTGATCTCCACCGACAAGGCCGTACGCCCGACCAACATCATGGGCAGCACCAAGCGTCTGGCGGAGTTGACCCTTCAGGCCCTCAGTCGTGAAATCGCCCCGGTACTGTTCGGCGATAAGGCTAACGTATCCAGGGTCAACAAAACCCGTTTCACGATGGTCCGCTTTGGCAACGTGTTGGGATCGTCCGGTTCGGTGATCCCGTTGTTCCACAGCCAGATCAAGTCCGGTGGGCCATTGACGGTCACGCACCCGAAAATCACCCGCTACTTCATGACCATTCCCGAAGCCGCGCAGCTGGTGATCCAGGCCGGTTCCATGGGGCAGGGCGGCGACGTGTTCGTGCTGGACATGGGCGAACCGGTGAAGATTGTCGAACTGGCGGAGAAGATGATTCACCTGTCCGGTTTGAGCATCCGTTCCGAGCGAAATCCCCAAGGCGATATTTCGATCGAGTTTACGGGCCTGCGTCCGGGAGAGAAGCTCTACGAAGAGTTACTGATCGGCGATAACGTTGCGGCGACGCCACATCCGATGATCATGACCGCCAACGAAGACCATTTGCCCTGGGACGTGCTCAAGGGCCGTTTGACTGAGCTGTTGTTGGCTGTCGAGGAGGATGATTACTCCCGCGTGCGCCAGCTCCTGCGCGAAACGGTCAGCGGCTACACCCCCGACGGTGAGATCGTCGACTGGATCCACCAGCAACGTCGCCTCGAGCCCTGATTGTTTCACATCCTGTAACGGACACATTTTTGACAGCTCCATCACATCGCCTAAGTTTGGGAGGCAGCTTCGGAAAAGCTGCTTCTTCCAATTGATGTCATGGAGCTTCATTTATGCGTACTGGCTATTTCTACTCTCTGGTTTTTGCCCTGCTCACCAGCGCCTCCATTGCGGCCATCGCTGCGCCGACGGCTGCGCCAGAGGCTGCCAAGGCCCCCTTGATGCTGGACGTTGCCGCCAAGGCTCAAACCGCCAAGGTCGATCTCAATGGGGCCGATGCGTCGACCCTGCAACGTGAGTTGTCCGGGATCGGTGAGGCGAAGGCCAAGGCGATTGTTGCTTATCGTGAGAGTAATGGGCCATTTTCGTCTGTCGACGAATTGCTGGAAGTGAAAGGGATCGGCAAAGCCATTCTGGACAAGAATCGCGAGAGGCTGGAAGTGAACTAAGCTTGTAGATCCACACCAAGAGGCCGGTCATTGACCGGCCTTTTTGCATAGTGTCGTTGGGGGGATCCGGCACCTTTCATCGGGGAGGCAAAAAATTACGGCTATCATATGGCTCTTGAATTATGCCTATAATAAATTCGTCATTCGCTGAAGCGCCCTGACACTCGGCGCTCGCCTTCCTCAAGCATCCTCCCAGGAGCACTGTCATGAATGCTGTCCAGACCCAAGGTACGGCCCTTGTTACCGGCGCTTCTTCCGGCATCGGTGCGGTTTATGCGCAGCGCTTGGCGGCGCGTGGTTTTGATTTGTTGCTGGTGGCCCGTGATCAGGAACGACTGGAGGCCGCGGCGAGCAAGCTGCGCGCCGCGCATGGTGTTGTGGTGGAGGTGCTCAAGGCGGATCTGACGCAAAAGGATGATGTGCTGAAGATTGAGCAGCGTCTGCGCAGTGATTCGAGCATCAGCCTGTTGCTGAACAACGCCGGTATCGCGGCGGATGGTTTGCTCGCCAACGCCGACATGGATCAACTGGAGCGCCTGATTCAGCTGAACGTCACCACGGTGACGCGGCTGGCTTCGGCGGCGGCAGCCAGTTTTGCCAAGGCGGGTCGCGGGACGATCATCAATATTGCGTCGGTGGTGGCGTTGTTTCCTGAGCGATTCAATGCGACGTACAGCGCGAGCAAGGCTTATGTGTTGAGCCTGACTCAGTCGTTGAGCGCTGAGCTTGCGGGCACCGGGGTTCAGGTTCAAGCGGTGTTGCCGGGCGTAACACGCACCGAGATCTGGGAGCGTTCCGGTATCGATGCGTCCCAGATTCCGGCGGAGATGGTCATGGACGCGGGGGAGATGGTCGATGCGGCGTTGTCGGGGCTGGATCAGGGTGAGTTGATCACCATTCCTTCCTTGCCGAATCTCTCTGAGTGGGAGTCCTATGTAGCGGCGCGTCATGCGATGGCGCCGAATCTGTCCAGAAGCACCGCCGCCGCGCGTTACAAGTGAGGCGCCATGAATCGGCTTGAGGTATTCGCGTTATGAGTAATCGTCGAGTGGTGGTCACGGGCATGGGCCTGGTGTCGCCGTTGGGTAGTGGCGTCGAAGCAGTTTGGGCGCGTTTGCTGGCCGGGCGTTCGGGGTTGCGGGCGTTGCCGGACGAGGTGGTTGCTGATCTGTCGACCAAGGTCGGTGGCGCGGTGCAAACCCTGGCGGAAGATCCCGAGTCGGGTTTTGATCCGGACCGGGCGACGCCGCCCAAAGAGCAGAAGAAGATGGACCGCTTCATTCTGTTTGCCATGGAGGCGGCGCGGCAGGCACTGGAGCAGGCCGGTTGGCAACCGCAGGACGCCAATGCCCAGGAGCGCACGGCCACCATTATTGGCTCTGGCGTGGGTGGTTTCGGCGCGATTGCCGACGCGGTGCGTACCACCGACAGCCGTGGCCCGCGACGTTTGTCGCCGTTCACCATCCCTTCGTTTCTGGTCAACCTCGCGGCGGGGCATGTGTCGATCCAGCACGGTTTCAAAGGCCCGTTGGGGGCTCCGGTAACGGCGTGCGCGGCCGGGGTTCAGGCGATTGGTGACGCGGCGCGGTTGATTCGATGTGGCGAGGCGGACATTGCGGTGTGTGGCGGTGCGGAGGCGGCGATCGATCGTGTCAGCCTCGCCGGGTTTGCGGCGGCTCGAGCCTTGTCCAGCGGTTACAACGACACACCGGAGCGCGCCTCGCGGCCGTTCGACAGTGGCCGCGATGGCTTTGTGATGGGCGAGGGCTCGGGCCTTCTGGTGATCGAATCCCTGGAGCATGCCCTGGCGCGGGGGGCTCAGCCATTGGCCGAGCTGGTCGGTTACGGCACCAGCGCCGATGCCTATCACCTGACCGCGGGGCCGGAGGATGGCAGTGGCGCGCGTCGGGCGATGTCGCTGGCGTTGGCCCAGGCGGGCATTTCGCCGGCGCAGGTGCAGCATCTCAACGCTCATGCGACCTCGACCCCGGTTGGGGATTTGGGGGAGTTGGCGGCCATCAAGTCGTTGTTCGGCTCGGACAACAAGATAGCCGTGACGTCGACCAAGTCCGCGACCGGGCATTTGCTCGGCGCTGCTGGCGGGATCGAGGCGATCTTTACCCTGTTGGCGATCCGCGATCAGGTGGCGCCGGCGACGCTCAATTTCGATAACCCGGATCCGGCGGCGCTAGGGGTGGACATCGTTCACGGTCAGGCACGTCCGATGGCCATCGAGTACGCGTTGTCCAACGGCTTCGGATTTGGCGGCGTGAACGCCAGTGTGTTGTTCAAACGCTGGGAGGGCTAGTTCACAGGGATGGCACGAATAGTGATTACTCATTCGCTGACGATTGTTGAACAATCACGAGGCATTGAGTATGAGCAGCGGACTGTCCCTGGCCGACCACATCACATTGGAGTTACGCGCTGACATCATCGGTGGTCGTTTGCTGCCTGGCATGGCGCTGGTGGAAAACGATCTGGTGTCGGCTTATAACGCCTCGCGAAACACGATTCGCGAGGCGTTGCACCGTCTGGGGCAGGAAGGGCTGACCCGTTATGTCCGCAACAAGGGCGTGATGGTGCGCAGGCTGGGAGTCGATGATGTGCGCGATCTGTTCAAGGTCCGTCGCACTCTGGAACTGCAAGCCATCAGCGCCAGTCAGCCACTGCGTGAGTATCAGTCCGACCGGATGCTCGAAGCCCTGGAGGCCACCGAGCTGGCCCGGGAGCGTGAGGACTGGCGCGCCGTCGGCACCCACAGCCTGGCGTTTCATCAACACATCGTCGGGTTGCTGCGCAGCCCGTTGTTCGATGAGTTCTTCACCAACGTCGTTGCGCAATTGCGCCTGGTGTTTTGCACCGCTCCCGATGAATCACGTTTTCAAGCGCCCTGGCTGGCTCGCGACCGGCAAATACATGAGTTGCTGGCCGACGGCGATAAGCGCGCGGCCGGGGATGCCATGAGCCTGTATCTCGATGACTCCGAACACCTCCTGTTGCAGATGCTTGCCCCTTCTTCCCATCACTGATCGAGGATTTGTGCCATGTACAAAGACTATCCGGCGGCCTACCAAGTCAGCAAAGGCTCGGCCTTGCAGGTGGACACAGCCTTCTACGAAAGGATCCGCGACAAAACAGAGGGGCGCACGCTGATTGAGCAGTTTGAAGTGCCGATCCGCACCGGCCGCGCCTGGAATGTGCCGGCGGGGCATGCGTTCAGGGTCACGACCCCTGTCGGCCCGCAAGTCGGAGACTTCAATGTCTGGAATGCCCACGACCCGCGCGAACGCTTGTGGGCCGCGCGGACCCGGCAGTTGCAAGGGGCGCATGTCAGTACTCATGACCGGCTCTGGTCAAACCTGCCTTTCTTACGGCCGCTGGTGACCATTACCGACGACAGCCTGGCGGGTTACGGCATCGACGAACATGGTGGGCGTTTGCACGATTTGCTGGGGACGCGCTGCGATCCCTATGTGAACAAAATGCTCACGGGCGAGGATTTCCATCATCACTGCCACTCCAATCTGACTCGCGCAGTGTTGCCCCATGGCCTGACCGAGTTCGACGTGCATGATGTGCTGAACATTTTTCAGTGCACCGGCCTGAATCACGACGACATGTACTTCATGAAAGCCTGCCCGGCACAGAAGGGCGATTACCTGGAGTTCTTTGCCGAGATTGATTTGCTGTGCGCGCTCTCGACTTGCCCGGGTGGCGATTTGTCACTGGCCATGTGGGGACCGGATGCACAGGACCCGCTGAGCGTGTGTCGCCCGCTGGGGGTGGAGATTTATCGGTTGGAGGATTCGTTGCTTGAGGGCTGGAGCCAGCCGGAGCGTGCGGCTTACAAAGGGTTGCATGGCTTGCACATTGCCAAGGCCGATTGGGAAAAATAAGAGCTAATAGCAAGAGCAAAAAGATCGCAGCCTTCGGCAGCTCCTACAGGGAAACGCATATTCCGCGTAGGAGCTGCCGAAGGCTGCGATCTTTTGATCTAGCGGTCCTGCGCATCCTTGGCATCCGCTTCCGCGTTTCGTTCGGCGACGCGTTTACGTTGCTCTTCAGTCAATTCGACCTTGTCGGCGGTGTCGCGCAGCATCATCAAACCGCCAACGATCGAGCCTATGGCAACGATCAGAATCAACCAGGCATACCAAGGCATAGGAGTTCTCCTTAAGGGTAAACCGGTAGGCAAGGGTTTCGCCAACCGATCGTGCTTACCGCTTTTGAGCGATCAATTTTCGCAGTGGTTCCATTCTATGCCTGATATGCCGTAGCCGCAGCACAACCTTGACACGGCGACTGTTTAAAGTCCCGTCAACATCGCATCCGCCGGCGCATCGGCACGCAATTGCGCGGTGAGCATGAAGTACACGAAACCCACTGCCATGAAGCCGAGGAAGATCAACCCGATCAAAATGTTGAACCAGGCCATCGCCACCAGGCAAACCACCGCCAGCACCAGCGCAATGAGTGGCAGTAACGGGTAGCAGGGCGCGCGGAAAGTGCGTTCCAGGTTCGGTTCGGTTTTGCGCAGTTTGAACAGGCTGAGCATGCTCATGATGTACATCACGATCGCGCCGAATACCGCCATAGTGATCATCGCCGCCGTCAGCGTCATGCCGCCGAGGTTGATCAGGCCGTCGCTGTAGATCGCCGCGATGCCGATCACGCCACCGGCGATGATTGCCCGGTGCGGGGTCTGGAAGCGCGACAGTTTGGCCAGGGAGGCCGGCAGGTAACCGGCCCGGGCCAGCGCAAAGAACTGCCGCGAGTAGCCGAGGATGATCCCGTGGAAACTCGCCACCAGGCCAAACAGGCCGATCCACACCAGCATGTGCAACCAGCCGGAGCTTTCGCCGACCACGGCTTTCATGGCTTGTGGCAGCGGATCGTTGATGTTCGACAGGGTGCGCCAGTCGCCGACACCACCGGCAAAGAACATCACGCCCATCGCCAGTAGCACCAAAGTCAGAATGCCGCTGATGTAGGCCTTGGGAATTGTGCGTTTCGGGTCCTTGGCTTCTTCGGCGGCCATGGCGGCGCCTTCGATGGCCAGGAAGAACCAGATGGCAAACGGAATCGCCGCGAACATCCCGGCAATCGCTGGCGCACCGAACACATCAGAACCGGCCCAGCCGTTGAGGGCGAAGTTACTGAAGCTGAACGCCGGGGCGACCACGCCCATGAACACCAGCAATTCGGCGACCGCCAATACGCAGACCACCAGTTCGAAGGTCGCGGCCAGTTTCACGCCGAGGATGTTCAGGCCCATGAACACGATGTAGGCACCGACCGCCGCATGTTTCGGATCGAGGGCCGGAAACTGCACGTTCAGGTAGGCACCGATGGCCAGGGCAATCGCCGGTGGGGCGAAGACGAATTCAATCAGCGTCGCCAGCCCGGCAATCAATCCACCTTTTTCGCCAAAGGCGCGGCGGCTGTAGGCAAAGGGACCGCCGGCATGGGGGATCGCCGTGGTCAGTTCGGTGAAACTGAAGATGAAGCAGGTGTACATCGTGGCGACCATGAACGAGGTCACCAGAAAACCGAGTGTGCCGGCCACGCCCCAGCCGTAACTCCAGCCGAAGTACTCACCGGAAATCACCAGCCCGACCGCGATACCCCACAGGTGCAGCGTGCCCAGCGTGGGTTTGAGTTGTGTGTTCATGTGTTGCCCCCTGAACGGTTTGGAAAAGCTCGGGGGAGGGCGTGTGCAGCGGGCGTGCCATTTTTCAGATGGGCGTCGTAAAGCGCTGGAAGCTGTCGTATCGAGGATGTTCGCGGCTGGATGGGCGCTTTTTGTGCGCCAGTTGGGGGCGTTGTCGGCCGTTATGCCGTCTTCGCGGGCAAGCCCGCTCCCACAATGGAATGCGTTTGCCCGGAAATCACAAAAACCTGTGGGAGCGGGCTTGCCCGCGATGAGGCCCCCCCGGACACCGCTGTAACAAAGCCATAAAACCCACTCTTTACGCATTCTTTATGCCCCGTCACCTCCCTCGATCTCGCGCCTTTACAGCCTCCCTGCAGACAATCACTCCACACGCGGCAATACGCCGTAACACGGAGAACTTCCATGAGCGTTCTGGACGGGGTGTCACTGCTGTTGGCAGTGGGGCTGTTCATTTATCTATTGGTTGCGCTGTTGCGCGCGGACCGGAACTAGGAGCGGCTATGCACAGTTATGACTATTGGCTGATCCTCGCCTTCTTCGCCGTGGTGTTGATCCCGGCGCCGTTTCTGGGGCGCTTCTACTACAAGGTGATGGAAGGACAGCGCACCTGGCTTTCACCGATCCTCGGGCCGGTGGAGCGCGGTTGTTATCGGGCGGCCGGCGTCGATCCGCAGGTCGAACAGAGCTGGCAGAAATACACCCTGGCCTTGCTCGCGTTCAACCTCGCGGGCTTTTTGCTGTTGTTCGCGATCCTGCTGTTCCAGGACCACTTGCCGCTGAACCCGCAAAACCTGCCGGGTCAGGAATGGACGCAAGCGTTCAACACCGCCGTCAGCTTCATGACCAATACCAACTGGCAGTCCTACAGTGGCGAAGCATCCCTGAGCTACCTGAGTCAGATGGTCGGCCTCACCGTGCAGAACTTCGTCAGCGCCGCCACTGGTCTGGCGGTGTTGGTTGCGCTGTGTCGCGGCATCGGTCGCAAGTCGACCAAAACCCTGGGCAACTTCTGGGTCGACATGACTCGCGCCACTCTCTACGGGCTGTTGCCATTGTGCTTGCTGCTGGCGCTGTACCTGGTGTGGCAGGGTGTGCCGCAAACCTTCGCTCATTACGTGAATGCCGTGACCATGCAGGGCGTCGATCAGGTGATCCCGCTCGGCCCGGCTGCCAGCCAAATCGCGATCAAGCAACTGGGCACCAACGGCGGTGGCTTCTTCGGCGTCAACTCGGCGCACCCGTTCGAGAACCCGACGGCGTGGAGCAACCTGTTCGAAGTCGCCTCGATCATTCTGATCCCGGTGGCGCTGGTGTTCACTTTTGGCCATTACGTGAAAGACCTGCGTCAGAGCCGCGCGATCATCGCCTGCATGCTGGCGTTGTTTTTGATCGGCGGTGCGACGTCGTTGTGGGCTGAATATCAACCCAATCCGACCCTGGCCAACGTCGCCGTCGAACAGACCGCGCCGCTGGAAGGCAAGGAAGCGCGCTTTGGCACCACCGCCACCGTGCTGTGGTCGGTCACCACTACCGCGGCGTCGAACGGCTCGGTCAACGGCATGCACGACAGCCTCAACCCGCTGAGCGGCATGGTCGCGATGGTCAACATGATGGTCGGCGAAGTGATCTTCGGCGGCGTCGGCGCCGGGCTCTACGGCATGTTGCTTAACGTGCTGATCGCGGTGTTCCTCGCCGGGCTGATGATCGGCCGCACCCCGGAATACCTCGGCAAGAAACTGCAAGCGAAGGAAGTTCAGTTGCTGGTGGTGACCTTGCTGGTGATGCCGGTGGGCGTGCTGGTGCTGGGGGCGATTGCCGCCAGCTTGCCTGGCCCGGTGGCGGCGGTGAGCAACCCCGGCGCTCACGGTTTTAGCCAGTTGCTTTATGCCTACACCTCGGCCAGTGCCAACAACGGTTCGGCGTTTGGTGGCTTCGGGGCGAACACCGCGTTCCACAATCTGATGCTGGGGCTGGGCATGTTGATCGGGCGCTTCGGCTACATCCTTCCGGTACTGGCCCTGGCCGGCAGCCTGGCGATGAAGAAAACCGCCCCTATCGGTCAGAACAGCTTCCCGACCCATGGTCCGCTGTTCGTGACCTTGCTGACCGTGACCATTTTGCTGGTGGGTGGTTTGACCTTCCTGCCGACTTTGGCGCTGGGTCCTATTGCTGAACACCTGAGCCTGGGCTTCTAAGGAGTCAATGATGAATATGCCCGCAACGAAAGCCGCCGTCGTCAAGGCGCCGGAACAACCGAAAACTGCGATCTCGGCCCTCTGGCGCCCGGCGCTGGTGCAAGCGTTCGTCAAGCTCGACCCACGGCAATTGCAGCGTGCGCCGGTGATGCTGGTGGTGGAACTGACCGCGATCCTCACCACCGTGCTGTGCTTCATTCCCGACACCGCCGTGCCGACCTTCGTCGCCGCGCAAATCGCGTTGTGGCTGTGGTTCACCGTGCTGTTCGCCAACTTCGCCGAAGCACTGGCCGAAGGTCGCGGCAAGGCCCGCGCCGACAGCCTCAAGGCCGGCAGCGAAGGCTTGAGCGCCCGGCGCAAAAATGCCAATGGCAGCTTCCAGGTGGTGCCCGCCACCAGCCTGCGCAAGGGCGATGTGGTGCGCGTCGAAGCGGGGGAGATGATTCCCGGTGACGGCGAGGTGATCGAGGGCATCGCGGCGGTCAATGAAGCGGCGATTACCGGTGAATCGGCCCCCGTGATTCGCGAGTCCGGCGGCGACCGCTCGGCCGTCACCGGCAACACTCGATTGGTGTCCGATTGGCTGCTGGTGCGCATCACCGCTAACCCCGGTGAGTCGACCCTGGACCGCATGATCGCGCTGGTCGAAGGCGCCAAACGCCAGAAAACCCCGAACGAAGTGGCGCTGGATATCCTGCTGATCGGCCTGACCCTGATCTTTCTGCTGGTGGTAGTGACCCTGCAACCGTTCGCCCACTTCGCCAACGGCAACCTGCCGCTGGTGTTCCTGGTGGCGCTATTGGTGACGCTGATTCCGACCACCATCGGTGGCTTGCTGTCGGCCATCGGGATTGCCGGGATGGATCGCCTGGTGCGACTGAACGTGATCGCCAAATCCGGTCGCGCCGTGGAAGCGGCGGGTGACGTACACGTCCTGCTGCTGGACAAGACCGGCACCATCACCTTCGGCAATCGTCGCTGCTCCGCGGTCTATGCCGCGCCTGGCGTCAGCGCCAGGGAACTGGCCGAAGGCGCGTTGTTCGCTTCCCTGGCCGATGACACGGCTGAAGGCAAATCCATCGTCGACTACCTGCGCGGCCTTCACCCGCAACCCGAGCCGTCCGCCGAGCTGCTGACCGCTGTGCCGTTCAGCGCGGAAACCCGCCTGTCCGGTGTCGACTATCAGGGCCGGGTCTATCGCAAGGGCGCGGTGGATTCGCTGCTGGCCTTCGTCGGCCTGAAACGCGCCGATCTGGCAGCACCTCTGTCCCGGGAAATCGACAAGATCGCTCAGAGCGGTGGTACGCCGTTGCTGGTGTGCGCCGACGGCAAATTGCTCGGTGTCATTCACCTCAAGGACGTGGTTAAACCCGGTATTCGTGAGCGTTTCGCCGAGCTGCGCAAGCTGGGGATTCGCACCGTCATGGTGACCGGCGACAACCCGCTGACCGCCGCCGCGATTGCCGCCGAAGCGGGCGTGGATGATGTGCTGGCCGAAGCCACGCCGGAGAAAAAACTGGCGCGCATTCGCCATGAGCAGAACGACGGTCGGCTGGTTGCCATGTGCGGCGACGGCGCCAACGACGCCCCGGCCCTGGCCCAGGCGGACGTCGGTATGGCGATGAACGACGGTACGCAAGCGGCGCGCGAGGCGGCCAACATGGTCGACCTCGACAGCGACCCGACCAAGCTGCTGGATGTGGTGCAAATCGGCAAGGAGTTGCTGGTGACCCGCGGTGCGCTCACCACCTTTTCCATCGCCAACGATGTGGCCAAGTACTTCGCGATCCTGCCCGCGCTGTTCGCCTCGATCTATCCGCAACTGGGTGTGCTCAATGTCATGCACCTGAGCAGTCCGCAGAGCGCGATTCTCTCGGCGATTGTGTTCAACGCCTTGATCATCGTCGTGCTGATTCCATTGGCGCTGCGGGGGGTGCGAGTTCAAGCGGCGAGTGCGGCGGCGTTGCTGCGGCGCAATCTGCTGATCTATGGACTGGGCGGGATTCTGGTGCCGTTCGTGGGCATCAAGGCGATCGACATGCTGTTGACGGCGTTGCATCTGGTTTAGCGGTTGCTGCTCAGAGCAGAGGCTTTTGTGGCGAGGGAGCTTGCTCCCGCTGGGCTGCGAAGCGGCCCCACCTCAGGCCACCGTGTTTATTCAGGCACAGCGCATTCACCGGGTTTACGACTGCTGCGCAGCCGAGCGGGAGCAAGCTCCCTCGCCACAGGTGATGTGTGCCTTCCGAGTGATGAGTATTCTTCGAATCGAGGATTTTGAAATGTCCACACTGATACGTCCGGCCCTGAGCCTGCTAGTGCTGATGACCCTGATCACCGGCGTCGCCTATCCCTTGGTGGTGACCGGCGTCGCCCAGGTCGCCTTCCCGGACCAGGCCAATGGCAGCCTGGTGCGCGACGCTGACGGCAAGGTCCGCGGCTCGTCGCTGATCGCCCAGGATTTCGTCGGCGACGCCTGGTTCCATCCACGGCCATCGGCCGGTGCCTTTGCCACCGTGTCGAGCAGCGCCAGCAACTTCTCGCCGAGCAATCCGGCGCTGGCCACTCGGGTTATCGACGAGGCCAATAAATTGCAGGTGCCAGGGCAGGGCCCGGTGCCGTTGGCCTTGCTGACCACCTCCGGCAGCGGTCTCGATCCGCACTTGCCACCGGCCGCGATTGCCTATCAACTGGCGCGTGTCGCGGCGGCACGCAATCTGCCGGTGACTACGCTTGAACAACTGCTGGACGCGCACATCGAGCAGCCGTTGGTGGGGCCGCCGGTGGTGAATGTGCTTGAGTTGAATGCGGCGCTGGAAAAGCTGTAAATCGGTGGCGCTGCCAATCGCGGGCAAGCCCGCTCCCACAGGAGGCAATGGTGGATACAGAATTTGTGACCACCATCGATCCCTGTGGGAGCGGGCTTGCCCGCGAAGAGGCCCTGACAGTCACTGTATCAACATCAGAATGAGAGAGAGCTTCAAGCATGAGTGACTCCGGCCGCGCCGACGCGCTGTTAGCAGACCTGCCCCGCGATGGCCGTGGCCGGCTCAAGGTGTTCCTTGGCGCGGCCCCGGGCGTCGGCAAGACCTACGCCATGCTGCAAGCTGCCCACACTCAACTGCGTCAGGGCGTGAAAGTCATGGCCGGGGTGGTTGAAACCCACGGCCGCGCCGAAACCGAAGCGCTACTCGCGGGTTTACCGCAGCAACCGTTGGTGCGCTCGGAATACCGCGGTGTGATGCTCGAAGAAATGGACCTCGACGGCTTGCTCGCCGCCAAACCGAAACTGGTGCTGGTCGACGAACTGGCCCACAGCAATGCCCCCGGCAGTCGTCACACCAAACGCTGGCAAGACATCCAGGAGCTACTGGCCGCCGGCATCGACGTGTTCACCACGGTCAACGTCCAGCATCTGGAAAGCCTCAACGATCAGGTGCGCGGTATCACCGGCGTACAGGTGCGCGAAACCCTGCCGGACTGGGTGTTGCAAGAAGCCTACGAACTGCTGTTGATCGACCTGCCGCCGCGTGAGTTGCTGGAGCGTCTGCGCGACGGCAAAGTCTACGTGCCGGAGCAGGCGCGGGCGGCCATCGATGCATTCTTCACCCAGACCAACCTCACCGCCCTGCGCGAACTGGCGATGCAAACCGCTGCGGCTCAAGTCGATGACGATCTGGCCCAGGGTTATCGCCAGTTGGGGCAGGCCGCACCGGCCGTGCGCGGTCGTTTGCTGGTGGGGGTCGATGGCGATGCTCAGGCCGAGCGTCTGGTGCGTCACGCCAGTCGCGTCGCCCAGCGCCGGCATCTGCCGTGGAGCCTGGTGCATGTGGACAACGGCCGCGTGCGCGACGAGCAGTCGCGCCTGCGCCTGCAAAACGCTCAGCAACTGGCCGAACGCCTCGGGGGGGAAGTGGTGTTGCTGCGCGCCGGTGAGGTGGTGAAAACCTTGATCCAGCACGCCGCCGAACGTCGCGCCAGTCTGATATTGGTGGGGCAGTCACGCCAGCGTTTACGTCGACGGTTGTTCGGCGGCGGTCTGGCCTCACGTTTGCTGCGTGATGCCCGCGGGCTGGAAATCAACGTGCTCGACAGCGATCACGAACAGCATCAGCCACGCCAACGCTCGGCGCAATCGCTGGTCTGGTTCGACTACGCGTTGGCGCTGGTGGCGACGGTGCTCGCCAGTGCCCTGGCCTGGGCGGTGTCGAGCGTCTTGCCGTTGCCCAACATTTCGCTGGTGTTCCTCGCGGCGGTGTTGCTGGTGGCGGTGCGCAGCAGCCTCGGCCCGGCGCTGGCCTGCGCGGCGCTGTCGTTTCTGACCTATGACTTTCTGTTCATTCCACCGAAATTCTCATTTGCCATCCAGCGCGAAGAAGACGTGCTGACCTTGCTGTTCTTCCTGTTGATGGCGGCCCTCACCGGCAACCTGGCGGCGCGACAACGGCGGCAATTGCAGGCGTTGCGCGACACTCAGGAAGAAACCAGCGAACTGCTCGACCTGTCGCGCAAACTCACCGCCGCCACCGACCGTCAGGCGGTGGTCAGCGCTGCGGCGCAGCACCTCAATGGCTGGACCGACCTGAAACTGTGCCTGCTCAATCGCGATGGACAGAGCGGCTGGAAAGTCGAAACCGGTGGGCCGCTGGAGTTTTCCGAAGCCGAGCGCGCCGCCGCCGATTGGGCCTGGCAACACGACCAACCGGCCGGCGCGGGCACCGGCACATTGCCGTTCGGGCGCTGGTGGTGGTGGCCGTTGTCGGTGGACGACGGGCCGCTGGCGCTGCTCGGCGTGTGTGCCAAAGAGGGCCAGACCCTGAGTGGCCAGCGTCGGCGTTTGCTGACCGCGCTGAGCCAACCGCTGGCCCAGGCGTTGGCCCGGGCGCAACTGGCCGATGACCTTGAGGCGGCGCGCTTGCATGGCGAAACCGAGCAACTGCGCAGTGCGCTGCTGGCCTCGGTGTCCCACGATTTGCGTACACCGCTGACTTCCATGCGCGGCAGCATCGACAGCCTACTGGCGCTGGGCGAAGCGATTCCGCTTGCGGACCGCCGCGAACTGCTCGAAGGCACCCGCGATGAAGCCGAACGGCTGGATCGCTACATTCAAAACCTGCTGGACATGACTCGCCTCGGTCACGGCGCCCTGAAGCTGGCGCGGGACTGGGTGTCGCCGGCAGACATCGTCGGCAGTTCGCTCAATCGTCTGCGCGCGGTGCTGGCGTCGTTGCAAGTCATTACCGAAGTGCCGGCCGAGCTGCCGCTGCTCTATGTGCATGCCGCGTTGATCGAACAAGCACTGGTCAACGTGCTGGAAAACGCCGCGCGTTTCTCACCGCCCCACGGGCGTCTTGAATTGCGTGCCGGCACCACTGACAGCGAATTGTTTTTTTCGGTGAGCGATGAGGGGCCGGGGATTCCGGAGGAGGAACGGGCGAAGGTTTTCGACATGTTCTACACCGCCGCGCGCGGCGATCGCGGCGGGCAGGGCACCGGGCTGGGGCTGGCGATCTGTCAGGGCATGGTCGGTGCCCATGGCGGGCGGATCAGCATCGCCGACGGTATCGAAGGGCGCGGCACCTGCATCACGCTGCACCTGCCGTTGCAGACTCAGCCGGGATTGGACAGTGAAGCCTGAACCCGCCTGCGCTACTCTCTTGCCACCTCTTTGTGTTGATGTGAATTCATGAGCCAGACCGCGACCATTTTGGTCATCGACGACGAACCGCAGATCCGCAAATTCCTGCGCATCAGCCTGGCCTCCCAAGGCTACAAAGTGCTGGAAGCCGGCACCGGCACGGAAGGCCTGGCCCAGGCCGCGTTGAACAAACCCGACCTGCTGGTGCTCGACCTCGGCCTCCCGGACATGGACGGCCAACAGGTGCTGCGCGAGTTTCGCGAATGGTCGACGGTGCCGGTGCTGGTGCTCTCGGTGCGCGCCAGCGAAGGGCAGAAAGTCCAAGCGCTGGACGGTGGCGCCAACGACTACGTGACCAAGCCGTTCGGCATCCAGGAATTTCTGGCCCGAGTGCGCGCCTTGTTGCGTCAGGCACCGACGGGAGAGGCCCAGGAAGCGGCGCTCAATTTCGGCCCGCTCACCGTGGACCTGGCTTATCGCCGGGTGCTATTGGACGGCGCCGAAGTGGCGCTGACGCGCAAGGAATACGCCGTGCTGGCGCAACTGGCACGGCACCCGGGGCGGGTCATCACCCAGCAGCAATTGCTCAAGGACATCTGGGGGCCGACCCACACAGAAGACAGCCACTATCTGCGGATAGTGGTGGGGCACTTGCGACAGAAACTGGCGGACGATCCGACTCAGCCACGGTTCATCGTCACCGAGGCCGGGGTTGGGTATCGGTTGTTGAGTGAAGGCAGCCTTTAGGTTTTGTGATGCCTGATCCTGCGCCATCGCGGGCAAGCCCGCTCCCACAAGTTTTTGTGGCGGTCACATGATTTGTGAACACCCGGGACACTGTGGGAGCGGGCTTGCCCGCGATGGCGCAGGATCATTCACCGCCAATCTTCATTTCGCTCATTCTCATACCGATCCAGCGTATCGCGCGCGATCTCGCGCCCCAGCGCGATCAACTCCGGCGCCTTGTAAAACTCGAAAAACCGGCACACCCGCTTGGGCACGTTGATCAGGATATCCGGCGGATACCCGGCAATCTTGTACTGCGCCAATGACGTCTGCATCACCTCGAAACTCTGGTTGATCAGGTCCAGCAAGGACGCCGGCCCCACGTTGTCGATGATGATCGACCCGGTGGCGGACTTTGGTGCGCCATTGCTTTCCGGGGCCGCCGCCGGTTGCTGGGCTTGGGGCTCGGCGGATTCGATCCACGGGTTGATCTCGGCGGCTTCTGCCATCAACGCTTCCTTTTCCAGCAGCAGCAATTGTTCCGCCTGTTTGCGGCGGAAGGGCATTTTCGAGCCCAGCGAATTGATCAGGCTGTCGAACCGGGACCTGAACGCAGCCGGGCGCTGGATCACTGGCAGTTGATAATGACGCTGGTTGGTAGAGTTGAGGTTGACCGCGATGATCAGGTCGCAATGGCTCGACACCACCGGCACGATTGGCAACGGGTTGAGGATACCGCCGTCCACCAGCATTCGATTGCCCTGCATCACCGGCGTGAACAGGCTGGGGATCGCCGCCGAGGCGCGCATGGCCTGGTGCAGGCAACCTTCCTGGAACCAGATTTCCTGCTGGTTGGTCAGGTCTGTGGCCACGGCCGTGTAGGGGATGCGCAGGTCTTCGATATTGATCTCGCCGACGATCTTGCGGATCTGCCCGAAGACCTTCTCCCCGCGAATCGCGCCCAGGCGAAAGCTGACGTCTACGAGACGCAACACGTCGAGGTAATCCAGGCTCTCGATCCAGTCGCGATAATCGTTGAGTTTACCGGCGGCATAGATCCCGCCGACCACCGCGCCCATGGAACAACCGGCGATGCAGGCGATGTCGTAGCCGCGCCGTTCGATTTCTTCAATGACGCCAATATGGGCGTAGCCCCGGGCGCCACCCGAGCCCAACACCAGTGCGACACGCTTTTTCATGAATCGACCTCTCTGACAAGGCTCAACAATGCACCCATCGAGGGGCACGCTTCAATCGCTATGGTCGTTCGACAGGGCCAGTGCGTCGTTATTTGATACTCCGGGAAGGCGAATGGGTGTTCTCGCGAGCGCTATAGTTTCCACTACAGGTACAAGGCACTTTTCCCGCGCCAGAGCGGTCTTACCTGCACGACTGTTTACCTATTTTTGAGGTGTGAGTGATGAAAGCCTGGATCTGTGTGCCGATGATTGCCCTGGCACTGGCCGGTTGTGCCGGTAAGACCGCTTACCGTGACAGCTGCGGTAGCCAGCTCGACGCCGCCTGGCATGAACTGGACCTGGCCAAGGTCGAGGGCTTCGCCGGGACCGTCAGCTACTCCAAGGCGCTGTCGTTGCTGACCGGTGCCAAGACCCAGCAGCAATTCGAAGCCTACGAGGGCTGCTCCAGGAAGGCCGAGAAGGCCCGTTTCTACATTCGTGAGTCCCGCGCCGGCCGTTGAGGCATGATGGAGCGCACTTGGGGCAATTCGATTCAGGGAGCACGCGATGTCGGCCTTGGTTGATCGGTTGGTGGCTCATGTAGTGGGCCTGGAAGTCCGTTTGCTGGCCTGTCAGGCTCGCTTGAGTGTCCGTACCGACTCGGAAGCGCTGCACGACCTGCGCACCACTGTGCGCCGGTTGCGCAGCCTGCTGCGGCCCTTGCGCGGTTTGCCCGGGGTCGAACAGCTGGAGGCGGCGTCGTCCCGGGTCGGCCAACTGACCACACCGTTGCGCGATCGTGAAGTGCTGGCGGCGTACTTGCTCCAGCACGATCAACCCGAGGCTGCGCACCGGCGCATGGCGCGGATGGCCGAGGCTTATCCAGCAGTGGCGACGAGCCCGGAGCTGGCACAGTTGCTGATGATCCTTGACGCGTTTCCGCGTTTCCTGCGGGCCTCTCAGCGCCAGGGCTTGCTCAAGGGCTTGCGCAAACGCATCGAAAAACGCTTGGCCAAACAATGGAAGAAACTCGATCAGGCCCTGCATGACCCGGCCCATGACCGCCATCGTCTACGTCTGCTGATCAAGCGCGTGCGCTATGGCATCGAAGCCTACCCCGAACTGGATCGTTTGCCGGAAGCGGCCCTGCCCAGACTGAAGTCGGCCCAGGCGGCGTTGGGCGATTGGCACGACAGCTGGCAGTGGCTGGCCCGCGCCCGGGAAGAGCCCGATTTGCAGCCGTGTGTTGCTACCTGGAAAACCACCATGGCCAACGCCGAAGAGCGCGCCGACCGCGTCCTCGACAAACTCAGCGCCGCCTGCTTCAAATCCTGAAACCCCCACAAATCCAATGTGGGCTTGCTCGCGAAAGCGGTCTGACATTCAACATAGGCGTTGAATGTTGTGCCCTCTTCGCGAGCAAGCCCGCTTCCACATTAGTTTGTGTGTTCCTGCCAGGTACGGCTCATCTGTCAGTGATTTTGGCCGGAATAAGCGCTGTGCCTGCCTTGCGGGCTGGTTAAGATCGCTCCATCCATTTCCCTGTCTCTGAGGTTCCCATGCGCTTTTCCGATCTGCTCGACGCTGTTCGCAGCCAGCCGCAGGAAGTGTCTATTCCGGCCGAATGGGGCCAGGGGCGGGCGAGTTTTGGGGGGCTGATAGCCGCCTTGCAATACGAAGCCATGCGCGCAAAAGTCCCGGCGGATCGCCCGGTGCGCTCGCTGGCAATCACCTTTGTCGGCCCGGTCGAGCCCGATGTGCCGGTCAGTTTTGAAGTCGATGTATTGCGTGAAGGCAAAGCCGTCAGCCAGGTGCTGGGCCGGGCGCTGCAGAAGGGGCAAGTGGTGACGTTGGTCCAGGGTAGCTTCGGTGCCTCGCGACCGTCCGAAGTGGTCGTCACGGCCAACCCGGCTCCCGAGATGAAGCACTGGGACGACTGCCAGGAACTGCCGTACCTCAAAGGCGTGACCCCGGAATTCATGCGTTACCTGGCCATGCGCTGGAGTGTTGGTGGCATGCCGTTCACCGGTAACAAATCACGGGACATGGGGGGATGGGTGCGCTTGCGTGGGGATGGGGAGGGCGAGGCGGTCAGCGAGGCGCATATTCTTGTTCAGGACTGAGATAAATATCTAGGAATGGTTGAGATAATCATGGGATATGAGGGGCCATAGTGGGCGTTGCTGGGATCGAAACTGCAAAACCGTTGCACTCTATGCAACGGGATTGCGGGCCGAGTCAGTGGTCTGAATCCATTCTATGAGATCCTCAGCCAGTCCCAACAACTCACGCTGATCCCTCCCCTCGTAAAGCGTAGAAGCAATCTCCAGGCAGCGAAAACGAACAGACTCTTCGTTTTGTATGGCCTTCTTCCATTCGACCGAATCTTCAAGGTGTGGATACTTCATGGCCGCCATATACCGATGAAGTGACAACCTGGATACGGTATGACCTTGCTCTGCTAGCCAAGCTACGTGGTCATCTAGGCTCGAATACCGTTGCTCGAAATACTTCCTTGTCAGCTCGGTCAAAATGTCTTCGGGTAGCGCTTCCATAGTAGAGCGTGACACTGTGTTCTCCATTACGAGTCCGTTTGACCAAACATATCACCCTGACGGCGCGCTATCTCGTCCTTTCGAACTGCCTTGACGATCTTGTAGATCCACTGGAGCGACACGGCGTACTTGCGCGCCAGCTCGCTGTGGTTGGTGCCATTGAATTCGTCATAGATCTGGCGATCACGGCGGCTCAACTTTACCGATAGCCCCATCGGAAAATACAGGTTCTGGCCGCCCCAGTGCGCCGCCATGCGGTCAGAGACTTCCTGAGCAACATGGCGAGCGGCTGCTTCCTCCATCGACACCAGCTCAACGAGCGCAACCGCGATGTGCTCGGTGAGATCCGTCAGCAGTTCGGGGCCTTTGCTTCTGAACTCAGTCATATACCCTCCTTTGCGGTGGCAGGCGCCAGCTCGATACGTTGCTGCCATTGCTTCAGGTTTTCGATTACGCGACTTGCCTGCGAGCCCTTGAGCCATTGCAGCGCGGCGACACCAGTCATATTCAAAACGAACTTTGCCAGCGCCTCCTCGGACGGGTCGCGCACCGCACCGAGGTCGTGCAGGGTCAACCACATCGACCGGATCTTCCGCGACTGCCCGTCGGCCGCCTTCGGGCGCTGTTGCGCCTTATTTGGACGAACCGTGAAGCCGCGCAACTTGAGCTGTTCCAAAACCCGGTGCAGGTTTGGAACGCTCAAGTCAGCGGTGGACGTCACGCCGTCCAATCCCTTCATGCCGGCCAGCATCAGGCGGTAGGTGTCGTCATCCATGCGCAGCTCGCGCCGCGCAACGTGAATCAGCTTGATCAATGGCAGGCGGTTTGGGTTGGTAGGCGCTTTTTTCACTGGGCACCTCCAGACCGTGAGCGCGAGCCGACTTGCCGCTCATTCTGGGTCGCGTGGATCTGCTGCCGGATCTTGCTGCATTTCACATGGCTACCGACAACTCGCGGACGGTTGCATTGATCGCAAATCGCCTGGAACTCCAATACGCCGGATGTGAGCTTGCCTGTGCTGGTAGAGAGCGACGCCAGTACCTTCTTGTTCATGCCCATTGCATGCGCTCCATCAGATCGATAGCAGCCTGCTGCGGGTCTTCGAATCCACCCACGGATAGATCACGAATGAAGTTTTCAAGTTCGTTTCTATCGTCGAGGACATGACCCGAAGACCATGCGGCTACACGAAGTCCTCCAATTTCCCGAGGTATGGCGCCGGTCATGCCTTCAATAACAAGTGTGTCGAACTTGGTTTCAGCCCCTTGGCCGTTGTCCATCTCACTGCTCCTCCGGGGTGATTCGCCATTTGCTGTGCAAGCGGCCGATCTGCACGCACTCCAGACGTTCAATGCTCGCGGACCGGTCAGGGAACAACTTTTCAGCGAGGCGTTTAACCGGATACTCGTAATCATGGGTACAGGTCACACGTTTTCCACGCACAGTACTGGTGGCGTAACCATCGCCGTCCATGCGTACAGAAACCTCGACAGGCTCCAGTGGCTGCAACGACTGAACCGCGTACTTCACGCTGCCGACGAGGCCGCGCATTTTATATTCCACCGGACCGCCGGCCCTGAGAGTGGCCAGGTTGGTGACCGTCAGCCCGCGCCAGATATCGGTCTGATATGGCCAACTTTTGAGAACGACGCCGGCTTCGTCGACTGTCCAGATCAAGAAGTCCTGCTGGTGATCCTGAAATTCGATAAGGGTCTTGCTCATGTCACACCCCCGCTAAATCAAGGCTAATCGCTTCATAACGGTCGGTATCGCCAACGCGCTCGTACAGTCGGATATAGCTGCGGCTGCCCGCGACCTGGATCGCGTCGCCGATAGCCTCCATTGCCCGCTTCCAGCGCGAGTCATCAATGTCGTGGCGGCGTAGCGACAGGATTCGGGATGTCCGCAGTTCACCGTTGCGGTCGGCCCGGAATGCGTCATTGATCAGCACGCGGACGCCGGGGTGTGAGTTGGCCGTCCACTCATGGGCACACTCATCAAGCAGGGCCTTGGCGGACTGAAGGTGTTCGTTGAACTCAATCTGATCCTGGTTAGCGCGCATCAGCTTGTAGCGGCCGTCGTAACTGGTCAGGGTCAAATTGCCCTTCGTGCCCCGCGAGACAACGCCGTACTGCTCTTTGCTGATCTGTTCCAGGGCGTCGATATCGCCGAAAACGCGTTCTTTGAAATTGAGTAACATCGCGCTGATAGCCTTGGCCTGATCAATGGCCTCCATCACCAGTTTGTCGCGCAACAGATCCGTAGGCTTGATTGAGGCCTCGGGCACCATTCGGCCGAGCGCATCGACGCGGTAACCCGCCGGAACTTGCAGAATGTCATTGGTCGCCATTGGTTTTTCCCTCAAGTATTTGGCGGAGCTGTTGCGCAGCGCGCCGGCAAGTTTCGTCAGCGCCCAAGCCGCTGACCTGTAAAGACACGCGCTTGGCGCCGCCGGCCTTGTCGTAAATCGTGACTTCCCAATCGCTGATCCGGTTGTAGCCAATCTCCAGCAACAGAAAGGGCATCACCAACAGGGCTTGGTCGAAGGCATCTAATAGTTCAGCCTGTCGAACAACCCGTTCACCGGAACGAACATCGAGACAGATCAGCGCCCGCCGGAGATGGCGGCCCGCGTCGTGAAACCGGTTTTCAGCTATCGCGGCGCTGGCCGACGCCAAATGGTCAGAAGCCACGGATGGGCGGTGAACATGTTCAAGCACCACCGCCACATGCCTCATGGCATCGGCCCAAGACATGGTTGGCAGTTCGCACCAAACGGCGTCCTGCAGAGCTTCAATTGAGTTATCCAGTGGCTGGTTCATTTGTCCTGCTCCTTGACCAAGGTGAACCAGACGACGCCAACGCCCCGGATCGTCGCCGTGTTGCGGGCGAATCGCCCGTCAGCGCTGCAACGCATGCCGCGAAGCTCATGGCCAAACCGACGCGACAGCAGGTCGAGGCTGTGGTGGTCGACAAAGATTTTGTTGTCCGACAGCACCAACGCCTTGATGGCTATCCCCGCTTCACGCATGTCGCGGGTCAGGCCGTTGAAGGCTGCCAGTTTTTCCGGGAATTCCTCGGCGAGAATGCTCAAAGGCTGATCTGGCGGCGGTGCTACGAGATATAGACCGGCCATGTCACACCCCCTTGACTACGTCGGCGGTGACAATGGGTACGCCGAGGTGGGCGGCCAGATTCAGCGCCGCGATCATCAGGTTGCCGATGGCTAGCGGGTAAAGCAGCGACACGGTTTCGTCACGGCCGCCGCTACGTTTCGGCTGGGACAGGCGCGCAGCGAGTGCCTGAATACCGCCCTCGTCAATCACCTCGGCGAGCGCCTTGCCGGCCCGGTCGAAGCGGAATTTCAGGAACTCTTCCAGCCGGGAAGTTTCAATCGGGGTCAGCGTGACCCGCTCACAGCGCTGCACAACCTCGCGCACATCGGCGTTGCGCTCGCTCAGCTTCACGCCCAGCTCGGGCTGGCCGATCATGATGATGCTGACCAGTTTGGTGAAACCGACCTCCAGCTCCAGGATGCGCTTGAGGTGCTTGAGGGTAGGAATCGGTAGGCTGTGGGCCTCTTCAATGACGAGGCAGTGGCGATAGCCGGCCGCGTGCGATTCCTTCAGCGCCTTGTGCAACTGGGCAAACCGCGCCTCCGGGCTGCTTTTGGGTTTGGCGAGGGGCGCCACGGCGGCCATCATCGACTCGGCGATGTGCGTGCTTTTCAGCGATTTGCCCTTGGTATCGTTGTCCTCGGACGCCAGTACATAGGGCTCAATGATGATGACCGGGTCGTTGTTCTCGGCGAGTCGGTTCACCAGGTCGCGACGAAGCGTGCTTTTTCCGGCCCCTGATTCCCCCTCAACCGCAAGGAAGCCGCCGTGGCGTGCGGTCTGGTACATAACCTCGCGGACATAGCGAATATCAGGGCTTACCCACATGTCTTGGGCGCACTGCAACTCATCAAAGGGGTCGCGGAACAAGCCAAACGCTTTACGGGTATTTGGCTGAATAGTCTGTTTTGGCAGTAACATAGGTTCGTCCTCCCCGGACGGCTCTTTTTTAAGGGCCGGATCTGCCGTGTTGGCGCACGGCAGATCCACTTCTTCAAATGCGTTGGCGATATCGGCGTCATTGGCGCCGGACTCGGTCAGGAACACGCGAATGCGCCCCTGTAGTTCGTCACTGTCCAGGCTGCGCGGCCAATGGCCGTGGTTCAGCAGCTGGGCGACAGTGGCGCCGCTGAGACTCAGCGACTCGGCTAAGGCCGATTGCGGGCGGCCCACCTCCTGTAGAATTTTTTTCAGCTTCAACATCACTCACCTCCAACCGCAGCCAGCACCAGGCTGAACGGCTTGCGCATGACCTCAACAGGTCGTTTCAGCTCGGCCTCAACGGCGTCGAGCTGCTCTTCGGGAACTCCTTCCGGGTAACGCTGCTGCAGCCAGCCGAACGTTTCAGCCGTCCAGAGGTTGCCAAGGCGCGGGCGTAGCAGCTTCGCTGCTTCAACGTGACTGAGTGGGGCAAGCTCAACGGTTGGCGCGTTGACGTTAAGGCTGGTGCCGCGCCGTGGCAGGTAGGCCGGCAGCACGGTGTCGTTGACGTGTTTGTGCGGATCGATCAGGCCGCCGAATGGCACGGCCTTGGCCTTGCGGGCAACTTCCGCGTCCGCTTGATTGCTGGTTCCGGTCGCGATCTGTTCCAGCACTTTGCGCGACACTTGGGCCGGCGTTTCGGCGTGGCGTTTGTACTGCTCGCCGATGGTGGCGGAGGTTTCGGCAAAGCCAAACTCATCGACCCCGATTCGCTCGATGACGTGATAATTTTCACGCCCGTCGTCCCCCACCAACACTGCGATAGCTGCGTCCTTATCGCGCCAGCAATTGCGGGTGATCAGCAGCTTTTCACCGACCATCACGCCCGGTACCGAGCTGACGTCAAACTGCGCGCCCCGGAACGAAACCCGCAGTAGATTGCTGACTTTGCGGTATTCCGGCGTGCTGACCGCCAGTTCGCGGCAGACCTCAACGCTTGGCGCGAGGCGCAGTTGGGCCGGCTGGATCAATTGCCAAACGCCGTACCGGGTACGCCGGGTGCGGGTATGAATTGAGGTGGCATTGAAATAGCGCATCCACTTGCCGGCCCACGCGTTGATCTGTTCCAGGCTGTCCGCCGCCTGGAACTTGAGGGCACTTTCAAACTCCCGCTCAACGATGTTATGCGCCTGCTCAACCTGACCCTTCGCCCGGGCATTGCCGACCTGGTTGATGATCAGATCGATGGACATGGCGCGGCAAAGGTTGCGAAAGATGCCGCTGGTCATTGCCGCGCCGGGGTCCGTCATCAGCATCCAAGGCACCCCGTGGAACGGGTCGGATTCGCTGCGCTTCTGCATTGCATTGATCAAGACATTGCAAAGGTTTTCGGCGGACTCGGCGCCGAGGACGTACTCCACGTACAGCGTGCCGCTGGTATGGTCAGTGATCACGTACCGCCACAGCCGCTGACGCTCAATTTTCTTCAGGTTGCCGGGCTTGCCGTCGTAAAACTCGGCCTTGTTCATCATCCGCGCCCCGTCATCTGCCAGATAGAACTGAGTCGAGATCGACGCGTCCACCTGCCAAACGTGGTTGGGGTGCTTGCTGGCCAACGACACCGCCGGGGCGTCGTGCAGCAGCTGATCGGGATGCAATTTGTAGGCGCGCAGCGCCCGGCTGATTGCGCCGCTGGTCAACGGGCGGAACACCCCCGTTTGTTCATCCACGCGGCCGGCAACGATCATGTTGTTACTGCGCAGCCGCTCTAACGCCCGCTCGATGGTGGACAACTGTTTGTTGTTGGCGCGGATCGACTCCAGCAGCACGGCGGATATCTTCCGGGCTTCTTCAATTGGCAGCGCGCTGCACCCGGCGTCATTACGGCGCTTGCGGGGTTTCGCCACGCGGATCTCCTTCAGCTTGCGCTGCAGGGTTTGAAGGGACACACCCAGTTCGGCCGCGCCCGCTTGGTAGACGGCGGTACGCTGGCCGTGCGGGGCGTTTTCGGCGCGTTGGGCGATTTGAGCCAACTGCTGGATCTGTACCGGGTTCATGGCTTAGGCCTCGGCCGGCGTCATCCACACCGGGGCGCTGCCCTCAGCGTGTTCGGGCAGGTTGAATTCGCTGCGGACAGTGGCGAGGGTGACCTCTAATTGGCGGATCAGCTCCGCCTGATAACCCCGATGGTCTTCCCCGTTTGCGGCGCCGTGTTCGGCCATCTGAGAGAACCC
Source organism: Pseudomonas sp. B21-015 (assembly GCF_024749285.1). Lineage (NCBI taxonomy): Bacteria > Pseudomonadati > Pseudomonadota > Gammaproteobacteria > Pseudomonadales > Pseudomonadaceae > Pseudomonas > Pseudomonas sp. B21-015. Next base: position 2,000,123 of record NZ_CP087196.1, read on the forward strand.
ATTACGCAGTTCGCCAAGGATCTTGGCCTCGACCTCAAACTGGATGCCCGCGACCTCAGCGCGCAGATCTTTGATGACATCGTCCGGGGTAGCGGCTTGGATGCGTTTGCGGTTTTTTTCCAGCTCCTGCTTGGCGGTGTCCAGCTCCTTGGTTTTCTTCGCCATGACTTCGCCCTGGGCTTCATAGTCGGCATTGACGTCGTCGAGCCGCTGAGTCAGCGCCTCTTTTTCCTTGGCGTTTTTTGAGATGATTTCTTCGGCGAGATCGAGAAATGCCTCTTTGTCGCCGGCCTTTGCAACTTCAATGAGCGCGGCTTGCTCGTCTTCTGGAAGGCGGCGATATTGGCGCAGCTCGCGGTAGCCGATGCCCATGCGAGACATTGAATCAAGCGCTTCCTCACCGAATGCCCGCAGGTTCGCAATGTCCCGGTCTACCTGATCAACCGAGCGGCCCAGCAAGGCGCAGAACTCGTCCCATGTGCCGTTCATTATTTCCGCACCGTGCGGACTTTTACGCCCGGCAATGGCCCGGTAAAGCTTGTTTTCTTTGACGAAAGCCAGTTTGGAAGTCCGCACCGTGCGGGAAAATTCCTCAAAGGCGCCGGCCATTTGAGCTTGGCCCAGCAACTGATTGACCATGTCCCGTTCATCGCTGTGGGACGCCTGGAGGGTGGCCATTGCGTTCTGGTTGGCGGTCAACATTTCGCCGTCCAGAACGGGCAACTCGGGGCCATCTGCGGGTTGGATTTTTGTACGTGCCATGGGGTTCTCCTTAGATCTGCGAGCCAGCGGCGACCCGCTGATTGATTTCATGTAGGCGCCCGGTCAGGCGGGCCATGTGTTCGGCGTGCGATTGGGCGATTTGCAGCATTGCGATGGAGTGGGCGAACCGGCCGTTATCCAGCTTCACCGCGAGGCCTTCCTCGATCAGGGTTTGCACCGCCCGAGTGACGTTGCTCGGGCTGTCCCCGGCCAGCTGAGCCAGCTCGGCATTGCTCAACCCCGTTACCGTATGGCCCTTCAATGCTTTGAGAACGCGCAGGACACGCCCCGCGCTTGATGCCGTGCGCGTCATGGCCGCTCCTCCAGTTCAAGTTGAGGGGTTTGGGTCTGGCTAACGTTGCCCCTGTGCCAGGCGAGGCCCTCCATTGCGGCCTGAATGGCGGCCAGGGTTTCCTCGGCTTCGCTGTTCTTGGCGTAGAAGGCCAGCAGCTTTCCGGCCGCCGTCGTAAGTAGCTCTTGCAGAGCCTGCATATCCTGCGCGGCGCAGTGCCGGCCGGTTGGGATATCAATGGTCAACCGGCCGGCACTCGCCGCTATCCAGCGGGTGACGTAATCGCAGCCGCAAGCGCGCTCATAAGGCCGAATCAGGTTGGCCGGCATGCGGCCAGTTTGTAACCATTTGTAGACTGACCAGTGATCCGCGACCCCCATTTCGTCCGCAATCCGATCCACACTTTTGTTGTGGATTTCCCTCGCAAAGTCCTTGCACAGCTCAAGGGCGTGGCGCAGGGACGTCGGCTGTAGGTTTTTCCAGCGGCGGCGGCTCATTGGAGTTCCTCGGCGCGGGCGTCTTCCAAACAAATGTCCGTTTTGCACATAGGCAAAAGGATTACTGCGGGTGCAATGTTTTCGGGTACATTCGCAAACTTGGACATGAGAAATGACCGACCGAATTGAAAGGCTGGAGGCACAAGTGAACGCGCTGGCACAGGGCTGGTTACGCCTTGCCGCGATTCTTGAGGTTGAGGGGCTTGTAGCGCCGGGGCGTATTGACCGAGCGTTAAAGCCCGTTCAATGGCCGGGTCAACCGATTGAGGCCGAGGCAACAAAAACACTTGCCTGGCTGTGTGATCAGTTGGCCGAAGCGCGTGATGCCCGCCGGACTTCCGCTGGAGGGTAACCATCACGCGGCCATCGCTGCTGATGGTTTAAGGCCGAGCTTTACGGCGATTTCATGCGCCTTGCCGTAGTTGGCTTTTGCTTGGCCATTGAGGACGCGGTACACCTCGTTACGGGTGTACCCGTTTTCGGTAGCCCATTCGGTGATGGTTTTTCCGACCTGACGAAAGTTTTCTTTCACCTGGTCGGAGGTTAGGGCTTTGGCATGGGTGGCCATGGTGGTGGCTCCTGTGATGCAAAGATAATTGCTGTATGTGCGAATGATTGTGTGATCTATAGATCACATAGTCAAGGATATTTTGTGATAGATAGATCACCTTTTTTGCGACTCAAAGAAGAGCGCAAACGCCTCAAGCTCACCCAGGCAGCGGCTAGCGCCATTGCAGGGGTTAGCCGTGAGACCTGGAGTCGATATGAAGGGGGGGCTGTATCTCCGGGAATGGAGGTGCTGGAAGCTTTCGCTTTAGCAGGCGCGGATGTTCAGTACGTCCTGACGGGACAACACGACTCCATTCCTCCGACAATGAAGGAGAGGTTGTTTCTGGATCAGTTCAGGCGTAGCACCGAGGCCCAGCAAGACGAAGCCTTGCGTGTACTTCTTGGTGGGAAAGAAACGACAGCGACACATACGTTCGAAGAGGTCGGCCAGTACATCCATGGATCGGTTAATCAGACGGGCCTCACGCTTAATGTCGGTGGCAGTAAAAGGAAGAAGTAACCATGAGTCAGGACTTCCATGGTGGTGTTGGCCAGGTGGCCGAAGGTGATATCAACAATTACGGCATCAATATCAATCTGACGGAGAAGCACGAGCCCAAGGGGTTGGTGTCAGCTCAGCGAATGGAGCTGCATGCACTACGTGCCAAATGCGAAGAACTGGGTGATGACCCCCGCGATGTTTGGCGAAGGGTGCACGCACAGCTTGGGGTGACGACGATTGGGGAAATCACCGCAGAGCAATTTACTCAGGCCCTCAACGTATTGCAGGCGCGACTTGAGCACCTTCAGGATGATGCCGATAAGCGCCGCCTGGTAGGCAAAGTGCTGCGAGCCGTGGCTGAGAAGGATGCGAAGGCTGAAATGAACAACTTTTGCGAGTTGGCTTTTGGCCGCACTCAGCTCAACAATCTTCAGAAGTCACAGCTCCAAAAGACCTTGGAGTTTATCCAGCGCTTTGAGCCAAATACGCAACTGGCGCAGTCTGCGCCCAGAGCCCTGACGCTTAAAGAGTTTCTGATGCTTCATCGACAGAACGCCGCCGCATTGTTCTTTCTCGGCGTGCTCATTGGCGGGATCTGCTTTTAGTCAAGGAGACTGAATTGAATACAAGGATTTTAGTTTTAGCGGGACTCTCTTTGCTGCATTTGACCGGCTGCGGAAAAGAAGCCCCGCCGTCAGTATTCACCGTGGCTTCCAACGTCGAATTAGTCGTAAAAACCTTACCGGCAATACGCGAAGCCTGCCCAGGCTTGGACAAATACGCTCATTCGCTTGAGAACGTTCGTGTCGGGGGGAATTTCCGAACGGCGATTCTGTTCGATGTTCCCGAATCGACCACAATTCCCGCAACCTATCAGGCCGGCGGACACACGTGCTATCTAGAAATTGATTCCGACGGGAAAACCATCTACGTCGAAAAGCTCGCCTGCAAGTCTATCTGCCTAGATCAGCTGAACACACCAGACGGCCAACTCAAAATCGGACTGGCTCAGGAGAACCGCTAATGAAACAAGAGTTTTATAACAGCGTCGGCCAGGTCGCTGGCGGCGATATTCACAATTACATGCTCAACGATCTCTCCAGCCAGAGTCGTGAAGAAATCGCCGCGCTGCTGGTACGTCTGCGTGGGCGGTTATCCGATGCGCGTAGACGAATTTTGATGAATCCCATTGTTGGCTGGATGGCCCTGGGCTTTCTTGCCTTTGTTATTGAGCTTATATCAGGCGTTGCCTTCAGCTACTCATGGCTGCTTTTTGCAACTCTATTTTTTGGCATCGTGGTGCCGTACCTGTTCTTTATCCCGATTCAAAAAAAGTACGGCCCTTTGGTGTATGTGTACCGGGAAAGCATCAGCACGGTCGAAATATTTCAACACAGCCGTGGCTGGAGCTGAGGGATTCATGGGGCATCAAGTATTTAACGGCAGTATCGGTCAGGTCGCAGGCAAGAACATCATCAACCACCCGAAATGGGATCAGCTCACCAGCGACGAACTGAAGCGGGTCATGACCGAGTACAAGAGAGAGCGGCGCGGCGCGTTCTTTAGGCAATGGATTAACTTAGCCGCACTGCTGCTCCTGCTGACCTGCACCGCATTTGGTGTCTGGGGCTGGTACATGCTCAGGATCGATGGCCTGAGTGGCGAAATCAGTATCGCCAAATGGGTTGTTTTTGGTTGTTTTGTAACGGTGATCAGCGGCTCCGCTTTGTGGTTGCACTTGATCAGGCAAACTGCAGCCACGACGATCTCCGAGTTGGATGCGGATCTAAAAGAAATCAGCAGCGTGCTACGTTTTAGAAAAGCCAAGCGCTAGAGTGGTTGATCTGGCTGTTCAAGGTGTATCCAGCTAGTCTCGGTTGTTTTGTACTGCTAACACTAAGAAAACTAAATACGGCCAATCACCGGGTGATAGAGCTAGGAGCGTTCAAAAATGAAACAAAACAATAATGATAATGGCCGAAAGTCCGGTGGAAGTGAAAAGCATCGGGTAACCAATGATCAAGGAAGTAAAAAGGGCGAAATTCACCGTAAGCCCGGCTTCCCTGGCGTAGTCGACACTGTTGCTCCACCTTCCAAGAAACCTGATAGCGGAGGTGGAAATAGTGAGCAATGCTGATCTCCAAACACGCTGGGAAAAAATGCTCTTCGGGGTTCGTAGATCCTCTCGTTACCATCAGTGCAGACGCGGCTTTTTTGATCGGATTGACCGACTCTCCAATATTGCGTCGTTAGTCTTTGGATCAGCTGCATTTTATGGTGTGCTTCAAGGGCCGGACACCAAAGTCCTTGCTCTTTGGACATCCGCTGGCGTCGCCTTTCTTGGGGTTGTAAATCTGGTGTGGGGTTGCGCAATTCGCGCTCGCGATCACAGCGACTTCATGCGTAGGTATGTAGCTCTTGAGCAGCGAATGTTGCAACCCGCCTCCGAAGACCTTTTGCTATCTATTACAGCTGACAGATTGAGTATCGAAGCGGACGAGCCACCCGCCCTACGTGTACTCGACTGCATCTGTCACAACGAACAAGTGCGGGCAGACGCTGGCCCTCCAGATGAGTACGTAACCATAGGATTTTTCCAACGATTGTTTTCTCCGTTTTTTGACTTTTTTGCACACTCGCTTAAGAAGGTCGGGGATAAACCCAAACCCTGATACTGACCTCTTTAAACTCGATTAAAAGCCCTCCTGTACCACGCCGCCCATGATGGCGGCGTGTGTATTTCTGGCGCCCGAAACCTGCGGCGCCGTTACAGGAGGCGCCCATGCGACCCGAAATCCCTCGCGGCATCCGCAACTTCAATCCCGGCAACATCCGTCATGCCAAGGGCGTGCGCTGGCAAGGCATGGCCGTTGCTCAGTCTGATACCAACTTCGTTCAGTTCAATGGCCCACGCTGGGGTATTCGGGCTATTGCCCGCGTTCTGATCACCTACCAGGACAAGCGTCTGGCCGCTGATGGCAGCCGGATCGACAGCGTGCGCGAAATCATTGAACGCTGGGCTCCAGCCTCTGAAAACAACACTGAGGCCTATACGCTCACCGTCGCCCGCGCCATGGGTCTTGATCCCGACTACGAAGGCTTGGACGTCTACCACTACGACACCATGCGCGTCCTGGTGATGGCGATCATTCGTCACGAAAACGGCCCAGGCCCATTGCCTGTTGGCCAGTGGTACGGCGAGTCGGTTATTGCCGATGGCTTGGCCCTGGCTGGCGTTGAACGTGGTGTCCAGCACGGCAAGGGTGAGGTGGCAGTATGAAGCTGATCTGTGATTGGCGGTGCTGCTACAGGCTCTACAGCGTCCAACTCGGCGTGCTGATTGCCTTGTTTGGCTTCGCTCAACTTGAGCTGCTGCCGATGTGGCAGGCACAGCTTTCGCCCAGGGCTTATGCCGCGCTCAATAGTGGTCTGGGCTTGCTGCTGTTTGTCGCTCGCCTGATCAAACAAGGTCCTGCTCAGGAGGTTCAGCCATGAGGTTGAACCTGTTTGGTAGCACCTTCACGGCGCTGATGGCGGGCTTGTTCGGGGTCTGGCGCTGGCCCATCCCCAGTACCGCCGCTGGTACCTGGATCAGATCCAGCGTCATGCCTCCTTGTAACCATGGCAAGACCGGCATCACAGCGGCCAAACGCCGCGCACGTAAATCACGCAATCGCTTGAGGCATCGTCATGGGCGCGCTTGAACAGCTCGTCTGGCCGATACCGGCCCGCCTGGCTGTGGTGGCCTTGGCTTGCATCCTCAGTGCAGCTGCAGCGGGTTCAGTGGCCTATGGCTTTGGTTTTCGGTACGCCGCATCACTGGGTGACACCGAATTGGCCAACCTCAAGGCCGAGCACGCGGAACAAGCGCGAATCGCCGAGAGTGCCAACCGCCTGCAGCTGCTGCAACAGGTCACCCGTGCCAATAAAACCGAGGATTTATTGCTCGATGTCATGACCCGTCACGCCGAAGAAAAACGCCAGCTCCAGGAGCGCATTCCCCATGTCACCACCCAATACATTGCAGCGCCTGGCGCTGCTGCTAAGCCTATCCCTCATTGCGTGTTCACTGCTGGTTGGTTGCGCGACTACAACACCGCCCTCGGTGTGCCCACCCCAAGACCAGGCACCGTTGCCCCCACTGCTGAAAAAGCGGCCTGGCCCGCCACCGGCACTGAAGCCGAGCTACTGGAAAGCGGCGTCACTCCGGCCGACATCCTTGCCCACGCCCAGGACTACGGCGTGTGGGCCCGATCCAACCTTGCCCAGCTCAATGCCCTGCTTGATCTCCAGGAAAAGGACTGACGCCCTATGGATGTAGCTGAACACGCTACAGATGAAGACGACGCTGATGAGGCAGTACTGCGCGCCCACACCAGCGGGTTGCAGCGGCGCTCAGGCCGCTCGGCCTATCGCTGTGAGGAATGCGGTGATGCCATTCCTGAAGATCGTCGCCAGGCCGAGCCTGGTACTGAACATTGTCTTGATTGCTTAGACGCCTTGGAATACTTGGCTACGCGGGGTTTTCAATGAACCTGAATGAAATGAACTTCGGCTTCCAGACCGTGCAGTGGCTGATCCTGACGGTACTCGGCATTTACACCTGGATGACCAAACGCCAAGCGGCGAGCGCCCAAGAGCTGCTGGAGCTGCGTACCCGGATTGTCGCCCTGGAGGAACACGTCCGGCACCTTCCAGACCAGACAGCCGTGACCGATCTGCTGGGCGATATGAAGGCCGTGCGCGCCGAACTATCGGGGGTCAAGGATGCGCTTGGCCCTTTAGCCCGTTCGCTGGATCGGATCAATGACTACCTGCTGCGAGAGAAGACATGACTCAATATTCCGATTTTCTGCGCCAAGACGTGCGGCTTGTGATCCTGCGCCTTCTGGTGGAAATGCCAGGCTACCGCGCCAATAGTTCGGTGCTGAACACTGCGCTTGATAACTTCGGCCATACCGCCAGCCGCGACCAGGTGAAAACCGAACTGCAATGGCTGGCTGAGCAAGGCGCCATCAGCATTTCTGACGTCGGCCCTGTGCTGGTAGCGACCCTCACCGAGCGCGGGCAAGACATCGCCGCCGGCCGCGCCCGCGTTCCCGGCATCAAACGGCCGGGGGCCTGACCATGGCGGGCAAGTCCTCTATCAACCGCCTGCCGCCGATGGTCAAGGCGTACATCCAGAAGTTGTTGCGCGATGACCGCATGACGCTTGACGACATGCTGGACGACATTCGGGCGCGCTTCCCCAACGAGAAAGCCCCGAGCCGCAGCGCCTTGGGCCGCTTCAAAGTGGGCTTCGATGAACTGATCGACAAGGCCCGCCAGCAGCGCGAAATGGCCGAGGCGTTTGTAGGCGCGCTCGGCGAGGACTCTTCGGACAAGACCGGCGCGTTGCTGGTGGAAGCCATATCGACGCTGACCTATCAGGCTGCCTTGGGCGCTCATGAAAAGGACGATGTCACCATTGCCGAAGTCAACGCACTTGCCCGCGCCGCCAAGGCCACCATGGAGGCCCGGACGATGAGCGTGAAGGAGCGCCAGACCATCGAGCGTGCCGCCCGCGAACGCCTGCTCCGCGAGCAAGCCGCCGAACTGGATAACGCTGTGAAAGCCAAAGGCATGACCGAAGATCAGGCCATGTTCTGGCGCCAGAAATTCCTGGGCGTGAAGCAATGAAACCCTCGTCCAGCACACTGCGCGTCGTCGAATGGGACGAACTTCCGCCGAGCGTTCGGCAGATCCCTGAGGGCTACAACCCCATTGCCGAAGGGATTCTAATGGCACACCAGGTGGACTGGCTGCGCATCCAGGCACAGATCAAGCTCTGCGAAAAAGGCCGTCGTACGGGTATCACTTTCGCTGAAGCTCTGGATTCCGTGATCACCGCTGCTTCGCAAAAGTCTGCGGGTGGTATGGACTGCTTTTACATCGGTGACACGAAGGAAAAAGGCCTGGAGTTCATTGGCTACTGCGCCAAGTTCAGTCGGGTTATGGCCGAGGCTCAGGCATCGGGCGTCAGCGAGATCGAGGAGTTTCTGTTCGAAGACCAGGACGACACGGGCAACACCCGGCAGATCAACGCCTACCGCATCCGTTACGCCTCCGGCTTCAAGATCGTTGCGTTGTCTAGTAACCCGGCCGGCGTTCGCGGCCTGCAGGGAAAGGTCATCATCGACGAAGCAGCGTTTCACCGAGATGTATCCGCCGTGCTCGATGCCGCTACCGCGCTCCTGATCTGGGGCGGTCGGATCGTCATCATCAGTACCCACAACGGCAAGGGCAACGCGTTCAACCAGATGGTCAACGACATCCGGGACAAACGTTACGGCGACAGCGCCGAAGTCTACCGGGCCACCTTTGACGACGCCGTGGCCAACGGTTTGTTTGAGCGCGTGTGCTTCATGGCCGGCAAGGAAGCCACCGCCGAGGACAAGGAAGCCTGGTACAAGAAGATCCGCAATGCCTACGGCCCCCGCAAGGCACAAATGCGGGAAGAATTGGACGCTGTTCCCCGCGACGGCAACGGCGTGTGCATCCCCGGCGTGTGGATCGATGAGGCCATGCGCCCCGGCCGAATCGTTCTGCGCCTGGCGCTGCAAGATGACTTTACCCAGCAACCCGTTCAACGCCGCGATGCCTATGTTGAGGACTGGATAGAGCGGAATCTGGCGCCGCTTGTAATCCAACTCGCTCCAGATCTGCGCCACTACCTGGGCATGGACTACGCCCGCCATCGTGACTTTTCCATCGCCTGCCCGATGTCGGTTGACCAGTCTCGTCACCGGGACGTGCCCTTTGTCATAGAGATGCACCGTGTCCCCGCACGTCAGCAGAAGCTGGTGTTGTTCTATACCCTGCGCCGGTTGCCTCGTTTTAGCGGCGCGGCGCTCGATGCCTCGGGCAACGGCGAAACGCTTGCCGAAGAGACCGCCGACGAGTTCGGCCACAACCTCATCAAACAGGTCAAAATCAGCCGGGCCTGGTACGGCGCCTGGATGCCGAAGTTCGTCGGATTGTTTGAAGACAACACCATCACCATGCCCCAGGACGACAACCTGCACCAGGACGTGCGCGCCATCGAGACAGTGGATGGCATCCCGATGATCGTGAAAGCCCGTTCACAAGACCTCAAAGACCCGGATCTCTACCGCCACGGTGACTTCGCGGGAGCTGGCGCACTGGCCAACTTCGCCACGCTGGAAGTCACCTCCGGCCCGGTATCGGTCAAATCACGCCGCCCTCGTCAGGGCAAACGAATGACTCAGGGGTACGCATGAACAAGAGAGGCCTGTGGGTCAGCCCCACCGAATTCGTCAGCTTTGCCGACGCCAAGCGCAGCTCCACACTTGACCAACACATTGCCACCCGTGGGCGCTCCAGCGCGAGCGGCTCTAGTGGCGTCAACCTGCCCAACCCAGACCCAATCCTCAAGGCTCAGGGCAAAGACATTACGGTCTACCGCGACCTGCGCAGTTCGGCATTGGTCGGCGGCAACGTTCGGCGCCGCAAGGCCTCGGTGCTGTCGCTGGAGCGCGGCATCAAGCGCGGCGACGCGTCCACCAAAGTCGAGCGCTTTATCCGTGATTGGCTGGCCGACCTCGATCTTGATCGCATCATTCGCGAGCTGCTCGATGCGCCGCTGTTTGGGTATCAACCCGTAGAGCTGATGTGGAAGCCGGTGGGCATGAATCTGACGCCGGAAGATCTGCTCGGCAAGCCGGCCGAATGGTTCTTTTACGACAAGGACAACGAACTGCGTTTTCGCTCCAAGGACGCGGGCCAAGACGGCGAGCTGTGCGACCCGCAGCGCTTTATCGTTGCCCGGCAGGACGCGACCTACGCCAACCCTTATGGCTTCCCGGACCTCAGCATGTGCTTCTGGCCGGCGACCTTCATGAAGGGCGGCCTGAAGTTTTGGGTTCAGTTCACCGAGAAGTACGGTAGCCCGTGGGTCATCGGCAAACACCCACGCGGCGCTACGGATGGCGAAACTGATTTGCTGCTCGATAGCCTTGAGGCCATGGTGCAAGACGCTGTGGCGGCCATCCCGGACGATTCCAGCGTGCAAATCATCGAAGCCGCCGGCAAAGCCGGCAGCGCCGAGGTGTACCGCGAGCTGTTGGAGTATTGCCGCAGCGAAATCAACGTCGCCATGCTCGGGCAAAACCAGACCACCGAAAAGGACAGCAATCGCGCCAGCGCGACAGCCGGCGCCGAAGTCACTAAGGACATTCGCGACGGCGATGCCGGCATTGTTGCCGCCTCATTAAATGCGTGCATTCGCCTGGTCGTCGATCTCAACTTCGGCACCGACGTCGTGGCGCCTCTGTACGAGTTGTGGGAACAGGAGGAAATCGACAAGACCCTGGCCCAGCGCGACAAGGCCCTGACCGAGTCCGGCGTGAAGTTCACTGACGCGTACTGGAAGCGCACCTACAACCTGCAGGACGGCGATCTCGCATCGGCGGCGGCCCCCGTCGATTCGCCAGAGTTCGCCGAGCCGACCGTGCGGCCACTGCTGGATCAGATCGCCCTCGACCAAGCCATCGACAGCTTGCCCGCCGAAGCGCTGCAACAACAGGCCGAGCAGGCCATGGCCCCGTTCATCGAAGCACTTCAACGCGCCCGCGATGACTCAGAGGCCCTCGGCCTGTTGGCCGAGGCGTTTCCGCAGATGGACGGCGAGGCGCTTCAGCAACAGCTCGCCAACCTGTTGTTCATCGCCGACACCTGGGGCCGGCTGAGCGCCAGCGCCGACCGGGAGGATTGATATGGCCGCCTCGGAAAAGCGCCTCAGCCCGACCGACCTCAAAGCCATCTTTGGCCTTGAGCCCGCGAAGGCCATCGCCTACCTCAAGTTCAAGGGCTACGCGGTCACCTGGAACTGGCAGGACATGCTCGACCAGGCGCACGACCAGGCTTTCACCGTCGCCAAGGCCATGCGCCTCGATCTGCTGTCTGATATTCGGGCGGCGCTGGAAACCGCGCTGCAGGACGGCCAAACGCTCAAGCAGTTCATCACGAACATGCAGCCGACGCTGGAAGCCCAAGGCTGGTGGGGGCAACAGGTCATTGTCGACAGCGAAGGCGTCGGCGAACTGGTGCAACTGGGAAGCCCGCGCCGGCTCAAGACGATCTATCAGACCAACCTGCAAAGCGCCTACATGGCTGGCCGTAAGGCCGAGATGGAACAAACCACCGAGACGCACCCGTACTGGATGTACGTGGCCATCCTGGACGGCAAGACGCGGCCGAGTCACCGTGCGCTCCACGGCCAGGTGTTCCGCCACGATGACCCCATCTGGTCGGCGATCTTCCCGCCCAACGGATTCAACTGCCGCTGCCGCGTAGTTGCGTTGAGTGAGGCGGCCGTCAAGCGCCGGGGCCTGACCGTCGTATCGAGCGCGGGGCGGTCGTTCACCGAAACCGTCGAGACTGGAACGGACAAGCGCACCGGCGAAATCAGAAAGGCCACGGTCACCGGCCTTCGCACCACCGATGCCGAAGGCCGGGCTATCACCTTCCGCACAGATCCGGGCTTCAATCACGCGCCAGGCACTGGCCTGGTCGAGGCGTTGAAACGCAAAGAGGCGGCCGCTTAGGAGGCGCACCATGTTCACCGTTGAAATGGATCACCAGCGTCTGCAGGACGCTTTGCGGAAAGTTGAGTGGGCCGTCGGAGATCTCGCACCGCTGATGCGCAGCACTGCCACCGAGTTGCTGAGCCAGACAGAAGAAAACTTCGAAAGTGAGGGGCGGCCCGACTGGACTGACCTATCCGATACCACGACGGAGCGACGGGAAAAAAGCGGCAACTGGCCCGGTCAGATATTGCAGATCAGTGCGGCGGGGCTGGCGGCCTCGGTCATCAGCCTTGCAACCGACAGCTCCGCGCTAGTCGGCAGTAACAAATCCTATGCGGCGATGATGCACTTCGGCGGGGAAAAATCGGAGTTCCCGCACCTGTGGGGTGATATTCCGAGCCGGCCGTGGTTGCCTATGGACGCCGAGGGTGTCATCCAGCCTGAAGCAGAGGAAGCAATTCTCGGGCTCGCGCTGCGTCACTTAGAAAAAGCCGCACGCCTGTAACCCCCTCAGAAGCGTTTGCATCGCCATTTGGCTGCGGTTCATCGAACCGCATTGGTCTCAAACGCTGTAAACGCTTTATAAAGCCGCCCAGCTATCCTGTCCGTGGGGATCTGGCTTACCAATCCCAATCATCATCATGATCTGGGTACTGGCCAAATGGATCGACGTCGTTACCCGTGTGCCCTTCGTCATCAAATTTATAATCGACTTCTTTGATCTTGTGCCGAACAAGAGTTTCAGGAACGTACTCAATACCACGAGTCGGTTTGTTCGGATCGTGTGGTGGCCGCAATACCTCGCCAGCCGATTCCATCGAGATCACATGAGCAAACAAAACAATGTTCAGCCCACCACTATTTTGAGCGGAAGAAAAGATCACTCCATCGAATCGAGGTGTGTGCTGCGTAGAGAGATACTCAGCGATCACTTGTGTCGTTAGATACTCATGCTCTTGGTTCGGTAGAACGGGGCTTTTAATTTTCTGGTGAAACGTGCGCAGAAACCTGCGGCGCTCCATTTTTAACCGGCACTCAGGGTCAAATAGGCTCAAGGGAGCATGTTCGTAAGCGTCCTCAAGTCGTTGGAAATCAAGAACCCTCAAGTCTCGCGTTAATCTGAACTGCCCACTTATGACACTTCCACCGATTGCTGGTCGCAGCTCTGCAACGCAGGTTTTCCGATCAAAGGCGCCGTAAAAAACTGGAACACCTTCGGGGTTCATTCGGCCCGCGCGCGCTTTCTCCTTTGGTGGGGCAGCTAACTTTTCAGCAGGATTGATTGCTATCACCCGTGCATCATCTAGTGACTTGCATTCGCGGGCACGAAACAGTTCTCTGCAATCACTAGCCTTGAGCGTACGCACCACAGCGTCTTCATTCAGGTCAGACGTCCTGAGGTTTCGGAACGAGTCAATACTCCCGAAAAGCCATTCCAAAAACTGTTTACCGCTCTGATTAAAGAAGCGGCTTTTGTGCATGATGCCGGTTCGAAAGTCTTGCCACTTGCGCTCGGCTTCTATCGGTCGTAACTGGCGGGGCATGTACAGACCGAACTCTTCAAATCGGGCTTCGCCGCCTTGCCTTATGTCCCAATGGGAACAAGTCACCAACTCACCACATACATCGCCGACCAAGGCGTCATCGGTGTCGTCGCAACCTAACATTTCAGCAACATGAAAATTGAGTTCGTCACCTCTCTCCCAAACGGAGGTGTTTTCGAAGAATGACCACATTGCATCGGCTACCCAATCTGAAAGCAGCTCTATCGTGATGGCTTTCCGTTTTTTCTTGCAGTAGAAGCATTTGGCCGAGGCCCCCTCATTTTTGATGAGTGCTTTCAGGTACTCATCGCCAACACATCCGTAACAAACCACTGCGTCCTGATCATCCATACCAAACCCCTGCTAACAGTGCGAAGCGTATTGAGCCTCCCCGGATCATCGCATTGGCGCCGGGCCGCTCCAAGCTTTGACGCCCGCACTCTTTAAACCCGATTAAAAGTCCTGGTCCACTCGTTGGCCCAGGCTGTGCGCATCACCTCCACGCAGCACACAGCCATGAAACCACTGCACATCTTCAAACCCGGCACGCATACCGCTATGAATGGCGTCAGTTTCGACTTTAGCGAGTCCGATCTGGCCGCCACAGTGAAAGCGTATGACCCGGCTCTGCACGAAGCCCCGATGGTCATCGGGCACCCCCAGCATGACGCCCCGGCCGCTGGCTGGGTCAAGTCACTGACGGCCACCGCCCAAGGCCTGATCGCCGAGCCGCAACAGGTCGATGTCTCGTTCGCCGAGCAGGTAGCCAAGGGCAGCTACAAGAAAATTTCCGCCTCCTTCTATCACCCCAGCGCCGCCAATAACCCGGTACCGGGCGTGTATTACCTGCGCCACGTTGGTTTCCTCGGCGCTCAGCCGCCAGCCGTGAAAGGCCTTCGGCCCATCGAACTGGCCGACGGCGAGGAAGGCGTTGTCGAGTTCGGCGACTACGGCCACGAACTCAACTCCGACATGTGGCGCCGTTTCCGTGAATGGCTCATCGGCAAATTCGATAAAGACACCGCCGACCAGGTGGTCCCGTCGTGGGCCATCGACAGCCTCGCCGAAATCGCCCGACAGCCCGAGCCGGGCAATCAACCCGCTTTCTCCGAACCCACCCGATCCACCGAGGTAACCAGCATGTCCGACAAAGACCCAGCCGCCCTTGAGGCGGAGAACAAACGCCTGAAGGCCGATATCGCCAAACGCGACAAAGCCGCTCGTACCGCCGCGCAGGAAGCCATCCACGGGGCGAACGTCGAGTTCGCCGAAAAGCTGGTGGCGGCGGGCATGAAGCCGGTGCACTCCCCGGCGGTGATTGCCGCGCTGGATTACGCCGACTCCAGCGAAACCCCGCTGGAGTTCGGCGAAGAAGACGCCCGCGAGCCGTTGAGCGACGGCCTGAAAGCGATCTTCAGTGACCTGGCCGGCGGCGTCAGCTTCGCGGAAGTCGCCACCAAAACCCGCGCCGGCAAGACCGTTCCCCAAACCACCAACCCACTGCTGGCGGACGCCGAAGCCCGCGCTAAACGATAGGAGGCCCCATGGCCACGTTTACTCAACCGAAAGATCCGGGCGACTTGCTGCTGGTCGAAGTCTGCCCCGGCTGGACGAAGGACAAAGTCACGCTGCTGGGCGGGGTGAATTACGCGTTCGGCCAGGTGCTGGCGAAAGTCTCCGGCAAGTACCAGGTGGTCGACCTCGCCGGCACCGGCGCGGCCAAAAAATCGGTAGCGGTTTTGATTGAAGCCGTGGACGCAACAGCCAGCGACCAGCCGGGTGTGGTGATCTCACGCGGCGCCGTCGTCGATCTCGCCGAATTGACCTGGCCGGTAGGCATCACCGAAGCCCAGAAGGCCACCGCCCTGGACGAACTCAACGCCCTGGGCATCGTTGCCCGTACGGCCCTCTGATCTGGAGTACTCCATGAATCTGCAAGACATGTTCAGCGTCGCCAACCTCACCGCCGCCGTGAACAAGCTCCCCGCAATTCCCGGCAAAGTCGGCGCGATGGGGCTGTTCGATGAAAAAGGCGTCACCAGCACCAGCGTCGTTATCGATGAACGCGAAGGCCGCCTGGTGCTGGTGCCCAACACCTCGCGCAATGACGACCCGGCCCCGATCAAGGGCAGCAAACGTAAACGCAAAACGTTTGAAACGCTGCACCTGCCGCTCAACCGTCCGATCCTGCCAAGCCAATTGCAGGGCGTTGCCGCGTTCGGCCAGGAGGACACCACCGCGCCTGTGGCGACGGTAATCAACGACAACCTGCAGGAGCTGAAAAACAGCATCGAAGCCACCCGTGAATTCCAGCGTGTGGGCGCTCTTCGCGGCAAGCTGCTGGATGCGGACGGTGAAATCATCACCGACCTATTCAAAGAGTTTGAAGTCACCCAGAAGAAAATCCCGGTGGCGCTGAGCAATGCCGGCACCAACGTACGCAAGGCCTGCCTCGACGCAAAACGCTATTCCGAATCCAAACTGGGCGGCGTGATGGTCACGGGTTTCCGCGCACTGTGCGGGCCGGATTGGTTCGACGCCTTTATCGACCATGAAAAAGTCAAAGCCGCATTTGCCAACTATCAAGAGGCGCAGGATCGCCTCGGCGGCGATGTGCGCTCGGGCTTCACCTTCGGCGGCATTGAGTTCATCGAGTACGACGTCACCGTCAGCGGGCAGCGTTTCATTCCGGCCGACATCGCCCAGGTGTTCCCGGTGGCCCGTGGCGTGTTCCGCATGTTCAATGCCCCGGCGAACTACAACGAAACCGTCAACACAATTGGCCAGCCGTTCTACAGCAAGGCCGAAGAACGGAAAATGGGCAAAGGCTGGGATCTGGAAGCCCAGGCGAACCCGTTGGCCATGTGCCTGTTCCCTGAAGCCCTGGTCGAGCTGAAGGCGGGTTAACCCATGCGCTACTGCACCCGTGCTGATATCGGCAATGCCATCCCGGAGATGACGCTGATCCAGCTCTCCAACGATGACCCCGCCGCCGGGCTGCCCAACGAGACCGTTATTGAGGACGGCGTGCGGCAGGCAGAAGAGTTGGTGGATGGCTACCTTCGCGGGCGGTACAACCTGCCGCTCGACCCGGTGCCGACCGTGCTGCGGGATGCTGTGGTGTATCTGGCGCGGCATTGGCTGTATCAGCGCCGGCCCGAGGGCGCGTTGCCTGATGCGGTGAAGGACAGCCGTAAGGACACCATCAAGCTGCTGGAAAGCATTCGCGACGGAGTGGTCACTCTGGGCATGCCCACAGGCCACGCCGCGCCCGAGCCGGGAGAGATCCGTGTGCGGGCACGTTCTCAACAGTTTGGCGCTGATACATGGGAGCGCTATTGATGAGCGTCGTCCTGCCTAAAACCCAAACCGAGCAACTGCTGGAGGCAACGTGTGCTCGTTTGCAGGAACACTTCAGCAAGGAATTGATGGTCGAGCTATTTCCCGAAAATCCAGCCGGGTACCGGCTCAACCATCCACGCGGTTCGATCTTGCTGGCATACGGAAAATCAACCTTTGGTGGTTCAGAGGCCGGCGATTCGATGTTCCAGGCGCGCAACATCGTTATCCGATTGACCCTGGTATTCCGCCAACTCAATGGCAAGGATGGCGTGATCAGCTACCTCGATCAGATCCGTGCATGCCTGACTGGCTGGTTTGCACCACATTGCGATCAGGCCTGCCGTCCCGTCGCAGAGCAGTTTATCGGGCAAATGACCGGCCTCTGGCAATACGGCCAGGACTTCGCACTTCGTGCCACTCAGATACAGGCCCCGCTCCCAAGCGGTCCACCTTTACCGCCCAATCTCCAATTTGAGGAAACCCCATGAAGCTCACCGGCTACACCTACACCTACACCTACACCGGCCCGCGAAGCGCTGCCTCTCTGCGGGTTGGCGAACCCCACGAATTGCTTGAAGTGCAGCTGCTCCCCGGTAAACCCGTCGAGCTGCCGGCCGATCACGAGTACACCCTGGTGTTGTTGGAACTCAAGCACCTGGTTTTATTGCCGTCTACCGCAAAATCCGCCGGTAAGACGCCAGTCGCGCCTCAGACAATTGAACAGGAGTGACGCCCGATGGCAGCTAACTATTTGCACGGTATTGAAACCACTGAGGTCGAGCGCGGCCCTCGGGCCATTCGGGTGGTCAAATCGGCGGTGATTGCTTTGGTAGGTACCGCACCTATTGGCCCGGTGAATGAGCTGACGTTGTGCTTAAACGATAAGGACGCGGCTCAGTTCGGCTCACATCTCACTGGCTTCAGCATTCCCGAAGCGCTGGAAGGTATTTACGACTTCGGCACCGGTACAGTGCTGGTGGTCAATGTACTCGATCCAGCCATCCACCGCACCAATGTGGCTGATCAAGCGAAACAGTTCGGGGATAACGACCTGCTTCAGCTGGAGCACGGCGCATTGCAACAGCTGCAGTTGAAGTCTGCGGATAGTGCGACTTCTTACGTGCTCGACACTGACTACACGGTGACCATGCTCACCGGTCGTGTGAAGCGCATGGCGATGGGTAGCATTCCTGCAAACGGCCAAGTGAAAGCCAGCTACACCCATGCCGATCCGAGCAAAGTCACGCCAGCCGACATAATTGGTGGGGTTACCGTCGCCGGACGTCGCACTGGTCTGAAAGCCTTCCAGGACAGCTACAACCTGCTGGGTTTTTTCCCGAAAATCTTCATCGCACCAGGCTTCAGCACTTTGAATTCTGTGAGTGTCGACTTAACGGCCTCGGCTACTCAGGTCGGTGCGGTTACATACGTTGATGCGCCCATCGGCACCACGGTGCAACAGGTAATCGCAGGGCGCGGGCCAGCCGGCGCAATCAACTTCAACACCAGCAGCGACCGCGTGCGTCTGTGCTATCCGCACGTGAAGGTGTATGACGCAGCAACCAACGGCGAGCGGCTGCAACCGCTCTCGATTCGAGCAGCAGGTCTGCGGGCCAAAGTCGACAACGACAAGGGCTATTGGTGGAGTAGCTCCAACCAGGAACTGGTGGGCGTGATCGGTCTGGAGCGGCCATTGACCGCTCGCGTGGACGATGCGAGTAGCGAGGTCAACCTGCTCAATGAAAACGGCATCACCACCGTCTTCAACTCCTTCGGTACCGGGCTGCGCCTGTGGGGCAACCGTACCGCCGCCTGGCCGACAGTGACGCACATGCGCAACTTTGAAAACGTGCGGCGCACCAAGGACGTGGTGGACGAATCAATTCGTTACAGCTCGCTGCAATTCGTCGACATGCCCTTCACCAGCTCGCTGATCACCAGCATCACGGAAAGCGTCAACCTGTTCCTGCGCAAGCTGATCGGCGACGGGGCGTTAATCGGCGGCGAGTGCTGGTACGACCCTGCACGTAACCCGCAGACGGAGCTGGAACAGGGCCATGCACTGTTCAACTACAAGCTGACGGTGCCGCTGCCATTTGAGCGAGGCACCTTCGAAACTGAAATCACCGGGGAATACCTGGTTAACCTGGGAGCCGCATAAATGGCAGGCTTTAGTGCACACCGCATTGCCAACGCCGCCATCTATCTGGATGGCGCAAGCTTCTTCGGCCGGGCCGAAGAGATCGATCTGGGCTCAATCAAAACCGTAACCAGTGACTTCCAGGGATTGGGCATGGTTGGCCTGATCGAACTGCCTGATGGAGTCGATAAGCTGGAAGGCAAAATCACCTGGAACAGTCTGTACTACGACGCGGCCGTCAAACTGGTCACGCCATTCAAAAGCGTTCAGTTGCAATGCCGCTCCAACGTCCAGGTCTTCAACAACGGCGGCTTGGTGAACGAAATCGCGTTGGTGACCATGATGACCATTACCGGCAAGGAATATCAGCTGGGCAGTCACAAGCCGCGAGATCCGACCAAGTACGAAACGCCATTCTCAGCGACGTATGTGCGGCAGGTGATTGATGGACAGGAGGTGGTTCTGCTGGATTACCTGGCCAACATTTTCCGCGTCGGCGGTGAGGATCAGTTGGCTAAGTACAGGCAGAACATTGGGCAAGCGTAATAAAAAAGGCCGCTGATCTCAGCGGCCTTTTTTTTGTTAGCGGTAGTAAAGAGAGGTAAGGCAGCGTGGGGTCGCGTTCATAAGGGTGAACGCTTTCTGTGTCAGCGTCACGTTACCAAAGCTACCAAACCTCTTGTTCGTTCCTCTCAGATACTCCTCTGTGTACAACCAAGTGACGCAATGGTCAAAAAACTTCTCGTCAGTGCTCGGCTCCTGTTCGGTTATCTGTCCCGCTCCGCCTATCGTCTCGGGTTCCGGCTGAGGGATTTCCTGAGTAGGACCGAGGTCCGACCAGGCTAAGTCCAACGGCTCTGGAAACGACTCCAATAACCGGGCAAAAATTGCACTAACAACGTCATCGAATTTTTTTGAGTTCGTGATCTGCATACTGGCTCATCCTTGTGAATCGATTGTTTGAAGGCATTAACAATTGAGTATCTGTAATCAATGGCTACAGATACTCCTGACATATGACCTCAGGTGAACCATCGCTGTGCTTTCGGAAGCATTCAGCTTCCCGTTCAGGACTGTCGACCGAGTCTCACCATTAGGCAAGTAGACAGTTAACGTGTCCCCATGCACAGCATATTGAGCGGTGTATTCGACACCATCATGCTGTATCGAAATTTCTTCTTCCATCGATGTACTCCCGATTCCACCTCAAAATACTCTCTTTAAACCCGATTAAAAGCCAGCGCTACGGCCGAATGCGATGCTCAGGGCTCTCTCATAGCAGTCGATCAGACCGACAACCTGGAGCAACGAAGATGGCCGAAGCAATCAGCTTGACCCTCAAATTCCCTTTCAAGAGTGCCAGCGGCGAGATGATCTCGAAGCTGCCTATCAAGCGCCTCAAACGCAAAGACATCAGCGCCGCGCAGGCCGTAACCAAAGACGAAGGCGCGCTGGAAGACATGCTGGTGGCCAAGATGCTGGGCATCACCCTGGAGGACCTCGGTGAGTTCGATATCGCTGACTCTAAGTCAGCCACCGAGGTGTTGCGGGAAATGTCCAATGGAGGAGACCTTGCTGCAGTCTTGGGACGAGGCACTGTTGCTCGTACTGAGGATGCAGCCGTCTGAGATCATCCGACTGGACATGGTGGACTACTGGCGGTGGGTTGAGACATGTAAGCGCGAGATCAATCGTCGTATCGAACTCGCCGAGCAGATGAATGGCTAATCACTGCCACTAGCCCGACCACCACTCCCGCCAACAACGCGCCGCCCGCTGCAATAGGGGCGGCCGCTAGGGCCAGCAACGGCAAGCCCAGGCAGAACATCAAAACCGCCGCCCACACTGGCAGGTTCGTCAGGCAGAGCCAGGCAAGCCAGATCACACCGACGCCTATGGTCAGTGCATAGAGGGTTTTAGCGGTGCGTAAAGCGGTCATCTCAAACATGCTCACAGCGTAGCAAATTATGGCTAATGAAGTTCTGGTTGGACTAAAGATCGGAGCCGCTGTTTCAGGCAGCCTGAGTGCTGCATTCGGTTCGGCCAAGTCGACCGTGCAGCAGCTTGGTCGTGCCACTGATGGATTGACGGCCAAACAGAAACTCATCGGCACCGAGCTTGCAACGTCCATAGCTCGCGGTGGTACCGGCATCGAGCGCATGCGTCGGCAGTACGACCAGGTCGGCCGTACGATTGATCAACTCAAGGTCAAGCAAGAGCGCCTCAACACCAGTATCGCCAGGGGCGAAACCCTCAAAAATAAACGTGGCGAGTTGCGTGGCCAGACCATGGAAACTGCCGGTACAACAGCTGTATTGGGCGCACCAATTGTCCAGTCGATGCGCACTGCTATCGACTTCAAAGACCAGACAAACGACATCGCCATTACGGGTGGCTTTGATGCTGCTGAAGAAGAGCAGCTCAGCAAGGTAATGCGTGGCTCGGCGCTGAAGTGGAATCAGACCCAAGCGGATGTGGCTAAAGGCACCGCGGTACTGATTGCGGGCGGGATCTCCAGTGCCAAGGAGTTGGCCGCCTATGCTCCCGTGATGTCCAAAACTGCTACAGCTACCCGGGCCAGCATGGACGATCTCGGTTCGGTGGCCATCGCACTGAATGACAACCTCGGTATCGGCGCTGCTGGGCTTGAACGCTCAATGAACATGCTGGCGTTCGCTGGCAAAAGTGGCCAGTTTGAATTGGCGGACATGGCCAAATGGTTGCCGCAGTTAACACCTCAGTTTGCAGCTTTGGGTGTCACCGGTGAGCGCGCCGTCGCTGAGATCGGGGCATCTTTGCAGATCGCCCGCCGTGGTGCCGGCAGCAACGACGAAGCTGCTAACAACTTCAAAAATTTCCTATCCAAACTTACCGCGAAGGACACCCTGAAGTCCTTTGAAGGCGCAGGGATCGACCTCACTACGTCGATGAAAAATCTCGTTGGAAAAGGTCTTACCCCGGTCCAGGCGATGCTGGAAGTCATCACCCAATATGTAGGAAGCAAGGGGCCGGAAGCTGCAGGCAAGTTCCAGAAAGCCATGGCCATCAAAGACGACGAGGAGCGCCAGATTGCCCTCAATCGTTTGAATGAAGCCTACAAGCTGGGCGAGTTGTTTGCGGATCAGCAAGTGCTGTCATTCGTTCGTCCGGCCATGGCGAACAGAAAGGATCTTGCCAGTATCCAAAAAGGCAGCATGGACGCAGCTGACAAAGGAGGGCTTGATACGGACTGGAAAAGGCGGATGGAGAGTCCTAAAGAGCAGTTAAAGTTACTGAATACCAACCTCGCCGATATTGGTTTAACAGTTGGTAGTTTTCTTATCCCAGCGCTCGTCGACGTAACGCAAGCCGTCATTCCAGTGATGCAATCATTCGCCACCTGGGCAGGTGAAAACCCCAGAATCATCAAGGGTGTCGTGGGCATGGTCGGTGGCCTATTACTTGGCAAGCTGGCCTTCATTGGCATCGCTTACGGCATCAACCTGGTGATGTCTCCCTTCGTGGCCCTGACCACCACCGTCACAACACTATCTTCAAAATGGACGTTGCTACGTGGGCTGTGGCAGATGGGCAAGTTCGCGCCACTGATCTCTGGTCTGTCCCGCATCGGCGCTGGCTTACTCACTGTTGCCAGGTACAGCGGCGTGTTCTTGCGCGGTGTAACCATGGCCCTGGGCGCCCCGTTGATGATGGTGGCGCGAGGCGGCTTGTTCCTGGGCAAGATCCTCGGTAGCACGTTGCTATTCGGGTTGAAACTTGCCGGGCAGGCCGTCCTCTGGCTCGGCAGGGCCTTGATGATGAACCCTATTGGCTTGCTGATCACCGGCATTGCACTGGCGGCGTACCTGATCTACCGCTACTGGGAACCCATCAAGGGATTCTTCAGCAGCCTTTGGACAGAGATCAAGACCGGTTTTAGTGGCGGGCTTTCAGGCATCGTCGCATTGATGGCCAACTTCTCACCGGTCGGTCTGTTCTACCGTGCGTTCGCTGCCGTGATGAGTTACTTCGGCGTCGAGCTGCCGGGCAAATTCAGCGAGTTCGGCGGCATGATTGTCACCGGCTTGGTCAACGGCATCAGCAACATGGCCAGCGCTTTGAAGGACAGCGTGATAGGCATCGGCTCATCGGTAAAAGGCTGGTTCACCGAGACACTTGGCATCCAGTCGCCAAGCCGGGTGTTCATAGGGTACGGCGCCAACATCAGCGAAGGCGCCGCCATCGGTATCAGCGCGCAGTCCGGCCTGGTTCGCAAAGCAGCGCTCGGTATGGCTGCACAATCGGGTGTGGATCTGGCGCCACCGAACCCGGCTGATGTCTCCAGGGCGAGCACGATAGGGAGTGTCGGAGGCGCCGCTGGCGGAATGGCTCCAGGCATGGGCGCGGGTCCAAGCTTCACTTTTTCACCTCAGATTACCGTACCCGGTGGGGCCGACATACAGCAGCAAGTTCAACAAGGATTGCAGGCTGGCTACGTGGAGTGGATGCGAATGATGGAGCGCTACATGCACGACAAGCGTCGTCGTAGCTATGGCCCCTCCGATGAGGGGGCTATCTGATGTTTGCGATCCTGGGCGATATCGAATTCACCGTCGCGGGCGGCATCAGCGGCATGGAACAAAGTGGTTCGGCCGACTGGGTAGAACACGCGCGCATCCAGGGCAAACCGTTGTTGGAGTGGATCGGTGAAGGGTTGGATCAATGCAATCTGACCATTGAACTGCATCCAGTATTGGGTGACCCCGAAGAGCGTTTGCGGGCACTGCGCCTGGCCAAAAGCAAGCACGAACCGTTGGCCTTTGTGATGGGTAGCGGCGAGTACCTGGGCGCCTACGTCATCAAAGACATCAGCAATAACATTCGCCGCTCTACCGCAACTGGGCAGATCAAGGCGGCTACCGTACAGGTCAGCCTCGCTGAATACACGGGGACCTTTACGCGCAAAGTTGTACGACCGGGCTTACTCGACTCAGCCGTTAGCGGCACGCCAGCCGCCACCTCGGGGTCGCCTGGGCTTGTTTCCCGGCTGACCCCATCGCCTAGCACGACTCAGATGGTCATCGGCCATGCCAAGACAGCCGGCAACATGCTGAAAGCCGGACAAAACCTCTACGAGACGATCAAAAGCGGCAATGCGTCAATGATCCTGGGGCAGGTTCCGCAGTTGCTAGGCATAACGGCGCGGGCCATCGAACCCTTGCAAGGATTGGCCACGGCCGCAGGGTTGCTCGACAACGGCTCAGATCTGGCACGCCTGGGCGAGGATGTGCTGGGTAACGTCATGGGAGCCCGTGCCAGTTTGAACCCGGTCGACCTGGGCAACATCGTCGACCGATTCTCTGCATCGCGGGACTCCCTTGATCAGGCGCTCACCAAGATGGACGGCGCCGGTACCCGCTTGGCCGGCCTGGCCGCGCAAGTCTTGACCAGGAGGGCTTGATGTTTATTCTCCATGTCACCACCGAAGGCGAGCGCTGGGATCAGTTGGCTTGGCGTTACTACGGTGACGCCCATCGGTATCTGCTCATCGTTGAAGCCAACAAGCATGTGCCGATTACCGCCGCGTTGCCTGCAGGATTGACCTTGGCCATCCCGATGCTGGAATCGGTGGCTACCACGGAGGATTTGCCGCCATGGATGCGATGACTCCAGCACGGGTACCGGAAGCGCGCTTCGTACTGACTTATCAACAGCGCAACATCACCCGCAATATCAGCGAGCATTTGCTCTCACTGACTTACTCGGACTTTCTGACCGGCGAGGCCGACAGCCTGGATGTCGAACTGGAGGATACCGAGGGCAAATGGCGCGATGCCTGGTATCCAGGGCATGGCGACTCATTGACCTTGGCTATCGGCTGGGAGGGAATGTCGCTACGAACCGTTGGCCGTTTTGAGATCGACGAGATCGAACTGAACTGCCCGCCGTCGACAATCAATATCCGTGCGCTCGCTACCGGCATCAACGCCGCCTTGCGCACGACTGAGCATCACGCCTATGAAAACACCACGCTCGACGCGGTAGCCAAACAGATCGCCACCCGACAGGGGCTGGAGTTGGTCGGCAGCATCGAGCCGATCAAGCTGGATCGATTGACGCAACAAGAGTCCGATCTGACCTTCCTGCGCAACCTTGCCGGTGAGTATGACTACGCGTTCAAGGTCACCGGCAATCGGTTGGTCTTCCATGCCATCAGCGAACTGGCCGACGGTGCTCCGGTCGCCACGCACGTGCTCCAGGACCTATCGAACGTCAGGCTCCGCGATCAGATCAGGGACGTACCAAAGGCCATCGAGGTCAAGCACAAAGACCCAGCGAAGAAAAAACTGGTCGCCTACAAGATTGAAAATGGCGAGACCGTTGCTGTGCCCAGCAGTGCCAGTAAGGCCACGACCAGCGGTGACACCAAGAAAAAACGCAAACGCAGTGCATCGGCGGAGGAGTCCAAAGCAAAAGCCAAGGCCGAGCTGGCCAAAGCCAATCGCGAGCGCACCCAGGGTAGTTGGACAGCCATGGGACGGCCTAACCTGGTTAGCGGAAATGTGGTGACTTTGTCAGCGGCCGGCAAGTTGGGCGGCAACTACTTGATCACATCATCCCAACATCGAATGACCCGGAGTGGCGGCTATATCGTGGATAAAACGCTCTGCCGCATCTCCGCGACCTCGATCTCCATGACCCTGGAAAACACCAAGCCAGACCTGGCTCTGTCGACTTACGGCATCCAGCATGAAGCGGTGGCCTGACAATGGAGATGAATGCATATGGGCGTTGAGCTGGAGTACGGGGACGTCAGCGCGGTGGATTACCAGACTTGTCGCATTCGGGTCAGGCTGGATGATCGGGACGGCGTCGAGAGCTACTGGCTCAACGTCCCGCAGCGCAACACACAGGGCACCCAGCGGCGACCGTTGATGCCCGAGCTAGGGGAGCAAGTCGCGGTGTTACTCGATTCTGATGGCGTTGGCGGTGTGTACCTGGGTGGGGTCTATTCATCAGCGGAGCCGCCGCCAGTAGTGGATGAGGATACGGATTATGTGCGGTTCAGCGATGGGACTGTTTCGACTTACGACCGTGCGGCCGGGGTGATGACGTTGGACTGCGTGGGGGCACTGCTTTTGAAGTGTGGCCGGAACATCACGGTTGAGGCGGGTGAGCCGGTGACGGTGAAGGCACCTTCAGCAATTTTGGATGTTCCACAGGTCACATTGAATGGAAATCTGCAGGTGAATGGAAATGTGAACGCAACAGGGACGGTGATGGATGCTCTTGGCAACTCAAACCATCATTCTCATTGAACGGGCATCAAGAGATCACGACACCAGTTCGACAACGAATGGCAAAACATCCTTCCATGGAGTTTCCCCCCACTATCGTTCTCTTCGGACCGATATCAAGTCCAATGCTCTTCGCCCGAAAGGTAACCTCCACGGCAGTAAGTGGTGTTTTGATTTGAAATAGCTCTTCAGGAGCCTCCGCATATTGCTTTCTGAGTGCTTCCTCGCTGGTCAACTCCAAGAACTTCACAGAGCAGGAGTCGCCATTAGGGTATTTCACGGAGAGCATTTTACCGGAGGGCGGACATTCAACATCCTCTTGGTTGCCGTGAACTGTCCAGAAACTCTCTTCCATTGAAAATCTTGGCTCACCGTCGACGGTTGTTTCGGCGACGTTAAGGAGAAGATATCCTTCATCGTCGCGACTAAGCCAAATCAGCGGATTACCTTGGTAACGTATTGCCTCATAGGTTTCCACAAAATAACTGCCACCAACGACCATCAACAACTCGTTTCTCATCCAGTTGAACCTTCCCTCAACGTGTCCTGTTCCCTCCTTTGGCTTCTTTAATTTTTTGAGCTGGTCAACGGTAAAGGCTCCCCCGTCTGCCTGAGCATGATGCTCAACACACAAAGCAATCATCCCTTCAGGGTTATGGTGATTCAGTTCACGCCAAGGGGGATCAAAGTGGTGCCACTCTAGAAAAGGGCTCCCGCAACCGAGTATAGGGCAGCCAAAGCCGACTTCTTTACGAAGTTGCCTACGCACGTCTATTTTGGGTTTCCTATCCATCTCTCATTT
Organism: Pseudomonas sp. B21-015; assembly: GCF_024749285.1. Classification (NCBI taxonomy): domain Bacteria; kingdom Pseudomonadati; phylum Pseudomonadota; class Gammaproteobacteria; order Pseudomonadales; family Pseudomonadaceae; genus Pseudomonas; species Pseudomonas sp. B21-015. The sequence goes on from NZ_CP087196.1 coordinate 2,027,417, forward strand.
CCTCCAGTGTTAGGTTCGGCCTGTGCATCTTTAAACTCGATTAAAAGTCGAGCTTAGACTAAATCATCACCATGGGCGCATGACGACGCCCACTCCCTACACCAGCATCACCGCTGCCCACTGGCAGCCCGCCCTCGGTACATCCGGCGAGGTAGTCGAGGGTCTGCGCGACATCGACCAGGCCATCCGCATCGTCCTGACCACACCCAAAGGCAGCGACGCCCATCGGCCGGAGTTTGGTAGCGACATTCATTTGTACATCGACTGGCCCGTCAATCGTGTGACCCCGCACCTGGTGCGTGAAGCGGTCGACGCCATCCGTCGCTGGGAAACCCGAGTCTCGGTCGTCCAGGTGCTGGTGCTCATTGAGGACTCGCGCATCATTTTGCGCGTGCAGTGGCGTGTTGCGGATGGTGTCACCCAGTTGACCGAGGTGCCCTATGCGCGAGCTGCCTAAACCGGTATTCATCCAGATCGATCCGGCTGCCACTGAGGCGGATTTGATTGCTCGGTACGAGTCCAAGGCAAACAAAACCCTTTATCCAGCCCAAGTTGAGCGGCTGTATATCGACCAGATCGCCTACGCCGTGACCCGTCTGCAGATGGGTATTCAGAGCGCGGGTGAGCAGCTGTTGGTCCGGTTTGCGAAAGGGCCGATCCTCGACTATCTCGGTGAGTTGGTCGCCACTCCTAGGCTGTTGGCTGTTCCAGCGCGTTGCCCGCTTCGATTCAGCATGCCGATAGTGGTGCAGCAACCATTACTGATTCGGGCCGGAACTCGGGTCAGCACCCAAGACGCCAAGCTCACTTTTCTCACGGACCAAGACGCCATCATCCCGGCTGGCCAGACCCAGATGAACGTCCCAGCTACCTGTCTGATTGCTGGTGAGCTTGGCAACGGCTGGGCTGTTGGCCAGATCAGCAGCATTGGTAATCCGCCAGCAGCTGGCCTAACCGCGACAAATACCAGCATTACCGCTGATGGCGCCGAGGACGAAGAGGACGAGCGCTATCGCGAGCGGATCATCCTGGCACCTGAAGCCTTCAGCAATGCCGGTAGCCGTGGGGCCTATCGCTACCATGCTCTGGCAGTGCATCAGTCGATCATTGATGTCGCCGTACATGGACCGGACGAAGGGCAACCGGATGGCCACGTAGCACTGTTCCCGCTTACCAACACCGGATTGCCCTCGGAGGACCTGCTCCAGCAGGTCAAGAGCCGGGTCAGCGGTGAAAAGCTGCGTCCAATGTGCGACACCGTTCACGCCTATGCACCCACCGAAGTCATCTACCAGATCAAGGCACGCATCACCTTTTATGACACTGCAGATCGTGCTGAAGCCATGAAAGCGGTCGAGGCCGCAGCCGAGGCCTACGCCGTTGAACGGCGTGCGGGACTCGGTCGGGATCTGGTCCAGGAGCAACTGACCGCGCTGCTGCAGGTGAATGGCGTCTATCGGGCTGACCTGGAGTTCCCGAGCGCCCTACGTGAGCTGATCGGAAATGAGTGGGCCAACTGCACCTCAATCCAACTGGAAGATGCGGGTGTGGCTTATGGCTGATCAACAGCTACCGCCAGCCCTGGCGGGTGACGAACGTTTCGCATTGCTGTGCGAACTGCTCAACGAGACCCTGGACAGTCTCGATATCAACGCGATGTTGGTGTACCTGGTCGACCTGGTGAAGCCCCAGTTACTGCCGAACCTGGCTGACCAATTTTCGCTCCTCGATGAGGCGGCTTGGTTGTTGGCTGAGTCAGAGGACGCCAAACGCAACCTGATCAAGTACTCAGCCCAACTCCATCGCTACAAGGGCACGCCTTGGGCAATTCGTGAGGTCATTCGCCTACTTGGCTTCGGAGAAGTGGTACTCCAGGAGGGCCTGAACAACCAGGTACGTGACGGCTCGATCATTCGGGACGGAAATCACGTTCATGGAGACCCCAACGCTTGGCCGCTCTATCGAGTTTTTCTCAAGCGCGCCATCACCAATGATCAGGCAGCGCTTTTGCGCCGCCTTCTACTTTCCGTCGCACCGGCTCGATGCCGCTTGGTGTCACTCGACTATCAGTCAGTCGCCATCCGGCATAACGGGTTTGCACGTCGTGACGGCCAATTCAACCATGGGAGCAGCTAATGGCCGATCTACCCGAATTAAATGAATGGATAGAGGGCATCTACCAGCTTGAGACGTCCGACCCCGTATTGGGTGGTCCTGAGGGTATCGACAACCTGCAAGGTAAGCAGCTGGCGAGTCGAACGAAGTGGCTCAAGGGGGTGATAGACAAGATCATAGATGGCACGACCTCCATCGGTAAGGCTGCTCGGCTAGAGACCGCCCGCGCCGTGAAATTCAAGGGCGCGGCTACCGGCAGCGGCGATTTTGATGGGAGTGCTGATATAGATATCACCCTGGCCTTGGCAAACAGCGGCGTGGTCGCTGGTACCTTTGACAAGGTGACTGTGAATGCAAAAGGTCTAGTAACAGGAGGCAGCAATACTCCTGTTGTCGCAGTTTCAGCGTCCAGAACGTTGACTTCTGACGAGCTGGGATTAGTTCTGATCGACTCAAGCGCAGCACCGTTAACCATTCAACTACCACCAGCTAACTCTGCGTTGGGTGTATGCGATGTGATTGTTCGCCGCGCCGACAATAGTGGTAATCGCCTGGTGGTGAAGGCCGGAGGCACTGACAAAATCAAATTCCATACCCATCTACGGACAGAAGGTTATTCGTTCTTTGTACTGATGGGCGCAGGGGATTACTGGCATCTACGCAGCGACGGGGCAGGAAACTGGTTCCCCATTTCCCGTTGCGATAGCACACCGCTAGGTCGACCCGTTTTTGAAACCACAACGGCATTTTTCCCCGGAGGATGGGGTTCAATTAATAGTTGGGTGTACAACCGCGTCGAATGGCCGTGGCTCTGGGATCACGCGCAACAGTCGGGAATGCTGACCACCGAAGCGGCTCGGGTCGGAATGGAGGGTGGGTGGACATCTGGAGACGGCGTTTCGACGTTTCGCAGCCCTGAAGCTCGGGCCGAGTTCTTTCGGGTGCTTGATGAAAACCGGGGGGTCGATGTCAGTCGTGTGGCTGGTTCATGGGCTACCGACCTGATCAGAGCTCACAGCCATAACATCGACTCGCCAAGCAACCCGACCGGTTTGGGCACAGGGAAAATTGCTCGGGGTAATCGTTCCGACATTTCCGGGTTTCCTGGATCGGAACTATATGGCGGCGTTGAAACTCGCCCACGCAGCATTGCCTATCCAGGTCGTTTGAAACTTATCTGAGGTGTTCATGGCTACTTATTTAATTGACAGTGCGGGAGCGCTGAATGGCCCGGTCGAGCTTCCCGTAATTCCCGGATTGGGTGTGCAGCTACCCAGCAATTCAGTCGAACTGCCGAACGTGTTGCCTGCTCCAGGAGAAGACAGCACATGGACCTTAATCGATGGACAGCCTCGAAAAACACCGGACCATCGTGGAACTGTCTATCGAATTGACACTGGGGTATCTCTGGAGTGGACTGAGCTGGGAGCGCTTCCAGATGGTTACGTCGCTACTCCATGGCCAGGGGCTCACTACGTCTGGCTTGAAGGTGCGTGGAAGCTCGACGTATCGGCGCAACTCGCGGCCAAAGCGTTGGAGGTTCGTGATGAGCGAGATGTTCTTCTTCGGGAAGCAACCCTTCGTATTGCGCCGCTGCAGTACGCCCATGATGAAGGAGACTCGACCGAAGAAGAGGAAGTGGCTTTGATCGGTTGGAAGCGTTACAGCGTCGCTTTAAGTCGGATTGAGCAGCAAGCCGGTTACCCACAGGCCGTTGATTGGCCTGTACAACCCAACCGCGCTGAATAAAAGAAAGAGGGCTGTCAGCCAAAGTGTTGGAGCACTTGGGCTGACAACCTACCAGCAGACCTAGCTGCAAGTCGGCCAAGGCCCTCTGCTCACGCGCGAGCGGCAGGGAGCCTACCAGAAGCGCAAAAGGTTTGCAGATGATGCAAGAGATACGTTGTGGCCAGTGCGGCCGGAAACTAGCGGCTGTCCGTGGTTTCCTTGAGTTACAGATCAAGTGTCCGCGTTGCCGGACACTCAACCACCTGAAGGCCGAGAGCCTCCTGACATCGCCATCGAGCGCCACCAGCCATCAGGAGGCACCATGTCTGCGCAACCCATCATCCCATGGTTAGGGGGCAAACGCCGTCTTGCCGACCGCATCTTCCCTCTGTTTCCAGCCCATAGCTGCTACGTCGAACCTTTCGCGGGTGGTGCCGCGCTGTTCTTCCTTCGGCCGGTACCGGCCGAAGTGGAAGTGCTTAACGACGTGAACGGCGATCTGATCAACCTTTACCGGGTGGTGCAGAACCATCTGGAAGAGTTTGTCAGACAGTTCAAGTGGGCCCTATCGAGCCGACAGGTGTTCAAGTGGCTGCAGATGACTCGACCTGAGACACTCACCGATATTCAACGCGCTGCCAGGTTTTACTACCTACAGCAGTCCGCTTTTGGCGGGCGTGTTGATGGCCAGACCTTCGGTACTGCAACCACCACACCCCCAGGCCTCAATCTGCTGCGCTTGGAGGAAACACTCTCTGCAGCTCACCTGCGGCTCAGCAGCACTTACATAGAGCATCTTGGCTGGCAGGAGGTGATTAAGAAGTATGATCGCGAACATACGCTGTTCTACTGCGATCCCCCTTACTGGAAGACCGAAGGCTATGGTGTCCCGTTTGAGTTTGAGCAGTATGAAGCGATGGCCAAGCTACTGGGCGAGATCAAAGGTAAAGCCATCATCAGCCTGAATGATCACCCAGACATCCGCAGAGTGTTTGCCGGCTATCACATGGAGACCACTGACATTAAATACACGGTCGGTGGTGGGAAAGGGAGTGAGGCAAAGGAGGTGCTGATCTTCAGCTGGGATATTCAGGCCGAACCGGCCGGCCTGTTTTGATATTCTGTTGCAATGGATGCAAAAGAATCAAAAGCGATTTATCTCACATTTGGGCGCGGATTTTTCGCGCCCGGCATCATATTCTGGCGCTGGTAGACGCCTGGCCGCCGGCCTTGTTGTCGCACCTGAAGAAACCGGCGGCGGGCAGCACGCTGACCTGGACCATCGAATTCGTCCAGCCGTTGCTTGCGTTGAGCACGCTGGACTGGTGCAAGTACCTGGTGGACATCGAGCATGCCACAGACGGCTACGGACACGCCGCCGCGAAACTGTGGAGCGAAGACGGTCAGTTGATCGCCATGAGTCGGCAGACCGTCACGATTTTCGCCTGATCAGCGATGGCGACGGTGCCGCTCACGCCAGGCGCGCCACCAGCCGCCACTGAAGAAAAATCGTGGGAAGGTCAGGAACTGCTCGACCAGCAGGCGTGATACGGCGTCTTTGCGATCACTGAATGGTTCGGAGGCTTGCGCCTCCAGGCTGTGACCGTGACGCTGCAGGCCCAGGGCGGCGAGCAGGCCGATGACACCGATCGCGACGCTCGCCAGATCCAGGCTGAACACCCCCGAGACCATCAGCAAAAACGCCACGATGAACAACGGCACGGCAATCAGGTGCAACACCAGATTGGTCGGGTGCTGGTGATTGTGCGGGTACGCTCGCCATTGCCAGGCGGGAAGGTTGGGGTGACGTTTACCCATGATGCTTATCCTTGGTTCGTTGAGGCTCATGAACAAAGGATAGGTCGGGCGAAAGCCGTCGGCGAATCAAGGCTGGCTATCGAAGTGATAGGGGTCATGGTCAATATTGATGTTGACCGGGCTGACGCCTTCGCGGGCAAGCCCGCTCCCACAGGTAATGCGCAAATTTTGAAATAGCGCTAATCCTGTGGGAGCGGGCTTGCCCGCGATGGGGCCGTCACAGTTTCAGCTGCCCGATGGCCTTGCTCAATTCCCCGGCCAACATCGCCAACTCATTGCTGGTGATCGCCGAATTCACGGTCTGCTGCACGGTGTTCTCGGTCACGTCGCGAATGCTCACCACCGCCCGATTCATTTCTTCGGCCACATGACTCTGCTGCTCGGCCGCCACAGCGATCTGCGTATTGCTTTCACGCATCTGCGCCACCGCACCGGTGATTTCGGCCAGGGCCACACTGGCTTCCTGAGCCTGCTGCATGCAGTCGTCCGCCTTGTACGAACTTTCCTGCATAAAGTCCACTGCGTCCCGAGTGCCGGCCTGCAGCGCTGAAACCATGGTGGTGATCTCGTCGGTGGACGCCTGGACGCGTTTGGCCAGGTTGCGCACTTCATCGGCGACCACCGCAAAGCCGCGCCCCATCTCACCGGCCCGGGCCGCTTCGATGGCGGCGTTAAGGGCCAGCAGGTTGGTCTGTTCCGCGATGCTGTGGATCACGCTGACCACGCCGTTGATCTTCTGGCTGTCTTCGGCCAGTCGCTGAATCATCTCGGCCGTTTGCTGCACGCCGGTGGACAACCCGCCAATTGATTTCTGTACCCGCGTGACCACTTCCTGGCCGCTGCCGGCCAGGGTGTCGGCGGTTTGCGAGAGGTCGCGGGTGGCGCTGGCGTGCTGGGCGATGTGATGGACAGTGGCGGTCATTTCGTTGATCGCCGTGGCGGCTTGATCGGTTTCGCTTTGCTGACCGAGCATGCCGTGACGCACTTCGTTCATGCTCGAGGCCAGCCGCGCGGCGCCGACATCCAGTTGCCGGGCGGTGCTGGCGACGGTGTTGACCACTCGTTGGTAACCGGCCTGCATGGCATTGAAGGCGTTGGCCATCTGCCCGACTTCATCTTTGCAAGCCAGTGGCACACGGGCCGACAGGTCACCGCTTTTCTCGACGTGGAGCATCACGTCTTTCAAGGTGTTGAGCTGGCTGAGCAGGAAGCGGATCAACAGTTGCGACGCGCCGAGCATTGCCAGCATCAGGATGAACACCGCCACTGCGTAGTGAGTGAAGCGTTCGCTGAACACCTGGCTCAGGCTTGGACCGTAGGCAATCACCGCGACCTGTTGACCGTCGGGGCGAGTGAACACCTCGGCGCCCATCAACGGATTTTCCCCGAACAGCGGCATGGCATTGATCTCGACCCAACCGTGGGTATCGGTCAGCTCCAGCAGCGGTTGTCCGTTCAGCAACGGCGCCTGCCCGCGACTGAAAGCCAGCAGGTTGTCGGCCTTGGGCAGCGGCTGCCCGGCAGGCCAGGCGTTGAGCAATCGCGCTTGGGCCTGGGCCGAAGCCTGGGCGGCGTGGCTGCGGGCCTGTTGTTCGAGCTGCACGGCGTACAGCACCAGCAACAGGGTGGTGACGAAGGCGACGGCGTTGACCGCCCAGAATTTGTATTTCAGCGAGATATTGCTAAGCCAGGCACCCATGGAGGTCTTCTCTGATAGCGGAAACAGTTTTGGCAAGGTGCCATTATTGTGCCGCTACTCAGGGATTCAGATGTTGATGCAGGTCAACGAGCGCAGCCTATCCAAATGTGGGAGCGAGCCTGCTCGCGATAGCGGTCTGTCAGCAACATGAATGCTGCAGGTGCCACCATCGCGAGCAGGGGGATGTGTGGTTATTGGGGGATTGAGGGCAGACCGAAGAATGCTCGTGCACAGGCAGTACTGTGAGCAGCCAAATCTTCCACCGTTTCACCGCGATGCAACGCGACTTCACGCAACACTTCGGTCAGATACGCCGGCTCGTTGCGACCGTTCTTCGGCTTGGGTCGCAGACTGCGCGGCAGCAGATACGGCGCATCGCTCTCCAGCATCAAGCGCCCGCGTTTAATCTCTTTGACCAACGGATGCAGGTGCGTGCCCCGGCGCTCGTCGCAGATCCAGCCGGTGATGCCGACGTGCAAATCCAGGTCGAGATAGCTGAACAGCGCCTTTTTTTCGCCGGTGAAGCAGTGCACCACGGCAGCCGGCAATTGATCGCGATAGTCGCGCAGGATCTCCAGCAACCGTTGGCTGGCGTCGCGCTCGTGCAGGAACACCGGCAGTTGCAGCTCGACCGCCATCGCCAGATGCTCTTCGAGGACTTTTTCCTGCTGCGGGCGGGGCGAGAAATCACGATTGAAATCGAGGCCGCATTCACCCACGGCCACCATGTTCGGTTCCTTGAGCAAACTGCGCAGACGCTGGGCGCTGTCGGCGTTCCAGTCACTGGCCGAGTGTGGATGAATGCCGGCCGTGGCGAACAGCCGCTGAGCGCTTTCGTCCAGTTGCAGGCACAGCTCCAGGGCCTGTTCGCTGCCCTCGACGCTGGTCCCGGTGAGCACCAGTTGGCAGACCCCGGCAGCATAGGCGCGGTCGAGTACAGCCCGGTGTTTGTCGGCAAAACTGGGGTTGGTCAGGTTGACGCCGATATCGATGAGTTGCATGGTGCTACCTCGGACCAAAGGCCGGAAAGCATATCAGAGCTGTAGATTTATAAGAAAAACCAAGAACTACAACGAGTTAAAGCTGTCTGTTGAGGCCGCGAGACAGGTTGGGTTGGTAGAAATGCCATCACTGTGCCACTCTCTCGCACTTTGCCAGCGCTTCCAGCGCTCTGTTTCTGTCGCCCGACATCATGAAATCACCATGAAGTTGGCCAGTATTCTTTCCGGAGAGTGGATGACACGTCCCTCGGTTTTGCTACTGCTGTGTTGTTCGTTGCTGCTGCCGATGCCGGTGGTTGCGCGTCTGGCCGGGCCGTTGCAAGCCGTGCCCGCGGCCAAGGTCCGCGACCTGTCGGAGATTCGCAGCAGTCGCGTGCTGCGGGTACTGGTCAACCAGAGCCGCAACAGCTCCGGCGAAGTCCAGGGCCAGACCATCGGCGTCGAATACCATCGCCTGCGGGCTTTCGAGCAATACCTCAATGGCCATGCCCGTGACGGCCAGGAGATCACCCTCAAAATCATTCCCAAAGCCAAGGATCAACTGCTCGGCGCGTTGCAGCGCGGGGAGGGGGATCTGGTCGCGCCGGGGGAATTGCTCGATCCGCAATCAGGCCACGCGGTCAGCGCCAGTGAACCGATTGCCAGCAATGTGCCGTTGCTGTTGGTGGGGATCAAAGGCGAACGACATTACACCCGTCTCGAACAACTCTCGGGCAAAACCCTCGCGCTGCCCACCGGCAGTGCCGCCGGGGATGCGGTCAGTCAGATCAATCAGAAGCTCGCATTGCACAAATTGCCCCCGGTGAAGATCGAGTGGGTCGATCCAAGTCTGGCCGTCGAGGACGTGCTGGAAATGGTTCAGGGCGGAATCTTTCATCTGACCATCGTCGAGCAACCGATTGCCGAGCGCTGGGGCAAGATCCTGCCCAAGTTGCGCTTCGATCGACAGGTCCTCATCAGCGAGCCGGGCGAGGAATACTGGTTCGTGCGCCGCGATGCCTCAATGCTGCGGGCGAGCATCGATCGCTTCCTGACCACCTACAAGAAGCCGTCGGACCAGGATGCAGCGTTCCTGCGGATCTACCGGCGCCTGTATCAAGTGCACTATCCCCTGGCCAAGGCCGATCGGCAGCGTCTGGAGAAACTTCGACCGGTGCTGCAAAAGCACGCTGAAGCCGAGGGCATGGACTGGCTCAATCTGGCGGCGCTGGCCTTCAAGGAATCGGCGTTGCAACCCAACGCCAGAAGCGGCAGCGGCCCCACTGGCCTGATGCAAATCACCCCGTCCGCTGCCCAGCGGGTTGGCGTCAGTAACATCCAGAGTCTCGACGCCAATGTGCAGGCCGGGGCCAAGTACCTGGCGATGATTCGCCGCAAGTTTTTTGCCAGCCCCAAACTCAACGAGCGCGAGCGTATGGCGTTTGTGCTGGCGGCCTACAACATGGGGCCGGAGCGGGTCCAGGGCATGCGCGCCGAGGCTCGGCGGCGGGGCTTGAATCCTAACCAGTGGTTCTTCCAGGTCGAGCGTATTGCCATGGAGCAAGTGGGAATGGGCGCCGTCAGCTATGTTAATAGCGTGAACAAGTATTACCTGGCGTTCGATCGGGAGCGGGAGTCGTTGGAGCCCCAGGGGCAGAAAGTTGCCTCACGGAAATGATCGGCTAAACTGATTGTTATGGTGCGTTTTTTGCGCTTTTAACATGAAATTATCTGATTAATATGGCGGCCAACCAACACACACTCACAATGGATGACACAGCATGAGCACACTGATCAACAAGGTACTGTCTACCCGCGCGGGCTACGGCCTGACGATTCTGCGGATCTTCGTCGGCATCATCTTCGCGGCCCACGGCTCACAGAAACTCTTTGGCATGTTCGGCGGTTATGGCATTGCCGGTACCGCGCAGTACATGGAAAGCATCGGATTGGCGCCGGGTCACCTGATGGCGATCCTGGCGGGTGGTACCGAGTTCTTCGGTGGTCTGGCACTGATCATCGGCCTGCTGACGCGCCCGGCGGCGCTGGGGCTGAGCTTCCTCTCGCTGGTTGCGATCTTTTCGGTGCATATCAGCAACGGTCTGTTCATGGCCAACAACGGTTATGAATTCGCCCTGGCCTTGCTCGGCGGCAGCCTCGCGGTACTGATCGAAGGTGCAGGCAAGCTGTCGGTAGACCGCGCCATCACCAACTGACCGCTCTGGTTCAACGAAAAGGCCTGCATTGTGCGACGCACGTGCAGGCCTTTTTTGTTGCTGGTGATTCTTGACACTGTCCGGTCAGCTTCTCTAGGATGCTGCCCATGCGCCGATTTAAACAGCTACTTGCGGGGCGCCAGGTGACTCATTCAGTTGCCGATAGAAGCTTGGAACAGGCTTCGAAATACCGCTAAAGCGCTGGTTCGGTGTTGCCTCTCACCTGCCATGCAGACTTTTGAGGCAGAGACACGACACAATGAATGCATTAAGCCCTGTTGTACGCCCCGCGCCGATCACGGCACACCTCACCCAACGCAATCCAAAAATCCTGCTTGGCGGTAAACATCAGCCGACGCTGTTGCGTTACCTCGATGGCTGGCCACGTCGCACCGGCGGGCCCGCAGCCTTCCTCATTCAGTTTGTCGACGACGGCGAGTCACTGGCACGGTTTGCCAATGACAGCTTCGATCTGGCGGTGATTCAGGCGCCCAGCGCCGAAGATGCGCCTGAAGTGATCAGGCAGCTCACTCGCGTCGCGCGCCAAGGGCTGATTGCCCGCCGTTGAGGCTCAGAGCGCCGCGGCTCAAAAATACTCGATCGCCACGATATACACGCACTGCTCACCGGTTGGCGTCTGCACGCGCACTTCGGCGTCCAGCGCCTTGCCGATCAAGGCGCGGGCCAGCGGCGAGTCGATGCTGATCAGGTTCTGTTTCAAATCCAGCTCATCCGGGCCGACGATGCGATAGCGCGACTCTTTGCCGTCCTCATCTTCAATCGTGACCCAGGCGCCAAAGTAGACCTTGTTCGGATCGCTGGGCTTCTCGCTGACGACCTTGAGGGCTTCCAGGCGTTTGGTCAGAAAGCGCACGCGACTGTCGATCTCGCGCAACATCTTTTTGCCGTAGGTGTACTCGGCGTTTTCCGAGCGATCGCCCTGTGCCGCCGCCTCGCTGACCGACTGCGTCACTTGCGGTCGGCGTACATGCCATAGCTCATGAAACTCGGCCCGCATCCGCGCTTCACCTTCGGGGGTGATCAGCGCGGTGCCAGCGGTGCGGGGAGGGCGATAACGGCTCATGGCAACTTCTTGTGGTTGAGTACTTGGGTCTGAGTTTATCAACCCTCGCGCAAGACTGTCAGCGGGCTGGCGTTCAAGGCGCGGCGGGTGCCGAACACACCGGCACCGCCGATCAGCACGGCGCCGATCAGCGGCAACACCAACAGCCATGGATGCGGATGCCAGGGCAGGTCGAAGGCGTAGCGGTAGAGCACCAGGCTCACCAGTTCCGATCCCAGTGCAGCCAATAACCCGCTGACCGCGCCGAGCAAACCGAACTCGATCCTCCGGGCAGTGACCAGCAACTGCCGCTCGGCGCCTAGTGCTCGCAGCAACGCGCCTTGGCGAATGCGTTCATCGAGGGTTGCCTGCAAGCCGGAGAACAACACCGCCATCCCCGCCGCCAACACGAACAACAGCACGTATTCCACCGCCAGGGTCACTTGGGCGAGGATGCTTCGCAGCTGCTCCAGCAAGGCTTCGACTTGCAGAATGGTCACTGCCGGAAAGCTGCGGGACAGGTCGACGATCTGCTGATCGTGGCCGGCTGCCAGATAGAAGCTGGTCAGGTAGGTCGCCGGCAAGTCCTTCAGGGTGCCAGGCTGGAAAATCATGAAAAAGTTAGGCTGGAAGTTGTCCCAGTTGATCTCCCGCAGGCTGGTGACTTTCGCCTCCCGATTGACCCCGCCGACGGTAAACACCATGTGGTCGCCAAGCTTGAGTTTGAGGCTTTCGGCGACTTTACCTTCCACCGATACACCGGGTATTTCATCCGTCGGTTGCTGCTCCCACCAGTTGCCGGCGGTGAGTTTATTGCCGGCCGGCAGGTCTGCCGCCCAGGTCAGGCTCAGGTCGCGTTGAATGGCTCGATCACCGGCCGAGTCCTTGCTGACGATGTCTTGCACCGGTTCGCCATTGATGCTGATCAGCCGTCCCGGCACTACCGGGTACAGCGGCGCCGATTGGGCCGACAACGCCATCAGTCGATCGGTAAAGGCCTGTTTGTCCGCCGGCAGAATGTTCAGGGCGAAATAGTTCGGGGCATTTTTCGGCAACTGGTTTTGCCAGGTGTCGAGCAACTCGCCGCGCAGCAAAGCGATCAATGCCATGGACAGCAGAATCAAGCCGAAAGCCAGGGACTGACCCGCCGCCGCCAGTGGATGACGCAGCAATTGACCCAGCCCCAGACGCCATGGCAATGAGGCGCGCGCGAGCATCCGGCGCAGGCTCTTCAGTAGCAGCAAGAGCAAACCGCCCAGCACCAGCGCCGCGATCACACCGCCGCCCAGCAGGGCGAAGGTCAGTACCAGATCGAGGCTCAGGCGCCACATGATCAGGCCGAGGGCGCCCAATGCCGCGCCATAGACCATCCAGGTGCTGGACGGAATCGGCAGCATGTCGCGACGCAACACCCGTAACGGCGGCACTCGACCCAGAGCGGCGAGTGGCGGCAGGGCGAAACCGGCGAGCGCGACCAGCCCGGTGCCGATCCCGGCGATTGCGGGGAACAGGCCTCCCGGTGGAACATCGGTCGGTAGTAAATCACGTAGCAGCGCAAACAGCCCGAGCTGTGCCAGCCAGCCAAGCAGGGCGCCGCTGATGCTGGCGAGCAGTCCGAGTACCGTCAGTTGCAGGCTGAACAGCACCATGGTTTCCCGACGGGACAGGCCCAGGCAACGCAGCAACGCGCTGGCATCGAATCGGCGGGTGGCGAAGCGTGTCGCCGATAACGCTACCGCCACACCGGACAGCAGCACCGCCACCAGACTGGCCATGTTCAAATAACGTTCGGCCTTGCCCAGGGCGCCGCCGATCTGCCGATTGCCATCGCGGGCATCCTGGATGCGCTGGTTGGCGGCCAGGCCGGGCTTGATCAGTTGACGATAGGTTTCCAGCGCCTGGGCGTTGCCGCGCCAGAGTTCGCGGTAACTGACCCGGCTGCCGGGTTGCACCACGCCGGTCGCCTCAAGGTCGCTAAGGTTGATCAGCACCCGTGGCGTCAAACTGTAGAAGTTGCCGGCGCGATCCGGTTCGTAGGTCAGCACCCGCATCAGTTTCAGGGTTTTCATGCCAACGTCGATGCTGTCACCGATCTTCAAGTCCAGCGCGGTCAGCAGTCGTGCTTCGACCCAGGCTTCGCCGGGTTTCGGACCGCCACCGGGCTCTTGCGGCGCGAAGGGTGCGGGGGCGCTTTTCAGTTCGCCACGCAACGGGTAGACGTCGTCGGCGGCTTTGATGCTGGACAGCTGAATGCCGTTGTCGGTGGCGATGACGCTGGAAAACTCCACCACCTGAGCGTGCTCAAGGCCCAGCTCTGTGCCACTCCTTACCTGTTCCGGTCGTGCCGGTGAGCTGCCTTCGAGTACCAGGTCGGCACCGAGAAACTCGGTGGCGCGTAGCATCATCGCGCCGTTCAGGCGGGCACCGAAGTAACCGATGGCGGTACTCGCCGCCACGGCCACCAGCAAGGCGAAAAACAACACGCGCAACTCACCGGCGCGGGCATCGCGCAGCAGTTGGCGAATGGCGAGACTGAAAAGGCGCAACAGCGGCAAGCGTGCCATCAAGGCTCCAGAGGGGCGACCAGCAGGCCGGCTTCAAGGCGGATCAGGCGCCGGCAGCGATGAGCCAGGCGTTCGTCGTGGGTTACCAGCACCAGGGTCGTGCCGCTTTCCTGGTTGAGTTCGAACAGCAGATCGCTGATGCGCTCGCCGGTGTGGCTGTCGAGGTTGCCGGTGGGTTCATCGGCGAACAGCACGTCGGGTTCTGCGGCAAATGCACGGGCAATCGCTACGCGTTGCTGCTCGCCACCGGAGAGCTGGCGTGGCGAATGGGTAAGGCGTTGACCCAGGCCGACCCGTTGCAGCAGTTCGGTGGCGCGCTCACGGGCGTCTTTGCGGCCATCGAGTTCCAGCGGCAGCATGACGTTTTCCAGGGCGTTGAGGCTGTCGAGCAGTTGAAAGGACTGGAAGACAAAACCCACATGCTCGGCGCGGATGCGCGCGCGCTGGTCTTCGTCGAGATTGCTCAGGCCTTGGCCGGCGAGAGTGACTTCGCCGCTGCTCGGCAGGTCGAGACCGGCCAGCAGGCCGAGGAGGGTGGATTTGCCGGAACCGGAGGCGCCAACGATGGCCAGGCTGTCGCCCTTGTTCAGTTCCAGGCTGAGTTCGTGCAGGATAGTCAGTTCACCTTCCGCGCTGGGAACCACTTTGCTGAGGTTCTTCGCGGTGAGAATGCTTGCGCCCATGGAGAATCCGATGCGTGTGTGGTTTTTGAGTGCTGGCCTGGCCTTGATGTGCATGGCCCAGAGCGCAGCGGCGGGTACCGTCCTGATCGTTGGCGATAGTATCAGCGCCGGTTTCGGCCTGGATACCCGGGTGGGGTGGGTGTCGTTGCTCGAGCAACGGCTCAAGCGCGAAGGTTTCGACGATAAGGTGGTCAATGCGTCCATCAGCGGCGACACCAGTGCCGGAGGCCGGGCGCGCCTGCCGGCGCTGCTTGCAGAGCATAAGCCTGAGCTCGTTATCCTCGAATTGGGGGGCAACGATGGGCTGCGCGGAATGCTGCCAACACAATTGCAACAAAATCTTGCGTCGATGATCGACAGCTCCCGCGCCAGTGGCGCCAAGGTGTTGTTGCTCGGCATGCAATTGCCGCCCAATTACGGTGTGCGTTACACCCGGGCCTTTGCCGAGGCCTACACCAAAGTGGCCGACGAGAAAAAAATCCCGCTGGTGCCGTTTTTTCTCGACGGCGTGGGCGGTCATCCGGACCTGATGCAATCCGACGGCCTGCACCCGGCGGTGGGGGCTCAGGGCAAGTTGCTGGAAAATGTCTGGCCGACACTGAAACCGCTGCTTTGACGCTTTTCTAGCGGCGGTGTTTCGGCTAAGGTGGCGCCCCCGATTTGGAGCCCCCGATGCCGCGTCCTGCCTGGTCCCTTTTTGCTTATCAACTGATCGAGCCTGACGAACAGCTGGATCTGTTCGCCTGCCAGGAAGTGCGGGTACATCTGGTGACCCGTCAGCTGGAACTGGGCGGCTCGGCGGACCGAACCTTGTGCGGCAGCCTGTTGCCGGCGCAACCGCGCTGGTCGAGCGTCGACCGTACTGTGTTCCAGGACCAGCGCCTGTGCTCGCTGTGCCGGGCCATTCTGGAATCGCAAAAACGCGGCACCTCGCCGATCTGGCCTGAGTTGCGGTTCGAGCTTTAGGCCCTGTAGCGAGGGGGCTCCTGTGGCGAGGGAGCTTGCTCCCGCTGGACTGTGAAGCAGGCCTGAATTCCGATCACCGAGGTTCTACAGTAAAAACGCATTTACCGGTTTCACGACGGCTACGCCGCCGAACGGGAGCAAGCTCCCTCGCCACAGACAAGCCCCCCCCACAGGCAAGCCCCTCACCGCAGGTCCCCCAACCACAGGTCTTTACGTCTCCCCGAAATAACGGGCGGCGGTGTACAATCCTGTTTTTATACCCTTGTCGATCATGCGAAGGATTTTCCGGATGTTGCCGCGCTTTCCCGCCGTCACCCGCTGCCTGTCTCTTGCCGCCCTCTGCGTGGCGGGTCCCGTTGCAGCATTGGAGCTACCCCTGCCACCGCCCGGTGAAGACATCATCGGCCAGGTGCAAGTGATCAAGGCCAAGTACGAAGACACCTTCGCCGACCTTGGCACCACCTACGATCTGGGCTATTTGGAAATGGTCGCGGCCAACCCCGGTGTCGATCCATGGTTGCCGGGCGCAGGTACCGAAATCGTGCTGCCGACCCGCTTCATCCTGCCGCCGGGCCCCCGTGAAGGCATCGTCATCAACCTGGCTGAATACCGCCTCTACTACTACCCGAAAGGCCGGAACGTGGTGTACACCTTCCCGCTGGGTATCGGCCGTGAAGGCTGGGGTTCGCCGATTGCCCACACCAGTATCATCGCCAAGACGCCGAACCCGAGCTGGACACCTCCAGCGTCGATCAAGGCCGAGCACGCGGCCGATGGCGACCCACTGCCGAACGTGGTGCCGGCTGGCCCGGACAACCCGCTGGGGCCGTTCAAATTCACCCTGGGCACTCCCGGTTACCTGATCCACGGTTCGAACAAGAAATTCGGCATCGGTATGCGCACCAGCCACGGCTGCTTCCGCATGTTCAACAACAACGTGCTGGAAATGGCCAGCATGGTGCCGGTCGGGACGTCGGTGCGCATCCTCAGCGACCCGTACAAGTTTGGTCTCAGTGGCGGCAAGGTCTATCTGGAGGCGCACACACCGCTGGATGACAAGGGCAACCCGTCGGTGGTCGACAAGCACACCGCAGTGATCAATGCGATGCTCAAGCGTGAGGACATCACCAACAACTTGCGCATGAACTGGGATGTGGTGCGTGATGTGGTGGCCGCTGAAGATGGCCTGCCGGTGGAAATCGCCGTGCCGAATACGTCGGTACCGATGGTATCGAGCGCGCCAATCGACCTGCAGCAGTAACGTGTTAAAGCAACCCGCCGATGCAGGCCGCATCGGCGGGTTTTTTATGGCCGGCAGAAACTGCGGGCCATAAAAAAGCCGACCCATAAAATGGGTCGGCTTGATAACAATCCCGAAGGATTATTACTTGCGGCTAGCTTTTTCCAGCATGCGCAGAGCACGCTCGTTAGCTTCGTCAGCAGTCTGTTGTGCTTTTTGAGCAGCAGCCAGAGCTTCATCAGCTTTACGGTAAGCTTCGTCTGCACGAGCCTGGGAGCGAGCTGCTGCGTCTTCAGTAGCAGTCAGACGTGCTTCGGTTTCTTTCGATACGCTGCTGCAACCGGTAGCCAGAACTGCGGCCAGAGCCAGAGCAGAGAATTTCAGAACGTTGTTCATCGTGTTCCCCTTCAAGGACTTTCTATTAAGTAGCTATCTCCTCAGAGTGAGGAAATAGCCGGCGTACATACTACCCATTACTTGTAGTAAGTAAACTGACGTAGCGCAAGAAGCAAAAAAAATTGTAGGCGTTGATTCTTTTTCGAGCAACTTTTAACTGCATTGTATAAAAAATACCCAGCTGCGAGGCCCGAACTGAACGAGCCGCCGGGGAAAAGTTCCCCGCGTCGGCAGCTGTTTTTCAGTCTTGGCTAAAGTCTGTCTAGATGGAATCGTCCACACTTTTGTTCGAATTTTGCGCAGCCGCTCTCATATCTTTATCCATGTTGAGGTGACTTAAACAAAGGGCGCTCGTCTTAAGTCTCAATATCCGGCAATGTTCAGGCTTCGACCCGGCAAGACACCGGTCGAGTCGTCCCATCACCCGGAGCAGCACCCGCCTGCCAGCATGACGAGTGTCCCTTGAGCATTTCTGCCAATGGTGCCTACTATTTGATACGTGCCTGGTTGTGCGAGATTGGTGCGGCTTTTCTCGGTGTCCATTCAGGCACGGGGTGGCGTAGATGTTCCTTCGCCGGAAAAACATCGGTAAGGTAGGGGTCAGAATTAAAGACCCGCGAGGAGTAGTAATGAGCGAGGCGTTGTCCATCCACCATGACCAGGCTGGTCATCAGTTCGAGACCACTGTGGACGGTTATCGTGCCTACCTGACCTATATGGATCTGGGGAAACAGACCCTGGATATCTATCGCACCTTCGTGCCCAACGCACTGCGTGGTCGCGGCATTGCGGCGGCATTGACCGAACAGGCACTGCAATACGCTGATGAAATGGGCTACACCGTCATTCCATCGTGCTCCTACGTGGAGCGCTACATGGAGCGTCACCAGCGGCATGCCGCCAAGCTGTGAACAAAACGAACGCATAAAAAAACGCCAGGTTTAAGCCTGGCGTTTTTTTATGCGTGAAACGGCGATCAGCTGCGATTGCGTTTGGGCAGCACGTCCTTGAGCTTGGTGTGCATGCTGCGCAAGGTGTTTTCGGTGGCGGTCCAATCGATGCAGGCATCGGTGATCGATACGCCGTATTGCAGGTCGGCGAGGTCTTTAGGGATCGCCTGGCAGCCCCAGTTCAGGTGACTTTCGACCATCAGGCCGATGATCGACTGGTTGCCTTCGAGGATCTGGTTGGCGACGTTCTCCATCACCAGCGGTTGCAGGGCCGGGTCTTTGTTGGAGTTGGCGTGGCTGCAATCGACCATGATGTTCGGTTTGATCTTCGCCTTGTTCAGCGCTTGCTCGCAGAGGGCGACGCTGACCGAATCGTAGTTCGGCTTGCCGTTACCGCCACGCAATACCACGTGACCGTAGGCATTGCCCTTGGTGGTGACGATCGACACACCACCTTCCTGGTTGATGCCCAGGAAACGGTGCGGGCTGGAAACCGATTGCAGGGCGTTGATTGCCACCGTCAGGCCGCCATCGGTGCCGTTCTTGAAGCCGACGGCCGAGGACAGGCCGGAAGCCATTTCACGGTGAGTCTGGGATTCGGTGGTGCGCGCGCCAATCGCCGACCAACTGATCAGGTCCTGCAAGTATTGCGGGGAGATCGGATCGAGGGCTTCGGTGGCGGTTGGCAGGCCCATCTCGGCCAGGTCCAGCAGCAACTGACGACCGATGTGCAGGCCATCCTGAATCTTGAACGAGTCGTCCAGGTACGGATCGTTGATCAAGCCTTTCCAGCCGACGGTGGTGCGTGGCTTCTCGAAATACACGCGCATGACCAGATACAGGGTATCGGACACTTCGGCTGCGAGTACCTTCAGGCGTTCGGCGTATTCGTGGGCAGCCTTGATGTCATGGATCGAGCACGGCCCGATCACGACGAACAGGCGGTGGTCGGTGCCATCAAGAATGTTGCGAATGACTTCGCGGCCCTTGGTGACGGTGCGCAGGGCAGTGTCGCTCAGAGGGATATCACGCTTGAGCTGATCGGGAGTGATCAGGGTCTCGTTGGAGGCGACGTTAAGGTCGTTGATCGGTAAATCAGCCATCGTTTACTCGTCAGGTCACGGGTGCCGGCCGCCAGCGATCCCCGCGCGGCGGAGCACAGCAAATTTAAGCGCGTCGGGGAGTCGAACCTTAGCGCGTTACACCGTGGCTCGACAATGGGCAGACACTGGTTTAGGGGGCATTCTCAGTGAGTTTCCCCGCCGGGGAAACAAATTGAGAACGCCCCCTAACCCAGCACTGGCTGTGCAAATGCCTGGTGAACCGTGTCGTGGGAGAACTCGTCGGCGTGCTGCTGGACCCATTCGAGCGCCAGGCTCTCATTGCTCTGCTGTTCGCTTTGGAGTTCATGCTGACGGCAGTAACGTTCGATCTGGCAGACCTGTTCACCCATCCGCGCGCAAAATAGCGTCTGTTCGTCGATGAAGGCGATCCCCACCAGATAGCCGCGTTTTCGTCGCAGACACCACGCCACATAGCCCAGATAACAGACTGTGGTGCTCAGGGTCGGCATGCGCACTTCGAGTGCCGTACCCCGTCGCCACGCGCGGTGGTAATTGCAAGCCATGCCGCCGAGGCTGATAGTGTGCAGCTCTTGCCGCGAAATACACTCATGTTTGAGCAACGTTAATTCGACGGGCACATCGTCAGGATGAGGAAGATAACGTCTCATGAACACGGACTCCCTGTGTCGGCCATCTGACATCGTTTCTCCCAGTATAGTGGTCGAATCGGAACTGACCGATTTCGACGCCGACCAACGGTTGCTGGCGATGAGCGGCATTTCACTGGTGATTTTTACCAGCGTCGGCTGCGCCAGTTGCCGTTTTGCCCGTGAGCAGTTGCCCGGGCTCGATCTGATGGTCGATCGGCTGTGCTGGATCGATGCAGGGAACAATGGCGGGGTGGTCGAGCGTTATCGGGTCTTTCATTTGCCGGCGCTGTTTGTGGTGCGCGACGGTGAGTTCTTCGGGGCGCTACAGTCGCGTCTGACCCGCACGGCACTCAACGAGGCCCTGGGTCAGGCGCTGAGTCGACAAGCAGAGGAGTTGCCATGACAGGCACAGTGGCCAGGCCGACGATCGGCATTATCGGGACCGGCGCTATCGGTGGTTTCTACGGGCTGATGCTGGCGCGTGCCGGCTTCGATGTGCATTTTCTGTTGCGCAGTGAGTTTTCTGCGGTGGCCGAACGCGGCTTGCATCTCGACCATGCGTCGTTGGGCCCGCTGACCCTGAACCCGGTCCAGGCCTATTCGTCGGCTGCCGACATGCCGCCCTGTGACTGGCTGCTGGTGGGCGCCAAGACCACCAGCAATGCAGGCCTGGCGCCGGCCATTATTCAAGCCGCGGCGCCTGATGCCAAAGTGCTGCTGCTGCAAAATGGCCTGGAGGTCGAAGACAGCCTGCGTGCGTTGCTCCCCGATTCGCTGCACCTGCTCGGCGGACTTTGTCTGATCTGCGTGCATCGCGCCGGCCCTGGTGTCATCACCCATCAGGCGCTCGGTGCCGTGAATGTCGGCTACCACAGCGGCCCCGCCGCCAATGAACAGGCGCGCATGAGCATCGTCGAGGAGGGCGCCGGGTTGTTCCACGCTGCCGGCATCGACGCCCAGGCCATGCCGAACCTGCACCAGGCGCGCTGGCAGAAACTGGTCTGGAATATCCCCTACAACGGTCTGTCGGTGCTGCTCGGGGCCAGCACCACACCGTTGATGGCGGATGTCGGCAGCCGCGCGCTGATTCAGGCCTTGATGGCCGAAGTGGTTCAGGGGGCCAAGGCCTGCGGCCATGACATGCCGCCGGATTACGCCGACTATCTGTTCATGATGACCGAGAAAATGCCCGACTACTGGCCGAGCATGTACCACGACTTTTTGCACAAGCGGCCGCTGGAGCTGGACGCGATCTACGCTCGGCCACTGGCTGCGGCGAAGACGGCGGGATGCGAGTTGCCGCGAATCGAAGCTTTGTATCGCAGCTTGAGTTTTATCGACCGACGTAATCACTGAGTCGGTCAAAAGAAAGGGGAAGGGCATGGCAAATGTCATAGACGACAAACTGGTGCTGGCGATTTCTTCGCGAGCGCTGTTCGATTTGAGCGAGAGCCACAAGGTCTATCTGTCGAGCGGCGTCGAGGCCTATCGGCAGTACCAGATCGAACACGAAGACGAAATTCTCGAGCCCGGCGATGCATTCCCGTTGGTGGAAAAACTCCTGAACCTGAACGCCAGTCTCGGCCGTGCCCGGGTCGAGGTGATCCTGGTGTCGCGCAACAGCGCCGACACCGGCCTGCGGGTTTTCAACTCGATTCATCACTATGGCCTGGCGATCTCGCGCGCGGCATTTGTCGGCGGGCGCAGTCCTTATCCCTACCTCAAGGCCTTTGACTGCGACCTGTTTCTTTCGACCCACGCCGACGATGTGCGCAGTGCGCTGGATGCCGGTTTCGCCGCAGCGACTATTCTGTCGGGCGGTGCCAGTCGCGCCGCCAGCGATGAGCTGCGCATTGCTTTCGACGGTGACGCGGTGCTGTTTTCCGACGAGTCGGAGCGGGTTTATCAGTCGGGAGGTCTTGCGGCGTTTCAGGCGAGCGAGCGTGAGGCAGCCCGCGAGCCTTTGCGTGGAGGGCCGTTCAAAGGCTTCCTGGCAGCCCTCAATTTGTTGCAGCGCGAGTTTCCCGATGACGCCTGTCCGATCCGCACCGCACTGGTGACCGCACGATCAGCGCCGGCCCATGAACGGGTGATCCGTACCTTGCGCGAGTGGGACATCCGTCTGGACGAATCGCTGTTCCTCGGCGGCCTGACCAAATCGGCTTTTCTCGAAGCCTTTGCCGCCGACGTATTTTTCGACGATCAGGCCGGCCATTGCGAGCTGGCCCGCGAAGTGGTCGCCACCGGGCACGTGCCCCATGGCATCAGTAACGAACCGTCGGTTTAAAGCCCTTCGGTTCAATGGGTTTGCGCCGGGCGCCGCACTCGCCACGGCACTGCTAAGCTGAATCAATCTCCGCCATGTTGGCATTTGAGGAGGTCATATGATTCGTTCGATGCTGTACGCCACTGACTTGGGTCTGTACGCACCATTGGTGATGCAGCATGCCTTGGAACTGGCTCGAACATTCAATGCCGACTTGTACGTGGTGCACGCGGTAGAGCCTATGGGGCTGTTTGCTGAATCCGTGTTGCAGAGTTACCTCGACGAGAAGTCCTTGAACGAATTTCACAGTCAGGGTCTGAACACGGTGATCGCCAATATCCAGCAACGAGTGCTCGACAACTTTCGCGAAGAACTGGGGGATGAAGGAGAGCAGGATTTGCAGCGGATTCAAGCGGTGCGGGTGCTGCAGGGCGATCCGTCACAGGTGATTCTCGATCAGGCGCAGAAACTCTCTGTCGATTTGCTGATCGTAGGAAGCCACAGTCATGGCGCCGGGGCGGAAACACCGTTGGGCCGGACCGCTGCGCGCGTGTTGCAACTGGCCAGGGTGCCGGTCTATCTGGTGCCGCTGGTGGAGCGTCGCCGCAAAGAGGATCGCTAGAACTCGAATAATGGCATTTTGATAAAAAGTTCTAGATTTATTCATCAAACCATTAATATAGTTATATACCGTCGCTGATGCCCGTGGCGTCTACCTGCTTTGAGGGATTCATATGAAGCTTCAACAATTGCGCTACATCTGGGAAGTGGCGCACCACGACCTCAACGTTTCCGCTACAGCCCAAAGCCTCTACACCTCGCAACCGGGCATCAGCAAGCAGATCCGTCTGCTGGAAGACGAATTGGGGGTCGAGGTTTTCGCCCGCAGCGGTAAACACCTGACTCGTGTAACCCCGGCGGGTGAGCGCATCATCACCACCGCCGGTGAGATCCTGCGTAAGGTTGAAAGCATCAAGCAGATCGCCCAGGAGTTCTCCAACGAGAAAAAGGGCACTCTGTCGATCGCCACCACTCACACTCAGGCGCGTTATGCATTACCGCCGGTGATCAGCAATTTCATCAAGCAATATCCGGACGTTGCCCTGCACATGCACCAAGGGTCGCCGATGCAGATCGCCGAGATGGCCGCTGACGGCACCGTCGATTTCGCCATCGCCACCGAAGCCCTGGAGTTGTTCGGTGACCTGGTGATGATGCCGTGCTACCGCTGGAACCGCTGCGTGGTTGTGCCTCAGGGCCACCCGCTGACCAAGCTGTCGAAGCTGACCCTCGAAGCCCTGGCTGAATACCCGATCGTGACCTACGTGTTCGGTTTCACCGGCCGTTCGAAACTCGACGAAGCCTTCAGTCATCGCGGCCTGACACCAAAAGTGGTGTTCACCGCCGCCGACGCCGACGTGATCAAGACGTATGTTCGCCTGGGTCTGGGCGTGGGTATCGTGGCGAAAATGGCGGTCGACACCAAGCTCGATAGTGATCTGGTGGTGCTCGATGCCAGCGAGTTGTTCGAATCCAGCATTACCAAAATCGGTTTCCGTCGTGGCACGTTCCTGCGTGGCTTCATGTGCGACTTCATCGAGAAGTTCGCGCCGCACCTGACCCGCGAAGTCATGGCCAAGGCCATTCAGTGCCACAACAAGCAGGAACTGGAAGAACTGTTCGACGGTGTCGAACTGCCGGTCCATTAATCCTCAACAGACCTCGGTAACAGCAAATTGTTGCCGAGCGCCCGCCACCAGAATCTCCACTTCATCCCCTTCGAACTTGCCCAGCAGGCTTTTGCCCAGCGGCGAGCGAGGGGTGATGACGGTAATCAGTTGCCCCACCAGATCAACCTTCAGCCCGGCCGCGTCGGGGGCCAGGAACAGCCATTGTTCGCGACCCTTTTCGTCTTCCAGGCCGAGCAGGGCGCCGACTTCGATACCGCGCCGGTCGTCATAAGGCCGCAATGTCAGGTTCTGGCAAAGGCTCAATGACTGCCTGATTTCTTCCACCCGTCTGGCCTGTCCGGCCGCCAGATAAGACGCCTCCAGCCCCAGAGTGTCGTACTTGTTCTCGGCGATGTTTTCTTCGTGGGTCGCGGTTTCGTAAGCGGTTTGCGCGGCACGCTCGGCGATGTCGAGATCGATCCGCAGCTTGTCGATGATCAGTTGGTGGACGGTCGGCTTGTGCATAGAGAGCTTCATGATCAATCGCAGAATTGCACGACGTTGGCGCGGCTTTTTTCGCTCGGCGCGGTCTGGTCCTGTTGCAGCCAGAACTGGCATTTTGGATTGGCCAGATTGTGTTTGCTGCTTCTGGCCTGTTCCACCATTTGCTGCTGCTCGTTCCTGCGCAGGTGTTCCTCGTACTGTTCGAACATCGGGTTTTGCGGGGCGGGTTGCTCAATCACCGGCGGCTTGGCCAGTTGCTCCACCGCTTGGGCCAAGGGCGCCAATTGCTCGTTGAACAACAGGCGCCAGGCGAGCCAGCAAGTCAGTGCGATTGCGATGAATCCCAGCCACAAGCCAAGGGCAATGCTGCCGGTCAGTCGCAGCGCATTAAACTGGATCGGCAAGGGACGGCGCGGGTTGGGACGGTAGGGCATTACTGCCTCCTGGCGGGTGGTCGCGGGGGAGTGCGATTGTCGCACGAAGATTAATCGTCGTCGGCTCTTCTGCACGGGGTAATTTATGCGGACAATCGGCGCCTTTGCCAACGGGAGCCTGGAATGCCTGAAATGAAAACCCGCTGGGATATTTTTTGCACCGTGGTCGACAACTTTGGTGATATTGGTGTGACCTGGCGCCTGGCCCGACAATTGGTGGCCGAACATTCAGTGGCGGTACGCCTGTGGGTCGACGACCTGCGGGCCTTCGAACGGTTGTGTCCAGAAATCGACATCCACGCCGCGCAGCAGTGGCAGCAGGGTGTCGAGGTGCGACAGTGGTCAGCGGACTGGCAGCCCACCGAAGCCGCAGATGTCGTCATCGCCGCGTTCGCCTGCCAGTTGCCGAGTGTTTACATGGAGGCCATGGCCGAACGGGAAAAGCCGCCGCTGTGGATGAACCTCGATTATCTGAGCGCCGAAGACTGGGTCGTCGGTTGTCACGGCTTGCCGTCGGTGAAGTACAAGAATGTGCAGAAGTTCTTTTTCTTCCCGGGCTTTCGCAAGGGTACGGGTGGCTTGCTGCGTGAAAGCGGATTGCTCGAGCGGCGTCGGCAATTTCAGCAAAGTCCGCAAGCTCAGCGAGCATTCCTGCAAGGCTTGGGTATTGATCGCGCGTCAAACGCGCAGCTGATCTCGTTATTTGCCTACGAAAATACCGGGCTGGCCAGTTGGCTCGACGCCATGGCTGCCGATTCGGCGCCGACTCATCTGCTGGTGCCCGAAGGGCGGATTCTCGGCGACGTCGAACGCTGGCTCGGGGTCAACGGGCTGACAGTCGGTGCGGTGCATGTGCGCGATGCCTTGACCGTGCAAGTGCTGCCGTTCGTCCGACAGGATCAATACGACCTGCTGCTGTGGAGCTGCGATTTCAACGCTGTGCGCGGCGAAGATTCTTTTGTTCGCGCGCAATGGGCAGGCCGGCCACTGCTCTGGCACATCTATCAGCAGGACGAAGATATCCACCTGGACAAGCTCGACGCCTTCCTCAACCTGTACACCCAAGGCCTGTCCAAGCCTGCCGGCGAGGCGATCAGCGGTCTATGGCGGGCATGGAATGCAGGTGAGACAATGACCGAGCACTGGAAATCAACCCGCAAACACTGGCCGGAACTGGAAAAACATGCCGAGACATGGTGTCTGGAACAAGCCTTGCAGGCAGATCTTGCCGCAGCGCTGGTACAGTTTTACCTAAATTGGATATGATACGCGGCCTAGATTTTTGTAAATCCCATCCAAATTCGGATATTCGCAATGAAAACTGGTAAAGAACTGAAACCCGGGATGGTGATCCGTCTCGAAAACGATCCTTGGTTGGTTCAGAAAGCTGAATTCACCAAGTCGGGTCGTAACAGCGCGATCATGAAGACCAAGCTGAAGAACCTGCTGACCGGTTACAAGACCGAGATCGTTTACAGCGCCGACGACAAACTGGACGACGTAATCCTCGACCGCAAAGAAGCGACCCTGTCCTTCATCAGCGGCGACTCCTACACGTTCATGGACACCACCGACTACACCATGTACGAGCTGAACGCTGAAGACATCGAAGCCGTTCTGCCTTTCGTTGAAGAAGGCATGACCGATGTTTGCGAAGCGATCTTCTTCGAAGAGCGTCTGGTTTCCGTAGAACTGCCGACCACTATCGTGCGCGTAGTTGACTACACCGAAGGTTCCGCTCGCGGCGACACTTCCGGCAAGGTGATGAAGCCTGCCAAGCTGAGCAACGGTACTGAGATGCAAGTTGCTGACTTCATCGAGATCGGTGACAAGATCGAGATCGATACCCGCGAAGGCGGTTCCTACAAAGGCCGTGCTAAATAAGCACAGCCTCAGGAATGAAAAAGCCCGACCATTGAGTCGGGCTTTTTTGTGCCAGTTGAAATGCAGCTTCAAGAACAACGATGAACCCTTGTGGGAGCAAGCCTGCTCGCGATGGCGGCTTCACATTCAACAAAGATGTTGACTGATCTACCGCTACCGCTATCGCGAGCAGGCTCGCTCCCACAGGTTTTTTATTTCAAGTGTTGCTTGAGCTCTTCGGACGCTTGAAGCATCGCCGAACGCACCGCGGGCACCTGGCTCACCACGTTGAGCAAACCGTAGTCGTGGATCATGCCGTTGTAGCGAACCGCGGTGACTGGTACGCCAGCCTCGTCGAGTTTGCGGGCGTAAGCTTCACCTTCATCGCGCAAAACATCGGCGCTGGCCGTCTGCACCAGAGCGGGTGGCAGACCCTTGAGTTGCGTGGTGGTTGCCCGCAGCGGTGAGGCGTAGATCTCGTTCCGCTGTTTGGCATCAGTGGTGTAGTTGTCCCAGAACCACTTCATCATGTTTTTGGTGAGGAAATGCCCCTCGGCGAACTGGTTATAGGACGCCGTTTCAAAGCTGGCGTCAGTCACTGGCCACAACAACACCTGGAACCTGATCACCGGCGTGCCCTTGTCTTTGGCCATCAGGGCAACCACGGCCGCCATGTTGCCGCCGACGCTGTTGCCGGCCACGGCCAGGCGTTTGCCGTCGACGTTGATCTCTTTACCGTGCTCGGCCACCCACTTCGTCGCGGCGTAGGCCTGGTTGATCGCCACCGGGTAATGCGCCTCCGGCGACGGGGTGTAATTGACGAACACCGCCGCCGCGCCCGAACCCGTCACCAGGTCCCGCACCAGCCGTTCGTGGGTCGGGAAGTCCCCCAGCACCCAGCCACCGCCGTGGAAGAACATGAACACTGGCAGCTCGGCCTTGACCCCGGCCGGCCGAACGATGGTCAGGCTGATCGGTTGGCCGTCGACCTGGATGGTCTTCTCACGGACATCGGCTTTTGGCAGCGTCAGCTTCACCCCGGCCTGCGCACCCACCAATACCGCACGGGCATCGGCAGGGCTGAGCTGTTCCATCGGTTTGCCGGTGCCAGCATTCAACACGTCGAGGAACGCCTGGGTGTGGTGTTCAACCCCGTCGCTTGCAAACGCGCTGTTGATGGACAGGGCGAGAAGGGTGCCGGTCAATACTTTGCTCAAAGTGCTCACGTTCGTCTCCTGGTTCGGGCCTGGAAATCAGCGGTTAGACGGTAACGTGCAGGCGCACATCGACGTTGCCACGGGTGGCGTTGGAGTACGGGCAGACCTGATGGGCGGCTTCGACCAGGCTTTGTGCGTCGGCTTGTTCAAGACCCGGCAGGCTGATGTGCAAGTCGATGTCCAGACCGAAACCGCCAGGGATCTGGCCGATGCCGACATGGGCGGTGATCGAGGCGTCGTCCGGGATTTTGCGTTTGGTCTGGCTGGCGACGAATTTCAGTGCGCCGATGAAGCAAGCGGAGTAACCGGCGGCAAACAGTTGTTCAGGGTTGGTCGCCGCGCCGCCGGCACCACCGAGTTCTTTCGGGGTAGCGAGTTTGACGTCGAGGACGTTGTCGCTGGAGATTGCACGACCGTCACGGCCGCCGGTGGAGGTTGCGATTGCGGTATAGAGCGTTTGCATGGTGTGAGCCTCGTTCTGGATTTGAATTTTTGCGCTAAATGTTTGCGCGCTAAGTAAGTGCGAAGTGAATGTAGCTCGCAAATATTTAGTGCGCAATATAAATTTTGAAGAAAATTTGACCCGAAATAGGCGCGCGCGATTAAAAGTCTTGAGTTAGAGCTGTCGAGGCGGGATTTTTGCGGGGAATTTTTTTCGAGGACCGGGTTGGAGAAACGGATTTTTGAGAGCGCTACAAAACAAATGTGGGAGCGAGCCTGCTCGCGATAGCGGTGTGCCAATCAACATCAATGCTGAATGTCACTCCGCTATCGCGAGCAGGCTCGCTCCCACAAGGGGTTCGTGGTGTTTTGGAGGTTAGAGGCTGTCTTGCAGGTGATTGCGCAGCGCTTGAAGATCCGCTTGCAGCTTCTTCAACTGTTCCAGTGTTTGTCCGCTGGCACCGAGAATGCACTGGGGAATGCCACGGGCCTTGTCTCGCAACGCATGGCCTTGCTCGGTGAGCTCGACAATCACCACCCGTTCGTCTTCACGGCTGCGGGTGCGGCTCAGCAGGCCTTCGGCTTCCAGGCGCTTGAGCAACGGGGTGAGGGAGCCAGGATCGGTCAACAGCCGGGTGCTGATTTCGCCGACCGTCAACCCATCCTTTTCCCACAACACCATCATCGCCAGGTACTGCGGATACGTCAGGCCCAGCGCTTGCAGCAGCGGCTTGTAGACCTTGGTCATCAGCAGCGAGGTGGAGTGCAGGGCGAAGCAGACCTGATTGTCCAGCAGCAGGTCGTCACAGTTGTCCGGGTTGTTGCGCTCGGTGTTCATTTCAAAGCCTTGATCAGTGATCGTCATGAATCTAGCGGGCGAATCTTTAATGCGCCAGATAATTCTGGACTAGTGGCGGTCCAGATTGGTTTGCAGCGCCAGATCCCACGGTGGGATGGGGCTGAAACGGGTCTTCAGGTATTCCAGCAACAAGCGGCTGCGCGAACTGGGTTGCTGCTCCAGGCGCAACGCATAAATGCCGGTGCTTTCCGGTTTTGGCAGGCCGTTTTCGCAGAACAGCGGCAGCAGTTCGCCGCGTAATAAGTATTCGCTGGCCAGCCAGGTCGGCAGGTGCGCGATGCCCAACCCGGCCAGTGCGCCGCAGACCAGCGCCTCGGCATTGTTGGCGCTCATGCGGATTCGTGCAGGCCGGTGCAAGTGCATCTGCCCGTCCCGCTCGAAGCGCCAGGCGAACGGCGGAGCCAAGCCTTCCCAGTCGAGACCATCGTGGTCGACCAACTGCGCCGGATCGGTCGGCACCCCACGGCGTTGCAGATAATCGGGGCTGGCGCAGGCGATGCGCACCATGCTCGCCAGCGGGGTGGCCACCAGCCGAGTGTCGGCCATTTGCCCGGCACGCAGCACCAGATCGACCTTGCCCAGGTTCGAGCCCTGCATGTCGACAAAGCTGTCGATCAGGTGCAATTGCACGTCGAGCCCTGGGTAAAACGTCAGGAAATCGGCAATCGCCGGCGCCAGGTGTCGTCGTCCGAACGCTGCCGGTGCGTCAACCCGAATCAAGCCTTCCGGCGCGTTGCTCAGGGACACCGCTTCCGCCCGGGCCAGCCGCAGTTCTGCGACGATCCGCCGCGCGCGCTCGGCAAAGGCCAAACCGGCCGGAGTAGCCCGTACCGCGTGGGTGCTGCGAATGAACAACTGGCTGCCAACGGCGCTTTCCAGGCTGTCGATGCGTCGCGCCACCGCCGATGGCGTCAGTGGATGGCGGCGGGACGCGGCGGAAAAGCTGCCACTTTCCAGCACATCGAGAAACAGGCCGAGTTGTTCAGTCAATTGATTGGGATTCATGGCTTCGTCAACGCTTGTGCGAATTTGGCACAGCCATTGTGCGTTGCTGTGCGTTTCCCCGCCAGAGCCGACTGCGTAGGATGAACGGCCTGACAAGAGGAAAATCGCCTGTGATTGAGTTCGTGATGTATCTGGTTTTTGGTGCTGCCTTGGGAACCCTCGGCGGGCTCTTCGGCATTGGTGGCGGGTTGGTCGCAATCCCGCTGCTGGGTGTGTGGTGCGGTCTTGATCAACAGATTGCCCAAGGCACGGCGTTGGTGATGGTGGTGCCGAACGTGATGCTGGCGCTGTGGCGCTATCACCAGCGCAATCGCATCGAATTGCGGCATGCGCTGCCACTGGCCTCGATGGGGTTTTGCTTCGCCTGGATCGGTTCGATCTGGGCGGTGGGTATCGATGCGCAAACCATGCGCTTGGGCTTCGTCGCTTTCCTGATCGCTCTGTCCGCCTACAACCTGATGCGAATGTTCACCACCAACGCACCGGCCTCTTCGCAGATGCGCTATTCCTGGCCGTGGCTGGGCGTGCTCGGCGCGGCTTCCGGGACGATGGGCGGACTGTTTGGAGTGGGCGGGGCAGTGGTGGCAACGCCGGTGTTGACCAGCCTGTTTGGTACCACTCAAGTGGTTGCCCAGGGCTTGTCCCTGGCACTGGCATTGCCAAGTACGGGCGTCACCTTGATGACCTACGCGGTGCATCATCAGGTGAACTGGACGATCGGTCTGCCATTGGCGGTCGGCGGATTGATGAGCATCAGTTGGGGCGTGAGAATTGCCCACGCATTGCCGGAGCGGCTACTGCGCGGGCTGTTCTGTGGTTTTCTGGTGTTCTGTGCGGTGATGCTCGCTTTTAAAGTTTGAAACCTTCGACGATGTGCTCGGCCAGGCATTCGGTGATCGGCGAAGGGTTGTTCAGGTTGCGGATCAGCATGATGCTGCCTTCCGGCAACAGGGGCAGGCCCTGATCGGCGCCGAGGATGCGCATATCCGGCGTGATCAGGCTTTCCAGTTGCGCGGTGATGGCCAGGCCCGCGCTGACCACCGCCATCAATGCCGACAGGCTGGAGCTATTGTAGGCAATGCGGTAATCGCGGCCCATGGCGTCCAGAGCATTGCACGCCCAGGCGCGGCAGAAACAATCGCTGTTGAACATCGCCAGCGGCAACGGTGTTTGCTCGTGGGCGCTGAAGCATTGGGCCTCGGCCCAGACAAAACGCTCCTTGCGCAACAATTGGCCGATCTCGTTACCTGGTTCGCGGGTGACGATGGACAGGTCCAGGTCTTGGCGTTGCAACAGTTGCCGGGTCGATTCGCAATGAACTTCGATCTGGATCAGTGGGTAAAACTGCGCGAAGCGCGACAGGATGCCTGGCAGAAAGCGCATGACGTAATCGTCGGGGGTGCCGATTCGTACTGTGCCGACCATGTGCGGCTCGCGCAGGGTATTGAAGACTTCGCTGTGGAGTTTGAGGATACGCCGCGCATAGCCCAGCAATACCTGGCCTTCGGCGGTCAACTTGACCTGGCGTCCGTCGCGTTCGAACAGCTGGCGCTGCAATACGTCCTCTTCGAGGCGCTTCATCTGCATGCTCACCGCGGACTGGGTGCGGTTGACCATTTCACCAGCGCGGGTGAAGCCGCCCTGGTCGGCGATCGCGACGAAGGTGCGCAGAACATCGGTGTCGATACTGGGGTAAGCGGACATCCATCAATCTCCGAGATGTATTCCATCAGAAACATTCGTTGGATTGATCTTATCGCTAGCGCGAGACTTGAGCCATCCCTAAAGGAGGGCTACACGATGAAAGGTCACAATGAGCATGTAACGCAAGAAAAATTCTCAATCCACGCGGTATCCGATCTGCTGCACAAGTTTAGTCGCTGGTACGAACTTCACCGTGAACGTGAATTGCTGGCGGGCTTGAGCGACGAAGCACTGAAGGACATCGGCGTGACCCGTGCAGATGTTGAACATGAGGTGGTAAGACCATTCTGGGATGATCCGATGCATAAATGATCATTCCATCGCTACACAAACCGCTTCCGGGTGAGGTAGGTTGCGAGCAGACAAGGAGATGCTCATGCCCGCCACACTGTCCTTTTCCCTCAAACAGGCTCGGCGTCTGGCGCTGGCCGCCCAAGGGTTCAACGGGCGCCAGCCGCTGGCGGCGATCAAACCGGTTCAGCTCAACCGGTTGATCGAGCGCCTCGGCATTCTACAGATCGATTCGGTCAATGCGTTGGTGCGTTCGCACTACCTTCCGTTGTTTTCCCGTCTTGGCAATTACTCACCCGACTTGCTCGATCAGGCTGCCTGGAGTCAGGGGCGTCGGCGCACGTTATTCGAGTATTGGGGTCACGAAGCGTCGTTGCTGCCCTTGTCGATGTTTCCCCTGATGCGTTGGCGCATGCAGCGCGCGACCCGCGGCGAAGACATCTATCAGCAACTGGCGCGTTTCGGTCGTGAACGGCAGGACACGATTCGCCGCGTGCTGGCGTCGGTTCAGGAACTCGGTGCGCTGGGTGCGGGCAGTTTGTCGACCCGTCAGGAGCGGGCAGGGCCTTGGTGGGACTGGAGCGCCGAAAAGCATGCGCTGGAATGGCTGTTCGCCGCCGGCGAAGTGACCGTGGCCGGCCGGCGTGGGTTCGAACGGCTTTATGATTTGCCGGAGCGGGTCATTCCCTCGGCGATTCTCCAGCAGCCTTTGCTCAGTGAGGCGCAGGCCCAGCGCGGGCTGTTGCTGCATGCCGCCACGGCGTTGGGCGTCGGTACGGAAAAGGACCTGCGGGATTATTTTCGCTTTAGCCCGGCAGACAGCCGACCGCGGCTGGCGGAGTTGGTCGAGGAGGGCGATCTGCTGGTGTGTGAGGTTGAAGGCTGGCGGCAACCAGTCTATTGCCCGGCTGAGCCGAAGGTGCCGCGCAAGGTCGAGGCCAGTGCGCTGCTTTCACCGTTCGACTCGCTGATCTGGGAACGCAGCCGTACCGAGCGATTGTTCGATTTCCGTTATCGGCTGGAGATTTATACCCCGCAGCACAAGCGTATCTACGGCTATTACGTATTGCCGTTTTTGCACCATGAGCGGATTGCCGCACGGGTCGACTTGCGCGCCGAGCGAGCGTTGGGTCGGCTGGCGGTGCACGCCGTGCATGTGGAAGCGCCGGGGCTGGATGAGGCGGGGATGCTGGCGTTAGCGGTCAATCTGCGGCAGATGGCCGATTGGTTGGGGCTGGCGCAGGTTCAGTTGAATTGCCCGCGGGCGAGTGCGGCAAGATTGCGGGTGGCATTGGCACAGATTGAGGGCGATTGAACCGACGCTATCGCGGGCAAGCCCGCTCCCACAGGAGTCGCGCCAGACACATGATTTGTGAACGACGCGGTCATTGTGGGAGCGGGCTTGCCCGCGATGGTGGTCTGTCAGGCAATAAAAAACCTAATGACTCACCGCCGAACCTGCTTCAGGGTTTCAGCAATCAAAAACGCCAATTCCAGCGACTGATCGGCATTCATCCGTGGGTCGCAGTGGGTGTGGTAGCGATCTGACAACCCATCCTCGGTAATCGGCCGCGCGCCGCCGATGCATTCGGTGACGTTCTGCCCGGTCATTTCGATGTGGATGCCGCCGGCATAACTGCCTTCCGCTTCGTGAACCTGGAAGAACTGTTTCACCTCGCCAAGAATCTGCGCGAAGTCGCGGGTCTTGTAGCCGCTGCTGGCCTTGATGGTGTTGCCGTGCATCGGGTCGGAACTCCAAAGCACCTGCTTGCCTTCGCGTTGCACTGCGCGAATCAGTTGCGGCAAGTGATCGCCAACCTTGTTCGCCCCCATCCGCGCAATCAGGTTCAGGCGACCCGGGTCGTTGTCCGGGTTGAGCACGTCGATCAAACGAATCAGGTCTTCAGGGTTCGTGCTCGGACCGACCTTCACGCCGATCGGGTTGTGCACCCCGCGCAGGAATTCGACGTGAGCACCGTCCAGTTGACGGGTACGGTCGCCGATCCACAGCATGTGGGCCGAGCAGTCGTAGTAGTCGTTGGTCAGGCTGTCGCGACGTACGAAGGCTTCTTCGTAGTTCAGCAGCAACGCTTCGTGGGCGGTGAAGAAACTGGTTTCACGCAGTTGCGGCGAACTGTCCATGCCGCAGGCGCGCATGAAGGCCAGGGTTTCATCGATGCGATCAGCCAGGTGGCTGTATTTTTCGGCCAGCGCCGAGTTGGCGATGAAGTCCAGGTTCCACTTGTGCACCTGATGCAGGTCGGCAAAACCGCCCTGGGCAAAGGCGCGCAACAGGTTCAGGGTCGCGGTGGACTGGTGATAAGACTGCAACAGGCGGTCCGGGTCCGGCACACGGCTTTTTTCGTCGAACCCGATGCCGTTGACGATGTCGCCACGGTAGGCCGGCAGCGTCACGCCGTTGATGGTTTCATCGTTGGCCGAACGGGGTTTGGCGAACTGGCCGGCCATGCGTCCGACTTTGACCACCGGGCAACCGGCGGCGAAGGTCATGACGATCGCCATTTGCAGCAACACTTTAAACGTGTCGCGAATTTTCGCGGCGGAGAACTCGGCGAAGCTTTCGGCGCAGTCGCCGCCCTGTAACAGAAACGCCCGGCCCTGGGTCACTTCGGCAAACTGACGGCGCAACTCCCGGGCTTCACCGGCAAACACCAGCGGCGGATAGCTCGCCAGGGTTTGCTCGACGTGCAGCAAATGCGCCGCGTCGGGGTATTGAGGTTGTTGCTGGATCGGCAGGGCGCGCCAGCTGTCAGGGCTCCAGGGTTGGCTCATTGCAGTCTCTAGTGTTTTACGCTCGGACGGTTATGTTATCAGCAATTAGTGCGTGACCTGTTCCCGTCGCTTCGCGGACAATCGTGCCTTTGCCGCTTTATGTTGCGGTTTATTGCGTTGCCGGGGCCGGTAACGATCAGGAGACGAAATGACTGAGGAGCGCGTCGAGCATCTGCTCGCCGAGGTACAGGATGAGTTCGGCGTGATTCGCGTGCTGGAAGTGGCCGATTACCGTTTTCTGGAGTTCGGTGACGCCATCGAACAGAGCTGCGTGTTCACCGCCGACCCGAGCTGGCTCGAGTACGATTACACCCGGGCGATGCTGATTGGCGCGCTGTGCCACGAACAGCCGGACAGCGCGCTGTTCCTCGGGCTTGGCGCCGGCACACTGACCCAGGCCTGCCTGAAGTTCCTGCCGCTGGAAGATGTCGAAGCCATCGAGCTGCGTCCCGACGTGCCGCGGCTGGCCATCGAATACCTCGGCCTGGATGATGATCCGCGGCTGTATATCCGCGTCGGCGATGCGCTGGAGTTGCTCGATACGGCTGAACCGGCCGATCTGATTTTCGTCGATCTCTATACCGATGTCGGGCCCGGTGTCGGGCATCTGGCCTGGAGCTTTCTGGAAAACTGTCAGAAACGCTTGAATCCGGGTGGCTGGCTGGTGATCAACCAGTGGGCCACCGACGACGGCAAACCGCTGGGGGCGGCGTTGTTGCGCGGCCTCTATCATCGGCATTACTGGGAACTGCCGGTGAAGGAGGGCAACGTGATTCTGATCGTGCCATCGGAGCTGGACCAGGCGCTGGACATGGACGGGCTGATCGCTCGCGCTGAAGGTCTGGCGCCGCGATTGGGGTATTCGTTGCAGTCGTTGATCAAGGATATTCGGCCGGCGACATAAGGCGTTGCCTGTTCGGGCCCCTTCGCGAGCAAGTCCGCTCTCACAGTTGACCGAGTAGAAGCGCAAATTTGCGACCGACGAAGATCGAATGTGGGGGCGGGCTTGCTCGCGAAAGCATCCTGCTCGTCAATACATGCCTCAAAGCCCTTTGAATACGCCCGGCCGCTTCTCGATCATCGTACGCACACCCTCCTTGGCATCCTCGCTATTCAGCAGTTTCTTCACCAGCGCCGGCAATGCCTGGGCCGCCGCCGTCTCACCCTCATAGCGCGCCTGCCGGGCAGACATCAACGTTGCCTGAACCCCCAGCGGCGCCTGTCGGGCAATCCGCTCCGCCAACTCGACCGCCCGTGGCAACAAGCCCTCGCTGGCCATGACTTCCTGCACCAGGCCCAGATGCAAGGCGTCATGCGCGTCGAATTCATCGCCGGTCAGCAACCAGCGCA
The DNA here is from genome assembly GCF_024749285.1 of Pseudomonas sp. B21-015. NCBI lineage: Bacteria > Pseudomonadati > Pseudomonadota > Gammaproteobacteria > Pseudomonadales > Pseudomonadaceae > Pseudomonas > Pseudomonas sp. B21-015. The sequence goes on from NZ_CP087196.1 coordinate 2,063,946, forward strand.
TGGCATTGCCCCAGCCAGCGACCTGATGCAGACGCAAGGTGGCGCCACCGAACGGGAAGATCCCGCGCTGCACTTCCTTCTGGGCAAAGCGGGTGTTGCTGGCGCACAGGTTGATGTCGGAGGCCAGCATCAACTCGATACCTACGGTCAGGCAGTAGCCTTGCGCCGCGACAATCACCGGTTTGCTGGCTCGGGGGCCGGTGAACACGCCCCATGGATCGCAGCCACCGGGCGGTGGCTGCCAGCCTTCGGCCAGGGCCGTGCCGGTGCTGACCAGATCGAGCCCCGCAGTGAAATGCTCGCCATGGCCGAACACCACCGCCACCCGCGCTTCACTGTCAGCCTCGAACTCGCCATAGGCCAGGCTGAGTTCGTTGAGCAGGTCGAGGTCGAAGGCATTGCGTTTGGCCACCCGATCCAGGCCGATCATCAGGACATGACCGTGCCGTTCACGGGTTACACGACTGGGGCTGGGCTGATTCATGGAGCGTTTCCTCGGTGGGGAGGGGGGATATGAGACCGAAGGTCTGCGTCACCACGGTGAACCGTTTTAGCGCCATCGCCAGCAGGGCCGGGCCTTTGCAAAATGGACTGTCGCACGATAATCCGCAAAGCCTGTGACACAACGGTGTACGCGGGTTTTTTCCGATAAAAAAAGCTCCCTTTTTTGGCGAATTCCGGTATAGTGCGCGCCGGCCTTTAACCGGGCCGCGTTTAGGTAGCGCAATTCCCCGAAGCCAGCTTCGGCTGCACGTCCCCAGCGGACTCTTCCTTGACGATTCTTTTCATTCATTCGTTTTCGCAAATCCCCGCCGACAAAGCTGCCAGGGCGACTCTTGAGTCTCAACACGGCATGTGCAGCTTTGGAGCATGGGTCTTTGCGGATGCACTTAGAGGCAGACCCATGACCCAGGAAATCGGCGGCTTCGCCGCTCTTGAACTTCACCCTAATATTGTCGCTGCAGTAGTCGCTACCGGCTATGAAGAGCCTTCGGCCATTCAGCAGCAGTCGATCCCGATCATTCTCGCCGGTCACGATATGATTGGCCAGGCGCAAACCGGTACCGGTAAAACCGCTGCCTTTGCCCTGCCGATCCTGCACCGCATTGATCCGTCCAAGCGCGAGCCGCAAGCTCTGATCCTGGCCCCAACTCGTGAGTTGGCGCTACAAGTTGCAACCGCTTTCGAAACCTACGCCAAGCAAATGCCGGGTGTAACTGTTGTGGCTGTCTACGGCGGCGCGCCGATGGGCCCACAATTGAAAGCAATCCGTAATGGCGCACAGATCGTTGTCGCCACTCCGGGTCGTCTGTGCGACCACCTGCGTCGCGACGAAAAAGTCCTGGCTACCGTGAACCACCTGGTTCTCGACGAAGCGGACGAAATGCTCAAGCTGGGCTTCATGGACGACCTGGAAGTTATCTTCAAGGCCATGCCGGAAACCCGTCAGACCGTATTGTTCTCGGCCACCTTGCCGCAATCGATCCGTGCCATCGCCGAGCGCCACCTGCGCGATCCGAAGCACGTGAAGATCCAGAGCAAGACTCAGACCGTTACCGCGATCGAACAGGCTCACCTGTTGGTTCACGCTGACCAGAAGACCTCTGCCGTTCTCAGCTTGCTGGAAGTGGAAGATTTCGACGCCCTGATCATGTTCGTGCGCACCAAGCAAGCGACCCTGGACCTGGCCAGTGCCCTGGAAGCCAAAGGCTACAAAGCCGCTGCGCTGAACGGTGACATTGCTCAGAACCAGCGTGAGCGCGTGATCGAATCCCTCAAGGATGGCCGTCTGGACATCGTTGTGGCGACCGACGTTGCCGCTCGTGGCCTGGACGTTCCGCGTATCACTCACGTGTTCAACGTTGATATGCCGTACGACCCGGAATCCTACGTTCACCGTATCGGCCGTACCGGCCGTGCCGGTCGCGAAGGTCGCGCACTGCTGCTGGTGACTCCTCGTGAGCGCCGCATGCTGCAAGTGATCGAGCGTGTTACCGGTCAGAAAGTGGCCGAAGTTCGCCTGCCGGACGCTCAGGCCGTTCTCGATGCCCGCATCAAGAAACTGACCAACAGCCTGTCGCCACTGGTCGCTGATGCCGAATCGACTCACGGTGATCTGCTGGATCGTCTGACTGCCGACATCGGTTGCAGCCCGCGTGCCCTGGCCGCAGCCCTGCTGCGCAAGGCTACCAACGGTCAAGCGCTGACCCTGGCCGCGATCGAAAAAGAACGTCCACTGGTGCCGAACAATGCACCGCGTGGCGATCGTCCAGAGCGTTCCGGTGATCGTCCGGACCGTGGTGACCGCGAGCGTCGTGCTCCGATCCCGCTGGCTGAAGGCCGTGCTCGTTGCCGTACCGCGCTGGGTGCGCGTGATGGTATCGCTGCCAAGAACCTGCTGGGCGCCATCCTCAACGAAGGTGGTCTGGCGCGTGAAGCTATCGGTCGCATCCAGGTGCGTGACAGCTTCAGCCTCGTCGAGCTGCCGGAAGATGGTCTGGAGCGTCTGCTGACCAAGCTGAAGGACACTCGCGTTGCCGGTAAGCAGTTGAAGCTGCGTCGCTATCGCGAAGATTGATCCGCTCTCGGGCTGATTGATCGCACATAAAAAATCCCCGACAGGTTCGGGGATTTTTTTGTCTGCTGTTTTGTTCATGGCTGTTGAGCGGCGTCGTCCCCATCGCGAGCAGGCTCGCTCCCACAGGGAAACGCATTCCAATGTGGGAGCGAGCCTGCTCGCGATGAGGACGCCTCGGTCTACCTGTCAGCCAAAGCGATAAATGTCCATACCCAACGCCCCCATGGTGAACCCCTGATGCGCAATGCTGAACTCACCCCCGGCCGCGCGGGCAAAGTACAGCGGCAGCAGATGCTCGTCGCTCGGGTGGTTGCGCACAGCGTTCGGCGCTTGCTGACGATAGTCGTGCAACGCGGCTTCGTCGTTCGCTTCGAGTTTTTCGATCATCCAGTCGCGGAACGCCTTGGCCCAGGGTTCGACGCTTTCCGGGCCGGCGTGCCAGTCCAGTTCCCGCAGGTTGTGGGTGATGCTGCCGGAGCCGATCAACAGCACACCGTGTTCGCGCAGGCTGGCCAGGGCATGGCCGATGCGGGTTTGCAGGGCCGGGCCACCACGAGTGGGCAGTGAGACCTGCACCACCGGGATATCGGCCTGCGGATACATCAACGACAAGGGTACCCAAGCGCCATGGTCGAACGGTCGCTGGGTGTCGATGCGTGCAGGCAGGCCGTCGGCCTTCAGCAGCTCGACAACCTGCGCCGCCAGTTGTGGATTGCCGGGTGCCGGGTACTGCACCTCGAACAAGGCCTGGGGAAATCCGCCGAAGTCGTGCCAGGTTTCAGGCTGGGGATTGCCGCTGACCAACAGTTCGCTGCTTTCCCAGTGCGCGGAAACCATCACGATGGCCTTGGGTTTCGGCAATGCGACGGCCAGACGAGCGAGGGCCGGTCCGCTGGCGCCGGGTTCCAGGGCTAGCATGGGGGAGCCATGAGAGATATACAGACTGGGGAACATGAATGAGCTCCTGAGAGTAAGATGGCACCATCTTCAGTCAGATCATTGATCTAAATCTAATATAAGTTTTAGGGTCTTTTGATCGAGTTTTTCGGGGTTAATTATGCAGCCGGAGTTTTGGCACAAACGATGGGCGTCGAATCAGATCGGCTTTCATCTGCCGGAAGTGAATCCTTATCTGCAACGGTTCTGGCCAGCGTTGAGCCTGGAAGAGGGCGCTCGCGTGCTGGTGCCGCTGTGTGGGAAAAGTCTGGATCTGTTGTGGCTGGCGCACCGAGGTCATGAGGTCTTGGGGATTGAACTGTCGGAAAAGGCCGTGGAGGACTTCTTCAATGAGCATCAATTTGACCCGGACGTCAGTGAGCAGGGGCCGTTCAAGGTCTATCGGGCGGGGTCGATCGAGCTGTGGTGCGGTGATTTCTTCGAGTTGACGGCAGGCGATGTCGCCGATTGCAGCGCGCTGTACGACCGCGCGGCGTTGATCGCCTTGCCGCCGGCGATGCGTGAGCGATATGCCGAGCATCTGAAGCGGATTCTTCCGAAGGATTCTCTGGGGCTATTGATTACCCTGGATTACGACCAGACGCAGATGGATGGGCCGCCCTTCGCAGTGCTGGATGATGAGGTGCAACGGTTGTTCGGCGATGTGTGGGCGCTGAAGATTCTGGAAGACCAGGACGTCCTGGGTGAGAGCGGGAAGTTTCTCGACGCCGGTGTCACGCGGCTTGAAGAGCGGGTTTATCGGGTTTCCAGCCATTAAGGTGTGTTGAGTTTGTTGGCCTCTTCGCGGGCAAGCCCGCTCCCACAGTTACCGAGTGATCTGAATAGACGCGGTCCACTGTGGGAGCGAGGCTTGCCCGCGAAGAGGCCCTGATGAACACCGCATTAATCAAACAGAAAAAAAAGGCCCGCATTCACTGCGGGCCTTTTCTTTTAGTGCGGAGCCTGTCAGCCCCGACGACGCAGTGCGTCGATGCGTTCTTCCAGCGGTGGGTGGCTCATGAACATACGGGCAAACCCTTGTTTGAGGCCACCGTTGATGCCGAAGGCATTCAGGGTGTCCGGCATGTGCACCGGTAGCCCTTGCTCTGCACGCAGACGCTGCAGGGCACCGATCATTGCGCTGGTGCCGGCCAGGCTTGCGCCGGCTTCGTCGGCGCGGAATTCGCGTTTGCGCGAGAACCACATGACGATGGCGCTGGCCAGGATGCCCAGAACCAGTTCGGCGAAGATGGTCGCCACGTAATAGGCGATGCCCTGGCCTTCTTCGTTCTTGAAGATCACCTTGTCGACAAAGTTGCCGATGATCCGGGCGAAGAACATCACGAAGGTGTTCACCACGCCCTGGATCAACGCCAGGGTGACCATGTCGCCATTGGCCACATGGCCGATTTCGTGGGCCAGAACGGCTTTCACTTCATCCGGCGAGAAGCGCTCGAGCAAGCCCTGGCTGACTGCGACCAGTGCATCGTTCTTGTTCCAGCCGGTGGCGAAGGCATTGGCTTCATAGGCCGGGAAAATACCGACTTCGGGCATCTTGATTCCGGCTTCGCGGGACAGTTGCTCGACGGTTTGCAGCAGCCATTGCTCGTGCCGGGTGCGCGGCTGGCTGATGATCTGGGTGCTGGTACTCATCTTCGCCATCCACTTGGAGATGAACAGCGAGAACAGGGAACCGGCGAAACCAAAGACCGCACAGAAAATCAGCAGCTGATTGAGGTTGAGATCAACCCCGTTGGCCGCCATGAACCCGTTGAAGCCGAAAAGGCTCAGGGTGATGCTGGCAATCAGCACGACCGCCAGGTTAGTGGCCAAAAACAGCAAAATGCGCATCATGGTTGTAGAAATCTCCTCGTGCTAAAGATGTAGCGTACTGCGGGGTATATAAGGTGCTGCACCGGGCTATTCAACAGGGTGACTATTTCAAACTGTGTCCTACGGCAACAGTTTAGCCGCATGAAGGGCATTTCCGACGTCGGCATGGGAAGTGTTTGTCAGCCGATTAACCTCGCAGGCCCCGTCGTTGTTAGACGCGGTCACGAGTCAAGTCGCCAGTCAGGGCTTGAAGCAACAATGTTCGGCAGGGTGCAAAGATATGTTGCTGAATTAATCACCGTGCGACTTTCGCAAGCGTCGCACGGTGACAGGTCACTTACTGGCGGTAGGACTTGAGGAAGTTACCGATCCGGCCAATGGCCTGATCCAGGTCGTCGACCCGTGGCAGGGTGACCACGCGGAAGTGGTCCGGCCATGGCCAGTTGAAGGCCGTGCCTTGTACCACCAGCAGCTTCTCCGAGAGCAGCAGGTCAAGCACGAATTTCTCGTCGTTGTGGATCGGGCAGACTTTCGGGTCGATCCGCGGGAAGGCATACAGCGCGCCCATTGGCTTGACGCAGCTCACGCCCGGAATGTCGTTCAGCAATTCCCAGGTACGATTGCGCTGTTCCAGCAGACGCCCCTGAGGCAATACCAGGTCATTGATGCTCTGGTAGCCGCCCAGTGCGGTCTGAATCGCGTGCTGGCTCGGCACGTTGGCACACAGGCGCATGTTGGCCAGTATATCGATGCCTTCGATGTAGCTCTGGGCGTGGTGTTTCGGGCCGGAAATGGCGACCCAGCCGGAACGGAAACCGGCCACGCGATAGGACTTGGACAGACCGTTGAAGGTCATGCACAGCAGGTCCGGCGCCAGCGAGGCGGTGCAGATGTGCACGGCGTCGTCGTACAGGATCTTGTCGTAGATTTCGTCGGAGAACACCACCAGATTGTGCTGACGGGCCAGTTCCAGCATGCCCAGCAGCACTTCTTTGGAATACACCGAACCGGTGGGGTTGTTCGGGTTGATGATCACCAGAGCCTTGGTGTTCGGGGTGATCTTGGCCTTGATGTCAGCCAGGTCCGGCCACCAGTTGGCCTGTTCATCGCACAGGTAATGCACCGGGTTGCCGCCCGCCAGGCTCACTGCGGCGGTCCACAGCGGATAGTCGGGAGCTGGCACCAGTACTTCGTCGCCGTTGTTGAGCAAGGCCTGCATCGACATCACGATCAGCTCGGAAACGCCGTTGCCCAGATAAATGTCTTCAATGCCGACGCCTTCCACCTGCTTTTGCTGGTAGTACTGCATCACGGCCTTGCGGGCACTGAACAGCCCCTTGGAGTCGCTATAGCCCTGGGCGGTCGGCAGATTGCGGATCACGTCCTGAAGGATTTCATCCGGTGCTTCGAAACCAAAGGGGGCCGGGTTGCCGATGTTCAGCTTGAGGATGCGATGGCCTTCCTCTTCCAGGCGTTTGGCGTGCTTGAGCACTGGGCCGCGAATGTCGTAGCAGACGTTGGCGAGCTTGTTCGATTTGCTGACCTGCATGGCGATGTATTCCCGAAAATGAACGATCCAGGCGGCGTATGAACGACCGTGCTGGGAATCCTGCGTATTCACACAGGCCTGACGCCGTGGGTGACGGCACTCATAAATCCGTTTGAATGCGCGTGGTCTGGCTGCCAGACTGGCGTTTGACGAGGCGCAATCATACGTGCCGCCCGATCCGTGGAAAAGATACAGATCGGGCTTTTTCAGCTGCTGAGGTGTGATGATGGAAAAGTTGGAAAAAACCCTGGAAGAATGGCGGGCCATGCTCGATCCGGAGCAGTACAACGTTTGCCGCCTCAAGGGCACCGAACGACCGTTCTCCGGTAAGTACAACGACAGCAAAGTCGACGGTGTTTACCACTGCATTTGTTGCACCGCACCGCTGTTCGACTCAAAGACCAAATTCGATTCCGGCTGCGGCTGGCCGAGCTTCTACGCGCCGATCGGCGACAGCGCGATGGTCGAGATCCGTGATGTCAGCCACGGCATGATCCGCACTGAAGTGGTCTGCGCCAAATGCGATGCGCACCTTGGGCATGTGTTCCCGGACGGTCCGCCGCCCACTGGCCTGCGTTATTGCATCAACTCGGTGTGCCTGGACCTCGTTCCCCGCGGGTAGTCCACTTCTGCGTAGGAGCTGCCGAAGGCTGCTCCTACCTCGATGGGGGCGTTTCAGGTATCGATCGATTTATTAAATTGCACGCAATTCAATTGCTCGCTATGTTTGGCCTTTCTTCTTCCTCTCGGAGTTCGTGCCATGAGCGACAGCCTGCTGAGCATCCCTTGCACCACCATCAAGGGTGAGCAAAAGACCCTGGCCGACTTCGCCGGCAAAGCGGTACTGGTGGTCAATACTGCGAGCAAATGCGGTTTCACCCCACAGTACAAAGGCCTCGAAGAGCTCTGGCAGACTTACAAGGATCAAGGCCTGGTGGTGCTCGGCTTTCCCTGCAACCAGTTCGGCAAGCAGGAGCCAGGCAACGAGGGGGCGATTTCCGAGTTCTGCGAATTGAATTACGGGGTGAGTTTCCCGCTGTTCAAGAAGATCGAAGTCAACGGTGCCGGCGCTCATCCTCTGTTCGTTCAGCTGAAAAAACGCGCACCGGGCGTGCTGGGTTCCCAAGGCATCAAGTGGAACTTCACCAAGTTCCTGATCGGCAAGGACGGCCAGCTGGTCAAGCGCTTTGCTCCGGCGACCAAGCCGCAGGACCTGAGCCGCGAGATCGAAGCCCTGCTCAAATGAACACGTTGTCAGTCGATTCCCTGAAGCTCGACAGTCAGCTCTGCTTCAAGCTGTACGCCGCTTCTCGGGCGGTAATCCGCGCTTACAAGCCGATGCTCGATCAGTTGGGCCTGACCTACCCGCAATACCTGGCGATGCTGGTGTTGTGGGAATGGCAGGAAGTGGCGCCAGAGCAACCGACGGTCAAGGCGCTGGGCGAACGCCTGGCGCTGGATTCCGGGACCCTGACGCCGCTGCTCAAGCGTCTTGAGCAGCTGCAGCTGGTACAGCGTCAGCGTTCGGCGCGCGATGAGCGTGAGGTGCATCTGAGCCTGTCGCTCACCGGCAAGGCCTTGCGTGATCAGGTCGGGCCGCTCAAGGCTCGTCTGTTGTGCGATAGCGGCGTGGATCTGGATCGCCTGAATGATCTGCGCGATGGCCTCGATCACCTGTTGGGGCAAATCAAAGCGCTGTCGTAGTGGGTATCCACAAGTCGAGCAGGGCCGCCAGTTCTTCCCGGCGGAAGGGTTTGGCCAGGTAGTCGCTCATGCCCGCCGCACGGCAGCGTTCGCGTTCTTCGGACATGGCGTTGGCGGTCAGGGCGACGATGGGCAGTTGAGGCCAGCGCCCGCTGCGACGGATTTGCCGACTGGCTTCATAGCCGTCCATCACCGGCATGTTGCAGTCCATCAACACCAGATCGAATTCGCTGTGCTCAAGCTGATCCAGTGCTTCGGCACCGTGGGCCGCGACGCTCACCTCGCAACCGAGTTTTCCGAGCATGCCCTTGGCCACCAACTGATTGACCGGGTTGTCCTCCACCAGCAGGATGCGCCCGCGTCGCTGGGGCGAAAGGACTTCGACCCGGGCGCCGTTGATCGCCTGGAGTTCCGGCTGCAAGATCCGTCGCAATGTCTGGTAAAGCGCGTTGCGCGCCAAAGGCCGCGCCTGCTGTTGCAAAGGCGCCAGAGCATTGGTTTGCTCACTGGGCAGGAAACTGCCGTAAGCGGTCACCAGCAGAATCGGCGCGGTGAAGGTAGGGCGCAGGCCAAACAGGCATTCGGGACAGTCGGTGATCAGCACGTCCGGCTCCAGACCGATCAACCGGTCATCAATGGAACGCTGTTGATAGTCGAGCCCCCATTCGGGCAACAGACTCTTCAACAGTTCCGCCAGACCGCTGCTGGCGGCGGTAATCGCGATGATGTTGCCTTGCAGAAGTGCCGGGGCGATGGCCTGGGTGTGGCAGGGCAGCGGCAGGTCGGCGCAGAACTGGCTGCCGAAGCCTGGTTCCGAGCTGATCGTCAGACGCCCTTGCATGGCTTCGCAAAGGTTGTAGGTCAGCGCCAGGCCCAGGCCGGTACCGCCGAATTGCCGGGTAATGCCGGCACCGGCCTGGGTGAACGGCTGGAAGATTTTGACTTGCGCGTCCTGGGCGATACCGATGCCCGTGTCGCAGACTTCGATTCGCACGCCATCCTCGAACGTTGAAAGACGCACATCGACCCGCCCGAAGCGGGTGAACTTGAGGGCATTGGACAACAGGTTGCTGACGATCTGGCGGACCCGGGTCGGATCACCGAGCACCAGTGCAGGAAACTTCGGATCGATCAGGCACGCCAGTTCGACGCTGGGCGCGGCGTTCTGGGACAGCAGGTTGGCGGTGTCTTCGATCAGCGAGCCGAGGTCGAATGGAATGTGTTCGAGTTCGAGCTGGCCAGCATCGAACTTCGACAGGTCGAGAATATCGTTGAGCAGTTCCACCAGCACTTTGCCCGAGTCGTGGGCGATGGACAGCTGTTGCTGCTGTTCGGCATTGAGCGGGCCGTCCAGCGAGAGCGCGATCATCCCCAGCAGACCGTTGAGGGGCGTGCGGATTTCATGGCTCATGTTGGCCAGGAACACCGAACGTGCTTCGGCCATGTCCAGGGCGGTCCTGCGGGCGACTTCCAGTTCATCGTTGGACTGGCTGAGTCGAGTGTTGATCGCCTTGAGTTCCGCAGTGCGAGCCGAGACGATGTTTTCCAGTTGCGAGAGGTAGTCGGTCAGGCGATTTTCAGCGTTGCGCCGTTGCTGGATTTCGGTGGCGATGTTTTCAAATTGCTGATTGGCGACCTTGACCAGGACCCCGATTTCATCGTTTTCATGCCCCGTCGGACACTCCAGCCACGTCGGTTCCGCGCTGCGCGGGTCACGGCCACTGAGCTCGCGGATGACCCGCACCAGCGGTTTGGTCAGCATTACGTAAAACAGCGCCAGCAAAATGCCCGTGAGGATCAGGCTGCGTGCGAAGCCATTGAGCAGGGTCACTTCAGCCCGGCGCAGGAAGCGGCTGCCGAAGGTGTAGGTATCGACTTCCAGGTGCAAGGTCCCGAGGGATTCGTCCGGCAAGTGGTCGAGGTACAGGCGGTCTTCGAACTGTCGGTTGGCGCCGAACAGGAAGTCGCTGAGCATCCTGTAATTGTTTTCCAGGCCCGGGCGTTTGACGCTGGCCAGCACGGTATTGTTGTTGTCGGTCAATTGCACGCTGATGATCGCCGGAGAGCGCAGTAGCCCCATGGTCAGCTCCTGGGCGAGTTCGGCGTCGATGTTGTAGGCGATGCGGGACGCGGGGTTATGGCTGATTTCCAGCAAAGACAGTATTTCGCGGTTGATGGAGGCGTCTTCGCTGGCATAATCGATGCCAATTTGCACCAGGCTGAGCAGCGTGCCCAGTATGAAACCGACCAGCACCGTAAGCCGGGCTTGCTTGTACGACAGCCGGTGGCTGAACTTGATATCCATGGGATGTTGAACCACTTCCGTTTCCCTTCGCTGCTCAAGCATAGTCGATCATCACTGGATACCGATGTTCTCGCGAAATACCTGTACGGGGTGCAGGCCGGGCATCGGCCCCTGCGTTTCGTCGCTGTACCGCCATCATTACTGTGAACGTGCCCGAGGAGAAGACGTGGATTCCCGATTGAATGCTTTTCTTGAACGCGCCGATGCCGTTCTGGCCCGTATCGAACCGCTGCTGCCCGCGCCGCGGCAGGCCATCGACTGGACGCACTGCCTGGCCGCGCGCTGGCAACGCGAGGGGCGCAACGGTTTTCTGTTGCCGTTGCAAGTCAGCCTCGATATGCGCCTGTCCGACCTGATTGGCGTTGACCGGCAACTTGAGCAACTGGGCCGAAACACTCAACAGTTTCTCGATGGCATGCCCGCCAACCACGCTTTGCTCTGGGGCGCGCGAGGCACCGGTAAATCGTCGCTGGTGCGCGCCTTGCTGTCGGAACACGCCAAGAGCGGCCTGCGGCTGATCGAGATCGAGCGCGATCACCTGGCGGACTTGCCGCGCGTGGTCGAGCAGATCGCCAGGCTGCCCCAGCGTTTCGTGCTGTTCTGTGATGACCTGTCGTTCGAGTCGGGCGAGGGCGATTATCGCGTGCTCAAAAGCGTACTCGATGGCTCCCTCGAGCAGGCACCGGACAACGTTCTGCTGTACGCCACTTCCAACCGCCGCCATCTGGTGCCGGAAAAGGAAAGCGATAACGAAAACTGGAAAAGGGTCGATGGCGAGCTCCATCCCAATGAGGCGGTGGAGGACAAGATTGCGCTGTCGGACCGTTTTGGTCTGTGGCTGTCGTTCTATCCGTTTACTCAGGAGCATTTCCTCAACGTTGTCGAGCACTGGATCGGCCAACTGGCCGACAAGGCCGGCCTTGAGTGGCAGCGTGACGAAGCGCTGGACATCCTCGCGGTGCGCTGGGCCACGGGCCGGGGTAATCGTAACGGACGTTGCGCGTATCAATTTGCCCGCTATTGGGTCGGGCTAAAGTTGTTGGAGCATAAGGCATGATCGATCTGCAAAAGAGCGGCCAGGGCCTTGAGGGCTATGGCATGCTGTGTGCGCAGCTGGAATCGTTGCTGGCGGACGAGCGTGATTTTATCGCCAACGCCGCGCAATTTTCGGCGTTTCTGTTCAACCAGCTCGATGACCTGAACTGGGCTGGTTTCTACCTTAATCGCAACGAAGAACTGGTGCTTGGCCCGTTTCAGGGGCAGATCGCCTGCGTACGGATTCCGTACGGTCGCGGCGTGTGCGGGGCGGCGGCGGCCACCTTGCAGACTCAACGGGTCGAAGACGTACACGCATTTCCCGGGCACATCGCCTGCGACAGCGCCTCGAACAGCGAGCTGGTGGTGCCGCTGGTCAAGGACGGTCGACTGATCGGCGTGCTGGACCTCGATAGCCCGAGACTCGCGCGTTTTACCGCTGACGATCAGGCCGGGATCGAGCAGCTGGCGGCGATTTTCCTGCGCCTGACCGATTTCTGATCAGGCCGTCAAGCCGGCCTTGATCAGCAGGCTTGACGGGTCGACGGCATCGATCTGTCGTGGATCGAGGAAGCGACTGGCGTACTGCAAGTAAACTTCGTCGTTGATGAACAGCCCGAACAACTCGGGGTCGATGTGAGCGTCGCGGCACATGGTGGCCATGATGCTCAGCGCTTCGCTCAAGGACTTGGCCTTTTTGTAGGGGCGATCGGCGGCGGTCAACGCTTCGAAAATATCGGCAATCGCCATCATCCGCGCCGGCAGGCTCATGTCTTCGCGCTTCAACCGTTTCGGATAACCGGAACCGTCCATTTTTTCGTGGTGGCCACCGGCGATCTCCGAAACGTTGTTGAGGTGGCCGGGGAAGGGCAGGTGGCTGAGCATCAGGATCGTCTGCACCATGTGGTGATTGATGACGTAACGCTCCTCGCGGGTCAGGGTGCCTCGGGTGATGCTCAGGTTATAGAGTTCGCCCCGGTTGTACTTGTAGCGCGGCACGTCGAGCTTGAACCCCCAAGGGTTGTCGGCCGGGATCAGTTCGCTGTCGGCGCGCTCAAGCAGATGCTCGGGTTTATCCGCCAACAGCGGCTCGCTGACCGGCAGGGGCGCCGCCGGGGTCCGGGCCTGGCGCCGGTTCTCTTCCCACGAAACACCAAGCCGATCATCCAGGGTTCGGGTCCAGGTGCGTTGGGCGATGGTGTTCAGCCGTTGCAGATCGGCCTCGGCCATGGCCTCGCTGCCCTGGTTGCAGCGGGCTACGAACGCGAAATCATCGTCCAGCGCCGCCAGGTTCGCATTGCGCAATTGCCCCAGATGCGGCTCGTCACCCCCCAGGGCGATGGCCTGCCAATAGTTGATCCAGGCGTCACGCTTGAGGACTTCGAAGCGGGTGCGAATTTCATGGATGCGGTCGTTCAGGGTCTCAAGCTTCGTGGCTTTGTCGACCACGTATTCAGGGGTAGTGACTTTGCCGCAGTCATGCAGCCAGGCGGCGATATGCAGGGCTTCCCACTCATCTTCGGTGGGCTGATAGCTACTGAAAGCCGGGTCCTGACTGGCCGCGGCAGCCTGTGCCAACATCAGCGTCAGTGCCGGCACCCGCTGGCAGTGCCCGCCGGTATAGGGACTCTTGGCATCGATTGCGCCGGCCAGCAATTGAATGAAGGAGTCCAGCAGTTGTTTCTGTCTGGCTTGCAGACGCTGACTTTCTATGCTCACGGCGGCTGCACCGGAAACCGCCTGGAGAAACGCGATGCGATCGGGGCGAAGTTTATCCAGGTCATCCTGCGTGCCGCTGTCGGTCAGCAGCAGGACCAGCAGGCCCACGGTTTCGTTATGACGATTGTGCAGCCGAATACCGATCAGATGAACCCGTGGGCACTCCAGCGCGAGCAAAACCTTCTGCAAATCCCCCGCCTGTTCGAAACCCAGAGTGGTGACAACATTGTCGGCGGTTGACAGCGTCTGCATCCATTGAGGGCTCTGCGGCTCCTGAGGACTGTGTCCTTGAAGGTCGAATGACGGCAATGCCTGTGAGCTACCGTTGATAACCAGAGCATGAGGCTCCACACGATCGTCATCATTTTCACGCAGGTAGAGCAGACCGGCCTGGGCCTGGGCGATCTGCACGGTTTCAAACAACACCCGTTGCAGCAAGGGGGCGAAACGGGTCTCGGCGCTCAGGCTGTCGGTGATCCGGAAAAAGCTCGCCAGGGTGTCTTTCATGCGCGCCATCGACACGCTCAGTTGGTCGACTTCAAGCACCGGCGAGCGACGGGTGGCCGGAAAATTGAAATCGAAACTGCGAATCGCATCGGCTTCCTGCACCAGGGCATGCAAGGGTTTGACAAGGATTCTCGAGGTCAGCCAACCCATGGGCAGGCACAACAGCAGTGTCGCCAGGGTAATCAGCGCGCCTTGCCAACGCATGCGGTAGGCGTCGACGAGCAATTCGTCCTCCGGCACCAGTAGCGCCAGCTGCAGTCCCTGCGGGCCACCCTCCTGCATGCTGCTGCGCGCCACGATCCATTGACGACTCGCGGCGTTCAGGCGATTGACCTCGGGGGGGCTGCTGAGCAGGGCCGCGAGGCTGGGGCTCAGGTCAGCGGCTTTGATCAGCCGGGCAGTCTGGTCGTCGACGATCAGTTTGCTGCTGTCGGGGTAGGCAATGGCATCTCCCTCGGCGTCGAACAGAACAATTTCGGTACTGGGGGTCACCACATGTTTGGCCAAGGTCGCCGACAGTTCAGCCAGCGTAAGGTCGGCCCCCATCACCGCATGCTCGCCACTGCGCCGGGCCAGAGTGGTGCCGACGTTGTGGGTGGAGAAAAAAAGATAGGGTTCGGTGGTGATCTGATCACGCTCGCCGCGGGCGCTGGAGAACCAGGCGCGGCTACGGGGATCGTAGGTTTCGTCGGGGTTGTCCTGGCGGCTGATGAGGGCCAGGTTCTGATCGAAAAACAATGATTGGGAGTGGGCCTGACCGCTGCTTGGGTGCTCGATGCTCCATACCTGATACGCCGCGGTGTCCGGTGCCTTGACTTGCGTTTTCAGGGCGTCGGTGCGCAGGGGACGCACCATGAAAAAGTCACCATTGCCGTAGCCCAGGTACAGCGAGGCCAGATCGGGGTTGTCCTGGAGCGATTGGCTGAAGGGCTTGAGCAACACCAGGCGCTGCTCAAGGTCGGGCGCCTGGGTCGCCGGATTGTCCGCCAGCAAGCTCAGCAGATGACGAATCGGCTCATAGGTGCGATGCAGGTCCAGACGGACATCCTGCTCGATGCGGTTGAAGAGCTTTTCGCTGCTGGAAAGAATGATCTGGGTGGTTTGCCGATAATTGAAAATGCCCAACACCACCCCGGTCAGCAACAACAGGAAGGTGAACATCACACTGATATGGATGTGCAGGGGAAACCGGCGTTGATCCGGGCGCAGTGGGTTGGGCATTGCAGCTTTCTCCATGATGATGAACACACTGCTCAGCCTTCAAGCATAGTTAACGCTCTGTCATTGTGCTTTTGTCGTGGTGCCCCATCTGTTGGTGCAATGCTTGCTCCAGTTCGAGCATGGCACGCACCATGGACTTGCTGCAATCGGCCACTTCGTCGTAGTGGAGCCTGTTATTGCAAGCCTTTTCGAGTGCCTCGCAGCTGTCGATCAGTCGGGAGGCCTGGACGATTCTGGCTGCACCTTTGATTTTGTGGGCGATGTCCAGGAGTGACTGCCGGTCCTTTGATTGGGACAACGCCAGCAGAGTTTGCCGGTCCAGGCGGTTGCTGCTCAGCAGCTCGGTCAACAATCGTCGGTTCAGTGTCGGGTTGCCTCCGGTCAACAGGTGCAGCCCTTCCAGACTGAAGGCCGGGTTGCGGACCGTCGGCGCAATGCCTTCGATCCATTGGTTCAAGGTTGTCAGGCTGAGGGGTTTGAACAGGCAATCGTCCATCCCGGCTTGTTTGCAGCGTTGTTTTTCCTCTGGCTGCGCGTTGGCGGTAAAACCCAGAACGGTACAGGGAGGGCGCTGCATGTGCTGTTCGTGTTGGCGAATGGCACGGGCCATGTCATATCCATTCATGATCGGCATGTTGCAATCGGCAATCACCAGGTCGAATGGCTGAGCCTTCCATGCCTCGAGCCCCGCCTGACCATCCGCTGCGACGTTGAACCGATGCCCCAGAAATTCCAGTTGCTGGCACATGAGCAAGCGATTGGCCGGGTGATCATCGACCACCAGAACGTTCAAGGGGGCAGTGCTGGGGTGAATGTGCGGCTCGGCAATTTCCGGCATCCGTTCAGGTGGCAGGGTTGCCAGATTCAGCGAAACCCGGACCTGCGTGCCGACTCCCGGCTGGCTGCTCAATTGCAGGCTACCGCCCATCATTTCGCACAGATTACGGCTGATCACCAGGCCCAACCCCGTACCGCCTCTGGGTAACTGTCCGGCGTTTTCGGCCTGAGCGAAAGGCTCGAATAGCCGTTGTTGATCCTGCTCGCCGATCCCCGCGCCACTGTCCTCAACCTGCAACTGCAACAGAACCCGGTCGGGCTCGTCGGTCGGTTGCAGCTCGACGCTGATCCTGACCTGACCCTGTTGCGTAAACTTGATGGCATTGCTGACCAGGTTGGACAGCACCTGCTTGAAGCGCATCGGGTCCAACAGGACATCGGTCGCCGGTTTGGCTGGGTTGAATTCCAGTCGCAGTTCGAGATTTTTCTGCCGGGCCAGTCCGTCGAAGATCCGCACCACCGAGGCTACGCTTTCAGCCAGATTGACGCGTTCCGGGCTCAGGCTCAGACGCCCGGATTCGATACGCGCAATGTCGAGAATGTCCCCGATCAGCTCCAGCAGATCTTTCGCCGAGTTGTACGCGACCTCGATGGCCGGTCGATCCGCATGGCTATGATCAATCCGTTTGAGTGTCAGTTCGAGCATGCCGATGATTGCATTCATCGGCGTGCGGATCTCATGACTCATGGTCGCCAGAAAGGTACTTTTGGCTCGGTTGGCTTCATCGGCACGCTCTTTCGCCGCCTGCCGCTGTTTTATCTGGCGTCTCATACAGGCGTTCCAGGCAACGGATATCAGCAATAACACGCCGGCACCGGTAACGATCTGATAGAACACTCGGTGATAGTTGCGCCAGGTACTTTGCGAGGCCGCCGAATAACCACGCCAGCGGTTGTTGATGATGCCCAGCTCTTCCGGTGCGATGCTCAGCAGTGCCTTGTCGAGGATGGCATTCAGCTCTTTGGCGTCGCGCCCGGTAGCCAGGGAAAACGCCGCCTGTTGGGTGCCGATGGTGGTGCTGATCTGAAGTGCCTGCTCGAAGATTCGCGATGAGATGAAGTAGTTGGCGATCACCAGTGAGTTCACCGCACCTTCTGCCTGTCCTTCGACGAGCAACTCCACGGCACTGAACGTGTCCGGGGTTTCAATCAGGTGGATTCGCGGAAACTCGCTGCGCAGGTAATCCACCAGTGGATTGCCCTGGGCAATGGCCAGACGTTTGTCTTGTAGTTGCGTGAGGTTTGTCGGGCTGTCGGCCGCTTTGCGTGTCAGCAGGACAAAGGAGTTTTCCAGATAAGGGCGGCTGAAGTTCAACATCGTTTCACGCTGTGCGCTGGGGAGCAGGGCGGCGATCAGGTCGGCCTGATGGTTGCCGATTTGCTCGATCATCTCGTCATCGCTTCGGCTGCGCTGGATCTCGAAGCGTAAACCGGTACGCAACCTGATCAGCTCGAGCAGGTCGGCCGTGACACCCCGAAAGTTGCCGTCACTGTCGAAAAACGTCAGGGGCGCAAACGCTTCATTGACCACCACCCGCACGACCGGATGTTGCGCCAGCCAGCGTTCTTCGCGGTGGCTGAGTTGCAGTTTGTGATCGGTGAGAAGAATGTCGCTGCCGGCACTCCAGCGTTTGGCGATGTTTTCTCGCTCGCTGGTGGGGATGGCCTTGAGTACCGCGTTGATGATCCCGAGCAGATCCGGGTTGTCCTTTTGCACGGCAAAGCTGAAGCCATGGGCTTCGTGTTTACCGAAGTTGGCCATGCGGATGTTGTTCAGATACCCCTTGTTGATCATGTAATGGGTGGAAATGGTGTCACCGAGAAAAACGTCGGCCTGGTCGAAGGCAACCGCGTTGATTGCATTCTGGTAGGACGGGTAGGACGTGATGATTGCCTTCGGATACAGCGCCCTGACCTCATCCAGAGGCAGGTAGTGATACACCATGCTAAGCCGCAGGCCGGCAAGACCATCGGTCAGCGACCTGGTTTCTCCTTCTCGTGTCACCAGTACGGGTTGATCCGCCGCATAAGGTATGGACAGCGCAATGTCGGCATTGTCGGCCTCGAACCCATTGGCGGTGCCGAGCATGTCGACCTGGCCTTTTTCCAGCGCCTCGATCGCGGCCCCTCGGGACGCGAAGCGCTGAACTTTAATGGGCAACCCCGTAACGTTGCCGAGGATGCCTGCGTAATCGGCGGTGAAACCTTCGTAGTCTTGGCCACTGAGGGTCAGGTCGAAAGGAGGATAATCCGGGGCCGACGTACCCAGGATCAATTCACGTTTGTCTTTAACCCATTGTCGTTGTGAAATATCCAGTTGGACTTCCATGTGCCCGGCCGTTGAGCGACTGAGCAAGGTGTAGTTTTCGCTGGTCGTCTGCGCCGCGAGCACCGAGGTGCTCAGGCATAAACCCGCGACCGTGAGTTTTAGATAATCCTTCAAACGACTGGGCATCCTGTTTCTCACACTAACGCGTTACGTTTTGCCATGTCGATGAGTTCAACCAGGGATTTGGCTTTGAGTTTCTGCATGAGTCGTTTTTTATAGGTGCTGACAGTCTTGTTACTGAGAAACATGCCCTTGGCAATTTCCTTGTTGGTACGACCTTGGGCAAAAAGTTGTAATACCATCAGCTCTCGATCGTTAACGGATTTGAATAGTTCCAGGTCAGCCCACCTTGCGTCGTCACTACGAACAGGGTTCAAGGCCTGGCTGGGGAAATAGTTGTAACCTGATAAGACCGCTTTGATCGCACTCACCAGTTCACTGAGTTCTTCCTGTTTGCATACATACCCCGACGCACCGGATTGCATGCAGCGAATACCGAAAAGTTTTGGGCATTGTGCGGTTAATATCAGTGTTTTTAATGGTGTACTCATTGCGTTGAAACGGGAGAGCACTTCCAGCCCATCCAGTTTGGGGATACTGATGTCGAGGATGATCAGGTCGGGCATGCATTCGCGCACCATCTGCATGGCATCGACGCCATTGTCAGTTTCGCCCACGACTTTGTAACCTTCATGTTCCAGCAGCATTCGAACGGCAAGGCGGATGACAGGGTGATCGTCGACAATAAAAACGGAGTTCATAATCAAATCCCATACGTGCACAAATAAAGCGCGCACCTTAGCTCAGTAGTTGAGGGGCCGCATGAGCTGACAGGCCTGTAGCAGCAATATAGGAAAAATCCTACAGTCGAAGAAGAATGGGGCTACGTGTCAACTAGGTTTTGCATGAGGAAGGGTGAAAGTTTGCTAGAGGCAGTCAAGAGGCAGGAAGCGTTGGGCTATAAGTTTTAATCTGTATGCTGGTCATGGTTTTAGTGTGTGTGAGTTTTGGTGTTTTTATCATGAGGCCAAGGTCAACAAGTTTCTAAAGTCTGATTGTTTCAATGGCTTGATCAAGTAACCCAGCAAGGGCAATCCATGTTCGTTGGCCATGGTTTTAAGTTTGTCCAGCTCAACGGATGTCAGGCTGCTCAAAAGTATGGCCTGTCTGATCATTCCCCGGTGACTGGCGAACTCGATCAAGTCAAGGCCTGGAAGGTCGGGCAGGCATTGGTCGCACAGAAGAATATCGAACGGCTGCGCAGCCTTGAGCATTTGTTGCAAGGCGCCTTCGGCACTGTCAGTGGTGGTCAGTTGGGTGAAGCCGTAACTCTCGAGCAGGTATTGAGTCGCTCTCAGCTGAAATGGATGATCTTCCACCAGCAATATGTGCCAATCGTGTTTGAACGTAGGAGTTTTCATGCTTCATCTGTCGAGCAGTGGGTGTGCAATTGTTTCGCGAGACGGCCGAACAATCGATCAGTCAGCTCTGCACAAGGTGTAGGGCGATTCTGTCGATGTTGAAATACAGATGAATGTCGAGACATTCGATCAGCCGTTCAGACGTCGCTGACGCGGCTGATCGATGCACTGTTATCCGTGGCTTGAACGACCGGTCATTTCCAGCGCCATTTCACTGGCATAGCTGTCGGTCATGCCGGCGATGAAATCAATCATGCGTAAGAACGAGGTATGTAAAGGGCCATGGGGATCGGGCGCATTGTTGCCCAGCAGGTCGAGTATGCGGCGGTTCTTGAAGGATGGCGTACGACCGTTGTGCTGCTCAAGTGCTGCACCGCAAAAGGCGTTGAGCAGGATTTCCAGGGTGGTGTAGGCGCCGATTTCGTGGAGCGTCTTGCGTTTGTCCTGGAAGATTTTTTTGCGCGCCATGTCCTTGGCATTCAAGACGCAGCGTTTGGCGGGGCCATGCATGTGTTCCACAAGGTCGCCCGGCAGCGTGCCGGCCAGCAGCGCATCCTGTTGCTCGACGAAGGCTCGGGCCGCTGCGTTGGTCAGGTGTTCGATGGCTTTGCCTCGCAGGATCGCCAGTTTGCGCCGACGCGAATCCTGTGGACCGAGCTGGCGATAGGTTTCCGGGAGATCGTCACCCACCAGATCCAGCAGCAGGGACTCGACTTCGGCGTACTCCAGCAACTCCATCTCCAGGCCGTCTTCCAGATCGATCAGCGCGTAGCAGATGTCGTCGGCGGCCTCCATCAGATACACCAGCGGATGGCGCGCCCAGCGCTGTTCCTCCAGTTGGGGCAGGCCGAGTTTTTGAGCGATCTGTTCCAGCAGCGGCAATTCGCTCTGATAACAGCCGAACTTGTGCTTCTTGTACCCCAGTGAGTCGGCGTGCCGAGCAGTCCACGGGTATTTCAGGTAGGTGCCCAGGGTGGCGTAGGTCAGCCGGGTACCCCCTTCGAACTGATGGTATTCAAGCTGGGTGAGCACCCGGAAACCTTGGGCATTGCCTTCGAAATTCAGGAAGTCATTGCGTTCGGCTTCGCTCATTGCGTCTAGCCAGCCACGGCCTGCGGCCTGCTGGAACCAATGGCGGATCGCGTCTTCGCCGGAGTGGCCGAAGGGTGGATTGCCGATGTCGTGGGCCAGGCAAGCCGATTGCACCACCATCCCCAGGTCGCTCGGCTCGCACCAGTCGGGCAGGGCGCCGCGGATGGTTTCACCGACGCGCATGCCCAGCGAACGACCGACGCAGCTGACTTCCAGCGAGTGGGTCAGGCGCGTGTGGATGTGATCGTTGCTGGAGACCGGATGGACCTGGGTCTTGCGCCCGAGACGGCGAAACGCGCCCGAGAAAATGATCCGGTCGTGGTCTTTATGGAAAGGACTGCGGCCGAGCTCTTGCGGGCTGTGCACAGGTTTTCCGAGGCGTTCGCGGGTAAGCAGGGTGTGCCAATCCAAGGCTGGTTTCTCCGTCAGGTGACTGATCTCCTAGCTTCCCGGTTCGCGCCAGTACCTGCAAGGAGAACCAGGGGGGCGTTCTCAATTAGTTTCCACACCGAGGCAACGCCCCCCTAGAGCCCTGCGGCGTCGATATCGATGAGCAGCAGCCGTTCGCCGTTATCGAAAAACTGCCCTGCAGTGAGGCAGTACTGATTGCTGGTGGCGTCGCGGTAGGTGTTGGAAAGCGTCAGACGACGCTCATCCCAACCCTCGGCCAGCAAGTGATAAAAATAGGGGCGCCACGACCAGTTATGGCCCAGGTAGCGGCTATCGGCTTCCCAGCCGTTGTTGCGCCATTCCAGGTTGGGGGTCAACTGCGTGCCGTGGCGGTCGCATTGATAAAATCGCAACAGCCAGGGAAACGCCTCCAGTTGCGGCAAGGCACTGAGGGGCGCGCTGGCCTGAGCCCAGGCTTGCAGGATGGCCATCAGTTCACTGAGTTGCTGGCGCATGATCATCAGGCGAGCGCGCTCAGCCAGTTTTTGCTGAACATAACGTTGGCGCAGTTGCGCGAAGCGCTCGACAAAGGCGTCTGTGGCGAAGAAGTCCGCTTGCGCCCGGGCGAACAGAAAACCCTGTACGTAGCGTGAACCACACTCCAGGGCAAAATTCAGTTGAGCTTCGGTTTCCACGCCTTCGGCGATGATCCAGCAACCGGTTTTTTCCGCCATTTGCGCCAGCGCCTTCACCACCTCGCTGCTGGGACCGCCCAACGCGGCGGCCTGGAACAGCCGCATGTCGAGCTTGAGGATGTCCGGTTGCAGAGCCAGTACGCGATCGAGCTGAGAGTAACCTGCGCCGAAATCATCAATGGCGATCCGCGCCCCGGCTTGGCGATAGCGGGCCACGACTTCGGCCAGCCGCTGGCTGTCGCCGCCCAGTTCGGTGATCTCGAAGACGATTCGCTGCACGTCGACGCCATGCCTGCTCAGTTGCTTGAGGCTCGGCAGTGCCTGGTCCCGGCGCAAGCGGCTGATCCAGCGCGGGGAGATGTTCAGGCTCAGAAACCAGTCCGAGGGCGCTTCATGCAGACGGCTCAGGGCGTTATCGCGTATCTGGCGATCGAGACGACGCAGGGCGATGGCGGGAGTTCGCGGGTCAGCGAACAGCGGCCCCACCGAGGTCAGTTGACCGTCGGCCTGACGCAGTCGACCCAACGCTTCGACGCCAGCGATTCGGCCTGTGGCGGTATCGATGAACGGCTGAAAGCAGGCGAGCGGTTGCCCGTCGATCACGAGGCCTCCTTAGTAAGGTCTTGTTCTGGATAAACCTGGTCACCCGGTAGGCACGCAGGATCAACCTCTCGATAAAGAGGTTAATCCCGGTGGTATTGCAAGAATGCAGCCAGACAGGGCTGATTTAGTCTTTGCGCGAAGAACTCTGCATGATCAGCTTGATCAGAGGCCCCAGCGTGGCGCCCAGGCGAACCAGCCGAGTCAGGCTGCCGATACCGCCGCCCTTGGCACCCTTGCCGGTCAGAAAGCCCAACCCGATCACGGCCGCGATGCCCCAGAGCGGAGCGTGTTTGATGCCGAAGCCGTCTTGCAGGTTCTGCGTCATGTCACGCACCCGTTGCAGGGGCTGCAACAGTTGTTGGGATTCGTGGCGAATTTCCTGGCGATGCATTTCCATGCGCAGGCGGATCAGCGCCTTGCGCATTTCCGTGCGTGAACTGTTGCGGGGGAGTTCTGGCAGGCTCATGGCAACAGGCGCTCCCGATCATTGGCCAACTCTTCCAGGGTGCCATGGAAGGGCGAGGACTCATCGAAAATCGCTGCTCTCAAACGCATCGCACAGAACAACGCTGCGAGGGTATAGAACACACAGAGCCCGATAATTGCTGCCAGGCGATAGGTGTCCCAAAACAGGATCAACACCAGCGTTGACAAGCCCACCAGCAACAACAAGGTAAAGACCAGCGTCAGGCCTGCAAACAGCAACAGGCTTACGGTGCGTGCTTTCTGCTCCTGCAGTTCGATGCCGAACAGTTCGACATGGCTGTGCAGCAATCCAAGAAACGCGGCACCCAGACGCCGCGATGAAGAGCGGGTGCCCGTCGCGGACGAGCCGGATTCATCGATCGCCATATCAGCGCCGAGTGGCCAGCAGACCAATCAGGAAACCCACGCCGGCCGCGATTCCGACCGATTGCCATGGGTTGGCCTGGACATAATCTTCCGTGGCGGTGACAGCCGCTTTGCCGCGCTCGCGCAGGGAGTCTTCGGTCAGCTTCAGGGTTTCCCTGGCACGCAACAGGCTGTCGCGGATCTGCTCACGCAGCTCATCGGCCTGATCACCGGCCAGTGAGGCGGTGTGTTCCAGCAACCGCTCGGTGTCGTTGACCAGTGTCTGAAAATCTTCCATCAGAATTTCTTGAGCAGTCTTTGCCTTGATGCGTGCCATTGGTGATCTCCGTAAGTGGCTTCTGAAGCGTTCGAGTATGAGCCTTGCGCGAAGGTTCAGTACAAATGACTGGTACATCTTTTGCTACGTCGTGGTGCGTCAGCCGGCGCCGTTGCGCTGTTGCCGGGCATGATTTCAGGAAAACCCTAACTCAAACAATCAAAACTCGCGCAGAGGCGGCGGTCTTGTGCGCCAAAGCGGTTCATTCGGATCAGCACTGCGATCTGGTTGAGCTGCAACTTGGTGCGCCGGCCATTTGTGCGAACTGCTTTGGTGCTTTTTTCAGCCTTCAGGTCTGCCAATCCATGGAAAATCTGCAAAGTGCTGTGGACAGTCTGGTCCATAGCTCCAACACGTTGTTCGTCCTTATCGGCGCGGTCATGGTTCTGGCCATGCACGCCGGTTTCGCTTTTCTCGAGGTCGGTACGGTTCGACAAAAGAACCAGGTCAACGCCTTGTCGAAGATCCTCAGCGACTTCGCCATTTCGACCCTGGCCTACTTCTTTATAGGCTATTGGATTTCCTACGGGGTCAGTTTCATGCAACCGGCGGCGGTGATCACTGCCAACCATGGCTATGGGCTGGTGAAGTTCTTCTTTCTGCTGACTTTTGCGGCGGCGATACCGGCGATCATTTCCGGAGGCATCGCCGAGCGCGCCCGGTTTGTCCCGCAGTTGTGTGCGACGGCGCTGATCGTGGCGTTCATCTATCCCTTCTTCGAAGGCGTGGTCTGGAACGGCAACTTCGGTCTGCAAGCCTGGTTGCTGGAACGCTTCGGCGCCAGTTTCCATGACTTCGCCGGCTCCGTGGTGGTTCACGCCATGGGTGGCTGGCTGGCACTCGCGGCGGTGCTGTTGCTCGGGCCGAGGCAAGGTCGTTATCGCGACGGACGACTGGTGGCATTCGCACCGTCGAGCATTCCCTTTCTGGCGTTGGGGTCGTGGATCCTGATCGTCGGCTGGTTCGGCTTCAACGTAATGAGCGCCCAGACCCTGCAAGGGGTCAGCGGGCTGGTGGCGGTGAATTCGTTGATGGCCATGGTCGGCGGCACGGTGGCGGCTCTCATCGTCGGGCGTAATGACCCGGGCTTCCTGCATAACGGCCCGTTGGCCGGGTTGGTGGCGATCTGCGCCGGCTCCGATCTGATGCACCCGGTGGGCGCGTTGGTGACCGGTGCCATCGCCGGGGCACTGTTTGTCTGGTGTTTTACCGCGGCTCAAGGCAAATGGCATATCGACGATGTGCTGGGTGTCTGGCCTTTGCATGGTCTGTGTGGCGTCTGGGGCGGGATCGCTTGCGGCATTTTCGGTCAAACCGCTTTGGGTGGTTTGGGGGGCGTGAGCCTGACCAGCCAGTTGATCGGCACCTCTTTGGGGGTAGTCGTGGCGCTGGCCGGCGGCTTCGCGGTATACGGCGCGATCAAGGCGCTCCATGGTCTGCGCCTGAGCCAGGAAGAGGAGTACTACGGCGCGGACTTGTCGGTGCACAAGATCGGTGCCGTGAGTCAGGATTGAGTCACCGTTCTTCATCGTCGGCGCCGGGGTAAAAACCGTGCAGCAGGCGATAGCGGTCATGCCGTACCTGATCGACCCGGTCTTGCACCTGCTGGCCGGGTATGCCCAGCATGATCAGCGCATGGGAGGCGAGCATCAGGCTCGACTCCAGCAACTCGGGCACGACTTCGCTGGCGCCGGCCGCCTTCAACTCGGCCAACTGACTGTCGTCCCGGGTGCGCACCAGGATCGGCACGGTCGGGTTGAACCGGCGTGCTTCCTTGAGTATCAGCAGGGCAATGTCCGTCTTGTCCACGGCGACCACCAGCAATCTGGCGCGCTCCAACCCTATTGCGATCAGCAATTCGCCGCGGCGTGAGTCGCCGTAATGAACACCGCTTTCATTGACGGCAGCTTCCTGAACCCGCACCGGGTCGGTGTCCAGCGCAATGTAAGGTTGATGGACATGACGCAGGAAGCGCCCGATGGACTGACCTACGCGACCGTAACCACAGATCACTACGTGATTGTGCAAGCCGGCGTTGAGCGCGCTGACTTCTTCGAGTTCGGCTTCTTCGTTGGGCTTGCGGTGCAGGCGGGCGGCGACGTAGGGAGCGGCGCGCAGGAGTAAAGGCGTTATCAGCATCGAGCAGAAAGTGGCGGCCAGTAGCAGGCCGCCGAGGTCGGCGGGCATCAGTTTGTTCTGCTGCATCTGCGCCATCAGGGCAAAGCAGAATTCGCCGCCCTGAGCCAATGCCAGGCCGCTGCGCCAGGCGGTTTCGAGATCGCTGCCGCGCCATTTGACCAGCAGCGCGACCAGGGTGCCTTTGATCAGCAGCAACCCCAGCGTCAGACCGAGAATCAGCAGGCCGTGGCTGGCAAACAACTGCAAGTCGATCAGCATGCCGATACTGACGAAGAATACCCCGAGCAGGATGTCGCGGAACGGACGGATGTCCGCCTCGATCTGATGCCGATAGTGGCTTTCCCCCAGCAGCATGCCGGCGAGAAAGGCGCCCAGGGCAGGGGAGAGGCCGAGCAGGTGAGTCAGCCAGGCTGTCAGCAGAACGATCACCAGCGCCAACAGCACGAACAATTCCGCGGACCGGGCCGCGGCGACTTCATGGAACAGCCGTGGCAGGCACCAGCGACTGACCAGCAGCAGACCGGCGAATAGCACTATCGTCTTGCCCAGCGTCAATGGCAGAGCCCAATACCAGGCCTGGTCGCTGCTGCCGGCGAACACCGGAACCAGGGTCAACAGCAGCACCGCGACCACGTCCTGGAACAACAGCACGGCAATGGCATTCTGGCCGTGACGGCTGAAAATCTCGCCCAGGCTGCTCAACTCCTTGCTGACAATGGCGGTAGACGACAGCGCCAGACCGGCGCCGAGTAACAGGGCCGGCGTGGTGGGCATGCCGAACAGCATCAGCAAAGCCCCCAGCACGATCCCGGAACCCAGCACTTGCAGGCTGCCCAGGCCAAATACCACCTGGCGCAGTGCGAGCATTTTCGACAGGGAAAACTCAAGCCCCAGGGAGAACAGCAAGAACACCACGCCCAATTCGGCCAGGTCGGGCAACTCTTCGCTTTCATTTACCCAGTTGAAGGCTGTCGGCCCGATCATCAGTCCCACGCACAGATAGCCCAACACCGGTGGCAATCGCAGGCGCTGGAACAGTGCAATCACTACCAGGGAGGAGGCGAGGATGATCAACAGGTTGGCAAACACAAAAAACTCCGGTGAGGGTTCTGGCCACTCAAGCGTAGAGGCAAAAAAGACGCGAGCATCGTGCAAATGACAGTCGAGGTGAATGATGTGCGTCAGGAGTTTGCCAAAATCTCTTGAAATCAGCCATTGCTCAGACACTTGGGCCATCGACTCGACGGCTTTTGATCGCGGGCCTAGAATGAGCGCTTACTTCGTTTGGTCTTGTCGTCATGCTTCCTGAATGTCGTCTGTTCGGCACCCTTGGTTGCCATCTTTGTGAAGTCGCCGAAGCACTTCTGATGCCCTTTGTCGAAAACGGTTTGCTGGTGGAGCTGGTGGATATCGCTGGCGACGAAACGTGGTTCGAAGCTTACAGTCTGCGTATTCCGGTGTTACGGCGGGTCGATACCGGCGCTGAGTTGGGCTGGCCGTTCGATGCCGACCAGGTGGTGGCGTTCCTGCGCTAACCCTGACGCTGCTGGCGATGCCCCACCCGTCGCGGTCTTGTTTCATCCATTGGCGAAAGGTTGGTTATTCGGTTACTGTATGTTCATACAGTAGCTCGGATTGCCTGCCATGCTTTTCTCTGTTTCGGGTTTGGCAGCCGATCCCGGAAGTCAGAGGGATGAACCTTGGTCAATGTCGAACAATTGAAGAACAGCGTGAACCGGATGTCGGCGGACGTGGTACGCGAGGCTGTCCTCGAATTACGTCTGGATGGTCTGGTCACGGAAGGAAAAACGCCCTTCAACAAACTGCATTTCAATACCTGTTTCGCCGAAATCGAAGCCTTGTTCCAGCGTGCGGGTTATCACCGACAACTGGATGTCGTGGGCTATCAGGGGTTGCTGTATGCGCTTTATGATCCGGGGCGCTGGGAAGCGGTCGATGTGCTGCGCTGGCTCAAGGAGTTCACCGAAGCGGCTGCCCGGACGCAGTCGATACCGGCCTGAAGATTCTCTTCTAGGTTCGTTCCGGCCACTGTTGGATAATGCCGCCCTGCATTGAGGGTTAGAGCTTTTCGTATGTCCACTTCATCTTTTTCGGCTGCGCACAACCAGGCCAGTACGCTCTATCTGCCACCCGGTCCGTGGCAGACCGTATTCGATTGCCTGTGCGAACATTTCAGCGCCATCGGTCGTGAACAATGGCTGGACAGAATCGCTCGCGGCCGCGTCCTCGATGGGCAAGGTTTGCCGATCGGTCTGGACCTGGCTTACAAGGAAGGTCTGCGGATTCATTATTTCCGTGAGGTACCGGACGAAAAACCGATCCCGGTGGTGGAGTCGATTCTCTACGCCGATGAGCATCTGGTGGTGGCGGACAAGCCGCACTTTCTGCCGGTGACTCCGGCAGGGGAATACGTGGAGCAGACATTGCTGCGACGGCTGATCCGTCGTCTGGATAACCCGCATCTGGTGCCTTTGCATCGCATTGACCGGCATACGGCGGGGCTGGTGCTGTTTTCAGCCAACCCCCAGAGTCGTTCAGCGTATCAGTCATTGTTCCCTACACGGCAGATTGAAAAACGCTACGAAGCAATTGCCCGGGCGTTGCCTGAACTTTCCTTTCCATTGGTCCATAAAAGTCGACTCATCGATGGCGAGCCGTTCTTTCGCATGCAGGAAGGTCCGGGAGCGAGCAATACCGAGACTGCCGTCGAGGTCAGGGAAAAAAACGGTGAGCTCTGGCGTTATGCGCTTTACCCGGTGACGGGCAAGAAACATCAGTTGCGAGTGCACATGGCTGCCCTGGGTGCCGGCATCTGCAATGACCCGTTCTATCCGCAAGTGCTCAAGGATGTAGCAGACGACTATGCCAACCCCTTGAAGCTGCTGGCTCAGGGATTGCGATTTGTCGATCCGGTCACTGGGCAGGAAAGAGAATTCGAGAGCACCATCACCTTGCAGTGGTGATCACAGGAGCTGGCGATCCTGCTTTTCTTCAGCCACGAAAAAGCCCGCTTTTATAAGCGGGCTTTTCTGTATCCGGTATCCGGTTGTCGTCGCAAAGATTACAACTCTTTAACGGTACGAACCTGATCCTTATTGACGCGGGTGTGTTTGCCATCCAGCTGTTCGAACTCGTAAAAGCCCGACTCTTTATCGTACTTCGGCGCGTCGACGGCCTGGATTTCTCGACCGTCATTCAAGGTGATCACTGCAGGCGATGCGCAACCGGCGAGGGTTGCAAGGCCCAGTGCAAGCATGAAAGTGGCGAGGGTCCGTTGGGTCATGGGTGTGTCTCCGAATGGAAATTCTTTTGGTTACCGAGCTTGAGACGTATACAACGCGCGCAAGTTCCTTCGAGTGTCAGTCTGACACAGTGCGGTGTGTGCTTAACAGTTCCGGCGTGTTGAGGTTGGCCAGGCGTGGGTCATTGTCGGGGCACAGCAGGGCTGTGGCGCCCAATTTGCGCATAAGGCGGCCCGGGCTGCGCTCGCCTTCGCTCCAGGCGGTCTCGAAAGCCGCTGAAAGAGCGACGGGAATTATGCACAGCAAGGGTTCCCAGTGTTCGCCATGGCGCAGCATCAGTGGTTTGTCCGGATGCTGCGCGGCGGTTTCACGCATGCTCTGGAGCAGTGCGGCATCGATGCGTGGCACATCGCAGGGCAGTACCAGCAGGTGAGTGTGGCGGGCAGCCTTCAGACCTGCGCGAATACCCGCCAATGGCCCGGGAAAATCGCCTTCGTCGTCATGGACCAACTGATCCGCATAAAGCGCATATTTCTCCAGGTTTCTGTTGCAGGAGATGATCAGGTCATCACTCAGCGAGCGCGTCTTGAGGTGCAAATGTGCAATCAGCGGCTCGCCGTGCCATTCCAGCAAACCCTTGTCCTGACCGCCCATGCGTTGGCCTCGCCCGCCGGCCAGGAGCAGAATGGAACAAGGCGGCAGAGGTGTATTCGAGGTCATCGCACTTCTCCATGGGGGCGGCGAAAAAATGAGGTGCTGTGATATAACACCGGGCTGTTTCTCCTACAACTGGACGAGCCTATGAAAGCCAAGGCTGATGTACCTTTCGCACCGCTCAACATTGCGGTGCTGACGGTCAGCGATACCCGTACCCTGGAAACCGATACCTCAGGCCAGGTCTTCGTCGACCGCTTGAGCGCTGCCGGTCATTACCTGGCGGCTCGGGTACTGCTCAAAGATGACCTCTACAAAATTCGCGCGCAAGTCGCCAACTGGATTGCCGATGAGGTCGTGCAAGTGGTGTTGATCACCGGTGGTACCGGGTTCACCGGTCGCGACAGCACGCCCGAAGCCGTGAGTTGCCTGCTGGATAAGCAGGTCGATGGTTTTGGTGAGTTGTTTCGGCAGATATCGGTGGCGGATATCGGCACCTCGACGGTTCAGTCCCGGGCTTTGGCTGGTCTGGCCAATGGCACGCTGGTTTGCTGCTTGCCGGGCTCGACCAATGCTGTGCGTACCGGCTGGGATGGCATTCTCGCCGAGCAACTGGATTCCCGGCACCGTCCGTGCAATTTCGTGGCCCATCTGAAACAGGCGGCACCCTGTGAATCCCGCGGGTAAGCCAGGCAAGACGGGCAGTCTGATGGCTGTCGAGGTGGCACTGGCGCGTTTGCTGGAGTTGGCCGATGCATCGAGGGTGCGCGAGCACGAACGCTTGCCGTTGGCACGGATTCAGGGGCGCGTACTGGCCGCTGATCTGGTCTCGACACTTGATTTACCACCCTGGCCCAACAGTGCCATGGACGGTTATGCCTTGCGCCTGGCTGACTGGACAGAAGAGCCGTTGGTGGTCAGTCAGAAGATTTTTGCAGGCCAGGCTCCGGAGCCCTTGAAGCCGGGTACCTGTGCGCGGATTTTCACCGGCGCGCCTGTGCCCGCAGGTGCCGACTGTGTCGAGATGCAGGAGAACGCCGAGGTTCAGGCGGATGAGCGGGTACGTTTCACCGAAACCATGACCCTAGGGCAGAACATCCGCCCACAAGGTCAGGAAACTACCGTCGGTGAGCTGATCTTGCCCGCAGGAACGCGCCTGGGGCCCATCGAGCAGGGGCTGGCGGCATCACTGGGGTGCGCTGAACTGGACGTGGTTCGCAAGGTTCGTGTTGCAGTCCTGTCTACCGGGGATGAATTGGTTGAGCCGGGTCAGGCCCTTGGGCCAGGACAGATCTACAACAGCAATCGAGTGTTGCTCTGCAACTGGTTGCAGCGCTTGGGCTGTGAGGTGATCGATGCCGGCATTCTTCCCGATGATTTGGCGACCACTCGTGCCCGCCTTGGTGAGCTGAAGGAAGTCGACCTGATTCTCTCGACAGGGGGGGTATCGGTGGGAGAAGCCGACTTTCTGGGCATTGCCTTGCGGGAAGAGGGCGAGCTGACCCTGTGGAAGCTGGCCATCAAACCAGGCAAACCGCTGACGTTCGGGCATTTTCGCGGCGTGCCTGTGATTGGTTTACCCGGCAATCCGGCGTCGACCCTGGTGACTTTTGCTCTGTTGGCAAGGCCCTACCTCTTGCGTCGCCAAGGCGTAAAAGAGGTTGAGCCCCTGAAGTTTCAGGTGCCTGCGGGTTTTGTCTGGCCAAAGGCTGGTAACCGACGTGAGTACTTGCGCGGACGTCTGGAGAATGGCCGGGCAATCATCTACAAGAATCAGAGCTCTGGCGTACTGCGTAGTGCTGCCTGGGCTGACGGTCTGGTTGAAGTGCTGGAGGGCCGTACGCTGATCGAGGGCGATTGGGTGAGCTTCATCCCGCTGAGCGAAGTCTTGAGCTGATACCTGCCTTGGTTTTGCCACGCAAGTCCGGTTGATCGAGGGGGGCTTGCGTGCATCGCTACTCCTTAATGAGCCAGAAGTGTCACCACCTGGTCGAAGCGACTGTTGGCGACCCAGGCCAAAAGTCCCAGGACAACGGCTGTTCCGCCAGCTGAATAGGCGAGCCTGTGTTTGATGGCTTTGACGTCTCCGCGGACTTCATCCATGTCTCTTCGGATGTATTTGAGGTGTGTCTCCAGTTCAATGATGCGAGGTTCCATATCGACTTCTCCGGTGGGCTTTGCGCTGTTTTTGAGTTCAGCCTGATGATTGGCGCGATTGTCTGTGAACGGCGCGACCGGAGTGACCGGTAGTCTGATGTCATGGCTTTGCATGGAGTGAATGGCTCCTTGCGTTAAAACCATTCAAGTGGCCGATGCCGTTGTTACTTGCGCTTTCCGAGGCCCTTAAGGGTTTTCCATTCATTGTTTGCACGTCCTTGTGTAATTCCTTGGTGATGACTGATAACCGCTGACACAACGGTGTACCAATCGCCTTGGTGGGTCAATTGAGCCGATTCCTCATGTTTTGTAAGAAAAAATACCGCCCTGTAGGACTCAAGTTTTCTTCCCCCGGAAATAATTGAAATCCTTGCGACTTTTATGAAGGGCTGTGAGGTCAACATATCGCATACGGATTCCAGATAGGGGAGTGGCAAAAATGAGCGAACGCAAGGCGCTGTTGATTCTGCATGGCAAGCAGGCACTCAATGAGCAGGTCCGTGCAGCCGTTGAAGGCAAGCGTCAGCAGGGCTGGGAACTGGCTGTTCGACTGACCTGGGAGGCAGGTGACGCACAGCGGCTGGTGGAAGAAGCGCTGACGGCAGGCTATACGCAGCTGATTGCCGGTGGCGGTGACGGCACCTTGCGTGATATCGCCGAAGCCATGGCGGCGCACCCGACGCAGGCCAGTCTGGTGCTTCTACCTTTGGGCACCGCCAACGATTTTGCTCGCGCCGCCGGTGTGCCACTGGAGCCCGCTCAGGCGCTGGAACTGTTGGAGACTGCCCCGCAACTCATTGATCTGGGGGAGGTCGGTGGGCAGGTTTTCCTGAACATGGCCACGGGCGGTTTTGGCAGTCAGGTCACGGCCAACACTTCCGAGGATCTGAAAAGAATCCTTGGGGGTGCGGCTTATCTATTCACGGGTTTGTCGCGTTTCAGTGAGTTGCATGCTGCCTGGGGCGAGCTGCAGGGACCGGATTTTCACTGGCGCGGCGAGCTGTTGGCATTGGGCATCGGTAACGGTCGACAGGCTGGCGGTGGTCATGTGTTGTGCCCGCAGGCACTGGCTGACGATGGTCTGCTGGATATCAGTATTTTGCCCGCCCCCCAGGAAGTGGTCGGTACCTTGAAAGATCTGCTGACCGATGGCTTCGGAATCGACAACATGTTTGTGAGAGCCCGTTTGCCATGGGTCGAGATCAAAGTCTCGGAGGGCCTCTATATCAACCTTGATGGCGAGCCCCTGGAGGGCGATAGCCTGCGCTTCTCTGCGCGTGCAGCGGCATTGCGTGTGCATTTGCCAGAGAACTCGCCACTGCTGAGCACTTCGCAAACGGCTAGTCGTCGAGACTGATGATCTGCTCACGCACGGCGAACAACACCAGGCCGGCCACATCGTAGATCTGCAAGCGCTTCATGATCTGCGAACGGTGGGTTTCAACAGTCTTGATGCTCAGGCCCAGGCCATTGGCGATTTCCCGGGTGGATTTTCCGCGAACAATCAGTCGCAGGATTTCCAGCTGACGTGCCGTCAGGTTGTGCGAGTCCTGGGTTGGCACCTGATTTTTCTGGGTTCGGGTCAGCGCCTGGTTGATGACAGTGTGGGCGATGGCCGGGCTCAGGTAGCGTTCGTTGTTGCGCAAGGCTTCCAGGGCATGTTCGAGCTCGGTGGCCGTGGTGTCTTTGAGCAGGTAGCCATGAGCCCCTGATTCCAATGCCTGCATGATCAGCGCAGGGTCGGTGTGCATCGACAGGATGAGCACTTTGCACTGCGGGCGTACTCGTTTGAGCCGCTGCAAGGCTTCAAGGCCGCCAGTTTCCTTCATGGAAATATCCAGCAGGATGATATCTGGGGACAGTTGCTCGACCATCTCGACTAACTGCGAGCCGTCATTGGCCTCGCCGATGACCGCATAGCCGGGAATATCCAGCACCAGAGCGCGTACGCCAGCCCTGATAAGTGAGTGGTCGTCCACCAGAAGTAAGTTACAAGTCAATGCATAACCTTATTGGTACTGGCCCGTTCAAGCGAACGGGGCGCCCAGGGGAAGAGTGCTTCGATTTGAGTGCCTTTGCCCAGCTCGCTGGTCACGGTCAGTGTGCCGCCTAACTGATCGATCCGTTCTGACATCCCGGCCATTCCGCGTTGCCCCTCACGACCGGGGTCTGCCGCTGGCGCGAAACCCAGGCCATCGTCGCTGATCAACAGTGCCAGGCCTTGGGGCAGGCGTTGCAGGCGGACCAACAGATTTCTGGCTTCGGCATGGCGCAGTATATTGGTAACCGCTTCTTGAGTGATTCGAAAGGCTGCCACCGCCATTTCCTCTGGTATGCCTGTCAAGCGTTGATGGCATTCCAGGCTCCAGTGCAATGACGTATTGGCCAGGGTCCTGAGTAAATGCGCGCGCAGACTGGCTTCCAGCCCGAGACTGGTCAGCTGCCGTGGATTCAGGATGGCCGACACGTCACGAACCTTGGTCAGGGTTTCGTCCAGCGTATCGCAGAGTACCGAACACTGATCCTGTAGTTCTTCGGGCAATCGACGTTTGAGCCATTCGCTTTGAAGTTTTGCGGCGGTCAGCAACTGGCCGATGTCATCATGCAGTTCCCGACTGAGCCGGTGGCGTTCGTTTTCCTGAACTTCCAGCAGACGGTCAGCGAGTTCTTGAGGCTGAAACTTTATCGATTTGCGCGAGAGGCGATGCCTTACCCAGACGCAGGCCAGTGCCGCACAATTGAGCACCAGCAGACTTACCGGTAGAGGCATGGACAAGCTGTAGACCAGCAGGCTGCCAAGCGCTGAGCAGGTACACACTAAAAGCGTGAACCGGCGCGCGTTTTTCCGGGAGGGTGGCCACAGTGTGATCGACTTGAGGCTGGCGTACATAGCGGATGGAGCCAATGGATGTTCGCTGCGGGCAGACCGGCCATAAGGGCTGACGGGTCTCTGTGTGGAAATCTGTTGTATGAGTCGCCTTCAATGGCCGCGAAGCAGTGCTCGAAATACAGCCTTCAACGTTATCGGGCTGTTTTCGTCTGGAGCCAGTCTGCCATTAATTGACGTCAATGAATGGGCGGCATAATACCACTTAAGATACCGTTGGTCGCGTTCGGTATATAGGTCTGCACAGTCGGGAAATAACGTTTTTGGACGGTGGTTCCATAATGGATGGACTTTTGTTTCTTACCTTCGAAAGATATCGAGTGTGCCAGGTGTTTTGTTTTTATTGACAGGCACTATCTGAAGTCGAGGCTGGGGTAACTATTTGTTTCGAGCAGCCGTCGACAGGGATGAAATATTCAATGGCGGCCTGAACACCCTCAAGTTAAAGGGCGGCATTATGGTAATAAAAATACCCGCGGGCTGGTGAGTTTAAGCTTGCCGTTCCGAGAACGAAACGAGCCTGAACGGCTTGAAATGGCAGAGCGGCTGAAACTGGCTTTGTCCCACTTGAAATGCAAACGCTTCAATCAGGGAGGTCTGTTCACTGTCATCAAGGCTGAGTTGGCCGGTAGTTTGGTCGATGAGTTCGAGTTGCCAGGCCATTAATGTGAAGCAATCCTTGAGCGCATCCAGGGCCTCATCGTGCAGGTCCATCTGGTTCTGGGCGTGGCTCAGCAATCCATGAATATGCAGCGAGAATTCCGAAACCGCTGCCAGTGCCAGTGCCTCGGCCTTGCTGGCCAGTTTGAGAAGGCTGCTGAGCATGCAATCGATAGCGTCCTTGTCATTGCTGATCAACTGCAAATGACTCAGGCATTCCTCGGATTTGGCCAGGAGTGTTTCAGCCTCGACGAGAAACTCTGGAAATTGCTCAGCCCACTCTTTAGGGTCAATCGGCATGCTTATCTCCACAACGTCATGTCAGATGAGGGAATGTCGTGTGTGTCGACGAAAACGTTACGTGTCCGGTGCTGCAAAGCCTTCGTGAGATCACGCTCCGGCAGGCTTGGGCATCGGCTGGGGAACTTGAGAGGGTGGATGGCCACTGACCTTCGATCGCACACAAAAGCCTGACTCCGTTCATGCAATGAGAATGGCGTCACATTAATGGCTATTGGATATTGCGAATATCAGGTTGGGCCTGATTGTGCATAGGGGAATCCCTTACGCAGGGGAACCTAACGTGCAGACCTAGGTCGCGTCGCCGGGGATGAAGCAGATGTAATCACGAAGCCAGTAAAGCATGATGTTAATGTGACATCAATGCTTGATCGTGGCATTTTGTCTGGGGGTCAAGATCCGGCAAGAACAGCCGATAACTCCCTTTAGTGAATTCATCAGAACAAGCCCAGGAGTCATTAATGGCCGGCATTCTCGACACGGTAGACCAACGCACGCAACTGGTGGGTGAGAATCGCCTGGAAATTCTCATGTTCCGGCTGGCCGGACGGCAATTGTTCGCGATCAACGTCTTCAAGGTCCAGGAAGTACTGCAGCTGCCGAAGCTGACCCTGATGCCGCAGCGCCATCCCTTTGTCTGCGGTGTGGTCAACCTGCGTGGCCAGACGCTGCCAGTGATCGACCTGTCCCAGGCCATCGGCATGCGTCCGCTGGTGCCGAGCCCTACCAGTACGATCATCGTCACCGAGTACAATCGCTCGGTGCAGGCGTTCCTGGTCGGTGGCGTGGACCGCATCGTCAACATGAACTGGGAAGCCATTCTGCCGCCGCCGACCAGCGCCGGCCGCCAGCATTACCTGACCGCCATCAGCAAGGTCGACGATCAGTTGGTGGAAATCATCGATGTCGAAAAAGTCCTGGCCGAAATCGTTCCGTACAACGCCAAGGTATCGCGCGACAAACTCGACGATCCGGTTCTGGAGCGCGCTCGTGGTCGTGAAGTGCTGTTGGTGGATGACTCGAACGTCGCCCTGTCGCAATTGCGCGACACCCTGGGGCAGTTGGGCGTGAAGATGCACATCGCCAGCGATGGCTTGAAGGCTCTGAACATGCTCAAGGCCTGGGCTGATACCGGCGTGAACATGACCGACAAGCTGCTGATGATTTTCACCGATGCGGAAATGCCGGAGATGGACGGCTACCGCCTGACCACCGAAATCCGTAACGACCCCCGTTTGCGCGGCCTTTATGTGGTCCTGCACACCTCGCTGTCGGGTAGCTTCAACGACTCGATGGTCAAGAAGGTCGGCTGCGACAACTTCCTTTCCAAGTTCCAGCCCGACAAACTCGTCGACGTGGTGCGTCAGCGCCTGATGCTCGACGAAGTGCCTGCCTGATAGCGATCTGGAAGAGCGCGGTGGCAGGGTTTGGGGCTGCTGCGCAGCCCAACGGGGGCAAGCCCTCGACACGGGCCCTTTGATTCGGTAATCAAGCTCGTATAGGGTGGCGTTCTTTACACATCAGGGAGCTGGCCATGCGTCTGAGCGCGCTTTATCGTTTTCCGTTGAAATCCGGCAAGGGCGAGACCCTCAATCAGGTCAGCCTGGACAAACTGGGACTGGACGGCGATCGACGCTGGATGTTGGTGGACGAGGCCAGCGGGCGCTTTCTGACCCAGCGCGCGGTCGCGAAAATGAGTCAGCTGTCGGCGTTATGGAATGCCGATGGCGGCTTGACCCTCAGTGCCCCGGGCCATTCACCGATCGATATTGCGTTGCCTGCTGGCGACGCAGAGCTGCGCGGTGTGACCATCTGGCGCGACACCTTGCGCGTTCCTGATGCCGGCTTTGCTGCCGCTGCCTGGGTCAGTGAGTTCGTCGGCAAGCCGACGCGTCTGGTGCAAGTGCCGATTGATCGCGCCCGGACTACTCAGGCCGGCTATGGCAAGGACGATGATCAGGTGGCTTTTGCCGACGGCTTTCCGTTGTTGCTGATTGGTCAGGCGTCGCTGGAAGACTTGTCGAGCAAGGTCGGGCGGCCGCTGGAGATGTTGCGTTTTCGGCCCAATCTGGTGATCGAGGGCAGCGAGGCATATGCCGAAGATAGCTGGAAGCGCATCCGTATTGGTGAAGTCGAGTTTCGCGTGGTCAAGTCCTGCTCACGCTGCATTCTGACCACTATCGACCCGCAGACCGGTGAACGCAGTGACGACCGTGAACCGCTGGCGACCTTACAGAAATACCGGGCCCAGGAAGACGGCGCGATGTTTGGTCAGAATCTGGTCAATGATGGCAATGGCCGGCTCGAAGTCGGCATGCCGGTGACGATCCTCGAATAAAAGCCCTTCAAAATGAAAAATGCCCGTGTCCAAGGACACGGGCATTTTTTTGTCGCTGTGAAAACCCAGGATTTTAGCCGCGGTATTCGCACAGGTAAGCGGTGTCGACGGCTACTTTCAGCTGGAACTTGCTGTTGGCGGGCACGTTGAATTGGCTGCCGGCGGCGAAAGTTTCCCAGTCGCTGCTCTCAGGCAGTTTGACAGTCAGGGCGCCGGACACCACATGCATGATTTCACGCTGGCTGGTGCCGAATTCGTATTCGCCCGGTGCCATGACGCCGATGGTCGCCGGACCTTCAGCGGTACCAAAGGCGATCGACTTGACGGTGCCGTCGAAGTACTCGTTGACTTTAAACATGGGCGATTCCTCGAAAAGGGCTAAAAATGGCTAAAAAGGGCCGGCCAGTATGCACAAGGTGTCGATAGGCGTCACCTCCTGCACTCAAGGAATAGCCGGGAAAATCAGCGGTAACAAGCGCGCCGTATTGCGCGCGTCCTCAAGAGCCCGATGCTGTTGACCATTGAATTGCAGGCCCGCCAGTTGCAGGGCTCCATTAAGCCCCAGCGGGCGCTCCAGGCGACGGGCCTTGGCGAAGCGTTGCTTGAGGTTCATGTGCGGCACCCGGCTCAGGGCGCTGTCGAGTTGCAGGCGCTGCCAGTCCTGAAGCAGTTGTTTGCGGTCGTAATCGCCCCAACTGGCCCAGCCTTCCAGGCGCGCGTGATGTTGGCCGAGCCAGCATTCGAACAACGGCCAGACGTCGGTGAGCGGCTGTGCGGCATCGACATTGGCCTGGGTGATGTGGGTCAGTTCCCGGCAAAACGGCGTCAGCAACGGACGACGCAACGGGCGCACGAAGCACTGGAAGTGATCCAGTTCCCGGCCCTTGCGGTCCACGAGGGTGGCGCCGATTTCGATGATTTCCATTTCCGTTACTGGCCAGCCGCCCTCATCGGTGGTGGCTTCCAGATCAATGACCAACCAGTGAGGCATCGCAGGGTTCCTGGTATCCGCGTCCTGATAGGGCTTGAGGGTAGCCAAACCCGGCGGATCCGCCTAGCGGCTTATTCGACCTCCAACAAAATCTGACGATTTTTCACCTGATCGCCGACCTTGACCTGCAAGCGTTTGAGCACCCCGTCGATACCTGATTTGAGCGGATGCTCCATTTTCATCGCTTCAAGCACCACCAGCAGCTGACCTTTGCTGACCGGGCTGCCCTCATTGACCAATACATCGATAATCGCCCCGTCCATCGGCGCCTTGAGCGTGCCGGAACTGACACTGACCTGACCACTGACCAGCGCCTGGGTCCGATCGACCAGCCGCAGGCTGCCGGGGCGCGTGAGCAACCAGAGTTGCCCGGCTTCGAGGCGGTAGGCATGGCGTTGGCGGATGCCGTCGATTTCCAGGGTGGCCCAGCGTCCGTCGCACCCGATGATCTTCAGCTCAAGGGCACGGGCGCCAACCTGGACACGGAAGGGCTCGCCAGGTTCCGCGTGCAGTTCTACCGGCCAATCCTGATCCTCCAGGCCGATTCGGTAGTGCAAAGGTACGCTGGCGTTATTGCGCCAACCGGCCAGCGGGGCACGGTGAGCCTGGGCTGAAGCTTGATAAAACAGCGTCGCCGCGATGGCCAGTTCCTCGGCGCTTGGCACATGGGGGTGCAGGCAGGGATGGTCGGCGAAGTACGTGGGGATGAACCCGGTGCTGAACTCGCCGCTGATGAACTGCGGATGCTCCAGCAGACTGGCGAGCAAGCGCTGATTGCTCTGCACGCCCAGCAGTACGCTGTCCTGCACCGCCCGCAGCAATTTGCGCCGGGCTTCTTCACGGGTGGCGCCGTGGGCGATGAGCTTGCCCAGCATCGGGTCATAGAACGGGCTGACAGACTGACCCTCGATCAGGCCATGATCGATCCGCGTGCCGGACTGCAACGCAGGTTCCCAGGCCACGATTCGCCCGGTTTGCGGCACAAATCCCTGGACCGGATCTTCGGCATACAGGCGCACCTCCATGGCGTGCCCGTTGAGCTGCACCTGTTCCTGTCGCAGCGGCAGCGGTTGCCCTTCGGCGATGTGTAACTGCCAGGCCACCAGATCGAGGCCGGTGATCAGCTCGGTCACCGGGTGTTCCACTTGCAACCGAGTGTTCATCTCCAGGAAGTAGAACTGCCCGCGAGCGTCGAGCAGGAACTCCACAGTGCCAGCCCCCACGTAATTCACCGCACGACCCGCCTTGAGCGCCGCTTCGCCCATGGCCTGGCGCAACTCGGCGGTCATGACCGGGCAGGGGGCTTCTTCGATGATCTTCTGGTGGCGGCGCTGGATCGAACAATCGCGCTCGCCGAGGTAGATCAGGTTGCCGTGCTGGTCGCCGAACACCTGAATTTCAACGTGACGCGGATCGATCAAGGCTTGTTCGAGGATCAATTCGTCGCTGCCAAACCCGTGCAGCGCCTCGGAGCGTGCGGTACGGAGTTGCTCCAGCAATTCTCCAGCGCTGTGCACCAGACGCATGCCACGACCGCCACCGCCGGCACTGGCCTTGATCATCAGCGGGTAGCCGATACGTTCGGCTTCGTGGCTCAGGGTCGTGTCGTCTTGTTCGCTGCCCTGATAGCCTTTGATGCAGGGCACGCCCGCTTTGATCATGGCGAGTTTCGACAGACGTTTGCTGCCCATCAGTTCGATGGCCTCGGGGCTCGGACCGATGAAGATGATGCCGGCCTGTTGGCAGGCGATGGCGAATTCTGCGTTTTCCGAGAGGAAGCCGTAACCGGGATGGATCGCATCGGCACCGGTGCGCCGGGCGGCATCGATGATCGCCGCAATGTTCAGATATGACTGCTGCACCGGGGCCGGGCCGATGTTCACCGCTTCGTCGGCCATCTGCACGTGCAATGCATCGGCGTCGGCATCGCTGAACACTGCGACGGTGCGGTAGCCCAGCGCTTGCGCGGTGCGCTGGATGCGGCAGGCGATTTCACCGCGGTTGGCGATCAGGATTTTGCTGAAGGCGGGCATGGGTTGTTTCCTTTGTATTGCGGTGAATGTGATGGCCCCATCGCGAGCAGGCTCGCTCCCACATTTGAAATGCATTCCCCTGTGGGAGCGAGCCTGCTCGCGATGCTTTTAAGGCGCCCAACCCGGTTTACGCTTTTGCATAAAGGCCATCGTCCCCTCGACACCTTCGGCCCCGGTCAGCGCTTCGCTGAACCACTCGGCCGCCTGATCCAGCAGGCCATCGGAGGGTTGTCCGGCACTTGCCAGCAAGAGTTTTTTGGTCGCCGCATTCGCCCCCGGCGCGCAACACAACACATGGGCCAGCACTTCATCGAGGCGCTCGGCCAAGGCTTGCCGGTCATGCTCGACAAAATGCACCAGCCCCATGCGCCGCGCCTGGGTGCCATCGAAACGCGCCGCCGTCAGGGCCAGTCGACGGGCCTGGGTCAGACCGATGCGCTGCACCACGAACGGCGCGATCTGCGCGGGCAACAGGCCGAGGCTGGTTTCCGGCAGGCCGAATTGCGCCTGATGATCGGCCATCGCGATATCGCTGACGCAGGCCAGACCGAAGCCGCCGCCAAGCACCGCGCCTTGCAGCACGGTGATGACCACTTGCGGCGCGTGCTGGGTTTCTTCCAGCAAGGCGCCAAACACGCGATTCAATTCGCGGTAGGCCGTCTTGCCTTGAGCGCGGGCGTTGGCCATGTCCTTGATGTCGGCACCGGCACAAAAATGCCCGCCAGCACCGCCGATCACCAGCGCGCGAACCTGCCGGTCATCCCGCACCGCCGCCAGCACCGCCCGCAGTTCAGCGACCATCTGCAAGCTCATGGCATTACGGCTGTCGGGACGATTGAGGGTGATGTGCAGGACACTGTTATGCAGCTCGAGCAACAGGGTCTGACAAGCAGGAAGGGTGCTCATTTCTTTTTCCCCGGCAGGATGCCCATGAGTTTGCAGATGATCCCCAGCATGATTTCGTCGGCACCGCCGCCGATCGATACCAACCGCACGTCGCGGTAAGCCCGGGCCACCGGGTTGTCCCACATGAAGCCCATGCCGCCCCAATATTGCAGGCAACTGTCGCTGACCTCCCGGCCCAGTCGCCCGGCCTTGAGTTTGGCCATGGACGCCAGGCGGGTAACGTCCTGGCCCGTGATGTATTGCTCGGTGGCCTGATAGACCAGTGCCCGCAGGCATTCGATTTCGGTTTGCAGTTCGGCCAGGCGAAAGTGGATGACCTGGTTGTCGATCAGCGCATTGCCGAAGGTTTTGCGCTCCTTGCAGTACTCGATGGTGCTGTCGACGCAGTACTCCAGGCCTTTGATCATGTTCGCCGCGCCGAACAGCCGTTCTTCCTGGAACTGCAGCATCTGCATCATGAACCCCGCGCCTTCATGGCCGATGCGGTAGCGTTGCGGCACGCGCACGTTGTCGAAAAACACCTGGGCGGTTTCCGAACTGCGCATGCCGAGCTTGTCCAGGTGTGAACTGAGGCT
Source organism: Pseudomonas sp. B21-015 (assembly GCF_024749285.1). NCBI lineage: Bacteria > Pseudomonadati > Pseudomonadota > Gammaproteobacteria > Pseudomonadales > Pseudomonadaceae > Pseudomonas > Pseudomonas sp. B21-015. The sequence goes on from NZ_CP087196.1 coordinate 2,106,771, forward strand.
GATGCCGGGGCTGTTCATCGGCACCATGATCAGCGACTTGTTGATGTGCGGTTTGTCGTCCGAGGTGTTGGCCAGCAGACAGATGAAATCGGCGCTCGGCGAATTGGTGATCCACATCTTGCTGCCGTTGATCACGTAGTCATTGCCGTCCTTGCGGGCGGTGGTTTTCAAACCTGCCACGTCGGAGCCGGCACCGACTTCGGAGACGCCAATGCAGCCGACCTGCTCGCCGGTGATCGCGGGGCGGAGGAATTCTTCGCGCAGTTCATCGGAGCCGAAACGCGCCAGGGCCGGGGTGCACATGTCGGTCTGCACGCCGATGGACATCGGAATGCCGCCGCAATGAATCGTGCCGAACTCTTCGGCCGCCACAATCGAGTAGCTGTAATCGAGCCCCATGCCGCCGAACTTTTCCGGTTTGGAAATCCCCAGCAGACCGAGCTCACCGGCCTTGCGGAAGATCTCATGGATCGGAAAACGCCCGGCCTTTTCCCATTCATCGACGTGAGGATTGATCTCGTGATCGACGAATTGGCGGACGGTGCGGCGCAGTGCTTCGTGTTCTCGGGTGAAGATCATTTTTATTGTTCTCCTGATCGCCCTTAGAAGCGGGCTACACCAAAACTGTTGGGTTGCAGTCCACGAACCTCGGCCTCGTGGCAGATGTCCAGCAAGTACCCGAGCAGCGTGCGGGTATCCCGCGGATCAATCAGCCCGTCGTCCCACAGATTGGCGCTGCCATACAGCGCGGTGGATTGGCTGTCGAGTTTCTGCGCGGTGACCTGTTCCAGCGTGTCGAGCATTTTCGGGTCGGGCACCAACCCGTCCTTGAGCTGTTTGGCTTCGGTGACGATCCGCAGCACTTTGCCGGCCTGGGCACCGCCCATCACCGCGGTGCGGCTGTTGGGCCAGGCGAAGATGAAGCGTGGGTCGAGGCCGCGGCCGCACATCGCGTAGTTGCCGGCACCGTAGGAACCGCCGACGACGATCGTCAGTTTGGGCACTCGGGCATTGGCCACCGCTTGAATCATTTTCGCGCCGTGCTTGATCACGCCTTGCTGTTCCGACTCGGTGCCAACCATGAAGCCGGTGGTGTTGTGGAAAAACAGCAGCGGCGTCTGGCTCTGGTCGCAGAGCTGAATGAACTGCGCGGCCTTGCTCGCACCCTTGGGGGTAATCGGGCCATTATTGCCGATGAAACCGCAGGCTCGCCCCTGGATGTGCAAATGCCCACAAACCGTCTGCTGATCGAACTCGCCCTTGAATTCGAGGAAGTTCGAAGCGTCGGCAATCCGGGCGACGATTTCGCGCACGTCGTAGGGTTTTTTCGGGTCATCCGGGATCAGCCCCAGCAGTTCGTCGATGGGGTAGAGCGGTTCTTCCCACCGACGCTCGGGTAACCATGGCAGCTGATCGTTCCACGGCAACAGGCTGATGATCTCGCGCACCTGGCGCACGCCATCGGCATCGTTCTCGGCCAGGTATTCGGCGGTGCCGGCGGTTTGCGCGTGCATCTCGGCGCCGCCCAGCGCTTCATCGGTGGCGACTTCACCGGTGGCGGCCTTGAGCAGTGGCGGTCCGGCCAGAAACAGCTTGGCCTTGCCGCGCACCACCACCACGTAATCCGACAACCCCGGCTGATAAGCGCCGCCCGCCGTGGCCGAGCCATGGACCACGGTAATTTGCGGCAAGCCCATGGCCGACATCCGCGCCTGATTGGCAAAGCTGCGCGCGCCTTCGACGAAAATCTCCGCCGCGTAATTGAGGTTGGCGCCCCCGCTCTCGGCGAGGGTGATCACCGGCAGTTTGTTTTCCATGGCGATCTGTTGCAGGCGCAGCGTTTTTTTCAAACCGCTGGGGGAAATGGTTCCGCCCTTGATCGCGCTGTTGTTCGCCACCACCAGCACCCGCACGCCGGACACGTAACCGATCCCGGCGATCAAACCGCCGCCGGCCGAGGTGCCGTCCTTGTCGTCGTGCAATTTATAGCCGGCCAGGCTCGCCAGTTCGAGGAACGGTGCGCCGGGGTCGAGCAGCAGGTTCAGTCGCTCCCGGGGCAGCAGTTGTCCACGCTTGTCGAACCTGGCCTTGGCTTCGGCGGCTTTGCTTAGCAGGTTCTGCTCGAGCTGGCGAACCTGTTCGATGCCGGCCAGCATGGCCGCTCGGTTGCGGGCGAACGGTTCGCTGAACGGGTCGACTTGGGACTGGATCACCGGCATGGGTTATTCCTTGTCCTTGAGCTCGTCTGGTTCGGAGACGTCTGGTTTGAGCACGTCAGGTCGGAGTACCTCGGGTAGATAGGCGCGGTGAAAGCCGTTGTACGAGTGACTGTTCTGCGCCTTGTGCATCGGCCAGGCCCGCCCGCCGAGGCTGGCGGCACCGTCGATGCGCAATGTACTGCCGCTGACAAACCCCGCTGCCGGGCTGAGCAGGAAAACAATCGCCGCGCTGATTTCCGATTCGGTGCCGATGCGTTTGAGCGGTACGTGTTCGCACAAGGTCGGGATCACGGCCCGGAACGCGCCTTCGTAGGTGTCCATGCCGCTGGAGGCGACCCAGCCCGGCGCGACGGCGTTGACCCGCACGCCGGCATAGCCCCATTCGAACGCGGCGGTCTTGGTGAAGTTGTCCATGCCCGAGCGCGCCGCGCCCGAGTGACCCATGCCGGGCATGCCGCCCCACATGTCGGCGAGCATGTTGACGATGGCACCACCGTGCTTGCTCATGGACTGATTGAACACCTCCCTGGCCATCAGAAAACCGCCCACCAGGTTGGTGCGCAATATGGTTTCGAAACCTTTCTGATTGATCGACGCCAGCGGCGAGGGGTACTGCCCGCCGGCATTGTTGACCAGCCCATGGATCGGCCCGTGTTTGCGGATCAGCTCGCTGACCAGTCGCGTGACGGCGTCTTCGTCGCGGATATCGCAGACCTGCCAACTGGCTTTACCGCCGTCTTCGGTGATTTCAGCAGCGACCTTTTTCAGTTTCTCGGCATTGCGCCCCACCAGCAGCACGTGTGCGCCGAGGGCCGCTAGCTCATGGGCGGTGCAACGACCGATGCCGCTGCCGCCACCGGTAACGATGATGTTTTGGCCGGCGAACAGGTCGGGTTTGAAAATCGAGTCATAAGCCATGGCGACGGTCCTCTAGTTGATCGGCGATGCGCTGCGGCACCGGAATCTGGATCTCCAGCAGTTGTTGGGCGAATGCCTTGCCTTGCGGATCGATCCGCAGGCTGGCCACGCCACCGCCGCCGAGTGCGTTCTCCAGAAGAAAATTAAAGCTCTGAGTGCCGGGTAAATACCAGCGTTCGACACGCCCGTGGATCGGGTCGAGGACATGGCTCATCCAGTCGACCATCACCTCGGGTGTCAGCGCTTCGGCGATCCACGGCAGGTAGTCGGGGTGGCGGGCCATGACGCCGATATTGCTGTGATTACCCTTGTCGCCGGAGCGCGCCACGGCGAGTTTGATCAGGGCCACGCTGGCGTCAGCGCGTTCTGTGGTTTTGGGCGGATCGAAGGGTAGGGGCAGGTCAGCGCTATTGAGCGCATCAAGGGCGGGCAGGGGGCACGGATGGCGCTTACCGGCGAGGTCGATTTCCAGGGTGCAGGCGGTTTTATCGATCAGGAACGAAAACAGCCGGATCAACGGGTACACCGTCGGCCGTCCGCCGACGATTCCGGTCAGCCCCGGTGCCATGCCGGTGGCAGCCTGGGCGATTTCCCGGGAGAACAGAATCAAGGCCTGTTTGCTCGCATGGCGCACGGCGAGTTTGATCACCACTTCACGGCTGTCCTGGCGCTGGCCGTGGGGGCCGTAAGTGGCCTCGCTGCCCAGCAGTTCGATGTTCACTTCGCTGTAGGGCGCCCAGCCGCGCTGGCTGAAGATTTCCGAGGTCTTGTTGATGATCGCCTGGCTGACTCGTCGGGCCTTGGCCACCGCATCGATCCCGGCGATCAGGCAACTGGCGGTGCAGCGGAAACCGTCCGGATACGTGGCGCTGACCTTGTACTGGGCGGTCGGCGGCAAGCCTGTTGCGCCATGCACCTGCACCGCGTTCTTGCCTTGTTGCACGAGTTTGACCTGACTGAAGTCGCATACCACGTCGGGCAACAGATAGGCCTGCGGGTCGCCGATTTCATAGAGCATCTGCTCGCCCACCGTCAGGGGCGTGACCAGGCCGCCGGAGCCGTCGGGTTTGCTGACGATAAACTGGCCGTCGGCACCGACTTCGACGATGGGAAAGCCGATGTGTTCATAGTCGGGCACCTCGCGCCAATCGGTGAAATTGCCGCCGGTGCACTGGGCGCCACATTCGATGAGGTGCCCGGCCAATGCGGCTTGGGCGAGTTTGTCGTAGTCGTGCCACGACCAGCCAAACTCATGCACCAGCGCTGCGCTGACCACGGCGCTGTCGACCACGCGCCCGGTAATCACGATGTCGGCGCCCAGGCGCAGGGCTTCGACGATGCCCGGCGCGCCGAGGTAGGCGTTGGTCGACACGCACATCGGCGGCAGGGGCGCGCCACTGAACATCTCATGCAGGCCAAGGCTGCTCAGGTGTTTGAACCGGGGTTGAAGGTCGTCACCCGACAGCACGGCGATCTTCAGCGCTACCCCGGCCTTATTGCAGGCCGCTTGCAAAGCAGCGGCGCAAGCCTGTGGATTGACGCCGCCGGCGTTGCTGATGACGCGGATCTTCTGTTCCGCGAGCTGATTGAGGAGGGGGCTGAGGACTTCGATGAAGTCGCTGGCGTAGCCGGTTGCGGGATCTTTCATCCGCGCCCCGGCCATGATCGACAGGGTGATTTCGGCCAGATAATCGAACACCAGATAGTCCAGCCGCCCGCCTTCCACCAGTTGCGCGGCGGCGGTCGAGGTGTCGCCCCAGAATGCGCTGGCGCAACCGATGCGGATTGTTTTAGACACAGTCAACTCCATGGCACCTGCGACAGAAGTGCTTCGAGGCTACCAAGCAAGCGCTTGGTTTGTAAACGACTGAACTATCTTCAGCCCAAGCGCTTGCTTGGTCGCCCTCGCCAGCTTAAATTGCCCGCGCAACCCCACTGTTTTAGCGGGCAGCGGCGCAATTGATTGATCGACTGTAGGAGAGAACGGGTGGACGAGCAAAAAGCCCTGAGGGTGATGCGCGAATTGGTCGACAGCGGCCAATTGACCGACCCGGACAGCGCTCGCGGCAAACTGCTGCAAGTGGCCGCTCACCTGTTTCGCAACAAAGGTTATGAACGTACCACCGTGCGTGATCTGGCCAGTGCGGTGGGCATTCAGTCAGGCAGTATTTTTCATCACTTCAAAAGCAAGGACGAGATCCTGCGGGCAGTGATGGAGGAGACCATTCGCTACAACACCGCGTTGATGCGCGCAGCCCTGGCCGAGGCCGGCAGCGTGCGCGAGCGGGTGCTGGCGCTGATTCGTTGCGAATTGCAGTCGATCATGGGCGGCAGTGGCGAGGCGATGGCGGTGCTGGTGTATGAGTGGCGTTCGCTGTCCGAGGAAGGCCAGGCGCAGGTTCTGGCGCTGCGCGATATTTATGAAGCCATCTGGCTGCAGGTGCTGGGTGAAGCCAGGGACGCCGGTTTTATCCGTGGCGATGTGTTCATCACCCGCCGTTTCCTGACGGGCGCGTTGTCCTGGACCACTACCTGGTTTCGTGCCGATGGCAGCATGAGCCTCGATCAATTGGCCGATGAGGCGTTGATTCTGGTACTTGAAGAACGGCAGTGAACCGTCTATCTGGGTAAGAAACTGGCTAAGTCGGCGAAACCGCCTAGCTTGAATGCATTGATGAGCTTTTTTTTCGGGGAGTGGCTGTTTGATGTCTTCGCCAATTCGAGTGGCGTCGCGGCTTTTGCTGGCGGCGCTTGCGGTGTGCTGGGTGTTACCGTCTCAGGCCGCGCAACTGGTGCGGGTCGGTGCCGCCCATTTTCCACCCTATACCGTGCGCCCGGAGTCCGGTGCCGACACCGGTCTGCTGCCACAGCTGGTGGAAGCGCTGAATCAGTTGCAAACCGATTATCGGTTTGTGCTGGTGCCCACCTCCATTCCCAGGCGTTTCAACGACTTCAAGGAAGGCCGGGTCGATATGGCGATTTTCGAGAACCCGGACTGGGGCTGGAAGGACATTGCGCATACCGACGTCGATATGGGCCTGGAAGATGCAGAAATCTTTGTCGCGCAGAAGAAACCCGACCGCGATGAGAATTACTTCAAGGACCTGACGGGCAAGCGCCTGGCGCTGTACAGCGGCTATCACTACGAGTTTGCCAATTTCAACGCCGATCCCAAGTATCTGGCCGACACCTACAACGCCACGCTGACCTATTCCCACGACAGCAACCTGCTGATGGTGTTACGCGCACGAGCGGACATTGCCTTGGTAACGCGCTCCTACCTGAGCGATTACCTGCTGCGCAACGAGAAAGTCGGCGAGCAGTTGCTGGTGTCGCAACGCATCGATCAGGTCTATCACCATTACGCGCTGATTCGCCCGCAGGCGCCGATTACAGGCGAAGCATTCGGCAAGTTGCTGCAAGGCCTGCGAAACAACGGCCAGATGCTGAAGATTTTCGATCCTTACAAAATTGCCCTGGTGCCGGTGGGCAAGCACTGAAGCGTGCCATGGGTTGCGTATTTGGCGACGGCGCTTAAATTTTCCGCCCCGGCTCACGTCACATCGTTGAACTGTCGACGATTACCGTGAGCCCGACCCATGTCCAATCTGAATGACCTGACTGCCCTGGCCTTGCCATCAGGCAACCGTCTTGTAGCCGATGAAACCGCAAGCCGCCTGAGCCTCAGCCTGGAAGGGCAGCCGCTGATCGAACTGCGGCTGACCCGCGAGCCCGCGTTGCATTTGCGGCTGGAGGAGCGCTTTGGCCGTCCTGACGGTCAAGCATTCTGGGCGGCCTGTTATTGGCTGTTTGCCCGTGATGCGCAGTGTCTGCGTCTGACCTGGCACCTCGATGACGCGCCCACCGAAGCCTTGCTCAGCGGGTTGCTGATCCCCACCGACGTCAACGGTCAATATCACTGCGAGCGCACGCTGTTCTGGCAACTGCCTCAGCCTTGGCTGGGTGAGTCGCGGACCGGCAGTTATCCACAGCAAATGGTCATCAGTGGCGGCAAGCGCCATCCATTGCGTGCGGTGAAACCCCGTGGTGAGGTCTATCGACGCTTCGATGCGCGGCTCGGTGCTTGGGTCTCCCTGCGCACGGTAGAAATCGAGCATGACCTGGCGCGTTTCAACCGCTGGCAGAACAGCCCGCGGGTTGCGAGTTTCTGGCAGGAGGAGGGCAGTCTCGAGCAGCATCGGGAATACCTGAGCAAGCTTGAAGCCGACCCGCATACCTTGACGCTGATCGGTTGCTTCGATGATCAGCCATTTGCTTACTTTGAAGCCTATTGGGCCAAGGAAGATCGCATTGCGCCGTTCTATGACGCCGGCGATTACGACCGCGGCATTCACATGCTCGTGGGCGAAGAGCATCACCGCGGCCCGCACAAGGTGGCTAGCTGGTTATCGGCGTTGGTGCATTACCTGTTTCTGGATGATCCACGCACACAGCGGGTGGTTGCCGAGCCTCGCGCCGACAACGCGAAGATGATCGGGCATATGCACAATCAGTGTTTCCACTGCGAAAAAGAGTTCGACTTCCCGCACAAACGCGCGGCGCTGATGATGCTGGGGCGTGAGCGGTTTTTTGATCGGTGTTCGTTGGCTTGATGCGTAAGGCTCAAGGCTTGCTTTGGTCTTGAGTCAGCCATCGCGAGCAGGCTCGCTCCCACGTTGAATCTCCTGTGAACACATAATTTGTGAACACCAAAAATAGAATGTGGGAGCGAGCCTGCTCGCGATGGGGGCTCCGAGATTTCAGATATTAACGGCGCGCAAAGGTATCCGCACGATTGCCCGACACCTTGCGGCAATGCACCAGCGCATCACGAATCATGAAGTTCACCAGGGTTGGCGAGACGCCGAGTTCCTTGGCGATGTCTTTTTGCGGCACGCCGTGCAGGCGGTACATCTCGAAGGCGTAACGGGTGCGGCTGGGCAGCTCCGTCAGTGCATCGGCAATGTTTTCCAAAGTCGAGAAATTGATATGTGAGGTTTCCGGTGAAGCGCCCTGAATCACCACGTTCAGACCTTCCTCTTCCGGGCCGGAATACTTCTGTTCCAGCGCCTGCTTGCGGTAGTGGTCGATGGCCAGGTTGCGCACGATCTGGAACAGGTAGCTGAGCTGTGCCTTGATGGATGACGTGATCTGCGGCGCCGATTGCAGCCGGAAGAACGCATCTTGCACCACGTCTTCGGCACGGGATCGGCAGCCGGTAATACGGGCAGCAATCTTGACCAGAATCAGTCGGTTGTCGACGAAGGCCTGAAGTAGCGGTGAATCGCACCTGCTTGTGGATACTTGTTCCGTCATTGGAAATCACCTTGCTGCAAATAGGTTAGTGGGACGACAGGGGAGTCGGGGGCCGTCCTACATATCGAGCGACAAATTATGCTTAATGATAATGATTGTCAATTGAGAAAGAGAATTAATGCTCCGCCAAGGTGTGGAGTGAGAACCGTGACACGTTGACTCATCCGCTAACCGCAAGCCTGCTGGCGCTCAAGCCCGGCGACTAATTATTTCAAGACCTCATCCGTTCTCATTGGTGACTGGCTGCGGGCGCAAGCCCCGGCCAAAACAGCATTCCCAATGCCTTGCGCGGTCGGCGAAGACCGCGTCCTGCATGCCCGTGAACGGGCGTGACGTACGAAAACCGATTCCACTTGCAAGCCGAATTCAGGCAGGAAACCTCATGACCGACGCGTTCGAACTCCCTAGCACACTGGTCCAAGCCCTTCAGCGCCGCGCGGCCCTGACGCCGGACCGGGTGGCCTTGCGTTTTCTCGCCGAAACCCAGGATCAGGCTGTGGTGCTCAGTTATCGTGAGCTGGATCAACGGGCGCGAACCATTGCCGGCGCGTTGCAGGCTGAGGCGTCATTCGGCGATCGCGCGGTGCTGCTGTTTCCCAGCGGCCCGGATTACGTCGCGGCGTTTTTCGGTTGCCTGTACGCCGGGGTGATCGCGGTGCCGGCCTATCCGCCGGAGTCGACCCGTCGTCATCACCAGGAACGTCTGTTGTCGATCATTAGCGATGCCGAGCCGCGCTTGCTGTTGACCAGCGCGGACCTGCGCGACGCCCTGCTGCAAATCAACGGGGCGCCGCCGCTGCTGTGTGTCGACACCCTCGACAACGCCCTGGCCGAACGCTGGGTTGCGCCGGACCTGCAAGGCGAGCACATCGCTTTCCTGCAATACACCTCCGGCTCCACCGCGTTACCCAAAGGTGTGCAAGTCAGCCATGGCAACCTGGTGGCCAACGAACTATTGATTCGTCACGGCTTTGGCATCGACCTCAACCCTGACGATGTGATAGTCAGCTGGCTGCCGCTGTACCACGACATGGGGCTGATCGGCGGCCTGTTGCAGCCGATTTTCAGCGGTGTGCCGTGTGTGTTGATGTCGCCGGCGTACTTCCTCGGTCGCCCGTTGCGCTGGCTGGAAGCGATCAGCGAATACGGCGGCACCATCAGCGGCGGGCCGGACTTCGCCTATCGGTTGTGCAGCGAACGGGTCAGCGAATCAGCCCTGGAACGCCTCGACCTGAGTGGCTGGCGCGTGGCGTATTCCGGTTCCGAACCGATTCGCCTCGACAGCCTGGAGCGTTTTGCCGAGAAGTTCGCGACCTGCGGCTTTACGCCGGACAGCTTCATGGCCTCGTACGGCTTGGCGGAAGCCACGCTGTTCGTTGCCGGTAGCCCGCGTGGCCAAGGCATTCCAGTGTTGCGCGTGGATGATCAGGCCTTGGCGCAAAATCGTGCCGAACCGGGTGATGGCAGCTCGATCATGAGTTGCGGCATCAGCCAGCCGGATCACGCGGTGTTGATTGTCGATTCCGTGTCGCTCGAAGAACTCGCCAACAATGCGGTCGGTGAAGTCTGGGCCGCCGGGCCGAGCATCGCCCATGGCTACTGGCGCAACCCCGAAGCCACGGCCAGGACCTTCGTCCAGCGCGCCGGCCGTACCTGGCTGCGCACCGGCGACCTGGGCTTCTTGCGCGACGGTGAATTGTTCATCACCGGGCGCCTGAAAGACATGCTGATCGTGCGCGGTCACAACCTCTATCCGCAGGACATCGAGCAGACCATCGAGCGTGAAGTGGAGGTGGTGCGCAAAGGTCGCGTGGCGGCGTTCGCGGTCAACATCGAGGGGCAGGAAGGCATCGGCATCGCTGCGGAAGTCAGCCGCAGCGTGCAGAAAATCCTCCCGCCTGAGGCGCTGATCAAAGCCATCCGCCAGGCGGTGGCCGAGGCGTATCAGGAAGCGCCGAGCGTGGTGGTGTTGCTCAATCCGGGGGCGCTGCCCAAGACGTCCAGCGGCAAGGTGCAACGCTCGGCCTGCCGCCATCGCCTGACCGAAGGCAGCCTCGACAGCTATGCACTATTTCCGCCCGCAGAGATCGCCAGCACGTCTGAAACTGAGTCGGGCTCTGAGCTGCAAGCCTTGATCGGTAAAATCTGGTGCGAACAGCTCAGCATCAAACAGGTCAGTGCCGATGACCATTTCTTCCTGCTCGGCGGCAACTCCATCGCCGCCACTCAAGTGGTCGCGCGTCTGCGTGAAGAATTGGCTCTGGAGCTGAATCTGCGCCTGTTGTTCGAAGCGCCGACCCTTGGCGCATTCGCCGCCGCAGTCGCCCGGCAACAACAGGATGGCGGCCTGGCCCAAGGCGCGATCACCACGCTGTCGCGCAGCGAAGCCATGCCGCAATCCCTGGCGCAAAACCGTCTGTGGATCACCTGGCAACTCGACCCGCAGAGCAGTGCCTACAACATTCCCGGTGCCCTGCGCCTGCGCGGCGAACTGGACGAAGACGCCTTGCGCGCCAGTTTCCAGCAACTGATCGGACGTCACGAATCCCTGCGCACACGGTTTTTCGAACGGGACGGTGTGGCCCTGCAACAGGTCATTGCTGTCGGCGAATTCAACCTGCAAGTGATCGACATCAGCGACCTGCCAGCCATCGAGCGTGAAGCCCGCGCGCAGCACATCCGCGAGGACGAAGCCCGCACCCGGTTCGATCTGGAGAAAGGTCCGCTGCTGTGGGTGACCCTGGTACGCCTCGACGATGACGACCATCAACTGCTGGTGACCATGCACCACATCATCGCCGACGGCTGGTCGATGAACGTGCTGATCGACGAATTCTCACGGTTGTATGCGGCCGCCTCTCAAGGCCAGACCGCCAGCCTTCCCGCCTTGCCGACGCAATACGCCGACTACGGCAGTTGGCAGCGCCAGTGGCTGGCGCAAGGGGAGGGCGAGCGTCAACTCGCTTACTGGAAACAGCAGCTGGGTTTTGATCATCCGACCCTGAGCCTGGCCACCGACCATCCGCGCTCGGCACAACACACGCACAGCGCCGCCCGCCACACGTTGCGTTTGGACGTGAGCCTGAGCGATGCCATTCGCCACACCGCCCAGGCCCATGAGTCGACGCCGTTCATGCTGCTGCTCGCGGCATTCCAGAGCTTGCTATATCGCTACAGCGGCCAACGGGACATTCGCATCGGCGTGCCGAATGCCAACCGTCCGCGCCTGGAAACCCAGGGGCTGATCGGCTTCTTCATCAACACCCAGGTGCTGCGTGCCGAGGTGGATTCACGACTGCCGTTCATGGCGTTGCTGGCGCAAACCCGTCAAGCCGCCTTGGGGGCGCAAGCGCATCAGGACCTGCCGTTCGAGCAACTGCTCGAAGCCTTCCCGCAGGCCCGCGAACAAGGCTTGTTCCAAGTCATGTTCAACCATCAGCAACGGGATCTCGGCGCCCTGCGTCGTTTGCCGGGGCTGCTCGCCGAAGAGCTGCCGTGGCACAGCCGCGAAGCCAAGTTCGACCTGCAACTGCACAGCGAAGAAGACCGTAATGCTCGTCTGAGCCTGTCTTTCGACTACGCCAGCGAGTTGTTTGACGCGGCGACTATAGAGCGTCTGGCCGGGCATTTCGCCAACCTGCTGCGAGCTGTCTGCGAACGTCCGCAACAAGCGATCGGCGACCTGCAACTGCTGACCACCGTCGAACACGATCAGCAAAATGACTGGAGCGTTGCTCCCTGCAACCCGGCGCAGCAGTGGTTGCCGGAGTTGCTCAACGAACAAGTACGCCAAACCCCGGAGCGCACCGCGCTGCTGTGGGACGGCGGTAGCCTGGACTTCGCCGAACTGCACGCCCAGGCCAACCGCCTGGCGCATTACCTGCGCGACAAAGGCGTCGGCCCGGACGTGTGCGTGGCCATCGCCGCCGAGCGTTCGCCGCAGTTGTTGATTGGCTTGCTGGCGATCATCAAGGCCGGCGGCGCTTATGTGCCCCTGGACCCGGATTACCCGGCCGAGCGCTTGGCCTACATGCTCAGCGACAGTGGCGTCGAGTTGCTGCTGACTCAAACCGAATTGCTCGAGCGCTTGCCGGCCACCGATGGCGTCAGCGTGATCGCCATGGATGCCCTGCATCTGGAGAACTGGCCAAGCCATGCGCCAGGCCTGCATCTGCATGGCGACAACCTGGCCTACGTGATTTACACCTCCGGTTCCACCGGTCAGCCGAAGGGCGTGGGCAACACTCACACGGCGCTCGCTGAACGTCTGCAATGGATGCAGAACACCTATCGCCTGAACGAAACCGATGTGCTGATGCAAAAGGCGCCGATCAGTTTCGACGTGTCGGTGTGGGAGTGTTTCTGGCCGTTGATCACCGGTGCCCGCTTGCTGATCGCCGGTCCTGGTGAGCACCGCGATCCGCATCGCATTGCGCAACTGGTTCAGCAGTACGGCGTGACCACGCTGCACTTTGTGCCGCCGCTGCTTGCATTGTTCATCGACGAACCGCTGACCGCCGAATGCACCAGTCTGCGCCGGGTGTTCTGTGGCGGCGAAGCCTTGCCCGCCGAACTGCGCAATCGCGTACTGGAACACCTGCCGGCGGTGCAACTGCACAACCGCTACGGCCCGACCGAAACCGCGATTAACGTCACCCATTGGCATTGCACAACGGCTGATGGCGAACGCTCGCCGATTGGCCGGCCATTGGGCAACGTGCTGTGCCGCGTGCTCGACAGTGACCTCAATCCTGTACCGGCCGGTGTGCCGGGTGAACTGTGCATCAGCGGTGTCGGTCTGGCTCGGGGCTATCTGGGCCGTCCGGGGCTGACCGCCGAACGTTTTGTGGTCGATCCGCTGGGCGAGCAGGGCGCGCGTCTGTACCGCACCGGCGACCGTGCGCGCTGGGCCGCCGATGGCGTGATCGAATACCTCGGTCGTCTCGATCAGCAGGTCAAATTGCGTGGTTTTCGTGTCGAGCCGGAAGAAATCGAAGCGCGGTTGTTGGCGCAGCCCGGCGTCGCCCAAACGGTGGTGCTGGTGCGCGAAACGGCGGCCGGCGGTCAGCTGATCGGTTACTACACCGCCACTGACTCCACTGAAGACGTCGACACCCAAAGCGTACGTCTGAAAGCAGCGCTGGCCGCCGAGTTGCCGGAATACATGGTCCCGGCGCAACTCATGCGTCTGGACGAAATGCCCCTGAGCCCGAGCGGCAAACTCGACCGTCGCGCCTTGCCGGAACCCCAGTGGCAAGTCCGCGAACACGTCGAACCGGTCACTGCCCTGGAGCAACAAATCGCCGGCATCTGGGGTGAAGTGCTGGGCCAAACGCAGGTCGGTTTGCGCGACGACTTCTTCGCCCTCGGCGGCCACTCGCTGTTGGCCACTCAAATCATCTCCCGCACCCGTCAGGCCTGCGACGTCGAGTTGCCGTTGCGGGCGCTGTTCGAGAACAGTGAGCTGGGCGCGTTTGCCGAACAGGTTCGCTTGATCCAGGCCAGCGGCAAAACCAATAAGCAGCCACCGATCGAGAAAGTCGACCGCAGCCAACCGGTGCCGTTGTCCTATTCCCAGCAACGCATGTGGTTCCTCTGGCAGATGGAACCGGACAGCCCGGCCTACAACGTCGGCGGCATGGCGCGGTTGCGCGGCGTATTGGATGTCGGGCGTTTCGAAGCGGCGCTGCAAGCGCTGATCATGCGTCACGAAACCCTGCGTACGACGTTCCCGAGCGTCGACGGCGTGGCCCGGCAACAGGTTCACCCGGACACCAGCCTGCGCATGGACTGGAAGGATTTTTCCGCGTTGGCGGTCGACACCGGCGAACAACGGGTTCAGCAACTGGCCGACAGCGAGGCGCACACGCCTTTTAACCTGGAAACCGGACCGTTGCTGCGCGCCTGCCTGGTCAAGACCGCCGAGCAGGAGCATTACCTGGTGCTGACCTTGCACCACATCGTCACCGAAGGCTGGGCGATGGACATCTTCGCCCGGGAGTTGAGCGCGCTCTACGAAGCGTTCGTCGATGACCGCGAATCACCGCTGCAACCGCTGCCGGTGCAGTACCTGGATTACAGCGTGTGGCAGCGCCAGTGGCTGGAATCCGGCGAACGTCAGCGCCAGCTCGATTACTGGACCACGCAACTGGGCCGCGAACATCCGCTGCTGGAATTGCCGGCCGATCGTCCGCGCCCGCCGGTGCAAAGCCATCAGGGCGAGCTGTTCCGCTTCGATCTGAGCGATGATCTTGCGGCGCGGGTTCGTGCCTTCAACGCCTACAACGGTCTGACCCTGTTCATGACCATGACTACCGCGCTGGCGGTGCTGCTTTACCGCTACAGTGGCCAGACTGATCTGCGCATCGGCGCGCCGGTGGCCAATCGTATTCGCCCGGAAAGCGAAGGGCTGATCGGCGCATTCCTCAACACTCAAGTGCTGCGTTGCCAGCTCGACGGGCAGATGTCCGTCGGCGAGTTGTTCGAGCAGGTTCGCCACACCGTGATCGAAGGCCAGTCCCATCAGGACCTGCCGTTCGATCATCTGGTGGAAGCCTTGCAACCAACCCGCAGCGCGGCGTACAACCCGCTGTTCCAGGTGATGTGCAACGTGCAGCGCTGGGAATTCCAGCAGAGCCGCACCCTAGCCGGGATGACCGTCGAGTACCTGGCCAACGATGCGCGAGCGACCAAGTTCGACCTCAATCTGGAAGTCACCGACCTCGACCATCGCCTGGGTTGCTGCCTGACCTACAGCACCGATTTGTTCGACGAGCCGCGCATTGCGCGCATGGCCGGGCACTGGCGCAATCTGCTGGAAGCGTTGCTGGCCGATCCGCAACAGTGCTTGAGTGAACTGCCGTTGCTGGAAGCCAGCGAACAGCAAAACCTGCTCGACAGCCTCGGCATCGAGCCGGGCGAACATCGTCTCGATCAATGTATCCATCACCTGTTCGCCGAGCAGGCGCTGGTGCGCAAGGATGCGCCGGCCTTGACGTTCGCCGGGCAAACCTTGAGCTACGCCGAGCTCGACAGCCGCGCCAATCGTCTGGCCTGGATGCTCCGCGAGCGGGGTGTCGGGCCGCAGGTGCGGGTCGGCCTGGCACTGGAGCGTTCGCTGGAAATGGTTATCGGCTTGCTGGCGATCCTCAAGGCGGGTGGCGCCTATGTACCGCTGGACCCGGAATACCCGCTGGATCGTCTGCACTACATGATCGAAGACAGCGGCATCGGTTTGCTGCTCAGCGATGCGGCGATGTTCGCGGCGCTCGGTGAATTGCCGGCCACTGTTGGCCGCTGGTGCCTGGAAGACGACGCCGCGGACCTGGCCAATTACCCGGCCAGCGAACTGCCGTTTATCAGCCTGCCGCAGCATCAGGCGTACCTGATTTACACCTCGGGCTCCACCGGCAAACCGAAAGGCGTGGTGGTGTCCCACGGGGAAATCGCCATGCATTGCCGCGCCGTGATCGAGCGCTTCGGTATGCGCCCGGATGACTGTGAGCTGCACTTCTATTCGATCAACTTCGATGCCGCGACCGAGCGTCTGCTGGTGCCGTTGCTGAGTGGTGCGCAGGTTGTCCTGCGTGCGCAAGGTCAGTGGGATGCGCAAGAAATCTGCGGGCTGATTCGTCGCCACCACATCAACATTCTTGGTTTCACCCCAAGCTACGGCAGCCAGTTGGCGCAATGGCTGGCGACTCAAGGCGAAACCCTGCCGGTACGCATGTGTATCACCGGTGGCGAGGCCCTGACCGGCGAACACTTGCAGCGGATTCGCGCGGCGTTCAAGCCGAGCCTGTTTTTCAACGCTTACGGCCCGACCGAAACCGTGGTCATGCCGCTCGCCAGCCTGGCACCCGAGCAATTGGAAGAAGGGCTGGGCAGCGTGCCGATCGGCAGCGTGATTGGCGCTCGCGTTGCGTACATTCTCGACGCCGATCTGGCATTGGTGCCGCAAGGCGCGACGGGCGAGTTGTATGTCGGCGGCGCCGGTCTGGCGCAGGGTTATCACCAGCGTCCGGGCATGACCGCCGAACGGTTTGTCGCTGATCCGTTCGCCGCCAATGGCGGACGTTTGTACCGCACCGGCGACCTTGTCCGTCAGCGTGCCGATGGTCTGGTCGAGTACCTCGGCCGCATCGACCATCAAGTGAAGATCCGTGGTTTCCGTATCGAGCTGGGCGAAATCGAAACCCGTCTGCTGGAACATGAATCGATCCGTGAAGCTGTCGTTCTGGCGCTCGATGCACCGAGCGGCAAACAACTGGTTGGCTATCTGGTCACTGACGTGGCCGAGCAGGACGAGGCGCAACAAACCGCACTGCGCGAGGCGCTCAAGACGCACTTGAAGGCCCAGCTGCCGGACTACATGGTGCCCACCCACCTGATCCTGCTGGCCAGCATGCCGCTGACCGCCAACGGCAAACTCGACCGCCGCGCGCTGCCGGCCCCGGACCCGGAGTTGAATCGCCAGCAGTACGTGGCGCCGAGCAACGAACTTGAGTTGACCCTGGCCGGCATCTGGTGCGAAGTGCTGAACGTCCAGCAGGTCGGCCTCAATGACAACTTCTTCGAACTGGGTGGCGATTCGATCCTGTCGATCCAGGTGGTCAGCCGTGCGCGGCAGCAGGGCATCCACTTCAGCCCGCGTGATCTGTTCCAGCACCAGACTGTACAAACCCTCGCCGCCGTCGCGACCCGTACCGGGCAGGTCACCGCCGAGCAAGGTCTGCTGAGCGGTGAGTCGCGTTTGACGCCGATTCAGCACTGGTTCTTCGATACCGATATTCCACAGCGTCAACACTGGAACCAGGCATTACTGCTGGAACCGACCGAGGCGCTGGACCCGCATCGCCTGGAGCAGGCGTTGCTGGCGGTGATCGAACAGCACGACGCCTTGCGTTTGCGCTTTACCGAAGTCGCCGGCCATTGGCAGGCCGAGCACCAAGGGGTTTGCGACGCTGCCGTGCTGTGGCAGGTGCACGTGCCGACCCTGGACAAAGGCGCGGCACTGTTCGCCGATACCCAGCGCGGCCTCGACCTTGAGCAAGGGCCGCTGATGCGGGCGCTGCTGGTCGATGATCCCGAGGGGCAACAACGGCTGTTCATTGCTATTCACCACCTGGTGGTGGACGGAGTGTCGTGGCGGGTGCTGCTGGACGATCTGCAAACGGTTTATCGTCAACTGGACGCAGAGCAGTCAGTAAAACTGCCGGCGAAAACCAGTGCCTTCAAGGACTGGGCCGCACGGTTGCAGGCTTACGCCGGCAGCGAATCGCTGCGGGAAGAATTGAGCTGGTGGCAGATGCAACTGGCCGGCCCAAGTGCTGAATTGCCGTGTGATCGTCCTCAGGGCGGCCAGCAGAATCGCCACGCACAAACCGTCAGCGTGCGCCTCGACAGCGAGCGCACTCGCCAACTGCTGCAACAGGCGCCAACGGCCTATCGCACCCAGGTCAACGATTTGCTGCTGAC
This sequence comes from Pseudomonas sp. B21-015, assembly GCF_024749285.1. Classification (NCBI taxonomy): domain Bacteria; kingdom Pseudomonadati; phylum Pseudomonadota; class Gammaproteobacteria; order Pseudomonadales; family Pseudomonadaceae; genus Pseudomonas; species Pseudomonas sp. B21-015. The sequence continues at coordinate 2,124,701 of NZ_CP087196.1, forward strand.
CGCGTTGGCCCGCGTGTTGTGCCGCTGGAACGGTCGTGAATCGGCGTTGATTCAACTCGAAGGCCACGGTCGCGAAACCCTGTTCGACGAGATCGACCTGACCCGCACCGTCGGCTGGTTCACCAGCGCTTATCCGCTACGCCTCACACCTATGAATGAACAGGGCGCGTCGATCAAGGCGATCAAGGAGCAACTGCGCGCGGTGCCGCATAAAGGCCTGGGTTATGGCGTACTGCGTTACCTGGCCGACGGTGTGTGCCGGCAGACCATGGCCGCGCTGCCGGTGGCGCCGATCACCTTCAACTACCTTGGCCAGTTCGACCAGACCTTGGGCAGCGATGCGTTGTTCCGTCCGCTCGATGAGCCGGTCGGCGCGGCTCATGATCCGCATGCGCCGCTGCCCAACGAACTGAGCGTCGACAGTCAGGTATACGGCGGTGAGTTGGTGCTGCGCTGGACCTTCAGCACCGAACGCCACGATCTGCAAACCATCACCGACCTGGCGGAGGCGTACCTGGGCGAATTGCAAAGCCTGATCCAGCACTGCCTGAGCGACAACGCTGGCGGCCTGACGCCGTCGGACTTCCCGCTGGCCAGACTGACTCAGCCGCAACTCGACGCACTGCCAGTGCCGGCGGCAATGATCGAAGACGTCTACCCGCTGACCCCGATGCAGGAAGGCATGCTGCTGCACACCTTGCTCGAACCGGGCACCGGCCTCTACTACATGCAGGACCGCTACCGCATCAACAGCGAGCTCGACCCGCAACGTTTCGCCCAGGCCTGGCAAGCGGTGATCGCCCGACACGAAGCCTTGCGCGCCTCGTTCTGCTGGAACGTCGGCGAAGACATGCTGCAAGTGATCCACAAGCCGGGCAGCACGCCGATCGAGTACCTGGACTGGAGCGCGGTTGCCGAAACCGAGCAAGAGCCGAAACTGCAATCGCTGCTGAAAAGCGAACGTGAGGCCGGGTTCGATCTGCTCAATCAGGCACCGTTCCATCTGCGCTTGATCCGCGTGGGCGCGGCGCGTTACTGGTTCATGATGAGCAACCACCACATCCTCATCGATGCCTGGTGCCGTTCGCTGCTGATGAACGACTTCTTCGAAATCTACACCGCCCTCGGCGAAGGCCGGGAAGCGCAGCTGGCGGTGCCGCCACGCTATCGCGATTACATCGGCTGGCTGCAACGTCAGAGCCTGGCCGAAGCGCGGCAGTGGTGGCGGCAGAACCTGCAAGGTTTCGAGCGCACCACGCCGATTCCGAGCGACCGGCCGTTCCTGCGTGAACATGCCGGCGACAGCGGCGGCATGATCGTCGGCGACCGCTACACAAGGCTCGATGCCCGGGATGGCGCGCAATTGCGTGAGCTGGCGCAGGCCCATCAGCTGACCATCAACACCTTCGCCCAAGCGGCGTGGGCGCTGGTGTTGCGTCGCTTGAGCGGTGATCGCGACGTGCTGTTCGGCGTCACGGTGGCCGGGCGTCCGGTGGAGATGCCAGAGATGCAACGCACCGTCGGGCTGTTCATCAACAGCATCGCCTTGCGGGTGAAAATGCCCGAGGACGATCAGCGCTGCAGCGTTCGTCAGTGGCTCAGCGGTTTGCTCGACAGCAACATGCAGCTGCGCGAGTACGAATACTTGCCGTTGGTGAGCATCCAGGAAAACAGCGAGTTGCCGAAAGGCCAGCCGCTGTTCGACAGCCTGTTCGTGTTCGAGAACGCCCCGGTGGAAGTTTCGGTGCTGGACCGTGCGCAAAGTCTCAACGCCACCTCGGATTCGGGCCGCACTCACACCAACTTCCCGTTGACGGCGGTCTGCTATCCGGGGGATGACCTGGGTTTGCACCTGTCCTACGACCAACGCTATTTCGACGAATCCACGGTCGAGCGCATGCTCGGTGAGTTCAAGCGACTGTTGCTGGCACTGGTCGAAGGCTTCCATGGCGACATGGCCGACCTGCCGCTGCTGGGCACCGAGGAACAGGACTTCCTGATCCATGGCTGCAACCAGAGTGAATACGAGTACCCGCTGGAGCAGAGCTACGTCGAACTGTTCGAAGCGCAAGTCGCCGAGCATCCACAGCGGATTGCCGCCAGTTGCCTGGATCAGCAACACAGTTATGTTGAGCTGAACCAGCGCAGCAACCGCCTAGGCCATGCGCTGATTGCCACCGGAGTCGGACTGGATCAACCGGTGGCGCTGCTCGCCGAGCGTAACCTCGATCTGCTGGGCATGATCATTGGCAGCTTCAAGGCCGGTGCCGGTTACTTGCCGCTGGACCCGGGCCTGCCGAGTCAGCGTCTGAGCCGGATCATCGACCTGAGCCGCACACCGTTGCTGGTCTGCACTCAGGCGTGTCGTGAACAAGCCGTCGCACTGCTGGAAGAGTTCGGTTGTGCCCACCGACCTCGATTGCTGGTCTGGGAAGACGTGCAGGCGAGCGAAGTTTCGGTGGCCAATCCAGGCATTTACAGCGGCCCGGACAACCTCGCCTATGTGATCTATACATCGGGTTCCACCGGCCTGCCGAAGGGCGTGATGGTCGAGCAGCGTGGCATGCTCAACAACCAGTTGAGCAAGGTGCCGTACCTGAATCTCAGCGATACCGACGTGATCGCCCAGACCGCCTCGCAAAGCTTCGACATTTCGGTCTGGCAGTTCCTCGCGGCGCCGTTGTTCGGTGCGCGGGTGGACATTGTGCCGAACAGCATCGCCCACGATCCGCAAGGCTTGCTGGCTCACGTCCAGAGCCAGGGCATCACGGTGCTGGAAAGCGTGCCGTCGCTGATTCAGGGCATGCTCGCCCAGGACCGCATGAGCCTCGATGGCTTGCGCTGGATGCTGCCGACCGGTGAAGCGATGCCGCCGGAACTGGCGCATCAATGGTTGCTGCGTTACCCGGACATCGGCTTGGTGAACGCTTATGGCCCGGCGGAATGCTCGGACGATGTGGCGTTCTTCCGTATCGACCTGGCTTCGACCCGTGGCAGTTATCTGCCGATTGGCACGCCGACCGACAACAACCGTTTGTACCTGCTCGATGGCGCGCTGGAGCTGGTGCCGTTGGGGGCGGTGGGTGAGTTGTGCGTGGCCGGTACCGGCGTGGGTCGCGGCTATGTGAGCGATCCGTTGCGCACTGCGCAGGTGTTTGTGCCGAACCCGTTCGGCGCGCCAGGGGATCGCCTGTATCGCACCGGCGACCTGGCGCGTCGTCGCAGTGATGGTGTGCTGGAGTACGTCGGACGCATCGACCATCAGGTGAAGATTCGCGGTTACCGCATCGAACTGGGTGAAATCGAGGCGCGTTTGCACGAGCAGCCGGAGGTTCGCGATGCAGCGGTCGGTGTGCAAGAAGGCATCAACGGCAAGCATTTGGTCGGCTATCTGGTTGCAGCGGATTCGACGCTGAACCCGAACGAACGGCTGGAGCGCATCAAGCAACGCTTGCGTGCCGAATTGCCGGAATACATGGTGCCGCTGCACTGGCTGTGGCTCGACAAAATGCCGCTCAACGCCAACGGCAAACTTGATCGAAAAACCCTGCCAGCACTGGAGATCGGCCAGTTGCAGAGCCAGGACTATCAGGCGCCGCGCAATGAGCTGGAACAGACCCTGGCGGATATCTGGGCCGAGGTGTTGAAGGTCGAGAAGGTCGGCGTTCGCGATAACTTCTTCGAGCTCGGCGGGCATTCGCTGCTGGCCACCCAGATCGCCTCGCGGGTGCAAAAAGCCCTGCAACGCAACGTGCCGCTGCGGGCGATGTTCGAGTGCAGCACGGTCGCGGAGTTGGCCGAGTACATCGACGGGTTGGCGGCGAGCGACATCACCGAAGAGAAGGTGGATCGGTTGAATGACCTGATGGCGGAGCTGGAGGGGTTGTAGTTCTTTAGCGTCGGTGAGGGCCTCTTCGCGGGCAAGCCTCGCTCCTACAGTATTGTGTCGACCAATCGACTCCGACCTGTAGGAGCGAGGCTTGCCCGCGAAGGCGTCATCACAGACACCACAAAGCTGCGGGTTGACTGCCGGTCCCATGCGGCTCAGTCTTCCAGTGCTTTTTAATGGATCCGATTTCACCAGGGAGACAGTCAATGCCCTTCGTAACGGTTGATGGACAAGCGCTTCACTACCTAGATCAAGGTACAGGCCCTGCGGTTCTGCTGGCCGGCAGCTACCTGTGGGACCAGGCCATGTGGGCGCCGCAAATCAAGGCCCTGTCGCGGCACTATCGGGTCATCGCCCTGGACCTGTGGGGCCATGGCGAATCCGGGCGGATGCCCGAATGCACAGAGTCACTGGATGACGTAGCACGCCAGGCTCTGGCATTGCTCGATCATCTGGACATCCACAAGGTCACGCTGGTCGGTCTTTCGGTCGGTGCCATGTGGGGTGTTCGACTGGCGCTGTCGGCGCCGAAGCGGCTCAACGGTCTGGTGCTGATGGACACCTACGTCGGCGTCGAACCGGAACCGACCCGCCAATATTATTTCTCGCTGTTCAAGCAGATCGAAGACAGCGGTGTGATCTCGCCGCAACTGCTCGACATTATTGTGCCGATCTTCTTCCGGCCGGGCATCGATCCGCAATCGGCGCTGTATCAGGATTTCCGCGCCAGACTGGCTGCGCTGCCGGCCGACCGCTTACGTGAAAGCATCGTGCCGATGGGACGGATTACCTTTGGTCGTGATGATCTATTGCCGCGCCTGGGTGAACTGAGCCCTGAAACCACGCTGTTGATGTGCGGCGATCAGGACAAACCACGGCCGCCGTCGGAAACCAAAGAGATGGCCGAGTTGATCGGTTGCCCGTATGTGCTGGTGCCGGAGGCGGGGCATATCTCCAATCTGGAGAACCCGCAGTTTGTGACTGAGGCTTTGCTGGCATTTCTAGCCCAGAGAAATTAGTCGGTCATACAGACGCCATCGCGGGCAAGCCCGCTCCCACAGGAGGTCGTATAACCCTGTGGGAGCGGGCTTGCCCGCGATGGCGTTACTGCTGTCACCACAAATCCGACGGCCAAACTACTTACTTCGGCCCCAGAATCTTCACCAACTTATCCGGCGTCGGCGCGCCTTGCTGCTGTTGCAGCTGACCCTTGTCGTCCATATAGAAAATCGCCGGGGTGGCGGCCAGTTCCAGGTCTTCCATCAACTGCATGTTCGCCGCGAGTTTCGCCTGAATGGCAGGTGGCACGTCTTTCAACGCCTTGAGCGAACTTTCCTTGCCGGATTTCTCGTGGTCTGCCAGGGCTTTTTGCGGGTCCTTGGCGGCCAGCAGCGCGGCGGATTTGCCCGGGCTGTCTTCGCGAATGATGCCGACCATGATGTGCCGCAACTGCACCTTGCCGGCCTTGACCCACGGCCGCGCCTGTTCCCAGAACATGTTGCAGTACGGGCAATTCGGGTCGCTGAACAGATAGACGATTCGCGGTGCATCCTTGTTGCCGTCAGCAATCCAGTTGCTCGCTTCCATCTTGCCCCAGACTTCCTTGGCCATCGGTGCGTACACCAGTTTCTGCAGAGGCGCGCTGCTCAGGTCATTGCCTTCGGCGTCGTACAGATTGCCCAGCAATACATGTTTACCGTCCGGGGTCAGGTACAACGCCATGCCACGGTTCTGGTACTGCGCTGCATAACCGCGCAAACCATCAGGCGCATCGAAGGTGCCGACAATTTTGGCGCCCTTGGCTTCGATCTTCTTGATTGCTTCAGGCAGTTCTTCGGCCTGTACCGACGGCAGGTGCAGCAGGGCAGCACCCAAGGTAAGTGTCAGCAGGTGGCGGAGGCGGAGCATGGCAATTTCCTTGAAGGCGTGGCCGAGGTGGCCGGGTTCGGGGTGTCGAAGTGTTCCAGGGCGCGGGCCAGACTCGCTTCAGAGAGTTCGCCCAGATGGCTGCCCAGCAGGTACCCGTCAGGGTTATAGAACAGCGTAGTCGGCAATGCCATGGAACCCACGGCCTGACTCAATCGACCGCTGCCATCGAACAGCACGTTAGTCAGGCTCAGACCCTGGGTTTCGAGGAAGGTGGCGACGCTCTGCATGCTTTCGCTCTGGTTGACGAACAGGAAGGTCAGGTCCGGGCGTTGTTGCTGGGCGTTTTCCAGCACTGGCATTTCCCGGCGGCACGGCGGGCACCAGGTGGCCCAAAGGTTGATGACCAGCGGACCGCCCTGGTAGTCGCTGAGCTGCACGGTTTGGCCGGCGGCATTACGCAGGGTGATCTGCGGCAGGCGCGTGCCTTGTTCGTAAATGCTCAGGGAGAAGGTCGCCAGCAGCCAGAATGCCAGACCGCTGCCCACGCCAAAGCCCAACGGCCGACGCAGGCCCGGGCGACGCCAGCCTCGATACAACGCGGCGAGCAACAGCACGACCACCCCCGGCCAGGCAAGGAACCCCCCGTCGCGCACGTCGATGATCTGCCACGGATCGTTGCGATAGTGCGCCCAGTAGGCGATCACGAAACCGACCCGAGCCGCCAGCATCCCCAGCAGGAACAGGCTGAACAGCACCGATTCCGGGTTCTCGCCGCCACGCTTGGCCACCCGCCAGCCGACAAAGGTCGCCAGCGCCAGGGCACTGATCAGCAGCAGGTGATTAAGCGCGATAGCAAAGGTGCCGAGGGTAAAGGTCAGCATTAACGAGCGTCTCGGGTGGTGGTCCAGCGTTGCAGGAAAGTGCCGGCATCGACCTCACCGGTGATGCGCTGGCTGCGGCGCTCGATGCCGTCGGTGCCGATCCACAACAGGCTTGGCGGCCCCGGCACTTTATAACGGCCGAGCAGTTCACGGCTGGCGGCATTGTCGGCGGTGACGTCCAGCCGTAGCAAGCGCACATCGCTGAGCGCTTCCAGCACTTGGGGTTTGCCGAAGACCTGTTTTTCCATGACTTTGCACGACACACACCAGTCGGCGTAGTAATCGAGCAGCACCCATTGGCCCTGGGCGCGGGCCGTGTCGAGTTCGCGTTGCAGGGCGACGGGATCCTTGACCGTGGTGAATGCATCATGGGCATTCGGTGCGGCGCCGCTGGTACGGCCGGCGCTGTACACCTGCAACGGCTGATAGGGATTGTCACTGCCCCCCGCCGCACCGATCACCAACAGGCTGCCCCACAGACCCAACAGCAGCGAACTGGCGCCGAACAGGTGGGCAACTCGGCCAAAACCTTGCGACTGCTTCCAGGCACTGCAGGCGGCGATCAGCAGCAAGGCACCGCATAAGCCGAGCCAGAGCGATTCATCCAGAACCGGGCGCAGCAACAGCAACGCGGTGGCGAGGAACAGGAAACCGAACACGCCCTTGAGCAGGTTCATCCACGCGCCAGGTTTGGGCAGGAAGCGATTACCGACGGTGACCAGCAACAACAGCGGTACGCCGATGCCGATGCCCATGGCAAACAGAATCAGCGCGCCGTGCAGTGCATTGCCGCTCTGGGCGATATAGAGCAGGGCACCCGCCAATGGAGCGGTCATGCACGGTCCCACCAACAGGCCGGACAAGGCTCCCAGCACACCGGCGCCGATCAGGTTGCCACCGCGTTGGTTGCGCGAAACGTGTTCCAGCCGATCTCGCACGGCCACCGGCAATTGAAGCTCGAAGAACCCGAACATCGGCAAGGCCAGCAGCACGAACACCGCCGCAAAACTGCCCAACAGCCATGGATTCTGCAGCAGTGCCTGAAGGTTTGCGCCAAGCAGGGCAGCCAGCACGCCCATCGCCGCATATACCAGCGCCATGCAGATCACGTAACTGCTGGCCAGGGCAAAGCCGCGTTTGGGCGTGGCGCCACTGCCGACAATCAAACCCGCCAGAATCGGCAACATTGGCAGCGAGCAAGGGGTGAACGCCAGCAGCAGCCCCAGGCCGAAGAACACCAGCAGGCTCCAGCCCAGCGCCCGTTGTTGCAGGTCACTGGCCAGGGACTGATCAGGTGCTTGTTCATTGAACGCGGCCAGGACGTTACTGGCGCCAAGGTCGACCACTTGAGTCTGCGGCGGATAACACAAACCGGCATCGGCGCAGCCCTGGAAGCCCACTTTGATCTGCCCGGCGGCACCGGCCGGGATCTTCAGCTCCAGGCCTTGGCGATAGACCTGTTGTTCGCCGAAAAACTCATCGCTGTGGGACTCGCCTTCGGGCAATGCAGGTATGTGCTCAGAGGATAAGTCATTGAATTTCAGGCGTTGCTGATACAGGTAATAGCCGTCTGCAATCTGCCAATAGAGCTGGGTTTCCCCGGATTCAAGGCGTTCGGATGTGAAGACGAACGCTTTCTCCACTGGGAGAAAATCGGGTTTGGTTTCGAACGGATTCGTTCCTGCCTGGGTTAGCCCCGAGATCAACAGAACAAACAATAAAAACAGTCGACGCATGGGTAAGCCTTATCCCTGTGCAAGTGAGGTGCACAGTGGAGGGCGGCGATTAACCGATGATTAACCACACCTGCCTTGTGGCAATGGCGCTTGCGGCATAATGTCCGCTTAATCGGCTACCGGCCTAATCACCTTTTTTCTACGGGGCTCACCATGCACGTACTGGTTTGCGAAGACGATGAGCTGATTGCCAGCGGCATCGTTGCCGGTCTCACGGCCCAAGGCTTGACCGTGGAGCACGTAGCCACGGCGTCCGCTGCGCGGGCGATGCTCAAGGTCGCGGAGTTCGACGTGATGGTGCTGGATCTTGGCTTGCCCGATGAAGACGGCCTCAAGCTGTTGCAGCAGTTGCGCCATCAGGGTCTGGAAATCCCGGTGCTGATCCTCACCGCCCGGGATTCGGTCACCGACCGGGTCGACGGCCTGCAAGCCGGCGCCGACGACTACCTGCTCAAACCGTTCGACCTGCGCGAACTTGCCGCGCGCCTGCACACCTTGCTGCGACGAGTGGCGGGGCGCAGTGTCAACCTGATCGAGCACGGTCGTTTGACCTACGACCCGAGCAGCCGCGAAACCCTGCTCGGCGGCCAATCGGTGGATTTGTCGCGCCGTGAGCAATCGTTGTTGCAAGCCTTGCTGCATAACCGTGGCCGGGTATTGTCCACCGAGCAACTGAAAGACAGCGTCTACGGTTTCAACGACGAACTGGAAAGCAATGCCCTTAACGTCCATATCCATCACCTGCGGCGTAAACTCGGCAACGGCATCGTCGAAACCGTGCGCGGCCTGGGTTATCGCCTGGGGCCGGCCGATGGCGGAGAGCAATCGAAGTGATGAGCCTGCGTTTGCGCCTGAGCCTGACCCTCGGCGCCGCGTTTGCGCTGATCTGGGCCCTGGCCGCCGCCTGGATGCTCAGTGATCTGCGTAACCAGATGATGTTTTCCCTCGACCAGCGGCTGGTGGCCTCGGCGCGGATGGTCGCTGGCCTGATGGAGCAATTGCCGGCGTTGCCAAGCAAGGGCGAGGGTACCGATTTCAGCGCCGAACAATTGAACATCCCTGGCGGCATGGCCTGTCAGGTCAGCTCGTTGCGCGGCGAGATTCTGGCTCGCAGTCACAGCAATCCCGAGCAAGCACTGGAAGCCGAGAAAATGGGCTTCCGCGATCAGATGATCGACGGCGCCTCGTGGCGCAGCTTCACCCTGGCGCGGGGCGATGTGCGTATTACCACCGCCGACCGGCAGATCGAGCGCGAAGCGCTGAACATGTCTATCCTGCTGGCGGCTTCGGTGCCGGTCGGCGTGGCGCTGCTCGGTTGCCTGTGCCTGTTGTGGCTCGGCATCGGCCAGGGGCTGGCACCGCTCAATCGTATGCGCGATGCGTTGATGCGCCGCAGCGCCGATTCTCTGGAACCGTTGCAGATCCAGCCGCTGCCCAGCGAATTGCAACCGCTGCTGGAAACCCAGAATCAGCTGTTCCTGCGCATTGGCAAGACCATCGAACGCGAACGGCGCCTGACCGGTGATGCCGCGCACGAGTTGCGCAGCCCATTGACTGCCATCAAAACCCATCTGCAAGTGGCGCGCATGACCGAAGGCAGCGCTCGGGATCAGTCCCTGGCCCGGGCCGAAGAGGGCGCCGACCGTCTGCACCGCACCCTTGAACAATTGCTGCTGCTGGCACGCGTCGAGGGCAGTCTGTCGTTCGATGATGGTGTGCAATGCAGCGCCGAACAGGTGGCGAAACTGGCGATTCAGGATGCGGCCAGCGGTGATCGTCGGCGGATCAGGTTTCAGTTGCCGGCCACAGTCTCCGATGCGCCACTGCATATGCCCTCGGTGTTGTCGATTGCAGCGTTGCGCAACTTGCTCGACAACGCCCTGCGTCATACCCCAGGCGATGGGGCGGTGGAGCTGAGCCTGGAAACCACCGACAATCGCGTGCGCTTTTTGGTCCGCGACCACGGCCCGGGGATTGCCGAAGACGACTTGCAATACCTGACCCAACGCTTCTGGCGCAACGGCCAGAGCACCGGTTGCGGCCTCGGCCTGGCGATTGTCCAGGCCATCGTCCAGCGCTGCGGCTGCACCCTGCATTTCGACAGCCGGCCGGATGGTTTGCGGGTTGAATTGACGATGCCGTTGCAGCCGGTGTGATGGTTTGGGAGCGGGCTGTCAGTCACATCATTGTTGTATGTGTCGCCACCATCGCGAGCAGGCTCGCTCCCACATTTTGATCGGGGTAGCCATAGGTTCCGTGATCAACACAAAACCACTGTGGGAGCGAGCCTGCTCGCGATAGTGGCGACTCGGTTTCCCAGATAAACCAAGACAGTTGCTCCCACATTTGTTCTGTGTCGCACACCAAATGTAACGGCTCTCCATTAGCCACCCGGCCCCCCACAGCGTTATCGTCCCTGGCAGCTTTGACTCAATGGATTGAGGTAACAGCGCCATGGATGCATCGATACACATCTGTAAGGCAACGTCTGCCGACGCCGGCATCATCAGCCGGATCGTCGAGCGCTCCATTCGCGTCGGCTGCGCGCTCGACCACCGCAACGATCCGCAAACCGTCGCCACCTGGACCCACAACAAAACCATCGAACACATACAGCCCTGGCTGGCTGACCCGCGGTTGTACCTGAACATCGCCCTGTTGCAGGACAAACCGATCGGCGTCGCCATGGCGGCGATCAGCGGCAAGGTCGCGTTTTGTCACGTGCAGCCGGAATGGTTTCGACGAGGCGCCGGGCAAGCGCTGGTGCACGATCTCGAGGCTTGGTTGATCGCACGCGGTTTACCTCAGGCGCGGCTCAACAGCACCCGGACCGGTGAGGCGTTTTACCACCGTCTGGGTTATCGGGCTTGTGCTGAAACCTTCACCGTGGCGGGACTCCACGCCATTCCCATGCATAAGGCGCTGTCGTCACCTTCATAGAAAGCGGTGCGAGGGCCTAAATCCCTGCGGTCCTGATGCGTTTCCAGAACAGGAAAACCTGCAAGTGCGCCCCGTGACCGGAACGCGCACCTGCCCGGTGTGCAGTTTTGGTCACTATCAGCAGCGTATTGAGGGGTCGAGAGATGTCAGTCGCTACCAGCCTTATCGAAGATCAGCCGGCCCGGATCGTCCCGACGCCTGCCGAGACGCTTTATCAGTTCAACGAATCGCCATTGCTGGCCCGTCAGAGCCAGCAGGAATCGAATGCTCGCAGCTACCCGAGGCGTATTCCCCTGGCACTCAAGCGCGCCAAGGGCATTTATGTCGAGGACGTCGAAGGCCGCAGTTTCATCGATTGCCTGGCCGGTGCGGGGACTCTGGCCCTGGGGCACAACCATCCAGTGGTGATCGAAGCGATCCAGCAAGTGCTGACCGATGAACTGCCGCTGCACACACTCGACCTGACCACGCCGGTGAAGGATCAGTTTGTTCAGGACCTGTTCGGTCTGTTGCCACAGGCATTGGCCGCTGAAGCGAAGATCCAGTTCTGTGGCCCCACCGGTACCGATGCGGTGGAAGCCGCGCTGAAACTGGTGCGCACTGCCACCGGGCGCAGCACGGTTTTGTCGTTCCAGGGCGGTTACCACGGCATGAGCCAGGGCGCGCTGAGCCTGATGGGCAGTCTGGGGCCGAAAAAGCCGTTGGGTGCCTTGCTCAGCAGTGGCGTGCAATTCATGCCGTATCCCTACGATTATCGTTGCCCGTTCGGGCTCGGCGGCGCGCAGGGGGTGCAGGTCAACCTGAATTACCTGGAAAACCTGCTGAACGATCCAGAGGCCGGCGTGCAACTGCCCGCTGCCGTGATCGTCGAAGCGGTGCAGGGCGAGGGCGGGGTGATTCCAGCCGATCTTCACTGGTTGCGTGGTTTGCGGCGTATCACCGAGAAGGCCGGCGTAGCGCTGATCGTCGATGAAATCCAGAGCGGTTTTGCCCGTACCGGCAAGATGTTCGCCTTCGAGCACGCCGGGATCATTCCGGACGTGGTGGTCATGTCCAAGGCCATCGGCGGCAGCCTGCCACTGGCAGTGGTGGTCTATCGCGACTGGCTCGACACCTGGCTGCCAGGTGCCCATGCCGGGACCTTCCGTGGTAATCAAATGGCCATGGCCGCAGGCTCTGCGGTGATGCGCTACCTGACCGAGCACAAGGTTTGTGAGCACGCTGCTGCCATGGGCGAGCGCTTGGGTGAGCACTTGCGCATCCTGCAACGGGACTTCCCGCAACTGGGCGACATTCGCGGACGCGGCTTGATGCTGGGCGTTGAACTGGTCGACCCGACTGGTGCGCCGGATGCACAAGGCCATCCACCGATATTCGCTCGCCTGGCGCCGCTGGTGCAACGCGAGTGCCTCAAGCGTGGGTTGATCCTCGAACTGGGCGGGCGTCATGGCGGTGTCGTGCGTTTCCTGCCGCCGCTGGTGATCACGGCCGCAGAAATCGATCGCGTGGCCGAGATTTTCGGCAGGGCCATGGCCGCCGCCACTGCCAGCCTCTAAATTTTTCGGCGCCTCGAACGTTCCTTCTACATAACGGCTGCACACGCCGTGCAGCCCACCCCTATAGCTATGGAGAGACAGCATGACGTCAGTATTCGACCGCGAGGACATCCTCTTTCAGGTCGTGGTCAACCACGAAGAGCAATACTCGATCTGGCCCGACTACAAGGCCGTGCCGCAAGGCTGGCGTACCGTGGGCAAGAGCGGCCTGAAAAAGGAATGCCTGGCCTACATCGAAGAAGTCTGGACCGACATGCGTCCGCTGAGCCTGCGCCAGAAAATGGAAGAACAGGCGGCTGTGGCTCACTGAGCTGTCAAGTGAGACGCGGAGCGTCTCTGGCTGCATTCCCACGCAGAGCGTGGGAACGAAAAGCCCGCTGAACCGGTGACGGTCAGCGGGCTTTTTCAGGTCTGGAGGTTTATGTCGCCTGTCAGACCGTCATCGCGGGCAAGCCCGCTCCCACAGTGGATTGGTGTTGTTGCATAAATAGAGTGAACACCACAAATCCCTGTGGGAGCGGGCTTGCCCGCGATGAACGATAACGCGGTCCAACTGACGTTACGCGCCGCTCAACCCCCTGATCACCTGATCCACATTCCCTTCCAATTCGGCCACCGGGTCCGCCGCATCCACACTCAACACCACCAACCGACTGCCAGCCAGCGAGATCACCGCTTTCACCGCATCCGACGGCTGTCGATGATGCAACACCACCGCCACGTCATGGTCCTTGAGCATCGCACCCAATTGCTTCAGGGCTTCGGGTGTCCACTCGGCATCCGGCCGTGCATCGAGGCCGATCAGCTCCAGGTTGAGGCCGCCGATCAGGTAGCCGAAATGATCGCTTAGGCTCATCACACTCAGGTTGTCGGCATTGGCCAGCCGTGACTCACTGTCGGCGCTGAGCTTGAGCAGGCGCTGTTTGAGCGCTGCCAGGTTGGCGTCGATCGTCGGTTTGGCCGCTGGCGCCAGGCGCACCAGGTCCGCCGCCATGACATCCGCCATTCGCCCCATGTTGTTGCTGGAAAGCCACGGCTGGCTGTTCAAACCATCGACCTTGCTGCCGGGCTGCACGGCGATGCCGGGCAGGGCGCCGTCCACCGGGCGGGCGGCGTCGACTTCGACGATACGGATATTGCTGCGCCGTGATATCGGGTACAGCGGGTCATCCGCCCACAGCGAGCGCAGGCCAATCACTGCATCGGCGTCGGTCGCCAGTTTGGCCAGCGCCGGAGCGCCACGGCCAGTGAAATAGGCGGTCTGCCGGCTGCCCGGCAGATTGTCCGGCGCGGCCCGTTCCAGTTTGACCTCGGTACCTTTGAGCAACACTTCGCCCAGACCATAGGTGATCGGCAAGGACGCCAGTACGCGCAACGGTTTGGCGCTGTCCGCCGCAAAGCAAGTATTGGCCAGGCCGCACAGGGGCAATGTGAAGGTCAGTGCCAGGGTCAGTTGACGCAGAGAAAAAGACATTTATCCGAGGTTCCCTTTCAGACTTGGAACGATGCCGCGAGCGATGGCGGCCAGGGCGAAGGCGATACCGGCCACCAGAATGATCGCGGCACCGGACGGGATAGGCAGGTCAAAGACAATCGGCGCGAGAATTCCACACAGCGTGCTCACTGTGGCAATCAGCACCGAACACCAGAAGAACCCCTTCAGCGACTGACTGAGCAATCGCGCGGCCGCCGCTGGAATCACCAACAGGGCGCCGACCAGAATCGCGCCGATGACTTTCACCGCCGCCACGGTGATCAGGGTCACCAGGATCACGAACAGGTAATCCAGGGTCTTCACCGCCACACCGCGTACCGCCGCCAGTTGTGGGTTGAAGCTGGCGAGCATGATGCGGTTGTACAGCGGCAGGGCCAATGCCATCACCAGCGAGCCGACGATGGCCAGCACCAGCAGATCATTGCCGTTGACCGTCAGCACCGAACCGAACAGCACGTTTTCCAGAATGTGCACGTTGATCTTGCCCGCCAGAATCAACAGCAGGCTGGCGCCCAAGGCCAACGACACAGAAAGGAACACCCCGATCAGCGTGTCCGGCGCCAGACCCGTGCGGTTGCGCAGGTAGTTCAGCAAAATCCCGAACAGCAAACAGTAACCGAACAGGCTGCCATAAGGCCCGGTATAGGGTTCGCCGAGCAGAATGCCGATGGCCACGCCGGTCAGTGCCGCGTGACCCACCGCTTCGGAGAAAAACGCGAAACGCTTGACCACCACCAGCGTGCCCAAACCGCCCAGCACCGGGCCGATCAGCAACCCGGCGAGCAGGGCGTTGACCACAAACCCATAGGCCAGCGCTTCCGGCAGATAACCCGACGAGGCCCAACCCTGGACCATCAAACGAAAGGCTTCGTAACTCATCAGGCAGCACTCCGGGGATGGGTCGAGAACAAGGTCAGCAGGCGCTCCGGGGTCAGCGCCTGTTTCGGCGTGGCATCGAACAGCACCCGGCGATTGAGCCCGGTGACCCGGTCCGCCAGACGCCCGACCGCTTCCAGATCATGCTCGATCCACAGCACGGTGATGCCGCTCTGGCGCCAGTCGTCCAGCAGCCGTTCGAACACTTGAATGCCGGCCTCATCGAGCGCCGACATCGGTTCGTCGAGCACCAGCAACTGTGGCGCCGGAATCAGCCCTTGGGCCAACAAAACCCGCTGGCGCTCACCGCCGGAGAGGGCTCCCATACGCCGCTTGCGCTTGTCCTGCATGCCGACCCGTTCCAGCGCCTCGCCGATGGCCGTCGCGTAATGCTTGCTCAACCCGAGGAATGCCGGACGCCGCTGACACATGGCGGCCATGAAATCATCGACGGTCATCGGCAAACCTCGATCGAACTCCAGCGCCTGGGGCACGTAGCCGATGGTCCCCGGTTCACCGGGCCATCGCAGGCTCAGGCGACCCTGATGCGGCATTTGCCCGAGCAGGGTCTTGATCAGCGAACTCTTGCCGCCACCGTTGGGGCCGACCAGGGCATGCACGCTGCCGGGCCGGACCTGAAAGGTCACCTTGTCGAGGATGGTCGTGCGGCCCAGCGTCAGGCTGACCTCGGCGAAATCCAGCGTCGGCCCCGAAACCTGTGGGAGCGAGCCTGCTCGCGAATGCGGTGTGTCATTTAACGATGATGTTGACTGACTGGACGCTTTCGCGAGCAGGCTCGCTCCCACAGGGGATTCAGTAATGGTCTCTTTAGCCGTCATGCGCCGGACTCCTGAATCGCCCGAACCACGGTGTTGAGGTTGCCGGTCATTTCCTTTTCGTACTTGTCGGCGGTGTACTCGCCATAGGAAATGTGCGACAGCGGATACAGCTTCACCCCGGATTCACGCTGGATGGTCTCGACGTAAGTGGACGGGAAATCCATCTCCGAGAAGATCACTTTCACGTCCAGTTCCCGCAGTTGATCGATGGTCTTTTTCAGCTGGCTGGGGCTCGGTTCGATACCGTGGGCCGGCTCGACCACGGCGGTCACTTCCAGGCCGAACTCGCGCAGCAAATAGTCGTAGGCGGCATGGACCGTGGCCACGCGCAGCTCGGCGTTCGGCGCCTGGGTCAGTTTGGCCAGGGCGTCGGCGCGCATCTGCCGCAGGCGTTTGCCATAGGCGCGGGCGTTCTGGGTGTAGGTTTTGGCATTGGCCGGGTCGAGCTTGCCCAGTTCCCGGGCGATGTTGTTGACCTGGGCAATCGAGGCGCTGATCGACAGGAACGTGTGCGGATTGACGACCTTGCCGGCACCCCGGGCAGCGACGCCGGTGGCGGCGAGCAAGGGCACGTTTTCGTTGGCTTCGATGACCTTGATGTTCGGGGTTTCGCTGGCGGCGATCATGCGGTCGGCGAAGTCGTCATGCCCCACGCCATTGAGCACGATCACGTCCAGCCCGCTGATGCGTTTGATGTCCTCGGCTCGCGGCTCGTAGGCATGAGGATTGAAACCGGCCGGAATCAGCGGCACCACCTCGGCCTTGTCGCCGACGATGTTGGCCACGTAACTGTAATAAGGGTGCAGGGTGATGCCGATGCGCAGGCGCTTGGCTTCATCGGCACTGGCCTGTGGTGTCAGCAAACAGGCAAACAGGCCGACCAGCAGCAGGCGCAAAAAAGGACGTTGAGATGAACTAGGCATGGGGAAGCGGTCTTCTCTCGGGTGAAGGCGGGGGGTCAATGCCGATGCTGGCGGGTAACGCCGGCATCGAATTGCGCGACGATCTGCTGCCAGCCGGTGCTTTCGAGCGCGGCGTCAGTCAGATCAGTCGGGGTAGTGAGGGCTTTGCCGCGATTGAGCCAGACGTCTGGAGCATCGTCGTCAGCGGTCAAACGCAACAAAAACGAGCCGGCCACGGTTGGAGTCTGGCTTTGGCCGAAGTAAGCCTTGGCGTCCAGTAACTGCCAGGCATGACCGCCACGGCTGACAGAGCTGGCATCCTGGGCAAACGGCGCGAAACCTTCATCGGCGAGCGTGGCGGGTGTGGGCAGCGCCTGCTGTTCCTGACGCAACAGATGGATTTCATCCAGCGTAACCCGCAGGTCGGCGTAGATGCCTTGCTCGGATGCGCTCAGGTCGCGACGGGCATCCAGTTGATGGCTGCCAACGCTGCTCACCTCCCGGGACTCGCCGCGCCAGGCGACCACCGAGCCGGCAACCGCCAGGATCATCAGGCACAACAGCATTACGTAGAGGGTTTCATGGCCGGCACCGGCCGGGCGAACAACTTGGGTGGTTGGTGTCGTCATGCTCAGGGCGCCTCGATGTCGGCTTGGTCGATCTCGACGACGTGGCCGGGACCGGCGTCGAACAGCACATAGAACTCGGTGCCGGGTTTCTTGAACGTCAGGGTCGAATCGGCACCGAGTTTGCCCGGCACCAGAATGGTTTCGTCGTAGCCGATCACATCCAGGGTCACGCCCGGCGCGCCGCTGCCGTCGGAGAAACCGCCAGTGCAACGGATCTGCTCGGCGTCGATGGCCTTGCATTCGCACATCGGGTTATGGGCCAGAACGCTGGTGCTGAAGGCGGCGCCGAGCACCAGTAAAACGAGGCGAAAAGCGTTGATCATGGTTTGCCACCTTGTGTGTTCAACCACGCGACGGTGGCCGGGGATGCCTGGCTCAGGGGGATGGACGCTTGGTGCATGGCGCCGTCCCAGCCTTCCATGGTGATCCACAGCTCAGCGTCGTTTTTGGTCTTTTCGGGTACCGGCAGCGCGGCGCCCATGCGGTACGGTGTGCCGAAGAAAATCACCCCGGCGGCGCGCAAGCTGCGCGGTTTGCCAATGCGCAGGTAAGTCGCCTTGACCTGATCGCGACAACTGTCGCAGAGCGCTGCGTTGAAGGACTTCAGGTAGCCGGCCGGGCCGTCGGATACGGGGGCTTCGCTGCGCAACTCGGCCAGACGCAGGCTCCAGGGGCCGACCTGAACCTCACCGATGTCCCGCTCACCCAGGCCGGTGTCACCGCGAAGCAGTGCCGCGTCGGCGAAGTATTTGGGCATGAACCCCAGCGGCACCAGCAACAGCAGCACATTGATGTGGAAGCGCCAGGTGTGCCAGAAACGGCTTAGCGGCGAGCGCGGTTTTTCTGCTGCGACCTGGCTCATCGGCTGACCTGCGTGACTTCGCGGCCCATGGCCGGCTGACTGGCCACCGCAATCCGTGGACGCTTGTTGCTGCGCTTGAGGGCATTGGCCGTGGCCAGGGCGGTGCGTTTGGTCCAGATCAGCAGGCCGCTGAGGACCATCATGCTCAGGATCAAGCCGAAGAAGAACCAGATCAGTTTGATCCAGATGCCGCCGAAATCGCCGGTGTGCAGTGGGCGCATGGATTCGGTCACCAGCTCCAGACCCGAACGGTCCGACAGCAGGCGCGTGGCGGAGATGTCACCGGTGTACGGGTTGACCTCGGCGCTCTGGTAGATCAACGGGTACCCGCTGCGTCCGCTCACCGAAAGGTGGCTATAGGCATTGGCGGGGAGGCTGACAGAGCTGTCTTCCAGACCGGGAATGCGTTCCTTGGCCTCGCGGATCGCGCTTTCCAGACTGATCATCGGCGCCGGTGCACCATCGACGGTGAGCGGCACGCTCTCACGCGGGACGACGGGCGCGACCGGTGCGGTAGAAATCGAAATATGGTTATCGAACAGGATCGCCTCAATCATGAACCAGGTGCTGGTGACGGAAATCACCGCAATGAACCAGATCGACCAGATGCCGCTGAGCCGGTGAAAGTCGCCCCAGAAAATCCGTGCGCCATGACGAATGCGCAGGGTCGGTCGCAAGAAGCCTTTCCAGAACCGTTTGTAGACCACAAGCCCGGTCACCAGCGAAGCCAGCATCGGCAGCCCGAGGAACGACACCAGATACCAGCCCCAGCTGTAGCCGTTGGTGAACGGCACCAGCCACCAGCCATGCAGTGCGCGAGTAAAGGCCTGAAAGTTGAATTGGGGAGCAGTGCCCTGAATCACCCCGCTGTAGGGGTTCACATAGACCGTCACCGAGCGCCCGTCCGGGTAACTGACCTTCACGTCCAGGGCGAAATGCGACTCGTCGGGGCGGTTGATACGCTCGACCAGCGTTTGGGGTTCGGCCTTTTTGATGGCGGCGATGATCTGGTCATAGCTGAGCAGCGGCGCGTCGTCCGAAGGCGGGCTGGCGCGCATTTGCGGGTTGGCCAGCCAGACGATTTCCTGACTGACCACCGCCAGGGTGCCGGTCACACAGACGATCAATACAAAAAACCAGATGGGCAGCGCCAGCCAGCTATGGACCAGAAACCAGAGTTTTGAGCGGGATTTCTTCGACATGATTAAAGGTCTTGTTTCGATGAGAGGACCGCTGCTGTGGGCTTCCCAGCGTTGCGGTCCACGAAAAGTCCGATCGTGGCTTTTGCCTACGCGACCGACTGCATCTAAATAAGACGTATGAGCATCGAAAATCCCGAAAGGGGATATGAAAGTAAATGTTTCGTGTTTCTGCCTGGCGTGGGAGGAGGCTTGTTTGCGAAAGCGGTCTGACAGTCAACATTGATGTTGAATGGGATGGCTCCTTCGCGAGCAAGCCCGAACACTCACTGAAAAACTTAACCCTGTTTAAACATCTCCTTGGCCCGCTGTTCGATCTGCTCCTGAGTCAAATCCTCCTTGCGCGTAGCCAGAAACCACAAATGCCCATAGGGATCCTTCAAGGTCCCCGAGCGGTCGCCGTAAAACTGATCCTTGACCTCGGACACCACCGTGGCACCGGCATCGACGGCTTGTTTATAGGACTTGTCCACATCGCTCACATACAAATGCAGCCCCACGGACGGCGATGTGTCCGGGTTGCTCAATGGCCCCTGATCGCACGGTGTGCCCAGCATGATCGGGCAGTCGCCGATGCGCAGTTCGGCATGCCCGATGCCACCATCGGGCATGGCCAGGCGCATGACTTCGGTGGCGCCAAAGGCCTTTTTGTAGAAGTCGATGGCTTCGGCAGCTTTCTGAATGCCCAGGTAAGGGGTGATGCTGTGATAACCCTCTGGAATGGGTTTGACGTTCATGACGGTTCTCCCTTTATTGTTGTGGAATTAAGGTGTTCCTTCGCCGATTTCCGGTCGAACAACTATAGGTCAACCCCTTCACCGCAACCGAGTGCCCGACGAGCAGTAGCGCCACAAAGCGCCGGGATTCTGAAACCTCATTGGCTGACAGGACGCCTTCGCGAGCAAGCCCGCTTGCACTGCACGCTGATCGGCTAGATCGACAACTGCATCAAACGCTCGCCCTGCAGGTTTTCCGTGGGGCGGCGTTTGTTCACCGCCAGTTCGCCGATCTTGATCAGCCGTGTGCGGGTCACATTGCGGCTCAACCCCAGCAGGGCAGCGGTGTGCACCTGGTTGTAGTGGCTGAAGCGATAGGCCGCCCGTAACAACGCATCTTCGACTTTCTCGTGCAGCGCGCCGGCCTGTTCCTCGAAGAGCTTTTGAAAGGCCCGATCGAGCAAGGCTTCCGGTGAGTCGTCGACGCTGGCGTGGTGGTCGTCCTGACGTTCGATGCGCATGTTCGACAGGCGCAGATCATCGCGCTCGATCACACCGTTGCGGCAGATCAGCAGGGTGTGATGAATGACGTTTTCCAGTTCGCGGATGTTGCCCGGCCAGCTGTAACTGCGCAGTTTGTGTTCGGCTTCCTTGCTGATGGTGATGCTGCCGTAACCCAGGCGCTGGCTGTAGGCTTCGATGAAATGCCGGGTCAGCGGCAGGATGTCGCCGGGGCGCTCGCGCAACGGGCTCAGTTCCAGACTGACCACGTCGAGGCGGTAATACAGATCTTCGCGAAAGTGCCCGGCGTTGATGGCTTTTTCCAGTTGCACATTGGTCGCCGCCAGTACCCGCACATCGATGGGAATGCTCTTGCGCGAACCCAGTCGCACCACTTCGCGCTCCTGTAGCACCCGCAGCAACTTCACTTGAATCGCCATCGGCAGATCGCCGATTTCGTCGAGGAATAAAGTGCCGCCATCGGCCTCTTCGAACCAGCCGGCCTTGGCGCTCAATGCCCCGGTGAAGGCGCCTTTCTCATGGCCGAACAGCTCCGCCTCCACCAGCGATTCGGAGAACGCGCCGCAGTTCACCGCCACGAACGGCCGGTTGCGGCGGGCGCTGAGGTTGTGGATATGCCGCGCCACCAGCTCCTTGCCGGTGCCGGTTTCGCCGATGATCAGCACGCTGGCTTCACTTGGCGCGACCTGCTGCAAGTGCGCGAGCAGGGCTTGGGATTTGGGGTCTTCGAACACCTGCGCCGTGGCGCGGATCGAGGTGGCCAGCGCGGGCGAGGGCGGTAAGGTCAGCAGTTGCATGGGGCAGGCTCCCTGAATGGAAAGCTATGAATAGAAGGTCGGGATCGGCAGGGACTGGTTCAGCGCCCAATCACCCAGTTCATGGAGTTTGTAATCCACCGGGTCGTGCAGGGTTTGCGTGCGCAGGTTGCGCCAGTGACGATCCAGTCGCAGTGAGGCGTGAGTCGAGCGGGCGCCGGTCACTTCGAACAAACGGCTGCACAGCTCCAGGCCATTACGCGTGGCGGCAACCTTGGCGGTGGCGATGGCGGTGGCCAGATGTCCGCGCTCCTCGGCGCTGAGGTTCGGGCCCTTGGCCCAGGCCTTGTCGAGCAATTCGGCGGCCCGTGCCACCAGCAGCCGAACGCCTTCCAGAGCCACCCAGAGCTCGCCGTAATGGCCGAGCACATAAGGATCCTGACGCACATCCGGAGCGCTGGATTTGTGCCACGGACGGGTTTCGGTGAGGGTGTATTGCCGCGCTTCTTCAAAGGCACCTTCGGCGATGCCGAGGAACATATGGGTGAACGTGAGCTGGGCGATCAATGGGCGCAAGCAGGCAAACGGCGTGCTCAACGGGCCGGGGTCGAGCAGCAGTTCCGACTCTTCGACCCGCACCCGTTCGAACGTGGCGCTGCCGCTGTCGGTCTGACGCTGACCCATGTTGTTCCAGTCGTTGTGCAGCGTGATGCCGCTGCGCCCGCTGGGAATCGCGGCGATCAACAGCTTGCCGCCGGCACTCTCGTCGACGGCCGAGGCGATCAGCATTTCCGAGTCGCTGGCGCCGGAGCAGAAACTTTTCTTGCCGGAAAACTCGCGCCAGCCACCGAGATTTTTTACCACGGTGCGGGTATCCAGCGGGTTAAGCGCGTTGCCCCAGAACCAGTTCTTGCGCGCCGTCTGTTCAAACCACGGCTGCCACTGCTCGGGCCGGGCGAACAGGCGCACGGTGGCGAGCATCAGGTGATGAAAGCCGAAGACATGGGCGATCGAACTGTCGACCTTGGCGAACTCGCGCACGATGGTCAGGGTTTCGCTCCAGCTGGCGCCAAGGCCGCCGTATTGGGTGGGAATGCTTAATGCGAGCAGGCCGCTGTGGCGCAAGGCGTCGCGTTCGGCTTTTGGCGTTCCGCCGCGTTCATCGCGCTCGACAGCAGTCAGGGCAAACTCGCCGGCCAGTTGGCGGGCGGTCTGCAAAGGGGGCAACAGGGCGCTTAGCGGCTTGGCAGTCACACGGGGTTCCTCATGGAGTTCGGCGCAATCCCCTGTGGGAGCGGGCCGTGGCTTTGGCGGGCAGCACATCATTGGCGATCATTTCGCCAAACGGCCCGGTAAGGTTGGTGACGCCTCGTCCGGCCAGGCTGGCATACGGCTCGGGCAGCAGCGGAAACACCAGTTCGGCAAAGCGATAAGCCTCTTCAAGATGCGGGTAGCCGGAGAAGATGAAACTGTCGATCCCCAGGTCCACGTATTCCTTGATCCGTGTGGCGACTTGCTGCGGATCGCCCACCAATGCCGTCCCGGCACCGCCACGCACCAGACCGACGCCGGCCCAGAGGTTGGGGGCGATTTCCAGGTTGTCGCGACGGCCGTCATGCAGCGCGGCCATGCGCCGCTGGCCTTCGGAGTCGAAGCGCGAGAACGATTTCTGCGCCGCCGCGATGGTCTCGTCGCTGATGTGCTCGATGAGTTTACCGGCGGCTTTCCAGGCCTCTTCGGCGGTTTCGCGGACGATCACGTGCAAGCGAATCCCGAACTTCACCGTACGACCGTTGCGCGCCGCGCGCTCACGCACGTCGGCGAGCTTTTCAGCCACGGCGGCGGGTGGTTCGCCCCACGTCAGGTAGACGTCGACCTGTTCGGCAGCCAGGTCATGAGCCGCCTCGGACGAACCACCGAAATACAGCGGCGGATAAGGTTTCTGCACCGGTGGATACAGGGCCTTGGCATTCTGCACCCGCAGGTGTTTGCCTTCGAAATCCACCGCTTCGCCTTGCAGCACGCGACGCCAGATCTTCAGGAATTCGTCGGTGACTTCGTAGCGTTCGCTGTGATCGAGAAAACTGCCGTCGCCACGGTTTTCATCCGGATCGCCGCCGGTCACCACATTGATCAGCAAGCGGCCGTTGGACAGGCGATCCAGGGTCGCGGCCATCCGCGCCGAGACCGTCGGCGAGATGATCCCCGGACGGATCGCGACCAGATACCGCAGGCGTTCGGTCAGCGGCACCAGGGCCGAGGCGATCACCCACGAGTCCTCGCAGGAGCGTCCGGTGGGAATCAGCACACCGTGGTAGCCGAGACTGTCGGCGGCCTGAGCGACTTGTTTCAGGTAGTTGAGCGTCACCGGGCGCGCGCCTTGAGTGGTGCCCAGGTAATGGCCGTCGCCGTGGGTCGGCAGAAACCAGAAAACATCCATGAAGAGATCCTTAGGCGATTTTCAGCAGATTTTTTGGGTGTACGCCGAACAACGGCGCCGCGCGTTCTGCAGCAAGACGAATGCGGGCCTTCAAGGGCTCACTGGTTATTTGGTAATTGGAGAAGTCGGCTTCGGTGGCGTACACGCCAATCGGCAGGGTCAGGGCCTGGAAGAAGCTGAACAGCGGCCGCAACTGATGATCGAGCACCAGCGCGTGACGTTCGCTGCCACCGGTGGCGGCCAGCAGCACCGGGGTGTCGATCAGCGCGTTGAGGTCGATCAGGTCAAACAGATGCTTGAGCAGGCCCGGGTAGGAACCGCGATAAACCGGCGCGGCGACGATCAGCAGGTCGGCGCTTTCGATGGCTTGCAACTCGGCTTCGATGTCGACGCTCAGTTCCTGCCGGGACAACGCCGCGCCCAGTGGTCGGGCGATATCGCCCAGTTCGATCAGCTTGCTTTCGATCGGCAACTGCCCGGCCAGCTCGGCCAACAGCGCCTGGGTCAGCACCAAAGTGCGGGACGGACGCCAGGTACCGCCGGAGAGGGCAACGACTTTCAATGGACGCGACATGATCAGTTCCTTTTTCAACAGTTGCTCAGCGAGCAGTGAGTAGTCACCAGCATTGAGCAAGAGCTGTACCAATCCTTCGGAGCCCCGGTTTACGTGGCTTTCAGCGCGTTTGTTGGCAGGCGCTGTTCGATTTGACGGGGTGTTTGTTGATTGCCTGTTGCCAGGCAAACAGTTGCGTAGGCAACAGTGCGCGAAGCGATGGAGTTGTTTATAGAGACTCTCTGTTATTCCGTAAAAGACATTAAATTAATATTTATATGTTATTTAGGTATATGCGACTTGCCGTAGGAGCTGCCGAAGGCTGCGATCCTTTGATCCGATACCCACTATCGAGAGCATTGATTTCTGCCCTTCAGGGCACGCGGGTAGCCTGTGTTCATTGCCCCGAACCAGATATCCGGACGCCCGAAATGAAACCTCTACTCGCCACTTTCTTGTTACTCGCCGTTTCCGTTCTGGCCGGATGTGCCAGCCATGTCTCACCGGAACTGCGGCCCTACACCGCTGAAGAAACCCGGGAGCTGGCGCTGGAGGCCCTGAATCGTCGCGGCTTGTCCTTTGACGAGTACCACGCGAAGAAAGCCGAATTGCTCGGCCAGCCGGCAAAATCGTTCAGTTTCGACAAACAAGGGGAGATGAACGCCGAACGCGCAGTACAGCAGCATGCTCGCCCAAGCTGAGCAGCGACTGTACCGCTAGAACTTTCACGCAACTGTCCGTGGGTTTCCCTCAAGGCGTGCGATAGGGTCAACACCTGACTGGCCCTGATGGACTGCCTCCATGACACTCTCGCTCGATCTGCTGCTGGGCTTTGCCCTGTTTGCCCTTGTCACCTCGATCACCCCCGGCCCCAACAACACCCTGCTGCTGGCCTCGGGCGTGAATTTCGGCTTTAACCGCACCATTCCCCATATGCTGGGCATCACCTGCGGCTTCTTCGTGCTGGTGGTCGCCGTCGGCTTCGGCCTGGGCGCGGTGTTTCAAACCTATCCAGTGCTTTACACCGTGTTGCGCTATGTCGGCGCGGCGTATTTGCTGTATCTGGCCTGGAAGATTGCTCACTCCGGGCCGGTAGCCGAGGGTGAACAGGGCGAGGGCAAGCCGATCAGCTATTTGGGCGCGGCAGCGTTTCAATGGGTCAATCCCAAGGCCTGGATCATGGCCATCGGTGCCATCAGCACCTACACGCCGATGCAGGGCTATTTCACCAATGTGATTGTGATTGCCGCGGTCTTTGCTCTGATCAACCTGCCAAGCGTCGGTGTATGGGCCGGTTGCGGCACGTTGTTGCGCAATGTGCTGCGCGATCGCCGCTGGTTGCGGCTGTTCAATTGGGGCATGGCCTTGCTGCTGGTGGCTTCGTTGTATCCGTTGTTGCTCGAAAGTTTTAGCTGATGCATTGCTTCAACCGGTTGCCCGATGCCTGTTAAGCTCGACTGCAGGAGCGTTCCAACGCACTTTTAAATGAAGTTGTTCTTCTTTAACGGCCTCCGATCAGGTATTGCTGTCGTTCTGAAAGTTCGGCGTCGCTCATGAGGCGGCGCTTTGACATTTCCAGTAACGAGCCTTCTGATCCTGGAACACGCTCTGCGAGTCTTTTATGAATAAACGTCCGTTGTATTTCGACTACGCCGCCACCACGCCGGTGGATGAGCGGGTCATCAAGGTCATGGTCGAGTGTCTGGGGTTCGCGGGTAACTTCGGTAATCCAGCGTCCAGCTCCCACGCCTTCGGCCAACAGGCCCGGCAATCGGTCGAGCAGGCACGGCGCCAGGTCGCCGAACTGGTGGGCGCCCAGGCGGAGCAGATCGTCTGGACCTCCGGTGCCACCGAATCCAACAACCTTGCCCTTAAGGGCGTGGCCCAGGCCCGCGGTGTGTCCGGCGGCCACATCATCACCAGCCAGATCGAACACAAGGCCATTCTCGACACGGCAAAACAGTTGCAGGACGCGGGCATAGCCGTGACGTATCTGGTGCCCGATGCCGAAGGCCTGATTACCCCGCAAGCGGTCAGCGAAGCGATGCGTGAGGACACCTTTCTGGTGTCGCTGATGCTGGTCAACAACGAACTGGGCACCGTCAACGACATCCCGGCCATCGGCCAGGTGGTGCGTGATCGTGATGCGTTGTTCCACGTCGATGCGGCGCAGGGCGCGGGCAAAGTGGCAATCGATCTGGCCCGGTGGCCGGTGGATTTGATGTCGTTCTCGGCACACAAGGTCTACGGTCCCAAAGGCGTTGGCGCGTTGTATGTCGGGCCTCGTGCGCAACAACGTTTGCAGGCGCAGATCCACGGTGGCGGTCACGAGGGCGGGTTGCGTTCCGGCACTCTGGCGACGCACCAGATCGCGGCCATGGGCGTGGCCTTCGCGTTGGCGGCCGCGTCGCTCGATGAAGAAAAAGCCACCATCGTCCGCCTGCGCGAACGCCTGCTGGAGCAACTGTTGAGCATTCCCGGCGTTCGCCTTAATGGCAGCCCGACCCAGCGCATTCCCCATACTCTGAGCCTGACCTTCAACGAAGGTGAGTTCAATTTCGCGGCGTTGAGCGCTTCGATTGCGTTTTCCGCGACGTCGGCCTGCAACTCCGCCAGCAATGCGCCATCCCATGTGCTGCTGGCGTTGGGGCATAACGCCCGCTCGGCCGGTCGCACCATTCGTTTGAGCCTGGGACGTTTCACCACCGAGCAGGATATCGACCAGGCGGCACAACTGATTAAAGCGGCAGCCGCCAGTGCTCCGGCATTCTGGGCGACGGGTCCTTAAGCGTCGACTCTGATCGGCACCGAACAATAATGATGAAGTGGTTAGCAGGAGACACGATGAGTACGCAGCCTTTGACCAATGGGTCGGTGCCCCGGCGCCTGGCGCAAACCCGCGCGGTGATGAGCCGGGAGGGCATTCATGCTCTATTGGTGCCGTCGGCCGACCCGCACCTGTCGGAATACCTGCCGGGCTATTGGCAAGGGCGCCAGTGGCTGTCGGGTTTCCATGGCTCGGTCGGCACCCTGATTGTCACGCCGGACTTTGCCGGCGTCTGGGCCGACAGCCGCTATTGGGAACAAGCGAGCAAGGAACTCAAGGGCAGCGGCATCGAACTGGTCAAGCTGCAACCCGGCCAACCCGGCCCGCTCGATTGGCTGGCCGAACAAACCCCTGAAGGTGGTGTCGTCGCAGTCGATGGCGCAGTGATGGCCGTGGCCGCGGCGCGTACCCTGAGCAGCAAACTTGAAGAACGTGGTGCATGCCTGCGCACTGACATCGACGTGCTGAGCGAAGTCTGGAGTGATCGTCCGAGCCTGCCGAACGAGCCGATCTATCAACATTTACCGCCTCAGGCGACCGTCAGCCGTGGCGAAAAAATCACCCAGTTGCGAGACGTGTTGAAAGAGCGCGGTGCCGACTGGCATTTCATTGCCACCCTCGATGACATCGCCTGGCTGTTCAACCTGCGCGGCGGCGATGTGTCGTTCAACCCGGTGTTCGTGTCCTTCGCCCTGATCAGTCAGCAGCAGGCCACCTTGTTCGTGGCCCTGAGCAAAGTGAGCGCCGAGCTGCGCGTCATTCTCGAACAGGACGGCGTGACCCTGCGCGATTACAGCGAAGTCGCCGCCGCCTTGCGCGCCGTGCCGAGTGGCGCGAGCCTGCAAGTCGATCCGGCGCGGGTCACGGCCGGTTTGCTGGATAACCTGAACAGTGGTGTGAAACTGCTAGAAGGCTTGAACCCGACCACCCTGGCCAAGTCGAAGAAGAGCCTGGCCGATGCCGAGCACATTCGCCGGGCCATGGAGCAGGATGGTGCCGCACTGTGCGAATTCTTCGCTTGGCTGGACGCAGCATTGGGGCGTGAGCGCGTTACCGAACTGACCATCGACGAACAGCTGACCGCAGCCCGCATGCGCCGCCCGGATTATGTGTCGCTGAGTTTCAACACCATTGCCGCCTTCAACGCCAACGGTGCGATGCCGCACTACCACGCCACCGAAGAAGAACACACGGTGATCGAGGGTGACGGTCTGTTGCTGATCGACTCCGGCGGCCAATACCTGGGCGGCACCACCGACATCACGCGAATGGTGCCGGTGGGTACGCCGACTGACGAGCAGAAGCGCGATTGCACTCGGGTGCTCAAAGGCGTGATTGCACTCTCTCGTGCGCAATTCCCGAAAGGCATTCTGTCGCCGTTGCTGGATTCTATTGCCCGCGCGCCGATCTGGGCCGAAAGCGTCGACTACGGTCATGGCACCGGTCACGGCGTCGGCTATTTCCTCAACGTCCACGAAGGCCCGCAAGTCATCGCCTACCAGGCTGCTGCGGCACCGCAAACCGCGATGCAGCCGGGCATGATCACGTCCATCGAACCGGGCACTTACCGTCCGGGCCGCTGGGGTGTACGAATTGAGAACCTGGTATTGAACCGCGAAGCGGGCAAGAGCGAATTCGGTGAATTCCTGAAATTCGAAACCCTGACTTTGTGCCCGATCGACACCCGCTGCCTGGAACCGTCGCTGCTGACCGAAGACGAAAAACAGTGGTTCAACGCCTATCACGCCGAGGTGCGCGAGCGTTTGAATCCGTTGCTCGATGGCGCGGCCCTTGAGTGGTTGGACGCCCGGACTGCGGCTATTTGAGCGGCTTGAGTCCAGGCGCTGTTTCCGGCGTCTGGCTCATTTCCAGCTATTGCGCACGCAGGGCTTCAAGGACGAAGTCCAGCCGATCCTGACCGAAGAACATCTGACCACCGACAAACATGCTCGGCGCGCCGAATACACCGCGTTGTACCGCGTTCTCGGTATTTTCCTTGAGCGTGGCTTTGACGTCCTCATCGGCGGTCAGCGCCAGCACCTCATTCGGATCGAAACCGTTTTGCGTCAGCACGGCGGCAACGGTCGCTGGGTCATCGAGGCTGCGTCCTTCCACCCACAGGGCGTGAAACAGGCAATCGATAAACGCCTGAAAGCGCTCGGGATGACGCAGTTGCATGCCCGTGACGGCGCGCATCAGCATCAGGGTATTGATGGGGAAGTGCGGGTTGAACTTCAGCGACACACCGTAGCGTTTGGCATAGCGGTCCAGGTCCTGAAACATGTAGCGACCCTTGGCCGGTATGGTCACGGGGGAAGCATTGCCGGTGGCTTTGAAGACGCCGCCCAGTAGCATCGGTTTGTAGATCAGCCGACTATCGGTCTGCTCGCAGATCTTCGGCAGTTGGGTATAAGCCAGGTAGGTGGCGGGGCTGCCAAGGTCGAAAAAGAACTCCACGGTTTTGCTCATGGTAGATGCGCTCTTCTTATGGTTGTGGGGAAGGGCTTACCAGTGTTCATTCCAGGGGCGCAGATCCAGTTCGAAGGTCCAGGCGTCCCGTGGCTGGCTGTGCAGGTACCAATAGTTGTCGGCGATGTGTTCGGGATTGAGGATGCCGTCCTGATCTTTGGTCGCGTACTTTTCTGGAAAACTGTCGCGAATAAAGTCGGTGTCGATGGCGCCATCGACTACGACATGGGCGACATGGATGTTCATCGGTCCCAATTCGCGGGCCATGCTTTGGGCCAGGGCGCGAATCCCGTGTTTGGCGCCGGCGAAGGCTGCGAAACCCGCAGCGCCGCGCAAGCCGGCAGTGGCCCCGGTGAACAGAATCGTGCCCCGTTGACGGGTGACCATGCGCCTGGCTACTTCACGAGCGTTGAGAAACCCTGAGAAACAGGCCATTTCCCAGATCTTGAAATACTTGCGGGCGGTTTCTTCGAGAATGCTGCACGGGACATTGGCGCCGATATTGAAGACGAACGCCTCGATGGGGCCGATCTCGGTTTCGATCTGCTCGATGAGCGCAATCACGTCCTCTTCCTTGCGCGCATCGCAGGCAAAGCCGTGAGCCTCGCCGCCACTCGCCGTGATGGCATCTACCAATGGCTGGAGTTTGTCTGCGCTGCGACGCGTGACGCAGGCGACGAAACCTTCCTGGGCAAAACGTTTGGCAATGGCGCCGCCGGTGGCATCGCCTGCACCGACGACCAGAGCGATTTTCTTGTTATTGATAGCGGTGGTCATGGATGTCGCCCTTTGCTGAACGGTCATTGACTGACGAACGTTAGCCGCATCCGGGCGAAGCGCCTATCGGGCTACGCAAACCCGATAGAAGGGGGAAGGTTACTTGCAAATGACGATCATGCTGCGGCTGGTATAACCGGCCGGGTTGAGGCCGAACGGATAATCACCGGGTTCTTCCACGGCGTCCCCTGACTTGGCGATCACCTTGTAACCTTTGGGTGCGCACGAGTTGGCGGCGCTGCTGTAGCACTTGTCCCACGAGGACGACAGCCCAGAACAGTTGATATGCAGCCCTTTCTTACCGTGTTTGATCTGGGTTTTCGAGGTCGCCGCGCAGCCCGCAACGGCCAGTACGGCGATCAGTATCAAAATTCGTTTCATTGCTGTCCTTATAGAGGCCCCGGATCTTGCGCCCGGGTCTGCCTGCGTTCGCTTTTGCTTGAAGCGTTCTGATATCCCTATCTGAAAAAATCCATGTCTGACACTGAGTTACGTGGCCTAAACATGGCCTAATTGAGCGGCAAATACCAGACCTTCGTCAAATCTCGTCTTAATCCGCTGCGACCGCAGGTTTGGCGGCACTCCCCATGGTCATGGTCGCGCCGACGGAAGCCAGAATGATGCACAGGATAGCCATCCACTGTGACAGGGAGAGGTATTCATGGAGGAACAACAGACCGGACAATGCGCCGAACGCAGGCTCGATGCTCATCAATGTGCCGAAGGTCCGGGCGGGCATCCGTGTGAGGGCGACCATTTCCAGGGTGTAGGGCAGGGCGGTGGACAGAATGGCGACCCCGATGGCTATGGGAATCAACGAGGGTGTCAGCAGCGCAGCGCCAGCATGGACGATGCCGATGGGGGCTACGAACAGTGCGGCAATCATCACGCCCAATGCGGCGGTTTGCACGCCATTGTCGGCACCGGCCTTCTGGCCGAACAGAATGTACAACGCCCAGCAGGCACCAGCGCCAAGGGCATAACCTGCGCCAACCAGATCAATACCTGCACTCGTGGCGCCAGTCGGAATCAACAGCAGTAAACCCACGGCCGCCAGAGCGATCCACAGAAAGTCGATCGCCCGGCGTGAGGCATAAATAGCGACCGCCAATGGGCCGGTGAACTCCAAGGCTACCGCAATACCCAGAGGGACAGTGCGCAAGGACATATAGAAGAGGAAGTTCATGCCGCCCAGCGCCATCCCGTAGACGATAACGGTGCGCAGGGATTTTGCGGTGAGCTTCGCTCGCCATGGTCGCAATAGCAGCAGCATGATCACGCTGGCGAAGATCAGCCGCAGGGTGGTTGTCCCTTGAGCACCGATAACCGGGAACATGCTTTTGGCCAGAGAGGCTCCGGACTGGATCGATGCCATGGCTATTAAGAGCAGGCCAACCGAGAACAGAGTCGAGGCGAGGCTGCGGGGGTGGTCATTCATTGCGTGGCATCGTCCGAAGTAGGAGGCGAGAGTATTGTTTTACGTGTTGGGCAATATACTGCGCATTCGTTGCGGGCGCGTCTATATATAAGCAGGGATTTTGAACATCCTGATAGAAAAGCGTAATTAACGGTTGACGGCAGATTCTGGACGTCTATAATTCGCCCCACTTCCGGCGCAGTCGAAACGGAAAACTCCTTGGTAAACAATGAGTTACGCAGTTTTCGGCAGCGGTTACGCTTCAGTTCATCGAGGCCAGAAGGAGTTGGTAAGGCAGTGTGTTGTCGCCTTATTGACGGTTCGATCTTCTCGGTCGAAAGCGGAGAAAAACAGGTGTTGACAGCAGCGACTAACGCTGTAGAATTCGCCTCCCGCTAACGAGAGATCGGAAGCGCAAGTGGTTGAAGTTGCAAAGGAAACTTTGAAAACTTCTGAAAATAACCGCTTGACAGCAACAGAGGCTGCTGTAGAATGCGCGCCTCGGTTGAGACGAAAGATCTTAACCAACCGCTCTTTAACAACTGAATCAAGCAATTCGTGTGGGTGCTTGTGGAGTCAGACTGATAGTCAACAAGATTATCAGCATCACAAGTTACTCCGCGAGAAATCAAAGATGTAACCAACGATTGCTGAGCCAAGTTTAGGGTTTTCTCAAAACCCAAAGATGTTTGAACTGAAGAGTTTGATCATGGCTCAGATTGAACGCTGGCGGCAGGCCTAACACATGCAAGTCGAGCGGCAGCACGGGTACTTGTACCTGGTGGCGAGCGGCGGACGGGTGAGTAACGCCTAGGAATCTGCCTGGTAGTGGGGGATAACGCTCGGAAACGGACGCTAATACCGCATACGTCCTACGGGAGAAAGCAGGGGACCTTCGGGCCTTGCGCTATCAGATGAGCCTAGGTCGGATTAGCTAGTTGGTGAGGTAATGGCTCACCAAGGCGACGATCCGTAACTGGTCTGAGAGGATGATCAGTCACACTGGAACTGAGACACGGTCCAGACTCCTACGGGAGGCAGCAGTGGGGAATATTGGACAATGGGCGAAAGCCTGATCCAGCCATGCCGCGTGTGTGAAGAAGGTCTTCGGATTGTAAAGCACTTTAAGTTGGGAGGAAGGGCAGTTACCTAATACGTAATTGTTTTGACGTTACCGACAGAATAAGCACCGGCTAACTCTGTGCCAGCAGCCGCGGTAATACAGAGGGTGCAAGCGTTAATCGGAATTACTGGGCGTAAAGCGCGCGTAGGTGGTTCGTTAAGTTGGATGTGAAATCCCCGGGCTCAACCTGGGAACTGCATTCAAAACTGTCGAGCTAGAGTATGGTAGAGGGTGGTGGAATTTCCTGTGTAGCGGTGAAATGCGTAGATATAGGAAGGAACACCAGTGGCGAAGGCGACCACCTGGACTGATACTGACACTGAGGTGCGAAAGCGTGGGGAGCAAACAGGATTAGATACCCTGGTAGTCCACGCCGTAAACGATGTCAACTAGCCGTTGGGAGCCTTGAGCTCTTAGTGGCGCAGCTAACGCATTAAGTTGACCGCCTGGGGAGTACGGCCGCAAGGTTAAAACTCAAATGAATTGACGGGGGCCCGCACAAGCGGTGGAGCATGTGGTTTAATTCGAAGCAACGCGAAGAACCTTACCAGGCCTTGACATCCAATGAACTTTCCAGAGATGGATTGGTGCCTTCGGGAACATTGAGACAGGTGCTGCATGGCTGTCGTCAGCTCGTGTCGTGAGATGTTGGGTTAAGTCCCGTAACGAGCGCAACCCTTGTCCTTAGTTACCAGCACGTAATGGTGGGCACTCTAAGGAGACTGCCGGTGACAAACCGGAGGAAGGTGGGGATGACGTCAAGTCATCATGGCCCTTACGGCCTGGGCTACACACGTGCTACAATGGTCGGTACAGAGGGTTGCCAAGCCGCGAGGTGGAGCTAATCCCATAAAACCGATCGTAGTCCGGATCGCAGTCTGCAACTCGACTGCGTGAAGTCGGAATCGCTAGTAATCGCGAATCAGAATGTCGCGGTGAATACGTTCCCGGGCCTTGTACACACCGCCCGTCACACCATGGGAGTGGGTTGCACCAGAAGTAGCTAGTCTAACCTTCGGGAGGACGGTTACCACGGTGTGATTCATGACTGGGGTGAAGTCGTAACAAGGTAGCCGTAGGGGAACCTGCGGCTGGATCACCTCCTTAATCGACGACATCAGCTGCTCCATAAGTTCCCACACGAATTGCTTGATTCATTGAAGAAGACGATAAGAAGCAGCCCGAAATTGGGTCTGTAGCTCAGTTGGTTAGAGCGCACCCCTGATAAGGGTGAGGTCGGCAGTTCGAATCTGCCCAGACCCACCAATTTTGCTTGTGTGGGAACGCCTGTAGAAATACGGGGCCATAGCTCAGCTGGGAGAGCGCCTGCCTTGCACGCAGGAGGTCAACGGTTCGATCCCGTTTGGCTCCACCACTACTGCTTCTGTTTGTTGAAAGCTTAGAAATGAGCATTCCATCGTGATGATGGTGAATGTTGATTTCTAGTCTTTGGCTAGATCGTTCTTTAAAAATTTGGGTATGTGATAGAAAGATAGACTGAACGTTACTTTCACTGGTAACGGATCAGGCTAAGGTAAAATTTGTGAGTTTAATCGCGAATTTTCGGCGAATGTCGTCTTCACAGTATAACCAGATTGCTTGGGGTTATATGGTCAAGTGAAGAAGCGCATACGGTGGATGCCTTGGCAGTCAGAGGCGATGAAAGACGTGGTAGCCTGCGAAAAGCTTCGGGGAGTCGGCAAACAGACTTTGATCCGGAGATGTCTGAATGGGGGAACCCACCTAACATAAGTTAGGTATCTTAAGCTGAATACATAGGCTTAAGAAGCGAACCAGGGGAACTGAAACATCTAAGTACCCTGAGGAAAAGAAATCAACCGAGATTCCCTTAGTAGTGGCGAGCGAACGGGGACCAGCCCTTAAGTGGCTTTGAGATTAGCGGAACGCTCTGGAAAGTGCGGCCATAGTGGGTGATAGCCCTGTACGCGAAAATCTCTTAGTCATGAAATCGAGTAGGACGGAGCACGAGAAACTTTGTCTGAATATGGGGGGACCATCCTCCAAGGCTAAATACTACTGACTGACCGATAGTGAACTAGTACCGTGAGGGAAAGGCGAAAAGAACCCCGGAGAGGGGAGTGAAATAGATCCTGAAACCGTATGCGTACAAGCAGTGGGAGCCTACTTTGTTGGGTGACTGCGTACCTTTTGTATAATGGGTCAGCGACTTATTTTCAGTGGCGAGCTTAACCGAATAGGGGAGGCGTAGCGAAAGCGAGTCTTAATAGGGCGTCTAGTCGCTGGGAATAGACCCGAAACCGGGCGATCTATCCATGGGCAGGTTGAAGGTTAGGTAACACTGACTGGAGGACCGAACCGACTACCGTTGAAAAGTTAGCGGATGACCTGTGGATCGGAGTGAAAGGCTAATCAAGCTCGGAGATAGCTGGTTCTCCTCGAAAGCTATTTAGGTAGCGCCTCATGTATCACTGTAGGGGGTAGAGCACTGTTTCGGCTAGGGGGTCATCCCGACTTACCAAACCGATGCAAACTCCGAATACCTACAAGTGCCGAGCATGGGAGACACACGGCGGGTGCTAACGTCCGTCGTGAAAAGGGAAACAACCCAGACCGTCAGCTAAGGTCCCAAAGTTATGGTTAAGTGGGAAACGATGTGGGAAGGCTTAGACAGCTAGGAGGTTGGCTTAGAAGCAGCCACCCTTTAAAGAAAGCGTAATAGCTCACTAGTCGAGTCGGCCTGCGCGGAAGATGTAACGGGGCTCAAACCATACACCGAAGCTACGGGTATCACTTAGGTGATGCGGTAGAGGAGCGTTCTGTAAGCCTGTGAAGGTGAGTTGAGAAGCTTGCTGGAGGTATCAGAAGTGCGAATGCTGACATGAGTAACGACAATGGGTGTGAAAAACACCCACGCCGAAAGACCAAGGTTTCCTGCGCAACGTTAATCGACGCAGGGTTAGTCGGTCCCTAAGGCGAGGCTGAAAAGCGTAGTCGATGGAAAACAGGTTAATATTCCTGTACTTCTGGTTATTGCGATGGAGGGACGGAGAAGGCTAGGCCAGCTTGGCGTTGGTTGTCCAAGTTTAAGGTGGTAGGCTGGAATCTTAGGTAAATCCGGGATTCTAAGGCCGAGAGCTGATGACGAGTGTTCTTTTAGAACACGAAGTGGTTGATGCCATGCTTCCAAGAAAAGCTTCTAAGCTTCAGGTAACCAGGAACCGTACCCCAAACCGACACAGGTGGTTGGGTAGAGAATACCAAGGCGCTTGAGAGAACTCGGGTGAAGGAACTAGGCAAAATGGCACCGTAACTTCGGGAGAAGGTGCGCCGGTGAGGGTGAAGGACTTGCTCCGTAAGCCCACGCCGGTCGAAGATACCAGGCCGCTGCGACTGTTTATTAAAAACACAGCACTCTGCAAACACGAAAGTGGACGTATAGGGTGTGACGCCTGCCCGGTGCCGGAAGGTTAATTGATGGGGTTAGCTAACGCGAAGCTCTTGATCGAAGCCCCGGTAAACGGCGGCCGTAACTATAACGGTCCTAAGGTAGCGAAATTCCTTGTCGGGTAAGTTCCGACCTGCACGAATGGCGTAACGATGGCGGCGCTGTCTCCACCCGAGACTCAGTGAAATTGAAATCGCTGTGAAGATGCAGTGTATCCGCGGCTAGACGGAAAGACCCCGTGAACCTTTACTATAGCTTTGCACTGGACTTTGAATTTGCTTGTGTAGGATAGGTGGGAGGCTTTGAAGCGTGGACGCCAGTTCGCGTGGAGCCATCCTTGAAATACCACCCTGGCAACTTTGAGGTTCTAACTCAGGTCCGTTATCCGGATCGAGGACAGTGTATGGTGGGTAGTTTGACTGGGGCGGTCTCCTCCTAAAGAGTAACGGAGGAGTACGAAGGTGCGCTCAGACCGGTCGGAAATCGGTCGTAGAGTATAAAGGCAAAAGCGCGCTTGACTGCGAGACAGACACGTCGAGCAGGTACGAAAGTAGGTCTTAGTGATCCGGTGGTTCTGTATGGAAGGGCCATCGCTCAACGGATAAAAGGTACTCCGGGGATAACAGGCTGATACCGCCCAAGAGTTCATATCGACGGCGGTGTTTGGCACCTCGATGTCGGCTCATCACATCCTGGGGCTGAAGCCGGTCCCAAGGGTATGGCTGTTCGCCATTTAAAGTGGTACGCGAGCTGGGTTTAGAACGTCGTGAGACAGTTCGGTCCCTATCTGCCGTGGACGTTTGAGATTTGAGAGGGGCTGCTCCTAGTACGAGAGGACCGGAGTGGACGAACCTCTGGTGTTCCGGTTGTCACGCCAGTGGCATTGCCGGGTAGCTATGTTCGGAATAGATAACCGCTGAAAGCATCTAAGCGGGAAACTAGCCTCAAGATGAGATCTCACTGGGACCTTGAGTCCCCTGAAGGGCCGTCGAAGACTACGACGTTGATAGGTTGGGTGTGTAAGCGCTGTGAGGCGTTGAGCTAACCAATACTAATTGCCCGTGAGGCTTGACCATATAACACCCAAGCAATTTGCTGACTCGAGAGAGCACCAGATTGCGGTGTGTGAAGACGAAACGAACCGAAAGTTCGAGTAAAACACACAAACTATCGCATACCCAATTTGCTGAAGCGTCGAAAGACGATTCGGTCCCCGAATTTCTTGACGACCATAGAGCATTGGAACCACCTGATCCCATCCCGAACTCAGCAGTGAAACGATGCATCGCCGATGGTAGTGTGGGGTTTCCCCATGTGAGAGTAGGTCATCGTCAAGATTAAATTCCAAAACCCCTATCTGCGTATGCAGGTAGGGGTTTTGTTTTGCCCGCAGGAAAGCGCCTTGGCAACAAAGGGATACCCCGATAGCTATCGCTGGTAACAGCCGCATCGTTAATGAAACTTCGGCAGAGCACGCTAAGTGACCGCGCCTTTTTTGGTATGGTGCAGCTCGTTTTTAACGGACTGATTTCAAGCCTACGGATCGGCACCCCTCTACAGTCAAAGAGCTGCTGCAGAAATGCCCGAAGCGATACCGATCAAGGACCACGAAAAAGAGAAGCGCCAGGTCAATAAAAGACTGATGGCTTGCGCCTTGTTCGTCGTCGCTATTACCTGCGCGCTGGTGGTGCGCCTGTATGTCCTGCAAGTGGTCGAGTACGACTACCACTCGACGATCTCCGAAAATAACCGTGTACACGTATTGCCGATCGCCCCTACCCGCGGGTTGATCTATGACCGCAATGGCGTAGTTCTGGCGGACAACCGACCCAGCTTCAACCTGACCATCACCCGCGAGCGTGCCTCCGACGTCAAAGAAGAGCTGGATGAGGTGGTCAACCTCCTGCACCTGCCTGCCGAAGACCGCACGGTCTTCGATAAGGCAATGAAGCAAGCTAGACATCCCTTCGTACCAGTCACTTTGTTCTACGAACTCAGCGAAGAACAGATCGCCGTATTGGCGGTCAACGAGTTCCGTCTGCCAGGGATCGACGTGGAGCCGCAATTCGTTCGCCACTACCCGATGGGCGAGCACTTCGCTCATTCGATTGGCTACGTCGGCCGCATCAACGAAAAAGAATCCAAGGCCCTGGATACGGTGGAATACCGTGGCACTCAATCCATCGGCAAGACCGGCATCGAGAAATTCTACGAGCCCGAGTTGCACGGCCACGTCGGTTACGAAGAAGTCGAAACCAATGCGCAAGGCCGCGTTCTGCGAGTGCTCAAGCACACCGATCCGATCCCCGGCAAAAACATCGTACTGAGCCTCGACGTCAAACTTCAGGAAGCCGCGGAAGCTGCATTAGGCGATCGCCGTGGCTCGGTGGTCGCTCTCGATCCGTCAACCGGTGAAGTGCTGGCCATGGTCAGCAAGCCCAGCTTTGACCCGAACCTGTTCGTCACCGGGATCAGCTTCAAGGAGTACGCGGCGCTGCACGACTCCATCGACCGGCCGCTGTTCAACCGCGTACTGCGGGGGCTCTACGCGCCGGGTTCGACCATCAAGCCGGAGGTGGCGATTGCCGGCCTCGACGCCGGGGTCGTCACCCCTCAGACCCGTGTCTTCGATCCAGGTTATTACCAACTCCCGGACTTCGATCATAAGTACCGTAACTGGAACCACAGCGGCGATGGCTGGGTGGACATGGACGCGGCGATCATGCGCTCCAACGACACCTACTTCTACGACCTGGCCCACAAGCTGGGCATCGACCGTCTGCACGATTACATGGCGATGTTCGGCCTCGGCGAGAAGGTCTCGCTGGACATGTTCGAAGAGTCTCCGGGGTTGATGCCATCCCAGGCCTGGAAGCGCGCCACGCGCCGTCAACCGTGGTTCCCCGGCGAGACGGTGATCCTCGGGATCGGCCAGGGCTACATGCAGGTCACCCCTCTGCAACTCGCCCAGGCTACCGCACTGATCGCCAACAAAGGTGTATGGAACCGACCGCACCTGGCCAAGAGTGTGGATGGCGTAGCGCCGGTGGATGAGCATCCGATGCCGAATATCCTGCTCAAGGACCCGCGTGACTGGGAGCAGGTCAACCATGGCATGCAGATGGTCATGCACGATGCTCGCGGGATTGCCCGAGCGGCAGCGGAGGGCGCGCAGTACCGCATTGCCGGCAAAAGTGGGACCGCGCAAGTGGTGGCGATCAAGCAGGGTGAGCGCTACAACCGGGCGAAAACCCTTGAGCGTAACCGCGACAACGCCTTGTTCGTCGGTTTCGCTCCGGCCGAACATCCGAAGATTGTCATCTCGGTGATGATCGAAAACGGCGAGGCCGGAGGTCGCGTCGCCGGTCCCGTGGTGCGGCAGATCATGGACGCCTGGCTGCTCGATCAGGAGGGCCACCTGAAGCCGCAATACGCCGCGCCGAGCAAAGCGCCGGGCGACCCTCACGTCTAAACGATCAAGGCTTCGCAGCACAGGCTCACGAATACTGAGCATGTGCTGGAAGCTTTCCAGAAACACGGTTTCGGCCTGACTCATCTTCTGCTCGCGATTCCACAGCAGCTGGATATCGAAATCCACCACCCCGTCTTCGCTCGCGGCACCAGCCTGCTGACCACCAAGCTGCATGGCCGTGGCGACAGTCAGATCAATCAGCCAATCCACAGTGCCGGCGTCACTGTGAATTCCGGCGATTTGGTGCTGGCGGACGACAACGGTGTGCTGTTTCTCCACTGGCGAACGGCGGCCGCTGTCATCGATCAGGCCTTGGCTTCGGATTGCGCCGAACCGCGCTTGTTGGAGCGGCTGCGCGCCGGTGAGCCGGTGGCGCAGGTTTTGAGCGTGGATGCCTTGTACGGCGTGGCGCGGATGATTCAGGCGATCGAAGGCCTGGCCACCGATTTCGCCCAGACGTGCGTCAGGGCACCGATGTGTTGCTCAATGCTGTGCTGAGCCGAGCCACCAACGTCGAATAAACGCAATCCATGTGGGAGCGAGCTTGCTCGCGAAGAGGTCCTCAAAGACACCACAGCATCAACCCCCAGGCACCGGACAACTCATATCGCCTTCCTCACACGTTAGGTAGCGTTTGAAGGTTTCGACGCGCGCCTTGGTCAGGTTGGTGGTGCACAGGCTGTAGATTAGCGGATACACACTGCCCCCCGACACCGTAGAGGTCGAAAACTCACACTCAGCATCACGAAACGCCACCCAGTTGCGTTGCGCGCTGACCAGCAGCTTCTTGGCATCGGGATTGTCTTTCAATCGTTTGGTGATCTGTTGGTAAAGCGTGTTCAGCTCTTTATCAGCCGCTTTGTATTGCTCGGCGGCACACTGATTCATGGTGCCCTGGTCGTTCGCATTGGCACAGTCCACGGCATGCGCCACGGTGGTGAACAGCAGCGGCGTCAACGCCAGGAGAAAACGTGGGGGCATGGGGGGCTCGCTGTGGTGATGGAAAGTTGGGGTGCAGTGTAGCGAAGATGGCGGTTTCAGCTCGTAGCAAGGGCGCCTGAAGCCGCGAAGGCGGCAGCATCCTCGCAAGCTAGCCCCAGCAGGGTTTCGCCTGCTGGCTTCCCCTTTCAACCCAGAACTTATGGCCAGAACCGAGGCCGAATATTTCAGGCATGCTTGATGGCGGCACCCGTTTGATACAACTTTTAGGGTGGTCTTATGGTCGTTACAGGCCTACTGTTCAATACAGGAGGTGACTTATGAACCCAGCATCAGATCGCATCGAAAGGAAGATCCTGCTCAAGGTGCCGCGCTCGCAGGTCTGGCGCGTGCTGGCCAATGCCGAAGCCTTTGGGCAGTGGTTTGGCGTGGCGCTCGAAGGTAAGCGCTTTGTCGCTGGCGAGTGGACCCAGGGGCAGATTACTTATCCTGGTTATGAGCACTTGTTGTGGAATGTACTGGTGGAGCGAGTCGAACCGGAGCGGGTGTTTTCGTTCCGCTGGCACCCCTATGCGGTGGAACCGGAAGTCGATTACTCCCAGGAACCCACCACGCTGGTGAAGTTCGAGCTCCAGGATATGGACGAAGGCACGTTGTTGACGGTCGTCGAATCCGGTTTCGATCACATCCCTCAATCGCGCAGGCTCAAGGCGTTCCGCATGGACAGCCGTGGATGGGATGAGCAGATGAACAATATCGAAGAATTTCTGAGAACAAATACCAAGACCCATTAGAGCCAGGGAGGTTGATGGCTGCAGGCCATGAAATTCGTGGCCTCAGCGCGTGATGGCTGACACGTCTAAGGGGTTTCGGAAAGGTGACTATGGCGAATGTCTTACACGCGATAGTAGCTATGTCGTCTATTGCAGATTGGATCCGAAGCGTAATCTAGCCTCATCAACTGAAGCACAGGAAGTGCTCCAGGGTCACGGATGATCGACCATAAGCAAGGATTGCTGCCGACAGGGAGTCGATATGGTCTTGGGAAAAACCCGCTTCGGCGGGTTTTTTTTCGGCTACAGAAAACTGCAAGCTGCTACAAGGGCGGTTTCAGGAGCTGAGTGGTCAATGGCTTACACGAAGCCGCTGGTATGTCGTCTTTTGAGGCTTCACCGATGGGTTTAATCTGGATCCATCAACTGAAGCACAGGACGTGCTCAGGATCACGGATGATCGACCATACGCCAGGATGGCTGCCGACAGGATGTCGCAATGGTCTTGAGAAACCCGCTTAGGCGGGTTTTTTTTCGTCTGCAGAAAACTGAATCCAGATCTCCTGTAGCTGCAGCCGAAGGCTGCGCAGCAGTCGTAGACCCCACAAGCACGGTATGCCTGAAACACCGCGGCATCTGAGAGTGACTGGCTGCGGGGACCTTGGTTCCCGCAGCC
Source organism: Pseudomonas sp. B21-015 (assembly GCF_024749285.1). Taxonomy (NCBI): domain Bacteria; kingdom Pseudomonadati; phylum Pseudomonadota; class Gammaproteobacteria; order Pseudomonadales; family Pseudomonadaceae; genus Pseudomonas; species Pseudomonas sp. B21-015. Next base: position 2,167,260 of record NZ_CP087196.1, read on the forward strand.
ATTTCTTTCACCGGCAGTCGAGTTTCGCCGCTGCACGTTCGGTGATTTCCGAGCGCAATTTCAGCGACGCGGCAGCGCGTTTGCGGGCTTCCTCCAGCACGCTGACTGGCGCTGTCTCAGGGCTGCCCGAAGCAAACGGCGGTGCCGGGGCGTATTCCAGCTGCAGTTGCACCAGTTGCGCCGTGTCTTCATCGAACAGTTCAGCCGCCAGGGTCAGGGCGAAATCGATCCCCGCCGTGATCCCGCCGCCGGTCAGCAGATTGCCGTCGCGCACCACTCGATCCTTCACCGGAATCGCCCCCAAACGCCCGAGCAATTCGTGATACGCCCAGTGCGTGGTGGCGCGCTTGCCCTTGAGCAACCCTGCTGCGCCAAGCACCAGCGCGCCGGTGCAGACCGAGGTGACATACCGCGCCGTGGCAGCCTGAGTCTTGATGAAGGCCAGGGTTTGGTCATCCTCCATCAATGGCCCGACGCCGGTGCCGCCGGGAATGCAGATCACATCCAGCGGCGGGCAGTCGTCGAAGCTGATGGTCGGTTTCAACACCAGCCCGGTACTCGCGGTGACTGGCACCAGATTCTTCCAGATCAGATGCACCTTCACATCCGGCAACGAGGCCAGCACGTCATAAGGGCCGGTCAGGTCCAGTTGTTGGAGCTGTGGAAACAACAAAAATCCGATCTGCAACGTCATGGCGTTTTTCTCCTGATTGGGGTGGACGGCTTCACTGTAGGCTCGTAGGATCTGGCGTATACGCCAATAACCCCACGAATTACGCCAAATATGCCGAACAACCCGAAAACCATTCATGTGCTGGCCTTTGCCAACGTGCAACTGCTCGACGTTACCGGGCCGTTGCAGGTGTTTGCCTCGGCCAACGACATTGCCCGCCAGCAAGGTTTGCCGCCGCCCTATGCGCCGTCGGTGATTGCCAGTGGTGGCGGGGCAGTGATGTCGTCGGCGGGGTTGGCGCTGTTGGCGGAGCCGCTGCCGGATCGGGGCAGCGACACCTTGATCATTGCCGGTGGCTGGGGCGTTTACGCGGCGGCGCAGGATGAGTCGCTGGTGGCGTGGGTGCGTGAGCATGCGATGGAGTGCCGACGGGTGGCGTCGGTGTGCACCGGGGCGTTTTTGCTGGCGGCCAGCGGCTGGCTCGACGGTCGGCGGGTGGTGACGCACTGGACCCGTTGCGAGCAATTGGCGCAGCAGCATCCCAAACTCCAGGTCGAACCCAACCCGATCTTCATCAACGACGGCCCGGTCTGGACCTCGGCTGGGGTCACCGCCGGCATTGACCTGGCCCTGGCCATGGTCGAAGAAGACCTTGGCCGAACCATGGCCCTGGACGTCGCCCGGCAATTGGTGGTGTTTCTCAAGCGTCCGGGTGGCCAGTCGCAGTTCAGCGTGACCTTGTCTTTGCAGAAAGAAGGTAATCGTTTCGACGAACTTCACGCCTGGATCAGCGAAAACCTCACCAAGGACCTCGGCATCCCGACCTTGGCCTTGCAGGCCGGCATGAGCGAACGCAGCTTCGTCCGTCATTACCGCGCCGACACCGGCCAGACCCCGGCCCGGGCCATCGAGCTTATTCGGGTCGAGACCGCGCGACGGCTGCTCAGCGACACCGGTGTACCGATCAAGCGGGTCGCGGTGCAGTGCGGGTTTGGCAGTGAAGAAACCTTGCGCCGCAGTTTTCTGCGGGCGATGGGGGTGACGCCGCAGGCGTATCGAGAGCGTTTTTCCGTCAGCGCTCCAGCAGATCCAGTATTGCCTTGAGGGTCTTGTTCATTCGACACTCCATAGGGCTGTAATGGGTTATCCGAACAGCACCTTTTGCCAATATTCTTCACTGATGATTGCTATCGGCACACCACTTTCTCTCAGTTCGACCGCTCTTTTGATCTTGGTCCCGTAAGTGCTATGCAGCCATTGATCATTGCCGATGCTGCCTACCACTAAATAGTGGATCTTCTTGCTGACGGATCCGCCGATAAGCCCGCCACGTTCAATAATCAGTGATTCGCACTCCTTGCGCGGACCGTAAGCCATGATCCCGGTAAACAGGAACACTCGGTCAGCCCAACTTAAAGAGGGCGCCGGGTTGTCGAGAGGAAGGTTGGTCGGCGCAGTGAACGTTTGGGCAGAACCAATCGGCAGGCCTGCGAACTGGTGAAGCATCTCCAGTAGTTCGCCAGACTCCTCGGCATCAAGTACGCCGTCGCTCAGCATGCCGGCGAGGCGTTTGTAGAGGATATTCACCACCGGGTCGCCGAGATGGATCAAATGGGTTTCGATCCAGGTCTTTAGAAACTCGGCTTCCTGCTGGTTGATCGTACCGTCGGCAGCGAGCCCGGCGGCGATTCCCACCAGTGCGTCAGCCGAGCGTCGATCAATCCGGGCTTCGTGGAAGAAACCGCTGTTTTGAAATTCCTGATGTAGGTCGACCAAGCGTTCTGCTCCTTAAGCTTCCACGTCTGCCACCTGATTGAAGTACTTCGACCGATCCGGCGTAAACGTCACCACCATTTTGGTCCTGGAACAGGTCAACGCCCGTTCTGCGCTCAGATCAATATCCAGATCTTCCCCGCGCAACCCCTGCCATTGGGCGAGGTATTTGAGGGATCCGTATTTTTCGAGTTTCTTCAGGCTGCGGCTGACGCCACCTTTCCAGCCCAGCACCGGGAGTTCGCCGGTCAGGCATTGGTGGGCGAGGTCGGGGAAGCGGGCGGCGCGTTGGCGGCCGATTTCCCAGCATTTGATCAGGCCTTTGTCGTGGCCCTCCCACAGTTCAGTCCGGTTCAGACCTGATCGGAGTGGGGTATCGATGCTGCGATGGATGCGCTGAGTCATTCTGGTTCCTTGAATTCGGGTTTTGTTGGACAGCTCCGCTGTACCCGTTGAGCGTGGATGGTAGGGATGGATGTAGGCGCTGGCAACAAGGTATTTCCGGATGTAGGAATGAGTGACTGCGTGTTGATTGGGTGGGTTTGTTTAGTAAATGTAGGTGTTTGCCCTACACGATCCTGTGGTGAGGGGGCTTGCCCCCGTTCGGCCGCGCAGCGGTCGTTAAGCCAGTAAATACGGTGCTTCTGGTGGAATGTGGTTGTGGATTTCAGGGCCGCTGCACGCCCCAACAGGGGCAAGCTCCCTCGCCACAGGAGGTCAGCTCTCTCAGGCAGAGTGTGTTTAAGTTCATCGCGGGTGAGCCTTGATCCTACAAAAAGTGTCGTAAATGTGGATATTTCTGACGAGTTTTGGCGGTTGTAGGTTAGGAAAGGGAGCCGATAGGCTTTGGGGGTTGCTGCAAATTCAGCGACCGGGTTTGGTCACCCGTGCAATGTCAGGCGTGCAAGCGCCAACGTGAGCATGTCGGCGCTTTTTCTTGTGCTTGTCGGTATGCTTCGCGGTGGGCTGTGCGCGGGGCACTTTCGAGTGCGCCGGGTGCCTGACTTCCCGGTTGACCAACCTGCGTACCGCCCACCACCCATCGTTTGGTCACGACGGCGGTGAGCTTCATGAATGTCAGGAGTTACACCATGATAAAAGACAGTCCCAATCCCCCAGAAACCGACAACGTTTCCCCCTACGAATCCCTCGATTCGAAAAAACTCCACGACGCCGCCGAACGCGCGCTCGACCACTACCTCAAGCCACCGCCCAAACAACCCGAAGGCCGCAAGCCAAGCAAGATGTTTCTGGTTGCGCCGGACATGGACAACGAAAGCCTGCTCGCTCATGTCTGCGAATCACTGGCCTCAGCCAGCGTCATGACCAGCGACATTGCCGCGTATGTCGATGCCCCGTAGCGGCATACGCTCCTGGCGATTCAGCAGGTCATCATGCTGGCCGAGCTGGCGGTGAATCGAGTGCTGGATAACGTCGACGTGCCGAAGCCTGCGCCACACAGCTGATCCATTGTGGGAGCGAGCCTGCTCGCGAAAGCGGTGTGTCAGTCGACATCAATGTTGAATGACCAATCGTCATCGCGAGCAGGCTCGCTCCCACAGGGGTAATGTGTCGGGCACAAATAACCGGGGCAATGCAGGGCTTGCTCCCACAAGGGATGTCGGTTACCAGCCTCTTCCCGAATTCACCCAGAAATTCACCGACAACGACGTCGAGACCGACTCCACCTGATGGAACCAGCCTTCGGGTAGAAACAGCAGGTCGCCGGCCTCCAGGGTCACCCGCAGAAACGTCACGTCTTGCGCGCCGGGGAAGCGCTGGTAATCCGGCGCATCCGGGTTGAAATCACAACCGTCGAGCCCGCCCTGGGGGGCCGTCGACCAGGTGCCGAGGGCTTCGCGGTGATGGGGCGCGGCGAGGGTGAAGGTTTTCTGGCCCCAGACTTGAGCGAACAGGTTGTCGGTATCGTCGCGATGCAGCGGTGTCAGCGTGCCTTTGGGGCCGATCCAGATGCGTGGCGGGATGAACAGCGCTTGATCGAAATAGGGCGGGTACTTGATCTGCTCCATCAACTGCGCGGGCAGGATGTTGTTGCCCATGTAAGCCGGTGGTTCGCCATCGGCGCTTTTAACCGCCGGGGTGTCCAGGGAGGCGATGAACTCGGCCATGGAGGTGGAGCGGAAATCCCGTTCAGTAGAGAAGGTTTTCTTCACGTAATCGCCGTGGCGGGTGATGCCTTGCAGTTCGGCGAAATGCACCAGTGACTCTTCGCGGCCGAGCTTGAACAGGGGCCAGTCTTGCAGGGCATCGCTGATCACCAGCGGAATGCCGTGGGGCAGATAGCGCGTCTCGAACTCCAGCACCGACAGCTCGCTGCGTGGCCGGCGCTCCACCGCGCGTTGGGGCGGCAGGCTCGCAGAGACCTTTTCGCTGAAACGCGGCGGGGTCGGGTAGCGCTTGTTCATGTCGACCTTTTCCACCACGCCGCCACCATGGCGGGCGTGATCGATGATCTGCGGCAGCATCGTCGCCAGGCCCATGTTGCCGCCGATTTTCAGGCGGCCGCTGGCGAACAGCTCCTCGACGTTGGCGATGCCGCCCATGATCCCGAGAAAATCCTTTTCCGCGACTTCGATGGTCACGTCGGGGCTGGCATGACGGCCGGCTGCGGTGCGGCTGCTGGCCTTGACCTCGGACCAGTACGCCTGGTGCGGGCCGAACACGAATTGAAAAACCCCTTCGATGCCGACGGCACCGGCATTGGCAAACAGTTTGCCCAGGATGGTCTGCAGGTCCACGGCGATGCCCCTTGTTGGTCGGTCTGAGCTATTTTTAGTCTGAACAAGGGACGAGCACCTGCAACGGAAATTTAACCGGCGCTGACTAATTTTCGCCGCTTGCGGGCCGTCCTCCCTTACAGACGACTTTTTGAGGTAAACGTGGTGACCAAGCTGACCCTGCTGTGCCTGCCGTATTCTGGCGCCAGTGCCATGGTCTACAGCCGCTGGCGGCGCAAATTGCCGCAGTGGTTGCAGTTGCAGCTGGTAGAGCTGCCGGGGCGGGGCGCACGGTTCGGCGAACCGCTGCACACCGACATGCGCGCACTGGCGATGCAATTGGCCAGGGAGCTGAGTTCGACGCTCAAGGCGCCCTACGCCTTGTTTGGTCATAGCCTGGGGGCCTTGCTGGCATGCGAGATGGCCCACGCCTTTCGTGAGCTGGGCTGCCCGGAACCGGTGGCCCTGTTTGCCTCGGGAACGGCGGCGCCCACGATGCGGGCCGACTACGACCGTGGCTTTGCCGAACCGAAAACCGATGCGCAGTTGATCGAGCAGCTGCGAACACTCAATGGCACCCGCGAAGAGGTGCTGGCCAATGAAGAGCTGATGAGCCTGACACTGCCGATTCTGCGCGCGGACTTTCTGCTGTGCGGACGTTTTCAGCCGGTGCAGCGGCCATTGCTCAAGTGCCCGGTGCACGTGCTGGGTGGCAAGTCCGACAAGGCCACCACCGAGCAGTTGATCGGCTGGAGCAAGGAAACCCATGGCAGCTTTTCGGTGGACATGCTGGCCGGCGGGCACTTCTTCATTCATGAGCATGAAGCCAAGGTGCTGCGGGTGATCAAGGATCAGCTGGAGGTTCACCATCGGCGGCATGCCTTGGCGGCTGTCGGTTAACACGATGCTTCAGTTTGGTGATCTCTGTGGCGAGGGAGCTTGCTCCCGCTCGGCTGCGCAGCAGTCGTAAACCAGCGAATGCGGTATTCCTGATACAGCGAGGTCGCAGGTTTTAGGGTCGCTTCGCAACCCAGCGGGAGCAAGCTCCCTCGCCACAGGTCTGTGTCCGGCCTTCATTCCTTCGCTACACCGCCGATTCCAGCCGCTTCGACCTCCCTTCCTGATACTTGTTCTCAAACGCTAATTTTTCCGGTCTGCATTCGTTTTATAGGGACGACGTGCCTTTGTGCTTCCTGCCTACTGATCCGGATGCTAAGAAATGAATGCTGAAGACTCCTTGAAACTTGCTCGCCGGTTTATCGGGTTGCCCCTGGAAAAGCGCCAGATGTTCCTTGCGGCCTTGCACAAGGAGGGCGTGGACTTCGCCCGTTTTCCGATTCCGCAAGGGGTCGAGGCCCAGGACCGGCAAGCGCTGTCCTACGCCCAGCAACGCATGTGGTTTCTCTGGCAGCTGGACCCGCACAGCGGCGCCTACAACTTGCCGGGCGCGGTACGCCTGACCGGGCGGTTGAACCTGCCGGCCCTGGAGCAGGCGTTCGCCAGCCTGGTGGCGCGTCATGAAACCCTGCGCACGGTGTTCCAGCGTCAGGCCGACGAGACTCTGCAACAAGCGCCGACCCGTGCGCCGCTGGTGATCGAGCAGGTCGATTTCAGCGCGCTGCCAGCCCTTGAGCGCGAGCAGGCCGTGGCCGAGGCCGCCCAGCAGCAATCGTTGCTGCCGTTCGACCTGGCCGTCGGGCCGCTGCTGCGGGTCAAGCTGCTCAAGCTCGCCGAGCAGGAGCACGTGCTGCTGCTGACCCTGCACCACATCGTTTCCGATGGCTGGTCGATGAACGTGTTGATCGATGAGTTCATCCGCTGCTACGACGCCCATGATGCAGGCGCGCTACCGCAGCTCGCACCGCTGCCGATTCAGTACAGCGACTATGCCTTGTGGCAACGCCGCTGGCTGGAAGCCGGGGAGCAGGCGCGGCAACTGGAATACTGGCAAGCCCAATTGGGCGACGAGCACCCGGTGCTGGAGTTGCCCACCGATCGCCCGCGCCCGGCGATGCCCAGCTATCGCGGCACGCGTTATGAGTTCGGCGTTGATGGCCAACTGGCCGAGCAACTGCGAGCCACCGCGCAGAAGCACAACATCACCTTGTTCATGCTGTTGCTTGGCGCTTTCAACGCCTTGCTGCACCGTTACACCGGGCAGACCGACATCCGCGTCGGCGTGCCGATCGCCAATCGCAACCGTGGTGAAATCGAAGGCTTGATCGGTTTCTTCGTCAACACCCAAGTGCTGCGCACCCGGCTCGACGGCCAGACCCGCGTGGCGGATTTGCTCAGTGACATCAAGGAAACCGCCCTCGACGCCCAGGCCCATCAGGACTTGCCGTTCGAGCGGCTGGTGGAAGCGTTGAAGCTGGAGCGCAGCCTCAGCCACACGCCGTTGTTCCAGGTGATGTACAACCATCAGCCACAGGTGGCGGACATTTCCACGGTGACCACCGCCTCGGGCCTGGAATTGGGCGTGATCGAATGGGAAGGGCGCACCACCCAGTTCGACCTGACCCTGGACACCTATGAAAAGGCCGGCACACTGCACGCCGCGCTGACCTATGCCAATGACTTGTTCGACGCGCCGACCATCGCCCGTATGGCTCGGCACTGGACCCATCTGCTGCACGGTATGGTCAACGACAGCCAGCAGCGCATCAGCGATTTGCCGCTGCTTGAAGCTGCGCAATACCAGCGCATCGTCCATGACTGGAACCGCGCGGACCCAGGCTTCGCCGATGATCTGTGTATTCATCAGTTGATCGACCGCCAAGTCGCCGCCCAACCGGACGCGCTGGCGGTCACCTTCGCCAGCCAACAGCTGACTTACGCCGAACTCGATAGCCGCGCCAACCGTCTCGCCCACAAGCTGATCGAGTTGGGCGTGGGCCCGGAAGTGCGGGTCGGCGTGGCGATGCAGCGTTCCGACAGCTTGCTGGTGGCGCTGCTGGCGGTACTCAAGGCCGGCGGCGCCTACGTGCCGTTGGACCCGGACTACCCGACCGACCGCGTGGCCTACATGCTTGAAGACAGCCGCGCTTTGGTGCTGCTGACCGAGCAGGCCGTTGCGGCAATCTTGAACGTGGCGGTAGGCACCCAAGTGCTGCTGATGGACACCGCCGAGCCGTGGCTGGCCGCTTACTCGAGCCGTGCGCCGGTGACCCGCGTCACGCCGGATAACCTGGCTTACGTGATCTACACCTCCGGCTCCACCGGCAAACCCAAAGGCGTGGCCATCGCCCATCGCAACGTGCTGGCGCTGATCGACTGGTCGCAGTCGGTGTACAGCCGCGACGATATTCAAGGTGTGCTGGCGTCGACCTCGGTGTGCTTCGACCTGTCGGTGTGGGAGCTGTTTGTCACCCTGGCCAACGGCGGTTCGCTGATCATCGCCCGCAACGCCCTGGAGCTGCCGCAGCTGCCGGCCCGCGATCAAGTGCGCCTGATCAACACCGTGCCCTCGGCGATCAATGCGTTGCAGCGCGACGGGCAGATCCCGCCGAGCGTGCGCATCATCAACCTCGCCGGTGAGCCGCTGAAGCAGAGCCTGGTGGAGGCGCTGTATCAGCAGCCGACTATCGAGCACGTCTACGACCTCTACGGTCCGTCGGAAGACACCACGTATTCCACCTGGGCTCGCCGCCAGGCCGGCGGCAGCGCCAACATCGGTCGACCGCTCAAACACACCGCCAGCTATTTGCTCGACGCCGATCTGCAACCGGTGCCGCAGGGCGTATCGGCCGAGCTGTACCTGGCCGGCGCAGGCATCACTCGGGGTTACCTGGCGCAGCCGGGCATGACCGCCGAGAAGTACGTGCCGAACCCGTTTGCCAGCAACGGCGAGCGCCTGTATCGCACCGGTGACCTGACCCGCTATCAGGCAGACGGCGCGCTGCAATACGTCGGTCGCATCGACCACCAGGTCAAGGTTCGTGGTTTCCGGATCGAGCTGGGTGAAATCGAAGCGCGGCTGTTGCAGCAGGACGCGGTACGCGAACTGGCGGTGCTGGCTCAGGATGGCGTTAGCGGCCAGCAACTGATCGCCTATATCGTGCCGACCGATGCCGCGGTGTTGGCGGGCAATGCCGATGCTCAAGCGAACCTGCGCGATACCCTGAAAGCCGCGCTGCGCCAACATTTGCCGGACTACATGGTCCCGGCTTATCTGCTGTTCCTCGAACAATTGCCGTTGACCCCCAACGGCAAGCTCGACCGCAAGGCCTTGCCTGCGGTCGACGGCACCCGGCAGCAACGCGAGCACGTGGCGCCACGCACGGCCCTGGAAAAGTCGCTGGCGGCGATTTGGCAGGACGTCCTGGCCATCGACAACGTCGGCCTGGAAGACAACTTCTTCGAGCTGGGCGGCGATTCCATTGTGTCGATGCAAGTGGTCAGTCGCGCGCGTCAGGCGGGCATCCTGTTGAGCCCCAAAGACCTGTTCCAGCACCAGACCATCCGCAGCCTGGCGCAAGTGGCCCGCAGCGGCGAGCAGAACCTGATCGATCAAGGTCCGGCGGTTGGCGCAGTGGCCCTGGCACCGGTGCAGCACTGGTTCTTCGATCAAACCATTGCGCAGCGTCATCACTGGAACCAGTCGCTGCTGCTGGTCCCGCGCGAAGCGCTGGATGCCGGGGCGCTGGATCAAGCGTTGGCGCAGTTGCTCACGCATCACGACGGTTTGCGTCTGCGTTATGAAAAAACCGACGCCGGTTGGCAGCAGGCTTATGGCGCAGCGTCCGTTGAGTCGGTGTTGTGGCAACGCTCGGCGCAATCGCTCGAAGAACTGAATGCGTTATGCGACGAAGCCCAGCGCAGTCTTGATCTAAACAACGGCCCATTGCTGCGAGCGTTGTCGGTGGACATGGCCGATGGCACCCAACGGCTGCTGCTGGTCATTCACCACTTGGCGGTGGACGGTGTGTCGTGGCGGGTATTGCTGGAGGATCTGCAGCAGTTCTATCGCCAGGCACGCGACGGCTCGACGCTGATGACGGCGGCGAAAACCAGTGCCTACCAACGCTGGGTGGCGCGTCTGCAAAGCCACCTGCCAACGTTCCACAACAGTGTCGATTATTGGCAGGCCGAATTGCGCGATGCGCCGCAAAACGATTTGCCGTGCGACCGCCCTGACGGCGCACTGCAAAACCGTTTCGAGCAGAAAGTCGAACTGACCTTCGATGCCGAACAAACCCGCAAACTGCTGCAACAGGCGCCGGCGGCTTATCGCACTCAGGTCAATGATCTGCTGCTGACCGCATTGGCGCGGGCCGTGTGCCGCTGGACCGGGCAGGGCAGCACGCTGATCCAGCTCGAAGGGCATGGCCGCGAAGACCTGTTCGACGACATTGATTTGACCCGTACCGTCGGCTGGTTCACCAGCCTGTTCCCGGTCAACCTGATCCCGGCCGGCGATCTCGGCGCATCGATCAAGACGGTCAAGGAGCAACTGCGCGCGGTGCCGGACAAAGGCCTGGGCTACGGCGTGCTGCGCTACTTGGCCGATTCGCAAACGAGCACCGCGTTGGCGGCCCTGCCGCAACCGCGCATCACCTTCAACTACCTGGGGCAGTTCGACCGCCAGTTCGACGAAGCGGCGTTGTTTGTGCCGTCCAGCGAAGGCAGCGGCGCGGCCCAGGATCCGTCGGCGCCGTTGGCCAACTGGCTGACGGTCGAAGGCCAGGTGTACGGCGGTGAGCTGTCGATGAGCTGGGGCTTCAGCCGTGAGATGTTCGACACGGCGACCATTGAGCAGTTGGTTGATCAATACGCTGTCGAACTCAACGGGTTGATCGAGCATTGCTGCACCCTCGAGGCCCCACAGGCCACGCCGTCGGACTTCCCGCTGGCGCGCATCACCCAGGCGCAACTCGATGCACTGCCGGTGGCCGTCGGCCAACTCGACGACCTCTATCCACTGTCGCCGATGCAGCAGGGGCTGTTGTTCCACACCCTGTACGAGCAGGCGGCGGGCGAGTACATCAATCAGCTGCGGGTGGATGTGCAAGGCCTCGAGCCCGAGCGTTTCCGCGCGGCCTGGCAGGCCACGGTCGATGCTCAAGACATTCTGCGCACAGGTTTTGTCTGGCAGGGCGAACTGGAACAACCGGTGCAGATCGTCCACAAACAGGTGCAGTTGCCGTTCACCGTGCTCGACTGGCGTGAGCGTGGCGATCAGGTTCAGGCCCTGAGTGAACGGGCCGATGCTGAACGCCAACAAGGGTTCGACCTGAGCCAGGCGCCGTTGCTGCGACTGGTGCTGGTGCAAACCGCCTCTGATAGTTGGCACCTGATTTACACCCACCACCACATCCTGATGGACGGCTGGAGCAACTCGCAGTTGCTCGGCGAAGTGTTGCAGCGTTACTGCGGTCGCGCGCCGATGGCCACCGGCGGGCGCTATCGCGATTACATCGGTTGGTTGCAGCGTCAGGATGCGCAATCGAGCCAGGACTTCTGGCGTGAGCCGTTGGCCTCCTTGCAAGAGCCGACCCGACTGGCGCGGGTGGTGTTCGGCAACGAAACCCTGAGCGGGCATGGCGACCACTTCCAGACCCTGGACGTCAGTCGCACCCAAGGCCTTGAAACCTTTGCCCGGCAACAGAAAGTCACCCTCAACACCCTGGTGCAAGCCGCGTGGCTGCTGTTGCTGCAACGCTACACCGGTCACGAAACCGTGGCCTTCGGCGCCACGGTGGCCGGGCGCCCGGCAGACTTGCCCGGCATCGAGCAAGCTGTCGGCTTGTTCATCAACACTTTGCCGGTGATCGGCGCGCCGCGTCCGGACCAGAGCGTCGGCCACTGGTTGCAAGCGGTACAGGCGCAAAACCTCAGCCTGCGCGAGTTCGAACACACGCCGCTGGCGGACATTCAGCGTTGGGCCGGGCAGGGTGGCGAAGCGCTGTTCGACAACATTCTGGTGTTCGAGAACTACCCGATTGCCCAGGCGCTGCAACAGGGCGCGGAGCAAGGCGTGGTGTTCGGTGAAGTCGCCAACCTTGAGCAAACCCATTATCCGTTGAGCGTCGCCGTGACATTGGGCCAGACCCTGGCGCTGCATTACAGCTTCGACCGGGCGCATTTTTCCATGCCGGCGATCGAACGCATCAGTGCGCACCTGCTGCAACTGCTGGAGCAGTTCGCCGAGTCGGCCGCACGCAACCTCGGTGAAATCGCCCTGGCCAGCGCCGCCGAACTCGCGCAGCAACAGGCCGATAACCAGCCGCAACCGTACCCGGTGAATGTCGCCGTGCACCAGCGCATCGCCGAACTCGCCGCCCAGCGCCCGGAGCGCACGGCGGTGATCTTCGCTGGCCAGCGGTTCAGCTATGGCGACATCGACCAACGCGCTAATCAATTGGCCCACGCCCTGATCGCGCGGGGTGTCGGCCCGGAAAGCCGGGTCGGCGTGGCCTTGCCGCGCAGCGAAGGGGTGATTGTCGCGCTGCTGGCGGTGCTCAAGGCCGGCGGCGCTTACGTGCCGCTGGACACCAGCTACCCGCGCGAGCGCCTAGCCTATCTGATCGAGGATTCGGGGCTGGCGTTGTTGCTCACCGATTCGTCTGTTTCTGCGCAGTTGCCGGTGGAGGACTCGGTCCCGGTGCTGGAACTCGACCGTCTCGATCTGCGCAGCCAATCCCTCACTGCGCCCAAGGTGCCGCTCGATCCGCAGAACCTCGCTTACGTCATTTACACCTCCGGTTCCACCGGTAACCCCAAAGGCGTGAGCGTTGCCCATGGCCCGCTGGCGATGCATTGCCAGGCCATCGGCGAGCGCTATGAAATGCGCGACAGCGACTGCGAATTCCACTTCATGTCCTTCGCCTTCGACGGCGCCCACGAGCGTTGGCTCACCAGCCTGACCCACGGCGCCTCGCTGCTGATTCGCGACGACAGCCTGTGGACGCCGGAACAGACCTGTAACGCCATGCGCGAACACGGCGTGACGGTGGTGGCGTTCCCGCCGGTCTACCTGCAACAACTGGCCGAACACGCCGAGCGTGAAGGCCACCCGCCGAAGGTGCGGATCTACTGCTTCGGCGGCGATGCCGTGCCCAACGCCAGTTTCGAGCGGGTCAAACGCGCGCTCGATCCGGACTACATCATCAACGGCTACGGCCCGACCGAAACCGTGGTCACGCCGTTGATCTGGAAGGCCGGGCGCGACGTGCAGTGCGGCGCGGCCTATGCGCCGATCGGCAGTCGCATCGGTGACCGCAGCGCTTACGTGCTGGACGCCGACCTGAACCTGCTGCCCCAAGGCATGGCCGGTGAGCTGTACCTGGGCGGCACCGGCCTGGCCCGGGGTTACCTGAACCGTCCCGGGCTGACGGCAGAACGCTTTGTCGCCGATCCGTTCAGCGCGGTCGGTGGCTTGCTGTACCGCACCGGCGACCTGGTGCGGCAGCGTGCCAATGGCACGTTCGATTACCTGGATCGCATCGACAACCAGGTGAAAATTCGCGGTTTCCGTATTGAACTGGGGGAAATCGAAGCGCGCCTGCAAGCCCTCGACGGGGTACGCGAAGCGGTGGTGGTCGCCCAGGAAGGCACCGCCGGCAGCGGCAAGCGCCTGGTGGCTTATGTGGTCGCCGATGCGCTCAATGCCGAACGGGCTGATTTCGCCGACAGCCTGCGCGAGCAACTTAAAGCCGCGCTGCCGGCGCACATGGTCCCGGCGTATTTGCTGCTGCTTGAGCGCCTGCCGTTGACCCCCAACGGCAAACTCGACCGCAAGAACCTGCCCAAGCCGGACGTCAGCCAATTGCAGCAAGCCTACATGGCGCCGCAAAGCGCGCTGGAGCAGCAACTGGCGACGATCTGGCAGGACGTGCTGAAGCTCGATCAGGTCGGTTTGAGCGACAACTTCTTTGAGTTGGGCGGCGATTCGATCATCTCGATTCAAGTGGTCAGCCGCGCCCGACAGGCCGGTATCCGCTTCACGCCCAAAGACCTGTTCCAGCACCAGACCATTCAGGCACTGGCCACGGTGGCGCGGCTTGGCGAACAGGCTCAGGTCATTGATCAAGGGCCGGTGACTGGCGAACTGGCGTTGTTGCCAGTGCAACAGGTGTTCTTCGGACAGGCCATCCCCGAGCGCCAGCACTGGAACCAGGCGGTGATGCTCAAGCCGACGCAAACTCTGGAGGCTGCGCTGCTTGAGCAGGCGTTGGGCGCGCTGGTTACGCACCACGATGGCTTGCGCTTGAGCTTCGTCGAGCAGGCCGAGGGCTGGCAGGCGCAATACCGCGCGCCGGGCAGCCAGACCGAGGCGTTGGTCTGGGCGGTCGACGTCGCCGACGCCACGGCACTGGAAGCGGTGGCCAACGAAGCGCAACGCAGCCTGAACCTGCAACACGGGCCGCTGCTGCGCGCAGTGCTGGCGAACCTTGATGACGGCACTGCGCGACTGTTGCTGGTGATCCACCATTTGGTGGTGGACGGCGTGTCGTGGCGGATTCTGTTTGACGATCTGCAAACCGCTTACCGTCAGCTGTTGACCGGCGAGCCCCTGCAATTGCCGGCCAAAACCAGTGCGGCCAAAGTCTGGGCCGAGCACCTGCAAACCTACGCCCGCCGTGCGGAACTGCGCAGCGAACTGGCCTGGTGGCAACAGCAATTGCAAGGCGCCGACGTGGCGTTGCCGGCGGATAACCCCGAAGGCGGGCAACAGAACAAGCACGCACTGACGGTGCGCACGCAACTTAACAAGGCACTGACCCGGCAACTGCTGCAAGAAGCCCCGGCGGCTTATCGCACCCAGGTCAACGACCTGCTGCTCACCGCTCTGGCCCGGGTCATGGTGCGCTGGACCGGCACCGAAAGCGCGTTGATCCAGCTCGAAGGCCATGGCCGTGAAGAGCTGTTCGACGGCGTTGACCTGACCCGCACCGTCGGCTGGTTCACCAGCCTGTACCCGGCAAAACTGACGCCGGTCGCGGACCTCGGCGGTTCGCTGAAACAGATCAAGGAACAGCTGCGCGCGATCCCGAACAAGGGCCTCGGTTTTGGTGCCCTGGCCCATCTGGGAGACGACGCCGCACGTCAAACCCTCAGCCAATTGCCGGTCCCGTGCCTGACCTTCAACTACCTGGGCCAGTTCGACGGCAGCTTCAGCGCAGCCGACGGCGCCTTGTTCGTACCGTGCAGTGACGCGGCCGGCGATGAACTGGACGCCCGTGCGCCATTGGCCAACCAGTTGGCCCTCAATGGTCAGGTGTATGGCGGCGAACTGAACCTGGGCTGGACCTTCAGCCGCGAACGGTTCAATGAGGCGACCATTCAAGCGCTGGCCGATGATTACGCGCAGGAACTGCAAGCGCTGATCGCCCATTGCTGCGAGGCCGGGCAGCACGGCGTTACCCCGTCGGACTTCCCGCTGGCGCGCTTGAGCCAGGCACAGCTGGACGGCTTGCCGCTGGCGCCGCAGTCGATCGAAGACCTGTATCCGCTGTCGCCGATGCAGCAGGGCATGTTGTTCCATGCCGTGTACGAAGAAACCACCGGCGATTACATCAACCAGATACGCCTGGACGTCGACGGGCTCGACCCCGAGCGTTTCCATCAGGCCTGGCAAGCGGCGGTGGATGCCCACGACATTCTGCGCACGCGTTTTGTCTGGCAGGGCGAACTGGAAAACCCGGTGCAAGTGGTCAGCAAACACGCGCAGTTGCCTTACAGCCTGCATGATGTGCGCAGGCATCCGCAGCGCGATCAGGCCTTGCAGACGCTTGCCGACTCTGAACGCCAAAGCCTGAACTTGAACGCGTCGACCTTGTTGCGGCTGGTGATTGCGCGCATCGACGACCACCGTCATCACCTGATCTACACCAACCATCACATCCTGATGGATGGCTGGAGCAACTCGCAGTTGCTCGGCGAAGTGCTGCAGCGTTACAGCGGCCAGTTCAACGCCGCTCACAGCGGACGTTACCGCGATTACATCGCCTGGCTGCAACGCCAGGACTCAGCCGCCAGCGAAGCGTTCTGGACCCCGGCGCTGCAGGCGCTGGAGGAGCCGACGCGCCTGGCCCAGACAGTCGCGAAGCCTCAAGCGTCTATCGAAGCCCAAGGTTATGGCGATCATTTCCAGGTGCTGGAGGCCGATCAAACCTTGCGTCTGGGCGAGTTCGCCCGGGCCGCGAAAGTCACCGTCAACACGCTGGTGCAGGCGGCCTGGTTGCTGCTGCTGCAACGCTACACCGGTAAGAGCACCGTGGCCTTCGGCGCGACAGTCGCCGGTCGTCCGGCGGACTTGCCCGGTGTCGAGCAACAGATCGGGCTGTTCATCAACACCTTGCCGGTGATCGCCAGCCCTCGGGCCGAGCAATCGCTCAATAGCTGGCTGCAAGCGGTGCAGGCGCAAAACCTGGCCTTGCGCGAGTTCGAACACACTGCGCTGTTCGATATTCAGCGCTGGGCCGGGCAGGGCGGTGAAGCGCTGTTCGACAACATTATGGTGTTCGAGAACTACCCGATTGCCCAGGCCCTGGAGCAGGGCGCCCCGCAAGGGTTGCGCTTTGGTCCGGTGGCCAGTGTCGAGCAGACCAACTATCCACTGACCCTGCTGGTGAGCCTCGACACCCAACTGTCGATGCACTTCAGCTATCAGCGCGGCAGTTTTGCATCGGCGACGGTGGCGCAATTGGCGGCTCATTTGCAGCACTTGTTGAGCCAGATGATCGACACCGGTGAACGCTGCCTCGGCGAGTTGGTGCTGTTGGATGAGACCGAACAGCAACAGGTCTTGCTGGACTGGAACCGTGCTGACGAAGATTTCGCTCAAGACCTGTGCATTCATCAGTTGATCGACCGCCAAGTCGCCGCCCAACCGGACGCGCTGGCGGTCACCTTCGCCAGCCAACAGCTGACTTACGCCGAACTCGATAGCCGCGCCAACCGTCTCGCCCACAAGCTGATCGAATTGGGCGTGGGCCCGGAAGTGCGGGTCGGCGTGGCGATGCAGCGTTCCGACAGCCTGCTGGTCGCGCTGCTCGCGGTGCTCAAGGCCGGCGGTGCCTACGTGCCGTTGGACCCGGATTACCCGGTCGACCGCGTGGCCTACATGCTCGAAGACAGCCGCGCCCTGGTGCTGCTGACCGAGCAGGCCGTTGCGGCAACATTAAACGTGGCGGCGCACACCCAAGTGCTGCTGATGGAGCGGATCGAGGCACAACTGGCGGATTATCCGCGCAGCGCCCCGGTCACCCGCGTCACACCGGATAACCTGGCCTACGTGATCTACACCTCCGGCTCCACCGGCAAGCCCAAAGGCGTGGCCATCGCCCATCGCAACGTGCTGGCGCTGATCGACTGGTCGCAATCGGTGTACAGCCGCGACGACATTCAAGGGGTATTGGCCTCGACCTCGGTGTGCTTCGACCTGTCGGTGTGGGAGCTGTTTGTCACCCTGGCCAACGGCGGCTCGCTGATCATCGCCCGCAACGCCATGGAATTGCCGCAATTGCCGGCGCGGGATCAGGTGCGCCTGATCAACAGCGTGCCGTCGGCGATCAATGCGCTGCACAGTGCCGGGCAGATTCCGCCGAGCGTGCGCATCATCAACCTCGCCGGTGAGCCGCTCAAGCAGTCGCTGGTCGACGCACTTTATGGGCAAGCGACCGTGGCGCATGTCTACGACCTTTACGGCCCGTCGGAAGACACCACCTATTCCACCTGGACCCGTCGCGAGGCGGGTGGCACGGCGAACATTGGCCGGCCGCTCAAGCACACCGCCAGTTACCTGCTGGATGCCGATTTGCAACCGGTGCCCCTGGGCGTGTCCGCCGAGCTGTACCTGGCCGGCGCCGGCATCACCCGTGGTTACCTGGGGCGGCCGGGCATGACCGCCGAGAAGTACGTGCCGAACCCGTTTGCCAGCCATGGCGAGCGCCTGTACCGCACCGGCGATCTGATCCGTTATCAGGCCGATGGTGTGATCGAGTACCGAGGGCGAATCGACCATCAAGTGAAAATCCGTGGTTTCCGCATCGAACTGGGCGAAATCGAAGCGCGCCTGCTAGCGCAGCCAGCGGTCCGCGAAGTGGCGGTGCTGGCGCAGGAAGCCCTGGGCAATCAGCAACTGGTGGCTTATGTGGTCGCACCACAGCTGGACCTCGATGCCGCCGACGATCAGCAATCTTTGCGCGATGAACTCAAGGCACGGCTTAGGGAGTCCCTGCCGGAATTCATGGTCCCGGCGCACCTGTTGTTCCTTGAACAATTGCCGCTGACGCCCAACGGCAAACTCGACCGCAAGGCGTTGCCGACGGTGGAGGGCGGTCATTTGCAGGTGCGTTATGTCGCCCCGCAGAGCGAGCGGGAGCAGCAGGTCGCGGCGATCTGGCAGCACGTACTGCAAGTCGAGCGTGTCGGCTTGCTGGATAACTTTTTCGAACTGGGCGGCCACTCGTTGCTGGCCGTCAATGTGGTTTCACGCCTGCAACTGGAACTGGGCCTGAAACTGACCCCACAACTGATTTTTCAACACCCCGTACTCACGGATTTCGTCAGCAGTCTGGCAACCGCAGGTGAGCAGGTCGATACGTTGAAACTGAGCAAGCTGGACGCCCTGCTTGACGAAATGGAGGAAGCTTGATGGATACCAATGTCGCTTTGAAGATCGCCCGGCGCTTCATTACTTTGCCGCGCGACAAGCGCAGGGTCTATCTGCAGAAGATGCTCGAGGAAGGTGTTTCGCCGGCGAACCTGCCGATTCCCGAAACACAGTCGCAGTTCGATCCGGTGCCGCTGTCTTTTGCTCAGGAGCGCCAGTGGTTCCTCTGGCAGATGGACCCCGACAGCGCCGCCTACAACATCCCCAGTGCCATGCACTTGCAGGGCGAGCTTGACATCGCGGCGCTCGAACGCGGTTTCAATGCGCTGATTGCCCGTCATCAAAGCCTGCGCACCACGTTCCGGCAGCAGGATGAGCAAGCGGTGCAGGTGATTCATCCGCACATGAACCTGACCGTCGCCGTGCATGAACTGGATGAACGCCCCGATGCCCTGTCGCCAGAGGCACAGATACAAGCGTTCGTCGCCGAACAGACTGGGCAGCCGTTCGACCTGGTCAACGGGCCGCTGTTGCGTGTCAGCCTGCTGCGCCTTGGCGCGCAGGAGCACGTGCTGACCCTGACCCAGCACCACATCGCCTCGGATGGCGCCTCGATGCGGGTCATGGTCGACGAATTGCTGCAACTGTATGGCGCCTACCGCCAGGGCCAGGAACTCAGTTTGCCGGCGCTGTCGATCCAGTACGCCGACTATGGCATCTGGCAGCGGCACTGGATGGAAGCCGGGGAGCGCGAGCGGCAGCTGGAGTATTGGCAGACGCACTTGGGCAGCGAGCATCCGGTGCTGGAGTTGCCCACCGATTACCCGCGCCCGGCGGTGCAGAGCCTGCGTGGCGCCCGTCATGAGCTGGCGTTGCCGCCGGCTCTGGGCGAGCGCCTGAGGGCGTTGGCCAAAAGCGAAAACGTCACGCTGTTCATGCTGTTGCTGGCGTCGTTCCAGACCTTGTTGCATCGCTACAGTGGCCAGGCCGACATCCGCGTCGGCGTGCCCACCGCTAACCGCAACCGGGTCGAGACCGAGCGGCTGATCGGCTTCTTCGTCAACACCCAGGTGCTCAAGACCGAGTTCGATGCTCAGGCCACGTTCAGCACGCTGCTGGCCCAGGTCCAACAGACCGCGATGGCCGCCCAGGCGCATCAGGACCTGCCTTTCGAGCAACTGGTCGAGGCTTTGCAACCGGAACGCAGCCTGAGCTACAGCCCGCTGTTCCAGGTCATGTACAACCACCAGAGCACCGGCGCCAGCCAAAGTCGGCAGGGCACGGGCGAGTCAGCGCTGACGATCCGCCACTTGCATCAACCATCGCGCACCGCGCAATTCGACCTGACCCTGGAAACGTTCGACGGCCCCGAGGGCCTCGGCGCACAGCTGACCTACGCCACCGACCTGTTTGACGGCGCGACCATCGAGCGTCTGGCACGGCATTGGCAAAACCTGCTGGGCAGCGTCGTTGCCGATCCGCAGCAGCGGGTGGGCGAACTGGCCCTGCTCGACGAAACCGAACAACAGCAGGTGCTGGTCGACTGGAACCGCAGCGCCGCCGAATACCCGACTGACCGCTGCATCCATCAGTTGATCGAAGCCCAGGCCCTGCGCACGCCAGAGGACACCGCGCTGGTGTTCGACGGGCAATCACTGAGCTATGCACAACTCAATCGCCAGGCCAACCAGTTGGCGCACCGGCTGATCGAACTGGGTGTCGGCCCGGATCAGTTGGTCGGTATCGCCATCGACCGCAGCCTGGAAATGCTGATCGGGCTGTTGGCGATTCTCAAGGCGGGCGGTGCCTACGTGCCGCTCGACCCGCAATACCCCGAAGACCGTCTGGCGCACATGATCGAAGACAGCGGCCTGCAACTGCTGCTGACCCAGGCTCATCTGACCGGGCAACTACCGATTCCGGCTGGCGTGCAGACCCTGTTGCTCGACCCGCAAGGCGAGCACGCTCGCGGTTACAGCGAAGCCGATCCGCAGGTATCGATCAACGGTGAACACCTCGCGTATGCGATTTACACCTCCGGTTCCACCGGCAAACCCAAAGGGGTAATGGTGCGCCATCAGGCGCTGGTGAACTTCGTGGTGAGCATGGTCAAGGCGCCGGGCATCGAGGCCCAGGACCGCATGCTGTCGCTGACCACGTTCTCGTTCGATATTTTCGGCCTGGAAATCTACGGCCCGCTGCTCAGCGGTGCCCGTGTGGTGCTGGTGGACAAGCAAACCGCCCAGGATCCGCAAGCGTTGCTGGAGATGATCCGGCAACAGGAAGTCACCGTGGTGCAAGCCACGCCGTCGACTTGGCGTATGTTGCTCGACCACGAACAGGCGCCCATCCTCCAGGGCTGTAAATTCCTCTGCGGCGGCGAAGCGCTGGCCGATGACCTGGCCCAGCGCATGCTCGGCCTGGCGGGGCAGGTCTGGAACCTTTATGGCCCGACTGAAACCACCATCTGGTCGGCGGCCTGGCAACTGACCCGCGAGCAGCGCCAGCCGTACCTCGGCAAACCGATTGCCAACACCACGCTGTACATTTTGGGTGACGATCTGGCGCCAAACCCCGCAGGCTCGATTGGTGAACTGCTGATTGGCGGCGACGGCCTGGCCCGCGGGTATCACGACCGTGCGGCGATGACCGCCGAGCGCTTCCTGCCCGACCCGTTCGGCAACGGCGCGCGGCTGTACCGCACCGGCGACCTGGCGCGCCATCGGCACGACGGCGTGCTCGAATACAGGGGGCGCATCGACCACCAAGTGAAGATCCGCGGTTTCCGCATCGAACTGGGTGAAATCGAAGCGCGTCTGCTGGAGCAGCCAGCGGTCCGCGAAGTGGCGGTGCTGGCGCAGGAAGCCCTGGGCAGCCAGCAACTGGTGGCCTATGTGGTCGCGCCACAACTGGACCTCGATGCCGCCGATGATCAACTGCGTCTGCGCGATGAACTCAAGGCGCGGCTCAAGGAATGCCTGCCGGAATTCATGGTCCCGGCGCATGTGCTGTTCCTCGCCAGCCTGCCGCTGACGCCCAATGGCAAGCTCAATCGCAAGGCGTTGCCGGCGGTGGACGCCAGCCAGTTGCAGACGCGTTATGTCGCCCCGCAGAGCAAACGGCAGCAGCAAGTCGCCGCGATCTGGCAGGACGTGCTGAAACTGGACCGCGTGGGCCTGACCGACAACTTCTTCGAGCTGGGCGGGCACTCCCTGCTGGTGACCCAAGTGGTGTCGCGGGTGCGGCGGGTGCTGGACATCCAGGTGCCGTTGCGCAGCTTGTTCGAGCACAGCACCCTGGAGGATTTCGTCCAGGCACTGGGCGCCGAACCGGGCGAGCAGTCACCGCCGATGACCCGGGTCGACCGTGACCAACCGCTGGTGCTGTCCTTTGCCCAGGAGCGCCAATGGTTCCTGTGGAAAATGGACCCCGACAGCGCCGCCTACAACATCCCGACCGCGCTACGGCTGCGTGGCGAGCTGGACAAAAATGCCCTGCAACGCAGCTTCGAGGCATTGGTGGAGCGCCACGAAAGCCTGCGTACGGCGTTCGTCGAGGAAGATGGCCGCACCTGGCAGGTGATCCGCCCGCAAGGTCGCGTGAGCTTTGTCGAACAGCGGCTGGCCGTCAGCGATGAG
Organism: Pseudomonas sp. B21-015; assembly: GCF_024749285.1. Lineage (NCBI taxonomy): Bacteria > Pseudomonadati > Pseudomonadota > Gammaproteobacteria > Pseudomonadales > Pseudomonadaceae > Pseudomonas > Pseudomonas sp. B21-015. The sequence continues at coordinate 2,189,640 of NZ_CP087196.1, forward strand.
GCGAGCATCAAGGCCTTCGTCGAACAGGAGACGCAACGTCCGTTCGATGTGCTCGACGGTTCGTTGGTGCGCTTCGTCCTGCTGCAGGTTGGCGAACAGGATCACGTGCTGGTGCTGACCCTGCACCACATCGTCTCCGACGCCTGGTCGTTGCAGGTGATGATCGATGATTTGATGGCCCTGTATGCAGCGATCAGCCAGGGCCGGCCGGCCGAACTGCCACCATTGCCGGTGCAGTACGCCGACTACGCGGTGTGGCAGCGTCAATGGATGGCCGCCGGCGAGCGGGACCGGCAATTGGCCTACTGGCGCGAAAAACTGGGCAGCGAACAGCCGCTGCTGGAGTTGCCACTGGATCATCCGCGTCCGGCGCAGCAAAGTTTTCGCGGGGCGCGTCTGCCGATCACCCTCGACGAATCCCTGAGCAATGCCCTGAAGGCGCTGGCCCTGCGCGAAAACGTCACGCTGTTCATGCTGTTGCTCGGTTCGTTCCAGACCTTGCTGCATCGCTACAGCGGCCAGGCGGATATCCGCGTCGGCGTGCCGATTGCCAACCGCAACCGCTTGGAAACCGAGCGGCTGATCGGCTTTTTCGTCAACACCCAGGTGCTGCGTACCGAGTTCGACGGCCAACTGACGGGCGCTCAACTGCTGCAACAGGTGAAGCAGGCGGCCATGGCGGCGCAGATGCATCAGGACCTGCCGTTCGAGCAACTGGTCGATGCGCTGCAACCGCAACGCAACCTGAGCCATAGCCCGCTGTTCCAGGCAATGTTCAACCATCGCAGCGAAGCGACCTCAACGCTGGCCGAATCCTTGCCGGGCATCGAGCTTGCAAAGCTCAGTTGGGAACACCGCACCGCGCAGTTCGACCTGACCCTGGACACCAGTGATAACCCGCAAGGCCTGCACGCGTCGCTGACCTACGCCACTGATTTGTTCGAGCCATCGACCATCGAGCGCATGGGCCGGCACTGGCTGAATCTGTTGCAAGGCCTGGTCGAGGACATTCACCGTCCGGTGGGGCAATTGCCATTGCTCGATGACCGGGAGCGTCAACTGACGGTCGTCGACTGGAACGCCACCGCCGTCGACTACCCGTTGCATCGCAGCGTGCAGGCGCTGATCGAAGAACAGGTCGGTAAAACCCCGCAGGCGTGTGCGCTGGTGTTTGCCGAACAACGCTTGAGCTACGCCGAGCTCAATGGCCGCGCCAACCAATTGGCTCACGCGCTGATCGAGCAGGGCGTCGGCCCGGATGTGCTGGTGGGCATCGCGGTCGAGCGGTCGGTGGAAATGGTCGTGGGCTTGCTGGCGATTCTCAAGGCCGGCGGTGCTTATTTGCCGCTGGACCCGCAATACCCGCAGGAACGTTTGGCCTACATGTTTGAAGACAGTGGCATTCAGCTGTTGCTGACCCAGAGCCACTTGCTTGAGCAATTGCCGATCCCGACAGGCATTCGCAGCCTGGTGCTGGATCAGGACGGCGACTGGCTGGAAGGCCGCAGCGATGCCAACCCTGGCATTGACCTCGACGGCGAAAACCTTGCCTATGTGATCTACACCTCGGGTTCCACCGGTAAACCGAAAGGCGCGGGCAACCGTCATTCGGCGCTGGTCAATCGCCTGTGCTGGATGCAACAGGCCTATCGGCTCGACGCCACGGACAGCGTGCTGCAAAAAACGCCGTTCAGTTTCGACGTGTCGGTCTGGGAGTTCTTCTGGCCGCTGTTGGCCGGCTCGACACTGGTAGTGGCCGCGCCGGGCATTCATCGTGATCCGGCGCAGTTGATCGAGTTGATCACCGCGCAACGCATCACCACGCTGCACTTCGTGCCTTCGATGTTGCAGGCGTTCCTGCAAGACCCTTCGGTGGGCGAGTGCACCAGCCTGACCCGGATCGTGTGCAGTGGCGAAGCCCTGCAAGTGGATGCGCAGCAGCAAGTGTTTGCCAAGCTGCCCAACGCCGGGCTGTACAACCTCTACGGCCCGACCGAAGCGGCCATCGACGTCACGCACTGGACGTGCATCGAGGAAGGGCGCGACAGCGTGCCAATCGGCCAGCCGATCGCCAACCTGGGGACTTACATTCTCGATCACGAGTTGTCGCCGGTACCGGTGGGTGTGATCGGCGAGTTGTACCTGGGCGGCGAGGGCCTGGCCCGGGGTTATCACCGTCGCCCTTCGCTGACGGCGGAGCGATTCGCGACCAGCCCGTTCGGTGACGGCCAGCGCCTGTACCGCACCGGCGACCTGGCGCGTTATCGCGCCGACGGGGTGATCGAATACGCCGGGCGCATGGACCATCAGGTGAAAATCCGTGGCCTGCGCATTGAGTTGGGCGAGATCGAAGCGCGCCTGGCCGAACACGACGAAGTCCGTGAAACGGTGGTGATCGCCCAGGACGGCACGCTGTTGGTGGCGTATGTGGTGCCAGCGCGCGGCGCATTGCTGCACGCCGACGATGACGTTCGCAGTGCTTTGCAGCGTAGCCTCAAGGAACACCTGAGCCAGACATTGCCGGACTACATGGTCCCGCAGCATTGGCTGTGGCTGGAAAAAATGCCGGTCAGCCCCAACGGCAAACTGGAACGCAAGGCGTTGCCCAAGGCCGACACCACGGCCAGCAGCAAGGCTTACACCGCCCCGACCAGCACCACCGAACAGGCGCTGGTGGCGATCTGGCAAAGCGTGCTGGGGCGGCCGCAGGTGGGGATCAGCGACAACTTCTTCGAGCTGGGCGGCGATTCGATCATCTCGATCCAGGTGGTCAGCCGGGCGCGTCAGGCAGGGATCCATTTCAGCCCCAAAGACCTGTTCCTGCACCAGAACGTGCAAAGCCTCGCGGCGGTGGCGACCGTCGGCGACAGCGGCTTGAGCACCGACCAGGGCCCGGTCACTGGCGACACGCCGTTGCTGCCATTCCAGCAGTTGTTCTTTGAACGCGAGATGGCCGAGCCGCACCACTGGAACCAGTCGGTGCTGCTCAAGTCCGCCAAACCGCTGCACGCCCGACACCTGGAGCGTGCGTTGCAGGCGCTGGTCAGCCATCACGACGCGTTGCGCCTGGCCTTCACCCGCCAGGGCGACAACTGGACCGCGCAGCATCGTTCCCTGGCCGAGCAGCAGGCGCTCTGGCAACAGTCGCCGCTGCTGTGGACCGCCGAGGTCGCCGATGCCGAGGCACTCGAACAATTGGGCGAACAGGCACAGCGCAGCCTCGAACTGGCGAACGGTAATCTGCTGCGCGCGGTGCTGGCGAACATGGCCGATGGCAGCCAGCGACTGTTGCTGGTGATCCATCACCTGGTGGTCGACGGCGTGTCCTGGCGCATTCTGCTCGAAGACCTGCAACAGGCCTACGAGCAGTTGCAGGCTGGCCAAACGCTCAAATTGCCGGCCAAGACCAGCGCCACCCAGGCCTGGGCGCGACGCTTGCAACAGCATGCCGACAGCCCGGCGATGCAGGCTCAGCTGACGTTCTGGCAAGGGCAATTGCAGGGTTCACGCAATGACTTGCCCTGCGATCGACCCCAGGGCGAGTTGCACAACCGCCACGCCTTGCATGTGCACACCCGTCTGGACAAACAGCAAACCCGCAAGTTGTTGCAGGAGGCACCGGCGGCCTATCGCACACAGGTCAACGACCTGCTGCTGACGGCGCTGGCGCGGGTGATCGCCGACTGGACGGGCGACGCATCGACCCTGATCCAGCTCGAAGGCCATGGCCGCGAGGCGCTGTTCGAAGAGCTCGATTTGAGCCGCAGCGTGGGCTGGTTCACCAGCCTGTTCCCGGTCAGGCTGACCCCGGCGATCACGCCGCAGGACTCGATCAAGACGATCAAAGAACAGTTGCGGGCGATCCCTGATAAAGGCCTGGGCTTTGGCACGCTGCGCTATCTGGGCAATGACAATACCCGGCATGCGCTGCAAGCCTTGCCCGTGCCGCGCATTACCTTCAACTACCTGGGCCAGTTCGATGCCGGATTCGGCGACGAGGCGGGCGCACTGTTCACCCCGGCCAGCGAATCGGCGGGCGCGGAGCAAAGTCCGCTGGCGCCGCTGGACAATTGGCTGACCCTCAACGGCCGGGTGTATGGCGGCGAATTGAGTATCGGCTGGACGTTCAGCGGGCAGATGTTCGATCAGTCGACCATCGCCCGATTGGCGCAGGCTTATGCGCGGGAACTGGGGCGCTTGATCGAGCACTGCTGTGAGGCTCGGCATCAGGGGCTGACACCGTCGGACTTCCCGTTGGCCGGGTTGACGCAACGCCAGCTCGATGGGTTGCCCGTGACGCCACGCCAGGTCGAAGACATTTACCCGCTGTCACCGATGCAGCAAGGCATGCTGTTCCACACCCTCTACGAGCAGCAGGCCGGCGATTACATCAATCAGCTGTGCGTGGACGTTGAGGGGTTGCAGGTCGAGCGTTTCCGCGAGGCCTGGCAAGCGGCGCTGGATGCGCACGATGTGCTGCGCAGCGGCTTTGTCTGGGACGGTGAGTTCAAGCGTCCGTTGCAGGTGATTCACAAGCAACTGGCCGTGCCGTTCACCTTCCATGACTGGCGCGCCCGGAGCGATGTGGCCCTGGCACTCAGCGAACTGGCGGCCGCGCAGCGCCAGCAGGGTTTTGACCTTGCCGCCGCACCGTTGCTGAACCTGACGGTGGTGCGTCTCGACGCCGCGCGTTTTCACCTGATCTACACCAGCCATCACATCTTGATGGACGGCTGGAGCAATTCGCAGCTGCTAGGGGAAGTGCTGCAACGCTACAGCGGCCAGGTGCCGGCGAACACGGCGGGGCGTTATCGCGACTACATCGAATGGCTGACGCAACAGGACGCGCAGGTCACCGAAGGTTTCTGGAAGGGCCAGTTGGCCGCGTTCGATGAGCCGACCCGGTTGGCCAAGGCGCTGGTGTGGACCGGCAGCGATGCGGCCAACACCGCTCAAGGCGAGCACTATCTGACGTTGGACCAGGCGCAGACCGCCGGGCTCAATACGTTTGCACGGGAACAGAAAGTCACCCTCAACACCCTGGTGCAAGCAGCCTGGCTGTTGCTGTTGCAACGCTATACCGGGCTGGACACGGTCAGCTTCGGTGCCACGGTGTCCGGACGTCCGGCGCAACTGACCGGGGTCGAACAGCAGATCGGTCTGTTCATCAACACCTTGCCGGTGGTCGCCAGCCCACGGGCCGAACAGCCGCTGGCGCAGTGGCTGCAACAGGTGCAGGCGCAGAACCTGGCCTTGCGTGAGCAAGAACACACCGCGCTGTTCGACATCCAGCGTTGGGCCGGGCAGGGCGGCGAAGCCCTGTTCGACAACATTCTGGTGTTCGAGAACTACCCGATCTCCGAAGCCCTGCAACAGGGCGCACCGCAAGATCTGCGCTTCGGCGAAGTGGGTAACTTCGAGCAAACCAATTACCCGTTGACCCTGGCGGTCAACCTCGGCGCCGAGTTGTCGTTTCAACTGAGTTTCGATCGTCAGCAGTTCGATGACGCCGCGATTGAACAACTGGCCGGGCATCTCGCGCACCTGCTGTTGCAGATGGTCGAGGCACCTGCAGCCAGTGCCGTGGGCGATCTGGCCCTGGTCTCGACCGCTGTGCGCGAGCCGCTGGCGCTGCCGGTCGATGACGTGTGCGTGCAGCGCTTGTTTGAACGGCAAGCCGAGCGCACACCGCAAGCGCTGGCGCTGATTTTCGACGAGCAACGCCTGAGCTATGCCCAGCTCAATGCCCAGGCCAACCAATTGGCCCGCGTGCTGCTGCAACATGGCGTCGGCCCCGAAGTGCTGGTGGGCATTGCGGTCGAGCGTTCGACGCAGATGATCATCAGCCTGCTGGCGGTGCTCAAGGCCGGGGGCGCCTACGTGCCGTTGGACCCGGAATACCCGGCCGAGCGACTGGGTGCGATGATCGAGGACAGCGGTCTGCGTGTGTTGTTGACCCAAAGTCACCTCGCGGCGGCGTTGCCAGAAGCTGCGGACGTGACCGTCCTGAGCCTGGATCAACTGGATTATCCGACCCAGGCCGACAATCTGCCGGAGCGCAGCGGCCCGCCAAACCTGGCGTATGTGATGTTCACCTCGGGCTCCACCGGGCGCCCGAAAGGGGTCGGCATCACCCACTCGGCGCTGACCCGTCATGCCCGGGTGGCCCTGGATTTCCTCGGCCTCACGCCGCAGGACCGCTCGCTGCAATTTGCCACGTTCAACTTCGATGCCTTTGTCGAGCAGCTTTACCCGGCGCTGATTTGCGGTGCCTCGGTGGTGCTGCGCGGGCCGGACATCTGGGACAGCGAGACCTGGTATCGCGAATTGCTCGACAAGCAGTTCAGCATCAGCGACCTGACCACTGCCTACTGGAATATGTTGGCCAAGGACCTCGCGGCGGCGGGTCATCGTGACTATGGCGCGTTGCGCCAGGTGATCGTCGGTGGCGAAGCCATGCCGCCGGAAGGTGTTGCCGCCTGGGGCCAGGCCGGGCTGGGCCATGTGCGCCTGCTGAACACCTACGGCCCGACCGAAGCGACGGTCAGCGCCACGGTGCTCGATTGCAGCGACTACGTGTCCGGCCGCAGCCCGTTGCCGGTGACCATGCCGATTGGCCGGGCGTTGGGCGGCCGGGCGATTCATGTGCTCGACACCCAGGGCCAACCGGCGCCGGTGGGTGTGGTCGGTGAACTGGTGATTGGCGGTGAGCTGCTCGCACGGGGCTACTTCCGGCGCCCGGAATTGACCGCCGAGCGCTTCATTCCCGACCCGTTCGATCCACTGGGCGGTGGCCGCGTGTACCGCACCGGCGACCTCGCGCGTTATCGCGCCGACGGCGTGATGGAGTACATCGGGCGGGTCGATCATCAAGTGAAGATTCGTGGTTTGCGCATCGAGCTCGGTGAAATTGAAACCCATCTGCTGAAGGTTCCTGCGGTGCGTCAGGCACTGGTGGTGGCGCAACCGGGTGCCATCGGTCAGCAATTGGTGGCGTACGTGGTGTTCGACGATCCGGCGCACGTCAGTGCCGATTCATCCACGCTGGCGGCGTTGCGCGATGACGTCAAGGCACGCCTGAAGGCCAGCCTGCCGGATTACATGGTTCCGGCCCATGTGTTGTTCCTCGAAGGCCTGCCCCTGAGCCCGAATGGCAAGATCGATCGCAAGGCCTTGCCGGGCGTCGATGCCCGTCTGGTGGCGTTGGACTTTGTCGCGCCTGAAGGTGCATTGGAGCAGCAGATCGCTAAGGTCTGGCAGGACGTGCTGGAACTGGATCAGGTCGGTCGCGACGATCACTTTTTTGAACTGGGCGGGCATTCCCTGCTCGCGACGCAAGCGGTGTCGCGCCTGCGCAAACTCACGGCCTGTACGTTGAGCCTGCGCGACCTGTTCAGCCATCCGCGACTCAAGGACCTGGCGGCGTGGATCGCGCAGCAGCAGGGCACAGCTGAGCCGAACGGCCACGGTGTGGTGCTCAAGGCCCATGGCACCCGGCACAGCGCACCGTTGTCGCTGGTGCAGCGTCGCTTGTGGATCGCCGAGCAATTGTCCGGCGGTTCCGCGGCCTATGGCATGCCGATGGCCTTGCGTTTGCGCGGTGAGTTGTCGGTGGAACGGCTGATCAGCAGTTTCGCCGAGGTGGTGCGCCGCCATGAAGTGCTGCGCACCGCGTATACCCAGGACGATGAAGGTGACCCGATTGCCGTGATCGCCGAGCAGGTTGAACTGGATTTCCCGGTGATCGATTTGTCCGGTCTGTCCCGCAGTGCCCAGGAAGAGCGGGTGGCACAAGCGGCACTGGAAAACGCGCGCACGCCGATTGATATGGAACACGCACCGCTGTTGCGTGGACGGATCCTGCACCTGGGGCCGACCGAGCATGTGATGCTTTATGCGATGCACCACATCATTTCCGACGGCTGGTCGATGGGCTTGCTGGTCAACGAACTGGTGCAGATTTACCACCGCATCAAGGCCGGTGACCTGACCCCGTTGCCGGCGCTGGACGTGCAGTATTCCGACTTCGCGCTGTGGCAGCAGGCACTGGAGCAGCAAGGCGTGCTGGCGCGTCAGGCCGAGTACTGGAAAGCGCGGCTCGCAGGCTATGACGGGCAACTGAAGTTGCCATCGGACAACCCCCGTGGTTTGACACCGTCCTATGCGGGTGACGCGGTGCAGTTCCAGCTCACCACGCCACTCAGCACGGCCTTGCGCAAGTTGTCCATGGACGCGGGCGTCACGCTGTACAGCACGCTGCTGGCGTCGTTCCAGGTGTTGTTGCACCAGGTCAGCGGCGTTGCGGATGTGTTGGTCGGTGCCGACGTGGCCGGGCGTGAACAGCCGGAGCTTGAGCGGTTGATCGGCTTCTTCGTCAACGTCTTGCCATTGCGTTCGCAGTTCGACGCCGCCACGCCGTTCGCCCGATTCCTGGGCCAGACCCAGGAATCCCTGCTCGGTGCCATGGAGCATCAGGACCTGCCGTTCGACATGATCGTCGACGCCTCGGACGTGCCGCGGCACAAGGGCATGAACCCGCTGGTGCAAGTGTTGTTCGTGATGAACAACCTGCCGGGACGCACCCAGGCCATGGGCGGTTTGAGCGTGGAATCGCTGCCGGCGCTGGAGACCCATTCTAAATTCGACATGGCGTTGTTCGTTGACGATGAAGCAGGGCAATTGCTGGGTACTTGGCAATTCGCCACAACCTTGTTCGGACACGAGCGCATTCAGCACCTGGTGAAGGCCTGGATAGCCCTGTTGGAACAGATCGTCGCTGATCAGGACATTCTATTGGGAGCTATCAGCATGCCAGTCGACAATTTAGCGGTGGCCGCCAAGCCTGCCATCCCCGGACCCAAGGCCGACAAACTCGGCAAGTTCCTCAAGCGCGGTGCCGCCCCGGCGGCCAAGGCCCGACCGGCACCGATACGCGAATCGCTGATCGCCGCGCCACAGCCGTTCCCGCTGCTGCTGGAACCGAACGAGCCGCATTTGGACTTGATCGAGTGGATCAACAACAACCGGCCGTTGATCGAAGAAAAACTCGTCAAGCATGCCGGGATTCTGTTCCGTGGTTTTGAGCTGGATGGCATTCAGGGCTTCGAGGCGTTTGCCGAAGCGATCCAGCCAGGGCTTTACGGCCATTACGGCGATCTGCCGAAGAAAGAGGGCGGCAAGAACACCTACCGCTCCACGCCGTACCCGGAACGCAAGATGATCCTGTTCCACAACGAGAGCTCCCATCAGGACCGCTGGCCGCGCAAGCAGATGTTCTATTGCGAGCAAGCCGCGCCCATTGGCGGTGCGACTCCGGTGGTGGATTGTCGGTTGATGTACGAAAAACTGCCGGCGGACCTGCGCGACAAGTTCGAGGAAAAAGGCCTGCTCTACGTGCGTACCTTCACCGACAACCTCGACGTGTCCTGGCAGCATTTCTTCAAGACTCAAGACCGTGCCGAAGTCGAGGCCCGTTGCCGGGCCGGTGGCATCGAATGGCGCTGGCTCGACAACAACGAATTGCAAACCCGCACCCCAGGCCCGGCCATCATTCGTCACCCGGTGACCGGCGCCAAATCGTTCTTCAACCAGGTGCAACTGCATCACATCTATTGGCTGGAGCCGGACGTGCGGGAAGACCTGTTGTCGATGTTCGGCCTGGACCGCATGCCGCGCCATGTGTTCTACGGCGACGGCACGCCGATCGAAGACGAAGTGATGCAACGCATCGGTGACTTGTACGAAGAATGCGCAGTGCGTTTCGACTGGCAAAAAGGCGACGCCATCCTGCTCGACAACATGCTGGTGGCCCACGCCCGTGATCCGTTCGAAGGCCCGCGCAAGATTGTCGTGGCCATGGGCGACATGTTCGACCGCAGCGCCCTTGAACGCGTAATGAACACCGAGGAAACCGGAGCATGAACGAGGTATCGATGGACCAGCAGGACCTGGGTTACGCCTTGACGCCTGAACAGCAACGGTTGCTGGAGCAGTTGCCCAAGGCCCCGGCCTGTGGCGATGCGCTGCATTTCCTGGAGATCGAGATCAGCGGCGCCCTCGATCCGCAGCAGGTGCAAAACGCACTGGATCGGGTGCTGGCGCAACAGCCAATGCTGGTCGCGCGGCTGGGCAAGGCGCCGGGTTTCCATGGTGTCCGGCAGTTCGTCGGGGGGGCGGAGCGCTTCCCGCTGAGCGTGCAGGCGCGGGTCGATACCCCGGCCGGTATTCAGGCTCAGCTCACCGAATGGGCGGAACGTTCTTTTGTCGTCGGTGAGTTCGAGGGCGCGCAAGCGGTGCTCTATCGCCTGGCCGATGATCAATGGAAATTGGTGTTGGGCCTGGCCCGGCACAGCCTCGATGAAAGCGGCGTGCGGTTGCTGTATCGGCAATTGGTGCGGGCCTATGGGCAACAGTCGGCGGCGGACGATGAAGAGACCGGTGAATTCACCCAGTACCTGGAATGGCGCAGTGAAGTGGTGCTCGACGAAGACGCGGCCGATGCACGTACTTACTGGCAGGAACACCTGCAAGGCGCCGATCCCGATTTGAGTACTCCGTGGCTGGCCTATCGCAACGGGAATCCTGGATTGTCGTCGACCACTGAATTGCTGGCGCTCACGCTCGATCCGGCACTGCGCAGCGGTTTGCAGCAAGTGGCCGGGTCGCTGGAGCAATCGCCGAGTGTGGTGCTGCAAGCGGCCTGGTGGCTGTTGCTGGGTCGACTCAGCGGGCATGAACAGGTGCTGGTCGGTGTGCGGCATGACAGTCGCGAAGATTACGAATACTTCAGCGATGCCGTGGGCGTGTTCGAGAAAACCCTGCCGCTGAACCTGCTACTGACGACGAATGCAGCGTTCAGCACCTGGGTGGCGGAGTTGGCGGCGCGTCTGGGTGAGCACCGTACGTGGCAGGAATACTGGTCGCCTGAACTGGCGCCGACGGCGGCTCGCCCGGCGTATGGTTTTGCTGTTTGCCGGGCCACGCAAGCCGCGACGTCCGCTGATTTGCAATGGACTCCGCGTTCGACAGTGCGCGAAGCACTGTTTGAATTAATGCTTGAACTGGAAACGGACGAGGCGGGCAACGCCCACGCGTTCCACCTGCATTACAACCCGTCCCGCTACTCGGTCCAGGCGATGGAAGGGTTGCTGGCGCAGTTGCGCGTATTGCTCGAAAACATCGTTGCCAATCTTCACGCCGAATTCGGTCAACTGAACGTGTTGGAAGCCGCCGAACAACAGCGCTTGCTGTCGATCAACCCGCCAGCGCGAGCACTGGTCGATAACCGGTTCTTGCCGCAGCGCATTGCCGACTGGGCCCGGACCACGCCGCAAGCCATCGCCCTGACTGACGGCGATCGACGCCTGAGTTACGGGCAGTTGCAGGCGAAGGTCGAGGTGTTGGCCCAGGCATTGAAAGCCCAGGGCATGGCGCCGGGAGCTATCGTCGCGCTGGCCTTGCCACGCTCGGCGGAGCTGGTGATCGCCATGCTCGCGGCGTGGCGCATCGGCGCGGCGTACCTGCCGCTGGACCCGCAATGGCCGCAAGCCCGTCAAGCATTGATGCTGGAACAGGCCGGCGCTGCGTTGCTGCTGGTCGACGCCGGGCACATCGCGCAATGGCACGATTATCCGTTGCCTCTGGCGACCGTGGACCGGGTGCTGCAATCGGCCCCGGCGAGCACGTCGGCCATCAGCCTCGACACACAGGGCGATCAGGCCGCGTACGTGCTGTTCACCTCCGGCTCCACCGGTATGCCGAAAGGCGTGGTCATCGAGCACCGGCAATTGCTCAATTACACCGCTCACGTCAGCCAGGCCCTGGGGCTGGAGCAGTGCCAGCAGTTCGGTTTCACCTCCACGGTGGCGGCGGACCTGGGCAACACGGCGCTGTTCGGCGCCTTGTTCAACGGCGCCTCGCTGCATGTGGCCAGCGATGAGCAGATGCAGGACGGCAATTTGTTTGCCGATTTCCTGCAACGGCAAGCCATCGATTGCCTGAAGATCGTTCCGTCGCACCTGGCTGCGCTGCTCGACAGCGAACGCGCGCAACTGCCACGCACGCTGGTGCTGGGCGGCGAGCCGATTGCCCAGGCATTGGTGCAACGGATCGCCGGTTTGCGCAGTGATTGCCGGGTGTTCAATCACTACGGCCCGACCGAGGCCACGGTCGGTGTGCTGGTTCATCCGCTGGATCTGGAGGCGGCGGTGCCTGACGCCGGCGTTCTGTCCCGGGTGTTGGGCAACAATCAGGTGTTTGTACTCGACGATAACCTGCAACTGGCGCCGGTCGGCGTGCTGGGCGAGTTGTACCTCGGCGGCGCGCAGTTGTGTCGCGGCTACGTGAATGTCGAGGCCGATTCGCAAGTGTTTATCCAGAGCCCGTTCAATCCGCAGGAGCGCCTGTACCGCACCGGCGACCTGGCCCGTTATCGCCCGGATCTGTCGATTGCGTTGCACGGTCGGCGCGATCAGCAAATCAAGGTGCGGGGTTTTCGCATCGAACTGGCAGAGATCGAAGTCGAGTTACTGCGTGTGCCGCAGGTCGCGCAAGCACTGGTGTTGCCGGGGCCGTCCGCGCAAGACGGGATGCTCGCTTTCATCGTGCCGCATCAGGCGCCTTCGGCGACTTTGCTCGATGCCGTTCGCGACGAACTGGCGTTGCGCCTGCCCAGTGTGATGCTGCCGCAGCACTTGCAGTTGATCGACAGCTTCCCGCGACTGGCCAACGGCAAGGTTGACCGCAAGGCCTTGCAACAACTCGCGTCCACCTCGGCTGACGATGGAGGCATGCAGCCCCGCGATGCTCTTGAGCAATTGCTGGTGACGCGCATGGCGCAGTTGCTGGGGGGTGAGCGTCTGGGCATCGACCGGGACTTTTTCGCCGCCGGGGGCCATTCCTTGCTGGTGATCAAACTGGTGGCCGGTATTCGCAAGTTGTTGCAGTGCGAAATCCAGCCGGGCGTGGTGTTTGACCATCCGACCGTGGCGGGTCTGGCGGCGGCGTTGCGCTCCCGGGAGAGCAGTCCGGGTCAGTTGGAGAAGATGGCCCAGGCGAGGCTGCGTCTGGACAACATGAGCCCCGAAGAAAAAGCGTTGCTCACCGAAAAAGCCCGGCAACTGCAAAACGCCAAGGCTGCACAAAACGGTTGAACTAGCAGAAAAAAAGGCCGACGCCCAATGCGTCGGTCTTTTTTTTGAATTTTTGCGCAAATGATAAATAAACTCATTCCGGTTTCTGCACGGTGCTGCGTCTTACTTACGTAAGCAGATAAATCGAGCCGGGCAGGGTAGCCACAGGGTTCAGTTTTTCCCAGCCGTACACATTTTTACCGCTGCCCGGACAAACGATCGAGCCCGGGGAGGGGCCGGTCATCGACTTGCGACGTGTTGCCCGAGATGGCAGCCGATCCAGGCGGTTCACAGGTCCAGGCAGCGGCAGGGCACTCGGTTGCCCATGGATCCTATCCATTTCAATTAAAAATAGAGAGCACGATGTCAGCAATTCATGAGTTGAAACCTCTGTTCAAGGCCTTGGTCATTGCCCGAACCCTGTGCTCGCGTCGCTCGTTGGCCGGTCTGGGCATGGCTTGCCTGCTGCCGCTCAGCGCGCAGGTCCACGCCGAAGACTTCACCCTCAACATTCCTGCCCAGCCTTTGCCTCAGGCGCTGCAGGCGTTTGGCACGCAGACCAATCAGCAGGTGATCTACAACGCCGATGACATGGCCGGCCTGCGCAGCACACGCGTCAGCGGCAAGTTGAGCAGCGAAGCGGCGATTGCCCAATTGCTCAAGGGCACGGGCGTGCACTACAGCTTTGAAGGCAACACGCTGATGCTGGTACGCGGCAGTTCGACCGAGGGTCTGGAACTGGGCGCCACCACCATCAACGCGCAACAGGTGGGCGCGACCACCGAAGGTTCGAATTCCTACACCTCGAATGCCGTGACCATCGGCAAGGGCACCCACACCCTCAAGGAAATCCCGCAGTCGGTCACGGTGATGACCCGCAAGCAAATGGATGATCAGGACATCGTCGATCTCAAGGACGCGGCCAACAAGACCACCGGACTGGTCGGTGCCCAAGGCGTTGGCAGAGGTTTGATCCTCTCTTCGCGCGGTTTCCAGATCGATGACTGGCAGTACGACGGTGTGCCGATCCCGCGCAACACTTACGCGCTGGGCAACTGGGCCACGCAGGACTTGATTTTCTTCGACCGCATGGAAGTGCTGCGCGGTGCGTCGGGCTTGCTGCAAGGCACCGGCAGCCCGGGTGGCGCGGTCAACCTGGTGCGCAAGCGCGGTCAGGCCACACCGACCGTGACCCTGACCGGCAAGGCCGGCTCCTGGGATCACTACGGTCTGCAACTGGACGCCGGTGGGCCGTTGAACCAGAACGGCACCATCCGTGGACGTTTCCTTGTCGACCAGGACGACACCCACACGTTCGTTGATTCCGAATGGTACAAGACCACCTCGCTGTACGGCGCGCTGGACTTCGATCTGAGCGAAGCCACTACCGTGGGCGTGGCGGTCAGCCAGTCCGACGGCGAATCGCGCTCGAATGTCCGCGGTTTCCCGCGTTACTCCGACAGTAAACCCATCGACCTGCCGCGCAGCACATACACCGGGGCGAAGTGGAACCATTCGGATATCGACGTCACCACGCTCTACACCGATCTGGAACACCGTTTCAACGACGACTGGGCCTTCAAGGTCGGCGCCGTGCGCATGACGGAAACCAACAAGGCGAAGAACCAGCGGGTGCAATCCTCCGGCGATGGCATCAATCCCGATGGCAGCGGCGTGCAATACGCTGACTTCGTGACGGACATGGACTCCACCAAAGTCGCTCTGGACATGAACCTCACCGGCAAGTTCGAAGCCTTGTCCATGCCGCAGGAAATCATGGTGGGCGGCAACTATTCCAAATACACCTCGGACGACAAATACGCCCGAACCTTCAATGACAGCTCCGACAATATCTTCGACATTGATCACAACCGTCCGCAGATCAGCTACGAAGGCTTGATCAATAGCCCCGGTGGTCGTGGGACTCCCAGCCAATACGACATCCGCCAGAAAGGCCTGTACGGCAGCTGGCGGGTCAAGCCTGTTGAAGACCTGACCCTGGTGCTCGGCTCGCGGGTCAGTTGGTACGACTACAATTACAAGTCTTCGACCCAGACCGCGACCGGCATTACAGACGATCCAAAAAGCACCGCCACCGAAACCGGGGAAGTCACGCCCTACGCCGGCATCATTTATGACCTGAGCCGTGAATGGGCGGTCTACGCCAGTTACACCGACGTATATACACCGCAAACCGAACGCGATACCGCCGGCTCGGTACTTAAACCGATTGTCGGCAGTAACTACGAGGTGGGTCTCAAGGGCGAGTTGATGGATGGCCGGATCAATACATCCGTGGCCCTGTTCCGTTACGACCAGGAAAACCGTGCCGTTCTCGATACGCAGGGTGCGCAAACCTGCGACGGTTGGTATTGCTCGACGGCATCGGGCAAAGTGCGCAGCCAAGGTCTGGACGCTGAAATCAGCGGCGAAGTGATCGACAATCTGCAACTGTTTGCCGGCTACACCTACAACACCACCCAATACCTCGACGACCCTGACAACGAAGGCAAAATCTTCAGCTGGTGGACGCCTAAACACATGCTGCGTGTGTGGGGCAATTATCAGTTGAGCGGCGACTGGAGCCGTGTGAGTACCGGCCTGGGCTTTACCGCACAAACCCACACGGTAGGTTTCGACCACTCCGTCAACGTTCCGGGTTATACCGTGTGGAATGCCCGTGTCGGCTACCAGCTCACCCCGGAAATCGAGCTGGCGATGAATGCCAACAACCTGTTTGACAAGACCTACTTCGCAGCGGCCTACAACCAGATTAACGGCAACAACAACTACGGTGATCCACGCAACGTGATGTTCAGCGTGAAGTACACGCCGGAGTTCTGAGTCCTTTGCACGAGCGTCAATGTTCCGGCCCGCGCCCTTTTATCAGGGGCGCGGGCTAATGCTTGTAGCAGCTGCCGAGTCCGCGAGGCTGCGATCTTTTTATCGATTACCTGAAGTACAAACAAAAACGCAGAAGCCATGGCTTCTGCGTTTTTTTGCCGTCGCCCGGTCAGCTACATGACTCACCCTGGCAGCCGAGGAACACTTCGGTAAACGACTCGAGTAGCGACTCGGCGTAGATCATGCTGCGGTGTGGCAGCGGTGAGTGGATTGAGGTGTGCAATTGGCCTGTCACGTTGTGGGCCCTGAGCAGTTGTTCCGAATGCAGCACTTGCTCCAGGGTTTTATGCGACAGCGACCACCAGCAACTGGCCTGGACCTTGAGCAGCGGCAGCGAGAACTCTTCGAACGCCGCCACCAGACGCTCATGTATCGCATAGGCTTGGGCGTTCATGATCTCCTGCTTGATACCTTCCAGGGTCGCGATCATTTCCTGTTCCCCGGTCGCCGTCTGTGCGCTGGCCCAGCGATAGAAGGCCTTGAGGTCGGCCGTCGGGTTCCGGGCGATGAAGTTCGCCGCCGCCGGTTCCAGATGCGCGAACATCAGGTTGAATACTTCGAGGGCCGCCAGCAGTTCGTTTTCCGCGCTGAGGTGGTTCGGGTTGTCTTCTTCCAGAGGCTTGCGCGGCAGATCCGCGGGCAAGTCATGTTCGGGCAATGTGGTGTCGACGAGGCCGAGGAAGGTCACTTCCTTGGCCTGGCGTTCCAGGTGAGCGGCGACGTCCATGGCGATCGCGCCACCCAATGACCAGCCCATCAATCGATAGGGACCGTGGGGCTGTTTTTCGACGATCTGTGCGCTGTAGTCGGCAATCATCTCGGCCCAGGTCTGTGGGTTCGAGTCTTTGTCGGCGAAGCCCTTGTGCATCACGCCGAAGGTCCGGGCATGGGCGCTGAGTTTTTTCGCCAGCGGCTGATAGCAGAACACGATACCGCCGCTGGGGTGCAGGCAGAACAGTGGCGGTGCCGACGCGGTCGAGGCATTGAGTTCGACCACGCACTGCGCATTCTGCTGATGTTCCAGGGCGATGAATCTGGCCAGCGCCTGGACATTGGGGTGAGCCAGCATTTGTTGCAGCGCCAGTTTGATGCCCAGGCGCGTGTTAAGGGTCGAGATGAATTGAATGGCCAGAATCGAGTGACCGCCCAGTTCGAAGAAATTGTCGTCCAGGCTGACACGGTCGACCTGCAACGCTTCTTGCCAAAGTTCGGCGAGCGCTTTTTCCAGCGGCGTGTCGGGCGCAATGAAGGGCCGCTGTGTCTGGCTGAGGTCGGGCAGCGGCAGGGCCTTGCGGTCCAGCTTGCCGTTGGGACTCAACGGCATGGCGGCCAGTATCAACAGATGACTGGGCACCATGTAGTCCGGCAGATTGACCTTGAGTTCAGTCTTGAGGGTTTCGCGCAGGTCGAGGTGTTGCTGCTCGTTCAGCGAGTCGCTTTGCGCCACGACATAGCCGGTCAACTGCAAACCCGCCGCGCCTTCCCGGGCAACCACCAACGCCTCACGGACCTGGGGCGATTGCAGCAGGCATGACTCGATTTCCCCGAGTTCGATGCGGAAACCGCGAATCTTCACCTGGTGATCCAACCGGCCTGCATACTCGATCACGCCGTCGGCGCGGTAGCGCGCCAGATCGCCGGTGCGATAGAGACGGCCGCCGCCCTGAGCATCGAACGGGTCGGGGATGAAGCGCTCGGCCGTGAGCTCAGGTCGCTTGAAGTAACCCCGTGCGAGCAGGTCGCCGGCAATCACCAGTTCACCCACGACGCCCACCGGCACCGGCTGGCCGCCGGCATCGAGCAGGTAAATCGCACGTCCGGCCAGAGGTTGGCCGATCGGCATGCTTTTAGGCAGGGCGATATGCCCCGTCACGTAGTCGCTGCAATCGAGCACCGTGGCGCTGACCGTCGTTTCCGTCGGCCCGTAGGTGTTCAGCAGCCGCACGTGCCCGAGCCCGGCCTTGCCCCAGGCCGCCACGCCCTCCGGTGGCATGGCTTCGCCACCGACGATCACTTGCCGCAATGCACCGTAGTCGCGCTGACCGGCTGCGGCGAAGTCCTTGGCCAGCATGTTCCAGTAGGTGGTGGTGAGGTCGCTGACGCTGAACTGTTTGTCGAGCAGTTCGCGGTACCAGGTTGCACTGTCCCAGATATCCGGCCCGCGCAGCACCACCGAGGCGCCGCAGATCAACGCCGGGTAAAGCTGCTCGACGAAGGCATCGAAGTTGAACGTGGCGAACTGCAGGGAACGGTCCTGTGCGGTCAGGCCAAGAAACGCCAGTGCCACCTGGGCGTGACGGGTCAACGCCGCCTGGGTGATGCCGACCCCTTTGGGGCGACCGGTGGAGCCGGACGTGAACATCACATAGGCGAGGTTCTTGCCAGTAGTGCGGCAAGGCGGGTTGGGGGCGGGCAGCGTCCCCCGGACATCGATGTCGTCGACGCACAGTCGCTGGACGCCAGGCAACGACGGCAGCCGATCAAGCAGCGAACGCTGGCTCAGCAACACACTCAGGCCACTGTCTTCAATCATCCAGGCCAGGCGTTCCCGCGGGTAGTCGGGGTCCAGCGGTACATAAGCGCCGCCGGCCTTGAGCACCGCCAGCAGGCTGATGATCATCTGCGCCGAACGCTCCACGGCAATGCCCACCAGCACTTCCGGTCCGACACCCTGTGCAATCAAGGAGTGGGCCAGGCCGTTGGCGGCGGCGTTGAGCTGGGCGTAGCTGAGCTGAAGATCGTCGCAGATCAGCGCCACCGCGTGCGGTGTGGCCAGCGCCTGGCGTTCGAACAATTGATGCACGCCTTCCTCGGGTTGGGCCGACACGGGCGGGTTCCACTGCTGCAACTGCACTTGTCGCTCATCCTCGCCCAGCAACGGCAGTTCGCCGAGCGCGCGATCAGGATCATCGACCAGTGCCTGTAGCAGATTCTGCCAGTGCCCGGCCAGACGCTCGATGGTCTCGGGGGTGTAGAGGTCGCGGCTGTATTCCAGGCTCGCCGCCAGGCCGTGTGGCGAGTACGCGACGTCCAGCGACAAATCGAACTTGGCCTGACCCGACCCCGCGTCAAGAAACTCCAACACCAGTCCGTCCAGATCGATGTGCGCAGGCTCCGCGCTGTCGGCCCGCCAGTTGAACAGCACCTGGAACAGCGGATTGGCTTGTGCGCTGGCCTGCAATTGCAGGGCATCGAAACTCAACTCCAGCGGGTAATCCGCATGGTCCAGCGCCGCCAGGGATTCGCGGCGCAGGCGCTGCAGGAAATCGCTGGCGGACAGCAACGGATCGAGGCGTACGCGGTACACCTGACTGCTGACAAAGAAGCCGACCAGCGCTTGGGTTTCGCTGCGATTGCGCGTGGCATTCGGCACGCCGACGGTAAAGTCCTGCTGACCGCTGTAGCGGCTCAACAACAGTTGCCAGGCCCCGAGCGCGACCACGAACGGCGTCAGGCCCTGTTGTTGGCAGAAGCGGTTCAGGGCAGCCGAAAGTGACCCCGGCAGTTCGAACTCATGCTTGCCGGCCGGATGGCGGTGTTGCGCGCTGCGGGGGAAATCCACCGGCATATCCAGGGTCGGCAACGGAGTGCCCAGGTAGTTTTGCCAGTAGTCGGCGCTGTTGGCGCAGGTCGCGCCATGCAGGTAGTCACCGCGTTGCCAGGCGGCGTAGTCGGCGTATTGAATCGCCGGACGTGGCAGCGGCGGGGCGTCTGCGTCGCTGGCCTGGGCGAAGGCACGGTTCAGGTCCTGCATCAGGATCGCGTTGGACCAGGCATCGGAGACGATGTGGTGCATGTTCATCAGCAACAGCTGTTCTTCGGTGCCGACCTTGAGCAAGGTCGCGCGCATCAGCGGCGCCTGGCGCAGGTCGAACGGCGTGCCCGCCTGGGACTCGATGCGCAGCGCTATCCGCCGGGCGCGGTCTTCGTCGGCCAGTGCGGTCAGGTCTTCCTGGCCGAGCACCAACTTCGCCTGATCATCGACCACCTGCATGGCCACGCCGTCGATCTCGCGGAACGCCGTGCGCAGGATGTCGTGGCGGTCAAGCACCCGGTTCAGCGCAATTTCCAGACGCTGAGCCTGCAGCGTGCCGGTGATGCGCATCACTCGCGGCAGGTTGTAAGCGGCACTCTGCGGTGACAGTTGCTGTACAAACCACAACCGTTGCTGGGCAAAGGAGAGTGGCGCCGGGGTTTGCCGTGCGCGGGCGGCGATGCCTTGGGGTTGATCACCGGCATCGGCCAGCAGCAGCGCCAGTACATCATCATCGATCATGTCGTTCATCGGTCTCTCTTCGTCGGCGGCCGCCTGGGCGCTGACGGCTTGGCCGGACGTTGCGCCCACACGGGTAAACATTCAGTGGGTAACGGCCGGAACGAGGGCGCTCCGGCGGATTGACAGGCGTTGGCAGAGAGCGTGATCAGACCGCCGCCAACGACGGCTTCTGCGCGACGACCCGTCCGCCCTCCATCCGCACCAATTGGTCGGCGACATCGAAGTAACGGTCGTCGTGGGAAATGACGATGATGGTCTTGCCCAGGTATTTGAGTTCCGGCAACAGCTCGGTGTAGAAGATGCGCCGGAAGGCCGGGTCCTGGTCGGCCGCCCACTCGTCGAACACCAGCACCGGGCGTTCTTCCAGCCAGGCGTTCAACAGGGCCAGGCGTTTGCGCTGGCCGGTGGACAGGTCGGTGGTGCTGAAGGCGCCATCGCGGATGCTGACCTTGTGCGAGATTTCCAGGCGTTCCAGGTAACGGTTGGCGTCTTCGGGAACGTTCTGTTCGCCTTGCACCAATTCGTCGAACAGGTAGTAGTCGGCGAAAATCGTGGTGAACAACTGGCGATAGTCGTCGCGGTCATGCGCCAGGACCGGCTTACCGTTAAGGATGATTTCCCCGCCCTGCGGCGCATACAGCCCCAGCAACAACTTGATCAGCGTGGTCTTGCCGCCGCCATTCTCGCCGACGATGAACACGATCTCGCCCTGGACGATGGACAGGTTGACCGGCCCGAGGGCGAAGGGCTTGCTGCCGTCCACCGCCGGGAAGGCGAAATGCACGTCGCGCAATTCAAGGTGTTCGACCACCGGTTTCGGCGCGTCTTTGTCACTGAGCAGCAGGTGCGGTTCCGGTGAAGAAAACTGCTCCGCCAGATCGGCGATGCGCTTGAACGCAATGTTGGCGCGGCTGACCACCGGCAGGGTGGTGACCAGGTATTCCATCGGGCCCTTCATGTACAGCAGCACCAGCACGAACCCGCTGAGCACCGCTTTATCAGTGCCCAGCCACAGCGATTGCAGAGCCAGCGCCAGGCCGATCACCACGAAAAACAGCATCGAGCCAAGGGTCTTGGCTACCACGAAGGTGTTGACCGCGCGGATGTGCGTGTTGCAGATGAAATCAGCGGTGCCTTCGATGCGTTGGCTGAACATGCGTTGGCGGCGTGGACGATGGATGCGCAGTTCCTTGGCGCCGGCGGCAATCGCGCTGTAGTGCTTTTGCAGTTCGTCCTCGGCCTCGCGAGCCGCCTGGAAACCCTTGATGCCCTTGGCCCGGGCCACGTATTGCAGCGCGGTGCCGATCACCAGGGCCACCAGCAGCAAGGCAAACATCGGCAACGACAGGTAGGCCAGGTAGCTCAGGCACCCGAGGGTGACGGTGAACGCAATGGCCAGCGGCGCGAAGGAAAAGGCGAAATCACTGACGGTGTCGACGTCATGGGTCAGCACCGGAATCAGCCGATAACTGCGGAAGCGCTCGATCTGTTCGATCGGTGCCAACAGGACTTTTTCCCCCAGGGATTTACGCAGCCCGGCAATGATGTGCTGCCCGACATGGTTGGTGCCAATGTCCGACAGGATCGACGTCAGCAACGCCACCGCGCACAGGCCGATAAACGTTGCCAACACCCGGGTTGACGGGGTGCCGGCGGCGTTCAGCGCGTCATTGATGGTCGCCAGTAACGCGGTGATGCTGAGGCCACCGAGCATGCCGAGCATGATCGACACCACAACGATGACCCGGAAAGGCCTGAGCAGGCCGAGGACTTCACTGAAGGCTCCGCGGGATTTTGAGGTCATGGAAGTTTCCGCTTCAAGTGCCGCTAAAGGGCAAAGGTTCAAGAGTTTGGCTGCTTAAAAGACGAAACCCGTGGGCGGCGATTTAGCCGCGCACGGGTTTGTTGCAGGTCATGCGACAGGAGGTGGGAGCCTCAAAGATCTCGCGCGACGCGAAAACCGATCCAGTCGCCACGGGTGTCGGGGTAGGTGGCATTACGGTTGCCCGAACGCGAGAACACCGGTGCTTCACCCCAGTCATTGCCGCGAATGCGCCGGGCTGTGCATTCGCCGGTCAACCACGCACTGCCATCGCTCGGTGCACCGACGTAGTTCTCGTTGTAGCAATCGGCGGTCCACTCATAGACGTTGCCGTGCATGTCGTACACACCGAAGGCGTTGGCCGGGAAGCTGCCCGCCGGTGAGGTGAAGTTGTAGCCATCGGCGGCGCCGTAGGTGTTGGCGTGTCTGGCGATGCTGTATTCCTTGCCTTCATCGAACGGGAAGGGGAACGGGCCGCTGCTGCCCGCGCGGGCGGCATACTCACGCAGCGATTCGCTGACCAATCGATAGTGTTTGCCGGTCTTCTTCGAGAGCCAGGCCACGTAGGCATTGACCTCGGGGAAGTCCATGCACACCGCCGGATGCCTGGCCGTGCGCTCATAGCGCGGCACGCCGGCCTTGCACTCGCGGCCCGGCCGGGTGTCGCCGTCGGGCATGACGTAACCGCTGTCGCGCAGGTAGGCGTCCCACTCGCCGGCCAGCACCTGAAAGCGGCTGATGGCCAGCGGTTTGGTAAAGGTCACCGGGTGCAACGGACCTTCGTCGGGTTCGCGCCCCACTTCATTGTCCGGGGTGCCCATGGTGAAGGTTCCGGTGGGCAGCACGACCATCTCCGGGCAGTCCTTGCAGTCCTTGAACACCTTTCCGGGCGGGGCGGGTGCGGCGGCCTGAGCGGCGCCCGGCAGCAGGCCGGCAACCACGGCGGCGAAGGCCAGTGCGGGGAGCGTCTTCAGGGAAAAGCTACGCAGCTCACTGTTCATCATTGCTCTCGATAAAAAGTTGAAAGGAAGGGCGCGAAACCTGTGGGAGCGAGCCTGCTCGCGAATGCGATGTGTCATTTAACGAAGATGTTGACTGACTGGGCGCCTTCGCGAGCAGGCTCGCTCCCACATGGATCGCGCTATTCATCATGGGGCTGGGATCAGAGCTGTTTGCCGAGCAACGCGATGAAGCGGTCGACTTCAGCTTCGGTGTTGAGCAGCCCCGGCGCCGTGCGGATCACCGGACCCACGTCGCGCTCCACGGCATCGGCGATCACGCGGTTTTGCATCAACCAGGCGGCGATCTTGTCGCTGTCCTGACCCTTGACCCGAAAGAAGCTGAAACCGGACGACAGTTCGGGGCTCAGGGGCGTGACCAGTTCGATCTGCGGGTGCGCTTGCAGGCGTTTTTTCATATAGCTGTTCAGGGCATGGATACGCGCCTGAACATCGGCCTTGCCCAATTGCAAATGCAGCTTGAAGGCTTCGTTCAGCGCCCAGCGGTGCTCGAACGAGTGGTAGCCGCCCGGCGTCATGGTGGTGGAGAACGCCGTGGCTTCGGAGAAGGTCGGAATGATCGGCGTGACGTATTTGACCTCCTCGCTGCGGCTGCACACGATGCCCGTGCCACGGGGGCCGAACATCCATTTGTGGGTGCCGGCGATGAAGAAGTCGCAGTTCATGGCCGGAAAACTCAGGTCCTCGACACCAAAACCGTGCACGCCGTCGACCAGGTAAATAATGCGGTCCTGCTCGGCGCGGTGGCGGTTGTGCTTGTCCACCAGCGCGCCGATTTGCGCGATCGGTAGTTTCACGCCGCTGCCAGAGTGCACCCAGGTCATGCCCAGTACGCGGGTTTCGGGGTTGATGTTCTGGTCGATCGCGGCAAGGATCTGCGCTTTGGAGGCCGTCTGCGGGTCCTTGAACAACCTGATCTTGCGCACCCGGGTGCCGTCCCGTTGGGTGCGCAGATCGAGGATGGTGTGGGTCGCGTAATGCTCGTGGGCCGTGGTGAGGATTTCCTGATCCGGGCGCACATGAACGCCACCGTAAATCATCGCCAGGCCTTCGGTGGTGCTGCCGGTCAAGGCGATCTGTTTGGCATTGGCTTGCAGGTAACGACCGGCCCAGACGCGCACCTCTTCTTCGCGCGGCTCGATCACACCCAGGTCCCAGTCCATCGCCAGCCCGGGGTTTTTGTCGAGGGCGGCACGGTGCATCTCGATCGCTTCACGTACCGGTTTGGGGTGCGAGGTGATCAGGAAATTGGAGAAATGCAGGTAGTCCGGATCCTGGTCGAACAGCTGCCGCAGCTGCGCCCATTTGTCCCCAGGCTGCGAGGGCTGTGGCGTGGCGCTGGCGACGTTGTCCAGGCCGGCCGTCAAGGGCAGGCCGGCGGCGAGGATCCCGGCCTGTTTCAGAAAGGTGCGACGATCGCTCATGGTTTGCTCGTGCCTTGTTGTGAAATCAGCGCCGGCTTGGCGGCTTTCTGCACCTGATCCCAGACCCGCAGGAAGTTGCCGCCCCAGAGCTTGGCGATGTCCGCCTCGGAGTAGCCACGGGAGATCAGTTCCGCCGTGACATTGCGAATGTCACCGACGTTTTCCCAGCCTTTGACGCCGCCCCCTTCGTTGAAGTCGGAGCTGATGCCGACATGGTCGATGCCGATTTTTCGCACTGTGTAATCGATGGCGTCACCGAGGTCCTTGAGGCTGGCTTTGGGTTCTTCTTCAAGAATCGCGTAGAGACGGCTGGCGTACTGGCCGAATTTTTTCTCCGGCCAGGCCGCGATGACCGGATCGCCCGGCATCAATGCCACGGCGAGGTTCGGCAGGGGCGGCAGGTCGAACTCTTTGCGCAATTCGTTGAGTTTGTCCTGGGTGGTCTGGGTCAGCGGGCGCAGGTATTGGGAGAAACCGACCACTTGCACCACGCCGCCGCTGTTCTTGATCAGCTGCATTTCCTTGTCGCTGAGATTGCGCGGGATATCGACCATTGCCCGTGGCGCCGAGTGCGAAGCGACCATGGGTGTACGGCTCAATTGCGCGACTTGTTCCAGGGCCTTGGTCGACATTTGCGACACGTCGATGATCACGCCCAGGTCGTTCAAGCGATGCACCGCTTGCTTGCCCAGGTCGGAGAGGCCGTCGAGGGCGTCTGGCGAATCGTTGAAAAACGGTAGGGGGCGCGAAGAGTCGGCCCAGTCGTTATTGCCGATGTAGCTGAAGCCGAACATGCGCATGCCGCGTGCCGTCCACAGGTCCAGCAGGTTCAGGTCATGGCCCAGCGGGTAGGCATTGAGCATGCTGATGAAAATCGCGAACTTGCCTTCACCGTGCAAGCGACGGAAATCATCGGGGGTGTAGGCGATGGCGACCTGGTTGGGGAAGTCGCGGACCATGCCGGAAATAATCTTGTAGCGGATCTCTTGCTGGTTGCGTGCCTCTTCGACGAAACCGGCGGTGGGCCTGTGCGGCGCGTTGGCGCCATTCCACAGTTCCGGCCAGCCGAAAATCGTCAGGGCCGCGCCAGACAGCTGTCCACGGTTGGCCTTGACCAGGTCGAACTGGCCCTTGCCGTCCTTGTCGGCTTCGTTGCCCTGGGTGCCGAAGTTCTGCATCAGGCTGATGTGGCTGTCGAAGGAGAGCATGCGCTCGTGCAACTCGTCGGCCTGTTTCATGACCTTGATCGGGTAGCCGGGGTTGTCCTTGAACCCGTAATACCAGACCGCCAAGCCTGCGCCGGCGCTGATCGCCAAGGCCAGCGGCAGGCCGATGTAAAGAGCCTTTTTCGAACGTGGTTTTGTCATTGCCATCTCTGTCAGGTTCGCCGCCCCGGTGCAGGCGCAGGGGCCTTTGCTATCTGGGAGGAACGAGTGGCTGGCAGAAAAAATTAGGAGACAGCGAGATACCTTGTGGCGAGGGAGCTTGCTCCCGTTGGACTGCGAAGCAGTCCTGAAACCTGCAACCTCGTTCTGCCAGGCACACCGCATGCGCCGGATTTACGTCTGCTTCGCAGCCGAGCGGGAGCAAGCTCCCTCGCCACAGGGGATTGTGTTTGGCACGCTTAAATTTCCCCGCGCAACAAACGTTCTAGCTTGGATAAAGCCTGCTTCATGGCTGACACAGGTAGGGCAATGACGATTTCTCGACGATGGTTCATGGCAGGCCTGGCGCTGACGGGCGCTGCCGTGCCTGCGGCTTATTATGGGCATCGCGAATGGACGAAACCCGACCCCACGATCACCCCTGGCGAAGCGACGGTCGACCTGGCGGACACTGCGGGTCAGCAGTTGGCCAACTCGCTGCGAGGGATCTGGGATATCCGCTTTGAAGGATCCCGGGCAGGCCTCGACGGTTTACCGCAGAGCGGGCTGGAGCTGTTTATCGACATCGCCCAGCGTGGCCGTGGCCTGCGTGGCTGCCTCGATACCGCGCAGCAGTTACGCAGCGAAGCCGAACCACGTTACCGGGTGATCGGCGATCTGGTGTCGCCTGACGCCAGCCAGTTGTACTGGCGCCTGGTCGACACACAATCGGCCAACGGCGCGCCGGCCTATGAGCTGGCGGTCATGCTCGATGAGGTCTGGGCTGATTTCGGCAATGCCGGCAGTGGCACGCTCAGCGGGCGGATTCTGCGTCTGGATCACCCGCTCGGTTTGCCGGAACTGGACAATCGATTTGTCGCGCGCAAACGACTGTTTCCCGAAGCCCGGGAGCGGGTCGGTCTGAATCCGCCGTTGCTGGCGTGGCTGATTTCCGCCGAACACCGCTTGTTCCACCAGCTCTGGCACGCCACGCGGGACAAATGGCACAAACTCTCCGAAGCCCAGCGCGGTGCCTTGCGGGGTATCGGCTGGCAGCCGGGCCCGCGAGGCAATGAGCGCGATGCCCGGGGGCCGCGCAAGGACCGTAATGGTTCGGGGGTCGACTTTTTCTTCATGCACCGGCACATGCTCGGCACGGCGCGTTCGATGCAGGACCTGCCGTCCTGGTCGAGCTTTCCGATGCCGCAGCCGGAGCTTGAACGCGACCGTCAGGGCTTCGCCCGCTATTTCGACAATCACGATGGCACGGCGCTGCCGCCCACCTGGCTGGCCGCCGAAGACACCGAGTACACCCGGTGGGTCAGCGACATCAAGACCGCCGAGACCTACCACAGCAATTTTCAGGTCTGGGAGTCCCGTTATCGCGACCCGCGTTATCTGTCGAAGATGACCCTGGGGCAGTTCGGTTCAGAGGTCGAGCTGGGCCTGCACGACTGGCTGCACATGCGCTGGGCCTCGGTGCCGCGCGATCCGTCCAACGGTCAGCCGGTGCCTTTCGCCCGGGATCCGGCGGACTTTTCCGCGCGTTGGTATGCGCCGGAAAACGACTTCCTCGGTGACCCGTTTTCATCCCACGTGAACCCTGTGTTCTGGCACTTTCACGGTTGGATCGACGATCGTCTGGAAGACTGGTTCCGCGCCCACGAACGTTTCCATCCGGGGGAGGTCAGTCGGCTTGAGGTCAATGGCGTGCGCTGGTTCGCGCCGGGGCGCTGGGTTGAAGTCGATGATCCGTGGCTTGGTCCGAGCACCCACGGTTGCAGCACCACGCCGGGATTGCAGGTCGGCAAGTCGGTGGAAATGGACCCGGAAACCATGAAGCTGGCGCTGCGCATCACCTTCGGCACTGATGAAAAGAAACTGGCGGATTTGTTCCGGCGGGTGCCGCAACGGCCGTGGTATGCGCGGAATCTGAAGGTCAAGCCGCTGAGGTCGTAAGCCAGGCACTTGTGGCGAGGGAGCTTGCTCCCGCTGGGCCGCGAAGCGGCCCTAAAATCTGAAATCACATAGTGTCAGGCACACCGAATGCACAGGTTTTACGACTGCTGCGCAATCGAACGGGAGCAAGCTCCCTCGCCACAAAGATATTGTTCGGATCGAGGTTTTGGGTGACAGATAACCTCGATCAAAGCAGCTGCCACCCCCCACCCAGCGCCTTGTACAACGCAATGCTCGCCTGCAACCGCGACAACCGCAGCTGCACATTCGAATCCTGCGCCGCGTACAGCGTGCGCTGGGTTTCCAGCACCGTCAGCAAATCCTCGGCCCCGGCCTGATAGCGGCTTTGCGCAATGTTGAACGCGGTCTGTGCCTGGTTCAGCTCTTCGCGTTGCCACTCCCGCTGCTCATCCAGGCCGCGAATGCTGTTGAGGGCTTTTTCGACGTCGGCAAACCCATTGATGATCGCGCCCCGATAGGTTTCCAGCAGTTCTTGTTGACGGGCCGTGGCCTTGTCGCGCTCGGCGCCGAGGCGGCCGTTGTTGAAGATCGGCGCGACCAGCCCGGCGGTGAGGTTGTAGAAAGGGCTGCGCAGAATATCGTTGGCGGTGTTGGCGCCCGAGCCGATGCTGGCGCTCAGGGTCACGGCGGGCAGCATGGCGGCGCGAGCGACCGTGACGTTGGCCTGGGCGGCGGCCAGTTGCGCTTCGGCGCGGGCGATGTCCGGGCGGCGGCTGAGCAGTTCGCTGGGCAGCCCGGCACCGATGGCGGGCCACTGCAGTTGATCGAAGGACTCCTGGCCAGGCGGCAGTTGCTGGACCGGCCGGCCAAGCAGGGCGGCGAGGCTGATCCGTACCTCTTCGGCTTGCTGACGAATCAGCGGCAGTTGCCGTTGTTGCGCCGCCACCAGGCTTTTCTGTTGCGCCAGTTCCAGTGCGGTGGCCGAGCCTGAGTCGAAACGGGTCTGCACCAGTTTCAAAACGTTCTGTGCATTGGCCAGGTTCAGTTCGGCAATGCGACTTTGTTCACCCAGCGACAAGGCTTGCGCGTAGCTGTTGGCCACCCCGCTGAGCAAGGTCAATTCAACCGTGGCCTGATCGAACTCGCTGGCTCGCAGCCCATAGTGCGCGCTGTCCCGGGACGCGCGTTTGCCGCCCCAGAAGTCGAGTTCGTAACTGGCGCTGAAGTTGGCGTCAAAGTAGTCCACGGCTTTGTTGCTGCTATTGGCATCGAGTTGGCTGTAGCCGTTGCCGCGCAGCAGTTTCTGCCGGTTGGCGTTCATGCCGGCCTTGACCTCCGGCAGCTGCGAGCCGCCGGCAATCACCGTGTCGGCCTGGGCCTGGCGCACGCGAGCGATGGCGGCGGCCAGGTCATAGCTGCCGACGCGGGCCTGTTCGATCAAGCGATCAAGCTGCGGGCTGCCAAACTGCCTCCACCATTGCCGGCTCGTCCGGGAAGCACTTTCGCGGTGCGGCGATTGCCAGGCCAGCGGGGGTTGAATGCCGCTGTCCGGGCGCGGGGCAGGGTGGCCACACGCGCCGAGTAACAGGCAAAGGGTCAACAGGCTCAGTTGCGGTTTCATAGATCGATCATTCACTGGTAAGGGCCGTGACCGGGTCGAGCCGGGCAGCTTTGCGGGCCGGCATGAAGCCGAAGACAACGCCGGTGATCAGTGCGCAGGCGAAGGCGCCGATGACGGCCGCCAGGGAAAAGGCGACCGCGACTTCGCTGAGCACCAATACCCCGCCGACGATCAGCGCCAGGGCGATGCCGGCGATTCCGCCGACCACCGAGAGCATCACCGCTTCAGTGAGGAACTGGCGCAGGATATCGCGCTGACGGGCACCGGTGGCCATACGGATACCGATCTCCCGGGTCCGTTCGCGCACGGTCATGAGCATGATGTTCATCACGCCGATCCCGCCCACCAGCAGCGAAATCGCCGCAATCGAACCGAGCATCAGCGACAGGGTATTCTGCGTGCGCGCCTCGGCTTGAATCATCGCGGCATTGTTGGTGAGTTCGAAATCGTGTTTGCCGTTGTGCAGGCGCAGCATCAACTGTTCGATGGCCTTTTCGGTCTCTTTGACCTTGCGCGCATCGGCCGCGGCAATGGCCACGTATTCGGGGTTGTGGGTGCCGAACAGCCGGACACTGGCGGCCGAGTAGGGCACGGCGATCCGGTTGTCGCTGTCGGAGTCGCCGGAACTGGCGCCTTTTTCAGCGAGCACACCGACGACCTGAAAGGGCACGTTTTCGATCAGGATGTATTGGCCGATGGGGTTGGCGACATCCTTGAGCAATTTACTGCGCACCTTGTGGCCGATCACCGCGACCGCGGCCGCGTTGCGTTCATCGGCCTCGGTGAAGTAGCTGCCCTCGACCACTGGCCAGTTGAAAATCGCCGGGAAATGAGTGTCGTTGCCGCCGACGTAGCTCAGGTGGTCGAGGTTGCCGAAACGTACCCCGGCTTCCGCTCCGTTGACCGGCATGATCCGCATGACCTGCGGCAGGCTGGCCAGCGCCGCGACGTCATCGAGGGTCACGATGCCCGGCGGGGTACGCGGGTTGGGGGCGGAGCCACTGAGGTAAATGATGTTCGAGCCGAAGGCGCCCATCTGCGCCATGACCTGACGCTTGCTGCCTTCACCGACGGCCAGCATCACCACCACCGAGGCCACGCCAATGATGATCCCCAGCAGTGTCAGGGCGGTGCGGAAGCGGTTGATCCACATCACCCGCCAGGCCGCGTGTACGGCATCCACCAGTTCACCTTTCCAGGCACCGGTGGCCTCGCTGCCTTCGCTCAGCCGCTTGCGCAAATCCACCGCTTGCAGCGCACCGGGATTGGCCGAGGTCTGGGCGGCAGGGTTGTCGCGGGCGCTGTCGCTGATGATCAGGCCATCGCGAATTTCGATCACGCGTTTGGCCCGGGCCGCGACGTCGCGGTCGTGGGTGATGAGGATCACCACATGGCCTTGGCTCGCCAGTTCGTCGAGCAGTGCCATGACCTCGGCGCCGCTGTGGCTGTCGAGGGCGCCGGTGGGTTCGTCGGCGAGAATGATGTGGCCGCCGTTCATCAAGGCGCGAGCGATGGACACCCGTTGCTGCTGCCCGCCGGAGAGCTGGTGCGGACGGTTGCCGGTGCGCTCGGCCAGGCCCAGGCGGTCGAGCAGGGCGGCGGCGCGGGCGTGGCGCTCGGTCGCTGGGGTGCCAGCGTAGATCGCTGGCATCTCGACGTTTTCCTGGGCCGAGCCGGAGGGAATCAGGTGGTAACCCTGAAACACGAAACCGAACGCCTCGCGGCGCAGCCAGGCCAGTTCATCGCTGTCGAGTCGGGCGACGTTTTCGCCGGCGAACAGATACTCGCCGGACGTTGGCCGGTCGAGGCAACCGAGGATGTTCATCAGCGTTGACTTGCCGGAGCCGGAAGCGCCGACGATCGCCACAAACTCCCCGGCGTGGATCGACAGGTCGATGCCGCGCAAGACGTGGACGTGCGGCGCGTCACCGCCACCATAGGATTTACGAATGTCCTGCAGGTCGATCAGGGGCGTTTGCATTCAGCCTCCGCTGCCGTCGACGGGGCCGATCAACAGGTGATCGCCTTCGTCCAGTCCGTCGAGGATCTGCACCTTCAGGCGATCGCTGATGCCGGTGCGCACCGTCCGTTGTTCGATGGCACCGTTTTGGGCGACCACCCGAGTCGTTTGACGGTCTGCCTGCGGGCCGCCCTGCAACGCCGCGACCGGCGCGGTCAGGACGTTTTTGGCCTGGTGGGAGACGAAGAACACTTGGGTGGTCATTTCCGCCATCAGCGCGTTGTCGGTGTTGTCGACGTCCAGCAGCACCGTATACAGCACCACGCGACCGGTGCCGCTTTTATTGGAACTGGCCGGGCTGCCGCCGCCCTGGCTGGCCTGGTCCAGCGGTTTGGGTGGTATCGGCAAGATCTGCCGTACCGTGCTGCTCCAGCGCCGGTTGCCGCCGCTGAGTGTGGTGAACCAGGCGGTCATGCCGGGTTTGACGTGACCGATATCAGCCTCCGAGACCTCGGCCCAGACCGTCATGGGCGACAGTTTGGCGATGCGCAGGATCAGCGGCGTTTGTTGCTGGGCGTTGAGGGTCTGGCCTTCCCGGGCATCGAGGGCGACGACCGTTCCGCTCATCGGTGCGTAAATGCGCGTATAGCCGAGTTCGGCCTGATCGCTGCGCAGGTTGGCCTGGGCCTGGCGGATCTGCGCCTCGAACATGTCGATGCGGGCCTGGGTGGTGCGCAGTTCGGCCTGGGCCGTTTGCACATCTTCGTCCCGTGTGGCGCCGCCGGCGGCGAGGTGCTGTTGGCGTTGATATTTCTGCCGGGCCAGGTCGTGTTGTGCCCGTTGCTCCTGAAGCTGTGCCTTGAGGTTGTCGATGGAAAAGCGTCCGGCGTCGAGTTTGGCCTGTTGGGTGGAGGGGTCTATTTCCACCAGCAACTGGCCTTCCTTGACCACGTCACCGACCTCCACATGGATCTTGTGAATCTGCCCCGAGGCCTGGGCACCGACATCGACATAACGTCGCGGTTGCAGGGTCCCCAACGCCGTGACGCTGCTTTCAATGTCGCCGCGAGCGACCTGGACCGTGGCGAACCGATCACGGCCGGGAGGCAGAAACTGCCAGGCCGCGACGGCGATAACGGGGATCAGACAAAGGGCTACAAGCAGGGCGCGTCGGGTGTGACGGGGACGTTTCATGCAGGGTTCCGGCCAATAGGATTCGGCCCGTCGCTCAGCCGATAGGCAACATCTGCCGACAGCTGGACGCTGTCGGAGGGCCGACAGACACGGGGAGCTGTCCTGTAAACGATGGAGGAGGCGCGGAATTTAAGCGTGGACGCATAGCGTGACAGGCAAGGGTTACAGGTATAGGACAGCACTATTTATCAGGCAAATGGAAACAGCGCTTTAAATCTATATGAGAATTACTATAAATTACACACTCGAAATCGCCAGCATCGTGCCGCTGCCTACCTGGCGGTCGCGGATCTGGCTCAAGGATAGAAACCGCACCCTCTGCGGCCGGGAGTCATGTTGGAAAACTACTATCGCGAGCTGGTGTGTTTCCTGAACGCCAAGCTAGGCAACCGTCAGGTGGCCGAAGATGTGGTGCATGACGCTTATCTGCGGGTACTGGAGCGTTCCAGCGACACGCCGATCGAGCAACCCCGGGCGTTCCTTTATCGCACCGCGCTCAACCTGGTGATCGACGACCACCGCCGCAATGCCTTGCGTCAGGTCGAATCCCTGGACGTGCTCGACAGCGAAGAGCGCTACTTCATCCCCTCGCCCCACAACAGCCTCGATCACGGTCAGCGCCTGGACATGCTCCAGCGCGCGCTGGCGGAGTTGCCACGGCTGTGTCGCGAGAGTTTTCTGTTGCGCAAGATCGAAGGCTTGTCGCACCCGCAAATCGCCGAGCACCTGGGGATTTCCCGGGCGCTGGTGGAAAAGCACATCGTCAATGCCATGAAGCATTGCCGGGTGCGCATGCGCCAGTGGGATGCTCCTTAATCAGGCCGCGTTAAATTTTTTTTCATTGTCCTCGTTCCTATTCAACAGACGATCTGCTGCCGCCAAAGGCCGGTCAGGTCACCCAGGCTTTATCCCCGCTGCTCCGGGGTTTATCCAGAGGACACTGGAAATGACACAGGCAATTGCATCGCCCATCGTTCACGACCTGATCGGCGTCGGTTTCGGCCCTTCGAACCTGGCCCTGGCCATCGCCCTGCAAGAGCGCGGGCCGAGCCAGGGCGAGCTGGATGTGCTGTTTCTCGACAAGCAGGCGGACTACCGCTGGCACGGCAACACCCTGGTCACCCAGAGCGAACTGCAGATTTCCTTTCTCAAGGATCTGGTGACGCTGCGTAACCCGACCAGCCCGTATTCCTTCGTCAACTACCTCAAGCACCACGGTCGTCTGGTGGACTTCATCAACCTTGGCACCTTCTATCCGTGCCGCATGGAGTACAACGACTACCTGCGTTGGGTCGCCGGGCAATTTACCGAGCAGAGCCGCTACGGCGAGGAAGTGCTGGCTATCGAGCCGGTGTTGCATAACCAGCAGGTCGAGGCACTGCGGGTGATTTCTCGCGATACCCAGGGTTTGCAGCAGGTGCGCACCACCCGTTCGGTGGTGGTCAGTGCTGGCGGTACACCGCGCATTCCCGAAGCGTTCAAGGCGCTCAAGGATGACGCTCGGGTGTTCCACCACTCCCAGTACCTGGAGCGCATGGCCAGGCAGCCATGCGTGAACAACCAACCGATGAGCATCGCGATCATCGGCGGCGGGCAGAGCGCGGCGGAAGCCTTCATCGACCTCAACGACAGCTTCCCGTCGGTGCAGGTGGACATGATCCTGCGTGGCTCGGCCCTGAAGCCGGCCGATGACAGCCCTTTCGTCAACGAAGTGTTCTCGCCGGAGTTCACCGACCTGGTGTTCCAGCAGGCCAGCAGTGAGCGCGAGCGTCTGGTCAACGAGTACCACAACACCAACTATTCGGTGGTGGACATCGACCTGATCGAGCGCATCTATGGCATTTTCTACCGGCAGAAAGTCTCGGGCATCGCGCGCCATGCGTTCCGTACCCTGACCACCGTTGAAAAAGCCACCGCCACCGAGCGCGGTATCGAGCTGGCGGTGCGCAACAACGCCACCGGTGAAATCACGGTTCGCCATTACGACGCTGTGGTGCTGGCCACCGGTTACGAGCGCCAGATGCACCGCAAACTGCTGGCGCCTCTGGAACAGTACCTGGGCGATTTCGAGGTCGATCGCAACTACAAGCTGATCACTGACGAGCGTTGCAAGGCCGGCATCTACATGCAGGGCTTCTGCCAGGCCAGCCACGGCTTGAGCGACACCTTGCTGTCGATCCTGCCGATCCGTGCCGATGAAATTGCCGGCTCGCTGTATGACCATGGCAGGTCGCGTGGGCAGGGGCGGTCGGTGATGGATGTGTTGTTGGCGACTGCCAGCTGAGATTTGTTGCGGCTGTAAGGGCCGCCATCGCGAGCAGGCTCGCTCCCACATTTGATCGTTGTCTTACACAAACTCTGTGTTCACTGAAGATCCACTGTGGGAGCGAGCCTGCTCGCGAAGGAGCCCGAAAGAGTCCCACAAATCTTGAATCCTGAACACTTCCTGAAGAACCCCGCGATTCCCCCATCACACGCCTTTGCAGCGTTTACTCTCTAGAAATCGCGGCGTAAGCTTCGCGCGTTTTCATCAATAGCGGAGACCCACAGTGGGTACTTGTTCGAGTGACAGTTGTCGGCCGGTCTCGGTAACCGGCATTTTCCCGGCAAGATAACGCGCAGCCTTTTGTGCCGTTATCTCGCCGGAAAGCGAGTAGCGGCATCCCGATCGTGGCCGGTTTTCGGCCCGACTCCCGACGTCCCTCTCATCGACGCTCAACCGCGTGTAATGTTCGACTCCGTGTCGTCATCGCAGCGCCTCGACACGCCTGCTCGACGGTTTCCCGGCTGACCCTGGGGGGCACTGCCATGAACCTTACCTTGCTCAAAGAATTCTTCGCCGGATTCCTGCGTACCCGCCATATCGGCAGGCACTTCCGCCGGTTGGCGTTGCTGGAAAGCTTCACTGACACCACGGTCAGTCGTGAAGTCCCGCCGACGCTTGCGCAAACCCTGGTCGTCGCCGCCAACAGCGACACCGGCCAATTGCTGGACACCCTCGGCAGCCACCCTGACGGCCTGAGTGAACCCGAGGCCGATGCGCTGCGCGAACAATACGGCCTCAATGAAGTCGAGCACGAGCAACCGCTGCCGTGGTGGACGCACCTGTGGCACTGCTACAAAAATCCGTTCAACCTGCTGCTGACCTTGCTGGCGGTCATCTCCTGGCTGACCGAAGACCTGAAAGCCGCCATCGTGATTTTCTCGATGGTGGTGCTCTCGACCTTGCTGCGTTTCTGGCAGGAAACCAAATCCAACCAGGCCGCCGACGCCCTCAAGGCGATGGTCAGCAACACCGCCACGGTGATGCGTCGGGAGGTGGCGGACAACGGTGCGCAACGCCTCGAACTGCCGATCAAACAACTGGTGCCGGGCGACCTGATCGTGCTCTCGGCCGGTGACATGATTCCCGCCGATTGCCGGGTACTCAACGCCAAGGACCTGTTCGTCAGCCAGGCTGCGATGACCGGTGAATCGATGCCGGTGGAGAAATTTCCCCGCCAGCAGGACAACGACACCCACAACCCGCTGGACCTCGACAACATTCTGTTCATGGGCACCAACGTGGTGTCCGGCACAGCGATGGCGCTGATTCTCACCACTGGCAACAACACCTATTTCGGTGCGCTGGCGCAACGGGTCGGTGCCACCGATCGCGCGCCGACCTCGTTCCAGACCGGGGTCAACAAAGTCAGCTGGTTGCTGATCCGCTTCATGTTCGTCATGGCGCCGCTGGTGCTGTTCATCAACGGCTTCACCAAGGGTGACTGGACCGAAGCGTTGCTGTTCGCGCTGTCGATCGCCGTGGGCCTGCCCCCGGAAATGCTGCCGATGATTGTCACCTCGACCCTGGCCAAGGGCGCGGTGTTCCTGTCGCGCAAAAAAGTCATCGTCAAACGCCTCGACGCGATCCAGAACTTCGGCGCCATGGACGTGCTGTGCACCGACAAGACCGGCACGCTGACCCAGGACAAAATCTTCCTCGCCCGCAACGTCGATGTCTGGGGCAACGATTCCGATGACGTGCTGGAAATGGCCTACCTCAACAGCTACTACCAGACCGGCTTGAAAAACCTGCTGGACGTGGCGGTGCTGGAGCACGTGGAAATCCACCGTGAGCTGAAAGTCGGCACGGCGTTTCGCAAGGTCGACGAGATTCCATTTGATTTCACCCGTCGGCGCATGTCGGTGGTGGTGGCCGAGCGTGACCAGCCGCACCTGCTGATCTGCAAAGGCGCGGTGGATGAAGTGCTGGCGGTGTGCACCCGAGTGCGCCACGGCGATGCCGACGAGGCGCTGAGCGATGAATTGCTGGCGCGGATTCGTCAGGTCACTGCCACCTTCAATGCCGAAGGTCTGCGTGTCGTTGCCGTTGCAGCGCGGCCGATGATCGCGGGGCGCGACACTTACAGCCTGGCCGATGAACAGGCACTGACGTTGATCGGCTACGTGGCTTTCCTCGACCCACCGAAGGAAAGCACCGCGCCAGCGCTCAAGGCCTTGGCCGCCCACGGTGTGGCAGTGAAAGTGCTGACCGGCGACAACGAACTGGTGACCGCGAAAATCTGCCGCGAAGTCGGGCTGGAGCAGCAAGGCCTGCTGATGGGCAACGACATCGAACGCATGAGCGACGCCGAACTGGCGGTGGCGGTGGAGGCCACCAACGTCTTCGCCAAACTCACGCCGTCGCACAAGGAACGTATCGTCCGTCTGCTCAAGGGTAACGGCCATGTGGTCGGCTTCATGGGCGACGGCATCAACGATGCACCGGCGTTGCGCACTGCTGACATCGGTATTTCGGTGGACAGCGCGGTGGACATCGCCAAGGAAGCGGCGGATATCATCCTTCTGGAAAAGAGCCTGATGGTGCTGGAGGAGGGCGTGCTGGAAGGGCGACGGACCTTCGCCAACATGCTCAAGTACATCAAAATGACCGCCAGCTCGAACTTCGGCAACGTGTTCTCGGTGCTGGTGGCCAGTGCGTTCATTCCGTTTCTGCCAATGCTGCCGATGCACCTGCTGGTGCAGAACCTGCTCTACGACATTTCGCAGATTGCCATCCCGTTCGATAACGTCGATGAAGAAATGCTGAAACAACCACAACGCTGGCAGCCGGCGGACGTCGGGCGCTTCATGCTGTTTTTCGGCCCGATCAGTTCGATCTTCGACATCAGCACCTTTGCCTTGATGTGGTACGTGTTCGATGCCAATACCCCGGACCACCAGACCCTGTTCCAGTCCGGCTGGTTCGTGGTCGGGCTGCTGACCCAGACGCTGATCGTGCACATGATCCGCACGCCGAAGGTCCCGTTCCTGCAAAGCCGCGCTGCCATGCCGTTGCTGGTGATGACCGGCGTGATCATGGCCGTGGGCATCTTCCTGCCGATGGGGCCGCTGGCGCATTACTTCAAACTGCAGGCGTTGCCGTCGCTGTATTTCGTGTTCCTGCCGGTGATTCTGCTGGCGTACATGGCGCTGACCCAAGCGGTGAAAGGGTTCTACATCCGGCGGTTTGGTTGGCAGTAATGCTGCCAAACGCAGGAGCTGCCGAAGGCTGCGATCTCTTGATCTTGCTTTAATAAAAATCAAAAGATCGCAGGCTGCGCCAGCTCCTACACAGGCTGTGATCTTTTGATCGTCAAGTCGAACAGAGGCACTCATTTTTTAGGAAAAGTCCTACAGAAAGCACGACAAGTCTTCCGTAGCCTTGCCCCACCACGAATCTGTCACCCTTCAGGGGCCCCACTTTGCCGAACAAAGCCTTGCGTATCCTGATCGCCGACGAGCAGCATTTTCACCGGATGAAAACCGAGCGGTTGTTCAACCAGCTCGGTTATCACCGGGTGGCTCCGGTGCAAAGCCTTGTGGAAATGCTGACCCTGGTCGAATACGGTTGCGAACCGTTCGATCTGGTGCTCATCAATGCCTCGTTGGCGGGTGGGGCGCTGGACCTGTTCGGGTTCTTCCTCGATAACCGTCAGGTTCATCACGCCTTGATCTACGATGGCCGGCGGGCACAGTTGCCGCCGGTTTCTGCCGCCGCCGGTTTTCCACAGAAGGTTCAGCAGAGGGTTCAGGTAAGCCACGCAGCGCAGCCGGATCTTGCGTCCATTCAACGGCTGATGGCGCTCATCGATTCGCCTGTATGTGAAGCCGCACCGTCCCCGGATCACGAGTGGAATCGACAACGGATCGGTTGATTCCGGGGCTACCGTTCGTCTGAACTGTCATTTCTGACAGGTATATTCTTCCTGCCTCCCATGCCACAGTCGTTGGGTAGCCGTTGCGTCCGGTCCGTCGTTATCCGGAGCGTATTCGTGCGCAATCGTCGAGTCTTTGCACAGGGAGTTGTCATGAAGTCAGTGCTGATTGTGGACGATCATCCGGTGGTACGCGCCGCAGTCAAAATCGTACTGGAGAAGGAGGGTTTCAAACGAATTTACGAGGCCTCCAGCGGTAGCGAGGTGTTGTCGATGCTCCGTGAGCATTCACCCGATCTGGTGGTGCTGGATCTGGTCATGCCCGAAGGTGACGGGCTGGATGTGCTGGAGCGGATCAAGGCCAGTGACTTGCCGTGCCTGGTGCTGGTGTTCACGTCGCTGGACCCGCAGTTTTTTCAGGATCGTTGCATGCGCGCCGGGGCCATGGCGTATGTCGCCAAGAGCAACGTCCTGAGTCAGTTGCAAAAAGCCGTGCATGCGGTCATGACCGGCTACACCTTTTTCGCCCGGCTGCCTTCGGGATCGCAAGACCCCCTGCAATACAGCGAAAAACAGATGGTCGACAAACTCTCCAACCGTGAGCTGACCATCCTGCGGGATTTGGCCCTGGGCATGCCCAACAAGACAATCGCCGAGCATCGGCATTTGAGTGTCAAGACCGTCAGTACCTACAAACACCGATTGATCGAAAAACTGGGGCTGAGCGCAGCGGTGCACCTGCGGGATTTCGCCAAGCGCAATCATCTGATCTGAGTGAGCCCGACCGTGCGCATCTTTCTGATGGCCTTGATGCTGTGCCTTGTGATTCAGGTTCCGCCGGCGCTGGCCGACGAACCGCAGCGGTTGTATCTGCTGGGGCGCTCCACAGTGGAGGGTTTTGAGGTCAAGCTGGATGAAAAGGACTGGCAATGGCTACGCGATAAACGGGTCCTGCGCCTCGGGGTGACGGGGCCGGACTATCCTCCGTTCGAGGTGACGCGCCACCGCGATGAGCTGGAGGGCATCACGGCCGATTACGCCGAGCTGCTGGGGCAACTGCTGCACGTCAAGATCGACGTGCTGCGCTATGCCACTCGTGAAGCCGCCATGGATGCCCTCAAACGCCATGAGCTGGATCTGCTCGGAACATCGAACAACTTCGAGGCGGCCGACCCCGCGCTTACCCGGTCTCGAGCCTATGCCGAAGATCAGCCGATGCTGGTCACCCGAGTGGACGAGCGAATGCCCGTCGACCTGGCCGGTAAACGTATCGCCATGGTCGAAGACTATCTGCCGGCCCAGACGGTCAAGACCTTCTATCCCGACGCGACCTTGCAGCGCTACCCCTCGGCACTCGATGCGCTCGGCGCGGTGGCATTCGGGCCAGACGATGTGTACCTGGGGGACTTTATCAGTGCCAATTACCTGATCAACAACAACTACCTTAATAATGTTCATCTGACGGGGCCTTCCGGTCTGGATGCCAATCCGTTCGGCTTCGCTTTGGCGGCGGATAACCCGCGTCTCAAAGGCATCATCGACAGGGCTCTGGCGGCGATTCCCATGGACCAGCGCTCGGTCATCACGTTGCGCTGGAGTGCTGGCAGGGCCAGTACGGCGGGGCAGCAACAGGTGCGTCTGAGCGCCAGTGAACAACGCTGGCTGGACCGGCATCCGACGGTCACTGTCGGCGCGATCGACGACTTTGCCCCGCTGACGTTCTACGATGCCCAGGGCCGGCTCAGCGGGTTGACCGCGCAGTTGCTGACGCTGATCAGCCAGCGCAGCGGGTTGACCTTTGAGGTGCAACGCGGCCACTCGCTGGACCGGCAAATCGAGCAACTCCAGGACGGTGAGATCGACCTGTTGCCCGTGGTCACGCCCAGTGTCGAACGTGAAGAAACGTTGCTCTTTACCCGTGCCTACCTCAGCAATCCGTTTGTGCTGGTCAGTGCAACGACCCAGGGTAGCCCCAGGATGCTGGATGATCTGGCTGGTAAGCGCCTGGCGATTTATCGCGGTCATCCGTTGTTCGGGTTCATCCAGGCCCAGGCGCCGCAGGTGCGCCTGGTCGAGGTGCAAAGCCCGGCCGAGGGCATGGAGTGGGTGATCGAGGGGCAGGCTGACGCGACGCTCAGTTCATTGATCGTCGCCCGTTACCTGATCGCCCGGCAGTATCGCGAGCGTCTGCGCGTCAGCAGCACCGTAGGCGATCAACCCGCCCACATCGCCTTGGCCACCGCCCGCGATGCGCTGGAGTTGCACTCGATTCTGAACAAGGCATTGCTGAGCATTTCGCCTCAGGAAATGGACGATCTGGTGACGCGCTGGAGCCACGATGTGGTGGTGGATGACAGCTATTGGCTGCGTCATCGCCAGGGCATTCTTCAGGCGTTTGCCGTGGCTGGCGTCTTGCTGTTGCTCGCCCTGGGCTGGATCGCCTGGCAGCGTCGGCAGATCCGCCAGCGCCAGCAATGGTTGCAGCAATTGCAGGACGCCAAGGATCTGGCGGACGATGCCAACCGTGCCAAAACGACCTTTCTGGCGACCATGAGTCATGAGATACGCACGCCGATGAGCGCCCTGATCGGCATGCTCGAACTGGCGCTGAAGCGTGCGGATGAGGGGGTCACCGACCGTTGCGCCATTGAGGTGGCGTCCAGTGCCGCACAACAATTGCTGGCGCTGATCGGCGACATTCTGGATATCGCGCGTATCGAGTCCGGGCATTTATCCCTGATCCCTGAACGGGCCAATCTGCGGGCGCTGGTGGCGTCGGTGTGTCGGGTTTTCGACGGCCTTGCACGGCAGAACGAGCTGGCGTGGCGAATCGATCTGGACGAACACAGCGACTGCGAGGTGTTGATCGATCCCACACGCTTCAAGCAGGTGCTGTCCAATCTGCTGAGCAACGCCATCAAATTCACCCGAGAGGGCGAGGTGAGCCTGACACTGCGGGTGGCGCCCGTTGCGTCGGGGCAGCTGGCGGTCAACGTGCGCATTGAAGACACCGGCATTGGCATCAGTGCTGTCGACCGGCAACGGCTGTTCAGCCCGTTCATCCAGGCTGATAACGGCCGACAATCAGCTCGAAGCGGTTCTGGCCTGGGGTTGGTGATCAGCCGCACCCTGTGCGAAATGATGGGTGGCCGCTTGCAACTCGACAGCGTCCTCGGACAAGGCACGCAGGTTGATATCAACCTTGAGCTGATCGCGTTGCAACCGTTGCCTTCCAGTGTGGGGAGCAATATCGGGTTGCAGGCGCCGACGCGGCCACTGACGATTCTGGTGGTTGACGATCACCCGGCCAATCGATTGTTGCTTTCACGGCAGCTGAGCCACTTGGGGCATCGTGTTCTGGAGGCTGAAGAGGGCGCGCGGGGGCTTGAGCTGTGGCGCGAACATGAGTTCGATCTGGTCGTTACCGACTGCCACATGCCGAGGCTCAGTGGTTATGAGCTGGCCGGTGCCATACGCGATGAAGAGCGTGCCCAACGCTTGCCGCCGACGCTGATTCTGGGGTTTACCGCCAATGCGCA
This sequence comes from Pseudomonas sp. B21-015, assembly GCF_024749285.1. NCBI lineage: Bacteria > Pseudomonadati > Pseudomonadota > Gammaproteobacteria > Pseudomonadales > Pseudomonadaceae > Pseudomonas > Pseudomonas sp. B21-015. Next base: position 2,232,013 of record NZ_CP087196.1, read on the forward strand.
GCCCGAGGAGAAGCTGCGCTGTCTGGAGTCGGGCATGGACGACTGCCTGTTCAAACCCATCCTGCTAGCGGATTTGAACGCTTGGCTGGCGTCCAGGTTTGCCAGTCAGGTGCCAGAACCTATTGAGGAACCCTCAACGCCGGAAATGGACCTCAGTGGCTTGGAGCAATACGTCGGTGCGGACCGTACGTTGATTGATTGTCTGGTGCGCGAACTGACGGTGACCAACCGGGTGGATCGGGATGATCTGCTCCAGGCGCACGCCAGTGGCAATCGCCCAGGCCTGCAAGAACTGGCGCACCGCATCAAGGGCGGTGCGCGCATGGTTCGGGCGCAGCGCTTGATCGAGCATTGCGAGCAACTGGAGCGTGTCATCGACGTGGGGGATTCGGCGCTGCTCGACGAAGCTGTCGATCGATTGCAGCTCGCGATGTCAGTGCTGGATAAGCACTTGAGCCAGGGTTGAAACTCAATCCCACTGCGGCGCAATACCCTTGGGGCTGGTCAGCCGCAGGCCGCGATCCAGGCCCGCGATCAGCGCCATGTCGGCGTCGCTCAGGGTCAGGGTGCAGGCGTGCAAATTGCTTTGCAGGTTGGCGTGTTTGGTGGAAGAGGGGATCACCGCGTACCCCAGTTGCATGGCCCAGGCCAGGGTGACCTGGGCCGGTGTTGCCTGAAGGCGATCGGCGATCTGCAAAATGACCGGATCCTTCAGCACTTCGCCGTAGGCCAGGGTCATGTAAGAGGTGATCTGGATGCCCTGGCGTTGAGCGAATTCGACGACCTTGCGGTTTTGCAGGTACGGGTGCAGCTCGATCTGGTTGGTGGCGATGTTCTCGGCGCCAATCGCGGCAATGGCCTGCTGCATCAGGTCGACCGTGAAGTTGGACACGCCGATCTGCCGGGTCAGGCCCAGTCGTTTGGCTTCGAGCAGCGCGTTCATGAATTCTTCGACCGGCACCTGATCTTCCGGCGACGGCCAGTGGATCAGCGTCAGGTCCAGGTAATCGGTTTGCAGTTTGTTCAGGCTCTCTTTGAGGCTGTCGATCAACCGGTCTTTGGCAAAGTTGGCGACCCAGATTTTGCTGGTAATGAACAACGCTTCACGGGCAATGCCGCTGGCGGCGATGGCTTGGCCGACTTCGGCTTCGTTTTCGTAGATTTGCGCGGTGTCGACGACCCGGTAGCCCAGTTCAAGACCGGTGCTCACCGAATCGATGACCACCTGGCCTTGCAGGCGAAACGTACCAAGACCGAATGCAGGGATAGACATCAATGACTCCAGGGGTTGCAGTGGGAACAGGCGGGAGTATCCCCGGCCGGACCCTTGAGAAAAACCGCTGGATCGGCAAAGCACTGTTTACCGTAAGTCATGAATGGGTGAGGGTTCAGTGGCATTGATGGTGTGTGGTCTTACGCCTTCGCGGGCTTGCTCGCGAAAGGCGCGACTCGGTGTCGGAATTTAACCCCGCCCCTAAGCCATATCGCTGTGGCTGAATTCCTCGCCCAGAAAGTCGATCAAGGTACGAACCGACGGCAGCAACCCGCGTCGTGAAGGGAAGATCGCATGCACGATCCCGCACTTGGGTGTCCAGCCCGGCACCAGTTCCACCAGCCGACCGGCGGCAATCTCATCACGCACCACCACTTTGGGCAGGTGGGCGATGCCGACCCCGGCGAGCACCGCGTGACGCAAGGCCAGCAAGTCGTCGGTGACCATTCGCGGGGTATGACGAATCAGCGCGCTGGCACCGTCGGCGCCGAACAACTCCCACTGATATTCACGCTGCGCGCCACCCCAATGCAGGCTCGGCAGACCGCTGAGGTCGGCCGGCGTGGGCGGTGACGACAAGCGCTGCACAAGCGCGGGAATGCCCACCAGGCATTGGGTGCTGTTGCCCAGCACTTTCATCACCATGTCGGTGTTTTCCAACGGCGGAAAACGCACCCGCAGAGCGATGTCGAACCCCTCGTGGATCAGATCGACCCGGCGGTTGGTGCTTTCGATGAACAACTCGACCAACGGGTACTTGAGCATGTAACGGGTCAGCATCGGCCCGACCCAGGTGTTCAACAGCGCGGTGGGGCAACTGATGCGCACCAGGCCCTGGGGTTCGGAACGGTTGCGTTCGATCAGCTCGGCGGCACTTTCGGCTTCCACCCGCATGGCCAGGCAACGCTGGTAATAAGCCTGGCCGATTTCGGTCAACGAGCAATGCCGGCTGGTGCGGTGCAGCAGCCGCACACCGAGGCGTTCTTCGAGCTCGGCAATGCGTCGGCTGAGCTTGGATTTGGGCATGTCCAGCGCGCGCCCGGCCGGGGCGAAACCGCGGTGTTCCACCACTTGGGTGAAGTAGTAAAGGGTATTGAGGTCTTCCACCATCGTTCTCCAAATAGAACGCTAAGGCTGATTTTTGCAGTCTAGCGCACCAAGTGCCGCGGTTTTAAGCTTTGTTCATCGCGCTACACAACAGTTTCGGAGGAAAGATGAAAAACATCATCGGTATCTACACCAGCCCACGAGCCCATTGGGTCGGCGACGGTTTTCCGGTTCGCACGCTGTTTTCCTACGACAACCTGGGCAAACACATCAGCCCGTTCCTGCTGCTGGATCACGCCGGTCCCGCCGAATTCACCCCCACCACCGAGCGTCGTGGCGTCGGCCAGCACCCGCATCGCGGTTTCGAAACGGTGACCATCGTCTACAGGGGCGAGCTGGAGCACCGCGACTCCACCGGCAGCGGCGGCAAGATCGGCCCCGGCGACGTGCAATGGATGACCGCGGCCTCGGGGATTCTCCATGAAGAATTCCACTCCGAAGGTTTCGCCAAAACCGGCGGCACGCTGGAAATGGTTCAACTGTGGGTCAACCTGCCGGCCAGGGACAAGATGGCCGCCCCCGGTTACCAGACGATTGTCGACGGTGACATCCCGAGCCTCCCGCTCAAGAACAACGCTGGCAGCCTGCGTTTGATTGCCGGTGAGTTCGACGGCCATCGCGGCCCGGCGCGGACCTTCACGCCGATCGACGTGTGGGATGTTCGCTTGAACGCCGGCAAGTTGCTGACCCTGGATCTGCACGAAGGGCGCAACACGGCACTGGTGGTGCTGCGTGGCACGGTTCAGGTCAACCAAAAGGAACGGGTGCGTGAAGGGCAGTTGGCACTGTTCGAGCGCGACGGCGATCAGCTCAGCCTGGAAGCCAGTTACGACGCCGTGGTGTTGCTGCTCAGCGGCGAGCCGATCGACGAACCCATCGTCGGCCACGGCCCGTTCGTGATGAACAGCGAGCAGGAGATTCATCAGGCCTTCGCCGACTTCCAGTCCGGTCGGTTCGGCCGGATGAGCGGCTGAAATCATTGTTGTAAGGCTGTGGCGTGCCGGGCTTGACTCACTACGCTTGCTTGGCCGCGGTTTAACGAAAAATCAGTGTTCACTCACGCCGGCCCGTTCGGCATCGATAAAAAGCGAGGATTACCCATGACTACTTCCTACAAACGTCTCGACAAGGATAACGCCGCCGTTCTGCTGGTCGATCACCAGGCGGGTCTGCTTTCTCTGGTGCGCGACATCGATCCGGACCGTTTCAAGAACAACGTGCTGGCCCTGGCCGACCTGGCCAAATACTTCAAGCTGCCAACAATTCTGACCACCAGTTTCGAAACCGGTCCTAACGGCCCGCTGATGCCGGAACTCAAGGCGTTGTTCCCGGATGCGCCGTACATCGCTCGCCCTGGTCAGATCAATGCCTGGGACAACGAAGACTTCGTCAAGGCGATCAAGGCCACCGGCAAGAAACAGCTGATCATCGCCGGTGTGGTGACTGAGGTGTGCGTGGCGTTCCCGGCGCTGTCGGCCCTGGCCGAAGGCTTTGAAGTGTTCGTGGTGACCGACGCCTCCGGAACGTTCAACGAACTGACCCGTCAATCGGCGTGGGACCGCATGTCGTCGGCCGGCGCCCAGTTGATGACCTGGTTCGGCCTGGCCTGTGAACTGCATCGCGACTGGCGCAACGACGTGGAAGGTCTGGCGACCCTGTTCTCCAACCACATCCCGGACTACCGCAACCTGATGACCAGCTACAACACCCTGACTAACAGCAAGTAAACCCTGGCAGCACATACACACATAACTTGTGGGAGCGGGCTTGCCCGCGATAGCGGTCGATCAGTCAACATCCCGGTGACTGATCAATTGCCATCGCGGGCAAGCCCGCTCCCACAGTGTTTTGTGGTGTTCTGAAGACATCAAATCCTCCTACACTGTGCCCATCCGTACTATTGCTGGAGTCGCTCGATGCTGTCACTGCTCACCGAACACCCATTGATCAGCGCATTGATTCTGATCCTGATCGATCTGGGATTGTGGCGTTTGATCGCGGCCAGCGGCAGCAACTGGAAACTGGCGGTGCGGGTGGTGATTTTCGCGCTGTTCAGCATGCTGCTGTTCAACGAAGGCATGAACCCCATGGAGACGGCGCCCTGGGTCGACAACGTCCCGCTGCATCTGGCGGCCACCGGTTTGCAGATTGGCTGGTGGCTGTTTGGCGCGCGCACTCTGACGGTGCTGATCGGTGCGGTGATGATGCAACGGGTCGGGCACACCGGGCGCTTGCTGCAGGATTTGCTTGGCGCGGTGATCTTCCTGATCGCGATTATCGCCGCCCTCGCGTATGTACTCGATCTGCCGGTCAAGGGCGTGCTGGCAACGTCCGGCGCGTTGGCAATCATCGTCGGCCTGGCCTTGCAAAGTACCCTCAGCGACGTGTTTTCCGGGATCGTCCTCAACACCACCAAACCCTATCAACTCGATGACTGGATCTCCATCGACGGCACCGAAGGCCGGGTCATCGACATCGACTGGCGCGCGACGCGCCTGCAAACGGCCCAGGGCAGCATGGCGGTGATCCCCAACTCCCTGGCCGCCAAGGCCAAGCTCATCAACTTCAGCCGGCCCAGTGACATTTTCGGCGTCTCCATCAGCTTGCAACTGAGCCCGCACGCACGTCCGCAAACGGTGATCGACGCGCTGGAACGGGCGATGCAAGGATGCCGCTATCTATTGAATAAACCGGCGCCGTGCGTAGCGTTGAAAGGCTCCAGCGCCACGGGCGTGGAATACGAAATCAGTGGTTTCGTCGTCTCGATGGACCAGAAACGCATGGTCCGCAATCTGCTGTTCGACCTGGCGTTCCGGCACTTGCAGGCCAGCGGTGTCAGCCTGTTGTCGAACGTCGAACCGAATGCACCTGCCAACCTGTCGCGGCCACGGGCATTGCTGGACGCCTCGAACATTTTCTCGACCCTGCGTCAGGAAGAGAAAGAAACCTTCAGCCAGAACATGACACTGCAAACTTTCCGCCCCGGTGAAATGATCCTGCCGGCGGGGGAGGTCAGCGATCATTTGTTCATCATCGAATCAGGCGTTGTGTCGGTGGAGCTGAGTCGTGGCGGGGTCAAGTTCGAAACCGGGCGCATGGGGCCGGGAGAGGTGATCGGCGAGGGAGGGATTTTGTCCGATACGGCGATGCCGGCGGACTTTAGCGCCAAGACGGTCTGCACGTTGTACCGGATCGAGAGGGAATACCTCCAACCATGCCTGGATGCGCGGCATGACATCGGCGAAGCGATGAAGGCGTTGCTGGATTTCCGCTTGAACAAGGCTCAGACGCTGATTCAGGAAACACCCAAGGTGGTGGAGAAGAAGGGGTTTTTGCAGTGGTTGCGCCAGCGTAGCGGCTGATGTGTTGGTGGCCTGTTCCGGCCCTTTGCGAGCAGGCTCGCTCCCGCCTGGATTGCGCGTTATTTACTCGTTGTTAATCAGCGAATCTTCCTACATCCATTTCCACCTTTCCCGACTTCTTTCCTGATCGATCCCCCGCACAGTCCCCGCGCCTAATTTTCTGCGCGAGGGATTGCTCATGTTCGACTCCTTTTCTCTAGCAACTCCGTACTTTTCGGTGCGTTGATGGAGCACGTTATCCGCATCGAGCAGGAACTCGACAGCTTCCCGCACACCCTTTCGCTCTATCGCGAACAGCTCAAGCATTGGTTCAACCGAGCCGCCGACAAGGCCAGCCACGTGGCGGATCTGCCTTCGCTGATGGGCATGGAGCGGATCATCCGGTTCGGAGGCTCTAGCACCGTTGTCAGCAGCGGTGACGACAAGTTTATCTCCACCGTCGTGCAGTGCCCGAAAGGCGGAAAGCTCGAAATCGAGAGCAAGTTCGAATCGGTTTATGACATTCCCGTGGGGAATATTCAGGTCGATGTGATTGCGCAGGAGAGCGGGGAGTCGACGCCGGTCACACTCGATAAAAACGGCAAGGGATTGTTCCGAGGGGAAGAGGGCAAGTTCTACCGCATTCACGTCCACAACGAAGTGACGCCGCAGCAAGTTGAAGATCTTTTCGCTTCCTACGATGGCCTGACGAAGGAACTCGACAGCTGGCTGCACGATGAATGGCGGACGTTCAAGCCGAAGTGGTCGCAATCGTCTTCGGTGGCTGTAGGCAATGGAATGCTCGCGGGCAGTTGGGCGGCCATTGAAGGTGTGTGGGACGGCATCAGCCTGCTGTCAGACATTCTCAAGGATCCGGCGAGGTTCGCAGAGCGGTTGGGTGAAAGCGTCGCAGAGCTGGAGAGGCTCGCCAAAACCGCACCGGATGTCATGGAAAAAGCCCAGTTGCTAGCCAGTGACGAAGCAGCGCTGTGCCTGCTGGTGCGCTGCGCCAGCCTGTGGTTGGACATGCTGCCACCGAGCGAAATCGCCGGCAAAACCGCCGAAGCGGTGTCGATGGTGGTGGTGCAGCTGTTGATCGACATCCTGATTGGCATCGTCCTGACGTTCGCCGGGGCGGGCGCCGGCATCGCCTATTTGACGATGCGCTTGGCTGATCGAGCCGCGCAGTTACTCAGTGCCGTTCTGCGTCTCGTGAAGGCGATTTTCACGATCATCAATAACTTCATCAGCTACGTCGACCGCTACAAAAAAGTCGCCGCGCGTGGCATCGCGGCGGGCATGAAAAAAGGCCGGATGCAATTGAGCTGGAGCGCACGTCGCAACGCTTCGCTGAAGAAAGACGAACACCACGACGACTCCCCCGATCAAGCGAAAAACCCCAACGGTGACAGCGCCACTTGCGCGCCGTCGACCTGCAAAAATGGCTGCCCGGTATCGATGGTCACCGGTGAAGAACTGCTGACCCTCACCGATGGTTCGCTGGACGGCATCCTGCCGTTTGACTTCACCCGGCTCTATCGCACCAGCGCCGCCGAGATCGACTGCGGCCTGGGTTTTGGCTGGAGCCATTCGCTCGCCCATCGACTGGAAATCGACGGTGATCAGGTCATCTGGATCGACCACGAAAACCGCCGCACCACTTTCCCTATCCCGTCCGCTGAACGCCCGGCGATCCACAACAGCCTCTCGCGCGCCGCGATTTATCTCGGCGCTGCCCCCGAGGAATTGATCCTCGCCCAGGCTGGCGAAGATGCACGTTTTTATCACTTTCATCACGGTCGGCTGACGGCGATCAGCGACGCGTACGACAACCGCCTGCGCCTCACCCGCGACCGCCAGGAACGCATTCAACGCCTCGATAACGGCGCCGGTCGCGCCTTGCTGTTGCGTTATGACCGCGCTCATCTGATCGCCGTCGACTATCAGGTGTTTGTCCCGGCGCAGACCCTCGCCGAGGCCTGGCACACCGAGCAGACGCTGGTCAGTTACCGCTACGACGAATGCGATCAACTGATCGAGGCGAGCAACGCCGCCGGCGAGAGCGAACGCTACGACTACGACGACCAGCACGTGATCCTGCAGCGGCAATTGGCCGGTGGGGCGAGTTTCTTCTGGGAGTGGGAACGGTCTGGCAAGTCGGCCAGATGTGTTCGGCACTGGGCGTCGTTTTCGCAGATGGACACCCGGTACGTCTGGGATGACGAGGGCAGCGTCACCGTCCAGAACATCGACGGCAGCGAAGAGGTTTATGTCCATGACGACCGGGCGCGGCTGGTGCGCAAGGTCGAGCTGGACGGCGGCGAACACCTCAAGGCCTATGACGATCAGGGCCGCTTGCTGGCCGAGCAGGATCCGCTCGGCGCCGTCACTGAATACCGCTATGACGAAGTCGGACGGTTGGTGGCGCTGATTCCGCCGGAAGACGAGCCAACGGCCTACGAATACCGCAACGGTTTCCTGCATGCGCGCTATCGCGGCAACGCGATGTGGAAGTATCAGCGCAACGCGCAGGGGGATGTCACCGAAGCCACCGATCCCGATGGTCAGGTCACCCATTACCACTACGATGCTCAGGGGCGGTTGCTGTCGATCCGTTACCCGGACACCAGCCGGCATGTGTTCGTCTGGAATGCCTTGGGCCAGTTGCTCGAAGAGACCTTGCCCGACGGTGGGCAGCGAAAGTTTTCCTACGATGCGCTGGGGCGGCAGACGACCCGTCAGGACGAACACGGTGCGGTCACCCAGTACCAATGGGACGCCGTTAGCCGACTGGTTCAGACGACGCTTCCTACCGGTGCCACTCGCGCCTTCAGCTACAACGCCTACGGCAAGATCACCGCCGAACGCGATGAACTGGGCCGCGTCACCCGCTACGAATACGCCGACGACCTGCACCTGGTCAGCCGCCGGATCAACCCCGACGGCACCCAACTCAGGTATCGCTACGACAACGCGCAGCTACTGCTCACGGAGATCGAAAACGAATCTGGCGAAACATATCGCCTGGACTACACACCCAACGGATTGATCCGACAGGAAACCGGCTTCGACGGCCGCCGCACCGCGTACGTCTACGATCTCAATGGCCACCTGCTGGAAAAAACCGAGTTCGGCGATGACGGCTCGCAGCGGGTTACGGGGTATCAACGGGACTCGGCCGGACGGTTGCTGACCAAGACCCTGCCCGACGGCATCCAGGTCGACTATCGCTACGACTCGCTGGGCCGACTGACCAGTGTCGACGACGGCCACGACCATCCGCTGGAATTCGAGTACGACCAACAGGATCGCCTGATCACCGAGCACCAAGGCTGGGGCACCTTGCGTTATGGCTACGACGCCTGCGGCCAACTCAACCGCCTGCGTCTGCCGGACGGCAGCAAGCTCGATTACCACCACGCCAAGGGCGGCGCGCTGACGGCCATTGACCTCAACGGCACACGCCTCACCACCCACCAATTCGCCTTCGGCCGCGAACAGCAGCGTCAACAAGGTCAGCTCACCAGCCAATACCACTACGACGAACAAGGCCGGTTACAAGCCCACGCCATCAACCAGCAATCCAGTCCGCTGTACATGCGCCATTACGGGTATGCGGTCAACGGCAACCTGGCAACCATCGCCGACAGCCGTCATGGCCAGCGCAGCTATTACTACGACGCACTCAACCGCCTGACCCGCGTGCGCCACACCCGCGACGACCCACCGGAAACCTTCGCCCACGACCCGGCCGGCAACCTGCTGATGCAGGACCGCCCCGGCGCCGCGAAGGTGCTCGGTAATCGCCTACTCATGCAGGGCGACCGCCACTACGACTACGACGCCTTCGGCAACCTGATCCGCGAACGCCGCGGCACCGCACAGAAACTCGTCACCGAATACCGCTACGACTGCCAGCACCGGCTTATCGGCGTCACCACCCCGGACGGTCGTTGCTCAAGCTACCGCTACGACGCCTTCGGCCGCCGCATCGCCAAAACCGTTGACGGCAAAACTACCGAGTTCTTCTGGCAGGGCGACAACCTCGTCGCTGAAAGTAGCCACGAGCATTACCGCAGCTACGTCTACGAGCCGGGCAGTTTCCGTCCGCTGGCGATGCTCGACGGCAAAGGCCCGCGCAAGGCTTGCCCGTTCTACTACCAACTCGATCACCTCGGTACGCCGCAGGAACTGACAGATTACGGTGGTGAGATCGTTTGGTCGGCGAAGTACAACGCCTATGGCAAGGTCACGCATCTGGCGTTCGGAGGGGGAGAGCAGCTCGATCAGCCGCTGCGTTTTCAGGGGCAATACTTCGACGTCGAAAGCGGCCTGCACTACAACCGGCATCGGTACTATGATCCGGAGGTTGGTCGGTATCTGACGCCGGATCCGGTCAAGTTGGCGGGTGGGCTGAACCAGTATCAATACACCCCGAATCCGACGGGGTGGGTTGATCCGTTGGGGTTGAGCGGGAATTGTCCGCCGCCGAATAAGCCGGAATGTTCCGCGCCGGATGATGTGGGTAAGGCTAAGGTTGATGAGGGGGAGCCTGAGTTACCGAAGCCGAGTGTTGAGGAGATAGCTAAAAAAGAGATTAATAGACTAAACGACAGCCAGGGCATGCATATGGTTGGGAAACATGGTCCAGAGGTTCCAGATACGCCTTTCAAGCAACGGGCAATTGACGGTACGAATCCGATTACTGGTCAACCTCATCGACGAAGGAGAGGAAACCCGAGTTCTAGATTTCATAGTTATACGCTAATGCATAAAGCTTATATTCTTGCAACAACGAGAACGGAAAATGGGCTCCCACGTTTTACAGGAAAGGACAGTGAGGAAAACGATATTGTCAGAATGAGGCTTCCGGGCGCTGGTGAGGGGTATTTCCCCAATCCCCAGTCGCGGGAGAATCCAGAGCTTATTAGATTGGATGGCTTTGAAATGAAATTCGATTCTGATGGCATCCCATTTACGTTATTTCCGATTAAATAGAGTGAAAAATGCTTATTGATCCTGGAACTGGGCAGCCGTATATCCCTACACCCTCTTATTTTTTGGGGTGTTTTGATATTTATGATCGTGAAGAGACTCTGGGTGAGGAATTGGAGGGGTTCGATCCTAATGATCCGACGGACAGGGAGGAGCTAATTCTTAAATATTGCCTACCCAGAAAGCGATCATATAGGCAAAGATTTTTACTTTACAAATGTCTGGAGGAAGCTCTTCAGGACAGAAATTATGATTTCCAATCATTGCTGAAGTATGACCCTGAGGCGTATTCATCATTTCCTGATGGGTGGGATGAGATGAAAAATACCAGGGCATTTTTTGAAGACATTTTTCGCTTGGCAACTGTTGTGTGGGAAGACGACCTTCAAAAAGCCAGCCTTGAAGATCAATCCACTTGGACGACTATCGGTTAGTTGCGTTGATAGTCGTACATGCTGCGAAATTTCTGGACAAGGTCGTCGGAAGTTTCCTTCAACTCGTAGCGGTTTCCATGAACTGGTGTGAAATGTTTTCCATCGATAGTCTCTGGTGGTCACTGAAGATTCAGTGGCAGGGTGTAGGAACCCTTCAATACCGTTAGAGCTACATTGACGTCGATGCTTGGTTTGCGGCCGTTAACGTGCGTCCGTAATATCTGTTGCGGCGGCTATGCGCGGGCACGCTTCGGCGTGGTCGAGTTTTGCTCTAAGGGTCTCGATATTCCTACCCCGTGCATAGCTGCCACCCTAGCCTGTAGGAAGGCCTAAGGCAGCTCCATTTCTTCCTTGGAGCATCTCAAATGAAAAATCTTCACCCCGATCCACCCTACGAAAAACCAATTCCCCACCCCAAAAACCGCTTCATGGCACTCACCAGCAATTGCACCGACATGCCCACCTGTTCGTCGATACCCACGCGCCGTTGGATATCCTGACCAACGCCGCCAGCTATCGAATTCGCGCAGTCACTCAGGTGCTCGAAAACATGTCCATGCGCGGCTCGGTCGAGTGCGACTCGATCATTCTCAGCGACTTCGCCTTGCTCTGCGCCATTCCGTTACGGGACGGGTGCGATGTGCTGGATGTGATTGGGCGACGGTTGAGGGCACGGCCTTCGGAGTAGCGGCGGGACGGTGCGGCGTTCCGACAAGCTCCCTCGCCACAGGATTTTGAATGGCCGGGATGTTTTGGGGCCGCTTCGCGACCCGAAGGCGGCAAGCCTTAATGAGCATCAGCACTCGGCGCGGCCGGTGGTTGTACCTTGTGCATCAAGGGCACCATCGCCGTGGCGAGGATGAAGCAGACCATGATCATCAGGAACGCGTCACCGTAGGTTTGCGTCTGCGCTTCGCGGTAGGTCAGCAGCCACAGCTGATGCAGGCTGGCGGTGACGCCGATGTCACCGCTTTGGCCGAGGGCGGCAAAGTTATGGCCGACCTGGGACAGCCACTGATTGAGTGCTTCGTTGGTGCTGTTGAGGTTCTCCGCCAACCGGGTGAAGTGCAGGTTGGTGCGGTCATTGAGGATCGTGGCGCACGCAGCGATACCCATCGCGCCGCCGAGGTTGCGCATCAGGTTGAACAACCCCGACGCATGTTTGAGCCGTGCCGGTGCCAACCCGCCGAGGGTCAGGGTCACTGCAGGCGGCACTGCCAGTTGTTGCGCGATCCCGCGCAAGGCTTGCGGCAGCATCAGTTCTTTGGCCCCCCAGTCGTGGGTGATCGGGCTGAAATCCCACATCGACAAGGCGAACAGCCCAAGGCCGGTCATCATGATCCAGCGCAGGTCGACGCGGTTGGCCAAAAAGGCGTACAGCGGAATCGCCAGAATCTGGAACACCCCTGTGGAAAAAGCCGCGAGGCCAATGTCCAGCGCGCTGTAACCGCGCACGCGCCCGAGAAACAATGGCGTGAGGTAAATCGTCGCGAACAGGCCGATCCCCGTGACGAACGAAAAGAAACAGCCGAGGGCGAAGTTGCGGTCCTTCAAGGCACGCAAATCGACGATCGGGTTGGCCACGTACAGGGTGCGACCAATGAAGGCTAATCCAGCCAGGCCGCTGATCCAGGCGGTGCTCAGAATCGTGCTATCGCTGAACCAGTTCCAGCGTGGGCCTTCTTCGAGGGTGTATTCCAGGCAACCGAGAAACACTGCCAGGAACAGCATGCTCAGGTAGTCGGCACCTTTGAGCAGCGACAATTCCGGCTGGTCGATTTTCACCAGCATCGGCACCGCCACGGCAACGAAAATCCCCGGCACCAGGTTGATGTAGAACAGCCAGTGCCAGGACGAAATGTCGGTGATCCAGCCACCGATTTCCGGCCCCAGCGTCGGTGCCAGCGAGGCCACGGCACCAATGGTCGCGGCGGCGATTACCCGTTGTTTGCCGGTGAAGAAAAAGAACGCCGTGGTAAACACCAACGGAATCATCGAACCACCGAGAAACCCTTGCAGGGCGCGGAAGGCGATCATGCTCTGGATGTTCCAGGCCGCGCCGCAGAGCAGGCTGGCTAAAGTGAAGCCCACCGCCGAAGCGCAAAACAACCAACGGGTCGAGAACACCCGGGACAACCAGCCCGACAGCGGAATCACGATGATTTCGGCGATCAGGTAACTGGTCTGCACCCAGGCGGTTTCGTCGGTGCCGGCCGAGAGCCCGCCGCCGATGTCACGCAGCGACGCCGAGACGATCTGGATATCCAGCAGCGCAATGAACATGCCGATGCACATCGTGGCGAAGGCGAACACCTTGGTCGCCGTCGCCATGTTGGCGGCGTTGAACGGCTGCGCGGGGGCGGCGAGGGCGCGGCTCATGGCGCGCTGGCCACGGTTGGGGATTCAGGCTCGGCGCGGGTGTCCACTTCGGCAGTCACCGACAGACCGGGACGCAGATGACCGAGCACGCCATCGGCCGGGTCGAGAAGGATCCGCACTGGCACTCGCTGGACGATTTTGGTGAAGTTGCCGGTGGCGTTTTCCGGTGGCAGTACGCTGAACTGCGAACCACTGGCCGGCGCGAGGCTGTCCAGATGACCGTGGAATTCACGCCCTTTGAGCACGTCTGCATGAACGATCACACGCTGGCCCGGCGTCATTCGGGCCAGCTGATCTTCCTTGAAATTGGCATCGACCCACAGCCCGCTGGCCGGTACCACCGACAACAGTTGCGAACCGGCCTGGGCGTAAGCACCAACCCGTGCCCGGCGATTGCCGATCACGCCATCGACGGGGGCTTTCAACTCGGTGTAACCGACGTTCAACTGCGCCAGATCACGCTCGGCCCGCGCTTGTATCAACGCCGCGCGGGCTTGCTGTTTCTGGGTATCGATCACGTTCAACTGACGTTGCGCGGCCAGCAGTTCGGCCTGGGCCCGGGCACTCTGCGCCTGGGCAGTCTTGAAGGTGGCGTTGGCTCGTTGGGCGCTCTCCACCGAGACGGCGTTGCTGCCAACCAGTTTTTTGTAGCGAGCATCATCGTCCCGCGAGCGGGCGGTTTCAGCGCCTGTGGCATCAATGCCGGCACGGGCCTGGCCGATCACCGCGTGTTGCAGTTGTTCGGTGGCGTCGAGGTTGGCGAGCAGCGCTTCTTCGGCGGCCACCGCACCTTCGGCCTTGGCCAGGTTGGCGCGGTAATCGCGGGCGTCGAGACGAATCAGCACATCGCCGGCCTTGACCCTCTGGTTGTCGGTGACCAGCACCTCTTCGATGTAACCCGCCACCTTCGGCCCGATCACCGTCACATCGCCGCCGATGTAGGCGTCGTCGGTTTCTTCGATGAAGCGGCCGGCGGTCCACCAGTGAGTTGCGTACAGCCCGGCGAACACCAGGGTCGCGATGGCCGCCGTCAGCAGCACCAGCCGTTTGAGCAGGGGAGGCTTGGGTGGGTTCACCGTGACAGCGAGGTCGGGTTCAAGGCTGGGCATGCTGGTCATGGAGATTACCTGTGAGAAACGCTTCTTTATTACGGGCGTAATATGTCGCAGGTAATATTTACTGGCAATGGGTATCTGCTGCCGGTCGTCGTTTATTTAATCCACGCGCCAGGGGGGATGCCGGTCATGTCCTTGAAGAACGCCATGAATCAGTTTGCGACGTCTCAAACCTTCAACACCTTCCCGCCAATCGCCACGGCCACCAGCAATACCGCCATCAACCCAAAGGCAAAACTCAAACTGCTGCCATGGGCGATAAAGCCGATCACTGCGGGCCCGGCGAGAATTCCTGCATAGCCCAACGTGGTAATGGCCGGCACGGCGATGCTTTCCGGCATGACGGTCTGTTTGCCCACGGCGGTATAGAGCACCGGCACAATGTTCGAACAGCCAGCCCCCAGCAGCGCATAACCCACCAGCGCCGCTTCCCAGCTTGGTGCAAGTGTCGCCAATGTCAGGCCCGCCGCGGCCGTCAGGCCACCAAACACGATCACTCGTGTGGCACCGAGGCGCCGGACAATGGCATCGCCGGTCAAGCGCCCGACGGTCATGGTCAGCGCAAACGCCGCATAACCCAGCCCCGCATACGCCGTGTCGATCCCACGCTCCTGCGCCAGGAACACCGCGCTCCAGTCGAGCGCCGCGCCTTCGGCCAGGAACACGATGAAGCACATCCCGCCAATAAACAGCACGATGCCATGGGGCACGGCAAACGCCGGGCCGGAGCTTTCACTGCCGTAAGGCAACAGGTGCGGCGCGGCTTTAAGCAATGCCAGCACTAGAACCACGATCACCACCAACATCGCCCCCAGCGGCGAAAAACCCAAACCGAGCAGGGCGCTGACACCCGCCGCGCCGACGATCCCGCCGAGGCTGAACAGCCCATGAAAACCCGACATCATGGTCTTGCCGCTGGCTCGCTCGACGATCACCGCTTGCAGGTTCACCGTCGAATCCACCGTGCCCAGCCCGGCGCCAAACATGAAGAGCGCGGCGATCAACGCCGGAATCGTAGACACCGTAGCCAACAGTGGCAGTGCCGCGCAGATCAACAAGGTCCCGCCGCTCAACACCCGACGGCAGCCAAAACGCGAAGACAGAATCCCGGCCATCGGCATCGCCAGAATCGAGCCCACCCCCAGACACAACAGCAACAGCCCGAGGGTGCCTTCATCCAGCCCCACCCGCGCCTTGGCGTAAGGCACCAGCGGAGCCCAGGCCGCGATGCCGAACCCGGCGATGAAGAAGGCGATGCGCGTGGACATCTGCTCCAGACGTCCGGGAACGAAGGTGGCTTGGGTGTTGAGGTTGGTCATATCGATCCTTGGCAAAAAACGTCGCGTCCCCAAAGGACAGTGAGCAACCGCATAGGGTTCGATCGTCACGTCCGGTTGGGTCGCAGTCAGGCAGGGTGACATCCTTGCACAGCCAGCCGTTGTTTCGCGATATTGTCGACGGATCAATTGTTCATACAGGGGGGCGCCATGACGCGGATGTACGATGCTCGGGGCAATATCTACGCGGTGGTGGCGCCTGACGCCCTGCGCAGTAGCGGTATCAAGCTGCCTGAACAGGCTAGCCAGGCCGCGCAAACCCGTGAGGCCTGGGCGTTGTCGGCCATCGAGGCATTCTGCGCCTGGGCGCCCGGTACGCAACCGCCCGGCAGCAAGGCGTATCGCTGCGATGGCTTGCTGGTGGGGCCGTTTCAATCGTCGCCGCCTTTTGACCTGCTGATCCTCAACACCGACGGCACTCTGGCCGAGCGCAGTGGCAATGGCTTGACGATTTTTTCCCAGGCCCTTAGCGAACAAGGGCTGATGCCGACGGAAGAGGCCTGTCTGCTCCGGGTTCATCACGACAAGAGCGATGCGGTTTCGCCAGTGGAGACTTCAGTGAAACCCGCTGAAATCGATGGCGTGCAAGGGTTCTGGCTGGACCTGGGACAGCCGTCGTTCGGGCCTGAAGCGGTGGCTGCGCAAGGGGTTGAACCCGTGACGTTGATGGGGCGCGAAGTCAGTCATGTACGGCCGTTGTCGGTGCTCGATCCTGCCTGGAATCACAGCCAGTTTGTGCGCATCGGCAATCCGCATTGCGTGACGTTGGTGACAGCCGCCGATGCGTTGCCAAGTAACACCCGGATGCGCGAGCCGGAATTGGCCGAAGGATTGACCCGCATCGCCTATGCCATGCCGACCGGGGCAGGGCAGCCGTGTGTGGCAGGGGTGAACCTGCAATGGGCGATGCTTGAATCCGAGGGGCGAATCGTTGCGCGGGTGTTTGAGCGCGGCGAAGGGCCGACCGCCTCGTCGGGCACCAGCGCCAGTGCGGTGGCGTGCGCCGCGTGGCGAGTGGGGTGGGTGGTGGCCGGGGAGGTGAAGGTGGTCATGCCTGGCGGCACGGCGCCGATTTTGCTGGAAGAACAGGGTGGCGAATTGAGTCGGGTGAGGTTGTTTGGTACGGCGCGGTTGATGGGGTGAATTCAACATCGCCATCGCGGGCAAGCCCGCTCCCACAGCTTCAGCGTGATCCCTGTGGGAGCGGGCTTGCCCGCGAAGAGGCCCGCACAGTCAGTGAAAACTCAGAGCTGATCCGCCCATTCCACCACCGGCATCTGCCGCTTCATCAACACCTTGCCCCCGCGAACCGAATACAGCGGCAGACCCTGACTACGGATCACCTCGTAATCGCTGTCCGCCGACAGAATCAGCAGATTCGCCGGTCGCCCTTGTTCCAGCCCATACCGATCTCCCAACGCCATGGCCTTGGCACTGTTGTCGGTCACCAGATCCAGCGCACTTTGCAGATTGCGATAACCGAGCATGTGGCAGATGTGCAACCCAGCCTCGAGCACCCGCAGGATGTTGCCGTTGCCCAGCGGATACCACGGATCGACGATCGAGTCCTGACCGAAACACACGTTCATCCCCGCCTCGAGCAACTCATTGACCCGGGTCACGCCCCGGCGTTTCGGGAAGCTGTCGAAGCGTCCTTGCAGGTGAATGCTTTCGGTGGGGCAGGAGACAAAGCTGATCCCTGAATGCCCGAGCAGCCGAAACAGTTTGGCGCAGTAGGCGTTGTCGTAGGAGCCCATGGCCGTGGTGTGGCTGGCGGTGACCCGTGAGCCCATGTCGCGGCTGCGGGCCTCTTCGGCCAGCACCTCAAGGAAGCGTGAGTGCGGGTCGTCGGTTTCGTCGCAATGCACGTCCACCAGACAACCGGTGCGCTCGGCCAGATCCATCAGGAACTTCACTGAACTCACGCCCTGATCCCGGGTGTACTCGAAATGCGGAATGCCCCCGACCACATCGGCGCCCAGGCGGATCGCTTCTTCCATCAGTTCCCGACCATTGCGGTACGACTCGATGCCTTCCTGAGGAAACGCGACGATTTGCAGGTCGATCAGGTGGCGGCTTTCCTCGCGGACTTCGAGCATCGCCTTGAGCGCGGTCAGTTCCGGATCGGTGACATCGACGTGGGTGCGCACATGCTGGATGCCGTGGGCGGCGAGGGTCTGGATGGTCTTCTTGGCGCGGGTCTTGGTGTCTTCCTGGGTGATCGTTGCCTTACGCTCGCCCCAGCACTCGATGCCTTCGAACAGCGTGCCGCTCATGTTCCAGCGCGGCTCACCGGCGGTCAGGGTGGCATCGAGGTGAATGTGCGGCTCGACGAAGGGCGGCACCACCAGATTGCCGCCGGCGTCCAGATCATCAGGCCCCAGGGACGGGGCTTCGGTTTGCCGGGCGATGGTGTGAATCAGGCCGTTTTCCAGGTGCAACTCATGCAGGCCTTCTTGGTTGCGCAGGCGGGCGTTGATGATGTGCATCAGGCGAGTCCTTTTAGAGATCTTGGAGTGGTGCGTCGGCGGTACGGGCACCCAGTACCCCGGTCAATAGCACATACGTTAGCGCGGCGGCGGCAATCCCTACCAGTGGCGCGACCCACGGCGAACTGAATGCCGCCACTGTGCCGACCGCGTAAGCGCTCAGCCCCGGCCAGTTGAACGCGGGCAACTGTGTGTCGGCAAAACGAGGGTAGCGGCCTCGATAGCGAAAGAAAAAGTCGGCCATGATCACCCCGCCAATCGGCGGAATCACCGTGCCCAGCAGAATCAGGTAAGGCACCAGCATGTCGTACATGCCCAGCAGTGCCAGCAGCGTGCCGATCACCGCACCGGCCAGGGTCACGGTTTTGCGCCGGCTGGTGCGCAGCAGGTTGCAGCCGGCGACGGCGAAGTTATAGATGGTGTTGTCCTGGGTGCTCCAGATGTTGAGCAGCAACATCGCCATCGCGGCCATGGCGAAGCCTTGCAACAGCAGCACTTCGACCACGTCTGGTTGCTGATAAACGATGGCCCCATAGGCACCGATCAACACCATCAGACCGTTGCCGACAAAAAACCCGATCAGGCTCGCCAGCACCGCCACCCGCGCCGAACGGGAGAAGCGCGTCCAGTTCGTTGCCTGCGTCGCGCCACTGACGAACGTGCCGAACACCAGGGTAATGGCGGTCGACCAATCCAGGGTTCCCGTCGGAACCACCGCGAGCAAACCCTCGAGGCCGCCGACCTTCACCGTCGCGGCCCACATCGACAGCGTCAGCAGCAACATCATGGCCGGCACGGCGATGTACGACAGAATCTCCAGCCCGCGATAGCCGATGTACGCCGTGGCGCAGAAACCCAGGCCGAACAGCGCCATCAGCCCCAGAACGGTGCCCTCGCTCAGTTCGAAATATTTGCCGAGTACGACGGCGGCGGTCGCGGTGCCCCAGGCGTACCAGCCAATCTGGGTGAAGCCGAGGATCAGGTCGCTGAGCTTGCTGCCCACTTCACCGAAGCAGAAACGTCCCATCAGCACCGAGTTGAGGCCGCTCTTGAAGGCGATGTAGCCAAGGCCCGCAGCGTAGATGCCCAGCAGCAGATTGCCGAGGATTATCACTGTCATCATCTCGCCGAAACTGAATGCCACACCGAGTTTGCCGCCGGCAAACATGGTCGCGGTGAAGAAGGTAAAACCCAGCAGCACCATGGCCGTGGAGGCGAGCCCTTTGCGGGCATGCATCGGGACTTCGCTTAAGGGGTAATCGTTGCCCGGATCGTTCTGCGTCATGTGGCGTTCCTTGCTGGATGGAGGACGCGGGGGGTGTTGCAGTGCTCGTGCCAATGGCGCGAGGGTGCTGTTACTTATAGCCGAGCAGGCGAATTTGGCCGCAGAAGGGCTCGAAAGCGGTGCACCTGAAGGAACACAGGACTCATGTGGGAGCGAGCCTGCTCGCGATAGCGGTCCGCCAGTCACCCTTGATGCTGGATGTGCCATTGCTATCGCGAGCAGGCTCGCTCCCACAGTCAATGCGGTTTTTTCAGGGGGATGTATGTTGCGGCAAAAACCGCAGCAGCGCCGCCACAATCACCTCCGGGGCATCCTCCTGAACCAGATGCCCCGCATTCGCAATGGCATGAAACTGCGACCCGGCAATCATCTGATGCAACGCCCGTCCGCGCTCGATGGGAATCCACTGATCGTCCTCCCCCCAAAGAATCTGCACCGGGCAGCGAATCGTCGGGTACAGGCCTTCAACCTCGCGGGTATAACGTTCATCCATCTGCGCGATCTGCCGATAGAACGCCGCTTGCCCCGGCTCCCCCAGCCAAGGCCGCACGTAGGGCGCGAGTTCATGATCGGGAATCTCGCGCTTGATCGCGCCACGAATATAGGCCGGCACAATCGCCTGCTGAATGTAATCGGGCAATCCGCTGAACGCCGCTTCATGCTCATGCACATGCTGCACGAACGGTGACCCCCAGGGCGACAGCGCCACCGGGTCGATCAGTGTCAGGCTGCGGTAATCCTTGCCGTTCAGCAGGTGTGCGCGCAACACGGTGGCGCCGCCGAAATCGTGGGCCACCACGTCTGGCTGTTCCAGGCCCCAGTGCTCCAGCAATTGCGCCAACAGTTGGTTTTGCACGCCTAGAGACACATCCCCATTCGGCTGTGTGGATTGCCCGTAACCCAGCAAGTCGAAGTAGTGCACTCGGTGCGTGGTAATGAAATGCGGCGCAATCCGGTGCCACACATAAGAAGAGAAGGGCGTGCCATGCACGAACACCAGCGGCGGGCCGTCGCCACGTACGGCGTAGCGAACGGAGTGCCCGTTGAAGCGATAGGTTTGAGCCAGCGGCCAGTCAGTCATGGGGGCGTCCTCTTGGCGTGTGCGAACCCAAAAGCATAGGCATAAAAAAACAGCCATTGAAGGCTGTTTCTTTATTCACTGACGAAACGCAGTTCTTGTGTGATCGGCTTGTGTGGGAGTCGGGCTTGCCCCGGGCGGCGATCCGACGATGCAGACGGCTCGGTTTAATGTCGAACGGGGTTGATGCCATCGCAGGCAAGCCAGCTCCCACAAAAGCCCGCTCCCACAAGGGATTTTCGTTGTCTTTAGCTCGGTTCACTCACCGCGATAGATGCAGCCGCTGGTGCAGGTCTCATGAATCCGGATCGTGCTGAGTTCCGGCAACAACGGCTTCAACTCATTCCAGATCCACTTGGCCAGTACTTCGCTGGTCGGGTTTTCCAGGCCGGGAATGTCGTTCAGGTAATTGTGGTCCAGGCGCTCGTAGAGCGGCTTGAAGATCTCTTTGATCTCCGAAAAGTCGCGGATCCAGCCTGTGTGTGGATCGAGGTCGCCGCTCAGGTGAATCGCCACTTTGAACGAGTGACCGTGCAGGCGGCCGCACTTGTGGCCGTCCGGCACATGGGGCAGGCGGTGGGCGGACTCGAAGGTAAATTCTTTGAAGATTTCCACAGTGATGTTCAGCTCTTTCAGGTGGCGATCGCCGCGGCGATGCAGGCAGGTGGCGAGTTTACCAGAGCTCTGGGCAAAACACTGACTAAAGGGTCAGCAAGCGCTCGCCGAGGCGACCGTTGGCGGCCAGTTCAAGGAACTCATCGCCCAGGCGACGGCTTTCGTCCATCGTCGCGCGCCAGTACTTCTGCCGGCTCGGGGCATCGCCCATGAAACGCTTGAAGTCGTTACGGTCCGGCAGTTTGCCGTAGGGCAGGCGCGACAGGTATTCCTTCGAAGGCGCCAGCAGCAGAACATCCTGCAAGCGCGCCGGGCAGGCGCGGCGCCACGGCAGCGTCTTGTCGAACCAGCCGGGAATCACCCGGTCGGTGAAGTGCGGGTACAGCACGATGTCGTTGCCGCTGTAGGGCAGGTCGAGGTGATAGTCCAGCAGACCGCCATCGCGGAACGTCCCCGCGCCTGCGCCCGGCAGGTCGCGCACACCTTGCATGACCATCGGGATCGAGCCCGAGGCGAGCAAGGCCTGGCGCAGGTTCCCGGCATCCAGCGAGATGAAGCGCGACGGGAAGTCATTCAGCGCGTTGACCGGTGGTGACAGGCGAGGGTCGTGGATGATCAGCCGCTCGAAATGCCGTGACAGCCGTGCCCGCCCGCGCAGGTTGTCGGCGATCACCGACGACAGGCCCAACCCCAGTCGGCCGCGATGATCGTCGGCCAGCAGGCCGTGGCTTTTGACCACCATGATGTTCAGTCGGTAGTGGGTATTATCCAGAATCGAGGCATCGCGGCCGTCGAGCAAGTCATCGAGCATGCGCCGGGAACTCTGGCTGATCTGCGCCATGGTCACACCCTTGGCGAAGTTCTGTTCGGTGTACAGATGACCGAGGCGGCGCAGGCCTTCGGCGGCATCCGGCAGGCAGGCGCTGGCGAACCGCCAGGCACCCACCGACGCGCCGATCAGCGAGCGCTCCCGGGGCGCCGCCGGCAGCCACTCGCCGAACAGCGCCAGGTCCAGACCCTGAATTCCCAGCGCTTTCGGACCACCGGCGGCGCCTGGCAGCGTACCGACATCGGCAGCGCTCAAACCGTTGGCACGGATGCGCGCCAGGGCACGTGGGCCGGCCTTGAGGGTCAGGGATGGGAACTTGATGTGGAACGCGGTCATACCGGTCTCGATGTCTGGCAAGCGGGGGATTATGTGGGAGCGGGCTTGCTCGCGAAAGCGCTGTAGCAGTCGACATTTTTTTTGAATGTTGAACCGCTTTCGCGAGCAAGCCCGCTCCCACAGGTTTTGTATCGGGTTGCGATGTCGTGTTGCCATCTTTGATGATGGCAATTCAGTTTCAATTAAGTTCGAATCGCTAAGGTAGCTCCCGTAGGCAACACATAAAAAATACGGAACCACCCCATGAAAATCCTGACTGCCCTGTTCACCGCCTCCATCATTGGCCTGACCGCCAGCATCGCCCACGCGCGTGACCTGGGCCCCGACGAAGCCCTGAGGCTGCGCGACGCTGGTACCATTGTGTCTTTCGAGAAGCTCAACGCTACCGCATTGGCCAAACATCCCGGTTCGACCGTCACCGAAGCCGAGCTCGGAGAAGCGTACGGCAAGTACATCTATCAAGTGGAATTGCGCGACGCTCAGGGCATTGAGTGGGACCTGGAATTGGATGCCGTCAGCGGGCAGGTTCTCAAGGATCATCAGGATACGTAATGAAGGTGTTTTTTTTAAATCGACGTGCCAGCAGTCGCATGGCGCTGGTACTTCTGGCTTTTTGCTCGACGGTCATGGCCCGCGACCTGGATCAGGACGAGGCCCTGCGCCTGCGCCAGCAAGGGGTGATCCTGCCGCTGGAGCAGCTGTTGCAGCAAGCGCTGGACCGTTACCCCGGGGCCAAGCTGCTGGAAGCCGAGCTTGAAGAAAAACACGACGTTTATATTTATGAGGTCGAGCTGCTGACCACTGAAGGCGTGGTGCGCGAACTGGACCTGGACGCCATCACCGGCCATTTATTGAAAGACAAGGAAGATTGACCGATGCGTTTGCTCCTGGTGGAAGACCACGTGCCGCTGGCGGACGAATTGATGGCCGGCCTCAACCGGCAGGGTTACGCCGTGGACTGGCTGGCCGATGGCCGCGACGCGGTGTACCAGGGCAGCAGCGAACCGTATGACCTGATCATCCTCGACCTCGGCCTGCCGGGTTTGCCGGGGCTCGAGGTGCTGGCGCAGTGGCGGGCCGGTGGCCTGGCCACGCCAGTGCTGATCCTCACGGCGCGGGGTTCCTGGGCCGAACGGATCGAGGGCCTCAAGGCCGGCGCCGACGATTACCTGAGCAAACCCTTCCATCCGGAAGAACTGCACCTGCGCATTCAGGCGTTGTTGCGCCGCTCCCACGGCCAGGCCAATCAGCCGACGCTCAAGGCCGCCGGGCTGCACCTGGACGAAGGTCGCCAGTGCGTGACCCGCGACGGCGCCGACATCCAGCTCACCGCCGCCGAGTTCCGCCTGCTGCGCTATTTCATGCTGCACCCCGAACAGATCCTTTCCAAAAACCACCTCGCCGAACACCTTTACGACGGTGAAACCGAGCGCGATTCCAACGTGCTGGAAGTCCACGTCAACCACCTGCGCCGCAAGCTCGGCCGCAGTGTGATCGAAACCCGGCGCGGTCAGGGTTATCTGTTCGGCGGGCAAGCCCAGTGAGGTCGATCCAGCGCCGTTTGAGCCTGGGCCTGATCAGCGTAATGGTGATCGTCGGCCTGGTGCTGGCGCAAACCAGCCTGTGGCTGTTCGAAGTGGGTTTGCAGCGCTACCTCGAAGCCGGGTTGCGCAACGACAGCGAAAACCTGCTGGTGGCGCTGGTGCGTGGCCCGCAGGGGTTGCAACTGGATGAGCGGCATTTGGCGCCGGCCTATCAGCGACCGTTTTCCGGGCATTACTTTCGCATCGACTTTGCCGACAGCCAATGGCGTTCCCGCTCGTCATGGGATCAGGACCTGCCGCGGCTCGACCATCCCGGCTTGCACAGCAATTTGCAATTGGGGCCGGGAGGGCAGCAGTTGTTGGTGTTGCGTTCGGACTATCGTCGGCTGGGCCAGGCGATCTCCATCAGCGTTGCTCAGGATTACACCCCGGTGCGTGAGAGTTTCCGGCGCATGCAACAGGTCGGCCTCGGGCTGGGGCTGGCGGGGTTGTTGCTGATTTTGCTGTTGCAGCGGATCACCGTGCGCCGCGCCTTGCGCCCGCTGGAAAAGGCCCGCGAACAAATAGCCCAGTTGCAGCAGGGTCAGCGTTCGCAACTCGACGAAGCAGTGCCGGTGGAGCTGGAACCGCTGGTGGCGCAGATCAACCATTTGCTGGCCCACACCGAAGACAGCCTCAAACGTTCGCGCAATGCGTTGGGCAACCTCGGCCATGCCTTGAAAACGCCGTTGGCGGTACTGCTGAGCCTGGCTTCAAGCGAGCAACTCGATGCGCACCCGCAGCTGCGCAAAGTCATTCAGACGCAACTGGAACAGGTCCGGCAGCGACTCAATCGCGAACTCAACCGCGCCCGCTTGTCCGGTGATGCGCTGCCGGGGGCATTGTTCGATTGCGACGCCGAACTGCCGGGGCTGCTGGCCACGTTGAGCATGATTCACGGTGAACACCTCGACCTGAGCTACCGGGCGCCGGCCGGTTTGCAACTGCCGTGGGATCGCGAAGATTTGCTGGAGTTGCTGGGCAACCTGTTGGACAACGCCTGCAAATGGGCGGATGCCGATGTGCGCTTGAGTGTGGTCGAAACGGCAGAAAGGTTTGAGTTGAGCGTGGAAGACGATGGACCGGGGATTCCCGAAGACCAGCGCGAACAGGTGTTCAGTCGCGGTACCCGGCTCGACGAACAGACCGATGGGCATGGACTGGGGTTGGGCATCGTGCGCGACATCGTCGACACTTGGGGCGGGGTGTTGCAGTTGCAGGAGAGCGAGTGGGGTGGGTTGAAGGTGACGATCGAATTGCCAAAACGCTAACACCACTCTGAAGGACCCTGCAGAACCTGTGGATCTTCAGTGGACGCAGAATTTACGTCACTCGCGAAACTGATCCATCAAGCGCTGTTGCTGATTCGCAATCCATTACATATCGGCAATGGCCGTTCGCTTTGACAAGGGAACGATGCTGCGGCACAGTGCGCGCCCTCTAATAAAACCCTTCCTTTAATCCGCTGGCGGCTCATGCAGACTGCCGGCCGGACTCATTCCGTTTGCCTTGAGGTAACGATGATTAATGCAGTAATTGCCGCGGTCGGCATCATGCTGATACTCAGCCTGTCCCGCGTGCATGTGGTGATCGCGCTGATCGTTGGCGCGCTGGTGGGTGGCTTGACCGGTGGTCTGGGCATCGACGCGACGCTCAAAGCCTTCAACAACGGCCTCGGCGGCGGGGCGACGGTGGCGTTGTCCTACGCCTTGCTTGGCGCGTTCGCGGTGGCCATCGCCAAGTCTGGCCTGGCCCATGCGCTGGCCGACAAAGCCCTGGCCATGGTCGATCGCCAGCACGCCAACGGTGGCGGCAATGTCAAATGGTTGCTGATCGGTTTGCTGTGGGTGGTGGCCATTGCCTCGCAGAACATTTTGCCGATTCATATCGCTTTTATCCCGTTGCTGGTGCCGCCTCTTTTATATGTGCTGACCAAACTGCAACTGGACCGTCGGTTGATCGCCTGCGTCATCACCTTTGGGCTGATCACGCCGTACATGTTCCTGCCCGTGGGCTTCGGCAATATCTTCCTCAATGAAATCCTGCTGGCCAACGTCGCCCGTAGTGGCGTAGACATCAGCGGCATCAACGTCACCCATGCCATGGGCATTCCGGCGCTGGGCATGGTGTTTGGCCTCGGGGCAGCGTTCATCAGTTACCGCAAGAAGCGGGTTTACGACCTGGAAAAGATCGAGCAGGTCGAACAGGTCGCGGTGCAGTACAACCCGTTGAGCCTGATGGTCGCCGGGCTGGCCATTGCCGCCGCGTTCATCATTCAGCTGCTGCTGGACTCGATGATTATCGGGGCGCTGGTGGGTTTCCTGATCTTCTCGGCATCGGGCATCGTCAAGTGGCGTGAAACCGATGACCTGTTCACCGAAGGCATGAAAATGATGGCGATGATCGGCTTCATCATGATCGCCGCGTCCGGGTTTGCCGAAGTGATGAAAGCCACCGGTCATGTGCAGACACTGGTGGAGTCCTCGGCCTCATGGATCGACCACAGCAAAGGCATCGGTGCGCTGTTGATGCTGCTGGTGGGCCTGTTGGTGACCATGGGCATTGGCTCGTCGTTTTCCACGGTACCGATTCTGGCGGCGATTTTCGTGCCGTTGTGCGTACAGCTGGGCTTCAGCCCGATCGCCATCGTGTGCATCGTCGGCACTGCCGGCGCATTGGGCGATGCCGGCTCACCGGCGTCGGATTCGACCCTGGGCCCGACCTCCGGTCTGAACATCGACGGCCAGCATCACCACATCTGGGACACCGTGGTCCCGACTTTCCTGCACTACAACCTGCCGCTGCTGGCGTTCGGCTGGGTGGCGGCGATGGTCCTGTAAAACACCCCGCTCCCACAAGGACCACATTCAACTTTTGCTGCGGCGTGCCGTTATAGACTTTAACCACGCCAACAAAATCACAGAGTGAACGTCATGCGCATGAGTCTGAAGGCCAAAGTTCTGTCCCTTGCCGTCCTCCCGGTGCTGCTCTTTGCGCTGGTCATCAGCCTGACCACACTGTTCATTCTGCAAGAGCAGGCCAGCAAGGAAGTCGAGGAAACCCGTCAGCGCCTGCTCAGCGATGCCAAGGCGACCTTGCAAAGCTACGTCGCCGTGGCCATGACCACGATCAAACCGCTCTACGACGCGGCCGCCCCCGGCGATGACGCGGCGCGGGCCCAGGTGATCAAGTTGCTGTCGAGCATCACCTACGGCAAGGACGGCTACTTCTTCGGCTACGACTCCAACATCGTGCGTCTGTTCAAGGCCAACAGCCCTGAAGGCCTGGGCCAGAGCTTCAAGGACAATCGCGACCCGAACGGGGTCTACATCAACCGCGATCTGGTGAAAGTCGCCAAGGACGGTACCCACTACCTGCAATACAGCTCGACGATGCCCGGTAACACCCAAGTGCTGGTACCCAAGCTTGGCTACACCGAATACCTGCCCAAGTGGGACATGGCATTCGGCACCTCGATCAATCTCGACGGCATCGAGGCTCAAGTGGCGGTGGTCGAGGCCAAGGTCCAGGAACGCATGCAAGGCGTGGTGCTGAGCATTGTCGGGATTGCCGTGGTGGTGCTGCTGGTGATCGCCGCTGCCGGGATGCTGCTGGCCAATA
Organism: Pseudomonas sp. B21-015; assembly: GCF_024749285.1. NCBI lineage: Bacteria > Pseudomonadati > Pseudomonadota > Gammaproteobacteria > Pseudomonadales > Pseudomonadaceae > Pseudomonas > Pseudomonas sp. B21-015. The sequence goes on from NZ_CP087196.1 coordinate 2,259,830, forward strand.
CCATCCTGCGTCCGCTGAACCTGATGAAGGCCAACCTCGATGACATCGCGGCGGGCGAGGGCGACCTGACCCGGCGCCTGACCATCACCAGCCAGGATGAACTCGGCGAACTGGCTGGCTCGTTCAACCGTTTTGTCGACAAGATCCACGGTTTGGTGCGTCAGATCACCGAAATGACCTCGCAACTGACCGGGTTGGTAAATCAGGTGTCCGATCAGGCTCAGCGCTCGGATCAGGCCATGGAACGTCAGCGTCACGAGACCGATCAGGTGGCCACGGCGATCAATGAAATGTCGGCGGCAGCCCAGGAAGTGGCCAAGAGCGCGCAAAACGCGGCCGTCGCGGCCCAGCAGACCGACGAAGAGGGCCAGGCCGCCAAGCGCGTGGTAGCCGGCAGCATCGTGAAGATTCATGCGCTGGTGAACGACATTCGCAGCAGCGGCGTGTCCCTCGACAGCCTGCAGAAAGATGTGTCGTCAATTGTCAGCGTGCTCGGGGTGATCCGCTCGATTGCCGAACAGACCAACCTTCTGGCGCTCAACGCCGCCATTGAAGCGGCTCGCGCCGGTGAGGCCGGGCGTGGTTTTGCGGTAGTCGCCGACGAAGTTCGGGCGCTGGCCAGCCGCACACAAATCAGCACCCAGGAAATCCAGGGCATGATCGACCGCTTGCAGGCCGGCACCCAATCGGCGGTCGAGTCCATGCGCCGCTCCAGCGAGGCCGGCGACGGCACCTCGGCCCAGGCCAACGAGGCCGGGGCCTCTCTGGACGCCATGGCCCAGCTGATCGGCACCATCAACTCGATGAATGCCCAGATTGCCAGCGCCGCCGAAGAGCAAACCGCCGTGGCCGAAGAGATCAACCGAAGCGTGCACCAGATCGCCGTGGCGGTGGACAGCGTCGCCGACGAAACTCAGCTCGGCGCCCAGACCTCGCGCAGCCTGGCTGATCTCGGCCAGCGCCTGGGGCAACTGGTCGGGCAATTCCGCATTTGATGCTGTGAACAGGGCAGGGCTGACTGCAACTCCTACACTGGTAATACGGTGCGCATCCGTCGCACCCGGACGACCATCACCATGGAGTCAGACTCATGAACGACGGTACCTGCGACTGCCCCAAATGCTCATGCAAACTGGGTGAGCACCCCATCGTGCGTCACGGCAAGCACTATTGCTGTGAAGGCTGCGCCAAACATCACGAACACGGCGAAGAATGCTCTACCAAAGGCTGCAAGTGCGCTAAGCACTGACTATTCAGCCAAAAAAGTGGAGCCATTGGGAGTCTGTTAAGGGGCGGAACCTGTGGGAGCGAGCAAGCCCGCTCCCACAGGAATTGCGTTTAGCTGCCCAGCATTAGCTCAATGGCTCCTCCCTTTCAAAGCTCAACTCGCCGGTCGCCAGGTAACGTTCTCGACGCCGAATTTTTCCGCCAGCGGTTTACTGGTCTTTTGCACCTTCTCGCGGCCAAAGCGCGGGATCCGTCCGACTCCGGCGTCGCAACTGGCCCAGTGCCAAGCCTCTGCGTTGTCCATTTTCTCCAGGCGAATAATGAAAGACTTGGGTTTGCCGTGAAGGGTGTACTCAATGACGAATAGTTTTGCGTTGTTCATAAAGCCTGTTTTCCTCCCTGTTGTAATAGAAGGATCGCGGGGCGCGCGAAAAATTCAGTCGGATTGTCAGTTGCCATAACCCAATCAAAGTGGGAACAAGCTTGCTCCCACTTTGGGTTTTGTAGCGTCAGATCAGGCTTCAGGCACGCCTTTTTCCCAAACCGACCAGTTCTGCAAAATATCCTGCACCAGCGGATTTCCCGTGCGGTACAGGTTCTCCAGTGCCGGCACAAACCCGCCCTGATCGGCATATTTGAGCAAGTTATCCACCTCGCTCTGGCCCGGTGCCGGTCGGTCGAAGTCGGAACCGGCGCGCACCACCGCCAGACGCCGGACATCCACCAAGCCTTCGCGGCTAGCGCGCAGTAGCGCCTCGTAGGTGGAGTTGTCTTCCTGCTGAGTGGTGCAGTAGACACCTTCGTTGTTGGTCAGCAGCCGGGTCCAGACTTCCGCCCGCTCACTCAACCGCGTTCCGGAAAACCAGGTATTACCCGCCAGCGTGTCGCACCGGGTCACTACCGGCGGCTGATTGGCCGGGGCCGAGGGGTATTTCAAGCGCCACGCCGCCGACTCCTTGCTCTCGCTCAGCTCGACCTTGTGGCTCAGGGCGAAGGCCTTGGCCTGCAACTTCGGATTGAGTTCGAACACTTCAGTCTTGTAGTCCAGCGGCGGCTTTTCGTTCGGGCCTTTGGTGTTGATGCCCAGATAACCGGTCGGCCAGTCTTTCGGCGCGTCCCGGGAATCCAGTTCCCACTGGGTGCCGAACTCCACCAGATAGTGCGCCCACGCGGTGGTGCCGAGGGTGCCGTGTTTCGGGCTGATACCGGCAATCCCGGCGATCAGGAAGTAACTTTTACGCAGGTCGAATTTCGGCGACAGCGCCAGGGCCAGGGTCGAGGCGGCGGCGTTGGTCTGGCCCATGCCGGTGACCATCAGGCATACCTGTTGGGTGTTGCAGCGAATGTTCGGGTACTCGGCGGACAGGCCCGGTACGCGCACTTCTTGCTTGAGTTCCAGGCGATCGATCCAGTTCTGCGCCTCGGGGGCGAACATGGTGATCAGCATCACTTTCGGCTGGATCGGTGCTTCTACCGCCCAGGCAGAGGAAGAGAGCAGGGTGCTTACCGCAAAACCGACAGACAGGGAAAGACGCGTCATTGCCTTCATAAAACCTCCTGATTCAAATAAGCCTTAAAACTGATAGCCAACACCGGCGTAGTAGCCCCAGCCGTTGGAACGGGCGCGGAAGTTTCCGTCGCCGAAATTCAACTCACTGCCGTCCTCCCAGTTGCCGCCGTTGTGGAAGTAACGGCCGACCAGGGTGAATCGCAAGTGGGTGAAGGCGTAGAGCAACACGTTGGTGGCCACGGTGGCATTGGCGGTACGGGCCGGGTTGTCCTTGTGCAGGTCGGAGCCGAAGTCGAAGTTGGTAAAACCGATATAGGTCAACGAAGCGCCGTTGCTGAAACTGCTGATGGGCACGATGTATTTGAGTTGGGCGCGGTAGCCGTCCCACGAATACTCGTTGCTGGCGCCGTAGTTTTCCCACTGGTAACGACCATAGAAGTTGGCCGACAGGTTGACCCGCGAATGGGTGTCGATGTCGGTGCCCAGGCCGCTGTACAGCGTGTTGGCGCGGTTGGCGCTGTTGCTGCCGTGGTCGTAGATCCAGTCGAACGCCACGTACCATTCCTTGAATGGCCCGACGGCCAGGCTGCGGCCGGCCAGGTAGTCGATGGAGATGCGCGGTTCGTGCTCCATGAATACCGGCGAGCCGTGGTCCCACACGCCTTTGTCATGGCTGTTGCCGATGTCGAAGATCTTCGGAATGTCGATGTAGCCGTACAACTCGAACGGCCCCTTGCGACCGAAGTACTCGTATTCCAGATAGATATCGTCGGCCGGTTGCGGGCCGAAGCTGATGTCTTTGCTGCCGATGACGGTCAGGTCCTGGTTGAACCAGTCTGACAGGTACGCGCCTTTTTTCGGCAGGTTGGCTTCAGGGCTGAGGGCTTCGCCCTGGGCGGATTCTTCGGCGGCGGCCGGTTGGGCCAAAACGTGGCTGCTGAGTAGTCCTGTAACGCTGGCCAGCAGCAAGGAAACAGCAAACGTGCGCGAGCGAGTCCCGCGGTTGGAGGTGCAATGCATTAAAAGTCCCTTTTCGTGCGGATCGAAGGCCCGGTGGTGCGGGCCTGCGCGATTAAGTGGCGAACAGGCCGGTATCGGCGACTCGCAAACGTTTGCACAAGGCATACCAGTTTATTCAATACGCTGAAAAATAGAGGGAATTGGTGGTTTTGCTGTCCTTTCGGTCAAGGATCTCGGGGAATAGGGCAAAGGAGACCTACCTGAGTGCACCAAAGCGAGTGTCGTTGCACAAAGATCGTACTTACGCGCCCTCCTACAAATGGGGGTTGCTGTAGAATCCTGGGCATTGACTTCACAAGGTGCATCCCATGAGCGAGCCGATTCGTCTGACCCAGTACAGCCACGGCGCAGGGTGTGGCTGCAAGATTTCACCCCAGGTGCTGGAAGTGATTCTGGCCGGCAGCGGGGCGCAGAATCTGGACCCGAAACTCTGGGTCGGCAATGCCTCGCGCGATGACGCGGCGGTGTATGCCATCGACGAAGAGCGCGGCGTGGTGTCGACCACTGACTTCTTTATGCCGATCGTCGACGACCCGTTCGATTTCGGCCGCATCGCCGCCACCAACGCCATCAGTGACATTTACGCCATGGGCGGCGATCCGTTGATGGCGATTGCGATCCTCGGCTGGCCGGTCAATGTGCTGGCACCGGAGATTGCCCGGGAAGTGATTCGTGGTGGGCGTTCGGTCTGCGATGAGGCGGGGATTCCTCTGGCCGGTGGCCATTCCATCGACGCGCCGGAACCGATCTTCGGCCTGGCCGTGACCGGGCTGGTGGAAAAGCGCCACATGAAGCGCAACGACACCGCCACCGCCGGGTGCCTGCTGTACCTCACCAAACCCTTGGGCATCGGCATCCTTACCACGGCCGAGAAGAAGGGCAAGTTGCGCCATGCCGACATCGGCCTGGCCCGCGACTGGATGTGCACCCTGAACAAACCCGGCAGCCGTTTCGGCAAACTCGATTGCGTGACCGCGATGACCGATGTCACCGGTTTCGGCCTGCTCGGGCACCTGGTGGAAGTGGCCGACGGCAGCAACGTGACCGCCCGCATCGGCTATGACCGGGTGCCGCGCCTGCCGGGTGTCGAGTATTACCTCGATCAGGGCTGCGTGCCGGGCGGCACGCTGCGCAATTTCGACAGTTACGCCAGTAAGGTCGGTCGGCTCCAGGAGTTGCACAAACGCGTGCTCTGCGACCCGCAGACCAGCGGCGGCCTGCTGATTGCGGTTACCCCTGAAGGCAACGAACACTTCCTCACGGTTGCCGCCGAGCTTGGCCTGAGCCTTGAGCCGATCGGCGAACTGGTTGACCGACAGACCCACGCGGTAGAGGTGGTTTGATGTCCAGCGAATTCACCGATTACCGCGACATCTTCCTCAACGGCCGGCCGATGATGGATGTGCGCGCGCCGGTCGAATTCCTCAAGGGCTCATTTCCCGGCGTGATCAACCTGCCGCTGATGAATGACCACGAGCGGCAACGGGTCGGCACTTGCTACAAGCAGCACGGTCAGCAAGCGGCCATTACGCTGGGGCATCAATTGGTGGCCGGCCAGATCAAGGCCGAGCGCATCCAGGCCTGGGCCGATTTTGCCCGGGCTCATCCGGAGGGTTATTTGTATTGTTTTCGCGGCGGCTTGCGTTCGCAAATCGTTCAGCAATGGCTGAAGGACGAAGCGGGTATCGACTATCCGCGGGTCGGTGGCGGCTACAAGGCCATGCGCACCTTTTTGCTCGATACGCTCGATCAGGCCGTTGCCCAGTGCGATTTCGTTTTGCTGGGCGGCATGACCGGCACTGGCAAGACCGAGGTGCTCACGCAGTTGAGCAACGGGCTGGACCTTGAAGGTCACGCCCATCATCGCGGCTCCAGTTTCGGCAAGCGCGCCACCGGCCAACCCTCCAACATCGACTTTGAAAACCGTTTGGCCGTGGACGTGCTGAAGAAGCGCGCCCGCGGCATCGAACAGTTCGTGCTGGAAGACGAGAGCCGCGCGATTGGCAGTTGCGCCTTACCGTTGCCGCTGTATCAGGGCATGCAGCAGTTTCCGATGGTTTGGCTGGAAGACAGCCTGGAAGGGCGGGTCGAGCGGATCCTGCGTGATTACGTGGTGGACTTGTGCGCCGAGTTCATTGAAGTGCATGGCGATGAAGGCTTCGCGCTGTTTTCCGAACGTTTGCTGGCGAGCCTGAACAATGTCCAGAAACGGTTGGGTGGCGAACGTCATCAGCGGATGTTGACCTTGATGGAAGATGCGCTGGCAGAACAGGCGAACAGCGGTGCGGTGGATTTGCACCGGGGCTGGATCGAAGGGTTGCTGCGCGAATATTACGACCCGATGTATGCGTTTCAGCGGGAGAAGAAGGGTACGCGGATTGAGTTTGTCGGGGAGCGGGGGGCTGTCATTGAGTATCTGCGGGAGCGGGCTTGCCCACGATGAGGCCGAGAAAGGCACTATAAAACTCGAAGCCACCACGATCACAGCTTACGTCGGACAGCTCTCCCGACCGTTATCCAGCCCCTGCTTGTAGCTGTGACTCTGCAGACTGGCCTTGCCGTTGTGCCAGGTCAGCGTGAGCACGTACAGCGAGTCGTAGTCGCTCGATTCCCAGTCATCGGTAATGTTCTGTTTTGTACCGACGGCTTCCCCGGCGACTTTGTTGATCAGCTCGGGCAGATAGCCGTGGGACCAGGCCGTATAAATGACCGAATTGTGATACTTGTCGTGCAGCAGTTCATCCGCCAGATCGCTGGTGTCGTTGGCCGAGAAGTTGATGTTCACCGGCAAGCCGAGCTTGATCGCGCTGGGGCTGATGGTCATCAGGGGGCGAATGTAACTGTAGGAGTTATCCAATTCGCCTTCCTCGACATTGCGCGTCGGGTTGGCGGCAAACACGTAATTGGCTTTGCCGAATTTTTCCGGCAACAAGGTGGCCAGGTCGATGGCGCGGTTCAGCCCCTGACAATTGAGCTGACCCAGGCCGCCGGCGGGTTTTTCCGCGTGGCGCAGAAATACCAGCGTCTGAGTGCCGTCCGCCGGTTGGGCGCGGCTTTCGCTGGACTCAAGCGACAAAAACAATGCGCTGACCGCCAGCAGGGAGGGCAGGAAGACGTAGGCGCGATGTTGGAAACGTTTGGCGAATTTCAAAGGATTCATCATCGAATTAGTGATCTTCAGCGCATTCGGTTAAGGCTGACAAACCTTGACACCGCGAGCTTTCAGCATCGGGTGTATCCCATGTCGTTGACCCGGTCCGTTTTCTACAGGGCAATGCTCAGAGTCCTCCGAAGCCCTTTGGTTCGATCCGAGCGAGGTGCCTGGCACTTTAGCGGCAACCTTGAACGGATTGGGGGAAAGGTTATCGACAGGATGTTGCGGATTTAAGTAAACCATTGGTGGCCATGAAAAGATTACAACCGTCGGTCGGTGATCCTGGATTATGCTCAGCCTTTTCTTTGTACCGGATGCCCCTCATGACCGATTTGTCTGCATTCCCCATCACCCGAAAATGGCCGGCCCGGTACCCGGAGTGGATTCAGCTCTATTCCTTGCCAACGCCCAATGGCGTCAAGGTTTCGATCATGCTAGAAGAGATCGGAATGCCCTACGAGCCGCATCGCGTGGGCTTCGACACCAACGATCAGCTGTCCCCCGAATTTCTGTCACTGAACCCCAATAACAAGATCCCGGCGATCCTCGACCCCCACGGTCCGGGGGACCAACCGCTGGCGCTGTTCGAGTCCGGGGCGATTCTGATTTACCTCGCCGACAAGAGCGGGCAACTGCTGGCGCAGGAATCGGCGGCGCGTTACGAGACCGTTCAGTGGTTGATGTTTCAGATGGGCGGTATCGGGCCGATGTTCGGTCAGCTCGGTTTCTTCAACAAATTCGCCGGCAAGGACTACGAAGACAAGCGTCCCCGTGATCGCTACGTCGACGAAAGCAAGCGCCTGCTCAACGTCCTGGATGACCGTCTGCAAGGGCGTGACTGGATCATGGGCGAGCGCTACACCATCGCCGACATCGCGACCTTTCCGTGGGTGCGCAACCTGATCGGCTTCTACGAGGCCGGCGATTTGGTGGGCATCCAGAATTTCCCCAATGTCACCCGCGTGCTGGAGCGTTTTCTGGCAAGGCCGGCGGTGATTCGCGGGCTGGAAATCCCCAAACAACCTCTTTGAACCCCTCACCACCAAGGCAGGCAATGAGCTCATTCGATTTCAAGCAAGTAGATGTCTTCAGCCGTGTCGCGCTCAAGGGCAACCCGTTGGCGGTGGTGTTCGGCGCCGACGAGCTCAGCGATGAGCGCATGGCGGCGTTCGCAACCTGGACCAACCTCAGCGAAACCACTTTCGTGCTCGAACCCCTGGACCCCCGGGCCGACTATCGGGTGCGTATCTTCACCACCCTGCGAGAGTTGCCGTTCGCCGGTCACCCGACGTTGGGGACCTGTCATGCCTGGCTCGAGGCCGGTGGGGTGCCCAAGGGCGAGGAGATCATTCAGGAGTGCGGTGTCGGCCTGGTGCGGGTACGTCGGCAGGGGGCGGAGCTGGCGTTTCTCGCGCCACCGCTGATCAGGTCCGGCCCGGTGGACGCCGAGCTGGTCGAGCGCGTACGGCGCGCCCTCGGATTGGCGCCGGGCGCGATTGTGCGCACGCAATGGGTCGACAACGGCGCCGGCTGGCTGGCGGTGATGGTCGAGGATCGGCAGCAGGTGCTGGGCTTGCAACCGGATCATTCGCAGATGCTCGGCCTCGCGGTCGGTGTCATCGCACCGTGGCACCCCGAGCGCGATGGCGCTGATGCGCAGTTTGAAGTGCGTGCGTTCATCTCCGGCGACGGCATGCTGGAAGACCCGGCCACTGGCAGCCTGAACGCCGGAATTGCCCAATGGTTGCTCAACGAACGGCTGGCTCCGGCGTCTTATGTCGTCAGCCAGGGCCTGACCATGGGGCGCGCCGGGCGGATTCAGGTGGAGCAGGTGGGGGATGAGATCTGGATTGGCGGCGCGGCGGTGACCTGTATTACAGGGACGCTGACGATTTAACCTGTGGGAGTGCGGTGATTGTTACCGAAGCGGTAAGGGTTTTTCTGCTGCGCAAGGTTTGTGCGCTATGCCGCACTGGGCATAAGCTTCGCCCCCTACGACTTTCGTCTCACCCGCCGTTTTCAGGAGGGCCCATGCCCAGTCAGTTCCCCGAAGCACGTCCACGCCGTCTGCGTCGCAATGCGAGCCTGCGCAGCCTGTTCCAGGAAACCGAGTTCAGCTTGAATGACTTGGTGCTGCCGATTTTCGTCGAGGAAGAGATCGACGAATTCGTGCCGATCAAGAGCATGCCCGGCGTGATGCGCATTCCCGAGTCGAAGCTGGCCGGTGAGATCGAGCGTTACGCCCGGGCCGGGATCAAATCGGTGATGACGTTTGGCGTGTCCCATCATCTGGACGGTAACGGCAGCGATACCTGGCACGACAACGGCCTGGTGTCGCGCATGTCGCGCATTGCCAAAGACGCCGTGCCGGAAATGATCGTGATGTCCGACACCTGTTTTTGTGAATACACCGACCATGGCCATTGCGGCGTGCTGCACCACCACGAAGTCGACAACGACCAGACCCTGATCAACCTCGGCAAGCAAGCCGTGGCCGCCGCTCGGGCCGGTGCCGATGTGATCGCGCCGTCGGCAGCCATGGACGGGCAGGTCCAGGCCATCCGCCGGGCGCTCGATGAAGCGGGGTTCAGCCAGACCGCGATCATGGCCTATTCGACCAAATTCGCCTCGGCGCTCTACGGTCCGTTCCGCGAAGCCGGCGGCAGTGCCCTGAAGGGCGACCGCAAAAGCTATCAGATGAACCCGATGAACCGCCGCGAAGCGGTGCGTGAATCGTTGCTGGACGAACAGGAAGGTGCCGACGCGCTGATGGTCAAACCGGCTGGCGCGTACCTGGACATCATCCGCGACATCCGTGAAGCGTCGCGTCTGCCGTTGTCGGCATATCAGGTGAGCGGGGAGTACGCGATGATCAAATTCGCCGCCCAGGCCGGGGCGATCGATGAGGATCGCGTGGTGCGTGAGAGCCTGGGGGCGATCAAACGGGCGGGAGCGGATTTGATCTTCACTTACTTCGCGATGGACCTGGCCTTGGCCGGGATCTAAAAACCACCCCATAACCCTGTGGCAGCGGGCTTGCTCGCGAAGGCGGTGTGCCAGTCGATATTGATGGCGACTGATACACCGCCTTCGCGAGCAAGCCTTCTCCCACATTCGATCTTCGTTGGCCTCGGGTTCAGCTGATGAAAGGCCGTATCCCATGATCGCGGAAGTACCGCTCGATCACCTTCGGATCGGCGCTGTAGTCGGCGATCGCCACATAGGTATCCGGCCGCAGCAGGTAAAACCCGTTGCGCGCCAGCCCCACTGCTTCAAACACCGGTCGCCAGTCGAACACCTGCAACGGCAGGCGATGCTCGAGGCACCAGGCGATCATCTCGTCGCTGGTGTCGCCGTAAACATGCACCTGCCAGGTCAGGTTTTTCAGCGACTCGAAATTCTCCCCTTCATCGTCGTGGGCCCAGGGCAGGCGATCACCGCCGTGAACATGGCCGGCAACGCCCTCGCTCAACGGCATGCCACGATAGTTGAGGGTGGTCTGTGACACCGTGCGAAACATGAACTCTCGGGCTGCCTCGAACGAGATCATTTTCGGGATCAAAAAGGGGGCCACGCGCATGCGCATCACGTCGGCAATTGGCCCATCGGCGGTGACGAAATTGAACACCCGGTCAGTGGTGGCCACCAGGCGCCGGGCAAAGGCGATGCGTTCGGTTTCATAACTGTCGAGCAGTTTGGTCGTGGCGCTGCCACTTAACACCGCCGCGAGTTTCCAGGCCAGATTGATCGCGTCGCCGATCCCGGTGTTCATGCCCTGGCCACCCGCCGGGCTGTGGACATGGGCGGCATCGCCCAACAGAAACGCGCGCCCGGTGCGAAAGTGATCCGCTACCCGGTGATGCACGCGGTAGGTCGAGAACCAGTTCACCTGATCGATCTGCACCTTTAAATGCTCAATGGCCCGGCTGCTGACGTCTGCAAACTGGAGGGTTTCGGCACGGTCGGCGCGTTCGTCGCGAACCGTGCCGATCAGACGGGCGCGACCTTCGCCGCCCAAGGGAAAAATGGCGAGGAAGTCGGCTTCGTCGAGATCCACATGCAATTCACCGTTGAACGTCGGGCCACGGGCCTGTACATCCGCCACGTAGAAAATCTGCTGGTAGGTGCCCCCCGGAAAACCGGTGTCCAGGGTTTTTCGCACAATCGAGCGGGCGCCGTCGCAGCCTGCCAGGTAACAGGCCTGACAGGTTTGCTGCTGGCCATCGGGCAAGCGCAGCGTTGCGGTGATGCCGTCGCCGGTTTCCTCGAAATCTTGCAGTTCGGTGTTGCGCTCCACCGTAATGCCGAAGGTCTCCAGGCGTTCGATCAGCAGCTGTTCGTGCTCGTCTTGCGGATAGATTTCCAGGAACGCATAGGGCGTCAAACCCTCGCCGATGGCGCTCAGCGGCAGGTGTGCGACCGGTTCGCCCTTGACCCAGAAATTCGCTGCGCACACTCGATGGCCGTTCTGCACCACGGCGTCGCTGAGGTCGAGCTGGCGATACAACTCCAGCGTTCTGGCCTGTACTGCCAACGCGCGTGAGGTGGTGCCGGGGGCCGAGGTCTTGTCGATAATCCGCACCTCAATCCCCAGTTTGCTCAGCCACAGCGCCAGTACCAGCCCGGTCGGGCCGGCGCCGATGATCAGAACGTCGCTACGGTGCATGAGCCTGTCCTCCTCGGTCTGTGGATCAAATATGGTTCAACCCGAATGCCCCCGCCGCTCGGCTGCCCAAAGGCCCCTCCGTAGCAGCTGCCGAGCCTGCGAGGCTGCTACGGAACAGGGAGAGGGCGCCACAGTCATAGCCTGCGCCATGCCATTGATCGTATGGTTAACCCGGCTCAACGGATTTGATGGAGCATCATGCAAGTCAATCGATTGATCGTGAGTGTCGCGGCGCTGTTGGTACTGGCCGGTTGCGGTACTCAGCGCACTCAGGAACCGCCGGCCCGCAAGCCTGCCGAGGTCAAGGCCGAGATCGTGCGTCTGCTGCCGGCCAAGACGGTCGACCGCCAGGGCTGGGCCACGGATATTTATGCAGCGTTTGCCGCACAAAAGATTTCGCCGACCACGCAAAACCTGTGTTCGGTACTCGCGGTCGCCGAGCAGGAGTCGACGTTTCAGGCGGATCCTCCGGTGCCTGGCCTGGGCAAGATCGCCCGAGACGAGATCGACCGCCGCGCCGCCAAAGCCCATATTCCCAGCCTGCTGGTGAGCGGCGCCTTGCAGGTCAGTTCACCCAATGGCAAAAGTTACAGCGACCGGCTGAATGCCGCGCGCAGTGAAAAAGAACTCAGCGCGATTTTCGATGACTTCATCGGGATGGTGCCCATGGGCCGGACCTTATTCGGTGGGTTCAACCCGGTGCACACCGGCGGACCGATGCAGGTCAGCATTGACTTTGCCGAACAGCAGGCGCGGGATTATCCCTACCCGGTGGACGGCTCGATTCGCCACGAAGTGTTCACCCGTCGAGGTGGCCTGTATTTCGGTATCGCCCACTTGCTCGGTTATCCGGTGAGCTACAAACAACCGCTCTATCGCTTCGCCGATTTCAACGCCGGTTGGTACGCCAGCCGCAATGCGGCGTTTCAGAACGCGGTCAGTCGTGCGACGGGTATTCCGTTGGCGCTGGATGGCGATATGGTGCGCTACGGCTCGATCATGCCCGGCACCACGGAACTGGCCGTGCGCACCCTCGGCAAGCAATTGGACATGCGCAACCCGACCATTCGGGATCAGTTGGAGGAGGGAAAAGGTCTCGAATTCGAGGACAGCCAGCTCTATCAGCGCGTCTTCGCCCTGGCTGAACAGGCCGAAGGCCGGCCATTGCCCCGCGCAGTGTTGCCGGGAATCGTGCTGCAAAGCCCGAAAATCACCCGCAAACTCACCACGGCGTGGTTCGCCAAGCGGGTCGATGAGCGTTATCAGCGCTGTATGAAGCGCGCGGGGGGGTAACCGAGCTGCCAGTTTAGGTGCGCAAATTGTGGGAGCGGGATTGCTCGCGAAGTCGGCGGCACAATCAACATTGACGTCGCCTGACACACCGTCTTCGCGAGCAAGCCCGCTCCCACAGGGTTCGCGCCCTGACTGATTGGTATTGGCTGATCAGGTATTCGAGCACAATCTTCGGCAGCTGCTACAAAGAGAGAGTCGCAGAGGAGATTTAGTCATGTACCAGCTCTACGGGCATCAGAATTCGGGTGCGGCCGCCATCGAAGCCGCGCTGGAGCTGTGCGAGGTTCCTTATCGCTTCATCGATGTATCATCGTCCCCGGAGGCGATTCAGGCGTTGGAGAAGCTCAACCCGCTCAAGCAGGTTCCCACTCTGCAACTGCCCGATGGCGGCGTTCTCACCGAGAGTGCGGCCATTCTGATTCATCTGGGCCTCACGTTCCCGGAGTCGAACCTGCTGCCAGACAACCCGCTCAAGCGTGATCAGGTGATTCATGGCCTGGTGTACATCGTGAGCAATTGCTATCCCGCCATCGGCATCATCGATTACCCCGAGCGCTGGCTGGCCGAGGCAGACGAGTCGTCCAGAGAAAACCTCATGGCCGGTGCCCGCCAGCGCCTGCATTGGCATTGGGAGGTGTTTGCCGATCAGTTCGCCGGCAAGTTGTACCTGGGCGAGGGAGCACCAGGCGCGCTGGATATTCTGGCGGCGGTGGTGACGCGCTGGGCGGGCACCCGGGAGCACTTGCGCCTGGCGCGACCGGGTTTTTTCGCCTGGCTCGAACGCTTCGACCGCCACCCTGCATTGGCGCCGGTCTTCTCACGGCATTGGCCATAGGAACACCGCTCCCACAAGGGGATCACTCGCCGCGAATGTACTGTTCCAACTGCCGAATCAGTTCAGCCTGTTCAGCGATGGCTTCCTTGACCAGGTCGCCGATCGACAGCAAGCCCAGCAACTCGCCGTTTTCCACCACTGGCAAGTGCCTCAGGCGTTTGTCGGACATGATGCCCATGCAGGTTTCGACGGTTTGATGGGTGTCCACGGTGATCACCGGCGACACCATGATTTCGCTGACCGGTGTGCCGACCGAGGAGCGCCCCTTGAGCACCAGTTTGCGAGCATAGTCCCGCTCGCTGATGATGCCGACGACCTTTCCATCCTTCAGGACCGGTAACGCCCCGACGTTTTTTGCGGCCATCACCATCAGCGCTTCCAGCACCATTTGATGGGGCGCAATGGTATGGACTTCCTGATTCTGTTGGGCCTTTAACTTGAGCAGTTGGGCGACGGTTTTCATGGCAGTTTCTCAGGTGTAGTCGTTGTTCTTGAAGAATCGTAGAGACGGGCTCACAGAGCAAGGCGCAAAGCGGCAGATAACACGCAAAAAGCGTCATTCAGCGATTTTTCTTTGATAGAAGTCCGACACCTACAGATTTGTGGGGAGGGGGCTTGCCCCAATGCCAGTCAGTCAAGGTATGAAACCTGTGGGGTCGATCACGCGTAGAATCACCACTTGAATCAGATTGTTGAGGTTGCAGTGGTGGATTTACAGCAGGGCTTCGTCCTGACCCGGCATTGGCGCGATACCCCGGCGGGCACGGAAGTCGAGTTCTGGCTGGCGACCGATGCCGGTCCCCGGCGTATCCGCCTGCCGCATCAACCGTCGGTCGCATTCATTCCGGCAGCCCTGCGTGAGCAAGCCGAAGTGCTGTTGCGCGGCGAGAAGAACGTCGAGCTGCGACCGCTTGCCCTTCAGGATTTCGAGCACCGCCCGGTGCTTGGCTTGTACTGCCAGCAGCACGGTCAGTTGATGCGTCTGGAAACGGCGTTGCGCAAAGCAGGCATCGATGTATTCGAAGCCGACATCCGTCCGCCGGAACGCTACATGATGGAGCGTTTCATCACTGCCCCCGTTTTGTTCGGCGGCACACCCAGCGCCGATGGCCTGCTGCTCGACGCGCAAATGAAACCCGCGCCCGGTTACCGACCGAATCTCAGGCTGGTCTCGCTGGACATCGAAACCACCGCCCAGGGTGAGTTGTATTCCATCGCCCTGGAAGGCTGCGGCGAGCGTCAGGTGTACATGCTCGGGCCGCCCAATGGTGATGATGCCGAGGTGGATTTCCAGCTCGAATACTGCGACTCGCGAACCCTGCTGCTAAAAAAACTCAATGAATGGTTCGCCCGGCACGACCCCGACGCCATCATCGGCTGGAACGTCGTGCAGTTCGATCTGCGCGTACTGCACGAACATGCTCGCCGCCTGGCGGTGCCGCTGAAGCTGGGGCGTGGCGGCGAAGAAATGCAGTGGCGCGAGCACGGCAGCCGTAATCATTATTTCGCTTCGGCCGCTGGCCGGTTGATCATCGACGGCATCGAGTCGCTGCGTTCGGCGACCTGGAGCTTCCCGTCGTTCAGCCTGGAAAACGTCGCGCAAACCCTGTTGGGCGAGGGCAAGTCGATCGACAACCCGTACCAGCGCATGGACGAAATCAACCGCATGTTCGCCGAGGACAAGCCAGCCCTGGCCAAGTACAACCTCAAGGACTGCGAACTGGTGACGCGGATCTTCGCCAAGACCGAGTTGCTGACCTTCCTGCTGGAGCGGGCCAGCGTCACCGGTTTGCCGGCGGACCGCAGCGGCGGCTCGGTGGCGGCGTTCACTCACCTGTATATGCCGTTGATGCACCGTCAGGGCTTCGTCGCGCCGAACCTCGGCGGCAAACCACCGCAGGCCAGCCCCGGCGGTTTTGTCATGGACTCGCAACCAGGGCTGTATGAATCGGTGCTGGTGCTCGACTACAAAAGCCTCTATCCGTCGATCATCCGCACCTTCCTGATCGACCCGGTGGGTTTGATCGAAGGGCTCCGGCATCCCGACGACAGCGAGTCGGTGCCGGGCTTTCGCGGTGCCCGTTTCTCAAGAACCCGGCATTGCCTGCCGGCCATCGTCGCCCGGGTCGCCGAAGGCCGCGAAACCGCCAAGCGCGAACACAACGCACCGCTGTCCCAGGCCCTGAAGATCATCATGAACGCGTTCTACGGTGTACTCGGTTCCAGCGGTTGCCGTTTCTTCGATACACGGCTGGCCTCGTCCATCACCTTGCGCGGGCACGAGATCATGTTGCGCACCCGCCAGTTGATCGAAGCCCAAGGGCACGCGGTGATCTATGGCGATACCGACTCGACCTTCGTCTGGCTGCGCCGCCCCCACGGTCAGGCAGAGGCCGCGCAAATCGGCCACGCGCTGGTGGATCACGTCAATCAATGGTGGCGCGAGCATGTGAAACAGGAATACGGGCTGGAAAGCGCCCTGGAGTTGCAGTTCGAAACCCACTACAAGCGCTTTCTGATGCCGACCATTCGCGGCGCCGAGGAGGGCAGCAAGAAGCGTTATGCCGGGTTGGTCACCCGCGCCGATGGCACCAATGAAATGGTCTACAAAGGCCTGGAAACGGTGCGCACCGACTGGTCGCCGCTGGCCCGGCAATTCCAGCAGGAGCTGTACCTGCGCATCTTCAATCGCAAGCCCTATCAGGATTACGTACGTGACTATGTGCGCAAGACGGTGGCCGGTGAGTTCGACGAGCGCCTGATCTACCGCAAACGCCTGCGTCGGCCCCTCGATGACTATCAACGCAACGTGCCGCCCCATGTGCGGGCCGCGCGCATCGCCGACGATTACAACGACCGGCAGGGGCGGCCGCGGCAATATCAGAACGGCGGCTGGATCAGCTACGTGATCACCGTCGCCGGCCCCGAGCCGCTGGAAATCCGCAGCGCGCCCATCGATTACGACCATTACGTCACCCGGCAGCTGCAACCGGTGGCGGACGCGATCCTGCCGTTCGTGGATGACGATTTCTCAACGCTGATTGGGGGGCAACTGGGCCTGTTTTGAGTCCAGCAGCGACAACGTCCAGTCATCCGGTATGCCGTGAAAGTATT
Source organism: Pseudomonas sp. B21-015 (assembly GCF_024749285.1). Lineage (NCBI taxonomy): Bacteria > Pseudomonadati > Pseudomonadota > Gammaproteobacteria > Pseudomonadales > Pseudomonadaceae > Pseudomonas > Pseudomonas sp. B21-015. Next base: position 2,276,649 of record NZ_CP087196.1, read on the forward strand.
GATCCAGTGCCTGATGGAACAGGCTGCCTTTTGGCGACACTTGGGCGAACAGCGTCATCGATGAGTGAAACTTGAGGTCGTCGGGATGCCCGAAAATCTTGCCAATCGAGCTTTGAGGGATGTCCAGGACCAATTGCGTGCAGGTATGCAAGCGTGGGCCCAGTAACGGATGCTCCAGGTACGCTGCGGCTTCCTTGCTGGAGCGAATGGCAAAGTAACGGGACATCTCGCTGTCGCCCAACCCGGAAAACTGCGGAAAGATAAACCACATCCAGTGCCGGCGCTTCTGGCCGGCGCGCAGCTCCTCCTGTACCCACTCGAACACAGGGTCCTGCGCCTGAACGAAGCGTGGCAAATTGAAAGTGTCGAGCTGATCGGTACTTCTCATGCCGATGCCCTCTTACAGAACCGCGATGGCTCAGACCATGGCCAACCGCTGCTTGCGTTGTGGCGCGCGAAACGCTTGGTCCAGCGCCTCCAGATCCCCCGCTTCAAGGCGCAATTGCGCTGCTTGCGCGTTGAGCTGCACATGCTCGGGACGGACCGCTTTAGGGATGGCGATCACGTCGTTCTGATGCAGAATCCATGCCAGCGCTACCTGCGCAGGTGTCGCCTCATGACGGGCGGCCACCTGCTTGAGCGTCGAATTGGCCAGCATGGCCCCGCCCTGGCCGATCGGACAATAGGCCATCACCGGCATCCTTTGATGCTGACACCAGGGCAGCAGATCGAATTCGATGCCGCGCTCTTCCAGGTTATACAGCACCTGATTGGTGGCGCAGGCCGGTGAGGCCAGTTCATCCAGGTCGTTCAGGTCGAAGTTGGACACGCCCCAACGGCCGATCTTGCCGTCTTCGCGCAGGCGTTCGAAGGCTTCGACGGTTTCCTCCAGGGGATACTCGCCGCGCCAGTGCAACAGGTAGAGATCGATGTAATCGGTATTGAGCCGCCGCAGGCTGCGCTCGCAAGCTTGGGGGATGCCTCTGCGGCTGGCGTTGTGAGGGTAGACCTTGCTGACCAGAAAAACCTGATCGCGCAGGCCGGCAATGGCTTCACCCACCACCTCTTCGGCGCCCCCTTCAGCGTACATCTCAGCGGTGTCGATCAGGGTCATGCCCAACTCGATGCCCAGGCGCAGCGCTGCAACTTCCTTCGTGTGCCGGGAGCGCTCCTCTCCCATGTGCCAGGTTCCTTGGCCGATGACCGGCACAGGGCTGCCGGCCAACTCAAGAGTACGCATGAATCCTCCTTGTCGAAGTCCGATCGATACTACAGTTGGCAGTAAAATAGCAGGGTGGTTCCGTCTGGTAAGATCAAAAGATCACAGCCTTCGGCAGCGATCTTTTGATCTTACCGGGCGGAAAACCTGAACACGGTGGTCTGGGCATAGGTCTTGCCCGGATCCAGCCGCGTGGACGGGAAGCCCGGCTGGTTCGGCGAGTCCGGATAGTGCTGGGTTTCCAGAGTAAAGGCACCCCAATGCGGGTAAATCTTGCCAGCCTTGCCCTTGACCGTGCCATCGAGGAAGTTGCTGGTGTAGAACTGCACGCCGGGTTCAGTGGTGTAGAGCTGCAACCGACGGCCAGATTGCGGATCGCTGACATCGGCGGCGAGTTTGCCCACATCGCCCTTGGCGTCCAGCACCCAGTTGAAGTCAAAACCACCTTGTTTCGGTTCAGCGAATTTCAATTGCGGGTGATCGACCTTGATGTGTTGACCGATGGCCGTCGGTTGGGTGAAGTCCATGGGCGTGCCAGCGACCGGGGCCAGTTCACCGGTGGGGATCAGTTTGCCGGTGACCGGTGTGTAATGGGCGGCGTGCAAGGTCGCCAGTTGCTTCAACACATCGCCGTTACCCGCGCCGGCCAGGTTGAAATAACTGTGGTTGGTCAGGTTCAGCACTGTGGGCTTATCGGTGCTGGCCTTGTAGTCGATGCGCAGCTCATTGTTCTCGGTGAGGCTGTAGGTGACCTCGGTTTTCAGGTTGCCGGGAAAGCCCATTTCACCGTCCGCCGACAGATACGTCAGCGTCACGCCCACTGAATCCTTGCCCTTGCTCGGTTCGGCTTTCCACACACGCTTGTCAAAACCTTGAGCTCCGCCGTGCAGCGAATTGCTGCCGTCGTTGAGTGGCACCTGAAAACGTTTGCCGTCCAGCTCGAAGGCGCCGTTGGCCAGGCGATTGCCAAAGCGGCCGATGGTCGCGCCGAAGAACGCCGTGCCACTTTGATAACCCTGCACGTCGTCGAAACCCAGCACCACATCGTCGAGCTTGCCGTTTTTGTCCGGCACTTTCAGCGACTGGAGAATCCCGCCGTAAGTAATGACCGTGGCCTGCAGGCCGTGGCTGTTGCGCAAAATGTATTGCTCGACGGGCGTGCCGTCATTGGTTTTGCCGAAGGCTTTTTGTTCGCTGGACAAACCAGTGGCGTGAGCGGAGAGGGTGGCGATCATCAGGGACAGTCCGAGGCCGGAGAGCAGGTGTCGGGATTGAAGCATGGTTGACCTTCCTTTTTGTTGTTTTTAAGAAGTAGTCATACTAATGATCGTGTTTTAGCGCGATCAAGGAAGGATTTATAGTCTATTTCTCGAGTATTTCAATTATAAAGTATGACTAATATGGGGTCGCCTTTACGGTAGCCAGCGCTCACGGACCACCGGCACTGCACTTTTTCAGCTTTCACGGTTCTACTCTTGGCCAGCCTGCGGCGATCCCCACCGCTGGCCCATGCCCAAGTTCAAGAACCCATGGCTCGAGTTTTACCCCGCGTTACCCTGCGAATTCGCCGTCATTGCTTGCTGCTGATGAGCCTGTCGATACTCTTCGCCAGTGGCTGCAGCCATCAACCGGGCAACGATGTCGTCAGCCAGTTTCGCAATGGCAAACCCCAGGAATTCCTCCAGACCAGCGTCGACCGCATGGCGACCCTGACGATGCGTGACAACCTCGAAAGCCTCTACCTGCTGATGAACAAGCTCTACCTGCGCAACCCGCAGGAGCTGAAGAAATCCGGCTTCCTCGATATAGGCACCGCGGAAAAACAAGTGCGCATGGCCATCGAACAGCAAGAGCCGCTACCCACCCTCGGCGGCAAAAAAGACCTCGCTGCACTGAGCTTCGCCATGAGTCCGGAGTTTCTCGGCGACCGGGTCGGCGCATTCATCTATGCCATCGGCAGCATGCTGGTGACGGCCCATGGCAATCGGCTGGAGTTCTACATGACGGATGCGCTCAACCCGACCTTCGTCAGCAATGCCGCGCGCAACATCGAAAAAGCCACCTGGATCTTGAGCCAGCGGCAAAACAGGCAAGGCGAGCCGTTGCTGTTTTCCAACGAAGTCTCGGAGGAGGGCAGCAACCTGAGTTTTGCCGTGGAGTTCGGCAAGATCGTCGCGCGGCTGGACCTGCTGACCCAGATGCTCGACGAGCGCTACCGGCGGATCGGCCTGAACTACGCCCAGAGTCTGCTGTTCCTGAATTTTTTGCCGGTGCAGTGAGCCGCGTGGATTTTTACTGTGGTTATGCGGCTGGTTGATCCGGAGGAAGTTTGCTCCTGATGCGGTCAAGCTCACACATGAATTCTGCTAAGTCGTCAGATGGGATTTCCAAGACAAAGGATAATTTGTTTCCATAACCCCCAAAAGACGTCCCCATGAGTGTTGCTGTGTCGTTGTCTCTTATGATTACGCGGTCATGAATTTCAGTGGTTTCATGGCATAAGATTTTAGTGCCTTGTGACTTTATTCTCTGATTGAATTTTTTTTGGATGCCGCTGTTGGGGCCTGGGAGTAAGAATAGTTCTAGTTTTTTTAAGTGTGGTGGGACTAGGCTGGCAATAAAATCAATGTAGTCATTTTCGGTTTTATAGACTCTGTTTGGGCCGCTCCACTGAAAAAAGTAAGGGTCGCATATTATGAGTAAGTCGTTGGAATAAGCCTTTTTCTTGATGTGTTTTTGGGCTTTTGCAAGTTTTCCTGACGCACCAACAAGTAGCTCGGTGTAGTCTCCTTGACTGCCCGCTAGGGCGCAGCGGGCTGGCTTTTCATGAACCGCCAGCCGAAGGCGATATAGCTGCTCTTCTAATTCGCTCAGTCGGTCGATTAAGTGTCGGGGTGAAAGGTACCCAAAGTAGAATTCTTCCTCGATAGAATCTGTAGGGACTTCTGGATTCTTAAGTATCTCTAGTGTGCGGGTTAAATGTTCAATTAGCTTTTGTCTACGATAGTTCATGCGAGTTTCCAGGTTGGTGGGGGCGTATATGGTTGGTAGGCGTTGTGGTGAAGGTTTGGCTTGGTGTGCTTTTTGTTGTGGCTAGTTTCGATTCAAGCCGAATTCGCGCGTCATAAGTTTGGATTTCCATAGCCCTTCAGCTCTGATGATTTCCGCTTCCGATGCGGCAGATGAAGCAACTTCAAGTATCGAAACTTTAAAGTCATGATTGTCGAGTAACTTCATTTCCACGTTTCCGCCATGGCCGCTGGACCGGTAATACTCCCACCGCGCCCAGAACCCTCCAGTGCCGTAAGCAGAGCCAACATATTGTTTCCCGGTTACCCGGCAGGTGATCAGATAAACTCCAGACACCGCAGAAAGCGCTCCTCGCCAGGACACCGGCACAGACGCTAGCTCATTGATTGAATGGCTGAACGTATCAAAACCAGGGAAGGGAGGTTCGATGGCTGTTCTGCGTATCTCGACGATAGTTTTGTCTTGGTTGTCGGCTCGCTGGACCCATGATCGTAAGCCCGGCCCCCAGTCGAATACGATTTTGCCAACCATATCCAAGAATCGAGGGTCGGGTTTCATCTCATAAAAGTGATGGCCTTCAACGTTGATACCAGTTACTGGGTCTTTTGATCCTTCCGGTGCAAAACCTTTGTGGGTGATTTCATAAACACCCACAAACAGTGTTTCTCCAAGAGGGGTCCCAACGCAGGAGATAATCCAGTCGCAGGCCTCAAACACATTGCGTGATTGCAGTGACTGGTAGAACTCGAAACGTCCGTCTCCTGCAGTCCAAAGCGCGTGAGGCGAAAGCTCTTTTCCACCTCTGTGATCCTGATGGCGCACATAGCGCGCTCTGGCAAGGTCTAGCCCCTTGGCGATCAGTAGCGAGTTCATTCCAATCACAGCTCTTGCTCCATGCATAATCGATTTTGATCCATCACATGCGCGCTGGCCGTAACTCTTGACTAGCGGCTACTTGATATCAGATGCGGGACATCATCCACAATTCTTCCTGAAGGAATTTCTCTGAAACCGTCTGCTCCTCAGAGAAAAAGCATAACGATAGACCGCATCGATATATGTGGTTATAAGAAAAATCGCTATGCTGCTGACCGGTTTGTTTATTGCGAATTTCTGGACGTATTAATGGATTTCGGTAATTTCGGGTTGGTCGTGGCAGGTCTGGTGGTCGGCTTTATTGTCGGCATGACCGGCGTCGGGGGCGGTTCGTTGATGACGCCGATCCTGCTGTGGTTCGGCGTTAACCCGGCTACGGCGGTGGGCACGGACTTGCTGTACGCGGCCATTACCAAATCCAGTGGTGTACTGGTTCATCGCAAAAACAAGAACATCGACTGGGCGATCACCGGCTGGTTGACCCTCGGCAGTGTGCCGGCGGTAGCCCTGACGCTGTGGTTCCTGAGCACTTTGCAAACCTCGCCCGAGGCGATGAACGCCGTCATCAAACAGGCGCTGGGCTTCGTATTGTTCGCCACGGCGCTGGCGATTTTTTTCAAGAAGCGCTTGCTTGATTTCGCTCACAAACGGGCGGGTGGCCAATATAACCCCAGCGGTTCCCGGTTGAATGCACTGACCGTGATCACCGGTCTGGTGCTAGGCACCATGGTGGCCCTGACCTCCATCGGCGCTGGCGCCCTGGGCACCGTCGCGCTGTTCATCCTGTATCCGCTGCTGCCCACCCGTCGCCTGGTCGGCACCGAAATCGCTCACGCGGTGCCCCTGACCCTGGTCGCCGGCCTTGGCCACGCAAGCATGGGCAACATGGATTGGCACGTCCTGGGCTTCTTGCTGGTCGGTTCGTTGCCTGGGATTTACCTGGGCAGCCATTTGACCGGGCGCATCTCCGACGAACTGCTGCGTCCGTGCCTGGCGACGATGCTGGTGCTGATCGGCTATAAACTGGCGTTCTGATCCGATACCGCTTCCCGAGTAAAAATCTCCAGCAGATGCCCGTCCGGGTCATCGAAATACACCCGCCGGCCACCGGCGTAATCATTGATTTCGTTCGGCCGCTGCTTGCCCGGATCGGCCCACCAGGGCTGTTTGAGCGCTTGCAGACGAGCGAAGGCCGCATCGAAGTCGTCGTCGCCAATCAAGAACGCATAGTGCTGGGACGCGATGGGCGGGTCGTTGTTGTAGAAATCCAGCGACACCCCGTTATCGAACTTGACCACCAGCATCGGCCCGAACGGCTCGGGATCAGGCAGGCCGAGGAGGTCGGTCAGTAGTGCGCCGAGGCCTGTTTGTCACGGCACCAAACGATGGTGTGGTTCAGATGAGCGCTCATGGATAAACCCTCACGATGAATCAGCTATGAGATTAGCTCAGGCTGTTGCGCAATGACCGCCCTGACCTAAGCTTGGGCAAGGCGGAACACAATCGCGGTGCATCGCCCGGAACGATCACCGCGATGCGCAATCATTAGAGCGTGGATATCAAAAGGAGATGCGCATGCTCATCAGGTCTTTGACCCTGGCTACTCTGTTGGCTTTCGTCGGTCCTTCATTCGCCGCCGATGACGATTCCCCGCTGGTTAAAGACGTGGGCAGGGCCCGTCCGCTGATTGTCATCGCGCCCAGTTCAGTCGACCCCACCTGGCTCAACCTGAAAAAATCACTGGACGACTCCGCCAACCGCAAGGGTTTCACCGATCGAAACATGGTGCTGTACACCGTGATCAATACGATGGGCCAACGGGATGGCAAAGACCTCGACCCGCAATCGACGATGGCGTTGATCCGCTCGCTCAAATTGGGTGCCGGTGCGAAGAGCAAAATCATCCTGATCGGCAAGGATGGCGAAAAGAAGCTTGAGCAATCGAATACGGTCGAGTTGAAAGAGATTTTCAACACCGTCGACCAGCTGCCGACCGCCGAGAAGGAAGCGACAGTACCGGTGCCAGCGCCAGTGGCTGAAGTTGCACCGGCCAAAGGTGCCAAAGGCAAACCGGCGAAGCCCGCCAAACCGCCTGAAATGCCGGATGATTGAATTTTCTGTTGAACCTTTGTGGTGAGGGGGGGCTTGCGCCAATGCCAGTCAGTCAAGCCCGCTCCCACAGGTTCTGTCTCGGTGATTTGATGGATGTGATCGGGCGACGTTTGCAGGCGCAGGTTTCAATTCAGTAACGAAAATGGGCGACCTCAGAGGTCGCCCATTTTGTTTGCCACCGCTGAACCCTGTGGCGAGGGGGCAGCCTCAATGAGTGGTTGAGATCATTCAGCCAGCGCACTCAATATTTCGTGGGCGATTCTGACTCGCTCCGGGTTCGGGTAGTTTTTGTTGGCCAGGATCACGATGCCGATGTCTTTGGCCGGGATAAAGGCGACGTAGGCGCCGAAGCCGCGGGTTGAACCGGTTTTGTTGATCAGCACGGTGTCGCGTTGAGGTTGCGGCGGGGTCAGCCACTGGACTTCATGAGCCTCAAATGCCATCTGCGACGAGTTGCCGGCCAGTAATGTGTTGAGCGTCACCGGGTAGTTGTAGAACTCCCAACCCAACCCTTGAGTCATCTCGCCAACCTTGTAATAGCCGGTGTGAGTGGTGGCGATGGCCTGCTGCAAGGGTTTTTCCAGCGAAGCGGGATTCATGTTCGCCTCAACATAGCGAAGCAGATCCGCGGCGCTGGTTTTCACGCCATACGCTTCGGAATCCAGCACACCCGGCTCGACCCGCGCAGGCCTGTCCTCCTTGGTGTAACCCTGAGCGTAAAGTGCCATCTGATCCTGCGGAACCTTGAGGTAGCTGTGCTTGAGGCCCAGTTTCGGCAGCAAGGTTTTTTCCATCAACTCATCGAACGGTGCACCCATGCTGCGGGCCGCCAGGTAGCCGAACAACCCCAGGCTGGGGTTTGAATACTGGCGATGAGTGCCGGCGGCGTAGGTCGGTTTCCACTGTTTGAAGTAGCCGAGCATTTTGTCCTGATGGTCTGCCTCACTGGGGAGTTGCAGCGGCAGGCCGCCGGCGCTGTAGGTGCCAAGTTGCAGCACACTGATACTGTCGAACACGCTGCCGCGCAAGGCCGGCAAAACCTGACTGGCGTTGTCCGACAGGGCCAGTTTTCCGGTCGCCTGTGCATAGGCGGCGAGGGTGGCGGTGAAGGTTTTACTCACCGAACCGATTTCGAACAAAGTGTCTTTGGTGACGGCTTTGCCGTTTTCTTTTGAGGCCACGCCGTAGTTAAAGTAATGCGGTTGGCCATTGACGGTAATTGCGACCGCGATGCCGGGGATTTGCTGTTGCTGCATAACCGGTTCGACGGCAGCCTTCACGATGGCTTCGATGCGCTCGTCAGCAAAGCTGTGACTGACTCCGAGGAGAAGTGCGAAAGCACTGTAGGATACGAGCTTGTTCTGATTTTTCTTAGGCATGATTGAGTCAATTTCCATGATTGTTCGTGGTGTTAACCGCTACACTCCGAGCGGTTTTTCAAGCCGGTCCGCTGCTGGGCGAGCCAAATCTAGGCAGTTTGGCGAGCGCCGACAAACGACGATATTTCGGATGAGCCATTAGAAAATTTTGGGAGTGGGCATGATTCGACCTCATCTGCCGCTGAATGCGCTACGTGCTTTCGAGGCTTCGGCGCGCCATTTGAGTTTCACGCGAGCGGCGGTGGAGTTGTGCGTCACGCAGGCGGCGGTGAGTCATCAGGTCAAAAGCCTTGAAGCCCAGCTTAACGTGACCTTGTTCAAACGCCTGCCCCGCGGCCTGATGCTGACCAGCGAAGGTGAAACCCTGTTGCCGGTTTTGCGCGAATCCTTCGACCGGATCGCCGAAACCCTGGAGCGTTTCGAGGGCGGGCATTTTCGCGAGGTGCTGACGGTGGGCGCTGTGGGGACTTTCGCGGTTGGTTGGCTGTTGCCGCGATTGGCGGACTTTCAGAAGAAACATCCGTTCATAGATTTGCGCCTGTCGACCAACAACAACCGGGTGGACGTGGCCGCCGAAGGCCTGGATTACGCCATTCGCTTTGGCGCGGGGGCGTGGCACGGGATTGAAGCGGTGCGGTTGATCGAGGCGCCGCTGTCGGTGCTCTGCGTTCCAGAGATCGCCCGGCAATTGCACACGCCTGCGGACCTGTTGCAACAAACACTGTTGCGCTCCTACCGCACGGACGAATGGCCGGAGTGGTTTCAGGCGACCGGTTTTTCGGCCCATGCCGTGCTGCCCCGGAGTATCGTCTTCGACTCGTCGCTGGCGATGATGGAGGCTGCGCTGCAAGGTGCGGGCGTTGCCTTGGCGCCGCCGCTGATGTTTGCCCGGCAACTGGCGGCGGGTGCAATCGAGCAACCGTTCGCCATCGGTATCACCACCGGCAGCTACTGGCTGACCCGCTTGCAGTCGCGCGCCGAAACCTCCGCGATGGCCGTGTTCAAGGACTGGTTGCTGCAAGCTTCGATTTAATACAAAACCCTGTGTGTGGGCTTGCAGTGTTCTCGAGGCCTAGCGCACCAGGCACGGCCGCTTGTTATCGAATGTCCACCCCGGAATCAGAAACTGCATCGCCACGCTGTCATCCCGCGCGCCGAGCCCCATGCTTTTGTACAGCTCATGGGCCTTGGCCAGTTGATCCACATCCAGCTCAACCCCCAGGCCAGGTTTTTTCGGCACCTGCACGCAGCCGTCGACGATGTGCAGCGGCGCTTTGGTCAGGCGCTGGCCGTCCTGCCAGATCCAGTGGGTGTCGATGGCCGTGATCTCACCCGGAGCAGCCGCCGCGACGTGGGTGAACATGGCCAGGGAAATATCGAAGTGGTTGTTGGAATGCGAACCCCAGGTCAGGCCCCATTCATGGCACATCTGCGCCACCCGCACCGAGCCCTGCATCGTCCAGAAGTGCGGGTCGGCCAAAGGAATGTCCACCGACTGCAACTGGATCGCGTGGCCCATTTCCCGCCAGTCGGTGGCGATCATGTTGGTCGCGGTTTTCAGGCCCGTGGCGCGACGGAACTCGGCCATGACTTCACGGCCCGAGTAACCGTTTTCCGCACCGCAGGGGTCTTCGGCGTAAGCCAGAACGTGATGTTGATCCCGACACAGGCGGATGGCTTCCTTGAGCGACCAGGCGCCATTCGGGTCAAGGGTGATGCGCGCATCGGGAAAACGCTCGGCGAGGGCCGTGACCGCTTCGATTTCCTCGTCGCCGCTCAACACACCGCCCTTGAGTTTGAAGTCCTTGAAGCCATAACGGGCGCGGGCGGCTTCGGCCAGGCGCACTATGGCATCGGCACTCATGGCTTTTTCGTGGCGCACACGGAACCAGTCATTGTCGGCGTCCGGTTCACTGCGGTAGGCCAGATCGGTTGCGTTGCGATCACCGACATAAAACAGATAACCGAGCATCTTCACTTCGTCGCGCTGCTGGCCTTCGCCAAGCAGCGCGGCGACCGGCACGTCCAGGTGCTGGCCGAGCAGATCGAGCAGGGCGGCTTCCAGCCCGGTGACTGCGTGAATGGTGATGCGCAGGTCGAAGGTTTGCAGGCCGCGACCGCCGGCATCGCGATCGGCAAACGTCTGACGTACTTGATTGAGGATCTTCTGGTAGGTGCCGATCGGGCTGCCGACCACCAGTGCGCGCGCATCTTCCAGCGTTTGACGAATGCGTTCGCCACCTGGCACTTCGCCGACACCGGTGTGGCCGGCGTTGTCCTTGAGGATCACGATATTGCGAGTGAAAAACGGGCCGTGGGCGCCGCTCAGGTTGAGCAACATGCCATCGTGGCCGGCCACCGGAACTACCTGCATGCTGGTGATGATCGGGGCTTTTGCGGCTTCTTGTGGGTTCATTTTCTTGTCCTTCAAACCAATGTTCAGGCGTGATTAGGTGCTGGTTTGCCCAGGGCAACCACGGGTGCGGGTTTCGGTTTATTGCGCGCGGCGAAGACGATGATCGCGGCGATGATCGAGGTGGCGGCCAAGCCGTAGAGCCCGCCCTGGATCGAACCGGTGTGTTCTTCCAGCAAGCCGAAGGTGGTCGGCGCAACGAAGCCGCCGAGGTTGCCCACCGAGTTGATCAGCGCAATCACGCCGGCGGCGATCCGCGCATCCAGGTACGCCTGAGGAATCGGCCAGAACAGCGACGAGGCTGATTTGAAACCCAATGCAGCAAAGCAGATCGCAACGAAGGCGAAAATCGGCCCGCCAATGGTGGACATGAACATCCCCGCAGCAGCGATCAGCAAGGCAGTGGCGACCCAGGCTTGCTGGTGCTTCCATTTGCCCGACAGCGAGGCGAAGGCGTACATGCCGACGATCGACAGCAGCCACGGAATCGAGTTGAACAGGCCGACCTGGATGTCGCTCAGGTCGCCCATCTTCTTGATGATGCTCGGCAGCCAGAAGGTCGCGGCATAGATGGTCAACTGGATGAAGAAGTAGATCAGGCAGAACAGGATGATCTGGCGATCCTTGAGCAGCGTGCCCAGCGACGGTTTGATCGGCGTCGCGGCTTCGCGGGCCAGTTGTTCGTCGTCGATGGCTTTGACCAGCGCGTCCTGCTCAGGAACGGTCAGCCATTTGGCGTCGTGGGGTTTGGAGTCCAGCCAGAACCAGACGAACACGCACAGCCCGACCGAGAACATGCCCTCGATGAAATACATCCACTGCCAGCCGTGCATACCCAAGCCGTTGATTTGCAGCAACAGACCGGACAGCGGGCCGGAGATCAGCGATGCGATGGCCGAACCGCTGAGGAAGATCGCAATCGCCTTGCCGCGTTCCACGCCGGGCAACCAGCGGGTGAAGTAATAAATCACCCCGGGGAAGAACCCGGCTTCGGCGACGCCCAGCAGAAAACGCAGGATGTAGAAGTGGGTTTCGTTCTGAATGAACGCCATGCAAGCGGCCACCAGGCCCCAGGTCAGCATGATGCGGGTCAGCCAGATTCGCGCGCCAATTTTTTGCAGGAGGATGTTGGAGGGGACTTCGAACAGCGCGTAACCGATAAAAAACAGACCGGCACCGAGGCCGTAGGCGGCAGCGCCAATTCCCAGGTCATGTTCCATGTGGGCGCGGACGAAGCCGATGTTCACGCGGTCGATGTAGTTGACGATGAACATGATCACGAACAGCGGCAGGACGTGGCGTTTCACTTTTGAGATGGCGGACTTCAGGACCGAATCGGCGCCATCGTTCATTCCGGATATGGATGTATTCACTTCGTTTTCTCCCACTCGTTATTGTTATGCGGGGTGTGGCTGGGTGATGCGATGTTGATAGACATCATACAACTACATTTTTTTATCCGGCAAGCGTCGCGGTCCAATAAAATGGCTATTAATTTAAAGGTTGTTATGTTTTTGTTGGTTCGGTGTGGGCCCGCGAGAGTGCTTTTTTGGTCGATATCTTGAGTGTTGTCATACAAGTTAGGCGTTATTTTCTGAAGATTCCATTCGACCCCAGTGCTACGATCCCGTTAGCTCTGCTTTCGGATGATCGCCATGCAAGAAAACCTCGACGCGCCTGCTCGCAAGCGCACTCACAACCTGGCCCACGATCTGGTGGCCAAGCTGACCCAGAGTATTTTGCTCGGCCAAATGCTGCCGGGGGACAAGCTGCCGTCAGAGAACACGATTGTTCAGGAGCATGGGGTCAGCCGCACGGTGGTGCGTGAAGCGATCTCGAAGTTGCAGGCTTCGGGGCTGGTGGAAACCCGTCATGGCATCGGCACCTTTGTCCTTGAGCGTGTGCCGGAGCAGGGGCTGCGGCTGAATGTCGATACTGCGCTCGGCGTGCGCAGCATTCTGGAGTTGCGCATGGGCCTGGAAACCCAGGCCGCCGCGCTGGCAGCGGTTCGTCGTACCGATCAACAGTTGGCGCAGATGCGTGAAGCGCTGGACGACTATCAAAGCTTGCTGGCCAACAACGACAGTTGTGTCGAGGCCGACAAACGCTTCCACCTGCTGATCGCCGAAGCCACCGGCAACGTGTGCTTCACCGAGATCATGCAGCACCTGGGCAGCGCCATGATCCCCCGCACCCGCGTCAATGCCGCCGAGCGCGGGTCGGCGGATTTGAGCAAGCTAGGGCAGCTCGCCAACCTCGAACACGAGGCTATTCTCAACGCCATCAAACGCCAGGACCCGGATGCGGCGCGGGCGGCGATGTGGTTGCACCTGACCAACAGCCGGGATCGCTTTTCGGCGGGCGGAGCCTGATTCTGGCTGCTCGGTGTTGTGTCAGTGGCGGCCGGTCATCGTTCTTCGCGAGCAAGCCTCGCTCCCACACGGATTGTGTGAACGCTGGAGATCCCTGTGGGAGCGGGCTTGCCCGCGATGAGGCCAGAACATTCAACATTGATGTCGACTGTCAGACAGCTATCGCGGGCAAGCCCGCTCCCACAGGTTGGGTGTTGGCCGTTCACAACTTAACTCACGCCGACATCCCGCATCAGTAATCCATAACGCAAATCCACCGTATCCGGAATCGGCAGGTACACCGTGTGCCCATCCCCTGGCGCCAGTTCAATCGCCTCGCCTTTGACGTTCTGCAACTGATGCAGATCGAAGTGGAAGTTGCCCTTGGGCGTCATCAGTTCCATGTGATTACCCAGGCCAAAACGATTCTTCACCCGCACCTCGGCCAGCCGGTCACGGCGTTCGCCGGTCAGTTCGCCCACGAACTGTTGGCGCTCTGAAACCGAGCTGCCGTTCTGGTAGTTCTGATATTCGTCATGCACATGTCGCCGCAAAAAACCTTCGGTATAGCCACGCTGGGCCAGGGACTCCAGATCGCTCATCAAGCTGCGATCAAACACCCGGCCAGCCACCGCATCATCGATCGCGCGGCGGTAAACCTGGGTGGTGCGCGCGCAATAGAAGTGCGATTTGGTCCGGCCTTCGATTTTCAGTGAATGCACGCCCATTTGCGTCAGGCGCTCGACGTGCTGGACGGCGCGCAGGTCCTTGGCGTTCATGATGTACGTGCCATGTTCGTCCTCGAAGGCCGGCATCGATTCGCCGGGGCGATTGGCCTCTTGCAACAAGAACACTTGGTCGGTCGGTGCGCCGATGCCCAGGGTCGGTTCGGGTTGGAACGGCTGGACGATTTCGCCGAGCTGATTTTCGCTGGCCGGTGTCGCCGAGTATTTCCAGCGACAGGCGTTGGTGCAGCTGCCCTGATTCGCATCGCGTTTGTTCAGGTAGCCCGACAACAGGCAGCGCCCGGAATAGGCCATGCACAACGCACCGTGCACGAACACTTCCAGTTCCATCGCCGGGACGTGCTGGCGGATTTCGGCGATTTCTTCCAGCGACAGTTCACGGGACACGATGATCCGGCTCAAGCCCTGCTGCTGCCAGAACTCGACACTGGCCCAGTTCACCGTGTTGGCCTGCACCGACAGGTGGATCGGCATCTGCGGGAAGTGTCGGCGCACCAGCATGATCAGGCCGGGGTCGGACATGATCAGCGCGTCCGGCGCCATGGCGATCACCGGTTCCAGATCCTTCAAGAACGTTTTGAGCTTGGCGTTGTGCGGGGCGATGTTCACCACCACGTAGAAGCGCTTGCCCTGAGCCTGGGCCTCGGTGATGCCGAGCGCGAGGTTGGCGTGATCGAATTCGTTATTGCGCACCCGCAGGCTGTAGCGCGGCTGACCGGCGTACACCGCGTCGGCGCCGTAGGCGAAGGCATAGCGCATGTTTTTCAGGGTACCGGCAGGGGCGAGCAGTTCCGGGGGCGTGAGCGTCATGGTGCGGGGCATGGCAGTGTCGATCGCAAAAGCCGGCAAGGGTAAGCGGCCTGCGCACGGGGTTCATTGATCTGGATCTATGCTTGATGAAAAACCGGATGGCACTCGCGCGAATCGTGGCGGACTAAATATAAGGACGCGAATTTGCGCCCCCTGCGCACTGACATGGATCGGACATGAACGAAACGACACTACAAGACAAGTCGCTGATGGTCTTGCTGGCGCTGGTGACCGTCGCGTTTCTCTGGATTTTGCTGCCGTTCTACGGCGCGGTGTTCTGGGCGGTCATCCTCGGCATCGTCTTTGCGCCCATGCAACGTCGGTTGCAACTGAAATTCGGCTGGCAACGCAACCTGACGGCGCTGTGCACGCTGAGTATCTGTCTGGTGATCGCGATCCTGCCGGTGACCATTGTCAGTGCCTTTCTGGTTCAAGAAGGCACGGCGATATACAAAAACATCGAAAGCGGCGAATTGGACATCGCCGGTCATGTGGTGCAGTTCAAACACAGCCTGCCACCGTACTTCCAGCACCTGCTCGATCGTTTCGGCATGGGCGAGTTGAGCGGTCTGCGGGAGAAAATCATCAAGAGTGCGATGCAGGGCGGCCAGTTTTTCGCGACTCAGGCTTACAGTTTTGGCCAGGGCACCTTCGAATTCGTGGTGAGCTTTTTCATCATGCTCTATCTGTTGTTCTTCTTTCTGCGCGACGGGGCCGAACTGGCGCGCAAAATACGCGCCGCCATACCGCTGGAGGACAACCAGAAACGCCGTTTGCAGCTCAAGTTCAATCACGTGGTGCGGGCGACGATAAAAGGCAACCTGCTGGTGGCGATCACGCAGGGCGCATTGGGCGGTTTGATTTTCTGGTTTCTGGATATCCCGAGCGTGTTGCTTTGGGCGGTGCTGATGGCGTTTCTGTCGCTGTTGCCGGCGGTGGGTGCGGGGATTGTCTGGGCACCGGTGGCTGCGTACTTCCTGCTCACCGGCGCGATCTGGCAGGGCACGGTGCTCGCGTTGTTCGGGGTGTTCGTGATCGGGTTGGTGGACAATGTGCTGCGTCCGATCCTGGTGGGTAAGGATACAAAGATGCCGGACTATTTGATTCTCATCTCAACCCTCGGCGGCCTGGCGATTTTCGGGCTCAATGGCTTCGTCATCGGGCCTTTGATCGCAGCGTTGTTCATGTCGAGTTGGGCAATCTTCATCGAAACCAAGCCGCATGTTCAGCTGCCTTAAGCGCTGAGCTGGCCTGAGTCGATACGTTGCGACAGGGCCTGGGCGGCGGGTAGCGAGGAGAGCGGACCGCTGATCGGTTCGCCGTCCTGCACCAGGTACCAACAGGCGAGCAACCCCAGCGCTCTGAGCGGTGCGGGAACGGCGCTGCCGATAACGGACATGATTTGAACCTGAGCCATAAGTACCTCCATCAATCTATGGAGCTACCTTACGGATCGGACGCTTGAACGGACAATCAACGCTTTCGATAGTCGTCATTGACGCCAATGAGTCCTGCGGTCAATCCACCACTTTATCGAGCATATGCATCACTTCCTGCTCATTGAGCAGGCCTTTTCGCACCAGGTTTTCCGCCAGCAGCGAGAGAAACTTGGCGCTGCGATGACCTTCCAGGTGCTTGAGTTCGGTCAGTGCGTTGTACACCTTGCTGGAAGTGCACAAGCCGACAATGCGGTGCGGGTTTTGTGTGGGCATGAGGTCGTCCTTGTTTTTATCAACCTGTTGTTTACGGACAGATCCAAGCTTGCGGGCCTGTCATGACATAAATATGACCAACTTTAGCTGCTGGCACTGTCCCGACAGCGACCTTGGCGAGATTTATCCAGACTTCGCCCGGTCTGCGGTCATAAAAAAGGCCCCGCTTATAAAGCGGGGCCTGATGAGCAATGCCGATCAGTCAAGGTGCGCTCCCACACGGGTTGCCTGATGAGCGTGTTACCAGCGGTCGCCACGATAGTAGCCATGGGGAGGGCCGTAGTAGCCGCGTGGTGGACCATACCCGCGTGGCGGACCGTAATAGACCGGTGCCGGGCGGTAGTACATCGGTTGTTGTACATAGACCGGCGCCGGTTGGTAATAAACAGGAGGTGGCTGTACATACACCGGTTGAGGCTGCACGTAAACCGGCTGCTCTACATACACCGGCCGGTCGCGGCCGATAATTGCCGAGCCGATGATTGCCGAGCCGACGATCGCACCAAACACAGCGGGACCTTCCCAGCCGCGACCACCTGCTTCTGCCTGCCCTGCGATAGCGAGAGCACCAATCAGCAAGGCTACTGTGGGGATTTTACGGATCATGATAATTCCTCGGTTCTTCGACCCGGCGCTTGCGCCTGCAATAGGCACAAGTTGTCGCGGGGATACTTCTAAGACAGCGTTTTTTTGAAAATCAGCACAGCCATTGGGTAAATTTTGTGTAAGGTCTGTACCGGCTTCTTTACGGTGCCTGTACAGACAAACCTTTATGATCGACCACAATCCGGTGGGATGGTTAATCCCGTCCATCTGAAAGTGCTATTGAAGGAGATTCGGATGCAGATGAACCCCAACAGAGACACCCAGCTGTGCATGTCGCTCTCAGGGCGCCCCGGCAATTTCGGCCTGCGGTTTCACAATCATCTGTATGAGCAACTGGGCCTGAATTTTTACTACAAAGCCTTCAGCAGCCAGGACCTGACGGGCGCTGTCAGTGGCATCCGCGCTCTGGGCATTCGGGGTTGTGGCGTGTCGATGCCGTTCAAGGAAGCCTGTATTGCGCTGGTCGATGAGCTGGACGCATCGGCTGAGGCCATTCAATCGATCAACACTATCGTCAACACCCACGGCCACCTCAAGGCTTACAACACCGATTACATTGCCATCGCCCAGTTGCTCGAAACCCATCAGGTACCCAAAGACTCGACTTTTGCCCTGCGCGGCAGCGGCGGCATGGCCAAGGCCGTGGCCAGTGCCCTGCGCGATGGCGGCTACAAAAACGGTCTGATCGTGGCCCGCAACGAGCGCGCCGGGCGTGCTTTGGCCGAATCGTTGGGTTACTCATGGCAGGCGGAACTGGGGGGGCAGCGCCCGCAGATGCTGATCAACGTCACGCCGATCGGCATGACCGGCGGGCCGGAAGCCGATCAACTGGCGTTCGACCCTGAAGCCATCGCTGCCGCCGAGATTGTCTTCGATGTGGTAGCGATTCCCTCGGAAACACCGCTGATCGTGCGCGCGCGCGCCGAAGGCAAACGAGTGATCACCGGGCTGGAAGTGATTGCCATCCAGGCGCTGGAACAGTTCGTGTTGTACACCGGCGTGCGGCCGACCGATGAGCAGTTCCAGAAAGCCGTGGCGTTTGCCCGGAGCTGAATTCCGATTATTGGTTGGACCTGTGGCGAGGGAGCTTGCTCCCGTTCGGCTGCGAAGCAGTCGCAAAACCGGCAAACCCGGCTAACGGGGCCGCTTCGCGACCCAACGGGAGCAAGCTCCCTCGCCACAGGGAGCTCGGCACAGCGGGAGCACGGGTCTATTCGAGGCGTGCCAGTCGTTCTTCCAGCGCCGCAATCCGCGCTTCAAGCTCTTCGATTCGTTCAACCGACACGCCGCCACTGGCGCCACGCTCCACCGGATTCTGCCGGGCCGCCAGGATGGCTTCGATATCCGCCGGATCGCCCAGTGCATGCATGTAACGGTCTTCGCGCTGGCCGGCCTGGCGCGGGATCAGCAGCGCCAGACCTCTGGCAATCAGGCGTTCGAGCTGATGCACCACCTGCTCGGCATCTTCGAAGTCATGCATGCGGCCACTGCGGGTCAGCAGCTCGTTGACTGTCTGCGGACCGCGCAAGAACAGCAGCCCGGTCAGAATCACCTGCGCCGGCACCAGTTCCAGTGCCTTATCGACCCGATGTTCCCAGCGGTCGGCACGGCTGCCCATCACCAGTCGGGTGAAGCCGCGACCTTCAAGGGCTCGCAGGCTCTGGCCGACCTGGCCCTGGCTGAGGTTCATCACCGGTTCGCGGCTGGTTTTCTGGTTGCAGGCAATCATCAGGGCATTGAGGGTCAGCGGGTAGGTTTCCGCACTGGTGGCCTGTTTCTCGATCAACGAGCCCAGAATGCGGATTTCCGTGCTGTTGAGCCGTGGTTCGTCGAAGGTCGTTTCTTGCTCAGTGCTCATCGCGCTATTCCCTAGGCAGTCGAGCCGCCTAGCCTAATCCTTGCTGAATAAAAGACAAGTCGCAGGGCGCGCCAGCATGGCTATAATCGCCCCACGCTTTTTTACTCCTGTCACTACATGAGATTGCCATGACCATTTCTCTCTATGCCGCTTCCGTTCCGGTTTTCCAGCAAATGCTCAACGCCTTGAGCAACAACCTGAGCAAGGCTGAAGCCCACGCCACCGCGAAAAACATCGACCCGAACGCGTTTCTGCAAGCCCGCCTGTACCCGGACATGTTCCCGCTGGTGCGTCAGGTGCAGATCGCCGTTGATTTCGCCAAAGGCGTTTCGGCGCGCCTGGCTGAAGTCGAACTGCCGAAATACGATGACACCGAAACCACCTTCGCCGAACTGCAAGCGTTGATCGCCAAGGTCCTGGCCTTCATCGGCGAGATCAAGCCTGAGCAGATCGATGGCAAGGAAGGCATCGAAATCGTTACCCGTCCAGGCACGCCTAAAGAGAAGCGCTTCACTGGCCAGGCTTACCTGCTGAGCTATGGTCTGCCGCAGTTCTTCTTCCATGTCACCACCGCTTACGCACTGCTGCGTCACAACGGTGTGGAAGTAGGCAAGCGCGATTACATGGGCGCGTTCTAAACCGCTCAGGTACAAAAAAGCCCGCCAAGGTTTACGCCTTGGCGGGCTTTTTCGTTTTGTTCTGGGCTAGACAATCTTCTGTAGGAGCCAGGCTTGCCGGCGAAGGCGTACTTGAGATCGCTTTCGCCGGCAAGCCTGGCTCCTACAGGTGCATTGTTATGCCAGACGCCGGGCTTCCCGGGCTTTCTGGGTCTTCTGTTCCTCACCCTGGCACGCAGCCGCGGTGAACAGCACGTCGGTGGAGGAATTCAGCGCGGTTTCCGCCGAGTCCTGCAACACACCGATGATGAAGCCGACCGCCACCACTTGCATGGCGATTTCGCTGGGGATGCCGAACAGGCTGCACGCCAGCGGAATCAGCAACAACGAACCGCCGGCCACGCCCGAAGCGCCACAGGCACAGATCGCCGCGACAATGCTGAGCAGAATGGCCGTCGGAATATCCACGGCGATGCCCAGGGTGTGCACGGCGGCCAGGGTCAGCACGGTGATGGTGATCGCCGCGCCGGCCATGTTGATGGTGGCGCCGAGCGGGATCGATACTGAATAGGTGTCTTCGTGCAGGCCCAGACGCTTGCTCAACTCCAGATTGACCGGAATGTTCGCCGCCGAACTGCGGGTGAAGAAGGCGGTGATGCCGCTCTCGCGCAGGCAGGTGAGTACCAGCGGATACGGGTTGCGACGCAGCTTCCAGAACACGATAGCCGGGTTCATCACCAGCGCCACGAACAGCATGCAGCCCAGCAGCACCGCCAGCAGGTGCATATAACCGATCAACGCGCCGAAACCGGAGGTGGCGAGGGTCGAAGCCACCAGGCCGAAGATCCCCAGCGGCGCAAAACGAATCACCAGGCGCACAATCACGGTCACGCCATTGGACAGGTCGCCCAGCACTTCGCGCGTCGTCTCGCCAGCATGGCGGATCGCAATGCCCATGCCGATCGCCCACGCCAGAATGCCGATGAAGTTGGCGTTCATCAGTGCGCTGACCGGGTTATCGACCACGCTGAGCAGCAGGCTTTGCAGCACTTCGCTGATGCCGCCCGGTGCGGTCACCGCAACATCCTGGGTAGCCAGCACCAGACTCGACGGAAACAGCGAGCTGGCAATCACCGCCACCGCGGCCGCCGCGAAGGTGCCCAGCAGGTACAGAAACAGAATCGGCCGGATATGGGTTTCCTGGCCGTGCTTGTGGTTGGCAATCGACGCCATGACCAGCACGAACACCAGAATCGGCGCGACAGCCTTGAGCGCCGAGACGAACACTTTGCCAATGAAAGCGGTGGACTTGGCCAGCTCAGGCGCGAACAACGCCAAGGCAATCCCGGCGATCAGGCCGATGATGATTTGCGTGACCAGGCTGCTGCGTTGCAGTCGTTGCAAGAGAGAAGGGGATGAAGCGGTCATAACGGCATCTCTGATTTTATTAGGGTGCAGGGTTCTGCTCATGCAGCAAAAAGCCGGGCAGGCCACATGGCGGGAACCGAAGGGGTCGCCGCATCAATGCCAATGAATGGCCGATGAGCAAAGTGTAAGTACCGCAGGCCGCGGACTTTATCACAGCGTAGCCGCGATCCTTCAGACCTGTGACGATCTGCCACCCGATTGTTCAACGAGATTTGCAGGTTCGTGCAACTTCGCCCGGAAACACTCTGTTAAGCTTCGCCATCCTCATTTTCATGTTCTGCCAGTGGGCCTCTGGGTTGTCGCTGGTGTCGTCGTTTTCCTGGAGTTCTGCATGCTGTTGCCCATTCTTCTGTTGTCCGCCGCCGGTTTCACGGTGCTGACCACGGAATTCATCATCGTCGGCCTGTTACCGGCAATCGCCCGTGATCTGGACGTCAGCATTCCTCAAGCGGGTTTGCTGGTGACCCTGTTTGCGTTCACCGTGGCCGCGTTCGGGCCGTTCCTGACGGCGTACTTCGCAAGGTTTGAACGACGCAAACTGTTCATCAGTGTGTTGATCATGTTCGGCCTGGCCAACACGCTGGCGGCATTTGCGCCGAATATTTGGGTGATGGCCATCGCCCGGTTGATTCCGGCGCTGGGGCTGCCGGTGTTCTGGGCGTTGGCCAGTGAAACCGCGGTGGACATCGTCGGGCCGGACTACGCCGGGCGGGCCATCGCCAAGGTCGGTTTCGGCATCGTCTGCGCCACGGTGTTTGGCATTCCTGTCGGCACGCTGATTTCCGACGCGTTCGGCTGGCGCAGTGCTTTCGGCATTCTGGCGGTGATCGCGTTTGCCAAGGCGCTGCTGCTGTTTATCTACCTGCCGAAAACCAGCCTGCACCAGCACCAGGTGAGTTTCCGTTCACAGTTCAAGATCCTGCGCAGCCCGCTGATGCTGGGGCATGTACTGCTGTCGATCCTGGTGTTCAGCGGCATGTTCACCGCTTACACCTACCTGGCGGACATCCTTGAGCGCCTCGCCGGTTTCAATGGCACGGTGGTCGGCTGGTGCCTGATGGGCTTCGGTGCGGTCGGGCTGATCGGCAACTCGCTGGGCGGCCGCGCGGTGGATCGTCACCCGCTGATTGCTTCTGTGACGTTTTGCGCGTTCATGATTGCCGGCATGGTAACGCTGGTGCCGAACATTCATTCGCCGCTGGGGCTGGCGGCGGCGATGGGGATTTGGGGCGTGACCCAGGCGGCGTTGTTCCTGGTCAGTCATGTGCGTTTGATGAAGGCTGCGCCTGAAGCGCCGGCCTTTGCTGCGTCGCTGAACATTGCCGGGGCCAACCTCGGGATCGGACTGGGTGCGATGGTCGGTGGTCGGGTGATCGACAGTGTCGGCCTGGGCGGGCTGGGTTTCGCAGCCGCCGGTTTTATCCTTGTCTCGATCCTGTTGGCGATGGCGCTGATGACCTTCAAACCCCGGGAAATCTGCGCCTGAGGCGTCACATCTCGGTGAACAGCTCGCGTCGGGCACCTTCGGTAATGGCGACAATGCCGGGGTGCTTGACCTTGCGTTCAACTGAAATGGCATAGAACGATTCGCTCACCGCGTCGGTCTGGCCGATCAACTCCACGCTGCATTGGCGTTTCACTTCGTCGGCAATCACGCTCGGGCCGATGAATATCCCGCTGCCGGATTGGCCGAAGGCCTGCATTAAAGCGCTGTCGTCGAACTCGCCGACGATTCGAGGCTGAATCTGCTGTTCGGCAAACCAGCGTTGCAAGCGACTGCGTACCACGGTTTCCGGCCCGGGGATCAGCAGCGGGGCGCCGTGCAGGCTGCGGGGGAAATCCTGGCCATAACGCGCTGCCAGTTCAGCGGTGGCGAAGAAGCTGATGCCGCATTCACCGAGTTTCTGGCTGTAGCCCTTGATGTCCAGATGCGAGGGCATCGGGCTGTCGGAAATCACCAGATCCAGGCGCTGAATCGCCAGGTCGGCAAGCAAACGTTCCAGTTTGTCTTCGCGACAGGTGATACGCAGCGGTTCGCTCAACTCCATGGTCGGTGCAATCAATCGATAAACGATCGATTTGGGCACCACATCGGCGACGCCCACCCGAAACAGAATCTGTTGCTCATTGGGCTGCGCCCGCAGCATCAGCTCCAATTCGCCACCGAGTTGAAACATCTGCTCGGCGTAGGGCAGGGTCTGACGCCCGGCTTCAGTGAGTTCCAGCTGCCGGCCGACCCGGCGAAACAACTCGATGCCATAGGTTTGCTCGAGCAGGGAAATCTGCCCGCTGATGGTCTGTGGTGTCAGGTTCAACTGCTCGCAGGCGCGCACGATGCTGCCGGTCTTGGCCACCACCCAGAAATAATGCAGCTGTCGGTAATTCAGCATTCATGTTCCCCGTAGGGTATGTTTTGCTATGGATTCGTAAAAACCGAAGTATAACCGCTTAAAATACGAATTTTCCTGAAGTATTTTCCTCTTTAGACTGCCTCGCTATCGACGGAGCGCCATTTGGGCTTTGTCTGTTCTATCGAGGAAAGCATCATGAAGCTTAAAACCCCCGCGCTGCTGATCACCTCTTTATTGGTGTTGGCCGGCTGCGACCAGGCCGAGAAGAGCGCCCAGCAACTGATGGGCAAGGCTGCCGAAACCGCCAAACAGGCGATTGACGATACCCACAAAGCCGCCGAGCAAGCGTTGAGCGATGCCACCGGTGGCCTGATCAGCAAGAAAGAACAACCGGCCAAAGAGTCGGACAAAACCGAATCTTCGTCCCAGGAAATCTAAACCGTCTACAACCAGTCAGGACTGACCCATGGAATACCTTTTAGAACTTGCTGCAAGCCCCACCGCCTGGGTCGCCCTGGCCACGCTGGTGGTGATGGAAATCGTGCTCGGCATCGATAACCTGATCTTCATCTCGATCCTCACCAACAAGCTGCCCGAACAGCATCGCCAGAAGGCGCGGCGCATCGGTATCGGCATGGCGTTGATCCTGCGCCTGGCGCTGTTGAGCACCATCGCGTTCATCGTTCAGTTGACGGCGCCTGTGATCGAGATTCTTGGTCATGCGTTCTCCTGGAAGGACATGATCCTGGTCGCCGGCGGCCTGTTCCTGTTGTGGAAGGCGACCACCGAGATCCATCACAGCATGGACCCGTCGCCGGAAGATCCGACGTCGGCCACCTCGACCGTGACCCTGGGCTTTGCCGCCGCGATCGGTCAGATCCTGATGCTGGACATGGTGTTCTCTATCGACAGCATCATTACTGCTGTCGGCATGACCGAGCATTTGCCGATCATGATCATCGCGGTGGTGGTGTCGGTACTGGTGATGTTGTTGGCGGCTGATCCTCTGGCCAAGTTCATCAACGACAACCCGACGGTGGTGATGCTGGCGCTGGGCTTCCTGATCATGATCGGCATGACGCTGATCGCCGAAGGTTTCGGCGCCCACGTACCAAAAGGCTACGTCTACGCGGCCATGGCATTCTCGGCGACGATCGAAGGCTTGAACATGCTGTCTCGGCGGGCCAGGCAGAAGCGTGTAGCCGCTGAAGCTTAACCTTCATTAAACGAAACGGCCGCCTGAACTCGAAAGAGTCCAGGCGGCCAGTTTAAGGCGCTCCCACATGGATTCGTTTTTGTATGACTGAAAAGCGCCAGTCAGTGCGCGGTGGCGGGGTGTCCAGCCGGCTTATCGGTTTTCGTTGCAGGCGCTGATTGAGCCGGGTGGTGATGGTGCCGGCGGGTAATACGCAAAACGCCCCACAGCATGGCGGCAGCCACCGCCATCCAGCCGGAAATCAACATTACAATGGTCATTGTCAGGCTCATCAGTGCCTCCTCTTTGCCCTGCAGCGGGCGCACACTCTTCCTTGGTAAATGACAGTCTAGCCGCTGCTGTGTTTCAGGCTATTGACCAAAGGTCGCCTGTCATCAACCCGTTCGCTCTATCGAATGCAATCAACTGCCGGTTAAGGCTATACCGCTGTCGTGCGGCATCCTATGATCGGCGGCCAAGCCGGGAGTTCGATTGCCTGGCGTCTGAACAAGAGAGTGATGATGGTGCGGGTATTTTCTCGAATTCGATCTTTGGCGCTGATCGTTGGCTGCGTTGCCGGCCTGGCTGGCTGCGCGGGGAGCGTGGCGCCCGAGATCAAGCGTCTGCCGGAACGTGTCGAACTCAGCGGTACGTTCTATCGCGGGCAAAGTTATCAAAGCGGGCCTCAGGTGCTGGCCAGCCTGTTGTCCCAACAGGACATCGTGATCACCCCGGGGTTGCTCGAAAAGCCCCTGCATTTACCGGGTGCCGAAGACCGGTTGCAGCAGAACATGCAAAACCTCGCCCGCGAGTACGGGATGGTGGTTTATCCCCTCGACAGCCATTTGCCGGCGCTGTTGGCCCAGGTCGCGGCCGGTTACCCGGTGATGGTGCGCTTCACCGAAGGTTCGGCGTTCTGGGCGGGACCCCGATACGCCATTCTCGCTGGTTACAACCGTCAGAAGCAGACCGTATTGCTGCGCACCGGGATGGATCGTCGGTTGCTGATGGGGTTCGGTTCCTTTGAATCGGCGTTCGAGAATGCCGGTGGCTGGGCTGTATTGATCCAGAAGCCGGAGCAGATTCCGGCCAATGTCGATCAGCCGCGCTGGCTGAAAGCGGCGAGCGATCTTGCCCAGTCAGGTCAGGAGCAGGCGGCAGCCAGGGCGAAGAAGGCGTTGAGCGCGAAGTAAGTTCCGCTCGTCATCGGCATGGCACTGCCACGCTATGCTGGAGTCTCAGGTAGAGGGTCCGGACTTTTCCGGGTCCATGATCAGGAGGCGCCATGGCACATTCCAATACCCCCACTGGTCCGCACTCGTCTGAGCATTCGTCCGATAATGAGTTGGGGTTCGACCCCGATTCCCCGGACGTTGCCGATCCTCAGGTCGATCCCATCGGGCCCGCCAAGGCGCCCAGGGATGTAAAGCCGGGTGAGGAGGGCAAGAAGGCCCCGGCAAAGCCTTACGATCCACTTGGCGATCTGAAACCCAAGCCCTAGTCAGAGGTGCATATGTCTACCGATTCGAGCTTCGACGACAAACGTCCAGATCCTCCAGACAGTGTTCCAACAACCCCCGAAGACGACCTGGATCCGGTGATGGATCCGGACAGCCCGTTAAGGGATCCGTTGGCCAGACCGACAGTGGTGCCGACGAAGCATCCGCAGGGTTGGAAAGACCCGAGTGCCGGGGATGGCATTCCGGATGACGATCAGATGCCGTTGCCTAATGATTAATCCCGGCCAAAAGAAAGCCCCGAATATTCGGGGCTTTCTTTTGGAGGCGTTTCTAGCTTATTTCGATGCTTCAACCACGCCGCTCTGGCGATGCTTGAGATTCTTGTCGGACTTGTACTGCAGGGCGACGGACGGCACGTTGGCGCTCTTGCCGGTTTCGACCCAGCTACGAATCCGGCTGGCATCGGCAAAGTGCGTGTACTTGCCGAAGGCGTCGAGAATCACCAGCGCCATCGGACGATCACCCATGTGGGTGACCAGCACCAGGCAGTGACCGGCCGCGTTGGTAAAGCCGGTTTTGGTCAGTTTGATGTCCCAGTTAGGCTTGTTGACCAAATGGTCGGTGTTGCGGAAACCCAGGCTGTAGTTGGGTTTACGGAACGAAACGGTTTTTTCCTTGGTGGTGCTCAGCTGAGTCAATAGCGGGTGCTTGTGTGCTGCGATCAGCAGTTTGCTCAGATCGCGGGCGGTGGACACATTGCGAGGGGAGAGGCCCGTCGGTTCGACAAAGTGGGTGCTGGTCATTCCCAGCGCTTTGGCTTTGGCGTTCATGGCGGCAATGAACGCGACATAGCCGCCCGGATAGTGATGGGCCAGACTCGCAGCGGCACGGTTTTCCGACGACATCAGGGCAATCAGCAGCATCTCTCGGCGCGGCAATTCGCTTTTGAGTTTGACCCGGGAAAACACGCCTTTCATTTCCGGGGTGTCGCTGATGTTGATGGAAAGGTATTCGTCCATGTTCTGCCGCGCTTCCACGACCACCAGGCCGGTCATCAGTTTGCTGACGGACGCGATGGGTACGACGACATCAGGATTGCTGGCATAGATGACTTTGTTGGTCTGCAGATCCATCAGCAAAGCGCTGCCGGACGCGATCTTCAGTTGTGAATTGTCTCGTGGCGCCGCGGTGGTGTCAGCGGCGTTGACCGTTGGCGCGATGAAAGTCCCTGTAACTGCAAAAACTAGGCTCAGGATGGAAAGACGGATTTTCACGCTGGCAGACTCATAAAGGGTGGATATGCCGTTTTGTAACGGGCTGCTTCTTAAAAAACGACGCATTTTAAGAGTATGTGCCAGGAAAGCCATAGGCGCCTGTAATACAGGGGTAAAAGTGAAGAATATTTAATGCTGTCCCCATTCTGTACCCCCTCCGGCTTTCCAGCTTCCCGATTGCTGAGCCGTCGATGGTCGAGCTTTTTCTGCGGGCAAAAAGAACCCCGCGATGGGCGGGGTTCTTTATAGGCGGCGCTGTGTGCAAGCGAGAACTCAGCTATGCAGTGTTTCCGCGGCGTACAGCGTGTTCTCCAGCAGGCAGGCGCGGGTCATCGGGCCGACGCCGCCCGGTACCGGAGTGATCCAGCTGGCGCGGGGCAGGGCGGTTTCGTAGGTCACGTCACCCACCAGTTTGCCGTCTTCCTGACGGTTGATGCCGACATCGATCACGATCGCACCTTCCTTGATCCACTCACCCTTGACCAGTCCCGGCTTGCCGGCGGCAACCACGACCAGATCGGCGCGGCCGACATGGCCCGCCAGGTCCTTGGTGAAGCGGTGGGTGACGGTCACGGTGCAGCCGGCCAGCAGCAGTTCCATCGCCATCGGACGACCAACGATGTTGGACGCTCCGACAATGACCGCGTCCATCCCGTAAAGATCGACACCGGTGCTTTCCAGCAACGTCATGATGCCTTTAGGCGTGCACGGACGCAGCAGCGGAATGCGCTGGGCCAGACGGCCGACGTTATAAGGGTGGAAACCGTCGACGTCCTTGTCGGGACGAATGCGCTCCAGCAATTTGGAGGCGTCCAGGTGTTCTGGTAAAGGCAGTTGAAGCAGAACGCCGTCAATCGCCGGGTCGTCGTTCAGGCGATCGATCAGATCGGTCAGTGCTTCTTGAGTGGTTTCGGCAGGCAGGTCGTAGGCTTGGGAAAGGAAGCCGACCTCTTCACAGTCTTTACGCTTGTGCGAGACATAAACCTGAGAGGCAGGATCGCTACCGACCAGGATCACCGCGAGGCCGGGTGTGCGCAGGCCTTGCTGGCGACGCTCGGCGACTCGTTTGGCGATCTGCTGGCGCAGGCTGGCGGCGATCGATTTGCCGTCGATTAGTTGTGCAGTCATTGCGCGTGATTAACCATCGAGAGGGGAAAAAAAGAGAGCGCATTCTCGCATGTCATGAGGTGAGGGCAAAGGCGCTTGGTCAGCAAATTCCCCTAACTCCTTTAATTAAATGAATTTTTTTTAAAAAGGATTTGACGACCTTCGGGTCGCTCTATACTATTCGTCGCACTTGTCGGGTACAGCCTAGCACTGGTTGAGAAGGTTGAGCAGAATCGAAGTTCTGCAGGACTGAAAAGCACTTAGTTTGTAGTCCTTCAAGGTTACAGCTAACAAGGCGCCCGTAGCTCAGCTGGATAGAGCATCCGCCTTCTAAGCGGATGGTCGCAGGTTCGAGTCCTGCCGGGTGCGCCATTAGGCAGCTTTGGCACAAGTAGCGCGATATGGTGGGCGTAGCTCAGTTGGTAGAGCACGGGATTGTGACTCCCGTTGTCGTGGGTTCGATCCCCATCGTCCACCCCATATTTTGAAAGGCGCCAGATTTTACAGTCTGGCGCCTTTGCTTTAACAGCTTCAATCCGCGGATGTGGTGGAATTGGTAGACACACTGGATTTAGGTTCCAGCGCCGCGAGGCGTAAGAGTTCGAGTCTCTTCATCCGCACCAAATAAAGCTTCACTCATGCCGGTTGGCTTGGTTGGGCTCAGCAAAGAAGTCGTTTGGCTTCTTTGTCACGCAATATGGTGGGCGTAGCTCAGTTGGTAGAGCACGGGATTGTGACTCCCGTTGTCGTGGGTTCGATCCCCATCGTCCACCCCATATTTCGAAAGGCGCCAGATTTAACAGTCTGGCGCCTTTTTTGTTTCAATTGTTTGAATGTTCAGCGGCTGCAGGTTGTGGGTCGCAGGGGTAGGTCGCTTCGTCGTATTTATGTTTCTCGATGATGCTCGATTCGCCCGCCGATCCCTTCGCGGGGTTGGCTGTCAGGGATGGATTGCCGATTCCTTCTATATAGGAGGGTTGGTGCAGGGCCCTGGCTGTATTTGCTAACAGGGCGAGGCGCAACCGTTTGTCCCCGCCTATAAATTGCCTGCTGCTTTTTTACCCGTTTTCAGTAGGGTGACTTCTTGAGTTTGACCCACTAGAATGCATGCCCTTGATTCTGGGGTCGGAAACGGCCGGCTAACGTCTGTGCAACGAGGAATATCCATGCAAGTTTCTGTTGAAAATACTTCTGCTCTTGAGCGCCGCATGAGCATCACCGTGCCGGCTGAGCGCATCGAGACTCAGGTCAACAAGCGTCTGCAGCAGACTGCCCAAAAGGCCAAGATTGCTGGCTTCCGTCCAGGCAAAGTGCCAATGAGCGAAATCAAGCGCCGTTTCGGTGCCGAAGCTCGCCAGGAAGCGGTAGGCGACGTGATCCAGTCTTCCTTCTACGAAGCTGTCGTCGAGCAGAAGCTGAACCCGGCTGGTTCGCCTTCGATCGAACCTAAATCCCTGGAAGCGGGCAAGGACCTGGAATACGTAGCTGTATTCGAAGTGTTCCCTGAGTTCACCGTTGCCGGTTTCGAAGGCATCACTGTCGAGCGCCTGAGCGCTGAAGTGGCTGACGCCGATCTGGACAAAATGCTGGAAGTCCTGCGTAAGCAGAACACCCGTTTCGAAGTGGCCGATCGCGCTGCTCAAAACGAAGACCAGCTGAACATCGATTTCGTTGGCAAGGTCGACGGTGAAGTGTTCGCTGGCGGTTCCGCCAAAGGTACTCAGCTGGTGCTGGGTTCCGGTCGCATGATCCCTGGTTTCGAAGACGGTCTGGTTGGCGCTAAGGCCGGCGAAGAGCGCGTTCTGAACCTGACCTTCCCAGAGGACTATCAGAACCTCGACCTGGCAGGCAAAACCGCTGAGTTCACCGTGACCGTGAACACCGTTTCCGAGCCTAAACTGCCAGAGTTGACCGAAGAGTTCTTCGCTCAATTCGGCATCAAGGAAACCGGTCTGGAAGGCTTCCGCACCGAAGTTCGCAAGAACATGGAGCGTGAATTGCGTCAGGCGATCAAATCCAAGGTCAAGAATCAGGTGATGGACGGTCTGCTGGCCACCAACCCGATCGAAGTGCCAAAGGCTCTGCTGTCCAACGAAGTCGACCGTCTGCGCGTGCAGGCTGTTCAGCAGTTCGGCGGCAACATCAAGCCTGACCAACTGCCGGCCGAGCTGTTCGAAGAGCAAGCCAAGCGCCGCGTTGTGCTGGGTCTGATCGTGGCTGAAGTGGTCAAGCAATTCGACCTCAAGCCTGACGAAGCCCGCGTTCGCGAGATGATTCAGGAAATGGCTTCGGCTTATCAAGAGCCTGAGCAGGTTGTGTCCTGGTACTACAAGAACGACCAGCAACTGAACGAAGTTCGTTCGGTTGTGCTGGAAGAACAAGTTGTGGATACTGTTCTGCAGAAAGCTAGCGTGACCGACAAATCGGTCTCTTACGAAGAAGCAGTCAAGCCGGTAGAAGCTCCACAAGCCGACTGATTGTTTTTGCGGTAAGAAGCACACACCATAAGCCAGCCTTCGTGCTGGCTTATGCGTATTCAAGACATAACTATTTGGGAGTGACTGCAGAGCATGTTCCGTAATTCGTATATTCAGCAGAACTCTGATATCCAGGCCGCAGGCGGCCTGGTCCCGATGGTTGTCGAGCAATCTGCTCGTGGCGAGCGCGCCTATGACATCTACTCGCGCCTTCTCAAGGAGCGAGTGATCTTTCTGGTTGGTCCGGTAGAGGACTACATGGCCAACCTGATCTGTGCGCAACTGCTGTTCCTTGAAGCGGAAAACCCGGACAAGGACATCCATCTCTATATCAACTCGCCGGGCGGTTCGGTGACGGCGGGCATGTCGATCTACGACACCATGCAGTTCATCAAGCCAAACGTGTCGACCACCTGTATCGGTCAAGCGTGCAGCATGGGTGCGTTTCTACTGACGGCCGGTGCCCAAGGCAAGCGTTACTGCCTGCCGAACTCGCGTGTGATGATTCACCAGCCACTGGGCGGTTTCCAGGGCCAGGCCTCGGATATCGAAATCCATGCCAAGGAAATCCTCTTCATTCGTGAGCGTCTCAACACGCTGATGGCCAAGCATAGCGGGCGCACTCTTGAAGAAATCGAGCGCGATACCAACCGCGATAATTTCATGAGTGCAGAGGCAGCGCGTGAATACGGGTTGATCGATGAAGTGATCAACCAGCGCCCCGCTTAAAATAAGCAGCTCAAAATAAGGTTGGTCGGCGGGTCCGATCACCAGCGGGCTTGAAAAAGCCCGCAATAGCCTTCATCTTGTGTTGCAAGCCTATCGGATTTGGATCGAACGAATGACTGACACCCGCAACGGCGAGGACAACGGCAAGCTGCTCTATTGCTCCTTCTGTGGCAAAAGCCAGCATGAAGTACGCAAATTGATTGCCGGCCCCTCGGTCTTTATCTGCGACGAATGCGTCGACCTGTGCAATGACATCATCCGTGAGGAGGTGCAGGAAGCCCAGGCCGAAAGCAGCGCGCATAAATTGCCTTCGCCTAAAGAAATCAGCGGCATCCTTGATCAGTACGTGATTGGTCAGGAACGTGCCAAAAAGGTTCTGGCCGTAGCGGTGTACAACCACTACAAGCGTCTGAACCAGCGCGACAAAAAGAATGACGACGTCGAACTCGGCAAAAGCAACATCTTGCTGATCGGCCCGACAGGCTCGGGTAAAACCCTGCTTGCCGAAACTCTGGCCCGCTTGTTGAACGTTCCGTTCACCATCGCCGACGCAACCACCCTCACCGAGGCGGGTTATGTGGGTGAAGATGTCGAGAACATCATTCAGAAGCTGCTGCAGAAGTGCGATTACGATGTGGAAAAGGCCCAGATGGGCATTGTCTACATCGATGAGATCGACAAGATCTCGCGCAAGTCTGACAACCCGTCGATCACCCGGGACGTTTCCGGTGAAGGCGTGCAGCAGGCCCTGCTCAAGTTGATCGAAGGCACGGTCGCTTCCGTTCCGCCTCAAGGTGGTCGCAAGCATCCGCAGCAGGAATTCCTTCAGGTCGACACCCGTAACATCCTGTTCATCTGCGGTGGTGCGTTCTCCGGTCTGGAAAAGGTTATTCAAAACCGTTCCACCAAGGGCGGCATCGGTTTCAACGCGGAAGTTCGTAGCAAGGAAGAAGGCAAGAAAGTCGGTGAATCCCTGCGTGAAGTCGAACCTGACGATCTGGTCAAGTTTGGTCTGATCCCGGAATTCGTCGGTCGTCTGCCGGTACTTGCCACGCTGGACGAGCTTGATGAAGCTGCATTGATGCAGATTCTCACCGAGCCGAAAAATGCGCTGACCAAGCAGTATGCCAAGTTGTTCGAGATGGAAGGCGTGGACCTGGAATTCCGGACCGACGCGCTGAAATCGGTCGCCAAACGCGCTCTGGAACGCAAAACCGGTGCTCGTGGACTGCGCTCGATTCTCGAAGGTGTGCTGCTCGACACTATGTATGAAATTCCCTCGCAGTCCGAGGTGAGTAAAGTAGTGATCGATGAAAGCGTTATAGAAGGCAAGTCCAAGCCACTGTATATCTACGAAAACAGTGAGCCGACTGCCAAGGCAGCGCCAGACGCTTAAGCGTCACGCTGCTGGAATAAAGAAGGGGCCTTCGGGCTAATGCTGCTCAGTTAAGGAGCGGAATCTGTGGGAGCGGGCTTGCTCGCGAAAGCGGTGTGTCAGGCGACATCAATGTTGACTGTACTACCGTCTTCGCGAGTAAGCCCGCTCCCACATGGATTGCGCTTAACTGACTGGCATTAGGCCTGCGGGCCCCTTTGCTATTGTGGGAGCTGGCTTGTCGCATCGCTGCGAAGGCGGCATGACAGCCGACCTTCTTGGATGCATCCGGACCCATGCAGGCGCTGCCGTAAGCGGCGATCTTTAAAGTGGTTCTTTTATCCGCTTGTTTTTTTTGAAAGCAGCCCCCATCTTGGTTTCAAGCTTACTTCCATCTGTTTACGGCCTTATGGCCGCCGTAGAGGCGAAATCATGAAGACGACCATCGAATTGCCTCTCCTGCCATTGCGTGATGTCGTGGTTTATCCGCACATGGTTATCCCGCTGTTCGTGGGGCGCGAGAAATCCATCGAAGCCCTCGAGGCTGCGATGACGGGCGACAAGCAGATCCTTCTGCTGGCTCAGCGAAATCCTGCTGATGACGATCCCGGTGAAGAAGCACTTTATCGCGTAGGCACCATTGCTACCGTTCTGCAGCTGCTCAAGCTGCCTGACGGCACGGTCAAGGTTCTTGTAGAAGGCGAGCAGCGGGGCGCCGTGGAGCGCTTCAGCGAGGTCGACGGCCACTGCCGAGCCGAAGTCTCGCTGATCGACGAAGTCGACGCGCCTGAGCGCGAGTCGGAAGTGTTTGTCCGCAGCCTGCTGGCTCAGTTCGAACAATATGTACAGCTGGGCAAGAAAGTCCCCGCTGAAGTCCTGTCGTCGCTCAACAGCATCGACGAGCCAGGCCGCCTGGTCGACACCATGGCCGCGCACATGGCCCTGAAGATCGAGCAGAAGCAGGAAATCCTCGAAATCATCGATTTGTCGGCCCGGGTCGAGCACGTTCTGGCGTTGCTGGATGCCGAAATCGATCTGCTGCAAGTCGAAAAACGCATTCGCGGTCGCGTCAAAAAGCAAATGGAGCGCAGCCAGCGCGAGTACTACCTGAATGAGCAGATGAAGGCCATTCAGAAAGAGCTGGGCGACAGCGACGAAGGCCACAACGAAATCGAAGAGCTGAAAAAGCGTATCGATGCCGCCGGCCTGCCGAAAGACGCGTTGGCCAAGGCTCAGGCCGAACTGAACAAACTCAAGCAAATGTCGCCAATGTCTGCGGAAGCGACCGTGGTGCGTTCGTACATCGACTGGCTGGTTCAAGTGCCATGGAAAGCCCAGAGCAAAGTGCGCCTGGACCTTGCCCGCGCCGAAGACATTCTCGATGCAGACCACTACGGTCTGGAAGAAGTCAAAGAGCGGATCCTCGAATACCTCGCCGTGCAGAAGCGTGTGAAGAAGATTCGTGGTCCGGTGCTGTGCCTGGTCGGTCCTCCAGGGGTGGGTAAAACCTCTCTGGCAGAGTCGATCGCCCACGCCACCAACCGCAAATTCGTCCGCATGGCCCTCGGTGGTGTGCGCGATGAGGCGGAAATTCGTGGCCATCGCCGGACGTATATCGGTTCGATGCCAGGAAGATTGATTCAAAAGATGACAAAGGTGGGGGTCCGCAACCCGTTGTTCCTGCTCGATGAAATCGACAAAATGGGCAGCGACATGCGTGGCGATCCGGCGTCGGCGTTGCTGGAAGTGCTCGATCCCGAGCAGAACCACAACTTCAACGATCACTATCTGGAAGTCGACTACGACCTGTCCGATGTGATGTTCCTGTGCACCTCCAACTCCATGAACATTCCACCGGCGCTGCTGGACCGGATGGAAGTGATTCGTCTGCCGGGTTACACCGAAGACGAGAAGATCAACATCGCCGTCAAATACCTTTCGCCGAAGCAGATTACGGCCAACGGTCTGAAGAAAGGCGAGCTGGAATTTGACGCCGAAGCGATTCGCGACATCATTCGCTACTACACCCGCGAAGCCGGTGTACGTGGGCTGGAGCGCCAGATTGCCAAGGTTTGCCGCAAGGCGGTCAAAGAGCATGCGATGGAGAAACGCTTCTCGGTGAAGGTCACTGCCGACATGCTGGAGCACTTTCTGGGCGTGCGCAAATTCCGCTACGGTCTGGCTGAGCAGCAGGATCAGATCGGTCAGGTTACTGGCCTGGCGTGGACCCAGGTGGGCGGCGAATTGCTGACCATCGAAGCCGCAGTCGTGCCGGGTAAAGGCCAGCTGATCAAGACCGGTTCTCTGGGTGACGTGATGGTCGAATCGATCACCGCGGCCCTGACCGTCGTCCGCAGCCGTGCGAAGAGCCTGGGGATTCCCCTGGACTTCCACGAGAAGCGCGACACGCACATCCACATGCCTGAAGGGGCGACCCCGAAGGACGGCCCTAGCGCCGGTGTAGGCATGTGCACGGCCCTGGTGTCGGCATTGACTGGCATTCCTGTACGAGCGGACGTCGCCATGACCGGCGAAATCACCTTGCGTGGTCAGGTGCTGGCGATCGGCGGCTTGAAGGAAAAACTGCTGGCTGCTCACCGTGGCGGAATCAAGACGGTGATCATTCCTGAAGAGAACGTACGCGATCTGAAGGAAATTCCTGACAATATCAAGCAAGATCTACAGATTAAACCAGTTAAATGGATTGACGAGGTCCTGCAAATTGCGCTGCAATACGCGCCGGAGCCCTTGCCAGATGTGGTTCCGGAGATCGTTGCAAAGGATGAAAAGCGCGAGTCTGACTCTAAGGAAAGAATTAGCACGCATTAGTACGCATTTGCCTGGGAGGCTTCCTTGACAGTTTTTTAGAGCCCTTGATATAAAGCGGCTCTTAAGTGTCTGTAGGCCATTCAGCACTCGTTTTTTTGCTTTCACCAAAAAACTTAGAATCAAACTCAAATAGATATAAGGGGACTTAGAGTGAACAAGTCGGAACTGATTGATGCTATCGCTGCATCCGCTGATATCCCGAAAGCTGCTGCTGGCCGTGCGCTGGACGCTGTAATCGAATCCGTCACTGGCGCTCTCAAGGCTGGCGACTCTGTTGTTCTGGTTGGTTTCGGCACCTTCTCCGTGACTGATCGTCCAGCTCGCATCGGTCGTAACCCACAGACCGGTAAGACGCTGGAAATCGCAGCCGCCAAAAAACCAGGTTTCAAAGCCGGTAAAGCACTGAAAGAAGCTGTCAACTAAGTTCGATTCAGGTTTTTGCCTATCCGGGTCGGGGTCATTCCTGACTTGGCAGCGGAGCGGTAGTTCAGTCGGTTAGAATACCGGCCTGTCACGCCGGGGGTCGCGGGTTCGAGTCCCGTCCGCTCCGCCAGTTACGAGAAGGCGCATCCTCGGATGCGCCTTTCTTCTATCCGGATTCTACCCACGCTCCACGGTTGCCTAATTTTGAAGTTCAACCGTTTCTGGGGGACGCATGCTGCAGAATATCAGGGACAATTCACAAGGCTGGATTGCCAAGACCATTATCGGGGTCATCGTTGCACTGATGGCTTTGACCGGTTTCGACGCCATTTTTCGGGCCACGACGCACAGCAATGAGGCGGCCAAGGTCAATGGCGAAGAAATCAGCCAGAACGAGCTGAGCCAGGCGGTCGATATGCAACGCCGTCAGCTCATACAACAGCTGGGCAAGGATTTCGATGCTTCCTTGCTCGACGAAAAAATGCTGCGCGAATCGGCCCTCAAGGGCCTGATCGATCGCAAACTGCTGCTGCAAGGCGCAGAAAAATCGAAATTCGCTTTCTCCGAAGCCGCTTTGGATCAGGTGATCCTGCAAACGCCTGAATTCCAGGTGAGTGGCAAGTTCAGCGCCGAGCGTTTCGACCAGGTGATCCGTCAACTGGGCTACAGCCGTCTGCAATTCCGTCAGATGCTGGCTCAGGAAATGCTGATCGGTCAGTTGCGTGCTGGCCTGGCCGGTAGCGGTTTCGTCACCGATGCACAGGTTCTGGCCTTCGCCCGTCTGGAAAAACAGACCCGCGATTTCGCCACCCTGAACGTCAAGGCAGATCCTGCGGCTGTGAAGCTGACCGACGATGAGGTCAAGGCCTACTACGACGAACACGCCAAGGAATTCATGACGCCTGATCAGGTGGTCATCGATTACCTCGAATTGAAAAAGGCTTCCTTCTTCGATCAGGTCAGCGTCAAGGACGAAGACTTGCAGGCGGCGTATCAGAAAGAAACCGCAAACCTGTCCGAGCAACGCCGGGCTGCGCACATTCTGATCGAAGTGAACGACAAGGTGACCGAAGCACAAGCCAAGGCCAAGATCGAAGAGGTGCAGGCGCGTCTGGCTAAAGGCGAGAAGTTTGAAGTCCTGGCCAAGGAGTTCTCCCAGGATCCAGGCTCGGCGAACAATGGTGGTGACCTCGGTTTCGCGGGGCCAGGCGTCTACGATCCAGTGTTTGAAAAAGCCCTGTATTCGTTGGCCAAGGATCAGGTGTCGGAGCCGGTTCGCACTGACTTCGGTTTCCACCTGATCAAGCTGTTGGGTGTTGAAGCGCCTGAGGTGCCAACGTTCGCCAGCCTGAAAGACAAGCTGACCCGCGAGCTGAAAACCCAGCAGGTCGAGCAGCGTTTCGTCGAGGCGACCAAGCAATTGGAAGACTCCTCGTTCGAAGCGTCCGATCTGGCCCAGCCGGCACAGGACCTGAAGCTGACCGTCCACACTTCCGCGCCATTCGGCCGGGAAGGTGGCGAAGGTGTTGCGGCCAACCGTGCCGTGGTGACCGCTGCATTCAGTCCTGAAGTGCTGGATGAGGGTGCCAACAGCACCGCCATCGAGTTGGACCCGGAAACCGTGATCGTGCTGCGCGCCAAGGAGCACCGCAAGCCTGAGCAACTGCCGCTGGAAAGCGTGGCTGCCAGCATTCGCGTGCAATTGACCAAGGAGCACGCCAGTGCTGCCGCCAAGACCAAGGCCGATCAACTGGTTGCCAGCCTGCGCGATGGCAAGACTGCGCTGGACAAGGCGATTGACGGTCAGAGCTGGAAAGTCACCGCAGCAGCCACTCGCGCTCAGGAAGGGACCGACCCAACCGTGCTGCAAGCGCTGTTTCGCATGCCCAAGCCAGCCTCCAAAGACAAGCCGACCTTCAGCAGCGTGACCCTGGCCGATGGTAGCCTGGTGATTGTGCGTCTGAACGGCGTGAACGAAGCCGCGGCGCCGACCGAGGAAGAGAAGGTTCAATACCGTCGCTTCCTCGCCTCGCGCATTGGCCAGCAAGACTTTGCGGCCTACCGCAAACTGCTGGAACGCGAGGCTGAGATCAAGCGTTTCTGATGCCTGACTGAGTTTTGCGCGACACAAAAAACCCCAGCCGAAAGGCTGGGGTTTTTCATGGGGGAAGCAAAAAGATCGCAACCTGCGGCAGCTCCTACAGATGAACGCGATCCCCCGTAGAGGCTGCCGCAGGCTGCGATCTTTTGATTTTTGCTCCGGCGGGACTTTCTCCTGATATGACGGTCAATGAATCTGTAGCCGTTTTAAGACACAATCGATACTCCGCTAAGCATTAATCTGTTGCACAATACGCCCCGAACCGTTTTCCTCAGGATGTTCAATGTTTAAATCAATTCCCATGCGTGTTGTCGGGCTGGCCTTGGTGCTGGCCGCCGCTGCCGGTTGTTCGTCGAAGAAAGCCGCCGTCTATGAGCATGAGAACTTCGACGACTCCGGGACGTTTTCGCGCAGCTACCCGGTGACCGATGCACAAACCTGCGAAGCCGCCCGTCGGGCTTTGCTCAGCCAGGGTTACATCATCACCAGCAGTGATCCGAAACTGATCAGTGGGCACAAGAGCTTCCAGCAGACCGGCGAGACCCATATGGAGATCAGTTTCAATGTGGTCTGTGCCGATGACGGCAGCGAGGGGCATCATGCGACCATGTTCGCCAACGCCCTGCAGGACCGCTATGCGCTGAAAAAGACCAACAACTCCGCCAGCCTCGGCGTCGGCGTGTTGGGCTCGGTATCGATGCCGATCGGCTCGTCCGACGACTCGATGGTCAAGGTCGCCAGCGAAACCGTGTCTTCGGCCAAGTTCTACGAGCGCTTCTTTGCCCTGGTCGAATTGTTCCTGCCGCCTGAAGCGAAGAAGGCCGCGCACATCATCGAGAAGCCGAAAACCGAACTGGGGGTGCCTGAAGCCAAGGCTGCACCGGCTCAGTTGGCGCCGACCCCGACCCCGGCGGCAGAACCTGCTCCGGCAGTCGCACCAGCTCCTGCACCTGCCGAAGCCGCTCCAGCCACTTCGGAGCCTGTTGTGCCGCCTGCTGAAACGGCGCCAATTACTCCGGCCGCGAGCAGTGAGCCGACTTCATCCGCGGAAGCGGTCACGCCAGCGGCGGATTCAAGCACGCTGCCGGCGCCGACCGAGCCGATTTCGGCGCTGCCTGT
The DNA here is from genome assembly GCF_024749285.1 of Pseudomonas sp. B21-015. Classification (NCBI taxonomy): domain Bacteria; kingdom Pseudomonadati; phylum Pseudomonadota; class Gammaproteobacteria; order Pseudomonadales; family Pseudomonadaceae; genus Pseudomonas; species Pseudomonas sp. B21-015. Next base: position 2,316,246 of record NZ_CP087196.1, read on the forward strand.
CTCCAGCCAGTAATTGGTTCCCGTTGTTACGGGGGCGGGTCAGACGATACCGCCTCCGTAATGCCTTTCAAGATTGATCCACATCACGCCGGGCCGTATTCCTACGGCTTATATCGAAAAAAACCTGTGATAAATTCCTGACCACCTGCTACGTTTTATTCAGTAGCGGCATCGTATCGTGCTCGAGTCATTTTTCTTTCATGTGGGCACTTTATGCTCGGGGCGCTGGACATTTATTCAGACGATTTTTTCAATAAGCGATGGGGGTTTAATTATGGATGATTATCAAGAAGAACTGCTCGAGTATCAGGCGTTTGAACTGGACCCGCTGGAACCGGCCGAAGACGCTACGGAGCTGTAATTACGCGGATTGGCGATGACTGCGGCGAAACTCGCCGGGGGTCTGGCCGTTCCAGCGTTTGAAGGCCCGTTGAAAGGCTTCGGCTGAGGCAAACCCCAGCAGGTAGGCGATTTCGCCGAACGCCAGTTCAGTGTCGCGAATGTAGGTCATGGCCAGGTCGCGGCGTGTGTCGTTGAGGATTGCGCGAAATTGCGTGCCTTCCTCGGCAAGTTTGCGGCGCAAGGTCCAGGTTGGCAGCTTCAGGCGTGCCGCGACTTCTTCCAGGTCGGGTTCCCGGCCGCCATTGAGCAACGGCCCCAGTAACTGAGTGATACGTTCACGCAGGCTGCGGGTGCGTGTCAGTTGCTCCAGTTCCCGTTCACACAGTTGCAGCAGGTGCCGCCAGGTGCTCGGGCAGTGCTCCGGGTTGCGCTGAGCGAGGCTGTCCAGGCTCAGGCGCAGCTGATTCTGTTCGGCGCCAAACTGAACCGGACAATCCCCCAGCACGGCATAGGCCTCACGGTAATCCGGCGCCTGGAACTCGATCTCGATCCGTTCGGCGCGTAGCGGGGCAGGGCTTACGCTGGACAATTGCTGCAACCAGCCTGCGATGATCGAGTCCACCACGAAGCGGTTGTAGGCGTTGTAGGGGCTGATGGAATAGAAACGCAGCCAGGCGCCTTGAGCGTCTTCATGAAAGCTCGACTGGCCGCGATAGTTGGAGCCGTACAGCGCTTCGAAGCGAATCAGGCAGCGCGCCGCTTCGCGCACGGTGGGTGCCTGGGCGGCGGTGACGCCGGCCAGTCCGGCCTGGCTCAGGCGACTGAGCTGGCCCATGCGCAAACCCAGTGCCGGGTCGTCGGTCAGTTGAATGGCGCCGTGGCCCAGGCGCATGTAGCGCGGGATCGAGAGGCGTGCACCGGCTTCGGCCAGTCGCGCGGCGTCGAGGCCGTACTGTTCGAGCAGCGGTTGTGGGTCCAGGCCATGGCTGCGCACGGCGTCGGCCAGGCTATGGACGAAGCCCACCGACAGATCCCCGAGGCGCATCGGCTGCGGTTTCATCGGCTTACAGCCAGAGGTTCAGCAAACGCGCGCCCCGGGCATCGCCGTCGGCGAATTGTTGCCCGTTGCTGCTGAGGAAGCTTTGACCGGCGCTGCCCTTGTCCCAGAACTGGCCGCGCAGGAACACGCTCATGCCGGCGATGGCCTGGCTGCCGGACGGTTGGGCAATCAGTGTCAGCCGATGCCAGGCCTGACCTTCACTGACTTCGCCGGCCTTGAGGCTGACAGAACTCGGCGAGGGTTGGCCCTTAAAGCCGCGCCACGGTTGATCCCAGACCCCGCGCCCGACGACGAACGCCGGGACCGCCACCAATTGCGCGCCCTGATCGTCGAGTTTGCGGTAGTTGTCGGGGTACCAGCTGTCGCTGCCGATCAACACGCCCAGGCGCCCGGCCGGGGTGTCGATGACGTTGATCGTAGGATCGGAATTGGCTTCGAGCGTGTCGCGCTTGGCGAAAGTGGGGTGTACTTGCCGCTGGGGTTGGCCGATCGGCAGGCCATCGCGACCGAACACCATGCTGCTGTTGTACAGCGCGCCGTGGCCGATGTGCAGGACGCCGTCGCTGACACTCGGCTCGGGTAACACGATGGAGCCGGCCACCAGGGTCACGTGGAATTCTTTCGCCAGACCCCCGAACAGCGCCTGGTAATCCTTGGCCATGCCCTTGGCTTTCATTCGCAAGTGCGCGTCATCGAGACGGCTGGCGCCCTCGGCGCCGATCAGGGCGCGGATGAACTGCAACGGGTTGCTCACCGCCAGCCAGTTCATGGCTTCCTTGAGCGTGGTGGCCTGGTACAGCTCGTCTTTCTCGCCGCTGACCATCAGCCAGGTACCGATATGTTCGGGCAGCACGACGATGGTTTTTTCATTGAGCAGGCCCTGGTCCTGGGCTTTCTGCAAATAGGCCGCGAGCTTGCGATGCAGGCGCTCGGGGCTTTGATAGTCGGTGGGGAACAGCTCGGGCTGGATGCCCAGCAAGTTGCCACGATCGGCGGGGGTACCCTGATCGACCGCAAGATTGATGCGCAAGTCTGACAGGTAATGACCCACCGGACGGTCCGCGGCCCACATGGCGTAGGTCGTGAGGGCGGCGATCAACGCCATGGAGAGGGTCAGGTACAAAAGTTTGCGCATGGAAAACAGTCAGCGGCCGTGTGCAGGGTTCGCGACTAGGGTAGGGCCCATGCCTGCGCTTGCCAAGGGGCGCTGCGCATTTGGATCAATAAGTTGTCAGTTACGGTCATTGAGTGACAGCAGTACGACTCTTAGTCTGTTGAACATGACTGACGGGAGCCGAAGAGTTCCTGCATTTTTTCCGTGATCGCTCGTTGTGGAGTTACCGATGGCCGCCGCTCATTACCCGCACCTGTTGGCCCCGCTGGACCTGGGTTTTACCACGTTGCGCAACCGCACCCTGATGGGCTCGATGCACACAGGGCTTGAGGAAAAGCCCGGCGGTTTCGAGCGCATGGCCGCCTACTTTGCCGAACGTGCCCGTGGCGGTGTGGGCCTGATGGTCACCGGCGGTATCGGTCCGAACGATGAGGGCGGGGTTTACTCCGGCGCAGCCAAACTGACCACCGAGGAAGAGGCGCTCAAACACCGGATCGTCACCCGAGCGGTGCACGAGGCGGGCGGCAAGATCTGCATGCAGATTCTTCATGCCGGGCGTTATGCCTACAGCCCGAAGCAGGTGGCCCCGAGCGCGATTCAGGCACCGATCAACCCGTTCAAGCCTAAAGAGCTGGACGAGGAAGGCATCGAGAAGCAGATCAGCGATTTCGTCACGTGCTCGACGCTTGCGCAAAAAGCCGAGTACGACGGTGTCGAGATCATGGGTTCCGAAGGTTACTTCATTAACCAGTTCCTCGCGGCCCACACCAACCACCGCACTGACCGCTGGGGCGGCGCTTACGAAAACCGTATGCGCCTGCCGGTGGAAATCGTCCGTCGGGTGCGCGAAGCGGTCGGCCCGAATTTCATCATTATCTTCCGCCTGTCGATGCTCGACCTGGTGGAAGGTGGCAGCACCTGGGAAGAAATCGTGCAATTGGCCAAGGCCATCGAGCAGGCCGGTGCGACGATCATCAACACCGGTATAGGCTGGCACGAAGCACGGATTCCGACCATCGCCACCAAGGTGCCGCGTGCGGCGTTCAGCAAGGTCACGGCGAAACTGCGTGGTTCGGTGAGCATTCCGCTGATCACCACCAACCGCATCAACACCCCCGAAGTCGCCGAGCAGATCCTGGCCGAGGGCGATGCCGACATGGTGTCCATGGCCCGGCCATTCCTGGCCGACCCGGATTTCGTCAACAAGGCTGCGGCCGGCCGTGGCGATGAAATCAACACCTGCATCGGTTGCAATCAGGCGTGTCTGGATCACACCTTTGGCGGCAAGTTGACCAGTTGCCTGGTGAACCCGCGGGCCTGCCATGAAACCGAGCTCAATTACCTGCCGGTGCAGCAGATCAAGAAAATCGCCGTGGTCGGTGCCGGCCCTGCCGGTCTGTCCGCCGCCACTGTGGCCGCCGAGCGTGGCCATCAGGTGACGTTGTTCGATTCGGCCAGCGAAATCGGCGGCCAGTTCAACATCGCCAAGCGCGTGCCGGGCAAGGAAGAGTTCTTCGAGACCCTGCGTTACTTCAACCGCAAATTGCAGACCACCAATGTCGAGCTGTGCCTGAGCACCCGTGTGGATGTGGCGCAGCTGGTCGAGGGCGGTTACGACGAAATCATCCTGGCGACCGGCATTGCGCCACGGGTGCCGGCGATTCCGGGCGTCGAGCACGCCAAGGTGCTGAGCTACCTGGACGTGATCCTGGAGCGCAAACCAGTGGGCAAGCGCGTCGCGGTGATCGGCGCCGGTGGTATCGGTTTCGACGTGTCGGAATTCCTCGTTCACCAGGGTGTGGCCACCAGCCAGGACCGCGAAGCGTTCTGGAAGGAGTGGGGCATCGATACGCAGCTTGAAGCGCGCGGCGGTGTCGCGGGCATCAAGGCTGAGCCGCATGCGCCGGCCCGTGAAGTGTTCCTGTTGCAACGCAAGACCTCCAAGGTCGGCGATGGCTTGGGCAAGACCACTGGCTGGATTCACCGCACCGGTCTGAAAAACAAGCAGGTGCAGATGCTCAACAGCGTCGAGTACCTGAAGATCGACGACGAAGGCCTGCACATCCGCATCGGCGAAAGCGGCGAACCGCAGGTATTACCGGTGGACAACATTGTGATCTGCGCCGGGCAGGATCCGTTGCGTGAGTTGCAGGATGGCCTGATCGCGGCCGGGCAGAACGTGCACTTGATCGGTGGCGCGGATGTGGCGGCGGAGCTGGATGCCAAGCGCGCGATCAACCAGGGTTCGCGGTTGGCGGCTGAGTTGTAATACGCAGGTTTAACGTGCCAATGGCCATCGCGAGCAGGCTCGCTCCCACAGGTTTGTGGTGTTCACGTATTTTGTGACCGACGCAAATCCAAGGTGGGAGCGAGCCTGCTCGCGATAGGGCCCTTTGAGCGACTAGAATGCTGGCTCTTTCTGAGCACAATCAGGCGCCAATGCTTTTTCCTCCTGCCAACTGGCTACCCCAAGCCCCCCTGGAACCCCTTCACCTCGACTGGCTTACCCCCTTCGGCATCGAGGTCGCGATTCTGCGTCTGGACCAGATCGACCCGCTGATCAGCGGCAACAAGTGGTTCAAACTCATCGAACATCTGAAAGCCGCCGACCGGAACGGCGCCCAAGGCATCATCAGCCTGGGTGGCGCTCACTCCAACCATCTCCACGCATTGGCCGCTGCGGGCAAACGCTTCGGTTTCACCACGGTCGGCCTGCTGCGCGGGCATCCGCAAGACACTCCGACGGTGAAGGATTTGCAGGCGTTCGGCATGCAGTTGCACTGGTTGGGTTATGGCGGTTATCGAGCGCGGCACGAACCTGGCTTCTGGCAGCCATGGCTGGAGCAGTATCCCGAGCTACAACCAGTGCCGGAAGGCGGCGGTGGTTTACGTGGGGCGAAGGGCTGCATGCCACTGGTGGCTCAGGTTCGCGAACAACTGAGCGGTCTGGGTTGGAGCCATTACGACGGCTGGTGGCTGGCCTGCGGAACGGGCACGACCCTGGCCGGCCTGGCACTGGCCGAGGCGGGTGAACACCCGGTGTATGGCGCGCTGGCGGTGCCCGAGGATCATGGCGTGGCGCAGCAGGTCGAGTCGATTGTCCGCGAGACAGGTTTGCAGGCTCCGGCTTATGAGCTGTTCGACGCCAGCCGTGGCGGTTTTGCCAAAGTCGATCCGCAGTTACTCAAGTTCATCGAGCAGACCGAACAGGCCAGCGGTATTCCTTTCGAACCGCTGTACACCGGCAAGGCGCTGATGGTACTCAAGCAACAAGTCGAAGCCGGGAAGTTTCCCCTGGGCACGCGCCTGATCTTCATCCACACCGGCGGCTTGCAGGGCCGCCGGGGTTTTGAGCAAAGCGGTCGCGACTAACCGCGTTTGGGCGTCATCCGCAGCAAGGTGTTATCGCGCACCACATAGTGATGATAAAGCCCGGCCACGGCGTGCAGTCCGATCAGCCAATAGCCGATGGTCCCGCCGAGCACATGCCAGCCCTCGAATTGCTTGGCCAGCGTTTTGTTCTCTTCGATCAGCAACGGCAAGTCAATGCCATAGAACATCACCCGATGGCCCTCGGCGCTGGTAATCAGCCAGCCCAGAATCGGCATGGTGATCATGAAAATATACAGCGCCCAGTGCATCAGTTTGGCGAGCACGCTTTGCCAGCGAGGCGAGGCGGGGAAGATCTGTGGCGCCGGCCCCAGGCTGCGGGCGAATAGCCGTAGCCAGACCAGAATGAACACGGTCAGGCCGAGCATGAAGTGCGCTTCCTTGATCAGCGTCCGGCCGCCACTGCCTTTGGGAAAGATCCCGCGAAATTCGATACAGGCGTAGACCAGTATTAACAGAACCAGCATCAACCAGTGCAGCGCGATCGATACGGTGCTGTAGCGTGATTCGGAATTCTTCCAGGGCATACGGTGTTCCTCACAGGACTGGTCTGAAGTCGCCGTTCTTGTTCGACGGCGTGGGCTAACTGTAATCCTGTTTCACTGGATTTGCCCGAGGTGAATTGGCTGATGAATGCTCTGGATCAAGTGAATCGGCCACAAAAAAGCGCCGCAGGGAGCTGCTTTTGTGGGAGCGGGCTTGCTCGCGAAGAAGCCGGAGCTGCCTACACAAAACGCTCGCGAACCCTCTCCACAAACGTCGCCACCACCCGCCGTGTGCAATGGGTAATCGACAACGGCGTCACGGCATGAGATCCGAGCGGTTGATCAACCAATCGAGCAGCATATTGGCATCGCGGCGTGGCTCGGGAGCGGGCCGGGAAGGCTGGAGATGGTCCATGCCGGCACACAGCACCGGCCGGTCCGGGTCGCTATCGAGGAAACTGATCAACACGTTGGTGCCGGCCATGGGCAGCCTGGACGGATCGATCTGGCCGTCCGGTGTTGCAAGGGCTACCGGTAGCCAGAATCCGGCGGATTCATCCGCCTCGAACTCCGACGTTGGCCACAAGCAGATCTGTATTCGGCCCTGGTCATCGAGCGCCGCCGGTTGCCCGACGGGACCCAGCACCCGGGCGGTCTGATAGCCCGGAACGCTCGGCCTGGCCTGTTTGAGCGCCGGCCTGAATACCGTTGACCAGGGAATGGCAGTGAACTGATTGCGATAGTGCCGGGCAATGTCGGGCGGGTCCTGGGCGAGAATCGACGGCTGCTGTCCCTGGTGCTGGATGTCGGTGAGCAGCCACTGATCGTTGAAACTCGAGAGCGGATGTTCCGCCACTTGCAGGATTCGTCCGCTGCGCAGCTCACGTTGGGTGCTTTGGCCGTGGATCTGCCGGTGCCGGCAGCGCAGACGCTCCAGCAGGCGGCGGCTGAGCTGATCGCGATGACACTGTTCGGACGCGGGGTGTGCCGTCACCGGGCCCGTTCTGGCGAGCGGGTGGTTGGCCGCGCCGTCGCCGAGCACCTGCGCGCCGCGATTTCTCGCGTTCCATTGTGCAGGTGCAGGTGCAGGTGCAGGTGCAGGTGCAGGTGCCGGGGCATGGTGCTGGAACAGTTCGCTGATCACTGGCGAGGTGGGGGCGTTGGGTGCGTCGTCATGGAACGGCATCAACAACGGCTCCTGGGGAAAGCTCAGGCTGTCATCGGCCAGCACCAGCACGTGCCCGTCGGGCTGATGCTCGAAGTGATAGTGGATACCTTCTTCTTCACACAGCCGCTGCATGAAGGCCAGGTCGCTTTCTTCGTATTGAATGCAAAAAGGCCGCAGAGGGTAGCGCCCGCTTGTCAGGTCGAAGCGATAACTGTGTTCGGGCAACTGATGCTCCTCCAGCAACTGGAGCACGATCGCTGGCACGCTGAGGTGATGAAACACCCGCCGCGCGCGGTGCCGGTCCAGTCGTTGAAGATGGGGCGTCAGCACCAGAGAGTAGCCGACCCGGTGCGGGCCGCGATGTTCGCGACTGACGCTGTGGAGCACACCGTGAATGCCCTGATCACCCGCCAGCCTCAGGAACGCCGGTTGTTGCAGCCATCGCTCGAGGTTCGTCGACGGTGCGAGGCCGATCACGTCGATGTCGAATCGATAGGGCTGGTTGAGGCCTTCATGGCCACTGAACTGCAACACCTGCAAACTCAAACCGCCGTCGAGAAGCGTCAGGGTGAAGGGGCTTTCCTTGTCGTTGTGCATCGAACGCGCTTCTGCCAGGGAGGACGGATGCAGAGGATACGAAACCACAGCCCGGAAGCGTTACCGCAAATCGACTTTTCAGAATCGCCCTACAAACGCTGCTGAAGATGTCGATCCGTCATGGGGTGAAGATCTTGGAATTTTTGGTCGATTGGCATCTTTAGGCCGTATAAACTTGCGCAACGCGTCGGCCAATAGATGTCTCGGCGCCACAGATCAAGAGAGTGAGTAATGGGCGCACAGTGGAAGGTTAAACACAAAGAAGCGGCAGCCAACGCCAAGGGCAAGATCTTCGGCAAACTGGTGAAAGAAATCACCATTGCTGCGCGCAACGGTGCCGATACCGCCACCAACGCACACCTGCGTCTGGTGGTCGAACAGGCGAAAAAAGCCTCGATGCCCCGCGAAACCCTGGAACGCGCGATCAAGAAAGGCTCCGGCCAGCTCGGCGAAACCGTGCAATACCATCGCGTGACCTATGAAGGGTTCGCACCGCATCAGGTGCCGCTGATCGTTGAATGCGTCACCGACAACATCAACCGCACCGTCGCTGAAATCCGCGTCGCGTTCCGCAAGGGCCAGTTGGGTGCTTCCGGTTCGGTGGCCTGGGACTTCAACCACGTCGGCATGATCGAGGCGTCCCCGGACAGCCCTGACGCCGATCCGGAAATGGCCGCGATCGAAGCCGGTGCCCAGGATTTCGAGCCGGGTGAAGAGGGCGCGACGCTGTTCCTGACCGAGCCTGCGGACCTGGATTCGGTACAGAAAGCGCTGCCGGAGCAGGGTTTCACGGTGTTGTCGGCCAAGTTGGGTTACCAGCCGAAGAACCCGGTCAGCGGCCTGAGCGATGAGCAGATGGCGGAAGTCGAAGCCTTCCTCGAAGGCCTCGATAACCACGATGACGTGCAGGACATGTTTGTCGGTTTGGCGGGTTAAGCGGTTCCGGCAGTTTGTGATCTGACTTGTGGCGAGGGAGCTTGCTCCCGTTCGGTTGCGCAGCAGCCGTCGCTTTTGGGACGGCTTCGCCGTCCAACGGGAGCAAGCTCCCTCGCCACAGGTTTTATAGTTGCCGCTAGTTGAACGCAGTCAACTCCCGCACCACCTCGCTGAACCCCGGCCGCGCCAGCACATCCGGCTGACAGCAGCGCTGGTGCAACGCCTCCAGCTGCTCGCGACCTGCCTCGCTCAACCCCGAGTCGATCCGCTCCAGCAATTCCCCCAGCAGCACCCCGAACGCCCGTACTTCGATTCGTTGCAGTGCGCGGCTTTCAAGGCTGTCCGAAGTGGCATGGAAAGACGCCGCGCCAAAGTCGCCCAACAGGCAATCACCGTGCTCGTTCCACATGATGTTGTGGCCATAGAGGTCACCGTGGGTGATGCCTTGGCGGTGCAAATGTTCAGCCACTGAAGCAATGCCACTGGCGATGCGCAGCGCCACGCCAGCGCTGAAGCGGGTGTCGTCGGTGTAGATGTCGCGGGTGCAGGACGCCAGGCTCGGCAGCCCGGCCAGGTTGCGGTAACTCGGATCGATCAGCTGCATCACCAGCCCGGCCTGCGCCTGCGGATGCCCGACAATCCGCCCTTCGACCCGGATCAGATTGGGATGGATACCGGCGGTGATGCAGGCGTTCATTTCGTGCAACGGCGAGCCATCGCTGGTCATTTCGCCTTTGTAGAGTTTTACCGCGACCTGTTTCGTCTGCTCCCACAACGCCTGATGAATGATCCCCGACGCACCTTCGCCGAGTTTTTTCTCCAGGCTCAGTTGGGACCAGGGAATACTCGCCGTTGCTTCGAGGGCGGCGGCATCGGCTTCGGTTTCCAGCGGGTTACCAGCGTAGGCCAGCCAGGTCAGGCTCGGCAGGGTCAGCAGCCACTCGGGAAGCTCGGTGAGCTGATTGGCGGCGATGCGGATCAGTTCGAGTCGATGGCAATGGCTCAGGCTCTTGGGCAAACGCTGTAACCGGTTGCCGGCGAGCATGAGCTTTTGCAGGTGCGGGCGTTCCCCCAGTTCGGTCGGCAGATCCGTGATGTGGTTGTCGGTCAGGATCAGCCAGCGCAACTGCGGCGGCAGGGCGGCGGCCGGTACGTTCTCGATGGCGTTGGCCTTGAAGCCGATCATCGTCAGCGCCGCGCACTGGCCGAGGCAGGCGGGCAGTTCGGTGAACCGGTTGTCCGAGCAGAACAGCACGCGCAAACGGGTCAGGCGGTGCAGGTCGTCCGGCAGGCTGCGCAAGGCATTGCCGCTGAGGTTGAGCACTTGCAGCGAGTCCGCCAGGTCGAAGATTTCCCGGGGGAACTCGGTCAGGCCGCAGGACAGATCCAGACGGGTGATGCCCGACAGTTGGCCGGCGCGCAGTTGTGCGAGGGTGTGCATGGGCAGGTTCGCTATTGATCGGAAGGAGGGCGCGGGGGCCTGGAAATGGGCGACATGATAGCGGGAAATTAGCGGTGCTTGTCAGGGGCTCTTCGCGAGCAAGCCCGCTCCCACAGGGGGCTGCGTCGCTCACAAAACCAATGTGTGCGGGCTTGCTCGCGAAGGGGCCGGCAGCCCAAACACAATCTCTCGGTCAGGCGGGGTCCCTGACCTCCACCAACTGCCCCAACCGGCTACGCGTACGCGCCAGGTCGATGGCATCGCCGCCCAGGCTTTCGCGCAATGACTGGTGGCCGAGCAGAATCAGGTGCTTGTCCTGGTCGTACAAGACGTCGATCAGGTTGATGAAGCGCTGCTGGGCGGCGATTGAGCAGTCGGCGAGGCTGGGCAGTTTGTCGATGATCCAGCGGTCGAAACGCCGGCACAGTTCCAGGTAGTCCATGACAGCGGTGGGGTGTTCGCACACGTCACCGAAGGTAAAGCCGATGGTTCGTCCTTCGCAGTATCGGGCTTGAAGGTGTCGTGTCCCGACGGGCAGCTGAATGGCCGGCGCATCGTGTTCGGGCAGGTGCAACGCCTGGCGCTGCGCCATTGTGGCTGGCCAGACGTATTGACCCTGGGTGAATAGCTGCTGTGCGTGGGCTCGCGCCTGACTGCGGTAATCATGGGGGCCGTCGACTTCCATCACCTGCATGCGAGCGTGAATCAGGTCGATCACCGGTTTGAAACGTGCATGATAGAGCGGGTTGGGCAACAAACCTTCCGGCGGGTAGTTGGAGGTCACCAGCAGCAGAACCCCACGGCGAAACAGCGCTTTGAACAGCCGCGTGATGAGCATCGCATCGCCGATGTCATGCACGTGGAATTCATCGAAACACAGCACCCGGCAGTCTCGCAGCAGTTCATCAAGGGTGACTGCCAGCGCATCGGGCTGATCGCGATGGCTGAACATGCCCTGGTGCAATTGTGCAAAAAACTCATGGAAGTGCAGGCGCTGTTTTTCCGCGATGGGGATGGCCTGGAAAAAACCGTCGAGCAACCAGCTCTTGCCGCGCCCGACTGCACCATGGAGGTAAAGACCGGGGAGTGTTGATGCCGATGTGCCCTGCAGCGCCGAAGCGTGCTGCGCCATGCAGTCGATCACTCGCTGCTGGCTGTGGCTGAGGGTGTAGCCCTGGGCATGGGCCTTGTGGTGGAAGTAGTCGTGGATCACCCGGCCCTGCGCGCTGGCACTGGCCGGCGCCGCGAGTGCCTTGCCGAACAAACGGCGCAGCGCGGGCCAGTGTGGTGTGAGTCGCGGACGGTTGGGCGGTCGAACGGCCACTGTGATGTCACCCCGTAGTCTTAAGGCCGGCTCCCAAGCTGCGGCGGCGTAGTGTAACCAAATGGGGAATAACCCGACCACTTCGGCAAATGTGGGGTGGCGCAGGCTGCGACCTTTTGATCTTCGAGGCTACCGCTCGATACTGCGATTCTACCGGGCATTCCACGCCGGGCGCTGTTCGTTGACCTGATCCCAGTCGATGGCAATGGCAGTGTTCAGATACTGTTTCATCGCCTCGACCCACCGCTCCCACATTCGATTGGTGTTGTCCTCGTTTCCGAGATCAGAACTTCAGCATCTGCGCCGTCGGGGTGTCACTCGGGCTGACCATCGCGTAGTTGTACCCGCCCCCCGACCAGTACTCGGCCTGCAGTTCACCATCGCTGCGGCTACCGCGGGGCAGCAGGGTGTTTTTCGGCCCGGGTGGCCGGACGTAGAAGCTGATCTTGTGCCCGCTCCTGTCCTCATACACCACCATTGCCGCCGGCCCTTGCTCGGTGCTGAGCAAACGACCGCTGACCGGTTTGTAGCCAGCCGTCGCCAGGTTTGGCAAACGCTGGGCCTGGCTGAAATAACGGTCGAGCCAGCCCTGCATATCGCCGTCGTCGCTGACTTGGTAATCCGCCGGCAGGATGCCTTGCTGGGCAATCAGTCGGTAGGCCTGCATCGCATCGGTCATCGGCAGTGGGGCGCTGGCCAAGGTCATTTCCCGTGCCTGCCAACCGCCCAGCCCGCCGACGCTGACCGCCATCAACAATATCGCGGCACTGGCCAGATGACGCCGGGATTGGCGTTTGAGGCGCTGGCGAATCAGCGCCGGGTCGAGTTCCGGGTTGGTCGGTTGCTGCAAGGCGCCGCTCAGGGCCGCGCGCAATTGTTGGGCATCGTGCTGCCAGGCGCGTACTTGCGCGGCCACTTCGGCGTGGCTGGCCAGATAAGTGTCCACCTGATGTCGGTCGGCATCGCTGAGTTGGTGATCGACGTAGGCGTGCAAGTCACGCTCGCTGGGCGGCATGCTGATCATTTGAGTCTCCGCAGAGAAGGGCGGGTGATTTCGCCGTCGCTGAGCTGGCGCAAGGCCTGGCGCGCGCGGGAAAGGCGCGACATCACGGTGCCGGTGGGGACGTCGAGAATCTCGGCGACCTCTTTATAACTCAAGCCCTCCACCGACACCCAGAGCAGCAGCGCGCGCTGTTCGGTGCTGAGTTGGTCGAAGGCTTGCAGGGTCGATTGGGCGATCACCGTGCGTTCTACCGAAGGTTGCGCATCGTCACGCCCGGAAAAGAATTCGAGCATCCGCGCATAACGCCGGGAGCGGCGGTGGGCGTCGAGAAACTGCCGATAAAGAATCGAAAACAGCCAGGCCCGCAAGTCGCCCTCGGGGCGTTTGCCGCCCCAACTCGATAGCGCTCGCTCAAGGCACGCCTGCACCAGATCGTCGGCGCTGCTGGGGTTGCGCGTCAGCGATACGGCGAAACGGCGAAACGCCGTAGCCTTGGAATGATTTCACGCAATTGTCCGTCGATGTTGTTCATGGAGAAGGCGTGTTCTCTGGCTGTGATGAGTGGCACTGACAAGAAGGACGCCGACCACAGCAGGTTATTCCCACGTCGGGAAACCGTTTCTCATTTTTGTAGGAGGTTTCTGATGGATTTGTAGTCCATGTAATGGCATCGAACTTCGTGGCTCAACCCATGCGGCAGCACAGGCAATCAGCCCAGCCTTTCACCAGGCTGCGCAAACCCACCCGTGCTTGAACGTTGATATTGAGCCTGAAGAGACTTTTTGACATGCAAGAGTGCGAAGTTACCCTTGAATCAGCACCGATTTGCTCGCTGCTTCCGACCAATGCCCAGGACGTGTGGCAGCGATTCGGTCGTGGGCCGACGGTCGAGCCTGAGTATCTTCTGATCCATCACGCCGTCGAGGCGCAAGCCGCCGTCAGACCTCAGGGCATTGCCGCCCATTGTGAGGGCGAAACCATCACCTATGGTGAACTGAACCGGCAGGCCAACCGACTGGCCACGATGTTACGTCGGCAGGGCGTGATCCCGGGCGATCATGTGGCCTTGTTTGTGGAACGTTCGATCCCGATGCTGGTGGGAATACTGGCCGCATTGAAAGTGGGCGCGGCCTACATTCCTCAGCACGTAGGGATTACTCCCGCCGCGCAATTGCGCCACATCATGGACGTGGCTTCGACGCGGGTGGTGCTGACGCTGTCGAGCCTTGAGTCGCGAATTCCCCTGACGTCGCAGCAATACAGCATTTGCCTCGATGAGTTCATGAAGGTTGCGTCAACACCCGCTGATGACTTGAATGTGGCCTGTTCGCTGTCGTCGGCTCCGGACCGACAGTGTTTCGTTCTGTTTACCTCCGGCACCACCGGCCTGCCCAATGGGGTTCGGGTGACCCAGCGCAATGTGTGCAATATTTTGCTGACAGCCCCAGGCAATCTCGGCATGCAGCCTGGGCTCAAGGTCGGACAGATACTTAACATTGCCTTTGACATGGCGGCCTGGGAAATACTCGGTTGTCTGGCTCATGGCGCGACCTTGATGATCCGTGGCAAGGACATCGGCCAGACTGCCGAACAATGCGATGTACTGATCGCCACCCCCTCGATTCTCGGCACACTCGATCCATTGCGTTGTCAGCAAGTCAAGGTCGTGGCCCTTGCAGGGGAACCGTGCCCGCAACCCCTGGCCGATCGCTGGTCTTCGTTCTGCACTTTTTACAATGCCTGCGGCCCGACCGAAACCACCATCGTCAACACCATGCAGCATTACAAGGGCGCAGGTGCGTTGACGATTGGCAAACCCACGCCCAACAACACGGTGTACGTGCTGGATGAGGCGGGCCAGCCCTGTAAGGTGGGTGAGCAAGGCGAGATGTGGGCCGGTGGCGACTGTGTGACGGCTGGCTATTTGGGTAACCCGGCGCTGACCACCGAACGCTATCGCCCCGACCCGTTTCTGGGGCAGGGCCGGATGATGTTCCGCACACGTGATCTGGGGCGCTGGACAGCGAACGGCGAACTTGAACACCTGGGCCGCGTCGATGATCAGGTCAAGGTCAGAGGGTTTCGGGTGGAGCTCGACGCTGTTTCTGCGACTCTGGAGTCATCCGGTCGCTGCGAGCGGGCGGTCACGCTAAAACTCGACAGTCGCCATCTGGTGGCCTTCGTCTATCCCGTCACCACGGACATCGATGCGGCAAGACGTCGCTGTGAAGAGCGGCTTGCCTACTATTGCGTCCCTTCGCTGATCATCGCCGTGGATCAAATTCCGCTGACATCACGGGGTAAGGTCGACAAACGTTTGTTGCTGGAGTGGGCGGTGGCGCATCAGGCCGACCTTGCCGCGGCCACCAGGCAAGGGGTGAGCGCATGAAGGGGGGGAATCCGGATACCGCGCTGCCCGCCAGGCGCGCGCTGTGGCGGCGATGGGGAACGTTGCCGATATTTTCTCATTACAACCGCCTGGTAGCCCTGGTGCTTGCACTCAATATTGCGGCACTGGCGCATGGGCTGACCGCCGGGCAGTGGTGGACATCCTCGGGGATTGTCCTTGAGGCGCTGTCGGGTTTGGTGGTGGCCAATCTGTCGATGGCGATTTTGATTCGCCAGCAATACATCATCAATCTGCTGTTCTGGCTGGCAACCCGGGCGCCCACTTGCTGGCCGCTTGCGATTCGCCGCTCACTGGCCAAGGTTTACCACTTCGGCGGCTTGCACAGCGGCGGCGCGCTGGCAGCCATTGGCTGGTTCGCGGTGTTGAGTGGCTCCTTGAGCTGGCATTGGATTGAGGGTCTGAACGGGGTTTCTCTGGCGCTGCTAGGGGTGAGCGCCGGGTTGCTGGGCATCTTGCTGTTGGTGGCGATCATGGCGCATCCACGGATTCGCGCACGTTTTCACAACGGGTTCGAGCGAATGCACCGCTTTGGTGGATGGACCGCGCTCGCCCTGTTCTGGGTATGGACCGTTCTGTTTGTCCGGGACCAGAATCTGCAGACTCCCGTGCATGAGGCGCTGTCGACGTCGGTGGCATTCTGGATGCTGATTGTGCTGACGTTCAGCATCGCCTTGCCATGGTTGCGTCTGCGTAAAGTGCCGGTGCAACTGATCAGGCCTTCTCCTCATGCGGTAATAGCCCGTTTTGGCCATGTCACGCCGTTTGCCGGCTCGTCCAACGCTATCAGTCGCAACCCGCTTATGGAGTGGCACTCCTTTGCCAATATTCCCACACCAGGTGAGGCGGGTTTTCGCCTGATCATTTCCCGGGCAGGTGACTGGACCGGCGAGTTCATCGAACAGATGCCGACTCATGTCTGGGTCAAAGGCATTACCACTGCCGGCGTGGCACACATTGAAACCCTGTTCAAATCGGTGGTGTACATCGCCACGGGCAGCGGCATCGGACCGGTATTGCCCCATTTGCTGGCCAAACAGGTACCGATACGGCTGGTCTGGTCGACCCGCAGCCCCCGAAAAACCTACGGTGACGAACTGGTGGAAGAGATCCTGCGGGCCAATCCTGATGCCTTGATTTGGGACACTGACGTGCTCGGCAAGCCAGACCTTGTGCAATTGGCCTATGACGCGGTGCGAACGTTCGGTGCCGAGGCGGTGATCTGCATTTCTAACCAGACGCTCACTCAGCGAGTGGTTGAGGAAATGGAGGCACGGGGCATTCCGGCTTATGGCGCGATCTGGGATTCCTGATGTTTGCCAAAGGCATTTTTCAGTCAAACCTTTCACAGGTATTCAATGAGGTCACTATGCACACACTGATCGAACGTCATGATCGAGTCGTATTGATTCGTCTCGATCGCCCCCAAGCCAGGAATGCTTTGAGCTCGGCCCTGATGCGCGAACTGCTGGACACATTGCAACAGCTGGACCGCGACCCCGGGGTCGGCTGTTTCGTGATCACCGGGACGGCGGATTTTTTTGCGGCTGGCGCCGATATCAAGGAAATGTACGAAAAGTCTTATCTGGACATGGTCCACGAAGACTATTTTGCTGAGTGGGAGGCCTTTGCTGCGTTACGTACGCCCAAACTGGCCGCTGTTGCCGGTTATGCGTACGGTGGCGGTTGTGAGTTGGCGATGATGTGCGATCTGATCTTTGCTGCGGATACCGCCCGCTTTGGCCAACCGGAGATCAGGTTGGGGGTGATGCCTGGTATGGGAGGGACCCAGCGTCTGACACGGCTGATAGGCAAGTCGAAGGCCATGGATATGATTCTGACCGGACGCTCGATGTCGGCTGAGGAGGCTGAGCGAGCAGGGTTGGTATCGCGTGTGATTTCTGCCAGCGATCTGCTGGAACAATCCTTGGCCGCGGCGCAGATAATTGCCGGTTTCGCCAAGACAGCCACACTGGCTGCGCGAGAAGCAGTGGACCGTGCACTGGAGTCAGGATTGCGCGATGGCCTTCTTTTCGAGCGAAGAGTGTTTCATGGTTTGTTTGCCACGGGGGGGCAAAAGGAAGGTATGCAGGCTTTTTTGGAGAAGCGTGAGCCGTGTTTCAACCCGGTTTGACCCAACCTTGAGGATTCGTCGCTAGCGGTGCTTTGAAAGAAACTACAGTTCAGGGGGAATAATCCTACGTGACGTTCGTCTCATAGCTCTTTTCCCCTGTGGCCCACGGCCCTGGAGACTTTCATGGTTGATCGCTCATCTACAACAGGGCCGTCTCGGCCGCCCCTGAGCACCGCGAGCCTGACGTTGCGCCTGACCGGTATTGCCGTGGTGGTCGCTGCGCTGGTCGGGGCTTTTGCCTACGTCAACGGCACACTCGACCCACAGCGTCTGACGCCGAAAGCGTTGATCAATGTGTTGGAGAAAAACAACGGTGTGCACCCGGGGTTCCGTCGTAACCACGCCAAAGGGGTGTGCGTGATCGGGCATTTCGAGAGCAGCGGCCAGGCGCGCGAGTACTCCAGCGCCCAAGTGTTCAGTGAAGCGCGGACCCCGGTGGTCGGGCGTTTCGCACTGCCTGCCGGCAACCCTTACGCACCAGACAACAGTGTGCCGATCCGCAGCCTGGCGTTGCGTTTCACCCAGGCCAACGGTCAGCAGTGGCGCACCGGGATGAACAGCATGCCGGTGTTCCCGGTGGGCACGCCCGAGGCGTTCTATCAGTTGCAACAAGCGCAGGCGCCGGACCCTGCGACCGGCAAACCGAACCCTGCGGCTGTTCCGGCGTTCTTCGGTTCTCACCCGGAAGCCGCGCCGTTCCTTGCCTGGATCAAAACCGCCAAACCTTCTGCCAGTTATGCGACGCAGACTTATAACAGCGTCAACGCGTTTTACCTGGTGAACGCAGCCGGTCAGCGGCAAGCGGTGCGCTGGAGCATGACACCAGTGGCTCAGGACGCGGCGGGTGCGACGGCAGCGGAGGGCGCTGACTTCCTCGAAAAAGATTTGGTTCAGCGCTTGTCCGCCGGACCATTGCGTTGGCAGTTGAACATTACCCTGGCGAACCCCGGGGACCCGGTCAACGACGCGAGCAAGGCCTGGCCCGAGGGTAGAAAAGTGCTGAACGCCGGCACGCTGGTGCTCGAAAGCACCCAGCCGCAACTCAATGGCGAGTGCCGTGACATCAACTACGACCCGCTGGTGTTGCCCAGCGGTATCGAAGGCTCCGACGACCCGCTGCTTGCCGCTCGCTCAGCGGGTTACGCCCGTTCCTACCTGCGCCGCACCAGCGAAGTGAAGCAGTTGCCCAACGCCAAACAGGAGTCTCAACAATGAGTGCTCAACCGAACCATTTCGCACCTTTGGCGCGGCTGCTGCACTGGCTGATGGCGCTGATGATCATTGCGATGCTGTTTATCGGCGCGGGCATGGTGGCCTCGGTGTCCGAGCGTCATGAATGGCTGATCCATCTGCACAAGCCTTTGGGCATTGCGATTCTGCTGTTGGTGGTCGTGCGCCTGGCCGTGCGTTTTTCGACCCGGCAACCATCGCTGCCGGCGGACTTGCCGGGTTGGCAGGTGCTGGCGGCGAAGGCCTCGCATGTTTTGCTGTACGCTTTGATGCTGATTTTGCCGCTGCTGGGCTGGGCGATGATTTCGGCGGCTGGCGATCCGGTAATGCTCAGTCGTTCGTTGCAGTTGCCGTCGATCCTGCCGGCCAATGCGCAAGTGTTTGCGTTTCTGCGCAAGGCGCATGGGTATTTGGCGTATCTGCTGTTTCTGACCGTGCTGCTGCACCTGGCGGCGGCGTTGTTTCACGGTTGGGTGCGCCGCGATGACGTGCTGGACAGCATGTTGCGAGGCAGGGAGCGCGATTTGTAGCAGCCTGCGGCAGCTGCTACAGGTCAGCGTGAAGCTGCTTCCACAGGTTGGTCCTTCGGGGCCAACGTCAACCACCAATAGATCAACGCCACGGCGTTGATACCTGCACCCAGCCAGCACACCGCGATCCAGCCGCCCAAGGCATACATCGCCGTCGAACCGATCGAGCCCAAGGCGCTGCCGATCGAATAGAACAGCATATAGCCGGCGGTGAGTCGGCTTTGCGCTTCGGGGCGCACGTTGTAGATCATGCTCTGACTGGTGACATGAACGGCTTGCAGCCCCAAGTCCAGCGTAATGACCCCCAGCAACAACGCCCACAGCGACGATTGAGTGAGGGCGATGGGCAGCCATGAGGCGAGCATCAGCAACAACGACAGTCCGCTGGTCCATTGACCCAGCCCGCGATCGGCTAAGTGCCCGGCTCGGGCGGCGGCCAGTGCGCCGGCGGCCCCGGCCAGGCCAAACAATCCGATTTCGGTGTGGGACAGTGAAAGCGGTGGGGCGCTCAGCGGTAATACCAGAGGGGTCCACAGCACCATGGCGCTGGCGAAGGTCAACAGGGCGAGCATAGCCCGTTGACGCAACACCGGTTCTTCCTTGAACAACGTGAAAACCGAGCCGATCAATGCACCGTAAGCGCTATCCGGTCGCGGATCTTCGTGCTTGGGCAGCACGCGAAACAACAGCAACGCCATCACCAGGGTTAATCCGGCGGACAACAGATAGATCGAGCGCCAACCGGCCAGATCAGCCATGCCGCCTGCCACCGTTCGTGCCAACAGAATACCGACGACGATGCCGCTGGTGATCACCCCCACCACACGTCCACGTTGCGCCGGGATGGCCAGGGTCGCGGCGTAGGCCACCAGAACTTGCGTCACCACCGCCAGCAACCCGGTCAGCGCCATGCCGAGCAGCAACCAAGCGCTGTTCGGTGCTAACGCGATCATCAACAAGGCCAGTGCCGACAGCAGGGTTTGCAGGACGATTAATCGGCGACGGTTGAGCAGATCCCCCAGAGGGACCAGCAACAACAGGCCCACGCCATAGCCGATCTGGGTGAGGGTGACGACGATGCCGATGGTTGCCGGGTCCATGGCGAAGGCCTCGGCCATGGCATCGAGCAGCGGTTGTGCGTAATACACATTGCCGACGGCTAAGCCGCAGGCCACGGCAAATAGCAGCACTACGGCGCCGCTTAACGGATGATCAGGTTTCATCACGGGTTTCCTTTTGTGGTTTCAAAATAAAACCAGTTGTACGGTAGAGAGTCTGGTTTTATATTGCAACCACATTGATTGTCGGCGGACGCGGTTATGGTTAAACGTACAAGCATGGAAGGCGCCGAGTGCCCGGTCGCCCGTTCACTGGACGCGATAGGGGATTGGTGGTCGCTATTGATCGTGCGCGATGCGTTCGATGGTCTGCGGCGATTTGGTGAGTTCCAGCGCAATCTGGGCATGGCCAAGAACATTCTCTCGGCGCGCCTGCGCACATTGGTGGCCCACGGGATTTTCGATCTGGTGCCGGCGTCGGACGGCAGTGCGTATCAGGAGTACGTGCTGACGGAGAAGGGCAAGGGTCTGTTTCCGTTGATCATCGGGTTGCGGCAGTGGGGCGAGGCGTTTTTCTATGAGGCGGGGGAGGCGCATTCGCGGGTGGTCGATCGTGAGAACGGTCGACCGGTGCGGCCGCTGGAATTGCGCGCCGAGGATGGGCGGTTGCTGGGGCCCCAGGATTGTGTGCGGATCCCGGCTGAGTAAAACATCAAAAAATCGCAGCCTTGTTGGAACTGCTGAAGGCTGCGATCTTCGATATTCAAATAATCAACGCAGAGCATCGACCATGTCGGCAATGGTCGTCAGCACATCCTTGCCCAACTGCTTCGATCGCTTACCCGACCAGCCAGTCAGCGCATTTGGCGCGTCGTTGTTATCTTTGAAGGGCATTTCCAGGGTCAACGACAGGCAGTCGAACTTCTGACCGACACTGTTACAGGCCAGAGTCATGTTGGCTTTACCGGGCTCGTCGCGGGTGTAGCCGTGTTTGGTCTGGAAGTCTTTGGTCAGGTGCTTCAGATGGCTGCGGAAGCGCTCTTCGAGTTTTTCGATCCGCGGTGTATAGCCAGGGTTGCCTTCACAGCCGGCGGTGAACACGTAGGGGATTTCTTCATCGCCATGGATGTCGAGGAACAGGTCGACGCCATACTTTTCCATCTGTTGCTGAACGAACAGCACTTCCGGGCTGATTTCCTGGCTGGCGCTCTGCCAGGCACGGTTCAGGTCCTGGCCCATGGCGTTAGTACGCAAATGACCGTGGAAGGCACCGTCCGGGTTCATGTTCGGCACCAGGTACAGGTCGGCGCTGGCCAGGAGTTTCTTCAGAACCGGGTCGTCGTGTTTTTCCAGACGCTCGATCACGCCTTCCATGAACCACTCGGCCATGTGTTCGCCGGGGTGTTGCTGGGCGATGATCCAGACCTTGCGCTGGCCTTCGGCGCCAGTGCCTTTGTGTAATAGCTGGATGTCGCGACCTTCAACGCTCTTGCCGGTGGCCAGCAGTTCGGTGCCGGCCTTGGAGAGTGCCTGCTCGATCAGCCAATCGTGACGGCCACGGCTGTAGGGTTCGAAATAGGCGAACCAGGCGTGGGTGGCGGCGGCTTCCAGGCTGAAACGCAGGCAGTCGCCTTCGAAGATGGTCGGCACGCGGAACCAGTTGACGTGGTCGTAGGATGCCACCGCCTGATAGCCATCCCAAGCCTTGTTATACGAGGATTTACTGGCGTTGTTCAGACGAAACCAATGCTCCTGACCGACGTGCAGACCGCTGGCCTTGAAGTGGAACCACTGGAAATGCTGGCTGCGGGTGTCTGGCCTGATGGCCAGCAGCGCTTGCAGAGGATTGCTGATATCCAGCACTTCAATGTTGCCGCTGTCGAAGTTTGCGCTGATGTCGAAAGAAGATTTAGCCACGGCCATAGTCGGTTCCTGAATATGATTTTTATGGCTGCTACTTTACACGCAAGGGAGGGAGAAACCGGGGGAAATTGCGGGGTTGAAAGGGGGGGCGTCCTCCTTGACGCCGATGCAGCTTAGAGACTGCGCGATTGATTCTCAAGTGCTATTTTCATTAGTTTGGCCCAATGCTGCCGGGCGTCTCTCGCTAGCAGATATTGTTTTGATATCATCCGCGCCAATCGAATTTGCAGCACCCCCAGACTTCATTAGCCTGAAGCCAAAGCCAGACTAACTGGCAAAAAAAAACCCGGCAAAAAGCCGGGTCAAAAACCGTGATTAGCCTGATGAGGAGATAGTCCAGGAGACCGACCTAAGGTCTCTTGGTCCATCGACTGATCTCGCGATCAGTCGATGCAATAATAATCATTATCATTTATAAGTCAAATTTTTTTACCTGCGCGATTGGAAAGTTTTTCCTGTCCCCTCCAAAGCGCTCCCGCCTCAATCGTTCCGATCGCCCTCCAGGGATCGGTCGAGCATCGCCTTGGCCATGTCGATCATATGCACCGTAGAAAACGCCAGATCCCGGCTTGCGCCCTGCAGCTGGTTGGCTGATTCATTCGCGGTGGCGGCGGCACACCGCAACAGATCCGAAGCATGGACCAGCGCCTCTTCGCAACTGATGCTACGGTTCACATCAAAGAAGCGTTCTTCGTTGGTCACTTCTGACACAGCTGGTTTCAAGTAATAGTCCAGTGCCCGTTGCGCGGCGGCAGAGCCTTTTGGCGAGGTGAGGCTGGTGTCGATTTGCATGTCGGGCAGGGTATTGCTGGGGATGGTCATGATGATGGCAAGCTCCGTGATAGATTCAAATCCGTGAGCCCAGCTTAGTACGTACTGTATTTGTGTCTTGAATTTAAATACTACAATTTGTGTTTTGTTGGTCGGAGTACCCCCCGTATCGTGCCGCACATGGATAAATGGATTGAATTGGTCAAGGCCAAAATGAGTGAACTCAAAGTCACTCAGGAAATACTCGCCGAGCGCATAGGGATGTCCCAGGGTGGCGTCGGCCACTGGCTCAATAAACGTCGTCAGCCCGGCCTCGAGGAGATGAACCGTGTCTTGCGGGCGCTGGGCATGGACTATCTGGAAGTCGCGATGGTGATCAGGGAGCCGCAGATCTCACAGGATGAGGGGATCCCTCTGACGCAAAAGTACAACCCGTACTTTCGCTACCCGGTCAGTGACTGGCGGGAAACCGCAGAGGTGCGCGACGGAGAGCTATCGACTTACGGCGCTTCAACGGCAGTCAGCAAGCCACGTTTCGAGCTGTCCGACTACCATGCACAGGGCGCGGCGTTCTGGCTGGTGGTGGTCGGCGATGCGATGACGGCACCCTCGGGTGCGAGCATTGCCGAGGGCATGCTGATTCTGGTCGACCCGGCTATCGTGCCGGAGCCTGGCAAACTGGTGATCGCCCAATGGCCCGGAAGCGCCGAGGCGGTCTTTCGCAAACTGATCGAAGAGGGCGGGCAGCGTTATCTGGTCCCGCTCAATCCGACGTATCCGAAAGCCCTTTACACCGAAGAGTGCCGAATCATCGGCGTGGTGGTTCAGGCAACTGCCAAATTCTAATCAGATCGGTCCTCGCAATGCGTAGGACCGATCTTCATTTCACACGTGTTCCAACGCCACCAACGCACTGCCTTCGCTGACCATTTCGCCTTCCTGGCAATACAGCGCCTTGATCACCCCGGCATGGGGCGCGCGAATGCTGTGCTCCATCTTCATCGCTTCCAGCACCACCAGTTGCGCCCCGGCTTCGACCGTTTGCCCGACCTCCACCAGCACCCGCACGATGCTGCCGTTCATCGGCGCGGTGAGCCCACCCTGATGGCTGTGGCTGGCTTCGACGGCGCCGATCGGGTCATATGACTCGATGCGACGCAGCTCACCGTCCCATTGCAGATACAGCGTATCGCCACGACGGATGGCCCGGTGCTGACGGCGCAAGCCGTTGTGTTCGGTCAGCAGGTATTCACCCTTGAGCTGTGCTGTATGAGCGTCGGCATCGCCCAGAGTCAGCGCCCGGTCTTGTTCTTCGCAACTCAAATGCAGGGTGATTTCGGTCGGTAGTCCGGCACGCAAACCGTTGTTGATGGCCCAAGGCGAGCTCGGATCATCGGTGCGCGAAACAGTCGGCTGGCTTTGCGCAAACGCCTGGGCCGCCGCTTGCCAGAACTCATCACTCAGCTGTGAAGGTTCTGGCAGTAGCTGTTCCTGATAACGCGGAATGAACCCGGTATCCAGTTCGGCTGCGGCGAACGCCGGGTGGCCGATGATCCGGTGCAGGAAGTTGATGTTGGTCTTCAGCCCGCCAATGGCAAACTCATCGAGCATGCTCAACAAACGCAGCCGCGCCTGTTCACGGTTTTCGCCCCAGGCAATCAGCTTGCCGAGCATCGGGTCGTAGAACGGCGAAATTTCGTCGCCTTCTTCGACGCCACTGTCCACGCGACGCCCCGGCCCTTCAGCGGATTCGCGGTACAACGCCAGACGCCCGGTGGCCGGCAGAAAATCATGGCCCGGGTCTTCGGCATACAGCCGCACTTCGATCGCATGGCCGATCAGTGGCACCTGGTCTTGAGTCATCGGCAGCGCTTCACCGCGAGCGACGCGAATCTGCCAGGCCACGAGATCAAGGCCGGTGATGGCTTCGGTAACCGGGTGTTCAACTTGCAAACGCGTGTTCATCTCCATGAAGAAGAACTCACCGCGCGCATCCAGCAAAAACTCCACGGTGCCGGCGCCGACGTAACCGATGGCCTGCGCTGAACGCACGGCGGCTTCGCCCATGGCCCGACGCAGTTCCGGGCTCAGACCCGGAGCCGGTGCTTCTTCGACGACTTTCTGATGCCGACGCTGGATCGAGCAATCACGTTCGTTGAGGTACAGACAATTGCCATGCTGGTCGGCGAACACCTGGATTTCCACATGGCGCGGCTTGAGCAGGTACTTCTCCACCAGCATCCGCGAATCGCCGAACGACGATTGCGCTTCACGCTGCGCCGAGGCCAGGGCTTCGGCCAGTTGGCTGACATCCTCGACCACTTTCATTCCTTTACCGCCGCCACCCGCCGTGGCCTTGAGCAGCACCGGATAACCGATGCGTTCGCAGGCGTCGCGGAAGGTGTCCAGGTCCTGAGCCTCGCCGTGATAGCCAGGCACCAGCGGCACACCGGCCGTTTCCATCAAGGCTTTGGCCGCGGACTTGCTGCCCATGGCGTCAATGGCCGAGGCGGGCGGGCCGAGGAAGATCAGACCGGCCGCTTCGATCGCGCGGGCGAACCCGGCGTTCTCCGAGAGAAAACCATAACCGGGATGAATCGCCTGAGCGCCGCTGGCTTTCGCGGCGGCGATCAGTTTGTCGATTTGCAGGTAACTGTCGGCGGCTTTGCTGCCGCCCAGATCCACGCGGATATCCGCTTCTCGGCTGTGCCGGGCGTCACGGTCGGTGGCGCTGTGCACGGCCACGGTGGTCAGGCCCAGGGCCTTGGCGGTGCGCATCACCCGGCAAGCGATTTCGCCGCGGTTGGCCACCAGCAGGGTGGTGAGGACTGGTGCGCTCATCAACGCGGCTCCTTGAGGGTGGTTTCGGCTTGCCAGGTGGGCGAGCGTTTTTGCAGGAACGCGCGCAATCCTTCCTGACCCTCGGGGCTGACGCGGATTCGGGCGATGGCGTTCTCGGTGTAGCGCCGCAGCGCCGGGGTCAACGCGCCGCTGCCGACTTCGCGCAGCAAATCCTTGCTGGCGCGCATGGCCGCCGGGCTGTTGAGCAACAGATTGTCGATCCACTGATCGACTTTCTGCTCCAGTTCAGCCATCGGGTAGCTCTCCGACAACAGGCCGATTTCCCGCGCCCGTTGCCCGCCGAATCGTTCGGCGGTCAAGGCATAGCGCCGTGCCGCACGCTCGCCGATCGCCTGCACCACGAACGGGCTGATGACCGCCGGCGCCAGGCCGATGCGCACTTCCGACAGGCAGAACTGCGCGTCGTCGGCACCGATGGCCATGTCGCAGCAACTGATCAGGCCCAGCGCGCCGCCATAGGCCGCGCCTTGCACCACCGCCACGGTCGGGATTTTCAGCTTGGCGAGGTTGTACATCAACTCCGCCAGTTCCCGGGCGTCGTCGAGGTTGGTGTGGTAATCGAGTTCGGCCGATTGCTGCATCCAGGCCAGATCGGCGCCAGCGCTGAAATGTTTGCCGCGCCCGCGGATCAACAGAAAGCGCAGGCTGGCATCGCTCGACACTTTGTCCAGCGCGAGGATCAGTTCGCGGATCATTTCGGCGTTGAAGGCGTTGTTCTTTTCTTCACGGCTGAGCCACAAGGTCGCAAAACCCCTTGGATCGCTCAGCAGTTCGAGGGTGTTGAAGTCGCTCATGGTTTTCTCCAGATCACATCCGGAACACGCCGAAGCGGCTCGGTTCGATTGGCGCGTTCAGCGACGCCGACAAGGCCAGCGCCAACACGTCGCGGGTCTGCGCCGGGTCGATGACGCCGTCGTCCCACAGCCGGGCGCTGGAGTAGTAGGGGTGACCCTGTTCTTCGTACTGATCGAGGATCGGTTGCTTGATCTCGGCTTCCTGCTCGGCGCTGAACGGATGTCCGCTACGCTCGGCCTGCTCACGCTTGACCCGCACCAGCACACCCGCCGCCTGTTCGGCACCCATCACGCCGATCCGCGCGTTCGGCCACATCCACAGGAAGCGTGGATCATAGGCCCGACCGCACATGCCATAGTTACCGGCGCCGAAGCTGCCGCCGATGATCACGGTGAATTTCGGTACTTTGGCGCAGGCCACGGCGGTCACCAGTTTCGCTCCGTGCTTGGCGATGCCGCCGGCCTCGTATTTCTGGCCGACCATGAAGCCGGTGATGTTTTGCAGGAACAGCAAAGGAATGCCGCGCTGGCAGGCCAGTTCGATGAAGTGCGCGCCTTTCTGTGCGGCTTCGGCGAAGAGGATGCCGTTGTTGGCGAGGATCGCGATCGGGTAGCCGTGCAGGTGGGCAAAGCCGCACACCAGCGTAGTCCCGAAAAGTGCTTTGAATTCGTCGAACACCGAACCGTCCACCAAGCGTGCAATCACTTCGCGCACGTCGAATGGTTGCTTGGCATCTGCCGAGACTACGCCGTACAACTCATCGCTGCTGTATAGCGGCGCGATTGGCGTGCGTTGTTGCAGTTCACCGAGCTTGCGCCAATTGAGGTTGGCGACGCTGCGCCGGGCCAATGCCAGGGCGTGTTCATCGCTCTCGGCATAATGGTCGGCGACCCCGGAAATCTTGCAGTGCACATCGGCCCCGCCGAGGTCTTCGGCGCTGACCACTTCACCGGTCGCGGCTTTCACCAGCGGTGGGCCGGCGAGGAAGATCGTTGCCTGCTGACGAACCATGATCGCTTCATCGGCCATCGCCGGTACGTAAGCGCCACCGGCGGTGCAGGAACCCATGACCACCGCAATTTGCGGGATGCCCATGGCACTCATGTTGGCCTGGTTGAAGAAGATCCGCCCGAAGTGTTCGCGGTCCGGGAACACTTCATCCTGACGCGGCAGGTTGGCACCGCCGGAGTCCACCAGATAAATGCACGGCAGGCGATTTTGCTGGGCGATGGTCTGCGCGCGCAGGTGTTTTTTCACGGTCAGCGGGTAGTACGAGCCACCTTTCACGGTGGCATCGTTGGCGACGATCATGCATTCGACGCCTTCCACCCGACCGATTCCGGCAATCACGCCAGCGGCGGGAACGTCTTCGCCGTACACCGCGTAGGCCGCCAGTTGGCTGATCTCGAGAAACGGCGAGCCGGGATCGAGCAGACGATTGATCCGCTCCCGGGGCAACAACTTACCCCGCGAGGTGTGGCGTTCTTGAGCCTTCGGGCCACCACCTTGCTGCACTTGCGCGAGCAGGGTGTGCAGGGCGTCGACCTGTTTGAGCATCGCCGCGCTGTTGGCCGCGAACTCCGCCGAACGGGGGTTGAGCTGGGTATGCAGGATAGCCATGGACAGCTCCGTTTAGCGGGTTTCGTTGAACAGTTCGCGACCGATGAGCATGCGACGGATCTCACTGGTGCCGGCACCGATTTCATACAGCTTGGCGTCACGCAGCAGACGACCGGCCGGGAATTCGTTTATGTAGCCGTTACCGCCGAGAATCTGGATCGCGTCGAGGGCCATTCGGGTCGCGCATTCGGCGCTATAAAGGATGACGCCGGCGGCATCCTTGCGGGCAGTTTCGCCGCGCTCGCAGGCCTGGGCCACCGCATAGAGGTAGGCGCGGCTGGCATTGAGTTGGGTGTACATGTCGGCGACCTTGCCCTGGATCAGCTGGAATTCGCCGATGCTCTGGCCGAACTGTTTGCGGTCGTGAATGTACGGAACGATCAGGTCCATGCAGGCTTGCATGATCCCGGTCGGGCCGCCCGAGAGCACAACGCGCTCGTAGTCGAGGCCGCTCATCAGCACTTTCACGCCGCCGTTGAGCACGCCGAGGATGTTTTCTTCCGGCACTTCGACGTCATCGAAAAACAGCTCGCAGGTGTTCGAACCGCGCATGCCGAGCTTGTCGAACTTGTTGCTGCGGCTGAAGCCTTTCCAGTCGCGCTCGACGATGAACGCGGTGATGCCGTGGGGGCCTTTTTCCAGGTCGGTCTTGGCGTAGATCACGTAGGTGTTGGCGTCAGGGCCGTTGGTGATCCAGGTTTTGCTGCCGTTGAGCACGAAGTGATCGCCGCGTTTGTCAGCGCGCAGTTTCATCGAGACCACGTCGGAACCGGCATTCGGTTCGCTCATGGCCAGGGCACCGATGTGCTCGCCGCTGATCAGTTTCGGCAGGTATTTGCTTTTTTGTTCGTGAGTGCCGTTGCGGTTGATCTGGTTGACGCAAAGGTTGGAGTGGGCGCCATAGGACAGAGCGACAGAGGCCGAACCGCGGCTGATTTCTTCCATCGCCACTACGTGCGCCAAGTAACCCAGGCCCGCGCCGCCGTACTCTTCCGGCACGGTGATGCCCAGCAGGCCCATGTCGCCGAATTTACGCCACAAGTCGGCCGGGAACAGGTTGTCGATGTCGATCTGAGCGGCGCGCGGGGCGATCTCTTTGGCGACGAAGGACTGAACCTGATCACGCAGCATGTCGATGGTTTCACCGAGGGCAAAGTTCAGGGATGGGTAGCTCATGGGACACCTTTTGGCTTTTTTGTAGGGTGGGGAGGGTAGGATTCTGCTCTCACCTTTACGTTAACGTAAGCCTGTGACGAATGGCTGTCAATCACCCTTTACGTTAACGTCAACTTGAGCGAGAGTAGAGCCAGTTCTGAAAGACCAGCGTCGCACTCTGTGGCGAGGGAGCTTGCTCCCGTTCGAGCGCGAAGCGGTCGCAAATCGGTAAATGAGGTGCATCAGACAGCACCTGATTGGCTGATAACGACTGTTGCGCAGCCGAGCGGGAGCAAGCTCCCTCGCCACACAAGCCACGCTCCTACAATAAAGACAATAGGGGTCGTCATGGATCAACCCAGTGCAAGCCCGCAGCGCAGCTATACCCGTGGTTCCCAGGACAAAGCCTTGCTGGCGATGACCATCGGTCAGGCGTTCGATAACACGGTCGCGCAATATCCGACCGGGGAGGCGCTGGTCGTGCGCCATCAACAGCTGCGCTACACTTGGCAGCAGCTGTCAGAGGCCGTCGACTTGCATGCCAGAGCATTTTTGGCGTTGGGCTTGCAGACCGGTGACCGGCTCGGCATCTGGGCACCGAACTGTGCCCAGTGGTGCATCAGCCAGTTTGCCAGCGCGAAAATCGGCGTGATCCTGGTCAACATCAACCCGGCTTACCGCAGTTCCGAACTCGAATACGTGTTGAAGCAATCCGGTTGCCAATGGCTGGTCTGTGCCGGGGCCTTCAAGACCTCCGACTATCACGGCATGCTGCAAGGATTGATACCGGAATTGGCGGAGCAATCCATCGGCCAGTTGCACAGCGAACGCCTGCCGGAACTGCGCGGGGTGATCAGCCTGGATGCGCAGCCGCCATCGGGTTTCCTGCCGTGGTCGCAGTTGGCCGATCTGGCGGCCTGCGTCTCGGTCGAGCAATTGCGCGAACGCCAGGGCAGCCTGCATTTCGATCAGGCGGTAAACATCCAGTACACCTCCGGCACCACCGGTTTCCCCAAGGGCGCGACCCTCAGTCACTACAACATTCTCAACAACGGTTACATTGTCGGCGAAAGCCTCGGGCTGACTGCCCGTGATCGGCTGGTGATCCCGGTGCCGCTGTATCACTGCTTCGGCATGGTCATGGGCAACCTCGGCTGCGTCACCCACGGCAGCACCATGATTTACCCCAACGATGCCTTCGATCCGCTGCTGACCCTGGCCACGGTCGCCGAAGAAAAAGCCACCGCACTCTACGGCGTACCCACCATGTTCATCGCCATGCTCGATCAGCCCAAACGCGCCGAGTTTGATTTGTCGAGCCTGCGCACCGGGATCATGGCCGGGGCAACGTGCCCGATCGAGGTAATGCGCCGGGTTATCAGCGAAATGCACATGAGTGAAGTGCAGATTGCCTACGGCATGACGGAAACCAGCCCCGTGTCGTTGCAAACCGGTCCGTCAGACGGCCTGGAGTTGCGCGTCACCACCGTCGGCCGCACCCAGCCGCAACTGGAAAGCAAGATCATCGACGAGGCAGGCAACCCGGTGCCCCGAGGCACCATCGGCGAGCTGTGCACTCGGGGCTACAGCGTGATGCTCGGCTACTGGAATAACCCGCAAGGCACCGCTGAGGCTATCGATGAGGCGGGCTGGATGCACACCGGCGATTTGGCGAGCATGAACGATGGAGGTTATGTGTGCATCGCCGGACGTAACAAGGACATGATCATCCGCGGCGGTGAGAATATTTACCCAAGGGAGCTGGAAGAGTTCTTCTTCACCCACCCGGCGGTAGCCGACGTGCAGGTGATCGGCATTCCTTGTTCCCGGTACGGCGAAGAGATCGTTGCCTGGATCAAATTCCACCCCGGCCACAGCGCTACCGAGCAGGAACTGCAAGCCTGGTGCAAAGAGCGCATTGCGCACTTCAAGACGCCGCGTTACTTCAAGTTCGTGGAGGAATTTCCGATGACCGTGACCGGCAAGATCCAGAAATTCCGGATGCGCGAGATCAGCATCGAGGAGCTGCGAGGTCATCCCGTCTGACCACAACTCCTTGTGGGAGCGAGCTTGCTCGCGATGACGGCAGCGCATCCAATATAGATGTCGACTGAACCACCGCTATCGCGAGCAGGCTCGCTCCCACAGGGGGCGCAGTGGAAATGGCAAACACGAGAAAGCACAAAGGGGAGCCGAAGCTCCCCTTTAATTTTGTCGTTACGTGCTCTTTTTTTATTATTGAGGGGCGGTCTGTTGTTGTTTTTGGCAACCGTGGCCCTTTACCGCTGTTTTTGTCGATCCCCATCCGGGATCAAGAGCAAACGTATTTTTTTGAGCGCTGATCTACTTTTTCGCCAAGCGATCCAACCAGTTCGGGAGCTACCTGACGGTAGTTTTATTGTTCTCTGCCCGGTTGCGGGTTACTCCGAAAAGCACCCTGAAAAGCACATCTTCTCCAAAAAAATCTGTTAGCTGCGTCTCTGCCGTGTTGTTCTTGTTATGTCAGAGTCGTTACGTCTTATTTTTATTGGTTTGCAGCTTTTTATTCTTGTTATGCCATAGAGATAGCAGAAGCCGTGCCAACTTTAAAAATCCTTTTAAAATCAATGGTTTGAATTTTTGTTGGATTTTTTCATCCGTGCCAAACCTGACAATTTGTTTCCGTGTTACTCGTTTCCACCCCACGAGCCAGAACACGCGGTAACACCCGGACACATCCACGTTGTCACTGTGCGCTGCGGGCCTTGGCCACGCGCGAACCGGTAGGGCGCCCCAGCACCGCGCAAATCTGCTGGCCGGCCCGAATCAAGGCGTCCAGATCGATGCCGGTCTCGATACCCAGGCCGTTGAGCAGGTAAACCACGTCTTCGGTCGCGACGTTACCGCTGGCGCCCTTGGCATACGGGCAGCCGCCGAGGCCGGCGACCGAGCTGTCGAACACCGCGATGCCTTCCAGCAGGCTGGCGTAGATGTTGGCCATGGCCTGGCCATAGGTGTCGTGAAAGTGCCCGGCCAGTTTGTCCCGTGGCACGTCGGCCGACACCACTTCGAACATCTTGCGGGTTGCGCCGGCAGTGCCGGTGCCGATGGTGTCTCCCAGCGAAACTTCGTAGCAACCCATGGCATAGAGCTCGCGAGCGACCCGGGCAACTTGCGCAGGCGCGACATCACCCTCGTAAGGGCAGCCCAGCACACAAGACACATAACCGCGCACGCTGACGCCGTGTTGTTTGGCGGCGTCCATGATCGGCACGAAACGCTCCAGGCTCTCGCTGATCGAGCAGTTGATGTTGCGCTGGGAAAACGCTTCGGACGCTGCGGCGAACACGGCGACTTCCTTGACCCCGGCCGCAACGGCGTCTTCAAAGCCCCGAAGGTTGGGGGCGAGGGCGCCATAGGTCACGCCCGGCTTGCGCTGGATTTGCGCGAAGACCTCGGCGGAACCGGCCATTTGCGGCACCCATTTGGGCGAGACGAAACTGCCGACTTCTATATAGCCGAGGCCGGCGGCGGTCAGCGCGTCGACCAGTTGCACCTTGTCCGCAACGCTGATGGGCTGGGCTTCGTTTTGCAGACCGTCGCGGGGGCCGACTTCGACCAGGCGTACGTGGGTGGGTAGGGACATGGAATCGACCTGTTGTGATTGTCTGAATGCTGAGAAAACCCTGTGGGAGCGGGCTTGCCCGCGATGGCAGTGGGTCAGTCAGCATCAATGTTGAATGTCATGCCCTCATCGCGGGCAAGCCCGCTCCCACAGGGAATTGTATAGATCTACTGGACCGATTCCTGGCTCTTGATCGTTTGCTCCAGCGCCTGGGTACAGCGCTCTTCGGCCGTGTCGAGTTCCAGTTTCATCTGTTCGATGTCCAGCAGTTGCTGTTCGAGTTGGTCCCGACGCTCGGCAATTTTCGCCAGCATACTGTGCAGTTGCTTGGTGTTACCGCTGGAGGGGTCATAAAGTTCGATCAGCTCGCGGCATTCGGCCAAGGAAAAACCAATGCGCTTGCCCCGCAGGATCAGCTTCAGGCTGACCTTGTCACGGGGCGAATAAATGCGTTCCTGGCCGCGACGCTCGGGGCTGAGCAGGCCCTGCTCTTCATAGAAGCGAATGGCCCGGGTGGTGATGTCGAGCTCGCGGGCGAGGTCGGAAATGCTATAGGTCTGGCTGCTCATGGAAGCGCTCGAAAAAGGTCATGGCGCTAAGCTAATGGTAGGTTTACGTTTACGTCAAGTAGTGTGGATCTTCGTTGGCATCACCAGCCTCTTCGCGAGCAAGCCCGCTCCCACAGGGATCACGCTGTACCTGTGGGAGCAGGCTTGCTCGCGAAGAACGATGACGCGGATTAATGTCCTACACCTTATCCAGCGTCTTCTCATGGGCCGTGACCTGCTGGCACAACTCGATCATCTGTTCGCGCATCCAGCGGTTGGCCGGGTCCTGGTCAGTGCTTTCGTGCCAGTAGAGGTGGGTTTCCACCGGCGGCACATCGTTGACCGGCAGGTTCACCGAGTACAAGTCATGGCGACGGGCGAAGCGTTCCGGCACGGTCATGACCATGTCGGTCTGTTGCAACACCTGGGACGCCATCAGGTAATGCTGGGAGCGCAGGGCGATCTTGCGCTGGATGCCCATTTTGCCCAGGGCCAGGTCGACATAACCCAGGCCACTGCGGCGGCTGGAAATATGGATGTGGGTCAGGGACAGGTAATCGTCGAGAGTGAATTTTTCTTTGCCCGCCAGCGGATGGCCCTTGCGCATGGCGCACACATAACGGTCCTCCATCAACTTGACGTGACGCACCTGCGGGTCGGTGTTGAGCGGCGCATCCACCGCGAAATCGAGACGCCCGGCCGCCAGTTCCTTGGTGGTTTCGCGACGTTTGGACAGGAAGCTTTCGATGATCACCGTCGGCGCCAGGCGCCGCAGGCGCTGGAACAGCGGCGGCAGGATCACCGCCTCGGTGAGGTCGGTCATGCTGATGCGGTAGGTCTTGACCGCCTGCAACGGGTTGAATATGCGGCTTTCCTGCACCGACACCCGCAGCAGGGAGAGGGCGTTACGCACCGGGCCGATAATGTTCTGCGCCATCGGCGTGGGCACCATGCCCTGGGCGGTGCGCACGAAAAGCGGATCGTTGAAGGTCTCGCGCAGGCGGGCCAGAGCGTTCGACACCGCCGGTTGAGTAATGCCGACAATCTGCCCGGCGCGGGTCAGGTTGGCTTCGGTGTAGATCGCGTCGAAGACGATGAAAAGGTTGAGGTCGACCTTGCTCAGATTCATGCGCTGCACTCTTTTTTTATATGGGCATCTGTTTTTAGCGGCGTTTTGATCGGACCCGAGGGCCTTGGCAATCAGTCGATCATATATCGGTGATGAATGTTAATACACGCCGAGAATAGGTTAGGTAAATTATCAACGCTGTTCTAGCATCGATTGCATGACCTGAACAACTCCTCTGAACCCCTGATAAAAAGGTAGAGCTGCCATGGATTTCGCTTATTCGCCCAAGGTCCAGGAACTGCGTGAGCGCGTGACTGCGTTCATGGACACCTACGTTTACCCCGCCGAAGCGGTGTTCGAACGCCAGGTCGCCGAGGGCGATCGCTGGCAGCCAACGGCAATCATGGAAGAACTCAAACTCAAGGCCAGGGCCGAAGGCCTGTGGAATCTGTTTCTGCCTGAGTCCGAACGCGGTGCCGGCCTGACCAACCTCGAATACGCGCCATTGGCGGAAATCATGGGCCGCTCATTGCTGGGTCCTGAGCCGTTCAACTGCTCGGCGCCAGACACCGGCAACATGGAAGTGCTGGTGCGTTACGCCAGCGAAGAACAGAAGCAACGCTGGCTCGAACCACTGTTGCGCGGCGAGATCCGCTCGGCGTTCGCCATGACCGAACCGGACGTGGCCTCGTCTGATGCCACCAACATGGCCGCCCGCGCCGTGCGTGATGGTGACGAATGGGTGATCAACGGCAAAAAATGGTGGACCTCAGGTGCCTGCGATCCGCGCTGCAAGATCCTGATCTTCATGGGCCTGAGCAATCCGGATGCACCGCGCCATGCGCAGCACTCGATGATTCTGGTGCCGGTGGACACCCCAGGTGTGAAAATTGTGCGCCCGCTGCCAGTGTTCGGTTACGACGACGCGCCTCACGGCCACGCCGAAGTGCTGTTCGAAAACGTCCGGGTGCCGTACGAAAACGTCCTGTTGGGTGAAGGACGCGGCTTCGAAATCGCTCAGGGTCGCCTTGGCCCGGGCCGGATTCACCACTGCATGCGTTCGATCGGCATGGCCGAGCGTGCGCTGGAGTTGATGTGCAAACGTGCGGTCAACCGCACCGCATTCGGCAAACCCCTGGCGCGGCTGGGCGGTAACATCGACAAAATCGCCGACTCGCGGATGGAGATCGACATGGCACGACTACTGACATTGAAAGCGGCGTACATGATGGACACCGTCGGTAACAAGGTGGCGAAAAGCGAAATCGCACAGATCAAAGTCGTCGCGCCGAACGTGGCATTGCGGGTGATCGACCGGGCGATCCAGATCCATGGCGGGGCAGGGGTTTCCAACGATTTCCCGCTGGCCTACATGTATGCCATGCAACGCACCCTGCGCCTGGCCGACGGCCCGGACGAAGTGCACCGTGCGGCGATCGGCAAGTTCGAGATCGGCAAGTATGTGCCGAAAGAGATGATGCGCAGCGGGCAGTAACACCGTGTCATCGTTCTTCGCGGGCAAGCCCGCTCCCACAGGATTGGTGGTTACCTGTAGGAGCGAGGCTTGCCCGCGATGGCGTCGGCCCATTCAACCCATCAGCATCAGACTCAATACACCCAAACCTCAACCCGCCGATTCTTGATTCGCCCCTCATCCCCGCTGTTGGCCGCCACCGGCATCTCGGCGCCGAAACCGCGAATCTCGCGAAACACCACGCCGTTTTTCACCAGTTCTCGTCGCACCGCCATGGCCCGCAGTTTCGACAGCAGATCGGCCCGCGCCGGGTCGCTCTTGGCGTCGCCAAACCCTGCCAGCGTCACCTGCCGATTGGTTTTGTCGTGCTGCTTTATATAGTCGAGCACCCGCGACAGGTCCTGTCGGGCCTTGTTGTCCAGCATCGCGCTGCCTTCTTCGAAACGGAAATTCACCGTCAGCCGCTGGGCATGGCGACTGAGTGCCTGATAACCCTCGGGCATCAGCGCATTCGGCGTAACGGCCATGGCCTGAACGGTCTGTGCGATAAAACCATTGGCCGCGACGATCGCCTGGCCATTGCTGCTTTGGGCGAACTTGACCAGGGCCTTGGCCCAGGGATTTTTCCCGTTCGGCGGCAGGTAAAAGAACAGTCGACGGGACAGCGGGTAATCTTCCGTCGCGATCAGGCTATTGAGCGGCAACATGGCCTGGGAGTCGCCATCGACAATGGCCACGGCCTTGGCCTGGCGCACATAAGGCAAACCGATGAAGCCGATGGCTTGCGGGTCCAGACTGACCGCGTCGGACAATTGCTCGCTGGATTCGAAGCGTTTCGCGTTACCGCTCAGCATTTTCCCATGTGGACTGAGGACCAGCTCCTTGAACGTGTCGTAGGTGCCTGATTGGTCATCCCGCGCATAGAGATGAATCGTCCCACCGGTGCCGCCGAGTTCTTCCCAGGTTTTCGCTTCGCCGCTGAAGATTCGCGCCAGTTGCTCGGTGTCGAGTTGCTTCAGCGGATTGTGCGGATGAAGGATGATGGCCAGCCCATCGATGGCGATGACTTGCTCGGCAGCCGGGCTTTTCAGGTCGCCCAATGGTTCGAGATCCACCCGTTCGCTGTCCTTGATCGGGCGCGATGAGGCCGCGAGATCGGCAGAGGCGTTTTTCAGGGCTTTGAACCCGGTGCTGGAGCCGTGGGCCGCGACCTCCACCTCGACTCGGCGGCCCTGAGCGGTTTCGCCGACGATGCGTTGTTCGTTGGCCTTGTCCGGGGCTTCGCGGTGAACCTTCAGCAAGCCCTGTTCACGCATCACCCCCTCGACCAGCGCCGGGCCCAATGCCGCGCCGATGGTGTTGGAACCCTGGATGCGCAGCACCGGGCCACGTTCGGGCGTCGGCAAATCGCCAGCCGACACCGTCAGCGGCAGCACGGCGCCGAGCAGTAACAGGAACAACACGCGCAGGGTCATGCCGGCACCTTATAAGCCAAAGAAAGTGCCGGGAGAATAAGTCAGTAAGGTTTCTGAACGATGACAGATCAAAAGATCGCAGCCTTCGGCAGCTCCTACCGGATGTACGCCGAACCCATGTAGGAGCTGCCGAAGGCTGCGATCTTTTGCTCTTAGCTCAACTCAAGCCAGATCGGCGCATGATCAGAAGGTTTTTCCATCCCGCGCAGTTCATAATCCACGCCCGCGTCTTTAACCCGTGGCAACAATCCATGGGACGCCATGATCAGGTCAATCCGCAGCCCGCGCTTGGGCTCATCCTCGAAACCGCGGCTGCGGTAGTCGAACCAGCTGAAACGGTCGGCAACGTCCGGGTTCAGGTGACGGAAACTGTCCACCAGCCCCCAGTTCTTCAGGCGGGCCATCCATTCGCGCTCTTCGGGCAGGAAGCTGCATTTGCCGGTTTTCAGCCAGCGTTTCATATTGTCCGGGCCGATGCCGATGTCGCAGTCTTCCGGGGAAATGTTCACATCGCCCATCACCACAATGGGCTGGTCGTTGCTGAACTGGCTTTCCAGCAACTGCTGCAAATCGCCGTAGAAACGTTCCTTGGCCGGGAACTTGGTAGGGTGATCGCGGCTTTCGCCCTGTGGGAAATAGCCGTTCATGATGGTCACCGGCAGGCCATTGGCGTCGGCGAACGTGCCCCAGATGAAGCGCCGCTGAGCGTCTTCTTCGTCAGTGGCGAAACCTTTGTGCAGCGCAATCGGCTCCCGGCGCGAGAGCAGGGCCACGCCGTAATGACCCTTTTGCCCGTGGAAATACACGTGATAACCCAGCGCCTGAACCTCGTCCAGGGGGAATTGGTCGTCGTGGACCTTGGTTTCCTGCAACCCGATCACGTCCGGTTGATGCTTTTCAATCAGCGCCGCCAGCTGATGCGGGCGAGCGCGCAGCCCGTTGATGTTGAAGGAGACGATCTTCATGGTCGGCAGTCCTGGCAAAAGTGCGATGCTAGCTGACATGTAGGAATGGGGCCAGCCTTGGGGTGAGGCGATTCGCTTTCCCCCGTCAGCTTTGTGTTGGCATATAGGGCCTCTTCGCGGGCAAGCCCGCTCCCACAGTTTCGGTGGTGTTCACAGATTTTGTGTACGACACGGACACTGTGGGAGCGAGGCTTGCCCGCGAAGGCGTCAGCCCAGTCGATGAAGATCCTGGCTTGGTCTATACCTGTCTGGGGAACTGTGAAGCCACCCCAAGGTTCGTACCAAGAAGAGCGCAGCCATCTGAGCTGTGCCCCAGGGAGATCCGCCGTTATGCCCGAAACCTCGACCGCCACCGCCGATATTCACATGCTCGACAGCGGCTATTCCCGCGAAGCACGTTCCCTGTTGTACCAGGCGTACCGGCACGAGCCGACGTTCGGCTACCTGTTCGACGCCGAACGCCCCGGTTATGAACAGCGGGTACGGGCGACGGTGCGTGAACTGGTCAAACAACATTTTTTTCAGGAGTTGCCGGCCATCGGCCTGCTGGTGAATGACCGCTTGATCGGCATCGCCCTGATCGCGCCGCCGCAACGCCGCCTGGGCATCACCGAAAGCTGGGCCTGGCGCCTGCGGATGGTGCTCAGCACCGGGTTTCGCTGCACCCGACGTTACCTCGATTACCACGCGGCCGTGATGGCGTGCGTGCCGTCCGACTCGGTGCACGTCCTGCCATTGCTGGGGGTTCACCCGCAATTTCAGGGCAAGCACTTTGGCGAACAATTGCTGCAAGCGGTGCACAACTGGTGCGCGGTCGATGAGCACTCCCAGGGCGTGATCCTCGACACCGGGAATCCTCGTTATCTGGAGTTCTATAAACGTCAGGGCTATGAGGAAATCGGCGAAGTGGCCGTAGGACCGATTCGTGAGCACGTGTTTTTCCACGCCAACCCGCAGGTGTTACAAACAGCAACGGCGTAAAGGTAGAACTTTCGCGGCAGGTCAGGCTCTATCACGCTCCCAGCCTCGTGATAGCATCCGCGCCATGAAGTTTCCAGGAAGAATGACCAGCGGCCTGCTGATGCTGTTATCCAGCTGCGCGGCGCTGGCACAAAGTGAATTGGATGTGCGGATCAAACCGTCCAACGATGAACTGAAGGCCAATATAGAGGGCTATATCGGTAGCCTCGGCGATCGCGATGAAGAAGCCTTGCTGCGCTTCAGTCGCGGCGCCGAAGAACAGGCGCGCAAGGCCGCCCAGGCCTTGGGGTACTACCAGCCGCAAATCGACAGCGACGTAAAGGGCGGCAAGACGCCGCGCCTGGTGCTGAACATCGATCCCGGCGAGCCGATCCATTTGCGCAACGTCACGGTGCGTGTCGAGGGGCCTGCGGCCGACCTCAAATCCTTTCGTGTGCCGAAAGGCGACCTGCTGAAGCCTGGCGCGGTGCTTAACCATGGCCATTACGAAGACGCCAAGCGGCTGATCCAGAACCAGGCCTCGCGCTTCGGTTTTTTCAGTGGGCGTTTCACTCGTCAGAAGCTGTTGGTGGACCCGCGTGCGGGCGTCGCCGACATCGAATTGATCTACGACAGCGGCCCGCGTTATGCGCTGGGCAAGGTCAGTTTTGAAGGCGACACGCCGTTCGACGAAGACCTGCTGCAACGCATGGTGCCGTTCAAGGCCGGTACGCCCTATGACTCCGAACTGATCGCCGAACTCAATCAGGCGCTGCAATCGAGCGGTTATTTCGAAGGCGTGCGCGTCGACGCGGCGCCGACCGCGTCCAGGGACGAGGTGATCCCGGTGGCGGTCAAACTCGACACCCGCAAGCCTCGGACCATGGGCTTGGGTCTGGGGTTTTCCACCGACGTCGGCCCGCGAATCAAGGCCAACTGGACCCGGCACTGGGTCAACCCGCAAGGCGACAGCTATGGCTGGGAAGCCGAACTGTCGGCACCGCGGCAGAACGTCGGGGTGTTTTACGACATTCCCCTGGACCCACCGCTGACCGACAAACTGCGCTGGGCCGCTGGCTATCAATATGAAGAAATCGCTGGCACCGATTCCCTGAGCAAACTGCTGACCCTCGGCCCCGAATGGCACAGCAAGTTGCCCAGCGGCTGGCAGCAGGTGGTGTCGCTCAAGTGGCAGCGCGAGGAATACCAACTCGGCGACGACTCGGGGCTCAGTAACTTGCTGATGCCCGGCGTGAGTTATTCGTACCTCAAAAGCGACAACCGCATCGATCCGCATAACGGCTATCGCCTGCAATTCGAAACCAAAGTCGCCAAGGAAGGGTTAGGGTCAGACACCAACCTGATCTACGGCACGGCGTTGGTCAAAGGCCTGACCACGGTCTTCGACAAACACCGCTTCCTTGGTCGGGTGCAGGTCGGCGGCAGCGCCACCAATGGCTACAAATCGGTGCCGCCGTCTCTACGCTTCTTCGCCGGTGGCGATCAGAGCGTGCGCGGTTACGACTACCAGAGCCTGTCCCCGGAGAACTCTGAGGGCGACCGTATCGGTGGCCGTTACATGGTGGCCGGCAGCGTCGAGTATCAATATTCCATCGCCGAAAAATGGCGGGTCGCAACCTTTATCGACCAGGGCAACTCCTTCAACACCCTTGAACTGCCGAACCTCAAGACCGGCGTCGGTGTCGGCATACGCTGGGTCTCGCCGGTGGGGCCGATTCGCCTCGACCTGGCCCATGCGATGGACGACGACGGCGGCATTCGACTGCACTTTTCCATGGGGCCTGAGCTGTGAAGCGTGGTTTGAAAATAGCGCTGCTGGCGATCCCGGCGCTGCTGATACTGGTCGTGCTGGCCTTGATCACCGTGCTGGGCACGGCGACG
This sequence comes from Pseudomonas sp. B21-015, assembly GCF_024749285.1. Lineage (NCBI taxonomy): Bacteria > Pseudomonadati > Pseudomonadota > Gammaproteobacteria > Pseudomonadales > Pseudomonadaceae > Pseudomonas > Pseudomonas sp. B21-015. Next base: position 2,357,588 of record NZ_CP087196.1, read on the forward strand.
GGCAGCCGCTGGGCGCTCGGGTTTGTGCCGGGTTTGACCGTTGAGAATTTCCAGGGACGCTTGGGGGGGCAGTGGAGCGCCGACCATCTGCTGTGGCAGCAGGACAACAGCCGGGTTGAGCTGAACCAAGCGATTTTCGCCTGGTCGCCGCTGTGCCTGACGCGCATGACGCTGTGCATCGAGCAATTGCAGGCCGAGCAGGTCAGCCTGCAATTCCCGCCCGGCGCGCAAGAGCAAAACAGCGGGCCGATCAGTCTCCCTGACTTGAAGTTGCCGCTGGCCATCGAATTGGGCGACGTCAAGGTCGGTCGTCTGCTGTTCAACGGCAGCGAAGAACTCAAAGGCCTGCAACTGGCGGCGCACTGGACCGCCAAAGGTTTGCAGATCGACTCGGTAAACCTGCAGCGTGATGAACTGAGCCTGAACCTGTCCGGCCTGTTGCAACCGAGCGGCAACTGGCCGCTCACAGCCGAAGGCAAACTGACCCTGTCGGCTCCCGAGCCTTGGGCTCTGGCCTTGAAGGTTGACGGCGACCTGCTGAAAATCCTGAAGCTGAAAGCCGACAGCAGTGGTTACCTGAATGGGCAGCTCACCGGTGAACTGCAACCGCTGGTGGAAAACCTGCCGGCCAAATTGCGCATCACCGCTGACGGCTTCAAGGCCAGCGCCGATCTGCCGGACACCCTGCAACTCAATCAACTGGAGCTCACCGGCGACGGCGACCTGAAAAACGGCTACCAGTTGTTCGGCAAAGCCACGTTGCCCGCCGAGCTTGGCCCGGTCGCGCTGTTGCTGCAAGGCAAGGTCGACGCCAAGGGCGCGCAGATCGCCGCCCTTGACCTGACAGCCAACGACAAACAAAGCCTCAAACTCACAGGGCTTGTGGACTGGAGCAAAGGCCTGAGCGCTGATGCAAAAATCGACTGGCTGGATTTCCCGTGGCATCGCCTCTATCCGCTGATCGACGAGCCGCAAGTGGCACTGCGCAGCTTCAACGGTGAAGTCTCCTACACCGACGGCAACTACATCGGTAACTTCAAGGCCGCACTGGATGGCCCGGCCGGGGCGTTCAGCCTGAACAGCCCGTTCAGCGGCGACCTGAGCCAAATCCATCTGCCGCAGTTCAAGCTCGAAGCCGGGCAGGGCAAGGCCGAAGGGCACCTGAACCTGCAATTTGCCGATGGTATCGCCTGGGATACGGCGCTGGACCTCTCGGCGATCAACCCGGCGTACTGGCTCGCGGAGTTGCCGGGTACGTTGGCTGGTCCGTTGCGCAGCAAAGGCGAAATGAAGAATGAAACGCTCAGCCTGACCGCCGACCTGGACCTGAAAGGCAAACTGCGCGGGCAACCGGCGGTGTTGCAAGCCAAGGCCGATGGCGGCGGCGAGCAATGGAACCTCAGCGCGTTGCAGATTCGCCTCGGTGACAACAGCATCAATGGCAAGGGCAGCCTGCAACAGAAACTCGCCGGCCAGATCGACATCAAGCTGCCGCGACTGGCCCAGCTCTGGCCGCAACTGCGCGGCCAGCTCAATGGTCGGGTCGATGTCGCTGGCACGCTCAAGGCACCGCAAGGCAAGCTCGCCCTGCAAGGCACGCAACTGGTTTTCGAAGACAACCGCCTGCAAAGCCTCAATCTGGACGCCACCCTCGACAGCGCCCAGCGAGCGAAGGTCGACCTCAAGGGCAGCGGCATTCAGACCGGCGATACATCACTGGGCACGTTGACCGCCAGCGGCCAGGGCGACATCAAAAACCAGAAACTGATGCTCGACCTGCAAGGGCCGAAGCTGAAACTGGCCCTTGGTCTTGACGGCACGCTGGATAAGGGCAACTGGCGCGGGCGTCTGGCCAGCGGCGATATCCAGGCCGGCGGTCAGGACTGGAAGCTGCAAAGTCCGGCGAAACTTGAGCGGCTGGCGGACGGCAAAATCAATTTCGGCGCCCATTGCTGGATGTCCGGCCCGGCCAGCCTGTGCGGCGAAGATCAGCGCTTGATGCCTGAGCCGAAGCTGCGTTACCACCTCAAGCAATTCCCCATCGACAGCCTGGCGCAATGGTTGCCGAAGGATTTCGCCTGGCAGGGCAAGCTCAACGCCGACCTGCAACTGGACGTGCCGGCCAGTGGCCCGAATGGCCAGATCAGCGTCGATGCCAGCGGCGGCACATTGCGCATGAAGGAAAAGGAGCAATGGCTGGACTTCCCGTACCAGACCCTGAAACTCACCAGCAGGCTCACGCCCAAACGCATCGACACCGACCTCAACTTCGTCGGCGGCAAGCTCGGTGAGCTGATGCTTCAGGCGCAGATCAACCCGTTGCCGAAGAACAAACCGCTGACCGGCTCGTTCCGCCTCAGTGGTCTGGATTTGTCGGTGGCGCGGCCGTTTGTGCCGATGGTCGAGAAACTCACCGGGCATTTGAACGGCAGTGGCACGCTGTCCGGCGGGTTGCTGGCGCCGCTGGTCAACGGCAACTTGTTGCTCAGTGACGGCGAAATCTCCGGCTCTGAATTACCGATGGATTTGGAGGCCTTGCAACTTCAAGCCGTGATTGTCGGCGAAACCGTTCAGTTGAACGGCGGCTGGAAGAGCGGCAAGACCGGGCATGGCAGCCTGAACGGCAACATCGCCTGGGGGCAGGCATTGATCGTGGATCTGGCGCTCAAAGGTTCGCAGTTGCCGGTCACGGTCGAGCCTTATGCCAAGCTGGAAATGGCACCGGACCTGAAAATCTCCATGAAGGACGACAAACTGGCGGTCGTCGGCAAGGTGCTGGTGCCCAAGGGCGAAATTACCGTGCGCGAGTTGCCGCCGTCGACGGTCAAGGTCTCCGATGACACGGTGATCGTCGGTCAGCAGACCGAAGAGGGCAAGCCGCCGATGGCCATGGCGATGGACGTCGATGTGGTGGTCGGGGAAGACAAACTCAGCTTTGCCGGGTTCGGCCTGACCGCCAATCTGCAAGGCCATGTGCACATCGGCGACAACATGGACACCCGAGGCGAGCTGTGGCTCAACGACGGGCGTTATCGCGCCTACGGTCAGCGGCTGACGGTGCGCCGGGCGCGTCTGTTGTTTGCCGGCCCCATCGATCAGCCGTACCTCGATATCGAAGCGATTCGCCAGACCGACGACGTGATCGCCGGCATTCGCCTGAGTGGCAGTGCCGAGCAGCCGACCACGCAGATCTTTTCCGAACCGGCGATGAGTCAGGAGCAGGCGTTGTCCTATCTGGTGCTGGGGCGTCCGCTGAGCACCACGGGTGAAGACAACAACATGCTCGCCCAGGCCGCCCTCGGGTTGGGCTTGATGGGCAGCTCCGGCGTGACCAGCGGCTTGGCCAAGGATCTGGGCATTCAGGACTTCCAGCTCGATACTCAGGGCAGCGGTACTAACACCGCGGTGGTGGCCAGCGGCAATATTTCGGAAAAACTCAGCTTGCGTTATGGGGTTGGGGTGTTCGAACCAGCCAACACCATCGCCTTGCGCTACAAGCTGAGCAAAAAGGTCTACCTCGAAGCCGCCAGCGGCGTGGCCAGTTCGCTGGACATCTTCTATAAGCGGGATTTCTAGACCCGCGTTTTCTTCCAGATACCGCGTCGCTCACAATCGCGGGAAAGCCCGCTCCCACAGGTTCAGCGAGATCCTTGTGGGAGTGGGGCGGCGGCGCTCAGAGTTTGAACTGGGCGACCGAGATGCTGAACGAACCGGCCAGGCGCGACAGCTCCTGGCTAGCGGCCGCCGTCTGATTGGCCCCCGCGGCGCTCTGGGTCGACAGGTCTTGGATGTTCGTCAGGTTACGGTCCACTTCCCGTGCGACCTGGGCCTGCTCTTCGGAGGCGGAGGCAATCACCAGATTGCGTTCGTTGATGATCGAGACGCCGACCGTAATCTTCTGCAACGCCGAACCGGCGTCCTGCGCCAGATCCTGGGTTTGAGTGGCCAGTGCCAGGCTCTTGCCCATGGCGTTCACGGCCCCGTCGGCTCCGCGTTGCACGGTGCTGATCATGCCTTCGATTTACGCCTCTCTGCCCATCAAGCAGACGATACAGCCCACGGTTGTGTGCGGTGAGGCTGCTCAGGGTTTCCCCGGTTTTGCCCACTGACACGAGGTTGTTAGAAAAGGTCAACGCCAGCGCCGTGGACAACCGATTAATGCCCAAGATGCTCCCGGCGCCTACGAGTTTTTTTCGCTCGCAGCCCAGAGCAAGACATTACGGACTCTGGACGCGGGGAGGACACACAACCAAGTCTATTTCTGCCGGATCGCTGAAGGCCTGATAGGCGCGCCTGTGCTCAAAACCGTTGAGCGGGAGGGGCATAATCGGATGCCGCGATTGACATCAAAATGTCATCTTTTAATCGCATGAACGCCATGTTCGCTGAGTAATGTTCTCGCCAATGAGATCGATCTCAAGCGAGCGACAATGACTGATTTGAAAGAAGTTGCACGACTGGCAGGTGTATCGCGGGCGACTGCCGCGCGGACCTTTGCCTCCCCCGAAGTGGTGCGTCCGGCGACCCGCGAGCAAGTGTTCGCCGCTGCCCGCGAACTGGGTTTTCGGCCCAATCGCCTCGGCCGCCAACTGCGTTTGCAAACCACCAACCTGATCGGGGTGGTGGTCCCCAATCTCCTCAATCCGGTGTTCGCCGAGCAGTTCCAGGCAATGGAGCGGGCCGCGCGTTTGCGTGGCTACAATTTGTTGCTGGCGACCACCGATTACAACAGCGAGCGTGAAAGCGCGGTGGTCGAGGAGTTGTTGCGCCAGCGGGTTGACGGGCTGGTGCTGACCGTCACCGATGCCGAAAGCAACCGCGTGCTGCAAAGCCTCGCCAGCGAGGACACGCCGTTTGTGCTGGCTTATCACCAACCGGGCAATCCCGATTACAGCGCGGTGTCGGTCGACAACCGCGCCGGGATGGCACTGGCCACGCGTTACTTGTTGGACGCGGGGCATCGGCGCATTGGCATGGTCGCCGGCCCGGCATTGCAGTCTGACCGTGCCCGTCTGCGTTACGCCGGTTATGGCGACGCGATGCGTGAGCACGGCCTCGACAGCTTGCCGGTGATCGAAATGCCCGCCCATACCCAAGCCGATTTCGCCGCCCTTGAACCTTTTTTGTCCGGACCACAGGCGCCCAGCGCGTTGGTCTGTTCCAACGATTTGCTGGCGATCAGCCTGATCGCCGAACTGCGCCGACACGGCTGGAATGTGCCTCGGCAACTGTCAGTGATCGGTTTCGACGGTATCGCCCTGGGCACGCAAATGCATCCCACGCTGTGCAGCGTGGTGCAGCCAATTGCAACGCTGGCCAGCACGGTCATTGACCAGTTGCTGGCACAAATTGCTGGCGCCGCCCCGGTTTCCCATTGCCTGCCTTGCCATGTCCGGCCAGGCGAAAGTACTCAACCCTACGAGGAGAAACTCGATGATCCGCTTCACTAAAACCCTGGCGGCGTTATGGCTGTGCGGTGTGGCCAGCCTGGCCCAGGCCTCTGAAACGGCGATTTGCTACAACTGTCCGCCGGAATGGGCGGATTGGGGCACTCAACTCAAGGCCATTGCCAACACCACAGGCGTGCAGGTACCGCTGGACAACAAAAACTCTGGCCAGGCCCTGGCGCAGTTGGTTGCCGAGCACGCCGCGCCGGTGGCGGACGTGGTGTATTACGGCGTGACGTTCGGTTTACAGGCACAAAAAGCCGGAGTGGTCGGGACTTATAAACCCAAAGGCTGGGAGCAGATTCCGACGGGGTTGAAAGACCCGCAGGGGCACTGGTTTGCAATTCATTCCGGCACGTTGGGAATCATGGTCAACGTCGATGCGCTGGGTGGCTTGCCGGTTCCGCAGAGCTGGGCTGATCTGCTCAAGCCTGAGTACAAAGGCATGGTCGGCTACCTCGACCCATCCAGTGCATTCGTCGGTTACGTGTCGGCGGTCGCCATTAATCAGGCCATGGGCGGGACCCTGGATAACTTCGCGCCCGCCATTGATTACTTCCAGAAACTGGCGAAAAACGCGCCCATCGTGCCGAAACAAACCGCGTATGCGCGGGTGCTTTCCGGTGAGCTGCCGATTCTGGTCGACTACGATTTCAACGCTTACCGCGCGCGCTACAAAGACAAGGCCAACGTCGCTTTCGTGATCCCCAGGGAAGGCAGCATCAGCGTGCCTTACGTGATGAGCGTGGTCGACAACGCGCCGCATCGCGCCAACGCCGAAAGGGTCCTGGATTTTGTGCTGTCCGACCAGGGGCAGGCATTATGGGCCAAGGCATATCTGCGTCCGGTTCGTGAGATGAAGATGCCGGCCGACGTCGCCGCGCAGTTCCTTCCAGACAGTGACTATGCCCGCGCCGGCGTGGTCGATTACGAAAAAATGGCGGCGGTGCAGGAAGCCTTTGCTGCGCGCTATCTGAGTGAGGTCAAGTAAGTGACGACTGTGCCGCTCAACGTGCAGGACGTCTCGTCCCGCCACGATGTTTTACAGCGCTTGCGACCAACGGCCGCCTGGGCGCTGGCCCCGGCGGCAGCGGTTCTGCTCGCGTTCTGGCTGTTGCCGCTGGCGCATTTGATTCTGCTGGGTGGGCAACGGCGCGACGGCAGCGACAGTGGCTATTGGCAAGTGCTCAGTAGTGCGCAATACCTTGGCAGCTTGGTGCAGACCTGCCTCCTGGCGGCGTTGGTGACACTGGCGGCGTTGTTGGTCGGTGGCATCAGCGGGGTGTTTCTCGCTCGCCAGCAGTTCTTCGGGCGCTCGGCGTTGGTTGCGCTGCTGACGTTTCCGCTGGCGTTTCCCGGGGTGGTGGTCGGCTTTCTGGTGATTCTGCTGGCCGGTCGACAAGGCCTTTTTGCCTCGCTCGGTCTGGAGCTGGCGGGTGAGCGCTGGATTTTCGCTTACTCGCTGACGGGGCTGTTCATCGGTTATCTGTACTTCTCGATTCCGCGGGTGATTCTCACGGTGATGGCCGCGTGTGAAAGCCTGGATCGCAGCCTGGAAGAAGCCGCGCACTCACTCGGCGCCGGGCATTGGCGGGTGGTGTGCGACGTGATCGTGCCGGGGTTGGCTCCCGCGCTGGTGTCCTGCGGCGCCATTTGTTTCGCGACGTCGATGGGCGCTTTCGGCACTGCGTTCACCTTGGGCACGCGGCTGAACGTGACCCCCGTGGCCATCTATAACGTGTTCACCAACTACGCCAATTTCACCGTGGCCGCTGCGCTGTCGGTCATCCTCGGAGCGGTCACCTGGGCGGTGCTGTTACTGGCACGGCGCGTGGCCAAACAGTCGGGGACGGTTTTGTGAAACGTACAACGCTGTTTATCGCACAGCTGGTTTTTACCCTGCTGGTCTGTGCCTTCATGTTGGTGCCCGTGCTGATGTCGTTGCTGGCGGGGCTGACGCGCAATTACTTCGTCGGGGTGTCCGGTGGCCTGACGTTCGACTGGTTGATTCAGGTCTGGCAAAGCTACTCGCCGACGGTCTGGTTATCGCTGCAATTGGCGGTTGCCTGTGCCGTGTGTGTTTGCGTGATCGGCGTGCCGGCGGCTTATGCCCTGGTGCGGATGAACAACCGCTTCAGCCGCGCATTCGAAGAGCTGATGGTATTGCCCGTGGCCATGCCAGGCTTGGCTACTGCTTTGGCGTTGCTGCTGACCTACGGGCAGTTCGGCGAATTTCGCAGCAGTTGGCTGTTTATCCTGGTGGGTCATGTGCTGTTTACCTTGCCATTTCTGGTGCGCCCAGTGATGGCGGTGATGCAGCGCCAGCACTTGCCGACCCTCGAAGAGGCGGCGGCGAGCCTCGGTGCCGGGCCGATCAAGCGTTTCTTCAGTGTGGTGGTGCCCAATTGTCGGGCCGGGATACTGGCCGGAGTGCTGATGGTCGTCACCCTGTCGCTGGGTGAGTTCAACCTGACCTGGATGCTCCACACACCGATGACCAAGACCTTGCCAGTGGGCCTGGCTGACAGCTATGCCTCGGCGCGGCTGGAAGTGGCCAGCGCCTACACCCTCATATTTCTGTTGATGATCGTGCCGCTGCTGATTGCGTTGCAGGCCATCAGCGCCCGTCTTTCTCGTGGAGAGCGTCGATGACTGGAACCACTATTCGCCTGCAGGGTTGCCGCAAGGCGTTCTCTGACGGAACCGTTGCTGTAGACGATTTGAACCTGACTATCGAGGCCGGGGAAACCTTGGCGATCCTTGGCCCGTCCGGTTGCGGTAAAACCACCACGTTGCGCATGATCGCCGGCCTTGAGCGCCCGGATGTCGGGCAGATTTTCTTTGCCGACAGTGACGTCACACGCCTGCCCATCGAGCGCCGCGACGTGGGCATGGTGTTTCAGAATTACGCGTTGTTTCCGAACCTGGACGTGGCCGGCAATATTGTTTACGGCCTGAAGATAAGAGGCCTGTCGCCCGCCAAACGCAACAAGCGTTGCGCCGAGTTACTGGAACTGGTCGGCCTGCAGGATCACGGCAAACGCCGCATTCACGAGTTGTCCGGCGGCCAGCGTCAGCGGGTGGCACTCGCCCGTGCGTTGGCCCCCCGGCCTCGGGTGTTGCTGCTTGATGAGCCGTTGGCAGCGCTGGATGCGCAGTTGCGCGAACGGCTGCGCAGCGAGCTGGATCAACTGCTGCGCAGCTTGCGCATTACCTCGGTGTTTGTGACGCACGACCAGGGCGAGGCCATGGCGCTGGGGGACCGGATCCTGGTCATGGAGCGCGGACGCATCGCACAACTGGCCACGCCGCGAGACATCTATCAGCAACCCGCCAACGCGTTTGTCGCCAGTTTCGTCGGCAACCTCAATGCGTTCCCGGTGATCGAGCCGACCGCCCATGGCTTGAAGGTCAGCGGCGGCGAGTTGCCCTGGAAGGGCATCTCTGTGCCGACGACGGTGTACTGCCGTCCTGAGCATTTGCGGGTGATGGACGGTGCCGGGCATGTGCGCGGTCGTCTGGTCGGGCAGTTTTTCCAGGGGGCGCAAAATCGCCTGTTGGTGGACGTTGGGGCTGGGCAGCCATTGCTGGTCGACAGCGCTGACGGCGTCATTCATGCCACCGGCGCGCTGATTGCCCTGGCCATCGAGCCACACGTGTTGTTCACCCTGCATTCGTGATGTTTTTTGTTTAAGAGCACTTATTTTGAACAGTCCGTTTCTTATTGCGCAGATCAGCGATTTGCACCTTAAAGCCAATCAAAAGCTGACCTATGGCGTGGTCGACTGTCTGGGCGCGTTGCGGCGCGCGGTCGATCATTTGAATGCCATCCAACCGCGCCCTGACATCGTGGTCATCAGCGGCGACCTGGTGGATTTCGGCCGTGCCGATGAATACGCGGTGCTCAAGCGCGAACTGGCGCGATTGCACATGCCTGTCTATCTGGTACCCGGCAATCACGATGATCGCGAGCAGCTACTGGCGGGATTTACCCATCACACTTATTTGCCGACTAACGCCAATGCGCCGCTCGATTGGGTGGTCGAGGAGCACCCGGTACGCCTGATCGGCCTGGACTCGACCCGGCCGGGCGCCCATGGCGGTCAATTGCTGGACAGCCAGTTGCTCTGGCTCGATGAGCAATTGTCCCGTCGCCCCCATGTACCGACGCTGTTGATTCTCCATCATCCGCCGTTTATCACCGGTATCGGCCACATGGACCACGAGCCGTTTATCAATACCGCGGCGCTGGAAGCGCTCGTCGCTCGCCATCCGCAGGTAGAGCGCTTGCTTTGTGGGCATCTGCATCGGCCGATGCAGCGTCGCTTCGGCGGCTCGCTGAGTTGTGTGTGCCCCGGCACTTCCCACCAGATCGTGCTGGATCTGGAGGCATCCGCGCCCGCACATTTCAATCTGGAGCCAGCGGGGTACCTGATGCATCGCTGGCATCCGCAACAAGGTCTGGTGACCCACAACGCCGTGTTCGGTGAATACGCCGGGCCTTATCCATTTTATGACGTTCATGGATTGATCGACTGATAACACCAGGACGATGACGATGCTGTCCTTATTTAGCTTGGGGAGGTTTTAACGACGGCCACTTAGTACGGTTACACGACGTTTATCTCAATGATGACTTAATGCTCGGGCTTATCCATTGGTGGGCCCGTTGCTTCCTGCTGTCTTTTTACTGCGCACAGAACATGGTTTCTGCGCTGGAGTTCGCCCTGATGAAAGCCTCGCTTCAAGTATTAAGTTTTTTGACCGGCGGTTTGGGCATGGCCCTGAGTCCCCTGGCGTCTGCTGATTTCATTAATGACAGCAAAGCCAACTTGAACTTGCGTAACTTCTATTTCAATAACGATAACCGCGACGGTGCCGCCGCGCCGTCGAAAACCGAAGAGTGGGGCCAAGGCTTCATGCTCAACTATCAGTCGGGGTTCACCGACGGTACGGTGGGTTTCGGTCTGGATGCGATCGGTTTGCTTGGGATCAAGCTCGATAGCGGTGAAGGACGGCATGTCGGCAGTTCAATGATTCCCAGCGATGGCGATAAGGCCGCGGATCAATGGGGGCGTGTCGGTGCGACGGCAAAGATGCGGTTCTCCAAGACCGAGTTGCGCTACGGCAGCTTGCAGCCGAAGTTGCCGATTCTGGTGGCGAACGATGGTCGACTGCTGCCGCAAACCTTTGAAGGCGGTCAGGTCACCAGCAACGAACTCGATAACCTGACCTTTACCGCCGGCCAAATTGAGCATGCTACTGGCCGCGGTTCCAGCGACAGTGCCGGCCTGGCGGTGGCGGGTGCCACCCAGGAAAGCAACAAGTTCACCTTTGCCGGCGGTGATTACAAACTGACTAAAGACCTGACTGCCCAGTATTACTACGCCAATCTCGAAGACTATTACCAACAGCACTTCGCCGGTTTATTGCATGTTCTGCCGTTGGGTGAATACGGCTCGCTGAAAACCGACTTGCGATATTTCAAGACCACTTCCGATGGCAAGAACAGCAATGCAGCCGGGCGTGCCAGTGGTTACAAGTTTGGTGGTTATACCAAAGGCGGGACGGGTGAAATCGACAACGATACCTGGAGTGCGGCATTCATTTACTCGTTAGGCGGCCATGCCATTACGGCGGGTTATCAAAGCGTTTCCGATGACAGCAACTTTGCTCAACTCAATCAGGGCGGGTTGGTCGACAAAGGCGAGGGCGGCGCCAGTCTTTATCTGTACACCGACCGCACCATCCAAACCTTCATCCAGGCCGGCGAACGGACCGCTTTCGCGCAATACGCCTACGACTTCGCCGCAATGGGAGTTCCGGGTCTGAAGGCGTCGGTCATGTACCTCAAGGGCAACAACATCCAGACGACCAGCGGCCAGGACGCGAGCGAATGGGAGCGCGATATCTCCCTGGATTATGTGATTCAAAGTGGCGCGTTGAAGAACGTCGGTTTCGGCTGGCGCAACGCAATGTCACGCAGCGATATCGCCCGCAACCAGGATCAGAATCGCCTGATCGTGAGCTATTCCATTCCCCTGATGTAAGCCCGCCTTCAAGCCCATCGGCGAACAGGTTCACGATCATGTGCGTGAACCTGTTCCTGCCGACGATTTGCCCCTTCGTTCCCCGCCGCTGATCAGCTAAATACAAAGCAACCTAACTATTGCGTTGACATTGGCTGCCTAGGCAGTAATATCTCGACATACATTCACTGCCTAGGCAGCTAATTGGTGGTCAGATGAAACATTTCTCCTCATACGATTTCCATAATTGCCATCTCGGCCTCTTGCTCGGCCGCGCCGCGCTGCTCAAGGACCGGATCATCGACACGCACATGGAACCCCACGGCATCACCGCCGCGCAGTTCAAAGTGCTGATCATCATGGCCCAGTTCGGCGTCGATACCCCGGCCGAGCTGTGCCGTCACTTGTCGCTGGACAGCGGTTCGATGACCCGCATGCTCGATCGTCTGGAACAGAAAGGTTTCCTTGCCCGCCAACGCTCCGAGGCAGACCGGCGTCAGGTTCAGTTGGTGCTGACCGAACAGGGCCAGCAGCTGACCGATCAGCTGCCGCAGATCGGCGCCGATGCCATGAACGAACTGGCCGGCGCCATCACCCCGGAAGAATTGAAAACCCTGGAACAGATCCTGAAGAAAATTCTGGTAGCGGCGGGTGACTCGATCACCTTGCTGCGGGTAGGTGGCAATGAACAGTAAACGCCTGCGTAGCGGCCTGAGCCTGGTGCTGTTGGCCATGAGCCTCGCCGGCTGCGCCAGCTACAGCGGCCTGACCACCGAAGGCGTCAGCCTCGATGCGAAAAATCTCAAGGCCGGGCAATCCCTCAACGGCGTGACCCTGTCGCCCGCGGCTTGGCCAAAAAGCGACTGGTGGAAAAGCCTCGGCGACCCGCAGCTCGACGGCCTGATCCGCGAAGCCCTGCACGACAGCCCCGACATGCAAATCGCCGACGCCCGCGCTCACCAGGCCAGCGCTGCCGCCTATGCCGCCGACGCCGCGCGCATGCCGACCCTCGATGCCAGCGCCGGTGTCAGCCGTTCGCGTCTGGCTCGCGATCAGGACCCGAGCGGGCAGGGTGGAACGTATTCCACCGTGCGTAATCTCGGCGCCAGCTTCAATTACACCTTCGACCTCTGGGGTGGTCAGCGCGACGCCTGGGAAGCCGCATTGGGCCAGGCCCGTGCCGCCGAAGTCGATCAGCAGGCGGCGCAGTTGACCTTGTCTGCCGACGTCGCCCGTGCCTACAGCGATCTGGGGCAGGCGCACGTCATCCATGACCTGGCTAGCGAAGACCTCAAACGCACCAAACAAATGCTCGACCTCAGCCAGCGTCGCCTGAGTTCGGGGATCGACAGTCAGTACCAGTTCCAGCAGACCGAAAGCCTGGAAGCCAGCGCCGAAGCCAGCCTGATCGACGCCGAGAAACGCCTGCAAAGCGCGAAAATCGCCTTGGCGGTACTGCTGGGCAAAGGCCCGGATCGCGGCAATGAAATCGCCCGACCGCAAGTCCTTCAGGCCAGTGCAGTCGCGTTGCCGTCGGTGTTGCCTGCGGAATTGCTCGGTCGTCGCCCGGACCTGGTGGCGGCACGCTGGCGGGTTGAAGCGGCGAGCAAAAACATCGCGGCGGCCAAGACCCGGTTCTACCCCAACCTCAACCTGAGCGCGGCGGCCGGTGTCGAGTCGTTGCTGGGCGATGCGATGTTCGGTTCCGCCAGTCGCTTCTTCAACATCGCTCCAACCCTCTCGGTGCCGATTTTCGACGGCGGCCGCCTGCGTGCCGACCTCGATTCCCGCGACGCCGATTACGACCTCGCGGTGGCGCAGTACAACAAAAGCCTGGTGAGCGCTCTGGGTGATGTCAGCAACACCATCAACCAGTTGCACGATATCGGCCGGCAAATCGGTGCCCAGCAACACGCCACCGACATTGCCCAGGATTCTTACAACACCGTGGTCCAGCGCTACGGTTCCGGCATCGGGAATTACCTGGACGTGCTCAGCATCGAGCAGCAATTGCTCCAGGCCCAGCGTCAGCTGGCCAACCTGAATGCCGAGCAGATCGACCTGTCGATCCAACTGATGAAGGCGCTGGGTGGCGGTTTTCAGGGCGAAACCCTGACCGCAGCCAACGCAACCCCAGCCACGCAGCACAACTAATTCAAGGTACTTGTCATGGCCACTGTCGATACAACCCCGGCTTCAACTGATAAAGCGTCTGACGACACTCAAGACACGAGCAACCCGCGCAAGCGCAAAGTGATGCTGTTTGTCCTGACGATCATGGTGGTTTTTGCCGGAGCCGGCGTCTGGGGTTATCACCAATTCTTCGGTCGCTGGAGCGAAAGCACCGACGACGCCTATGTGAACGGCAACGTGGTGGAAATCACCCCGCTGGTCACCGGCACGGTGGTCAGCATCGGCGCCGACGATGGCGACCTGGTTCACGAAGGCCAGGTGCTGGTCAATTTCGACCCGAACGATGCCGAAGTCGGTCTGCAAAGTGCCCAGGCCAATCTGGCCCGCACCGTGCGCCAGGTACGCGGTTTGTACAGCAACGTCGACGGCATGAAAGCCCAGGTCAATGCCCAGCAGGCCGACGTGCAAAAGGCTCAGGACAACTTCAATCGCCGGAAAAACCTCGCCGCTGGCGGAGCGATTTCCCAGGAAGAACTGTCCCACGCTCGCGATGACCTGACCTCGGCGCAAAACGCCCTGGCCAACGCCCAGCAACAGCTCAAGACCACCAGCGCACTGGTCGATGACACCGTGGTTTCTTCGCACCCGGACGTGATGTCCGCCGCCGCGCAATTGCGTCAGGCGTACCTGAACAACGCCCGCAGCACCTTGATCGCGCCGGTCACCGGTTATGTCGCCAAACGCACCGTGCAACTCGGCCAGCGAGTCCAGCCGGGCACGGCGCTGATGGCGGTGATCCCGCTGGATCAGCTGTGGATCGACGCCAACTTCAAGGAAACCCAGCTGCGTGACATGCGCATCGGTCAGCCGGTGGACATCGAAGCCGACGTTTACGGCGGCGACGTCAAATACCGCGGCACCATCGACAGCCTCGGCGCCGGGACCGGCAGCGCGTTTGCCTTGCTGCCGGCGCAGAACGCCACCGGTAACTGGATCAAGATCGTGCAGCGGGTGCCGGTGCGGATTCACATCAATGCCGAAGAGCTGGCCAAACACCCATTGCGGGTCGGCCTGTCGACTCAGGTCGCTGTGAACCTGCGCGACCAGAGCGGCCCGGTGCTGGCGCAACAGCCGCCGCAAAAGGCGTCGTTCAGCACCAGCGTCTACGACCGTCAGTTGGCCGAGGCCGACGCGATGATCACCCAGTTGATCCACGACAACAGCGCCGCGGTCAGCAAAACCGCGCAACGCTGATTCGCCAATCCGTCAGCTGCGCCTGTAACGGGCGCAGCGCGAGCCCCGCTCCAAAAAATTCAGCTCCAAAGGATTCGCGATGAGCAATAACGCCTCTTTCTCGCCACCTAGCTTGCTGCTCAGCACCATCGGCCTGTCGCTGGCGACCTTTATGCAGGTGCTCGACACCACCATCGCCAACGTGGCCTTGCCGACGATTTCCGGCAACCTGGGCGTGAGTTCGGAGCAGGGCACCTGGGTGATCACCTCGTTTGCGGTGAGCAACGCTATCGCGCTGCCGCTGACCGGTTGGCTCAGCCGGCGTTTCGGTGAGGTGAAGCTGTTTCTCTGGGCGACGATGCTGTTCGTGCTGGCGTCGTTTCTGTGCGGTATCTCAACCTCGATGCCGGAGCTGATCGGCTTTCGGGTGCTTCAAGGCCTGGTGGCCGGGCCGTTGTACCCGATGACCCAGACGCTGTTGATCGCGGTCTACCCGCCCGCAAGGCGCGGCATGGCCCTGGCGTTGCTGGCGATGGTCACGGTGGTGGCGCCGATTGCAGGGCCCATCCTCGGCGGCTGGATTACCGACAGCTACAGCTGGCCGTGGATTTTCTTTATCAACGTGCCGATCGGGATCTTTGCGGTGATGGTGGTGCGCCAGCAACTCAAGGCGCGTCCAGTGGAGACCAGTTACCAGCCGATGGATTACGTGGGACTGATCACGTTGATCATCGGTGTCGGGGCATTGCAGGTGATCCTCGACAAGGGCAATGACCTGGACTGGTTCGAATCGAACTTCATCATCATCGGCGCGGCTATTTCAGTGATTGCGCTGGCGGTGTTCGTGATCTGGGAAATGACCGACAAACACCCGGTGGTCAACCTGCGGCTGTTCGCTTACCGCAACTTCCGCATCGGTACCATCGTGCTGGTGGGCGGTTACGCCGGGTTCTTCGGCATTAACCTGATCCTGCCGCAATGGCTGCAAACCCAGATGGGCTACACGGCCACCTGGGCCGGACTGGCGGTGGCACCGATTGGCATTCTGCCGGTGCTGCTGTCGCCGTTTGTCGGCAAGTATGCGCACAGGTTCGACCTGCGGCTGCTGGCTGGTGGCGCGTTCCTCTGCATCGGTTTGAGTTGCTTCATGCGTGCCGGGTTTACCAACGAAGTGGACTTCCAGCACATCGCGCTGGTGCAGCTGTTCATGGGCATCGGCGTGGCGCTGTTCTTCATGCCGACCCTGAGCATTTTGATGTCGGACTTGCCGCCGAGCCAGATTGCCGACGGCGCGGGTCTCGCGACTTTCCTGCGGACCCTGGGCGGTAGTTTTGCGGCGTCGTTGACCACCTGGATCTGGATTCGCCGGGCCGATCAGCACCATGCGTATTTGAGTGAAAGCATCACCACCTATGAGCCGGCGACCCGGGATGCCTTGAATGCGTTGGGCGGTGCGGGCAATCCGGCCTACGCACAGCTGGATCATGTGCTGACCAGTCAGGCGTACATGCTCTCCACCGTGGATTACTTCACGTTGCTGGGGTGGGCGTTCATGGGGTTGATTCTGTTGGTGTGGTTGGCGAAACCGCCGTTTGCGGCGAAGGCGGGGCCGGCTTCTGCCGGTCATTGAGATAAACACAAACCCCTGTGGGAGCGGGCTTGCCCGCGATAGCGGAATCGCATTCAACAACGTTGTTGAATGATCCACCGTCATCGCGGGCAAGCCCGCTCCCACAGGTTCTTTTGTTCGGCCGTTAGTTTGCGGGTGCTGCGAGTTGTGGCGGCGGGGCGAAATCAAACGGCGCCAGCGCAAACCCTTGCTCATCCACCTGCAACGCCCAACCCTGACGATCCCAATCCCCCAACACAATGCGTTTGGCAGCCTGCGCGCCAATCTGCAACTTGTGGATGGCCGGGCGATGGGTATGGCCGTGGATCAAGGTTTTCACGCCATATTGCTGCATGATCCGTGGAATCTCTTCCGGTGTGACATCGACAATGTCATTGGCCTTCATCCGCGTCTGCGCACGGCTTTCACTGCGCAGCTTGCGCGCCAGTTTATGCCGGGTGCCCAAGGGCAGATGGCGCAGGATGAACAGGGTGATCGGGTTACGCAGGTAGCGCCGCAGCTTCATATACGCTTCGTCGCGGGTGCAGAGGCTGTCGCCGTGCATCAACAGCACCGGCTCGCCGTAAAACTGCACGACACTCGGATCTTTGAGCAAGGTACAGCCGGCTGCTTTGCAGAAGGCCTTGCCGAGCATGAAGTCGCGATTGCCGTGCATCAGAAAAATGGCCGTGCCGCTGTCGCTGAGATCGCGCAGGGCCTGGCAGATGGAACGCTGGAACGGCGTCATGGCATCGTCGCCAATCCACGCCTCGAAAAAGTCGCCCAGGATGTACAGCGCACTCGCTGAGCGGGCGCGTCCAGCGAGCAAATCCAGAAACGCCCGGGTAATGTCCGGGCGCTCCTCTTCCAGATGCAAGTCTGAAATCAGCAGTATCACTCAATGATCTCGGCTTTCTCGATGATCACGTCTTCTGCGGGTACGTCCTGGTGGCCGGCTTTGGAAGTCGTGGCCACGCCTTTGATCTTGTCCACCACGTCGGTGCCTTCGACTACTTTGGCGAATACGGCGTAACCCCAACCCTGAACGGTTTTGGCGCTGTGGTTCAGGAAGCTGTTGTCAGCCACGTTGATGAAGAACTGGGCGGAAGCCGAATGCGGTTCCATGGTGCGGGCCATGGCCACGCTGTACTTCACGTTCGGCAGGCCGTTGTCGGCTTCGTTCTGGATGCTTGGGCGCTTGTCTTTCTTTTCTTTCATGCCTGGCTCGAAACCGCCGCCCTGGATCATGAAGTTACCGATGACGCGGTGGAAAACGGTGTTTTCGTAGTGACCGGCTTTGACGTACTCGACGAAGTTGGCAACGGTGATCGGTGCCTTTTCAGCGTTCAGTTCCAGGACGATGTCGCCATGGTTGGTGGTCAGTTTGACTTGGGTCATGATGGGTACTCTTTCAAGAAATTCGTGGGTTTCGGGGCGCTTTGGCCCTCAACCGGTCCGGCCAGTGTCGGCCAAGGCACGCAGTTTAGCGTGCCGGGCGCGAATTTCGAGGCTGTTTTTCATCGGCAGCCGATTAAATGCAACCGATTGCCGGCCTGCTCTGTCAGCCACTTGACAGCATCGGCTATGATAAGCCCCTTTGATTTATAACAGCCGCTTTGATTTGGCCAACTGGCCGCGCACTTGTACGTTCAAGGATCCTATGAGCAAGCCCACTGTCGACCCTACCTCGAATTCCAAGACCGGCCCTGCCGTGCCGGTCAATTTCCTGCGCCCGATCATCCAGGCGGACCTGGACTCGGGTAAGCACACGCAGATCGTCACCCGTTTCCCGCCTGAGCCCAACGGTTACCTGCACATCGGTCACGCCAAGTCGATCTGTGTGAACTTCGGTCTGGCCCAGGAATTCGGCGGCGTCACGCACCTGCGTTTCGACGACACCAACCCGGCCAAGGAAGACCAGGAGTACATCGACGCGATCGAAAGCGACGTCAAATGGCTGGGCTTCGAATGGTCCGGTGAAGTGCGCTATGCCTCGCAGTATTTCGACCAGTTGCACGACTGGGCGGTAGCGCTGATCAAGGCCGGCAAGGCTTACGTCGACGACCTGACCCCTGAACAGGCCAAGGAATACCGTGGCAGCCTGACCGAGCCGGGCAAGAACAGCCCATTCCGCGACCGCTCCGTGGAAGAAAACCTCGACTGGTTCGCCCGCATGCGCGCCGGCGAATTCCCGGACGGCGCACGCGTGCTGCGGGCCAAGATCGACATGGCCTCGCCGAACATGAACCTGCGCGACCCGATCATGTATCGCATCCGTCACGCGCACCACCACCAGACCGGTGACAAGTGGTGCATCTACCCGAACTACGACTTCACCCACGGTCAGTCGGACGCCATCGAAGGCATCACGCACTCGATCTGCACCCTGGAGTTCGAAAGCCACCGTCCGCTGTACGAGTGGTTCCTCGAGAACCTGCCAGTACCGGCGAACCCGCGTCAGTACGAGTTCAGCCGCCTGAACCTGAACTACACCATCACCAGCAAGCGCAAGCTCAAGCAGCTTGTGGACGAGAAACACGTCAATGGCTGGGACGATCCGCGCATGTCCACGCTGTCGGGCTTCCGCCGCCGTGGCTACACGCCGAAATCGATCCGCAACTTCTGCGAAATGATCGGCACCAACCGTTCCGACGGCGTGGTGGACTTCGGCATGCTCGAATTCAGCATCCGTGACGACCTCGACCACAGCGCTCCACGCGCCATGTGCGTGCTGCGTCCGCTGAAAGTCGTGATCACCAACTACCCGGAAGGTCAGGTCGAAAACCTCGAACTGGCGTGCCACCCGAAAGAAGACATGGGCGTGCGGGTTCTGCCGTTCGCCCGCGAGCTCTACATCGACCGTGAAGACTTCATGGAAGAGCCGCCAAAAGGCTACAAGCGCCTGGAGCCGAACGGCGAAGTGCGTCTGCGCGGCAGCTACGTGATCCGTGCCGACGAAGCGATCAAGGACGCCGAGGGCAACATCGTCGAACTGCGTTGCTCCTATGACCCGGAAACCCTGGGCAAGAACCCTGAAGGCCGCAAGGTCAAAGGCGTGGTGCACTGGGTGCCGGCCGCGGCCAGCGTCGAATGCGAAGTGCGTCTGTACGATCGCCTGTTCCGTTCGGCCAACCCTGAAAAGGCCGAAGACAGCGCCAGTTTCCTGGACAACATCAACCCTGACTCGCTGCAAGTTCTCACCGGTTGTCGTGCTGAACCCTCGCTGGGCAATGCACAGCCAGAAGACCGTTTCCAGTTCGAGCGCGAAGGTTACTTCGTCGCGGATATCAAGGACTCGAAACCGGGCGCTCCGGTATTCAACCGTACCGTGACCCTGCGTGATTCGTGGGGCCAGTGATCAAGTCTTAAGGAACTGTCGTGCTTACGATCTACAACACGCTCACCAAGAGCAAAGAAGTCTTCAAGCCTCTGGATGGCAACAAGGTGCGCATGTACGTCTGCGGGATGACCGTGTACGACTACTGCCACCTGGGCCATGGCCGCAGCATGGTCGCGTTCGACCTGGTGACCCGCTGGTTGCGGTTCAGCGGTTACGACCTGACCTACGTGCGCAACATCACCGACATCGACGACAAGATCATCAATCGCGCCCGTGAAAACGGCGAGTCGTTCGAGGCGCTGACCGAGCGCATGATCGCGGCGATGCACGAAGACGAGTCGCGCCTGAACATCAAGAAGCCCGACATGGAACCGCGCGCCACCGGCCACATCGCCGGCATGCACGCGATGATCCAGACCCTGATCGACAAGGGCTACGCCTACGCACCGGGCAATGGCGACGTGTACTACCGCGTCGCCAAGTTCATGGGTTACGGCAAGCTGTCGCGCAAGAAGATCGAAGACCTGCGCATCGGCGCGCGGATCGAAGTCGACGAGTCCAAGCAGGACCCGCTGGACTTCGTGCTGTGGAAGGGCGCCAAGCCGGGCGAGCCGAGCTGGCCATCGCCTTGGGGCGACGGTCGTCCGGGCTGGCACATCGAGTGCTCGGTGATGTCGACCTGCTGCCTCGGCGAGACCTTCGACATTCATGGCGGCGGCAGCGACCTCGAGTTCCCGCACCATGAAAACGAAATCGCCCAGAGCGAAGCGGCCACCGGCAAGACCTACGCCAATGCGTGGATGCATTGCGGCATGATTCGCATCAATGGCGAGAAGATGTCCAAGTCCTTGAACAACTTCTTCACCATTCGCGACGTGCTGGAAAAGTACCACCCGGAAGTCGTGCGTTACCTGCTGGTGTCGAGCCACTACCGCAGCGCGATCAACTATTCGGAAGATAACCTCAAGGACGCCAAGGGCGCGCTCGAGCGTTTCTACCATGCGTTGAAAGGCCTGCCGAACGCGGCGCCGGCGGGTGGCGAAGCCTTTGTCGAGCGTTTCACCCAGGTGATGAACGACGACTTTGGCACGCCGGAAGCCTGTGCGGTGCTGTTCGAGATGGTCCGCGAGATCAACCGTTTGCGCGAGAGCGATCTCGATGCCGCGGCGGGTCTGGCGGCGCGCTTGAAGGAACTGGCAAGTGTCTTGGGTGTGTTGCAGCTTGAGGCCGATGACTTCTTGCAGGCCGGTGCCGAAGGGCGGGTCGATGCGGCGCAAGTCGATGCTCTGATTCAGGCGCGTCTGACGGCTCGTGCCAATAAAGACTGGGCCGAATCCGACCGCATCCGCGACCAGCTCACCGCCATGGGCGTGGTGCTGGAAGACGGCAAGGGCGGCACGACCTGGCGTCTGGCTGACTGATCGCTGCGTTCGCTACGCCTTTCACAAAAACGAAAACCCGCCTTGTGCGGGTTTTTGTTTGCCCCACTGATCGTTCCCATGCTCTGCGTGGGAATGCAGCCCGGGACGCTCCGCGTCCCTTCCAGAGCCGAACGCGGAGCGTCCGTTGAGGCATTCCCACGCGGAGCGTGGGAACGATCAGTCGCCTGACTGGCGCAATCGCTTGTAAAGGGTGTTGCGACTAACCCCGAGCCTGCGCGCCAAATGGGAAATATTGCCTCCCGCCGCCTGCAACTGCCGATTCAATTCCTCGGCATCATTGAGGTCGACGGTTATCGGCTCTGGCGAATCCACCGGTTCCATCTCCAGATCGACAAAAAAATCATCCGGCAAATGCTCCGGCCGCACCGGTTGTTCCTCGGCCATGGCCAGTGCCACCTGCATCACACTGCTCACCTGACGTAAATTCCCCGGCCATGGATGACGACTGAACAGCTCCATCACTTCGGGGCTCAACCCAGCCCACTGCGATGGTTCACGATGCTGTTCCCACAAGCGCTTGAACAGCGCCTGCTTGTCGCTGCGCTCCCTGAGTGGCGGCAGCTCCAGGGTCAGGCCACCGATGCGGTAATAAAGATCTTCGCGAAACCGCCCCAGCTGAACCTGCTCGCGCAACGAGCGGTTGGTCGCTGAAATGATCCGAATGTCCACCGGGAACAACTCGCTGCTGCCCACCGGTTGCACGCAGCGCTCCTGTAAAACCCGTAACAACCGAGCCTGGGTCGGCAACGGCATGTCGCCGATTTCATCGAGGAACAGCGTTCCTTTATCGGCCTTGCGGATCAGCCCGATGCTGCCTTTCTGATTGGCGCCGGTGAACGCGCCTTTCTCGTAGCCAAACAGTTCGGATTCCACCAGTTCGGCGGGGATCGCCGCACAGTTGACGGCAATGAACGGCTGTTTTCTGCGCGAACTGGCCTGGTGCAGCGCTTTGACGAAGACCTCCTTGCCGACCCCGGTTTCACCGTGGATCAGCAGGGGGATGTCTTTCTCCAGCAAGCGTTCGGCCTGACGCACGGCCTTTTCTACGCGGCTGTCGCCGAAGTGCAGGGTGTTGAGGCTAATCGCGTTCGATGCGGCGACGTTCGGCTCGGTACTTTTGGGCTCAGCAAACACCCTGGGCTGAATCGATGCCTGCTTCGGTCGCTTCAACAAACACTGAAAACGATTACGCCCGGATGTCTGCAAGGCGAACGGCAATCCATCGGGTTGATTGATCAATTCCAGCAGTGACACCTTGAACAGACTCTCGACACTCACCCGCGACAGGCTGATGCCCAACAGATTGTCGGCCCGACGGTTGGCCGACAGCACCTGACCGGTCTCGTCGAAGATCAGCAACCCGGCCCACTGGCTGTCGAGGTTGTTCAGCCCGGTGTTGAAGGTCAGCTGGAAATGCTGGCCGTGGAACAGGTTGAGGATCAGCCGGTTTTCCACGGTCTGGCTCATCATCTTGACCATGCCCAAGGTGTGGGAGGGCGGCAGATAGCTGTCACTGGATACGTCCAGTACCGCGATCACCTTGCGCTCGGCATCGAAAATCGGCGCGGCGGAACCGGTCATGAAGCGGTTGGCTTTCAAGAAGTGTTCATCGTGCTCGATGTGCACGGCCTGTTCGCAGGCGAGGGCGGTGCCAATGGCGTTGGTGCCGCTGCAACGCTCCATCCAGCTGGCGCCCGCGCTGAAACCACGGGTCAGGCTCGGCTCGATAAACCGCTGGGTGCCCCACGACGTCAGGACCTGGCCCTGATTGTCGGCGAGCATGATCAGGCAGTTGGAGTTGCTGAGGATGTTCTCGTAATACGGCAGGACTTCCTGATGAGTGGTCTGCACCAGTGAGTGCTGGCTTTCCAGTAACTGGGCGATGCCATCGGCCGGCAACTGATCGAACGCCGGCGCGCTCTGATGATTGAGCCCGAACGCGCGGCAACGGGACCAGGAGTCCTGGATGAGGGTGTCGTGGGAGAGCGGCAGGGCAGGTGCGGCCATGGCATTCAGCCTCTGAAACAGCATTTTTATTGTTGTTATGAGATTCCATGTGGGAGCGGGCTTGCTCGCGAATGCGGACTGTCAAACACCAATAATGTGTCTGACAGCCCGCATTCGCGAGCAAGCCCGCTCCCACAGAGTGTTGTTCACTATTGTTCATTGTCAACCGGTGGATTGTTCAATTGTTCAGTCACGGTTGTTCATTTCTGTTCAGCAACGAAAGCGGTTTTACCACTGTTTTTAAGATTTTCTAGCTGTATCAAAGGTTTGCAGTTTCTGGCACGAAAGTCGCTCTATAGCTCCGGTCGCTTGACTCCAAATAATAAAAAGGCCGAGCCATGTCACTAATCCTGGAGCACGTCAGCCGCACCATCGAGGGCCAGACCTGGATCGACGATGCGTGCCTTAATTTCGAACCCGGATCCTTCAACGTTTTGCTGGGTCGCACGCTGTCCGGCAAAACCAGCCTCATGCGCCTGATGGCAGGTCTGGACAAGCCTGACAGCGGCCGCATCCTGATGAACGGCGTCGACGTTACCCAACGCCCAGTGCGTTTGCGCAACGTGTCGATGGTGTATCAGCAGTTCATCAATTACCCGACCATGACGGTGTTCGAGAACATCGCCTCGCCGCTGCGTCAGGGCGGCGTTGCCAATGAACTGATCCAGAGCAAAGTGCTGGAAACCGCGAAGATGCTGCGCATCGAGAAGTTCCTCCAGCGCCATCCTTTGGAACTCTCCGGCGGCCAGCAACAACGCACGGCGATGGCCCGGGCGCTGGTCAAGGACGCTGAGCTGATTCTGTTCGACGAGCCGCTGGTCAACCTCGACTACAAGCTGCGCGAAGAGTTGCGTCAGGAAATGCGCGAGCTGTTCAAGGCCCGCAACACCATCGCGATTTACGCCACCACTGAACCCAACGAAGCCCTGGCGCTGGGCGGTACTACCACCATTCTTCATGAAGGTCGGGTGATTCAGAGCGGCAAGTCCTCCGAGGTGTATCACCAGCCGCAAACCGTGCTGGCGGCGGAGCTGTTCTCCGAGCCGCCGATCAACCTGATGCCGGGGCGCATCGCCGGCAATGAAGTGAGCTTCGCCAATTTCGTGCACTTCCCGTTGAACGTCGATCTACGTCCGGTGGGCGAGGGCGAGTTCCGTTTTGGCGTGCGCCCCAGCCATATCTCGCTGGTGCCGAGTAACGACGACGATCTGGAACTGGCGGTGACCGTCGAGGTGGCCGAGATCAGCGGCTCGGAAACCTTCCTGCACGTGCGCAACGAGTATTTCCTGCTGGTGCTGCATTTGCCGGGTGTTCATGAGTACGACGTCGACGCGCCGATTCGCATCTATATCCCGACCCATAAACTGTTTGTGTTCGATATGCAGGGGCGGCTGGTTCAGGCGCCCGGTCGCCGTATTGCGAGGGTTGCCTGATGGCCGAAATCCGTTTGCAGGGCCTTGCCCACAGCTACACCCCTACGCCGACCGGTCCCGAGGATTACGCGATCCGTGAGATGGACCACGTCTGGGAGCAGGGCGGCGCTTATGCGCTGCTCGGCCCCTCGGGGTGCGGCAAGTCGACCTTGCTCAACATCATTTCCGGGTTGCTCAGCCCGTCCCAGGGCCAAGTGCTGTTCGACAGTAAAGTGGTCAACGAACTGACCCCGGAAAAGCGCAATATCGCCCAGGTTTTCCAGTTTCCGGTGGTCTACGACACCATGACGGTGTTCGATAACCTGGCCTTCCCGTTGCGCAATCAGGGCATGGCGGAGGCGAAAATTTTCAGCAAGGTGCATGAAATCGCCGAAGTCCTCGACCTTCAGGCGTTGTTGCACAAGAAGGCGCGCAACCTCACCGCCGATGAAAAACAGAAAGTCTCCATGGGCCGTGGGCTGGTGCGCGATGACGTGTCGGCGATCCTCTTCGATGAACCGCTGACGGTGATCGACCCGCATCTGAAATGGAAGCTGCGACGCAAGCTCAAGCAGATCCACGAGCAGTTCAACATCACCATGGTCTACGTCACCCACGATCAGCTCGAAGCTTCGACCTTCGCTGACAAGATCGCGGTGATGTATGGCGGGCAAATCGTGCAGTTCGGTACACCACGGGAATTGTTCGAGCGGCCGAGCCACACCTTTGTCGGCTACTTCATCGGCAGCCCGGGGATGAACCTTATCGAGGTCCAGCCGCAAGCCGGCGGTGTCGGTTTCGCCGGGACCCACTTGCCGTTGTCCGATGCGATGCAGAAACGAATCGCCGACACCGAATGGAAATCTCTGAAGGTTGGCATCCGTCCGGAGTTCGTCCATGTGTGGGAAGAGGCCTTTGATGACGCGATGCAGGCACAGGTCGTACACGTCGAAGACCTGGGCACCTACAAAATCATGACACTTAACCTTGATGGCGCGCCGCTGAAAGTACGCCTGGCCGAAGACAAACCGGTGCCCGAAGGCACGGCGTACATCAGCTTTCCGGCCCAGTGGCTGATGGTCTATGCCGATGATTACTTGCTGGAGGTGCTGCCATGAACAAGGTGCAGAACAACAAGGCCTGGTGGCTGGTGCTGCCGGTGTTCCTGCTGGTGGCATTCAGTGCGGTGATCCCGATGATGACCGTGGTCAACTATTCGGTGCAGGACATCTTCGACCAGTCCAGCCGCTACTTCGTCGGCGCCGATTGGTACAAGCAGGTGCTACTCGATCCACGGTTGCATGACTCATTGCTGCGCCAGTTCATCTACTCCGGCTGCGTGTTGCTGATCGAAATCCCGCTGGGCATCGCCATTGCCCTGACCATGCCGACCAAGGGCCGCTGGTCGTCGCTGGTGTTGATCATTCTGGCGATTCCGCTGCTGATCCCGTGGAACGTGGTCGGCACCATCTGGCAGATCTTCGGCCGCGCGGACATTGGTCTGCTCGGCGCCAGTCTCAAGGCCATGGGCCTGAACTATAACTATGCATCCAACACCATGGACGCTTGGGTCACGGTGTTGGTGATGGATGTCTGGCACTGGACCTCGCTGGTGGCGCTGTTGTGTTTCTCCGGTCTGCGGGCGATTCCGGACGTGTACTACCAGGCCGCACGGATCGATCGGGCGTCGGCCTGGGCGGTTTTCCGACACATCCAGTTGCCCAAGCTCAAGAGCGTGTTGCTGATCGCCGTGATGCTGCGGTTCATGGACAGTTTCATGATCTACACCGAGCCGTTCGTGCTGACCGGTGGCGGTCCGGGCAATGCCACGACTTTCTTGAGTCAGACCTTGACCCAAATGGCCGTAGGGCAATTCGACCTTGGCCCGGCGGCGGCATTCTCGCTGGTGTACTTCCTGATCATCCTGTTGGTGTCGTGGCTGTTCTACACCGGCATGACTCACTCTGACGCCAATCGGTGAGGCCCGCCATGAGCAAGAGAAAGCTTATTCCACTGCTGGTCTACATCCTGTTCCTGCTGGTGCCGATCTACTGGCTGTTGAACATGTCCTTCAAGAGCAACACCGAAATCCTCGGCGGTCTGACGCTGTTTCCCCAGGATTTCACCTTCGCCAACTACAAGGTGATTTTCACCGACCCGAGCTGGTACACCGGTTACCTCAACTCGGCGTACTACGTCAGCATGAACACGATCATTTCCCTGACCGTGGCGTTGCCGGCGGCCTATGCGTTTTCGCGTTACCGCTTTCTCGGTGACAAGCACCTGTTCTTCTGGTTGCTGACCAACCGCATGGCACCGCCGGCGGTGTTCCTGCTGCCGTTCTTCCAGCTGTACTCCTCGATCGGGTTGTTCGACACGCACATCGCGGTGGCATTGGCCCATTGCCTGTTCAACGTTCCGTTGGCGGTGTGGATTCTCGAAGGTTTCATGTCCGGGGTGCCGAAGGAAATCGACGAAACCGCCTACATCGATGGCTACAGCTTTCCCAAGTTCTTCGTGAAGATTTTTGTCCCCTTGATCGGCTCCGGGATCGGTGTCACGGCGTTTTTCTGCTTCATGTTTTCCTGGGTCGAACTGTTGCTGGCGCGAACCCTGACTTCGGTGAACGCCAAACCCATCGCCGCGGTGATGACCCGCACGGTCTCGGCGTCCGGTATCGACTGGGGCGTGCTGGCGGCTGCGGGGGTGTTGACCATCCTGCCGGGCATGCTGGTGATCTGGTTCGTTCGCAACCACGTGGCCAAGGGCTTTGCCCTGGGCCGGGTATGAGGAACTGATGATGGAATGGATGAGTTGGACTGGCCCCACGGCGGCGTTCTTCAGCGTCATTGCCTTGATCCTCGCGGGTATGACGACCTGGGAGTTGCGTTCGCCGAGTGTTCCTCGGCGTGGTTTTCTGCCGATTGCCACCACCCGTGGCGATCGGCTGTTTATCGGTCTTCTCGGCAGCGCCTACCTGCATTTGCTGGTAATCGGCGTCACCGACTGGAGCATCTGGGTAGCGTTCGCGTTGTCCCTGGTGTGGCTGTTGGCTGTGATGCGTTGGGGCTAGTCGAATCGCTCGGCAATGTTGCTCCGAAAATCAAACAGGAGGTCTCTATGTTCGACAAAAACAATAAGCTGCGACATAGCATTTCATTGGCAGCCATGCTGGCACTCAGCGGTTTGAGCGCATCGGCCTGGGCTGATGCCTACGAAGACGCTGCGAAAAAGTGGATCGGCGGCGAATTCAAACCGTCCACCTTGACGGCCGATCAGCAACTCGCGGAATTGAAATGGTTCATCAAGGCGGCCGAGCCGTTTCGCGGGATGGACATCAAGGTTGTCTCGGAAACCCTGACCACCCATGAATACGAGTCCAAGGTGCTGGCCAAGGCCTTCACCGAGATCACCGGGATCAAAGTCACCCACGACCTGCTGCAAGAAGGCGATGTGGTGGAAAAACTGCAGACCGTGATGCAGTCGGACAAGAGCATCTATGACGGCTGGGTCAACGACTCGGACCTGATCGGTACGCATTTCCGTTACGGCAAGACCGAAGCCATTACCGACCTGATGGCTAATGAAGGTAAAAACTTCACCTCGCCAACCCTCGACATCAAGGACTTCATCGGCACCTCCTTCACCACCGCGCCCGATGGCAAGCTCTATCAATTGCCTGATCAACAGTTCGCCAACCTCTACTGGTTCCGCGCCGACTGGTTCGAGCGCCCGGAGCTGAAAGCCAAGTTCAAGGAAAAGTATGGCTATGAACTGGGCGTGCCGGTGAACTGGTCTGCCTATGAAGACATCGCCAAATTCTTCAGCGAAGACGTCAAGGAAATCGACGGCAAGCGGGTCTACGGGCACATGGACTATGGCAAGAAAGACCCGTCTCTGGGCTGGCGCTTTACCGATGCCTGGTTCTCCATGGCCGGCGGCGGTGACAAGGGCTTGCCCAACGGTTTGCCGGTGGATGAGTGGGGCATTCGTGTCGAAGACTGCCATCCGGTCGGCTCCAGCGTGACCCGCGGAGGCGATACCAACGGCCCGGCAGCGGTTTTTGCCACCACCAAATACGTCGACTGGCTGAAGAAGTACGCGCCACCGGAAGCGGCGGGCATGACCTTCTCCGAATCTGGCCCGGTGCCGTCCCAAGGCAACATCGCCCAGCAAATTTTCTGGTACACCGCGTTCACCGCCGACATGACCAAACCGGGCCTGCCGGTGGTGAACGCCGACGGTACGCCGAAGTGGCGCATGGCGCCGTCGCCGAGAGGGCCGTACTGGGAAGAGGGGATGAAGCTGGGGTATCAGGACGTGGGTTCCTGGACTTTCATGAAATCCACACCTGAGAAACAGAAGCTCGCAGCCTGGCTGTACGCGCAGTTCGTGACCTCGAAAACCGTGTCGCTGAAGAAAACCATCGTCGGCCTGACGCCGATCCGCGAGTCGGACATCAACTCTCAAGCCATGACCGACCTGGCGCCGAAGCTGGGTGGCCTGGTCGAGTTCTATCGCAGCCCGGCGCGGGTGCAATGGACACCGACCGGCACCAACGTGCCGGACTATCCGCGTCTGGCGCAGTTGTGGTGGAGCCACATCGCTGAAGCCGCCAGCGGCGAGAAAACCCCGCAACAAGCGCTCGATGGTCTGGCCAAGGATCAGGACGCGATCATGACCCGTCTGGAACGCTCCAAGGCCCAGGCCACTTGCGCGCCGAAAATGAACCCGGAGCGCGACGCGCAATACTGGTTCGACCAACCGGGCGCACCGAAGCCGAAACTGGCCAACGAGAAGCCCAAGGGTGAAACCGTGAGCTACAACGAACTGCTGAAATCGTGGGCGGATGCGCGTAAGTAAAAGCTGAACCGTGAAAGGCGAACGGCACCGCGAGGTGCCGTTTTCTTTGGTGTTTTTTTGCCGCCAATCGCGAGCAGGCTCGCTCCCACAAGGGGCTCGGTTGTTCGCAATATATGTGAACACCAGTGAAACCTGTGGGAGCGAGCCTGCTCGCGATGGCGGACTGACATTCAAAACAATGTCGACTGACCCGACGCCTTCGCGGGCAAGCCACGCTCCCACAAGGGGCTCGGTTGTTCGCAAGGTTTGTGAACACC
Organism: Pseudomonas sp. B21-015; assembly: GCF_024749285.1. Lineage (NCBI taxonomy): Bacteria > Pseudomonadati > Pseudomonadota > Gammaproteobacteria > Pseudomonadales > Pseudomonadaceae > Pseudomonas > Pseudomonas sp. B21-015. The sequence continues at coordinate 2,387,360 of NZ_CP087196.1, forward strand.
GGTGAAACCTGTGGGAGCTGGGCTTGCCCGCGAAGAGGCCGGCCCTGACGGTGCAGATCTGAAGCCTGACACCTCAGCGCGCCACCCCTTCAACCGCAGGAAACCCCAACCTGAACACCGTCATCGTACCCGGCAAGCTCTTCACCTCAGCCACCCCCTGATGCAGGCTCATGATCGAGCGCACGATGGCCAGGCCCAGTCCGGTGCTGCCTTGCGAGCGGGACCGGCTGCTGTCGACCCGGTAAAAGCGGTCGAACAGGTGCGGCAGATGCTGCGCTTCGATCCCCATGCCGGGGTTGCTGAGCAGCAGCGAGACCTGTGTCGCCCCTTGTTCAATCAGCAGTGAAACCGTTTGCCCGGCCGGGCAGTGGCGCAGGGCGTTGGACAGCAGGTTGGAGATCGCCCGTTGAATCATCAAGCGGTCGCCCAGCACCCGAGCGCTACCGACCACGATCAGATCGATCTGCTTATCCTGAGCCGACAGGGAAAACAGATCGGCGACTTTCAGCGCTTCATCCTCCAGTGCAATCGACTCGAAAGGCGTGAGCGCCGACGGGTGACTGACCTGGGCCAGAAACAGCATGTCCGAGACAATTCGTGCGACGCGCTCCAGCTCTTCAGTGCAGGACACCAACACGTTTTTGTATTCCTCGGCCGTGCGCTCCCGGGACAGTATCACCTGCGCCTTGCCCATCAAGTTGTTGATCGGCGTGCGCAGTTCGTGGGCCAGATCGTCGGAGAACTGCGACAACTGCTGCACGCCGCTGTCGAGGCGGTGCAGCATGAAGTTGATGCCTTGTGCCAGTTCACTGAGTTCCTGAGGCATGTTCACCACCGACAGCCGATGGTCGAGGTCTTGCGTCGAAACCATCGCCGCCACCTTGCGAAACTCGCGCATCGGCGCCAGACCGCGCTGCACCGCCGCCCAGGCACTGAGACCGATGAAGATCAGCAGCAACGGTAACGCAATCAATGTCGAGCGCAGATAAGCATTGAGCAGCGCCCGATCGTGGGCATTGTCCATCGATAGCAGCACCGGGACGCTGGTGCCGTCCTTGATGCGGATCAGTCGGGAGGCAGTGAGGAATTTTGCGTCCTGAGCGTCGGTGCTGACGGAGTAGGCCAACTGATCGGTCACCGACCGGACCGCTTTGATTTGTTGGCGCGGATCGGCCATGCCTGAGCCGGATTTGAGCAGCGGCGTGCGCCAGTTGGTCCGGTCGTAAATGGTCAGGGTGAGGTTGTCGTGCCCCATGACTTGATCGAGCAAGATATGCGGTTTCGTACTGATTTCGCCGGTATCGGTGTACAGCGACAGGCTGTGTTCAACCTGCTCCATTTTCCTTTGCAGACTGTCTCTGGATAACGCGTTCAGCTCATGGGTCAGGGCGAAATACGCGAGAATCGCCAAGAACACCACCAGCAGCGCCCCGAGAATACTGACCGTCAGACCTAGCCGCAGCGACAGGCTGGCAGGCTTCATTCCCGTGCCTCCAGCACATAGCCGACACCGCGCAGGGTATGGATCAATTTATTGTCGAACGGGTCGTCGATTTTCGCCCGCAGACGGCGGATCGAGACTTCGACCACGTTGGTGTCGCAATCGAAGTTCATGTCCCACACCAGCGAGATGATCTGGGTGCGGGTCAGCACTTCGCCAGACTGGCGCATCAGCAGGTGCAGCAGGGCGAACTCCTTGGTGGTCAGGTCGATGCGCTGTTCGCCACGGAACGCGCGATGGCGTCCGGGATCGAGTTCCAGATCGGCGACTTTGAGCACCTGCGGCAACGGAGTGTTCTCGCTGCGACGCATCAGGGTGCGCACCCGCGCCAGCAATTCCGGAAACTCGAACGGCTTGACCAGATAATCGTCGGCACCCAGGTCGAGGCCACGGATCTTGTCCGCCAAACGACCCCGTGCAGTCAGCATCATCACCCGGGTGGAGTGGGTGCGACGCAGTTGTTCCAGCACGCCCCAGCCGTCCAGCTCCGGCAGATTGACGTCCAGTATCACCAGGTCATACACCTGCTGTCGGGCCAGGTGCAGTCCATCGGCGCCGGTGGCCGCGTGGTCAACGATATAACCACTTTCCGTCAATCCCTGATGTAAGTATTCGGCAGTTTTAAACTCGTCCTCGACGACAAGAATTCGCATGATCAGTCACCCTGTTTATTCAATGGGTATTTAATTAAGGTGGCCGGGAAAGTTGTTGTTTTTGTAGGGGCTTCCGGACGTGTTTCAGTAACAGCTAATTGTTTGATTTTCTGTTTTCCTACAGAAAGATCTCCAGCTGAAGGCGTGCAGGATAAAGTCTGTAGTGGCTACAGGGTCAACTGAAGACCTTGGTTTTGAGCCTTTAAGCTTGCTCTCTGCGACGGCATGTCGCACCGGATGAAGCGGAAAGTTCATCTGCCTCATGGGAATTGAATTCAGACAAGTGCTGTTCGACGGATAACGATAGGGCATTTGTTTCTATGTATTGCTATATCGGATTTTGCACTTTTCATGCTAAAGCAAAACAACTTGTCGTGACCGTGGATAACGAATTTGTAATGTTCCAGTCACCTTGTCGATAAGTTCAAAACCCTACCGTGGCGGCATCGAATTTTCTTGATTTAAAAAGGAAGTATTCAATTGCCCGGTTTAAGAGAACTGACGGCGCGATCACGCCTGAAAAAAACAGGAGCGGCGGTCACGGCCAGCTGCCTTTTGTTGCTGGCCGGCCCCGGTTTGGCGGCGGTTTCGTCCGGCTCGACGCTGACGCTGGATCAGGCCTTGCAAACGGCGTTTGCTGGCAACCCTGACTTGGCTGCCGCCCAGTGGGAAATCGGTATTGCCCAAGGGGATCGGCAGCAAGCCGGTTTGATCCCCAACCCCGAACTGTCGTGGGAGGCCGAAGACACCCGGCGCGATTCGCGAACCACAACGGTGCTGATCAGCCAGCCAATTGAGCTGGGCGGCAAGCGCGGCGCACGTATCGGCGTCGCGAGCCGCGCGCAGGATGCGGCCGGGATCGAACTGGAGCGCAAGCGCAACGCTCTGCGCGCCGATGTGATTCAAGCGTTCTCCAGTGCACAGACCGCGCAGCAGCGGTTGCAGTTGTCGCGTCAGTCGCTGCAACTGGCCGAGCACGGTTTGCGGGTGGCGCAGGGGCGTATCGAGGCGGGCAAATTGTCGCCGGTCGAAGGCACGCGGGCGCAGGTGCAATTGTCGCAAGTGCGTCTGGAACTGAGCCGCGCCGAGCGCGACCAGGCCAATGCCTACCAGCAACTGGCGCAGGTCATGGGCGCCCCGTTGCCGATGTCGGTCAATGTGCAGACGGCCGTGCAAGGCATGTCCAGCGTGCCGCCAGCGACCCGGTTGCTTGAGCGTCTGAATGAGACCGCCGAGTTGCGACTGGCCAAATTGCAGATCGATCAGCGCGAAGCCTCATTGGGTCTGGAAAAGGCCCAGCGGATTCCCGATCTGACCGTGAGTGTCGGCAGTCAGTACAACGAACTGGAGCGCGAGCGGGTGAACGTGGTCGGGTTGTCGATGCCGATTCCGCTGTTCAACCGCAATCAGGGCAACGTGCTGGCGGCAGCGCGGCGCGCCGATCAGGCGCGGGATCTGCGCAACGCCACCGAGCTGCGTTTGCGCACGGACATCCAGACCACCCTTGAGCAGTGGCAGACCGCCAACGGCGAAGTCAACGCGTTCAACCAGACGATTCTGCCCGCCGCGCAGAGTGCGGTCGACACTGCCACGCGCGGTTTCGAAATGGGTAAGTTCGGCTTCCTCGATGTGCTCGACGCCCAGCGCACCCTGATCAGCGCCCGCACGCAGTACATCCAGGCCGTTGCTGAAGCAACGGACGCGCGGGTGCGCATTGAACGCATTTTTGGCGATCTCGGTGCGTTTGCAGTCAGCCCCTGAATTTCATCTTTTAGATCACTGCGCGATGGCCTGACGCAGAGGAGTTTCCATGGATAAAAAACTGATCGTTGTCGCGGTGGCGACGTTGGCACTGGGCATGGGTATCGGTTCGACGTGGACGGGCAACTCACCCATTGACGTCCACGCCGATGAAGCGGCGGAGCATGCCGATCATGCCGAAGAGGGCGCCGCAGCCGACGGTGAGCACGCCGAAGGTGAGGGCGAAGAGGGACACCTGACACTGAGCGTCGAGCAAATCGCCTCGGCAGGCATTCAACTGGCCGAAGCGCGGTCGCAAAGCATCAGCCTCGGCCTGCCGTTCCCCGGCGAAGTGCGTTTTGACGAAGACCGCACCGCCCACGTCGTGCCGCGAGTGCCCGGGGTGGTCGAGTCGGTATCGGCCAATCTCGGGCAGACGGTGAAGAAGGGCCAATTGCTGGCGGTGATTGCCAGTCAGCAGATTTCTGATCAGCGCAGCGAGCAGGCTGCCGCGCTACGGCGTCTGGCATTGGCGCGCACCACGTATGAGCGCGAGAAGCAGTTATGGCAGGACAAGATTTCCGCCGAACAGGATTTCCTCCAGGCCCGACAGGCGTTGGAAGAAGCCGAAATCGCCCTGAACAATGCCCGGCAAAAAATCAGCGTACTCAGCGGCAGCATGGTCGCCAGCGGCGGCAATCGTTATGAGCTGCGCGCACCGTTCGACGGCGTGGTGGTGGAAAAACACCTGACGCCGGGGGAAGTGGTCGACGAAGCCACGAGTGCTTTCACGCTCTCGGATCTGTCCCGGGTCTGGGTGACTTTCGGCGTTTCGCCCAAGGATCTGACCAAGGTGCAGGTGGGTAAACCGGTCACCGTCAGCGCCCCGGAACTAAATGCCGAAGTCGCCGGCACCGTGGCCTACGTCGGCAGTTTGCTCGGTGAACAGACGCGCACCGCCACCGTTCGCGTCACCCTGGAAAACCCGCAAGGCTCGTGGCGCCCCGGACTGTTCGTCACCGCGCTGGTGGCGACCGACAGCCGCCAGGCCAAAGTCGCCGTGCCCGAAGCCGCCATCCAGACCGTCGAGGACAAACCCACGGTGTTCGTGCGCACCGACGACGGCTTCAAGGCGCAAGCGGTGGAGCTGGGCAGTCGCGCGGCCGGTCAGGTGGAAGTCACTCAGGGCCTGGAACCCGGCGCACAAGTCGCCGCGGCCGGCAGCTTCGTTCTCAAATCGGAACTGGGTAAAGCTTCGGCTGAACACTCTCATTAAAGACGCTCACTGAAGCCGCTCACTGAAGACTCCCACTGATCCGCCCCCTCGACGAGAAGGTTCTCATGTTCGAACGCCTGATCCAGTTTGCCATCGAGCAGCGCATCATTGTGCTGCTCGCCGTTTTGCTCATGGCCGGCCTCGGCATCGCCAGTTATCAAAAACTGCCGATCGATGCCGTGCCCGACATCACCAACGTCCAGGTGCAAATCAACACCGGTGCCGCCGGGTTTTCGCCGCTGGAAACCGAGCAACGCATCACCTTCCCGATTGAAACCGCCATGGCCGGTTTACCGGCGCTGGAGCAGACCCGTTCGCTGTCGCGTTCGGGGCTGTCGCAGGTCACGGTGATCTTCAAGGACGGCACCGATCTGTTCTTCGCCCGGCAACTGGTCAACGAGCGCTTGCAGATCGCCAAAGAGCAATTGCCCGAAGGCACCGAAGCGGTGATGGGGCCGATTTCCACGGGGCTTGGCGAGATTTTCCTGTGGACGGTGGAAGCCAGGGAAGGGGCGCTCAAGGACGACGGCTCGGCCTACACACCGACCGATTTGCGGGTGATTCAGGACTGGATCATCAAGCCGCAATTGCGCAACGTCCCCGGTGTGGCCGAGATCAACACCATCGGCGGTTTCGCCAAGGAATACCAGATCGCCCCCGACCCGAAACGGCTGGCGGCTTACAAACTGACCCTCACCGATCTGGTCACGGCGCTGGAACGCAACAACGCCAACGTCGGCGCCGGATACCTGGAGCGCAACGGCGAGCAGTTGCTGATTCGTGCGCCCGGGCAGGTGGCGAGTACCGAGGACATCGCCAATATCGTGATGGCCAACGTCGACGGCACGCCGATCCGGATCAAGAACGTCGCAACCGTGGACATCGGCCGCGAACTGCGCACCGGTGCCGCCACCGAAAACGGTCGCGAAGTGGTGCTCGGCACCGTGTTCATGCTGATCGGTGAAAACAGTCGCACCGTCTCCCAGGCAGTGGCCAGCAAGCTTGAGCAGATCAATCGCTCGCTGCCTGAAGGCGTGATCGCCGTCCCGGTGTATGACCGCACGCACCTGGTGGACAAAGCCATCGCCACGGTGAAAAAGAACCTGGTGGAAGGCGCGATTCTGGTGATCGCGATTCTGTTCCTGTTTTTAGGCAACATCCGCGCCGCGCTGATCACCGCGATGGTCATCCCGTTGTCGATGCTGTTCACCTTCACCGGCATGTTCAGTAACAAGGTCAGCGCCAACCTGATGAGCCTCGGTGCCCTCGACTTCGGGATCATCGTCGACGGCGCCGTGGTGATCGTCGAAAACACCCTGCGGCGGCTGGCCCATGCGCAGCACCATCACGGGCGTTTGCTGAGCCGCTCCGAGCGTTTCCACGAAGTGTTTGCAGCGGCCAAAGAGGCACGCCGACCGCTGATCTTTGGCCAGTTGATCATCATGGTCGTGTACCTGCCGATCTTCGCCCTGAACGGTGTCGAAGGGAAAATGTTCCACCCGATGGCTTTCACCGTCGTGATCGCGCTGTTGGGCGCCATGCTCTTGTCCGTCACCTTTGTCCCGGCAGCCATCGCGCTGTTCGTCACCGGCAAAGTCAAAGAAGAGGAAGGGGTGGTCATGCGCGGCGCGCGGCGGGCCTATGCGCCGGCGCTGGCCTGGGTGATGTCTCATCGCGCCGTGGCGGTGGGCGCGGCGCTGGGCGTGATTGTGCTCAGCGGCGTACTGACCAGCCGCATGGGCAGCGAGTTTGTGCCGAGCCTCAGCGAAGGTGATTTTGCCCTGCAAGCCTTGCGCGTGCCGGGCACCAGCCTCACGCAATCGGTCGATATGCAGCAGCGTCTGGAAACCCTGATCCTGGGCAAAGTGCCGGAAGTCGAGCGCGTGTTCGCCCGCACCGGCACCGCCGAAATCGCCTCCGACCCGATGCCGCCGAACATCTCCGACAGCTACGTGATGCTCAAGCCGAAAGAGCAGTGGCCGGACCCGGGCAAGTCTCGCCAGACCCTGATGGCCGAACTGCAACAAGCCGCTGCGACGCTGCCGGGCAGCAACTATGAATTGTCCCAGCCGATCCAGTTGCGCTTCAACGAGCTGATCTCCGGCGTGCGCAGCGACGTGGCGGTCAAGGTGTTCGGCGATGACATGGACGTGCTCAACGCCACGGCTGCGAAAATTGCCGCTGCCATGCAAAAGGTCAATGGCGCGTCCGAGGTCAAAGTCGAACAAACCACCGGCCTGCCGGTGCTGACCATCAACATCGACCGCGACAAGGCTGCGCGATACGGGCTCAACGTCGGCGATGTGCAAGACACCATTGCGGTGGCGGTCGGCGGGCGCAAAGCCGGGACGCTGTATGAAGGAGACCGGCGTTTCGACATGGTGGTGCGTTTGTCCGATGTCATGCGCAAGGACATCGAAGGTCTGTCGGTGTTGCTGATTCCGGTGCCGGCACCGCTCAATGGGGCTGCCGATCAGATTGGTTTCATCGCCCTCAAGGAAGTCGCCAGCCTCGATCTGGTGCTGGGCCCGAATCAGATCAGTCGCGAAAACGGCAAGCGCCTGGTGATTGTCAGCGCCAACGTGCGCGGTCGTGACATCGGTTCGTTCGTTAAAGAAGCGGGCGAGGTGATCGAGCGCGATGTTCAGGTTCCGGCCGGTTACTGGACCCGTTGGGGCGGGCAGTTCGAGCAGTTGCAATCGGCGGCCAAACGCTTGCAGATTGTGGTGCCGGTCGCGTTGCTGTTGGTGTTTGGGCTGCTGTTCATGATGTTCAACAACCTTAAGGACGGTTTGCTGGTGTTCACCGGGATTCCGTTTGCGTTGACGGGTGGCGTCATGGCGTTGTGGTTGCGGGACATTCCGTTGTCGATTTCGGCGGGTGTTGGATTTATTGCGCTGTCGGGGGTGGCGGTGCTCAACGGTCTGGTGATGATTGCGTTCATCCGCAACCTGCGGGAGGAGGGGCGCTCCCTTGGCGACGCGATCAACGAAGGCGCGCTGACGCGGCTACGACCGGTGTTGATGACGGCGCTGGTGGCGTCCCTGGGCTTCATTCCCATGGCCTTGGCGACGGGCACTGGCGCCGAGGTGCAACGTCCGCTGGCGACGGTGGTGATTGGCGGGATTCTGTCATCGACCATCCTGACGCTGCTGATATTGCCTGCGTTGTATCAACTCGCCCATCGGCGGGATGAGGAAGTAACTCCCACCCCCTAAACCAACGCTGTGAATACAGCCTCTGTGGCGAGGGAGCTTGCTCCCGCTGGACTGCGCAGCAGGCCCCGCTTTTCAGATGAAGAGCAAGGGCCGCCTCGCGCCCCAGCGGGAGCAAGCTCCCTCGCCACAGGTATTTCTCCGTCTGCAGATTTTCTGAGTGATCAATACTCTCCGATGACTGCCCCTCCCACATAACGGATATGTAATTTGCGCGCCACCGTCACGAAAGGTTCGGATTGTTACCTTGATCCCGTTAGTTAATTAAACGAGGAATCAAACATGAAACTTGCACAACTGAGTGCCTTTGCAGTGGCGTTGGTGATGTCTTCTCTGGTCATGGCAGAGGGCGGCGGCGACAGAACTTTCGAGAAAATGATGGCGGCCAATGACCGCTCGGTGGAGCTGTTTGCTGCCAAGGAACAGGCACGTGATCCCGTCGTCGTGAATGAAAAGAAAAACGACAAGAACCAAGACTTGTAAGCGCGTCGCACTTGAACGAGCCCGTCATCGATTGCCGATGCTGGGCTTTTTTTTGAGCCCGGATTTGTAGGTATTGGATATGAAAGTTGTTAAGTGGATGGCGTTCGTCGGCGTGATGGCGATGTCGTTGAATGCGCTGGCAGAAGGCGGCGGTGACAGGACGTTTGAGAGGGCGTTCAGTGCCAACGCCAAAGCCATGGAGCAGTACGCTGCCAGCCAGGGTAAACCTGCGCCGATGGTGAAAGACTACGCATACGGAATGAAGCTGGACGTGGTCAAAGTGGTGAGCGTTGTGCGGCCGCAAGATGCTTGCACCGCAGTACCCACCGCCATGACCTACGAAGATTCTCAGGGCCAACTCAACACCATCAAATACACAGTGGCAGGCGATTGCCGCAAACGCGGCGGCTAACACCGATTCCCTCTCTGCAAATGCGGCAACTGATGTCGCATCCCCCCTGTAGGAACTGCCGAAGGCTGCGATCTTTTGATCTTGATCTTGAAAAGCAAAATCAAAAGATCGCAGCCTTCGGCAGCTCCTACACAGTGTGTATTTCAATTCGGGATGTTTAACGGATATGGCGCAAGTGCAGAAGCTTCCCACAATGTTTTCAGGTTGTCCGTCGGACGTCCGGTCCCTAGCCTGTGTTCGTCGCTGCCAATTCAGCGACCGGGCCTGGAAACCCCGATCAGTAACAGTGGCGCCAACACGCCTTTCATAACGTATCCTTGCGCACCTTGAATGTGTGCACTCCGTTATGGCGGCTGTGCGTGGGAGACCTTCGGGTCGACCGGGTCGCCGCTGCCCGGGTTTCCAACCTGCGTACAGCTGCCACCTCTTCGTCCGGAAACAGAATGGGGCAGCTCCAACTTTTCAGTGGAGTTTCACCATGAAAAAGCCAACACCCAACCCTCCCGAAGCAGACGCCGTTTCGGACGCCGACTCAACGTCTCCCTACACCACCATCAACTCCAAAAAACTCGACGAAGCTGCCGAACGTGCGCTCGATTACTACCTGAACCCTACCGCCCACGTCATGGCCACGCCCTACACCCCCAACCAGATGTATTTCGCCAATCCCAAAGCCGACACCGAATCCCTGCTGGCTAATGCCAGCGAGTCATTGTCCTCGGCCACGGTCATGCTCGGTGACTTCGCCGCGCTGCTGGAAGGCACCCACCGCAAGACTTTGCTGGGCATTGCTCAAGTGGTGATGTTGGGAGAGCTGGCGGTGAATCAGGCGTTGGATAACGTTGAGGTGACTGCCTAGGTGTTGAGCAATGTGGCGAGAGTTTTGTTTCTCGCCACATTTAGATGAGCGTCGACCGTATATCAGAAAGCTACACGCGTATATGCATTAGCTATACGGTCGGTATAGAATCGATTCCGACGCCGCCTTCATGGCTTCACACCTAAAACGTTAGATCTCACGTTAAGCAGCATGGCCCAAGTCTCTCCGGGCCACTCAAGGAGTCAAAAAAATGAAAAGCAAATACATGCTGATGTGCTAATGCCATAAGGAGGCTCCGGCTCCAACATCACCTACCCAGATGGGAAACAGAACAATGTCCACCACAGCTGAAAGCGTTGAAAAATCCAAACCCGTTCCAATCAACATGAGAGCGGACGAAAAGAAACGTAACCTGATCGATCTGGCAGCTGCCATGTCCGGTCGTGATCGCACAAGCTTTATCCTGGAAGCAGCGTGTCAAAAAGCTGAAGAAGTGATTCTGGATAAACGATTGTTCCTTCTCGACGACGTTGCATTTGACGCATTCGAACAGGCTATTGAAGCCAACCCGGCCCGAGGTAACGAATGCCTGCACCAACTGCTCGCACGTCCAAAGCGGTGGAGCTGACCGCACCCGAAAGACTTAACGATCATCACGAGCTTGATGACTTCGATTCGGGTGAAGTGTCCATCGATCAATACCTGCAAAAGAAGGCACGAAAGGCGCAAGCCGCTAAACAGGCGGTTGTTTATGTCAGCTGCCGCAAAGCCACGTCGATCGTGATGGCTTATTACACTCTGTCGAGCGGTTCAGTCGCTCGTGCCAACGTCATGCCGAAAAGTCATCAACGCAATTCACCAAGCGTCCATCCAGTGACGCTACTAGGGCGTATGGGAGTAACACGCGAAGCTCAGGGTGAGGGTTTCGCCATCGACTTGCTGCAGGATGCGATTGAGCGAGCCATCAACGCATCCCAATCTATCGGCTCGAGCGCAATCATCGTCCACCCACTTAACGACCGCCTGTCAAATTTCTACATTAAGTACGCGGGATTTATTCCGTGCCCAGGCATTTCCCCTATTACCCTGATGCTGCCGCTGCGCTAGCACTCGATGTTGTCGCAATAGCGGGTTGATTATGCCGAGAGTGCAGCATGGGTACTGAGTCAGGTCGCGATCTACGGTAGCTTGCAGCTGGCAATCCTAGGGCATAAAAAAGGCGCCCCGAAGGACGCCAAAAGAATTCACCTCTTACCAAAGGAGCAAGGAGCTTCTAAAGGTGAATTTGCATTAACCGTGAAGTCAGAGAATCGCCAGCGGATACTCGACAATTACCCGCACTTCTTCCAGATCCGACTCAAATGCCGTGGCGCGGGTTGTGGCTTGGCGCAGGCGCAGAGACATGTCTTTCAGCGAGCCGCTCTGCACCACGTATTTGACTTCGATGTCGCGCTCCCAGCGCTTTTGGTCAGTCAGCGGGTTGCCGTCGGCATCGCGACGCATGTACACGGCATTGGCGTTGGAATAGTCGGCGTCGGTGCCCCGGGCGTAACGGGTCATGAACGACAACCCCGGAACGCCATAGGTCGTCATGTCGAGGTCGTAGCGCACCATCCACGAACGTTCCTTGGGCGAGTTGAAGTCGCTGTACTGGATGGAGTTGTCGAGGAAGATCGAGTCGGACTGGCGCAGGTAATCGAAGTCATCGTTGCCGTTGTTGCGCTGGTGCGACAGCGCGACGGAGTGGGCACCGAGTTTCACGCCGACACGACCGCTCCAGATGTTGTTGTCGAATTCGCCGAGCAACTTTTTGCCCTCGTCGACCGCCTTGTAATAGTTCAGGCCGCCAAACAGTGACAGGTCATCCGACAGTGGGTAAGTCCATGCGGTGCCAGCGTAGTACTGATTCCAGGCATCCTTGAGACGGCTGGAGTACAGGCTGAAACTGAGGTTCTTGTTCAGCGAGTAGTCACCGCCCAAATAACCGATCCACGGCGAATTGACCGGGCCGGCATAGAAGGTCGCGAAGTTCTCGCGCATGTCGCTGGACACCGGTTGGCTCATCGCATGCAGTCGACCGCCCTGGACCGACAGACCCTCGATGCTGGTGTTGGTCGCCGTGACGCCGCGGAAACTTTCCGGCAACAAACGGGAGTCACCCGCCGCCACGACCGGGTTGGCGGGGAACACATCGCCCACCTTGATCACCGTATCAAAGGCGCGCACTTTGGCGGCGCCACCGACCTTGGTGTATTCGTCCCGAGCCTCGCCGTCACTGTTAACCGGCAGCACATCAAACGAACTACGGCCACCGTTGCGACCGTCACCGGTGTCGAGCTTCAAGCCGATCATCGCAAATGCATCGACACCGACCCCGACGGTGCCTTGGGTGAAACCGGATTCGAACTTGCTGATGACCGCGTGGGCCCAGGCTTCGGAATAACCGTTGCCGGTGGGACTGGACTGGCCGTTGCGGTGATCACGATTGAAGTAGAAGTTGCGGTTGAGCACCGTCAGGCTACTGCCCTCGATAAACCCCTCGGCTTTATCTTCCGCCAACACCATGGACGGCCCGGAGCCGACAACCACCGCTAAAGCGGCCATCGACATTTTTGTATTGTTAACCATCAATCACTCCTTGGGTTCGGCAGAACGGGAACGTGCTTCGGCGTAGGTTTTATTGTTCGACGGGCAAGGGCCCGCCGGCATGGTCGCCGGGTGACATCGTTGCAAGCTGCGGATAACGCCAAGGTGATGGGGGAATTACAATTTCGTCATGTGGGTGGAATGACAACCCTGCACGTTCAGGTCAGCGCTGCGAGTTGTTCGATTGTTTGCGGAAAGCGTTCAACCAAGCGGATCAGTGTCGTGGCTTGGGCATTTGGTGTTGCCCGTCCCTGTTCCCAGTTTTCGAGGGTTCGGGTGTTGGTGCGTAGATACATGGCGAACACCGACCGGGAAAGATTGAGCTGTTGACGGATGGCTACCACTTCCTCGGCAGTGATGGGTACCAGTTCCGGCAGCTTGACCTTGTGGGTCCGCAGCGTGACCTTGCCTTGGCGCTCGTCAGCCAAGGCTTCGAGGCCTTCCATCAGTTCGGAAAAAATGTCACGTTTCATAGTGGGTTCTCGTGTTGATTTCTCTATCCAGCGTTTGTCTGAAAAGTTTTTTCTGGTCAGGCGACAGGTCTTCTTGCTCGTTTTTGCTATACACGGTGAACAGCCAGAATTGATCGAAACCTGACCACCAGTAATAAATCACCCTAAGCCCGCTACGCTTGCCTTTACCGCGACGTTGATCGAAAAAGCGGATTTTTCGCAGCCCGCCCGTGCCTTCAATGAGATCGCCCGCTTCGGGGTTTTTTAGCAGCTCCAACTGAAAGCTGCGAAACAGATCGTCATCCAGATAGTCATCGCGGTGTTTCTGAAACGCAGGTAATTCGATAAAAAGAGCATCCATATTCTGTACGTCACCTGCGTATAGTGTTGTCTTGATAATCGTATAGGTCAAGGCATCGAAGCCATCCTTTTCGTCCCCCGTTTTCAAGGTAGACCCCGATCGTAAAAACGCCTGTAGGACGAAGCGACCAGTCTGGTGAGAATTTTCGAGTAATACTGGGGGAGGGGGACTTCGCAATTGACTCATCGGTTCATCCACAGCACTATCTGTCGATGAATGATCTACGCCGAATGAACATGATGTGTTCCTCTATGACCGCTTCCGGCGGGCCATAAGGTCATACGTGCTTGGCATTTGACGTGTTACCCAAAGCCCCGCCAGAGATGGACGGGGCTTTTTGATTCTCCGTCTGCACATGGCTGATGGAGAGTGAAATGTTCGAAATTAGAAAAGCTACCCAAAGCGACGCACAGACTGCATTCGACATACGGCTGCTAGCCATCCGACATCAATGCATCGGTGCCTATACCGAGAAGCAAATGCTGACTTGGACATCGGGGTCAGCTGAGGACGGTTACTGCGCGCTCATGGAAAAGTATTTCTATCTGGGGTGCGTTCAGAGTGAGCCAGTGGCGACAGGCATGCTGGATCTGGAGAACCGCGAAATCGGTGCAATCTTTATACATCCTGACTTTATGCAACGAGGTTTGGGCAAGCGCGTCGTGGGCTTTCTCGAAGATCTGGCGCGGGATTTTGGCTTGGCGGAAGTCCGCCTGGATGCGACTTTGAATGCCGCCGACTTTTATCGACGCTGTGGTTACATTGGGGAGGAACCTGCGGTTTACCATTCCCCTTCCGGTCTTCAACTGGCCTGCGTTCCTATGGTGAAGAAACTGTGAAGGTTTCGGAAGCGGCCTGAGAAACACCGCATAATTCGGCGTCTGAAAGCTCCGATCTCAATACGCAAAACGGCACCCGAAACGTGCCGTTCTCATTTGTGCCTGTTCCATTGCTATCGCGAGCAGGCTCGCTCCCACAGTTGATTTCTGTCTATCGCATAGTGTGTGTCCGCAGCTGATTCGATGTGGGAGATTCTACGTTGCAGGGCAACCCTGCAACTTCAGGCTGGTTGGTATTCACTCTGATTTTTCATCAGGGCAATGCCACACGGAAGTGTTCCGGGCAAGGGTCACCAATGTCTGAGCTTTCGAGACGCCTCATTCTTGAGTGTCTTCAAAAGCATTGAGCAAGTCGTCCGGTAGTGAGGCGTCATAGTCTTCGGGAAGCACCAGTTTGCCTTTCATCGCACCGATACGCTGGCCGCAGGGTTTTCCCGCCGGAACCCAGACGCGCAAGAGCCCGACCATGTTTGGCAATCGTGATGATCTGCCCGGCGGCTGCGTCGTCGACGAGTTTGGACAGATTTTTTTTGCTTCGGCCAACGGAACGACGATGTCACGGTTCATTGTTCTTTCTCGCGTTGATTTATCGATCCAGCCAGTCATTCAAGATAGAGCCAAGTGCGCAGTGCTGGATGTAGGACGGAACGGACATTCCCGCGCGAGCTTTCGGGGATTGCAGAAGGCGGGGAGTGCAGCAGTAACAAATCCCACAAACGCAAAAACGGCACCCGAAGGTGCCGTTTTTGTTTATTACCGAGTGTCGCTTAAGCGATCAACCCGCCAACCCAGACTGTTGAACCAGGTTCAGCAGCGGCTGTGGATACAGGCCGAGGAAGAACGCCAGTACGGCAATCGCCAGCAGCATCACGCCGCCTGCACGTTGTTCCCAGTGCAGCTGGGCATCGTGGCGACGCAGGTTCGGTTCCATCAGGTACAGGGTGACCATGACGCGCAGGTAGTAGAAGACACCGATGGCGCTGCCCAGTACCAGGGAGCCGACCAGCCACCATTGGTGCGACTCGACGCCGGTGGCGATGATGTAGAACTTGCCGATGAAGCCCGCGGTCAGCGGGATACCGGCCAGGGACAGCATCATCACGGTCAGGACGGCGGTCAGGTACGGACGGCGCCAGAACAGGCCGCGGTATTCGTACAGGGCGTCGGCGTCACGGCCGTTGTACGGCGAGGACATCAGGGTGATCACACCGAAGGCGCCGAGGCTGGTGATCACGTAGGTGACCAGGTACACGCCGATGGCTTCCACGGCCAGGCCCTTGCTCGCCACCAGGGCGATCAGCAGGTAGCCGAAGTGAGCGATGGACGAGTAACCCAGCAGACGCTTGAGGTTGCTCTGGGTCAATGCCAGCAGGTTACCGAACAGGATCGACGCGATGGCGATGATGGTCAGCACGTCGCTCAGTACGCCACTGCTCGCCGCTGGCGAGATCTGGAACAGACGCACCATCACCGCGAATACAGCGACTTTCGACGCGGTGGCCAGGAACGCTGCCACCGGTGCCGGAGCACCTTCGTAAACGTCCGGGGTCCAGAGGTGGAACGGTACCAGCGACAGCTTGAACGCCAGGCCGATCAGCATCATGCCCAGGCCCAGTTGAGCCAGAGAACTTGGCAGACCGGTGGCCGCCAGGGCCTGACCGATGCCGTTGAAGCTCAGGCTGCCAGCATCGGCGTAGAGCAGGGCCATGCCGAACAACAGGAACGCGGAACCGGCGGCCGACAGCACCATGTACTTGATGCCGGCTTCCAGCGAGCGCTTGTTGAAGAAGGCGTAAGCCACCAGACCGTAGACCGGTACCGAGAGCAGTTCCAGACCGACGAACAACCCGGCCAGGTGCTGCGCGCTGACCAGTACCAAGCCACCGGCGGCGGACATCAGGATCAGCAGGTAAAGTTCTTCACGGTTGCCCGGGTAGCCCGAACCGCCATCGCCCAAGTAGGCGTGGGCGAGGGTCACACAGGCGAGGGTGGCGACCAGGATCAGCGCCATGTACAGGCAGGCGAAGGTGTCGATCTGCAGCAGTGGAGTCACGGCCAGGGGCGCGACTTTCAGGGCTGGCAGGATCGACAGCAAGGCCAGGTTCAGACCTGCCACCGACAGCAGGAAGGTCTGTGAGTGGTTGCGGCGCCATGCGATAGCCAGCATCACCACGATGATCGTGGCGCTGGTGATCAACAACGGCGCAAGCGCGATAAAGTGTTGAGTCGTGAATTCCATAGCGCTCTTACCGGGCCGAAGCGAGTTGAGTGAAGGCGGTGCCGAGCCACTGCTGCACGCCATGCATCGTCGCGGCAGAGGTGTCGAGGAACGGTTGCGGGTACACGCCGATGTAGATCAGCAGCGCCGCCAGTCCAACCACCATGATCAGTTCGCGACCGTCCATGCCATGCAGCACCGCGTCCGATTTCGACGGGCCGAAGAAGGCACGGTGGACCATGATCAGCGAGTAGACCGAACCGAACACCAGGCCGGACGTGGCGATCACGGTGACCCATGGCGCGCTGGCGAAGGTGCCGATCAGGATCAGGAATTCACCGACAAAGTTACCGGTCGCCGGCAAGCCCAGCGACGCCGCCGCGAAGAACAGGCTGAGGGCCGGCAGGTAGGCAATCTTCGACCACAGGCCACCCATCTCACGCATATCGCGGGTGTGGGTGCGCTCGTACAGCTGACCGGAGAGGATAAAGAGTGCCGCGGCCGACAGACCGTGAGCCAGCATCTGCATGACCGCGCCCTGCAGCGCCAGTTGGCTGCCGGAGTAAATGCCGATCAGCACGAAGCCCATGTGGGAAACGGACGAGAAGGCAATCAGACGCTTGATGTCGGTTTGCGCGAAGGCCAGGAACGCACCGTAGAAGATCCCGATCAGACCCAGGGTCATGGCGAACGGCGCGAACTCGGCCGAGGCATTCGGGAACAGCGGCAGGGCGAAACGCAGCAGACCGTAAGCAGCCGTCTTCAACAAGATACCGGCCAGGTCCACGGAACCCGCGGTCGGTGCCTGGGCGTGAGCGTCAGGCAACCAGGAGTGGAACGGCACCACGGGCAGCTTGACCGCGAAGGCGATGAAGAAGCCGAGCATCAGGATGTACTCGGTGGTCATCGACATCTTGGTTTTCAACAGATCGGCGTAGTTGAAGGTAATCACGCCGGTGTCGTTGAAGTTGACCAGGACCAGCCCCAGGATCGCCACCAACATGATCAGGCCGGAAGCCTGAGTGAAGATGAAGAACTTGGTTGCCGCGTAGATCCGGGTTTTCTTGCCGTCCGAAGAACTGTGACCCCAGAGCGCGATGAGGAAGTACATCGGCACCAGCATCATTTCCCAGAAGAAGAAGAACATGAACAGGTCGAGGGCGAGGAACACGCCGACGACACCGCCCAGGATCCACATCAGGTTCAGGTGGAAGAAGCCCACGTGACGCTGAATCTCTTTCCAGGAGCAGAGTACCGAGAGGACACCCAGCAGGCCGGTCAGCAGGATCATCAGCAGCGACAGGCCGTCGAGGGCCAGGTGCACGTTGATGCCGAAGCGCTGGATCCAGACGTGCTTGAACTCAAGCGCCCAGGTCGGGTCGGCGCCAGGCGCCGGGGCAAATGAATAATCACCGTTGGCCCACAGCCAGAGGCCGAGGGAGAGCAACAGGGACATGGTGATCAGCGCAATCCAGCGGGGGAGGGTGGCGCCGAAGCGCTCACCCATCCAGCACAGCAGGCCGCCGATGAAGGGGATCAGGATTAGCCAGGGCAAAATCATGACGGGCTCGTTTCCTTTCGCAAGTTCGCAAGGTTCATATCAGACCGCTACCAGCACGACGGCGCCGATTACCAGCACGGCACCAGCAGCCATCGAGGCGGCATACCAACGCAGTTGACCGGTCTCGGTGCGGCTCAGGGCGGTGTGACCGCCTTTGGCCATACGCGGGATCAGACCGATGGTCTGGTCGAGCGGGTCTTTGCGCAGAATGTGGCTGATCGCAAGGTATGGCTTGACGAACAGTTTGTCGTAGATCCAGTCGAAGCCCCAGGCAGCGAACCACCAGGCCGAAAGGAAGCGGCCGACGCCGCTGTTGGCGATGGCCGTGACGAAGCGACGCTTGCCGAGGAACAGCAGCGCGGCCAGCAGGATACCGGACAGGGCGATGGCGCCCGACGCGATTTCCAGACTGTGCTTGGCTTCGCCGCCGGCATGGCCGACGCTTTGCGGCAGCACACCGTGCAGTGGCGGAACGATCATTGCGCCGACGAACGTCGACAGTACGATCAGCACCGACAGTGGCAACCAGTGAGCGATACCGTGACCGGCGTGTGCTTCGGTCTTCGCTTCACCGTGGAACGTGATGAAGATCAGGCGGAAGGTGTACAGCGAGGTCATGAACGCGCCGACCAGACCTGCATACAGCAGACCCTGGTTGCCGCTGGCGAACGCTTCCCAGAGGATTTCATCCTTGGAGTAGAAGCCTGCGGTCACCAGAGGCAAGGCCGCCAGGGCCGCGCCGCCGACGATGAAGCTGGCATACGCCAGTGGCAGTTTCTTCCACAGACCGCCCATCTTGAAGATGTTCTGTTCGTGGTGGCAGGCAACGATCACCGCGCCGGACGCAAGGAACAGCAGTGCCTTGAAGAAGGCGTGGGTCATCAGGTGGAAGATCGCGCCATCCCAGGCACCTACGCCCAGCGCCAGGAACATGTAGCCGATCTGGCTCATGGTCGAATAGGCGAGGATACGTTTGATGTCGGTCTGCACCAGTGCGGCAAAACCTGCCAGCACCAGCGTCACGCCGCCCACAACACCCACCAGGTGCAGGATATCCGGCGCCAGTGCGAACAGGCCGTGGGTACGGGCGATCAGGTAGACACCGGCGGTCACCATGGTCGCGGCGTGGATCAGTGCCGAAACCGGAGTCGGGCCGGCCATCGCATCCGCCAGCCAGGTTTGCAGCGGCAGTTGCGCGGATTTACCGACAGCGCCGCCCAGCAGCATCAGGGTCGCCAGAACGATCCAGAAGTCGCCGGCCTTGAAGTGCTCAGGCGCCTTGATCAGCAGTTCCTGAATGTTCAGCGTGCCCAACTGTTGGAACAGGATGAACAGGCCGATGGCCATGAACACGTCGCCGACGCGGGTCACGATGAAGGCTTTGAGTGCCGCGTTACCGTTGTTGCGGTTGCTGTAGTAGAAACCGATCAACAAGTATGAACACAGGCCCACGCCTTCCCAGCCGAAGTACACGAACAGCAGGTTATCGGCCAGGACCAGGAACAGCATGCTGGCGATAAACAGGTTGGTGTAGGCGAAGAAGCGCGAGTAACCGGCTTCACCGCGCATGTACCAGGACGCGAACAGGTGGATCAGGAAGCCCACGCCCACCACCACGCCGAGCATGGTCACGGACAGGCCGTCCAGGTAGAGGGTGAAGGTCGGCGTAAAGCCTTCCACCGCCATCCATTGCCACAGCATCTGGGTGTAGTGACCACCCTCGGGTGGCGCAACGTTGAACTGCCAGATCACATAGGCCGCGACGATCGCCGACAGGCCAATGGAACCGACGCCGATCAGCGCCGAGAGGTTTTCCGAGAGGCGTCCCCGGGAGAACGCCAGCAGCACAAAACCGATCAGGGGGAACAGGAAAGTCAGATAGAGAAGGTTCATCCGCGCATCTCGCTGGCAGCGTCGATATCGAGAGTGTGGAAGCGGCGATACAGCTGCAACAGAATCGCCAGGCCGATACTGGCCTCGGCGGCTGCCAGGCTGATCACCAGAATGAACATGATCTGTCCATCCGGCTGCGCCCAGCGGCTACCGGCAACGATGAACGCCAGTGCGGAGGCATTCATCATGACCTCCAGGCTCATCAGCACGAAGAGAATGTTGCGCCGGACCATCAGGCCGACCAGACCGAGGCAGAACAGGATGCCGGCGACCGCCAGACCATGCTCCAAAGGGATAGCAGGCATCGTCATTGCTCCTTGGCTTCGTTGCGGCCCAAGTGGAACGCCGTGACGGCTGCGGCGAGCAGCAGCATCGAGGCGAGTTCGACCACCAGCAGGTAAGGACCGAACAGGCTGATGCCCACGGCCTTGGCGTCTACGGTGGTGTGGCCGAGGGCCTGACCGCTGGAGTGGTTGAACAGCACATACAGCAGTTCAGCCAGCAGCAGGGCGCCGAGTGCGACCGGGCCCAGCCAGATACCGGGCTTGAGCCAGACGCGCTCTTGCTGAACCGAGGCCGGGCCCAGGTTCAGCATCATCACCACGAACACGAACAGCACCATGATGGCGCCAGCGTAGGCGATCACTTCCAGTACACCGGCAAACGGTGCGCCAAGGGCGAAGAACGTCATGGCCACGGCGATCAGCGAAATGATCAGGTAGAGCAGGGCGTGCACGGGGTTGGTGTTGGTGATCACGCGAAGCGTGGACACAACAGCGATACCCGATGCGAAATAGAAAGCGAATTCCATCTTTCTTCCTTAAGGCAGCAAGCTCTTCACGTTGATCGGTTCGGCTTCATTCTGCGCGGAGCCTTTCGGCTTCCCGGCAATCGCCATACCTGCAACACGATAGAAGTTGTAATCAGGGTTTTTGCCGGGGCCGGAGATCAGCAGATCTTCTTTCTCGTACACCAGGTCCTGACGTTTGAACTCGGCCATTTCGAAATCCGGTGTCAGCTGGATCGCGGTGGTCGGGCAGGCTTCCTCGCAGAGGCCGCAGAAAATGCAGCGCGAGAAGTTGATGCGGAAGAACTCCGGGTACCAGCGACCGTCGTCGGTTTCGGCTTTCTGCAGCGAGATGCAACCCACCGGGCACGCCACGGCGCACAGGTTGCAGGCTACACAACGCTCTTCGCCGTCGGGGTCGCGGGTCAGGACGATACGGCCACGGAAGCGCGGCGGCAGGTACACGGCTTCTTCCGGGTACTGCAGCGTGTCGCGCTTGCGGAAGGCGTGGCCGAAAATCATCACCAGGCTGCGAAGCTGGGTGAAGAAGCCATGCACGATGTCAAAAATGTACTTCATGATTCTCTATCCTCACTGAGCCGCGACGGCGGGCGTGTTGAGCAACACGATCGCAGCGGTCACCAGCATGTTGACGAGGGTCAGCGGCAGGCAGAACTTCCAGCTGAAGTCCATCACTTGGTCATACCGTGGGCGCGGAATCGAGGCGCGCAGCAGGATGAAGAACATGATGAAGAACGCGGTTTTCAGTGCGAACCAGATGAACGGGATCTGCGGCAGAATGCCGAACGGACCGTGCCAGCCACCGAAGAACAAGGTCACCAGCAGCGCCGAAATCAACACGATGCCGATGTACTCGCCGACGAAGAACATGCCCCATTTCATACCGGCGTATTCAATGTGGTAACCGTCGGCCAGTTCCTGTTCCGCTTCCGGCTGGTCGAACGGGTGACGGTGAGTCACGGCGACGCCAGCGATGAAGAAGGTCAGGAAGCCGAAGATCTGCGGAATGACGAACCACAGGTTCTGCGCCTGGTACTCAACGATGTCGCGCATGTTGAACGAGCCGACCTGGATCACGATGCCCATCAGCGACAGGCCCATGAACACTTCGTACGACACGGTTTGTGCCGAGGCCCGCAAGCTGCCCAACAGGGCGAACTTGTTGTTACTCGACCAGCCGGCGAACAGCACCGCGTAGACCGACAGACCGGCCATGGCGAAGAAGAACAGGATGCCGATGTTGATATCCGCCACACCCCAGGTCGGGGTGATCGGGATGATTGCGAAGGCAATCAGCAAGGCGCTCATGGCCACGACCGGCGCCAACGTGAAGATCACTTTGTCGGCGAACGGCGGGGTCCAGTCTTCCTTGAAGAACATCTTGATCATGTCGGCCGCAATCTGGAACGCGCCGAACGGGCCGACGCGGTTCGGACCGTAACGGTCCTGCCAGAGGGCGAGCAGACGACGCTCGACCCAGCTCAGCAGCGCGCCGCAGACCACTACGGCGAGCAGAATCACGATGGCCTTGAGGACCGCGATGATCACGTCAATCACTTCAGGCGTGAACCAGGTCATTGAGCTGCCTCCTGCAGACCGTCAACGGACTTGCCAAAGATCGCCGGCGGAATGCCGGCGATACCGGCCGGCAATGCGACCAGACCGGCACCCAGCTCTTCGTTGATGCGCAGCGGCAGACGCAGGGTCTGGCCGGCCACGTTCAGGCTCAGCAGGGCACCGTCATTGACGCCCAGGCGATCGGCTTCGGACTTGGCCAGCGACACGTAGGCGGCTGGAATGCGTTCCTGCACCGGTGCGGCTTTGGAAGAGTTCTCTTCGCTGCCGAACAGGTGGAAGAACGGCACGACCTGCCAGGTGCCCGGAGCCGGGTTGAACGCGCGCGGAACACTGGCGAACCAGTTCAGCGAATCACCGGTGCTTTCGATCAGGCGAGTGCCCGGGTCGCCAGCGCGGATGTGACCACCGACTTCGTCCTGGAACTTGTTCCAGGCTTGCGGCGAGTTCCAGCCCGGAGACCAGGCGAATGGCACTTGCTGACGCGGTTCGACCGAGCCCGAGTAACCTTCCATGGAGAACGAGAACGCGGTGTCGTTGTCTTGGGAAGTACGCGGTTCATGCACGCTGATGTCGGCGCGCATGGCGGTACGACCGGAGTAACGCAGCGGTTCACGCGCCAGTTTCAGGCCTTTGATGCGGAACGCGGCGGACGGTGCGGCATCGACGATGCGCGCCAGTTGCGGTTTGCTCGCAGCAACGGCAGCGGTGACGTGGTCCAGTTGGGTCCAGTCGATCGGCTGGTTCAGCAAGGTCGAACGCAGGGCATGCAGCCAACGCCAGCCTTCGTGAACCAGGATGCTTGCGTCGAGGTAAGTCGGGTCGAAGACCTGGAAGAAGCGCTGGGCGCGGCCTTCCTGGCTGACCAGCGTACCGTCGCCTTCAGCGAAGCTGGCGGCTGGCAGAACCAGGTGCGCGCGATCGCTGGTGGCGGTTTTCTGATGGTCCGCCACGATCACCACTTTGGCGGCGTTCAGGGCAGCATCGACACGAGCTTTGTCGGTGCGGGTGTACAGATCGTTTTCCAGCACGACGATGGCGTCAGCTTTACCGTCGATCACCGCTTGCAGCGCAGCGTCTACCGATTCGCCACCGAGCATGGCCAGGCCGAGGCTGTTGGCCTCTGGCACGATCAGGCTGATGGAGCCGTTCTTCTCGCGCAGCTTCAGGGCTTTTGCAATGTTTGCAGCAGCCTCAATCAACGCCTTGGAACCCAGCGAGGTGCCGGCAATGATCAACGGACGCTTGGCAGCGAGCAGGGCGTCGGCAATGCGCTTGGCCAGCTCGAGGGCTTCGGCATCCAGGCCTTCAACCGCAGGAGCGCTGGCGTCGAGGGCGTGAGCCACGGCGAAACCGATGCGGGCCAGGTCGTCTGGCGCTGCGTGAACGCATTCTTCAGCGATGTCGTCGAGCTTGGTTTCAGCCAGGCTGGCGATGAACAGCGGGTTCAGTTCGTGCTGGCCGATGTTCTTTACCGCAGCATCGAGCCACGGCTGAACGCGCATGGCGTCGGCCATGTCTTCGGCCTTGCCCTTGACCGATTGGCGCAGGGCCAGGGCCATGCGCGCAGCGGTCTGGGTCAGGTCTTCGCCGAGGACGAAAATCGCATCGTGGTCTTCGATGTCGCGCATGTTCGGGATCGGCAGCGGGCTGTCTTTGAGCACCTGCACCACCAGACGAATGCGCTCAAGTTCAGCGGCTTCGATGCCGGAGTAGAAGTGCTCGGCGCCGACCAGTTCCAGCAACGCGTAGTTGCTTTCGAGGCTGGCGCGCGGCGAACCGATACCGACGATGTTGCGACCGCGCAGCAGGTCAGCGGCTTTATCCAGTGCTTCGTCGAGGCCCAGCTTGGCGCCGCCTGCCAGCTGTGGCTGACGCGGGCGGTCTTCGCGGTTGACATAGCCATAGCCGAAACGGCCACGGTCGCACAGGAAGTACTGGTTCACCGAACCGTTGAAACGGTTTTCGATGCGACGCAGTTCGCCGTAACGCTCGCCCGGGGAAATGTTGCAACCGCTGGAGCAGCCATGGCAGATGCTCGGCGAGAACTGCATGTCCCACTTGCGGTTGTATCGCTCGGAGTGAGTCTTGTCGGTGAACACACCGGTCGGGCAGACCTCGGTGAGGTTGCCGGAGAACTCGCTTTCGAGGGTGCCGTCTTCAACGCGACCGAAGTACACGTTGTCGTGAGCACCGAATACGCCGAGGTCGGTGCCGCCGGCGTAGTCTTTATAGAAGCGCACGCAGCGATAGCAAGCGATGCAGCGGTTCATTTCGTGGGAAATGAACGGGCCCAGTTGCTGGTTCTGGTGAGTACGCTTGGTGAAGCGATAACGGCGCTCGTTGTGGCCGGTCATCACGGTCATGTCTTGCAGGTGGCAGTGACCGCCTTCCTCACAGACCGGGCAGTCGTGCGGGTGGTTGGTCATCAGCCATTCAACAACACTGGCGCGGAAGGCCTTGGATTCTTCATCTTCGATGGAGATCCAGGTGCCATCGGTTGCAGGGGTCATGCAGGACATGACGATGCGACCACGGGTGTCGTTTTCGTCGGTGTACTGCTTGACCGCGCACTGGCGGCAAGCGCCAACGCTGCCAAGGGCTGGGTGCCAGCAGAAATAAGGGATATCGAGGCCTAGCGACAGACATGCCTGTAACAGGTTGTCTGCCCCATCGACTTCGAGCTCTTTGCCGTCTACGTGGATAGTGGCCATGGTTCAAAGTTCTTCGTTGGCCCGGTGTCAGCGGGCGTGGCTAATGGAATCTTGTTATCCGTCCAAATCCAAACAGCCTCGAAAGGCGTCATCGGACGAAAAGGCGAAGGGCGCGGACCCTTCGCCTTTTTTAAGCGTTTACGCGCCGACTACGATCGGCTTTGCCAGAGGCGGGACGACGGCGCTGGTGGGCGCGATGCCGGCTTCGAACTCTGGACGGAAGTATTTGATGGCGCTGCCCAACGGCTCCACGGCACCCGGTGCGTGTGCACAGAAGGTCTTGCCCGGGCCGAGGAAACCGACCAGACCCAGCAGGGTCTCGATATCGCCTGGCTGGCCTTCGCCGTTCTCGATGGCCATCAAGAGCTTGACGCTCCATGGCAAGCCATCGCGGCACGGGGTGCAGAAGCCGCAGGATTCGCGAGCGAAGAACTGCTCCATGTTGCGCAGCAGGGACACCATGTTGACGCTGTCGTCCACCGCCATGGCCAGGCCGGTACCCATGCGGGTGCCCACTTTGGCGATGCCGCCGGCATACATTTGTGCGTCCAGGTGTTCCGGCAGCAGGAAACCGGTACCGGCGCCGCCTGGCTGCCAGCACTTGAGCTTGTAACCGTCGCGCATGCCGCCAGCGTAGTCTTCGAACAACTCGCGACCGGTAACGCCGAACGGCAGTTCCCACAGGCCCGGGTTCTTGACCTTGCCGGAGAAGCCCATGAGCTTGGTGCCCATGTCTTCACTGCCTTCACGGGCCAACGATTTGTACCAGTCCACGCCGTCGGCAATGATTGCCGGCACGTTGCACAGGGTTTCAACGTTGTTCACGCAGGTCGGCTTGCCCCACACGCCCACGGCGGCAGGGAAGGGCGGCTTGGAGCGCGGGTTGGCGCGGCGACCTTCGAGGGAGTTGATCAGTGCGGTTTCTTCACCGCAGATGTAACGCCCGGCGCCGGTGTGGACAAACAGCTCGAAATCAAAACCCGAACCCAGGATGTTCTTGCCCAGCAGGCCAGCAGCCTTGGCTTCTTCCACGGCACGGTTGAGGTGCTTGGCGGCGGTGGTGTACTCGCCACGCAGGAAGATGTAGCCACGGTAGGTTTTCAGCGCGCGAGCACTGATCAGCATGCCTTCGATCAGCAGATGGGGCAGTTGCTCCATCAGCATGCGGTCTTTCCAGGTGTTCGGTTCCATCTCGTCCGCATTGCACAGCAGGTAGCGGATGTTGATGGATTCGTCCTTGGGCATCAGGCCCCACTTAACGCCCGTGGGGAAGCCTGCACCGCCGCGACCTTTCAAGCCGGAATCTTTCACGGTCTGGACGATATCGTCCTGAGCCATGTCGGCGAAGGCTTTGCGCGCAGCGGCGTAACCGTTCTTGGCCTGGTACTCGTCGAGCCACACGGCTTCGCCGTCGTCACGCAGACGCCAGGTCAGCGGGTGAGTCTCGGCCGAACGCTTGATGCGGTTGGCAGGACCGAAGGAAGTCAGGGTCATACGTAGCCCTCGAGCAATTTGGCAACGCCGGCAGGCTGCACATCACCGAATGTGTCGTCGTCGATCATCAACGCCGGCGCCTTGTCGCAGTTGCCGAGGCAGCAGACCGGCAGCAGGGTGAAACGACCGTCGGCGGTGGTCTGACCCAGGCCGATGCCCAGCTTGCTCTGGATTTCGCTGACCACGGATTCGTGACCACCGATGTAGCAGACCATGCTGTCGCAAACGCGAATGATGTGACGGCCCACTGGCTGACGGAAGATCTGGCTATAGAACGTCGCCACCCCTTCAACGTCGCTGGCCGGGATGCCGAGGATCTCGCCGATGGCGTAGAGCGCGCCGTCAGGCACCCAGCCACGTTCCTTCTGGACGATCTTCAGGGCTTCGATCGACGCCGCGCGCGGGTCTTCGTAGTGATGCAGCTCGTGCTCGATGGCCGAGCGCTCGGTTTCGCTCAAGGCGAAACGGTCTGTCTGGATAAGCGTGCTGTTCATGCTTAGCGGTCCACGTCGGCCATAACGAAATCGATACTACCCAGGTACGCGATCAAGTCCGCGACCATGCTGCCTTTGATCACCGAAGGGATCTGCTGCAGGTGCGGGAAGCTTGGGGTACGAATCCGGGTGCGGTAGCTCATGGTGCCGCCATCGCTCGTCAGGTAATAACTGTTGATGCCCTTGGTCGCTTCGATCATCTGGAAGGATTCGTTGGCCGGCATGACCGGGCCCCACGAAACTTGCAGGAAGTGCGTGATCAGGGTCTCGATGTGTTGCAGGGTGCGCTCTTTCGGCGGCGGCGTGGTCAGCGGGTGATCCGCCTTGTACGGGCCTTCCGGCATGTTGCGCATGCACTGCTCGATGATCTTGATGCTCTGGCGCATTTCTTCGACGCGCACGATGCAACGGTCGTAGGCATCGCCATTGGCCGCCAGCGGGATTTCGAATTCGAAGTTCTCGTAGCCGGAGTAAGGGCGAGCCTTGCGCAGGTCGAAATCGCAACCGGTCGAACGCAGGCCGGCACCGGTGACGCCCCATTCCAGGGCTTCCTTGGTGTTGTAGGCGGCGACGCCGATGGTGCGACCACGCAGGATGCTGTTGTCCAGTGCGGCTTTCTGGTATTCGTCCAGACGCTTTGGCATCCACTCGACGAAATCCTTGACCAGTTTTTCCCAGCCGCGTGGCAGGTCGTGGGCGACGCCACCGATGCGGTACCAGGCCGGGTGCAGACGGAAACCGGTGATGGCTTCGATCACCGTGTACGCCTTCTGACGGTCGGTGAAGGTGAAGAACACCGGGGTCATGGCGCCGACGTCCTGGATGTAAGTCCCCAGGAACAGCAGGTGGCTGGTGATCCGGAAGAACTCGGCCATCATGATGCGGATGACGTCGACCTTTTCGGGCACCTTGATGCCGGCCAGCTTCTCGACCGAGAGCACGTACGGCAGGTTGTTCATCACACCGCCGAGGTAGTCGATCCGGTCGGTGTACGGAATGAAGCTGTGCCAGGACTGACGCTCGGCCATCTTCTCGGCACCACGGTGGTGGTAACCGACGTCCGGCACGCAGTCGACGATTTCTTCGCCGTCCAGCTGCAGAATGATACGGAACGCACCGTGGGCCGAAGGGTGGTTCGGACCCAGGTTGAGGAACATGTAGTCCTCGTTCGGCCCGGAACGTTTCATGCCCCAGTCTTCAGGCTTGAAGCGCGCGGCTTCCTCCTCAAGCTGTTGCTTGGCCAGGGTCAGGCTGAACGGGTCGAACTCGGTGGCGCGGGCCGGGAAGTCCTTGCGCAGCGGGTGACCTTCCCAGGTCGGCGGCATCATGATGCGGGTCAGGTGCGGGTGGCCGGCAAAGTGGATGCCGTACATGTCCCACACTTCACGCTCGTACCAGTTGGCGTTCGGCCAGATGCTGGTGACGCTCGGCAGGTTGAGGTCGCTCTCGGACAAGGCGACCTTGATCATTACGTCACTATTACGTTCGATCGACATCAAGTGATAGAACACAGTGAAATCGACGCCGCTTGGCAGCCCTTGACGCTTGGTGCGCAGACGCTCGTCCACGCCGTGCAGGTCATAGAGCATGACGTACGGCTTGGGCAGGTTGCGCAGGAAGGTCAGGACTTCGACGAGTTTGGCGCGGGCAACCCAAAGCACCGGCATGCCGGTGCGGGTAGGCTGGGCGGTGAACGCCTCGGGGCCAAAACGGTTGTTCAGTTCGACGACCACATCCTGGTCGTCTGCCTTATAAGGCGGGATGTACAGAGCACTGCCTGTAGTCATGGTTATTTATCGCTTTCGGTCAACGTAAAGAATGAAGCCAGTTTCTCGTTTCTTTGTAAGAACAGATCTGGATCAGACTTCGTCGGGGCTGCGCAGGTTGGTGACTGCGATTCGCTGTTCGCGGCGCTGTTCCTTTTGCGAAGGCATCTCGGCGCGGTACACGCCTTGATCGCCAACGACCCAGGAAAGTGGGCGACGCTCCTGGCCAATCGACTCTTGCAAGAGCATCAAGCCCTGCAGAAAAGCTTCAGGGCGGGGCGGGCAGCCAGGCACGTAGACGTCCACGGGCAGGAACTTGTCCACCCCTTGAACGACGGAGTAGATGTCGTACATGCCACCGGAGTTGGCGCACGAACCCATGGAGATGACCCATTTAGGTTCGAGCATTTGCTCGTAGAGACGCTGAATGATCGGCGCCATCTTGATGAAGCAGGTACCGGCGATAACCATGAAATCCGCCTGACGCGGCGATGCCCGGATCACCTCGGCGCCAAAGCGCGCGATGTCGTGGGGCGCCGTGAAGGCGGTGGTCATTTCCACGTAGCAGCACGAAAGACCGAAGTTATACGGCCACAGGGAGTTCTTGCGCCCCCAGTTGATCGTGCCGTTGAGCACGTCTTCGAGCTTGCCCATGAAAATGTTTTTGTGGACTTGATCTTCTAACGGATCGGAAACGGTTTCCCGTTGGCCAATCGGATACTGCTCGTTAGGAGCATCGGGGTCGATCCTGGTGAGATTGTATTGCATTGCCAAAGCCTCATTGTTTCAGCTTCGCTTGCCGCTTACGACGAGCTTCCGGAGCCCAGTCAAGGGCGCCCACTCGGAATAGGTAGACAAGACCTGCCAACAGAATTGCTATGAAAACGAGAGCTTCGACGAATCCGGTCCAGCCGCTTTCGCGGACGGACACAGACCAGGCAAAGAGAAAGAGGGCTTCGATATCGAAGATCACGAAGAGCATCGCGACCAGATAGAATTTGGCTGAGAGCCGCAAGCGGGCGCCACCGGTAGGTAGCATGCCGGACTCGAACGGTTCGTTTTTGCTGCGGCCCCAGGCTTTTGACCCGAGGAGGCTGGAGACGCCGAGCATGAAGGCGCAAAGGCCGCCGACACCCAGAAGGAAAATGGCAAAGCCCCAGTTGTGGGCCATGAGTCCGGTCGCTTCGGGCATGCTGGTAATCCTTAACAGAGAGCAAAGGTCTCTGAGCTTGATAAAGAAATAAGGCAGTGACGATATGTCGCAGCAATCAATCCCGCTGATTTTATGGCTAAACACCCTGCAAGTAAAATTCCTATAGCGAAATTATTTATTGGAATAAGGACATGGCGCGCCTCCAAAGCCCTGTAGCCCATGCGGTTCGGGCATTAGCGGGGGTTTTGTCAAATATGTTCTGTAGGGAATGTAACGAACATAGTTGCCGCTAAATGATAATCAATATTATTTGACGCAGTTTTCAAACTGTTTAACGGGTGAGTGGCTGGGAAGTTGTCTTATATGCGTGTTACTGCAAGTAGCGAGCTCGGTCGTTTTACCTTATTTTCCGGGCCGTGAAACTGCTCTGGATCAATGTGTTTCGCAAAATTCTGTGGGTTAACACGTTCCCTGTGGGAGCCGGGCTTGCCCGCGATGGCAGTGTGTCAGACACGGCAGATGTTGACTGACAGGTCGCCATCGCGGGCAAGCCCGGCTCCCACAGGGTTTTGCAGTGATCGAAAAATCGCAGGCAAAAAAACGCCCCGAACCAGTTGGGGCGTCAGATGGGCGGCTTTGCGGTTAGCTTTTTATTCGGTCCGCAAGGGCCGTTTGCTCATGTACAGCCAATCAGTGGAACTGTTCTTCTTCGGTCGAACCGGTCAGCGCGGTCACCGAGGACGAGCCACCTTGAATCACGGTGGTCATGTCGTCGAAGTAGCCGGTGCCCACTTCCTGCTGGTGAGCCACGAAGGTGTAACCCTTGGCAGCGTCAGCGAACTCTTGCTCTTGCAGCTTCACGTAGGCCGTCATGTCGTTGCGGGCATAGTCGTGCGCCAGGTTGAACATGCTGTGCCACATGTTGTGAATGCCGGCCAGGGTGATGAACTGATGCTTGTAGCCCATGGCGGACAGTTCGCGCTGGAACTTGGCGATGGTCGCGTCGTCCAGGTTTTTCTTCCAGTTGAAGGAAGGCGAGCAGTTGTACGACAGCAGTTGGTCCGGGTATTCCTTTTTGATCGCTTCCGCGAAGCGACGTGCTTCATCCAGATCCGGCTTGGCGGTTTCGCACCAGATCAGGTCGGCGTACGGCGCGTAAGCCAGGCCGCGAGCGATGGCTTGGTCGAGGCCGGCGCGCACTTTGTAGAAGCCTTCCTGGGTACGTTCGCCAGTCACGAACGGCTGGTCGTACGGGTCGCAATCGGAAGTCAGCAAATCAGCCGCGTTAGCGTCGGTACGAGCCAGGATGATGGTCGGCGTACCGGCGACGTCAGCTGCCAGACGGGCAGCGGTCAGCTTCTGTACGGCTTCCTGGGTCGGAACCAGTACTTTGCCGCCCATGTGGCCGCATTTTTTCACGGAGGCCAGTTGGTCTTCGAAGTGAACGCCGGCGGCGCCTGCTTCGATCATGCTCTTCATCAGCTCGTAAGCGTTCAGTACGCCACCGAAACCGGCTTCAGCGTCAGCCACGATCGGTGCGAAGTAGTCGATGTAACCTTCGTCGCCCGGGTTCTTGCCGGCTTTCCACTGGATCTGGTCGGCACGACGGAACGAGTTGTTGATGCGCTTGACCACGGTTGGAACCGAATCCACCGGGTACAGCGACTGGTCCGGGTACATCGACTCGGCGGAGTTGTTGTCCGCAGCCACTTGCCAGCCCGACAGGTAGATCGCCTGGATGCCGGCCTTGACTTGTTGCACAGCCTGGCCGCCGGTCAGGGCGCCCATGCAGTTGACGAAATCTTTCTCAGGGCGGAAGGACGGTTTGGCACCCTGGGTGACCAGGTTCCAAAGCTTCTCGGCGCCCATTTTTGCAAAGGTGTGCTCAGGTTGAACCGAGCCACGCAGACGGACGACGTCAGCAGCGGAGTAATTGCGTGTCACGCCTTTCCAGCGCGGGTTTTCAGCCCAATCTTTTTCGAGGGCTGCAATTTGCTGTTCGCGTGTCAGTGCCATGGAGATAAACCTCGTCGCGTCTTTAATCGAAAGTGGTTCTGGGTGGACAACTCCTGCGTGCCAAGTACGCAACTCAAAGGGCGTACAAGGCTGCTCGCTGACCAGAAGCTTAGGTGGTCAAGTCGGGTTCGGCGGGGAAGACGACGGGATGAACGATGGGCTCGAGGGGAAAGTGAGCAGGTAAGGGCGAACTGGCGAGCGCATTCGGGCGTCGTGGGCCTTGGTGCGAACTTCAGTGTGGTGCCGGGTTACCTAATTACGCTTCCGTCCCTCGGGACAACTTCGTTCCAGTCGGCAACCTCGTCAAACGCACCTTGTGGGCGGTACAGACACGAATCGGCTCGCGGGGTAGGGTGCGAACGGCGATTCGAAAGCCCTTGCCAGGGCCTCTGATTAGCGGGAGCGAGGCCATCATGCCTTTGCTTTTTTGGCTCGTCAAACGTTTTGTAGTGCTTTTTTTAAAGCACTACATCTTTGGTCTAATACGACTAATCAGTCAGTTTTTGGTGCTTTAGTCCAACGTATCGACTTTCACCCGCAGAGTCATGTCATCCCGGCCCTGAGTCGAGTAGCTGCGGGTCAGGCCCTGTTTGTCGGCCTGAGTCTGGCGATTCATGCCGGCCAGGGTGATCCATTCGCCCAGTCGGCCGCTGACTGTTGTGTCGGTACTTTGCACGTTCACTACATCGGGACGTTCCTGGCTCATCCGGTCACGGTTAGTACTGATCGCCAGATGAACGATGTTTCCGGTGACGCTGGCGGTGACGTAGAAGCCCTGGGTGACATTGCGGTATTCGGTCTGGCTGCGCAGGTCGCCATAACTGTCGGTCTGGGTGCTGGTGAGCGGCACGCTTTGGCCGACCTGGATCAGCGCCGGTGCGCCTTCGCTGGCTTGAACCTGCTGGATGCCGCCGTCGCGGCTGTCGGTGCTGCGGTTGATGATGCGAGTCTGACTCGGTGCGGCGCCGTTCACCGAGTAGCCCTGATCGCCCTGAAAGTTGTTTTCGTTGGTATCTACGGTGATTAACAGGCGTTTGGGCGCGGTGTCCAGTTGTGCGAGGAAGGCCTTGAGTTCGTCGATCTTGCCGGGTTCGGCATTGACGATCAGTTGGTTGCCATAGGCGCTGACTTTGCCGTCCTTGCCGATGAAGTTTTGCGCCACCGGCAGCAGGTCGGCGCTGGTGCGGTAGTTCAGGGGCACGATCTCGGTGGCGGCCATGACCGTAAAACTGCAGGTCAGCAGCAGCGTGGTGAGCAGGGTGCGTAGGGACATATCCGTTATCTCCGCAATCAAAGGTTTGATATTGCCAGTTTGTCGGCCCGGCGTGGTGCGAGTTGAATCACAGACAGCAAAACGCCCCGGCATCCGAGAATGCCGGGGCGTTTTGTGGTGTTCCTGATGTGCATTTGTGGCGAGGGAGCTTGCTCCCGTTGGGCTGCGCAGCGGCCCTGAAAATTTGGGGCCGCTTCGCGACCCAGCGGGAGCAAGCTCCCTCGCCACAGGTCTCAGGCGGAGTGACGCACCATGTCCACATGCGGAATCCCGGCTTCCAGGAATTCCTCACTGACCATGCTAAAGCCCAATCGCTCATAGAACGCCGTGGCCTGCACTTGCGCACTCAGCATCTGCTGCTTCAGCCCGCGCTTCTCGGCTTCACCGATCACCGCTTGCATCAGCGCATCGCCAACCTTCAAACCGCGCCAGTCTTTCAGCACCGACACCCGGCCGATGTGACCATCGGGCAGCAGGCGGGCGGTGCCGATCGGAAAGTCGCCTTCGAGTGCGAGGAAATGCACCGCGCCCTCGTCATCGGCATCCCATTCCAGTTCAGGCGGAACGGATTGCTCGGCGACGAATACCGCTTCACGAATGCGCCGGATCTCGGCGTTATCCTTTTGCCAGTCTGCGACACGAACGTGAATTTTATTCATCGGCAAACCCCAGGCTTCCCTGTTTGATCAGTTCACACAGCAGGCCGCGACCGTCTTCATCGCTCAGCCAGTCGCCGAGATTGTCGACGTGCAGCGCATCGGCGGCGCAGATCATTTTCAGCAGCTCGCGCAACTTGCCCGGCAGATAACGGCTCTGGCCGCTGGCGAACAGCAGCAGGTCGTCATCGACTTCCGACCAGGCCAGACGCGCGCTCGGGTTGCGGATCAGCACCGCGCCTTGCTCGAGGCTGGCGAGCAGGTCGTCTTCTTCGATCTCTTCCGGGCCAACCACCAGTTCCGGGTAGCGCGGCTCGGTCATGAACTGGCCGAACCAGGTCAGCAGCAGGCGCTCGTCGCTCATGTGCTCGGCCAGCAGGCTTTTCAGGCGATCGAGGGCGTCGTGCTGGATCTGATGAGGATCAACCGCCGGCAGGGCGTCGGCGTCGGTGTAACGCTCTTCGTCCGACAGGAACTGGCTGAGGAAGTCGGTGAAGTGGGTCAGCACTTCAGCGGCGCTCGGGGCGCGGAAGCCGACCGAGTAGGTCATGCAATCATCGACAGCCACACCGCAGTGAGCCAGGCGCGGCGGCAGGTAGAGCATGTCGCCCGGTTCCAGCACCCACTCATCGGTGGCTTCGAAATCGGCGAGGATGCGCAGATCGGCGTGTTGCAGCAGCGGGCTCTCGGAATCGCACATCTGGCCGATTTTCCAGTTGCGCTTGCCGTGGCCTTGCAGCAGGAACACGTCGTAGTTATCGAAGTGCGGACCGACGCTGCCACCCGGGGCGGCAAAGCTGATCATCACGTCGTCGACGCGCCAGCTCGGCAGGAAACGGAAGTTTTCCAGCAGTTCGGCAACTTCCGGCACGAATTGGTCGACGGCTTGCACCAGCAAGGTCCATTCGCGTTCTGGCAGTTTGCTGAATTCGTCTTCGGCGAACGGGCCACGGCGCAATTCCCAAGGGCGCTCGCCGTGTTCGATCACCAGGCGCGATTCGACTTCTTCTTCCAGCGCCAGGCCGGCCAGCTCGTCGGCGTCGATCGGGCTTTCGAAATCAGGAATCGCCTGACGGATCAGCAGTGGTTTTTTCTGCCAGTAGTCGCGCAGGAATTCCCGTGCCGTGATGCCGCCCAGAAGTTGAAGAGGAGTATCAGGATTCATGTGTAACCTATTGAAAATAAGCACTTTTCAGACGGGAATAAAAACGCCCGGCGCTGCCGGGCGTCTCAAACGGGTAAAGCGGTCGATCAGATGCGTTTGGCTTGCGCCACAGCGTTGCCGATGTAGTTGGCCGGGGTGAGCAGTTTCAGCTCGGCCTTGGCGGCAGCTGGCATGTCCAGGCCGTCGATGAAGGTTTGCAACGCTTCAGGGCTGATGCCCTTGCCGCGAGTCAACTCTTTGAGCTTCTCGTACGGGTTTTCGATGTTGTAGCGACGCATCACGGTCTGGATCGGCTCGGCCAATACTTCCCAGCACGCGTCCAGGTCAGCGGCAATCTTTTGCTCGTTGAGCTCCAGTTTGCTGATGCCCTTGAGGCTGGCTTCGTACGCGATCACGCTGTGGGCGAAGCCGACACCGAGGTTGCGCAGTACGGTGGAGTCGGTCAGGTCGCGCTGCCAGCGGGAGATCGGCAGCTTGCTCGCCAGGTGCTGGAACAGCGCGTTGGCTATCCCTAAGTTGCCTTCGGAGTTTTCGAAGTCGATCGGGTTGACCTTGTGCGGCATGGTCGACGAACCGATTTCGCCAGCGATCGTGCGCTGTTTGAAATAACCCAGGGAGATGTAGCCCCAGATATCGCGGTCGAAGTCGATCAGGATGGTGTTGAAGCGCGCGATCGCGTCGAACAGCTCGGCGATGTAGTCGTGCGGTTCGATCTGCGTGGTGTACGGGTTGAAGCCCAGGCCCAGCTCGTCTTCGATGAAGGCGCGGGCGTTGGCTTCCCAGTCGATCTCAGGGTAGGCCGACAGGTGAGCGTTGTAGTTGCCGACAGCGCCGTTGATTTTGCCCAGCAGCGGAACGGCAGCGACTTGAGCGATCTGACGCTCCAGACGGTAAACCACGTTCGCCAGCTCTTTGCCCAGGGTGGTGGGCGACGCCGGTTGACCGTGGGTGCGCGACAGCATCGGCACGTCAGCGAAGCGGATGGCCAGTTCGCGGATGGCGTTGGCGGTCTGGCGCATCAGCGGCAGCATCACGTCATCACGGCCTTCGCGCAGCATCAGGGCGTGGGACAGGTTGTTGATGTCCTCGCTGGTGCAGGCAAAGTGGATGAACTCGCTGACCTTGGCCAGTTCCGGCAGCTTGGCCGCCTGCTCTTTGAGCAGGTACTCAATGGCTTTGACGTCGTGGTTGGTGGTGCGCTCGATCTCTTTGACGCGCTCGGCGTGCTCCAGAGAGAAGTTTTCCGCCAGGGTGTTCAACACCGCGTTGGCTTCGGCGGAGAACGCCGGCACTTCGCTGATGGCGGGGTGAGCGGCCAGGCGCTGAAGCCAGCGCACTTCAACCAGAACGCGAGCACGGATCAGACCGTATTCGCTGAAAATTGGGCGCAGGGCCTGGGTTTTGCCGGCGTAGCGGCCGTCAACAGGGGAAACCGCAGTGAGCGAAGAGAGCTGCATGGGGTGTTCTCGGACAGTCGGGCAACGAAATGGGGCGCGTATCATACATGAAAAAATCCGCCGGTCCGTTGCCAACTGACCGGCGTATTACGCGTTACTGACTACAAAGCGGTATTGCGGGCGCGGTTCAGCTGCTGCGCATCAGCGGGTAAAGCTCTTTAAGCAGTTTGCGACGGCTGATCACCAACTGCCAGCGATGACCGCCCAACTGCCGCCACAGGCGTGCCGAACGAATCCCGGCCAGCAACAGCGCGCGGATTTTCGAGGCATTGCTCGGTTGCTGCAGGTTGCGCATGTCACCATGCACCTGAATCCGTTGGCGCAAGGTGCTCAGGGTGTCCTGGTACAACGCACCGCAGGCGGCGATCACGTTTTCGTGAGCCGGGCCGAAGTGCTCGACCTGGGACTGAATCTGCGGCAGGCGCTTGCCGATCACGTCCAGCATGTCATTGCGCTTGGCCAGTTGACGCTCCAGCCCCAGCATCGCGAGGGCATAGCGCAGCGGTTCGCGCTGAAGGGTGCTGGGGTCGCGCTCCAGGGCGCCGATCAGGGCGCGGTAACCGTCACGCAGGTTGATGTCGTCACCGCCATAGACTTCCAGCGTGTCCTTGGGGTCGCGAATCAACAGGCTGCCGAGCATGCAGGTCAGGCCGGCTTCGTTGGTCTGGCCGGTTTTGGCGATCTTGTCGACCAGCACGGCGGCGAGAAACACACCGCCCAGGGCTGTCAGTTGCTCCTGAGTCGGGCTCATGAGCGCTGACCCTTGCTGGTCCAGGGTTCGGCCACTTCGATCACGCCGCCGCCGAGGCAGATTTCGCCGTCGTAGAACACCACGGATTGGCCTGGGGTGACTGCGCGTTGCGGGTCATCGAAGGTCGCGCGGTAGCCGGAGGCAGTCTTTTCCAGCGTGCAAGGCTGGTCGCTCTGGCGATAACGCACTTTGGCGGTCAGCTTGCGCGGCTCGGTCAAATCGATCGGGTTGACCCAATAGATGTCCGAGGCGAGCAGGGCGCGGGAGAACAAATAAGGGTGATCATTGCCTTGGCCAACGATCAGTTCGTTGTGTTCCAGGTCTTTGATCAGCACGTACCACGGCTCGTCGCTGGCGTCTTTCAAGCCGCCGATTCCCAGGCCCTGACGCTGGCCAATGGTGTGATACATCAAGCCATGGTGACGGCCGATGACTTCGCCTTCGGTGGTCTTGATCTCGCCGGGCTGGGCCGGCAGGTATTGCTTGAGGAAGTCGCTGAAGCGGCGCTCGCCGATAAAGCAGATTCCTGTGGAATCCTTTTTCTTTGCGGTGGCCAGGTCGTGTTTCTCGGCAATCGCGCGCACTTCGGGTTTTTCCAGCTCGCCGACCGGGAACAGCGTCTTGGCGATCTGTTCGCCGCCGACGGCGTGCAGGAAGTAGCTCTGGTCCTTGTTCGGATCCAGGCCCTTGAGCAATTCGGTGCGACCATCGATGTCGCGGCGGCGCACGTAGTGGCCGGTAGCAATCAGGTCGGCGCCGAGCATCATGGCGTAATCGAGGAACGCCTTGAACTTGATTTCGCGGTTGCACAGGATGTCCGGGTTCGGCGTGCGACCGGCCTTGTATTCGGCCAGGAAATGCTCGAACACGTTATCCCAGTACTCGGCGGCGAAGTTGGCGGTGTGCAGCTTGATGCCAATCTTGTCGCACACGGCCTGAGCGTCCGCCAGGTCATCCATGGCGGTGCAGTACTCCGTTCCATCGTCTTCTTCCCAGTTCTTCATGAACAGGCCTTCCACCTCATAGCCCTGCTCGATCAGCAGGAGAGCGGAAACGGAAGAGTCCACGCCGCCGGACATACCGACAATGACGCGCTTCTTTTGTGTGTCAGAAGGGGCTGGATCACGCATAGGGATTCAATGAGTGTCTTGAAAAAGGACGCGATTCTAGCAGGCCGAAGCCCGCAAGGCTAAAGAGAAGGGCGGATCAGTTCGAGACCGAAGTGTTTGCCGTCCAGATAATCATCGATACAGCGGATGATCAGCTCACTGCGCCAGTTTGCGCGCTGTTGCAGCAGTTCGTCACGCGTCAGCCATTTTGCGCCGACGATGCCGTCGTCCAGCTGATAGTTCGGGCGGTGTTTGAGCGGCTTTGCGGTGAAGCAGACCCGCTGGTAGGTCACGCCGTTGCTCGGGGCGGTGTAGAGATAAATGCCCACCACGCCTGTCGGCTCGACGTCCCAGCCGGTTTCCTCGAGGGTTTCGCGCACGGCGGCTTCGATTAGGGTTTCGTCCGGGTCCAGATGGCCGGCCGGTTGGTTGAGCACCGTTTGTCCGTGCTTGAGTTCTTCGACCATCAGGAAGCGACCATTGTCTTCGACGATGGTGGCGACGGTGATGTGGGGTAGCCAATCCATGAAGCTTCCTCGAATCTTGAATATTGAAATACGGTTACTGTGGGAGCTGGCTTGCCTGCGATTGCGGTGGGTCAGTCGAAATCAATGGTGAATGATAAACCGCTATCGCAGCGGTGCGGCGATCCGACAAGCCAGCTCCCACAGGCTCGGGTTCTGACCGATAAATATGTGTGACCGCCAGAAACAGAAACCCCGGCACTGGGCCGGGGCTTCCTTGCATCCTTACAACCTTAAACCAGCGCAGCGATCGCAGCGTTGAAGGTGTTGCTCGGGCGCATGGCCTTGCTGATCAGCTCGGCATTGGCGTGGTAGTAACCGCCGATGTCCACTGGCTTGCCCTGAACGGCGTTGAGTTCGGCAACGATAGTTGCTTCGTTCTCGGTCAGGGTCTTGGCCAGTTCGCCGAACTGCGCTTGCAGCGCAGTGTCTTCGGTCTGGGCGGCCAGGGCCTGAGCCCAGTACAGCGCCAGGTAGAAGTGGCTGCCGCGGTTGTCGATGTTGCCGACTTTGCGCGATGGCGACTTGTTGTTGTCCAGGAACTGGCCAGTGGCCTGATCCAGGGTCTTGGCCAACACCAGCGCTTTAGGGTTGTTGTAGGTAACACCCAAGTGCTCAAGGGAAGCGGCCAGGGCCAGGAACTCGCCCAGGGAATCCCAGCGCAGGAAGTTTTCTTCCAGCAGCTGCTGAACGTGCTTCGGCGCCGAACCGCCAGCGCCGGTTTCGAACAGACCACCGCCGTTCATCAGTGGCACGATCGACAGCATCTTGGCGCTGGTGCCCAGCTCCATGATCGGGAACAGGTCAGTCAGGTAGTCGCGCAGTACGTTGCCGGTCACCGAAATGGTGTCCTTGCCTTCGCGGGTGCGCTCCAGGGTGAACTTCATCGCGTCGACAGGCGACATGATGCGGATGTCCAGGCCGGAAGTGTCGTGATCCTTCAGGTAAGCCTGAACTTTCTCGATCACTACGCCGTCGTGGGCGCGCATTGGGTCCAGCCAGAAAATCGCTGGAGTTGCGCTTGCGCGAGCACGGTTGACGGCCAGTTTGACCCAGTCCTGGATCGGCGCGTCTTTGGTCTGGCACATGCGGAAGATGTCGCCGGCTTCAACCGACTGTTCCAGCAGAGTGCGGCCAGCGCCGTCGGAAACCCGAACCACGCCATTCGCCTTGATCTGGAAGGTCTTGTCGTGGGAGCCGTACTCTTCGGCTTTTTTCGCCATCAGGCCAACGTTAGGCACGCTGCCCATGGTGGTCGGATCGAAAGCGCCGTTAGCCTTGCAGTCTTCAATCACTGCCTGGTAGATGGTGGCGTAGCAGCGATCCGGGATCACTGCCTTGGTGTCGTGCAGCTGGCCGTCAGTGCCCCACATTTTGCCGGAGTCACGGATCATCGCTGGCATCGAGGCGTCGACGATGACGTCGCTCGGTACGTGCAGGTTGGTGATGCCTTTGTCGGAGTTGACCATGGCCAACGACGGACGAACGGCGTAGACCGCCTGGATGTCCGCTTCGATCTGCGCTTGTTGCTCGGCAGGCAAAGCCTTGATGCGAGCGTACAGGTCGCCGATACCGTTGTTCAGGTTGAAGCCGATCTGGGCCAGCACGTCAGCGTGCTTGGCCAAGGCGTCTTTATAGAACTCGGCAACGATCTGGCCGAACATGATCGGGTCGGAGACCTTCATCATGGTGGCTTTCAGGTGAACCGACAGCAGCACGCCTTTGGCTTTGGCGTCTTCGATCTCGGCGGCGATGAAGCTGCGCAGCGCGTTTTTGCTCAGAACGGCGCAATCGAGGATCTCACCGGCTTGTACGGTGGTTTTTTCCTTCAGGACGGTGGTGGTGCCGTCTTGAGCGATCAGTTCGATTTTGACAGCGTCAGCGGCGTCGATCAGGGCGGCTTTTTCGCTGCCGTAGAAATCGCCGGTGCTCATGTGGGCCACGTGGGACTTGGAGTCTTTGGCCCAGGCGCCCATTTTGTGCGGGTGCTTGCGCGCATAGTTCTTGACCGACAGCGGTGCGCGACGATCGGAGTTGCCTTCGCGCAGAACCGGGTTCACGGCGCTGCCCTTGATCTTGTCGTAGCGTGCCTTGGCTTCTTTGTCGGCGTCGCTGGTCACGGTTTCCGGGTAGTCCGGCAGCGCGTAGCCCTGGGCTTGCAGCTCTTTGATCGCGGCCTGCAGTTGCGGAACCGAAGCGCTGATGTTCGGCAGCTTGATGATGTTGGCTTCAGGCGTAACGGCCAGGTCGCCCAGTTCGGCGAGGTGGTCGGCTACGGCTTTGTCACCCAATTGCTCGGGGAAGCTGGCCAGAATGCGCCCTGCAAGAGAGATATCGCGGGTTTCCACGGCGATATCAGCGGAGGCGGTGAAGGCCTCTACGATAGGCAACAGTGAATAGGTGGCGAGGGCTGGGGCTTCGTCGGTGAA
Organism: Pseudomonas sp. B21-015; assembly: GCF_024749285.1. Lineage (NCBI taxonomy): Bacteria > Pseudomonadati > Pseudomonadota > Gammaproteobacteria > Pseudomonadales > Pseudomonadaceae > Pseudomonas > Pseudomonas sp. B21-015. The sequence continues at coordinate 2,428,814 of NZ_CP087196.1, forward strand.
GGTATAGATGATCTTCGAGCGGGTGGGCATATTCGGATTAACTCTCTCTTCTTTGCTAAAGCGTGCACAGAAACTCGAGGGGCGCCGGGTAAGCGCGTTCGTTCAAAGTCATCCATGAGCCGAATGTCGAGGTTTCTTTGCGGTGATGTTGGGTGCATCGGTCGAGCGTCAAGCGGGTGGGCTGCGATAACAGTCCGGCTTTCTCGGGCCCAAAGTCCTCGTAATAGAGAGGTCGGCCGTCGTGACCCTGCGGTCAGCGGCGGCATTATACATAGGTAGCTGGCAATCTGCCGATGGTTCATATGCAACGATTTTCGTCCATTGGTCTAAAGGTCGCAGGCCGGTGTGGGGCGTAGAGTCGTCCATCGTGCTTGAGTTTGGCGCTTTTCCCTTTGCTTTCAGGCTTGTACGTCGCGAACTGTGCAGCTTTGCGGCAGATGGGCGGAACATAGGGTTTGCGTGCCGATTTAACTGGGGTACGCTCGGACGAAGCCAGATGTTCAATCCAAACAATGGAGTTCAGCATGGGATACAAGAAGATTCAGGTTCCAGCCGTCGGCGACAAAATCACCGTCAACGCGGACCATTCTCTCAATGTTCCTAACAACCCGATCATTCCCTTCATCGAAGGCGATGGTATTGGCGTTGATATCAGCCCGGTCATGATCAAGGTTGTCGATGCTGCTGTTAAGAAGGCTTACGGTGGCGAGCGCAAAATTTCCTGGATGGAAGTCTACGCCGGGGAGAAAGCGACTCAGGTTTACGATCAGGACACCTGGCTGCCTCAGGAAACTCTGGACGCGGTCAAGGATTACGTGGTTTCCATCAAGGGTCCTCTGACCACCCCGGTTGGCGGTGGCATCCGTTCCCTGAACGTGGCCCTGCGTCAGCAGCTCGACCTGTATGTCTGCCTGCGCCCGGTGCGCTGGTTCGAAGGCGTACCGAGCCCGGTCAAAAAGCCAGGCGACGTCGACATGACCATCTTCCGCGAAAACTCGGAAGACATTTATGCCGGTATCGAATGGAAAGCTGGTTCGCCGGAAGCGACCAAGGTCATCAAGTTCCTAAAAGAAGAAATGGGCGTCACCAAGATCCGTTTCGACGAAAACTGCGGTATCGGCGTCAAGCCGGTCTCCCTGGAAGGCACCAAGCGTCTGGCGCGCAAGGCCCTGCAGTATGTGGTCGACAACGATCGCGACTCGCTGACCATCGTGCACAAAGGCAACATCATGAAGTTCACCGAAGGTGCCTTCAAGGAATGGGCCTACGAAGTGGCCGCTGAAGAATTCGGCGCGACCCTGCTCGACGGCGGTCCATGGATGCAGTTCAAGAACCCGAAAACCGGCAAGAATGTCATCGTCAAGGATGCCATTGCCGACGCCATGCTCCAGCAGATCCTGCTGCGCCCGGCAGAATACGATGTGATCGCGACCCTGAACCTCAACGGCGACTACCTCTCCGACGCCCTGGCGGCCGAAGTGGGCGGTATCGGTATTGCGCCGGGTGCGAACCTGTCCGACACCGTGGCCATGTTCGAAGCGACCCACGGCACCGCGCCGAAGTACGCCGGCAAGGACCAGGTCAACCCGGGTTCGTTGATCCTGTCCGCTGAAATGATGTTGCGTCACATGGGCTGGACCGAAGCGGCCGATCTGATTATCAAGGGCACCAATGGTGCAATTTCGGCCAAAACCGTGACCTATGACTTCGAACGTCTGATGGAGGGCGCGAAACTGCTGTCGTCTTCTGCGTTTGGTGATGCGCTCATCTCGCATATGTAAGTCGCACATGTAAGCAGATTCATGCAACAAAAAACCGCCCGACTCAAGTGATTGAATCGGGCGGTTTTTTTTGACTGGATGGCAGGTGCGAACTTATGCCGTAACGGTCTGTTGTCCGGCGGGGGCGACGACGCTGTGAATGTCCTGAGCTGCGCCGATATTGACCGCGTGAAGGCCCTTGGGGCCCTGAGTGATGTCAAAGACGACGGGTTGGCCGGCTTTCAGGGTTTTATAACCGTCCATCTGGATGGCCGAATAATGGGCGAACAGATCGTCGTTCTTGCCATCCTCAATGATGAAGCCGTAACCCTTGGCATTATTGAACCATTTGACCTTGCCTTTGTACGTGCCCTTGACCGTCTCGTTGTCCTTGACGCCTGACATACCCATATCCCTCTGCAACAGACTCCATCACTGGAGTATCATCCAGTTCATCCGCAGTCTAATCTTGCAAACAGGATTGACTCCGCGGACCTTTTTTACCCACTGTGGGCTCTATTGTTTGTAACACCGTTTTCCCGATAGTCAAGGTGACCGGGTAGTCGGAGTTGAAATCGTCGATGGGCGCCCCCACCACTGTATTCGCACAACTGACGAACCTTTCTTTCCATGCATGCAATTAGCCAGATTCGACTAACATTCAATCAGGATCGCCCTGATTTACACGACGACGATTCCGCAGGCATTGCTGTTCAGGAGGCTAAGCCTGCTTTACAGGCGCCACCGATGTACAAGGTGGTTTTGTTCAACGATGACTACACACCGATGGATTTCGTCGTCGAAGTGCTCGAGGTGTTTTTTAACCTGAATCGCGAGCTGGCGACCAAGGTCATGCTGGCCGTCCACACAGAAGGACGGGCAGTATGTGGAGTGTTTACCCGCGACATCGCGGAGACCAAGGCCATGCAGGTCAACCAGTACGCCAGGGAAAGCCAGCATCCGCTACTCTGTGAAATCGAGAAGGACGGTTAATCGCCGACCACTTGGGTATGAGGTGAAGCTATGTTAAACCGCGAGCTCGAAGTCACCCTCAATCTAGCCTTCAAGGAGGCTCGTTCGAAGCGTCATGAATTCATGACCGTCGAACACCTGCTGCTGGCCCTATTGGACAATGAGGCTGCCGCCACCGTTTTGCGTGCCTGCGGCGCAAACCTCGACAAACTCAAGCATGATCTGCAGGAGTTCATCGACTCCACCACGCCATTGATCCCTCTTCATGACGAGGATCGTGAAACCCAGCCAACCCTGGGCTTTCAGCGTGTACTGCAACGTGCTGTCTTCCATGTACAGAGCTCGGGCAAACGCGAAGTGACTGGCGCCAACGTGCTGGTCGCGATCTTCAGTGAGCAAGAGAGTCAGGCAGTGTTTCTGCTGAAACAGCAGAGCGTTGCGCGCATCGATGTCGTCAACTACATCGCCCATGGCATTTCCAAAGTGCCGGGGCATGGCGATCACTCTGAAGGTGAACAAGATATGCAGGACGACGAGGGCGGTGAGTCTTCTTCCTCAGGCAATCCTCTGGATGCTTATGCCAGCAACCTCAACGAACTCGCGCGCCAGGGTCGTATCGATCCGTTGGTAGGCCGTGAGCTGGAAGTCGAGCGCGTCGCGCAGATCCTGGCGCGTCGTCGCAAAAACAATCCGCTGCTGGTGGGCGAGGCGGGCGTGGGTAAAACCGCGATTGCCGAAGGCCTGGCCAAACGCATTGTCGACAACCAGGTGCCGGACCTGCTGGCCAACAGCGTGGTGTATTCCCTCGATCTGGGGGCCTTGCTGGCCGGGACCAAATACCGCGGCGATTTCGAGAAGCGCTTCAAGGCGCTGCTCAATGAGCTGAAAAAGCGTCCGCAGGCGATCCTGTTCATCGACGAGATCCACACCATCATCGGTGCGGGCGCTGCGTCGGGTGGCGTCATGGATGCCTCGAACCTGCTCAAGCCATTGCTGTCGTCCGGCGATATTCGCTGCATCGGTTCGACCACGTTCCAGGAGTTCCGCGGAATCTTCGAGAAGGACCGTGCTCTGGCCCGGCGCTTCCAGAAGGTCGATGTGTCGGAACCTTCGGTGGAAGACACCATTGGCATCCTGCGCGGCCTGAAAGGGCGTTTCGAAGCGCACCACAACATCGAATACAGCGATGAAGCCCTGCGCGCCGCTGCTGAACTGGCCTCGCGTTACATCAATGACCGGCACATGCCGGACAAGGCCATCGACGTCATCGACGAGGCGGGCGCCTATCAGCGTCTGCAACCGATCGAGAAGCGCGTGAAACGCATCGAAGTGCCTCAGGTCGAGGACATCGTCGCGAAGATCGCGCGAATTCCGCCAAAACACGTCACCAGTTCCGACAAAGAACTGCTGCGTAACCTTGAGCGTGACCTGAAACTCACGGTATTTGGCCAGGATGCCGCGATCGACTCGCTGTCGACCGCGATCAAACTGTCCCGTGCCGGCCTCAAGTCACCTGACAAGCCCGTCGGTTCGTTCCTGTTCGCAGGGCCGACCGGTGTCGGTAAAACCGAGGCTGCGCGGCAACTGGCCAAGGCGTTGGGAGTCGAACTGGTTCGCTTCGACATGTCCGAGTACATGGAGCGCCACACCGTATCGCGTCTGATCGGTGCGCCTCCAGGCTATGTCGGGTTCGATCAGGGCGGTCTGCTGACCGAGGCCATCACCAAGCAGCCTCACTGCGTGCTGTTGCTCGATGAAATCGAGAAGGCGCACCCGGAAGTCTTCAACCTGCTGTTGCAGGTCATGGACCACGGTACGCTAACCGATAACAACGGGCGCAAGGCGGACTTCCGTAACGTGATCGTCATCATGACGACCAACGCCGGTGCCGAGACGGCAGCGCGTGCTTCGATCGGTTTCACCTATCAGGATCACTCGTCCGATGCGATGGAAGTGATCAAGAAGAGCTTCACGCCGGAGTTCCGTAACCGTCTGGACACCATTATCCAGTTTGGTCGCCTCAGTCATGAGGTCATCAAAAGCGTGGTGGACAAGTTCCTTACCGAACTGCAGGCGCAACTGGAAGACAAGCGTGTGCAGCTGGAAGTGACCGATGCGGCGCGTAGTTGGCTGGCTGCGGGTGGCTACGATACGGCGATGGGTGCTCGACCAATGGCGCGTTTGATCCAGGACAAAATCAAGCGTCCGCTGGCGGAAGAGATCCTCTTTGGCGAACTGGCCGACCATGGCGGTGTAGTACACATCGACATCAAGGACGGCGAGCTGACCTTCGAGTTCGAGACCACGGCTGAAATGGCCTGACGTTAACCGCAACAAAGCAAAAGGCGCCGAGAGGCGCCTTTTGCTGTCTGGTCGATTTCAAGCGATAAACACCAAACCTTGTGGGAGCGGGCTTGCCCGCGAAGGCGGCGGCACATTCAGTATCCAGGCAAGCAGATCCACCGCTATCGCGGGCAAGCCCGCTCCCACAGGATCGGTGCAGCGGCTCGAAATGTGGCAGCTAATTCACGCGCAAACAAAAACGCCCGGCATAGCCGGGCGTTTTGTATTGACTTGATTAGCGAGCGCGGTAGGTGATGCGCCCTTTGCTCAAGTCATAGGGCGTCAGCTCGACGCGCACTTTGTCGCCGGTAAGAATACGAATGTAGTTCTTGCGCATCTTGCCGGAGATATGCGCGGTTACGACGTGCCCATTTTCCAACTCCACACGAAACATGGTGTTGGGCAGGGTGTCGACGACAGTGCCTTCCATTTCGAAGCTGTCTTCTTTCGACATGCAGTAAAGCCCTCGGTGTCCAATGAATGGCCCGGTGCAACTGCGCCAGGCAAAAGCGGCGTGCATTGTGCCCGAAAAATGGGGTTTAAGCCAAGGGGTTCTAGCTCAGGATGACCCAACGTTGATTAATCAGCAGTTCGATTGGGCGATATTGGGTCTTGTAGCTCATTTTTTTGCAGTTTTTGATCCAGTAGCCGAGGTAGACCGCTTCCAGCCCCAGGCGCCGGGCTTCGGCGATCTGCCAGAGGATCGCGTAACGCCCCAGGCTGCGGCGTTCTTCGCAGGGTTCGTAGAAGGTGTAGACCGCCGACAGGCCATTGGGCAGCAAATCGGTGACAGCCACTGCCAGCAGTCGGCCTTCGAGACGAAATTCGTAGAAGCGGGAGAACGGCAGGTCACGCACCAGGAAGGTTGAAAACTGGTCGCGGCTCGGCGGATACATGTCGCCATCGGCATGACGTTGTTCGATGTAGCGCTGATAGAGGTCGAAGTACTCTTCGCTGAATTTTGGCCTGGCCGGACGCACCTGCAAGTCGGCATTGCGTTTGAGAATGCGTTTTTGCTGACGGTTGGGGATGAATTGCGCCACAGGGATGCGCGCCGGTACGCACGCATTGCAGTGCTGGCAATGGGGTCGATAGAGATGATCGCCACTGCGACGAAAACCCATTTCCGACAGATCTGCATAGACATGCACATCCATGGGCTGACTAGGGTCGAGGAACAGCGTCGTGGCCTGCTCCTCGGGCAGATAACTGCAAGAGTGAGGCTGAGTGGCATAGAACTTCAAGCGCGCCAACTCGGTCATGATCAACCCTCGGGATAAGCTTTTGGTTAGGGGGCGTTCTCAATTCGTTTCCCCCGCATTAAGTGTAAGCCACGCGCGCAAAAGTCGCTCAGCAAACCCAGGTGGCGTGACCGGGTTGATCCAGGTGCCGCGCAAGGTAGCCGGCAAACTCGCTGCGGGGAATCGCTCGGGCGCCCAGGCTGTGCAGATGGTCGGTGGGCATCTGGCAATCGATCAGCACAAAGCCTGAGTCTTTCAGATGTCGCACCAGTGTGGCAAAGCCATATTTGGAGGCGTTGTCGGCGCGACTGAACATCGACTCACCGAAAAACAGTTGCCCCATGGCCAGGCCGTAGAGCCCGCCGACCAGCACGCCATCGTCCCAGACCTCCACTGAATGGGCGTAACCGCGCTTGTGCAGTTCCACGTAGGCGTTCTGCATCGCTTGGGTGATCCAGGTGCCGTCGGCGTACTCGCGCGGCTCGGCGCAGGCGCGGATGACCGAGGCAAAATCCCGATCGAAGGTCACTTGATAGCGTTGTTGGCGCAGCAATTTATTCAGGCTGCGAGAGACATGCAGTTCGTCGGGAAACAGTACCGTGCGCGGATCCGGCGACCACCAGAGAATCGGCTGACCCTCCGAAAACCACGGAAAGCAGCCGTGGCGATAGGCCTGAATCAGGCGGTCGGCGGACAGATCGCCGCCCGCGGCCAGCAACCCGTTGGGGTCGCGCATGGCTTTTTCCAGCGGCGGGAAGGTCAGGGTGTTGCGTTGTAACCAAGTCAGCATGGCATCCGGGCTTGCAGAAGGGGAGGGCGGTGGCGGGCCGGTGAGCCCGCCTTGAAGGAGGTTAACCGTCAGACGGTGGGTATGTCATCGAGATACTTCTCGGCGTCCAGCGCGGCCATGCAGCCGGCTCCGGCGGACGTCACGGCCTGGCGGTAAACGTGGTCGGCCACGTCGCCGGCGGCGAACACGCCTTCGATGTCGGTGGCAGTGGCGTCGCCTTCACTGCCGCCCTTGACCAGCAGGTAGCCGTTGCGCATCTGCAGCTGGCCCTGGAACAGGTCGGTGTTGGGCTTGTGGCCGATGGCAATGAACACGCCGGCCAGCGACAGTTCACTGGTTTCGTCAGTATGGCTGTGACGCAGGCGGGCGCCGGTCACGCCGCTGGCATCTCCCAGCACTTCATCCAGATTCTGGTTCCAGTGCAGGCGGATATTGCCGTTGACGGATTTTTCGAAGAGCTTGTCCTGGAGGATCTTCTCCGAGCGCAGTTTGTCACGACGGTGAATCAGATGAACCTCCTTGGCGATGTTCGACAGGTACAGCGCTTCTTCCACCGCGGTGTTGCCGCCGCCGACCACCGCGACCACCTGGTTGCGGTAGAAGAAGCCATCGCAGGTGGCGCAGGCCGAAACCCCTTTGCCGGCAAAGGCTTCTTCCGATGGCAGCCCCAGGTATTGCGCCGAAGCGCCGGTGGCAATTATCAGTGCATCACAGGTGTAGGTGCCGCTGTCGCCGATGAGTTCGAACGGGCGCTGTTGCAACTTGGCCGTATGGATGTGGTCGTAAACGATCTCTGTGTCGAAGCGTTCGGCGTGTTTCTGCATGCGCTCCATCAGTACCGGGCCGGTCAGGCCTTCGACGTCGCCGGGCCAGTTATCGACTTCGACGGTGGTGGTCAGCTGGCCACCTGCCTGTATGCCGGTAATGACAACGGGTTTGAGATTGGCGCGAGCGGCATAAACGGCTGCGCTGTAACCGGCAGGGCCGGAACCTAGAATGATCAGGCGGGAATGCTGCGCTTCACTCATAAAAACACCTCATAAGCCTTTGTCACAAAAGAGAATGCATGCTCAAATTGGACTGCGCGTACTGTGCTCTTGGCTATGCCGGAGCCAAGGGGGTCAAGCATGGCATTGGGCGAACAAACCCGTACAATGCCTGCTTGTAACAGTGTTTGTATCAAAAAAGCGGTGCGTGCCGTATTTCGAAAAACCGGGGCACAGTGTTAAAAGTAGTCCCGGTTGGGGCTGTTAACTTTTTTACCTGCCTGGATTGGGCAGTTTTTATAGTCATTCAACAGATGGACGCGCCATGGGCGCAGGAAAAGAAGCGTTTTGAAGAAATCCACCGCAGCACCTAAAACAGTCGTTCCGCTCTGGCGCCAGCAATTGCACTACCGGCTCAAGGAAGGTGCATTGATCGCCATCGGTGCCTTGTGCCTGTTCCTGATGATGGCCTTGTTGACCTATGGCAAGGACGATCCGGGCTGGAGTCATAACAGCAAGATCGACGATGTGCAGAACTTCGGCGGGCCTGCGGGCTCTTACAGCGCCGACATCCTGTTCATGGTCCTGGGTTACTTCGCCTACATTTTCCCGCTGTTGCTGGCGATCAAGGCTTATCAGATTTTCCGCCAGCGCCACGAGCCGTGGCAGTGGAGCGGCTGGCTGTTCTCCTGGCGCCTGATCGGCCTGGTATTTCTGGTGCTGTCGGGCGCGGCGCTGGCCCACATCCACTTCCATGCGGCGACCGGTCTGCCGGCCGGCGCGGGCGGCGCCTTGGGTGAAAGCCTCGGCGATCTGGCGAAAAATGCGCTGAACATCCAGGGCAGCACGTTGTTGTTTATTGCACTGTTCCTGTTCGGCCTGACGGTGTTCACTGACCTGTCGTGGTTCAAGGTGATGGACGTCACCGGCAAGATCACCCTCGATCTGTTCGAACTGTTTCAGGGCGCGGCCAATCGCTGGTGGGCAGCCCGTACCGAACGCAAGCAACTGGTCGCCCAATTGCGTGAAGTCGACGATCGCGTGCATGACGTGGTGGCGCCGACAGTTACCGATAAGCGTGAGCAAGCCAAGGTCAAGGAACGCCTGATCGAACGCGAGCAGGCCCTGAGCAAGCACATGTCCGAGCGCGAAAAGCAGGTGCCGCCGGTGATTGCTCCCGCGCCGCCCAAACCGGCTGCTCCGAGCAAACGCGTGGAAAAAGAGAAACAGGCGCCGTTGTTCGTCGACAGCGCCGTGGAAGGCACCTTGCCGCCGATCTCGATTCTCGACCCGGCGGAAAAGAAACAACTCAATTATTCGCCCGAATCCCTGGCGGCCGTCGGCCACTTGCTGGAAATCAAGCTCAAGGAATTCGGCGTCGAAGTCTCGGTGGATTCGATTCACCCGGGCCCGGTCATTACCCGTTACGAAATCCAGCCAGCAGCCGGCGTCAAAGTCAGCCGCATCTCCAACCTGGCGAAAGACCTGGCCCGTTCCCTTGCCGTGACCAGTGTGCGCGTCGTGGAAGTGATTCCGGGCAAAACCACGGTGGGTATCGAGATCCCTAACGAAGACCGGCAGATCGTGCGCTTCTCCGAGGTCTTGTCGACTCCCGAGTACGATAACTTCAAGTCCCCGGTCACCCTGGCCCTGGGTCATGATATCGGCGGCAAACCGGTCATCACCGACCTGGCGAAAATGCCCCACTTGCTGGTGGCCGGTACGACCGGTTCCGGTAAGTCGGTGGGTGTGAACGCGATGATCCTGTCGATTCTGTTCAAGTCTGGCCCGGAAGACGCCAAGCTGATCATGATCGACCCGAAAATGCTTGAGCTGTCGATCTACGAAGGCATTCCGCACCTGCTGTGCCCGGTGGTCACCGACATGAAGGACGCCGCCAACGCCTTGCGCTGGAGCGTCGCCGAAATGGAGCGGCGCTACAAGCTGATGGCGAAGATGGGCGTGCGTAACCTGTCGGGCTTCAACGCCAAGGTCAAGGAAGCCCAGGACGCCGGTGAGCCATTGAGCGATCCGCTGTACAAGCGCGAAAGCATCCACGACGAAGCACCGCTGCTGCAAAAGCTGCCGACCATCGTCGTGGTCGTCGACGAATTCGCCGACATGATGATGATCGTCGGCAAGAAGGTTGAAGAGCTGATCGCCCGTATCGCCCAGAAGGCCCGTGCGGCCGGTATCCACTTGATTCTCGCGACCCAGCGGCCGTCGGTGGACGTGATCACAGGTCTGATCAAGGCGAACATTCCGACCCGCATGGCGTTCCAGGTGTCGAGCAAGATCGATTCGCGGACCATCATCGACCAGGGCGGTGCCGAACAGTTGCTGGGCCACGGTGACATGCTCTACATGCCGCCCGGCACCAGCCTGCCGATTCGTGTTCACGGCGCGTTCGTGTCCGATGACGAGGTACACCGGGTGGTTGAAGCCTGGAAACTGCGCGGCGCGCCGGAATACAACGATGACATCCTCGCCGGTGTCGAAGAGGCCGGTAGCGGCTTTGAAAACGGCGGCGGTGGCGGTGAAGATGATGCTGAAACCGACGCGCTCTACGATGAAGCGGTGCAGTTCGTCCTGGAAAGCCGGCGCGCGTCCATCTCCGCGGTTCAGCGTAAGCTGAAAATTGGCTACAACCGCGCGGCGCGCATGATCGAAGCCATGGAAATGGCCGGGGTCGTGACGTCCATGAACACCAACGGCTCGCGTGAAGTCCTGGCCCCTGGCCCGGTGCGCGACTGATCCGGTTTTGAAAGGGGTGGCGTCTGAGGCGCCGCCCGCACTCCCACGAATGTTTATGAGGACTCCCATGCGTCTTATCCGCATGCTGTTGCTGCCGGTACTGGCTTTGACCACGCTCTCGGCCCACGCCGATGACAAGGACGTGGCGCGTCTGACCCAACTGCTGGAAAAATCCCAGACCCTGACCGCGCGCTTCTCCCAGCTGACCCTCGATGGCAGCGGCACCCAGTTGCAGGAAACCGCCGGTCAGATGTCCTTGCAGCGCCCGGGCCTGTTCTACTGGCACACCGATGCGCCGCAGGAGCAACTGATGGTGTCCGACGGCAAGAAAGTTTCCCTGTGGGACCCGGACCTGGAGCAGGTCACTATCAAGACCCTCGACCAGCGCCTGACCCAGACGCCGGCACTGTTGCTGTCCGGTGACGTGTCCAAGATCAGCCAGAGCTTCGACATCAGCGCCAAGGAAGCCGGTGGCGTGATCGACTTCACCCTGAAGCCGAAAACCAAAGACACCCTGTTCGACAGCCTGCGCCTGTCGTTCCGCAACGGTCTGGTCAATGACATGCAGATGATCGACAGTGTCGGCCAGCGCACCAATATCCTGTTTACCGGTGTAAAGGCCAACGAGCCGATTCCGGCATCCAAGTTCAAGTTCGACATCCCGAAGGGTGCGGACGTGATCCAGGAATAAAACGCAGGACCTGTGTGAGCGGGCTTGCCCGCGATGGCGGCATTGCATTCAATATCAATGTTGACTGACCTGACGCTATCGCGGGCAAGCCCGCTCCCACAGGAACTGCGGTGTTCAATGCCTTAACTGATCGGCATCAGATCCAGTAAAGAGGTTTCAAACGTACGTGATGGACCTGTTTCGCAGTGCCCCGATTGCTCAGCCCTTGGCCGCCCGCCTGCGCGCGGCCAATCTGGACGAGTACGTCGGTCAGGAACACGTGCTCGCTCGCGGCAAGCCTTTGCGCGAAGCCCTGGAGCAGGGGGCCCTGCATTCGATGATTTTCTGGGGCCCGCCGGGAGTGGGTAAAACCACCCTGGCGCGGCTGCTGGCGGAAGTCTCGGATGCGCACTTCGAAACGGTTTCGGCGGTACTGGCCGGGGTCAAAGAGATTCGTCAGGCGGTGGAAGTCGCCAAGCAGCAGGCCGGGCAGTACGGTAAACGCACCATCCTGTTCGTCGACGAAGTGCACCGCTTCAACAAGTCGCAGCAGGATGCGTTCCTGCCGTACGTTGAAGACGGCACGCTGATTTTCATCGGCGCGACCACGGAAAACCCCTCGTTCGAACTCAATAACGCGCTCCTGTCCCGGGCCCGCGTCTATGTACTCAAAAGCCTCGACGAAGCGGCCCTGCGCAAGCTGGTGCATCGTGCGTTGACCGAAGAGCGCGGGTTGGGCAAGCGGCAACTGACCCTCAACGACGAAGGCTTCCAGATGCTGCTGTCCGCCGCCGATGGCGATGGCCGGCGTTTGCTCAACCTGTTGGAAAACGCCTCGGACCTGGCCGAAGACAACAGCGAAATCGGCGTCGACCTGCTGCAAAGCCTGCTGGGCGATACCCGTCGGCGCTTCGACAAGGGCGGCGAAGCTTTCTACGACCAGATTTCCGCGCTGCATAAATCGGTGCGCGGTTCCAACCCCGATGGCGCGTTGTATTGGTTCGCGCGGATGATCGACGGCGGTTGCGATCCGCTGTACCTGGCCCGGCGCGTGGTGCGCATGGCCAGCGAAGACATCGGCAACGCCGACCCCCGCGCCCTCAGCCTGTGCCTGGCGGCGTGGGAAGTGCAGGAGCGCCTCGGCAGCCCCGAAGGTGAATTGGCGGTGGCCCAGGCCATTACGTATCTGGCTTGTGCGCCGAAAAGCAATGCGGTGTACATGGGCTTCAAGGCCGCGATGCGCAGCGCCACCGAACACGGTTCGCTGGAAGTGCCGCTGCACCTGCGCAACGCACCGACCAAGTTGATGAAGCAATTGGGTTATGGCGACGAATACCGCTATGCCCACGATGAACCGGACGCCTATGCCGCCGGCGAAGACTACTTCCCGGAAGAGCTTGAGCCGCAACCGTTCTATCAGCCCGTGCCACGTGGCCTGGAGCTGAAGATCGGCGAAAAGCTCAACCACCTCGCGCAACTTGACCGTTTAAGCCCCCGACAGCGGAGAAAATAGTGATTCCCTTGATTGTTGCGGTCTCTGTCGGCGGTGTCGCCGGTACGCTGTTGCGCTTCGCCACCGGTAACTGGATCAACGCGAATTGGCCGCGGCACTTCTATACCGCGACGCTGGCCGTTAATATCGTGGGCTGTTTGCTGATCGGCGTTCTATACGGCCTGTTTTTGATTCGCCCGGAGGTATCGTTTGCGGTGCGCGCCGGGTTGATCGTCGGCTTCCTCGGGGGGCTGACGACTTTTTCATCCTTTTCACTGGATACGGTGCGCCTGCTGGAAACCGGGCAGGTGCCGCTGGCCCTGGGCTATGCGGCCATCAGCGTATTCGGCGGGCTGCTCGCCACCTGGGCTGGCCTGTCCTTGACCAAACTTTGATAACGAGAAACCGACATGCTCGATTCCAAACTGTTACGTAGCAACCTTCAGGACGTAGCGGACCGCCTGGCATCCCGTGGCTTTGCTCTGGATGTCGTGCGCATCGAAGCGCTGGAAGATCAGCGCAAGACCGTCCAAACCCGCACCGAAGCTCTGCAGGCTGAACGTAATGCGCGCTCCAAATCCATCGGTCAGGCCAAGCAGCGCGGCGAAGACATCGCGCCGCTGATGGCGGACGTCGAGCGCATGGCGGGCGAGTTGAGCGCCGGTAAAGTCGAGCTGGACACGATCCAGACCGAGCTGGATTCGATCCTGCTGGGCATTCCGAACCTGCCGCATGAATCGGTGCCGGTCGGCGATGACGAAGAAGGCAACGTTGAAGTGCGCCGTTGGGGCACGCCGAAGGCTTTCGACTTCCCGGTTCAGGACCACGTGGCCCTGGGCGAGAAGTTCGGCTGGCTGGACTTCGAAACCGCCGCCAAGCTGTCCGGCGCCCGTTTCGCCCTGCTGCGCGGCCCGATTGCGCGTCTGCACCGTGCGCTGGCACAGTTCATGATCAACCTGCACATCAACGAACACGGTTACGAAGAGGCTTACACCCCGTACCTGGTGCAGGCCCCTGCGTTGCAGGGCACCGGTCAGTTGCCTAAGTTCGAAGAAGACCTGTTCAAGATCAGCCGCGAAGGCGAAGCCGATCTGTACCTGATCCCGACCGCTGAAGTGTCGCTGACCAACATCGTGGCTGGCGAGATCGTCGATTCGAAACTGCTGCCGATCAAATTCGTGGCACACACGCCGTGCTTCCGCAGCGAGGCCGGTGCATCGGGTCGCGACACTCGCGGCATGATCCGTCAGCACCAGTTCGACAAGGTCGAGATGGTCCAGATCGTTGAGCCGTCGACCTCGATGCAAGCGCTGGAAGGCCTGACCGCCAACGCCGAGAAAGTCCTGCAACTGCTGGAGCTGCCATACCGTACCCTGGCGCTGTGCACTGGCGACATGGGCTTCAGCGCGCTCAAGACCTACGACCTGGAAGTGTGGATTCCGAGCCAGGACAAATACCGCGAGATTTCGTCGTGCTCCAACTGCGGTGATTTCCAGGCCCGTCGCATGCAAGCGCGTTTCCGTAACCCGGAAACCGGCAAGCCTGAATTGGTTCACACCCTCAACGGTTCCGGCCTGGCGGTCGGTCGTACCCTGGTGGCGGTGCTGGAAAACTACCAGCAGGCCGACGGTTCGATCCGTGTGCCAGAGGTACTGAAACCGTACATGGGTGGCCTTGAGGTCATCGGCTAAATGGACTATCTGCCGCTGTTTCATAACCTTCGCGGCAGTCGTGTGTTGGTCGTCGGTGGAGGGGAGATTGCCTTGCGCAAATCCCGCCTGCTGGCCGAGGCCGGTGCGCTGCTGCGAGTGGTCGCGCCTGAAATCGAACCGCAACTGCGCGAGCTAGTGGTTGGCAGCGGCGGCGAGTGCCTGGTGCGTGGCTACGCCGAAACGGATCTGGACGGTTGCGGGCTGATCATCGCCGCCACCGACGACGAGCCGCTGAACGCGCAAGTCTCCGTCGATGCTCATCGGCGTTGCGTGCCGGTCAACGTGGTAGACGCGCCGGCCCTGTGCAGCGTGATCTTCCCGGCGATCGTCGACCGTTCGCCGCTGATCATCGCCGTGTCCAGTGGCGGCGATGCACCGGTGCTGGCGCGGTTGATTCGCGCCAAGCTGGAAACCTGGATTCCTTCCACCTACGGTCAGCTGGCCGGTCTGGCGGCGCGTTTCCGCAACCAGGTCAAAGGCCTGTTCCCGGATGTGCAGCAGCGCCGGGCGTTCTGGGAGGATGTATTCCAGGGCCCGATTGCCGACCGGCAACTGGCCGGGCAGGGCGCCGAGGCCGAGCGCTTGATGCTGGCGAAAATCAATGGCGAAGCCCCTGTAGCCACCGGCGAAGTTTATCTGGTGGGCGCCGGGCCGGGTGATCCCGACCTGTTGACCTTCCGTGCCTTGCGCCTGATGCAGCAAGCTGACGTGGTGTTGTATGACCGTCTGGTGGCGCCGGCGATTCTGGATTTGTGCCGTCGCGATGCCGAGCGGGTTTACGTCGGCAAGCGCCGCGCCGATCACGCCGTGCCTCAGGAACAGATCAACCAGCATCTGGTGGATCTGGCCAAGGCCGGCAAGCGTGTGGTGCGGTTGAAGGGTGGCGATCCGTTCATTTTCGGGCGTGGCGGTGAAGAGATCGAAGAACTGGCGGCCCATGGCATCCCGTTCCAGGTCGTACCGGGCATCACCGCCGCCAGCGGTTGCGCGGCGTATGCCGGGATTCCGCTGACTCACCGCGATTACGCGCAGTCGGTGCGGTTCGTCACCGGGCACCTCAAGGACGGTTCCACCGATTTGCCGTGGGCCGACCTGGTCGCGCCGGCGCAAACCCTGGTGTTTTACATGGGGCTGGTGGGCTTGCCGATCATCTGCGAGCAGTTGATCAAGCACGGTCGCGCGGCCGATACCCCGGCGGCGTTGATCCAGCAGGGCACCACGGTCAATCAGCGGGTGTTTACCGGCACCCTGGCCGACCTTCCACGGCTGGTGGCGGAACATGAAGTGCATGCGCCGACGCTGGTGATTGTTGGGGAAGTGGTGCAACTGCGCGAGAAACTGGCGTGGTTTGAAGGGGCTCAGGCGCAGGTCTGAATACCGAGTCGCCCCCATCGCGGGCAAGCCCGCTCCCACAGGATTTGCGTCAAATGCAAAACCTGTGGGAGCGGGCTTGCCCGCGATGAGGCCCTCAAAATCACCCTTGCTTCAGATCAGAGCTCGGCCTTACGCCAAACCCCTTTCCCCTTCAACCGCGCCCGATCATGAGCCGCACTGAAATCCTGCGCCGGCCCTTTAGGCACGATCCCGGTCGGGTTGATGGTCTTGTGGCTGCCGTAGTAGTGATTCTTGATGTGCTCAAAACTCACCGTTTCGGCTATCCCCGGCCACTGATAAATCTCCCGTAGCCAGTTCGACAGATTCGGATAATCGGCAATTCGCCGCAGGTTGCACTTGAAGTGCCCGAAGTACACCGCATCAAAGCGAATCATCGTAGTGAACAACCGAATATCCGCTTCCGTCAGGTATTCACCCGTGAGGTAACGATTGGCGCCCAGCAGCTGCTCCAGCCGATCCAGCTCACCAAACAACTCATCGAACGCCTCTTCATAAGCCTGCTGCGACGTAGCAAACCCGGCGCGATAGACGCCGTTGTTCACCGCTGGATAAATCCGCTCGTTCAGCGCATCGATCTCGGCCCGCAATGGCGCCGGGTAGAAATCCAGGTCGTTGCCGGTCAATTCATCAAAAGCGCTGTTGAACATGCGGATGATCTCCGCCGACTCATTGTTAACGATGCGTTCAAGATGTTTGTCCCAGAGCACCGGCACAGTGACGCGGCCGGTGTAGTCGGCGGTATCGGCGGTATAGCGCTGGTGCATGAAATTGAAGTGATCGAGTTTGTCGCCGGTTGATCCGAGGTTTTTATCGAAGGTCCAGCCGTTTTCCAGCATCAACCAACTGACCACCGACACGTCGATCAGACTTTCGAGGCCTTTGAGTTTGCGCAGGATCAGCGTGCGATGAGCCCACGGGCAGGCGAGGGATACGTAGAGATGGTAGCGACCGGCTTCGGCGGCAAAACCACCGACGCCGGTCGGGCCTGGCTTGCCGTCGGCGGTTAGCCAGTGGCGACGCTGTGCCTGTTCACGCTGGAACGTGCCGTCCTTGCTTTCATACCACTGATCTTGCCAGCGGCCTTCGACTAACAAACCCATGTTCAAAACTCCTCAACCGATAAGCGTTGGAGAGGAGTCTATGCGCATAGGTTCGAACAAAAAGCGCAAAGGTTGGGCGGTTATGATCGGTTAAATCGATCTGTCCCGGGCATCCCAGTACTGCTGGGCGGTTTCGAAGGCTTGCTCGCGGGGCTGGCCGAGGCCGCGCAAGGACAGGGCCATGGTCGAGATCAACGCCATTTGCGGGTAGCTGTCGACCACGTCGCCACGCCACACCGCTTTCAAATGCTCGGGATCCAGGCTCGCCGGTTTGACGTGGCGCTGGGTCGACAGCTGCGGCCATTCTTCATCCCAACTTTCGCCGCCGGTGGTGCCATACAGGTGACTGTCGGCATCCGGGTTGATCTCGATTTCACCACCATCGCCCTTGATGACGATGGCGGTGTCGCCCAGCAAGCCGCTGGCATCGCGATGCACGGCCTGATAGCCGGGGTGGAAAATGCTTTGCAGGCCGCAACGGGCGCCCAGCGGGTTGAGAATCCGCGCCAGGGAATGGATCGGCGAGCGCAGGCCCAGGGTGTTGCGCAGGTCGATCATCCGCTGAAGTTGCGGGGCCCAATCCACCAATGGCATGAACGCCAGACCGCCCTGATCGAGCGCCACACCGGTCTGCTGCCAGTTGCGGCACAGCGGAATATTCAGCGTCTCGAGCAGTTGTTCGCTGTACAGCCGGCCCGCCGTGTGCGCGCCGCCGCCGTGCATGAAGATGCGCACGCCGTTTTGCGCCAGGCACTTGGCCGCCAGCAGATACCATGGCAGGTGACGCTTTTTGCCGGCGTAAGTCGGCCAGTCCAGATCGACCGCCAGCGCCGGTGGATTCAGGCGTTCACGCAAGGCTTCGGTGAACCCCGCCATTTCCTCGGCGCTTTCTTCCTTGTGCCGCAACAGCATCAGGAACGCGCCGAGCTGGGTGTCCTCGACCTTGTCGTCGAGCAACAGGCCCATGGCCTCGCGGGCTTCTTCACGGGTCAGGTTGCGGGCGCCGCGTTTGCCTTTGCCAAGGATCCGCACGAACTGGGCGAACGGGTGCTCGGCGGGCGTTTCGAGGGTCAGTGCTGGAGAGTCGGTCATAAGCAATTCGTCGGTTTGGGCAGGCCCGCCAGTTTCGCGGCGAGTTTGGCAGGGGTGCCTTTGAACAGTCGGTTCAGGTGCAGGCTGTTGCCCTTGTCGGGGCCGAGTTTCAATGCGGTGTACTTGATCAGCGGGCGAGTCGCGGGGGACAGCTGGAATTCGTCGTAGAAACTGCGCAGCAGTTCAAGGATCTCCCAGTGTTCCGGGCTCAACTCGATGTCTTCGGCAGCGGCCAGGGCGGCGGCCACCTCGGCAGACCAGTCGCTCAGTTCGACCAGGAAACCGTCCTTGTCCAGTTCAATGGCGCGGGTGCCCACCGTCAGGGATTTCATAGCCAACTGTTGACCTTGTCGTAGTGAATCGACAACTCGACGAAGGCCGGGTAATCGATGGCCTTGGCCCAGTCCGGGACTTGCAGAGCCCGCGCCTGAGCATCTTCGGCCAGTATGAACAGTTTCAGGTTGCGGGCGTGCAGCACGCTGAACGGTGCGGTGCCTGGCTGCAAGGCATAGGCCGCGTCGCCACTCAGCAACAGCGCATCATCGGCGCCAATCACGCGCAGGCAACTGCTCAGGCGGTCGTCGCCGAAAGGGGAATGAGACAACACATGCAAAGTCGACATCAGAGGGTGATCACCTGGTCGTAACGGTCTATAAGGGCGGTGATTTCCCGGGCGGCCAGCACCTGGGCTTCTTCAAGCGACAGACCTTTAGGGTCCAGACCACGGGCAGCAGCGCTTTCACCGCACACGAACAGGTCTTCGACACCAAACATCGGCAAGGCTTGCAGGTTGGCGCTCAGGTCTTTCTGTTGCAACGCCTTGGCGTCCTGTTTCGCGGCGAGCTGGAACACGCCGTCATCGAGGAACAGCAGGCCGATCGGCAGATCGAAGGCGCCACCGGCCAACACGATATCCAGCGCTTCCCGCGAGCTCGGCCCGGACCACGGCGCCTGACGACTGATAATCAGCAAGGATTTAGCCATCTCACGCGCCTCCGAAACAGATCAGGCGGTCCGCGTCCTGCACCGCGTCATGCAACTGGCCGAGGCCGGACAATTCCCACGGTGCACCCACCGCGACCGCTTCACGCTGATAACGCTGGGCTTCTTCCTCGTTCAACACCCCACGGCGCAAGGCGGCGGCGATGCAGATCACGCCATCGAGTTGATGCTCGGTGACAAAGGTGCGCCATTGCTTGGGCAAGTCCTGCTCATCCTGAGGCGTGACCACGCTGCCAGACGCGTTGTAGACGCCATCCTGATAGAAAAACAGCCGGACAATCTCATGCCCGCCGGCCAGCGCGGCCTGGGCGAACAGCAAGGCACGGCGCGAGGAGGGTGCATGGGCGGCGGAAAACAGCGCAATGGCGAACTTCATGACGGACTCGATCAGCAAAACTGCGGCCATGATAAAGCTTTATCGTCGGGGCGGCGAAGGGCGTTTACTCGTAGACCGAGTCGCTGCTATCGCGAGCAGGCTCGCTCCCACAAGGGATTTGTGTCGTACATAACATTGAAATCCACCACAGACCCCTGTGGGAGCGAGCCTGCTCGCGATAGCGGAGTGTCAGGCAACACAATGCTGAATGTGATAACCCGCTCAGCGCGGCATATACCCCAACTGCCAACGCCGCGGAATCTTCAGCGACAGCACCCCCAGCGCCCCGGCCAGCAGCCCGCTGACAAACAGCGCCTTGAGCCCCAGATGATGTTCCGGCTCCCTTGAGCAGCGACGGTTACTTGGTCAACCCATATAACTCGCAATACTCCAGCCAGTCCATGCCGGCCATTTCCGCGACCTCCTTGTGCACCTCCATGCGTTGGGCCTGGTAGTCCTCAGGTGTGGCGGCGGTCAGTTGCAGCGTCAGCTCCCAGGCAAACAAACCCAGGCGCTCCGCCTCGGCTTCGAACGCTTCATGCAAGCGCTCGTCGCGGTACTGCGTTACTGTCTGGCCCTTGGCCTGGGCCAACAGTGGATTCAGGTTGTCCAGTTCGACGCGCAGCTCAGGCCGCTCATCGAGAAATTTTCTCAGTGCCTGCTCGTGTTGCTGTTCGGTTGCCGCCATGGTCACTCCTTGAGGGGGATTACGAAGACTGCTTTTTGCTTGCCTTGGCAGCCGCGGCCAGACACTCGAGAGCAAATTGCTCGGGGTAGGTCATCTGGATCGGTGTGGTTTCGCCTTTGACGGTTCTTTCACCGTCGAGAATGTAACGAATCCGCTTGTCGGTGACGCCAATTCGCTTGGCGATCCAGGCCGGCGTCTGACCGATCTGGCTGATCAGTTTGTCGGCGTAGTCGGTGGAGGGTTTGTAGAATTCGGCGTTGGGTGTCATGGCCTTTCCAGAAAAATGGGCCCGGAAAAACGGGCGATGCGGCGAGAGAAACGCGACAGGGTGCGCGAATCGATGCGCGGTGTCGCGTTATAAATGAAGTAAAGCAGAACGATACGCCGCACCACGGTGATACAGTCCGCTTTTTCCTGATGAGCGAACGCAATGCGAATTCTGATGGTGGCGCTGGCCGCAACCTTGCTGGCGGGCTGCGCCGGATCGGCGATGAACGACGCCCGCACCAAAACCCCGTACAGAACCCTGACCTCGGACAAACCGGAAAAAGTCGTCGCCCAGTGCGTGCAGTTTGCCTGGCAGGACGAGGCGGTGTTCGGCGTCGATGCGGGCGCGTATTTGCAGCCGGGCAAGAAGGGCGGTTCGACGGTCTACACCCGTTCGGCCGAGTCTTTCGTGGACGTGACCAGCGATGCCTCGGGCACCGCGTTGAGCTACTACGCGCAGCATGATGATTTTGTCGCCAAGCGCCGATTGGCGGCGTTGGCTACCTGTTTGTAAACAAGATCTTTTGGTGGCACCCCCGAAAATCGAAGGTTACAAATCCACCAAACGCTTCTGAAAAAAGAAGCGTTTGTGGCCCGGCGGGTAATCGGCAATGTGCCCTAGCTCGCTGTAGCCGTGTTTTTTGTAGAACTCCGGCGCCTGGAAGTCGAAGGTGTCCAGCCAGATCCCGATGCACTCCTTCTCCCGCGCCAGGTCTTCGGCCATCAGCATCAGCTTCGAGCCCAGGCCTTGTCCCCGTGCCTGGTCCGGCACTGACAACAACTCAATGAAAAACCATTGGTAAAACACCCGGCCATAAAGCCCGCCGAGAATCTCGTCGTTGTCATCGCGTACCAACAAGGCAATCTGCTCTGAAACCGTGGGCCCAGCCTTTGAGGCGTTGTAGGCGCGCAAAGGGGTAAGGATCGCTTCGCGCTCTTCCTGAGTGGCGTTTGTCGACAGTTCAATTCGCAGGGTCATGGGCTACATCCTTATGGCGGTGAATGCGGAGCCTATCCCGGTCGCCACGATTGTTCTATCCCTCCAAACCATAGAAATCTGTTTTCGCCTAACATGTACGCCTTCCGACGAAAATAGGGATGGATTGTCATGTCGAACACAGCCGAGCGGGTCAACATCGTCGAGTCCCAGGTGTTGTCCCACGACTGGTACCTGCTGAAGAAAATCACGTTCGATTACCTGCGCAACAACGGCGACTGGCAGCGTCAGACCCGTGAGGTGTATGACCGTGGCAACGGCGCGGCGATTCTGCTGTTCAACCGCGAGAAGAAAACCGTCGTGCTGACCCGCCAGTTTCGCTTGCCGGTGTTCGTCAATGGCCATGATGGTTTGCTGATTGAAGTAGCGGCGGGCCTGCTGGAAGGCGCTGCGCCTGAAGAGCGCATTCGCGCTGAAGCCGAAGAAGAAACCGGCTATCGCGTCCACCATGTGCAGAAGGTGTTCGAGGCGTACATGAGCCCCGGGTCGGTCACGGAGAAACTGCATTTCTTTATTGCCGAGTACGACGCGTCTTCGAAAGTCAGCGAGGGCGGTGGGCTGGAAGCAGAAACCGAAGAACTGGAAGTGCTGGAGTGGACGTTCGACGACGCCCTTGCGGCGTTCTATCGCGGGGAGATTTGCGATGCCAAGACCATCATGCTGCTGCAGTATGCGGCGATGAAGGATATTTTCGGACCGGTTTGAGCCGGCGGGGATTGCCTGGATCGAGAGAGCGTTCAGGCACAATGGTCGAGCATTTCGGCACAGTAATCAGCCTTTGCTCTCTCTAGACTCGTGCTTCATGCCAAGACACCGATGAGGTCACGATGAACATCCGAATTATCCTATCCGCATTGTCCATGGGGGTTGTCCTCACTGGGCACGCTGCCGACTTCTCGCTGAGCAGCCAGGATATTGCTGAAAATCGCCCGCTCACCAGTCGAGAGGTGTTCCAGGGCTTCGGTTGCGAAGGGGGTAATACGTCTCCAGAATTGTCCTGGTCCAACGCCCCGGCCGGCACTAAAAGTTACGCGATCACGGTCTACGATCCTGATGCGCCGACCGGCAGCGGCTGGTGGCATTGGACCGTGGTCAACTTACCGGCTTCCACCCGCAGTTTGCCAAGCGGAGTCGGTTCGAACCTGCCTGCCGGCGCAGTACAAGGGCGAACCGATTATGGCCAACCGGGATTTGGCGGCGCTTGCCCTCCTGTAGGGGATAAGCCCCATCGCTATCAATTCACCGTATGGGCGTTGAAAGTCGATAAGCTACCACTCGATAACCAGGCCAGCGGCGCCTTGGTGGGCTACATGCTCAATGCCAACGCCTTGGCCAAAGCGACCATCACTTCAACTTACGGACGTTAAGAGCAATGCGCCCTTGTGACGGCATCCAGCACCGGGAAAACATTATCGATGCGTGTGTCATACGGGCGCGGCAGCCTCACACCTTGCAACGGGTGCCGATATTCGCAACCACCCTGTGTCGAGTGCGACAGGGGGAAAAGCTGCTGCAATGGGATGACCGGGAGATGCGCGCAGGGCCGCAACATCTGATTCTGATGCCGGCCGGGCGCGAGCTTGGCCTCTCGAACTTCCCCGGCCTTCATGGTCACTATATCGCTGATGTCGTGACCTTTCCCGGTTCGACACTGCGCAACTTCAGCAGCCGATATGGCCGCCAGATCATGAGTGGTCACCGTGCCCCGACCACAGATCTGTGTGTGCCTCTGGACAGGCACACGACGCAGGCATGGGATCAGTTATTGGCCGCCATCAATGCGAACGCTCCGGATGCATTACGCACCCACTATGGGGAAGCGGTTCTGCTCAGCCTGGGCCTCAACGGCCAGGCCGGACCGCTGCTGATGGGGCGCAATGATCCACTGTGCGAACGTGTGGAGCAATTGCTGATGGGCAGCCCTGAGAGCGACTGGACCGTTGCGAGCGTCGCACAACACCTGAACCTGGGTGAATCGACGTTGCGTCGCCAACTGGCCAATGAGGGGAGCAGTTTCAGGACTATTCTGGAAAGTGTTCGACTGGCGACGGCGCTGCAATGGTTGCAAACCACTTCTCGGCCCATCGGTGAAATTGCCGGTGCCAGCGGCTACGCCTCGGCCTCACGTTTTGCCGTGCGCTTTCGCTCACACTATGGCCTGTCGCCACGGGAATTGCGGGCGGCGATTTAGGCATTCCTGTACTTAATTTGATCCGAGTGAAAACGGCCAGTGGGCCGTTTTTTGTGCCTAGCGAAAACCTTAATCGCCGGCCCCTGTGGCGAGGGAGCTTGCTCCCGCTCGGCTGCGAAGCAGTCGCAAATACGGCGGATGCGGTGTGCCAGGAAAGCTCCCTATACCGGTTTTGGGGCCGCTGCGCAGCCCAGCGGGAGCAAGCTCCCTCGCCACAAGGTCATGGCATTTCCGGCAACTCCTGCGGCCGCAAATCAAACACCAGCACCTCGGCGTCCACGCCATTGCTCAAGGTCAGCACCTGTTCTTCGCGAACCCGTACGCCATCGCCTTCCTGCAACTGCATGCCGTTCAGCTCGACACTGCCCCGCGCCACATGCACATAAGCGTAGCGATCGGCAGCCAGTTCCAGCGTGGCGCTTTCCTTGCCGTCGATCAGCCCGGCATACACTCGCGCATCCTGCCGGACGTTCAGCGAACCGTTGGCCCCGTCAGGGGAAATGATCAGCTGCAAGCGGCCGCGTTTTTTCTGGGTGCTGAAATGCTCTTGCTGATAACGCGGTTTGGCGCCGCTGACGTCAGGCACGATCCAGATTTGCAGGAAGTGCACCGGGCGTGTCGATGAGTGATTGTATTCGCTGTGCGCCACGCCACTGCCGGCGCTCATCAGTTGTACGTCACCGGGGCGGATCACCGAACCGGTGCCTAAAGTGTCCTTGTGTTCCAGCGCGCCTTCGAGCACGTAGGAGAAAATCTCCATGTCGCGGTGAGGGTGCTGGCCAAAGCCTTTGCCGGCGGCCACACGGTCGTCGTTGATCACCAACAGGTCGGAAAAACCCTGTTCCCGTGGGTTGCGGTAGTTGGCAAAGGAAAAGGTATGGAACGACTTCAACCAACCGTGATTGGCCGCGCCGCGATCCGAGGCTTTACGAAGGGTCAGCATGATGAAATCTCCTGTCAGGACGTGAATTCGTCCGAGTGAGGAGAAGGTTAATGTTTACCTTGATGTGCAATAAGTAGATGAAAATTGAAATACTGTCTCGTGCAGGTTGACAGTTGTGTGAGCAGGTTCACGTATCCTTGTTGTTACACTCGGCCATAATGTCGGGAGGGATACCTGTGGGAGCGAGCCTGCTCGCGATGGCGGTTTTTCATTCAACATCGATGTCGACCGGCCCGCCGCTATCGCGAGCAGGCTCGCTCCCACAAGGGTTTGGTGTTTGGCGCAGTGATATTAATCCGTACTCTTTTAGTGACCTTGAACCCATGAAAACCGTGGCAATGGTGTTGTTCCCAGACTTTCTCCTGCTCGACATGGCCGGCCCCATGGAGGTGTTTTCCATCGCCAATCGTTATCTGCAACCGGCAGACCGATACGAGCTGTTGACCATCGGCACCGAGCAGGGCGCATTGCGGGCCTCCAACGGCGTCAGTGTCCAGGCCGATCTGCACATCGATCAGGCGAGCGCGCACTACGATGTGTTGCTGGTGCCGGGCGGGCCGGGGGCCTACAACGAAAAGCATCCGCCGCTGCTCAACTGGCTTCAGGCTGCGGTCAGCCGTGCGAACCGATACGGGTCGATCTGCACCGGCGCGTTCGTGCTCGGGCATGCCGGGTTGCTGGACGGCTTTCGCGCGACCACTCACTGGCATTACACCGAACGGCTGATCAAAGGCTTTCCCAAGGCCATCGTCGAGACTGATCAGATTTTCGTGCAGGACCGCAACCTCATCACTTCCGGTGGTGTCACTGCCGGTATCGACTTGGCGCTGGCGGTGGTTGCCCAGGACCACGGCAAGAAAGTCGCCCAGGATGTCGCCAAAGTGTTGTTGGTGGTGATGAAACGCCAGGGCGGGCAGGCGCAGTTCAGTCCGTTGATGGCGGCGGTGGCGCCACAGGAAACGCCGATTACCCGGGTGCAGAACCATGTGCTCGAACACCTCGACGAAGCGTTCGGCATCGAACGTATGGCCAGTCTGGTGAACATGAGTGCGCGGCACTTCGCCAGGGTTTTCGCCCGGGAAGTGAACATGACACCGATGGAGTTCCTGCAAAGCGCGCGCATCGATCACGCCCGTAATCTGCTGGAAACCAGCGACCTGCCGCTCAAGACCGTGGCCTATAAAAGTGGCTTCGGCAGCGTGCGCCATATGCGCTTTCTGTTTAGTGAAAAGCTCGGCCTGACCCCCACCCAGTACCGCGAGCAGTTCAGTTAGCGCGTTGTTGTCCGTCGTGCGCACCGCGTTGGCGGTGATGCTCCTCCCGTGGCCGTTGTACGGTCATCCATGCCTGCCAAGATACCCGTGAACTCTTTTTCAAGGAGGTGCGGGAGCCTGGATAGGCGGGGGCGAGGGACCTTGCAGTTCCTTGAACCGGGCCAGGTTTTCAGCGCATGAACGTGCATGAACAGCCTCAGAAATATAAACAACGACACGGTACTGCGGTTCGGGCCCTACGCGTTCCACCTGCATCAGCGGCTGATCCTGGACGGTGATCGGCCGTTGCGTATGGGGGGGCGAGCCCTGGAAATTTTGCAGGTGCTGGTCGAGCACGCCGGTGCGGTGGTCAGCAAAGAGGCGCTGATTGCTCACGTCTGGCCGACCTCGGTGGTCGAGGAAATCAACCTGCGCGTACACATTGCCGCCCTGCGTCGAGCGCTCGGCGATGGGCCGAACGGGCAGCCCTACATCGTTAATATTCCCCAACGCGGTTATAGCTTCATCGCCCCGGTGCAGCACGACCGGACGGGCACTCCTGTGCTGGTCGAAACCTTGCACAAGCCTCAACACAACTTGCCTGCGCGGCTGACAGCGGTCACCGGTCGCGACTCTATCGTCGGCAGCGTGGTCAGGCAGTTACCGGTTCGACGCTTCATGACCCTGGTCGGCCCTGCTGGCATTGGCAAGACCACCGTGGCATTGCGCGTGGCCGAGTTGCTGTTGCAGCACTATCGGGATGGTGTCTGGATGGTTGATCTGGCAGCCATCGATGCCCCGTCGCAGCTTGTCGATCATCTGTCACGCACTCTGGAACTGGACGTCGGCGCAAAGGCGTTGGCGCAACGGCATGCCTTGGTGGTGCTCGACAATTGTGAACATCTGCTCGAACGTTGTCGGACAGTGGTGGACGATCTGCTGGCTTCGGCGCCTCGGTTGTCGATCCTCGCCACCAGTCGCGAACCGCTGCGAGCGGCAGGGGAAACGCTGCTGCGGTTACCACCCCTGACGGTGCCTCCAGCCTCGGCGATTTATAGCGTGGCCGAGGCCATGGGGTATTCAGCGGTGCAGCTGTTGGTCAGCCGCGCCCGAGCCCGTCAGCAAGGGTTTGCCCTGCGCCAACAGGATCTCAAGGCCGTGTGCAATATTTGTCGGCGGCTGGATGGCTTGCCCCTGGCCATTGAGCTGGCGGCGGCGCAGATCGATGCACTGGCGCTGGTGGGGTTACAAGCGCAACTGGGCAACTGTTTTCAGCTGTTGAGCCAAGGTCGACGCACCGCCGTGCCACGGCATCAGAATCTCAAAGCCGCACTGGACTGGAGCTATGAACGGCTGAGCCCGTTGGAGCAGATGGTGTTGCAGCGGCTGGCGGTGTTCAAGATGGCGTTCACCCTGGACGCGGCGATTGGCGTGATCAGTGGCGCGATGTTGCTGCCCGCGAGTCTGGTCAACGTGGTGGAGAGTCTGGTGAATAAATCGCTGCTCTCGGTGGAGCAGGGTAACGGTGTGACCCGCTACCGTTTCCTCAATACCACGCGCACCTACGCCCTGGAGAAGCTCGAACACAGCGGATATTTACACGCCTTCGAACTGCGTTATGAACGCTACACCAGTCCGGCTCACCGGACTTCAGGCAGGCAGGTCGCGCTGCAGCTCGTCGAGTAGCCGCCGGACTTTGATCAGGTCCGGTGTGGCGAAGCCTTCGGTGAAACGCTGGTAAATCGGCGCCAGCAGCTCATGGGCTTGTCGCAAGTGGCCCTGACGTTGCCACAGCTGAGCCAGTGATGTGGCGCTGCGCAGTTCCCAGGCCAGCGCTCCCTGGGTTTTCGCCACGGCTAAAGCCTTGAGCAGCACCGCCTCGGCCGCGTCGACGCTGTTCGGGCAATTCTCTGCCAGTAACGCGTCGGCCCTGGCCCGCAGAATCTCCGCCGTGCTCCAGCCCGCCGCGCCGTTTTCGGCCCGTTCCAGCAACGCATCATCGATGAAACGGCTGTCCAGCGTGACCATGATTTCCTTGACCAACCCGGTGTCTGGTCGCGGGGACGAGGGCGTATCGGCAACGTCGATCACCTGCGCGTAATGTTTGGCCCAGGTGTAGAACAGCAACACCGAGTGTTTCTTCGCCTGCTCAAGCAGCAAGGCCAGGAGTTCG
The DNA here is from genome assembly GCF_024749285.1 of Pseudomonas sp. B21-015. NCBI lineage: Bacteria > Pseudomonadati > Pseudomonadota > Gammaproteobacteria > Pseudomonadales > Pseudomonadaceae > Pseudomonas > Pseudomonas sp. B21-015. The sequence continues at coordinate 2,457,011 of NZ_CP087196.1, forward strand.
CGGGCGACCGGCGCGTTGCCGTTGTAATGGGCCATCAGGCAACCGGACAGCGCCAGGGTGTAGCAGATGGACGTGCCATGATTGATCTGCATCGCGATGTCGAGCGCCTGTCGTGCGGTGTGCCAGGCTTTCTCCGGGAGCCCTTGCAACCAGAGAATGCGCGCCAGAATCGTCAGGGCCGCCACGCTCTGGTCGTACTGCACGCCAAAGCCATGGGTGAAGCGGTTGAGGTGGCCGCTCTGGGCCAGGCGTTGAATGACCTGCTCGGCACTCTCCCGCGCCAGTGCCTGATCCCCGGCAAAATGCAGGGCCAAGACCCGCAAGCGGTGAGTGCTCAGGGATAACACTGCGTCGCCGTGCAGTCCCAAACAGTCAAATTGTCGGCTCTGCTCCAGGGCCATTTGGTACTGGCCACAACTGAGGTTGACCGCCATGTGCCCCGAGATTGCCCTGAGCTGACCGGCCATATCGTTACAGTGTTCGGCCAGTCGTTTGGCACTGACGAACGCTTCGATGGTTTCAGCGGTACCGCCCTGGGTGTGGTAGCAGGAGCTGCCGAGGGCGAGCTTCAAGGTCATTTTCAAACGCGGGCAGGGATGGTCTGTCGCCTTGAGCAACGCCAAGGCCTTGCGCACATACACACCGTGCTCCTTGAGCAGCGACAGTTCCTGCCAGAGCGGTGTTGAGGTCGCGGCAAGGCGGATGGCCAACGCTTGCGACCCTTGAGTATTCAAGGCCCAATCGAGCGCCGCACGAATGTCTTCCAGGTTGCGGGCGTAACGCTCGGTCCAGCGCTCGCTCGGGGTGTGTTCCCAATCGCTCTGCGCCTGCTGCATCAAGGCCAGGCAGCATTCGGCATGGCGCTCCCGGATGTCCGCCAGCTCTTGGGCCTGGTCGAGTTTTTCCAGCGCATAGCCACGTGTGGTGTCGAGCAGACGGTAGAACACTTCTTCCTCGCCGACTTCCACGTTCAGCAATGACTTGGCCACCAATTGGGTAATCGAGCCAAATACCACGTCGGGCTCGATGTACTGGCCGACAATCACGGCGGCCGCCGATTCCAGGGTAAAACCGCCCCGGAATATCCCCAATCGGCGCAGGCAGGTTTGCTCGCAGGCATTGAGCAGTTCGAAGCTCCAGTCCAGTGTGGCGCGCAGGGTTTGATGGCGGCCCATGGTCGTCGGGCAGCCTTGGGCGAGCAGACGAAAACTGCCTTGCAGTTGTGACAGCAAGCCACTCAAACCCAGGTTGCCGACTTGCGCCGCCGCCAGTTCGATCGCCAGCGGTATACCGTCCAGGCGACGGCAGATTTCAATTGCCAGCGGCAGCTCGGCTTCGCTCAGTTCGAAGCTGTCGTGGCTGGCCATCGCCCGCTCGACAAACAATTGCAGCGCCGAAAACGTCAGGGCCTGAGCGCGGTCGAGGACCGCGATGGGCGGTGGGCAGTCCAGCGATTCCAGGCGCTGCACGCATTCGCCTTCGGCCCGCAGGCTTTCGCGACTGGTGGCCAGAATATGCACTTGGGGCGCTGTGCGCAGGATACTTTCGCTGAGCAACGCAATGGCATCGATCAAGTGTTCGCAGTTATCGATGACCAGCAGCATCTGCCGGTCGCGCAAGCACGTGGCGAGCCCGTTCATGGGTTCGGCGTCATGCAACGACAGGCCTAGCGCTGTCGCCAGGTGTGCGCCGATCATCAAGGGGTCGTTGATCGGTGCCAGGTCCAGCAGGCGAATGCCGTCTCGATAGCGACCGATCAGTTGCTCGGCGACGCGCAGCGCCACGGTCGTCTTGCCGATCCCGCCGGGGCCCACGAGGGTGATGAAACGCTGCCGCGAGAGTTGCGCCAACAGGCTGTCGACCAGGGCCTGACGGCCGATCATGCGGGTCCGGCGGATCGGCAGGTTATGGCCGCCTGGTTCATTGGCGTCGTTTTGCGGGCGTTGTTCGATGGGCTCCAGGGAAAACGGAGCGACAAAACTGTAGCCGCGCTGGGCGACGGTGACGATGTAACGCTGGCCGGCCTGACCGTCACCGAGGGCTTTGCGCAGTGCCGCCATGTGCACGCGCAGGTTGATGTCTTCCACCACGCTTTTCGGCCAGACCCGGGCGATCAGGTGCTGCTTGCTCACCACCTGGCCTGCGTGCTCCAGCAGGATCAACAGAATGTCCATGGCCCGCCGGCCCAGGCGCAGGGGCTGGTCGGCCTCCATCACCAGGCGTTGTCCGGGGTAGATCCGGTAGGGGCCGAAATGGATGGCCTGTTCGGGGGAAAGGGTCAACGGGTCACTCCTGCTTGCATCCGTCTATCACGCGCTATTCAGGCATATTCCTCAGGTTTTTTCGGCAACGCAACGCAGCGTCAGGCGCGTTCTCGGCGTGTGCATCGGTTGTTGCCTTGCCGTCATTACCCAGTGGTCCCGTATTTATTGGGCACAGTGCGGGTAGAGGGCGCGCCGGGGTCATGGGTGCACGGTGAAAAATTAACAACGTTTAACTCGTACCGAGTCCGGTCTACGCTCAAAAATCCATTTCTTCAAGTAGCCGAAGGTATCGGCCTTTTTGCAACAGAAAGTGCAACAAAAAGCGTGCCGCAAAAGGACGAACACTTCTGGAGGAGCCGGAATGAGCAACGTGGTGGTGGTCTATCACAGTGGTTACGGGCACACCCGGGTCATGGCCGAAGCCGTGGGCCTGGGAGTGGAACGGCACCTGGGCAGCACCAGTCGGCTGATTCCGGTGGAGGAAGTGGACGAGCACTGGGAACGCTTGCACCGTGCCGATGCAATCATCTTCGGCGCCCCGACCTACATGGGCAGCGCCTCGGCGGCGTTCAAGGGCTTCATGGAAGCCACCGCGTCGTTCTACCTGGCGCAACCCTGGCGCGACAAACTCGCTGCCGGGTTTACCAACTCCGGTTGCCTGTGCGGCGACAAGCTCAACACCTTGCTGCAGATGGCGGTGTTCGCCGCCCAGCACTCGATGATCTGGGTCGGCCTCGACCTGTTGCCGGCGCGCAGCAGCATCGGCGTGTTCGACGGGCAGTTGAATCGACTCGGCAGTTCGCTGGGGGCGATGGCCCAATCGAACGTCGAGCAATCCCCAGAATTTGCACCCCCCCAGGAAGACCGCCGTACCGCCGCACATTTGGGCGAGCGGGTGGCGCGCCTGGCCGAGCGAATGGCCCATACCTCTGATTAACCGTCGTAAACCCCATGCATCAGGAGAATCATGATGAGCACCTTTACCACCCGAGACGGCACCGAGATTTACTACAAGGACTGGGGCACCGGTCAGCCGATCGTCTTCAGCCACGGTTGGCCGTTGAATGCCGACAGTTGGGAGTCGCAGATGATCTTCCTGGCCTCCAAAGGCTACCGGGTCATCGCCCATGACCGTCGTGGTCACGGTCGTTCGAGCCAGCCATGGTTCGGCAACGAAATGGACACCTACGCCGATGACCTCGCGCAGCTGATCGAGCATTTGGATCTGCAAAACACCGTGCTGTTCGGCTTCTCCACCGGCGGTGGCGAAGTGGCGCGCTACATCGGTCGCTACGGCACTGGTCGCGTGGCCAAGGCCGGGCTGATTTCATCGGTGCCGCCGCTGATGCTCAAGACCGAGGCCAACCCGGGTGGCCTGCCGTTGGAAGTGTTCGACGGTATTCGTCAGGCATCGTTGGTCGACCGTTCGCAACTGTACAAGGATCTGGCCAGCGGTCCGTTCTTCGGTTTCAACCGGCCGGGCGCCAAACCCTCGCAAGGCATGATCGACTGGTTCTGGTTGCAGGGCATGGCCTCCGGTCACAAGAACGCGTACGACTGCATCAAGGCGTTCTCTGAAACCGACTTCACCGAAGACCTGAAGAAGTTCGACGTGCCAACCCTCGTGGTGCATGGCGACGATGATCAGGTGGTGCCGATTGAAGCCTCGGGCATCGCCTCGGCAAAACTGGTCAAGGGCTCCACATTGAAGGTCTACCCAGGAGCCCCGCACGGCCTGACCGATACCCACAAGGATCAACTCAACGAAGATCTGCTGGCGTTTATCAAAGGCTGATCAAAATCAAAAGATCGCAGGCTGCGCCAGCTCCTACAGGGTTATGTGAACACCCGTAGGAGCTGCCGAAGGCTGCGATCTTTTGATCTTGAGAGAGGGAAGAACACGAACGGTCCGGCAGCGCCAGGCAAACGGTGTGATGCCTTCGCTGCGAGTAAAGATATGAGAGAAATGTGCCTGATCGCAGAAGCCACATTCCAGGCTGATTTGCGTCAGGGTCAGGTCCGTGTCCTGGATCAACTGCTTGGCCCGTGCGATGCGTTGCTGACGTATCCACTCTTGCGGCGAGAGGCCGGTACTGCACTTGAACGCACGGGAAAAATGACTGCGCGACAGGGCACAGGCCCGTGCCAGTTCGGTCACTTCCAGGGTTTCACCGAGGTGGTCGAGGATCAGTTGTTTGACCCGTGTTTCGCGCCAGGGGCTAAGGCCGCCCGTGGGTTTTTTTTGCGTTTCAATGGCACACGCCTTGATCGCGTTTTGCTGAATGTGAGCCATGGCCAATGTCCGTGTCGGTGGGCGCGCGCGGGTGCACTGCACGGTGGGTCAGCACGTTTCTTTTTCTAAAAATTCTAAAAAAAGAGGCCTGCGCAGAAGGCTTCATTCTTGGTCGCGAGGGCTTTGGCTTGCGAGTTAAACGTTGTTAATTCCTCGAACGGGACGGGCGTCTCGAGTAAAGTCAGACGACGCTCGTCTGCCCTCGTGCCTGGCCCAAAACACAATGGGATTGTGCTTATGAACCGTAATGATCTGCGCCGCGTCGACATGAACCTGCTGGTGATTTTCGAAGCGCTGATGTTCGAAAAGAACCTGACCCGGGTCGCCGAAAAACTGTTCATGGGTCAACCGGCGGTGAGCGCCGCGCTTGGGCGGTTGCGTGATTTGTTCGACGATCCGTTGTTGCTGCGTAACGGTCGTGGAATGGAGCCGACGGCGCGGGCGTTGGCGATTCTCACGGAACTGCAACAGGCGATGGACACCATCTCGGGGGCGGTCAGCCGGGCCAAGGAGTTCGACCCGGCCAGCAGCTGCGATGTGTTCCGCATCGGGCTATCGGACGATGCCGAGTTCGGCCTGTTTCCGCCATTGCTGCGGCAGTTGCAGGAAGAGGCGCCGGGGATCGTGGTCGTGGTGCGCCGCGCCAACTATCTGTTGATGCCGGCGTTGCTGGCGTCGGGGGAGATCTCGGTGGGGGTGAGCTACACCACGGATCTGCCGGCCAATGCCAAGCGCAAGAAGCTGCGGGACATTCCCTGCAAAGTCCTGCGCGGCGATGAGCGCCCGGGGCCGTTGACGCTGGACGAATACTGCGCCCGTCCGCATGCGATGGTGTCGTTCTCCGGCGACCTGAGCGGCAACATCGACCTCGACCTGGCCAAGGTCGGCCGCACCCGTCGCGTGGTGCTCGGCGTGCCGCAATTCAGTGGTTTGCGCGCGTTGCTCGCTGGCACGGAAATGATCGCCACTGTCCCGGACTATGCCGCGTGCGCGTTGGTCGAAGGCTGTGCGTTGCGCGCCGAAGATCCGCCGTTCCCCATTGATGCCGCGCAACTGTCGATGGCCTGGAGCGGGGTGCATGACAACGATCCGGCAGAGCGCTGGTTGAGGTCGCGGATCAGCCAGTTCATGTCCGAACCCCTGAAAATACCGGCACCGTAGGAGCTGCCGAAGGCTGCGATCTTTTGATCCTGACGGTCGACCCGATTTTGCGGATATACCCGAAATCCCCTGTGGGAGCGAGCCTGCTCGCGATAATGGAGTGTCAGACGACATCATTGTTGACTGGAAGGCCGCCATCGCGAGCAGGCTCGCTCCCACAGGGGAATGTGTGTTGATTCGAAGGCTGTGTTTAATAGTGTTTAGCGTTACTTCCTGAAAGCTACAGATCCTTGCGCCGTTGCCTACGACTGCGCCAGAATCCGCCGGCTTGTGCGCTTTGGGCCTGGTCTTTATCGTTTCCGCATCGCTGCCAATCAGCGATCGGGTTTAGCGACTTGAACAGGTATAAGCGCAACAACGCTCCGTCATATTGCAGGCATTCCATGTCTGCAGTTTCGATATGGTGGCTGTGCGCGGGAGGCCCTCGGGTCTGCCGGGTCTTATACCTCTCGGTTCGCTAACCTGCGTACAGCCGCCACCCTTACTTGTTTAGCGACAGGTACTGGTGGTTCCATCAGGTATAACGGAGACATCACCATGTTCAAAGCCACACCTAACCCGCCAGAAACCGACGGCGTTTCCCCCTACGATCCCCTCGATCCCAAAAAACTCCACGAAGCTGCCGAACGCGCCCTCGATCACTACCTCAAACCGTCCGACCCCAAGACCCCGCGCAAACCGAGCACGATTTACACCGTCGCCCCGGACATCGACATCGAAGAGCTACTGGCCAATGCCTGCGAATCCTTTGCCTCGGCCAAGGTGATCGCCAGTGACTGCGCCGGGTTTCTGGAGGGGCCGCAGCGCAATACGATACTGGGCGTCGCGCAGCTCATCATGATAGGTGAACTGGCTGTGAGTCGGGCGCTGGATAGTCTGGAATTGAAGGCAGCCCCGGCCGTCTGACCGGATTCAATACGAAACGGCCTTCGGGCCGTTTTTTGTTGCCTGAGCAGTAGTGAACACGCACAAAACCCTGTGGGAGCGAGCCTGCTCGCGATGACGGAGTGTCAGGCAACATCATTGTTGACCGGAAGGCCGCCATCGCGAGCAGGCTCGCTCCCACAGGGGATGTGTTGTTTGGGCGATCAGTGTGTTGGGGCAAAGAGAGCACGTACATCCAATTTTTCCCTACCCCTTGGCGGCACTATTCAGGCCAGTGATTGAACAAGGGTGAGCCATGAACGCTTCGCAACGGGATGAACAGGCGCGGGATGTCGGGCTGCTGTTTCTGCGGGTCAGCGGTGGTCTGTTTCTGCTGTGGGTGCACGGCTTGCCCAAGCTGCTGGACTTCAGTGCGCAGCTGCAACTGATCGAAGACCCGTTCCACCTCGGTGCCCACCTCACCCTGAGCCTGGCGATTTTCGCCGAAGTGCTGTGCCCGTTGCTGATTGTCGCCGGGGTGCTGGTGCGCCTGGCGTGCTTGCCTATTCTGTTTGTGCTGCTGGTGGCGCTGCTGGTCGTGCACCCGCAATGGAGTGTGGCCGAAGGGCAGTTCGGCTGGCTGCTGTTGATCCTCTTTACCAGTGTGTTTATCGCCGGGCCGGGACGGCTGGCGCTCAATGTCCGTTTGCCCGGAGTGCTCCGTTATGCCTGAAGCCCGAACTCAAAAAGCGCCGGGGTCCGATGAGATCGTGACGCTGATCGTCAAGCACCGGGTCAAGGCCGGTTTCGAAGCAGCCTATGAAGCCTGGCTGCGCAACATCGTCAGCGTAGCGGGGCGCACGGAAGGACATCTGGGCGTGGACGTGATCCGCGGCAAGAACGGTGGCCTGGACATGTTCACCTGCGTGTTGCGCTTTTGCTCCACCGAGGCCATGCAGCACTGGCTCGATTCGCCGCAACGTCAGTCGTTGATCGATGAAGCCGCGTCGATGCTGGCCGACGGCGACCAGACCGAGGTCAACCCGGTCAACGAATTCTGGTTCGCGCCGCTGGCCGATGCCGCGTCGCCGCCACCGCGCTGGAAGCAGGCCGTGGTGTCGTTGCTGGTGATTCTGCCGCACACCTTGCTGGTGCCGCTGCTCTGGGGGCCGCTGCTCAAATTCAACGCTTTTCTCTCCAACTACGTGGTCGCCACGTTCCTGATCACCCTGACCATCGTGGTGTCGGTGGTGTACGTGTGCATGCCGGCCGCGACTCGCTTGTTTGCGCCGTGGCTGACGGCCAGTCAGCCACGGGAGCACCTCGAATCCAACGCAAATTCGCCGCGCTGAGCTGGCGCTTTTTTGCTTCATTTCACTGATGACGAAGGAACTGCGATGAACGCCGATCTGATTCTGTTCAATGGCCAATTTCATACCGTAGACCGGGAAAAACCGCTGGCCAGTGCCGTTGCGATCAAGGACGGGCGCTTTGTCGCTGTCGGCAACGATGCAGAGGCGATGGCCCTGCGCGGCTCGGGCACCCAGGTCATCGACCTCAAGGGCCGTTGCGTCATCCCCGGCCTCAACGACTCGCACCTGCACCTGATCCGTGGCGGCTTGAACTACAACCTCGAACTGCGCTGGGAAGGCGTGCCGTCCCTGGCCGATGCGTTGCGCATGCTCAAGGAGCAAGCCGACCGCACACCGACACCGCAATGGGTACGGGTGGTGGGTGGCTGGAACGAATTCCAGTTTGCCGAGAAGCGCATGCCGACTCTGGAAGAGCTCAATCAGGCGGCGCCGGATACGCCGGTGTTTGTCCTGCATTTATACGACCGCGCGCTGCTTAACCGTGCCGCGCTGCGAGTGGCCGGTTACACCCGCGACACGCCGAACCCGCCGGGCGGTGAAATCGTGCGTGATGCCAACGGCAACCCGACCGGCATGCTGGTCGCGCGGCCCAACGCGATGATCCTGTATTCGACCCTGGCCAAGGGGCCGAAGCTGCCGCTGGAATATCAGGTCAACTCGACCCGCCAGTTCATGCGCGAACTCAACCGCCTCGGGCTGACCAGTGCGATCGATGCCGGCGGTGGTTTCCAGAATTACCCGGACGATTATCAGGTGATCGAGCAGCTGGCCAAGGACCAGCAACTGACCATCCGCATTGCCTACAACCTGTTCACCCAGAAGCCCAAAGAAGAGCTGAGCGATTTCCAGAACTGGACCGGCAGCGTCAAGTTGCATCAGGGCGACGACTTCCTGCGGCACAACGGTGCTGGGGAAATGCTGGTGTTCTCGGCGGCGGACTTCGAGGACTTCCTCGAGCCGCGTCCGGACCTGCCGCAGACCATGGAGCAGGAGCTGGAGCCGGTGGTTCGCCACCTGGTCGAGCAGCGCTGGCCGTTCCGTTTGCACGCCACTTACAACGAATCCATCAGCCGCATGCTCGACGTGTTCGAGAAGGTCAACCGCGATATTCCGTTCAACGGTTTGCCATGGTTTTTCGACCATGCTGAAACCATCACCCCGCACAACATCGAGCGGGTGAGGGCGCTGGGTGGCGGCATTGCGATCCAGGACCGGATGGCGTTCCAGGGCGAATATTTCGTCGAACGTTATGGCAGCAAGGCGGCTGAAAGCACGCCGCCGATCAAGCGCATGTTGGCCGAGGGTGTGCCGGTCGGTGCTGGCACCGATGCCACGCGGGTTTCCAGCTACAACCCATGGACGTCGCTGTACTGGATGGTCAGCGGCCGCACTGTCGGTGGCCTGGCGCTGTATGAAGAAGGCCTGACGCGGCAGACCGCACTGGAACTGTTCACCCACGGCAGTGCCTGGTTCTCGTCGGAGCAAGGCAAGAAAGGCCAGATCAAGGTCGGACAACTGGCGGATCTGGCGACGCTGAGCGCGGACTTTTTCAGCGTCGAGGAAGAAGCCATCAAGTGGATCGAATCGGTGTTGACCGTAGTCGGCGGCAAGGTGGTGTACGCCGCCGGCGATTTCGAAAAACTCGGACCTGCCAGCGTGCCGGTGCTGCCGGACTGGTCGCCGGTGGTCAAGGTGCCAGGGCACTGGCGTCCGGCTTCACCGATGCAGGCGCAGGTTCACCATTGCAGCGGACCGTGCGCGGTGCATTCCCACAGCCATGAACGAGCGCGTCTGTCGAATGCGCCGGTCAGCGATTTCCAGGGGTTCTGGGGCGCATTTGGCTGTTCATGTTTTGCTTTTTAGTGATTACAAAAAAGCGCTGGCCTGTCGTGTCGGCGCCCTGAGCAACGTCCATCCTCCGAGGAGTTTCACATGAGCAATGTTCCATACAAACGCCTGAACAAAGACGACGCCGTTGTGTTGCTGGTCGATCACCAGACCGGCCTGATCTCGCTGGTGCAGGATTTCTCGCCCAACGAATTCAAGAACAACGTGCTGGCCTTGGGCGACATCGCCAAGTTCTTCAACCTGCCGACCATCCTCACCACCAGTTTCGACAGCGGCCCGAATGGCCCGATCGTACCGGAGCTCAAAGAGCAGTTCCCGGACGCGCCGTTCATTGCGCGCCCAGGCCAGATCAACGCCTGGGACAACGAGGATTTCGTCAAGGCGATCAAGGCTACCGGCCGCAAGCAACTGATCATCGCTGGCGTGGTGACCGACGTCTGCGTGGCGTTCCCGACCTTGTCGGCCCTGGCCGAAGGTTTTGAAGTGTTCGTGGTGACCGACGCTTCCGGCACCTTCAACACCACCGTGCAACAAGCGGCGTGGGCGCGGATGTCGGCGGCGGGTGCACACCTGCTGAACTGGTTCTCCGTGGCCTGCGAGCTGCAAGGCGACTGGCGCAACGACATGGAAGGCCTGGCCAACCTGCTGTCCCAGCGTCTGCCGAACTACCGCAACCTGATCAACAGCTACACGAAATTTACCGCCAAATAAGTGCAAAACCTGTGGGAGCGAGCCTGCTCGCGAAAGCGGTGTGTCAGATGACATTAATGTCACTGATATTCCCTCTTCGCGAGCAGGCTCGCTCCCACAAGGTCGGTACCTGACAGTTGTTTAACGACTCTGCAACCATCCCAAAAATCCACCTTTCCTGATCGGCGCCGGTTTGGCCATCAACGCCAGCCGACTATTCTGCTGCCGCACGGCCTGCAACTTGTTCAACGCCCATGACTTCGCTCGGCCCCATGCGACCGGTCTCGGTGAAACCATCGCCGTCCGGCACGCTGGCGCTGACGACGCCGGTGGCGATCACGAACAGGCTGTCCGGCACTTCATCCAGATCCAGCATCACCTGGCCTGCAGCGTATTGTTGCGCGACCATCGATTCGGCGAGGCGGTCACGTTCCTCATGGCTCAGCGAGTGGAAAATTTTCACTTCATCGAGCAGCGCGCGAGCGCGGGTCGAGGGTTCGATCACGCCGTCGGGGTGTCGCGAGATGCCGGCCGCTTCCAAGTGGCGATGGGCGAGGTCGAACAGTTGATTGCGCACGTCGTTTGGCAGCGCCAGACCGATCACGATGGCGAACACGCCGGAAGTCGCGAGCAGACCTTTGACCGGCAGTTCCAGCACAGGGTGCTCCAAGGCAACAGGTGGGCAGAGAAAAGGCTCATGGATTGCACCCCGACGGGCACAAAAAAACTCGCCACACCTTGGGGTGTGGCGAGCGGTTGGACTTAGTTCAGATGCGTCTTGAGCTCGGCCGCGGCCTGACGTACCGCCGCTTTGACTTCCGGAATCCGATTCAACGGATTGAGCAGGCCAAAGTCATGAATCATCCCGTTGTAGCGCACCGAGGTCACCGGCACACCGGCCGCATCGAGGTGGCGGGCGTAGCCTTCGCCTTCGTCACGCAGCACGTCGAATTCGGCGGTCTGCACCAGTGCGGCAGGCAGGCCCTTGAGTTGTTCGGCGCTGGCGTTGAGCGGCGAGGCATGAATCTGCGCACGCTCGGCCGGGTTGGTGGTGTAGTTGTCCCAGAACCACTGCATCATCCCTTTGGTGAGGAAGTGCCCCTCGGCGAATTGCTGGTACGAGCCGTCGTCGAACTGCGCGTTGGTCACCGGCCACATCAACAGCTGGAAGCGCAGGGCAGGGGTATTCTGCTCCTTGGCCATCAGCGCCACGACCGCCGCCATGTTGCCGCCGACACTGTTGCCGGCCACCGCCAGACGCTTGCCGTCGACACCGATCTCTTTGCCATGCTCGGCCACCCATTTCGTCGCGGTGTAGGCCTGGTTGATGGCGGTCGGGTAGTGCGCTTCCGGCGATGGCGTGTAGTCGACGTATACCGCGACTGCGCCGGAGCCCACTACCAGGTCTCGGATCAGGCGCTGGTGAGTCGGGAAGTCGCCCAATACCCAGCCGCCACCGTGGAAGAACATGAACACTGGCAACTCGCCCTTGACCTTGGCCGGACGCACCACTTTCAGGTTGATGGTCTGGCCATCGACCTTGATCGCCTTGTCGCTGATTTCAACACCCGACAGATCAACCTTCACCGAAGCCTGGGCGCCGGTCAGCACCGCGCGGGCGTCTTTCGGGCTCAGCTGTTCCAGCGGTTTGCCACCGCCGGCGGCGAGGGCATCGAGGAAGGCCTGGGTGCTGTGTTCGACACCGGGGCTGCCGGCGGCGAATGCGTTGCCGATGGACAGGGCGAGGACGGAAGTGGCGAGGGTTTTCTTGATGTTCATGTGCAAATCCTTTTTAGATCGTTTGAGTTTTTATGCCTTGGGATCGGGCTGCTGTGGCGCTGGGGTTCAGGCCTCAGCAACACCGTGAGCACAGATTAATGAGGTGCCGGAAAGTGAAAAAGCGGCTATAAAGCGATTAACTGTCAATCAGGGAGTGACAATGAACCCGTTCGAAGACATGCGTATTTTTTGTCAGGTCATGGACTCCGGCAGCTTCACGGCGGCGGCCGATCAGTTGGGCCTGTCCAAGCAATTCGTCAGCCGCCGCCTGATGCAACTCGAAGAGCGCCTCGGCGTGCGCCTGCTCAATCGCTCCACCCGGCGGCTGGACGTCACCCCGTTGGGGCAGAGTTATTACGAATCGGCCCTGCGCCTGCTCAGTGAAGTCGAGCAAGTGGAACAGGGCATCGCCGGCCAGACCATCGAGCCTCGCGGCACCATTCGCCTGAGTGCGCCGTTGTCGTTTGCCGTGGCACATTTGGGCTGTTTGCTGCCGGTATTTTTGCAGCGTTATCGCGACGTCGTCGTCGAGGTCGACCTGAGCGATCGGCCGGTGGACTTGCTCGGCGAGGGTTACGATTTGGCATTGCGCATCGGCGTGCTGGAAGACTCGACCCTGATAGCGCGCCGCATCGCTGTCATCGAGCGGGTGTACTGCGCCAGCCCGGCGTATCTGGCCGAGCGTGGCACGCCGCTTGAACCCGAAGACTTGCACACCCACGATTGCCTGCCCTACGGCCATGGTCGCCAGGTGCAATGGCGGTTCGAAGGGCGGGGCAAACCGCTGACGGTCAACGTCACCGGGCGCATGCGGGTCAACAACGGTGAACTGCTCAAGGATGCGGCCATCGCCGGCATGGGCATCACATACTTGCCGACCTTCATCGTCGGCTCGGCTCTGGAGGACGGTCGGCTGGTGTCGGTACTGGACGAATTTCGCCCCGAGCCGCTGACCTTATCAGCGGTCTACCCGCAGCACCGTCAGGCCTCGCGACCGGTGCAGGCGCTGATCGAGTTCTTGCGTGAGCGGCTGAATCAACAATAAGAGGGCTCGCGTCATCGCTGATTACAAGATCGCAACAAACCCCTGATGTGGTTTTTCCTGACGCTGATCTAGACTCGTGCCGGTCAATCGAAGACCCGGAATCTGGAGCATGCAATGGAAGTGCCGACAAAAGAAAAAGCCATCGCCAGCAATCGCGATGCGTGGAATGACTCCGCCCAACACCACAAAGACACACCCGAATGGCGGGCGCGCCTGGATGCCGTGAGCCATGGCGATTTTTCCTGCCTGGATGACACCCTCACCGGGTTGCTCCAACAGGTCGGTGTCGATGGCAAGGATGTGGTGCAACTGGGCTGCAACAATGGCCGGGAAAGCCTTTCGCTGTTTGCGCTGGGTGCCCGCAGCGTAGTGGGCGTCGACCAGTCCGGGGCCTTTCTTGATCAGGCCCGGGAGCTGGCATCCCGTTCGCCTCATCAGCCCGAATTCATCGAGGCTGACATCCATCACCTGCCGACGGAGCTTCACCAGCGCTTCGACGTGGCGCTGATCACCATCGGCGTATTGAACTGGATGCCGGACATTGGCGAGTTCTTGCGCCATGTCGCGCAAACCCTCAAGCCCGGCGGCAGCCTGGTGATATACGAAACCCACCCGTTCCTGGAGATGTTCGACCCCGAGTCAGCCGATCCCTATCGCCCGGACAGCTCGTATTTTCGCCGTGAGCCTTTCGTCCAGGACCAACCGATCGTCTACGAAGGCAAAGTCGAACAGCAGGCCTCGGTGTCCTACTGGTTCGTCCATACCTTGGGCGCGATCTTCACCGGTGCCGTGGAGGCGGGGTTGCAGATCAGCCACTTCAAGGAATACCCGCATTCCAATCGCGAAGAACTCTACGACAAGTATCAGCAGCAAAAAGCGCAGTTGCCGCTGTGTTACACGTTGGTGGCGGTGAAACGCTGAGTGTCAGATCGGAGGAATGAGTTGCACTGACTGACGCCATCGCGTGCAGGCTCGCTCCCACAGTTGATCTTCAGTGAACACAAAATAGGTGGGCACCCTCAATCCAATGTGGGAGCGAGCTTGCTCGCGATGGCGGCGACACGGTCCTCAGTCAAGTAACGCCATCGGCCACTCACGCCTGCGCCGCGGTCGCTGGCTGCGGCTCCGGTTTACGCAGCGCGGTCAGCCGCGAGCCGGTGTAGTAGGTTTCGCGAAAGAAGCGCCAGCGGCCGAACAGGTCGTAGACATGGGTGATGTGCCCTTGCTCCTGGTAGTCCATGCGGATGTGCATTTTCATGGCCTGGATGTTGCGGGTATCGCAGACGTCCACGATCTTGTTGCACCCTTTGGCCCGCATCGCATCCCAGAGTTTGAACTGGGCGTCCACCGACAGGCTGGTGCCAAAGTAGAGCGGGATCATTTCACCGCCGAACTCGAAAAATTCACCGGGATTGACCCGGAACCAGCAGCCGTAATAGTGCCGGTCAAAGTAGTCCCTGGCGCTGCCCCAGATAAATCCGATGGCATCACCTTCTTCGTTCACGTACATGTGCCCGGTGTGACCTTCGGCGGCGATTTCGGCCATGGCCTTGACGCGGTTACCGTAATACTTGGTGAAAGCCGTGGCGTTTTCCGGGGTGATGGTCACCAGACGCAAGCCCGTATAGGGCCGCAGATTGTGCGGCGCCACCGGGGTCACCAGATCGCGCCCCAGCCATAGCAGCTCTCGATGGAAGTACACATAGCGTTTCCAGAGCGTCTGGAGTGTTTGGAGCAGGCCTTTTTGTTTGATGCGTTCGCGAAGCTTGTCGATGACGCTCATGAAGTCCTCCGAGGCCGAAGCCAGGGTGTGGTGGGTAAGGTTTTCGATGGCAATGAATCAGGATTTCAACGGGTACAGTTCGGTTGAGTATTGCGGTTCCTCTTTGAACGCCCTCGGCACAACGGCGTAGGACACCCTCGGAACACCGCCAAGACGCTGATCCAGCACATGGCTCAGCGACTCGCCCGGGTCCAGATAGGCATCGCCAAAGTCGGCGCCGATATGGATCGGATGGACGACGATTTCCAGCAGGCCGTCGATTGGCATCACCACGTTGCGCAAATCGACCGGGGTGCATACGTTCTGGGCGCTCGCTCCGGCCAGGCTGTTCAATCGATGGTTGAGCAACGTCTTGAACACTCGCTTGGACACACTCAGGTTACTGCCCAGGTCGCGTGCCAGTCGCACGGGCACCCCTTGGCTGGCGGCGAAACGCGCGACGATATCGCCAATGGGCCAAATGTTGTGCACATGCTGATGGGAATCGAGGTGGCTGGGGTGCAGGCCGTTGTCCAGGCAGCGTTGCCATTGGGCTTCGAGTTCCTCCAGCACCGCGTCGCGATCCTGGCGGTTGAGCCGGAGACTGTGGCGGGGCAGGCTGAGGTCGAACTCGCCCTGGCTGTCGCAGAACGTCGAACGCGCGAGAATCGACAGGCTCAACGGCCGGCCATACGTGAGGTTGAAATGCAGCCCGATCCGCCCCTTGAGCAATGGTTGCCGGGCCAGGGCGCAGGCGGCTTCGAAGGCCGGCATGTTGGCCATGGCGGTCGCGGAGCTGATGACCCCGGCGTGAAAGGCACCCAGTATCACCGCGTTTTCGCTCGGGCTGAGGCCGAAATCGTCAGCGTTGACTATGACTTGGCGAGGCATGTTCGCCCTCTCTGTCTTTTTCGGTGGGTGCAGGGCTTTTGACGACGGGAGCCTGCATAGCAGTAAGCGTAGGAGTAACCAGCGCCGCTGCACGCCAGGCCTGCCATTTTTTTAACCAGGGTTTGAGCCGGTGCCAGAGCCGCAGAGCCAGCCCCAGGACGAGGCCGCTGGGACGCCAGGAATAGAAACTCCAGCGCCAGTGCTCCAGTTGCCCGGTCATGCGCTCCAGGAGTTGATGGCTGGAGTTTTCCAGGCTGACCCGCGAGGCGTCGACCCAATGCCAGTTGTCATCCAGCCCCCAGCGGATCCACTCTTCGAGCAGCACGCGACCGCTGCCCAGGTCTGCGTGTTGCGGCAGGAACGCCAGGTTGTAGTCGTACAGCCGGCCCTGTTCCAGCAACCCGATGCGGTAACTGATGCAGCGCCCGCCCAGTTCCAGCAGCACCACCCGCACCAGTCCCTGTTCGGCGAGGGCGCTGAAGGCCCGTTCGATCCATTGTCGGCTGCGGTCGCTGGTGAAAATCCCCACACCTTGAAGGCCTTTCCAGCTCTGTGCTTCGACTTCGCCGAGGGCCTGCAACAGCGGCCCGATGGTGGAAGCGTCGGGGGTTATCCGTCGGACCTCGGCACCGCAAGCCGCGATGCGTTTACGCGCCCGGCGCAGTTTGTAGCGCGGGTCGCCGGACACTTCCTGGCGGTCGGCATCGCTGATCAGGTGCACCGGCACCCGACAACTGAGGCGGCGCTCGCCGGTCGAGCTGTGGGCCATCCAGGTGGTCAGCGCACTTTCTTCGCCGATGGGTTCGGACAATTCATTGAGTTGCAGCATCGCATGGGGCACGCGACGGCGGATGATCACCAGTGCCTTGCGCATGCTGTCGGCATCCAGGCAGCTGAGTAGGGCCAGGCGATCGGTGAAGGGATAACCGAGGTGATGCAGCACCCGAAACGGTAGCCCGCCAAAGCGCTCCACGGATACCACCAGTGGCAGGCACAAGGCCAATTCATCGCCTTGCCAGCCCAGCAGAACGTGCAAGCGTTCCCCAGCGGTCAGTGCCTGTTCCGATGCACGCAGCCAGGCGAGGGTGTTGAACGGCGTGTGGTCCGTCACGCGCCAGCACAACCCCTCATAGGCGGCTGTTGGAAAGTCTGGAGCGCACAGCGACGTGCGCCATTCGAATCGAGCCATCATAGGTTCAGGCCGCCGCATAACTCATGGACGTTCATGAGGCGCTCCAGCTCAGGGCAAACAGGGTTTGCCCAGGCAGATCGAAGCTGACGCGACCGTTCTGACAGTTGAATGTGCCTTCGCGACTGCGACTGTCGGCACCGAAATACACCAGCGCTCCCTTGGTCAGCGGGCAGGTCGCCCCGGCCAGATCGACGCGTTGCGCGCGGGTGCCCTTATTGACGCCCAACAGGCTGCGTTGGCGCTCGGTGGCCATGGCCAGCACGTCGACTTCGAAGGCGTCATTGTCCAGGCGCATGACGTTTTTCAGCCAATGCTGCTGGATGAATTGCTGGGCCAGGCCCACCGGTTTGAGTTCGAAACGATCGCCACCCAGCACCCGCACCATGCCTTTGGGGTAGTTCGGTTCGTCGGCGGCCTGGAACCAGTTGAGCATGTCCAGCAACCCGTCCTGCGCCGAGTTGATGACCACCGAGGCCCACCACAGCGAAGCGAAATGGGTTTCCTGATCGTAGGGGCTCAGGCTTGAGCCGCTGGACAGGTTGGTCTGGTCCAGCAGCAAGGCCTTGCGTGGCCGGCCTTGGGCATCGAGGCCCACCAGTTCGGCGGCGCGGCGCACGCTGTCGCGGTAGACGCGGGTTGCCAGCAGGTCGCGAACCATCCATTCGTGCCAGGCGAGGGCGTCGATCTGCCCGCCGGATTCGGCCAGCAGGCGCCGTGCCCAGTCGATACCGCGCTTGTCGGCGGCATCGTCGGCGAACGGGCCATTGACGAAGCGCGAACTGGCGGGCATGGCAATGCGTATGCCGGCCCTGGCGTTGGCCGGGTCGCTGCGCACCTGCCGGGCCATGCTGTTGAAGATCGCCTGATAGTTGGCGTAGCTCGGGTAATTGAGGTTCGGCTCGTCGGCGAACGCGATGTAGTGGACGCCCTTGCCGCCGAGGGCGCGGGTCGCGGCGAGCCAGGCGTCGAGGCCGGCGTTGCTCTGGGGGTCGGCTCGCAGATCGGCCTGGCGCTGGCTGCCGGCCAACAGCGTGATGTCCTGCGTGATACCGAAGCGGTTCTGATAAAGCTGGCGGAACGCATCTTCGTGGTGCGGATTCTGCGCGGTGACGTCGACGAAACTGTAATAGGAGCCCGCCTGGGGTTTGAGGGCGTCGAGCGCCGCGAAACTGGATTGCGGCGGCAGTACGTAGGGCAAGTAAATGCCCAGATTCGGGGTCGGGCCGAGCGTCTCTTTATGCAAGGTCAGCCGGGTCTGGCCATCGTCCTCGCGCAGCGGCTTGAGTTGTTGCGGGTTCTGGGCGAACAGGTTTGCCGTGCCATCGAGCCAGAACGCGACCTTGCCGCTGCCTTGCAGGCGCAGGCGCCAGACTTGTTCGTCCTGAGTGACGGGCAGTTCAAGCTGATCGAATTGCCAATAGGCGCGATAGGGTTTCAGCGCCAGCGTCACTTGTTTGTTATCGCCCACACGCTGGGCCAGCAGGGCACCGACACCACCGTGAAACTTGCCGGCCAGCACCGCGTGTTCCCCCGGTGCGACTTTGAAATACAGTTCATCGCCGCCACGGGTTTCGGCGCTGAAATGCACCTTGGCCGGGGCGAACAACGCCACGGTGCGTTCGTCGTGTTCGACCGTGTAGCGGCGGAAGCTGTAGCCCGGAATTTCCAGTCGATAACTGGCGGCACCGGGCGCCAACGGCCAGCTCTGTCTGCCTTGGGTTTCACTGGCGGCGATCAGGCGATCACCTTTCAGGTTGCCGTTGCCGTCGAGCAGGTACAGGTGTTCTTCGTTGGCATCCGCCTGCCACGCCGGGACCCAGCGAATGGTCAGCGTGTCGGGGCGGTCCGCTTGCAGGTACAGGCTGCCGTCGCGAATGTCGGCCCAGCGCATCGGCGCCGCCTGGGCGCTCAAACCGAGGCCCAGGCTCAACAGCAGCACGAGGCGTTTCATGCCGATTTCCGTTGCAGCATCTGAAGCATCGGTGCCACATCGCTGGGCAGGATGATCAGGGTTTGCCAGACCGGTACGCCGCTCAACCGGCAGTACATCACCAGCAGCGCGACGGTCACGGCCAGGTAGGCGATGGACGATGCCGCTGCGGCGCCGACGATGCCATACATCGGGATCAGCAGCAGGTTCAGGGCCAGGTTCAGCAACGCGCCGAGACCCATCAACAGCGAAATCGTGCCGGGGCGATTTTTACCCAGCAAGTCCAGGCGCAGGATGCTCGCATAGCAAAGGCCGAGCAGCCCCGGCAGCAGCGCCAGTAACGCTGGGTAGGCCGGCTGATAGGCAATGCCGAACAGCGTGACGATCAGCCATTCACCGATCACCGCCATGGTCAGGCAGGCGCCGAGCATCACCGTGGCGGTCAGGCGCAGGGCCAACGGCGTCAGGCGATCCATGCCTTCGTCCTGTTGCAGCAGGCGTTTCATCAGCGGCGTGGTCACCGCCTCCGGGACGATCAGCAACAGCTCGGCGGCAGCGCTGGCCATGGCGTAATGACCCAACGCGGTGCTGCCGAGCAGGGCGCCGATGAACAGGTAATCGGAGCGCAGAATCACTTGCTGGAACAACAGGTCCGGATGGCTGCGGGCGCTGTAGCGCAACAGTTCTTTCTGGCTGGCGCGGTCCCATTGCAACGTCAAGGGTTGCGCACGTTTGAGCCAGACCCAACCGGCCAGCACCACCAGGCTGATGCCGGCCAGCCAACTGATCAGCGCCGCTTCCAGCGCGGCGTCTTTCCACATCCAGAACAAGGCGATAAACAGCAACAGGGGCGCCAGGGATTCCACCAGCCGCAAGGCATTGAACGCCACCACACCGCCCGACGCGTTGTGCAAGGTCAGCAGGCCGCTCTTGAGTACAGTCAGCGGCACCGCCAGCAGCAACAGCCAGGCGAGCAGTCCCAGTTGCGTGGTGATGTCGAGTTCGCTGCCGAACTCCCGCACCAGCGCCACCACCAGCAACGTCAGCAAACCCGCCAGCAGGCAACCGAACACCAGCACCTGGCTCAGCAGCAAACCCATGGGCCGTTGCTTGGCCGCCTGATACCCCACCGCCGAATTCAGCCCGCCGCTGGTGGCGGCGCTGATCAAATCGGGCAGGGTACTGAGTAGCGCAAACAGGCCGCGTTCGCTGGGGCCCAGAATCCGCGCCAGCAACACATTGCGCAGCAGCCGCAGGCCGATCATCGCCAGTTTGGTGCCCATGCTCAGGGCCAGGTGTTTGAGGTAGTGGCTGCGACTCATGGCCGGGCTCCGCGGTAGATGCGCCACGACAGCAATTCCGGATTGCGCGCCGTGCGCTGGCTGATGCCGATCCGTGGCAAGGCCAATGGGTCGTCGACGCCACGATAAATCCCGGTGGCGGTGCCCAGGGCAAACGGGAAGTCGTGTTCGGCCACATGTTCGCGCACCCGCGCATCGTGGTCGCCGTTGGGGTAGCAGTAGACCGGCAGCGGCCGGTTGCAGCCTTTCAAAAGTGCATTGCGGCTGCGGCTCAGTTCTTCATCCAGGTGTTGATCGTCAAGGCCGGTGAGGATCGCGTGGCTGGCGCCGTGAGGGCCGAAGCGAATCAACCCGCTGGCTTCCAGCACGCGCACTTGATGCCAGTCCAGCGCCTGGGGCAACGACTCTTCGGGGCATTGATCGGTGAGCCGGCTCAGTTCGCCCGGTGGCAGACTTTTCAGGCTTTGCAGAAAATGCAAAAGCGCCAGGCTACGACGCTGTACATCCAGATCATCGAGCAGCACCGGTAGCGGTCGCCCGACCTGTCGCAGGCATTCAATCAAGTGTGTCCGGGCTTTTTCGCCGTGGCTGTGCCACAGGGTTTCCCCCAGGCTTTCCCACCAGAAGCGTTGCCGGCTGCCGATGAAGTCGGTGGAGAGAAAAATGCTCGCCGGCATCTGATGCTTTTTCAGCAACGGGAAGGCATTCAGTGCGTTGTCGCGCCAGCCATCGTCGAAGGTCAGCGCGACTTTGGGCCGCTCCGACCTGAAGGTGTCGGGTTGCAAGATCTCCATCAATGGCACGCAATCGAAGTGTTTCTTCAACCAGAGCAGCAGATGGGCAAAGGCCTTCGGCCCGACGCACAGTTCATTGCGATGGGGCAGGTCGGCGGCGCGGTCATTGGCCAGCACCCGGTGCAGCATCAGGATCACCCCGGCACCTTGCAGTTGGTGACGGCCTACCGGCGAGTTGAGATAAAGCCAGCCACTGGTGCGTTTTAATAATTGTCTGATCGCCATGGCGCGGTCCTGTCAACGATTTTGCTCGGGGTTCCACTGCGCGTACCGCTGGCCACGCAGGAACTGCCACAGACCGATACTCATCCCGGCAAGGGTCACCAGAAAGAACGCGGCGAGGCGAAAGGGTTTGGGCAAACGGTGTTGCACATCCAACAGGCCGGCGATGGCCACCACATAACCGAGCAGTTGCGCGATCAGGCTCAGGCGATAGAAGCCATGGACATTCCACAGCCAGCAATTGCTCAGCAACAACGGCAGCAACAGGACTGGTGCCAGGCGTCGAATCAGTTTGTGGCTGATCAGCGCAATCGCATACAGGCCATGGCGCCAGGGGTTCAACAGTTCCCGGCGCTGGGCCAGGCTTTGCAGGCCGCCGACGGTGACGCGCTGGCGACGACGCCATTGCTTGGCGATTTCGTCGACGCCTTGATCGCTCACTTGTGCTTCGGGCACATAGACGATGCGTTTGAACGCCACCGGCGCGCAGGTACTGATAAAGAAATCATCGTTGACCTCCGCCGGCACGTTCTGGAACAACTCGCGGCGCAGGGCGAGCAGGGCGCCGTCGGCGGAGACCATGCAGCCGGTGCGATTTTCCATCTTGCGCAACCAGCCTTCGTAATGCCGATAAAGGCTGTCGCCCAGGCTCAGGCCCTTGCCCGGCACCGGGATCAGCATGTGCCCGGCACAGGCCCCGACCTCAGGATCGGCCAGGGGCGCGAGCAACTGGCCGAGGGTGTCGGTCGACCATTGGTTGTCGGCATCGGTGAACACCAGAATCTCGCCCGTGCTCAGGGCGACGCCGGCATTCAAGGTGGCCGCCTTGCCCTGACGGGGCAGGTCGAGCACGCTGATGCGCGGGTCAATGACCTTGTGGGCGCAGGCCACGGTATCGTCCGTGGAGCCATCGCTGGCCAGAATGATTTGTAGTGAGTGCGCCTGATAATCCTGAGCGAGCAGGGTGCGCAGTTTGTCTTCGATATGCCGGGCCTCGTTGTGCGCGGCGATGATAATGCTCACGTTCATTGGTGGCGCCGACACATGACGCCGCGCAGGAAACAATGGCGCGATCAGCGTCAGCAGCAGCGGATAGCCAAGCCAGGCATACACCGGCAATAGCAGGCACAACCAGAAAATGAATTCAGCCACGGGCCGGCCTCCTGGCATTCCAATGACAAAGACTCAAAATGAGCGCTGCACCAGCCAGGTGCAGACGCACCCAATGCAGGCCCCACAGTTGCAGCGTCAGGCGCAGGTCGTGGTGTTTCAGGCTTTGCCGCAGGCTCTGGGCGAGCGCTGGCAGGCTGGTGACGAACAGCATGAATAGCGCCAGTGGGGCGGAACCGTTGAGCAGGGCGGATAGCGCCATGAAATCCAACACCCAGGCGATGATCGACAGCATCGGGAAACGCAGTAAACGCAGATTCATGCCGTGGCTGCGCAGTAGTTGCAGGTGACTGCCCTGACGCCAGAACTCCTTGCCCATCCATTCGCGCCAACTGCTCTCGTAACCCCAATGCAGGGCAACGCTCTGGTTGACGGACAGCAGGCGTGCGCCAGAGTGGGAAAGGCGCATGGTGAAATCTTTGTCTTCGCCGGTGCGCAGGTTTTCGTTGAAGCCGCCGACCTTGTCGAACCATGGACGACGCATCAACAGGTTGGAGCTGGGCAGCCATCGCACTGTTTTCAGCGTTTCATCGTTCGGGCGCAACGTGCGGCGTTGCCAGGCATTGGCATACCACGGGGCTTCGGCCGGGGTGTGCAGGTCCAGTCCCAGGACGTCGACCTGAGCCGCGGGTTGGATGCTCAACAACAGCGTGAGCCAGTCCTCGGGCATCTCGATATCGGCATCGATGAAGCCCAGCCATTCGCCTGTCGCCATCGCCGCCCCGCGATTGCGCAGGGCGCCGATCAGCAGCCCGGGCAGCACCAGCACCTGCGCCCCGAGCTGGCGAGCGATGTGCGGGCCCTGATCGTCGGAGCCGTTATCGGCCACGATCAGCTCGCATTCCAGCCTGGCGGCTTCGGCGGCTTTTTTCGCGGCGAGCAAGGTGCGGCCGATGTGTCGGGCTTCGTTGTACATCGGGATGACGAGGCTGATGCGGCTCATGCCCTTGCCTCCGTCGGCGGATGTTCTTCAGCCTTGAGGCGCAGCACGCAAGTCAGCGCGAGCATGATCCACAGGTATTTGTGATTCGGTGCGCTGAGGAACATCAAGAACAGCAGCAGCGACAGATAGCTGATACCCAGGTGCGTGATCATGTCGGCCTGTTCCCAGTTGCGTCGCAGCAACCAGGCGTGTCGGGCGCGGATCAGGTTGTACATCCCCAGGCCCAGCATGCCGACGAACAACAGCCCGGCGGGAATCCCCACTTCGCTGAAGATTTCCAGATAAGTGTTGTGAGCGCGGCGATACAGGTCGCCCGGCTTGCGGTTGGCGGAAAACGCTTTGGCGTAACCGGTGGTGGCGTACTGCAGCGGGAAGGTGCCGGGGCCGGAACCGAGTAACGGGTGCTCACGAATGACCTGGCTGCCGACCACAAGGTATGACGCGCGGCGGCCAAGGGATTCGTCCTGGCTCTTGGCGCCGGCCTTCAAGATGCTCAAGGACTGGATGCGCGCGACGTAACCGGCCGGCATCGAATAAATGGCCAGCGGAATCACGAGCACCAGGCCGAGCATGGCAAAACCCAGATGGCGCGGACGGATGCGTGGCAACTGAGCGCGGTAGTGCCAGGCACCGATCATCAAACTGAGGAACAGCACCACCAACCCGGAACGGGATTCGGTCTTGGTCATGCCGCCCAGCAGCAAAATGCAGCAGGCGCCCCAGAATAATCGGTGCAACAGGTTCGGGCCACGGATCACCAGCAGCAGGCCCAACGGCACGGCGAAGGCGATCAGCAGGGCAAACGAGTTCGGGTCTTCCAGCAACCCGGCGGCGCGGCCCTGGTCCTGATACTTGATGGAAAACATGGCCAGCACGCAGGTCGCGCTGACGCTGAGGGTCACCAGCCGGGCGAACAGATCGAGGTTCAGCTCACGGCCGATCAGCAAGGTAATCACAAACAGAATCAAGCCGACAGACAGTTCCCGCAGATGACTCTGGGACATGTCCAGGTTGTCGGTATTGATCATGCTCAACCCGTACAACACCATGAAGCCGATCAGGAAGCGCCAGATGTTGCTGCGCAGGCGCTCGGACGGAATCTGGTGCATGGCCAGTTGCAACATCAGGATCAGTGCCAGTGACGCCCCGATGAACTTGGTGCCCGACAGTGCGCTGCCCTTGAAGAAACCTTCGAACGGCACCAGCGCCGCGATGCCCAACAAACCCCAGGCGGGTTTTCGGTACAGCACCGCGACAGCCACCAGGCCGAGCACTGCGCCCGGCGCCAGAAATGGATAAGGACTGGCCAGCAAACCGAGGCAGACCAGGGCGAGCAGACTGACGATCGAGAGCGGAAAGATCACGCGCGTGCCTCCCGTGCAGTACGGATATAAAGCTGCGACCAGCGTTCAGCCAAAGCCTTCAGGTCGTAACGGTCCAATTGCGTACGTTTTGCGTTGTCGATCAATTCGCGAGCCAGTGCCGGCTCATTCAGCAGCGTATCGATCTGCCGGGCGAGGGCGGCGCTGTCGGTGGGTGTCGCCAGCAGGCCGTTGTGCCGGTCCTCCAGCACATCGGGAATCCCGCCGACGCTGAACGCCACTACGGGCACTCCGGCCTGCATCGCTTCCAGTAGAATCATCGGCGTGCCCTCGGTGCGCGAGCTGATCACCAGTGCATCGAGTTGCTGCCACCACCGGTTCATGTCGGTCTGGTAACCCGGCAAGGTGATGCGTTCGTGCAAGCCGGCAGCGGCAATCCGCGCCAGCAGGATTTCCTGTTCCGGGCCGTCGCCGAGCATCACGGCGTCCAGTTGCGGGTGTTGCTGGCAGAGTGGGATCAGGGCATCGAGAAACAGGTCCGGGCCTTTTTCGTTGCTCAGTCGCCCGACGTAACCCGCCAGCCAGCGCGGGTGTTTGACGTTGTCGGGCAGCCGGTTGCTGGCTGTTGGCAGACCATTGGGAATCACTTGCAGTTTCTCCGTCCGGACACTGGCCTTGCGGTGCAGCACGGCGATACTTTCTGCCACGCAAACCACGCGATGCACCGACGCCGTGCGGCACAATTGCAGGCTCAGCCAGCCGTAGAAGCGTTGCTTGCGACTGCGCGGCGTGAAGCCATGCTGGGTAATCACCAACGGTAAATCCAACAACGTCGCGCCGACCCAGCCAAACAGCAGACCCTTGAAATTGTGCGTATTGATCAGCGGCTGTTCAGCCCGCCGCTGACGTAAATGACCCAGCAATTGCCCCAGTCCCGCAAAAGCACGGCAGTCGACCCCGGCCTCGCGGAACCGATCGATCAGGGCTGGCGGCGCATCCAGAAACAGCACTTGATGTTGCCCCGGCGTCGCCAGGCAATGGTCCAGCAACATCCGCTCAGCGCCATAGAAGCCGCCGCTGCTGATCAAATGCATGATCGGCAGCGCGCTGGCGTTGAGCGGCCCGTTCAATGGCGCACCCAATACATGAAGCTGGGCACGGTCCAGTTCTTGTGCGGGTTGTTCGGCAGGGTGTTCTGATCGTTGATCACCAACAGCACCGGCATGCCCAGTTCATGGGTGATTTGCGCTGGATGTTTGAAGCGGTGATCGAAGAACTCACGCACGTAGACGAAGGCAATCGCCAGCAGCAGACCGGTCAGCATCCCGAACGGGATGATCAGCAGCGGTTTGGGATACGCTGCCTCGGTCGGTTCGTACGGTGGGCTGAGCACCTTGGCGTTGGAAATATTGTTGTCCAGCGAACGGGCGGTGCTGCTTTCGGCAAAACGCTGCGCGTAGGTGGAGAACGCCGCGTGCAAGGCAGTGATCTCGGTGTCCATCTGCTGCAACTTGCTCTGAGCCACTTGCAATTGATGAATGCGGTTCTTGAACGCGGCGATGCGCGCGGTTTTCTGGTTGATCACCGCGGTGACGATCGCCAGGTCGTTGGTACGCTCCTGAATCCGGTTGCTGACGATCTTCAGGAACTGCTGACGGGTGCGGGAAATCTGCTCACGGGTCAACAGCATCGGTTCACTGCCTGGCTGGAATACCGCCAGGTCGTTCATGTAACGGGCGACCTGAGTCGTCAGTTGTTCACCCAGTTGCCGGATCTCCCGGTCTTCGAAGGCAATGTTGTCCACCGTGGTGGTGAACGTGAAGGGGAAAGTGTAATCGCTGAGCCGCGACGTACTGGTGGCGGCTGTCAGGGCGGTTTTCAGGTAGTCGAGCCAGCGCTGGCTTTGCAACAGGCGATCCTGATACTGGTTCAGGGCCTCTTCCTCGGTGTTGATGGCGTTGAGGCGGAAGGTGATTTCTTCCTTCGGATCGGACGAGCCTACCCCTTCGAGCAACGCCAGTCGTGTGCCTTCCAGGCCATCGAGGCGCACCTGATATTGCTTCTTCTTGGTTTCGTAGAAACTCTGCGGCAATTCGATCGATTGCAGTTCCTGGCGGTTGGTCAGGTAGTTTCGCAGCAACTGCGCGACAAATCGCGTGCCCTGGGCAGGATCGCCATAGCTGTAGACAATCGAGATCACGTTGGATCCCGGCAGGGTATCGATCCTCAGGTTCTCGGTGGCCTGTTGGGTGAAGACATCCAGGTCGGTATCGCGCTCGGGATCGGTTTCAAGCCCGAACGCGTCGCGCACCGGGTTGATCACGTATTCACGCAAGGGGGTGGCCACGAAACGTTTGATCGGTCCGGTCACCAGTGTGCTGAAGGCCCCGGGGTTGGGCTTGTACTCGCCTTTGGCCTGCAGGTCGCTGATGGTCTGACGGATCAGGGCCGGTGAGCGCAGGATGTTGCTCTCGGTTTCCATGTCTGCCAGTGACGGCGGAATGAAAGAGGCGTCGCCTTGGGTCAGGGACGTGGTGGCGTCTCCCTGAGAGAGTTTTTTGGACTGCACGAGCACCTGCGCGGTGATATCGAAGCTCTGTTTGAGCATCAGCGGCAAGAGCAGGGCAATCACTGCAAAGCTCAGGAAGATTCGCTTCACCAACCGCTTGTTGGCGAAGAAGATCCTGAAGAACTCATGCAGGTAGTTTTCCTTTGGGTTCATGATCGGTTACCTGAGCGTTAGTTGTTACTGCCTTTGTTGTCGACGCGGTAGCCGAAGCCGAAGCCGACCCCCTGGAACAACACCACGTCCGCCAGTTGCCGCGCGAGCTCACCAGCGCTTGCCAGTTTGGTCTTGGGCACGTAGAGCATGTCGTCCGGTTGCAGGTAAGCAATCTGCGACGCGTCACCGGACAAGGCTTTTTCCACGTCGTAGCGCACGGCCTGCACCTGATTGCCGTTGCGGCGCATGATCACCACCGAGTCGAGCCGCGCCTTGACGTTGGTGCCACGGGCCAGGGTCAGCGCTTCAAGCACCGAGACGGGTCGGTTGATCGGGTAGGAGCCCGGTTGCGCAACTTCACCCAGCACATAGATTTCGTTGCCCGACGTGGATTTGAGCATGACGTCGACCGTCATTCGCCCCGGCAATTGCGCGTAGCGCTGATTGAGGAAGGTTTCCAGTTGGTTGACGGTCATGCCTTGCAGCGGCACGGAGCCGATTTCCGGGAAACTGGCATAGCCGTCGTTGCCCACGGTAATCTCCCGGCTCATGCCGGTGGCGGGGTGGTTCAGGGTGGTCTTGAGGTTCTGCTCGCTGCTCAGCGGGCTGGTGACCAGCACAGTCACCTGGTTGCGATTGGGCTGGAACAGGGATTTGCGCTCATAGACGCGCTGGATCTCCTGCCGCGCTTCGACCGACGTCAGCCCGGCGACTTTCACCGCGGTATTGGCCCCCGGCAGTTCAATGGTACCGTCGGGCAGCACCAGTTGAGTGCCATTGAGCTGGCTGGCCGCGGTGAAGTTCAGGGCGACCTGGTCACCGGACTGAATGCGGTAAGCGCCCGAGCCAGTGGTACTGATGTGAAAGATCACATCCAGCACGTCCTTGGGCCGCAGGGTCTGTTCGACCCTGGGCATGTCGGTGGCCTGGGCGTTGGCCGGCGCGGCCGTGAGGATCTGCACCGGCATACTCTGGGTTTCACTGGTGCTGGAGCAGCCTGCAAGCGGCAGCAACAGCAGGAGAAGCATTTTGGCGTTCATGGCGTCATCCTTTCTGCGGTTGCTTACAGGTTTTTGTAGAGCCATTTGGGCATGTAGTACTTGCGTCGGTTGAAGACGCTGCCCACCAGTTTTGCGCCGGCCTGGGTCAAGCGCTGGACCGCGGCCTGAGCCACTTCCCAGCGCGTGTCTTCGGCGCGCACCACCATGATCACGCCGTCCACCAGGGTGCTGATGACCAGGGTGTCGGCGGCCGAATACACCGCGTCGCCGTCGATCACCACAAAGCGATACCGATCGCCCAGTTGGTTGAGCAACGGGGCCAGCTGTTCAGTCGTCAGGTGCTCGGCGCCGCGGATGTGCCGCCCGTTCGGCAGGATGTGGAAGGGCAGGCTGGAGACGTTCACCAGACAGTCCTGCAACAATGGCGGGGAGGCGTTGAACAGCAGGTCGCGAAAGCCGCGCTCTTTGCTCAGCCCCAGCTGTTGCGTGAGGTTGGTCTCCGACTGGCTGGCGTCCACCAGTAACACTTGGCCGCTGCTCATTGACGCCAGTTGCTTGGCCAGCGCCAGGGCGCTGGTGGTGGTGCCGGCGCCTGCATTGGCAGCGGTCAGGAAGAGGATCCGCAGATCCAGGTCGAGCACGGTCGAGGTCAGGTTGGACTCGCTCGGGCTGGCGATGGTCAGGCTTTTGTTCGATGAACCGTCCATTTAACTCGCTCCGTGGCCGCTGAATACTTTGAAGGGGGTTTTCAACAGGATCTTCAGATCAAGCAAAAGGCTCTGCTCGGCGATGTAGGTGAGATCCAACTCAACGCGCTGGTCGAAGTCGATATTGCTGCGCCCGGAGATCTGCCACAGGCCGGTCATGCCGGGGTAGATGCTCAGGCGTGCAAGGTGGCTATCCTTGTAACGATGGGCGTTGAACGAGGTTGGCCGCGGGCCCACCAAACGCATGTCGCCGCTCACCACATTGATCAGGTTCGGTAACTCATCGAGGCTGCTGCGTCGCAGGAAGCCGCCGATGGGGGTAATCCGCGGGTCGTCGTCGATCTTGAAGTCGATGGCGTCGGCGCCGTGCTTGTTCAGATATCGCAGGGACTCCTTGAGCTCCTCGGCGTTGGTCACCATGGTGCGGAACTTGTACATGCCGAACATGCGGCCGCGATAGCCGGTGCGTTTCTGCACGAACATCACCGGCCCCGGGCTGCTGAATTTGATCACCAGCGCCAGAACCAGCAGCACTGGGGAGATCAGCAGCAAAATCACCAGTGCACCGAGGCATGCGAACACTCGGTTGGTTCGTGACAGGGTCCAGGGGCGACCGCCGTTGCGGCCGGTCATCCAGCCGCGACCCTGCATGTGGATCGCCTTGTCGAGGCGCATTCGGTGCTCGGGGTCCAGGCGGTTGTCACGCTGCATGTGATCGAGCAACACGCCTTTTTCATGTCCAGTCATAGAGTCCTCCGCTGAAGCCCGGCCATGAGTGGCGAGTGGGCGCTGCGCAGTGGGTAGTAGTCACGGAACCAGGCGATGAATCGTCCGAGTCCTTCATCCAGCTCGATCCGTGGCTGGAAACCGGTGGCTTGCGCCAGATCGCTGGCATCGGCGCAGGTGTTGAGCACATCACCCGGTTGCAGGGGCAGCAACTCGACGAGGGCTTTCTGTCCGAGGTGTTTTTCCAGCAGCGCCAGGTAGTCCTTGAGCGCTATTGGCTGCTGTCCGCCAATGTTGTAAATGCGCCACGGCGCCATGCTGCTGGCCGGGTCCGGTTGCTTGCGGTTCCAGTCCGGTGCCGCTTGGGGGGCACGTTCGAGCAGGCGGGCGATGCTCTCGATGATGTCGTCGATGTAGGTGAAGTCCCGCTGGTGCTGGCCGTAGTTGAACAGCTTCAGCGGCTGCCCTTCGGCAATCGCCCGGGCGAACTGGATCGGCGACATGTCGGGCCGGCCCCAAGGCCCGTACACAGTGAAAAAACGCAAACCGGTGCAGGGAATGCCGAACAGATGGCTGTAGCTATGGGCCATCGACTCGTTGGCTTTTTTGGTCGCGGCGTACAGCGACAACGGGTGGTCGACGTTGTCCTTGACCGAGTAAGGCGTGTGCTGGTTGGCGCCGTACACCGAACTGGACGAGGCATAGATCAAGTGCTTGACCGGGTGGTGACGGCAGCTTTCGAGGATATTCAGGAACCCGCTCAAATTGCTGTCGAGGTAGGCCCGGGGATTTTCCAGGGAGTGCCGCACCCCGGCCTGGGCCGCGAGGTGAATCACCACTTCCGGTTGTTCACACACAAACAGTGCGTCGAGGGCCTGGGCATCGGCCAGGTCGATTTTCGCGAGGGGGAAGTCGCCGACCTGCTCGCGCACCCAATCCACGCGATCGTGTTTGAGTTGCGGGTCGTAGTAATCATTGAAGTTGTCCAGCCCGCACACCTGATGCCCGTCACGCAACAGCCGCAACACACAATGGGCACCAATGAATCCGGCCGCTCCAGTGACGAGTATCTTCATGATCGTGGTGCCTCGGGAGCGATGTGCCGAAGCCCGATGCCGCTGTAGTGCAAACCAGCCGCCGCCGCGTGTTCCGGGTTGTAAAGGTTGCGGCCGTCGACGATCACCCGCGCGCGCAGTTTGCTCGCCAGCAGGTCGAAGTCGACCACACGGAAGTTTTTCCATTCGGTGCAGATCACCAGCGCGTCGGCATCTTCCAGGGTGTCGTCGCGGGTGGCGCACAGGTGCAGGTCATTGCGGTAGCCGTAAATGCGCCGGCACTCGGACATGGCTTCCGGATCGTAAGCCTGCACGCTCGCGCCTTCGGCCCACAGCGCCTCCATCAGGTAACGGCTGGGGGCTTCGCGCATGTCATCGGTATTGGGTTTGAAAGCCAGGCCCCAGATCGCGATGGACTGGCCGGCCAGCCCGTTGGGGAATTGCGCCTTCAGTTTGCTGATCAGAATGTGCCGTTGGCTGTCGTTCACGTCGGTGACGCTGCGCAACAGACGCAATGGCATGCCGTTGTGTTCGGCGGTGTGCAGCAGGGCGCGCAAGTCCTTGGGGAAGCATGAGCCGCCGAAGCCGCAGCCGGGGTAGATAAAGTGGTAACCGATGCGTGGGTCCGAGCCGATGCCTTTGCGCACCGCTTCGATGTCAGCCCCCAACAGCTCGGTGAGGTTGGCCAGTTCGTTCATGAAACTGATGCGCGTGGCGAGCATCGCATTGGCCGCGTACTTGGTCAGCTCGGCACTGCGGTTGTCCATGAACATGAGCTTTTCCCGGTTGCGGCAGAACGGCGCATAGAGTTCGCTCAACTGGTTGCGTGCTTCATCGTCATTGGTGCCGACGATGATCCGGTCCGGACGCATGCAATCGGCCAGGGCGCTGCCTTCCTTGAGAAACTCCGGGTTGGACACCACCCGCACGTTCAACGCACCTTTGCCTCGGTGTTGCAGCGCTTCGTGGGCGGCGCTCGCCACCTGGTCCGCAGTGCCCACCGGCACGGTGGACTTGATGATCAGGGTGCGATCGGACTCCATGAGACTGGCGATCTGCCGGGCTACATTCAGTACATGGCTGAGGTCGGCGGAACCGTCTTCATCGGCGGGGGTACCTACCGCGATGAAAATCAGCTCGGCATGCTCGACCGCGTCGCTGGCCTGAGTGGTGAAGAGCAGACGACCGGCTTTGATGTTGTCTTCCAGGGTGCTGGACAGTCCCGGCTCGCTGATTGGAGGCACGGCTTGCTGCAGTTGTCTGATCTTGTTGGAGTCAATATCCACGCACAGGACGCGATGTCCGACATCAGCCAATGCTGCGGCTTGTATAAGGCCGACGTAGCCGGTACCAAATACGCTCACGTCCATATTGGCGTGCCTCGTAAGACGGTGGATGTAACTGAAATGAGACTGTCAAAAGGGGTATAGCCCAGCCGTGGGAAAGCGTGTCAGCAAAATGACGGGTAGCGCGGGTCGGAAACCCTGATTTCACGGGCTATTTGCTATCAAGTGCTTGCCGTTGCTGGATTTGTCGCGGTTTTGAGGGCTTGCTGAGGTTTTCAAGAAAACGATAGACGGTCGCAAGGCTTGTATTACAAGGGTTACAGGAACTTTGGCGTGTCAGATTTGAGGCAACATTTTTTTGACGCTTTTGGCAAAAAACCGGCATTTCTTGCGCTTCGATGGCTTAGTGCTAGTGTCAGAAAATAGCTGACAATCATTGGTTTCCATTGGCTAATGGCAGCCATGGAGGTACTGCACCACCATGATCCGATACCTCAAGGAACTGTTGCTGGTTCTGTATCTACTCAAGAATTACGACTATTACCTCGATCGTCTCGATGCACTGGGCATCGGAATCCCGATGCTGCTGTATGGCGGGATGTTCGTGGTGCTGACGATTGCGCTGTTCATGACCGCGTACATCCGCCAGACGCTGATCCGTCATTTGTTCGCGTTGGCGATGTTTGGCTCGGCGGTTTTCTTTGACGTCTACACGCACGTGACCGCCAGTTACCTGACTTACAGCAGTTTTGTGTCGCTGGTGTATTCCGGCGGGTTCATCCAGGAAGCGGCTTACCAGTACCGCGATGCGATCATCAGCGCGATGGTCAGTGGCTTGTTGTTGCTGTTGGGGATCGGGCTCAAGCCGCGTCGACGGTTGCCGGCGCCAGGGGCGCTGTTGGTGGCGGCGCCGGTGCTCGGGGTGTTGTTGCTCAGCGCGGTGCTGTTCGTGCGGGCCGGCGAGGGCGCCCGTGGCTTGCCGATCATGTACACGCCGTTGGCCTATCTGAATCTGTTTACCTATGAAGCGCTGCACAACACCGTCGGCCCGCGTGAACCGGTGAACCTGGCGCGCATCGATCAGCCCGTGGGCTACGACATCGTGCTGATCATCGACGAGAGCATTTCCGGCAATTACCTGGACATCAACACGCCGTTCGGTGTGCACAGCAACCTCAAGGAGCCGCACCCGGGTGTGGACATCTTCAATTATGGCTACGCCGCGTCCATCGCCAATTGCAGTGCCGACACCAACGTCACCCTGCGCTATGGCGGCACTCGCACCGATTACATGCGGATCAACACCACGCTGCCGTCGATCTGGCAGTACGCGAAAAAGGCCGGGCTGCGCACGGTTTACATCGACGCCCAGCGCACTGGCGGCAACTTGCAGAACCTGATGAACAATGCCGAGAAGCAGGACATCGACGAGTTCGTGCAATTCGACCAGACCGGCGTGCGCGACCGCGACATGGCAGCGGCAGCCAAGCTGATCGACCTGCTCAACGACGGCAAACCGGAACTGGTGGTGATCAACAAGGTCGGCGCGCATTTTCCAGTGCACGACAAGTACCCGGATGCCTTCATGGCCTACCGGCCGGCGTTGCCCCGTGGGCAGTTTGTCGAGGTGGCGGACACGGGCAAACGCGATGGCTTCAACGGCCAGCCGGATGATTGGGTGCTGTACCGCAATGCCTACAAAAATACCGTGCTGTGGAATGTCGGCGAGTTCTTCGCACGGGTTTTCGCGCAGGCGGATTTGCGCAATGCGCTGCTGATCTACACCTCGGACCATGGACAGGACCTGCATGAGCGCGGTAACCCCGGGCTCAACACTCACTGCGGCAGTGAACCGGTGGAGGAGGAGGGGGTGGTGCCGTTGGTGGTGATTTCGGGCAGCGATTTGAAGACCCTGGACTGGCAGGCGCAGTTGCCGGCCAACAAGGATCGCTCCAGTCACTACAACATCTTCCCGACGTTGCTGCAGTTGATGGGCTATGACCTGGCGGGGATCGAGGCGGTGTATGGCAAACCGTTGAGCGTGCCGACGGTGGACGATTTCACGTTTAACTATCGGTTCAATGCGCGGCTCGGCGCTGTGCCTGCGTGGAAGTACATTGATTTGAACAGCATTGTGACGCCGGGGCAGGTGGTGCCGAGTGTGGCGGTGGGGCAGTGAGATTTTGAGCGATTGAGCGGCCTCTTCGCGAGCAAGCCCGCTCCCACAGGTGATTGAGGTGCACGCAAATCTTTCGTACACCATCGCCCCCTGTGGGTGCGGGCTTGCCCGCGAAGAACGATAACGCGGTGCCGCTGCCGTCCGCTATCCTAGGCCCATTGCCTCCAACGAGCCTTCCCTCATGCTTTCGGTCCAGGGCGTCTTCAAAAGCTACGCCACCCCCCAAGGCCCATTACCGGTACTGCAAGGTGTCGACCTCACCTTGAAACCCGGCAGCAGCCTGGCGCTGATGGGCGAGTCGGGCAGTGGCAAGAGCACCTTGCTGCACCTGATCGCCGGCCTGGACAAGGTCGATCGCGGCAGCATTCGCAGTGGCGAGCATCGGCTGGAGCAGATGAACGAAGGCCAATTGGCCAACTGGCGCCGGACCGAAATCGGCCTGGTGTTCCAGCAGTTCAACCTGATCGGCAGTTTGCGGGTCGAGGATAATCTGGCGTTTCAGGCGCGTTTGGCCGGGCGCCATGATCCGCGTTGGCAGGCGCATCTGGTGCAACGTCTCGGGTTGGCGGACCTGCTACTGCGCTATCCGGAGCAGTTGTCCGGCGGGCAACAGCAACGGGTCGCGTTGGGCCGTGCGCTGGCCTCGCAACCCAAACTGCTGCTGGCCGACGAGCCCACCGGCAGCCTCGATGAAGCCACCAGCGATGAGGTGTTGAAGTTGTTGCTGGAGCTGCTCGACGACAGCCCCACGACCTTGTTGATGGTCACTCACAGCCCACGGGTTGCCGCGCGGCTGGCGGACAAAGTGGTGCTGCACGGTGGCCGCCTGGCTGGCGCGGACGAGCGCTGAGGTGCGGGTTTTTCGCGAGACGCTACGGGCGCTGCTCAGCCATTGGCGGCAGCACCCGGTGCAATTTTTCAGTGTGCTGACCGGGCTCTGGCTCGCCACCAGCCTGTTGACCGGCGTACAGGCGCTGAACAGCCAGGCGCGAGAAAGCTATGCCCGGGCCAGTCAATTGATCGGTGGCGAACCCCAGGCCAGCCTCAGTGCGCCCGGCGGCGGAGTGTTTTCTCAGCAAGTGTTTGTCGACCTGCGTCGTGCGGGTTGGCCGGTATCGCCGGTATTGCAAGGCCGGGTGACGCTCAAGGGCCATGAAGACCAGCGCTTGCAGTTGATGGGCATTGAGCCGGTGTCGTTGCCCAGCGGTTCCGCAGTGGCCGGACGGTCATTGCCGATCGAGCAGATCGTCGAGTTTTTCACCCCACCGGGCAGCACCTGGGTATCGCCGCAAACTTTGCAGGCGTTGGGCTTGCACGAAGGCGAAACACCGATGGCCCAGAGCGCAATCACCTTGCCGCCACTGCGTGCCCAGCCTGACATGGCGCCCGGTGTGTTGCTGGTGGACATCGGCTTCGCCCAGCAGATTCTGCAGCTGCCCGATCAACTGTCGCGCCTGCTGCTACCCAAGGATTTCACCGCGACCCTGCCTGATGAGTTCAAGGGCCAACTCCAGCTCAAAACCAGTGACCAGGAAAACAACCTCGCGCGCCTGACCGAGAGCTTCCACCTGAACCTCGATGCCTTGGGCTTTCTATCGTTCGTGGTCGGCCTGTTCATCGTTCACGCGGCAATCGGTCTGGCGCTGGAGCAGCGCCGAGGCTTGCTCAGAACCCTGCGCGCCTGTGGCGTCAGTGCACGCATGTTGATGACCTGTCTCACCGTCGAGCTGGGTGGCCTGGCGCTGATCGGTGGTATCGCCGGCGTCGCCAGCGGCTACCTGCTGGCCAGCGTGTTGTTGCCGGACGTCGCCGCCAGTTTGCGCGGTTTGTACGGCGCCGAAGTACCGGGCCAGTTGAGCCTCAGTCCGTTGTGGTGGTTCAGCGGTATCGGCCTGAGCCTGTTCGGCGCGTTGCTGGCCGGTGCCAACAGTTTGCTGCGAGCGGCGCGTTTGCCGTTGCTGGCGCTGGCCAATCCGCAAGCCTGGCATCAGGCCCACGCGCGCTGGTTGCGGCGCCAGGGTTGGGTCGCCGCGATAGCTGCGGTAATCGCGTTGTGGGCGTTGATCCTGGGCGACAGCCTGAGCAGTGGCTTCGTGTTGATGGCCGCGTTGTTGATCGGCGCCGCACTGGCCTTGCCGGTGGTGTTGAATAGCGTGCTTGACCGGGTGCTTCGGTACAGTCGTTCCGTGCTGGGCCAATGGTTTCTCGCCGATTGCCGCCAGCAACTGCCGGCCCTGAGCCTGGCCTTGATGGCGCTGTTGTTGGCGCTGGCGGCGAACATCGGTGCCGGCAGCATGACCGCCGGTTTCCGTCAGACGTTCAACAACTGGCTCGAACAGCGCCTGACTGCCGAGCTGTACCTCAATCCGCAAAATCCCGCCCAGGCCCGAGAACTGCACACCTGGCTCAAACAACAACCCCAAATCACCGCGGTGCTACCGAACTGGCAAGTGTCGATCCAGTTGCAGGGCTGGCCGGCGGACGTCTTTGGCGTGATCGATCACCCGACCTATCGCCAGCACTGGCCGCTGCTGGAAGCCTTGGGTGACAACCCTTGGGAGCGACTGGCCAAGGACGACGCGCTGATGCTCAGCGAGCAACTGGCGCGGCGGTTGAAGGTGCGGCTCGGTGAGCACCTGACGATTGCCACGCCCAATGGCCCATGGTCGCCACGGATCGTCGGGATCTACGCCGACTACGGCAATCCCAAGGGCCACCTGCTGGTGAACATCAATCATCTGCTGCGCGGCTGGCCGCAACTGACACCCAGCCGTTTCAACCTGCGCATCGACCCTGCGTCGATCCCTGGGTTCCTGACCGCGCTGCAAGCGCGCTTTGCCCTGGACGACAGCCGCATCTTCGATCAGGCCCGGCTCAAGGGCTGGTCCACGCAAGTGTTCGAGCGCACCTTTGCCGCCACCGCCGCGCTCAACAGCCTGACCCTTTGCGTTGCGGGCGTGGCGCTGTTCATCAGCTTGCTGACCCAGAGCCAGAGCCGCCTCGGACAACTCGCGCCGCTGTGGGCGCTGGGCGTGACGCGGCGGCAGTTGATGCTGCTCAACCTTGGGCAAACCTGGTTGCTGGCGGTGCTGACGCTGGTGCTGGCATTGCCGTTAGGCATCGCGTTGGCGTGGTGCCTGGACACGGTGATCAACGTTCAGGCCTTCGGCTGGCGCTTGCCGTTGCGGGTGTTTCCGTTGCAACTGTTGCAGTTGATGGGCCTGGCGTTACTCGCCACATTGCTCGCCTCGGCGTGGCCGTTGTACTCGCTGTATCGTACGCAACCGGCGGATCTGCTGAGGACGTTTGCTCATGAAGATTAGGCTCGGCGTGTTGTTGCTGGCGCTGCTGAGCGGATGCGACAACACGCCTGCGCCGGAAAAAGGCTTCGCCGGCCTCGGCCATCAGGCCGCCGCATTTATCCCGGTGGTGCCCGGGCGGGCGTTCAGCTTTCCGGCGGACCATGGCTCCCACGATGGCTTTCGCATCGAATGGTGGTATATCACCGCCAACCTCAAGGACGCTCAGGGCCATGAGTTCGGCGTGCAATGGACGCTGTTCCGCAGTGCCCTGAAAGCAGTTCCCGAGCAACCCGGCTGGGGCAATCAGACCATTTGGCTGGGCCATTCGGCTGTGACTTCCGCCACGGTGCACCATGCTGCCGAACGCTACGCCCGAGGTGGCGTCGGCCAGGCCGGCGTGAGCCTGGCACCCTTCAGTGCATGGATCGACGATTGGCGTTTCAGCAGCCAGGCTACCGATGAAAACCCGTTGGCGGACCTGCAACTCAGCGCCCGCGACAAGGCGTTCAGCTACCAGCTTAGACTGACCACAACCCGGCCACTGGTGCTTCAAGGAGACAAAGGCTTCAGCCAGAAATCCGAACAGGGCCAGGCGTCGTACTACTACAGCCAGCCATTTTTCCAGGCCAGCGGCACCCTGGAAATCGACGGAAAAACCTACACGGTCAGTGGCCCGGCCTGGCTCGACCGTGAGTGGAGCAGCCAACCCCTGACCGCCAACCAGACCGGTTGGGACTGGTTTTCCCTGCACCTGGACAGCGGCGAGCAGGTCATGCTCTACCGCATGCGGCAAAAGGACGGCGCGCCATACCTCACCGGCACCTGGATCGACGCCCAAGGGCAGACGCAGTTATTGCACGCCGACGACATCAGCCTCATACCCCAAGACACCGCCGACGTGGCCGGGCGTTCGATGCCCGTGAACTGGTCGATCAAAATCCCCGACAAACACCTCGATATCACCATCGACGCCCTCAACCCCAAGGCCTGGATGAACTTGCGCATTCCCTATTGGGAAGGGCCGGTGCGACTGAGTGGCAGTCATGGGGGGCAGGGCTATCTGGAGATGACCGGGTATTGACCCGGAACTCTCGGCGCCACGCTGTTTTCGTTCGTAATGAAGCCTATTCACGGGAGCCCGCCATGAGCGACGATCTCAAACCGCCCACCCTTGCCACCTGGCAGCGGCTGTTCGACGACAAAGCCTACTGGCAGCAATCTCCCGACGCCCATTACGCCGAACTGCTGCGCATCGCCGATGATCTGCTCGGGCAGGGCGCCATCGACCTCGATCAATGGCAGATCCTCAAAACCAAGGCCGATCAATCCCATAAAGACTCGCCCGCCGTGAACGTCGCCCACGAAGTCGACGATCCCGAAGCGTGAGGAAAACTCCATGAATCCCACACCGGCCACCCCCTCGGAAAACCCCGACGAACCCCGGCCACTAGGCGAAGTCGAGCGTGACAACGACGCCCTGCGCCCCACCGATCCAACCCGGCGCAAGGAAAGCGGCAAGGGCACAGACAGCGGAGAATCCACCGCGCAAGAAACCGCGGACACGCTCTGAGCGGGCGTCTATGCAGGCGAAATGAAAGATCTGAACGTAGAACAGAGCATTGTGGTGATTGATACCGATAGGTTGAATATCACCTGCCAGCATAAGCTGATCATTATTTGTACGAATTGATGATCCGTGTGCAAATAGGGGCAGAAGAACAAGCTTGAATCAATGAGTTGTGAGAACTTGTATCTGATTTTTTAGCAAAGATTTACGAAATATTACGTGTAAATTTTCATGTTTATATTGAGGACATATCGGCCAAACTCTATTAAAATCCTTCCCGTTCGCCCGGTGTCAGGGCTCTTTACCGGTGCATGGATTGCCAGGCCATTACACTGGGCGAACACCTTTTTTGGGAGACGGTATTTAAAAGTTTCGGATATAAAAATGGGCGACCTTTGGGGGCGCCCATTTTTATTGGTTGGGTTAAAGCGGTGCCCGAGCACCTCAACCGGTGAATTGAAATTGCCCCTGGATTGAGATCTGAAACGCAAGGTGGTATGGCATCGATGATGCATTGATCAATATTGATACTCTCCGATACAGACATCTCTTCAGATCGAGCAGAGAACGGAGAGTAGCTGAGCACGGCTTGCCGAGAGGGCAGAAATCCTTTAGTGGTCGAAGGAATAGTCAATCGTTATGGCAATATCAAAGCAAAATAATAGCTGGTTTAACCGGATATCTATTGGCGTACTGGCAGCTTTGCTGTCGGTCGGCGCCGCTAAAAGTTTCGCAGAAGATAAGGACGTCAAAGAAATGCAAAATATTCAGTTTCGAAAGGTGATCGACCTCAGCCATATCATCAGCACGTCCATTCCACTTTGGCCTAACGACCCACCGGTGACATTCGATGTGGTGGCCTCTCAGGAAAAAGACGGTTATTACCTGCGGCGTTTCAGCATTGGCGAGCACAGTGCGACCCATATGAACGCGCCTAATAGTTTCCATCCCAATGCCATTGGTATTGATGCCTATAAGCCAGCGTCCCTGGTTCGACCGGCCGTCATGATTGATATTCGAACTCAATCCCGGAACAACCCGGACTATGTGGTTGGCATCCAGGATATTGAGCAATGGGAACAGGCTAATGGGCGCATCGACCAGGGTTCTGTTGTGTTGTTTTATACGGGGTGGCAAGCCCTGTGGGACGATCCCAAGCGCTTTATCAACGAGGATGCAAGCGGCCCGCACTTTCCCGGTGTGGGTGCTGCAACGACAAAGTTTCTGCTTGAAGAACGCCAGATAGCCGGTGTCGGTATCGATACACATGGAGCGGACCCAGGGCAGAATACGGTGTATGCCACCAACAGCCAAATCCTGGCGAAAGAGGGCATCGTCCTGGAGTGCCTGACTAACCTCGATCAGCTACCCGCGAAAGGCACGACACTGGTCATTGGCGTGCTTCGACTGAAAGAGGGGTCGGGCTCTCCTGTTTCCGTAATGGCGTTTGTGCCCTGAGTCCATTTCAATTTGAAATAGTATCAACTATCGGCGTGCTGGCCTGGAGCCGCTGCCGGTAGTTGGCTGCCCGCTGAAGCACTCGAGTCAAGGCCTGAAAGTTCGCCGGTTTGGTTAAAATGTCATTGGCGCCGGCAGCCCTGAAACGTTCTATCTCGCTCGAAAAAACGCTCGCGGTGAAAGCAACGATGTAGCATGTATCGCCCAGCGGTAGTTCGCGGATTTTACGGATGGCCTCTAGCCCGTCCATGACAGGCATGTTGATATCCATAAAAATGATATCTGGGTTCGATGTCATACACTCATTGACGGCCTCCAGGCCATCTGACGCAAGGTCGGGTGTGTAACCCAACATCTCCAACATCGCAATGGCCACTTTCTGACTTACGGGATGGTTCTCCACCAGCAGGATATCGAGCGGATAATCTTCGGCAAACGATGAGTCGAAACCAACCGCTGCATGATCGTCCTCGAGGGGTAGTTCCGAGACTGAAAAAAGCGCCATGGGGAGTGAGAAGGAGAACGTCGATCCGACGCCAGGCTGACTGGTAAAGGATAAAGTCCCCTGCTGCGCCTCGACCAGATTTTTGCAGATGGAAAGACCGAGCCCACTCCCGGTAAAGCGTTGACTGACCGATCCTTTAAACTGAGCAAAGGGCTTGAACAGACTGTCTTGCCGTTCCGTGGGAATACCTATGCCCGTATCACGTATGGAGAAGTCGAGTCGGGCTCGAGCGCCGTAACCGCTAGTCTTAACCACGAGCGATACTGTTCCGGTTTCAGTGAATTTGACCGCATTGCCCAGCAAGTTGATCAATATCTGGCGAAGGCAATCGGTATCGGTTTTGACCAAGGGCGGTACGTCCGGTGAAACTTGGGCCTCAAGTACTATTGGCTTGTCCTGAATGTTTTGCCGGATCATTTCAATACTGGATGCAACCAGTGTTCTCACGTCGAATACACGAGGCTTTAACTCAAGTTTTCCCGCTTCGATTTTTGCAAGGTCGAGAATATTGTCGATAAGAGACAGCAGGGTTCGCCCGCTCGTATGAATCGTTTCTAACAGCCTGCTTTGATCTGGGTTGAGGGCGGACCTAGCCAGCAACTCGGTCGCACCGATGACACCGTACATCGGCGTACGGATTTCATGACTCATGGTGGCCAAAAATCTGGTTTTTGAACGATCAGCGTCCTCGGCGGCATTTTTTGCCTGATTCAACACCTGTTCGTTTATTTGCAGTTGCTGCAGATGAGCACGCATGCGCAACAAGTCGATCACGAACAAAAGACTAAAGGCGAAAAATACCAGAATGGCCAGGATGATATGGTGCAGGGAGTCCTGATTAAGTTGCTGGTAGTAATCCGTCAAGATCATCTCCGCACCCGCAACATAAATCGTACCGTCCTTCGATTTCATTGGAACGAAGACAGCGCGAAAGTCTCCCCAGTGATCCGAGTAGTCGATCCAGGTGGGTTCGGTGCGCTCAAAACTGTCGAGCAAAGCTTGACTGGCATCCGGGTAGGGATCGAAAAAGCGTACGAAATTCTTCTCCAGGATCTCTTTTTCCGATGCGCTGGAGCTGACTAGATAAGCCTCGCCCGAGCGTTTGACCACACTGTAGATAAAGGCAGTGCCCATGGATTTGTTGAACCTGGAGAGCCGCTGAATGGCATCCTGATCTTCCGCTTCGGTTTTTGACTGTTTGTCGATCAGATTGTCATGGTAGCGGTCGCCAAGAATGGCCGAAGCCCCCAACGCGGCATGCAGCAGCTTGTTATTAACATTGTCAGTGAGAATGCCTTGAGTCTCGACGTAGAGGTAGTAGATATAGCCACTGACACCTACGATGTAGACCAAAAGTAACGCCCATGTTTTCCGTTTTAGTTTGAACATAAATCACAGCCTCCATACTGTCTGCCCAAGCATAGGGTGAAGGCGTGCTGAAGACCATTGTTGTTTTCCCTGTTTTTAGATGA
This sequence comes from Pseudomonas sp. B21-015, assembly GCF_024749285.1. Classification (NCBI taxonomy): domain Bacteria; kingdom Pseudomonadati; phylum Pseudomonadota; class Gammaproteobacteria; order Pseudomonadales; family Pseudomonadaceae; genus Pseudomonas; species Pseudomonas sp. B21-015. Next base: position 2,499,835 of record NZ_CP087196.1, read on the forward strand.
GGATGGTGAGGATTTACTTGATCGAATAGACAGGTTTTTTGGTTTTTTGTTTACCATGTTGAGTCGTTTTTTGGATTGATCAGAAGTTTAAAGACAGTTTTTAACAAACTCTTGCGAAGTGCTGCGTGCATAAGTCTGGGAGGCGATGTTTAAAAGTTTCGGACACAAAAATGGGCGACCCTACCCTGCGTCGCCCATTTTTATTGATGATTTAAAGTCGCGCTCGCAACCGCCGTCCGACCACATCCAGCAAATCGCAGCCATCGCGCAATGGGATTACCAATACCCGCGCAAACTCTTGCAACAGCGCAGCATCACCACCAAACACCTCACCCAGGGACAGCGCTTCCAACAGTTGAATGACACTGCGAATGCGATACGCCGCCGTATCGTGCAACACATCGATAGGCGCTTCAGTGTCGATCAGCAGGGAAGGGATCGTGCAGTCAATGCCGGTAATCGGCATGTATCGAGTCATGGCTGCACCTCCTCAGCGTCGGACACCCCACCGGGTGGATCGAGATTATCCAGCGCCCGGTTTACCAACAACTCACCCAGCACGGCCAATTGCTGAATCGATAGCGCCAGGCTGCGGTGCGAGCCTTCGAGCTCACAAGCAAAGTCGGTGGTCAGCACATTCAGGATTTTTGGGGTTGCGGAGGCGGGCGCTGACGGCGCGTTGGGTGGCTTGGCTGAGTTCAATGGGATCGAGGGAGTCGGGTGGAAATTTTTTCATCGTGAAGCTCCTGAATCAACGGAGCCGCAAAGCGGCATTTGCATGCCTTGATCGTGTTCGGTCTGTCAAAACCGGTCGCTACCGGGCTTGATCATGAGCAAGTGGTCCATTCGTTGATTTCGACATTGCTCGACGAACCCCAATGCGCTATCTGGTTTTTCCAGATACCGGTTGAAGCACGCTTTTGAGATTTCGTAGTACTCCTCGTAGTCGACGAGGTGGTTGCTGACCGGGATTGACAGGTAGAACTTGCCGGACGTTTCTTCGTGTCCGATGCTGAAGTATTCCGTTTTGTTTGTGAAAATATTATTAAGTTTCATCTGGATACCAAACCCTGTTTCAGGGGCAAAGGGCAGATTACCAATCACGAAGATTTGAATGAATCTGCCGCATTGCGTTCGATCATCTAGTTAAAGGAGTTCAGACCTCTTTTCTCCACGCGGAAAAAGTGATGGCTGTTCCTTCTTCCTCGTTATCCTTAATCTCGATCTTGTAGGTGGCACCACCTGCAACGCCTTCAATCAATGCCTTTTCATCGTTCGCACTTAACTCGGCTCCCTTGGCATTCTGTTTGTAAAACTCGACGACGTCGGAGAACTCGGTATAGGTTTTCAGCATGACCTCGAAATCATGTCGTGGCCGGCCTGCCAATTCGTCGAAGTCACCGTAAATCGGTGCGCCTTTCATGCCTGGTGTGGTGTACACGCCATCGACGCCAGCGCCCGCCAGATGGGCATTCTTTGGAAGCAACGGGAGCATCGCCTTCGGGAAGTCGGAAGGCAATTGCGAGGCGTTCCAGGAGTCTTTTTGCGGGTCAGTGGTGATGTATTCGACCGTGGCAATTTTTTGCGCTCGAGCACGTGTTTCGGGATCTTCACTTTCGGCCCAATACGCAATCAATGGCGGCAACTGTTTGCTCCAGACAATGATTGGGTCAGCATCGCTCTTCTTGGCGCCTTTCGCCTGGAAGATAGTCAGCACAGTTTCTGGGCCAGGATTGCAGGACAACGACTCTGTGCGTGATTTGACGGTACAGTGCCCATTGACCAGCCCAACAGCGATCAACTGCCCCTTGTCGTCCAACAACAGTGCGGCGCGCTCGTCGCCGTGGTTACCATCATCCATGGCCGTCAGCATTTTGCGTCCGGCAGGTACACCTTCCTCAAACGTCGAGAACTCTGAATCAAGGGCATCTAGCACTTGCGTCACGATCAACGAGTCATCGTTGGTGTAGCTGCCTGTCGCATAACCGATGAAGTCAATCAAGGCGGCGCGTATCGCCGGGTCTTCGTTGAGCTGTGGCGGTCGTGCAGGGGCGGGGTCATTGGTGAGCAGCAACACAGTTGTACCGTCTGCGCGCTTTTCTGATCGAAGTGACAGCGCGGCAGCGTCAAGAGAAAGGGTCAATGCCAAAAGCATGGCGAATGGTCGTGCGATGGTAAACAAGGGTTCATTCCTTTGTTGAGTGGTGATCCAGTTTCTTTGGGGGTGACTTTTTGATGGCAATGCATCAGAAGCAAAAGGGAAGCAAAAAGAGGACACACATTAGTTTTTAATATCGACGAACTCTGAGCGAGCCCACCTTCTCGATCAACGCTAAGGTAAATGCCTCCTCCGACGTGAACTTCAGTGTTTCCAGCCAGCTCATAAACCACTCGACGTCCAGTGCCGCGAATATCGTAAGCCACTCAGCTTTTTTGCCTTCACAGGCGGGTACTGCGCTCCCACTCAGCCCATGACCCTTGCCTTCAAAAAACAAAAAATAGTCATCGTCGTAGCAGTAGCCGATCAATTTTGGCCAGTCAGAGCTGTGGGGGTGCTCCGGTACAAGATCCCTTTCGGCAATCACATAATAACTTCGGACTTTGTGGAGCTGTAGGGGAAGACGGTAGGCAGAAAGCCAGATCAGGCATTGAGTTGCTCTATCGGCGGCGTCCATCCAAGTCGATACTTTCTTGTCCAGCTCAGTAAGTGTCCCTGCGGTGCCCTCGCGATAAAACATTAACCAACCTTCTCGTCCTTCATTGATTATTTGGTAGGTATGTCCATGACCTTCGACGGTCAGCGACCAGCAGCCGAAATATGCTCGCTGGTCCGAGAACTCGGTGACGGTGAATCCTGCACGTTGAACAGCATCTTGCAAATCGGGATAAGGCAATTGGCATACTCCTAGCAAAAGTCCAAGTTCGCACTTTGAGTTTTGCGTCACCTCCGTGAGATGGGGAGGCTGGCTAGATGATTCTCAGATCTATTTTTATGAGCGCTTAGAAAATAAATCTGTCCACTTTTCTTTCTGTGCGTAATAAATATGTCGTTTTTAGCGTTTGGTTATGGTTTTTTGCTGGGTTTGTTTTTTAGAACTATGGATGACGACTTCACTTTCAAGTTGGTGTCCGGAAATAAAGTCAGGTAATTCTGCTGCTCTGTGAGCGAAAGATGAGTGTTCCATTTTTTACTGTGTTTACTTGGCTTGTTGTTGGCTTGGAATGTTGTTTTCGTATTTTGTTAGGCGCTCTAGAAGTACTTTCATAAAGTCTCGATGGTCTTCGATTTTATCATTGAGATATGTACTTAGTTTGTCGAAGATGAAAAGTAAGTTTCGCAAGCTTGATAGTTCAGGGGGAGGCTTCATTTTTAGTAATCCGGGTACGATGTAATTAACTTTCCGTTGGCGTCTAAGTGTGTCACTGCTTTAGTTTGTGTTCCAATTTCAGTGTTCCTTTTTTGTACCCTTCACCAATTTTTCGACCCGTGTCGATTGGTTTACCCGCCAAATCGGCATCGCCAGTTCTGCTGAAGATTTGTAGCGCTCGATTTATCGCGTTCAGCTGATCACGATGGCTTGTGTAGCGTGTTGCAGCACTAGGTAATTTTGCTTGCCCTGCTTTTTTACCTTTATTGTAGGTTTCTATCACACCTGTCGTTGGGTTTCTGCCAGTGCTTGCTCTTTCGTATTGAGATTGTAGAGTCGTCTGCGCACCACGCTTTTCAAGGAAGTGGGCTCCAAGTGTAGCAGCTTCCTTTTTTTTGCAGTTCTTTGTGGGCATTCGCTTGCGCGAGCTCATTGATTCGAGCTTGCCTCTCTGCTCGCGTCATCTGCCTTGTTGGCGCTGCTGTTCGCGGCCTGCGTTGAACTGGTGCGTGGTCAGGCGCGAGCCTTTGAGGTCGATGCTGCTCAGCTGACCGTCGCGTTGGTGGTGGTAATCAAGCTTGCTGCCGTCGGGAAGACGGCAGTAGCTCAGTTGGCCGAGGTTGTCGTACTCATAACGCAAGGTGCCCCAGCCTTAGCGGCGTAGATGTCTGGACGTTCTTCTTCCAGCCATTGCATCAGGTTGCCAATCAGGGTCGAGGGGTTTTGTTTCGTGAGGCTGTCGTGATGATCAGGTAGAGGCGTTCACCCGGCAGTAGCGGGGTTTCGGATAACCAGACCTGTGGATTGGTGTTTTCAGATTTCACAACAGCCGTCCTTGATGAGTGAATCTAAAAACTCATATCCGCTTCAATATTTTCTTCGTAAGTCGAGAGCAACTTCTTAACGCTTTCGTTTCCAGAGTATTTTTCTTTCAACTGCTTCAGTTTTTGATCTGTGCCCTTGCAGTATTTATTGACATTGCTGATGACACGGCTGAGGTTGTCCGGGTCGGCGGGGTCCCGTTCAGGAATATCTCCGCGCAAAGAATCACAGTTGTCTCTGTTTTTGATGTAGCCGGAGACGTCGGTCGGAACGGACTCAGCATTTTCCGTTTCGCAAGAATTTGACGTTGGCTCTGCATCGTAACCTAGGCTCAAATACAAGTGACCGTTCAAACTCCCATTTTTTCTCGAGAAGAGATGAACGCCTTCTTGACTCAAACAGGTGCTGATAGTTGTAGCTTGGTCCTTGATCTCAACGGCTGAGACGCCGATTTCAGTTGCATTTTTACCAACTACAGCTATGCCGATGAAAGGCGCTGTGTATTGAATGTCAAGCCCATAGGTGTGCATGTCGGATTCGTTGAGCAGGTCCATTGCATCGTTCTGCTGCTGTTTTTCTCCAGTTGTCTTTGTTAACTTGCAGCAAGCAACGGTTCCATCCTGAGGGAATTGGACTGAAAAGACTTCGGTGCTTGAAATATTCTGGGTTGTATATAAATAAGTTTGCCCGTCTGGATTGTTTTTAACGAATCCAAATCCAGTGTGTTGGGCAAGTGCTGACCCTGAAAAAACAGTCAGAATGATGAGGAGCGTATGTTTAATGTTCATCGGTTGACCAATGTGGAGGGCCGAAAACAAGCTTTTTAACTCCATATGTAGTACCTGCTGGGTTCAAGTTTCTTATAGCCAAAAGGGGGCAGATTTATTTTTCATGCCATGAAAATAAATCTGTCCCCTTTCTTTGCATTTTTGCTTTGAAACGTTGAGGTGAGTTTTGTTAATTTTTTAGGAAGTTCTCTTGGTGTGAGCTGATTTGGATGTTCTTTTGCTACACTGCACCATCGTTATGGTATGCCTTAATATTTGCTATGGTAATGTTTTTTGCATTGCATGTGGCTGTACATGAATTTCCAAATCCAAGTGTGACTTTGTAGTTTGAGCCATCTTGAGTAACGGTTATAGTGGTGGGGCCGCTGAAATTGAAATTTTCCACATTGAAATTTTCTACATTTATTATGTAAAGCTGGAATTCGTACTCGTAATAATTTTTTTCCAGCCATTTCTTAGGGGCGACTGCTGGCTCTACTTGGCTGCATAGTTTTAAACATATAGAGTTTCCGTCCAGCATGACGTAAGAAGTGTGCATGCTGGTAGGGGAGTAGTCTTCTCCAAAAATAGAAGTCCACTGTTTTTTATTCGGTATTGATGATGTCCACATTTTAGATTACTCAAGCACGTAATGATTGGCCACACTTTTGAGGTGGAATGTTTTAGTTTGATGCAGACAAAGGGGGCAGATTTATTTTCATGCGCATAGAAAATAAATCTGTCACCTTTTCTTTCAATGTTGGCGGCGTGCTAGTCCGTGAATTTTAAGTGAAGTTGTCAGCGCCCCAATAAAATTTAAAAGGCTCTGAATTTTAAGGAGCGAAAACCTAAATGTGAGATTAATTGGCCTTTTTGGGTTGCGTAAAAAATATAAGTTGGAGGTGAAGTTGTCTATTTTTTTAACCATATCTTCTTGAATGTATTGGTTTAACTCTGATTCAACTGTGGCGACGTTTGTGTATTTTGCATATTTTTCTGGGGATTCGCATGCATAGTTGTACAAGCGCCATGCGTCGAATCCATCGGTTCTTCCATTTGGCCCGAAATCGAAATCCACACAGTGTTCTGGGTATTCGATCATGCATCCGTTCCCATGTAATTGATAGCTTGCACTCTTAAAGATCTCACCTCGTTGAGCAATTTTTTTGTCATGCCATAATTGGTGTAGTGATCTCGAGCCGAATTTGTCTTCAAGCAACTGCAGTGAAGTTTCTACGGCGCTTAAAAAATAAAAAATTTATGATTCCAGATCCTTGTTAATCATCTTCTGGGTCGCTCCAGTCTATCGTTACCAACATACTTTGCCGGCTCTAGTGTATCTTCGATGGTGACGTAATTTTTGTTTCCATACTCTTTTAAATCGGTTTGAGTCTGATGCTTGCCGGAGTATGAGTTCGCCGTGCTGCCGCCGCTCGACGATGTCCATCTATTGTATGAATAGAAAATATATCTGTCCCCTTTTCTATTTCTCTCTTTTAGTGCCGTTTTGTACCTGCGGTGCCACTGACTCTCTAGCCAAAACGAGATAAATTATTTTTATGTCTGTCCCCTTTGTAGTTGTTGTAATAATTATGTAGATCCGTCGTTGTGGTAGGCTTTTATGTTGGAAATAAAAATTCCTTGCGCCTGATAGGTTGCTCGGCAGGTATCAGGAGTTTTTATTTTTACATCGTATTGAGTGCTATTTCTTTCTATTGTTAAGTCAATTGTGTCATGAAAATTAAATTGGCTTATTGCTACTGTGCTGATGTCGTTAAGCGTTAAATCAAATTCAAATTCATTGTATCCGTTTTTATCCATTTTTCAGGTTGTCTATTGCCCTCCAATGGACTGTACAGCTTTAGTGTTATGGCGTTATCCCTGAAGATCGCATAAGTAATGTTGAGCTTTTTTTGGTGTGTAATTATCGCCAAAAATAGACAGCCATTGTTTGTTGTTTGAGTAAGTAATCCACGTGTTGGGGTGTTGCTATAAAGTATTCATGTAAGCAGAGGGGCCACATAGTAGTGGGTGTTTTGTTGTGAATTCGATCAGTGATTCGTTGTTTGAAAGGTTAATTGTATAGATGTTGTCTTGATATGAAATTTTAACCGCTAATTTTTTTCGGGTAGGAATATTTTTTATTGTCAAGTTTTCGATGTTGCTGCAGTTTAGTCCAGTCCTGCATGTGTTGAATCCGGACTGTTTCCATTTTTCTGGTGGTATGTCTGGGTACTCAGGAATATCAAACTCTAGAGTTATAGTTGGTCTGCTGTTGTCGATACTTATTGAGAATAGTTCGACTTCTCCAATGGCAATCGCAGATGTGAAAATCCTGTTAAAAAAATTGCTTCCATCAAGCTCGTTCCAAGAGTTCATCTCTTTATTCCTTAAAATAGTAGTGATCTTTCGCGCCGAGCACTTTACCTGTTCTAGTGTTTTCAATGGGTCTCAAATTGAAATGCGCTTTCTGATCGCCTTTATTCCCAGATTCGTGATATTGATGCCCTGCGGAGTGGTCTTGGATGATGACTTTAGAACCGTCCGCGCGCGTATATTGATATTCTCGCGTAAGAATAGGCTTTCCTTCATTGTTTAGAATACTTTCGCCTGCTTTATCTGTCATTCGTACATATTTGTATTGTTGTGTTTTCCCCGTCGTGGGGTCGTATACAGGGTCAGGCTGCTGGGCTCTCGGAATTCCAGCCTCTGATTTTGCCTGTCTAAATGCGCCGTTGCGAGATAGCTCGGGTGGTGGAGGCTCGCTTTGTTTGCTTTCAACGGGAGTATTCTTGCTTCCTGGACAGTTAGCATTCAACCCCAACGGATCCACCCACCCCGTAGGGTTAGGCACGTATTGGTAGTTGTTCACCCCCCCCGCAAGCTTGATCGGATCCGGCGTCAAGAACCGTCCAGTACCCGGATTGTAGTAGCGATGCCGGTTGTAATGTAACCCTGTCTCGGCGTCGAAGTACTGCCCCTGGAAACGTAGGGGGTTGTCGATTTCGCTGACGTCTAGCGCGGCAAGGTTGCCGTAGGCGCGATATTTGGCCGACCACATGATTTCGCCGCTGTAGTCGGTGAGTTCCTGTGGGGTGCCGAGGTGGTCGAGTTGGTAGTAGAACGGCGCGGCTTTCAGTGGGCCTTCGCCGTCGAGCATGGCCAATGGGCGGAAGCTGCCGGGCTCGTAGATGTAGGTGCGATAGCGATTGTCGGCGCTTTCTGCGATTAGGCGTTCGCCTTGCCAGAGGAACTCAGTGGTATGGCCGTCGACAGTCTTTTCGATGCGCCGGCCGAAGGCGTCGTACTTGTAGGATGCTACGCTGCCCCCCGGCAGGCTGACGCCGATCAAACGGTGCTGGCAGTCGTAACGGTACTCAGTGACGAGTTTCTGACCGGTACCGCGACGTTCGCGGGTCAGATTGCCAAAGGCATCGTAGTCGTAATGACGGTCGCCCTGCATCAGTAGGCGGTTGCCTTTGACGTTAGCCAGGCTCGCGCTTGGTTGGTCGCCTTGGCCCAGCAAGTTACCTGCCGGGTCGTGCGCGAAGCTTTCCGGTGTGCTGCCACGAACGTTGATCAGGCGGTCGAGCGGGTCGTAGTGGTAGCTGCGGTTGCCCTTGCGGCTGTCATCGATGCCCGCGAGATTGCCGTTGGCGTCATAGGCGTAGCGGCGCTGGAATAGGTTGCGTTCCTGTTGGCTGACGCTGTGCGCTTGCAACCGACCCTGTTCGTCGTACTGGTATTGGCTGAGCAGCAGGCCTTGTTGGCGTTGCTGTTCGCGGCCGGCGTTGAACTGGTGAGTGGTCAGGCGCGAGCCGTTGAGGTCGATGCTGCTCAACTGGCCGCCAGGCTGGTGGCGGTAGTCGAGCTTGCTGCCTTCCGGCAGGCGGCAGTGTTTCAGTTGGCCGACGCTGTCGTACTCGTAACGCAGGGTGCCCCAACCCTGGTGTTCGGTGATGAGGCGGTCTTGCAGATCGTATTCGTAGGCGAGGGGCCAGTTGCCGTCGTTAACATTAACGAGACGACCGAGGGCGTCGTAGCTGTAGTGAATTTCTTCGCCGTCAGCCAGGGTTTTCACCAGCAGACGGCCAGCAGCGTCACGCTGGTACTCGGTCACCAGTTCGCTGCCATCGTCGCCGAATTCGGTTTTCTTCAGCAACCGACCGTTGAGGTCGTATTCGTAGGCGGTGCGGCGACCGTCGAACCCGGTTTCCTGCTGGATCAGGCCGTTCGGGTAGTAATCGAGGTTGTAGTGCTCGCCGCGTTCATTTTCAATCTCGGTGAGCAGCAGACGCGAGTTGTCGTAGCGGTAACGCAGCTGGCTGCCGTCGGGGTTGATGCGGCGGCTCACCAGGTGCAGGTTGTCGGCGTATTCGTAGCGGGTGATGCGCCCGAGTTCATCCCGTTCGGCGGTGACGCGACCATACGGGTTGTAGGTGAAGGCGCGGGTGGCGCCACCGGGAAGGGTGATTTGTGTCAGGCGATCAACGGCGTCCCATTGGTAATGGGTGATGGCGCCGGTTTCATCCTGACGTGTGATTTGCCGACCTAGCGCATCGTAACGATACTTGCGTTGGCCGCCGTCAGGCAGGCGTTCTTCCAGCAGTTGGCCGAGATTGTTCCAGCCCAGTTGATGACGGCTGCCGTCGGGGTGACGTATTTCCAGCAGGCGGCCTTGACGGTCATAACTGTAGTGGGTTTCGGCGCCCTGAGGATCGGTTTGTTGGGTGATATCGCCTTGACGGTTGCGCTCGTACTTCCAGCGCGCTTTACCTCGCTGGACATCAATGAGTTGACCATTGAAGTAGTTGTAACGGGTCGGTTCGTCTTCTGGCGGGACCACGGCCATCAGTGAACGAGCCCCATGAAAGACAGGACACCGTTTCCCCCTTACGATAAGGGATAGGCAAACGGTTATGTTTATGACTAACAGCAACGATGAGAGTGGGGAGCTTTTGGGCCAGGAGCGGCGGCGCCGCTGGAGTCCAGAGCAAAAGCTGGCTATGGTTCGCGAGAGCCTTGAGCCAGGGCAAAGTGTGTCGGTTGTCGCTCGGCGCAACGGCATCAATGCCAACCAGTTATTCCTTTGGCGCAAGCTGTATCAGGACGGCAGCTTGTCGGCGGTCAGTGCCGGTGAAGCGGTGGTGCCGGCGTCCGAGCTGAGCGATGCGCTCAAGCAGATCCGTGAACTGCAACGGATGCTGGGCAAGAAAACGATGGAAGCAGAAATCCTCAAAGAGGCCGTGGAGATCGCCCGGTCGCGAAAATGGATTGCGCACTCACCCTTGTTGCCGGGGGACGACCAGTGAAGCTGGTCAGCGAATGTCTCGGTGTGGCGCGCTCGCAATTAACGGTTCGAATCAAGCAATCGGTATCGCCCAAGACACGGCGAAGCAGGCCTGTGAACGATGTAGAGCTGGTCGCTGAAATCCAGCAAGAGGTCAGCGAACTGCCCAGCTATGGATACCGTCGCGTCTGGGGACTGCTGCGTCGTGCACGTGAAAAACGGTCGCTGCCGGCGATCAACGTGAAGCGGGTTTACCGGGTCATGCTGATCACAACTTACTGCTGGAGCGGCGCATCAAACAGCCCGGGGGGCCGCGTCGGCACGAAGGCCGTATTGCCGTGGAAAACAGCGATACGCGTTGGTGCTCGGACGGCTTTGAGTTCCGCTGCGAGGACGGCGCCAAACTGAGCGTGACCTTCGCCCTGGATTGTTGTGATCGCGAAGCCATAGGCTGGGTGGCAAGCCCGACCGGGTACAGCGGCGATGATATCCGCGACTTGATGCTGGAAATAGTGTTCAGCTATTTTCCGATTCTTCTGCCTTGGTTTCATTTAGGTTGGCATTGAAGTACTTCATGAAGTCTTGTCCCTGAGCAAAGGCTTTTTCGATTTTCGCGCTTTGTTCTTTAAGCGCTGGGCTTGGCTTGGCCCATTGTTCAGATGGAAGAGGTTTGGACCACTCAGCAATGGAATTAGGTAGAGACTTCATACTGAAACGATGGTCCCACTCCGCCACCCAGTATGGAAAGCGCCACCAGGTGATTATATGGGTTAGATACCACCAGCCAACGCCTAGGGCGGAACGCTCATTGTGTTGATATTCCTCAAGCATATCTGCTTGCTCTTTATCAAATGTATGGCGGCCTTCGTGAGCAGCTTTACTGGGGCAGTATTGCGGTCCCTTTTCCATATAAACGCGAATCGCTTCCCACTTACCCAAACCATGGGTTGGGGTCATCACACCTTGGTTCACAAAGTGCACCGTATCGGCCTTCGGATCGTCGAACGCCATACCGAAGGTATAAGTGCTCATAACGCCTACACCAGTTACACCAGTGCTGACCGACAGCCAGGACACCATCTCTTCCCAAGGTTGGATTACAGGGGCATCAGACCCAACCGCGAAAAAACAGACTTCGCGGCGTTGCCGATTAAAACGGATGGGACGAGTACGTGCTTTAGTGCGAGTAGTACTGATGACAACATAGAGTCCTAAAAGTCCTGCCCCGGCCGACCCCCAAGCGCCGATGGCAACGCCAGAGGAAAAAAACTCTATAAAAATTTGTGTAAATGTTCGTCCATAGGGGTCACCGAAACTCATCAGTCCAGCAAGGAAGGGACCCACTATTAAACTTACAATCAGTATAAGCATCCCACTTGCGATCATAACCCTAGTTTGGAAAGCCTTATTGATATTGCTGCTACCCACATCGAGGTACGTGTCGTTGACGTCAAGAAAACTTCCACCCAAGTCCATGGGTGTCTGTCCGATAGGAACGGGTAATGGTGAAAAGAACACTGCCTCGCCAGTGATGAAGCGTCGGGATTCACCAGCGATAGGACGCTGGTGTTTGAGATTCAATTCATCATGTTGTGTTGGTTTGGATGGCATGCAATTCAACCGAAAAGTGGTGGGCCGGGTAGCTACAGAAAGTCGCTGTTGACCAATAGCCAAGGGGCATCGGTGGTACGCGACTTTAAAACAGAGACAGCCGGAAGCAGCTTGCCATTCTGCACGTTTAACGTTGTAGTTTCGAAGCGTTTTTCTCGGAAAGCCTTATCGCCAGCGACGGGGTGATAGCGTAGGACGATAGCCAAACCATGTTGTGCGTTGGCCTCGTGTTGAAAAATGTCCATGCCAAGTTTAAGTGGCTCATCCGGAGCGCTAAGTAGGTTGAGTTGATAAAGTAGAGGTTCGCTCCACGCCTCCCAGTCATTACGTTGGTGGTTAGTCAGCCAGTAAGCGCTCACGCCAAACTCTACGTCATTTAGTTCACGAGCAGTGATTCCAGGTATTCGCAGTACAGCAATAGGTTGGTTGTTTATCGACTGTAAGGCTACCTGAGGTGCGGTGGTGATATCAGCCAGCAGAAGACGTTCCTCGGCCAGACTGCGGTTGACACTCTTTTTACCCCAAGGACCTTTTTGTAGCCAGATATCAAGTTCGCTTTTATTGTTTCGGTTGTATAAAAACTCCCCGCCCAGTTGCAGGCCAGTCAGCACCAGTCCAATCAAGTTGGCTTTGGCAGCGACGCTCAGTAGTTGGCTGCCCGCTTTAACCCAAACGAGTGCACGGGCCTGATTGGCGGTAGTAAATGCCTCATTAATAGATTGACCACTCCGGGCAAAGGCCCACCCATCTGTCCGGTAGGAACAGGTAGAGGTGAGAGGAACAATGCTTCGCTAGTGGGAAAACGACGAGTTTCCCCGGTGACGGGGCGCTGCTGTCGAATATCGTACTCGTCGTACTGCGCAGAGGTTGGTGTCATGCAGGATAACCATGAAGTGCATCTCCGGCATGAGGTAGTCTATTATATTTGTGCATGGCTCATCATTTCCATTCAACTATTTATCGATTCTTCTGTCTTGATTTCATTCAGGTTCGCCTTGAAGTACGTCATGAAATCTTGTCCCTGAGCAAAAGCTTTTTCGATCTTGGCGCTTTGCTCCTTCAACGCTTGGCTCGGCTTGGCCCACTGCTCAGTCGGTAGAGATTTTGACCACTCAGAAATGGAATCAGGTAGAGATTTCATGCTGAAACGGTGGTCCCATTCCGCTACCCAGTACGGAAAACGCCACCAAGTGATCAGGTGTGTCAGGTACCACCAACCAACTCTAATGCGGAACGTTCGTTGTGCTGGTATTCCTCGCGCATGACCTGTCGTTCTTGATCGAAAGTGTGGCGACCCTCGTATGGTGCTTTACCAGGACAAAACTCCGGTCCTTTTTCCATGTAGACACGTATGGCTTCCCATTTGCCTAGTCCATGAACAGGAGTCATGACCTCCTGTGTGAGAAAGTGCACAGTATCGGACTTGGGATTATCTATGGCCATGCCAAAGGTGTAGCTACTGATTACGCCTACTCCGGTGAATCCGGTGCTGACTGAGATCCACGCCACCATGTCTTCCCAAAGCTGGATCACGGGTTCGTCGGAGCCATTCGGGAAGTAACAGACCTCTCGGCGTTGACGGTTAAATCGGATGGGTCGGGCGCGAGATTTGTTTCTTGTGGTGCTGATAATCGCGTACAGGCCAATCAGCGCTGCTCCCCCTCCACACCAGAGCGCTAGTGATATTCCGAACTCAAAAAAATCGTTGAAGTAAAACCAAAAGCTTCTGCCGAATGGATTTATGAATGCTGCGAAGCCCATCAAGGTTGGGAGAACAAATAGACAAACGATAACTACGACTGTAGGGAGTGACACCGCTAATCGTGCTTGGAAAGACTTGGTGAGATTGCTGCTACCCAAGTCCAGATAGGTGTCGTTGACTTCAACAAAACTTCCGCCGAGATCCATTGGGATTTGCCCGGTAGGAACCGGTAGAGGTGAGAGGAACAATGCTTCGCCAGTGGGGAAGCGACGAGTTTCCCCAGCGACGGGGCGCTGCTGTCGAATATCGAACTCGTCGTACTGCGGAGGGGTAGGTGTCATGCAGGACAACCATAAAGTGCATCTCCGGCATGAGGTAGTCGATTATATTTATGCATCAAGGACGCGACTCATCGTTTCCATTCAATTATTTATCGATTCTTCTGTCTTGAATTCATTTAGGTTCGCCTTGAAGTACGTCATGAAATCTTGTCCCTGAGCAAAAGCTTTTTCGATCTTGACGCTTTGCTCTTTCAACGATTGGCTCGGCTTGGCCCACTGCTCAGTCGGTAGAGATTTTGACCACTCAGCAATGGAATCAGGTAGAGATTTCATGCTGAAACGATGGTCCCATTCTGCTACCCAGTACGGAAAGCGCCACAAAGTGATTGCATGAGAAAAATACCACCAGCCAACGCTCAGAGCGGAGCGCTCGTTGTGTTGGTACTCCTCTAGCATATCTGCCTGCTCTTTATCGAAAGTATGGCGCCCCTCGTAAGGTGCTTTATCTGGGCAGTATTGCGGTCCCTTTTCCATGTAGACGCGGATTGCTTCCCACTTACCCAAGCCATGAGTTGGGGTCATTACACCTTGGTTTACAAAGTGCACGGTATCGGCTTTCAGGTCGTCGAAAGCCATGCCGAATGTATAAGTGTTGATGACGCCTACTCCGGTAACACCAGTGCTGACCGAGAGCCAGGACACCATCCCCTCCCAAGGCTGAATCACAGGCTCATCAGATCCGTCCGCAAAAAAGCAGACTTCACGCCGTTGCCTATTGAAGCGAATAGGACGGGTTTGAGATTTTTTTCGTGTCGTACTTACAACGACGTACAAACCAAGGGCCGCGAATGCTGTCCCCCCCCATCCGGAAATATATAAGCCCGACTCAAAGAATTCGCTGAAGTACCAAGAGAAATCACGGCCAAATGGATTGTTGAAGGTCGAAAAACCCATGATAGTAGGTAAAATAAATAGGCAGGAAATTATAAAGCCCATACAAAGGCCGATCATCGCTCTTGCCTGAAATGCCTTGCCAAAGTTGCTGCTACCTACATCGAGATAGGTATCATTGACCTCGATGAAGCTACCCCCCAGATCCATTGGAGTGCTGCCCGTAGGTATGGGAAGTGGAGAAAAGAAAACAGCCTCCCCAGTCGCAAAGCTACGTGTTTCACCGGATCTAGGTCTTTTTTTGTTCAGTCCAAGCACATCGTCGCTAGGTGATTGTTTCTGTAAAGGCATCAAGTTTTACCGAGGCGTTGGGTGAAGCCAGGCACGTTGAGAAGATCAGTAGTCACGAGCAATGATGGCGCACTGGCATTGCGGACGCGTAACGCGGGAATAGAAGGAATCGTTTTTTCTTTCCCTGAAAAGCAACAAAAGGGGACACCTATTAGCCGGTCTCAAGTCAAGGCTAATGGGCGTCCCCTTTTCCTTTGGTGGCAAAACGACAAGTTTCACCAACGATAGGGCGCTGCTGTTGTATATCGAACTCGTCGTACTGCGGAGAGGTAGGTGTCATGCAGAAAGCCATAAAGTTTGTTCAGTTCTATTCAATTATTTGTTGATTCTTCTGCCTTGGTTTCGTATAGGTTGGCCTTAAAGTACGTCATGAAATCCTGTCCTTGAGTAAAGGCTTTTTCGATCTTCATGCTTTGCTCTTTCAGAGCGGCGCTTGGTTTGGCCCATTGTTCCGAGGGTAAAGGTTTGGACCACTCAGCAATGGATTCAGGTAGAGATTTCATACTGAAACGGTGGTCCCATTCCGCTACCCAGTACGGAAAACGCCACCAAGTGATCAGGTGCATCAGGTACCACCAACCAACTCCTAAAGCGGAACGTTCGTTGTGTTGATGCTCCTCATGCATGTCTTGTCGTTCTTTATCGAAGGTGCCGCGGCCTTCGTATGGTGCTTTGCCAGGGCAGAACTCTGGACCTTTTTCCATATAGACACGTATGGCTTCCCACTTACCCAAGCCATGAGCAGGAGTCATCACGCCTTGTCTCACAAAATGCACTACGTCAGCTTTGGAATCGTCGAACGCCATACCAAAGGTATAGGCGCTTGTTACTCCTACTCCAGTAACACCTGTACTGATTGAAAGCCAAGATACTGTCTCTTCCCATGGTTGAATGACGGGGACGTCAGAACCTTCGGGAAAGAAACAGACTTCACGACGTTGGCGGTTGAATCGAATAGGACGGGTGCGCGACTTTGCTCTGGTAGTGCTCAAGATAACGTAAGTACCCAGGAGCGCAGCTATTCCTCCTCCCCAAATACTAAAGGTCACACCGAAATTGAGCATGCCTGCTGCTCTGTCCCAAAAGGACTCGGAAAATGGGTTTCCCCAGGTAGTAGATCCTGCAAGCAAAGGCAGAACAATCAGGCATGAAAAAATAAACATCATACCGAGTCCAATCATTGCCCTAGCTTGGAAAGCCTTGCCGAAATTACTACTGCCTACGTCAAGGAATGTGTCATTAACCTCAACAAAGCTTCCGCCCAAATCCATGGGGGCGTTGCCCGTTGGTATCGGAAGCGGGGAGAGGAATAGCGCTTCACCTGTCGCGAATCTACGCTTCTCACCAGCCACTGGCCGCATTTTTTTGAGATTGAGATCGTCGCTGGATTGCTCATTTATTGAAGACATTAGGTTTGCCCGGCTTGTTTTGATGATTCGAGCACAGTCAGCGTGTCGGTGGTCACAATGATTGCTTGAGCGGTGGTATTTCGTGCGCTGAGAAACCCAGTTGTTGAGAGTTCCTTCCCGCTTCCAACGTTCAGTGTCTTGGCTTCAAACATTATTTCCTGGTATTTTGGGGCTCCGGGGAGTGGATGGTAGCGCAACTTTATGGCAAGACCATGCTGGGCGTTGGCCTCATGTGCAAAAATTTCTAACCCCAATTGGAGTGGCGCGTCTGGTGGGCTCAGCAAATTGAGTTGATATAGCAAAGGTTCAGTCCAAGGCTCCCAGTCATTGCGCTGGAGATTGCTTGACCAATACGCGGTAAGGCCAAATCCAACATCATCCAGCTCTCGAATCGTGATATTTGGAATGCTAATCACGGCAATAGGTCGGTTGTTTATTTGTCTCAGACCGACCTGAGGGGTTGAAGTGATCTCTGCCAATTGCATGCGATCTTCTTGGAATCCACGATTTTGGTTCTTCTTTCCCCACGCGCCCTGTTGAAGCCAGTTATCAAGCTTTGTTTTATTATTTCGGTTGTAAATCCACTCGCCACCTAGCTGCAACACCGTCAAACCTAACCCTATTAAATTGGCTCTCGCAGCAACGCTCAGAAGTTTGCCACCTGCTGTGACCCAAGCGACAGCTCTTGCTTGGCTAACATTTGAAGCCGCCTCAAACATATATTGCCCTGTTCGTGCAACTGCCCAACCGTTAACAACGAACTGTCCAGAGTCGCCCGCGATTGTCATGCTGGCACCAGCCAGCTTTGCACTATCTCCCGACCTCAAGGCTTCTGTCCAACGAGCGACAGAGCCTTTTTCCCCATACAGACTTGTGGCTGCCGCCGCCATACCGAACCCGTAAGCTGCAAGCCCCAGCCCCCCCGTGAGCTTTCCCATACGTGCGGCTAATTGAACTTTTCCGGCTGCGCTTGAATAGTTGTTTTTGACTACGTTTAGAGTAGTGGCAGATATCCCCTGCGCAGCCGCAAAGCCTCCTCCGCTTGCAGAGAAGAACGCATTGCCAAATGCAATGTAATCAGCTTTATCCCAGCTGGTTTTTCTTCTTAACTCTGAGTAAACAGTGACGAAGCTAATTAATTGCACGACAAATACAGCTGATGCGAAGATGTCGCCTCCCGCAGATTGAAATATATCTTTTCCTAATCCTCTTACCTTGTCGCCTGTGTTTAAGCGGTGATCTTCGGCCATTCGGTGGAATTCTGCTTCTTGGGCGCTGGTTAGGCCTTTAATTTTTATACTTGCTTTACTCGGGCCTTCGCCAACAGCAATCATTGCAGGCGCGATTTTTTTCTCTAAGGGGGCGACGGATTGCTGAACAGATTTACGCTGTGCGACCAAAGATCGATAGCTTCCCTTGGGGGCTCGACCTTTTCGTTCATTAGCCAATGTCTCCCTGATCTTGTTTTTGAGCGAGGACATTTGCTGGCGGAGTTCGATGAGTTTCGCCATGTCAGCTTCGAACGCATGAAGCTGGCTTGCAGAAGCAAACTCAAGAGTAATACCTCTTTTGCCAAATGTTCTTAGTACGTCGATCCATGCTGAGCCGGGAATATTTCGCAGAACTTTAGCTGGGTCTATTGCCCGGCCGCTGCGTAGTCCTTCTATAGCTTCTTCTAGAACATTCGCCAAGCGGAGTTGTTTGGCAGGTTCATAAGCTGTGTTTCGTGCTTGATCGAAAGTTATACCATCGTTGCTTAGATTAATTGATGCCGCGAGATCTTGGGTTAGGAGCGTTACGAACTCTCGGCTAATTTTTTGCAGCCCTTGAAAGTCCTTTGCTGAAAGGGGTATGTCTCGAGCCGATTTTATTAATGATCCAATTTTCGCAAAGAGATCCTTCTGGTCGGTCAAACTTGCAGTAAAGAAGGTTGGAACTGTAAAGCCTGGCTCTTTTTCTATTAGGTCCGCAATCGCTTCGGTAGCCTTGTCGGTGCGACATATATCTCTCATGCACGCGTATTCAGTAGCAAGCGCCGATTCAAGTTGGGTTCCAAATTTCGGATCAAAATACCAAGCAGATTTATAGAAGCGCTTTTCGCATACGATTTTTATTCGATCATCAGTTATCAAATCCAGTCGTTTATTCCAACGGCTTAATTGTGCTCGCTGTTGTTTAAGAAAGGCTTCCATCGCCGGTCGGTCAATCAGGTCGTTGATACCTTCTTGTCCCATTTTTGCGCCATTGAGCGCTTCATGAGCATTGTCTTCGATGGTCTCGATCAGGTCTTCGTACTTGGAATGCAAAGGTCCAAGACTCGTACGCATCCGCGACTTTGAAGCTGCAATAGCCCCACGCTGCGTACCGACACCGGAATATTGGGTTTGATTTTTAACGTTGACGTAGTCGACGATCGATTGCCGCTGCTCTTCGCTTGTTTCGTCCTTGAGTTTGGCAAAACGAGGGTCGCCTTGGGCGGCATTCAGAATGGTTTCGCCGGTTACGGTGTACAACGATTCGATGTAGCAACCAAACACATACTTCTTTTGATTGGCTTCAGCGTCACTCCAGTCACTGATCCAGCCAGTGACCAAATCCTGATGCTCGGCGAGATCGCGCAGCACGCCCAAGTCATCCTGTATGACCAAGTACAGATGGTCACGCTCATTTTCTGCCTTGACTTGCTTTTTGAGCGCGCCCAACTGAGTTTTCTTGAAGTGCGACGCTTGCTCCCAGAGATAGTCCTGGCTTTCCTCAGGTTTGGCACCCGTAACCGCCGGTTCCTTACTCGGCTGCTCCGCAACTTCCGCAATCCATTTTTCCGCCTGACTTGGCGTCAACAGATTAGCCGCGCCTTTCTCCGGATCAGCCTTGGTCAGGTCCACTGCCTGCATGAAGTATTCACGCTCGGACTTGTGTTTGATGACCTGTGCGCATTTGGCGGCGGTCCATTGCACTTCGGAATAGTTGACGTAGAGCTTGCTCAAACGCGGGAAGACCAGCACGGCTTCGCCCACGTTGCTTTCGCGTTTGTTGGCGGTGATTTCGCCTTTTTCCCACAGCAGTTGGGTCACGATGCCGTTCTGGATTCGGTATTCGTGCATGACGGCTTGAGGTTTCTTGTCGACGATGACGTAGAGCCAGCCGTCGCGGATCAAGCGAATGCCCAGTGGGCGTGAAGTGGTTTTGTAAGGCATCGCTAGTGCGCTGGATGGGTCGAGTCGTTCGACCAGACCGTAGCGTAAAGGGATGAGCTGAATCTTGGCCTTCATCAGGGAGCAACCGCCCATGGCGCACTTACCGTCGTCCCGGCTTTTTGCAACGTTGTTCGGGCTTTTGCCGGTCGATGTGGGCGTTGTCATCCTTGGCTCCTTGGCAGGGTTTCAGCCCGTTCCTGGGCAATATCAGCGACCCGTTCGAGTCGCTGAGCGGGCGTTTGTTCCGATGGCGTTTTAAGTATCGCATCGAGGTCCGGATGTTCTTCCAGTGCTCGGTCACCGAGAAACCCGTGAATGTTGGCGTAGAGGGTGATGTCTAGCTCGGTGTTGAAGCCTCGATCATATGAAGTCGAAGCCAATGCATGCAGGTGTTCCCAGCGTTGCTGAGGCGTCGCTTGTGCCTGATAGGACGGAAAGTATTCGTGCATGTGTTCGTCGAGGCGCAGGACGATGCTGCGAAAATTCACTTCATCCAGTTGTCTGAGTTGCTCGTTGCTCAAGCGGTAGCGTTTGCTGTGGTTCGGCTCAATGGCTTTGCCGGGGCGCTGGTTGATATGCCAGCAGCCCAGTGCCCCGTCGGCGCCGACGACCTGCGAGCAAGGGCCGAACAGGGTAGGGTCCTTGATGCTCTCGCCGTAGTCGAGCAGCGCATGGGCCACGGCCGGATCAGCGACGCGCAGCAGCACTTCCTCACCCTGTGGGTGCATGACGCTGGTCAGCCAGCGAAAATGGTCGACCATGTGTTCCCAGGGTTGATCGCTGAACGCAAGGTAGCCCCATTCTTGGCGAGGCTCAGCCAGAAACTTTGCCAGGATGGGATTGTTCTGCGCTTTTATCTGAACCAGACACGGCGAAACGTCACCCAACTCAGCCCACGGGGTACCGAGGTAGAGTGGCTCGAAAACCGGATTATCCGACCATTGATAAAGGTGTTGAGGCAGTTTCTCGACGCTGACACCATCCAGCAGCAAACCGACGGTGCCATTCCACGGCAGGCCTTGGGGCAACCCATTTTCCAGCGGCCACTCGGACTTAAGCATTTTGCGCCTCCAGTTTGGCCTTCTCGCAAATCGCGCAGATTGGCTTCTTCTGCATCAACGCTTGCCGCTGTGCGGGCACCAACAATTGCCCGGCCTTATCCGCATCCGCCTGCTTCAACGGCCCCGGCAACAATGGCGCCGCCCCCGTCCCACTACCCGGCCCGCCGCCGGAGTTCATGTTGATCACCGGCCCACTCATGGTCACGCCGCTTGCATCAATCTTGATGAAGCTTCCACCACCAATCAGGGTCAGTTCACTGCCGGCTTCGAGCACGACTTTCATGCCGCTGCTCAGGTGGATTTCCTGGCCGGCTTCGATGAACTGGCCGGTGCCGACCTTGATGTGCTGGTTGACGCCCACGGTCAGGTGGTCGTTGGCGCGGGTTTCGACTTTGCGGTCTTTGTGGACGGTGTGGTGTTCTTCGGCCTTGAATTCGCTGTAGCTGTTTTGCTCGACGGTGTCGTGGCGTTCGTTGCCGACGCGGATTTTCTGGTCGTGCTCGACGTTTTCATCCCAGTCGCGCTGGGCGTGCAGGAAGATCTGTTCCTGGCCCTTTTTGTCTTCGATGCGCAGTTCGTTGTAACCGCCGCCGCCGGGGGAACTCATGGTTTTGAAGGTGCTGCGGGTCTTGTTCGCTGGCAGGGCGTACGGGACGACGTTTTCCTTGTGGTACAGGCAGCCGCTGATCAGCGGTTGGTCGGGGTCGCCCTCCAGGAAACTGACCAGCACTTCCATGCCGATGCGCGGAATGGCGATGCCGCCGTAGTGGGCGCCGGCCCAGGCGGAGGAGACGCGCAGCCAGCAGCTGGTCTTGTCGTCGGCTTGGCCTTCGCGGTCCCAATGGAATTGCACTTTGACGCGGCCGTATTGGTCGCAGTGGATCTCTTCACCTTTTGGCCCGGTGACCACGGCGCTCTGGCTGCCGAGGATGCGTGGCTTGGGGTGGTTCAGCGGCGGGCGGTTCGGCACATCCCAAGGGGTGGCCTGGAAGCGGTTGCGGTAGCCCTGGTGGAAATCGTCCTTGAGGTTAGTCGTGTTGCTGGTGACCGACTCTTCCAGCACTTGCGGCTGTTTTCCTTCGTGGAGGATTTCGGTCAGCAGCCACAGGTCGTTCCACTTGGCCTTGGGGTGTTGGGTCAGGGCCAGGAAATGGCCGCTGACCAGCAACGGCTGATCGCTTCGGCCTTCGGCCAACTGGAAGTCGCTGCGGTGACGCTCGAGGGCGCGTTTGGCCAGGTGCTTGCCGCGCTCGCGGTCGATGAAGCGGCCGGGGTAGTCGTAGTCTTCGAGGTCGGGCAGGGCGTCGCCACGGTTTTCGCTTTCCAGCGTCAGGCGCGGTTTTTCGAAGTCGTAGTCGCGGCGGGTGGTGCGGCTGGTGCGGGTTTCCAGGCGCAGGTCGAAGCGCTTGATCACCGGGTCGTTGGCGACCATGCCGGAGTCTTGCTGGTAGGCCACGGGCGCGAGTTTCGGGAATACCGTCTGGTCATCGCCGAACACCAGCTTGTGGGCCGTGGCGCTGTGCTGGAAGTGGTAGTGGATACCTTCTTCCTCGCACAGGCGCTGGATGAATTGCAGGTCCGATTCATCGTACTGAACGCAGTAAATGCGCTCGGGATAGATCGCCCCGACTTTGAATGCGTAGGCATTGCTCTGGATGCCATGCTCTTCGAGGACCATACCGATGATTTTCGGCACGGTGAGGTTCTGGAAGATGCGTTGGTTGATGCGGTGCGCCAGGTAAGACAGCTGCGGGCGCAGGGTCACGGCGTAGCGGGTCAGGCGTTTGCCTGAATCGCCCTGGGCGGCGCGATAGATCTGGCCATGAATGCCGCTACCATCAGGCGAGAGCTGCAAGAAGGCCGGTTTGTGCAATAGCGTTTCGAGGTCCAGGGACGGCTGCTCACTGACCAGCTCCACCTCAAACACAAAAGGTTGGCTGATGGCTTCCCGACCTTGCAGGGCAAGGACCTGGAGATCGTTTTCCAGACCTTCGACGGTCAGGGCAAAGTGGGTTTGATTGGCCGGCGCGAACATCCCTTGTTCCTCGTGCAGTGCTGCGGCGCACGCCTGCCCCCAAATGGGCGCTTGCGGACGCGAAAATTCCTGGAAGGCGCAAATGACATCGACCAGCAGAGCTGGCCGATGTTTGGAACCGTCAGCCGCGATTAAGCGACTGGAACACGCCAGTCATCGGAACCCGAAGTACCGGATACTTCGTGGGTCCAGGTGATTTTGCGGTAGGTGAATTGCACTTCTTCCAGGTGCGTGAAGTGCGAGTTCGACGGATCCTGGCAGTTGTGCATTTTGTTGTTGATGGCGACGATGATCGCGTCTTCCAGTTTGGTGGTGTAGTAGTGCTCTTGGGTACCTTGAGCCGAAGTGCGGTACCACTGGATAACGATTTCGCTCATGCGCTCGCCGGAGGTCAGCGCCGCTTGCAGCAGTGGCGAAGACTTGTCGTAGACCTTGGTGATCACGACTGGCTTGTGTACACGCTGACCGGTCGGTTGGCCGGACTGTGGGTCACGCGGAATGATCACGTCGTGGCTGAAAGCCTGAACCATGACCTGGTCTTCGTGACCTTCCTGATAGGTGTTGCCAACGGAGTCGGCGGTGAACGCGCCGGCAGTGATCAGGCCTTGTTTTTCGCCGGTAACCGACATGTACGCTGGTGTTGCCATGGATGTGCTCCTTGCTAAAAGTTAGGGTGCCCGGGAGGCGGTATCGCCCGGTGGGTGCCTGACAGTTATCAAGGATCGTGCCAGAAATGATTAAGTCTATATAAATCAGGTAGTTGAGGATGTTTTTAGAGCGCTGAAAGGATTTTCGGCAAGGATCACCTGAAAAAGTGCGCAAGAAGTTGCGCAGTGGTGCGCAACTTCTTGCGCACTTGGCTGGAGGGCTTTGTTTACAAGGCCTGTAGCGCTTTTAGAGGGCGTTTTTGGGAAACGACTGCGCAACTTCTTGCGCATCAAGGCTATGAGCCATCATTCGGACAATGGGCGCAACGAACAGCGCTGCCCTTTACTCCAAGGCGCTGTTGGCGAAGCTGGGGTAAGCCCAGATAGCCAGCGGGTCGAATTTTATGTGGCGAGCGAGCGAGCTTGCTCGCGCTGGGTTGCGTAGCGGCCCCAAAATTCTGCGTACGAGCGGAGACTTTGTGAGTGCTACGCACTCAAGCGGGAGCAAGCTCCCTCGCCACAAAGTGTGTTTGACTGAGAACTCTTTGGGTCAATTCAGATTCGGCAATCCCAACGCCGCAAAACATTCCTCAATCGACCGCCGCTGCGTCTGCGCATACAACCCCAACTCATCAATCGTCGCACGCCCCAAGGCCTTCTCGAACGCTTGCTGGTTGGAGTGCACGCTATAGTGGGTTTGCGCCGCATCCCCCAGGTTCGACTGAAAAATCCCCGCCGCACTGACCGGCAGAAAGTCTTCGTACACCAGCGGTTCAACCCGCACATACCCGTCACGGAGCAAATCCTCCAGCGACGCGCCTTTCAGCCCATTCGCCGCCAGGCTTTTTTCCGTCACGAAATAGCGAAAGTACGCCAGTTCCTGTTGGCGCATCTCCTCGACGGTGTCAGGAAATTCACCAAAGTGCTGCGTCATTAGTGCGTTGTAGCGTGCGGCATTGGCCTCGTTGGGGAACTCCTTGAGTTCGTCCCGGGCAGCGTTGAGCAAACGGTCGTAAAGCGCCCGGCCTTTGGGGGTGAGCGCCGCGCCGCGTTGCTCGATTTCACCGAAACGGGCGCTGTGGCTGCCACGTATCTCGGCTTGATCGGTAAAAGCAATCGGCTCGTCCAGTGCCTTGAAGCTGGTTTGACGCAGCAGGATTGGGCATTGGCGGCGGGGCGGGCCTTCGATCACCGCTTTGGGGGTGATGCCGTGGGCGGGCATTTGCGCCTGGACGATGTCGATGTCCAGGGTGCGTGGTGTCAGGTGGTTGATGTGCGGGCCTTTGAACGCCACCACGTCGGCGATCAGTCGATGCTGGGCGCTGAGTCGTTTGTATTGCTCGGCGGTGACGGTGGCGCTGTGGTGCCAGCGGAAGGTTTCCAGCGCCTGCGCGACGAAATCCTGCGCCTCGTATTCGCTCAGGCCGCCCTGGGTTTCAGCGCGTTCGATGAGGGTCAATGCCGCCGGGGTGAAGATCGAGCGCGTGTCCAGCACCGACTGGGCAAAGGCCCGCAGTTCGGCGTCTTCGATCAGTTCCAGGCGCAGCAGCGAGGTGAACACCCGGAACGGACTGACCTGCAATGCCGCCTCATGCACGGCACGGAACGCGGTGGAATGCACCGGCACGCCGGCCGGGGTCAGGTCGTAATAGCCCACCGGTTGCATGCCCATCACCGCGAACAGGCGGGCGAGGGTCGCCAGTTCGGCGGCGGTGCCGACGCGGATCGCACCGTGGCGCTCCAGGTCCAGCCGCTGGATTTCACCGGTGCTGTGCAGCTGTCGGGCGATTTGCGGGTCGCTGTCCAGCACGTGGCGGTTGGTCTGCTCCACCAGTTCCATCAGCGCGCCGTACAGCGGCACTTCTTCGCGGTACATGTCGGACATCGCTTTGGAGAAGCGTTGGCGGATCAGGTCGGGGCTGACAAAGTTCGGGAGGCTCATGAAAAAATTCCTGGCGCAGTGACATAACGGATGCCGGAAAAGATCGCAGCCTTCGGCGGTGCCGACAAACGAAGTTTCTGACGAACTTCATTCTGCCAAGGACTGTTCTTGCCACTTGGGCTGTTCGGTCAACGCAGCACTTGATCCACCAATTCGATCCAGTGCCTGACTGGCGTTCGTCCGGCGCTGTTGAGGTGGCTCTGGCAGCCGATGTTGGCGGTGGCGATGATTTCGGGGTGGCCGCTTTCCAGTGCGTTGAGTTTGTTGTCGCGCAGTTGCCGGGCCAGTTCCGGTTGAGTGATCGAATAGGTGCCGGCCGAGCCGCAACACAAATGACTGTCGGGCACCGTCGTGAGATTGAAGCCCAACCGCGTCAGCACGGCTTCTACCGCGCCGCCGAGTTTCTGCGCGTGCTGCAACGTGCAGGGGCAGTGGAAGGCGATCCTCCGGTCGGTGGCGGCGCAGACGCGTTCCAAAGGTTCATCGGCCAACACTTGCACCAGGTCCAGGGCCAGTTCGCTGACCCGTTGGGCTTTTGCCGCATAGACCGGATCACGCTCCAGCAAATGCCCGTAATCCTTGATGAATGCGCCACAGCCGCTGGCGGTTTGCACGATGGCTTCGGCACCGTTTTCCAGGTGCGGCCACCAGGCGTCGATGTTGCGTCGGGCACGGTCCAGGCCCATGGCTTGGGCGTCGAGGTGATAGTCCAGCGCGCCGCAGCACCCCGCTTCAGGTGCCGGAATCACGCTGATCCCCAACCGATCCAGCACCCGCGCCGTCGCAGCATTGGTGTTCGGCGAGAGGCCGGGTTGCACGCAGCCTTCGAGCATCAACACCCGGCGAGCATGCCGAGGGGCAGGGCGCTCCCCTGTGGCGGGGAGGTCGTGGGGCAACTTCGCCTCGACGCCCCGTGGCAGCAACGGCCGGAATGTGGCGCCGATTTGCAGCAAGGTCCTGAACAGATTTGGATTCGGCGCCAGTGCCCGCAGCCCCTGACGCAGCAGCCGCTGACCGGCCGGGCGCGGCACCGCTTGATCGATCACGGCGCGGCCAATGTCCAGCAGATTGTGATAATCCACTCCGGACGGGCAGGTGGTTTCGCAGTTGCGGCACGACAGGCAGCGATCCAGGTGCAACTGGGCTTTGGCCGTGGCGGGAGCGCCTTCGAGCACTTGTTTGATCAGGTAGATACGCCCGCGCGGCCCGTCCAGTTCGTCGCCCAGCAGTTGATAGGTTGGGCAGGTCGCGTTGCAGAACCCGCAATGCACGCAGGTGCGCAGAATCTTGTCCGCTTCTTCGGCGCGGGGCAGTTGCCGGGACTGTTCGCTGAGGTTGGTTTGCATTGAGAACGCCCCCCTAGAACTCCGCGTACATCCGGCCGGGATTGAACAGCCCTTGCGGGTCCAGTTGCGCCTTGAGTTGCCGGTGATAGCGCAGCAGCGCCGGGGCCAGCGGCTGGAAAGGCGTGTCGCTGACGCCATGGCTGAAACAGGTGGCGTGGCCGCCGAGTTCATGGGCCAGTGATTGAATATTGTCGGCCGCGGATTTCAACCAGCGTTGCGCGCCGCCCCAGTCGATCAGTTGCTCGCTGGGCATGTCCAGAGGCCCGAGGTTATTGGGCAACGACAAGCGCCACAGCGGCAGGCCCTCATTGAAAAAGTCTAGCCGTTGTTCGTTCAGGTCGGCCCAATAACCGGAATCCAGCGGTTCGCCGCCGAGCCGTTGATGGGCAGCCGCGACCGACCCTTCGCCGCCTTCCAGGCGCAGGTACAAACGCTGGCCGTCATGGCTGGCGGCGCTGATGGGCAACGGTTGCTGGCCCCATTGCGCCAGATTGGCCAAGGCGCGGGCGCAGTCGATGCCCAGGCTGATGCTCAGGCATTGCCGGGGTTTGGGCAGTACCTTGAGCGAGACTTCGGTCAGCACGCCGAGGCAGCCATAACTGCCGACCATCAGGCGCGAAAGGTCGTAGCCGGCGACGTTTTTCATCACTTCGCCGCCAAAGCGCAGGTGGGTGCCGAGGCCGCTGATCATCCGTGTACCGAGGACAAAATCCCGCACCGAGCCGGACCACGGCCGCCGTGGCCCGGACAACCCCGCCGCGATCATCCCGCCGACGGTGGCGCCTTCGCCGAACGACGGTGGCTCGCAGGGCAGCATTTGCCCCGCCGCATCCAGTGCGGCAAACAGCTCGCGGAGCGGCGTGCCGGCGCGAACGCTGATCACCAGTTCCGTCGGGTCGTACCTGACGATGCCGCGATGGGCGCGGGTGTCGAGTATTTCTCCGGCCACTTCACGGCCGAGAAACGCCTTGGTATTGCCGCCCTGAATGCGCAGCGGCGTGACGTTTTCCCGCGCCTGTTTGACCTGCTCCAGCAGGGCTTCACTGGCATCGAAGTCCGGCATCAGAAACGCTCCAGCTCAGGGAACGGCAGTTCTCCTGCGTGGATGTGCATCGCGCCGAATTCCGCGCAGCGGTGCAGGGTCGGGATGTTCTTGCCGGGGTTGAGCAGACCCTTTGGGTCGAACGCGGCTTTCACGGCGTGAAACAGGGTCAACTCGTCACTGTTGAACTGCGCGCACATCTGATTGATTTTCTCCCGGCCGACGCCGTGCTCGCCGGTGATGCTGCCGCCGACTTTCACGCACAGTTCGAGGATCTTGCCGCCAAGGGCTTCGGCCCGTTCCAGTTCGCCCGGCTGGTTGGCGTCGAACAGGATCAGCGGGTGCATATTGCCGTCCCCGGCGTGGAACACGTTGGCCACCCGTAAGCCATATTCTTGCGCCAGATTGGCGATGCCCTGAAGCACGCCGGGCAGTTCGCGGCGGGGGATGGTGCCGTCCATGCAGTAGTAATCGGGCGAGAGGCGGCCGATGGCCGGGAAGGCGTTCTTGCGCCCGGCCCAGAACCGCACGCGCTCGGCCTCATCCCGGGCCTGGCGCACCTCGCTGGCACCGGCCTGTTGCAGCACCTCGCGGACTCGTTCGCAGTCGTCGTGGACATCGGCTTCGACACCGTCCAGTTCGCACAGCAGGACCGCCTCGGCGTCCACCGGGTAACCGGCGTGGATGAAGTCTTCAGCGGCACGGATCGCCAGGTTGTCCATCATCTCCAGGCCTCCCGGGATGATCCCGGCGGCGATGATCTCGGCCACCGCGCGGCCGGCCTTTTCCACCGAATCGAAACTGGCCAGCAGGACTTTGGCGACCTGGGGTTTGGGCAGCAGTTTGACCGTGACTTCGGTGATGATCCCCAGCAAGCCTTCGGACCCGGTGAACAGCGCCAGCAGGTCGAACCCCGGCGCGTCCAGCGAATCCGCGCCGAGGGTCAGGTGTTCGCCCTCGAGGGTCAGTATTTCGAGTTTCAGCAGGTTGTGCACGGTCAGGCCGTATTTGAGGCAATGCACGCCGCCGGCGTTTTCCGCGACGTTGCCACCGATGGAGCAGGCGATTTGCGAGGACGGATCAGGCGCGTAATACAAACCGAACGGTGCCGCTGCCTGGGATATCGCCAGGTTGCGCACCCCCGGCTGGACCCGTGCGGTGCGGGCGGCAGGGTCGATGTGCAGGATGTCGTTGAACCGCACCATCACCAGCAGCACGCCTTTGTCCAGCGGCAGCGCACCACCGGACAACCCGGTGCCGGCCCCACGCGCCACCACCGGCACATTCCGGGCATGGCAGAGCTTGAGCAGCGCCTGCACCTGTTGCAGATGTCGGGGCAGGGCCACCAGCATCGGCGTGGTGCGATAGGCCGAGAGACCGTCGCATTCGTAGGGTTTGAGCTCTTCTTCGCGCCAGAGGATGTCCAGGTCTGGCACCTCCTGTTGCAAGGCCTTGAGCAGCGCGGCCTTGTCGACATCGGGCAGAACACCGTCGATGCGTTCGTCGTAAAGAATGTTCATCGTCGCGATCCGTTCATTTCGCGAACCTCTGTGGCGAGGGGGCAACCTTCAATGCCGGTGGGTTAAAGTGCGAAACCTGTGGGAGCGGGCTTGCTCGCGAAGGCGGTGCGTCTGTCGACATCAAGGCTGGATGTGCCGCCGTCTTCGCGAGCAAGCCCGCTCCCACATGAGTTGCGCAAGCCCTCTGGCCACAGGGGATCTCATCAGTTTTTCCTTTCCAAAAACTCCCGGTACAACCGCGCCGTGTTGGCCGGCTGTTCAACCATCGGCATATGGCCGACACCGTCCCAGATTTCCACCTGCAGATCGGCGATGCCCTTGCTCCAGACCGGCACGCTGCTGACGTCGATCAAGCGGTCCTTGCGCCCCCACAGGAGCAGCGCCGGGCATTTGATGTCGGGCAGTTTCGGCTCCATCGGCGGGCTGGCGTGGAAGTCCCTGAAGATTTCTTCCAGTTCGTCGCGCTGCTGTTCATAGCGCTGGGCGACGGCGTCCAGCACGATCCCTGGCACCCATGGCGGGGAGGCCATGGTCATGGCGTAGAAGCTCTGGAACTCTTCACGGGAATGAATCAAGAACGGGTTGTGGCCGCGAGCCAGGTGTCGCTCCATGTCGCTGGGCTCCGGGGCGGTGACGCCGGCCGGGTCGAGCAGCGCCAGCGAGACAATGCGCTCTGGATAATTGGCCGCCAGCCAGGCCGCGATGTAACCGCCCATGGAGTTGCCGATCACATGCACCTTCTCGACCCCGCAGACATCGAGCAACTGGATCAGCCGCTTGGCCTGAACCGGAATGTCATAACCGCCACCGGCCTTGAAGCCGGTTTCGCCATGGCCGGCGAGGTCGGGAATGATCACCCGGTAGTCGTCGACAAAATGCCGGGCAAAGCGCAGCCAGACGTTCTTGTCGGCGCTGTAGCCATGCAGCATCAGCACACTGCTGGAGGCTTCGTAAGGCCCGCCTTGCCAGGTCGAGACGGTCATTTCGGTGATCGGCACGACGATCTTGTGCAACCGATACAGCCGGGCCTCCAGCGCCATGTTCAAGTCATAGAGCCAGTAACCGATGGCCGGGTAACTCAACCAGCTCCAGGCCACGAAGACTGCGATAGCGACAACCAACAAAAGCATCAGGCGATTCCTTGCAGTGATCAGGACAGAATGTGGTCGGCAGGACTTTGCATGGACCTCCTCATCGTTGTTTATCGATCCCTCCCTTCATGTATAGACCAAACAGTGGGCACTCAGCTCATGGCGAGCCCACGCTATTCAGACCGCCAGCCGGTGATGGCTATTTGCCGGTGCCCTGATAGACTTCAAACACACTTTCAATCCCGTGTGTTGCTAGGCTCCGTTCAGTGGTACAGAGGCCTCTATGGAAAAAAAGGGAGGAAAGGGACTTTCACTGGCCAGGAGGCTTTATGGATCGCGAATCCTGGGTCTGGCCCTTGGATTATTGTGCGTCGGTACAGGGATGTATCCACTCGACCCGGCGCCATGGGTCTGGGTGGTGATGCTGCTCAACGGGCTGCTCTGGCCGCATGTGGCTTATCAATGGGCGCGTCGGGCGAACGTTCCTCTCCACGCCGAACATCGCAACATCTTGGTGGACGCGTTTCTCGGCGGTTTCTGGGTGGCGGCCATGCAGTTCAATCCGCTGCCCAGCGCGGCAACGCTGTCGATGATGGCGATGCACAACGTGGCCATCGGCGGTTTGCGTCTTCTGTTGGTGGGCACCGTCGCGCAAATGCTCGGGATAGGCCTCGGGTTGCTGGTGTTCATGCCGGCTTTTGTCCCGCAGACGAGTCCGTTTCAGCTGTACGCTTGTTTGCCTTTGCTGTCGATTTATCCGATGACCCTGGGCTGGATCTGTTTCCGTCAGGCCCATACCCTCGGCCGACACAAGCGCGAGTTGTTGGCCCTGAGCCGCACCGACAGCCTGACCTGCCGCTGGACCGCGCCGCGGTGGCGATGGATGCACTTCGTGATCGTTTTTCCACGTTGGGTTACGAGCAGAACCCGGCGCTGAAAGTCAGTCTGAGCATCGGCCTGGCGGCCTTCAACCCGGCCCACGACGATGCGACCCTATGGCTCAACGACGCCGACCAGGCGCTCTACGAAGCCAAGTCCACCGGCCGCAACCGCGTCATTTGCCATGGCGACGGCAAGCCGCGTAAGGCGTTGCTCGATTCGGTGTAGCCCAATCACCACACATCCCCTGTGCGGGCTTGCTCGCGAAAGCGGTGTGTCAGTCACATCCGTATTGAATGTGCCGCCGCCTTCGCGAGCAAGCCCACACATTGGAACTGTGACTAATCAGGTTTGTGTGTGTCGTATTGTGTATGGAGCCTTGCGGCGCAGTCAGGCAGGGTTTCAGGAAACCGACACGAAACAAGGATCGATTCATGACGTTCAAGCTCCCTCGTTCCCTCCTGGCCACCAGCCTCGGCCTGACCCTCGCCCTCGGCGCCTTCTCCCCCGCAGCCTTCGCCGAACCCCACAAACAAGTCCTCGCCGATGCCGAACAGTACAAGGGTGAAGCCCTGAAACTGCTGGAGCAGTTGGTGAACATCGACTCCGGCTCCAGTTATGAACCCGGTTTGACCCAGGTGAGTGACATCGTCATCGACGAGTTGAAGAAGCTTGGCGCCAGCATTGAACTCGTGCCCAACACCCCGGACGAGAGCAACCATGTGCTCGCCACCCTCAAAGGCACCGGCAAGGCGAAAATCCTGCTGATGGCGCACATGGACACCGTGTTCAAGGAAGGCTCGGCCGCTGAGCGCCCGTTCCACATCAAGGACGGCCGCGCCTATGGGCCGGGCGTGATGGACGACAAGGGTGGTATCGTCGCCGGGATCTACGCGCTGAAAGTCCTCAAGAACCTCGACTTCAAGGATTACGCGCAGATCACCTTCCTGCTCGACGCCAGCGAAGAAACCGGCTCGGGCGTCGCCACCGACCTGATCAAGAACACCACCAAGGCCCACGACGTGACCCTCAACCTCGAACCGGGGCGCCCGGCCGATGGCCTGGTGGTATGGCGCAAAGGCCGCGCCACCGCGGTGGTCGAGGTCAAAGGCAAGGCGGCTCACGCAGGGGTTGCGCCGCAATTGGGGCGCAACGCCGCGATGGAGGCCGCGCACCAGATACTGCAACTCGGCAAACTGGGGGACGCGCAGAAGAAAACCACCATCAACTTCACCGTGCTCAAGGCTGGCGACCGCACTAACGTGATTCCGGACCAAGCCACGGCCAAGGCTGATGTGCGAGCAGTGGTACCGGAAGAATTCGACCGGATCGAAAAGGACCTGGCGCGGGTTTCGAAGGACAAACTGATTGCCGATACGGAAGTCACCACCACCCTCAAGCGCGGATTGCCGCCGATGCCGCACACCGCAGAGTCGGATCGCTTGATGGCCATGGCCCAGGGGATTTACGGCGAAATTGGCCGTAAATTGACGGAGGAAGGCAGTGGTGGGGCAGCGGATGCCAGCCTCTCGGCCGGTGTAGGCACGCCGACGCTGGACGGGTTCGGGATTGTCGGGGGGAATATCCATACGCCTGAAGAGTACGCCGAGGTCGAGAGCGTGGCGCCGCGGATTTATCTGTTGTCGCGGATGATTATGGAGTTGGCCAAGTAGTAATCGGCCAGACTCCAATATCAGACAGTTAAGGTGCGCAACCTGTGGGAGCGAGCCTGCTCGCGATGGCGGCGGTACATTCAGCATCAATGTTGGCTGACCCATCGCTATCGCGAGCAGGCTCGCTCCCACAGGGATTTGCAGTGTTTCGGCTTACTGCGTACTGCCTAGTCGATCGGCGTACCGACAAACACCTCAAGCCCCTCGGCATACGCCGTGAACGCATCGATCAGCGGAAACTGCGTGGCCTCCACCTGATCCGGCACCACCAGGTTGGTAAAGCTCCAGGCTACCGCCAGGGTAATCCCGTCTTGCGTGATCGAGCCGTCGGTCTTCAGCGGCTGTTTTTCCAGTTCCCGCTCCAGCGCCGAATACGCCGCCGCCAATTGCCCCTCGACCCGTTCCACCCAAGGCCCGTACTGAATCTCCGCTGGTCGCAGGCTACGTTCGTAGTAAAGCTGCACCGACTTCTCACACGCCGCCAACGCCAGGCCGATCAATCGCAGCGAGCGCAATCGTTGATCCGGATCGTTGGCTATCAGGCTTTTACCCGGCGCGGCCAGGGCCTCCAGGTAGTCGATGATCAGCGTCGAATCCATCAACACTTCGCCGTCATCCAGTACCAGCGTCGGGGCCTTCACCACCGGGTTGATCTGCTGGAACTGCTCGAAGTTTCTGAACACCGAAACCGACTCGTGTTCCAGCGGGATGCCCAGGCATTTGGCGCAAATGGCGACGCGCCGCACGTAGGGCGAATCCAGCATGCCAATCAGTTTCATTGAGCCTCTCCTTACAGACGGTCCTTGGGGATGGACAACCTTAGCCGAGGTTCAGCGACCTGCAAACGGTTTCGCGCTCATCCTCAGGCCTATTGTTCATCCTCGAAGGCTAATCCTCAAAGCCTGCCTGCTCATGAATCTCATCGACCTTCAATTCCAGTCGATAAGCCACGGCAATGAACAGCGCCTGGCACAGGCACAAGGTCGCGCTCAACGAGCGGAAGGCGAACGAGCTGCCTTCGTTGACCAGCAGCACGGTGTTGGCGCGTTTGGCCAGCGGCGAGAGGTTGCTGTCGGTGATGATCAGGGTTTTCGCCTGATGGTGCTGGGCAATGCGCAGGCAGTGCTGGGTTTCCTTGCCGTAGGGCGTGAAGCTGA
The DNA here is from genome assembly GCF_024749285.1 of Pseudomonas sp. B21-015. NCBI lineage: Bacteria > Pseudomonadati > Pseudomonadota > Gammaproteobacteria > Pseudomonadales > Pseudomonadaceae > Pseudomonas > Pseudomonas sp. B21-015. The sequence continues at coordinate 2,533,917 of NZ_CP087196.1, forward strand.
TGGCGATTACCAGGTCATTGGCGCGCACGCTGCGCATCTGCTCGCGGTAACTGCCACCGAGGCCCGACACCAGGTGGATGCGCTTGTTGGTGTGTTGCAGGTTGTAAACCAGGTAATCGGCCACCGCGAACGAGCGGCGCACCCCGACCACGTAGATGTTGTCGGCATTCACCACCAGGTCCACGGCCTTGTCGAAGGCCTGGTCATCGAGTTCCAGCCCCAGCCGTTCGATACCCGACAGGGTGGCGTTGATGCATTCGCGTGCCAGGTCGCCGCCACTGGCCTTCTGGGACTTGTTGGCGATCATGCTGCGGATGCGTTGCTGGTAGTTCTGCACCGGCGTGGTTTTGTGGGTGTAGGCCTCGCGGAACAGCGCCTGCATTTCGCTGAACCCGCTGAACCCGAAGCGCTGGGAAAACCGCACGATGGCCGACGGGTGCACTTCGCATTCGCGGGCGATGTCGCTGATGCGGTCGACCATGATCCGGTCGCTCTGCTGGCTCATGTAGCTGGCGATGCGTTTGAGCTGGCGCGGCAGGCTTTCGTATTCGTTGGTGATCAGCTGCAACAGACGCTCGGCATTGATCGGGGGGCTGGCGAGATCGCTGTCGGGCGTGCTCTCGGTCGGAGCCGGCTGATCGGTGCGGGACATAAGAAATCCTTCTGGCTTGTGCTTATAGAGATGACGGATAGCGTCATCCCCTGACAATAGGTTGGCTGTGCGCAGTCTACAGGGTAGGCCGGAATAAAATCTTGAACTTGCGCCCGGCGTGGGGTCTGCTGAAACGATGCACGGTGTCTGGAACGCTTGTGCAAAAGCTTATTGGAAAAAATATTCCATGTAAAAATAATTAGAATAATTATTGATTGTCCGGCCCCGGACGTTTTAGTCTGCATCCACCAAGAGTGTTCGGCGCCTGCATCGCCCCGAACGCAGGCTGATAAAAATAACAGGAGCCAGCATGGGCCAGACTCGTTTTGCCAGTGGGCGTCAATTGGATCTGATTTGCCTGGGGCGCCTTGGCGTCGACCTCTATGCGCAGCAAGTCGGAGCGCGGCTGGAGGATGTGAGCAGCTTCGCCAAATACCTCGGCGGTTCGTCCGCCAACATCGCCTTCGGCACCGCTCGGCTGGGTTTGAAGTCGGCGATGCTGAGCCGGGTAGGGGACGACCACATGGGTCGCTTCCTGGTTGAATCGCTGACCCGCGAAGGCTGTGACGTCAGCGGTATCAAGATCGATCCGGAACGCCTGACCGCCATGGTCCTGCTGGGCCTCAAGGACCGCGAAACCTTTCCCTTGGTGTTCTACCGCGAAAACTGCGCCGACATGGCGCTGCGGGCTGAAGACATCAGCGAAGCCTTTATCGCTTCCAGCAAAGCCTTGCTGATCACCGGCACCCATTTCTCCACCGACGGCGTCTACAAGGCGAGCATTCAGGCGCTGGACTACGCCGAGAAGCACAACGTCAAACGGGTGCTGGACATCGATTATCGACCGGTACTCTGGGGGCTGGCCGGCAAGGCGGACGGTGAAACCCGCTTCGTCGCCGACCAGAACGTCAGCCAGCACGTGCAGAAAATCCTCCCGCGTTTCGACCTGATCGTCGGCACTGAAGAAGAATTCCTGATCGCCGGCGGCTCCGAGGATTTGCTCACCGCGCTGCGTAATGTCCGGCGCCTGAGCGCGGCAACGTTGGTGGTCAAGCTCGGCCCGCAAGGTTGCACGGTGATCCACGGGGTGATCCCGGCGCGTCTCGAAGACGGCGCGATCTATCCCGGCGTGCGCGTCGAAGTGTTGAATGTGCTGGGGGCCGGCGATGCCTTCATGTCGGGTTTCCTCAGCGGTTGGCTGGAGGACGCCAGCGACGAACGCTGCTGCCAGTTGGCCAATGCCTGCGGCGGTCTGGTGGTGTCACGCCATGCCTGCGCCCCGGCGATGCCGACCCGCGCCGAACTCGATTACCTGTTCAACAGCCCGGTGCCGATCACCCGGCCGGATCAGGACGCGGTGTTGCAGCGTCTGCATCAGGTCAGTGTGCCGCGCAAACAGTGGAAGCAACTGTTCATCTTTGCCTTCGATCATCGCGGGCAACTGGTGGAGCTGGCCCACAAGGGCGGGCGCGACCTGAGCGCTATCGGCGAACTCAAACAACTCTTTATCAAAGCGGTGGAGCGGGTCGAAGCGGATTTACGTGAGCAGGGTGTCGACGCCGATGTCGGCTTGCTGGCCGATCAACGTTTCGGCCAGGACTCGCTGAACGCCGCCACCGGTCGCGGCTGGTGGGTGGCACGACCGGTGGAGGTACAAGGCTCGCGGCCATTGGCGTTCGAACACGGGCGCTCGATCGGCAGCAACCTGATCGCCTGGCCGCAAGAACAGATCATCAAATGCCTGGTGCAATTCCATCCCGACGATGAGCCGTTGCTGCGCTTGGAGCAGGAAGCGCAGATCAAGGGCTTGTATCAGGCCTCCCAGGTCAGCGGTCATGAACTGCTGCTGGAGATCATTCCGCCCAAGGATCACCCGTCAACCCATCCGGACGTGCTGTATCGCGCCCTCAAACGCCTCTACAACCTGGGCATCTACCCGGCGTGGTGGAAGATCGAAGCGCAAAGTGCTGAGGAATGGAAACAACTCGACGAACTGATTCAGGAACGTGATCCGTATTGCCGTGGTGTCGTGCTGTTGGGTTTGAATGCGCCGGCGGCGGCGTTGGCCGAAGGGTTTCAGCAGGCCAGCCAGAGCCAGACTTGCCGAGGTTTTGCCGTAGGCCGGACGATTTTCCAGGAACCGAGCCGCGCGTGGATGGCCGGTGAAATCGACGACGAAACGCTGATCCGCCAGGTGCAGGGCACGTTCGTCGAACTGATCGACGCCTGGAGCACGGCCCGGGCCTGATGGAACACCGCAATACCTGTGGGAGCGGGCTTGCCCGCGATGACGGCGGCACATTCAACATAAATGTGACAGCTAGATCGCTATCGCGGGCAAGTCGAATCGTCGCACCGCCACTCCCACAGGGTTTTGTGTCGCTCTTACTGGTTATGTAAAACAATAAAAGGTGCAGCCATGCCCGCTATCCGAATTGGCATCAACCCGATCTCCTGGAGCAACGACGACTTGCCGTCCCTCGGTGGCGAGACGCCGTTGAGCACCGCCCTGAGCGAAGGCAAGGAAATCGGCTACGAAGGCTTCGAACTCAACGGCAAATTCCCCAAAGATGCCAAAGGCGTCGGCGACGTGCTGCGGCCCTACGATCTGGCGCTGGTCTCCGGTTGGTATTCCAGCCGTCTGGCCCGCCGCTCCGTGGCCGAGGAAATCGACGCCATCGGCAGCCATGTCGAGCTGCTGGCGAAGAACGGCGCCAAGGTGCTGGTCTATGGCGAAGTCGCCGACTCCATTCAAGGCCAGCGCATTCCCTTGGTCGAACGCCCGCGTTTCCACACCGAGCAAGCCTGGCAGGAATACGCTGACAAACTCACCGAACTGGCGCGTTTCACTCTGTCTCAAGGCGTGCGTCTGGCGTACCACCACCACATGGGTGCCTATGTCGAATCCCCGGCGGACATCGACAAACTGATGGCATTGACCGGCAGCGAAGTCGGCCTGCTGTTCGATTCGGGCCACTGCTACATGGGCGGCGGCGAGCCGTTGCAGGTGTTGCGCAAGCACATCGAACGGGTTTGCCACGTGCATTTCAAGGACGTGCGCAAACCGGTGGTGCAACTGGCGCGCAATAACCTGTGGAGCTTCCCGGACTGCATCATCAACGGCACGTTCACCGTGCCCGGCGATGGCGACATCGACTTCGGCGCCTTGCTTGATGTGCTGCTGACTGCCGATTACCACGGCTGGCTGGTGGTCGAGGCCGAGCAGGATCCGGCGGTGGCGCCGAGTTACGTTTACGCCAAAAAAGGCTGCGACACCTTACGTGCGCTGCTCAACGAGAGGACCGCGCAATGAGCCTGTTGGTCAAAAGCAATGCGCGCGGCCGGACCATGGTCGAGCTGGGGCCGGGTGAGCTGGAATACGTCGGCTTCGCCGCTTACCGCCTGAGCCTCGGTGAAACCCTGCTGGTCAGCGCCGGCGACAAGGAACTGTGCCTGGTGTTGCTCAGTGGTCGGGTCAGCGTCAAAGGCGAAGCGCCGGGGCAGGGAGCGTTCGATTGGGACAACATCGGTGATCGCCAGTCGGTGTTCGAAGACAAATCCCCGTTCGCGGTGTACTTGCCGCCCGGCAGCCAGGCGCAAGTGGTCGCGCTCAGCGACGTGCAAATCGCCGTCTGCGCCGCCCCCGGTTCGACCACCGAAAACCTCGGCCCACGGCTGATCAAACCCGACAGCATGAAGCGCAGCGTGCGCGGCAAGGGCGCCAACACCCGTTACGTCTGCGACATCCTGCCGGACACCGAGCCGGCCCATTCGCTGCTGGTGGTGGAAGTGCGCACGCCGTCCGGGCACTCGTCGAGCTATCCGCCGCACAAGCACGACACCGACGATCTGCCGCACCAGAGCTTTCTCGAAGAAACCTATTACCACCAGATCAACCCGCCCCAGGGCTTCGTGTTCCAGCGGGTCTACACCGACGATCGCAGCGTCGATCAGGCCATGGCCGTGGAAAACAGCGACCTAGTCGTCGTACCCAAGGGCTATCACCCGGTCAGCGTGCCCTACGGCTATGAGTCGTATTACCTGAACGTGATGGCCGGCCCGAAACGCGTCTGGCAGTTCCATAACGATCCGCAGCACAGCTGGCTGCTCGATCTCTGAATTACAACGCCTGAATTTGAACATTCGAACGGAGAACAAGCGCAATGAGCGACGCCCAGGTAATAGGCCATTACATCGACGGTCAGGTACAGGACAGCGGCAGCGAGCGGTTCAGCAATGTCTTCAACCCGGCCACCGGCAGCGTTCAGGCGCGGGTCGGGCTGGCCAGCCAGAAGACCGTGGATGACGCCGTCGCCTCGGCCCTGAAGGCATTTCCGGCGTGGTCCGAGCAATCGTCCCTGCGCCGTTCCCGGGTGATGTTCAAGTTCAAGGAATTGCTCGACCGCCATCACAACGAACTGGCCGAAATCATCAGCCGCGAACACGGCAAGGTTCTTTCGGACGCCAAGGGCGAAGTGACCCGTGGCATCGAAATCGTCGAGTACGCCTGTGGCGCGCCGAACCTGCTGAAAACCGATTTCAGCGACAACATCGGCGGTGGCATCGACAACTGGAACCTGCGTCAGCCGTTGGGTGTTTGTGCCGGCGTTACCCCATTCAACTTCCCGGTGATGGTGCCGCTGTGGATGATCCCGCTGGCGCTGGTCACCGGTAACTGCTTCATCCTAAAACCCTCCGAGCGAGATCCATCGGCCAGTTTGCTGATGGCGAAATTATTGACCGAAGCCGGGTTGCCGGACGGTGTGTTCAACGTGGTTCAGGGCGACAAGGCGGCGGTCGATGCCTTGCTGCAACATCCGGACATCGAGGCGATTTCCTTTGTCGGTTCGACGCCGATTGCCGAGTACATCCACCAGCAAGCAACCTCGCGCGGCAAACGTGTGCAGGCCCTGGGCGGGGCGAAGAACCACATGATCGTCATGCCCGACGCCGATCTGGATCAAGCGGCAGATGCGTTGATCGGCGCGGCGTACGGTTCGGCCGGTGAGCGCTGCATGGCGATTTCGATTGCCGTGGCGGTGGGCGATGTCGGCGACCAGTTGATTGCCAAACTGCTGCCGCGCATCGATCAACTGAAAGTCGGCAACGGCATGCAGGGCGACAGCGACATGGGGCCGCTGGTGACCGCCGAGCACAAGGCCAAGGTCGAAGGTTTTATCGGCGAAGGCGTGGCCCAGGGCGCGCAGCTGATTGTCGACGGGCGCAACTTCAAGGTGCCGGGCGCCGAGAACGGCTTCTTCGTCGGCGCGACGCTGTTCGATAACGTCACGACCGAGATGAGCATCTACCAGCAAGAGATCTTCGGGCCGGTGCTGGGCATCGTGCGCGTGCCGGACTTCGCCAGCGCCGTGGCGTTGATCAACGCCCATGAGTTCGGCAACGGTGTGTCGTGTTTCACCAGCGACGGCGGCATCGCCCGCTCGTTTGCCCGCAGCATCAAGGTCGGCATGGTCGGCATCAACGTACCGATTCCGGTGCCCATGGCCTGGCACTCGTTCGGCGGCTGGAAGCGCTCGCTGTTCGGTGATCACCACGCGTATGGCGAAGAAGGCATTCGCTTTTACAGCCGCTACAAAAGCGTGATGCAGCGCTGGCCCGACAGCATTGCCAAGGGCCCTGAATTCAGCATGCCGACGGCCAAATAATTCACTTGTGCGGAGAACAACAATAATGAACAAACCCCTGCGATTCGCCCTGAACCGTATGGTCGCCCCACGTTTGTCCCTGCCGGCGTTCATCGAATTGGCGGTGACCCTCAAGGCCGACGCCATCGAGATCCGCAACGACCTCAAGGGTGTCGAGATCGAGGATGGCACCGCACCCGAGCACGTCCGTGAGCTGTGCGCGGCCAAAGGCATCACCGTGCTGTCGATCAACGCGCTGTATCCGTTCGATGTCTGGAATGACGAGCGCCGTGCACACGCGCTCAAGCTCGCCGGTTATGCCCGTGATTGCGGCGCGCAGGGTTTGGTGATGTGCCCGTTGAACGACCGCGCCGATCCACGAACCGAGGCACAGCGTGCTTCTGGGTTGCGCACGGCGCTGAGCGAACTGGCGCCGATCCTGCGCGATCACGGCATCCTCGGCTTCATCGAACCGCTGGGTTTCGAAGAATGTTCGCTGCGGCGCAAACGCACGGCGGTCGATGCGATCAAGGCCATCGGCGGGCTGGACGTGTTCCGTCTGGTGCATGACACCTTTCACCATCACCTGGCCAGCGAACATGAATTCTTCCCCGAGCTGACCGGCCTGGTGCACATCTCCGGTGTCGAAGATGCCGAGGCGCCGCTGGCGACCATCCGCGACGGCCATCGGGTGCTGGTGGGCGAGGGCGACATCCTTGGCAACGCGGCACAGATCGAAACCTTGCTCGCTACCGGCTACAGCGGCTACCTGTCGTTCGAACCGTTTGCCGACAGCGTCCATGGCCTGGCGGATATCCAGCTAGCGATCGGCGCGAGCATGGATCACCTGCAGAAATCCCTGGCCTGACATCTCCTCCTACAGGGGATCGGATTTGCATACGGAAAAGGTGCAAGCATGACCACAACAAGACTGACCATGGCCCAGGCCCTGGTGAAATTCCTCGATAACCAGTACATCGAGGTCGATGGGGTTCAGAGCAAATTCGTCGCCGGGATCTTTACCATTTTCGGCCACGGCAATGTGCTGGGTCTGGGGCAAGCCCTGGAGCAGGACAGCGGCGACCTGATCGTCCATCAGGGGCGCAACGAACAAGGCATGGCCCACGCCGCCATCGGTTTCGCCAAGCAACACCTGCGGCGCAAGATCTACGCCTGTTCTTCATCGGTGGGCCCGGGGGCAGCGAACATGCTGACCGCTGCCGCGACGGCCACCGCCAACCGTATTCCCTTGGTGCTGTTGCCCGGCGACGTTTATGCCTGCCGCCAACCGGATCCGGTGCTGCAACAGATCGAGCAGTTCCACGACCTGAGCATCAGCACCAACGATGCGTTCAAGGCCGTGAGCAAATACTGGGACCGCATCAACCGTCCCGAGCAATTGATGACGGCGGCGATCCACGCCATGCGCGTGCTTACCGACCCCGCCGAAACCGGCGCCGTGACCCTGGCCTTGCCGCAAGACGTGCAGGCCGAGGCTTACGACTACCCCGATTACTTCCTGCAAAAACGCGTGCACCGCATCGAGCGCCGTCCGGCCACCGAAGCGATGCTCGGTGATGCGTTGGCGCTGTTCAAAGGCAAACGCAAGCCACTGATCATCTGCGGCGGCGGGGTCAAATACTCCGGCGCCAATGCAGCGTTGCAGGCGTTCGCCGAGCGCTTCGATATTCCCTTCGCCGAAACCCAGGCCGGCAAAAGCGCGGTGGTGTCCAGCCATCCGCTGAACGTCGGCGGTATCGGCGAAACCGGTTGCCTGGCGGCGAACCTGCTGGCCAGGGACGCTGATCTGATCATCGGTGTGGGCACTCGCTACAGCGATTTCACCACCGCGTCGAAATCCTTGTTCAAACACCCGGATGTGCAGTTTCTCAACCTCAATATCAGCCCCTGCGACGCCCTGAAACTCGATGGCGTGCAACTGCTGGCGGACGCCAAAACCGGTTTGCAGGCGCTGGCCGAAGCGCTGGGCGATTACCGCTCGAGTTGGGGCGATCAACCCCGCCAGGCCAAGGCGCAGCTGGATGAGGAAGTCGATCGAATTTATCAGGTCGAATACTCGGCGAAAGATTTCGTCCCGGAAATCAACGACCACCTGGACCCGGCGGTGCTGCGCGAATTCATCGAGTTGACCGGTTCCTGCCTGACCCAAAGCCGGGTACTCGGCGTGCTCAATGAAACCCTGGCCGATGACGCCGTGATCGTCGCCGCCGCCGGCAGTTTGCCCGGCGACTTGCAGCGCAGCTGGCGCAGCAAGGGCGTGAACACTTACCACGTCGAGTACGGTTATTCGTGCATGGGTTACGAGGTGAACGCCGCATTGGGCGTGAAGCTCGCCGAGCCTGAGCGCGAGGTCTATGCGCTGGTGGGCGATGGCTCCTACATGATGCTGCACTCGGAGCTGGCGACCTCGATCCAGGAGCGACGCAAGATCAACGTGGTGCTGCTGGACAACATGACCTTCGGCTGCATCAACAACCTGCAAATGGAACACGGCATGGACAGCTTCGGCACCGAGTTCCGTTTCCGTAATCCGGAAACCGGCAAGCTCGATGGCGGTTTCGTGCCGGTGGATTTCGCCATGAGCGCGGCGGCTTACGGCTGCAAGACTTACAAAGTGAACACTGTTGAAGAGTTGCAAGCCGCGTTGGCGGATGCGCGGTTGCAGACGGTGTCGACGCTGATCGACATCAAGGTCCTGCCCAAAACCATGATTCACAAATACCTGTCGTGGTGGCGGGTCGGCGTGGCGCAGGTCTCGACCAGCGCCCGCACCGACGCGGTGGCCAAGACCCTCAACGAACGACTGGCCAAGGCCCGTCAATACTGATTGCCCCATACGAACAACAAATCTGGGAGTCTTTAAATGTCTTTGAAGCTTGGAGTTATCGGCACCGGGGCCATCGGCCAGGACCATATCCGTCGTTGCAGCCAGACCTTGCTCAACAGCCAGGTCGTCGCGGTTACCGACATCAATTTGCAGCAAGCGGCCAAGGTCGTTTCCGATCTGAAACTGACTGCCGAGGTCTATCCCGACGGTCATGCGCTGATCAAGGCACCGGAAGTCGAAGCAATTCTCGTGACCTCCTGGGGGCCGAGCCACGAAGAGTTCGTGCTGGCGGCGATTGCCGCCGGCAAACCAGTGTTCTGCGAGAAGCCGCTGGCGGTCACCGCCGAAGGCTGCCGCAAGATCGTCGAGGCCGAAGTGGCCCACGGCAAACGGCTGGTGCAGGTCGGTTTCATGCGCCCGTACGATGAAGGGTATCGGGCGTTGAAAGCCGTGATCGACAGTGGCCAGATCGGCGAACCGCTGATGCTGCATTGCGCTCACCGTAACCCGACCGTGGGTGAGAAATACAAGACCGACATGGCGATCACCGACACACTGATCCATGAGCTGGACGTATTGCGCTGGTTGCTCGACGACGATTACGTGTCGGTGCAAGTGGTGTTCCCGCGCAAGACCAGCAAGGCTCACGCCCATTTGAAAGACCCGCAGATCGTGCTGCTGGAAACCGCCAAGGGCACGCGCATCGATGTGGAAGTGTTCGTCAACTGCCAGTACGGCTACGACATCCAGTGCGAAGTGGTGGGGGAGACAGGCATCGCCAAACTGCCGGAACCGTCGCAGGTTCAATTGCGCAGCGGGGCGAAGCTGTCCAATGCGATTCTGATGGACTGGAAGGACCGGTTCATCGCCGCGTATGACGTCGAGTTGCAGGCGTTCATCGATGGCGTGCGGGCGGGGCAGGTGGGCGGACCGTCGGCGTGGGACGGTTTCGCCGCCGCAGTCGCTGCGGATGCCTGCATCGAAGCGCAGAACAGCGGCCAAATCGTAAATGTCGGCCTGCCAGACCGCCCCCGCTTCTACGACTAACCGATCGTTCCCACGCAGAGCGCCGATCGTTCCCACGCTCCGCGTGGGAATGCATCCCGTGACGCTCCGCGTCACAAAGCGGACGCGGAGCGTCCATGGCGGCGTTCCCACGCAGAGCGTGGGAACGATCAACGTCAAGTGATGGAGAACAACAACATGCGCATCGCACTAGACCCCTACATGTACCGCAATCTGTCCCTGGGCAAGATGGTCGACAAGGTCGCCGAGCTCGGTTACGAACACATCGAGCTGTCGCCCCGGGAAGATTTCCTGCCGTTCTATAAAGCCCCGCGGGTCGACAAGGCGCGAATCAAGGCATTTCGCAAAGCCCTGAGCGACACCGGGGTCAAACTCTCTTCTTTATTACCGATGTACCACTGGGCCGCCGCCGACGAAGGCTTGCGCGTGGCCGCGGTGCGCAACTGGAAGCGGGCGATCCAGATCGCCGTGGAGATGGACTGCGAGCTGGTCAACACCGAGTTCACCGGCCAGTCGGACAACCCGCTGGTGTGCGAGAACCAGTTCATGCGTTCCATGGACGAACTGATCCCCGAGTTCGAACGCGAAGGCATCAAGCTCGATATCCAGGCCCATCCTTATGATTTCTGCGAGCGCAACAACGAGTCGGTGGACATCATTCGCGGTCTGGACCGTGACTGGATCAACTACCTCTACGCCGCGCCACACACGTTTTTCTACGACGATGGCCAGGGTGACATCGCCTCGATGCTCAAGTACGCCGGGTCGAAACTGAGCCACCTGATCATTGCCGACACCTACAACCACAAGGCGTCCTCGGGCTTGCGCTACATCGTCAACCCGCCGGGCGTCACCGCCACCGTGCACCAGCATCTGGACATCGGCCAGGGCGAGGTCGATTGGGAAGCGTTTTTCGGCACCTTGCGCGAGATCAAGTTCGATGGCATCACCACCGTCTCGGTGTTCGCCTGGGAAGACCGGCCGGATGAGTCCAACCGGATGATGCTTGAACGCGTGACCCGAGAACTCTGCCGTTAACCACGACATACACAAAACCTGTGGGAGCGGGCTTGCCCGCGATGACGGCGGCACATTCAACATCTCTGTGATTGTCAGACCGCTATCGCGGGCAAGCCCGCTCCCACAGGGGCCGCGTTCTATAAGGAGAATACTTTCATGCGTATCGGACTTGTCGGTTACGGCCATGGCGGCCGGTTTTTCCATGCGCCGCTGATCAGCAGTTTGCCGGCGGCGACCTTCGTGGGCGTGGTCACCCGATCCGCCGAGCGCCGGCAATGGCTGGCCACGGAACACCCCGGCGTGCCGGCCTTCGACAGCATCGGCCAACTGGTCGAAGCGGGGGTCGATGTGCTGGTGGTGTCCACGCCGCTCAAAGGACGCCCGGCGCTGGTGCTCGACGCCATCGAACACGGGGTGGCGGTGGTCAGCGACAAACCGTTCGCCGCCGACACGCAACAGGCGCAAACCCTGATCACCATGGCCGAGCGTCAGGGGGTGCAACTGAGCGTCTACCAGAACCGGCGCTGGGACTCGGACTTTCTCACCGTGCGCAAACTCATCGAGTCCGGTGCGCTGGGGCAGGTCACCCGTTTCGAATCGCGGATCGAGCGCTACTCGCCACAGTCGGTGAACAACGGCAGCGGCGGTGGTTTTCTGCGCGATCTGGGCAGCCATCTGGTGGATCAGGCGCTGCTGTTGTTCGGTCCCGTCGCCCGGGTTTATGCCGAACTGGATTACCTCGAAAAAGATCAGCCCTTCGACAACGGCTTCTTTATGTCCCTGACCCATGCCAATGGGGTGATCTCGCACCTGGGTGGCAGTTGTCTGCAAAGCACTCCTGGCCCGCGTTTTCGCGTGACCGGCACCCAGGGCTGCTACAGCGTCGACGGTCTGGACGGGCAAGAGGCGTCGACCCTGGCCGGGCTCACGCCCAAATCCGAGGGCGAGCGCTGGGGCGTCGAAGAGCATCGTCGCTGGGGCTGGTTCGAACAAGGCGAGGTGCGCGAGCGGGTGCCGTCCGAGCGAGGCTGCTGGAACCAGTTCTATTTGCAGCTACAAACCGCGTTACAGAGCGGTGGCCCACTGCCGGTCGAGGCCCGTGATGCACTGGCGACCACCCGCGTGCTAGACGCTGCGCGGCTCAGTTTCGAGGGGCATCAAGTGGTGGCGTTGAGCCCGTTCGAGAGCCATGGAATAAAATCAGAATAAAATTCTAAAATGAGTTGATATAGAAATTATTTTCCAATAAAGTCGTTTCCAGGTTGCCGACTATCAACGTCCGATCACGCTCAAGCAGGCCTTGAACGAGTGAAGGACGCACCAAAAACAAGAAACAAAAGCCAGGTAGCGTCGATGAAAACCTTCAACTCTGCTCTGCATGCTTTACGTTCCGCGCTGCACCTCTCTCGCGACCTGCCTCGCGTCTCGTTTCATTCCATCTCTCGCTTGCTTTGCGTCGAACGCAAGGGCGCCCTGGTCTGCTGTATTCCGGGTGCACCGATTGTCCGCTTGCCCACTTACTGAAATCGTCACGCCTTATCCATAAAACCAACAAGAATGTGGAGAAAGACCTTTCATGAAGACCAAGATCCGTTTCGCCTCACTGGCCTTGTCCCTGATGCTCGCCAGCGGCGCCGCCCTCGCTGACATGAAGATCGGCGTCAGCATGGCGCAGTTCGATGACACCTGGCTGACCTACCTGCGCGAGTCCATGGACACAAAAGCCAAGTCCTATCCCGATGGCGTCAAGCTGCAGTTCGAAGACGCCCGCAGCGACGTGGTCAGGCAGTTGAGCCAGGTAGAAAGCTTCATCAGCCAGAAGGTCGACGCCATTGTGGTCAACCCGGTGGATACCGCCGCCACCAAAAAAATCACTGAAGCAGCGGTCAAGGCCGGCATTCCGCTGGTGTACGTCAATCGTCGTCCCGATGACCTGAACCTGCCCAAAGGCGTGGTCACTGTCGCCTCCAACGATCTGGAGGCCGGCCAGATGCAGATGCAGTACCTGGCCGACAAGATGGGCGGCAAGGGCGACATCGTGATTCTGCTGGGTGATTTGGCCAACAACTCCACCACTAACCGCACCAAGGGCGTAAAGGAGGTGCTGGCCAAGTACCCGAACATCAAGATCGAGCAAGAGCAGAGCGGCATCTGGTCGCGAGACAAGGGCATGACCCTGGTCAACGACTGGCTGACCCAGGGCCGCAAGTTCGACGCGGTCGTCTCCAACAACGACGAGATGGCGATTGGCGCGGCCATGGCCTTGCAACAGGCGGGTGTCGCCAAAGGTAGCGTGCTGATCGCCGGTGTCGACGGTACGCCCGACGGTTTGAACGCGGTGAAGAAGGGCTCTCTGGTGGTTTCGGTGTTCCAGGACGCCAAGGGTCAGGCCGATGGTTCGGTCGACACGGCGGTGAAAATGGCCAAAAACGAACCGGTCGAGCAAGCCGTGTGGGTGCCGTATCGCTTGATCACCCTGCAAAACGTTGACCAGTTCAAATAATCCGTCCGTTCGATAACAACAATAAACACGCAAGGTGGCGATCGCGACCTTGCTGATGGAGTACCTGATCATGTTCGCTTCAGCGACTGCTTCGAGCACCCCGTTGGTGGGTATCCAGCCAACCGCGACACCGGTCGATGAACCGTACCTGCTGGAGATCATCAACGTCAGCAAGGGGTTTCCCGGTGTGGTGGCCTTGTCCGATGTGCAGCTTCGGGTCCGCCCCGGTTCCGTGCTGGCCCTGATGGGTGAGAACGGCGCCGGCAAATCCACCCTGATGAAAATCATTGCCGGCATCTACCAGCCGGACGCCGGCGAGTTGCGTCTGCGGGGCAAACCGGTGGTCTTCGAAACACCACTGGCGGCGCTTCAGGCCGGGATCGCGATGATCCACCAGGAACTCAACCTGATGCCGCACATGAGCATCGCCGAGAACATCTGGATCGGCCGCGAACAACTCAACGGCCTGCACATGATCGATCACCGCGAAATGCACCGTTGCACCGCCAAGCTGCTGGCGCGTCTGCGGATCAACCTCGACCCGGAAGAGCAGGTGGGCAACTTGAGCATCGCCGAGCGGCAGATGGTCGAGATCGCCAAGGCGGTGTCCTACGACTCCGACATCCTGATCATGGACGAACCGACCTCGGCCATCACCGACAAGGAAGTCGCCCATCTGTTCTCGATCATTGCCGACCTCAAGAGCCAGGGCAAAGGCATCATCTACATCACTCACAAAATGAACGAAGTGTTCAGCATTGCCGATGAAGTGGCGGTGTTCCGTGACGGCGCCTACATCGGCCTGCAACGGGCCGACAGCATGGACGGCGACAGCCTGATTTCGATGATGGTCGGCCGCGAATTGAGCCAGTTGTTCCCGGTGCGGGAGAAGCCGATCGGCGATCTGCTGCTGTCGGTGCGCGACCTCAAGCTGGACGGCATTTTCAAAGACGTCTCCTTCGACCTGCATGCCGGGGAGATCCTTGGCATCGCCGGGTTGATGGGCTCGGGGCGGACCAATGTCGCCGAGGCGATTTTCGGCATCACCCCAAGCGACGGTGGCGAAATCCGGCTCGACGGTGAGGTGGTGCGCATCAGCGATCCGCACATGGCGATCGAGAAGGGCTTCGCGCTGTTGACCGAAGATCGCAAGCTCAGCGGCCTGTTCCCGTGCCTGTCGGTGCTCGAGAACATGGAAATGGCGGTGTTGCCCCATTACGTCGGCAACGGCTTCATCCAGCAGAAAGCCTTGCGCGCCTTGTGTGAAGACATGTGCAAGAAGCTGCGGGTGAAAACCCCGTCGCTGGAGCAATGCATCGACACGCTGTCCGGCGGTAATCAGCAGAAGGCCTTGCTGGCGCGCTGGCTGATGACCAATCCGCGCATCCTGATTCTCGACGAGCCGACCCGGGGCATCGATGTCGGCGCCAAGGCCGAGATCTACCGGCTTATCTCCTACCTCGCCAGCGAAGGCATGGCGGTGATCATGATTTCCTCGGAACTGCCGGAAGTGCTGGGCATGAGCGACCGGGTCATGGTCATGCACGAGGGCGACCTGATGGGCACCCTCGACCGCAGCGAAGCGACCCAGGAACGGGTGATGCAACTGGCCTCGGGTATGTCCGCGGTTCACTAATGAGAAGATGAACACAGTCCAAGGGTGAAAGGGGATTGTGTGGCGAGGGAGCTTGCTCCCGCTGGGTTGCGAAGCGGCCCTAAAAGAATGGGACTGCTGCGCAGTCCAACGGGAGCAAGCTCCCTCGCCACAAGCAAGCTCCCTTGCCACACGGATTTCATTTGAAGGATGAGTGGTTATGAACGCGATACTGGAAAACAAGCCAGCAGTGGCACCGGTCAAGAGTCGCCGGCGCTTTCCGACCGAGTTGAGTATCTTCCTGGTACTGATCGGCATCGGCCTGGTCTTCGAAATGTTCGGCTGGATCGTGCGGGACCAGAGCTTCCTGATGAACTCCCAGCGTCTGGTGCTGATGATCCTGCAAGTGTCGATCATCGGCCTGTTGGCGATCGGGGTGACCCAGGTCATCATCACCACCGGCATCGACCTGTCCTCCGGTTCGGTGCTGGCGCTGTCGGCGATGATTGCCGCCAGCCTGGCCCAGACCTCGGACTTTGCCCGGGCGGTGTTTCCGTCCCTGACGGACTTGCCGGTGTGGATTCCGGTGATCGCAGGGCTTGGGGTGGGATTGCTGGCGGGGGCGATCAACGGCAGCATCATTGCAATCACCGGGATTCCGCCGTTCATTGCCACCCTCGGCATGATGGTCTCGGCTCGTGGCCTGGCGCGCTACTACACCGAAGGTCAGCCGGTGAGCATGCTCTCGGATTCCTACACGGCCATCGGACACGGCGCGATGCCGGTGATCATTTTTCTGGTGGTGGCGGTGATCTTTCACATCGCCCTGCGCTACACCAAGTACGGCAAGTACACCTACGCCATCGGCGGCAACATGCAGGCGGCACGCACCTCCGGGATCAACGTCAAGCGGCATCTGGTGATCGTCTACAGCATCGCCGGGTTGCTTGCAGGCCTGGCCGGGGTGGTGGCGTCGGCGCGGGCCGCGACCGGGCAGGCCGGGATGGGCATGTCTTATGAACTGGACGCGATTGCCGCGGCGGTCATCGGTGGCACCAGCCTGGCCGGTGGCGTAGGGCGCATCACTGGCACCGTGATCGGCGCGTTGATCCTCGGGGTCATGGCCAGCGGCTTTACCTTTGTCGGTGTTGACGCTTATATTCAAGACATCATCAAGGGGCTGATCATTGTGGTGGCGGTGGTCATCGACCAGTACCGCAACAAGCGCAAACTCAAGCGCTGAAGCCGGACGAAAGACGAAAATGCGCCACGCCTGACCCGCGTGGCGTAGCCGTTTGTCTTCTATATACAGCTGCTCGACTGAATTTCTTGATATAAACGCACTCCGATAAGCACCTCAAAGCCTGCCATAGAGCACTTTCAGGACCTTGTCGGACAGATTTGCTGTCTTTTCAGTTGCTGAGGCCTCGAGTCGGCCTTAGACTGCCGCCCCTCGTAAATTGAGTGCCGGGTGGCGCTTGGAATAAACGGCGCCGTTCCAATGACAGCCACAGGCTCAACGGAACGCTCCCTAATTCGCCTTAATGCACGTTTTTTTATAGAGATATCAATGACAAAGGACAAGTTGCTGGCCATGCCGGCGGATGACTACATGAATGCCGAGCAACATGCTTTTTTCTCTGAGCTGTTGCAGAACATGAAAGTCGAAACCCATGAGCGCATCGAACAGAATCGCATCGCCATCGAGAGCCTGGACACCCCGGCCGATCCGGCTGACGCGGCTTCCGTCGAAGAAGAGCGCACCTGGCTGGTGAACGCGATCGATCGCGACCAGCGCATGCTGCCTCAGTTGGAACAGGCCCTGGAACGCATCAAGGAAGACAGCTTCGGCTGGTGCGATGACAGCGGCGAGGCCATCGGCTTGAAACGCCTGCTGATCAGCCCGACCACCAAGTACTGCATCGAAGCTCAAGAGCGTCACGAGCAGATCGACAAGCACCAGCGTCAGGCCTGATTCAGTAGCGCCCCCATCGCGGGCAAGCCCGCTCCCACAAGTTCAACACGGACCTTGTGGGAGCGGGCTTGCCCGCGATGCTTTTCGACGTCTGCGAAAAAGCCGACGCACTTCTATTGATCTGCTGCACCCCCTACTACTAACGGACCATAGATAATGGCCTTGTAGTGGCGTTTAATGCGGATACAACAATTAGAAGATGCCTGGGGTGACAATCGATGACGCGAGACGGGTCTCTGGCTGGGGCAGTGCCTGCAGCCGTACTTTTGCCGAAAAACCTGTGGCTCACGCCGACCTTGCAAAGCATCGCCCTGACGCTGTTGCTATGCGGCATGGCATTGGCGGGCTGGTCGCTTTACCTTGGCCTGCCATTGGCCGTGCTGATTATCTGGCTGCCGCGCCTGCGCTCGCGCACCCTCCCTGCGGCAGCCCCCGCAGACAGCACCAGCGCCATCACCGGGTTGACTCGCGATCTTTCCTATACCACCAGTCATAACGCTTTGTCGGCTGCCAGCGTGGCCTTTTCGGTCAAGCAACTGGCCGACAAACTGCAATCGCAACTCGGCGCCGCGGCGCAGATTGTCAGCAACGCCGAAGTGATGATCGCCACCGAACACGCGACATCGAAACTTAGCCGGGAAGCCTTGAGCGCGGCCAGCGAAGCCCATCAGAGCAGCGCGGCAGGGCGCACGGAACTGGTCGAGTCCATTGCGCGCATGCATCAACTCAGTCAGCGCGCCAGTAGCAGCCGTGAGCTGATCGAAGCCCTGAGCCTGCGCAGTGACGATATCCAGCGGGTCACGCTGGTGATCCAGTCCATCGCCAGCCAGACCAATCTGTTGGCGCTGAACGCGGCCATCGAAGCGGCGCGGGCCGGGGAGCACGGTCGCGGCTTTGCCGTAGTGGCCGATGAGGTTCGCGGGTTGGCCGCGCGCACGGCGACGGCAACCGGCGAAGTCGGGGAGATGGTCGCCGATATTCAACAACGCACGGCGCAAGTGGTGGAGCAGATCCGTCAACTGGCCAGCGATCTGAATACCGGCGTCGCGCAGGTCGAGCACACGGGGCAGCACCTGGAAAACATCGCGCGTCTGACCGACGGCGTCGAAAGGCAGGTCGGGGAAATCGCCCAAGGCGCGGACACCAACCGAGAACAGCTCGACAGTCTGTTCCACGCCATCGAGCAGATGCGCAGCGATCTGGCGATCAGCGACCAGCAAACCCAGCGTCTGGCCTTGGCGGCGGTGCAGATGGAGGGGCAGGCTGAAACCATCAGCGAACGCCTCGCCGAAGTTGGACTGGATGATTACCATCAGCGGATTTACGACTTGGCCCGCGAAGGGGCGAGCCAGATTGCGGCGCGTTTCGAAGCGGATATCGACCAGGGCCGGATCAGCCTCGATGATCTGTTTGATCGCAATTACCAGGTGATCCCCAACACCAGCCCGGCCAAATACCAGACCCGCTTCGACCGCTACACCGATCAGGTATTGCCGGCGATTCAGGAACCGTTGTTGCCGCGTCATGAAGGCTTGGTGTTTGCCATCGCCTGCACACAGCAGGGTTATGTGCCGACCCATAACACCGTGTTCAGCCAGCCGCTGACCGGTGATGTGCAGGTCGATACCCTGCAAAACCGCACCAAGCGCAAGTTTGCCGACCGCACCGGGGTTCGCTGTGGCAGCCATCAGCAGGCCGTGCTGTTGCAGACCTACACCCGCGACACCGGTGAACTGATGCACGATCTCTCGGTGCCGATCATGCTCAAGGGCCGGCATTGGGGTGGTTTGCGCCTGGGTTACAAACCGGAACGTCCTCGCTGAACCCGTGGCTAGTGGATCTGGTGCATGCGCAGGTTCAGGTCGTCGACCACGTGCGCCCAATCGGCGTCTTCACGCAGTTGTTCCTTGAGGAAGCCGGCTTGTTGCGGGGTCCAGAACTCGGCATCGATGAGTTTCTTGTCATCGGGCATGGGTGAATGACTTGCAATGAAATCGTCGATGGCCTTTTCGCTGGAGTCCAGACCGAGCTGGTCGAACAAGCCTTTCAAGTCATGTGTGGGTGAATCCATCTTCATCTCCTTGCAGATAATCAGTCGCCTCGGGTGCGAGATCCGAGGTGCGGCTTCATTGCATCTGAGGGAGCCGCACGCCAAGTGTTCGATAGGGTTTTAGCAGTTTTCTGCGGATTCGCCACCAATGATGGCAATGAGCTATTGCTTGTCGTTGTTTCAGCGATTACGATGCCGTCGAATTTTTGGCGTCATCAAGCCGCCACTCAAAGAGTCCGCACATGGATGTTGTCGTCTCGGGTTTAGCGCCTTGCGCTGCTGATTTGCCCATCCCTTGCGTGATTTCTTTCGAGTCGACCCACCCCCGATCCCGCAGAAAAGGATGTAAGCAGTGAAGCGTCTTGTTTATCTGATGGTCATCGCACTTGGCCTGTCGTTGACTGGCTGTGTGTCTTTCACGCCGCTGGGGCCCATTGGCGAACCCTTGAACCCTGCGCCGTCCACCCTCGATCGCAATGCCGAGATCAGCGACGTGGTGATTTCCGCTCCCGACCTGGACGACAAGGTGCGTGTCGCCGGCAGCCGACAACTGACCGAGCAGGTCAGCGCCTATGTCGATAAAAGCGACTACTTCAAGCGAATCGTGGTGTTCCCGGCCAAGGCGGGCGAAGACGATGTGGTGCTCAAGTTCAACCTGACCTCACTGGCAGGCAAACGCACCATGCACCCGGCTTACATCCCCGGCGCGCTGGTGACGCTGACTATCTGGATCTGGGTCGACGGGCCGATTTACGTCGACAAATACGACCTCGCCGGCGAACTGATCATCGAAGACCGTCAGGGCAAGCAACTGGCCAGGTCGGTCGAGCAGGTCCAGCTCGACAAGAATGTCGGTATGTGGAACGCCGACTACCTCAATCCACGCCTGGGCGGTGCCCAGTTGCGCGACCTGATCGCTCAACTACTGGCCAGTGCCACCCCTCAATTGCGTACACCGTCAAAGGAACTGGCTGCTCATGAGTAAATATCTTCTGGTTTTGCTGCTCTTGGTCAGCAGCACCCTGACCGGCTGCATTTCCTATTCCCAACATGAATTGGCGCCGGTGGACCAGTGGCCGCCAGCGCAGGCCCGGCAGGACAAGCCCAGTGCTTATCTGCACGTGACCACCCAGCAGCAGTTCAACGGCGAACTGTCGGGTGGTGTCGGCAATGCGGCGCTGGTGGAACAGAATATGCTGGAAACCTTCAAGGCGTCCGGGCAGTTCAAGAACGTGACCACGGACAAGGTCGACTCGAACCTGTACGTGACGAGTACGTTGACCAATAACGAGCAGGGAAATATCGCGAGCGCCTGGCTGACAGGCTTCACGTTCTTCGTGATCCCGACAACGTTCAGCAACACCTTCACGCTGGAAACGGTGTTCAAGGATCGGGAAGGCAACCTGCTGGGCAAAATCGTCAAACAGGAAAGCACGCGTACCTGGATGCAGATTTTGCTGATTGTCGGCTTGCCGTTCAATGAGCGTGGGGACGCGGTGCTCAAACACCTGACCCAAAGCACGCTGGATGAAGCGGTCAAGCGCAAGCTGATCTGACCGGTTGTCGAGATTAAGGCGTGCTATCTGCACAAGGCTGGCACGCCGCAGACATTCTCAGGCTTGACCTGCTGCGTTATCCACTCCCATCTCAGGCGTTCAACGCCCCCTCATCGACGGCAAGCTTCAGGGCTTTCGCGGCATCCTGGGCGGCAATGGCCGCGACATCCGCGGTCTTGAACCAGCGATCCTTCTCGACCTGGTGATACGTCAAAGTGGTCAACGGTGGTTTGGTGCGCATGATAATGACTGCCTGGAATTCGCCGTCGACCTCTCTGGCTTCGCCCCGGATAAAAAATTCACCGATATCAAATTCCGTCACGTAGCAGTCTTCCCTTGGAAATATTCTGTTGTGTTGAACGCCGTCCGCCCTGGGGACGGGTTTCATTGGTCGGGCAGTATGGCAGTAGTTGCCTGCCGGCGGCTGAGTTAAGTCACCGGCGTGACGAAACGTCTATAGAAATGCGGGCTGCAAGGCGCGTCAGCTGTATGACTCGAGTGAACGGGCAAGGGCGCAGGCATCATTATGGTTGCCGCGGAAACCTCTGACACGGCCGGTGGATATTTCCCTGATGTGAAAAAAGGCGTTGCCGGCCAGTACCACCTGAAAACGCGGGAACAGACACTCTTCAGGAAGGAAATCCTGTTGCCGGAGCACCCTCGAATGCAGAGGTGACGAGTCGTTTTTGTTCCGTGCCTGAGGCAGGACGAAGTGAGTCAGTGTGCACATATGAAGTCCTTTTCGTGGTTTTACCGACGTGTGTACGTTGTTTTGGGTAGTCTCGGTGAGCGTCGCTGCTCTAGAATTGCCGTCACTGGTTGGCGATTGATGCCCATCTAAAGCAATTTTTTACTGGCGATATGTCGGAAAAGTGCTTCTTTTAAAGAGATTTTTCCCTAAAGTTGGTAGTCCGGTTTTCTCTGGCCGTCAGAAAGGCGTTTTCCTTCAACCTCTGACGACTGCCAGGCAAGACGACGTGAGGGATGTTCCAGTAATCTTCTCAAACCTCGCGATGAATGGGCCCTCTGCTCATTCCAGGATTCGACCCGGGTCATTTGGCTACACCTCGGCATTGCCGCTTTTTTCTGCTGTGCGCGTTTCCTGCGTACGGCATCATTTCAGATGTGGGGATGTTTCCTTGGCAGTAAGTAATCTCGATATGCATGCTTTGTTCGTACTGGGTGATTTGCGCGCAAAGCTGGTTAAGCAGTTTCAGTCACGTTTCGTCTACATCACCGAACAGAACGCTGAAGGCATTTACATTGCCGAGATCGACACCGAATCAGCGCTGGTGGTGGATGACAAGCCTGGGCTTAAACTCAAGGTCGGCGATCATTTCAGCGCCTCGGTGTTGCCCAGTCGCGAAGGTGGCAAACTGGACATCAAGTTCCGCGAAATCAAACTCACGGTGTACGGACTGGGGGATTACGCGTTCGTGACCACCGCAGACGGCCATGGCATTGTGTTCAAGGAAGGTCATAGCGTGGTGATGGTGTTCGCGGCCCACCAACAGTTGCAGGAAGGCCTGACCAAAACCCTGAAGGCCGTGACCGCCAAAGCCGCCAAGTGGCGCAAGGGCGAACTGGTGACCTTCAAGGCCAGCGAGTAATGACCCTGACCCGCGCCGATTTCCACGAACAGAACCAGGCCAGCGCCCGAGCCGAGGCTCAGCGGCTGTTTGACCAGAAGGTTGTTTTGCAGGGAACCTGGCTGAGTTGGGTGGCATCACAGATCTACCTGCTGCGTCCGGCGGCGTACGCCAGCATGGTCAGAAGAGAGCTCGCGCGCTTGCAGGAACCTTCTGAAAAATAATCCTCGCCCCTCGAAAGCAGAAACCTCTACTACAGTCAGTTGACTGAGTATTCAGAGGCTTGCGGTCTTCTTTGTCAGGCCATCCTGCTATTGCTGTGAACAGCGCGAGGTGCAAGAGCATGAAGGGATTTCGACGGTTACTGGCCGCTACCCTGGCCACGTTCGGCGTGTTGGCTTCACCCGTTTCGGTGTTCGCTACCCAGGCGCCGATCCACTTCGCCGACCTGAACTGGGAAAGCGGCAGCCTGATCACCGAGACTTTGCGGATCATCGTCGAGAAGGGCTACGGCTTGCCGACCGACACCTTGCCGGGAACGACCATTACCCTGGAAACCGCACTGGCCAACAATGACATTCAGGTCATTGGCGAAGAGTGGGCGGGCCGCAGTCCGGTCTGGGTCAAGGCTGAGGCCGAGGGCAAAGTCGTGAGCCTGGGCGATACGGTCAAGGGCGCCACCGAGGGCTGGTGGGTGCCGGAGTATGTGATCAAGGGCGACCCGGCCAAGGGCATCAAGCCGCTGGCGCCGGGCCTGCGCAGTGTCAGTGATCTGCCGCGCTACAAGGACGTGTTCAAAGACCCGGAAACCCCGAGCAAGGGGCGCTTCCTCAACAGCCCGATCGGCTGGACCTCGGAAGTGGTCAACAAGCAGAAGCTCAAGGCGTATGGGCTGGACGACAGCTACGTGAACTTTCGCAGTGGTTCGGGGGCAGCGCTGGATGCGGAGATCAGTTCGTCGATTCGTCGCGGCAAGCCGGTCCTGTTCTATTACTGGTCTCCGACGCCGTTGCTCGGCCGCTTCAAATTGATTCAGCTGCAAGAGCCGCCGTTCGACGCCGAAGCCTGGAAAACCCTGACCGAAGCCGATAACCCCAACCCGAAACCGACTCGCTCGCTGCCCTCGAAGCTGTCCATCGGCGTGTCCGCGCCTTTTCAGAAACAGTACCCGCAGATAGTCGAGTTCTTCAGCAAGGTCGATTTGCCGATCGAGGCGTTGAACAAGGCCCTAGCGGACATGAGCGAAAAACACACCCCGCCACGCCAGGCGGCGCAGGCGTTCATGAAGGCGTACCCGCAGGTGTGGCAAGCCTGGGTGCCCAAGGAAGTGGCGGACAAAGTCTCTGCCGAGTTGAAATGAACCGATTTATGTACACGCGGGAATTCCCGGATGTACATAAAGCCCGTAGGAGCGCGCGTGCAGCCGAGCTACCGTCGATAACGAATGCCCTTACAAAAACACCCAATGAAGTTCATCCTGCTGCAACATTTCACACCGGATGTCTGAATATGAGCCTATTGGTCGCGCAATGGATTGCTGTAATTTTTTTATTCATCAGCCTGGTCCACCTGTATTGGGCCGCAGGTGGCAAGTGGGGCAGCGAGGCAGCGGTGCCACGAGTGCCCGGGGAGGGCGGCGAGGAGTCAAAGCCCGCATTCAAGCCGTCGGGTTTTGCCACGTTGCTGGTGGCGGTGGGTTTGCTGCTGATCGCGATGCTGGTGTGCCTGCGGGTCGGGCTGTACCTGCCCACGGTGCATCACTGGTCGTTGCAATGGGTGATCAGCGCGATCGCCATGCTGATGTTCGCCCGGGCGATCGGCGATTCGAATTTGATGGGGTTCTTCAAGCAGGTCAAGGACTCCAAGTTTGCCCGGCTGGATACTTGGGCCTATTCGCCATTGTGTGTGGTGTTGGGAGCCGGATTGTTGGCAGTGGCCTGGATTTGAGGTTGACCGGGCTATCGCCTTCGCGAGCAAGCCCGCTTGTGTCTTGCGCAGGAGTTAGACTGAGGGTGAGAGCGATGAGGCCCGCCCAATCAGCAAAAACTTCTGAACTTAACTCCCACTTTCCGTACGCCGACTACTCACCTCCGCCGGCACATCATCCCCGGCCATGCGCTTGCGAAACAGCGCCGCCCGGGCCAGCAGCAGCGTGGTCACCGGCACGGTGATCGACAACAGAATCGGAATCAGCCAGGCATGCAGCACCGGCCCTGACTTGAGCGCCGAAAAATAAATGATCGACGCCAGTGCCACGCACCATGCGCCCAAGGTCGAAGCCAGTGCCGGTGGGTGCATGCGTTGGAAGTAATCCTTCATTCGCAGCAACCCGACCGCGCCGATCAGCGCAAACAGGCTGCTGAGCACCAGCAGAATCGCCACCGCAATTTCCACCCACAAAGACAGTTCAGTGCTCATTCGATCACCTCGCCGCGCAGCAGGAATTTGGCCAGGGCAAACGAGCCGACGAAGCCGAACAGGGCAATCAACAGCGCCGCCTCGAAGTAAGTGTCGCTGGCATAACGGATGCCTAGCGCGAGCATCATCAGCATGGCGACGATGTACAGGTAATCCAGGGCCAGAACCCGGTCTTGGGCCGACGGGCCCTTGAACAGGCGGATCAGGGTCAGAATCATCGCCACCGAAAAGAGGAACAGACTCAGCAGGATCGCGTTTGACAGCAATGCGCTCATTCGAAGATCTCCATCAAGGGGCGCTCGTAGGTCGCCTTGAAGTGCTGGATGAATTGGCTTTCGTCATCCAGATCGAAAACGTGCAGCAACAGAATGCTGCGATCCAGTGCCAGCTCCGACCAGACCGTGCCGGGAATCACCGTGCAGATGATCGACAGCGCCGCCAGGCCGTTGGCATCGCGCAAGTCCAGCGGCACCTTGATGAACCGCGAGCGAGGTGCACGCCGCCCGGCATTGAGCACGCCCCAGGCCACGGCGAGGTTGGACACCAGCACATCGCGTCCGACCAGCAAGAACAAACGCAGGATCACCCCGGGGCGACGTATGCGAATCGGCAGCGGCCGCAGTTTGCGCATCATCAGCGGCGCACAGATACCAAGTACCGCGCCCAACAGCACATTGCCGGGGCTCATCGACAGGTTCAACACCAGCCACAACAGCCACAGCGCCAACGACAACCACGGTGCAGGAAACAGACGCTTCATGGTTGCACCTCCACCCGTGCTGCGCTGGCTTGCGGGCTCGCAATTGCACGGGTGCCAAGCACCGCCATCACGTATTGCTGAGGATTATTCAACGCCTGCGCAGCCGCTTGGGTGTAACGCAGCAGCGGTTCAGCCTTGAACGTCAGCGCAATGCTCAGCCCCAGCAGAACGACGATCGGCACGCATTCCAGGCGGCGCAGCAAGGGTGACGGCCGCTCTTGCGGGGCCCAGAAACGCTGGATGCCCAAACGCGAGAAAGCGATCAACGAGGCCAGGCCGGACAGGATCAACAACGTCAGCAAACCCCACGCACCGTTCGAAACCGGTTCGTCGCCGCCATTACCCAGGCCCAGCGGATTGAGCAGGGCGCTGAGCAGGCTGAGTTTGCCGATAAACCCGGACAGTGGCGGCATGCCGATGATCAGCAAGGCGCAGGCGATGAAGCTCAGACCGAGGAAGGCCATGGTCCAGGGAATCACTTGGCCGACCACGACTTTCTGGTCGTCATCGAGGTTGATGCCTTTGGGTGGCTGCAAGGACTCCAGAGGCCGTGGCAGCAGCTCGCCGTCATCGAACAAAGGCATTTCGTTGGCCGAACGCGAACGCTCGATCAACTCGGCCAGCAAGAACAGTGCACTCAAGGCCAGGGTCGAGCTGACCAGATAGAACAACGCCGCGCCGATCAGGTTCGGCTGGGCGAAACCGATGGCCGATAACAGGATGCCGGCCGACACCAGAATGCTCAGGCTGGCCATGCGTTCCAGGCGTTGCGCGGCGAGGATCGCCACGGCGGCGCAGACGATGGTCGCCATGCCGCCGTAGATCAGCCAGTCGCCACCGAAGTACGCGGATGCCCCGGCCTGGCCGGAGAACAGCAGCGTCCACAGGCGCAGCAAGGTGTAGACGCCAACCTTGGTCATGATCGCAAACATCGCCGCCACTGGCGCGCTGGCCGCGGAATAGGCCGGCACCAGCCAGAAGTTCAGCGGCCACATCCCGGCCTTGGCCAGGAACGCCACCGCCAGAATTGCCGCACCGGCATGCAGCAAGCCGCGATCGGCCTCCGACACCAGCGGGATCTTCAGCGCCAGGTCGGCCATGTTCAGCGTGCCGGTGACGCCGTAGATCAGCGCCGCGCCAATCAGAAACAGCGACGAGGCCAGCAGGTTGATCGAGATGTAATGCAGCCCCGACGACACCCGCGCCCGGCCCGAACCGTGCAGCATCAGCCCGTAAGAGGCGGCGAGCAGCACTTCGAAAAACACGAACAGGTTGAACAGGTCTGCCGTGAGGAAGGCGCCGTACAGGCCCATCAACTGAATCTGGAACAGCGCGTGGAAGCTTGAACCGGCCCCGTCCCAACGGGCCATGGCGAATAGCAGCGCGCTGACGCCGATGATCCCGGTCAGCACCAGCATCAACGCCGACAGGCGATCGACCACCAGCACGATGCCGAATGGCGCCTGCCAGTTGCCCGGCAGGTACACGCCGATGGAGCCGGGCACGCCGGTGGTTTGCGTCCATTGCAGCAACATCACGGCAATGCCCAGCCCCAGCAGGCTGGAGAACAGGTTGATTTTGGCCTTTAACGGGCGGTGTTTCTCGCCCAGCATCAGCATCACGGCGGCGGTCAGCAGCGGCAGCAGAATCGGTGCGACGATCAGGTGGGTCATCGCCATCATTCTTTAGGCTCCCGGCCATCCACATGGTCGGTACCGGTCAGGCCCCGGGAGGCGAGCAGCACCACCAGGAACAGCGCGGTCATGGCGAAGCTGATGACGATCGCGGTCAGCACCAGTGCTTGCGGCAGCGGGTCGGTGTAGTGCAGCAAATCCTGAGGCACGCCGTCCTTGATGTTCGGCTCCTTGCCGATGAACAGGCTGCCCATGCTGAAGATGAACAGGTTGACGCCGTAGGACAGCAGGCACAGGCCCATGACCACCTGGAACGTCCGTGGCCGCAGTATCAGCCACACGCCGGACGCGGCCAGCACACCGATGGCGATTGCGATGACTTCTTCCATCAAATGGCTCCTTGCATGACGACGGCTTTGGCCACGGGCCTGGTTTGCGCGTTGGTTTTATGACCGCGTACCGATTGGTGGGCGAGGGCGGTCAGGATCAACAGGGTCGAACCGACCACCACGGCGTACACGCCAATGTCGAAGAACAGCGCACTGGCGATGTGAATGTCGCCCAGCAGCGGCAGTTCGAAATGCCAGGTGTGGGTAGTCAGGAACGGATACCCGGCCGCCATCGCCCCAAGCCCGGTGACGGTGGCGAACAGCAGCCCGGTGCCCATCCAGCGCAGCGGGCGCAGGCTCATTTGCGCTTCGACCCATTGGGTGCCGGCGACCATGTATTGCAGGATGAACGCCACCGACATCACCAGACCGGCGACGAAACCGCCACCCGGTTGGTTGTGCCCGCGCAGGAACAGGTAGACCGACACCACAAACGCAATCGGCAGCAGCAGACGGACCAGCACCGCTGGCACCATCATGAAACCGAGCGCGGTGTCGCTGGCGTGACGCGGGTTGACCAGATCGGTGACCACATCGGGCGCCAACAGACGCTGTTGGGCTGGCAGTTGCAGGCTTTCTTTCGGTGGGCGGAAGCGTCGCAGCAGGGCGAACACGGCCAGGGCCACCGCCACCAGCACGGTGATTTCGCCGAGGGTGTCGAAGCCACGGAAGTCCACCAGCATCACGTTGACCACGTTGCTGCCGCCGCCTTCGGGCAGGGCGCGACTGAGGTAGAACGAGGAAATATCGTTGGGCGTCTGGCGTGTCAGCATCGCGTAGGACAGCAGCGCCATGCCACCACCGACCGCGATCGACAGCAGCAAGTCGCGAACCCGCCGCACCCGCGCCTTGCGCAGGCTGCTCGGCAACGGCGATACCTCTTCGATCCGTCGCGGCAACCAGCGCAGACCGAGGAGGATCAGCACCATGGTCACCACCTCGACCGCCAGTTGCGTCAGGGCCAGATCCGGCGCCGAGAACCAGACGAAGGTCACGCAGGTCATCAGGCCGCAGACGCTGACCATGGTCAGGGCCGCGAGCCGGTGATATTTGGCTTGCCAGGCTGCGCCGAGGGCGCAGGCAATCGCCAGCAGCCAGAGGATCACGAACACGATCGAGCCCGGAATTTTCGCCCGGTCGCCCCAGCTCAGGCTGCTGTGCAGCATCGGGATCAACCCGGCCAGCACCGCGGCGAGCACCACCACAAACAGTTGGGTTTGCAGGCGCTTGGTGCTGATCCGCCGCTCCAGTCGCCGGGCCAGACGCATCATGATCACCAGGCTGCGCTCGAACAGGCGCTTGCCGTTGAAGTGGTGGATCACCGGCGGGTGCATGAAGCGCCCGCGCTTGAGCTGATTGCGCAGCAGCAGATAGAGCACGATGCCGCCGGACATGGCGATCAGGCTCATGATCATCGGTGCGTTCCAGCCGTGCCAGATCGCCAGGCTGTACTCGGGCAGCGTGCCACCCACCACCGGCAATGCCGCCGCCGCGAGCAACGGGCCGACCACTTGAGCGGGGAACATCCCCACCACCAGGCAGGTGAACACCAGCAACTCCACTGGCGCACGCATCCAGCGCGGCGGCTCGTGCGGGGTGTGCGGCAGGTCGGTGGCGGTCGGGCCGAAGAACACGTCGACGGTGAAGCGCAGGGAATAGGCCACGCTGAACGTCCCGGCGATGGTCGCGACGATGGGCAGGGTCATCTCGATCCAGGCCGTGGCGTTGATGAACACGGTTTCGGCGAAGAACATCTCTTTGGACAGGAAGCCGTTGAGCAGCGGCACGCCGGCCATGGAGGCACTGGCGACCATGGCCAGGGTGGCGGTGAACGGGATCAGTTTGATCAGGCCACTGAGTTTGCGAATGTCGCGTGTGCCACTTTCGTGGTCGATGATCCCGGCGGCCATGAACAGCGAGGCTTTGAACGTGGCGTGGTTGAGAATGTGGAACACCGCGGCCACCGCGGCCAACGGACTGTTCAGCCCCAGCAGCAGGGTGATCAGGCCCAGATGGCTGATGGTCGAGTAGGCCAGCAGGCCCTTGAGGTCGTTCTGGAACATCGCGCAGTAAGCGCCGAGCAACAGGGTGCAGGCCCCGGCCCCGCTGACGATGTAGAACCACTCTTCACTGCCGGACAGCGACGGCCACAGGCGTGCGAGCAGGAACACCCCGGCCTTGACCATGGTCGCCGAGTGCAGATATGCCGAGACCGGTGTCGGCGCCGCCATGGCATGGGGCAGCCAGAAGTGGAAGGGGAATTGCGCGCTTTTGCTCAGGGCGCCGATCAGGATCAGGGGCAGCAGAATAGGGTAGAGGGCATGTGCGCGAATCAGATCGCCGGCGGCCAGGACCTTGTCCAGGTCATAGCTGCCGACCACATGGCCGAGCAGCATGACCCCTGCCAGCAGGCACAAACCGCCCGCGCCGGTGACCATCAACGCCATGTAGGCGCCACGTCGCGCGTCGGCGCGGTGGTGCCAGTAGCCGATCAACAGGAATGAGAAGAGGCTGGTCAGCTCCCAGAAAAACACGATCTGGATCAGGTTGCCGGAGATCACCAGCCCCAGCATGGCGCCCATGAACGCCAGGAAAAACGCGAAGAAACGCGGCACCGGATCGTCCGGTGACATGTAATAACGGGCGTACAGCGAAACCAGCGTGCCGATGCCCAGCACCAGCATCGAGAACAGCCAGGCGAAACCGTCCATGCGCAGCACGAAGTTCAGGCCCAGGCTGGGTAACCAGAAGAATTCTTCGCGGATCACGCCGCCATGGGCGATTTGCGGGTACAAGAGGGCGACCTGGACGGTGCCGATCAAGGCCACCAGGCCAGCCAACAGTGATTCGGTGTTACGCGCGTTGTGCGGCAGCAAGGCTGCCAGACAGCTGCCGATAAAAGGCAGAAGCAGTAGAACTATCAGGGACATAGGCTTCTAATCTGCGGAAGTTTGTGAAGCATCATACGTGCCAGCTCCCGGTTCGCCAAACGCCAAGCTGTCGCAGAATCCTACAAAGTAGACGGAAAATTCCTGTTTATCGTTGTATCAGGGAGCGCGATTTCGCCTGTCCCGGCCCCATCGAGGGCAGGCTCGCTCCCACAGAGATTTTGGTTGTACGCAAATCGCGTGTACACCTCCAGACCCTGTGGGAGCGGGCTTGCCCGCGATGGCTGTCTATCATGCAACGCAGATATTGCGGCTTAACCCTGTGCTTCCTGCTCCAGCTCTTCTTCAGGCGAAGCCACCTTACCCTTGGTCTTCAACTCACTGACAATCACCGCCGCCACAATCAACCCCGCCCCCACCAACGCAATCGCCGGCAAGCGCTCCCCGGCAATCCGCCCGACAATCCCGGCCCAGACCGGCTCCCCGGCGTATATCAACGTCGCCCGCGTCGGCGAAACACTTTTCTGCGCCCAGTTCATCGCCACCTGAATCGCCGCACTCGCCGCGCCCAGCCCCAATGCGCTGCACAACAGCAACCAGGAGAACCCCGGAATCACTTCCTGAGTCGGCACCACCATCAGAAACGCCAGCACCGAAGTCACCGCCAGTTGCACCACCGTCACCCGACGTACGTCGACCTGGCCGGCATAGGTGCTGATCAGAATGATCTCCGCCGCAATCGCCACGGCGCTGATCAGTGTGGCGATTTCACCGGCGCTGAAATTGAACGAAGCGCCGGACGGCCCCGACAACAACATTAACCCGGTAAAGGCCAGCATGATCCCGATGCTCGGCATCAACCCCGGACGACGCCCCAGCACCAGCCATTGCAGCAACGGCACGAACGGCACATACAGCGCGGTAATAAACGCCGACTGACTGCTGGGGATGCTCTGCAAGCCCACGGTCTGCAAGCCGTAACCGAGCATGATCGCCACGCCGATGAACGCCCCGGCCTTGAGTTCGAACAGGGTCAGTTCGCGCAGATGACGCCAGGAGAACAGGGCGACGATGCTCGCCGCCGCGGCAAAACGCAGGCCGACGAAGAACATCGGCCCGCTGACGGTCATCGCGTGCTGCACCAGCAAAAAGGTCCCGCCCCAGACTACGGTGATCAGCACCAGCACGCACTCAGCCTTGCTGAGCCGCGAGAAACGGGAGGAAGTGTGAGAAGCGTTCACCGACGTCATGACCTTGCGCACCACCTGAGGGAGACGCACAATGCGCCAGAAGTTGGGCAGTATACTGCGCAACACCACCCAGTGAGCAATATAGTGCACAGAGATTCCACCCAGCGGGCTTCGGTCCTCCAGCACGTCAGCCAGAACGTCCGCCGTTTGCGCCACGCCGCCGACATGAGCCAGACGGCCCTGGCGGAAAAGTCCGGGGTCAGCCGCCGGATGCTGGTGGCCATCGAGGCCGGCGAGAAGAACGTCAGCCTGACCACCCTCGACCGCGTGGCCGAAGCGCTGGACGTGGCGTTCAGCGACCTGATCCAGGCACCGGATGCTCGCGACCCAAGTCGCATCAATGAGTTGGCCTGGGCCGGGAAAATTCCTGGCAGCAAAGCCGTTCTATTGTCCAAGGCCACCGCCACCCGCGAGGTGGAACAATGGGAATGGTGCCTGCAACCCGGCGAAATTTACCCCTCGCAACCGGATGCCGAAGGCTACAGCGAACAGCTTTATGTATTCGAAGGTTGCCTGACCCTGATGCTCGGCGATCAGCCGCAGAAGATCGCTGCCGGCGAGTTCTTCATGTTTGCCAGCAACCAGCCGTATTCCTATCGCAACGATGGGGAAGTGGCGGCGCGGTTTGTGCGCAATGTGGTGATCTGACTGTTTGCAGACCAACACTGGATAAACACTTTGCTGATTTAAAGCTGCAAGTGTTTCTATAAAGATTTCACAACGTATTGAAATAGAACAAATTTAATTTCAGGCACGACTCCTGCAAAAGCTCTGGGGCATTCACCAGAGTTCCGGAGTCGGCCCATGACAGCCTCAGCCCAACCCCCTCACACTGCCCATGTGATCCACTCGGACGCCGAGGCCATCGCCGTCGCTCACAAGCTCGCCGCCCGCTTCGCCGTCGAGGCCGGTGTTCGCGACCGCGAGCGACGTCTGCCGGTGGCCGAGCTCGACGAGTTTTCCGCCAGCGGCCTCTGGGGCATCACCATTCCCAAGGAATACGGCGGCGCGGGCGTGTCTTACGTGACGGTCAGCGACGTGATCAAGATCATTTCCGCCGCCGACCCGTCCCTCGGCCAGATCCCGCAGAATCATCTCAGCGTGCTCGACATCCTGCTGCAAACCGCCACCGAAGAGCAGAAGCGCTACTACTTTGGCAAAGTCCTGCAGGGTTATCGTTTCGGCAACGCCTTCTCCGAATCCAAAAGCAAAAACGCCGGGGCTTTCGAAACCCGTATCCGTTTCGAGAAAGACACCGCGCAAATCGACGGCGAGAAGTTCTACTGCACCGGGGCCTTGTTCGCGCATATCGTGCCGGCGGTGGCGGTCGATGAACAGAACAAGGCGTTCATCGCCTTCATCGAGCGTGACAATCCCGGCCTGACCGTGATCGACAGCTGGGACGGTTTCGGCCAGCGCACCACCGCCAGCGGCGGCGTGACCCTGAGCGCGGTGAACGTGCCGTTGAGCGCGGTGATCCCGGCCCACAAGGCATTCGACGAGCCCACCGCTGACGGCCCGATCTCGCAAATCATCCAGGCCGCCGTAGACACCGGCATTGCCGTCGGTGCCCTGGAAGAAACCAAGCGCTACGCCCGCGAAGCCCGGCCGTGGATCGACAGCCAGCAGGATCACGGCTGGCAGGACCCGCTCAGCATCGCCGCCATCGGCGATCTGGAATGGCGGGTCCACGGTACCGAAGCGATCCTGAAAAAGGCCGGTCAGGCCATCGACGCTGCATTGCTCAGACCCAATGAAGACACCGTTGCCCGCGCCTCGGTCGTGGTTGCCCAGGCCAAAGTCCTGTCTGCCGAAATCGCTTTGCTTGCCAGCAGCAAACTCTTTGAACTCGCCGGTACCCGCTCGGTGCTCGGCAAGTACAACCTCGACCGTCACTGGCGCAACGCCCGGACGCACACCCTGCACGACCCGGCGCGCTGGAAATACCACCTGATCGGCAACTACCTGCTCAATGGCGTGAAACCCGCGCGCCACGCCTGGAACTGAGGAGCGACCCATGAACGCCTTGACCCAACCGATTGCCGCCGGGCAGCCCCTGGCCAAGAGTCAGCACGACCTGCACAACGCTCGCACCTTGCTCGACGCGACCCTGCGCTTCGTTCGTCAGCAGGCTCAACCCTGGGCCGGCAGTGGCCTCGCCAAAGCCACCGACGACCCTTACGTGATCAGCCGTTTCGGCGACTTGCAGATTCGCATTGAAGTGGCCGCCGCGTTGCTCGAGCGTGCCGAAGTGTTTCTGAATGGTGCTCAGGAGGATACAGAAATCACGATTGCCATTGCCGAGTCGCACCTGGCCAGCGCCGATGCGTTAAACACCGTGAGCAACGCTGAATTCGAACTCACCGGCCAGCGCACACCATTGCCGGGCTCCCTGAACGATCCGCTGCGCTGGAAACTTCACTTGATCGGCAATTTCCGCCTCAACGGCATTCATCCACCGAGTGTGCGGAGCACGGTTTGATGGCCCGTGAAATTCGGGCAGCGGCTATCGCGACCTGGCAGCGTTGCGGCGACAGGACCAAAAAGTGACGTCTGCCTGAATGACTTGAACACAACACACATCCCCACAATGGTTCGGTGGTGTTTTACAGATTGAGTTAACCCCTTCAGCCCGGCGGACCACCGCATATTTTTTTACCCCATGGATGAGAGGTAAGCCAATGAGCGTGCATGAACTCAAACGGCTGCCCATC
The DNA here is from genome assembly GCF_024749285.1 of Pseudomonas sp. B21-015. Lineage (NCBI taxonomy): Bacteria > Pseudomonadati > Pseudomonadota > Gammaproteobacteria > Pseudomonadales > Pseudomonadaceae > Pseudomonas > Pseudomonas sp. B21-015. The sequence continues at coordinate 2,568,428 of NZ_CP087196.1, forward strand.
GCGGACACCGCCGAATGGCAGGTCAAGGTGCCCCGGGCCCTGGAGCAGTTGCAGCACTGGGCTCAGGTCAGTCCGTTGCAACCGGCCCTGCGACACAAGCGCCACGGCCAGTGGTTCGTCTGGCGCTGGATCGATGCCTTGCGCGATGTCGAACGGTTGGCCGATGGCTTGCGCCAGCAGGGTTTTACCGAAAATTCGCGCCTGGCCTTGAGCGGTGCGTTCGAACCGAATCTGTTGCTGCTCGCGCTGGCCCCCCCGGCGCCCAGCCGGAGCCGACCTGGCTCGCCGAATTCAAACGGGACATCGCATGAACTCAATCGCCTATTATCGTCAAGGAGATGTCGGGATCGGTCGAGTGGCACTGCCCGGCACCGCCGATGAGTGACCGGCACGGGCGATATGCACGACTTCTATCTAAGTGAACATTGATCAGTGAGAACGCCATGACTGACACCCCACGCGGACAGGCGACCGACGCCATCCGTCACGCGGACATCCTGATCATCGGCGGCGGCCTGAGCGGCACGATGCTGGCGGCGCAGTTGTTGCGTTTACCGGGCAAACGCCAGGTGCTGGTAATCGAACCCCGCGCCGAACTCGGTCGGGGCGAGGCGTACAGCGCGGTCGAACTGGGCCATACGCTCAACGGCAACGCGGCGCGGATGAGCGTCGATCCGGACAACGCCGACGACCTGACCCAATGGCTGACCGAATACATCGCGGGCGGCGGTTGGCCTGAATCCGATGAGCAGCATGTGCCGGTCAGTGAACTGTTTCCGCCACGCGGTCTGTTTGGTGTTTATGTGCAGCAGCGTCTGGCCGAGGCGCAAACGGTGGGGGCAGTGAATGGCTCAACCGTCGAGCATGTACGGGCCGAGGTGGTTGCGCTGGAAACGTCGAACGATTCGGTACGGCTGAGCCTGAGTGACGGGCAGCAATTGCAGGGCGCTTACGCGGTGTTGGCGACCGGGATGTTTCCCGCCGCGCGTACGCCGCAGACTGAGTCCAGCGGCTTGAATGCGGCTGCGCTCGATCCTTGGGATGTCGCCGCCATGCGGCAGCTCGATCCGCAGTCGACGGTGCTGATCATTGGCTCCGGCCTGACCATGGTCGATGCGGTGGTGTCGCTGGAACAGGCCGGGCATCGCGGGCCGATCGACGTGTTTTCCCGCCATGGTTTGCTGCCCCATGTGCGGCGGCAGCCACCGGCCTGGAGCGATTTTCTGGCCGAGGACCACAGCGTTCGCACGCCGCGTCAGCTGGTACGCGAACTGCGTCGGCACTGTCGCGACGCCATCGCTCAGGGCATCGACTGGCAAGCGCCGCTGGACACCGTGCGGGCGCACATCGGGCGGTTGTGGAGTCAGGCGACAGATGTGCAGCGGCGGCAGTTTGTGCGGCATGTGCGGCCGTGGTGGGAAAGCCATCACCATCGCTCGCCGCCGTTGAGTGCCGAGTTGGTGGCGCGGCTGTATGGGGAAGGGCGGTTGCGGATTCATGCCGGGTCGTACAAAGGGCTGGAGCCTGCTTCAGAGGGTTTGGTGAGTATTCGCATCCGTCGCCGTGGCGAGGCCGAAACCTGCGTGGTGCACGGCGCGGCGCTGATCAACTCCAGCGGCATCGAATACGACTGGCGCCGGGTGGCGCGGCCGTTGCCCCAGCAGTTGCTCGCTCGCGGGCTGGTGCGTCCGGGGCCATTGGCGTTGGGCATTGCCGCGGCGGTGGATGGCGCGGTACTCAGCGCTGACGGGCAGGTCGCCAGCCGTTTGTTCGCCATGGGCCCACCGTTGCGCGGGATGTGGTGGGAGAGCACGGCAGTGACCGACGTGGCGAGCCAGGCCAAGTCTCTTGCGGTGCGATTGGTGGATTGACCGAACGCTGGAGGGTGTTCTTTCGGGCCTCTTCGCGAGCAAGCCCATCCACTACAAAACCCGAAGTGAGACCGATAAACAGGCGATGTTTAATCGACATCTCCAGATACTCACTCAGGCTACACAGCCTTGCGCCGTTGCCTACGACTACGCCAGAATCCGCCGGCTTGTGCGCCTTGAGGTCGGGCTCTATCGTTTCCGGGTCGCTGACAAATCAGCGATCGGGTCTCGCAGCCCGTGTATCTCTAGACGCACAACATTCCCCGTTCGTGAACAGGTACGCCTGTCCGTTCATGTTATGGCGGCTGTACGTGGGAGACCTTCGGGTCTGCCGGTTCTAGAGTCCCGGTCTGCGACCTGCGTATAGCTGCCACCTCCTTTCGTCTCGCAGCGAACCGTGGCAGCTCCATGACTCTAGGAGCTTCATCTATGATCAAACCCACACCCAACCCGCCGGAAGCCGATCCGACATCCCCCTACGAATCCCTCGATTCCAAAAAACTCCACGAAGCCGCCGACCGCGCCCTCGACCATTACCTCAAACCGCCCACCCCCAAAGACACCCAGCGCAAACCCAGCACCATTTACCATGTGGGTGCAAAGGTCGATAACGAAACCCTGCTGGTCAACGCCTGCGAATCCCTGGCGTCAGCGAGCGTGATGCTCAGTGAGTTCGCCGGGTTGATGGACATGCCACATCGCAACATGATGTTGGGGATTCAACAGGTGGTCATGCTTGGTGAATTGGCGGTCAACCGGGTGCTGGATAACCTCGATCCGCCTGCCTGACACTGGATCTGAAGTTATTAGGCATCTGTGGCGAGGGAGCTTGCTCCCGCTCGGCTGCGCAGCAGTCGCAAAACCGGTACATGCGGTGTGCCAGAAAAATGCGGTTGCAGGTTTTGGGGTCGCTTCGCAACCCAGCGGGAGCAAGCTCCCTCGCCACAATGAGGCCCACTGACTCAGTCTCCAAAAACACGAAACCCCGCATCACGCGGGGTTTCTTGTCAACGTGTGGGAGCGTATTAAGCCACTACTTGGTAGCACGGCACATACGCCGCACCGCCCGGCAGTTTCATCCGGTGCTGGGCGACGAAGGCTTTGAGCAATTTGTCCAGTGGCTGCATGACCGCGGCATCGCCACGGATCTGGTACGGCCCGTGTTCTTCGATCAGGCGGATGCCCTTGTCCTTGACGTTACCGGCGACGATGCCGGAAAACGCGCGGCGCAGGTTGGCGGCCAGTTCGTGGGACGGCAGGTCGCGGCTCAGTTGCAGGTTGGCCATGTTGGCGTGGGTCGGGTCGAACGGGCGCTGGAAGCCTTCGTCGATCTTCAGCAGCCAGTTGAAATGGAACGCATCGTTGCGCTCGCGGCGGAACTGTTTGACCGCTTTGAGGCCCTGAGTCATCTGCCGCGCCACTTCTGCCGGGTCGTCGATGATGATCTCGTAGTGCTGCTGCGCGGCTTCACCGAGGGTGGCACCGACGAAGGCGTGCAACTGCTCCAGATACGGCGCGGCGCTTTTCGGCCCGGTGAGGACCACGGGGAAGGGCAGGCCTTCGTTGTCCGGGTGCATCAAAATGCCGAGCAGGTACAGGAATTCTTCCGCCGTGCCCGCACCGCCCGGGAAAATGATGATGCCATGGCCGACCCGCACGAAGGCTTCCAGGCGTTTCTCGATGTCTGGCAGGATCACCAGTTCGTTGACGATCGGGTTCGGCGCTTCGGCGGCGATGATCCCGGGTTCGGTCAGGCCAAGGTAACGGCCGCCGTGGATGCGCTGCTTGGCGTGGGCGATGGTCGCGCCTTTCATCGGGCCTTTCATCACGCCCGGGCCGCAACCGGTGCAGATGTCCAGGCTGCGCAGGCCGAGTTCGTGGCCGACTTTCTTGGTGTATTTGTATTCTTCGGTGTTGATCGAGTGGCCGCCCCAGCACACCACGATTTTCGGCTCGACGCCGGGGCGCAGGGTGCGGGCGTTGCGCAGCAGGTGGAAGACGTAGTCGCTGATGCCCTGGGAGGTGCTCAGGTCGATGCTCAAGGCATCGAGTTCGTTTTCGGTGTAGACGATGTCGCGCAGGGCGCTGAAGAGCATTTCCCGGGTGCTGGCGATCATTTCGCCATCGACGAAAGCGTCGGCCGGGGCGTTCAGCAGTTCCAGGCGTACGCCACGGTCTTGCTGGTGAATGCGGATTTCGAAGTCTTTGTAGGCTTCCAGAATGGTCTTGGCGTTATCGACGTGGGCGCCGGTATTGAGAATGGCCAGGGCGCACTGGCGGAACAGGGTGTAGGTGAGGCCGGATGAGGCTTCGCTCAGTTGCTGTACTTCACGTTGGGAGAGTGTTTCGAGGCTGCCTTTAGGGCTGACCGAGGCGTTGATTACATGTCGTTGGGTCATTCAATGATCCTTAAAACGATGTCACCCGCCAGCAACGGCGCATGGCATCCGAATAGTGTGTATCCATGATGAAGATGGCACGAACTGCGCTGTATCGCCATGCTCCCGTTTGACGATGAAAAGACGAAAAGGCGCTCCAGCATAGCTAAATCTTTCGGGGAGGCGATAATGCCCCGCAGTCTTTTTGCCACATGGCCTTTACCATTGATGCAAGGAACCCCGTCGCGATGTTCGAAATCCAGCCAATGAATGCCGAAACCTATCGACGTCAGACGCGGCGCAGCACGGTGATCATCGCCCTGATGTTCCTGGCGCTGGCGATGGTGTTGTCCACGGCGGCGGTGGTGCTGTTCGGTGAACCCGGCGGCGACAATCTGCGTTTTAATGTTGGCGGGGTGTTTGCCGCCTTGTTGCTGACGACGGCACTGATACGCGGCAAGTTCCGGACCCAGGAATGGATGGCGCCAGCGGTCTACGGTTGGCAGCTCAAGCGCAGCCTGATGAGCGTCACCAACGTCATGCACCAGGTGACGGCGGCGGTGGAGAAGGGTGATCCGGGCGCCATGAAGCTGTTGCGTTTTTATCATCTGGGGCTGAGCCAGATGCACCAGCTGGACGGCAACTCCAGCGACCATGGCCAGTTGACCCGCGAGATGGATCAGCACAAGGCGCGGATGCAAGCGCTAGGCATCGATACCGAACAGATGCAATTGAATCCGGCCTGGCTTGAGGCGATCAAACAGACGTTGATGTAGCACTGCAATTGCTGGCGATGAGCGTTTTCGCGCAAGTCGCCTATCGTATTCGTTGATGAGTCATAGTGGTCTGAGCGCCGGGCACGGCTGGCAGGCGCGAAAAGGGCGAACGGCAAAATTCGCCATGTCATAAGGGATTCAGGGAGCGTCATGGGGCATCCGTCCGTCAAAGACCGTATTGAAAACACCCGGCTCACCACACCTTGGGTGCCAGAGAAAGTCGAGTCGAGACTCAAGGTTCGATACGCGGTCTTTCTGCTCGTTGCGGTGTGCCTGTCCATGATGGCCATCGTGATCGGTGAAAGCTGGAACTCGCGTCAGTACCATCTGCGTGACAGCGAAGTGGCGATGTCCAACCTGGCGCAAACCCTGGCCTCGCAGGCGCAGGCATCGATCAAACAGGCCGATACGTTGCTGTTTTCCCTGGTGGACCGCCTCGAAATCGACGGCATGCAACCGGAAAAACTTCCCAGGCTGCAACGTTTGCTCTACGCCCAGCGCAGTGAACTGGCGCAGATCCATGGGTTGTTCGTGTTCGACGAAGAAGGACGCTGGCTCGCCAACGCCATTAACGTTATACCGCCCAACGCCAATAATGCCGACCGTGAATACTTCATCTACCACCGTGATCATCCCGACCGCGGTCCTCATATCGGTCCGTCGATAAAAAGTCGCTCGACCGGCGAGTGGATCATGACCGTGTCACGCCGGATCAATCACGCCGATGGCCGGTTTGCCGGTGTGGTGGTGGCCTCGATTTACCTCAAGCATTTCCTGGACCTGTACAACAGCATCGACATGGGCAAAAACGGGGTGATCAACCTGATTGCCGACGACGCCACCATCGTCGTTCGCCACCCGTTCAACGAAGCCGATATCGGCGCCAGCGTCGCCAAGGGGCCGCTGTTTACTCAACTATTGCCCAAGGGCGATTCCGGTACGGAAACGGTCAAGTCCTACGTGGACGGGGTGGTTCGGGTCGTGGGGTTTCGACGGGTCGAGGGTTATCCGCTTGTCGTCTTCACCGCGCTCGACAAGGATGAAGTACTGGCCAGCTGGCGGCAGGAGTCAATATTCAGTGCGGGCATCGTCTCATTGCTGCTGGGGTTTCTGGGCGTTATCGGTTATCGCCTGATCCGCCTCATGAAGCAGCAGAATCAAATTCAGAACGAACTGCTGCAGGCTCAGGACAAACTCATTGAGGTCAACCACAGCCTTAAGTTGCTGGCGCTGGAGGATGCACTGACCGGGCTTTCCAACCGGCGTCAATTCGACCTGTTCATCCTGGCGGAAATGGGGCGTGCCAGGCGTAGCCAGACCAGCCTTGCGCTGCTGATGATCGATGTCGACCACTTCAAGAGCTTCAATGACCACTACGGTCATTTGGCGGGCGATGAGTGTTTGCGCAAGATCAGCGCGATCATCACCGACAATATCAAGCGCCCCGGCGATCTCGCGGCCCGCTTCGGTGGTGAGGAGTTCACGGTGGTGCTGCCCGCCACCGATTATGTGGGGGCGTTTCTGGTGGCGGAAAAGATCCGCCGCGCGGTTCAGCAGGCCGACATCAAACACGTAGGGGGCGTGGAAGGCGTGGTCACGGTCAGCCTGGGTGTCTGCGCCTACGACCCGGCCTCGCAAGCCCAGCCCGATGATGTGGTCGGCGCCGCGGACAAGGCACTGTACGTGGCCAAGGCCAGTGGCCGGAACATGAGCGTCATTGCCAACTGAACTCAACCAGGCCCGTCACTGCCTTGAACGAGTCGGGTGACGCAACTTCCACGACCGGAACAGCCGCAGGTAGATCAGCACGTTGAGCGCCAGCACCACGCTGCCCAGCCCCAGCTGAATCGTGGGTGTCAGCCCGGCCGGGTAAATGATCGGCCACACGTAATGTTCGATAAAACCGCCGCCGTAACCGGTTTGCCCGGCCGCGTGGCGCAGGCGGTTTTCCCATTCGGTCAGTGGGCACGTCAGGTGGAAAACTTCCACGATCACGCCCCATGCGGCGGCGGGCAGGTGCCACCAGATCAGGTGGCGCCATTTGAGCACCAGCAGCCCGCCGAACAGCACGAATAGAATGAACAGCAAGTGAGACAGCACCAGCCCGTCGGCGGCGATTCGGTAAAGCATGTCGATTCCCTGACGCGTTATGTGAATCGCTCCATGGTACTCGGGCTGGGTGCGTGTGTTCTATTGATTGCTGTTTTCAAGCACTGCCAGTACGTCTTTCAAGCGCATCGCCGTGGTTTCGCTGCTGCGTTGCATCGGCGCGCGCAGTTCGTCGCGGATCAGCCCTTCAAGGGCCAGGGCGGTTTTCACCGGGGCGGGATTGGGCTCGATGAACAGGCTGTGAATCAGCGGCAGCAACTGGAAGAAGGTCGCTCGGCCGGCCGCTAACTGGCCATCGCGGATCTGTTGATACAGCGTCGCGAACAGCTCGGGATGAACATGGGCCGAGGCGGCAATCGCGCCTTTGGCACCCAGGCACAAAGCGCCGAAGATCTGGTGGTCTTCGCCGCACAGCACGTCAACTTTGCCGCTGGAGAGCAGCGCAAGAGTGGTGGCTGGATTGCCGCCGCAGTCCTTGATCGCGACGATCCGCTCGTGGGCGACGATCCGGAGCAGAGTCGCCTGCTCGAAGGCTATGCCGGTGCGATAGGGGATGTCGTAGAGAATCACCGGGACGCTGGACGCATCGGCGACGGTGTTGAAAAAGGCTTCGAGGCCGGCCTGGGAAGGGCGGATGTAGTACGGCGGCGGAACCAGCAGGCCCGCCAGGGGACGTTTCAGGATTTCGCTTTGAAATTGCAGCAATTCGGCGAGGTTGTTGCCGGCCAGGCCCATGACCACACGTTCTGGCGGAACCTGTTCCAGCACCGCATCGAGCACCGCCAGTTGCTCATGTTTGCCCAGCGCCGCGGCTTCCCCGGTGGTGCCGCAGACCACAATGCCGTCGACGCCTTTTTCCAGCAGATGACTGACCAGCCGCCGCAGCCCGGCGAAGTCGATGGCCCCATTGTGAAACGGCGTAACGATGGGAACCCAGATACCTTGAAACGATGACATGCACTTTCTCCTGAAGGTTGACCGATTTCGTCACCGTCAGAAGCGTAGAAGGAAGTCAGCAAGAGGAGGGGTGTCCGTCGCGCTCAATGTCCTGTCAGCTCATCTGACGGGACAGCGCGCCCCGGTCACATGAGCGACTGTTTCTTCGATTTAGGGGCGTGCGCAACGCAACCTTGCGCCTTGGCATTCAAGCCAATGACGACAGTGTTGAGGTTGGAGGTTGCAGACATGCTTGCTTACACCCTGAATGAGGTGCCCAGTTTTAAAAGTCGGTGGTGTATTTGTCAATCGTGAAATCAGCGAACCCGATGCGTAACAGCAAAACAAGGCGTGCTCGTCGCAAGTGCGCAAAATTGTTCAAGCCATCGGCCGCGACTGCTGGCACAGTCTGGGGCCTTTCCCTGGTTGTAGAGCGTTATGTCCAACTCACTCATGCCGCGCAGTGCATTCCTTCGCGGCGCCGCGGCCATCATGCCGTTGTCCCTGGCGACCGCGCCCTGGGGGCTGTTGGCCGGTTCCATGGCCATCGAGGCCAACCTCACGCCCCTGCAAGGCCAGGGTCTGTCGAGCATCGTATTTGCCGGCGCGGCGCAATTGGTCGCCATCGGCATGCTCAAGGGCGGTGCCGGGGTTTTTTCGATTCTGTTGACCACATTGTTGCTGACCTCCCAGCATTTGCTTTACGGGATGAGCATGCGTTCGGTGATTTCCCCGTTGCCGGGCCGCTGGCGCGTGGGGCTGGGCTTTTTGCTCACCGATGAGTTGTTCGCCCTGACCAGCCAGCATGACAAACAGCAGTTCAATCGCTGGTATGCCTTGGGTGTGGGCCTGACGTTTTACATCGCCTGGAACCTCTTCACCCTGGCGGGCATTGTGCTGGGCAGCAGCATTCCGGGCCTTGAACACCTGGGGCTGGACTTCTCCATCGCGGCGACCTTCATCGCCTTGATCACACCGGTGGTGCGCAACGTCCCGACGGTGGTCTGCGTGGCGGTTTCACTGTTCTGTTCGGTGCTGTTCAGCTATTGGCAATGGGGCTCGGCGCTGGTGCTGTCGGGGTTAGCGGGCATGACCGCGGGCTTTATCTGCAACAAACTCTATATGGGGCGCACATGATGGTCTGGGCTGTGATTATCGGGATGGGCCTGCTGGTGTTCCTGAACCGCTACGTATTTCTCGAACCTCGGCTGCCGGTGCGCTTGAGCAGCAATGCCCGGCAGTTCCTCGGTTTCGCGGTGCCGGGCATGCTCACCGCGATCTGCGGGCCGATCGTGTTCATGCCCGACAAACAGTTGAACCTGCAGTGGGACAACCCCTACCTGATCAGTTCGCTGGTGGCCGTGGGCCTGGTGCTTTACACCCGCAACACCTTGCTCAGCATGCTGTTGAGCATGGGGTTTTTCTTTTTGTTGCGGTGGTGGCTCTGAGTCGCCCGGTGCGAAACTGTTCTACGCTTAAAACGGATGATTGATTCCTTGAGGGCGGGAGGTGGACATGGCCACTGAACCAAAGCATCCAGACCCGAATGAAGACACCGATGAACCGACGGAGGAAGAACTCGAGCGGCAGAAGCGTTCGACGCCGGACTGGAAGCACCCCGACGACGGTAAAGAGCTGTCGGACCGCGACCAGGAGCGCCCGCTGAAGCCTTGATCGGCTTGCACATACCCAAAAGCCCCGCCATTGATGGCGGGGCTTTTTAGTTCCTGCGGCCTGAAATGCAATCACCTGTGGGAGCGGGCTTGAAGGGAGGAGGATGTCGGGGGAACGGCATGCACCGAGGGAAACAGTCTGTTGAGTCGCTGTTGCTGGGTAAACAACTAATAACCGAAAATCGAAGGCATAACGCGAGCCTGGGAGCGGGCGCTGGAACCAAACACTGTGTACCCTTATCCAACCTCGGCTCGCAGCGATTGGCGGGCCGATAAAGGGATGAATGGGCGAGGGGTTTTTGCCATTAAACATGACGTCCGCAAGGTCTGGCCCAAGGCAAAACATGAAGCAGTTGTTCAAGGTTCTATCCGCGTTCGCCATTGCAGCTGGCCTGTTTGGCTGCATCGCCGCGCCCATCGAAATGACGCCGCAGACGCAACAGCGCCTGCGCGCACAAGCGCCGATCCGCTTTCTGCTGACTTTCGACGACGGGCCCAGCGCGTCCGGTTTTTACAACCCGACCGTCACCGTGCTCGACAGCCTGGCGCGTAATCCGCTGCAACCCGACATTAAAGCCGTGTTCTTCGTGCAAACCCGTGCCTCAGGCGCCGGCGGCAGTGACGTGGGCCGTCAGATCATGGGGCGCGAACACGCCGAGGGACACCTGTTGGGCTTCCACACGGCCACTCCCCACCACACCAACCATCGCTCCCTGAATGCGGAAGAACTGGAACAGTCGCTGACCCATGGCAGCGCAGACATTGCTGCGATCACTGGCGTCTCGTCGATCCTGGTGCGTCCGCCATTCTGGAACTACGACAAGCGCACCTTTGCCGCCTACCAACAGCATGGCATGCACGTACTGCTGACCGACCTGAGCGCCAATGACGGCAAGATCTGGGGCTTCAACGCCAGCCCTCGGCGGCGGGCCAATATGCTGCGGCAGCTGTCCGAAGTCCGCGAGCGCATCGCCCTCGGCGAGTTGCCGACGGTGGACGGGGTGATTCCGGTGGTGGTGACCTTTCACGATCTCAATCGCTACACCGCCCGGCATACCCGGGAATACCTGCAAATCCTCCTCGACAGTGCCAGCGCCACAGGTCTGGCCACGGCGCAGAAGCCGTTTTACGACGACACGACAGCGCTGCAGCGGGCGGCCATGGCGCGTACTGTCCGTGACAGTTCAGAGGCGGTTGAGTTGCCAGGGATCTGGAACTGGTTATGGGACGGGGATTCTCACTGAACGATGCCGAACGCAGCCTCGCAGGCTCGGCAGCTGCTACAAAGCTCGCTGGCGCGTTGCGCTAGTTGATCTACTCTGAGTGGATCCAATCGCAAAACCGTCCACGAGGGCGTTCGCCATGGTTCCACTTGCGCAGCTTTGCCAAATTGTTGAGTCCGGTTTCAAGCCGCTGTCCTGCGAATGCACTGTGAACGGCAATGAAACGTTGCGGATCAAGGTCTTCGAGCGCACCACCGGGCGGATTGAACTGTTGATCACCGGCGTATCCCCCGACGAGCTGACCAGTGTTCGCGATATTTCCAACCTGATCGGCGAACTTCGCACTGAAATGCGCGCCGGTCGTCGAGCCTTCGCTGGTGTGATGGCCTAGTTCACGAGCCTGTCACCCGCAAGCAGTTCATCGATCATCTGCAAACAATGATTCAACCCCGGCGATACGTCGCCCACGCGCCTGCTGAGAATGATCGGCGAGGTCGCGTTGTCTTCCAGCACCGGGGTGAAGCCAATGTCGTCGCGGTGCAGCAACTGCACCGAGGCCGGCACCAGTGTCACACCGATTCCCGCACCCACCAGACCGATCGCTGTTTGCAGCTCGTTGGTCCATTGCGCCACCTTGATGTGCACGCCATAGGATTCGAATAGCGCGATCACGTGGTCGGCGTAACTGGGACGCGGGTTGCCGGGGTAGAGCACGAAGGGTTCTTTTGCCAGTTCACGAAGGCTGATCGGCCCGGCCAGTAATGGATGGCCGGCGGGCAGGGCGGCGACCAGCCGATCTTCGGTCAGTACGGTCTGAAGAATGGCCGGATCGTCGATGCGGATTCGCCCGAAGCCGACATCGATGCGCCCGGCCTTGAGCGCTTGCACCTGTTGCAGCGTGGTCATTTCCGAGAGCCCCAACTCCAGCGCCAGAGGCTCGCCGCTGCGCAGTCGGCGAATCAGTTCCGGCAGCACGCCATACAGTGTCGATGGCGCAAAGCCGATGCCCAGCCAGGTCTTTTCACCCAGCCCGATCCGCCGCGTGTTGTCGCAAACCTTGCCCAATTGTTCAAGCAGAGCGGTGGAGTGTTCATGGAAAAAACGCCCGGCGTCGGTCAGCTTCAGCGGTCGGCCGCGTTCCAGCAGAAGCACCCCGAGTTCGTCTTCCAGCTGCTGGATCTGCCGGCTCAGTGGCGGTTGGGCGATGTGCAGCAGTTCGGCGGCGCGGGTGAAGTTGAGGGTTTGAGCCAACACCTGAAAATACCGCAGGTGACGCAGTTCCATGGGGCCTCCGGATGTCGGTCTGTTGAATACCTTTAAGGTATCGAGCCAGACCAATTCTATATTGGCCGCCCGGAAAAAACCGTACGAGAATCCGTTTCAGAACTTCAAGAACCTGACGGGTATCGACATGCGTGCAACTGCCATTGAATCGATCGAGACGATCATTGTCGATCTGCCGACCATCCGCCCGCACAAGCTGGCGATGCACACCATGCAGAACCAGACCCTGGTGATCATCCGTGTGCGCTGTGCCGATGGCATTGAAGGGATCGGTGAATCGACCACCATCGGCGGCCTGGCCTATGGCAACGAAAGCCCGGACAGCATCAAGACCAACATCGACAAACACTTCGCGCCACTGCTGATTGGCCAGGACGGCGGTAATGTGAATGCCGCGATGTTGCGCCTGGAGCGCAGCATTCGTGGCAACACCTTCGCCAAATCGGGTATCGAAAGTGCTTTGCTCGACGCCCAAGGCAAGCGTCTTGGCCTGCCGGTCAGCGAACTGCTGGGCGGCCGGGTTCGCGATGCCTTGCCGGTGGCCTGGACCCTGGCCAGCGGCGACACCGCCAAGGACATCGCCGAAGCGGAAAAAATGCTCGACCTGCGTCGCCACCGGATCTTCAAACTGAAAATCGGTGCTGGCGAGGTCAACCTCGACCTGGCCCACGTCATTGCGATCAAAAAGGCCTTGGGCGACCGCGCCAGTGTGCGGGTCGATGTCAATCAGGCCTGGGATGAAGCGGTGGCCCTGCGGGCCTGCCGGATCCTCGGCACCAACGGCATCGACCTGATCGAACAACCTATCTCGCGCAATAACCGCGCCGGCATGGTGCGCCTGAATGCCGTGTGCCCGGCGCCGATCATGGCCGATGAGTCCATCGAATGCGTAGAGGACGCCTTCAACCTGGCACGGGAGGGCGCGGCTTCAGTATTCGCCCTGAAAATCGCCAAGAACGGCGGCCCGCGCGCCGTGCTGCGAACCGCCGCCATTGCCGAGGCGGCCGGTATCGGTCTGTACGGCGGCACCATGCTCGAAGGCGGGATTGGCACGCTGGCCTCGGCCCATGCCTTCGTCACGCTCAACACACTGAGCTGGGATACCGAGCTGTTCGGCCCGCTGCTGCTGACCGAAGACGTCCTCAGCGAGCCATTGGTCTACCGCGACTTCCAACTGCATGTCCCGCAAACACCGGGGCTGGGCCTGAGCCTGGATGAAGAACGCCTGGCGTTTTTCCGTAGGGACAAGACATCCACTGCCGTTCATCAAGCCTGAGGAGGGCATCATGCTGTTTCACGTAAAAATGACTGTGAATTTACCGGTCGACATGAACCCGGAACGCGCCGCCAAGCTCAAGGCCGACGAAAAAGCCCTGGCCCAGCGTCTGCAAGAGCAAGGCAAGTGGCGTCATCTGTGGCGCATCGCCGGGCTCTATGCCAATTACAGCGTGTTCGATGTCGACAGTGTTCAGGAACTGCACGACCTGCTGATGCAGTTGCCGCTGTACCCGTACATGGCCATCGAGGTCAACGCACTGTGCCGGCATCCTTCTTCCATTCGCGAGGATGACCGCTGAACCCAGTCTGTTCAGTTCGCTACGCTAATAATTACAAGATGAGGATCCACCATGAACGTCAAGATTTCCAACACCGCCAGTGTCCAGAAGTTTCTCGAAGAGGCCAGCGGCCTGCTCAACGACGCCGGCGATCCGCGGGTCAAAGCGCTGGTTTACCGCATCCTGCGGGACTCGGTGAACATCATCGAAGACCTGGCCGTGACCCCGGAAGAATTCTGGAAAGCCGTCAACTACCTCAACGTGCTGGGCGCGCGTCAGGAGGCGGGTCTGTTGGTGGCCGGGCTGGGTCTTGAGCATTACCTGGACCTGTTGATGGACGCCGAAGACGAGCAGGCCGGTAAATCCGGCGGCACCCCGCGGACCATCGAAGGGCCGCTGTACGTGGCCGGTGCGCCGCTGTCGAACGTCGAAGCGCGACTGGACGATGGCGTCGATCCGGGTGTGGTGCTGTTCATGCAAGGCCAGGTGCGCAACACCGCTGGCGAACCGCTGGCCGGGGCGGTGGTGGATGTCTGGCACGCCAATACCGGTGGCACCTATTCGTATTTCGATACCACCCAGTCCGAGTTCAACCTGCGTCGGCGCATCGTCACCGATGCCGAGGGCCGTTACCGTTTTCGCAGCATCGTGCCGTCGGGCTATGGCTGCCCGCCGGACGGTCCGACCCAGCAACTGCTCGATCAACTGGGCCGTCATGGCCAGCGGCCGGCGCACATTCACTTCTTCATTTCGGCGCCGGATCATCGTCACCTGACCACCCAGATCAACCTCGACGGCGATCAGTACCTGCATGACGATTTCGCCTACGCCACCCGTGACGAACTGATCGCCAAAATCACCTTCAGCGATGATCCGCAGCGTGCGGCGGCCCATGGTGTGAGCGGTCGTTTTGCCGAAATCGATTTCGACTTCACGCTGCAGTCCTCCGCCCAGCCTGAGGAGCAGCAACGCCACGAACGGGTGCGTGCGCTCGAGGACTGATACCCTCGACCAGCCAAACCTTTGTGGGAGCGAGCCTGCTCGCGAAAGCGGAGTGTCAGTCAACGTTGATGTTGAAGCTGATGACCCTTTCGCGAGCAGGCTCGCTCCCACAGGTCGGTCAACTGACACATCGATGCGAGCACTGCTCTAGAATCGCCTGACGCACCCTATAACAACAATGAGAGCGAACCGATGATGCAAGCGCAATTGTTGAGTCATCGCAGCAGAGTCTTCGACCATGCCGACCCGTACGCGGTATCGGGTTACGTCAATCAGCACGTCGGCAATCATTGCCTCCAGATGCCCAGGGCCGGTCGTCCACTGGCCAGCCTCGACCACCGCAAGTTCGCCAGCCTCGACCTGTGCCGCATCAGTTACGGCGCCAGCGTGCGGGTTACGTCCGGCGCGCTGGACAGCATCTATCACTTGCAAGTGCTGCTGCGCGGCAACTGCCTGTGGCGTGGCCATGGCCAGGAACATTACTTCGCCCCCGGCGAGTTGCTGCTGATCAACCCCGACGATCCGGTGGATCTGACCTATTCCAGTGATTGCGAAAAATTCATCCTGAAAGTTCCCACGCGGCTACTGGAGTCAGTGTGCGAAGAGCAGCGCTGGCGGTATCCGGGGCAGGGCGTGCGATTTCTGGAGAACCGTTATCAGCTCAATGAACTGGAAGGTTTCGTCGGTCTGCTGGCGATGATTTGCCAGGAGGCAGAAGCCGCCGAGCCGATTCCCCGTGTGCAGGAGCACTATGCGCAAATCGTAGTCAGCAAGATGCTCGGCCTGATGAAGACCAACGTCATGCGCACCGACCCTGGCTCAGCCTCGGCGACGTTCGAGGCGCTGGTCGATTACATCGCCTGCAACCTCAAGCAAGACATCGACAGCGAGGAACTGGCGCGCCAGGCGCGGATGAGCCTGCGTTCGCTGTATGGGTTGTTCGAACGTAACGCGGGGGACACGCCAAAAAACTACATCCGGCGGAAGAAGCTCGAACGCATCCACGCCAACCTGAGCGACCCGACCTGCAACGTGCGCAACGTCACGGAAGTGGCCATGGATTACGGCTTTCTGCACCTGGGCCGGTTCTCCGACAGCTACCGCAAACAGTTCGGCGAATTACCCTCCGACACCCTCAAACGCCGCCACTGACCTCGCAAACGCCGCCCACCGTTTGATCGTTCCCACGCTCTGCGTGGGAATGCAGCCCGGGACGCTCCGCGTCCCTTCCAGAGCCGAACGCAGAGCGTCCGTTGAGGCATTCCCACGCGGGAGCGTGGGAACGATCATCAACCACCGACCGCTCGTTGCACAAAATGGATACAGGTCTGCACCCCGCGGATAGTCCGCCCCATCCCCACGTCCTAGCATGGCCCTGCCTGAATAAAAACAATGGAGGCGGCGGCCATGTCCCTGCGACCCGAATACCTTCACTCCCTGCTTGAAGAAAACCCTGAACAGGGCATCTACCGCTGCAAGCGCGAGATGTTCACTGACCCGCGGCTGTTCGACCTCGAGATGCAGCACATCTTCGAAGGCAACTGGCTGTACCTGGCCCATGAAAGCCAGATCCCCAACAACAACGATTTCTACACCACCACCATGGGGCGCCAGTCGATCTTCATCGCGCGCAACAAGGACGGTGTGTTGAACGCCTTTATCAATGCGTGCAGCCACCGCGGGGCGATGCTCTGCCGGCACAAGACCGGCAACAGGAGTTCGTACACCTGCCCATTCCACGGCTGGACGTTCAACAACTCCGGCAAGCTGCTCAAGGTTAAAGACCCGGCGGCGGCCGGCTACCCGGCGAGCTTCAATTGCGATGGCTCCCACGACCTGACCAAAGTCGCGCGTTTCGAATCCTATCGCGGCTTCCTGTTCGGCAGCCTCAAGGCCGATGTCGTGCCGCTGGTTGAGCACCTGGGTGAGTCGGCGAAGATTATCGACATGATCGTCGACCAGTCCGCCGATGGCCTGGAAGTGCTGCGCGGTTCCTCCAGTTACATCTACGAAGGCAACTGGAAACTCACCGCCGAAAACGGTGCCGACGGCTATCACGTCAGCTCGGTGCACTGGAACTACGCCGCCACCCAGAACCAGCGCAAGCAGCGTGAAGCCGGCGATTGCAATCCAACGATGAGCGCCGGCACCTGGGCCAAGCAGGGTGGGGGGTTCTATTCCTTCGACAAGGGCCACATGCTGCTCTGGACCCGTTGGTCCAACCCCGAGGACCGTCCGCTGTACGAGCGTCGCGACGAGTTGGCCCGGGACTTCGGCCAGGCCCGCGCCAACTGGATGATCGAGAACTCGCGCAACCTGTGCCTGTACCCGAACGTGTACCTGATGGACCAGTTCAGTTCGCAGATTCGCATCGCCCGGCCGATCTCGGTCAACCGCACCGAAATCACCATTTACTGCATCGCCCCCAAAGGTGAAAGCGACCACGCCCGTTCGAGTCGCATTCGTCAGTACGAGGACTTTTTCAACGTCAGCGGCATGGCCACCCCGGACGATCTGGAAGAGTTTCGCTCCTGCCAGACGGGTTACCAGGGCAGCGTCACAGCCTGGAACGACATGTCCCGTGGCGCCGAGCATTGGGTCGAAGGCGCCGATGATGCGGCCAGAGAAATCGACCTGCACCCGCTGCTCAGCGGCGTGCGCACCGAAGACGAAGGCCTGTTCGTGCTGCAACACAAGTATTGGCAGCAAACGATGCTCAAGGCGTTGGCCGCCGAACAGTCCGAACTGATTGCAGTGGAGGCCGTGCAATGACCATTACCTATGACGCGGTGCGCGATTTTCTCTATCGCGAAGCGCGCTACCTCGACGATAAACAATGGGACGACTGGCTGGAGTTGTACGCGCCGGACGCCACCTTCTGGATGCCGTCCTGGGACGATAACGACGAGCTGACTGAAGACCCGCAGCGGGAAATCTCGCTGATCTGGTACGGCAACCGCACCGGCCTGGAAGACCGCGTTTTCCGCATCAAGACCGAGCGTTCCAGTGCCAGCGTGCCGGACACCCGCACCTCGCACAACCTCAGCAACATCGAGCTGCTCGAACAGGCCGACGGCCTGTGCAAGGTGCGCTTCAACTGGCACACCCTGAGCTTTCGCTACAAGACCGTCGACAGCTATTTCGGCAGCAGTTTCTACACCCTGGATGTGCGCGGTGAAAACCCGTTGATCAAGGCCAAGAAAGTGATCCTGAAGAACGACTACGTTCGCCAGGTCATCGATGTTTACCACCTCTGAGGCGGCCGTCATGACTCATTCCATTGCGTTCAATTTCGAAGACGGCGTCACCCGGTTCATCGACGCCAATGCTGGGGAAACCGTGGCCGATGCCGCGTACCGCCAGGGCATCAACATTCCGCTGGACTGCCGCGACGGCGCTTGCGGCACCTGCAAATGCTTCGCCGAGGCCGGCCGCTACGACTTGGGCGAGGACTACATCGAAGACGCCCTCAGCGCCGACGAGGCGCAGCAGGGTTTTGTCCTGACCTGCCAGATGCGTGCGCAGAGCGATTGCGTGGTGCGGGTGCCGGTTTCATCGGATGTCTGCCGCACCCGTCAGGCCAGCTACGACGCGACCATCAGCGCCGTGCGCCAGTTGTCCGACAGCACCATCGCACTGTCGATCAAGGGCGAGGCCCTGAGCAAACTGGCGTTTCTGCCGGGGCAGTATGTGAACCTCGGGATTCCCGGCAGCGAGCAGACCCGCGCGTACTCGTTCAGCTCGTTACAGCGTGAAGGCGAGGTCAGTTTTCTGATTCGCAACGTGCCCGGCGGCTTGATGAGCAGCTTCCTGACCAGCATGGCCAAGGCCGGCGACAGCATGAGCCTGGCCGGACCGTTGGGCAGTTTCTATCTGCGCGATATCCGCCGTCCGTTGTTGTTGCTGGCCGGTGGCACTGGCCTGGCGCCGTTTACCGCGATGCTGGAAAAAATCGCCGAGCAGGGCAGCGAGCATCCGCTGCATTTGATCTACGGCGTGACCAACGATTTCGACCTGGTGGAGATGGATCGACTGGAAGCTTTCGCCGCGCGGATCCCGAACTTCAGCTTCAGCGCCTGCGTGGCCAACCCCGACAGTCGGCACCCGCTCAAGGGCTACGTGACCCAACACATCGAGCCACGGCATTTGAACGATGGCGACGTCGATGTCTATCTGTGCGGCCCGCCGCCGATGGTCGAGGCGGTCAGCCAGTTCATTCGCGAGCAAGGCATTGCGCCTGCGAACTTCTACTACGAGAAATTTGCCGCCAGCGCGGCTTGATTCGTGCTGTTGTGGGAGCGAAGTCGTACACAAATACCGTGCTCGGCAAAGGTTCCAATGTGGGAGCGAGCCTGCTCGCGAAGAGGCCGGAACATTCACCCAGGATGTCGCCAGTGAGACAGCTATCGCGAGCAGGCTCGCTCCCACAGGACAGTGTTTCGTCCGGTACGTCTTGACGGACCGGTATCCTTCGTCACGAGGTACACATGAACAGATTCCACAAAAAAGTCGCGCTGATTACCGGTGCCGCCCAAGGCATCGGCCGGCGCGTGGCAGAACGCATGGCCGCCGAAGGGGCGCGGTTGATTCTGGTCGATCGCTCCGATCTGGTGTTCGAACTCCAGAAGCAATTGGGGCAGAGCAGTCAGGTGCTCGCCTTGACCGCCGACCTTGAGCAATACAGCGAATGCAGCCGCGTGATGCGCACCGCTGTCGAACGTTTCGATCGCCTTGATGTGCTGGTCAACAACGTCGGCGGTACGATCTGGACCAAGCCTTTCGAACACTATGAAGAGCAGCAAATCGAGGCCGAGGTTCGCCGTTCACTATTCCCGACACTGTGGTGTTGCCATGCCGCGCTGCCGTTCATGCTCGAACAAGGCAGCGGCGCCATCGTCAACGTTTCATCCATCGCGACCCGTAGCGTCAATCGCGTGCCCTACGGTGCGGCGAAGGGCGGGGTCAATGCACTGACCGCGTGCCTGGCGTTCGAAACCGCCGGTCGTGGCGTGCGGGTCAACGCGACCGCCCCCGGTGGCACCGAAGCGCCGCCGCGGCTGATCCCGCGCAACACCGCGCAGCAAAGCGCTCAGGAAAAACTGTGGTACCAGCAGATCGTCGACCAGACCCTCGACAGCAGTTTGATGAAGCGTTATGGCACGCTGGATGAGCAGGCAGGCGCTATTCTGTTTCTGGCCAGCGACGAAGCCTCTTACATCACCGGCATGGTCATGCCGGTCGGTGGCGGCGATCTGGGCTGACAGGTTTGCAATACACCCTCCCGCGCCGCAAAACCGGCAATGGATGGCGGTGCGACTGAACGCCAGGGAGATTCTGACCCTGAACGCCAGCCATGCGTCGCTGGCCTCGATGCCGGCCGAGATTGCCGGGTTTATCGACAAGGCCGTGATGGCATTGGCCAAAGCCCAGGGGGCGATCTACAAGCGACGCTGAAACGCTTTGACGATTCTGAGCGTGGCGTCGCTTGTGCTCAGGTTGTGCACGGCGTCCAGCGGATACCAGAGGCAGTCGAAGATTTCGTTCTGTGGCCGAGCCTCTGCCAGGTTGACGACCGACGCCTCGTAGACATGGTGCCGGGTGCTGGCCGTTTCCAGCTCCATCAGGTACAGAAGGCCGTCGACCCCAAGCCCTGTTTCTTCGTAGAGTTCTCTTGTGGCCGCGCCCGCAGCGGTTTCGCCAGGCTCGACTTTTCCGCCGGGCAAGGTCCAGCGCCCCCTGGGTTTGCGCACCAGGAGAATATGCCGGTCCTGCTCGCAAATGACGGTTGCGCGTACTTTCATGGATTACCTGACTGCCGGTTGTCATAAAACAGTCATAAAAATGCAATATTCAGACCGCAATCCGCAGAAGTGTCTGCTTCAAGGGTTAGAGCCGACAGGGCCGTTGAAAGTGCAATGGAATGCCGGAATCCTGACGCGACGTCTAGTTGGCACTTCACTGAAAGTCGGGTGTAAGGTAGTTGGGTTGACCCTGGACTATCACTGCCGAAATGGAGGTGACTATGAGCGTTCCGATGCTGACCAAAATGCACATGAACGGTTATGACGTACTCAGCGTGAACAGCGGCCCCTGGCGGGTGTGCACCAAAGGTGACCGGCTTGGATCCTTTGGCAGCCGAGAAGAAGCACTGGCCTATGCGGCTGCGCTTCCCGCCTACAGGGCCCGGTCGGGTAGATCATCGCGTAGCCAAAAATCAGACAAATAGTGCGCCTGAAGCCCCGGTTTGCCGGGGCTTTGTACTATTTGTAGCAGCTGCCGAGCTCGCGAGGCTGCTTTTACAGGTCAATAACCGCCACCCATCCCGCCCGTGGAGGGGGAATACTCTCTGGCTTTTTGTTGGGCATGACTCCATTGCGCGCACGTCATGAAACTTTTATGGTCGACCTGGCCCCTGCCGTCGAAGCTGACGTTGTATGGCTGCTGATGGCCGGCCTGGGTCAGCTTGTAATCAAAGCAGGTGCCAGGCTCCACCGTGCGAGCCGTGATCGATAGCGGTTTGCCGCCAATCCGCTCGACCTGATCCTTGGTCATGCCGGTTTCGACCTTGGCGACCAACGGTTGGTCTCGATAGAGATGTGATTCGGTGTTGCAGCCACCTGACGCCGCCAGCACGGCAATCAGCGCGCATAGAGGCTTGTTCATGACAGCGCGCTCTAGTGAACTTTCGTTCGAGTGATGCTCTTTGCTTTCACTTCTTCAGCATAGCCCGCCAGGCGTTCTTCATCGCCCTGGAACAACGCGCACAGCCTTAGCGTTGCCTCTGCATCCACATCATTGCCGGCCTGGCGCAACTGCTCTGCGATGCGCAAAAGCTCTACCGCCGACCACCTCAGATCCGACGCCACGCCTTGCAGATCGCGCCGAAGTTGCTGTTCATATTCGTTAAGCCACATGATGACCTCCTGCAATTCCCCGCTACGAAATAGTAATCCCATTTCCCTCGATGGAGCGTTATGTTCGTCTGATCCGAAGAGAGTCGATATCATGCAACAACCTGCCTACCAACTGCTGGAAGTCGCCAACGGCAAGCCGATCAAACTCTGGACCGAAGGCGTGCCGGTTGAAAGCGAAGCCCGGCAGCAATTGATCAATACCGCGAAGATGCCGTTCATCTTCAAGCACCTGGCGGTGATGCCGGATGTGCACCTGGGCAAAGGGTCCACCATCGGCAGCGTGATCCCGACCGTGGGTGCGATCATTCCGGCGGCCGTGGGCGTGGACATCGGCTGCGGCATGATTGCCGCGCGCACGTCGCTGACCGCCGCCGACTTGCCGGACAACCTGCACGGTCTGCGCACGGCCATTGAAAAGGCCGTGCCCCATGGCCGCACGTTGAGCCGTGGCCGGCGCGACGAGGGCGCCTGGGAGCGCGTTCCACAGCAGGCTGATCAGGCCTGGGCGGCGTTGAACCCACGGTTCAAGGCGATCACCGACAAGTACCCGAAACTGGCCAGCACCAACAACCGTCAGCACCTGGGTACCCTCGGTACCGGTAATCACTTCATCGAGGTCTGCCTGGACGAGGCCAACCGCGTCTGGTTCATGTTGCACAGCGGTTCTCGCGGGGTTGGCAACGCCATCGGCACCCTGTTCATTCAACTGGCCCAGGCGGACATGCGCCAGCACATCGCCAATCTGCCGGACCGCGATCTGGCCTACTTCAAAGAGGGCAGCCGACACTTCGATGACTACGTCGAAGCGGTGGGCTGGGCTCAGGACTTCGCCCGGCAGAACCGTGCCTTGATGATGCAAGCGGTGATTCACGCGGCGCGACAAGAGATCCGCAAACCCTTCGAGGTCGCGCTGGAGGCCGTGAACTGCCACCACAATTACGTGCAGAAAGAGCGGCACTTCGGCGAGGACGTCCTGGTCACCCGCAAGGGGGCGGTGTCGGCGAAGAAGGGCGAGTTGGGGATCATTCCCGGTTCCATGGGCGCCAAAAGCTTCATCGTGCGTGGCCTGGGCAACGAGCAATCGTTTTGTTCCTGCAGCCACGGCGCCGGTCGAACCATGAGCCGTACCAAAGCCAAAAACACCTTCACCGTCGCAGACCAGATCCGCGCGACTGCTCATGTGGAGTGTCGTAAGGATGCGGCAGTCATCGATGAGATTCCGATGGCCTATAAGGACATCGACAAAGTCATGTACGCCCAGCGTGATCTGGTGGAAGTGCTGCACACCTTGCGGCAGGTGGTGTGCGTGAAGGGGTAGGGATGGAAGGTGGTTCCATTGGTCGGGAAAATCAACGCGAGTGAACAGCTCTGCTGTCGTATTGAGGTAATGCTTTATTCGCTGGGGCGAGGTATCTCAAATGACGGCTACCGATGATTTCAGACACCATGCACATGGGCTGATCGTTGATCTGGATGCGGCAACCACGGAGATGATGAAGCTGATCTCGACTCATCAGATGAGCGGCCCGGAATGGGAGCGCGTCACGGCATGGCAGCATGAAGCGTACGAGCGATGGATGGCGTACCTGAACGCAAGGTCATATCCCGATTCCGGTTCGGGAGCCGATCCGGGGCAGGGCGAAGCTTCTGTATAAAAGCTCCCCTATAAGAGTAATGCCGGTCAGTTAAGCGCAATCCAAGCGGGCTTGCTCGCGAAGACGGCGGCACAGTCAATATTGGATGTCACCTGATACACCGCTTTCGCGAGCAAGCCCGCTCCCACAGATTCCGCACCTTAACTGACTGGCATTGCCCTATAAGAATTCCTTCATAGAGGCATTGCCCCAGCGTCCACTGGATGTCTGCGCAGGTAAAGGCTACATTTCCCGTTTTTCAGGATGGGGAAGCGTTATGCGGATGTTGATAGCGGGAGTAGCGGTGGCTTTGTTGGCGGGTTGTTCGTTACCCGCATCCCTGGTGCCCGGCGAGCCCAATGTCAGCAAATACAGCGATAAAGCGCCCAAGGAATATGCCGCGTGTGTACTGCCCTTGTGGCGTCAGGACATCCCTGGATCGACGCAATCGACGATTTCCAACGGCTACCGGATCACCGCGCCGAGCGTCATCACGGCTGACGAAATTCTGGATATCGTGAAATCGAAGGATGGCAGCCGGGTATCACTTTACCAAGGGCCGCCATGGGCCAAATCAGCGGCGTTGCGCAAGGCTGTCCGGGATTGTTTGTAGATAGCTTGAAAATAGTGTGGTTATTTAATGGGTTAGATAACTTAGTAACTGGATAGTGAGTCAAAATATCTTGTTACAGGTCACGCTATTGGGTAATATCGCCCCGCGTTCACCACCACGGTTTATGCATTTTTAAAGCCCAGGCGTCCATCAGCTGCCTGGGCTTTTTTTTGTCTGGAATTTGGTGATTGCTGATGAGCACGCTGCTGGCAGGGTGCTAGCAGCGTTGGTGAAAGCTATTTGGCCGGATCAGCTTTGCGTCGATCACTGCCAGAAGGGTTTCCGGTGTTTAGAAGTCTCCTCTCTACCAGGACATTTTGCAGGGCCTGGCGTTCCGAAGGGTCTAGCTGATGTTCTCTCTCTTTGAGTTCAAGCAAGATGGGGCTGGACCAGCCACGATAGGTTTGCTCGCAAATACGAGTAGGTGTCATCTATCTCTCCCTGGTGAGTCGCCCGACAACACAGTGGGCGAAGTCCTGTACGCTAAAATCCTAGTCGAGGAAATGACTTGTCGCCAGTGCGCGGCATTGCAATGAGGCACCGACTATCCTGACCGACGCCGGTTGTTCGCGATTCGGGCGTAAAATAGCGGAGCTACCTCATCAGAAAGGAGCCGCATATGATCGCCGACCAAATGAACAAACCGGTGTCGGAGCAAAGCGCTGTCTGGGATCAATACTTCTGTGCTGCGTTAATTGCCGAAAGCCATCTGACGGCGCCGGTGGTTGGAGAAGCCACCCATGAAGACAGGCAAAACCTGCTGATCCAAAGGGCCAAGGCGCTCGCCGACAAAATGCTGGAAAACAGAAGATAACCGGAGCCCAGCCATCGCGCTGGGCTCTTCACTTATCGCTTCTTTGACTGTTCACCTGGCGAGGTGACCGGTTGACTTGGTTTTCCGCCGGGAGACAGGGCTCCCTGGTCGTGGATCGTCTACAGTTGATAATTCATGGATAAGGAGATCGAACATGAAGTGCTTAATCTGTCACGCTGTCTCTAACACTGTTCATGTGGCTGAAGACTGGTCAGAGGTTGCATGCTCGGCCGGATGTGGACGCTTCAGGGTCTCGACGAACCTGATAAAAAAAATGAAGGGCAGGAACGAGTCCTTTGACATCGAGCGCACAAGACAATGGCTCAAGATGTCCCGCAATGACGAGCCGGTGCCGTTGATATCCCGCTATGACTACAACGTTTCCTTATTGCATCGCGACACCGAGGAGAAGTCGTTCATCGCACCAAGTCGCTCCAGGCAGCCGCTGACTTCGGATTAGATTCCACCCGGCTGTAATACCACCCTCCGTAGGAGCTGCCGAAGGCTGCGATCTTTTGATCTTCAGCGGCTCCTGTCAGGATCAAAAGAAGATCGCAGCTTTCGGCAGTTCCTACGGGGCTCAGCGAGGCAGAGCGAAAAATTCCTAAAGAGCGCACCCGGTCTGGTTGGCGGTGCGAGTAAAGAATAAGCAACCTACCTGGATAACCCCTGTCGATATCAACATGCCCCCGCTATTCATTTACCACGTCATTCAGATTGTCAGAGTCTAGGGCGGCCAAAAGCGGTTGTGGCTGAACGATCAGGAGGTGGCTATGAACTGTCCGCTGTGTGGAAATACTAATGCACTGGAAGATCTTTCGTTCGGGGGTGGATTACGTGTTTATTGCGAGCCGTGTGGTGGTTTCTATCGGGTTTCATCAACTCTGATTACCTTGGCAGAAGGAAAGACCTGCGACACCGAGCGCGCTCGAGCCCGGCTGAAAAAGAAGCGTGAAACCGACAGCCTGGAGGATCAAGAGCCGGCGCTAGGCCCGGATGATAAAGACCTGTTCATCGAGTCGGACTGACATGTCGCGCAATGCGCAAGCGATCCAGCGAGAGACGCGCTGGGTGGGGAAAGGGGCTATCCGGCGAGCCATTGGCAGCGGATGTTTACGGAAGGACTCGCCTGACCCTGAAGCCGTGTTCCCAACAGGATTCCAGGCCAGGCGAGTGTGCCAGATCCATGGTTGCTTTAATCCTGATGAACACTTGAACGTCCCCTTATCCAACTGGTTAGTGAGCCTGCGCTACACCGCGCAAAACAGTAGCGGCGGCGGACTGAGAGTGAGTGCTGGCAATGTTTCCCAGCGACACGACGCCCACCAGCCGCTTGTCTCGGCTGAGCACGGGGAGGCGACGGAGTTGAACGTCCGCCATGTTTTTTGCCACATGCTCTATATCATCATCCTCAAAGCAATAACGGATGCCGCCAGTCATTACCTTGCTGATAGGGGTTGTGCCGGTGAGTCCTTCGGCTACGGCTCTGATGGCTATATCCCGGTCCGTGATCATGCCAACCAGGCGCTCTTGCTCCTCAACCATAATGGCACCGCTATCGATCCTGGCCATCATGCTTGCTGCTTCCTGGATCGTCTGGTTTGGCTTGGCTGTTAAAACATCTTTCGTCATAACTTGCGAAATCTTCATGAAAAGACCCCTTTTAAAGTGACGCTTGAGTGATTAATGGCTACCAATTTTTTCGACTTTGGGAGGGAGGTACAGGTTCAGATTGTTTTATCTCCACTCGTCATGATGGCGGACTGATAGGGGCGTGTCCGGTCATGCGTATCCGGAGGCCAAACTGCCGGAGGGTTACGACCCTCGCCAACCTGGCCGGCGAGCGCTTGAATAGCGTGACCCTGCGCATCGGTGGCGTGGAAAACCTCCAGTCGACCTTGCAGGCCTGTTCCGATCTGGAGCAGCAGGCGGCTCGCTTGAAGCAGCGGGTGGGCAGTTTTCGGATCTGATCGAATAGGCTGAGCTTGCGCGGGATTTTATTGACGTGTCTGGTTGTAGCTTCGGGGGGGGCTTCAGCTCATCCGCATGGAGAGCTGAAGCGGTAGGGCAATCTTCAATCAGTGATCTGGAAGGATATTCTTCGCCAAGGCTTCCATCGATAACGATTGACGGAAAGCCTGAAAATAATTAATCGCAGCCTGCCGATGCATAATTGATAGGTTGAGGCACCTTTTGTAAGGCGCATGAAGTTTTGCACAGTCGAAATTTCCCTTTTGACTTGATCCATGTTGAACAGCGAATCCGCGCTGTTTTTTGTACGAGACAGCTGACCAGAGAGACGCTCCAAAGTTTCTGGTCGAGCAGCAGAATAGCTGGCCATTAGCGATCGTGCCTCCTGCTGGCCGCAGGTATGGGGCGTGCAGTGGTCTAATTTCCCCGGACACCTCGATAGGTGGAGAATGCATCTATCGAGGATTTTTTCATGACTGGCAAACGCAGAACATTCGACGACAGCTTCAAACTGCAAGTGGTAAAGATGATCAAGGACCAGGGACTGGCCGTTCCGCAGGTCTGCCGCGACCTGAATATTGGTGAGACCGCCGTCCGGCGCTGGGTGCAGCAGTACGAGGCTGAACAGCTGGGAGATGTCGGAATCGGCAAACCGTTGACTGCTGAGCAACAACGTATCCGGCAGTTGGAGCAGGAAAATCGCCAGCTCAAGATGGATAACGATGTATTAAAAAAGGCTACCGCCTTCTTTGCCCGCGAGCTGAAGTAACGTATCGCTTGGTTCGGCAGCTGCAACAGAAGGCTTATTCGGTGGCGCATGTCTGTCGGCTGCTGGGCATCAGTCGATCCGGGTTCTACGAAGCCAACAAACGTGCTGAAGTGCCAACATCAATTTGTCCCATGGCTCTGCAACTCAAGGCATCGTTTGCCGCAAGTGGCGGCTGTTATGGCAGTCGTCCGTTGCGTAAAGTGTTGCACGCCAAGGGCATGGAAATAGGCCTTTATAAAATTCGTCGCTTGATGCGTGCCAACGGTCTGCGTTCGGCTTGGAAGCGTAAGTTTGTGCATACGACAGATAGCAACCACGACCTGCCGATTGCTGAAAATGTATTGAATCGCCAATTTGAACCTGACGCAGTAAACAAAGCTTGGGTGGCAGACATTACCTACATCCGGACCCGAAGCGGCTGGTTATACCTGGCCGTGGTGCTGGACTTGTTCTCACGCAAGATAGTCGGCTGGTCCATGGCCCCGAACATGCCGGCTGAGCTGGTGTGTAGTGCAATGCAGCTGGCGATTGCTCAGCGTCAACCACCACCGGGTCTGGTCGCCCACTCGGATCGTGGCAGCCAATACGCGAGCGCAAGCTACAGAGCGCTGTTGGCAAGAAATGAAATGCAGCAAAGCATGAGCCGTAAAGGTAATTGCTGGGACAACTCAGTGATGGAGCGCTTCTTCCTGAGTTTGAAAATGGAGCGGGTATGGCGGCGCGATTACGCCAACCACGCCGAAGCGATACGTGACATCACTGAATACATCGTTGGGTTTTACAACAACGAGCGGCTGCACTCGAAACTGGGATATCTGCCACCGACCGTTTACGAACGGGCAATGGCGTCTAAACCTCCTATCGAGGTGTCCGGAATTAGTTGACCACTACAGGCGCGCCTTCGTTACCGTCAATGGTCAACGCAAATAGGGGGGCGGAGGGGAGGGGGAAGGAGCTGTCAGCCAAAACTGATAACTATTAACCAACTGATGAATTAGTATTTTCCGCCCCTCCCACCCAAGGAACATGGAAGTGAGAAACAAATACGCAGCGGGTATGTTCTTTTTACTGACGATTGTGACTGCTCAATGTGCGTACTCCGGCACTACTGACGAGTCCGTCGAGAACGCCTCATTACTCTGCAAAATCCTGGATGGCAACGACGCCTTGACCCAGGCCTCCGAGTTCTCAAGCGAGGATCGTTCGGTTTACATCTCTGTTGATGGCTCTCCAGAGGAAGCCAGAAAGCTTTGCCCTGTCATCAGCGCCATCGTGGAGGATCACGACATGACTTTTGCGCAAGGCTGGACTGTGCAAATCACCTCTGCAGGCAGTGGCGATGAAGTTGTCGCTATCTGCCCGCTGTAAACGACTCGCTGGCAGCGTGAGCCATTGTGATGTCCGCTTTTCCAACAGGCGTCGACTGGGTCGACGCTCAGTGTGCACCGTCAGAGTCAATAGCCAGTGGCTTGTGCGAGATGGTTGTCCTGCACTCCAGTGATGAGGTGCAGTGGAATGTGCTGTTGCTCATCAATGGATGAGATTTCGAAATTTCCCACTATTTGAAGGTGTCGCTCACTCAGCCCGGTCGACTCTTCTTCCTTTGCCTTAGCCATTCTCGCGTGGTTCGCTGCGATTTCATTGAGAGTTGACACGGTACATCTCCCGGTGACTGACCAAGCGTATCGCTGGAGTCCTTAAGCGTTAATTTGAATGCCGCCGCGTCAGAATTACGTCGTTCTGGGGCCGCTACGACCGATCTGTGCAATCCCTAAGCCAGACATGGTCGCCAATTCCCCGTCAGGTTTTCATAGGCGACGAATGGTGGTGTGACACCAGAGAGTGAGATCGCGGTACTGGATTGATCAAGAGGTTGAATACTCAAGATACAGCCTCTCGAGAGCCGCTTGGTACTTGTCTCCCTTCAACGTTTTTTTCAGCACTGCCAAGGCTTCGAGCGCTGAAGCCGCAGCCAACGCCTCGTTTTCTCCTCGGTAGGCGGCACGCAGCCTTGCCGCTGCAATGATTGATTCTTCAGTCGTTGGCATGTCACGGCCCTCGAAGGATTGAGTCTCACTGATAGTCTCAACCCTGAACGATTTCAAGTCCGGGGTGAGAGCGTGAGCCGACCGTTTCCAACGAAAGACATTGGCCTGTTCAATGAGGGTGACGATTACCCGATCAGCTTTGCCCCGACTCCAGATGTTGCTGGCTGGTTGTTTTCTACGAGGTGTCAGGTCAATCCCCTCCAACATAACAGCGATTGTTGGAGGGGAAGCGCTCTTGGGTCTTTAAGTAAGACGTATTTAAAAACTATTAAGCAGGAGCGGTTGCGTTATAGATTACTTCCTCAAATGCGCCCGTTTGGAAGCTGCCAATGTTGCTGGAGTTGAAGGAGGTGGCGCCGTTGATATCACCAATAGTTCCTGTGAGCAGGACGTTGTAGCTGTTGCCTAAGTACTGTAAGTTGACCCTGAGACCTCCGTATAGTGTGACAGGGCCTGAGGTGATTGTGCCTGGTAATGATTGTACGGGTGAAACAGGTGTTAGGACGGCTGTCCATAGAATGATGCGGCCATAATTAAATGTCACATAGAATGTTGGGTTGTCCTTGTTGTAGTTAAATGTAACTACTGAGTGGCAGTTGATGGTCAAGTACGTTTGGTCGCTTTTTGACGGGACGAAATTAATAGTCATGCTGAATTCCTTTTCAGGTGATTTTGTGGTGCGGATGTTTATTGCAGTAAAGTCGCAGTTTTGCTTATTTGGCAGATTGAATATAGATCTGAAAAATAGACTGTCAAACAGATATTTTTAGTCCTGGAAGGAAAGCGATGAGCGGTAGACAAGTCCTTTAATGTTAATTTTGTTCAGCATTGTGTTCGGGACACTTGAAGCTGATCTGGGTAAAATCAGCACCGCTTGCCCGGCCAGATGTGTTTCAGAAGGATTACTGAATGGCCAGCAGTTGGTCAGGGTGGGCACCCATTCAGATTCGTTTCATGTCGATCAGGTCATCAGGGTAGAACCACCCACCGTCTGCATCGCGATGGACCGGAAGCGAATCAATCACACTTTCTTCAGACATGAACACCTCCATGTATTGAACTGAAAGCGTAGTAATGGATGCCAGGGTGGCCCTCCCTCTGCTGACGACTGGTACTGTATTGTCAGGCTGACGTGGCACCGCTTGCCTTGCTCGCACAAAATTCCCGATATCAGGCGTGGGTGATGGAAAGGTCGCTGATGATGCACACTGAACCGTCTTCCGGGTCAGTGGTGTCGGAGTAATCGATCTGGTTGTACACGCCGCCGTGGAAGGCGAGAGTTTTCGTGTCCCAGGTGTTGTCGAGACGCATGATTGCGGAAGTGGATTTGACGCCGTTACAGCTCGCCGAGACGGACACGGCGTCGCTCGAATTGGCGTGGATGTTGATTTTGAAAAGTGCACCGAGTGGCACGTTTTCCAGAACCGTTGTGTTCACCGGGTCTTCCTGGAGAGAGCTCGACCGGAACCCCATAGTGATTCGGCCTTTGTTCCAGAACACCTTTAGCGGCGGCCGTTCTGAACCCTGTACATGTAGTAAACCGCTTTGAGCCGGTTGCTTTCGGCGACT
This sequence comes from Pseudomonas sp. B21-015, assembly GCF_024749285.1. Classification (NCBI taxonomy): domain Bacteria; kingdom Pseudomonadati; phylum Pseudomonadota; class Gammaproteobacteria; order Pseudomonadales; family Pseudomonadaceae; genus Pseudomonas; species Pseudomonas sp. B21-015. Next base: position 2,599,568 of record NZ_CP087196.1, read on the forward strand.
TCTTCAGGGGTAAGGGGGCGGCGTATTTTCATGCCGGCAAGAGTATGAGCAGCGCTGATGTTCTAGCAAGTAGCGCTGATAGTAATTTTCTGTCGACTTGCCAGGCATATGCCAGGGAGGTCAATCGCTGATCGGTCTGATCAGGTCCGGACCTTGGTTGTGCACGTTGCCAATAGCCTGGTCGACCTTGAACCACTCGAACGCCTCGGTTGGTTCCCCCTGCAACAACACCATCTGCTCGGCGCGATCCTTGGGCGTAGCCGGGTCCAGCCATTCCCGGGCCAATTCGGGATTCAGTGTCACCGGCTGCCGATCGTGAATATCCACCATTCCGCCCTTGCTGTCGGCGGTGATGATCACGAAGCCGTCGTGCTCGTCCGGTTCATGTTCGTACCTTGGATACTGGCCAATCGCAGCACACAGGATCGGCGCGCGATCCTTCCGGCGGATGAGATAGGGCTGTTTCTTCGGGCCACCTTCGTAAACCCATTCAAACCAGTTGTCGATTGCAATAATTGCGCGGTGCGGCCATATGGCTTTGAAGTATGGGCCGTGGGCGACTTTCTCGACACGGGCATTGATCGGTGTGGCGTGGTCCCTGGCCCCGTGTGGCTGCCAGCCCCAACGCACCCTGTCGGCGTGCAGCACGCTGCTTTCCTGGTGGAATAGAGCGAGCTGAGTCGACGGCGCGGCGTTGTAGAGCTCGAACGGCTGATCGCCGGCATTGTTGACCAGGGCATTGGGCATGCTTAGCGCGGCCACGAAGTCGTGAATGCCTCGGTACTGGGAAAGTCGACCACACATGATCAAATCCTCCGACCCTGCTTTCAGCGTAGACCAACCCCTGCGGAGGAGTCCGAAGAGATCCACCGGGGCATACCGTATTCACTGTGATTGGCGTCGGGATGGCGCATTAACGCCCGGGCATTGGACTGCCTGGGCGTTTTACATTGCGTTTTCGCCTTACCGAGCCAGGGCTCGCAATACGGTTCGGTTGAGGCAACCGGGGCGTACGCAGTAACAGACTGATTTCCTCTGCGCTGACCGCTCTGCTGAAAAAGTGGCCCTGAATTTCATCGCAGCCGTTTTCCCGCAGGAAGGTTTGCTGCTCTTCGGTTTCGACACCTTCGGCAATGACCTTGAGGTTCAGTTTGTGCCCCAACGAAATCACCGCGGTGGCGATGGCTTTGTCGTTTTCGTTGTCGGGCAGATCGCGCACGAAAGACTGGTCGATCTTGAGTCTCGCGATCGGGAAGCTCTTCAATGCTGCGAGGCTGGAGTAGCCGGTGCCGAAGTCGTCGATCGAGAGACTGATCCCCATTGATTGCAGTTCTTTCATTTTGCTGATGGCTTGCTGAAGGTCTTGCATGATCAGACTTTCGGTAAGCTCCAGCTCAAGGTACATCGGGTTCAGTCCGGTTACTTGCAAGGCATGCCTCACCCGGTCGATCAGGTCCCTTTCGATGAACTGGCGTGCTGAAATATTCACCGACATGGTGATCGGCGGCCAGCCCGCATCCTGCCAGTCCTTGTTCTGTCTGCACGCGGCATGAATCACCCAGTCGCCGATGGGCACGATCAACCCGGTCTCTTCGGCCTGCGGAATGAATTTGATTGGAGACACGATGCCGAGCTCGGGGTGCTGCCAGCGGATCAGTGCCTCTACGCCGATAATCTGACCTGACTGCAAGTCCACCTGTGGCTGGTACAGCAGCAGGAACTCGTCATGGTTGAGTGCGTTTCGAAGCCCGTCTTGCATGGCGAGCTTGCCTTGAACCTTGTTTTTCATCTCGCTCGTATAGAACTGGTAACTGTTGCGACCCAGCTCCTTGGCTCGGTACATGGCGGCATCCGCATTGCTGAGCAACGTGTCGGTATCGCTGCCGTCGGCAGGGTAAGTGGCCAACCCCATGCTGCAGGTGACGTGGAGTGTATGCCCGCTGAGCTGAATCGGCCGCAGGATGGCTTCCTGGATTTTGTGCAGGGCTGGAGTCACGCCATCGTGGTCTGAGGGCTGGTCGAACAGGATGATCACAAACTCGTCGCCACCCAGTCGCACGACGGTGTCGGTGCGGCGTACACAGTCCAGCATGCGCTGGGCGACGGTTTTCAGCAGTTCGTCTCCAGCACTGTGCCCAAGGCTGTCATTCACCAGTTTGAATTTGTCCAGATCGAGAAACACCACCGTCACCAGCCGGCTGTAGCGCTGAGCATAAAGTATTGCCTGCTTGAGACGGTCTTCGAGCAGTGCGCGATTCGGCAGACCGGTCAGTGCGTCATGGTCGCCCATATAGCGAATGCGCTTTTCGGTAAGTTGGCGTTCTATCGCAATGCCGGCAAGAGGTGTCGCCATGTTGATCAGTCGCGTCTCCTTCGAGCTGGGGCTGCGTACGGTGTTGGAGTACAAGGCAAACGTGCCCAATACCTTTCGCTCATGGGACAGAATCGGCGTCGACCAGCAGGCGCGAAATCCATAGGGCGCAGCGACTGAACGGTACTCCTCCCACAGCGGATCCAGCTCGATATCCGTGACGATGACCGGTTCTCGCCGATACACCGCGGTGCCGCATGAACCGACGTTCGGACCGATCGCAATCCCGTCAATGAGCTGGTTATAGGCTTTCGGCAAACTGGGCGCAGCACCGTGCAGCAGGTGCTTGCCATCCTCATCCAGCACCAGGATGGACACCATCATCCCCTCCAGTTGGGACTCGACCAGGTGAGCCAGGCTGTCGAGGACTTCTGCAAGCTCGGTGCTCCTGGCGATCAGCTCCAGGACATGACCTTGTCCGGCACGGATGACGGCTTCTTGCTCTAATCGGTTGTTTTGCAAGGCGAGCCGTTCTGTGGCGATACTCAATTGGACCGTTCTTTTTTCCAGCTGAAGTCGGTCTTTGAGGAATTGATTCACCGCGCGAGCCATGTTGCCGATCTCGTCCTTCCCATGTTCCGCCATCATCAAATGCGTGTTGTCAGTGCGTTCCTGACGCAATTGCCGGCTTATTTCATTCAGGCGTACGAGCACATGACGGCCCATGAAGACCCGGGTCACAAACCAGGCGAACATCAGGCTGGCGCCCAACATGATCAGCACCCATTGCTGGCTACGATTTGAGGCCACGACCAGGTGCTGCACGGCTTCGCGATAGTCTTCGGTGTAAGCACTGGATTGCGCACGGGCGACCGCGACCAGAACCCCGGCCTCATTCTTCAGTTCCTCATTGAAGCGCTGTATGACGTTGTGCTGATTGATGAGCCTCAGGCGCAGCGAGAAGAGATCTGGCGTCTGCACATCAGCGGCGGGTAACTTGCCTGCGGTGCGTGAAAGGCGCTCATATCGGATCTGCAGCCGTTGCACCGCATCACTGTCAACAGCCTGCGGCAAACCGAAAAGTAACACCGCCAGTTCCAGGCTGGCCCGGGTCTGGGCCGCGGTTAACCGGGTGGTGTAATCCCCCAGGGTTTGCTCGAAGGTGACCTCGGTTTGCAGCAGGCTTTCTCGCAGCTGCGCAACAATGTTGGCGGTATTGCGGAACATCTGACTCGACTGATGCATGTCGAGTATCGCCACGCCACTGTTCGCGGCAGTCAGCTGCTGCACCAGTTGATCAAGGGCTTCAAGCTGTTCGACGGTCGCCGCATAGCTTGAACGCAGGGTATCGGGGGAGCGGGTTGTCAGAAGCTGATCGGTCTGGCGTTCGATCAGCAAGGTACGCTGCAGCATGTCTTGCCCATCTTGCATGCGGACCAGTCGTTCATCCGTCAGCTGGCGGGTGGCGCTGTTTGACGTGCGCAACGCGTAGACCGCAGTTGCACCACCCGCCAGGATCAGCAGCGCCAGCGTCAGAAACGCCAGGGTGAACTGTGCGCGCAGCGATTGCGGCAATAGGTGGCGTCCGAGCCGGGAAGTAACGTCCAATGTCAGGGATTCCATTGGTGGCGATAGATGTCTCGATAGCCATTGTCAGGGTCGTACTGGAAATTCTTCCCGCCGTCGAAGGCGATATTGTCGGCATTGACCAAGTGAATCGGCGCTACGAAGCCGCTCACCGGCTGACCTGCAAACAGCCGGTTCAATTCGTCCATCACTTGCCAGCCATGCAGGTTGAGCGGCTCGGCCACGGTAACGGTCTGGTAGGTTTTTGCCTGTATGCGCAAGAAAGCCGAAGCGCTGCCATCACCGGCAGACAACAGACTGATGCCGTCACTGGGTATTGCGGCGTTGGTCAATGAGGCAATCGAGTAGTCGAAATAGATATCGTTGATGGCCAGCGTGTGGGTCCAACGCTTGCCATAGCGCTGAAGCAGCTCCTTGGTGATCGTCGGCATCTTCTCGCCACTTTCGGAGATCGCGACATCGCGCACTTCCAGCAACGTACATTCCCGACAGGCCCGAATGACGTTTTCCATGGCCTTGGCTTTCGCCATGGCGATGCTGTACTTGGAGTCGGTCAGGATGACCACGCCGGCGTGTCCGTTTGATTGTGCCACTGCCGCCATGGCCGTGAGGCGAGCCACTTCGAGCGGGTCGGTCGTGACGTTCATGGCCACCGGCGTACCGTCAATCGGCCCGGGGCGTGCCCCGGCGTGCCAGCCAACCACCGGCACATCCCTGTTGGCGAAGAGGATCAGCGCCGCATTGTTCTCAAGGGCATCGGAGCCGCACAGAATGAGGCCGTCGGGTTTCGCTGCAAGGGCATCGGAAAAGGCCTTTGCGCGCCCGGCCGATGATCCAGCGCCATCGAATATCTTCAGCGTCCAGCCCATCGCCTTGGCTGCCTCGCGAGCGCCCTGCGCGACACCGACAATTCCTCCGTTACGCAAATCTTCTGCGACAAGGGCGATGCTCTTGCCCCGCAGGGCTTGCGGGCCGGATTCAGGGCCGCTCCAGCGAACGGCTTCGAGGGTGGCCCTGGAAACGATTTCCTGCGCTTGAATCACCGTAACCGTGGCGTTTTCGACTCCCGCTGCGGTTGGCAGGTTCTGGCCGTATCCGGAAGTTGCCGCGCAAAGACAGAAAACCGAAATTGAAGCCATCCAGAGTAACCGGAGCCTGATCAGACAGGTTCGATCACCGCATGTGATGCCGGGTATGGAGCTGATGGCGCGATCATAGTTTGGCATGGCGTCCCTTTCTGCCAAGAGTGCAGCAGCGTTCACTAGTTGAAAGGATAGTCGGTTCTGCCGTCATCGGGTCTTTTGGGTGAAGTACGCGAACTTTGATCCTGAATATTCAGCAAATGGGGCAGGGGCCATGGCGCAAAACAAGGGACGAAGGCCAATCGCATCGTTGACTACATCGAGTGGTTTTACAAGGCTTCGACTGTGCATGAACACCAGGCAAAAAAAACGGCACCCGGTGTTTTTGTTTGTGTGTGATTTGTTGGGCTGTGGCGAGGAAAAGATCGCAATCTCTACATTCGTTCCGCCGCTTTCTGCGAAAACTATCCTCAGGAATGTTGCTCGCACCCTCATCCATGCAACCCGTTCAGTCCTACTGCTCAAGCATCAAACTGCGCCAAACGATCACTGGCGGTTCAACAGACACAACGTCCGGTTGCAGCTCTTCCTGTTTCTGCAACTTTGGCGAAGTCACCCCGGATGTTGACTGCTGAATCGGCAAACGCTGCGCAGCCTCTGCGGTCGACTCGTCGATAGGTGGCGTAGTCATTTGATCGTCACAACGACCTTGCCCTTGGCTCGTCCCTGCTCGACGTACTTCAATGCCTCTGCCGTTGATTCAAAGGTGAAGGAGCGGTCAACCACAGGTTTGATGATTCCGCCCTCAATGAGCGGGGTGATTTGTTGCAGTTGGGCGCCATTGGCCCGCATGAACACGAACGCGTAGCTGACGTCCTGCTTGCGTGCCTTGCGCCGAATACCGAGGCTCAGCAGGCGCATGACTTGCTTCAATGGCCAGGACAACCCTTGCTGCTGCGCGAACTGCGCAGTGGGTGGCCCTGAGATGGAAATGAGTTGGCCACCGGGCTTGAGGACCTTGAGTGACTTCTCCAGCACGTCCGCGCCGAGGCTGTTCAACACCACGTCGTAGTCGTGCAAGACACGTTCGAAGTTCTGCTGTGTGTAGTCGATCACCAGATCGGCCCCCAGCGCCTTCACCCATTCGACATTCGTGGTGCTGGTGGTGGTCGCGACAAAGGCGCCGAGGTGTTTGGCAAGTTGGATGGCGAGGGTGCCGACACCGCCGGAACCGGCGTGGATCAGCACTTTCTGGCCCTTTTTCAGTTGGGCGGTTTCGACCAGCACTTGCCAGGCGGTCAGTGCGACCAAGGGGATGGACGCGGCGTGTGCCATGTTGGTATTGGCAGGTTTCAGGGCGATCGCGTCTTCGTTCATGGCGATCAATTGAGCGAACGTCCCGATCCGCGCTTCGGGCGGGCGAGCGTAGACTTCATCTCCCGGTTTGAACCGTTTCACTTGCGAGCCAACCTCAACCACGACGCCCGCCAGGTCATTGCCCAGTACCAGCGGAAATGAATAGGGCAGGATCAGTTTGAATTCGCCTTTGCGGATCTTCGAGTCCAGCAGGTTGACGCTGCTGGCGTGCACCTCAATCAAGACGTCGTGGGCACCCACCGCGGGGGCGGGGACTTCGCCAATGCGCCCGGTGTTCTTGCCATAGCGATCAATTAAAAATGCCTTCATCGTTGTACGGCTCTTGTCAGGTTGGAATGAGGGGGGCGGAGCGTTTGCGGCGTTAATGTGCCGTGTTGTCAGGCATCAAGGAACGCCAGTGCCTTGGTCACAAAGTCAACGTAGTGCTGGAAAATGCCGCCGTGCCCGGCATCCTCATAAATCACAAACTGTGCGTTGGGGATGCGGTTGGCCAGCGCAATCGAGTTAACACAGGGCACCATGATGTCGTTGTCGCCGTTGACGATCAGCGTCGGTATCCGCAAGCGCCCGAGGTTTTGGGGTGCCTGTTTGCCCCACGCGATGATGGCTTTCAACTGCCGCAGGAAAGCACTGGGCGTCGGGCCTTTGTCGCGATTTTTTTTGCGCTCTTTCAAGCGTTGCAAATACTGCGATGCGGTTCGACGGCCATTGGGCGTCGAAGTAAAGAACAGGTAGAACTTGGGATCTCGCAAGGTCAGCAAGCCTTTGATCATCAATGGCCACGTCACCGAACCGACCTTGTCGATACCGGTGCCGCCGGCCGGCCCGGTGCCGGTGAGAATCAAGCGGCGCACCAATTCGGGCGCCTTCAGGGCGATGTCCTGAGCGACGAAGCCGCCGAGTGAAAAACCGAGCACATCGACTGTCTCGAAACCCAGCGCGCGTATCAGTTGAATGGCATCGTCTGCCATTTCGCCGACCGTCAGTGGCGCGGTTCCACCAGAGCCGCCGATCCCGCGATAGTCGGTGGCAATGACGCGTCGCGTTTGCGCCAGGCCATCGATGATCGCGGGGTCGAAGTTGTCCAGCACCGCGCCCCAATGGTTGAACAGTACGAGGGGAACGCCGGTCTTGGGGCCGATGTCGCGATAGGCGAAGGGAATGCCTTTGACCGTGATCGACTGGTTCGTCGCGTTGATGAACGACGTCTGCGAGCCCGCGGGGTTATTTGTTTTCGTGGGGGTCATGTCTACTCCGAACAGAGGCCCGTAGTCGATGCAGTGCCTTGGGCGCCTGCATCGAAACCTGCACGGGTGTTCGCTACAAAATGATCACTGTTGGGTCTGGTAGCGCTGGGCAACCGCAGACTGGCGGATTTGCTGCAGCAGGCCCTGACGTGCGGTCTGCAGGCTATCCCAGCGTTCAGCTTCGTGCAGCGGCGGGATAGTCACCGGCTCACGCCGATCGAAACCGACCAGTGCGGCATCCACCAGATCGCCCACTTCCATGATTTCGTTCAAGGTGTTGATGTCGACGCCGGAGCGATCCCATATTTCCGTGCGGGTGGCGGCCGGCAGCACGGCCTGCACGTAAACGCCCAGGGGTGAAAGTTCCAGGCTCAGGCCTTGGGAAAGGAACAGCACAAACGCCTTGGTCGCACCGTAGACCGACATGCCGAACTCCGGCGCCAGACCCACCACCGAACCGATGTTGATGATCGCGCCTTCGCCTGCTTTGGCCAGGCGTGGGGCGATGGCGCTGGCGAGCCGCACCAGCGCCGTGGTGTTGAGGGCGACCAGTTGCGCAACGCTGTCGGTGCTTTGGTCGATGAAGTTGCCCGACAGAGCGGCGCCGGCGTTATTGACGAGGATGCCGATACGGGCGTCGTCGCGCAGGCGGGACTCAACGGTTGTCAGATCGCTGAGTTGGGTCAGATCCGCCGGAATCACATCGACGGTGACGCCGTGTTCGCTGCGCAATCGGGCTGCTAGAGCGTCCAAGCGTGCCTGGTCGCGGGCGACCATGACCAGATCGTGACCGCGTTGGGCGAAGCGTTCGGCGTAGACGGCGCCGATGCCAGTGGAGGCGCCAGTGATGAGAACAGTAGGGCGAGTGCTCATGGGGTCATCTCTCTTTCAGAATGGGTGAAAACAGAAAAGCGCGGTCGCTGATTGCTCAGCTTGCGGTGGCGCTCGATTCAGCCAATGTCGGGTAGTCGATGTAGCCTGCCGAGCCGCCGCCATAGAGGGTGGCGGGATTGAAGGCGGACAACGGCGCGCCGCTCTTGAGGCGCTCCACCAGATCCGGGTTGCCAATGAACGGGCGACCGAACGCAATCAGATCGGCCTGGTCTTCGGCGAGCCGCGAAGTCGCCAGGTCCAGGTCATAGCCGTTGTTGGCGATGTAGGTATGTTTGAAGCGCTGGCGCAGGGCGCCGAAATCGAATGGCGCCACGTCACGCGGGCCGCCGGTCGCGCCTTCGACCACGTGCAAATAAACGACGCCGAGGGCGTCGAGTTGATCGACGACGTAATCGAATTGCGCCTGCGGATCACTGCTGGAAACGCCATTGGCCGGCGACACCGGCGACAAGCGCACACCGGTACGATCCGCGCCGATCTCATTGACAACGGCCGCCGTTACTTCGAGCAACAGACGCGCCCGATTTTCAATCGAGCCGCCGTAAGCATCGGTGCGCAAGTTGGCGCTGTCCTTGAGGAATTGATCCAGCAAATAGCCGTTCGCGCCGTGAATCTCCACGCCATCGAACCCGGCGCTTGCGCGTTGGCTGTAATAGGTGGCCGCGAACTCGCTTGGCACAAAGCCTTCGCCTGCTCGGTTGCGTGTCAGTGGCGCGAGGACGACACGGTTCGACAGCGTGAGGGCGCCAAGCGTGTAAGGGGTGAACAGATTCTGGTCGGTCATTTGGTAATTCTTCCGTGCCCGTTGATGGAGATCGGTTGGGCGTGCAATTAGGATGATGATCGAAATCTAAACTGTCAACAATTTTGATTATGACCAACATCTATGTATTATTGGGCGCATGATTTCCCAGTGGACATGAGGTATTGCACGTGAGAGTGACCAAAGCCCAGGCGCAGGCCAATCGGGAGCACATCGTTGAGACGGCCTCTGAGCTGTTCCGTGAGCGCGGCTTCGACGGCGTCGGTGTGTCGGATCTCATGGCGGCTGCCGGTTTCACCCACGGAGGTTTCTACAAGCATTTCGGTTCGAAGGCCGACCTGATGGCCGAAGCCTCGGCCAGCAGCCTTTCCAAATCGCTGGAAGTTGCTGAGTCGCTCGATGTACCGGGCTTTATCGATGTCTATGTGACGAGGGAGCATCGGGACGGACGTGGCAGCGGTTGCACCATGGCCGCGTTGTGTAGCGACGCGGCGCGTCAATCGGATGATTTGAAAGCGACGTTTGCCGAAGGGGTCGAGCACACCCTGCAAACCCTGGGGGACAAATATCCGACTAGCCCGGATGCTGTCCCGGGTGAAGGGAGAAAGAAAATGATCGACCTGCTGTCTCGTGCTGTCGGTGCGATTATTTTGTCGCGTGCCTGCCCGGATGATTCCGCGCTGGCGGATGAGATCCTTGAGGTGTGCCGCGCTGAAATGTTTGCTTCGTTGCCGGTCAATGAAGAGGACGCGGTGTAGAAGGGCAGGTCATTCAAAGCGTGGTTTTCGGTAGAGCTTCGATTTTTATGCTCTGGTCAGAAAGTCAACTTTTGGTCAAATGCTGCGATTTATGAACGGCTACTTTTGGCTGTGGATTCAATCGGTCAGCCAACTACTTCAGCGTCCATAACGCAGCACATCAGGTCACCATATCAGTGCAACTTGGCTTCTTGCCGTTTGAGCGTGGCTATCATCTCAGGCTCACTGGTTTCCTTCTTTAGCACCAGGCTGATGCCTCTATCGTCATCGACGAACAATAAGCCAAGCTTAAGCATTTTACCTACTACAGCCTCGAATCGCTCAGACGAACTCAAGGACTTTGCAACCGTTTTCAGCTTCTGCGGCGCAGAGAATCGCTCTAGCAGGTCTCGCTCGAACTCATCAAGTCGGTGCAATCTTACAAGGCTCGTCCGTGAGTCATACACATAGGCACCTTCTGCGTCCGTCATGAAATGAAGCTGCGGCAGTCTGTTCCCCTGAAACCAGGCATTACGCCATATGGCAACCCGAAAAGATAATTCGTCGGCGTACTTTTCCAAGTTTAGTTTGTAAGTTGCTTGGTCATGAGTATCCTCAAAATAATATGCCAAGTCGTTAAGTTCGCTTTCCGGAACATTATATATATAACGATAGACCTGCGCGGGGCGAAGGGCTAAATCGAATTTTTCCGGATACCAGGTGTACGGGCTGTTTCGATGAAAACCTACAGGGCTTATTCCCATCGGAGGAGGTAGATGAGTGAGATGCGGGATCCACCGACGATACTGTTCGTAATAGTCGGCTGTTTCACCGGGAAGCCCAATCAGAAATGTCCACATCGGCGTCAGACCATAATGAGCACATTGTTTGAGGTGAGCGATGTTGTGGCTTGAGCTGGTGCCCTTGTCCATTAACTTTAACAGGCTTGAAGATAAGGCCTCAACGCCAGGCTGGATCGCCTTCACCCCAGCTAAACCCAAGGCCTGGAGATCATTCTCGGCCATGGTAGTTCGCACCTCATAGAACAGCGTGTTCTTTGTTCCAAGTTTCAAGTGGGGCATTACCTGCTGTGGGTAGCTCTTTGGCAGCAACTGATCACAACACTCAAAGAAACTGGCTCGCTCCTCATGAGTTGCGACCACTGAATTAATATATACTACCGCCTTTTCAACGGACATTGACTTGTAGCTGATATCCCAGCCGCACGAACCACAGAACGTACAGTGAGACTTCTCTCCCCACCAGCAGCCGCGGGAAGTTTCTAAAACTAAACGTGGGCTAAAATTGGGTTGCAACGGCTGAATAATGCGTTCGAAACTGTCCAGAAAATCATGATAATTTATCGTTACTACATGGTCTATACTCCTTTCTGGCCCATGCAAAGCAATCGTCGGAAAGCCATCTCCAAAGATATAGTTCTGTTTAATTACAGCGTTCGTAGGTGTTTCTGAAGCGATGGCATTGGTATCCCAATCAATGTCGCATTTGTTGAACCGAGAGAAAAAGCCTGGGATTACATGGCAGCGCTCCATCTGCTGATTTAGTAGATGTCTTATAAATAATGGAAAACTAATCAGTCCCGAGCCAGAGCAAACGAAATCCAGGCAATTGAAATTCCGAATCAAAGCCTTCCCCATCTTTCCTTCGCAGTTGCCTCCTCCCATGATGACAACTCGCTTTCCTGGATACTGACGCAACTTTTCCGCCAATGCCAACGAAGGCACTGTTTGCTGGTATAAGGAAGTCAAGCCGATGACATCATAGCTGTCGAGATTATACTTCCTGATAAGGTCATCCAGAAAGCCATCAATTCGCGATCTGATGTCAAGGAGTTGCTGTTTCTTTGTCGGGTAGTATCGGTCAACATATTCATGGGCTACTACATCACCGTCCGGAAAAAATACACTGCTAAACAACCATTCTCCCAGTAGCAATGTTTCCGAATCGGCTATTTTCTGATAGGTGTCAAGCCCTGTCCATATCGCAAAATCATGTTGAAAATAGTGAACTTCGATACTTGTGCGATTGGCTATATCTGGGTCTTCCTGAAGGACCGATTTCAATTGGGAAAGTGCCAGTGAAGGGCTTTCCAAATAACAAAACGGCATGTTTATCAAAGCAATATCCATATATGCCTTCCCTCAATGGAGGGTTTGATGTGATTAAATTGATATACGAATTTCGCAGCCAAAAAAACCTCACGGTGACTTACTCTCCCAGTAAGTCATTGATTGCCTGATTTATGATGGCTGACTTCTCAGTGTGACTAACTTTCCTGCAGGGGTTTCCGGTACTGGCGAAGGAATTTGAAATCATATATTCAAATTCAATACTCTCCAGCATCTGCAACGTTTCCGCAAACTTTCTTCTGTTTGGTGACGAAACCCAATATTGCCAACCATCATCTACCGGAACCAAGGTGTCGCCAATGAATAAAATTTTGCATCCTTCATTATCCCAAACATAGGCGAATGCACCCGGGGTATGCCCTGGTACCGGGATGATTTGAATATCCTCAGAAAAAAATTGATTAGAGAATGACAAAGGATTAGAGACATGCAGGTCTTTGGAGTTTAAAGCTTTTGCCTCAATATCACTACAAGTCAGCGGCACGTTGAAATGTCTTGCCAGGTCTACGGTATGGCTGCTCGCATGGTGTCGATCACCTAATAAGATAGCTGATACACCACCTTGATTCTCGATCTCACCGAAAAAGCCAGTTATATTCGCTTTCGTGGCAAAAATAATATTTCCCCTCGGTCTTATTGCAAAAAATGTATGAGGGGTGGGCTCGCCGGCAGGGGTATTCCTGAGTAGGTACAAGTTAGGTAATATCAATTCCATCTTAATTCCTGTCATCATGATAATATGAAATATTAACCAGTTCGTTGCCGAAATGGTGCGCGGCAATGAGCATGGCGCTAAGTCCAACTATGTATAGCAGAGCGTTTATAGTTGTCAATCGAGCTAGCTCTAAAAGTTGCCGAAATCTGCAACGCGCCGGACTAGCGCAATCCCATGCTCAAGCGCTGTACCGCTTGGTAGAAAATTGAGAAGTACTGCGGGCTATAACAGGCTGTTTTTGGCGGATGCTGGAAACGTCAGGGGTGTTCTGTATTAAACGACGCGATATTCCAGGTGTCATATCAAGTTTCAAGTGCGGCGACTTCGCTCCACACCTTTCCGTGCGATAAAACACACGACAGAGTCACCCGGGGTGATATTTAAAAAAAATCCTAGGCACGGTGGAAAGTGCCCTGACTCTGGACTAGAGTTGTTCGTGTCTGAAAGCGTTGGGGGAAATGACTTACGTTTTGGTTCACATGGTTTTGTCTTTTTCAAGGGGATTGGCTGTAGATTGCCGCCCTGTTGAAGCTAACATGAGCAGCAGGCTTTCCTTACTCTCTGCTTCACGTTAGTCATTGGAGTCGCTTTCGTTCGAACCTGACGTTGCGCAACATCTCTTGTTCGAACCTCAGTCCCAGATAGCCGAAGTACTGATCAACAATATCTTCTAGTGCCTCGAGAGAACTCACATGAATGCGACCGCCGAAGTTTTGCAACGCTCCATTATTCATCGTACCAAAGGCAAAAACCTTGGCTCTTTAACAAGACTTATGAGCCCGGCTGACTTGGGCGAGATTTTGAAGCCTTTTGTCTTTCTGGCTATTTTCAGTTTAGGTGAAAACCGCGGGAAGGCCGACTCTGGTATGCATCCACACTCTGGGATTGCAACGGTCACTTTCATGATTGATGGCGATATCGCCTACGAAGATACTACTGGCGCTGCCGGTATCTTGCCCGCAGGGGGCCTCGAGTTGATGCGTGCCGGTAACGGCGTTTGGCACGACGCTGTTCCAACCAGCGACACATCAATCATGGGATTTCAGCTTTGGGTGGCATTACCCGCTTCAGAAGAGAATGGTCCGGCGAAAAGTGTCTACCTAGCACCCTCGAAAATCCCGCAAGCGGGCCCAGCGCGCGTGCTCTTGGGACATTATGGAGATGCGCAGAGCGTTATTGAAGCTCCGGCGGGCGTGAACTACCTGGCTGTACGTCTCAAAGATGGAGAGTGTTGGCGCTACACGCCACCGACTGGCCACACCGTGGCTTGGTTGGCGGTAGAATCAGGCTGCTTGGACACTGGAGGTTTCGTCAATAAAGGCGAGCTTGTAGTATTCGAAGAGTCCGAGCAACATATTGAATTAGTGGCGCGAGGCGACAGTTCTTTTGTGTTGGGCTCTGCGGTGAAGCACCCACATGATTTAGTAACCGGTTATTACTCAGTTCATACGAGCAAAGAGGCAATGGCAAAAAGCAAAACCGAAATACAGAGCATTGCCGCACGTCTACGACAGGAAGGTCGACTGAGCTAGGTCGCTCCGAGCCTCTTCTTGATATATTGTGTAAGCTCGTTCGCCAGGTTATGCGGTTACTTTCGCAGTTTTCGCCATTGCCCTACGCCATGCGAACTTCGCTGGCGAGCGGGGACTTGACGCCCAAACACAAAGAACTAGGAGCAAGGCGCTGCCGTCTGTCACACCCTTAACCCTCTATCAAGCGTGCCATCCAAAATATGAGTATATAAGTGTTGAATGTAAACCTCGTGTATGTTGGCCGATTTTAAAGCAATACCATCTTCGGTTCCGTAAAACGTTCCCCCGCACTTTTTCAGGTGTTTCATGAATGCACGAACTGCCAAATTGTCTCGACAAAGCTGCTTGAAATCCAGTCCGGTAAGTTTCTCAAATTTGTCAAAGTTCAAGCCGTCTTTGGTTTGAAGTGCTGCACCCACTCTAGTCATTAGCGATTCAATCTGGTCAGATTCCACACCAAACTTCACGCACTTCCCCAATGTCAAAGGGTTTTTAATGTACTCATCGTAAAAAGCGTTGTCGTTTAGAACTCTATACCCGCCAAGCATTGAATGCGCTCCGCTTCCGAGTCCAAGGATATCTCCTTCCAATCCATAAGTGTGCATTCCCACTATTGACTCAGATATTTTTTCTCGTGCAAAGTATGCGAGACAATATTGCTCGAAGCCTTGTGCTTCAAGTTGGTATTTTGCTGTTTGGTAGGCGAGCTTTGTATGCTCGAAGCTTAATCTGCCGCGACGTCCCGTATCGATAAGGTTCGCCATCTTTGTTCCTGGCGAAGGTCTATAAGGGTATACCGAGATATGTTGAACGTCCAAAGCGACTGCTCGCGCGATCGAATATTCGACTTGTGCAATTTCTTCATCTGGAAAGCCGGCTATTAAGTCTATGTTAACATTTGGCACGCCCGCCGATCTTGCCAGATCCACCGCAGTCACTGCTTGTTCGGCAGAGTGCGCACGCCCTGCCCGACGCAGGTGTTCTTTGTCAAAAGATTGTATGCCCAAGCTGACTCGGTCCACCGGAAGTGCATCCAGCGCACGAAGGTGTGCAACAGAGAGCGTTTCGGGGCTTGCTTCCAGCGAGTGTTGTCGTACTTTTGACAGGTCAAAACTGGACTGAAGCGTTTCCATTATCCGTTCAAGATGATACGGATTGAGTCGGGTAGGGGTACCGCCACCCCAATAAATTGAAGTGGGAACATAATTAAGGCCAGTACAGTTTTGCCCTGCATTTTTTATCTGCCGGCATAACGCATCCACATACGCTTCGCCTTTAGTGTCAGCAGAGGTTAATTGGCGGGTGTTATTGCCAATCACGTAGTCACAAAAATGGCATTTTGATGTGCAAAATGGCACGTGGATATAAATTTGCAGATTTCGAGGTGCTAGTGGTAATGGCGTCTGTGCGCGTATCTTGTCAAATACGTCAGATAAGTACCGCATACATTATTGCTCCATTCGGCTACGTAAGCAGTGAGTGGCAATCGTTGAGTCTTCGGTCGCGCCTTCATTATTCGTAACCCGGGTCGGTATTGATAGTGGTTGTCTATAGCGGGGCAGTCACACCACTGCTTACCAACTGTTTGATCGTGTCATTTAAGATTTTTTCTTTTTCAATACTGCTGATTTTTCGGCAGGGGCCGCCCTGGCAAGCAAAAGAATTAGAAATTATATAATCGAATTGAAGGTCTTTGAACTGAACCAGCGTTTCCGCAAGTTTTTTCCGACTCGGCGGGGATACCCAATACTGCCATGCGTGCTCTACAGGTACTAAGGTATCACCAATGAACAATATCTTATTGATTCCGTTATCCCAAAGGTATGAAAATGCGCCCTTTGTGTGGCCTGGAGTCGGAATAATCTCAATATCGCTTCCCAGGGTGCGTTTTAAAAAGGGTAAGGCGGCAGCTATTTCAAAACCCTTTGCACTTAATACTTTCGCCTCTATAGTGCTACACATCAGCGGCGCGCCGAAGTATGCCGACGCCTTGATAGTATCCTGGCTAACATGATGCCTGTCGCCAATAAGTATCGCAGAAACACTGCCCAGTTTTTCAATGTCGGCATAGTGGGAGCTGATATCAGCCTTGGTGCCAAATATGACATTGCCTTCAGGCCTTAATGCCAGAAATGTAAAGGGGGCAGGCGATGCGTTAGCATCATCTTTAATCAAAAAAAGATTGGGTAATATCTCTTTCATCTGATTCTCCGTTCAGTTAATCACAGCCCTGGGGTCAAGCCTCGATACGCATGGAATATCGACCTTGTTTGTCCCAAATCTTTCCGTACTGACCTCGTTTGGCAATCAGTTGCAGGTGCGTTCCTTGTTCAAGGATGCGTCCTCCCTCCAAATAAACGATCACATCCATATTTTTTATGGTCGAGATACGATGCGCGATCGCAATGACCATTCGATCACTCATGGCTTTAGCGATCGCAGTTTGAATTTCTTGCTCGGCGGCGGTGTCCAGAGCGCTTGTAGCTTCGTCGAGGATAAGCGTCGGGCAACCGGGTTTCAGCAGCGCACGGGCCAAGCTCAAGCGTTGGCGTTCCCCGCCGGAGAATTCACTACCGTTCTCGCCGGCAAAGGTGTCGAAACCTGAGGTCCGACGATTGATGAAACTCTCAGCTGAGGCCATCCGCGCCGCCGACAATACTGCATCGTCGTCAGCATCAGGAGCACCGTAGGCAATATTGTCCCGCACAGTACGGTTAAATATTCCAACATGCTGACTGACCACTGCGAACTTTTCGCTCAAAGAGTCACGGTCAAATGCTTGCAGCTCAATCCCGTCAAATAATATTTGACCGCTGCAAGGGGTCAGTTGACCAAGAATCAATCGAATGAGTGTTGTTTTACCCGCACCAGACGGACCCACCAGGCCAATTTTCTGTCCAGCTTCGAGGGTGAGATCCAGGTCTTTGAATAACGGTCCTTCACCCGGATAGCCGAAGCAGACTTTCTTGAACTCGATTTTGCCAGTCTGCTTGGCTGTTTTGCACACTGGACTCTGAACGGTTGGCAAAGACGCGACGCTCAGGTCGTCCTGAAGAATGAATTCCAACGCTCCATCCAACGAGCCCAGATTTTCATAGAAGCCAATCAGGTTTTTTGAGAGATCGAAGACCGTCATCACCAAAATATTAGTGGCGGTAAATACCAGTGCAAACGCTCCCACATTGCGCTCGCCAGACAGAACGTCCTGTAATGCCAGAGTAGTCATGACTGCGAACAGGCTGAAAACGGCCACGCTGGAAAAAACGCGCATGAGTAATACGTATCGGCGCAGCTGGCAAGTCCGCCGTTTTTCTTCATCCAGCCCTTCAGCTAGAAACATATTTTCGCGTTGGGATGCTCCATAAGAGAAAACGGTTTCGAAATTACGTAACACGTCACTTATTTGGCCGGCGGACCGTCCTGAAGCAAGAAACTGTTGGCGGCCCAGTCTTAGGCAACGAAATGCGAAGAACGTTGTTCCAGATAAGTAGATAACAAGCCAGCCGATAATCATGAGTGCGTAGTTACTGTCGGCGATATAGAGGATTACACTGATATTTAAAATGACAATAATCATGTTGACGGCGTCGAACGTGAGCAGTTGCACCAATGCAACGCAATTGTAACTTGAGCGTTTTATTGACTCAACCAGTGCCCCGCCGTGTCGGTGCTGAAGTGATGCAGGTGAGCGACTCAACAGGTGGGCAATCTGACGTTTCTGGATATGGGCTCGTAAATCGGCACTCGTGCTGACATCGATCCATTGGTAAAGTCTGAAGAGCACCATTGCGCCTGCGCTTAACCCGATGAGTCCGATAAACCAGCGTATGGCTGACATGCGCTCGACTTCACCAATGTTTGTCAGACCGTTGATGACGCGTTCGAACGCTATTGGCGTCGAGCTTTCCAAAAGAGTGCCCAAGGCCGTAAATATGACCATCAAACCTATACGAAATAGCACGCTTTCACTCAGCATCTGGCGTAAATAGACGAGTGGTGTTCGAGCCAGTGGCGGGTATGAACTCATAGTGCTATTACTCCTTGGGCAAATACATTTCGTGTAACCATATTTGGTATCAACTGGCAGGAAGAACTATGAATAGCAACCTCCCGGACCCGGCAATTTTGAAGCAGTCGGTAGTTTTTGATCTGTCATGGGCCGTCGATTTCGCAACAGAATTGCATTCGGCGAATAAAACAGGCCAATTTCGATTTGAACTTGGCGACATGTCGATGGCAGACCTTGATCTTTCCAATACCCGAGTCACATATTCCAATATTCGAGACAGCAATTTGTCTGGCGTTTCGTTGAAAGGGGCACGCTGGGACGGCTGCTTTTTTGACTCTGCAAATCTTTCACGGGCCGATTTAACCGACGGGATATTCACCTCGTCCAGTTTCGTCGACTCGGGTTTGACCAACACGGTGCTTACCGGCGCAGATCTGAGCGGTATCAATGCCTCTAGTGCATTGCTGGAACATTGCGCCGCCGATAATTCAAATCTGACCAAGGCCACCCTCATCAATGCAAAGATTGTGGGTGGCTCTTTCAGAGGCGCAGTTTTCGCGGGTGCTGTCGCGCGTGGGTCAATATTCGAGTCGGTGGATCTGACAGGTGTCGATTTTTCAGATGGCATTTTTTCTGACTCGGTTTTCAATGCCTCTGATTTGTCCAACGCCAAGTGTGCCGGCGCGAATTTCGAAAAGGCCAAGCTCAGTGACGTTGTCTTGACCGGTGCCGATCTGAGCAATGCTTTTCTTGTAAAAGCCGACTTGTCCGGAGTGAACCTTTCGGGTGCCAACCTGAGCAACGCCAACCTGCAAGGGACTAACCTGGCAGGCGCAAATCTCAACGGTGCACAGCTCATTGGCACCAACCTGCAAGGTGCGGATTTACGCGGAGCCAGCCTTGAAAAGACCGCGGTGGCAGGGGCCAATTTCGCCAACGCCAAACTCGACGACTCATTCACGCGCGAGTCCGGGCTTGATACCTCCGCCCAGGTACAGTTGGGTAGTTCCAAGGCCTCTACGCTAAGACTCATTTAGACAGTCATCGCAGGTTCAGCGCCTCCCCGGGACGATTGTCCTGGGGAGCATATTGACTCTATGGCCTTGGTCAGCCAGGCATCTTTCTCATCATCAAGGTCGGCGCTCCAGCACAGCCGAATACCACTGGCCGTGCGACGGATCACAACCCAACTGCGTCCTCCTGCGATAGCCAGGTCAGACACTTCTTGTTCTTCGGCAAATAACGTGCAGTCCGGGGCCGTCGTGTGTTCAAGCACGATGACGACATCCGGATCCTCTCCCCGCTGGCGTTGCTCGTTGCCGGTCAAATGTCCAATGCGCTGATCATCGGTTTGACGCAGTGAGGTCAGGATACTGACTGACAAGGGGGCGAACGCCTCGGCAATGTGCTGGGCGAGGCTGGCGCTTTCTGTCTCGCCGCCCAACAGCAGGTGCCTGATGGGGCGTGAGCCGGCTCGCACCTTTGGCCCAACCCACGAAGGCAGTCCAGGCTCGGCAAAGTCTCCCGCCCGTGCGACCGGCAGCCTGGGCTGAGTATCGGTGGCGATAAGGCGGTAGAACCATTCCAGATGAGCGAACAAGATCGACCACGATGCCTCATCCATGACAATGCGGTGCAGCGCAATCGCCAGGGTGCTTTTGCCTTCGCTATTGGGTGAGGCCACCGCAAATAGCGCTAGTGGTTCGTTCATCCCGCTGCCGGTTTTTGACAGCAGTGCGTTGGACAGACGGGCCTCGAGAATCTCTCTCTGCTCATTGGACTTCGCGGACAGGTCCGCCCAGATGAGAGGCAGTGCGTTGGGTATCGGCGCGACTTTGCCTTCCACGCCGCTGTCCGTCTGGCTCAGTTGCAAGCGAAGCGAGGGGTGCAGTGTCAGTACCTGAAACAGCGCCCGTCGAAAAAGATTTTGATCCAGCGGTTCCCGGGTCGCGATGACCCGCGTGATCCAGTCCTCTTTGGAGCTGCTTCGTGACTGGAGGAATTGCCGTTGGGCCGTGGAGAGAGCGTTTTGGTTTTTCGGCGGAATAATCTCTACGGGCGTGACCTGTGGCGCCAGTGTTTCAGGAATGGGCTGGCCTCGTTCGTCGCGCCGGATGGTGGTAACCCTGATCAGCTTGGGCACTACGTCGTTTCGTGGCCAGCGGGTCTTTACCGCATGCTCCAGATCCGCCATGGTCGAGTCGCTCTTCAACACGGAAAAAATCTCGACCTCGGCAGGAGCCGCCTCGACCGGTGTTGGTACGTAATCGATTGAGCGAAGGATCTTCGTCACGCGCTCGTTGTCGGAAACGCCGGCCAGTTCAGCCAGGGCACTGTCACGATCCAGGTGGCCCAGGCGCACCTCCCAGGCGGTGGGTATTTCATAGTTCGAATAGCCTTTTTCCAGTCCGTGAACCGCGACGCCCACGTCATTTATCAGGCAATTGGAGGAGCAGAACCCGGTATCTTCAGGCTCTTTCCATCCGGCCTGGCTGGTACTGAGGTAATCGTAGATGTCCTTCTTCTGGGCATTGCTATAGCGGTAGAAGTCGATGAGGCGGACCCGATCAAAAATCGAGTCGTCATAGAACTGTTTTCCGTCCAGGCCGGCGTAACGCTCAACCTGGTGGTAGATCCTGCGCCCCTCGGCCAGTTTTGCGTCGATGATTTGCGGGTCGAAGATGTTGCGATCATGGAAAAACCTGAGGCGCTCCTCCACGATCTGGCCACGAGACATGCCGGTGAATATGAGGTTGATGCCGCGCTGGTCGGCCAGGGTCAGGCTGTGGTCCAGAAGGGCCTTGAAACAGCCTTTGCAGACGGTGCTGTACCGTTGCAGGCTTTCCCGGAACACTTCCCGCATCTGGGCATGGGTTCCGGTGATGTGCTCGATATTCAGGTCACTGGTGATGCGGGCGATGTTGTCGAATGCTTGGCGTGAAATGAATCCGTTGTCGAACGTGTAAGTCATCACCTTGAGCTGCATGTCTACCAACTGGTGCAAGACGTACGTCGAATCCTTGCCGCCACTGAACAACAGCATGCAGTCGATATCCGATCGCTTGTGCGGGCGGTTGGCCGCTACTATTGCCTGCAATGCGTCCCGGTCGCCGAAGTAAAGATCCAGGCGCTCTTTGTAGCGGTCGTAACGACGACACTCGGTGCAGACACCTTCGTGGTCCAGCCGGATGCCACTGACTTGTGTCGAGATAGCGCAGCGCCTGCAGCGCCTGACAGTTTCATACGGCGGCGAATGGACAACAGCGACGTCACTGACGAGCCCGGAAGACCGGACGAAGTGTTCAAGGGCACCTAGCTCCTCGGAGGTGAACGCCAGCTGCGCGGGGTCCTTCATTGAACCTGTCATAGCTGCTCCAGCAATTGAAGAAGCTCATCGTCATCCGCGGTCGCGGTAAGAATGTCGGTTTCGATCTTTGCGGCCAGGCCCCGGATGGTCGGGTCGTCGAGGAAGTCCCGCAACGCGACACTGATGGCGAAGGCCGCTTCCACGCGTGATAGAACCTGCATGGCGAGCAATGAATGCCCCCCCACCGAAAAAAAGTTGGCGGTGATGCTGGGCGTATCGATCTGCATGAGTTCGCGCCAGATCGATGCCAGCGTGACTTCGACGGGGGTTTGCGGCGCGACGTACTGGGCGCTGTCAGTCACCTGCGGGGTAATGTCAGGCAAGGCACTGTAGTCGATCTTGCCGGTTACTGTGCGTGGCAGGATGGGGAGAAAGCTGATGTGTCGCGGAATCATCACCGTTGGCAATCGATCGTTCATGAAACGGCGTAATTCATCTTCCGGAACTTCCGGGCTGGCGACAATGTACGCGATGAGTCCGTTTGCGCCTTCGTCAAGCTTGCGCTCCACGATTGCGATGTCCCGCACGCAGGGGTGTTCGTGAAAGCTGTTTTCGATCTCGCCCAGCTCGACGCGGATACCGTTTATTTTGATCTGACGGTCGCGGCGTCCAATGAACTCCAGTTCCCCATCATCAAGCATCCGTCCCAGATCGCCCGTACGGTAAACCAGGTCGTCAGGATCACCGCTCACGGGGTTGCTCACGAAGACTTCTGACGTCAGGTCGGGCCGCTGATAGTAACCGAGGCTCTTGAAGGGCGTGCGGATGTAAATCTCACCAATCATGCCGATGCCGCAGGGCTTTTGCCGGTTGTCGAGAATTAACACACGGCAACCGTCGATCGGCTTGCCCACCGGAACACTGGCACGCTCGGCGTCTTCCGCTCGAACACGGTGAAACAGCTTGATCATCGTGGTTTCGGAGGGGCCGTAGAAATTGATCAGTTCGACGCTGGTTCCGAATACGTCAAAAAAACGCTTCACATCAACGGGCAACAGCACATCCCCGGCGACGCAGACTCTGGCCAGCGTCTTGGGTCGTTGCGACCGGGCTTGCAAGGTCTTGAGCAGGATGCGCAGGATTGCGGGCGTGGTGTGCATCAAGGTGACCGCGGCCTCATCCAGCCAGCCAACCAGCCGTTCGCCGTCGGCGATCAGGTTCCGGTCCGGTGGCAGGCACACGGTGCCGCCGATGTTCAGGGGGGTGAAAATATCGCGCAAAAAGGCGTCGAACGCCGGAGTAGTGAACTGAGTGCAGCGCACGGACTCGTCGAGGTTAAATGCCCGGGCTTCCCACCTGGCAAAGTGCGCGATGCTTTTGAGTCGCCCCAGGATACCCTTTGGCTCACCGGTGGATCCGGAGGTGAAATAGATGTAGCTGGCGCCCTCTGGATCCTCCTCCCGGGAGTCTTGCAGGGGTGTATCCAGAGCCCGGAGGGCTCCGATCTCTATGCTTTCGATGGCGCTCGGAAGCCCGAGTTCCTTGGCGATTGCCGCACCGTTGGGGTCACATAGAATGGCGATCGGATCCGCGCTATCTATGGCTTTGAGCAGGCGCGCCGGCTGTGTCTGAGGGTCCAGCGGAACAAAGACCAGGGCTTCCTTCATCGTCGCGATGACTGCGGCGATCACTTGCATCGGCTCCGAGGAGAGAATTATCACGGGACCGATCGTTGAAGCCAGCCGGCTTCTCAACTCTGCGGCAATGGCATCGGACCATTGATCGAGCGCACCGTAAGTGATTTCTTTCCCCACACTCGACAATGCGATGCGCTCAGGGTGTTGTTTTGCAAGGGCGGCAAAGATTTTTGCAGCATTAGTCGTCATGAGCGATGTTACCTCTCAGTCATAGTCGGCACAGGGCGGTTTCCGGCGTCAGCGGCCCGCGGTTGTTGATTCGGAAGATAAGGAATCAGTTCTTTGAGAACGATGTCGCCCTGCGCCACTGGGGCCTGCAATATCGTGCGCAGTCGCTTGTCCGCATAGAGTTGCATCTGGTCCCGGACCCCCTGCGGAGAGGGCTCGGTGAAGTTTCCATACGCCAGCAGACCCATGGCATGAGGCTCCGTGCCGAACTTCACGACAGCGCTGAAACCATCGCCGCCGTTGGCAATGTAGTCTTGCGTCGGGCCTGACTGGGTGAAGTAGGTGGCGCGGATCAGCCCGAGCGGGTCAGGGCCTCCATTGGCTGGCAGCAGTTGACCGCCGGGTAACTTGAAGATGTCGCCCCAGGCAATGTCCGGGGTGGCGCCTGTCTTGCGTAATTCGCGAACGGCATCTCCAAGCAGCGCTGCGGCTTTTGCCGGCTCTGCCAGGCCGCGAGGTCCGGCCAGCGGCTTTCTCGGATCGAAGGGGACGGTGAAGATGCTGTCATCGTCGGGCATCAGTTTTACCCACTGGATAAACAACGGTGCGCCGCGACTGTCGGCATTCATCGCTCGGTCCCAGCGGGCAAGAATCTGCGCACCCGCCTTGCTGTCGGGGTCACTCGACTGGTGTCCAGCGGCAATCAAGTCGTCGAGCGTACGCAGTGCGAGCTCGGAGCCGGTGTCGAGTTTCAGATTCATCAGGGCATTGAAGTCGACCTTTGGCGTGACCTTGAGACGTTCAATGATGCGTTGCGCACGCAGATTGACGAACGGGTTGCTGACCAGCCCCTCCGGATAGTCAGCGGGGGACAGGCTGTTGGGCTGTGTTGCTGTCCATGGAGGATCGTTGGCGTTCTGCACCCATCCGCTCTCAGGGTCAGTAACGGAGGGCACCTGCTCCAGGGGTAATACGCCGGTCCACAGGTTTGTGCTCTTGCTTCCATCGAGAAAAGTCGAGCCGCGGGAGATGTCGTGGCGCGAGGAAGGGTTGCGGCCGCCGAAGTAATAGGCAATTTTTCCGTCGCGGTCAGCGTAGATGATGGAAAAAATGGCTATCTGCTGGCGCTTCAATAAGCGATTGAACTCCTCGTAGTTCTGCGCACGCGCCATATCGCGATATTGAGTCATGGTGTGAGCGGCGTCCTTTCCGGTCACCCAGAGCGCCAATGCCCGGTTTTTGTCATGGGCTACCACGGGGCCGAAGCGGCTATCGCTGACGGTAATGTGCTTTTCGGTAAATTGACCGGAAGGCAGGCGTGCGCGAATCGTCTCGATACGGGACTCGAACGCCGTTTGTTTGCCGTCGAGCAAGTAGCCATCCCCCTCGAGTTTGAGCTCATAGAGGTAGTAGCTATGCATGGGGTTGACGGTATGGGTCCAGCCCAACGTCTGGTTGAAGCCGATAACGTGCATGGGCAGGCCGAGCAGGCTCACACCGTAGAAGCGCCCTTGGGGGGTGACGGACTCATATTCGAACCAGCGAACAAGGTCGGACCAGGGCAAGTGCGGGTTACTCAACAGCAGGGTTGCGCTGCCGGACTTGCCGGGGGCTATTGCAATGGCGTTGGAGCCGCGATTTTGCACATTGGCCATGGCCGGTGCGACTCCCGCATTCCAGGCACTGGCATCCTCAGTGACTCTGGCCGGGGAGACGGCAAAATCGTAAAGCATCACATGCGCCAGGCGCGCCAGCACATCGACGGCCTGGATCGGCAGTACCGCTCGCAGCTCATCATTGATCCCCTCGGGATGAGCCTTCGCGAAATCGTTGATACCATCGGCGAAAGATTGCAGGGACGCACGCTCCGAGGGCTGTTGCTGGTCCCACCATTCAAGCGCGGTTTTTGTGACACCCATCTGCCGCACCCACAGGTCCTGCTCCAGCGCGTTTTCGAGTTCCATATGCCCGGGTGTTTCGGCGAAGCGCCCGCGCGCGCGCGCCATGAGCGTCAACACGGCATTTGCATGGGTGCGCATTTGTGACCAGCCCACGGCATACGCCAGCTCGTTCTCGGAGCCAGCTTCTATGTGGGGGACACCCCAAATGTCCCAGATGACGGGCACTTGTTTTTGGACGGAGGAGGCATTGAGGGAAGGGGGAATGAAAATGAATACGCAAATTATCGCGAGCAGACGATTACCAATAGCACCCATCAATTGCACCTCCCTGTGTTTTTACTTGGTAGATCCGTCTACTAACCCGTCAATCCGCCAAGGCTTGCCAAGTGCGTCCGATATGCACTTCAAGCCAAGTTTGAGGCCTGTCCGGGTGGGTTGAACGAGGCTAGTACATGATTCTCGATCGCGCCAATGGCAGAGCAGCAGTCGCCAGGCAGGGCGTTTGCGTGACAGGAGCTGCCCGATGCGCTGAATAAAAAAAAATACGCTTTTAAAAAACTGAACTACTTTTCCTCTTTGGCAAAAGACAACCTTCCCTGTCCGTTATTGCCTGGGTTCGATACGACGACGTTTAACAGCGGGCTAGCTCTTTGGGCGATGCACCCGGTTCACAAGGAGCAGTGAAATCGATGGCAGATCAGCTTGAATCCCCCGCTGACTCATATCCTTCGCCAGTGAAGGTGCAGGCTCTGGATATCTATCCTTTGACCTTTTTGCAGGAAGGCCTGCTGTTTCACTCTCTCCAGGACGGAGCCGAGTGTGACTATCTGGTGCAACTTTCCTGTCGCCTCAAAGGCGTCGATCCAGAGCGATGGCGCGCGGCCTGGAGTCAGGTCGCTTCCGGTGTTGATACCCTGAAAACGGCCTTTGCGTGGCGTAATGTGTCTCCGCCCATGCAGATCGTGGCCCGGGACGTTGAACTGCAATGGACGCAGATCGATTGCAGCACCCAAAGCGCAGCGGAGCAGGAACGGCAGTGCAACAGCTATCTTGAAAAAGATCGTGTCCGCCGTTTCAACCTTTCTCGTCCACCTCTTCATCGGATGGCGGTTTTCATTCTCGGTGACGGAGCGTTGCGATTTGTCTGGACTTACCACCATCTGATCCTGGACGCATGGTCAGCCACGATCCTCCTGGGGTGGGTCATGGAGGCTTATCTGACAGGTAGTCCTCCGGTAACAGCGCCCTTCAAGACTTATGTAAGCTGGGTCCAGAAGCGCAATACCACTCAGGCGCGAGAATACTGGTCGAGTCTATTTGCCGAGCCTGCGCTGGTTTCAAGTCCACCTTTTTTACTACCTTCAGCCGAAGCCGCCGAGCGTCAGCCGCGGCGACTCAAGCGCCTGCTTTCGCAAGCCAGCACCACGCACATCAGTCAGTCCGTCGTTGAACGGCGCTTGACCTTGGCCACTTTGGTTCAGGCTGCCTGGGCACTGACCTTGCGTGATTTCAGTCTGTGTGAGGATGTGACTTTTGGTTGGGTGATTGCCGACCGCTCGGTCGATCTGAAAGGGATCGACAAAATGGTCGGGCTGATGGTCAACACCGTGCCCATTCGCTTGCGTTGCAACCCTGCGACCGCAGCCGGTCGGTTTCTCGATGAGGTCCAGGCGTCATCGACCCTTGCCTGGGACAACGGCCGATTGCCGCTGACGGAAATTCACGATATAGCCGGCCTGTCGGCAGGGGAGGCGCTGTTCGAGACCGTGGTGGTGTTCGAGAATCTTCCTCCTCTGCATGATGGCGCTGCAAACGGTGTCAGCGTGGAAGACCGGCGGGCGTTTTGGCGAACCAGCTACCCCATCAGCCTGATGGTTGCACCCGGCCCCTGCCTGAAACTGGAAATTGCCTACAACGGTGCGCAGGTCGAGGACGGTGCGGTTGCAGCCCTGCTGGAGCGGATGGAGGCTTATGCGATCGCCTTGGGCACGTTACCGGATCGGCCGATCGGCGAACTGGTGCCGCAGCCAGCCCCTGTCAGTTGGCAAGGTCAGCAGCAACCGCTGAGTGTGTGCGGTCTGGGCGCGGAACTGCTCGCTCGGTTGGCCGGGCGTGGGCGTTCGACAGCCTTGCGCTGGGGGGATGATGCCTGTATGTCGGCGGCTGAGCTGGCCCAAAGAAGTGAGGCTCTTGCTGAGCGGTTGTGGGCGTTGGGCCTCAAGCCGGGCCAACTGGTGGCCACCCACCTGGATCGCGATGCCGGGCAGGTCGTTGCGTTGTTGGCGCTACTTAAACTGGGATGTCCGTTTTTGGCGATAGATCGTTGCTTGCCGCTGGAGCGCAAGCAGTATCTGATCACGGACAGTGGTGTCGGGCTGGTGCTTGGCCAGGTGGATGATGACCTGCAGGGTTGTAATGTTCAGATGGCTGGTCTGGATGCACTGGGCGAGCTGGTAGCGGCGCCGGCCCGCCTGGTGGACGGCGTGATGTTGGCGGGCAGTCCGGCCTACCTGATGTACACCTCCGGTTCCACTGGGCAGCCAAAGGGTGTGATTGTGCCGGTCCAGGCCTTGGAAAACGTGCTCATCAGTTTTACCCAGACCCCAGGACTGTCCGCGCACGACCGGTTTCTTGCACTGACTACCCTGTCATTTGATATTTCCCTCCTCGAGGTTTTTGCGCCGCTGTGGAGCGGCGCATTGCTGTTGCTCGCTCCGAGTGAGCTGGGCCGGGACCCGCAAAGGTTGGGGCAGATGATTGCGTTGACCGCCCCGAGCGTGATGCAGGCGACCCCTGCCATATGGCGTTTATTACTGCGCAGCGGATGGCAAGGCGCACCACAGATGCGCGCCTGGTGTGGTGGCGAAGCACTGGAGCGAAGCTTGGCCGATTTATTGCTCCCCCGCGTGGAGCAGCTGTGGAATCTGTATGGGCCGACGGAGGCCACGATCTGGGCGCTGGTTGAAAAAGTCAGTGCCGAGGAGCGAACGATACACCTGGGAGCCCCCATCAATAACATGCGTGCCTATGTGCTGGACGCACGTGGCCATCATGTTCCCCTGGGTGGCCGAGGCAGGCTTTTCCTGGCCGGACAGGGACTGGCATCGGGTTATCACGGTCGTCGCGAGGCCACGCAGGCGGTGTTCGTCGCTGACCCCTTCGGGCCCCCCCATGCCTCATCTGTCATGTACTGCACCGGGGATACGGTGCATGTCACCGAGCAAGGCCGGCTACGTTACCTGGGGCGAACCGATGACCAGTTCAAGTTGCGCGGTATCCGGCTGGAACTGGCCGAGGTCGAGGCCGCATTGGGTCGGCATCCCGCGGTCATGGCCGCTGCGGCGAAACTTTGGTCCGACTCGGAAGGCAACTACGACCTGGCCGGTTATGTGGTGTGCTCGACGCCGGTCAGCCATGAGGACATACGGGCTGCCGCGGCCGCCGTTCTGCCTTCCGGCTCGGCGCCGGCCTATATCATCGAGCTGGACCGGTTGCCGCTTTCGGCTTCCGGAAAAGTCGACCGCAAGTTGCTGCCGGCACCGAGCCACGGTGCTCAGACCCAGGATGAGCGCCTACGTCGTTCACAAATCGGCGAAGTTGTCGCCGCGACCTGGAACAAGGTCCTGGGCGTCCGATCGGTGGGTCAGGACGATGACTTTTTTGCCTTGGGTGGCCATTCGCTGAAGGTGGTCGCGGTGACCTCGTTGGTCAATCGGCTGTTTGGGACTTCGATTGAGCTGGTCGAGTTATTCAGGGCTCCGACCTTGAAGGCCTATGTTGCAAAGGTCGAGCAACTCATCAGTCAGCACTCCGGTGTGCTGCGTGCGGTTCCGCGGATCGTGGACCGCAATCTGTGGCGTGGGCTGTCCTCTTCGCAGCGTCAGCTCTGGTTTATCAGCCATGCCGATAAAGAGCGGCGGGCCTTTCAGCTGACCTGCGCGCTGCACATCGAAGGGGGGGTGGATGCACAGATCCTGAGCCAGTCCATTGAGCAGTTACAGCTTGTGCACGGAGCGCTGCGCACCATTTTTCGCGAGTCTGTCGGAGAGCCGCAACAGCGGGTGCTTCCTTCTCCCCAGCGTACGCTGCGCATATGGGATGTCCCTGATAGAGAGCAGGCCTTGGCAGCGCTGACGTTAGAGCCCATTTCACTGGAACAGGGCCCGCCGTTGCGATTTGTCTTGATCAGAGAGTCTGCGGTCAGTGCTGTTTGTGTATTGACCATTCACCACCTGTTGGTTGACGAGTGGTCGCTTGGCGTTCTTGTCGAAGATTTGAGCGCCCTCTACAGCGCGATACAAGCCGACACGGTTGTGCCCATGCCGCCAGCTAAGGTCGACTTTCTCGATTATGTCGTCGATGAACTCGATCAGTCGGAGGGACCCCAGCGTCGCGTCGACCTGGAGTACTGGTCACGGCAGCTTCATCAGCTGTGCCCGACACGCCTGAGCCCTGATCGTCACGCTGAAGGGAGCCCCGGGTTCAGCGGCGGCCATTTGCGTATCGAACTCGACTCGGCACTGCGCGGTCATCTGGAGCGTGTCGCTGCCGCGCGAGCCGTGACCCCTTTTGTGGCGTTGCTGGCGGGATTTTATATCGTCCTGCAACGCTACGGCATGGGGGACGATATTTGTCTTGGCGTGATGGATGCCGGCCGCACTCAATCCGAGATGGAGCGAGTCGTCGGTCTCTTCGCGCGAGCGTTGCCCATTCGGCTACATATGGATGAATGCGAGTCGCTGGAAACCTTGATGCGCCGGCTCCAGTCGACCTTGCTGGATGCGTCGATCCACGCCAATGCACCTCTTGACGAAATAGTCCGTGAGCTGGAGTTGTCCGGGGAGCGTGGACGGAATCCTCTGTTCAATATTTTGATTGTCATGCAAAACATGATGGGCGGCGCTACCACCTTTGGCGGTTTTCCGGCTCGGCCGGTCGCGGTCGACAGCGGGGTGTCCGAGTTCGACCTGCTGATCGAGATATTTGCCTATGACAACGGTTATGGCATACGCCTGGTGTACGACCGCGAGCGGTTCGAGGTCGGCCGGATCAGCGAGTTTGCCTTGCGCCTGGAGCGCACCTTGCTGCAGATCGCCGACAATCCGCAGGCTCTGGTGGGCGATATCAGCTTGCTGGGTTCTTGTGAGGTCGAGTCCTTGCGCCAGGCCTTTGCTTCGGAGGCGCCATGACTGTGGATCGCGAAGAGCTGCTTCAGGACAAGTTGCGGGCGCTGAGCCCGGCGCAAAGACGTCTGTTTCTCGACGCCGTGAGCGAGCGCCTGAAAGCCCAGCGGGTGAAGATTGCGCGGCGCGAGAGAAGCGACCGCTTCAGCCTGTCATTTTCCCAGCGGCGCCTTTGGTATATCTACCAATTGAACCCTGCGAGCACGATGTACAACATGCCTGAGTGTGTGCGCCTGCGCGGTCCCTTGGATCTTGAAGTGTTTCAGGGCGCCTTCGAGGATGTCATCACCCGGCATGAAAGCTTGCGGGTGACCTTCCTCAACACGCTGGAAGGGCCGGTACAGATCGTGAACGAGCAGACGGATTGCGCGATCGAGGTCGTTGACCTGTCGAGTGTGAGTGACGAGCAGATGGAGGCCCGGGCTCGTGAGCTGCTGTTTGAAATATCCGACCGGCCTTTTGACCTGGGTCGCGGGCCGGTGGTGCGCCTGTCGCTGGTGAGAATGGCGCACGATCATCACTTCCTGTTGATCAATATGCACCACATCGTCAGTGATGGCTGGTCCATGGGTGTCTTCGCCCGGGATTTTTCCGCCTTCGTCGCGGCACGGGTGCTTGGCATGAAACCCGACCTGCCGCCACTTGAGGTCGGCTTCGGGGACTTTGTGGAGTGGCAGATAGGCCGCTTGAACGGCCCGGCAATGGACAAGCAAATGGCCTATTGGCGGCCACGGCTCAAGCAGGTTGAAGATCTGGTACTGCCCTTCGATCGACTGCCGACGGCCTCGACCACCGAGCGGGGAGGGTTTGAATACATTCTTTTCGATCGCGTCCTGGCAGATGGCATCAATGCCTGCGCTCGGGAGTGCGGGGTGACCTTGTACATGATGTTGCTCGCGGCTTTTTGTGTCGCGCTGCATCGTCAATCGCTGCAAAGCAGCATCACGGTGGGATCGCCCACTGCCAGCAGGGTGCGCGCAGAGACTGAAAACCTGATTGGCTTCTTTGCCAATACGCTGTTGATCACTTCCGCCGTGTGGCCGGACATGAGCTTTCGCGAAGTCGCACAGGGCGTTCGCGAGTCTGCGCTTGGAGCCTTCAATCACGATGAGATGCCCTTTGAAAAACTGGTGGAAACCCTGCATCCCGATCGCGACTCCTCTCGCAGTCCGCTGTTCCAGGTGATGTTCATCCTGCAAAACACGCAAAAACCGTCGCTCAACTTGCCAGGTCTGCTTATCGAGCCGTTCGCGGCCGGCAGCCTGTCGGTCAAGTTCGACATGCTGATCGAGTTTTATGAGTCGCCTGAAGGTATTACCGGCTGGCTCGGATATCGTCGCGATTTATTCGATGAACGAACCTGCAAGCGTTTTGCGGATAACTATCATCGCCTGCTCACTTCGATCATTACCGACCCCGATCAACTCGTCTCTGAACTCTCAATGGAGGTCGAACCGATCGTCACGACATTCAACGATGATCTGGATGCAGAGTTTTAGGTCTCAGTCATTCGTTTGAGGGCACTTGCCGTATGTGTGGAATTGCTGGATTCATGGATTTATCCGGACAGGTCAGCGCCGACCCCAGTGTGCTGTCCAGGATGTTGCAGACATTGATTCATCGCGGGCCCGATGCGCAGGGGACCCTGGTGGAAGGAGGTCGGGCCATTGGTATGCGGCGCCTGTCGATCATCGACCCGGGAGGCAGCGAGCAACCACTCTATAACGAAGACCAGAGCCTGGCTCTGGTGGGTAACGGCGAAATTTACAACTATATCGAGCTGCGCGAACAGTTGACGGCTCGCGGTCATGTCTTCCGGACGAAAGGGGACATGGAGGTGGTCCTGCACCTGTTCGAGGAATTCGGCGCGGACATGACCGAGCACCTCAATGGCCAGTTTTCTCTGGCGCTGCTGGATCGTCGTAGTGGCCGGTTATGGTTGTTTCGGGACCCCATGGGCATCACCCCGCTGCATTACGCGGTCTTCGGCGACACATTGGTGTTTGCTTCCGAAATCAAGGCCATCCTGCAACACCCGGCTGCGCGTCGGGCGATCGATCCCATCGGTCTTGACCAGGTGTTGTGCTTTCCGGGGCTGGTGAGCCCCCGGACCCTGTTCAAGGATGTGCACAGCTTGCCGGCAGGGCACAGGCTGGTTGTCGACGGCACTCAGATCACGCAAGAAGCCTTTTGGGACATGGACTACCCGATGCAAGGTGCGGAGTCGCAGGTCATTGACGAAGGGGCCGTCGTCGAGCAGTTTCTCGGGCTGTTCGACGCGGCAGTCAAGCGTCGGCTGCGTGCGGACGTGCCAGTGGGCCTTTACCTCAGCGGCGGTCTTGATTCTTCTTTCCTGGCCGCCTCGGTAAAAGCCGTTGCCCCCGAGCATGAGCTGACCACCTTTTCCGTTGTCTTCCCCGAGAACAGGGCTATCAACGAGCGCGTCTATCAGACGTTGATGGTGCGCCAGCTGGGCAGTCGCCACATCGAAATCCCCTTCGAGCAGGAACGCATTGCCGATCTTCTGCATGATATGGTCTGGCACAGCGAATGCCCGGTGAAAGAGACCTATAACACCTGCACCATGGCCATGTCCGCGGCCGCTCGGGCTCATGGCATTCCTGTGGTGCTGGGCGGAGAGGGCGCGGACGAATTGCTGGCCGGCTACCCGGGCTATCGTTTCGACGCCTTCAGTCGGCAACGGGGTCTTGAAGAGCTGAGCCAGGAGGAGGCCTTTGCACGAGAGAGATTGTGGGGCAGCAGTGCCGTGCGCTACGAACGTCACTATGGCGGTTATCGTGACTTTCGCAGGCGTTTTCTATCGCGGGAACTGGAACAGAGCCTGCTCGCTGAAGATTGCCTGTCGAGGCCCGTTATCGACGTTTCCAAAGTGCTGGGACGTCATCCGGTCAACCAGCGTTCCTATCTCGATATCAAGCTCAGGCTGGCGGACCATCTGCTCGGCGATCACGGCGATCGCATGAACATGGTGTCCTCCATCGAGGGGCGCTTTCCATTCCTGGACCGTGATGTGGTCGATTTGTTGCGCCGGCTGCCACCGCACTTGAAGCTCAACGGGATGGACGAGAAATATCTGTTGAAACAGGCCGCTGTCGGGCGTGTGCCTCAAGCCATTATCAAGCGGGAGAAGTTTGGTTTCCGGGCACCCGGTTCCAGTTTTCTGCTCGCGCAAAACAAAGAGTGGATATACGACACGCTTTCGCCTGAGCGCATTGCCAGGGAAGGCTTTTTCGATCCCGCGGCGATCGCGGACGAACTGCAACGACAGAAGAACGCCCCCGTCGGCGCCAATCCCCATGCTGACGATGACATTTTGCTGTTTGCGCTGACATTCTCGATTTTGCTGGAGAAGTTCGACATCAAAGGGCTGTAGAGGAAGGGCACCGTCAGCCCTGACAGGTCGCCGCACGAAACTATCTGTACGAGGTGCGCTTGTTGGCTCCGCGCCGCCTCGAGTCATCACGTCAGGAGAGACATCCATGTATTTGAAGCCAGTTGTACAGACGCAGAAGGTTATGCGTCAGAGGCTGCAAGCTCGCCCGTCGCCTAGACCCCATCGACGATACATATCCGGCGCTCAATGATCGTCTGTTGAAGTCTGCTATCGAGGTTTCCTGGCCACGGCATTGACCGCCGCCGTCAGGGTGCTGTCTTGAGACCAGGTTGCAACAGACGGTAAGTCTGATGCTGACGAATTCAACTATTGACGCTGATATTTCCCGGATTATCCGGGAAATATCGGTCAAGGCGGACTGTGGGCGTCTAATAAATAGCGCTTATACATTTATCCGAAAAGGCGCGCTCTTTAATTGTTGTTATTTTGTAAATTCCTATTCTGACCAAGAATGCGCAAGTGCCCTTGAAAGTCTCTGTAATAGGGAGGGGCTTAATCGTCTGATGCCGCGCTCTTGTGTTCCGAGATGGTTTTTTTTCAGCGGGTTGCCGAGCGCAAACGTCAGGCTGGCGAGTACTTGAACGTGAGGAGAATTTCCCCGGGTCGAGTCTTGATTTGGACTTTTTTCGTGGAGAAATAGGCGGCTAGAAGCTGCTAAGCCTTGAAATAGACAGGTGGCTGTTTACAAATGATTTTTTTGTCTACAGCAAATAATTCGCATTCCAGGTGTTTGACAGAATTGGATCCATTGTCTACAACCTAGCAGGCGAGATATCCCGCACGTTGTTTCAAGCCTCATGTCCTGCATTGAATTTTGTACAGAATTACTTGGACGAGGTCTGCTCTGTATTTAACTTTCGTTTCAACGCCGTCTCAAACCATTGAGGAGAGACAACTATGCATTTGAAATCAGTCATACAAGCGCAAGAGAGTAATACGTCAGAAGTTTCAAACTCCCCCGTTGCTTATCGTGCTGCCTGTTTGCGACAAAACGCTGCCCGTCAGAAAGAGGGGCATGATCTTTCGGAGCAGGATTTCAGCGGTGCGGATTTATCCCGTCTGCGTCTGCGTTCGAGTGATCTGAGTGGCAGCAAACTCTCACAGGCCAATCTGTCCGAGGGGCGTTTCGAGTTGAGCGTTTTCGCCAGTGCCGATCTCTCCGAGGCCGATCTGTCGAAGGCGGTATTGCGTGGTAGCAGTTTCGAAGGTGCGACATTGTCGGGCTCCAAGCTCAATGGTGCGGTCTTTGAGGATGCCCGACTCAATGCGGCCCTGATGTCCGGCGTGAGTGCTCAACAGGCCTCTTTCCGCCGTTCTTCGGCAGCCGGAAGCGATCTGTCTTATGCGGATCTCTCCGGGGCGGATTTCTCTGACGCTTCGCTGGCTTCGGCCGATCTCAATCATGCCTCTCTGGTGGGCGGCAATTTTTGCCGTACCAACCTTGAGTGCGCGGACTTGCGCAGCGCTGACTTGACCAAGGCTTTCTTGGGCCAGGCCGTGATGATTGGCGCCAACCTGTCCGGTGCTGACTTGAGCGGTGCAGATCTGCGTTTTGCCAACCTGCGTGGCGCCGACTTGCGCGGTGCCAACCTGAGTGACGCCATCCTGACCGAGGCCTGCCTTGATGGAGCCGATCTGCGTGGTGCGCAATGGGCCGGTGCAACGTTCGCCGGTACCGGTTTGAAGGGCGCTCAGCTCGATGACCTGCTGGTACAGCACCTGACTCTGGGTGTGGTCGAAGACGGCCAGTCCGCCAGCGTCATGAGTATCTTCAACGATGTCGTTGTAGCGGGTAAAGGCGGTGGCGGTGGCGGCGGCAACGCCTGATCGCTGCTTGCTGGTTTAAAGCCTGAACGCCGTCCGGCTTCTGATGAGGCCGGGCGGGGTCCGCACCACGTAGACATCTGTTTTTGCAATGAGTCGTCGCAGTGAGCAGTTATCCGATAGAGCGGGTCATGACTTCTGAAGGGTTTTTTGCTGATGTCTGTTTCTGACAGGGGTCATCTGAGATAACTCGCAGCAGACGCTTCGGGTGTTTGAAACGGAATTCGGAATATGGAGCGAACATTGCCCACCAGTCTTGCGCAAGTCCTGGCTCGTCACGCCTGTTCAGTGCCTGATCAGGTGGCGTTTCGCTTTTTGAATACACAAGGTGTCGAGGTCGACAGCCCGACCTACAGGGTGCTGGCCTGGCAGGTCTGCGAGATGGCTGGTGGGCTGCTGGCTCGGGGCTTACTGCCGGGCCAGCCGATTGTTCTGGCATGCGGCAATCCGGCCCAGTTCATTCGTGGCTTTCTGGCCATCGTGCACGCTGGCGGCATTGCCGTGCCTGTTCCGGTCAATGGTCGCCGTCGAGGCCGCTTGGAGCATGTACTGGCCGACTGTCAGCCTTTTGCGCTATTGCTCAGCGACACCAGCAGCGTCGCCCGGCATCACGACACACGGACCACGGCAATGCTGATCGCGGTTGATGAACTGGTTGGCGCGCCCGTGCCGCCTTTCACCGCGAGCGCGCAGGATGTCTGTTTTATCCAGTACACCTCCGGTTCGACGAGTGCTCCCAAAGGCGTTGTGGTGACGCACAGGCAGCTGGCGGCCAACTCAGAGATGATCGCTTCCGTATTCGGGCATGACAGCAGCACCCGATTCGCCAGCTGGTTGCCGTTGTTCCATGACATGGGGCTGGTGGGCGCGGCCTTGCACCCGTTGCTGATTGGGGCGCAGGCCGTCTTGATGCCCACCGAGGCATTTCAGGATCGGCCGGAAAGATGGCTGAAAATGATCTCGGATTATCGCGCCCATACCAGCGGTGCTCCGGACTTTGCCTATCGGATTTGCGCCACCATTGACGATCCGCAACGGCTTCAAGGGATCGATCTGTCTTCCTGGCGCGTGGCATACAACGGCGCTGAACCGGTGAGAGCCGCCACCCTGGAGCGTTTTGCCGCGACCATGGCGGGCTATGGCTTCGATCCTGACGCCTGGTTGCCCTGTTATGGCCTCGCGGAGACCACCTTGCTCAGCGCCGGTCACAGGCAGCAATCACGGGTGAAGGCCTCACGCTTTTGCCGTGTTGCGCTGGAAGGCGGGCAAGCCCGCGACCCGGTGGCCGGACTGCCGGTTACCGCCTTGATCAGCAGCGGAGCGGTGGCCCCGGGGGCGGATATCCGGATCGTCGATCCGAACGACCTGGCGCCGTTGGCCGAAGGGCGCATCGGCGAGATCTGGGTCGCGGGCGAACATGTCGCGAGCCGCTACTGGGGGGCCAGCAACGATGCTTTCGGGGCACACCTGGCGGGCAATCCGGACGTACCGTATCTGCGCACCGGCGACCTTGGCTTCTTGTCCAAGGATGAGCTCTACGTCACGGGCCGTCTCAAGGACATGATGATCATCGCGGGGCGCAACATCTATCCGGGAGATATCGAAGACGTCGCTCGCGACGCGCACCCGCTCTTGGCCGAGACGCGAGTGGTCGCGGTGGCCCTTACGAGCGAGCAGTTTCGCCTGTGCATGGGGCATGTCTCTCATCAGGCATTGGATACCGAGCAGCTGGTGCTGATTGTGGAGCTGCCACTGCTCACGCCGGAGATTGCGCCAGAGAGTTTGGCTCAAGCCATTGCCCACGCCTGTGAGCACCCGCTGGGGGCGATCGTTTGGGTGGCCAGGGCGGATATCAGTGTCACCACCAGCGGCAAGATTCAACGCGCCGAAGCCCTGCGCAAAATGCTGGCGAACGAATACCGGGTGCGTGCGGTCTGGCTCTCGCCCGCCGTGGGTGACAGCCTGGATGCCGCGCTGGCCCATCTGGCCCAGACCCTCGGTGCCAGGGGGACGCAAGGCATGGTCATGGGGGCCATGGCAGAGCTGTGTGCCATTGCCGCCAGTTTGCCGACTCGTCCCGAGGCGGACTTGCCGCTGCTGGCACTTGGATTGAACTCCCTGGCAGCCACGCAACTGTTTGCCAGAATGGCCCAGGCGACCGGTATCCGGATTTCGCTGGCCCCGTTGTACGACGGATGGAGCCTGGCCGAGTTCAGCGCCTGGTTACGCAAACAGCAGCCCCCCACACCGTCACCGACATGCGCGACGGATGTCGCACTACTCGCCGGGCAACGTTCGATCCTGCAGCGCCGAGTAGAGCGGGGCGATGGTGCTTATGCACTCGCCCTGGCGGTGAGTGGCCCGGTGCAGGCGATCGATCATCTGACAGCGCTCGCCGTCGAGTTGCCCAACCAATTGCGTGCGTTGGGTTTGCGGGTCGATGCAACACCCGCGGGGCCGCAGGTAGTCTTTGTCGATACGCTGGCGCCTGTTCCGGTTACGAGTATCGCCGGGCCGGCAGATGTTGACGGGCATGCCTCGTTGCTGCACCGATGCTGTGCCGAGTCCTTTGACCTCACGCAAGGTCCTTTGCAACTGGTGCGGATCCACGCTGAGGATGAGGCTGTCGACACCCTGTTGGTGAGGGTGCATCACATCGCGGTCGACTTCTGGAGCATGCTTTGGATCGCGCGTTATCTGCTGCAGCCGTCCAGTCGTAACCCGGCACCGCGCCAGCCCGCGGCGGCGCCAGTCGCCGAGGCCGATCTGGCGTACTGGCGTAGCGATCTGGCGACGCTCAATCCGACCCAGCTGCCACGGGACTGCGGCACAGCGCAGCCGACGCTCCCTCATTGCATCCCGTTCACCTTGACCCAAGCGGTTTTCAACCGTTTGGGCCAGGCCACCGGGCAGACCCCGTTTGTGTCATTGCTGACCTGCGTGTTCGCAGTATTGGGGCGCTGGACTGGGAACTGGGACGCGGTCATCGGCGTGCCTGTCAGCGATGACCCGGGAGCTCGGCAAGGCTACGGCATCAGGGTGGCGCCGATCAGGGCTGAACTCGCGCCAGCCCAGTCCTTTATCGACGCAGCCGGCCGCGTCGGTCACAAGGTCGGTCGGGCCTTCGTGCATGGCAGTGTTTCGCTTGAGCAGATCGGTTCCCAATGGCGTCAGGAACGCTCCGATGTGGGGTCGTTGTTTGAGGTCGCGGCGGTGCATGTGGCCGCTGTCGCGGATGTGCCGGAGCAGTGGGGGCGACTGATTTTGCGTGATGAGCGCAGTCAGGTGCAGGTGGGCGAGTTGACGCTGTCGTCCAATGGCATGGGACCCTATACCTTGGAACAGCCCATTGAAATTATCAGCTGCGAAACGGCCGCTGGAGTAGAGGGCGTGGTCCGGGTCGACGCCTCGTGCTTTAGCGCGGCGACCGCGAGACGGATTGCCCAATGCCTTGAGCGGATGAGCATCGCGGCGGCAGAGAGCCCAATGGCGTCGTTGCAGGCATTGGTTGATCACGACGCCGATTGGGGATGGCAAACCGCGCCACGGATCAGTAAAGCTCCTCACGCCTTGCCGGCGATGATCCGCGAATGGGTAGCGTCCCGCCCCAATTCGCTGGCGATTCAAACAGCCGATGAAACACTGAGTTATCGACAACTCGACGAGTACAGCGACCGGGTTGCCCGGCAGATTCTGCAGCGGGCCACGCCGACGGTGATAGCGGTACGCAGCGGCAGCCCGATCGAATGGCTGGTCGGTTTGGTGGCGGGGCTGAAAACCGGTGCGGCGATCATGCCGCTCGACAGTGGTCTGCCGGTCAAGCGCCAGCAGGCCCTGTTGGCGCTCAGCGCCAGCGACGTGCTGCTCGAGAGCCAGTCCAGCGGTGCGGTGCCGTTGTACGTCGATGACCTGGCCAGCCTGACATCGTCTCGCCAGGCAACAGCGGATTCGCTTGAGCACGTGGCTTTGCCCGAGGTATCGGTGGACAGCGGCGCTTACCTGATCTTCACCTCGGGGTCGACCGGGCAACCCAAGGGCGTTCGGCAGTCGCACACGACGTTCAGCCATTTTCTGGAGTGGCAGGTCAGCGCCCTGGACATGGTGCCCGGCGCCCGGGTGGCTCAGATCGCAGCGCCGGGGTTCGATGTGGCCTTATGCGAGATTTTTGGCGCGCTGTGCCACGGGGCAACGCTGGTGCTGCCGGATCGGGCTGCGGACCTGGCCCCCGGGCGGCTGTTGCAATGGCTCGATGAAGTGGCGGTGACCACCTTGCAGATCACACCCAGCCTGTTAGGCGAGGCGCTGCGTGGCTCCGCCAGTTGGCCTCGCGCCTTGAAAACCCTGGCAACGGTAGGCGAGCCGCTGTCCCTTGCGCTGGCCGCCGAGCTGCTCAAGCGCGGCGGACCTGACTTGAAATTGATCAATATCTATGGGCCCACGGAAACCGTTGCGGCCTGTTGGCACCGGGTCACGAGCGCGGATCTGCAGCGCTTGCGCATTCCGGTCGGCCGCCCGATTGCCGGGAGAACGGTCGAAGTCCGTGATTCGGCGGGTCAGCCTGTTCCTGTCGGAGTTCAAGGAGAAATCTATCTGCGCACGGCAGACATGAGCAATGGTTATGCAGGCGCTATTGGCGAGGGTGGTTTCGTCCTGCTGCCGTCGCACGCCGCTGATGGCCGTGGGCTCTATCGCACGGGCGATGTTGGACGCTGGACCGCGGACGCGGTGCTCGAGGTACTCGGGCGCCAGGACAATCAGATCAAGCTCAATGGGGTACGCATCGAGCTGGAGGAGGTGGAAAGTGCGCTGGTTCTGCATCCCGCCGTGTATGCCGCTGTCGCCGCCTTGCGCCAGGTCGACGGGAGCGCCCGGCTGGTTGCCCACGTTGAGGCTCACGAGGATGTGGATCCCCTGGCAGTGCGGCGCTTCGTTCTCAATCACCTGCCCTTGACTGCGGTGCCGTCGTTGATCGTCGTCGTTTCCCATCTGCCGCGTACGAGTAACGGCAAGCTCGATCGTCGTGCGCTGGCCTCTTGCGAACTCCCGTCGCCGCAAGCAGCGGTCGGGGACGCCTGCTCAGCGCCGGATCTTCTGCTCCTGCAGGGGACGATTGCCGCGTTGTGGCACGAGGTATTGCCGCACGAGGAAGTCCCAGGGGCGCATACGGATTTTTTTGGATTGGGCGGGCATTCGATCCACGCGATGCAAATGCTCAATTTGCTCAAGACCAGAACCGGGATCGCCATCGGTCTGGCGCAGTTTCTTGCAGAACCCACGGTTTCAGCACTTGCCAGTCTTGTGCATAGCCACTTAACGCCTACACGCCAAGCCGAGGTCAACTGATGTCACAAGCCCGCCCGATAGTCATCGATGCCAACTTTCTAAGCCCTGAGGACTTGGTGGCTGCCGCACGCAGTGGTTGTAGTTTGCGACTGGATTCAAGCGTGGTCGACAACATTGATCGTGCCCACCGCTTTGTGTTGGAGATAGCAGGGTCCGATGCTCTGCACTACGGGATCAATACCGGCTTTGGTTCGTTGTGCACGACTCATATCGACTCCGCCGACCTGTCCACGTTGCAGCACAACTTGCTCAAGTCTCACGCCTGTGGGGTAGGGCCGGCGGTTCCCGAGGAGGTCAGTCGCTTGGTCACCCTGATCAAGTTGCTGACGTTTCGCACGGGCAACAGCGGTGTGAGCCTGTCGACGGTCAATCGGATCGTCGATCTCTGGAACCACGGTGTCGTAGGTGCCATTGCACAGAAAGGGACGGTCGGTGCCAGTGGCGATCTGGCTCCCTTGGCCCACTTGTTCTTGCCTCTGATCGGTCTGGGAGAGGTCTGGCATCGAGGGGTGCTGCGCCCTTCGAGCGAGGTCCTGCGCGAGATCGGCCTGCCGCCCTTGACGTTGCAACCTAAGGACGGCCTCTGTCTGACAAATGGCGTGCAGTACCTCAATGCGTTGGGGGCGTTGGCCACGGTTCGGGCCAAACGCCTGGTGGCGCTGGCCGATCTGTGTGCGGCCATGAGCATGATGGGGTTCAGCGCGGCTCGCAGCTTCATCGATCCGCAGATTCATAAGACCTGTCTGCATCCGGAGCGCTCGCAGGTGGCGCGGCATATCCGCACGCTGACCCAGGGCAGCAACCATGCGGATCTGGCGCATTGCAACCCGGCGATGGAGGATCCGTACTCCTTCCGCTGTGCGCCCCAGGTGCATGGTGCGGCGCGGCAGGTGGTCGGTTATCTGGAGACGGTCATCGGCAACGAATGCAACAGTGTTTCAGATAATCCATTGGTGTTTCCAGAGACCCGGCAAATTCTCACCTGCGGCAATCTGCACGGACAGTCGACGGCGTTCGCACTGGACTTCGCGGCCATCGGGATCAGCGACCTGTCCGGCA
This sequence comes from Pseudomonas sp. B21-015, assembly GCF_024749285.1. Lineage (NCBI taxonomy): Bacteria > Pseudomonadati > Pseudomonadota > Gammaproteobacteria > Pseudomonadales > Pseudomonadaceae > Pseudomonas > Pseudomonas sp. B21-015. Next base: position 2,641,869 of record NZ_CP087196.1, read on the forward strand.
TTTCGGAGCGTCGGACTTACCAGTTGCTTTCCGGCCAAAATGGCTTGCCGGGCTTTCTGGTCGCCAAGCCGGGGCTCAACTCGGGCTTCATGGTTGTCCAGTACACCAGTGCCGCGTTGCTCAATGAAAACAAGGTGCTTTCCAATCCGGCGTCGGTCGATACGATTCCTACCTGTCACTTGCAGGAGGACCATGTGAGCATGGGCGGAACCTCGGCCTACAAGCTCGAAACCATCCTCGACAACTGTGAAACCATCCTCGCCATCGAACTGATGACGGCATGTCAGGCCATCGACATGAATCCCGGCTTGCAACTGTCCGAGCGCGGGCGGGCGATTTATGCAGCGGTGCGCGAGGAGATCCCGTTCGTCACCGAGGATCAACTGATGGCGGACCTCATCAGCAAGTCTCGACGTCTGTGCCAGCACTCGACGGTGATCGCCGGGCAACTGGCCGAGATGCAGCTGCAATGAGCGAGGCCCACGAAGCGCAGGTATTGCAGGAGCGGGGGCCGGCCAGTTCAGTGCAAGAGGGGCTCTGGGTCGTGCAGTCGATCGGACGTGCCGGTAAGGCCTACCAGGAAGCGCTGGCACTGAAGCTGAACGGCACGCTGGATATCCCGCGTCTGGAACGTGCGCTGGATCTGCTGGTGCAACGTCATCCGGGCTTGCGCACCTGCTTTGTCGCCGTTGCGCAGGGGCTTGAGCAACAGGTGTTGGCCATGAGCGGGCCGCGGCTGCAGGTTGAGTCGGTTGCCCCCGAGCAATTGCACGACTGGATGCAACGGCAACAGCAGTTGCCCTTCGACCTGTCTGCCGCGCCATTGTTTCGCGTTCGCCTGGCCCACCTGGGGCCGAACCGGCATGTGCTGCTGATCGTCGCCCATCACCTGATTGTCGATGGCTGGTCGCTGGGGGTGTTCGAACATGACCTGTCCGCGCTCTACGCGGCAGGAGCCTCGGCCCCCTTGCCTGAGTTGAACGCCTCGCCCATCAGTCATGCGCGTGCCGAAAGAGCACGGGTGGGTACGGCTGCGTGGGACGATGCGCAGCGCTTCTGGTCCCTGCAACTGGCGGGCAGCCCCCAGGTGACCAGTCAGAGCGGACCTCGATCGCTGACACAGGCATTGCAACTGGATGGCCAGACGACCAAGGCGCTGCTGTCGGTTGCGCGGGCTCTGAAGGTCTCACCGTTCGCGTTGGGGTTCAGCGCATTCGCGGCATCCATGGCCACCCTCACGGGGCGCGACGACCTGGTGCTGGCGACGGACTTCAGCGGTCGCACCGAGCCGGCCTATGAGCCTGTCATTGGCATGTTCGTCAATCAGATTCCATTGCGCTGGCGAATGAACCCGGGTCTGAACGGTGTGAGCGCCGTGCAGCAGGCCCACCGTTTGAGCCTTGATGTGCTGGCGCACGCGCACCTGCCTTACCCGTTGATTGTCGAAGCCAGCCAGCAGCCGGGTGGCCAGCTCTTTGAAGGTAAATTTGTCTTGCACAATATGCCGCGTCATCCCCTGCACCTGGAGGGGCTGGATGTCGAGGTGGCCGGGGTCCAGGGCACTGATCCGAAGTTCCCGGTATTGCTGGAGTTGTGGGAGCAGGGTGAGGGGTTGTGCGGGAGCGTCACCATCGACCCGAGTCGCAGCAGGCTGGCTCCAGCACTCCTGGCCCAGCGTTTTTGCTCAATGCTGGATGGCATTCTCCGCTCGCCCGAAGCCCCTCTGGAGACGGTCCAGCCAACGGCGTCGCCCCCCACATTCGTGCCGTCGCGTCGGCGTGTCGATATGACTGCCGACCCGGTCAGTGTCACGTCGTCCCCGGCAGCCCCGCGTCCCACGCTGGTCGAGTGCCGGTCCGCAGATGTGGACCTGGCCCAGTGGGTGCACAGGGAGCGCATGGCGCTTGAGGCTCATCTGATTCGCAGCGGTGCCGTTCTGTTTCGGGGGTTCAACCTTGGCGGCAGCGGGATGTTCGCGCAGGTGGTGCAGCAGCTGGGCGGCGAACCATTGCCCTACCTGCAGCGCTCGACGCCCAGGACCGAAGTGGCGGCTGGTGTTTATACCTCCACCGAGTACCCGTCGGACCAGCCAATTTTTTTTCACAACGAAAACGCCTATGCCACGAGCTGGCCAGCACGTGTGTTTTTTTTCTGTGAAACCCCACCGCTCAAGGGTGGACGAACTCCGCTGGCCAACTGTCGGGCGGTTCTGGCCCTCTTGCCCGAGTCGATCCGCGGTGCTTTTGAACGGCATGGGGTGATTTATCGCCGGCGGTTTCGACCCGGGCTTGGATTGAGTTGGCAGCAGGCGTTCGCGGTCGATGACCTGGACACCTTGCACAGTCGATACGCAGCACAAGGCTATAGGTTCTCCAAGGGCGCGCAGGATGAGTTGGTCGCCGATCTGGCGGTGCCCGCGGTGGTGACCCATCCCGATACCGGGGAGGCTGTCTGGTTCAATCACGCCGCGCTCTTTCACCCCGCGGCCTTGTCCGAAGCCTTGGGCGAGGTGGCGGCCAGGCTTGATGTGTCCCAGCTGCAGGCGGTGGAAACCTTGCTGGGGAATGGGCAGCCGATACCGGCCCAATGGATTGCCGAGATACGCCGCGCATACCTCGCGGCGTCGTTCTCCTTCGACTGGCAGAAGGATGACCTGTTGATGCTGGACAACCGTTTGACTGCTCATGGGCGGGAGCCTTTTACCGCGCCGCGCCGAATACTCGTGGCGATGACGCAAGCGCAGCGACACGAACCATTGCCGAAGGAGTTTTAATCATGCACGAGCATACAGCTGCGGCTCCCCACCAAGTCTTCGAATGGGCGGGCGATAGCATCGCAGGGCCTCGTATAAGTGTGTGTCGACTCGAAGTCGATTCCAGCGTCGGACTCGAGCGCCTGCATGCAGCGCTCGGCAACGTCTGGCAGCGTCACGAGGCCCTGCGCAGCCGGTTGCTGGTCCCTGAGACCCGGCGTCAACCAGTGGTGGAGCTGGTTGAGTCCGCGCCTCCGTTGATTCGGGTTTTAGCGCAGGCAGCCGACCCGCTGTCCGCTGAGACGACTCTGGCGACCAGCCTGCTGCACATGCCGTCGGTGAGTGATGACTGGCTGGGCGATATCGTTATCGTGCCGGCTGCCGTCGGGCCGACGTTGGTGGCTTTGCGCCATAGGGCGGTGTTGGTCGATCCGGAAAGCTGGGTACTGCTGTGTCAAGAGCTGGCCGCTGAAATACAAGGGTTGCCATGTGCGACACGGCTGGACTTTTGCGAAGTGGCCGGCTGGCTCGAAAGCCAATGCCCGACGCCTGCGGAGCCAATCGCCGAGACCAGCGCCTGGGCCCAGGTGGCCGAGGACCCGGCCGGTTCGGTAGCGGCTCAGGATAGTGAGCGGGTCGATCGCGTAGTGTGCCTGGCAGCCTTTACCGCCGTCCTTGCGCGCTTTCGCGTCGATGGCGCGCCGGTCATGGCTGTCTCCAGGTCCATCAGGGCGATCATCGGAGACAACGCCGGTGTCGGTGCTTACCGCGTCGCCGCGCAGGTTGCTGTCTCGGCAGACCCGCAGATGTCCTTGTCGGCGCTGGTGGCTGCCTTGCAGAGCGATACTGCCTTGGATCGGACCCCACCACTGGCCGCGATGCCAAGGCTTGCGGATGCGAGCCTGGCCTGGATCGATACGCCGCAGGCGACGATGGGCCCATTGACACTTGTGGGAATTGAATGGATGCCCGGCGCCGTGCCACTGGCACTGACCTGCCACCGCCTGGGTAGCAGTTTGCAGGTTCGGCTCTATCACGATCCCCGAGTGATCGATACCGCGACCGCAGAAGCGCTGCGCCTCGCATTTGCCTGTGGGCTACAGGCCGCTCTGCAAGCGCCCGACACCCTGATCGATGACCTGCCGCTGACGTTGCCGCAGGCCGCCGTATTGACCTCCCGTGGCCCCCGGGCCGAGGGATGGCAGCGCCCCTTCCTGAGCCTGTTCGAAGACATCGTCGACCAGGATCCGTCAGCCATCGCTATCGAGCGCATTGGCACGCAGACGGTTCTGAGTTATCGCGAGCTGGACCACTACGCTCGACGTATCGCCAGTGACCTGAAGCAGCGCGGGGTAGGCCGCGGGGATGTGGTGGCGGTGGTTCTGCCGCGCAGTATCGATTTTGTCGCGGCAATCCTGGGCGTGCTCAAATGCGCAGCGGTGTTCATGCCGATCGCACCCTCTATGCCTGCGCCGCGCCTGAACGCATTGCTGGCCGGGGCCGGGGCGGTAGTGGCGCTGGGGGCCGCCCAGACCCTTGCCAATAAGCAAGACGACAGCTGCGACTGGATCGACATGGCGCGGATCGGCCATGACGACCGGTCTTTCCCCCGTGATCCGGTTGATCCGGAAGATATCGCCTACATCTTGCACACTTCCGGTTCCAGCGGCTTGCCCAAGCCGGTTGAGCTGACTCAAGGAGGGTTATCGAACTACTTGTTGTATGCAGCGCGGCACTATGCCTTGGCCGAGGGGCGCGGAGCGATCGTGCAGTCGCCGGTTACCTTCGACTTGACGCTGACGGCTCTGTTGGGGCCGCTGGTGGTGGGGCAACGCTTGTTGCTGGTCGAGGAAAGCGAAAACGGACACGGGACGGGCTCAGAGGTTGAGCAGGTCTGTGCGTTGCTGCGTCGCGGAGACGCCACCTTGCTCAAGGCCACGCCGTCCTATCTGCGCCTGCTCAACACTCTGTTTGCGGCCGAGTCGCTGTCTGGAGCGGTCAGGGTGCTGGTGGTGGGTGGGGAGGCGTTGCCTTTTCCGGTCATCGAACCTTGGCTCAACGGTCCTCGCCCTGCTCGCGTGTTCAATGAGTATGGTCCGACCGAAACGGTGGTCGGCTGTGCCTGGGCACAGATCACAGGCCTTTGGCCCGAAGGCGCGCCGGCGCCCATCGGCGGGGCCATTGATAATGTGCATTTGAGTGTGCGCGATCGTCAGTGCCGAGTGCTTCCGGTGGGGGCCATCGGCGAAATCTGTGTCACCGGCAGGGGCGTCGGGCGTGGCTATCGCGGCCGTGAGGAAGAGACCGCCCTGCGCTTTGTCTCCACCCCCGAGGAGCCGGGAAGGTTGTATCGAACCGGCGACCGGGGCCGGATGCGATTCGATGGCACGCTGGACTATCTCGGGCGTCTGGATGATCAGCTCAAGCTCAATGGCATTCGCATCGAGCCCGGAGAGATCGAGCGTTGCCTGGAGTCGGCAGTGGGCGTCAAGTCGGCGGCGGTGGTCAAGTCCGGCGTCGATGGCGGTATCGAAACCCTCACCGCATTTGTCAGTGTCGATGGTGTTGCAGCAATCGAGCCGCAAGCCCTGCGTGAATATGTCCGTGGCGTGCTTCCCGCCGCGTTGGTCCCTGCCCGTATTGCGGTGCTGGCGGCGTTGCCGCTCACTACAAATGGCAAGATCGACCGTAACGTTCTGACCCTTCAGGCTAGCCAGATGGTGGCGCTGCCCAACGTTGCGCCACCAGAGCCCGCGGCCTCGGCGCTGGAGCACGCGCTGTTGGCTGTTGTCACGCAAGTACTGGGCTGTGCCCGTATCGGCGTGACCGATGACCTGTTCGATCGGGGTGCGGACTCCATCCGCTCGATCTCCATCGTTGGCCTGGCTGCACGCGAAGGTATCCATTTCAGCGTCGCCGATGTCTTTGAACGCCGCAGCATCAGGTCGCTGGCCCAGGTCGCCAGTGCGGCCGGCAGCGCCGCTGCCGGCATCGAACCTTTTGCCCTCCTGCAGGCGCAGGATCGCCAAGCATTGCCAGTGGGCATCGCGGATGCCTATCCGATCAGTCAGCTCCAGGCCGCGATGATTTTTCATTACGAGCTGGAGCGCGATAACGCGGTCTACCTCGACGTCTTCAGCTACCGACTGAAGTTTTCCCCCAATCTTGATGTCCTGCGTCAGGCGGCGCGCTTGCTGGTCACTCGTCATGAGACCTTGCGCACCACCTTCGCCATTGCCGGCTACAGCGAGCCTCTCCAATTGGTACACGAGCAGGGAATGGATATCCTGGACATCGAGCACCTTGGCGGTCTGGATGACAACGTGCAGCAGGCACGCATCGTCAGCGCTTTCGACGAAGAAAAAGCCCGTTCCTTCGACATCGAAAAATTGCCCCTGGTGCGCTTGCGCGTGCAATGCCTGGCCCCGGACAGCGTGCAACTGACGATGAGTTTTCACCACGCGATCATCGATGGCTGGAGCGATGTCAGTTTGCTGATGGAGCTGTTCGGCCTGTACCGGGCGTTGCTGGACAACCAGGTGCTGCCGCCAGCGCCTACGACCCGCTATGCCGACTACATCGCTCTGGAACAACAAGCGGTCGCTTGCGCCTCGACGCGTGATTTCTGGCGACGCTATCTGCAGGACGCGCCATCGGGACTCTTGGGCCAGCCAGTGCGTGTTCCAGGTGAGGGGAGTGGGGTCGAGATCATTCCCGTCGCCATCTCGCAGGAGCATGCGGTGCTTCTGCGCGGGATCAGCGCCACCCACTCCCTGCCGCTGAAAAGCCTGTTGTTCGCCGTGCATTTGAAGGTGCTCAGTCAGATGAACTGCCAGGCGGACTGCCTGACGTCCATGGTCATGACCGGGCGTCCCGAGCATGTCGATGGAGAAAAACTGGTCGGGCTGTTCATCAACAGCGTGCCGATCCGGGCCAGGGTAGAGCCCGGTTCCTGGGTGGACCTTGGGCGAGTGGCGCTGGAGGCCGAAGGCGAGGTACTACCTTATCGCCGCCTGCCGCTGGCACAGATCCAGAACATCAACGCGGGCGCCAGGTTGTCCGATACGCTGTTTTACTTCACCCACTACCACATTGCTTCCGACCTTGAGAGTCTGGGAGTCAAGTTGCTGGAACTGAAAGCTCATGAGGCCTCTAGCTTCAAATTAGTGGCCAACTTCTCGGTCGATCCGTTCGATGACAGCATTAAGTTGACGCTGGCCATCAAAGGCAATGTGCTGTCCCGCGCGGACCGCGTGCGCCTGACCGCGCTCTACGGGGCGGCGCTCGCGGCCCTGGTCGACGACCCGCTGGCGACTCATGATGTGGTTCCACTGCCTGCGGGCGATGAGCTCCGGTCGATCGAACCGGCGTTTGATAACAAGACAGTCGTCGACAGTATTCGCAGGGTTATCGCCAGTGTCCCTGCCGCCAATGCCGTTATTTGTGGCAACCGTTCGTTGAGCTATGCCGAGTTGGGGATGCTTGGTGAGCGTGCGAGCACGAGGATTCGCGAACGGGTGTGCGCAGCGGGGCGCGTGGCGGTCCTGGCGGCGAGGTCGGAACGTTACATCGCTGCGCTGGTCGGGATTTTCGCTGCGGGGGCCATCTATGTGCCTCTGGACCCTGCGCACCCGATGGCGCGTCGCCAGGCGATTTTACGCGATGCCCAGCCCGGCCTGATCATCACCGATGATCCGGCCTCGGTGGAGGGCTGGCCCCATGTGACTCTGGATGAGTTGCTGGCGCCGACGGATAGCCGAGTGTCGACAGCTTTCGACCCGCGTCCCGAGGACGCCGCGTACCTGCTGTACACCTCGGGTTCGACGGGCAACCCCAAAGGCGTCCTGGTCTCCCACAAAGCCCTGGCGAGTCTGTTCGCGGCAATGACCCATCGTCTTGGGGATGAGCAGGGCGGGATATGGCTGTCTCTGACCTCGGCCGGTTTTGATATTTCACTGTTGGAGCTGCTGTATCCCCTGGTGCGCGAGGGGACCATCGTGGTCCATGAAGGGCCGCAGGCGTTGCTGCCGTTACATCGCGCACCGGTCGAGCCAGTGGTGAACTTCAGTCTGTTTTTCTTTGCCAGTCAGACAGGGCCCGAGGCCTATGAGTTGATGCTGGAAGCGGCTCGTCGAGCCGACAAGCTCGGCTTCCATGCCATCTGGACGCCGGAACGCCATTTCCATCCGTTTGGTGGTCCATTCCCCAATCCGGCTGTCAGCAGCGCGGCCTTGGCTGTCGCCACTGAAAATCTGCAAATCAGGGCCGGCTCATTGGTGTTGCCTCTGCATGATCCCGTGCGGGTCGCTGAAGACTGGGCGATGGTCGATGTCCTGTCAGGCGGGCGGGCAGGTATCGCGATTGCCACGGGTTGGGACCAGAACGATTTTCTCCTGGCACACGGAGGACCGCAGAATTTCCAGCATCGGCGAGAAATCACGTTGGCGGCCGTCAACACTTTACGCGCGTTGTGGCAAGGGCAGATGGTAACCCTGGATCGTGGGACGGGTGAGCAGATGATTTCGACCTTCCCGCAACCCGTTCAAGGCCAGATACCGCTATGGCTATCGGCTTCGAGTGCGGGCGAGACATTCGAGACCGCCGGGCAAATAGGAACGGGTGTGCTGACTCATCTGTTGGCCCAGGATGTGGCTGCGTTGCAGAACAATATCCAGCGTTATCGCCGTGCCGGTGGTACGCAGGGCACGGTCAGTCTGATGTTGCATACTTTTGTGGCGGCGACTCGGACCGAGGCCGAGGAGATTGCCAGTGGACCTCTCAAGCACTACCTGATGTCATCCGTGGACTTGGCTCGTTCAGTGTTTGGACAGACGGTGAATACCGGCATTGAAGACGATCTGGATTATCTGGTCGATCGGGGGCTTGAGCGCTACATGCAGAGCGCCAGCCTGATCGGCAGCGTGCAGGACTGCGTCGAGCGTGCGCGTGGCTTGATGAACATCGGCGTAAACGAGTTTGCTTGCCTGATCGATTTCGGTGTCGGCAGCGAACAGGTTCTGCACAGTCTCAACCATCTTGACCAGGTGCGTCGGCAGTTGCAGGTTTGCCCCCCGTCCTCACAGGATGATCACTCTGTCGCCGGGTTGTGCGCCCGGCATGGCGTTACTCACCTGCAATGCACGCCCACCGTCCTGCGGGAGCTGCTCAGCGATAGCCAGAGCCGCACCGCCATCGCCGCACTCGACACCGTGCTGATCGGTGGCGAGTCGTTGCCTCGGCATGTCGCGGATGATTTGCTGCAGATTGTTAGTGGCAGGGTCTTCAACGTCTATGGGCCTACTGAAACAACCATATGGTCGGCGGCATGGCGCGTAGTTCCTGGGCCAGTACGGATTGGCTCGGCGCTGGGCAACGGCGCCATCCATCTTGTGGATGCCGACAACCAGTTGGTGGCTGAAGGTCAGCCAGGGGAAATCTGCATCAGCGGCGCGGGGCTGGCCGAGGGTTACTGGCATCGGGAGGCCGAGACCCGATCAGCGTTCTGTACGCTGCAACTGGCGGCGGGCGCGCAGCCGATCAGGGTCTATCGCACCGGTGATATCGGACGTTGGGACGCCGCCGGGCAACTGGAGTTCCTGGGGCGTCAGGACCGTCAAGTGAAAGTGGGTGGGCAGCGCATCGAGCTGGCAGAAATCGAGGAGCAGATCCGTGCCGTTCAGGGCGTCGCCGATGCGGCCTGTGCCATTGACCACGACGGCGCGATTGCGGCCCTGGCGACACTGTATCCAGGTGTCGAGGTCGATACGGCGAAAATTCGCAGTCATCTGCAACAAACGCTGACCAGTGCCATGCAGCCGCTTGCCCTGGCCATCGCCGCGCTGCCGAAGAGCCCTAATGGCAAACTCGACAATGCAGCCCTGATTGCCATTGCCCGTGGGCAGCATCAGGTGCCTGCGCCTTCAGCCGTGCAGCCTGCAACGTCAGCGTTGAAGATCAAGGATGCACGCTGGAATGAGATCGCCCGGATCTGGGAGCAGACACTGCTGACGCTTCCTGAGGATGAGCAAAGTGATTTCTTCAAGTCCGGAGGCAACTCGCTGCGGGCGATGGTGATGTCCAGTCGCCTGAGTCATCAGCTGGGGACCAAAGTTTCGGTCCGTACCATTTTCGAAAACCCCAGGTTTGGCGAGCTGCTTGTCGCCTTGAGCGCCGATGTGCCGCCAGCGCGACAGCCTGTCGGGCAACTGCCGGTGGCGGAGCTTTCGCCAGTCAGTTTTTCACAGGAACGCCTGTGGCTGGTGGACAGGATTTTGCCTGATCAGGCGGCCTACAACGATTCGATGCTGCTCAGTGTGGCCGGTGATATCGAAAGCGCGATGATTGTCAAAGCGCTGGAGCAGATCAGCGCTCGGCATGATGCGCTGCGCATGACGTTCGAAGAACACGATGGGCGGGTGCAGGCCAGGTTCAATCAGCAGGCGGCCCTGGACTTTTCCATGCTGGACCTCAAGGGCGTTCCACCGCACGAGCGTGTCGCCGCAGCCCAGGCGCATGCCCGTGAGCAGGCTCGCCTGCCTTTCGACCTGGAGCGCGGTCCTTTACTGCGTGCGCGCTTGTTACGTCTTGAAGATAACCATCATTACCTGCTGGTCACGGTGCATCACATTGTCTGCGATGGCTGGTCCCTGTCGATAATGCTCAACGAATTTTCGACGTTGCTCAGCGGAGCCCATCAAGCGTTGCCACCCATGACGTTCAGCTTTCGTGAGCACATCGACACCGAGCGCCGCCGCTTGACCTCTGAGCGTCGGGCCGTGTTGATCGATTACTGGACCAGGCAACTGGATGATTTGCCGGCGCCTTTGGAGTTGCCGCTCGATTTCGCAAGATCCAAGGCCGAAACCTTCCACGGTGCCATCGCCAGTCATGTAGTGCCCAGCGCCGTTCTGGCCAGGCTCGATGAGTTTGCCGCGGCCGAGGGTGTCAGCAGTTACATGGTGTTGATGGCGGCAGTCGCTGCGGTCCTGGGACGCTTCAGTGGCCGTCGGGATATCGTTCTGGGCACCGATGTCGCCAATCGTTTTTCCGAGTCCTGCGCCGATGCGGTGGGGTTGTTCGTCAATCAGATGGTCTTGCGCACCCGGCTGACGGGTGAACAGAGCTTTCGAGAGCTGGTCAATACCGAGCGCTCGACAATCCTTGATGCACTGGACCACAGCGACTTGCCGTTCAACGAGTTGATCGACGTGCTTTCACCGGCTCGCGATCTGAGCCGGAACCCGCTGTTCCAAGTGGCGTTCACCTATCAGGAACCGATGGACTACAGCCAGCTTTCCGGTGCCGGCCCCACCCTGAAAAGGATACCGCTGGACATCGGGATCTCCCGGGTGGACTTGGAAATCAATGCCACGCGTAATGCTGAGGGCTTGTTGATCGAAGCGATTTTCAATGACCGGTTACAACGGCGCGAGAGCATCGATCAACTGCTGAGAGCAGTCGATGTATTCCTGGAGCAGGCCCTGCTGGCCCCGGACACCGGTGTGCAGGAGATCGGGTTGTTGACCGCATCCGATCGTCAAGTGCTGGAGGTCGGCCTCGGTAGTTCTATTGTGGACTATGGACTGGATTCGCCGAGCCAGATGCTCCGCATCTGGGCCGAACGGACCCCGGATGCCATCGCCATTTCCGGAGAAGATGGCACTTACACCTACGGGCAGTTAAGTGAGCGGGTCGACGCACTGGCGCGCGGGCTTGCCGAACAAGGCATCCAGCGCGGTTCGCTGGTGGCGACCTGTCTCAAGCGAGACACATCACTGGCAGTGACGATGTTGGCCTTGTGGCAACTGGGCGCGGTTTATCTTCCCATCGATCCGGACCATCCGCCGAGCCGTTCGGTCCAGGTCTTGCGCAAGTCCGCGGCCCAGGCTGTGCTGACCTGTGAGGCGCTGGTCGAACAAGCCCGGACGCTGGACTGGGAGGGGCGTCAGCTGATGTTCGAGCACTGCCTGATTGCCGGCGATCCGTTGCCATTGGCACACGGGCTGCAGCGAGAGCCGGCCTATGTGCTGTTCACTTCCGGATCGACGGGTGCCCCCAAGGGTGCGATTGTCCTGCATGAGGGGATGATCAATCACCTGGGAGCGAAGATTGCCGACCTGGAACTCGGCGTGCAGGATCGCCTGGCACAAACCGCTCCCCAGACCTTCGATATTTCCATCTGGCAGTACATTGCGCCGCTGATGATTGGCGGGTCGGTGCACATCCTCGACGATGAAACAGTGCGCGATCCCGGCTTGCTGATGCAGGCGTGCGAGGCGCGTGCAATCACCGTGCTGGAGACCGTGCCGTCCTTTCTTGAGCTGCTCGTTGGCCTGGCGCAACGTCGTGATACGCCTTCATTCACGACCTTGAAAGTCATGATTTCAACCGGGGAGGCCCTGGCGGTGATGCTCTGCCGTCGCTGGTTCGCGCTGTTCCCGGGCATTGCCTTGCTGAACGCTTATGGCCCGACGGAATGCTCCGATGACGTGACTCATCATCTGATGACGCAGGCGCCCACGGAGGACCTGGCGTGTATTGCTATAGGTCGCCCGGTGGGCAATGTGCGCCTGTATGTTCTGGACGATACCGACCAGCTGTGCCCGCCGGGCGCGGTAGGCCAGTTATGCGTCGCCGGCATTGCGGTGGGGGGCGGCTATCTGAATGACATTCAAGTCACGGAGCGGGCGTTCGTCGCCGACCCGTTTGACCCGGATTGTGGCACTCGAATGTATCGCACCGGTGATCTGGCGCGCTGGACGCCGGATGGACTGCTGGAGTATCTGGGACGCATAGACAACCAGGTGAAAATACGCGGCTGCCGTATCGAACTTGGTGAAATCGAAACGTTGCTCGATCAGGATCTACTGGTCAAGCAAAGCGTCGTGACCGTCGTTGACGATGACCAGGGGCGCAAGCGCCTGGTCGCATACGTCTCCCCCGACTGGTCCTACGTCGAGTCCACCCTGGACCAGGAAATGCAGAGCGGCCGGCAGCAGGAGTGGCGCTCGGTATACAACTACTTTTACGAAAACGAAGCCGCGGGAGCGATTCAGGGACCGGTTGATCCGACCTTTGATACGACTGGCTGGAACGACAGTTTTACCGGGGTTTCGATCCCGGCTGTCGAGATGCGTGACTGGCTGGATCAAGCCTTGGGGCGGATGCAGGCATTCAAGCCACGGCGGGTACTGGAAATCGGTTGTGGTACGGGCATGGTGCTGTTCGGGTTGGCCGGTTCCTGTGAACGTTACGTTGGCCTGGACTTCTCGGAACCCGTGGTGCAGCGCTTGAGTGGCTTGCTGACGACCCTGCGGCCTGAATGGCAGCACGTGCGCCTGGAACATCTGGCCGCGGACGAACTCGCCCAACTGGATGAGGGTGAATTCGACCTGATCGTGCTTAACTCGGTGGTGCAATACCTGCCCAGTTCCGCCTATTTGATTAATGTGCTGCACCAGGCCGCTGGCAAGCTCTCGGCAGGCGGGCGAATCTACCTGGGGGATTTGCGCAGCCTTGAGTTGCAGGAAGTCTTCCACACGGCCATGGCGGCGAACGATGCGGCGGACTATCCGCTGGACCAATTGTCCGCCCGCGCCAGCAGCGCGATAGTGCAGGACAAGGAGCTGTTCCTGTCGAGCGGTTTCTTTGCCCGTTTGATGACCGATCCGGCGTTCGCCCTGCGTTCTCCAGGATTGCTCACGTGGTTGAAAACCGGTGGTTTCGACAATGAGCTGACCCGCTATCGATTCGACGCGGCCTTGACCTTCGATGTCCAGAATTCCCCCGCCTGTGAACAGTTGCCGTGGCAGGCATTGGAGGACGATGCCCAGGCTCTGGAGCAACATTTGCAACACCTGGGGCGCAACAACTTGCGGGTTTCCGGCGTTCCCAACCGACGGCTTGAACGGGACCGCCAGCTTGCTGCGCGGATCGCCGGTCAGGCGCCAGGCATGAAGGAGGCGCCGACTCTGGATTTCTTTCAGCAACTGGCGAGCCGTCACGGCCTGCTGCTGCAGTCGCGTTTTATCGAGGACCAGCCATTTGTCTACGACCTGCTGTTTCAGCCCATGCTGACGGGCTGGCCGGCATTCCCTGGCCGCGGGGCGGGTTCCAATGAGCCGCTGCGCAACCGTGCGATGCAACCGATCATGCTGCGGCTCAGGGACCATATCGGCGAGCATCTTCCCGATTTCATGGTGCCCCACAGCATCACCGTGCTCGATCGTTTGCCCTTGACCCTCAACGGCAAGATAGACCGCAAGGCTCTGCCAAAACCCTTGTTCGGTGGCATTGATGTTCCGTTGCAGGACATGCAGCCGCGAACCCGGACCGAGGAGATCCTGGGTCGGATCTGGCAGAAGGTGCTCGGTCTGTCCACTGTCGGTCTGCGCGACAACTTCTTCAGCCTTGGAGGGGACTCGATTCTGGCCATCCAGATCGTTTCGGCCGCCGCACGCGAAGGGATGCGTCTGTCGCCTAAACAGGTGTTTCAGAACCAAACGATTGCGGAGCTGGCGGCGGTCGCCAGTGTAATCCAGAGCGCCAGCGAGGAGCGGGCAGCGGATGGCAACTGCCCATTGGCGCCCATCCAGGCCGAGTTTCTGGGGCGTGACCTGCCGCTACCCCGGCACTGGAATCAATCTATTCTGCTGGGAGCAGAGCAACTGCTTGATGAACAGCAGGTCCACCGCGCACTGGATAAGGTCACTCGATGCCATGATGCCCTGAGGTTGCGTTTCCGCCGGCTCGGTGATGGTGGCTGGCAGCAGCGATACACTGCCAGCGGTGCCCTGTTTGAACTGCGGGTTTTGCTTCCGGGTGAAACCCTGGCTCAGGTCGGGAGCGAGCTCAATGCCGGTATTTCCCTGGAGCACGGTCCTTTGCTTCGCGTCGCGCTGCAAACGGGTGCGCAACCGCGATTGTTGCTGATCGCTCATCACCTGATCATTGATGGCGTGTCCTGGCGCGTCCTGCTTGATGATCTGGACCGAGCCTTGCGCATCCCGCAGGAGTGGCGAGCGGATGCGCGCAGTGCCAGTTATCGCACCTGGGTGGAGCGACTTATCGCAGTGGCGGAGTCGCGATCGTTGCGGGTGGACTTTCCCTACTGGATGGAACAGTCACGCCTGGGGGCGGCCCACCCGATTGCCGGGGCCTTGACCGGCGTCGAATCCGGGACCGAAGTACTGGGCGGCCCGCTGTCCGAGGAACTTTCGAGCCGTATCTTGCAGGTGGGAACCGGTGCACGCATCGAAGAGGTGTTATTGACGGCGCTGGTGCTGGCGTTGCATCAGACCAGCGGCTGGTCCGACGTGGTGCTGGCCAGTGAAACCCATGGCCGTGACCTTTTCGACGACATCGATGTGTCACGCACCCTTGGCTGGTTCACAACGCACTTCGCGGTGCGCTTGCGCCTGCCTCGCGACGGCGCGGTTGCCGACGCGCTGGGGGCGATCAGCGGCCAGCTGCGACGGGCACGCTCGCTCGCCGCCAGTTATGGAATCTTGCGCACCTATGACCCTGATCCCGAGTTGCGCGCCAGCCTGGCCAATCAGCCTCCGGCGGAGCTCGCCTTTACCTATTACGGGCGCACGGCGGGTGCCAGCGAGGGATGCGGTCTGTGGCGGGTCGAAGGTGATACCGGGGCGGTACGTGCGGCGGTCAATGGCAGTGAAACGGCGCTGGAGGTTAGTGCTCTGATCATCGGGCAACGCTTGTCGGTGTTCTGGACGGTCGAGCTGTCACGGCTTGATCCGCAGTATGTCGCCAGGATCCAGGCCGTGTATCCCCAGGCATTGGCCCAGGTATTGGAGGTGGAGGACGAGCATGCGCTGGATCTGTCTTTCGCGGAGGAGGGTGTGCTGGCGGCGGCTCTGAGCGAGTTGATGGACAACACCACGCAGGACTGAACTAACGATGTACGGGCGGTTGTCGAGCCTACTTCATTGAAGAGACCAGGAGGTCGCTATGTTAGCCAACACTTCGCTCGATCTGATTATGCGTGATGTTTTTCTGGAACTGCCCGAGTTTGTGCCTGGCTGTCGCACCGTACTGAAACTCGAAGGGCACCATATAACGGGATCAATCAAAATCAAGCCGGCCATTGCCTTGATCGAGGCTGCTGAAGCGCGCGGCCTGGCCACGCCAGGCCTGACCACCTTTATCGAGTCCTCTTCCGGCAACCTCGGCGTGGCGATGAGTTGTGTGTGCGCAAGTAAGGGCTACGGCTTCATTTGCGTCACTGACCCCATGGTGACGCAGGCCAATCTCAAGGCCATCCATGCATATGGCGGGCGTACTATTGTTGTCGACCGGCGTGATGCCAATGGTGGCTTTGTCGGCACGCGCATTGAGACCATTCGCCAGATCTGTGCCGAGGACCCCAATTGCGTCTGGCTCAATCAATACTCCAACCCCGCGAACGCACAGGCCCATCGGGAGCAGACCGCTCAGGAAATACTGCGATCCTTTCCCGCGCCTGAATGGTTGTTCATCGGGGTCGGGACTTCCGGTACGTTCATGGGGTGTGCCGAGGTGTTCAAGCTGGAGTCGCCTTCCACGCAGCTGGTTGCTGTCGATCCGGTCGGATCCGTGAGTTTCGACAGAGCGCCTGGGAAACGACTCATCCCGGGGATAGGCGCCAGCCAGAAACCACAATTGCTGGATGCGTCGCAAGCCGACTTCGTAGTATCGGTGACCGAGCGCGATACCATCGCCACCTGTCGCGATGTGGCCCGTCGTTACGGCATCCTGCTCGGCGGCTCATCAGGGTCGACCTTGGCAGCCATTGCGACGCTTTCGCCGCAAATGACCCGTGGTGACACCCTGGTGGTCATTGCCCCTGATCTGGGCGAGAAGTACCTCGATACCATTTATGATGACGCGTGGGTCGCTCGACATTTCTCCAGTGAAAACCGTGCAGTGGAAATGTCTTCATGAGCACCGGGACTTCGTTTGTGATAGTCGGCGGTGCGGCCATCGAGGGCATTCTGTCGGGGCAGCATCGTCAGGTCATGGACGTGATAGCCCTGGCTTATCGACTTCATGGTCAGGGCGACTCGATAAACCCCGACAGCTACTTCCTGCGTTTTCCACAAAAACCCGATGCACGGATCATTGCATTGCCGGTGTATCTGGGGGGGGAGGTGAACACTGCAGGATTGAAGTGGATCGCCAGCTTTCCAGGGAACATTCAGCAGAACCTGCAACGCGCCTCAGCGGTGCTGATTCTCAATGATTTTGCCACCGGATACCCCAGGGCCGTCCTGGAGTCCTCGTTGATCAGTGCGCACCGTACTGCCGCTTCCGCGGCGTTGGGGGCCGGAGCGTTATCGGGTGGTTGCCGCAATGTGCGCAAGATCGGCATCATCGGGGCGGGGGTGATAGCCCGGCAAACGTTGGATTACCTGTTCGCCGATGGCTGGTCGGCCGAGGAAATCGCGGTCCATGACCTGAGGTCGGAGGATGCCCGGCGCCTTGCCGGATGGATCAATCAAAAGGACAGGGGCGAGGCCCGAGTCGTGGGCGATTCACGTGCCAGCTGTGAGGACGCGCAACTGATCGTGCTGGCGACGACGGCCGCGTCCCCCCACCTGGTCGACCCCGATCTGTTCGCCCATGCACCGACGGTTCTGAACATCTCTCTGCGTGACATAGATCCGGGCCTGATACTCGACGCGCAAAATGTGCTCGACGATGTTGACCACTGTTTGAAATCGTACACATCCCCCCACTTGGCGGAAATAAAGACCGGCAGCCGGGCGTTTGTCGCCGGTACTTTGCACGAGGTGCTTACGCACCGTCTGTTACCGGATCCTGCCCGCGCGCGCATATTTTCACCTTTTGGCCTGGGGGTGCTGGACATCGCGCTGGGTGATTTTGTCCTTAAGGCGGCACAAGCCAGCGGGCATGCGATTGAAATCGATAACTTTTTTGCCAGCACGGCACGATGGTGAGTCTGATGACAGCTGATAGCTTAGAAACAATTGATTCCCGCTGGACATCCTCGCTTGACCTTGCTGCGGTTCATAAAGCGGCGCGGCGTCTGGAGGGGATGATCGTTCGTACTCCAGTACTGGAGTCGGAAGCGCTTAACCGAGCCGCTGGCGCCAGGGTTCTGGTCAAGGCAGAGTCATTGCAGAGCGGCGGGTCATTTAAGTTTCGCGGTGCGCTCAATGCATTGTTGGCACATGCACAGCGTCCTCAAGAAGTGGTTGCCTATTCTTCTGGCAATCACGCCATCGGAGTAGTGATGGCATGTAGGCTCCTGTCGATTCCCGTGACAGTGGTCATGCCACACGACGCCCCTTCTATCAAACTCGAAAAAGTTCGTGAGGCTGGCGGTAGAGTCGTGTTCTATCACCGAGACCGAGATGATAGAAATGCTATTGCCGAGCAAATCTGTGCGACGCGTGGGGCTTTGTTGATTCCCTCCTTCGATGATGTCGAGGTCATTGCGGGACAGGGCACCGTTGCCTTGGAATTGATCGAGGCAGCGCATAATAAAGGGTACACGCTAGACCATATTTTTGTGCCCTGCGGTGGAGGTGGGCTGGTTGCGGGCAGCTGCATTGCGGCCAGTCAGGCACAGCAGCCATGCTCAATCATTGCGGTTGAACCTCAGGGCTATGATCGTGTGGGGCGCGCCCGTCGCGTCGAGTCCCCAGAAAGGAATATCAGCACATGTGGGTCAATTTGTGACGCATTGTTGACGGCAATGCCTAGCAGACTGCTTTTGAGTTTGTCGGAGTTCAGCACATTGGGTACTTCGTGTGTTGATGACGATCAGGTGGCTTATGCGGTGCGTTTCGCTTATGAAGAAATGGGCTTGATGCTTGAGCCTTCTGGTGCAATCGCTCTAGCGTCGGTGCTTGATGGAACTTCCAAAGTAGAAGGAAGTTTTTTTGGTGTCATTTGCTCAGGCGCAAATGTTGACCAGGAAGTTCACGCGCGTTGTGTGGCTCGTGCGCGATTCGTCTGACGGGCGCCGTACAAGAAGCATTGCGCGGAGGGGAGCTGCCACTAAAATCTATACATGGGTCTTGGGATTAGTGCAGCTTGGCGCGATGTTTTTACATGCATGAAGTGGAGGGGCGATGGAAAATCGAGAGCTAATTGCTATTGAAGCAGCCGAATTCGAATATCTGCAATTCAGGGTAAGGAGCTTGCTCGACATAGCGGGTAACCCCTTCGGCGCCAAAACTGAAAATGAAGGGAGGGTCAATAGCTTTTCTGTTGAGGCGAGTGCAAGTCCTATGTTGAACCGCATTTATGGGGATTTAGTTTCAAGTGCTGATGAAGTCAGTGCGTTAATAGTAAGATACAAGAAGCTCCTGGCGTTGCCAGTGGTCGGGCTGTTACGCAAAACACAAAAAACTATTTTGGTGGATGGGCAGTCATTAGATTTGTTAAAGGGGTGGACGCATGTCCAGCTAGGATGTGGTATTGATCAAGTAAAAGTATCAACTTCTTCTTTTTTGGTGGAAGAGGTTACCCACGAAACATTGGATTTATTTTTGAAGCTTCATGCCGAAGGGTTTTGCACGAACTTATCGGACCGAAATGTAAATAAATCAATATTTAGTGCTTTATTGATGGAGGGTCGTGCGCGCCTCTACTTGATTAAAGTTGAGGGTAGGGCTGCTGCTGGTTCTGTGCTATGGCTTGCTAGCAACGGTGTAGGATACCTAGGTACTGCGGTTACAGCTAAACCTTTCCGCGGCATAGGCTGCCATCAAGCCTTGATTTCACACCGTATAACAAAGGCAAGGGAGTATGGCTGCAACTATATCGCAGCAACGGCCTTGCCTACCTCAAAGAGTAGAAAAAATCTTGAGAAACAGGGGCTTATGATGAGTCATTGGCAGTCGCTTTATAGGTAGAATTTTAGTGCTATGCATCTTGCGCAGTATCTAAGGGTCACATGAATAATCTAAGCTAGCCATTTTTTCGCAGAGGTAAATTCGACAACATGGATTTTGGCTATGATTGTGACCATTCTGAATAATTCGATCAAGCTAAAAGCAAACTAGTGCTCTTGTAGCTCATCTCCGCTTTAATAAATTAAAGCGGTGGAAGATCTTTATTTGTTTTTATCTGTGCCTTTATTTCCCTCATCGAACTGTCTGGTTTGGTTGGTAAATGCTCGCGCGGGCCCACAAGGCCTTCTGAGAGATCTTTAGATAGAAAAAATATACTTGCAATTGATAATGAGCAAAGTAATAAAATAGCGTATTTTAGGTGTGGTGGCAGCATTCCTAACTCCATTTATAATTGCAGTCCATTACATTTTTTGGCTGGCGCGACAGTGATGGTAGACCATATCTGAAAAATGTCTAAAGACTACTACGAGTAAATTCACATGAGGCTAAAAGCCTCTCACCAAGCTGGGGCTAGTTGGCAAGTGCACTAGCAAGCTGTAGGCGGTTTTTGCCGGGGTCGACTAGGATGAGCTTCAGTTTGGTTTGCTGGATTTGGTCAGACTTACGGTAAAAAGACAAACATAAGCCTTAGTCACTGGGTGCCGTGTTAATTTTACTCCGCAGTGGGCCGCGCCGAAATGTCGGTCTGAAAACATTGCTCCGAGAGGACTATCGTCTTCGCAGCGTGGCAATAGACCGCTATCTGTCGTCAGTAAAGAAACGTGCATTTAGCGCTATCAGCTCAAAAACAGCCACCAGCACGCAGAATGCAACAAAGCCGCGCGTGAAGACCCTGCGAGGCTTTTAAACCAGGCCCAGGTTTCAACGATGCCAAAAACCAACTCACGGCAATCGCAAAGGCGTGACGGCCTGATCGGCAACGAACGGGACGAGGATACTATACGAAGCGAATTACGAGGCCGCCGGCTTCTATCGGGTCGACCAACCGCGGCGCGGGGACATGATCGTGATGGAAGTCGGGCGCACGGTTTACCCGAACCACGCCGGGCTTTTTTCGTTCCCATCCTCCCAGTGCTACATTGCCCGCCTTTCCACAGGAATGACCTGCATGAAATTGATCGTGTGGACGAGGGCGGGAGGGGAAGCAGTGCCAGTAATTTCTTGTTATTTGGAAATCTCGTAGACTGCAAAGCTTTTTAGTATCAATCAAAGGAATGAGTTCGTGGCAAGCAATCACACTGTTACCTGCCCCCACTGTATGAACGAAGTGCCATGGGGCGCTCAAGTCTGCCGAGGTTGTCAGGCCGAGGTCCGTTACGGTACTCCCCAAGGCGTCGCGGTCTTTTTCCTGATTCTTTGTGTTGTTGCGGGGTGGTGGGGAGCCAAGCTGTTCCATAGTTTCATCACGACTAACTCGACAGTGCTCTGGGTTGTCTTTGGCGCTATTTTCCTGCTGTGCGTGCTTGCATCTCGAAAAATCTGTAAGCGACTATATGACGGAAAAACGGTTTTTCGGCGCTTCTATCGAAAGTAGATCTGCCGCGGCAGCATGAGCCCAGCCCTGCGCTGGGCTTTTTCGTTTCCGCTGATCCAAACAGGCAACAAAAAGCCCTGACTTAGCCGGGCTCGTTAAAAAAAACCTCAGCGCGAATCCACCTCTTTCGCGATCTCGGCGGATGATTTTTCCCTGCGCCTCTGAAGCCAGCTATAGAACGCATGTACCGGATGGAGGACGGCGGTAAGCACGCCAAGCAGCATGATGATGAAAATGATGATCAGCGGGATGCTTTCGTGCGAAAACATGGTGGGTTACTCCTGTAGTCACTATGTCGGAACCCGCAGACTAGACGTATAGAACAATGTTTTCGATGAACTTATGTTCATCCTCGGGTGCGTCAATTGTGCTACGGCGAGATTCGCCAAACTGGTCGATTTCAGATGTCAGCAAGCCATTATCGCGCAGTCTCTGTGGGCAATTCTTCAATACGCGCGTGGTTCGTAAAACTGCAAACCAGTGATGTCTTCCAGCCCATTCCACAGGAGTGACCTGCATGAAATTGATCGTAGGGGCTTTGGCCCTGGCGTTGCTGTCTGGCTGTACTGATAGCGGCCCAATAAAGGTCGGGCCCGATACCTACACGATTTCGACGCGTGTTCCCTTCGGCGGCCAGCACCATGCGCCTGATCGTGATGAGGTTCAGCTGATGGGATATGGACTTGAGTTCAAGAACAACAGCGGCACGGTCATTATCGATTCTGAGTATGCGAGGCTGATGGTGAGCTCTTCCGGTCGGTTCGCCCCGACCGAAGATTCAGGACTTGGGTCAACGACGTACTTTGCGCGTCCGGTGACATCCCAAGCGCCGCCGCTGGTGTTTGTCAGACCGGACACGGTCGGCGGGGTTGCCGGCTTGTGTCGAATGCGCCTGATCGGATCGGCCGGTAACTGGACGGGGTTTTACGTCCGCGCCTATGACGCGAACTTGATGCTCGAATAACCAGCATGGCAACACTCGGTTTTACGCTGAGCGGCCTGGAAGAAGTCGACGGTGTTCTGTACGCGCAGTCTTGGTATTGCAGGGAGGTTTGATTGTGTTTCGGTCGGCAGGACGCCGGAGGTCGGGGCGAAACGGGCTGAGTTATGGAACGCGCCCATAATAGTTATGGAACACATCCCGAGCGGTGAGGTTTTCACCAAACCCCAGAAGCGACAAAGCCCTGACTAATCAGGGCTTTGTCGTATAAAAATGGCGGAGGCGATGGGATTCGAACTCATGGACCTGTTACAGTCGACGGTTTTCAAGACCGCTATTTAAAGTCGCTAAAACCGTGGCCTGTAGTGCTTTTTCGTTTCAATACTTTTGTTTTTCGCCACCTCTGTAGACCGCATTCTACAAGGGGCGAAGTTTGAGTTTTGTAACGGGTTTTTGGGCTATTTTGACGGCTTCGCAATGGCGCCAATGCGTCGGTAAACGCGCTCCGTGATGTCGCCTTTGGTGTGCCCTAGGAGCAGACTCGCGTCGGCGACGTCGATGATTTCTGACGCAGCTTTTGGCCTGATGTCACGGAACTGGAAGCTACCGATTTTCTCGGCCAGCAGAGTGTCGCCGAGCTCGTCCGCCTCCTTCTTGGCCTTTTCCCGAGCCTTGTCCCACTGATCGCGAAGCATCTTCGCGGTCATGCGCTTACCACGCGCGCTCACGATCAGATAGCTGCAAATGTGCTGAGCATTGCGCTCGGCCATTTTTGCGATCAGCAGGCCCAGGCTGTTTGCCTTGCCATCGGCCGTCATTTGAATTCGAAGCTTTTTGTGCGTCTTGTTCTGCTGCACCCCCAAGTATTCCCCTTCGATATCATCCTTCCGCATGACCAGGACATCCGCGGGCCGTTGCCCGGTCAGGTAAGCCAGGTCCATTGCGTCTTTCAGCTCTTGAGCTGCCTTCTTGTAAACAGCATCCCAAACCACATCATTCGCGTAATAGTCCCTGGGCGTTTCCTTGTTTTTGCGCACGCCCTGGCAGGGGTTCTCCTTGGTCGTCAGCCCCCATTCCCGGGCGATATTGAAGACGTGGGAGAGGGTGGCGATCTCACGGTTCGCCCGCACCTTCGCTGTCCGTGCATCCCGGTAACCGGCAATCGTGGCCGGGGTGATCGAGTCGATGGGGGCGCTGTCGAACATCGGTCGGAGCTGCTTGATCTCTGACAGGTTGTCCTTCTGAGTGCGCGGTGCTTTTTTGGAGACAATGTCGCGGATGTACCGGTCGAAGATGCCCTTCATTGTGCGCAGGTCGAGCGGCTTTTCCTTGGCTTCAAGTTCTGCCCATTTGATCCTGGCCTTGTCCAAGTCTTTGCCCAGCGGGATCGCCTTACCGGTCAGGTCCAGGTAGTAATAGGCAATCCAGTCCTTTCCGCTTTTCCGTTTCCGCGTCCACTGATACATCCGGGGCGGTAAGTTGCGTGTTTCGGCCTTGCGGGGTCGCATATCAGTTCACTCGAGAGAAGTCGGGCGTCCATGCCGGAGTCGCCGGGGGAGGGTTTGGGTCAGCGATGGTCGGGGAGACCATCCCCAGCTTCATGCGGGCGTACATCCGTCCAACCAGTGGACGCTTGCCGCGGCTTTCGACGAACACCCAATGACGATCAATCAGCCAGCGCCGCTGGTAGGCCCTGGCCTTGTAGCCGGTGAGATCTGCCAGTTCTTCGTCTGAGAGAATTTCAGTTTCCATGTTGATGCTCCATGTCGCGCGTGGTGGCAGAAGGTGGTTATTGGGTTAAGCCACTTTGAGCAGCGTCTTAGCTGCGAGCCGACGGCGACACATGAGTACCTGCAAGCGGTAGGCGTGGAATCGGCGGCCGTCCTGTGAGGTGATTTCCGGTGCCAGGCAGGACAGGTCTTCTTCCAACTGGCCGAAGTAATAGAGATGCTCGCCATCGCTGCCCCATTCGGGCTGAGCAATGGCCCAGGTGCGAGCTGCGAGACAAGGCATGCAGGTCTTGAACGCCCCCATGTCTCCATCCCAGCTTCCGGAGATGAGTTGGTATTTCTGACCGGGCTCGATGTGCCCATGGCACTCGTTGCACTTGTGCACCTTGCGAGCGGTGGGCGTGGATTCCGTTTGAAAATCGAACATAGCGATTCCTCGCCCGCCGTTCACCGGCAGGCCGATAGGTATAAATTGTCAGGTCTAATTCGGGTGGTGTATCGTTTCAGCTGTTCACCCTGCTACATGACTCTTTACCGGCCCATGGATGGCGAGGTCATGTGCAGGGAGAACACTCTTTCGCTATACGCCGCTCACCGGCAGGCTGTGAGTTGTCAATCGGGGGCTTATAACTGGACGAGGTCGGCGGGGACGCTGACTGTTATACCGGTCTGGGCGAATACGACGGCTCGGCACACAGCGACCTCGCGTGTTTGACCGGGCTGGCGATTGCAAGGATCGCGCGTGGCGTCAGCCAGCCATGGGTAGCTGTGCCCGCGTTCGACCCAGACCCTGTACTTCTCGATCAGGTGGTCGACGTCGAAGTGACGGGCGAAGGGCAGTTGCAGCTGACTGGCGTCGGGCTGCTGGGCGCCCTCGATGCTGTCTATTGTCCAGGCCAGTGCCGGACCAGCCAGTTCCTCGGTGCGGAGGCTCAGCTTGCGTACAGCGGTGTCGTGGATCTTCTTGAGTTCCTGGGCGGACTGGGCGCCGGCCATGGTGTCGATAACCGACCTGATGAATTCCAGGCGCTCTTGCTGCTGGCGCTCGATCTCTTGCTGCTTGTCTTCTGCCTTGGCGATCGCCACTTCATCGCGAACAGTCTCGACATACGCTGCATCGTCGAACATGCCCATGTGGATGTCTGCTGCAAAGCCCAGGGGCTGCAAGCATTTTCCAATGGCGTCAGTAAGCGACTTTTTCGCTGCTTCCCAGTCGGTAATGATCTTGCCTTGCTGCAGCAACACGAACGGCGTGTGACCGTAGCGCTGAACAGTGCATTTCTGGCCCTCTTTACCCAGATACCAAAGCTCAATCTTCACTGTGTGCAGCTTGGCGTTAATGAGCGGGGCGCCGGGCCATTCCTTGGTGGGGGCCTGGAGCGGTGCACCCTCGTCGAAGCGTTCCTCAAGGACAGTCCAGCCCCAGCCTTCACCGCACGGCCCGAAGATCTCAGTAGCCTTGCGCATCAGGTAGGTTGGCTTGATGGCGGTGCCTTTGAAGCCGCCCATGCCGGTGAAGTTCTTGGTGGCGCTCGGATCAGTGGTATCGACCAGATCCCAGATCCCAGATCTGCATATTCGTGGACATGAGTGTTCCTTGCCGCGATGCACGCAGCGTTGAAATGGTGGGTTACTGAGTGACGCGATCAGCCAGAGCGCTGAGCAGCATCAGGAAGGTGAAGATGGCGATCGCCGGGAGTGAGCCGCGCCAAATCAGCAGGCGCCTTGCCCGCTGGCGTCGGGTCACGGGATAACCTCAAGACTGAGGAGTCGTTCGCCCAGGGTGATACGTGCGGCGACCTTGTCTCGATCAACACCGGTGACGCTGGCAATCTCGCCAAGGGTGCATCCTTGACGCCGCAGTCTGGCGCAGCGCTTGTCAGCGGTACGGTCATCAATCTGACCGACAGCAACTTCACCAAGGCCGGCAAATTGAAACGCGGCGTGAAGTACGCCAAGCCTCTGACCAAGACTGAGCGCGACCAGAACTTCAACGTAAACGGCCTGGTCGGGGGCAAGGACTACGTGGGCGGGCGATTCCGCGGGAACTGGCAGTTCTCTATCGATACTCCGGCCGATGGCGAACTTGATCAGGTCGACCCATCGGGCAACGTGTCGGTTGCGGTGCTCATGACCCAGGTGCAGGCCCTGACCATCGGCCAGACCGCGTACATCGTGAACAACCTGCCTTATGCGGTGCCGCTTGAGTACGGACATTCGAAGCAGGCGCCCGGCGGAATGGTCCGAATCACTCTGGCCCGCTTTCAACGGATCGTCGACGAAGCCATCAGGAACAACCAGGTATGAGCCATAACCTCATTGCCTCGATCTACGAGGCCAAGCTGATCAATTGGGCGAAGGCGTTGCCAGTACCGCTGAAGGTTGTCGTCGAAAACGAGGCTTACACGCCGGTGGACGGCGCCACCTACCTGAAGGCGTTCACGCTGCCGGGCGACACCGCAAGCAACACGCTCGGCGGTGACCACAAGCTGTACACCGGTGTATTTCAGGTCAGCGTCGTGACGCCCTCGGGTAAGTATCGCGGTGCGGCCGGTGCACTGGCTGACCAGATCGCCGCGTTGTTCCCGCTGTACGAACGGAACACGAAGGGCGCACTGACCGTCGTGACCATGACGCCAGTTGACCCTGGCCCAGGCATTCCCGACGACACAACTTTTACTGTACCCGTGTCGTTCATGTACCGCGCGGACACGGGTCTATAGCTGATTTGTTATCACCCCGAGCTCCAATCCGCTCCATTGCCTATGCGGCTATAATCGCTTCCTTTTCCCAAGGATCGGTAGATGAAAAGTTTGGAAGATTTGATAGATAGCCGCGACCCCGCGCTGCCTCTCATTGAAAAAATGCTGGTAGAAGCCACCCTAAACTATCAGTTACTACCCCCGTCCACCGAGAACGGCCGAGTTCTTTCTGGCCTTCAGGTTACGACCAGATCGACTTTGGGTGCGATCGCCTACGGGACTGGTGGTCTGCTTATCGACCATGGCTGGTTACGCGTGCTCGGCTCCGGGCATCCTCAGCTGCCACGAAACCTTGTTGATTGGAACGACGGCCGAGCTGATGCTTATCTGCTGGTCGCGGACGATGCTGCTGGAGGGTTCTTTTCCATCAACGGCGGCGGTTTGGGCGATGATGTAGGAGCGATGTACTACTGGGCGCCCGACACGCTGCGCTGGGAGCAGTTGGACATTGGCTATACCGACTTTCTTGGCTGGGCCTTGAGCGATCGGCTCGCAATCTTTTACGACGGCCTGCGCTGGGATGGCTGGCGTAGCGACTTGCAGGCACTGAAAGCCGATCAGTGTTTTTCATTCTTTCCGTTTCTCTGGACTCAGGAAGGCTCAATCGAGGAAAGCCGCCGCACGATGATCGATGTTGGCGAACAGTTCGAGATGAATGTCGAACTAGCTCGCAAACTCGACAATGGATCTGCACAACCAGTCTGAAGCCAAGCCGAAGCGCCTGGATTATCCACTCACCATTTCAATCGATGACCAATGAACCCGCCACTGAGCGGGTTTTTTCATTTCTGAAAAGAGGAAAAACCCATGGCCGGCATTCAAATGCCCAACGGCGCAACTTTCGAAATTGCTTCCGCCTACGGCACTGCAATCCCATTTACTGCGCTGACTAATGCGAACCCGGCGGTGGCCACGGCCGCCGCGCATGGCTTGGCCGAGGGCGACATTATTGCGGTGAACTCGGGCTGGACGCGATTGGACGGCCGAGCTGTTCAGGTCGGTGTAATCGCCAGCGGCACCTTTGCGCTGGGCAGCATCGACACCACCAACGTTCAGCAGTATCCGGCCGGCTCTGGTATTGGTTCTGTGCGCGAAGTCACGTCGTTTACCGAAATCTCGCAGATCACCGAACTGGCGTCCAGTGGTGGTGATCAACAGTTCCTGACCTACGGCTTTCTGGCTGACGATGACGATCGCCAGATGCCGACCACCAAGAACCCGATCACGCTGAACATAACGGTGGCGGACGATCCTTCCAAGCCTTATGTCGATGTCTGCGAGGCTGCTGACGATGACAAGCAGGTGCGAGTGCTTCGTCTCAACCTGCCAGGCGGTAGCAGCATCATCTACAACGGCTACGTGTCGATCACATCGACCCCGACCATGTCGCCCATCGCTCAGCTACGCAACGTAGTGGGGCGAATGCGGATTCGATGATCCGAATGGCGTCTTCTGGCGCTAGAGACGACCTCGTCATGCCTACTCCCTTTAGAATCGTGGTGTAGCTCTGCTCGGGCAGCAGCCTTCAGCGTTCGTGTGCTGAACGTAGCTGTTAGTTACCAGATGTGCACTTGATTGCAATTACGGAGTATCCGCACATGCCCCCACCTTTCGAGGAAACTGGCGTGATCAAGTATTCAGAACACTCTTTCTTTGCCCAATCGGCAACGCTCTGTCCGCACGTCAAGAACACTGTATTTGGAGGGCAACGTTCTTCTCGGCGCCGATACAGGCATTGTATGAAGCTTCAATTTTCAGGGGGAAACCCGGTTTGTTCTGAAAATACATGAAGGCAGTCCGGGCGCCACCAATGACGACCGCGATTCCCGCTCCCATGAAAGCAAGCATCTCTCTTTTATTTTTGTCGACCAGCCATTTCAAGGATGTGCGCATCGGTAGCACTCGGGGTGGCGATCTCAAGGGCGAGTTGAGTTTTGCTGATCTTGGAAAGCAGGGAATGGGGTAGCCTAAGCGGGCATGGTATTCCTCCGTTGATAGGAAAGAGCGTAGCAGTCAGAGGAGGTGTGATCGTTTAGCAGAAAGCCGGGGGAGCACGGAAAATCAGGAAAGTTTTGTAACGGTTACCAAATAGTTTTGTAACGCCTTCAAAAAACGAGGACGCCGCTCAAACCCCAGAAACGACAAAGCCCTGAATAATCAGGGCTTTGTCGTACATAAGATGGCGGAGGCGATGGGATTCGAACTCATGGACCTGTTACAGTCGACGGTTTTCAAGTCCGAAGATTAATCCTTATATTTCAATACTTTAAGTTTTATTCATTTCCGCTAGGCAGTATTCATTGATGCTCTGGAGGCCTCTGAAATCAAGGGGTGGGAACTTATTTGCGGAAACGAATTTGGCCGGTTATTTGGCGTTCTGGGTGGGCTCATGATCGCCCTAAATTTCATAGCTGCAATCGAGAGACTGCGCTTGATGGAAAGCGACTTTCATCTGAAGTGAGATTTTTGCAGCCAACCTGGTCAGTCGTGACAGGCAGAAAACGGCCGATTCTGTTGAAAAAGTCGGCCATGGTTTCAACGGCAGAAAAGTACGCGCTTGAGATTGAAATCTTTACTTTGAGCAGAGGATTCCGGGCTCAGATTTCGCATAGCTGCGTGCAAAAAAGGCGTTTTCAGCAGTCAGTATGCGGGCAGTCTGGAAGGACCGACTTTTTCAACACAATCGGCCAATAGCGGACGTCCAAATTCAAGGTAAGGCTATGCGTAGATCACCGTCCAGATGTGCCCTTGTCCCTACAACGCGCCTTTCTACCATCCCCTCAGTAAAGCTCACATCGGGTATGCATAATATTTCTAGAAAACTGAGCTGCTCGAAGGATTGCTCGCTCATTCACCTCAGAGTCTCTCAGCAAGGAAGGTTCATACGAGTAACGTAGGCCTGCAAGATCGTATAGCTCCCTATAAGTTTCAGCCCCCATATCCTGATTGCAACGTTCACACAACGTTACTAAATTTCTAAAGCTGGTCTCCCCACCCTGGGAATATGGCCTTACATTCTGCAAAGTTAGCCCGTCGGTTTCTGGGCAGTTCACACACTGATTTCCATCTCTATCTAAGATTCTTTGTTTGAACTTCCCTCGAAAACTCCTTTTCTGAATAGATGCCGATGCCAGCTCAATATCTGTAAAAGACCCGTAAGGAGAGATCAGGCACTTTCGCTTTTTTATCCAGTGAGCCATGTGTCGCCTTACAAATTTTTCATCTGCAATCGCCCACCCCTGAATACAAGTCCAGTCGTAGTAGCTTTTTTCGTTATCAACCACAATGTAACTTCTCCCTAATTCCTCTAGAGCTCCAGAAAACACGTCACTGTTTACCAATGAAGGCTTGCGAATCTCAAGACCGCTAGAATCCGGTGCGCTACCTAGTGTTAACGTTGAAAAATAACCATAGCCGCCACAGACTAATTTCAGGTCAAAGGCATATGCAGAGCTCAAATGTTTTTCCTCACAGTTCTTCAGTGGGCGAGTTGGGATAGCCAACATAAGAAGGGTCTAGACCGCGCAATGTGGCTTGAAGGCGCCTGACTGAGGCTGCAAGCCACAGATCGTCCGGAAGCCCAATTTCTGCCACCAATCTATCAACGACCTCTAAAACTGCGTCGGCATCAATCATCTCGTTCATGCTGCTTCGATTACTGATATAGCCTGGACGAACCGTTAGGGCAGCGAAGGTCGCGACTGCGTCCATGTTGTCCAGTTGCGCCGTAAGGCTGCTCCTAAGTTCCTCATCCCATCGTTTACTATTGGCGATGCAATAAACCGCTTCCATATCAGGAAGTCGCCGCAGTGCGGTTCCATCCATCACAGCACAGCGATAACGGGGTAATTCTCGCTCCAACAATTTTGACGTTTCGTTTTTGCTGTAGATTACTTCGCCGCCATTCGGGCGTGAATGCTGGGTAAGATTATGGGCGTAAAGATGCTTCCGTAAAAGCCATGGCACTATGAGAAGGTCACCATCCGCTATCAAAGCCTCAACGGTTGCTTTAACACGTATCGTGCCTTCAGCAGCTGATTTCGCGTGCTGCCATAAGATAGTCCCAGCATCATCCACCAAAAAGCCAAGGGTCTCTTCGCTCCTAATCCAGTCTTGCTGCCGAACAAGCGTACGGGCCAAAGCTACCCAGAAGACCCTATCGCCGTCATGAGAAAGCTCTGGAAGTAAGTCGCCAAGTCGATCAAACAGCGCGAGAAACTGCTCGCTTTGTTGCAAATGCAAAAGGACGATTTCCATCTGATCGAAGTTACCGATGCTCCAGATCTTTTCGATTTCAGCCCTAGCCATCATGCCCGGTGGATTACCTAGGTAGAGCAAGCGTATGAGGTTTCGACGTTTAGCAATCCTTTTGCCGTTGGACTCTTTGGTTTCGTTGCTGAACCTAGGGAAAAGCACTTGTAGAATCTCGCGATAGGCATCTGCGCTAGGGCCAAGTATGTCAGTAACAGAGAGTTCTTTATCTTTGTTATTTTGGCGTGAGACACTTCTTTCCAAGAGTTCATGATCGCTGGGATCATCAATTACGGCTTCAAGATTATTGATGATAAGATCACGTACCGCAGGAGCTTTTGTGAGAAGCCAGCTGTACCCCAGGACATCGTAGGGACATATCTCGCCGCGTATAATTTCTTCCAGCACTGCGAACGCACCGACCAGCCGCTTGATTTCACGTGGGGTACGCGCAGCTCGGATTAGTTGTCGAAGAATTTCCTCTTGGTATGGCTCTATAGCGTCTGGAAGTTTAACGTTGTTGATGCGTAACGAGTTAGCTAGCAGCGCCTTGACATCATCTGCGAACAGCGGACGTAGCGAGATCGGAAATTGGATTATCTTTTCCAGGTAGCTTTCTCCAGTTCGCCGCCGCTCCGCCAGATCGCTACCTCTTCCAAGCGCTTGTGCCACGCGATCTGGATCGTAGGCCACTAGATAGGAGATTCCTCTGATGTCACCTACTGCTTTCACAAGCTGGGCCACTGCGCGAACTTCGTCATCCTCAACTCGGTCCAGTTCGTCTATTAACACAACGACCGGCACGTTCGCCTTAGCAAGCTTCGCTTCGAGTGCTTTTCGTTCCTGATTCGCCGATAGATCCTTTGGCTTGATTAATGCCTTAAGGCCCTTGATGGCGCATTTTTCCCAAAAAGTAGTAGCGGCGCCGCCACTGCCAAAAGCGTCAATGACGGCAGCAACCGTAGTACCGGTAAACTCAATGGATGCCTTATACCGCTCGAGTTGTAGCTGTACCTCTCTTGCTTTCTCGCTGGTACTACGGCCGAGCGCTTCACGTAGGCTACTGAAGTATGCCTGCACCAACTCGTCGCGCCCTTTGAAAAGCCAAGGGTTCAAAGTCGCCACTACAACACTATCCAGCTGCTTCAGTTCTGCACTCAGCAAGTTAAGGATACTCGATTTTCCGAGCCCCCATTCACCGGTCAGGCCTATGACAAAACCTGTTGCACAGCGGGTGATTTCTCCCTCAGTGCTTCGTTCGGTGTGAACTAGCGCTTTGATAAGGCTGGCGATGAACGGGCCACGATCCAATGCATCAGCTTCAGCTTTTTCGATGGCCCGATCTTGGCGCGCCAAGTGATCATTGGTTTCCATAATTTAAGTAGTCGCTTTCCATATGTGAGAAACAATCGCTTTTGGAATGAACTGTTGAATCATCTTGCGCAGAGCCTTTTCTTCCTATGTATACCGGCAGCTTAGTCGGTGAAATCAAACAATTGCTCATACGAAAATGAGCATGTACTACGCTAATAAAAAGCCCGCCGACACGCTAACGATGACGGAGGGCTGTCAGCCTGTAGTTAGTCTCCAGGCTTGTGCTTATGGATAGGCAAAGTAGGGTGTTTTTTATCGTTGGGTGGATTCACATGCCGTCTGCGGTCTTCCTTGCCATCATCGCGCTTTGGCTTCGGGCCTGGCTTGATATCAGTAAACATACGTACTCCTGTAAAGAACGGTAGATGAGAAGCTTTGAAAACGTAGCACATAGCCATTCAACTAGCTCATTTCGCTTAAACAACCGGCGCCGCTCAAGCCAGCTTGACTGACCGCTTCTGGCCGATTCTGTTGAAAAAGTCGGTTCTTCCAGACTGCCCACGCACTGACTGCTAAAAATGCCTTTTTTGCGCGCAGCTACGCGAAATCCGAGCCCGGAATCCTCTGCTCAAAGTAAAGATTTCAATCTCAAGCGCGTACTTTTCTGCCGTGGAAACCATGGCCGACTTTTTCAACAGAATCGGCCGTTAACTGCCTTTAGTGAAGTACAGCTTTGGGTCGAAAGTAGCCGGTGACAGCTTCATCAATTGACCATACTCCAATCAACCTATTGCAGGTTCCAATTGGGGGCACTGTCGCTGCTTTCTCGAAAGGAATCGACACCATGCCAAGCGATTATTCACTGTCGGATGTACTGGAAAGGCTGTTCGAAAATCAGCAGGCCTTAGAGGCGGCCATTATGGAGTTGACCCTGCTGATTGAGGAGCAAGGGGCACAGGAAATGGGCGGAAATGTCCGTGGTGCACTGTGGACCATGGGTGAAAACGCCGGTCATATCAAACAAGGCCTGACTCGATTGAAGAAATTGGACATCGGCTAGGTGCAACACCTTTGCCAAGGCTGCCTGAATCCGACTCCAAAGTGCCTATGGGCGCATCGTTCGAGGGTTCTGACGACGATCAGACGCTTGATGCCAAAAAGGCGGAGAGTTGATTCTGGCAAGCGATGAGCAGACATTTTTTTGCGATTTACTCTGATACGCTGCTGAAGCACTCGTTTACAGGAGTTGTTCGCATGATTGGCAAGTTAATTTCGACGGGTTTCAGTTTGGCCACCTTGCCCGCACGCCTGACTTTTCGCAGCGTCCGCGCCTTGGCCATGACGCCTGCCGAAGCCAGCCGCCTGCTGGCGGACATGCGTCAGGCATCGGATCAGGCGGTGCAGGAACTCCAGGGGCTGTTGGCCAACGTCGATGCGGACATGACCCACAAAACGGCGCACCTCAGTGCTGCCGACAAGCGCCTGGCAGCCGAACTGGCCCTGCACGCCGCCGAACAACACCTGAACATGGCCGCGATCAACATTCTGCGGGCCGTCTGGCTGACGCTTCACTCGACGCCGAACTTGCCGCCAAGCGAGCTTGATAAGCGGCTTGAACAGACACGTAACGACTAACAGACCGTTCGGCGGATCGGTCGATCCGAGCGAGAAATGGGAGCTCAGCATCCTTGAATCGGCGCTTCATGTGCAGGTGGGGTTTATGGAGCGCTTACAATTCGGTTAGTCAGTCCGGTTCACCTCACTGGCAGCTATTGGCGACAGTTTAGTTGCGACCATCGCAGAGGAATTACACCTCCGTCTGTTCAGCCATTTCTAGGGCATCATCGACCTCGATACCCAGGTATCTGACAGTGCTTTCAAGCTTCGTATGACCAAGCAGGAGTTGCACAGCTCTCAGGTTCTTCGTCCTGCGATAGATCAGCGATGACTTGGTTCGCCGGAGCGTGTGAGTACCGTACATGGTTGGGTCAAGACCAATGGTTGTCACCCACGCTTTGACTATTCGAGCGTATTGCCTGGTGGATAGATGGGCTGAGCCGTGCAACCGGGTCGGAAACAAGAAGTCCTCGCTGCGGAGGCGGGCCTGATGCATCCAAGCCTCCTGAACTGTTCGGGTTTGCTCTGTGATTTCAAGTTGCACTGGGTGCTGGGTTTTCTGCTGCATCACGATGGCCCGTGACGACACATGTTCCCCATGGGCTATGTCTCGGACTCGCAGCTTGGTGAAGTCACAGGCACGCAGCTTGCTGTCGATGGCCAAGTTGAAGAGAGCCAGATCCCGTGTTTTCTCCGCGAGCTGGAGTCTTACCCGAATGGCCCAGATATCTCTGACTCGGAGCGGGGCTTTCTGTCCGACTAGCTTTCCCTTGTTCCAAGGCTGATGACTATATGTAGCAATGATCTTCATGGTTTGTCCTCCACGTTGAGGGAGGACAAGGGTGGATCAGTCACGGTGCGTGGTGGTCGCTAACCGACCCATAGCTGCCGGTGGCAGCAGGCATAAATCGGCCAATAGCGGACGTTTAGATTAGTGAAAATAAATCCGTCCCCTTTCTCCCCGGAAAAACCCGGGCGCAGAGGAAGTCGACGAATACCCGCACCTTAGGAGAAGGGTGTTTACTGGAAGGCCAGAGTAAATGAAACTCGCCATTGCGCTCTGTGTGCTCTGGCAAAACGGTCCACAGCTGCCCCTCGGTGAGCGCCTGCCTCACGGAGAACTCCGGCAGATAGGCGATGCCCAGTCCCCGCAAGGCAAAGCATAAACGGGTTTCGATGGTGTTGCAGATCATCGAAATGGGCAAGGATAACTCGGGCTCCTCAGCAGTACGACGCAAGGCCCAGGTTTCCAGCTTGCCGCTATTGGGGAAACGGTAGTGCAAGCAGCTGTGCAGCAGCAGATCGGTTGGTACTTTTGGCGTACCACGCGCTGCCAGGTAGTCCGGCGAGGCGACCAGCAACGAACGGAATGAA
This sequence comes from Pseudomonas sp. B21-015, assembly GCF_024749285.1. Classification (NCBI taxonomy): domain Bacteria; kingdom Pseudomonadati; phylum Pseudomonadota; class Gammaproteobacteria; order Pseudomonadales; family Pseudomonadaceae; genus Pseudomonas; species Pseudomonas sp. B21-015. Next base: position 2,677,026 of record NZ_CP087196.1, read on the forward strand.
CCGAGCTTACGGGCCGATAAACGCGAATCCGTAGGCGCGCCGGTTCTGACCACGACGTCGAAACCTTCCTCGATCACATCGACCAGGCGGTCGCTGAAGTCTAGGTCCAATTCAATGGCCGGGTACTCACGCATAAAGTCGCCGAGCACCGGATGTACCAGCGAACTGACCAAGGGCAGGCTGACCCTCAAGCGTCCACGTGGAGCGACGCTGGCTTGCGACAGTTCCAGTTGAGCCGCCTCGATTTCTGCCAGAATCCGACGGCTGCGCTCCAGAAACAGCATGCCTTCGGCAGTCGGCGTGACGCTGCGCGTGCTGCGGTGAAACAGGCGAACACCGAGCTTCTCTTCCAGCCGCGCCACGCTCTTGCCGATGGCCGACGCCGACACCCCCAGCATTCGGCCGGCCGCAACGAAACTGCGATTTTCAGCGACCTGCACAAACACCACAAAGCCATTCAAGCTGTCCATGCTGCCCTCCATTGCGGATGTTCTGCTCCGCATAAAATGGAACTCTACCCCAGTTTTTCTTTAATCCTAGACTTTCTATCGTGGCGGGGCTCTCCACTCTCAGAAGGAACTGCGCATGACCCTCCCCGAAATCGCTTTATCCACGGGCACGCTTTCCCGTCAATTGTCCGCGCGCATTGAAGCAACGGTCCAGCAAGCGCTGGAGCAGCAGCGACTGGTTGGCGCGGTAGTATTGGTGGCCCGCGATGGCGAGTTGGTCCATCGCCAGGCGGCCGGCTGGGCCGACCGCGAGAAGCGGTTGCCGATGAGCGTAGAGGCGGTGTTTCGCTTGGCATCGGTCAGCAAACCTATTGTCTCGACGGCGGCGCTGGTGTTGGTAGCGCAAGGCCGTCTCGGTCTGGATGACAGCGTTGAGCGGTGGTTGCCCGAGTTTCGGCCACAGTTGGCTGATGGACGTGCTGCCCGCATCACGGTGCGGCATTTGCTTAGTCACACGGCGGGGCTTGGCTATCGCTTTTTCGAAGCCGATGCGCATGGCCCCTATGCACAGGCCGGTGTCTCGGATGGTATGGATGCGTCCACCGTCAGCCTCACCGAGAACCTGAGCCGCATCGCCAGCGTGCCGCTGCTGTACGAGCCCGGCACGGCCTGGGGCTATTCGGTGGCAACCGATGTACTAGGTGCTGTGATTCAGCGGGTGCAGGGCGAGCAACTGGCTGATGCGGTGCGCCAGCTCGTGACTGATCCGCTGCGCATGACCGATACCGGCTTTGCCGCGCTGGACCCATCGCGCGTGCCTACCGCCTACGTCAGTGCGACTCCCGAGCCCCATGCGCTGGCCGAAGGCGAAATCGTTTCTCCGTTCGAGGGGGCGATCGGCATCCCGTTCAGCCCCGCCCGCATCTTCAACCCGCAGGCGTTTGCGTCGGGTGGTGCCGGTATGGCCGGAACAGCCGAGGACTTCCTGCGCCTCCTTGAAACATTGCGTCGCGGCGGCGGTGAGCTGCTGTCCACGGCACTCGTCGAGGAGATGGCACTCGATCAAACCGGCGGCCGGGAATTACCCGCTGCACCGGGGTTCGGCTTTGGTCTGGGGTTCTCGATACTGCGCGATCCGGCCTTGGCGGTCACCCCCGAGTCGCCAGGCACCTGGCGTTGGGGTGGCGCCTATGGCCATTCGTGGTGTGTGGATCGACAGCAGAAGCTGAGTGTCGTCGCCTTCACCAACACGTTGTACGAGGGCATGTCGGGACGGTTCGTAACCGACCTGCGGGACGCGGTATACGGCGTCGCGGAGCTAGGCCAATGAACTCGGAAGTGCAGGATCGCATGCCTTATGCACCCTTGTTGGCGCTGGCAATGGCCGCCTTCATCACCATCCTTACCGAAGCACTGCCGGCTGGTCTGCTGCCGCAGATGGCACAGGGGCTGGCCGTCTCCGAGGCGTGGGTCGGGCAAACCGTCACCGCCTATGCCATTGGATCGCTGATGGCCGCCATGCCGTTAACGGCGGCCACACAAGGATTTCGTCGCCGTCCCTTGCTACTCGCTGCCATCGCCGGCTTTGCCATTGCCAACACGGTCACGACGTTTTCGACCAGCTTCACGTTGACGATCGCGGCGCGCTTTCTGGCCGGCGTTGCGGCGGGGCTACTGTGGGCGTTATTGGCCGGCTATGCCGCGCGCTTAGTACCCGAACACCGCAAAGGCCGCGCCATCGCGATTGCGATGGTGGGCACACCCCTGGCGCTCTCGTTGGGCATCCCGGCCGGAACCTTTCTGGGCAACGTCCTGGGATGGCGCATGTGCTTCGGCATCATGAGCCTGCTGGCCGTGCTGCTGATGGCATGGGTGCGCTTCAACGTGCCGGACTTCGCCGGAAAGGCTGAACAAAAACGTCTGTCGCTGCGCTACGTATTCACACTGTGGGGCATTCGCCCCGTGCTCTTCGTGGTACTGGCGTTCGTCCTTGCGCACAACATTCTCTACACCTACATCGCTCCGTTTCTGCAAGTGGCCGGCCTGGGGGCGCAGACGGATGTAGTACTGCTGGTCTTCGGAATCACATCGCTGCTGGGAATCTGGATTGTTGGGCTGTTAATCGACCAGTACCTGCGTGCGCTGACCCTGGCGAGTACCGCATTGTTTGGCATTTCAGCGATGGTGCTGGGTATAGCAGCCACTGAACCCGTTGCCGTTTTCGTAGCGATTGGCGCGTGGGGATTAGCCTTTGGCGGTGCCGCAACGTTGTTTCAAACGGCATTGGTCCGAACTGCTGGCGATGCGTCAGATGTCGCACAATCCATGCTCGTGACTGCTTGGAACATCGCAATTGCTGGCGGGGGCATTGTGGGAGGTCTGCTACTCGACCGACTCGGCGTAGAAGCATTCCCTCCTGCACTACTGGTGCTGTTGGTGGCCACGCTGATGGTGACGTGGTCGGCCAAGTTGCGCGGGTTTCCCGTGGTGCAGGGGGTGAAATCCGATGCAATTTGAATGTGCTAATGTGGTAGCAGGCAGCGGCGAACCTCGTTAACAGCGCATCCCAAAGCTTTTGGACGGAAGTGGACCGGCATGACAGCTATCGCCAACCTTTGCCGCGTGGTTCGAACAGGTCTGCATAGCCCCTTGAGTAGTGTCTGTACGAGATCTGCAATCCATACCCAGTGTCCGCTTCTGGCCCGTTAGCTGCCGCTCCTGATTCACAGCTGTTGGCCGGAAGCTGATTATCGATCCTGACCGAATACCCATTTTGCGTGCGAGTCGAGTTTCTTGATCCAGGTAGGAGAGGTCGGTACGGAACGGGAGGGTTGCGGAAATAGCTCAAAAGATGCGGAAACGATATAGAAATGGTGCAACAGAAATCGCACACTCCAGAAACGACAAAGCCCTGAATAATCAGGGCTTTGTCGTACATAAGATGGCGGAGGCGATGGGATTCGAACTCATGGACCTGTTACAGTCGACGGTTTTCAAGACCGTTGCCTTAAACCACTCGGCCACACCTCCGTTTGCGTTGCGGGCGCCATAATACCTGAATGAAACACACTGTCAAACTCTCTGCATGGCTTGTTACAGAGCGTCTGTTATGATCTTTGCGACTGAACGTTTCAAACCAACAGGAGTGTCGCCATGCGCGAACAGGATTACGCAGTTAATAACAGCGTGCAGGCTGAGCAGCTAGAGGTTAGCCGCGTCCTGCGCAACACTTACGGCTTACTCGCACTCACCCTCGCATTCAGCGGCGTGATGGCGTTTGTCGCGCAGCAGATGCGTGTCGGCTACCCGAACGTCTTCGTGGTACTGATCGGCTTCTACGGCCTTTTCTTCCTCACCAACAAACTCCGTGACTCGGCGTGGGGCCTGGTTTCTGCGTTCGCGCTGACCGGTTTCATGGGTTTCCTGCTCGGCCCGATCCTCAATCGTTACCTGGGCATGCAGGGCGGTGCGGAAGTGGTCAGTTCGGCCTTCGCGATGACCGCGCTGGTGTTCGGCGGCCTGTCGGCTTATGTGCTGATCACCCGTAAGGACATGAGCTTCCTCGGTGGTTTCATCACGGCCGGTTTCTTCGTGCTGCTGGGTGCGACACTGGCGAGCTTCTTCTTCCAGATCAGCGGTCTGCAATTGGCGATCAGCGCAGGTTTCGTGCTGTTCTCCTCGGTGTGCATTCTGTTCCAGACCAGCGCCATCATTCACGGCGGCGAGCGCAACTACATCATGGCGACCATCAGCCTGTATGTATCGATCTACAACCTGTTCGTCAGCTTGTTGCAACTGTTCGGCATCATGAGCCGCGATGATTGATCGCCAGCCTTGAGTAAAAAACCCGCTTTGGCGGGTTTTTTATTGCCCGAAAATCGGGGCGACCCAAGGTTATTCGGTAATGACAATGCTGCCGTCGGCCTGCTGCCGATAAATAGTGTAGGGCAACAGCATGGTGTCGAGTGCGCCGGAAATGACTACGTCGATCAGCACAAAGGGCGTGCCGTTGTTGTATTGGTACTCATTGATGCCCGGGCCTGGAGGCGCATGCAAGCTGCAAAAGTCGTAAGTCACGCCGCTATAGATCCGTGGAATCGCACCGCAGTAGGTTTTCTGTTCCTTGAGACTCTTCACCGCCGCTTCGTCACTGCGCACCACCGTCTGGAACGTACCGCAACCTGCAAGCATCACCGCTGCCAGTAGCATGGCCTGAGTTTTCATACCGCCAATCCTTCGTCGGAAAGGATCAATCTACGCTTTTGCGAACCAAACAGCACTCACGCCATCGGTGGCAGCCGGCGCTTGACCGGGGTCTTCTTGACGATCGCAGTGTTGGTTTCGGCGTGGCTGTTGAGGCGGTCGAGGAGGGTGTCCAGTTGTTCCATCGAGCGTACATGCAGGCGGGCGATGAAGCAGTCATCGCCGGTGACTTTGTCGCACTCGGTGAACTCAGGGATGGCCTGAATCTGTCGCTCCACTTCCTGCAACTGGCCCGGCAACGGGCGGATGCGGACGATTGCCTGGAGTTGATAGCCGAAGGATTTGGGGTCGACCTCAACGGTATAGCCCTTGAGTACACCGCGTTCTTCGAGGCGGCGCAGGCGCTCGGCGACGCTGGGCGAGGACAGGCCGCTGATCTGTGCCAGGGCCTTGAGTGAGCGGCGTGAGTCTTCCATCAATGCGCTGATCAGCACTTGGTCGATGTCATCGGTCATGGCGAAACCCCTGTTAGGCAATCGGTTGAATAAGCCTTGATAAAAAAGGCAGAAACCGAGTTTAGCCTGCTTTTTGCACTGGAGAAGCCCCCCCGTGGATTGGCATACTTTGGGCTCAAACACAGGAGGTTGATGATGGACAGAACACTACGTCGCGGGTCATTCGAGATGACCGCCGCCATGCTGATATCCGGGACCATTGGCTGGTTCGTGCTGGTGTCCGGGCAACCGGTGCTGGACGTGGTGTTCTGGCGCTGCGTGTTCGGTGCCGGCACTTTGTTGCTGATCTGCGCGGCGTTCGGCTTTCTGCGCCCTGGCATTTTGACGTCCACCACCTTCTTGCTGGCGGTACTGAGCGGTGTAGCGATTGTCGGTAACTGGGTGCTGTTGTTCGCGTCCTACTCTCGCGCCTCGATTGCCATCGGCACGGCGGTTTATAACGTCCAGCCGTTCATGCTGGTGGGGCTGGCCGCGCTGTTTCTGGGGGAGAAAATCACCCTGCAGAAACTGTTCTGGCTGGGCATTTCGTTTCTCGGGATGCTGGCGATTGTCAGCGCCCATGGTGAGCAAGGCGAGGGCGGCAACGATTACCTGATGGGGATTGCTCTGGCGCTGGGGGCGGCCTTGCTTTACGCGATTGCCGCGTTGATCATCAAACGCCTGACCGGCACGCCGCCCCATCTGATTGCCTTGATTCAGGTCTGCACCGGTGTGTTGTTGCTCGCGCCCTTTGCGCATTTTTCGGCGATGCCGCAAGCACCCAGTGCCTGGGCCAGCCTGGTGACCCTGGGCATCGTGCATACCGGTTTGATGTATGTGTTGCTCTACGGCGCGATTCAAAAGCTGCCGACCGCCCTGACCGGCGCACTGTCGTTCATCTACCCGATTGCGGCGATTTTCGTTGACTGGTTCGCCTTCGGTCATCGCCTGGAACCGCTGCAATGGATCGGTGTCGCCGCGATTCTGTTGGCCGCTGCCGGGATGCAACAGGGTTGGAGCCTGAAGCTTCGGCGGGTGGCTACACAATAAACGGCCTCTCAGATGTTCCAGAGCGGTGCGGTCTTCGCCAGACGCTGGCGCATCTCGCCGATGTTCGCGGTCAATTGTCGGGTCAGCAATCGGTAGCCATCCAGCGGACTGTAGACCGGCGCATCGAGCGTTGAGTCCGATGGCGGTTCGGCTGGCCGGCTGAGCCGTTGCGAAGCGCCCGATTTCAATGCCCGAGCCATACCGATCAGTTGCACCCGGATCTGTCGGTGCTCGGCTTTCAATGCCGATTGCAGATGGGCCATTGCCTCGGCGTCATCGGCATTCGGCCGGCTATTGCCGAGGATTTCCAGGATGCTGATGCACATCCGCAAATTGCGCTGAATCGCATCGAGTTCGGTCATGGAAACCCGCACTTCCTTGGACACCGAGGGCATCAGTGAGCGCAGTTGCACCATGACTGTGTTCAAGCGATTCATGAGCTTCAGGTGTTCGTCAGCGTTGACAGACTCGCCGTTGATGATGCGGCCGTAGATGGCCGCGCAGTCGCGCAACGCATCGGCCAGGTTGTAGCGCCAGGAGTACACCGCGTACAGCGGCAGGGCGAAGGAGAAGGCCAGCGCCAAGGCGATGCCGATCAGAATATCCACCCCGCGCCACAAGCCATCGGTGACCGGGTTGTCACCGTGCCCCGCGACGATAAACACGGTGATCGCCGACAACAGCGCCGTGTAACCACCCTTGCCGATGGCGTGGTACGAGAAGAATCCGCACACCACCGACATCGCGAAATAGGTCAGCCACGGCATCCCGAGCCAGGCCTGTTGTGCCACCAGCAACAAGCCGACACCGGCCCCGATCAAGGTGCCGATGGCCCGCTCGGCGGCTTTTTTGCCGATATTACCGTGGTGTTGCAAGCCACCGATCACCACCAGCATGGTCACCGACGCCCATTCGCCGTGGGGCAGGTGGATGCCGGTGGTCAGCAGGATCGTCGCCAGCAAGCCCAACGAAACCCGCACCGCATGGATCAGTTTGGCGTGGCGGTAGCGCCGGTACGGGTCCAGCAACGGACGCAGTATTCGGCGCAACAGCGGTGGCAGTCGAAGGCCTCTGATGATGCTCAGGCTCGGTGTCCTCAGAAGATATAGTCGGTGGTCAGGAAGCTCGAGTTTCGTCCGCTGATGATCTCGCTGATGAGCTCTTTACTGCTTTCCTGGAACTTGGTCGCCACCAGGGTCCGGATCGAAAACACTCGCAGCGCATCGTGCACCGATAACGTGCCCTCGGCGGAGTTCTTACGACCGTTGAACGGGTAGGTGTCCGGGCCGCGCTGGCACTGGGCGTTGAGGTTAATGCGGCCAACCTGGTTGGCGAAAGTGTCCACCAGCCTGCCGACCGCCACCGGGTTGGTGCCGAAGATGCTCAGTTGCTGGCCGAAGTCCGATTCCAGGACGTAATCGATCACGGTGTCCAGATGACGGTACGGCACGATCGGCACGACCGGGCCGAACTGTTCTTCCTGGTAGACGCGCATCTGCGGCGTCACCGGGTACAACACGGCCGGGTAGAAGAACGATGCGCGGGCTTCACCGCCATTGGGGTTGATCACGGCTGCGCCTTTGCTGACCGCGTCCGCTACCAGCGAATGCAGATAATCGACTTTGCTCGACTCCGGTAGCGGCGTCAGCGCCACGCCGCTGTCCCATGGCATGCCAGGTTTCAGGGAGGCGAGTTTGGCGTTGAATTTCTCGATGAACGCTTCGACCACGTCTTCGTGGACGAAGAGGATTTTCAGTGCGGTGCAGCGCTGACCGTTGAACGACAGGGAGCCGGTGACGGCTTCGCTGACCGCGTTGTCCAGATCCACCTCTGGCAGGACGATGCCGGGGTTCTTCGCATCCAGGCCCAGCGCCGCGCGCAAGCGGTGAGGTCTTGGATGGAGTTTTTTCAGGTCGCTGGCGGCCTTGTTGGTGCCGATAAACGCAAAGATATCGATCTTGCCACTTGCCATCAGCGCGCTGACAGTCTCGCGGCCGCTGCCGTAAATGACGTTGATTACCCCGGCCGGGAAGCTGTCGCGAAAGGCTTCCAGCAGCGGGCGAATCAACAGCACCCCAAGCTTGGCCGGCTTGAACACCACGGTGTTGCCCATGATCAGCGCCGGAATCAGCGTGGTGAAGGTTTCGTTCAGCGGGTAGTTGTAAGGCCCCATGCACAACGCCACACCCAGCGGAACGCGGCGGATCTGGCCGAGGGTGTCTTGTTCCAGTTCGAAACGGCTGGAGCGGCGGTCGAGTTCCTTGAGGGCGTTGATGGTGTCGACGATGTAGTCGCAGGTGCGGTCGAACTCTTTTTCCGAGTCCTTGAGGTTCTTGCCGATCTCCCACATCAGCAACTTGACCACTGCCTCGCGCTGCTGACGCATGCGCCCGAGGAAGGTTTCGACATGCTGGATGCGCTCGGCCACGCGCATGGTTGGCCACAGGCCCTGGCCGCGGTCGTAGGCGCGGACGGCCGCGTCCAGAGCGGTCAGTGCAGTGTCGGCATCGAGCAGCGGCGTGCTGCCGAGGATCACTTGTTCATCGCCATTCGCGCCACTCAGGTACACCGGGCTGCGGACCTGGGCGAGGGACCCGGACCAGGTTCTCAGTTCGCCATCGACCAGGTATTCGCGCTGTTCGGTCTGGCCGTTGAGGCGGTATTTTTCCGGGATGCTGTCGGCGGTGGGAAACAGGTTGCCAAGGATCGGTGCTGTGGTCATGTCGCTACCCCGTGTGGATTGGGTGATGCACTGATGAATCGTTTTAGCAGACCTTGGCCTCGCTTGTCATGACTCATCGACTCATCACATGGTTACAGCAATGTGTGCTGCTTTCGCCGGGCTTTCAAGCGCTGGAGCCTGCGCGCGTTTTGTAATGAAACTCCCCGTAGCAGCTGCCGAGCCCGCGAGGCTGCGTTCGGCGGCGATCTTTTGCCCTGAAAACACACAAGTAACGATCCCCCGGTTAAACTTCACGCTCTTTCTAAAGGAGTTCATATGAGTTATTACCAGCCGGGCATTCTCGCCACCCCCGTTCCGCCTCAAGCTCGTCATATGTTCTTCGCACTTGAATCCGCCGAGGCACTGCCGGCTGCGCTGGATAACCTGATGCGCCTGGTGGACGGTAAATCGGCGGTGGTCGGTTTCGGTGAATCCCTGGTCAAGGCGCTGCACGCGCAGATCGACGGGTTGCGCGCCTTTCCTGCGCTGGTCGGTGTCGGCGTCGACAACCCGTCGACCCAACACGCGCTCTGGTGCTGGCTGCACGGTGTTGACCGTGGCGAATTGCTCAATCGCAGCCACGCGATCGAAGCCGCATTGGCACCGGCCCTGCGCCTGGTGCAGATGAACGAAACCTTCCGCCACATGAATGGCCATGACCTGACCGGTTATGAAGATGGCACCGAAAACCCTCACGACGAAGCCGCTGTAGCGGCTGCGTTGCTGGGTGAGGGCGCTGAGGGGCTGGTCGGTGGCAGCTTCGCCGCGATCCAGCAGTGGCAGCATGACCTGAAGGGCTTTCACGCGATGGCGTCCCATGAGCAGGACAACATCATGGGGCGGCGCCTGAGCGACAACGAAGAACTCGACGACGCGCCGATCTCCGCCCACGTCAAACGTACCGCCCAGGAAAGCTTCGCACCTGAAGCCTTCGTGGTCCGTCGCTCGATGCCGTGGATCGAAGGCGATCGCGCCGGCCTGATGTTCCTGGCTTTCGGTTTTTCCCTCGATGCGTTCGAAGCCCAACTGCGGCGCATGAGCGGTCTGGAAGATGGCATCACCGACGGTTTGTATCGCATCAGCCGACCGATCACTGGCGGCTACTACTGGTGCCCACCGCTCAAGGACGGTCGCCTCGACCTGCGCGCACTGCGCATCGGCTAAACCTGCGGGAGTGACTATGAACGTGGTGCGCTGGGGCATGATTGGGTGTGGCAGTGTGGCCGAGCGCAAGAGTGGACCGGCCTTCTACAAGGTGCCCGGCTCGGCGCTGGTGGCTGTGATGGGGCGGCGTCTGGAGGCGGTGACCGATTACGCCGCGCGCCACGGCATTGCCCGGGTCTACACCGACGCTAGAGCGCTGATCAATGATCCCGAGGTGGACGCGGTGTACATCGCCACCCCACCCGACAGCCATTACGCCTACAGCCTGCAAGTGGCGGCCGCCGGCAAACATTGCTGCGTCGAAAAACCAATGTCGCTGAATGCCGGGCAAAGCCGTGAAATGCAAAAGGCCTTTGCCGATGCGGGACTGCACCTGTTCGTTGCCTATTACCGACGTTCGTTGCCGCGCTTCCAGCAAGTGCGGCAATGGCTTGCCCAGGGGCGGATCGGCGACGTTCGGCACCTGACCTGGACGCTGACCAAAGCGCCTTCACCGAGTGATCTTGGCGGCACAGACAACTGGCGCACCGACCCGGCGATTGCCGGTGGCGGTTACTTCGCCGACCTCGCCAGCCATGGCTTCGACCTGTTCCAGTACCTGTTGGGCGATATCGTCGAGGTCGCTGGTTTCACCGCGCACCAGTCTGGCCTCTACGCCGCCGAAGACGCCGTCAGCGCCAGTTGGCGCTTTGCATCCGGGGCGTTGGGCATGGGCTGCTGGAATTTCGTGGCGGACCGTCGCGAGGATCGGGTGGAGGTGATCGGCAGCCAAGGCCGGATCAGCTTTTCGGTGTTCGACGAACACCCGGTGCAGCTTGAAGCCGATGAACACCTCAGTCTTTACATCGAGCATCACGAACACGTCCAGTGGCACCACGTGTTGGGCATGAACGCCCACATCCGTGGCGAAGCGCAACACCCGGCGGTGGCCGAACAGGCGTTGAAAACCGATTGGGTGATGGACCAGATCCTCAAGCGCGGCTGAAAGAAAAGATCGCAGCCTTCGGTAGCTCCTGCTGGTGGGGGCGCATAACCGTGTAGGAGCTGGCGCAGCCTGCGATCTTTTGATCTCGGGGGCGTGATTTCCCTTCTCTCAACAGCAAAGATCACAGCCTTCGGCAGCTCCTGCGCTGACTGGCGGTCCTTGTCAGGTAAAACTCAAAAGAGTACAAATGTACTCCATGACGACTTTAACTCCCCGCCGTACCGCTATCCTGACCTTCATCCGCGATCGAATCGCCGAACATGGTCAGCCCCCGAGCCTCGCTGAAATCAGCGAGGCCTTTGGTTTCGCCTCCCGTAGCGTGGCGCGCAAGCACGTGCTGGCGCTGACCGAAGCCGGTTTCATCGAGGTCAACCCGCATCAGGCGCGCGGTATCCGCTTATTGAACCAGCCGCCGCGGCCCGAGCTGCTGGATGTTCCGGTGCTCGGCCGCGTGGCGGCTGGTGCGCCAATTGGTGCCGATGCCGAGGTCCACAGCCGTTTGCTGCTCGATCCGTCGATCTTCTCGCGGGTACCGGATTACATGCTGCGGGTTCAGGGCGACTCGATGATCGAGGACGGCATTCTCGACGGCGACCTGGTGGGCGTGCGGCGCAACCCCGAGGCGCTCAACGGGCAGATCGTCGTGGCGCGGCTCGACGGTGAAGTCACCATCAAGCGTTTCGAGCGGGTTGGCGATTCTGTTCGCCTGTTACCACGCAATCCGGCTTACCAGCCGATCATTGTTCGAGCCGATCAGGACCTGGCCATCGAAGGCGTGTTCTGCGGCCTGGTGAGGCAAGGGTGATGGGCGCCGTCGTTGCGCTGGATACGCTGTTCAATGGTGGCCAGGTCTGGAAGGGCCGACCTGCGCCACCGGCCGTCAGCCCGCAACCCACGGGGCATGCGGCGCTGGATGCGGCATTGCCGAGCGGTGGCTGGCCGGAAGCGGCGCTGAGCGAAATCCTCCTGGCCGGGCAGGGCGTGGGTGAGTTGCAACTGGTGTGGCCGGCGCTGGCGCGGCTGTCGGCGGCAGGTGAGCGCATCGTGCTGGTGGCGCCGCCTTACGTGCCGTATCCCCAGGCCTGGCAGAACGCCGGGGTCGATCTGCGCCAGCTGTCGATCATCCAGGCCAGTGAGCGCGATGCGCTATGGGCGGCGGAACAATGCCTGCGTTCGGGCAGTTGCGGGGCGGTGCTGTGCTGGCCGCACAAGGCCGACGATCGGGCGTTACGACGTTTGCAGGTGGCGGCGGAAACCGGGCAGACCCTGGCGTTCGCCTATCGCCCGCTCAGTGAGGCCATCAACCCGTCGCCAGCGGCCTTGCGTATTGCCATTGACGCCAAACCTGCTCAGTTGCGGGTGCTCAAGTGCCGGGGCGGGTTGGCCCGTTCGGCGCCGATTGCCTTTGCTGTGGGGCATTGAGGTTGCCATGCGCTGGGTTTGCATTCTCTTCCCACAATTGGCGCTGGACGCGGTACTGCGTCAGCGCCCCGACCCCGATGAGCCGTTGGCGCTGCTGACCGGCCCGGCCCAGCGTCGGGTGTTGCAAGCGGTCAACGGTTCGGCGCGGGCGCTGGGCTTGCGGCCCGGTCAGTCGATGACCGCCGCCCAGGCCTTGAGCAAAGGGTTCGTCACCGCCGAATACGATGCCGCCGAGATCGAACACTGGCAGCAGTTCCTGGCCGCCTGGGCCTATCGGTTCAGTTCCCAGGTCAGCGTGCATTACCCGCGAGCCGTGGTGTTTGAAATCGAATCCAGCCTGGGCTTGTTCGGGCCCTGGCCGCAGTTCGAGGCGCGGTTGCGCGCCGAGCTCGCTGAGCTGGGGTTTCGTCACCGGATTGTCGCTGCGCCCAACCCGGTGGCGGCGCGAGTGCTGGCCAACGTTTATGACGGTCTGGTGGTGCCGGACGATGAAGCCTTGCAGCACCACCTCGGGCAGTTGCCCGTCGACCGGGTCGCTCTGGAGCCAGGCGTTGCCACGGCATTGTCGCGCATGGGGCTGCGCACGTTGAGTCAGGTGCAGGCGCTGCCCCGGCATAGTCTGGCCCGGCGTTTCGAGGCGCAGGTGCTCAAGCATCTGGACAGCCTGTTCGGTGAACGGCGGCTGGCGCTGGCGTTTTATCTGCCGCCGGACCGGTTCGATGTACGCATCGAGCTCAACTTCGATGTGCAGTCTCATCAGGCGTTGCTGTTTCCATTGCGCAGGCTGACCGGCGATCTGTCGGCGTTCCTCTGTGGTCGAGACAGCGGTGTGCAGCGTTTTGACCTGCACCTTGAACACGCAGGGTTGCCGGACACGCTGATCAAGGTCGGCCTGCTCAGCGCCGAGCGCGATCCGGCGATGCTGTTCGAACTGGCCAGAGGAAGGCTGGAGCAGGTTCAGGTCGAGGCCCCGGTGCGCGGTTTTCGTCTGCGGGCCGAAGATCTACCGGCCTTCGTCCCTCAGTGCCAGGAGCTGTTCGACGATCGTCCGCAGCAGTCCTTGCCCTGGGAGCAACTGCGCGAACGCTTGCGCGCACGGCTGGGGGATGACGCGGTGCAGGGCTTGCGGTTCCAGGCCGATCACCGGCCGGAGTGCGCGTGGCAGGCCACTGTCGACAGCCAGGGCTGTGGGGTACTGCCGGCCGTGCAACGTCCGGGCTGGTTGCTGATTGAACCGCAAGCGATACACGAAGGCTCGACGCGCATCCTCATGGGGCCGGAGCGCATTGAGTCGGGCTGGTGGGACGGCGACGACGTACGCCGCGATTACTACCTGATCGAAACCCGTACCGGTCAGCAGGGCTGGGCCTATCGGGCGGTGGGTGAAAACGGTCCGTTGTGGCTGCAAGGCTGGTTCGCATGAGTGTCGACTATGCCGAACTGCACTGCCTGTCGAACTTCAGTTTCCAGCGCGGTGCTTCCAGTGCGCTTGAGCTTTTTCAACGGGCGAAAAAGCAGGGCTATCGAGCGCTGGCGATCACCGACGAGTGCACCCTGGCGGGTATCGTCCGCGCCTGGCAGGCGGCCAAGGCCGTGGAGTTGCCGCTGATCATCGGCAGCGAAATGCGCATCGAAGATGGCCCGAAACTGGTGCTGCTGGTGGAAAACCTCGAGGGTTACCAAACCCTGTGCCGACTGATTACCCGCGCCAGGCGCCGCACGCAGAAAGGCCAGTATCAGGTGCTGCGGGAGGATTTCGGCGAGCCGTTGCCGGGGCTGTTGGTGTTGTGGGCGCCAGATACAGTCGATGACTTTGCGCAGGGCCACTGGCTGAAACAGACCTTCGCCGAGCGCCTGTGGCTGAGTGTTCAGTTACATCGCGGGCAGGACGACACCCGGCGACTGGCGGCGCTGCTGACCCTGGCGCGGGAACTGCGAATCCCGGCGGTGGCCAGCGGCGATGTGCACATGCACGCCCGTGGCCGACGCGCCTTGCAGGACACCATGACCGCGATCCGCCATCACGTACCGGTGGCCGAGGCCGGGTTGCGTCTGCACCCCAATGGCGAACGGCATTTGCGCAGCCTCGACGCCTTGCGCGATCTCTATCCCCAGGCACTGCTTGACGAGACGCTGATCATCGCCCGGCGCTGCACCTTCGACCTCGGTCAGTTGCGTTATCAATATCCCCGGGAACTGGTGCCCGACGGTCATACGGCCACGTCCTGGCTGCGGGTTTTGGCAGAAAAGGGTATTCGGTGGCGCTGGGAAAAAAGCCCCAAGGCCGAGGTGTTGGCGCAGATCGACAAGGAACTGGAGCTGATTGCCGAGCTGGGGTACGAAAGCTACTTCCTGACGGTTCACGACATTGTGAATTTCGCCCGCAAGCAACACATTCTCTGTCAGGGGCGAGGTTCTGCCGCCAACTCGGCGGTGTGCTACGTGTTGGGGATCACGGAGATCGATCCGGAGCGGAGCACGCTGCTGTTCGAGCGTTTTCTCTCCAAAGAGCGCAACGAACCGCCGGACATCGACGTGGATTTCGAGCATGAGCGCCGCGAAGAAGTCCTGCAGTACGTGTTTCAGCGCTATGGCCGGGCCCGTGCGGCGCTGACGGCGGTGGTCAGCACTTACCATGGTGCCGGCGCAGTGCGCGATGTGGCCAAGGCACTGGGTTTACCGCCGGATCAGGTCAACGCCCTGGCCGATTGTTGCGGCCACTGGAGTGATCAGGCGCCGCCCGTCGAGCGCTTGCGTGAAGGTGGTTTCGATCCCGACAGCCCGGTGTTGCGCCGGGTGCTGAGCCTGACGGGGCAGTTGATCGGTTTCCCCCGGCACCTGTCCCAGCACCCTGGCGGTTTCGTGATTTCCGAGCAGCCTCTGGACAGCCTGGTGCCGGTGGAAAACGCCGCCATGGCCGAGCGCACCATCATCCAGTGGGACAAGGACGATCTGGATGCGGTCGGGTTGCTCAAGGTCGATATTCTGGCGCTGGGCATGCTCAGCGCGATTCGCCGTTGTTTCGATCTGCTGCGTCGGCACCGTGGCCGTGACCTGAGCCTGGCGACGGTGCCGGCCGAAGACCCGCAAACCTACGAGATGATTGGCCATGCGGACACCATCGGGGTGTTCCAGATCGAGTCCCGGGCACAGATGTCGATGCTGCCGAGGCTCAAGCCCAAGAACTTCTACGATCTGGTGATCGAGGTGGCGATCGTTCGTCCGGGGCCGATTCAGGGCGGGATGGTGCATCCCTATCTGCGGCGGCGTAAGGGCGAGGAAGAGGTGAAATACCCGTCGAAAGAACTTGAAGCGGTGCTGAAACGTACGTTGGGCGTGCCGCTGTTCCAGGAACAGGTGATGCAGATTGCGATTGTTGCCGCCGACTACAGCCCCGGCGAGGCCGATCAATTACGCCGCTCCATGGCCGCGTGGAAACGCCATGGCGGACTGGAACCGCACAAGGAGCGTCTGGCCGACGGAATGAAAAAAAACGGCTACACGGCTGAGTTCGCCGCGCAGATCTTCGAGCAGATCAAAGGCTTCGGCGATTACGGTTTTCCCGAATCCCACGCCGCCAGTTTCGCCTTGTTGACCTACGCCAGTTGCTGGTTGAAATGCCACGAGCCGGCGGCCTTCGCCTGTGCGTTGATCAATAGCTGGCCCATGGGTTTCTACAGCCCCGACCAGATTCTCCAGGACGCTCGCCGCCATCATTTGCAGATTCGCCCGGTGGACGTGCGGGCCAGCGACTGGGATTGCAGCCTGGAACCGATCACCGGCGCGCAGCCGGCCATTCGCATGGGGTTGCGGATGATCAAGGGCTTTCGCGAGGACGATGCCCGGCGTATTGAGGTCGCACGGTCGAAAGGGGCGTTTGCCGACATCGCCGACCTTGGCGAACGGGCACGACTCGATGCCCGGGCCCAGGAGCAACTGGGCGATGCCGGTGCACTGCGCGGGCTGGCCGGTGACCGGCATCGGGCGCGCTGGGAAGTGGCAGGGGTACAGAAACAACTCGGTTTGTTTGCCGGTTTGCCGAGTCAGGAAGAGCCGGCGGTGTCTCTGCCCAAACCCACCGTGGGCGAGGACCTGCAAGCCGATTACGCCAGCGTCGGCACCACCCTCGGTCCGCATCCGCTGGCGTTGCTGCGGGGTGAACTCAAGGCCCGGCGCTGTCGCAGTTCCAGGGAATTGCTGGCGGTCGAGCACGGGCGTCCTGTCAGCGTCGCCGGGCTGGTCACCGGTCGGCAGCGTCCGGGGACCGCCAGCGGCGTGACCTTCGTGACCCTTGAAGACGAGTTTGGCAACGTCAACGTGGTGGTCTGGCGCGACTTGGCCGAACGGCAACGGCAGGTACTGGTCGGCTCGCAATTGCTCAAGGTCGATGGGCGCTGGGAAAAGGAAGGCGAGGTGCGGCACCTGATTGCCGGGCGCTTGAGCGATCTGAGTTCATTGCTTGATGGCATCCATGTGCGCAGCCGGGATTTCCGCTGAATCTGCGCTACTGACCGAATATGCGCGTAGGCGCTGCCGAAGCAGTGTCGGTCACCCGATTGCAGGCGTACCAGTACGCGACTGCTATCGGCAGGGCATCTGGCGGGCTTGTTGTACGGGCCACTTAGAGGCCACGCGAGAATCAGCTATACCTCTATGAAACCATTGGCGTTGGCAGTGCTCGAAACAAGCGGGCACGCACCGTCTCCTCACGCCGTTGCACTGCCTGAAGACATGTCATTCACAGGACATAGGCCAGTCGATGCAGTTTCTAGACAATAGTCACGGATGTACTGGCTGGAGCGGCGAAATGGCCGGACGCATTCGCGCGTTCGACTGGAGCCTGACTGAGCTGGGGCCCATCGAGACCTGGCCCGGGAGCCTGTGCAGCGCGGTGCAGTTATTGCTCGCCTCACCGCTGCCGATGGTGATGCTGTGGGGCCGACCCGGTTACATGATCTATAACGATGCCTACTCGAGGTTTGCCGGTGGGCGCCATCCTTACCTGCTGGGTTCCCCGGTGGAATTGGGTTGGCCAGAGGTCGCCGAATTCAATCGGCATGTGGTGGATATCTGCCTTGCGGGCGGGACCTTGTCCTATCACAACAAAGCCTTGGTGCTGTTGCGTGACGGTGTCCCCGAAGACGTCTGGATGGATCTTTATTACAGTCCCGTCGCCAATGATGACGGGCACCCTGCCGGGGTCATGGCGATGGTGGTCGACACCACTGACCATGTGATTTCCGAACGCCGGCGTCAAGAAGCCGAAAACGCTTACCGCGCCGACAACGAAAAGGTTCGCCTGGCCCTCAATGCCGGGGCTTTGCTCGGCTCGTTCGTCTGGGACATCAAGGCCGATGTATTGTCTGGCGACGAACGCTTCGCCCGCACATTTTCCTACCCGCCTGATCAGGACCTGGCCAACCTGCCACCCCTCATCGCCGAAATGCAGATTCATCCCGACGACCGCAGTTGGGTTCAGGAGCGGATCAATCAGTCAGTGGAAACCGGCATCCCCTATAACGCCGAATATCGGGTTCTGCGTCCCGATGGCAGTTACCTGTGGGTGCTCGCCAGCGGGTGTTGCGAATTCAACGAGCAAGGTGAAGCATTCCGCTTTCCGGGGGTGTTGATCGACATCCACGAGCGCAAGATCGCCGAAGAATCGTTACTCAAATTCACCCGCAACCTGGAGCAGCGAGTCGCCGACGAAGTCGAAGCGCGACTGGCGGCCGAAGAGCAGTTGCGTCAGTCGCAAAAACTTGAAGCCATCGGCGGTCTCACTGGCGGCGTGGCCCATGACTTCAACAACCTGTTACAGGTGATCGCCGGTAACCTGCACTTGCTGGCGCGTCACGAGCCGGACAACGCCAACGTGCAACGGCGGGTCAGTGCCTCGATTGCCGCGGTCGAGCGCGGTGCCAAACTGTCTTCACAGCTGCTCGCTTTTGCCCGTCGTCAGCCCCTGTCGCCAGCCGTCTGCGATCCACGGCAGATTTTTGAAGGGCTGGGGGAATTGTTGCAGCGGGCGCTGGGGGAGACCATTCAGATCAATGTGACCCTTTCACCGAATCCCTGGCATATCTATGTCGACGGCAATCAACTGGAAAACGCCATTCTCAACCTTGCGATCAACGCGCGAGACGCCATGAGTGGCGAGGGGACCATTGCCCTGAGCGCCGAGAACATTGCCCTCGACCGCAAGTTTTGCGCAGGCAAGGGCATCGCCGCCGGCGACTATGTTTGCGTTGCGGTGGCTGACACGGGCGTTGGCATGTCGCCTCAAGTGCTCGCACAGGCCTTTGAACCTTTTTTTACCACCAAGGCCGATGGTCAGGGCACTGGCCTGGGGTTGAGTATGGTGTTCGGTTTCGTCAAACAGAGTGGCGGGCACATCGAGATTTCCAGCGGCGTCGGACAAGGCACTCGGGTGCAGCTGTATTTTCCTCGCAGCTTGCGTCCGTTGCTCGATGAAACAACGCGCCATGATCCGCAGCACCGGGGCGGGCACGAAACCATTCTGGTGGTCGAGGACAACGAAGCGGTGCGCGGCTCGGCGGTGGATTTGTTGCGTGAAGAGGGCTATCAGGTCCTGACCGCGGCTAACGGTGATCTGGCGATGCAGATGTTGCTCGATGGCGTGACGGTGGACCTGATCTTCACCGATGTGGTCATGCCCGGCTTGATCAAAAGTTCGGATCTGGCCGCCTGGGCCAAGGTGCAGGATCCTCCGGTGGCGGTGCTGTTTACCTCCGGCCACACCCGGGACATTATTTCGCGCAATCACCAACTCAGCCCCGACACTTATTTGCTGAGCAAACCATATGGCCCTGAGGCGCTATTGAGCATGATCCGCAGCGTGCTGAGTGGTTGATTCTGGATTTTCATTGTCTGTGCAATTCATGTGGGAGCAGGTGGCGGCAAAAGCTGTGCCCATGCCGGTGCTCAAGGCTACGGCAAGGGTGAGGTGACGCAGGTTGAATCCGTCCATTGGTCATTCTCCGCACAGGTTTGGATGGGCGATTCGGATGATCGTCACTCAATGGAGATTGGCGCTCGGGCAAAGGTTTTATTGCTTTTGCGACAGGGCGACGAACGGACACCGCTGGTCTGATAGGCGGTCGACAGAACACGGTAAGCAAGGCCATTCTGATAGCTGGTGAGCGCAGCCGATCGCGCTTGCTACCGATTAACCAACGGAGGTGTTCCATGCCGGTGACTCATGATCTGTATCAGGATCTGAAACTTTCAAAGGAAGAGATCCAGCAAAAACGCACCAAGGATCCGTTACTGGATTCACTGATCAACAAGTATTCGCAGGCAGACGCGGAGGTGTTGAAGGCCGAGTCCGCACAATCAGATGCGCCCAGCGATGAGGCACTGAAGAAACTCAAAGAGAAGCGCTTGCAGGTGAAAGACAAGATCGTCCAACAACTTCACTCATCGTCCTGATGTGCCATGTCGAGCCACCGACGACCGGTGACTGAAAAATTGGAACGGGGATCAATACCGGCACCTCGAACGATCAGAGTCCGACGTTACGGCTCCACGCGAGGTGCCCCATGCCCCATTCAGCCTTTCCCCATAAAGAAAAGTACCCCAGCGAAGAACAGGGCGGCTACGACCCGATCCCGACCCATCCTGAACCCCTGAGTCCGGGACGCACTACCGTCAACCCGGAGGAAGAGCCGGGCATCGATGAACTGCCGGATAATGAAGATATAAGGCCTCTGGAGCAGGACGACGTCACTGACATCGACCCGCAGCGAGTGCGCGAAAAGACAGACAATGCGGTACGCGAGGGTGAGATGGATCCGCGTTGATTCAAGATCAAAAGATCGCATGCCTATTTCAATTTCAATGCCGTACTCAACGGCAACCGCGCCATGTGCCGCGCTTTCAGCGACCCCAGATACAACCAGTCCCCATACTCGCGTACCGTGGTAATGGGTGAATAATTGCCGCTGCTGGCGTCCTGCAGATTGGCTATCACTTTGCCGTCGAGGTTCAGGCCCAGGGCGAAGGCGCGTTTCTCCACCGGTATCGGCAGAACTGTCATTGCCCGCACGATCATCTTGCGCAGCAGAGGGTAGGGCGCCAAGGTGTCAAGCAGTGCATTGCGCGGTGAATACAGCGCCACCCAGAAACGGTCGCGGCCATTGAATGCCAGGTTGTCCGGCAGCCCCGGCAAATTGTCGATGAACAGATCGTGGGTTCCGGCTTTCGGCCCGGTCAGCCAATAGCGGCTGATGCGATAGGCGCCGGTTTCGTTGACCAGCACAAACGCATCGTCAGGCCCCAGGGTCACACCGTTGGCGAATTCCAGTTTCTCCAGCAGGACCGTCGTCTTGCCAGTCTGGAAGTCATAACGCAGCAAACGGCCGTCGCCGCCGTGCTCGATGATCGCCTCGCCATCCTTGCCGTAACCCCAACGGCTCGAAGCATCGCTGAAATAGGCGTAATGCCCGGGCTTGTCGATGGCCACGTCGTTGGTAAAACCGAAGGGCACACCGTTGGCTGTGGTGGTCAATGGAATCAACCGGCCCTGAGCATCGAGCGACAGCAAACCCTTGATGCCGTCAGCGATCACCAGCAAACCATTGGGATGCCGCGCAAGGCCTAATGGCCTGCCACCGGTATCAGTCAGCACCTGGGTGGTTTTGCCATCCAGGCTGGTGCGAATCAATCGGCCGTCATGCAGGCCGGTGATGAGGACGTCGTTCTCCAGCAGCAACGCCTCCGGGCCGTCGATGTCAGCGGCACCGACACGTTCCACGCCTTTGAGTCGCTGATTGTCGGCGTAGATGCCATCGGCGAGGGAGGGCGCCAGTGGCGGAGTCCAGGCGACCGGCTGAACCTTGGTCGGCAATAACAGCAGCAAGGCGCTAATCACGATGATCAGCAGCAACAAGTGCCGAAACTTGAGAGGGCTTTTCATGCACTGACTCCTGCCGGGGCCAGATGTTTTTGTGCCATCTCGCGTAACGCCAGCATCGACTCCGCCGATTCGCGCTCGATGCGCCGCTTGAGCAACAGACGATTGGTTATGCGCATCCCCAAGCCGCTGAAGTGGTATTCCAGGGTGCGGACAAACCGCGTGCCGTCGCCCTCAACCTCACACTCGTAAGTCACACGACGTACACGCCGAAGTTGAAAAACAACAGGGTCAGCGGCACCGCCAGCCATTCCAGCGGTTGCACCGGATGCACCGTGCTCCAGAACCCGCCGATGGCCAGCACCCCGAACAGCAACACAAAGGCGCCGTGCAACCAAGGGTTGTAGAGCGGATGAATGTCGGCACGGTAGCGCGCGGAACGCTTCGGTGGTCTGCCTCACTGGGTTCACCTGTGATTATTGTTATAACCAGCAGATTAGCCGATCCCGCCGCGCAGGCGCGCCGAACCTTGAGGACACAAGCGCCATGCTCCAGTGCAAGGCGCCCGTATGGCGTCAGGTCAACGGGTTCCAGCGCTGGGACCAGTCGTCGTCCGTCTTGATCACTTCACGCAGCAGGTCGAATGCTCGTTGCAGGGTCGCCGAGTCGCGGTCCCGGGAGTAAACCAGATAGGTCGGGTAGCTGAACTCCGGGGCTTTTGGCACTGGCTCCAGCACGCCGCTTTCCAGGTAACTCTGGACCACTCGAGTGCGGAAATAACCGCTGCCGCCGTTTTCCAGGATGTATTGCAAGGCCAGCGGTCCGAGGTTGAAGCTCAGGGCTGCCTTGGCTTTTTCCGGCAGGGCGGCATCGTGCTGGCGACGGAAGTCCGGGCCCCAGTCGATATACACGTAAGGGTCGGGCCGTCCGGTCAGGCGTACCAGGATGAGCTTTTCTTCCAGCACCTGCTCGACTTGCAGGCCTGGCCAGTACTCGGGCTGATAGACCAGCGCCGCATCCAGCACCCCCAGCTCCAGTTGACGCAGGAGGTTTTCGCCGTCGCGGATTTCCATGCGCAAGGCGTGGCTGGGAATCTTCTCGCGCAGCTCGCCCGCCCAACTGAGCATCAACGGGTTGCACAGACTGACCTCGCCACCGATGTGCAGCACGTCGCGGTAGCCCTCGGGCAGTGGCAAGTCCCGGCGTGCCGCTTCCCAGGTTTGCACCAGTTGATTGGCGTAAACCACAAAGGCCTCACCGTTCGGTGTCAGGCGCGCACCGGCGCGGTTGCGCACGAATAGTGTGCAGCCCAACTGACTTTCGAGTTTCTGCACGCGGGCGGTGATCGCGGTCTGGGTGACGTGCAGCTTTTCGGCCGCCGCGGCCAGGCTGCCGTGGCGGACGATTTCCAGAAAGGTGCGGGCGAGGTCGATGTCCATGGGCAGGCCGATGTGGGAGGTGCGGGCATTGTAAGAGCAGCATTTGTCTTCCGATACCGCGTTATCGTTCTTCGCGAGCAAGCCCGTTCCCACATTCGACCTGTGGCGTGAAAAATATCTTTACCCACCACCCAACCCATGTAGGAGCGGGCTTGCTCGCGAAGAGGCCCTGTCAGGCACCGCAAATCAATCGGCCAATTCAACATCCCGAACAATCGCCCAATCGGCTACCAACCGCTGTGGCGTGCCACACGCCTTGCGCTTGAACACAAAGCTACGGCACTTCTCGGCGAACTGTTTGCGGTTTTGCACCATGTCCTGATGCATTTCTTCCAGCTCGGCATTGCGGCAGTGCTGCATCAATTGAGTATCGAGTTGGCTTTTGCGCTCACGCACCGCCCGGTACGCCGGATCACTCAACGCACCGTTGGCCCGTTGCAATAACCACAGACCAAACTCGTCCGGGCAGCGCGGGCCGATTTCCTGGACCATGCCCAGTTGCAAGGCCTGGGTGGCGCTGATCGGCAGACAGTCTTCGGTGAGTTTTTCCGCCATCACCTGGCCAACGGCGCGGGGCAGGCTGTAGGTCCAGTATTCGGAACCGTACAGGCCCATGGATTTGTAATGGGGGTTGAGCACGATGTCGGACCGGGCGAAGACGATATCGGCAGTCAGCGCCAGCATCACGCCGCCGGCCCCGGCATTGCCGGTCAGGCCGCTGACCACCAATTGCCGGGCGCTGAGCAGTTCCTGGCAGACGTCGTCGATCGCCTGAATGTTGGCCCAGGCTTCCAGCCCCGGAACCGCTGCGGCCTGGATCACGTTGAGGTGCACGCCGTTGGAGAAACTGCCGCGTCCACCCTTGATCAGTAGCACTTGGGTGTCCCGGGACTTGGCCCAGCGCAGGGCCTCCACCAGTCGCTGGCATTGTTCGGTGCTCATGGCTCCGTTGTAAAAC
Organism: Pseudomonas sp. B21-015; assembly: GCF_024749285.1. Lineage (NCBI taxonomy): Bacteria > Pseudomonadati > Pseudomonadota > Gammaproteobacteria > Pseudomonadales > Pseudomonadaceae > Pseudomonas > Pseudomonas sp. B21-015. The sequence continues at coordinate 2,700,784 of NZ_CP087196.1, forward strand.
TCGAAGGTCAGCTCGCCGACATGGCCTGATTCACGATAGCGGATCGGTTGATAGCTTTCGTTGTTGAAGGGCTCAGAGGCGATCGACCAATCAAGGGTCGGCACCTGCGCAAGCTGTTCGGCGAGTACATGCCGGGCCGGACGTTTGAAGGTTTCTTCGCCGGGCCGGGGTTTGCATCGCAGCGAACCGATCCACAGGCTGTGATCACCGGTCGCCACCAGCACCGCATCGTCGTGCACCGCGAGAATCTCCCCCGGCATGCCGCTGCGCGAATCCAGATGAGCGTCATACAGGTAGTACTGACCGCCGGCCAGGCTCGCCAATACGCCGGGCTGGCCGTCGGCGGCGTCGATGCAGCGTTTGATGAAACGTGAGCTGTCGTGCCAGCTGAAGATCCGATCGGCTTGCTTCATGTTCGGCTGCAAGCGGCCAATCACATGGCGCTGGCTGTAATCCAGGGGCACCGGAGCGAGTCCGTCGATGAATTTCTCCACGACTTCGCGGATACAGGCGATCGCCGCGTCACTGACGCGCCCGTTGTACAACTCGGATTTGCGCAGGTCTTGGGGCAGGTTGAATTCACAGGTGGCCCAGACCGGTCCGGCGTCCATTTCCTCCACCGCTTGCAACGCGGTCACGCCCCAGCGGCCGAGTTCACGGCTGATCGCCCAGTCCAGCGCACTGGCGCCACGGTCGCCGACGATGCCTGGATGAATGATCACCACGGGACGCTGGAGGTTGCTCCACAGTTGCTGCGGGACCCGATCCTTGAGAAATGGGCAGATCACCAGGTCGGCACCGGAGTGTTCGATCTGCTCGCACACCGCGTCTGCATCGGTGAACAGCACCACGCTGGGCGAGTGACCGGCCTGACGCAAGTCCAGCCAGGCCCGCTGGGTCAGACCGTTGAACGCCGATGCCAGCAGAATGATCTTCAATGACCGCATGATTGACTCTTCCTTGAGAATAATAGGCCGCAGGCTCCCAATGAGCCGTCCGTGGCCTTCGATGGAAGCGCGATAGTAGAGAGTGTGCGGTGGCGAACAAGTGATCGAGATCAAGCTTGTGTCAGTGAGTGTTCCGGGACAGAAGGGACAATGCATGTTTAATGTGGGAACGGGCTTGCTCGCGAAGGCTGCCTGACATTCAACAAAGATGTTGAATGTCAGGCAGCCTTCGCGAGCAAGCCCGCACACACATTGGATGGATGGTGTTTGGCGATATTTCGTTCAGAACGCGAAACAGGAACAGCCAAACGCTCCCCAGAACCCTTGAAAGTCACTGACCGGCGCTGACGACAACCGCGCCCGCTCATGGCTGTGGGCATGCACCGCGCAAGCGCCCACGCACTGGTGCGCTTGCGCGGTCAGTGGCGCCAGGGGTTTCCAGTGCCCCGGTACATTCACCACCGGCGACCACTCAGGCACCACCGGGATTGGCGGTGGCCCCAGTTTTTCGAACTCGACGCTACCATAGACAATCTTGCCGTCGACAATGGTCAGCACCGACTCGATCCACTTGATGGCTTCATCTTCGATGTGAAAGTAGTCCGCCGACAGCGCAATCAGGTCCGCCAGTTGCCCGACCTTGATCTGGCCTTTCTTGCCTTGTTCGGAAGAAAACCAGGCGCTGCCGTGGGTGAAGAGTTCCAGCGCCGTATCGCGGCTCAAGCCTTGCGGGTAGAGCGCCAGCCCGCCGACGGTACGGCCGCTGACCAGCCAGTACAGCGACGTCCAGGGGTTGTAGCTGGAGACGCGCGTGGCGTCAGTACCGGCGCCCACCGGCACACCCTCGGCGAGCATGCGCGCGATGGGTGGTGTCGCTTCGGCCGCCTTCGCGCCGTAACGGTCGACGAAGTATTCGCCCTGGAACGCCATGCGGTCCTGAATGGCGATGCCGCCGCCCAGGGCCTTGACCCGTTCGATGTTCCGGGGAGTGATGGTTTCGGCGTGATCGAAGAACCATGGCAAACCGTCGAACGGAATATCCCGATTGACCTTCTCGAACACGTCGAGCATGCGGCTGATGGATTCGTTGTAGGTCGCGTGCAGGCGGAAGGGCCAGCGCTGCTCCACCAGATGCCGCACCACCGGCTCCAGCTCCTGCTCCATGGTTTGCGGCAGCTCGGGGCGTGGCTCGAGGAAGTCTTCGAAATCCGCTGCCGAGAACACCAGCATTTCCCCGGCACCGTTGTGCCGCAGGAAGTCATCGCCCTGGCCGTAATGGGAGGTGTTGGTCCAGTGTTTGAAATCGCTCAGTTCTTCCTTGGGTTTCTGGGTGAACAGGTTGTAGGCAATGCGCACCGTGAGCTGTTGGTCTTTGGCCAGTTGCTGGATGACTTGATAATCGTCGGGGTAATTCTGATAACCGCCGCCGGCATCGATGGCGCTGGTGACGCCCAGTCGATTGAGCTCGCGCATGAACTGGCGGGTCGAGTTGACCTGATATTCCAGTGGCAGCTTCGGCCCCTTGGCCAGGGTCGAGTAGAGGATCATCGCGTTGGGCCGGGCGATCAGCATGCCGGTCGGATCGCCGTTGGCATCGCGCTGGATCTCGCCACCCGGCGGGTTCGGCGTGTCGCGGGTATAACCGACGACTTTCAGCGCCGCGCGATTGAGCAGGGCGCGGTCGTAGAGGTGCAGGACGAACACCGGGGTGTCTGGCGCGGCCTTGTTCAATTCTTCAATCGTCGGCAAGCGCTTCTCGGCAAACTGGAACTCGTTCCAGCCACCGACCACCCGCACCCATTGCGGGGTGGGTGTGCGATCGGCCTGATCCTTGAGCATGCGCAAGGCATCGGCCAGGGAAGGCACGCCTTCCCAGCGCAGTTCGAGGTTGTAGTTCAGGCCGCCACGAATCAGGTGCAGGTGCGAGTCGTTGAGGCCGGGAATCACCGTGCGCCCATGCAGGTCAATGATTTGCGTGCCGGGGCCTTGCAGGGCCATGGCCTGGGCATCGCTGCCGACCACCACGAAGCGCCCATCCTTGATCGCGACGGCACTGGCCTGGGGTTTCTTGCGGTCGACGGTGTGCAGGCGTCCGTTGTACAGAATCAGGTCGGCGGGGGTGTCGGGCATGGTTTTGCTCCCTGCGGTTAGCGGACTGATCCAGGCACCGATGGCGCCTGCCGAAAGACCTTGCAGTACACGGCGGCGACTGAAGTCGTTGTGCTCGTCAGGTGGACTCATGGCAGTGTTCTCCGCTCAGTTCTTCACAAAAGAAGCAGGGGTTGAACAGCCGATGTCTGACGCATGCGGCCAGCAAGGAATATAGACCGCAAATCCGCTAGCGGCCTGTTTTAAGTGCCTGACAGATCGGTTAGATTCCCCGCCCGGCTCAAACACGGACGTAGACGATGGCATACGCTGCCGCTCGATCCGAAGGACAAGGACAACTGCTCAGTGACATCTCTTAAAGTCAGTAACCCGAAAGGTATTTTGATCGCAGCGCTGATAGCCACCGGCCTGGTCGGGACTTATCTGTACGCCAGTCAGGGCAACAGCATCCCCGATACCGTGATGATGACAACTCGCGCTACGGGGGGTAGTGAGCCAACGTTCGATGCCACGAAGTGGTTTCGTAATGGCATGTATGTGCCCCAGGAACTCGACGGCAAGTTGAATCCGTACATCATGACTCGCAGCAAGCCATTTGTTTTCACCGCCAAGGACAATGAATTTCTGATCCAGGCGGCCATTGAGGCGCTGGAGGATGTTCGACCTGAAGTGGATACTCAGCCTGTCTGGAATACATGGCCGGTGCTGACCCGGCGTGTGCGTTACAACTACAGCTTCTTCAGTGCCCCGGATAAGCCGGCGGATCTTTACAATCTTTATCTGCAGGTGAGCTATCGCAAGTTTGTCATCGGCGTTCAGCTCGACGGAGATGAAGGCAACCTCACCTATGACGGTGAAGTGACCGAGGTCAACGGCGTAGACCCAGAGCAGGAAGCACATATCAAAGTCTTCGAAGAAATGGATGACGCCGGCACTCGCTGAGCCCTGAAACGACGAATCCCGCCATATGGGCGGGATTCGCACGCAGCCAGAGAGGCTCCCGAGAGCGGGAGCCGTCGTCTTACGCCGGGAACAGCTCGGACAGTTTCATGGCCAGCATCATGTCGCCTTCAGCGCGCAGTTTGCCGCCCATGAACGCTTGCATGCCGTCGGTTTCGCCGCTGACGATGCCTTCCAGGGTTTCGCCGTCCATCACCAGAGTGACCTGGGCGTCCGGGTTCTCGCCTTCTTGCAGCTCGCAGGTGCCGTCTTTGACGATCAACGAGAAGTTCTTGGTGTCGTCGATGCGGAAACCGAATACCAGGTCCAGACCGGCAGCAGCGGCTGGGTTGAACTTGGCTTTCATTGCTTGTACGGCATCAGCTACGGAGGTCATGGTTCGATCCTTTCTTGGGTAATTAGAGCTGGGTGATTACAGCCAGGGTCACAATAGTCCGGACTCAGCGAAACGTGATGAGTTCCGGGGCCTTCAGCAGTTGCAGGTGCGTATGACTGTTGAAGGAAGCCAGGGCCACCTCGCGACCACGAAACTTGAGCAGGTTGAGCGAGGTGTTGACGATTTGCCAGTTCAGTTCAAAGGCCTGCCTGGCAGGCATTTGCGTAATGAGGTGGAGCAGGGCGGTGATGGTGCCGCCGGAGGTGAACACGGCAATTTTCTGGGTGTTGTCGGCGTGTTCGAGCAGCCGTTGCAGGCCGGCCTGCACACGTTCGACGAAGCCCAGCCAGCTTTCCAGGCCCGGTGTGTCATAGGTGCCGGCGAGCCAGCGCTCGATGATCAGGGCGAAGATGCGCTGGAACTCGGCACGGTTTTGCGCGGCGTTGCGCAGGATATCCAGCGCTTCGGGCTCGTCTTCCAGCATGGCCGGCAGCAGGGCACGGATCACCGCGTCGGCGTCGAATTCGTTGAACGCGGAATCGATTTCCAGCGTCGGCACCGGCAAACCGACGGCGGTGAGCTGTTCCAGCGCGCTGCAGGCGGTATGTTGCTGGCGGCGCAGGTCGCCCGACAGGCAGCGATCGAAGCGGACACCGAGTTCGGCCAGGTGCTGGCCGAGGACTTCTGCCTGACGAATACCGGTCGGCGACAGAACGTCATAGTCGTCTGCACCAAAGGAGGCCTGGCCATGTCGAATCAAGTAGATGCTGCCCACGTCCGCGTCATCCCGGTACGTTGAAGGTTTGGCGAGGTTATGAGGATGACGGTGAGCTGTCAATGAAAAAACATACGCTTGTTTGAAATGCCCGTTACAGGCCTGTTGCCAGAGGTTTCACGGCTGGTCGTCGGGCCGGTGCATGGGTATGCTGGAGGTATCCCGCGCGTGTTTATGCCGCGCATCGTCTTGAAGGAGTCCCTGTGGAGCTTTTGTCCGAGTACGCCATTTTTCTGGCCAAGACCGTGACCCTGGTAATCGCCATTCTGGTGGTCCTGGCCAGTTTTGCGGCGTTGCGCAGCAAAGGCCGGCGCAAGTCGACCGGCCAGTTGCAAGTCAGCAAACTCAATGATTTCTACAAAGGGCTACGCGAGCGCCTGGAGCAAACCTTGCTCGACAAGGATCAGCTCAAGGCCCTGCGCAAGTCCCAGGCGAAAACCGAGAAAAAGCAAAAGAAGAAACCCGAGGCCAAGCCGCGGGTGTTCGTGCTGGATTTCGACGGCGACATCAAGGCGTCGGCCACTGAAAACCTGCGCCACGAAATCACCGCGCTGCTGACCCTCGCCACGCCAAAGGACGAAGTGGTGTTGCGCCTGGAAAGTGGCGGCGGCATGGTTCACAGCTATGGCCTGGCATCCTCGCAACTTGCGCGGATCCGTGAAGCCGGTGTGCCGTTGACCGTGTGCATCGACAAGGTCGCGGCCAGCGGCGGCTACATGATGGCGTGCATCGGCGAGAAGATTATCAGCGCACCGTTCGCGATCCTCGGCTCGATCGGCGTGGTGGCACAGTTGCCGAACGTCAATCGCCTGCTGAAAAAACACGACATCGACTTCGAAGTACTGACGGCCGGCGAGTACAAGCGCACCCTGACGGTGTTTGGCGAAAACACCGAGAAGGGCCGCGAGAAGTTCCAGGAAGAGCTGGACATCACTCATCAGTTGTTCAAGAACTTCGTTTCCCGCTATCGCCCGCAACTGGCCATCGACGAAGTGGCCACCGGTGAAATCTGGCTCGGTGTTTCGGCACTCGACAAGCAACTGGTGGACGAGCTCAAGACCAGCGACGAATACCTTGCCGAACGGGCCAAACAGTCTGAGCTCTATCATCTGCATTACACCGAACGTAAAAGCCTGCAGGAACGCATCGGCATCGCGGCCAGCGGTTCGATCGATCGCGTTTTACTGAGCTGGTGGAGCCGCTTGACCCAACAACGCTTCTGGTAAAAACCCGACGAAACCGGGCTTTACCTAATGCCAGTCAATCAAGGTGCGAAACCTGTGGGAGCGGGCTTGCTCGCGAAGGCGGTGTGTCAGACGACTTCAATGTTGACTGGGCCATTGCTTTCGAGAGCAAGCCCGCTCCCACATGGACTGCCTGGTTTCGTCGTTTTGGGCGGTTCTTTTCTGTCTTTATCGGAGAATTTTCCTCGCGGTTTCGGGGACCTTTCCGGCTTCCTACCCATCCATGCCGGTTTACTGTAGACGTCCTCGACTGACTGCAATGGACTGCACCATGAGTGACTCAACGCTTAACCAGATGAACCTCCCGGAACCGGTTCCGGCTCCGGGAATGCGCGACGAACTGCGCGCTGTCGTAGACACTGCGCGGCCGCAAACACCGGGTCAGTTTGGCGCGGATCTGTTCAAGGACAAATGGGGACGGGACATCGATCCGCACACGGCTTTGTTGGTTACCCTCGACTACAACTACAAAGGACATCCTGCACAGAACGGCATCCATCAAGGCCAGGTGGCCGATTCCCGGACATTGCTGCAGGCGCTGCTCGGCGATTACCAAACGGTGGGGGACGGACGCTTCGGCGAAACCGCCTTTGGCTTGTACACCCCACCCGACATCGGTCCGTCCGTGCGTATCGTCGAGCATGTCGACGAGTTCGCTAATCACGGCAGCGGCAACCACCAGACCTATGAAGGGGTCTATCGCCAGACCGTTCCGCAAACCTATGGGCCACTCACGCAAATTCCCCTGAAACCCGCCGACTTCAAGCAATGGGTCTGGACGCTGGAGCTCAAGGATTTGTACCAGGCCTATCTTGAGCGAGCATGGCCCTCGGATGAGGCGATCATGGCCGCCAAGTCCTACCCGCTGAGGACTTCGGTCAAAGCCGCATTTGTCATGAGTGCCTGGTTGCAACGCCATGAAAACAGCCTTAGCCAGCAAGGCCTGGAGCTGGCCCTGCAGGCGGCGGGACTGCCATCGCATCAAGCCTGGGGCACGCTGACCCTCAAGCAGTTGCAGGCACCGACCCGGATGCCTTCCTCGATCATGGTCGGGCGCCTTGAGCTTTATCGCTATACGGCGACGGACATCTGGACCTGGCGCGAACGCTCCGGCTCAAGGATTTTGTTATACATCCCCGGCAATTCATCGCCGTTGCATGAGTTCATCGATGCTGCACATTTGCAGCGCTGGATCGTGGCGCAGGGCAAGGGCGATGACACGAAGCGGGCGCTGGCGAGTCACTTTGCCGAGGCGGATCGCGAGGATGGCACCTTCCACGCCGGCGTGTTGACGGCGCTGGAAGGCATGGTGGTCTACCCGAATAAACACCGGCTGACTAAAACGGCCGGCCTGTTTAACGACGATGGCTACTGGGACCCTGCTCAATACGTTGGTTTCGAGCAGCCTTCCTCACTCATCGATCCTTTCGCCCAATTGGTGCTGACCATGAAGCGCGCGGCTCAGGCCAGCGTTGACAGCATTCGTGACGACGCGCAGGTCAACCGGGACAACTTGAGTGCAGTCGTCGAACCGATCGTGCAATGGGTCAACCGTTTCGGTCCGTTGGCGTTGTTTGTTCCGGGGGGCGAGGGGCTGCTGGCACTGGCCGGGCTGATCGATGCCGGTTATGGCCTGGACCAGGCGGTCAACGGCGAGACGTCGACACAACGCTCGGAGGGGGTGACTCGCACAGTGTTCGGTTTGCTTAATGCGCTGCCATTGGCAGCAGCAGGCGCGGCGCATGGGGTCGAAGGTGCCGAGGCCGCGAATCCGCTCGAGAGAGGGCGTGAGCCCATCGATGCAGGTCAGGAACCGGTTGGCAAATCTGTTCCCGATCTGCCTGTAAACGCACCTCCGGCGCCATTGCCCGCCGAAGCGATGAGTCGCCGGGAGTTGCTTCGGGGAATCGGTTCGTCGGTAGCTGGCTTCAGTGACGAAACGCTGGCACAGATCGGCAAAATCAGTGCCGTCGACAACGACATGCTGCGGGTGATGCACACGGGGCGTCCGCCCACGCCGTTGCTCGGCGACACCATCAGCCGCTTTCGGATCGACCAGGATCTTGAACACCTCGCCGATGGCGAACGCACAGCGCTGTTCAACAGCCGCTACCAGGCCTTGCAGCAGTCGGATAATGCCTGGGTCGGCTTGTTTCAACGGCAATATCCCGACCTGCCAAAAAGCGCCGTGGAGCAAATGCTCGACCGTTATGGCGTGGACCTCCAGTCATCGCCTGACATGGTGGAGGCAAAGAGACTGTTCAGTCGCCTCGACAGCAAAGCCCGCCAGTACCAGCAGCATGTGCGCTTGAATCGTGCCTATGAGGGGCTTTATCTGCGCTCGATGAGAAATCCCGAGTCGGACACGCTGGCGTTGCATTCACTGCCAAACCTGCCCGGTTGGCCGAAGGGCCTGCGTATCGACGTGCTCGATGCATCTCTCAATGGGCGGGTGCTGGATCGTTGCGGCCCACTCGAATCCACCGATGTGCGACGCCTGATCAAAACCGCCAGTCAGCGCTACGAGGTGGTCAACGTTGCAAAACGTACGGATTTCCATGAGGCGGTACTCGGCGTTCTGTCCGATTCGGAGCGCGCTGCTTTGCTGTTGCCCGCAGTGGACCCGGTTGGCGCCTTGAAGGGTTACATCGGCGAGCGGGCGTTGTCCCGTTCCGAGCTGATGACCGGGCTGGGCAGGATGGACACCGGTTTGCCCTTCGAAACGCAAGGGTTGCGCGGCGGCGGTTTCCCGACGACAGCCCAGGCCGAAGCGCTGACGCAGCAGATGATGCGGCTACAGCTTCAGGATATTTATCCGGATTTCAGCAATGCCGAGGCCGATGAGCTTTTGCAGCGGGTGGGCGCCGGTGCACAGGCGCACATTGATGGTCTGAAACAGCAATTGCAGCAACTGAACGCCGACCTGAGCGCCTGGATCGACCAGGTTGCCCAAGACATCGACGACATGGATATCCCTGTTCTGACCGCCGACGATGAGGCGGCGCAGGGAATGAACGCCCGGCAGATTGCGATCCATAACGCCGAACAGGTGCAAGCGGTGATGGCGACCGAGCAGGACACCAGGAGCGAGCTTGCCGTCGAACTGGTTTCCATATGGCAAAAGCGCGCGCTTCAGGGCAATCGGATTTACGCCGGTGGTCAGTTAGTGGGATATAGAATGGACATGGCGTTCGAGGACTACCATCGCTTGCCTGCGCTCAACGTCAGGTTCAACGAAGTGATCGAGTTGTCGATGCGACGTATTCAGGTGACCGAACGTGAGAGCCTGAATGACTTTCTCGAGAGCTTTCCAAACCTGCGGATGCTCAATCTGGAAGGGGTCGACCTGAGTGCGTTTCAGGTCCTCAACGCTGAAGATCAGCTAATCAGGGCGTTACCACCGTCGATGGCACGATTGCACGACCTGACCTCACTGAATTTACGTTTCTGTGACCTGACCTTCAATGACCGCGCCGCTTCCCAATTGAGTGGCATGATCCGGCTACAAGACCTGGATCTGAGTGACAACCCGCTTGATGTCCCGCCGTTGCTCCTGGGAATGACTGATTTGCGTCGGCTGAACCTGAGAAACAGCGGCATTACCACGTGCCCGATCGGGATCATGGATCAGCCGTACCTGACTTCGCTCGACCTGCGCGACAACCGCATAGCCCGAATACCCCAGGCCGTCATCAATCAAGCCATTGCCCGAGGGCGGGTACAAATGGGCGGCAACCCGTTGACGGATGAAGACACACTGTGGCGGTTGATAGACCACCGTGAGCGAACCGGTATCAACCTGTGGTTGAGCGAACCGCATGCCGACTACGGCGAGCCCGAAGCCTGGCTGCGGGACATCGAAGAACAGCAGCGGGACGCGCGACTGGCGATCTGGCAGCGTCTGGCCGCCAAACCCTCTGGCACACGTTTCTTGCGAGTCATGGATGGCGTAAGCCTTACGCCGGATTTCCTGGTCAACTACGAGGAAATTCAGGCACGCGCCTGGCGACTGTTGAGTGAGGCAGACGCTTCGGATGAGTTATGGACCCGCTTGAGTCGTGACGTCGAACTGGCCGAAGACGATGCAGACAATCCAATGGCGATTTTCACGTCACTGGAAAACCGGGCGAGGCTATATGGGGACTGGGTGGCGATGGGGCGGCCGTTTCCAATGGAGGTGGATTGACCCCGGTAGCGTCAAGCCTTGAGCCCGGCAATGCGGGCTCAAGGCATCACGATCAACGGCGACGGAACAGCGGCAGCGGTTCATCGGTGGCGGCCTGATAGGTCACCGAGAAGTCCTGGAGACTTTCCAGGGCTTCGTACGGGTCTTTATCGGCGCGCAAGGCAAAGGCGTCGAAACCGCAGCGATGCATGTAGAACAGCTGGTCGCGCAGTACATCGCCAATCGCCCGCAGTTCGCCTTTGAAACCATAACGGTCACGCAGCAGGCGGGCGTTGGAGTAGTTGCGGCCGTCGGTGAAGGCCGGGAAGTTCAGGGCGATGATCTGGAAGTTCGCCACGTCGTCACCGATTTCTTCAGCTTCTTCGTCGGCATCCAGCCACACACCCAGGCCGCCATCGCGGGCCTTGAGCATACGGCTGTGTTCACGCCACAGTTGCAGCGGGACGATCAGGTCGTCGCAGTTGCTGATCTCGTCGATGTTGAAATCTTTCGGCAGCAAGTGCCAGGTTTCGTCGACGACTTCGTTGTTCTTAATTATTCGCTGCATAGACGCGCTCCTTGAAGAGGTCGATGCCGATACGCTGATAAGTGTCGATGAAGCGCTCGTCTTCGGTACGTTGTTCGATGTACACGTCGATCAGCTTCTCGATCACATCAGGCATGGCTTCCTGGGCGAAGGACGGGCCGAGGATCTTGCCCAGGCTCGCATCGCGACTGGCGCTGCCACCCAGGGACACCTGGTAGAACTCTTCGCCTTTCTTGTCCACGCCGAGAATGCCGATGTGGCCGACGTGGTGGTGACCACAGGCGTTCATGCAGCCGGAGATGTTCAGGTCCAGCTCGCCGATGTCGAACAGGTAGTCCAGATCGTCGAAACGGCGCTGGATGGATTCGGCGATCGGGATCGACTTGGCGTTGGCCAGGGAACAGAAGTCGCCGCCCGGGCAGCAGATGATGTCGGTCAGCAAGCCGATGTTCGGCGTGGCGAAACCTTGCTCGCGCAACTCGCCCCACATGGCGAACAACTGGCTCTGCTCGACATCGGCCAGAATGATGTTCTGCTCGTGGGAGGTGCGCAACTGACCGAAGCTGTAACGGTCGGCGAGGTCGGCAACGGCATCGAGCTGCTTGTCGGTGATGTCGCCCGGCGCAACGCCGGTCGGTTTCAGGGACAGGGTGACTGCCACATAACCCGGCTTCTTGTGGGCCAGGGTGTTGCGGATGCGCCAGCGGGCGAAACCCGGGTGCTGTTTGTCGAGCTCGGCCAGTTCGGCTGTCTGGTTTTCCAGAGCCTTGTAGTCCGGATCGACAAAGTGTTTGGCCACGCGATGCACTTCGGCGTCGGTCAGCGTGGTCTGGCCACCGCGAAGGTGTTCCATTTCCGCGTCGACTTTTTGCGCGAACACTTCAGGTGTCAGGGCCTTGACCAGAATTTTGATCCGCGCCTTGTACTTGTTGTCGCGACGGCCGTAGCGGTTGTAGACCCGCAGAATGGCGTCGAGGTAGCTCAACAGGTCCTGCCACGGCAGGAACTCGTTGATGAACGCGCCCACCACCGGTGTACGGCCCAGACCGCCACCGACCAGCACACGGAAACCCAGCTCGCCCGCAGCGTTGTGCACCGGCTCAAGGCCGATGTCATGGACTTCGATGGCCGCACGGTCGGACGTCGAACCGTTGATGGCGATTTTGAATTTACGCGGCAGGTAGGCGAATTCCGGGTGGAAGGTGGTCCACTGACGGACGATTTCGCACCATGGACGCGGGTCGATCAACTCGTCGGCCGCGACACCGGCGAACTGGTCGGTGGTGACGTTGCGCAGGCAGTTGCCGCTGGTCTGGATCGCGTGCATCTGCACGGTCGCCAGCTCCGCCAGGATGTCCGGGATGTCTTCCAGGGCCGGCCAGTTGAACTGTACGTTCTGCCGGGTACTGATGTGGGCGTAGCCCTTGTCATAGTCGCGGGCAATTTTGGCCATCATTCGCGTCTGGCGCGACGTGAGTTGGCCATAAGGCACCGCCACCCGCAGCATCGGGGCAAAGCGCTGGATGTAAAGGCCATTTTGCAGGCGCAGGGGGCGGAATTCTTCTTCGCTCAGCTCGCCTGCCAGATAGCGTCGGGTCTGATCACGGAACTGCTTGACGCGGTCCTCGATGATCCGCTGATCGTACTCGTCGTATACGTACATATAAGTCCTGTTCTCAGGCTTGGGCTGGTCGGATGCAGCTGCGTGATCGCTTGCTGTAATCCGATTCTGCCTCGGCAATTCTGCGCGCACGGCCGCGCACTCCCAACGGAGCCGACGCAAGATACCAGTTTGCAGTTATGCGCAAAAGTGATGTTTGAGTATATGCAAAGAACCAAAACGACTAATGAGAATCGTCGTGGTAAAGCCCTCATTTGTGGTGCGGGCAATCATCGTCTTAACTGTGCTCGAGTCTTTATGCAGTCACCGATAAAACCGACAAGAGGCGATGCAATGAGCAACCCAACCAAAGCAAGGAAAAGCGATAGCACGGTCGATGCCTGGGCGATTTTGTTCCTGATCATCCTGGTCGTGGGTACAGCAGTGTTCTGGGTCAGCCATCAATAAACGACCTCGTCCGGGCCCGGCGCCGACAATCGTCGGATAAATGCCGGAATAAGCGCCGTTTCAAGGGACTTCGCTGGCTATAATGCGCGGCGAATTTTCGGGGGCTCGGACGATTAAATGTTGAAGTTTTTCTGTGGTGTAGTGCTGGCGCTTGGTACGGTCCTGGGACCGTGCGCCCAGGCGGCGTCCGTATTGTTCCTCAATCCTGGGACCACCCAAGAGGTGTTCTGGGTCAGTTACTCGCAGTTCATGCAGGCCGCGGCCAAGAACCTTGGCATGGATTTGCACATCCAGTATTCCGAGCGAAACGCTGAAACCACGCTCAAGCAGGCCCGTGAAGCCCTGCAAGGGCCGAACCGGCCGGACTATCTGGTGTTCGTCAACGAACTGTATGTCGCGCCCGAAATCCTGCGTCTGGCTCAAGGCAGTGGCGTGAAGCTGTTTTTGGTCAACAACGCCCTGACCGCAGACCAGATGCGCCTGCTCGGCGCCCAGCCGGACAAGTATCCCGACTGGTTGGGCAGCCTGGTGCCCAACAATGAAGAGGGTGGCTACCTGATGCTCAAGGAGTTGATTCGTCTGCATCGCCCGGTCGCACCCGGCGAGGTCATTGATCTCGTGGCCTTTTCCGGCCTGAAGATCACGCCCGCCGCGCAACAGCGTGAGCAGGGCATGATGCGGGCATTGGCCGAACACCCTGAAGTGCGGTTGCGCCAGTTGGTCTATGGTGGCTGGACCCGTGAACGAGCTTACGAACAGGCCAGGTTATTGTTCAAGCGTTATCCGCAAACGTCGCTGGTCTGGTCGGCCAACGATGAAATGGCCTTTGGCGCCATGCAGGCCTACGCCGAAACGGGCGGCCAACCCGGCAAGGATGTACTGTTCAGCGCTATCAACAATTCACCGACCGCGTTACAGGCGCTGTTGGATGGGCGTTTGAGTGTGCTGTTGGGCGGGCACTTCACTCTGGGGGGGTGGGCCCTGGTGCAACTGCATGACTACGATCAGGGTGTGGACATCAGTCAGTATGGCGGGCGCGACCGGCAGATTCCGTTGTTGCAACTGATCGATCGGGCACAAGCCAAACGGTTGCTGGCGTTGAGTGCTACTCAGGATTATGGCGTGGATTTCCAGAAACTCTCGGCCAAGGGGCGGCCGACGTCGTATCGCTACCCGTTCAGCTTGCAAATCCTGATGCACTGATTGGCCTGGAAGCAGGCTCAGATCCCTGCCAGGTGCAGCACCAGTTTGACGATGCCGAACAGCGTCAGGGCGAACACCGCCGTGAACAGAATCCCCAGAATCACGAAGTGACTCGGTTTACCGTGGGTGAAGTCGCGCGCCCGGTTCTTGCCGCTCTGTACCCCGAAAGCCGCCGCCATGACACTGTGCAGCATCTGCCAGAAGGTGGGCGGCTTGTTGTTCGGATCGTCCATAAAAGCCTCTGACTGCGGTTTGATAGTGGTGTGATGAGGATAGTCAATGCCACGCTTGCAGGCAGTGAATTCGTCGTCCGGGCAATGTTTATCAAATAATTATGTACCGCAGAGCGAGTGCGCGGTCGTGATCTCCTGATGTTTCAACACTGACATCAGGAGAATCATCGTGTCTGGAATGGACTCATCCGCAGACAGCGGCTTGCACACCGAACTGATCAAAGACCGGCTGCCCGCCTGGATCAACCATGCGACCGCCGCCAACCTCAAGGCGCTCGGTCGTAGCAGGGGCCCCGGCCAGTTACCCGCTCACGCCAACCCTGGCTGGTTTGCACGCGCGACGCCCGAGCTGCGCCAGCGCTTGCGCGATAGCCAAGCGCGCAGCCGCGCCGCCAATGACGCCCTGGCCAGGACCCTCAAGGACCTGAAAGGGATCACCGATTTTTGCGAACCATTGCTCAAAGATGCGCTGCGAAAGACGTTCGCGGCCGAGCCGGATCTGAAAGACACCCAGCTGTATCACTTGCGCTATCGCCAACCGCCCATCAAGCAATCGTTGTTGCAGGCAGCGCTGGGCAACTTCGAAGCAGGCATGGCATTCGACGAGGTGGCCCTCGGCGAAACAAGTGCGATCGCGCCACTCGGGGCTTTGCGCACCGAGTACTACGGGGAGACCAAGAGGGACGGCTCGCGAGCGGCGCGTCACCGGTACACCGAGAAACTCGCCATAACGCCCGCCGCGTTCTCGACCCTGTGTCGCGACCTTGATCTGGGCAAGCAGTATCAGGATCACCTCGACGCGATATTCGATTCTGCAGCCAGCAAGGCCCGGGTGCGCGAGCAAATGATCGCGGCACAGAAGGCTGCAATGGAAATGCGTGTGCATATCGCACGCATCAAGGACGAAATCACCCAGGCGGGCTATGAAACCTTGCTGGCAATACTGAATGACCAGCCCAGGCCGACGTTCAATGGGCGGCCGATCGTCTACAGCCAACTGGAAATGCTCGGCTCGTCGTTGAGCGAGATTGTCATCATCGGCACAGCCGCTCGAGGGACCCGGCAACTGCTTGAAAGAGGCGAGCCCTGGACCTCCTTGTTACCGCTCAATCCGATACCGCTGCTGAAAAAAAAGCTGAGCGCAAATGAAGAGCGGATCATCGTCTACATCCCGGGTGCACCGTTGTACCCCATCAAGGAGTACGCCTCGTTCAAGGCGTTCGAGCAGGACTTGCGGCTCAACGTGCGCTCGGCGCAATACCAGCGTCTTCTCACGGGATGGGTGAAGCACGATGAGTCGGCTCGTTTTATCGGCAGGGTCAAGGAGGGGCTGTTTACCTACAAATGGAACGCCGACGCCGGTCGCCGAGGCCGTTATGAGCAGATCTATGATGACGAGGCCAATCTGCGGCTCAAGGAAACTTTCTTCGGTAGCGAGCTGTTCGGCGAACTCCACGCCCGGCATCTGCAGCGGTTGAAAGCCAATGCACGCCTGCTGGCAGTGCCCACCGAGGATGTGGACAACGAAGCATTCTGGGCGCGACTCAAGCATTACGCCGAGTTGGGCCTGGACTTTCTCAACGTCGCGGCTTTTTTCGTACCCGGGCTTGGGGAAGTGATGATGGCCGTCGCCGCTGTGCAATTGTCCGTCGAGGTCTTTGAGGGCATTGAGGCCTGGGAGGACGGTGATAGTGATGAGGCTTGGTCGCATCTCGAATCTGTGGCCATGAATGTTGCCTTCATGGCTGCGCTGGGTGTAGCGGGAGCGGTGGCGAACAAGGCACCGACCATTCAGGTTTCTCGCTGGGTCGACGGGTTGGTGCCGGTCAAATTGCCCAATGGTGAAGCGCGGTTGTGGAAGCCGGACCTTACACCTTACCGAAGCACGCTGACCCTCGATCCCCAGGCCAGCTCCAATGCGTTGGGACAATATGAGATCGGCGGCAAGATCTGCATCAAGCTGGAAGGTCACGTCTATGAAAAGACCTTCGACAGTGAGGCGCAGCAATGGCGTATCAAGCATCCGTCCAACCCGGACGCTTATCAGCCGCTGATGCAACACAATGGTCGCGGTGCCTGGCGCCACAGCCTGGAACGTCCCCTGGAATGGGATCGCAGGACCCTGTTACGGCGCATGGGCCAGGAAACCGAAAGCTTCACCGATCAGGAGCTTGAACGCATCGCCGATGTCAGCGGTATCGACGACGATGTATTACGCAAGATGCACGTCGACAATCTGCCAACCCCGCCGTTGCTTCGTGATGCCTTGCGTCAGTTCAAGGTCGATCGGCAGGTGAACGATCTGATCCGGCAAGTGCGCAGTGATCAGCCCATTAACGATGATTACACCCATCTTCTGCCTTTTGTCAGCGAGTTGCCGGGCTGGCCGCCCGGTCGCGCTCTGGAGGTTTTCGACGGGACACCAGAGCTGGGGCCTTCGACCCGGTACGGTGTCCAGGACGGTCCAGCGGCGGATACGATCGAACTCAGCCGCGGCGAAGTGACGGGGGCGGGGTTTCCCGAGCGGATACTGGCGGGGCTCAATGAGCAGGAGATCACCGGCCTGCTCGGCGAACAGGGCGCTCGGGTTCCCTCGTTGCGGGGGGCTGTGCTCAGGGAACGGCTCGGGGAGCTGGCACTGAGCAAAAAAACGGCGCTGTTCGACAATCTCTATGGGAGCGAGACGTCGGACGAGCCTTTGGTGCAACTGTTCAAACGACACCATTCGGGGCTGTCGACAGAGGCCGCCACCGAATTGCTGGCCAATGCCAGCGATCTGGAGCGCGCCAGAATGCGCGACAGTCAACGGGTGCCCTTGCGGCTGGCCGAAGAGGCCCGCTGGTACGTACAGCAAAGCCGGCTGAACCGCGCCCTGGCCGGCCTGCACCTGGACAGCATGGCGGCAGCCGATAGCGACAGGCTGGCGCTGCACGCACTGGAGAAGTTGCCGGGCTGGCCGACTGATGTGAGGCTGGAGGTACGCGATGGCGGGCTGAGCGGTCAGTTGCTCGACAGCATCGGCAGTGAAGACGCTCCCTTTCGTAAATCTCTGGTCAAACAGTCTAGCGGTTACCAGGCCTTCAACGAGCGAGGGGAGACCCTCAACAGTGTTCCCCGTCATGGTCGCAATTTTTATGCCTCGATCATGCATGCCTTGCCGGACAGTGCACGCCAATCCCTGAAATTGCCCCATGTCGGACAGAGTGCCGATCTGGAAAACATGTTGCGGCAATACGCCTTCGATCATCGTAGCGACATGGCGCTCGCCCTTGGGCAGCGTCCGATCAAACCCTGGTTCAAACCACCGATGCGGTTAGCGGACGGCCGAATGGGCTATCTCCTGAGCGGGCGTGGAGCAGGGAGCAAGGTGGCCTCTTCGCTCATCGCGCGGGTGCAGGATATTTTTCCCGGAGCGCAGGAGCTGGAGGCCGAGCTCTTTGTTTATCGATGCCTGATGGAGGGCAAGACCGAGCAACAGACGCTTCATCTGCTGAACACCAAGGCTCGGGAACTTGAAGCTCTGCGCAGTTCCCTGGATGGATGGGTTGCACAAGACACTCAACCTGCGGATGCGACGCCCTTGAGGCCGGTCGGGCGGCGACAGGTCGCAGACCGAATCGTCGATTGCTGGCAGCGGTCACTCCTTGGAACAGGAGATGCGTACCAACGGCTGGATCTGCAAAACCTGGCAGAACTGCCGCCGTTGCCGGACGGGTTTTCGCAAGTCAGCGAGTTGCTGATCGGCGGGCAGGACTTCACCGGCCACCAGGCTGCGACGCTACTGCAGCGCTTCTCCGAGGTGAAGAAGCTCACGGTACGACTAAGCGAACTCGATGGTTTACCCGACGCGCTAGCGGATTTGCAATCACTCACCGAGCTGACGGTACAAGGCTACCGCCTGCGATACCCGGTCGAATTTCAGGCGCGCTTGAACGCAATGCCGCAGCTTGAACGGTTGAATCTATTGGGTTCGGGTTATCTCAACAGCATCGATGTTTCCCGGCTGACCAGGCTGCGTGGGCTGAACCTGTCCGGGGCGCAATTGATCGAGTGGCCTGTCGGCGTACTGGGTCTTGAGCATCTGGAGCAACTGAACCTGCAAGGCAGTTATCTTCATTCACTGCCCACCGAATTGCTTCAGGGGCATGAGCGTCTGTGGCGAGGCTTGACGATGGATTGGTCGACGCTCACCCACGAATCCTTCATGGCGACCTACGCCTGGCTCAAGGATAACCCCGGGCATCTGGTTGACGTCGACAGGATGGTCGACAGCTACTGCCGTGGAGCTGTAAGCCGTGTACTGTCGCATCCGGTTATCAACGCCGCCGAGCAGTTCCGCCGGATTGGAGACTCCAATGATGCGATGCTCAATCGTGTCGGGCAGTTGCGTCGGCAAGAGCGTGAGCTGGACCAGGTACTCGTTACCTGGCAATCCCGCACACTCAGTGTCGATCAGCGTCAGGTTGACTCGCAGGCTCTATTTTCGACGGCGCAAAAGCTCAAATCCAACTGGCGTAACGGCTTGCGAGTGCAGTACGAGCCCCAGGCATCGGTGCCCGGGCCTTCCTGGAGGTTGAACTCCAGCGAGTCGGCCTCGACTCTTGACCTGTCGGGTGTCGCCCTGGGTGGCTTGCCCGTACTTCCGGAAAATGCCTTCGCTCATGTATCGACCTTGCGCATGGGGGGCGTCAGGGCGCCACTCGATGAGCTCGATGATTTTCTGAGGCGTTTCTCCGGTCTGCGCGAGCTGGATCTCAGCAATAACGCCCTGGTCGGGTTTCCGTCAGCTCTGGAAGGTTTGTCGGACCTCACCACGTTGAATGCTTCGCGTAACCAGATCCTTGTGACGGCACCTGTTCAGCAATGCTTGAACGCGCTGGAAAAACTCCAACACTTGAACCTGCAATACAACCCGGTGCGCACGCTGGATGTCTCGGGGCTGAGCAGTCTGGAAACCCTGGACCTGGGCCACACCGCCGTTCGTGACTGGCCGGTTGGGATATTGAACCTGCCAGGGCTCAAGCGCCTGGAACTGGGTTACAGTGCAATCAGTGCCGTGCCGAGCGAGGCATGGAGCGGGCACGACAGTCTGCTGTTCAACACCAACCTTCGCGGTTGCAAATTGACCACCGAAGCGTTTACCCAGGTGCAGGCTTTTGCCCGGCGCAGTGGTAACACGCTTGGTATTCCGCCGGATGTGCTGCTGGAGGGGAGCACGGGTGGTGAGCCGGAGTATTTTTCCGGTGAGGAAACCCAGGATTCGATCAATCGCGATCTTCTTGGGCCTTTGGCGACGGACCTGAACCGAAACGATCCGGCGTTTTCCCTGGTTGCCCGCCTGCAACGGCTGGACCCGGCCCTGACCGAACAAACCGCCGAACAGGTCATCGAGCTTTTGCGGACAAAGGGCTTGCCGTTTCTGGAGATCGACAGCCAAATCACGCAATGGCGTCTGCAGCTCGAAACCTTGAGGCAGCAGCTCAATGACTGGATCAACATCCGCACCTATCGCGAAGGAAATTATCGGGTGTCGTCGACCTATCGCCGTCGCGCCGCCGACCGGATTTTGGCTGTGTGGCGTCAGCGGTTGCGAGGCGCACTGGCGGTCTCGGAGGAAAACCGCGGCAGCCTGCTCGACTTGAGTGATATTCCCCTGGGGGGGCTGCCCGCTTTGTCCGGCGATTTCAGCCACGTCGGAACGCTGAACCTGACGGGGGTCAGTTCAGGGGGACAAGGGCTCGACCCTTTTTTCAGCGCTTTTGGTCAGGTGCACACCCTGATGCTCAATCGCAATGGCCTGGATAGCATGCCGAGCGCCATTACCGGACTTGCGCGACTGGAGCGCCTGGAAGCGGCCCATAACAACTTCACCAGCAGCGAGCCACTGCAACGCCAGATCACCCGTATGACCGGCCTGCGCTGGCTGGACTTGAGCGAAAACCGCCTGCAGACGATCGATGTCAGTGGGCTCACGCGGCTCGATACCCTGGACTTGAATGACAACGACTTGAGTGCGTGGCCGGAAGGTGTGCTGGAACTGCCCGCACTGAGAACACTGAATTTGAGCTACAACCAGTTGAGGGAGCTACCGGCAGAGGCCACAACCGGTCATGACGAACTGATGAGAGGTACCAATCTCACCGATAACGTACTGTCGGCGAATGAACTCCGGTATTTGCAGGAGTATGCACGCCGGTCCGGCAATAGTCTGGGTTATAACCTGAACGAGATCGACCAGATGATCGAGGACTATGAGCAGGATGAGTGGGATGGCAACGATCATTCTTCCGGTGAAGAGGGCGAGGACGAACCCGAGGATGAGCAGAAAGAGCGCTGGATGGAAGGCGCCGGGGAATCGACCGCCGACAAGGAAGCCACGTGGGATAGCCTGAAGGATGAAGAGGGCGGGCAAGATTTCTTTCATCTGCTCTCGCAACTCAGGCACACCAGGGATTTCATGAGTGACCGTGCTGATCTCACCCGTCGAGTCTGGCAAGTACTCGATGCGGCTCGAAGCAACACCGATTTGCGCAAGGACCTGTTCCTCCGTTCAGAGCGCGGCTACACCTGCGGGGATGGCCGAATTCTTCGGTTCAGCGATCTGGAGGTCAAGGTGTTCGTATTCAATGCCTTGCAATCTGTTGTAGCTGATCAGGAGGGAAGGGAGCTTTTCAAACTCTCCAGAAATCTGTTCCGCCTTGGAAAAGTCGAGGAAATTGCCAAGGCCCATGCCGAACGCCCGCCAAAGAAGGATCCGGCCGAAGTGCGCCTGGCCTACCGTATCGGGCTGACCGAGCGGCTGGAACTGCCGGCGCAACCGGACTCGATGCTGTATCGGGGGGAATCAGGTGTGACGGCCCATGACATCGATGCTGCTTACACGGCCGTCATCAATGCCGAAAACACCCGTGAATTCATGGATGATATCGTGCAGCGCGAATACTGGACCGATTACCTGAAGCGCAAGTACCCGGATGAATATGCTGCACTGGACAAGCGCCAGGCAGAGGCTGCCGAGGCGCTCGAAACGCGATATCCGGACTTCAGTGAGGACTATCTGACGGAAATAGCGGCGTTGAGTAAAACCAATAACGTCGAGTCGCTGGGTTTGGCGATTCAACTGACCGAACGCGAACGCGCCGACATCGGCCTGTAAGCGGATTGATCAAAGAAAACGGCCCCTGGATCACTCCAGGGGCCGTTCTTCGTTCAGGCTTTCAAACTCGCCGTATCAGTTGTCATAGCCCAGGTTAGGCGCCAGCCAACGCTCGGTCACGCTCAACTCCTGACCTTTGCGTGAGGTGTAACTCTGCACCTGATCCTTGTCGATCTTGCCCACGGCAAAATACTGCGCCTGCGGGTGCGCGAAATACCAGCCGCTGACCGCCGCCGCCGGGAACATGGCGTAGTGCTCGGTGAGGAACACACCGCTGCGGCCGGCCTTGAGTTCTTCCGCTTCCGGGTCCAGCAGCTTGAACAGCGTGGCTTTCTCGGTGTGGTCCGGGCAGGCCGGGTAGCCTGGGGCAGGGCGGATGCCGGTGTATTGCTCTTTGATCAGCGCCTCGTTGTCGAGCGTCTCATCCTTGGCATAGCCCCAGTAGTCTTTACGCACCTGTTGGTGCAGCCACTCCGCACACGCCTCGGCCAGACGGTCGGCCAGGGCCTTGACCATGATCGAGTTGTAGTCGTCGCCCGCGTCCTGATAGGCCTTGGCCACTTCTTCGGCACCGATCCCGGCGGTGGTGATGAAGCCACCCACGTAGTCGGTCACGCCGCTGTCCTTCGGCGCGACGAAGTCGGCCAGGGAGAAGTTCGGTTTGCCGTCGGTCTTGATGATCTGCTGGCGCAAGTGATGCAGTTTGGCCAATGGCTTGCCGTCATCGCCGTAGACTTCGATGTCATCGTCGCGCACCTGATTGGCCGGCCAGAAACCGAACACCGCACGGGCACTGATGAGTTTTTCGTCGATCAGCTTGGCGAGCATTTCCTGGGCGTCGGCGTAGAGCGCGGTGGCGGCTTCACCGACCACTTCATCCTGCAGGATGCGCGGGAATTTGCCGGCCAGATCCCAGGAAATGAAGAACGGCGTCCAGTCGATGTATTCGGCCAGCACTTTCAGATCAATGTTGTCCAGCACCTTGGCGCCAGTGAACGTCGGTTTGACCGGCTCGTAGCTGCCCCAGTCGAACTGCGGCTTCTTGGCGATGGCCACCGGGTAGCTCAAGCGTTCGGTACGGGCGCTGCGGTTGGCGGTACGCTCACGGACGTCAATGTATTCCAGGCGGGTCTTCTCGACAAAACCGGCCTTCAGTTCCTTGGACAGCAACTGGGTCGCCACGCCCACGGCGCGGGAGGCGTCGGTGACGTAGATCACCGCGTCGTTGCTGTACTTGGGCTCGATCTTCACCGCCGTGTGCGCCTTGGAGGTGGTCGCGCCACCGATCATCAGCGGCAGATAGAAGTCCTGACGCTGCATTTCGCGGGCCACGTGAACCATCTCGTCCAGCGAAGGCGTGATCAAACCGGACAAGCCGATGATGTCGCATTTCTGTTCTTTGGCGACTTGCAGGATTTTCTCCGCCGGCACCATCACGCCGAGATCGACGATGTCATAGCCGTTACAGCCCAGCACCACGCCGACGATGTTCTTGCCGATGTCGTGCACGTCACCCTTGACCGTGGCCATGAGGATTTTGCCCTTGGCTTCCGGCTTGTCGCCTTTTTCCAGTTCGATGAACGGAATCAAGTGGGCCACGGCCTGCTTCATCACGCGGGCGGACTTCACCACTTGCGGCAGGAACATTTTGCCGGCGCCGAACAGGTCGCCGACGATGTTCATCCCGGCCATCAACGGGCCTTCGATGACTTCGATCGGCCGCGAGAACGACAGGCGCGATTCTTCGGTGTCTTCCACGATGTGGGTGGTGATGCCCTTGACCAGCGCATGTTCCAGACGTTTGTTGACGTCCCAGTTGCGCCACTCTTCGGTCTCGGCTTCCTTGACGCTGCCGTCGCCCTTGTACTTGTCGGCGATGGCGAGGAGGGCGTCGGTGCCGTCCGGGGTGCGGTTGAGGATCACGTCTTCGACGGCGTCGCGCAGTTCCACCGGGATCTGGTCGTAGATCTCCAGTTGGCCGGCGTTGACGATGCCCATGGTCAGGCCGTTGCGGATCGCATACAGCAGGAACACCGAGTGAATCGCTTCGCGCACCGGGTTGTTGCCACGGAACGAGAACGACACGTTGGACACGCCGCCGGAGGTCAGGGCGTACGGCAGTTCGTCGCGGATGTAGGCGCAGGCGTTGATGAAGTCCACAGCATAGTTGTTGTGTTCTTCGATGCCGGTGGCCACGGCGAAGATGTTCGGGTCGAAGATGATGTCTTCCGGCGGGAAGCCGACGTCGTTGACCAGAATGTCGTAGGAGCGCTTGCAGATTTCTTTCTTGCGCGCTTCGGTGTCGGCCTGGCCGGCTTCGTCGAAGGCCATCACCACCACGGCGGCGCCGTAGCGTTTGCACAGTTTGGCGTGATGAATGAACTGCTCGACGCCTTCCTTCATGCTGATCGAGTTGACGATGCCCTTGCCCTGAATGCATTTCAGGCCGGCTTCGATCACTTCCCACTTGGAGGAGTCGATCATGATCGGCACGCGGGAGATGTCCGGTTCGCCGGCAATCAGATTGAGGAAGGTCACCATGGCCTTCTTCGAATCGAGCATCCCTTCGTCCATGTTGATATCAATCACCTGGGCGCCGGCTTCGACCTGTTGCAGGGCGACTTCCAGGGCTTCGGTGTAGTTGTCTTCACGGATCAGCCGGGCGAATTTGGCGGAACCGGTGATGTTGGTCCGCTCGCCGACGTTGACGAACAGCGAGCTGCGATCGATGGTGAACGGTTCCAGGCCCGACAGGCGGCAGGCCTTGGGAATGTCGGGAATCTCGCGCGGCGCGTAACCGGCCACGGCGTTGGCAATGGCTTCGATGTGGCCCGGCGTGGTACCGCAGCAGCCGCCGACGATGTTCAGGAAGCCGCTTTGGGCGAATTCTTCGATGACCTTGGCGGTTTCCGATGGCAGTTCGTCGTACTCGCCGAATTCGTTCGGCAGGCCGGCGTTCGGGTGCGCCGACACGTGGGTGCTGGCCTTGTTCGACAGCTCTTCCAGGTACGGACGCAGTTCGCTGGCGCCAAGGGCGCAGTTCAGGCCGACCGAGATCGGTTTGGCGTGGGCTACGGAGTTCCAGAACGCTTCAGTGGTCTGGCCGGAGAGGGTGCGACCCGAGGCGTCGGTGATGGTGCCGGAAATCATGATCGGCAATTCGACGCCCAGCTCTTCGTAAACCCCTTGTACGGCGAAGATCGCCGCTTTGGCGTTGAGGGTGTCGAAAATGGTTTCGATCAGGATCAGGTCGGCACCGCCTTCGATCAGGCCTTTGGTGGCCTCGGTGTAGTTTTCCACCAGTTCATCGAAGGTCACGTTGCGGTAGCCGGGGTTGTTCACGTCAGGCGACAGCGAGCAGGTGCGACTTGTAGGACCGAGCACGCCGGCGACGAAGCGTGGTCGGTCCGGGGTTTCCAGAGTCTTGGCGTCCGCCACCTTGCGCGCCAGGCGTGCGCCTTCTACGTTGAGTTCGTACGCCAGGCCCTGCATGCCGTAGTCGGCCTGGGACACCTGGGTGGCGTTGAAGGTGTTGGTTTCCAGAATGTCGGCGCCGGCATCCAGGTAGGCTTTTTCAATGGCACCGATCACGTCCGGACGCGTCAGCACCAGCAGGTCGTTGTTGCCTTTGACATCGCTCGGCCAGTCGGCGAAGCGTTTGCCACGGTAATCCTGCTCCTCGAGCTTGTAGCTCTGGATCATCGTCCCCATGCCGCCATCGAGAATCAGGATGCGCTCTTTGAGGGCGTGCTTGAGAGCTTGAAGGCGAACGCTGCGATCGGACATTTGGACTACTCGGTAAGGCCATGACGAAGGGCCGGGATAATAACAAACCTGTGCGCTTTTAGAGCATGTGCCGATTTTGCATGAATATCGTTCATGTTGGTGCGCAGGCCAGACCGGTAGAATCGCGGCGTTTTCTCACGATCAGGACCAGGGATATGTCGTATCGCGTCGTCATCAGCCTATTGATGCTGCTTTTAAGCGGGGGCGCCGCTGCGCAAGGTCCGGATATTTCCTACGTCCGCGACATTCAACCGATCTTCACCGAAAAGTGCGTGGCCTGCCATGCCTGCTACGACTCCGCCTGTCAGCTCAATCTGGGCAGTGGTGAAGGGGCGGCCCGAGGTGCAACGAAGGCACTCGTCTATGATGGCGAACGCAGCCAGGCCGCCGCGCCGACCCGGCTGTTTTATGACGCCTTCGGCAAACGTGCCTGGCAGCAAAAGGGCTTCTATTCGGTGCTCGACGCCCAGGGCAGCCAGGCGGCGCTGATGGCGCGCATGCTCGAACTGGGCCACAAAACCCCGTTGCAACCCAACGCCAAATTGCCCGAAGACATCGTCCTGGGCCTGAACCGGGAAAACATGTGCGCCATGCCGGCGGAGTTCGGCGGCTACGCCGGCTCCCATCCGAAAGAGGGCATGCCGCTGGCGGTCACCGGCCTGACCGATCAGCAATACCAGACGCTGCAACGATGGCTGGCCTCCGGTGCACCAATCGATGAGCAGGGCCTGGTGCCCAGCGCCAAGGAGGCCTTGCAGGTGGTGCAGTGGGAAAACCTGCTCAATGCGCCGGGCGCCCGGGAGAGCCTGGTCGGGCGCTGGTTGTTCGAGCACTGGTTCCTGGCGCACATCTATTTCAAGGACGGCGAGCCGGGGCATTTCTTTCAGTGGGTACGTTCGCGCACGCCGACGGGGCAGCCGATCGATCTGATTAACACCCGCCGACCGAATGACGATCCGGGCACTCAGGTCTATTACCGTCTGTGGCCGGTGCAGGGCGTGATCGTGCACAAGACCCACATCACCTATCCGCTGAGCGCGGCGAAGATGGCGCGGATCAAAAGCCTGTTTTACAGCGGCAACTGGCAGGTCAACGCATTACCGGGTTACGGGCCGGAGCGACGGGCCAATCCGTTCACGACCTTTGAGGCAATCCCGGCTCAGGCGCGTTACCAGTTCATGCTCGATAACGCCGAATACTTCGTGCGCACCTTTATTCGTGGCCCTGTCTGCCGTGGCCAGATCGCCACCGACGTGATTCGCGACAACTTCTGGGCGCTGTTCCAGGCCCCGGAGCATGACCTTTACATCACCGACCCGAAATATCGTGGCCAAGCCACACCGTTGCTGGCGATGCCGGGGCAGAACGATGACGTCGGCAGTGTCCTGAGCCTGTGGCACGACTACCGCAATAAACGCAACGAGTACGAAGCCTTGCGCCGCGACAGCTACGCCGACCTGCCGGCACCGAGCTGGTCGACCCTATGGGCCGGCAATGACAACGCGCTGCTGAGCATCTTCCGGCATTTTGACAGCGCCTCGGTGAACAAAGGCCTGATCGGTGACGTCCCGCAAACCATTTGGCTGTTCGATTACCCGTTGCTGGAACGCACGTATTACCAGTTGGCGGTCAACTTCGATGTGTTCGGCAACGTGTCCCATCAGGCCCAGACCCGGTTGTATTTCGACCTGATCCGCAACGGTGCCGAGCAAAATTTCCTGCGTCTGATGCCGGCCGACTCACGGGACGGCTACCTCGACGATTGGTATCAGAACGGCGGCAAGTTCAAGATGTGGCTGGATTATGAGTACATCGATAATGACAAACCAACGGCGCTGACGCTGGACGAGGCGGACCCGAAACGCGACTTCGCCTTGCAGTTGCTGTCCCGTTACGGCGACCTCAACGCCAAACCCGACCCGATCAACCGCTGCGACGGCGCTTATTGCTCGCGGCCGAACATCGATCTGGCGTTGCAGAACGCCGAACAGGCCCTGAGCCGCCTGACTTCGCGTCCGGCGGCGGGGCTGAAAGTCATCGATCAGTTGCCGGAAGCCACGATGTTGCGCATCGAGACCCCAAGCGGCAAGCGCGAGGTCTACAGCCTGTTGCGCAACCGGGCCCACAGCAACGTGGCGTTCCTGCTTGGTGAATCGCTGCGCTATCAGCCGGGGCTCGACACGTTGACCATTTATCCGGGTGTACTCAGCAGTTACCCGAACTTCATGTTCAACATCCCGGCGGGGCAAGTGCCCGCGTTCGTCGATGCGATGGAAAACGCCAAGGACGCTGCCAGTTTCGAGAATATCGTCGAACGCTGGGGCATTCGCCGCAGCCATCCGCAGTTCTGGCAGTATTTCCATGATCTGAGCCGCTACATCCACGACACTGAGCCAGTGGAAGAGGGTGTGCTGGACATGAACCGCTACGAGAATCTCTGAAGTGCCTGCTCCCACATTGGATCAGTTGTGCTTTCCCGACAAAAATACTAGGACTTTGTGCGGCGCGATGATTGGCGTAAACTGCGTCCAAGCCTGCGAGGAGTTTCCATGACCGCTATTACCATTACCGACGCCGCCCATGATTACCTGGCCGATCTGCTCTCCAAGCAGAACACCCCGGGTATCGGCATCCGCGTTTTTATCACCCAGCCTGGCACCCAGTACGCCGAAACCTGCATTGCCTATTGCAAGCCGGGCGAAGAAAAACCTGAAGACACGGCGCTGGGGCTCAAAAGCTTCACCGCTTACATCGACTCGTTCAGCGAAGCGTTTCTGGACGATGCGGTAGTCGACTACGCCACCGACCGCATGGGCGGCCAGCTGACCATCAAGGCGCCAAACGCCAAAGTACCGATGGTCAACGCCGACAGCCCGGTCAACGAGCGCATCAACTACTACCTGCAAACCGAGATCAACCCGGGGCTGGCCAGCCACGGCGGTCAGGTCAGCCTGATCGATGTGGTCGAAGACGGCATTGCCGTGCTGAAGTTCGGCGGCGGTTGCCAGGGCTGCGGCCAGGCAGACGTCACCCTGCGTGAAGGCATCGAGCGCACCTTGCTCGAACGCATTCCCGAGCTCAAGGGTGTTCGTGACGTGACTGACCACACGCAGAAAGAAAACGCCTATTACTAAGGTGTTCGCTGCAACATAAAAAACGGTGCCCGTGAGCACCGTTTTTTTATGGATGATCGATAACCTGTGGCGAGGGAGCTTGTCGGATCGCCGCACCGTCCCGCTCGACTGCGAAGCAGTCGCAATCCAGCCGATGCATTTTCCCGTGATGAATGCGTTGGCTGATTTTGGACCGCTGCGCGGTCCAACGGGAGCAAGCTCCCTCGCCACAAGTGCTTCAGGGCCTGTACAAATGCGCATGCCCCGCGCGATACAGCGACGACTCACTGAAGTGATCGCTGCCCAACACCCGACCCACCAGAATCAGCGCTGTTCGGCGAAATCCCTTGGCTTGAACCTTCTCGGCAATATCCTCAAGCGTCCCCACCACCCAATCCTGATCCGGCCAGGTCGCCCGGTGGATCACGGCGATCGGGCAATCAGCGCCGTAGTGTGGCAACAGTTCGGCAAGGATCTTCTCCAGATGATTGACCCCCAAGTGGATCGCCATGGTCGCCCCGTGCTGCGCCAGGCTACCGAGTTCTTCACCGGCAGGCATCGCGGTCTTGTCGGCGTAGCGGGTCAGAATCACGCTCTGTGATACGTCCGGCAAGGTCAGTTCGGCGCCTAAAAGGGCCGCGCAAGCCGCGGTGGCGGTGACGCCGGGAATGATTTCGAAAGGGATGTCGAGTTCCCGCAGGTAGCGGATCTGCTCGCCAATCGCGCCGTACAGGCTCGGGTCGCCGGAATGCACCCGGGCCACGTCCTGGCCGTTGGCATGGGCGGTCTTGATCAGCTCGATGATCTGTTCCAGGTGCAATTCGGCGCTGTTGACCACCTGTTCGGCCCGATGGCCCTCCAGCACGGCGGCGGGCACCAGGGAGCCTGCATAGATGATGACCGGGCAGCTACGAATCAGCCGCTGGCCTTTGACGGTGATCAGTTCCGGGTCGCCGGGGCCTGCGCCAATGAAGTAGACGGTCATCGTCGTTTCCTGTCAGAAAAAGGGCTTGGGCAGGCTTCAGATGAAGATTGCTCATGATCGAAGGCGGGGATTATCGGGGATTTTACGCGGCGCTGGCCAATGCCAGGGTGGCCTGGGCGTATTTTTGTCGTGGAATCAGTAACTTTGCAGGCGCCTGAGCCAATTGTTCGGCCAATGCCAGCGCGGCACTTTCCGCTACGCCGTAACAGCCGGTGCGTTCGAACGCGATGTCCGAGTGGTGGCTGAGTTGCGGTTCATAACCGGCCAATTGTTCGCTGCTGAAATACATCAACGGCAATGCCAGCTGTTCGGCCAGTGCGATCAGGCCAGGTTCTTCGCGCTTCAGGTCGATGCTGGCCAGGGCCTTGATCTCACGGAGTTCGATTTGATGGGCCTGTAACGCCTGATCAAGCAGCGCCCGAAGCGTGCTGACGGGGCAGCCGCGCTGGCAGCCCAGGCCGACCACCAGGGTCGGCGCTGTGCTGACGTCAGTCATGCGCGGTAAGGGCCATCGCTTTTACGGCGGAACAACCAGGCGCTGATCAGGCCCAGGGCCAGCCAGAACGCCACGTTGGTCAGCTGCGAAGCGATCTTGAATTGCGCTTCCAGGGCTTCCGGCGCCAGCATCGAATGGACTTCCGGTTGCGGCGCACCGATCACATGAGGCACGGCCAGAATCGCCACGCCGAGGACTTTCATCAACCAATGGCGGCTGAACACGATCAGCGCGATGCCGACCGCCGTGGACGCGGCAGTGCCGATCCACCAGATTTGCCGTTGCGCCAGATCCGCCGCGGCAGTGCCCGGCAGCTCAGGTGGCAGGCCGAGTGTTGGCGCCAGCACGAAGGTCGCGTAACCGGCCAGACCCCAGAGCAGGCCCTGAGAGGTCTTGGTTGGTGCGCGCAAGGTGTAGAGACCGGCGAGCATCAGGGCGAACCCGACTGCAACCACCAGGTTACCGCCCGTCGTGGACAGCACGCGCTGCCAGCCGTCTTCAGGCTCCCAGGCTTCGGCATCGTGGGTGTGAGCGGCGACAGCACCGGCGGCGTGCTCGTGGACTTCAACAGCGGCCGGCTCGAATTTTTCGTAGGTCTCGGCCTGCAAAATCAGCGGTGCGACCCAGAAGCTTTGCAGCAGGGTCAATAGCAGGGCGGCCAGCAACCCGGTGAACCCTGCGGTTTGCGCAATACGCTTGATCATCTCAGCAGGTCTCAATGGCACGGAAAGGCAGAGCTGTGACGGGTATCGTGCGCGGCGTTGTGCACCGCTTCGATGTGCGAGAAACCGGCGAAATACACAAGGCTAGCGCCAAGGATCGACGCACAAAAGGCGGCGGTCAGGCGTTGGCTCAGGGTTGTGGTGGTGCTTGCGGTTGTGTGGCCGGTGCTGCTGATGATCGACATGGCGCTTCCCTCTGGTCTGTCAGCGGGTGAATAGAGCGCATGAAAACCTCCGCACGCCGGGGGCACGCAGAGATTTCGAACAGCGCCCGCCCACCGCGGGTTTGTTATTCAGTGAACGTAAGAGTCACTTTATGTTGCGGGCCGGTCTCCGGGCTCGCGAGGGGCGCTGGCTTTCGCCTGAACCTGCAAGCATCACCTTCCCATGCCCTATGACAGGCACAGTGGATCTGACGCTTCACTCGCTTACCGTTGCGGGGGCAGCACCGGACTGACATGGCTTTAGAGTAAAGCACATGATTCACCGGTTTCCCGTTTCACCCTGTGAAGGGCACCCGTAACAAGGTGTGTAGGAGAGCATGGGCGGGGGTTGGGCGTCAATTGGCAGGGGGCTTGCTCGCGAAGGCGTCATCACAGCCGGCACAGATCTCTGCGCGGACATTGACCCGCCCCCACACGATGCGTAGCCTTGCGCTTTCGAGGTTCTTCGGCGTCTGCCGAAGCTAAGAAGGGAACGCGGTCGATGCCGCGGCTGCCCCCGCAACTGTGAACGGTTGTGTTTCTGCCAGGCCACTGCACGCACCTTCCACAGGGCGCGCGGGAAGGCGCAGGAATCGCCAGTCGAAAGACCGGCACACCGTCAGCCAGGAGACCTGCCTCGACACAGATTCTCACTTTCAACCGGGCGGGGTGATCCGGTGGCGAACTCTTCAGGCACGCGCCCCCGCGTTGCCGGTCGTCGTCCCGTATGCCCGCCACCTTGCCAAAGGGCATCCGATGAAAACACTGGCCAAACTCCCTGTCACCATCGTTACCGGCTTCCTCGGCTCGGGCAAAACCACCTTGCTGCGCCACATGCTCGACAACGCTCAGGGCCGCCGTATCGCGGTGATCGTCAACGAGTTCGGCGAGCTGGGCATCGACGGCGAAATCCTCAAACAATGCTCCATCGGCTGCACCGAAGAAGAAGCCAGCGGCCGCGTCTATGAACTGGCCAACGGCTGCCTGTGCTGCACCGTTCAGGAAGAATTCTTCCCGGTGATGCGCGAACTGGTCGCTCGTCGCGGCGACCTCGACCACATCCTGATCGAGACCTCCGGCCTGGCACTGCCAAAGCCTCTGGTTCAAGCCTTCCAGTGGCCGGAAATCCGCAGCGCTTGCACGGTTGACGCGGTGATCACCGTGGTCGACAGCCCGGCCGTCGCCGCTGGCACCTTCGCTGCATTCCCGGATCAAGTGGATGCCATGCGCAAACTCGACCCGAACCTGGACCACGAATCGCCGTTGCACGAGCTGTTCGCCGACCAACTGGCCAGCGCCGACCTGGTGATCCTCAACAAGGCCGACCTGATCAGCCCTGAAGACCTGGCCCGCGTGCGCCTGGAAGTCGCCGAAGAGCTGCCGCCAGCGGTAAAAGTCATCGAAGCCAGCAGCGGTCGTCTGCCACTGGACGTGCTGATCGGCCTCGGTGCCGGTTCCGAAGAGCACATCGACAGCCGCCACAGCCATCACGATCATCACCATGAAGGCGAAGACGATCACGACCATGACGCGTTCGACTCCATCTCGATCGAGCTGCCACAAGCCGACGAAAGCTTGCTGATGGATGCGCTGACCCAACTGGTGGTCCAGCACGGCATCCTGCGGGTCAAAGGTTTCGCGGCGGTGCCGAACAAACCGATGCGCCTGCTGATTCAGGGCGTGGGCACGCGTTTCGACAAGCACTTCGATCGTCAGTGGGGCGCCGAGGAAGCGCGCGCGACCCGTCTGGTGTTGATCGGTCAGGCGCTGGATGCCGCTGCGCTCGAAGCGCAATTGCGCGCCGCGCTTAGCGTTTAACCCATGCACCTGCTCAGGACCCAGCCCGGCGGCTTCGTGTCGGATGACAACATTGCCGACCTTGGACAAACTCCCGCCGAGCTGGTGATCCTGTGCAGCGGCGATTCCAGCCTGGCGTTGCTCGCCGAAGCGGCGCAGCAGTTGCCCGACGATTACCCGAGCCTGCGCCTGGCCAACCCGATGCAGGTGCAGAATCACGCTTCGGTCGATCTCTACGTCGATGAAGTGTTGCGTCACGCCAAGGTCATTCTGATTTCGCTGCACGGTGGCATCGCCTATTGGCGTTATGGCGTGGAGCGCTTGGTGGCGTTGTCCCAGCGCGGTGTGCAGCTGATTCTGGTGCCGGGGGACGATCGCCCGGACCCGGAACTCAGCGACCTGAGCACCGTGATCCCCGAAGACCGCGACCGGCTCTGGCAGTTTTTGCGCCAGGGCGGCATGAGCAATGCCCTGGATTTTTTCCGCTGTCTGGCCAATCGCTGGCTGGGTCGCGATTACGCCTGGGCCGAGCCACAAACCCTGCCGCGCACCGCGATCTACCACCGGCAAAAAAGCCCTGCTGAACTGAAGGATTGGCAAGCCGACTGGCAGGCTGATCAGCCGGTGGCGGCGGTGCTGTTCTACCGCTCGCACTTGCAGGCGGCGAATACCGGTTTCATCGATATTTTCTGCCAGCGTTTGCAGGCGGCGGGGTTGAACCCGTTGCCGATTGCGCTGGCCAGTTTGAAAGAACCCGGCTGCCTGACGGTGGTCGAGGACTGGCTGGATGAGGTCGAGGCGGGGGTGATTCTCAACACCACCGGTTTCGCCCAGTCCAGCCCTGAAGTGCCGCACTTGCGGCCGTTTCGCCGCAACATTCCGGTGATCCAGGCGATCTGCGCCCAGGACAACGAACCGGGTTGGCGCGCCAGCGAGCAGGGGCTCGGCCCCCGTGACCTGGCGATGCACATTGCGCTGCCGGAGCTGGACGGGCGGATCATCAGCCGGCCTATCAGTTTCAAGGACCTGGCTTGGCGCAGCGAGCGCAGTCAGTCGGATGTGGTCTGTTACCGGCCGCAACCCGAGCGCATGGATTTTGTCGCCGAACTGGCGCGGCGCTGGATCGATCTGGCGCGAGTGCCCAACGGCGAAAAACGCATCGCCCTGATCCTCGCCAATTACCCGACTCGTGATGGGCGTATCGGCAATGGTGTGGGGCTCGACACCCCGGCCGCCGCGCTGAATATCCTGCGTGCCCTGCACGCCGAAGGTTATCCGCTACCGGCCGAGTTACCGGACAGCGGCACCGCGCTGATCCAGCAATTGCTCGGTGGCGTCAGCAATGACCTGGACACTGTCGATCAACGTCCATGTCAGCAAAGCCTGGCGCTGGATGATTACTTTCTGATGTTCAACGCGCTGCCCGAAACCAATCGTCAGGCCGTGCTGGAACGTTGGGGCTCGCCCGAAAGCGATCCGATGTTCCGTGGCGGGCGAATGATGATTGCCGGCCTGCGCTTCGGCCTGACCTTCGTCGGCATTCAACCGGCCCGGGGTTATCAGGTCGATCCAAGTGCCGTCTATCACGACCCGGACCTGGTGCCGCCCCACGGTTATCTTGCGTTCTACTTCTGGTTGCGCAACACCTACGGCGCCCACGGCGTGATCCATGTCGGCAAGCACGGCAACCTCGAATGGCTGCCGGGCAAGGGGGTCGGGTTGTCGGAAAACTGCTGGCCGGACGCATTGCTTGGGCCGCTGCCGAACATCTATCCGTTCATCGTCAACGACCCGGGCGAGGGCGCTCAGGCCAAACGGCGGACGCAGGCTGTGATCATCGATCACCTGATGCCGCCGCTGACCCGCGCCGAAACCTACGGCCCGTTGCGCAATCTCGAATTGCTGGCCGACGAATATTACGAAGCGCAATTGCTCGATCCGCGCCGCGCCCGGGAGTTGCAGCGCGACATTCTGCAACTGGTGCGCGACACGCACATCGACCGCGAACTGCAACTGGACGAGAAACTCGACAGCGATGCGGATGCGGCGATCTGGCTGCCGCGCCTGGACACGTACCTGTGTGATTTGAAGGAGTCGCAGATTCGCGATGGCCTGCATGTGTTTGGCGAATCGCCGACCGGGCGATTGCGCATTGATACCTTGGTGGCCTTGCTGCGTATTCCTCGCGGCGACGGCCGTGGGGCGCAATCGAGCTTGCTGCGGGCGCTGGCCAAGGCGTTTGCGCTAGGTTTCGATCCGCTGGACTGCGTTTTGGCCGAGCCCTGGAACGGTCCTCGACCGGACGCATTGCTGTCGATCAGTGATGAGCTGTGGCGTACGGCGGGGGATACCCGCGAACGTCTGGAGCTGTTCGCCGTGCAGTTGATCGAGCAGGCTTTAAATGCCGAGGTCGAACTACTGAACCCTCCTCAAGCCATGCCCGGACCTTGTGGGAACGAGCTTTTGTGGCGAGGGAGCTTGCTCCCGTTGGGTCGCGAAGCGGCCCCAAAAAATGGGACTGCTGCGCAGTCCAGCGGGAGCAAGCTCCCTCGCCACAGTGGCTCGCTCCCACAGGAGGATGGTTGGTCCGATGTGAGTGCGATCATCGACAGCTTGCGCGAGGTGGTTGCTCCACGCCTTGACGCCTGCGGCCCAGCCGAAATGCGCGGTTTGCTCGACGCCCTCAGCGGTCGATTCGTCCCGGCCGGGCCTAGCGGGGCGCCGAGTCGCGGACGGCTGGACGTGTTGCCAACAGGGCGCAATTTCTATTCGGTGGACGTGCGCAACCTGCCGACCACTACCGCGTGGCGCATCGGCTTCCAATCCGCAAACCTGATTCTTGAGCGACACTTGCAGGACCACGGCGACCACCTGCGTCAGCTCGGCCTGTCGGTCTGGGGTACCGCAACCATGCGTACCGGCGGCGACGACATTGCCCAGGCCATGGCGCTGATGGGCGTGCGGCCAGTGTGGGCGACCGGTAGCCAGCGGGTCGACGATTTTGAAATATTGCCACTGAGCTTGCTCGACCGTCCGCGGGTGGACGTGACCTTGCGCGTCTCTGGATTCTTCCGGGATGCCTTTGCCAACTTGATCCGGCTGTTCGACGCCGCCGTGCAAGCGGTCGCCGCGCTGGATGAACCGGACGATCTCAACCCGTTGGCGGCCAAGGTGCGTGCCGAGCGTGAAGCACTGCTGGAGTCCGGTCTGGATGAGGAAGCGGCTCGGCGGCAGGCCGGCTGGCGCATCTTCGGGGCCAAACCGGGCGCTTACGGGGCGGGTGTGCAGGGCGCCATCGATGGCCGTCTGTGGCAAAGCCGTGAAGACCTGGCCGAGGTTTACCTGAACTGGGGCGGCTACGCTTACGGCGGTTCCGATGAAGGTACCGCCGCCCGCGAACAGTTCGCCCAGCGTCTGAGTCAGGTGCAGGCAGTGTTGCAGAATCAGGACAACCGCGAGCACGACTTGCTCGATTCCAACGATTATTACCAGTTCCAGGGTGGCATGCTGGCGGCCGTCGAAAGCCTCAGCGGTGCAGCGGCGGCCAGTTATCACGGCGACCACAGTCAGCCGGACTTGCCGAAGATTCGCACGTTGAAGGAAGAGCTGAACCGGGTGATCCGTTCCCGGGCGGCTAATCCGAAGTGGATCGACGGGGTCAAGCGTCATGGCTATAAAGGCGCGTTCGAACTGGCGGCGACGGTCGATAACCTGTTTGCGTTCGACGCCACCACGCAGTTGATCGACGATCACCAGTATGCGTTGCTGGCGGATGCCTATTTGCTCGATCCGGCAACCCGGGACTTTGTTCGCGAACACAATCCCCATGCCCTGCGCGACATGACCGAGCGCATGCTCGAGGCGCAGCAGCGGGGAATGTGGAAAGAGCCGGGCGAATACCGCGAGGCGCTGGAGAATTTGTTGCTGGATATAGAAGAAGACAGTTAGCGGGATCGTTCCCACGCTCTGCGTGGGAATGCCTCTACGGACGCTCCGCGTTCGGCTGTTGGGACGCAGAGCGTCCCGGGCTGCATTCCCACGCAGAGCGTGGGAACGATCATCATCACCGACCATGACTGAGATTTTGAACATGACCGACACCCCCCATTTCCCGCTCTCCGCCGTGGTCGGCGCCGATGACTTGAAACTCGCGCTGTACCTGACCGCCATCGACCCGAAAATCGGTGGCGTGTTGATCGAGGGCCCGCGCGGCATGGCCAAATCCACCCTGGCCCGAGGCCTGGCGGACCTGTTGGCCAGCGGTCAATTCGTCACTTTGCCCCTGGGCGCCACCGAAGAACGGCTGGTGGGCACCCTCGACCTCGACGCGGCCCTGAGCGAAGGACGCGCACAGTTTTCCCCCGGCGTACTGGCCAAGGCCGACGGCGGAGTGTTGTATGTCGATGAAGTCAATCTGCTGCCCGATCACCTCGTGGACTTGCTGCTCGACGTGGCCGCCAGCGGCACCAACCTGATCGAGCGTGACGGGATTTCCCATCGGCATTCGGCGAAGTTTGTACTGATCGGCACCATGAACCCGGAAGAGGGCGAACTGCGTCCGCAACTGCTCGACCGTTTTGGTCTGAATGTCGCCCTCAGCGGCCATACTGCACCCGCCGAGCGGGGCCAGATCATCCGTCGTCGACTGGATTTCGACAGCGACCCGCAAGGGTTCTGCGCCGAATGGGAAAGCCAGCAACAGGCGCTGCGCGAGCGTTGCCGGAAGGCGCGTGCCGTACTGGCGAGCATTCCCCTCGACGATGCCGCGCTGGCGCAGATCACCGAGCGCTGCTTTGCTGCCGGCGTTGATGGTCTGCGGGCCGATCTGGTCTGGCTGCGTGCAGCTCGGGCTCATGCGGCATGGCGCGGCGCGAACGCCATCGGCGAAGAAGATATCGACGCGGTCGCCGAATTCGCCTTGCGCCATCGCCGTCGAGCGCATACGACCTCTGCGCCCCAACATTCCCAAGCGCCGCAGCAGACCTCTTCGCAAACCTTGAGCCCGAACGAAGGCCAGGGCCAGTGGGGTGAAATGCCCGCCCAGGCGCTGCCGGTCGGCGCTCGACGTGACGTGCCGAGCTGGCCAAAAAAGCCCTAGGCATTCGCCCTCGATCGGACGCGGGGGCGAATGCCAGACCCCGCGCAGGACGGCTGGATCACGGTAAGCAGGGCAAGCGTCACGCGGCCCGTAGTGGGGCGATCAATTGGCCCGGCACCTTGCTCGATGGTCGACCGCGTCAACGCGACGATGTGCTGTTTCACCTGCGTACTCGCTCCCCCCACGAACTGTGGCTGGTGATCGTCGATGCCTCGGCCTCGACCCGGCGTCATCAGGCGTTGAGCGATGCCAAGGGCCTGTTGGCGCAACTGTTCGACGACGCTTATCGACAGCGTGCGCGACTGGCTTTGCTGACCGCCAGCGGTCATGTGCCGAAGTGGCAGGTGCAAGGGTTGAAGGCCTCTGCGGGTTTACGCCACTGGCTCGAAGGGCTTGGGGCTGGCGGCGGTACGCCGATGCTGGCGGCACTGGGAGAAGCGGGGCACTGGTTGGCGGCACGGCAAAAGCGTTTCCCGGCAGAGCAGCAACGGCTGTTGCTGGTGACGGATGGGCGGCTGAAGGAGTGGTCGGCGTTACCGGCGCTGGATTGCCCGGGGTTGCTGATCGACATCGAGCGGGGGCCGATTCATCTTGGCCGGGCAAAGGTGTTGGCAGCGCAGCTGCAGGTTGATTATCGACATATCGATGAGCTGATTTCAGGTTGAGTTTTATGCTGACAGTGCAGGCCCCATCGCGAGCAGGCTCGCTCCCACATTTGATCTGCGGTGTTCACAAATCCCATGTGGGAGCGAGCCTGCTCGCGATGGCATCACTCGGGTATCGGATAATTACGGTGACCCCGCATCGCTGCCCTATGCTCTGTAAGCAAACCCATCACAGGAGTGACCCATGCGCGTACTAGCCCGCAATGATCAGGACGATTTCCGCGTCAAAGCCTATGCTGGCACCAACGGCGTGCTGTTGGCCATCGACCTGGCCGAACCCCGCCGTAAAGGTCTGCTGGGGTTCGCCATCGAAAAACAGCAAGGCAGCAAACCCTGGCTGTTTCTGTTCAACAGCCTGACCTTTCCCGGCAAGAACCATACGTTCCCCCAATTTCACGCCACCCCCAGCGATACCGCGCCGTTACAGAAATTTCGCTGGGCCGATTACGCGGTCAATCCGGGCGTGACGATCCATTATCGGGTTCATCTGGCCTACGGCACCGCCGATGCGCCGCAGCTGGGTGAATTTCTCGAAGTGACGCTCACCACGGACAATGGTCTGCCCAACGATCAGAGCGTGATTTTCAACCGGGCGGTGGCTGCCAGCCAGGCGTTCCAGCGCAAGTTCGCCGACCTCGATGCGCAGCTCAGCGCCAACAAGAAACTGCCCATCGAAGCCTGGCCCGACGCGCCGCGACAATGGCTGGAGAACGGCCTGCTCGCACG
This sequence comes from Pseudomonas sp. B21-015, assembly GCF_024749285.1. NCBI lineage: Bacteria > Pseudomonadati > Pseudomonadota > Gammaproteobacteria > Pseudomonadales > Pseudomonadaceae > Pseudomonas > Pseudomonas sp. B21-015. The sequence goes on from NZ_CP087196.1 coordinate 2,740,158, forward strand.
CTTGCTAGGGTTTATCGAACGGGCCGAGGATGGCCAGTGGGCGTTGGACATCGCGATTTATGAATACCAGTTGCAGGTGATCGTCGATGCAGTGAACGCCGCCTTCGAGCGCGGCGTAAAGGTGCGGGTCCTGTACCACGCCCAACCCGGCGAAGACACCACGGTGCTGAACGAAGCCAGCCTGGAAAAAATCCCGGCGGCGAACAAGCGGGGGCGGGTCACTCACAACATCTTTCACAACAAGTTCATCGTCCTGAGCCGGCTCGACGCAGCCGGGCAGCATCAGCCCGAATCGGTGCTGTGTGGCAGCACCAATTTCACCGCCAACGGCGTTTATCGTCAGGCTAACGTCGTGCATGTGCTGGACGACGCCCGGATCGGCGCCAGTTATCTGCAAACCTTCGAGCAGGTCTGGGCCACGCCGACAGACGTCGGCGCCACACGGGACTGGCTCACGGAACGCAATCCGATGCAGCCGGACCAGCCGCTGTTCGCCGGCTTCTCCCCGCGCTCGGGCCAGGGCGATTTGCATGAGTTCGTCGAAATCATCAACGGCGCCAAAAAAGACCTGATGTTTGTCACCGCATTCACCCTGCCGGACGAAATACTCAACGCTTTGCTCGGCCAGCCCCACGACGATATCTTGCGTTACGGCCTGCAAAACAGGGTCAGCAGCATCACCGGTTTCCACGCCGACCGCACCGCCGAATTCGCCGCCACCGCGCTGCTCAACACCGGCCTGGAAGGCTGGCTCAAGGAAAACATGAAAGGCCAGAAGGGCAACCTGCTGGTGCACACCAAAGCCATCGTCGTCGACTTCACCAGCGACTCACCGACCATCATCAGCGGCAGCCACAACCTCAGCACCGCGGCCAGCAACGGCAATGACGAGAACTACCTGATCATCCGTGGCAACACCGACCTGGCCGATCGTTACGGCCTGGAACTGCTGCGCTTCTACGAGCATTACCGGTTCCGCTACTTTGCAAAGAAACTGCAACTCAAGCAGGTCCGGCCGTTGGCTCCGGATGACAGCTGGACCGATGACTACTACCAAGAGGGCGATCTGCGGATGTTGTCGCGGCTGCGTTTTTCCGGACGATAAACAGTCTGGCGGGCTAATGCGCAACCTGTGGGAGCGGGCTTGCTCGCGAAGGCGATCGCCCAGACGACTCAAGCATTACTCATGAAACGTGCATTCAACAGCCCCTGTGCCCGAGGCGCGGTGCATAAAGTGCTGAAGGTTTTCTGCAGCCACGGCAAGTCATGACGGGGTTTGCGGGCAATCTGTTTGGGCCTGAGCTTGCCGATGTGCTTTTTGAAATCTTCTTCCAGGGTTTCTCGGGTTCCAATCCCCTTGAGCTTTTTCAGCAGTTTCCCTTCCTTGTAAAACAGCACAGTGGGTGTTCCAGTGACATCCGGATGCCGAGGGGACTCGCTCGTACTCAGCATATAGATTTGCGCATGATCCCTATATTGCTCGGCGATCGTGCGGAAAACCGGCTCGGCCATTTCGCAGGCGTAACAGTTTTTATCGCCGAAATACAGGATCACCGGGCGCCAGGTTTTGAGCACCTTGCGGTAGACCGGGGCCATGGTCGGGTGGGTGGTCATCGAACTCATTGAAATCTCCTTTTCAAAGACAATCGAAGGCCTGTTGACGTTAAAGGAGGCGAGCAAGTGGGTCTACTGGCAGAAAATACAGGTGGGTTCCGGTCTTCTTGCCTTATTTTGAATCGCTACGCCTTCAACTGTGGTGCAAGTACCCGTACGTTGTAGCCAACGGTAGCGTTCATTCAGCTGTGCATTTCGTAACGCCTTTTTCGCGCTCATGCGCATCCATTTGATTCAAAACACATTCCAATCCCCCCGGCATTCCGCCCACAACCTGTGGCACACTTTCTGCTGTCTATTCCGTTGTTACATACCTTGTTCCGGTATAGCGGAATAAACATGACCCTGGAGTGCTTGCCATGCATCGCCGACCTTCCTTGTTCAAAGCGTGTGTTTTCTTTCTCGCGGCTTCGGCCGCTGCCGTGGGTGTCGCCCAAGCGGCAGACAGCAAGCTCGACAGCGTGCTGGCCCGTGGGAAGTTGATCGTGGGCACGGGCAGTACCAATGCGCCGTGGCACTTCCAGGGAGCGGATGGCAAGTTGCAGGGGTTTGATATTGATATCGCGCGGATGGTAGCCAAAGGGTTGTTCAACGACCCGAGCAAGGTCGAGTTCGTGGTGCAGTCGTCCGATGCGCGGATTCCGAATCTGCTGACCGACAAGGTCGACATGAGTTGCCAGTTCATCACTGTGACTGCCAGCCGCGCACAGCAAGTGGCGTTCACCCTGCCGTACTACCGCGAAGGCGTGGGTCTGCTGTTGCCGGCCAACAGCAAATACAAGGAAATCGACGACCTGAAAGCTGCCGGTGACGGTGTGATCGTGGCGGTGCTGCAGAACGTGTACGCCGAAGAACTGGTGCATCAGGCGCTGCCCAAGGCCAAGGTCGATCAATACGACAGCGTGGACTTGATGTACCAGGCGGTGAACTCCGGCCGTGCCGACGCGGCGGCCACCGATCAGTCATCGGTGAAATACCTGATGGTGCAGAACCCTGGTCGCTATCGCAGCCCGGCCTATGCCTGGAGCCCACAAACCTATGCGTGCGCCGTCAAACGCGGCGATCAGGACTGGCTGAACTTCGTCAACACCGTCCTGCATGAAGGCATGACGGGCGTTGAGTTCCCGACTTATGCGGCGTCGTTCAAGCAGTGGTTCGGTGTCGATTTGCCGACCCCAGCCATCGGTTTCCCCGTCGAATACAAATGATCCCGTGAGAGCGGGGCGCCGATAACGCGCCCCGCTCAAGGTACTGCTGACCATGAACTATCAGTTGAATTTTGCCGCCGTCTGGCGCGATTTCGACACCTTGCTGGCGGGGCTCGGTCTGGGGCTTGAACTGGCGCTGGTGTCGATCGCCATCGGCTGCGTGATCGGCCTGCTGATGGCGTTTGCTTTGCTGTCGAAGCACCGCGCATTGCGGGTGCTGGCGTCGGTGTATGTGACGGTGATCCGTAATACGCCGATTCTGGTGTTGATCCTGTTGATCTACTTCGCGTTGCCGAGCCTGGGGATTCGTCTGGACAAGATTCCGTCGTTCATCATCACCCTGTCGCTGTATGCCGGGGCGTACCTGACCGAAGTGTTTCGCGGTGGTCTGTTGAGCATTCCCAAGGGGCTACGTGAAGCCGGCCTGGCCATCGGGCTCGGTGAGTGGCAGGTCAAGGCGTACATCACCGTGCCGGTGATGCTGCGCAATGTGCTGCCGGCCCTGTCGAACAACTTCATTTCGCTGTTCAAGGACACCTCGCTGGCGGCGGCGATTGCCGTGCCGGAGCTGACCTATTACGCGCGCAAGATCAATGTCGAGAGCTACCGGGTGATTGAAACCTGGCTGGTGACCACAGCGCTCTATGTTGCGGCCTGTTACCTCATTGCCATGATGCTGCGTTACCTCGAGCAGCGTCTGGCGATTCGCCGATAGGAGGCCCCCATGTACGAATCCCCCAGTTGGCTACATGAATTATGGGTGGCGCGGGAAGTCCTGTGGCAGGGCTTTCTGACCAGTGTGCAGTGCTCGGCGCTGGCGATTTTGTTGGGCACGCTGGTCGGCATCGTTGCAGGTTTAGTGCTCACCTACGGCACGTTCTGGATGCGCGCGCCGTTCCGGTTTTACGTCGACATCATTCGCGGCACGCCAGTGTTTGTATTGGTGTTGGCCTGCTTCTACATGGCGCCGACATTGGGCTGGCAAATCAGCGCATTCGGGGCCGGCACCCTGGGGCTGACACTGTTCTGCGGCTCCCACGTTGCGGAGATTGTGCGCGGCGCATTGCAGGCGCTGTCCAGAGGCCAGATGGAAGCGAGCAAGGCCATCGGCCTGACGTTTTACCAGGCGCTGGGCTACGTGTTGTTGCCCCAGGCGCTGCGGCAGATTCTGCCGACCTGGGTCAACTCGTCCACCGAGATCGTCAAGGCGTCGACCTTGTTGTCGGTGATCGGCGTCGCCGAGCTGCTGCTCAGCACCCAGCAGATCATCGCCCGGACGTTCATGACCCTGGAGTTTTACCTGTTCGCCGGATTGCTGTTTTTCGTCATCAACTACGCCATCGAATTACTCGGCCGGCACATTGAAAAGCGGGTGGCCTTGCCATGACACAAGCTCAAGTTTCGACACAGGATCAAGCGCTGCTGGACATCCGCGGCCTGCACAAACAATACGGCCAGCTCGAAGTGCTCAAGGGCGTCGACCTGACCATGCAGCGCGGCAACGTGGTCACGCTGATCGGCTCCAGCGGCTCGGGCAAGACCACGCTGCTGCGTTGCGTGAACATGCTCGAAGAGTTCCAGGGCGGGCAGATTCTGCTCGACGGCGAATCCATCGGTTATCACGAGGTCAACGGCAAGCGCGTGCGCCACCCGGAAAAAGTCATCGCCCGCCATCGGGCCATGACCGGCATGGCCTTCCAGCAATTCAATCTGTTCCCGCACCTCACTGCGTTGCAGAACGTCACCCTCGGGTTGCTCAAGGTCAAAAAGCTGCACAAGGATGAGGCGGTGGCGCTGGCGGAAAAATGGCTGGAGCGGGTAGGGCTGCTGGAACGTCGCGATCATTACCCCGGTCAGTTGTCTGGTGGCCAGCAACAGCGCGTGGCGATTGCCCGGGCGATTGCGATGAACCCGAGCCTGATGCTGTTCGATGAAGTCACCTCGGCCCTCGATCCGGAGCTGGTGGGCGAAGTGCTGAGCGTGATCAAGGGCCTGGCCGAAGACGGCATGACCATGCTGCTGGTGACCCACGAAATGCGCTTTGCCTTCGAGGTGTCGGACAAGATCGTGTTCATGAATCAGGGGCGGATCGAAGAGCAGGGGCCACCCAAGGCATTGTTCGAACGCCCGCAGTCGCCGCGACTGGCAGAATTTCTCAAGAGTACCCGCTTTTAAGCATTCACTTTTTTAATCAGGAGAAACACTCATGAGCATTACTCGTTACGGCACCGGTAGCACCGCCGGTGGCGGCCAGCCCCGTCCTTTCGCCCGTGCCGTCGAAGCTGATGGCTGGTTGCACGTGTCTGGCCAGGTGCCGGCGGTGGATGGCGAAATCATCGTGGGCGGGATTGTCGAGCAGACTCACCAGACCATGAAAAATCTGATTGCGATTCTGGAAGAGGCCGGATATGGGCTCGAAGATGTGGTCCGTACCGGCGTGTGGCTGGAGGACCCGCGGGATTTCTGGAGTTTCAACAAGGTGTTCTCCGAGTACTTCAAAAGTGAACACGCCCCGGCCCGGGCCTGTGTACAGGCGAACATGATGGTCGATTGCAAGGTCGAGATTGATTGCATTGCCTACAAGAAGAAGGCCTGAACCGCGGCGCGCCCATCGCGGGCAAGCCACGCTCCCACAGGGATTGATGATGTGCCTGCAATCTGTGGCAGCACATAGAACCCTGTGGGAGCGGGCTTGCCCTCGAAGGCGGCCTAACGGTCGCCACCGCACTCTGGGTAAACTCCCGGCACTTTGAATGGGAACCTGAAGACATGACCGAAGACACCATCAAGCGCCGGGCTCGCGGTCTGGATCGGGCGTTCGACATCCTCGATTTCCTCAAGGAAATCGGCCAGCCCCTGCGCCCGAATGAGATCGCCAGCGGCATCGGCAGCCCGAAATCCACGGTCTATGAACTGGTCGCGTCCTTATTGGAGCGGCGCATCCTCGAGCCCGTGGGCAAGGACGGTCACGTTTACCTCGGTCGTCAGCTGTACTTCCTCGGGCAGGCGCACTTGCGTCATTTCGACCTGGCCCGCGAGGCGGATCATGCCTTGCAGGAAATCGTCAGCCAGACCCGCGAAACCGCGCAGATGTGCCTGCTCAACGGGCGCAAATACACCGTGGCGTTGATGAAAGAGGGCGAGCGGCATTTCCGTATTTCCTCGGACATCGGCGAGAACGCGCCAATCCCCTGGACCGCGTCCGGGCGCCTGCTGCTGGCGCACCTGAGCGATCAGGAAATCGTCGATTTGATCGACCCCGACGACTTCATCCTGCCCGACGGCGAACGCCTGCCGCTGGAGCGGTTTCTCGAGGAAATCCGCCAGGCCGGTATCGATGGGTTCTTTTCCTTCGACAGCGTCGCCGACACCTTTACCCATTGCTTCGCCGCCCCGGTCAAAGACCCGAACGGCGTGGCCATCGCGACCCTGTGCATCGTCGCCCCACGGGCCGATGCGAAGAACAATTACAACGACTATCGTCGGGTGTTGATCGACAGCGCCAACAGTCTCGCCCGGCGTATCAACGAATAACGGCGGCTGCCTGCGGCCGCGTGTGTGAGGAGATCGACCATGTCTACTGCCATCAATACCGCCGCCGTGGAGAAGGGCGACGCCCAAACCGGCGCCAATCTGGTGCGGGACGTCAGCCTGCCGGCGCTGGTGCTGCACCGCGACGCGCTGGAACACAACATTCGCTGGATGCAGGACTTCGTCAGCAACAGCGGCGCGGAACTGGCGCCCCACGGCAAAACCAGCATGACCCCGGCGCTGTTTCGTCGCCAACTGGACGCCGGTGCCTGGGGCATCACCCTGGCCAGTGCCACGCAAACCCGCGCGGCTTACGCCCATGGCGTGCGCCGGGTATTGATGGCAAACCAGTTGGTCGGCACGCCGAACATGGCGCTGATCGCCGATCTGCTGGCCGATCCGACCTTCGATTTCTACTGCATGGTCGATCACCCGGATAACGTCGCGGACCTCGGCGCGTATTTCGCTTCGCGCGGCGTGCGCCTGAACGTGATGATCGAGTATGGCGTAGTCGGCGGTCGTTGCGGTTGCCGCACCGAAGCCGAAGTGCTGGCGCTGGCCAAGGCTATCGTCGCTCAACCGGCATTGGCGCTGACCGGCATCGAGGGCTACGAAGGGGTGATTCATGGCGATCACGCGGTGAGCGGCATCCGCGAATTCGCCGCCTCCCTGGTGCGTCTGGCGGTGCAGTTGCAGGACAGCGGCGCGTTCGCCATTGCCAAGCCGATCATCACGGCGTCGGGTTCGGCCTGGTACGACCTGATCGCCGAGTCGTTCGAAGCGCAGAATGCCGGCGGGCGTTTTCTCAGCGTGTTGCGCCCCGGCAGTTACGTGGCCCACGACCATGGCATTTACAAAGAAGCGCAATGTTGTGTGCTCGACCGTCGTAGCGACCTGCACGAAGGTTTGCGCCCGGCGCTGGAAGTCTGGGCTCACGTGCAGTCGTTGCCGGAGCCGGGTTTTGCGGTGATCGCCCTGGGCAAACGCGACGTCGCCTACGACGCCGGTTTGCCGGTGCCGTTGCTGCGTTACAAGGCTGGTGTGGTGCCGGCAACCGGCGATGATGTGAGTGCCTGCAAGGTGACGGCAGTGATGGACCAGCATGCGTTCATGACCGTGGCGCCGGGGATTGAGTTACGGGTGGGCGATATCATTTCGTTCGGTACTTCGCACCCGTGCCTGACGTTCGACAAGTGGCGTATTGGGTGTCTGGTGGATGAGCAACTGAATGTCATCGAAACCATGGAAACCTGTTTTTAAGGTTCCGGACCGAGGTGCGGCCATCGCGGGCAAGCCCGCTCTCACAGGTTTTTTGGTGTGGTTGCAATTTGTGGCAATTCACAAATCCCTGTGGGAGCGGGCTTGCCCGCGATGACGGCCTACCAAACAACATCGCAATACCAGAGCCCCCACAACCATGAACAATATCAGCCCCCTCGGCCCCAACTCCCCGCGCATCGCCCTGATTGGCGAGTGCATGATCGAATTGCAGCAGCGCGCCGATGGCACGCTGCAACAAAGCTTCGGCGGCGATACCCTGAACACCGCGGTCTATCTGGCCCGTGAGCTGGGCGATGGCGGCACGGTGGATTACGTCACCGCCCTGGGCGATGACAGTTTCAGCGATGCGATGTGCCAGAGTTGGGCCAGCGAAAACATTGGCCTGGGCATGGTCCAGCGTTTGCCCGGTCGCTTGCCCGGCCTGTATTGCATCCAGACCGACGCGGCCGGCGAGCGGCGTTTTCTCTACTGGCGCAATGAAGCGGCAGTGCGCGATTGCTTCACCACCCCGGCGGCCGCGCCGATCCTGGCGGCGCTACCGGATTACGACGTGTTGTATTTCAGCGGCATCACCTTGGCGGTGCTCGGTGTGCAGGGGCGGGAAAAACTTCTGGAAACCCTGATCGAAGCCCGGCAGCGGGATGCGCGGATCGTGTTCGACAACAATTATCGACCACGCCTGTGGGCCTCGATCGAGGACGCGCGGGCGGCTTATCGCAGCGTTTTGCCCTATATCGATTTGGCGTTGCTGACGGTTGACGACGAGCAAGCGCTGTTCCACTTTTCCGATTGCGCGGCAGTGTTTGCCGCTTACGAACAGATGGGCACGCCCGAAGTGGTGCTCAAGCGCGGTGCCGAGGCGTGTCTGATTCGCTGTGACGGTGAGTCGTTCGAAGTGCCGGCGCAGGTGGTCGAACGGGTGGTGGACACCACGGCGGCGGGGGATTCGTTCAGCGCGGCGTATCTGGCGTGTCGGCTTGAGGGTGGAAGCCCGGTCGAGGCTGCCGAGGCCGGGCATCGGTTGGCGAGTCGGGTGATTCAAGTGCCGGGGGCGTTGATCCCGAGATAAGCGGTGGATGGCCGCTTGCTGCGCAACCGGATCGCGGGCAAGCCCGCTCCCACAGGGATTTGTGAGTTACCCACGATTGCAGTCACATCACCGCACCCTGTGGGAGCGGGCTTGCCCGCGATGAGGCCCTGAAGCCAACCCCTCAATCTCGGTAAAACACCTGCACCAGGTGATACCCGAACTTGCTCTTGATCGGCCCATGCACCACCCGCAGCGGTTTTTTGAAGATCACCGCATCGATCGCCCCGACCATCTGCCCGGGCCGTACTTCGCCAAGATCCCCGCCGCGTTTGCCGGACGGGCACGTGGAGTATTTCTTGGCCAGCACATCGAAGGCTTCGCCCTTGGCGATGCGTTGTTTGAGCTGCTCGGCTTCTTCCGAGGTCTTCACCAGAATATGGCGGGCTTGGGCTTTCATTGGCAGTACCTTGCAACGGTGGTGGCTATGTTGGTGCCAGCGTGGGCGCGCGATTATGCCTTAACTCAGCTGGCTTGGCCGATCATCGTGCGAATCTTGTTGGCCAACAGGTCAATGGAAAAGGGTTTGGCCACCATGTCCATGCCTTCCTCCAGAAAACCCTGGCGTTCGGTGGCCTTCTCCGCATAAGCGGTCATGAACAGCACCTTGAGGTCCGGGCGGTGCTGACGAGCGATTTCCGCCAGTTGCCGACCGTTCATGCCCGGCAGCCCGACATCGGTCACCAGCAGATCGACCCGCAGGTCGGATTCCAGCAAGGGCAGGGCGCTCTTCGCGTCTTCGGCTTCATGGGCGTGATAACCCAGTTCATTGAGCAGGTCGAGCACCAGCATGCGCACCGCCGGATCGTCTTCCACCAACACCACGGTTTCACCGGCAACCGCTGCCGGTGTTTCGCCGGTGACCGGCACCAACGTGGGTTCCGGCACCGCGACGTGCAACCGTGGCAAATACAGGCGAACGCAGGTGCCCTGGCCCGGCAGGCTGTGCAGGCTGACGTGCCCGCCCGACTGCTGGGCGAAACCATAGATCATCGACAGTCCAAGGCCGGTGCCCTGGCCGATAGGTTTGGTGGTGAAGAACGGGTCGAAGGCCTTGGCCAATACCGACGGGGTCATGCCGGCGCCATTGTCGCTGACGGCAATCATCAGGTAATCCCCGGCCCTGACCGGTTCCAGGGGAGTGATGTCGCTGCCGTCGAGGTGAACGTTGGCGGTTTCGATCAACAACTCGCCGCCATCGGGCATCGCATCCCGGGCATTGATGACGAGGTTGAGCAAGGCGTTTTCCAGTTGACTGACGTCAGTGCTGACCGGCCAGACCTCATCGGCCAGCTTCAGTCTGAGTTCGATGTGATCGCCCTTGGTCCGGCTGAGCAAGTCTTCCAGAGAATGCACCAGATGATTGGCATTCAGCGGCTTGCGATCCAGCGACTGACGCCGGGAGAACGCCAGCAGGCGATGGGTCAAGGCGGCGGCGCGGTGGGCCGAGGACACCGCGGCCTCGGTGAAGCGACCGACCTCGGCGGCACGCCCGTCGGCGATGTAGCGTTGCATCAAATCGAGACTGCCGATGATCCCGGTGAGCATGTTGTTGAAGTCATGGGCGATGCCGCCGGTGAGCTGTCCGACCGCTTCCATTTTCTGCGCATGCCGCAAGGCATCTTCGGCACGCTCGCGCTCGAACATCTCGTTCTGCAGCCGCTGGTTGGCTTCGGCCAGTTGCCGGGTGCGGGCGCTCACACGTTCTTCAAGGGTTTCGTTGAGGTTGCGCAGGGCTTCTTCAGTCTGTTTGCGCTCGGTCTCGTCGATCACGAAGATGTAGAAACCATTCACCGCGCCGTCCGCGCCATGGCGTGGCAGGTAGTTCATCAAGGCCTGGCGGGTGCTGCCATCGCGGTGCGCGGCGCTGATGCTGAAACTGCAGGCCTTGCCTTTCAACGCCTCGGCAATGTATTCGGCGCGCAGGGCATAGGCTTCGTCGCCCAGCACTTCACGGACGGTGCGGCCGTAAAGCTCCTGGGGCGTCAGGCCGTACCATTCCAGGTAGGCGGCATTATTGAGGCGAAAGCGCTCCTCGCTGTCCACATAACTGATCAGGATCGGCATGGCGTTGATGATCAGTTGCAGCTCGGTCTGGCTCTGGCGCAAGGCCTGTTCGATGTGTTTGCGTTCGGTCAGGTCCAGCGCCGCGCCGAGGAAACGGATCGGCCGGCCATGGTGGTCCTTGTAGCAACGGCCTCGGGCAAACACCCAGCGCAACTGGCCGTCGGCTTGCAGCAAGCGATATTCCTCGGCGTATTCGCTGCCATGGGTGATGCAGTGCTTGATGCTGCGGGCAATCATCGCGCGGTCTTGCGGGTGTACGCCGTGGAGGTAATCGCTGATGGGCAACTGGCTGGCCAGGCCTGCGTCGATGCCATGCAATTGGGCGAAATGGGCGTCGGCGATGAAACGGTCTTCGCCGATGTCCCAGTCCCAAGTGCCGACGGCATCGGTGGCGGCCAGCGCCAGTTGTAGGCGCTGCTCGGTTTCCTGCTGGGCCTTGAGGCTGGCGGCGGAGCGTTGCTCAAGTTCCAGAGCGATGCGGCGGCGTTCGTTGGTTTCGATGGCCGTGACCAGAATCCCGGCGACCTCAGCGTTTTCATTGCGAATGGGACTGTAGGTCAAATCCAGCCAGAAGTCGGAATCTCGCCCGTCGCGCTGCAAGGTAAAGCGCTGTTCGCTGTAGGTTCGCACCTGGCCCTGTAGGACGGCGCTGTAAATCGGGTCGGTAAAGTCTTTGAGTTCAGGCCAGATCAGGTGTGTCGGCTGTCCGAAAGCGTGAGGGTGTTTGCTGCCGGCGAGGAAGGCGAAGCCGTCGTTGTAGATCTGGGTGAGCTGCGGGCCCCACAGTAACAGCATCGGCATCGGTGAATGAATAACGATATCCACGGCGGTGCGCAGGCTCTGCGGCCAGTGATCGGCGGCGCCCAGCGGGTTGCTTGTCCAGTCCAGTCGGGCAATCAGGGCCTGGGCATCGCTGGCGGTTGGTGGTGCGTTCATCAACATGTCCTGCGCGTGAGTCAGTGTGGCGGCGTCTACTATCCTTGCAGGGCGGTAGACGCTGGATGACCCGTTTTGGGTCATTTTTTCAATTGAATGCTTCGCGGGTGTTTTTTGCCATGGAAATCGATGCACTGTTGCAAATTCTGGCCAGCCGCAATGGCTCCGATCTTTACCTGTCCACGGGCGCGCCACCCAGCGCGAAATTTGACGGTGTGCTCAAACCCCTGGCCGAGCAACCGTTCAAGCCGGGAGAAGTGGCAGCCATCGCCGCGTCCATCATGGACGCCGAACAGCGCCTGGAGTTCGATCGGGACCTGGAAATGAACCTGGCGCTTTCCCTGCCCGGGGTCGGGCGTTTCCGGCTCAGTATCTTCAAGCAGCGCAATGATGTGTCGATTGTGGCGCGCAACATCAAACTCGACATTCCACGTTTTGAAGACCTCAAGCTGCCGCCAGTGCTGCTCGAAACCGTGATGCTCAAACAGGGGCTGATACTGTTCGTCGGTTCGACCGGTTCGGGTAAGTCGACTTCGCTGGCGGCGCTGATCGATTACCGCAATCGCCACAGCAGCGGCCATATCATCACCATCGAAGACCCGGTCGAGTTCATCCATCGGCACAAGAAGTCTATCGTCAATCAGCGTGAGGTTGGCGTCGATACCCGCAGTTTTCATGCCGCGTTGAAAAATACCCTGCGCCAGGCACCGGACGTGGTGCTGATCGGCGAGATCCGAGACCGCGAAACCATGGAGCACGCGCTGGCGTTTGCCGATACCGGTCATCTGGTGATTTCCACCTTGCATGCGCATAACGCCAATCAGGCGTTGGATCGGGTGATCAATTTCTTTCCCGAAGAGCGCCGTGGGCAGTTGCTCAACGACCTGGGTAACAACCTCAAGGCGTTTGTTTCCCAGCGTTTGGTGCGCACCCGCGATGGGCAACGCCGGGCAGCGGTGGAAGTGATGGTGGGCACGCCGACTATCGGCGACCTGATCCGGCGCAACGAGTTTGGCGAGCTCAAGGGGATCATGGAGAAGTCTTCGGAGGCGGGGATGCAGACGTTTGACGGGGCACTGTTCGCGCTGTTTGCCGAGGGCGCGATCGATGAGGCAGAGGCGCTGAAACATGCGGACTCGGTGAACAACTTGCGCCTGCGCCTGAAAATGCACGCCGAGGCCACGCCCGGGCCCCATACACCGCCGGGTGAATGGGGTTTGGTGGACTAATGCCGGCAACGACGATCAAATGTGGGAGCGGGCTTGCTCGCGAAAGCGGTCTATCAGCCAACATCAATGTTGAATGTGAAATCGTCTTCGCGAGCAAGCCCGCTCCCACAGGGGGTCTACGTTTCAATCGTTCAATTCGGGGCGGTCGCGAAACTGCTCCAGCGCTTCGGGATTGGCCAGTGCATCGGTGTTCTTCACCTTCTGGCCATGCACCAAATTCCTCACCGCCAGCTCGACCACCTTGCCGCTGATGGTCCGCGGAATGTCCGTCACCGCGACAATCTTCGCCGGTACATGCCGTGGTGTGGTGTTGGCGCGGATGACCTGGCGAATCTGTTGTTGCAGGGCTTCGTCCAGCTCGACGCCATCACGCAACTTCACAAACAGCACCACTCGCACGTCATCCTGCCATTGCTGACCGATGGCCACGCTGTCCAGCACCTGCGGGACTTTCTCCACCTGACGGTAGATTTCCGCCGTGCCGATGCGTACGCCGCCGGGGTTGAGCACCGCGTCGGAGCGGCCGTGGATCAGCATGCCGCCGTGAGGCAGTTGCTCGGCGTAATCGCCCTGGGCCCAGACGCCGGGGAACAGGCTGAAATAGGATTTTCGTAGCTTCTCCCCGTCAGCGTCATGCCATAAGCCGATGGGCATCGCCGGAAAATGTCGGGTGCACACCAGCTCACCTTTTTCGCCGATCACAGGTTGCCCGGCGTCGTTCCACACTTCGACCGCCATGCCCAGGCTCTTGCACTGCATCTCGCCACGGCGTACCGGCAGCACCGGATTGCCGATCACAAAGCACGAAACGATGTCGGTGCCGCCGGACATCGAAGACAGGCACAGGTCGGACTTGAACGCGCGATAGACGTAATCGAAGCTTTGCGGCGACAGCGCGGAACCGGTGGACAGCACGGTTTTCAGGCTGCTCAGGTCATGACTTTCGCACGGCTTCACGCCGTTGCTTTCCAGTGCGGTGAGGAACTTGGGGCTGGTGCCGAAGACGTTGATGCGTTCGTCGTCGATCAGGTCAATCAAGCGCTCCGGACCTGGATGAAATGGCGAGCCGTCGTACAGCACCACAGCGCTGCCGACAGCGAGGGCCGAAACCAGCCAGTTCCACATCATCCAGCCGCAGGTGGTGTAGTAGAACAAACGGTCGCCGGCGCCGAGATCGGTGTGCAGACCATGTTCTTTGACATGTTGCAGCAGCACGCCGCCGGTACTGTGAACAATGCATTTCGGCACGCCGGTGGTGCCGCTGGAATAGAGGATGTACAGCGGATGGGCAAAGGGCACGGACACGAATTGCGGCTCGCCGCCCGGGTCGTAAAAATCGTCCCACAGCGTGACGTTGGCCTGGCTATGGAAGTCCTCGATGCGCGCCTCGGGTCGTGCGTAAGGCACGACGATCAACTGCTGCAAGGACGGCAGTTGTCCCAGGATTTCATTGACCTTGGTGGTCTGGTCGATCTCTTTGCCGGTGTAGCGGTACCCGGCGCAGGTGATCAGCACTTTCGGCTCGATCTGGCCGAAGCGGTCGATCACCCCGTGGGTACCGAAGTCGGGTGAAGAACAGGACCAGATCGCGCCCAGACTGGTGGTGCCAAGCATCGCCACCAGGGTTTGCCAGGTGTTCGGCATGCACGCGGCCACGCGGTCGCCAAGGCCGACACCGGCGGCTTTCAGGCCGTTTTGAAAACCGGCGACATGGCTCGCGAGTTCGGCCCAGGTCAGTTGTTCCCGTTGGCCGTTTTCGCCGATGGCCACCACTGCCACGGCATCGTCGCGACGGCGCAGCAAGTGCTCGGCGAAATTCAGCGTGGCGCCGGGGAACCACTGGGCGCCGGGCATTTGTGCGCCCTCTATCAGCACCGCGTCTGGCTGATCGTGAAAACGGATGTCGAAGAAATCGACGATCGCCTGCCAGAAAGCTGCCCTCTGATCGATGCTCCATTGGTGCAAGGCAGGGTAGCCGGCGATCTCAAGGGTATGGCGCTGATTGACGAAGCGCCGGAAGGCCTCCATGCGGGTCTTGCCGATGCGCTCGGTGCCGGGTTGCCAGAGAATGTCGGACATGGCTTGGCCTCTCTCGTTCCCACGCTCTGCGTGGGAATGCCTCAATGGACGCTCCGCGTCCGCTTTGGGACGCGGAGCGTCCCGGGCTGCATTCCCACGCAGAGCGTGGGAATGATCATGCAGGCTGGCGACTGGTTACTGCGCCAACCACCCACCATCAATATTCCACGCAGCGCCCCGCACTTGGCTACCGGCTTCGCTGCATAAAAACAGCACCAACTCACCCAGCTGCGGCGGGGTCACGAACTCCAGCGACGGCTGCTTCTCGGCCAGCAAATCATGTTGCGCCTGCTGCGGCTCGATCCCGGTCGCGGCGCGATCATCGATCTGCTTCTGCACCAGCGGCGTCAGCACCCAACCCGGGCAGATGGCGTTGCAAGTGACGTTCGTCGTAGCGGTTTCCAGACCGACCACCTTGGTCAGGCCGATCACACCATGCTTGGCCGCGACGTACGCCGCCTTACCCACCGAACCGACCTGGCCATGCACCGAAGCGATGTTGATGATCCGTCCCCAGCCCTTGGTGCGCATGCCCGGCAAGCTCAAACGGGTGCTGTGAAACACCGACGACAGGTTGATCGCAATGATCGAGTCCCAGCGCTCCACCGGAAAATCTTCCACCGACGCCACGTGCTGGATGCCCGCGTTGTTGACCAGGATATCCACGCCGCCGAACTCACGCTCGGCGTACTCGATCATGTCGGCGATCTGCGCCGCGTCGCTGACGTCGGCTGGATGATGGCCGACCTTGCCGCCGAATTGCTCCACTTCGGCAATCACCCTGGAGGCATCGCCGAAACCGTTGAGAATCAAGTTGGCGCCGGCCTTGGCCAGGCTCAGGGCGATCCCCAGGCCAATGCCGCTGGTGGAACCGGTGACCAGTGCGGTCTTGCCCGAAAGAGTCGTCATGAATACCTCACACAATGCCAGTGGCGTAGAAAGTACCGATCACCACAAAAACAGCGAGTGTCTTGATCAGCGTAATACAGAAAATGTCTTTGTAGGCCTCGCGGTGGGTCAAGCCGGTGACGGCCAGCAAGGTAATCACCGCGCCGTTGTGCGGCAGGGTGTCCATGCCGCCACTGGCCATCGCGGCAACCCGGTGCAGCACTTCCAGCGGAATATTGGCAGCGTGGGCGGCACTGATGAAGCTCTCGGACATCGCCGCCAGGGCGATGCTCATGCCGCCCGACGCCGAACCGGTGATACCGGCCAGCAGAGTCACGGTAATCGCTTCGTTGACCAGCGGGTTGGGAATGCTCTTGAGCCAGCCGGACAGCACCAGAAAGCCGGGCAACGAGGCGATCACCGCACCGAAACCGTATTCCGACGCGGTGTTCATCGCCGCCAGCAACGCGCCGCTGACCGCACTTTTACTGCCTTCGGCCAACTTGCCGCGAATCGCCTGAAAGCCGAACACCAGCACCATGATGATGCCCACCAGCAAGGCCGCCTGGACCGCCCAGATCGCCGTCAGCTTGGCGATATCGGTGGTCACGGGAGCGGCCATGCCCGGCAGTGAGAGGCTGTGAGTCTTGCCATACCACACTGGAATCCAGCGGGTGAACAGCAGGTTCATCAGGCCCACCATCAACAGTGGCGACAGCGCGATCCACGGGTTGGGCAGTTGGATGTCCGGCGCGGTTTCCGGCTCGTTGCGCAGCTCTGAACCATAACCTTCACCGCTGTGCTGGGCCTTGTTGCGCTGGCGTTGAAGAAACAGCATGCCGGCGCAGAACACGAAAATCGTGCCGATCACCCCCAGCCACGGCGCCGCCCAGGCGGTGGTGTTGAAGAAGGTGCTGGGGATGATGTTCTGGATCTGCGGCGTGCCGGGCAGGGCATCCATGGTGAACGAGAATGCGCCGAGGGCGATGGTCGCCGGGATCAGGCGCTTGGGGATATTGCTCTGACGGAACATCTCGGCGGCAAACGGGTAGACCGCAAACACCACCACAAACAGCGATACGCCGCCGTAAGTGAGCAGGGCACAGACCAATACGATCACCAGCATCGCCTGGCGAGTGCCGAGCAAGCGAATCGCCGCCGCGACGATGGAGCGGGAGAAACCCGACAGCTCGATCAGTTTGCCGAACACGGCACCGAGCAGGAATACCGGGAAATACAGTTTGACGAAGCCGACCATTTTTTCCATGAACACCCCGGTGAAGACAGGGGCAACGGCGGAAGGGTCGGTAAGCAGGACGGCGCCGAGGGCGGCGATCGGGGCAAAGAGGATAACGCTGTAGCCACGGTAAGCAGCCACCATCAGCAGCGTGAGGGCTGCCAAGGCAATGATCACACTCATGGTGTGTCTCCTTCGATTGTTATTTTTGTAGGGTGAAGCTTTGTGGGAGAGGGCTTTAGCGAGTTTCGTGCCAGTCTGTTAACGCGTTGAAATATAAGGAGATTATCTATTTTCAGGGTGGGATTTGAATTAATTATCTCTATTTTGAGACTTCTATTGACTGGTCTGCCCCTTTCGCGAGCAAGCCCGCTCCTGCAGTTTGACCGAGTCGCTCAATGGAATGCGGTCGAATGTGGGAGCGGGCTTGCTCGCGAAGAGCGCGCAGCGCTCACGAGGCTATGTCTAATAATTGAGATTAATGTCTCTTCATTGAGACTCGGCAATCCCCAACGCCACCATTTTCTTGTACAAGGTCGATCGCCCCAACCCCAACCGCGCCGCCGCTTCGATCACCTTCCCGCCGCATTGCACGAGGGTGGATTCAATCAACTGCCGATCAAACCGCTCGCGAGCCTCACTGAAGGTTTCATGGGCAATCGGCTCAAGGGGCAGAGGCGCTGCACGCTCTACCGGCGTAAAGCTACCAATCGCCGCACGGATATCCGTCGCGTTCAGCATCAAATCATCACTGAGCAACGCCGCGCGTTCCAGCACGTTGCGCAGTTCCCGAATGTTCCCCGGCCAGGCGTGTTGCCCCAACAAATCCAGGGCTTCGCGGTTCAGTTCATGCTGACTGCGCAGTTCCTCGAGAATGGCTTCACTGAGGGCCGGCAGGTCGTCGAGGCGATCACGCAGGGGCGGGACCTGGATCGGCAGCACGTTGAGGCGGTAATACAAATCGGCGCGAAACTCGCCGCGTTTGATCGCTGCTTCCAGATCGGTGGAGGTGGCTGCGATCACCCGTACATCGCTCTGAATCACTTCGTTGGAGCCCACCGGCTCGAACTCCTTTTCCTGCAGTACACGCAGCAGCTTGCTTTGCAGTGGCAGCGGCATGTCGCCGATTTCGTCGAGAAACAGTGTGCCACCCTGGGCGATTTGCAACTTGCCGGTGCGACCCTTGCGATCGGCCCCGGTGAACGCGCCGGGTGCTGTGCCGAAGAACTCGGCTTCCAGCAGCGATTCGGGAATCGCCGCGCTGTTGATGCTGACGAAGGCTTTGTGGGCTCGAGGCGATGCACCGTGGATCGCCTGGGCCAGCAGCTCCTTGCCGGTACCGGTTTCGCCGAGCAACAACACCGGTGACTCGGCACTGGCACTGCGCCGGGCGCGGCGTTTGACTTCCAGGCTGGCGGCACTGGTGCCAATGAAATGGGCGAAGTTGTACTTGGTTTGTCGTGCACGCAGCAACGAACGGGTCGATGCCAGTTCTTCCTGCATGCTCAGGTAGCGCTTAAGCATTGGCGAAAGGCTGCGCAATTCGTCGAACAGGGCAAAACCGATGGCGCCGATCACCGCGCCTGCGTCGTCGTGAATCGGCAGGCGCATCACCACCAGCGGTTCCTTGGGGGTGTCCTGCATGTCCAGCAGGATCGGTCGTCCGGTGCGCACCACCTCACGCAACAGGCTGCCGGGGATCACGCTTTCACAGGCCCTGCCGATGGCACCTGAGGCCGACTCCAGACCGAACCGCCGGGCATAACGCTCGTTCATCCAGACGATGTTCGCGTCACGGTCGACAATCACCGTGCCTTCGCTCGATTGCTCGATGATTTCGAACAGCGAACGGATCGCCAGGGTGCGAACGCGCTGGTAGTCCTTGAGGCTTTCGGTGGTGTTCATGGGTGTCCTATCCAGAAAGTGTGGTGTCTGTGCGGGCCTCATCGCGAGCAGGCTCGCTCCCACAAGGGATTTGTGAACGACATAGATCGACTGTGGGAGCGAGCCTGCTCGCGAAGGCCGCAATAGGGTGTGACCGTTCGTCGTAAGCAATCGCTGACCTGTTATTTCTGACAGTTGTGCCTGCACTGAACCAGGTGTCGAATGAGTTCATCCAACGGCGATGTTTGTTCCTCGCTTGTGCGCCTCATTTAAAGACAGGAGACTGCAGATGACCACTGAAGAGTTGTTGCCGGAATTACTTTCAGAACAAAGCTCGGGAGTTCTGGCGCTGGCGCCGATTTACATTCCGGGCCAGATTCCGGAAATCCACGATGCCGACGGTACACCCAACCCAAACCGGTTTGGCGTCAACCGCAGCATGATCACCTCCAATGCCAATGGCTTGTTGGTGAACGTGGACCCTTACACCGATTCCAAACCGGGTGACAACATCCAGATATTCTCCAGCCTCGATCCAACGCCCTTGTTGTCGTTCTACCTGATGGCCGGTCAGGAAAATGAAATCTCCCACGTGTTCTTACCAGGGCATTTGCTCGTAGCGGGTTTTCAGACCTTCTGGTACGTCATCACTCGCAATAGCCAAAACTACGGAACATCTCCACCGCTGGAGGTATTCATCAGAACGCTGCTACCCGGCGGTACGGATCCACAGCCGGATCGCCCCGGTCACTACCGGCTTCTGGCGCCTGTGTTACTCAATGTTCCGGCTGGCGGAGTGACCAAGGAACTGGCGGAGTCCGCAGAAGGGGTGAGGTTCGCTATTCGACCTTATCCGAACATGCGGCAATTCGACGTCATTACCTGCAGTTGGGGCGGGTACGAGTTTCACATCACGGTGGGGCTTGATCAGGTCGGTCAGGAAATCCAGGAAAAGGTACCGTTGGACGTCATTCAGAAGGCCGGCAACGGTGACCAGATTTTCATCTGGCGTCCGCTTGACGAGGTGCATAACCGTGCCAGCGACTGGTCGCTGCGCACTACCGTGTATGTCGAGGTGATTGGTGATCTATTGCGTCCGGTCATCCTGGAAGCAGTGCAGGTCGACCCGGACACCGGTGAGTTGTTTTATGATCTTGCAGCGTTGGGTAACAAGGACATCCAGGTCGACGTTGTCACCCGGCCGGTGACCTTCGAACTGCAGGACACCGTCAAGCTGTCGGTCTCGCAGATCAAGGACGGCGTTGAGTCTGTGGTGTTCACCGAGACCAAAACCGTTACGCAAATTGATAGTACGGTGAGATTTTTCCTGCCCAGTGCCACGGTTCAGCAACTGGCTCGGGAACACATTTACTTTCGCTATGAACTGACCAAGAGAAGCAGCGGCAAGACTCGACGCTCCAGTCGAACCACTGTATGGATCAAAGGGACGGCAGTGAATCTGCCAGCGCCAAAGATCCTGCCGATCAATGGTGTCGTGGTGGACCCCACTAAAGCGGCCACCGGGATTGTCTCCCCTCATGCGGCGATTGCACCTCAGGTCTGGTTGCACTTCTATGCCATTGGTACGGCCCCTGGCGGAGTTGTGCATCTGTATGACAGCGGGCGGCGCATCAGCAGTTCTCAGGCCACACGCGACATGACCTTTCCAATGCAGGCGAGTTTTATTGGCAAGATCGATGGCGGGCCGCTGGACGTGTATTACAAGGTGGGTTCCAGTCAGGACGATCCACTGGCCGTCGAATCATTGCGTCACAGCGTGCGGGTGGGCGAACCCAAGCCCGATCTGGAGGCCGTTTTCGTGGTGGATGCTGTGGATGGGGTGCTGGATCCCGAACAGCTGCCTCCCTTCGCGGATGCTGAGGTTCAGGTCCTGCCGTTCAAGGATATGAAGGGCCATACCGTCTATCTGTGGTATCAGTCGGATAACCCGGTGGACTCGCAACGCTATGAAGACTCGGTTGATATCGACGACCGCGATATTGACATCCCGGTATCGTTTTACCTGGCTCAGGATTTCCTCAACGAACACAAAGGCTACAGGTTGGCGATTGGTTACTCGGCTGAACCCACAAACGGCTCGGGCACGGAACGTTTTGGTGCCACTACCACCGTGAGCATCGGCAACGCCGAGCTGCCGCTTCTACCCAAACCGAAGGTATTGGAGGCCGATGCGAACGGTGTGGTCAAACCGAGCGATACCATTGTCAATGGAGCCTCTATCCGGATCAATGATGCAGACTTGAAGTTTGGCGACTTTATAAAGCTTTGGTGGGATGGTGCTGCCGGCAACGATGCGAACACGGACTATTACTACGAACAGCCCATTTCATTCAATGATGACGGGAAACCTTTCGTGCATCAGGTGCCCTACAAGCATGTGCAGGCAAATCAAAATGTTGGTGTGCAGGTTTGGTATGAGGTCGAGCGCGAAGCAGGGGGCGTACAGGAATCAGAAGTGCTGCTCCTGAACATACAGGAGGCGGCTCTACCTCTGCCGGCAATCAGCGAGGCGAAAGGGCCCAATCAGGATCAGATCAATCCTGATGATGTTCTTGCTGATGGCGCAAGCGCGTTAATTGGCGTGACCGCACAGCTTAAAGAAGGGGATGTGGTCACGCTCATACCCAGTGGTGGTTCTCCGATTGTTTACACCGTACTCAAGAGTGACGAAGGTCAGGAACTGACCCGAAAGATTTCCCGGACATTCATCGAGCAGAATAACGGCGGCAGTTTTACGTTGGGATACACCATCAAACGTAAAGTCGGCGGCCCCATTGAAGCATCGGAGTTCAAAAACTTCGATGTACGTCGGGTGATCGGATCGGGAACTTTGAAAGTCATGGGAGCCCGCCATAACTCCAACACCTATCGATCTTCAAGTTTGCCTTGCCTGATGTGGGCGTTCAATGCACAGACGCTTCAGCCGATGTTGGCAGAGTGGCGCTATGTCGGCGATACCGCGTGGATAGCAGGCACTCGATTCATCGATACGGACTCCGAACGGGCGTTGCAGGTGCGCTCTTCGACTGATCAGGTGACGCTCAATCCCGTCAACATCTGTGGCAATGGTGTGGACGCCAACATCAGCGGCGCTGCAGCGGTCGCCGTGCTGCGCGATTCCCGGAGGTCGGGTAGTGGGGCCGTTGGTGGTCGTGATCTTGTCGGATTCGGTAACGCCTCATATGGCGGCAACATTCCACCGGTGTATTTGATTCAGGAGAATCTGCGCGCAGTTTTTTGCTCCGGTGGTGCTTTCGTCGCATTGACCCGGGAAGGCGCCGCGTTGCCGTGGGGGGAAGCAGGCAGTGGCGGCAATATGGGTGCCATCAATCCTGACGGGTTCAAAACGATCGCCAGCAACAGTTACGCCTTTGCCGGGCTGACCACTACCGGTGACGTACGATGCTGGGGCAGAGCCGCAAACGGTGGGACGCTGCCAGCGGGGGGGCTGAGCAATATCAAGCGTATTTTCAATGGTGGCCTGGCGTTCGCGGCAGAACGGATGGACGGCAGTATCACTGCCTGGGGCGCTGCTGCTGCGGGCGGTGTGGCTAACCCGGTCCCTGGCATCAATAACGTGGAAAAGCTCATCTGTTCCTACCAGGCGTTTGCCGGCATTACCCAGACAAAGCGTCTGTTTGCCTTCGGTGGCGCAGCTTATGGCGGCAGTATTCCGGCGGCAATCGCCAATCGTACGGACATCCAGCGACTGTGCTGCGCTAACGCCCGTGCTTTTGTTGCGCTAACCAGCGGAAAAAATGTCGTCGCCTGGGGAGATAACGCTTATGGCGGCAATCTCACCAGCTATCCGGGTATCGCAGCGTTGCGATTCGTGGATGTCGCTTCTACCTGGCAGGCATTTGCCGGTATCACAGAAAACAATCGCGTCGCCGCGTGGGGAGCCGCCCCGGCCGGGGTTGTCCCCGCCCAAATTGCCAGCCTGACCAATGCGATTCAGGTTGTAGGGTCGGCCCATGCCTTTGCAGTGCTGTGTGCCGATGGTCGTGTCTTTGCGTGGGGCAACGCAACATTGGGCGGCAATACCGCACCGGTGGCCGCGCAATTGGTGAACGTTGTGGCCATTTACACCAACTCGCACGGGTTCATTGCGCTGACTTCCGACAACCGTGTAGTCACCTGGGGACATGCAACGGCCATCGGGGGCGCCACCGGTCTCAATGGCTTTGTTTCCTACATCGACAGCACAGCCACGGGTATGGAAATGGCCAGTACCCAGGCCGATGGGATCACCGAGTCTCAATAGAACCCCCCAATCAACTCCTTTGTCACTCGTCGCCTCGTGAGGGCGCCGGGTGCCTGACCGACTTTGAGGTATCCGAAAATGCTTGAAGAAATCAATGGTGTCATGACAACCCTGATTGCCCCGACTGTTGACGGTTCCAGTCCCGAGGGAACGCTGGATCCGCAGTCGCTGCCAGAGAGAACGGCTGTCCGTCTGGCCTCGTACATCGGGATGAAATTCAATGATGAGGTGCATCTTTACTTCACCCCGGACGGCGCCTCTAGGGTGCTGATCGACAAGATCAAAATCAGGGCGAACCAGGGTGAGACACCTCCGTGGTTCAGTGTTCTCTCTGATGAATTCGCCAAGCACTTGGGGAGCGTGATTGGGGTGAGTTATGAAGTCTGGTTTGGCAACCAGCGACTGCACACATCCCGGGAGTTGCAGCTTGAGATCAAGACCGGTTTCGAAGGTGAGCACACGCTGGATCTACAGACTTACAACTATGTGGTAGTGACCGGTAAACCGCCACTCACCTCGCCTGCGTTCTCCCGTTTCACCCGAGAGGCCACATGGGGTGTCGCACCATATGAATACACCAGCAGCGATACCACGGTTGCCAGCGTTGAACGACAAGGGGAGGTGACTGCCACGGGTAACGGCATCTGCACCCTCCGCGCGACCGATAGTGTCGGCCAAGCCAAGAGCTACAACCTGACTGTTACCGGAATAGGTCAACTGCACTTCCTGACGGCTACCGCCAATTGGTCCGGCATGCGCAACGCCTGCACGGCAGCCGGGTTGGAACCGGCCACACTGGCCCAGCTGCGACAACTGATGAGTATCTACAGTGCCAATGCAGGCTCGCTGACCGATTACTTCGAACTGTTGCCTTATCCGTTCTGGACCGGTGAACTCAACGGTGCCAACACCGCCTGGATCGTCGATCTGGATAAACGCGAAAACGATCCGCTGGATCCCCACTTCACCTCGGCCGACCTGAGTGAGTTGCATCAGGTATTGGGTATTTCCATTCGCTGAGAAAAGCTCATGGCGTAGCGCCAGGGGGAGATTACATGAACGTCTATCGTTTGCTGATTCACAGCACGCTATTGCTTTACCTGCAATTTGGTGGAATTGCCCAGGCTGTCACTGGCCCGCAACATGATTACTTTCGGGCGACGGGGACGTGGCAGCCCGCTCTGCGTCTTGATCTGGGTGATACCGGGCAACGGATATTTGGTTTCAATCAACAAGATCAGTTGTATTTCGGATACCAGGTGGCGTCCCGCCTCAATGCACGGTTTCGCGATACCGCCATCACCTGTCGCGACGGCAGTGCGGCCTTCCATTGCAACGGTGTATTGATACGTGGCACTGCCGCTTCGACCCAGTTTCATGCATGGAACCCCAGCCCCAACTCGGTGGGGCGTAATGGTGTTTCGTTCTCTTGGGCAAGAGCCACTGTGGGAATGCTACAGATCGCCGGCAACCAGGGGTTGATCTTCAAGGAATCGGCTGCCGCCACCCGGACGGTGCCGATCGTTCGGGTCGCGCTCAACTCACCCGGCGCGAATGTATTTTTCTACGAGCCATCGGACCAGAGCACGTAGTGAGCAGCCGTCGCAATCGGAATGTACTTTCAGGAGGAGGGTTCGTTATGGAACGAGGGAAAGGATACATGAGGTGGTTTGTCGGGCTTTTTCTGAGTCTGTTCTTTACCCACGGTGTCTGGGCGGTCACAGGACCTGAAGTTGCGCAGTTGCTCAATGCCCGTTATCGGCTGTCCGTCAGTGAATGTGTCGGTGCCACTGCGATTCATTATTGCAGTGGCGTGTTGGCACGTCGCTCGCAGAATGCGCCGACAGTGGGATTCTGGAAACTCAGCGCGGAAGCGGTTTCCTCCGGCGTTGAACGGTTTGACTATTGGCGGGTTGATCGTGCCCCGGTACTTGCAAATCGACCTAACGGTTTCGTGTTTACCGATGTGTTCACAGCGATCGGCCTGGGCAAGCAGCTTGATGTATTGCCGGCAGCGTCGAATTCCGAGGCCTCGGTCAAGAATTGGGATGATGGGGCCCCGGCCCGAGCTCCATTGCAGGCGCTGTTCTATGACTTGGGCACCGCAGGTGCGCTGCGTGGAGCACAGAGGGATCAACTGGCGTATTTTCGGGCAACCGGTGAGTGGCTGCCGATCCTGCGGATGCAGCGCGATGATGCACAACAGAGCCTCTTTGGTTTCAATCAGGCTGATCAATTGTATGTGGGTTATCAAGTAGCCGCCCGATTGAATGCACGGTATGCCGATACGTCACCGACCTGCCGGGATGGTCGGGCAGCGTTTTATTGCAATGGGGTACTGATCCGCACGACTGACCAATCGACGGCGTTTCATTCGTGGAATCCCAGTCCTGGATCGGTGCGCGGCAACGGTGCCTCTTTCAGTTATCTGCGAGCCGACGCCGGTGTCATCAGGCTTTACAAGGTCCAGGGATTCGTCATCCGTGAACAGGCTGCACCGGTAGGCAACCCCATGAGCTTGCGATGTGCTTATCCATTTGATGGCGGTACCAGTGGTTCAGCGGACGCTTGTAGAGTCCGCGGCGGAATGTGCGGTGAATTGGGGGTTACCAGTGTCCAGGCATGGACTGCGCGGTATGCTGCCCGTCCGAACTCCTCATGTGCATTCAACCTTGATCCACAGCAGTTCCAGCTCAGCATCGACGTGCGTTTGAATCGCAGTGATTATTACGGCTGGAACGAGTTTATGGTCGCTGCCTGGCCTCAGGACAATCCATCACAACTGCCCATCGAAGCGTTCATCTACACCACTCAAGCGCTTGGCGGTGGAAATGGATTGGCTGGCGCGCAATATGACCAAAAGGACTATTTTCAGGTGTCCGGACGATACATACCGATCATGCGAGTGACATTGAACGCGGCACCCGGTCAGGTATTTGTTTTTGACCCTCAAGAGCAGGGCGTTCAGTAAGCCCACCCCGGATGCGCCGCCGCCAACAGTTCTTTGGTGTAGGGATGCTGCGGCGAGTCGAACACGTCGTGGCTGGCGCCGCTTTCCACCACTTTGCCGTCCTTGATCACGATCATGTCGTGGGCCAGGGCGCGCACCACCGCCAGGTCGTGACTGATGAACAGGTAGGTCAGGCCATGTTTCTCCTGAAGCTGGCGGAGCAGGGCGACCACTTGTTTTTGCACCGTGCGGTCGAGGGCCGAGGTCGGTTCGTCGAGCAGGATCAGCGCCGGTTTCAGCACCAGCGCGCGGGCAATGGCGATGCGCTGGCGTTGGCCGCCGGAGAATTCGTGCGGGTAGCGATGACGGCTTTGCGGGTCGAGGCCGACTTCTTCCAGCACCCGGATCACCTGGGCCTCGCATTCGTCAGGGGTGGACTGGCTGTGAACCTCAAGGCCTTCACTGATGATCTGCGCCACGGACATCCGCGGGCTGAGGCTGCCGTAAGGGTCCTGGAACACCACCTGCATCTTCTTGCGCCATGGCCGAAGTTGCTTTTGCGTCAGGCCATCGAGGGCCTCACCCTGAAAGCGAATGCTGCCTTCCGAGTCGAGCAAGCGCAGGATCGCCTGACCGAGGGTGGATTTGCCCGAACCGGATTCACCGACAATGCCCAGGGTCTTGCCGCGTTGAACGTTCAGGCTGATGCCGTCCACCGCGCGCAGGTAAGTTTTACGCTGAAACAGTCCGCCACCGATGGCGAACTGCACCTGTAGATTATCCACTTCCAGGACTTTTTCACGTTCGTCCCGTGGCAGGGCTTCACCTTCTGGCTCGGCATTCAACAGCACACAGCTGTAAGGATGTTTCGGCTCGGTGAACAGTGTCTCGCAGGGCGCCTGCTCGACGATTTCCCCGGCGCGCATCACGCACACCCGCTGGGCGATGCTGCGCACCAGATTGAGGTCGTGGCTGATCAGCAGCAGTGACATGCCGAGCCGCTGTTGCAGGGATTTGAGCAGCAGCAGGATCTTGCGCTGCACCGTCACATCCAGCGCGGTGGTCGGCTCGTCGGCGATCAGCAGCTCCGGCTCGCAGGCCAGGGCCATGGCGATCATTACCCGTTGCCGTTGGCCGCCGGACAGTTGATGGGGATAGGCCTTGAGCCGCTCTTCGGGCTTCTGGATGCCCACCAGTTGCAGTAACTCGAGAATCCGCGCTTGCGCCGCTTTGCCCCCCAGCCCTCTGTGCAACAGCAGGGTTTCGCCGATCTGCTTTTCGATACTGTGCAGCGGGTTGAGGGAGGTCATCGGCTCCTGGAAGATCATCGCGATCCGGTTGCCGCGCAGCTCGCGCAAGGCCTTGGTGTCGGCGCCAATCAATTCCTGGCCGCGATAGCAAATGCTGCCGGTGGTTTGCGTGCCATTTTCGGGCAGCAGTTGCAGGATCGAGTGGGCGGTCACTGATTTACCGGAGCCCGACTCACCGACCAACGCCAGGCATTCGCCGGGGCGGATGTCCAGGCACAGGTTGCACACCACGGTCTGGCCACTGAAGGCTACGTTGAGGTCACGGATTTCGATCAGGTTGTCACTCATATCAACAGTCCGCTTCAAGAACGAGGGTCAAAGGCATCACGCAACGCCTCGCCAATGAACACCAATAAAGAAAGAATCAGCGCCAGGGTGAAAAACGCCGTCAGCCCCAGCCATGGTGCTTGCAGGTTCTGCTTGCCTTGACCGATCAATTCGCCCAGGGACGCGCTGCCGGCTGGCATGCCGAAGCCGAGGAAGTCCAATGCGGTGAGGGTGGAAATCGCCCCGGTCAGGATGAACGGCAGATAACTCAGGGTGGCGTTCATCGCATTGGGCAGAATGTGCCGCACGATCACCTTGCGGTCGGTCAGGCCCAGCGCGCGGGCGGCCTTGACGTATTCGAGGTTTCGCCCGCGCAGGAACTCGGCGCGCACCACGTCCACCAGGGCCAGCCAGGAAAACAGCGCCATGATCCCCAGCAGCCACCAGAAATTCGGCTCGACGAAGCCCGACAGAATGATCAGCAGGTACAGCACCGGCAACCCGGACCAGACCTCCAGCAAGCGCTGACCGAGCAGGTCGACCCAGCCGCCGTAATAGCCTTGCAGGGCACCGGCGGCGATGCCGATCAACGCGCTGATAAAGGTCAGTGCCAGCGCGAACAGGATCGACACCCGCGCCCCGAAAATCACCCGGGCCAGCACGTCCCGGGCCTGATCGTCGGTACCCAGCCAGTTGACCTTCGACGGCGGGCTCGGCGCCGGTTGATTGAGGTCGTAGTTGGGCGTGTCGTCGCTGAACGGGATCGGCGCAAACAGCATCCAGCCGCCATCCTTGTGAATCAGCTTCTGCACGTAATCGCTGCGGTAGTCGGCCTGAAAGGGCAGTTGCCCGCCAAACTCCTGCTCGGTGTGGCGTTTGAGCGCCGGGAAGTACAACGAGCCCTGGTAGCTGACCATCAGCGGTTTGTCGTTGGCGATCAGCTCGCCGCCCAGGGTCAGCAGGAACAGGCCGACAAACAACCACAGCGACCACCAGCCCCGGCGGTTTTTCTTGAAGCGTTCGAAGCGGCGACGGCCCAGTGGCGAGAGCTTGAACATCAGGCATTCCTCGCGGCGAAGTCGATACGCGGATCGACCAGGGTGTAGCAGAGGTCACCGATGATTTTTATCAGCAGGCCGAACAAGGTGAAGATGAACAGCGAGCCGAATACCACCGGATAGTCCCGTGATACAGCGGCTTCGTAACTCATGCGGCCCAGGCCATCGAGGGAAAAAATCACTTCGATCAGCAGCGACCCGGCGAAAAATACGCTGATGAAGGCCTGCGGAATTCCCGACACCACCAGCAGCATCGCGTTGCGAAACACATGGCCGTAAAGCACTCGGCGTTCACTCAACCCCTTGGCGCGGGCAGTGACCACGTACTGGCAAGTGATTTCATTGAGGAAGGAGTTTTTGGTGAGGATGGTCAGGGTGGCGAAACCGCCGATCACCAGCGCCGTCACCGGCAACACCAGGTGCCAGAAGTAATCGGCGATTTTGCCCACCGTCGACAGCGACTCGAAGTTGTCCGAGACCAGGCCGCGCACCGGGAACCAGTTCAATGAGGTGCCACCAGCGAAAACCACGATCAGGAACATCGCGAACAGGAACGCCGGCATGGCGTAACCGATGATGATCGCGGTGCTGCTCCAGATGTCGAAATGACTGCCGTGGTGCACGGCCTTGCGGATGCCCAGCGGAATCGACACCAAATAAGTGATCAACGTCGCCCAGAGCCCGAGGGAAATGGTCACCGGCATTTTTTCCAGGATCAGGTCGGTGACCGTGGCGCCGCGGAAAAAGCTCTTGCCGAAATCGAGATGGGCGTAGCTCTTGAGCATCAGCCACAGGCGTTCCGGCGCCGGCTTGTCGAAGCCGTATTGCTTTTCGATCTCCTTGATCAGCTGCGGATCAAGCCCGCGGCTGGCCCGTGAGCTGCCGTGCATTGTCTCGCTGGAACCGCCGCCGACCCCCGCGCCGCCGATGCCTTGCAGCTTCGCGATAGCCTGTTCCACCGGGCCACCGGGCGCCGCCTGGACAATGACGAAATTGACCAGAAGAATGATCACCAGCGTCGGAATGATCAGCAGCAAACGCCGCAGTATGTAAGCCCACATCAGTGCGGCCCTCCGGGTTTGCCGCGCTTGATGAGTTCGGCGGTCATCTGTTCGTTGGTCAGGGGTGTGGAACTGACTTCCCACCAACTCTCGATGGCTTCGTCATTGCTCGCTTGCACAGCGGGAATGCCGAAGCGGTTCCACCACAGGGTCGAACTGCCTGGCGGGTAATAGTTGGGAATCCAATAGAAGTTCCATTGCAGAACACGGTCCAGGGCATGTGCGTAGCGCAGCATGTCGGCCTGGGTGTTGGCCCGAACCAGGCCGTTGATCAACGTATCGACCGCCGGATTCTTCAGCGCCATGTAGTTGTTGGAACCCGGATCGTTGGCCGCCGCCGAGCCAAAGTAGTTGTACAGCTCGTTACCCGGCGAGTTGGTGACCGGGTAGCCGGTGACGATCATGTCGTAATCCCGGGACATCAGGCGGTTGACGTACTGGGAGGCGTCGATGTGGCGAATGTTCAGGTCGATGCCGATTTGTTTCAGGGTGCGCTTATAAGGCAGCAGCAATCGGTCCATGCCGTTCTGGCTGATCAGGAAGGTGAAGCTCAGCGGTTGACCTTCGGCATTGACCAGTTGATCGCCATCGGGTTTCCAGCCCGCCTGTTCGAGCAAGTCCAGGGCTTGCAACTGTTTGTCGCGAATCACGCCGCTACCGTCGGTTTTCGGTGCTTCGAAGACCTGGGTGAAGACTTCGTCGGGGATCTGCCCGCGCAGCGGTTCGAGAATCGCCCGTTCACCCGCGTCGGGCAGTTGTCGGGCGGCGAGGTCGGTGTTGGAAAAGAAGCTCTGCTGGCGGATGTACAGGTTGCGCATCATTTGCCGGTTGCTCCACTCGAAATCCCAGAGCATGGCCAGGGCCTGGCGCACACGGCGGTCCTGAAACATCGGGTTTTGCAGGTTGAACACAAAGCCCTGAGACGATTGCGGTGCCTCTTTGGCCAGGTGGGCCTTTTGCAGGCGACCGTCGCTCAGGGCCGGGCTCTCGTAACCAATGGAGTAGGCGGTGGCGGAGAATTCGCGGTTGTAGTCATAGGCACCGCCACGCAGCACCTGACGGGCGACGTCGGTGTCGCCGAAGTACTCGATGCTGAAATGATCGAAGTTGTAGAGGCCACGGCTGACCGGTAAATCCCTGGCCCACCAGTCGGCGTTACGCTCGAAGGTGATGCTGCGCCCGGAGTCGACCTTGCTCACCCTGTATGGCCCGCTGCCCAGTGGCGGTTCGTAACCGCCACCATTGGCGAAGTCGCGGGTCTTCCACCAGTGTTCGGGAAATACCGGCAAGGTGGCGATGTCGAGGGGCAGGGTGCGGTTTTCATTGCTTTTGAAGTCGAAGCGAATGGTTCGCGGCGACTCCACTTCGACGCCTTTGACGTCGGCGAATTGCGTGCGATAACGCAGGCTGCCCTGGGTCATCAGCAAGTTGAAGGTGTAGCGCACGTCTTCGGCCGTGATGGGCTTGCCGTCGGCGAAACGGGCGTTCGGGTTCAGGTAGAAACGCAGAGACAAACCGTCGTCGGAACGCTCCATCTGTTGCGCCACCAGGCCGTACACGGTGTAGGGTTCGTCCAGCGAACGCAGGGCCAGGGGCGAGTAGATCAAGCCGTCGATCTGCGTGACACCAATGCCTTTGTCGATGTACGGCAGGACATGGTCGAAATGACCGATTTCCAGCGCTGAGCGACGCATCGTGCCACCCTTCGGCGCTTGCGGGTTGGTGTAGGCGAAATGACTGAAGCCGGCGGGATACTTCGCCGGTTCACCGTATACGGTCAACGCCTGTTGCGGTGCAGCATTCACACCGGCGGCGCCCAACAACAGGGCCGCGGCAGTGAACAACCAAGTGGGGAAAGCCAGTCGCATTGTCAGCCTTATAGCCGGATGATCGATAAGCACAATTTGTACGCTAGCGGCGCGTCCCTCGCCAGCCGTATCACGTAACGAAAACACAACGGCCCACCAAAAGGCGGGCCGTTGTGTAGAAAACTCAAGGGTCGATCAGTCCTGACGGCTGGTCACTTCCAGCAGGTGGTAACCGAACTGGGTCTTGACCGGGCCTTGCACCACGTTGATCGGTGCGCTGAAGACCACGGTGTCGAATTCCTTGACCATCTGGCCTGGGCCGAACGAACCCAGGTCACCGCCCTGGCGGCTGGACGGGCAGGTGGAGTTGGCTTTGGCGATTTCGGCGAAATCGGCGCCGGCTTCGATCTGGGCCTTGAGTTCGTTGCACTTGGCTTCGGTGGCAACCAGGATGTGACGGGCAGTGGCTTTGGCCATGGGAAAATACTCCATTCAATGTTCAGTAAAGTGCGGAGCCTACCGGATTCAGTGGGCTATTTCTCTCTCAAAGTTTCGTCCGGCTTTTATGGCATGGCTTAAAGGCCGGCATTCCTCAAGCGTTCGGCATGCTGCACATACAGGGCGATCGGGTCGATACCCTTGCGCACCTGACCGGTTGTCTGGCAGAGGCTCTCCAGATGGTCGAGTGGATAGTCCGAACGGATCACTTTACCCAGATGGGAGCTGAACCGGCCGACCATGCCGTCATTCTGCTCGGCTTCGGTGGTGAAATAGTGGGAAAAGGCCCGGAGGAACCCGTGCAGCGGATGGAGTGCATTGAGCCCCTCGTCGAGGATGTTTCCCGGCAGGGTGCCGCTCCAGGAATAGTAGCGCACGCCGTTAACCAGTTCGCGACCCTTGCCCCCCCAGGTTTTCGGCAACCCTTGAGGGTATTTGTCGTTGAATGCGCCGACGCCTTCGGTAGTCATTGTATTGAGCGCGGCGATGGCGTTCTGCGGCAGGTGCCGGTTGCCACTGAGCAACGACAGGAAGTCGGCGAACAAAGTAGCCACCGCTCCGGCGACATGTTCTGGCAGGCGTCCGGGGGTCAGTGCCTTGCGCAGGAAGTCGGCCAGTTCCGAGCCATGATTCGGCCCGCTGACCGATGTCACTGAAGCGACCGCCTCTGGCGCCAGCGCCCCCGCATAACGTGCAGCCAGTGCGCCCTGGCTGTGACCGATCAGGTTGACTTTTTCTGCACCGGTTCCTTGCAGTACCCGCTCGATCTGCGCCAACAGTTGTTCGCCGCGGGTTTCATTGCTGTGGGTAGCCGACAGGTGCGGGATGAAAACCCTTGCACCAGCGTTTCTCAGGGCCAGTTTGACGTCATGGAACAGTTCCAGATTACCAATGCGATCGAAGCCGAAGAGCCCGTGGACCAGCAGGATCGGATAGTGAGTGTTTGCATTCCGTAGCATGTGCATTCCTTTTTCGCAGTAGGTCAGGTGTGTGCTTAAGGGCGCACTCTAAAGCACACCAGCCGCCCGGTGATGTATGAAAAAGCCGCTGTAACCTGATGAAAACGGAATAGAAATGGTGCGAAAGTTCGGATGAACATGAGGTCTTGGTCGGAATATCTGGACATCTTTTTAGCGATGACTGGACGCTTCTTCGTAATGACCTACTTATGAAACGTCTTTTTTCCGTACAAACCGACGCGATTGTCCGGCATCGCGGATTAACGCCGTGGGTTTCAATGGGCTTTGTTCGATGCCGACCTTCAAGGCGGCATTTATTCCAGGGACTGGAGCGTGTGAATGACTTTTTATGAAGCGGATAGCCTCAATGTTGTAGAGCAATGCATGGCGGCACCACAGCTGGAGCAGGCGGATAACTCGGTGCTCGATCCGTCGGAAAGTAAAGCCATCGTCACCGTTGCGCCTTACCCGTATATGGCCTGCGGAGACAAACTGGAAATGTTCTGGTCAGGTATTGATGCAGAGGGGGTTGCGTATTGGCACGACGTGTCGCGTTTCGTCAGCGAAACTCAGGTGGGCAGGGCGGTGGTCTTTCGCGTATCGGGTGAACACATTGCCGCACTGGATGGAGGATCGCTCGAGGTTTACTACAGGCTCTACAGTGCGCTCCTTTGTGAGCCAGTGGAGTCCGAGCGTTTACACCTGTATGTCGGTGATGCACGGCCAGATTTGCTGCCTGCGATTGTGGACGATGCAGTGGGCGGCACGCTCGACCCGGGCAGGGTCGCCGAGGGCGCGAGCATAACGATCAGACGGTATGCCCGGATGGCGGCTGGAGATCGGGTCTTGCTGTCTTGGGCAGGGGGTACGCCACAAGCGAGCTTCAATGACGCATTGACAGTCGAATCCTTTGCAATAGAAGGCGAACTGTCGTTCTGGATACCTCCCGACTGTATTGCACCCAATCTCGGGGCAGTTGTTACGGTCAGCTATTGCGTCGAGCAGAAGGGGCAAACATCACGTTTCTCTGAACCTGCGAAGCTGTTGATCGGCCCTCTGGAACGAGGACCGCTTTTGCCACCCTCCGTGCTGGAAGCCGATGAGGGTTGGCTGGAGCTGCAAGATGCGATCGATGGTGTCCCCGTCGTGATCGACAATGTCCAGGCCGAAGAGGGCGAACTGGTCTACCTGAAGTGTGACGGCGAGCATTTCAGTCACCGCGATGAACGTGAGGTTTTCAGGGAAATGGCCGGCCAACCGTTGGTGTTTGTCGTTCCCTACAGGTTCTGGCGCGAGCATCGGGACTTGACGGTCCGAATAGCCTATTCAGTCGAACGTCTCGACGATGTGAGCCAGCAGTCCGAAGTCACGTTAGTGCGAGTGCAGTCGTAAACTGATTTAACGTCAACAGCCTTCCAGTTTTCTATTGAGAACTGGAAGGCTGTCATTGGTCATTTCGGCTGTTGAGTGCGGCGCTGCACACGGAGTTGTTCGGCGGCCTGCAGCAACAACTGTTCCGTCCCGCTCCAGCCAAGGCAGCCGTCCGTTACCGACACCCCGTAACGCAACGACGGGTTCAACGGCTGGCAGCCTTCGAACAGATGGCTCTCAATCATCATGCCAACCAGCGAGCGATCGCCTTGCAGGCGTTGTTCGAGTACGTCGTTGAACACGGCTGGCTGACGCAGCGGATCTTTACCGCTGTTGGCGTGGCTGCAGTCGACCATGATCCGCGCCGGGATCTTGAGTCTGGTCAAATCGCTTTGCACCTTGGCGACGCTGTCGCGGTCGTAGTTCGGGCCGTGATGGCCGCCACGCAATACCAGGTGGGTGTCGGGGTTGCCCGGCGTCTGAATAATTGCAGGATGCCCCTGGCTATCGACACCGAAATGGCGATGCGGATGGGCGGCCGAGCGCATGGCATCGCTGGCGATAGCCACACCGCCATCGGTGCCGTTCTTGAACCCTACCGGCATGCACAGGCCGCTGGCCATTTCCCGGTGGATTTGTGATTCGGTGGTACGGGCGCCAATCGCGACCCAGCTCAGCAGATCGTCAAAGTAGCCGGCGGCCATCGGTTGCAGCAGCTCGGTGGCAACGGGTAAACCCAATTGGAGCATTTCGCGCATCAATTCGCGGGACAGCGTCAAACCGCCCGCCATGTCATCGCTGCCATCCAGATGCGGGTCGTAGGCCAGGCCTTTCCAGCCGACCGTGGTGCGGGGTTTTTCGACGTAGGCGCGCATCACCAGCAGCATCTCATCGCTGACTTGTGCAGACAGGTGGGCCAGGTTAGCGGCGTATTCGAGGGCTGAGCGGGGATCGTGAATCGAGCAGGGACCAACGATCACCAGCAGACGGGAATCCTCACCGTTGAGGATCGCGCGGACTGCCTGACGGTGGGCGGCGACTTGTTGGGTCAGGGCGTTGCTGAGTGGCAGTTGCTGTTTGAGTTGCAATGAGCTGGGCAGACGCAAGGTCAGCGCTTCATTGGCAGGGCTCAAGGTGGACAGCGGCAGAGCAGAGACGGACGAGTTCATATTCGGGCTTCCTGGGCTGGCGGCGGGTTCGTCCCGCACGCTCGGCCCTACTGGGGTGTTCGACAATTGGCCGGATTGGCTGCGTGTGTGTGCTTGCCACCTGTGGGTGACCGATCGGAGGCGGCAGGCTGTCCCGAGCGGAGGCTGGTAAATCGCCAGGCGGTAAAACTGTCGTAACGGTAATAAGTGGCGTAATTCATGTTCAAAACTCCTGGATGTCTGGTGTGACGCTAAAAATGTTCAGGGCTGAAAAAACAAAACCCCCGGTCGGGAGGCCGACCGGGGGTTGAGAATTCTCTGGTGGCGACCCGTTTAAAGTGGGCGCCGTGTGGGTATCAGGCGCGCCAGTGGCTAAACCAATACCCAAAATAAGAGCTGACCGAAGCACAAACGTCATTCGCCCGGGCAGCCGCAACCGAGCGCGGGGCGCTGGCGGTACGAAGCTGTGAGAGGGCGTTGAACATGGTCTGTCTCCGATGAGTGAACCGAGCTTACTAGAGGCCGGTACGCGGATTCAATCAGAAAATGCTATCGATGATCATGGGCTTTTCTATCGCTTGAGTGCGTCGGGCGTTGTGACACACTTTGCGCTGCGCCCAACCACAACAACGTCACAAGGACGAAACCATGACGACACTGACCATTGCCGCCGCTCAGTCGATCTCCATCGCCGGTGATCTTGCCGCCAATATGGTCTGGCATCAGCGCTTCATGCAGGTTGCCGCGGAGCAGGGCGTGCAATTGCTGGTGTTTCCGGAACTGTCGCTGACCGGCTATGAGCGTGGTTTGGCGCAGGAGCTTGCCATCGCGCCAGACGCCAGGGTGCTGCAACCGCTGCGCGATTTCGCACGGGAAGTCGGTGTGACCAGTGTCGTCGGAATGCCGATTCGTCTGTCGGAAGATTCGCCGGTATTGATCGGTGCTCTGGTATTGGGTGCCGATGGTTCGCTCGGAATTTACAGCAAGCAGCATTTGCACCCGGGCGAGGAGGCGGCGTTTGCCCCGGGAACGGGCGGTTCGACATTGACGATCGGCACCGATACCGTCGCGCTGGCGGTATGCGCCGACTTTTCTCACGCCAGTCATGCGGCAGCAGCGGCACGGCAGGGCGCTGATCTTTATGCCGCGGGCGTGTTGATCACAGAAAACGGCTACGCTCCTGATACCGCACTATTGCAAGGCTATGCCCGCACCCACTCGATGATGGTACTGATGGCCAACCATGGCGGCGCAACGGGTGGCTGGGAGTCGGCAAGGCGCAGTGCAATCTGGGCTGCGGACGGGGCGCTGATTGCGGCAGCGCCGGGTACGGGGAACCTGATGGTCGTTGCTCGCCGCAATGTTGATGGCTGGAAGGGGCAAGTCGTGGCTGTCGCGGAGGCTTGAATGGAGTTCGAATTGCGTCCGGCAACGTCTCGGGACCTGGACTTCGCTCGTAACCTGACTTGTCGAAATATGCTTCGCTACTACATTCAACATGAACTGTTGTGGCTGGACGAAGCTTTCGATGTTGCCTGGGAGGGACGCGAAAACTGGCTGATTGTGCGTGATGACACGCTGATCGGTTATGTCAGCCTGAGTCGTGACGCCAGAGCCTTGTACATCCGCGAATTGCATTTACTTGAAGCGTACCAGGGGCAGGGCGCCGGTTCCTGGGTGATCGATCATGTATTCGTCATGGCATGCAAGGAACGACGCCCGGCATTGCGTCTGACCGTCTTTGAAAATAATCCGGCAAAAATGCTTTACGAGAGAAAAGGCCTGAAGGTGGTCGGCAAAGACGAGTGTTTCCTGAGAATGCAGCGTGATATCAATGAACTGCATCGCTGAAACACATAGGTGGCAAGCCTCGCAAGAAGAATTGACACTTTTTATATGCTGCTTTCCGCTAGGTCTGCCAGTCGCTTTTTGCTAAGGTGTCCGGCAACCCAATAAGACCAAATCGCGAGGTGTCTGCTTGATTAGGGTGCTAGTAGTCGATGACCATGATCTCGTTCGTACAGGCATTACACGAATGCTGGCTGACATCGATGGCCTGCAAGTAGTCGGCCAGGCTGAGTCAGGGGAGGAATCCCTGCTAAAAGCGCGTGAGTTGAAACCCGATGTGGTGCTGATGGACGTCAAGATGCCCGGGATCGGCGGTCTTGAAGCCACGCGCAAATTATTGCGCAGTCATCCGGACATCAAAGTCGTCGCGGTCACCGTGTGCGAAGAAGATCCGTTTCCTACCCGGCTGCTCCAGGCAGGTGCCGCGGGTTATCTGACCAAGGGCGCCGGATTGCCGGAAATGGTCCAGGCCATTCGCCTGGTGTTTGCCGGGCAACGCTACATCAGCCCGCAGATTGCCCAGCAACTGGCGATCAAGTCGTTCCAGCCAACCAACGATTCGCCTTTCGACGCCTTGTCGGAGCGGGAAATCCAGATTGCGTTGATGATTGTCGGCTGTCAGAAGGTGCAGATCATCTCCGACAAGTTGTGTCTGTCGCCAAAAACAGTGAATACCTACCGTTACCGTATTTTCGAAAAGCTTTCGATCAGCAGCGATGTCGAGTTGACGCTGCTGGCGGTTCGTCACGGCATGGTTGATGCCAGCCTCTGAAAATGACTGAAACCTTCGATCCAAGCGCTTTTCTGTCGACGGTCAGTGGACGGCCGGGTGTCTATCGCATGTTCGACAGCGATGCCCGCCTGCTTTATGTCGGCAAAGCCAAAAATCTCAAGAAGCGTTTGGCGAGCTACTTCCGCAAAACCGGTCTTGCCCCCAAGACCGCTGCGCTGGTAGGCCGTATCGCCCAGGTCGAAACCACCATCACGGCCAACGAAACCGAAGCCTTGTTGCTCGAGCAGACGCTGATCAAGGAGTGGCGCCCGCCGTACAACATCCTGCTGCGTGACGACAAATCCTACCCTTATGTCTTTCTCTCGGATGGCCAGTTCCCACGCTTGAGCATCCATCGGGGGGCTAAAAAGGCCAAGGGCAAGTATTTCGGTCCTTACCCCAGCGCAGGTGCGATCCGCGAAAGTCTGAGCCTGCTGCAGAAGGCTTTTTTTGTTCGGCAGTGTGAAGACAGCTATTACAAGAACCGCACGCGGCCTTGCCTGCAATACCAGATCAAACGCTGCAAGGCGCCATGTGTCGGCCTGGTGGAGCCTGAGGTGTACGCCGAAGATGTACGCCACTCGGTGATGTTTCTTGAAGGTCGCAGCAATGCACTGGCGGACGAGTTGTCCGCAGCCATGGAGGAGGCGGCGGTCAACCTCGAGTTCGAGCGCGCCGCCGAGTTGCGTGACCAGATCTCGTTGCTGCGCCGGGTCCAGGACCAGCAGAGCATGGAAGGCGGGACGGGCGATGTCGATGTGATCGCGGCATTCGTCAACCCGGGTGGCGCCTGCGTGCACTTGATCAGCGTGCGCGGCGGCCGGGTGTTGGGGAGCAAGAACTTCTTCCCGCAGGTGGGTATTGAAGAAGACGTTTCCGAAGTCATGGCAGCGTTTCTTGGCCAGTACTTCATCAGCAGTCCCGAACGCGACTTGCCGAGCGAACTGATCGTCAACGTGGTTCACGAAGACTTTCCGACGCTGATCGCAGCCATTGAAGAGCTGCGCGGTCGCGAACTGACCATCAGCCATCGCGTACGTGGCACGCGAGCGCGATGGCAGCAATTGGCGGTCACCAATGCCGAGCAAGCGCTGGGCGCACGTCTGGCTAACCGGCAACACGTCGCGGCACGTTTCGATGCCCTGGCCGAAGTGCTGAGCCTGGACGAGCCGCCGCAACGTCTGGAGTGCTACGACATCAGTCATTCCAGTGGCGAAGCCACGGTCGCATCCTGCGTGGTGTTCGGTCCGGAAGGCCCGATCAAGTCCGACTACCGCCGCTACAACATCGAGGGCGTTACGCCGGGCGACGACTATGCGGCGATGCACCAGGCCCTGACCCGACGCTTCAGCAAATTGAAGGACGGCGAGGGCAAGTTGCCGGATATCCTGCTGGTCGACGGTGGTAAAGGTCAGCTGTCCATGGCCCGTGACGTGCTCAACGAGTTGGCCGTGCCCGACCTGATTCTGCTCGGCGTTGCCAAAGGCGCTACGCGCAAGGCCGGTTTCGAAACCTTGTACCTCAACGACGCTGCCCACGAATTCACCTTGCGCGGTGATTCCCCCGCGCTGCATTTGATTCAGCAGATTCGCGACGAAGCTCACCGTTTTGCCATCACCGGGCACCGTGCACGGCGCGGGAAAACCCGCCGCACCTCGACGCTTGAGGGCGTTGCCGGCGTCGGGCCGACACGTCGACGCGATTTGTTGAAACATTTTGGTGGATTGCAGGAGCTGTCTCGTGCCAGCATCGAAGAGATCGCCAAAGCACCCGGGATCAGTAAAAAGCTCGCAGAGTTGATTTATGCAAATCTGCACAGCGAGTAGAATGCCCAACTCACCTCGTAGCCAGTTGTGCCGATG
Source organism: Pseudomonas sp. B21-015 (assembly GCF_024749285.1). NCBI lineage: Bacteria > Pseudomonadati > Pseudomonadota > Gammaproteobacteria > Pseudomonadales > Pseudomonadaceae > Pseudomonas > Pseudomonas sp. B21-015. Next base: position 2,780,396 of record NZ_CP087196.1, read on the forward strand.
AATATCCCTAATCTGATTACCGTTCTACGCGTCCTGCTCATTCCGATCTTCATTTTGCTGTTTTACTTGCCTTACCACTGGAGCTATCTGGCGTCGGCTTCGGTCTTTGCCTTTGCCGCCGCGACCGACTGGCTGGATGGGTATCTGGCCCGACGTCTGGAACAAAGCACACCGTTCGGGGCCTTCCTCGACCCTGTTGCGGACAAGCTGATGGTCGCCGTTGCACTGGTTCTGCTGGTGCAAGAGCATGGCAACCTGTGGCTCACGCTGCCGGCCGCCGTCATCATCGGTCGCGAAATTGTCGTCTCGGCACTGCGCGAGTGGATGGCCGAACTCGGCGCCCGCGCCCATGTAGCGGTATCGAACCTGGGCAAATGGAAAACCGCCGCGCAAATGCTGGCGCTGGTTATCCTGTTGGCTAATCCGTCGGACTTCAGCTTCTGGGTCCTGATGGGGTACGCCTTGCTGATGGTGTCTGCTGGCCTGACGTTGTGGTCCATGGTCCAATACTTGCGGGCTGCCTGGCCACATCTGAAGACGGATGTGGAAAAGAAATAAAACTTTTTTGAATCAAGGGGTTGACGGGGGATGTGGATTCTATAGAATGCGCCTCACCAAGACGCGGGAATAGCTCAGTTGGTAGAGCACGACCTTGCCAAGGTCGGGGTCGCGAGTTCGAGTCTCGTTTCCCGCTCCAAATATTGATCTACAGATGTCTACTGAAATCTGTAAGTCATTGAAAATAGAGGCTTCGGCCTCTTTTTTCGTTCCAGTGATTTCTACTGAAAACCACCCCCAGCCACGCTTTTTTTGTACATCAAAACGTACATCGAAATCCGGGCTCAGGATGTGCCAGTTTTCAGATAGATGATGCATTGCTGGAACCCGTACATCTCTCCTCAATCGATCGAGACGAGGAGATGTACATATGCCTTTGACTGATACGGCTGTTCGCCACGCAAAAAACCTCGGAAGAAATTACAGCCTCAAGGATATGGACGGCTTGCACCTATTCGTCAGTTCGACGGGTGCCAAGAGCTGGCATTTTCGTTTCACCTGGTTAGGCAAGCCGGCTCGCATCTCCTTGGGAATGTATCCGGAGTTGAGCCTTAAAGACGCTCGTTTTGCTCGCGACAATGCGCGTACCCAAGTCGCGAAGGGGATCGATCCTCGAGCCGCTCGAAGAGAGGATCGCTGCCTTGGCTGCTGATGAGAATTCTTTTGCTGCAGTCTTTCTTGCCTGGCGAACCTTCAAGGCGGTTACATTGAAGCTCGGACGCCAAACCTCGCTTTCTCAGATTGATCGTATTTTTGCCAAAGACGTTTTGCCTTTGCTTGGGCCTCTACCTATTGCCGAGATTTCTCGTCAGCACTTGATCGAATTGCTGCGCAGAATTGAGAGTCGTCAGGCGTTCACTACCGCGGAAAAATGCCGGACCTGGTTCAACCAATTGTTCCGCTATGCCATGGTTGAAAAGGGACTGATGACCAATCCCTCAGCAGATCTCGATATTGTCGCCATTCCCAAGCCGCCAGTGACAAACAACCCTGGGAGGTATTGCGAACGGAGATAGAGCCATGTGCACCGTTGGTCTAAGGGGTTTCCACTCACCGTTCAAGCAGCAAATCCGGATACCTACCATCGTACTTTGCGATGGCTCATAACGCAGGATGCGATTGGTGTCGTTGAGGTCCGACTCACTAGAGTTGGCGCTGCACCGCGCCGTTGGTTGGCGTTTGGGGCGCCACAACAACAAGAACAAGGTATCGGCAGATGAGTGAGTCCAGATCCGGCACAGCGATCATCCCGTGCGCCAAGGGCAGGCTGTTTCTCCATGACCGTGCGAGGAGTTGGACATGCTCGTATTGAATCGCGTGCTCGGAAATCTGTCGGTTGGGGGTAAGCTATTGTTGGGTTTTGGCCTGGTGCTGCTGGTGACCCTGGGGGGGCGCGCTCACGGCGTTTCGTTCCCTGGGTGTGCTGCAGCAGCGCGGTGAGCAATCGCGTCAGGAATCATCGATCCAGGCCCTGATCCTGCGTGCGCGTATCGACGAGAAAGCATTCGCCCTGGATCTCGCCCCGCAGCGCCTGGAGCAAGTCCGCGAGACGATCGGAAAACTGAATCAGCAACTCGATGATCACCCGACCAACAGCGCAACGCACGCCACCGTTCGCACGGCCGTCAGCGTTTACCTGGAGCAGTTCCTCGGCTATGCCGATTCGTTGCGTCGGGCTCGCGAAGCGCGACTGCGCATGCAGGCACTGGCGCAGACGGCTGGCGACAGTTTTACCCTGCTGTTTCTCGACCAACTGGATGCGCTTAACGCTCGGTTAGGGCAGGGGACGCCGCCGAGCAGCGATCAGATGGTGTTGCTTGAGCAGACGGCCGCGTTGCGGGATAAGCTCGCCAAGCTGCGCGACAGTGAGCTGGTGGCCGAAGTGGCCACGGCCTGGCTGACCCTGGCGCCTGACAACGAGCGCCTGCACCTGGCCCAGGAGACCTTGCGCAGCCAGCAGGCGACCTACGAATTGACCCAACGCAGCCACGCCTTGGGCGGCTCCTCCGGTCTTTCCGTGGCCCAGGCGCAAACCACCGTGGAGTCGGCGCGGGTCGACGCGGCGGCGTATGAAAGCCAGATCCTGCAGGATCGCAACGCATTGCGCCTGCTGGTGGGCAGCGACATTCCCGAAGAGTTGTTACCGGGCGCGTACCTGGAATCGGCCGCGGCGCTGGTGCAGGTGCCGGCAGAGCTGCCTTCCAGTCTGTTGCAACGACGCCCCGATGTGCTGGCCGCCGAGCACACGCTCAAGTCGGCCAATATCGACATCGGCGCCGCCCGTGCGGCGTTCTTTCCCAGCATCAGCCTGACGGCCAATGCCGGTTCCTCAAGTTCGGCCTTGTCCGGTCTCTTCAAGTCCGGCAGTGGTGCCTGGACGTTTGCCCCGAGCATCAGCCTGCCGATCTTCGATGCCGGCAGTATGTGGCAGTGAGTAAGCTCAGTTCCCACAGAGGATTTGTGGTGAACACTGAATCCATGAACCCCTGAGCCACCCTTGTGGGAGCGAGCTTGCTCGCGATAGCGTCAGCACATTCAACATCCCTGCCAGTTGATCCACCGCCATCGCGAGCAAGCTCAGCTCCCACAGGGGAATGGTGAACCATAGGAATTGGAAACTGGCTCAAGCCGCCGTCGATTTTTCCCGACAGTCACTCGCGGTGTCGCGGAATAGCCGAGGTGACATGCCGAACGTCGATTTGAAATGCCGGCTGAAGTGGGAGCTGCTGCCATAGCCCCAGGCGTAGGCGATCTCGGTGAGCGAGCGGTGGGCATGTTCCCGGTTGCGCAGGTCTTCGGCACAACGTGACAGGCGCCGCTGCCAGATGTATTCGCTGACACTGCACCCCAGTTCATCCTGGAAGGCGCGGTGCAGGCTGCGCACCGAGCACTGTTCGGCGTTGGCGATGCGTTCGATGGTCAGGTCGCGGTCGGCCAGGTGGCGCTCGATGTACGCCTTGAGGCGGTTTTGCTTGAAGAAGCGGAAGTCGTGTTCGAGTTGCTTTTCTTCCTGTTTGTTCTTCAGCGCGTTATCCAGCAGCCCGGTGATGCTGTCACCGATCAGCCCGGCCGAATGGTTGTTCAGCAAGGGGTATTGGTTGTAGGCATCGCTGATCAGGTGCATGAGCATCCGCCCCAGTCCATTGCGACCGTTAAGGTGCATGTCGGCGGTTTGCGCGAGCTGCCCGGATGCCCCCTGGAATAGCAGGATGAAGTGTTCGCAACCTTGCGTGCTGGTCACGTTGAAAGGTTTGCCGCAGTCCACCAGGAGCATTTCGTCAGGGGCCAGCACGCTGCTTTGCTGGCCCTGCTCGAAATGACTGACGCCAGCTACCTGCATGATCAACATGCGCGGCGTGTCGAGGGCGTCGATCGCTTTGCTCAGGTGGCGCGAATATCGATGGGCGCTGGCGGTCATTCGACAGAAACGCAACTGGCCCAGGTCCCCGTACTCCAGCCGACCCTGGAAGTTGCTGTCATGCAACGGGTCGATGAACGTCGATTCCAGCCGTTTTATATAGTCCGGCGTACGCCCCAGGTGATCGCTCATGAACTCTTTCCATTTCATCAGGCGGTCGGAGCGAACAACCTGATCGGTGGACACGCAGGCTAAATGGTTCATTTTTCGCCTCTATTTATTATTGTTTTCTGACGGATCGGGCAAAGGGGTCGATTTGCCCGATCCGGGTCTGATCAAGGGTGCCAAAGACTCAGAACGGGTAGTGATGGCCTCCGGGCTGCCAGGTCACCCAATGGGCACGGGTAAACTCATCCAGGGCATAGTGACCGTTGAAGCGACCGAGGCCGGAATTCTTTTCACCACCGAACGGGGCATTGGGTTGGTCATCGACGGTGATGTCGTTGATATGGGTCATGCCCGCCACAATGCCACGGGCGAAATTCAAGCCACGGGCCATGTCCCGAGTGAACACGGCGCTGGACAGGCCATACTCGCTGGCGTTCGCCAACGCCAATGCATGGGTTTCGTTTTCTGCGACCAGCAGCGGCAGCAGAGGGCCGAACGTTTCATCGCGGGCCAGTTCCTGATCGGCTGCTACTTCGCCGAACACGTGGGCCGGTAGTACCAGCCCGGATGCCGGACCGCCGCAAAGCGGCTTGAGGCCGGCACGCTGGGCACCATCGATTTTGCGCAGCAGGCCATCGAGCTGGCTCTGATTGACCACTGGCCCGATCACCGTATCCGCCAGGGCAGGGTCACCGGTCTTGAGGTTGCGCACGCGCTCTACTACCAGCGCCGCGAAATCGGCATACAGCGAGCGGTCGACGATCACCCGGTTGACGCTCATGCAGATTTGGCCCTGGTGCAGGAAACGCCCGACCACCGCAGCGTGCGCCGCAACTTCAATGTCGGCGTCATCCAGCACCACCAGCGGCGCGTTGCCGCCCAGTTCCAGGGCCACGCGCTTGATGTGTTTGCCTCCGGTGGCAATACGGCCGACATTGCGTCCCACATCCGTCGAACCGGTGAAGGAAATCAGGCTCGGCACCGGGTGCTCGACGAAGGCATCGCCGATTTCCGAGCCTGCGCCGACCACGACGTTGAGCGAACCCTCGGGGAAGCCGGCTTCTTCGAACAGGTGGGCAATCAGCAGGCCGCCGGTCACCGCTGTGTCGCTGGCGGGCTTGAGCACGATCGTGTTGCCCAGGGCGAGTGCCGGCACCACCGAGCGCATGCTCAGGTACAGCGGGAAATTCCATGGGCTGATCACGCCCACCACACCCAAGGGCTCACGGAAGACAAAACTCTGTTCGCCGGGCTTGTAGCTGGTCAGGATCCGACCTTCAACCTGCATCGGCATCGTCGTGCATTCGCGCACCAGGTTCAGCGTGAATTGCCATTCCATGCTCGCCTTGATCCGGGTGCTGCCGGACTCGTGGATCAGCCAGTCGATGATCTCTTCACGGCGGTTCTGGATGACTTGGGCGAGCTTTTCAAGTTGTGCGCCGCGCTGGGTGGGGTGCAGCTGTGCCCACGCTGCCTGCGCCTGGTGCGCGGCCTGATAGGCGTCGTCGAGATCGGCAATCGAGGCCAGGGGCATCTCCAGCAATTGTTCGCCATTGAAGGGATTGCGGTCGTCCAGGCGGCGTGCGGAGCGCCCTGCACGCCAGGTGCCGTTGATGTATTGGTCGCCGTTGATGACGTAGGGCGCGAGCGGTTGAGTCGTCATGGTCTTTTACCTTTGGAGGCAGGTGGTCGCCTCGTTTAGAAATTAAGGTGCAAACGCCGATGGGGAAAACTGCTCAGCTCCTGATCCAGGCGCGGCCCCAGGAATTGAGTGTGTATTCCTCCTGTGCCCAGACACCGGGCTGGCGGGAGGCATCGGTGACTTCGAGCTCGGCCGAGAACTCCAGGCGGTTGCGATCGGCATCGACCACCATGAAGAACAGATTGTTGCCCGGCCCATGTCGGCCGGGGCCGAAGAAAATGGTGATGCGCTCCTTGGCGAAGCGATCACCCCAGTCGCGGATGTCATTCCATTCGTTGGTTTCGTAACAGTGGTGGTCCCACTCGTTTTTCGAACCGCGGAAAAACGCCAAGGTGTGGTGTTCGTCGTCCGAGCGCAGGAAGCACGTCGTGAGTTGGCCGGTCTGCTCGTCCACGACATTGTCCGAAACGGTAAAGCCCACCGTGTTGACGTAGAAATCAATCATGGCTTCCAGCTCCGTGGTCTGGAACACCACGTGTTGCAAGCGGCCGGGCATGCCTTGGCCTGAGGCCTGGAGAGCAGGGTGAGCGACGCCAAATATCGTTTGCCGGCCCTGGGGATCACGGATCAGGAAAGCCCCCGTTTCGAGCAGCGGCGAGTCGACCTCTTCGATGACGCAGCCGTTGCCGAGCAGGCGAACCCGCAGTGCTTGCAGTCGAGGCTGACTGCCCAGGTCGAACGCCGCCGCGAGCAGGCCGCTGTGGTCGGCGGGAGACACGAGCATGGCGCGTTGCGGGCCGCTGAGCATCCAGCTGCCATCGGCTTGCGCCTGGCTGTCCATGTCCAGCATCCGTCGATAGAAATCGATTTGCCGTTGCGCGTCCTTGCTCGCCAGGTGCAAGTAGCACAGGCGTGCAGGTGTGGAAGTCTGGAGTGTTTGCATAACCACCTCTGTGCTTGAAGGTTTAATGAAAGACGGGCGCGATGCTCGGCTCGATTGCGCTGCTGTGGGCCACGCTGATGCCGAACAGCGACTGCAACGATTCGGCGGCCCGGGTTTCGGTAGCCTTGTCGAAAATCGCGGCGATATAGCGATCCGGGCGCAGCAGCAGGAACGGGTGCGAATCGCCCAGCAGGGTTTTGAGCTGGCCTTCACGGTCCTGGAGCACCGTGCAGCCCGGGATCGATGGCATGGCCTGGACAGACGCGGGCAGGATCAGGATGCGTCTGGCTTCAAGGTGGCTCCAGAGGCCATGCTTGAGTTCATCGATACGCTGGCGGGTCGGGTCGCCGTATTGAATCAAGGCGAAGCCGGCGCCGATGGCGTCATCGAGCAGGCGTTCCTGGCCGTGGGCGTCGGTGAGCATCGGTTGCGGGAACATCTGTCCGCAGGACAATGTGCCTGCTTGCCCCTCGGTCAGCACCAGGCCCCGGGTGAAGCGGGGTTTGGGCTTGAAGCGCATTTGCAGGAAATAATCGCGCAACGGCGGCAACAGGCCGATCAAGGCGAATGCCCCACTGATCAGGCGAGCGCGCAGGACGGTGGCAGGTGCCATGACCACGCCGAGGTTCAAGGCCAACTTGATCAAGGCCCACGCATGATCACGACGCTCGCTTTCGTAGGACAGCAGTGCGCTTTCCGCCATTTTTCCCTTCAGCACGCCGACCAGCTTCCAGCCCAGGTTGTGGGCATCGCGAACGCCGCTGTTCATGCCTTGCCCGGCATAGGGCGGGGTCAGGTGCGCGGCGTCGCCGGCGAGAAACACCCGCTGCACCTGCCACTGCTCGGCGACCCGGGCGTGGAAGGTGTAGACCGTCTTGCGCACGATGGAAACCGGCGTGTCTCCCTTGAACGGGCGTAGCAATGCTTGCAGGCAGGTTTCGTCGAGCACCTGTTCGTCCGTTTCATCGGGCTTGAGCAGGAACTCGAATCGGCGCGTACGGTGAGGGCCGGGCACTTCCACCACCGGGCGCCTGGCGTCGCAATACACGCGGGTCTGCCAGAAGGGGTCGTCGTCCTGGTCGGTATCGACCACCAGCCAGCGCGAGGAGAAGCTCGAGCCGACCATCTCGATCCCGAGTTGCTTGCGCACCGGGCTACGGCCGCCGTCGCAGGCCACCAGGTAAGCCGCGTGGACTTCCATCAGTTGTCCTTCGGCGTCACGCACCAGTGCGCACACGCCGTGTTGGTCCTGGGTGAATTCCACCAAGTCGTGGCTGAACCGAGCCGTCAGGCTGGCAAAACGTTCGAGACCTGTCCTGAGGGTGTTTTCAAACAGCGGTTGGCGAAAGGCGTTGCGCTTGGGGAACCCATACAGCTTGCCGGTCGGCTCGACCTTGCCGAAGCAGCGACCGCCGGGCCGGGTGAAGTAATGCACGCCGTAGCCGGGCACGACATCACGCAGCACGGCGGCATCGAGCCCGATGGCCTGCATGGTGCGCAAGGATTCGTCATCGATTGAAACCGCCCGTGGCTCGGTCACGGTGCCCGGCTTGCGATCGATGATCAGGGTGTCCACATCGGCTTGGCCGAGCAGGTTGGCCAGGGTCAGCCCGGTAGGGCCGGCGCCGATGATCAGGACCTGGGTGTTGATGCGTTTGAGGGTTGTCATTGTTATTCCCTTCCGGATGGCTCAGTCCAATGGCTTGGCGCGGTTGGCGAGCGCAGCCATGCGTTGCGACAGATCCTGCGCCAGGGCAAGGATCTGCTGCCCTTGTGTCTCTTCCTGGGCACTGTCGCGTTCTCGCACCGGGCGCACGCAACTGATGCTGCCGACGACCTTGCCATCGCCGTCGAAAATCGGCGCGGCCAGACCATAGACGCCCGCGTCGACTTCACCTGCGCTGGCCACATAGCCTTGGCGACGCAGTTGCTGCAGCGAGCGACGAAACGCCTCCCAGGTCTGGCCAAGTTGACTGGCGCGCACTTCATCGGGGTGGTCGAGAAACAGTTGGCTGTGTTGGCGCGAGGTCATGTTGGCGAGGATCGCCTTGGACGTGGCCCCCAGGAACAAGGGCCTGGGCGAGCCACGGGAGTAGCTGACCTCACTGAACAGGTCTCCGTGCTGGTGAATGCACACGACCTGGTCCTTGAACAGCCGGCAGATCAGCCACACCTGATGTTCGCTCCACTGCGGGAAGTTGGGCTCAAGCGATTGTGCGGCGCGTACGAGGGGGTCGCTCAGGCGCAGCTGGCGGTCCCAGGTAATGATCCGCGCGCCGAGGGCATAACGCCCGGCTTCGACCTGGAACAACAGGTTGGCCTCGGCCAATTCGCGCACATAGCGGTAGATCGTCGAACGGGTAAAGCCCAAGGCGCCGCCCATGTCGTCCACCGCCCAGATCGGGCTCTGTTCGGTGAACAGGTCGAGTACCCGCAGCATGCGCTCCAGGCTCGAGCCTTTGCTGTCGCCATCCTGCTCGGGCAGGGCGTCAGGGGTGTGTAGGTTTTCCATGCTTATTGCTCGTCCACGATGCTGTTGCGCAGGGTGCCGATTCGAGCGATTTCGACCTCGACCTGATCGCCCGGTTTCATCCACACCGGCGGCTCGCGGAACGCACCGACGCCGCCGGTGGTGCCGGTGACAATCACGTCACCGGGAGCCAGTTCGGTGAAGGTGGAGCAGTATTCGATCAATTGGCGCACATCGAAAATCATGTCGCTGGTGCGGGTGTGCTGCATCACTTCGCCATTGAGGCGGGTGGTCAATTCCAGGTCCTGTGGATCGCCGATCTCGTCGCCGGTCACCAACCAGGGGCCGAAACCGCCGGTGTTCGGGAAGTTCTTGCCGGGGACGAACTGAATGGTGTGCTTCTGCCAGTCGCGGACACTGCCGTCGTTGTAGCAGGCGTAACCGGCGACGTAGTCCAGTGCGTCGGCATGTTTGACATGGCGGGCCGCTTTACCGATCACCACCGCCAGCTCGCCCTCGAAATCAAGCTTGTGGGACGCCGTTGGGCGAACGATGGGTTGCAGGTGGGCGGTCTGACTGTCAGCGAAGCGAGTAAAGATCATGGGGTAGGTCGGCATCTCACGACCGGTTTCGCGCACGTGGGTGGCGTAGTTGATGCCGATGCACAGCACTTTGCCCGGGTTCGGGATCACCGGCAGGAACGTCACGTCAGCCAAGGGAATACGCGGCAGGCTTACCAGGCGCGCAGCGGTCAGCTCGTTCAGGCGGTTGTGGCCGATGGCCTGTTTGAGATCGCTGCCAAGGGTTGGCTTGAGCGATTCCAGGTCGATGATTTGATCACCTTCGACCACACCGTAGCTGCTACGGCCTTGGACAATAAAGCTTGCGAGTTTCATGGAGGCTCCTGGAGAGAGGGAGGGTGCAATGAGGGTTAATCTAGTCTTGCTATAAAATCCTGTAAAGCAGGATTTATACAAAAATCCTAAAATATGGAATTTATGTACTTTTTGGCGAGGCTGTCCCTTTGGCGGACTTGGGGAGCAAAGGGAGGGGAGGCAGGCAGCCACCGCAGATGGCAGGGGCCGCGAGAGGTGCGCAAAAGGCTCTAAACCTGTGGGAGCGAGCTTGCTCGCGATGAGGTCTGCCAGTTCAATACTCATGTAACTGAACCGCCGCCATCGCGAGCAAGCTCGCTCCCACAGGGATTGTGCTTAATTGACGGGCATCAGGGCCCGATGCCAATCAATTGCTTGGTGCCCAGCAGCCATGCAGCGACATGCGCATCCGGAAGGGAATCCTGATCCGGGCAATGGGACCGCTGGCCATGTCACGGGTGTCCAGCACGACCAGTTCACTGCGCCCTTCGGCAATGAGGTTGAGCAGGGCAACCACGTAGCCATCGGCTTCCTCTGCATCCGCCGAGCGCGGTATGAAGATGGGCTCCTGGAAGCATCCGCTGTCGCCGGGAAACCAGGCGTCGGTGCGGCCTGTCTGCAGGTCCAGGTGCGTCAGCAGGTTGAAAAACTGGAAGGGTATCGGCCCATTCGCCGGGTTGTAAGGACGCTCAGGATCAAAGGCGAGCAGGAAACCATGCTGGTACTTTCGACCGATGTAGCGATCATCACACCGTGGAAACTCGCAGGGATATTCCGTCAGAGGCTGCGGTTGAACGTCCTCCTGCGCGCCATTCAGGTCGAAGGTCCAGCGCATCAGGCTGGCGGCCAGGGTTTCAGGCGGTGGTACGTAGCCGTCGGCCTGGGGGAAGAAGTAGAAGATATTCCCTCCGGTGACCGGCATGTCCACATACACCTTGCCGTCCTCATCGAACGCATTGAGCGTATGCCCCTGGAAACCGTCCTTGGGCCCCTTGAACCAACGCACATCTTCCCCACGCCCGTTGCGCGGCACGATGGCGAACAGCTGGGGCAGGTCGGGTTGCCACTGGAAATGTGGCCCGCCGTTTTTCATGCGCTCGACGTCCACCGTCAACGGAATCAACGGGAACACCACGTACCGTTCGGTCACCGCGAAATCATGCACCATCGCCGCATAAGGCGCCTGGAACCAGATCTCGTTCAGCAGCTTTCCGTCCGGCGAGATTTCGAAATAGGCCAGGTCGGGCGTGCCGTCGCCTTTGGCCTCATAACTGCAGGCCAGCAGGTTGCCTGTCACCGGATCGAGCTTGGGGTGGGCGGTGAACGTCGCAGCTTTGATCTGCCCATCAAAGCTCCATTCGCCGAGGGTTTCCAGGGTTTCGAGATCCATCGCCCAAGGCAGGGCATCTTCCTTGAGCGCCAACAGGACGCCGTTGTGAGGGATAACGGTGGTGTTGGCGGTGGTGTTGTTTTTCGCCGCGAGGGGGTCATTGGTGTAGACGTTTCGATAGACGCCGTTGAGCGAACGCCCTTCACGGCGCTGGGCCAGCAGGCGATCGGTCTTCACGTAGCGGCGTCGCATCGAGACCTTGCCATTGGCAAAGTTGAAGCGGCTGACCACGCCGTCGCCGTTGAAGAAAATATCGTGACCCAGCATGGGGGGGTACTGCGGGTCTGGCGCCACCTGATAAAAAGTCCCACAGATCGAAGCGGGCAGGATGCCTTCGATCTCAAGATCGAACACCTCTGCTTCCACGCGGCTGGGCGTGTAGAGAGCGCCGGAAAATTCAGGGGTTTGAGGGAATGGAATACTCATCAGGCAATCTCGTCAATGTGCGGGTTCGTTCATGTTCAGGCCGTTTGCGGGGACATCGCCGGCCCGGATGGCTTCACGCCGCGGCGAAAGCGTGCAACGACCAGGCACGAGATCACCAAGGCTAGCAGATAGGCTGAGGCGGCCAGCCATCCGACCGCGCGGAAGTGTCCCTCGCCCACGACCAGTGCGGCGCCAAACGGGCCGAGTCCCTGGCCGATGAAAATCGCAGCGTTACCCAGGCCTGCCAGTCGACCGGAAGGGTCCAGTTCCGCCGCCATGGAAAGCAGGTAGGGCAGGCTGAAAAACCAGACCATATGGATCAGGCAGGCCGTGGTGATAAAGGCAACGGGGCTGGTGCCATAGACCATGATCAAGGTCGCCAGCAATGCCGTGCCGAAGCTCAACAGTTGCGGAAACAGCAGGCCCAGGCGCCGTCCGATCAGCCCGGCGAGCCCGGCGCCAAGGGCACCGGCAAGGATGCTGCCGCCGAGGATGCCGCCAATCTGCTGGGGCTCCAGGCCGATGCTCTTGCCGATGCGTTCCTGGTACACCCACAGGGCCGAGTGGCCGAAGAACAGCAGGGCAAACAGCAGGATCAACAGCATGGCGGTGAGACCGAATGGCTGGGTCGAGCCATTGGCCGCGCGATGGGTGTCCGGGTAGCGCTTGGGCACTCTCCAGCAACCCAGCGCCGCTAGCACGCTGGTGATCGCCAACAGGGAAAACGCCCCATTCACGCCAAATGTTTGAAGGACCAGCGGCATGGAGGTCACCAGCAGCATGCCCCACAGCAGGTTGCCGATGTTGATGACGGCGAAGGTCGCATCCTTGGACGTGCGCAGCGCTGCGGTGGCATAGACCACCGCCATGACCGCGCCGCCGCTGGCGCCGCAGATCATCCTGGAAATGACCAGCCCGGTCTGACTGTGCAGTTGTGTACTGGCCAGGTTACCCAATGCCAGGATCAACAAGGCCACCAGGGCGAAGCGGCGCCGGTCGACGCTCGCCATGAACAGGGCGCAGACCCCGCAGGCGATGGCCATCGCCATGAGTTCCGCGGCGAAGATCGCGCCGATTGCATTGAGTGGCAGGCCGAGCTGGTCGATCAAGGCACCGCCCAGGATCGGCTGGATCTGCAGCGTCCCCAGGGAAATGACCATCATCAGGCAGATGGCGCCCAGTGATTTTTTGCTGTCGATGGAGTCGAGTGCGTTCATGAAGCATCACCTCAAGTAAAGAGCCCGCTCATGCGTGAGCCGGCCTACACGTCAATCAGAACTTGTGAACGTAGCGAACCTGCACCTGGTAATCCGCTCGGGAGCGATTCTCGACGCCGGTTTCTTTATAGGTGTTGAGCCAGAAGGCTTTGTCTTCGGTGATTTTCCAGAACAGGCCCGGGCCAAAGCCCAGCACCTTTTCCCGGGAGTCGGTCAGGGTGTTGCCGTTGACCTTGTCATCCGAAATCTGCCGGAAGTAGTAGCCGTTGATGCCGACCGAGACCTTCGGGAACACTTCGTACGAGGCGGTGAAGTTGGCCCATGCCGACTGTCCTGACTGGGTGTCGCGCACCGCTTGCCCTTCAAAGAACTGCTGCGAACTGCTCGCCGGATCGTCGTTCTTGAAGTTGTACAGATAGTTCAGTCTCCAACTCACTTCCCAACGGGGTGCCGGCATCCAGGTCGCTGCCCAGTAGGGGTTCAGGGAGAAGTGGTTGGAGCCAGGGTTCATGTCTTTGTCTTTGTCGTACTTGCCCGTTGGCAGGATGGTGTCGAAGGCCATGCGCTGCACGAAAACCGGCCGGCCGCTGGCGTCGACGATCGGATCGAACTGGACCTGTGGCCCCACCGTGACATCGCTCAGGCCGGTAGCGTTGTCCTTGAGCTTGGCACCGTTGTCACCAAAGTCGCCGTCCAGGGAGACGACGGGGACCAGCAGGCTCCAGCCCAGGTGTGCCCCACCCGCGAAAGTGTCGGGTGAGTAGTAGCTCAGCTGATTGATCATCGTGATGACGTTGATCTTCGGGTCATCGAAGGCGCCGTTTTTCTTGCCGCCGTTGGTCCTGATGCTGCTGGCGGTGCTGAACTTCAGGTAGGTCTGGTGAGTCAGCCCGGGTGGCCCCGCAAACCCGTCGTAGAAGCTGGTGCCGCCCAGGTTGATACCGCTGGGTTGGCTTACGGAAGGTGGAGGAGGGCCGTCGGCTGCATGGGCGGCAAATGACGCGAAGCTGAGTGCCAGGCACGCTGGCAGGGATTTGGTCAGGCTCATTGAAGTGGCTCTATTCTTGGAATTGTGAGCGGGGGAATGTCCCCTGGCACTTCGACTTTAAGTCCCGGTGGTGGGTGATGCTTGAGCGCAACGGCCAGAGTTGACTGAGCGTGCCATGATAGGGGCGATGACGCTCAACGCGCACTATGCTGCGGCCATCGGCGAGTTGAAACTGGCTTGAGGTAGAACCCAGTAGCGTGTCTTGGATTAATCCCTTTCTTTCTCTTGATACAGCCAAAAAACAAGTCCAGAATTAAGTCTTTTCCTGCCTCGGCAAGAAAATAAAACCCTTAAATTTCAATGAGTCGGACACCAGATACGAGTCTCGTTTCCCGCTCCAATTATTGTTCTACAGGCTTCTATTGAAGTCTGCAGAAACTGAAAAAAGAGGCTTCGGCCTCTTTTTTCGTTCCAGTAAGTTCTTCTCGGAAGTACTAGCAGCCACGGTTTTTAGTACATTGTTTAGTACATTAATCCGGCGCTTGGTAGATCACTTTTTCGTGGGACTCGCCTTTCTGGAAACCGTACAAATCTCCTCTATTCAAACGAGACGGAGATTGTCCGATGGCTCTCACCGATACGGCAGTCCGGCACGCCAAACCCCGCGCCAAGGACTACACCCTCCCTGACTACAACAGCCTCGCCCTTTTCGTGAATACGAAAGGCGCCAAGTGCTGGCACTTCCGCTTTTCCTGGGCGGATAAGCAACCCCGTATTTCTCTCGGTACCTATCCTGAAATTGGCTTGCGAGATGCTCGCGCTCTGCGTGATGTTGCGAGGGGTATCGATCCACGCGCTCATCGGCGGCAGGCGTGTAATGCCAGCGCCTGACCGCGCAAAATACCTAAGGAGCAGTCTTTCAGCGTCGACGTGACTCAATACGTCGAGTCTGAGGGTGCGCTGGAGGTGGTGTGCAGACTGAACGTCGTGGTGCGCTGACGGCGGCGGAGAAGTGTCGAATTTGGTTAATCAACTTTCCGGTACGTCATCGTCGAGGGAGGGCTCGAGACCAATCCGGCCGCCGACACTCGATACAAACCATCCGAACTGGATCGTGGGATTTATCCGCCGTGCCAACGATGCGTGCTGGCTTTGGAGTGCATGTGGTAGCAGACGGGGATACTGGGGCAACGCTTGATCAGCGTGGGTCTTGGGTCCTGAGCTTGGCCAAGCCCTGAAAATACGCACGCCAGAACTCGACCGCTTCTTGCGCTGTTTCCCGGTGTTTCACGCATTCGATCTCGAAAACATCCGTGCCTGCAGTGGTGTGGTTTCTCGCCAGACGCGTAATGCCGGGTCAGGTGTTTCCTGTATGCGCTGCAGCAAACTGCTTTCGCGATCCTTGATTTCGTCGAGCACGTAGTCGACGAACAGGCAGTAATTTTTTAGCGTGCAGACGCCAAAAATATGAAAACGATCCGTGTTGGGAGTGCTCACGAATGTCATCCTTTTCCATGGTGATAACGTGCCTTACACCGACTGGCACGTAGATCGTTAGCCTAATACCGATCTGGAAAATTGCGATTGCGAATGTTTTCTTGAGGGGGGGGGGAAGTCAGCTTTTAATCTACGAAACTGGTGGGGCAGAGCCCCGTCGGGGGAAGCCTGTCTGGTCGGTCAGTATCCGGCTGGCCGTCCGTCCTTCATTTGTAAAGTATTCGAATCTGGATTTGACAGGTCATCTCTTCCTACTAGGCTGGTACCGGTATTCTGTAGGAAGAGGTCCAGACCTGCAGGCGCAAGCGAGAAAATACGATCTCAAGTGGTGCGAGTCTACAATGGCGCAAGGCTGCATCATTGTCGCTGGCAAGCCTCAGGCACTCACTGGTAAAGGGAATTACTGTGTTCAGGAACACGGATGTGTTGGTCTTGCTCCTCACTGAATCTACATTGAACAGCCCAAATTCTTGCCACCGCAGCAAGGCCGAGGGCTGCTTTCCGCTTTTCTCTCTCACGGGCAGGCGCCTGTGAGTTTGTCACAAGCGTCCCTTCGAGGACGGTTAGCTTGCGCAGCAACGCGCCCCTCAATCATTAGCTGCACAAAAAACCCGAACAATCCCCCGGTAATCGACTGAAGGCTCGCACGGCAAGACGCTTACGTGAGCGTGCCGCGCTGACGGGTGACACGGATCAAAAGTCGCCGATGACGTCGGCCCAACTTGACAGGGAAGTCGCGCAGTGTCAGACAACCACTCAACGAATGACGGTGCACAGAGCACTACGCCCGCAGCGCAGCTCGGTGATCGTCTCCAGGAACGCGCGATCATTGCCGGCTGGAACGATACCCACCACGAATACCCGCTGGACCAGTGCCTACAGCAGCTGATCGAGCAACAGGTGGAACGCAGCCCTGACGCCGTGGCGGTGCGCTTCGGCGATCAAAGCCTGAGTTTTTGCCAGTTGAATCGCCGAGCCAATCGCTTGGCCCGTTACCTGCGCGAACTCGGCATCGGCCCCGACAGCCTGGTCGGCGTGCAGATGGAGCGTTCGCTTGAGCTGATGATCGCGCTGCTCGCCATCCTCAAGGCCGGTGGCGCCTACCTGCCGCTGGACCCGGGTTACCCCGAGGAACGGCTGGCCCTGATCATCGACGACGCCTCGGTCACCGTGGTGCTGACGCAGCAGCGTTTTGAGCTGCGCCTCAAGGCCCATGACGTTGCAGTGCTATGCCTGGACGATCCCGCGAACAAAGTGCTGCACGAAAACGACGCCAATCCCGCGTCCATCAATCGCCCTGATGATCTCGCCTACGTGATCTACACCTCGGGCTCAACCGGTCGGCCCAAAGGCTGCATGTTGCCGCACAAGGCGATCTGCAACCGGCTGCTGTGGATGCAGCGCCATTACGCCGTGGGGCCAGCTGACCGGATCCTGCAGAAGACGCCTTACACTTTTGATGTGTCGGTCTGGGAGCTGTTTCTGCCGTTGCTCAGCGGTGCCTGTCTGGTCATGGCGAGGCCGGAAGGCCACAAAGACGCCCACTATCTGGTGGACATCATCAAGGCGCAGCGGATCACCATCTGCCACTTCGTGCCGTCCATGTTGCGCTTCTTCCTCAAGCACCCGGCGGTTGGCGAATGCCGGTCACTGAGCAAGGTGTTTGTCAGCGGCGAAGCACTGACCCACGACCTGCTGCTGCAGTGTCGCGCGCTGCTGAGCGCGCAATTGCACAACCTCTATGGCCCGACCGAGGCGGCGGTGGACGTCACCTGGTGGCTCGCCGAACCGCGCGAGGACCAGCGCGTGCCGATCGGCCGGCCCATCGACAATATTCAAATCCACATCCTCGATGCCGGGTCCAATCCGGTGCCGATCGGCCAGACCGGCGAGCTGTGCATTGGCGGCGTCGGCCTGGCCCGGGGTTATCTCAATCGGCCCGAGCTGACGGCTGAGAAATTCGTCCACGATCCGTTCTCCACTGAACCCCACGCCCGGCTTTACCGCACCGGTGATGAGGCACGTTTCCTCGACAATGGCGAGATCGAAGTGCTGGGGCGTTTCGACTCGCAGGTCAAACTGCGGGGTTTTCGCATCGAGCTGGGCGAGATCGAAAACACCCTCAAAAGCCATCCGTTGATCAGCGATGCGGTGGTGCTGGTCAAGGATCCCGGCTCTGAAGATCCCAAACTGGTGGCCTATGTCGTCGCCGAGGGACTGGATAAAAAGGCGATACGCGACTTCGTAAAATCCCGTCTGCCCGAGTACATGACGCCGAATCTGGTTCATTTCGTCGAGCAGATCCCGGTCACGCCCCATGGCAAGGCGGATCGTCAGGCGCTGCTGGCCGGTGACGGTCTCTCGCCAGGCAGTTCCCAGGCTCCAGCCGTGGATCCCCAGGCACTGACCGCCTGGCTGCAACACTATTTTATCGAGGCGCTCGGCATCAATGAGCTGGCGGTTGACGATGATCTTTTTGATCAGGGCGCAACCTCCTTTACCCTAGTGCAAGCGGTCCACAGCATCCATCAGCAGTACCAGGTGACGCTGCCGGTCGAGATGTTCCTTGAGCAACCGACCATTGCCGCCGTCACGGCCTTTATTCTCGAGGCCAAGGGCGTTACGCCCGAGCAGGCGCCGCTGGTGGAGGCCGCGCCGCCGCCACAGCCAACCGCCCATGAGTTGATTCGGCTGGAGACGGTGCGCTTTGATTCGCGCGCTTATCAGCGAACAGACGACGCTTCACCCGCCAGCCTTGAACGGCTGGGTTGCCTGCTCTCGTTATTGCGCGAAGTGACGCTGGAGGGCGAGGGCAAATACCTCTATTCATCGGCTGGCGGCCTCAACGCCATCCAGTGTTATGTGTATGTCGCCGAGGGGCGGATCGGGGGGCTGCCGGGCGGCGCCTGGTACTACCAGCCACGGCTCAACCGTCTGTTACCCGTCAGTGTGCCGGCCATTCTGGACCCGCAGGCCCTGCGTGCGGAGCAGCGCGCGCAACTGGCCGAAGCCGGTTTTGCGCTGTTTCTGGTCGCCGAAACCGCGGCCATCACGCCGCTCTACAACCATGCCGCCCCGTCACTGCTGGTGCTCGAAGCGGGTTATATCGAGCAACTGTTGCTGTCGCGCCAGGCGGACTTCGACATCGCGTTGACACCGGCCTATGGCGTGGACGTCGCGGCGGTGGTCGCGCTGTTCAAGTTGCAGCCGAGCCACCGTTTGCTGCATTGCCTGATCGAGGGCGACTCACCGGCTGTTCTGACTGGGCAGCCCGGCCACTTGTTCGCTGAGTTCCTGGCAGAAAACAACAACGGTTTTGACCTGCCGGGCAAGGAGGCGCTGGAGCAACTGCACCGCCAACAACGCCAGATTCGCCATGATCTGCCGGAGCAGGGTGACAGCGTCATCGAACTGCCCACTGCCCCGGTCAGCGCCGATGCACTGCGACTGCGGGCCGCCAAGCGACAGTACGGAGGCGAGCCACTGAGCGTGGCGCAGTTGAGCCGGTTGTTGAGTCTGTTGAAAGCCGGGCAGGGCAGCGGTTATTTGTACAACGCCGACGCCGCACTGGACCTGAAGATCTACCTGCACCTGGCCGGGCCGACCACCGGGCACGGCGAGGCGCAATGTCCGCCTCCCGGCATTTACCGCTACCACCGCGACAGCCATAGCCTGAGTCGCATCGGCGAAGGCGATCCACTGGCGTTCAATGGCAGCTACACACCGTTCAACCGCAAACACGCGCAGCAGGCCCGGTTGCGGATCTTCATCATCGCCGGTCGCTCACCGGCTTACGGCGGTGAAAGTCGTTATTTCAACCTCCTCCAGGCCGGACGAATCGGCCAGTTGCTGTTGGAGAAACAGGCTGAGTTCGGCATCGGGCTGTGCCCAATCGGCTCGATGTACTTCGACAGAATTCGCGGCGCTTTTGACTTGGATGAGGGCGACGAACTGCTGCACAGTTTCGTTGGCGGCACCGTCACGCAATTGCTTCCGGTGGGCTGGCCACGGCTGGAGCTCCACAGTGGCAGCCG
This sequence comes from Pseudomonas sp. B21-015, assembly GCF_024749285.1. Taxonomy (NCBI): domain Bacteria; kingdom Pseudomonadati; phylum Pseudomonadota; class Gammaproteobacteria; order Pseudomonadales; family Pseudomonadaceae; genus Pseudomonas; species Pseudomonas sp. B21-015. The sequence goes on from NZ_CP087196.1 coordinate 2,799,962, forward strand.
TAGCGCCTCTGTGTATGCGAATGACGGCGCGCTGGCGATCATCGGCATCAGCGGTCGCTATCCCGGAGCCGCCAATCCGCAAGAGTTGTGGCAAAACCTCAGCACTGGCCGCTCGGCGATCAATACCGTCAGCCGCGAATCGCTGCTGTATGGCGACGACGTCAGCGCGGATTCGCCACAATGGGCGGTCGGCGCGCTGGCCGGCAAGCAACTGTTTGATCCGCTGCTGTTCAAGATCACTCCCGCCGAGGCGAAGACCCTGGATCCTCAGGAACGCCTGTTCCTGCAAACGGTCTGGCATTGCCTGGAAAACAGCGGTTATACCGCCGCCGGTTTGCGGCGCATGGCCGAGCGGGTCGGTGTATTTGTCGGCGCGATGTGGGGCGATTACCAGCACCACCAGCCCGGCGAACAAGGCGAGCGAACCACCTCGTTCCTCTCGGCGATTGCCAACCGTGTGTCGTTCTTCAACGACTTCAATGGCCCCAGCGTTGCATTCGACACCTCATGTTCGTCAGCGATGACGGCCCTGCATTTTGCATGCAGCAGTATTCGCCAGGGTGAATGTCAGGCGGCGATTGTCGGCGGCGTGAATCTGATCAGTCATCCTTCACACCTTGAGCTGCTGACGTCGCTTGCGCTGTTGTCCGGCGACGGCCAGTCGCACCCGTTCGGCCTTAACGCCAACGGCTGGGTGGCGGGCGAAGGCGTTGGCGCGTTGTTGATCCGGCCACTTGAAGACGCCAGGCGCGACGGTGATCAGATCCTCGGTGTCATCCGCACCACCGCTATCAGCCATAGCGGCAAGACATTTCGCTACGGCACCCCGAGCGCCGACAGTCAGGCCGCGTCGATGCGCCGGGTGCTGCAACAGGCGGGGCTGCCTGCCGAGGCGATTGGCTACGTGGAAGCCGCAGCGCCTGGCGCCAGTCTGGCGGACGGGGCCGAGTTTGCGGCGATCAACAAAGTCTTCGGCAGCCGCCTCGGTGATCTGCCGCTGAAAGTCGGGTCGATCAAGGCCAATATCGGCCACCTCGAATCGGCGTCGGCATTGTCGCAGATCACCAAGGTATTGATGCAGTTCAAACACCGACAAATAGCGCCGACTCTCGGCTGCAATCCGTTGAGTCCACTTGTGGGACTTGAGAACAGCAACCTTGCCATCGCCGATACGTTGAGTGAGTGGCAAGGGCCGCAACGTGCATTGATCAACGCCTTCGGCGCCAGCGGCTCCGGTGGTCACCTGATCCTTGATGCGCCGCCACCACAGGCCGCAACGACGCAGGCCGTCGGGCCCTGGCTGTTTCCCTTTACCGCCGCTAGCCGCGCGCAGCTTGAACAAGTGGTGACGGCTTTTGCCGACGATCTGCAGGCAGGACGCCTGGGCGACGCCAGCCTCGGCGATATCAGCTACACCCTCTGTGTCGGCCGGGTCCCGCTCGGCCATCGTCTGGTGCTGGTGGCCGACACCGAAGCCGAACTGCTGACGTTACTCAAGGCCGAGCATAGCCAGTCAGCGCTGCGTGGCACCCTCGCCAGAGAGGCGCAACCGGCTGCTCTCGAACTGGACTTGCGCGGCCTCGACCGCCACGCCCTGAACGCTATCGCCAGCCGCTGGGTCGTCGGCGAGAGCGATCTGGCCGAGATTGCCCGGCATGACTCTCGGCGAGTGGCGTTGGCGCCATACCCCTTTGCAGCCGTCGACTGTCATATCGTGGCTTGTGCCGGAGACGAATCTGCACAGCCGCCAGCGCGAGATGACACGCTGCAAACGGCGCTTGAGGGCTATCTCAAGCAGCACTTTTCCAGGGTGTCGGCAATTCCCGAGAACAGCATCGACAGTCTCGAAAGCTTTGATCGCTACGGCTTGACCTCGCTGATGATCACCTCGCTCAACCAGCGGCTGGCAGAAGCGTTTGGCGAGTTGTCCAGCACGCTGTTCTTCGAGCACCAGAGTATCAGCGCACTGGCGACCTGGTTTGCTGCCGAACATCCATCGCGCAGCCGCCAAATACTGGGGATTCAGGCGCCCGCCAAACAATCCGCCCAGTCCGCCAGAGCAGCACAACGTCCTGAAACAAACCGACGCCAGGGGCGCGACGAACCGATTGCGATCATCGGCCTGGCCGGGCGCTTTCCCGGTGCACCGGATGTCGACAGTTTTTGGGACAACCTGAAAAATGCAGTCGACAGCATCAGCGAGATCCCCGCCGAGCGTTGGCAGCACCATCATTACTACAGCCGCGACCGTAGCCTCAAAGGCAAGATCAACACCAAGTGGGGCGGTTTCATCGACGGCGTCGACCGCTTCGATCCACTGTTTTTCAACATTTCGCCGCGCGACGCCGAACGCATGGATCCGCAGGAACGGATCTTCCTCGAAACCGCCTGGCATACCCTCGAAGACGCGGGCTACGATCGGGCCGCACTGCAACGTCATTACCAGGGACGAATGGGCGTGTTTGTCGGCGTGATGCATGGCGAATATTTGCTGTATACGCGCTCTGCTGCCGCCGATTGCGCCGATGACGCGGTGGATTCATCGTTTGGTTCGATTGCCAATCGCGTGTCCTACGTCTTTGACTGCAACGGCCCGAGCATGGCCATCGACACCATCTGCTCGTCCTCACTGACCGCGCTGCACCTGGCCGTCGAGAGTCTGAAACGCGGCGAGTGCCAGGTGGCGCTGGCCGGTGGCGTCAACTTGTCGTTGCACCCCAATAAATACTTTATCCAGTCGCAGCTGACCATGTCCTCGACCGATGGCCGCTGCCGCAGTTTCGGCGAAGGCGGCGATGGTTTTGTGCCCGGCGAAGGTGCTGGTGCGGTGTTGCTCAAACCGCTGGCCCGGGCGCAGGCCGATGGCGACAATATCTACGGCGTCATCCGCGCGACCTCGGTCAACCATAACGGCAAGACCCATGGCTACACCGTGCCGAGCCCCAATGCCCAAGGCGCAATGATCGCCGAGTCGCTGGAAAAGGCCGGCATGAATCCACGCGAGCTGAGCTATATCGAGGCGCACGGCACGGGCACCGCGTTGGGCGATCCGATTGAAATCAGCGGTCTGCAACAGGGCTTTGCCCGACGCAGCGCGGTACTCGGCAGCGAGCCGGCATTGGCGCAACAGTGCGCGCTCGGTTCCGCCAAATCGAACATCGGCCATCTGGAGTCGGCAGCCGGCATCGCCGGGATAGCCAAGGTGCTGTTGCAACTCAAGCATCGCCAATTGGCGCCGTCGCTGCATTCGAGTCGTCTCAACCCTGGAATTTCCTTTGCCGACTCGCCGTTCTACATTCCTCAGCAACTGCAAGCGTGGCGTCGACCGCTGCTCAATCTCGATGGCCGCGAACGCGAGTATCCACTGGTAGCCTCGGTCTCGTCTTTTGGCTCTGGCGGATCGAACGGCCATGTGATCATCGCTCAATACGTGGCGCCTGTCCGGGACGAGCCGGTTGCCGGGCAGCCCGCGATCATTGTGCTGTCGGCCAGAACCCCGGCCCAGCTGCAACAGCAAGTCGAGCGTTTGCAGCAGTTCCTGCAACGGTGCGACACGGAAGGCGAGCTGCCGCGTCTGGCGGACCTGGCCTTTACCCTGCAACGGGGCAGGGAAGCGCTGGAATATCGCCTGGCCTTCAGCGTCGCCGCAATCAGTGAGCTGCAGGAGCGCTTGGCGCAGGGCCTGGCGCAACTGATCAAGGCCCCGGAGCACTTTGGCTGCTTCGACGGCCTGCATATCGGTCGGGTGCAAGACAACAAGGCCGCAATAGCGGTTCTGGCCCACGATGAGGACATGGCGGCAACGCTGGCGGCCTGGGCCGATAAAGGCAAATACCAGAAGTTGCTGGAGCTGTGGGTCAAAGGGCTGACGTTCGACTGGGCGCTGTTCGGGGCGGCGACCACGGGCGCGGCCAGACGGATCAGCCTGCCCGGTTATCCCTTCGCCCGCGAGCGGATCTGGGTGTCCGGCGACTTCCATTTTCCGCCTCAGGCTGAGCAGGTCGGCGAGGCCCGCTTGCACCCGTTGCTGCACCGCAACGTGTCCGATCTGTCGCAACAGAAATTCACCTCGGTGTTCAGCGGCAATGAGTTTTTCCTGAGAGATCATCGCGTGCGTAACCAGAAAGTGCTGCCCGGCGTGGCCTACCTGGAGATGGCGCGAGAAGCCATCAGCCGCTCCCTCGGCGAGCTGCCATCGTCCGGCGCCGTGAGTCTGTGCAATCTGGTATGGTCGCAACCGCTGATGCTCGGCGAGCAGGGCGATGAACCTGCCACCGTCGATATCCACATCAACAGCGTCGAGCCCCATCGGCTGACGTTCGAGATTCGCGAACACCAACAGCAAACCCTGTGTTGCCAGGGCGAAGCCGTGTTGCTGCAAAACTCGCTCGAACCGGCTGCATCGCTGGCGTCCTTGCAAGCCGCTATCAAGGGTCATCGCCTCGACGCCGATGCGCTTTACCGGCTGTTCGATAGCATCGACATCCACTACGGCCCCAGCCACCGACCGGTTCGCGAACTGCATATCGACGACGGGCAGTTGCTGGCGCGGATCGAACTGCCCCCGTCCCTGAGTGCCGGCCACCGACAATTTGTTCTGCACCCGAGCCTGATGGACGGCGCCTTGCAGTCGACTGTGGGCCTGCTGGTAGCAGATCAGCTTGGCCAAGGTGCAGCACCGCAACTCAGGCAAACCCGAGTGCCTTTTGCGCTGGCCCGGTTACAGCAGAGCGGTGGGGCACTGGGTGAGCAGATATGGGCTTGGGTGCGGCCCGGTGCCGAGAACACGGAGGCGGGGCAGTCGAGCTTTGATATCGACATTTACAATCAGCAGGGCGAGCATTGCGTCGCACTTCAGGGTTTTGTCTTGCGCGAAATGAAGGCGTCGTCACCGCTGGAGATGATGCTCGACGACCGCCCACAGACCGACTGCTATCTGGTGGAAAAATGGCGCCGGGTCAGTCCTCAACCGTTGCCACCAAGCAGCGCCCGGCTGTTGCTGATAGCCAATGATCCCCAAGGCCAGCAACAGTTGACCGCCCGCTATCCGCACGCCGTTTCGCTGTTGCTGGATGGCAGCGAATCCATCGAAAAACTCACCGGGCTGCTGGGCGAGGCAGGCCCGGTGGAGCATCTGCTGTGGCTGGCGCCGACGGAAAAGGCGATGGGCGAAAGCGCCGACGGCATGATCAACGCCCAGCAGACTGGCGTGCAGAGCTGCTTCCGCTTGATCAAGGCGCTGTTGGTATTGGCGCTGGATCAGCAACCTCTCAAATGGACGGTAATCACCCGCGCAACGCTGACGGTGTTCGGTGAAGCCAGCCCGCTGCATCAGGCCACCACTGAACCGGTGGCGCCCGCTCACGCCAGCCTCCACGGGCTGATCGGCGTGATGGCCAAGGAATATAGCCACTGGCTAGTGCGGCTGGTGGACTTGCCGGCAGGCGACAGCTGGCCGAGTCTGGATCTGTTGTCGTTACCCGCCGATCCGCGTGGCGACACGCTGGCCTGTCGTAACGACGTCTGGTATCGCCAGTATCTGGCGCCTTGCCTGCCGCCAGCCGAAGTGGCTGCCGAAAGTCTTTACCGCGATGGCGGCGTGTACCTGGTCGTCGGCGGCGCTGGCGGCATTGGTCGGCTGTGGAGCGAACACCTGATCCGCACCCGTGGCGCCCAGGTCATCTGGCTGGGGCGTCGCGAGCAGGACAGCCGGATTGACGCGGCGATCAGCGAACTGGCCCAGCTTGGCCCCGCGCCACACTACATCAGCGCCGACGCCGGCAACCACGCCGCGCTGCAACAGGCGGTGAAGCAAGTGCTGGCCGGGCATGGCCGGATTCACGGGGTGATCCATGCGGCGATCCAGCTTGAGGATCAAAGCCTGGCGCGCATGGACGCGCAAAAATTTGCCGCAGGCCTCGCCGCCAAGGTCGATGTCTGCGTACGGCTGGCCGAGGTGTTCGAACACCAGCCGCTGGACTTCATGCTGTTCTTCTCGTCGTTGCAAAGCTTCACCAAGTCGGCTGGCCAGAGCAATTACGCCGCCGGTTGCACCTTCAAGAACGCCTTCGGCCACTATCTGGCGCAACACCGTGGCTACCCGGTGAAGGTGATCAACTGGGGTTATTGGGGCGATGTCGGCTCAGTGGCCAGTGATGACTATCGGCGCAGAATGGCCGACGTCGGACTCGGTTCAATCGAAGGCGAACAGGCGATGCTGGCGCTGGAAACACTGCTGGGTGCCCGTGATGAGGGTGCCCCGCTCAGCCAGTTGACCTTCCTGCGCACTTCGCAGCGATTGAGTGACACGTTCAACCACCTGGCGCTGGCACGACATCCTGCCGGGCCTTTTGGTGAGTACGGCGAAATTCATCCGCCTGCCTACCCATCGCTGATCACCCGGATGCAGAAAAATCTACGGGTGGACAATCAGCAGGTTCGCAGCGCAACGGCACAGGTACAGACACACAAGGCGGCCCTCGACGAACTGCAAGTTCGCTTGCTCTACGCCCAGTTGCAGCAACTGGGCTACTTGCGTCGCGAGCGCGAATCGGTCACCGAAATGATGCAACGCAGTGGCCTGTTGCCGATGTATCAGCGCTGGCTCGACAAGAGTCTTGAGGAGCTGGCCCAACGCGGCTACGTGCAGCTGGAGGGCGACATCTGCCGTGTCACCCACCCGCAACCGCTGGCGGTCGAAGCCCTGTGGCACGAATGGGAAGCGCAACAGCCGGCCTGGCTCGAACAACCCAGCCTTAAAGCCGAAGCACTGCTCGCCGAAGCGACCCTGCGTGTATTGCCGCAGATACTCGATGGCCGGATCGTTGCCACCGACATCCTGTTCCCCGACGCCTCGATGTCCATGGTCGAGGGCATCTACAAAGACAATCCGGTGTCCGACTTCTTCAACGAAGTGTTGCTCGATGCCATGCTCGAATTTGTCAGGGGCCGTCTGGAACAGTCGCCACAGACGCCGCTTCGGATCCTGGAAATCGGCGCCGGCACCGGCGGCACCAGCGCGCGGGCCTTTGAAAAGCTGCGGCCGTATCAAGCGCAGATTGCTGAATACTGCTACAGCGACGTCTCCCAGGTGTTCCTGATGCACGCACGGCAGGTCTATGGTCCGCAAACCCCGTACCTCAGCTATCAGCTGCTCGATGTCGACAAGCCGCTGGCAGCACAGGGCATCATGCCCGGCGCCTACGATCTGGTGATTGCCACCAACGTCCTGCATGCGACGCAAGACCTGCACCGGGCCCTGAAAAACGCCAAGGCCGCGCTCAAACACAATGGCTTGGTGTTGATCAACGAGATTGCGCGCAATGGTCTGTTTACCCACCTGACCTTCGGTCTGCTCAAGGGCTGGTGGCTGTTCGACGACCCGGAGCTGCGCATGCCCGGCGGCCCGGCGCTCGCGCCAAAACAGTGGAAGCAGGTGCTGGAAAGCGAAGGGTATCGGCAGGTGTACTTCCCGGCGCTGGCCGACCACGACCTCGGGCAGCAGATCGTCATCGCCCAGAGCAATGGCATGGTCTGGCAGGACCGCAGCGATAAAGTCGAACCGGCCAGAACAGCGCCCGTCAACTGGGCGAAAGTGGCTGCTCAGGCGCCGCGAACGCCACAATCCGGCGTTATCGCAGCACCGATGGCCGAAGTCAGCAGCACGCAGCTCAAAGCCGAGACAGTCCGCTACCTCAAGCAGGTCATCGGCGGGCTGTTCAAAATTGTGCCCGAGCAGATCGACGCCCGTGAAGCGCTGGAAACCTATGGCATCGACTCGATTCTGGTGGTGCAGCTGACCAACCTGTTGCGCGACAAACTGGCAGGGATCAGCAGCACGCTGTTCTTCGAATACCAGACCGTCGAGGCGCTGGCAGATCATTTTGTCGTCACGCAGAAAGACCGGCTCAAGACGCTGCTGGGTCTTGATCAGACAACGGCAACCGTGGCGCCATCCGCAGTCGAAAGCGTCGAGCCATTGATCACACCGGGCAAGTCGCGCTTTATCGCCAAGGCAACCGACAACACGCCAGCAATGGCGCGCGGTTCAGATGTCGCCATCGTCGGTCTGGCGGGGCGTTACGCCAACTCCGACAATGTTCGCGAGCTCTGGCAGCACCTGAAAAATGCCGAGAACTGCATTGATGAAGTGCCGGCTGATCGCTGGGACTGGCATCAGTATTTTGATCAGGCACCGGGCACGGCGGGCCGCATCTATACCCCGTGGGGTGGCTTCATCCGTGAAATCGACAAGTTCGATCCGCTGTTCTTTCATCTTTCGCCCCGCGAAGCACTGAAAATGGACCCCCAGGAACGGCTGTTCCTGGAAGAGGCCTATCACTGCATCAGCGATGCCGGCTACACGCCGGGACGGCTGGCCGAACGGCATCGGGTCGGGGTGTTTGTCGGCGTAATGAATGGCACCTACGCCCGCCAGTCCACTTACTGGTCGGTGGCCAACCGCGTGTCTTATCAATTCAATTTCCAAGGCCCGAGCCTTGCGGTGGACACCGCCTGTTCGTCATCAATTACCGCGATTCATCTGGCGCTGGAAAGCCTGCACAGCGGTGTCAGCGACTGTGTGCTGGTCGGCGGGGTCAATCTGGTGGTCGACCCTGTTCACTACAGGGGCCTGACCGAGATGAAGATGTTGTCCGCAGGCAGGCAGTGCAAGGCGTTCGGCGCCGAGGCCGACGGATTTGTCGCGGGCGAGGGCGTGGGCGCATTGCTGCTCAAACCACTGGCGCAGGCCGAGGCTGATGGCGACCGGATCTACGGCGTGATCAAAGCAAGCATGATCAATGCCGGTGGCAAAACCAATGGCTACACCGTGCCAAATCCCTTGGCCCAGAGCCGACTGGTAGTTGATTCGCTGGCTCGGGCCGGTATCGATGCCAGAGCCGTGAGCTACGTCGAGGCCCACGGCACCGGCACCGCGCTGGGCGACCCGATCGAGATCGCCGGTCTGACGCGGGCATTCAAGACCAGTGTGCAAACGCCCGTCAGGCAGTACTGCGCCATTGGCTCGGTCAAATCCAATATCGGCCATTGCGAAAGCGCCGCCGGCATCGCCGGTATCACCAAGGTGCTGCTGCAACTTCAGCACCGCCAATTGGTGCCGTCACTGCACGCCGATGCACTCAACCCGGAGATCGATTTCGTCAACAGCCCGTTCGCCGTGCAGCAGTCGCTGGCAGAATGGTCGCGGCCGCAAGTGCTGATCGACGGCATGTTGCAGACGTTCAAGCGCATTGCCACGGTGTCTTCCTTCGGCGCGGGTGGCGCCAACGCCCACGTGGTGATCGAAGAATACGAAGACCACAGGGTGCGGCCACAGATTGCCGTCAATGAGCAGCAACCGGCGATCATCCCGTTGTCTGCCAGGACCCGCGAGCAATTGGTGCAGCAAGCCAGACTGTTGCTGGACGAGCTTGCGCAGGACGCACTTGGCGACGCCGATCTGCCGGCGCTGGCCTTTACCTTACAGGTCGCTCGTGAGGCGATGGAGCATCGCCACGGATTGCTGGTCAGTTCACTGACCCAGTTGAAAACCCGGCTGCGGGATTTCATCGACAACGGCGGCGCGCAGGCGCGTGGCCGGCTCAAGCCTGACGCTCAGGCTTCGAGCGCCGACATCGTCGGCTGGATCGAACGCGGCGAGCAACAAAAACTGCTCGACGCCTGGCTCAGCGGCGTCCCCCTGGATTGGCGCCTGATGTACCCGCAGGGCGCGCCCGCGCCGCTCAGCTTGCCGGGTTACCCCTTTGCTCGCGAGCGCTACTGGCGCGATCCGCAGCAATCAGTCGTGTCGGCTATCGCGAAAGAGGAACGGCTGCACCCACTGCTACATCGCAACGTGTCGGACCTGCGCGGCTTGCGTTACCTGACCCGGTTCACCGGTGGCGAGAGCGTGTTGGTTGAGCATCAGGTCAACGGGAAGGGCGTTCTGCCGGGGGCGGCGATGATCGCCATGATCCAGGCGGCTTTGACCGACGCCTTGGGCGGCGCGGTGCCTGCGGGCAGGTCGCTGGTGATTCGCAATCTGGCCTGGCTTCAATCATTCAGCATTGACGCCGCCAACAAGGGCGAGCTGTTCCTTGAGCTGTCGGTACAAGCAGAGGGCGAATACCAGATCGGGATTTGCTCCTACGATCGCGCCGGTCAGTTGCAGCTGCATTGCCGGGCCTTGGCGGCCACCGCCGTGGTCCAGGCGGCGCAACTCGACTTCAACAGCCTCGGCGCCCAAGTAATCGACGTTGAAGCCTGCTACCAGTGCTTTGCCGTGATGGGCATCGACTATGGCATCGGTCATCGTCGTCTGCTGTCGCTGTTGCGCCAGGACGATAAGGCGTTGGCGCGTGTCGCCCTGCAAAACCCGGCGTTGAACGCCGGTTTCGCCCTGCATCCGGCGTTGCTGGATGCCGCCATGCAGGGTGTCATGGCCTTGCTGTTTGATGAACTGGGCGAGCGTCCGGCGTTGCTGCTGCCCGACGGTCTGGGTGAATGCGTGTTGTTTTCCGACTGCCCGGCGATCCTGCAAGTGCAGATCCGCAGCGCCGGGACCACGCCGGGCGGTTATCGCTTTGATCTGGCGTTGTTCGATGAAAATGGCCAGTGCTGCGCGACGCTGAATCAGTTGTCGTTCAAGACCGTATCCGGGCAAGGCCTTGGCGCCAGCAGCGGACTGCTGTGTCACAAAAACTGGCGCGACGCTGAGCAGACGGGTACGTCAGTAGCGCAGGGCATTACTCAGGTGGTGCTGACGCACGCGTTTTACGACTTGATGGAGCCTCTACAGGCGCGGGGCATCAGTTGTTTCGCCTTGCCAGAGGGTGACTATCAACACGCCGCGCTGGCGCTTGCCGAACAGCTCAAATCCTTGCTCCGCACTGGCCAGCCCTGCCTGACACAACTGCTGGTCCCGATCAACGACCCACACGGTTATTGCGGTCTCGGCGGCCTGTTGTGCAGCGTCAGCCGCGAACAACCGGCGCTCATCAGCCAACTGATAGAAGTGGCACCGGGGCTCGACACGCAGCAACTGCTGACGCAATTGTCAGCCGAGGCTGCAGACCCTGGCGAGCGCCAACTGCGCTATCTGGCCGATGCCGGCACACTGCGCCGTCAGCAACTGAGCTGGCGCCACCAGCCGCTGGACCATGCTCCCGCGCCTTGGCGGCCAGAGGGTGTCTACCTGATTACCGGTGGTTTGGGCGGTGTCGGCACGGTCATGGCGCGAGCGATCATCGCTGCCGCGCCTCAGGCCCGTGTCGTGCTCTGTGGCCGCACGCCGACCGATGCACCGTCAGTGGTCGACAAGCTGGCGCAACTGGGTACTGGCGTTGATTACCGCGCAGTGGATCTGGCCGATGCCGATCAGGTTCAATGCCTGATCGCTGATGTCGTCAACCATCACGGCGCATTGCACGGGATCATCCATTGCGCCGGCATCACCCGCGACGCCTTGCTGACAGACAAACCCAGGGAGGACTTTGCCGCTGTGTTCGCCGCCAAGGTTGACGGCGTGCACCATCTCGACCGCTTCAGTGCCGGCTCGGCGCTGGATTTCTTCGTGCTGTACTCCTCGATTGCCAGCGTCCTGGGCAACGCCGGACAGACGGATTACGCCGCTGCCAACGGCTATCTGGACGCCTTCGCCAGCCTGCGCAATCAGCAGGTCGCAACGGGAACGCGGCATGGCCGCACGCTGGCGATCAACTGGCCGCTGTGGCTCGAAGGTGGTCTGCATATGAGCGATACGGCGCGGCGCGTTCTGGCGCAACGCACCGGCATCGAAGCGATGGCCAGCGCCACCGGCATTCAGGCGTTCTGTCAGGCGTTGCACAGCAATGAAGACCAACTGATGGTGCTGGCCGGCGACACCGACAAACTGGTCGCGTTGCTCAGCCACGAATCGACCCCGGCTGTCGAGGCAGCGCCTATAGACGGTGAAAACCTGCTGGCCTGGCTGCGTCAGTTGTTGGCCAATACGGTGAAGATCGGCCCGTCGCGGTTGGATAACGACGTGCCGTTTGAACAGTACGGCATTGATTCGCTGATGATCATGGAGATGACCGCCGCGCTGGAAAAACGCTTCGGCGCATTGTCCAAAACATTGTTTTTTGAATACCCGAGCCTGCAGGGCCTGGCTGACCATCTGGCCACGCGGCAGGCGCGAAAACCGCCACAGGAGCCATTGATAATCCAGCTGCGGACCTTGCTGGCGAGTACCTTGAACACGCCGCCGGAACAAATCGATGACCAGCAGTGTTTCGAGGACCATGGTATCGACTCGTTGCAGATCCTCGACCTCACGCGGCGCCTCGAACAACGTTTTGGCGCGCTATCGCCCGCGCTGCTGTTCGAGCATTCCAGCCTCCGGGCCCTGGCGGACTATCTGGCATCAAGAAACACCACGGCGGTTACCGAACCCGTCGCCGCAACCCGCGATCAACAGCGCCGGCTGTTCGACAGCCCCGCGTACCATCTGCCGCCGACCCCGCAGCAGCGCGACGATGTCGCGATCATTGGCATCGCCGGGCGCTACCCTGACGCCGATGACCTTGAAGCCTTCTGGCAGAACCTCAGCCAGGGCAAAAACAGTATCGGCGAAATTCCTCCCGAGCGCTGGGACTGGCGCGACTACTACAGCACTAACCGCAGGGTGAGCGGGGTGCACAACAGCAAGTGGGGCGGCTTTATTGACGGCATCGATCAGTTTGATCCGCTGTTCTTCAATATTTCGCCGCTGGAGGCCGAGCTGATCGACCCACAGGAGCGACTATTTCTGCAAACTGCCTGGGCGGCCATGGAAGACGCCGGCTACAGCCGCCAGCTCGGTGATAACGGCCAGCAGGTCGGCGTCTATGCCGGCGTGATGTACAGCGAATACCAACTGCTGGGCGCAGAAGCCAGCCTGCGCGGCGAGCGCATGGGGTTTGCCGGCTCCAGCGCGAGTATCGCCAACCGGGTGTCGTTCTGCCTCAACTTGCAAGGCCCGAGCCTGTCGCTCGATTCGATGTGTTCAAGCTCACTGACCGCTCTGCATCTGGCCTGTCAGGACCTGCGCAGTGGTCGCACCACCATGGCCATTGCCGGTGGTGTCAACCTGACGCTGCATCCCAACAAGTACCTGATGCTCAGCAGCGGCCAATTCATCTCCAGCCAGGGCCAGTGCGCCAGCTTCGGTGAAGGCGGGGACGGTTATGTGCCGGGCGAAGGCGTGGGTGTGGTGATCCTCAAGCGACTGGCGGATGCCGAGCGCGATGGCGATCAGATTTACGGGCTGATCAAGGGCAGCTACCTCAACCACGGCGGCAAGAACACCGGTTACAGCGTGCCCGATCCACGGGCGCAGCAGGCCGCGATCAGCGGCGCGCTCAAGGATGCGCAGGTTGACCCGGCGGCCATCAGTTACATCGAGGCCCACGGCACCGGCACTCGTCTGGGCGATCCGATCGAAATAGCTGGCCTGGCCAATGCCTTGGGTAAGCGCACACCTGCGCAGACCTGCTGGATCGGCTCGGTGAAATCGAACATCGGTCACTGCGAAGCGGCTGCCGGCATCGCCGGCTTGACCAAGGTGCTTTTGCAGCTCAAACACGGGCAAATCGTGCCCTCGCTGCACTCCAGGACACTCAACCCCTTTATCGATTTTGCGGCGACCCCGTTCGAGGTCAACCAGCACCTGCGCGATTGGCCGCAGCCGTCGCACGACGGTCAGCCAATGCCGCGCATCGCCGGGATTTCCTCGTTTGGCGCGGGCGGCTCCAACGCCCACTTGATCGTTGCGCAGTACTTGCAAGCGAATCGGGTATCCGTTGCCGATGGCAAGCCCGAAATGATTATGCTGTCTGCCCGCGAGCCTGAGCAGTTGCGCCAGACCGCCAGCCGTCTGCTCGCCAGACTGGAGCAGGCGCCGGCTACTCACAGGCTGGCCGCTATTGCGTACACATTGCAGGTAGGTCGCGAGGCGATGGAGCATCGCGCGGCATTTATCACGGCTTCGATGGCAAGCCTGCGCGACGCTTTGCGCGGTCTGGCTGGCGGCGACAGTCGTGGCTGGATTTGCGGTGACACGAACGCCAGCAGCGACCACGTCGAACAGTTCAAGAACCGCTTCCCGAGCCAGTGGCGCGAGCAGTTGGCCAGGTTGTTTGCCAACGGTGAGCAGCAACAATTGCTGGAGCTGTGGAGCGCGGGGCTGCGTATCGACTGGACGGCGTTGTGGGCCGCCAGCGGCGAGCGACGCCAGCGCATCAGCCTGCCAACTTATCCCTTCGCCACCAGCCGGTACTGGGCGCCCACGGGTGCCCGTTGCTTGACTTCGGCACCGATGGGCTTGCATCCGTTGCTGCATCGCAACAGTTCGACCTTCGACCATCAGCAATTCACCAGCGTCTTCAGCGGTGATGAGCCGTGGTTGCGCGACCACGTGGTGAACGGGCGTAAAACGCTGCCCGGTGCTGCCTGCCTGGAGCTGATCAGGGCGGCGGTGACGCATTCACTGGTGGGCGGTGAGGCGCAGGCCATGGTCATCGAGCAGCTCAACTGGCTGGCGTCGCTGACGGTAGAATCCGCACCGCGTCGCCTGCGGGTCAACCTGGAACGCGTGAATGGTCAGCTTGCGGTGACGGTGCTTGGCGAAGACGGCGATCAACCGCATTGTCAGGCCCGAGTGATAACGGATGTGCAGCCGGTAGCCGAGCGACTGGATCTGGCGCACTGGCGCGACCGCACTTGGCAACGGCGCCTGGACGACCGCGAAGTCTATCGATTGTTCGACCAGATGGGCCTGGCGTACGGCGCCAGCCATCGCGGTATCCGCCAGCTGCTGATAGCGGAGCAGGGCGGCCAGCGCGAAGTGCTGGCGCAGTTGAATCTGGAGGGCAGCTTTCCCGATGGCGAATGGTGGCTGGAGCCAGGGATGACCGACAGTGCATTGCAGGCCGCCATCGGCATGCTGCTGCCACTGGACGACAGCGGCGCTGCGCCGCTGTCGCTCGTGATGCCCTTTGCCTTGCAGCGGCTGGAGATTATCGCGCCGTGTCAGCGGGAGATGTGGGCCGTGTTGCGCAGCGACCTCGCCGACAACCCGGCTGGCCGGATCAATATCGATCTGTGTGACGATCAGGGACGTATCTGTGCACGGTTTGTCGGCTTGAGCTCGAGACAGCTTACGGCGGCTGCGAAAAAGCCGGTGACGAAACAAATACAGCAGCTAATGACGCCAATCTGGTCGGTGGTCGACGGCACGGTCAGCGAGCGGCAGCACATCCATGGCGCGAGGTTGATCTTCGGTGCGACCCCGGCCCGTCGTCAGGCGCTGGCCGAGCTCTATCCTCAGGCTGCATGGGTGGACGACTCGCCGCCCGACTACGAAGCCGAACTGCACGCCCGGCCCGGATTGGCCGAGGTCATGTGGCTGGCACCGCCCGACGATGGCAGCACTGACCTGATCGCGGCGCAACAGCACGGCATCGTGGCGTTGTTCAGGTTGATCAAGGCGCTGCTGAGTCAGGGCTACGGTCCTCGGCCTCTGCGCTTGACCCTGGTCACCAATCAGGCGATCGGCATCCGCCCCGGCGAGTCCTGCCGTTCGGCTCACGCGGCGGTGCATGGACTGGCGGGTTCACTGGCCAAAGAGTATCCGCACTGGATCGTGCAGCTCGCGGATTTGCCTGATGAGCGTCTGGCCTTGCTGGACGCAGTACCGTTCGCCGGCGTCGCCTCAGGTGAACTGCTGGCACTACGTCAAGGCCAATGGTGGTTTCGCCAACTGGCGCAGGTGAAG
Organism: Pseudomonas sp. B21-015; assembly: GCF_024749285.1. Classification (NCBI taxonomy): domain Bacteria; kingdom Pseudomonadati; phylum Pseudomonadota; class Gammaproteobacteria; order Pseudomonadales; family Pseudomonadaceae; genus Pseudomonas; species Pseudomonas sp. B21-015. Next base: position 2,815,755 of record NZ_CP087196.1, read on the forward strand.
GCCGACACAACGCCAACCCGCCTGCCGGTCTATCGGGACGGCGGCGTCTATCTGGTCATCGGTGGTGCCGGGGGAATCGGGGCCGTCTGGAGCCGACACATGATCAGCCAACATCGCGCCCGGGTGATCTGGATCGGTCGCCGTGCGCTGGATGCGCAACTGGAAGCCAAACTTGACGATCTCACCGCCGTCAGCCTGATGCATGACGCCCCGGCACCGGTTTACCTGCAAGTCGATGCCGCAGACGAACAGCAACTGGCCATGGCGAAACAGCAGATCACCGAGCGTTTTGGCCCGATCAATGGCGTGGTGCATTCGGCCATCGTTCTCAAGGATCAAAGCCTGGCCAACATGGATGAGCAGACATTCACCAGCGTGCTGAACGCCAAGGTTGCCACCAGCGTGGCACTGGCCCGCACGTTCGGGGACAGTGCTGCCGCGCTTGATTTCGTGCTGTTTTTCTCCTCGATGATGTCCTTCAGCACCTCCGCCGGCCAAAGCAACTACGCGGCGGGCTGTACCTTCGCCGATGCGTTTGCCGATCAGCTCAGGGGCCAATGGTCGTGCCCGATCAAGGTGATCAACTGGGGGTATTGGGGCAGCGTCGGTACGGTGAGTGATGCCCGTTATCGGGAGCGGATGACCGCGCTCGGCCTGGGCTCCATCGAACCCGAGGAAGGCCTGCGCGCGCTCGAGCAATTGCTGGCGGGCGAGCTGCACCAACTGGCGCTGCTCAAGCTCTTGCAAAGTGACGAAATCGACGGGCACCACAGTCTGGCCGGTCTTCTCGGCCATGAACACATCGCGCTCTCTGCGCACACATCCGGCGCCATGGCGGCGATGCAGGACAGGTTAGGGGAAAGGCTGGCGGCGTTGGCAGCGATCATGTAACGCCCCAGGGCAAACACCCATTCACCCACAGCAGACGCGACACAGGGAAGTTGAAGCATGCAAACAGCTGCACATCAGACAACCGCCGCCGGATCCGGCGAACTCGATGCACTGGCGCGCCGCCTGCTGGCGAGCCAGTTGCAGGTGCTTGGGCTGTCTTGCGCCGAGGACCTGCAACGCCTCGCGACGCAGCACGGCCAGGTCACGCCGGATTATCTGCACCTGTGGCTGGCTGAAAGCTTCAAATATGTCGCCGGTATTGAAACCGGCGCTGCCGATGCGCTGTGGCAGCAGTGGAATGAGCGCTTGCCGGGCTGGTGCCAGGACCCGGATCTGGCGGCCAGGGCGCAGTTGCTCGACGCCTGTCTCAAGGGACTGCCGGCTTTGCTGCGTGGTGAACAGACCGCGACTCGCGTGCTCTTTCCTGACGGCTCGATGACGCTGGTAGAAGGTATTTACAAGAACAACCGGATTTGCGACTACTTCAATCAGGTGCTGATCGAGGCGGCGCTGGCCTTTATCGAAAGTCGTCCTGCGGGCGCCGAACCGCTGCGCATTCTCGAAATTGGCGCCGGCACGGGCGGCACCACCGCGGGCTTGCTGGCGGCGCTGGCACCGTGGCGGTTGCAGATAAGCGAATACTGCTACACCGATCTGTCGCGTGCGTTTCTGCAACATGGCGCCGACCAATTTGGTCGGGACAACCCGTTCCTGCAAACCCGGCTATTCGATGTTTCGCGCCCTTGCGCCGAGCAGGGCATCGACACCGATCATTATCATCTGGTGGTGGCGACCAATGTGCTGCACGCCACCCCCGAAATCCGCCAGACATTGCGCAACGCCAAGGCCGTGCTGCGCAAAGGGGGATTGCTGATGCTCAACGAAATCAGCGAAGCGTCACTGTTCACCCATCTGAGTTTCGGTCTGCTCGAAGGCTGGTGGCTGCACCGCGATGGCGTCCTGCGCATACCCGGTTGCCCCGGACTTTCGCCGGCTGGGTGGCAGGCGGTGCTGGAGCAAGAGGGCTTCAGCCCGGTGTTGTTCCCGGCCCGGCAGGCACATGACCGGGGTCAGCAAATCATCCTGGCCGAGAGCGACGGCATCGTGCGTCAGCCAGTCGCCAGCAGCGACCGGCCAACGGCACCGCCCGCCGATAACCGCCAGCCTCAAGATACGTTTACACCGAAGCATGACGAGACCGCTCCGGACGGCAGGTGGCGTCGGGTCGCCGACTACCTGCGCAATCTGGTCAGCTCCACGCTGAAGATCCCGGCAGAGAAGATGAGCCTGTCGCGGCCACTGGAGGACTATGGCCTGGACTCGATTCTGGTGGTCCGGCTGACTCATGCGTTCAGCGAGCATTTTGCAGCCATCGACAGCGCGTTGTTTTTTGAGGTGCCGACCCTGGCGGCGCTGACCGAGCATTTTATCCAGCACCGCGCCGACGAGCTGGAAACGCTGTTGGGGCAACCCGAGGTCGAATATCGCGATACGACGGCAAATATCACCGTTCAAGAGAAGACCTCAGTTCCGGTCGAGAAGGGCGATGCCAGCGACATCGCCATTATCGGTCTCGATGGTCGTTATCCCGGCGCGCAATCAATGAGTCATTTGTGGCGCAACCTGGCCGACGGTCATTGCGCCATCGACGAAATCCCCGCCGAGCGCTGGGATTGGCGGCGCTATTTTGATGCGCAGAAGGGCACGTCCGGGCATCTCTATACGCGCTGGGGCGGGTTTATCGAAGGCATCGATCAGTTTGATCCGGCCTTCTTCCGCATCTCGCGCACCGAAGCTGAACGGATGGACCCGCAGGAACGGCTGTTTCTGCAAGTCGCCTATCACAGCATCGAAGACGCGGGCTACAACCCGGCGACCTTGCATCAACAGGGCGAGGTCGGGGTGTTTGTCGGGGTCATGAACGGCAGTTACAACCCCATCAGCAACTACTGGTCGATTGCCAATCGGGTGTCCTACCAGCTGGATCTGCAGGGTCCGAGTTTTGTCGTCGACAGTGCCTGTTCGTCATCGTTGACGGCGATTCATCTGGCGGTCGAGAGCCTGACCAGTGGCAGTTGCAACATGGCGATTGCCGGTGGCATCAACCTGATCATCAATCCGCAGCACTACCTTAACCTGTGCGAAATGATGATGCTGTCACCCGGCGAACAATGCCGCGCCTTTGGTGATGACGCCGATGGCTTTGTCGATGCTGAAGGCGTCGGCGCGGTCGTGCTCAAACCACTGAACAAGGCGATTGCCGACGGCGATCGGATCTACGCGGTGATTCGTGGCGGCGCGATCAACGCCGGTGGCAAGACCAACGGCTACACCGTACCGAGCGCCGGAGCCCAGCAGCGAGTGCTGGAAAAAGCCCTGGCGCGGTCAGCCATCGACGCCAGCCGCATCAGCTACATCGAAGCCCACGGCACCGGCACCGCGCTGGGCGATCCCATCGAAATCAGCGGCCTGAGCCGGGTCTTTGCTCATAGCGCCGGCGCCCGCTGCGCGATCGGCTCGATCAAAAGCAATATCGGTCACTGTGAAAGTGCCGCCGGCATCGCCGGGTTGAGCAAGGTGCTGCTGCAATTGCAACACCGCCAACTGGTGCCGTCGCTGCATGCTGTGCAGCCCAACCCGAACATCGATTTCGAACACTCACCGTTTCGCGTGCAACAGCAATTGGCGCCCTGGGCTGCCAACGGCGCGACACGTATTGCTGCAATTTCCTCGTTTGGCGCCGGGGGGGCCAATGCCTCGTTGATTGTCGAAGAACACCTCGGCGCGACGGACTCACGCCCAGCCATGCGCGGCCCCTGGTTGATCCTGTTGTCGGCCCGTGATAGGCAACGCCTGACGGAATCAGCGTCGCGCTTGCATGCGTTTCTCGACACTGAAGACGCGCAACAGACGGTCATGACCGACCTGGCGTGGACCCTGCAAACCGGGCGCGAAGCGATGGCCGAGCGGCTGGCGCTGCGGGTTGAATCCATTGCGGATTTGCAGCGTTGTCTGGCGCTGTGGATTGCGCGCGAACCGCAAGACAACGTGTTCTGTGGCCATAGCGATCCTTATGACGCAGCGCTGGACGAGCCCATCTCGCTGCCGATCGATCACTGGCTGCAACATCAGCAGTTGACCGAACTGGCGACGGCCTGGGTACGTGGCGAGGCCATCGACTGGCAGCGACTCTATCTCGACAGTATGTATCGGCGGCCCATGCGGATCAGCCTGCCGGGTTATCCGTTCGCCAAAAACAGCTACTGGATGCCGGGTCTGGCACATCCAACAGGCGATGCGCCCCTCGTCGAAGCGCCAACCGAGCAGGACCTGACCGAGTGCTGCTACCTGCCGCGCTGGCAGGCTCAAACCGCAGACGAGCAGGCCGCGGTGCCAGGCGCCGGAGCGGTTGTGCTGGTGACTCTGGGCGAGTCCGGCAACGCGACCGGGATGCTATTGGCGGCACTTGCCGAGCATTATCAGGGCACCCGGAATGTGCTGCGGATCGACTGCGGTACTGGCGCCACGGCCGAATTAGCGGCAGGCCATTGGCATTGCAGTGACGATGATCCGGCAGGCTTTGCGCACATTCTTTCGGTCCTTGTCCCGGTGGCGCAGATCATGGTGATCGGCGCGCAATCCGCCAGCGACATGACGCCGTCGGCGCTCGTCGACAGCCTGCAACACCACGAGTTACCGCTGCTGCGGCTGTTCAAGGCGTTGCAACAGCAAGCGGTCGACGGCAGCGCGACGGACTGTTTCCTGTTGTCGTTTGGCCGCTACGCCTTTGCCGGAGCGCCGCAACGGGGCAATCCGTTGGGGGCGGGCATGGCCGGGCTGGGCTATGCCATGGCCCAGAGCGAGCACCGGGTGCACCTGCGCAATCTGGACCTCAACCTCGACGAGCTTGAAACGCCGTACAGCCGCCAACGGCTGCTCGCGCAGATCCTTGCCGAGCCTGCTTCAGAGCGCGGCGAGCTGATCAAACTCAGCCGCGGCGAGCGCTTTATCCAGCAGTTGATGCCCCTGGCTTTGCCGCCGAGTCGCACCAACACTTCGGTGCTGAAACAGGAGGGGGTTTACCTGATCCTGGGCGGTAGCGGCGTGATTGGTCAGGTCATCAGCCGTCAGCTGATCGAGCACTATCAGGCCCGGGTCATCTGGCTGGGGCGCAAGCCCGCCGAGAGTGAGCAGGTGCAACAGAGCCTGAAGACCGAGCAGTTTCGGGGCCGGGTCGATTATCTCCAGGTCGATGCGACAAATCTGGCGCAATTGCAGCAGGCCGTGGCGCAGATCAATCAACGGTACGGGCGAATCAATGGCGCCGTGTTCTGCGCCATGGTCTTCGACTTCGAGAACAGCATCCAGCACACCACCGAAGCCCAGTTCCAGCAGATTTTCGACATCAAGAGCCGTGGCAGCCTCCATTTTTATCAGGCTCTGGCCGAGCAGCCGCTGGATTTCCTCTGCTATTTCTCCTCCGGGCAGGGCTTTGCCTTTTCCGGCGCGGCGAAGCTGTCGGCCTATGCCTGCGGCATCACCTTTGCTGACGCTTTTGCCGAGGCCATCGGCCCGGCAGCGCGTTTTCCGGTCGGCGTGATCAACTGGGGGTTCTGGCGCGCTTCGCTACAAGCGCAAACGGTCAGCCAGCATCTGGACGCGCTTGATGACGACGAGGGCTTTGCCTGTTTCAGCCGCTTTGTCGCGCACCTGTCCAGCGGTTCGCTGCGCCGTTTACTGTGCATCAAGGCATCGCCGGCGGTGCGCCAATTGATGAACGTGCCTGAGGGTCAGCAGCTGCGGTTTGATCCAGGCGTACTGCCGCCAGTAGCGGCGCCGGGCGTGGAGCTGGAGCCCGCCGAGCGCGAGCTGTTGCAGCAGATCTTTGATCCGCAAACGCTCGATCAATCGATTGCCGTGCTGCTGTTGATCCAGTTGCAGACCCTCGGCATCTTCACCGTTCCCGGTGCGCACAGCGCCGAAGCCTGGCGTCAGCAGGCCGGGATCAGCGAGCGCTATCGCCGCTGGTGGCAGGAATGCCTGGCGATTCTGGTGGAGCACGGTTATTTGCAGCAGCAAGGTGCGGCGTTTGCCGTGGCGACGCCCATTGCCCGGACACGACACGCTGCCATCCTGGCCGCCTGGAAAGTCCAGCGCGATCACTATTTCGAGGACCGCGAGCGCCGGGTTCAAGTGACCCTGATCGATGATTGCCTGCTGCAGCTGCCGCAGATTCTCACGGGGCAGATTCAGGCGACGGACCTGATGTTTCCGGACGGTTCGATGGGCAAGGTCGAGGGCATCTACAAGCACAACACCTTGTCGGACTTCTTCAACGAGCAACTGGCGTCGCAGGTGATCGCGCATGTTCGGCGGCGGGTTTTGGCCGAGCCGGCGCGCCCGGTGCGCATCCTGGAAATCGGCGCGGGCACCGGCGGGACCACCGCCGCGCTGCTGGCCGCGCTGGAACCGCTGGCCGGGCATATCGGCGAATATTGCTACAGCGATCTCTCCCGGGCATTTCTACGGCACGGGGAAACCAGCTTCGCTGCAGGCCGGCCTTACTTCACCACGCAAATTCTCGACATCAGCCAGCCCGCTGACGGCAGTGAGGCGTATGACATTGTTGTCGCCACCAACGTGCTGCATGCCACCGCCAACATGCGCAGCACCCTGGCGCATGTTCGGTCGCTATTGCGCAGCGGCGGCTTGCTGGCGCTGAACGAACTGAACCGCAAAACCACCGCCGCGACCGTCACCTTCGGCCTGCTCGATGGCTGGTGGCTGTATGAGGATCCCGCGCTGCGAATCCCAGGCTCGCCGTTGATCGCCGAGCAGACCTGGCTTGAGTTGTTGTGGAGCAGCGGCTTTCAACAGGTCGATCTGCACCTTCCACCGGGAATCGCCCTGGGTCAACAGATCATCACCGCCCACGGTGACGCACTGACTCTGCACACCTTTGAGCCGCAACTGCCCGCCACGTCCGCACAAAACAAGGAGTTTACGTTGAACGAGCATCCTGCCAGCCGGACCGGAGCGTCTGTGGACGTTGCAGACAGACTGCAACACGTGATCATTGAAGCCCTGGCCAAAACCCTCAAGGCCGATGGCCAGAGCATCGCGCTGCGCACGCCGTTCTCCGATTACGGCGTGGATTCGATTCTTGGGGTGGGTTTCGTCAAACAGCTGGGCAATCAATTGGGGATCAAGCTCAACAGCGCGATCCTGTTCGAGCAGGCGACGGTGAGCAAACTGCACAGTTACCTGCAAAAGTCTTATGGCTTGCAGATTGAGCGAGCGCTGGCGGCGACAGCCACGAATAGCCCGCAGGCAGCAACTCCCCCCGCCTTGATGACCAACCCGGTCATGGCGGCTGCGCTGGCGGGCGAAGAAGAAACTCCGAGCACAAGTCCGCAGACCAGCAAAAACCGGCGAATTGCCGTGATCGGCATGGCCGGGCAGTTCCCCGGTGCCGATAACATCGAGCAACTGTGGGACAACCTGCTGGCCGGGCGCAACGGCGTGCAGGTACTGGGGCCGGACTATCTCGATTCCCGTGCCTACAGCGCCGACAAACAGCCGGGCAAAAGCTATTGCAATCGCGCCGGCATACTCAAGGACCGCGACTGCTTCGATCCGCTGTTTTTCAACCTTACCCCCCACGAAGCAGAGTCGATGACCCCGCATCAGCGGCTGGTGCTGCAAGAAAGCTGGAAGGCGCTGGAAGATGCCGGGTGTAACCCGATGACCCTGGCAGGTCAGGCGGTCAGCCTCTATGTCGGCGCCGAGCCGGGGGGCTATCACCACGACTCCTTTACCGGCAGCTCCGAGGCCATTGTCGCCTCTCGCTTGTCGTACTTCCTCGACCTCAAAGGCCCGGCGATGGTGGTCAACACCGGTTGCTCGTCTTCCGCGGTGGCGATCCACCAGGCCTGTGAAAGCCTGCGCCACGGTGAAAGCCGCATGGCACTGGCCGGCGGGGTGTATGCGCTCCTGGATCAACGCGGGCTGATCAGCCTGTCAGCCATCGACATGCTCAGTGCCAGCGGCCAATGCCATGCGTTCGATGCGGCAGCCGACGGCACCGTGATTTCCGAAGGCGTAGGCATGGTCGTGCTCAAACGCCTGGAAGACGCCGAGGCCGAGGGCGACCCGATCTACGCCGTCATCGAGGCGTCGGGGGTCAATCAGGACGGCGCCAGCAACGGCATTACCGCGCCCAATGGAGATGCGCAAGAGCAATTGCTGCGCGACACCTGGCTGAAATTCGGCATCGATCCCGCACAGATCAGCTATGTCGAGGCGCATGGCACCGGCACCCGGCTGGGTGACCCGGTCGAGGCCAACGCGTTGATCCGGGCGTTCCGCTCGTTCACCGACGCCCAGGGGTATTGCGTGCTGGGTAGCGCCAAAGCCAACCTTGGTCATGCTGCGGCGGGGGCCGGTGTCATCGGCCTGATCAAGGTATTGCTGTCGATCCGCCAACGCACGTTACCGGCCATGCCGGGCTTTGCGCAGATCAACCCGCTGATCGAACTCGAACATTCACCGTTCTACATCAACCGTCAGGCGCTCGACTGGCAAGCCAGTGGCGGCGAACGACTGATGGCGGCACTCAACTCCTTTGGCCATAGCGGCACCAACGCGCATCTGGTGATTGGTGAATACCAGAGCGCACAAACCGCAGGTCAGTGCGCAGCGCCACCTGCGATGAGCCGGGTCATTCCCCTGTCAGCCAAAACCGCCGCAAGCCTGCGCGACAACGCTCGGGCCCTGGCGCACTGGCTGGACAAGACCGAAGCGCCGCTGAGCCACATTGCCTTTACCTTGCAGACAGCCAGGGAGCCGATGCAGGTGAGGGCGGCTTTGATCGTCAGTGACGTTGCGCAATTGCGCACTCAACTGGCACGGCTGGCCAACGGCGAAAAACCGACTGTTACGACTGACGACGCCGGGCGGCTGGCCAACGAGTGGGTCGCCGGAAGCGATATCGACTGGGCGGCACTGTGGCCGACCGGCTCGGCCCAGCGTATTCATCTGCCGGCTTACCAGTTTGCCAAGGAGCGCTACTGGGTCGATCAGACGCCACAGCCCATCGTCGAGCGCGATACGCCTGAAGCGTCGAACGCAGTGGATGAGTCGGCCACCGGCCTGTTTCTGGCGCGTCCCGTATGGCAGGAACCGATGGGTGCAAGCGTTGATGCAGACGACGACATCGGCCAGCGCTTGCTATTGTGGGTCGGCTTCAGCCGCGAGCAAGTGGCGCAGTTGCAAAGCCTGACCAACGCCGCAGGAGCCGGCGTCAGCGGTGAAATTCTGGCCTGCGGCAAGACCGCCCCGGCAGCGCGTTATCAGGAGCTGGCGATTGCGCTGTTGCTGCGATTGCAGACGCTCAGGGGCCGGGTCCACATTGAACTGATGATCGCCGACCAGGCACCGGAACACCTGCTGTACGCCGGTCTCGACGGCCTGCTGAAAACCGCATGCCTGGAACAACCGTCACTGAGTGCCAGGTGCCTGATGATAAAGGTCGAGGTCGGCCAGCCATTGTCGGCTGCGCAGCTCAAACAGTTGACGATCACGCTTGGCGAAAGGCGTCAGCGCGCCCGTTCGGTGTTGCAGCGCAGTGGCCCACAAGGCGAGCACCAGGAACTGCAATGGCAGGAGCTGGCAGACGATGTCGCCGCCAGCCGTGAGCACGACCGCATTACCTGGAAAGATCAGGGGGTTTACCTGATTACCGGCGGCGCCGGTGGCCTGGGGCTGATATTTGCCGGGGCCATTGCCGAGCAATGCCGCAACGTCAAGTTGATTCTGATTGGCCGCTCGGCCCTCGACTCGCGCCAGCAGGCGCGCTTGCAGGAAATTCGTGACACCGGTGCTGTGGTCAGTTACCAGCAGGTCGACCTGACCGACGCCGAAGCGCTGGAGCAGTTGATCGACGACATTTGCGCCAGACACGGCAGCCTCAATGGTGTGCTGCATGGCGCCGGGATCAACCGGGATCGGCTGCTCGCGCATAAAACCCCACAGGAGATGGTCGAGGTGTTTGCCGCCAAAGTGGTCGGCACAGAGCTGCTGGACCGTGCTTGCCGTCGGCTATATCTGGATTTCTTTGTGCTGTTTTCATCCTGCTCGGCGGTGCTGGGCAGCATCGGTCAGTCGGATTACGCCGCCGCCAACGGCTTCGTCGATCACTTTGCCGAGCTGCGTAACAAACGCGTCGATCAGGGCCTGCGATTCGGTCACACGCTGTCGATCAATTACCCGCTGTGGCGCGACGGCGGCATGCAGGTCAGCGCCGCTGATTGCGCGCACATCCGCCACAAGACCGGCATGGCGCCGATGCAGTCGGTGCATGGCATCCAGGCATTGCAACTGGGCCTCAATGCCGGCCTGGAACGGCTGTTGGTGATCGAGGGCGATCTGGCGCAGATTCGTGCGCACTTTGGTGCCGCCGAGGAAGGCGATGCAGAGCCAGCGCTGACGCCGACTTCGGTCGCGATTGACCGCACGCGGCTCACTGGCGTCATTCTCGAACGGCTCAAAGCGGTGTTCTGTGCCGTCACCAAGCTGCCGTCGGCCCGGGTCGAGAGCCAAGCGCCGCTGGAACAGTACGGCATCGATTCGATCATGATCACCCGGCTCAACAAGGCGCTGGAGGATGTCTTTTCGGCGATGACGCAACTGCGCCCGGCAGAACGCCAGTTGTCGAAAACGCTGTTTTTCGAATACCACAGCCTGGACGCGCTGGCCGGCTATCTGGTCGCCGAATATCATCGTGCCTGCCTGCTGTGGAGCGGTCTGGCCGAGGTGCCGACGCCCTTGCCGACTGCGCCGTTTGTCAGTCAGACAACCCAGGCCCCAGCAGCGATGTCGGCCGCCGAGCCCATCGCGATCATCGGTATCAGTGGCCGTTATCCGCAGGCCGACAATCTCGACGAATACTGGCGCAACCTCAAGGAGGGCCGCGACAGCATCACCGAGATTCCACCGCAGCGCTGGCCGCTTGAAGGCTTCTATGTCGATTCGGTCGCCGAGGCGCTAAAGCAGGCCCGCAGCTACAGCAAGTGGGGTGGCTTCATTGACGGTTTTGCCGATTTCGATCCGCTGTTTTTCAATATCTCGCCGCGTGAGGCAGTCAACATGGATCCGCAGGAACGGCTGTTCCTGCAATCCTGCTGGCAGTCGCTGGAAGATGCCGGGATCACCAAAGCCGATCTGGCCGAACAGTATCAGGGCAATGTCGGGGTCTTCGCTGGAATCACCAAGACCGGGTACAGCCTCTACGGGCCGACGCTGCGGGAGCAAGGCCACATGGTCTTTCCGCGAACCTCGTTCGGCTCGACCGCCAACCGGGTCTCCTATGTGCTGGACCTCAACGGGCCGAGCGAACCGGTGGACACCATGTGTTCCTCGTCGCTGACCGCGCTGCACCGGGCCTGCGAAAGTCTGCGTCGTGGCGAGTGCCGGATGGCCTTTGCCGGTGGCGTCAACCTGTACCTGCATCCCTCCAATTACGTTGAGTTGAGCGCCGGACAGATGCTCTCCAAAGACGGCCGCTGCCGTAGTTTCGGCGAGGGCGGCAACGGCTTTGTACCGGGCGAAGGCGTCGGTTCAGTATTGCTCAAGCCGTTGTCCCGGGCACTGGCGGACCGCGACAACATCCACGCACTGATCCGCGCCGTGGCGGTCAATCACGGCGGTAAAACCAACGGTTACACCGTGCCCAATCCCCAGGCCCAGGCCAAGGTGATTCGCCTGGCCATCGATCAGGCCGGGCTCGACGCCAACCAGATCAGCTACATCGAGGCCCACGGCACCGGAACTGAACTGGGCGACCCCATCGAGGTGAGCGGCCTGAGCCAGGCCTTTGCGCTTGATGGTGTCGACCCCGGCCACTGCGCGCTGGGTTCGGTGAAAGCCAATATCGGTCATCTGGAAGGCGCCGCCGGCATTGCCGGGGTCAGCAAGGTCATTCTCCAGCTCAAACACAAGCAGCTCGTGCCGAGCCTGCATGCCACCACCCTCAATCCCAACCTGACGCTGGACGCCACGCCGTTTTACCTGCAACAGACGCTGGGCGATTGGCGCCCGGCAGATCATGGGCCGCGTATCGCCGGGGTCTCCTCCTTTGGCGCTGGTGGAGCCAACGGCCACGTATTGCTGCAGGAGCACGACGAATACCGCGAACTGCCAAACGCCAGCGGCGCCGAAGTGATTCTGCTGTCGGCTCGCGACGGCGAACGCTTGCGTGACTACGCGCAGGCGCTGCTGGCCTATGTGGATGCCCGGCCATCGCTGTCGGGCGCCGACCTGGCGAACCTGGCGTACACCCTGCAAACCGGACGGGAAATGATGGCGGCGCGGCTGGGGCTGGTGATTGATTCGCCCGCCGCACTGGCGACGAAATTGCGCACGTTTATCGACCGTGGCGCACAACCGGACGCAGGCCTCTACACCGGCGACATCCAGCGTAACCGCCTCGTTGCCCAGGCTGATGCGGAGCTGGCGCCGGTAACTCGCCGTTGGGCCGAGAGCGGCAAGCTGCACAAGTTGCTGGAGTTGTGGGTCAACGGCGAAGTCATCGACTGGTCACTGCTGCATGCTCAGCGTACCGGTCCACTGCCGTATCGGATCAGCGTGCCGGTCTACCCCTTTGCCCGCGAGACGTTTTGGTTGCCGGGTATTCAGTCGACGGCGGCGCCCGTCACTGAAACGGCTCTCACCGCACCGATGGCCTCCACCAACAGTGACCGCGTGAGCTATCTGGCGCGCTGGCAGGCCGACGGGCAGGGTGGTGAGCCACAGACTGTCGAGCACCGTTGCGTGCTGATTGTCGGCGATGCGTCGACCCGGCCAGCGGCAGAGGCGATCACCGCGCACTACCTGCTCAGCGCCGGTTTTGCCACCGGCGCAGGCCGGGTGATCCGTCTGGAGCCAGGCCTGCAAACGGTCTGTCTGGCACCGGATCACTGGTCGCTGGACGCGGCCGATCCGCAAGCGCTGGAGCAATGCCTGAGCGCGGGGCCGGCCATCGATTGCCTGTATTTCTTCGGCGGCAACGCCGAGGCCACTGACTGGCAAGCGCAGCTCGACAGCCCGAAAACCAATGAGAACCTGCTGCTGCGGTTGATCAAATGGCTCAAACAACACAGCCCTTGCCAGGCGATCGACAGCTACATCATCAGCCAGGACAACTTCGACATTACCGGCGAGCCAGTCAGCGCCGTGGGTGGCGGCCTGACGGGCATGGCCTATGCGATTGCCCAGGGCGAGCATCGGTTCCGGGTGCGCAATCTGGATGTCGACAGCCGTGAGCTGGCCGACAACCGGCGCCGGCCACACTTGCTGCGTCAGGTGCAGGGCGAGGGCGGGTTGGCTCGAGGTGAGGTGCTGTGCCTGCGCGATGGCGTGCGCTATCGTCAGCGCATTTTCAACCTGAGCTGGCAACCCCAGCCACCGTTGGCCGAAGGCCGGTTTGTCAGCTCGGGGCTCAAGCGTGGTGGCGTCTATGTGATTCTTGGCGGCAGTGGCACGGTGGGCTCGATTATCAGCCGCTATTTGCTGGCCGATTATCAGGCCCGGGTTATCTGGCTGGGACGCAGCGATGCCGACGATCCCAAGGTGCAACAACGGCTCGCGAAATGCCTGCAACGTGTTGATGGCACGGTCGATCCGGCGCAGTTGCAATATTTGCAGGCCGACGCCAACGACCCGGCATCGCTGCAACGGGCCGTGGCGCAGATCAAACAGCGTCATGGCGCGATCAACGGGGCGATTTTCTCCGCAGTGGTGTTCAACCATGAAGACCCGATCACCCGCATCCCCGAACCGCAGTTCGACGAAATCCTGCAAGTGAAAAGCCGTGGCGGTATCGAGTTCTACCGGGCACTGGCCCATGAGCCGCTGGATTTCATGTGCTACTTCTCGTCCGGGCAAAGCTTTGCCTTCTCCGGCGCGGCGCGGTTGGGCGCCTATGCCGCCGGCATCACCTTCGGCGACACGCTGGTGCGCAGCCTGCGTCGGCAGGCGGCGTTCCCGGTGGGCGCCATCAACTGGGGGTTCTGGCTGTCATCGCTGACCGAGCAACAGGCGGCGGACCCGTCTGCGCAACCGATGAGCCGCCACGCCGGAGCGCTGGAGGACCGCGAGGGCTTTGAGTGTTTTGCCCGCTTTGTCGAAGCCCTGAGTCACGGCCAGCTCGATCAGGTGCTGTGCATGGCCGCCTCGGCGCCGGTCCAGCAGTTGATGCAGCTGCAACCGGAACCGATAGTCCTTGGCGAGACCGGTGTTCAGCCGCCCGACGATGGTTTCGAGCGCTACCGTATAGCTGCCGCGCCGTTGCTGGCGGCTCATGATCCGCTGCCGTTTGACCGGGCCATGGCCGGGATGACGCTGGTGCAACTGTGCCGCATGGGGCTGTTCACCCAGTCGGGGCAGTTTGAGGACAGCGAAGTCCTGCGTCGTCAGGCCGGGATTGGCGAGCACTATGGCCGCTGGTGGGCGACCAGCCTCGAACTGCTGCAACAGCAGGGGCTGGTGCAGCGTCGGGGCACGCAGATCGCGATCACCGAGCACGCGAACCTTCAGCAACTGGAGCAACGCTGGAGCATGCTCAGGGATGAGTTGGTCGCCGTGCCGCAACGCAAGGCCCAGGTGGAACTGGTTGACGCCTGCCTGCAACAGCTGTCGGCAATACTCGGCGGGCGAACCCAGGCCACTCATGTCATGTTCCCCAACGGTTCGATGGACAAAGTCGAGGGCGTCTATCGCCACAACGCCTTGTCCGACTACTTCAATCAGGTGGTCGCAGGCGTGGTGCAGCAGCACATCGAAGCACTGTTGATCCGCGAGCCGCACCGGCAACTCCGTATTCTGGAAATCGGTGCAGGCACCGGCGGCACCAGCTCCATCGTGCTGCCGGCGCTGCAACCCTGGCGCAGGCAGATTGCCGAATATTGTTACACCGACATCTCCAAGGCGTTTCTGATGTACGCCAAAAAAACCTATGGTGCGGCCAATCCGTTCCTCACCTATCAGGTATGGAATGTCGAACAGCCGCCGCAAGCCCAGGGGCTGGAGCTGGGCGGCTATGACATCGTGATCGCCGCCAACGTGCTGCACGCCACCAGCAGCATTCGGCGCACGCTTGCACACGCCGCAGCGTTGCTGCGCCGTGGCGGCATTGTAGTGATGAATGAAATCAGCGACCGGTCGCTATTCGCCCACCTGACGTTCGGCCTGCTCAAAGGTTGGTGGCTGTACGAAGACCCCGAGCTGCGCATCTCCGGCACGCCGGCCCTGTATCCGCAAAGCTGGGCCAGTGTGCTGGGCGAGACTGGCTTTCATAGCGTCGCGTTCCCGGCGCAATGCGCCCACGGCCTTGGTCAGCAGATTATCGTCGCGCAAAGCGATGGTGTGGAGTGTCTGGCGGCGCTGGATAAGTCCGAAAAACCGTTCGGCAACCCTGAACGAATTCTGCAACCGGCATCTGCCACAACCGGCGACGGCCGTGAGGTGCTGACCGCGTTGGCGCTGGACGGTCTGGCCACTACGTTGCAACTGACGCCTGGGCGCATTCAGGTGGATCAACCCTTTGCCGACTACGGCATTGACTCGATCCTTGGCGTGAGTTTTGTCAGCCACATCGGCGAGGCCCTGGGCACGGAGCTCAACACCGCGTTGCTGTTCGACTATCCGTCGCTGGAAAGCCTGGTGGACTACCTGCTTGGCCAATACCCGGCGCAGTGTGCCCGGTTGGGCGCAGGGACAGCGCAGCCTGTTGCACCCGAGCCAGTCGCACCCGAGCAGCAACTCGAGGCAGCGTTTCTGTGCGGTGAACTGGCAATCGATGAATTGCTGAAAATCGTCAACGACAGCGCCTTGGCAAACCACGGCACAGCGCAGGCAACGACCGGGAAAGTACAATCATGAGCAGCCAAGCATTTCAATCCATTATCGCCCGGCTCCAACAGCGCCAGATCACGGCTGACGAGGCCCGGCAGTTGCTGCAACAACTCAAGGCTGGCGCCCAGGCCACAGTGGAAATACCGCCAGCCGCTCGCCCGCAGGCGCACGACGAGATTGCCGTGATTGGCATGTCAGGGCAGTTTCCCGCCGCCGACAACGTCGAACGCTTCTGGCACAACCTCAGCACGGGTAACGATGGTGTGGTTGAGCTGGGCGAGCGTTATCTGGACGCTGAGCGCAGCTATTCGGCCCAGCGCCAGCCCGGCAAGACGTATTGTAAGTGGGGCGGCGTCCTTGAGCGGCGGGATGATTTCGATCCGCTGTTTTTCAATATTTCGCCCCGCGATGCCGAGTCGATGAACCCGCATCAGCGGCTGATCCTCCAGGAGAGCTGGAAGGCTCTGGAAGATGCTGGCTACAACCCGAAAAGTTTTCGCGATCAGTCGGTGGGCATCTTTGTCGGCGCAGAACCGACCGGCTATTTCCACGAAACCTTTATCGGCGCCTCCGACGCGATCATTGCCTCACGGCTGTCCTACTTCCTCGACTTCAAAGGTCCGGCGCTGGTGGTCAATACCGGCTGCTCGTCCTCGGCCACGGCCATTCACCTGGCCTGCGAAAGCCTGCGCAATGGCGAGGCGGACCTGGCGCTGGCCGGCGGCGTTTTCGCCACCCTCGGCGAGCCTAGCCTGATCAGCCTGGCGCAAATGGACATGCTCTCGCCGACTGGGCGTTGCCATACTTTCGATCAGCGCAGCGACGGCATTGTGCTGTCCGAAGCGGTTGGCATGGTGACCCTCAAGCGTCTCTCCCAGGCGCTGGCCGACGGCGACCCGATCTACGGGGTGATCTGCGCCTCGGGCATGAACCAGGACGGCGCCAGCAACGGCATTACCGCCCCCAGCGGCCAGGCCCAGGAGCGACTGATCAGCGAGCTGTATCGGCGTTTCGCCATCGATCCCCGGCAGATCAGCTACGTCGAGGCCCATGGCACCGGCACGCCACTGGGCGATCCGGTCGAGGTCAACGCGTTGGTCCGGGCTTTCCGCCAGTTCACCGCCGATACCGGTTATTGCGCGCTGGGCAGCGCCAAGGCGCATATCGGTCATACCTCGGCGGCGGCCGGTGTGGTCAGCCTGATCAAGATCCTGCTGTCGATGAAGTACCGGCAGTTGCCCGGGGTATTGAATTTCGAACAGCTCAACCCACGGATCGAACTGGCGGGCTCGGCGTTTCATATCCATCGCGAGCCCCGAGAATGGCTCGGCAGCGGCCCGAAGATGGCGGCGCTCAACTCCTTTGGCCATAGCGGCACCAATGTGCACATGGTCATCCGCGAGGCCCCCGAAGTCGCCGCGCCGCCGGTTACCGACGAGGCGCGGCCCTGTCTGCTGCCACTGTCGGCGCGCACTGCCGACAGCCTCAAACGCTATGCCCGCCGGGTACATCAGGCACTGCGAGATCCGGCCCTGCGCCTGACGGACCTCGCTTACACCCTGCAAACGGGGCGGTTGGCGCAGGAGCATCGATTGATCTTCCTGTGCTCCGACAAGGACCAATTGCGGCAACAACTGAATGACTGGCTGGACGGCCGTTCGCCCCGGCACTGCTGGTCCGGGCAGATCGAAACGGGTGAACGTGCGGACATCGAGCTGCCTGCCATCGCCGACGCGGCGAGTCTGCAACCGCTGGCTGAGGCCTGGGTCACGGGCGGCAAGCTCGACTGGGCGCAATTCAATCGTCAGCACCGTGGCGACGCCCGCCGTGTGCACGCGCCGGTCTATCCGTTTGCCCGGCAGAATTTCTGGATACCGCCCGCGCAACGTGGCGCGGCGGGAGGCGAAGTCAGCGCCGGTGCCGTTTCCAACATCCACCCTCTGCATCCATTCCTGGCGCGAAACACCTCAGATCTGCACCGCCAGCGCTTTAGCAGTGTGTTTGATGGCGAGGAGTTTTTCCTCAAGCAGCATGTGGTTGGCGGGCAACGAATTTTCCCCGGCGTCGCGCATCTGGAAATGG
Source organism: Pseudomonas sp. B21-015 (assembly GCF_024749285.1). Taxonomy (NCBI): domain Bacteria; kingdom Pseudomonadati; phylum Pseudomonadota; class Gammaproteobacteria; order Pseudomonadales; family Pseudomonadaceae; genus Pseudomonas; species Pseudomonas sp. B21-015. Next base: position 2,833,638 of record NZ_CP087196.1, read on the forward strand.
CCCGGGCGGCGGTGGCGATGGCCACGGCGGGGCGGCAGCCGTCATTCAGTCAGGTGGTGTGGTTGCGGCCATTGATCGTCGGTGCCCAGGCACGGCAGGTCGATATCGAGCTGACGCTGGAAGACGACGAGCAGATCCGCTTCGAGATTTCCAGTCGCGAGATTGATTCGCTCACCGGCCAAACCACGGGTGAACCGCTGCTGCACAGTCAGGGGCTGGCGGGTTTTGCTTCGCCATCGGCGGCGCATCAGGTTGATCTGGCAGCGCTCAAGGCGCGGATGACCGGCGGCCAGTTGAGCGCTAAACAGTGTTATGACGCCTATCAGGCGATGACGTTTGAACACGGCCCGGCCTATCAGGGTCTGCAATCAGTGGGCCTCGGGCGTGGCGAAGTGTTGGCGCAACTGCTGCTGCCCGCTTGCCAGCGCGACAGCTTTGAGGGCTATGTGCTGCACCCGTCGCTGATGGATTCGGCGCTGCAGGCAGCCATCGCCCTGAGTCTCGGTGCCGACGTGGTACTGACCGAAGACGACCGGCAGCAACTGCCACCGTTGACGCGCCCGACGCTGCCGTTTGCCCTTGAAGGCTTGCAGATACTGGATCGTTGCAGCGAACAGATGTGGGCCCGGGTGAGTTACGCCGAACGCCGCGACGATCAGCAGGCCGACAGCGGTTTGCAGCGCTTGAACATCGAGCTGTTCGATCAGCAAGGCAAGCTCTGCGTGTTGATGCAGGGTTTCACCTCACGGGTTCTGGGCAACCAAAGTGAGCCGGCAACCACTGACCAGCCATTGATGGAAACCCTGTTATTCCAACCACAGTGGATTGACGAGGCGGCACCGTCGGTTGAAGCGCCCGGCTTCAGTCAACGCCTGATCCTGCTCAGTGGCTTTGATTCCCGGATCGCCGCTCAGGTGCAACAACAACTGGCCGCTTGCCGCTGCACGGTGCTGGACGTTCCCGAGCAGGATTGCGCCGTTGATTATCAACAGACGGCACTCGCGCTGTTGCAAAAAATCAGGCTGCTGCTCGGCGCGGGCGGCGGACGGCGGTTGCTCCAGCTCGCCGTGCATGACCCGAATGGCGAGCGGATGACCGGCGGCCTGGCGGCGATGCTGCGCAGCTTGCAGCTGGAAGTACCGGATGTGACCGGGCAAGTGATCGAGCTGGACGAGCAACAATCGCTGGCGCAGCGGCTGGCGGAAAATGCCGCCGCCGGCGATGTCGGGATTCGCTACCAGGCGGGCCGGCGCCAGGTGCAACACTGGCGTCCTTGCCCGGCGGTGGATCTGGCAATTGACGCGCCGTGGAAGGACCGTGGTGTGTACCTGATTACCGGTGGCCTCGGCGGTCTGGGGCGGTTGTTTGCCCAGGCCATCGCCGCCAGTGTCAGTGACGCCACCTTGATTCTCACTGGCCGCTCAGCGCCGGTCCCGCAGTTGCTGACCGGGATTGACGCGGGCCGCAACCGGGTCGAGTACCGGCAGCTGGATGTCAGCGACGCTGAGGCGGTACAGCGCCTGATCGACGGGATTGTCGGCGAACATCATGGCCTCAACGGCGTGCTGCACGGCGCCGGGGTGATCCGCGACAGCTTGCTGATCAATAAACAGGATGAAGAACTCAAACAGGTGATGGCGGCCAAGGTAGCCGGCACCCGCAATCTGGACCTCGTCACCGCCGGATTGGCGCTGGATTTCTGGATCTGTTTTTCATCCGGGACCGGCGTCGTCGGCAATGCCGGTCAGGCCGACTATGCGGCAGCCAATGCTTTTGTCGACCGCTACGCCGCCTACCGCAACCGATTGACTGCCCAAGGTCTCCGTAGCGGCCAGAGCCTGGCGATCAACTGGCCGTTGTGGAAAGAGGGCGGCATGCGGGTCGACGAAGCGACCGCGCAGCAGATGGCGTACAGCACCGGCATGGTCGCCATGCCGAGCAACGCCGGGATTCATGCCCTGCGCCAGTGCGTTGCGCTGGCGCTGCCGCAGGTGCTGGTGATGCACGGTCGGCGAGCGCCGATCAGCGCGCTGGTGACGGGGCGTGGCACTGCCGAAACGTCGAAGCCGCAAATCGTCGCGCAGGTAGCCCCCGACCATGACGCACCGTTGACCGAAGCACTGCACCGGGCGCTGATCGAGCTGGTGTCTGCGCAGATGAAAATCCCCGCTGGCGAAATCCGCCTCGATGTCGAGTTCAGTCAGTACGGCTTCGACTCGATCAGCCTGACCACGCTGGCCAACACACTGAAACAGCAATGGCGACTCAATCTGGCGCCGACGATTTTTTTCGAACACGCCACGGTTGGCCGTTTCGCCGCCTACCTGGAACGCGAGCACCGCAGTGCGCTCGCGACCAGACTGGCGCCGCAACAAACAGCAGCGCCGGTAGCGCAACCCCGGCAACGACACCCGCAAGCAGCAACAGCCCGGCGCCCGCTGCAAACCGCCAGCGTTGTCATGGCTAAACCGTCTGTCACCGAAGCTGACGATGACATCGCAGTGATCGGCGTCAGCGGCCGTTTTCCGATGGCCGAGGACATCGAGCAGTTTTTCCATAACCTCAAGGACGGGCGCGACTGCATCAGCGAGATTCCCGCCAACCGCTGGGACTGGCGCGAGTACTTCGGCGATCCGCACCGCGAGGTCGACAAGACCAACGTGAAGTGGGGCGGCTTTATCCACGGCGTCGATCACTTCGACCCGCTGTTCTTCGCCATCTCGCCACGCGAAGCACAATTGATGGACCCGCAGCAGCGCCTGCTGATGACGTACGTGTGGCTGGCCATCGAAGACGCCGGCTACGCCACCGCTGATCTGGCGGGCAGCGACACCGGGATTTTCGTCGGCACCGGGGTGACCGGCTACAGCAGCCTGATCGCCAAGGCCGGCGTACCGGTCGAAGGCTATAGCGCCACGGCGATGGTGCCTTCGGTCGGCCCCAACCGCATGAGTTTTCTACTGGATTTTCACGGTCCCAGCGAACCGGTCGAAACCGCCTGCTCGTCGTCACTGGTGGCGATCCATCGCGCAGTGCAGGCGATGCGCAGCGGTGATTGCCGGATGGCGGTGGTCGGCGGGGTCAATACGTTGATCGCGCCCGAGGCGCAGATCAGCTTCAGCAAGGCCGGCATGCTGGCCCTGGACGGGCGCAGCAAGACCTTCTCGGCCCAGGCCAACGGCTATGCCCGTGGCGAAGGCGTCGGGATGATCGTGCTGAAGAAACGCAGCCAGGCCGAGGCCGACGGCGACCACATTTATGCGCTGATCCGCAGCACCGCAGAAAACCACGGCGGCAAGGCCAACTCGCTGACGGCGCCCAATCCACGCGCCCAGGCCGAGCTGTTGAAGTCGGCTTACCGCAAGGCCGGGGTCGATCCGCGCAGTGTCGGCTACATAGAGGCCCATGGCACCGGTACGGAATTGGGTGACCCGATTGAAATCAACGGCTTGAAAATGGCCTTCCGCGAACTGGCCGAAGAGTTTAGCGCCGATGAACCGGGACAGGGCTTTTGCGGCGTCGGTTCGGTGAAGTCGAACATCGGCCACCTTGAACTGGCCGCCGGGATTGCCGGGGTGATCAAGGTCCTGCTGCAACTCAAGCACAAGACCCTCTTCAAGAGCCTGCACAGCGAACAGCTCAACCCTTATATCGAACTCGACAACAGCCCGTTTTATGTGGTCCAGCAAAGCCGTCCCTGGGTCGCGGTCAAGGACCGTCACGGCAATGAGTTGCCGCGTCGGGCGGGTGTCAGTTCGTTCGGTTTTGGCGGCGCGAATGCACATATTTTGCTGGAGGAATATCGGGCGTCGCCGCCGGCTCGCGACGAAGTCACGTCGGGTGCCAGACCGTTTCTGCTGTCGGCCAAAACCCCGGAACAGCTGCGTGAATCCGCGCGTCGCCTGGCCAGTTTCATCGCCGCCGCGCCTGCGCAAAACCAGCACTACCTCGATGAGCTGGCTTATACGCTGCAAGTTGGCCGCGACCTGATGCCGGAACGTGTGGCGCTGTTGAGCGATTCCCTGAGTGACCTGCAACACCAGCTCGGCGACTTCGCGGCATCAGGCAAGGCGCTCTATCGTGGCACCAGTGAAGGCGACAACCCGGCATTGGCGCTGTTTCGTCAGGATGAGGACATGGCTGCCGCGCTTGCGGCCTGGATCGACAAACGCAAGTACCACAAGTTGCTGGAACTGTGGGCTCAGGGCCTGACGATCGACTGGCGTCAGTTCTACCGTGACGGTCAAACGATGCGCCGCCTCAGCCTGCCGGGTTATCCCTTTGCCCAGGAACGCTACTGGGTCACGGATCTCGCCACCGGCCAGGTGGCCAGCCCCGTTCAAGGTAGCGTGTGGCTGCACCCGATGCTCGAACGTAATACCTCGGACTTTTATCAGCAGCGTTTCAGCAGCCGTTGGCAGGGTGACGAGAGCTGGTTTGTCGATCATCAGGTCCACAGCCGCAACACCATGCCCGGCGTCGGTTTTCTGGAAATGGCCCGGGCGGCGATTACCCGGTCGCTGGATTCGCAGGCACTGGATGCCGGCTTGCTGCAATTCAAGAACATCGTCTGGCTGACGCCTTACACGCCGACATCGCAAGACAACGAACTGCATATCGAACTGACGCTTGAGCAGCAGAAAGTCGACTTCAGAATTTACTCGCAGGTCGAGGGCGTAGCGCTGGAACACTGCAAGGGTAGCGCGCAGGTGATCCCGGCGGCCGATGTGCAACCGCTGGACCTCGACAGTCTTTGCGCGGCGCCCTGGCAGCGCAGCCTTGAAGCGGATGGGGTGTATCCACTGTTTGAAGCGATGGGCATTCACTACGGTCCCGGCCATCGTGGTGTTTCGCGGCTGTGGCTGGGTGAGGGCAGGGTATTGGCCCGGCTTGAGCTGGCTCCGGGGTTGTTTGACGGTGATTGGGTGCTGCATCCGGGCATGCTCGATTCCGCCGTTCAGGCTTCGATTGGCCTCCTGCTAAACAGCGACGGGATGGGCGAGACGCTGTTGCCCTTTGCCCTTGAGCAACTGAACGTATTTGGGTGTTGCCAGCCGCTGATGTGGGCACTGATCAGCGTCGATGGGCGCAATCCGGGCAGCGCTGTGCAGCGGATCGATATCGACCTGTGCGACGAGCAAGGGCAGATCGCCGTGGCGTTACGCGGGTTCAGCTCGCGGCCAATTCGGGCCGGGCGCGACCGTCCGGCGCCAGTCAGCGCCGATCAGTTACTGCCGGCGGGCCTGAGCCTGCTCGCGCCTCAATGGCTGATTGCCGATAGTCCGTCGTTGTCGCTGCAAGCGTTGCCGACTCTGGCCATTGGCGCAGCCGGTGAGCGCCACGACTGGCTGGCCGGACAACATCCGCAGATCGAATTCTTGCCGTCGCAGGCGTCCACCATTGACGGAATCGCCGCCCAGCTGTCGGCTTGCGCACCGTTCCAGCGCCTGATCTGGCTGGCGCCGGCAGAACACAGCACGCTGATGCTGTTCCGCTTGATCAAGTCGCTGTTGCAGCTGGGTTTTGCCCAACGAGCGTTGCAGTTGCAACTCATCTTCACGGCCAGCATTGCGCTGCACCCCGATGAGCCGTTGGCGCCAGAGCAGACGGCTTGCCATGGCCTGGCCGGGTCGTTGGCCAGAGAACAGGAACAGTGGCGGGTTGAACTGATCGATCTGCCGGCGGACAGCCAACAGCTGCCGCAGACAATGCTCGAGCCAGCGTTGCCCGGTGAATGCCTGGCCTGGCGTGAGGGCGAATGGTTTCGCCAACGTTTGTTGCCGCTGACCGAGCGTGCGCAAACAGCCGCTGGCGCTGTGCATTACCGTGAAGGCGGCGTGTACGTGGTGATCGGCGGCGCCGGTGGCATCGGCGAAGTGTGGACACGCCATTTGATCAGCCATTGGCGTGCCCGAGTGATCTGGCTGGGCCGCCGCGTTGCTGACGATGAGATCAATCACCAACTCGCGGTGCTGGCGCAATTTGCCCGGCAACACCACGCGGCGCCGCCGCTGTATCTCCAGGCCGATGCCACCGACGCCGGGCAACTGACCCGGGCCAGGCAACAGGTGGTCGAGGCCTGCGGGCCGATCAATGGCTGGGTGCACTCGGCACTGGTGCTGGACGATGCTCGTCTTGCGCAGATGGACGAGGCGCAGTTCAGCGCCGTGTTCGACGCCAAGCGGCTGACCAGTATTGCGATGGCGCAGGTCTGTACGACGGCGGACAACCCGGCGCTGGACTTCGTACTGTTTTTCTCGTCAATGATTGCCTTCAGCCGAGCCGCCGGCCAGAGCAACTACGCCGCTGGCTGCGCCTTCGCCGACGCCTTTGCCGCTCAACTCGATCAGCACGGCCCATGTCCGGTCAAGGTCATCAACTGGGGCTATTGGGGTTCCGTGGGCGTGGTTGCCGATGCGGGTTACCGGGCGCGGATGGCCGCGCAGGGGCTGGGTTCCATCGAACCGCAAGAAGGGATGGCGGCACTGGATCGCCTGCTGACCAGCCCCTTGCCGCAGTTAGGACTGATCAAACTGCTGGCGCCGATGGCCATCGCCGGCATCGACAGCGGCTGGAAGCTCGATTGCTACCCGGCGCAGGAGTCACTGGCGTCCGATGACTGGGCGCAGGTCGCCCGGCACTGCGCTCCGGCGCCGCAACATCATCCGGCGGCCAACGAGATGAACCGGCTGTTACTGACGCAGACCTTCGCCTGCCTCGGTGAACTGGCTGCTGGCGGACCGCTGACAGAGCAACGGATCGCCGCCGAGCCGGCAGTGGCGGCCAATCTGCAAGCTCACCCGTTTTACCGTCGCTGGCTGCGCGAAAGCCTGCGTTTGCTGACGGACAACGGTGATATCGATGCACACGGCCAGTTGTTGTCGGCCCTACCTGACCGGGGGGCACTGTGGTCGCAATGGCAGCATGCCAGCGAGCAGTGGCGCCGCGACGCTGATTTGCACGCTCAATTGCAACTGGTGCAAACCTGCGTTCGCGCGCTGCCGGCGATCCTGCGCGGTGAGCAGCAGGCCACCGGGGTGATGTTCCCTGACGGCTCAATGACACTGGTGGAGGGCATCTACAAAAACAACCGGGTCTGCGACTACTTCAACGCAGTGCTCGGCGAGGTGGTGGCCGATGTCGCGCGCGTTCAGGCGCAGAGGGGCAGGCCGCTGCGGATTCTGGAAATCGGCGCCGGCACGGGCGGCACCACCGCCGGGCTGATCGACACACTGCGCCCGTGGCAACAAGGGATCGGCGAATACTGCTACACCGATGTGTCCCAGGCATTCCTGCGCCATGCCGAAACGCATTTCGCGCCTCAGGCGCCTTACCTGCGCACGGCGATTTTCGATGTCGGCCAACCCTGCGCCGAGCAAGGCATCAGCCTGCAACACTATGACCTGGTGATCGCCACCAACGTGCTGCACGCAACGCCCGATCTGCGGCGCACGCTGCAAAACGCCAAAACCGCGCTGCGTCAGGGTGGTCTGCTGTTGCTCAATGAAATCAGCGACCGTTCGATGTTCACCCACCTGACCTTTGGCCTGCTCGAAGGCTGGTGGCTGCACAACGACACGGCGCTGCGCATCCCCGGTTGCCCCGGCCTGTATCCCGAGCGCTGGCAACAACTGTTGCAGGCGCAGGGCTTTGACGACATTGCCTTTCCGGCTTCGGCAAGTCATCCGTTGGGCCAGCAGATCATCGTCGCCGCCAGCGATGGCGTGGTGTGCCTGCCCGCGCGGGCCGCCGTTGTCGTGGCGGTCGCCGAGCCGCAGGCGCCAGGTCCTGTCCCGACAGCAGATGTCGATGAAGAAGTGTTGGCGGGGCAATGTCGGCAACTGATCACCGAGGTGCTGTCGAAGCTGGTGAACATGGCGCCCGAGCGTTTGCAGCGCGACACCGCGTTTGATCGCTACGGCATCGATTCCATCTTGCAGATCAGCCTGATTCAGGCGCTCGAGAAACGCACCGGCGAGCTGTCGCGCACCATTCTGTTCGAACACAACACCATCAATCAGCTGACGAATTACCTGCTGACCGAACATCGTCCCGCGCTGGTCAGCTATTTTGCGCCGGTCCGGCAGGTTGAACGCCCGGTGGCAGCGCAGCCCGTTGCGCCGCTCGCGGTCGGTCGTCACACCCCGGTCAGGCCCGCGCCGCCGCAGTCAAACAGCGTTGAAGCGCCGGCAACAAACCGCGACATTGCAATTATCGGGGTCAATGGCCGCTACCCGATGGCGGCTGATCTGGACAGCTTCTGGGACAACCTGCGCAATGGTCGTAACTGTGTCAGCGAGGCCGATGGTCGACGTTGGTCAACGGCCTTGAACGCAGATGAGTGCTACTACGGCGGCTTCCTGGAACAGGTTGAGGCCTTTGATCACGGCCTGTTCGGGATTTCCGATACCGAGGCGCAGCACTTTTCGCCAGAGTTGCGGCAGATGCTGGAAGTGGCCTGGCTGACCTTCGAAAGCGCCGGTTACAACAGCGATGCGCTGGCCCGGTTTCAGCAGGGCGATACGGCGGCGGTCGGGGTGTTTATCGGTTCGATGTACAACCAGTCGCCGTTGCGCGCAAGCAGTCCTGCGCACGCGGCGATCAAGGCCAATGTCACCGACTGGCAGATCCCCAACCGGATTTCCCACTACTTCGATCTCAAGGGCCCGAGCCTGGCGGTCAACACGGCGTGCGCCAGTTCGATGTCGGCGATCCACCTGGCCTGCCAGAGCATTTTGCAGGGCGACTGTGCGATGGCGATGGCCGGTGGCGTCAACCTGATCCTCGATCCGTCCAGATACCAGACCCTCGAGCTGGCCAACTTCCTCGGCAGTTCGGACCTGAGTCGCGGCTTCGGCCAGAGCGACGGCATGCTGCCGGGTGAAGGCGCCGGCGCCGTGCTGCTCAAACCATTGGCGGCTGCGGTGGCCGATGGCGACCGGATTTACGGGGTGATCAAGAGCACCGGCCTCAACCATGGCGGCGGCAAACTGATGTACTCGGCGCCCAACACCCGCCAGCAGACCCGCTTGATCGCCGAGACCATCAAGCGCGCCGGCCTGCAACCCGCGCAAATCAACTACGTTGAAGCGGCGGCCAACGGCTCGGAGCTGGGTGACCCGATTGAAGTGGCGGCGTTGAAAAAGGTCTTCGGCGAACTGCCGCCCGGCACCTGCGCGCTGGGCACGGTAAAGTCGAATATCGGTCACCTAGAGGCGGCATCGGGGATTTCCCAACTGACCAAAGTGCTGCTGCAACTGCAACACCGGCAGTTGGCGCCTTCGATCAATGCCGAGCCGCTGAACTCGCATATTCGCCTCGAGGGCAGCGCCTTTTACCTGCAACAGCGGGCCTCGCCCTGGGTGGCTGATGGCAGCGGCCAGCCGCGCCGTTGCCTGATCAATTCCTTTGGGGCCGGCGGCACCTACGCCAGTCTGGTGGTCGAGGAATATCAGGATGTTCGACCGTCGTTCACAAGGACGGGCGGCGAGCAGCTGTTGATTGTCGCCGCGGCCAGCCGGGGCAGCCTATTGGCCTATCTGAAAAGTCTCCAGACATTAATCGTTGCGGATTCGACTTTCGATCTGTCAGATCTGGCCTACAGTTTAGCCCTGCGTGAGCACCGTCTGGCCCATCGCGCCGCGCTGGTGGTCGATAACAGCCAGCAACTGCGGACACGGTTGCAATTATTGCTGGCGGGCACACCGGATACGGGCTGTTGGCTATCACCGGTTGATGGCATTGAAGAGGGCGAGCCTGGGACCGCGTCGGGGTCACTGATGCAAAGGGGCGAAGCCTGGAGTCGCGGTGCCGGGCTGGATATCCCGGCGCTGTACCCGAGCGGCGGCAATCGAATGGCGCTGCCCGGTTATGAGTTTGAGCATCCACTGGCGCCGCCGCAGTCTGGCACAGCGCCACCCGCGTTGTTTTCCAGTGAACTGTATCGGCGCATCAGCAGCGGCGAACTGGACGCCGCGCAATTTGAACGACTGCTCACCACCTCAACCAATGAACAGGGAACGTTATGAGCCAGATTCAAGACACTACCGTACCCGCGCAAAGTGATGCAGTTGTCGGCCAGCAAGCGGCCAGGCTCGCTCATCCGGTTGCCGGCAACGTGAAGATGAAAGACGGTTTCCCGGTCATGCCCGGCAAAATTCCCTTGCTCGGTCATGTGCACAAGATCGGCAAGGACGCGCTCGGTGAGCTGCGTCAGGCCGAGGCGGCGTGCGGGCCGATCTTCTGGACTTATTTCGGCACCCAGCTGCCGGTGCTGCAAATCATGGACGAGGCAGGCCTGGAGATCCTGCAGAACAAGTACACCGACAATTCGTTCCTGCGCGAACAGATGCCGGTGATTACCGGAGAGGCCATGAACGCGTTTGACGGCCCGCGCCATCGCAATGCACGGCGGGCCAGCACCGATGCGTTTACCCCCAAGGGGCTGACCCGCGCGCAGGTGGGCCAGTTCATCGTGGAAACCATCGATCAACGCCTCAAGCACTGGAGCCGCGAAAGCAAACTGGCGATATTTCCGCAGACCAAGGACATCGCCCTGGAAGTAGTGTTCCGCATTCTGGGCATTGAGACGCACGAGCTGGAGTTGTGGCGTCACCAGTACGAAGAGTTTTTCCTGGGCATGATTCCACTGAAGGTCAACTTGCCCGGGTTTCCGGCGTGGCGCTGTCGAAAGGCGCGGGGCTGGCTGGAACAGCGGGTGGCGCAGATTGTCGCCACCACACGGGCCAACAATGACCACGACAGCCTGGTGGGCGCGATGATCTTCGGCCGTGATGACCACGGCAACGGCATGTCCGAGGTCGAGTTGGTGCATAACATCCTCGGCCTTGGCTTTGCCGGTTCGGAAACCACCGCCGCCGTGATGGCCTGGTCGGCGTTGATGCTGTCGCAGCATCAGGAAATCTGGCAGCAGTTGTGCGAGCAGGTCGCGGGGCTCGACAGCATGCCCTTTACCCACGAGGAACTGGTCAAACAGGTACCACTGGCCGAGGGGATATTCCGCGAAACCATGCGCCTCTATCCACCGGCGCCTTTTGAAATGCGCAAGGTACACACCGAGTTCGAATTGATGGGGCGCACGATTCCGGCCGGGGTGATGGCCGGGGTCAGCCTGCTGCATGTTTCGCGCAACCCCGAGCGCTACCCGGATCCCGACAGCTGGCAGCCGGAACGCTGGCTGGGTCTGGACCGTGCGCTGAACCAGGTGGAAACCTGCCAGTTTGGCGGCGGTCCCCACGCGTGCCTCGGGCGGCATGTCGCCGCGCTGGAGATCACTCTGTTTATCGCGATGCTGGCCCGGGAGCTGGGGCCCAAGGGCATTGTGCCGCGTCTGGTGGGCAAGATGCCGCCGCCGGCCTACTTGCCATTTTTACGTCCCTCGAACAAAGCGTTCCTCGACCTCAGCGGCGCCTGATCGGGCAGGGCGCACATCGTATTTGCGGTATTGCAGGCACTATCAGAACCAGGGATTGGAGAGAGCAGTGGACAGTAAAATCAGGGTTCTGCACGGCAAAATCCAACGGCAGGAAATCAGCGTCGAACAAGCGGCGCTGGAATTCGAGAAGCTCAGAGCCGGCGCTCGCCACGACCCGGTGCCGCGACTGATCGAGGCACCACCGGCCAGCGCCGACCTGATCGCCGCCGCTGTCTATCGCTACGATGAGCCGTGCCTGCGCGATCACCAGTTCAATCACCAGCAGATCCTGTTGGGGCTGACTTATGCCAGCCTGGCGCTGGAGCACGGTCTGGGTCAGCTCTCCGAGGGTGAAGCGCTGCAACTGAAAAAACTGACGTTTGCCGCACCCATTGCGCTGGTCGAGGGCGAGCAGCTTGAAGTGGCGATCCGTGCCAGCCAGCCCGGGTTCGAGGCCGTGTGCCGCCGTACGCCGCTGGCGCCCTGGCAAGTGGTGGCCAGTGGCGAACTGTCGGCGGTCGCTGTTGAACGCCAGCAAGTGTTGCCTGCTGAACTCATGACCGGTATGACGGCGGTGGAATTGGCTTCGATCTACCAGATCAGCGAGCACATCCACATTGGCGAGAGCTATCGCACCCTGCAAGCGCTCTACCAGCAGCCGGACGGCTGTCAGGCGCTGTCGCGGGTGGAGCTGAGCGATGCGCGCCACTACGGCCTGCATCCATTGCTGATCAACAGCGCTTTTCTGACAATCATTCCTCTGCTGGCCGGGGAGCAGCTCGCCAGCCATTACATTCCCCTAGGAATCAAGTCCCTGACGTTTCATCGGCGCCAGGCACCGGCAACCGGCTGGATCCACGCCCGTCTGGTGAAGAACTCCGGCGAACTGGTGTTGTTTGATGCCGAGCTGTACGGCGACGACGGCGCATTGATTGCTCAGTTCAATGGCTGCTCGTTGAAGCGGCTGCGCGGTGCCAATCTGGTTGATCAGGCTGAGCCGCGCGCGGTTGAGATTGTCGGCAGCAGCGTAGCGGTCGAAGACTATCTGCTGACCCAGTTGCACGCCATCGGCGCCAGCCAGATTGGAAAAAAACAACGCCAGCGCAACCTGATGGACTTGGGACTTGAGTCCATGCAACTGGTCAATCTGGCGCAACGTATCGCCAGCGCGGCGCAGATCGAACTGGAACCCACGGTGTTTTTTGAATACCCGAGCATCGCCGAGCTGGCGATGTTTCTCTGGCAGGAGCACCGCACGGCGTTCACCCCATTGCTGGGCGAGCAGGGCATGACGACCGGGATTATCCCGGTGACTGAACCCGCCGCCACTGCGCACAGCAGTAGCAATCCTCAGACCGATATTGCAATCATCGGAATGCACGGGCAGTTCGGCGAGGCCGGCGATCTGGATCAGTTCTGGCGCAACCTCTGGCAGGACCTCGAACTGATCAAGCCAGTGCCGGCGGATCACTGGGACATTTCTCCGTGGTTCGATGCCGATCCCGACGCCAAAGACAAAACCTATTCCCGCTGGGGCAGTTTCATCGACGACGTCGACAAGTTCGACGCCGGCTTTTTCAACATGTCCCGCCGCGAAGCCCAGTGGATGGACCCACAAGTGCGGCTGCTGCTGCAGAGCGCCTACACCAGCGCCGAGAATGCCGGGGTGATCCAGCGCTTGCGCGGCAGCAATACCGGCGTGTTCATCGGTTCCTGTTTCAACGAGTACGTCGACAAGATAAGCGAACTTGGCCTGCCAATGGACCCGTACATCGCCACCGGCAGCGGCACCATCGCGGCCAACCGGATTTCGTTCTGGTTCGACTTCAAAGGCCCTAGCCTGATGTTCAACACCGCCTGCTCCTCGTCGCTGGTTGCGTTGCATGCCGCCTGCGTGGCGTTGCGCAACGGCGAGTGCGCGATGGCCTTTGTCGGTGGTAGCAACTTGTTGCTGTCGTCCTGGCACTACCGCTATTTTTCGGCGATCCGCGCGCTGTCGCCGACGGGGCGTTGCCACACCTTTGACGCCCGCGCCGACGGCTATGTGCCGGGTGAATGCGTCGCCACGCTGTTGCTCAAACCGTTGTCACAGGCGCTGGCCGATGGCGACCCGATCCACGGCGTGATCAAGGGTTCGGCGGCGCTGCATGGCGGTTACACACCTTCGCTGACGGCGCCGAGCGTGGCGGGAGAGGAAAACGTGATCGTGCATGCCTGGCAGAACGCCGGGATCGATCCGCGCACCCTGAGCTACATAGAGGCCCACGGCACCGGCACCCGACTCGGCGATCCGATCGAGATCAATGCACTCAAACGCGCCTTTGCGCGATATACCGACGATCGGGGTTTCTGCCATATCGGCTCGGTCAAGGCCAACATCGGCCATACCGAGGGCGCAGCCGGCATCGCCGGGGTGCTCAAAGTGCTGCAGCAGATGAAGCACCGGAAACTGCCGGCGCTGGGGCATTTCAAAGAGCAGAACGCTCATATCAAACTCGAAGACTCGCCGCTGCTGATCGACACCGAGGGCCGCGACTGGCCGGAGCAAGGCACACCACGGCGGGCCGGGATCAGCTCCTTCGGCTTTTCCGGCACCAACGCCCATGCGGTGCTGGAGGAGTATCGCGAGCAACGCCAGTTCGCCACGCATCAGGGCCAGCAGGTGCTGGTGCCGTTGTCCGCACGCAATGAACAACGCCTGCGAGAGCAGGTGGTGCGGTTACTGGAACACCTGGAGCAGCACACGCCGGACCTCGCTGCACTGGCGTACACCCTCCAAACCGGGCGAGAGGCGATGGCGGCGCGGGCGACTTTCATGGTCGACAGCCTTGAGCAGTTGCAACACCGGCTGCAAGCCTGGATCGCTGGCGAGCGCGATATCGATTTTGCTGCACCGGTCATGAGCGCCGAACAGGCCCTGGCCGGTGCTGACCTGCGGCAGCTGGCAGCGCTGTGGCTTGCGGGTGCTGACAACGAGGACAATATCGACTGGTCGCGTCTCTATGGCGCGGGGCGGCATCCCGCACGAATCAGCCTGCCGGGTTACGCCTTTGCCAGGGAACGCCACTGGTTGGAAGCGCCGATGCCAACCGCCGCGGCAGCGGCCGCCGACAGCACGTTGCTCACTTACACCGAACAATGGCTTTCGGTCGAGGAGCCGGTTGGAGGGAGCGGGATAAAGCGGGTGATCTGCCTGTTGGCTGAACCTCGGCTACGCCAGCAACTGGCCCGTGAAATCCGCGACCTGAGCCCGCACACCGAGCTGCTCTTTATCGCTGCCGGTGACGCAAATGGTCGCGATGAGGATGGCCATTACCGCGTAGCGGCGCACGACCTGCAACAGTTGCAGGAAGGACTGCAACAGGCGCTGTCGACCCACGGCGCAACCCGGATTGTGTATTTGTGGGGCATGGATGATCGACGCTGGATTCGCGACAGCAGCCCGATAGTTGCCTTGCTTAAGGCCATGGCTGCCACCACGACGCCTATCGAACGCTTGCTGCTGGCTGGCCGGGCTGACGATGCGCTTGAACGATGCCACCTTGAGTCCTGGATAGGCATCGAACGCTCCCTTGGCGCGGTGATGGATTGCCCCGTCGAGGTGGCCATTGATTTGCCTCACCGTGACGCCGACGACAACCGCTGGCTGCGCCGCGTGTGGCTGCAACTCAGCGGCAAACCGGCGGGCAGCAGGTTGTATCAGGACACGCTGACCCTGCGGCCGGTCTTGACGCCGACCCTCGCCGAGCCCGCCGTCGAGCCGCTGGCTCTGGATCAACTTAATACCCTGCTGATCACTGGCGGACTCGGCGAACTGGGCTTGCTGCTGGCGGGCGAACTGTCGAACCAGGCCAGGCAACGCGGCAGCGGTCAACTGAATCTGCTACTCAATAGTCGCTCGCCATTGTCGGCGGCCACACAGGCGCGAATCGATGCGCTGAGCCATGAATGCTGCAGGGTATTCCATGTGCAGGCCGATTGCGCAGATCGTCTGGCACTGACGGCTGCACTGGTTGAGGTGCTGGCGCAGAGCGGGCCGATCGACGGCCTGATTCATGCCGCCGGCCTCAAGGCCAATGGCAGTGTATTTGCCAGTTCACCTGCGGATTTCGATGCAGTGCTCAACGCCAAGATCAAGGCCACACAGGTGCTGGACGACGTGCTGGCGGCGCAACCGCTGGCGTTGATCTGCCATTTCTCCTCAAGCTCGGCATTGCTGGGGGATATGGGGGCGTGCAGCTACGCGATGGCCAACCGTTTCCAACAGACCTATGCGCGTTACGTCCAGACCGGGCGCGCACGGCGGGTCGTGGCGATCAACTGGCCGCTGTGGCGTGACGGCGGCATGGCGGTGGGCGAGCGCGAGTCGACCGAGTTCTACCTCAAGTCCAGCGGCCAGCGGATGCTGGAAAGCGCCGAAGGCCTGACATTGCTGCGCCGGATCGTCAGCAGTGACGTCGAGCAGGTATTGGTGTTGGCCGGGCAACCGGCGCGGTTGCAACAGCTGGTAGCCGGGATCAACGAACCGGCGCAAAAAACCAGGGCTGAAACACCGCCGGCAGCCCCCGCACGCAACCCGGCGCACCGCCGTCCCGAACTCAAAGGGTTGAGCCTTGCGCAGTCGCTGTTATGGGACTTGCGGGAACTGGCGAGCCGGCCGCTGAATGCCGAACGGCAGACGCTCGGCGAAGACACCAATCTGGCCGATTTCGGTTTCGACTCCATCAGCCTGGCGGAGTATGCCGGGCTGCTGAGCCGGCACTTTGCCCTGAAGTTGACCCCGGAAGTATTTTTCAGCCATTCGACTTTGGCAAAACTCGCCGCGCATTTGCTGGAACAGCACCGGCAGGCGGTAGAGGCCTGCTACTTGCGTACCGTGACCTGCGCACCTGAACCGTTGCCGGGGCTGGCCAGTGCGATCACCTCAAGCCCAGACACCAACGCCATCGCGATCATCGGCATCAGTGGCCGCTTCCCCGGCGCCCGTACGCCCGATGAATTGTGGCAATTGCTGGTCGAGGGCCGCGACATGGTCGGCGAGATCCCGGCCGAGCGTTACGACTGGCGCGAGCATTATGGCGATCCGCGGGAGAACCCGGCCAAGACCCGCTGTATCTGGATGGGCAGCGTGCCGGGGATCGACGAATTTGATCCGCTGTTCTTCGAGATTTCACCGCGCGAGGCAAACAATCTTGACCCCCGGCAGCGCCTGCTGTTGCAGGAGTCCTGGAACGCCTTGGAGGACGCCGGCATCGGCCCGCGTCACCTGGCAGCGCAGCGGGTCGGCATGTTCGTCGGCGTCGAGGAGGGCGACTTCCAGCGACTCGCCGGCGAAGAGAGTCTGACCTCCAGCCATAACGGCATTCTCGCGTCGCGGCTAGCGTACTTTCTGAACCTCACCGGGCCGACCATGGCGATCAACACCGCCTGCTCGTCGGCACTGGTGGCGCTGCATCAGGCGGCATCGAGCCTGCGTAACCACGAATGCGAGATGGCCATCGCCGCTGGCGTCAATCTGATTTTCTCGCCAGACGCCTTTATCGGCATGACCCAGGCGGGGATGCTCTCGCCGGATGGCAAGTGTTTCACCTTCGATCACCGGGCCAACGGCATGGTGCCGGGCGAGGCGGTGTGCTGCGTGCTGCTCAAGCCGCTGGCCCGTGCCGAGGCCGATGGCGACCGGATTTACGGCGTGCTGCGCGCCAGCGGCATCAACTACGACGGCAAGACCAACGGCATCACCGCGCCCAGCGGCGTTTCGCAGCAACGCCTGCTGGAAGACGTTTATCGCCGCGCCGGGATCGACACCCAGACAGTGGACTACATCGTCACCCACGGCACCGGCACCCAGCTGGGTGACCCGGTAGAAATCAACGCCCTCAACGATGCGTTCCGGGGTAACACGGCGGGCCATTGCGCGCTGACCTCGACCAAGACCAATCTGGGCCACACTTTTGCCGCCTCGGGGCTGGTCAGCGTCATCAGCCTGTTGCAGGCGCTGCGCCACGAAACCATTCCGGCCAGCCTGCATTGCGAGCAGGAAAACGACTATATCCAGTGGCAACAGAGCCCGTTCTACGTCAACAAGGCCAGCAAGGCCTGGCCGCAGGCAGGCCGCGACCGCGAACGCATCGGCGCGGTCAGCGCCTTCGGCATGAGCGGCACCAACGCTCACGTGGTGTTGCAAAGCTACAGCCAGCAGCACGATGGCGCTGCGCTGCGGCGACCTTGCTACTTGCTGGTGTTATCGGCCAAGACCGCCGAAGCCTTGCAGGAAAAAGTCGCACAACTGAACGTGGCGCTGGAGCAGGGCGGCTACGTTGATGAGCAGTTGCCGTCGATCAGCCATACGCTGCTCGAAGGTCGGCATCACTTCCGTTATCGCCTGGCCTTGGTGGCGGCGGATCTGGAAGAAGCGCGCTACGGCCTGCAGCGTTATCTGGTCGGCGAGAAGCGGCCCAACCTGTTTGGCGGTGAAGTCGAGCGCGAATTTTCCCCACGCAAAACCGTCAGCCGTTATATCGAACAGTTGCTGGGCGACAGCCTCAGTGCCGATGAAAACGAGCTCCGCGAGCTGCTGTCGGGGCTGGCGGATAGTTATCGTCAGGGCTATGACATCGACGGTCGGCGCCTGTTTGTGGCGTCGCCGCCACGTGTATCGCTGCCGGGTTATCCGTTTGCTCGCGAGCGTTATTGGCCTGAAATCCATCAGCATTCACAGCGCGATACTGGCCAGGGTGTGGAGCGACTGCACCCGCTGTTGCATCGCAATATCTCAACCTTGGCTCGTCAGTGTTTTGTCAGCCGCTTCAGCGGTCGCGAAAGGTTTCTGGTCGATCACCGGATCGGCGATCAACTGATTTTCCCGGGCACCGCTTATCTGGAAATAGCTCGCGAAGCGATTGTCAGGGCCAGCGAGCTGCCAGCGCAGCACATCACGCTGCGCAACATGGTCTGGTTGCGGCCACTGGCATTTGCAGTTACCGGCGACCCGCGCGAGACCGAGCTGTTCTGTGAGTTGACGCTCAAGGCCGGCGATAACCTGTCCTTCAGGATTTACAGCCTCGACGGCGTGACACAGCAACTGCATGCCCAGGGCGACGCGCTGCTGGCAACCGTTGCCGCTCCCGCGCCACCAGTGCTTGAGCTGGCGCAATGGACGGCTGAGTGCAACCTCGGCGAGCGCAGCCACGACGCGTTGTATTGCGACTTCGAGTCCATGGGTGTGCATTACGGCAGCAGCTTCCGTGCTGCCGGCCAGATCCACATGGGACGCGACCGGGTGCTAGGCCAATTGTCCGACGCAGCGCTCGATCCGCAGATGGACGGCGTGCTGCTGCCACCGGGAATACTCGACAGCGCGCTGCACATCGCCGCTTTACTGGGTTCCGGGCAGCAAGCTGCTGAACCGGCACTGCCGTTTGCCCTGGAAAGCCTGCGCCTGTACGGCTCGGTCGAACAATCGCTGCGCCTCGGGCCGCTGACAGTGATCGCGACGCGCCACGCGATGCCAGACGGCGCTCCGGTCGAGAAGATCGATCTACACATCTGCAATCACGCCGGTGAATGCCTGCTGCAACTGGAGGGCTTCAGCTCGCGCCGGACCGGCGCTGAACGGCACGCGATTCAGGCACAGGACACGACGCAGCCGAGCGAAGCCCTTGGCCGTTTGATCCGCACCCCGTTCTGGCAGCCCCTCGACAGTCCCGGCGAAGCGCTGCCCGTTGATGTCCGGCCGCACCTGCTGCTGTTGGGGTTGCCCGACGCGGTGGTGGCCGAGCTGCGTCGGCAGTTCGGCACCCAGGTCAGTGTTTTGTCCGGTGCGGCGGGCGAAACCAGTGCTGCGATTTACCAAGCGGCGGCGCTGGCGCTGCTCAAGTGCTTGCAGCAATGGGACGCCAAGGCTGGCGACTATCTGCAACTGTACGTCGGCCAGGGCCAGGATGACCTGCGCCTGAGCGCGCTGGATGCGCTGCTGAGCACCGCGATGATTGAAAATTGCGAGTTGAAGGCCCGACTGGTGGCGGTTGATCCCGACATGGGCGACGCGGCGATGAGTCGTGTGATCGCCGAGCAGAGCCGCTTCCACTGCCAGCAACGGGTGCGGATCTTCGCCAGCGGCAACCTGTATGGCAGTCAATGGCGTGAGCTGGCCGCGGAACCGGTGCAAGACCCTGAGCCCGTGCCATTTCGCGATGCCGGTGTCTATGCGATCACTGGCGGTGCCGGGGGCCTCGGATTGATCTTCGCGGAACAGATCGCCAGCAGTTGCCACAACCCGGTGCTGTACCTGGCGGGCCGCTCGGTGCCGAGTGCGCCTGCACAACAGAAATTCGAGCAACTGGAGGCGCTCGGCGCCCGCGTGCTTTACCAGCCACTGGACGTCAGCGACGCAACGGCGGTCGGGCAGTGGATTGACGGCATTTACGCCGAGCAGGGCACCCTGCACGGGGTGATCCATGGCGCGGGGGTGATCCGTGACAGCCTGATCATGCACAAGTCCGCCAGTGATTTTGAACAGGTGCTGGCGGCGAAAGTGGCCGGTGTCGAGGCGCTGGACCGGGCCATCGGCGAGCGGCCGCTGGACTTTCTGGTGTGCTGTTCGTCCCAGGCGGCGATGGGCAATTTGGGGCAGGCGGACTATGCCTGCGCCAATGCCTGGATGGATGCCTTCATGCACTACCGGCAAAACCTCACCGCCGATGGCAAGCGCAAGGGGCGCTCGCTGAGCATCAACTGGCCGCTGTGGCGCAACGGCGGCATGCGCCTGGCGCCGGTAATCGAGCAACAGATGCGCGAACAGTTCGGCATCGTACCAATGCCGCTGGAAGAGGGCCTCGGTAGCCTGCGGCGGCTGTTGACGAACTCAGTCAGCGCTCAGGCGTGGGTGGTGTATGGCGAATCATCGCGGCTGGCGAGTATGGGTCAAGCGGCGCCTGCCCAGCAGCAAACCCCAGTAAAACCGGCGCCGCAACAATCAGGCAGGACGACGAGGCTCAGCGACAGCGAACTGCGAAAACACATCGAAACGTTTGTCACCCGGATCATCGCCAAGGTGACCCAGATTGACGCAGCGAAAATCCATCCGGCGGAGAAGTTCGAAGTCTATGGCTTTGATTCGATCATGGCAGTGGGCGTGACCAACGAGCTGGAAAAACACCTCGGTTCTTTGCCCAAGACCCTGCTCTTCGAACACGTCAACATTGCCGGCATGGTTGACCATTTCGCGGTGAAATATCGCGACCGGTTTGCCGCGATGTTCGGCGATGATGAGCAGCCGCCGCTAAGTGCTTCGGTCGCTCAAGCACCTTCAATTGAACCGGCGTTCAATCGTTTCGCAGCCGCCAGCCAACCCGCCACGCCAGTCTCCCCTGCACAGATCGAAGACAGTGATCTGGCGCAGTACGTCGCCGTGATCGGCCTGGGCGGTTATTACCCGGGTGCGGACAACATGGACCAGCTGTGGCAGAACCTCGCCAACGGCGTCGACTGCATGAGCGAGTTCCCCGCCGAGCGCTGGGACCACAGCAAGCTCTACTACAAGAACCGTGACGTGCTGGGCAAGACCACCTGCATCAACGGCTCCTTCATCAAGGACGTGGACAAGTTCGACTACAGCTATTTCAAAATGCCCAAGGTCTATGCCGATCACATGTCGCCGGAAGTCCGGCTGTTCCTTCAGGCGGCGGTGCATACCTTTGAAGACGCCGGTTATTCGCGTGAAACCCTGCAAAGCCGTTATGGCGGCAACGTCGGCGTGTTGCTGGGCGCCATGACCAAC
Source organism: Pseudomonas sp. B21-015 (assembly GCF_024749285.1). Taxonomy (NCBI): domain Bacteria; kingdom Pseudomonadati; phylum Pseudomonadota; class Gammaproteobacteria; order Pseudomonadales; family Pseudomonadaceae; genus Pseudomonas; species Pseudomonas sp. B21-015. Next base: position 2,854,853 of record NZ_CP087196.1, read on the forward strand.
GACTATCACTACTACGGCTTCGAGCACAATTTGTCCGGCGGTTCGATTGCGTCGGGTTCGGGCATGGCAACCATCCCGATGACGGTATCCTATTTCTACGGCCTGACCGGGCCGAGCCTGTTTATCGACACCATGTGCTCGTCGTCCTCGACCTGCATTCACACTGCGTTCCAGATGCTGCGTCACGACGAGACCATGATGGTGCTGGCCGGCGGCCTGAACCTGATGTACCACCCCTATACAGTGGTCAATACGTCACAGGGCAACTTCACCTCGATCACCTCCGAGTCGGTCAACAGCTATGGGGTTGGCGCCGACGGCACGGTGATCGGCGAAGGGGTCGGGGCGGTGCTGCTCAAACGCCTGGACCGGGCAATTGCCGATCGCGATCAGATCTACGGCGTGATCAAGGGCTCGGCGATCACCAATGCCGGCGAACGCAACGGTTTCAACGTGCCCAACCCGGACCTGCAAACCCTGGCGATCCGTCAGGCGATGGAGCAGGCCAAGGTGCACCCATCGTCGATTTCCTATGTGGAAGGTCATGGCTCAGGCACGCGGCTGGGGGACCCGATCGAGGTGCTGGGGCTCAATAACGCCTTTAACCGCGACACCGACGACAAGCAGTTCTGTTACCTCGGTTCGATCAAGTCGAACATCGGCCACCTGCTGGCTGCATCGGGCGTGGCCGGGTTGACCAAGACCCTGTTGCAACTCAAGCATGGGCAGATTGCACCGTCGATCCATTCGGGCCTGCTCAATCAGGACATCGACTTCGCCGACACACCGTTCGTGGTGCCGCAGCAGTTGACAGAATGGCGTCGCCCGGAACGGCTGATCAATGGAGAAAAACAACGGTTTCCACGACGGGCCGGGCTGACTTCGATTGCCGCAGGTGGCATGAACGCGCACATGATCGTCGAAGAATATCCGCAGCCAGGGGACAGCGCCGGGCAGATTGCCGATGACCGCCTGGCGTTTGTGTTCTCGGTGCACAAGCTGTCGGTACTGGTGGAAAACCTGACCCGTTTCAGGGACTGGCTGGCGAGCAGCGAGGCGTCGTTGGCACAGATCGCCTATACGCTGCAGGTCGGCAAAAACAACCTGCGCAACCGGTTGGTGATTCGCTGCGACAGTCGACCAGCGCTGCTGGACGCGCTGACGTCCTGTATCGAAGGGCGTTATGACAGCACGACGTTCTACCGCTTTCAGGAAAACGATGCGGCGCAGCTACCAGAGGTGGATGGCCCGTTGACGCCGCTGTTGAGCCAGTGGCTGAACGGCGATAACCAGGTCGATTGGGCCAGCCTGTATGGTCAGCAGCCACAGCGCATCAGCCTGCCGGTTTACGGTTTTGAAAAAAACCGCTGCTGGTACACCGAGCCAGGCTACGAGTCGGCGATCATCAATCCCTTGATGTTCACCAAAAAACTGCACCCGCTGGTGACCGAGAACTGTTCGACGCCGCAACCGGGCGCGCTGTTTCGCAGCGACTTCGTCCAGGCGCAATTGCTCGATTACGTTTACAAGGCCGCAGACGGGCAACGCATCAGTGCCTTCAACTTTGCCGACGTCGCGTTGGCGATACCGGCGCTGGTGTCGCGGTTTGACGGTTGCACGCTGTCGGTGTCCTGCGCGTTCGAGCACTTTATTGCCGACTGGGCGACGGTTACCGGGCTTGCGTACCGCTTGCTGGAAATTGACGAAGGGCAGTTGGAGCTGGAGTTCGATGTGCGACGCCAGGGCGAACAGTCGGTCAACCTGGGGTTTGCCCTGATCAACCCGTTGACCGGCAACGAACCGGCATTGGCGCAGTCGTTGCTGGACGCCGCCAGTGAGCTGTTGAACCGCCAGCCAGGGCACCGTGGTGGCGATGGCGCGTCGGGCACCGCCGATGTCAACCGGCGACTGGCCCAGGCTGGCTACGATTTTTCGCCCTACCTCGACAATGAGGGCGAGCTGGTGATCAGCCGCAATGGCTTGCTGCTGGAAGGCCGGCCACCGGTCAATCGGCACAATCACCATGCCGGCAACGTTCAGTTGTCGCCTTATCTGGCGACCACCCTCGACAAGGCGTTTTACCTGTTGCTCGAAGAGCTGGGGCTGCCGCAAGGCCGGGTCATTGTGCGCAATATCGAGCAGCTGTGTTGCTACGAACAGCCCGTCGGCAACTTCTCGGTGATCCTGACGCAGATCGGGCTCAACGCTGATGTGCTGTCGTTCAGCGTGCTGGTGCTGGATGAGCAGGCCCGGATTTACCTCAAGGCTGATCGGGTCAGCCTGCATCTTGGCGAGCAGGAACTGGCGAACATCCGCCGCGATCACCATTGGCTGGCTGGGAGTATTGCAGCGGTCGTACGGCCATCGTTTGAGCCAACGACTCAGCCTGTTGGTGCCATTGCGCAAACGCAGGGTGGCGATGGTGAAGCCACTCTCGGCGAGCGAATTCTCGCGTTTATCCAGCAAGAGTTGCAGCACAAGCTGGGGTTTGCGCCGCAGGAAACTGGCGAATCGGCGCAGGTCCATGACCTGGGGCTGGACTCGATCATGGTGGTGCAACTGACGGACAGCGTGAACAAGCGCTTTGGCACCAGACTGATGCCCGACCTGTTTTATGAAAAGCAGCAACTGGGCGAGTTGGCGGCAAAGCTGCAAGCCGTTTAGAAACCATTCAATTGATCTGAAGAATTGACCCGGCAGGCCATGCCGCCGGGTAAACCAGGACGGTAAGGGCATTCAGAACAATGAACGACTCAACATCGAACAATGCACATGACATCCGCCTGCCTAATCAGCGGCCCGCTCAACTACACTCGACCACGCCGGCGCAACGGACCCGGCGGCAGATCGGCGAAGGGCCACAAGGCACCGCTCCATCGCGAGCGCCGACTGCCAGGGTGGCGATTGTCGGGTTCGCCGGGCGTTTTCCCGGCGCCGACAATGCCGAGCAATTCTGGCAACTGTTGATGGAGGAGCGCTCGCAGATCAGCGAACTGCCATATTGGCATTTGCCGGGCATTGCCGAACGCGCTTACCTGCGCCAGACATTCACCTGTCCGGGCGGTTTCATCAACGACCCGACCGCATTCGACGCCGACTTCTTCAACATCTCTGCACGCGAAGCCGAGGCCATGGATCCGCAGCATCGTCTGGTGCTGGAGCAGACCTGGGCCGCTTTCGAAGATGCCGCTATCTGCCCGCAGAACCTGCGCGGCAGCAATACCGGGGTATTTATCGGCATCTCTTCCGCCGACTACAACGGCCTGCTGGCCCGTTCCGAGGCCGGCGCGCACGACGCCACGGGCAATGCGCACTCGATCATCGCCAACCGCATCTCCTACCTGTTCGATTTCCATGGCCCCAGCGCGCCCATCGATACCGCCTGCTCCAGTTCACTGGTGGCGGTACACAGGGCCGCGCAGTCGATCCTCAACGGCGACTGCACGGTGGCTGTCGCCGGCGGGGTCAATCTGTGCTTTGAACCGATGGTGTTTATCGGTGCGGTCAAGGCCGGCATGCTCAGCCCCACCGGGCGCTGCAAGGCCTTTGCCGCCGATGCCGACGGCTATGTGCGCGGTGAAGGCGTCGGGGTGTTGGTCCTCAAGGACTATCAGCAGGCATTGGCCGATGGCGACAATATTGTCGCGACAATTATCGGTTCCGCGGAAAACCACGGCGGCCACGCCAACTCCTTGACCGCACCCAATCCCAGAGCCCAGGCCGACCTGATCAAACAGGCCTGCCAAGGCATCGACATCAACAGCATCGGTTACATCGAAGTCCACGGCACCGGCACGCGCTTGGGCGATCCCATCGAGATCAGCGGACTCAAGCAGGCCTTTGCCGAACTGGGCGCCAGCGCCGAGCAGCGCTGTTACCTAGGTTCGGTGAAAACCAATATCGGCCACCTCGAATCCGCTGCCGGCGTCGCCGGGCTGATCAAGACCTTGCTGGCCCTCAAGCAGGGGTACCTGCCCAAGAGCCTGCATAGCGAACAGCTCAATCCGTATATCGATCTGGCCGGCAGTCCGTTCGAGGTTTTGCAGGCTGGCCGGGAGTGGCCGCAGCCGTCCGACCGCCAGGGCAACAAGGCGCCGCGCCGGGCGGGAGTCAGTTCGTTCGGTTTTGGCGGGGCCAATGCCCATGTTGTGCTGGAGGCGGTTGAGCCTTTGACCACCGTGACGGAACAGGGGCACGCCGCGACGATATTTCCACTCTCGGCTAAAACCCCCGAAGCGCTGCAGTCGCGGGTTGAACAGTTGATCGATTTTCTGCAATGCCAGCCTCAACTGCCGTTGGTGGATGTCGCCGTCAGCCTGCAACTGGGCCGTGAGGCGATGGAATACCGGCGGGTGATTGCGGCGGACAACCGCGACAGTCTTTTGAGCCAACTGCGTGCCAGCGAAACCGGCGAGGGCGGCAAACCTGCCAGCAAGATTGCGCCGGACGAGGTGATTCGGGCGTTGCAACAACAGGATATCGACAGCGTGCTGGCACTGTGGCGCCAGGGCGCAACCGTGGACTGGCGTCAGCTTTGCCAACATGCTCAGCCGCGCCGAATCCCGCTGCCGACCTACCCGTTCAGCCGCGAGCGGTACTGGATCAGCGAATCACCTGCGGTCGAACGCATGGGCGAGGCGTGGCTGCACCCACTGGTGCAGCGCAATACGTCGGACCTGGCAGGCCAGCGTTTCACTAGCCGGTTCGACGGCAACGAATGGTTTTTTGCCGAACACAGGGTCAACGGTCTGAAGGTCCTGCCCGGCGTGGCTTATCTGGAAATGGCCAGGGCTGCGCTTAAGCTGTCACTGACTGATGACGGCGCGGTGGTCCGCCTGAAGAACATTGCCTGGCGTCAACCGATGCGCCATGACGGCGGCGAGCTGGCCATCGATATCGATCTGGCCGAGCAGGACAACGGCGAGATCCGTTTCGAGATTCGTGGCGCGACGGCCGATGGCCCGAGCTATTGCGCCGGTGTGGCGACAGTTGGCAGCGCCGAGAGCCTGGCGTCGCTGGACCTTCCAGCCATCGCCGTGGCCACTGCCGGGCAGCGACTGGCACCAGAGCAGTGCTACGAGATTTTCGGCGAGATGGGGCTGGCGTATGGCGTGCGCTTTCGCCGGATCAGCGCGTTGCAGGCGGGCAACGGTCAGGTGCTGGCCAAACTGGTGTTGGCGGGTGAAAACGCTGGGCGCGGTGAATCACTGCTCCTGTCGCCCGGTCTGCTTGATGCTGCGTTGCAGGCCGCACTCGGACTGGCGTTACTGGAGCCGACCCAGCCGGGCCAGCAGCGTCAGCCTCTGGTGCCGTTTGCGCTGGACACGATGATTTTTGGCGACCTGCGCCTGCTCAATCAGCCCTGCCATGCATGGGTGCGCTATAGCGCCAGTCACCAGCCGGAACGGATCAATAAACTGGACGTGGACATCTGCGATGAGCAGGGCCGCGTGGCACTGCGCCTGCAAGGTTTTTCGTCGAGAAGACTTGAACCGGCAGCCATGCCCATGCTGACCATGATGCCGGTCTGGCATGACAAAGCGCTCGTCAACAATGCTCCGCGAAGCTACGCCCGGCAGGTGATTGTGTTGGCCGCAGATCAACCTGTTGCCGTAGACGAACTGGTGGATCGCTGCCAGGCGCTGGCGGGAGGCAGTTGTCAGATCCACATCGAGCGGTTGCCAATGGCTTCGAATGATCCCGCAATCGCTCTGCCATTGCTGGCCGGGTTCCTGATCGACCTCGTGCAAACGTGCCCGGCGGACACTCTGGTGCAACTGGTCCTTTGCGACCTTGATGAAACCGACGCGGTTTTCGCCTCGCTGCTGGCGCTGCTGAAGACAGCAAAAAACGAAGGGCTGATCGCCGCCGTGCAGTCTATCGAGGCTCGCGGGAGCCTCTTGCCGCAGTGGCTGATCGACAATGGCCATCAGAACGATGAACGGGTGCGTTACCAGGGCGGTCGACGTCAAGTGGCGTCCTGGCAGGAAGCTTCGCTGCCGGATGCTGACGCCGCGCCGTGGCGCGATGGCGGCGTTTACCTGCTGACCGGTGGTGCAGGCGGTTTGGGTTTGTTGCTGGCTGAAAGCATTGCCCGGCAGGCGCGGGGCGTCAGGTTGATCCTGGCCAGCCGCTCGGCCAGTCAACCTTCTCCCGTAGTCAGCGGGCGAATCGAGGCGATCAAGGCACTGGGTGCCGAGGTGCGGCTTGAGGCGCTGGACGTCGCCGACCAGAGCGCTGTAGAGGCACTGCTTGCACGGTGCGAGCAAGCGTTCGGCGTGATCAACGGTATCTTCCACTGCGCCGGTATCACCCGAGACAGCCTGCTCAAGAACAAAAGCGAGGCCGATCTGGCGGCGGTGCTGGCGCCCAAGGTGGCGGGCGTGCTGAACCTGGACCGGGCCAGCGCGCATCTGCCGCTGGACTGCTTTGTGTTGTTCTCCTCGGTGAGCGCGGTGATCGGTAATCCGGGGCAGGGCGACTATGCGCTGGCCAACGCGTTCATGGACGAGTGGGCCGGCTGGCGTAACCGCCAGACCCGGGCCGGCCAACGTCAGGGCCGTACGCTGGCGATCAACTGGCCACTGTGGCGCAACGGCGGGATGCAGATCGATGCCCGGCGAGAACAACAGATGATCGAGCAGACCGGGATTCACCCTTTGAGTGACAGCGCCGGCCTGGCGTTGCTGCGCCGGGTCTTGGCCGATACCCGCGGGGCCGAACGCTGGATGGTTCTGCAAGGCGATATCACCAGGATCAAGACGTTTATCGCTGGTCAGTGGCATGAGCCGGTGGCGGTCATGTTCGATGAGCCGCCAGCGCCGCCAATGATGCAAGCGCCGGTCGAGGCGGCACCCTTGGCGCAAACCGTGGAGGGCGACCTGAACGCGCTGGCGATCCGGCATTTCAAGCAACTGCTGTCGAAAACGCTCAAGCGACCGTTGGACAAGATCGACAGTGACGGCTCGTTCGAGCGCTACGGTGTCGACTCGATCATGCTCACCGAGCTGACCAGCCAACTGGAGCGCACGTTTGGCTCGCTGCCCAACACGCTGTTGTACGAATACCAGACGGTGCGCGAGCTGAGCGAGTATTTCATCCAGCAGCACCTCGAAACGATGCGCCAGTTGCTGGTGCCCGAGCCAGCCAAGCGCAGTACGTCCAGTGAAAAAGCCGCGTCGATACCCGAGGCGCAAGAACCCCGGCGCCAGCACAGCCGCCAACAGCGCGCGACGCCGCCAGGGACCAGCAACAGCCGCGATCTGGCGATCATCGGTCTCAGTGGTCGCTACCCCGGTGCCGAAGACCTGGAGACGTTTTGGCGCAAGCTCGCTGGCGGCGAAGACCTGATCAGCGAAGTGCCGACCTCGCGCTGGGATCATCAGGCGTACTTTGACGAAGCGCGCGACCGATTCGACAAGACGTACTGCAAGTGGGGCGGTTTTCTGGATGGGGTCGAGGACTTTGATCCGCTGTTTTTCAACCTCTCACCCCGAGAGGCACAAATCATCAATCCCAACGATCGGCTGTTCCTGGAAACGTGCTGGAACCTGCTGGAAAGCGCAGGGATCACCCGGCAACACGTCAAGCAACGCTATCAACAACAGGTGGGTGTGTTTGTCGGCGTGATGTACCAGCAATACCAGGCGTTTGAGTCGGATCTGGTCCGGGAGTCGCTGGTTTCGGTGACGTCCTACAGCGCCATTGCCAACCGGGTGTCCTATTTCTTCGATTTTCAGGGGCCGAGCCTGGCAATCGACACCATGTGCTCGTCGTCGATCTCGGCGATCCATGCCGCGGGCGAGGCGCTGCGCAATGGCGACTGTCGACTGGCGATTGCCGGCGGTGTCAACCTGACCCTGCATCCGAAGAAGTACATCGGCCTGAGCGTAGGCCAGGTGCTTGGCAGTCATGTCGGCAGCCGCAGCTTTGCCGATGGCGATGGTTATCTGCCGGCAGAGGGCGTCGGCGCAGTGTTGCTCAAGACGCTGGCCGACGCCGAACGAGATGGCGACCACATTCTGGCGGTGATCAAGTCGACCGCCACCAACCACGGCGGCCACACTCATGGTTTCTCGGTGCCGAGCGCCAAGGTGCAGGCCGCGCTGATCGACAGCAACTTCAAACGCGCAGGGATTGACCTGCGAACTGTCAGCTACGTCGAGTCGGCGGCCAATGGTTCAGCGATGGGCGATGCCATTGAACTGAGCGCGCTGAGCCGCATTTTCGGCGAAGCGGGAGTTGCCAGTCAGTCCTGCGCCATTGGCTCGGTCAAATCCAACATCGGTCATGCCGAAGCGGCTTCGGGCATGTCTGCGCTCAGCAAACTGGTGCTGCAACTGCAACACCGGCAGCTGGCGCCGTCGCTGGTGCTCGGTCCGCTGAATCCCAAGCTGGACTTCGAGCACTCACCATTCGTGCTGCAACGCACGTTAGCCGACTGGCCTCAGCCGGTGGTCGAGATCAATGGCGTGCGCCAATCCGTTCCGCGTCGGGCATCGCTCAGCGCGTTCGGTGCCGGCGGTTCCAATGCCCATCTGATTATCGAGGAATACCCCGAGGCGCCGGTGACCGATGTGGCACAGGAAGAGGACGGCGTTTTGCATATCGTGCCGCTGTCAGCGAACAGCAGCGGTTCTTTGCAGCAGGCAGTGGCAAGGCTGGCGCGGCATCTCGATGTCCATACGGATCTTCGACTCAAGGATCTGGCCCACACCCTGCAAATCGGCCGAGAGGCGATGCCGCTGCGGTTGGCCTTGCTGGTGGCCAGCACGGGCGAATTGCGCACGCTGTTAGCCGATATTCAGCGGGTGCTGGAGCAGGGCGAACCCATGGCCGCGCTGGAAACACTCGATTTGCCGCTGGCCTTCGGCAATGTCGACGAGGTGCCGGCGGCGCTGGCCAGCCTGCTGTCTGGCCCAGGTGCCGTAGCGCTGAGCAACGGCCTGATTGCCGCCGATGACCGGCAACAACTGGCGCTGCTCTGGACTCAGGGCGGCGAGATTGCGTGGGACAAACTTGCGCAAAACACCGGCGCGAATCTCATTCAGTTGCCCACGTATGGCTTCGACAAGAAGCGCTACTGGCTGGAACAGTCAAACACGGCGTTGCGTGACGACATCACGGGCGCAGGCCCGGCAGTGGGCAAGGACCGGGAAACTGCCGCCGAACAGGGTTTGCGTCTGCTTGCCGACTTGCTGGGCATGCAACCCAACGACTTGTCGCCGGCCAAGCCACTCAACGCCTACGGTGCCGATTCCATCGTGATGCTGCAGTGGGCAATGCAGGTGCAAGCGCACATTGATCCTGGAGTTACCCTGGCCGAAATCCAGCAGTGCCTGACTCTCGGTGATGTCCTTCAATTGCTGAGAGCATCTGCCAGTTTCAAAAAGCCGGTGCTGCCTCCGGAAATCATCGGCCTGTTGAGCGGTTCGACGACGCGCTTCCCTGAGCTGCAACGACTCAATCAGGTGCAGCATGGCCGACCCGTGTTCTGGTTCCATGGCGCCTTGGGCGGCAGTGAAATCTATCAGGGCCTGGCCCACCATATTCAGCGCCCGTTTTTCGGGCTTCAGGCCCGAGGCTGGATGACCGACCGCGCGCCGTTGCAGGGGATTCAGGCTATGGCGGCTTATTACGTTCAGGTTATCCAGTCGGTTCAGCAGCAAGGTCCCTACGACCTGGGCGGCTATTCGCTGGGCGGCATGCTGGCGTATGAAGTGACCCGGCAGTTGCAGGAGCTGGGGGAAACCGTCGCCAGCCTGGTGATGCTGGACTCACCGGACGTGACCGGTGAACGTACCGCCCGCCTTGCCGACAAGACCCGCTTGTTGCAGACCGTCAACATGTCCTTGCAGATGACCATCGGCCAGACCCCGGAGCGCTTCGCCGAGGTGTTGATCCACCGCGACGCGGTCGATCTGTCGCTGTCGCCAGCGGACTATCTGCAGCAACTGACGGCGCTGGCCCGGGAGCGGGGCCTGAAGACCAGCGACGAGCGTTTACAGCAGCTTCTGGCACAAGTCACGCAGATCCAGCAGGCATATCAGGTGGAGCATTATCGAATCCAGCCATTGCCCAAGGCCGGTGACGTCGCCTGTTATTACTTTCGCAATGCCAGCGGCTTGTGGATGGGCGCCCTGGAGCCATTTTTCTCCACCGATAGCCAGGAATTCGCCGCTTTTAATCACGCCGATTACTGGCAGGAGTGGCAGCGGCAATTACCGAACTTCGAGATGATCGAGGTGGCATCGGCCAACCATATGACGCTGCTGACCCAGCCGGAAGTGTTCAGAGTGATCGCGCAGTTCTGCGCGTCCTTATATGGCGAAAAGCGGGTGGAGAATGCCGTTGGATAACGCCCGAAGCTGTCTCTCCACCCGCCGCCCGAACAGACTAGGCGGCCTGTTTCAAACGCCAGTACTTGTACACCAGATGGCCGTTTTTATAGGCCTTGACGCCGCTGTCGTTGAAGAAATGGAACATGGTGTCGAACGCGTGCCAGACCTCGGGCGGCAGCGAGTCACTGTGCTGTTTTTTCTCGTCCACCAGGCTTTTGAGCAGGTGCTTGAGGTGACCTTGCTCGCTTTCAAACGCCCTGATCACGCCTTCGGAAATGTCGGCATGCTCCTCAACCTTGAAGCCGGCGTGGCGAATCATTGCCTGGTGCTGCTCCAGCACGTTGGTGAAGAAGTCGACACCAATGCTGTCACGCTCGGACAGGGCACTGGTGTTGTCGCCTTTCATGGTGTCGGCATAAAAAAACAAGCCATCCTTTTTCAACACACGCTGCACCTCTTCACCAAACGTGTTGAGGTCAGGGTAGCAGTGGGACGACTCGATATTGATAACGACGTCGAATTCGTTATCGACAAACGGCAGTGCCATCGCGTCGCCGTCAACGAAGGTCAGCCCTTCAATAGGGTGCACCCGGTTGCACAACTCGACATGTGCCGGGCAAAAATCCAGCCCGGTCACGGACGCGGCGCCGGTATAGCGGGCGAGGTAGGAGCAATTACCGCCGCGTCCCGAGCCGATTTCGAGGACCTTCTTGCCGCGCAGATCGGTATCGCCCAGCAGGGTGCGAATCAGGTTTGCCGAGCATTTTTGCTCAAGATCTTCGTCGTTGATCCAGTCAAAGCTACTGTCTTTAGCCAGGTAGCCGTAGTTGAGGAAGGTCAGACGTTTGTCGGGGAACATCCGGGTCATCATGTCGTACCACTGACTGATTGGCGATACGGTTTCTTGTCCTTGCGTCGTCATGTCTACCTCCGTGTCGAAAAAACTGCAGAGTTTGCATTTCACTGTATTCGCGACAACAGCGCCGATTACAGGGCGCTGATGCGGCCGCCTGAGGAGCATAGCGGTCATGGGCCAAGGCCCCGAAGATTTTTTTGTCGATGTCGCAGGCCGTTCCAGATCGGCTCCTATACTGCGAGCCGTAACGTCAGCTATCCATTTCAGGACGAAATTTATGCCGTATCTTTTTCAGGGACAGACGTCTTGCGTGGTATTCATGTTTCCCGGCCAGGGCTGCCAGTTCTATCAGATGGGCCGCGAGCTCTATCAGAATAATTCGGTATTCCACCGCTGGATGAACGAACTTGACACACTGATTCACGCCGAACTGGGTCAGTCGGTAATCGCCGGGATCTATCACGACAACAATCCGCGCTCGAAGGCGTTCGATGATATTCGCCTGAGTCACCCGGCGATCTTCATGATCGAATACGCGCTGGGCAAGACGCTGATCGAGCACCGGATCACCCCTGATTATCTGCTGGGCACCAGCCTCGGCGAACTCGCCGCCGCTGCGTTGGCAGGCGTCATTTCGCTGCCTGACGCGATCCGCCTCGTGGTGCGTCAGGGGCAACTGTTCCACCAGAGTCAGTCACCGGCAGGCGACGGTGCAATGCTGGCGATCCTGGCCACGGAGTCGCTGTATCAGCAGACACCGGTGCTGCGCGAGCACTGCGATATCGCAGCCTACAATGCACCCTCGCTGATCGTCGTTGCCGGCCCGTCCGGCACGATTGCCGATGCCGAATTTCACCTCAGCGCTCGGGACATTGTGTTCCAGCGTTTGCCAGTCAATCAGGCCTTCCATTCGCGCCATATCGATTTTCTCAGGCTGCAAGTCGAGGCGCTGATAAGCCAGACCACCCTGCACAAGGCGCAGATCCCGGTGATCTCCTGCCATAACACCGAGACCTTGCAGCAACTCGACAGCGACCACTTCTGGCACACCATCCGCCAGCCGATCCGTTTTTCCCAGACACTGGCGCGGATCGAGCGTGAGGCCGCCGAGCGTGGCGAATCGATGATCTACCTTGACCTCGGCCCCAGCGGTACGCTGGCCAACCTCATCAAACAGAATATTCGTGACCGTGTCTTGCCGGCGATTTTCCCGGTGCTTAGCCCGTTTGGCCGCGACCTGGAAAAATTCGACGAGGTGCTGACCCTGGGCCGTGCCTTGCAGCCGTTGCTTGCCAACGCAGCCCCGGCAGCACCGACGGCGCCTGTGCCGGTACAGGCTGCTGTGCAACCTGCGGCACTTCAGGTCCAGCAGCCGACCCGCCTGGTACAGCGTCCATCGACGCCATTGCCGTCCGGGCCGAAACGCGTCTATGTGTTTCCGGGGCAGGGCTCGCAGCGGTTGGGCATGGGCGCGGCGTTGTTCGAGCAGTTTCCCGAGCATCTGGCGCAGGCGGACCAAATTCTTGGCTATTCGCTGAAAACACTGTGCCTGGAAGATCCCGATCAGCAGTTGTCCAACACCCGGTTTACCCAACCGGCGCTCTACACCGTCAGTGCCTTGGCGTTCCTCGCCAAACAGCAAGCGGACCCGCGTAAAGCCGATTTTCTGGCTGGTCACAGCCTGGGCGAGTACTGCGCGTTGTTTGCCGCTGGTGCATTCTCCTTCGAAACCGGATTGAAACTGGTGAAAAAACGCGGCGAGCTGATGGGCCTTGCCACCGGCGGCAGCATGGCGGCCGTCATTGGTCGCAGCCCTGACGAAGTCAATACGCTGCTGTCGCGCCACGGCCTCGGCGCGCTGGACATCGCCAACTACAACTCACCGTCCCAGGTGGTGCTCGCCGGTCCTGTCGAGGCACTCAGCGAGGCGAAGGAAATTTTCCAGGCGATGGACATTACCTTTGTTGCGCTGCCGGTCAGCGCTCCTTTCCATTCGCGCTACATGCACAGCGCGATGGGGGCATTTGGCGAGTACCTCGCAACGTTCGACTATTCGCCGCTGCACACCCCGGTGATCGCCAACATCCATGCTGCGCCTTATCGCGATAATGAACTGGTCGACAACCTGACCCGGCAAATCTGCGGTTCGGTGCGCTGGCTCGATACCGTGCAGTACCTGATGCGCCAAGGGGAATTCGAATTCGAGGAACTCGGGCCGGGCGAGGTGCTGACCAAACTCGTCAAGACCGTGCGAAACGCCGCCGCCTTTTCGTGACTGCACAATCGAATGGATGCCTTGTCATGGAAAAGACGATGAACGCCACGTTTACCGATCAGTTGTTTTTCATCGCCAGTGTGCTGAGTCTGGAAAGTCGTCAACTGATCTCTCGTAGTGGAATCAACCAGCCGTTCGGGTTTGCGCCTTTTGTTGCGGCTGCTTCGATCAATGCCGGTCCGTTACGGGTGGCCTTTGACGGGCTGAAGGCGTTTGGCTGGTTGAGCCAGTCGAGTGGCGACGAGTATTTCTTCAATGGCCGGGCATCGGCAATCGGTACGCTGCCCACAGAAGTGGCCGAACTGTTTTCGTTGTTGGCGCCGCGGCGAATGCCGTGCGCGGAGGACATACCGCACCTGTGGCGCTGGCTGGAGCTGTCGGCGCTGGACTGGAATCTGCTCTGTCCTGCTTTTATTCGTGGTCTGAACGAGTTGCTATCGCTGGTGCTGTTGCGCCGGTTGCAACTGAACGGGGCGATTGATATCGACACTGGGCGGGTTGATCCACGGCGCATCGACAACGGCCAGACCGGCCCGGAACGCATCCAGCTATTGAGCGATTTTCTCCGGACCCAGCAATGGATTCGCTGCGAAGAACGACAACTGGTGCTTCATCCCGAGCGGCGAACGCTGATAAACGAACGGCTGAGCGAGCCTTTTCTGGCGTACTACGCCAGTTTGCCCGCGACCCTTGATGACTTGCTGTTCGGCAAGGGTGAGCGGTGGGCAGGCGTGTTGCAATGGTTGAAGGGCGCTGCTGAGCAGCAAGTCTGGCCGGGTGATCGGCCCGCCCTCGAACAGTTACTGGGCAAGGTCTTCGATGCGCAGCCGTTGTCCGCGCAGCCGGACTGGATCGTCGAGTTGGGCGGCCATCCCGGCGTTGCGTTGAGTGAACTGGGGCAATGGGTGCGGCACCATACGGCCCGAGGCCAGGCGCTGGACAGCAACCCCCTGCAATTGCTGATGCTTGATGATGCGGTAGTGAGCGATCCGGCGGCGCTGCGTCAGCGGCTTCGGAACGCGGGTGTCGGTGCCAGTGCGCGAGTGTTGTGGCTGGGTATCGGTCAGCAAAACCTGCAACAGCCGGGGACGGCGCCGCAGCAACCCGCCTTACAGGTGCCACAGCGTTATTACCTGCGTTGTGATGGCCAGGCGGCGGAGGGCGCCAGCGTGCTTGGCAGTCTGCAGACCTCGGCAAAAGCGCTGGCGGCGCTGATTGGTGAGCAATCGATAGTACTCAGCGAAAGCCACTGGCGCCCCGACGGTCCGCAGGCTGATCACTTTGCCTGTCATTACCCGGTTGAAGCAGCGCACTACCTGATGGCGCTGGCCGGTGCCGGGCTGTTTGCCGATCCAGGGATGCTGCACAGGCTGCCGCTAGACGGCATCGACTGCGCGGCCACCAGTGGTTGTTACCGGGCGCGGGAATACCGTGTTCGGCATGTGACGCTGGCAGACATGCCCGCGCTGCTGACGCTGGAACAGGCTTGCTGGCCCGAAGGCGGCCGGGTAGATGAACACATTCTGCGGCGCCGCTTGAACCAGGACCCTGCCGGTCAACTGGCGCTGGAGCTCAAGGGCGAAGTGGTCGGTGTCATCTATTCCCAGCGGATCACCCGGATCGAAGGGCTGTTCGCGGTCAATTTCGCCACGGTCGATCAGCTGTTCCATGGCAACGGCAGCACCTTACAAATCCAGAGCCTGAACATCCTGCCGACGCATCAGTACAGCGGTTACGGCGATCAGTTGCTGGAGTTTATGCTGCAATATTGCACGCTGCTCAATGGCGTCGACACTGTGGTCGGCGTGACCCGCTGCAAGGACTATCCCAAGTACCGAGACATTGCCCAGGCGGACTACATTCATAGCCGTGACGAGCGGGGCGTGCTGCTGGACCCGGTGTTGCGTTTCCACGAATTGCACGGCGCACAAATCGAGCGGCTGGTGCCCGGTTATCGTCCCGCCGATGCCGACAATGCGGGGCACGGCGTTCTGGTGCGTTATGACCTGGCCTGCCGCCAGCGCCAGGAAATTCAGCTGGCCACGGTAATGGTTGACCAACCCGCGATCTCTATCGACGACGCGGTGCGTCAGGGCGTCAATCGCTGCCTGGGACAAGCGCAAGGCAGCCGAGTGTCACCACGCCACAGCCTGATGGAGCTGGGACTGGACTCGGCTGACTTGCTCGCGCTCAGTGAACAACTGGGTATGACGTTCGGTCTGTCGCTGGAACCGAGCTTTTTCTTTCGCTACAACAGCGTCGAGAAAATCGTCGCTGCGCTGCAAGAACGCCTCGGAACGCAGGTGCCGCCGTCAAAAGAGACTCAGGCAGCCTTAGCGCAAAAACCGCCATCGACGCTTGCTGTAGCAGACGATGATTTTGCCGTCATCGGCATCAGCGGCTGTTTCCCCGGTGGGGAGCTGGAGGGGTTTTGGGCAGCTGTTCGCAGTGGCGTCAGTCAGATACGCGACGTGCCACCCGAACGCGCAACGGCTGGGCCTGCGGGTGGCTACATCGATGGGATCGAGTGTTTCGATCATTGGTTTTTTGGTGTTTCGGCGGCGGAAGCGGCGCTGATGGACCCTCAGCAACGGCTGCTGTTGCAGCATGCCTGGTGGGCGCTCGATGATGCTGCGATCGCTGCCGCAGCGTTTGCCCGGCGTGAAACCGGCGTGTTTGTCGCCGCCGCGCCCAGTGAGTACCGCGAAGTCGTCGAGGTTCCCCGCGACAGCCCGTATCTGCTGACGTCTTCTTCTCCGTGTATGTACGCCAACCGGATTTCCTGGTTCCTCGATCTGCGGGGGCCGAGCGAATACTGCAACACCGCCTGCTCATCGGTGCTGGTCGCGTTGCATCGGGCCATGCAGTCGATCCGGGCCGGCGAGTGTCGCCAGGCGTTGGTCGGCGCGGTTAACCTGTTGCTGTCGCCTGATGAAACGGCCGGTTACCGGCAGATGGGGTTTCTCAGCGAGCAGCCGCACACCCGTTCATTCCAGGCCGAGGCTGATGGCTATGTGCGTGCCGAAGGGGTGGGTGTGCTGTTGCTCAAACCATTGGCCGACGCGCTACGGGACGGAGACCGGATCCATCTAAAAATCAAGGGCAGCGGCGTGGGTCATGGCGGGCGAGGGATTTCGCTGACTGCCCCCGATCACGCCAGCATGCAAGCGGCGATGGTTGCCGCCTACCGCAGCGCCGGGGTTGCGCCGCACACTGTCAGCTACGTGGAAGCCCACGGCACCGGTTCGGCGATGGGCGATGCCATCGAAATTGACGCGATCCAGGCGGCGCGTGTGCAGTTGAGCGGTGGTGACCAACTCGGCGCGGCCTGGAACATCAGCACCTTGAAACCGCTGATCGGGCATTGTGAGTTGGCGTCCGGCATGGCGGCGTTGTTCAAGGTGATAGACGCAGTGAAACAGCGCCAGTTGCCGGGCATTGCGGGGTATCAACAACTCAATCCCGCGATCACACTCGATCCGCAGCAACTGTCGCTCTCGTCCGGGAACCGGCCATGGCCGGCGTTGAAGGACATCGACGGTCACGAGATGCCACGTCGGGCGAGCATCAACAGTTATGGTTTTGGCGGTGTCAATGCCCATCTGGTCGTGGAGGAACACAACGCCCGCCATCGTGTGGCAGCGGGCGACAGTGAGCCTCAATTGATCCTGTTGTCGGCGCGAGATGTCGACCGACTGAAGGAGCAGGCGGCACGGTTGAACCGCGCCATTAGCCAACGCAGCGATCTGTGTCTGGCTGACATTGCTTGCACGCTGCAAGTGGGGCGAACGGCGATGGCTTGCCGCTGGGCTTGCGTGGTGGATAGCATCAAGTCTCTGCAACAGCAGCTGGACGCACTCGCTCGGGGCTTGTCGGACAATGTCTCGCTGGTTGATGAACAGGCGACTGCCATTGGCGAGACGGTCACCCAGGCACTGCTGGAGCGCGACTTGCTCGCGCTGGCCGATTATTGGCGGCAGGGCATCGAACCGGACTGGCGAAAACTACCGCATCTGGGTGAACCACAGCGAATTGGCTTACCGGGTTATGCCTTTGCGCGGGAGCGTCACTGGCTGGCGCCGCGACGGGTTGAAACTACAACTCAGGCAAGCGAATGCGAGACACCGTCACAAAAAAGCGTGCGCCAGATGCTAGCTGAGTTGCTGGGATGTGACCCGCAAACACTCGCGGGTTGCGAATCGCGGAGCCTGGCCAGCCTCGGCCTCAGCTCTCTAGGCGCGGTGGCCCTCAAGGCCAGGCTGGAGCAGCATCTGCAATTGTCGGTATCGTTGGCACAACTGAGCCCGTACCTGAGCCTTGGCTCAGTGGAAACTTGTCTGGCAGCTCTGAAGCGACAAGGCGACGATCAGCTTGTGCCTGTGTTGCAGGTCGCTCCCGACGCCCGGCATCAGCCTTTTGCGCTCAATGATATCCAGCAATCTTTTTTGTCGGGCCGCAGGCTGCTGGCCGAGTCTGAGCGGGTCGGTTGCCATATCTATCTGGAATTCGACTGGCCGGAGCTGGACGTCTACAGGCTAAATCAGGCGTGGAATCGATTGATGTTTCGCCACGACGCGTTACGGCTCAGGTTGCTGAATGACGGCCGCCAACAGGTCGGCGAACTGCCGCCTTATCGCTTCAAAACCCACGACTTTCGCCGTAGCGAACCAACTGACCGCGAGCAGTCGCTGGCAGCCCTTCGCACGTCGATGTCGCACAAGGTTTATCTGAGCGGCCAGGAAACGCTGTTTGAAATAGTCGTTTCGCTGCTGGATCACCAAGTCAGCCGGGTTCATCTGAGCATCGACGAGTTGATTGTCGATGCCACTTCTTTGGAGGTGCTGTTGCAGCAATGGCTGATGATTTATCAGGAATCTGCCACCGAGTTGCCGGCTCAGGGCGTGTCGTTGCGTGATTATCAGCTGTCGCTGGAGGCTTTCAAACAGTCGCCACGCTACCAGCGTGATTTGCAGTACTGGGTCGACAAGCTGGCGCAGGCACCGACTGGCTTGTCCTTGCCCAAGGCATCGCGACCTGCTGGCCGCGAGCGTCGTCGATTGACTTCAACCCTTGAGCAGAGCTGCTGGCAGCGATTGAAAGCGCGGGGCGATGCTTTGCAGGTTTCAGGCACTGCACTGCTGTTGAGTCTGTTCGGGTTGATCCTGCAACAGGCCAATGCCGGCAAGGCCTTTTCGTTGATATCGACCAGTTATGGCCGACTCCCGGTGCACCCAGACATTGATCGGCTGGTCGGGCCGCTGATCTCCACGCAGTTCTTTGTCTTTGCCGGCGCGGCGGAACAAACCCTGGCCGAACTGGCGCAACAGGTGCAGCGCCAGTTGCTGGCGGACCTTGATCACGCCAGCGTCAGTGGCATCTCTGCACTTCGCGAAGTCCGTCAGCGTGGCGACAAATCGAAGCTGTTCAACGGTGGCGAGGTGGTCTTCACCTCGATGCTCAACAACCCGGTAATCGACGGCGCGCCGAGCTTTGGCGACGCCCAACACTACTGCGTCACCCAGACGCCACAGATCAACCTCGATCACCAATTGCGCGAGCGTGGCGGGGCGTTGAGTTTCAGCTGGGACGTCGCCATCGACTGCTATCCCGTCGGCATGATCGATCAGCTGTTTGGCAACTATTGCCAGTTGCTGGTCACGTTGGCGAATGGTGATAACGACTGGTGGGCGCTCAAAACATCAACGCTGGTTCATGTGGCTCCTTTTGAGCTGGCGCCCGGTGCGCCGCCAAAGATACCTTTTGCATTGACTGATCAGCAGCAGGCCTACGCTTTCAACCGTTCTTTGCACCGGGGGCAGGGCAGTTCACATCTCTATATGGCCGTTGCTATCGAAGCGCTGGATATTGCTCGACTGGAAAAGGCCTGGCAGCAGTTGGTGGCGCACCATCCGATGCTGCGGACCCGGATTCTGCCCAATGGCACCCAGCAGATCTTGGAAGCACCGCTATTGATGAAACTCGAAACGGTCGAGAAGAATATCAGTGGATCGCGGATCGTCGAAGAGATGCTTGGCCGGGTGACGGCGCTGGGAGAGTGGCCTTATGCTGAACTGCGGGTCAGTACGCTGGATGAACAACGCAGCCTGGTGCATCTGGCGGTGGACCTGCTGCTCGTCGACCTCCCCAGTCGAGATCTGTTGATCCATCAACTACTGAATCTCTACCACGGTCTACCGCAGACGCCGTTGGTCATCAATTTTGGTAGTTATATGGAGGCTCTCGGACAGTACAACCGCACACCAGCGGCGCAAAACGCAGCTCTTTACTGGCAGGAAAAATTCCGACTGCTACCCCAAGGGCCGCAGGTGAATGACGAAAGGGATATCAATGGCCTGTACCTGGAATATGAGCACTACCTTGATTGTTGGCCAGCGCTGCGTGATCGTATCGCACGAACAGGAATCTCGGCCGACGCGGTACTGATTTCTGCCTATGCCTGGAGCATTGCGAAACACTGCGCCCAGCCGGCCTTTACTCTGGTGGCCCCTGGTTGGAAGAGGCCTGCAGTGCACCCGCAGATCGACGCGCTGGTCGGCGACTTCACTACGTTGAGCTGGATCGATTTCAACAATGAACCTATGACTTTTATAGAGCAGGCCCGGCGTTGCGAACGGATCTTCACCGAGGATCAACAGCACAGCATGACCAATGGCCTGCAAGCACTTCGTAAGGTGGCGACGGACAAACAACGACCACGCAAACTTGATTTCCCTGTGGTTTTTACCCGACTCAACCCACAAGGGCCACTGGACCTGCCCGAGGGAGTAACACTCGTTAAAAGTACGAGTCGCACTCACGGTGTGGCGCTGGACAATCTGAGTATCGAGCAGGCAGAAGGTTTGTTGATCCACTGGGATCTCGCGGCTAACCGCCTGACTCCGACACTGGTTGACGCAATGTTTGCCGATTACTGTCGCTTACTAGAGGGTTTGGCTGCCGACGAAGGAGCATGGGGATTGGGAGAATAAAGCACACTAAGTGCTTGTACGGATCTTTCTTATAGAGGCATTTCTGGAAGGGGGTAGCCCGCTGTGGAGCCACACGGCCACCCCGAAACCGTTAGTGAGCAGATCAGTAGCGTCTTGAGTTGCGTGACCCAATCCGCCTCGTCTGGACAGCTGTGCCAGACTTTCTGTAAAGCAGCTGATCGCTAAAGATGCGAAACGAATGACTTCATTCAGGTTCATAGGGCGCTCTCGCTGGCCGGATGAGGATCGACGTGAAGACGGTTTTCGGCCCCTCGAATGGCTTTGGCGATTCGCCAGAAATAAATGGCGCCAATCAAAAATTCGAACACCGAACCGATGACCCAGCATGTGATCAGCGACGACGGGACATCGCGATTGCTCATCGCGACGTAATAGATCAACGGAATGCTTATAAACCACATCAGAACCAGGCGCACGACCAGCGAAAATCTGGCCATGCCAATACTCTCCAAGACGGCTGCACCCGTCATAGAGAAGACAAAGGCGGCGGAGAATGTCCACAGTACGCGTTGTGTATCGATGGCCAGGGCGACGGTCTCCGGGTTGTGCCCCAGGTCGCCGAAAGCCTTGAGCAAGACCTGTGGCAAAGTGATTTGAACGGTGGAAACCAGCAGCACGTAGAGCAGCTCGATGGTCACGGTCACCCGTAGGATCGTTGCCAACTCAGTGTATTGCTCCTTGCCCACTGCAGTGGCGCACAGAATGCTGCAACCAATACCCAAACCGATGATCGGGATGATGCCCAGGTAATTGATCGTCAGATTGACGTTGTTTGCCGCTAGCGCACTAGAGCCCAGTACCGCGACTATCCAGATGAATGCAGTGTTGCCGAGCTGATCCACCCCGGCGGATAAGCCACTGGGAACACCTCTACGCAGCCGGAAGAACAGCCGGGGCAGTAGGCGCTCGCTACGGGCAATGAAGATGTTCATCAACTCAAGCCAGATTTCTCGAGGCAGCATTACTGCGTAGCACGTCAGCATGGACAGAGTGCCGATCAACGTACCGATAGCGGCTCCGGCCATTCCCATTTCGGGCAGCCCGAACTTTCCGAAGACCAGGCCGACGGTGAAGATTGAGTCGACTACTTGACCAACGATGCCGACCATGAGCGTTTCGCGGGTTCGACCCACACCGTTGAAGAACGAGGACAGCGCTGTGTCGATCGTCATTACGCCACCGAAAATCGCCGCCCAGAGCATGTACTGCGATTCGAGGCTGACAATCTGCGGTGGGCGGGAGCTGAGCTGTGGGATCATCGCGATCAGCGGGGCGGCGACAAACAGCAGGGCACCGCAGGCAATACCAAGGAGCAGCCCCAGCGCGGCTTCATTCCAAGCCTCGCTGAGCCCCGATCGACCATTCGCCTGTGCAATAAAGGAACGTGACACGCCCACGGTGCTACAGAAGAAAGCGATGATCGCCATGCTCGTGAATACTGCTGGACCGGAGGCGGCCAGCGTATCTTGTGAGTAGTGTGCCAGGCATAGCCTGTCGACAAGCATCATCAATAAATTGCCGACCATCGTCCCCATCAACGGAAACGAGACGATGGCGATTCTTTTCGCCACCCCTGCGTCAAACCAGTGCCGCATATTCACATTCCTTTGTCTCGCGGCTGCCGCGATGGTCGCTGCCGTTTCCAGGTGGCACCATCGCCCGATGCTTAAGTGCTTTCAGGTTTGCGACCGCGCGAGTTTGGCTTCACCGGCACGCTTTTCCCATACTCGCTCCACCATAACGCGAGTGCCTCCATCGTCGGCCCGAGCGCACGGGCCTTTGCCGTCATTTCATATTCGACGCGAGGGGGCACTTCTGCGAAGACTGTTCGCGACACCAGCCCATCGTTTTCGAGCTCACGAAGTTGTGCCGTCAGCATGTGCTGGGTGATGCCGCTAATCGCCTTGCGCAGTTCTCCGAAACGATAGATCCGCTGGTTCAACAACCACATGATTTCCAGCTTCCACTTGCCTGAAAGCAGCGCAAATGCACGGCGCATTTCCTCGTGCATGTTGATCTGATCATCACCATTGGTCTGGTTTTCCATACTAAGCACCACTTTTTCATCCTACTTGTAGCTTTTCATATTAGGCGACATCTTTGGCCTGAGTCGACGTATTAACACTTGCTCAGGAAAACCTCATGATCGAAAACTATGTTTATTGGATCAGCACGGCACTGCTGTCGCTGCTCTATTTCGCTTCCGCCTCCATGTACATCGCCAAGGGCGACTATGTTCGAAATGCACAAGCGGAGTTGGGCTATTCAGCCTCCTACCTGGTGCCTTTCATGATCGTGGTCAAGGTACTTGGGCCTGCCGCGATTCTGTGGCGCTTTAACGTGGCGCTCAGTGATCTTGCCTATGTCGGCATGTTTTATCACCTGCTGCTTTCCGCTTTAGCACACCTGGGTGTTCGCAAGCCCAAAGGCTCTATCCCGGCAGTTGTAGGACTCATCCTCTTGGTTGCCTCCTTCATGACACAAAACGCTGTTCGCGATCTTCCGTCGCCTTACCCACCGCTGACGGCGGTCATCCAGACGCCTCTTAAATAAAAGGAGACTTATATGACTCGACTCAATGGGAAAGTAGCCATCGTCACTGGAGCCGGTCGCGGCATCGGCCGCGCCACAGCGAAGTTGCGGCGGATGTGCCTGCTCCGACTAACGTACTTGGCCGTTATGGATCGCCCGAAGAGGACATTGCGCCGGTGGTGCTGTTTCTCGCCAGTAAAGATGGGCAATTTTTGACGGGGTATAGCCTGACGCCGGACGGTGGTCAGATCATCGATAGTGCGCGCTGATTTTACCGTCTAGTCAGCAACCGATTGCTCCACTGGGACCACAAGACTCGCCTTGGCGCATCTTGTGTTTTTTCAAGCGATGCTCTCCGATGCAACAGGCTCCCGCGAGGTTGCGCGTGCAGCCAGGAAGGCAAGAACAGCCGCCACGCCCAGCAACGCGGCGCTCAGCTCGAAGGTCGTTCGATAACCGCTTGAGTCAAAGACCAGCCCGCCCACGGTTGCTCCCGATGCAATGGCCAGTTGAATGATCGCCACCATTAAGCCGCCTCCCGCTTCAGCAGCCTCTGGCAATGTTCTGGCCAGCCATGTCCACCATCCCACCGGTGCAGCAGTCGCAACCAATCCCCAGAGGCCCAGCAAGACAGTCGTGGTTGCGGCCGAACTGCCGAACGAAACCAGCGCCAGTGCAATCACCGCCATCAAGATCGGGATGACGATGAGGGTGCGATGCAGGCCATTTTTCAAGAATGGTTCAATCAGGAAGGTTCCCGCGAGGCCCGCCAGACCCAGGACGAGCAACATCAGCGACAGCATGGAAACACTGACGTGCGTGACCGTTTCAAGGAAGGGGCGCAAATAGGTAAACAGCATGAACTGACCCATGAAAAAGACGCTGACCGCCACCATGCCTAACGCGACCGGTAGGCTTTGCATCAACCTGAAGACATTTCCAGTGCCTGAACCGCACTGCGACTTCATCGCTGGAAGGCTGAACAGAAGCCAGGCAGAGGCGACTATCGCGACCGGAATGACGCACAAGAATGCGCCGCGCCAGCCGATCAAGGCGCCGAGAAAACTGCCCAAAGGTGCTGCAATCACTGTCGCCAGAGCGTTGCCGCCGTTGACGATTGCCATTGCGCGAGTGATCTGGTCATCAGGCACCAGGCGCATGGCGGTTGCCGCCGACAGCGACCAGAAGCCGCCTATCGCCACACCGATCAACGCGCGGCCGATCATGAACATCCAGTAGTTCGGCGCGAACGCAACCACTGTTCCGGAAAGGATCATCAACAGTGTCAGGGAAAGGAGCAGCGGTTTGCGGTCGACCCGCGCAGCCACTGAAGCAATCAGGAGGCTGGCAAACAGCGCAAACAACCCAGAGACGGAAAGGCCCTGGCCCGCTTGCCCCTCGGTGATATGCAAATCGGCGGCAATCGGCGTCAGCAGGCTGACCGGCATGAATTCCGATGCCACCAGGACGAAGGCAGCGAGCGACATGGCGAATACGGCGCCCCACGATTGTTCAGTGCTCCGGTGGGCTGGGAGGGAGTGACGGGTCATTGATTGAATCCTGTAATGCGCGAAGCGTCGCGACCCCGGGAACGAGGCCGCGAGATAACCGGTGCCCGGCCGGGGCACCGGCAAGCTACTTCAGGTTGCTTTTGAAGAACGTGGTCAACTTGGCGAATGGAATGAGGTCGACCCGGTCGTAAAGATCCACATGCCCGGCATCTGGAATGATGAGCAGTTCTTTGGGTTCGGCAGCCCGTTTGTAGGCATCCTCACTGAACTCGCGTGAGTGTGCTTGGGCGCCAGCAATGAGCAGCAGCGGGCGAGGGGAGATAGTCTCGATGTCGTTGAACGGATAGAAGTTCATGAACTTCACGTTGCTGGTCTGCATCGGCATGGTGGTTGTCTGCGCCGATGCGCCAGCCGGAGTGACTTCGCCTCGCGGGGTGCGATAAAAGTTGTAGAACTCGTCGCCTACGGCGTTGCCGGTCAGTTTGAGCGGCGTGCCGCCGGTGTAGCGGATTTCACCGCCCTGGAATTCGGCATAGCGCTGCTCGCTCGCTTCGCGAATGATCTGCTGGCGTTGTTCTACCGTTACACCGTGCTTGAGGCCGTTACGATTGGCCGCGCCCATGTCGTACATGCTGACGGTGGCGATGGCCTTCAGACGCGGATCGATCTTGGCCGCGCTGATGGCGAAGCTGCCACTGCCACAGATGCCGAGGACGCCGATTCGTTCACGATTGACGATCGGGTGAGTGCCGAGAAAGTCCACAGCGGCACTGAAGTCTTCCGCGTAGATATCTGGCGAAACAGCTTGGCGAGGCGTGCCCTCGCTCTCGCCCCAGAAGGACAAGTCCAGCGACAGCGTGACAAACCCCTGCTCGGCCATTTTGCTGGCGTACAGGTTCGCACTCTGTTCCTTTACCGCACCCATGGGATGGCCCACGATGATGGCTGCATTTTTCGTTTTCGGGTCGAGGCCTTTCAGGGTGAACAGGTTGCCCACCACCTTCATGCCGTATTGATTCTTGAAGGTGACCTTTTCTACCGTCACTTTTTCGCTTTTGTAGAAGTTGTCCGCGCCGTTCGACAGATCGGCTCCCGTTGAAGAAAAAGAGGTAACAAGCAGCCCTAGGGCAAGCAAAATGCCTTTCACTGGATAGTCCTTTCGATTGGGTGGTTATTCGCTGGCGCCTTCGCTTAGCCAGCCAATGTGGCGTTGTCGATCACGAAGCGATACTTGACGTCGCCCTTGAGCATCCGCTCATAGGATTCATTGATCTGATCGACCCGAACCAACTCGATGTCGGCGACGATGTCGTGCTCGGCGCAGAAATCCAGCATCTCCTGCGTCTCGGGGATACCGCCGATCATCGAGCCGGCAATCGTTCGTCGTTTCATGATCAGGTTGAACACATTGGGCGATGGATGCGGCGAGGCGGGCGCACCGACCAGGGTCAGCGCGCCATCGCGCTTGAGCAGAACAAGGAAGGCATCGAGATCGTGGGGGGCTGCGACGGTGTTCAGAATGAAGTCAAAGCTCCGGGCATGCGCGGCCATCTCTTCAACGTTGCGCGACACGACAACCTCGTCGGCGCCCAGTTGCTTCGCCGCTTCGCGCTTGGATTCAGAAGTGGTGAACGCCACGACGTGGGCGCCCATCGCGTGGGCCAGCTTGATGCCCATGTGGCCCAGGCCACCGATGCCGACCACGCCGATTTTCTTGCCCGGCCCGGCGTTCCAGCGACGTAATGGGGAATAGGTGGTGATGCCCGCACACAGCAGGGGTGCGACGGCGGCCAGTTGTTCTTCGGGATGGCGGATACGCAGAACATAACGTTCATGCACCACGATGTTTTGCGAGTAGCCGCCGAGCGTCCAGCCGGGCTCGTCCGGGGTCGGGAAGTTGTAGGTGCCGACCATGCCGTCGCAATAGTTTTCCAGACCCGTGGCACAGTCTTCACAGTGTTTGCAGCTGTCGACGATGCAACCGACGCCGACCAGATCGCCGACTTTGAAATCCGAAACATGCGCGCCTACCGCCGATACACGACCCACAATTTCGTGCCCCGGTACGCAAGGAAATTGCGTGCCGGCCCACTCGGCTCGTACCTGATGCAAGTCCGAATGGCAGATGCCGCAAAATGCGATATCGATCTGAACGTCATGGGCGGCGGGTGTACGGCGAATGATTTGCAACGGCTCAAGGGGCTTGTCGCCCGCATGAGCACCATAGGCTTGTACAAGCATGGGAGAGTCCTCGATGGCTTTGTCGGATGAACATTCTCCGGCCCTGCCCAGACTCCCTGTAGTGCATTGCGCTGGATTACTTGCCTGATTCTATGAGTCTCTGTTTTTTTGCAGGACGGTCGCGAGCGGGCGAGTTAGAGTTCAGCGAAGAGGTACAAGACGAACATGACGATCAAACACGACACCGCTGCTCAATACCTATCGCCACAAGAAACGCTTGCGCAGATCATTGGCGCGCAGATCCCGGAACCAGGTGACTACGGAACGCCCATTACGGGCCTCGGCTTTTTCAGGCGCGAACATCCATCGCCGCCCGTCGTCTGCATGGTCGAGCCAAGCATCATCCTCGTCGCCCAAGGTGAGAAACAGTTGTGGGTAGGTGGCGAGAGCTACCCTTATGACACGTCGCGATTTCTGATCACCTCATTGGACTTGCCTGCCAATTCAGAGGTGCTGGCGGCAAGCCCGGAGCAGCCATGTCTGGGGCTGACTTTGAAGCTGGATCTGCGCATGCTGGCTGAGCTGATAGTGCAGGGTGACTTGCCGCCAACCCGTGAACGATCAGTGGTGAAAGGTGTAGGGATTGGTTCAGTAACGCCTGCCATGTTGGCGTCGTTCGAGCGCTTGCTGGCGCTACTCGATGAACCTGAAGCCATCCCTGTGCTTGCGCCCCTGATTCAGCGCGAAATTCACTATCGTCTCTTGAAGAGTGATCAGGCTGCCAGGTTGCGGCAGATTACCTCGGTCGATGGCCAGGGTTATCGCATCGCAAAAGCCATCGACTGGCTGAAGTTGAATTACGCCTCGGCGCTTCGCGTCGAAGAACTTGCGGCGCGAGTGCAGATGAGCACACCCACCTTTCATCACCACTTCCGCCAGCTCACCTCGATGAGCCCGTTGCAGTACCAGAAGTGGTTGCGATTGAACGAGGCGAGGCGATTGATGCTCAACGAGCATCAGGAAGTATCAAGCGCAGCGTACAAGGTCGGCTATGAAAGCCCGTCGCAGTTCAGCCGAGAATACAGCCGTCTGTTTGGCGTACCCCCCAAGCGGGATATTGCGATGTTGCGAGGGCAGGGGGTAGCAACATAAATACGCCATGTCAGACAGCATTCATCTAAACGGTCGCGAAATTACCGGTCATCTGGACTGCCGTTGTTCCACCAGGCAGGCCCTCGTTCTTCAAGTTCTACCTTGGCTGAGTGGACGTGCGATCTCGCCGCGACCGGCGTCATCAGGACGGTTCTCAGCTGGCAGCGCTTGGGGTGTCTCATAGAGGTATCTTCAGTAACTCACCCCGACACCTTCAAAAAGTCGTTAGCACAAACTGATGAGTCAATGAACGTGCTCAGCAGCTAAGGCTATACAAGACCGACAAACGACAGAATAACCAGGACAATCACAACAGCCCCGACGATGTAGATAATATTGTTCATGAAAACCACCTTTCTATTCCAACAGGATTGCGACACCACGGTGCCTAATACAGATGACACCTTCGTTCGCGGTTCCGTTCCCCGAACCCGTCTTGGAGACGGCACCTCGCAGCAACCTCGGCTAATTTTCGCTCCCTTGACTGCGGCATTCAGCGCCGGCCGCATCTCATCAGCGGTGTAATCGCTGTGGAAGACATCTTTCAAGTACCGCCGCGAGTGGAGTACGCGCTGACAGCGCTTGGTCATGCACTCGGCCCGGCTATGACAGCCCTTATAGTCTGGGCTGAGCTTCGTCACCTGCACGACGCCAAGTGCATGGAAACTACTTAGCGACGATGAGCTTGCGGAACGTTAATCCGTCATGTTCGATCACTCAAGCGTCAGCCCGGTTCGCGCCTGATCGACTGAAGTTTGTGATTGCTCGGAAAAGTCGCTCAAAACGGTCGATTTGTGACTATATGTCTTATCGGTCACAAGTTGTCAGTCCTCGATAGGATGAGTAAGCTGTTCCCATGAATCAGCCATCGATATCTTCATCTTCGCCCAGCCCCCGTGGCCCAGCCGATCACGACATTCGAGACCAGATTGTCGCGGCAGCCAACGAACACTTCAGTCAATACGGCTATGGTAAAACCACGGTTTCCGACCTGGCCAAGGCCATCGGGTTTTCAAAGGCCTACATCTACAAATTTTTTGATTCCAAGCAGGCGATCGGTGAAGCCATCTGCGCAAATTGCCTGGCAGAAATCGTCGCGGCTGTGGAGCAGGCTATCAATGTAGAAGACCTGTCGCCGACGGAGCGCTTTCGACGTTTGGTCAAAACTGTGATCGCCACAGGTGTGGATCTGTTCTTTAACGACCGAAAACTCTATGACATCGCAGCGTTCGCGGCGTCGGAAAGCTGGCCCAGTTCGCAGGTTTATGACGCACAGATCAAACGCTTCGTTTTGCAAATCGTGCGGGAGGGGCGAGAGATTGGTGAATTTGAGCGCAAGACTCCGCTGGACGAGACAGTAGAAGCGATACATCTCGCGCTGCGACCATTCGTCAACCCTTTGCTGTTGCAGTACAACCTCGATTTCGTCGAGGAGGCGCCCACGCTCACCTCCAACCTCATCTTGCGTAGCCTCATGCCTTGACCTTCGGCTAAAGGTTTACGGTATACCCTGGGTAAGCGACAGATCACCAAACGGCTCTCACTTTGCCCTTCGTCCATCCGTCGAAGGGCATCTTATTTATCTGTGTTGTGACCATTAGCTGAATTGGTCACATGGCTTCAGGTGGTTGCCAGCCACCCCCTAGCGATTTGAATGCCGCAACCGCCGCTCGTGCCGATTCCGTTCGCGCTTGTGCCCGAGCATCGGAAGCCTGCAGCATCGTCTCGTCGGCGTGCAGGACATCGATCAGGCTGGCCGTGCCTTTCTCATAGGCAATGAACGACGATTGGCGAGCCTGTGTCAGAGACGCCTCTCCCCCGGTGAGGGTGGTTGCTTGAGCTTCCCGATTCACCAGTGAGGAGAACGCGTTCTCGACATCCTCGGTGGCGCGCAGCACGGACTGATGGTAAGCGGCCAGGGTTTCGGCTTCCTGCCCCTTGGCTTGGTCGATTTGGGCGTTTATGCGACCGAAGTCGAAGAGCCTCCAGCGCAGTCCCAATACGCCCGCCGACTGGCTGGCGCCGCTGGTGAAAAGATTGCCTGCGGATACAGCCGTGGCACTGCCCAGCAATGCGCTAAGGGAGAATTTCGGGTAGTACTCGGCAATCGCCTCCCCGATGCGTGCGTTTGAGGCCGCAAGACGGCGCTCAGCCACAATGAGGTCTGGCCTGCGGCGCAGCAAATCGGCCGGCGTTCCCATCGCCTTTAACTGCGGCGCTACAGGAATGCTCCCCGCACTTGCCAGTTGTGTGCGGTGAGTACCTGGCGGCGTGCCGAGCATTACATCCAGCGCATTCATGGCAGCATCCAGGCCGGTCTGCAGGACAGGCACTGTCGCTTGGACCTGCGATAGCGCCCCCTCGGTCTGGCGAACCTGATAGTTGGCGGCGAGCCCCTTGCTGTAGAGCAATTGGACTTTCTCTAGTAGCTCCTGCTGTGTTTTGACTTGTCGGTTCGCAATGTCCAGCCGGGTCTGCAGTCCGCGGACAGTGATGTAGATATCAGCGGTCTGCGCGGCGATGGCCAATCGTGTGGCGGCGACGCCTGCCTGGGAAGCCTGGTACTCGGCCAGAGCAGCCTCGCGTCCGCGGCGCAATCCGCCAAAGACATCTACCTCCCAGCTGGCATCGAGGTTGGCCTCGTAGGCGCTTGCGTACCGATCATTGCCAGGCGTTGAGTTCAACACCTGGCCGAGCGGCGTCTCGATTGACTGGTAGGAGCGTGCGGCCTGTCCGCTGATGTTCCCTGAGGGGAGTAAAGCGGCATTTGCAGCACCTAGTCCGGCCCGCGCCTGTGTGACTCGCGCCGATACCTGCGCCAGGTCCAGATTCTGCTCAAGCGCCTTGGAGATGAAGTCGGTTAGCACTGGATCACCAAAGCCTTCCCACCAAGCTACAAGGCTGGTCGGCGTCGCTCCACGACGCTGTTCGACAGAAGGCTGACCCAAGTAACGATCCGAGAGCGGAGCGTCTGGACGATGGTAGTCCGGACCGACCGCGCAACCTGCCGATAAGCCGGCGCTGACCAAAAGAGCGATTGGACGGAGGGGAGGCATTGAGATTCCTTCAATAGAGGATATTTGTGACCATATTACTAAATAGTCACACTCTGTCAATTGAGGCGATTTGAGCGAATGTTGGTTTCTTCTCGGGGGCGGCGACGGTTTCGGTGTTGATCTTGAGAAGCTGAATGTTTCATGGTTCGTGACCATTGACACATATGGTCACTAGACTGAGAATGTGGCGCTCGTCCTATTTTTAAGTAAGGGAATCTATGCGCCGGCTTCGACCTTCCCCCATTGCCGCTTGCTTGTTGCCTCTTGTCCTGACGGCATGTGGCGACTCATCCACCGTTGAAGATCCGCGCACGCATGCTCCTCTGGTCAGGTCCGCAGCGGTTCAGGGGGCCTCCGACGCCTCACGTTCTTTCACGGGTGTCGTGGCTGCCCGCGTCCAGGGCGATCTGGGTTTTCGGGTATCAGGCAAGGTGCTTGAGCGTCTGGTTGACACCGGTCAGACCGTTAAACGTGGTCAGCCACTCATGCGCCTCGACCCAATCGATCTGGGGTTGCAGGCGCGCGCACAGCAAGAGTCGGTCATAGCCGCTCGGGCCCGAGCCAAGCAGACTGCAGATGACGAGGCTCGGTATCGCGACCTGGTCGCCGCAGGTGCTATTTCTGCATCGGCCTATGACCAGATCAAAGCCGCAGCGGATACCGCAAAGGCGCAGCTTGGCGCCGCTGAAGCGCAGGCTGATGTAGCTCGCAATGCTTCTGGTTATGCGGTGCTGTTTGCGGATTCCGACGGCGTTGTGGTGGAGACGCTCGCCGAGCCCGGGCAAGTTGTCAGCCCGGGACAGCCCGTGGTTCGATTGGCGCGGGCAGGGCAGCGCGAAGCCATCGTGCACCTGCCCGAGACGTTGCGCCCCGCGGCAGGATCCATCGCGCAGGCGACGCTTTATGGCAATACCACGGATGCTGTTGCAGCGAAGCTGAGGCTGCTTTCTGACTCGGCCGACCGAATGACACGCACCTTCGAGGCGCGGTATGTGCTTGAGGGGGCGCTGGCCAATGCACCAATAGGTTCGACCGTCACGCTTCGGATCGCTGAAGGCGCCGCGCAAGGGCAGGGGCTGCAAGTACCGATCGCTGCCGTTTATGACCCAGGCCAAGGCACTGGCGTGTGGGTCATCGCCGGTACGCCGGCGAAGGTGGCCTGGCGACCTGTACAAATCCTGGGCTTGAGCGACGACACAGTGCGAGTCGCGGGCGACCTCAAAATCGGCGAGCAGATCGTAGCGTTAGGCGCACATCTGTTGCGCGAAGGTGAACAGGTGAGATTGCCTCAACAGGATGACGCCAAAGTTGCCGGGGGTCGTCCATGAGCGAGGGGCGCTTCAATCTTTCCGCGATCGCCGTTCGTGAGCGATCTATTACGGTATTTCTGATCTTCCTGATTGCCGTTGCAGGCACCCTGGCGTTCTTTCAGCTGGGACGTGCGGAAGATCCTCCGTTTACGGTCAAGCAGTTGACGGTCATTACCGCGTGGCCGGGCGCCACGGCGCAGGAGATGCAGGATCAGGTAGCAGAGCCACTTGAAAAACGCCTGCAAGAACTGAAATGGTACGACCGCACGGAAACCTACACCCGTCCTGGCCTCGCTTTCACGATGGTGTCACTGCTCGATAGCACGCCGCCCTCGCAAGTGCAGGAGGAGTTCTATCAGGCGCGTAAAAAGCTCGACGACGAAGCCACCAAGCTACCGGCGGGTGTGATCGGGCCATTGGTCAATGACGAGTATTCGGACGTGACGTTTGCGCTTTTCGCCCTCAAAGCCAAAGGCGAGCCGCAGCGACTGTTGGTGCGTGATGCAGAGTCGTTGCGCCAACAACTGTTGCATGTGCCGGGCGTGAAGAAGGTCAACATCATCGGTGAGCAAGCCGAGCGCATTTTTGTGTCCTTCTCCCATGACCGACTGGCCACCTTGGGCGTTTCTCCCCAGGACATCTTCGCCGCGCTGAATAGCCAGAACGTGCTCACACCCGCCGGTTCCATCGAAACCAACGGGCCGCAGGTTTTCCTGCGGGTGGATGGCGCTTTCGATAAATTGGAGAAAATTCGTGACACGCCCCTGGCGATTCAGGGGCGCACCTTGAAGCTCTCGGACGTGGCGACGGTTGAACGAGGCTACGAAGACCCTGCCACCTTCCTGGTGCGCAATAACGGCGAAGAGGCCTTGTTGCTGGGGGTCATAATGCGCGAGGGCTGGAATGGCCTGGACCTGGGCAAGGCGCTGGACGCCGAGACGACGAAGATAAATGAAGGCATGCCGCTGGGCATGACGCTGACCAAGGTCACTGATCAAGCGGTGAACATTGACTCGGCCGTTGGCGAGTTCATGGTCAAATTTTTTGTCGCGCTGCTTGTGGTGATGCTTGTCTGCTTTCTCAGCATGGGCTGGCGGGTAGGCCTCGTGGTCGCAGCGGCGGTACCGTTGACGCTGGCGATAGTGTTTGTGGTGATGGCGGCCACCGGAAAGAACTTTGACCGTATTACCCTCGGCTCGTTGATTCTGGCGCTGGGACTGCTGGTGGACGACGCGATCATTGCCATCGAAATGATGGTGGTGAAAATGGAAGAGGGCTACGACCGCATCAAAGCTTGCGCGTACGCCTGGAGTCATACGGCCGCGCCGATGCTTGCCGGTACGCTAGTGACGGCTATCGGCTTTTTGCCGAACGGCTTCGCGCAATCGACAGCCGGCGAGTACACCAGCAACATGTTCTGGATCGTGGGCATTGCTTTGATCGCTTCCTGGGTCGTCGCGGTGGCCTTCACCCCTTACCTTGGGGTGAAGTTGTTGCCAAACATCAAGAAGGTAGAGGGTGGGCATGCGGCTATCTACAACACTCCCCGTTACAACCGCTTTCGCGGAGTTCTGACACGGGTCATCGCCCGCAAATGGCTGGTGGCTGGCACGGTTATCACGCTGCTTTTCGTGGCAGTTTTAGGCATGAGCCTGGTGAAGAAGCAGTTCTTCCCGACCTCTGACCGTCCCGAGGTAATGGTCGAGGTGCAAATGCCCTACGGAACCTCCATCGAGCAGACCAGTGCCACTGCCGCAAAGGTCGAGGCCTGGCTGCAAAAGCAGGAAGAGGCAAAAATCGTCACGGCCTATATTGGGCAGGGGGCGCCACGCTTCTTCCTGGCGATGGCGCCAGAACTGCCCGATCCATCGTTCGCGAAGATCGTAGTGCTGACGGACAGTCAGGAGGCACGTGAAACCCTCAAACTCCGCTTTCGCGAAGCGGTCGCTGAAGGACTCGCCCCAGAGGCTCGTGTCAGGGCGTCTCAAATTGTATTTGGTCCTTATTCGCCATTTCCGGTGGCCTACCGGGTGATGGGACCTGATCCGTCAAAGTTGCGTGAGATTGCGGGCCAGGTACAGGACGTGTTGCAGTCGAGCCCGATGATGAGAACCGTCAACACCGATTGGGGACCGCTGACGCCGACGCTGCATTTCGCTCTGGATCAGGATCGCCTGGAGGCGGTGGGGTTGACGTCAAGCTCAGTCGCGCAGCAACTGCAGTTCCTGCTGGCCGGAGTACCGATCACCGCAGTTCGTGAGGACATTCGCTCGGTGCAGGTGGTTGGTCGCGCAGCGGGGGATATCAGGCTCGATCCCGCCAAGATAGAAGGTTTTACGCTGGTAGGCACGGCGGGTCAGCGGATTCCGCTGTCTCAGGTGGGAGAGGTCGATGTTCGTATGGAGGATCCGACCCTCCGACGTCGTGACCGCATGCCGACCATCACCGTGCGTGGTGACATTGCCGAAGGCTTGCAGCCGCCCGACGTTTCAAGCGTGGTCATGAAGGAGTTGCAGCCGATCATTGAGAAACTGCCTGGCGGGTACCGGATTGAGCAGGCGGGTGCAATCGAGGAGTCAGGCAAGGCTGGTAAGGCGATTTTACCGTTGCTGCCAATCATGATAGCCATGACATTGCTCATCATCATTCTGCAGGTCCGTTCAATCTCGGCGTTGATCATGGTGTTCCTTACCTCGCCGTTAGGGTTGATTGGTGTGGTACCGACACTGCTTGTCTTCCAGCAGCCGTTTGGTATCAATGCTCTGGTCGGTTTAATCGCGTTGTCGGGCATCTTGATGCGCAATACGCTGATTCTGATTGGGCAAATCCATCACAACGCGCAAGAAGGGCTGGACCCGTTTCACGCAGTAGTCGAAGCCACGGTACAACGTGCCCGCCCGGTACTGCTGACAGCGCTTGCGGCAATCCTGGCATTCATTCCGCTGACACACTCCGTCTTCTGGGGGACGCTGGCCTACACGCTAATCGGAGGCACATTCGTCGGAACCATCATGACGCTGGTGTTCCTGCCAGCGATGTACGCCATCTGGTTCAAGATCCGTCCTGACAATACGGGTCAAACTGAAACAGCGAATAAGCAAGCCAGCCTAGTGGATAGGACGCCACCCCGTCCTCTCGACGTTCACCTGACCACAAAGCTTTAGCCATAGGCCATAGCTTGCTGCTTTTAGTGGGCGTCGACTGAAAAATGAAGAGGGTCCAATGATTAGTCTCGAAGGTTAAAAGCGAATCGTAGTCACGGGCGTCGGAGTTGTCGGGCCTCTGGGGTGCGGAGTAGAAGAAGTCTGGAAGAGGCTGCTGGCAGCACCGGCATCGCACTCATGGCGCACAAGACGCTTGAACAGGAGCGTCTTGAAAACAAGGCCATCGACACGTTGATCGTGACGTCGGGCTGGAAAGCCATGGATCAGCTGGATCAGACGGCCATCGAGTGGAGCCGCACGCGTGCCAGCAATGTCAGGCGTGTGTGCTCGATCTGTGTCGGGGCCTTCGCCTTGGCCGAATCAGGACTTTTGGATGGTCGAAAGGCAACGACCCACTGGCGGATGGCACGCAGCCTGGCCGAGCGCTATCCCAACGTGCAGGTGGATCCCAACCCGATTTGGGTCAAGGACGGCAACCTGTACACCTCGGCAGGCATATCGGCGGGAATCGATCTTGCGCTCGCATTGGTCAGCGAAGACCTGGGTGACGACACCGCCTTGGAGATCGCGAAAAATCTGGTTCTGTTTCTGCGACGCCCAGGCGGTCAGGCACAGTTCAGCGTCGCACTCCAGTCGCAGCATGCGACAGGTTCGAACCTGGATGAGTTATGCGTCTGGATCAGTGAACATCTACATTCGGAGCTGACGGTCGAGATACTTGCAGACAGGCTCGCCACCAGTGTGAGGACCTTGATTCGCATGTTTCAGAGGGAATTCAAGACAACGCCTGCCAAGTACGTCGAGGACGTCCGGGTCGAAGCGGCCTGTCGGCAAATAGAGCTGGGAAGGCGGTCGATGGAGGAGGTAGCGCGCCGATGCGGCTACCACAGTGTCGACGTGCTCAGAAAAGCCTTCGTGCGACGCATGGAGGTGAGTCCAAAGGAGTACGCACAACGTTTCGCACCAGTTAACGAACCCGCTTAGGCCGCAGCACTAATGTGACTTGTAATGGTCAATAAATCCCGCACGACCGTCAGCGGTCGTACTGCTCGGAGCCGACCGGATCCGCATCGGCATTTTGATTAAGGACAGTGACAGCATGCTCCCCGCAATCTAATCAGCAAGCGCCGCCACCCGGCTCCGAGTTCCGAGCTCCGTGAATCGGGGCTCACCGTATGTTTACCCCTCAATCCAATTCGAAGATTAAAAGCATGCACCTACGCAAAATTGCAGTTGGGCTATCGGCCCTTGTTTTGCTCTCGACCGGGGCAGAAGCCCGCAGTCTGCTGGATTTCATCAAGCCCCCCACCCAGCATCAGCAACAAGCGTCCCACTCGGGCTCGATCAGCCAGAACGCGGCTCTGGAACTCTATTCAAACAAACAGAAACAGGCATCGTTTGACGGCTGCGCAGAACTGTTCCCTGCAGCGAAACCGATCAACACGGCCACTGTGCCTGCCACAATGAAACCCTTGGCCCTGTGTTCCGACAACTTCGCGGTGCTGTACTCGCAAACCAGCAAGACGCCGCTGGTAGTGGTCGAACGCCTTAATGCGGCCCAGTTGCAGGATGCCAAAGGGGAGGAGCGCACCAACCAGTTCTACCCGGACCCACGCATCCCAAAGAGTGGACGGGCAGAGTTGAGCGACTACCGTAGCCAACATCCGGCCGTGGACCGTGGTCATCAATCCCCGGCGGCCGATGCACCAAACCCCAATGCAATGGCCCAATCCTTTGCGCTGTCGAACATGGTGCCGCAAGACCCAACCAACAACCGGAAGATCTGGAGTAAGGTTGAGTCGGATGTCAGAAAGTTTGCCAAGCGAGCCGATGGCAATGTTTTTGTCTTTACCGGCCCGCTCTTTGACTCAGGCCACGCCACCATCGGCGACAACAAGGTCTGGGTGCCGACCCGTCTGTTCAAGCTGGTTTACGACGCATCGTCCAAGCGTGCCTGGGCCTATGTACTGCCCAACGCTGAAACCCGTATCGAGAGACCGATGGACTATGACACTTTCGTGAAGAGTACCGGGCTCAAACTGCTGGGAAATCTGCCGGTCACAGGTTCCATAGGGCGCTCTTGATGGCTTGATGAATGGCACCCCAAAGGCTAGGTGCATCCGATGGGGTGTTTCATTCGCGGATAACGTTCAAGCAACCATGAGTGGCAGGCTAGACGAACAGGTTGCGTTGGCCGGTTTTGCCCGAAGGCCAGGGCACCGCCGCGCCTTAATAATGAAGGGAAAACAAGAATACTTCATGCAAATTTATCGGAAATGCTTGTGTGAAAATTAATAATTAATTTATAAAAAAATGCACTTCCCCTAATCTTCCAGTATCCATTTCGGAGGTGCATCTATGTTGATTTTCGTTAAGTCAATGGTCATTGGGCTTTGTATTGCGGCCCCTGTAGGACCCATTGGGCTGTTGTGCATACAGAGGAGTCTTATGCTCGGATGGAGAGCAGGCTTCGCGACGGGATTGGGGGCGGCAACAGCCGATTCGATCTATGGGTTTGTCGGTGCGCTGGGAATCACAGCTATCATAGCGACACTCATTAGCTTTAAGCCATGGTTGTGTATTTTGGGAGGGATATTCCTCGCGTACATTGGTTATCAAACAATAAGATCGAAGGGGAGCACGACAGCCTTGGCGGGTGAACGAGCCAACATGTTCAAAGCCTACTCGACCACATTGTTTTTGACGCTGTCGAACCCCATGACCATCTTATCGTTTATCGCGATATTTGCCGCCCTGAGTGACGGCATGGTCAGCGATCAAAGCAGTCAGCACTCAGTGCTGCCCATGGTGACAGGTATATTCCTGGGCTCGGCTGTCTGGTGGTTGGGGTTGAGCGGATTCTCCTCCATGTTCAAGGCTCGGATTGCCCAATCAAAGATTAAGTTGATCAACTATTTTTCCGGGGCAACCATAACCATTCTGGGTACCTACCAGGTAGCCACTGGCGTTATACTCGCCACAGGAGCCTAAGCCGCAAGTAATACAAGGCTTATCTCTCATTGACTGATGAATAAGCCTTGGCATCAGTTCCCTACGGCCCCATGGGGATGTTTTACTGCATTCTAAATTCAATGTATGCCCTGAGGCGGCCTATCGCTTGTTTGATTTCTGATTCTGTCGCATTACTAAACGACAACCTGACCTGAGTAACAGCCTCATTCGTCAGTGAAAACAAGGAAGTGGGGAATACGATAACCTTGAAATGTTTGGCGCACTCGCACATTTCAAAATACTCAAAGCTGAAAGGCAGCTGGACATTAATGAAAAAGCCTCCTGCCGGATGGTTCCAGGTGACATTTTTTCGAGAATCAGCCTTGAGCGGGAATTCGCGTTCAAGGCAGTCAATCATACAGTTTCGTTTCTTCGTGTAAGACAGCACCCTTGGCTGGTTCAGCGCTTTCAAAGAATAATTGTTCTTTATCAGCAAGCCTCCGACAACCGCTTGACACAGGGCAGGTGTATTGACCGTGATCAAGCTTTTGGCTTTACACAATCTGCTGCTAAAGGACATCACCCCAGCGCCCTCCGGAGCGACTAGATAGCCCATGCGTAATCCCGGAAAAATCGACTTTGAAAAAGAGCCAAGAAGAAAGACTCGACGGCTGTCGATCGACTTCATTGAAGGAATTTTATCTCCCTCGTACCTGAAGTAGCTGTAGGCATTGTCCTCCAGGATAAAAAAATTCTTTTCATTGGCCAAGGCGAGCAACGCCTTCCTGTCTTCATAGGAAAGGCTGTCACCAGTAGGGTTACTAAAATCTGAAATCGCGTACAGCGCTTTTATATTTTCTCCCCTGGCCTCAAGATCTTCAACTACCTTGCGCAGGGCAGATGGATCGAGAAAGGTGTTCATGGGAACAGGTACAATTTTTATTTTTAATAATTTCGCAATACCCGTGATCCCGGAAAATACAGGGTCTGGCACTAATAAAATACCACCTTCTTCAAAGATGGATAACAATGTCAAGGTGGCGGCTTCTTGAAACCCCATGCACACGACAATGCTTTCAGGGTTCAAAATCTTTATCCCTTCATCCCTCTGCAAGTGTTCGGCAATTATCTCATTGATAATTCCGGCGGTTTTTCCATATTGGCAAAGTAATGTTGCAACTGATTGTTCGGTATCGGCGACGTATCGTATGTAGCTGGCCAGCCCCTTATCGATGAGGGATGGGTCGCATTGCTCGTCATCAGGTCGACCGGAAGCCAGAGAAATAGCCTCTGGATTCTCATTGGAAATCGAGTTTAGAAGATGGATAACGTTCAGAGTAGGGTCTTCGAATATTGTTTTTTCGAATGCACTGGACACACTCGCTTCTCCCTGAAAAACAACGAGCCGTTGAAGGCTCGCTGTTTATGATTAACATCCGCTACACAGGTTTAAGAGCGCCTTATTGATCAACCATATTTTCCATGGCTTCGAAGGCTTGAAGCAGATCCTCTTTAAGATCCTCAAGGGCCTCTAAACCAAAACATAATCGAACCAATCCCTTTTCAATCCCCATATCCGCTTTTTCCTGCTCGGTCATCGAGGCATGGCTTCCACTAAAGGGTTGCGCAACCATCGACGTAACACAGGCCATTCCCGTGCCCGTTCCAAACCATTTGAGGGCGCTGGTGAAGGTCTTGTAGAAGGGAACCAGATCTGGCCGAATATCAACAAACACAATGCCACCATAACCTGTCAATTGTTTGCCATCGACTTGCGGATAATAAACATGCTCAATAAAGGGCAGTTCCCGCAGGTAGTTGAGCATGCTGGAGGTTGTGCTGCTGTGTCTCTCCATGCGCAGATTAAACGTCTGCATGCTTCTGCGAAGCAGCCACGCGCTGTGAGGGGCTAATATTGAGCCTGAATAAAAGCGACCTTCGAGGAGACGCTTATAAATAGTTTCACTGTTGACAAGAACCAGTCCGCCCATGACATCGCTGTGCCCGGAGAAATACTTCGTTGCACTGTACAGAGAAATATCGGAGCCAAAGTTTAGAGGCTTTTGAAATATCGGAGTGGCCCATGTGTTATCAACGACTACCAGGGCCTGTGGGTTGTTTTGCTTAACCGCTCTGCTGACCGCATGAATATCGATATCTTTCAGGAAGGGATTGGTCGGCGTTTCGAAAATAACCATGTCCACATTCGGTGGCAACGCCTTCAATCCACTTTCCGTGGTGAGATCCAGAATCGTCAGCTCCGCACCGATACGTGCGGCATAACGCTGAAACAGTTTATAAGAGCAGCCATAGATATATTTGTTGATCACCAATGACGCACCAGGTTTCAGCAACTCCAAAACCATGTAGATGGCACTCATTCCGGTGCTGTAGGCCAAGGCGTATTCACTGCCTTCCAGGGATGCGACAACCTGTTCCAGCTCAGTCACATTGGGGTTGGCTTTTCTCGAGTAGAAGAACGCCGAGTCAGCGCTAAACGCGCTGCACTGATAAATTGGCGTCACTGATGGATGGGCCTCTCGGTCATCGACCCTGATGTGCAGTATTTCAGTAGACACATTCATGACTTGCTGACCAGTTTGATAACCTGTTCATACATGTTCTGCTTGCCCTCATAACCAATTGTCGGGGTGATGTCATTTTGCGAAATGCCAATCTCTTCAATCGACTCGGTTGGGAAGTGAGCCCTGTCGAATACTTCATGAAGATTTGAGTTCACCCCCTTGGGAAGCCAGACCTCAGGGCCTGATTCATCAATTCGTGCCTTGGCGATAATGAATCGATAGCTTTCATACGGCCGCAATGTCAGTGATTTCCAATCACTGTTGAGTCCGTCGGTATAGTTGCGCCGCAGGTAGACGGTCTGCTCAAAGTCTTCGGTATTCAGCACTTGGGCGTGCAGCGACACGATGTCCCCATGCCACTCGAACTTTCGCTTTTCGTAAGAGGTCAGCGCATCCTCTCGCAGTTCAACAGGGTTGGTCGCTTTGTGTTCGCCAAGTAGTTTGAAATGTGCATCGTGCCCGCACCGAGTGCAGCAACCGTTGTTATCCAATCCGATTATTTCAGCGTTCAAACCGTAGCGGGTAACGAGTAGGGCGTTACAATTGTTGCAGCTTGTATTGGTGCCCTCGACATCGTTCACGTTACCCAGATAAACATGCTCAACCCCCATGCTTCGAGCGATGTCCCGAGCTTTCAGGAGTCTATCCACAGGGGTTCTGATGCTATTGCTCATTTTATAATCGGGGTGAAACCTTACAAAGTGGAGCGGTACATTCGGGCCCAGTTCATCCAGTACCCACTGGCTAATTTTCCTGGCGGTATCCTCATCGTCACTGATGTCGGTAACCATCAAGGTACTGACTTCAACATATTTGCCAGCATCGTATACTTTCTTGATGCCCGCCAGAACGGGCTCTACCCAGCCAGTTGTGACTTTTCGGTAGTATTCAGGGGAAATGGATTTTAGTGAAATTGAGAATATATCAATGACCGGCAATAGTTCGTCAATGGCTTCTTCGCTGATGAAAAATGCCGATTTATATAAATTGATTAAGCCCGCTTCCTTTGCCAGCTTTGCCGTGTCGAGGATAAATTCATGCCAGAC
The DNA here is from genome assembly GCF_024749285.1 of Pseudomonas sp. B21-015. Classification (NCBI taxonomy): domain Bacteria; kingdom Pseudomonadati; phylum Pseudomonadota; class Gammaproteobacteria; order Pseudomonadales; family Pseudomonadaceae; genus Pseudomonas; species Pseudomonas sp. B21-015. The sequence goes on from NZ_CP087196.1 coordinate 2,896,823, forward strand.
AACTGGGTCGTTATAAGTCCAGGAAATGACGCGTATACCATGCTTCAGCGCAGTTTCCACAACTTGCTCAGGTGTGTAGTAGTAAACATCTTTGTCTGTTACATACTTGGCCTGAGAGGTCTTCCAGTTGTGACAGTAGCCGCAGTTGAGCATGCAGCCGATATTTCCTAAGGAAAGGATTCGTTCACCGGGAGCAAAGTGGAACACAGCCTCGGTTTCAATAGTTTCTTCGGTGCTGTGAACGCCTTTGCCATAATTCAATGTAACTAACCGACCGCCTCTGTTCCCACGCACCTTGCAAAAACCTACCTTGCCTTCCTGTATGACGCAGTTTCGGGGGGAAAGGTGGCACTTTACATTGCCGTCCGGGAGTATTTCTTCCAGCTTCGCGGGCATGCTTTGTAAGGTCCAGTTTTTATTTTTTGTATTGTCCATCTCTCACTCCTCATCACGGAAGTTACTGTCAACATCTCATCGGTCAAAATAGTCGAGGCGAAAAAATCCTGCAGCACAGTGGCAGCGGTTCCTTTCGTAGTTGTTGCTAGGCAGAAGAAGCGCTGTTCAATCCATAATTCTTAAGTGAAAAGCGCCTGGCATTCATATTCATGAATGGCTGTATAAGAGGACCTATAACCAACAAGAATGCAATGGTTCCCACCCCGAACGGCCCTCCTAAAAGCCACCCGGTCGAAAAGATACCAATTTCAATTATCATTTTGGCTTTGGTGAATGACCAATCCCATTTGGAAACCATGGTCAGCACTACAAGGTCCATGATTCTGATACCAATACCACTCATGATAATCAGTGCCGATGAATAAGCACACAAGATCAACCCTGTCGCCAATATCGTGTATTCATTCACTCTGACAATCAAATACTCTCCAAGCCCCAGCACGGACCAGAGGTCAATCAGCAGACCGGTGAGCGTGGTTGTAATAAATGGGCTTATCGGAGGATATTTTTTGTTCCAGAGCATCCACCACAGCAGAAAGGATATAGAAACAATACCCGAACAAACGCCCATTCCGAGCAGGAGTATTTTATCTATCGAGATGATCAGGACATCTAAAGGATCAGTTCCCAGTTGACTGACAATGAAAAACTTGGCACCCACTGAGAAAAGAGTGACTCCAGCCAGATACATAAAGAACTGATCCAACTTGAATCTACGAAGAGCTAGGACTTGCGTTCCAATATGTTTGGCGAATGATGGGTAGGGTTTTTTTTCACACTTTATTTTTTCATCTTCCATGCGAACACGATTCCTGGAGAGAAATATTTTATTATGCAGTGCGTAACGCTAGAGATTAAGGGCTATTGATTGCTTGGGTTCTTCTTAGGCTTGTCGAGCTGTAAATAGACTAGCACCGCGCTTTATTTTGGTGCATTATTTTTTTAATGAAAAACTCATGTTTTTCATTAAAATTTATACTTTTTTGCTGGGGGGAACGTACATGGACCGTATAGACATAAAAATCTTGGGAAAAGTGCAGGACTGTGGTCGCATTTCCATCACCGAGCTGTCCAGGCACGCTGGTCTTTCTATTCCCGCCACCACTGATAGGTTGCGAAAGCTCGAAGACTCAGGGGTCATCAAGGGTTATAGCGCTCAGTTAGATCCAACCAAGCTAGGGTTCGGCATATCTGCTGTTGTCGGTATCACCACCCTCAAGCCGGCGAAATCCAAATTGATAGCGACGCTCAATGACATACCCGAAGTCGTCGAGTGCCTGCATATCACAGGTAACGACTCCTACCTTATCAGGATCTATGCCAAGTCAATGGCCGATCTTGAGAATGTCATTGCGAGGATCAACGCGTACGGTGAGACACGTACAAGCATTGTTTTGTCAGTCCCTATCGAGAGAAGAAAGCTTGCCCCTTGAGCCTCTACGTTGCGCTGCGGCTCTTCTGTTTTTGGGTACCGTCATATCTCGGTATGTTCATCAATAGGTAGGCGGACTGCGAATTGTCACGATCTATAGAAAGCAGACACAAATCGAAGAGGGCTCTCGAGAGGTGAAGCGCGGAGTCGGCGACGCTGACCGTGAACACCAGCAGGTTGGTCGTCGCCGTGCGGCCTTCGACTACGGCGCCGTTGAGCGACAGGTTGACTGCCTCACCGGTGGCCGTGTCGGTCAGCCCGGAGCCACCGGCCACCACGCCCAGTGCATAGGTCAGCGTACCCGCGCCATCGGCGCCAAACGCCGAGCTGAAGTTGGCGGCGAAGTTCTGGGTGGCGTCAGTCGTCAGCACCGTTTTGTCTACTGTCAACGTCGGCTCCGGTTTAAAACGTAAAGGCATTGACCTTTGGTCGCAACTATGGATAAGCGCCGGGGATTGCGCATCGGCCGAAACTCCCACGCGGGGTGGGAGTTTCAGACTACGTGGGAGGAGGAAAGGGGATGAGGACGCGAAAGCGCGGCACCGCATATTTCGATTGTGAATAAGGACAGGCCGCCCGGACTTTAACCGCCAGCGCGTCGAGCTGAGTTTGAGTCAGCTCAGGCGGCCGGGTTTGATTCGGGTGTGCGGCGGGTCGGCCAGCATCGCGCAATGACAATGGCATGCCGCCAGGGTCATTCAAATCCAACCCTTGTTCGTTGAGGCAGGCGAACTTATGAGCTGGTTCCTCCACGCCGAATCACGATGGGCGGCTCGATCAGCCGCAGTTCAAGTTCGCCCGAGGTTGGCACGAAGCGCGGGCCAGTGCTTTCAGGCGTTGCCCGCAACCTCCAGGTGCGCTGCACCTTCGCCAGTTTGGCAACTCCCGACGCCACAGACCAGCGCCGGCAGACCTTCTCCAATTTGAGCGGGTAAAGGGTGAGTTGGTCTCCGTTGAAGTGCATGCGCAGGAAGCATTTGTGGTCGGCGATGCGTTGCGAGGAAAAAACCACCTCACTATGCAGCCCCCATAAAGTGTTGGCCATGACCATCCAGGCACCGAATAGCAGGCCTCCTAAACTGCCGCCGAGCACCAGCGTCCCCACCAGGAACAACAAGACCTGGAACAGGTTTTCTACCTCGAACTGCAAGTAGTGGATGTTGATACGGCCCATGAGCCATAGCAGCCCGATCGCCAGTCCCAGGTGAAGCAAGCCGTGAACGGCCCCGATGCCATAGGCAAGCTTTCGGGTACGTTTGACCCCGGCGGCTGAGAGCACTGCGCAGCCCAGCACAATGGTCACGGCAAACATCACCGAAGAAGGACTGTGTGCCAGGACCAGGACCAACTGTCGCCATACCTCGCGCAGGTTGGGAATAGATACTTCGAGGCCAGACAATACCTCGACCAGGCTGCGGTTATCGCGCGCCGGGTGGGGCACCTTGCTGGCGCTTTCTACCATCCAGTCGAACAGCAAGTACATGATGGCCAGCATGCCGCAGAACGAGAGGTTGTGGGTGGGTAGTCGCCATGCCCGATTACGCAGCTGTTCGGAGGTCTTTTTGTCCGGGTAGGATGCCGCCAGCTCGTAGTGCTGTGGCGTTCCGCCGACACTGATCGGTTCGGGCGGATCTGGAAGTTGATGAGTGCCATGCAGGAAGGCGCCACCACCTCCGCAGGTGATGCGCTGCGGTGCTTGGCTGCCGGCTTTTGGCTGGTAGCGCGCGTAGTGGTGCGAGTCCCCGGCCAGGACCACCGCCAAGTGGTCACCCAAGAGCTGTTCGATCTCGCGCAGACTGCTGAAGCGCAAGGTCTGGGTCTCGATCGAGGGCAGGGTCTTGCGCCCCACGCGTGCGAGTCGTTCGGCCTCATCCACCCAGCTCGGCTCCGGTGTGCAGAGGATCACGCGGTCGCCTGGCTGCAGTTTGGCGCGCATCTCTTCGAAGTACTGCTTCTGCTGTCGGTCGATCATCGACTCCAATTGCAGGTCCAGGCCCCAGATCCACCAGCCATTGGGCAGTTGCAGCACGTAGTAACTGGTGTGTTGACGGGTTTCCCAGCCGCCGATGGGCTTCTGCTCGCAAAACAGTTGAGAGAAACCGCGCAGGCCGTCATACCAATCGTGGTTGCCGGGCGTCGCCACCATCCACGGTGCACCTGGCTGCGGCACGGGCTGGTCCTGCTCATTCGGGTGAACCTTGGGGACCGGCGCGGGAAAGGCAGCGCGGAAGGGATCGAGGAAGCGGGTGCGATAGCCGGATTGGGCCGGTGTGGGGTAGACCTGATCGCCGCCGAGCAGCAGCACGTCGCCGCGCGGCAGCGTGAGCTCCGGCAACTTGACATCCTGGCTGACGCACAGCGCCATGGAATAGGTGGAGTCCCAGCCATCGCCGGTATCGGCCAGATAGTCGACCCACACGTCACCGTCGGCAGCCACCTGGATGGGCGGGTTAGCGTCCCGAGGGTTGAGCATGGCCAGCACATCGCGTGGGTCCGCGAAGGCACCCATGGTGGTGGCCGCGGCCGATTGCAAGCCCGTGCGCATGAGCTGAAACGGGCCTAGCCAGTTGACCATCGACTCCTGGGTGTAAAGCTCGATGCGGCTATTAGTCGTGGAAGATTGGGGGGTGTGGGTCATGGCGAGGAGCGCAGAGTGCCCCTCTTCAAAGTGTCCCTCACCCAAGTGCTCATCTCCAGGGCGGAACTCAATCGATTGCTCCTTCATCGCTTAGCCTCCATTGCGGTAAGAGTCCGGTACGCCGGAAGGGTTTTACGCCTTGTCGGCTGATTCAGAATAGGCCAGTTATGCGAAAGCCGCCGGTTCATGGCAAGACGATCAAAACGATGGACCCGCCAGAATGGCGGGTCCGGAAGGGGGATCAGAGTGTCGGCAACTGCCCGATGCGACCCATCATCTCGGTCACGATCTGCAGGTCCAGCAGGAACTGGTCGACGGTCTTGAACTCGTTGTCGTTGTGGCCGGTGTACTTGAGCTCGGGCCTGGCCAAACCGAACTGCACGCCGTTGGGCAGCTCATGGACCGAAGTGGCGCCAGCCGAGGTGCCGAACTTGTGCTCCATGCCAAGGTTTTCGCTGGCCACCGCCAACAGCGCCTTGACCCATTCACCCTCAGGGTTGCGGTACATCGGCTCGGCGATCGAGTAGTCGAAGGCCACTGCAATGTGAGTCTTCTCGCTCCAGGCGCCCAGCTTCTTGGCGATTTCGGCCTTGAGCGCTTCCGGGGACTTGCCCTTCGGCACGCGCAGGTTGACCGCGAGCTTGAAGGCTTTTTCATCCATCCCGACGTAGGTCAGGGAGGTGGTCAGCGGGCCCATGAAGGCATCGGAAAAACCGACCCCCAACTTGCCCCCCAGGTAGTCCAACCCCCAGTTGTCGACGGCGTAGCGGGCGGCGTCGGTCATGTGGTTGTGCTTGAGCGCGACCTTGCCGTCGAGGCTGTTGATGAAGCCCAGCATCCGTGCCACCGGGTTGATGCCTGACTCGGGCTCGGAGGAGTGGGCAGAAACGCCGGTGACCGTGAGCTTGACGTCCTTGCCAACGACCTTGGCGGTCACGTCGAAGTCGCCGCCATTGCGCTTGGCATAATCGGTGCCAGCCTTCTGCAGGCTGGCGGCCAATTCGGCGGGCTTGTCAGTCACAAGGGTAGCGACCGACGTCGACGGAATCTGATTGGTTGCCAGGCCGCCGGTCATTGAGGTGATTTCGGCGCCCTTGCCCTGACCGTTACGCCGGGCAAAGTTCGCCATGACGGTGCCGTAGCCTTTCTCGGCAATCACCACCGGGTAGCCGCCATCCAGCGCCAGGTTGTAGTTGGGTGTCGGGTTGTGTTCGAAGTAATAGGGGATGGCGTCGCCGGTGGTTTCTTCGGTGGTGTCTACCAGCAGCTTGAAATGGCGAGCCAGCGGCAGCTTCTCTTCCTTGATGATCTTCATGGCGTAGAGCGCAACCACGATGCCGTTCTTGTCATCCTCGGTGCCTCGGCCATACATACGGTCGCCGACCTGGGTAACCTTGAACGGATCGAGGCGGGTGCCGTCTTTCAGGACCCAGTTCTCTGGAGTCACGGGCACCACATCGGCATGGGCGTGAATGCCCACGACTTCATCGCCACTGCCTTCCAGGGAGATTTCATAGACGCGATTGTCGATGTTGCGAAAGTTCAGGTTAAAGGCCTGGGCAAGGCCCTTGAGCTTGTCGGCGATCTTGATGAATTCGGGATTGTCGTGCTGGGCCACGCCGTCCACGCGGAAGGTCGGGATGGCCACCAGCTCGCGCAGGGTCTCGGTGGCAGCGTCGCCGTACTTCACCCGCGCATAGAGGCCGAGCAGGCGATGGATCTCGTTTTGCTGTTCAGGGGAAAGGGGCTTGTTGCCCTGGAAAGCACTGATTGCCGGGCCGAGGTCGCCGGTTTTGGCAAGCTCGCTCTTGGCCAGGCGTCCCAGGAACTGCCTGAAATCCGTTACCGATGCATCGCTGAAGGTCTTGAGGATGGTCGCGCTCTGTTGCGGGGTGATGTTGGCATGTGCTGACGTGGTGAACGACGAAAGGCTGGCCAGCATCAGGGTTGTCGCGGCCAAGTGCTTGAGTGAGAAATCCATTGCTGGGGGCATTCCTTTGCAGGTGGTTGGTAAGAAATATCTGATTGATTAGTCAGAAACTTTTCCAAACTAACACCAAGAGGGAGTGGTACGGGAGTCCATGAAGTGCGATCTGTCGCACAGAAATGCAAAAGCGACGCAGAAATGAAAAAACCGGGAAGGTTCCCCGATGCTGCTCATTTAATAGAGTCTTGAGTCAGTGAGAAACCTGTGGCGAGGGAGCTTGCTCCCGCTTGAGTGCGTAGCACTCACAAAAATCGGTGATTGTTATCAGATTTTTGGGGCCGCTACGCTGCCCAACGCGAGCAAGCTCGCTCGCCACAAAGGTAGGCACCTACCAACGCAACTCAAAGGCATTTTTCGCACCCGGCCGGAGGCTGCTGCCCAAGCGTGCGCACTCGCGAGAAAGGGTGTCGTGCAGCCATTGACGGTCATCCCCTTCGGCGCGACAGAGGCGAAAGCGGCAGAGGCGGGTGGGTATCAGCTCCAGCGTCTGCAGGTGCCCGTCCGGGGCCAACGAGGCAAAGTACAGAAGCCCCAGGTCGCCGCGATAGGTTGAGTGGCCCTCGATGCCTTCGTAATCGTTCAGCAGATCACCGCAGCCATAGAGAATCAGGCGTTCGCGGTACACCTCGATGCCCTTGACGTGGTGCGAGGAATGCCCGTGCACCACGTCAACTCCGGCCTCGTCGATCAAGGCATGGGCGAACCGGACTTGCTCGCGCGGGATATCGAACCCCCAGTTGCCACCCCAGTGAATGGAGGCGACCACCCGATCCCCCGGTTTTTTGCCCGCGAGAATCCGTTCGGCCACAGGGTGCAGGCTTTGCATCGACAGATCTTCCAGCCGCGCGACGCCCGCGCGCTTATCCGTGGCGGCCCAGTCCGGCGCAATGCCGCTGTCGGGTGCACCGAGGCCAAACACCAGCAAGCGCCGCCCGCCAGGCTGCGGCAGCACGGCGGGCGCTTCGGCGGATTGCCGGTTGCGCCCGGCGCCGGCGCTGCGCATGCCGTTGCTCGATAAGGTATCCAGCGTATCGGCCAGGCCGGCTGCCCCCCAGTCCAGCACATGGTTGTTGGCCAGCACGCAGCAGTCGATGCCGGCGGCGCTGATGGCCGGGAAGTTCTCCGGGCTCATGCGGTAATTGATGCCTTTTGGCTCCGGCCGTCCGCGGCGGGACACCGCGGTTTCCAGATTGATGATGCGTGCGTGTGGTTGGCGAAGTTCGAACTCATCCAGCGCAATGCCCCAGATGTAGGTGAAATCGACTGGGCGCGGAATCGGGCCATTGAGTCGTTCTGCCAGCCGGACGTAATCGCCGGCATTCTTGACGCAGGCTTCGTAAAGCCGTGGATCGCCAGGATGCGGCAGTACCGAGTCGATGCCGCGGGCGGTCATGACGTCGCCGGCGAGAAACAACTTCAGGGTATCGGTAACAGCTGCCATGGCACCCTCCGGATGTCCCGAATAGCCTGGATCAACAGTAAATATCTGTTTTAAAACAAATTAGTTTATTTTTGGTCTTCCCAGACGCAACGAAAGTTGATAAATTTCCGCGCGTTCTTGCAGAGGTCCTTACAGGGCTTGCAGCGCAGGGACGCAGCAGCTCGATATTGCTCGCAAGCTGCACAATCAGAAAGAGAGTGCCGGGCACTCGTCGCAACAGATACAGGGGCGTCGCCAAGCGGTAAGGCAGCAGGTTTTGATCCTGCCATGCGTTGGTTCGAATCCAGCCGCCCCTGCCATTTTCTTACATCCATCCCGATATGACTTAGCCTGCAGGTATTGCGCAGCTCCGGGATGGTTGTCTTTACGAGAAACGCCAACGCCGATCCGGCTTGGCGTTTTTTTGTGTCGCTCATTCAGCCGACATGAGAGCGCAGCGAGCGCGACGCCGTAGCGGCGCGCTCGCCCGTCACTCAGTGGGGCGCGCGAGGGATGGTCTTGAGCAGGTCTTCAGGGCTGATGTGGCCGACAACTTGCTGCACCGCGCTGCCCGGTTGTGGCAGGCCAAGGATGTGCCCCTTCATCTTGCCGATCACGTGCATCTCGCAGGGCTTGCAGTCGAACTTCAGCGTCAGTACCTCGTCACCGTGCACCAGTTGCATCGGCGCGACCTTGGTGCGTACGCCGGTGACGCCCTTGGCCTGCTTGGGGCAGAGGTTGAAGGAGAAGCGCAGGCAGTGCTTGGTGATCATCACCGGCACTTCGCCGGTCTCCTCGTGAGCCTCATAGGCCGCGTCGATCAGCTTGACACCGTGACGGTGATAGAAGTCGCGGGCTTTCTGGTTGTAGACGTTGGCCAGGAACGACAGGTGCGACTCCGGATACACCGGTGGCGGATCGGTCTCGGCCTTGCGACCACCCCGAGGGTGGGCTTGGATGCGGGCCGCGGTCAGCGCTTCGATGACTTCGCGGCGCAAGGTCTTGAGCTGCGAGTTGGGGACGAAATACGCCTGCGGTGCATCCAGCTCGATAGCCGTGGCGTGGTACTGCGTGGTGCCCAGTTGGCCGAGCAGGTCGTGCAGTTGCTCCAGGGCCTGTTCCGGCTTGTTGGCCAGACCGAATGGGCCGTCCAGGGCGACGCTGGCGCTGACACCTTCTTCGCTGGTGGCGGTCAGTTCCAGGCGATCCTCGCGCAGGCGAGCGACCCAGGCAAGACCCACCCGGCGCTCGGCGGAGGTCTTGATCAGGGCCTGTTGCCAGTTGTGGTCGAGGTTGCGGCTCAGCGGGTGGTTCGGCCGCAGCTGATGCAGCCCTTTCGGCATTTCGTTGGGCTCGACACGGTAGCGGTAGCGCTTTTCACCGTCATCGATGAACTCGCCCTTGGGCTCGGCGATGTTGGTGCGCCAGCCCACCACCTCGCGTTTGACCAGCACATTGAGGCCGTCGCCGTTGGACAGCGGTTCGTGGGTGACCACCAGCAAGTCGCGCTTGCCGACTTTCTCCACCACGCCCACGGGCAGGCCGGTGAAGGTGGGTGTGTCGAAGGCGCCGATGTCGATCTTGCGGTCGCTGACGAAGTAGTCGGTGCTGCCGCGGTGGAAGGTCTTTTCCGGATCGGGCACGAAGAAGTGCGCGGTGCGGCCGCTGGAAGCGCGGGCCAGGTCCGGACGGTCTTCGAGGACGTCGTCCAGGCGCTGGCGATAGTAGGCGGTGATGTTCTTCACATAGCCCATGTCCTTGTAGCGCCCCTCGATCTTGAACGAGCGTACGCCGGCTTCCACCAGGGCGCGGATGTTGGCGCTCTGGTTGTTGTCCTTCATCGACAGCAGGTGTTTTTCGTAGGCGATCACACCGCCTTTTTCGTCCTTGAGGGTGTACGGCAGGCGGCAAGCCTGGGAGCAATCGCCACGGTTGGCGCTGCGACCGGTCTGCGCATGGGAGATGTTGCATTGGCCGGAGAACGCCACGCACAGCGCGCCGTGGATAAAGAACTCGATGGCCGCATCGGTCTCGTCGGCAATGGCGCGGATCTCCTGGAGGTTCAGCTCGCGGGCCAGCACCAGTTGCGAGAAGCCGGCCTGATCGAGGAACTTCGCCCGTGCCAGGGTGCGGATGTCGGTCTGGGTGCTGGCGTGCAGCTCGATCGGCGGAATGTCCAGCTCCATCACGCCCAGATCCTGGACGATCAGCGCATCGACGCCGGCGTCGTACAACTGGTGGATCAGCTTGCGCGCCGGCTCCAGCTCGTTGTCGTGCAGGATTGTGTTGATGGTGGTGAACACCCGGGCGTGATAGCGACGGGCGAATTCCACCAATTGGGCGATATCGCTCACCTCGTTACAGGCGTTGTGCCGGGCGCCGAAGCTCGGGCCGCCGATGTACACGGCGTCGGCGCCATGCAGGATGGCCTCGCGAGCGATGGCCACGTCACGGGCGGGGCTGAGCAGTTCAAGGTGATGTTTGGGTAGGGACATGTTTTTTTAGTCTGGCTTGTCACGGTCAAGGTGCGCATTGTAGCGGCGAAACGCTTGACCGGCACCCGTGTGGTGCCCGATGGCGCCTGTTTGCCGGGCGGGGCTGCGGGGCACAGGGCGCAAAATCATCCGGCAGGGGGCTGCGCAGCCAGCGCGATGACATGCGCAAGGCGTCTGGTGACGGACTCGATCTCCTCGGCACTGAAACCACCCAAGCCCAAAATCAGCCCCGAACGACCATGGCCACCGGCATACATTGGGGACACTGCACGTACCGATACGTGAACTTCGAAGGCTTTGGTGGCGACCCACTGATCGTCGATTCCCTCTGCCAGCCAAAGCACCAAATGCATGCCCTGATCGCTCGGTTCCAGCCATGCCAATTCGCGAGGAATCAGCCTCGCAACCGCCTCGATTATTTGCCTGTGGATGTCCGCGTACACGCCGCGGATTCGCCGGATGTGTCGATCCAGATGTCCTTCTGCGATGAATGCCGCGAGAACATGCTGATCGGCGTTGGCGGGATGCCGATCCATCAGAACCCTTGCACCACAGAAGGCTTGCACCAGGTAAGGCGGAACGATTGCGTAGCCGAGTCGTAACGACGGGAACAGTATTTTGCTGAACGTCCCCAAATAGATAACGCGGTCGGGGTCCAGCCCCTGCAGGGATGGAAAAGGGTGGCCCGCATAGCGCAACTCACCATCATAATCGTCCTCGACGATCCAGGCATCGCAGGCCCTGGCCCATGACAACAGGGCCTCGCGCCGGGCCATGCTCATCGGCATGCCGAGCGGATATTGGTGTGAAGAGGTCACGAAGGCTGCCCGTGCCTGGGGGCATTGCTCTATTCCACGTTCAACATTCAAGCCCTCGGAATCGACAGGGACGCGGATCATTTGATTCGTATGGCCCGCGCTTTCCAGAATCCCGGTGATACCCCGGTAGGCCGGATCCTCCACCCACGCAAAATCCCCAACATCGAGCAGCACCTGGCACGCCAGGTACAGGCCTTGTTGCGTGCCGGATGTGATGATGACCTGGCTCGCTTCACACCGGACAGATCGTGACTTGCGTACGTAATCCGCTACCGCTTCCCGTAACTCGAGAGCGCCCTGTGGATCACCGTACCCCGATGGAGCTCCGGGCCCGCGCGCCCTTATACGATTGCCAAGGCGACGCCAAATATCGTCAGGCGCCGCTTTTCCAGTCGGGACGGAGACTGAAAACGGAATCTGGGGAGCCGCTCCAAATTGCCGGGCCACCTGAGCGAACCTTTCGATTCGCGCAGAGGGAGTCCACGACCTTGTTCCAGCCAGGCTGTCTTCCGGTTTGCTGGTTGGCGCCGCGTCTACCAAAGAGCGGGCAACCCGCGTACCCGCTCTACCTCGGGATTCCAGGAAGCCCTCGGCGATCAACTGCTCAAAGGCCTCGATAACGGTGCCTCGGGCAATCATCAGCGATTTGGCGAGAATGCGCGTCGATGGCAGGGGTTCACCTGGTTTGACGTCGCCCCTGCGGATCGCAGACCGAAGCGCTTGAGCCAGTTGTCGTCCTAACTGACCTGCGGTTCGATCCAGCGTGCCTAACGATGGAATTTCAACAACGTTCGCTTTTCGTGCCATCAATTCTGGCTCAGTAATTATGTTGGATATTGGCTCTATAACATGAGCCAGTTAACCAACACAATTTATAGGAAGGCCACATCACCACTGCCGAGACGTTCGCAAAAGGCGAGTGTTTCCTTAGCTGTTCTGCGATGTCCCCACCCCTTGGACGATTGATGGAGTTGATATGTACGTACCTGCCCATTTCGATGAGCCCCGGGCCGAAGCCCTTCATGAACTGATGGTTCAGAACCCGCTTGGCATTCTTTTTACCAACGGCGAAAGCGGGCTGGATGCTAACCACATCCCTTTCGAGTTGAAGGCTTCGGAAGGGCAGTTCGGCGTTCTCCATGCTCACGTAGCGCGAGCCAATCCGGTCTGGCAAGACGTGAAGGACGGGGACGAAGTGCTGGTGGTTTTTCGTGGCGCTGAAGCTTACATCTCGCCCACCTGGTATCCGAGCAAGCACGAAGCCCACAAGCAGGTTCCGACCTGGAACTATAAGGTGGTGCACGCGCACGGGAGGATCACCATCCGGGATGATGAACGCTACGTTCGTGGATTGGTGGCGCTCCTGACCCGAACCCACGAGTCGTCCCAGCCTGAACCATGGAAAATGACGGATGCGCCCAAGGACTATATCGCCTCGATGCTTAAAGCGATCGTTGGGGTAGAGATCGAGATCACTCGATTGGTCGGTAAATTCAAGTTGGGTCAGAACAAGGAAGCGAGAGACATCCGCGGTGCCGGTCAGGCGTTGAAAGACAGCGGGAAAATAGCGTTAGGGGAGGCAATGCTCGCTGGCCTCGATGCCAGATTCTGAGGTGAGCTGGCGTTGAGCAACGGTGTGAGATACCTCTTGTCTTTTTTTGAAGCAAGGCCGGTGCGAGGTGAACTGAAACGGCTCTCCTCTGCACCGTTGCGAAGTCGAATGGAGATAAGCCTCAGTCCAGATCCCGACGGATCGCGTCGAGGCGTTCGTCGAGTAAGGGGGTGAGGAGGGCGTAGCACTCCGCCGGGGCGATGGACACTGTCGTTGTGCCGATCAGGCAGCGTTGCAGCCGTTCGAGAGCGTTGTGCAACGAGCGGGGGGCATGCCTGAGCAAGCGTTCGTGCAGGTACTGCAATTGAACCAGCATTTCCAATGGGCAACTCTGATGGGCAGCGGCGCGCACCGACAGGCCGCGCAGCCGCCCCAGGTCTTCCAGCTCCCAACAGCGCTCGGCGATGCTCGGGGGCTGCAGATTGAGCGCGCAGCGCTGCAGTTCGAGGTGCTGGATGGCGCCGAGCAGGTCTTGCAGTAACCGGCAATGGCCATCGAAATCCGCTGGATTACGGCGTAACGCGTTCCAGGCCTGGCACTGTGCGCAATACGGCCACTCTCTCCAGCGTTGGTCGAGCGCCTGACCCAGTGACTGGCACCGCTGTTGTGCCTCGCGGGTGATCTGTCCGCCGAGACCGCGATGTTGCTGCAGACCTTGCAGCAGGTCGAGGCCCAGCAAGAGAGCCTGCCTCAGCCCCATGTCACTCTGTGGCAGAAGAATTCGTCGGGGTTGCCTACCCTCGAGTGCGGTGGCGAGTTGTTGATTCATGGGCGGTTTCCGACAGTGAGCTGGTTGAGATAGCGGGTCAGGTCGTGCAGCGCATGGGTCTGCGTGCTCTGCTGCTGCACCGCCCCATTGACCTGTTGCAACTGTTCGCTGAGGGCATGATTGGCTTGCTGGTGCTCGCTGAGCGCCTGTTGCATGGCGCTGAGGTGTTGCAGATTGGACTGGCTTTGTCGAGCCAGGTCGTCGAGGTTGGCGGCCAGGTGCTCGCTCTGCTGGCTGCCGGTTCTCAGCAGGTCTCGGTGTTCTTTGACCTCGCCATCCACCTGGCGCACGGCATCGGCGATCGCCGTCGCGGCCGTGGTGATTTCGTTGGTGGCCCGGTCGGTGGCCTGGGCCAGGCTGCGGACCTCCTCGGCGACCACGGCAAAACCGCGGCCGTGCTCGCCAGCGCGGGCAGCCTCGATGGAGGCGTTGAGCGCCAGCAACTGGGTCTGCCTGGCCAGTGCCTGGATGCTATTGACGGTGCTTTCCACTGCGGTCGTGCGTTGCAGCAACGCTTCCACGGCCTGCGCGGTATTGCCCAGACTGTGCTGAATGGTGAGCATGCTGCCACCCACTGAACGCGCCTCCAGACAACCGGCTTCGCTCTGGGCATGGGCGTTGGCAAAGGCCGCCAGCGCACCTTGGGCCAAGGCATCGATGCTGTGCAGGGTCTGATCGATCTGCTCGCTGGCGGCAGCGATCATGGCGATTCGTTGGCTCTGCTCTTCACCCTGATCGCGGGCCTGCTGGGCCATCTGCTCCAGGGCACGGCTGGCGAACTGTACCTCGCTGCGCAGGCGTTCGTTGTTGCGCAGTTGCATGCTGGCGGCCACCAGTAACGTCGCCGGGTCGGCATCCCGGGAGTTGCGTAGCAGCTGTGCCAGTTCAGTGTCCCAGAATGTCTGTAGATGGCGTTGATGGCGCTCACGCAGGTGCCAGGCGCAGCCCAGGTAGAGGGCGCCGGGTATCAGGGCCAGTGCGCTTGCGGGCTGTTCGGCCAGCGCGAGACCACAGGCACCCAGGGCCAATCCGAGCGGTAGCCAGAAGCCGAGCTTGCTGCGTTCGAGCAGGGCCATGCCAGGTTCGAGCAATGCCTTGGTGAATGTTGTGCCGGCCAGGTGCGACTTGCCGCCATCGCTGCGCAGATTAGCGATGGCATGACCCGGGGGGAGCATTCCTTGAGCAGACATGAGGATTTCCTTTTATGCCGGGGTGAAAGCAAAAACGGCGCACGCTCACCTGCCGCAATATGCAGGGGAGCGGACGCCGTTGTCCGTGATGTTTGCGAAGCCATCGTCGTTGATGGCGAAAACCTGACAAGACCTAAGCAAGTTGTTTGCCAGCCTATGTCAGTCAGTCAAGGTGCGGAACCTGTGGAAGCGGGCTTGCACTTAACTGACTGGCATCAGGGGCAGGCCTATCCGTTTTTCCCCGGCCTGATTCTGATTTTTACTTCGCTGGCTGCGAAGGCAGAAAAGGCGATCAATGCACCAGGCGCGGGAGTTGTAGAGTTGCAGTGCTCCGTTCTGGTTCGAGCCAATCAAGGCCGGGGTTCTTTGATCCGGGTGCAGGCCGCCTGAACCGAAATTCCGTAAGGTAAAAAGGTCTGGCACAGTGTCCAATGCCAGTCAGTTAAGGTGCGGAATCTGTGGGAGCGGGCTTGCTCGCGAAAACGGTGTATCAGGCGACATCAATGTGGAAGCCCAACTGCAGGCGCTCGCCGGTCTCGACCCACAACCGCTGCCGGGTGACCAGATTGAAGTCATCGTCAACAACGCGGTCTTCACTTTCCTCCACGGCACACAGCTCAAAAAGGACTCGCTATGAAACTGCCTGAATTTTCCTGGAAGGCCTTTCTGGCCTGGTGTTGGCGGCGTTCTTTCTGATCGGCGTCATAGGCAAGATCTTTGTCTCCGGACAGATCGCCACCGACTATGCGCGCTGGGGATATCCGGGCTGGTTCCACTATTTGACCGGCTCACTTGAACTGATCACCGCGATTCTGCTGGCGCTCAAAGCTCTGCGTTTTTGGGGGGGCAATACCCGATCCAGTCAAGAGAAAGGGCGGCAACTGTAAAACCGCCCCCAGGTAGCTGCCAGGATCTTGCTAGTTACCATCCGCCACCTTCCGTTCTATCTCAGCTATTTTTCGACGGATTTCCTCAGCCTCCTGCTCCTGGGTTCGAGTCGAAGCGGGCGTATTGGCTGGATCTGCACCTTCGGCGTCACTGTCGCTGTCCTCAAGATCTCTTTCGACCACATCGACAGGTTTACCAGACGTATCGGTGGACGGGGCGTTCGTGGTTATTCCTGGTTTGACGTCGTCAACACTGCCATCGTTGTTCATATCGATTTACCTCCGTTGACCTACACATTGGATAACAGCGGTATGGATTGAGTTCGAGATTTTTTGCCGGTGTTCAGGTCAGGAAACCCACGATTTTCATCCTTTACGACGCGGCTCAACGGTTTGCGCTTTTTGGAAGGCCTCTCTATTGCCTCACTGGGATGTCGCAACCGTTCCCAGGGATGTCGTCCCCGGCCAACCGGCCTGAACACAGGTGCGCTTGGTAATAAGCTTTATTAGGGATTGATCTAGGAAATAGCATTCCAGAAGCGACCCTGTTCTTTCCTATAAGCGACTACGTCGTTTTTTGAATAAATAACCAAATGAATCATGCAGACGGTGCCGCCTTGGGTTTACCTGACCCTCGCCGTGAGTCTCTTCAGCCTGGGGCGCGTGCCAGCAATGATTGCGACGATTGTGTACGGCATTCCACCGATGTTCAGATTGACGACCCTTGCCTTCAAGCAACTGCCCAAAGATCTGCTCGAGTTAGTCCAGGCGTCCGGAGCTTCGCCAAGGGACATTCTGTTCAAAGTCGAGCTGCCGACGGCCGCACCCACGCTGTTGGTCGGGTTGAACCAATGCATCCTCATGTCTTTGGCGATGGTGGTGCTGGCAGGTCTGGTGGGGGCGGGTGGTCTTGGCGGGTGGCGGGCCTTTGTTGCCGTCGGTTTCGATGGCCGAACGACGTGAGATCTTCGTTCGCGATCATGACTGGGTTCGAACCGCGTTGATGTTCGAACCCAGGGGGCACGACTTCATGTCGGGCGTGATCATCTATCCGTCTACGCGTGAAGATTGGGCTCAACTGTTTGGGAAGGGACGGTTGAAAGTAGGGGATACGTTCCGCAATGAAAGCCTGACAGGAACAATCTTCTCGCGCCTTGCCCTGCACAACAGCAGACCCGGCGCGGCGGGGAAACTAATTGAGAACGCCCCCTAGGGCTTTTTGAACTTCTGCGGTTAGCATGACGCTTTATCAACGCACCAAGCGACAGGTTGGTTAACGTAACCGAGTGGGTCAAACATTGATCGAACGACGCCAATTCAGCGGAGGCATGAAGGGGAAAAATCTCCGCTACCTGAATGAGAACTCTGGTGAGCCTGCGCGAATGACACGGGCAGGCTTTGTGTTGCTCGAGCATTTCTCGCTGCCCGCTTTCACCCAGGCGCTGGACACCATTGTCACTGCGAATTTGCTACGCCCCGGGCTGTTCTCTTCCCGAACGTTCGGCTTGAATGACGGGGAGGTCATCAGCGATCTGGGCCTGGTCATTCGGCCTGACGCACGTCTCGATTCTTCAGCCATTCAAAACCTGGATCTGCTGGTCATTTGCGGCGGCTACAGGACAGAACTGAAGGCGACTGATGAGTTCATCCACCTGTTGAGAGCGGCGGCAGACCTGGGTGTCAGCCTGGCCGGGTTATGGAATGGCGCGTGGTTCCTGGGCAGGGCTGGGGTGCTGGATGGATATCGTTGCGCCATTCACCCCGAGCATCGCCCCGCGCTTGCGGAAATCTCCAAGGCGACGCATGTCAGCAGTGAGCCCTATATCATTGATCGAGATCGGCTCACTGCCTCCAGTCCCTCTGGGGCATTCCATATGGCGTTGGACTGGATCAAGGAATTGCACGATAAAGCCCTCGTCGAGGGTATTGAGGACATCCTGGCTTTTGAGGAGTCTCGTTACCGGCGCATCAAACCGACTGAAAATATCTGTGTGAGCGCGCCATTACGCGAGGTGGTCAAACTGATGGATGCCAACCTCGAAGAGCCTTTGGAGTTGGAGCAGTTGGCCGTATACGCAGGCCGTTCCAGGCGACAACTCGAGCGTTTGTTCAAGGAGCAACTGGGCACGACACCGCAACGCTACTACATGGAATTGCGGATTACCGAGGCGCGTCGACTCCTTCAGCACACAGAGCTATCTCAGGTCGATGTGCTGGTTGCCTGTGGTTTTGTTTCGCCCAGTCATTTCAGCAAATGCTACAGCTCGTATTTCGGCTACAGGCCTTCCAAGGAAACGCGACTCGTCAAGTGAAAGCATCTTTTCGAGTCTGCGCACCCTCGTGACCTGCCGCGTCACCCTACTTGAAGCGTGCTTCAAAGTCCGGGACCTGCGCCTCTGATTGCTCAGCGGCGCTTGCCGAATACCGATTTGGGTGGCTTGCCGAAAAACCGGGTAAAGGCTGCGCTGAAATTGTTGGGGAACTTGTAGCCCACCTGATAGGCCGCCTGGGCCACCTGGCAACCGCTTTCGAGCAGGGTGTATGCCTTGCGCATGCGGATCTCGTGAAGCATGCGGTGCGGTGTGGAATTGAAGCGGTAATGCAGGCCTTCCTTGAGTTTGAACTCATTGAGCCCCACCGCGGCGCACAGGTAGGGGATGGTCAACGGCTGGTCCATCCGCTCGATCATGATGTCCCGGGCGCGATCGAGTTTCTCGATGTCCACCGCGCTGAACTGCAGGCTGTCGGAACTGGTGGCAGGGCTCAGCAGTTTCAGTTGTTCGGAGAGCAGGCTCAGGGTGTGAATGTGCATGTCCAGGGTGCCGCTCACCCCTTGGTTGAGGTAGCGGGTCAGGGCGGTGGCGTGGCTGGCGCTGGCCGCCGAGGTCTTCTGGAACGCCAGTTGGCGGACGTTACCGTTGCCCAGCAACTGGCGGGTGCGCTGCTCGCCAATGTACTTGTTGAGCATGTTTTCGCCGATCAGCAACCGCAGTTGGGATACCGTTGCCCCGGCTTCGTAACAGCGCTCGCCGAGGCTCATCTGGAACGAGGTGATGGTGGTGTAGCCGGCGCGAAACGACACCGCCGAACCGTCGACGCCCTTGTACCCGGAGTCACCCTGCATGCCGAAGGTGATCACCAGCATATGACGATTGTGTGGGCTGACGGTTTCCTCGATCAGGTTGCGCGTGGGCCGGTAGCGCGAGCGCACCACCATCAGGTCGTCATCCAGACACAAGCGTTCGGAATAGCACTCGCCCAACTCCTCTGGTAATTGCTGGCGCATCCAGCCGCCGGTGTTGTTGCTGACCAGCCGCGAGTGCGTTGACGCGACTCGATACGACTGAGAAATCCTCTGTAAGACCGCCACTTTTATTGTCCTCCTTGATTGGGCTACGGCTCGCATATGGATTAATCCAGAATCCATATGTATACATATGATAAGCATTCGCATTAATGAATATCATGTTTACAAGTCTACTGCCATCTCCGGGGAAGGCAGTGCGCTGATTCATTGATGGGGAAAGCAATGAGCATGCATGTGTTGAAAGCCAGCGGTTATACGCTGTTTGTTGGCTGCTGGGTGGGTGGCGTGACGACTGTCATTGCGCAGACAGAGCTGCCGTCGGTCATCGTCACGGCGAACAAGATCGAGCAGGAACAGGAGAAAGTCCCGGCCAGCCTATCG
Organism: Pseudomonas sp. B21-015; assembly: GCF_024749285.1. Taxonomy (NCBI): domain Bacteria; kingdom Pseudomonadati; phylum Pseudomonadota; class Gammaproteobacteria; order Pseudomonadales; family Pseudomonadaceae; genus Pseudomonas; species Pseudomonas sp. B21-015. The sequence goes on from NZ_CP087196.1 coordinate 2,916,215, forward strand.
GTGCTCAACGGCGAAGACCTGCGCAAGGGCGCCATCGATGATCTGGAGCGCCTGGCCCGAGTCACCCCCGGGTTCACCTTTCAACCCTTTGGCCAGTCTGGCACCAACCTGCCGGTGGTGCGCGGCCTGACTTCCAGCTCCACGGCGTTTTCGTCTTCGATGCTGATGCTGGTGGATGGCGTGCCGACCCTGATGGGGCAGGGTTTCGACCACAACCTGCTGGGGGTGGAACGCATCGAGATCCTCCGTGGGCCACAGTCGACCCTCTACGGCCGCAACGCCGAAGCCGGGGTCCTGAGCATCCATACCCGCCAGCCCGATGCCGAGCCTTACGCACGGATTGAAGCCGGTGGTGGCAGCCGCGACCAGCGCACCCTGAGCACCGATGCCAGCACCGCCCTGGTGCCGGACACCCTGTATGCCGGGGTGTCCGGGCAATGGCTGGAACAGGACGGTTTTATCGACAATACCTATCGCGGGGGCCAGGCCGATGACCGCGAACGGCACAGCGCGCGGACGGTCCTGCGCTGGACTCCGGGTTTGGCGACGGACGTCAACCTGCGCTATAGCCGTCAGGATTATCGCGACGGCGGTTCGCAGTGGGGCGCGGTGAATGCCTCACGGCGCGAGGTGCGCTCCGGTACTTCAAGCTGGAACCATTCCAGCGGCCGTAGCTTGTCTCTGGATGTGCTGCATGAGTTCGATTCGGGACTGAAGCTGCACTCGATCACCGCACGCAATGACTTCTACGACCGGGTCCGGCAGGACGCGGATTTCATGCCGGCGGACCTGTTCCATCTGGGTCGCGATTACCACATGAACACCCTGTCCCAGGAGTTTCGTCTGGAAGGCCAGTGGCGCGACAACCAGTGGCTGCTCGGTGCCTATGCCGACCGCGACGATCATGACCTGTCCTATGAGCTGAAGCTGCCCCTGAGCCTGACCCGCACCGACGTGCAATTGGGCGGCAACACCACCGCGCTGTTCGGCCAATGGGTGATGCCCCTGACCGAGCGCTGGACGCTGACGCTCGGTGCGCGGGCCGAGCAGGACAAAGTGCATATCGACCCGGCGGTCGGCAGCCGCCAGAGCGACCAATGGCAACGCTTCACCCCCAAGGCGGCGCTGCAATACGAATGGCAGCCCGACGCCTTTGTGTATGGCAGTTACGCCGAAGGTTTTCGCGCCGGCGGTTTCAATGCCTTCTCCAGTGCCGCCAATTACCCCGGTTACGACCCGGAAAAAGTCAAAACCTACGAGGTCGGGGCCAAGGGCTGGCTCGACGACAAACGCCTGCGCTACTCGGCGGCGCTGTACTGGATGGACGTACGTGACATGCAGGTGCAGCAGATCTTCCAGCCGGGAGTGGTGTACATCACCAACGCCGCCTCGGCGCGCTCGACGGGGCTCGACCTGGAAGCTGAATACCTGTTCGCCGACAACTGGCGGGTGATCAGCGCCGTGGGCCTCAATCGCACCCGTTTCGAACGCTTCAAGGAAGGCAGCAACGACTACCAGGGCAACCGCAACCCCTACGCGCCGGACCTCACCGGCCACCTCAGCCTGCGCTATGACGCTCCCACTGGCTGGTACGCCCAGGGCGGTATCAGTGCCATCGGCAAGACCTACCTGGATTCGGCCAACCAGTACAGCCGTGGCGGCTACGGTCTGATCGACCTGAATGCCGGTTACGACTTCAGCCACTACGGTATATCCGCTTACGTGAAAAACGCCGCAGACAAGCGCTACGACGCCGTCGGCTATCTGAATGGCACAGCCCGGGTCTACAGCCCGCCACGGGAGATCGGCCTGCGGGTCAGCTACGAACTGTGAACGATGAAAATAGTGAGCTGCGAACTATGAACGGAATCAACCTGGCATCCCCCCATCCCCTGCAACCTTACTGGGACCTGACCCTGGCGGCGGTACGCGCCGATGCCCTGCGCATTGCCCTGGACTGGAAGCTGTTCAACCTGCTGCAAGTGCCGGCCACGGCCCTGGCGGTTGCCCGGCAATTACAGCTCGACCCAGCCAATACCGGTTACTGGCTGGAGGCGCTGTGGAGCATGGAATTGCTGGCGCGCGACGATCGCCAGCCGCCCCATTACCGCAATACCGCAGTGGCCAGCGATTACCTGCGGGTCGAGGCGCCGGATTATTGCGGTGACGCCTGGGCCTTTCGCCTGCGCGGCTTGCGGCATTTCGGCAGCCAGCTTGGCGATCAGGTGCGCACCGGCCAGCCCGGCGGCCAGGCGCCGAATGTAGCGACCACCATCGACAACTGGACCACGGCGGCGCGCTTGCAAATCGCCCAGGAGCAACGGGCGGTCACCGTGGATATGGCGTTGCGCCTGATGGCCCAGGTGCCGGAGTTCTCCGCTGCACGACGCATGCTCGACCTGGGCGGTGGCCCGGGGCTGGTGGCCATTGCCCTGGCCCGGGACAATCCGACGCTCACCGGCGAGGTGTTCGATTTCGCCCAGACCGTGACCGTGGCTGCGGATAACATTCGTCGGGCCGGTCTGGAGGCGCGTCTGGATGTACGTGGTGGCGATCTGGCGAGCGATCCGATCGGTGAAGGCTACGACCTGATCTGGTGTTCCTCGGTGCTGCATTTCGTCCCTGACATGGCCGCCACCCTGGCCAAGATCCATGCGGCGCTGCGCCCTGGCGGGGTACTGGTCAGCGCCCATGCGGAAATCCCCACAGACCCGGAGCAAGCGCGGCGGGTCATGCCTTATTACCTGTCGATGCAGATGCTCGGACGCCCGGTGACCTACGCCGGCGGCATGAGCGAAGCCTTGCAACAGGCCGGTTTCGTCAATATCGACAGTTACCCCGAAGTGGCTTTCGCCATGACCCCGGTGTCGGTGCTGGTGGCGCGTCGGAGTACCTCATGAACCGCCAGAGCGACGCCGGCGCCTGGCGTCTGCAACTGCTCTTTGGCTGGCTGAGTTTCGTGCTGGCGGTGCCGAGCATTTATCTGCTGCTCGGGTTGCCGCTGGTGATGCGCGAGCACGGCTGGTCCGGCACCGATATCGGCCTGTTCCAGCTGGCCGGTTTGCCGGCGGTGTTCAAGTTTCTGCTGGCCTTGCCCGTGCAGCGCTATCGCTGCGAACGCGGGCATTACCGAATCTGGGCGCTGGTGCTGTGCCTGTTGCTGGCGCTGTTGCTGGTAGTGGTCAGCCAGCAGGCGATCACGGCCCATCGTGGGTACCTGTTTGGCCTCGCGTTCGCCGCCGGGGTGCTGGCGACCTGGGCGGACATCCCGGTCAATGCCCTGGCGATCAAGTTGCTGCCCGAGTCCCAGCGGATTCGTGCCGGCGGTGTCCGCTCGGCGGCGCTGTTTCTCGGCGCCATTGTCGGTGCCGGAGTGATGTTGCTGGTGCACAACCGCTGGGGTTGGCAGGCGCCATTTCTGTTGATGGCTGCCGGCCTGTTGCTGGCGTTGCTGCCCCTGGCCTGGTTGCGCGAAGGCAGCGTCGAGAATGCAGCGCCGATCAGGCCCTCTCTGGCCGACTGGTCGGGCTATTTCCGCCAACCCGGTGCGCGCCTGTGGACCTGGGTACTGCTGAGCAGCTTTCCCTTTGTCGGCGCCGCCTGGCTGTACCTCAAACCCTTGCTGCTGGACCAGGGCATGGCCGCGCAGCAAGTGGCCTTGATTGCCGGCGTTGGTGGCGGCGTGGTGGGGGCCCTGGCCAGCTTGCTGGGTGGTCGCCTGATTCGGCGCCTGGGGCCGGGGCGGGCGATTCCGCTGTTCATGGTCTGGTCCTTGTTCGCTCTGCTGGCGCTGACAGCGGCGGTGGGGTTGCAGGCCGGGATGATCTGGCTGGTGGCGGCGGCTTTTGTGCTGGCCACGGCCATGGGCGCGGTGTCGACGCTGGTCTTCGCCCTGATGATGTTTTTCTCCCGCGAGCATCGGCAAGCCGCCGACTACGGGCTGCAAGCCAGCCTGTTCGTGCTGACGCGCCTGCTGGTGCCGATTGCCGCCGGGGTGCTACTCGACCACGGCGGTCATGTGGGGATGCTGGCCGGTCTGTCCTTGGCGATGTCCGTGGTCTGTGCGCTGGCCCTGGTGGCCCGGCGTTCGATCGCGGCGGCCACGGCCGGCCTTTACAAGGAGGCGCCAACAAGGCGGTTGGCGCCCCGTCCGGTTCGAGCAGAGGCCCATGGGCCTCAGCCACGAGCCATTCAATCGTAAGTCTGACTTGAGTAAGGATGAGTTAATGAAGGCAACCTTAGGTATCTGTCTGGTTACCCAGGCCGAGCCTCTGATCGAGGATGTGACCTTTGTCATCGAGCAGTTGCAGGCCGGCTTGCAGCCGCCTGCCACTGCCGCTGACTGGCCACTGACGATCGGAGGCTGCGAAGAGATGCACCGGGCCCTGGGGCCGCGGCCCCGCAGCGAGGCGGTGCTGGAAGCCCTGATGGTCCAGGCCAGGAGCTATCTGCAGGGTGGCCCGGCAAATGCCGCTGCGCTGCCCGATCTGTGGTTGATGACCTTCGAATCGGTCGAGGCGGCGCAATCGCGGTTGCGTCACCTCGACCCGCGACTGTCGAGCGAGCTGTTCATTCTCGACCTGAGCGAGCAAGCCCAGGCCGGCGTCGAAGACCCTTTCGACGAGCTGATCGCCGCCGCGCCCAACCCGCGCCTGTCGCCTCATTCGGCGCTGCTGTATTGCGCCTTGTCGGCCTTGCCGGAATGGATGAACCGCATCGGTGGCAATCGCCATCTGCGGGTAGCGGGGGAGGATCGCGCGGCGCGGCGTGCGGACTTGTTGCGGATCGTCCTGGATCACCTGGAACATGCCTACTTCAACCGTCTGCTGGCGCGCTCCATCAGCGGTCCACTGCTGTCGGTGAGCCTGGCCACGGAAGTGACGCGCTTTATGCGCAGTCGCTGGCAGGAGCGTTGGGACTTTCATTCCTACACCGGTTCCATGGTGGCCGGGATGATTCAGTCCATGCAACAAAACGTCGCCGGCACGGGCGTGCGTTGCCTCAGTGGTTGCAACGAACACAGCCTGGCGGTAAGCGCCATGGCTGGCTGGCAGCTGTTTGGCCGGGCCTACGTGATCACCGTGACCTCGGGCATGATCGATGAATTCCGTGGCACCCTGGCCAACCTCAAACGTCTTGGTGCGCCGGGGCTGATCATCTGCGCCGACAGCCCGGAAAGCGTCTGGTACGCCTTCCAGGGCACCCATGACGGTGACAACGATGGGCGCCGGGTGATCGAGGCCAAGGGCCTGCGCCAGGTGTTCATCCGCAAGGTCGAGGAGATCGGTGCCTGCCTGGAGCAGGCCTTCGCCATGCTTGCCGAACGGGCCGAACCGGTGTTCATCCTGGCCACTCAAGGGGTGCTGGAATCCCGGCCTCTGGTGCCGCTGGATGTGCGCCTGCCCGAGCCGCCAGCGACCCCGGCAACCCAGCTCAGCAGCACCCAGATCGAGGCGCTGGATCAGGCCCTGGACCTGATCAACCACCAGCCGCTGCACCTGCTCTGGCAGTGCGGCAAGCTCAGCGATCAGCAGCGGCAACGGGTGCACGCCCTGGCTGAACGCGGCGCCATCGGTCTGGCCGACAGCATCACCCAGCCCGGCAGTGTCGGCCCTTACCACGAGGGACGACGGGTACCGCACTATCTGGGGCCGTTGTCGTTGTATGGCTTCAGCCGACGGGTCTATCAGTTTGTGCACACCGACCACGAGTTGAACGGGCCGCAAAGCCATTGCGTGTTCTTCCTGAAGGGCAAGGTCGATCAGGCCGCCACGCCGTTCTCAGAAGGCAAGCTCAAGCGTCAGTTGCGGGTGGTGCAGGTCAACCATGAGCCACGGCACCTTTCGCCGTTTACCGACCTGGCGCTGGATGTGCCGCTGGATGTGTTCCTCGATCACATCGAGAGGGGGTTGCAGGTCGAGCCACAGATCCTCGCCTTGCGTCGCGCCAAGCTTGACGTGCTGTCGGCCACCAGCGAGAGCGTGGCGGCGGACCACATCGAAACCCTGCCGATGACCTCCAATTACTTCTTCCACCGCTTGGGCAACCTGGTGCGCGAACTGATCGAGCAGCAGGACTATCGCTATGTTGGCGTCTATGACGTCGGCCGCTGTGGCATCTCGGCGATGCGCAATGTGCCGCGCACCGATCCGGGTTTTTCCGGCTGGTACGGGCGCGCCCTGATGGGCGATGCGCTGATGGCCTTGCCCTATATCGCCATCACCGGCACCGGCAATGTCCTGGCTTTTATCGGCGACGGCGCCCGGGCGCTGGTGCCGGATATCGAGGCACGGCTGGCCCAGGGGCTGGCCGAGGACCCCGAGGCGGCGAAGCGCAATGTGACCCTGTTCTACCTCACCAACGGCCTGTTGTCGCTGATCCAGACCTACCTTGACAAACGCTACGCCCACAATGGCGCACAGCAGGTTTCGGTGACCAGTGCCGCACCGTTGGCGGCACCGCTGGAGCGCGTCGGGCCGATCAGCCTGCACCGCGAACGCCTGGTGAGCTTCGATGAAGCACGCCTGCGCAGTGCCCTGACGCGCCCCGGACAATTGAATATTTTCGACGTGTTGTTGGCCCATAACTCGGAAGGCGACGGCTTGAGCCTCGTCTCCGAAACCGCCTGGAACCGTCAATGAACCTGCACTCAGGACAGCCCCCCATGAAATTCGGTTTTATCGCCCACCCAACCTCCATCGCCCTGCAACGTCAGGTGAAGATCATCGACCTGTTGGACCGCACCCTCGCCGAACAGGACCGTGGTTATCAGGCCCGACTCTGGCAGCCGCGCAACCTGGTGCCGTTCGCTGACTTCGGGCGCATCGTCAGTGCCAGCGGCGCGACCTGCGAAGGCATCCTGCATTACCTGCCGCTGACCGCCGAGCAAATGCTCAGCCAACCGCGAACCATTGCCGGACGCGTACTCGAAGGCGTGCAAAGCCTGAAAGAGCAGGGCGCGCAATTGGTTGGCCTGGGCGGGTTTACCGCCATCGTCGGCAATCGCGGTTTGCAGACCCTGGACCGTAGCGGCGTGCCGGTGACCACCGGCAACTCGCTCACGGCCTACGCCGCCTACAAGAATGTGCTGGAAGCCATGGCCCGCCTGGAAGTGTCGCCGGCGGACAGCGAAGTGGCCGTGGTCGGTTACCCCGGCTCGATTGCCCTGGTCATCGCCAAACTGCTGGCCCGGGACGGTTGCCGCCTGCGTCTGGTACACCGTGGCAGCGCCGAACAGGGCCGCGAAAGCCTGGCGTATCTGCCGGCGCAAATGCACGGCCAGGTACGCATGACGGCGGACATCGACAGCTGTTACGACGAGGTGCGCTTCTACGTCGCCGCGACATCCAGTGGTGGGGTGATCGATCCCTATCGGCTGGCACCGGGTTCGGTGGTGGTGGACGCCGCGTTGCCGCGCGATGTGCTGCCGTTCCAGCATGATCGCAAAGACATCCTGATCATCGACGGTGGCCTGGTGTCGGCCAGTGAGGCCCTGCGCTTCGGCACCGAGACCCTGGGGCTGGCACCGAAGAAATTCCTCAACGGCTGCCTGGCGGAAACCCTGGTGCTGGCCCTGGAGGGGCGTGCCGAGGCGTTTTCCATCGGCCGCGAACTGCCCGAGGAGCGGGTGCTGGAGATCGGCCGGATCGCCGAGTTGCATGGTTTCTCTCCATCGCCCATGGCTTCCTATGGCGAGCGTCTGCGCGAAGAAGATTTCCAGGCCTTGCGCCGTTTCCATCGACGGCCCACGGCAACCCCGACCGCCGACCAGCCGGCCGCGTTGCGCGCCGAAGCCTTGCGTTGTTTTGGCGAGCACATCAATCCGGTGTTGCGCGAGTTCTATCAGTTCAACCATATCGAGCGAGTGTTCACCCACGGCAGCGGTTGCTGGCTGACCGATCTGGACGGTGGTCGCTACCTGGATTTCGTCGCCGGTTATGGCTGCCTGAATACCGGGCACAACCACCCGCGGGTCAACCAGGCGTTGCAGGCGTACTTGCAACAGCAGCACCCGACCTTTGTCCAGTACGTCTCGGTGCCGCTGCAAACCAGCCTGCTGGCGCAGCGTCTCAGCGAGCTGGCGCCAGGCAACCTGGAGCGGGTGTTCTTCAGCAACTCCGGCACCGAGGCGATCGAGGCCGCGTTGAAACTGGCCATGGCCGCCATGCGCCGCCCACGGGTGCTGTATTGCGACAACGGCTATCACGGCAAGACCCTGGGCGCGCTGTCGGTGACCGGCCGCGACAAACACCGCGACCCGTTCAAGCCGCTGTTGTCGCGCTGCGATTCGATCCCCTTCGGCGACCTGGCCGCGTTGGAGGCGGCCTTGAGCCTGGGCGATATCGGCGCCTTTATCCTGGAACCGATCCAGGGTGAGGGCGGGGTGATATTGCCGCCGGCGGGCTACCTGAAACAGGTCCGGGAGCTGTGCAGCGCCCATGACTGCCTGTTGATTCTCGACGAGATCCAGACCGGCCTCGGGCGTACCGGCAAACTCTTCGCCTGCGAGTGGGAGGCGGTGGTGCCGGATATCCTGGTGCTGTCCAAGTCCCTCTCCGGCGGCGCCGTGCCCATCGGCGCGACCCTGTCCAGCGCGGCGCTGTGGGATCGCGCCTACGGCAGCATCGATACCTTTGCCTTGCATACCTCGACCTTCGGCGGCGGCAACTTCGCCTCGGCCTCGGCCCTGGCGACCCTGGACGTGATCGCCGATGAAGACCTGGCCGGCAACGCCGCGCGGGTCGGCGGGCAACTCAAGGAGGCGCTGCGCGAGGCGGTCAGCGGTTACCCGTTCATCCGCGAGGTGCGAGGCATCGGGCTGATGATCGCCATCGAGTTCGAGTACAGCTTCCACGGAGGGGTCGAGGCGTTCGTGCGTGAGTTCGCCAGCCGTATTCCGGGGAATGCGGCGGGCACTTATCGCATGCTGTCGGGCAAGGCCAAGCGGCACATCGAGGAGGCCATCAGCGAGGTGGAGAAAAACTTCGAGGAGATGTTCGTGCTGCGCTTCGTCAGCAAATTGTCGAGGGAGCATGGGGTGCTGACGTTCGTCACCGCCAACAACAACCGAGTGATGCGCATCCAGCCGCCGCTGGTGCTCAGCGACGCTGAGGCGCGGCATTTTGTCGAGGCGTTCAGCGCTGTGTGCAAGGACATGTCGACCTTCCTCGCCTGAGTCAATTGACCGCCCATGAAAGCCCTCGAAAGAGGGCTTTCATCTATTCGTCATAAGTTACCGACGATTGTTTAAATGCATACAAAAACGTGGCTTCTGAATATGAAAATCCGGGGCCGTTGAATTGATTAATTGAAGTTGCTGCCTGAGAATCGGTTGCATTCAGTAACAGAGATTCACCATGAAACTTCCTGCTCTTGTAGAACCCGTTGCAAGCCTAAGTAATGAAGAAATAACCCGCTACAGTCGGCACTTGTTAATTCCCGATGTCGGCCTTGAAGGCCAGCGTCGCTTGAAGAGCAGCAAAGTGCTGGTCATCGGTGCGGGCGGCCTGGGTTCACCGGCCTTGTTGTATCTGGCGGCGGCCGGCATCGGCACTCTGGGTATCATCGATTTCGACCGGGTGGACGAGTCCAATCTGCAACGCCAGGTCATTCACCGGGTGGCCACCGTCGGCCAATTGAAAGTTGAAAGCGCCGCCGCGGCGATCAAGGACCTGAACCCCCATGTGCAGGTCAACCTCTACGACCAGCGCCTGGAACCGGAAACAGCAGTGCAGTTGTTCAGCCAGTACGACCTGATCCTCGACGGCACCGACAACTTCGCCACCCGCTACCTGGTCAACGATGCGTGCGTGCTGGCCAACAAGCCCTATGTCTGGGGTTCGATCTTCCGCTTCGAGGGCCAGGCCTCGGTGTTCTGGGAAAACGCCCCCGGCGGCGTCGGTCTCAATTACCGCGACCTGTACCCGGAGCCGCCCCCCCCTGAACTGGCGCCATCCTGCTCGGAAGGCGGGGTTCTGGGCATTCTCTGCGCCTCCATCGGCGCGATCATGGCCACCGAGGCGGTCAAACTCATCACCGGCATCGGCGAAAGCCTGCTGGGGCGCCTGATGGTTTATGACGCCCTGGAAATGTCCTACCGGCAGATGCCGCTGCGCCGTTCACCCGGGCGCCAACCGATTATCGCCCTGAGCGATTATCAGGCGTTCTGCGGCCTGACCGCGCCCAAGGGCATGCAGCCTTCGGACATTCCGTCCATCAGTGCCCGGGAGCTGCAAGCCTTGCGCGAACGTGGCCAGGATGTGCTGCTGATCGATGTGCGCGAGCGTACCGAGTGGGACATCGTACGTATCCAGGGTGCCCAGCACATCCCCAAGGGACCGAATACCGCCGCGCTGATCGAGACCCGTTTCGGCAAGCACGCCAACCTGGTCCTGCACTGCAAATCCGGGGCGCGCTCCAAGGCCGTGTTGCTGGAATTGCAGCAATTGGGCTTCAGCAATGTGCGCAACCTCGAGGGCGGCGTACTGGCCTGGGTGCGGGACGTCGAGCCGACGTTGCCGAGTTATTGAGCGCAGGCGGGGCGAACATGTTGAGTATTCGTGCCGGCCTGCTGGAGGCCATGCTGGAGCAGGCGCGACGGGATCATCCGCTGGAAACCTGCGGCATCATCGCCGCGCCCGCTGGCGCCAGAACCGCCGAGCGGCTGATCGCCATGGACAACGCGGCGCGCTCGCCGACCTTTTTCAGCTTTGCACCGAAACAGCAATTGTCGGTCTGGCGTGAACTGGATGAGCGGGACGAGGAGTGCCGGGTGATCTATCACTCCCATACCGCCAGCGCGGCCTATCCCAGCGCTGAAGATGTGCAGTACGCCGGTGACGCTTCGGTGCACTACGTGATTATTTCAACCCTGCCGGATATTGATGTGGCGGTGCGCAGCTTTCGAATCGTTAATCGTAAAGTTACCGAAGAAAGTATTCATGTCGTGCGCTGAAACTGGATGTCGGCACGGCGTTAAACAAGATCAATTAATTAATAAAAACAGCCTTATTCAGGCTCAGGGAGTTCTGCATGTCGATTTCCGTCATGGTGCCAACTTTGTTGCGCTCTTTTACTCAAGACCAGAAGCGCATCGAAGTTCAGGGAAGTACGGTGCTTGAAGTGATCGAACAGATGGAACGGGAGTACCCCGGCGTTAAGGAACGGCTGATTGGCGACGGTCAGGTGCATCGTTTCGTGAACATCTACGTGAACGATGACGACATCCGTTTTGCCGACAATCTGGCCACCCCCCTCAAGGCCGGTGATGCCATCACCATCCTGCCCGCGGTTGCTGGTGGTTGATTGCTGACTGATCGTTCCGGGCCTGCGCGGCGTACCTCACCCGAGGCCGTCCGCGCAGGGTTATGCAACCACTCTGGCGAATGTTTTATGTCCCGTCTTTTACATGGATGTAGCCTCAGCGGCTCCTTTGCCTCTTCACCTGCCGGGTTCGCCCCGCTGACCGCGTCACTGCGCTACCAGGCGACGACGCTGGGCCTGAACCCACAGACCACAACCGACGATCCGGCACACGGAGGGTTGAGCTTCACCCTGCATCACCCCGATCTGCAACCGCTCACCGGGCTGATTCATGGCTGGCCCGACGGCAGTTGCGCAGGTATCACCGAACACACCGTGCAGGCGGCCTGCGGGCTGATGTCGGTGCATGGCCGGGCCAGCGGCAAGGCCCAGGGGTTGGGGGTGGATTATGTCTCGACCCTGAGCGCCAGCCTGGCCCTGCAAGGTGCGTTTGCCGCAGCGCTTGGGCAGTTGCGCGGTGGCGACTTCAGCACTGTGACCACCTCCATGGCCGCGGCCGGGGTGCTGGGCATTGCCCAGTACCTGGCGGGTGCGACCGCGGGTGCCGAAGCCGAACGCCTGTTGCCGGGTGCCACGTGCGCGAAGAATCGTCCGCCGTTTGTCTCGGCCGATGGCGTGCACTTCGAACTGGAAACCCTGGACGCTGAACCGTGGCGGCGCTTTTGGGCGGAGGTGGGCATCGACGGCGAGCAGGCCGGGCAGGGCTGGAAGGCCTTTCTGCTGCGCTATGCCAAGGCTGTTGCGCCGATGCCGGCGATGTTTCGTCAGGCCTTGGCGCGCTTGTCCATGGCACGGATCAGCGCCCTGTGCGACTTGAGCGGTGTTGCGCTGTGCCCGATGCGCAGCCTCGCCGAGCGTCGGGCTGACCGCGATCTGCCGGGTCAGTTAGAGCAGGGCCCCTGGGCCTTCGACGCTGTCAGCGCGGGCGGCAAAGCAATGCCTGACCTGGATGGGCAAATACTGCCCTTGAGCGGCCTGACGGTGATCGAGTCGTGCCGGCGGATCCAGGGCCCGCTGGCCGGGCACCTGTTGGCGCTGCTGGGGGCCGAGGTGATCCGCATCGAGTTACCCGGTGGCGATCCGTTGCGCGGTATGCCGCCTTGCGTCGATGGGGTGTCGGTGCGCTTTGACGCCCTCAATCGGCACAAACAGGTCCGTGAGCTGGACATCAAATCCGCTGCCGGCCGTGAAGAGTTGTACGAGCGGGTCAGGGAGGCTGATGTGTTCCTGCACAACTGGGCGCCGGGCAAGGCCGCCGAACTGGCCCTGGATCGTGCCGATCTGATGCGGGTCAATCCGGGGCTGGTGTACGCCTATGCCGGCGGCTGGGGCCATGACCGGCCGGGCGAATCGTTGCCGGGCACTGACTTCGTGGTCCAGGCCTGGTCCGGCGTTGGCGAACAGATCGGCCTGACCTCGGCGACGCCGGGCGGTTCGCTGTTCACCGTGCTGGATGTGCTGGGCGGGGTGGTCGCGGCCCAAGGGGTCAGCGCTGCGTTGCTGCATCGCGCGCTCAGCGGGCAGGCGGTACGGGTCGACAGCTCGCTGCTCGGCGCCGCCAACCTGTTGTGCGCGCAACAACTTCAAGGGACAGGCACCGCCGAAATCAGTCTGCTCAAGGGCGTGTACCCGACCCAGACCGGGCTGCTGGCCATCGACTGCCAGACCCCGGCCCAGCTTCAGCAACTGGAAATTATCCTCGCCTGCGATCTGCACAGCGACCCCGAGGGGCGTGACGGGCTGATTCACAGCGCCTTGGCGTCGCAGTCCGCCGCTACCTGGCAACAGGTGCTGGGCGACGCCGCGATACCGGCCGCCGTGGCCGTAGAAGACCTGTCGCAGCTGGCTGAAGACAGGCGATTGAAGACGTGTTTAAGCGTGAATACCTATACCTCGGTCAACGCTCACTGGAGTTTTCGATGAATAGCGCAGGCATTATTGATCTGGTCCCCGCTGATGTTCGCAGTGTTTGGGAACGCGACGGCACTTACCCCAACCGTTCGGTCTATCAACTGTTCCGCGAGCACGCGCAGCGCGCTCCGCAGAAACCGGCGGTGCTCTCGCCCGAAGGCACACTCAGCTATGGCGAGTTGCATGACGCGGCGCTGCGCATGGCCGCGAGCCTGCGCGCCGCTGGCATCGTCGCCGGCGATGTGGTGGCTTATCAACTGACCAACAGTTGGCGCAGCTGCGCCATTGACCTCGCCGCCGCGGCCCTGGGCGCGGTGGTCGCGCCGTTTCCACCGGGACGCGGCAGCCTGGACATCCAGGCCCTGGTGCGCCGTTGCGATGCGCGGGCGGTGATCGTTCCGGCGCAGTACGCCGGCATCGATCTGTGCCAGGTCATCGAGGCCCTGCGACCGAGCCTGTTGTCGCTGCGGGTGCTGATCGTTGAAGGTTGCGTCCGGGACGGCTGGATGAGTCTGCACGACATGCTCCAGGCCGAGCCGTTGACGCAAGCGCAATTGCCCGAGGTTTGCCCCAACTCGCCGGTGCGCTTGCTGGTGTCTTCCGGCACCGAATCCGAACCCAAGCTGGTGGCCTATTCGCACAACGCCCTGGTGGGCGGGCGCGGGCGTTTCCTGCAGCGCGTCCACCCCGAAGGCGAGACCTTCCGCGGGCTGTATCTGGTACCGCTGGGCTCGTCCTTCGGTTCCACTGCGACCTTTGGCAGCCTGTCCTGGCTCGGCGGTTCGATTGCCGTGCTGCCGCAGTTTGACGTGGGGGCGGCGATCGAGGCCATCGAGCAGCTGCGTCCGACCCACATACTCGGGGTGCCGACGATGCTCCAGCGCATCGCCGCCGACGCCCGCCTGGAACAGGTCGACAAGTCCAGCCTGTTGGGGCTGATCTGCGGCGGTTCGCTGATTGATGAAGTGACCGTGCGCCGCTGTATCGAGGCTTTCGGTTGCGGCTTTATCAGCCTCTATGGTTCGGCGGACGGGGTGAACTGTCACAACACCCTGGACGATGCCCAGGACGTCGTGTTTTACAGCGTCGGCCGGCCCAACCCGGCGGTGTGCGCGATCAAGATTTGCGATGAGCAGGGCATTGAATTGCCCCAGGGCAGCGTCGGCGAAATCAAGGCCCGGGGCCCGCTGAGCCCGATGCAATACGTCAACGCTCCGGAACTCGACGCGCAGTACCGCGATGCCGAAGGTTGGGTCAACACCGGCGACCTGGGCTACATCGACGCCGACGGCTACCTGATCCTGGCCGGGCGCAAGAAGGACATCATCATCCGTGGCGGCGCCAATATCAGCCCGGTGCAGATCGAAACCCTGGCCACCGCCCACCCGGATGTGGTCAGCGTCGCTTGCGTGGCCGTGCCGGACCCGGACCTCGGCCAGCGGGTGTGCATCTGCGTGACCCTGCGCGACGGCGCGCCGCGCTTCTCCCTGAGCGAACTGACCGACTACCTGCGCGAGCAGGGCCTGGAGGTCAACAAACTGCCAGAGTACCTGCGCTTCTACCGGCAGCTTCCGCTAACCCCGGCAGGCAAGATCGACAAGAAATCCCTGGCCGCCGAAGTGGCGTTTCTCGAGTGCGGGGCGGGCATCGCATGTTGAGTGCACAGCCATTGGCCGCCGCCCGGGACAACGCCGAGTTGGCCCGGGCGGTGCGGCGTTTTGTCGACGAGCGCATTATTCCGCTGGAGACCGAACTGGCGGCGGAGCCCCGACAGGCCGCCGGGCTTCTTGCCAAGCTCAGCGCCGAGGCACGGGCCGCCGGGCTCTGGGGCAGTTTTTACCCTCAGGCCCTCGGCGGGCGTATCGCCAGCCTGCGCGACTACCTGGCGGTGGCCGAACAGGAGGGGCGTTCCGAGTACGCCCCGGCGATTTTCGGCGACGATGCCACTCTGGATCTGCACATGCTCACCCGGCATGCCAGCGAGGACATTCGCCAGCGCTTTCTCGCGCCGTTGGCCGCGGGGACGCTGGTTTCCAGTTATGGCATGTCCGAGCCTGACAGCATCGGTTCGATCCCGGCAACCCTGAACAGCCACGCCGAGTTCGTCGATGGTCATTGGGTATTGAACGGGCGCAAATGGTTCATCTGCCGCGCCGAGCGCGCGGCCCTGGTCACGGTGATTGCCCGCACCGGCGCCGGCCCTCTGGAAAACGGGCTGTCGATGTTGCTGGTGCCCAGTGATGCGCCGGGCTTTCGGGTGGAGCGGCCGTTGTCGATCCTCGGCCGGTTCTCCGGTCAGGGCGAGTTGTCCTTCGATCAGGTGCAGGTCCCGCCGAGTCATGTGTTGGGGCAATCGGGGCAGGGTCTGGCGCTGATGCAGGAACGCCTGGGGCTGGGGCGGATATTGCGCTCGGTGCACTGGCTGGGCCTGGCCCAACGCTGTTTCGATCTGATGTGCGCACGCATCCACTCGGCCCGTGGCCAGCAGGCGCGGCTGGCGGATAAACAACTGGTGCGCCAGCGGGTATTCAAGGTCTATCAGGCCATTGCCAGCGCCCGCGCGTTGCTGCAGGACGCTGCCGGTAAACACGATGCCGGGGTGGCCAACAGCATCGAGGTCAACATCGCCAAGGTCGCGGCGTCCCAGGCGTTGAGCGAGGCGGTGGATTCGGCGATTCAGATCATGGGCGCCGAGGGCCTGAGCGAGTGGTCGCCACTGTCGGGGATTTACCGCACCGCACGCACCACCCATATCCTCGACGGCACTGACGACGCGCTGATCAGCGCGGTGGGTCGGCAACTGCTGGACAGTTGCGACGATGCGGGGCTGGATTTCGACTGGCCGTCGCGGGTACCGGGAGCGGGCCGATGACTGAGCAAAACGCCCCGCATGGCTGGTGGTTGCGGGGGGTACTGACCGCGGCGATGGCCTTGCCGATGCTGATCTTCTACGCCGTCGGCACCCTCGGCCCGTCAATCGTCGCCGACCTTGGCGTGCCAACCCATTGGCTGGGCTGGCTGATCACCAGCGCTTTCGGCTTTGCCGCGCTGTTGTCGTTATGGGCCGGGCCGCTGGTCAACTGGCTGGGCACTCGACGGGCCATGGCGGTGTTGTTCTGGAGCACGGTGGGCGCCTATGGATTGCTGGCGAGCCTGCCGGGCTTCGTCGGTGTGGTGCTGGCCCTGGCAGCGTGCGGGATTGCCCAGGCGCTGGCCAATCCGGTGACGAATCTGCTGATCGCCGAGCGCGTCGAACCCCGGCACAAGGCGGCGGTTGTCGGCTTGAAACAATCCGGGGTGCAGGTCTCGGCGCTGTTTGCCGGTTTGCTGCTACCGACACTGGCGGTGAGTTTTGGCTGGCGTGGGGCATTGGCGAGTTTGCTGATACCGGCCTTGTTGCTGGCGTTTCTGGGGCCGCGAGTGGCCCCCCGGGAGCATCAGGGTAAACCGCTGAGCCTAGCCGTTGCCCGACCCAACGGGCGGCTGGCGCTGTTGATGAGTGTGCAACTGTGTGTGGGCATCGTGCTCTCGTCGTTCGTGACCTATCTTGGGGTGTTCGCCGCGTGGCAGGGGATGCCGGCGACCTTGATCGGCGGCCTGATCGCCGGCTTCGGCGTCATGGGCATTGTTGCGCGGGTTTTCCTTACGCCTTTGGGCGCGCGCATGACCGATGAGTCCTGGTTGTTGCTGGTGTTGTTGTTGCTGTCGAGCCTGGCCTTGTCGCTGACCTCCCTGGCCGCGCCGGGCAGTCACTGGGCCTTGTGGGCGGGTGCTCTGGGCATGGGGCTGACGGCGGTGGCGACCAATGCCATCGCCATGAGCATGGTCTTGCGCGACCCAGGCTTCGGTAGCCCGGCGCCGGCCGCGGGTTTGCTGTCGGTGGGTTTCTTTGGTGGTTTTGCGCTGGGCCCGCCGTTGTTCGGGCTGGTGCAGAACGGGCCATGGGGTTTTGCCAGCGCCTGGCTGGCGCTGGTCGGCGTGTTGCTGCTCGGCTGTCTGCTGTGCCTGTTGTTGACGCGGGTTCGGCAGCGCCAGAGAAGCAGCGCTGTGGAACCGTCCGTGAGGGTGGTCAAATGAACGCTTTCGAGGTTCCGGATCAGCCCCTTGAGACCGCTGAAGTTCGGCGCGCCATCCAGGCCATCTTCACGCGACTGGAGCAGATCGACGCCGCTTGTGGCCAAGGCTTTCCCCTGTATCGCACGGGGGACAGCGAGGCATGGAAGGTGTCTGCCAGCGGCTCCTGGCTGGGCGGGTTCTGGGCTGGTCTGTGGTGGTTGCGAGCCCATTGCACCGGGCGCCGGGCGGATCTGCAACAGGCGCTGTGCATCGCCGAGCGGCTACGGGACAAGCTCGACAGCGATACCCATCATCGCAGCCTGATTTTCTGGTACGGCGCCGGGTTGGGCGCACGCCTGTTGGCCAACCCCCAAGCCGAGGAATTGGCGGAGCAGGCGGTGCAACGCCTGGCCCGGGCCTTCGATCCGGTGCTGGGTTGCA
The DNA here is from genome assembly GCF_024749285.1 of Pseudomonas sp. B21-015. Classification (NCBI taxonomy): domain Bacteria; kingdom Pseudomonadati; phylum Pseudomonadota; class Gammaproteobacteria; order Pseudomonadales; family Pseudomonadaceae; genus Pseudomonas; species Pseudomonas sp. B21-015. Next base: position 2,933,945 of record NZ_CP087196.1, read on the forward strand.
TCCCCCTCGGCCGCGAGATGGGCGGCGGTGAGCACGGTGACAGCCGTTTGAGCATCGATCCGCTGGCCGCGACCTTACAGCTATTTACCCTGAATGCCGAGCCACGGTTGTTGGGGCTGGGTCGCCAACAGTTGCAGACCTCCTTCCGTGCCTGTGCCGGCGCGGACGGTACCTGGAGCAGCCATGCGCGTTTTGACCTGGGGCAATGGCAGGTCGGTGACGCCCCGGGCAATTGGTCCCGGGGGCAGGCCTGGGCCATGCTCGGCCTGGGTACGGGCGCCCGCTTGTACGGTGCGCCGTTCAGCAGCGATGCCGAAAGGGCAAGCCAGTACTGGCTGCACAGCCGGGGCTTGTCCGTCCCGGCCAATCGCCTGGATCAGCCCCAGGGACCGAGCGACCCTTGTGCCGCGGCGATGGCGGCATTGGCCCTGCAAGGGCAGGCGGTGGGGGCCGTCGAGTCGGCGTTGCCAAGGCAACAGGCCGGCCAGTTACTGGCAGCGATCGTGCGCAGCGCCGACTTCGAGGATGGGCGATTTATCGGCCATTGCTATCGCACCACGGCAACGGTGGAGCAGAAGGTCGAATCGGTGTGCGGCAGTTTCTTTCTGTTGGCGGCGCTGCTGGCCTGGACCGGGGAGATCGACCCGCGCTGGATCTGAGAAAAGGGCGTGCGCGTGGTCGTCAATCCTTCATAGCGAGGCCCTGACCACCAATGGGCAATCAACGGGCTGGGCTCCCGATACCTCCAAGGCCTCGATCAGATGCCGGGCAGCCTGGCGACCGATCTCGTAGTACGGCAGTTGCACCGTGGTCAGTGGCGGGATGAACAGTTTGGCGATACCGATCATGTTGTCGTAGCCAAGCACCGCGACATCGTCGGGAATTTTCAGGCCTCGGCCCAACAGCAGCTGATAGGCACAAAAAGCAATGCGGTCGTTGCCACAGATCAGCATGTCGAATTGGGGACGACCTTCGATGATGTGCCGGTCGAGGATGGCTGCGGTTTCACCATAGGCGTCATGATCGGAAAGGTCATATTGCAGGAGTGCGTCAGGCGTCAGCCCGAATGCCTGGCAGGCACGTTGCAGGCCTTGTTGTCGCAGCCCCCAGGCCAGACTCTGTTTTGGCAGATTGATACACAGAGGGCGCCGATAGCCTTGGCTCAACGCGTGATGGACGGCTCGATACTGCCCCATCTCGTCGTCTGGCACATAACTGACCAGGTGACTGTCATCGGCCAGGCAATTGGCGAGTACCAGGGGTTTGCTCTTCAAACGCTCGGGAATGCACACCTGGCGCAACCCCATGGCGCTGAAGATCAACCCGTCGGGACGGTGCGACAACATCAAGTCGATGTTCTGGTCGGTGGGCGGATTGCTCAACAGGTTGAGGATAAATACATTCCAGCCGGCTTGCTGCGCGGTCTGTTCGATGGACAGCAGCAACTCGACCGCGAACGGTGTGGTCGCGGTGTCTAGCGCGAACACACCGATGGTTCGCGACTGGAGGTTGTCGCCTCGCATCCTGCGCGCCGACAGGCTCGGTACGAATTGCAGTTCGTCAATGGCGCGACGCACCCGCTGAAGGGTTTCGGCGCTCAGTTTTTCCGGATTGTTGAGCGCTCGAGAAACCGTCATCAGGGACACGCCGGCCAGCTGTGCAACATCTTTCACTGAAGTCATGCGAGGTGAGGCCGGTCAGGTTGACGAAGAATCATGACACAGGGTCCGGGCTTTTCGCGACTCGAATGCGCAACTCACAGCCATCCCGAGGCGAGCGACCATGCCCGGCGAATGGAGACGCGCCCGCCACTCCCGCAGGCAAGAAGCTTCACCCCCAGACTGTCGGGACGGGGATAGAGGCGACTGCTGAGGCTGAAGCATCCGTTTTCGTCGAACACCTCGATGGATGAGCGATCAAGAAATACACGCAGTTCCAGTCGCTCCAGTGTCGGGGCTATCGGCACGCTGCGCTGACCTGCGACTTGCGCACCCGAGCGGCTGCGATCAAGTACCAGGCGCTGCAGCGACGCATCGTAGTAGAGCAGGGTTTCTTCATGGCCATCGTCGCTGCAGCGCAAGGCGATTCCCAGATGCCCGTCGACGTAGTCGAGCAAATCCAGACTCACATGGATTTCGAGCATATCGCCCTTCACTTGCGGCACCCGCCAGGCTCCCGCCTCATCCCACCAGGGTGTGCTCGGCATTGACGCCTTGCGCAGAGCGGTGAGTTCACGTGCCGGGTACACGCAAAGGCGGTCTGCGTGCAGTTCAAGTTCACGCGGCAATCCGAGCATGCCGCACCAGTGATGGGCCTGGCTCGGCATCGGGCTTTCCCACATGTCGAGCCACGCCCAGACAAGGCGCCGACCATCGGCGGCCAGCAGTGTTTGCGCGGCATAGAAATCGTGGCCGTTATCCAGCTCGATAAAAGGCCCGCCCGTGAAATGCCATTCACTGTCGAGTCGGCCCACTCTGTAACCTGTCTGGTACTTGTTGAGCCGTTCGTAACCCTTGGGTTGCATGCCCTGGGGGGAGTACAGCAGCACATCGCGTCCGTTCAGTCGGAACAGATCCGGGCACTCCCACATATAGCCATCGCCCTCACTGCCGCTGGACACATAGTCGAGAAACTCCCAGGTATGCAGATCCGTGGAGCGGTACAGCGGGAGCAGCGGCACATCGCCCAGACGTGCCCCTGCAATCAGATACCAGTGGTCATCTTCCTTCCATACCTTGGGGTCACGAAAGTGCATGATCGTGTCTTGCGGCGCGGTCTCGATGACGGCGCCATGCTTGACGAACCGGATGCCGTCGGTACTGGTCGCCAGGCACTGGACTTGACGGATCGAGCGCTCGTCGCCCACATCCCCCAGCCAGGTGTGCCCGGTGTAGATCAGTGCCAGGGTATCCCCACACACCACCGCGCTACCGGAAAAACAGCCGTCACGGTCGAAGTCGTCGCCAGGCGCCAGCGCAATCGGCAGATGCTGCCAATGGACCAGATCGGCACTCTTGGCATGCCCCCAATACATCGGGCCCCACTTCGCTTCGAAGGGGTGGTGTTGATAGAAAACGTGATATTCGCCGCGAAAGTACACCACCCCGTTAGGGTCATTCATCCAGCCTGCCGGGGGGGCAAGGTGATAACCGGGTCGGTAATCGTGGATGACGCGAGACAGGCCATCACTCAGCGCACGCTGCGCCAGGTCAAGGGAAGAAGACATTGGATCGCTCATGGTATTCAAAGGCAAGGTCATAGGGCGTGTACTCGTACCGAGCGCAGAGAGACGCCATCGGGCACGGTTTCGGTGTGTGGGTGACGCCTCAAGGCCGTGCCGTCGGCGTCGAACAGGTGCAGGTTGTCGATGTCCAGCTGCAGCTCGACCCGATCGCCCGCCTGCCATCCGGCGTTGACCTCACAACGACAGATCAGTGGCTCGTCCTGACCTGTCTCGAGGTGCACATAGGTTTCGCTGCCCAGATATTCGACTCCGGTCACGACGATGCCGGCGCCCTGCGCCGGCTTGAGCGACACGTGCTCCGGGCGAATCCCCAGGCTCAGCGAGGTGCCCGCCGCCAGGTTCGAACTGTCGAAGGGCAGAGACGTCATACCCAATACGAGGCTATCGACCAGACTGGTTTCGCCTGGCGCCTGCAGGCGCGCCTGCAGGAAGTTCATTCTCGGCGAACCCAGAAAACCGGCGACAAAGCGGCTGGCCGGGCGCTCATAGAGTTCGCGCGGTGAGCCGACCTGCTCGACGCGACCGCCATTGAGCACGACAATTTTGTCGGCCAGGGTCATCGCTTCCACTTGATCGTGGGTGACGTAGATCATGGTCGAGCCCAGTCGATCATGCAGCCGGGCGATTTCGTTGCGCATCTGCACCCGCAAGGACGCGTCCAGGTTGGAGAGCGGCTCATCGAACAACAAAATGTCCGGCTCTCGCGCCATGGCTCTGCCCATGGCCACACGCTGACGTTGCCCACCGGACAATTCCTTTGGCTTGCGTTGCAGCAGTTTGTCCAATTGCAGGATTTGCGCGGTTTTCAGCACTCGCTCGCGCAGGCTGGTCTTTTCGGTCTTGGCCAGTTTGAGGCCAAAGCTGATGTTGTCGTAGACGCTCATGTGCGGGTAAAGCGCATAAGACTGAAACACCATGCCGACGCCACGCTCGCGCGGTTCCAGGTCGTTGACCCGGCGCCCGTCGATCAGCAGGTCGCCGCCGCAGATCGAATCCAGTCCGGCGATCAGTCGCAGCAGGGTTGATTTTCCGCAGCCCGAAGGGCCAACGAACACTACGAATTCACCCGCCGCAATCTCCAGGTTGACGTCACGCAGAATCCGCGCGCCGCCCAATTGTTTGTTCACTTTATCCAGTTTCAACTTGATCACGATGCTGTTCCTTGTAGTTGTCGGGCATCAACCCTTTAACGCGCCGGCAGTGAGACCGGAAACGATTCGGCGCTGGAAGATCAGCACCAGAATCACCAGCGGGACGGTGACCAGCACCGAGGCGGCCATCAACAGCCCCCAAGGCAGCTCATGGGGGCTCCCGCCGGAAATCAAGGCAATGGCTACCGGCACCGTGCGTTGGGTGTCGGTGAGGGTGAAGGTCAGGGCAAACAGGAACTCGTTCCACGCCGCGATGAAGGCCAATAAGCCAGTGGTGACCAGGGCAGGCCAGAGCAGCGGCAACAGCACGCGGGTCAGCGTGACCCATGGGGACGCGCCATCCATGATTGCCGCTTCTTCCAGTTCATGAGGCAATTGCCCCATGAACGTGGTCAGCACCCAGACGGTGAAGGGCAGGGTGAAAATCGTGTAGCTCAGGATCAACGCCCAGGAGGTGTTGTACAAGCCCAGGGCGCGGATCACCTCGAACAGCCCCGACAGCACCGCGACCTGCGGAAACATCGACACGCCAAGGACCATCATCAAGACCGTGCCGCGCCCACGAAACTTCACCCGGCCCAAGGCATAGGCGGCGGTCAGACTGAGGAACAGCGCCAGTGTCACCACGCTAAGCGCGACCACCAGTGAATTACCGATAGCCCGCAGGAATGAGGCTTGGTTGAGCACCGCCGCGTAATTGGAGAAGTCGGGATTTTTGATCCAGTAGCTCACCTCGAACAAGGCGCTGGACGGCTTCAGCGACGTGACGATGGCGTAGTAGAAAGGGAAAACCGCATACAGCAGCAACACCCCGATCAGGCACCAAAACCCGAGGCGCAACAGTGCTTTTTTCAGTAGGCGCAGGTTCATGACCGGACCTCCAGTTGACGGCGTCCGAGGTAGAGATAAAGCATGGCGATCACCGCAACGACCAGAAACAGCAGGGTCGAGGCCGCGCTGCCGTAACCGACGTCCTGGAACTCCACCAGGTGTTGGCGGGCATACACCGACATGCTCATGGTGCTCGACGAGTTCGAGGTCAGCACATAGATGACGTCGAATACCCGCAGCGAGTCGAGGATGCGGAAGATCGCCGCCACCAGCAGTGCAGGCATCAATAGGGGAAGGGTGACACGCCAGAAGACTTTCAGCGGATGAATGCCATCGACCCTCGCGGCTTCGTAGCAATCGCTCGGCAACATCTGCAGGGCCGCCAGCATCAGCAGCGTGACAAACGGCACGGTCTTCCAGACGTCGACGAGGATCACTGCCCACATCGACAGGTCCGCATCGGCCGTCCAGGCCAGGGGTGCGTCAATCAGGCCGAGGCTCAGCATCATGTGATTGATGATGCCGAACTGGTCGTTGAGCATCCATGACCAGATCTTTGCCGAGACAATGGTCGGAATCGCCCAGGGAATCAGAATCATCGCCCGCACCAGAGAACGGCCGGTGAACTTGATGTTGAGCAGCAACGCCACCAACAGTCCCAGTACAACTTCCAGTCCCACCGACACCACGGTGAAATGCAAGGTGTTGCGCACCGAGTTCCACCACTGAGGATCGACCAGGATGCCCGACCAGCTGGAGCCGTTGTGGAACAGATAATTGCTCAGGCCGACGAAGGATCCGCCACCGGTGTCCGACAGACTGGCGTCGGTCAGGCTGAACCAGAATGTGCGCAGTAGCGGCCAGGCTGCCACCAGGGCCAGACACAACAGCATCGGCGTCAGAAACAGCCAGGCAGCGCGTACTCGGCGACGTTGTACGGGCGTTTCCCTGGTGAGCAGAAGCTCGTCACAGGGGACATGGGTAGTAGAGACAGACATGGTGATTTTCTTCCTTGTGGCTTACCAGTTCCGGCGTTTGATGCGCGTGAGTTCGCTTTCCAGTTCGGCCAGCGCCTGATCGACAGGCAACTCGCCCGCCAGCACGCCATGCACTCGATCGAAGAACGCATTGGAGACCCGTGGATAGCGATCGGCAGTGATTGAGGCGGGGCGCATCACCCCATCGTTGAGAATGCTGTGCAGCTGAGCGTAATAAGGCATTGCCGCGAGCAGTTCAGGATCTTGATACAGCGACTCGATAACCGGGTTATAGGCGCCTATCAGGGCACGCCGTTTTTGCTCTTGGGCAGTGGTCAGGTAACTCACCAGCTCTGCGGCAAGTTTTGGATGGGCGCTGTAACGCGATACCGCCAGGCCCCAGCCACCGAGGGTGGATGCATGGCTGCCGGCCTCGCCGCCGCGGGGCAGGGGAGCGACTCCGACCTTGTCTTTTACAGCGCTGTCCTTGCTTTGTACCAGGGCCCAGACATACGGCCAGTTACGCATGAACAGCGCATTTCCCGACTGGAATACGCCACGGCCTTCTTCCTCGGTGTAATTGAGCACGCCACGCGGGGAGATGTCTCCTACCCAGCTTTTCGCCAGGGTCAGCGCCGTTCGCGAGGCCTGGCTGTTGACCACGATGTCGCCTTGTGGATTGACCAACCCGCCTTGCGGTTGGCTGCTGATCCACTCCAGCGCATTACACGTCAGGCCCTCGTAGGCGCGCCCCTGAAAGATGTAGCCCCAGGCGTTGGGGTTCCCGGCAGCGCGCTCGGCCGTTTGAATATTCCTGGCGGTAGCGGTCATTTCCTCCCATGTCTGGGGAACCTGTTGGTTGTACTTCTCGAGCAAATCCTTGCGGTAATACAGCAGGCCCGAGTCGGTGAACCACGGCATCGTCACCAACCGCCCGTTCACCGTGGCGTTATCCACTTGTGCCTGGAAGTAGCCCTGGGTCGCGTTGGCGGGAAGCACCTCGCGCAGATCCATCAGGTGTTTGGCCAGCATTCCCGGCCACACCATATCGATTTGAATGATGTCGATGTCGCTGGACTGCGCACTGAGGATCTGTTGGTAGAACGACAACCTCTCGGTCGCCGAGTTAGGCGTGGAAACCACCTCAACGTTATTGCCTGTCTGTTTCGACCACGCCTCGACAGCCTCCTTGCAGAGTTGTAATTCCGCACCCACCGCACCGCAGGAGATCGTCAGATCGGCTGCGCTCGAGAGAGATGGAAGCCCGGCACAGAGGGTAAGCAGTGCTGCTGGAAGGAGAGATTTCAGCTGTTTCATAAAGCCCTCTTTATTTTTGTTTTAAGAGAAGTTAACGTTAACATCGTCAAATGTAGCAGCGAAATTGCCATGAGGCATCCCTTTTTTTTGTTGATTTGCACAATTCACAACTCACGGAAAAAAGCTCGCTCGCAGGACAAAACAATAAAAACAAAACAGGAAATCCCCATGCAGAAAGCATCAAGCTGGCTACTCGCAGGTGTACTCGGCACCTCGGCGGTGAACTCTCAGGCCGCGACTCTGGAAGAGCGCATGGCTGCATTTGAAGCCCGTGCCAGTGCCGCGGAAAAGCGTGCGGCCGCCGCCGAACAGCAAACCCAGGCGCTCGCCAGGGAATTGCAGCAGATCAAACTCACCACTCCCGCCTTGCAGCCCGCCGCGTCCACTGCGGCAGCCAATGTGGCGCCCACTTTGGATACCCGGCTGGCAAAACTCGAAGCCCGTCAGCAAAGCATGGAGAAAGAGGGCAGTACAGGACACCTCACCGACGGGTTCAGCTTCAAGGGTTACGCTCGCTCCGGATTGCTGATCAACGATGGGCTGGGTGGTGGGCGTGGCGGCCCTTACACAACCCCGGCCGGTTCAGTCGGTGGCGCCGTCGGGCGACTCGGTAACGAAGACGAGACCTACATGCGCATCGACTTGTCGAAAGAAGCCTATGCGCAGAACGGCACCCATTCCAAATTTACGGTTTCCATCGCCGACGGCGTGGAAAGTTCCAATGACTGGACGGCCGACGAAAGCAATTTGAACGTGCGTCAGGTATTTACCGAACTCGATCATCTGGCCGCTTTCAAGGGCAACTCAGCGTTCGAAAACTCCACCCTGTGGGCAGGCAAGCGATTCGATAGAGATAACTTCGATATCCACTGGCTGGACTCGGACATCGTCTTCCTGGCGGGTACGGGAGGTGGTATCTACGATGTGCAAATGAACAAGAACTGGCGCTCGAACTACTCCCTGATCGGGCGTAACTACGGGGACTTCAGTGAGGGCGGTGTCAATGCCGATGTGGAAAGCTACATCCTGACCTCCAACCAGTTCTTCGATAATGGTCAGTGGCAGTGGATGTTCAATGGCATCGGTTCGAAGAAAAACGACTTTGGCACTCGCACCAATGAAGCGGGCCTGACGCCTGCGGATTCCGGCTTGCACAGCATGCTGGCCAATCACCAGAAAAACTTTTTCGGCAGGGAAGGCTTCTTCAAAACGGCACTGCTCTACGGGCAAGGTCTGGGGGCAGAGGTCAAGAACATCGGCTCGGATGGCGAGCTGATCGACGACGCCCGCGCGCTGCGTCTGGCCCTTTACGGCGAGACGCCCATTGCACCGGGCTGGCGCATCGGCCCAAGCTTGCTGGCCGAACAAAGCAAGGACAGATACGTCAAGGGTGACGATTACCGCTGGATGACCCTGAACGTGCGGTTGGCCAATGAAATCAACAGCAATTTCGAGATGGCCTACGAAATGAGCTGGCAAACCATGAACCTCGACCCAAAAGGCTACCTGCAACGTAATGCGGTCGACGGTAACTTCTGGAAGTTCACCATCGCCCCGACATTCAAACCCGACGTTGGAGACCTGCTCACACGTCCCGAATTGCGAGTGTTCGCGAGCCTCATGAACTGGTCTTCGGACCTGGACCGATACAGCACCTCTGATAACTTCGGCAAGTCGGACTTCAACGCCGGTGGTGTATGGCAGTACGGCATACAGATGGAAACCTGGTTTTGATCTCCGCGTTATCGGCGACAGGCTGCGTGCCGTAACCCAGGCCGCCTGATGGCTGCTCCGCCGAGGCTCAAAAGGTCTGCCCCATGGAGAATTGGAACACTTGGGTGTCGGCGTCTTCGGGCTTTTTGACCGGAAACGCCAGGTTGAAACTCAAGGGCCCCATGGGGCTGTACCACGTGACGCCGACCCCGACGGAACTGGCTAACTGGCCGAGGTCGACACCGTCGCAACCCTGGGTGGTACTCAGGTAGCACTTGTTGGAGTAGACGCTGCCGACATCCCAGAACACCGAGGTGCGCAGGGATTTGTTGTCTTTGATGAAGGGCATCGGGAACAGGTACTCCACCCCGCCGGTGATAAGGATGTTGCCGCCCAATGCATCGGTGTCCCGATCGGAGTAATACGCCTGGCCGGCACTGGCATACGTGCCGGTGGCCGGGGTGTTGCGCGGGCCGAGGGTGCCGCTTTCAAAGCCACGCACCGAACCCTCGCCACCGGCGGTGTAGTTTTCATAGAAGGGCAGGCCATCGGTTGAGCCGTAGCTGTTGCCATAGCCGAGCTTGGTGTGGAAACGCAGCGAAGTGGCGTCGCTGACTGGCAGGAACGTCTGCCCGGTGTAATCGATCTTGTAGAAACTCAGGTCACTGCCAGGCACCGTCACCATCAGGTTGAGGTTCTGCGAATGCCCGCGAGTGGCCAGCACGCCCTTGTTCAGGGTCGATTCCGACCAGCCGAGGTTGGCCTTGAAGTTGTTGAACTCCTTGCCCTCGCGGTCGATGAAATCGTAGATCTCGTCGGCGCTGTAGGTGCCTGGCTCGATGCTGTCATGTTGCACGGTCAGGCCGAAACTCAACCGTGAGGTTTCATTGATCGGGTAGCCGAGTGTGGTGCCGGCGCCATAACTGTTGATGGAATAGTACGAAACCCCGTCATCGTAGTAGTCGCTGTAGTCGGTGGCGTTGTAGAACAGGTTGTAGCCCAGGCTCACCCCGTCCGGCGTGAAGTAGGGGTTGGTAAAACCGAAGTTGTACTTGCTTTGGTATTCCGAGCGGGTCAGGCCCAGGCTGGCGTAGTTGCCGGTGCCCAGAAAGTTGTTCTGAGTGATCGAACCCCCGAGGATCAGGCCGGCGCTCTGGGAGAAACCGACGCTGGCGGTAATCGAACCGGAGGCCTGTTCTTCGACGCTGTAGTTCACGTCAACCTGGTCGTCGACACCCGCCACGGCCGGCGTCTCGACGTTGACTTCCTTGAAGAAACCCAGACGTTCCAGGCGCGTCTTGGATTGATCGATCAGGTAGGTCGACGCCCAGCCGCCTTCCATCTGACGCATTTCACGGCGCAGCACTTTATCGTCGGTCTTGGTGTTGCCACGGAAGTTGATGCGGTTGATGTAGGCACGCTTGCCCGGGTCGACCACGAAGGTGATATCGACCGTGTGGTCGTCATTGTTCGGGGTCGGCACCGCGTTGACATTGGTAAACGTGTAACCCTCGTTACCCAGGCGACGGGTGATCAAGTCCGAACTGGTGGTCATCAGTTTGCGCGAGAACACCTGGCCTTTCTGAACCAGCAGCAGGGATCTGACCTGGTCTTCAGGCACTTTCAGGTCGCCGCCGAGCTTGACGTCACGAACGGTGTACTTTGCGCCTTCGTTGATGTTGACGGTGATGTAGACGTGTTTCTTGTCCGGGGTGATCGACACCTGGGTCGAGGTGATATCCATGTTGATATAGCCGCGATCCAGGTAATAGGAGCGCAGGCGCTCCAGGTCGCCGGAGAGTTTCTCGCGAGCGTACTTGTCATCGTTCTTGAAGAACGACAGCCAGTTGCTGGTCTTGAGGGTGAATTGATCGATGACGTCTTCATCAGGAAAGACAGTATTACCCACCACGTTGATGTGCTGAATCGCCGCGACAGAGCCTTCGTCGATCTTGATTTTCAGGCCCACACGGTTGCGCGGTTGCGGGATTACCTCGGCATCGACCGACGCCGAGTAGCGGCCCTGAGCGACATATTGGCGCAGCAGTTCGTTACGCACCCCTTCGAGGGTGGCGCGCTGGAAGATCTCGCCTTCGGCCAGGCCGGATTGTTTGAGGCCCTTCATCAGGTCTTCGGTGGAGATCGCCTTGTTGCCTTCGATCTCGATACTGGCGACCGACGGACGCTCGACCACCGTGATAATCAGGACATCACCGTCGTGCCCCAGTTGGATATCCTGAAAGAAACCGGTCTTGAACAATGCACGGGTGGATTCCACCAAGCGGCGATCATCCGCTTCATCGCCGACGTTCAACGGCAAGGCACCGAACACGCTGCCGGCGGAAACCCGCTGCAGGCCGTTAATGCGAATATCGGAAATTTTGAAGCCTTGGGCGTGCGCAAGAGTGGCATTGAGCAGCAGTGCAGCCGAGCAGAGCAGGCGCGAAAAATTCATCAAGATCTTATCCAGAACACATCGACAAGCAGCGTAGGCGGGCGCGGATATCTCACAGCAAGACGAGTTACCGCGAAGCGAGCAGGCTGGTGGAGGTGAAGCATAAAAGCTCGGTGCGTTTGGTGCGGTTAACCAAGTGTCAAGTTAGGTAAAGGTTGACCGGGGGCGATGACGCTGTGCGGTGCAAGGGCGATAATGCGCGGGCCCCCACTCAAGAGCCCGCCAATGATCTGCGTATTGCTAGTCGACGATGACCAGGAACTGACTGGAATGCTCAGCCAATACCTGGAGCGTGAAGGCTTCGAGGCGACGGCCGTGCACACGGGCGAGGAGGGCGAGATTCAAGCGCTGTCCGGGCGCTACAGCATTGTGGTGCTCGACGTGATGCTGCCGCGGCTGTCGGGTATCGAAGTGCTCAGGCGCATTCGTGCCGTCAGCCAGGTACCGGTGGTGTTGCTCACGGCCCGTGGCGACAACATCGACAGGATCACCGGCCTGGAACTGGGCGCCGATGACTATGTGCCCAAGCCCAGCTCGCCAGGGGAACTGGTAGCGCGTTTGCGGGCAATCATGCGCCGGGTGCAGCCGGCGGATCAGCCCACCACCGAAGTGATCAGGACCGGCCCGCTGGTCTTGTGGCCCGGCAAGCGCCAGGCCCTGTGGCAGGGGCGCGAGCTGGGGGTGACCAGTACCGAGTTCAGCTTGCTTGAAGAACTGGCCCGCTGTGCCGGGCAGGTGGTGAGCAAGCAGGATCTGTCGCTCAATGCCTTGGGCTGTCCCTTGACCCGCTACGACCGGCGCATCGACGTGCACATCAGCAGCATTCGCCAGAAGCTGGGCCCACGCCCCGACGCCAAGGCCTGGATTCAGAGCGTGCGTGGCCTCGGTTACCTGTTGATCGCCGAATGATGAAACCCAGCCGGTTGTTCTGGAAACTGTTCCTGGCGTTTTGGCTCGCCACCAGCCTGACGTTTCTGGTCGGGTTGGGCATTCTGGTGCTGGGCAATCACGGGCCTGGCGATCCTCACCTGGAGGCCATCCTGACCAGCGAGGAACAGTTGCTGCGACAGTTTGGCGTCGAGTCGGGAAGGCAATTTCTGGCAGTGTGGCGGCACCCCGGTGACGAAACCATTGGTGTTTATGACAGTGCCGGTCAACGGGTGGCTGGGTCGCCGGTTCCGCAGCCGGCCTTTGAACGATCGGTCATCAGCAAGGACGGTCTGACCCTGTCGCTCAGATCCTCACAGTCCCTTGGCAAAGAAGGTGACCGAGGGCCGGGGCGTTCGATTCCGCTGATCATTGGCACGGTGATGAGTGCGCTGTTCAGCGGGTATATGGCGTATTACCTGGCGTGGCCGTTGGCCTATCTCAGGCGGGCGATGAGTGACGTGGCCCAAGGGCGCTTCGAAACCCGGGTCAAGCCGATGATGGGCGGGCGCCGCGATGAAATCGTCGATCTGGCCGAGGACTGCGACCGGATGGCCAACCAGTTGAAACTGTTGGTGGAGGCCCAGCAAGACTTGTTGCACGACATCTCTCACGAACTGCGCTCACCGCTGACGCGCATGCAAGCGGCCATCGGGCTGTTGCAGCAGGATCCGGCCCGACAGGAAATGGTCGAGCGCATCCAGCGCGAATCGGTGCGCATGGATACGCTGATCGAGGCGTTATTGACCCTGGCACGCATGCAGGGCCGGCCCGAGAGTATCGAGCGCGAGCCACTTGATATCATCGAGTGGCTGGCGATGATCGTCGAGGACGCTCAGTTCGAGGCGGGAATGAAAGGTTGCCGGGTCAGTCTGCAGGCGTGCCCGGCCTTTGTCAGCCGGGTCAGCGGCGAGTTGCTGTATCGGTGTTTCGAAAACGTCATTCGCAACGCGGTACGCCATACCAGGCCGATGACAGCGGTTGTTGTGTCGGCTGAGGTCAATCTCGAAGCAGACTGCCTGACAGTACGGATCACCGATCAGGGGCCGGGTGTTGAAAACGAGCGGCTGCAGAGCATCTTCCACCCCTTCGAGCGCGGCCTGAACGAGGCCAGTGCCGGTTTCGGCCTGGGCCTGGCGATTGCCTCAAGGGCCGTGGAAATGCACGGCGGCACGATCGTGGCGCGCAACGAGCCGTCCGCTGGGCTGACCGTGGAAATCAGCTTGCCCCGTCAGGCGTGATCTTTACACGATATTACATTGGCTTGACGGCTCTGTACGCCTCGCCTCAGTAGACTTCCCGCTCAAACTTACTCAGCGTTTGCTGATGTTTTAGCGTGGAGGTGGTCATGTTTCTGGTTCATAAAAAGGGCTTCGTTTCCGGCAAGAAAATGGTCGACGGGCTGGTGCCCTACGACTTCTTTTGCGAAGACAATCCGGCCATCAACCTGTTTGTGTTTACGGGCTCCACCGCGAAAGGCAAAACGGTCGAGGAACAGACACTCTGGGGCTTTACCCGTCTGGAGCGTTTTGAGGCGCTGACGGGCACCCTTGTGTCGAACAAAAAGAATGAAGGCTGGTTTCAAACGGTCAATGTGCTCACCGGGCCTGCCCAGAACGGCACCCTGAGCGTGAAGTTTCAGCGGGTGCTGAAAATCATCAAGCATGCCGATGTATCGGGCCGTGTCGCCAGCAAGGCGCAGTACGAGATCCACACGGATGAAGGCGACACCTACTTCACCCGCCAGCCGGCAGCGGCAGACAGCGCGCAAACCGTCATCTATGCGGCGGATCAATAACCCGTTAGCTAATAGTTGGGAGGGTATTTACTGGAAATACGTCGCATCATACAATGAGAATCATTACTACTAACTCATCGAGTGCGACGTCTTGAGCCAACCCCACCCCTTTGCCCGCCGCAAAGTCTTCATGAAACACGCGTTGCCAACACTCTCCTGCGTCATGTTTGTCAGTCCTTTGTGGGCACAGGAAGCCATTGAACTGCCGAGCACTGATATTCAGGCAAGCCGCGTCAGCCAAGACACGAGCTACACCACCTCCCAAGCCAGCACGGCGAGCAAAAGCAATGTGCCGATCAAGGAAGAGGCGCAATCGATCAATGTGGTCACTCAACAGACCCTGGCCGACTATCAGGTGCGCTCGCTGGGCGACGCCATGAAGTTCGTCAGCGGCGTCAGCCAGGGCAATACCCTGGGCAATTCTCGGGACTCGCTGGTCAAGCGCGGTTTCGGCACCAACGATGACGGCTCGATCCTGCGCGATGGCGTGCGTTCCAATATGGGGCACAACTTCAGTGCTACCACGGATCGTATCGAAGTGCTCAAAGGGCCTGCTTCGATGCTGTACGGCGCGCTGGAGCCCGGCGGATTGATCAACGTGATCAGCAAGAAGCGTGAATACACCCAGAGCACAACCCTGAGCGGCTCGGCCTATAGCGAAGGCGGCGGCACCCTGGCGGTGGACACCACCGGGCCGCTGGGGGATACGGGCCTGGCCTATCGCCTGATTGCCGAACGCGGCCATGAAGATTACTGGCGCAACTACGGTGTGAATGAGAGCACCTTGGTCGCGCCATCGCTGACCTGGACGGGCGAGCGCGCCAGCCTGACCCTTAGCTACGAATACAACGATTATTCCAGCCCCTTCGACCGCGGCACCGTGTTCACCAACGGTCATCCGGCGGACATCGACTACGACAAGCGCCTCGACGAAAAATGGGCGAAAAGCGTCGGTATCCGTGAAGTGGCCACCGCGCGTTTCGAGTATCAGCTGAGTGACGACTGGAAAACCCGCGTCACCTACGGCTGGAACAACGACCGCTACAGCCTCTCGATTGCCCAGCCGAGCTCGTTGACCGGCAACAATCTGCGACGCGCTGCCAACGGCGCTCACTACGACGATGAAACCCGCTACGCCAGCTGGGATTTCATCGGCCAGCAGGAACTGTTCGGCCAGCGCCATGACCTGCTGGTCGGCGCGGACACCGAAGCGTCCGACCAATTCCGCGGCAAAACCTACCGCAATACCGCGCAATCGGGCTTCAACATCACGTCGCCGGTTTATGGTCGTCTGGCCGAGCCGAGCCTCGTCAGTGCCACCCAGAGCGACTTGAGCAACCAGCTGACTTCCAGCTCCGTGTACTTCAAGGATAACTGGCACCTCGATGACCGTTGGATCCTGGTCCTCGGTGGTCGCCAGCAGCATTACGATCAGTACAGCGATCAGGGCCGCGGCCGCAGCTACACCGTCAACCGCGACGATAACGGCGACGCCTTCGTGCCGTTTATGGGCCTGGTCTACAAAGCCACCGATACCTTGTCGCTGTACGGCAACTACAGCCGTTCGTTCAAGCCCAATACCCAAGTCGACGATGCTGGCAACACCTTTGATCCGGAGGAGGGCCGCAGCTACGAGGTCGGCGCGAAATACGACCCGCTGCCGGGGCTGAACATCAACCTTGCGCTGTTCGACATCGAAAAGAAAAACGTCGTGACCACTCAGACGGTCAGCGGCGTCAGCCTCTCGGAAGCCGCAGGCAAGGTCGGTTCACAGGGCCTGGAACTGGACATCACCGGGCGTGTGGCCGAGCGCTGGGACCTGATCGGCACCTACGCTTACACCCACACGGAAATCCTCGACGATCCGGATGACGAAGGTCACCGCCTCGCCGATGCGCCGAAGCACACCGCAAGCCTGTACCTCACGCATCACCTGAACGTCCCTACAGAGTTCGGAGCCTGGCATACCGGCGCCGGTGCGCGCTACGTCGGCGAGCGGGCCGCGAACAACGCCAACGATTTCTGGCTAAGCAGCTACACCGTGGCCGATGCGTTCGTGCGTTGGGAGTCGCCGATGTTCGGGTACAAGACCTCGCTGCAGTTCAACGTCGACAACCTGTTCGACAAACAGTACTACCCGTCCTCCACCGGCAGCCAACTGGCGGTCAATGTCGGCGAGCCGCGCACGGCACGCCTCAGCGCCAGTGTGACATTCTGATCGCACTGCCTTGACGTGCTGTCCCGTTCTGCCGGTGTAGCTGGTGGAACGGGGCGGTGGTCCTTCTCAATTTCGACGACGTTTCAGGTGTCGGCGAGCTGAAACCGATAACCCACCCCATACAACGATTCGATCGGATGCTCCCCCGGGCAGGCCTGTTCGAGCTTGCGCCGCAGATTACGGATGTGGCTGTCGACCGTGCGATCGGTGACCACCCGGTGATCGGAGTAGATCCGGTCGAGCAACTGATCCCTGGAAAACACCCGTCCCGGAGAGCGGGCGAGGGTGTTGAGCAGGCGCAGTTCCAGCGGTGTCAGGTCCAGCGCGATGCCGTCGAGGGAAGCCAGGTATTGCTCTTCGTCAATCTGTAGACGCGGTGGTGCAGTCGTTAAAAGCTGCGGGCTGCGCCGCAGGATGGCTTTGACCCGGGCCACCACTTCGCGGGGGCTGAAGGGTTTGCAGATGTAGTCGTCGGCGCCCAGGTCCAGCCCGAGCAGGCGGTCCACTTCCTCGACGCGGGCGGTGATCATAATGATCGGCACGGCACTGAAGCTGCGCAGTTCCTTGCACACTTGCAGACCATCGCGGCCAGGCAGCATCAGATCGAGCAGGATCAGTCGCGGCTCGCGGGCACGTACCGTCGGCACCACCTCCAGCCCGTTGTCCAGGCACTGGGTCGTATAGCCGGCGGCGATCAAATAGTCGCGCATCAACGCGGCCAGTTTGGGTTCGTCTTCGACGATCAGGATCGGGCTGTCGTTGGCCATGGTTCAGGCGTTCCGTGGCAGGCGCAGGGTCAGCCAAAGGCCACCCAAAGGCGAGTGATCGGCACTGAGGCTGCCGCCGTGGGCCAGGGCGATGCTGTGACAGATGGCCAGCCCCAGACCGGCGCCACCACTGGCGCGGTTGCGTGAGGTTTCACCGCGGTAGAAACGCTCGAACAGCCGTGGCAACTGATCTGCTTCCACCCCGGGGCCGGAATCAAGGAAATCGATGCGTACGACGTCGCCATCGCTGGCCGCGCGAATGCGCAGCACACCGCCCTCATCGGTATAACGCACGGCGTTTTCCAGCAAATTGCCGAACAGTTGTTGCAAGCGCTTGGGGTCGGCCTCCAGCCTTGGCGGTGGTGTCGGCAGCTCTAGCTCCAGTCGCAGATGCCGGGCATTGCAGCGTTCCTGGAACATTGCCACGCAACTGCCCAGCAGCTCGTTGAGATCGCATTCGCTCTTGCGGTAGGTCAGCGCGCCCACATCGGCCAGGGACAGTTCATACAGGTCATCCACCAGTTTGCTGAGCATGCCGACTTCGCCTTGCAGCGATTTCATCGAGGATTGATCGAGGGTGCGCACACCGTCTTCGATGGCCTCCAGCTCACCGCGCAATACCGACAGCGGGGTGCGCAATTCGTGGGAAACATCGGCCATGAACTCCCGGCGCATTTTTTCGTTGCGCTCCAGCGTATACGCCAGCTGATTGAAGTCACGGGCCAGCTGACCGACCTCGTCATTGGAGGACACTGCCACCCGGTTGCTGTATTCGCCTGCGGCCAGTCGGTGCGTGGCCGCGGCCACTCGCTTGACCGGGTCAAGCAAGGTGCGGGCGATCCACCAGGCGATCAGCATCGCCAGAAGCAACGAGAACACGCCCACGGCCAGACTGGTGCGCAACAGGTACAGGCGAAAGCGTTCGCCGCCCGCTTCGGTCACGTTCTGGAACGGCGTCACCGCCAGCCAGCCGACGGTTTTGCCGGCGACCTCGATCGGGCGCATCAGGGCGTCGTCGGCAATCGCCGCGTAGCCTATGACGAGTTGCTTTTGCGGGTCCAGCAGGGCGATGCGAAATACCGCGCCGGTCAGGTCGGACGTGGGCAGGTTCGGCCGCTGCGGGTCGGTGAAATCTACGCCTGGCTCCGGACGCATGAGCTCGAACCAGCGATCCGGCTGGTTGCGCAGGAATTCCCAGCTGCCTTCGCGCTCGTAGGCGTTGGCAAGGCGCGGCAGCACCGGCGTCATGCGCACCAGGGCCTGTTCGTTGAGGTAGTCGAGAAAACCTTTGCCAAAGCTCCAGCCGTTGGCCACCCCCATGCTCAAAATGACAAACAGCACGCTGGCCAGTACGGCAATAAACAGCTTGGTGGAAATGCTCAGTTTCATGGGCTCGGGCAGGTCGGTGAATGGCCCGCCCATTTAGGCCCTGACGCGACGAAGATTCAAGCTCGCGGGGCAATCTTCAATTTTCCTGCACATTTGCCTCGCAGTATGGCGCCTGACTTGCTCCATCCCGTCTTGCAGAGGCATTTATGTCGACCAAAATATTCGCCAAATCCCTGGTGACCGCCGCGGTTCTTTTTTCGTTGATCGTGCTGCTCGTGTTGAGCGGTTGCTCCCCGGGTCAATCCGCGCCAGTGATCGAACCGCCCAAAGTGTCAGTGATCACGGTGCAGCCCAAAAGCCAGGCGCTGACCACGGAGCTGGCCGGGCGCACGCAGGCGTTCATGGTCGCCGAGATTCGCCCGCAGGTCGGCGGTATCGTCCAGCAGCGGCTGTTTGTCGAAGGTGCCGAGGTCAAGGCCGGGCAGGCGCTCTATCAGCTGGACGCGTCCTCTTACAAGGCCGCGTTGGCTGAAGCGCAGGCGACTCTGGCCAAGGCTCGCGCCACGTTGAAGTCGGCTCAGGCCACCGCCAAACGCGATGCACAGTTGGCGAAGATCGATGCCATCAGCCAGCAGGACAACGAGGATGCCCAGGCCAGTCTGCTGACCGCCGAGGCTGAGCTGCAAGTGGCCCAGGCCGGCGTGGATACCGCGCGCATCAATCTGGCCTATACCCGCATCAGCTCGCCGGTCAGCGGACGCATCGAAACCTCGACGGTCACCCCCGGTGCGCTGGTGGTGGCCAATCAGGACAGCGCACTGACCACGGTGCAGCAGTTGGACCCGATCTACGTTGACGTCACGCAATCGACCACCGAATTGCTGCGCCTCAAGCGCGACCTGGCCAGCGGCGTGCTGCAAAGCAACGGCGAGGGCGAAGCGCGGATCAGTCTCAAGCTCGACGACGGCAGCACCTACGCCCATGAAGGTCGCTTGAAATTCAGCGGGGTCAGCGTCAATGAGGGCACCGGCACCGTGACCCTGCGGGCGGAAATCGCCAACCCGGACCGGCTGTTGCTGCCGGGCATGTATGTGCGGGCGGTGCTGGAACAGGCGCGGGACGATCAGGCCATCCTGATTCCGCAGCAGGCAGTGACTCGCAGCGCCAGTGGCGTGACGTCGGTGTTGCTGGTGGTCAACGGCAAGGTCGAGCAACGCGTGCTGACCATCGACCGCGCCGTGGGCAACCAGTGGTGGGTCACCTCCGGCCTGACGGCGGGTGATCAGGTGATTGTCGAGGGCGGGCAGAAAGTCCGGGTCGGTGCCCCGGTGCTGGCGCAGAACCCCGGCACTCGCAGCCGCACGCTGCACTCGGCGCCTACCGCCATTGCGCAGGAGGGTTGAGCATGGCGCGGTTCTTTATCGATCGACCGATTTTTGCCTGGGTCATCGCCATCGTCATCATGCTTGCCGGGGCCTTGTCGATCAGCCAGTTGCCGCTGGAGCAGTACCCGGACATCGCGCCGCCGACGGTGCGGATCTCCGCCACCTACACCGGCGCCTCGGCCAAGACCGTGGAAGACTCGGTGACCCAGGTCATCGAACAGCAGATGAAAGGGCTGGATAACCTGACCTACATGTCGGCCTCCAGCAGTTCGGCGGGCAGCGCCAGCATCAGCCTGACCTTTGCCGCCGGCACTGACCCGGATGTGGCGCAGATGCAGGTGCAGAACAAGCTGCAACAGGCCGAGTCGCGACTGCCGCAATCGGTGCAGAGCGAAGGGCTGACCGTGACCAAGGGCGGTTCGGACTTCCTGATGATCGCCGCCCTGGCCTCCGACAACGAGAGCGTCACCGGTACCCAGATCGGCGACTACATTTCCAGCACCTTGCTGGACCAGATCAGTCGCATCGATGGCGTCGGCGACGTGCAAACCCTCGGTTCGGGATATGCCATGCGCATCTGGCTGGACCCGGCCCTGTTGGAAAAGTACGCGCTGATGCCGTCTGATATCAGTAGCGCCCTGGAAGCACAGAACACCGAAGTGTCCGCCGGCCAGCTCGGTGCCTTGCCAGCGGTGGCCGGGCAGCAACTGAACGCCACTATCAGTGCCCGCAGCAAGCTGCAAACCGCCGAAGAATTTCGCAACGTCGTGGTCAAGTCCACCAGCAAGGGTGCCGTGGTGCTGCTGGGGGATGTCGCGCGGGTCGAACTGGGCAGTGAAAGCTACGACGTGAGTTCTGCCCTCAACGGCAAACCCGCCGCCGCCATGGGCGTGCAGCTCGCCGCCGGGGCCAATGCCCTGAGCGTGGGTGAAGCCGTGAAGGCCAAGCTCAAGGAGCTGGAGCCTTTCTACCCAACGGAAATGCAGCTCAAGAACGTGATCGCTTACGACACCACACCCTTTGTCAGCCTGTCCATCGAAGAAGTGGTCAAGTCCCTGGGGGAGGCCATCGTGCTGGTGGTGCTGATCATGTTCCTGTTCCTGCAGAATCTGCGGGCCACGCTGATCCCGGCGATCACCGTGCCGGTGGTGCTGTTGGGCACCTTCGGCGTGCTGGCGCTGTTCGGCTATTCGATCAATACCCTGACCATGTTCGCCATGGTGCTGGCCATCGGCCTGTTGGTGGACGATGCCATTGTGGTGGTGGAAAACGTCGAGCGGGTGATGGGCGAGCAGGGGCTGTCGGCCCTGGCGGCGACGCGTCAGTCCATGGCGGAAATCACTAGCGCGCTGATTGGCATCGCGCTGGTCCTCAGCGCCGTGTTTATTCCCATGGCGTTTTTCGGCGGTTCCACCGGGATTATCTATCGGCAGTTTTCGGTGACCATTGTGTCGGCGATGTTGCTGTCGGTGCTGGTGGCGATGACGCTGACGCCAGCCTTGTGTGCAACCTTGCTCAAGCCGTCCGATGCCCTGGGCCATGGCGCGCAAAACGGCTTCTTCGGCTGGTTCAATCGCAGTTTCGAACGCAGCGCCAAGCGCTATCAACAATGGGTGGGCGGCATTCTTCAGCGCGGGCGTCGGAGCCTGCTGGTGTACGGGGTGATTCTGCTGGCAATGGGCGCAGGTTATGCCAGCCTGCCCACCTCGTTCTTGCCGGATGAAGACCAAGGCATCCTCATGGCGCAGATCCAGTTGCCGGTGGGCGCCACCGATAGCCGCACTCAGGCGGTGATGAAGCAGTTCGAGGGCTACATGCTTGAACAGCCGGAAGTCGAGGCGCTGATCAGCATCAGTGGCCTGGGCATGGGCGGCAACAGCCAGAACACCGGCCGGGCTTTCATCAAGCTCAAGGACTGGAGCGAGCGATCGGGGAAAGGCCAGGATGCGGCCTCGATAGCCCAGCGGGCGACCCAGGCGCTGGCGAGCATTGGCGATGCCAACGTGTTTGTCATGCAGCCGCCGGCCGTGCGCGGCCTGGGGCAAAGTTCGGGTTTTGATCTGCAACTCAAAGACCTCGGTGGTCTGGGGCATGACGCCCTGGTCGCCGCGCGGGAGCAGTTTATCGAGTTGGCGAAAGAAGACCCGCGACTGCTGGGGGTACGCAGTATTGGTCTGGACGATACACCGCAGCTCAAAGTCAGCATCGATGATCGCAAGGCCGGCGCCTTGAGCCTGAGCACCAGCGACATCAACGCCACCTTGTCCACGGCGTTGGGCGGCACTTACGTCAATGACTTCCTCAATCAGGGCCGGGTGAAGAAGGTCTACGTGCAGGGCGAGGCCTCGGCGCGCATGCAGGCGGCCGACCTGGAGCATTGGTTCGTGCGCAACAGCAACGATGAGATGGTGCCGTTTTCCTCGTTCGCCAGCAGTTCGTGGAGCTATGGCTCGCCGTTGCTGGAACGTTACAACGGCAACGCCTCGCTGGAGGTGGTTGGCGATCCGGCGCCGGGGGTGAGTTCCGGGGTCGCCATGGACGCGGTGGAAGCGATCATCAAGCAACTGCCCGAAGGCATCGGCTACGAGTGGACCGGGCAGTCTTATCAACTGCGCCTGTCCGGCTCCCAGGCACCGCTGCTGTACGGGATATCGGTGCTGTTTGTGTTCCTCTGCCTGGCGGCGTTGTACGAGAGCTGGTCGGTGCCGTTCTCGGTGATGCTGGTGGTGCCGCTGGGGGTGGTCGGCGCGGTGCTCGCGACCCGTTTCAGTGGTTTGAGCAATGACGTGTACTTCCAGGTCGGCCTGTTGACCACCGTGGGCCTGGCGGCGAAGAACGCGATTCTGATCGTCGAGTTCGCCAAGCACCTGCAAGAGCAGGGCAACAGCCTGCGGGACGCGACCCTGACCGCCGTGCGCCAACGCCTGCGACCGATTCTGATGACGTCTTTAGCCTTCATGTTCGGCGTGTTGCCACTGGCGTTGAGTTCCGGCGCCGGTTCCGCCGGGCGCCAGGCCATCGGCACCGGTGTGCTGGGGGGCATGTTCAGCGCCACGGTGCTGGGGATCTTCTTTGTGCCGTTGTTCTTCGTGCAGATCCGTCGCCGTTTCGGTCGCGTATCCACCGCATCGACCGCCCACCCAACCGTCCAGAAAGGTGATGCATGATCAAGTTTCATTGGCCATTGTTGGCCGCTCTGGCGTTGCTCAGCGGCTGTATCAACCTGGCGCCGCAGTATCAGCGCCCCGAGGCGCCGGTTTCCGGGCAATGGATGCCGGCGACCCGTATGCCTACAGGCGATGCGGCGGCGGATATCCACTGGCAGCAGTTCTTTACCGACAGTCGCCTGGCGCGCTTGCAGACCCTGGCCCTGACCAACAACCGTGACTTGCGTCTGGCCAGCCTGAACATCGAAAAGGCCCAGGCTCAATACCGCATTCAGCGGGCGGCGGCGTTTCCCGCCATCGATGCCGGCGTCAGTGGCACACACAGTCGCACACCAGGCTCGGTGTCCAGCAGCGGCGCGGCGAGTACCAGTCATGAGTACAGTGCGCAACTGGGTTTGAGCAGCTACGAGCTGGATGTGTTCGGGCGGGTGCAGAACCTTCAGGACGAAGCGCTGGAAGACTACCTGGCGCTGACCGAAACCCGGCGCAGCACCCAGATCAGTCTGGTGGCGGAAGTGGCCACGGCCTGGCTGACCCTGGCGGCGGACAACGAGCGCCTGCAACTGGCCGAAGAAACCCTGCGCAGTCAGCAGGCAACCTACGAACTGACTCAGCGCAGTCACGCCTTGGGTGGTTCTTCCGGTCTGGCCCTGGCCCAGGCGCAAACCACCGTGGAATCGGCCCGGGGCGATGCGGCGGTCTACGCCAGTCAGATTCTCCAGGACCGCAATGCCTTGCGCTTGCTGGTCGGCAGCGATATACCCGATGAGCTGCTGCCCGGCGCCAGTCTGCAATCGGCCGCGCTGCTGGTTCAGGTGCCGGATGAGTTACCGTCCAGTCAGTTGCAACGGCGCCCGGATGTCCTGGCCGCCGAACACACGCTGAAGTCGGCCAACATCGATATCGGTACGGCCCGTGCGGCGTTCTTTCCGAGCATCAGCCTGACCGCCAATGCCGGTTCCGCGAGTTCGGCCTTGTCCGGTCTGTTCAAGGCCGGCAGCGGCGCCTGGACCTTTGCCCCGAGCGTCAGCCTGCCGATCTTCGATGCCGGCAGCAATCGTGCAACGCTGGATGCGGCCAGGGTCGAGCGTGAAATCCAGGTGCAGACCTACCAGCAAACCCTGCAGACAGCCTTCAAGGAAGTGGCCGACGCCTTGGCGGTACGCAGCACCCTGGACCAACGTCTTGAAGCTCAGCAAGCCTTGACCGACGCCAGCCGTAAAAGCTTTGAACTGGCCGACGCGCTCTATCGCGGCGGCTCGCAAAGTTACCTCGAAGCCCTGGACGCCCAGCGTTCGTTGTACAGCGCGCAACAGGACTTGATCACCCTGCGACTGGCCGAGCAGAGCAACCGGGTAAGTTTGTACAAGGTGTTGGGGGGTGGCTGGAATTAAAGGTTGATGCCAGCCACGGTTGCCCTACAAACCGCTTCCAGGCCCAGAGATACCCAACCCTCTGAGCCTGGCAGCAGCGCTACTGCGTTTCCAACAACAGATGCACCTCTATGGTGGGGTTGCCCATTAGCTTCTGCGGGAACCGATCACCGATGAAGTCCTTGTTCACGGGTTCGACCCAGACGCTCAGCTGGCCGCCCTGTACAGCGGTTATCGGCAGTTTGAAATCGAAGTGGGCCAGGGCGTTGGCCACGCAGTTGGCGCATGTCTGAACCTCCACGGGCTGAAACAGTGCTTTGGAGGCGATGGTCTTTCCATCCTTCTGCAAGTGCACCGAGAAGCTGCCGGGGATCTTCAAGCGGTTCACGCCGCTGACCCGTACGTTGACCTGGTCGGCTTCGACCGAGAACCCCCTGGACGCAGCGAGCGTGCGCTGGGTCTTGGGCAGGAAGTCTACCGGCGAGGCCGCCGCTGGGGGGGCGTAGTCGACGTCGAGCTGATTCACCGAGTCAATGATCGAGAGCGTGTTCAGTTCCGGTGGGTTGCTGGTGAACGGGTTCAGGGACTGTAGCGCGGCATCGTTGAAGATCTGATAGCTGAGGGGATCGGATACGCCGTTGATGGTGGTGAGCAGGCCATGCAGGTCGGTGGCCCCCATCTTCTTCTGCCATTCCCAGAACAGCCTGTCCCAGTTGCAATGGAAGAACCAGAACACCGGGTCGAAGGCCGCCACTTCCTGATGCTGCATGGTCAGGCCGATTGAGTTGTGGCCACTGTCATGGGCGGCAATGATGGTGTCGTAGTCGGCATCGGACCAGTAACCGTGAAAGTCTTCCCAGTCAGTCTTGCTCATGGCCCGATTGATGTCGGCAGTCACGCCGTATTGCACAAGGTTCTGGGCAATCTGGTCATAGTCAAAACGTGTGGTGACGTAACCCTCGGGATACTTGGGGCCTACCGCTTGCGGCAGTATGTACTGGTCGAAGGGCGGGCTCTTGAGTACGTCGGGGAAGGGCGTGGTGATATCCCAGTAGGGCAGGGTCACGCTCTCGCAGCCGGGCACCGACCTCAGGGCGTTTTCGAAGCTGATCAGATAGGCCCGGTGCCAAGGGTTGTAGCCCGGCACATGGTGCATGCAATACGTATTGGGGGCTGGCAACCAGTGGTATCCGGCCTGCACGAAATAGCTGTTCGGGTCGCTGGGATCCTTGTCCAGGAGGGCGGAAAACGCTTTCTTGAGCAGATCGAGTTCGTAGCTGGACAGCGTGGTGATGTCCTTGCGGACCCTGCCGACAGGTGCCGCGACGCTGAACAGGGACCTGGCGGCGAAATTCGTTTCGGTGGCGTTGGCGGGGGGCGTTCCCTTTGGGTAGCCATTGTTCATCCAGTTGAGAAAGGTGCCCACCCAATCGGCAGGCCAGGGATTGCCGCGCGGCATGTTGCCCGCCGCTACCTGTTGATAGATGTTGCCGGCGTGGTCCATCATGACGTTGTAGCTGGCCAGATCAAGGCCTAGCCTGGCCATGTGTTCTCTGTCTACGGAGGTAAACAGATCGCGGATCTGCCCGTACCAGGTGGGGTTGGTGACAGGGGCTGTTGTGGAGGTAAGCGTCATGACCGACTCCTTGTCGTCAATTTTCGTGCAAAGGGATCGCCCATCAGTGCTGGTGGGTGTCCGACGGTTGATTCGAGGCGTGCTTCATACCTGCCATGCCAATGCCGCCGCCCTTGGCATTGAGGTCTGGAACGATCTGGATGTTGGTCATCATGCCGCCGTCTTCGTGGTCGAGGATGTGGCAATGGATGACGAACTCACCGATGTAGCGGTCGTAGTGCGTGCGCACCAGAACCTGGTAGTCGTTCTGCACAAAGAGGGTGTCCTTGAACTCATGCCACATGCCGCAGTACTGGTTTTGTAGCCCCAGCTCGTCGGCCGGCACCAGGCACTCGCCGTTGGGGCCGAAAATGCTCTTGGGTTTCTCGCCGGGTTTGGCGTAGAGCACGTCCATCACCTGGAACGGGTTGACGTGAATGTGAAAAATGTGGGGTTCGCCCTGTGAAGTCAGGACCCAGTCGTCTGTCGTGTTGACCTGGCGGGTGAAGTCGATGCGGTCCGGGTCATAAGACTTGTAGTTGATGAAAAATCCGAACGCACCGGTCCAGGGATCTCCCGGCTTTTGGGGGGCTGTGGCTGGCGGCGAGGGCGGGAAGGGTGGATGGCCGATGAAGAAGTCGACCTTCTGGATGTCGTCGTTGATCACCGCGCTCTTCAGATCATCCATCCCGCGCCAGGGTTTCAGGTCGCCGGTTCGCAGTCCTTCGAGGGCCGCGACAGGGAGCGATTTGTCCGCTTTGTTGGCGTCGTACAGCGCTTGCTGGATATAGCTTTGCGGATCGTCTGTCACGGCCTTGCCGCCAGACACGATGACCGTGGCCAGCAATTGAGTTTCGTTCGGGCCTTGGCCGCCCGGGCCGCCTTTGGGGCCGGCATTGGCGCGTTCAGCGGGTGTCGCCGCCTGGTTCAGCACACAGTAGGTGCCGTCGCGGGGGAACATGAGCAGCACATCACTGCGATAACCGGGTTGCAGGAAGTTGCTGCCGATGCCGCCGCTCACGCTCTTTTTGTTCACGCCGATGGGGCGGATCGCGGTGCGCGTGAGTCCGTCGGCGGCGATCTCGAACTGAGGCACGAGTTCGACCGGCTTGCTGGTGTCCGGCACGGTCGCCGGGCACAGGTCGGCGATCATGGCGGCCTGTTCCTTCGGCGTACCGCTGAGCACACCTTTCAGCGCGAGCAGGGCTTTTGGACTGGTTGTATTCATGGGCACGATCTGCAGGTTCACAGTGTCGTGGATACCCCCATGAATGAAGCGCCAGCGTTGTATTTCTCCCGCGGCGATGCCCTCAAGCGTCGGCTGGACCACGCCGTTGATGCTGGTGAACCGACCGCTCTCGTCCCAGACCGTGGCCGAGGAGAGCTGCGCATCGAAGTCTTCCACCACGCCTGTTTTCCCGCTGGGGCACGTCCAGGTGCCATCCTTCTGCATGATGTCTCCCTTGTCGTCGAAGCAGGCATAGGGGATTTGCTGGAACAGAAAGACCTGCTCGGTAATGGGGCGTCCCGAAGCGTCTTTGAGAATGGTGTCGATGTCTCCTGGCTTGCCACCGGTGTAGGGACGGTCGCCGCGGACGATCAGGGCCCCCGCGGCACCGCTGGCGACTTGCAGCGCAGTGGAGCCATGTCGATGGGCGTGGTACCAGAAGGTACCCGAAGGGTGATCGGTGGGGATGTTGACCTCGTACTCGAACCTGGTTTGCGGAGCAATGTTCAACAGCACGTTGTCACTGTTGCCCGAAGGCGAGACGTGCATCCCGTGGTAATGCAGATTGATCGTGTTGAAGCAGCCCGGCTTGCCATTCGCCGGGTCGCCTCCGCCCGGACAGCTTGGATCGTTTTTTTCCAGTTGGTTGTCCAGGTGCACACGCAGGGTGTTGCCCGGCCGCACATCGATGAGCGGCCCGGACAGGCAGCCGCCATAGGATCGCAGTTTGACCTTGTCTTTCGCGCCATCGGGATTGCCCGGGTTGTAGATCTGATTCTCGCGTTTCTGGACTTGCAGGTTCAGCTCGACGGTTTGACCGTCGCGGGTGATGTCGCCCGCGGGGTTGCAGCCTGTTTTCTCAAGCGCCAGCTCGTTCGCCTTCAGCGTGCCCGGAGGTCCTTTTTCAAGGAGTCTGGGCGGTGCCAGGAAAGGTTGTGGAGCAAGTTCGGCGAGTGCTGCCGAGGATGTCGTACAGACCATCAGCCCGGCCAAGACCATGCGAAGCAACGTCATGTTGTTCTCCCTGCGCCATTGCGCGAATGAATGCGACAGCCTGTTCGGCCGCGTGTCCTTTGATCATCTGACTTTCGTGGGGACCGGCATCAACCCTGCGGTTGCTGCACTTTTTACGGCGGACAACCTTTGCTCTTGAGCACTTGCGTGACGGTCTCGGCCATGCCGGAAAATTCACACGTGCTGCCGGCGCCAGGGGTATAGACAGGTGGCCGGGCGACGGAGGGATCGCCGCGGGTGAAGGGAGGACAAGGGTTGTACTGGAGGGTCAGTTGCACCTTTTGGGCAACGACGTCGCTGGAAATCAAGGCGATGATTTTCAGCGCCTCATCCAGTCCCGACGAGATGCCGTCGGTGATGCGTTGTCTGTCGACGACGTAACGTGGATGACCTCCACGGCGCATGGCCTGGCTGTTGCGACAAGGCGAAGCGGCGGATTTTGCCGTCTCGGTCTGCGAGGGTGCGCTGCTGGCGTACCGTCCTGGTGCGGGCATGGCTCCCTCCTTGGGGAACACCGCGCGGCGAACGCGTTTGCGTCGCCAAGTGATGAAGCTTCCTGCTAATCAGCGATGCGATGCCCGGACGGCAAGACCGGAGGTCCTGCTGCCCGGAGCCAATGTCCTGCGGGGCAGCTCTGGGGAGCATAGCCCGCACCCGTTCACGTGCAAGGTGTTTTCGTCGGCTGGTAGCCGTGCTTTTCAGAGCGGCACCCGACGCAGTCGACCGCTCAACGGGACGACGTTGTCGTCTGGCGTGGGCAGTGGCCGGCCGGCTAATCCCATGCCTTCGCTCACCAGTACCGCCCCCTCCAACAGGCACAGGTTGGAAGGGGTATCCAGGCCGCGGGCGAGCACGGCGACCTGGGCGGTTTGCAGGTTGCAGCTCAGCAGTCGCCCCGTGAAACGGGTGAAGCCTCCATGCAGTGGTTCGCCGTTCCAGTCCGGCGGCAAGGGTTGCTGAAGGCGGTCGCACAGCTCCAGGACCAGTACATTCCCCTTCGGGCACAGCGCCAGTCCGGTGGGCAGTTGCAGGCCGCGAATCAGGATCTCGATCTGCCCGCTGGCAGGCCAGACCCGAATCACCTGGCCGGCCTTATCGGTAAAGTCGATGCCCTTGCGCGAGGGGTCGCCCTGCAGCTCTCCGGAGAACAGACTGATCAGCACGGCGTCTGTCGCCGGTTCGTACACCAGGGTCACGGGGACGGCTTCCTGGCCCTGGTCCAGTTCGGGCAACTGGACCAGCACATGCTCGTCCTGTCCTGTGGTGAACTCCACCAACTGGTTGGTATCGGGTTTGACCGCCAGCCAACTGCGACGGGTCGGGTGATAGCACAGCGCATTCAGATTGCCACGGCTGTGAAACACCGGTTCGGGCGGTGTGAATTGCAGGTCCAGCAGTTTGGAACCTTCGACGTAATCGGTCTGGCTGACCAGACAGCGCCCGTCACCACAGGCGATGTCCGACAGCCCCATGATTTCATCGCGCAGCATGCGGGCCTGCATGTTCATGGCGCGAAAACCTTGCGCCAGTGTTTCGCGGGGCAGGTAGGCGCCGGGCCTGTGCGGATCCGGCCGAAGTCGACTGATGCGGCCGCTGAAGGGCTGGTCCGGCAGGCCCGAGCCGGCTTCGGTCAGCAGCAGGCTGCCATCGGCCTGCACACAAATGCCCCGAGGGTTCAGCAGGCCCTCGGCGATGATCGTGCTCGGGCGCAACGTTTCAGTCGGTTGCGCCGGGATATGAACGGGAACGGGCATAAGGTCTCTCTCCATGGACAAGGGGGCACGACTACTGCGGCGGTTGCCACGGTTCACCAGTGAGATACGCCCGGAGCAGTGCCCGCTGGCAGGGCGACATCGAGCGCACCACGGGCATGAACAGGGTGGTGCCTTTGTAGGCGTCCGAGGTGCGGGCGAGGATGGGGTTCTTGGCGCCCATGACCGCGTCGGGCTGATTGAGCGGGATGTAGCGCGACATGGCGGGGAAGGCCAGGTAGTGAAAACGCAAGACGTTCGGGTACATCAGCTCCCAGGTGATGGTGGTGCCCGCGGGGATGCCGAAGTCGGTCTGTGCGTATTTGCGAAAGCTGGTGAAGTAGCCACCGTTTTTAAAGCCATTGATCGCGTAGGTCAGCGCGACAAAGCCCGCTTGGGCGGCAGTACCCGGTTTGACGGTGACAGGGAAACTGACTGCGAGCTGGCCGGGTTCTACGGTCAGCGAGGCCGGAAACTCGAGGAAATTCCAGTACTGCGGATTTTTGTATACCGCAGGTGGACTGGCTTTCAGGTCGATTTCGGTGGCTTTGGTGACCGGGACGCCCAGACACCTCACCTGCAGGGTGATCGACAGGCCATTGGGGTAGTCCTCCAGATAAACGTTGCGCTGATCGGCATACACCCGATAAGTCGATTCGATTGCGTTTAGCGTGGTTTTGGCAACTTCGTCGGGTGCGGTGATGGCCAGCTCGTTGGTCCGCGCCGCTTCCTGTTGGCTAGTACTCAGGGGCAGGTCGACGATGCCGCCATACACGTAGTAGTTGAATAACGGACTGGTTGTCGGGTCGAGGGTGGTCAGGGTGGTTGTGCCTGCAGAGATGGTGACGAGACCGTAATCCGCGTTGGGCCCGATGGGGCTGGTGATGTCGTCTCTGACGGCCCTGAAGGTTTGCTTCGGGATGACGTTCACCATGTCGATGCTCAGGATGCCGCTGTCGCCCAGATCGGCATAGCCAGTGCTCTTGGTGCTCTGGTTGACCAGCTGCCGGCCCGGCTGACAGTTCTTCGGTTCGTCCGCGAAAGCCGGAGCCAGTGTACCGATGACCCGGCCGATGCTCGGGTTGGGGGTGTATCGGCCGGCGGCGTAATCGGCATCCAGTTGCTCGGTGGTCATCGTGGGGCACATCTCGAACATGACAAAGCGCAGGACAATGCCTGTCGCACCCGGCGCCTGGATGATCGATCGCAGGCCACTGCTGTTCTCGTTCCAGCTGACGATGCTGCTCAGGGGAAAGGTCAGCTGAAACGTGCCGCTGAGGCGGAAAGAACCCGGCGCATCCATCTCCTCTGGCTCCAACACCCGCTTTTTGACATCCAGGCTGCTGCAGACCGTGTTCGCGCGAATCAGCAATTGGATGTCGCTGTTACCGCCAATTTGCAGACCGCCAACGAATATCTGGGTGGTGTTTGTGGCGGTGGGGTCCAGGTCCACCATCATCGGGCCGGAAACGGGGCCCTGTCCGGTCACCGGGTCCACCGAGCCGAGCAGATAGACCGGCTGGCCCACCATATCGCCGGTGGTGCTGATGCTGCCCGGATTACCCTGGGAACTGATCAAGGCGTTCTGCATGTCGACGACGTGCTGCCCGTAGTGATTCCAGCCGCCGGCGGTGTAGTAGTCGCCGTCGGGCGCGTTGATCATGTTGTTCAGCTGATCGTCGGTGTAAGACTGGGCACTCGGTGCCAGGGTCGAGGTGGTCAGGTCGAAGAGCGGCCATTCCTCATCACCGTCGTAAGGGATGGTGGGTGAGTTGTTCGGCAAGCTGACGTCCGTGCGGATGCCGCCCCAGAAATTCAGCCGTGGTCCATTGAGTATGCTCATGATCTATTCCTCGTCCTTGGTGGTTTTGCCGACAGGCGCATTGGCGAATTTGAACAGGTAGGAGTAATCGGACTTGTAGGGGCTCTTGACCGGTGTCGCCATGGAGTGGCAATTCATGCAGCTGCTGTTGGGCTGGATGTAGCTCTCCATGGTCACGTTGGCCGACAGGGAGGGTGTCGGCTGCCCCAGTGGGTTGCTGGGGTTGTCCGGCATCAGCGGGCGTTGTGTGGTGATGAGCTGGTAGTACTTCAGCACGCTTCTTTGCAGGTCCGGGTCGGTGCGGTAGTTGGTGTTGACCCCGTTGGTGACTTCGGCAATCGGGGTGACCCGGTTCAGCGGGTTCGGTGTCTGGAACGTGGTGCCGGGTTTGGGCACGCAGACCAGATGCGCGCCCTGAGTCTGCCAGTCGCAGGGTGATTGGTTGAGGGAGGCGGCGGGGGCGGCGGGGTTGAAGTAGGAGTAGGCTGTGCCGGATGTTGGCTGGTCGACCCACTGGCCGTTCACCAACGCCTTGGGCGCAACGTTGTCGATCTGCTCGAAAGTCGACCAGATCCACTGGGGATAACCGTTCGCCTTGGTGATGATGTGCAGGCCCACCAAACCCAGGTAAGCCTCGGTGACGCCGGTGCGCTGGCCTTGGTCGTCGAACTTGGCCACGCGCGCGAGCATGGTCAGGTAGTGACTGGCGTTGTCGTTGGGGGTGAGGATGCGCCAGCTCGATTTGACCTCGATGACCCCATAGGGAAAGTTGATGTTGTTGGCTTTGGAAACGACATCGGCGTTATAGAAGCTGTTGTCGACGATGTAGTTATAGGACGTCTCGTTGGCCGAAATGTCGTAGTAGGTCGGGTTACCGGCCTGGTCGATCAGCCAGCCGCCGACAGCCTGGTCGACGGCATTCACCTGAGTGCTGTTCTTCAGCGCGGCGATATTGATGATGCCCAGGCTTTTGGCGGTCTGCGGGGTATTCCACGGGCCAGGATCGGCCCCCCTCGGCAGAAAGATTTCCTCCACGGTCTTGTAGGTCTGCCAGACGGTGTAGCCGGGATCCCCAGGCTGTTTGGCGCAGTCCGGATCACCTCGCTGCCCATCCTGTGCGGGCCAGTTCAAGGCGATGAACATCTGCCAGCTGTATTGATCGAACAGGTCCTGACTGGCCGTGGCGGCCGGCGCGGTGCTGGGGGGTTGGCAATTCAGGTTGCTGGTCTGTGTCGACGGCATGGCCTGTTCCCGGGCCAGTGTCGGCAGACTGGCCAGGCCCAGTAGCATCATGGTGAGACTGAGTGTGGTTTTCATGGCGATCCTTCGTCGTTGTTCAGGGTTTGCGCTGCATGAGCTTGTTCCACTGCGCCTTTTGGCCGTTGCTCTGTGACGCCGGTGGCTCGAACAATTGGCAGGGCGGCGGATTCGCCGGGCACATGGCGGCCACCTGCGCCCAGGTCTGGGCCGGGTCCGGTTTGGCGATGCGGAAGTTGGTGTAGTTCTGGCTGACGATGGGGGCATTGGCGACGCTGGTGTCACCGGAGAAAAAGAACGACTGGGGATGCCGGTAGGGCGGTTGTCCCGACGGTTTTTTGTAGAAGGCATAGCCGAACAGGATCGGACCTTGCGGTGATTCGAGGTCCAGAGCGTAGGCCTGCACGCTGCCATCGAGGTTTTTGCTGCGCTCGGCGCTGTAGGGCAGGTGCTGGATGAAGTCTTGCCGCGGCGGATGATTCATCGGCGAAAACATGCAACAGGCCGGCATGTCTTTGGGGCGGTCTTGCGGGTAAGTCAGGAAGTACGCCTTGTTGCCCAGGGACACGAAGGAGCAGGTGTAGTTGTTGTTCTTGATCGGGAAGATCGGCAGGCAGTATTTCTCGTAGTGCTCCATCATGGCGCCGAAACCGTCGCCATCCGGCGGGATGTAGGCGGTGTCGTAGTAGCTGGTGCCTCGGGAGACGGTGTAGTCCGCCGGGGTGAGTGTTGTGGGTGGATTGCTGTAGGGCGGCGGGTTTTTCTCGTAGTTGTGCATCACCCGGTACATGGTCCAGTCGCTGATCCAGTACGCCGGGAAAAACGGATCGGAAGGGTCGCCCGGTGCTCGTTTAGCGATGCAATTGCCGTTCTGTTCATTGCACCCCTCGGTGTTGTGCACCCCCATGGTGAAGTACACGGCGCCGCTGTCCGCCTGGGCGAATAGAGCTGGGCTGAGCAGCAGGGTCAGCAGCAACAATCGGTTCAAGATGCTGGCTTTCATATGACACTCCTGTGAAGTGCCGGGTGACAGGCTCGTCACCCGGTGGTCCTGCGTGAGCGTTGTTGTTATAGCCTTACTCGTAGTCGCTCATGTCGAGCGGGAAGGGTGGGTATTTCTGTTGCACCAGGGCCTGCGCCCAGAGCTCCAGTACTGCGCGTCGGCTTTGTGACATGTCGCGGGTGATGGGCATGGCGAGTGTGCTTTCTTCCTGGTACTCCTTGCTGATCAGCACAATGAGTTGGTCGACGGCACCCTCTATCCGTTCCAGCGAATTGAGCGGCATGTATTTGCTCATGATCGGGTACAGGTAATAGAAGGGCTGCAGGATGCGCGGGTAGATGAAGCTTTCCCATATCAGGACCCGGGCATCGGGTTTCGTGCAGATCTGGTTCCATTCGTCGACAAAATCCTGCTGCATTTGGGGCTCCAGCGGCAGGACCCGCAACGGTGCGAGGAAGTCTGTATAGGCGCTCATGTAGTTGAAGCTGAAAGGGATCTCGGGCGGCTGCTCACCTTCCTGCACGAAGAAACGCAAGATCGGGAAGCCCGGAGCCTGTGCCTTGACGGTCAGTCGTGCGATGCCATCGGCGTCGGTCTGAATCTGCGTCAGGCAGTAGTGCACGGTGCTGTTTGGGGGATCCTGAAGAACACCCTCCATGAGGATGGGGTTGTCGAACGACAGGCAGGGGCTCAGGGCGACCGAGCCGGCTGTCGGCAGGTATTTCTGATAGCTCACCGGTCTCCCGGTATCGGTATCATCTGCGGCCTGAGTTGCCATGAGCCGACGGCCAGCGCCCTCGGTCACCAGGCTTTGTACCGCGCAGGTACCGGTAAATTGCGGCAGGTTGGAGCTGTTGTTGGCGCGATTTTTCGGATGGTCTTGGAACAACGCAAAGTCGGCCGGATTGCTGAACGCCAGATAGTAATCAGTCGTGCACATCATGTAGGCATTGCCATACTCCGCCACCGATAACACGGTGCCGGCCGGTGCCGGCCGGCCGTCATATTGCACCATGATCTGCAGCGTCTTGCTGTCGCCCACGTCGATGAAACTTGCGCTCTCAACCACTTCGGCCGTCCACATCTGCTGGGTCGCGGCTTGCAAGGGGGTTGTTCCCTCCAGTTGCAGCTCCAGCGATCCGGTTTGCAGCTTTTTCTGCGCGTCGGCGCTGAGTGGCAGGTCAAGGATGCCGGAGCGTTTGTCGAACGCCGCCTGTTGATAGTCCTCAAAGCCAAAACTGGCCAATGGGGTGAATTGTCCGTCCTGGCGTATCCCCAGTTGGTAGTTGCCGGCATCGTATTTTTCGGCCACCGGGATGTCGGCTGCCTTGTCGATCGGATAGCACGGGAAGGTGTTGGTGAGGTCCAGCGACAAGGTATCGCCATGGGCCTGTGCCGAGATCACGCCCAGCGTCATTGGGGTGGCTTTGGCACCGGGTTTTTGAAGAGGCACAGCCTTGCCGGGGACCAGACGCCGACCTGCCGGTGCGGTGGGGAACTCGTCGTCAAACCACAGGCCCAGGGTGCCTACGGTGCGGCTGTAGGCGGGGTTGAAGAAGATGCTGGCGACGTTATCCAGTCCTTTCTGGTACATCTCTTGTACATAGGCCATGTCCGTCGGGGTGGTGGAGTGGGAGTTGATGTAGGGGTAGTTGTTGAAAATGCCGTTTCTGTCGTAGCAGGTCAGGTAGGTGGAAAACCGGAACATCAGGCCTTTGGCTTTTTGTAGTTCCATCTGTTCCTGGAGGTTTTTCAGCAGGGCCGAATTGCTGATCGCCCAGGTCAGGTTTTCTTTCGGGAAGCAGGTTTGCCAGGTGGTGGTCACATAAATCAGGCCACCCAGGTTTGCCCAGTTGAAGTTCAGGAAGCGATCGAGCATCCGGTGTTGACGCTTGAGCGTCAGGCCGCATTGATCGTCGCCCAGCACCAGTTTGTCGAAGTACAACGCTGTGAAGGTGTTCTGCCAGGGGCTGACGTCGACAAAGCGGGCCGGAGTGGGGCCCTTGCTGCCAAAGGGATTGCCGAGCAAGTTGTAGCTCTGGTTAATCAGGGCATCCTGATCAACGTACCCGCCGGTCGGGAGTTCGCCGCCGATGATGACGGACTGGGTCTGGTTGTAGCTGACGGTGCCACAGGCGTTGTCACCGAACAGGTTCCATTCTCCGGGGATCATCGTTGGAGGATTCTGTTTGACATTGCCCGGCACCTGCGTGACGTAGTCGGGCGCTTCGTGTAACACCCGAGGGGCGATAGTCCAGGGCATCAGTGTGCTGGCGGCATTCTCTGGCGTGATGTTGTAGTAATCAAGAAACCGCCAGTTCATCTGCATTTTTACCGCATCGTAGAGCGGGTACATATCGTTGTTGTTGGCCGTCGGCGGGTTCCAGAACATGTGGCCGTTGAGGTAGATACGGGGGAAATTCAATACGCTCATGTCATGCTCTCCTTAGCGTTGCCACTGGGCGCGTTTGAGCGACCAGACGAAGTCCAGTTTGTTGTAACCGGTGAAGGCCGAGTCCGGCAGGGCGGCGGTGGGGTAGACGATGCCGCCCTGTTCTTTCATGGCGAAATTGAAGTAGCCCTTCTTTCTCGAGTACGCGGCGGTGTCATGGCAGGCAAAGCACGACGACTGGCTCTGAAAGGCGGACTCCAGCTGAGAGTTGGCCAGCAAGGTCGGGTTGGTTTTGGACTGGACTGCGATCAGTTCGTACTTCGACAACCCGGGATATTGAGCCTGGAATTGGCTATTGACGGGCTTGGCAGCGGCTGTCGGCCCGGTGCTGTTGGTTATCGGGGTGGGCGGGATGGCGTTGGTGACGGTGTACTTGCTGTTGTTGATGTTTTCGAAGGTGGTCCAGACCCAGCCGGGATTCAGCTTGTTGACGACGTGCAAGCCGCTCAGCGCCGCATAACCGACCTGGTAGTTGCCGTCTTGCAGGTAATAGGCCTGGCCGATGTAGTAACCGTCGTTTTCCAGTGTCTGTTTGTAGGTCGTGTCGGAGCCGATCCACAGCCAGGCGGATTTCAACTCCCAGGCGGTGGAGGGGAACTCCAGGCTGCTGGTCAGGGCAGCCTGGCCGTTCATGTTGTAGACCTGGCGTTGCACGATGTAATCGAAAGTTCCCTCGCCCATCAGCAGTTGAAAGCGCACGGGTTGGCCAATTTCTGTCGTCGGCACCGCACCGCCCATTTCCAGAATCAAGCCATCGACCTGTTGCGTGGCGTTGATGTTATGGAAGGTTCGGGACAGGTCCATTCCTTGTGTCTTCTTGGCTTTCGTCAGCACGGCGTCCGGGGGCGGCACGGGCGTGCCGTAGGCGGCGGGCTTGGCACCATCGGCCAGGTAGACCTGGTCGGAGGGCTTCATGGATTCCCACTCGCGGTTGGGGCTCCCCGCGGCGGCGGGCTGGTTCAGGCAGACGAACCAGTTCCAGGCCATGGTCTCGGGACTTTGCGCAAACGCAGTCCGGGTCTTGTCGACGTCTCCTTCAAACTGCAGGAAGTTGTTGCAGTCAAAGGTGTTCGTGCTCTGAGCCTGAGCCAAACCGGCCAGGGCAGTCAGAACTGTTATAGAAATGGCTCGCCGCATGGAAGCTCCTTGGCATTGGCCGGGTCGGTGTGTGGGTGCCCCAGGAAGTGTTCCAGGAGCAGTTGCTTCACCGCCGTGGCCGCAAGGCGCTGGGGCAACGGCAGATCGCAATTGGTGATGAGCAGCGGGCCGGTCTGTTCGCTTTCGGGCAGGCGGCCATGGCTGCCACGGACCAAACGGGTGTCCAGCGGAATCAGGTCCATGTAGTAGCGAAAACCGAGTTTTTTCTGCAGCAGGCGACGCGCCACTTTCAATTTCGGGAAGCGAATGGCCGGGTCGATGAACAGCTCCAGTGGGTCGTAGCCAGGCTTGCGATGGATGTCCACGGTGCGGGCAAAGTCGGGTGCCTTGCGATCGTCGAACCAGTAGTAGTAATCGAACCAGTAACCCGGCGCGGCCACGGTCACCAGCTCGCCGCTGCGCGGATGATCCAGCTGCCAGGTCCGTTGTTCGGCTTTATCCAGCACCTGCTCGATGCCGGGCTGGCGTTGCAACAGCGCTTTGACGCGAGGTATGTCTTGCGCCTGCTTCACGTAGATATGAGCAATCTGATGATCGGCCACGGCAAAGGCCGCGCTGGCGCCGGGGTCGAGCAACTCCCAGGTCAGCGATTGGCGCACCTGCAACAAGCCTTCCGAGCGCAACAGCCGGTTGATGGAAACAGATTGCTGTACCGCTTCGATCCCGTACTCGGACAGCAGCATCACCGCCGCGCCTTGCTCCTGGGCAAAGGTCAGCAGGCGACCGACTTCACTGTCGATGGCCCGTACCTCGTCGGCAATCGACGGATGATCAGGGCCCAGTCGCTGCAGGCTGTAGTCGAGATGGGGCAGGTAGACCAATTGCAGGTCGGGCTGATCGAGCTGGAATTCGGCGATGGCGCAGTCGACGATCCAGCGGCTGGATGCGATGCCGGCCGCCGGGCCCCAGAAGCTCGGAAAAGGGAATTCGCCGATCTGCTGCTCGATACGCTCGTGCAACGAGGCCGGTGTCGAATACAGGCCGAACATTTTGCGGCCATCAGCCGGGTAGTGAGGGCGTGGGGTGATGGCGGCATCCACGTCCGCATACATGTTGTACCACCAGAACAGCTGGCTGCAGCGAAACCCGGGGAGCTCACGCTTGAGCTGCTGCCAGACTTTTTCACCCTGGATCAGTGCGTTGGGTTGCAGCCAGAAACGCACTTCGGCCTGGTCGCGAAAATACCAGCCATTGCCCACAATGCCGTGTTCCGACGGCGACAGACCGGTGAGGATCGAGGACTGCACCGTGGACGTGACGGCCGGAAACACCGGTTGCAGGCTGGCCATTTTGGCCGTTTTCAACAGGGCATTGATGTGCGGTGTCGCCGGCCCCAGCAGCGCCGGTGTCAGCCCGACCACGTTAATCAGCAGCAGCGGTTGACGCGGTTGATCAGAGGGCATCGGCGTACGCCTCCCACGATTGGGGTTGCAGCAATTTTCGCTGCCGCAATTGGTCTTCTACCCAGTGCAGTTCCGCAACGATTCCCTGGAGTTGGGCGTGCTCGGTAGTGGGCCGCAGTTGGGCGGGCAGGACACCCCAGCTGTAGGTTTCCACTTCCAGCACAGGACGAAAATCCCCATGGTCTGCGAGAAAGTCGAAGGTCTGCGACAGGGCGATCTGGCTGCCGCTGAGCTCCGGCAGCAGCAAGTGTTCGCTGAACAGCGGAATGTGGAAATGAATCCGCAGTTCGGGGTATTGCCCCAGGTTGTTTGCGCAATCCTCTAGCGCTGCGGGAAGGTCGGCCCAACCCGATAACCGCTCCTGCGCATCACGGGCTTTGACTTGATGCAGGTAGGTGGTTTCGGCGAAGTCGCTCAAGGTTTTGAGGACGTGTTCGCGTCGGTTGTCGTTTTCAGCGGGCAGGCGACAAATCAGCGCGTTGGACAGCTGAATCTTGCCGACGGGCACTCGGGCCTGACGCAGCTTTTCCAGCGACTGATAGCAGTGCTCGAAGACCACGGCCTGGTGGCAAACATCAAAACACAACGCCAAATAGTCATGGTGCGGGTCCGTGGCTTGCCAGCGGTGGAAGAAGGCGATGGCCTGGTCGGTGTTTTCCAGCACGCAGTCCGGCTCCATCTCCAGGCAGAACACGATCTTCTTGCCTGTCTCCAGGTGCAGCCTGGCCAGCGAAGCGGTGAGTTGGCGCAACAGATGCTCGGCACGCTGCTGTAACTGCGGGTTCCAGTTGGCGGCGTAGCCCAGCGGCACGGTGGAAATTACACCCTGGGGACAGTCCGGCGGCAGGGCATCGGCGAGGATCCGCGCCAGATTCAGGCTGTACGCCAGCCGTTCAGACTCGGCCCAACTCGGCAAATAAACCTCGGCTTTCACCGCGCCCTGATGAAACTGGCCGTAGGGAAAGCCGTTAAGGGAGGTCAGGCGCAGCCCGCTGCGTTGCAGCAGGTCCAGGAAGTCCGCGCGAGCCGATGGCTGCTGTAATTCGGCCGCGGCGAGGGCGCTGATCCACAGTCCACTGTCCTGCTCGTCCAGCCCGCGCAGTGTTCGCACGCCCTGAAAATGCTGTTCGATGGATGACCGTAGCCCCGCCAGGTCACGGGTCGGGTGCACATTGCTGCAATAACCGACCTGCGCGGCAGCCCAACCCGTGCCGGCACTCATTTGATCACCGGTTCCTGGCCGCGCAGGGCGGAGTTGTCCTGCCACTGCCGACGCTGGTCGATGGGCAGCGGAGTGCTGACGAGGGCTTTGTCCAGTTGGCCGCTTTGGGCAAAAAAGTCCACGGGGTTGTGGAACAGCACCTGTTCGACCTGGGCTTCACTGAACCCAGCAGCCAGCATCGCCTCGCCCGTTTTTGGCACCTTGAGCGGGTCGCTGATCCCCCAGTCGGCGGCACTGTTGACCACCATCTTCTCAGTGCCGTACTCCTTCAACAGGGCGACCATGCGCTGTTCCGACATCTTGGTGTTGGGGTAAATGGAGTGGCCGCGCCAGCAGTCGCTGTCCAGCACCAGCGGCAGAGTCAACTCGTTGAGGTGGTCGATGATCACCAGATGCTCGGCAATCCCCACTTCGCGAATCACCGCCAGGGTGCGTTTGGTACCACCGATCTTGTCGCGGTGCGGAGTGTGCACCAGCACCGGCAAATTGAATTGTTTGGCCAGCTCCAACTGAGCGGCGAGAAAGCGATCTTCCTCGGGGGTGATGTCGTCGTAGCCGATTTCGCCGACCGCCACGACGCCGTCTTTCACCAGGTAGCGCGGCAGAATCTCCAGCACTTCATTGGCCACCGACAGGTCATTGGCCTCCTTGGGGTTGAGGCCGATGGTGCAGAAGTGATGGATGCCGAACATGCTGGCGCGAAAGCGTTCCCAACCCAACAGCGTGTCGAAGTAGTCAATGAAACTGCCGACACTGGTCCTGGCCTGGCCCTGCCAGAAGGCCGGCTCGATCACCCCGGTGATGCCGGCGGCCGCCATGTTCTGGTAGTCATCGGTGGTGCGGCTGACCATATGAATATGCGGGTCGAAGTACTTGAGCATGGTGAATCCTCGTCAAGGGGCGGGAGCCGTTGTGCGTTAGTTCAGTGGGGGGGCGGCCAGATGCTCGTGCCATTCCGGTGGCAAGCGTTGCTGCTGGCTCAGGTTGACCAGGCGCTGGCGTTGCGCCGGGCTGAGCAGGTCGAAGGCAATCACCCGGGGCAATCCCGCGGACACCGTTCGTTCGGCTGCGAGCTGTTCGTCCAGCAGGTCGAGGGCCAACTGGTTGAGGGCGACGCTGTGTCGTTGGGTCAGGCCGATCAGGCGTCGCACGTCGAGCCCCATGCCCAGCGCCTTCAACACCAGTTGGTGGAAGGCCCGTTCGCTGTAGTGACGCGACGGGTAGAGGGTGTCCAGGGCGAGGGCGGCGAACACCTGGCTGTTACTGGTTCGCCCGGCCTGCAATGCCAACTCCACACAGAGCCCACGGCTATCGAGCCAGTCGAGGGCCTTCAAGGTGGCGATCTTTTCCTGATCGTCGCCCCACAGAAACAGCTGGCGCAGCAAGGGCAGTTGCCCGGCGAGGGGTTGTTGCTCCAGGACCTGAGCCAGCAACAACGCCCGCGCCAATTGGACCTGATTCCAGCCATTACTGTCGGGCAGTGCCGACGCCTTGAGGCTGCGCTTGCACTGGCTGCTCAAGAGCGCCGCGGTGTTGGCGTCCGGGCGTTGGTCAAGCTGCTCCTGCGCCTGACGCCACCATCGCAACTCAGCATCATCGAGCTGCTGAGTGAGGGCCAGGCGTTGTTCGGCGAGGCAGTCGTGGCGCATTTCGAGGGCCGCCGATGGCGGCGCAGCGACGTCCATGTTCATGTCGGTTTGATCCAGCGCTGGAAGTGTGGAAGCAGGAAAAACACCAGAACACATAACAGGCTGCCCAGTGGCTGGTTGGCCACGGCCAGCACCAGGGCATCGAACAGCGGCAGGGCCGCCAGGCCAGCGCCGATAAAGGCACGAACCTGCCGTTGCTGCGGGTTGGCCAGGTTGTGCCAGTAGTGCCAGCCCAGCCAGCCAAGCCAGAGCATCAGCACGGGCCAGAACCAGACATTGTCGGAATAGATCGCCAGCGCCAGTGGGCTCAACATCAGGAGTAGAGGGAGGCGGCTGAGCAACTGGTTGCGATGTTCCTGGCGGGCCAGGTAGGTCAGGCCGCTGATGTAGACGCCGAGCAACATGGCGCAGAGCCAGATTGGCTCCGGTGGTACCGCCAGGCTGGCCGCCGCCGTGAGGTAGAGGGCCGAGCGGCAGGCGCCCATCAACCAGACGCTATGGGCGTATTTCTTGTGCAGCAGGTTGTAGCCGAGAATGCAGCTCACCAGCAGGGTGACGCTGCCCAGCAACCAGTGCGGCTGGTCGATCAGCCGGCTCAGGCCCAGCACCGAGGCCGCGGCCAGTATCAGCAACAGCACAGTGGCCAGCCCCACTTGCTGGCGGCTGACCAGGCCCAGGGTGATGGGACGGGGGTTATGGTGTTGTTGGTCCCAGTCGGCGTCGAGCCAGTCATTCAATAACATGCCGGCCAGATACAGCAGCGACAGTGCGGCCAGCAGCAGGATCCACACCAGCGACGACGGCGGCGCCAGGGCACCGGCGCTGCTGGCCAGCAGGGCGGCGGCCAGGGTGTTGGTCCACACCGTGGGCAGGTTGGATACCCGGCCGAGGGTCATCCAGGTCTTCAGGTTCAGCGGTGTCTGGCTCATTGCGCGCAGCCCTCGCTCAAGCCGAGCACCGGGTCGATGCGGGTGGACAGCCGTTGCAGTGCTTGCTCCATCCGCGCGGCATCGATTTCATGCAGGTCCACCGACTCGCCAATCCGGCTGAGCATGGGGATGGAGAGTTGCCCGCCCAAGTGTTGGCGGAACTCCTCCAGCCCGAGCAACACCTGCGAGCGTCCCTGTGCATCTTTCAAGGCCAGTTCCGGCGGGCACAGGCTGAAGCCGAGCTTGAGCAGCAGGTTCAGAACCCGTTCAGTGTCGGCATCGCTCAACAGCCCCAGGGCATTGGCATAAAGGCCATCCAGGGCCATGCCCACCGCCACGGCTTCACCATGGCGCAGCCGGTGTTGGCTGAGGTTTTCCAGTTTGTGCGCGGCCCAGTGCCCGTAATCCAGTGGTCGCCCGTTACCGCGTTCGAAGGGGTCGCCGGCACCGGTGATGTGCGCCAGGTGCAGTTCGGCGCAGCGGCGGATGGCATAGCGGCTGGCCGGGTGATCGAAGTGGGCGAGGGCGTCGGCCTGTTGCTCCATCCATTGGAAAAACGCCTGGTCCTTGATCAGCGCCACCTTGACTGCCTCGGCCAACCCGGCGATCTGGTCACGGCGGGTCAGACTGGTCAGCAGCTGGAAGTCGTTGATCACCGCGGTGGCGGGGTAGAAGGCGCCCAGCAGGTTTTTCTGGCCGAAGGCATTGATGCCGTTTTTCACACCGATGCCGGCGTCGTTCTGCGCCAGCACGGTGCTCGGGATGCGGATCAGGCGAATGCCACGGTGGAAGGTGGCGCAGGCGTAGCCCACCGCATCCAGCACCGCGCCACCGCCCAGGGCCAGCACATAGCAATGCCGGTCCAGCCCATGGTGCAGCATGTCGGTGTACAGCTGCTGCAACACCTGTGAGTCCTTGCTCAGTTCGCCGGCCGGCACCGCAATCGGCGCGGTCTGCAACCGCAGGTCCGCCGCATGGGCAGCAAAGTAGGCATCAATCTGTTGCAACAGTTGCGGGGTGCTTTGCAACAGGTGTTCATCGGCGAACACCAGCACCGTCACCGGGCCCCTGTGCTGTGGGGTGAGTCGTGCGGTGAGTTGGTGATGCAGGCAAGGATTGGACGGATCGAACAGGTGATCGGTAAACACCACCGGATAGTCGAAACGGACCTCGAAACGTCCATGCAGCGGTTGCTCCGCGTTGTGCCGACGCAAGGTCTTGAACAGGCTATACCCGGCGATAAACAGCCCGGGCAATACCATGCTGGCGAGAATGGTCACCAGCAGCGCGTTCTGCTCGACGAGGAAGGTGCCGATCACGCTGTAGGCCAGCGCCAGGCCGGCATTGGCCAGGGTAGTGACCAACACAAATGCGCGCAGCGGATAACGTTGCATACCAGCGGCCACCACCGAGGTTTCCGCCAATACCGGCACGCCGCGCAGGCAGATCAACGACAGCGTGCCCAGCCGATACGCCAGCTGCCCAGGTTGGCGCTGATGCAGGCCCAGGCGGCCAGACAGCAAGCGAAAATAGCCGGCCCCCAGCGCATAAC
Organism: Pseudomonas sp. B21-015; assembly: GCF_024749285.1. Classification (NCBI taxonomy): domain Bacteria; kingdom Pseudomonadati; phylum Pseudomonadota; class Gammaproteobacteria; order Pseudomonadales; family Pseudomonadaceae; genus Pseudomonas; species Pseudomonas sp. B21-015. The sequence goes on from NZ_CP087196.1 coordinate 2,978,652, forward strand.
CCAGCCCGGCACCCAGGCACAGGCCAATGAAAATCACCAGGTAGCCGCCAAGACTGCCCAGCATGGCCACGGCCAGCAGCGCGACCATGCTCGAAGGTACCGGCAGCACCACGTCCAGCGCCAGCAGGGCGATCAGCAACAGCGCCAGGTTGAGTTTCTGGGAAGGCGTGGAGGGCAGGTACAGGTTGAGATGGTTCAGGAAGTCCTGGATCTGTTGTTCGAACAACAGAAAGCTGACGATCACCAGGCCCGAGAAGCAAAGCAATGAAACCCAGAAATGTCCGGCTGGCCCTTTTTGCGAGAACGCACGATACCCACGGCTGCGCTTCATCAAGCATCCCTCTTCATTGTCATGACTGATTCCGTGTCAGTAACTAAAAGCAGCGTCTGGTGTGTTTTAGATCAATGGACTCTCTCGCCTGAGGGGCTGGTTTATGTACGGTTTGGTTGCGCCTGTAGAGATAGTTCTGAACTTAGACGGTCGTGGTGTTTTTGCAAGGTAGCCTGATGGCAATCTGACTTTTTTCACCTGCGTGAACGCGACCTTGTAGCGGCAGTCGAGCTTGCGAGGCTGCGTTCGGCTGCGCAGCAGTCGTAAAACCAGACATTGCGATGTATCAGGCAAATCGCGTCAGCCGGATTCACGACGGCTTCGCCGCCGAACGCAGCCTCGGCAGCTGCTACAGAGCGCGCGTCGCGGCTATCGATGCTCCTGAGTCAATGTTAAAAAATGTTATTTTAAAAAAATACTTCACATAATCTGATCATTGGAGGGGGGGAGTGGGGGTACGCCTTGGCCAAGCCTCGGTGATCCTGGCCAGGCAATATGGTCTGGAAACGGTGGTGTCATGGATCATGGGTGCGAACAAGCCGAGCCAGCACATCGTTCAGGCCATCGGCGCGCGTCTGTGGGCGCGCCTGCCGAATATCGCCCGATTCGGTGAAACCCGTGCCGATGTCCTGCTGTTTGGCTTGCCGCTCCATGAAGAGCTCTCGAGCCCGCTTGTATGGTAGGACTTGAAGGGAGGAGGAGGGACAAAGCCCGATTCTGACTGTTGACGCAGTACAGATCCGTGGGAGATTTCGCCCCTCCTCCTTTCACCCAAGCGCCGATAAAGAATGCATCTGGCTAGACCGACGATAGGAACAAGCCTGCGCCTCTGAGTGAGCCCTTCAAGTGTTCAAAACCATATCCCGGAGGAAATACAATGGCAATGCCGGTTTCTGTCACACAGCCGATCGTAGGCGTGGATGTCGCCAAGAACGAACTGGTGATCTATCGCGCCGAACTTGACCTGCTTGAAGAGATTCCCAACAACAAAGCAGCCATCAAGACGTGGTTGAAGGCCTTGCCAGGGACAGTCGCGGTAGCTATTGAATCGACCAATATCTATCACCTGGAGTTCGCTGATCTGGCCTATGAGGCCGGCTGCACGATTTACATGGTGGGTGGCTATGAGCTCAGCCATTACCGCAAAGGGGTGAATGTCCGTGCCAAAACCGACGCGCTGGATGCCAGGCTGCTCGCTCGCTATCTGAAGAACGAAGGTGATGATCTTCATCCATGGACCCCGCCATCACCGCTGTACCGCCAGCTCCTGAGCCTCTTCCGTCGTCGCGCAGCCTTGGTTCAGGCGCGGGTCGGCCTGGTGCAAAGCTGGGCGAATGAGCCACTGTTGAAGACAGCTTTTGCCGAGCAAGTGAAATCCATGCAGCAGCTTGAGGCGCTGGTCGAAAAGACGATTAATAATCATCTGAAGGAAGCCGGCTTGCTCGGTCAGTTGAAGCGTTGCGTGAAAGTTGAAGGCATTGGATTTTTGACCGGAGCCCGCTTGCTCACGGCGTTTCAGCGGGGCGACTTCAGAAACGCGGATGCCTTTATTGCCTTCCTGGGAATGGATCTGCGCGTGTCGAAGTCAGGACAAAAGGATGGTCGTCGGAGTCTGACCAAGCGAGGTGACCCGGAAGCCCGCCGGCTTTTGCACAATGCAGCCATGTCGGCCAGCCGTACGCCTGCCTGGAAAGGCTTTTACGAAGAGCAAAGAGCTCGGGGCTTCAGCACCACTCAGGCGCTGGTGATACTGGCTCGCAAGCTTGCTCGGATCGTATTCGCTCTGCTGAAAGGGCAGAGCGAATACCAACCAAAAGCCGGTTGAGGGCTTCCCCTCAACCATAGAATCTCCCACAGGGGATTTCGGTTGAGCGTTTAGCGTCACTATGCAGGGGTCAGTCTGAACGCCGGGTTGTCCGGGTTATAGCCTTTCGCGGCGAGCGCGGTTTTCAGCTTTTTCTCCAGCGAGCCGCTGCTGCGATCACTCAGCGCCATTTCGATGATGGCTGCTCGTGACGTGCCATGACTGGTCGACTCACCCTGGACCGATTCTGCATAGGCAGGGCCTCGACACTGGTAAAGCGCGATTGCACGGGATTCATCCACGCACCTCACGCCAGCCTTTGATCCAGTCGATCAGCGTCGCGATTTCGCGCATCAATACCGCAACGCTCACCTTTTCCCGGGCGATGCTTTGATAGGCAAAATACAAACCGCTGCCGGCATCCCAGCCGAGGCCCGGACCGGCGCTGACGAGGGGGTTGAGTGCGCCGCCCAGCAAGCGCTGCAAGGGCAGGTCTTTTGGCGTCTCGAGCAAACCGATCAGCAGCAGGCGCTGGTGAGGGTCATTGCATGCCAGCTTCAGTGGATAGGTGTCATCGATGATCAGATCGCACATTCCCCGGGCGTCGAACGCCAAGGGCTGCATCTCGAGGGCGGTGGAAAGATCTTTGAGCAAGGTTTTGTAGAAGAGGCCACTCATGGCTTAACCCGTAAATGATGGACATAGGGGCTAAGTGGTGCGGCGGGTGCTGTCGGTTTCGTTATTGCGGCAAATAGCTCTTTTGTATACGTGCCAGGGTGCCGTCTTTGCGAAGCGTTTCAACCGCCTCGCGCAAGTCTTGCACCAGTTGAACGGAGCAAAGTTTGGAGCACGCCAGATAGAGTTCCGCTCTGCTCATGACGGGGCTCATCCGCAGTTTTTGTTCCGACACCTTCGTCCAGATGTATCGACTCTCCGGGATACCATTGAACCAGGCGTCGATGCGACCTTTCAGGAGCATCTGCGCGGGGTTGTCGCCAATGGTCAGCGGGTAGATCTGATCATCGCTGAAGCCTTGCGTACGCAGGATTTCCTCCTGAGCACTGCCCAGGCCGACGCCGATCACCCGGTAGGTTTTCTTCGCTTGTTCGAAGCTTTCCACCGGCCGCTCAAGGCTGAAAAAAGCGCGCTCCATGGGCATGATCGACGCGATCCAGGTGAAGCGATCCTCACGTTCTGGCGTGCGTGACAAGGGCGCGATCAGCATATCCTGCTTCTCGCTGACGTGTTTCTGCGATCTGGCCCAGGGCAGCCCATGGACATGAGCGACATAGCCGGCGTTGGCGATGGCCGTCAGGACGGCTTCTCCAACCATGCCGTGGCCTTGGGAGCCATCGACGAACGTCAGTGGCGGAGCATCCGGGATATACAGTTCGAGCGGCAAGGATGCGCCACACGCGTTATAGGCAATCAGCAGCGATGCTGACAGACAAAACCCGCAAAGCGCCTTTGGATAGGCAGTTAATACCCGTGAGCTCGCGCTCATGGTTGATCGTTCAGGCATTGAAGGTAAAAGGGCGCCACAATTCACCAGTGGTGTTGATCACAGGGATGATGAGTCTGTTTTTCTATTGGATCCGGTACGGACACGGCATTCTACGCAGACTTTTGGCGGGGGCACATCCTCCCGCAGGTGAATGTGTCAGGCGGGAGCCGCGACCCTATGGCAGGGTCGCCTGTTACTCGTTGGTCAAACCTCTATTTGCGCAATCAGTGCGCACAGATACGCAGGCCCCCTCTCACCGATCGCGTTGCGCAAAGTCCTCTCGCTTGCCGTGACCGCGTTATGGTTGGCTGCCCGGCAAAATCGATACACCAGATCCACGGTTTTTTGCGGGTCCGGCGCCTGCTGTGCGTGCGCATCACAATGGGCAAGCAGCAGGTAGCGCAAGGTCAAGGTCTGGATGGCCAGTGTGGTCGCCCACTCGGTCAGGCTCACGCCGTAATCGACCACGGCACTGGTACTGGAAATGAACGGAAAACCCGTGCGAGTCATTTCGGCGGCAATGAAACGCTTCAGGATCGGCTCGCTGCAGGCTATTGACGGTTCATATTCTGCCGCCAGATTGGGTAGCTCTTCGGCCCAACCGGCATAGGGTAACGTTGTCAGCCGAGCGGCGATCCAGTGCAGGCGCAGCAATACCTGGCCGGTGGACAGTTGCGACGACAGCGCCATCTGCAACACAAAGCCGACCACTGAACGCCATTGCGACGAGTCCAGGCCCGCAAACGCCTGGTTACTGGCCCCGTAAAGATGGAAGTCGTCTTGTTGGCTTTCCTCGATATGGTACGGGTCATCGCCATACAGCCCCAGACGGGCAATATCCGGGCAGCTCAAGGTCGCAGACTTCACCAGTGCGCCATTGATCCGGCGATACATGCGCGGGTAGTTGGCACAGGTATCGGTGAGTACCTGTTCGCCCTGCTGCGCATGAGCGAGCAAGCACCCCAAGCGGTAGAGGTCTTGCTGGCCGAAGCCCGGCCGGCGTTTGTGGAGTGGTTGCGAGTGGTCAACCAAATGATCAACCTCGAAGAACGAATGAACCAGAAGGCGGCGGCGCAAGCACGCGATGTCGCGACAAGCTTCGACGCGCTGAAGTGGGCGCTGGCACTCGGCGTGATTCTGCTCAGTGCGGTGATGGCATGGCTGCTGACGCGTAGCATCACGCAGCCACTGCGCCAGGCTTCAACGCTGGCCCAGGATATTGCTTCCGGTAATTTGTCCGGGGTGGTCAATATCAAGGGATGCGATGAGCTGGCAGGGTTGCTCAATGCACTGGTCGGCATGCAATCGAGCCTGAGTGGCACGATCAGGCTCATCTCGGACACGGCAGACAAAGTCGCCATCTCCGCAGAACAGATGCAGGCGGCTACCGAGAAGAATACGCAGCACATGCACAAGCAGAGTGATGAAGTGATCCAGGCCGCCACGGCGGTCAACCAGATGAGTACGGTCGTCGATGATGTGGCACGCAATGCCGCGTCGACTTCAGATTCATCGGTCATCGCCAATCGCTCTTCCCGCCAAGGGCGGGAGCAGGTGCTTGCAACAGTCGGCGCGATTCAGAATATGGCCGATGAATTGGGCCAGACCTCGGTATTGGTCCTGGGGCTGGCCGATAAAAGCCGGGAAGTCGGCCGGGTGCTGGATGTGATCCGTAACATTGCCGATCAAACCAATCCATTGGCACTCAATGCTGCCATCGAGGCCGCCCGTGCCGGCGAAAGTGGCCGAGGTTTCGCCGTTGTGGCGGACGAGGTGCGGGCTCTGGCACACAGAACCAGAGCGTTGCAGGCTCAGAGATCAAGCACCAGCATTGCGCTTCTGGAGCGTGAGCAGCAAGGTGTGAATTGATCATTGAGGGCCTGTTCCTCCTCGGTCAGGAACAGGTCGCGATGCTCCGGTTCGCCGGCCAGGACGCGAGTCAGGCAAGTGCCGCAGATGCCTTGTTCGCACGACATGGGAATGTCAAAGCCTTTGCCCAGCAGCACATCGATCACCCGGGTGTCGGCGGGAATCGACAGCACCTCGCCGGTACTGCTGATTTTCACTTCAAAGGCGCCATCCGCCGAATGATCCATCGGTGCGGCGCTGAAGTATTCACGGTGCAACCGCTCCTCGGGCCAGCCTTGGGTGCGGGCGCTGGCCAGAATGTACTCCATGAATCCCCCCGGCCCGCAGACGTACAGGTGGGTATCCGGCTCGGGGTTTGCCAGCACTTCGGCAGCTTGCAGCTTCTGCGCATCGGTGCCGCTGTCGTAATGAATCTGCACTTGCCCGGCAAACGCTGCCTTCGCGAGGCGCTCACCGAAGGCGGTACGCTCCGCTGAGCGAGTGCAGTAATGCAGCGTAAAATCGGCACCGATGCTGGCGAGTTTTTCGGCCATGCAGAGGATCGGCGTGACCCCGATGCCACCGGCGAACAGCAGCGTGCGGCGAGCATTGTGGCGCAGTGCAAAGAGGTTGCGCGGTTCACTGATCTGCAATACGTCGCCGACCCTGAACTGCTCGTGGATATGGCGCGAGCCACCCCTGGAGTCAGCATCCTTGAGCACCGCGATCTGGTAGCGATGCTGCTCGTGGGGAGGGTTGCACAAGGAGTACTGGCGGGTCAGTCCATTCGGCAAATGCACATCGATATGCGCGCCGGCCTCGAAGGCGGGCAGGGCGCCTCCATCGGCCAGTGCCAGTTCAAAGCTGCAGATATCCAACGCTTCGGTGTGTCTGGCGACTACTTTTACTTCGAGCATGGCGGCACCTGTTGAAAGATCCGTTAGGGGGCTGACTCAGGCGCTGGCGATCAGCGTCGAGGGGGCGGTCGGTCCGGCGGCTGTTTCCTGGGCGATGTACCTGTCAAGGACGCGCCGCGCCTGCACGCCACCGGCATCGATATTGAGCTTGAGCAGGCTGCGCTCGGGATGCGCGAGCAAGTTCTGTTGCTGGCGTTCGAGCATTTCCAGGTCTTCGGAGAAGATCTTGCCCTGGCCTTCGCGGATGCTCTCGGTGAGCGCTTGGTCCTGTGGGTTGAAGTTGCGCGCCATCCCCCAGAAGTACCAGATCGAGGTGTCGGTTTCGGGAGTGATGAAGTCAACCACAATGCTGGCGGCCTTGTGGGCGGGGTCGGCGTTGTAGCCACCTTTACCGGCGTGCGCTACACCGACTTCGATCATCACGTGGCTGGGAGGGGTGAAGCGGCAGATCTGCCAGCGGTCTACCGGAACGTCGTCGGCCAAGCCGTTGCCACGCAGGGCCATGCGCCAGAACGGTGGTGCGCCGATGTTTTCCATGTGGCGACTGGTGACCACCAGGTCGCCGTCGACAGTGGTCTTGGGCGCGGCTTCGTCGATTTCCTTTTGACCGATGCTGCTGGCATGGACGTAGGTCTCGTGGGTCAGGTCCATGAGGTTGTCGATCATCAAGCGATAGTCGCAGTTGATGTGAAAGAGCCCGCCGCCGTAGGCCCAATCCGGGTGGTCGGCCCATTCCAGAGGGTGAATCGAGGTGGGGTCGGCAAGGGCCTGGTCACCGGTCCAGACCCAAATGAAGCCGTAGCGCTCTTCAACGGCAAAGGCGCGGATGGCGGGGAAACCACGGACACGCTGCCCCGGCATTTCCAGTGTTTTTCCGTCACAGCCCATGGTCAGGCCGTGATAGCCGCAGATCAGCTTGCCGTCCTCGACAAAACCCAGAGACAGCGGAGCGCCACGGTGTGGGCAGAAGTCTTCAAGGGCCGCCACACGACCCTCCGGGCCACGGTAGAAAACGATTTTCTCACCACAGATCTGCCGGCCCAGGGGCTTTTCCTGGATTTCATCGGGCGTGCAGGCAACGTACCAGGCATTTCTCGGGAACATGATGAAGGTCTCCTTGGGGTATTTGTTTTTATTGGCTCAATAGTTATATATGGTAACTATGTTCGTCAACCTAAAGCCCGGGCCGATGTCAACGACCCAGGTGCCGAAGAAGAAAGGCGCTGATCTGGTCCAGTGCGCGGCGGGCTTCTTCGAGTTGATCGCCCATGCTCTGGAAGACATGAATCATCCCCGGCCAGACGTCCAGGTGTACCGCCACTTCGGCGGTGGCCAGGCGGCTGGCGAGCCGGGTTGAGTCGTCCAGCAGGCATTCCCGACTGCCGACCTGGATCAGCACTGGCGGCAGGCTTTGCAGGTCGCCGTATAGAGGGGAGGCCAGCGGATTCAGTGGCTCGGCGCCCTGCAGATAGGTGTCGGACATCAGGGTCTTGCCAGCAAGCGGGCCGAGCAATGGATCTCGATCCTTCTGCAAGTTCCAGGACTCACCGGTCTGAGCCATGTCCACCCAAGGCGACATCAGTACCGCAGCCGCCGGCAGCGGCAAACCAGCGGCCTTGGCGGCCAGCATCAGGGCCATGCACAGACCGCCGCCGGCACTGTCGCCGGCCAGTACCAGGTGCTCGGCGCTCACACCTTTTTCGAGTAGTGCGCGGTAGACCCCCAGAGCGTCCTGTATGGCGGCCGGAAAAGGGTGTTCCGGAGCCAGGCGGTAATCGATGCAAAGGGTACGAATCCGGCTGCGGGCCGCCAATTGGCTGATGAGCGGGCGATAGGCCCGGGCACTGCCGAATGAGTAGCCTCCGCCATGCAGGTACAGCAACACGAAGTCAGGCCGGGTATCGGTGGGAATGGCCCAGAGCCCGCTGACGCTGGCCAGGCTGGCGGACTCGAAGGTCACGCCCTCGGCACAGGAGGCGGCACCGAAGAGCTGTTCGGCCTGTTGACGTTGTTGATCGGTCGTCAGCGAGCTGAGGGGGGGCAGTTTGCTGAGTTGTTCGATGAGGCCGTCGATGTTGTTGTTAGGGGGCATGTGGTCTCCGGGGCGCGCTTTGTGGGTTAAACAAGTTAGCTGTGATAATAGTTAATTGACATAACTAAATTAGCAAGATAATTTCGCTTCATCCACAGCGAACAACAACAGAGGGTGTGTGAAATGAGCAATTACGAAGGCCGTTGGCAGACCGTTAAGGTCGACGTCGAAGAGGGCATCGCCTGGGTCATCCTGAACCGACCGGAAAAACGCAATGCCATGAGCCCGACCCTGAATCGGGAAATGGTCGAGGTGCTCGAGGTGCTTGAGCAGGACGCGGATGCCAAAGTGCTGGTGTTGACCGGTGCCGGCGAGGCCTGGACGGCGGGGATGGACCTCAAGGAGTATTTCCGTGAGGTCGATGCCGGGCCGGAGATTCTCCAGGAGAAGATCCGTCGCGAGGCGTCGCAATGGCAATGGAGGCTGCTGCGCATGTACAGCAAGCCGACCATCGCCATGGTCAATGGCTGGTGTTTCGGCGGTGGTTTCAGCCCGTTGGTGGCGTGCGATCTGGCGATTTGCGCCGACGAGGCCACCTTCGGCCTGTCGGAAATCAACTGGGGCATTCCACCGGGCAACCTGGTCAGCAAGGCCATGGCCGACACCGTAGGCCACCGTCAGTCGCTGTACTACATCATGACCGGCAAGACCTTCACCGGGCAGAAGGCTGCCGAGATGGGGCTGGTCAACGAGAGTGTGCCGCTGGCGCAGTTGCGTGAAGTCACCCTGGAACTGGCTCGGAACCTTCTGGAGAAAAATCCGGTGGTGCTGCGCGCCGCGAAGATTGGCTTCAAGCGTTGCCGCGAGCTGACCTGGGAGCAGAACGAGGATTACCTGTATGCCAAGCTTGATCAGTCACGTCTGCTCGATACCGAAGGCGGACGCGAGCAGGGCATGAAACAGTTCCTCGATGACAAAAGCATCAAGCCCGGCTTGCAGAGCTACAAGCGCTGATCGCCTTCCCCGGGCGCATCCCGGGGTTGACCAAGCTGTTCGAATAATCACAAAAACAAGCTGTTCAACAAGGTCATAACAAGCACAAGGTAGCGGCCTGGCGCCGCAATGCGCTGCAGATGTCCCGCTCTTGCGAGCCGGCATGAATCGCAGCGCGACCCTTGATGGAGGAAGGCGAAGTGAGTGTCGAGCCCCAATCGCAGTCGGTTTTGTCCACCGCTGCCCAGCCGATTTACCGCCGCGTATCCATCGGCCGTGCACCGATTCAGGTGCGCGAGGATGAGAGCGGCATCCTGCATATGCAAGCGTTGGAGCCATTGAGTCCGCTGCCTCAACGCTTGCTGGATCGTCTGGTGCACTGGGCCAGTATCTGCCCGGAAAAAACCTTTATCGCCGCGCGTCAGCAAGGGGGAGAGTGGCGGCACATCAGCTATGCGCAGATGCTTCAGAGCACCCGAGCCATTGCCCAGAGCCTGCTCGGCTACGGGTTGTCCGCCGAGCGGCCGCTGGTGATTCTTTCAGGCAATGACCTGGAGCACATTCAGTTGGCCTTCGGTGCGATGTACGCGGGCATTCCCTATTGCCCGGTGTCGCCGGCCTATTCCCTGCTGTCGAAGGACCTGGCCAAGCTTCGGCATATTGTCGACCTGCTGCAGCCGGGGCTGGTGTTCGCGGCCGACGCGCAACCGTTCCAGCGGGCCATTGAAACCCTGCTAGCGGATAGCGTTCCCCTGATCTTCACCCAAGGCCGATTGGCCGGTCGCCCGTGCGTCTCTTTCGACAGCCTGCTCAGTGAACCGGGGGGCGCCGAGGCCGATGTGGCGTTCAGGGCGACCGGGCCTGACAGCATCGCCAAGTTCCTGTTCACCTCCGGTTCGACCAAGCTGCCCAAGGCGGTGCCGACGACCCAGCGGATGCTCTGTGCCAATCAGCAGATGCTCCTGCAGACCTTTCCGGTGTTCGGCGAAGAGCCGCCGGTACTGGTTGACTGGCTGCCCTGGAACCACACCTTCGGTGGTAGCCACAACGTCGGCATCGTCTTGTACAACGGTGGCAGTTTCTATCTGGACGACGGCAAACCGACGGCTCAAGGGTTCGCCGAAACCTTGCGCAATCTCAAGGAGATTTCACCGACGGCTTATCTCACGGTGCCCAAGGGCTGGGAGGAACTGACGCGCGCGCTGGAGAACGACGGTGAGTTGCGCGAGCGCTTTTTTTCCCGGATCACCTTATTCTTTTTTGCCGCCGCCGGGTTGTCGCAAAGTATCTGGGATCGGCTCGATCGGGTTGCCGAGGCCCATTGTGGCGAACGCGTGCGCATGATGGCCGGGCTGGGCATGACTGAAGCCGCGCCTTCTTGCACCTTCACTACCGGACCGTTGTCGATGGCCGGTTACATCGGGCTGCCGGCACCAGGCTGCGAGGTCAAACTGGTCCCGGTGGATGGCAAACTCGAGGGCTGTTTCCGTGGCCCGCATGTCATGGCCGGGTACTGGCGCAACCCTGAACAGAACGCCGAGGCGTTCGATGCACAAGGCTATTTCCGTTCGGGTGATGCGCTCAAACTGGTCGATGTAAACAACCCGCAACTGGGGCTGATGTTCGACGGCCGCATCGCCGAGGACTTCAAGTTATCGTCGGGTGTGTTTGTCAGCGTCGGCCCGTTACGCAATCGTGCGGTACTGGCGGGTGGGCTGTATGTACAGGATGTGGTGGTCGCCGCGCCTGATCGAGAGTGCCTGGGATTACTGGTTTTCCCCCGGTTGGCGGATTGCCGGACACTGGCCGGACTGGCCCGCGATGCATCGGATGCCCAGGTGCTGGCGGCAGCGCCGGTGCGCAACTGGTTCTCCCATTGGTTGCACCGCTTGAACGACGAAGCCACGGGTAACGCCACGCGGCTGCAATGGATCGCTCTACTGGTGGAGCCACCTTCGATCGATCTCGGCGAGATCACCGACAAAGGTTCGCTCAACCAGCGAGCAGTCCTGCAATGGCGTGCGGCGAAGGTCGATGCGCTGTATCGCGGTGAAGACGACAGCCTCATCTACGACGGTAACGGTTTGTAGCCGTATCAGCTGAGCCTGTGGGAGCGGGCTTGCTCGCTCCCACCATGGGATCCTCACTCAGCGTTTTCGTTGTGATAAACCTTGTGCAGCAACGCCAGCAACTGCTGGCGTTCGACCGGACTCAGGCTTGAGGTGGCGGTGATGTCACTCTGGGCTGCGATCTCCTTGAGTTGTTTGAGGAGTACTTCCCCGGCTTTGCTCAAAAAGATGCCGTACGAGCGCTTGTCAGGTTTGCAACGAACCCGCACCGCCAGGCCACGGCTTTCGAGCTTGTTCAGCAACGTAACCACTTGTGGCGGCTCAATGGTCAGTGCGCGGGCCAGATCGGTTTGCATCAGCCCTGGCTCACTCTCGATGATCACCAATGCAGAGAACTGTGCCGGGCGCAGGTCGAACGGGCGAAAGTCTTCGATCAACTGCTGGAACATTTTCAATTGCGCGCGGCGCAGGGCATAGCCAATCAGCGAATCCAGAGAAGCGTCCAGTGGAACGTTCTCGTCAGGAGCGGCAAGCGCTTGGGTGGTGGCGCCAGGCTTTCTGGGCATGAGGTGAGAATCCTTGAGCTTCATAGTTAACATCGTTAATCATTTTCGCACTGTTCACCGTGCACTGACCAGCCTGAATCAGGCCGAGGCTTGTCGGTACTTCTTCAGTCGGTAAGCAAACTGCGCGCGGCTCAGCCCTAGCAGTCGCGCGGCGGCGGCGAGATTGCCTTCACTCTTTTGCAGCGCTTCGTCGATCAGGCGCGACTCAAGCCCTTCAATGGAGAAGCCGTGTTCCAGGCGAGCCAGGGTTTCCAGCAAGGCTGGATGCGGCTGTGTGCCGGCGGGACTTTGGTCGATTGCTGCGAGGCTGCCATTACCGTCCAGAGAGTACGCCTCCTGCGGCATGGGTTCGTTGCGAAACAGGTGGACCAGATCGATGGCTTGACCGTCTTCGCTGGCGATCAGGCCGCGCTCCACCAGGTTTTGCAGTTCCCGTACGTTGCCCGGGAAGTCATAGCGCAACAACACCTTGAGCGCGCGCATGGTCAGCCCGGCGGGCTTGCGGGCATAGGCCTGACAGAAGCGCCGCAGGAACGCGTTGACCAGCAACGGGATGTCGTCGCGACGTTCGCGCAGTGGCGGCAGGGTGATGGGGTAGACGTTCAGCCGGTAGAACAGGTCCTCGCGAAAGTCTCCCGCCGCCACGGCCTTGCGCAGGTCGACATTGGTGGCCGCCACCACCCGGACGTCAACCTTGATCGGCTGACTGCCGCCGATGCGCTCGATCTCGCGCTCTTGCAATGCACGCAGCAACTTGCCCTGGCCCGGCAGGCTCAGGCTGGCGATTTCGTCGAGGAACAGGGTGCCGCCATGGGCGCGCTCGAAGCGTCCGGGGCGCGAATGGCTCGCGCCGGTATAGGCGCCGCGTTCGACACCGAACAGTTCCGCCTCGATCAAATTGTCCGGGATCGCGGCGCAGTTGAGGGCCACGAAAGGCGCTTGATGGCGGGGGCTGAACTGGTGCAACTGACGGGCGAACAACTCCTTGCCGACCCCGGACTCGCCGCTGAACAGCACCGTGGCAGGCGTCGGCGCAACGCGCTGCAAGGCGAGGGTCGCGGCGTTGAAGGCTGCGCTGGCGCCAATGGGTTTTTGCCCGCCGGATAGTTCGCTGTCGTCGTCCTGGGGGGCGGGCGCCGGGGCTGGACGTTGTCTGGGGGCGACGCCGGAGGGCGAGGCGGTGAGATAACTCAGGTCCTGTTCGACATCGCCCCATTGCTCGGCGGTCTTGCCGATCACCCGGCAGCACTCATGGCCCATGCCCCGGCATTCGGTTTCACGGAAGATCACCAGACGGCCGAACAGCCCGCTGACATAACCGATGGCATAGCCCAGTTCGGTCCAGCACACCGGGTCCTGACCGATCCCGTACGCGGCGATATGTTCATCGGCCTCACAGGAGTGGTGCCAGAGGAATTCACCTTCGTAGAAGCCTGAGTCGGCGTCGAATTTGAAGTGCAGGGGTTCGACCTTGGTCATGCCTTCGAGTGTATGCAGACGCGTGCCGGCCGAGAAAATGGCCGCGGCGTCGGCGTCTGGCCAGCGCTCGCGGATCAATCGCGCATCCCGTGCGCCGGACAGATAGCCGGTGCGGGTAAACAGACCGCGGGTTTGCTCCAGCCCCTGGCGGTCGATGATCTCCCGCCGCAGCGCGCCGAAGGATGAACTGTGCAACAGCAGCATGCGCTGGTCGTTGAGCCAGATACGTCCGTCGACGGGGGAAAAGAACAGGCACTCGGCTAACTCGGCCAGGGTCGGTGAGTTGCCCTCGGCCAGTTGCGTGCTGTCTCCTCGGGGCGAGAAATGCTCATCCTGCACCGTGAGATGAGGAAGCAGCGAATGGGGATTATTCATTGTTATGCCCCTGAGCGAGTCGACTGATCGAAATGATCAGTTAGCAAAACAGTTATTAAACATAACTTTATCATTTGGACAAGTGGCGGGATGCCACCCCTGCGCCGAACACCTTGTCCTATTTGTCAGTGCTCCTCCCAAGCCAGCAGGCCAGAGCCTTCGCCACCTAAAGCGCGGCGCAATGCAGAAAGTCGGCACAGCCCTTGCTCTACAGCTTTCACGACGCAGACGACCTACATCGTTTAGTAAGGCCGCGTCAGGCAATTACAAACACAAGAGCCGGGAGACCGAAATGTCGGTAAGTGAACCATCTGATTTTCTGCGGGACGAGCTGTGGTGCGAGCGCATCTTCAATGGCGACTGGATACGTCCTTTGGGCGGCAGCAACAGCGTCATCGAACCGGCCACCGGTGAGGTGCTGACCGTCACAGGTTTGGCCGATGCGGCGGACATCGCGTTTGCCAGCCTGAACGCTGCCCGTGCTCAACCGGCCTGGGCGGCCTTGGGGCCACGGGAACGCGCCGGGATCTTTCGCAAAGCCGCAGCACTGGCCCAGCAACACTTTGCCGAGCTGGCGCTGTACATCGCTCGGGAAAGTGGCGGCAGCCTGTTCAAGGGTGAACATGAAGTCCGTGAGGCGATCGTCTTGCTGCATCAGGCTGCCGGCCTGCTGTCGCAGCCCCATGGCCTGGTCCTTCCCAGCGAGGCGGGACGTTTGTCTTATGCGCGCCGGCTGCCCCATGGCGTGGTCGGGGTGATCTCGCCCTTCAACTTTCCTCTGGTGCTGTCCCTGCGTTCAGTGGCACCGGCGCTGGCGGCCGGCAACGCCGTGGTGCTCAAGCCCGATCCGCAGACCCCGGTCAGTGGCGGTTTCATTATTGCCCGGTTGTTCGAGGCGGCCGGTCTGCCCAAGGGGCTGTTGCAGGTTTTACCGGGCGCCGCAGTGGCCGGTGAGGCCCTGTGCCGCGACCCGCATGTCCGGATGATCGCGTTCACCGGTTCGACGGCGGCCGGGCGCAAGGTCGCGGAGGTGGCCGGGCGTCATCTGAAAAAAGTCGCCCTGGAGCTGGGCGGCAAGAACTCGCTGATCGTGCTCGAGGATGCCGATCTCGAGCTGGCAGCCAGCAACGCCGCGTGGGGTGCCTGGCTGCACCAGGGCCAGATCTGCATGGCCACCGGACGCATCCTGGCCCATGAGTCAATCGCGCAAGAGCTGATTCGCCGGCTGGCAGAGAAGGCACGGGCGATCACGGTCGGCAATGCCGCTCGTGGCGAGGCGGTACTGGGGCCTTTGATCAACAAGCGGCAGTTGCAACGCGTGCATGAAATCGTCACCGAGAGTGTGAAGGCCGGGGCAACTCTGGAAGCCGGCGGCGAGTTTGAACGGCTCTTTTACCAACCGACGGTACTTTCCGGCGTGCGCCCGGGCATGCGCGCATTCGACGAGGAGATCTTCGGCCCGGTCGCCACGGTGGTGAGTTTTGCCAGCGACGAGGAAGCCATCGAATTGGCCAGCCACACCGAATATGGCTTGTCCGCGGGGATCATTTCGCCTTCGGTCGGGCGCGCGATGGCGATTGGCGAGCAACTCAATTGTGGTCTGCTGCACATCAACGATCAGACGGTGGCCGACGAGTGCATCAATCCATTCGGCGGACGCGGCAGCTCGGGAAATGCCGGCAGCGTTGGCGGCCCGGCCGACTGGGACGAATACACCCAATGGCAATGGGTGACGGTCAAGGACACCGCGCCGCGCTACCCGTTCTGACGGGCCAGCTTTTTTACCGGGGCCGACGAGATGGGTCGGCCCACCGAGTGCACAAAAATAATAAGAGGACTCAACATGAAACTCGACAACAAGATGGTGCTGGTGACCGGAGTCTCCTCGGGTATCGGCGCCGCCACTGCAAACCTGCTGCGCGCCCACGGCGCCCACGTGATTGGCGTGGATCTGAAGGCCCCGCACATGACCCTGGACGGTTTTGTGCAAGGTGATTTAAGCAGTGCCGAGAACATCGACCGGCTATTGCCGCAGTTACCGGCACGGATCGACAGCCTGTGCAATATCGCCGGGGTGCCGGGCACCGCAAACCCGCAACTGCTGGCGAAGGTCAACTACCTGGGGCTGCGTCACCTGAGCCGCGCATTGCTGCCGCGCATCAACGCTGGCGGCAGCATCGTCAATATCGCCTCGATCCTCGGCGCCGAGTGGCCGTTACGCCTGGAACAGCACAAGGCGTTGGCGCGCATCGAAGAGTTCGCCGCCGCGCAAGCCTGGCTGGCCGAGCACCCGGTACCGGACGAGACCTGCTACCAGTATTTCAAGGAAGCCTTGATCGTCTGGAATTACCTGCAGGCCCAGCCCTGGTTTCTCGAACATTCAGTGCGCATGAACAGCGTGGCGCCGGGCCCGGTGTTCACACCCATCCTCGGCGACTTCGTGAGCATGCTCGGTGAAGCACGGACCCAGGCCGATGCCCATCGCATGAAACGCCCCGGTTATGCCGATGAGGTGGCGGCGGTGATCGCTTTCCTGTGTGCCGACGAGTCGCGCTGGATCAACGGCGTCAACCTGGCAGTCGATGGCGGACTGGCCTCCACCTACATCTGAAACGCTGTGGTGAGGGGGCTTGCCCCCGTTCGGCTGCGAAGCAGTCGTAAAACCGGCACACGAGTCTCTTGAGAGAACTCGTTGCCTGAATTCAGGGCCGCTGCGCGCCCCAGCGGGGCAAGCTCCCTCGCCACACGTGCAAAGCCATGCCAAAAAATAAAAATAATGAGGAGCGTCCATGAACAACGTTAAACGTTGCTTTCGTTTCAAGCATTGCGCCCTGTTTCTGGCGTTATGCAGCGCAGGCGTGATGGTCGAAAGGGTCGAGGCCATGCAAATGGAGCTCGGGGATTCCGACTGGAAACTGCGTTGGGACAACACCATCAAGTACAGCCAGGCCTGGCGTCTGCAAGGTCAGGACAGCCGATTGGTCAACGCGCCGACCGCCAACGGCCTGTACCCCTCTATCCAGAGTCAGGGCGATAAAAACTTCAGCAGCGGCCTGGTCTCCAACCGTCTGGATCTGTTCTCCGAAATGGACCTCAGCCGGAAAAACTATGGGCTGCGCGTGAGCGGCGCGGCCTGGTACGACGATATCTATAACCAGGACACCGACAGCAGCGAGCAAACCCATTTCCTCAGTGAAACCCGCAAGCTCCACGGTCGCGACGCTGAAATTCTCGACGCCTTCGTGTTCCTGCGCGGTGACCTGGGCGAAGACTCCCAGGGCGTGGTGCGTCTGGGGCGGCACAGCCTGATCTACGGTGAAAGCCTGTTCTACGGTGGCAACGGCATCGCCAATGCCCAAGGCCCGACCGATGTGGTCAAGTTGCTCAGCGTGCCGGGCACCCAGTTCAAGGAGATCCTGCGTCCGGTCAATCAGATCTCCGGGCAGTTGCAGATCAACCCGCAGTTGTCGGTGGGTGCCTACTACCAGTTCGAGTGGGAGCGCTCCAATCTGCCCGGTGCCGGCAGCTACCTGAGCGATGTCGATGCTATCGGCTACGGCACCGGTTCGCTGCGCGAAGTGTTCGGCAACGACACGGTGAATGGCGGTGATTTGAAACCGCGAAATTCGGGGCAGGGCGGTATGCAGATTCGCTTCAAACCCACCGGGACCGAGCTGGAGCTGGGTTTCTATGCCGCGCAGTATCACGACAAAACCCCGATTGGCCTGTATGCCTACCTCGACGGTGCAGCCGCGGCGGCCACCGGGTTGCCGATCCTGAGTTCCTATCGTCAGGTCTACGCCGAAGATATCAAGACCGCCGGCGTCAGCTTCTCCACCGCTTATGGGCCGTTCAACTTTGCCGGTGAAACCTCCGTGCGCTGGAATGCGCCGCTGGTGAGCAACCTGCAAGTGGTGACCCCAGGCATGGAGGCCGATGGCGGCGATGACTCACTGTTTGCCCGGGGCAAAACCGCTCACGCCAACCTGTCGGCGATTTACCTGCTATCGCCGACGGCTTTCTGGGACGGCGGCTCGGCACTGGCCGAACTGGCGTGGAACCGCACCCTGAGCGTCACCGAGAACGCCGCCGCGCTGGATGCCAACACCACCCGCGATGCCACGGCGCTCCGGGTATTGGTGGAGCCTGCGTACTTCCAGATTGTCGACGGGATCGACCTGACCGTGCCGATCGGCATGGGCGTGGTGCTCGACGGGCGTTCTTCGGCGGTCAACAAGTCAGGCTTCGGCAATACCCATTCCGGCGACTGGAGTGTCGGGCTCAAGGCCACCTACCTGCAGCGCTGGGATGTCGGCCTCAACTACGTGAACTTCTTCGGCGCACCGAAAGCCGGGCTGCGCGAGGACGGCAATTTCAGTTACGGGCAGTCGCTGGCCGACCGCGACTTCGTCTCGCTCTACGTGAAAACCTCATTCTAATAAGGTGGATTCGCCATGCAGAACAATGCTTTCCTGAACACTTGCGTCCTCACCCTGGCCCTGGCTGGCATCAGCCTGGCGCAGGCAGCGGTATCGCCTGAGCAGGCTGCACGTTTGAAGTCTGAACTGACGCCTCTTGGCGGCGAGCGCTCCGGCAACGCCGATGGCAGCATCCCGGCCTGGGATGGCGGCTACACCAAGGCCGCGCCGGGCTACAAACCGGGTGACAAACGTCCTGATCCATTCGCCGGCGAGAAGCCGCTGTATTCGATCAAGGCCTCGAACATGGAGCAGTACGCCAGCGTGCTGGCCGAAGGCACCAAGCTGCTGCTGAAGAAATACCCGGACTATCGCCTGGACATATACCCGACCCATCGCTCGGCGGCAGCCCCGCAATGGGTGTATGACAACACCAGCAAGAATGCCACCCGTGCCACGCTGGATGTGGAAACCGAAAAAGTCGCCAGCGCCTATGGCGGCATTCCGTTCCCGATCCCGGAGAACGGCGCGCAAGTGCTGTGGAACTACCGGTTGTCCTGGCAGGGCGGCGAGACCATCAGCTCGCCGTTCGATACCTGGCTGATGACCGCCGGTGGCAAGAAGGTCCAGGCGACCCGAGCCCTGTTCAGCTATCAGTTTCCCTACTACTCGGAAAGCGGCAGCCTGGAAAATTTTGCCGGCAAGTACCAGGTTGGCAAGCTGCTGACCGAACTGCCGTCATCCAAGGCCGGCGAAGGCTTGATGACCCATTGGGACATGGACCCGGCCAACCGTGCGGCCTGGCAGTATCTGGTCGGTCAGCGCCGGGTACGCCGAGCGCCGAACATCGCCTACGACACCCCGGACTTCGTCACCTCTGGCGTCGGTCTGTTTGACGAAGCGTTCATGCTGTTCGGGCCTACCGACCGCTACGATCTCAAGCTTGCGGGCAAGAAAGAACTGATCGTCCCCTACAACAATAATCGCGCTGGCCTTGCCAAGAGCGACGACTTGGTCAAACCGAACTTTCTCAATCCTGATCTGGTGCGCTGGGAGAAGCATCGGGTCTGGGTGGTCGAGGCCACGCTCAAATCCGGCAAGCGCCATGTGGTGCCGCATCGAACCTACTACGTCGACGAGGACTCCTGGCAGATCCTGATGGTCGACGGGTATGACGCCCAGGGCAAACTGGGACGGCAGATGTATTCGCTGACGCTGCTGGCGCCAGACCTGCCGGCGCTCACTGCGCAAGTCATGTGGGGCAGCTACAACCTCGATACCGGCGCCTACTTCCTTAACTCTTCGAGCAACGATCTGGCGGTCCAGTACCAGACGATCGCAAAACCTTCAGCTTCCTATTACACACCGGACGCCATGGCCAACGAAAACATGCGTTGAACCATGGAGCGCCGTGACGAGCGAAAAGCTCGTCGCGGTCGCTAGCGATTTTCCAGGCAGGATAAAGACATGAACGTTGAAAAAATCTTTGCGAGTTTTGGTCTGCGATGGAGTGCCTGCGCGCTGGCGTTGTGTCTGTTGGCGAGTACCTCCATCGCTGCGCAGGCCGTGCCGTTCGCGGTACTGCAGCAGCCGGCACTGCCGACCGCCAAGGCCGCGCGTGCGGTATTGCTTGGGTTGGCCCGGGCTGGAGAGCGCCTGGTGGCGGTCGGCGAGCGCGGCATCGTGCTGCTCTCGGATGACTCTGGAATGACTTGGCGCCAGGCCCGTGTGCCGGTCAGCGTCAGCCTGACCGCGGTGCAATTCGTCGATGCCGAGCAGGGCTGGGCGGTCGGTCATCTGGGCGTGGTGTTGCACACCGAGGACGGTGGCGAAACCTGGCACAAGCAACTCGACGGTGAGCGTGCCGCCGCGCTGGCGGTGCAGGCCGCGGAGCGCGATGCCGATCAACCGGGCGGTGCCAGCAACCTTGCGCAGGCACGGCAGATGCTCGACGACGGGCCGGATAAACCGTTTCTCGACCTGTACTTCAGTGACCGCCTGCATGGCTACATCGTTGGCGCCTACAACCAGATCTATCGCACCGACGACGGCGGGCAAAGCTGGCGGCCGTGGATGCTGCATGTGAACAATCCGCAGGGCCTGAACCTGTATGGGATCCGCGCTTCGGGTAACGACCTGCTGCTGGTGGGGGAGCGCGGTTTGCTGTTGCGATCCTCCGATGCCGGGCATTCGTTCCAGGCCCTGAAGTCACCTTATGAAGGCAGCTTTTTCGGTGTGCTCGGCACTCGCGGCGGAGCCTTGATTGCCTATGGTTTGCGCGGTAACGCCTGGTGGTCCGATGACCGTGGTGGCAGTTGGCGACGGCTCGACACCGGCATCGAATCAACGTTGGCGAGCGCCATCGAACTGCGCGATGGCAGCCTGCTGTTGGCCAGCCAGAGCGGTGAATTGTTGTTCAGCCATGACCAGGGTCGCAGCTTCGACAAACGTCAGAGCCGTAGCGGCGGGACGGTCGCCGCCCTGCAACAGGCGGCCGACGGCAGCCTGGCCAGCGTCGGTTTGAGTGGCGCGGCGGCTGACCAGGACCCGCGGGCCTCCGGCAAACCTTGAAACTTCACGGTGTAGCGCTAGCGGGCCATGGCCCGTGCAACAGGAGTCAGACTTGAAAGACGACAAAACCCAAACCGTGATCGGCCGCCTGGAAGACTTCGACCAGGCGTCGGGCAACTTCGCTGAGCGGATGATCTTCAATCATCGGCCGCTGGTGATCCTGCTGTGTCTGCTGGTGACCCTGGTGCTCGGCTGGCAAGCCACGCGCATCGGCATCAATGCCAGCTATGAGAAGACCATCCCGACCGGCCACCCCTATGTCGCCAACTTCCTGGAGAATCGCAGCGAGCTGAGCGGCCTGGGCAACGCGTTGCGAATCGCCGTGGAGGTCAAACAGGGCAGCCTCTTCACCAAGGACTACCTCGACACCCTGGCCCGGCTCAACGACGAGCTCTATCTGCTGCCGGGTGTCGACCGGCCTTACATGAAATCGTTATGGACCCCGACCACGCGCTGGACCGCCGTGACCGAGGAGGGGCTCGATGGGGGCACCGTGATCCCCGACGACTACGATGGTTCGGCGGCCAGTATCGAACAGGTGCGAACCAACGTCGCCCGTTCCGGTGAAGTGGGTCAACTGGTGGCCGGTAACTTCAAGTCCAGCGTGATCTTCGTGCCATTGCTTGAAATCAGTCCGCAGACCGGCAAAGCCCTGGACTACGGCGAGTTTTCCCGGCAGCTGGAAGCCCTGCGGGACAAATACCAGACCGATGACCTGCGAATCCACATCACCGGTTTCACCAAGATCGTCGGCGACCTGATCGAGGGGCTGACCCAGGTCTTGTTGTTCTTCGTGATGGCGGTGCTGGTGACTGTGGTGGTGCTTTACGGCTACACCCGCTGCGTGCGCAGCACTCTGGTGGTGGTGACCTGTTCGCTGGTGGCGGTGCTCTGGCAGATGGGCCTGCTCGCGATGCTGGGGTATGAACTGGACCCATACTCGGCGCTGGTGCCGTTTCTGGTGTTCGCCATCGGCATGAGCCATGGCGCGCAAAAGATGAACGGCATCATGCAGGACGTCGGTCGCGGCACCCACCGGGTGGTGGCCGCGCGTTATACCTTTCGCCGCCTGTTCGCCGCCGGCATGACCGCTTTGCTCTGCGATGCGGTGGGTTTCGCGGTGTTGCTGCTGATCAACATCCGGGTGATTCAGGATCTGGCGATTACCGCGAGCCTCGGCGTGGCGGTACTGATCTTCACCAACCTGATTCTGCTGCCCATCCTGCTCAGCTACATCGGGGTCAGCCCGGCAGCGGCGCAACGCAGCCTGAGTTCGGAAACCGCCGAGTTGCAGGCGCAGATCAAGCATCCGTTGTGGCGTGTGCTCGATTTGTTCACCCAACGGCGCTGGGCCATTGGCGCCATGCTGGGCGGCCTGCTGCTGGCTGCGTTCGGTTTTGCCGTGAGTCTGCACCTGAAAATCGGCGATCTCGATCCCGGCGCCCCGGAGTTGCGCGCCGACTCGCGCTACAACCAGGACGCACTGTTCATGACCCGCAACTATGCGGCCAGCTCGGATATTTTCGTGGTCATGATCAAGACGCCGGAAGATCAGTGCACGCGCTACGCCAGCCTGTCCGCGGTGGACGCGTTGGCCTGGCGACTGGAGCAACTGCCAGGCGTGGAGTCGACCACCTCGATGGCGGCGCTGAGCAAGATCGCCACGGCCGGTTACAACGAAGGCAACTTCAAATGGTATGAGCTGATCCCCAATGACGGTGCGCTGGGCGCAGTGCAGACCAGGGCCCCGCGGGAGCTGTTCAATCAGGGCTGTTCGATGCTGTCGCTGTACGTTTACCTGGCCGATCACAAGGCCGATACCCTGAATCGGGTGGTGGAGGCCAGCGAGAAATTCATCAGCGAGCATCAGGTGCCAGAGGTCAAGTTCATGCTGGCCGCCGGCAGCGCCGGGATCGAAGCCGCGACCAATATCGTGGTGAAAAAATCCATGCGCGAAATGCTGTTCTGGGTCTACGGCGCGGTCAGCCTGTTATGCCTGGTGACCTTCCGCAGTTGGCGCGCAACCCTGTGCGCGATGCTGCCACTGATGCTCACCTCGATTCTTTGCGAGGCGCTGATGGTGGGTCTGGGCATGGGGGTGAAAGTGGCGACACTGCCGGTCATCGCACTGGGCGTGGGCATTGGTATCGACTACGCACTCTATGTCTTGAGTGTGATCCTGGCTCGAATGCGTGCCGGTGACACCCTGGCTCAGGCGTATTACCAGGCACTGTTATTCACCGGCAAAGTGGTCTTGCTGACCGGCATGACACTGGCGGTCGCGGTATCGACCTGGGCCTTCTCACCGATCAAGTTCCAGGCCGACATGGGCATCCTGCTGGCCTTCATGTTCCTGGTGAACATGCTCGGCGCCTTGATCTTGCTGCCGGCACTGGCCTGGTGGCTGCTGCCGCAGAAGGTCTTTGCAAAGAAGCCTGAAACGAACCTGCTTGCGCAGTTAGTCAAGGAGCGTTGAAGGGCTGAGGTAATGCCGGTCAGTTAAGCGCAATCCTATGTGGGGGCGCTTAAGTGAGCAGCATTATGGTCGGATGCCGAGCTTTATGGGGGCTGCAATTCTTGCAGGCAAAAAAGAGCCTCGAGGCTCTTTGATGGGGAGGAAGTAGAGCCCAGAGGCTCAAGATGCGCATGAAACAAGTGGTGAGCTTATTGGGGTTCAGTTCACCCACCACCTACGCAACGGCTTTAACCTCCAACCGCTGCGTATCATCATCGTAGGAAGCCACGGGTTCGCGCTCAAGTACCATTAGTCTAATCCCCCCGGCCATGACTCAACGTCAAAAGATCGCAGCCTTCGGCAGCTCCTGCATTGGAATCGCGTACACCCGTGAAATATCGGGGCGGGCACAAATTCTGTGAGCTGCCGAGGGCTGCGATCCTTTGATCTTCAATTAACCCTGCCTGAACACCAACGCCTTCAACCCGCACTCAACATCGGCATCGGGAAACTCCGGCGGATTGTCCAACCGCTGCTCAAACCGCAGGCTCGGCGCTTCGCGGGTAACGCCGTCGATGAGAAAGTCCGCACCAAAGGCCGGGTCGTTCATGCAGGCCAGTACCGTGCCTTGCGGGCTGAGCAATTCCGGCAGACGGCGCAGTACGCGCTGGTAATCCTTGGTCAACAGAAAGCTGCCTTTCTGAAAGGACGGCGGGTCGATGATCACCAGGTCGTACGGGCCCTTGCCGATCACCTTGCCCCAGGACTTGAACAGGTCGTGGCCGAGAAAACTCACTTTGCTCAGGTCGTGCCCGTTGAGCCGGTGATTGTCGCGACCACGGCTCAGGGCCGGGCTGGACATGTCCAGATTGACCACCTGCGACGCCCCTCCCTCGATGGCCGCCACCGAGAAGCCGCAGGTATAGGCGAACAGGTTCAACACCCGCTTGCCATGCGCATTGGCCCGCACCCAATCACGGCCGTAGCGCATGTCGAGAAACAGGCCGGTGTTCTGTTTGCGGCCCAGGTCCACCCGATAATGCAAGCCGCCCTCGGTGATCGTCATCTCGTCGATTGGCTCCCCGAGCAGCCATTCGCTGGTGCTTTCCAGCAGGTAGCGATGTTGCAGCAGCAAGGTATGCGCGCCGGATGTCTTCCACGCAGGCGATTGCGTGATCGCCATCAGCCGCTGCTTCAAATCATCCAGTTGCGCCGCTTGCGGTTCCTTGAACACGCATACCAGGACCACGCCCTGCAGCCAATCGACGGTCAACTGTTCCAGTCCCGGCCAGCAGCGGCCACGGCCGTGGAACAGCCGACGGGTTTCTGCGGGGGCGTCCGCAAGCGCGGTCAGCAAATGGTCGTGAAGGACGGAGAGGGCGTCTGGGTTCATCGGGCAAGGTCGGCAAAGTAGAAGGGGCGGCATTTTAACCACAATTATGCGCTGACAAACGGTCGTGTTTGTCGGCCTGGACGCAGAATGTCCAAGTCAGGTGTATCAAAAATGAATTTCCGCGCAGTCCACTGCTCATACCTGTAGGGGGCGGGTTTGGGCCTGCGAAATCATTTACGTAATCAGGGAGTGGCACAGTCATGAGTCCAGTATCGACGGCGGGCAAACACTTGTCTGACGATTTGATTCTTGTGGTTGAGGACGACCCGTTGATCCTGGAGTTTCTTTGCGAAATTCTTCAGGAAGAGGGCTTTGCGGTTGAACCGCAGGTCAGCGCGGATGCTGCGTCGCAGTTTCTGGAGCAACACGCTCCGCAGGTGGGACTGCTGCTGACGGACATCACCATGCCGGGCAAACTCAATGGCGCGGACTTGGCCAATCAGTTTGGCGACCGTTGGCCAGACAAACCGATCATGATCATGTCCGGCTTCGAAACTCCGAAAAGTGCCGGGGTCAAGCACCCGGTTTCGTTCATCAAGAAACCCTGGGCGGTGGGGCAGTTGCTCGATTGTGTGCAAAGCGCCTTGCAGTCGAGCCGCACCTTGTAGGAACTGCCGCAGGGGTGGTGTACATTGGCCGACAATACTTGCCTGGTTCTTGCGAAAGGAAGTCGCCCTTTGTCTGTGAACACATCCCTGCTCAACAGGTCATACCGAGCCTTCTTGTTCGATATGGACGGCACCGTCCTCAACTCGATCGCCGCCGCCGAGCGGATCTGGACGATCTGGGCCCTGCGCCACGGCGTCGATGTCGAGACCTTTCTGCCGACCATTCATGGCGTTCGCGCGATCGACACTATCAACCGTCTGGCCTTGCCCGGGGTGGACACTGAAGCTGAAGCCGCATGGATCACCGAGGCGGAAATCGACGATGTGGAGGGGGTTGTCGAGGTGTCCGGCGCGGCGAGTTTCCTCAAATCGCTGCCCGCCAACCAATGGGCCATCGTTACCTCCGCGCCACGAGCGCTGGCCCTGCGCCGAATGGCGGCGGCCGGTATTCCCGAGCCGGATGTGATGGTCACCGCCGAAGACGTCAGCGCCGGCAAACCCGACCCTGCGGGCTATCGGTTGGCCGCCCGTCGACTGCAAGTGGAGCCCGCCGAGTGCCTGATCTTCGAAGATGCCGCCGTCGGTATTCGCGCAGGCGAAGCGGCGGGTGCCAACGTCATGGTTATCACCGCGACGCATGTCCATCCGCTCCAGACCCCGCATGCCACCCTGGCCAGTTATGACGTGGTCGAGGCACGAGTGGATATCGACAACCAAATCAGCCTGTACACAATCTAATGTGGGAGCGAGCAAGCCCGCACACAGTTGATGGTGATCGGTCAGTAAACCCCGGGAATCAATCGCCAGCTACGGGCGCAGTAAGCCTCGTATTCACTGCCGAACTGCGCATGTAACAGGGCTTCTTCGGAGCGAATGCGTGCGATCAGCGGGATCAACGTCAACGCCACCAATAGCAACCCGACACCGGAACGAAAAGCCAGCGCCCAACCCACGGCATTGATCAGCAGGCCCAGATAGCTAGGGTTGCGCACGTTCCGATAAATCCCGTCGGTGACTAGGCGGTGCCCCGGTTGAATCGCCACCAGTCCACTGAAACGTTTGCCCAGCACAAACACCGGCCACATCCGCAGCGCGCCGCCGCCGATGAACAGCAGCGCCCCCAGCCAACGTACGCCCTCACCACCGAAGGTCCAGACGTCGATCCGGTCGGTGTAGGCCGGCAGATACCCGCTCAACAACCCAAGCACCCCGAAAACCGGCAGCACCCAGCGATTGGCCCGGTCTTCACGTTCACCGGAGCTCAGGTTGCCCTCGCTGAACAAGGATAAAATTGCCATCACCAGGGTTGCCAGCGCAATGACCACCAGCGGCGGGTGGGAGAAAAAAACCGCCAACCCGCCCAGCCCGAACACCGCGAGAGCGAGGTAGGCAAGGGTGGTGGTGAGGGTGAAAAACGCGAGTTTGGCCGAAATTTTCATGACTGACTTCGCAAAAAGGGCATATGACCAGTGTAGGAGCTGCCGAAGGCTGCGATCTTTTGATCTTTCGGGCGGTGTTGGTAGGTGCAAATCAAAAGCAGAATCAAAAGATCGCAGCCTGCGGCAGCTTCTACGGGGGGCCGCGCGTTATGAGGACGGTAGTCGTGAACTAAGCTTGGATAAGGATGAGCCTGTCCGTTCCCCCCCTGGCTTGTTGAAAGATCTCAACGAGCCGGTGCTGCCACAAGGAGCACACGATGCTTCACATCAGAACGCCTCTGATTCTGCACCCAGGCCTGTCGACCCCGGCCCGGCGAATCTGGCTCAAGCTGGAAAACCTGCAACCCAGCGGCTCGTTCAAACTGCGCGGCATGGGCCTGCTGTGCAGCCAGGCAGCGGAGCAGGGCAAGCGCAAAGTCGTCTGTCCTTCCGGTGGCAACGCCGGTTTGGCCACCGCCGTGGCCGCCGCCAGCCTTGGGCTGAAAGCCTGCATTGTGGTGCCGAACACTACCCCGGAAACTACCCGCGCCAGGATCAGGAAAGCCGGTGCCGAGGTGATTGTCCACGGCAAGGTCTGGGACGAAGCCAATCAACGGGCGAAAGAACTCGCACAGGGTGCGGACACCGAATATGTGCCGGCCTTCGATCACCCGGTGTTGTGGGAAGGACACAGCACGATGATCGATGAAATCCTCGAGGACTGTCCTCAGGTCGATGTGTTGGTGACGTCGGTGGGGGGCGGCGGATTGCTGGCGGGTCTGCTCACCGGACTGATCCGTCATCAGCGCATGGATTGTCGAATCGTTGCGTGCGAAACCCAGGGCGCGGCGTCTTTCGCGGCCGCCGTCAGTGCCGGGCACCCGGTCAGACTGCCGCGTATCGACACCGTCGCCACATCACTCGGCGCGGCGCAAGTGGCCGCCTGGCCGGTGCAGCACATCCTTGATTTTACGCACGAATGCGTGGTGCTCAGCGATGATGAAGCGATCATGGGGGTGGTTCGTTACGCCAACGACCTGCGGCAGTTGGTCGAGCCGGCGTGCGGTGTTTCATTGGCGGTGGCGTACCTCGACCACCCGGCGATTGCCGACGCCCATGATGTGGTGATTGTGGTGTGCGGCGGCGTCAGCATCAGCGCGCAGTTGGTTGCCGGCTGGGCACGCCTGTCCGTCGGGGTCGAGAAAAACAGCGCTGAAGCAAAGTAGGGCTGGAAACGCTATCCAGCCCCTATCGCTTACGTTTGCAGACGTTAGTTACCTGCTGAAATGCCTTCCTGAACGAGGATCGCTCTGGCCAGGTCTTCGTCGCTGGCCTTGAGGCCGGGATGATTTTGGCGAATTTCCTTCAACACCGACTCCAGGTAAACGCCACGGATCGTACCGCCACTGGCGACGAAACTGGAGGCGTCATCCCGGGCGGGAATGGCCATTTTGTGATCCTTGAACGTCGAATACAGCGATGCGGAAACCCCGGCCGAGGTGGCGACATCGCCCGCATCCACACGGGCCATGGCCGAACCAAAGGGCAAACAGAGCACGAGTGAAGAGACTAATAGCAGACGGCGCATGACGGTGTCCTCTGAAAGCGTGAAGCGTAAAAGAATTACCACATATTTTAGGATTCCTGGTGGCGGTCAGGAGTTCCCTGGCGAAGTCATGTATGCACCAGCGGCACGTTCACCCGTCAGTTCGGTCGTCATGCGATCCGTAGCAGCCTTCGGCAGCTGCTACGCAGATCGTTTGTAACGGTGATGTGGTCATGATCGCCCGTTAACGAGGATTCCGGTGATCGGCGGCTGCGATGCCGATCGCCACGGGGCTATTCTTGGCAATGCGCCCATCGACATGGGAGACCTCTGATGATCAACGTACGCACTGCCCGCATGCTCACCGATTACAGGCGCTGGGCCGATCAGCGACTCTTCGACAGCCTCATGGCGCTGCCACCTGAGGAGCTCAACCGCAAACGGTTGTCGGTGTTCAACAATATGATCGGTACCTTGAACCACATCTACGTGGTGGACTGCATCTGGCAAGCCCACCTGGAGGGCCGGGGGCACGACTTCAAAACTTCCCATGACCTGCTCCATACCGAGCTTGCCGAGCTGAGAATGGCGCAACAGGAGATCGATCAATGGTTCTGTGGATGGAGCTCGGCCCAGACCGATGACTCGTTGGATGAACCCATCGAATTCACCTCCGTGTCGGGGGAAAACGGGGTCATGAGCGCCGGTGCCATGCTGTTGCACGTGGTTAACCACGCCAGTTATCACCGGGGCTGGGTGATCCAGATGTACTTCGAGATTCCGGCGATGCCGCCGATCACCGACCTGTCAGTGTTTCTGCGCGAGGTGCCAGGGTATTGAGTCTTGGGGCCTAAGCAAATCCTGTGGGAGCGGGCTTGCCCGCGATAGCGGAGTGTCAGGCGACATAATTTTCTCTGTCAGGCCGCCATCGCGGGCAAGCCCGCTCCCACAGGTTATGTGTCAGTTCAGGAGATTTGGGTCAGGCCTGAGAAATCAGGCTCTGCCGGCAATCGAGCACCAACTGCGCGCCACCCAGCTCGCTGCTGCCCACTTCCAGCGTAAACCCATGCAGGCTGACAATCGCCGCGACGATCGACAGCCCCAGCCCGAAACCGCTTTGCGGGTTGCCACCTTCGGCGCGATAGAAACGCTGAAACACCGCCTCACGCTCGGCCAGCGCAATGCCGGGACCGGAGTCGAGCACTTCAATCCGCGTGTGCCCAGCGTCATTCACCCCACGCAAAATCACCTGGCCACCCGGCGGCGTGAACTTGATCGAGTTGCTCAGCAAATTCGCCACGGCCTCGAACAACAGCGCCCGGTCACCGTTCAGTCGGGGCAGGGATTCGGGCAGTTGCAGTTCAAAGGTCAACTCACCTTCTTCCGCCAGCGGCAGGTAAAAGTCATGCAGCTCTTGCAGCAACGGCACCGGGTCCAGTTGCACGAAACCCGAACGACGCTGGCGATCTTCCAGCTCGGAAATCCGCAGCAAGCCACGAAACCGCGCCATCAAGGTATCCGCCTCGCCGAGCACGGAATCCAGTTGCACGGCCAGCGTCGATCCGTCATCGGCCTGCTGCTGAATCCGGTACAGCTGGGCCCGCAGGCGCGTCAGCGGCGTGCGCAGGTCGTGGGCGATGTTGTCGCATACGCCCTTGACCTCGTGCATCAAGCGCTCGATGCGTTCGAGCATGGCGTTGACGATGGCGGCGAGCATGTCCAGCTCGTCGCGGCGATTGGACAGTGGCAGGCGTCGGGTCAGGTCGCCGGCGACGATGGCTTCGGCGCAGGCCTGGATCGCCCGGATCCGCCGCAGCGGGCGCCGCCTTAACAAATGCCAACCGGCGATGCCGGGCAGAATGGTCAGCGACACGCCCCACAGCAGCGCGTGCAGGATGATCCGGGTCACGGCAAACAATGAACCGTTTTCCCGCACCAGCACCAGCCAGCGCCCGTCCAGGGTGCGGGTCGCCACGGCGTCGCAGCTGTCGGAGGGCAGGGTCGGGTCGTCGGACTCGGCGCAGTCGCCAAGCATGTGAATCTTGCCGTCCAGCGGCAGGCCTTCGGGGATCTGGCGCAGGGCACCGCTGAGGTAGCGCTGCTGGTCATCGAACAGGCCATAGGCATCGATGCCGCGAATGTCGAAGGTCATGCTGGCGGCGAGGGCGTCCACCAGTTGCTCGCCCTGGAAGCGTGAAAACAGATGCTGACGTTGCATCAGCGAATGCTTGGCCAGGGTGTCGAGGTAGCTGGACACCTCGTAGTACATCACCCCCATGAGAATCCCGCTCCAGGCCACGAACAGCGAGCTGTAAAGCGCCAGCAAGCGGCTGCTGGAGGAGCGCCAGCCTTTAGAGGGGTTCAGCAATGACATAACCCGAGCCTCGCACGGTCCGAATCAGTGGGACTTTGCCTGGCGGGTCGATCTTCTTGCGCAGACGGCCGATGTGCACGTCGATCAGGTTGGTGCCAGGGTCGAAGTGATAACCCCAGACTTCTTCGAAAATCATCATCCGCGACAGAATCTGCCCGGTGTTGCGCATCAGAAACTCCAGCAACTTGTACTCGGTGGGCAATAGCGTCAGCAACTGGCTGTCGCGGCTGGCTTCGTGGCTGATGAGGTTCAGCTCCAGATCGGCCACGCGCAATGTGGTGGCCTGGGCCGTCACGGTGTTCTGCCGGCGCAGCAAGACTTCTACCCGGGCGGCCATTTCATCGGTGGCGAACGGCTTGGTCAGGTAATCATCGCCGCCGGCGCGCAGGCCGCGAACCCGTTCATCAACGTCGGAGAGGGCGCTGATCATCAGGATCGGCGTGGCCACGCCCATGGTGCGCAGGGTGGTGACAATCGCCAGGCCATCGAGCTCCGGCAGCATGCGGTCGAGGGTGATCAGGTCGTAGTCGCCGCTGACCGCACGCGCCAGGCCTTCACGGCCATTGTCGACCCAATCCACGTCAAGGCCGTGGCTACTCAGTTCGGCGACGATTTCCCGGGCGGTCACAGCGTCGTCTTCGATGGTCAAGATGCGGGTCATAGGGCTTGCCTGATAATCGGTTCAATACGAGGTGGAACTCATTTTGCCAAGAATTACGCGCGGCTTTTTAAATTAACTTTCATGTTGCCTCGTGAGCCTGGCTGGAACGTTGATATCATCCGGCCATAACTCTAAAGGGAAGCTGCACTGTGCGCACTTTAATGGTTCGTGGCTGGATGCCGATGTTGCTGCTGTTGTTGTGCATGTTCGGCTCATCCGCCTGGGCTGCCAACACGCCGTGTTCAGGGAAGAAGGGCGGTATCGATCGTTGCGACGGCGATCTGTTCCTGTGCAATGACGGCTCCATCAGCGGCTCGAAGAAAAGTTGCTCGGCGATGTTTGGCAGTAAAAGCCAGGCGCGACCGCAGACCCTGTTACAGGATACCGATGGCTGTGCCTGCGGCACCGGTACGTTTTGCACTGGGCCAAGAGGCGGGGTGTATTGCCTGACGCCCAGCGGCAACAAGAGTTACAAGCGCAAGTAGTTCGTTTGCAGCCAAAAAACGCTTAGCGCAATGCTTGGCGACGATGTTGCCTGCCATGCCGTTTTCACGAGCGAGCCTGCTCCCACATTAGCCCGTGGTGTTCGCAGATGTGTGTGCGCCCCAAAACCCCTGTGGGAGCGGGCTTGCTCGCGAAAACGGTCTGCAGTCGTCACGATGCTGGATAGGACGCAGGCGTTTTCACTGGCCTGGATCAATATTTCCTTCGGCGATGTTCCCTAACATAAAAGATCCAGCCCCATCGCTGATGTGCTGTCGGAGTACCCGCGCAGACCTTCTCGTTATTATCAGGTGGCCCGCAAGGTGTAGTGCAGCATGGAGCTGAAGAATCTCACCTGAACCCTTCACGGATGATCAATCGCAATGCAACGCTTAGACAGAACCTTCGATATCCAGCCGCTGATGCAGGCGGATTTGACTGTGCGCATCAATGGCCAAACCGTCAGCGCCGCCATCGGCGAAACCGTCCTGACGGTCATTCAATCACTGGGCATTCGCCAGGTGGCCCGTAACGATCACGATCAAATCAGTGGTGCCTATTGCGGCATGGGTGTGTGCCAATGCTGCCTGGTGAAAGTCAATGGTCGGCACAAACGTCGCGCCTGCCAGACGATCGTGCGTGAGGGCATGAGCGTCGAAACCCAGGTCAACCGTATCGCCGGGCAGGAGGTGTCATGAGCCTGCGTCCGGTGATCGTCGGCGGCGGGCCGGCGGGTATGGCCGCGGCCATTGAACTGGCCCGGCACGGTGTGCGCAGCACCTTGCTTGAAGAAGCTTCGCGGCTCGGTGGGGTGGTCTATCGCGGCCCCTTGCGCGATAACGTTCAGCTCGACTATCTGGGGCCGCGCTATTCAGAAGCGCTGGCCAAACTGCATGGGGAGTTCCAGGATCAGTCGAGCCTGATCGATGTGCGCTTGAACCATCGCGTGGTCGGTGCCGAAGGCACTCGCGCACTGGTGCTGCTGGACGCCGATGAGCGTTTGCAAGAGGTCGAGTATCCGCAGCTGCTGTTGGCGGCCGGTTGCCACGAACGCAGCGTGCCATTCCCCGGCTGGACCTTGCCCGGCGTGATTCTACTGGGTGGTTTGCAGCTGCAGATCAAGAGCGGCGTCGTTAAACCCCAGGGGCCGGTAGTGATCGCGGGCACCGGCCCGTTGTTGCCGCTGGTGGCCTGCCAGCTGCACGCGTCGGGGGTGAGCGTCGCCGGGGTTTACGAGGCGTGCGCGTTCGGCAAGATCGCTCGGGAAAGCCTCGCGCTGTTGAACAAGCCGCAGCTGTTTCTCGATGGCTTGAGCATGCTCGCGTACCTGAAACTGCACGGCATCCCCATGCACTATGGCTGGGGTGTGGTCGAGGCACAGGGCGAGGGTGAGTTGAATTCAGTGACCGTTGCGCCGTACTCCAGTACCTGGGAGCCAGACCTGAGCCGCGCCGTACGAGTGGCCGCGCAAACTCTGGCGGTCGGCTACGGCTTCATTCCACGCACCCAACTCAGCCAGCAAATGGGCCTGAACCACGGCTTCAGCGATGACGGCTATCTGCGGGCCAGTGCCAATGTCTGGCAGCAAAGCAGCGAGCCCCACGTGCATCTGGCCGGTGACATGGGCGGAATTCGCGGTGGGGAGGCGGCCATGCTCGCGGGAAGGATTGCGGCCGTGTCGATCCTGCTGCAACGGGATGTGATGGACGCGGAACTGGCGCGGGTCCGGCGTGACCGTTACCTGTCGAAACTCAAATCCATCGTGCGTTTTCGCGCCGCCGTCGACCGCTACACCGAACGGGGCGCCGGGCAGACCGCTTTGCCGGCCGCCGACACGGTGATCTGCCGCTGTGAGCACGCGACTCGTGCCGACATCGATCGGGCGCTGGAGCAGGGCGTGCAAGATCTGGCCAGCCTGAAAATGCGCACCCGTGTGAGCATGGGCGATTGTCAGGGGCGCATGTGTGTCGGGTATTGCTCCGATCGTTTGCGCGAAGCCACCGGGCGGCAAGACGTGGGCTGGTTGCGACCGCGGTTTCCCGTCGACCCGATTCCTTTTTCAGCGTTCCAGTCTGTCGGCACGGAGGCCGCAAGTCATGAGTAAGTTCTACGACGTGGTCATCGCTGGCGGCGGTGTGATCGGGGCGTCCTGCGCCTATCAATTGTCCAAGCGCAAACACTTGAAAGTCGCGCTGATCGACGCCAAGCGTCCCGGCAACGCGACTCGCGCTTCGGCCGGCGGCTTGTGGGCGATCGGTGAATCGGTGGGCCTGGGGTGCGGGGTGATCTTCTTCCGCATGATGTCGGCCAATCGCAAGCGCGAAGCCCAGGGCGCGGCAGTGGCGGTGGATTCCAGCACGCCGCACATCCTGCCGCAGTCGTTCTTTGATTTCGCCTTGCAGTCCAACGCGATGTACCCGGATTTACACCGGGAGTTGCAGGAAAACCACGGGATGGATTTCAAGTTCGAGAAGACCGGATTGAAATTCGTGATCTACGACGATGAAGACCGGCTCTACGCCGAGCACATCGTCGCTTGTATTCCGCACCTGGCGGATCAAGTGCGCTGGCTCGATCAAGCGGCGCTGCGCGAAGCCGAGCCGAGTGTCAGCCATGAGGCGAGGGGGGCGCTGGAGTTTGTCTGCGACCATCAGGTCAGTCCGTTCCGCCTGGCCGATGCCTATACCGAAGGTGCTCGGCAAAATGGCGTGGATGTGTATTTCAACACCAACGTCACCGGCGTGCTGCACCACGGCGCGCGGGTCAGCGGTGTGCAGACCGCCGAGGCCGGAGTGTTCCATTGCGACACGTTGATCAACGCCGCCGGCGCGTGGGCCGCCGACCTCAGCGAGCAGGCCAGCGGGATTCGCATTCCGGTGAAACCGGTGAAAGGCCAGATCCTGCTGACCGAGCGCATGCCGAAAATCCTGCGCGGCTGCCTGACCACCAGCGATTGTTATGTGGCGCAGAAAGACAACGGCGAAGTCCTGATTGGCAGCACCACCGAAGACAAGGGGTTCGACGTGACCACCACCTACCCGGAAATCAGCGGCCTGGTGCAAGGCGCGGTGCGCTGCATTCCAGCACTCGCCGACATCAATTTGAAACGTTGCTGGGCGGGGTTGCGTCCTGGCTCGCCGGACGAGCTGCCGATTCTCGGGCCGATGAAAGGGGTAGAGGGTTACCTGAATGCCTGCGGACATTTCCGCACCGGCATCCTGACTTCGGCGATTACCGGCGTGTTGCTGGACAAACTGGTGAATAACGAGCCGTTGCCACTGGATATCACACCGTTTCTGGCGGATCGGTTTGAAGTGGCGCCGCAGATCGGACTGACGGAAATGCAAATGGCCTGACCTCAACCTCACCACAGACGCGCGAGTGCTGTGGTGAGGGCACTGGCGCGGTCACTCTTTAACGCTCATGAACTCCTTGGCCCAAAGAATGTAGTCTTCCGGCTTTGTATAGGTATGAGTCAGTTCGGTCGCGTTCAGGTCGCAGGCCTGGGTGAAAATCTGGCGTTGTTCGCGCAGGCTGTCGTAAGTGGCTTTGATGGCGGCGAAATAGGCGCCATGGCCGTCGATCGTGACGCGTACGCCCAATTCGGCCAGGCGTTTGTCGTCACGCAACAGCGGGTTGCCGTAGGTGACCAGCATCAGTGGCACGCTCAGGTGCTCGGCTATCTGCTCCAGTTGGTCGAAATCCTGCACGCCCACCATGCAAATTCCGTCGGCCCCGGCCTGCTGGTAATGCCGGGTGCGGCTGATGATTTCCTGGATCGGCAAGATCCCCGCGTTGGTGCGGGCGATGATCGCCATTTCCGAATCTACGCGGGCTTCCAGTGCCGCGCGAATCTTGCCGACACCTTCGGCAACCGTGATCAGATCGGTGGACTTACGGCCGAATTGCGCCGGCAGCAGGGTGTCTTCGATGGTCAGTGCGGCTACACCGGCGCGTTCGAGCTCGACAATGGTGCGCATGACGTTGAGCGCGTTGCCGTAGCCGTGGTCGGCATCGGCGATGACCGGCAATTGCGCCACTCGGCCGATGCGGGTGGCCTGTTCGGCGAACTCGCTGAGGCTGATCAAGGCAAAGTCGGGGGCGCCCAATACCTGCAACGACGCGACCGAACCACCGAGGATCCCCACTTCAAAACCCAGGTCGGCGGCGATGCGTGCCGACATGGGGTCGAAGACCGACGCCGTGTGATAGCAGGTGTCGGAAGCCAACAGTTGGCGGAAATTACGGCGTAAATCTTGATGAGACAGCCTGGACATATGAGTTCCACCATACAAAGGAATGGAAGGGCTTGAGCAAAGGTGTCAACGCCGAAGGAACAAAAGGCTATCACGCGGGCGGGTAAAGAATGATGACGAATTTGCAGGCGAGGTGGACGCAAGATCAAAAGATCGCAGGCTTCGCCAGCGCCTACAGGGTGTTCAACGATCCAATGTGGGTGGGTGTTGTCTCGAAGAATGAACGACATCCCAATGCAGGAGCTGGCGAAGGCTGCGATCTTTTCCGATCACGCCGCCACCGCCTGTTGCTGCTGGTTGAGCAGCGGCACCGCGCGCACCGAGTTGCCGGGTTGCAGTTGCAGGCGCTTGGCGGTGAGCCGGTCGACGATCAGGTTGTTGCCCACTTGCCGGGCACGGGCGGCGGTGATACGGCAACTCTCGAGGCGGCGGTTGTGGATCAGCCATACCGGAGCCTGATCATCGGGCGTGCCGATGGCCAATACCAGCGGTTGGCTGTCACGCACGGTGCGGATTCTCGATACCGGGGCTTCGATCACCGGGCCTGCGTCGAAGATGTCGATGTAACCCTTATGGGCAAACCCCTCGGCGGTGAGGATCTTCAGCGCAGGTTCGGTGTTCGGGTGCGGTTTGCCGATCACCGCCTGGGCCTGTTCGGTGAGCAGGCAGGTGTAGAGCGGCTGGCGCGGCATCAGTTCGGCGATGAAGGCTTTGCTGCCCAGCCCCGACAGGTGATCGGCATGGCTGAAATCCATCTTGAAAAAGTGTCGGCCCAAGCTGTCCCAGAACGGTGAACAGCCCTGTTCGTCGGCGCTGCCGCGCAGTTCGGCAATGAGCTTGTCACCGAACAGGTGGGGGAATTCGGCGACGAACAGCAGGCGCCCCAACGACAGCAGTCGACCGTTACTGCCGTGACGTTGATCGTGTCGCAGAAACAACGAGCAGATTTCCGATTGCCCGGTCATTTCGTTGTTCAGGAACAAGGTGGGGATCTGACGCTGAATGCCCAGGTCTGGTGACGAGCTGACCGTCAGCCCGACCCGGTAGTTGTACCAGGGCTCCCGCAGGCCGACAGCCCCCAGGAGCGCACTGACGCCGACCACTTGTTGATCGTCGTCTTCGAGTACAAACAGGTAGTCGGCATCCGCGCGCTCGACCTGTTCGGCGAAGGTCCGCTGGGTCCAGCGGACTCGATGGGCCAGGCGTTCTTCGTTGGCCGGCAGGGTGGTGAACCCGGGGCCGGCCCGTTGCACCAAATCCAGCAAGGCGGGCAGGTCGGTGACTCGAACCGGGCGGACAATCATGATGCAGCTCCTTCTTCGCGCCTGTTCGGGCGCTGTCGTTGGGCACGGGGCCGATGGCGGCTCACAGGGCGATCAACCGGATCTCAGCGGCGTCGGTCACGTTCAGGGCCGCGCACATCTCGGCGCTCAAGGTCACGGGTTGCCCGGCGTGGTAGTCCAGCTCGGCGACGATGGCGCGGTAGTCCTTCAACGAATCATTGCTCACCAGATAACTGCCGCGGGCATCGATGGCTGAGCCCGTTTGCGCCGTACCGATATGGCTCTGGGCGATGGAGCGAATGCTTGAGGTGCGGGCATACAGTGTCGGGCCGCCGTCGAACAGGTCGATGTAGCTGCCGGTCTCGAAGCCTTCGCGTTCCAGAATGTCGAAGGCCTCCTGGCCATCGGGGTGGATTCGACCGATGCAATCTTGCGCAGCCGGCGGCAGCATCGGCACGTAGATCGGGTATTGCGGCATCAGTTCGGCAAGGAATGCCAGGCTCTGCAGGCCGCAAAGCCGCTGGGCCTCGACGTACGGCAGGTCGAAGAAATGCTTGCCCAGCGCATCCCAGAACGGCGACTGCCCTTGTTCGTCGCTGTAGCCCACGATCTCGGTAATCACCGCTTCGGCAAAGCGCGTCTTGTGGGCGGCGATGAACAGCAGCCGCGCCCGGGACAGCAACTCGGAAAATGGCGTGCGTTCCAGCGCCGGGTCGATATGGAAACTGCACAGCAATGAATGGCCGCTGAGGTCGTGACACAACGACAACGCCGGCACCCCATGCTCGATGTTCAGCTCCCGTGAGGCGCTGGTGAAATGGCGGTTGCGCAAACTGTAGAACGGCTCGCTGAAACCTGCGGTGGCGAGGATTTCCGAGCAACCCGTCAGACGGCGGGTCGTCAGGTTTTCCAGCACGAAGAAATAGTTCTCCGGGCCGTGACTCTGGACGTCTTTTTCGAATGACGCGCAGGAGCCAAGAATTTTCTCGCGCAGGTGTTCGGTGTCGTCTGGCAAGGACGTGACTCCCACCAGGCTGTCACGCGCCAGTTGCTGCAACTGGGGCAGGTCGGCTAACTCGACTGGACGTAAGACCAGCATGGACATACTCCTGTATCAAAGGGTTCGGCGGCTTGCACCGAACCTGACTATCACTGTCGGTTTCCACGCATTAAATCGGCACTCGCCTGAATTCATGTCAGACGTTGCTCTTTTTCTTGTCAGCCGTTGCTTGGGTCGGGCAGTACCGTACTGGCACCCTGTCTGTTGAGGAAGAACAGATAGACCAGGCCCAGGGCAATCCAGATCAGGCCGAGTTTCTGTGCATCGACGCCCATGTTGTACATGATGGCTGCGACGATGATGAAGCCGATGACCGGGCAGACCAGGTGACGGATCACCTGGCCGGACTTCTGCCGACGCCAGTAGTAATTGATCACGGTCAGGTGCAGCAGCATGAAGCCGCTCAGGGCGCCGAAGTTCACCAGAGAGGTGAGGGTGTCCACCGAATTGATGAACAGGTAGCAGATCACCAGCGACAGCACCGCCACCAGATAAATGCTCAAGTACGGCGTGTTGTGTGTCGGGTGCACTTTGGCCAGCACTTTCGGCAGTTTGCCGTCCCGGGCCATGCCGAACAGCAGACGCGAAACCGCCGCTTGCGAGGTGATAGCGACCGCCACGCCCCAGGCCAGCGCGGTGGCCACGGCGGTCAGGGTTGCCAGCCAGCTGCCAGCGGCGATTTCGGCGATTTCATAGAACGCGGTGTCGGCGGACTTGAAGCCCAGGCCGGCGGCCAGGTCGGTGGCAATCCAGGTCTGCACGACGAAAATCACGCCCATCACCAGTAGCGTGATCAGCGCAGCCTTGCCGACGCTGCGGCCGGGATCGCCCTTGATCTCTTCGGCGAGGGTGGAAATCGCATCGAAACCGAGGAACGACAGCACCGCGATCGACACCGCTTGCATCAGCAAGGCGAAGTTGAACGTCTCGGGGTTGTACAGCGGCGCCAGGGTCAGTTGACCGTTGCCGCCGCCGCTGTGCAGGGCATTCCAGGCATAGAACAGGAAGATCCCCAGCACCACCAGTTGCGCCAGTAGAAAAACGATGTTCATCCGCGCGGTGAAGGTGATGCCCCGCAGGTTGACGAAAGTGGCGCTGACCAGAAAGGCCAGGATGAAGCCGACTTTCGGGATGTCCGGGTAGAGGTGATTCAGCGCCATCGCCGCGTACACGTAGAGCAGCGGTGGAATCAGCAGGTAGTCGAGCAGCATCAGCCAGCCGGCGATAAACCCGACATGGGGGTTGAGGCCGCGTTGTGCGTAGGAGTACACAGAGCCCGCAATCGGAAAGGCCCGGGCCATGCTGCCGTAACTGAGGGCCGTGAACAGCATCGCCACCATGCCGATGATGTAGGCCAGCGGCACCATCCCCGGTGCTTCGGCGTTGACGTAGCCATAAACACCGAACGGCGCGATGGGGATCATGAAGATCATCCCGTACACCACCAGGTCCGTCAGCGACAGGCTACGTTTCAACTCTTGCTTGTAACCGAATTCTTCAATTTCCATGAAGCCCTTCTCCTTGATATGAAAGCAGCTGCACGCTGCAAGTTTGAAGCTGTTTCTATAGCAGCGGTGCCAGATAGCCGGTCCAGCGACCGACGTCTTCGGGCGTGCGCAGCAGATCGTTGCGCACCTCGATCAGCACCGAGTCCAATCCTCGGGCGTCACCGTGAACCGGCACGGTCA
This sequence comes from Pseudomonas sp. B21-015, assembly GCF_024749285.1. Classification (NCBI taxonomy): domain Bacteria; kingdom Pseudomonadati; phylum Pseudomonadota; class Gammaproteobacteria; order Pseudomonadales; family Pseudomonadaceae; genus Pseudomonas; species Pseudomonas sp. B21-015. The sequence continues at coordinate 3,018,784 of NZ_CP087196.1, forward strand.
TGTCACCCCGCGGATCGACTTTGTATGGCTGATTACCGACGACTTTCAATGGATGTCGACTCAGCCCCTCAATCACTCGCTGGGCGTACTCCCTGGCCTGCCCGTACAACACGCCGACTTCCATCGGCCGTGGCTGGCCGAAATAAATTGGCGTGAAACTGTGAATCCCCACCACTCGTACCGGCCGACCGTGCGCCACACGGGCGTCGATCAAGGTTTGCAGGCGTGCATGAAACGGCTTGAACAGGCAGTGCCGGCGGTACTCGCGGGTGGCCTCGTCCAGATTCCGATTGCCCGGCACCTGATAAATCTCACTCTGCAACGGAATGCTGTCCGGCGCATGGCGCGGGCGGTTGAGGTCGACCAGCAGCCGTGAATAATTGGCCGCCAACAGGGTCGCGCCCAGTGCTTCGGCCAAACGCTCGGCCAACGCCAGGGCGCCGATGTCCCAGGCGATGTGTTCGCGGGCGGCCTCATCGCTCAGGCCCAGGTCATTTAACTCGGCCGGGATAAAACGACTGGCGTGTTCACACACCAGAATCAGCGGGTGCACGGAGGCTTCCCGGCTCAGGGTGTACGCAGGCTGGGTGTAGAGGCCCCGTTCGGCGGATTCAGTACAGGCGCGCATAGTGCTCGCAGAGGGTGGCGGACGAGAGCTTTTCCGTCAGCGTCAGTTCCTCGGTTTTCAGGGCGAAGTAAGTGTCCAGCAAGGCGCTTGGCAGGGCTTCGATCAACGCTTCGCTGTGGCGCAGGCAATCCAGGGCCTGGGACAAGGAAGCGGGCAGGGCGACGATGCCGCGGGCCTGGCGTTGCTCTTCGTTCAGCGAGTCAGGGATTTCATCGGTGATCGCGTTCAAGGCCAGGCGCTGCTCGATACCCAGGCGCCCGGCGATCAGCAACACGGCCATGGCCAGGTGCGGCGAGGCCGTGGCGTCCATGGCGCGAAATTCCAGGTTGTATTGCGCCGCCACGGCTTTGTCGCCCAGGCTCACCGTCGGGCAGATCCGCAGCGCCGCTTCGCGGTTGCGTTGGCCGAGGCAGGCGTAGGAAGCGCTCCAGTGATGGGGCCGCAAGCGTTCGTAGGAAACCGGTGTCGGCGCGGTAAAGGCGCAGAGCGCCGGCAAGTAATGCAGAACACCGGCGGCCCAATGCTGGCCGAGGGTCGACAGGCCGTTGGTGGTGCCGGCGTCATACATCACCGGTTGGCCGGCCAGGTCCTGCAGGCTCATGTGCAGATGCACGCCATTGCACACGGCATGCTCGGACGTCTTGGGGGCGAAACTCAGGTCCAGGCCCATTTGCCGGGCGATCTCACGGGTGATCTCACGCACGTTCACCGCGCGGTCGGCGGCGGCGACGCCGAGGGCCGGGCGGCAGGTGATTTCGTACTGGTGTTTGCCGTATTCCGGCAGGAACATTTCCGGCTCCACACCGCCGGCACGCAGTGCACTGAGCAGCCAGCCGCCGAATTCGGCACCCTGGCGCTGGGCCTGCAGGGAAAATGCCAGGTGCTCCGCCGCGCCGCTGCCGAGATTGAATTCATGTTCGAACGCGGCGTTGACCTGCAAGCCCAACTCGTCGCGATAACGTTCCACTTCGTTGCGCAACAGCGTACGCGGGCAGGTGCCCCACGGGCGGCCATCGGTTTTACGAATGTCGCCGTGAATGAAGTCCAGCGCCGGGGCATTGGCGTCCGGGCCGTTGTTGACGGTCACGCGACTGCTCAAGTCGGGAATCAACCGTAAATCCCCATAAGCGCCCCATGGGTTGCCGGAGGCGATGATGTCTTGTGGGGTCAGGGCGCTGTTGGCCGGCACCCAGCCGCAGCCGGCCACTTGATAGGCATCGAGTTCGTCGGTGGGAAAGGAGCGGCCGCGTGTCACGCCGATCAGGTCGGTGGTGACGATCGTGGTCATGGGCAGCGGCGACAGGCGTTCATTCATGGCTGCATCTCCTGCAACCGGCTGAGCACGGTCTGGGTGTCGGTGATCCAGCAGTAACCCTTGATGGCGTTCAGGCAGGCGTGATGCCGTTGTTCGGTGTAGGTGGCGCAGGCGTCTTCGACCAGCGTCACCAGATAGCCACGGTCGGCGGCGTCGCGCACGGCCATGTCGACGCATTGGTCGGTAACGATGCCGGCGATGATCAGATGGCGGGTTTCCAGGTTGCGCAGCACGTAGTCGATGCTGGTGGAGTTGAACACTCCGGAAGAGGTCTTGGGCAGCACGATTTCGTTTTCGAGCGGCGTCAGGTCATCGATGATCTGCGCTTGCGGGCTGCCCTTGGGCAGGTGCATGTCCGAGAGTTTGTGATCCAGCGAGCGGTCGCGGCCATCGGCGGTGAGGCTTTCGATGAGCGTGTGCAACACGTTTTGCCGGGCGCCGCGAAAGGCACTGAGCAGCCTGCGTTGATTGGGCACTACCTGCATGTGGGCGCGGGTCAGAAAGTAGTCGGCATCTGGCGCGTTGAGGTGCGGGTCGAATTGCGGTTCGAGCCAGGCACGCTGCATGTCCACCAGCAACAGCGCGGTGTGGTCGGCGGTAAACGGCAAGTCTCGGGGTGAGTGGTGGGGGAGTGCGAACATCCTTATTTTTCCTCCAGCAGATGGGTGTCGAAATCGGCCCGCAGGGCGTCGATGCCTTCCAGGCGATCGGCCAGATCGGGGCTACGCAGGGCCAGGCAGGCAATCAGCGCTTCAACCTGGGCCAGCGCCGGCACCATCGAGTCGAAGGCCGACGCCGACTCTACCGGTGCGCTGATGATCAGGTCGGCTATTTCCCGTAGCGGTGATGCATAGATGTCGGTGAACAGCACGATTCGCGCATGTCGGCTCTTCGCGGCATTGGCGACCCGCAGGGCCTGGGACTGGTAGCGGCGATAGTCGAAGACCAGCACCACGTCCTGGCGTTGCACGTCGAACAAGCGGTCCGGCAATTGTGCGTTGTCTTCCAGGGCGAAACAGCCGGGCCGCAGCAGGCGCAGATGGTTGAGCAAGCAGTGGGCGAGGAAACTGCTGAAGCGGCCGCCGAAGCAATGGATCTGATGGCGGCTGTCGAGCAGCCACTCGACCAGAATTCGTACATCTTCGGGTTGGGTCAGCGCCTGGGTGTCTGCCAGTGCCCGATGGCTGTGCGCCAGATAGTGGCTCCAGGGGTCGTCTTTCTTGAGATGGGCGCGAGGTTGCAACAGGGTACTGGGGGAGCGCAGGCGGTGGTCCATGTCACTGAGCAAGGCTTCCTGAAAGTCGGCGTAACCGCTGAAGCCAAGCTTTTTTACCAGCCGCACGATGGTCGGGTCGCTGACGCCGGCGTGTTCGGCCAGACGTGACATCGGGCCCAGTCCGTTACGCGGATACTGGTCCAGCAAGGCTCGTATGACTTTGCGTTCCGATGGTGTGAAGTCCAGGCCGGGATCGGTGATCAGGTCTCTGAGAGGGGGCATCCGGGCTCCTGCTGGATGAGTGTGTCGATTTTATTTCATAAATCGCTAAAACAGTATTTATGTAACGTGCGCTACATGTCTAGCGAATTTTTGTGTGGATTTTCAAAGCACTGAAATGGAGCGAAACCCCTGTGTATATTGGGCTACGCGGATATCGACTGACCTTGTAGGACATTGCCCATAGTCGTGTGAGATATCGACCCTGCCAGTCAGTTAAGTGAAGACCAAGCCCCCTCGCCACAGGTTCTGCACTTGGCACGTACTTTTCAAACTGACTGGCATTAGGCTGCGAGCCTGATCGGCCGGTGGAAACGAAACGCGCCGGGTGGCGCTTCTTACGGCACAATGAGTCGGTTACTGGCGGCCTCGTGCCGCTTTTTCTTTCCGTCGACAGAGTGATCTTCCGTGCAGGCGACCCGCTTGACCCTGATTTGCCACGCTCGAACCGTCGCACAGAAACTGGCGCGTTTTCCTACGAATGAGCCCGTGGAAATGGATTGGCAATCGGCGAAAGGCTCGCGCTGCAGGCAGTTCAAGCGAGCGCCACGTTTACTCTGCGGCCCGGAACTGCGGACTCGGCAAACCGCTGAGCTGTATGGTGACAGCGTGGAAATTGTCACGGCGCTGGAGGAGTGCGATTTCGGACGCTGGAAAGGCACGTCGATCGACGACCTGCAACAATCCGAGCCCGCGACGCTCCAGGCCTGGCTCGATGACCCGGCCTCGGCGCCCCACGGTGGAGAATCGGTGGTGCAACTCGGTGAGCGTGTGGCTGCGTGGTTGAAGACCCTTGAGGCGACACCGGGGCATATCGTTGCCGTCACCCATCCGTTTGTCATTCGCGCTGCGCTGATGCAGGTGTTGCAGGGCGCGGCATTCAACCAGATCGACGTCGAGCCGTTGTCGGCCATCGAGTTGCGGTTCAACGGTCACTGGCGGCTACGCTTGTTGGGCTCTGACCCTGAAGGAGCGCTTTGATGAAAAAACTGTTGGTTATCGGTGTCGGCGCCGGCAACCCCGACTACATCACAATGCAGGCGGTGAAGGCACTGAACCGGGTCGACGTGTTTTTTCTCATGGACAAGGGCCAGAGCAAAGACAAACTGATCGAGCTGCGCCGCGAGATCTGCGAGCGCTATATCACCGATCGTGACTACAGCTTTGTCGAAGCCCATAGCCCTGAGCGCGAGCGCGGGGATGTGGACTACAACGCCAGCGTCGAAGACCTGAACCGCGCCAAGCAGCAGACCTTCGAGCGGCTGATCAACGAGGAAATGACCGACGACCAGTGCGCCGGTTTTCTGGTGTGGGGCGATCCGGCGTTGTACGACAGCACCCTTCGGATCCTGCAGGCGATTCTGGCGTCAGGTCGTTGTGTGTTCGAGTTCGAGGTGATCCCTGGCATTACCAGCGTGCAGGCGTTGGCGGCGCAGCATAAGGTGGCGCTCAATCGCATCGGTCACTCGATTGAAATCACCACCGGCCGGCGGTTGGCGGCCGGGCAGGTGAGCGATGCCGACAGTGTAGTGGTGATGCTGGATGCGCAAGATGCCTACCATCAGGTGGCCGATCAAGAGACGGAGATTTACTGGGGGGCTTACCTGGGAACACCGGATGAAATCCTGATCCACGGCAAACTCAAAGACGTGGCAGATGAGATTGAGCGGGTGCGCAAGGCGGCGCGGCTGGCGAACGGGTGGATCATGGATACCTACCTGTTGCGCAAGCCTTGAACGCCGCAACGTGATGGTCAGTGCTCTTTGGCTTTCCTGATCCTGATCAAAATGAACAGCAGGATACACAGCGCGAGCGGGGTCATGGCCAGCATGGCGTCTCTGGCGGAAATGTCCGCGCCCATGGTGTGCAGACCCGAGTAGAACAGCTTGAACAGGCTCAACAAGTAATAGGTGATGGCGATAATCGACAGGCCTTCGACAGCGCGCTGGATTTTGATTTGAGTATCGGCGCGGGCGTTCAGGCTCTTCAGGATTTCCGAGTTCTGCTCTTCCATTTCGACCTGTACCCGGGCCTGCAGCAGGTCTCCGAGGTTGGCCACGCTTTTGGAGATGAAACATGTGGGCGGGCTCGTTGAAATACAGAGAAGGGCGCGCGTGCAACTCGTTGTGCAGGGGCAGTCTTTGCGGATGCATGCTATCGATGCCATGTTGGAGTTGTTTGTTCTTGGGACTGGGTGCCCAATTCCCGAGTCACAAACAAACCCCGACCATCGACCAATGCCAGTCAGTCAAGCGCAACTCATGTGGGCGGGCTCCTTAAGGCAATGCGGATGTAGGGCCCGAGCCCGGCACGGGATGCACAGCACCGTTGTGAACTATTCTTTTCAAGTGGCTCCTTCAGGAGTTGATTTGAATCGAGGCCTACGATTGCCGATGGGCGGTGATCGGCGTCGAGGACTAACCTGTCTGGAGACAGATCATGAGTCAGTATCAACGCTTATTACTGATCATCAACCCGCTCCTGCGTCATTCTCCTGCGATCAACCAGGCCGCTGCCGTGGCCAAGGCCAGCGGGGCGAGCTTGCACATTGCCGCGCTGATTCCGTCGTTGGACATTCTGTCGTTGCTTGAAGAAGGCGACCGGAAAATGGCTCGGGCAAGCTATCTGCAGGAACACCGCGACTGGCTCAAGGAGCAGGCGCAAAAGATGCAGGGCAGGGGGATCAAGGTCACCACCGAAGTCGCCTGGGCCGACAATATGCGCCAGGACATTCTTGATCACGTCACGGAAATGCAACCCGATCTGTTGATCAAGCAAGTGCAGCATGAGCCCGTGCTCAAGCGCGCGTTCTTTACGCCACTGGACTGGCGTTTGTTGCGCCATTGTCCGGTGCCGGTTTATCTGGTCGGTGCCGAAAGCCATGCCCTGCCGCAGAAGGTGGTGGCCGCGGTTGATGTTACAGATACAGAGCCTTCTAACAGCGAGCTCAATGACCGGATCATCCTGCAGGCTTCCAGCCTTGCGATGCAGTGCAATGCCGAGTTGCATCTGCTGTACGCGTGTGACATTTCGGCCGCTTTTCTGGCGGATATAGGCGGTGGTCTGCCGCTGGCGGAGCTGACCAGGGAGTTGCGCAGCGACCTGGAAACGTCATTTCTGAAGCTGGCCGCCCGGTTCGGTGTGCCCCCTGAGTGTCGGCATTTCATCATGGGGCAACCTGTCTCGGTGCTGAGTGAGTTCGCCCACGAGCATCAGGTGGATGTGGTGGTGATGGGCAGAGCTCAGTACAGGGGCCTGGAGAGGCTTCTCGGCAGCACGACGGAACATATTCTGTATCAGGTGCCTTGCAGCGTTCTGGCGGTGTAGTCACGAGCATCCTTGCCAAGGTTGGCTCGCCCGTTTTTGGGGCCCCGCCCCAGGGAGGTTTTCAGATGAATCATAGTCCTTCATTGCAAACCATCTTGCATGACCGGGTTGATGCCGGCCGAAGCCTGGTGGAGCCGTTGCGTAAATACGCTAAAAGAGCCGATGTCATCGTCCTGGCCTTACCCCGTGGCGGCGTCCCGGTCGCCTATGAAGTGGCCACGGCCCTGGAGGTTCGCCTGGACCTGATGCTGGTCCGCAAGCTGGGGGTGCCGTCCCACCAGGAGTTCGCCATGGGCGCCATTGCCAGCGGTGGCATACAGATCGTCAATGACGATGCGCTGCGGGCCAACGGTATCGATCAGCGCACGCTCGATGGCGTGGTTGCGCGGGAAACGCAGGAATTGTTGCGTCGCGAGCTCGTATACCGGGCCTCGCGCATGCCTGTGGCACTCAAGGATCAGGTGGTGATCCTGATCGATGATGGCCTGGCCACAGGGGCCACGATGATGGCCGCGATACAGTCCGTGCGCCTGCAAGCGCCGTCGCGCATTGTCGTTGCCGTGCCGGTGGCACCGCTTGAGACGGCAGAGGCGCTGCGTGACGAGGTGGACGAACTGATTTGCCCGCTCATCCCCGATTGGCTGATCTCGATCGGCCATTGGTACACCGACTTTACTCAGACGTCGGACGAAGAGGTCATCGATCTTTTGCGTCGGGCCTGGCAGAGAGAATCAGCGATGAAATGAGGCAAACTGCTGGCCCCCAGATCTGCGCTTCGTTGTCAAACTCGCTTTCTTTTCAGAAGGTTAGGCATTGGCGATATGCGGACTTTGGTGTGGATGGCTGCAACGTTTGTCCTGGTGGCTTTCTCGCTTGGGGCTCAGGCAAAGGAACTGAGCAAGAACTCTCGCTATATTTGCAGCTGGGGCGCGGAAATAGCCGAGGGCGCGCAAGCCTCGAAGCTTTCCGGGCTTACGCTTTACGGGGCACGCAGAAAACTGCAATCGCGCAAATTTCCCCGGCCGTGGATGCGCATGACAGCCATGGGGATCACGGAACAAACCTATAACAGCTCTTCGCGTCTCAAGCCGGCCGGCATCAAGCAAACGTATTACGAGCAATGCATCAACCATGAATTGGCGCAACGGTAGTCCGCCACCGCTCTGCATGTGCACCTAGCGCGGGTTGTAGGCGCTGCCGCAGGCTGCGATCTTTTGACTTTGGTGCCTGTTCAGGTAACGAGTGGCCCGTTGGAAAGATCAAAAGATCTCAGCCTGCGGGATATTTGCAGTCGACCACGAGGTGGAGCAGGCCTTGGTCTTGCACTCGACGGCGCCGTTCGCCTATGGTTTCAACGCGAAGGACGGCTTCTTGAAGCCGTTGCAGGTCGTGACATCAATTTTTTGTTTCGGAGCCCATGATGAGTGCTATTTCCCCTGCGGTTATTGATGACCTGGCGCCCGATGGTGTGCTGCGTGCGGCGATCAATTTCGGCAATCCGGTGCTGGCGCAGCAGGGTCGGGACGGAACTCCCCAAGGCGTCTCGGTGGCGTTGGCAACGGCTCTGGCGCAAGAGCTGGGCGTGCGTCTGGAAATGATCACGTTCGATGCCGCCGGCAAGGTGTTTGCCGCGCTGGAGGAGGGCGCATGGAACATCGCGTTCCTCGCCATCGAGCCGGTGCGTGAACAACAGATCGCGTTCAGCGAGCCTTACGTGATCATCGAAGGCACCTACCTGGTGGCGGCCGATTCGGCTTATACAGCGGTCGATGATCTGGATCGGCAAGGATTGCGCCTGGCGGTCGGCAAGGGCGCGGCCTACGACCTGTTCCTGACCCGTACCTTGAAACAGGCGCAACTGGAGCGGGCAGAAACGTCCGCCGCCGCCGTCGACCTGTTCTTCGACAAAGGCCTGGATGCGGCGGCGGGTGTGCGCCAACCGCTGGAGAAGGTCGCCGCCGCTGATCCACGTTACCGGGTCCTCGAAGGCGCCTTTACCGCCATACGCCAGGCGATGGCCGTACCCCGCAAGCGTGAAGCGGGGGCGGCCTATGTGACGGCTTTCGTCGAGCGCAAGAAGGCCGAAGGATTTGTCCACGCCGCCTTGCTCGAGAGCGGGCAGGCCGATGTCACGGTGGCGCCATAGGTTGGCGGCTTGGATGTCCGGATGTCACAGGCTGTTATCTGGACGCCGGCGTGAACTCAACGCGGGTCATGGGGGGGGCGAGGGCTGGCGGAACCGTTGCGCGATGTCATCCGCAAACGGATAGAGCGAAAACCAGGGCCTGGCTTCGTCGATCACCCGCTGGAATGACGGTCGCTGTATCAACCGGTCGAAATAGGCGCTCAAGTGCTGGTAGTCGTCGGGGAACGGCAATAGCGTGCAGGCATAGAAAAGTGCCGGGGCCGCGGCGCAGTCGGCCAGGCTGAAGTCCGGGCTGGCCACCCAGATTCGGGACGCCATCCGGCGCTCGAGCATTCTGTACGCCGTTTCTAGCGTGGCCCGTTCTCTGGTCAAATCACCGTTGGTCGCGTGTAGTCGATCGCTGACAATCCGTTGGATCGGTGTTTGTAGATAATGGTCGAAAAAGCGGTCCCATAACCGCACCTCCAACGCGGTCTCCCAATCGTCCGGAAGCAGGCGCTGTTCACCTGGATACAGTCGATCCAGGTACTCGATGATGATGATGCTGGACTCCGGCAGATCACGTTGCCGAGCAGGGTCGCGAATAACCGGGAATTTTCCGATTGGCCACAGAACCTGAAGCTCTGCGCTGTCGGCAGCGTCTGCGAGATCGATGATTCTTCTTTCGAAGTCGGTCCCGTTTTCGTAGAGCGCGATGAGCACTTTATGGCAGTACGACGCCAGCGGATGGTAGTAAAGCGTCAGCGACATTTTTCAAGGCCTCGTTGGACGTGAGGGGCGGGCCGCACAAAGCTGTAAGCCCTGAGATGAAAAAGGCGGGGGGCAATTAACAATCATAGGCGGATGTCGGCAGAGCGTCTGGGCCGTCACTTTCAAGCGTGCGTGCTTGTACGCGGGAAAATCCCTGCTTAACTGAGAACCACTGGTCGGTTAGTGACTTATTGGTCATGGCGCTCATCTCAGCGCCCTTGTACCGTTGTTGGTTCGTGCTGTCAGGCTTGACCGGAGGACGCCGGGTAGCCGATCACGCTGTGTGCCTGATCCAATTTGTTCAAGGAATAGAATGAAATGATGCTGAAGACTGCCATCGTCGAGATTGGTAAGAAGTACAAGGTTTATACCGAGCACTATCTCAACACCGCCGCTGACAAGACCATCATTCTGGTCAATGGCTCGTTGGCAACGACCGCATCCTTCGCGCAAACGGTGCGCTACCTGCGGCCACGCTTCAATGTGGTCCTCTACGATCAGCCCTACGCCGGTCAGTCGAAACAACACAACCTGCATGACCAGCCGATCCGCAAGGAAGACGAGGCTGAAATACTGCTGGAGTTGATCGAGCATTTTTGTGCACAGCATGTGCTGTCCTTTTCCTGGGGCGGGGCGGCGACCCTGGTGGCACTGGCTCAGCGGCCGCGCCTAATCGAAAAGGCAGTGATCAGTTCATTCGCCGCGCGGATCAACACGCCGATGCGTGATTATCTGGAGAGCGGGCGGGACTTTCTCCAGGCGTGCGATCGTCGCAATGTCGGGCGTTTGATCAACAGCACGATCGGCAAGCACCTGCCGTCACTGTTCAAGCGTTTCAATGAACGCCATGTCATCAGCCTGGACGAACACGAATACCGGCAAATGCATTTTCACGTCAATGAGGTGCTGACCCAGGACACTCACTGCTACGTTTCCTGTGCCGACGCCATCGAAATCCCGCTGCTGTTTATCAACGGCGAACGGGATGAGTACACCTCGGTGGAAGATGCCCGTCTTTTTGCAGCTCATTCCCGTCAGGCTCAGTTTCAGACCATCAAGAACGCCGGGCATTTCCTCGATATGGAACACCCGACGGCCTGGCATGACACCCAGCAAGCCTTGCTGGGCTTTCTGCAGCCGGCCTCCAAGGTGCCGAGCCAGCCCCGTGACTTGGCTTTCAGTAGCAAATCGTCAGTGATTCCGCCTCTTCGGTCAGCTAGCTGGGTGCGGCTTTAACTGGCGCAGCAACTCGATCTGATCCGCCGGGACCCGCGTGCGCAGGGCTTTATACAATGCGCGGGTTTCAAGCAGGTTCCAGACCCGCAGCATGGTTTCCAGGGCGTCCAGTGGCTTGCTGATGAAGTCCTTGGCGCCGAGCGCCAGTGCGCGCAGGCGGGTATCTCGGGTGGCGTCGGCGGTGAGCACGAGGATCGGCAGGTATTCGCCGGCCGGGATGCGCCGGTTGAGCTGTTCAAGTACGGCGAAGCCGTCGAACTCCGGCATGTGCAGGTCGAGAATGACCAGGTCAGGCTCGAAGCCGTTGAACAGGTCCAGAGTTCGCAGTGGCTGGGTGCTGCTCAGTACGTTGCTCAGCCCCTCGCGGACAAGCAGCTGCTCCATCAAATCGAGATTGGGCCGTTGGTCGTCGATGATCAGAATGCGCAGGTCGGTGTTCACACGGGCTCCGGTAGGTGCTGGTCAAGATGGGCGAGGAATGAAGGAATGTGAATCGGCTTGGTCAGCACCGCGGTCGCTCCCGCCTCGAGCAAGGCCAGGTGAGTGAGGTCGCTGGCATCGGCGGTGATCATCAGCACTGGAATGGCACGGGTGATGGAGAACTGACGCAAGCGTTGCAGAACGTTGAAACCATCCAGGTCCGGGAGTGCCACGTCCAGCAGAATCAGTTGCGGTGCATGTTGACGGGCCAGGTCCAGGCCCATTTGCCCTTGCATGCTTGAGAGTAACTGGATGTGCGGTCGCCGTTGCAACAGGGTTTCGATCAGGGCCAGGCTCGACAGATTGTCTTCGATGCACAGCACTTTGCCCAGGTAATCGGGGGCAGCGCGGGCGGAAGTGGCCGTAGGGGCGCTGATTCGTGCAGTCGCGGGCTCAGTGGCTGGCTGCAGGCGCACGAAGGGCAGCTCCAGGGTGAAACTGGAGCCTTCGCCGGGCCGGCTTTTGACCGTCAGGCTACCGTTCATCATTTCCACCAGACTCTTGCTCAAGGCCAGGCCCAGACCGGTGCCTTCCACGTTTGGATCGGACTCCAGGCGCTCGAACGGTTTGAACAGTTGATCCTGTCGATCGGCCGCAATGCCCTTGCCGGTATCGCAGACCGACACGGCAATTCGTTGTTGAAGAACCTTGACCTCAATGTGCACCCGACCCTGGGGCCGGTTGTATTTGATGGCGTTGGACAATAGGTTGAGCAACACCTGAACCAGGCGTTGCCGATCGGCGACGATCCCGCTGTCGGCGGTTAGCATCGGCAGTTCACTCAGATGGACGCCGGCGTCGCAGGCCATGGGGGAAACCAGCGTCAGGGCTTCTTGCAGCACCACCGCCAGGGGCACGGATTCAACATTCAGTGGCAGGCGCCCGGCCTCGATCTTGGCGATGTCCAGCACTTCGTTGATCAGGGTCAGCAGGTGTTTTCCGGCCCGCAGGATGTGACCGATCTGCGCTCGTTGCCCCTTGGGTGAATCCATCTCCAGCAGTTGCGCGAAGCCGAGAATGGAGTTGAGGGGGGTACGCAGTTCGTGACTCATGCGCGACAGAAACTCGCTTTTGGCGCGGCTGGCGCGCTCCGCCTCTTCCCGTGCGGTGCTCAGCGCGATCTCGGCCGCACGGCGGTCGGTGATGTCGCGGGTAATCTTGGAGAATCCACGCAAGGCACCACTGCTGTCGTATTGCGCGGTAATCACCACGCTGGCCCAGAAGCGGCTGCCATCCTTGCGGCAACGCCAGGCCTCTTCCATGTAATGGCCATTGCGAGTGGCCTCGCGCAGCGCCATGTCGGGATGCTGCGGGCACTCTTGCGGCAGATAAAACATCGAGAAATGCTGGCCGACGATCTCCTGTTCCGTATAGCCCTTGATCCGTTGGGCGCCCGCATTCCAGCTGGTCACGAAACCTTGTGTATCGAGGGCGAAAATACCGTAGTCCTTCACCCCGTCGATGATCAACCGCAAGCGTTCTTCATTGTCGCGTATTGCCCGTTCACGTTCGGCCAGCAACAGCCCGGCTTCGACCAGACGCGTACCCAATTGACCAATTTCATCGTTCTCCGGAGGTTGTGGCAGCAACGGCTGACCGAGTGCCAGCCGTTGTGCGTTGCCCTGAACCTGCTGCACCCGGGCGACGATGCCCTTGGACAGGAACAGCACCGCCACAATGGCACCAAACAGCCCGCAAACGGCAGCCAGCAGGGTGGAGAACAACAGGCGTTGTCGAGTGGAGGCCGCTGCTGCGGTGCGTTCGGCCAGCAGGGTGTCCTCGAGGGTGCGCATGGCGCTGATGCGTTCGCGTAACTCGTCGAGGATGTGCTTGTTGCTGATCAGGATGGTGGTGATCGACTCAGGAGTAGCGTTGCGATCATCCAGCAGTTCTACCAGGCCCTCGACCTTGGTTTCGATCAGCGGCGTGATCGCTTCCAGATGCTTGCGCACCCGCTCATCGCGAACGTTGCTGTCCAGTCGCTGCAAGGCCGATTCGATCAAGGGTCTGGCTTGCCGATAACCCGGCAGGAAATCCTCGCGGCGCGTCAGCAGATAGCCGCGCACGCTGGCGGCGGCCTCGGCGAGCAAGGTATGTACGGTCTGGATATCACCCTGTACCAGCAGCACGCGGCGCACGTCTTCCTCCGCGCGAGCCGTCTGGCGCTCGGTGGTGTAGATCAGCACCAGCGAGAGCAACAGAATCACCAACGGCAGGGAAATCACCACGAGGGCTTTGCCGCGTAACGGCAGATCGGCCCAGCGGCGGGCGTTTGACGCTTTCATGACTGGGTCACCAGGCCCAGAGCAATGCCACGCACAGCGGCCTGGGTGCGGTCGGCGGCGCCGAGTTTGCCAATGACCCGTTCCACGTGGGCTTTGGCCGTGCCGGTGGTGATGCCGAGTTCTTCGCCGATTTCACGGTTGCTCATGCCGTTGGCCACCAACCCCAGTACCTGGCGCTCCCGCGGGGTCAGGGCATCGGAGGCCACGCCGCTGGCATTGCGCTCGGTCATGCGGCGCAGCAATTGGGCACTGACTGAGCTGTTGAGGGCTTGCTCGCCGGCGGCGACACGTTGCAACGCGTCGATCACCTCGAGGCGGCTGGCATCCTTGAGCAGATAGCCCACGGCGCCGGCGTGCATGGCGGCTTCAAGGTGGTCGGGGCTGTCGTCCATGGTGAACATCATCACTTTCAGGGCCGGCAGGCGCTCTTGAAGCATGCGTGCCGCGCCCAGCCCGTTGAGCACCGGCATGCGGATGTCGAGGATGACGATGTCGGGTAAAAGACGCTCACACAGGTCCAGCGCTTCCTGGCCATTGCAGGCCTGGCCGACCACTTCGAATTGCGTCAGGCCGGCCAGCAACGAGACAAAGCCGGTGCGCGTGACTTCATGATCGTCCGCGACCACCAGTCGTATAACGTGAGTCATTGAGGGGGTCCATTCAGGCCAGAAGGGACGGTGGCGCGCAGTTGCGTTCCGCCGTGCGCATGGCTGATGCAGGTGAAATCACCGCCCAGCAGGCTCGCGCGTTCCTGCATCGCGGCAAGCCCCAGGTGCCGGGCGCCGCAGGTGTCGAGGGGTTGTTCCATGGCAAAGCCCTGGCCGTTATCGTCCACCCGCAGCGAGGCCTGGCCTTCGTGCAGCTCCAGCGCCAGCACGACGTGGCTGGCCTGCGCGTGTTTGAGAATGTTGTTGATACCTTCCTGGGCAATCCTGAACAGGGCGATCTCCACCTGGCTGGGCAAGCGTGCTTCGCAACGCGCATTCCAGCTGACTTTGATCCCGGCTTCGCGCAGGCGATCGGCCTCTTTGTCGACCGCCTTCAGCAAGCCAAAATCGTCGAGCACCGTCGGGCGCAGGCCGCTGATCAATTGCCGGCCTTCACCCACGCAATGTTGGGCCAAAGCAAGAATCGTTTGTAAGTCCGCGCCGAGTTCGTCGGGCAGTGACGGGCAGCGGCCGGCAAAACCTTGCAGGCGCTGATGCAGCCCGGCAAGGGTTTGTGCCAGGCCGTCGTGCAGGTCGTAGGCCATGCGTTTGCGTTCGTCTTCCTGTGCTCTGAACAGCCTGTGGACCAGATCGGACATGGTGCGTTTGCGCGCCACCAGTGCGTCCAGCAAGCGCTTGTTTTCCAGGTGCGCGGCCAGCAGGGTGGCGAGTAATTGCAGGGATTCGAGGTCTTCGGTGTCCGGTGCACTGATGCTGACGCTGTTGGCCAGCACCAGCGCACCGAAGGCCGTGCCATCACCGCCGCGCAAAGGCACCCGCAGCACATTGGGCAGGACCGCGCTCGGCTGCTCCTGCCATTGGGGGGTGCTCATCGCGGTATCGGCGAGGCGCGCGAGATTGTCTAAACGCTCGCGGCTGCCTTGACTGGCGGTGGTCCTGACTTGCGCATCCACGTCCCATTCCAGCAGCAGCGCGTGGTCCATCGCCAGGAAGGCACAGGCCCGTTGCAGCACGCGTTGGCGCATGGCCTCGGGAGCCAGTTGGGTCAGTTCCTGGCCGGTATCCACCAGCAGCCGCAGCCGCGCGGCGCGACTTTGCGACTGCCGATACTGGGTACGAATGGCCAGGGCGCTACCGGGGTCATGATCAGGGTTTTGCATGGGCAGGTTCCGGCGCGGGCACGCCCGTTCGGGCAGGGGCGTCATTAAACCTTGTTAACGGGGCAGGGCGCTATCTGCCGAATGGCATAGGCAAATGGCTCCGGTTGGCCGATGGCGGGCGGCGTTCCGGACGGCACAGTGAGCCCATCGACCACCATTGGAATAGCGCAATGACATTCAAGACCTCAACCATCGCCCTGTTGTTCGCCCTGACCGCCCCGCTGGTTCAGGCATTGGAAGCGGTGCCTTACGTTTACAGCAGCGTGGCGCAGCAACCCACCAACGTGAAGGATCGTGAAATCGCCGCCCTGTTTGACCATTGGAACAGCGCGTTGAAGAGCGGCAATGTTCAGAGCGTGGTCGACCTGTATGCGCCGAACGCCGTGCTGCAACCGACGGTTTCCAATCAGGTGCGCACCACGCCGGCACAGATCAAGGACTACTTCGATCACTTCATGGCGCTCAAGCCGGTGGGCCAGATCAACTTCCGTGAGATCCGCCCATTGGGCGCCAACGTGGCCATGGACAGTGGCGTCTACACCTTTACGTTGACCGAAGCCGATGGCAAGACTCGTCAGGTGCAGGCGCGCTACACCTTTGTCTATGAGCAGGTGGGCGGTCAGTGGAAGATTCTCAACCACCACTCTTCGGCGATGCCGCAAACGCAGGTGTTGCACGCAGGGAAATAAAAAGAGGATGTGCAAGACTGACGGAGCCCAATGCCAGTCAGTTAAGCACAAGCCCGCACAGGTTCCGCATCACCGACACGGCCCACTTTGAAGTGGGCCGTGTGCGTTGTGCTCAGTTCAACGCCAGGTCGTCCTCAGGCTGCTGACCGCGGGCCTGCGCCGCGCGTTGCAACCGGCTGGCAATCAGAGTGTTCTTCAGCAGATAGGCAATGGTCATCGGCCCGACGCCACCGGGCACCGGGGTGATCGCACGGGCGACGGTACGGGCGCTGGCGTAGTCGACATCGCCCACCAGACGGTTGCCGGACTCGTCGGTAACTCGGTTAATGCCAACATCGATCACCACCGCGCCGGGCTTGAGCCAACTGGCGTCGATCAACTCGGGCTGCCCCACCGCCGCGACCACGATATCCGCCAACCGACACAACGCCGGGGCATCGACACTGCGCGAGTGCACCACGCTGACCGAACAGTTGGCCTGCAATAGCAAGGTCGCCATCGGCTTGCCGACAATGTTCGAACGACCGATGACCACCGCGTGCAAGCCGCTCAAGTCAGTACCGCAGGTTTCGTACAACAGGCGCATACAGCCGCTGGGCGTGCACGGGGTCAGAACCTCGATGCCTTGCACCAGCCCACCGACGTTTTCCCGATGAAAACCGTCCACGTCCTTGATCGGGTCGATGGCATGAATCACTGCCTGCTCATCGATAGCGGCGGGCAAGGGCAGTTGCACCAGGATGCCGTTCACCGCGGGATCGGCATTGAGTTGTGCAATCAGTTCCAGGACCTGGACCTGGCTGGCGGTTTCCGGCAGGCGGTATTCAAGGGAGCGGATGCCGACTTCCTTGGCGCGCAGCAGTTTATTGCGTACATACACGTGGCTGGCCGGGTCGTCGCCGACCAACAGGACCGCCAAGGCGGGATAGATCTGCTGGCCGGCCAGGGCCAGAACCTCTTCCCGGACCTCGTCGAGAACCTGGGCAGAGATGGCTTTGCCGTCGATATCGCGGGCAAATGCGGGGGTGCTGCTGATCAAAAGAGCCACCGTTGTCTTGATTGAAAGGGGTGAAGTGATCACCGCGTCTTCGCGCGCCGATGATCCATCAGAGACATGCAGGCAAGGGGGCTCAGATTATCAGGTGAGGGCAGGCGAATACGACAAAAGATCACATTCTGCCGCTACAGGGATCGCATTTGATCCTCCTTGCGGGTCAAGATCAGACTCAACAGCACCGAAGTCAGAATGATCCCGCCAACAACGGCCAGCGACCATTCAACCGGCATGTGAAGCCACGGCATCAGCGTCATCTTGGCGCCAATGAACACCAGCACGATCGCCAAACCGTATTTGAGCAGGTGGAAGCGGTCAGCCATGTCGGCCAGCAGGAAGTACAGGGCACGCAGGCCCATGATCGCGAAGATGTTCGACGTGAATACAATGAACGGATCGGTGGTGATGGCGAAGATCGCCGGGATGCTGTCGACCGCAAACATCAGGTCGCTGGCCTCGATCAGCACCAGCACCAGAAACATCGGCGTCGCCCAGTGCCGGCTGTCTTGCACCACAAAAAAACGCTCGCCATGAAACCCGTTGGTGACGCGCAGATGGCTGTGTATCCAGCGCAATAAGGGGTTTTTATCGAGGTCAGGCTGCTGATGGGCGAATACCAGCATCTTGATCCCGGTGATAATCAGGAACACACCGAACACATACAGCAGCCACGCGAACTGAGACACCAGCCACACACCGGCGAGAATCATCGCCCCACGCATCACGATTGCCCCGAGCACACCGTACAGCAACACTCGGCGCTGCAGCTCTGGCGGTACGGCGAAGTAGCCGAAAATCATCACGAAGATGAACATGTTGTCGATCGACAGCGACTGCTCGATCAGATAGCCCGTGAGGAATTCGAGGACTTTGCGCTGGGCGATTTCGGGCCCGAACTCGCCATTCAAGTACCACCAGAGCAATCCCGCGAAGGTCAGCGTTAGCGCGCACCACGCAATCACCCAGCACGACGCCTCGCGCACCGATACCCGATGCGCCTTGCGCCCGCCGAAAACAAACAGATCCACAGCCAGCATGGCGATGACGAAGACAATGAAGGTGACCCACATCCAGAGTTCACCGATGTTCAGGGGTTGCATGTCGTTCTCCCTGTCTGGACTTGTTCTGGAGCCGACAGAGTCATGCTAGCGGGGAGATTGCCGCGAAGGAAAATCGAATATTCTTTATCAATAATTCGTTATTTACGAAGTGTCGCTGATAATTCTCAGCGCGATGCAGCTCTGCAGGCGGAAAAGTTGCAAGGCTGCTGGGGGCATGCCGGCTCCCATAATAGAAAACTGGCATTCCACAAAAGGCGTTCTTTTATCCTTCTTGCGAGCGGTTATTGACCGCTGCATGCACTTTTATAAAGCGCGATGCCATAAAAACGTGCACCCGCCGCGAGCCGTGCACCGAGTTTTCTCCTCTGCCAGTGTCCACATCCGCTGTTGCCGACGATCCACGCGACCACTTCTGAAAGACCGTCCTCTCCCGCCAGAACACGCCTATCCCAAGGTCGCCAAGCCTATTCGCCAATTGTTCAGTCGTGAGGTTTTCAGCGCGAGTGAAGTATCAAACGGCCGGCTGGCACAAAGACTGCATTGATCACCTCAGGTCCATCGAAAACAGATGGACAGCCCACTCGATCAACGAGGATCGACCGGCCGAGCAGGTCGTGGGCAACATCGGTGGATCAGGCGAAGGCGCCAGGTCGAACACCGCGAAGAACAGGCAAAGACGCCTGAAACCGAGAGGTTTCAGGCGTTTTTTTTTGCTTTTTTAACCGTGATTGGCTTTGGCTGGGTGCTTACTATGAATTCCAATGTTGCCGCATTGAACAAACTGCAAACACTGATCGTGATCGGCAATGGCATGGTCGGACATCATTGTGTCGAGCAGCTCATCGAGCGCGGCGCCCTCGAGCAATACCGCCTGCATGTCTTCAGCGAAGAGCCGATGCGTGCCTACGACCGTGTGCATCTGTCCGAGTATTTCAGCGGTCGCGATGCCGAGTCGCTGGCCCTGGGCGAAGCCTCCCTGTACCAGACGCCAGGCGTCACCTTGCATCTGGGCGTGCCGGTGCTGGAAATCGACCGCGCCCGGCGTCAGGTGATCACCGCACAAGGCTGCGTCGCTTACGACAAACTGGTGCTGGCCACCGGTTCTTATCCGTTTGTGCCGCCTATTGAAGGTGCAGAAGGCGACTCGCGCCTGGTGTATCGCACCCTTGAAGACCTCGACGCGATTCGTGCCGCGGCAGCCAATGCCCGGCGTGGCGTGGTGGTCGGCGGTGGCCTGCTCGGCCTGGAAGCCGCCAATGCCCTGAAAAGCCTGGGCCTGGAAGCCCACGTGGTGGAGTTCGCCCCGCGCCTGATGCCAGTGCAATTGGACGAGCAGGGTGGTTTGGCGCTGAAGGCGCAAGTCGAGCGGCTCGGCGTAGGTGTGCACCTGTCCCGTGGCACGCAGTCGATCAGTGCCGGCGAGCAGTACCGCTACCGGATGAACTTTGCCAACGACGAATTTCTCGAAGCCGACCTGATCGTGTTCTCCGCCGGTATCCGCGCGCAAGACGCGCTGGCCCGCCAATGCGCGCTGGACATCGGTCCGCGTGGCGGCGTGGTGATTGATGACCAATGCTTGACCTGCGATCCGAATATCTACGCCATCGGCGAGTGTGCCGCCTGGAATGGCAGCCTTTTCGGTCTGGTCGCCCCCGGTTACCAGATGGCCCGTGGCGTCGCCTCGCTGCTGTGCAATCAAGTGGCGGAGCCGTTCCAGGGTGCCGACATGTCGACCAAGCTCAAACTGCTCGGCGTCGATGTCGGTTCCATCGGTGATGCTCACGCCCACACGCCGGGTGCACGCAGCTATCAGTTCATCGATGAAGCCACGGCCAGCTACCGTCGCCTGGTGGTGGATGCTGACAGCAAGCGTGTGCTCGGCGCGGTACTGGTCGGCGACAACAGCTATTACGACACCCTGCTGCAATACATGCAGAACGGCATTGCCTTGCCGTCGGAACCGGCCAGCCTGATTCTGCCATCGTCCGCCGGGGCGCCAACCCTGGGCCCGGGCGCGTTGCCCGAGTCGGCAACAGTGTGTTCGTGCCATAACGTCACCAAGGGCTCGATCTGCTCGGCCATCGATGGCGGCTGCACCGACCTGGGCCTGCTCAAATCGCAAACCAAGGCCTGCACCGGTTGCGGCGGTTGCGCGGGGCTGCTCAAGCAAGTGTTCGAGCACGAACTGATTGCCCGTGGCGTCAGTGTCGACAAGAGCCTGTGCGAACACTTCGCCTACACCCGTCAGGAGCTTTATGCGCTGGTGCGGGTAGAAGGGGTGATCACCTTCGAAGAACTGCTGGCCAAGCATGGTCGTGGTCACACCGGTTGCGACGTGTGCAAGCCGGCGGTGGGCTCGATCCTCGCCTCGTGCTGGAACCAGCCGATCATGGACGCTTCGCTGGTGCCGTTGCAGGACACCAACGACACTTTCATGGCCAACATGCAGAAAAACGGCACCTATTCAGTGGTGCCGCGCATCGCTGGCGGTGAGATCACGGCCGACAAACTGATCGCGATCGGCGTGGTCGCGAAGAAATACGACCTCTACACCAAAATCACCGGCGGCCAGCGGATCGACCTGTTCGGCGCGCAGTTGCATCAGTTGCCGGACATCTGGTCCGAGCTGATCGAGGCCGGTTTCGAAACCGGGCACGCCTACGGCAAATCGACTCGCACTGTGAAGTCTTGCGTGGGCAGCACCTGGTGCCGTTACGGCGTGCAGGACAGCGTGAAAATGGCCCTGACCCTCGAGGATCGCTACAAAGGCCTGCGGTCGCCGCACAAGCTCAAGTTCGCGGTTTCTGGCTGCACCCGTGAATGTGCCGAGGCGCAGAGCAAGGACGTGGGCGTGATCGCCACCGAGAACGGCTGGAACCTCTATGTGGCCGGTAACGGCGGCATGCGCCCGCGTCATGCCGAGCTGTTCGCCACCGACCTGGACGATGAAACCCTGATCCGTTACATCGACCGGTTCCTGATGTTCTACATCCGCACCGCCGACAAATTGCAGCGCACCTCGGTCTGGCGCGAAAGCCTGGAGGGAGGCCTGGATTACCTCAAGGACGTGGTCATCAACGACAGCCTGGGCCTCGGCGCAGAACTCGAATCGCAGATGCAACTGGTGGTCAACCGCTACGAATGCGAATGGGCCAATGCCCTCAAAGACCCGGAAAAACTCAAGCGCTTCCGCACCTTCGTCAACGATCAACGCCCGGACCCGGACATCCATTTTGTTCAGGAGCGTGGTCAGCGCCGGCCGATCATGGCCACCGAACTCAACCTTATCCCTGTCACCGAGGAGAATGCCTGATGAGCCAGCCCACTACCCAGCGTGTCGATGCCCTTGCCGCCGCGGCCAATGCCCAAGCCTGGCAGGCGGTGTGCAGCCAGCAGGATCTGGTCAGCAACTCCGGTGTCGTCGTCTGGCTCGACGGCGCCCAGGTGGCGCTGTTCTATCTGCCGCAGGCTGAAGGTCGGACCCTCTACGCCATCGACAATCATGATCCGCAATCCGGCGCGAATGTTATCGGCCGTGGATTGATCGGCAGCCTCAAGGGCGATCTGGTGGTGGCGTCGCCGATCTACAAGCAGCATTTTCGTCTTGAAGACGGCAGTTGCCTGGAGTACCCGGAGCAGCGCCTGCGGGTCTGGCCGGTGCGCCTGAATGCCGGGGTCGTGGAAGTCGCGGCGGCTTGAGCGCCGCCCTGAACCGTATCGGAGAACGTTGATGAAAACAGCCGCACAGTTACTGAAACTGAAAGTCGTGCAAAACCAGCAGGTGCACAGCATCGCACCGGATCAGATGGTCCTCGACGCACTGAAAATGATGGCCGAGAAGAACGTCGGCGCGTTGCCTGTCATCGAAGACGGGCGGGTGGTGGGCGTCATCAGCGAACGCGACTATGCGCGCAAGGTGGTGCTACAGGGCCGTTCTTCGGTCGGTACGCCGGTGCGCGAGATCATGAGCGCACCGGTGGTGACAGCCGACAGCCAGCAGAGTATCGAGCGCTGCATGGCGGTCATGACCGACAGCCATTTGCGCCATCTGCCGGTGCTGGAGAGCGGCGAACTGATCGGGCTGTTGTCGATCGGCGATCTGGTCAAGGAAGCCATCGTCGAGCAGGCCGATTTGATTCGCCAGCTTGAGCACTACATTCGCGGGCATTGAGCCCGCTGCATCGCCCGAATCACAAGGTCAAACGCGAAAAGGTATACCGCAGGTCGAAAAAATCGGCTCAAGTGGAAATAAGCCTCAGTAACCGGTTGAAACAGTCGATAACCCTAACAGCAGGCAACTAGCCGACCACGCACATGCCGCCAGGGGAATCACCGAGTGTCCATAAAATTACGTTTGATCTTGTTGATCGGCACCAGTTTGCTCACCGCCCTGATCGTGAGTCTGGTCAGCTATGTGGGCAATACCCGGATGGCTGAAGCGGTGAATGACAACGAGGTCAGCATGACCGCGCTGCGCAACCACCTCGAAGCCGACATGATGCACGATGCGCTGCGCGCCGATGTGCTGTCGGCGATGCTGGTAGGGTTGGGCAAGAGCCCTAGCAGCAAGGCCGAGGTGCGCAGTTCACTCAATGAGCATGCCGCGCATTTTCGCGAGATGCTCGGTGACAACCTCAAGCTGCCGGTCAACGACGCCCTCAAGGCCGCGCTGGACAAGATCAAGCCCAGCCTCGATACGTACATCAGTGCCGCCGAGCGCATTGTCGGGCTGGCGCTGGATGATCCGGATTCCGCACAGCAGCAACTGGGCACGTTCAATAACGCGTTCAGCCAACTGGAAGACCAGATGGCCACCCTCAGTGAGCTGATCGAAACCAACACCCAACAGACCAGCGCGGGCACTCGGCAAACCATCAGCAGTGCCAACTTCACCCTCGGCGCCGTACTCATTGCCAGTTTGTTGCTGCTGCTCGCCCTTGGACGCTCGGTCATCCTGAGCATCATGGGGCCGTTGCAGATTGCCAGCCGGATTGCCGAAAGCATCGCCCATGGCAACCTGAGCGAACCTATCGTCGAGCCCACTCGCAAGGATGAAGCCAGCACGTTGATTCGCAGCCTGGCAACCATGCAGCGCGACCTGCGCGGCATGATCGAGGTGGTTCGCAGCAATGCCCATGGCGTGAGTGGCATGAGTCAGCAGTTGAGCAGCGGCTGCCATCAGGTCGCGGGTAGCAGCCAGCAGCAAAGCGTCGCCGCCAGCACCATGGCCGCGGCGGCCAGTGAAATGACCGCGAGCATCGAGGAAATCACCCGGCATGCCGAGCGTGCACTGAACATGGCCAACCAGGCCGAGGAATTGGCGAAGGACGGTGGTCGGGTGATTCATCAGGTGGTCAGCGACATGGACGGGATTGCCCGTTCGGCGCAGCAGTCGGCCCAGGTGATCCGCACCCTGGACAAGGAGTCCGAGGGGATCTTCAGCATCATTCAGGTGATCAAGGGCATCGCCGATCAAACCAACCTGCTGGCGCTTAACGCCGCCATCGAGGCCGCCCGCGCCGGCGAGCAGGGCCGTGGTTTCGCCGTCGTCGCCGATGAAGTGCGCAGCCTGGCGGGACGCACCAGCGCCTCCACCCAGGAAATTGCCGCCATGGTCGCGCGCATCCAGCAAAGCACCCGTGAGGCGGTCAGCAGCATGGAGGCGGGCGTTGCGCAGGTCGACAAAGGCATGGCAGTGACCGCCGACGTCGAGCGCGCCATCCGCGAAATCCTCCAGGCCACGCTCAACACCACTGAGTTGGTCAATGACATCAGCCGCACGATCGGTGAGCAGAGCCTGGCCAGTAACGAAATCGCCCATCAGGTGGAAATGATTGCCGGCATGTCCGAAGGCAACAGCAAGGTCATCAACCAGACCGCCTCGACCACCGATGAGCTGTCCACCCTGGCTGGACAGCTCTCGCAATCAGTGGGTCGTTTTCGCCTTTGAGGCATTGGCTGGCCCTGTTCCCGGGGCCAGTCAACTCATCCAGTTGCCGCCATCGACGTTATAAGTCTGCGCCACGATGTAATCGCTCTCGGCCGATGCCAGGAAGATCGCCATACCGACAAGATCGTCTGCCGTGCCCATGCGCCCGTACGGTACTTCCTGTCCCGCCAGTTTTTTCTTCTCCCCGATCGGCCGGTTTTCATAGCGGGCGAACAGCGCATCGACGCCATCCCAATGCTCACCGTCCACCACCCCCGGCGCAATGGCATTCACGTTGATGCGATGGGGAATGAGATTGAGCCCGGCCGATTGCGTGAGGCTGATTACCGCCGCCTTTGTCGCGCAATACACCGCGACCAGCGCTTCACCGCGCCGCCCGGCCTGGCTGGCCATATTGATGATCTTGCCGCCGTGGCCCTGGCGGATCATCTGTTTGGCCGCGGCCTGCAGCGTGAACAGGGTGCCGGACACGTTGATCGAGAACAGCCGTTCGTAGCTGTCTCGAGCAATGTCCGTAATCGGTGCGAGATCAAACAGTGCTGCGTTGTTGATCAGGATATCGAGCTTGCCTGCGGTTGCGATGACCGTGTCGAGGGCTCCGTCGATTGATTGCTGGTTGGTAACGTCCATCTCCACCGCATAGGCATTTGGACCCAACTCAGTTGCCGTGGCTTGCGCACGCTCCAGGTTGATGTCTGCGATCGCAACCGTAGCGCCTTCGCGGATATAGGCTTGCGCGAACGTTCTCCCGATCCCTCTGGCGGAGCCGGTAATAAGGGCGCTTTTTCCTTCCAGACGTTTCATTTTTTCCATCCATTCGTAAGAGCCTGTTGAGGGCATTGCAGTGTGTGAAGCCCCCCCCTGTGGAAGCGGGCTTGCTCGCGAAGAGGCCGGCACATTCAACATCGATGCCGCCTGACCCAGCGCTTTCGCGAGCAAGCCCACACACACACACACACAGTGATTGCATCAAGCCGTCGCTACTTGGGATAACCGGCGGGTTTCATCTCGCGTTCGGTGATTTGCTGGGCAGAGGACAGCACGGCGGACAGAAAGAGCGCGCTTGGAATGTTCTTCATCGTGTTCTCCGCTCTGCGCCTTGGGCGGCAGAAGCTCTTATTTTTGTTGTAATCCACGGTGCGAGTCATATCCGCAACGGGATGACCACAGGATTACAGCTACCCAAACGGTGAACAAATGAATGGCGTACGCGGCGCTGATACTTGTTTGACCGTGGAAAAAAGTATCAGTGGGCGTCATGTAGCGCGCTAGGCACCGGGTGTCGTTAGTGTGAGTCTCATGTCGGCGTCCTGAGACTTCGACTCGTCCCAGGCTTCGCGCTACCTTGATAAAACCAACAAAAACGGAATCGCCAGGGTGATGAACCATCACGTAACCGCAGACAAGCCGCCAGCGCTTGAAGTCATTCTGAACGAGCCGCAGCACAGCTTTCGTTCCTGGGCAAAGGGGAGGTGATTGCCGGCCGTGACGTGGTGTTGCAGTTCGATGGTCAGATGCTGATGCAACTGCGCGACAAGGTTCCTGAACTCAGCGAGTTGCAAAGCCTGTTTCGCCAGGCGGCGCAGGGCATCGAGTTTCACGGTGTTACCCGCAAAAAAACGGCCCGACTGCTGGAAGACATCGGCCGGTGCCACGGGGTGCAGCGGTTGTGCCTGTTCCTGTCGTTGTTGCAGTTGCTGGCATCGGCCCCTGACAGCGAGAGACAGACGCTCGCCAGCCTGCAATATGCGCCCATGCTCGATGCGTTGACGGCCCAGCGCATGAGCATTGTCTTCGACTACATCCTGAACGACCTCGCTTACGAGCTGCGGATGTCGGTCATCGCCCAGCGTCTGGATATGAACGAACCGGCCTTCTCCAAATTCTTCAAGCGCGCCACCGGCCACACCTTCGTCGACCTGACGCGAAAACTACGGGTCCAGCGTGCCTGTCGTTTGCTGGCGCAAAGCAGTTTCAGCGTTGCCGATATCTGCTTCGAAGTGGGTTATGCCAACTTGTCGAATTTCAATCGACACTTTCGCCACGAAATGCATGAGACGCCCAGTGAGTATCGGCAACGGTTGCAACGGGCGGTGGCGGTCGGACATTGAAGGTGGAAACAAGATCAAAAGATCGCAGCCTTCGGCAGCTCAAGGATCGATGTTCACCGAAATATCGCGGAGGAACGCCGCCCTCTGTAGGAGCTGCCGAAGGCTGCGATCATTTACGGCCATTCCCGCGATAACGTATCTGGAATTATTTTCCTCCAGTTCTTGACATGCCTTTCGATCCAGTCCAGAATTGCGTCCATTCCTGATTCAGGAACAAGAAAACCCCTTAGATTTCAAAGGGTTGGAAGCTAGATTAGAATCTTGTTTCCAAGTGCGAGTTTACACGTTTGATGTTGCGCTACAGAACATCAGATGTTTGAGGCCGAATAGCAAAATGGTTATGCAGTGGATTGCAAATCCACCTACGCCGGTTCGATTCCGACTTCGGCCTCCACTTTAAACAAGCTCCGTAGATCCATGATCTACGGAGCTTTTTTATTTTCGCTGTCCTGCAAGATTTAGTCTTGAAAAGGATCTTTGCGAACTTGCTTCACCGGGGCGGGATGTATATATTTCCCCCTCTGTTGCACAAGCGTCGGAACTGCCAGATCGTATTGGTCAGTCTCCAGACAGCTTTACCGCGCTACCGCCCGAATGGCGAAACTGGTAGACGCATGGGACTTAAAATCCCCCGCTCGTAAGGGCGTGCCGGTTCGATTCCGGCTTCGGGCACCATGAATATCAAGGGCTTGCATGACATACCTCATGCAAGCCCTTAGTTCTTTTTTCCGCAATCAAAAAAACTTTTCCGCAATTCGCGACCGTCAGTCACTTCGTAGGGGTTACCTTCAAGCCCTTTCGCATTCGGATGTACTGCTCTGTCATCCCAACGGTTGTATGTCCCAACTGGTCCCGAGCTTCGCGGATGCTCCCTGTTGACTCCTCTTTGTCCGTTGCCGCTTTTGCTCGTAAGTCCCGCATCTGAAATTCTGCTTTCGGAATCCCGGCTGCCTCTCTGGTGTCATCAAACCTTTTCCTGAGCATGCTCGTCGTCATCGGCTGTCCAGAATCGATTACCACCAGGCGTGTTGATCTGATTTTGTGGCCAGCCTTTCGAGCCATGATTCGGTCTATTACGATTTTGAGCTCTCCAATAATCTCGATCCTTCGTTTGGCACCAGTCTTTCCCTGCTGGACGGAAAGCTTTCCGTCTTTTATGTCTCGCTCATCCATCTTCAACGTGTCGGCCACCCTTTGACCTGTCAGATAGAACAGATCCAGTGCATCTCTCAATGGCTGATCGGCATGCTGATAGGCTTTGGCAAGTACGTCGTCTTCGACGTATACGTCGCGACCAGTTTCCTTATTGCCCTTTACCCCGGCGCAAGGATTTGCCAGAGATGTGTAACCATTCTCACGAGCAAAGTTCCAAATGGAGCTGAGTAACGCTTTTTCTCGATTCGCACGAATAGGTGCTGTTTTTCCCCGATGACGAAGGTACTGACTGACATGCTTTGGTTCGATTGCCTCAAGCGGGGCAGGCGGATCGTTGAAAAACAACAGAAGGTTTTTTAGTTCGCGCGCATTGTCCTTTTGGGTGGCATGGGCTTTGGTTGGTACGACCTCCTTCATATAGAGCTCGGCAACGTAGGCAAAGGTTAATACTTCTTGCGTTAATGCCTGAGATACACGGCTTTTCTCCAGTTTTGCGTACTCTAAGATGGCAAGGCCATAGTCAGTGCCCAAGGGGATTTCCTTGCGCGGTTTTCCACCAGTGTCGTACAGGTAGTAGGTTGTTTTGCCGCGCTTTCTTTCACGCAAGCGGGGAATACTCCCCGGCTTCGTTGGTCTTCGTCCCATCTATCCCACCAAACGTGGCTGCCACTTCGGCGTTTCCGATGCGGTGGCAGTTAGTCCTGTCAGCGCAGAAGTAACGACGCAGGGCCATCCATTCCTTTTTATGGTATGGCGGATACCATTTCGCTTTAAAACAGTTATCTGACCTGCTTTGGTTTTGGCGCCGGTCAATTCGCATACCTGCTCATGGCTTAGAAACTGGATAGTCATGCTGCCTCCTTGCTAGGTCCTAAAGCGTGCCTCAAATGTGCTTGCAGATCGGTGTGTTCGTCGTCTAAAGCCGGCGACAGGCTTCCAGCCATCGCAAGAGCCTGTTCGCGAAGGGACCGAGCATCACGTTCAAGTTTCTTCCCGGTACGAAAGGCGCTGAAGGTCTTGGCCGCGATACGTAGCAACTCGCTGATGGCGATCAACGCCTGGTGCTCGCCCGGGCCGAAGAGCGGACCTGCTTCAAGTCGTTTGCAGGTTTGTGCCAGACGCGTGTGATCGGCACGGATGAACTGCAGGGAGGCCTGAAGCTCGCGGATGGTTTTGGCGCTTGCGGCGCGCTGGATGTCTTCACCCTCGCGAAGGCCGGTCTCCACACCATTGCTGCGGCCCATGATGTAACCGCCCCAAAGCAGCAGGGCGGCCAGAACTATCAGGGTGACGAGTGCACCGATTTGTATTGGGGTCATCATGTGGTGTACTCCTGGGATTGTCGTTGGCTGGTGGTGACAGCCGTCAGTGGTGTGGGGGCAGCATGGCGTTGGCCGTCCTGCTGTCGCTGCATGTCTTCATCAGCCTTGTAGGCGCGTATGTCGATCAGCGAGGCAACGTGGCGGATGTGCGCGTACTTCAGCGCCTTGCGGCTGGTGTCCAATGTGGTGATCGGAAGCTGGATTCGGCCGCTGTTGATCTCCGTCACGAACGACTGTTCGTTGAGGTTGCGAAAGTATTGCTCGCGTACTTTTTCCAGCGGGATCAGGACGTCACCGAAGATGCGATAGAGCAGTTCGACGGTGGCCGATTCGGGCGCCGGATGCAGGCGAAGCGGATTCTGTGCAGCGTTACTCATGGCCTTGTCGAGCCTCCTTGCGTTGTTGTCGTGCCGGGTGGTTCCAGGCGTTCAGGCAGTGGCGTCTGGTCAGCTCGCGCAGATGTTCGGGCACTTCGAGAAGCGCGGCGTTGCGCTCCTCGCGTGTGCGCATGGCGACGATCTGGCGGGCGTACTCCCTAGGCCACGTCACGGCGGTCTGCCGGGATGGCAGGAAGATCGATGTCCAACTGGTCCGCCAGCCAGCGGATGCCGGCTTGCTTGACTCGTGTCGACTGGCTGTACTGCATGCCGTATTTTTCGTGATACCACTGGCCGTCTTTGACTCGCAGGTACTCACAGTCACGGGTGGGGTATGTCGGCAATCGACGTTCGTTGAGCAGACCTTTTTCCTGCAGGAGAGCAATCAGTTGTGGCCGGGTTAGGCCGAGCTGGGTTGCGGCTTGAGCAAGAGTGCGTTCCATGACTTGCTCCTCATGCCGCGTGCGCTGCAGGGGTTGCCGCTGCAGCAAGGTGGTTGATGGACTCGGTGACCTTGCCGTAGATCTCGACATCGGAGCCGCATGCGGTGAAGCACCTCGTGCGTGGGCTCTTTTTGCCAATGCTGAGGATGGCGGTGACGCAGGTGAGCGTGTGCTGGCGATGCACAACGACATGCAAAGGAACATCGAAGCCCATGTCGAGGCTCAGCACGCCGCCAGTGCGAATCAGCTCGAATACGCGCTGCTTGTCCTGGACTTCAAAGCGGCCGTATTGGCGATCTGCGTGCGGGCGATGCACTGCGTCGCTGGTGTTGCTCGCGTCGAGCGGACCGTTGGCGATCTCTTCGATGAAGTCGGCCAGCTTGAGGTGCATTTTCTTGTCGTTCTGCAAGGTCAGCGTGTGGCGTTCGCTGCCCAGTTCGACGACAAAAGTGCTTTCCACTGTGCCGCGCTCAGCCTTGAGACGGAATGCCAGACATTCACGCTTGGGCGCTGTTCGCAGGACATGGTTGAAGGTCTCGGTCAGGTTAACCTGGGCGTTGAGCAACTGCAGGGTGCGGTTGTCGATCTTGTACTTGATCATGCCGCGTGCCCTCCATCGTTCGGATCGAGAGGAGAGGGCTGGCAAGTTTTGGCAACAAGCTTGGGTTTGCTGTTATGAATGACGACCAGACAGCCCGTGGCGAGCTGCAGCTGTTCGATCAGTTTGCGATTGCTGACGCATGCCGGATGGACATGCAAGGTTGCGGTGGTGCGCATAGGTGTTGCCTCGCTCTGTGGTAAAGAGTGAGGCAAATATCACGCAGTGTGCTTGTTTGTGTCAACACATAATGTGATTAAAATAGTGCGGCACTGTGTAGAAAGCGTGATGACTTCAGTATTCCGCCTACGAGATGGATTTCCTCCACCTCTTGTTCTGCTATATGAAGAGTTTCTTGGTCGGTATTGACGCTATCCAACCGGTACATTCCGTCGCGGAGATAAATAAACTCTTTGATCATGGCTTTGCCGGAGGATGTTCGAACTATGACCTCGTCACCGCTACTGAAGCGTTTGTTCGGCTCTATAAGCACAAACTCGCCATTCTTGATGCGGGGCATCAGGCTATCGCCCATGACTCTTATGCCATAGGCATCTGGGTCATCGCTATGTATGTTTAGGTAGCCTTCACCTTGACCAGGTGGCGGTTCTACCGTGTCGAAGAAGCCCTCATTCCCCAGCTGTGCGTTTGATAGCACAGGCACCTTTCCATCCTTAGCCCAGCCTACAAGGCTGCTAACAGGTTGGTCTTTGTCTTTCGATCTTCCGTAGTCCCTCACAAGACGGTCTTCAGACCGAATCCGACCTTGAATGGCGTCTGAGTACGACTCGACGTCGGAACGATTTTTTCCTGCTACCAGGTCTGGAAAAGACACTCCCAGTGCTGTCGCTATCTTTTGCAAGTCGTGGAGGTTGGGCTGGCGAGCCCCTTTCTCGTAATTACCTATCCGAGACTGGGATTCCCAGCCGCAAGCGTAAGCAAGGGCTTGTTGGCTCATGCCCTTGGCTTTGCGGTATTGCTTAATACGTGCGCCGAGTGTGTTCATGTGCTTTTTTTACCACGCTATGAAATTATTTATCATCACTTTGCGTGTTGAAATATCTACGATTCGTGATTAAGATGGCTGCGGCTAATTGGAGGGCATCATGAATCTGATCGCTGAACATCGAGAGAAAGCTGGGATCAAGCAAAAGGAACTCGTTGTAGCTCTTGGGTGGACTCAGGCACGTATAAGCAATTACGAAGCAGGACGTCGAATCGCAGGACTTACGGAGTGCAGAGCCATAGTCAGAGCGCTCAATAAGTTAGGAGCGCCGTGCAGTCTTGATGACGTATTTCCTCCGGAAATGGAAGAGTCCCAAGCCGCATAGAAAAAAGGCGACCCAAGGGTCGCCCAGTTTCTCCCGACAGCATCACCACAATGCAGTCGGGTCGCGATGTCGGAAGGCGAGCACACCACATGCCGCCGACTTTCATCGCGTTTCCAAGGCTCGGAAGCCTTGGTGTTGCTGCCGTTCTTACCACAGAGCTGGCAGCTGTTGCGCCAGGGGTGAACAACGGATTGTTCGCTCCGGCACGGTGCCGGTGTTGGTCTTACGAACCTAGCCGGCGTTTGGGCCTCTCCAGACCACGCGGCAAATGTATCACCAACGTCTGTCGCGCGGCACTGGCAACTTTTAGGATTAATGCCATGAGCCGAATTGCTCTCAGTTCTCTGGAACGGGCGCAGCGGGAAATCCTGCCGCTCGATTTAGCGCTTTACCATGCTGCTCGGGATTACCCGGGCGGTGCCGCCGCCATCGCGGCTACCACCGGCCGCAACCCGACCACGCTGCAGCACAAGCTGTCGCCGACCCATCCAAGTCACGCGGTCAACATTCAGGAGTTCGGCGAGATCCTCGAACTGACCAAGGATCGCCGCATTCTCGATGCGGTGCATGCGCTGGTCGGCGACACGATCTGGCAGGAGCTGGCCGACACCTACACCAATGACATGCCCGAAACCCTCACCACGGGTATCGCCGAATACTTCCGGCAGGTTGCGGATCTGGCCGAGACCTGGGCTAAGAGCATCGGCGACGGCGTCGTCACCGATCAGGAACTGGCAGCGATTCGTCTGCAGGTGTTCCGTGGCATTCAAGGGCTGCTGGGTTTGTTCAACCGCGCCACCTACGTCAACCAGACGACGCGAGGTGCTGACTGTGGCTGACATCGCCGATTTCGCCAACGATCTGGTGCAGGAACGCATCGATCAGGCCATGGCCGCGCGCAGCGCTGCCAAGGCAGAAAACGCTGCTCACTCCTTGCTGTTCTGTGAAGCCTGTGACGATCCGATTCCGGAAGCTCGTCGCTTGGCCCAACCGGGTTGCTCGCAGTGCATCAGCTGTCAGTCTCTCTCCGAACGAGGGATTCAGCATGCTCGATGAGGTATTTGGGCAATTCGCCGATTACGGTCTGGAGCCGGCGCAGCCGCTGGTGTTCGGCAAGCTGACCCGCTGCAAGACATCGCAGGACAAGGGCAAGGAAAAGAACGGCTGGTACGTGGTCCACGAGCAGCGCACGGAGAAGGGCGACACGCTGATCTTCGGCGCCTTCGGTGACTGGCGTTCGGGTGAGACGCAGAAGATCAAGGTCAAGGCCGGGCGGATGTCGCCGGAAGAGCGTGAAGTGATGCGCGCTCGCCAGGAAGAAGCCAAGCGCCGCGCCGCGGAAATAGCGAATAACGCTGCGCGGCGGGCCGCGAAAAGGGCGCAGGGTTTGTTCGAGCGCATGCCGACTACCGGGCGCAGCGACTACCTGGACCGCAAACAGATTGTCGGTATCAAGGTGCGTTATGCGCCGCGCACCGGTGCGGTGCTGGTGCCGATGAAGAACGCTCGCGACCAGATCATGGGTCTGCAGGTGATCTTCCCGAGCAA
This sequence comes from Pseudomonas sp. B21-015, assembly GCF_024749285.1. Lineage (NCBI taxonomy): Bacteria > Pseudomonadati > Pseudomonadota > Gammaproteobacteria > Pseudomonadales > Pseudomonadaceae > Pseudomonas > Pseudomonas sp. B21-015. The sequence continues at coordinate 3,051,913 of NZ_CP087196.1, forward strand.
GCAGGAAGACACCGGCCGCGACAAATCCTACTGGCCATACGGGATGGCGAAGGAGGGCACGTTCCACCTGCTCGGTCCGCACCCGGAGCCGGGCGAGCCGGTGCTGGTTTGTGAGGGCTACGCCACCGGCGCCAGCCTGCACATGGCGACGTCGCTTGCCGTGGCCGTGGCCTTCGATGCGGGCAATCTGTTGGCCGTGTGCAAGGCCATGCGCGAACGCTTTGCAGGCTGCCCGCTGATCATCTGCCGCGATGATGACTGGAAGACCACCAAGCCCAACGGCGATGCGTGGAACCCGGGCGAGGAGAAGGCCAGCAATGCTGCCCTGATCGTCGGTGCTCAAGTCGTTGCGCCGATCTTCTCGATCGAGCGCCATGATAAGTGGACCGACTTCAACGACCTGCACGTCGCCGAAGGTCTTGAAACTGTTCGCCGACAGGTGCTGGCCGTGGTCCGTCCCCCGGCGGCCGGTGGCTGGAAAGATCAGCTCGCTCGCAGTGAAAGCGGCGCCCTCATCGCGCACATGCAGAACGTCGAACTGATCCTGGCTCACGATGAGCGCTGGGCCGGGGTGATCAGCTACAGCGCGTTCAGCTCGAAGATCGTCAAGCTGCGTGCCGCGCCGTATGGCGGTGGTACCGGCGAGTGGGCCGACATCGATGACGTGCGCGTGATGAAGTGGCTCGCGCAGCAGTACAACCTGCGTGTGAAGTCCTCGCATGTGATCGAGGCCGTCAGTGTCGTGGCACACGACCACGCGTTTCACCCGGTGCGCGAGTACCTGAAAAAGCTGGAATGGGATCGCGTGCCGCGTCTCGAAGCCTGGCTCACCGACGTAATGGGTGTACCGGCCTGTGACTACACCGCCAAGGTCGGCAAGCGCTGGATGATCTCCGCCGTGGCGCGGGTGATGAAACCCGGCTGCAAGGCCGACTCGGTGATGATCCTCGAAGGTGCGCAGGGCGCCGGTAAGTCGACCGCCATGAGCGTACTCGGCGGTGAGTGGTTCATGGACACGCCGTTTGCCCTCGGCGACAAGGACGGCTTTCAGGCGATCCGTGGCAAGTGGATCGTCGAGCTCGGCGAGCTGGACAGCTTCAACAAGGCCGAAAGCACCAAGGCCAAGCAGTTCTTCTCCGCGTCCACCGACACCTACCGCGAGAGCTATGGCCGCAGAACCATGGACGTGCCACGCCAGTGTGTGTTCGTCGGCACCACCAACCAGGACGAATACCTCAAGGACGCCACCGGCAACCGCCGGTATTGGCCGGTTGCCTGTACCAAGGTCGACGTGGCGTTGCTACGCGAGATCCGCGACCAGCTCTGGGCCGAAGCGGTGTTCTGTTACGAGGCCGGTGATCTCTGGTGGGTGACGCCGGACGAAGCGCCGATGTTCGCCGAAGCCCAGGATCAGCGTTTTGTCGTGGATGAATGGGAAGGTCCAATCCTGACCTGGCTGGAGGAATCGCAGATCGGCGAGACCGCCACCGGCAGTGAAGTGATGAGCCAGGCACTCAAGCTCGATCCCGGGCATTGGGGCAAACCGGAGCAGATGCGTGTCGGCGCGATCATGCACCGGCTGGGCTGGCGACGGTTCCGGTTGGGCGCCTTGAGCAAGAGCGGCCAGCGGCCTTGGGCGTACAAGAAACCGGAGCATTGGGGCAGGGCGCCTGCGTTGCAACGGGACGAGTTCGAGGAGCCGTGCTTCGATGATTAAGGCAATCGATATGGCCCTCAAACAATGGGCGCAGGAGCTGCACAGCGACGAGGTGGCGGCCGGTTACTCGGGCGGCAACATGGTCGCGATGATGATGGAGAGCGGTGGTCAGCTCGTGCGCGGCAGGCGCGGGAGCAGGGTGCCGCTGGAAGCCTCTTTGGACATCGAGCGCATCGTCAAGAAACGCCTCGCTCCCGAGTTGATGGCGGTGGTGCGAGTGCATTACTGCCAACCCGATGCGCCCTTGGCGGCGCGTCTGGCGCAGAGCGGCTGCACGCGCAACATCTACTACCAGCGCCTGCATGACGCCCACATCGTGGTCGAGCACTTCCTCCTGGGGGAAGCGGCTTGATCGTGGGCATCCCTCTGGCTCACGCCGTCCCACCGGCCTGCCTCCGTCCCACTGCCTTTTGCGGTGGTGGGACGGGCGCAGGCCGCGTCGTTGTTGGGCTGTCCCACCGTCCCACCTTTTTCATGCCTCCCGCCCGTGTGTGCGTAGCGGGTACAGGTACGCGCGTTTACGCGCACGCGTGCTTTTTAAATTTCTCTCTTTACACGAGAAAAGAGAGAAAAAAGTAGGACGGTAGGGCAAAGCCCCAATCTGCGGGGCTTTCAGACGTCCCACCTAGTTGCAGAGAGGTGGGACGCATGGGACGCCACCAAAGCAAAAGACAGCCGGGATAGATATTCACCGACATTCGCCAGCCGTTCACCGGGCGTAACCCACACATTCACCGGATGGCATTAATACGGTCTTGCTGCCACCAGAATCGACCTGTAAAAAGGGGCCATCTTCGATGGGTGCGACCGCAAAGCGCGGTAGGCAATCCACCACCTGACCCCGCCATTGCGCCGGGTCTTTTTGTTTAAGGGGCAGGGGAATGACGAACGAGCAACAGGCACTCGCAGAGACGCCGATCTGGTTGGTGATTGCCCTGTCATTGGTTGGCGGCGTGTCCGGCGAGATGTGGCGCGCCGACAAGGATGGAGCGCGAGGCTGGGCGTTATTGCGCCGCCTCGCACTTCGCTCCGGTGCCTGCATCGTCTGCGGCGTGTCAGCGATGATGTTGCTGTTCGGCGCGGGCCTGTCGATCTGGACGGCGGGTGCCCTGGGTTGCCTGACCGCGATGGCCGGCGCGGATGTCGCCATCGGCCTGTACGAGCGCTGGGTGGCTAAGCGGCTGGACCTGAGCGAGGCCGAGCCGAAGGCATGAGCCGGGGAGGCCGGGCGGGGCGCCGATTTTTACGGGTCCTCCCTGAAGGCCGCCCCCTACACAGGTTATCGAACTCGCGGATTCTCTCTAGCTGAAAGTTTTGCAGGGATGTCCGTCTTTCCAAATGGAAGACGTCACTCAGCACTGATAGCGATCACGTATGTGTTGGTTGTAGTAGGAGCCTTTCGACACAGCGGCTATCAACCCATTGTGTATGGCCACTGGGACATTGCAGAAATCGTAAGAGTGACCTTGTTCAAAGCGGATCCTCATTCGTCTCGTTGCTGGATCGTAGCCAACGGCGGCCATCGCACTGGAACGCACGGCAATCATTTCCATAACATCTCTCCCCCTTTGACAGATCGTCATCAGATACTAGTCGAGCGAAGCGGATCTGCAGCCCAGGTCATCGAAAAGGCGCCGGGGACCCTGAAGACTTTGAAAGGACACGGGGTCGGAAACCCGCGGGATCGTGTTAGTGGCTGGTCCGCCAGGTTACTGAAATTTCAACCTTTGAAATCTTGAAAAAGCTCTTTGAAAAAGTCGCTGAATACGAAGGGCTGGTTTCGCCTGACTCTGTTGAAAAAGTAGCTCCTCTGTCTGGCCTGCGGCAAAATTCGGCATTGGTCACCAGGGAAGCGCACAGCATCTTCGCTAGCGTTTTGGTGGAGTGTCGCAAAGCTGTAGAAGCCAGTGATCGAGGCGGCGCGAATCTTTATCTGGGTACATTCCTAATTGATGAGCGGTGAACACCAACTGGTTAAACGACGTGTGATGGTTCCACTAGGCGTGGATCAAGGCCTGGCAGGCTGACACAGCTCGTGCCGGCCTGCCGGTCTTCAAGCCACGCTCAGCGGCTGACCCCAGCGGTTATGACCCGTAAGTTGCGGGTCTTCGCCCGGGCAGCGCTCGGAGCTCATGCGGGCTTTCTTCTCCACATCGCAACCGCACAAAGCGCAACTGGCCCGGGTCTTCATCAGCTTGTGCAGAGCATTGGCGGCGCTGCCTGAGGACCTCAGGTTGGGGCAGGCAAGGCAAGCCCCCAAGCGCTGCTCGAGCACCTCGTCGTCCACTACTGAAAACCCCACCGTACCCCAGCGCGCTAATGCACCTGAGGCCTCCTTCATCAATTCCAGTGTGCCTTTGCCGGACCCCGCTTCCTGCGGCGGCGAGCCTACCGGGTTGGCAAGCAAAGTCGCAAGGAACACCGGTGTCCGACGGCAGATCAGCAGGTTGCGGGCATACTCCTCGGACTGCAGTGCCGCGATCAGTACCTTGGGCGCAACCGGGGCCTGCAACTCGAGAATGTCGGCCAACTGCCGACAGCCGTCCTCGATGGAGCGCAGGCGGATGCCGGCAATGGCTTGTAGTTCGCTCATGCTGACAGCCTCCCAGGCTACTTATGCGACATGAAGCTGAAGCTGGCGCTGTTCTGCTCCCCGAGCACCGAGCCGCCCGCCGACCAGACATCGGTCAGGTAGACATTGAACTCTATGTTCAGCGGCGACTGCACATGCAGGACTACGACAGAGGCGGCCTGGGGGCTGATCTCCGCCGATAGCACCTTGGGCAGCCTGACGCCGGGGGCCTGGCTGTTGGGCGGTGTGAACTTGAAGTTGTACAGATCCTTGACACTCAAGGGGGCGATGTCCTTGTTGAAGTTCAATTCCAGGCGCAACTGGTGCGGGTCGGAACTGTCCGGATCAGCACTCAGTAGGGCCAGGTCGTTACAGGCGCAGGGCAGCACACTGCCGCCGAAGATGCCGGTGTTGATCGAGCCGATGCGACACTTGATCGAAGGATCATTGGCCAGGTTGTCCGGATTGCCGACGGCATTGGCCGGCGAGATGTAACCGAAGACGGCCTTGATCTGGTCCAGCGAGTTGTTGAATAGGTCGTCGGAATCGAGGAAGAAGACTTCGCGGAAGATCGATGAAACCGCGTAGAAGTCAGCCGCCGCCGCATAGGTGAAACCGTCCTGGTCTTTCGGCGTGCTGCCCAGGAGCCGGGCAATGCCCTGGGCGATGATAAATTTGTAGCCATCAGAATACAGGCCGTTGAGCCGGGTGATTTCTCCGCTGATGACCAAGTGCTGCTGCCCGTACATCTCGAACCCGTAGGTATTGAAGTTGGGGTTGGCCGTGTCGACCAGAATATTGATCGAGGGATAGAAGGCCTTGAACACTTTGAGCAGGTAGTTGACGGCGTCGATGCCTGAATCGCTGGTCAGGTCGAGGAAGCTCGCCTTCTTGTTGTTGACTATGTCGCTGGCCTGGGCGTCGGTGAGGAACTGCGCCGCACCGGCCGGAATATACATACCGCCTTCGGGATTGAAGGCGCTGAAGCCCTGGGGCAGGGCGACATTGGACAGGATCTCGCCGCTCTTCAGCGCCGAGGCGCGGGTCACGGCCAGATGCGGATTGGCGGCGGCGAACGCCTTGCTGCCGAATGCCGGGCTGGTTTCCGGGGCGTCCATCAAGCCCATCTTGATCAGCTCGTGCTGATTGATCTGCAGGCAATAGTCGCCGGAGACCACGCCAGCTGAATTGATCAGATGGCCGTTGAGCGAACCGTTGAAGTGCATATCGGTGGCAATGTGATGTAGACCCTTGTCCCAGGTGCCGGACAGGCTGCTGAGGATGTCCAGCGGCGTGCCCTCGGCGCTCATTAGCTGATCCTTGTGGGGCACCAGGCGATCTGCGCGTTTAAGCTTGCCACTGGCGAGAAAAAACAGGTGATCGACGGAGGCGATTAGCTGCTTGTTCCCCGCAAATTCGATGAACATCATAGTGTTCTTCCACCCGGCGTCGCTGCCACTGGAGAACTTCACCGACCCGGTTTTCCACGACAGCTGGTGTGCGTTCCAGTCACCGACCGTGACGGCGTCGCCAATGGCGAACTGCTCGATGGCCTTGACCCCTTCCGGAATGGCGATCGGCGTGCCATTGGCCAAGCACGAACAGCAACAAAAACAGGTCTGAACACGGTAGTTCCCGGGGCAATAGTAGTATTCCCCGTCGGGATCGTAGGTCGGTTCTATGATGTCGTTGGGATTGTTTGGGTTGACACATTGTGCGGTCGACACCGGGTATAGCGGGTGCCCTTGGCCGTCGGTGTTGCAGGTACTATGGAAGGTGTCTGTTTCGGTGAAGCTGTCACAATGCTGCGTGGAACAGACTTTGTTCTTTGGGTTCACGTGTTGCACGGACTCCGCGCATCCGGGAAAAATCGATCCCATTTCTATCTCCTTTAGTTCCGGTGGACGATCCGTTGAAAGACAACTTTCGGTTGTGTGCCGTATAGCAACTCATCAATTTGCGCTTACGCAACTGGGTAAGGGCTTGCCAAATATGCCCGAGGTGATTGCGTTGAACCTACAATGGATACCTGGATTGGCAGCTAGGTTTCCCGGGGCGGGCGCTTGGTTCGGGAGCGATATGCCTTCCAGGAATAGGGTTTTGAGTTGGGTTTCGATTCCGCTAGGCAGGTCGCTGTTGTCGGAAGCAGAAAGGAACACATACGAGAGCAGGGTGCCGGTGGTGTAGTAGTCGGCCACCCCTACATAGCTCAGGCCGTTGGCATCCACCGGGGGCTGGCCGCTGAAGCGAGCCACGCATTGCCCGACGATAAAGCAGAAGGCTTCGTAGTAGAGGCTGGCAATGCGCACCAGGGCGCCATGTACCACCACCTTCTTCCGGTTATCGATGTAGACGAAGCTGCGCGCATTCGGCGTCAGGTTGGCCCAGTCTAGGTAAAAGTCGATATCCGGATAGGCCTCCTTGAAGGTACGGAAGATTTCCTCCATCAGTTGCGGCACCACCCGGTCATCGACGGATCGGGCCGGTAACCGTGCCAGGTCGCTGGCCTGGGCATCGGTCACGAACTGTGCGTAGTTGCTTGCGAGGTTGGGAATGCTCGCGCTGACAGCAATGCTCAGGGTGCTGGTTGCCACCAGCAGTGGTGTGCCTTCGCCCTGGCCGCTTTCGTACGCCTGGAACTGGTACTGCGCCGACATCGCGATGGCCGGCAGCTCAATCGCCAGTTGGCTTTTGGCCAAGGCCGCGGCATCCAGGTCCCAGCTGGCGCCGCTCTGCAGGCAGGTTAGGGTGGCGGTGGACACTGAGTCGGAGACCCGCCAGTTGAGCTGCACACTGTCTCCGGGAGCGCCCGCGCTTTCAGTGGCCCAGAACGCAGCGATTGCCGGATTGACGGTGATGGGATAAACGCTGGACTGGAAGGTGAACGAGGTGTCCGCATCTTCAGCGGCCTTGACGTGCAGGTAATAGACACCGGACGTCTCGACGGCGTCCAAGGTGTAGATATAGGTGCGCGCCGGGATGTTAACTATCGTGGTCCGGCCACCGACGCTGTAGCTGATGCTGTAGTTTGCCAGATGTAGGTTCTGGCCGGTCCACACCAGGGTCACGCTGTCGCCTTGGTTGATGATCGGCGTGGCGCTGTAGAAAGCGCTGAGGCGGAAGTTCTGCGGGAACTTGGGCACCGCCAGGGAGCCGCGATTGGCTCGCGGCTCGCCGCCCACCTCGATATGTTCGGTGATGGCGATCAGCGCCGTGCCGACCATGGGACTGACCGTGAGATCAAAGACGAAAATCAACCCGTCACGCCCGATGGTGTAGGGCGCGTCCGGCGACATCGAGAACTTGCCGCCGCTTGGGCTTGGATGCGACCAGCCATCGGGCAGGCTCGGTGTAGTGGGGGCCAAGCCGTTGGCGATGTCCCGCGCTCCGGTGCCTTGGGTCAGCACGAAGTCGATGCCCTTCAAGGTCAAGGGCGCCCCGGCATTTGACACGATGATGGTCAGGCGCGCGGTATTGCCCGCTTGCAGCACACCCGGTTCAGTCAGGAACGAATAGGACAGTAGAAGTTCACTCATCGGCGGCATTCCTATCGAGATGGGTCAGAAACCTCAGCCAGCCGTCCTGAACGACCATGGACGGCGCTGACAATTGGGCGTTGGGCGAGCTGAAGTCCACTGCACTGGAGGAGAACTGTGTGGTGCTGGAATGGCTGATCCACGACCATTCGCCGTTCTGCTCCGCCAGGCGTGGGATCTGGATCGACGCCGCCGAGGTCAGCAGGGAGCCCACGCTGAAGGTGATCTCCATATTGCTCAGGGTGCTTTCGAAAAGGCGGTTGGGCAGCGAGATGTCCTTGACCGGCAGGATTCCGGTGCTGCCGTGCAGCGTGCCCCTAGGGTCCATCAGCAGCGTGACGAAGGCCGGACTGCCATCGGCCGTCAGCGACAGATAGTTGCCGGCCTTGCCGCCGATCGGCTTGACGTAACTCGAGCCGGCGTCCAGGCCGTCGGGGTAGTGTACTGAGTTGAAGGCCTGGAAGGCTTCGTCGGCGTAGTAGCCGATCAGCCCGTCTTCGCGCACGGCCAGGCTGCCTAGGCGCAAGGCGAAGGCGGTCTGGCCCACGGCGTTGTCATTGGTGGCGAAGGTGTCGGCCCAACTCTGGTTGGTGTAACGATCGCCCGCCAGCTCCAGCGCCAGTTTCAGGCGTAGCACCGCCAGAGGCCGGCCGATCAGCACGGCTAGGTCCGGGTCGGTGCGCGGGCCGAGCGGGTCCACCAGCCATAATGATTCGTCGATTACCTTCAGGAAGTTGTCGAAGGTGCCGGCGGCTTGTCGCTGTGCCGCCATCAGGCCACTGACCACGCCGCGCAGATGCAGATTGGGAATCTGCTCCGGGTTGGTAATGGGGTTCGGGCTGTCGGGCGCCGGGAACCAGGCGACCATCTGCCGGTTGAGGTCCTCGCGCACCTCGCCTAGCAGTTGGCCCTGTTGGTCATAGATGACCAATGCCGCGTCCAGATGGTTGGGCAGGACCCAGCCGCACACTGGGTTGGCATCGGCCACCAGGCCCACTTCATTGGCGTCCTTGTCGGCGTCCACCCAGCGCATCGCCAACTGCCCGGACTGCACCAGGCCGAAGGGCTGTTGCACGAATTGCGCAGGTGTGTAGTCTCCGACAGCGATGTTCGGGTTGGCCGGAGTGACTTGCCTGGAGCGTATGGGGGTGAAGGCAGAGGTCTTGCCGCCCGTAGGGTTGTTGTTGGCTCGCAGCAGGCTGACGGCCTGGCCGAAGCTGTCGATCACCTCGATATCGTCGATCACGAAAAAGCCGCCCATCTGCGGGAAGAACGTCGGCGAAACCGGGCCGTAGTCATAGTCCTGGTCGCCTTTACTCGGGTCGGGCGCGCTCTGGTACTGGTTCTGCACCAGGGCGGCGATCTCGCCAATAGGGGGCCAGGACTGGCCCGCCGAGCGTGTCGCGAACTCGCCATGCAGGCCGCTCAGGCGCTGCGACATCACCCCCCAGGAACGGATCGCCTTGAGTAGGGCATCGAGTTTTTCCAGCTTTGGCTGCGGGGTTCTGGATTTGCCAATGTAGTCGCGCAGGCGGTTCTCGAAGTTGAACACCGAGTGTGACGACAGCACCGTGCGGCCGCTGTAACCGACCATCAGGCGCTCATCCAGGTGTACGCCGGTCCAGTTGTAGTCGTCGCCGTCGAACTGCCATTCATTGCGATTGAAGTGCCACGGCGAGTTGCCATCCTTCTGGCTGTAGGTGGGGAACCACTTGACGCTCCACTCCAGGAACAGTGGATTCCACGGCTGCACCCAGGGCGCCACGGACAGCGCCAAGGGCGCCTGGGACTGGGTATCGGCCCAAGAACCCCGGGCGATGGCGGCGCCGATATCGGCCGGCTGTACATTGCCCATGAACAGGTTGTTGGCGATGTTCGGCCAGTTCGCCGGATCGAGGAAAAAAGCCTCCTTACACAATGCATACACCGCCGGCGGGATGCCCGGGTTCGCCAGGGGCAGGGGGATCAGAGCCGCCGCGTTATCGGCGGTCACCGTCTTGCCGTTGATGCTCAGGCCGCTGACGATCTGCGCCAGGGTGCGGCACACCAGTGCCTGGCTGGAGCTGTCGTTGTCGGGGTTGGCGATACCGGAAACCACTAGCACCGGGTCGTTGGGATGCCAGTAGCGGGGCGCGTTCTTGGGCTTGAGCAACAGCGAGGTCGGCAGCTTGAGCACATTCCGGGCGTATTCCTCGATCGCCTCCGCGTCGCTGTAGAGTGGGACGCTACCGCTGCTGAATGTTACAGCGATGCTTTGCTGCAGCTGTTGGATCTGGCTGACCAGGGCCTGGCACTCGGGGGAGCTAGGGTCCAGCGCGCTGGCGATCTGCGCCATGTTGTCGGGCGGGTTGGCCGGCCCCAGGCCCAGCACGTTGTAGTTCTGGTTCTTCCACCAGCGCGCATACAGCGTCCATTGCAGCGACACCAGCTGGCGCTGGCTGGCATTCAGTGCGGCCTGGGCTTGGTTCAAGGCCGCGAGGCCCGCAGCGTAGTCGGCGATATCCGCCGGTTCGCTGGCATTCAGGGCCGCGCCGTTCACTTCCCGGGCGCGGATCTCCCAGGACTGGCCGCCGGGGGTGGCGCCGTAGCGTGCCTGGCGCGCCTTGTCCGCCACCAGGGTGCGCCCGCCGACTTGGTCCAGGGTGTCCAGCGAGCCGTATTGCAAGGCCTCCAGCAGCGTCAGGTCTAGGTCCTGATCGCCGCTGGTCACGCCGACCAGCGCCGCCAGGGCCTCCACCGAGGTATTACCGATGGCCACCTTGACGCCCTCGCCAATGTTGTCCGGCACCTGGGTCTGATTGCCCGAGGGCATGATCGCGGTCTGCCAGACCAGGGAATGGCGCATGCCATGCACTATGCAGCGGGTAGCCAGCAGCCCGGTGTATTGGCTGAGGTCGGAAACCCCGGCAATGGCCCAGTTCAGGTTGTCCAGTTGCGCGGTGAAGGCGGCCAGCTGTGCGCTTGAATCATGCAGCGGGTCGTAGTCCGGGTTGGCGTACCAGCCGGCTACCAAATAGCTCAAGGCGGTGTTTTCCGGCAGGTTGGCGGCATCGCCGTCGACAAAGCTGAAGACGTTCTGCGCCGCCGGCGCATAGGCGCAGAAGGTCACATCGCCCGGCCCTATGGCGCGCAGGAACATGGCGTCGCCGGCGGCGCTTTCGCTCCAGCTGGCGCTGAGCCGTTGGGACTTGCCGATCTTGGTCACGGCATTGGGACTGCCCAGGTTCTGCGCCTTGGGGTCGAGAAAGGACATCGAGCCCGCGCTGGCGTTCAGGTAGTCGCTCTCGATGATCCAGGAGGTCGGTTCGACTTTGCTCGCGCCGTGTTGGAAGCGGATCACCAGCCAGCGGTTGGGTACCTCCGGAAAGCTGATCTGCGCATCGCTGACTGCCAGGTACTCAAGGTTCGCCGTATCTTGCTTGAGTTCGATGAGGTAGTGCCGTGCGTTGGCCCAGTCGATCAACTGCCAGCCGTCGTTGCCGGTGTCTGCCTGGGGGGCCACCGAGACGCCGCTGATCGCCAGCGCTAGGCCATTGTTGCTGAAAGCGGCGAGCAGGTCGCTGCTCAGCTGGTTCTTGTCCAGGGCACGGGTAATGGCGGCGACCGCCGTGCCGATGCTGAACAATACTGCTCCTGGCCGGCCATGCTTCAAGGCCTGGGGCAGTTGCCAATGCAGATGGATGCCCTGTTTCGGTGAGTCGCCGCCGTCCTGAAATGGCGCCGGCGTCGGGCTGTCCATGTTGTTGACCAGGTAATTGTAATTGTTCCGCCAGCGCCGGAACTTGCTGCCGTTGAGCACCGGCTGATTCACCAGCATGACCTGCAGCGCCATGGGGATCAGCAGTTGGGTCGTCCCTGTCATCGTTTTCACCTGGCCGTCTGTGCCTGATTGGTAAACACCATCTGCTCGGGCACTTTGACCAGCTGCAGCGCGAGCTCCGCGGCATTCAGCGTCGTCTTGCCCAGCTTCGCGGCGAGTGCCGCGTTCAAGTGCTTGATGTTCAACACGCGCTCGGACTGCGGGCCGCGAAAGTCCGCCACGCTGTCCAGGGTATAGATCACGTCGGGCAGTACCTCGCCGTTATGTGGATCGCGAAGGGCGATTTCCAGCGTCTGTTGCACGGGTTCCACGCCGAAGCACAGGCCCTCGCTGGGCTGGTCGAATTCGATCCAGGCCGGCGCATCGGGAAACAGGCAGATCAGCACGTTGGGCGACAGCCGGTCCAGCCGCAGAATCTGCATGCGATCGATCCCCAGCGGCGCGCCATCGTCATTCTTGCCGACGGCCCGGTAGCCTTTGATCTCTATCCCCGGGTACTGCACCAGTACGTCGGAACGCAGGAGGAAGCCGGCGATCACCCCATCCGTCGGGTCCTTCTCGCTGGGGGGCAGCCCCAGCAGTCGTTCGCGAATGCCCAGCGTTAGTCGGTCGAGGGCATCGCGGATCAGGTTCTTGGTTATCTTGTAGTAGTGGCTGTCCTTGGACGATTGCACACCGATGCTCATGGCCCCGTCGACCAGGCTGTCGATCCAACTGCGATCGAGATAGAAGAAGCGGATGGATTCGATCGGCAGCAACCGCGGGTCGGCCACCAGGTGATCGAAAGGCACGTCATACAGCAGCGAGGTGCGCGCCAGCCATTCCACTATGGTTTGCAGCTCTTGCCCCTCGACGTCATTGAGCAGCGCCGCGACTTGGTCGTTCTGCAGGAGCTTTTGCAGCTCCTTGAGCAGTTGTGGCGGCAGCTCCGTCTCTGCGTTCAGGCTGCTGGGCGGCGGCGTGAAGCTCACTGGATGGGTATTGAGGTTGGGCGCGATCAGTTGGGAAAAGTCGTCGAGCATGAAGTCCAGGAAGCCCTCGGTAATCAACTGATCGTGGAAAAACTGGTTGATGTCTCCATCGTAGGTGTCGAAGAAGTTCTGCAACTGGTCCTCCTGCGCCAGGTTCGCCAGCAGGTCGATGATGTGGTTCAGCTTGCGCCGCCAGTCCGTGAGGCTGGTGGCAAAGGCGCGATTGCTCAGGGCCATGAGCCGGCCGGTCTGCCAGGCCACCGAATACGAGAGATCGAACAGGCCGGTCTGAGGATCGAAGATCACCGCGTCGGACGCCGACCGGAACGTCTGCATTTCGGCACCACGGGTGAACTGCTCGGGTTTGCACGGCGCCAGGGGGCTGCGGTACCAGGACAGGGTTTTGTCGCCATAGAGCGCGTTGTACAGCAGCGGCACATAACCGTTGCGCAGGGCCTTGCTGGCAATCTTGCCGGGGGAGCCGTCCCGGGCCTCGGCCTCGGGCGTGACCGGCAGGTGCAGGCTCAGGCCGGTGTTCTGCTGGCTGCCGGCGGACACCAGGTTGAGCATGAAACTGCTGAAGCTTTCGCCGTGGTCGGGCAGGCAGGTGAACGACCAACTGTACAGCGAGATCAGCCTGACACTGATAATGCCCGCGGGGAACTGCGCACCCTCGGCAAGATAGGGCTTGAAGCCTTCCAGCGACACGAGGTGGAGCAACTGCCGGGTGGGCTGGTCCGGGTTGATTGGGAAGCGGTTGCCGACGATCAGCGAAAACCAGCCCGAGTGGGTCATGTCGAGGATTTCCTTGTGCTCCATGTTCACCTGGCGCACATGGGCTAGGCTGCACAGTTCGCTGCTGGCCGGGGCGTCGCTGTCGAGGTGAGGCACCAGGGACAGGAAGGTCGCGGTGGTAATGTCGATGGTGCGTACTATGTCCGTGTCGCTCTGTCCGTGATCCAAGTGGGCGATCTTCGGGCCCAGCAGCCCGCCGTTGTCGAGGTTGCGCACCTCCGCCAGTGGCAGTGCCGCCGCCAGAGTCTGGGAGGGCGCGGCGACGCTGTTTTGCGGCACGCTGATCTGCGTAGGGTCCAGCACCAGCAATGCCATCCACGGTGCACCGCTGGTATCGCCCGGTTCCAGCAGGTGCTCCCAGGGCAGGGCGCGCTTGTTGAGGACGATTTGCGGCAGGTCGTTTTCGAACTTGCCGCTGCTGCCATTGGCTGGAAACACCGATTGCACGTCCTTTTCCGCCAGGCTGAAGCGTGGCGCCTGCACGGAAAAGTTCTGTGTGCGTTGCAGCTGTTGTTTTTCTGACCCGTAGGCCAGCTCCTGGGTAAAGGCGATGTTGTAGTCGCCGGCCATCAACGGCGGCACTATTTTGTCGAAGAACTCGATGGTGCCTGGTTCAAGGTCGGCGCTGCGGCGAATAGGAGTGGCACTGTTCATCTTCTCTCTCATTCCACTTGTGCAAGGGCCAGTGGGCCGATCAGCGGATCGGTGGCGAAATTCGACTGCGCATCAAAGCCGCTCAGGGCCTCGTCCAGCACGGCAAAGCCGCAGAGGCCGTTCAGCGCCGCGACTATCTGGGTGCGTGCGGCCGTGGTCTTGGCGATGGCCGGGTTGATCACCGCGCTGCGCGCATCCCGGGTCACTACGGCGCTATTGGGCACTGGCGCCGCGCTGGCCGAGATCGGCAGCCAGGGCAGGGTCGAGCTGCCTGCGGGGTAGAGGGTGAAGTAGGTGAACGCCTGGACAATGTCGATCAGCCCGGTATGCGCCGGCTGGTAGGTGGACAGTGCGGACAGTCCCTGGACCCCTACCAGGCAGCCGTCGATCAGCTTGGCGTTGGGGTCGACGTTCGACGGCTGGTCCACTGGAGCGCCCCACAGGGCTTGCGGCAGGGCCCGGTTAAAGGGGCGCGGCGCCTTCCAAGTGATGGGGTTGCCGTCTTCCGAGGTGACGATCAGGCTGGCCACCGAAGAATTAATACTGCCAACCCGCATCGGTCGAATCGCCAGAGGTCCCGCCTGGGACTGCAGGGTGTTGTCGGCCATGCTGAGCTGAGTCATGGGCACGGCCGAGGTGGCATCGAACACGAACTCGTCGGCGCGCACCAGCCAGCGAATGCTGCCATCGCTGTCCTGCACCTGGTTTAACAGGCCATTGCTCACCGTCAGGTGGCACAGTTCGGCCTGCATCTCGGTGTTGCGGGCTTGGTCCTTGGCCGAGAGCGCTGCGCTTTGCCTGGGCTGGGCTAGCATCGCCTTGAAGTCGCTCCAGCCCAGTTGCTTATCCCCCGCGCTGTCGCTGGCGCCAAAGGGCACGCTGAAGGAGATGATCCACAGGTGGATATGCACGATACCGCCCGTGGGCGGACCATGCAGGGCCACGGTGGCGCCCAGCTCGAAGTGCAGGGTGGTGCTGACGAACAGGAAGTGCACGTGGTAGGAGACGCCCACGTCGACGCCGATGCCCGCGGTGAAATAGAAGGGTTTCCAGTAGATCAGGAAGTCCGCGTAGGCGGTGAACCAGGCTCGCAGGTTGCCCGACTGATAGACCGCCTCAAGCCCGCCGCCGGCCATGATGCATGAGGGTGTCAGGGCAAAATAGGCGCCGCCCTTGATCAGTACCTCGCTGGATACCGGCCAGTTGAAGCCCAACCGGGAAACCACAGGGTAGTAGTCGGGCTGCTTGAAGGCCGGGTGATAGCCGCCGACGGCGAAGACGAAGTCACCGGCATGGTCGTTGTTGCCGAACCAGCTATAGAAGGCGAAGCCGCCGGTCAGATGGCAGTTCTGATCCAGCACATAGGAGTTGGGCGACAGCACCGCTTCGGCCTTGAACAAACCGGCATCGGGCTGGAACACCACTTCAAGATCCAGCTCGACATAGCCATAGGTCACCCCCGTGGGCGGGAAGGAGCCGTAGGATTTGCCCAGGACCAGGATCTCGAACTCCTTGCCGACCTCCAGCACCGCCACCACATTGGAATGGATCAGTTCGAAGGAGGTGAACTGGATACCGGCAGCAAACCAGTACTCCCCCAGGTCGGGCTGGATGTATTTGTTGACCTTGGCCAGCACGTTCTGCAGCTGCGACGCTGCAGGCAGGCCACCGCCCGGCAGGCCCAGTTGGGACGGATCGTTGAGCCCCGCCAGCAAGGGGAAGGTACCGACTTCCGACACCGCCGGTGCCTTGACCGAGCGGTTGTAGCCAAAGCCCGCCGACAGCCCAGTGACGAAGAACGCGGGTGGCCCGCCTAGCGCATGGTCGAGGAAGGCGAAGCCGAACAGTGAGTTGTCGGTATGGCCATTGCTGGCGATCGAGGTGAATGAGCCCAGCGCCATCAGCGCCAGATCCGCAGTGCGGATCTGCAACGCGCCGTCGTATTCCGGGCGGCCGTTCTGCTCACTGATCAACAGGCCGCCTTCGATAGTCAGTGCCGCCGTGGAAAAGGCCACGTCCAGCCCCTTGAGCCCCATCTTGATGTCGTCGAAGCTATTCAAGCCGAAGATCGGCACCGTCGCCGACAGTCCGCTGAGTTCGACGCTGAAGGCCGAGGTGGCGAGGCCCGCGTCGAGCAGCACCTGAATCTCGTCGCCGATGCAATTGAAACCGATACGGCCGATATGGATGGGCCCTATGGATTTCTGGATGTTGATCCAGAAGATCGACCCCGGCGGCACGTTTTGCGGGGTGGCGCCACTGTCCGGGGCGGCCACCAGAGCTTCAGAAACCGGGGGATTGGCCGAGCCGGACAACGGCAGCTTCAGATGGCTGATGGTATTGCCACCCAGCACCAGCGTCAGCTCCAGTACGAACTGATCATTGTCGGTCTGGTCGGCACCGCCGATCGAGTGCTCGAAGGCCAGTTGGAAGTCCTTAAGCACCACAGCGGTGTCGGCGAAGTCCTGATTCACCAGCGGCAAGTGCCGGGAGAGCACCAGGTCTTCGACCTTGAAGCCACCCTTGACCTTCAATCCCTGATCGTCGTATAGCCCGAAGAACAATGTGCCCGGCAGAATGACCGGTGATACCTCGACCGAGGCAATGGTCGTCTGGTCCGCCGTTGTCAGCTTGGTGGGGGTTGCCATCCTTGGAAGCTCCTGATTGTGCGCCGCCTGGTGGTTTGCAGGTTATGCGTCGTATTTGATCCAGCCACCCCAGCCGGGCACCCGCGGGAAGCCGGTGGCGCCAAGCCAGGGGTAAACCGGAGGACGTCCGGCGTAGACCGTTGCATTCAGGCGTGTCGCGAGTTCCCGACCGAGGCTGCAGCAGCCCAGGGGCAGGGCGCTGAAGCAGATCATCAGCTTGATAATGGGCGCCCGCCCCTGAGCCAATCTGATGTTGGTGAGGTAGTTGGTCAGGTAGGCTTGCCCGGCAAGAAACTGGGCAAAGTCTGCCTTGGCCATGGGCCGCGAATAGTCCACCCGGTTGCCTAGCGTGTCGAAGTGGGTCAGGGCTGGAAACACGAAACGCCCAATGCCGTGCACGCCGAGCACCACATCAGCCCTGCGGGCAGCCGCCGGGGCTGCGCCGCCGACGTCCTCCAGCCAGAACAGCCGTTCACGGCGGCCTATATAGTCATTGTCCATCTTGCTGAATTCGTCCCATTTGACCAGGGCCACGGACAGCCCCTCATTTGGCGTTGCCGCAGCGTCATTGAACTTGGTTGCGTAGACCGCCATCGACCAGCCTGGCAGGGGGGCCGGGTACCCGAGGTTGGGATTGGGCAATGATGTCGCATTGTTCATGACCATAGGTTGCACGGCGGCCAGGCCGTTCAGGGCATGCAGGTTGGCATCTGCCAAGGACAGCGGCACCGGTAGGCAGGCGCCGCCGCTCAGGCCGCCCATGAACTGTAGGCCGCAGCCCATGGCGCCACCGCCTAGTCCTCCGATGGCGCCACTGGTCAGGGCTAGTGGGTCGTTGAAATCCAGCTTGCCGGTCTTCGCGTAGTTCTTCACCAAGGCTGCCACTACCGCGCCGCCGCCGGCGCCCAAGGTCAGCACCGAACCGGTCATGATCAGCCGCAGTTTCTGGATCCGCGCCGATGGTGAGGCCCCACGTTGCGCCCACCCGGCAAAAAGCTTGTTACCGAGCAAGGTAGAAATGAAGGCACCGGAGAAACCACCGGCGAAGCCCGAAATCAGATCCCACTGCACCTCGTCGGCATTCAGGTTCTGCAGCATGCCGAACAGCCCTTGCGAGATACCCGCCGCTACGCCGCCGACCATGGGCGAGGCAATCAGTCCGGTGCCGAAACTCAAGACCCCGGCCACGCCGATGATCAGGGTCGTCACCCCCGACAGCGCCGCGGCCACGCCCACCCGCCAAGCCGGGGGGGCCGCGGCCAAGGCCAGCTCGGTGGCGACGTCGGACGCCGCCAGGCTCATCAGCGCGAGATCGGCGGCGGTGCGGGGAGGGTTGACCTGGGTCGACGAGCCATTAATCAGGGCCACCAGCGTTGCCGGGGCACCGGTGAACTGGGCGAGGCTTTGCGGGTCGCTGAAGACTGCCTGGAACTCGCTGGCTTTGCCCTGTACTTCAAAGGCGACAAAGCCCAGCAAGGCCCCCAGGAAAGCGATCAGGTCCACCACGGCGAACGTCTTGCCGGGGAAGTAGTGCGCGTAGAGAGCATTGAAAAAGGCGTTCTGCACGGGTTGTTGCAGGTAGTCTTTCAAACCCAGTTGACCGATCAGTGAGGAGAACTGCCCAGAAGCCAAGACCCCGTGCAGGGCGTTCATGGCGTCATCGATCTTGAACAGCTGGAAAAAATCGCTGATCACGCTGGAAAACGGCTTTGATCCGGACACCGCCTGCAGCAGGTCGCTCACCCCCATGTTAGTTAGCGAGACCAACTGTTTGGCATTCAACAGATTATTGAAGGGTTCGAACAGCTTGCCCAGGGCTTCAAAGGGGTCGATGCCATCGCCGCTGACCCGCACCTCCAGCGCGGGCATCGCCAGGGCTTCAACCGGCGGCGGGGAAAAGGCATCAAAATAGCCTTGCACATTCAACTGCCGCAAAAACAGCCGGCGCAGCCCTGGCCCCGTACCCGCGGCGCTGGCGTCAGCGGCGCTCGCCGAACGGAGCAGCTCGACGGACGCCGCCGAGACACCCTGATTATGCTGGGCAATGAAGGCGGTCAACGGCTTGTCGAAAACCTTGTCCAGATTCTGCTGCTGGGTTTTTATCTCGGCGCCAAGGGCCTTCAGAACCTTCTCGCTCGCGGTTTTTTCAATGGCCACGGCCATAGCGGGCAGTTGATCACAGAGGTTGTTGAGAAAGGTGGCGATGGCGTTCTTGGCAGCGATCACCTCGGACAAGGGATCGTCGGCCGCGGAGGAGGCCGCAAGCTGCACCGGCTGCGCCTGCGGCGTGTTGACCTGGACATATTGCAGGGCCTGATCAGCGGTACTGACCAGCACGCCATCGCCGGTGTGGGTGATCTTGCTGATGGCCGCGGTGGAGCTGATGAGTGTGCGAAAAGCCCTCAGGCGCAGGCTCTGGGTGACGATCAGGTGCTGGCTGTCTTGCACCTGCGCATGCAGTACCTTGTGGCGTTCGCCATCGGCCACCACTAGGCACAAATGCACCGTGCCCGAGTCAGGTCCCGGCGCCTGGGTGCAGGAGATGACTCTGGGATTTCCAGGTTCGAGGCTGATCCGGATGGCCGGCCGGGCCGTGGCGGCAGATTGCATCCAGAGCAGCCCGTCCTGAGAGTTGAAAAGGTACTCACTTGTCTCAGCAGCATAGGCGGCCATAGTCGTCCTCCAGTGACAGTTGCTTTGCGTCCATGCTGCCCTCGCACAAGCGTGAGCTGGCCAGTTGCCTGCAACTCTAGACGCTAGCCTTCGCTCGTCAAGCGTCGCCAGGACACGGCCCGATCTAGCGGCAAGAGGCGGCAGAGCGTTACGGACGAGGCCCGGCGATTGAGGTTGAGAAAAATGAAGCACTTAGCCCGATAGCAGGCTTTGGTGGGCATGGCAGTAATCGCTGGATGGAATAGCGATTCGCTAGTGCAATCGCAAATGGGTATGTTTGAGCCAAACCGTTTAGTAAAGCCAGAATCGCCTAAAAGTGGCAGGCCAAGATTGCTTCATTGACATTCAGATCCCGTCTTTCGGCAAAGCCGGGGTCGCCCGCAAATGCGCCGCAGCAGTGTTGTAAGTGCGGCGCGCTAGATAACGTGCCAAGAATTGACACTGGCTAGAAAAAATTAAGTGGCGGCCAGTGGCTACTTCTTCCTCGTGTGTCTACGCTGGAACGTGATCACGAAGAAGCACGGGCGCAACAACAGCATGTAGTGATTCGTAAAAGATTAAAAAAGGAGAACAAAAAATGGAATCGTTGCTTACAGTGCTCGGCCTGCTATTTTTTATGTTGCTCGTACTGGCTGCATCGGTCGAGGCAATTTTGGAAATGTTTCGTGGATTGCTTGAGTCGATAGGTATCACATTTCTTAAGGGAAAATACTCTGTAGAAGACGCCCTCAAGCTTGCTGGGGAGTTTGCGTCAGGAGATGACGCCATAAAAACAAAACTAGAAGCTGTTAAAGGTGTTGCGCAGCAGCTAGGCGCCAAGGTTTCAACAAGAATAGCAGAGCTTGAAACCCTAAAAGCAAATATTTCCAGCACTGCCGGAGTTCCAGTGGCGGATGCTGCCGCTATTTTGAATAAAATAACAACGGAGGTGCAAAGAGCTCTCGATAGTAGCGAAAGTACACGAATATTCATCTTGCGTCTGTTGCCCCAAAGGTACGTTTCTGAGCCACTAAACAGCTTTTTCTCCAAGTACATTCTTACCAAAATGGTGAATTTTCACTACTTGTTGTTATTAATAAGGGTATGATCAGTGTTTGAGTTGGCGCGAGATGAGGTGATAAAAATTGTGCCTGTGGCCTCTGCTGCACTAATTGCAGTACTAGGCTGGGTTGCTACTTATTTTCACAAGTGGCATTTCGACAAAAAGGCCAGTAAGCTAGACCGTGTTAACAAGCAGCTGCGTGAGCTTTATGGTCCACTCTATGCCATACTTATGGCTAATAATGCCACATGGGAAGCTTTTTGGAAGAATTACAGGCCGTCTCATGGTAAAAATAGTTACTTTGGCAATAACGTAAATGTTACAGACGAAGAAAAGGAAGTTTGGCGGAATTGGATGGAAAATGTTTTCGAGCCTTTTAATGCAGAAACAGAAAAGTTAATACTGAAAAACATAGATCTTTTAGAGTCAGATCATATCCCAAACTCTTTTATCGGTGCCTTAGCGCACATTGCCGCCTACAAGGCAGTCCTATCAAATTGGCAAAGGTCTGATTTTTCAAATCATGTGTCAGTGAATGAGTGGCCAAGCCAGGAACTACTAGCCACAGTAAAACCAGAATACGAAAAGCTGCGCGCACTCCAAAGAAAATTGATGGGGGCGTAAAAAAGCGCCCAACGCAGCTATAGCCTTAGCATGCGTACAGGTGCATGCTCCACCCTCGCTGACAGCTACATGCCAACCGTTACCAGTATCGGTGAAGGTGGGACGGAATATCTATTTGGTCGATTTCTGCCCGTCTAGACAGACAGCAATCGGTCCAGAGTGTGTAAAAACGCTTTCGCAAACCCTTGCTATGATTTCTGAGGATTTCATCGCAGGGACCGCCCATGAAGCGCTTTATCCAAGGTGAACATCGAGGCCAAGGTACCTTCCTTCCGGAGAGCCTCGACGATTACGTCAGCGATACCAATCCGGTGCGCGTAGTCGACGTCTTTGTCGACGAACTCGACCTGGTCAAACTGGGTTTCGAGGGCGCCATACCGGCTGATACTGGCCGGCCTGCTTACCACCCCGCGATCCTCCTGAAGATTTACATCTACGGCTATCTCAACCGCATTCAGTCGAGCCGGCGCCTGGAGCGAGAAGCCCAGCGTAATGTCGAATTGATGTGGCTAACCGGGCGTTTGATGCCGGACTTCAAGACCATCGCCAACTTCCGAAAAGACAACAGCAAGGCCATCCGAGGCGTCTGTCGCCAGTTCGTTGTGCTGTGTCAGCAGTTGGGACTGTTCGGAGAACATCTGGTCGCCATCGATGGCAGCAAATTCAAAGCAGTCAACAACCGCGACCGCAATTTCACCAGCGCCAAACTGAAGCGGCGAATGGAAGAAATTGAATCGAGCATCAATCGTTACCTGACGGCACTCGATGCTGCCGATCGGCAAGAACCAACAGCTTCCGAGCCCAGTGCTGTGAGGCTGGAAGAGAAAATCGCCAAGCTCAAAACTCAAATGAAAGAGCTTCAGGCGATCGAAATCCAGCTCAATGAATCTCCGGATAAACAGGTCTCACTGACCGATCCAGACAGCCGCTCCATGATGACGCGCGGCACGGGAATCGTCGGCTACAACGTGCAAACAGCGGTCGATACCCAGCACCATTTGATCGTTGCCCATGAGGTGACCAACGTCGGTTCTGACCCGATCAACTCAGCTCGATGGCCAAGCAGGCCCGCGAAGCGATGGCGTCAGAAACGCTTTCGGTAGTGGCTGACAGAGGTTACTTCAAAAGCGAAGAAATCCTGGCTTGCCACGATGCAGGTATCACCGCCTATGTGCCCAAGCCGATGACCTCTGGAGCCAAAGCAGACGGGCGTTTCAATAACGATGCCTTCATCTATGACGCGGCAAAAAACGAATACATTTGCCCGGCTGGAGAGGCGCTGATCTGGCGCTATACCAACGTTGAAAAAGGCCTGACGTTGCACCGTTACTGGAGTTCAAAATGCCGGGGTTGCGCAATGAAACCGCAGTGCACACCGAGCACGGAACGGCGGGTTCGACGCTGGGAGCATGAAGCCGTCCTGGAGGAAATGCAGAACAGGCTGAGCAACGCGCCGGACATGATGCGGATCCGAAAACGGACTGTTGAGCATCCCTTCGGGACGCTCAAACAATGGATGGGTGCAACGCACTTCCTGTCGCGCAAGCTCAACGGGGTCAGTGCAGAGATGAGTCTGAACGTGCTCGCCTACAATTTGAAAAGGGTCATGAAAATCATCGGCACCGCTGGTTTGATGAAAGCGTTAGCGGCGTAAAAACCGCTCTTTTTGCCCCATCCAAAGGACTTTCAGAGGTTGTTGAGCCGTTTAGCTGTTCCTCAAAACGTCGTGATGTTGATCAGTTTGCGAAACGAAAGCACAGGCTGCTGACGTCGATACAGAAAACTCAATCTGACGTTTTTACACACTCTGGGCCAAAAGCGGTCATCCAAAATGCTAATACCTGCCACACAGGAAGCAGCGACTCTAACTCCGTGCAGCGTTCAAGCTGCTTGTGGTAAAGGCTATGTGGAAGAGCCGACTCTTCGCTCTGAGTTAACGAAAAGCCACTCTCACGAGTGGCTTTTCTTTCTGCAGATTACTCTGAGCAGGGCGCGTCACAGCAGGGACTTCATACCGAGTACGATGCCGCAAGCGAGTGCTCTCGCATCTGTCGATACCCCCAAATAGTTACTAGCAATACAGCGGCTCCGGCTGCCAGAGCAACGCTAAACCCATAGCGAGCACCTTCCATATCCACGAGTTGGCCCGACGCCGCAGCACCCATCGCCACCCCAACATTCAAGCCTGCCAGTAGCCAGGTCATGCCTTCGGTCAATTGTCGTTCCGGCACAATTCGCTCAACCAAGGACATTGCCACAATCATGGTGGGCGCAAAGAATAACCCGGCCACCAACACTGCTCCCGAGAGGCTGGCAATGTTACCAGCCATCAACAAGGGCAGTGTCGTTGCGGCAGTTGCAAGGCCACCCAACAGCAAGAGTTTGTGCAACGGCGTTTTCAGTTTTAGCGCACCGAACAACAAGCCCGCGGCGCACGAGCCGATGGCGTAACAGGACAACACAATACTGGCCGCCGCCGGACTGCCCATTTGTTCAGCGAACGCGACACTCACGATATCGACCGTTCCAACGATGACGCCCATCGCGACCATCAGCAATGTTAATAGTCGGACGTCCGCCAGACGAAAGATTGAGGTTGTTCGCGTGCTCTTTTGTTCAGCGGATTCTACTGGCGGATCGGTGGATACTTGTGCTGCCAAAGCAAGTGCGCCAATCGCCAGCAGTACAACTGCCGCTAACGGTCCTGCCTGGGGGAAGACGGCCACACTCAAACCAACAGAAATCGGGGGGCCTGCAATAAATGTCACTTCGTCCAGCACGGTTTCGAGTGAGTAAGCTGTTTGCAGGTGCGGCTTGCCCCTGTAGATCGCAGTCCAGCGAGCGCGGACCATGGCCGACATGCTCGGCATGAAGCCCGCTAACACAGCGGCCACGAACAAAGTCCAATCGGGCGTATGCCAGTAAGTACAGGCAAGCAGTAGAAGAATACCCAAAACGCTGATACCAGCAGACAAGGGCAGTACCCTGCGCTGACCGTATCGATCCACCATGCGTGAAACTTGCGGTGACATCAATGCATACGTCAGGACGAAGGTGGCAGAAACCGCGCCTGCCAGTGCGTAGCTGCCCCGCAACTGCGAAAGCATGGTGATGATGCCGATACCTGTCATGGGGAGCGGCAAACGGGCGAGGAGGCCTGCCAGGGAGAATCCCTTGGTGCCGGGGGCTTGGAACAGTATTCGGTACGGATTGGCCATGCTCGATACTCCTTATCGAATGAGTTCAGCTTGTCGGGGCGTCGCTGAACTGTGAATATACATTCACTGCGTATGATTAAAATCCTATAATCATACGCAGTGAATGTAAATGGCTTGTTGGTCTGGGAGATATCATGGTTCGACGTACACGCGCTGATATGGAAGAAACACGTACCACGCTGCTGAAGACCGCGCGCCAGGTTTTCAGCGAACATGGATATGCCGAAACGTCCATGGATGATTTGACAGCGCTGGCTGGCCTGACGAGGGGCGCGCTTTACCATCATTTCGGCGACAAGAAAGGTTTACTCACGGCTGTGGTCGCTCAAATTGATGCGGAGATGGACACGCGGCTACAAGTGATTTCGGACAGTACAGACAACGCATGGGAGGCTTTCAGAGACCGCTGTCGCATGTACCTGGAAATGGCACAGGAGCCTGAAATACAGCGCATCGTATTGCGGGATGCGCGCGCTGTTCTGGGTAGCTCCCCACCAGAAGCGCATCGGCACTGTGCAGCCTCCCTACAAAAGATGCTTGAGCAACTGATGCTGCAAGAGACGGTTGTACAAACCGATCCCGAAGCATTGGCGATGCTGATCCATGGTGCCTTGTGCGAAGCAGCATTCTGGATCGCAGAAGCTGAGCCAGGTTCAGGCAGGCTGTTGCAGGCCCTGGGGGCACTTGAGCTTCTGCTTAAGGGCGTCCGTAGCTGAAATCAGGAGCATAGGGGGCGGAGCCCAGTGTGGGTAATACAGTGCGGTTGATAATGGGGTGTTCTTCCCAGACGACGAATTCTTCATGGAGTTTTCGTGGTAGAGCAAAAAAGAAGGGCGTAATCATTGCATCAGCATCACACCGAAGTGGCCTAACACCGATATCCATCTAGACGCAGATGGCAACATCTACATGCGAAAAGAGAGCGGTACTGACGTAGACAGGTTGAAAGAGTGTCAATGGGGCCGAGCCAAGCCTTAGGTTGATGCCTGTGTTGCGGGCTGAAGTAAGCTGGCTGCTCGCTCACACCAAAGAACTGTCATCCTGCGCGGCGGTAAAACGGAGGGTAAGAGCGAGTGAATTCTACGGTATGAGTCGTCCTTGATTTAGTAGACACCTCCGACCGGCGGCTAATGGCTGACTCCGGCCTGTTGTGACCGGCAGAAGTCGACCACAAGCAGTCGGTGGACAGGCTAGTGGCAAATAGGTGGTGTCCTGCTACCCTCTTTACCGTAGTCGGGCTTGCCGTCACCCCAGTCGCGTTTCCCCCCGATAGATCTCGCGCTTACCGCGACAAGATCGCGACAAGATCGCGACAAGAAACCCGACATGGCATTTCACCTAATTGTAGTTAGGCATTCAAGGAGAAAGTATGTCGACGCATTTAGACACACTGGCATTCAGTTTTTTCAAGCTTTTCGCGCAATATGAATACGCATTGAAAGCAATGCAGTTTGCTCGTTCTGGTTCCGGTGGCCAAGCAGAGCCAGATTGGGATAAATTTTCTAATGAAATTGGACTCTTGGTATTGGGCGAAGCGAGCGAAGATCTCACAGGTGCTATTAATTATCTATTCGAGCACCCGCCTAAGAAGCAGGTGATCTACGAGGGAGCTCTTTCTTGGCAAGAAGTACCAAACAACGAAAGATCACCACAAGTACTTTTCTCCCACATCAGAAGAGTTAGAAATAATTTATATCACGGTGGTAAATTCAATGGTCGGTGGTTTGACCCGGATCGTAGCGAACAGTTAATTGGTAAATCCTTAGTCGTGCTTAGAGCGCTACAAGAAAAGCATGCTGAGTTGGCTGAGGCTATTCATGGCAATCATGCCTGACAAACGGTTCAAGACGTTCGCTTCGCTCACTCGGGACCGCGTTCCGCGGCCCCTTAACCTGAACGTTAGCCTACAGAGAGAGTGTTAGGATAGCGCCATGAAATCTCGATGCCCTAGCTGTGGTTGTATCGCAGACAAGCTTCCGCCAAGCCTTAGGTGTCCTAAATGCGACGATTTTTCCCACGACTGGCTGATTTATGATTGGGAAAGCTTTGCTTCAATGAAGCGTCGACATATTAGATATAACCTATTCATTATTGGCATAGCTCTAATTAATTTATTTGTGGCGATCACCTTGAAATCAACAGATGCGTTTCAATGGTTGTTCAGCTTATTATTTATTCCAGCCATTATCAGTTTGTTTTATTGTCGAAAACAGCTTGAAAGTGAATCGGAGTATGAGGGGCATAGAGGCAGGGCTTTACTTTTCTGGCTTTTCGGTTTCGGGAGTATCTAAAGCGGCTAACAAGTCGTATATGGACTCTCCCCGCACTTGGTAAGTTTCCAACCCTTGTCGTCAGAGTGATTACATTCGTCTATCTGGCCGGTGTTGGGCTTGCTCGCCCTGGCCACTCTGTAGTTCGCGCAACGGGGGCCAGTCGTTCATGGACGATGGCAGGTAGCTTCCAGCAGTGAACGACCGTAAAGGGCCGTTATCTGCCTGTTGCATCTCTGCCGCCTACTAGTCAAGTCGGACGCAAGTGATGGTCAGCACACCGGGTGGAGTCAGTGACGACAGAAGGACTAGCTCACCTCGTACGCATTACTCGGCTCAGTCGGATTGGTCAGGATCACTTTGTCCCAACGATGATTGAGGAGCGGAAAGGTTCGGAACTCCTCCTTTTCTTCATCACTTAGCCCATGGCTAATATAATCCAGAAGAACAAGCCACCATACTTTGTACTTTTGGCGATAAGGCGCGATCTTTTCTTCTTTTTCAGTGATCACGATTGCCAAGTTACGGTGGAGCTCGGACAAGACAAATCCGCCAGCATCAAGGTCAATTACAGAGCCCACCCGAAATGTTGAAGGTAAGAGCTGGCCCGCTCGCTTGAGGTCAATTTGCATGGTAGGTGTGACCTGAATCTTTCGGGGAAGACACTCTGGCTCCCGAAGGAATTCTTCAAGAGAGCGCCGAATTTCCGGTGCAAGCTTTCCCCATGGTTGCAAAGGGCGACTAATTTTAAAACGGACAAACCATGACTCCTGAGGTGGAGTGGGGCCGATCGTATCCAAGAGCTTTTCTATACCTTGCCAGATAGGAATGGACACTTCCTCTAAGCCTTGCTTTTTCCCCGACTTAATGACGTGGTTCTGATTAAGGCGGCGTACTTCGACAGCGATACTTCCGTTGATAAGGAAGTCAGGTGGAACTTTTCCATCAGGCTCGTGGACTACATTCTTGTAGCCAAGCGAGTTAAGGTACTGTTTAGCGAGGATTTCGTCCTGATTCATAAAAGTATCTCCCTTGAGTCACCATAGACAGAAATCGTACCACTCTGCTCGATCAATTCCGACATCAGACCAAGCAGCTATTCATTCACCAAAGCAGGCGCTGACCACGGATGGAAATCGCCTCTATACAGGTAATTCGAGGTCCGGCGCAGGGCCATATACGGGAGGGGGGGCGGATTGGTCGTTGCTCCGTAACTCGCCACCAGGCAACGTAACCTAGACAGTTGGTGCTGCTCGATAAAGCCATGGGTAGGGGAGGTCAAAAGTCTGGAGCCTTCGCCTCAAAGACCGGTCCCTGCCGGTTTCAACCATAAATTCGTAGTTTTTTTGGAAAATCGCCGTCTTGGATGAGCATGAGGGAGTGCCGGGAGGTGCTGCGTCAAAAGTCTGAGCGTTCGCAGTATCGGCTTGCGCGCCCAAGCTATTTTTCAATTCTCTTCAAAATTTGCATTCCTAACCACCATCCCAAAACGGGGAGAGCGATTATGATCACAAGTGCCACCTTGCGACGGCGAAACGGGGGGAGGGCGTCGGCACGATAAGCGACCGGCTTGGAGGCGGAGAAGACGAGGGTACTTCCCGTTTTAGGTATACGTTTAGGTATACATACTGAGATGAATAATAGATAAATCCAGTAAAATAGCGGCCTTTAGGCGGTATGTTCGACCCCGGCTTCGGCACCATCTAAAATCAAGGGTTTGCGGGCGAAAGCTGATGCAAACCCTTGTTTGTTTCTGGTCAGCTATTTTGGAGTTGGTCCGCAATTCACTTGGCAGGAGTGACTTTCTTGCCCAAGCGATTACGGATGTATTGCTCTGTCATCATCACGGTCGGATGCCCAAGTTGATCTCTCGCCTGCATGATGTCACCAGGAGACTACGCCGCGCCGTTTTGGCCACCAGAGCCGATAGCGACCGTAGTTGTGGCTGATCCTGAGGCCCGATCCGCCCAGCAGTGTGAACGATGGCTAGGCCAAATCATGATGGGGGGAGGGTTATGTCGGTGTGTGCCTGAAGCCTTACCAGTTCAGCGGTTGGAACAAGAGCGCCCCAAACTTTGCCTTGCTGCGACCACGGTGATTGATCGGGAGTGGGGTTATGAAGGTGTTGTTGATCGGGGTGATAGTGGCACTGGTGGGATGTGCCAGCCGGGAACCGGAAGTGCGCTGGCTGAGCGTCGGCAGCGCATTGGATACGAGCGGGACCTGATTGCAACGGCTGACGCCTGCCGCAATATTCAGGCGGGCTGGTAGTGCTCGGCAGCGTGCATTGCCAAATAGGCTTTGAGGTTTTCGTCACTGCGCTTCGAGATTTGACCCAACGCATGCTCAACGAATTGTCGGAATCACCAACGATGACCAGCATCATGTAAGATGCTGGTCACGTAGTGCATGCGCTTGAAGTTATTCAACGCATTTTTTGATGTTATTGATTGTTTGATGCGAGCGGTTTAAGAGTTTGACCACGATCTTTTACAAGGTTGTCTTCTATGACGATTTGACTGTCAAAGGCAACGTAATAGATGCCTGATTGGGCGTGTCCTTTTATAGCCATCAAGTAACCTCTTGGATCGTTACGTCCCCATGTGTCACCGCTGCCGGGCTCTAGTGGGTAATAATTGTCACTGCCGCCTCCTGCCCATACGCTGACTGCAACTTGAACCGTTCTGCTTGCTCCGTTTGTGATCGAGATGCTCATATTTATATCCTTTTTGGATTGAGTATTCCATGAGTTGGCTCCCTATTTTTAAAATATAGATGCAGACTTGCCACTGCTACAGAAAAATCAGTAGTTAGGTTAACTCATTGAAACTTTCATGTATTACAGATATTTTTATTGATCAGTGTTGGGTGTGTGAGTTCGTGGGTTAACATTTTTTATCTTGTCTCAAGTTGAGGCAAGAATTCAGTCAAGCCTGTAAACGCGCAAATGCAAGGTGCCCTCACCTTTATGAGTTGACGATTCCGACGAGTGGTAAGGCCTTACCGATCGTCAGCGACCAATTGAGCAATTACCTTATTATTCGGATACTGTGTTTATATCCAGTCTCGAGCAAGAAATGCATTTCCTGATTGCGCCCATGAGAGAACGCGGCGTCGCCAGATCCCAAAGGGATATAGCCAGTGCCGAGCCTGTCACGGGCGATATCATTTTCTCCAGTGCGCCGTCTGACATCCTCAAAAGAACGTCCAGCGCCGTGTCTCTGCGACATGGTGCCCTGGCCAGGTGATGTGCCACCGCTTCGACCGCTTCTTGATGCTCGTCTGACCAGAGGTCGAGAATGTTCTGTACGCGCAGTCTTGGTACTGCAGGGAGATTTGATTGTTTTCGGTCGGCAGAACGCCGAACCACTGCAGGAATATCCAACGCTAAGTTGTTGATACATCAATAGCTTGCATTGGTTTTACGCTCTTGTAATTGCGTCTTGAACGGTAAAGTGCTGTTTGAAGCCCATGCTTTGAGCTGAGCCTCGGGGAATGATTTTGTGATGCCGTTAAATATTCGAGTGTAAATCGGAGTCTTGGCCCTGCCGAGTATGCCGGCTGCATATAAGTATTCTGAATACATCCGCTTCGGACTTCTGATGCTTGACAAAAAGCGCAATGTTGAGATATCAGTGTATATTTCGGCCTTAACTAGATCTACTCTACGATCAGGCAGACTGAAGTTTTTCTCGATTTTTAGATTCTTTGCGTGCATAAGTTCATGATAAAGAAACAATACTTGTAAAGCCCAAAACAATGATTCGCTATCTTCTTGGCTAATGCCGGATGGGGTTGAACCAAAAAGTATAGCGCTCTGTGGCGGTTTTCTAGGTCTGCTTCTGCACTTCTGCACTTCTGCACTTCTGCACTTCTGCACTTCTGTCCGTAGCAGTAATGTTGATAAAGTTGATGTACTTGCAGATGTCAAGGTTCGCTTCTTTCAGCTGATCAAACACAGCCTTCATTACCAATGGTTCGCTTTGAGGTTGCATCTTTTATCCTTTAGTTGAGTCGGTTCTTCCCAGTGTCTTAGCTTTTTCACCGGCATTGATTTCCCTTGCGGGCGAAAGCTGATGCAAACACTTGTTTGTTTCCGGTCCGCTATTTTGGATGGCTTGAGCAGGCAAAATCCGAAGGGTCGAACCGATCGGTCGTGTCCATCCGAATACTTCGCAGGCCCACCGTTTCCAGGTGTGATGCGTATAGAGGCTCCGAAAAATAACTCATCAGGATGGAACGACGGCGTGCGCCGATGGCGTTCAGACTGCCCGCATGCACTAAATCCACATCAAACACCAGGATGTCACCCGCGGAGCCTGAAAGCTGCACAGACCGGGACTCGTCATTGAAGTCGAATGGCGGCTCTCCCTGGTCAGGGCGGTGGCTGCCGGGAACGATACGTGTTGCGCCGTTCTCGGAGCCATAGTCGTCGAAATAAGCCAGGGCGTTCACAATGTCGCCTGGCCGCAGGGCCGACAAGTCGCGGTGCAGCTGCTGATGACCGCCACCTGCAAGGGGCTCGCGACCCTCCACCTGCGAGAGGAAGAACCGTTCTCCAATCAACTCACCAACCACCGCCAGCACCTCCGGCAGACGACACACAGCCTGAACCTTCGAATCAGCGTCCAGCAGCGAATGGCGCCAATCCATGCCACGCGGCACTGGCCATTGGTCCGCCGGCTTCACGCCCGCATCGAACACGGCACGAAGGTCACCCAGCCACTCGGCCGGGATCGCTCGACGAAGCAGCGCATAGCCATCTCGATGGAGTTGCTCGCGGTCAGTCATGGATTCCTCAACTCCCTTACCACCAACGCGTCTTGCAGAACGGCCCGAAGCCAGGCAACAGCATCGGGCAATTCAGGCACCGTCCCTGAGCAACTGGCTGAACGCCTCCAGTTCACTTTTCTCCACATCGGAAACCAGCACGAAACGCATGTGGTTGGCTTGCCAGGATACTACGTTAAAGCCACGAATCGTCTGGGTCTGCCGCGGCTTGTCTGCCTCCGGCATGGGCAGGATAAACACATTGATGATGTGCCTGGCCCTCCCGTAACTGAGGGCTGCCGTGGTCTGGTGTTGTAGATAATCCAGCCGCCCGCCCAGTAATGGAAATCCCTGCGCCGAGTAATCGAATACCGGCGGCGAGAAGTCGAGTTTGCCGGTGAACCAGGGCTTCACGGTGTGACGGTCGGAGGACGCCACATCGTTCAGATGCTCGCCCATCAACGAGCGGACATGGCTGGAGACCGCCTCGTCCATCAGCGGTTGTTCGCTGCCCGGCGTCATCACATAAAACACCACCGCCAACGATGCCGGCGCCGGGTAATACGGCGCCTGGCGCTTCACACTGACCTTCAGCAGTTTCACTTCATCATGCAGCCGCGCGCACTCGGCGCATGCGGCCAGATGCGCAGCCACATCCGCAGCCGTCGCAGGATCGAGTTCCTGATCCAGATAGCCATGCCGAAACCAGGCCTTGGCGTTGCCATCGGCGAAACGCTGCAAAAAGCTGAAGGCGCGCAGGGCGCTTTCCTGCACGACATCGCGTGCGGCGCTGTCGTTGCCGGTGAGCCAGCGCGCGAGGTTGTAAGCGGCGTCCAGATGGGGCGCAATCAGTTCCTCAAATCGCTTCATAGTGGTTTCCGCACCGTCACCCCCTTTTATAACCGTGATGCGTCGTCATTTATTCCCTGAAAAAATTTGTTTTGCGGCGCGGAATAAACACTCGTCCCGCAAGGTTTACCTCGTGTCAGCTACATCACTGTAGTCCGCCAGCGAGGACCCTACCGATGGACATTCAATCAAAACACCCAGTGCGCACCGACGGCTTGCTGAACCCTGACCGCCGAGCGCTGCTCAAGTGCTCGGCGTGGGCCGGGGCAGGGGTAATCTGGGCCCTGAGCGGCGGCATTCCCAGGGCCTTTGCGCTGGATGAGGCAGGCAATGTCGCCGACCCCAAGGCACTGGCCAGCACGTTTCACTTTGTGCAGATCAGCGACTCGCACATCGGCTTCAACAAGGAAGCCAACCCGGAGCCGGCAAAGACGTTACAGGTGGCGATCGACAAGGTCATCGAGCTGCCAAAACGGCCGTCGCTGATCCTGCATACCGGTGACATCACGCACCTGTCCAAGCCTGAGGAGTTCGACACTGCGGCACAGTTGCTCAAAGGCCTGCCGTCCACCGTGCATTACGTGCCGGGTGAGCACGACACTCTCGACGAGGGCGGCGGCAAGCTTTACCTGGAGCGTTACGGCAAGGGCACCAAAGGTAATGGCTGGTACCGCTTCGACGACCACGGCGTGCATTTCATCGCGCTGGTCAATGTTTTCAACTTCCAGGCTGGCCATGAAGCCACCCTTGGCGCCGATCAACTGGCCTGGCTGGCCGATGATTTGCGGGCGGTGACGACCAGTACACCCATCGTCGTGTTTACCCACATTCCGCTGTGGACGATTTATCAGCCGTGGGGCTGGGGCACCGAGGACGGTGATCAGGCGATCGCGATGCTGCGCAAGTACGGTTCAGTGACGGTATTGAACGGGCATATCCATCAGGTCATCCAGAAGGTCGAAGGCAACATCACCTTCCACACCGCCCGTGGCACGGCCTATCCGCAACCTGCACCGGGTGCGGCACCAGGGCCGATGACGGTGGCTGCCGATCAATTGCGCAATTATCTGGGGATCACCGATGTGCGAGCGACACAGGGCGATCATCCGCTGGCGCTGATTGATTCGACACTGGTCTAGGGGAGGGCGGTCAGATGAAAACGCGACTGTTGGCGGTGGTGTGCCTGATGCTGTCGATGCCGGCGTGGGCTCAAGAGGTGAAGATCGATATCAAGGCGTTCATGATTGAACCCAAGGATTTGACCGTGGCCGTGGGCACCAAAGTGACGTGGGTGAATGATGATCAGATTCCGCACACGGTGGCAGAAACCCACAAGGTGTTTCGCTCGGGGGCGCTGGATACGAATGACAGTTTTTCCTGGGTGTTCAATACGCCGGGAGAGTTCGAGTATTTTTGTGCGCTGCACCCGCAGATGATCGGGAAGATTGTGGTCACCCAGTAAACAGAGGGCGCTGGAAGGTCAATAGCCGTGTAGGGCAGCGTTGCGCAGATGATCGAAAAAATGCAAAAACGATCCGCGCGGAGGCAGCAGAGAAAGCCAAATCCCGGAAATGACAAAGCCCTGAATAATCAGGGCTTTCATTGCACGTCACTTGCTGCGCCCGAGTCATAAGCCAGGCACGGCCAAACGTGTCAGTTACACAAATGGCTGGCCAGTAAAACCACGCGGCAGTCGTTGCAAACCGGGCATCTCGATCAGCCGTTGCATCCAGGCTGCGCGCCAGTCACTGGCGGTGTGGGTGGCTTTGGCCTTGCGTGCGGCCCGACGTGCGGCGTTGCGTTCGTCTTTGCGCGCTTCTTTGAACGCGTCGGTGTTGCGGCAGCTTCTGCATTTAACTCGAGTCAATATGCTGCTTGAGGTCAGGTTGCTGCCTTTGTGCCCGCAGGCTAGGTGCCCGCCGACTTTGAAGTGAGTGACCATGAGACATCTCCTTCGTGATGTGTAAACGTTCGACACCCGGCGAATGAGGGCGTTCGATCGCGGTACAGCAGGCAAAAAAATGGCCCGCATGCGGGCGGGCCAGGGGGGTTCTTCAAAGGAGCAAGTGAACTGTAGGAGGTGGCTTGTGAAGGCGGTGTGAAATGGGCGAAGGGTCCGCAAAAAAAATCGGCAAACTGGGCAATGCCAGTCAGTTAAGTGCCCGCTCCCACAGGTTCAGCAGCTTGACTGACTGGCATTAGGCAAACCGGGTAGCACATGGCGAGCAGGCAGGCATATGCCTGGTGACGACGATGTCACCGTTCAGGTGTCCTGAATCGGGCTCTGCCCCTGGTTTGAGTACCTGGGTCGACTCATCTGAACCGAGGCAGCGGCGGCTCGACAGGTTTGAGCGCAGACAGCGCGCTGCGAATCTGCGGCGTGTCTTTCTCGATGTCGTTCAGACGATCGCGAATCCTGAGGGCTGTCGGGTGCCCCCCTTGATTATCGACCCAATCGGCGATCTCCTTGCACGCGGCGGCAAGGCGCGCCTGACGGGAGTCAAGCAGGGTGAGCAGAGTGGCGATGGATTCTTTCTCGGACATGACAAACACCTCCGTTCAAAGAAATCGGCTAAAGGGCAACAAAAAGCCCGCGGGGGAGCGAGCTTTCTGCCGATGGGTCGCTGGTCCTTCAGCTCCTTCAAGTATAGACCCGAAAAATGGAAGGGGCCGGCTTCAGGCCAACCCGTGCGACGCCTGCGAACTGACCGCGTTAAGCCTGCGACATTCGCGTTCGGCGTCCTCTTCAAGATCGAAGCCGTCACCGATGAAACCACGAGTGCGGGTATCGACGATGCGATACCAGACGACGGTGTCGGATGGCGGGTTATCGGCTTCTCCGGCCCGGCGGCCATGAACGATGATCTTGTTGCAGCGTTTCACAACGAAAATGTCTTCCATGGCGTCACCGAAGCTATTCGTGTTCAGATCAAGCATAGAAGCCCGTTGCGATCATGCAAAAAACTGGCGGGGCAGTTCGTCGGTTCAGTACGCCTTTGAATACGTCTCGGCGACGGGGTCAGGCCAACACCGCCACCGCTTTGATCTGCGCCCAGAGTGGCTGGCCGGGGTGCACGCCCAATTGGTCCCGGGAGTAACGGGTAATCCGCGCCAGCAGCGGTGTGCCAGCCGCGTTCAGGCGGATCAGTACGTGGGCGGCGTTGTCGGCGCCGATTTCACTGATCACCGTGACCGGCAGGCGATTGAGGATGCTGCTTTGCTCGACGCCTTGCAGGCTCAGGCTGACATCCCGCGCCTGGACCTTGCAGCGCAGTGCCTGACCCTCAGCCATCGGCGAATGGGCGACCCGAATGCTCAGGTCCGTGTTGGGCAGTTGCAAGGTCAACAACTGGTAGTCGGCGTCATAAGCGCTGACGTGTCCTTCGATCACCACGCCGGCGTCGTCGCCCAGGGCCAGCGGCAGATCGAGCCGGGCCAGGGTTTCGCCGATGGGACCGCTGGCCAGGGCCTTGCCGTCGCTGAGCAGGACGAGGTGGTCGGCGAGCCGCGCGACTTCATCCTGAGAATGGCTGACGTACAGCACGGGGATGTCCAGCTCATCGTGCAGTCGTTGCAGATAAGGCAGGATTTCGTTTTTACGCTGGGTATCGAGTGCCGCCAGCGGCTCGTCCATCAGCAACAGCTTCGGGCTGGTGAGCAGCGCGCGAGCGATGCCGACCCGTTGGCGTTCACCGCCCGAAAGGTGCTGCGGATCACGGTCGAGCAAATGGCCAATCCCCAGAAGCTCAGTGGCGTGGGCCATGTCGACCCGACGCTGTTGGCGAGGGATGCGCTTGAGGCCGAACTCAAGGTTGGCCCGCACCGATAGATGGGGAAACAGACTGGCTTCCTGGAAAACGTAACCCAGGGCGCGTTTATGCGGCGGGACGAAAATCCCCTTGTCGCTGTCCTGCCAGACTTCATCGTTGACCTGAATAAAACCCTGCTCGGCCTGTTCCAGACCGGCGATGCAGCGCAGGCAGGTGGTTTTGCCCGAGCCGGAATGACCGTAAAGCGCCGTCACCCCGCGGCCGGGCAGTTGCAGGTCGACATCCAGGGCGAACCCCGAATAACTCAGTTTCAAGCGCGTTTGAATCATTGATCAGCTCCAGACCGTTTTGGTTTTACGGCTGGAGTAAAGCGCCAGCAACACCGCAAAGGAGAACACCAGCATCGCCCCGGCCAGCCAATGCGCCTGGGCGTATTCCATGGCTTCGACGTGATCGTAGATCTGCACCGAAACCACGCGGGTCTTGTCGGGAATGTTGCCGCCGATCATCAGCACCACGCCGAACTCGCCGACAGTGTGGGCGAAACCGAGAATGGCCGCGGTGATGAACCCGGGGCGGGCCAGCGGCAGAATCACGCTGAAGAACGTGTCCCAGGGATTGGCGCGCAAGGTCGCGGCCACTTCCAGTGGGCGTGTGCCGATGGCGGAAAATGCATTTTGCAGCGGTTGGATCACGAACGGCATCGAGTACAGCACCGAGCCGATCACCAGCCCCGCAAAACTGAAGGTGAGGGTGCCGAGCCCCAGCGACTGGGTGAAGTGGCCGATCCACCCGTTCGGGCCGAGGGCCAGCAACAAGTAAAAGCCAATCACCGTGGGCGGCAGCACCAGGGGCAGGGCGACGATCGCCCCGACCGGGCCGCGCAGCCAGGAACGGGTGCGCGACAGCCATAACGCAATCGGAGTGCCGATAACCAACAGGATGACGGTCGTCAGGGACGCCAGTTTCAGGGTCAGCCAGATGGCGGAATAATCGGCACTCGATAGCGTCATTTAGAGTTGGTAACCGTAGGACTTGATGACTGCAGCGGCTTTCGGACCTTTGAGGTAGTCAACCAGTGCCTTGGCGGCCGGGTTGTCCTTGCCCTTGTTGAGGATCACCGCGTCTTGTTTGATCGGGTCATGCAGGTTGGCCGGAACGATCCATGCCGAACCGCTGGTGACTTTGCCGTCTTTGTAGATCTGCGACAAGGCCACAAAACCAAGTTCGGCGTTGCCGGTGGAGACGAATTGGTAGGCCTGGGTGATGTTCTGGCCTTCCACGATCTTGTCTTTGACCTTGTCGGTCAGGCCCTGCCTGGCCAGTACCTGAGTGGCAGCCAGGCCATAAGGCGCTGCTTTCGGGTTGGCGATGGACAGGTGCTTATATTGATTGTCGCTCAGCACCTTGCCCTTGGCGTCGACGTAACCTTCCTTGGCCGACCACAGCGCCAGGGTGCCGATGGCGTAGGTGAAGCGCGAGCCCTTGACAGTGTCGCCTTCGGTCTCGAGTTTTTGCGCGGTGGTGTCGTCCGCCGAGAGGAACACTTCGAACGGTGCACCGTTCTTGATCTGGGTATAGAACTGACCGGTTGCGCCATAAGCGGCCACCAGTTTATGCCCGGTGTCTTTTTCGAAGTCGGCAGCGATGACCTGGATTGGCGCGGTGAAGTTGGCGGCGACGGCGACCTGGACTACATCCGCCTGGGCGGACCCGAAAGCGAACAGGCTGAACAGGCACGCGGGGACAAAACGTGAGGCACGAACGATCATGGAACGGCTCCGTGGTAGGCGAGTGCAACGAGGGACGAAACGCTATATAGCGGAATATATAGCGAATTGCCTGTAAACGGAACTTGCCAGATACAGAGTACAAGGAGGGCTGGACCTAACGCTGGTCGGTATAGGCGCGGAACCTGTGGGAGCGAGCCTGCTCGCGATGGCGGCAGCAAAGCCAACATTGATGTCACCTGACACACTGCCTTCGCGAGCAGGCTCGCTCCCACATGGATTGCGCTTAACTTGCCGGCATTAGGGTTAGCCCCTTCAGGGTTTAGCGGTGAGTCAGTTTGGCCAACGCCTCATCCGCCAAACGCCGGGTCAACTCGGCCGAAGTCATTTCAACACCCAGCGTGAACGCCTGCCCGGCCCAAAGGCTGCTGAAATCCTCTTCTGCCTTGGCCCGCAAGGGCATCAGCGCGCCGCCCGCCAAGGGGAAGGCCGGTGCCTTGGCGCACATCGGCCCCAGTTCACGCATCACCCGATTGAGAATCCCCCGCGCCGGGCGCCCGGTGAAAATGTTGGTGACCGCCGTCTCGCTTTCCTTGGCCGTGCGCAACGCCTTGTGGTGAGAAGCGCTGATCTTGGCCTCCGGGGTGAACAAGTAAGCCGTGCCCACCTGGGCCGCCGAGGCGCCCAGCAGAAAAGCCGCCGCGACGCCCCGCGCATCGCCAATCCCGCCCGCCGCAATCACCGGCACTTTCACCGCGTCGACGATCTGTGGCACCAGCGCGAAAGTCCCCACCTGGCTGCTCAGTTCATCACTGAGGAACATCCCCCGGTGGCCACCGGCCTCGTAACCCATGGCGATGATCGCATCGCAGCCATGCTGCTCCAGCCAGATGGCCTCTTCGACCGTAGTGGCCGAGGAGAGAATTTTCGCCCCGGTGGCTTTTACCCGAGCCAGCAAGGACTTTTCCGGCAGGCCGAAGTGAAAACTCACCACTTCGGGACGAAACTCTTCGATCACTTCGCAGGCTGCATGATCGAATGGCGCACGATTGGACACCGGTGTCGGTGCGTCGAAATCGACACCCAGTTCCCGGTAGTAGGGTTCCAGCAGATTCTTCCAGTCCTGGGCGCGTTGCTCATCGGGTGACGGAGGTTGATGGCAGAAGAAGTTGACGTTGAACGGGCGCTGGGTATGTTGGCGAATCGTTTTCAGCTCCTCGCGCAACTGCTCGATGCTCAGCATTGCAGCGGGCATTGAGCCCAGGCCGCCAGCGTTGCTCGCCGCAATCACCATGGCCGAAGTCGTCGCGCCCGCCAGGGGGGCCTGGATGATCGGCAGCTCGATCCCGAGCAGGTCAAGAATACGGGTATCTGGCCATAGGCTCATTTGCAGTGTTCTCCGACGTCGAAACAGGGCAGGGACGGTAGAAGCGAATTTGTATCAGTAATGACTGACGCAAGGCCAGTTGAGTTTTGGGGAATGGCTTAAAGTCGGGTGCGGTGATGTGCTTCCATGTGTTATTTCAGCGGCACGACAACTGAGCGATTCCATCGGGAGGCAGTGATGTTCAAAGGCATATTGATCGACAAAGACGACAGCGGTTACCGGGCCACACTGCAAGAGATCAATGACAATCAATTGCCCGAGGGCGATGTGACGGTGCGTGTGGCGTACAGCACGCTGAACTTCAAGGATGGCCTGGCGATCACCGGCAGCAGCCCGGTGGTGCGCAAATTCCCCATGGTGCCGGGGATCGATCTGGCGGGCACTGTCGAAGTCAGCAGTCATCCGGACTACAAGGTGGGTGATCAAGTCCTGCTCAATGGCTGGGGCGTGGGTGAAGGACACTGGGGCGGATTGGCGCAGAAAGCTCGCCTGAATGGCGATTGGCTGATCCCGCTGCCCAAAGCGTTCACCGCTGCGCAAGCGATGGCCATTGGCACGGCCGGTTACACGGCGATGCTGAGCATCCTGGCGCTGGAGCACAACGGCGTGAACCCCGAGCAGGGCGAAGTGCTGGTGACGGGCGCCAATGGCGGCGTAGGCAGTTTCTCCATCGCGCTGCTGAGCAAACTCGGCTACCGCGTGGTGGCGTCCACCGGCCGCACCTCGGAGCACGACTACCTCAAGCAATTGGGCGCCAGTGAAATCATCGATCGCGCCACGCTGTCCGAGCCGGGCAAACCGTTGGCCAAGGAGCGTTGGGCAGCGGTGATCGACTCGGTCGGCAGCCACACACTGGCCAATGCTTGCGCCAGCACCCGGGCCAACGGTACCGTCGCCGCCTGTGGCTTGGCCCAGGGCATGGATTTTCCAGCCTCCGTCGCGCCGTTCATTTTGCGCGGTGTGACCTTGGCCGGCATCAACAGCGTGACCCAACCCAAAGCCAAGCGGATACTGGCCTGGAATCGTCTGGCCAAGGACCTGGATTTCGCCTTGCTGCCGCTGATCAGCCACGAAATCGGCTTGAGCGAAGCCATCGACGCTGCGCGGCGCTTGCTCGCCGGCCAGTTGCGCGGTCGGGTGGTGGTCGACGTCAATCGTTGATCATCTCAATGCCAATCAAACAGACAAACTGTAGAAACAAGGAAACATCGACAATGGATGTAAAACTGCGTGAAGTGCTGCCCTTTAGCGTCTCGGGTTTGCAGGTGCGAACCCTCAATGCCGCCGAGCAGCAGCCCGATACCGCGCGTATCGGCCCGATGTGGGAACAATTTTTCGTTGAGGACATTTTCGACAAGATCGCCCACAAACAGCCGGATTCCTTCATGTACGGCGTCTATTCCAACTACGAGTCCGATGCTTCGGGCCCGTTCGATGTGACGGCGGGTGCGGCGGTCACCGCGCCCTCCGAAGACTTTGCGCTGGTTCAGGTTGAGGGCGGCGATTACCTGGTGTTCAGCGCCAAAGGGCCGATGCCCGATAGCGTCATTCAGACATGGGGCCTGGTCTGGTCTTACTTCGAGGATAACCCGCAGGTTCGCCGCAAGTTCGCCACGGACTTCGAGGTCTACACCGGCCCGGAGTCC
The DNA here is from genome assembly GCF_024749285.1 of Pseudomonas sp. B21-015. Taxonomy (NCBI): domain Bacteria; kingdom Pseudomonadati; phylum Pseudomonadota; class Gammaproteobacteria; order Pseudomonadales; family Pseudomonadaceae; genus Pseudomonas; species Pseudomonas sp. B21-015. Next base: position 3,092,605 of record NZ_CP087196.1, read on the forward strand.
GTGGCGGTCTACATCGGCATTCAGGGCTCAGCCGCGTTTTCACGTTCCAGTAACTGACGCTTGCGCTCCACGCCCCAGCGATAGCCCGACAGGTTGCCGTCGCTGCGCACCACGCGATGGCAAGGGATCGCCACCGCCAGGCTGTTCGCGCCACAGGCCTGGGCCACGGCGCGTACGGCTTTCGGTGCGCCGATGCGCTGAGCGATATCGGCATAACTGGCGGTGCTGCCAGCGGGAATCTCCCGCAAGGCTTGCCACACCCGCTCCTGAAACGCCGTGCCGCGTACGTCCAGCGGCAAATCCAGGCCGAGCGCCGGGGCTTCGATAAAACCGACGACCTTGGCGATCAACTGCTCGAACTCATGATCGGCACCAATCAGGTTGGCGCGTCGAAACTTGTCCTGCAGATCACAGACTAATTGATGCGGGTCGTCCCCCAGCAGGATCGCACAGACGCCGCGCTCACTTTGTGCCACCAGAATCGCCCCGAGGGAACACTGGCCGACGGCAAAACGAATGTCGTTGTTCTGCCCGGCCGCGCGGTAGTCGCCGGGTTTCATGCCCAGCAATTGATCCGCCGCCTCATAGAAACGGCTGTTGGAGTTGAAGCCGGCGTCATACAGCGCGTCAGTGACCGTGCCGCCGTCTGCCAGGCGTTCGCGAACCTTGCGCGAACGCTGGGCGGTGGCATAGCCCTTGGGTGTCAGGCCGGTGATGGCCTTGAACACGCGATGGAAGTGGAAACTGCTCAGGCCGGCCGCGTCCGCCAATTCATTCAGCGCCGGCAACGTTTCGGCGGATTCGATGTGACGGCACGCGGCGGCCACGGTCACGGCGTGTTGTGCGGCGACATCGCTTTGATCCTTCGCGGCCCGTTTGCTGGGGCGATAACCCGCCGCCTGGGCTTGCTCGGCCGTCTCGAAGAACTCGACGTTCTGCGGTTTCGGCAAGCGTGCCAGGCTGCTGGGGCGGCAGTAGATGCCGGTGGTTTTCACCGCATACACAAACTGCCCGTCGGCGCGGGGATCGCGTGCGACCACGGCGGCCCAGCGAGGATCGTTTTCGGTGGCGATTGTTGTCGATTGAGTTGTCATGGCTTCATGTCCGTTGACCCGTTTCATGCAGATTAAACAGCGGGTGCAGGCACCGCACTCCGGGTCTTGCGGTCGAATTCGAAAGCTTCATCCCGCGGTACGAAAGGTGAAGTTGATCCGTTGTTCGCCCAGTCGCGGATGTTGGCCATCCTTGATCGGCAATACGCCGTGATAGCGTAAACGGTCCACGCCACCCCAGACCACGATATCGCCGTGCAACAGCGGCACTCGCTGGCTTTTGGCGCTGCGTTCGAAGCCACCGAACAGGAACGTCGCCGGCAACCCCAAAGACACCGACACGATGGGGGCCGCGTAGGAACCTTCGTTTTTGTCCTGATGCAATGACATCCTGGCACCTGGAACATAGCGATTGATCAGGCAGGAATCCGGTACGAAATCCATAAATCCCGCCTCTCGCGCCGCTGCTTGGGCCAGTTCGAAAAACACCTCGGGCATTTCAGGCCAGGGCGCGCCGGTCTGCGGATCGTTGCGGGTGTACTGGTAGCCGCTGCGGTCGGTTGTCCAGCCCCAGGTGCCGCAACTGCTCAAGGCCACCGACATGGTAAAACCGCCGGGCGTGATCATCTGCCGAAAGGGCGCCGCTGTCAGAACCGCCTCCAGTGCCGGCAGCAACCGGTCGAGCCAGGGCAGGGCAAAGCCTCTCAGAACGCAGGATTGTTCGCCGATCTGCTCACGCCGGGGCTGCTGCTCGGGTTCGGCGTCGGCAAACAGATCGAAGGTGATTGGGCTCATGGGGTCATAACGCATCGTGAAAGATGATTCCAAGGGTATGCCGTTTTCCACTGTGCAGGCGACTCACCCCGTGACGCATGGTCACTCGGTAATAACCGCGAACGCCTTTTACCGGGCGCAGGTTCACGGCAAAAATCAACGCATCGCCTTTCTTCAGGCCGATGACTTGCGGGCGTGACTGCATCCGTGGACGTTGTTCAGTCAGCACAAACTCGCCGCCGGTGAAATCTTCCCCTGGTTCTGACAGAAGAATCGCCACTTGCAGCGGGAAGACATGTTCGCCGTACAGATCCTGATGCAAGCAGTTGTAGTCCTGCGGGCCGTATTGCAGCAACAAGGGGGTCGGGCGTTCCTGACCGGCGGCATGACAGCGCTGCAGAAATGCTTCATGCGACTCAGGAAAACGGGTCGGCAGGTCCATGGATTCGTACCAGCGATTGGCGATTGGAACCAGTCGAGGGTAGAGCGCACGGCGCAACCGGGCCACCGGACCCGGCAGCGGGTATTTGAAGTATTTGTACTCGCCACGGCCAAAACCGTGGCGAGCCATCACCACTTTCGATCGAAAGGTCTCGGGCCGGTCGTACAGGGCGCTGATTTCATCGCAGGTTTCATGGCTTAAAAGCGACCTGATGATCGCGCAGCCATCCTGGTCGAGTTGTTGCTCGAGCATGGCCCAGTCGAGGGCATCGTCGTGAATCGGGTAAGTAAACAAGGGCTCTGACTCCTTGACCAAAAGGTCGAGGCGGCCAGCTTAGTGAGCGCTGCGGGAGTGGACACTCCGGTGCTTGCGGTCGAATTTCAAGGCTGGGAGCAGACGTCCATGTTGTCGCTCCACAGGGTGTTACAGCGCTTTGCTTACGCTGATTTCACTGATGACGTCTTCTGTCTGGCCATGAATGACGTCCAGTGCTGCCTTGGCTTCTTCTACCGTGCCGTTTTCAAGCTGGGCAAATTCGAAGCGGCGCTCGCCGTTGAGTTTATATTTGATGACGTACTTGGTCGTTTGGGCCACGGTCATTTCTGCCTGTATTCGTGTGGGCTCAGCTCAGTTTCGAGCTGGAGCGGCGGATGATCTTGATCGAGTGCGTCAGGGTCGGTTTGCGGGTCACGCTGATCGGCCGGCGGTTGACCGTGTCGATGGTGATGTTCCAGAAACCGGTGCTCGGCGCGGTGATCCGGGCTGGGAAGGTGTCGAAGGCGCCGCCGTGGTAAGTATGACGACCGCCGTTCTTGAAGCTGCGGAAGTTGGCGTCGTTCATCAAGCGGATGTTGCACATTTGGGAGCACTGGATGACGACGATGTCGTCTTCGTTGAGGTGCTCGCGCTGGTGGATAAATTTCATGAGGCGCCTCCAGAAGGGCTTTTTCTACAAAATCAAAACGATAGCATGGGCGATTGGCGCAGTTTATCAGCCCGAACAGGTTATTATCTGGCTGTCGGGGTTCGCTTTGACAATTAAAAACAGTTATTCGGAATTCTATGAGCGATAAAAGCAATGAGCCTCGGAGAAAAACAGCAGTTGTGCTGTCGGAGGGTCTTTATCGGAGGTTTTGTATGAAGTGGGGTGTTCTGGTCGTGCCGTTGGCATTGGCAGTGGGTGGATGTGCGACGGTCTCGGACATCAATGAGTCGCTGCCTACCATGAGCGTGATTTCAGGCAAGAAGCCCCATGAGTACGCGAAGTGCCTGGAGGAGAAACTGGCCGATAGCCGTGGAGCCCTGCAAGTCGAGCCGCAGAAGGACGGCGTGCGGGTTATCGTGCCGCAGAAGTTTTCCTCGGGGCCGGCAGCGGTGTTTGACATCGAAGACCGCTCCGGCGGCAGCAGCATCAAGCTGCATGAACGCATCTCCAACGTGCCCTTGCGCCCATGGGATGTGCGCAATGCCGCCACCGCGTGCATATCCGGCTGATAAACTACCCCCGGTCAGCATCGATGCCGTCAAAGTCGCGCTTTGACGGCATTGTCATTTCTGGAGTCGAGCATGAAGCGAGAACAGGTGCGGGAGCGCCATGCAGAGGGTCATATCTCTGCCACCCATGTGATTCAGAACCCGGCGAATCCGGGAGAATGGATCGTGTTTTTCAAGAAAAGCGCCGGGCGCAGTTATTTCCTGGTGGATGACAACGATGAAGTCGAGTCCTTTAGCCGCCTCGACGAATTGATCGAGACCGTGCGCGGGCTCGGGATCAAGTTCGCTGAAATCCATATATAGGGCAGGGGGAAGCCCTAATGCCGGTAAGTCAAGATACGGAACCTGTGGGAACGAGCGCGAAGAATGTACCGCGGTTTTTCAGGTATTACGCGTCATCGTTCTTCGCGGGCAAGCCACGCTCCCACAGGATTTGCGTAGCTCAAGTTTCTTGATTTATCGGTATTGGGAACCCTACTTGCAGACCACCACCACGCTGCGGTTTTTGTAATTGCCGACGTCGACGCCCAGGGTCTTGTCGCTTTCCCTGGTCGACGGTGTGCCGTCGGTACCGACAATCCGATAGCCGGTGCCGGCGCAAGAGGCATCGGCTTTTTCGTAGCAGCTTGCCCAGTCGTTGGCCTCCCCGGAACAGTCGATGCTCAGGCCTTGTTCGCCATTTTTCAGGTAAGTCGTTTCGGACGTGGCGCAGCCGCTCAGGGCCAGTACCGCAATCAGTGGCAAAAATCTATTCATGTCGTGGTCGTCGTCAAGTGATGGGGGCTAAATGCTGTGACAGCGGCGGCCGCGAAAGATTATAGCTAATGGCCACTTCGCTGGCGGCAATCACAAAAAAGCCCTGCACAAAGGCAGGGCTGCGGTCATGTCTGGTTCAGCTCAAGACTTGTCCTTGCCACGACGCTTCGGGGCTGGGTGTTCGAGCTCCAATACGGATGCTACTTCAATCGCCAACGCCTCGGTCGGGAAAGGCCCGGCAATATTCTCGCCGCTTGCACTGTCTACCCACCACTGGCCGTCTTTCGCCTGATTGATCAGGAACCCGTTGACACTTTTTGCTACCGACATCTATCTGCCTCGTTGGCTGGTTCAATCGGGCAATGATAGCGCCAAATGCCCGCAACGGGTGCCGAAGGGCGTAGGGTGGGGCAGATTGTGTTTCGGCTGATGGTCGTGCAAATCTGCCGATCTCTGCTATCTATAAGAGGTTATGCAGATTATCTGCGGAACTATCCATCAGAATATTTCTCTATGATGGCATCGGTTAGCCAGTGCGGGGCATTGTAAGGTGCACGCCGCCTGATTAGACTGCGCCGAAACTCGTACACACAGCCCTTTCAAGGACTTATATGATCAAGAAATGCTTGTTCCCAGCAGCCGGTTACGGTACTCGCTTCCTGCCAGCGACTAAAGCCATGCCCAAAGAAATGCTGCCGGTGGTAAACAAGCCACTGATCCAGTACGGCGTCGAAGAAGCACTGGACGCTGGGTTGACCGAAATCTCCATCGTTACCGGTCGCGGCAAGCGCGCCCTGGAAGACCACTTCGACATCAGCTACGAGCTGGAAAACCAGATCAAGGGCACCGACAAGGAAAAATACCTGGTCGGCATCCGTAAACTGCTCGACGAGTGCTCGTTCTCCTACACTCGCCAGACCGAAATGAAAGGCCTGGGCCACGCGATCCTGACCGGTCGTCCACTGATCGGCGACGAACCCTTCGCCGTGGTGCTGGCGGACGACTTGTGCGTCAACCTGGAAGGCGACGGCGTACTGACCCAGATGGTCAAGCTGTACAAGCAGTACCGCTGCACCATCGTGGCGATTCAGGAAGTTGACCCATCAGAAACCAACAAGTACGGCGTGATCGCCGGCGACCTGATTGGTGATGACCTGTACCGCGTACGCAACATGGTTGAGAAGCCTGCCCCTGAAGATGCGCCGTCGAACCTGGCAATCATTGGCCGTTACATCCTGACACCGGATATCTTCAAGCTGATCGAAGAAACCGAGCCAGGCAAAGGCGGCGAAATCCAGATTACTGACGCCCTGATGAAGCAAGCCAAAGACGGTTGCGTGATTGCCTACAAGTTCAAAGGCAAGCGTTTTGACTGCGGTGGCGCTGAAGGCTACATCGAGGCAACCAACTTCTGCTTCGAGAACTTCTACAAGACGGGTAAGGCTTACTGATAGCGCCTGAGCTGCTTGTACTGAAAAGCCACCTTCGGGTGGCTTTTTCATTTTCCGGTCCCATATCGTTTGCGATACTTGCCCAAAGGACACCCGCAGGTATGCTGGTGACCTGCCGAGGAGATATAAATGGCCTACGATTTTGACTTGTATGTGATTGGCGCCGGTTCCGGCGGTGTTCGGGCTGCGCGGTTTGCGGCCGGTTTTGGCGCGAAAGTCGCTGTGGCCGAGAGCCGCTACCTGGGCGGTACGTGTGTAAACGTCGGCTGCGTGCCGAAAAAATTGCTGGTCTATGGCGCGCACTTCGCCGAAGACTTCGAGCAATCGCAAGGTTTTGGTTGGACCCCGGGTGAGGCGAAGTTCGACTGGGCGACGCTGATCGCCAACAAGGATCGCGAGATCAATCGCCTGAACGGCATCTATCGCAATTTGCTGGTTAACAGCGGCGTGACCTTGCATGAAGGCCACGCGAAAATCGTCGATCCGCATACCGTCGAGATCGATGGCGAACGCTACACCGCCAAAAACATTCTGATTGCTACCGGCGGCTGGCCGCAGATCCCGGAGATTCCGGGACACGAGCATGCGATCAGTTCCAATCAGGCGTTCTTCCTTAAAGAGCTGCCCAAGCGCGTTCTGGTGGTCGGTGGCGGTTACATTGCGGTGGAGTTTGCCGGGATTTTCCACGGGCTGGGGGCCAAAACCACACTGCTGTATCGCGGTGATCTGTTCCTGCGTGGCTTCGACGGTGCGGTGCGCAAACATTTGCAGGAAGAGTTGACCAAGCGCGGCATGGACCTGCGATTCAATGCTGATATCGAGCGCATCGACAAACAAGCCGATGGCAGCCTGAAGGCCACCCTCAAGGATGGTCGCGAGCTGGAAGCAGATTGCGTGTTCTACGCCACCGGTCGGCGTCCGATGCTCGACAACCTGGGGTTGGAAAACACCGGCGTCAAACTCGACAAGAAAGGTTTTGTCGAGGTCGATGAGCAGTATCAAACCGCAGAGCCATCGATCCTGGCCCTAGGCGATGTGATCGGTCGAGTGCAGCTGACGCCGGTCGCGCTAGCGGAGGGCATGGCTGTAGCCCGGCGCTTGTTCAAGCCCGAGCAATATCGCCTGGTGGATTACAAGATGATCCCGACCGCCGTGTTCAGCTTGCCGAACATCGGCACGGTCGGCCTGACTGAAGAGGAGGCGCGAGAAGCCGGACACGATGTGGTGATCTTCGAAAGCCGATTCCGGCCGATGAAGCTGACCCTGACCGAGTGCCAGGAACGTACCCTGATGAAGCTGGTGGTGGACGCCAAGACCGACAAGGTCTTGGGTTGCCACATGGTCGGCCCGGATGCCGGTGAGATCGTTCAGGGGCTGGCGATTGCCCTGAAGGCGGGCGCGACCAAGCGCGACTTCGACGAAACCATCGGCGTGCATCCGACGGCCGCTGAAGAGTTCGTCACCATGCGCACGCCAGTCGGGGGTTAATCGCCTTTTTGCGGCGTTGATGTGTCTGGCCCTGTCGCAACGACAGCGGCCAGGCGCACGCTTTCATCCAGGCTCGCCTGCAACTTGATCAGTTCAACTTCCAGCGCTTTGTTGATGTGTGACTGTTCGTCGATGTTCTGCTTGAGTGACTGGCTCTCCAGCAAGGCAATGCGCAAGCGTTCCTGGAGGAGGGTGCGTTCACTGTCGATACGGTTGACCTGTTCCAGCAGCTGATCCTGTCGGCTGTTGGTGTGCTTGAGTTGCTCTTGCGACAGGCTCAACTCCCGCAGCGTTCCGCGGTTTTCCGTCAGTAAGCGCTCGTTATCGCGATGCAGCTGGGTGATTTCATCCTGGCGAACCAGTGCGCTTTGCTGCGTCTGGCGCAACTCCATCTGAATCTGCTGTACCTGACCTTCGTGGCGGCGCTGCTCCTGCTCGCGCTGATCTTTGACGGCGTTGCGATAGTGTTCCAGCGCTTCGCGGGCGTGCAGATGCTTTTCTTCCAGCGAGCGGATCTGCTCGTCCTTGTCCTGCAAGCGTAATTCGAAATCCGCCAACGCCTGGTTCAGGCCGGCGTTGCGGGTTTGCTCGGTTTGCAGCATGGAGCGGGTGTCTTGCAGCTCCGTCGATTCCTGGGTCAGCGCCAGGCTTTGAATTTCGTATTGCTGCTGCAATTGGGTGTTGGTCTCGCGAGCCTCGTGCAGCTGGGTTTCCAGTTCTTTTCGTTGTTGCTCGAACTGTGCGCGCGCCTGGTCGATGGGCTCTTGCGCCTGCTCTTTCAGGCGTTGCGCCAGCCGCGACACCAGGCTTGTCAGCTCATCGTCGATAGGCTCGGAAGGTGCTTGCGCGGGTTCGGCACCGTCATCGAGCTCCTTCATATAACGATGGATCGTGGTTTTTGAGCCGGTATTGCCCATCTCGATTCGTACCGCGTCGATGCTCGGGTGTTCGCCCCGGGCAAGGATCGCCGAGCGTGCCGCCTGCACCAGTGCCTTGTTTACGCCGCCACGTGCCATGTGTTCTCCTACGATTTGATACTGTGGTACGTACCACTAATATGCGCAATGTACCACGGCACGAATAAACTTAAAATATCGTGATCCATCATGCGGGATATACTGGTATTACCCCGCGTGATAAACCTGACAGCGGGTTTTCAAACACTCACGCGGTACGTTTTCGAGAACTGAGGCCATGACCGAGCTGGATCGCTACCTGCAAGCCGCCACTCGCGACAACACCCGTCGCAGCTATCGCGCGGCCATCGAACACTTCGAAGTCAGTTGGGGCGGGTTCCTGCCGGCGACCGGCGATAGCGTGGCACGCTATCTCGTGGCTCACGCGGGCGTGCTGTCGATCAATACCTTGAAGTTGCGCTTGTCCGCGCTGGCGCAGTGGCACAACAGCCAGGGATTTGCCGACCCCACCAAGGCGCCTGTGGTGCGCAAAGTGTTCAAGGGTATTCGCGCACTGCACCCGGCCCAGGAAAAACAGGCCGAGCCGTTGCAGCTTCAGCATCTGGAGCAAGTGGTTGCCTGGCTGGAGCAGGAAGCGCAAACCGCCAAGGCACAGGGCGATCAACCGGGTTTATTGAGGGCCAGGCGCGACACGGCGCTGATCTTGCTGGGCTTTTGGCGCGGTTTCCGTAGCGATGAGTTGTGCCGTGTGCAGATTGAACATGTGCAGGCCAGCACCGGTTCGGGCATCACCCTCTACCTGCCACGCAGCAAGAGCGACCGCGAGAACCTCGGCCAGACATACCAGACGCCGGCCTTGCAGCGCTTGTGTCCGGTGCAGGCCTATATCCAATGGACTACTGAAGCAGCGTTGGTCCGCGGGCCCGTGTTCCGGGCTATCGACCGCTGGGGCCATTTGAGCGAGGAGGGCTTGCACGCCAATAGCGTGATCCCGTTGTTGCGTCAGGCACTGGAGCGCGCCGGCATTGCGGCCGAACACTACACCAGTCACTCCTTGCGTCGTGGCTTTGCCACTTGGGCCCATCAGAGCGGTTGGGATTTGAAGTCGTTGATGAGTTACGTGGGCTGGAAGGATATGAAGTCCGCCATGCGCTATGTTGAAGCCAGCCCGTTTCTCGGGATGACCCGCATCGCTGAAAAGCCGTTGATGCCGTAGATCACATTTTCTTCTATTAATACGCTCTGCTAATAGTGAAAACCAATCAGTAGCATCATGTTTGCCAATGAGCCATCCGTCCGTCGAGTAGGTAAAGTTCACTCCATCAACTTCTTAACCCCTGACGGAGAGTCAACGATGCCTATCATCAACAGCCAAGTTAAACCGTTCAAAGCTACCGCCTACAAAAATGGCGACTTCGTACAAGTGTCGGACGCTGACCTGAAAGGCAAGTGGTCTGTCGTTTTCTTCTACCCGGCTGACTTCACCTTCGTTTGCCCGACCGAACTGGAAGACCTGGCTGACAACTACGCCGAGTTCCAAAAACTGGGCGTCGAAATCTACAGCGTTTCCACCGATACCCACTTTGCCCACGCTGCCTGGCACAACACTTCGCCAGCCATCGGCAAAATCCAGTACACCATGATCGGCGACCCGACTCATGTCATCTCCCGCAACTTCGACGTGCTGATCGAAGAAGCTGGTCTGGCTGACCGTGGCACCTTCGTGATCAACCCGGAAGGCCAGATCAAAATCGTTGAACTCAACGACGGCGGTGTAGGCCGCGACGCTTCCGAGCTGCTGCGCAAAATCAAGGCTGCCCAGTACGTTGCTGCTCACCCAGGCCAGGTTTGCCCAGCCAAGTGGAAAGAAGGCGAGGCCACTCTGGCTCCGTCCCTGGACCTGGTCGGCAAGATCTAAGTCTGTGACGCGCTTCACCAGGGCGGAACTCCGCACCTCTTAAGTAAGCTGCACCGCCCTCAAAAACGCCCGGGCGAGATTCGCTCGGGCGTTTTTTTATGTCTGATCAAAAGAATAGGAAATCGCCCGTATGTTGGACGCCAATCTTAAAGCCCAGTTGAAATCGTACCTGGAACGGGTCACCCAGCCGATCGAGATCGTCGCATCCCTCGACGACGGTGCGAAATCCCAGGAAATGCTCGCGTTACTCAAAGACGTTGCCAGTCTTTCCACCCAGATTACTTTGCTCGACAACGGCGACGATGCGCGTAAACCATCGTTCTCGATCAACCGCCCGGGTGCCGATATCAGCCTGCGTTTCGCCGGCATCCCGATGGGTCACGAATTCACGTCCTTGGTGCTGGCCCTGCTGCAAGTCGGCGGCCATCCATCGAAGGCCAGTATCGAAGTGATCGAACAGATCCGCTCGCTCAAAGGTGAGTTCAACTTCGAGACTTATTTCTCGCTGTCCTGCCAGAACTGCCCGGACGTGGTCCAGGCGTTGAACCTGATGGCCGTGCTGAATCCGAACATCCGTCACGTCGCCATCGACGGCGCGCTGTTCCAGGCTGAAGTCGACGAACGTCAGATCATGGCCGTGCCAAGCGTTTACCTGAACGGTGTGAACTTCGGTCAGGGCCGCATGGGCCTGGAAGAAATCCTCGCCAAGATCGACACCAGCGGCATCGAGCGTCAGGCCGAGAAAATCAGCGCCAAGGAAGCCTTTGACGTGCTGGTCGTCGGCGGTGGCCCGGCCGGTGCTTCGGCGGCGATCTACGCTGCTCGTAAAGGCATTCGCACCGGTGTGGCGGCGGAACGTTTTGGTGGTCAGGTGCTCGACACCATGGCCATCGAGAACTTCATCTCCGTGCAGGAAACCGAAGGGCCGAAACTGGCCGTGGCGCTGGAAGAGCACGTCAAGCAGTACGACGTGGACATCATGAACCTGCAACGCGCCGACAAGCTGGTGCCGGGCAAAAATGGCGAACTGCACGAAATCCATTTCGCCAGCGGCGCTTCCTTGAAAGCCAAGACCGTGATCCTCGCGACTGGCGCCCGGTGGCGTGAAATGAACGTTCCGGGTGAGCAGCAATACCGCAACAAGGGCGTGGCGTACTGCCCGCACTGTGACGGTCCGCTGTTCAAAGGCAAGCGTGTGGCGGTGATTGGTGGCGGTAACTCCGGCGTCGAAGCGGCCATCGACCTGGCCGGGATCGTGTCCCACGTGACCCTGTTGGAGTTCGACGTACAACTGCGCGCCGACGCGGTGTTGCAGCGCAAGTTGCACAGCCTGCCGAACGTTACGGTGATCACCAGTGCGCAAACCACTGAAGTGACCGGCGACGGCCAGAAGGTCAACGGCCTGCGTTACAAGGATCGTCAGTCGGACGAGTTGCGCACGGTCGAGCTGGAAGGGATCTTCGTGCAGATCGGCCTGTTGCCTAACACCGATTGGCTCAAAGGCACTATCGAGCTGTCGCCGCGCGGCGAGATCATCGTCGATGCCCGTGGTGAAACGTCGATGCCCGGCGTGTTCGCGGCGGGTGACGTGACCACCGTGCCGTACAAGCAGATCGTGATTGCGGTGGGCGAGGGCGCCAAGGCCTCCCTGAGCGCATTCGATCACTTGATCCGCACTTCGGCACCGGCATGATCCGACGCTGAGAACACAAAACCCCATGAGCGATCATGGGGTTTTTTATGTCTTGCACATTGGATATTGGGTGGGGCTTACAGCGGGGCCGGCTGAATGATCTCGACCCAGTAACCATCCGGGTCCTTGATAAAGGCCAGGCTCTTCATGCGGCCGTCGTTCAGGCGTTTCTGGAAGTCGCAGCCCAGCGCCTCGAAGCGTTCGCACGCGGCGCGAATATCCGGCACCGAAATGCAGATATGACCGAAACCGCGCGGGTCGGTATTGCCATTGTGGTAGGTGAAATCCGCGTCGTTCTCGGTGCCGTGATTGTGGGTCAGTTCGAGAATGCCGGGGATCGATGACATCCACTCGGTGCGAACTGCGGCATCGGCCGGGATCTGGTTTTTATCGACCAGCGCCAGGAAGTACAGGCTGAACTCGGCTTCCGGGAAATCGCGTTTTTCCACCAGCGAAAAACCCAGGACGCGAGTGTAGAAATCCAGGGATTGGGTGATGTCCTTGACCCGCAGCATGGTGTGGTTGAAGACGAACTTCTGGGTGGCGGTATCGGGTTGGGCGGTCACGCCGGGAAAGGTATTGAGTTCGTGCAGGCTCATGGGCCCTCCGGAAAATAAGTGGGGCTACGCAATGATACGCAAGGGCTCTGGCATCGCCAAACCAAAACCGCACGCTTGCCTGACAGCCGGGCGAGGCTCAGACTTTGCGCCTCAATTCGTGAGTGTTCATTGCAATGATCCGATTCTGTCAATCGATGTTCGTCCTGATGTGTTTGCTTTCAGGTGTTACCGCCGCTCATGCGGAGGCACCGGTCGTGACCTGGCCCAACGGATGGACCGTCGAGGCCGTTCCGCAAGACGAGGCCAAGCCACAGGTTTCCCGGCAGCGCGCGGTAAAAAATGGTCAGGACGGTACACCGGTAATGGTGATGGAGTTGACCATGACTCAAGTGGAAAGCGGTCACCAGGTGAATCTGGAGGGTGTGTTGCTGGAAATGCGCAAGTCGGTGCAGAAGGATTTTTTCCAGGGGGGATATCAGAGCGTTTGCACCCAAATTCACCCGACTACCTTGAGCCGGCTATCGGCGCTGGAAACTACCTGCACGATTACGCAGAACGGTCGACATGTGCTGTCTCAAACATTGGTCGCTGCGGTGGACGCCGATAAGGCCTATGTTCTTTCCTACGCGGGGCAGGCTGAGGTTTATAAAGCAAGTCAGGACGACATAGAGGCTGCTCGAAACAGCTTGAAACTTTAGTTTGAGGTTTACGTATCCGCAGATTTCAGCACGCTCGGCATTTTTTAGATAGCCAAAGGGATTAAGCAAAAAGTTGGTCGGCATGTAACGAGTTGATCGACGACTATCGTTGCATTTAGACACCACCCATGAAAAAGCCCTGCATTGGCAGGGCTTTGTTATTGCCGTGAGTGCTTAAGCACGCAGCCAGGAATCAACGGTGGCTGCACCGTATTGTTCCTTCCAGGCTTTCAGGCCACGGTGGTTGCCGCCCTTGGTTTCAATCAGTTCACCGGTGTGCGGGTTCTGATAAACCTTGACCACACGAGCGCGGCGGGTTTTAGGTGCTGCTGCCTGCTGCAGGCCGGATTTTGCCGGGTTCGGATCGAGGATGGCGATGATGTCACGCAGGCTCTTGCCGTAGGTTTTCATCAGCCCCTGGAGCTTTTCTTCGAATTCGATTTCTTTCTTGAGCCCGGCATCGTTCTTCAGCGATTCCAACTGCTTGAGCTGTTCTTGAAGGGCCTTTTCAGCTGCACGGAATTCAGCGAGTCTGGACAATATCTTTACTCCAATAGTGTGTTTGGCTGATACCAACCGCAAACAAAGCTATAAGCCAAGAGCCTTGAAGCGACTCGGTGATAATGGCTCACCTGCCTATTTTGCACAGGTATGAAAAATTGTAGTAGTTAATCGACCAAGAGTAAATCCTGACTTTTCTTCATGTAACAAGAGTAGTCTTTTGATTCAATTTGGTGCTCATCATCATGATCTCGGCGCTTAAAGTGGTTAGTTAATGATCACTTAATGCACTAATCAATTCTGCGCCGGGCATCGGCCGACCGAACAGATAACCTTGCAGGAAGTTCACTCCGTTGCCGCTTATGCCGCTCAGCGATCATTCAGGCTCGAAGCCAGTTTGATAAAGGCCAGCGTTGCAGGTGATGACTGACGCTGATCGAGGACCGCCAGGCCAACCTGGCGACTGATCGGTGGTGACAGCGGTTTTTTCACGTAGCGACTGTCGTTGTCGTCAGGCAATGACCCTTCGGCGACGACGGTCAGGGCATCGCCACGGCCTACGGTGTCCAGCGTGCTGAGCAACTGCGAGCAACGATAGCGAATGTTCGGCGTCAACCGCGCCGCATTGAATAACCGCGACACCAGTTCCGAAGACCCGGCTTCGGTCAATACGAAAGGGTCGTGGCACAAGTCGCTCAGGCTCAAGCTGTCGCGACCGGCCAGCACATGACCGGCAGGCAGCAACGCGACCATCTGGTCCTCGATCAGTGCAACGGTGTCGAAACGCTCTTGGGGCAACACCACAAAGCCGATGTCGATACGCCGCTCTTCCAGCCACTGGATCACCTGGCGGTCCGGACCTTCGTCGATGTGAACCTCGATGCCAGGGTGGGCGGCGCGGTAATGCTGCAAGATTCTCGGCAGCAGTTTGATCGATGAGGTGGGGCCGAACGAGCCGATGCGCAGGGTGCCGCGCTTCATTCCACGGGCATCGGCCGCTTCCTGGCGCAAGGTGTTGGCCAGCCCGAGCATCGCCCGGGCGCGCAACAATAGCTGCTGGCCGATGTCACTCAGCTCGACCTGGGACTGATGCCGACGCAGCAGTTCGACGCCCAACTCCTGTTCCAGCGACTTGAGCGCGTGGGAGACCGCGGATTGAGAGATTCCCAAACGATGGGCCGCCGCCGTGAAGCCGCGCAGTTCGGCCACCAGCGAGAAAATCTCCAGCTGAGTCAGGGTCATGAGTATTTACTCATTTTACGATGATCAATCATTAGTCAAATGATACGCCATGTGCCCAGTTTCTGGTGGTGGAGACTTATGACTACGTGTGAACAGACCCTTTCGAGTCCTTCGGATGTATCGGTTTATCTAAAACTGGCGGCGGTCACCATGATCTGGGGCGGGACGTTCGTCGCCGGGCGGTTTCTGGCCGACAGCCTCAGTCCGTTGTTGGCGGCGAGCCTGCGGTTCTTGCTGGCGAGCATGGCGTTGCTGCTATTTGTGCTGTTGGCGCGGGTGCCTTTGGTGCGGCCCAGCCCTCGGCAATGGCTGCAATTGGCGCTGCTGGGTTTTTTCGGGATCTTTTTCTACAACCTGTGCTTCTTTTATGGGTTGCATTACATCAACGCGTCACGGGCGTCCTTGATCGTGGCGCTGAACCCGGCAGTGATCGGCCTGGCGTCGTGGTTGTTGTTCAAGGAGCGACTGAGCGGGGCGAAAGTGGCCGGGATCGCGATCTGCATTGCCGGTGCCAGCCTGGTGATTGTCAGCCGCAATCCGCAGCTCTTGGCCGGCAACGCCGATGCCTGGATCGGCGATCTGTTGATCTTCGGCTGTGTGCTCGGCTGGGGCATTTATTCGCTGTTCTCCAAAGAGCTGAACCAAACGCTGGGGCCGGTGCAGACGGTGACGTATTCGATTTTGCTGGGCACGCTGATGCTCTGGGTGACCAGTGCCGTGCGGGGTGAGCTGAGCATCGCGGCGCTCACCGAACTCGGCACGCAACAGTGGTTGAGCCTGATGTACCTGGGCGTGCTGGGTTCGGCGTTGGCCTACATTGGTTATTACGACGGTATCCGCAAAATCGGCGCGACGCGTTCGGGCGTGTTCATCGCCCTGAACCCGCTGACGGCCGTTCTCCTCGGCGCATTGTTGCTGGGTGAGCAACTGACTCTGGCGATGTACCTGGGGGGCGGGCTGATCCTGGCAGGGATTTTTCTGTGCAACAAACCGCTTGCGCAAGCCACGAAAAGGGGGATTTTATAAGAAGGCGGACAAACTGATTTACGCTGTGTAGAATCCAGTTACGCATATAAGAATAATCGTCTTCTGGCAGCAGAAGCCTCGCCCGCAAAAGCCTTGGGTCGACAATGAAGATATTTGGGTTTCAATTGATCTACGGTGACTTCCTCGCCCGCAGCGTACGGGGCATCTCCTGCGCGCCACCCGCCGGTCTCAGCATTGCTAGCAACTAACATTCGTTAATTGATAAAAATGATGAGGCGCCAAAATGGCAGATTTATACGAAAACCCAATGGGCCTGATGGGCTTTGAGTTCATCGAATTCGCATCGCCGACCCCGAACACCCTGGAGCCGATCTTCGAGATCATGGGCTTCACCAAGGTCGCGACCCACCGCTCCAAAGACGTGCACCTGTATCGCCAGGGCGCGATCAACCTGATCCTCAACAACGAACCCCACAGCGTGGCCTCGTACTTCGCGGCCGAGCACGGTCCGTCGGTGTGCGGCATGGCGTTCCGCGTCAAGGATTCGCAAAAGGCCTACAAGCGAGCCCTGGAACTCGGCGCCCAGCCGATCCACATCGAAACCGGCCCGATGGAGCTGCATCTGCCGGCGATCAAAGGCATCGGCGGCGCGCCGCTGTACCTGATCGACCGTTTTGGTGAAGGCAGTTCGATCTACGACATCGACTTCGTGTTCATCGAAGGCGTGGACCGCAACCCGATCGGGGCCGGTCTGAAGATCATCGATCACCTGACCCACAACGTGTATCGCGGTCGCATGGCCTACTGGGCCAACTTCTACGAGAAACTGTTCAACTTCCGTGAAATCCGCTACTTCGATATCAAAGGCGAATACACCGGCCTGACCTCCAAGGCCATGACCGCGCCGGATGGCATGATCCGTATCCCGCTGAACGAAGAATCGTCCAAGGGCGCCGGGCAGATCGAAGAGTTCCTGATGCAATTCAACGGCGAGGGCATCCAGCACGTGGCGTTCCTCAGCGACGACCTGATCAAGACCTGGGATCACCTGAAAAGCATCGGCATGCGCTTCATGACACCGCCGCCAGACACCTACTACGAAATGCTCGAAGGCCGTTTACCGAACCACGGCGAGCCGGTCGATCAACTGCAAGCGCGGGGCATTTTGCTGGATGGCTCGTCCGAGGCGGGCGACAAGCGTCTGCTGCTACAGATTTTCTCGGAAACCCTGATGGGGCCGGTATTCTTTGAGTTCATCCAGCGTAAAGGCGACGATGGCTTTGGTGAGGGTAACTTCAAGGCACTGTTCGAATCCATCGAGCGTGACCAGGTTCGTCGGGGTGTGCTCTCCACTGACTAAGCTGGTTCAGCTGTAGAAAAGCCCGGTCAGCAGCAATGCTGGCCGGGCTTTTTTGGGCTGACGCAGCCCGCGCACAGGAGGCGTCATCGCTTGGCTTATCGTCGAAGACGCATCAAATGCTTGAACCCTTCAAACACCAACACCACCACCGCCAGCCAGATCGGAATGTAGGTCAGCCATTCGCCGGCCTTGATGCTTTCCCCCAACAGCAACGCAACGCCGAGCAACAGCACGGGTTCGACGTAACTCAACAGCCCGAACAGGCTGAACGGCAGCAGCCGGCTGGCTATGATGTAGACCACCAGTGCTGAAGCGCTGATCACGCCGAGCAGCGGAATCAGCAGCGACAGCCACGGATGTTGGTCGAAGACGCCGAAGCCTTGTTCACCTCCCAGCACGAACCAGAGCGCCACCGGCAGCATCAAGGTCATGTCCAGCCAGAGCCCGCCGAGGTTGTCTGTTGCAAGGTGCTTGCGCAGGATGAAATAGATCGGATAGCCGACCACCACCAGCAAAGTCGCCCAGGAAAAACCGCCGACCTGATACAACTCATTGAGCACGCCGAGACTGGCGAAGAACACGGCTATTGTCTGCAGGTAGGAAAGACGTTCGCCATAGGCGATTCGCCCGGTCAGGACCATGGACAGCGGCAACAGGAAATACCCGAGCGACACATCAAGGCTATAGCCGTTGAGCGGCGCCCACATGAATAGCCAGAGTTGCAGGCCCAGCAGCGTTGCAGAGCCGATCAGGCCGATGATCAATTTCGGCGTGTTGATCAGCCGGCCAAGCAGCTCCACCACACGCTTCCATTCGCCGGACACCACCATGAACACAGTCATGCACGGCGCGGTCAGCAGCATCCGCCAACCGAAGATCTCCACGCCGCTCAAGGGTGAAAGCAGCGAAGTGTAGTAATACATGACGGCAAACAGCATCGAGGCTGTGACCGATAGAGCGATGCCTTTAGACAAACTGCCCTCGCGAGGTTGAACGTGAAACGGGTGCGGAGGATACGTGGTTTTCGAAGCGAATATTGTCCGAACGATCAACACCCAACGAGTGTGGCAGAAGCACAGGCAAATGGTGGATGCAAAACCGCCATCGCGGGCAAGCCCGCTCCCACAGTTGATCGTGATTGACTGTAGATCTGGCGGGCCACACAAAACCCTGTGGGAGCGGGCTTGCCCGCGATTAATCTCAAGCCGTACGCGGTTTACGACCTGACACAAAGTGGCTGACGTCATTGAACCCCGGCGTCGACGAATGCCCTGGTGTCACCAACGAATCAATAAACGCCTCGTCCTCAGCCGTGATCTTCACTGCCTGCGCCTTGGTGTAGGCGTCCCACTGTTGTTCGGTGCGCGGGCCGACGATGGCCGAGGTGACGGCGCTGTTGTTCAGCACCCAGGCAATGGCGAACTCGACGATGCCCACGCCACGACCCTGGGTGTACTCCTGGATCTGTTGGGCAATGCGCAAGGACTCGACCCGCCATTCGGTTTCCAGAATGCGTTTGTCCTGGCGACCGGCGCGGCTGTTGGCGTCCGGTGTCACATCCGGCGCGTACTTGCCGCTGAGCACACCGCGCGCCAGCGGACTGTAAGGCACCACGCCCAGGCCATAGCTTTGCGCGGCGGTGAGCTGCTCGGTTTCCGCCTGACGGTTGACGATGTTGTACAGCGGCTGGCTGATGACAGGCCTGTCGACACCGAGTTTGTCGGCGATGCGGATGACTTCGGCGATACGCCAGCCACGGTAATTCGACAAACCCCAGTAGCGGATCTTGCCCTGGCGGATCAAATCGCCGATGGCAGACACCGTGACGTCCAGCGGCGTGTCGTGGTCTTCGCGGTGCAGGTAATAGATGTCCAGATAATCGGTGCCCAACCGCGTCAGGCTGGCGTCGATGCCGTTGAACAGGTGCTTGCGGCTCAGGCCGCTACGGTTCGGCACGCCGTCCACCGGGCCGTAGCCGACCTTGGTGGCGAGTACCCATTCGTGGCGGCGGCTGGCGATCGCTTCACCGACGATCTCTTCGGAGCGGCCGTTGGTGTAGACGTCCGCGGTGTCGATGAAGTTGATGCCCTGGTCCCAGGCCTTGTCGATGATTCGCAGGGAGTCTTCGGTGCTGGTCTGTTCGCCGAACATCATGGTGCCCAATGTGAGGGTCGACACCTGTAAACCCGAATGACCCAGCGTGCGATAGCTCATGAGGAAATCCTTTTACCGGTCAGAAAGGCCTAATCAAATACCAGAACCGTGGCCGGGAGCAATCTGAATTATCGGCTCCTACGCTGGATAGGTGGCAATAAACAGCAATGTTTAAAAGGCATCGATGGATGCTCTCAGAGGCTACGCATTCTTGCGCCGTTGCCTACGACTGCGCCAGAATCCGCCGGCTAGTGCGCCTTGAGCCCGGGCTATATCGTTTCCTTGTCGCTGAAAAACAGCGATCGGGTTTGGTAGCCCGGGTCTCTATTTTCAAAGCACGACCTTTCGCCGAGATTTTTCGTCTCGTCTTTATGGTGGTCATGCGCAGGGCGCCTTCGGGCGCGCCGTTTTCCTGGAGCCCGGTCTACCAACCTGCGTCTGGCCACCACCCTTCGTTTGGTAGCGAGAGTGATGGCTCCTTTTAAGTGCTTTAGGAGTTTCATCTATGTTCAAACCAACGCCAAATCCTCCGGAAACAGACGACGTTTCCCCCTACGAATCCCTCGATTCCAAAAAACTCCACGAAGCCGCCGACCGCGCCCTCGACCACTACCTCAAACCCCCAACTCCCCAAGACACCAAGCGCAAACCCAGCACCATTTACCATGTCGGCGCGAAGGTCGATAACGAAACCCTGCTGGTCAACGCCTGCGAATCCCTGGCGTCAGCGAGCGTGATGCTCAGTGAGTTCGCCGGGTTGATGGATATGCCTCATCGCAACATGATGCTGGGGATTCAGCAGGTGGTCATGCTCGGCGAGTTGGCGGTCAACCGGGTGCTGGATAACCTCGATCCTCAGAACTGAGCGATCCACTGTGGCGAGGGAGCTTGCTCCCGCTCGGCTGCGCAGCAGTCGTAAAACCAGCGAATGCGGTTTATCTGATGCATCTGGGTTGAATGGTTTTGGGGTCGCTTCGCAACCCAGCGGGAGCAAGCTCCCTCGCCACAAAAGCATTTGCATATGCCCGAAATGAGAAACGGCCCGAAAGGGCCGTTTTTGTTTTTGCTGAACCTTAAACCCGCAACGTCCGCGTCATCCGCAACGCCAGCAAACTCCCGCAAACAATCACACCCGCCAGCAGATACAACGCCGCATCGGTCGAACCGGTGCTGTCCTTGACCCAACCCACCAGATACGGGCTAAGGAAACCCGCCATCTGCCCCATGGAGTTAATCAACGCCAACCCACCGGCAGCCGCACCGGCGCTGAGCATCGCCGTCGGCACCGGCCAGAACATCGGCAAACCGGTGAGGGCGCCCATGGTGGCGAGTGTCAGCCCGAGGATGGCGATGGCCGGGTTGGCGGCGAAGTTCACCGCGATCAGCAGACCGACTGCGCCCATCAGCATCGGCACCACCAAATGCCAGCGACGCTCTTTGCGCAGGTCCGCCGAGCGACCCACCATCAACATGAACACCGCCGCCAGCAAGTACGGAATCGCGCTGAGCCAACCAATCACCAGGTTATCGCTGAAACCCAGGTTCTTGATGATCGACGGCAACCAGAAGTTGATCGCATAGACGCCGCTCTGGATGCAGAAATAAATCAGGCCGAAGGCCCAGATCGCCGGGTTTTTGAACACCGCGCGCAGGGAGTCGGTGGTGGTTTTCGGTTTGCTGGCCAGGTCTTCTGCGTGATCGGCCTCAAGCACCGAACGCTCGTAAGGGGTCAGCCACTTGGCGTTGGCGTAACTGTCGCTGAGCAGGAAGTAGGCGAGGGCGCCGAGGATCACCGTCGGAATACCTTGCAGCAGAAACATCCACTGCCAGCCGGCCAAACCTGCCTGGCCGGCGCCGAAGTGGTTGAGGATCCAGCCGGAAAACGGGCTGCCGAGCAGGCCGGACACCGGGATCGCCGACATGAACAGCGCCATGATGCGGCCACGGCGGAACGTCGGGAACCACTGCGAAAGGTAGAGCACCACGCCGGGGAAGAACCCGGCTTCGGCGGCACCGGTGAAAAGGCGCAGGGTGTAGAACTCGGTGGGTGTGGTGACGAACAGCAGGCAAGTAGAGAGCATGCCCCAAGTGATCATCATCAGCGCGATCCAGCGTCGCGGGCCGAATCGGGTCAGGGCCAGGTTGCTCGGTACGCCGCACAGTACGTAGCCGATGAAGAAGATTCCGGCGCCTAGGCCGTACACGGTTTCGCTGAATTTCAGCGCGTCGAGCATCTGCAGTTTGGCAAACCCGACGTTCACCCGGTCGAGGTAGTTGAACAGGTAGCAGATGAAGATGAAGGGAATCAAACGCAGGGTAATGCGTTTGTAGACGGCGTTCTTGTCGTCAGCGTTGGCCAGGGTAGCTGTGGCGCTCTGTGACATGGCGGGCTCTCTCTTTATTATGATTTTTTGCGATGCGAGGGTAACGTTGATCGCCCAGTGAGTCTCGGCCACCCCTTGGGTGGTTGTCTTTGTGCCTGAGCACAGGGTTTGCGACCAAGGCCTGTGCGGGTGAACAACCCGCTCCATCACGTTTTCAAGGACCCGCGCTATGTTCGAACTCGATCACGACCTGGCCCAGGACATCGTCGACCGGGCGATGGCCATCCTGCCGTACAACGTCAATGTCATGGACAATCAGGGGCTGATTCTCGGCAGCGGCGAGCCGGAACGCATCAACACCCGCCATGAAGGCGCGCAACTGGTGCTGGCCAACGGGCGCGTGGTGGAGATCGACGCGCAAACCGCGATTCACCTCAAAGGCGTGCAGCCGGGGATCAACCTGCCGCTGTTACTCGATCGGCGTTTGATTGGTGTGCTGGGTCTCACCGGCGAACCCGAGCAATTGCGCACCTACGCCGAACTGGTGCGCATGACTGCCGAGATGTTGGTGGGCCAACGCAATCAACAGGCCGAGCAGCAATGGCGGCGCCAGCGTTGCGACGATCTGCTGGCGCTGCTGCTCAGCGAAGCGGGGGATTCGCCGCGGTTGCTGGACGAAGCGCAGCAACTGGGGCTCAAACCGCGGTTGACGCGGGTGCCGTACCTGTTCGAGTTGGGCCTGGAACACGGCCCGGGCCAGACCGTCGAAGCGCTCAGCGCCTGGTTGATGTCGCGCTACCCGGACAGTTGGTGCGTGAGCTCGGCCAAATCTTCGTTGCTCTGGTGCCGACCGGCCACGCCTGCGGTCGAGAACGAGCGGCTGCTGGAGAAACTCGATGGCCTGGGCTGGAACATTTTACGCATCGCCGTGGGCGGGCAGGCTGATGGATTGTCGGGGTTGCGCCGCTGCTATCGGCGGGTCGGTGATTTGCTGGCCTACGGACGTGATGTGTTGCCGCACTCGCGTTTGCTGACCCTGAACCGTTATCGGTTGCCAGTGATGCTCTGGCGGCACCGCAACGACGATGCGCTGGATGAACTGCTGCGGCCGCTGCGCAAAGTCATCGCCAAGGATGGTAACGGCCAACTGCTGGCGACCCTGCGCAGTTGGTGCGAGCACGACGGCCAGAGCCAGGCCTGTGCCGATGCCCTGGGCATCCACCGCAACAGCTTGCGTTATCGCATGGAGCGGATTGCCGAGCTCAGCGGCGTTGATCCGCTGAAGCTGGACGGGATGCTCGCGCTGTACCTCGGCGTCCAGCTCCTGCCCCAGGCAGACGCCAACCCATGAATCACACAATTCCCTGTGGGAGCGGCGGTGCGGCGATCCGACTTACCCGCGAAGAAGCCATCACGTCCAACATGCTTGGTGACTGACACACCGTCATCGCGGGCAAGTCGGATCGCCGCACCGCCGCTCCCACAATGATTTGTGGTGGTGCACAGATTTGTGAACGACGCTGCATCCGCAGGGTTTTGTGGAAATGAACAATAATCCTCATGGCCGCTTGTGCAACGGACCGGCGTTATTGTTCATGGCGGCTGGCAGCATGGATGCATTGGAACTGGAGAATTCGCATGAAAATCGTCATCGCCCCCGATTCGTTCAAGGACAGCCTGAGTGCCCAAGGTGTGGCCGAGGCCATTGCGTTGGGATTGGCGCAAGTCTGGCCGGACGCGCAATTGCTCAAGTGCCCGATGGCTGACGGTGGGGAAGGCACGGTCGAGTCGATTCTGGCCGCGTGCGATGGAGAACTGCGCCGCACCCGTGTTCGCGGGCCATTGGGTGCAACGGTCGATGCCGCTTGGGGCTGGTTGCCGCAGAGCCACACTGCAATCATCGAAATGGCCGAGGCCAGTGGTCTGCAATTGATCCCGCCTAACCTGCGCGATGCGTGCACCAGCAGCACCTTCGGCACCGGTGAATTGATCCGCGCCGCGCTGGATGCAGGGGCGCAACGGGTGATTCTGGCGATTGGTGGCAGCGCCACCAACGATGGCGGCGCCGGGGCAATGCAGGCCCTGGGTGTGAAACTGCTGGACGCTCAAGGCCAAACCCTGGCGCCGGGCGGTCTGGCCCTGGCGCAACTGGCCCGTCTCGATCCGAGCGACATCGACCCGCGTCTGGCCAAGGTGCGCTTCGACATCGCCGCCGACGTCGATAATCCGTTGTGCGGCCCTCACGGCGCGTCCGCGATTTTCGGCCCGCAGAAAGGTGCGTCGCCCGAGCAAGTCCTGCAACTGGACCACGCTCTCGGGCATTTTGCCGAGCTCTGCGCGCAACCCCTGGGCAACGACGTGCGCGATGAACCGGGCAGCGGCGCGGCGGGTGGCTTGGGGTTTGCGGCGAAGGCGTTTCTCGACGCGCAATTCCAGGCCGGTGTGGAAGTGGTCGCCGAACTGGTGGGGTTGGCCGAAGCGGTCAAAGGCGCCGACCTGGTGATCACCGGCGAAGGTCGTTTCGATGCCCAAACGTTGCGCGGCAAAACGCCGTTTGGCGTGGCGCGCATTGCACGCCAGCACGGTGTGCCCGTCATTGTCATCGCCGGCACCTTGGGCGAGGGGTATCAGGCCCTGTACGAGCATGGCATCGATGCGGCCTTTGCATTGGCGAGCGGGCCGATGACATTGGAGCAGGCCTGCGCCGAGGCACCGCGTTTGTTGCGTGATCGCGCCAGTGACATCGCACGGGTTTGGCGGGTGGCTACCCGAAGCAATTGAACACCGCAGCGCTTGTGGGAGCGAGCCTGCTCGCGATAGCGGCGGGTCAGCCAATATTGATGTTGAATGTGCCGCCGTCATCGCGAGCAGGCTCGCTCCCACAAGGGCTGCATCTCGCGTGGCATGTGTTTCACCGCTGAAACACTTCTGTTCCCCATGGAAAATATTTCTCCAGCCCTCTGCAAAAAACCTCAACTGCGGCCGATACAACGAATAGGCGGACACACACCTATTACAACAGTGGCGCCAAACTGAAAGGCACGCGCCATCGCCCGCCCGACAGTGATCACGGCAAGGATGCTCGCCGCTTCAATTACCGAGATCATCCTATGTCACTGCGTAATCTGAACATCGCGCCTCGAGCTTTCCTGGGTTTCGCCTTCATTGCCTTGCTCGTTATCGTGCTGGGTGTGTTTGCGGTGAGCCGCATGTCGATCATCCGACAGGCCTCCGTGGACATGCAAAGCAATCAGCTACCCAGCGTCGGCTTCCTGGGCACCATGACCGAAAACGTGCTGCGTCTGCGCATTCTCTCATTCCGGGTTCTGGTGAACCGTGAGCCCGCGAGCCTGCAAGAAGCCGAAACCCGAATCGGGGTGCTGGTGGACAAGGTCAAGCAAGCGCAGGCCGGTTATGCGGCATTGCCGGCTGACGGTGAGGAAGCGGCGTTATTCAAGACATTTTCGGTCACGCTGGACAAATACCTGCAAGCCGTGCGCGAGATGACGGATCTTTCGCGGCAGAACAAACTGGAGGAAATGCGCAACCTGATCAATACCCGGGTCAAGGAAGGCACCGATCAGATGGGCGAGCAGTTGAACAAGCTGATCGCCATCAACAAGGCTGACGCGACGGCGGCCGACGTCGAGGCCAACGAGCAGTATGCCTTTGCCACCAACGGCATCATCGTGGTCTCGGTGGTTGCGGCCTTGATGACCGTGCTACTGGCCTGGCTGTTGACCCGCAGCATCCTCACGCCGCTGAACCGTGCTGTGCTCGCAGCCGAAACCATTGCCGGCGGCAACCTGAGCAAAGTCATTGAGGTCGACGGCAACGACGAACCGGCCCGTTTACTCGGCGCCTTGTCCGCCATGCAGACCAACCTGCGCAAAACCATTGAGCAGATCGCCGGCTCCGCGACGCAACTGGGTGCGGCCGCTGAAGAACTCAGCACCGTGACGCAAGAAGCGTCCCGTGGCCTGCAACAGCAAAACAACGAAATCGAACAGGCGGCCACCGCCGTCAACGAAATGACTGCCGCGGTGGAAGAAGTGGCGCGCAATGCGGTGTCGACTTCAGAAGCCTCGAACCAGTCGACCCAGGCGGCACACGAAGGTCGTAACCGGGTGGTGGAAACCGTCGACGCCATTCAGACCATGACCCACGACGTGCGAAACACTGCGCTGATGATCGAGGGCCTGGCCGCTCAGGGGCGCGACATCGGCAAAGTGCTGGACGTGATCCGCGCCATCGCCGAGCAGACCAACCTGCTGGCCCTCAATGCCGCGATTGAGGCCGCCCGTGCCGGGGAGGCCGGGCGTGGCTTTGCGGTGGTGGCGGACGAAGTCCGGGCGCTGGCCCATCGCACCGCGCAATCGACCCAGGAAATCGAGAAAATGGTGGCCGGCATTCAGAACGGTACCGGTGAAGCGGTTTCGTCGATGCAACAAAGCAATCAGCGCACCCAAAGCACCCTGGAAATGGCCCGCGCCGCAGGTGTCGCCCTGGAGCAGATCACTCAATCGATTCAGCTGATCAACGAACGCAACCTGGTGATCGCCAGCGCTTCGGAGGAACAGGCTCAGGTGTCCCGTGAAGTCGACCGCAACCTGGTGAACATCCGTGACCTGGCCACCCAGTCGGCCGCCGGTGCCGATCAGACCAGCGCCGCCACCCACGAACTGTCGCGGCTGGCGGTAGATTTGAACGCAATGGTGGCGCGTTTCGTGATTTGAGATAGGGTTGAGACTGGACCTCGCGCGTTAGGAGAAGTACATGCGCTATTCAGCCTTGACCCAACGAATCTCCGGTGACGGAGCGGCAGCCTGGAAGATTCATGATCGAGCGCTGGAGCTGCGAGAGCAGGGCGTCGACGTGCTGCTGCTGTCGATCGGCGATCCGGATTTCGACACCCCGCTGCCAATCATTCACGCCGCCATCGACAGCCTGCTGGCCGGCGACACCCATTATTCGGATGTACGCGGCTCCCACACACTGCGCAGCAGCATCGCCCGCCGTCATCAGCAGCGCAGCGGCCAGGAGGTGGATGCCGATCATGTGATCGTGCTGCCCGGTGCGCAGTGCGCGGTGTATTCGGTTGCGCAGTGCCTGCTCGATCCGGGTGATGAAGTGATCGTCGCCGAGCCGATGTACGTCACTTATGAAGGGGTGTTCGGCGCCTGCGGGGCTCGCGTGGTGCCGGTGGCCGTGCGTCCGGAGAATGGCTTTCGGGTCGAACCGGCGGATGTCGCGGCACTGATCAGCCCTAAAACCCGGGCTATTCTGCTCAACAGTCCGAACAATCCTTCCGGTGCCAGCCTGTCGTTGAAGAGTTGGCAGGCGTTGGCTGCGTTGTGCATGCAGCATGATCTCTGGCTGATCAGCGATGAGGTCTACAGCGATTTGTTATTTGAAGGCGAACACATCAGCCCGGCCAGCCTGCCCGGCATGGCCGAGCGCACGGCGACCGTCAATAGTCTGTCCAAATCCCATGCCATGACCGGCTGGCGAGTGGGTTGGATGATCGGCCCCAAACCGCTGGCCGACCACGTGATGCATCTGTCGTTGTGCATGCTGTTCGGGATTCCGGATTTCGTCCAGAACGCCGCGCAGGTGGCGCTCGATAAAGACTTGCCTGAAGTGGCGCTGATGCGCGAGGAGTATCGCCAGCGCCGTGATCTGGTGTGCGCGAGCTTGAGCGGTTGCCCGGGCATTCGGCCGATCAAGCCCGATGGCGGGATGTTCGTGATGGTCGATGTGCGCCAGACCGGCCTTGGTGCCCAAGGTTTCGCCGAGCGCTTGCTGGAAGGTTATGGTGTGTCGGTGCTGGCCGGTGAAGCCTTCGGGCCAAGTGCGGCGGGGCATATTCGCATTGGGCTGGTGGTGGATCAGGTGAAGCTGGCGGATGCGTGTCAGCGGATTGCCTTGTGTGCGGTGGATTTGTTGCAAGTGCGGCGGGCTTGAGGGATTTGTGTTGTTTGGGCTGGCCTCTTCGCGAGCAGGCTCGCTCCCACAGGGGATCTGCCTTGGGCACAAATTCGGTGTGCGCCGCAGATCCAGTGTGGGAGCGAGCCTGCTCGCGATGGCTATCTGAAAAACACCAAATCCCTTAACCCTTCCACGCTCGCCCATTCACCAGATTCATCGGCCGCTCCCCAGCCAACGCCGCCAACAGATTATCCACCGCACACCGGGCCATGGCCTCCCGTGTCTCATGGGTCGCCGAACCGATATGCGGCGTCGCCACCACGTTGCTTAACTGCAACAGCGGCGAGTCATGGTTCAGCGGCTCACGCTCGAACACATCCAGCCCGGCAGCGCGAATCCGGTTCTGCTGCAATGCCTCGATCAGCGCCGCTTCGTCCACCACCTTGCCCCGGGAAATGTTGATGAAGATGCTCTGCGGGCGCATCAAGGCGAACTCCCTGGCGCCGATCAGCTTTTCGGTTTCGGCGGTCAGCGGCAAGGTCAGGCAAATGAAATCGGCCTGCTGCAACAACTCGGTCAGGCTGCGGTATTGCGCATTGAAGCGCTGTTCCACCGCCGGTTTCGGCGAATGGCTGTGATACAGAACCGGCATGCCAAAACCGAAGTGCCCGCGTTGCGCCAACGCCTCGCCAATCCGCCCCATGCCGATGATGCCCAGCGTTTTGCCGTGCACATCGCTGCCGAAATGCGCCGGGCCGATGTTGTGGTTCCACTGGCCGGCGCGAACCATGTTCGCCAGTTCCACCACGCGCCGGGCGCTGGCCAGGATCAGCGCGAAGCCGGTGTCGGCGGTGGTCTCGGTCAACACGTCGGGGGTGTTGCTGAGCAAAATCCGCCGTTCGGTCAGGTAGCCGATGTCGTAGTTGTCGACGCCGACGGACACGCTGGCAATGGCTTCCAGGTTCGGCGCCAGATCCAGTAACCCGGAATCCAGTTTCAGGCTGGCGCCGAGCAACCCTTGGGCGCGGGGCAGGGCGTGGCGCAGCTTGGCCAGGCCCTCGGCGTCGAGGCTGTCGATCAACGTCACCTCGGTCTGCTCATGCAGGCGAGCCATCAGCAGTGGCGAGAGTTTCTTGTACAGCACCACCTGTTTTTTCATCGTCGTCATATCAACATCCATTCAGGAATGAGTCGCCATCGGCCGGGCCGTCGCAGCCTTGGCCACGCCCCGGTCACTGGCGCCGGGCTTGAGGAAAATCGTCAGCACCACCGACAGCAGCAACGCGCCGCTCATCAGCAGATAGGACGCACCGGGCGATCCGGTTGAGCTGTTCAGGTAACCGACCAGATAAGAGCCGCCAAACGAACCGAGTGCGCCCATGCTGTTGATCAACGCCATGGCGCCACCGGCCACGTTGGCCGGGAGGATTTCCGGGACGATGGCGAAGAACGGGCCGTACGGGGCATACATGCAGGCGCCGGCAATCACCAGCAGGGTGTAGGACCACCAGAAATGTTCCGCGCCCAGGGCGTAGGAGCCATAGAACGCAATCGAGGCGATCAGCAGCGGTGGCCAGACAAAGCGTTTGCGCTTTTGCAGTTTGTCCGAGCCCCAGGACACCAGTAGCATGCCGATCACCGCCGCCAGGTACGGCAACGCCGACAGCCAGCCGGCCTCGATCATGTCCATTTGCGCGCCGGCCTTGAGGATCGACGGTAGCCACAGCACGAAACCGTAGACGCCGATGCTCCAGCAGAAGAACTGCAAGGCGAGGATGATCACCTTCGGCGAACGGAAGGCTTCAGCGTAGTTTTTTACCGCTTTGATGCCGACTTGCTCGGCGGCCAGGGCGCTTTCCAGGTCCTGCTTCTCCTGGTCGTCGAGCCACTTGGCCTGAGCCGGACGGTCATCGGCCAGACGCCACCAGATAAACGCCCACAACACTGCCGGCAAGCCTTCGATGATGAACATCCAGCGCCAGTTGAAATGCTGGATCAGGTATCCCGACACCACCGACATCCAGAGCATGGTCACCGGGTTGCCGAGGATCAGGAAGGTGTTGGCGCGCGAGCGTTCGGCACGGGTGAACCAGTGGCACAGGTACACCAGCATCGCCGGCATCACCGCGGCTTCGACCACCCCGAGCATGAAGCGAATCACGATCAGCCAGTAGGCGTTGGAGACGATCCCGGTCAAGGTCGCCAGGCCACCCCAGAGGATCAGGCTGACGAAAATCAGCTTCTTCACGCTGTGTTTCTGGGCGTAGATCGCGCCCGGGATCTGGAAGAAGAAATAGCCAAGGAAGAACAGCGCGCCGAGCAGGGAGGACAGGCCTGGGGTGATCATCAGGTCCTTGGCCATGCCGGAGGCGGCGGCGAACCCGTAGTTGGCGCGGTCCAGATACGCCAGGCTGTAGGTGATGAACACGATGGGCATGATGTACCACCAGCGGCGGGTGGCCAGTGTTGCGGTTTTCATAGTGGTGCTCCTGAGCTTGTTGTTTTTGTCGCAGCAGGTAACGGTTTTAAATCTTCAGTGACTATGCGGGCCTCATCGCGGGCAAGCCCGCTCCCACAGGATTTGCGCGAATCCCTGTGGAAGCGGGCTTGCCCGCGATGGCGGCCTCGAATTCAACGGATAACTCCCTTCGATCGGGCAACCCCTCCATATCCCCACGGCTCTGCACCGCGCGGCTGCCGATCCAGTTGGCACGCTGCACGGCGTGGGCAACGCTGTAGTTTTCCAGCAGGGCGCTGATCAGGCCGACGGCAAATCCGTCACCGGCACCGACCGTATCGACCACTGTTTTCACGGGTACGCCTGCAACGAAACCTTCATCGTGATGCGTGCGGTAATACGCGCCGTGCGGGCCAAGCTTGATCGCTACGGCTTCAACGCCCTGGTCGAGGTAAAACGCCGCGATGTCGGCGGGGTCTTCGAAACCGGTGAGCAAACGCCCTTCACTCAAACCCGGCAGCACCCAATGGGCGAGGGCAGCGAGGCGGTTGACCTCGGTGATCATCTGTTGCTCGCTGGCCCACAGACTCGGACGCAGGTTGGGGTCGAACGACACGCTGCGCCCGGCATCGCGCAGGCGGGTCATCAGTTCGAAGGCCATGTCCCGGGCCGATGCAGACAGCGCCGGGGGAATGCCCGTGGCGTGCAAGTGCCGGGCCTTGAGCAGCTCCGGTGCAATCGACCGCACCGACAAATGACTGGCCGCCGAGCCGCGCCGGAAGTATTCGACAACCGGATCGCTGCCATCATCGGCGCGGGATTTGAGCTGGAACCCGGTAGGGTGTGCCGGGTCGATGTCGACATGGCTGCAATCAAGGCCTTCTTTTTTCAGCGCATCGATGACGAACTTGCCGAGAGAGTCCGCGCCAACCCGGCTCAGCCAGGCGACGTTAAACCCCAACCGCGATAAGCCAATGGCGACGTTGCTGTCGGCCCCGGCAATGCGTTTGTGGAACTGGCCGACGTCGGCCAGTTCACCGTGCTGCTCGGCGACGAACATCGCCATGGTTTCGCCGAACGACAGGATATCGATCTCAGACATGCGCAGGCTCCAGGCAGGATTGACCGAGGCGGGCGAGGGTGGCGACATGCTCGGTGGTCAGTTGCACCAGGTCGTCACCTTGCAGTGGATATTCCGCCGCACGCATCACGCACTGGGGCATGTGTTGCAACAGTTGTCCCCACAGATGCAGGTCGCTGGCGGCCGGTGGCACCGCCACCCGTTTGCCGTCGGCCCGGCGCGCCACCGCTTTGCAGTGCACATAACCGACGTGCCGACCGAGCAACCGCGCGGCGCTGGCGGCCGACTGGTCCTGCCATTGCCAATTGCCGATATCGAAGGTCATTTTGATCGGCAGGTTGTGTTGCTCGACGTCGGCGAAGAAGCGCTGGAAGGGTTCGATTCGGCCACCGTGCAAGGTCTGGTCGTTTTCCACCAGCAACTGTACCGGGCTCTGTTTCAGCTGAAGGGCCAGCGTCTGTAGATCGTTGTTGTCGGTGAAATAACCCAGGGAGACTTTCAGCCATCGGGCGCCGAATGACTCGGCGCGCTTCAGGGTCCAGAGCAGTTCAGGGTTGGGTGTCGAGTGCCCGGCCAGCCACAACTCCAATGGTGAGGAATACACGCTTTCGAGGCCCTTGGATTGGCTGGCATCTGCCAATTGTGCAGGGACTTCGAGGGTCAGCAGCTCTTCGCGCCATTCAATGTGTGTGGCGCCGGCAGTGGCCAGCATCTGGACGAAACTGCCTTGGCCGCGTTGGCGAACAAGGTCTGCGCCGTAGCTGGACAGGCTGATGGAAACGGGTGGTTTGTTCATCGTTATGCACCTCTGAAACCGGTTTCATTTTTAGTCAAAAAAATTTGGTTTGCGTTATGTGGTGATTTTCAGGGCCCCATCGCGGGCAAGCCCGCTCCCACAGGTTATGTGAACGCCACAGATCCTCTGTGGGAGCGGGCTTGCCCGCGAAGAGGCCCGAACATTCACCGAAGATTCCCCAGGGTCGACCCCCGAACAATCAACCGCGCCGGAAAATCCAAAGTCCGCGCCGGCCCGTCATCACCTCGCAAGCGCCTGAGCAAACACTCAAACGCACTCGCG
This sequence comes from Pseudomonas sp. B21-015, assembly GCF_024749285.1. Classification (NCBI taxonomy): domain Bacteria; kingdom Pseudomonadati; phylum Pseudomonadota; class Gammaproteobacteria; order Pseudomonadales; family Pseudomonadaceae; genus Pseudomonas; species Pseudomonas sp. B21-015. The sequence continues at coordinate 3,124,961 of NZ_CP087196.1, forward strand.
CCAATCTCCGCCGTCGGCTGGGCGAGGGCGGTAATCCCGCTGCCCACCAGCGGGTACCAATCCAGATTATCCAGGGCAATCAGCCCGACATCCTTGAACAGATTGCACTTCAACTCACGCAACGAATGGGTGCTGGCCAGCGCAGCGATACCGTTGGCGCAGAACAGCGCTTTCGGGCCAGGGCCAGAGGTTTGCAGAAAAGTTTTCAAGTAGCCGGTCAGGTCGCTGCCCGTTTCGACCACCGCGCCTGAGAGCGCCGGGCGCTGCGCAATCTGAGCCTTGAAACTGCTGACCCGCTCGATCCGCGAACTGGTGCCGTCATAAGGCTCGGTCACCAACAGCACATCGCGATAACCGCGTTCCTCAAGGTGGGCAATGGCGATCTCGACGGCAGCCGGATTATCCAGCCCCACCAGGTCGCTATCGAGCTGCTCGACCTTGCGATCCACCAGCACCATGGGCATTTCGCGATGCAGTTCGCGCAGCTCATCCCGATGGTGGCCGAGGGTGTTCACGATCAAGCCTTCGATGTTGTACGAGCGCAGCAACGCCAGGTGTTGGCGCTCCTGCTCGTCATCGCGATCGGTGTTGCACACCACCAGGCTGTAGCCGTGCTGACGGCAGGCGGTTTCCACCCCGTGCATCACGGCAATCGAATAAGGGTTACGGATATCGGCCACCAGCATGCCGATCAGGCGGGTACGCCCGCGTTTCAGGCCGCGGGCCATCTGGTTCGGGCGGTAGCCCAGTTCGGCAATCGCCTGTTCGATGCGCAAGGCAATGGCATCGGAGAGCAGGGCGCGGTCATCGCCGATGAAGCGCGAGACGCTGGCCTTGGAGACCCCGGCGTGTTCGGCGACGTCGAGCATGGTCACGCGGCTGCGTTGGGCGGCGGAGAAATCGTTCACGGTGGGTGTCGACCTTGTTATTGGAACTGAGTTTGTCTGGTTCTGAAACCGGTTTCAGATAACAACAGATGACTGCGAATCGTCAAGACATGGAACCCGACACAATGATTGGAACCGGGTAAAACAGACAAACGGTAGTTCTACCTGTCAGAACTGACAGTTGGAAACATTAACTAACAAGCGTCTAATTTCCCCGCCAAGCAACAAAAAACAACGAAGCCAATACCCGAGCAATCCACATCAATCGGTGAGAAAACTATGACCCCGATGCCGTTGAAACAATACCGCGACATTGCCAACGGTCCACTGGCGAAGCCGCTTTCCGTGGAGGGCGTTGACGATACCGACCTGGAAGGACATATCTCTCGCGAGATTCTGCGTAACGGTACTCGTATCGTCATTCCTTACTGGAGCGAACCAGAAGACGACGATGAACTCTGGGTGATGTTGCGTCAGAACGGTGTGGTAAACAGGCTCTACACAGTCTTTTATCCAAAACCACTGAGCGTTTCTTTTTTATATTTCGATTTGACGTCACAACACTTGGCAGCCGATGGCATTGCGTGGGTGTATTACAAAGTCTGGAAAGGTTCGGGTGGTAATGATGACCCCTCGCCCGAAAGACAACTCACTATAGATCACACACCGCTTTTAACTTTGGAAGAGCCGATGTTCCCTCACGCCACACCTTGGGGGTATCTGAATAACAACACGAAGCCGCCATTGACAAGTGGCGCCACAGTTGCAATGCCCGCTTCTACTAATGTCGCCTTGCCCGGGGATTTGGCTAAGGTTTATTGGCAGGGGTATCCGAGTCTGAATGGCAGTGGTGTACCGGTGCCGGAAACTTATGGCGTGTGGGATCGGCTGTTGTCCGAGCAGGATATAAAAAACGGATATGCGTTAGTTGTACCGTTTGAGCCGCACATAAGAACGCTATTTGATAATGACTCGGCAGTTGTTACATGTAAGTTGTTCAGGTCGAAGCGACTTATTGCAGAATCAAAAAAAGGCTTGGTGAAAATTGACAGGGTAATACCTGGTGAAAGTGGCCCGTCCGGGCTTAATGAAGGAGATAGGGAAATGACAGCACAAGAGAAGTTACCACGGAAAGTAAGGGCCAACCCTCCGAGGATCGGTGAGGAATAGATTGGTATACAGGCGACATCCGTTAGCGTCGACAAGCTGGCTGATGAGTCTATAGCGATCAGTGTTCTGGATTCGGGAGAGATGACTTTCAAGTTGGCTCGTTTCACCGAGGAGGATGATCTCGATGAAGTGGATGTTTACTTTGCAAAAACAGGCGACGCCATGGCGCTGCTGAAAGGTTTCATTCCGCTTGGGCCGATCGCTGGCCGTGATCCGGTTGCGATGGAGATTAAGGTTCCGACAGATGAATTCAAAGAGCTATCCCAGCCGGCTACCCCCACGGGCTATCAGGTGCAGTTGGTCGTTTACAAAGGTAGTGCCGGTAACGACGACCCTTCGAACATTGTAACGTTCAACATCGACCGTACTGCGCCGTTTGAGGTCAAGTATCCGACACGCAAAAAGAATCCACCGACGCCTGCTCCCACCTTTGTCAATGCCCCGGTGGATGCTCAAAGGCTTGTCAACGAAAACTGGATAAAAGATCCTGCGAACGCGGATTTAAAATTCACTGTGTTTGTCGGTTATCCATTGCGTCGTCTTGATGATGAACTTCGTGTTTTTCTGACGTCGGGCAGTGTGAAGCTAGAGGTGTTCAACGGTACCGTTAACGCTGCTGGCGAATTCACGGTACCCAACACTGTATTGCGCGATCTCCCGAATGGGCGGGTCACGATCTCTTATAATTGGACAGACCTGCCTGGGAACTTTAGTGAAAATTCCGTTCCAGCTGCCGTATTAACTCTCGGGCTGGCGTTGGATCCTAAACTGAACAAAGGACCTTTGGTTCCGAAAACCGATCCGAATCGAACCACGCCGATCTATCTGGACGACATGGTGGCCAACGATGTGTTTGCGATTGTCGAGCGCGCGTCCATTGATAATGCGGAGCCGGGCGATCAGATTACTGTCTATGCCGAGGATCCGAATGATGTGACGAATTTCGTGGGCTTTGGTACTCAACCACTTGCAAGTGTGGATTTGAGTTTTCAGCTCACTTACAAAGATAAACTTGAAAAAATCTTTGATTCGTCGACCGAGACCAAAAAAATCAAACTCTGGTTCGAACTCACCCGGGGAGGGGAAATGTTTTCTTCGCCAGATACCTACATCTGGCTGGCATTTGATCACGCAGGGGGAGTCAATCCGGCTTTACCTGACTTGACGAACCCCGACGCCGTGTTGCCCGTCGTCACCGGAGCTTCCAAAACGCCAAACGAACTACTCCCCGGCGATCGTGACCAATCGGGCGAATTCAAAGTAACTCTAAAACTTACGGATCCAGCTATTACGTCAGCGGAAACAGCCAAGTGCTATTTGAATAATCAACTTGTGGGTGAATTTTCACCTTTTGTTGACGCGGTAGAGTTCAGTGTTCCCATCAGCGCTGACATTATATCCAGACTGCCCACTCCCACGGTTCCAGCCTATTGGACGATTCAGAAAACGGGCGTTGACAAGAACGTAATCAAGTCCTTGCCCGAGACCGTGAAGGTCAATGGCAAGAAAATTGATTTGTTGCCGCCGACCATCAGGATCCGCAACCCTGCGGTCAAGAATCAAATCGATTGTTATGCAATGAACAATGCCACTACCAACTGGCGACTTGCGGTGACCATCCCCAAGGATCCGGTCAATCTGCCGCAAGGGAAAATCATTACGGTGCATTTTGCAGCCTACAGTGATGCTGCTGGTAATAATTTGATTTCCGACACAGAGGATTCCCAACCTTATACCATCCAGGCCGCCGGGACTGTTGACGTTGCAAGTGTTGCCAGTGCAGCCGTATTCAAGGCAGCTCAGCCGCGTCTGGGTACAAGGGCATTTGGCAAGTATTGGTACACAGCCGATATCGGCGGTTTGCAAACTTCGGTGCCGATCATCAAGCCGCTGGACACGATTACTTCCAGTGGTGAGTACTGTGACCGGTTGGCTGTTCCTCCAGCCACGCCTTGATAATTAGATATTGAAAGAGGTCTATCGCGAGGGAGATTAATTTCTCTCGCGATATCGATATTTTTCTGTGAAGTAGCAAGCCATAAATCCCATCGATTTGCAGATAATTCCTACTGGGCCGAGGAATATTCCTACATCTAACTTTCAGATTGCTGATTAGTCTGTCAGACGTTTTTTGGGGCGATTTTTCGTTACGTCAGAAAAATCGCTTTCGGATTTGTTTGCAGTGCGGAGTTCTCATGCCCCTACCATCAAGTTTCAAACATTGCAAAACTACAGGATGCTTGTTTACCGCAATTGTCCTCGGCACACCCGCGGCTCACGCCAGAACACTTCTTCCTGGTGAAAGCGCGACTATTACCAATCCACCTGCGCCAGAGGCATGGGTGGTATCCCAAGGTGGGACACTAACGATCAACGGTGCCAGCGCTCTGTCGATCAGTTCGCAAAATGCCACTGTCATTTTCGACGGTGGTCAAAGTGCGCGGATCGAGGGCCGTGAGGGTTCCAGGCTCGCACTGACAGGTGCGACAGTGAACAGCGCATCGGGCAGAGGAGCCATTGCGCTTAGTGACAGCTCTGCCACTATCGATAACAGCACCATCACCAGTACCAACAGTTTTGGACTTCTTCTGGGACGTAACATCAATACTCCGACATCGTCCAGCGCGACGGTTACGGGCAATAGTGTAATCACCGGCGCTGCTGGGGGCGCGAATGCCGTGGGTTTTGCGGTGTTGAACCTCGAAAACTCAACTGTTCGTGGCACCCGTGCAACCAGCTACGGCGTCCAACTGGGCGGCGCAACACTCTCTGCGACGGGCAGCACCATTTCTGGCGGGCTGGATGGCCTGCAAATCATCACTGACAATACCGGTGTCAACGCCAGCACCGTCACGCTGAACAGTACCCGCGTGACGGGGGAGACTGGCTCGGCGATCGTATTGGGTTCATCCGGCAGTGCCGGAACCGTCGCGAATATCGAAGTGCTCGGCGGTAGCGAGTTGATTGCCGGCAACGGTACGTTGTTACAGGCGAGCAACCGCTCCACGGCCAACCTTAAAGTAGATGCCAGTGCGTTGAGCGGCAACGTCGTTGCCGATACCGGCAGCACGGTTGCGCTGCTGATGCAAAATGGGGCTTCCCTTGACGGTAATTTGCAGAACGTCACTCAGACCCGGCTCGATACACGCAGCACCTTGAACGGCAACGTGCAAGCGGTAGCTGGCACTGGAGCCACGGTCAGCCTCGACAATGGATCGGTGATCGACGGCAACCTCGACAACGTCTTCAGCTTGTCGTTGAACAACGGTAGCACCTTGACCGGCGACGTACTCACAGACGCCAATGGCAGCGTAGTGCTGGACAATGCCTCGGTGCTGACGGGGCAAATCAACAACTCCACCCACTTGAATATCAACAACGCCGCACAATGGGTGTTGACCGGCGAGAGCACTGTGCAACGTCTGGTGCTGAATAACGGCGTGGTGCGCATGGGCACGAACGAGCAGTTCCAGCAACTGAACGTAGGCGACCTTTCCGGCAGCGGCACCTTTGTGATGGGCACCGATTTGGGCAACGGCAACACCGACTTCCTGAACGTGACGGGCAACGCGAGCGGGCAACATCAATTGCAGATTTCTGCGACTGGCACCACCCCGGCCACTGCCGAACCGGTGAAAATCGGCAATATCGCCGCCGGCGATGCGAGTTTTTCGCTGGGCACGCGTGAAACCGTGGACGCGGGTACATTTGTATACCGGCTGGCAAAGGACGGTCAGGGGCTGTACCTGAGTCCGGACAAGGAAACGGTGAGCACTTCAAGTAATACGGCACTGGCTCTGGCGGGCAGTGCGCGTAGTGTGTCGAATGCCGAAATGGCCATGCTCAATGATCAGATCAGTGATCGAGGGCTCAGCGCCCGGCCTGATGCATCGCTTCGCGCGGCCAGCGACAGCAACACCACTGCGCTGAGCAACAATGTCTGGGTTCGTACTTACGGCAATCAAACCAATGTCGATAACGCCTATGGCGATGGCTATACCCAAAACCAGACCGGTATCACCGGCGGTGCCGATACATTGGTCGAGCTTGGCGGTCGCTCGTGGGTGTTGGGCGGGTTTGTCGGGAGCAGTCGTACCTACATGGATCTCAAATACGGATCCAGCGCCACCGTCGACAGCCTGAATGCCGGTGTTTACGGCAGTACCTTCGATGTTGAAAGTGGTGTGTTCGTCAACGTCATGGCCAAGATCAACCAGTTCGACAACAAGGCAAAAGTCACCATGAGTGACGGCACGCGGGCCAAGGGCGACTACAAGGCTTTGGGCGCCAGCGGTTCGGTGGCCGTGGGCAAGCATATTCGCCTGGAGGACAACTACTTTGTCGAGCCGCAAGTCCAGGTTGCTGCCGGTGCCACTCAAAGCGACAGCTACCGACTCGACAATGGCCTGCAAGTCAAAGCCGATACCATGCGTTCATTGCAGGGCAAGGTGGGTGTCAGAGGCGGGCGTGTCATAACCCTCGACAATGGCAGCCTGCTGGAACCCAGTCTGTCGTCGGCGGTTAATCATGAGTTTGTGAACACCAATGAGGTGAAAATCAATGACGACCGCTTTGATGATCACCGCGCCAGTAGTTCGATCGAGTATGGAGCGGGTTTGAAATGGACACCGGCTCAACGCAACTGGCAAGTATCCGGCCAGGTCGGTGGCAGTAAAGGCACCACTGTCAGCCAGGAGTGGAGCGGTAGTTTGAGAGTGAGCTATTTCTTCTGATGAACGTTGTTTCTATGAAATGACCTAAAAAATGCCCCCGACAATAGTGGGGCATTTTTTTTGCTTTCTGATTGAGTCGAGATCACGCCAGTGGCAGCCATCAGCCAAACAGGCCCGCCGCGATATTGATCGAAAACCCGAGAATCGCCGTGTTGAACAGGAAACCGATCAACGACTGCGCCAGCACGATTTTGCGCAAGTCGCGGGTGGCCACACCTACGTCCGCCGTTTGCACGGCCACGCCGATGGTGAACGAGAAGTACAAAAAATCCCAATAATCGGGCTTCAACTGCCCCTCGGCAAACCGCAGTGCAGGCTCCTTGCCTTCCCAGGTGTAGAACAGCCGCGCGTAATGCAGGCTGAAAATCACCCCGATCAGCAACCATGAGCCGATCACCGTCAACCCGGTGAAGCCGTAGTGCAACAGCCGGTGATAAGTGTCCAGATCCTTGCTGTCCGCCAGTTGGAGGGTGATGGCGGCGAGGCTGGCCAGTGCAGCCATGCTCACGGTGAACAGCACCAGCCCGGCGTTCTCGTCCTCGACTTCGGCAATGCGTTTCACGTCATCGGCTTTGGAGCGCATCGTCAGCCAGACGATCAGCACCAGATACGTCCAGACCCCGGCGTTCCAGCCGATGAGGATTTTGCCGAGGATCGAATCGGCTGGCGCCAGAATGCCCACCGCGATACCGAACGTGGCAGCGGCGGACAGGCGAGGGTGGGTGCGGGCGAGTAGGGGCATGGAGGCTCGATGCGTCTGGGCTTTGCAAACACCATAGCCCAGCGCAGACTGTTGTGACCACAAAGCTGAATCCAATGAGATCGAATGTGGGAGTGGGCTTGCTCGCGAAAGGGCCGTCACATTCAACATTGACATTGATTGACACGCCGCCCTCGCGAGCAAGACCGCTCCCACAGTTGATGAGTGTTTGGTCAGGTGTTTTTATGGCGTTTGCGCACCAGCTTCATTACCACCACAAAAAACACCGGCACAAACACCACCGCCAGGGTTGCGGTGATCATCCCGCCGATCACCCCGGTACCGATGGCTTGCTGGCTCGCCGAACTGGCCCCGGTGGCAATGGCCAGCGGCACCACGCCAAGAATGAACGCCAGCGACGTCATGACAATCGGCCGCAACCGCAGGCGCGCAGCTTGCAGGGTGGCGTCGATCAGGTCGTGGCCTTCGTCGTACAGGCTTTTGGCGAACTCGATGATCAGGATCGCGTTCTTCGCCGACAGGCCGATGATGGTGATCAGCCCGACCTTGAAGAACACATCGTTGGGCATCCCGCGCAGGGTCACGGCCAACACGGCACCGAGTACCCCCAGCGGCACCACCAGCAGCACCGACGTCGGAATCGACCAACTCTCGTACAGCGCCGCCAGGCACAGGAACACGATCAGCAGCGACAGCCCGAGCAGAACCGGTGCCTGGCTGCCGGACAAGCGTTCCTGCAACGACAACCCGGTCCATTCCTGACCCAACCCCGCCGGGCCTTGCGCCACCAGCCGTTCGATTTCCGCCATGGCTTCGCCGGTGCTGTAACCGGGTGCCGGTTCACCGGAAATGCTGATGGCCGGGTAGCCGTTGTAACGAGTCAACTGCGCTGGGCCCTGGGTCCAGTTGGCCCGGACGAAGGCCGACAACGGCACCATTTTCTCAGCGTTATTGCGCACATGAATCTTCAGTAGATCGGCCACCTGACTGCGTTGATCGCCTTCGGCCTGGACCACCACCCGTTGCATCCGCCCCTGGTTGGGGAAGTCGTTGATGTAGGCCGAACCCACGGCGGTGGACAGCACGTTGCCGATGTCGGCAAAGGAAATGCCCAACGCGTTGGCTTGCTTGCGGTCGACTTCCAGTTGCACCTGTGGCGCTTCGGCCAGGGCGCTTTCGCGCACGTTCATCAAGATCGGGCTCTTCTCGGCGGCGGCCAACAACTGGCTGCGCGCCTGCATCAGCGTGGCATGGCCGAGGCCACCACGGTCTTGCAAGCGGAACTCGAAACCGCTGGACGTGCCAAGGCCATCGACCGGCGGTGGCAGCACTGCAAAGGCCACGGCGTCCTTGATCTGGCTTAGAGCCATGTTGGCCCGGTCGGCAATCGAACTCGCCGAGTCGTCGCTGCCCCGATCTGACCAATCCTTGAGCGTGGTGAACGCCAACGCGGCGTTCTGCCCGCTGCCGGAGAAGCTGAAACCGAGAATCACCGTGCTGTCGCCGACGCCCGGCTCGGTGGCATTGTGGGCTTCGATCTGCTCCACCACATTAATTGTGCGGTTCTTGCTCGCGCCCGGTGGCAGTTGAATGTCGGTGATGGTGTAACCCTGGTCTTCCACCGGCAGGAACGAAGAGGGCAGGCGACTGAAACACAAGCCCAGACCGACCAGCAGCACGCCGTAGATCAACAGGTAACGACCGGTACGCTTCAACGCATAGGCGACCCAGCCCTGATAACGCTCGGTCAGTTGTTCAAAGCGCCGGTTGAACCAGCCGAAGAAGCCGCCCTTGGCGTGATGCTCGCCCTTGGCAATCGGTTTGAGCAGCGTTGCGCACAGTGCCGGGGTCAAGGTCAGGGCGAGGAACGCCGAGAACAGGATCGACGTGGCCATCGACAGCGAGAACTGTTGGTAAATCACCCCGACCGAGCCCTGCATGAACGCCATCGGAATGAACACCGCCACCAGCACCAGGGTGATGCCGATGATCGCGCCGGTGATCTGCTTCATCGCCTTGCGCGTCGCGTCCTTGGGCGACAGGCCTTCGGTGGCCATGATCCGTTCGACGTTCTCCACCACCACAATCGCGTCATCCACCAGAATGCCGATGGCCAGCACCATGCCGAACATGGTCAGCACGTTGATCGAGAAGCCCAGCGCGAGCATGGTCGCGAAAGTCCCCATGAGCGCCACCGGCACCACCAGCGTCGGAATCAGCGTGTAGCGGATGTTTTGCAGGAACAGGAACATCACCGCAAACACCAGCACCATTGCCTCGCCGAGGGTATAGACCACTTTGGTGATCGAGACTTTGACGAAGGGCGAGGTGTCATACGGGATCTTGTATTCGACGCCGGCCGGGAAGTAGCGCGCCAGCTCATCCATCTTCGCCCGCACCAGCGTTGCAGTGCTCAGGGCATTGGCGCCCGGCGACAGTTGCACGCTGACGGCGGTTGACGGTTTGCCGTTCAGCCGCGTGGAGAACTGGTATTCCTGACTGCCGATCTCGACCCGCGCCACATCGCCGATGCGCACGGTGGAGCCGTCAGGATTGGCCTTGAGCACGATGTCGGCGAACTCTTCAGGTGTCGACAACTGGCCTTTGACCAGAATGGTCGCGGTGATTTCCTGCGCGGTGCGGGTCGGCAAGTCGCCGATGCTGCCGGCGGAAACCTGAGCATTTTGCGCAACGATGGCGGCGTTGACGTCAGCCGGGGTCAGGTTGAAGCCGATCAGCTTCTGCGGATCGATCCAGATCCGCATCGCCCGTTCGGCACCGTACAACTGGGCCTTGCCAACGCCGTCCAGGCGCTTGATCTCGTTCATCACGTTGCGCGCCAGATAATCGCTGAGCGCTACATCGTCGAGCTTGCCGTCGCTGGAAGTGAGGGTGATCAGCAACAGGAAACCGGCGGAGACTTTCTCCACCTGCAAGCCCTGCTGGGTGACGGCTTGCGGTAAACGTGACTCGACCGCTTTGAGGCGGTTTTGCACATCGACCTGCGCCATCTCCGGATTGGTTCCCGGCTGGAACGTCGCGGTGATGGTGGCGCTGCCGAGGCTGCTCTGGGATTCGAAATACAGCAGGTGGTCGGCGCCGTTGAGTTCTTCCTCGATCAGGCTGACCACGCTTTCGTCCACGGTCTGCGCCGAAGCGCCCGGGTAGGTGGCATTGATTTCGACTTTCGGTGGCGCGACGTTCGGGTACTGCGCCACCGGCAATTGGCCAATAGCCAGCGCGCCGGCCAGCAGGATAAACAAGGCGATCACCCAGGCGAACACCGGGCGGTCGATAAAGAACTGCGGCATAAAAAAGCGTCCTGCTTACTGACCAGAAACCTGGGCAAGTGGAAGAGGGGTGTCGTCGATCTGGACTTTTTCACCGGGGCGCGCATGTTGCAGGCCTTCAGTGACGATGCGGTCGCCGGGTTTGAGACCGCCGGTGACGATCCAGCGATCGTTCTGCACCGCGCCCAGTTCTACCGGTTGCTGGGCGATCCGCTGTGCGGCGTCGAGCAACAGCACTTGGGCAACGCCGGCGCTGTCACGCTGGATGGCCCGTTGCGGCACGCTGATGCCTTGCTGATTGAATGCTTGCTCCAGACGCACGCGAACGAAGCTGCCTGGCAGTAGGTCGAGGTCGGGGTTGGGGAATTCGCTGCGCAGAATGATCTGACCGGTGCCCGGGTCGACAGTGATGTCGGTGAACAACAACTTGCCCGGCAATGGATAGAGGCTGCCGTCGTCCTGGATCAGCGTGGCTTTGGCCTGACCTTGGCCCACTTCCTTTAACTGGCCGGAGCGGAACGCGCGGCGCAGGTCGTTGAGTTCACGGGTCGATTGCGTCAGGTCGGCGTGGATCGGGTTCAATTGTTGAATCAGTGCCAGTGGCGTGGTTTCGTTCTGCCCGACCAGCGCGCCTTCGGTCACCAGCGCTCGGCCGATGCGCCCGGAAATCGGCGCCGTGACGGTGGCGTAACCCAGGTTCAGCTTCGCCCGTTCCACGGCGGCTTTGTTGGCGGCGACATCGGCGGCGGTCTGGCGGGCATTGGCTCGGGCGTTGTCGTAGTCCTGAGCGCTGATGGCGTTGCCTTCGATCAACTGGGCGTAGCGCTGCTCTTGCAATCTGGCCTGGAACGCATTGGCCTCGGCCTTGCGTAGCGCGGCTTCGGCGCTGTCCAGGTCGGCCTTGAACGGTGCCGGGTCGATACGGAATAGAACGTCGCCTTTTTTTACGTCGCTGCCTTCGCGAAAGGAACGTTGCAACACCACGCCGGCGACACGGGCGCGGATTTCGGCGATGCGCGGGGCGGCAATTCGACCGCTCAATTCGCTGCTGATCGACAAGGGGCTGGCTTCGATGGTTTCGATGCGCACTGTGGCAAGCGGGGCCTGTTCTTCGGCGATCGAGGGCTGGTCACAAGCGCTCAGCGTCAGCGCCAGTGCAATCAGGCTGAGCCGGGCAAGCAGATTCTTTGACATGGAAATACCCCAATAATGACCGCTCTTATCCTACGGGGGGCCGGCGAGGGTAGCGGTGAAGCTTTGTAGGCGCTGTGTGAAATTGTGTAAGGGTTTTGCTCATGGGCGTGTGAGGGCGTATATCCTTGGCGGCTTGATTCCTTTGCGCCTGGTAAATCGCTATCGCGAGCAGGCTCGCTCCCACAGTGGTCCGGTAGTGTTCACAGAATTTGTGTCCACATGAAATCCCTTGTGGGAGCGAGCCTGCTCGCGATGACGGTCTATCCGGCGCCACCGTCTGGAAACACCCATGCCCAACATTCTCCTGGTCGAAGACGACACCGCGCTTTCCGAACTGATTTCCAGCTACCTGGAACGCAATGGCTATTCGGTCAACGTGATCAGCCGTGGCGATCACGTGCGCGAACGGGCGCGGATCAATCCGCCGGACCTGGTGATCCTCGATCTGATGCTGCCGGGGCTCGACGGCTTGCAAGTCTGCCGCTTGTTGCGGGCCGATTCGGCGACCTTGCCGATCCTGATGCTCACCGCCCGCGACGATAGCCACGATCAGGTGCTAGGCCTGGAAATGGGCGCCGACGACTATGTCACCAAACCCTGCGAACCACGGGTGTTGCTGGCACGGGTGCGGACCTTGCTGCGCCGCAGCAGCCTCAGTGAACCGCTGACCGCCAACGACCGCATCCTCATGGGCAACCTGTGCATCGACTTGTCCGAGCGCACCGTGACCTGGCGCGAGCAACTGGTCGAGCTGTCCAGCGGCGAATACAACCTGCTGGTGGTGCTGGCCCGGCATGCCGGCGAAGTGCTGAGCCGCGACCAGATTCTGCAACGCTTGCGCGGTATCGAATTCAACGGCACCGACCGCTCGGTGGACGTAGCCATCTCCAAGCTGCGACGCAAGTTCGACGACCACGCCGGCGAGGCGCGCAAGATCAAGACCGTGTGGGGCAAGGGCTATCTGTTCAGCCGCTCCGAGTGGGAATGCTGAACCCATGTTCAGAATCCTGTTTCGTCTCTATCTGGTGACCATCGTCTCGTTCAGCGCGGCGATCTACCTGGTGCCGGACCTGGTGATCCAGGTTTTCCATGAGCGTTTTGTCACCTACAACCTCGATTACTCCCGAGGTTTGCAAACGCTGATCGTCAAGCAGTTTCGCGCGGTGCCTGTCGAACAGTGGCCAGCGCTGACGGCGGAGATGGACAAGGAGTTCCAGCCGCTGCACATCGTGCTGGCCCGCAACGACGACGCCGAATTCACTCCGGACGAACGTGAACGCTTGCAGCGCGGTGAGAATATTGTGCGCATCGGCGACTGGGGCTGGCGCACCCTGGCTGTGGCGCCATTGAACGAGCGGATGGTGGTGGAAATGGTCGTACCGCCGGACCCGACGGACGTCAGTTGGTTGTACTGGAGCATCAACGTGCTGATCGGCGCGACCATGCTGGCCTGTCTGTTGCTGTGGCTGCGCCCGCACTGGCGCGACCTGGAGCGCCTCAAAGGCACCGCCGAACGCTTCGGCAAGGGCCACTTGAGTGAGCGCACGCAGATTTCCCCGAGTTCCAACATCGGCAGCCTGGCCAACGTCTTCGACACCATGGCCGGCGATATCGAAAACCTGCTCAACCAGCAGCGCGATCTGCTCAATGCGGTGTCCCACGAACTGCGCACGCCGTTGACGCGGCTGGATTTCGGCCTGGCCCTGGCGCTGTCCGACGACTTGCCAGCCACCAGCCGCGAACGTCTGCAAGGTCTGGTCGCACACATTCGCGAACTGGATGAGTTGGTGCTGGAACTGCTGTCTTACAGCCGATTGCAAAACCCGGCGAGCTTGCCGGAGCAGGTCGAGGTGTCGCTGGATGAATTCATCGACAGCATTCTGGGCAGCGTCGATGAAGAGCTCGACTCACCGCAAATCGTCATCGATGTGCTGCTTCATGGCCAGCTCGAACGCTTCTCGCTGGACCCGCGATTGACCGCCCGGGCGATCCAGAACCTGCTGCGCAACGCCATGCGCTATTGCGAAAAACGGATTCAGATCGGTGTGCAGGTGTGCCCCAAGGGGTGTGAGATCTGGGTGGACGACGACGGCATCGGCATTCCGGAAGAAGAGCGCGAGCGGATTTTCGAGCCGTTCTATCGGCTGGATCGCAGTCGGGATCGAGCCACTGGCGGGTTTGGGCTGGGTTTGGCGATCAGCCGCCGGGCGCTGGAAGCGCAGGGTGGAACGCTCACCGCGCAAGCGTCGCCCCAGGGTGGGGCGCGGTTCCGACTTTGGTTGCCGACATCGGTTTAACGCCTGTCCTGGAGTCACTCCTTTGCGGGTTTTACTCGATCCAAATGTAGGAGCGGTATAAGTCGCCATGCAGGGGGGGCAACGGGGGCAAGCCCCCTCGCCACAAGGCATCACCAGCCACAGTTTTTTGAGTGTTCAGTCGAGTAATTCGGTTGACTCAATCAACCCGACCCCCGCCACCTGCATCCGCTCAATCGCCGCCGCCAGCGAGCCTTCCAGATCAATCGCCCGACAAGCATCCAGCACCACAAACGCATTGAACCCCGCCGCCCGCGCATCCAGCGCGGAGAACATCACGCAGAAATCCAGTGCCAGCCCGACCATGTAAACCGTGTCGATGCCGCGCTCTTTCAGATACCCGGCCAGGCCGGTGGTCGTGGTTCGATCCGCCTCCAGAAACGCCGAATAGCTGTCGATGTCCGGGTTGCAACCCTTGCGGATGATCAATTGGGCGTGGGGCAGGTCCAGTTCCACATGGAATTCGGCGCCGGGCGTGGCTCGCACGCAATGCTCAGGCCAGAGTGTCTGCTCGCCGTAAGGCAACTGAATCACATCGTAAGGCTTGCGCCCCGGATGGCTGGACGCGAACGAGGCATGGCCCGGTGGGTGCCAGTCCTGAGCAATGATGACCTGCTTGAATTGACGGCCGAGACGGTTGATCAGGGGCACAATCAGGTCACCTTCCGGCACCGGTAGTTGACCGCCGGGAATGAAGTCGTTCTGGACGTCGATGACCAGTAAGGCCGCGCGTGAAGAAATTGGCATGGGTAGGTTCCTCCTTGGAAAGTCAGGCGCAAGCGTAGTGACAATTTCGCTCATGCGCTAAGCCGGCTTCGCAATAATTTCGGTGGTGCGGCCAATCGCGAGCAGGCTCGCTCCCACAGGGGATGTGTGAACGCCGCAGATCCAATGTGGGAGCGAGCCTGCTCGCGATAGGGCCGGCACGGACACCATGGAACTCAGACCAGTCCCGCATTTGGCCGAACCGCTGCCTTACTGCCTGCACGGATGCCTTGTTATAGTTCGGGCCTCATTCTCTGCCGGGTAAAGGATCACTGCCATGTCTCAATACACCGCCTTCAGCGTCGAACTGGCCGATAACATCGCCCATGTGCAGATCAACCGTCCGGAAAAAATCAATTCGATGAACGCCGCGTTCTGGAACGAGATCATCGAGATTTTCCAGTGGGTCGACGATACAGACGAAGTCCGGGTGGTGGTGCTCAGTGGCGCCGGCAAGCATTTTTCTTCCGGCATCGACCTGATGATGCTGGCCGGTGTGGCCAACGAACTGGGCAAGGACGTGGGCCGCAACGCGCGCCTGCTGCGTCGCAAGATCCTCGCGCTGCAAGCGTCCTTCAATGCCGTCGACAACTGTCGCAAACCGGTGCTGGCGGCGATCCAGGGGTATTGCCTGGGCGGCGCCATCGACCTGATTTCGGCGTGCGACATGCGTTACGCGGCCCAGGACGCACAATTTTCCATCAAGGAAATCGATATCGGCATGGCGGCCGATGTGGGCACTTTGCAACGCTTGCCGCGGATCATCGGTGACGGCATGCTGCGTGAACTGGCTTACACTGGTCGCACCTTTGGCGCCGATGAAGCGCGCAGCATCGGTCTGGTCAATCGCGTCTACAGCGACACCGCCAGCCTGCTTGAAGGCGTGATGGGCATTGCCCGTGAAATCGCCGGCAAGTCGCCGATTGCCATCACCGGCACCAAAGAGATGATCAGCTACATGCGCGACCATCGCATCGACGACGGCCTTGAATATGTCGCCACCTGGAACGCCGCCATGCTGCAATCCTCCGATCTGCGCGTGGCCATGGCCGCCCATATGAGCAAACGGAAACCCGAATTTCTGGATTGATTAACCATGACTTTACGCTGGACCACCGCAGTACTGGACACCGATCAACCCGGCGGCTGGGCCGTGGCGCGCAGCCCCGAAGGTTTTTTGTTCGATGACAATGGCGCGCTGTTTCCACGGGAATGGCTCAAGCGTCAGGACTTGTCGGTTCTTGCCGAGCACGGCATCGGGCACCTCGATGGTGAACCGGTCTACCTGCTGGAGCTGCGCAGTCACAGCGAAGTGCCGGGCTGCAACTGGAAAGGCCTGCGGGCGTTCATGCTCGAGGGCGATCACACCGTCTACAAGATGCTCGGCTATGCCGCGCAAATCGGTACCTGGGCCCGCGAGCATCGCTTTTGCGGCAACTGCGGGCTTGCGATGATCCAGGTGCCGCGTGAACGGGCGATGTACTGCGAGCCGTGCGATTTACGCCACTATCCACGGATTTCACCGAGCATGATTGTGCTGGTGACCCGTGGCGACGAGGTTCTGCTGGCCCGTTCGCCACGCTTTGTCACCGGGGTCTACAGCACGTTGGCGGGGTTTGCCGAGCCGGGTGAGTCGGCAGAAGACTGCCTGATTCGCGAGGTTCGCGAAGAGGTGCAGATCGAGGTCAAGAACGTCCAGTACATGGGCAGTCAGTGCTGGCCGTTCCCGCATTCGATGATGCTCGGTTTTCATGCCGAGTACGCCGGGGGCGAGATTGTCTGTCAGGAAGACGAGATCGAAGACGCCCAGTGGTTCAACGTACGCGAACTGCCGCCGTTGCCGGCATCACGCTCGATTGCCCGTTACCTGATCGACGTTTACGTGGCGCGGCGCTTAGGTCACGCTGAACCAGTGCTGCCAGGCTAAGCGCACGGTCAGGCCGAGCACCACGGTGATGAACACCGGGCGAATGAATTTCGCACCGCCGCTGATGGCGGTGCGCGCGCCGAAGAAGGCGCCGACCATCACCGACAGGCCCATGCTCAGGCCGATGATCCAGTCCACCTGGCCTGACAAGATGAACACCGACAGCGCCGCGATGTTGCTGACGAAGTTCATGCTGCGCGCCACGCCGCTGGCCTTGACCAGGTCGATGGGGTAGAGCAACAGGCTGCTGACGGTCCAGAACGCCCCCGTTCCCGGGCCGGCCACGCCGTCATAGAAGCCGAGGCTGAAGCCTTGGGTCGATTGCCACTTTTTCTTGATGGGTGCGTCGCTGTCCAGCGGCGCTTTCGGCGTGCCGCCGAACAGCAGGTACAGGCCGCAGGCGAAAACGATCACCGGCAGCATCTTGTTCAGCCATTGCGCGGGCAAGTAATGAGCGACGATGGCACCGGTGAGTGCACCGATTAACGTGCCGACGATGGCGTGCATCCATTGCCGTGGATGGAACAGCTTGCGCCGGTAGAAGGTGAAACTGGCCGTGGCCGAGCCAAAGGTCGAACTGAGTTTGTTGGTGCCCAGCACCAGGTGCGGCGGCAGGCCGGCAGTCAGCAGCGCCGGGGTGGTCAACAGACCGCCACCGCCAGCGATGGCGTCGATGAAACCGGCAATGAAAGCGACGAGAGCCAGAACGGCCAGGGTAGTGAGGTCAACACTGAGTTCGAAGGGCATGGAATGGGCTTATTCGGCAGGTCGCAGAAGAGGGCTGCGGGGAAGGGGCGGTATCTTACCCATATCCAAACTCTGCGGCGACCGGTCTGCCATCATCGCGAGCAGGCTCGCTCCCACAGGGGATCTCTTACATAGCACAGATCAATGTGGGAGCGAGCCTGCTCGCGATGGCTTACTGGTAGGCGCTACATCACTTTCGGTCGAGCCCATTACCGATCTGCCACACAAACGGCGGTTCAGTCCCGTTAATCGCCCAGTCCCCGACAATCCGCGCCTTGTAGATCAGCGGATTGTGCGACGACACGGTTCGCGCATTGCGCCAATGCCGATCCAGCGATTTGCCTTCGCGCACATCCGAAGCCCCGAGTGCATTGAACAGCGCCGTGGTCGCCCGCTGGATCAATTCCGCGACTACCACCTGAGCCCTGGCCGATTCGATTTCCGCCGCCACATTCGCCGCCCGTTCCTGCGCTTCATCCCCCGAGAACCGCGCCAGATAAGCCCGCTGCGCCGGTTGCGCAGCTTTCAGGGCACTGGCTTCGGCGGCATATACCCACGCCGCCACTTCACCGACAACCTGCTGCACTTGTGAATCCTCGCTGACCCGCTGTGCATTGCCATGGCTGTAGATGCGCTTGCGCTCGCGCACCTGATAAGCCACATCACGTAACGCGGCGCGGCCAATCCCGGCCAGGGTCGCCAGCAGCACCAATTGATAAAACGCCGTCTGGTATTTGAAGCGGGTGGCGAAGTCGATGATGTTCTCGGCGTCCACCTCGGCCTCGATAAACCGCGAGGTGCCGCTGCCAGTGGTGCGTTGGCCGAAGCCGTCCCAGTCATCGCTCTGCACAATCCCCGGCTGGCGTGTGCGGACGGCGGCAATCACATCGCCGCCGGTATCGCTGCGCTGGGCATAGACGTCGATCCAGTCGGAGAAAAGGCTGCCAGTGCTGTAGAACTTTTCACCGTTGAGCCGCCACTGATCGCCGTGGGGCGAGACTTTGGTGATCACATCGCCGATCGCCACGGTGCCGATCTCGGTCCAGGCATTGCCGACGATGTCACCGTCGACAAAGCGTTTGAACCACAGATCCCGGCCCGGCCCCGGCGGTGAGTTCAAGCGGTCCTCGACAAAGGCGAAATGCCCGCGCAGGGCCTGGGGCACGTTGGAATCGGCTTCGGCCAGTTCGATCAGCAGCTCGAACAATTGCGGCAGGGACGCACCGCCACCGCCGTATTCAACCGGCACCCGCACGGCGCCGAAGCCAGCCTCCTTGAGCCATTGAATCGGCTCGTAAGGCAGGCTGCGGGTCT
This sequence comes from Pseudomonas sp. B21-015, assembly GCF_024749285.1. Taxonomy (NCBI): domain Bacteria; kingdom Pseudomonadati; phylum Pseudomonadota; class Gammaproteobacteria; order Pseudomonadales; family Pseudomonadaceae; genus Pseudomonas; species Pseudomonas sp. B21-015. The sequence continues at coordinate 3,144,024 of NZ_CP087196.1, forward strand.
GTTCGCGCTCAACGGCACCGGCGGCAATGTGCTGGAAGATCGGCCGGAATCGCGCGGCCAGCGCTTCGTAGTCAGTGCCAATGGACAGCGGGTTGATTATTTGGTGTTCGGTCATGGGACAGCTCCTTGGAACGGCAGTGAGTGTCATAGGGGATTGCACGGTCCATGCCGACATTCATAGTCCTGTCATTGCGGGTTGGTATGTGGGTTATCCCCACTGCAACTGTTGCCGTACCAACAGTGCATCAGCAAATTGCTTCAGCTACAACCGAATTCCTGTGGGAGCGAGCCTGCTCGCGAAGGGGCCATCAGACTCAGCATGGATGTTGGCTGAGACAGCGCTTTCGCGAGCAGGCTCGCATTTCACTTGGCTTAAGGCGGTCGTGTCACAGCGCTGGCACGGTTGCTGCTCTGGCTAAAGACTTCCCTGAAAACCCGAGGACATGTCAATGAGTCAGCAAGCCGTCAAATTTGCCTACTGGGTGCCGAACGTCAGCGGCGGGCTGGTGGTCAGCAAGATCGAGCAGCGCACCCACTGGGGCATCGACTACAACCGCAAACTGGCGCAACTGGCCGAAGAGGCCGGGTTCGAATATGCCCTGACCCAGATTCGTTTCACTGCCGGTTATGGCGCCGAGTTTCAACACGAATCCGTTGCCTTCAGCCATGCGCTGCTGGCCGCGACCAACAAACTGAAAGTCATCGCGGCGATCCTGCCGGGGCCATGGCAGCCGGCGCTGGCGGCCAAGCAACTGGCGACCATCGATCAACTCACCAACGGCCGGGTGGCGGTGAACATTGTCAGCGGCTGGTTCAAGGGCGAGTTTCAAGCCATCGGTGAACACTGGCTGGAGCACGACGAACGTTATCGCCGCTCCGAAGAATTCATTCGCGCGCTCAAGGGTATCTGGACCCAGGACAATTTCACCTTTCGCGGTGACTTCTACCGCTTCGACAACTACAGCCTCAAACCCAAGCCGCTGGGCCAGCCGGAAGTCTTTCAGGGCGGCAGTTCCCGGGCGGCACGGGACATGGCGGCGCGGGTTTCGGACTGGTACTTCACCAACGGCAACACCCCCGAGGGCATCAAGGCCCAGGTCGACGACATTCGCACGAAAGCATCCGCGAATAATCACGCGGTGAAGGTCGGGGTGAATGCTTTCGTCATCGCTCGCGACACCGAAGAAGAAGCACGGGCGGTGCTGGCGCAGATCATCGACCAGGCCGACCCGGAAGCGGTGAATGCCTTTGGCGATGCGGCGAAGCAGGCGGGAAGGGCGTCGCCCGAGGGCGAGGGCAACTGGGCCAAATCGACCTTTGAGGATCTGGTGCAGTACAACGATGGCTTCAAGACCAACCTGATCGGCACACCACAACAGATTGCCGAGCGGATCGTCGCGTTGAAAGCGGTGGGCGTGGATTTGGTGCTGGCGGGGTTTCTACACTTTCAGGAAGAGGTTGAATACTTCGGGAAGCGGGTGTTGCCGTTGGTGCGGGAGCTGGAGGCCAAAGTGGCTATCAAGCATCAGACCGCGGTCGCCTAAACACCATAAGACCTGTGGGAGCCGGGCTTGCCCGCGATGACGGTTTCACATTCAACAAATAAGTCGTCTGTGACATCGCCATCGCGGGCAAGCCCGCTCCCACATGGATCTCGGTGAGGTTACAGGCCCAGGTCGGACAAGCCCGGGTGATCATCCGGCCGACGACCCAGCGGCCAGTGGAACTTGCGGTCGCTTTCCTTGATCGGCATGTCGTTGATGCAGGCATAACGGTTGTACATCAAGCCGTTCTCGTCGAACTCCCAGTTCTCGTTGCCGTAGGAACGGAACCAGTTGCCCGAGTCGTCGTGCCATTCGTAGGCATAACGCACGGCGATCCGGTTGTCGCCATGGGCCCAGAGTTCCTTGATCAGCCGGTAGTCCAGTTCCTTGGCCCATTTGCGGGTCAGGAAAGCTTTGGCTTCTTCGCGGTTGTGGGCGAATTCGGCGCGGTTACGCCACTGGGTGTCCAGGGTGTAGGCCAGGGACACCCGTTCCGGGTCGCGGGAGTTCCAGCCGTCTTCGGCCAGGCGAACTTTCTCGATAGCGGATTCACGGGTAAACGGCGGCAATGGCGGACGAACTTCGGCAGTAGACATATAAAGTCTCCCTATCAAATTAACGTTCAAACACGTTGTCGGGCTTATCAGAAGTGTTACAGGTCCAATAACTTTCGCGCCATGCATTGCGCATTATCGGCGGCACTGTGATCACCCATCACAAGCGCTACGGTAATGGCACCGTCGATCAGGATCAGCAGCTGCTTGGCCAGCGTCTGCGGGTCTGTGGCGCCATGTTCGGTACAGAGCTCGCGCACGTAGTCGAGCAGCTTCTGTTTGTGGTCTTTGGCGACCAGGCGAACCGGGTCTTGCGGGTCGCCGGTTTCGCCGCTGGTGTTGATGAATGCGCAGCCACGAAAGCCCTCTGAGGCGAACCAGGCCTTGAGCACGGTAAACAGGTTGAGGAGCCGCTCGGCCGGGGTTTGCGCCTTGCCGACTTCGCTCCGATACCAGTGCATCCAGCGCACATCACGGCGTTGCAGGGCCGCGACGACAAGCTCCTCCTTGTTGGCGAAGTAGCGGTAAATACTTTTTCTGGAGACGCCGGCGGTTTTCACCAGAAGATCCATGCCGGTGGCAGCGATGCCACTTTTGTAGATCAACTTTTCGGTGACATCCAGAATGATGTCGCGTGTGTCGTTGCTAGTGATTTCGTTCATGTGGCCAACAGTAGAATGATCGTTCTCCTTGGTCAAGAAATTATTTGTGGTGACTGTGAAGTTGCCGTCGCGAGCAGGCTCGTTCCCACATTTGAAATGCATTCCCCTGTGGGAGCGAGCCTGCTCGCGAAGGGGGCTTTACAGACACTAACAAGACCCAAGGCAATCCATGGTGTAAGCTCTCGGGTTCTTCGGATTCGACCTTTTGCGAGCCCTATGCCGTCGCTTTTCAAACGCTCTCTGCTGCCTAAACTGCGCAGTTTTCCGCTGACCGCCGATGCCGTCACCATCCTCTCTGGCGCTGCCGAGTTCCGTCGTTGCCTGCTGGAACAAATCGCTCAGGCAACCCGGCGTATCTACATCGTCGCGCTGTACCTGCAACAGGATGAGGCCGGCCAGGAAATCCTCGATGCCCTGCACGCCGCCAAACTGGCGCGTCCGGAATTGGACGTGGTGGTGGTTGTGGACTGGCTGCGCGCCCAGCGCGGCTTGATCGGCGCCGGCAAGCAGCCGGGCAACTCGGCCTGGTATCAGGAAACCACCCGCACCCACCACAGCGTTGTGCCGGTGTACGGCGTGCCGGTGCAGACCCGCGAGTTGTTCGGTGTGCTGCATTTGAAGGGCTTCGTGATCGACGATTGCGTGATTTACAGCGGCGCGAGCCTGAACAACGTTTACCTGCACAAATTCGACAAGTACCGCTTCGACCGCTATCACCTGTTGCAGAACCAGGCGCTGGCCGATTCCATGCAGCACCTGATTCAGCACGGTCTGATCACTTCCAAAGCGGTACATCGCCTCGACCTGCCGAACCTGCCGACCACCCGCAGCCTGCGCCACGACATCGGCGACCTGCGCAGCCGTCTCAAGCACGCGGCGTATGACACCACGGCGGGCAGCACGGCGAAGGGCGGTTTATCGGTCAGTCCGTTGCTCGGGGTGGGCAAGAACAACCCGTTGAGCCGGGTGATCTGCGAGCTGATCGCCAGTGCGCAGCATCAGCTGACCATCTGCACGCCGTACTTCAACCTGCCGCTGGCGGTGACCCGGGAAATCAATCGGGCCCTGGCGCGGGGCGTGAAGATCGACATCGTCGTCGGTGACAAGACCGCCAACGATTTCTACATTCCGCCCAGCGAGCCGTTCAAGGTGATCGCGGCGCTGCCATACCTGTACGAGATCAGCCTGCGACGCTTCGCCAAACGTCATCAGCGCAGCATCGACAGCGGCAAGCTGAACCTGCATTTATGGAAGGATGGCGACAACACCTATCACCTCAAGGGCATGTGGATCGATCAGCGCTACACCTTGCTGACCGGCAACAACCTCAATCCGCGGGCGTTCCGTCTCGATCTGGAAAACGCGTTGCTGATTGATGATCCGCAGGGCGAGTTGCTGGAGCCGCGTGGCAAAGAGCTGGCGGAGATCTTCCAGCACACCCAGCGCATTGAGCGGTATCAGGATCTGGAGACGCTGCCGGATTATCCGGCGGGGGTGGCCAAGTTCCTCAAGCGCGTGAGTCGGGTGCGGATCGAACGGTTGTTGTATCGGATTTTGTAAGGGGTAACACGGCGGGGCGGGTGTGTTGCCGGTGAGTACGCCTTCGCGAGCAGGCTCGCTCCCACATTGGAATTGTGATCGACATAAATCTTCGCGGGCAAGCCCGCCCCCACAGGATTTAGGCTGCCCACAGGGATCTGCGCCGGGCTGGTGGCTGCGCTAATATGCCCACCACTTAAACAAGAACAAGGCTCGCCACGGTCAATGTCGGAAAAAGACACCATCTCCATTCAACTGGTGCGTGAGGCGCTGTTGCAAAGTTGCGCCCCGGGCGCTGCCACCGAAGAGGTGTTGAACAAGGTCGACATCGATCCGGCGTTGCTGGAAACCAACGACGCCCGTGTTCCAGCCACCGCCTATGCGCGCCTGTGGCGATTGCTGGCGCAGCGCCGGGACGATGAGTTTTTTGGCATGGACCCGCGCAAGCTCAAGTCCGGCAGCCTGGCGTTTCTGTGTCGCTGCTCCATGGTCCAGCCGAGCCTGGCCGCCGGGCTGACCTCGGGCCTGAGCTTTCTGTCGTTGATGCTTGAACGCCTGCCCGCACAACTGGTTCGGCAGCAAAGCCTGGCGGAAATCGTCCTGTTGGAGGACGACGAAGACCCGCGCCGCGCCTTCACTTATTTCACTTACTGGATGATCGTCCACGGCGTGGCCTGCTGGCTGGCGGGGCGGCGGATTCCGATCCTGGCCATCGAGTTGCGCTGCCCGGCGCCGGATTTTTGCGATGACTATCGGGTGATGTTCTCCGAGAACCTGCGATTCGACCGGCCGCGCACGCGGATGATTTTCTCGGCCGACTGCCTGGATTTGCCAATCAAGCGCAGCGCCGAAGAGCTCAAGCGCTTCCTCGCCCATGCGCCGGCCAATATCCTCGTCAAGTATCGTGATCCGGAGAGCCTGGCCAGCCGGATCAAGCACGATCTGCGGCAACTGCCCGCCGAGCACTGGCCGGAAACCGAGGCGCTGGCGCAGCAACTGTGCATGTCGGCCTCGACCCTGCGTCGACGCCTGGCCGAAGAAGGGCAGACGTATCAGGGGCTCAAGGACAGCGTGCGCAAGGAACTGGCCATCGTCTGGCTGGCCGAGCCGGCCATCAGCTTTGCTGAAATCGCTACACGTTTGGGGTTTGCCGATGCCAGCTCGTTCTACAAGGCGTTTCGCAAGTGGTCGGGGTCTAATCCGGGACATTATCGGAGTTTGATTCTTAACGAACCCAGTTGATCCGGATTCTGTGGTGCCTGGTCTGGTGCCTTCGCGGGCAAGCCAGCTCCCACAGTGATATGCGGTGACCATAAATGTCGTACACGCCGTAAAACCTGTGGGAGCGGGCTTGCCCGCGATGGCGGTCATCCGGGCGCCGCATCCTTCAGCCCTTGGCCAAACCAGTCACACAACTTGATAGCTTTGACCATTGTCCCGTTCCCCGCGCAGAGCGAGTATTTCCCAGTTATTTACGGTTCCCCAACCTAATAAAAATACACAGGGACTCTGGCAATGCGCGATTATTTGTCTGCCACGTCACAGTTCAATTATCAGCACGCCGTCGATGCCGCGCTCACGGGGTCGTTGAGCGCGCTCAACGCCTGCGTCGAATGTTGCGACCGGCATGCCTTGCCGGGGCGCATCGCGCTGTTCTGGGAAGGCCGCGACGGCGCCAGCGCGACCTACACCTTCAGCGACTTGCAGGACAAAGCCGCGCGCTTCGCCAATTTCCTGTTGGCCCAGGGCGTGAAGAAGGGCGATAAAGTCGCCGGCCTCCTGCCACGCAATATCGAATTGCTGATCACCGTGTTCGCCACCTGGCGCATCGGCGCGGTCTATCAGCCGCTGTTTACAGCCTTCGGCCCGAAAGCCATCGAACATCGCCTCAACAGTTCCGGCGCCGCAGTCGTAGTAACCGACGCGGTCAATCGCCCGAAACTCGCTGAAGTGGCCGACTGCCCGACCATCGTCACCGTTGGCGGTCCCAAGGGGCAGGGCATCGTGCGTGGCGATTTCAGTTTCTGGGCCGAACTGGCCAATTATTCCCCTGAATGCGAACCGGTATTGCTGACCGGTGAAGACCCGTTTCTGCTGATGTTTACCTCGGGCACCACCGGCCCGTCGAAAGCACTGTCGGTGCCGCTCAAGGCCATTGTCGCGTTCCAGAGTTACACCCGTGACGCGGTGGATTTGCGCCCTGAAGACGCGTTCTGGAACGTCGCCGATCCGGGCTGGGCCTATGGCATTTATTTCGGCGTCACCGGCCCGATGTCGATGGGGCATCCAATTACCTTTTACGATGGCCCGTTCACCCTCGAAAGCACTTGCCGGGTGATCAACAAATACGGGATCACCAACCTCACCGGTTCACCGACCGCCTACCGTTTGCTGATTGCCGGTGGCGACGATTTCGCCCGTTCGATCAAGGGCAAGCTGCGCATCGTCAGCAGCGCCGGCGAGCCGCTGAACCCGGAAGTGATTCGCTGGTTCGCCGATAACCTCGGTGTGGTGATTCATGACCATTACGGCCAGACCGAACTGGGCATGGTCCTGTGCAATCACCACGGCCTCGACCATCCGGTGCACGTCGGCGCCGCCGGTTTTGCCTCGCCGGGCCACCGCATCGTGGTGCTCGACGAGGAATACAAAGAACTGGGCGTCGGCCAGCCGGGCATTCTGGCCATCGACCGTACCCAATCGCCGATGTGCTGGTTCAGCGGTTACGAAGGTGCGCCGACCAAGGCCTTCGTCGGCAACTATTACCTGAGCGGCGACACCGTGGAATGGAACCCGGACGGCAGCATCAGCTTCGTCGGCCGCAGCGACGACGTGATCACCACCTCCGGCTACCGCGTCGGCCCGTTCGACGTGGAAAGCGCACTGATCGAACACCCGGCGGTGGTCGAAGCCGCGGTAATCGGCAAACCCGACCCGGAGCGCACCGAGCTGGTGAAAGCCTTTGTCGTGCTCAGCCCGCAATACCGCGCTGAGCCTGCGTTGGCCGAAGAGCTGCGCCAACACGTGCGCAAGCGTCTGGCGGCGCACGCTTACCCCCGCGAAATCGAATTTGTCAGCGAATTGCCGAAAACCCCAAGCGGCAAATTGCAGCGCTTTATCTTGCGCAACCAGGAAATCGCCAAGGCTCAAGAGGCCAGCGCGAAGAACGTTTCAGCTTGAATCCAAGGAAACAATGATGCAGATCGAAAACAAGATTTTTCTCGTCACCGGCGGTGCATCCGGCCTCGGTGCCGCCACTGCGGAAATGCTGGTGGCGGCTGGCGCCAAGGTGATGCTGGTGGACATGAACGCCGAAGCCGTCGCGGCCCAGGCTGCACGTCTCGGCGCGCAAAGCGTGGTGGCGGATATCAGCAACGAAGCAGCAGCCGAAGCGGCGGTGCAGGCGACGGTCAAAGCGTTTGGCGGCCTCAATGGTCTGGTCAATTGCGCCGGCATCGTCCGTGGCGAGAAGATCCTCGGCAAGAACGGCCCCCATGGGTTGGCCAGTTTCAGCCAGGTGATCAACGTCAACCTGATCGGCAGTTTCAACATGCTGCGCCTGGCGGCGGCGGCGATTGCCGAAACCGAAGCCGATGAAGACGGCGAGCGCGGCGTGATCATCAACACCGCGTCGGTCGCGGCCTTCGACGGCCAGATCGGCCAGGCCGCGTACTCGGCCTCGAAAGGCGCGATTGCCAGCCTGACCTTGCCCGCCGCCCGTGAACTGGCACGCTTCGGCATTCGCGTGATGACCATCGCACCGGGCATTTTCGAAACCCCGATGATGGCCGGCATGACACCGCAAGTGCGCGAGTCTTTGGCCGCTGGCGTGCCGTTTCCACAGCGATTGGGCAAGCCGGGCGAGTACGCCGCGCTGGCCAGGCATATCATAGAAAACAGCATGCTCAACGGCGAGGTGATCCGTCTCGACGGTGCCTTGCGCATGGCCGCCAAATAAGGAGTATTTGTCATGACACTGTCCAACGATCCGATTGTTATTGTCAGCGCCGTCCGCACCCCGATGGGCGGTTTCCAGGGCGAACTGAAAAGCCTGACCGCGCCGCAACTGGGCGCCGCCGCGATTCGTGCTGCCGTAGAGCGCGCCGGTATCGCCCCTGAGTCCGTAGAAGAAGTGTTGTTCGGCTGCGTGCTCTCCGCCGGCCTCGGTCAGGCCCCGGCGCGGCAAGCGGCACTGGGCGCCGGGCTGGATAAATCGACCCGTTGCACGACGCTGAACAAAATGTGCGGCTCGGGCATGGAAGCCACGATCCTGGCCCACGACATGCTGATCGCCGGCAGTGCCGATGTGGTGGTCGCTGGCGGCATGGAAAGCATGTCCAACGCCCCGTATCTGCTGGACCGTGCCCGCAGCGGTTACCGCATGGGCCACGGCCGGGTGCTCGATCACATGTTCCTTGACGGTCTGGAAGATGCCTACGACAAGGGCCGCCTGATGGGCACCTTTGCCGAGGATTGCGCTGAAACCAACGGCTTCAGCCGCGAAGCTCAGGACGCCTTTGCCATCGCCTCGACCACCCGCGCGCAGCAGGCGATCAAGGACGGCAGCTTCACGGCCGAGATCGTGCCGCTCACCGTGACCGTCGGCAAAGAGCAGGTGCTGATCAGTCACGACGAACAGCCACCGAAAGCCAAGCTGGACAAAATCGCCTCGCTGAAACCAGCGTTCCGCGACGGCGGCACCGTGACGGCGGCGAACTCCAGCTCGATCTCGGACGGCGCGGCGGCACTGGTGCTGATGCGTCGTTCCGAAGCCGAAAAACAAGGCCTGAAACCGCTGGCGGTGATTCACGGCCACGCCGCGTTTGCCGACACACCGGGGCTGTTCCCGGTGGCACCGGTGGGCGCGATCAAGAAGTTGATGAAAAAAACCGGCTGGTCCCTGGACGAAGTCGAGTTGTTCGAAGTCAACGAAGCCTTCGCGGTGGTGAGTCTGGTGACCATGACCAAACTGGAAATCCCCCACGAGAAGATCAACGTCCACGGCGGTGCCTGCGCTTTGGGTCACCCGATCGGTGCTTCTGGCGCGCGGATCCTCGTGACCTTGCTCTCGGCCCTGCGCCAGAAAGGCTTGAAGCGCGGCGTTGCAGCGATCTGCATTGGCGGCGGTGAAGCCACGGCCATGGCTGTGGAGTGCCTGTACTGAGGCTAATGGGGCGCAACCTGTGTGTGGGGCTTTTGTGGCGAGGGAGCTTGCTCCCGCTGGGTCGCGAAGCGGCCCCAAAAGCTTTGCGACTGCTGCGCAGTCGAGCGGGAGCAAGCTCCCTCGCCACACAAGCCCGCTCCCACAGGTCTTGCGTTTCAACTCGATTTTTAAGGACTTGGCATGATTCCCAATGACGAACAACTTCAGATCAGCGACGCGGCCCGGCAGTTTGCCCAGGAACGGCTGAAACCGTTCGCCGCCGAATGGGACCGTGAACATCGCTTCCCCAAGGAAGCCATCAGCGAGATGGCCGACCTGGGTTTCTTCGGCATGCTGGTGCCGGAGCAGTGGGGCGGTTGCGACACCGGTTACCTGGCCTACGCCATGGCCCTGGAAGAAATCGCTGCCGGCGATGGCGCCTGCTCGACCATCATGAGCGTGCACAACTCGGTGGGTTGCGTGCCGATCCTCAAGTTCGGCAACGACGACCAGAAAGAACGCTTCCTCAAACCGCTGGCCAGCGGCGCGATGCTCGGTGCGTTTGCGCTGACCGAACCGCAAGCCGGCTCCGATGCCAGCAGCCTGAAAACACGCGCCCGGCTGGACGGCGATCACTATGTACTCAACGGCTGCAAGCAGTTCATCACCTCCGGGCAAAACGCCGGGGTGGTGATTGTGTTTGCGGTGACCGACCCGACTGCCGGCAAACGCGGGATCACCGCGCTGATCGTGCCCACCGATTCGCCGGGCTATAAAGTCGCGCGGGTCGAAGACAAGCTTGGCCAACATGCTTCCGATACCTGCCAGATCCTCTTCGAGGATGTGAAAGTCCCGGTGGCCAATCGACTGGGTGAGGAGGGCGAAGGCTACAAGATCGCCCTGGCCAACCTCGAAGGCGGCCGCGTCGGCATTGCCTCGCAATCGGTGGGCATGGCCCGCGCCGCGTTCGAAGCGGCCCGCGACTACGCCCGTGAACGCGAGAGTTTCGGCAAGCCGATCATCGAACACCAGGCGGTAGCCTTCCGCCTGGCAGACATGGCCACCCAGATCGCCGTGGCCCGGCAGATGGTGCATTACGCGGCGGCATTGCGCGACAGCGGCAAGCCGGCGCTGGTCGAAGCGTCTATGGCCAAGCTGTTCGCTTCGGAAATGGCCGAAAAGGTCTGCTCCTCGGCGTTGCAAACCCTTGGCGGTTACGGTTACCTGAACGACTTCCCGCTGGAGCGGATCTACCGCGACGTGCGGGTGTGTCAGATCTACGAAGGCACCAGCGACATTCAGCGCATGGTCATTTCGCGCAATCTTTGAGAAGGAGCCCACCTATGAACTACGAAACGATTCTGCTGGAAACCCACGGTCGCGTTGGGCTGATCACCCTCAACCGTCCGCAAGCGCTGAACGCGTTGAATGCCCAACTCGTCAGTGAACTGAACCACGCCCTCGATGGCCTGGAAGCCGATTCGAACATCGGTTGCATCGTGCTGACCGGCTCGAAAAAAGCCTTCGCCGCCGGTGCCGACATCAAGGAAATGGCCGAGCTGACCTACCCGCAGATCTACCTCGACGACTTGTTCAGTGACAGCGATCGCGTGGCCAACCGCCGCAAGCCGATCATTGCCGCGGTCAACGGTTTTGCCTTGGGCGGTGGTTGTGAACTGGCGTTGATGTGCGACTTCATTCTGGCGGGCGACAATGCCAAATTCGGTCAGCCGGAAATCAACCTCGGCGTACTGCCTGGCATGGGCGGCACCCAGCGCCTGACCCGTGCAGTGGGCAAGGCCAAGGCCATGGAAATGTGCCTGAGCGGGCGTTTGATTGATGCAGTGGAAGCGGAGCGTTGCGGCATTGTGGCGCGCATCGTGCCGGCGGATGAGCTATTGGAAGAAGCATTGAAAGTCGCGGCGCTGATTGCCAAGAAGTCGCTGCCGATTGCGATGATGATCAAGGAAAGCGTCAACCGCGCCTTTGAAGTCAGCCTGTCGGAAGGTGTGCGCTTTGAACGCCGGGTGTTCCATGCGGCGTTTGCGACGCAGGATCAGAAGGAAGGGATGGCGGCGTTTATTGCCAAGCGTGAGGCGGAGTTCGTCGGCAAGTAACCCACACTGATCGTTCCCACGCTCTGCGTGGGAACGATCATGTCTGCGGCGACGCTCTAGACCAGGTAGTGCTTGAGCTCCCGGGCAATCACCATCCGCTGTATCTCGCTCGACCCTTCATAAATCTGCGTGATCCGCGCATCCCGGTAGTAACGCTCCACCGGGTAATCCTCCAGATACCCGTACCCGCCATGAATCTGTATCGCCGACGAGCAGACCTTCTCGGCCATCTCGGATGCAAACAGCTTGGCCTGTGAAGCCTCCGACAGGCACGGCTTGCCAGCACTGCGCAAGCGCGCGGCGTGCAGGATCAGCAAGCGCGCGGCGTTCAACCGGGTGTGCATGTCGGCCAGCATGTTGGCGATGCTTTGGTGCTCGATGATCGGCTTGTCGAACTGCACCCGATCCCGCGCGTAGGCCAGCGCCGCTTCGAATGCTGCCCGGGCGATGCCCAAGGCTTGCGCGGCGATGCCGATGCGGCCGCCTTCGAGGTTGGAGAGGGCGATGGCCAGGCCTTTGCCGCGTTCACCCAGCAAATTCGCCTCGGGAATCGTGCAATTGTTCAGGGTGACAGCGCAGGTATCGGAAGCGCGGATGCCCATCTTGTGTTCACTGCGGTCGACGATGAACCCCGCTGTTTCGGTCGGCACCAGGAACGCCGAGATGCCGCGTTTGCCCAGCTCCGGATCGGTCACGGCGAAAACGATCGCCAGTTTCGCCCGTTTGCCATTGCTGACGAATTGCTTGGCGCCGTTGATCACCCACTGGCCGTCGCGCAGTTCGGCGCGAGTGCGCAGGTTGTGGGCTTCGGAACCGGCCTGGGGTTCGGTGAGACAGAAGCAACCGATGGCCTGGCCGCTGGCAAGGTCCGGCAGCCATTGCTGTTTCTGTTCTTCGGTGCCGTAATTGAGCACCGGCCCGCAGCCCACGGAGTTGTGGATGCTCATCAGTGCGCCAGTGGCGCCATCACCGGCGGAAATCTCTTCCACCGCCAAGGCGTAGGCCACGTAGTCGACATAGGTGCCGCCCCATTCCTCGGGCACCACCATGCCCAGCAGACCCAGTTCACCCATCTTCGCCACCAGACCGTCATCGATCCAGCCAGCCTTTTCCCAGGCCTGTGCATGGGGCGCGATTTCGCCGCGGGCAAAATCCCGGGCCATGTCGCGGATCATCACTTGCTCTTCGCTCAATTCGATATCGTGCATGGCTCAGCTCCAGCTTGGGTCGTACCCGGTGAAAAAACTCGCGACGTGCTCGGCGTCCAACGCCTGCAAGGTCGGCGGGTTCCAGCGCGGGTTCTTGTCTTTGTCGATCAGCAAGGCGCGCACGCCTTCGATCAGGTCACCGCGTTCGAACCACTGGCGATCCAGGTGCAGTTCGAGGGCGAAGCACTGTTCCAGGCTCAGGTGCCGACCGCGCCGCAGCATTGCCAGGGTCACGCCCATGGCCAGCGGTGAACGGCTTTCCAGCAAGTCGGCGGTGGCCATGGCCCACTCGTGGCTGTCGGCGACGGTCACTGCACGCAGTTGTTCCACCATACTCGGCACATCGGGCAGGGCGAAGAAGTGATCGATAGCCGGGCGCAACGCAATCAATGGCGCATCGGGCAGTTGTTGCACGGCGAGTTTCGCCAGCACACCTTGAAGATCCTTGAGCGGCGTGTTGTGCCATTCGAGGTGATCGAGTTGCTCGTCCAGCGTGCCCAGTTTTTCGCTTTCCAGGTACCAGTCAGCGAGGCCGCAATAGAGCGCATCGGCGGCGCGAATCTGTACGCCAGTGACGCCGAGATAAATACCCAGCTCACCGGGAACGCGTGGCAGGAAGTGGCTGCCACCGACATCCGGGAAATAACCGATGGCCACTTCCGGCATCGCCAGACGGCTGCGCTCGGTGACCACCCGCAAATCGGCGCCTTGCACCAGCCCCATGCCACCGCCCAGCACAAAGCCGTCCATCAAGGCCAGGACCGGTTTGCGATAGTGATGGATGGCAAGGTCGAGGGCGTATTCCTCGACGAAGAAGTCTTCGTGCAGGGTGTCGCCGCTTTTGAAACTGTCGTACAGCGAGCGAATATCGCCGCCGGCACAGAACGCTTTCTCACCGGCACCGCGCAACACCACCGCGCGCACTTGCGGATCTTGTGCCCAGGCATCGAGCTGCTGTTGCAGGCTGCGAATCATCTTCAGGGTAATGGCGTTGAGGCCGGCGGGGCGATTGAGGGTCAGGTGACCGATGTGATTGCGAACCTCGGCCAACACTTCGTTTTGCGTGGCATCCATGGGCTGTGTTGTCGGGGATGAAACCTGAGCAGTCATCACTAACTCCCTGCTTTTATTGTTCTTTATAGAGAAGCTCGCGCGCGAGCGATGCTGGATCGTATCAGTGCAAATTTGTGATGTACAACCGGGATACGTGCAGGTGCTGCTTGCATTTTTACCTTAACGTAAAATCAAAAGATCGCAGCCTGCGACAGCTCCTACGCAATCGGTGCTCATATGTGAATACGGTCAATGTAGGAGCTGCCGCAGGCTGCGATCTTTTGATCTTTCCTTTGATCTTTAACCCCCCCTCCGACAATCAACGACAGAATCGGCTGTGAAAGGCCTTCGTTCAGCGCACTTGAGCTGTCTGAACAGGGACTTACGACACCCGTGCCGTCCGGGCAATTGGCATTCTGGCAATCCATTTCAAGCACTTGCGATCAAGAGCCTGGAACGGACTGCACCCCGACGACTGATTAGACCCAGTCGAAAACAACAACAAATACGGCTGCGGTGAATACCGCATCGACTCTCTGCCCCTGTCAAAAAGTGTGGTGCGGCGCAGGCGCCAAGCCGCGATAAATCCAAATAATCCGGGACTCTAGAAGATGAACATCAAATGGCTGACCTTACCGGCATTGGCTTTGCTGTGCTGCTCCACCGGAGCCAGCGCCAAAGAGTGGAAAGAGCTGCGATTCGGCGTCAACCCCAGTTACCCGCCGTTTGAATCCACCACCGCCGATGGCGGCGTGCAGGGGTTTGGCGTGGACCTGGGCAATGCGATTTGTGCCGAGCTGAAGTTGAAGTGCGTGTGGGTCAGCAATGACTTCGACGGGCTGATCCCGGCCCTGAAGGCGGGCAAGTTCGACGCCATCGAATCCTCGATGACCGTCACCGACGCGCGCAAAAAACAGATCGACTTCACCGATCGCCTGTATGCCGGGCCGACCGCCATCGTCACCCGCAAGGATTCCAGCTTGTTGCCCACTGCCGAATCGCTGCGGGGCAAGACCATCGGTTACATGCAGGGCACGATTCAGGAAACCTATGCCAAGGCCAAACTGGGGCCGGGCGGGGTGAAACTGCGCGCTTATCAGAATCAGGATCAGGTCTACGCCGACCTGGTTTTCGGGCGCCTCGATGCGTCGATCCAGGACAAGCTGCAGGCGCAGATGAGCTTTCTGACGTCGCCGCAAGGGGCGGACTTCCAGAACAGTGAAGGCATCAGCGACCCATTGGTGCCGTCGGAAATCGCCATCGGCATCCGCAAGGACAACGAAGAGCTCAAAGGCATGCTCAATGCCGCCATCAAGGCCCTGCATGAAAAGGGCATCTACGCACAGATCCAGCAGAAGCACTTCGGCGATCTGGACCTCTACAACAACTGATCCTCGCGCCCCGAGCGCTGCGTCCTGGTAACAGGCGCAGCGCTTGAAAGCGGGCGCCTCAAGACAGGTGACTGGCGTGAATTCCTTCCTGAATCTGATCGGGGTCGATCTTTCGGCCCTGCAAGGCTATGGCCCTTTGTTGCTGCATGGCACCTGGGTCACCCTCAAATTATCGGCGCTGTCGCTGCTGGTGAGCATGGTGCTGGGGTTGCTCGGCGCGGCGGCCAAGCTGTCGCCGCTGAAAATGTTGAACCTGCCCGCGACCTTCTACACGACGCTGATTCGCGGAGTGCCGGACCTGGTGCTGATGCTGCTGATTTTCTACAGCCTGCAAGGCTGGCTGAGCAGTCTGACCGAGGCGATGGACTGGCCTTACATGGAAATCGATCCATTTGTGGCCGGCGTCGTCACCCTCGGCTTCATCTACGGCGCGTATTTCACCGAGACTTTTCGCGGGGCGATCATGAGCGTGCCACGCGGCCAACAGGAAGCCGCCGCCTGCTTTGGCCTGAACCGCTGGCAGCGTTTTCGCTTCGTGGTCTTTCCGCAAATGATGCGCTTCGCCTTGCCGAGCCTGGGCAACAACTGGCTGGTGCTGCTCAAGGCCACGGCGCTGGTGTCGATCATCGGTTTATCGGACCTGGTCAAGGTGGCGCAGGAGGCCGGCAAAAGCACCTTCAACATGCTCGATTTTCTGCTGCTGGCGGGGGCGCTGTACCTGCTGATCACCAGCGCGTCGAACTACGTATTACGAGTGCT
Organism: Pseudomonas sp. B21-015; assembly: GCF_024749285.1. Lineage (NCBI taxonomy): Bacteria > Pseudomonadati > Pseudomonadota > Gammaproteobacteria > Pseudomonadales > Pseudomonadaceae > Pseudomonas > Pseudomonas sp. B21-015. The sequence continues at coordinate 3,159,994 of NZ_CP087196.1, forward strand.
CGAACGGCGTTATAACCAGGGCGTTAGGGGGATGGCGCGATGATCGAGTTGATTGCCGAATACTGGAAACCCTTTCTGTTCAGCGACGGCTACAACCTCACCGGATTGGCGATGACCTTGTGGCTGCTGGTGGCGAGCATTGTGATGGGGTTCTTCCTGTCGTTGCCATTGGCGATCATGCGCACTTCGCGCTGGGGCCTGCTGCGCTGGCCGGTTCAGCTGTTCACTTATGTGTTTCGCGGCACGCCGCTGTATATCCAGTTGCTGATTTGCTACAGCGGGATCTATGGCATCGCTGTGGTCCGCTCGCAACCGCTGCTCGAAGCGTTCTTTCGCGATGCGATGAATTGCACCTTGCTGGCGTTCACGCTCAACACCTGCGCCTACACCGTGGAAATCTTCGCCGGGGCGATTCGCAGCATTCCTTACGGTGAGATCGAGGCGGCCCATGCTTATGGCATGAGCGGCTGGCGCCTGTACCTGCGGCTGATCCTGCCTTCGGCGTTGCGCCGGGCGCTGCCGTATTACAGCAACGAAGTGATCCTGATGTTGCACGCCACGTCGGTGGCGTTCACCGCGACCATCCCCGACATCCTCAAAGTTGCCCGTGACGCCAATGCCGCGACCTTCATGACCTTTCAGGCCTTCGGCATTGCCGGCCTGCTGTACCTCGCGCTGTCGTTCGGGCTGGTCGGCGCGTTTCGTCTGGCAGAGAAGCGCTGGTTGAGCTTCCTCGGGCCGGCGCACTAATTCCTCTTTTCATCCAGGGCAGCGTCGCAGCAGGCGCTGCTGGAGACTTATGCATGTACAAACTCACGGTTGAAAATCTGTACAAACGTTTTGGTGACAATGAAGTGCTCAAAGGCGTCTCGTTGAACGCACGGGCCGGCGATGTGGTGAGCATGATCGGTGCCAGCGGTTCGGGTAAAAGCACCATGCTGCGCTGCATCAATTTTCTGGAGCGGGCGGACGAGGGCGCCATCGAACTGGACGGTGAGCGCGTCATCACTCGCTCGGGTGCTGGCGGCATGCGAGTCGCCAACCCGGCGCAGTTGCAGCGCTTGCGCACGCGTCTGGCGATGGTGTTCCAGCATTTCAATCTGTGGAGCCATCTGACCGTACTGGAAAACATCATACTGGCGCCGTGTCGGGTGCTGGGCGTGAGCCGCAAGGCAGCCGAAGAGAGCGCGCGGGCGTATCTGGACAAGGTCGGTTTGCCGCAACGGGTGGCTGATCAATACCCGGCGTTTCTGTCCGGCGGGCAACAACAGCGCGTGGCGATTGCCCGGGCGTTGGCCGTGGAGCCGGAGATTCTGTTGTTCGACGAGCCGACCTCGGCCCTCGACCCGGAACTGGTGGGCGAGGTGCTGAAGGTGATTCAGGCGCTGGCCGAAGAAGGCCGGACCATGTTGATGGTGACCCACGAAATGGGCTTTGCCCGGCAAGTCTCCAGCCAGGTGTTGTTCTTGCATCAGGGGCGGGTCGAGGAGCAAGGTGATGCAACCATCCTCGACCAGCCAAAGAGTGAACGTTTACAGCAATTCCTATCGGGTCGTTTGAAGTGAGGCAAGACGTACATGGCGGATATCCGCGATCTGTCGATCGTGCTTGATCGTATCGATCAGGCAATTATCGAAGTGCTGCGCCACGAAGGGCGCATCACTTATCAAAAGCTTTCCGAGCGCGTACACCTGACGCCCAGGCCGTGCCTGGAACGGGTGCGCAAGCTCGAACAGCTCGGGGTTATCCGTGGCTACGGGGCCATTCTCGATGAAAAAAAACTGACCCCAGGCCTGTCTTTGCTGGTGTTGGTTGCGCTGTCGAATCAAAGCGGGCGGGCGGCGCAAAAGGCTTTTGAGGCCAAGGTTCGTGGTTGTCCGCAGGTGCTGGAATGCCGCTTGATCAGCGGCGCGTTCGACTACAGTTTGCGCATGCGATGCCGGGACATGGAACATTATCGGGTGCTGACCGAAGTCTGGTTCGACGACCCGGAGTTGCACATCGACAAACTGGTCAGCCATCCGGAGCTGGCGATGGTCAAGACCTCGATGGAGTAAGTGCGACCGTTAAGATCAAGATCAAAAGATCGCAGCCTTCGGCAGCTCCTACGAAATTGGTGTTCATACGCACAAATGGCGGTGAACCGGATCGGTGTTCATACGCAAAAAGTGCGGTGAACACGGTCCATGTAGGAGCTGCCGAACGCTGCGATCTTTTGATTCTGGCTCTCGCCGAATCGGCTGAACGTTTCTGAATTTTCAGCCGTTTCCATCACCCTCCATTCCCTTAACAACCGGGTTTTTCCATCACCGAAACAGACAATGAGTACCTCTCAACCCTCATTGAATCTGTGCCCATGCAAACCACCAATACCGTTTTGATGATTCGCCCGACACGTTTCTCGTTCAATCAGGACACGGCGGCGAACAACCGTTTCCAGCGCCCGGCCGATGTGTCCGAGGACGTGCAGCTCAAGGCCTTGCAAGAGTTCGATGGCTACGTCGCCGCGCTGCGCAGCCACGGCGTCGAAGTGCTGGTGCATAACGACCTCGAAGCCCCGCACACCCCCGATTCGATCTTTCCCAACAACTGGTGGAGCAGCCACCCCGACGGCACGTTGGTGCTGTACCCGATGCAAGGCCACAACCGCCGTCTGGAGCGCGATAAAGGTGTGCTCGACTGGCTGCGGGACGAATACCGCGTCGAGCAGTTGTTGGACCTTTCCAGCCTGGAACAGCAAGAAGTGTTCCTCGAAGGCACCGGCAGCATGGTGCTGGACCGACAGCAGCGGATTTGTTACGCCGGCTATTCCACGCGTACCCACGCTCGGGCGCTGGATCAACTGGTCGACCATTTGGGTTACGAGCTGTGTGCCTTCAATGCGGTGGACCGCCAGGGCGTGGCGATTTATCACACCAACGTGATGATGAGTGTCGGCACCCAGCTGGCGATTGCGTGCCTTGCCTCCGTCACTCGTCCGGATGAACGCCTGGCCCTGCGCTCACGGCTGGAAGACAGCGGTAAAAAGGTGATCGCTCTGGACTGGGCGCAGCTGGAGTCGTTTGCCGGCAACATGCTGGAAGTCCACAACGCTGCGGGCGAACCCTTGCTGGTGATGTCGCGCGCGGCCTGGCAATCGCTGGATGTCGCTCAGCGCCGTTTGATCGAAACCCACACCACGCCGCTGCCGGTGAACATCGACACCATCGAACGCATCGGCGGCGGCAGCGCGCGCTGCATGTTGGCCGAAGTCTATCTATCTAAACGTCAGTCCCAACCTGCCCAGGAGCAAGTGCGATGATCGTCCGTCCTGCAACACCAGCAGATTTGCCGGCCCTGTTGGCCCTGGCCCAAAGCGCCGGAACCGGTTTGACCACCTTGCCGGCCGATGCGGCGCGCTTGACCCAGCGCCTGGAATGGGCGGCGAAAACCTTTGCAGGCGAGGCCGAGCGCGGCGATGCCGATTACCTGTTTGTGCTGGAGAACGACCAGCAAGAAGCGGTCGGCATCTGTGCATTGGCGGGTGCCGTCGGTCTGCGCGAGCCTTGGTACAACTATCGATTGGGCCTGTTCGTCGCCGCGTCGAAAAACCTCGGAATCAATCAGCAACTGCCTACGTTGTTCCTCGGCAATGACATGACCGGCCACTCGGAACTGTGTTCGCTGTTTTTGCATGCCGATCACCGCAGCGGTCTGAATGGCCGCTTGTTGTCGAAGGCGCGGTTCCTGTTTCTGGCGGAGTTTCGTCAGCACTTCGGTGACAAGGTGATCGCGGAGATGCGCGGTTATTCGGATGAAGAGGGTGTATCACCGTTCTGGGAAGGTTTGGGGCGGCACTTCTTCAAGATGAATTTCGCCGACGCTGACTACCTCACGGGCCTTGGCAACAAAACCTTCATCGCCGAACTGATGCCCAAGTTTCCACTGCCGACCTGCCTGTTGCCTGAGGCGGCGCGCGCGGTTATCGGTCGCGTGCACCCCAACACCGAACCGGCACTGGGCATGCTCAAGGCTGAAGGGTTCGAGCACCGGGATTACATCGATATCTTTGATGGCGGGCCGCTGATCGAATGCGCCACTGGCGACATCCGTGCGGTGCGCGACAGTCAGGTGTTGCAACTGAGCATCGGTACGCCAGGAGAGCAGGCGGCGACGTACCTGATTCACAACCGCCAGTTTGCCGAATGCCGGATTACCGCTGCTCCCGCGCGCGTCGCCGCCGGGACCTTGATCGTCGATGCGCAAACGGCGAAAACGTTAGGGTTGAGTGCCGGGGCGTCGGTGCGTGCGGTGAGCCTGGCGGTGCCGGTGCGGCAGCAATCGGCTGCGTAGATAAACCGTAAAAGCAAAAGATCGCAGCCTTCGGCAGCTCCTACAGGACCGGTGTTCATGCGCAAAAACTGCGCTAAACATGGACCTTGTAGGAGCTGCCGAAGGCTGCGATCGTTTGATCTTTCTTTTGATCTTCAACCCTTGCTGGAAAACACATCCCCGATGCTGCGCCGCTTGGCATGCAACTCACAGGCATGAATCAGTTGTTCGAGGTCTTCGGGGGTGACGTCGTAGAACGCTTCCATGTCGGTGAGGGCCAGTTTCAGATCCGCGGCAGTGATCGCCTGGCTGGCGGGGACGGGCATCATCGGCACCGGCTCAGCGGGACGTTTTGGGTAACGAATGCGCGTCAGGTTGTTGTACGCCAGTGCGCTGAACAGCATCGTCGAGCCACTGAGCATCACCGGGCCGAGGGCTTTCCAATCCAGGGCAATGGTCGCCGGGTCCGCCAGCACCAACAGCAATGCCAGCGCTCCGGCCGGCGGGTGCAGGCAACGCAGCCAGCACATCAGAATCAGCGACATGCCCGCCGCCAGGCAGGCGCTGCCGAGGGTGCGTCCGAGCACGTGAGCGACCAGCAACGAGACCACCCCGGCGCTCAAATAGCCGCCAAGTATCGACCAAGGCTGGGCGAGGGCGCCCGAGGACACAGCAAACAGCAATACTGCGGATGCACCCAGCGGACCGATCAGGTGCTGCGCCACTTCCATGCCAAATACCTGACTGCAGAGCCAGACGCTGAACATCGTTCCCAGCGACATGCCGATAGCGGCGCGGCTCCATTCTGAAGGACGGGTATTGATGGCGGCAGGTAACCAGCGAGCGAACATGAGGCAAACGATCCGTAGAAAAATCGAGGCAAAAAAAAAGGCTTAGCTGGGAGACCCAGAAAGCCCTTGAAGTAGTTCCAACTATTGGGGGAGGAACGCCGCACAGTGTGCCGATCATTCCAGATACTGACAAATTCATATTAATGCAGTTTCAGTGCATTATTTTTGCAGTATAGCCACCCGCCGACCACTCATGAAGCAGAGGAAACCGCCCATCGCCGTCAACGCACTCAGCGCATAGAACATGGTGGGCGCAGGCGAGTGCATCAGCAGGAAGCCGCAGATCACCGGGCTCAGCGCACCGCCGAGGGCCGCGAGGTTCTGCGCGCCGTAGTAGCTGCCACGCAGTTCTTCCGGGGCCAGGGTGTCGACGAAGAGGAACTCGGCCGGGTAAATGATCATTTCACCGAGGGTGAAAATGAACATCGCCACGCACCAACTCACGAGGCTGTCGGCCAGGCTGAAACCGATCAACCCGAGGATGAACAGGCTGGTGCCACCGGCAATCCAGTAACGCAGTTGTTCACGTTTGAGGAACCGGCCGATCTGGTATTGCAGCAAGATCACGCTGATGGCGTTGCAGGCGAGCAGGGCGGCCATGGTTTCCAGCGCTCGCTTGGAATCGTGGGTCACCAGCAGGTATTGCGACAGGTACAGGGTAAAACGACCGTGCACCACGGTGCTGAGCAGGCAGCCGCAGGTGAACATGATCAGTGTGCGGTCGTTCTTCAGGGTGATCAGGGTTTTGAGAAAGCTCTGTGGCTGGCCGATGGCGGGTGTCTGGGCCGGGTCTTTGGGAATCCCGCTCATCAGGAAAATACTGAAGAAGGCGATGCCACCGGCAATCAGGAACGGCGCCAGCGGCTGCACCCCGGCGATCACCACACCGAGCATGGGACCGGTGGCGTAGCCGATGTTGGTCAGGGTGTAGCGCAGCGAAAAGGCTTTCGCGCGCTGACCCACCGGCAGGTTTTCGCTGAGAATCGCCTTGGACCCGATCAGGAACAGCGCCGAGGCGGTTTCGGTGATCACCAGGGTGGCGGTGGTCAGGTACAGGTTTTGAGCGAAGGTCAGCAACACGAAGCCGATGGCGCTGGAGAGCATGGCCAGGATCAGCAGTCGACGCTTTTCAAGGCGGTCGATGATGTAACCGCCATAAAGGGCGAGCAGGGTGGCGATAAACACCGCGATGCCCAGCAGCAGGCCGACGTCCTGTTGGTTGAGGCCGAGTTTGTTGCTCAGAAACAGGGTGAGCAACGGGCTGGTAATGGCGCGGCTGACGACGATGGTCAGCGAAACGATCATCAAGCGGCGAATGACGAGGGAGTAAGTGGCCACGGTGGGGGCAAATGTCCTTATTCAGATTCTGTGGTATCGACGCGATACCGAGTTGCTGCCAATCGCGGGCAAGCCGGCTCCCACAGGCTTTGTGTCGAGCATTTAATCGTGGCTCGACGTGAACCTTGTAGGAGCGAGGCTTGCCCGCGAAGAGGCCCGCACAGACATCGCAACATTCAAGTCTGCCACCGATTCAAGCGCTTCCAGCCGCCACAACTGCGCAAGCAATTCTTGCACTTGCTGTCGCGGCATCACCCGCCCCGCCAGGCTGAAAAACTTCTCCTCCAGCGCCTCATCGCTCAGCGGATTCCCCGGCGCACCCAACGGCACCTCAACACACAAACTAGCGTGCCGACCATCCACGGTCTGAACGCTGACCACAGGCTCGCCATCCTCCGACAGTTGCGGGTCGACTTCAAGGCGAATGCGCGACATCCAGTGTGCAATCCGCGGGTGGTGGCGCTGTTCGTCGTCGTAGGCCTCCAACCGGCAATGACCATGGACCAACCGGGCCGCGAGGGCATAAGGCAAGCTCATCTGCGCCGCCGCCAGGCCGTTGATGTCCTGACCGCCACACATGTCTTGCAGGAATCCGCACAACGAAACCTCAACGCCCTCGACCTGATCCGCGCTGACCTGCAATTGATTCAGCAACAGGCCCAATGCATCGATCGCCGAATGCGTTCCCCGGCATGCCGCGTAGGGTTTGAGCGAGCAGCGGGCGAGTTTCCAGACCTGCCCCAGTTCGGCATCCAACGCCTCAGGCACGGCGGTATCCGCCGCTAGGGTCTTGAGAAAACCGCCCCAGACATCATCGAACAATTTGGTCGGCCCAGTGATGCCTTGTTGAGCAAACCGCGCCGCCAGCAATCCACCTTCGGCGGCCCGACCGCTGTGGAGTTTTTTGCTTTGCGAGCCGTCATGGATGAAGGCCCAAAGACCGCCACTGAAGCTACCGGCGATGCCCAGGGCCGCCAGGGTTTGCTGTGCATCCAGCCCCAGAATTCGCGCGCTGGCCGCTGCCGCACCAAACACCCCGCACGTCGCCGTGGAGTGCCAACCGGCGCCGTTATGGGCCGAGTAACTGCCGCAGGCTTCGAGCACCCGACGGCCGATTTCGTAGCCGATCACTATCGCGGTGATCAACTCGCGGCCACTTACCGGTGTTTCAGAAACCGATAGCTCAGACATCGACACAGCGGCCATCACCGCCGGCAGCACCACTGCGCCGGAGTGGTCGCAGCCGCCGGTGTCGTCCAGTTCCAGGGCATGCGCGGCGATGCCGTTGAGCATGGCGGCCTGCGCCGCGCCGACCCGCTGATCAGTGCCCCAGATCAGCGTGCTGCCGGCTTCACCCTTGAAGACCTGACGCGCTTGTTTCGCCACGTCGCTGTCAGCCCCGGCCAGCGCCGCGCCGAAGGTGTCGATAATGTGCCGCCTGGCTTGTGCGACCAACGCGGGTGGTAAATCTTCAAAGCGAGTATCGACGCAAAACTGCGCCAGCCGCTCCATCCGCATCACCCCATCGTAGGCGCTGCCGAAGGCTGCGGTCTCTTGATCTTTCATACGCCGTAATCCCGATAATGACGTTCGTACACCGCCGCCGGGTGATCCTCGCTCACGGGCGCTGCCGACTCGGCCCACCATCGGGCGACCTCGGCCCCGGTGGCGATCCAGACGTCGTCGTGCTGTTGAATGCTCTGCAGCAATTCCCGCAACACGCCGATCCGTCCCGGCGTGGCGATGATTTCCGGGTGCAGCCGCAGTACGTAACACAGCCCGAACCGATGAAACCCGGCGAAGTCCATTTGCAGGTTGCCCAAGGTGTGGCTGTAGGAGGCGATGCGCGATTGCGCAGGCGGCACCGCCGGGCTGAGGTTGAAGGCGAAGTAGGGTTCGTCTTCCAGTTCGTAGTGCAACGGCAGCTCGATCACGTCGCATGCCGTCGGGTGAGCGAAGGGCAAATCATCGCCGCGCCATGACGAATCCCAGCGAATGCCGTGATCGCGCAACGCCTCGATGAAGCCCGGCGCACCGTTGCCGGCGGGGATGCGAAAGCCTGTCGGACGTTGACCGGTCAGCGCGCTCAAGGCCGAGCAGCCCTTGGCGACTTCGGCGCTTTGCTCGGCCAGCGTCAGGTTGTCGTAGTGCTGATGGCGATACCCGGCGCAGGCAATTTCATGCCCGCCGGCCAGGATCGCCCGGATGTGCTCCGGGTTTTCCTCGGCGACGATGCCGGGAATGAACCAACTGCTGGAAACGCCCAGGGCATCGAACAATCCGAGCAAACGCTCGACACCGCGTTGCGTTCCGTAGCGCCACACCGATAAGGTCTTGTCGCGCCCGGCGACTTCCGGAGCCTGGGTGAGAATGCCGTGGATGTCGTTGTAATCGACGGTCAGCACCACGGCACAGCGGTAGCCGTCAGGCCAGACAGTGGAATCAGCCATGGTGATGCTCCTTCAGCCACCAGTGGGCGACGTCGCGGCAGGTGGCGAACCAGACGTCGTCGCGTTGGCGCATGTGTTCGAAGAGTTTTTCCAGCAACAGGATGCGTCCCGGTTTGCCGGTGATCTTGGGGTGGAACAGGGTGGTCAGGCACAGCCCTTCATCCATGGCGCCGTCGAACTCGCGGCACCAGTTGTCGAGGGTCAGCGCGTAGCTGGCCGTGCGGTCGAGCCCCGAGGGAAAGTCTGGCGCGCGGGTGTAGGCGAGGGAGGCATAGTCGTCCATTTCCCAGCGACCGGGGATTTCCACCAACGGCGTGTCGAAACCCGGCACTTTCACCAGGTACGGCCGGTCGTCGCCGCGCATGCTGCTGGAATAGGTCACGCCGGCTTCCACCAGCATGGCCGGGGTTTCGGCTCGCCAGTCGCCGGATGGCGTGCGAAAACCTTCGGCGCGGATGTTCAGGTATTTCCAGAACACCTCGCGGGATTTGTTCATCACGTCCTTCTGCTGCTCCAGCGTCAGGGCGTAAAAGGATTCGTGTTTGTAGCCGTGGTACGCCACCTCATGCCCGCGCTCGACAATCGCCTGGCACTGTTTCGGCCAGTTTTCCACGACCCAGGCCGGGACGAAAAACGTGGTCGGGATCCGGAACTCATCCAGCACGTCGAGAATCCGCGGCAGCGCCCGATAGGGGCCGTAACCACCAAAACCGAAATACTCGGGCTTGCGCCAGATCGAGCCGTTGAGCATCGCATCACCGGTCGGGCCATCAAGGTCGAAGGCCAGGGCGAGGCAGGCTGTGTGCTGGTCCGGCCAGGTCGGTTGTAGCGAGGAGGACATGTGGTGCTCCAACTATTTATAAGTAAACGCCAGACCCTGTGGGAGCGAGCTTGCTCGCGATGAGGCCGGTACATTCAACATGCGTGTCGCCTGACAGACCGCTATCGCGGGCAAGCCCGCTCCCACAGGTTTTTCGGTTGGCCACAAAATTGTGATCGACCCGGGTTCAGTGTGGGAGCGAAGTTTGCTCGCGAAGAGGTCGGTACATTCAACATCTATGTCATCTGACAGACCGCTATCGCGAGCAGGCTCGCTCCCACAAAGGCATCACACCGATCCATTATTTCCCGGCGTTAATGGTCACGGTCTTGATCGCGCCCAGTTCCAGGTCCCACTTCTTCAGGATCGCCTGGTAGCTGCCGTCATCGACCATGCTCTGCAACGCGACTTTCACCGCTTCACTCAGCTCAGGCTTTTTCTTGCTCACACCCAACCCGGTGAACTGCTTGGAAATCGGCAGGCCCACGGTTTTGTACATGTCCTTTTCCTGGGTCTTGAGGTACGGCAGGGTTTCGCTGCCCTGCATGGCCGCGTCGATGCGGCTCTGGCGCAGCTGTGCGCGGGCGTCGGCCGAGCCTTCGGTGCCGATCACGTTGATCGCAGGCTTGCCGGCGGCTTCGCAGTTGGCCTTGCTCCACGCGGCGATTTCCGCCGGGAAGGTCGTACGTCGGCTGGTGCCGACTTTCTTGCCGCACAGGTCGATGATCTCGTTCGTTTCCTTGTTTTTCTGCAAGGTGTAGAACTGCGGACCGCTGGTGAAGTAGTCAACGAAGGTCACACTGGCCTGACGCTCGGCGGTGTCGGTCATGCCCGACATCACCATGTCCACGCGGTCGGTGGTCAGCGCGTTGATCATTTGCTCGAAGCCGGTTTCCTGCCATTTGATCTTCACGCCCAGACGTTCAGCCAAGGCGTTGCCCAGGTCATAGTCGAGCCCTGTAAGGGTGTTGGTGGCCGGGTCCTTGAAATCCATCGGCGGGTAGTTCGGCATGATTGCCACAACGACCTCGCCTTTGTCCTTGATGCTGGCCGGTAGCTCGGCGGCCCAAGTGAAACTGGAAGCCATAACGCCTGCGAGTACTGCGGGGATAACAAAATTCTTCATGGTCGTTCTCTTATGAGTGTTGTGAGGTCCGCTCTTGGTTTACGAGCCAGGGCCTAGGTTCGAACGGCAGAAATGAAGCTTTGGGTGCGTGGGTTTTGCGGACTTATTAGTATTTCTTCGGGGCTTCCAGCCTCCACGATCTGCCCGCCGTCCATGAACACCATGCGGTTGGAAACCTCGCGAGCGAAGCCCAGTTCATGGGTGACGACGATCATGGTCATGCCGGTCTGCGCCAGATCTCGCATTACCGACAGCACCTCACCGACCAGTTCCGGGTCGAGTGCCGAAGTGGGTTCATCGAACAGCATCAGCTTGGGTCGCATGGCCAGCGCGCGGGCAATCGCCACCCGTTGTTGCTGGCCGCCCGACAGTTCGATCGGGTAGCTGTTGCGCTTGTCGGCCAGGCCGACGCGCGCCAGCAATTCCAAGGCTTCTTCGTGCGCTTCTTTGGGCGAACGCTTGAGCACCTGGCACGGCCCTTCGATGATGTTTTGCAGCACGGTCATGTGCGGGAACAGGTTGAAACGCTGGAACACCATGCCAGTGGCGAGGCGCTGGCGGGCGATCTGCGACTCGTTGAGCTCGTGCAGCTTGTTGCCGGCGATGCGGTAACCCACCAGTTCGCCGTCGACCCACAGGCCGCCCTTGTCGATCTTTTCCAACTGATTCACGCAGCGCAGCAGGGTGCTTTTGCCGGAGCCGGACGGGCCGATGATGCACAGCACTTCGCCTTGCTCGACCTCGATGTTGATGTCCTTGAGCGCGTGGAAATGGTCGTAATACTTGTTCAGGCTCACGGCCTTGACGATGCTTCTCATGTGGGGGCTCCTCAAGAACGCTTGCCGGCGCCGCGAGCGAAACGACGCTCCAGACGGCTTTGACCAAAGGACAGGACGGTGACGGTGGCCAGGTACCAGATACCGGCGACGATCAGCAACTCCATCACGCGGGCGTTGGCGTAGTAGATGTTCTGGGCGTTGTAGAGCAGTTCCGAGTACTGGATGACACTCGCCAGGGACGTCATTTTCACCATGCCGATGAACTCGTTACCCACCGGCGGAATGATGATCCGCATGGCCTGGGGCAAGATGATCCGGCGCAGTGCTTGCAGGCGCGGCATGCCGATCGACTTGGCGGCTTCGTACTGCCCGGTGTCCACCGAGAGCAGACCGGCGCGCACCACTTCGGCGGTGTAGGCGCCCTGGTTGATGCTCAAGCCGAGGAGGGCGGCCACGAACGGCGTCATCAGGCTCACGGTGTCCATTTCGAACAGGCCGGGGATGCCGATGGTGGGGAAGATCAGCGCCAGGTTGAACCACAGCAGCAGCTGCAAAATCAGCGGCGTACCGCGGAACAGCCAGGTGTAGGTCAATGCCACATAGCGCAGGATCGGGTTGGCCGACATGCGCATGATTGCCGTGATCACCCCGAAGACAATACCCAACGCCATCGCCAGCACTGCCATGACGATGGTATTGAGCAGGCCCCACATAATGGCCTGTGAGGTGAGGAACTGGCCGATGTACGACCATTCGATCTTGCCTTCGGCGAAGGCCCGCACCAATCCTATGATCGCGATGACTATTACGGTGGCGAAAAAAATCCGTCCGTAGTAACGCCGTGGCACGTGCTGGTACTGGGTGATATCGAACTGGTTTTCCGCCAGTTTGCGCTCCGCCTGGAGTCGTTCTGCCTGAGTCTGGCTCATGTTGTTTCTCCGTACGCCGCGCTCAATCAAGACGGCGCGTGTTGTCTTTCATTTCCAACACAATCCCTGTGGGAGCGGGCTTGCCCGCGATGGCGGCATTACATTCAACATCAATGTTGGCTGACACTTCGCTATCGCGGGCAAGCCCGCTCCCACAGGTTTGGTGGCGTTGTTTCAGAGACGAAAACCCTGATAGTTCTCGGTCCATTGCTGCTGCGCAGCGAGGGCGGTTTTCAAACGGCCGATCTGCTCGCGCACCTGTTGCGGCGCGGTACCACCCCAGCCACTGCGGGCGGCGATAGCGGCTTCGAGGGTCAGGCTGTCACGCACTTCAGGCTTGAGGCGCGGATCGATCTCGGCCAGCAGCGCCGGGGACGCTTCCCACAGTTCGATGTCGTGCTTCTCGCAGGCCTGGACCAATGCGCCGGTGATTTCGTGAGCTTCCTTGAACGGCACGCCGCGCACCGCCAGCCAGTCGGCCACTTCGGTGGCGAGGGTGAAGCCCAACGGTGCCTGACGACGCAGCTCTTCAACGTTGACCTTCATGGTCGCAACCATCCCGGCCATGGCCGGCAGCACCAGCAGCAGGGTGTCGACGCTGTCGAGCACACCGTTTTTGTCTTCGCTGAGGTCACGGTTGTAGGACAGCGGCAGGGATTTGAGGGTCGACAGCAGACCGGTCAGGTTACCGATCAGGCGGCCTGCCTTGCCTCGGGCCAGTTCGGCGATGTCCGGGTTTTTCTTCTGCGGCATGATCGAACTGCCAGTGGCGTAGGCATCGTCCAGTGCGACCCAGCGAAACTGCCGCGACGACCACAGGCAGAATTCTTCGGCGAGGCGAGAAATGTTGATCCCGAGCATGCTGGCGATAAACAGGAATTCGGCAACGTGATCGCGGCTGGCCACAGCGTCGATGGAGTTTTCGCAAACACCGCTGTAACCCATTTCCTTGGCCGATTGCTGCGGCAGGCGAGCGATGGCGGAGCCGGCCATGGCCGCTGCACCGAGTGGCGACAGCGAGGTGCGCACATCCCAGTCCACCAGACGCTGCACGTCGCGCAGCATCGATTGGGCGTGGGCCAGCAAGTGATGAGCGAAGACGATCGGCTGGGCCTGTTGCAGGTGAGTGAAGCCCGGGCAGATGCTTTCGACGTGTTGCTCGGCCTGCTCCACCAGTGCCTGCTGCAAGGCCAGCACTTCAACGGCCAAAGTACGGACGTGATCACGCAGGAACAGCCGCAGGTCGTTGGCGGTCTGGTCGTTGCGCGAACGGCCGGCGCGCAGCTTGCCGCCCAGTGCGCCGAGGCGTTCGGTCAGCAGGCGCTCGATGAAGGTGTGGACGTCTTCGTCGTCCAGCGTCGGCGCGATGCTGCCGGCACGGAAGTCATCACCGATGCGTTCCAGAGCGTCGAGCATGGTCTGGGTTTCCTGCTCGCTCAACAGCCCTGCGCGCTGCAATTCCCGGGCATGCGCCTTGGAACCGGCGAGGTCGTACGGGGTAAGGCGGAAGTAGCGCTCGGGGCAACGGGACAGGGCCGCGAGAGCTTCGGAAGGGCCGCTCTTGAAACGGGCACCCCAGAGACGGTCGGTGGTTTGAGACATTGTTGTTTTCCTCGTCATTGCTCGGAAGTTAAAAAATCGGGTGTCAGGCCAAAGAGCTTTGCCAGCAAGCCGGATCGCCGCACCGATCGCGCCTACAGGTCGAAAAGATTCAACCGGGCGTGGTTAGGCCAAAGCAGTTTTCAAGAGGGCAGTTACGAAGTGGCGAGAGCTGATCGAGGTGTCAGCTTTTAATAGTTCGAAATCAGTGAGTTGGCACTGATCTGTTGAATTTATTAACGGTTGCCAAGCCTTGTTTTCTGTGTTCATTATTATTGGTCGGCTATGTTTTTGTTGTTGGACACAGATTGTTGAATAGGGCACCTGAGGTAAATAAGCATTATGGAAACCCCACTTTCCAATTCTGGAAACCCGCCGCCAAAAACGGTACATCGGGCACCACTGGCCCTCAGCGGTCTGGACTTCAAACTGCTCAAAGTGTTCAAGGCCGTGGTCGAGGCCGGTGGTTTCAGTGCCGCCCAGAACGAACTGAATGTGGGCCTGGCGGCCATCAGCAAACAGATTTCCGACCTTGAAATCCGCATCGGCATGCGCCTGTGTACTCGAGGACGAGAGGGGTTTCATCTGACCGAAGAAGGGCGTCTGGTGTATCAGGCCTCGATTGATTTATTTGCCTCGGTCGACAACTTTCGTGATCGGCTTAGTTCGGCGCAGAACGAACTTATTGGCGACCTTGGGGTAGGCGTTATTGACAATACGATCACAGATTCAAGTTCGCCGTTAGTTGCTGCGCTTAGAAAAATAAATGAAGAGTCACCGAAAGTAAGGTTTCAAATTCAGGCATCTCAATTAGATGAGGTGGAAAGAGGCGTCGTCGAGGGACGGTTAGTGGCCGGGATCGTGCCGGTTTATCAGAAAAGAGAGGAGTTCGATTACTTCCCGCTCTATGAAGAGCGCTCGTACGTGTATTGCGCCGTCGGCCATCCTCTGTTCTCAATGCCAGAGGCGGACATGGGCGGCAATGTGCTGGAGGATTACGAGTGCATCAACCACCGCTACGCGATCCATCGGGACAAACTGAATTTTGCCCGCTACGACAGCTTTTCGGCCTCGGCGACTCAAGTGGAAGCCGTGGCGCTGCTGGTCAAGACCGGCCGTTTCGTGGGTTTTCTGCCCGAGCATTACGCCGCAACCCTGGTGGCCCAAGGACAGTTTCGGGCGGTGCGGCCGGACCTGATCAACATCGTCACGCCGTTCAATCTGATCCTGCGCCACAACACCGTGCGCAGTCCGCTGGTGAAGGCGTTTGCCCAGGCGTTGGGGGTGGATTTGAAGGCGCCGGCTTGAGGCTAACGCAGCTTCAAACGCATCGCACAGCGTCGCTCCCCTGGCAAACCGTGGTTGATTTCGTTGTTCAACACCGACGTTAAACGTGGGCCGATTTCAGCCGGGCTCAATGTTTCAAAGCCGAACCGCCGATAAAACGGTTCATTCCAGGGTAAGTCGCGAAACGTGGTCAAAGTCAGAGAGTGGAGTTCTCGTTTGTCTGCGTGTTCGAGTGCCGTTAACAACAACTTGCGGCCAGCGCCCTGGCCCTGAAACTGTTGCCTGACAGACAGTTCATGAATATGTAGCTCCATACCGGGCTTTATGTAGGAGCTGCCGCAGGCTGCGATCTTTTGATCTTGATCTTCAGCAACATCGAAGCGGCCAAAAAATCGCGACCTTCGGCAGCGCCTACAAGGGGGGCGTGTGCAGCAACACGAAATCGTTTTTATCGAAACGCCCACTCAACACTGGTTGCAAGTTGCCCAGGCGAGTGCCTTGCAGGGCCTTCAGGTCGTTGCGGTCCATCATCAACCAGGCCGAGCCGGGCAGGGCCTCCAGTTCCTGAATGGATTCTGTGAACACCGGTTGCAAATCCTGCTCGATATTGACCATGAACTTGATCGCCTTGGCGTCCTTGCCCATGCCGTGCAGCACCAGCGGCGCCGGGTCTTTCTGTACCTGTGCGAATGCCGCTCGACTGAAGGTTTGTGTGTCGTAAAGCTGACGCTCGACCGGTTCAAATACCAGGATGTACACCGACCACAGTGCCAGAACCGCGCAACAGGCCAACACCTCGGCCCGCCAGTGGGTGCGGAACCACGCCGTCAGCGCGATGATTTGCAGGGCTGCAAGCACGATCAATACCGGCACGAAGGCAGGCGGTTGTGCTGGCAGACGCCACAGAGCGATCAGCAATGCGACGATCAACACCCCCGGAATCAACAACCATAGCCCTTGCATCAAACCCCGCAACCAACCGAACACCCGACCCTGTGCCACCTGAAACGGGTACGCCGCAATGATCGCCGCCATGGGCAGCATCGGCAGCAGGTAACGGGCTTTTTTCGCTTGGGGAATCGATAAACCAATCATCACGATCAACCCGGCTGCCGTGCAGTATTGCAACAGGCGCAATGCCGGACCGGCCCGCCGTGGGTTCGTCAGCCAGACCGCGGCCAATGCCAGCAGCGCCAGCGGATAGGCGAGCGCATAGTTGCCTAACGACGCGGTGAAGTAATACAGCGAACCACTGACGCCTTCACTGCCGTCCATGCGCCCCATGAACTGCATGCGCACCACGTCCTGCATAAAGGCCGTTCCACCACTGGCTTCGGCCAGCCACAGTAATGCGCCGACGCACACCGGCAGCAACACCGCCGCCAACAGACCGAAACCGAACAACCGCGACCACTGGCGATTGAGCAGGTAGTAGCTGCACAGCATGCCGGTGGGGATTACCAGCCCGATCGGCCCGCGAATCCCGAAACCTAATAACAGTAACGCAAAGATCAGCGGCCACCGACGGGGCATTGCGAAATGATCAGCGGCGTACCCAAGGTAGAACACCGAAAAGGCGACGGCCGCCAGCATCAGGTCCTGGGACACGGCACGGGTTTCAGTGACAAACGTACTGGTGAGCAACATCAGCGCGATGCTCAGCAGCGCCCAGCGTGTGGAGCAGGGCGCGAGCAACCGGTACATCAACGTGACGATCACCGCGGCGCCGATGGCGCTCGGCAACCAGGCGCTGAGGCTGTTGACCTGCCCGAACGGCAGCGACAGCAACCAGACGAACAACGTCGACAGCGCCGAGTAATCAGCATAGGGCTGGCCATAGGTGGTCGGGAAAAACGACGGCCCGTGGCGCAGCATCTCCTGGGCGAACAGCACGAACCGCGAATCGAAACCGATCGCCGTTTGCTGATACGCCCCGGCGATGAACAGCATCAGCGTCAGCAGCCCGAACCCTAAGGACTGCCGACGAATGCCGGGCGATACCGCACTCACGCGACGACTGAGGCCGCTGGCCATTGCTGATGGGGAATCGGTAACTTGCACGATTCACCGCGGCCCATCGGGAAGTACAGGAAACCGCTGCGGGCCAGGCGCTCGGCGTCGTACAGGTTACGCCCGTCGAAAATCACCGGTGCATTGAGACGTTGCTGGATCAGGTCGAAGTCCGGCGCCTTGAACTGCTGCCATTCGGTGCAGATGATCAACGCGTCGGCCCCCGTGAGGACCGATTCCGGCGTGCCCATGAGCATCAGCTTCGGTTCGTCAGGATAAAGGTGTTGGGTTTCCTGCATGGCTTCCGGGTCGAACGCCCGCACATTGGCCCCCGCAGCCCACAGCGATTCGAGCAGCACCCGACTCGGCGCATCGCGCATGTCGTCGGTGTTGGGCTTGAAGGCCAAGCCCCACACGGCGAAGGTCTTGTCGCGCAAATCACCCTTGTAGAAGGCATTGATACGTTCGAACAGTTTGTGTTTCTGCCGCTGGTTGATGGCTTCCACCGCTTGCAGCAGGTCGCTGTTGCAATGGGCTTCTTCGGCGCTGTGAATCAGTGCGCGCATGTCCTTGGGGAAACATGAGCCGCCGTAACCGCAGCCGGGATAGATGAAGTGGTAACCGATGCGCGAATCGGCACCGATGCCCAGTCGTACCGATTCGATGTCGGCACCCAGGTGTTCGGCCAGTTCGGCGATCTGGTTGATGAAGCTGATTTTGGTCGCCAGCATGCAGTTGGCGGCGTATTTGGTCAGCTCGGCGCTGCGCAGGTCCATGAACATGATGCGGTCATGGTTGCGGTTGAACGGTGCATAGAGGTCACGCATCGCGTCGCGCACCTCATCGCCTTCACAGCCGATGATGATGCGGTCCGGGCGCCGGCAATCGGCCACGGCCGAACCTTCTTTCAAAAACTCCGGGTTGGAAACGATATCGAACTGCAATTGCCGGCCGGCCTTGAGCAGGTACTTTTCGATATGGGCGCGCAGCGTATCGCCGGTGCCCACCGGCACCGTGGATTTCTCCACCAGGATTACCGGCTGTTCACGATGACGCGCCACCGCTTCACCCACGGACAACACGTATTGCAGATCCGCCGAACCATCCTTCCAGGACGGCGTGCCGACGGCAATGAACAGCACCTGGCCATGTTGCACCGCGAATTTTTCGTCCGAGGTGAAGTGCAGCCGCTTGGCTTCCAGGCTTTCACGCACCAGGCTGGCCAGCCCCGGCTCGAAGATGCTGACGTGGCCCTGTTGCAGCAACGCAACTTTTTTCTCGTCAATGTCCATGCACACCACGTCATGGCCGACTTCAGCCAGGACGGCAGCTTGCACCAGGCCAACATAACCGCTACCAAATACACTGATTTTCATGAAGCACTCCTGATAGTGGGCGCGCGAGCAGGTCGAGAGTTGATAGTGATAACGCCGAGGATGACCAGCGCCACCCCCAGGGTTTTTGAAAGACTGAAGGCTTCGTTGAACAACGGCAGGCTGGCAGCCAGCACATACACCAGCGCGTAGCTGATGCTCAGCAGCGAATAGGCCCGGCCCAGGGGCAAATCCCGCAGGGCGGCGAGCCAGGTAAGCATCGACACGGCATAGGCGAGAATGGCGGCCAGCACGACGGCCACGGCGGACACATTGATGCTGCCGTTGCTCAAGGCAGGTAACCATTGTTCGGGATGCGGCAAGCGGGTCATGCTCCAGCGCATGCCCAACTGTGCGGCGCTGCCCAGCAACACGCTGCTCAGCGCGAAGGCGAGTCCGCGACGCAGGCTCATGCCTGCTGCCCCAGCAACGCCACGCCACCGATCACCAGCGCCACGCCCAACCAGTGACGGCGGTCGATGACTTCGTGAAAGACGAAACGGGCGACCAGTGTGATCAGCACGAAATTCAGGCTGAGCATGGGATAGGCGATTCCGACTTCGAGACGCTGCAACACCAGCAACCAGACCAGCAAGCCCAACCCCAGAGAGACGAGCGCCAGCCACAGCCAAGGCGAGCGCAGTTTCTCGCCCCAGCCCAAGGTCTTGCCACGCCAGCTTTCCACGGCGTACTTCTGGGCGATCTGGCCCAGGCAAGTCAGCAGGCAGGCGGTCAGTAGCAGCAACAGGCTCATGACGCGTCCCGAGGGAAGATCAGAATCACCAGGTTACCTTGTTCATAACGTTTGCCATCCTTGGGCAGCCGTTCGATTTCTTGCAGTTCGTCATCCCCCTTGACCCGCATCACCACGCCGACCGAGCCACTCTGGCGCGCTTCGCGCATCCACTGTTGTACGTCATTGAGGTCGACCCGCCGTTGTATGCCGTCAGGATAGGCAAGGCCATATTTCAATTCTCCTATCGTGTTGTACAACGCCACGTCGGGGCGTTTCAGGCGCCAGGCCAGGGCTGAGGCGGCGCCCAAGTCATTGCTCAACAGCTTGCCGGTCTGCGCCAGCTCCTCGACGTGTTCGAGGATGAACTGATCAGGCATCTTGTTCGCCACCACCGAGTCGGGCAGCCCGGCCGGCAGCAAGCCGATCAGCAGCAAACTGCCAAGCGCCGGTGCCGCCCAGCATTGCAAAGGGCGGAAGGCTTGCAGGAGGTTGGCCATGATCCAGCCGATCAACCCGATGAACACCAACACCAGGTTGTGCAGTTCGTGGGTGTACAACGGTTTTTTCAGTTGCAGCCAGACCAGCGCAATCAGGACGATCAGGCCCAGCGTCAGGTTCAGCAGGCCATTGATCCCCAGCACTCGGCCCTGCTCCAGCTTCAGACGATCCGCCAGGGTATGACCCAGCAGCAACGCCAGGGGCAGCAGGCAGGGAATGATGTAGGTCGGCAGCTTGCCGTTGCTCAAGCTGAAAAAAACCAACGGCATCAGCAGCCATAGCAGCAGGAAAGCGATACTGGCTTGACGCCGGGTCTGCCAGGCCTGTTTCAGCGCCGATGGCAGCAACGCCGCCCATGGCAGGCTGAACGCCACCAGCAGTGGCAGGTAGAACCACCAGGGGGCATCGTGTTGGGCGTCATCCCCGGCGAAGCGGCGAATGTGTTCGTGCCAGAAGAAGAACCGCCAGTAATCGGGTTCCTGTGAGTGCACCGCCAGGGCCCAAGGCAGGCTGACTGCGATGGCCACGACGATCGCCAACGGGCCGTAAACCAACAGTTCACGCCAGCGTTTTTGCCAGAGCATCCAGGGCAGGGCGACCAGCACTGGCAACAGCCAGGCGAGAAAACCCTTGGTCATGAAGCCCATGCCGCAGGCCAGCCCCAGCACCGTCCAACCGAGCAGACGCGGGCCACGGTTGACGCTGTCCAGCGCAAACCACAAAGCCACCAGACTCAGATTGACCCAGAAGGTGAATTGCGGATCGAGGTTGGCGTAACCCGCCTGGCCGGCAATCACGGTGAAGCTCATGTACAACAGCGCGCAGGCGAAACTCTTGCGCGGCTCGTTCCACAGCCGGTGGGCGATCAGGTAACACAGCAACACGCTCAGCCCGGTGCTCAGCACCGAGGCGATACGCACGCCAAACAGATTGTCGCCAAACAGCGCCTGGCCGATGGCGATCATCCAGTAGCCCGCGATCGGTTTTTCGAAGTAACGCAGGCTCATGAAGTGCGGCGACACCCAGTTACCGCTCAGGAGCATGTCCTGGCTGATCTGGGCGTAACGGGTTTCGTCGGGAATCCATAGGCCGTGAGAGCCCAGCGGCAACAAGTACGCCAGCGCCAGAACGACCAGTAATAACGGTAATGCCCAGGGTTTGCTCATGCGCCTTGGACCCCTAGCCAGCCTTCACGCCCCTCAAGGGTGCCGCGTACGACCCGGCCCTTCGGCAAAGTGGCGGGGGCCTCGGGCAGCAGATCGCCCAAGGGTTGGAAGTGAATGTCACGTTGGCGAGCATCGGCCAGTAGCTGGCGAAAATCGTTGGCCATCAGAATCCCTTCTACTTCGGCATGGATAGTGTAGACGTTGAGTTTTTGCGGGGAAAACCGCTCAAGAATGAAGGTGTTGAAGTCTTTGGCTGCGACGGTCGGGCCGACCACCTCATCGAAGGTCGGCAGGTCCACCGGAATCTGCGGTGCCCCCGAACTGCCATCGGCCAAGGTCGGCCGGAACAGGCCCTGGCCTCGACAATCGCTGTTGTAGCGAAAGCCGAAACCCTGCTTGGCCTCGATCACACGCTCGTCCGCACGCCAACCGGCAGACGCCGAGCATTCGACTTTTTGCCCGAGGATGTCACTGAGGCTGTCGACGCCACGGCGAATCTGCTCGATCAGTTGCGCCTGGCTCCAGCGTCCGGCATTGGCCTGCCAGCCGTGGTGATCCCAGGCGTGCAGGCCGACTTCATGCCCGGCCGCCTGGGCCTGACGCATCAGGTGCCCGAGGTCGCGACCGATCGGTTTGCCCGGCCACGCGGTGCCGGCTAGCAAAATGTCCCAGCCATACAGGCCGGCAGCATTGGAACGAAGCATCTTCCAGAGAAACTGCGGACGGATCAGGCGCCACAAGTGGCGCCCCATGTTGTCTGGTCCGACGCTGAAGAAAAACGTCGCCTTGACCTGTGCTTCATCGAGCATTTCGAGTAACCGAGGCACCCCCTCACGGGTGCCTCGGTAAGTGTCGACATCGATTCGAAGGCCTGCCTGCGTCAACGTTTTTTGTCCGCGATTTCGAGCATGGCTTCGCGCAAGAAGAAGTCCAGCGTGTTGCCGATGGTCTCGCTCATCTCCACCGTAGGTGCCCAGTCAAGCAGACGTTTGGCGTTGGCGATGCTCGGTTTGCGGTGAGACACGTCCTGATAGCCCGTGCCGTAAAAAGCCTTGCTTTCCACATCGCGGAACCCGGCGAATGGCGGGAAGTTGTCACGCAGCGGGTGAGCATCGAACTGACGCAGCAGTTCTTCGCCCAACTGGCGAATGCTGGCTTCGTTGTCCGGGTTGCCGATGTTGATGATCTGACCGTTACAGGCGTCGTTGTCGTTGTCGATGATCCGCGCCAGGGCTTCGACGCCATCGGCGATGTCGGTGAAGCAGCGTTTTTGCTCGCCGCCGTCGAACAGGCGAATCGGCGTGCCTTCCACCAGGTTCAGGATCAACTGGGTGATGGCCCGGGAACTGCCGATGCGCGCCGAGTCCAGACGGTCCAGGCGTGGTCCCATCCAGTTGAAAGGGCGGAACAGGGTGAAGTTCAGGCCTTTCTGGCCGTAAGCCCAGATCACCCGGTCGAGCAGCTGCTTGGAGATCGAGTAGATCCAGCGTTGCTTGTTGATCGGCCCGACCACCAGGTTGGAGCTGTCTTCGTCGAAATTGGCGTCCTGGCACATGCCATAGACTTCGGAGGTCGACGGGAAGATCACGCGCTTGTTGTATTTGACGCAGTAGCGAACCAGTTTCAGGTTTTCTTCGAAATCCAGTTCGAATACGCGCAGCGGATTGCGGGTGTACTCGATCGGCGTGGCGATCGCCACCAGTGGCAGGACCACGTCGCATTTCTTGATGTGGTATTCGATCCACTCCGAGTGGATGCTGATATCGCCTTCGACGAAGTGGAAATTCGGATGGCTGCGCAGGCGCTCGATGGCGTCCGAGCCGATGTCCAGGCCGTACACTTCATAGCGGTCGTCAAGCAGCAGGCGCTCGGACAGGTGATTGCCGATGAAGCCGTTGACGCCAAGGATCAGCACTCGGGTGCGACGCGGTGCACGGCCCGATTCGGCGCCACGCAGCACCGAGCCATCGACCAGCCCCAGTTCGTTGGCCAGTTGCGGGCCGCTCAGGTACAGACCGTTGTCGTTACGCTGGCCGGCGTTGATCACCAGCGAGTCTTCACCGCAGGCGATCCGCAACGGATCGACGCTGATGACCCGGCCCGGGGCGTGGCCTTCGTTGCCCTTGACGACGTCGGCGCTCCAGACAATCAGCGTGTGCTCGCCCACGGCACAGAACGCACCCGGGTAAGGCTGGGTCACGGCACGCACCAGATTGAACAGCTCTTCGGCGGGGTTTTTCCAGACCAGTTTGCCGTCCGCCGGGGTGCGACGGCCAAACACCGTGGCTTTGGATTCGTCCTGTGGGGTTTCGCTGGTGTTGCCCTGAAGCAGTGCGGGCAAGGTGTCGCGCAGCAGATCGCTGGCGGCCAGGCGCAATTTGCCGTGCAGGGTCAGCGCGGTGTCGGTGCGCTCGATCGCCACCCGTTGCTGGGCGATGATTGCGCCGGCGTCGGCACGTTTGACCATGCGGTGCAGGGTCACGCCGGTTTCGGTTTCACCGTTGACCAGCACCCAGTTGGCCGGTGCCCGGCCACGGTAACGCGGCAGCAACGAGCCATGCAGGTTGAACGCGCCTTTGCTGGCCGTGGCCAGCAGCGGTTCGCTCAGCAGATTGCGGTAGTAGAACGAGAACAGGTAATCGGGGTTGAGCTTGCTGATGCGCTCGATCCACAGTGGGTGATTGGCGTCTTCCGGGGCGTGTACCGGGATGCCTTTGCGGGCGCACAGTTGGGCAACAGAGCCATAGAAGGCGTTTTCCTTCGGATCATCGGCGTGGGTGAACACGGCGGCAATCTCGAAACCCGAGTCGAGCAGGGTTTCGATGCCGGCACAGCCAATATCGTGATAGGCAAAGACAACAGCTTTTACACTCATGCGAGAACCTGACCTGAAGAAGTGGAAGTGAGACCGTCAACGGTGACAACGGGAGCAGGGGCAGCGGGGGTGCTACGCAGAACCTTTTCAATGAAGAACCGTGGGCGTGCCCGAACGTCGCTGTACATGCGGCCCAGGTACTCACCCAGCAGGCCCATGCCGATGAATTGCCCACCGGTGAAAACGAACAGCACGGCGAACAGGACGAACGTACCGCCGCCGGCCCAGCCGGCACCGAAAACCAGGCGCAGCACAACCAACGCGATGGCGAACAGCACGCCGAGTGCCGCCATGCCGAAACCAACGATACTCAGCAGGCGCAGGGGCGTAGTCGTCATGCAGGTGATCAGGTCGAACATCAGGTTGATCAGGCGCATCGGGCTGTATTTGGATTCGCCGTGTTCGCGCTCGGCGTGGGTTACCAGAATTTCGGTGGTGTGCCGGGCGAAGCTGTTGGCCAGGATCGGGATGAAGGTGCTGCGTTCGCGGCAGGCGAGCATGGCGTCGACGATGGTCCGGCGATAGGCGCGCAGCATGCAGCCGTAATCGGTCATGGCGACGCCGGTGGAGCGCTGCACGGCCAGGTTGATGAGCTTCGACGGCCAGCGACGCAAGGCCGAGTCCTGACGGTTGTTACGCACTGTGGCAACCACGTCGTAGCCCAGTTCGGCCTGAGCCACCAGCCGCGGGATTTCTTCCGGCGGGTTCTGCAGGTCGGCGTCGAGGGTGATGACCACATCGCCCTTGCACTGTTCGAACCCGGCCATGATCGCCGCATGCTGGCCGTAATTGCGGTTGAGAATGACCGCCACCACCGGGCTGCACTCGCGACTGGCAGCGTCCTCGAGGATTTGCGCCGAGTTGTCGCGGCTGCCGTCGTCGACCAACACAATTTCGTAGTCCTGGTGCAGTTGCTGGCACGCCGCTTCGGTGCGCCTAAGCAACTCGGGCAGGCTGTCTTGCTCGTTGTAGACCGGGATGACGATTGATACGCAACGGATCGGATAAGGTTTCACAGGCTTCTGTCCAGTGTTTTTTCAATGGCGCCGACGACACGATCGACATCGTCGGTGGTCATGTCGGGGAACAACGGGATCGAACACAGCCGCGCCGAATTCCATTCGGTGTTGGGCAGGTAGATGTTGGGGAAACGCTGGCGGTAGTAGGTGTGCAGGTGGGTAGCGATGAAGTGAATGCCGGTGCCGATGTTCTGTTCCTGCAAGGCCTTCATGAACGCCTTGCGGTCCAGCCCGCAACGTTCGGTGTCGATGCGCAGGATGAACAGGTGCCAGGCGTGCTGCTGGGCATACGCTGGAATGGCCAGCGGTTGCACCGGCAAGCCTTCGAGGCGTTGCAGGTAGGTCTGGGCCAGTTCCGTGCGCTTGGCGTTGATCGCGTCCAGACGTTCCAGCTGCACCAGGGCGATAGCCGCGTTGATGTCGGCCAGGTTGTACTTGAAGCCGGGCTCCATCACCTGGGCCTGGGGTTTGCGGCCGTGGGTCAGGCGGTCGTAGGCGTCGACGCCCAGGCCATGAAACTTGAGCATGCGCACCCGAGTGGCCAGCGCTTCATCATCGCTGACGAACATCGCGCCTTCGGCGCAGGTCATGTTCTTGATCGCATGGAAGGAGAAGATCGCCGTGCCCTGAGCACCGACGTGCCGACCTTTGTAGAAGGTGCCCGCCGCGTGAGCCGCGTCTTCGATAACAGCGATGCCGTGTTTGTCGGCCAGTGCGTAGAGCGGATCGAGGTCGAATGCCGCGCCGGCGTAATGCACCGGAATGATGGCCTTGGTGCGCGGCGTGATTGCCGCTTCGATGCTCGCCAGGTCGCTCATCAAGGTGCCGCGATCAACGTCGACGAAAACCGGCGTCGCGCCGAGCAGGCAGATCATGTTGGCGGTCGACACCCAGGTCTGCGACGGTGTGATGACTTCGTCGCCGGGACCAATGCCCAATGCCAGTAACGTGATATGCATGCCACCGGTGGCCGAGGACAATGCGACGGCATGCCGACAGCCGACATAATTGGCGAAGTGTTCTTCCAGTTGCAGGTTTTTCGGCCCGGTAGTGATCCAGCCGGAGCGCAGTACTTGCTCTACCGCAGCAATTTCTTCCTCGCCGATACTGGGGCGAGAGAAGGGGAGAAACGCCTGACTCATGGGCACCTCGGAACTGAAAAAATAAATAGCCTGGCAGGCGAAAATGTTGGATCCAAGATCAGCGTAGACGATAAAAAAAAAGCGGCATCAAGCAGTTGCCAGAAATTAGTGATAAATCACATTGCTTGATTTTTCTTGTCGTGACCGGCAGGTTCGACGCTATCAAGGCGCCATCTCGTATCCATTGAGGTTAAGCGCGATTTTGTGAAAGGAACATGAAAACCCGGTAGGTGATTCGTTTATTTGAAACCCATACAGGCACTGTTCAGGCTTCTACCGTTTATCGCGCTTTTTGTAGGAGAGGGCGTACAGAAGTGTCCGCCTTAATGGACTTGTGCTGCGTTGCTTAGTTGTTTTTTGAACAGTTTTTATTCAAGGCGATTTCGTTTGACTGACCTGTTACCGATTCAATCGCTTAATAACCAACCCGTTAACCCCAATGCCAGTCAGTCAAGACGCGGTCCATGTAGGAGCGGGCTTAAGGTTCGCTCAGTACATGGGCATGGCCGATGGTCGACACATGAACCTCGCTGCCAGCGGGTGGCGCGTGCATGCCGGAACTGCGCACCAGCAATGAACGACCCGGGCGTTCTGCCGCTGCCAACGACTGCAATTCCACGGTCAAGGTGCAGGTGTTACCCCCGAAATCGCATTCGGTGACCACACCGCGACAGCCGTCCGATTGCGCCAGCCCCTGGGGTGCGCTGGTCACCTGAAGTTGCTCGGGGCGCAGCATGATTTGCGCTGATTTGTTATTTCTGTGGTTGTTGACCGGTATACGACCCAGATCGCAATGGGCCCAGCCCGCTTCGATTCTGGCCGGCATGACCACGGCATCCCCGAGAAACAGGGCGGTTTGTTCATCGTCGGGATAGCGGTAAAGGTCCAGCGGATGACCGGATTGCACTAACCGGCCCTGACGCATCACCGCCAACTGATCGGCGAACGACAATGCTTCACTTTGATCGTGCGTCACCAGAATGGTCGTGACACCGGCGTCTGCCAGAAGCCGTGCGACCAATTTGCGCATGGCGGCGCGCAAGCCGGTATCGAGCGCCGAAAACGGCTCATCCAGCAACATCAACCGTGGTTGTTGCGCCAGGGCCCGGGCCAGCGCGACACGCTGTTGCTGGCCACCGGAGAGTTCATGCGGCCAACGCTTGGCCATGCTCGAATCCAGCGCCACGCTGTCCATCAACTCAGCGACACGTTCCTGCTTGGCAACGCCCTTGGCCGCAAGCCCGAAACCGATGTTGGCGGCTACGGTCATGTGCGGGAACAGTGCGCCATCCTGCGGAACATAGCCGATCAACCGCTGATGCGCGGGTACCTCGTGGGTGCTGTCGACCAGCATCTGGCCATTGAGCGAAAGGCTGCCCGAGTCCGGGAATTCGAAACCGGCGATCATTCGCAGCAAGGTGGTCTTGCCCGAACCGGACGGGCCGACGATAACCGTACGGCTTCCTGTCGGTACCGACAGGCTGATGTTCTCCAGGGCTCGGTGAGAACCGTAGGACTTGCAGATCGAGTGGAGTTCAAGAGCGTTCATCGGCCAGCCGTGCGTTTGGATTGGTGATAAAGAAGTCCGGTCAACGGAAGCGACAGCAGAATCATGAGCAAGGCATAGGGCGCAGCGGCGGCATAGTCGATTTCACTGGTCATTGCCCAGAAACCGGTGGCCAGGGTGCGCGTGCCATTGGGGGCGAGCAGCAGGGTCGCGGTCAACTCATTGCTGACCGCCAGAAACACCAACGCGGCGCCAGCGGCAGCACCGGGTGCGGCCAGACGCAGAGTGATCAGCCACAACGCCCGACCGGGCGAACGGCCGAGGCTGCGGGCCATGTTCTCCAGCTCCACCGGCGCCTGGGCGATGCCCGCGCGCAAACTCACCAGGGCGCGGGGCAAAAACATCAGTAAATAAGCCAGCAGCACCGTGACGGTGGTCTGGTAAATCGGCCGGGCAAAATGAATCGTCAGGGTCACCAATGCCAGCGCAACGACAATTCCCGGCAACGCGCTGGTAATGTAGTTGCAGCTTTCCAGCACGCGCTGCAACGGGCTCGGCGAGCGAATCGACAGCCAGGCAATCGGGATGGCCGCGCAGGTGGTAATGAGTGCGCCGGCAGCTCCGAGCGTGAGCGTTTGCTGTAGCGCCGGCAGAAGTTCGCTTAAGTGCCAGACTTGCGCGCCACCGGCTATCAGCCACTTGCCAAGGGTGACCAACGGCACACCGAGTGCCAGAACACAGGTCATTCCTTGCAGCATGAGCGCGAGCAGGGTGGTGCGTACATTCAGGCGCACGATCCTTTGTTCGCGCGCGCTTCCCGACCCGACCCGGGCGTAACGCGCCGTGCCGCGGGCAGCCGACTCGGCCGTCAGCATGGCCAGGCAGCAGAGTGCGAGGACGCCGGCCAGCATATGGGCGGCAGGCCCGTTGAAGGTGGACTTGAACTGATCGAAGATGGCCGTGGTGAAGGTGTCGAAGCGGATCATCGCGTACAGACCGTACTCGGCCAGCAGGTGCAGCCCCACCAGCAAGGCACCGCCGCAGATGGCCAGGCGCAATTGCGGCAACACCACGCGAAAAAACACTGCCCAGGGCTTGAGCCCCAACGACTCGGAGACATCTTCGATGGCCGGATCGAGCCGGCGCAAAGTCGCCGCTATCGGTAGGTAAAGAAACGGGAAATAGGCGATGACCGAAACCAGAACGCCGGCAAACAGCCCATGAATTGGTGGGACCAGGCTGACCCAGGCATAGCTGTGTACGAATGCCGGTACCGCCAGCGGCGCCGTCGCCAACAGCGACCACCCGCGTCGTCCCGGCATGTTGGTGCGTTCCGTCAACCAGGCCAGGGCCAGCCCGAGTGCGATGCACAAGGGAATGGTGAGCAACACCAGCAACACGGTGTTGATCAGCAACTCGCCGACGCGTGGGCGCCATACCAGCGTCACAAGCGTCGCCCAGCCTGTCTGCACCGACACGCCGATGACGAAAGCAATCGGCAGTAACGCCAGCAACGACATCAGCACCGACAAACCAATCACCCATGCGCCACCGCGGCCCGCGAAGACACCGCGAGAACGTGCGCGCAAGTTTGCAGAGGTCGGCGCAACGACCTCTGCCGGCAGAGTTTCGGGAAGCAATTTAGAGCAACCCGGCCTGGGTCATCAGCTCTACCGCCTTTTTGCTGTCGAGTTTCGAGACGTCGACAGTCGGGGCGTCGAGTTGCTGCAACGGTACCAGTTTCGGATTGGACTCTGCGTTTTTGCCCACGGCGTATTCAAACGAGTTGCCAGTCTTGAGGATCGCCTGGCCGTCTTTGCCGGTAATCCATTTCAGGAAGGCCTGGGCCTGTTCCTTGTGTTGGCTGGAAGCCAGAACACCGCCACCGGACAGGCTGACGAAGGCACCTGGATCCTTGTGTTTGAAGTAGTTCAGCGAGGTGTTCTTGCTGTTTTCGCCAGTCTTGGACTGATCGACGAAGCTGTAATAGTGATAGATCACGCCGCTGTCGATCTGACCTGCATTGACCGCCTTGAGCACAGCGCTGTTGCCCCGGTAGGCAGTGAAGTTGGTTTTCATGGCTTTCAACCAGTCGAGGGTAGCGGCTTCACCCTTGAGCTCCAGCACGGCGGCGACGATGGCCTGGAAGTCGGCACCGGCCGGCGAAGCGGCCCAGCGGCCTTTCCAGTTCGGCGCGGCGAGGTCCATCAGCGATTTTGGCAAGTCCGCTTCGGCCAGCTTGCCCGGGTTGTAGACGAACACCGTGGAGCGTGCGGCAATCCCTACCCATTTGCCATGCGCCGGACGATAGGCCGCGCCCACTTGTTCCAGCGTGGTCGGCGCAACCGGTGCAAACAGCCCCGCGTTGTCGACCAGCACCATGGCCGGGGAGTTTTCGGTCAGGAACACGTCGGCCGGGGAGCCTGCACCTTCCTGCACGATCTGATTGCCCATCTCGGTGTCGTCGCCATTGCGCACGGTCACTTTGATGCCGGTTTCCTTGGTGAAGCCTTCGACCCAGGATTTGGTCAGGCTTTCGTGTTGAGCGCTGTAGACCACGATACCGTCAGCCTGCGCGGCGGCATACACGTGACCGGCGCTGAGGAAAGCAGTGGTCAGCAATGCTTTTTTAAGGAACGAGGGGATGCGGGAAATCATTCTGTAGACGGCTCCTGTTTTTTTAGTCAGCACGCGCGGATTCACTAGCGGAACAATGCGAATCATTTGCATGTTTGAGTCGCCGCGAATGTAGAGCGCCAAATGAGAAAAAAACGTCAAAAAAACCTTTAATAGATGTCATTTTGATTTCAACGGAAAAACCCGAACCGACGCTGTAGCGGACAAATTTCCAACGATATTGTCGATCAGAATAAGGTTTTCTGTAGGGAGGACCACGTCAGGGTTGGCTTAGCGGGAATATCAGAATCTCCAGGTTGCCGCGCTGGTAACGCTTGCCATCGATGGGCAACAGCTCGACTTCCTGTATTTCCGCGACACTGTTAACCCGCATCACCACGCCGACCGCGCCTTTTTTGCGGGTCGTCCCAGGGGCGGCGGGGTGGGGCAACAAGTTATTGGACGTCATGACTCGACCTTGGCACAGAAGGAGGTTATTCCGCTCGGTGCACGCTTGAACTAGCGAAACTTCTTACATAAAGCAACGCAATAACGATTTGGACTACAGAAGTTACGCCAGCCATCTAATGGTTACGGACTAGTTATAGTCCGCCCGAACAAAAACACTTTCTTGGTATCGACGTTTCTTGCCACGGTTATTGTTTCAAGGCTTTATCGTGCAACAGCGTCTGCCAGTCAGTGGCATTCACAATGCCGAGTACCTGAGGTTGCCCATCGGCGGTAATTTGCACGAACAAGGCACTGCCATACTCACTGGTCGTCGCGTGCTCGAAACCGGTCTGGGCTTCGAAATCGCTGATGCAACCGCTGTGCGTGACCAGCACCAGATTTCGATGGGCTTGCTTGTGCGCCACCACATCGTTACGCAGGGTTTTGCCACAACTGACCAGCCAGTCCTGGGTAACCGCGTCTTTGCCGAACATGTAGTGCGAGGTTTGCGCCGTGCGGGTAGCCGGGCTGCTCAACACATCGGTCTGCGCCATGCCCAACTGCATAAAACCTTGCCCCACGGCTGTTGCGGCAGCACTGCCGATTTGAGTAATGCCGTCGGCGGGGCCAAGGCACGGGTTGCCGGAGCGGTCGCAACGCTCGGCATGACGAACCAGCGCCACCACTTCACCGGCTTGCCAGCGATGGACCAGACTGCTGGTCACTCCGGATCCGGCAGTCCCCAGATTGACCGGAGATCTGGGCCACCAGACAAACCCCATCACCAGCGCGGCGATGACCAGAGCCGCCGCTACTGCAACCAGTTTGATGAGCCGCGATGTAATGATTCGTGCCGTTGGCAGTTTGCGCGATACATAATTAACCACGTTTTGTTCATCCGTCGGTACGCAATAGAGAACAACTTTCAAATACGACCCTGCGTAACAACGCTTGAAGGGCAATGGAAAGACACTAGTTCAAGGCAGGTGTCGGAGTAGTGAAAGGGATGTGAAAATTTTGCGTAGAGGAATTTAACTGCTTATTTGGTTGGTTGGTTGTTGCAACACTTGTCTTGTACACCACGTACAGTGGTCGCCGGGTGGACCCATCAGCCGGAGAAGGACGAACTGTTTTTCATCCAGGACGGCCCGGGGGCGATGGCGCTGGATACAGAACTGGCGGCGCTTGCACCGGGTTTTCAGGAAATCCTCTACGCGGGTACGAAGTACTACGCCATGGTGAACATGGTGGGCGGTCGCAAATACGTTTTGTTGCGAGACCGGCGAAGCGTCGAACAGCGTGAACAGGTGCTGTTCTCGGTGGTGGTCGTCGGGTTCGTCTTGAGCAGCCTGCTGGCGGTTGTGTTGGGGCGGTTGCTGGCCAGGCGCGTGATGGCGCCAGTCATTCGTCTCGCGCGCCAGGTACGTCATCGCGATCAGTTGCTGGAAATGGACCCTGCGCTTCATCCCGACTATGCGGTTGACGAAGTGGGAGAGCTGGCGCTGTCCTTCGATCAGACCCTGGGCCGGTTACGTGAGGCGCTGGGCCGGGAAAAACGCATCGAGTTCATCTACGACGACGAACACATTTCGTCGGATCGCCATAACGTGACGTTCCTGCAATCGGTCATGGGCAATTTGCTGCGCAATGCCTGGCATTACACCGATCACGGCTACATCCGCCTGACCTTGCGGGCGCACGGCTTCAGCGTCGAAGACAGCGGCATAGGCATCCCGAAAGAAAAACGCCAAGCGATGTTTCAACCCTTCGTTCGCGGTGACGAGCGCCGGGGAGAAGGCCTGGGGTTAGGTCTTTCATTGGTCCAGCGGATTTGTACCCATCAGAATTGGCGAGTGGAACTCAGTAGCCTTCAGCCCAACGGCTGTTGTTTCACCGTCGAGCTGGAAGGCGCCTGATGACCGTTATTTGACCGCCGGACAGTTTCTCGATGTGCTGGCGACGGCTTGGCTGATGGTGGCAGCCAAGCGTTTCACATTGTTCTGATGGGCCACCACCAGGTCATCGATACTCGCGCCGGAAGGGGTCTGCAAGGTGCTGCGGCAGGTGACCGATGCGGCATCGCCTTCGCCGAGATTGCGCAGGCGCCATTTGACGTCGATCAATGCGTACTGACCGGGTATCGAATCAAAACGCTGAACCTCCAGTCGCAACGATACTTTGCGCTGCGGGTTACTGTTGACCAATTGATCGACCAGGGCACTGCGCAATTCATCCGACAGGCTCGCGCCCCACCATTGTGTTTCGAGGATTGCCAGGCCGGCGTTGCCCTGACGAATGACGATCTGCGGGCGGTCGACCTGGGGCGGCACTGTGATGCTTTCGATCTGGATGTCCGCTGCGCCGCTTGCACCACTCGGATGAGCCGGGGTCAGGGTGTGGAATTGAATCGGATCACTGCGGCAAGCGGTGAGCAACAACAACGCAGTGACCAGCGTGATCTTCAGCGAAAAAGCCATGGTGTAGCTCCTGTGGTCAGTTGCGCGGTGGCCCTTGCAGATCCATCGGCGCGGCATTGTCGGGGCGGCCGCGAATCAGCGATTCCGGATGCCGGCCCATGTAGTCCAAGAGTTCACGCAACGAGCGCGACATGCGTCCGAGTTCGTCCAGGGTCTGGCTCAGTTGTTCCCTTTGCGGTGAGTCCTCGGCGAGGGTCGAACTGGCCGATTGCAAGGTCTTGCTGACGTCCGCCAGGGTAGTCTGCACGCCGGGCAGGGTCCTGGCGTTGAACTGTACGAGGCCCTTGCGCAGTTCGACGAGGTTGCTGTCGAGGTTGCCGGCAATGCGTTCGATGGGCAGTTGGTTGATCTTGTTGATCATGCTCTCGAGTTTTTCCTGCAACTGCTCGAGGCTGCCGGGAATGGTGGGAATAACGACGGGGCGGGCGGTCGGATCGAACACGACTTTCTCTGCTTTGGGGTAGAAGTCGAGCGCGATGTAAAGCTGACCGGTCAACAGATTGCCGCTGCGGGCCTGGGCTCGCAGGCCGTTGTCGATGAAGCTGCCCATCAGTTTTATGCTGGCGGCTTCGTCATTGGGATCATGATTCAAGGCCTTAAGCATCTTGGTGTGGGCCTGGCCGAGTCGTTGCGGGTAGATCACGATGCCGACATTGAGCGGAAAGCTGCGTTTCTTCGCGTCGAAGTCCAGATTGATCGCCACGACTTTGCCAATTTCGACGCCGAGGAATTCCACCGGTGCATCGACCTTGAGCCCGCGCAAGGCCTGATCGAAACGCAGGCTCAGGTACTGTGCCTTGCCGTTGGGCGGGGCCAGAGCGGTTTGCTCATCCTCGAACAGGTCGAAGGTATTATCCTCGACGGCCGCTTGATCGTTGGGGCTGTATTCCGGCGCGCGGAACGCGATGCCGCCCACCAACAGGGCCGACAGGGACTCGGTCTTCACCGCAAAACCGTTGGCGCCAACATTCACATCAATACCACTGGCGTTCCAGAACCGCGTATTTTCGGTGACATAGGCATCGTTGGGCGCGTGGACGAAAACTTCGATGTTCACCCCTTTGCCGTCGGCATCCAGCGCATACGCCACCACTTGCCCAACCGGGATCTTGCGGTAATAAACGGGGGAGCCGATGTCCAGCGAGCCGAGGTCCTGAGTGTGCAGCATGAAGCGTTTGCCCGGCTCGCCATAGGTAATGGGCGGCGGGTTTTCCAGCCCCGTGAAGTGTTTGGAACGGGCATCGGCCTGGCCGATGTCAGCACCGATGTAATCACCCGAGAGCAAGGTATCGATGCCCGAAACGCCGCCGGCACCGATACGCGGCCGCACGACCCAGAACTGCGAGTCTTTACGAGTAAAGCTTGCAGCCTGTTTGTCGAGCTGGATCGTGGCGTTGACGCTTTTCTGGTCGCCGCTCAGTTTCACCTCCGAGACATGGCCGATGACCACGTTGCGGTATTTGACCTCGGTCTTGTTGGCCGTGAGACCGCTGCCAGTCTTGAACGTGACAGTGATGGTCGGACCTTCCTGCATCCAGCTGTGCACCACCAGGGAAATGCCCACCAGCACGGCAACGATCGGCACGATCCACACCAGCGACACGCTGAAGCGACGGGTCTTGATAGCGGCCTGGCCGGGGGCTTGCGGCACGTCAGTGGCTTGGGACTTCATCCGTGAGCTCCTCATTGGGTGGGTTGTTCAGCTCTGTATCCCAGATCAGCCGCGGATCGAAACTCATCGCCGACAGCATGGTGAACACCACCACCAGACCAAAGAACAGAATGCCCTGGCGCGGTTCGATATCGCCCAGGGCCTGGAATTTCACCAGTGCCGCGACTAGCGCGACGACAATCACGTCGAGCATCGACCAATAGCCGATCAGCTCGACGAAACGGTACAGCTTCGAACGTTCCTTGCGAGCCCAAAGGCTGCCGCGTTGCACCGTGATCAGCAACAGGGAGAGCGCAACGAACTTGATGCCCGGCACCGCGATGCTGGCGATGAAAATGATCAGGGCAATGTCCCACGCACCGTGCGCCCAGAACTCCAGCACACCGCTCATGATGGTGCTGTCGGAGCCGTTGCCGAACAGACTGGTGTTCATGACCGGCAATAGATTGGCCGGGATATAAAACACCAGTGAGGCCAGCAAATAGGCCCATGTGCGGGTCAGTGAGTTGGGTTTACGGGCATGCAGTGGCGCGCCGCAGCGTTCGCACTCTTGAGGTTGATCGGTCATGTCACAGGCCATGCCGCAGCTGTGGCACAGGCACAGGTTGAGTTCGCTGGCGAGCGGCGGCCTGTTCATAGCCTGTCCCACAATTCACGCACATCGCGCCCGGCGATGCGGATCAGCAACAGGCTGAGGACGGCCAGGGCAAACAGGCCGATGCCGGGCAGCACATCCAGCAACCCGGCGAGTTTGAACACCGCGACCATGGCCCCCAGCAGGCAGACTTCCAACATGCTCCAGGGCCTGAGGGTTTCCAGCCAGCGCATGCACAGCTTGAAGCCGGGCGAGCGTCGGGAGGTGAGGGCGAAGCTCAACACCCAGATCAGCAGGAGCAGTTGGAACACCGGTGCAATGATGATGGAAATCGCCGCCACCAGTGCAATAAAAGTAATTGGCCCCTGGCTCAGCGCCACCACCGAATCCCAAAGTGTCGCACTGTTTTTCATGCCCTTGAGGCTGATGCTCATGACCGGATAGAAATTGGCGAAAGTCCACAACACTGCCGCCGTGAAGCTCAGCGCCAGACGCTGTTGCACCGACAAGCCGTTGTAGCGCTGAAGCACGCCGCCGCAGCGGGTGCAGAGGGCTTTTTGATGTTTGGCGAGCGTGACTTTTTCATACACGCAGTCGCAGTGCTCGCAGATGATCAATGAGTCAGTCGTCGCCATGGGCCGCACTCGCCGGGTGGCAGAAAAGTCAGAGCACCTCCTCAATATAGAAGTGACTTGCGATTGAGCAAATTAAATGGCTGTTCAAGAGGATGGGGGCATGAAGTCTGATCGACCGCGTCATCGTTCTTCGCGAGCAAGCCCTGACATTCAACCAATAACGTCGCCCTTGCAAAGGGTATCCCCCTTCAGCCAAGCAATTCACGCAGGCGATACCAAAACATGCCAAGGGCCAGCAGCGGCGAGCGCAGGACTCGTCCGCCGGGAAAGGTCATGTGCGGCACGGCGCTGAACACGTCCAGCCCCTGGCTGTGCCCGGCGTGAATCGCTTCGGCCAGCAGCCGTGCGCACCAGTGGGTCACGTTCAGGCCATGGCCGGAATAGCCCTGGGCGTAGAACACGTTCGGGTACTGGCTCAAGCGTCCGGCCTGGGGGAAGCGGTTGGCGGTGATGCCGATCTTGCCGCCCCATTGATAGTCGATGCGCACATCCGCCAGTTGCGGGAAGACCTTGAGCATTTTCGGCCGCATGTAGGCACCGATGTCCACCGGATCGCGCCCGGAATAATGGCAGGCACCGCCGAACAGCAAGCGTCGATCCGCTGAGAGTCGGTAGTAGTCGAGGCCGACTTTCTGGTCGCACAGCGCCAGGTTCCGCGGGATCAATTGCGCGGCAACCTCAGGCGCCAAAGGTTCGGTGGCGATGATGTAGCTGCCCGCCGGCAGCACCTTGCCGCTCAGGCGCGGTTCGAGCTCTTCCAGATGCGCGTTACACGCCAACACCAGACGGCCGGCGCGTACCGTGCCGCCCGCGCAGCGAACCTGCACGGTGCTGCCGTGGATCAACTCCAGCACCGGGCTCTGCTCGAAGATCCGCACCCCGAGGGCTTGCGCCAGCCGCGCTTCGCCGAGCACCAGATTGAGCGGATGCAAGTGGCCCGAGCCCATGTCGATCAGGCCGCCGGCATAAAGGTCCGAGCCCACCACTTGCTGGCGGAGTTGCTTGGGGCCGACGAGTCGGGTTTCATGGGCGTAACCCAATTCGGCGAGACTTTGCAGTTCAGCCTTGAACGCCGCGAATTGCGCCGGGGTATTGGCCAGCTCGCAGAAGCCCCAGCGCAGGTCACAATCGATCTCATGTTCACGGATGCGATTACCCACCAGTTCCACGGACTCGATGCCTGCACGCTCCAGATAGCGCACGCCTTCCTCGCCGACATAACGGGCGAAACCGCTGACGTCATGGCCGATGCCTCGGATCAACTGCCCGCCGTTACGACCGCTGGCGCCCCAACCGATCCGCCGGCCCTCCAGCAGAATCACCGAGAGCCCGCGCTGCGCCAGTTCGATCGCGGTATTGACCCCGGTAAAACCGCCGCCGACCACGCAAACATCGGCCTCAAGGTCCGAGTCCAGTGTGGGGCAGGGCGCCATGCCATTGGCCGACGCCGCGTAATAGGAGCGGGCATGTTGGTTGTCGTATTGATTCATTGGTTGGACTTCACTTTGCTCCAGGAACGGGTCATCAGACGCATGATCGCCTGGGGCGGGGTGGTGGAGATGTAAAGTTTGTCGAGGACAGACTGCCGGGATCACTTCATCGGCCGAGTCCATCATCGACACGCCGCATTGGCTGAGTTTCTTCAGGTTTTCGGGTTCGAAAAACACGGCCCAGGAATCGATGTGATCGATGCCCAGCACTTGCTTGACTTTGTCGACGTTGTAGCCGATGCCATTGGTGCCCCACAAATAGGGCACGGAATGCGCGTTCTGCGGATCGTTTTTCTCCAGCAGCGTCAGCAATTTCGGGTCGAGGTTTTTGAAGTTGGGCAATTGCGAGCGATCCAGCTTGAGGAACGCGCCGGCCTTTACCTGGCGCGCGAGAAAGTGGTTGGACGGCACCACCACGTCATACCCGGTGCGGCCGGCGAGCAGTTTGCCCTCCAGGGTTTCGTTGGAGTCGAACACGTCGTAGATCACCTTGATCCCGGTTTTCGCCTGGAAATCGGCGAGGGTGGTGTCGCCGATGTAATCGGTCCAGTTGTAGACGCTCACACTTGGCTGAGCCTGTGCTGCAGTGCTGAACAATACCGCCAGCGCGACCGGAACCACGGATTTCAATAAACGCATATCGACACCTCTTTGAGTTATTCGGTTATTCAGGTGGTGTTCTCTCTGTGAGCGCGGGGTTTTCAGACACTGAGCAGCAGGAACTCGCGCTCCCAGGAACTGATCACGCGTTTGAAATTTTCGTGCTCGGCCCGCTTGACCGCGAAATAACCCCGGACGAATTTGCTACCCAGGTAACGCTCGATGGTTTCGCACTCTTCCATGCGGGTCAGGGCGTCCTCGATGGCGGTCGGCTCGATGGCCCATGGAATGACGTAAACCGCGTCGGCAGCAGGTTTGCAGACCATGTCGATGTCAGCAGGATCGAGCAGGTCGTAGTAGATGTCGTCGTCGACAAAGTCCCCGGTTACCGTTTGCAACAGCACACTTTCCGGCAGGCGCATGCCTCGCCCATGCAAGAACTTGTTGGTGGGTGCAATCTTGCCGCGAGCAATGCTGGTCAAGTCGCTGACCACACACTCGACCTCGGTAATCTTGTGATCTTTCAGCCACGTGAACAGCTGATCGAAAGGGGCATTCACAAAAAACCTCATCGTTGGTTCGATTAACGCCGGGAAGGGCGGCTTCATCCACCGGACACTTCCCCTGTGGCGCGTTGACGACTATCTTGGGTGAGCCGTGGCGTTCCATCTATCCACTTTAAGCAGCACGAAAGCGCACCAAACGAGTGCGTAAGGTCACCCCATGACAGCGTGCAATCCGTTACAGGTTCAAGCCTTCAACACCGCCGACGTGGCCGAGCAGATCCGCGCCACACCGGGTTGGGTGCAGTACTATCAGCAGATACCGGGATGTCGCCCACGCATTGGCTACGCTTGCGCCGGCTCAACAGTGCGCGCCGTGAGTTGCTCAGCCGTACGGCCAGCGATACGACGGTCGCGCAAGTGGCGATGCACTGGTCGTTCTGGCATTTGGGGCGGTTTTCCAGCAGTTATCGCGCGTTATTCCAGGAACTTCCCAGCCAGACGCTCGCTCGCAAATACAGCGGAGGTCATTATGAGTCGGTTACCGTCTTTTAGTCTGTGTGTTGTCATGTCGATGGCCTATACGCAGGTTCAGGCCGAAACGGTCGTGCCCTTGAAGGGGCAGAGCTCGCAACAAATCCAGCTGGACATCAACGATTGTCGCAATGTCGCGGCGAGTCAGAGCGCCTCAACTGCGCCACCCTCGGGCGGGCGACTGCGGGGTGCGGCGGTGGGTGCTGCTGCCGGGGCTGCGGGCGCTGAGGTGCGAGGACGTCAGCATGACGAGTTTTACGATCGGGTCGACGACGATGTGAAGCAGGAATATCGCCAGAACCGTGCCGGGCAAACCGCGGCGGCGGGCGCGGTGGTCGGTGGCGCGCGCCAGCGTCAGGAACGCCGGGCGCAGCAAAAAACCAGCGCGGCGACCAGTTCAACCGCCTATACCAGTTGCCTGCAAGGGCGGGGTTATCAGGTAACGCCCTGAGCACCAGGCGTTCGCTGCCGCTGTTCGATCAGGTGAACCATCAGGTCGGCATACAGCGTGAGGGCGATAAACAGCGCCATGCGCACGACGAAGGCGGTATAGACGTCCTTCCCCACGATACTGTCCTGAACCGACTGGCCCAACAGGATGATCAGCGTGACCAGGCTGTTGAGCCAGAACCCCGGGGTTTGTCGAGTCGGGCTCAGGGCATAGAGCTTGCGCGCCAACAGCAAGCCGAACAGCAGCATCCACAGAAAGAACATCCACAGGTGCACAAACAGGCTGAGCGCGCACCAGAACACAATGGCCAACAGTCCACCCATCAAGGTTGAACCGAGCAGTTCACGACCGGCATTGCGCGTCGTTACCGTCGAACTCTGCTGACCAAGACTGACCGCTTTCAAAATGATCGGCAGATAACTGGCCGGGTCAATCAGCGCCAACAGGAACGCCGGCATCACGATCAGGGTGGCACGCAGCGCTATCCTGGGCACTTCCTGCGCCGGCATCGCGCTGGCGGCGGGTGGGGAGGGCGCATTGGCCGGGTCGGGAAACAGCCAGTGACTGAACGCCACGACGATGACGGCGAGGATCAAGCCCTTGACCAAGGCACCGATGACCATTATCGCCAGATCGAACTCGGCGACGCCGGCCGAGGAAATCATGGTCAGGCCAATGATCAGAAAGGTCACGATCAAAGTGTTGCCGCCGCGTAGCCCAAAACCAAAGGCCAGGAACAGACTGACACCGATCAGCAGCACGCCGCTGAGGGGGTAATAGCGCAGGACCGGGATCAACAACAGGCCGATGCCGGTGGTCAGCATCGCGACCAGCGCAAGCACCAGTCCGGCCTTGAATGGCAGAGGCTTGTTAAGCGTGGCCAACAGCAGCACGGCGAGTACCGGCGCAATGAACGGGATCGGTAGCGCCAGGCCGAAGCTGACGGCCAGGCACAGCGCCGTGCCGATGGCGAGACGCGGCGCCCGTTGGAACCTGGGCGGGTGATCAGTAGGCATAAGACAACCAGCTCATCAGCCAAAAAAACAGGCGTCCCAAGGGATTCAGCGGATTATTTTGCGCAGGGAAGGCCATGACTTCGGCCTGGCCCCCGGCACGAATGGCGCGACTGTCACGTAGCACCTGCATGGC
The DNA here is from genome assembly GCF_024749285.1 of Pseudomonas sp. B21-015. Classification (NCBI taxonomy): domain Bacteria; kingdom Pseudomonadati; phylum Pseudomonadota; class Gammaproteobacteria; order Pseudomonadales; family Pseudomonadaceae; genus Pseudomonas; species Pseudomonas sp. B21-015. The sequence goes on from NZ_CP087196.1 coordinate 3,200,982, forward strand.
CTCGGCAGAAAACTCGATGATCACCGGGAAACGTTGCGCCGGACGCAACCAGTCGCGGCTGTTTTGCACACTGGGCAAGGTGCCCGGCGCCGGCGTCTGCCCCACGCTGACACCGTAGCCGACACTGCGCACCCGCCCTTCGAAGACCTCGCCCGGCAGCGCGTCCAGCACGATCGCCACCGGGGTCCCGGGTTTGACCCGCCCCAGGTTGTTCTCGGTCATGTCCGCGCTGATCCACACATCGTGAATGGCAATCAAGGTCATGGCCGGAGTCCCGACCGCGGCGAATTGACCGACATCGGTACGCAGATCGGTAATCAGCCCCGCCGAGCGCGCGCGGACCTGGGTGTTGGCCATGTCGAGTTCGGCTTTTGACAACGCGGTGGCGGCGCTACGCAACAGCGCGTTGTCTTCCTCGCTACCGCCTTCCTGTTCCCGTGCGCGTTGAACTTCGGCACGGGCCGCGGCGACCTGGCTGACGGCCTGTTCACGGCTGGCCCGTGAGCCTTCAAGCAGGCGCACGGAAATGGTTCCCCGGTCTTGGCGATACAAGCTTTCAAGGCGTTCGTTATCCTGCCGGGCCTTGAGTTCATTGGCTTGGGCCGCCCGTAACGAGGCTTGCGCGGAGGCAATGCCGGCGGTGCTGGCGCCGATTTGCCGGCGGGTAGACTCAAGATCAGCGCGTGCGCGGTCGGCGGCTATTTGATAGGGCTGCTGATCCACTTCAAACAACACATCGCCTGCCTTGACGTCCTGGTTGTTGCGCACGTTCACGCGGATCACCCGACCGGCCACTTCGGCCGCCACCGGAATGACAAAGGCCCCCACCCGAGCCTGTTGCGTATAGGGCGTGAAACGGTCAGCCGACAAGTACCAGGCCAGGCTCAGGACAATCAGCAGCATCACCCATTTGATGCCTTTCTTCGCAGGGTCGGCAGCCGGCTCGGGCGCTTTGGGGGAGGGCGCCTCGGCGGCGGGTGGCGAGGGTTCACTCATCGGCTTTGACCTTGTCTGACGAAGGATAGGATGCTCGCAAAGGGGCCGGTTCATTCAGCAGGTTGCCCCAGTCGGTGCGGTGTTCCATTTGCTGGCGGGTGCCTGGATCGACAGTCGGCCGGGCGCTGTACCAGCCGCCGCCAAGGGCTTTGTACAGGGCGATCAGGTTGCTCACCGCATTGCTGCGGCTGAGTAGATAATTGTCCTGCTGTTCGAGCAGTGCGCGTTGAGCATCGAGTACGCGCTGGAAGTCCGAATAACCTTCCCGGTATTGGGTGCTGGCCAGGCTCAACGAGCGCTTCGCGGCGACCTGCGCCTCCCGCAGGATGCGCTCGCGTTCCAGTGATTTGGTCAGGCCGCTGGCGGCGTCATCGGCTTCCCGTGCGGCCTGGCGGACTTTGTCGCGATAAACTTCGATCAGTTGCTGCAACCGTGCATCCTGTACCCGCACGTTGTTGCTGATCTGACCGTGGTCAAACAGGTTCCAGCGCAAGCTGGGGCCGCCGACCAGATCCAGGCTGTTGGAGGTGCCGTGCAGTGAGTCGGTTGTCCAGACGATGCTGCCGAGCAAGGTCAGCGACGGATAAAAGTCTGTTTCAGCGACACCGATCAGTGCTGATTGGGCGGCGACATTGAGTTCGGCGGCGCGTACGTCCGGTCGACGCAACAGCAGGCTGGCCGGCACGTCTTGCAGCACGGCCCGGTCAACCAGCGGAATCAGCCCCTGGTTCTCCAGCAGTTGGGGCAGGGCGCTGGGCGGCTGTCCGATCAGCACGGCCAACGCGTTGCGGGTGCGCAGTACTTGCCCCTCAAGCTCCGGGATGCTGCTCAAGGTGCCCAGATACTGGGTCTTGGCTTGTTGCAAATCGAGTTCGGCGCTCTGGCCACTGTTGAACAGTTTCTCGGTGATCTCAAAGTTGCGCTTTTGCTGCTCGGCGTTCTCTCGGGCGACGCGTAAACGCGCTTCGCTGGTGCGCAGCGAGAAGTAAGTGTCGGCCACCTGAGCGCGCAGCAGTACCAGTGCGTCTTCATAGTTGGCTTGAGCCGCGAAGTAACTGGCATCGGACGACTCGATGGCCCGACTGAAACGCCCCCAGAAGTCCAGTTCCCAACCGATGTCAAAGCCCGCACTGTGCTGCCAGAAATGGCTGTCTTGCGGGTTACTCCCGCCGGATTGCTGGCGGTTGAAGTACAGGCTGTCGGCGCTGGCCTGTTGCAGTTGCGGATAGCGTCCGCTTTGGGCAATCCCCAACTGGGCACGGGCTTCCATGACGCGAAGGCCGGCAATTTTCAGGTTTGAATTGTGCGCATCCGATTCGGCAATCAGCGCGTCGAGGACCGGGTCGGCGAACACTTGCCACCACTGGCGAACATCGGGATTGAGGCGTCTTTGGCTGGCCTGTTCGAGCGCAGGGCTGCTCCAGTGTTTTGTCCACGCCTCGCCGGGCGCCTGGAAATCCGGCCCCAGACGTACGCAGCCGCCAAGGCCCAGGGCACCCAGCAGAAGCAGCCGAACCGTACGCGTCAGCATCGCTGCACTACAAGTAGGTCACGGGAAAACCTCATCCGAGCGTCCCCAAATATTGAATGCCCTTTGAGCTACACAAACCCTGTGGGAGCGTGGCTTGCCCGCGAAGAATGCGCCGCGGTTTTTCAGGTATTACGCGTCATCGTTCTTCGCGGGCAAGCCACGCTCCCACAGGTTGTGCGTCTTAACTTACCGGTATCAGGGCTTGAACCGATTCGCTTAGGTTAGTACAGCCCGGACAAACACAAGGTCATATTGGACGATCATGGAACCGACCAACTGCTACGCTTCTGAAAGCTATTTATTCGGGCCAAAAAGAGAAGGGTACGAAGACCATGAGCAGCCCCCAGGACAACATTGCCCCCAGCTCCACCGGTTGGCGCTTCAAAGCAGGCATTGCGATACTCAGTTTGACGCTGCTCTCCTGGCTGATGGTGCCACTCGCCGCCGCCGCGGATGTGCCCGGCCCAAAGATCGCGGCACTGACAGGCATCCTGTTTATCAGCAACAAGATTCTGTTGATCCTCGCCATTGCGGTCATGGGCAAGTCCGGTTTTCAGCAACTCAAACGCAGCGTGTTTGGTTACGTCTCCACGCTTGCACCGACCGCCGACCTGGAAGTAGGCCCGTTTCGCCATAGAATTGGCATGGTGATGTTTTGCCTGCCACTGATCTCATCGTTTCTCGAACCTTACGTAGACACGCTTTGGCCTGGGCTGAGACCGAACCTCTGGCAAGCCCAGGCGTTGGGCGATGCCATGTTGATCGGCAGCTTTTTCGTATTGGGCGGGAATTTTTGGGAGAAGGTCCGTGCCTTGTTTATCCGCACGGCGCGTGTCGTGAATACCAGTACAGTGTGAATCGTAAAACACCACCGGGAGCATCTGCGCAATGACAAAAGAGGGACTCGATACACACAGGCCTGATGCTCTGGCAGTCGTCGCCGCACTCAACCTGGAACCCCACATGGAAGGCGGTTTCTACCGCAGAACCTTTCAGGCGGATCACCGCGCCATGGTTGAAACCGAGGGCGGTCGGCGTTACTTGCTGACCTCCATCTATTACCTGTTGACCAGGGATTCGCCGATTGGCCACTTTCACCTGAATCAATCCGACATCGTGCATTACTACCATCTGGGCGACCCGATTCAGTACAGCCTGATTTCCCCGGACGGCACATTGAAAACCGTGGTGATGGGCAGTGATGTTATTGCGGGGCAGTGCTTGCAGCTGCATGTGCCGGGCGGCGTCTGGAAGGCTTCGCAACTGATGGATGGCTCGGCGGGCTACGGCTTGATCAGTGAAGCCGTATCACCGGGGTTTGATTACGCGGATATGGAGTTGGGGACCCGGCGCAAGCTCGGCGAATCGTTTCCCGAGCATTCGCAATTATTTGAAAAGCTGACCCAGGATCAGGGGGCAGAAATGATCCCGTGATCGATCGCGTATTTTACGAGGGCGGCGGGTTTGTCGATGTTGAGCTTGCGGCGGATGCTCAGGCGATGGGTTTCCACCGTCCGGACACTGATGTCCAGCTCGCGAGCCATTTCCTTGTTGTTCAACCCCTGAACCATCTTGTACAGCACCCGGCTCTCGCGCGGTGTCAGTTCGTTGTCGGTACTTTTGTCGGCGATGAGCCGTTGCGCAATTTCGGCACTGTAGAACGTCCCGCCACTGACAATGGCTTCGATTGCCGCAATGATTTCCCGCGAAGGCGCGTTCTTCAGCACATAGCCGCTGGCACCCGAGCGAACGGATTCACTGACGTATTCATAGTTGTCGTACATGCTCAGCACCAGCACTTTGAGCGACGGGTACTGGCTGCGTAACAGCCGGGTCAGCTCAAGCCCGTTGATGTCCTTCAGGCTGATGTCGACCAGCAACAGATCCGGCTGGCAGCGCCCGACCATCTCAATGGCATCGGCGCCATTCTCGGCTTCGCCCACCACTTCCAACGGCGTCATGACCCCCAGCAGCGATTTGATCCCGTCGCGGACCAGGGAGTGATCGTCGACCAGGGCGACGCGGATCGGGTAGGGCAGGTTCATCGCAGGCATTCACTCTAATTGTCATAGGGGTGAGTCAGCGTTCTGTAGCGGGCAGTTTCATTGGCAGCAGCACGTCCAGCTCACTTCTTCCTGGCATTGAAGTCAGGTCGAATCGACCGCCAAAATGCTCGACACGTTCACGGATATTGCGCAGGCCAATGCCGGCGTGACGACGCTCGACCTGGGCGACGTTGAAACCGATGCCGTCACATACCGTGCCATTGATGATGGCGTGCGGTGCGCGCCTGCCGTTGGCCTGGAATGGTTACGCAAGGCGGTTTGCGAGTACATCGAGGACGAATACGGTCACGAGCAATGGGTACTCGACGACATCGCCGCCTGCGGTGGTGACAAGGATGCGGTGCGAGATGGCCGTCCATCCTTGCCGATCGAGCTGATGGTCAGTTTCCTCTACGACCTGATAGCCCGGGACAACCCGGTCGGTCTGTTTGGCATGGTCAACGTACTTGAAGGCACCAGCATCGCCCTGGCCACCCATGCCGCCGGGATCAATCACTTCGCCATGCTCGAACAGCTGGATGACAGTGATATCAACGCGATGCTGGCGGTGAACATCAGCGCGCCGATCTGCCTGACCAAAACCTTGCTGCCACTGCTCAAGCAAGCCGAGAGCGCGATGGTGGTGAACGTCGGGTCGACCTATGGCTCGATCGGCTATCCCGGTTATGCCAGTTATTGCGCCACCAAGTTCGCTCCCCGCGCCACCTGAGCATGATCGTCTTTTCGAGCGTTTCTATAGCCGCAAAAATGATCAGGGGGCAGGGCTGGGACTGACCATCGTGCAGGCCATCGCGGCCCGCTTGGGGGGACAGATCCGATTGGAGAATCGCAGCTCTGGAGGTCTGCGGGCCACCTTGGAAATCTGGCGATTTTAGCCTGAGTGTTCACATTTAAAGCGAAGCTTTTGGTCAAACTACAAGCGCATGATGCAAGTTTTGGCGCATTGCGGCCAGAGCCACCTATGCTCTGAGCAAGGTCATCGATAAATGTCAGCTGGAGCATGGTCTGGCTCGGCGATATGCCGTTGGGACAGAGCAAACCCACATCAGGCACACGAACTTCCGGTCAGTTCGATAATGCCTGGATTCAAGCCATTTGACCGGAAACATGACCTGGCGCTTCTGACGCCCTGCAACCGAAAAAATGACTTAAACCATGGAGCACACACCACTATGAACTTGTCCCGAAAACTGTTTATTGGCGCTGCACTGGCCAGCCTGCTACTGGGCGGTTGCACCTCGAAAGTCACCGAGCGTGAGCAGTATTCCGGCTTCCTGTCCAACTACAACAACTTGCAAGAGGTCACCACCACCAGCGGCGAAAAAGCCATGCGGTGGGTGAGCCCGTCCTGGAATCCAAATGCCTATAACACCGTGGCCTTCAACAAGCTGGAGCTCTACCCGGCGCCCAAGCCGAACGAGCGGGTTAACCGGCAAACCCTGGACGAGTTGCAGAACTACATGACCAGCAAGGCCAAAGGCGTTCTGGGCCAGAAATATCGGGTTGTGTCGAGCGCAAAATCAGCACCTGCCGGTTCAAAGACCTTGATCATGCGCGCGGCGATCACCGGGGTGAATGCCGAAAACGAAGGCATGAAGTGGTATGAAGTGGTTCCGATCGCCGCCGTCGTGGGAGGTGTTTCCGCTGCCAGTGGTCATCGTGATCAGGAGACCACTCTGTTCATTGAGGCGGAGTTTGTCGACGCCAGCAGCAACCAGACCGTGGCCAAAGTCGTGCGCAAGGTCTTTGGCAGCACACTGGAAAACACCAGCCAGAAAGTCACCACCAAGGATTTCAAAGTGGCGATCGACAAGCTGACCAGTGATTTGCAAGCTTTCATCAAGTAACTGAAAGCAATGCGTCAGCAGGTTTTTTGAGATTGGGCGGAGAAAGATCAGAAACCCGCTGCCATAGCTTAAGAAAATGACACCGGGATTCGTTGTCGTACCTATCACCCCTCATGCAGAAGGATCGCTTCTGCATGAGGGGAGCAACGACTTCATCCCGGCGTGGGCAAGCCTCGCTACTCCTGATCAGCAGTGACCATCTTCCAACTGTCATCTGGATCAAAGCGCTTCATCGACTGAGCCAATTTTTCACTATTGGGTCCCAAGTCTTTTTCGAACACCTGTCCTTCATGACTGATCATAAAACTCATCACCCCGGTGTCATCGTATTTTGCCGGCCAGGCGATCAGTGCAAAGCCTCGGCTCATCTTGTCACCGATGTAGTAGCTGTAGGCGCCACCAGGTGCCGAAGGACCTTGGCCATCGAGGATGCGGAAGTGGTAACCATGCCAGTCTTCGCCGGCAATGGTATTGCCGAACGAGGGACCTAACGGGCTGATCTGACCGCTATCGTCGTCTGCCCAATAGAGTCCATCGTGCTTGCCGGGGGTGCTGAAGAGATTCTGCGCGTACTCGAGTGCGCCATCGCCATCACGATCCACTGACGCATAGTCCATCTGGGCATCATGATAGGTCAGCACCGATTGCAATGCGGCGAGTTCATTGCGGCCAATTCGACGCGCACGGACTTCAGCGCTACCGGCCTTGATGTCGAAGTGCCAACCGTTTGCGCTTTTTATCATGGGTATGGGCAGTATCCAATGATCACTGCCGACCGAAAGGATCGCCTTGCGGTCGTTGGTTTTTTCAATGGCGTGTTGCTCGCGGTATTGCTTCAAAAACGCATCCACATCACTGCGCTGCACGCCATTACGCGGAATGAAACTGCGCCATTCATGACCCAGCAGCTCTGTCAGGCGTGCCTGATCGACATGTTCCGTGCCCAGTGCTTCGACGAACGCTTGAGCGGCCTTTTCGGGCGTTGTAAATGCCTGCTGTGCCGTAACAATGCACGACCACGCCAGGCCGGCAACTATCGCCAGGACATGGGGGAGCAAGCCCATGAGTGCCTTCACTCGAGGATTTTTTTTCAACGACGGCCCCCCCTTTGACGCGCAGGTGGATTGGACGGCCGACTGACCTGATGGCTGGCTGGTCGCGAGGCGCTGGGGCGCTGGGCGGATGCCTGGCTGGCCCGGCCACGACTGGCTTGTGCGTTGACCTGGGACGGTGAACGCGCGCCGGCGAATGCATTGTTGCGAGCACTGCCTGGACTGGCGGATGGCTGTTTTTTCGTTGTTTGGCGTGCCTGCGTGTTGCTCTGTGCGCGCTGACTCTCCCGAGTGTTTCTGGCAGTGTTCTGGCTCCTGTCAGACGACTTCGGTCTGTCTGTACCTGCTCGATTGCCAGCCGAGATACCGGACTGGGCATTGCGCGCTGAATCACGGGCTTCGCGGTTGCTGGTGGCAGGTCGTTCGATACCGTGCTTGTCCATTGAACCACGGGCTTTTTCACGGGCCTGGGCTCGCTGAGCATTGTCCCCTCGATAGGCCTCACGCTGATTGGCGCCGTCCAGTTGTCGGCCGTACTGTTCGCGGCTCCTGCTGTCTCGATAGGGAACGCCATCGCGATGAGCGGCGTTGTGCTGCCACTTGTTCTGATTATTGGTGATCTGATTATTGCGATTGATGTTGTTGTAGCGTTCGACGTTGATGTCGACATCGTTACCGCCCCAGTTACTTTCACCCCACAACGAGCCGATGATAGCCACACCGGTACCAAACGCCAGCCCAGCCATCAATGCTGAACCTGGGTAATAGGCTGGCGGCGGTGGATAGTACGCGGGAGGCGACGCCGGATAGGGCCAGGTGCCGTAGGTTGTTGTCGGGTTATAACTGGGTACGTAAACCACCTGCGGATCAGAGGGCTGAATGATGATAGTGGAGGTGCTGCCGGCAGAGGCCGGTGCCGCGACAGGCTGAACCGTCACGTTCTGATATTGATTGCTCTGCAGGTTGCCAGCTGCTTGCGCCTGATGACGCAAACGTTGCACGCCCACCATGACATCGTCAGGCTGCGCCAGGAAGGCGTCACCCAGGCGTTGCACCCAGACGGGATCCTGTCCCAGCATTGCCAGAACTTGTGGGAAGGCGACCAGCGACTGCACGCTCGGATCCCAGGGCTGGCTCGCCACTTGTTTGACTGCATCATCGCCCTTGGCGTCCGGGTGTGCTTTAGACCAAGTTACCGCCTCGGCGACTTCTCCGGGGTACGTGGTGGCCATCAGTACCTGGGCCAGCAGCGGGTCCGGGTAAAGCGCAATGGGAGCCAGCACTTGATCCAGCTGCTCTTGGGTAAACACGACATCTTTGTTCGGCGTCGTGACGGGCGCTGTATTGCCAGCTTTTACTGTCGCGGTTGGGGTCGCATCCAATGACTGCGCCAGACAGGAAGATCCGCTCAAAAACAGGGCAGCTGACACCGCGTAAAATAATGGAATGTGCATTGCACCCCCATGTGATCAGGCAGGTTGGTCAAACAGAGAATCCGGTTTATTCGAAGTGTTCGGGATTGACCGGGTCCCCCGACTTCCTGTTCATCTGTACTCGCACATCTTCGAACATCAAATCGTAGTGCTTGTGAATCGAGCCGATGTTGCTGTACGCCTTGGGAATGCCGTACTTCTCGGCAATTTTCGTCACATTGCTGGCGAAGTTGTAGGCCTGATCCTTGGGCAGGAAGAACGGTTCGTTCAGCGCCTTGTCCTGGATGCTGCCATGCATGGTGAACAGCATCCCTTTGCCTTCCTTAGGGTCCTGGCTGACTTCATAGTCGATATACACGTCGTAGCTGACATCATCCTTGTTCAGCGCATGACGCTCGATGTGCAGGTGACCGGGTTCGAACGTGGCCATTGGCGTTTTCTCCTTCGAAGGCAGTGGAAAGGGGGCAGACGTTATATCTGCCCGCCGTGTCTTTATAGGTAGAGGATGCCGGGTTTCTCCGTACTGATACGAGTGCCGGCCTTGCCCTGGACGATCGCTTCGATGTCCTGGAGTGAGCCGATTACCGCTACTTTTCCAGTATGGCGGGCGAACTCGCAGGCCGCCTGGACCTTTGGCCCCATGGAGCCAGCCGCGAAACCGAGTTTTTCCATTTCATCCGGGTGCGCCTGGGCGATGGCTTTCTGGGTCGGTTTGCCAAAATCGATGAACGCCGCGTTGACGTCGGTGGCGATCACCAATAGATCGCTTTCAAGCTGTTCGGCCAGCAGCGCCGAGCACAGGTCCTTGTCGATCACCGCTTCCACGCCTTGCAATTTGCCGCTGGCGTCGTACATCGTCGGGATGCCGCCACCGCCGGCGCAAATCACGATGCTGCCTTTGTCCAGCAGCCACTTGATCGGGCGGATTTCGAAGATGCGTTTGGGTTTCGGGCTGGCGACCACACGACGAAACTTGTCGCCGTCCGGGGCGATGGCCCAGCCTTTCTCGGCGGCGAGTTTCTCCGCTTCAGCCTTGGTATAGACGGGGCCGATGGGTTTGCTGGGCTTCTGGAACGCCGGGTCGTTGGGGTCGACTTCGACTTGGGTCAGCAGGGTGGCGAACGGGACTTCGAAGTCCAGCAGGTTGCCCAGTTCCTGTTCAATGATGTAGCCGATCATGCCTTCGGTTTCAGCGCCCAGCACGTCCAGCGGATAAGGGCTGACTGAGGTGTAGGCCGCCGCTTGCAGCGACAGCAGGCCGACCTGCGGACCATTGCCGTGAGCGATCACCAGTTGGTTGCCGGGATGGACCTTGGCGATCTGTTCGGTAGCGGTCCGGATGTTGGTACGCTGGTTGTCCGCGGTCATGGGTTCACCCCGGCGGAGCAGGGCGTTACCGCCCAAAGCAACGACGATACGCATAATGCAGTCCTTCTCAGCAGAGGTTGCGGGCGATTTGGCCCCGGTTGGAACTCGGTCAATGTGGGACTTTGTTCCTGCAGGAGGAACCGGATCGATCCTTAGAGATCAGCCAGGGTCGACACCAGAATCGCCTTGATGGTGTGCATGCGGTTTTCCGCTTGCTCGAAGGCGATGCAGGCGGGCGACTCGAACACGTCGTCGGTCACTTCGATGCCGTTGCTCAGGTTTGGGTATTGCTCGGCAATCTCTTTGCCGACCTTGGTGTCGCTGTTGTGAAAGGCCGGCAGGCAGTGCATGAACCTGGTGCGCGGGTTGCCGGTGGCTTTCATCAGGTCGGCGTTGACCTGGTACGGCAGCAATTGCTTGATACGCTCGCCCCAGGCGCCCACGGGTTCCCCCATCGATACCCAGACGTCGGTGTGGATGAAGTCCACACCTTTGACCGCAGCTTTCGGGTCTTCAGTGAGGGTGAGGCGCGCGCCGCTTTCCTCTGCATATTTTTTACAACGGGCCACCAGGTCATCTGCCGGCCAGAGGGCTTTTGGCGCAGCGATGCGCACGTCCATGCCCAGTTTGGCGCCGATCAGCAGCAGCGAATTGCCCATGTTGTTACGCGCATCGCCGAGGTAGGCGTAGCTGATTTCGTGGATCGGTTTGTCGCTGTGTTCACGCATGGTCAGCACGTCGGCGATCATTTGCGTCGGGTGGTATTCATCGGTCAGACCGTTGAACACCGGCACGCCGGCAAACTTGGCCAGCTCTTCGGCAATTTCCTGCTTAAAACCCCGGTACTCGATGGCGTCGAACATCCGTCCCAGCACGCGAGCGGTGTCCTTCATGCTTTCCTTGTGACCGATTTGCGAAGAGCTCGGGTCGATGTAGGTGACGTGGGCACCCTGGTCATGGGCGGCGACTTCGAAGGCGCAACGGGTACGGGTCGAGGTTTTTTCGAAGATCAGCGCGATGTTGTTGCCTTTGAGGTGCTGCTGCTCGGTGCCGGTGTATTTGGCGCGTTTGAGGTCGCGGGAGAGGTCCAACAGGTAACGCAATTCGCGAGGGGTATGGTGTTCCAGGCTCAGCAGATTGCGGTTGTGAATGTTGAAAGCCATTTTCGATCTCCTTTGATTTCGGTTGTCCCCTCGGCCGCACTCGATAAGTGGGCCGAGGTGGGCAAATTAATAGTCGATAGGGTCGCGAATGATCGGGCAGGTCATGCAGTGGCCACCGCCACGCCCGCGACCGAGTTCGCCAGCGGTGATGGTGATGACTTCTATGCCGGCCTTGCGCAGCAGGGTGTTGGTGTAGGTATTGCGGTCGTAACCGATGACCACGCCCGGCTCCACGGCCACCACATTGTTGCCGTCGTCCCATTGCTCGCGTTCGGCGGCGAAGCTGTTGCCGCCGGTTTCGACGACACGCAGGGCGGGCAGGTTAAGGGCCTGGGCTACGGTGTCGAGGAAGCTGGTTTCTTCACGGCGGACGTCGATGCCGCCCGGTTTGCTGTCGTCAGGGCGCAGGCTGAAGGCGACGATCTGCTTCACCACTTCGGGGAAGATCGTGACCAGGTCGCGGTCGCAGAAGCTGAATACGGTGTCCAGGTGCATCGCTGCACGGGATTTCGGCATGCCGGCGACGATCACACGCTCCACCGCTTTGTTCTTGAACAGGTTGACCGCTAATTGACCGATGGCCTGGCGGGACGTGCGTTCGCCCATGCCGATCAACACCACGCCGTTGCCGATCGGCATCACGTCGCCGCCCTCAAGGGTGGCGCTGCCGTGTTCCTGATCCGGGTCGCCGTACCAGATCTGGAAGTCGGTGCTGGTGAACTGCGGGTGGAATTTGTAGATGGCGGTGGTCAGCAGGGTTTCCTGACGGCGTGCCGGCCAGTACATCGGGTTGAGCGTCACGCCGCCGTAGATCCAGCAGGTGGTGTCGCGGGTGAACTGGGTGTTGGGCAGCGGCGGCAGAATGAAGCTGGAATGACCGAGAAATTCGCGGAACATCTGAATGGTCTTGCCGCCGAAACTGTCCGGCAGGTCATCGGCGGAGACGCCGCCAATGAGGAATTCGGCAATCTTGCGCGGCTCCAGGCTGCGCAGCCAGGAACAGGTTTCGTTGACCAGCCCAAGGCCGACCGAGTTGGCGGTGATCTTGCGCTCCAGAATCCAGTCCAGCGCTTCTGGAATCGCGACGATATCGGTCAGCAGGTTGTGCATTTCCAGCACGTCGACGTTGCGTTCGCGCAACTTGGTAACGAAATCGAAATGGTCGCGTTTGGCCTGGGCGACCCACAGCACATCATCGAACAGCAGTTCGTCGCAGTTGTTCGGGGTCAGCCGCTGATGAGCCAGGCCGGGGGAACAAACCATGACTTTGCGCAGTTTGCCGGCTTCGGAATGGACGCCGTACTTAACTTTCTCCTTGGTCATTGCCGTGTTCCTCCAGATGACAAATTATTCGGTGGTTAAAGGGTCAGGAAGCCGTCCTGCCGTCTGTAGGCAGCCACCGGAGCGGCGGCGAAAATAAGCTTCTCGACGTTGGTGAAACCGGTTTGATGACTTCAAGCCTGGCCTTGGCGAACAGGATCGCGCCGGGCACATACAGCCGGGGGGAACCGATCATCGAACCGCCCACCCAAGCAACCAGTGCGCCGAGTTTCGATTTTTCGGTGGATTCAGACATTGCATGACTCCAATGCAGGGCAAAAAAACAGGTTAAGTTCGTTAACTGTTCAATCAACTGCCTTAGATCAATAGCATGGCAACGTTTTATTGCTAACTACACTTACCCACCTTCAATAAAAAATGCACTGTTAAAGCGGTATTTAAACGCTAGTTTACTTTCTTGTTTTGGCAAGTATTTATTTCTGCTTTCTGGGTGTCGCGATCTTATTTGTAATTAGCGGAAAAACAGAGGGTTTGTCCGCCTCCATATAGTGATTAGCTATAAATAAAAATGACCTTAATTCAATGCCAATAGCTAAGCGTTATTACGCTTCGCTTGTTAAATTAAAACAATTATATGACGTTCCCGCAGTAGCAGTCGCACTAGGCAGAGCGAGCTCAGCACGTCGCAGGCCGTCCATTTTCTGGTGATGACGCGGGGTCAAGGAGGCGGCGCACATCAAGAAAACTCCAAGGGGGGAGGGCATCTCCAGAAAGTCCGCGTCTGTCATGCTTTTATTTGTTCAATAAAAACCATCGTGGCGGGCCTTTTGCGGCAAACAAATCACCAAGTTTCTATTTCATGCTTACTTTTTTGTCATAGACCTTGCCAGTCTTGATAGTTGCAAGTCTTACCCAATAAACCTTTGCTTGAAAAAGTAATCATTCATGCCCGATGCGTATGAATTAAGAGTCGCCGGAGGGCTGAGGTGCTTTGTGACTATTAAGTAGTCTGATGAGGGCAAAAATTAAGAGCATGCCAATGTTTTGTTTTTCTTTTTCCAAGTCGTTAAAAGGCCACGCTGCCTGCCCGCACGATAGCCAGTGCGAACTTGGCCACGATGACGCGGGCTAGCAAATTTTGTCTTACCGAGCCCGATATCTAAGGTAGCGCATAGACCTTGAACAGTTTCTTGGCCGTGTCGCCGACGCCTCCCAGGTGGTTGTCGTATGCCTGCTCAATCTCGCCTGATCGGTACATTTCACTCAGCGTGGTGTCGACCAGCAAACGGAAATTTTCGTCGTCTCGATCCACCGTCATTGCAGTCGGTGCGTACTCAAAAATACGCTCCAGTAGAACCAGATTTCCTGCGAAGTACTGTGTGCTGAGGCGATTCTGGAGCATTATGCGTTCAGCGAAAAAGACATCGGCTTTGCCTTCGTCAAGCAGTTTAAGGCCTGCGTCAGCGTTCTCGACCGTGACCAGGGTCGCCACCACACCGAGTAATTTCATCTTCTCACGGATCCAGTCCTCGGTGATTTCGCCAGCGGTAGCGGCATAGGTTTGGTTGGACAGCCCATGGTTGATGGTCGCTCGCCAAGTCGGCCCGGTATAGGCAACTTTTCCGTTAAGTACATTGAGCAACGCTTCTGGTGCGTCCTTACGCACCACTGCCGACAGGCCGGCCGTGTAGATCGGCACCGAGTAGCTCACAGTCTTGCGCCGCTCCAGTGTGGGCAGTGTCGGTGTACAGAGTATGTCGACCTTGCCCGAGCTGACGGCATACGCCTGATCGGTGTTGGTGACGGGCTGGTAGCGTATTTGCAACCCGGGCAAACCCAGTTCGGTCTTGACCTTGTCGGCGATTTTCAGACAAAGATCAATGGCATAACCGCTGACTCTATCGCCCGCCTGGGAGCTAAAAGGTGCATAGCCTGGCAGATAGCCGAGGGTGAAGGTGTTACTCGCCCGCACGCGTTCAAGGGTATTGGCATCGGCCAATACAGGTACCAGCGTGAGCAGGCTGGCGAGCAGCAGGTTGTTGGCTTTGGTCAGTTTTACGTTCATATCCTGGTTCCCCGAATTCAGATGTCTGTGCAGTCCTGAAGACAACGGCTAAGGATTGCCGGCCCTGGTCTGAACGGTTTGAGTCTCACCGACAAAACGCTTGGCGAGGAAGCCATAGAGCAGGTAGCCGAATGCAAGGACGAGGGTGCCGCCGAACACGGCGTCTTTGCCGCAGGCATACAGGGCGTATAAGGAATAGGCCACGGCAACCAGTAACAATGACGTGTTGCGGGTGTATATGCTTGCACTGACGTTGGCTTTGTACATCATGACCAGCAAGCCGGTGGCCGCCGTCACGTAGGGGATCAGGTTGGTCACTGCCGCCAGGCTGACGAGCTTTCCGAACTGGGCGCTGGCATTGGGCGAAATGGTCGACAGCGCCATCAAGGTCTGCAATACACCGCAGACGAGCATGCCGACAATGGGCGCATCCAGCGCGCTGACCTTGCTGAACAGTTTTGGGAACATTCCCTGGTCAGCCGTCATCTTGGCCGTTTGCGCCAGGGTGAACTGCCAGCCCAGCAGCGAACCAACACAGGCCATCACCGCCAGCGCCATGATGATGTTGCCGACTGTAGGGTTGAACATGTGCGCATAGACGAGCGCGAAAGGGGCCGATGAATTGGCCAGTTCGGCATTGGGTATGATGCCCTGAATCACCGTCGTCGACAGCACATAGACCACGGCCGCACCCAGCGTGCCGAGCAGGCAGGCCAGCGGCACGGTGCGTTTGGGATCTTCCACGGCATCGGAGGCTTGCGCGGCCGACTCCATGCCGAGGAATGCCCACAGGGTCAGGGGAATCGCCTTGCTGATGGCTTCGGAGATGGGCAGGTTGTTCGGGTTCCAGGCGGCAGCCAGCACATCAGGCTTGAACCAGAACCAACCGATGATGCTCAAGCCGGCCACCGGGATGATCACACCCCAGACGGTAATCGCACCGATCTTGCCCGTGATGCTGGGGCCACCAAAGTTGGCCACGGTGGTTAACCAGAGCAAGCCGACCGTTCCGATGAACAGCGGAATGGCGCCACTCCCCAGCCAGGGTACGAACGATGTCATGTACCCCACTGCGGAGATGGCGACCGCCACGTTGGCGATGGCCAGCGAAAGGAAGTACAGGTACGAACAGAGGAAGAACCCTGATTTGGCGTGCGCCTCTTCGGTGTAGGCGGACAACCCGCCGGAGCGCGGACAGTAGATGCCGCACTGGGAAAAGCAGTAGGCGATGGCCATGGAGCCTATGGCGGTGACGATCCATGACAGCAATGAAACGGCACCGAGTTGGGCCATGCTCGTCGGCAACATGATGATGCCCGACCCCATCATGTTCACCGTCACCAATGTGGTGAGCCCCATGAGGCTCATTTTCTTGCTTGAGTCGGCCATCGGAAACTCCTTGATCTGCGCAACGCATTGACCCTGAGTCCGGCGTTTGACTACTCGTCGGGTAAGGGGTTGAACCTTAGTTTTTGACCACATAAACCTTGTAGGTTGGCCGACCCGAGCTGTCACGCTCGATCTCCACCCCATGATTGTCATGTTCGAAGCCCGGGAAGTGGCCATCGAACAGTTCCATCGCCAACAAGTAATCGACGATGGCCTTTTTATCGGCACCCGCTTTTTCTCCGGGCATCATCAATGGAATGCCCGGCGGATAAGGCACGATCTGCACGGCCACGGTTCGATCGAGCATGTCGCGCACGGCGATCTGCTCGATATCGCCTTTTACCAGTCTGGCGTAGGTGGCCCGAGGCGAAGCGACCGGGTCCGGCAGCAAGGTGTAGGCCGCATCCATGTTGTGCAGCATCTGCGAGCTGATCATGTCCCGGTGCATGGCTTCGGCCAGGTCCTTGAGCCCCATGCCGCTATAGCGCTCGGCGTGGCTGAGGACCAGGTCGGGCAGGACCTGCTCCAGCGGTGTGTTGCTCTCGTAATGTTTCTTGAACTCCATCAAGCCGGCGATCAGCGAGCCCCATTTACCTTTGGTCACGCCAAGGCTGAACAGCACGAGAATTGAATACGGCTCGGTTTTCTCAACCACGATGCCGCGACTGGAGAGGAAGGACGACACTAGCGGCGCGGGGATACCGCTGTCCTCCATCTGGCCCTCGAGTGTCTGGCCAGGTGTCAGCACCGTGACCTTGATCGGGTCGAGCATGCAGTAATCAGCACCCAAGTCACCGAAGCCATGCCAACTGGCTGTCGGTTTGAGCACCCAGGCGTCGCCGTGATGCAGAACTTCAGGGTTGAGTTCGGCGAAAGGAACACCGTTGACTTCATCCGGTTGCCAGACACCAAACCACCAATCGTTGCCATCGCGCTCACGTATCTCATCGCTCAGGCGAGCCATGGCCTGGCGAAAGGCGATCGCCTCGTCGATGGACTCATCAGTCAGGTAGCCCCCCGCGTCATCCATCATTTTCGACGAGACATCGATCGAGGCGATGATGCTGTACTGCGGTGACGTCGAGGTGTGCATCATGAAGGCTTCGTTGAACAGAGCCGGCTTGACCTCAACTTTGCCCGAGCGGACATGGATCATCGAAGCCTGTGAGAGCGCCGCCAGTAACTTGTGGGTAGAGTGGGTGACTGTGACGGTGGCATCGTCGGGGTGGCGTTCGCCACGGTGCATGCCATAGCGGCCCTCGTAAAGCGGATTGAAGCGCGCATAGGCATACCAGGCTTCGTCGTAGTGGATGCGATCGACGCTCTGGCTCAGCTCGCGGGTGGTGGTTTGCACGTTGTAGCAAAGGCCATCGTAGGTCGAGTTGGTCAGCACCGCGAGCACCGGGGGCGTTTGTTTATCGCTCACCAGCGGGCTGTCTGCGATTTTCCTGGCAACTGCAGCCGGCGTCAGTTCTATAAGGGGGACCGGCCCGATCAGGCCCCGAGCATTGCGCCTTGGACGCAAATACAGCGGCACCGCCCCAGACATATTCAACGCATAGTTCAACGACTTGTGGCAGTTGCGATCGACCAGCACGGCATCGCCGTCGGTCACTGCTGAATGCAGGACGATCTCGTTACTCGCCGAACTGCCTCCGACCGAGAAAAAGGTGAAGTCGGCACCGAACACCCGGGCCGCGAACTTTTCCGCTTCATCTATGGGGCCTGAGTGGTCATTCAACGAGCCCAATTGGCCGACCGAAACACTGAGGTCGGAGCGAAGCATCTGCTCACCATAGAAGTCGAGGAACGTACGCCCGACAGCCGTTTTCATGAATGCCGTGCCGCCGGTATGGCCAGGGGTGTGCCAGGAATACTCGTGCGTATCGGCAAAGTTGACCAGCGCGCCGAAGAACGGCGGCAGGATGGTATCCAGGTAACGGCGGGCTGCCGCTTCTATGCGCCCGGCGATGAATTCGGCGCTGTCTTCAGGCTGCCAGATAAACCCGTCAATGCACTCGATAAATGCCAACGGAACCCGGCTCTGATGGGCTTGGCTCATCCCCAGCATGATCGGCAGTTGAGCCGTTCGCCGGCGCATCAGCTGGATAAGTTGCAGGGCCTGATCAGGCGCGTTCTCACACAGGCCCCATCCAATGATCGCGCAGCAGTAGGTCGAATTTGCCTTGATGGCGATTTCGGCCTCATCAAGAGATCTCACCCATTCAACTGCCACTTCATTCTCGTGCAGCGCTGTGGCGATGGATTGGACACTGCGCACCAGAATGTTGTCGTCGGTTTCCAAGGCATCAGCCACGATCAACACGGGGTAGCGCTGCGCCAGGTCGGCGGGTAACCGTGTTTGCGAGCGACTCATGGGCGTCTCCTTTAGAAAGTGGCTGGCGATGCATCAGGTTTTGAGTACGTAGCCATAGGCACTGGTGCGTCCGCCTTCCTGCTTCAGATAAACGCCTTGCAGTTCCGGTGTGAAGCCGGGCAAGCGGTTGATGCCATCCTCAAGCGCCAGGAAATACTTCAATACCGCGCCACCCCATATTTCGCCGGGCACCACGCAAAGGACACCCGGCGGGTAGGGCAACGCGCCTTCGGCAGCAATGCGTCCATCGGCTTGTGCCAACGGCACCAACTCGACATTGCCGCGGATGTATTCGATCTGCGCCGCCTGAGGGTTCATCGCCTTTTTGGGAAAGTGCTCCTTTCGGAACATGTCTTTCTGCAGTTGCTGAACATTGTGGCTGCGGTAGAGGTCGTGCATCTCCTGGCAGAGCTGGCGGATCCTGTAGTCGCGATAACGTTCCTGGTACTGCTCGTAGATCGCCGGAAGCACCCTGCTCATGGGGGCATCATCATTGATGAAACGTTCGAAGCGCGTTAACTGCGCGGCGAGATGGCTCATTTTTGCCCAATCTTCGGCGGGTGTAAGCAGAAACAGAATCGAGTTGAGATCGCATTTCTCAGGAACGATGCCGTTCTGCCGCAGGAAGCTCGCCAGGATGCCGGCATGGATACCAAAATCGGTGTAGCTGCCGTCGACGGGGTCAATGCCAGGTGTTGTAAACAGCAACTTGCAGGGGTCGATGAAATATTGTTTGTCGGCATACCCGGGGAAGGCGTGCCAGCGATCCTTCGGATGAAACTCGAAAAACCGAACGTCGTTGGCGATCTCATCGGTCGGGTAGTCCTGCCAGGGGCGACCATCGATGGTGCCCGGTACGAATGGGCGGATCATGGTGCAGGCTTCCATGATCAATTTGCGCGCATTGATGCCGAACTTGACGCAGTCTTCCCACAGGCGCAGGCCGCTGCGGCCAGCATGGATGCGCGCATTGACATCCAGTGACGCAAACAGCGGATAGAACGGGCTGGTGGAGGCCTGAGCCATGAAGGCATTGTTCACTCGAGCATGGTTGCAGTAGCGTGCCTGACCCTTTATGTGCCGGTCCTTTTTGTGGATCTGTGAGGCCTGGGAAAAGCCGGCTTGTTGCTTATGCACCGATTGAGTGACGAAGATACCGGGGTCGTTCTTGTCAAGATCGAGCAGTAGTGGCGAGCAGTCCTTCATCATCGGTATGAACTGTTCGTAACCGACCCAAGCCGAATCGAAGAGAATGTAGTCGCACAGCTGACCGATTCGATCGACCACCTGGCGGGCGTTGTAAATAGTGCCGTCATAGGTGCCGAGCTGGATAACCGCCAGACGAAACGGACGCGCCAGCGTGGCCTTGTCTGGAGCGACCTCGTTGATCAGCTCACGCAGGTAGTCTTCCTCGAAGCAGTGGGCGTCTATTCCACCGATGAAACCGTAGGGATTGCGCGCGGTTTCCAGATAAACCGGTGTGGCACCCGCCTGGATCAGGGCGCCTTGGTGAACGGACTTGTGGTTATTGCGATCGAACAGGACCAGATCGCCCGGCGTGAGCAAGGCGTTGCTGACGACCTTGTTGGAGGCCGAGGTACCGTTGAGCACAAAGTAGGTCTTGTTGGCGTTGAACACTTTGGCGGCATGTTTTTGTGCAAGCAGCGCAGGACCTTCGTGGATCAGCAGATCGCCGAGCTTGACGTCGGCGTTGCACAAGTCGGCGCGAAACAGTGTTTCGCCAAAGAAGTCGAAGAATTGTCGGCCGACCGGATGCTTGCGAAAGAACTGGCCGCCCTGATGGCCTGGGCAGGCAAACGTCGCGTTGGCTACTTCGTAGTACTGCTTGAGCGCATTGAAGAATGGCGGGAGGAGGGTGTCTTCATAAGACTTCGCAGCGGTTTCGAGTTGGTGTCCATAGTGATCGAGGTTGTTTTGCGATAGATCGAAAACACCATTTACCTGCAGCAGCACGTCTTGCAGTTGCTTGTAGATGTCCAGGGCACGATTGCCGCCGTCCTGGGAGACGACCAGAAAAATCGGGATATCGAAACCGGTACGTTTAATGGTTTCCAGCGCGCCGGCCAGCACATCGTCTCGGGAAACCACAGCTACCGCCACGTCGGTAAAGTCGGTCTGGTCGAAGGGGACAATTTCTCGGCCCGTACGGAAGCAATCACGAACCGAGACGCTGGCGGCAATTTTCAAGTAACTCACAACATTCCCCCAAGCCGGTGCGAGGGCACCTGCATTTGAGCGCTGTCAATATGTGGGCTACTGCAAAAAGCCCTGATCTAAATATTTGGCAATATTGGGTATAGACTCATCTTGGCCAGTCGGGATTTTTTTCTTCACTGCCCGAGAAGCCTTGTGTATCAATCCTGAGAAAGCTGCTTTAGCGAGTGAGGTACATCGTGCTGATCGAGAGGCGGACTGGAGGAAATCGTCTCCGACCACAGAGGATGATGTGTAATCATTTCCAGAGAGTGCGGAGCATTAATTCGCGAATTCAATCTCTCGACAAACGACTCAGCTCCATCAAGGCTGCGAAAGCTCGCCACCCACAGGCCCATGTGAACCCTCCAGCGATTCTGCGCAGGGTTTTGTTCAATATAAATCTTCATTTGACGCGTTCCAAAAATGCAGAGGTCAGTCGTCCTGACGTGTGCAGGCTCATCCCTTTGCTTTCTGTGTACGGTGTACGCTGGCGGTGAGCAATCCATGGCGTTGCATCGTTGCGTGTTTGCCAGCGTGTACTCGCTCAACCGGCAAATTATTGATCTATATCAACCATCCTGGCCTGTTTGCCCGCTGCCTAATACCGTATGTCGGACAGCAACTGTCCAGCTCGATACGTGCTCTGTATACGCAGCGACGGGGCGATCGAGACCACAATTTAGAAGCGCTCTAAAAGGGGGAAACGAGCTTACGGAGAGCGGAAGAGTTGAGTGTTATTGTTAATGATGGTTTGTATGATTTCTACCGAACCATTGATGGCGAATTGAACCTCCATGCAAACGAGTAAAAAACCCATCAAGCGTAATATGGGATCAATCCCTGACTCTCTGTTGCTTTCATAATTAAGTCTGAAGCGCGCAAACAGCACCAAAGAATTATAGAAGTTGAAAGAAAAATCAATGGTGGGGCTGTTAGCAATGCCCAGGACGGAAAAGTCGTGCTGTGTTTAATGGTGGCAGAAGCACTTATGTAGTAGGTGAGTGTCATGATAATAAAGACATACACTGCAGTCAGGAGTGCCTGTTTGTTTTTTTGTTCTCGACTAAGCCCTTGGGAAAGGGCTAGAAAAAGCGCCACGGTGGTAGGGGGGTTGATCAATGGCAGCAACGCCAGCAGCCCAAGAATGATCGCGTCGAATAAACTGTCCATGCTTGGAGATCCTGCAAATAGCTGAAAATTCCGCATATCGCCTACACCCGTACGTTGGCTGGTTGTTGCGGCGGAGAACCGGTCACCAGCGTGGATGTGACCTCCGTCGACATGCTGGCCGAGTTGGACGAAACTTTGAATGAGGCGGGTATCAAGTTGTGCGTGGCCGAGATGAAGGACCCGGTCAAGGACAAGCTAAAACGATTCGGGCTTTTCGCGCGGTTTGGCGAATCGGCGTTTTTTGTAACAATAGACGATGCCGTCGACAACTATCTCGTGATTCATCCGGCGGATTAGCCACCTCCAGTTCCACGCGGAATTGTTTTAGAGAAGTTTGGCGCAAGCTAAAGATTGCTTTGAAACAGATTAGTCATAACCAAAAAGAATAGATAATTTGCTTTTGCATTGCATTTGGTTATTTAAGCGAGATAGGGCAGACCTAGCCTCAAGAGGACTTGCCAGCCTTCAAGAGAGCCTGGAAAGCCTTCCCAGTGGCTTGTTCAGCCTCCTGGGTGAGAACTGTCATAAGTGCTGGTTAGTTTCTTCCTTATTTGCCGGATCCGACGGATCATCTAGCAAGCTTGATATTTTTTTTCAGGCAGTTAACTTGGTGGCTTTGTTCGCCGTCAGATGGCAAAACTGTGCATCTGAATTTGGCGAATTCCACTAGGTTGGCTCCAATGGGTGTGGTCTTGATTTGAGCTAGAAGTTTGGCGCTTGCGGACCGTTCACGTTCCCTTTGGGATTATCAGAAGACCCAAATATAAGTGCGATGATTGCAGCCCAGCCATTTTTCCATTCGGTACGGAGCTGCATGCATTTTTTCCATCAACGGTGGACGCAACGATGTTGTTTCTGGGGAACGGCATTCAAGCGCAGTAACTGACGCCATGCTGTGCATGACTGCGAGGATGGAGGCTTTGCCAGGCTTCAAATCTGACCGCCAGAGCTCCTCAGCTCCGCATATTACACATCGCATAATGTATATTATGTTAAATGATGTGTCAGAGCGGAACTTTTACAAAATGTCCATTTTTACGATCCTATGACTATTTTTCCAAGAACCTGTGTCGCGTTGAAATTCATGGCCTTACCCTGCATTCCTCTCAGCTAGCCTAGACTAACCGTCCACTGACCAGTGTCGCGTACCATTCAACGTCTACACTCACTGCTAACAAATCCAATATTACGATGCTGGTATCCACATGGCGTCACCGTTTGTCCCTTTCCCAATTTTCTGCCCTTACGCTGAATAGCGTCCATCAAGCCTCAGTCAATTTCCAAAAAATGCCGATGTGATCGCTAAGCTGGAGGCTGTCACAGCTTCCAGCCGTCCATTTGTCAGCGCTTGACTGCCAACGATATCTGGCATGGTTGGCGCATAGCTGGAATCCTGAGCAAGCTTCTGAGGCTTACTATTTCGAAACCACACACTTCGAGCGCCTTCTAAACTGGAGCTTCTCTCAAGGCATTTCATTATTGGATTTAGAATCCAATGGTCTCCTTCAGTACGCGTCCTTTTTCTGCAATCCGCCGCCTGACTGGTGCACTACGAAAGCATGTTCAAAATTCCTCGCGGATCCATTGGAGCGTTACCAGAACTGGATGATCAACCCTGACTGGCGGCCGTTCCTTTCGTTACCTCGTGACGCATCACGCCAACTTGGTCTCGCGCAGGCCGTTCTGAATAAATTCTATGACTTTTATTATCATGAAATTTCCTCAAGCCGATCCATACCAATCCTCAAAGGTAAGTCCCTGCACTCGAAGAATTCGCCAAAATTGACAGATTATGAAATGGATTGGTATCTGAGTAATCTTCAAGACTTACGTTACAGTGAGTCCTACAAAATAATCACGCTTGTATATTTTGCACTCGCTAGGAGTTCAAGGCTTAAGCGACGGCGATTGATAGGCACGCGGAGTAGCCCTGGATTACGCAACCAATTTTCTAAAAACTTTGATGGCAAATGGGGAGAAACGCTACCAGGAGGTGAATTCAAAGCCTTGGGTAAACAATTCACCTTGATTTTTGAAAGATATCTGAGGCATTTGGGGCTGGATCCTGAAATGCCGATACCTCCACACAGGCTGTTTGCGACATCACCTGACGGGAAATTTGCGAGGAAATGCAGAGAAGAACTGATCAGAATGGCCCTCAAGTCTGAGGATCTCCAGATCAAAGAGGCTGCAGAAAAATTCCAATACCTCACATTTTCTACCTTGCGAAGATCCTCAATCTTCTAACCAAACTCGTATTCCATGCAGTGGATATCGTTGATGGAGAAGAAATACGTGCCCTCCTCCTCTTTCTTTCCTAGCATGAGCGTTAGGCGCGCCACCACGCCCCCATGAGCTGTAATTACGAAGTTGGAGGCAACGTGCGTGGTGCGCTGGACACGATCAGAAAAATGAAGAGTTCATCAACATGACGCTAGCTGTGTTGATGGTACCGAATTGACCTTGCTTCCGTAGGTGGTAGAAACAGTAGACAGTCACACCACTGGCGGTTTCTGGCCCAGAGTGTGTAAAAACACAATCGCAGCTCGCCCTTCACAGGCTAGGTGCCAGTCGCTCGGTCATACGTTCTCATTATCCGATCGGATAAACGAATACCGATCGATATCAGACCTAAGCTGCCAACCTTGACTGTGCCAATAGTTAGCAGCTGTTACATTGTTCTTGAAAACGTCAAGATGACATTTAAGTATTCCGTATTTCTCAAGACTCGAAAGACAGCGCTCTACCAACGCATTTGCTATGCCTTGCCGCCGATACCGAGGAAGGACAACCAAATGTTGCAAATATCCTCTGCGGCCGTCGTGCCCACACATGATGCAACCGCAAAGAACGGCTCCGACTTCAGCAACGAAGCTCATCCCGGGATTTCGCTCTAAGTATTTCGAGGTTGACTCACGAGAGTCGGCATCACGGAAGGAAACGCCTGGGGTACGCCTCATTAGATCGATGACCGCATCGTAATCGTCTATGGTCATGACACGGATGTTGAACATTGATTGAGCCTGGCTTTGTTAACTGTCTGGCCCAGCAGACTAGCAGAAGCAGCTTTGATGTTGCTGCGCTGATTCGCGGTATTGAGGCTTAGAATAGTCAGCATTTACACAGGGATCGTCCATGAAGCGCTTCATCCGTAAGCGTCTGGCAAAGCCATCTGGTCATCCCTGCGAAACCAGGACATAGGGTTTGACTCCGGTGGTAGGGCCAATGATGGTGCAGTAAGTGGCCCTCATGCGACACTCCCCGCCCTACAAATCAGGGAGAGTGTTGACATGGTGCGTTTGCTTGCAGTTTCAGGGAGTCTTCGCGAGGCCTCCTCCAACTCAGTGCTATTGCGTGCAGCTGAGGTTCTCTGTCCCAAAGGGCTGTCGATAGCGCATTATCACGAGGTTGGCCAGTTACCTCATTTCAACCCGGACTTCACGGAAACTCCTCCTGAATCCATCATGGGCTTACGCTTCAGTATCGCCCACGCGGACGGCGTTCTGATCTCTTGCCCTGAGTACGCTCGCGGAATTCCCGGCTCATTCAAGAATATGCTGGACTGGCTCGTTAGCTCTGAGGAGTTCCCAGGCAAACCCGTTGCTCTTTTCAACGCTTCACCTCGGGCTTCGCACGCGCAGGCGGCACTGCGGCTGGTTCTGGAAACAATGTCGGCTTGTATCGTGGAGGAAGCATCAATATCCGTAAATTTGCTTTCCACGGAATTGAGTGCAGATACCATCGCAAATGATCCAACGATCCGCCCACTGATTGTTTCCGCACTTGAAGCATTCAAGCAGCAAATTGTAGTGGTCTAATGAAACCGGACACCCATTTAGGCGAGAATGCTCGCCAGATAGAGGTGTCTGATGACCAAACAACGTCGTTCCTTTTCCGCTGAATTCAAACGCGAGGCCGCAGGCCTCGTGCTCGATCAAGGCTATAGCCATATCGAAGCCAGCCGCTCGCTTGGGGTGGTCGAGTCCGCGTTGCGTCGCTGGGTTAATCAACTCCAGCAGGAGCGCAGCGGCGTGACTCCGCAGAGTAAGGCGCTGACGCCTGAGCAGCAGAAAATCCAGGAATTGGAAGCTCGAATCGCTCGCCTTGAACGGGAGAAATCCATTTTAAAAAAGGCTACCGCGCTCTTGATGTCGGAAGAGCACGAGCGCACGCGCTGATTGATCAACTGAGCCCCCAAGAGCCGGTTGATTGGCTTTGCGCAGTCTTTGATGTCACTCGTTCGTGTTACTACGCCCACCGCCTCAGGCGCCGAACTCCAGACGTTGAGCGGCTGCGGTTGCGCAGCCGGGTTAACGAACTGTTTACGCAAAGTCGAAGCGCCGCCGGTAGCCGCAGCATCGTGTCGATGATGCAGGAAGACGGCGAGCAAATTGGGCGGTTCAAGGTGCGAGGCCTGATGCGGGAACTGGAGTTGGTCAGCAAACAACCTGGATCACATGCCTACAAACAAGCGACGGTTGAACGGCCTGACATTCCGAACATCTTGAATCGAAAGTTTGATGTGCCGGCGCCGAATCAGGTCTGGTGTGGCGACATCACCTACATCTGGGCTCAAGGGAAATGGCATTACCTGGCTGTCGTTATGGATCTTTACGCGCGCCGAGTGGTGGGCTGGGCGCTGTCGAACAAGCCGGATGCGGATCTGGTCATCAAGGCGTTGGACATGGCTTACGAACAGCGTGGCAGGCCTCAAGGACTTCTGTTTCACTCGGATCAGGGCTCGCAATATGGCAGCCGCCAGTTTCGCCAACGGCTCTGGCGTTACCGCATGCGCCAGAGCATGAGCCGTCGTGGAAACTGTTGGGATAATGCGCCGATGGAGCGCGTTTTTCGCAGCTTGAAAACTGAATGGATACCGACCGTGGGCTACATGACGGCTCAAGAAGCGCATCGAGACATCAGTCATTATCTGATGCATCGGTACAACTGGATTCGACCGCACCAGTTCAACGATGGGCTGGCCCCAGCTCAGGCCGAGAAAAAACTTAACGTCGTGTCCGGGATTAGTTGACCACTACAAATCGATGGCAAAAAAAGCGGGCTATCTTCACAGAGATTCCGCTAGTTAAGTCGATAGTAAGCGTTTGGGCGGCGGTGGGTGGGTGACGGTGCCTAGTTATGTGGCAACAATTCAGCGATTTCACTAGCCCGCTGCGTCGGCAGTGAGATTACCGAGCTGCTGCCGCAAAAATGGGGACTTTTAAGTTGAAACGGCCTGATTCAATCCAGACGGCGACATAAATAAGCGTGGGTCTGATAAGGGAACTCAATGGTCTCACGCCCGCGCAGAGCCGGATGGGTCTGAATCAAAGTCATCAGTTGATCGGCCACCACCTCTTTCTCTTCGGATGGTAGAGCCGCGATGAAGCTCACTGACAGGAAGCGATCCAAGATGACAGACTTGGCGCTGCCTGAATGGATGTAATTAAAGCAGGTCAATTCGGGCTCCGAGAAGTAGCCTCTCTTGAACGGTAGTCGCCAGTCTCCAGTATGAAAGCGTGGGGTATCGCCTTCGTAGGGAGTGATGATTTTAGTGATGGCAGCCACCCAGTCCACTGACTCATCACGCACATTCCAGATTAGTCCGAGCCGGCCGTCCGGTTTGAGCACTCGGTGAATCTCACTGAGCGCTGTTTCATTCGCGAACCAGTGGAAGGCCTGGGCGCATATGAGCGCCTGCGCCGCTCCAGCCTCGAGGGGAATAGATTCGGCCGTTCCCTCCAGAATCTTAGCGTCCGGTAGATGCTTGGCAAACTCGATTCGCATAGCCTTGACCGGCTCGACGGCAATGACATCAATTTCCATTGAATCCAGCAGTCGAGTGAGCTTGCCGGTACCGGCTCCTAAATCAATAACCGTCGATCCAGGGCTGATGTCCAACGCATCTCTAAACCATATACGTATTTCGCTTGGATAGTCCGGGCGCCCCTGCGTATAGGTACTGGCTTCTGTTGAGAAACCTACCTGAGCAGCCTTATGAACAATTGTCATTTCCAGCGACCCTCTATGTGAATGAGCGATACACACATTATGCGGCGTGTTTAGATCATCACCCACATACGTCGTCACTGTCAGCAATCACACTGCATATCTTTGTCAGGCAACACGTGATTGGCGGACGCTTACAAAGCACCGTATCAGGACGCCGTAAAGGTATTTTCCATCGGCCAGCGCATTTCCAAATGTTCAGTCAAATAATTCATAAAAGCTTTGACCTTGGGTGTGATGGCGGCGCGCTCCTGGACGCATACATAAATATCGAGCGGTTCAGCGTAGGCATAAGTTGAAGCGTGGCGATGTTCAAACAGAGGAACGAGTTGGCCACTTTCGATATAGGGCGCCGCCACGAACTCCGCCAAACGGGTTATTCCCGCGCCGCGGATGGCCATTTGGGCTAGAGCGTCAATATCGTCGCTGATTGCGGTCGCATTGAGAGTAGCGTCGTAACGTTGCCCATCCCGGATAAAACCCCAACGTAGAAAGCGTCCGTCTAGCGGGTAGCGAAACGCTAGACAGGCATGGTGTTGGAGTTCTTCAGGATCGCGTGGCCAGCCGACTCGTTCCAAATAGATGGGTGACGCGCAGATGATAAAAGGGACTGAAACAATCTTGCGAGCGACGATCCCCTCTTCTAGTTGTGGTTTTATCCGCAGGCTCAGATCAATGCCTTCTTGAATATGATTAATTTTGCGATCTGTGGTTGAGAGTTCAAGTGTCAGGCGTGGGTAACGTGCAGCGAAGCCGGCGATTAGTGATGCCAACACATGCCGCCCGAAAGCGGAGGTAGAAGCGATGCACAGTCGCCCTTGGAATTGAGTCTGCGCGCTGGTGATCGCGCTTTGCGCCGATTCGAGATCACGCGCTATGCGTTTCACTTTTTCGTAGTACACCACGCCGTTTTCGGTTAACGCCATGCTACGCGTGGTGCGCTGGAGAAGGCGCGTACCTAGGTGGGTTTCCAAGCGATTTATGGTCTGGCTAATGGCTGCCGCACTGACGCCCAGGGTTTTGGCCGCGCCCACGATGGAGCCCGCTTCAACCACCTTGATAAAGCTAGCAATCGCCCCTAACAGGTTCATCTTTGTCCCAGCGAGAAGAGTCATTCATAAGATTTTGTTTATAAAGCAACCACTGCTAGCCGTCTAGTTGCTAATTTTTGATCTTGCTATGGTGTTCATCACCTATCAATCGAAGATCAAAAAGGTCTGATATGAATCCAAAAACATCCTCTAAAGCTCTATTTTTCAACCAGCGTAAGCTCTCGGTTCGCGCTACGCCTTATGTTTTCGCACTGTATATGGCCACAATCATGGCACTCTTGATGTCATTCGTGATCACTGCGGCAAATTCCGGTATTGAGATCGATTACCTAAGTAATGCGCTGCACGCCTATAAATTGGCCATGCCAGTGGCATTCCTGTGCATACTCGTCGTTCGCCCCATTGTGCTCAAACTGGTGTCTTTGACTGTACACCCACATCGTTAAGGGCGGCCGCTTGCGGCCCAATTGATGGGGCGTTGTGGACAACCCTATTGGGTCGACTGTTGCCGGCCGTCACAGGTCGGAATCGACCCAAAGCTGCCCTTCATGGAGGGCAGCAGTCGGCCAAAAGCGGACGGTTCCCGAAAAACATCATTGAAAGCATTTTGCTACTATGGGGCGCTCTTGCCCATTAGCGCGACGTAAACCTTAGGTTCTTCCATGTTCGACAGAAGCGACTTTGATCAACTCTCCAGTGAGCAACTGACTTTTTGGACAGCGCACAATCGTTGCCCCGGTCTCTATTACGTCGTTTATCCAGGAATCGCTTTTCGAAGCGAGGAATCTCAGCAGTGCATCAGGGTAACTCGTGCCCGCAAGCGGCAAGGGGAGAACGGATTAAATTTCTGGCTTTTCGCGGAATGGATGGATTGGCGGCCTGGAGGAGAAAGTTATTTCCCAGGATACGTTTCCGACGCTCAGTTTGAGGAAATCTCTGAAGCTGTTTTCAATCAGATGGTTGCGGATCAGGCGATCGGATTGATCGCTCCGCTCCAACAACCGCTGCATGAGTCGACCGGTTTTGTAGGAGCGCTATTGATGTACTCAATGAAAACGGAATTCATCGTTTCGCTGTTCGCAGAGTATGAAGATGAGTACATCCATTTCTATTGGGACACGACTTCATGAGCGGCAGCTAAGGGTCGATGACTGCCTGTCACCACCGGCAGCAATGGGCAGCTCTCTGCCGATCATGTTGACTAAGCGTGCTGGTAAAATCCGATGGAATCGGTGGTCAGATCCAATGCAAACGCCTGGTCAAGTGCAATGCAAACGAGTGGTCAGTACCGATGCAATCAGGTGGCCAAGTGGAGTGCAATTTCGCAAACAGATTCCTAGCAAATGTAAGCGTTCTGTCTAGCAGCAGCTTTGGCTGTAAGCGATGGAGGGCTCAGCGCTGCCGGGATTGAAATAAAGCTGTTCATCACGCGACCCAAAGTGTGGCTTAGGCGGACTAGCTTTAAGTAGTGGACGCGGGTCATGCGAGCTTGATGGCTCCGCCTTGGATATCGTCGCGCGCCATTCGCAAGTCATTGGCGTCTTGGTTGAGCCGGTGAATCATATTGAGCAACCGCTGACGTAGCACTTCGTCTTGGAGCTGCTCAGCAGCACGCATCACATCAAGCGCCGCTGCCTCATTGTGGGTGGCAACGGCGTCGAGCAGTTTGCGCATGCTTCTTGATGGTCGATTCATCTCCAACTCCCTGGATTTCAGTGACGCGAATCATATGGCCAGAATGCTTCGTCAGTATTTCAGCTGCACGAACTGGCTTGAATCACCGGCTCCGGCATCATTTGATGCTAGCTGGAGGGACAACCTGAGGGGGCGATTACGCTTGTAGCAACGTAAGCGGGTGGCGAATACATCTTTCGACCTTCAGACAAAGACGTTTGTGTCAGCGTAGGTAGATACATGCCATCAGGAAGGCGTATCCGTAAGGATCTTCATATGAGTGGCGTGATCATCATTTAATAGCTGGAAGCCGCAACTTACATAAAATGCGGCTCCGCTTGAGGTATCAGTGGAAAGACGTACAACACGAAATCGTCCAGCGGCGTATTCCAAAAGTTGGTTTACCAAGGATCTTCCAATGTTCTGCCCCCTAGATGACCCTGAGACATAAACCCTCCGTAACCTGCCGATGTCCTCCTGAGCATACGGGTCAATTGAAAGGCCTCCAACTCCCACCAAAGAACCGTCCAGATAGGCGGCCATGAGGCATTCGCCAGGTGCATCGAAGCGATTCTCTCCTGTATTCCATTCGGTGATCAGGCGTGTGAGGAATCTGAATCCCTCCAGGCTCGCCTCTTTTTCCAGCGCCAGAATCTGCTGGGGAAGCGCCATGACTTGCTTGATTTCTACCTGTTGCACTCGATGTCCTTGAATTGAAAGTATGTGGACTGCTAACGCACCTTATACTTACGAACGAAAGCGTTACCCCAAAATTAGTGCCTAATAATGTCCAAGGCTAGCGTGCAGCGGTAGGCTCAAATATTCAAACAGTTGGGTGCCATTGGTGCGGTAGCAGTTGATCGACCTCACTGGCTCGGTGTGTCGGTAGCCGCGTCAGCACATCTTTGAGATAGGCATACGGATCATGCCCATTCAGCCGCGCAGACTGGATCAAGCTCATGATCGCCGCCGCCCGCTTACCGCTGCGTAGCGACCCGGCGAACAACCAGTTCGAGCGTCCAGGTGCCCATGTAGTGGTCTAATGAAACCGGACACCCATTTAGGCGAGAATGCTCGCCAGATAGAGGTGTCTGATGACCAAACAACGTCGTTCCTTTTCCGCTGAATTCAAACGCGAGGCCGCAGGCCTCGTGCTCGATCAAGGCTATAGCCATATCGAAGCCAGCCGCTCGCTTGGGGTGGTCGAGTCCGCGTTGCGTCGCTGGGTTAATCAACTCCAGCAGGAGCGCAGCGGCGTGACTCCGCAGAGTAAGGCGCTGACGCCTGAGCAGCAGAAAATCCAGGAATTGGAAGCTCGAATCGCTCGCCTTGAACGGGAGAAATCCATTTTAAAAAAGGCTACCGCGCTCTTGATGTCGGAAGAGCACGAGCGCACGCGCTGATTGATCAACTGAGCCCCCAAGAGCCGGTTGATTGGCTTTGCGCAGTCTTTGATGTCACTCGTTCGTGTTACTACGCCCACCGCCTCAGGCGCCGAACTCCAGACGTTGAGCGGCTGCGGTTGCGCAGCCGGGTTAACGAACTGTTTACGCAAAGTCGAAGCGCCGCCGGTAGCCGCAGCATCGTGTCGATGATGCAGGAAGACGGCGAGCAAATTGGGCGGTTCAAGGTGCGAGGCCTGATGCGGGAACTGGAGTTGGTCAGCAAACAACCTGGATCACATGCCTACAAACAAGCGACGGTTGAACGGCCTGACATTCCGAACATCTTGAATCGAAAGTTTGATGTGCCGGCGCCGAATCAGGTCTGGTGTGGCGACATCACCTACATCTGGGCTCAAGGGAAATGGCATTACCTGGCTGTCGTTATGGATCTTTACGCGCGCCGAGTGGTGGGCTGGGCGCTGTCGAACAAGCCGGATGCGGATCTGGTCATCAAGGCGTTGGACATGGCTTACGAACAGCGTGGCAGGCCTCAAGGACTTCTGTTTCACTCGGATCAGGGCTCGCAATATGGCAGCCGCCAGTTTCGCCAACGGCTCTGGCGTTACCGCATGCGCCAGAGCATGAGCCGTCGTGGAAACTGTTGGGATAATGCGCCGATGGAGCGCGTTTTTCGCAGCTTGAAAACTGAATGGATACCGACCGTGGGCTACATGACGGCTCAAGAAGCGCATCGAGACATCAGTCATTATCTGATGCATCGGTACAACTGGATTCGACCGCACCAGTTCAACGATGGGCTGGCCCCAGCTCAGGCCGAGAAAAAACTTAACGTCGTGTCCGGGATTAGTTGACCACTACACCACGGCTCTGCTGCAGCCCAAATGAGCGAATTTACCCCTTATCTCGGCATAACCCCCAAGAGATCCAGCGGCTTGCCAAACGAAAAGTCAGGCACTAAGGTAGCGCCCTCTAACGACTGGCCCCGGACTTTGGGTGAGCGGTAGCGGCTACAGACAAAAAATCAGATGGCAGCGCACCCTCCTTTGGCGAGTACTTCATCGCACAAAGATAGCGCTGTCTCACTGTCAAGGTGCCTGAGACTCGATAGAGTTTTCCTTGAAAGTAACAATCACAAGAAAGAGGAAGCCCGTGATGACGAACGCTAGTGCTAGCGCGACTGTCACCAACAGTTTGGCAACACCCCACACCCAACGGATGAGCACCTACGTGTTCGCGCTGTTTTTCATCCTCGGCAGCATCACCAGCCTTAACGATGTCCTGGTGCCAAAACTCAAGCACCTCTTCAGCCTCAGCTATACCGAGGCCATGCTTGTGCAGTCGTCATTCTTTTTTGCCTATTTCATTTTCGCCATACCCGCAGGCCTGCTCATTTCGCGAATCGGCTACATGAGAGCGGCCGTCCTCGGGTTGCTGCTGATGGCTGGTGGATGCCTGCTCTTCATTCCTGCCACCCAGTCCGCATTGTTTCCAGCCTTCCTCGGCGCCCTCTTTGTGCTTGCGATTGGCGTGACAACCGTTCAGGTCGTTGCGAACCCGCTGCTTTCACTGCTCGGAACCGCCGCAATGGCCCCTAGCCGCCTCACACTCGGCCATGCGTTCAATTCGCTGGGAACCACGGTCGCACCCTACCTGGGTGCCATACTGATCCTGGGCTCCCTCAATGCGGTAGATACCTCCGCATTGTCGCCAGCAGAACTGACGTCCTTCCTGTCGCAGGAAGCCAGCGTGATCAGCAACACCTATGCAAGCATTACGCTCTTCATCTGCATCGTCGCCTTGATCGTCTGGCTGAAAAGAAATGAGCTGCAACCGTCAACAAGACCTGAACGTCTCAATCCACTCGCTGCGCTCGACCTTCTAAAGCAGCCGCGCTTTGCACTCGGCACCGTTTGCATATTTCTCTATGTCGGAGCCGAAGTCACGATTGGCAGTCTCATCACCGACTACCTCATGCTGCCGACAACCCTGGCCCTTCCCGCCGAAGCCGCAGGCAAGCATGTTGCCTTCTATTGGGGTGGCGCCCTGGTTGGCCGCTTTATCGGCTCGGCGCTGATGCGCACTTTCGCTCCCGGGAAACTGCTGGTCTTTGCCGCCACGGCAGTCATTGTGCTGTTGACGATCTCTGCCACCACACAAGGCGTTGTTGCCGGATGGTCGCTGCTGGCCGTCGGGCTGTTCAACTCCATCATGTTTCCGACGATCTTTACCCTTGCGACCGCAGGGCTCGGTCATCGCGCGGCAGAAGGTTCGGGCCTGTTCTGTTGCGCCATTGTTGGCGGGGCATTTATTCCGCCATTGACAGGGTATGCGGCCGACCTCTCGACGCTCGCGCTGGCGTTGAGCGTGCCAGCGACCTGTTATGCCGGCATCGCAATCTACGGTTGGTATGCCCGCGCTCCGAAGCACTAGCATTCCCTGGCGCGCGGCTAGCCCATTGGTCAGTCCCGGTAACGAGATAGGACGCTCAGACCGTGAGCAGGGCTCTCTTCATCCCAGGCCATTGGCTTCCAAGAAGGCGAAGTAGTCGTACAGACGACGTCCGTAGGCTTCCCAAGTCAGTTCTCAGACATCACCTCACGGCTGCGCCTGAAAAGTTGTGGGGTGGATTCAGCTCTTCGGTCGGTATGGCTTTCGACGCAGCGGGTAATCTCTATGTTGCGGAATGGAGCGCCGAACGTGTATCCAAGATCAGTCTGAGCGGCAAGCATTCGATCTTTCCAGAAGGTCTTCTCGAACCCTCTGGCATGGCGTGATGCCCGTGTGTATACAAATAAACAGGTGAGAAATATGATTAATATTCGTGAAGCTACTAAAGCCGACCTAGATGTTCTACGTGAAATCGGCTGTGAGACCTACCAAGAGCATTTTTCGGACATCTGGTCTCTCTCCGGCATGCAGGACTTCCTTAATCAAGACTTTTCCCCTAACTCGCTCGGCAAATCACTCGAATCCTCCGCTTGCCATTTGTGGCTTATAGCCTCAGACGAAAGCGGTAGGGTCGTAGGCTTTTCCAAAGTTAACTGGTCAACGCCTGCGCCTTTAACTGGCGAATTGGGCGCGGAGCTTCAAAAAATTTACTTTCTCAAATCCGAAGCAGGACGAGGTTATGGGAAACAACTCTTGCACTTCATTTGCAGCCGAGCGATAGAGCGCGGAGAACGCTTGCTGTGGCTTGACGTACTCAAGACCAACTCAAATGCGCGGCGATTCTATGAGGGTTTCGGTTTCCAAGAAATCGGTGAAATCCCTTTCAAAACTGACCTGGTTGAAATTGGAATGGTAGCAATGGCATGTGAACTTTCCCGATAGGCATATTCGATGACCTCCCTGTCGGTTGGTTGTCATAAGCGACAACGCGGAAAAAGCCAGATGACTTTACCGGACACTTACGACGATCGGGGGCTCAGGCAACGATATGCGCCGCTGTTGGTAGTTGGCTTCATGGCTGGCAAAAGCTATTTTCCTGGTAACTGTCCGGCCGATTCAGAAGAAAACTCACCGCGCAGCGCTCTCAGCCTAGGGGCAGGTAGCCAGAGGCCAACCGACGCGCGCTGCACGCAGGAGGCTGGCCTTAACAACCAAGCGGTGAAATGGGGCAATAACGAAGATGTAGGCCCGACCTAGACGGTTGTGGCACTGGACCACGGTTGAAACAACGAGTTGGCGACTGCCTTCTGGCTCTGCCTCTCCAGAACATAGGATCGATATCCGGAAGTCGAGGTGCTTGTCGTCCTCTCCCAACACGATTTCAGTCTGGTTCGTGCTGTAGACCTTGAAGATTCCAATCCGATTAGCAAGTGATGCCAAGTGTTTGGCTGTCTTGAGACCGAAACAGGCAACGATAGTGTCTCGGACTTTCATGAGCCATCCGATCCAGGATGGCTGGTGGGAAAAGATGAATCGAGCCAGCAAATCTGGATTGCTAGATGTGCCCGCAGGGAGCCGAATCGCAAAAGCATCCGCTAGGTTCATCGACTTGTAAAAGTGGGAGATGCCGGACCTCGAGGGGACTGGCACGGAGGTAATGAGCTCGAACTCTCTGGGCATCGGGGATCTCTCCTGAGATCTAACTACTAATTAGGCGGCATGCCATGTCACGTTTCTTGTTGCAATGGCTTGTCGTATGACACGCCTCGTCGCCCTGTCAGTGCTCTTCTAGTTTAGAAGTGACGGTTACCGACTTTCAAGCCGGACAGGGACAACCGCGCTCACTGCTCATTCCCAAGCACACGAGGTATCTGCATAGTGGAGGATGAGGTCCAGAGCCTCGCTGAGCGAGCATGGATTAACTGGATGTTGTTGAGGCGCCAACTTCTCCTTGTCGGATACTGAGCCCGATCAAGGCATCATAGAGCTCTTGCTGCCCAGCTGGCAGAACAGGGAGCAACGTCGCACGGCGCTTGTCGACATCGAACCAGGATTCAACCAACCATCCCACCAGATAGAGCGCCGAAAGGCATCCGCCAGCGGTTGCAACGTTCCCCTGGCATACAAGAGGCTGGTCCATGGGCTCAAGTCCCAGAGCTTGCAAGCCCGATCGTGCATCCGGGTGTGTAGTTGCCTGGCCGCTGAGCAGCCCAAGCCGTTCGAGAATGAAAGCTCCGGCGCATATGGAGCCGATTCGCTGGCGTCTGGAGTCAAGTTCAAACGACGGCAGGAAATCTGGGGCGGCAAGTGCAGCGGGTACCCCTTCCTTGCCGCTGACGAACAATACCGCGTCGGCACTATTGGCCTCGGAAAGCGGACCGTGCACCGAAACAGGCAGGCCGTGCGCCGATCGCACGATAGAGCTAGAACCCAATATTCGGACGTGCCAGTCCTCAGTGTTGCGGCCTAAAATGTCCCACATCAGGAATAGGTCGATATCAGTGAATTGGTCGAAAGCAACCAGAACGATTTTCTTCAAGGCGAGCTCCATGAAAAGTGCTGGCGTGCAAAACGCAACGGCCATCTTTGCTGGTGTTCGCAGCGTATCAATCGGTTGCGCACCATACACAGTCTGTATGGCGCTAAATATGGAGCGAAATAGCTGGTGAGAAAACTAACTCGTAACCATTGGATCGCGGCTGGTTTTGAGGCCCTCGACCAAATAGGGCATATTGGCGTTTCGGCCGAGAGTCTATCGCGCCGATTGAATGTGACCCGCGGATCGTTCTATCACCATTTCCGCAATCGCGAAGACTTTGTCCGCACCTTGCTGGCCGCTTGGGAAGAAGACTACACGGAGCGCATGCTCGCTTATGCGGCGCAGGGTCGTAGCGCGGGCGAAACCTTGAAACGCTACTTGAGTATTGCCGCTGAGAAACAACCTGGGCGGGAAGTTTCCATCCGAGCCTGGTCGCTGCACGATCCGTTGGTAGGCGAGTTCCAGCAGCGTGTTGACGCAAGACGACTGGACTTCGCGATACGGACGTGCCGCCGCTTGGTCCATATGCCAGGTGAAGCAGAAGTGATTGGTCAGGTGGCCCATCTGTGCCTGATTGGTGGTCAACAGGCAGGGCTGCGGCGTGATGCCGCTCGCTTCAACAGTCTCCTGCATCGAGCCTTTTCACTTTTCGAAAGGGCTCTTCCACCGTGGCGGGCCTAAGTCATGTGGAGCACGACCAATCATGGCCTTTTACACTTGTGGATCATGTGGAGCATTTCCTCCGGCTAGCACCGAAGATGAGACCTGAGATCGAGTTTTTTAAAGCACGCCAAAAATCCAACCTCAACGGCAGCTAAAATCTCGACAGCACTCAATTCCTTCACCGAATGGCTGCTTGAACGCCATTCCCTTCAAGGCAAGCCGCCTAGCTAACGCGATCTACCAATCTCCAGCTCTAGTGCACGCCATTGGTCTCCCACAGCACCATCCTCACCATCGACGGCAACCGTGACAGCACTACGGGCAAGATCGACGGTTGGTTCAACGGCTACATTCCCGGCGAAGCTGGCTACGACTCCAACGTTACCCTCGACAGCGTCGAGATCAAGGATTGCTCCGGGTACGGTTTCGACCCCCACGAGCAGACCGTCAACATGGTCATCAAGAACAGCGTGTCCCACGGCAACGGCCTGGACGGCTTCGTTGCTGACTTCCTCAGCAACAGCACCTTCGAAAACAACATCGCCTACGACAACGACCGCCACGGTTTCAACGTCGTCACCAGCACCCACGATTTCACCATGACCAATAACGTCGCCTACGGCAACGGCGGCAATGGCATCGTGGTGCAACGCGGCAGTGAGGACATCCCCTCCCCCACAAACATCACCATCACCGGTGGCGAGGTGTACAGCAACGGCGCCGACACCATGACCGGCGGCGATGGCAACGACACCTACTATGTCGACAACGCCGACGACGCCGTGATCGAGATCAACAGCAATGCGGTGTCTGGTGGGATCGACAGCGTGCACAGCAACCTGGCGGCCTACACCCTCGGCAACAACGTCGAGCGTCTGTATATCGATAGCACTGGCGCCGCCAATGGTACGGGCAACGCGCTGGACAACACGCTGTTCGCCGCAGTCGACGCCTTCACCTTCATCGGCAGCAGCGCCTTCGACCCTGCCAACGCCACCGGCCAACTGCGCTTTGCCGATGGCATTCTCTACGGCAGTGTCGATGCCGACGCCACCCCCGAGTTCGAAATCCAATTGGTGGGCGTCCAGGAGCTGCACACCAGCGATTTCACAGCCTGAGTCAAGCTCGCCCACAGGGGATTTGCAGTGCCCGAAAGATCAAAGACCAACACAGACAAAGTCGGGGTATAGATGTGTCAGGGCGGAACTTGGACCAAAACCACCGCCGCCCTTCCCATCATTTACCCCAAGGAATGAGCAAGAGCGTGATGAACTGCTACACAACTTTCTAGGTGGGACTATAGATCGTTTGCTGGAAACGGGGCGCAAACGTTATCCAGCCTTACCCTGTAAAGTAGTGGTAGACGTCTGACTGATTTTCTCCTCACACCATAGAGGTAACGCAGCATGAACCGACCGTCTGGCGCCGATACTGGACCAAGCGGTATGGCAAGTTCTGAGCACTGACTTACACTGCGATACACCAATGCGAACAGAATAACTGTTCAACGCATCGATAAATCCCACGGCAATCCGGGCATCACGTAATGATCTGGGTGAAGCCAACATGAAAACGGTCACGGCCCTTTTCACCTGTCTACTCGCTGCCAGCGTGTGCGCGGCGGCGAGCACCTGTGTCAAGGCTGCGCCAACCTTCAAGACCAGCTTCGATTGTGCCGAGACAAAGGCGTCCGTCGAAAAGCTGATCTGTCGCGATCCGCAACTGGCGCAGATGGATATCGAACTGACGCGTCTTTATCGCCTCGCGCTCACGGATGAGCATTCAGTGCCGCGTCCAGACAAGGTCATGATCGACCAGCAGTTCTGGATCGATGCCCGCAATCAATGTGCCTCCGAGCCTGCGCCCAAGGCGTGCACGATCCGCAGTTATGCCGAGCGCGCGCACCAGCTGCGCCAAGGCTCGGCCATTGTGAGAACCAAGGACCCAGACAGACTCACCGAAGGCCCATTGGCTTTTCGTTGTACAGGGCTTAACTCGCTGATTGCCGCTACCTTCTTTACCACGCAGCCTGGTGTCGTGTACCTGAAATGGGCAAATACCTCGATCGTCCTGAGCCAGGAACAGAGTGATTCGGGAACCCGATACACCGGCAAGGATTACCAGGGGAACTACAGCTTCTGGCAAGACGGCAACGTGGTCCTTTTCCAGAAGCCAGGCTCAGGGCAAATGAGTTGTACGGCCGAGCCGGTCGGCTGAGTTCTCTGGCTGGACGCTTCAGCACGCCGGCTTACTGCTTTGTCCGCCCCGGAATGGCGATACGACTGGTCGTTTTGACCTCACGCAACGCAAGACTTGATTGGATAGACGCTATACCGAGCTGTCGCCTCAATACGCTCTCGACAAAGTCACTGTAACTCACCTGGTCGACCATCCTGGCGTCCTACATCGCTTATCGCAAAGCAAGACCCGATCTTCATGCACAATCTCGGTACAAAATGCCTGGTGGCGTGCCGATGGCGTGGTTCTCCCTCGCATTCCTTGCATTTGTGCTGTGCCTGCTTGCCCTTCGGCCAGACACCCGCCTTGCACTGTGCGTGATGCCCGCATGGTTCATTTGGTTGGCAATCGCCTACCAATTCTCACATTTCAGGAGCAGGAACCAGGCCAGCCACGCGGCCGGGCAACACAGCTGAAGTCAATGCATGGCCATGGATTGGCCATAGCTCCATTGCCCACCAGAACCCGCACGCAAAAAAAAGCCCCGCGACCGAATGAGGCACGGGGCAAAAAATTGGTTGGTTGCGGCCAACCAAAGGAGCATTTTTAAAAGCGGTTACAGGCATTCCTGCGCGGCACGTTCGAAACTCGAAGGCATGAAGTTCGACGCCAGCAAGTGGCGCTCATACAAAAACACCTTGCCGCCGTTCGGGGCTTTGTAGGCTTCCAGAACGTTGTCCGCGGCGACTTTGCTCGGCACCACGATCCGGTAGCCGCGTTGGGTTTGCGAGACGGTCGGGCTCAGTGCGCTGCCTTGCAACTTCGGCACCACGCAATCAGCGTACTCGGCAGGCGTTTTTTTCGTCTGCAAGGTCAGCGTCGGGTTGTTCGGCGCGGAGGCGCAACCAGAGAGCAGCAAGGTGGCGAAAGCCATGGCAGGAACAAATAAAGGGCGCATCGGTGAAGTCCTGAAATAAAAGTCTGTTTCGTTGAGCAACGGTTCGGCGTCACGGTCGCTGTCGTTGCGGTTATGGTTTTGGTGTCTAGCCAGCGGTCACCAGGGCCTTGAGTGAGTGATCGAACTGCTTCAAGGCGCTTAGTTGCAGGTCGCGTTGCTGGTCAATCTGAGCGGCAATCTCGGCTGCAGCTCTGCTGTGTACCCAGACCGAAGGCATTTGTTTCTCGACGGCGCCTTCGGCCTTGCCGATGTATCGCAGGTTGGCGTCGTAGAACCGCGCGGCGAAACGGGCCTCGACCTGACTGTTGCGTTGGGTCAGCAGGCGGTTATGCGTATCGAGCATCACCACCACGTCCGGATGGGCCCGCACCAGTGCATCGAGGTTGTCGTAGACCGTGACGGACAGGAACTGCTGCTGCAACGAGTTCATCAGCCAGTCAATTGCCAGCTCCGGGTCGGAGCTGTTGATGAACGCGTCACGAATCCGCGCATCCAGCGCATCGC
The DNA here is from genome assembly GCF_024749285.1 of Pseudomonas sp. B21-015. Lineage (NCBI taxonomy): Bacteria > Pseudomonadati > Pseudomonadota > Gammaproteobacteria > Pseudomonadales > Pseudomonadaceae > Pseudomonas > Pseudomonas sp. B21-015. Next base: position 3,242,308 of record NZ_CP087196.1, read on the forward strand.
GCGCGCCGTTCACCGCCACATCGTGGTAACGCTCAAGGTATTGCAGGTTGTCCTGGGTGTTTTCGCTGTACAGCACACCCACGGTTTGCGAATGCTGCAACCCGGTGCTGGCGCCGGCGATGGGCAGAAAATGGCACGATTGGGCGTCGTCTGCGCAGGCAGTTGCAGCAGTAGCAACCCCGCCCATCAACAGGGCGACAATTGCCAGTCGGGTCAATGTCTTCATCGCGCAAATTCCTTGAGCAGCGTCTTCGATGGAGGCGATTTTCCGCCTTTACCTGACCAAGCAGAACTTGCGTTTCTTGATTGTCACTATTACTTGAACCGATAGTTGCGCCGCGTGCAGATTGCTCACACTCAATCACAACGACAAAACACGGCTTCAGTTCTTGCGTTCGCTCTTTCCTCCAGGTGCCTCCTCGATCACGCGACGCTCAGCTGATTTCTACCCTGCGACTTTGCCGAGTAAAGCGCGCGGTCTGCACGACCGATCAGTGACTTGTCATCAGGGTCGTTGCCGTCGGCGACATAAGTCGCCACCCCCAGGCTCACGGTCACGATCCCGAACGGACTCGCCAGGTGCGCCAATCCCTCGGCCGCGATACCCGACAGGATCGCCTCAGCCACCGTGCGAGCTCCAGCCCCGTCCGTATTGGGCATCACAATGGCTATTTCTTCTCCGCCGTAGCGAGCAGTCATGTCACCTGGACGACGGACACAGTGCTTGATCGCCTGACAAATCACGCGCAGACATTCGTCCCCCGCGAGATGCCCGTAGTGATCGTTGTAGCGTTTGAAAAAATCCACATCGATCAAGATCAGTGACAGAGGGCTTGCGAGTCGCTTGGAGCGTTTGAGTTCGATAGCCAGAAACTGATCGAAATGGCGGCGGTTGGCGAGACCGGTGAGCGTGTCCTCACTGGCGAGAATCTCCAGTGTCTGATTAAGCTCGATCAGCGTGGTCTGGGTGGCGAGTAATTTATTCTCTGCCCGGATACGCCGACTGATGTGGGAAATCAACCTGCGCCCCAACGCAACCAAGAGTCCCAGTAGCAGCAACACCACCGCGACAGATTGTTTTGTCTGGCTCAACCATGCTTGCATCGCCTCGGCCTGGCCCACCGCTACCGTCGTCACGATGGGGTATTGGTCGCTTCTCTTGAACGCATAGAGGCGATGGACACCATCGACTGTCGAAACAAAGTCCGCGGTGCCTGATGAGGCGTTGCGCAAGTACTCGGAAAATATGGGCGCACGAGACAAATCACGACCGATGTCTTCCACCTGAAAGGGATACCTCACCAGCAGGCGCCCTTCGCCTGAGGTCAGACTGATCGCGCCGAATTGCCCCACGTGAATGCTTCGATAAAGTTTGAGGAAGTGCTCGAGACTGATAGTTGCGGCGATCACCCCGGCAAAACTTCCATCGGGATGATCGATGCGTCGACTGACCGAAATCACCCAGGCACATGTGGCCCGGCTGAGAATCGCCGGGCCGATAAATATGCCGCGATCCGGAGTGTCGCGGTGATGCTGGAAGAACGCACGATCCGCGTTGTTGCTATTGGGTAAAAACGGCTTGCTGGTCGAGAATACCCAGTCCCCTTGGGCGTCATACAGCACCACGCTATTCAATTGCGGGAGTGCATCCATCTCTTGCTCAATCAACAGGCTCAGCCGTTCGAGCTGCTGCGGGCCACTGCCGTCTTTCTCGATCCTTTCAGTCAGGCCCAGCAGTAGCACTTCACTTTGCTTGAAGGTGCCCTCGGTGTAAGTGTTGAGTGCATGGGTCAGATTCAATGTGTCGGTTCTGATATCACTCAAGGTGTTCTGTCGGGCTGTCCATATTTGCCAGGCCGTCAGCAGCACCACCGATACACACACCAGGAAGATCAGGAAAGTGGCAAGTCGAAGATCACGTTTCAAGGGAGTACCGGGCGGTTGAATACACTTGTGTCAAAGGCTTGCGCATTATAGAGGGCTTTCGCACAGCACTGCTGATGCATGGAAAGGTCAGACCTACTCAATGTTGCCTTGCGCCGGGAATGCCTCCACCCTCAGCTTCTCCATCACCAGCTCAATGAAAGCCGATACCGCCAACGGCAGATGTGGCGCACGGCGGATATGCGTACGACTTTGACTCCTCGGGTGTACCCGGTCGGCGTAGGAGCTGCCGAAGGCTGCGATCTTGAGGCCCCATCGCGAGCAGGCTCGCTCCCACATATGACCGCGTTCTCGGGGTGGATACGGTTCAGTGTAGGAGCGGGCTTGCCCGCGAAGGCGTCCGTCGTTACACCGCTAAACAGCAGTCTTGAACCCCTCCTCCCGCTGCAACGCCCGAGCCTGGATCACATCCAGTATTGCGCAACCTTCACGCGTCAGCAGGTGCACCGCCCGGGTGACGCGGGTCAGGTCGCAGTCGGAAATGCCTGTGAGGTTGAGGCTGGACAAGGTGTCGGTCAGATCGCGAACAACAGTAAAGCGGTGCATGGCGCAGGCGGCCAAGTCGCTGAGTTCTTTGTGGGTGTTGATGAAGAGCACCGGGGTTTCGGCGTCATAGGTGTCGATGGGGAGGTAACGTGGCATGACTTGGTCGTACATTGATGTAACTCCTGTAATTAGAGCTACCACCATTCGCGGCCAAACGAAGAAGGTGGCGGCCGTACGCGGGTTGGCCGACCGGACAGGAACCGGCACACCCGAAGGTGTCCCACGCACAGCCGCCATAACACAAAGGTGTTGGCTAGCTGAACGTTCCTGTATCCGACCGGCCAAGGTCGTTCGCGGTGTTTTCCGCGAGCCCGAACTATAGGGGTCGATACCGAAACGCGGCAACAGGGTACGTTGTAGGAAACGTCTTGGAAAGTTGTGCGCCACAAAGTTGATCGTTCCTACGCTCGCGTGGGAACGATCAACACTCAATCATCCTCATGCAATTTGATCCCGCGTTTATGCAGCAGGTACGGCACCAGCAGCACCAACAACGTCAACACCAGAACCGACGCCGCAATCGGTTGTGTCACAAATATCATCCAGTCGCCCTGACTGATGGACAAGGCGTTGCGCAGTTGTTTTTCCGCCATCGGGCCCAGCAGCATGCCGACGATCACCGGGGCGACGGGGAAGTCGAAACGCCGCATCAACACCCCGGCCCAGCCGATGCCCAGCATCAGAAACAAGTCGAACGTTGAGTGGCGCATGCCGTACACGCCGATGGTGGCGAACACCAGAATCCCGGCGTTCAGGTACGGTCGTGGAATCTGCAGGAGTTTGACCCACAGGCCCACCAATGGCAGGTTCAGCACCAGCAGGATAGCGTTGCCGATGTACAGCGAAGCCACCAGCGTCCAGACCAGGTCGCCCGAGGTCTGGAACAGCAACGGCCCCGGTTGCAGGTTGTAGTTCTGGAACGCGGCCAGCAAAATCGCCGCCGTGGCGGAGGTCGGTATGCCCAGGGTCAGCAGCGGCACCAGCGAACCGGTGGCGCTCGCGTTGTTGGCCGCCTCGGGGCCGGCAACCCCCTCGATGGCGCCCTCGCCTTTGCTGGCCGCGAACTCTTTCGGGTACTTGCTGAGTTTGCGTTCGGTCGAGTACGACAGAAACGTCGGAATCTCCGCGCCACCGGCCGGAATCGACCCGAAGGGAAAACCGATCAAGGTGCCCCGTAGCCACGCGGGAATCGAGCGTTTCCAGTCGGCGCGGGTCATCCACAACGAGGTCAGGCGATGTCGGCTGCCCGTTTCTTCCTTTTGGTAGAGCACGCTGTACAAGGCTTCACCGACGGCAAACAACCCGACCGCGACGAGTACCACTTCGATGCCATCGACCAGCTCGGGCACCTCCATGGTGTAGCGGGCAATGCCCGAGGTCGAGTCCAGGCCGATCATGCCGATGGTCAGCCCGATCCCCAACGAGACAAAGCCGCGCAGCATCGATGCGCCGAGCACCGCCGACACCGTAGTGAATGCCAGTACCAGAATCGCGAAATACTCCGCCGGCCCGAACTTCAGCGCCAGTGTGGCAACGAGTGGAGCGAACAGCGTCAGCAAGATCGTCGCGATGGTGCCGGCGACAAATGAACCGATAGCGGCTGTCGCCAGGGCCGGGCCTGCGCGCCCGTTGCGGGCCATGAGGTTGCCTTCCAGGGCCGTAACCATGGAAGACGACTCTCCGGGGGTGTTGAGCAGAATCGAGGTGGTCGAGCCACCAAACTGAGCGCCGTAATAGATGCCGGCGAACATGATCAGCGCCCCGGTAGGATCGACCTTGGCGGTAATCGGCAACAGCAACGCGACAGTCAGCGCCGGTCCGATTCCCGGCAAAACACCGATCGCGGTGCCCAGCAGACAGCCGATAAAACCCCACATCAGATTGATCGGCGCCAACGCGGCACCGAAGCCGGTTGCCAGACTCGAGAGAATGTCCACCTTGTCGACCTCCTTCGGCCCGGATCAGATCCAGGCGTTGATCAAGGGCGGAAGGGAAACCCCTAGCCCGGCGGTGAAAAGCCAGTAAATCGGCAGCGTCAGGGCGATACCGATGGCCAGGTCCCGCACCGGGCTGCGACTACCAAAACCGCGTGCCGAACAGGCAAACAGCAGTGCAGCGGCCAATACGAAGCCGATGTAGGAAATGAGCAAAGCGACGCCCACCAGCCCCGCTGTGACCCAGGTCGCCCCGGCCTTGCCGCCGGGTTGAGCCTGGGTAGTCTCGTGGTCGTCGGAAAGGTTGCGAAAACCACCGGTGAGCGCCTGATAGCACAGCAACAGACCGACGACGCCCAGAAACGCCGCGACGGCGTAGGGATAGACGTAGGCTGCCATAATGACGAAGCCCATCTCGGGAGGAAATCGCGAGGCGCCGAACGCCAATACCGCGCTGATGGCGACTACAGCGACGCCAATTGCCAGTTGGGCCGGCATGACTTTCCAGCGCCCGGCCATCTCAAAGCAGCCCGACTTTGACCAGCATCGCCCGCAGGCGCCCATGTTCTTCCTCGACGAACTTGCCGAAGTCATCGCCGGTCAGAATGCTCGGTGACCATGCATTGGTTTTTACGTTTTCTTGCCAAACAGTACTTTTGGTCGCGGTCAGGACGGCTTCGGTCAGTTCTTTGCGCTGTTCAGGCGTCAGGCCCGCTGCGCCGTAAACGCCACGCCAGTTGCCGATCGTCACGTCGTAGCCAGCCTCTTTGAGGGTCGGCGCATCAATGCCTTCAACGCGGTTGGGCGCGCCGATGGCGAGTAAACGGAATTGTTTGGACTGGACGTATTTGGCAAGCTCGGCGTAGCCGCCGGTGATCACCGTGATGTGGCCACCCAGCACCGCGGCGACGACTTCGCCGCCACCGGCGAAGGCGACGTAATTCACCTTGTTGACAGGGACGTCCATTTTGCTCGCCAGTTCGGCGATGCCAATGTGGTCGATCGACCCCTTGGAGCCACCGCCCCATTTGATGCTGGACGGGTTGGCTTTGAAGTCCTTGATCAAATCATCCAGGGTTTTGTACGGGGAGTCGTCGCGTACGGCGATCACGTTGTATTCGGTAAACAGCCGTGCGATCGGTGTCACGTCCTTCAAGGTGATTTGCGGTTTGTTCTGCTCGATGGCCGCGACCATGATCGCGCCGACCACAATCAGGGCATTGGCGTCGCCCTTGGTGCCGTTGGCAAATTGCGCCAACCCCAAGGTGCCACCGGCGCCGCCCTTGTTCTCGAAGGTCGCGGACTTTGCCGTTTTCGCCTCGACCATGGCTTTGCCCAGGACGCGTGCGGTCTGGTCATAACCACCACCGACCGAGCCCGGGGCCATGAACTTGACGGTGTCCAGCGCAAAAACCGGTGATGCAAGCGCGGCGGCGGTAACTAAAACGGCGAGGTTGCTGCTGAATCGACGGGCCAATGCAAACATGAGTCGTCTCCGGATAGCTGTTCTTGTTGTTTTCGATCAGGGAAGAGCCCCTGTTCGTTGAACATGCGTCTGGAATAAGCGTAGGTCATAGTTGTGTTTGTTGGTGTGCTTTCAATGGTCTGTCTGCCCCTAATGCATGACAACTGCAGGCCTGTGGCGAGGGGGCAACCCCAATGCCGGTAAGTTAAGGTGCGCAAACTTGTGGGAGCGAGCCTGCTCGCGATGGCGGACTCACATTCAACATTTCTATCAGCTGATACACCGCTATCGCGAGCAGGCTCGCTCCCACAGGGATTGCGCCTGTCCCTGTGTTCTACCAAATGGCGGAAGGCAGCCGGAGTCGAACCTGCCCGGGAACGGATGCCGTCCCCAACCGGGTTTGAAGCCCGGCCGCGCCACCGGGCGCGATTGCCTTCCTTGATCTCAGTCTGTTGCTTGTTGAGCCAGTGCATTGTCGAGCCGAATGTGGCGCCGGTCGCCAAAGCGTCGGGTCAGGCCGAGCCGGTCGAAGTACTCAAGAATCTGAATGCTGCGCTTGCGCCCCAGGCCCACGGCATCGCGAAACGCGGCGACCTGAATCACCGGCTCATCGCTGGCCAGTTGCACCAGCATAGCCGCCAATCGGCGCACCAGCGTGTCGGTGTAAAACAGGTCACGGACCACTTGATGCAGCAGCCCCAACCGAGCCATCTTGCGCAGCAGCAGGCGCACGGCGGCCTCTTCATGGCCCGTCGCTTTAGCCAGATCACGCACCCATGGCGGATCGAAACCCGCTTGTTCGAACAGCGGCTGCAACTGTAGCCACAGGGTTTCGTCGTCCTCGCTCAAACGCACTTGATGATCGGGTAAATGCAGCCATGGGCCGCTGGCGGCAATCGCACCGCTGGCCAGTAATTCGTCGAGCAGGCTGACAAAGGTCGGCCGGTCCAGCGCGGTGCCGGCGAAACGACGCAGGCGATCCCTGTCCGGTCCCATTTGATCCGGCTCGAGTTGATGAAAGCGTGCGAGGCGCTCCAGCAGCGGTGCTTTCAGGGCTTCCCAGCGCACAGCACTGAACAGTAACGGCCCCTGCCGCGTCTCGATCAAACGCACGTCATCGGGCAACACCCAGGTTTCGCGTGGACGATTGAACTGGCGCTCCAGACGCTGCGGATCGAGGCCGGTGTCGCTGTTGGCCAGCAGCGCCGGCAGTGCGGCTTCCAGGCTGGTCGTGGTGGCCAGCGCTTGTAGCTGTGCCAATCGCTCGGGGCTGCGGCGGTGTCGGGCCGGGGCGAACGGGTCCAGTACCCGGCCACCGCCAAGGGTGCGTTGCGCACTTTGGTCGCGCAGGATCAAACGGTCGCCCTTCACCGCCAGCATCGGCGCGCTCACCAGCAGTTGCGCGAACATCTGCTCCCCCGGTGCCAGGCTGGCGCCCTCCAGCAACGCCACGCGCCCGGTCACATCCTGAGTACCGAGGTGCACGTGCACCGGCTGAAAGTGCTCGAAGCTTCGCGCCTCGCTGGCCAACAAGGTCATCTCGATATCCAGACGCTGGGTCGGCGCATGCAGCCATTCAGCCAACAGCCAGTGACCACGGTGAACCTGCTCCAGGGCTAAACGGTCGGCACTCAGGTTCAGCGCAACGCGCTGCCCGGCCGTGGCGCTGTCGGCTGCCTGATTTTGCGCATGCAGGCCTCGCACCCGTACGGGTTTGCCCAGCGGGCTCAACATCAGCGTATCGCCCACGGCCACCAGGCCGGACAACGCGGTGCCGGTCACCACGATACCGGCGCCGGCCACGCTGAAAGCCCGATCAATCGCCAGACGAAAGCCGCCACTGACGCTGCGTTGAAGCACCTCATGTTGCGCATCCAGCAAGGCCTGCCGCAGTGTCTCGATACCCTCGCCGGTCACGCTCGACAGCGCGATTCGCGGCGCGTCGGCATAAGGTCCCGGTGCGAGCAAAGCTTCGATCTGTTCCCGGACGGCTTGCACACGAGCAGGATCGACGCGGTCGCATTTGGTAATCGCAATCAGTGCCCGAGGAATGCCCAGCAACTCGACAATCGCCAAGTGTTCGCGGGTCTGGGGCATGACACCGTCATCGGCCGCCACCACCAACATCACCAGATCAATGCCCTGAGCCCCGGCCAGCATGTTGTGGGTGAAGCGCTCATGACCGGGTACGTCGATAAAACCGGTCAGGGCGGCGCCCGGCTCCAGCGCCGCGTAGATATAGCCGAGGTCAATGGTCATGCCGCGTTCGCGTTCTTCCCGACGACGGTCACCGGCCTGCCCGGTCAGTGCCTGGAGCAAGGAGGTCTTGCCGTGATCGATGTGCCCCGCCGTGCCGACAATCACCCGTCCCGGCCCTCCTCCTGCAACTGATCGAGTTGCGCCAGCCACGCGGCTTCGTCGTCGAGTTGACGCAGGTCCAGCCACAATCCGTCGTCATCGATGCGACCGAGCACGGGAATCGGCAGCTGACGAAACGCCGCCTCCAGCCCCAGCAATCGTCGCCCGCGCAGACGTTTGGAAACGTTGGGCCGCAGGCATAACGCAGCACTGGGCAGTCGCGCCACCGGTTGGCTGCCGCTGCCGATCATGCCCAGCGCCGGCACCGCGCTGACGCTCCAGCCATCGCCTAACACCTGCGCCAGTGACGGTTGCAGGCGTTCGGCCTGGGTGAGAATGTCGGCTTGAGGTCGGGTCAGCAGGCGCAGGCTCGGCAGGCGTTCGGCCAACCGATCGGGATCGCGGTACAGCGCCAATACGGCTTCGAGGGCGGCCAGGGTCAGTTTGTCGACCCGCAATGCACGCTTGAGCGGATTCTTCTTGATCCTGGCGATCAGGTCTTTGCGGCCGACAATCAACCCGGCCTGAGGCCCGCCGAGTAACTTGTCACCGCTGAAAGTGACGATGTCCGCACCATCGAGCAGCGCCTGACGCACCGTCGGTTCGGCAGGCAAACCCCAGCGAGTCAAATCCAGCAGGCTGCCGCTGCCCAGGTCTTCGAGCAGCGGCAGCCCGTGGCGGTGAGCCAGCGCCGCCAACTCAGCCGTCGGCACTCTCGCGGTGAAGCCTTCGATGCTGTAATTGCTCGCGTGTACCCGCATCAGCAGACCAGTGCGCGGGCCGATGGCGGCCTCGTAATCCCGGGCATGGGTGCGGTTGGTAGTGCCCACTTCGTGCAGCCGCACCCCGGCGCGGGCCATGATGTCGGGAATGCGGAAGGCGCCGCCTATTTCGATCAGTTCACCACGGGAAATGATGCCTTCCTTGCGCGCGCCCAGGCTGTTGAGGGCGAGCAACACGGCGGCAGCGTTATTGTTGACCACAGTCACCGCTTCGGCGCCGGTCAGCTCGCGAATCAGCCCTTCAATCAGGTCGTCCCGGTCACCGCGCTTACCGCTGTGCAGGTCGAATTCCAGATTGAGTGGATAGCGGGCGGCCAGTTGCATGGCTTCAATGGCTTCTTCCGGCAACAACGCGCGGCCGAGGTTGGTGTGCAACACGGTGCCGGTGAGGTTGAATACCCGACGGATCTGGCTGCGATGCTGGATCGCCAGACGCTCACCCGCCCTGCCCGCCAACACGTCGGGGGCGATTTCAACAGCATTGAGTTCACCTTTGAGCACCGGTTCGCGCAAGTCATCGAGCAGTTGCCGCAGGCCGGCCAGCAGCGCGTCATGCCCATAACGTTCGGCCAGCGGTTGGCAGGCGGGATGGCGCAGCAAGCTGTCGATGGAGGGCAGCCGCAAGGCTTGGCTGGCGGAGGGTGCAGACATCAGAGGCTCCTGGAAGCGATTGACTGTCGCGTCTGAGTGTAGCCGCTGGGCTCATAGGGATAGGCTTAGGGGGATAAGCTCAAAGGGATGAGCTCAGTCACCTCCCGGTGCCAGCATCAGATTCGGCGATGGGCGCTGGTAGCCTTCCTGCTCCAGGCGCATGTCCAGCATCAGACTGGACAGGTCCGCCGAGAGTGCTTCGGCTTCGGCGTCGTTTTCCAGGTAGATCAGTTTCAGGTAGCTGTTGCAGCCGGGGCAGACTTCCGCTCGCAACGGTGCCTGATTGGCGGCATGAAGGTCATCCTCGAAGCTGACGTATTGAAGCCCCTTGCTCTGTTCGCAATACACGCACTTGACCCGTACCGCATGCCATTCGCAGGCGCACAACGAGCACACCAGATAACGCAAGCCGTTGTACTTGCCGCGATGACGAATCACTCCGGCCATCGCCGGCGAACCGCAGGCCGGGCATTGGCTGAGGCTGTCGCCGCGCTTGAGTTCAAGGTTCGGTGAACTCAGCAGCCAATGGCTCCAGGCCGCTTGCAGCGCTGCACCGAGGAACGGCACCAGCGCTGCCGGCAGCATTGAATACTGGCCGCTGACCAAGGCAATTGCCCACGCTTTGAGCAGGCCTGGGTTGGCACTGCGCAACGTCGCCACGGCGTTTTCTACCGCTGATTGTGGCGGTGGCTGATAGCGTTGCAACAAGGCTTCAAGAAAGGGTAGCCAAACATTTTCGCGCACCAGACTGTCGGCGGCGAACGGTGGCAAGCCATGTTCCACGCACACCCGAAGACGTTCGGGATCGGGCATGGCGGCCACGGGCGGATCGTCCATCAGGTGCTGCTGGACGTGACACAGTCCGGCAACCAAACGCAGGTAATCCGCCAATGGATGCCCATCGGCCAGGCGTTCCAGACGCAGCGCGCGCAAGGTGAACAAGTTATTCGGTGGCCGGTACAGAAACGGCGGTGAACTCGCCGCCGCTTCTATCTGCCCAGGCTCGAGGATCGTGGCCAAGGGGTCATCCTTTTTTGGTGATCGGTCGCTCAGGCGTTTCGTCTTGGGTCACTTCCCGGTACCAGAGCTCATGGTGTTTTTTCGCCCAGGCGCGGCTGACCCTGCCACGCACCATCGCGTGGACCGAACCGCGAATCCAGATACCCGCATAGATGTGGACGATAATGCTCAGCACCAGGATGAACCCCGCCAGCGCATGCAGCAGCATCGCCCAGCGAATACCGGTGATGCCGAAGTACGCGCTGAACCAGGCACGCCAGATCACCAACCCGCTGAACAACAGCACCAGCATGCAGATCAGCAACACCCAAAACAGTAGCTTCTGCCCCGGGTTGTATTTGCCGATCGGCGGCACGCCCTCCTCCTCGTTACGCATGACAGTCCCGACGCGCCTGAGCCACAACCGGTCGTTGGCGATGAAGTAATTCGCCCGCCAGAAACTGAACACCAGGCCGAGGAACAGCACAAACATCGCCACGCCCATGTACGGATGCAAGATGCGCGTCCACGAACCGCCGCCAAACAGGTTGCTGAGCCAGAACAACCCTGGATGAAACAAGGCCAGCCCCGACAGCGCGGCCATGAAAAACACAATCGCCACCAGCCAGTGATTGGTGCGCTGGTTGGAGGTGTAGCGCAGGATCGGTTTGTCGTTCACGGCCTGTCCTCCCCGCCGGGTTTCGTCGGATCAAAGGTGTGCACCGATGGATCGAATTCATGCACCGCTGGGTCGACGATGACTGGATTTTCGTCTTCCTCGACCAGTTGCGGCCCGACGCGCACATAGTGGAAGAACCCGGCCAGCACCGCCGCGCCCATGGCCAGTAACGCCAGGGGTTTGCTCAGGCCTTTCCACAGGTCCACCAGTGGACTGATCGCCGGGTGATCCGGCAGCCCGGCATACAGCCTGGGCGTGTCGGCATGGTGCAGCACATACATGACGTGGGTGCCGCCAACCCCTTCGGGATCATACAAGCCGGCGTTGTCGAAGCCGCGGTTCTTGAGGTCGACGATGCGTTCGGCGGCGTGTTCCTTCATGTCTTCCTTGGTGCCGAAAACGATGGCGCCGGTCGGGCAGGTTTTCACGCAGGCCGGCTCCAGCCCCACCGCCACCCGGTCCGAACACAGCGTGCATTTATAGGCCTTGTGGTCCTTTTGCGAGATGCGCGGAATGTTGAACGGGCAACCGGTGATGCAATACCCGCAGCCGATGCAGTGGTCCTGATCGAAATCGACGATGCCGTTGGCGTGCTTGATGATCGCGCCGGGGCTCGGGCATGCCGCCAGGCAGCCGGGTTCGGCGCAGTGCATGCAACCGTCCTTGCGAATCAACCATTCCAGGTTGCCGGCGTCGGTTTCATGCTCGGTGAAGCGCATCAGGGTCCAGGTGTCTGCGCTGAGATCGTGAGGGTTGTCATAGGTGCCGAGGTTGTGACCAACGTCGTCGCGCAGCTCGTTCCATTCCGAGCAGGCGACCTGGCAGGCCTTGCAGCCGATGCACTTGGTGGTGTCGATCAGCTTGGCCACTTCCTCTTGCGTGCGCACCGAGGGCGGCACGGTGGTGGTGGCCGAGCGGGCGATGATGTCTTGGCTGGCCATTTAGATTTTCTCCACGTTGACCAGGAATGACTTGGATTCCGGGGTCTGTGTGTTGCCATCGCCGAGGAACGGCACCAGGGTGTTGGTCAGGTAACCGTGGCGGGTGGCGCCGGTGAAGCCCCAGTGCAACGGGATACCGATCTGGTGCACCACCTGATTGTTGACCTGCAGCGGACGAATCCGCTTGGTCACCACCGCCACCGCTTCGATATGCCCGCGCTTGGAACTGACCCGCACCCGGTCACCGGCAGCGATGCCCTTCTCCTTGGCCAGCACCTCGCCGATTTCGACAAACTGCTCGGGTTGGGTCACCGCGTTGATCGGGCAATGCTTGGTCCAGAAGTGGAAGTGTTCGGTCAGCCGGTAGCTGGTCGCCGCATAAGGGAAGTCCTTGGCCTGCCCCAGGGTGTCCCAGACCGAATCGAAGATCCGCCCGGCCGGGTTGCTGGTCGCCTGCTTGTTGTTGGGGTGCATCGGGTTGATGCCGATGGGCGTCTCGAACGGTTCATAGTGTTCCGGGAACGGCCCTTCGTTCATCTTGTCGAGGGCGAAGAAACGTGCCACGCCTTCGGGGTTCATGATGAACGGGTTCATCCCGGCTTCCGGCGGCACATCAGCCTTGTAGTCGGGCACGTCGGTACCGGTCCAGACCTTGCCGTTCCACCACACCAGCCGTTTGTTCGCGTCCCACGGTTTGCCTTGAGGGTCGCTGGAGGCGCGGTTGTAGAGAATCCGTCGGTTCATCGGCCAGGCCCAGGCCCAGCCCAGGTTCTGCTTCATGCCGAAAGGATCGCTGTTGTCACGCCGGGCCATGTTGTTGCCCTGCTCGGTCCAGCTGCCGCAGAAAATCCAGCAACCGGACGCCGTGCTGCCATCGTCCTTGAGTTGGCCGAAACCGGACAACTGCTGACCGGCCTTGACCACCGCGCCCGAAGCGTCGGTGACATCGGCGATGGCGTAACCGTTGAATTCTCGGGCCAGCTCTTCCGGCGTCGGGTCATCCGGTACCTTGTAGGGCCAGTCGAGCTTGAGGATCGGCTCGGCCCAGGCACCGCCACTGGCCTGGTAACGCTTGCGCAGACGCAGGAACAGCTCGGCCATGATCTTTATGTCTGTGCGCGCCTGTCCCGGGCCATCGGCGCCCTTCCAGTGCCATTGCAGCCAGCGACCGCTGTTGACCAGTGAGCCGTTTTCTTCGGCAAAACAGGTGGTGGGCAGGCGGATGACTTCGGTCTGGATGTTAGCTGTTTCCACATCGTTGTAAGGCCCGACGTTGCGCCAGAACTCCGAAGTCTCGGTGGCCAGCGGGTCCATCACCACCAGCCACTTGAGTTTGGCCAACGCCTTCATCACCCGGTTCTTGTCCGGCAAGGCGGCGATCGGGTTGAAGCCCTGGCACATGTAGCCATTGACCTGGCCCTTGCCCATCATGTCGAACATTTTCAGGATGTCGTAACCGGGAATGTCCAGTTTCGGCAGCCAGTCGTAACCCCAGTGATTCTCGGCGGTGGCATTGGCGCCATACCAGGCTTTCATCAGGCTGACATGGAACTTGCCGTAGTTCTGCCAGTAGGACATCTGCCCGGGACGCAGCGGTTTGAGTGCGCGCTTGGCGATGTAAGCGTTGTAGTCCTGTTCGGCCTCGGCCGGCAGGGTCAGGTAACCAGGCAACAGGTTGGACAGCAAGCCCAGGTCGGTCAGGCCCTGAATGTTGGAGTGCCCACGCAAGGCGTTGACGCCCCCGCCCGGCATGCCGACGTTGCCCAGCAGCAGTTGCACCATGGCCGCGCTGCGGATCATCTGCGAACCGATCGAATGCTGGGTCCAACCCAGGGCGTAGAGAATCGTCATGGTCTTGCCCGGTTGCGAGCAGGTGGCGATCTCTTCCCAGATTTTCTGCATCGCGTCCGTGGGCATGCCGCAGACCTGACTGGCCAGCTCCAGGGTGTAACGGCTGTAATGCTGCTTCATTAATTGGTAGACGCAGCGTGGGTCTTGCAAGGTCGGGTCGACTTTGGCAAAACCGTCCTCGCCGATTTCGTAGCCCCAGCCGGACTTGTCAGTGTAAGTACGCTTGCTCGCGTCGTACCCGCTGAACAGCCCGTCCTCGAAACCGTAGTTGGCCTTGACGATGAACGACACGTCCGTATAGGCCCGCACGTATTCGTGCTGGATCTTGTCTTCGGTCAGCAAGTAGTTGATCAGCCCGCCCATGAAGGCAATGTCGGTGCCGGTGCGGATCGGCGCGTAATAGTCCGCCACCGAGGCCGTACGGGTGAAACGCGGGTCGACCACAATCAGCCGCGCCTTGTTGTGGGCTTTGGCTTCGGTCACCCATTTGAAACCGCAAGGGTGCGCTTCTGCTGCGTTGCCACCCATCACCAGAACCAGATTCGCGTTGGCGATATCGGTCCAGTGGTTGGTCATGGCACCACGGCCATACGTCGGGGCAAGACTTGCCACCGTCGGGCCATGTCAGACACGTGCCTGGTTATCGAACCCCAGCATGCCGAGACTGCGAATCACCTTGTGGGTGATGTAACCCGCTTCGTTGGACGAGGCCGACGCCGCGAGAAAACCGGTGGTCAGCCAGCGGTTCACCGTTTGCCCCTGGGCGTTCTTTTCGATGAAGTTGGCATCGCGGTCGGCCTTCATCAGGTCGGCGATGCGATCCAGTGCTTCATCCCAGGAGATTCGTACCCACTCCTTGGTGCCGGGCTTGCGCATCTGCGGGTACTGAAGACGGCTGGGGCTGTGAATGAAATCGAGCAGGCCCGCGCCTTTGGGGCAGAGGGTGCCGCGATTGACCGGGTGGTCGGCATCGCCTTCGATGTGGATGATGCTCTGGGCGACATTCTTCGCATTGTCGCCCTGGCTGTACATGATCAAGCCGCAACCGACCGAGCAGTACGGGCAGGTGTTGCGGGTTTCATGGGTATGGGCGAGCTTGAAATGACGCACTTGTTCGGCGAAGGCTGGCATCGGGGCCATGCCCAGCGCGCCGAGGCTTGAGCCCGCAAGGCCGATACCTGCGACCTTGAAGAACTGACGACGGTTGAGGTCCATCGTGCACTCCTGATCAGGTGGAAACCCGGTGCGTTGGCCGGATTTTTCTGGACGATCACGGTGACGGCAACGGAACTACCGCCACTTTAAACTGTAGACAATGCTGTTTTGTGCTGTGGAAAAACCGACCGTCGGGTAATACCGCAAGCCAGCCGGACACACAATTAATGTGGGAGCGAGCCTGCTCGCGATAGCGGTTGGCCAGGCAACATCAACGCTGGCTGTGATGGCCTCATCGCGAGCAGGCTCGCTCCCACAGAGGTTGGCGCTTATCATGGCCACCGGATTCACCCCCGCCTTTTATGAGACTGAGCATGACTTTCGATTTTGATCAGGTGTTCGACCGCCATGGCACCGGCAGTACCAAATGGAGCCGTTACCCGGCCGACGTGTTGCCGATGTGGGTCGCCGACATGGATTTTGCCGCGCCGCCAGCGATCATCCAGGCCCTGCAACAACGCCTGGAACACCCGATGCTCGGTTACAGCGTGGCCCAGGACAACTTGCGTGACGCCATCGTCGCCGACTTGTGGAACAAGTACTCCTGGCGCGTACAGCCCCAGGAGCTGATCTTCCTGCCGGGTGTCGAGTCGGGTTTCAACATGGCCCTGCATGCGCTGGTTCAGCCGCAGCAGAACGTGGTCGTGCAGACGCCGAATTACCCGCCGCTGCGCCATGCGCCGGGCCACTGGCAGTTGAACAAAGTCGAACTGGACTTCGACGTGTTGGCCGATGGTACGTATGCCACGCCACTCGATGCCTTGCGCCAGGCGCTGCAAGGTGGCGGCGCGTTGCTGCTGAGCAACCCGCATAACCCGCTGGGCAAGGTCTTCCCCCGCGAAGAACTGCAAGCAGTCGCCGACATCTGCCTGGAGCAGGACGCCTGGATCATCTCCGACGAGATTCACGCCGAACTGTGCTTCGACGGGCGTGTGCACATTCCGATCGCCTCGCTCAGCCCGCAAATCGCCAAACGCACCATCACCCTGATGTCGGCGAGCAAGGCTTACAACATCGCCGGCCTGAAGACTTCGTTCATGATCATTCAGGACGCGGCGCTGCGCCATCGGGTCAACAGCGCCCGCTGCGGCATGGTCGACAGCGTCAACCCGTTGGGCATGGAAGCCACCCGCGTCGCCTACAGCGAAGGCGGCCCATGGCTGAACGGGCTCATGGCCTACCTGCAAAGCAATCGCGATTATCTGGTGGAGGCGGTTCGCACGCGGTTGCCGGGCGTGACCATGAACATACCCCAGGGCACTTATCTGGCGTGGCTCGACTGCACGGCGCTGGGGCTGGACAACCCGCAGCAGTTCTTCCTTGAACAAGCGAAGGTCGGGCTGAGCGCGGGGCTGGATTTCGGCGATAACGCCCGGCAATTCGTGCGCCTGAACTTCGGCTGCCCACGGGCGCTGCTGGAGGAAGGGATCGCGCGGATGGAGCGTAGTTTGCGTAACCGCTGACTCCTGCGGCAACAACGATCAAATGCAGGAGCTGGCGTAGCAGCTCCTGCGTCGTCGTCCACGCTTTCTGGCAAGTCACCGCGTTGCATCAACGGCAGTCTTGACCGTCCACCAGCGCGGCAGCAATTGCTTGACCTTGCTCTCACCAAACCGGTCATCGATCAGCATCACTACCCCTTGATCCTGCCGGGTGCGGATCACTCGCCCCGCCGCTTGCACCACTTTCTGCACACCCGGAAACAGGTAGGTGTAGTCATAACCGGCCCCGAAAATCGCCGCCATGCGCTGTTTCATCTGTTCGTTGACCGGATTGAGTTGCGCCAGCCCCAGGGTGGCAATGAATGCACCAATCAACCGCGCGCCGGGTAAATCGATGCCTTCGCCGAATGCTCCACCCAGCACCGCAAACCCTACGCCCTGACTATGGACGGTGAATTGATCGAGAAACGCCTGACGCGGCCCTTCCCCCATTCCCCGGGACTGCGACCACAGCGTGATGTGCGGATGCCGTTCGGCCAGCAACTGGGCCACTTGCTGCAAATAGTCGAAGCTGCTGAAAAACGCCAGATAGTTGCCTGGGCGCTGGGCGAATTGTTTGGCAATCAGCTCGACGATGGGCTCAAGGGACGCCTGACGGTGGACGAACCGCGTGGAGATCTGGCTGACGATGTGCACATGCAGTTGATCGGCGTGAAATGGCGATTCGACGTCGATCCAGACCGTGTTCGTCGGTGTTCCCAGCAAATCGGTGTAATAGCGCTGGGGGCTCAGGGTGGCGGAAAACAACACCGTGCTGCGCGCAGCGGTCAGGCGCGGGCGAATGAAACCGGCGGGCACCACGTTGCGCAGGCACAGTTGCGACAGGTTGCGTTTGCGCTCGAGGTCGCGCTTGCTGATGTCGAACAGGAAATGCTCATCGAACAGTTCAGCCACGCGGCCGAATTGCAGCACGTCGAAGTAAAAATTCTGCAATCCGCTGTCCAGGCCTTGGGGATGATCGTTCAGGTAGTCGCCGATGCTCGCGCAGCATAAGGACAGCGCCTGAAGCAGTTTTTCCGGGGCTTTGTCGTAGGCCTGATAGGGGCCGAGTTGCTGATCATGCAGAGCATTCCATTCACGATTGACCCGTTGCAAGGATCTCTTCAGTGGCTCAGGCGCGGTTTTTCGCACGCTGTTCAACGTTGCCTGGTCGAGGCTGGCGCTGTACATCTGCCGACCGCGCTCCACCAGATTGTGGGCTTCGTCCACCAGCACCGCGACGTTCCAGTTATTGGCCTGGGCCAGCCCGAACAGCAACGCGCTGAAGTCGAAATAGTAGTTGTAGTCGGCGACCACCACGTCCGCCCATCGGGCCATTTCCTGGCTCAGGTAATAAGGACAAACCTCGTGCTGCAGGGCAACTTCGCGCAAGGCACTCTGGTTCAGCAGGCTCAATTGGCGAGCGGCCTGACGCGCGGCCGGCAGACGATCATAAAAACCCTGGGCCAACGGGCAGGATTCGCCATGGCAGGCCTTGTCCGGGTGCTCGCACGCCTTGTCCCGGGCAATCATCTCGAGGACTCGCAAGGGCGGAGCGGCGGCGCTGTCGAGGATGACCTGAGCCGCATCCAGCGCCAATTTGCGCCCCGGGGTTTTCGCCGTGAGGAAAAACACCTTGTCCAGTTGCTGCGGCGCCAGGGCCTTGAGCATCGGGAACAGCGTGCCGATGGTCTTGCCGATCCCGGTCGGCGCCTGGGCCATCAGGCAGCGACCGGTGCTGACCGCCTTGAACACCGATTCGGCCAGATGCCGTTGGCCGGGTCGAAAATCGGCATGGGGAAATGCCAACCGTTGCGCCGCCAGATTACGCCCCTCGCGATGGGCCATTTCCTGCTCGGCCCAGTGCAGGAATAACCCGCAGTGGCGCTCGAAGAACCGCTGCAAGTCGGCGGCGCTGAAGGCCTCGACCAGACGGGTTTCCTTCTCGCTGACGATGTCGAAGTACACCAGCGCCAAGTCGATCTGCGCCAGATCCAGTTTCTGGCACATCAACCAGCCATAGACTTTCGCCTGCGCCCAGTGCAGCTGTCGGTGGTTGGCCGGTTGTTTACTCAGATCGCCACGGTAGGTTTTGATTTCTTCGAGGCAGTTTTGCGCCGGATCGTAGCCATCCGCCCGGCCTTTCACGGTCAAGGTTCGATACTGGCCCTCGAGCGCGACCTCATTCTGGTAACCCTCGCTGCGTCGTGACGCGACGGTGCGATGCCCGACGATGCCTTCCAGCGCGGTCGGCGACGGGGTGAAACGCAGGTCGAGGTCGCCGACCTTGGCGGTGAATTCACACAACGCCCGCACCGCGATGCTGTAGCTCAAGCGCCCTGCTCCGCCCATTGCACGTAGCAAACGGCAATAGGCATCTGGTGCTCGTGACAAAACTCCAGCCAGCGCAATTGATTGTCTTGCAGGCGATCGCCGGGGCCTTTGACTTCGATCATTCGGTAGGTTTTGTGTTGCGGCCAGAACTGGATCAGGTCCGGCATGCCGGCGCGGTTGGCCTTGATGTCGAGCAGCAGTCGATTGAACCAGTGCTTGAGGTGTTCGGCGGGTAGACAGTCGAGCGCCTGCTCCAGCAGTTCCTCGCTCAGCACGCCCCAGAATACGAACGGTGACTGCACGCCCCACTTGGCGTTGTATCGCTCGCGGATGGTCTGGGCGTAACGCCCGTCATCAAGTTCATCGAGGCAGGCCTGGAACAGATCCGCGCGCCGCGCATGGAAATCTTCGTTGTGCAGGTCCACGGGCCCGCGCTGGAACGGGTGGAAAAACGCCCCCGGCAACGGGGCGAAGATCGCCGGCCAGCACAGCAGCCCGAACAGCGAGTTGATCAGGCTGTTCTCGACGTAATGCACCGGCGCCGACTCGTCCGCCAGGTGCGCTTGAACGTAATACTCCACCGACAACGCCGGATCGTGCCGGGGCAATTGTAAGTCCAGACGCTGCATGGCCCGCGGGGCTGGCCGCTTGATCGGCGGCCCGCCCAGTTTGCGCCGCAGTCTGGGCAGCACACGCAATAAATGCTGATGCTCGGTGGCGCTTTCCGGGGCTTGCTCGGCGTGTGCGGCCAAATCCATGGCCAGTTGAAATTCACCACAGCGCTCCAGCACGCGAATCAGCCGCAGACGCGCGCCGGGGTAGGCGCAATCGCGGTAGAGGCCCAGGGCGGTGGAAAAATCCGCGAGGCGTTCGCAGTGCTGAGCGATCTGGAACAGCAGCTTGCCCCGACGTCTTTGCAGCCAGGGATTGGCGAGTTCCAGTCCGTTGATCTGCTCGACGATCGCCGCCACGTCCTCACCGGCCTCGAAACGCTGCTGACAGCTGTGCAGGAACAGGCACGCGTCGACGTCCTCGCGACTGCGCAAGCCTCGGGATTCGGCGCAAAACTCGACTTTCTCGTAGGTGTAGATGCCAAGGTCGGCCAGAACGAACTCCGACCAGTC
This sequence comes from Pseudomonas sp. B21-015, assembly GCF_024749285.1. Lineage (NCBI taxonomy): Bacteria > Pseudomonadati > Pseudomonadota > Gammaproteobacteria > Pseudomonadales > Pseudomonadaceae > Pseudomonas > Pseudomonas sp. B21-015. Next base: position 3,262,612 of record NZ_CP087196.1, read on the forward strand.
CTGGTAAAGGTTGCCGAAGAACATCAGGCGCAGGCGGTCGCACAGGCCCATGATGGTCAGGCTGAATAATCGGTCATCCAGTGCCGGGCACCACTGGGCAAAACGTTGCGCTTGGCGAAACTGCTCGCTCAGGGCCGGCAGCCAATCGCTCTTCTTGCCTTTCGGTTGATCGATGGCTGCGCCAAAACACTGGAGAATCTCGGCCTTGAGCAGCACTTCGAACACCTCCTCGATGGGCAATGGCAACTGATCATCGATCCAGCCCAATGCCAGCAGCGGCGCCGCGGCGCTGGCGATGTCGCCGATCTCGACGTAACTCAGTTTGCCGGCCCTGAAATGCACGCCCTTGCGCATCACCATTCTGACCAGCAAGGCCCGGGGCTCGCGGGGCAGCCGATTGAAGTCGCGGATGAAGTCCTGTTCTTCGATGCTGAGTACATCGGCATAACGATGCTCAAGCCAATCAAGCACTTGCATGAAGTTGTTCAAGTAATAGAACGGGTCGTCGAGAGGATTTACAATCACGGGCAAAAGGGCCATGGCTAGCGAACACTGGTTATGCGTACAGATACCAGCTATGCCCCACCCGGTGCAAACGGAAAAGGATCAGTGGCGACGCTATTCGGCAATTTTCGGGTGACCATCGAACTTTCTGCCATTCCATCGCACCAACCGCGTTAGAAGCACAGTGACGATTGACCTCAAGCGAGGCGTTCGCGCTGTTTTTATTGAGTGATGTGAGGTGTGTATGAATTTCAAGACTCTGGGTTTGCCCCTGGCGGCAGCGGCCTTTTTGGCCCTGGCCGGTTGCTCGACGCCAACGGTCGTGACCCTGCAGAACGGCACCCAGTATTTGACCAAGGACATGCCGAACACCAAGGGCAAGGACGGTTTCTTCGAGTTTGAAGATATTTCCGGAGCGAAGGTGAAAGTCCGCGCCGATGACGTGGCCACGGTTCGCAAGGAGGACTGATCCTCTGAGCGGGCTACCCATCATGCCGGTAAGTTAAAACGCAGAACCTGTGGGAGCGGGGCTTGCCCGCGAAGAACGATGACGCGTAATACCTGAAAAACCGCGGTGCTTTTTTCGCGGGCAAGCCTGTTGTGGTCCAGTTTTTTTGGACCGTCCTGTAGGAGCCAGGCTTGCTCGCGAAGAGGCCCTTACCGGCGCCGCATCACCCTCAGGCGATCACAACCCCACTTCCGGACAAACTGTCCAGCCCAACCCCCACCAGGGTCACCGAATCACTGCCAAACGTCAGCAACGTATCCTGCCCCACCGCCGTGGCATGGGCCCGGTAGTCGTCGTTCGGCGCAACGCCCTGAACCCCGAGGAACACCAGTTTGTCGTTGGCTTGATAGCCCACCACCCGGTCCTGGCCAAACGCGCCGCTGAACAGGAACGTATCGACTCCGCCGCCCGACTCCATCAGGTCATTACCCGCGCCGCCGACAAACACGTCGTTGCCGGTGCTGCCGAGCAAATGGTCGTTGCCATCGAGGCCAAACAGCCAGTCGCCCGTTGCGTGGGCCTTGAGGGTGTCGGCTCCGGTGGTGCCCTTCACGCTTGAGGCGTACTGGGTCAGGTTGCTACCGACGGAGAGGCCATTGGCGGTGACGCTGTGGGTCACGTCATCCTTGAACACGCCCCAGAGAAACCCCGGCTCCTTGGTGACGATGCTGCCGATGTCACGGGTGATGCTGATGCCGCCATTGGCATCGCGCACGTACAGGTTGCCGGCACCGTCATTGGCAAAGACGAAGTTCTTCACCGACTGCTGCAGGTCCAGCACGTTGCTGCCCTTGCCGCCCAACAGGATGTTGTAGCCACCGCCATCCCTGAAGGTGTCGTTACCGTCGCGACCTTCCAGGTAGTCGTTGCCTTTGCCGCCCTGGATCAGATCACTGCCGTCGCTGCCGATGATGAACGTGCTGCCTTTGTGGGTTTCGGCGTTGCGGTTCAAGTCCTGGACCCAGGTGTTGCTGCGCGCCGGGTCCGAGAGGTTGGCGACGATGATCGTCGAATCCTTGCTGGTCAGGTCGTAGAACGTCGACTCCAGCACCCGGGTCATGCCGTCGCCGTAACCGGTGGGCAAGTGCGAGATCCAGGTGGGAATGTTGAGGATGGAATACGGCAGCACGTTCCACGCCGTCGAGGCGTAGTGGTCGTTGAAGCTGACGATGTTATCGGTCGTCGAATCCTTGGCGGCATCGTGCACGCCTACCGAGGACAGGTTGAACGACGAGCCATCGAGGGCACGGAACACCGGGTCGTTTTCATAACCGATGTTCAGCACTTTGTCGTTGCTGCTTTGGGTCGGCGAGGCGTAGGCGATGTAGTTGGAATCCTGGTAGAACCCTGACCATTTGTTGCTGCTCAAGTCCGCCAGGCTGTTGACCGCCAACCCGCCGAGGCTGTGGCCGCTGACCAGCACGTCCTTGCCCGACAGCCCATTGGCCTGGGCAAATGCCGCGACGTTGCCGAGCAAATTGCCGAAGGCCTCGCCCACGTAGTTTTTCGCGTAATCCTTGGGCCCCAATGCCGCCAGCAAATCGTTGATCACATCACCGATGGAGTCGCCGATCTGGATTTCTCGCGGGCCGCTGGTGCCGCGAAAGGCGATGCCGATTTCGGTGAGATGGCCCTGGGCGTCGTACTTGCCAAGGATCTCTACTTGAGCGCTGGTGTAACCGTCCTTCTCGCCGAAGAAGGTTCCGCGAGCGTCGGTCTTGCCGTCATAGCCCAGTTGCGCGGCGGTGATCGGCGTCCAGCCGGCTTTTTGCACGGCGTCGAGTGCGGCCTTTTCCGAATCGGGGTTCCAGGGAATGCCGGGGATGACCCCCTGGGAATCGGTGCCACCAATCAGCGCGGTGACCAGTGTTGCCGGCAAGCCCAGGCCGAAACCGTTTTGCTGGTAACCGGTGGCGAAACCGTTGTCGAGGTTGTGATAGGAATACAGCGTGATCGCCATGGCGTCGCTGAACAACGCCTTGGAGTCTGCTGTATCAAAGTTTTTGTAGTCATACACACCCATTGGTATTGCCTCTCTCTTTGTTGGAATTGTCAGAGATAGCTCACAACCAGGACGCCTCACTGACGAGACGCCCCGGAGCATTCAGTGCATGCAGCCTTTACGCAAACGTAATTCCCGAAGCCGAAAGATTATCCAGACCTACGCCCACCAGCGTTACGGCGTAATCGCCAATCTTGAGCACAGTGTCATTGCCGGCCTGGGTCGCATGCTGGGTGTAGTCATAACCCTGCCCCGCGCCCTGGACGCCCATGAACACCAGTTTGTCGCTGCCCTGGTAGCCATTGATCGCGTCGAAGCCGAAGGCGCCGCTGAACAGGAAGGTGTTGTTGTCGCCGCCCGAGGCATGCATCACGTCATTGCCCGCGCCACCGACGAAGGTCACATGGCTTTTGTCGCTGCGCAGCAGATCGTCGCCGGCGTTGCCGAACAGCCAGTCACCGTCGACGCTGGCCGCCAGCGTATTGCCATAGGCGTCGCCGTTGAGCGAATGGTTGTAGTGCGTCAGTTCGCTGCCATTGAGCAAGCCATTGGCGGTGACGTTGTAGGTGATGTCTTTGCTGCCCCACCACGAACCCGACTCCTTGCTCACCAGCGCGCCGATGTCGCGGGTGATGCTGATGCCGCCGTAGGCGTCACGCACATACAGCGTGCCATCGCCGTCATTGGCAAAACTGAAGTTCTGCAGCGGTTTTTGCAGCTCGAAGGTGTTGCTGCCCTTGCCACCCAGCAGCAGGTTGTAGCCGCCGTCATCGCGGAAGCGGTCGTTACCATCACGACCTTCGATGAAGTCATTGCCCACGCCGCCCTTGAGCAAGTCATTGCTGTCGGTGCCGATGATGAACGTGCTGCCGGTGTGCGGCTCACCGCTGCGGCCCAGGTCTTCGACCCAAGTGGTGCCTCGGGACGATTCCGACAGATTGGAAACGATCAGCGTCGAGTCCTTGTCGGTGAGGTCATAGAAGCGCGAGTCGATCACCCGGTTCAAGCCGTCGGCATAGCCCAACGAACCGTGGGCCGACCAGTTCAGCGGATTGAGAATGCTGAACGGCACCAGGTTCTGCGCGGTGGAGGCGTATTGGTCATTGAAGTTGACGATGTTGTTGGTCGCCGAATCCTGGTGACCGTCGTGCTTGCCCAGCGAGCCACTGCTGAAGGTGGTGCCGTCGAGCACGCGAAACACCGGGTCGTTTTCGTAGCCGATGTTCAGCACGTTGTTGCCGGTGGCGCTTTGGGTCGGCGAGGCGAAGGCAATGTAGTTGGCGTCCTTGAAGAAGCCGCCCCAGTTATTGCCGCTCAACTCCGCCAGGCTGTTGACGCCCAACCCGCCGAGGCTGTGCCCGCTGACCAGCACGTCCTTGGCGCTCAGGCCGTGGGCGATGGCAAACGCGGCGACGTTTTTGAGCAAGGTATCGAAGGCGTTTTTCGCGTAGTTCGTCGCGTAATCCGCCGGGCCGACTGCGGCCAGCAGGTTGTTTTTCATGTCGCCGAAGGTGTCGCTATACCCCAGGCCGCCGGTGCCACGAAAGGCGATACCGAGGCCGATCAGCTTCCCTGCCCCGTCGTATTTACCGAGGATTTCGGCTTCAGCGCTGGTGAAGCCGTCCTTCTCGCCATAGAAGGTGCCTTGAGGCCCGACCTTGCCCTGATAGCCCAACGCTGCCGCGCCAATCGGTGCCCAAGCGGTTGCCGGCAATGGCTGGCCGGTGGGCGTGTACGCGTAGAGCGTCAGCGCGATCGCGTCGGAGTACAACGCCTTGCCGGCCTCACTGCCGGCATTTTTATAATCAAACAGTCCCATGTGCTTGCTTCCTTTGCGTCAAATCAGAACTGCCAGTCCAGGGTCAGGCTCACACCGTGGTCCTTTTTCCGGGAGCCGAGCATTAGTTGCGTTGCCAAAATCCCTGTGGCTCGAGGCCTGCCCAATCCTGTCAGTCAAGGTGCGGGACCTGTGGGAGCGGGCTTGCGGCTACTGAGTTTTCGGGCCTTGGCCGAACGCCTCATCCACCTTGGCAAGGTCCTGCTCGCTCAAGGTGCCGGCGTAGTAGTGCAATTTGGTCCAGGCCATCAAATAGTCGTAGCGCGCCTGGGCCAGGTCCCGGCGGGTGGTAAACAGTTGTTGTTCGGCGTTGAGCGCATCGAGGTTGACCCGTTCGCCGCCCAGAATGCTTTGCTTGGTCGAGACCACCAGCGCTTCGGCCGACGTCAGGGCCTTCTGATAAGCCCGCAACTTGTTGACCCCCGACAGGCAGGCGCTGAACTGGCGGCGCAACTGGATCAAGGTTTCCCGGGTCTTGCCGTCCAGTTCGTACTCAGCCTGTTCCATGGTGCGGCTGGCCTGCCGGGTCGAGGCCGAGACGCCGCCACCGGCGTACAGCGGCATGTTGACTTCGATGCCGATGGTGTTGGTGTCGTAGCGCTGGTTATAGGTGTTACCGCTTTCCGATTCGTTCTGGCGCATCGAGGCGTAGGCGTTGACTTTCGGCAGGTGCCCGGCGCGGTTGCGCTCGACCTCGTAGCGCGCCACTTCCACCGCCTGACGCTGGGAGGCCAGGTTCGGGTTGTTGGCCACCGCCATCTCGTGCCAGGTGTCGTAATTGGCCGGTTGCAGGGTGAAGGTCTGGAAGTTCTGGTCCAGTGGCGTCAGGTCGCCAATGTCGATGGCGGCTACGCCAATCAGGGCGCCCAGTTCCCGCAGAGCTGCATCCTGTTCGTCACGCGCCTCGATTTCCTCGGCGGTCGCCAGTTCGTAACGGGACTCGGCTTCGAGGATATCGGTGCGCGTGCCCTCCCCTTGGCGGAACATCTGCTCGTTCTGCTGAAACTGCTGCTCGAAGGCTTTTTTCTTCGCTCGCGCAATGTCGATCTGGTCCTGAGCGAACAACGCCTTGGTGTAGTTCTCCAGCACCCGAACCAGCAGCTCCTGGCTCTTGCCCCGGAAGTTTTCATCAGCAAACAGCGATTGCGCCACGCCTTTGCGATACGCCGCGTAAGCCTCGTAATCGAGCAATGGCTGTTGCAAGGTCAAGGTCGAGCCGTAGCTGCTGTAGTTGCGATCTTCACTCTGGCTGTTACCGCGGTCATTCAGTTGCGTGACCTTGGAGGAGTTACGGCCCTTGTTGTAGTTGTAACCCAGCCTCGGTAACAGCCCGGCGCGGCCGATGGCACGGTTTTCAAGGCCCGCATCGCGCTCCTTGATGGCACCGAGGAACACCGGATCATTGCGTAAGGCTTGCTCGTAAATGTCGAACGGTCCCATGGCCATCGCGCTGTTGCACGTCAGCAACCCCAGGGTCGCTGCGAGCAGGGAAAGCTTTTTCATACAACCGAACATCCTTATTCCTCGGTCAACGCGGAGCCTGCCCGGTCGAGCAGCGGTTTGAACAAATAGTTGAGGAGTGAACGTTCACCGGTGCGCACGAACATCTCTGCCGGCATGCCGGGTTTGATCACCAGGCCGTTGAGTTTTTCCATGGCCTGATCGCTGACGCTGCTGCGCAGCACGTAATACGGCGCACCGGTTTTCTCATCGACCATCTGGTCGGCGGAGATCAGGCTGACTTCACCCGGCACTCGCGGGGTGCGGCTCTGGTTGAACGCGGTGAACAGGATGTCCACCGGCAAGTGCGTGCCGACTTTGTCGATCAGGTTGATCGGCAAATGCCCTTCCACCTCAAGACTCGTGCCTTGCGGGACGATCTCCAGCAGGGTGTCGCCCTGGCGCACCACCGCGCCTTCGGTGTGAACCCCAAGGTTGACGGCGATGCCGTCGGCGGTGGCGATGATTTCGCTGTGTTGCAGGTCGAAGCCGGCGGAAGTCAGTTGCTCTTCCAGGGTCACGCTTTTGAGCTGCGCGTCGGCCAGTTGGCTGCGCACTTCCTTCTGGTATTCCTCGCTGTGCTGTTGCAGCTTCAGCCGGGATTCGAGGATGCCCTGCTCCACCCGACCGCTTTCGCCGGTGTTCTCGGCCAGCTGTTGCTGCACTTGCGACAGCTGACGCTGGTATTCCATCAAGCGGTTGCGCGGGATGTAGCCGTTGTCTGCCAAGGGCTGAAGATTGCTCAACTGTTGTTGCAGGGAACTGGCCTGGGCCGTCAGGTCGGTGCGCGCGCGGCGCATGCCGGCCAGTTGCGCGCCGGCACCTTCGATGTTCGCGCGCAGGGCGGCTTGCTCACGGAAAAAGGCTTCGCGACGGCTGCTGAACAATTGCCGTTGGCCTTCAAGCACCAGGGCCAGGCGCGGATCAGGATCGTTGCTCAGTTCGGCGGGGAAATTCACCTGCTTGAGGTTGTCCCGTTCACTCTGCCAGCGCGCCAGGCTGGCCCACGCCATGCGGTATTGCGCTTGCAGCGATTGCACGTCGGCGGCGACCTGGGTCTGGTCGAGGCGGAACAGCGGCTGGCCCTGCTTCACCACTTGCCCTTCGCGCACCAGAATCTGGCTGATCACGCCGCTGCTCATCGATTGCACGGCTTTGCGCTTACCCGAAACGACCACGGTGCCCTGCACCGGAATGCCTTGATCGAGCGGCGCCAGGCTCGCCCAGGTGAAAAAACTGCCGGCGCTGACAATCGCCAGAATCCAGCCCATGCGGGCGAAGAAACGGGCGTCGCGCTCAGGGCGTTCGGCAATGTAATCGTGTTCCATCGTCGCTTCGCTGTCGTTGTTCATGCGTGCGCTGCTCATACACCCGAATTCCTGGTCGTGGGCTGATACTGCCGGCTCATGCTGAGCCCGCCCGGTGCCTGCGCGGCTTTTTCACGTGGTGGTTCCTGATTGGCAGGCTGATTGCCCGACAGGGCCTTCAGCACTTCCTGGCTTGGGCCGAAGGCCTGCAAGCGACCTTCGTTGAGCACCAGCAACTTGTCGGCCTGGGCCAGGGCCGAAGAACGATGGGTGACCAGAATCACGCTGGTGCCTCGGGCCTTCATGTGCGCGATGGCGCCAGCCAGTGCTGCTTCGCCGACGGTGTCGAGGTTGGAGTTCGGTTCATCCAGCACCACCAGGCTCGGGTTGCCGTACAGCGCGCGAGCCAGGGCCACACGTTGCTTCTGGCCACCGGACAAACCGCTGCCGTCCTCGCCAAGCACGGTGTCGTAGCCCTGGGGCATGCGCAGGATCAGTTCATGGACGCCGGCCTGTTGCGCGGCTTCGACGACTTTTTGCGGATCCGCCTCACGGAACCGGGCGATGTTTTCGGCGATGCTGCCGCTGAACAGCTCGATGTCCTGGGGCAGATAGCCGATGTAAGGACCGAGGTCGTCGCGGTTCCAGCGATGAATGTCCGCGCCGTCGAGGCGCACCGTGCCGCCCAACGTCGGCCAGACGCCGACCAGCACCCGTGCCAGGGTCGATTTACCAGACCCGGAAGCCCCGAGCACGCCCATCACCTCTCCGGCGCCCAGGTTGAAATTGACCATGTGCAAGGTCGCTGCCCGTTGCCCTGGCGGGCCGGCGCTGACTTGCTCGAACGTGATCTGGCCTTTCGGCGCCGGCAGCGCCATGGCCTCGTCACTCGGTGGAAAGGCTTGGAGCAAGGCGTCGAGCCGGCGGTAAGCGAGTTTGGCGCCGCTCCATTGTTTCCACACGGCGATCAACTGATCGATGGGGCTCAGCACCCGGCCCATCAGGATGGAACCGGCGATCATCATCCCGGCGGTCATGTCGCCCTTGATCACCAGCAAGGCGCCCAGCCCCAGCACCAGGGATTGCAGGCACAGGCGCAGGGTTTTGCTCAGGGAACTGATGACCGCGCCGGTGTCGCTGGCCTGATTCTGCAAGCCGAGAAAACGCGAGTGCACCTCAAACCAGCGCTTGCGCAACGCGCCGAGCATGCCCATCGCCTGAATGGTTTCGGCGTTATGCAGGTGACTGGTGGCCAGTTGGCTGGACTTCTGGGAAAAACCCGCGGCTTCGCCCAAAGGCTTTTTGGTCATGGCCTCGTTGAGGCAGGCCAACCCGATCAGCAGCACCGCGCCTGCGGTGGCCAATACGCCGAGCCAGACATTGAACAGAAAGATCACGAACAGATAGACCGGAAACCACGGGGCATCGAAGAAGGCAAACAGCGCCGGGCCGGTGACGAATTGGCGAATGTGGGTCAGGTCGCCCAGCGATTGCCCAGCGTTGCCCTCGCCTTTGAACAGGTTGCGCTCGAAAGCGGCCTGATACACCCGCAGGTTGAAGCGGCGCTCCAATTGGCTGCCGATACGGATGACGATGAAGCTGCGCACGATCTCCAGCAGCCCGATAAAGGCAAAGAACCCCACCACCATCAACGACAACATCGCCAGTGTGGTTTCGTTTTGCGAAGACAGCACCCGATCATAGACCTGGAGCATATAAATCGACGGGACCAACATCAGCACATTAATCAACGCGGTAAAACACCCGACGCTGATCAGGATGCTTTTATAGTCGCCCAGTGCCTTGAATAACGGTGCAGTGGCCGGGCTCTTCGCCATCTTCATTGGTTTTTCCTGAGATGTTATTCCTCGCCTTACTTGGCGAGTTTCCAGTTAACTGTCCGCACACGGGCCGAGACATTCTTTTGCCGGTTATCGCTGACACATCCATAACAACGCTTATATTCTTTAAAGAGTTCCAGTTATTGATCGGCTGCTTATAACTGCAACAATGGGCTTTATATTCAGCGCCTGATGCCGGTCCGGTTGTTTTCGCCTAATGCGCTTCGCGCTTGAGCGTAATAATCAGGCCCGACTTCAAGGTACTTTTATAAAGCCCCTCATGCTGTCGGCTGAAGAACACTATTCTTGAGCCTTCTTTGCCGGTCACGGCAATGCCATCCGGTTCCGGAAACCAGCCAATCGCCGACTCGTTCAGCCAGGCGCCGAGGCAGTCGGCCCCCTCACCCAGGGTCTGGTTCGATTTAAGCTCGACCGTGCATACATTCGACGGCTTGTCTTGTAGCGCCTGGGACTCCGCCGAGTCTTGTGCGGTGTTCAAGGTGGCCTGCCATTTCCCCGCGAGTTCCGATGGGTCGGCTAATTTCAGACTGCGTGCCATGGCTGCATCTCCAAGAAACATCATCAGCGTCGCCAACAGCCACGCGGTTGCTTTGTAGGTAAAAGCGTTATGGATCATAGGGCGTTTTACTCTGGGTTGTAGCCTTGGCACCTGCCGTTCAAGGAACAGAGCGCGGCGCGTCAGGCGCCGCCCTCTTTTTTGCCTTGAATCAGGCCACGATGTCCGAGTACGCCGCCTGGCCAACGGTGCTGACCAGGAAGTCAGCCACGCCGTGCCCGGAGAAGTCCACCGACAACAGGCTGTTGCCGCCCGAAGTGGTCAACACTGCATCGCCTGCCGCACCGGTGAACGAATTCACGAAGTGCAGGCCCGCACCGTTGGTGATGCCGGTCAGGTCAATCTTGTCCAGGCCACTGACGAAATCGAGGATCTGGTCGACGGCACCTGGCTTGGAATCGCTGCTGGCCGCGAACACGAAGGTGTCCGAACCCGAGCCGCCCCACAGCTTGTCGGCACCGCCCGCGCCGTAGAGGATGTCGTTGCCGGCACCGCCCTTCAGCTCGTTGGACACGCTGTTACCGATCAACAGGTCGCTGCCCGAACCGCCAACCGCGTTCTCGACGGTGACGCCCTTGGCGATGGACACGTTGCCCACCAGGCCGCCAACGTCGGAGAACGAGGCTTCATTGAGGTTGATCTTCTGGTTCTGGGTGAAACCGGAGAAATCCAGGGTGTCCTTGCCGCCCGCATCCCACACCGAGAACACGACTTTATCCGACGACGAAGACGCGCTCAGGAAGTCGCGACCGGCATTGGAGTTGAAGCCGTAGGTGGTGTCACCCGTACGGGTGGTGGTGTTGGCACCGTAGAGTTTCTGGATGGCGGCGATATCGTCCATCAGCGGGCCGGAGGAATAGGCTTCCACGCCGCCCTTGCTGAAGTTCTGGTCGGTATTGCTTTCACTCCAGTAACTCATGACGCTGTAGCCGCGGGTGTCTTGCCCGTAAGTCGCGTCATTGTAGGTCGGCGTGCCTTCACCGGCGTTGTAGTCGCCGGGGTGAGCCAGGCCCAGAGAGTGACCGATTTCGTGAGTCAGGGTCTGACGGCCGTAGTTGTTCAGGTCCGGCGTCTTGTTCGGCGTGTAGCTGCTGTTGGTCAAGTACCAGGAAGTACCGTCATAACCTGCCCCTGTGCCAGGCAGATAGGCGAATGCCGCCGCGCCGTCCTGACCGCCGCTGTAGTTGCCAAAAGTCATGTGACCGTCGCCGCCAGTGGTTTTTTCAGTGAAGGTGACGTTGGCCACGTCGGCCCAGGATTGCATGGCGAGCACGGCCTGGGCTTTCTGTTGTGCATTGAACTGGCTGAACCCGGTAATGCCATGCTTGTTCATGGTGCTCGACGAGGCCGAGGTCAGGAACGTATAGGTCAGTTCGATTTTGCCGCTGCCGTCCTTGTCCTGGTAGGCAGCCCCGTCGCGCAGCAGCTGGGTAGCGGCCTCGTCGACGGAGAAGGAGGGTTTGCCATTGACCGTGAGATTGCCGCCCCGATCATACTGATGGCTGAAACTATCGATCTGGTTGTAGGCGGAACTGGGTGCAGCCAGCGCTTGCAATGGCGCAAAGGCCTGTTCGGCAAGATCAATAGCGTTGTCTTTTACTTTCGACATAAACACACTTCCTTGTTTAGCAATGGAACAGTTTTTGTCCGATACGACAATCTCTGGCGAGATCGTCCTATCACTCGCCCAATGAAGGCGTATAAAAACTGACACAATTCAAAATCAAACGTCTACGTTTTTTTTGACGTCAAATTGAACTATTCCAGACAACCCCCGTAAACAGTGCGTGCGCTGTCGAAATATTGTTTGTAGTTCAGGGTTTCAACCTGATTGTCTGACAATCTTCTATTTAAATATTAAATAGAAATAAGTTGTTTTTTGTTGAGGCGTTCTCGCTTTTCGGACCAGTTAATATAAGTGCCAGTGCATTGCCATCAACTAATTAAACGTTCAGTTAGTTGTAGTGGTGGCCAGGGACAGTGCTCCGTGACTACACGGGAAAATACCGGCACCGCGCGTCACATTTCCCGCAGCCGAAACGGGCCTCAGACCATCCTCGCCATCCCGAGCTGCTAGAATCATTACGCCTTGGCCGCTGATCAGCGCTGCCCGACCGTCCCCTTCCCTGGCTCCGTCGCAGCCTCCGAGCTGCCAAAGCCCCTGTCTCCTGATCTGGAGGTATCCCATGAGTGGCAACACCGAACTCACTACATTCACCGGCTGGGCCGCAACGGCCCTTTCACATCCTCCTCCTGCCGAACCGCTCGATCGTGATAGCCCTTCTGCCACAAACGCCCGCTTCGCCCTAGCGCCTGATTAACGGCCAGACTACTTCGGGACTTGATTCGACACATCAGCTCGGGCAGCGTTTTATCCCGAAGTTCTACCAAACAGTGCATAGGGTCTGGCATCACCACCCAAGTCAAAAAGTCGTCCGGGCGTCAATGACCAACGGGATGCCCGGCGATGCTGGTCTTTGGCCGAAATGCCGGTATCTCATGACCTGCGTCAAAAAAATTGAACCAATCGCTAAACGGACTGAAAAATTCCACATGATTTTCACATCCGGGTGCTACTTTTAAAGGCAGTCACCGGTTGAGCCATTGAAGGCTCTTCCCTCCTAACATGAGCTAAAGGAAGCGCTCGATGAAGAAGGTGGGCAACACATGAATCAAGGCTCATTCAGTAAGGTCACTTTTCCAAATGCCTGCCAGCTGATGCGCTGGCATTTTCATCCCATGGGTTTCGAGGCGACCATGGATGCGCCGGGCAGCATGGTTGCCCGCCTGTTCGATCGCGCCAGTGGCGAAACCATGATCGCCATTGCCGGTATTCCTTGTGCAACGGTCATGAATGCTGCCGATGTAGAACGGATAATCGAAGCCGTGGAAGATGAACTGGAGACGTTCATTCCACCGGCGGCGCTCGGGAATTACGCCTGACAGTCGCTGTTCCACAAAACCTGTGGGAGCGGGCTCGCTCGCGAAGAGGGAGTATCACTCGACATTGATGTTGCCTGGCACACCGCCTTCGCGAGCAAGCCCGCTCCCACATGGATTGCGCTTAACCCATCAGCAACAGGGCCTGAGCCAGATCGGCGCGCAGGTCTTCGACATCCTCGACCCCCACTGACAAACGCACAAGCGCATCGCTGATACCGAGCTTCGCGCGGGTTTCTGCCGGGATGGTGGCGTGGGTCATGATCGCCGGGTGCTCGATCAGGCTTTCCACCCCGCCCAGGCTCTCGGCCAAGGCGAAGATCCGCACACTCTCCAGGAAACGTCTGGCACCAGCCAGGTCGCTGTTCAGCTCGAGGGAAATCATCCCGCCGAATCCGCGCATCTGCCTCCGCGCCAGTTCGTGCTGCGGGTGCGATGCCAGGCCCGGATAAAAAACGCGCGCCACCTGCGGTTGCCTCTCCAACCATTGCGCCAGCTCCAGCGCGTTGCTGCAATGGCGCTCCATGCGCAATGCCAACGTCTTCACGCCGCGCAGGGTGAGAAAAGCGTCGAACGGTCCGGCAATCGCCCCCACCGCGTTCTGCAGAAACCCCAGGCGCTCGCTCAGTTCGGCATTCTGCCCGACCACCGCGATGCCGCCGATCACGTCGGAGTGGCCGTTCAGGTACTTGGTGGTCGAGTGCAACACGATGTCGAAGCCCAGTTCCAGCGGACGCTGGATCCACGGGCTGGCAAAGGTGTTGTCGGCCACACAGATGATGCCTCGCTCGCGACAGATCCGCGCGACGGCGGTGAGATCGGTGAGGCTTAGCAAAGGATTGCTCGGCGTCTCGACCCAGACCATTCGCGTGTCGTCCTGCAGCGCCGCTTCGAAGGCCGCCAGGTCCGTCAGTTCGACGAAACTGAAGCGATGCCCGGCGCTGCGTCGGCGCACCCGTTCAAACAGTCGGAAAGTTCCGCCGTACAGATCATTGCCAGAAACGATGTGCGCGCCAGCGTCGAGCAGCTCGAGCACCGTCGCGATCGCCGCCAGCCCGGAGGCGAAGGCAAACGCCTGGGTGCCACCCTCAAGGTCCGCCACACAACGCTCCAGGGCAAAGCGCGTCGGGTTGTGCGAGCGCCCGTAGTCGAAGCCCTTGTGCACACCGGGGCTCTGCTGCGCATAGGTGGAGTTGGCGTAAATCGGCGGCATCAGCGCCCCGGTGGTAGGGTCCGGCGTCTGCCCGGCATGGATCACACGGGTGGCGAAGCCGCGTGGCGCGACGGTTTCATCGTGCTGGCTCATGCGAGGGATCTCCGCAAGTGATTGAGCATGTCGACACGAGTAATCAAGCCGTGAAAGCCCGAGGTGTCGGCGATGATCGCCACCAGCCCACGATCGAGCACCGCCTCCAGTTCAGCAAGACTGGCGCCGGGGAGCAGGGTTTCGAGCTTGTCGGTCATCGCGCTGGTCACGGTCATTCGGAAGTGCGTAGCGTCTTCGTGCACGCCAAGCAGAATGTCAGACTCGTCGATCACCCCGACCAGCCGCTGCCCATCCACCAGCACCGGCAGTTGCGATACATCCGCCAGGCGCATGCGCTGGAACGCTGTGAGCAAGGTGTCGTCCGGCCCCACGCTGACCACCCGGCCATCCTCGAAGCGCCGGGCGATCAGGTCACGCAAATCGCCGTAGCGCTTGCGCGCAAGCAGACCCTGATCGTTCATCCACTGGTCGTTGTAGATCTTCGACAGGTAGCGGGTGCCGGTGTCACAGACGAAACTGACCACCCGCTTCGGCTCGGTTTGCTCGCGGCAGTAACGCAATGCCGCCGCCAGCAAGGTACCGGTCGAAGAGCCGCCAAGAATGCCTTCGGCGCGCAGCAGTTGGCGGGCATGATCGAAACTTTCCTCGTCGCTGATCGAATAGGCGTGACGCACGCTGGACAGGTCGGCAATCGACGGAATGAAATCCTCGCCGATGCCTTCCACCGCCCACGATCCGGGCGTGCCGAGGGTGCCGCTGCGGCTGTACTCGGCCATCACCGAGCCGACCGGATCGGCCAGTACCATTTCCAGGTTCGGCTGTACGCGGCGGAAGAAACGGGTGAGCCCGGTCAGCGTGCCGGCCGAACCGACGCCGACGACGATGGCATCCACATCATGCTGGGTCTGCGCCCAGATCTCCGGCGCGGTGCTGCATTCGTGGGCCAGCGGGTTGGCCGGGTTGTTGAACTGATCGGCGAAGAAGGCGTCGGGAATGTCTTTGGCCAGCCGCGCAGCGACGTCCTGGTAATAATCGGGATGGCCCTTGCCGACGTCGGAGCGGGTGATGTGCACCTCGGCGCCCATCGCCTTGAGGTGCAGGACCTTCTCGGTGGACATCTTGTCCGGCACCACCAGCACCACCCGGTAACCCTTGGCGCGGCCGACCAGTGCCAGACCCAGACCGGTGTTGCCAGCGGTGGCCTCGACGATGGTGCCGCCAGGGCGCAGGCGACCATCGCGCTCGGCGGCGTCGATCATCGCCAGGCCGATGCGGTCCTTGATCGAACCGCCGGGGTTCTGCGATTCGAGTTTGAGAAACAGTGTGCACGGACCGGTATCGAAGCAGCTGACACGCACCAGTGGCGTATTGCCAATCAGTTCGAGCACGGCAGGACGGGAGTCGTTAGGCATGTCGTCACCTCGCTGCGGATATCCGCACTGGATGGACAGCGACCTGCGGCCAGCCAAGCGCGCCAGTCGCAAGCAAAGTCTCGCTTGGACCATAGGCCGGGATTGCGCCCCTCGCAACTTTTCGCAGCCAGTCGGTAGCGTCTCTGTGGCGAGCGAGCTTGCTCGCGCCGGGTCGCGTAGCGGCCCCAAAAATCCGAGAACCATTGCCGATTTTTGTGAGTGCTGCGCACTCAAGCGGAAGCAAGCTCCCTCGCCACGGGTTCTTCTGACTCAAGACTCTCTTAAGGGTCAGGCCAGCACTTTTCCTTGACGGTGATCGGCAAAAAACACTTTGCCCTTGCCGATCCTATCGGAGGCCTTGGGCATATTCACCGCCTGGGTATCCTGGCCATCGACATACCAGTAGCAATGGCTCACCGCGCGGGTGATGCCCACGTAGGCCAGCCGCAAAATCTCGTCTTTCTGCGCGCTGTCGTAGGGCTCGCTGTCGCCGGCCTTGCCGAGTCCGGCCATGCGATAGACCTGGTTCTTGTAAGGCGAGCTGGTCAGATGCTGGCAATCGCCCAGCAGGAATACCGCATCAGCTTGCAGGCCCTTGGCGCTGTGATAGGTCAGTTGCTTGAGCCTTCGCGCGTCGTGCGGCAAGCTAGAATCCACATTAACTACGGACTGAATATGCTCTTCTATCAATGACTTATCGCTACTTTTTCGATAAAGCATCAAGATTGAATCGCCTTTTCTGTAGTGCTCGATCAACCGCTGGGCCATGCCCTGGTCATCCCGATCGAGAACGTTCACCGGCAACAGCGCCTTGGGCTCGCCGCTGGCCTTGGCCTTCTTGCCGGCGATTGCCGGTGCCGCGCGGACGATATGCTCCGCCGCGTCGATGATGTGCTGATGGCTACGGTAGTTGTCGCTGAGCATCACCTTGGTCGTGCTCGGCGACGGGAACGCCTTGTTGAACTCCATGAAGTAGGTCGGCGAGCTACCGCGCCAGCCGTAAATCGACTGCCAGTCGTCCCCCACACAAAGCAATGACGAACGTTGCGCGCCGCGCCCCACATGCATGGCCGGGCCACGACTGCGGATCTCGGCCAGGCTGGCGCGGATCCAGGAAACGATCTGCGGCGACACGTCCTGAAACTCGTCAATCATCAAGTGCGACATCGGCCTGAGCAGCTCATCGCTGAGCAGCTTGAGATTCTCCGGTGAGTGCTCGCTGAACAGGGCAAACATCCGGTTGTAGGTCATCACGGGTGGCGATTGATCCAGCAGATGATCTTCCAGCGCTCGCCAGAACAGGCTCAAGGCCTCGAAGAAAAACCGGTCCGGATCATCCTTGGCGAAACTCATCTGGCCCACGGCACTGGGCACATCCAGGCCGAGGTTTTCGATAAACCCGGCAGCCGCGACAAAACAGTCCAGCAACGGCGCGGAACCGAGCTCGCCCTTGACCTTGTAATCAAAGCCCGGCCCGGCGCTGGCGTCGCCGGCAAGAGAGGCCAAAACACGCTTTGAAGACTCGTAACTATCAAACCATATCAATGGCTTACGACAGAAAGCTTGAAACAGGGTGCGTTTTACCGCCCATTCCGCGCGCACGGTAAGTTTGGCATTCGGACGGCTGACCTGCGGGTTTTCCCGAGGGTCGAAACCCAACACCACCCAGGCATCCAGCGCCGGAATGTAACCGTGGCAGTGAAAGGTCGAGCCGTTGATGTCGAAGGTCTGGCGATTCGGCTCGATGCCCTTGATTGGCCAGGCACCCGCGCGAAACCACAAGTCCTCGATGGTGTCGCACAGCTCTTCATCGCGCTTGGCGGCGAGCTCCGTCACTGCCATGCGCTTCTGCACGTCCGGGTGATCACGCTCCAGCTCCTTGAGCTGCAAGGCATGACGAGACAAAGGCTTGATCAACTCGCGAAAGCGCTCATCGCGGGTGTACAGGCTGTGATAGCAGGCATTGAGTTGCTGACGCTGGGCGTCATTGATGCGCAGGTCGAAGGGATTGCTGTCGACCTCCTCATCGCCGCCCTGCACACGAAAGCTGAGGTTTTCGAAGGCTTGCAGCCGCTCGAAACCCGGCAGGCTGCGAACCATCGGCAGGATACGCGAATGGAAAGTGCGCACCAGATCGCGCGCCTCTTTAAAGCTGATTCCCCGGCCCCATACTGCAAACAGCTCGATCAGCTTGTTGATGAAGTCCTTGCGCGACTCCCGGGTGAAGGTCACCACGGTCATCGAACTCAGCTCAAACCCCAGGTAGTGGCTGAGCAGCAGGATTCGCAGCACCAGGGTGGTCGACTTGCCCGCGCCCGCCCCGGCGATCACCGAAGTCGACGGTGTGTCGCTGAAAATCATCTTCCATTGGGCAGCGCTCGGCTGGGCATGCGCGGGCAGCAGCCTAGCAACGTCGGCCTTCATGCGTTTTTTCAGCTCAGCGCTCAATGGCAGGCGCCAATCGTCGAACAGATTGTCATCGACATTGGGCGGTCGATGCTCGGTTGAGCGCGAGTCGCGGATCAGCAGAACCTGCCGACCTTCCTCCAACCCCTCGAGCTTGCCTTCCTTATAGCCGTACTCCACACCGGCGCTGTGGCCGCTGCGAAAACCGTCGGCTTGCCCGTGCAGCCAGGACGCACGGTGTTGCGCGCGCAGGCGGGTCAGGCCGTGGCCAAAAAACCGGGCGGCCAGGCGCTTGAGCAACGGCATCTCGGCCAATGGACGAAGTTCGGGAGGAAGATCGGGGGTGTGTTGCGGCACGCTGACGGACTCCAGGGTGTGAGGCTGTTGAGGGCTATGGTGTCTGCATTTGCCGTTGAGTTCTAGTAAAATGCTTACAGGTCATTGGCTTATGCGATGAAGTGAACGTTGGATGAGAACGTTTCGAGGTTATTAAATATCGACTTTCCCGATTGGATTCAGGCAATTTTTACGCTTTTTATCGATTATTACCTGATAGATGATGCTTGCCATCAACCACCGGTTCTCGTTTTGTGGCTCAGGCGTTCTGCCCCATGACGAACCTTTTCAGGAGACGATCATGCTTGAACTCAGACCTTTCAACTCGCTGGGCGGCGCGCACCATGGCTGGTTGGATGCCCATCACCACTTTTCGTTCGCCGAGTACCACGACCCCAAACGCATGAACTGGGGCAACCTGCGGGTGTGGAACGATGACGTGATTGCCGCCGGTACCGGGTTCCCGCAACACCCGCACCGGGACATGGAAATCATCACCTACGTGCGTGAAGGCGCGATTACCCACCAGGACAACCTCGGCAACGAGGGCCGTACCGAAGCGGGCGACGTTCAGGTCATGAGCGCCGGCACCGGGATCGCTCACAGTGAGTACAACCTGGAAACGACCGAGACCCGGATCTTTCAGATCTGGATCATCCCCAACGAAGCCGGTTCGGCACCGTCGTGGGGCGCCAAGCCATTCCCCAAAGGCCAGCGCGAAGGTTTCGTGACCTTGGCCAGCGGCAAGGCCGGGGACGATCAAAGCCTGCACATTCGTGCCGATGCGCGCCTGGTGGCGGCCAACCTGAAAGCCGGGGAAACGGCGGAATACCGCCTGGACAATGGACGTCGCGCTTACCTGGTGCCGGCAACAGGTGTCATTGAAGTCAATGGCTTGCGTGCACAAGCTCGAGACGGTGTCGCGGTTGCCGATGAGCAGGTGTTGCGCGTGACGGCGATTGAGGACAGTGAGATCGTGTTGGTGGATGTGGCTTGATGCGGTAAATGCAGGACAAAAAAAGGGGCGACCGTGGATGGTCGCCCTTTTTTATTCATTTTTCATTGTGGCGAGGGAGCTTGCTCCCGTCCGGCTGCGAAGCAGTCGCAAACCCGGCGATGCAGTATGCCTGACAGATCGCGTCGCCTGATTTGAGGGCCGCTTCGCGCCCCAGCGGGAGCAAGCTCCCTCGCCACAGAGCCCTCAATCACTTCGCAGAAATTGCGCCATCCACCAGTGTCTGAGCCTCGGCCACCAGTTGCTTGAGGTGATCGTCACTGACAAAGCTTTCTGCGTAGATCTTGTAGATATCCTCAGTGCCCGACGGCCGTGCCGCGAACCAGCCGTTCTCGGTCATGACTTTCAGACCGCCGATGGCCTGGTCGTTGCCCGGTGCGTGGCTGAGGATGCTCTGGATCGCTTCGCCCGCCAGTTGAGTCGAGGTGACCTGGTCCGGCGACAATTTGCTCAGCAGCGCTTTCTGCTCAGGATTTGCCTTGGCATCGACCCGTACCGAGAAAGGTTCGCCCAGTTCATCGGTCAATGCACGATAAGCCTGGCTTGGATCCCGGCCCGTACGAGCAGTCATTTCGGCGGCCAGCAGCGCTGGAATCAACCCGTCCTTGTCGGTGCACCAGACCCCGCCGTCCTTGCGCAGGAACGACGCGCCGGCGCTTTCTTCGCCGCCAAAACCGAGGGAACCGTCGAACAGACCGTCGGCAAACCATTTGAAGCCGACCGGCACTTCGTACAGACGGCGGCCCAGACGTTTGGCAACGCGATCGATCAAGCCACTGCTGACCACTGTTTTGCCCACGGCCGCATCGGCGCGCCACTGTGGACGATTCTGGAACAGGTAGTCGATCGACACCGCGAGGTAATTGTTCGGTGCCAGCAAACCACCGGACGGGGTCACGATGCCATGGCGGTCGTGGTCAGGGTCGCAGGCAAAGGCCACGTCGAAGCGCTCCTTCAGACCGATCAGGCCTTGCATGGCGTGGCTGGACGATGGGTCCATGCGGATCTGCCCGTCCCAGTCGACGGTCATGAAACGGAACGTCGCATCAACCTGTTTATTCACCACTTCCAGGTCCAGGCGGTAGTGCTCGGCAATCGCCGACCAGTAGCGCACCCCTGCTCCACCCAGCGGATCGACACCCAGACGCAGCTTCGCATCGCGGATGGCGTCGAAGTCGATCACGTTGATCAGGTCGGCGACATAGGTGTTGAGGTAATCATGACGATGGGTGGTGCTGGCCTTCAGGGCCTGTTCGTAGCTGATGCGTTTGACGCCGGCGAGCCTGGCCGCCAGCAGCTCGTTGGCCTTGGCTTCGATCCACTTGGTGATGTGGGTATCGGCCGGGCCGCCGTTGGTTGGGTTGTACTTGTAGCCACCGCTTTGCGGCGGGTTGTGGGACGGCGTGATGACGATGCCGTCCGCCAGGCCCGAGGTGCGCCCACGGTTGTAGCAAAGAATCGCATGGGAAATGGCTGGCGTCGGGGTGTACTCGTCGCCTTCGGCGATCATCACCGTCACGCCGTTCGCCGCCAGCACTTCCAGGGCGCTGGCACCGGCCGGCGTGGACAACGCGTGGGTATCGATCCCGACGAACAGCGGACCGTCGATGCCCTGGGCTTCGCGGTACAGGCAGATCGCCTGGCTGATGGCCAGAACGTGCCATTCATTGAAACTCAGGTCGAACGAGCTACCTCGGTGTCCGGACGTGCCGAAGGCGACACGCTGGGTAGAAATGGCTGCATCGGGCTGGCCGGTGTAATAGGCCGTTACCAGTCGCGGGATGTCGACCAACAGTTCTGCCGGTGCCGGTTTGCCCGCAAAAGGACTGAGTGTCATGCAAAACCTCTGAAAGAGAGTGGTTCGGGAATAGGGATGCAGTTTACTGACAGTTTGACCGTAGCGCGATGTTATCGAATGTCAGGTATCGAGGATGTTTGGCGTCCCGGTTCAATCGATCGATTCCAGGCGCAAGGCATCTCCCAGCAGCCCCAGTGCGGCGATGAGGTCGTGATCGTCGCCGAACGTATGACTCAGGCGCAAGTGCTGCCCGTGCAGGCCATGCAGGCTGAACAACTCCCCCGGCGCGATGACCACTTGCTGCTTGAGCAGTCGCTGGAACACTCGATGTACATTGACCTGGCGCAACGAGCGGATCCAGATCGTCGCCCCGCCCCGGGGTTCGACGAAGTGCAGCGCGTCAGGCAGACGCTCTTCGAGCAACTGGGTCATCTGCACCATGCGTTCCTTGAGCAGTCGACGCAACACCTGCAGGTGTTGATCGATACGTCCGTTGCTGTACAGCCGTGCGATGGCTTTCTGACGAATCAGCGACAAACGGAAGGCACGCAGCAAGAAGTGCCGTTGCAGGTCGGCGCGCAGCCGTCGCGAAAGCACATAGCCATAGGGCGCCTCCGACCCGATGATTTTCTCGAACGTGGAAAACACGATCAGCCGGTCAGGGTCCAGCAGATCGCGAAACCGCAGGCCGTTCGGCTCGAATTCGAGTTCGCCGTAACAATCGTTTTCCAACACCCAACTGCCATGTCGCTCCAGCAGCCGTGCGGTGGATTGCCTGTTGCTGTCAGGCGCCACACTGCCCCTGGGCATGTTCAGTCCCGATGAAAGCATCACCAGTCGCACCCGCTCGGTCTCAAGCAAATGGTTCAATTGCTCAAGATCCAGACCGCCATTGGCTTGCAACGGCAATTCGATCACCTTCACATCCGCGCCCTGGAGCAGGCGCAGAATCACCCAGTCGCACGGCGACTCGACCACCACTACCGTGTCTTTGAGGCCAAGGGCGGCGATCAATATTTCCAGGACGCCACGCAGGTCTGCGCCGATATAGACATCATCGGCATGCCAGCAGCGTGTCGGCGAAGTGGTGTAGCGCGCCGCGAGGGCTGTGCGCAGCTCCAGCTCGCCGCAGGGTTGTGAAGGCGGTTGTGGCTGGCGCGGATACTGGCGCAGCAATTCTCGCTCCAGCAACAACAACGGGCTATCCAGGGGCTGTAACAACGCCGGCTCATCGGCGCTCAGCACCAGCATGCCAGGACGTCTGGCGTTGACATAGACCGTTTCGAGCAGGTCCTTGCCGCTGCCGGGCATGCCGACGGAGGACACCGGTAGTGCGTAATAGCCCGACTTGGCGACTGAATAGACGCGCCCTTCCTTCTCCAACAGCGAATAATCCATACTGCATACAGTAGAACGTAATCAAAAAGACCATGAAACTCAATTAGATCAAGGTCTAGAAGCGATAAACGTACTCAATCTGTACGCTTTTTGTGTAAAGACAAAAAGCCCCTAACACGAACTCCGACTAGAAGTGTAAAGACATGGCATTGAGGATCAAAGACTACAAAGCTAGGGACGGGAGCCGGTTCTCATTGCTCATGGATACGGAGGGGGATGGGTTTCCACTGTACTTCCCAACTGCTTACATCAGCATGCGTTTGGCCAGCCTTACGGCAAATACGCAGCGGGTGAACCTGTACTGCCTGAAGAAGCTGTACGACTGGGCGAACGAAAAAAAGATCGACCTGGATCACCGGTTTGCGACGAAGAAGCTGCTCACGGTGCCGGAGGTGGAATCGCTTGTGCAGTCGCTGTCGACCAACACGAAAGAGCTGGATGGCACCAGAATCAAGGGCGCGCGCGTTAGCTACTACCTGGACATCCTGATCGACTATCTCGGATGGTTATTCGGACACTGGATTAAAGACTCGAATTCAGAAGAGAACAGGTTCCTTATCGAACGCCTACAAGCAAATTTAGCTGAGCGCAAACCTAAGAGCGGCTCGAAGTCACAAGCTAAAAGGCGGCGCATCGCCAAGAAGCTAACTGATGAGGCAGATACAGCACTGCTGGAGCTATTCGAATCGTTCGACGATAAAAACCCAGAAAATCCAAAAAAGGAAAACCTGGAATACGGCACCTCAAAGATAGAGCCAGTATCGAATTTCAAGCATGGGCTCGCGTTTCGAAACGCATTGGCCCTCAGGATCCTTTACGACATCGGCATCCGTCTTGGTGAATTGCTGAGTTTAAGATATTCAGACTTCATCCCGGCGTCGGCCGGAGAACACGCTTACATCAGAATTGAGCGCAATCACGACGACGAATTCGACCGACGGATCAACCAACCCGTGGCCAAAACACTCGGCCGCACCCTCCCGATCTCCGAACAACTTGAGCAGATGATGTTCACCTATTTGGGAACGTATCGTGCAGAGATACCAAACGTCGGCTTTGATGATGGTTCATTCATCTTCGTCAACCACAAGGGCGGACGGAATCAGGGCCGTGAAATTGAGATTGCAACGTTTCGGTCTGCGCTGGCGGTGATCATCAGTCGCGACAAGAGACTCAAAGGGTTACACCCTCACCTCCTTCGACACCACTGGAACTACCGTTTCTCGCAAGACTGCATCAAGCGGGGATTAAGTGACCAGAAAGCCCGGGAGGAACGAGAACACTGGATGGGGTGGGTCGCTGGCTCTCAGTCTGCTCTCGACTATGACTTGCGAAGTATTCAACAGTCCGCCAACGAGCACGGGCGTGCGATCGCGTCGGACACTGCAAGAAACAAATCGGATCGCAAACGGCCCACTAACAACAGAAATGGGATCGGTGATTGAGAAAGCATCTATTGGAATAGATATCACTTTTGCGAGAGCTCGTTACTTGCAGCCATA
The DNA here is from genome assembly GCF_024749285.1 of Pseudomonas sp. B21-015. NCBI lineage: Bacteria > Pseudomonadati > Pseudomonadota > Gammaproteobacteria > Pseudomonadales > Pseudomonadaceae > Pseudomonas > Pseudomonas sp. B21-015. Next base: position 3,286,762 of record NZ_CP087196.1, read on the forward strand.
GCCGCATTCAGTCTGGTGCCGAACTCCCCTCGCCCGACAACTAAACATAAAAACATAAAACATAAAACATAAAACATAAAACATAAAACATAAAAAACAAATTACCGGACGCCTGCATAATGAACGCAAAAACAGAAATAGCTGACGAACTGACGCAGCCTCTAGACTTCGAAGACCCGAGACAAGATGACCTCGAACTTCTAGAGGAGTTCGACCGTAACCAAGCAAAGCACGCAGGTGCATATTCCGTCGAATTTATTCACAAAAAGGTGATAATTGCGGGAGCCTATCATAAGAACATCACATGCATTATGAAATTGGACAGCCAGACTCTAATTGGCTTCAAATCCACAGTCCAAGCAATCGCTCAAAGTGGTTCACGTGGGCCGCTTACACTGAGAAGCAACATCGGGACGCTCGAAAAAGCCTTGCGAGATGTTCCAACTAAAAAATTTACGCCAACGAGCTTTCAAAACCTGATCAAAAATAAAAGTAACTCGGCCGCTAATATACTTCGATTGTTTTTGAATATCTGGTATCGGCTGGGCTATCCAGGGCTGACCTCAGAAACAATCGATGCGGTAAACTTTTTGAAACGCCCCGCCTCCCGCTCACGTGCAAGGATAACTTCTGACGACCCTACCGAAGGCTGGTATACATCTCAAGAATACGACGATCTAATTGACACTTATTGGACGGATTACGAGAGCGACAAGGTTGGTTTGCGTGATACTACGGCATTGTTGCTCAACGGCCAATATGGCAGGCGCGGCATTCAATTAGCAACTCTTAAGGTCTGTGATTTTCAATGTGAAGATGAAACTGACGGTATCTCGGGAAAGCGGGTCAGCTTTCCTGGCGCTAAAGACAGGCACGCAGAAGAATGGTTTCGCGGATCGAAATTTGAGACCCACCCGATGGGCGATGACCTTTGGGATTTGTGCCAACTGCAAATAAAAGGCACTATATCCGACCACGAAAGATTATTTCAGTGCGAACTTACTCCATTTGAACGCAATCAGTTACCATTTTTTCAGAAAAATCCGAAAAAGTTAGTATCCCTCAAAAACAACCGATCTCAGTTATTCTCGGATAGTAGTTGTTCAACATCTCCTTTACATCTCAGGCCCGGCGGGATGGCAATTATTCTCAGCAATAATAAAGGCACTCCGGTCATTTCCCAGCGCACGGGACAGCCAGTGCGTCAGTTTGCTTACCGGATGAGGTATACGCGTGCTAGACAACTCGCACGTTTAGGAGTGCCACGCGTGACTCTGCAGTATTGGTTGGGACAAGAGTTTGAAAACTCACTAGAGCACTATTACAACGATCCAGCTGAAGACGCCCGATTGTTGAATGACGAAATGCAGATAATTCTGGGGCCACTTGCTCAAGCATTCTCTGGCTCGATTCGCGATAAAGAATCTGACGCCACACGGGGTAATGACCCATCTAGCAGAGTTGAGTTGGATGGACGGCACAGTGTCGGTAGCTGTGGCGAGCACGGTTTTTGTTCAGCATCAGTGCCCATTCCTTGCTACCGCTGCTCCAAATTTGAGCCATGGGTCGATGCTCCACATGACGAAGTTCTCATCAGGCTGATTGAGCGCCAAGAGGAGGAAAACAACATTAATTTACCGAGCAAGGCAAGACGAATGCTCGTCCCGTTGCAGCTGGATAAGGACATCGCAGCGGTAAAGCTCGTGATCAAGTTGTGTGATGCCCGAAAACAAGAGCTCAACAAACAAGAATCCAATAAGTAACGAAACGATTAATCGAAGAAAAATATTCCGAATAAGCGCCCAAGTAGTCCAGAACACTCTTCACGAAAAACACATCATGCGACTGAGAGCGAGTGAGACAAACATGACCAATACGATCCCATTTCGGTCGAAATCCCAGTTAACCAACCAAAAAAATTTGGCAAACTACATCCACCTGGCTCAAAATATCAGTCCAGTTTGGAAAAATTTACCTGGTTTTTCGTGGAGTGCTAACATCTGGAACACCCCGCGCGGTTTACTTCGCTTCATGAAATATGGCATAAAATTGCACGCAAGAGCGCTGCCCATGCCGGCACAGCAATTTGATTCAGGCTACATGGAGTTTGCTAAGGCTTATCTACTCAATAGCCGGCGCGGCGATCCCACAAAAGCATTCCGCGTAGACTATCTTGCCGTACAGATTGTTGGTGCAGCTCTGGTTGAGGTGGATGGCTATGCAGACATAACCCGGTTATCTCCGCTGCATCTTGAGAAAGCGGTTGATATTATCAAAAAGAGAAAGAAGGGTCAGCTTAACGCAGCAGTGGCCCTCAAAGCTCTTGTGCGTGTAGTGGCACAGCAGAATATCACCTCTCATAGCCTCAAATACTGGGAGCATCCGTTCTCAGTCAAGGATTTAGCAAGGGATGAAGAACCTACGAAATCCTCTCTTCCAGATGACGACGCACTGCTGGCGTTTGCAGAAATTTTCTCTCGGGGTTACCACGGCGAGCTTGATGATGAAGCAGCTTATGTATCAAGCATCACCGCGATTCTGTTGTCGGTGCCTATGCGCATCGCGGAGAAAATGCGCCTGCGGCTGGACTCATTGAAATCAGAAACAGACAAACAGGGCGTTATCCAGTGGTACCTACACTACTACTCTACCAAAAATAAGAAGATGGTTACGAAGGGTATCCCAGCGGTAATGGCAGATCATTGCCGAGAAGCGTTTAAGCGCCTTGAAAATATTACGAAAGAAGGTCGTAAACTAGCAATTTACCTTGAGAGCGGATCGACTGCGTTTTTTCCACACCCTGGAGTACCGGATGTTCCTAGAGACCAGATTCTGACACCGCAACAAGTCTCGGCGGCGCTCGGTCGACCGTCAATTGCATCTGCAGAAACTTTGATAAAACACCTCACGGGTTCTTACGAGCTCGGAATGTGGACGCTTGATAAGCTCTGGGAATTGATTCGCGCCTATAACATGCGCAAGAATCCATTCTTTCCTTATCAGGTAAACCCTGACCTCTATCCCGTCAAACCACCGAAAATGTCGGAGTCATTACTCTGCTTCCTGAAATTTCAGCTGGGTGAATTCAGAACCACCAGCCCCGCGCTACTCGCGCCGACTAACCAGCATCACTACTCCAAACGCGTCGCGCCCAGCAAGGTGAGTTCAGTCAATGGCAAGACTTATGAGTCTTTTTTGAGCCGGCACGGATATCCCGACACCTCGCTCAGATCGCACCAGCTGCGTCACTTTCTGAACACGGCAGCCAAAGAGGCGGGCCAAAGCATCGAGTTCATTACGCACTGGAGTGGTCGAGCCTCGGTCAAACAGACTCGCGACTATATCCACCAAGACCCTAGACGGGAAGCCCGCAAGCTGAGCGAAAGCCTCATCCCTGTTGCAGACGTGACTCCAGAGCCTATCACCGCCGCTGAATACGACGTTCGCGACAAAGGCCCAATCATCGCAACGCGTTACGGCATTTGCATGCACGCCTGGACAACGAGCGCCTGCCAGAAGTCAGGTGATTGCCTCAACTGCTCTGATCTTTTGCACTGCAAAGGGCACAAAAACTCGCTTCAAGCCGTAAAGGTTGAACGGGATCATGTGGCGGAGAACCTAGGAGCAACGCTTAAAGAGATCGAGGCAGGAAATCGACCTGCCACGCGCTGGGTAGATACTCATACTCGCTATCTGGAGAGACTGAACCAAATCGTGGCCATGCACGAAAACCCGGACATTCCAGATGGCAGCCCTGTGCAGATGGTGGGCAAAGACTTCACGCATGCGAAAAGAATTTTGGCTAAAAAGCAGCCGCAGCTCGACAAAGACAGCGTAGTCACTGACATTCTGGACGACATCTATGACGACGACCTGCGGCTTTGCCTCAACGAAATGATGGGAACGAACTGACATGCCCCGCGCCTTCACTCCCAAAGAATTGAAAGCGATCACCAACCTCATCAGAGATTGGCCGATCGACAAAAAGCTGACTTGGGATGCCATCTGCAAGTCTTCGGAATCGGTGTTGGATTTCGTCCCCACGCGCCAGGCGTTTGCAGACAAGCCGGCGGTGATCAACGCCTACAAAATCCGAAAAGCCGCCATCACGTCTAATCGAGACAGGCTCGCGAGCATTCCAAAGCCGAAGAGCCTCACCGCTGCGGCGGAGACGATTGCGAGGCAGCAAGCTCAGATCAATCAGCTGAAGAATGAGCTGCAGGGAATGGCGGATATGGCACGACGGTTTATTCACAATGCGGTGCTTCATGGCTTGAAACGCGAAGATCTGAACGCGCCTCTGCCCAAGCATGATCGCAAGGAGTAAAGCGCTTTGCCCTGATGTAGTTTTCAATGACCGACGCCAGCAGTGATGGGATGGCCTCACTCACCTGGCTCACCTCAATGCCCGTACTCACCCATCGTCAGGGTCGTTTCACTACATAGGTATGATGCTGGTGAGTATTGGGCAGCATCGACGGCACGAGCACATGAAGCCAGGGCGTTCAGATGCCTGATTCTCCCATTAACGAGCAACGGCTAGACCTGATGAAAAAGAATCAAATCTCAATGGAAGAATGCGTAGCGCAGTATTTGAGCGACAAGAAGGATTGCCTGCCTTCTCTATACACATGGAAATTCACTAGCAGCATAGCGACCGAAAGATTCGGGATTTCGTTTTCAGGCCAAACCTTGTTCGACAAAGTGATGGAGCTGAAAAAATCATTACGGCAACAGGTCGCATCGAGCACCTGTACCGTCAGGCAGGCTGAAATCGCGATGTACTTTATTAAGGAATGGGGTGGGATACGGCGTTTTACCAAGGTTAACGAAACGCTCGCACTCTTCAGCGGACTCAAGGGCTCGCCGGTTGCCCCTCAGCGGTTGAAGATCCCCTTCCAAGGCATAAGCAGCTGGTCGAAGTGGGCTTCGATCGTGTGTCCCGACTGGGCCTGTATCTATGATACTCGTGTCGCATACTCCCTGAATGCCATCAATTACCTGGCCGGTGCCAACCAACTGATTTTTCCGACGCCGCCCGGTCAAAATTCGCGCCTCAAGATGTTGGATGTCACCACCCTGCTTTTGAGCCAGCGGCTTCAAAACGGTGAAAGCAGTGATCCGGCTAAAGTGAGAATCAAGCATCTAATCCCGAAAGCTGACACCTACCTGAAATACTTGGCCCTATTGCGCGGAGTCAGCACAGCGTTATGGGAGGATCCGGGTCGTATTCATGAGGTGGAGATGCTGCTGTTCGCTCTGGCCGATGGAGAGATCTACAACGACGTGTTCGAGCGACTTTCAACAGATTCACCCATGCTTTAGGAGGTCGTAAGCCGAGCTTGCAATGATTTCGTTTTGCCTAATGCCGATCTTCCTGAATCGGCGCTGGGCACGATTGGACAGCGGCTTGGAAAATATATGGCCTGGCCCTAAAGCCAGATAGTGTTTGACGGGAGATCTGGACGGAGTAGCGGCACTGTTCGCGGGCAGCGCTCCATGCCCGCCTGCCTCTTTAAAGCCGACAGCGAATGGTGATTCCAGTCCCATAGACATCACGCCGATGGTACGAGCAGAGAGAATCGTTTTTTGACCATGACTTCGGGGTGATCGGCTGCGTAACTTGTGAGAGGATTTCTCGGTATCCCATCGCCGAGTAAAGCACCATGATTGCTGCGTTCAACAGTACTGCGCTACACCGTAGAAAAGATCCTCCCAAACGTTCAGTTTACCTATCGCTTGTCGCCGCATCCCCTTGCATGGCACTTGCAGCATTATGGAATCAGGGAGACCTGACGGTTGTCAGCGCATCAATCACACTGTCGGTGGCTGCCTACCTATATTTGCGCCTAGAGACGATTCAAAATTGTTTCCGACCAGCATGGGCAAAGGAATATGAATGGAAGCTTGCGAAACTCATGGCGCAACTTTCTTGTGAAGGGCTCTCTGCAGTAGAGCGTCAGAAGCTACTGAATCGAATAGACGACCTCAAAGACCGCTATCATCTGGTGACCTCGTCCCAGGTGACCTACCGCTGGATCAAGCGCCAAGCCTATGCAATGCTTTTTATCGCCAGAATTCTGCGCCTCAACATTCGCTAGCGATGTAGAGCTTCACGATGAACCGTCGTGAAGCTCTACAAATCAGGGCAGCATTAGACCTGAAATACTGACTGTCTCTGCGTTTGCTGAGCGTACTTTTACGTTCTGGTGATTGAGTTTACCAGCAAGCAACTGAATTACTGCGCATGCTACGGGCAGTCACTGACCTATCAAACACAAGGGCGCTAAATTGTGAAGTTTGAAGATATCCTGGGGAAGCCCCAGGAACGCGAGCACGCTGAAATCACCGATATCTCTGTTTTGATCCCTAGTAGCGCGATCGCTCATCTGGAGATCGCTTTGGAGAGCCAATGGACACCAGCAGAGAAAGGCTGGATGTACCGTGTTGATGCAGCTAATCCTGCAATCCCACTGCTGCGCCACGTCCACATTGCAAAAAAACAACACACCGCTTCAAAGGACATGCAGGTCTCGTGGAATGTGGACGGTACCCGGCATGACAAGAAATCATTTAACAAGAAGATCGGCCAGCAGAACTATGTCCGAAATCTAGCAAAAGAGGCGCTCAAGCTGGACTGGTCAATCAGCCTAGAAAGCAACGGCACTATTGCACAGAGTGGCTCGATCATAGGCGACAAACCTACGTTTTCCGAAGACGGCTCGGAAGCCTACATCCAGTTTTCCCTGCGACAGCCCTGGCCGAAAACCTTCGACTGGTAACTCGGATTCGCAAGCTGAACGATCAGCGACAAGCTACGACTCTCCTCATTGGCTTGGTGCTGTTAACAATTTCGGATATTTGGGCGGGCTATGCGTCTGGCACTGAGACGCTAATCCTGTGGGTCGCCAGAGGGTATGAAGTTCCGTTTTACCTGTATCTGGCCTTAGCTATATTCACCCTGCCCGTCTTTACGATCCTTAAGCCTTGGCCCCGGGCCTATGCCTATCATCCGCGTCTACGCAGACAAAAGGATCAAGAGCGAAAGGAGCTGTATAGCTCAGATGGGACGACGCGGCTGGGATAACCCACTCTGATGATGCGGGCGTTATGAGGGAGCGTTGCCCTGATGCGCTCACTGTTTCATCACCCGCTCACGCTACCTGCACATTGAATCGAACAGAGGTCACTACGTCAGAATCTAAAAGTTCGACGATCCAATCTGGGCCTCGGGACGTCTTACGAAGCTGTTTGAAGTGAATTTCAGGGGCCTGCCTAGAGCGCAGCGGGCCCATTAGCACCTCACATTCATCCGTGCTGACATCGTATGACCCGAGGACAATAAAGGCCCATGTCTTCACGATGGACGCTCGTGAAGCGTTATGAAAATCAAAGAATCATCGGCCTGCAGCACTCATTTCTCGAACGTATTCTTTTAGTGCATCGATGCCGTGTAACAATTCATCTGAGTGAGCGAGCCTGTGACAGTTGGCACATAGCAGAGCCAGATCCTCCAACTTGGTCTTACCCTTGTGATTTTCATGAGACAGTGGAATCTGATGGTGACACTCGATGACCCGGAAACCAGCCTCGCCATAAACTGCGAAGAAATCGATAGCGCAGGCTTCACATTCAAGCTTTCCGGTTTGATCGAAACGCTCCCACTTCAAACGCAGCGAGAGGCCTTTAACCCGTTCACGCCGACGATGCTGGGTCAGCCGTAGAGAACCTTCCGCGTACTCTTGGGAAGCTAGACCATCCATTGACTGCAAGAATTTGAAACGAAGCGCTGTGACTTGATCAGATTTCGCGGCCAACCCGGGCAAATCACCTTGGTTGTAGAAATCAAAATTTCTCAGGACATGAACGAACACCTTGGTTGAGTCCTCATCAAGTGAAGCGTCTCTCCATTGGTCAGAGCAAACCTTCCCGTCAGGCCCCTGCCCGCCACACCGATCATGAGAAGGGCACGACTTCAAACACTCCAAGTGATCTTGCAGGTGCCAGCCTTCCTGACCGGGCATCACTGAATCCAAAATCTGCTGTTCTTTCTTCGTTAACTTTACGGCCTCTTGAACCTGCATTGGTATCTCCGTGAACCTGCCAGATCGATCAATAGTCCATTGTGACTATGTCGCTTCTTCATTCAACCACTCGCTGTTTAAATCAGATAAACCGACACCATTTGACCGCTAGAAAAAAATCCTTCGCCCTGATCTCACTCCTGATGTGTTGAAAGAGTCGGAGTCTTTCACGCCGAAGGCCGCAAGGCGTACGAGCGCTCCAGAACTTTCTCTGCAGAAAATCGTCCACCTTTTCTTGGTCAACCACTTCCACCCGTATAACTCGCAACAGCTCCTTCGGAATATGCTGCGTGATAACGACTCTCCACGGATTGAAATCGATACAGGACGCTGGGGGAAGCGGCGTATACGATCTCGGGTTGCCTCTGACCGCAGGGGCCCCATACCAGGCGACCACAATGTCCACGCCTGTTTTAGTCATGTTGCCGGCAAGACTCGTCTGCTGACTCCAAAGATTCATGCAGGCGTCCCCATTCAGAGGGTCTCCACTCACAGGGTTGAAATAACCATCGTGCAGGATGCGTAGCGCACATTCGATGCTCGTCCTGTGCCGGTAAATGGCGGTCGGTTTCAGAGCCATTTGCAATCCTCTTCTGCTCCGAAGACAAGCCGTGACTGGGCCATGAGCAATGCTCCTAGTTTTTTCGTCTGACTGCATTGGCTAGTCTTCCTTCCACCAAGATAGGGCCGGAGAAAACCAACGAAGGACGAGCTTCGCATATTACTGAGAACACTTCGTAAATCAGCAAAGATCAGTGTCGCGCTGGCAGCGAAGCGAGCATTTGTGGATGAGCGTACTTGGCGTTCTTGGGAAACCCTTAACGGAGCAACGTATGACCGCCAGCCATCCGAAAAAGCACTATGGAGCTTTTTTCAACGCTCCGGAATTGAGATGCCTCAAGAGTTCAAGACGCGTACGAATGGCCAACCACTGGGGCGGGCGTTGTCGATTGCCACCTACAAAGGCGGTGTTGGCAAATCCCCCATTACAATTAGCGTGGCGGCACGGCTGGTTGAACAAAATTTCAAGGTTGCCGTTGTCACTGACGATGGCGTGTTTCGTGGAATAACCAATGCCGGTCGAGGGCCGTCCACTGGATCCCTAGTCAGCAAAATTGACTTCTATGACGAGCGAGACCTCAAAGTCTCACAGACAGAACTCAATAAATTGAAAAAGGAGATCCGTGACAATGTCACTAGCCTGCCGGAGGAGGAACAGCATATTGGCAAAATCATCTATAGCCATCTTATCGAAACGTTAGAACGAAATAACCATGCCACCGAGAATCTCAGCGACATAATCACTCGATACGACTTTGTTTTTCTCGACATCAACGTGAACATTGAGCTTATACGACGATATGCAGACTTAGTTGCAGTTATTCTCGACAGTGATTGCTACTACTCTATCCAGAGTGGTCAGGCGTTCGTCACCGCTTTGAGAGCAATAAGGTGTCGTAGGGTTGCGCCCTCGTATTTCGGGTTGGTTACCAACTGCGACGTCGGCGGGGTCGGTAGTGAACTGGAGGAGTTCGTCGGAGACCTGGCCGACCTGAACGATGAAACCCATGAGGAGCTTAGGCAAGCCAAGCGTGCGGAGTACCTGCGTCGTGAGCGTATTTACCAAATGATCCGGACGTTGGACTTCCCGATACTCTCGACCGAAATGACGGCCTCATACAAAGTCGCGATTGAACATTACAATGAGGGCCGGGAGTTCTTAGAGGGGTTTTGCTATTTCCATTCTTTTGCGGACGTAGCCCCGAATTCGCACGCCGCTGGGGAAATTCGGAGACTGGCAGAAGAGCTAATCAACAGTCGGTTGTAAATCTCTGAACTCATGCTGCCATTTAGACGAACTCAAAATGCAAAACTGTCAATTTATCAGCTTCAATCCCTGACCATTCAATCGCTTTGTGACCACATCTTACTAGCATGCGGAGGGCGATCCAATGCTCATATGAAAAGTAGCTGCGCCAACTTTTGCTACACCGGCATGATCACAAAAAAATAATAAAAGATCGATCAAATGTCTGAGCTAGTAATTATCTCCCACCTAGATTTCTTGAAACCAAGACCGCCTAATTCTCTTCAGATCGAGATCCCATGGTAAGTATGCCGTTGCCGAAAAGCTCACAAGTGCCGCCGAGCAAATTCTCGGGCTGTAGGAGGAGAACAAACGGCTGAAAAGTGAGTTACCGCTTATGACTGAAGCGGCTCAGATATTCATTCACAATGCTGCGTTAAACGGATTGACTCGGGGGGAAACTAATGAACCCCATTCCCAAGCCAGACAGAAAAGGTTAGCCAGGCGAGGTAGCGATCAACCACGACACACCGTTAGCTTTTTCGACCCGAACGGTTCCAGCTCATCCGTGAGCTGGAACCGTTAGATTTAAGTTTGAAGTATTGTTAGAAAATACTCACCACTTAGTCACACAATTAAATCCCTTAAAAAAGCAAGATCATCGACGCACTGACTGCGCCTTAGAGAAAATGAAGGGAATCGCAACAAAGAACAAAACACTTAGAAGTGAATCCACATAGGTTTTGTCATAATACAACCAGACAGAGGTTGCCCCCATCGGAATGCAAAAAACAACGAACACAAGCATAGTTATTGCAACAAACATTCGATCCGTCACTTCTTTAAAATAATCCACCAGCGGTGAAATCAAGGTGGCGATAAACTCAGCGACAAGCAACAAAGGAATATAGAAAAATGCCGAAATTAGAAAAAAAGCTAACTGAAGATTGGTTTTCCCGACAGGGATAGCAGGGAGATATTCTCCAATAAAGCGAGCACTACTGAGGTAAACCTCGCCACTTGCGAACAGAGCCTTAAACAATGGGGGCGTGGAAATCGAAAGATAAAGCATTCCGAATGTCACAAAATAAAAAACAAACTTGAACGCTGTTTCGTCAGCCTTTTGACGATTTTTTACTCGTCGATCTGACTCAACCGGCTGAACCGATTCAATTGACTCAACGACTGCATCTCTGTGCCTTGGAGCAGGCTCCGGAATAGAGTGCTTACTCCTCCCCCTCCACAAAAACACAATACCTGCATAAATGAATGACGCCACAACATTGAGCACTAGACTCCAGATATCACCAGCCATAAAATCTTCTTAACTATTCAACGGTTAAAGTCACTCCCCCAAAGACCCTAGAACCTCTGGGCACAAGTCACCGGTAAAAAGCGCTACCTTAGACCAAACCATATTAAAACCAAATAGCCACCATCTCAACTTTTTTAGCGAACAAATGTACTTTCTATGACCAGTAATTTCGTGACAGTTTATGGATACGGCTCACGCTCAGAATGGTCAACATAGCCAAGTCATGACTTCGAAAAATTGATTCGAGGCCACTCCCTTGCGCCGGAATAGGTGAAAAGCCCAACTAAGCCAAGCGCAACTAGGATCTGTTCATGGATATGGAGGACATTGTCGACTTCTCGTGGTTTTGCCTTCAATTGCCCTGAAGTGCTGAGAGAACCCGTACAATCAATTCTGAGAACCGCCTCCCTCAAATAGCTCCCCTTACGCGCCTTGAACGGCAGGCCCTGCGGTTGTTGTCGCGGTCGACTCGATGACCAAAAAATATACGGCCTGGAAGCGGTCAATGAGCGACTAGCTAATGAGATCGCACCCCTCACCTGGGCATCCAAAAGTGGGCCAACATTTGAACATGAGTACCCATCCCGCTACCCAAAGTCAAAACGCATGCACCTGAGTCAGCGCACGAAGATCCCTACTGCTCCTTTGGCAGCGATCACCATGAGCGCTGGCAACCCTTCAATGCTCATCTGGCGATGCAGGGTACTCAGCAAGTTTTCGTCGAGCTCACTAGGGCGAGCCGGACATCCATCGGGATGAGAATGCCATTCGCCCACATAATCCACCATGCCAGTAGTACGCTTATGTACCACCTCCAGCGCCTCTGCCTGGCCTTCTTGCCCTCTGACGAAATGCTTTGGACTGGCCTCGCTGTCTGGCGGCGCCGGCAGTACATCAACAATGACTATCGTTTTCGTTTTCAGATCCGTGACGCCGAGGATAGCGCCACCCGTTTCGTTGGGCAGGGCCTTCTGCCGAGCGACGTACAGTTTCTGAACAAGTGACTCGTCGTACTTCACAGTCCATCCAGATGATTGCGCCGTATGCACTTGCGCGATGTCGATCTCATGAGCGGTAACTGACCCGGATTGGTCATCCGATTCCCAGACACATATCCTGGCCTGCGGCTTGGCCACCGACTGCCGAAGCTGCCTGGAGAGAATCCCCGCATGACCATGAATGGACTCCCCCGACATCCTTACCGAAATGTCACGGCAGCCACCCCCCACCCAGCGATCCCCCAGAGGCCGGGCCAAGTGCTCATGACCCCAATCGCTTTCCAGTATCGCTCGGTAGTACTGCCCCTCCAGACCATCGATGCGCTGAAGCCTGTCCTGATCTTCGAGAATCATCACACTTGAGAGCCCTGAAGGCGTAACGAACAGGCTCACGGTGCGGGGAGCTTCTGGCCTACGGGCGAGCTCACGTGGTACATCCAACGTAGTCGTCACATCCACCACGATTTCCGCAGTTCTCAATGACGAAGCGATCTCATCGGCATCCTCAAGTATGCCTTTGGCAATCGCCTTGGGTGGATCCCAGTTCGGAAAGGTCGCAACAGCCAGATCCCTCACGACGTTGACCTTTGGCAGGCCAACGAATGAATCAAACGCCACATGGCGGCATAGATTGTGAGGCAGCACCCGATCAGGGTCTAAGAATGTCCACCGCCCCCAGCCTTGGCGAACCCATAGATCAGCCAACACGCTACCTAAGGCCCCTACCCCGGCCAGGACGCCTTGGATGTCACTTTTCTCCTCAGGGGTGCCCGATAGATCACGAGCGGCGTGGGCTGTGAGAGCCGTCCGAACCTCTACCGACCAGAGCGGGATGAATCGCCAGGTAGTACTGCCAGTTCCACCGATGACTACGCTACGGTGACTCAATCCTTTCGAATCGGGCGGCCCCAACATATCCAGGGCCGTTGCGAGGTCAAACAGAGAGACGTTCAGCATGTACCCAGCTACGTCAAAGCGTTCAGCCTCACCGTCGCGTACGCGCGGAATCCAGACAGTGATGAGGATACCCTGGCCTTGGGCGGGCGCAGCAGAAACACCGCCTTCAACGGCGTCATAAACGGTCGAATGAAGTGACTCATAGAGGTCACTGCCCCAGCAGACGAGTTGATCGTGCAGATCACCCAAGGTCTCTGGATAGCCAGCCAACGTTGGCGATTCCACGGGATTGACCACCATTGAGACCATCCTGACCATCTTCGACTGGTCGCCCGGCTGAGTGGGATCTGCCCTCAAGATGATCGAATCACCTACATCCACTTTGCAGATGGTCAACGTGTTGCTATCTGACTTTGCGTAATCGGTATAGTTGGAAGGCAGGATGAGCTGGTAAGGGCTCATGTAAAAAAGCTGCTCAAGCGGCTGATCATCCCTGTGCAGCTTCAACAGCGCAGACTCTCGCAGCCACCAGAACATTCGAGCGATGAAACGCTCCGGCGTCCAGGTTCGCTCGACCGTCGACCAATTGCTGTCGTACAGGCACAGCACCCTAGCCCCGCCTGGGGACGGCGGATGCTGGTGCGACAGCACAGGGAAGTCTTTGCGCAGCGTGTAGACCAGCACTGGCACGCGGTAGGCGGGGTTTACACCAACCGCCAATCGCTCGCGTCGCCTGATTCCGGCAAGATTGCCCGAATCCACTGTACCGTCCCCGGCATCGATGACGATGTATTCGCTGATTTTCGTCCCTGTCTTGTCCTTCCTGATTTCTCGAACATCAGTGTAGGGACAAGCCCGTAAGGCTTTTAGCAGTGCCTGGGTCTGGGGATAGAGGTGATCCTCCCCTGACCCGGCCCACGCCTCACCGAGTTCGTAGTAATCGATCATCTGCATTTGCCCGCGCGTGGCGGAATCGACGCCGCCACGGAACTCGGTACCGCACCGGCAAGCGCAGCAGCAACGGCCAGCAGTTTGACCTTACCATCCGACCGAACCTCGAAGTCCATGCAAGCTTTCTCACCGAGATCCCCCGTGCAAGAGAACCAACCATCTACTTCTTCCAGGATGCCCTGATACTCCCGCTTCGCCCGGATGCAGGGCGGGTCGCAATCATCGTCGAGAATCTCAACACTGCTGGAAACGATCGTTGCGCCATTGCGCGCCTGGCTCAGGGCTTGACGGGCATCCCAACTAACCTTGGCGTTCTGACCCTTGCCCGACCAGCTGTCCCACGAAAGCGTGTGCCAGGAGCAGTGGTGCGGTGCCAGGAGCAGATCATATTCAAGCACCTCGGGCGTGGACTCGTAATGACTCCACATCCGCTCCCAGATCAATACCTCAGCGTCACCGCCGACAAGGAATTTGGTTTTGGTTTGCGAGTAAGCATACGGCGAGATCTGAATGTTCATGATCACGCTCGATTCGTTTTTCGTTAGCTTTTCTTCAAGATCCGCATCATCTTCGTGCGGTGCCGGTGCAAGCAGATGCGAGGTGAAATACTGCGAAAGGTTTTCACCCGCAACCTGGCTGAAAGTCTGCCCGGCTTTCACCAGGATTGGGCCAAGGTCGTCAGTCTTCCCTTGGTTGTCTTCGCCCATGATGCGAATTCGGTTCCCATCACCTGCGTTCAGGTAGGTACGCCAGTAGGTTACTCGCCGCCGCGCTTCCTTATCGAAAGCTTTCGCGTCGTCACAGAGGATGTGGTTCTTCGAACTCCGACGGAATACCAGAGGCGACGACCACATTTCACGAATCAAAATCCGTCTCTCCCAACGATTCTTGCCGTCGTCGGGGTAATCCGCAGGATCGCCAAGCCAGAAGTGTTGTCTCAGACCAGCGCAATGGTCTTGGTCAGGGTGACTCAGGAGGAAGGCGTTGACGAATGGGCGATCTTTGGCATCCCACTGCAGCCGCTCCCGCAATGCCCTGCCCACGTCAGGAGTGTCATCGTCCGGGTTGTCCGCTGCTTGGCGGATCCGCGAGTCAATCAGAATGGTGGTGACAGACGTATCGGCCAGCCGAATCAACGTCATGTCACCGGTACCTACTTGGAAAAACGTCACCTTGGCAGCCATATATATCCCTCCCCGGGCATTGCGCCATCTTTGAGAAACGCTACAGATACGATAAGATACGTATAGAAACTCAACCCGTCTATATACTATGCGAATATTTTTTATACCCATTACCGACCAGGCTGATTTCAAATGACTGTTACCGCTACTCGTACCGGACGCTGGGGCCAGGAGCGCCGCCTTGAATTCATCGACTTTCGGCTGCTGTGGGAGCGAAAACTCAATCGCTCAGACCTGACCAGCTTTTTTGGGATTTCTGTTCCCCAAGCGTCACTGGATTTCGCGACTTATCAGGAGCTCGCCCCTGAAAACATGGCCTATGACCGAACGCTGAAAGCGTACGTGGCAGGCCCTGACTTCAAACCCGTTCTGACCAACCCGGATCCAGGGCAGTATCTGAATGAGTTACTGCAGCGCGGCATTGGCAATATTGCCCCCACGGATAGCTTCATAGGTTGGGCGCCCCCAGTTGCAAGCTTGCCCTCCCCCACGAGGCAGGTTGATCAGCAGATCTTGATCAAGCTGATTAGGGCACTTCAGGTAGGCGAGGCCGTGGACGTCGACTATCGATCAATGACCAATTTCGATGAGCCCGCCTTTCGGACGATCCTCCCCACATCGTTTGCCCATGACGGCTTCCGTTGGCACATCCGCGCCTTCTGCTTCAAGTCAGGGCTCTTCAAGGATTTCGTTCTAGGTCGCATCAATGCCCTGAAAGCTTCGTTCGCCCCACCTTCGGAAGTGCCAGAGGACGTTGAATGGGAGACCGTCATTGATGTGGTCATCGGGCCGAATCCGAGCTACCCGCCTCAAAAGCGAAAGGCGATCGAGCACGATTACCAGATGGTGAATGGTGAAGCTCGGCTTAGAGCCCGCAAGGCACAGTTGTATTACCTGAACCGTCGACTGAACCTAAATGAGAAGCCAGGCGATCCGGTCAGTGAGCATCAGCAAATCGTGATGCTTCGGATAGAGAATGCTCACAAGGAGTCAGCAGTAGATGAGTGAAGTAACTGCAGCCAAGCCAAAGAGTGATCTGACGATCCTCATCATCCTGTATCTGTTAGCGCTCCTGGTTTTCGCTACCTACTCCATAGGTGCGATGGCTCTGGGTTGGCTTTCTGAACCCTATAGGCCGCTGAGAGTGCCTTTGATGTGCGGCGCGATCGCCTACGTTGGTGGAGCCCTGTACTGCTTCCGCGCTATTTACCTCAACAAGTGCGTTTACAAGCGCTGGGATCCGGACTGGCACGTCTGGTACTTCATTCGCCCCATCACGAGCACAATCGCCGGCGCGGTAAGCTACCTCTTCTTGAAAGCAGGCTTGTTGGTACTGGAGTCGACCGCGAACGCAGGAGCAAGCGAAATTGGATTTTTCGCACTGGCCTTCATAGCCGGCTTCAACGTCGACAAGTTTGTGGCGAAAATTGAGGAGGTCGCGAAGGCGGTTTGGGGTATTGATAAAACGCGTAGCGGGCAGGCCAAAGCTGATCAGGCCGAGTCCGCCAAAACGGCTTCCCATACGACGCCTCAAGCCTGACCTTGCTTCTGGGTTTGGAATCTAGGGCGACCGCCCCCTCCCTGCCACCCGAGATTTGGCATGGGCGCTCAATCGTGCGCTCATGCTTGGGAAGCGGGCAACTCTTCTTGCGCCATCCCTGAGTAGGGCTCGGTGTAGGGCTGCGGCCCGGCTTGGTGATGGAGCACGCCGTACGCGACGGCGCTACATAATGGCAAACAGCCATTCCGTGATAGTATCCGCCCCCTGCCAAAACACTCCACTAGACCGCTCGAACGTTACCAACGTCACGTAAGCGGCTTGCAACCTCCACCTGGATCAACCTTCGAGCTCTGCGCGTTCTGCGCGCATGCCCTAGGAAATTCATGTGCAGGGCAGTGAATGGGCCCCCATCTATCAACCAGACCTGATAAGTCCAACATGACAAGCTCAATGGAAGATGCTGTTGAAAAGCGCGAAGCCCCCTTCACTTCGGGCGGCGCAAACGACGAGCTGTTCGAAAGGGTAGGTGCTCACGAGCAGCTGCCCAAATCGCCTGTGTTCTTAGCGCTTCAGGGCGGCGGCGCCAAGGGCATCGTCCATATTGGCGGCATCGCTGCACTGGAAGAGCTCAATTTCGACATCCGGGCAGTATCGGGCACCTCCGCAGGATCAATGGTCGCCGCGCTGATCGCTGCTGGTTTCAATTCCAAGGATCTAGTCGACCCTGACGGCAAAAAGCACTTTTTTACAGGCAAACTCTTCGGCAAAGAAAAAGGCCAGCTGAATTATTCGAAACCGACACATCTATTTACCCGCCTGGGTTGGTTTACGATCAAGTCTGCCGTGCTACTCGGCAAAGCGCTGAAGATCTTTTCGCCTTGCCCTGACGACTCAGAACTAGCAACGACCGACAACTGGGCCTGGCGAATCCTCATCGCAGCCTTGGTCTCCTGGGGCTTTTTTGAAACGTGGCCCATGCCGTTTTGGCCTCTGGTAGCCACCGGGGTTGGTGTAATCGGCTTCGTCATCTGGGCACTGGTCGGCCTTACGACGGTGCACAAAGTCCGGGATTTCATCGACGCTGCGATCGCCTTCAAACTCAAGGAAAACGGCAAAACCCACAAAAACAAGAACATCACGTTTCGGGATATGCACAATGCTGGCTGCATCCCCCTAAAAATTATTGCTACAAACAAAAGCTCCGAGAGACTTGAGTACTTTTCGCACGGTCGCACGCCTCGGGTGACAGTAGCAGATGCGGTGGCGGCCTCGATCTGCCTTCCCATCATTTTCAGGCACTGGAAATTCAACTTCTTTCGTCATACGCCGACCGGCGTTGAGAAGGTCTATGGGAAATTCCTCGATGGCGGACTCGTATCGAACCTACCGGCCTGGGCATTCGATGAAGAAAGACTTAAGCAAGCCGACGCCACCACCGTGGCATTCAGCCTTGAAAGTCCTGCTCCGAAGGATAAAATGCATTGGCTGCTATCCATCGCTAATACCGTGGTCAATGGATCAGGAGAGATCCATACCCGGGCAGCTGGCTCAATGGCGACCGTTGCGCTTCCGACCACACTGGATCTCCTGGATTTCGATGTGTCTGCCGAGGACGTCTATGCTGAGGTAGATAAGGCCAAGGTCAAAGCTTTGAAAGACGTCGGTAACGAGCTCATTCACGCTCCGAACACGTTGAGCAAGGGAGCGAAGGACATCCACGCTATCCTTGAGCAGATCCTCAACGAAGAGGGACGCAATTTCGCCAGGAAAGTCCCACGCTATAGATTGAGGGTCGCATTGGGCGCTCAGATTGGCTACTCCACCTCGGACATCACCTTTGTCTTCGACCATGGTTATGACTCCGGCGATCCTGATCGGTACGCAACCGTTCCTTTGAGGGGTTCCTACGCCGGAAACGCCTGGAGCCAAAAAGAGGCGTATGCGACTGGCGAACCACACGATGAGCCGATGATGGAAAATGCTTGGCCTGCGATGAACTGGATGGTCTGCATTCCGTCATACCCCAAAGACAAGGTGTGCATCGCTAACCGGTATGGTGAACAGATCATCCGAGGATCACGGGACAAAATCCGTCCATGTATCATCAAAATTGATTGTGATATGCCAATTCGAGATAGCCGTGACGCGTACGAAAAGTTCCTTGACTTTTTGACAAAGGCTCAACGCGCCGTGCATGATTATGCTAACGACGTTGGAATTGCAAATTACGTGCAGGGCCAAAACAAATGGAAATAAAACTCCGCATGCCAGGCGGCACCGTCATCTCTTCGGACTCGAAGAAACGAGTTATTGCGAAAAAATCGGCTGCTGATACCGCTTCTAAATATATAGAAGAAATCAGAGAAACAGCCAGCGAAGTGCGTGAACTCATTCGCCAAAGCAATGAACTAGACGAGCTTGAAAAACATCTCGATCAGGTGGGTTACGCAGAGTGGGTCAAAAGTGGCGACAAGGAAAGGTTTTATGAAATCATGAAGACGCTCAACTCAGGCGCTGCCACGGCACGCGAGTATTGGGAAGAACGTCACAGCAGCCCAAATCATCGAAAAAACCGGGTTCATTCCACATCTTCGAAGCCGAACAAGAAGATTGAAAACGATTACGGGCCGTAGACCGTAGTCAGGGTATCTGGGGCCCCATGACGAATGGCGCTTCAGTGCTTGCTTGAAGCTCTTCTATGCTGCCGGTCATTCTGTGCTGCGCTGAGCATACATGTCACCCATGTCTACTTTGGCTGCCCGCGACTAATAGACTTAAGGCCCTTCACACTAAACCGTTCAACCATGCACAATTTATATTAAGAGCTTGCTATCTTTAGCGAAAGCATAGCCGTCAGTGGTGGCAATAGGAATATTGTATAAGCTGAAGAGTACGGCGTGCTTGTCTATATTGTTCTGTGCCCGGTATGACATAGCACCTCACATCAATTGCTAAAATCAACAACTCCGATGAACCTGGATTAATGTTGAGACATTGCATAGCGGTTCAATAAACTCGATCGAGTCATCACAACCCCAGATCATTTTGCAAACAAAGCTCTGCCAAGTGCTGAGGAACATCGTCATTTTCAACCCATAAGGCTAGGGCTTCATACGTCAGGGCGTACCAAAGCACGCGTGGGATAATGATATTTTTTCTAAGTGTTCTATCTCCATCGATCTGAATAGGCCATCCAAGCGTGTAGCGAAGAGCGTTCAAGGCTTTTCTAGGCAATCGTGTTCTGCCTTTATAATCTGTTATTTGGGCGGCTGGAAAACGAAACCTACCGTAATATTTGCATTTTTTCATGCCGGCTCTAATAAGGCCCATGAGCTCCTTTTGCGACCTTTCATGAGAGACAACCGTCCAAATTTTAAGGATGTCCTCGTCGAGAAACTCTTCCCTCACTCCAAGATCAGGAAAGTAACGACGCCTGTGTTTATCCCAGGAGGGGCGACTCGGATGCCAGCAGTCGTTCAACAAATCCCAACAGGACTGGTGATTGCTTGGATGAGCTGGTGATTGCACTTCGGCTAGATATGAAATTGGGGTGAGTACAGTTTTCATGGAAAATCCCGTTTTATTCCAGCATAGGGAGTGCGCATTACCAGGGTCAATGCCTCTTCTTTTGCATTTTATTAACCAAAAATGCCAAGGAGGCCATTGGAAGGGTTTTACAGGGATGGTTCTATTCAAATAAACCCGACAGAAGTCTCACCTGCTTTAATGGCACTCTATCCCGCGAAAACGGATAACCAATATTTGCCATAAAGATGCTGCTGATACCAGCCCCGTTACAATCGTATGGACTATTGCTACGCCATCACCTAACCTCGGATGCGCCATTCCCGGCTAAACAAGGAGGTATCGATGTCTGTCTATATGGTTACATGGAATCTCAACAAGGAACGCGGCAACTACGATCAAGCTCGTCGAGCGTTCATCGCGCATTTGGAGCGTTACCCAAACGTCAAAGACTCGGGACTGGAAACTGTGCGGTGGATTGATAGTAATGCCACTCCAGAGCAGGTCAATGATGATCTTAAGCTTAAACTCGACAACAACGATCGCATCTTCATCACCAAAGTGAACAATGGAGAACGTCAAGGTTGGCTTGATAAGAGCGTCTGGGATTGGATCAATGCACGAGCCTAAGGTCTTGGGCAGATAGAGCCTTGGCAATCGCCAAAGTGAATGCCCTCCCACAAAGGCAGGTGCTTGCTTGTACCTGCCTTTTACCCAATGTACCGTGGAGGGCGATGCCCACTGACCTAGCATCCTGCGCAGACCATTCTTGCCCAGAACGAGCAGCGCTTTTTCTCAAAGGTTTCTACCCTGGGGCAACGGAGCTATTTATCGGCCAACTGGCAGTGAAGCAGAATCTGGAGTCGACGGAAATTGGATTTTAGTGATTGCAGCAGTAGCCGCGTCCACTGCGTTAGATTTCGCTTTATCCCAAGACGCTTGGTCAGCGAACATCCAGACGAAAATTGCAACGATCACAGCAGTCGGAAACAGCCACGTACTCAGCGCGCTGATCCAACCAACTCACGAGCCACCAAACCAGTGAGCGAGCGCAAGCATTCGCGCTTAGCGGCGTATCGTAACCACCAACATTTCTGACAATGGACTGGAGTTTGCTGAATGGAAATTTCACGGAGCACGATGTACGAGCTTTTTGAAGAGGCATTCACCCGCTTCCTGATCAAAGACGCAGCTAGCATCAGAGACAATACTGCCGAAAGAAATCTCTGCGGTCGGCTCGCAATGCAGTTCGAAAATTTGCTTCCCTCCTACAGCCTTGAAGGTTACTGCGCAGATCCTGAGTACAACAGAAAGCAAGGTGGGCAGATCAAGACTGTCCTATTGGACAATACGGAGGTGATCAACGTCACCTGCGATCTCATCGTGCACAGTCGTGGAGAGAAAGGACGAGATAATCTGATCGCCATTGAAATGGCCAAGCCCGACAAAACTGCTGAACAGATACACTCGGATAGGCTACGGCTTATGGCTCTCACCAAAAAGAGCTTTGACGATGTCTGGTCATATGACGGTGTCACTCATCCCGAGCACGTCTGTGGATACATGCTGGGGGCGTTCATCATGGTCGATCGCATCAATCAGGTTGCATCGGTTGAGTTCTTCGAAGATGGAGCGCCGAAGGCTAACAGGCGAGCATTTGCTTTGTAGCTTGTCTGACCCGACGGCAACGCTCCTCCGAGTATGGATGGGCTGCCGACGTTGAGGGTGAGTGAAATGCAGAGCTGATGACGCAGATGGAAATCGGCGCTTTCCGCGAAATGGGTTGGCCGGGCGCATAAAACATCCCGGCCCGACAACCATAGCGTTAATCACTGCGCCCCCGCTTCTACCGTTGCAGGCGCTCCAAGAGTTGCTCCCAAAAGAATTCAGCAGCCCCCTCTTGGCTCAGTTTGTTCGCGCGCCCTGAATAGCGCCCCCCCCCATCAGCGTCTTGAAATAGATGGCCTGATCGTCAACCTCGACCGACAACGCCTCGTTGTATCCGTTGCTGGAGATCTGGTCGGAATAGGTAATGCTGTTTCGATCGAAACTTTCACCGATAGCGATGGTAGAGCCGTTTGCACTCCCCTTTAGCTGCGGCTGAACCGTGAATTGAATTTGCTTCTCCCCGGCACCCACTCCCCCGTCCCCTACTCTGACAAACGCGATTAACGTAGTACCTGGGCCATGAGCAATGCTCCTAGTTTTTTCGTCTGGCTGCATTGGCTAGTCTTCCTGCACCAGGCTAGGGTCGGAGAAGAGCAATGAAAGACGAGCTTCGCATATTACTGAGAAAGCTTCGTGAGTCAGCAAAGATCAGTGTCGCGCTAGCGGCGAAGCGAGCATTTGTAGATGAGCGTACCTGGCGTTCCTGGGAAACCTTGAAGGGGGCAACGTATGACCGCCAGCCATCCGAAAAAGCGCTATGGAGCTTTTTTCAACGCTCTGGAATCGAGATGCCTCAAGAGTTCAAGGCGCGAGCGGATGACAAACCACTCGGGAGGGTATTGTCGATTGCTAGCTACAAAGGCGGCGTTGGCAAATCCCCCATCACGATCAACGTTGCGGCACAGTTAGCGGAGCAAAACTTCAAGGTCGCGGTTGTCACAGACGACGGCGTATTTCGAGGGATGTGCAACGACGGTCGAGGGCCAGCCCCTGGAACCCAAGTCAGCAAAATTGACTTCTATGATGAACTCGACCTTATAACCTCGCAGGCGGATCTCAAAAAAATGAAAAAAGAGATCCGCGACAACGTCACCCACCTGCCCATTGGAGAACAGCAGATGGGCAGATTTCTCTATGGCCATCTTATCAATGCGGTTGAACGCAAGGCTCTAGCCACCGAACGGCTCAGCGACTTGATCATTCGGTACGACTACGTTTTTCTGGATATCAACGTGAAGACCGAACTGATACGCAGACACGCCGACTTGGTGGCGATTGTTTTGGACAGCAACTGCTACTACTCAATTCAGAGCGCCGAGGCGTTTCTCGCAGCTTTGAGAGCGATCAAGTGCCGCAAGGCAGCGCCGGCTTATTTCGGGCTGATTACCAACTGCGATGTGGGTGGGGTCAGCAGAGAACTGCAAGAATTCGTAGGCGACCTGCCCGGTTTGAGCGATGAGATTCGTGAAGACCTTCAGCAAGCCAAGCGCGAACATTACCTTCGCCGTGAGCGCCTTCATCAAATTATTCATGCGCTGGATTTGCCGATGCTGACAACTGAAATGACGGCATCTCACAAGATCGCCATTGAGCTTTACAATGAAAGTCGAGATTTTTTGGATGGATACTGCTATTTCCATTCGCTCATAGATGTAGCCCCGCACTCACATGCTGCCGGGGAAGTCCGACGGCTGACAGATGAGCTGATCAACTCTCGAATGTAAAGCACTGGGCGCGCCTTGCCGCCTGGTCGTACTCAAAATATATAACTGCCATATTGCTCAACTTTGAAGAATGCTTATGTAGCCGTTTTGCGACTGCACCCTAATAGGCTTGCAAAAAAAATGCGGGATGTGAAACATTTGCTGGGGAGCTTCTTGGGCACTTTTCTAACGGTCTGCTTTGTAGACCGCTCAACCGGTCAAAAGCTCCAAGGGGACTGGTTACAAAAATGCGAGCACTCTGCGCCATCACTCAATTTCGTTGAGCTACCTTTTGAGGTGCTGGATGGTGATCTGATGATTGGGTGATTCGGGGAGTTGCCTTACGAGTAGGTTGAGAGTCCGAATGAGCGTTGCTCTCCCAAGTCTCGCCATGACTCAAAGTCGTGACATCTCGCGATAATCTACAGATGTAAAACTCTCCCGGATCACCACCTAGCAATACCCTCCTCTCCCCTAGATTACCTATCTTAGGAAACTACCCCGCCGTTCCTCAGCCGAATGTTCTAGGAAATCCTGTCCCCCACCTGATTGCCAGCCTGACCAAGGAGGAGTGGTTTGCTGACGGATTTTGTTGCATCCGAGGCGTGAAAACTCAATCCAGCTCAGTTACTCTGAAAGCACGTAGTGGCACACCCCCCCTATTAAGCCACTATCAATCTGGAGATCGCACATGGGTAAAATTGCTGCTGCGTTGACAGTTCTGATTGGCGTTTTCGGCTTTGGATTGGCAGAGGGGCCTCAGGCGGCTCAAACGCCTCTATTTATGGCGATCGTGGCCAGCACCATGGCGCTCGCTGCCTTGATACATATCTACGGGCCTCCACTAGCCGACTAAAAAGACTGCTCGTATCGACTCCTCAATCCAGTGCAGAAATGAGGGGATTGAGCTCTATGGCCACCAAATCCACTGGCAAAATCGCATCGAGCCCAACTCGACGTCATCCAAGGACTGGAGGTACGCCATGGCTAATCTCTACGCACACAAACTCTGGTCAGCATACAGAGAACGGATCATCATCCTCGATGACGGGAGATGTGTGGAGTGCGGGCGTTCAAGGGACGAAGTTGTCCTGCAGGTTCACCATAAACGCTACATCAGCAACCGCAAACCCTGGGAGTACGAAACGTCTGATTGCGAAACGTTGTGTCGAGGTTGCCATGCAAAACACCATGGCGAAATACGACCGGATACAGGGTGGGAGTACGTCGGCGAAGAAGATCTTGGCGATCTGAGCGGCAACTGCGAACTTTGCGACAATGCCATTCGCTATGTGCACTACATACAACACGAGCACTGGGAGCAGATGGGGGTTGGAACGCATTGCTGCGACAATCTCACAGGGACAAGAGAGGCCGCTGAAGGGAGGCGACGTCTTGGGCGTTACAGGCGATTCATGTCATCGACAAAATGGACTGGTGGCAGCGACTTCTTGAACACCAAACACAACGGGCTCACTGTCGCGATCGTGCCAGATCAACAAAACTACAAACTGATCATCAATCATGTATCTGGACGAAAGAGATTCGCCAATGTGCTGGACGCTCAAAATTTTGCGTTCGACTTTATTGATAGCGGTGCAGCAGCTGAGTTTTCCAAAAAACAAAAAACGGACAAGAAGAAGCGCTGAACCTAGAACGATGCTTTCAGGACAAGGCGCTTCCTGTTGAGCTATGTCTTGCCGCAACAAATCCCCGCATGGCAACCATCGCGGCAACCAACCTCTACGCAAACCAATACCCGATGATTTGCTGAGCTTCATCAATGCCGGGTACGCCAACGACGACTTGCATTTAGACAATCCGAAACCAACCATCCTTCTCCATACAATCGACACTGAAGCCCCCTTTTGCTATGGCCACCAAATGTTGGCACCCGATAGTCTATTTGCTCACACCTGACGTATGCTCCATCTGCTGGGCGACACCTCCTAACCAAGCGAATCGGCCCCTGGAGTTTATCCGCTGCGCCCGTTCAGTCTCCGTTGAGGTGAATTCAAAAATAAACCAGAACGGAAGCTGAGTTATGAAGCTGTGCAGTCTGCAAGTGAGCAATTTTCAGTCCTTTGGCCCGGCCATGATGGAGATCTCTTTCGAGGACGTGACGTACCTTTTGGGCCCCAATGGCTCTGGTAAGACTGCTGCCCTGCAGGCGCTCTGCCGGATGTTTGCGTTTGAACCCAATTTAAGGCGAATCCGACGTTCAGACTTCCATGTCCCCGTCGGGGAAAAAGAGCCACCGGAGCAGCGAGAGCTTTGGCTGGAGGCGGACTTCACATTCGAAGAAACACAGAATGATGATGACGACGACACCGTCCCTCCATTCTTCAACCAAATGGCTTTGCGTTCAGTGGGTGAAGTCCCACGATTACGTTTTCGCCTAGAAGCAACGATGTACGAGGATGGGGAAATTGAAGAACGGTTCCTCTTCGTCACAAAAGTCGATGAGGAAGATAACCCCACCGCAACATCGACAGTACCTAAGCGGCATCGGGACACTATCCACCTCCACTACCTTCCTGCACGGCGCGATCCATCCGACCATGTTGCCTACGGTGCAACTGCTCTTCTTGGCCGACTCCTGCGCGCCGCCAACTGGAGCGATGATCGAGAAACGGTGAGGGAGCTTACCGAGCAAATCACCGAATGCCTGACTGAAAACGAGTCGGTACAAGCGTTAAGTTCAAGCCTTAGCACTGCCTGGCAGCGTTTGCACAAAGGTAACTTTTTCGCCTCGCCTCGCCTGACGTTCGAAAACTCAGAGATAGAAGCGCTGCTCAGGCACTTGTCCGTATCCTTCAGTCCGGGACACGGAGAAAACCAGGTGGACTTCGTTCGCCTGAGTGACGGTCAAAAGTCCATGCTCTACCTCTCCCTGGTTCTATCCACTCTCGCAGTCGGACGGGAGGTGAGATCAGGAGTAAACACCTCCTTCGATCCCCATAAGCTGAAGCCACCGGCGTTTACAATTTTGGCGGTGGAAGAACCAGAGAACAGCTTGTCACCGCACTACTTGGGGCGAATCGTCAACTCACTCAAATCCTCGGTAGGTGTTGACGCACAAGCTTTGATCGCAACCCAGGCACCTTCCATGCTGCGGCGGGTAGAGCCTGAGCATATCCGGTACCTTCGACTGAATGAAGACCGGTGTACCCAAGTCACAAAAATCCGGTTGCCCCCGAAGCGTAGCGACGCCTACAAGTTTGTCAGGGAGGCCGTACAAGCCTTTCCAGAGGTGTACTTCGCGCGCTTGGTTGTGCTCGGAGAAGGAGATAGCGAGGAAATCGTGCTTCCCAGGATCCTCCAGGCTAAGGGCGCGCCGGTCGATGAGTTCGCCGTTGCTATCGCTCCGCTAGGTGGTCGCCATGTAAACCATTTCTGGCGACTGCTTTCGGAGATCGGCACCCCGTACATTACGCTTCTGGATCTGGATGTAGGCCGCCATCAGGGCGGCTGGGGGCGCGTGGGATATGTAAGGAATCAGCTTGACAAGTTTGCACCCGAGCACAGCCTGCCTAGCCATTGGGCGCGCCATGAATGGGATGATCCCAAGGCACCGGTACGAACACACCACAATTTCAAAACCGGCGAAGCGAACCTAAATCTTTTTTCCGAGCTCGAAAAGCGGAACGTCTTCTTCTCTGCCCCTCTGGATCTCGATTTCGCGATGCTGTGCGCCTTCCCGGAGGCGTTCGAAGCCGAGGCAATTCCTGCCAGTCCGAAAAACTACGTGTCAGTCCTTGGAGACAGCCACTTCAATCCTGGTCAGTACAGCGAAGCAGAACAAAACTGGTTCGCCGCTTACCACAAACTCTTCAAATTGAGCAGCAAGCCTGCGGCGCACCTGGACGCTCTAGGGAGGCTTACCGACGAGGAGCTCCTTGCTGGGTTGCCTGCCTCACTGAACCGATTGGCGGACAAAGTCATTGCAAGACTTGAGGAGTCGCCGGAATGATCAAACCCGAGCAGTGGGTGCCCTCGGCGGGCATCCGGCTGGAGCGAAACGCCTGGGAGGTTATTCGGGAGAGAGACAAATCTGTAGTGTTGACTGCTGGGCCTGGCGCCGGAAAAACCGAGGTGCTTGCTCAACGCGCAGATTTTCTACTTCGTACAAATAGCTGCCGCTATCCGAAGCGAATCCTTGCGGTTTCGTTCAAAACGGATGCAAGCAGAAACCTCAAACAGAGGATACAGCTTCGCTGTGGCTGGGACTACGCTTCACGCTTTGACAGCGTCACGTTCCATGGTTTTGCCAAGCGAATCATTGACCGCTTTCGTCCTGTCTTAGTCGACGAGGCGCTGAGTCAGGACTACGAAATCGGCTCAGAGTACATCGCGGGCAATCAAATTACGTTCAAGCATCTACTGCCGTTTGCCATTCGGATCGTGAAAGAAAGCAAGATCGCGCGCAATGCGATACGAAAGACGTATTCGCACGTGTTCCTCGACGAGTTTCAGGATTGCACAGCAGAGCAGTACGAGCTGATCAAGCTGCTGTTCCTCGACACACCGGCCATTCTGACAGCAGTCGGTGATACAAAACAAATGATTATGGGGTGGGCGGGAGCGCTGGAGGGCATCTTCAAAACCTACGCTGATGACTTCGGAGCGCGTCCATTAAGGCTTTTCCGAAATTTCCGATCACAGCCAAGCCTGCTACGTATGCAGAACGATGTCATCCGGGAAATCGATGCATCTGCCGTGATGCCGGATGAGCTCATTGAAGGCAACGGTGGGGAAATTTTGGCCGGCCATTTTCAGAACTCCACTGAAGAAGCTCAAGCCCTGGCAAACCTCGTCCACCACTGGATCACGGTCGAGAGAGTCCCGCCTAGTGAAATCGCAATTTTGATGCCTCGTCAGATCGAAGAATATGGCGAATCGCTGATGGAGCAGCTCTCGCTCAAGGGCATCCCGTTTCGAAACGATCACGATCTTCAGGACTTTCTCAAAGAGCCTGCGGCACGCCTTGTGATCGACTATCTGACCTGCCTTTACGGCGAAGGCGATGCGCAAGCCTGGTCAAGGTTGATGGAGCAATTCGCTCCCTTTGAGGACGACGACAGCCGGAGCAGTGCTCATCGGATATTCGAAGAAACCTATCGCGCACATGCCAGGCAAATCAAGAAAGCCCGCCATTCAGAAACCCCGTACTGCGCTTGGTGGGAGCTGACATCTGAGCTTCTCAAAAAACTGGGATCCTCAGCCCTGACTGCACTCTCAGCAGATTACCACTCGAAGCAACGCTTGGTAGAGGTTGTCCGGGAGACCCGAGACCGCATCAAAGCTCACTTAGCCGTCAAGCCTGAGCTACCAAAAGCGTTGGCACGCCTCTCGGACGATGCGGCAGTGCGGTTTCTCACCATGCATAAAAGCAAAGGGTTGGAGTTTCATTCTGTGATCGTCGTCGGCGTCGAGACCCAGACGTTCTGGGGGAAGCTTGCCGAGGAGCGTTGCGTATTTTTCGTTGGTATTTCGAGGGCAAAACAGCGGCTCGTCCTGACCACGGCTGATTTCCGGTCACGGCCAAAATGTACAAAAAACAGGTGGGACGAGCGCCGAAGCCCTCACGGCGAGTTTGTGAGCTACGTCACTCGACACCTCACTCAGCCAAACAATGCCTACTGAGCCCTTTCTATGGGCCAAGCAAACATAGGTCAGGCTGGAGTGTTCAGGCTGATGTAATTCACACTTGGAGAAGTAATGCGCTGGTAGGTGGAGTGAGCGGTACCACCGCCTGGGAGCTTCGTTCAACCTTCCAGTAATGCCGAACTCGTCAGACAGGAGGGGCTGATCATTCGAGGGAAACGCTCCGACATAATGGTTTGAACGAACGCTGGTGCCTGGATGACTCCTGGCAGCTCACACATAATTCTGCTACGAAATAGGGCCCCTTCTCACAGCTCAAGGACATTACTATGGAACTCGTCACCCTAGCCCACATCACGCTGAACCGAATTGGATCTGCAAATGCGTCGGGCTTTGGATTTGGAGGTCATCGAGAGCGCAAATTCACCACAGAGGTTGCCGATTCTACAATCGCAACACTGCAACAGATTGTGGTTGAGATCGCCGAAGCGAATGGAGAGCTTTCAGGGGCGCTACACAACCTTTGCGAGGAGCAAAATTATGGCTATCAAGCGGGCCAAGTCGTTTTCAACGTTCAAGGCATAAATACACAGTACAGTACGCCCTATGCAGTGTGCCAGGCGTTCCCAGCCCTCAAGATCGGCAACCGCTACTTCCAGCTTGAAGAGATTGAAACCAAAGGGAGTACATTCTTCCGCCCAGATGCCGAAGATTAAGCAGCCGGCAGCCGAATAGTAGCCAACGCTGACTCAATGACAGGTCTTACAACGAACGGCTGCGAGGCCTGTCATTGCCCTGATCCCAATGAGACCGCTATCAAAGCGAGGGCTCACAAGACAGGCATCGAACAAGGCTACATTGATAGCTTTCTCGCAAAGCGGAACATCACGTCATCGAGCCAGCGGCTGTAAGCGCCCGCAGAGGCGGGAATCATCAATTGGCGCGCTTCCAAGTTCTGCTCTGAGCGGTGTGGCATCGACATGCTGGTGACCGACCCCACCGGAGGTTCAGCAAACACTTTATAGGCCACGCCATACAGTCCGAGTTGGAGCCATCCACCTTTCCCCTCGCTTAGCAGCTCAAATGCTGCAAGTGCCGCCGCCCTAACACGAGATGGAGAAATGTAGTACGAGGCGAAGGAATTGCCGGTCGATGATGGGTTGGTCAGGGAGATCGACAACCAACTCATTCCACTATCATGATGTCTCCACACAAGACCTTTGGTATCCAGCCCCGTCAAATCAGCGTTGTCAAAATCATCGTAGCCTGCCTTGAGGCCACTCAATCCTGCCTGGCAAAGCTTCAAGAAAAACGCCTCGTGCTGCATATGGGCCGCGCGCAGACTACCTGCCAGCTTAGGCTGCGGCAGGAAAGCGAGCTCCAGGCGCGTTTCATCACTCTGGAAACCCCACCGACTGTTGTTTGGTCGCTGCTGAAGCTCACGAACGAAGTCTTGCTCAGAAATGGCTTCACGGTTGACAGCCATCTGGCTGAGCGCACGGACAATGCCGTCCGACAGCTCCTGCTCATTGGTAAAGGTCACACGGAACAGGCCTTCAACGTAGTCGGATACTTCCCAGCGAAAATCTTGCTGCTTCCCCTCAACTGGCAGCTCTTGCAGAAATGCCAGAATTGGCTTACCAGCAGCTTTTGCTCGACGGAACTCCTGCTGGGTCACCGATTCCCCGCTGCTGGTTTGATATCCGAATTCTGCCCCAAGGATGAGCACCACGACATCCGCCTGATCGACCTCCGTCATGCATGCCTCTTGGGAGGAATAAGGTCTTGCGCCAAAGCCCTCGCACATCACTGGAGTATGGCCAAGCAGTGAAACTGCTTTTTTGGCAGCAGCACGATATTGCTCAAAATCGCGTACAACGGAACTGACGAACACCTTCATAGAAATCCCCCAGTAAATGCCTGCGCGCCCCTTATCGTAGAAGCATAGCGATCATACCGCGTCTGGCTGACGTGTCGTGTCACTGCAACCACCTCCTTTTCCTTGCCCTCTCAGCGAGCGAAACCGCTGTTGTGAAAAAAAGAGGGCTTTTGATCAGCGTCCATGACCTAGCTTGCATTTTCCATGTATGAGAACAAGGGTGTATATGCAGTGCTGCTTGGATCTGGGGTTTCTCGTTCTGCCGGGATACCCACGGGCTGGGAAATCACGATGGAGCTGGTCAAGCAGGCAGGCATCGCCTCGGGCGCGGGCGAACAAGAGAACTGGCTTCTGGTTCGAACCCTCTAATAGCTGAGTCATCGCCCGGATAGACGAGTACTCGCCCCCTCCTCCAGACGAACATTACCAACAAGCTGGTTTAGCACGACACAATTAATGCAGTCGGCAGAGCCTGATCGCAATAGATCAGGCTCTGCCGATTGCCGTCGACTACCGACAGCGGACGCTAATGCAACGTGAATACGTCACGTCGAAAGACAACGTCTTGGGCGCCCTTCGCTTACCCCATTAAGCTTCAGTCCGAAAATCTTCTGGCTGATGAAAAACTATGGCCACATCGTCGCAAGACGTTTCATCGGCCATTCTTATAGGCGGCACCTTTAGGCGCTCGACGATGACCGTTGTGAAACCCGGCAGATCAGGTACGTCGCCATCGCCAAAGTGCGGATGACACAGAACGCCGCCGGGATTCAGAAGACGCTTCATCCGCCTCGCCGTATCACTGCGCTCCTCTTCAGCTCCCTGCTTATTTGGAGAGTAATCAAACGGATCACAAAATATGAAGTCGTACCGTTGATCAATGGTGAGCTGCTTCCAATCTCCACAGTGGGGATGCACAGACGGATTTGCCTCAGCAAAACGCTCCAGGTCTTGGTAGACGGCCTTTTCGATCTCAACAATATCGTGCTGGGTAGGCTTCATATGCTCCTGTATGAGACTGGCCGAGATGCCTAGCCCGAAACCAATTTCCAGCACGGTCGCAGGATTGAGGTAGGCAAGTCGAAAAAACAAGGCCTTGAAGTACTCCTCTTCGGTACGCGACATGACCACCTGACCATTCCAAACGAGCACGTCTTCATTCTTTTCGTCAAAATCCAACTCGATCGAACTCATAGGGTTCTCAATTATGCCGCCTGCCTGATCCTTGGACTGACCAATCCTGTGACGAATGACGTCAGGGCATTGCGATGGGGATTCATCGTGAGTGGTTAACGCCGTCAGAGCCGACCACAGCCTTCTCGATTCTTTCGGCGATCGGCCTACGCCATATCAACACAAGCTGAGAGTCATCAGGCCCTGTCGCATCGACAAAACCAGCGTGCTCAGCCGCCTTGCGAGATGCCGTATTGGATTTGCGCATATGCGCATAAACGACATCGTGTTGACTGAGTCCACAGCAGCGCTGGTAGGCAATGCGACCGATCTGACGCCCCTGACTGGGCCTGTTCAGAAATACGTGAAAAGACGCGTGTTTGCCACGGATAGAATCATCGACAATATTGATGTAAGCGGCACCTGCCCTCCTACCATTGACCAATATGATCCAAGCCTCTCCTCCTGGCCCACCTCCTCGCTCACGAGAACCCGGGCTTTTGACTAACTCGATATCGTCTGCGCAAACAGGGCCCAACTTTGATTTGGCTTTTCCTGCAGGAGGGTTAAGCGTCTGCCGCTTGGCTACTTTCGCTTTTGTGCCGCTCAACGATCGAGCCATGGCGACTCTCCCAAGCCGAGAAGTAGCCGATCGCAACTTTGAGCCCAGAACTCCGCAGGGAAGAAACCTGGAGAAAACGCAATCACGATATCTGCAAGACGATCCACCAGGCTGTGCCGTTGCAATGCCTGGGCTAACTCATCAATACGATTCAACACATCCGGTAACGGGCAGTTCAAAGGACATGGATGCTCAACCGAATCACTGTCGCCGTCATACCTATTGCAGAAGTAGTCCATGTCAATGTGAAGCAAGATGGCTGCTTCACTCCCTTCTAGCCCCTCAAGCCAAGCGTCGAGATCATCAGTGAATCGATAACGCCCGCGCCCCACTCCGTTCTCAACAGGAATAAGCGAAACCGCAGGACGATTCTCACCGGGACTCAGCAACGTATCTGCCAGCAGTTCCAGATTAATCATCGAATCGTGTGTACCGATGCATTTGGGGCCTTGGCAAAGATGCCGCACATCTGTTGCAGGCGCGTAGTGAAGAAAGGGCGTCAAAAAACTACCCATTCCCAAAGCGCCGCTCATGATCGCTCTCGTTACCGTGCTGGGCTGACGCAAATTGACGACCTGTTTTTCGATTGGATCGATCCAACCGTCAGCATGTTCAAAGAGTCGAGGCGCACCTAGATCTTTATGGTCATCGACATGAAGCACGGTAACTTCGGAATGCTGCGGATGCCTGGCCAACCACTCGCTCCAGCTTTCCAGTGTCCATGTATCATTCAACGACAGCAGCACCCGCCCCCTGCGTTTACGAGCGGCAGCCATATCTTGACAACGCAAATCACCACCCCACCACGCAAGGCCATCGTTGAGCAGAGGGTCGATGTAGCGATACGGATCATCCGACCATCCCAACGCCAAACTCCAGAGGTCGCCGGCCTGACTGGCTATTGCATCTTTATCGCAGAAATAGTCCCGAAGCTGAGCATGTCTTTGTTGTGGGTCAAGCGACAGTCGGGACAGTGGAATGGTGATCGGCGGACTCATAGGACTCTGTCCCTTCCTGGGCGGCACGGTTCAATATGTCAACAAGGCTCAGCCCGACCTGCGTCAATGGACACTCCTTCAGCGTGGCGAATGCCTGCTTCAGGTGCAGATCGGTGTCTTCTATTTGGTTTATCGCGCGCGAGCTGAGGTTCACTGGCCCGTGGTCACGCACATAAATCCAGAAACGCCTGAGCTCTACAAAAACGAAGACTGCATGGAGCAGCCCAGAGGGCGGTCGCAAGTCCTCTCTCCAAGGAGACACTACTTGGGCAGATGTACACTCGACAGTCGGCGCGTATCGCTCCAGGAGATAGAGTTTTTGGTGACGATACTCATGGATCAATGAGTCCGCCAAATCGTACGGATCAATCAATCCCTCACCTTGAGAAATCGACACGTAGAGTGCGCCAGGAACGGAGTTGTCACTGAACGATACGATTTTTTTTGGATCTGCGGTGGGATCACGAACAAATTGAACAGCACTGCATGCTGCCAATATCTCGGCCGCGAGCTCTGGACGCCAAGCTTTAACGATCGCCATGGCACACTCAACAAGTTCTTGCCCGGCATCCACAAGCTCATCGCCTTCGAAGAAAATAGCGTCTCCGAATGGAGCCCTCAGCCATCGGTCATCACGACCAACATCAAGGTCAGCACCATCCTTTTTCTCACCAGCCAGTGCAAGCAACAGATCCAGATAGACCGGGCTAACTGCAACGGGCTGACCGTCCACTGCCAATAAGGTGTGCCCTCGGTTCTGAGCCACTACCGCACTCGACCATGCGACAGCACCTGGATGAACTGCCACAGACTCAAAGGTGGCACCATCCATTGATTTAAGCTGCGTGGCTCGATTGTCCTGCGCGAACAAACTCAACGCCTCGTGCAGACGCTTAACCGCCTCCTCTCGGGCACCGCAACACAGCCAATCCAAGTGAGGTCGGGAGGTCTCGGCCAGTTCGAAACGGGTCAAGTCGAATGAGTCAGGAAGCGACAGTGTGGGCTCCTCAAGCAAATCGGAAGAAAGATGCTCCTTCAGACGATTGTTGATGTGCGAGACCAACCGCTTCATTTCGTTGCAGTACACCGTTGGATTACTAAAGCCATTCTCATCGAAGCGATGAGGAAGTGAGCCGCCGCCACAGATTTCTACGATTGCACATGACTGGCAAGTGGCTGACAGACCATCCTTGCGCAAATAACGCCGATGCTGCTCGATGGAAGGTGAAAGAGCCACCTCAGCAATGGGCGTATCTGACACTGTTCCTCCGAGCTTGGTCGCTCCATCCTGGGTAACTTTCAAAACGTCCAGATCGTGATAGCTGCCGTCAGTCTCAATCGACAACAAGCTCACGTCACCAAAGCCAAATGCATCAGTACCTGAGGGCAGCCCTGCACAGACATCGAGCAGAGCCTCAAAGGTTCTCAGTGGGATGTGCGCATATTGGTCGAACCAGACATCAAATGCATTGACAAGCCAATTCTCGTACAGACCTGGGTCTTGGTTGCGTCCTGGAGGTGGGCGAAGCCAGTGGGCGTCGGGTAACAGGAAATCCAAACGCGGGATGCTGAATTGATCAAAATATTCAAACAGCTCATTTGCGCTTATCGAAGCGTCCACCACAGCAATGACACCCGCGAAGATCGACGGATACTGCTGCAGACGCTTGAGTGCCTGCTCCGTCTGATCAAAACTCGAACGCCCCTTTCGGGTCAGACGATGTTTGTCGTTAGCAGACTTGGGGCCATCGAGACTGAGCGACACACCGATGTCAGCTTTCTCAAGGATGCCCAGTGCCTCGTCAGTCAACAACAGACCATTCGTCTGCAGGCTGACATCAACAGAAATGGTACAGGCCTCACGCAGAAGTTGCGCAAAATCCGCTAGTGCTTGAGCACCTGCCAACAAGGGCTCACCACCATGGAAAATGACTGCACAGCGCTTCAGATTAGTCTGAAGTACGTACTCCGCGAGTTGTCGGGCAAATGCCTCGCGATGTTCAACGGAGAGAAGTTTGGGCATGGAGCGCCAACTCTGATCCGCGTGGTGGTAGACATAGCAGTAATCGCAATCAAGGTTACATCGCGATGCCACTTTTACCAGAAACGACGAAAACTTAGCGGCGTCCATGCAGACGACTCACGAACGGTTATGGCGGTGATGCAAACGATCATAACTGGTGATGACTTGACTGGCATCCGATTCAGTCAACACGCGCGAACGCAGGCGTTGGATTGCCGGATTGGTGCTCTGCACCTTTGCCAAGCTGTTGCGAATTGTCGACTGAGTCGACTCTTCGATCTTGATTGCTGTAGACGACATCACATACTCCTTGACCTGTTGAAGTACTATCAGCATGGACGATGGATCCAAAATTTCAAGGACTACTTTAAACCTTTTAACAATTGAATAAATCCAAACCGACTGGAGAAACTTAAGAGCAAATTTGATTGTTTTTCGAAGATTTTCGCCGACATGCCCCTTCACACCTTGGATCACATCCAGTGATAGCTAGTCACGGAAGGCTTGCCCTGCAAGTAGCCATCGACGTAGATCAGTACAAGGCAGTGAAACAGCCAACCTCGCCCCTCCCAACTACAGTGGGAAAACTCCCACATGGCCGGCTCGGATCGTGAACCGTGGGCCGCCCCTCGATGACTACAAAGTGCAGACTTCCCCCCGCTGCACTGCACTTGATCTGTAGGTACAATTCTTCAACAAGAATCCGCTTAGGCCACAAACATCGCACCGTCGGGTATAACGATAGCTACCGTTGGAGCCAAGCTCTATCTACCGGAACCGCCTAGAGCCGACGCGCTGGCCGACGGATTTCTTCCCGTATACATTTTTCGTCAGGGCCGTTGGCGACGGAACGACATCCCAGCAGTCCAAGGACTTGTCCACGTGCCGGCTTGCTTTTTCGTACGCACGGACTTTGCCTTCCTTGCGATCAACGTACCAGTAGCAGTAGGTCACCGCTCGGGTGATGGCCACGTAAGCAGTGCGCAAGGCCTCGCTACGCTGAGAGGTATCGAAGCCGCAGGGGTCGGCACCGCCCATCTTAGCCTGCCTGAAAATGTCGTTCTTGAACGGCGAGGACGTGGTCATCTCACAGTCGCCCAGCAAGAACACAGCATCAGCCTGAAGGCCCTTCGAAGCATGGTACGTCAGTAGCTTCAGGTCATCCTCTCTGTCGTCCTTCTTCGCCTGATTGATGAGGCCTGCCAAGTTCTTCTCAACGACCTCTTTGGTACGTCCAACCCGATAGAGAACCAGGATTGAGCGACCTGCTTCGTAATGCGCTTGCGCAGTTTCGCACAGGTGGATGTAGCTCAAATCGCGCATCTGGACGGGAACCTTGTTGCCGATTACCCGAGGGTTGGCCGCTTTGCCCTGCTTGTTATTGAAGCCTCCCGTTCGCTTCACAATGGCCTCTGCCGCATCGATGACCCATTGATGAGAGCGATGGTTTTCCTGCATAAATACACGTGTCGACGGAGGCGCCAAAAAGTGGTTGTCGAAGTCCATGAAGAACTGGGGTGAGCTGCCTCGCCATCCATAGATGCTTTGCCAGTCATCCCCCACGGCCATCAGCGAAGCGTAAGCTGGAGGCCCATCTGTTTGAACCGGCAAACTCCTTCGTTCGATCTCGGCAAAAGTCGCCCTGACCCAGGAGATGGTATTCGCGCCAACGTCTTGGAACTCGTCGATAAGTAATGTCGACATTGGCTGTAGGACGCCATCGGGCACCACCTGCAGGTTTTTCGCGCCTCTTTCGCTGAACATTGAAAACATCTTGTTGAAGGTCAGCACTGGGGGGCTCATCACCCTAAGCTTTTCATCCAGTGCCACCCAGTAGCGGCCAAGGGCTTTAAAGAATGCCCGGTCAGGGTCATCCTCCATAAGCTCCATGGCCTTGATCGCCGGAATCACATCTAATCCCAAGTTCTCGATAAAGGAAGCCGCCGAGTAAAACGCTTCCAGGATGTACTGGGATGAAATCTCACCGGTTATCTTGTACCGGAATTTAGGACAGGCATTTGCCAGGTTCATGATCGCATCGACAGATGCGCCGGCATCGGTGTAGCTGTTCAGGAAGATCACAGGCTTCGAACAAAAAGCCTGAAACAGGATGCGCTTATCGGCGACATCCAAGGTGAGGTAAGGCCAGCGGTCAGGCTCAATCTTCAAGTCGCGAGGTTCGTCCTTATCCACACCGAGAATGACGTAGGCACCCAACTGGGGAATGGAACCGTTAGAGTGGAACGTCTGACCGAGCAGAGTGATCTTTTCGCGTGTCGGAACCACCCCCGCTATCGGCCAGCGACCAGCTGACTTCCACAGCCCCTCCAGTCTGAAACACAACGCGTCGTCGATTTGTTCCATCTGCGCGACCTTGTCCTGTCGCGCCTTCGCATCAGCGCTCTGCGCGTCCAAGCGCTCCAAGTAGATGGCTCGGCGTGCTAGCTCGGCAATAAGGTCTTTGAAAATTGGGTCGCTGTCGTACAAATCCTGATAGCACTCGTTCATCAGACTGAGCTGCTCAGGTTTGAGCTTCACCTGGAACATGGAGCCGGCCTTTTCTTCCTCGTCGTTTTTTAAGTCCAGGAATTCGAAGGCCTGCGCTTTCTCCAAACCAGGAATACTGCGCGTGAAAGACAATATTCGAGAGTGGAAGGTACGCACGATGTCGAGGGACTCTTCCTTCGAGATGTCGTAGCCCCACTGTTTGAAGACCTTGCGCACCTTGCCGGCGAAATCCAGTTTGGATTCTTTGGTGAAGGTAATGACAGTAAGGCTTTCAAGATGAATACCGAGGTAATGGTAGAGGACGAGAAGACGTAGCACCATGGTCGTTGACTTGCCGCTTCCAGCACCAGCTACCACGGATGTTGTCGGCGTTTTAGACAGGATCATCTTCCACTGATCTTCGGACGGCTTATCCTTCAACAACCGGGCAAAATCAGCCCGGATCTCGCCTTCCAACTCAGGCGTAATCTGGAATGTCCAATTCTTGAAAAATGTTGGCGGCTTTACCCCGGGCTCCCCCGCTATTGGAATTGGCCCGGGTTGCAGTTCAACGATCAGTTTGCCGTCTTCGAGCCCCTTCTTGTGGCCATTGTTATAGCCCAGCAAGTATCCTTCATCGTGACCGAACTTATGGCCAACGCGCAAGGCTGACGCCTGCTGAATTCCCCAGCGATCCAGAAGCTTGTCGAACAGCCTCAGCATGAAGCCTTTAGATATGCGAGGGTCAACTGCCTCCAAACGCGCAGTTGGGTTAAAGCGAGGATTAGTATTTACGTCCACTGAAGATAAAGCTCCTGTACGCCGGGCCCGGCTTCTCTAGCTAGGGGC
The DNA here is from genome assembly GCF_024749285.1 of Pseudomonas sp. B21-015. NCBI lineage: Bacteria > Pseudomonadati > Pseudomonadota > Gammaproteobacteria > Pseudomonadales > Pseudomonadaceae > Pseudomonas > Pseudomonas sp. B21-015. Next base: position 3,326,033 of record NZ_CP087196.1, read on the forward strand.
ACTCGGAGTGCTCCGAAATTAGGAAGCCTACCACCAGGAGAGAAAATTCCTAAAGTCAAGATGCTTAGCGCGTCAGCTCCGCCGGCGGCAGCCGATGTGCGCTTTGATGCGAATGCCGATTTAGCGCGCGAGTGAGATTGAGTACCTGCAGCCAAATTTGTTTTCGATACTGATAGCTCCGAACGCGTTCAACTGCTAAGAGCCAACCGCTCCACCAGATCAATCACATCCTTGCGATCCTGCTCTTTCAACAAATGAAAGCACTGCAGCAAATGAGCCGTCTCGTCATCCTCACAATAGAAATACGACACTGGCAGATTCAGGACAGCAGCAATCTGCTGCACGATGCCCTCCCCTGGCTGGTGAACACCTTTCTCATATTGATTCATCCGAGCTGATGCAGAGGCGGGTTCGATTCCTGCTTCTATCCCCAAGCGCTCTTGAGAAAAACCCCTTGCTTTGCGTGCCTCTTTTAAACGTCTGCTGAACGTCGTCATTTCTCTTGCCGCAAAAGACAAGAGAGTCTTAGATTCGCTTTGACGATATACTAAGTATTCCTTAGTATTTGGCAGAAATATCCTTTTGCCATCACTCTAAGCGCACGGACAGGGACTCAAGATGAAGGAAATGCAAATCACAGATGGCCGGCTCGACGAAAAATCGCGAGGCTTCGGCGGCAACATGATCAGCTATCACTACTGGAAAATTGACGGCAAGAAGCTCGAAACCCTCGAAATCCCAGATGTGCTAGATGCTCATGTAAAGGCGGGTGATCGGGTTCGAGTGACATCTCAGCTAGGCAAAGACAAGGTCGCCAGAATTTGGGCCATCCAGATTGAGGGAGAGCCGGTTCGTTCAGTCGTTACCATTCCCTTCATTGCAGTGTCGATGGGTCGGCTAAGCATCTTTCCGTTGATGGTCGCAATTTTTACAATCTTCGTAGCCTATGGCTTTTGGCAAGCCAGTACGCATCATGGAGGTTTCCATGGGACGAGTTATCAAATGGGCTGGATCGCGCTGAATCTATTCGTCGCGTACAGGTACATGATTAAGCCTGTGCGAAATATCACGCGCGGCATCAAGGTGTTTCGAGAATATTGCGCCAAGGCCCCAGCATCGACGTCGACCGCCAACTGATACCGAACGAACGCCGGTGAGTCTCCCGAGAACCAGAAAATGAATTACGTCGAGTTGGTTCAGCACCAAGCCGAGCTTGTTTTTGGCAACAAAGAGAAAGCCGACAGTTGGCTGAACCAACCGAAAACCGGTCTCGGAGGTAGCACACCATTGGAGCTCGCTCACACTGAAGCAGGATACAAACTCGTAAAGGCTGAACTTGAAAAACTCAGTCACGGATTTGCCTGCTAGTTCCAGCTCCCCCCTCCAAGCCCAAGACTTAACATGATTGTTTTTGATCTCAACACAAACAATGCCGAAGCCCTGCTCAGACACGTTGAAGCATTAAAATCACCTTCGAAGAGCTCAAGAGTGGCATTTAGAACGCCAACAAGCGCGCAAATCTGATCGCTCTCTCTGCGATGCTCAACCGCCCCCCTTCGTCCTCCGCGCCAACGTTGCAGGCGACATGCGCAAGTGCTGACGCAGCTGATTCACCGTCATGTCGAGAGTCCCTGCGAGCCGTTTGTAAAACACAAAAGGGAGACCTGGTGAACAAGCTCATGAAGTCTAGCGCTGCGTGATGGCAGTCCAATCGTTGCCCAAATACCTGATCGAACAGACTCGACTGGATTATATTTTTGGTTGATGAGTCCATACCCACCTCAAGGGTTTTCAATCATCCAATCATGACAGAAGTTGCTCAATAGGCATGATCCGTACGCTTAAGCAACAGGCCATTCCATTGATCGCAGCCTTTATCGATTCGACATAATCTATATAGCCGATGGCTATTTCTGAATAAACCTTACAAATAAATAGCTCCTCTGGACATCTTTTAAACAGATACTTGACAAGCCGCAAGAATGATCTTTATTGACAGTAACTGTACGAAACACTGCATCCATTCATGCCCAGTCGTCTCAACAGTCATAGCAATTACGATACAGGCACCCATTATTCGAGATAAAACTCTTAAACACCAAATTTTTTCAAGTTTGGAAACTTCATACTACTTGACGATGTGGTTTAGAGGAGTAGACGCTATTGAACACCTTCTCATCACGTTACTCAGCATGCAAGGAAAGACCTTCCGCAAAATTAGAAATATTATTTCAACGATGGTTATTAGGGCTGTTGCTTTTACTGATGTGTGGGAACACGTTGGCTGACCTTTCAAAAACTGAAACGCCCCAAGAGTTCGTTATGTGGCTTGGGGCGAACGACGCTCATGGGGAAATTATCAATGGCGTCGCGCCAGCCGATCCTTCCAAGTGGAAATCGATTTTTCTCTCAAAAAAGAATGGTTCTTGGTGTACCGCTTTCGCTGTTGGGCCGCGCACAGTCATGACAGCGGCACACTGTGTTCCAAAAGATCAGCAAATAACGCTAAAACGGCCCAGTAAAGTCGATTTGATAGCACAGTGCAAGATTGCCCCATCGTATCCGACCGACCCCACCGCTGACTATGCCCTGTGCAGTTTAGGTGAAGACATTAGCGCCGGGCCTTATGAAACTTTGAACAGAAAGTACGACAAACTTATACCAGGCACGAGAGTACTTCTAACTGGTTATGGGTGTAGGCAATTCGTCAACCAAAGCGAACAAGATTTCTCCACAGGCATAGTGACCTACTACTCCAAAGCTGAGGGAAACTATGGAGTACTGGGGGGAGGTGCCTCTGTCTGCTTCGGAGACAGCGGTGGGCCAGCATTTGTCGTATCCAATGATGATGTTGCGAATCGAGTCTTAATCGGCTTGAATTCTCAACTCTGGAGTGACGGAATGACCTCACTTTTATCGCTGATACCAACAGATGTCGAATCGTTTTTTCAAGATTTAAACACCAAGGGTTGGATTATATGCGGCATTACACTTACAGCTAGAAAATGCCGCCATGAATAGCTTCATCAAAAAACTCATCGGACTGATAATTATTTTCTTAATGCTAGGCAGAGGACATGCCGACGAGTTTAAAATTAGCTTACCAACCATAACAGTCGCTCCCGCTCGCACAAATTCGTCAGAATCGACAAGAATACTTGCCGAAATAGCAAAAGCAACCCCAGTTCAGATGCGAAAAGGGGAAAACCCGATAAACTTAATACGAGATCGTTGCGGAGTAGTAAACAAAGACTATTTGCCTATATTTCAGGAGGCAAATCCCGGCACTTCTTTAGAAAACCTTACCAAAGACACCACCATATTTCTCCCAGCGTGTTTCATTGTAGCTCCACAAAAGATAGTTTTAGTAGAAAAAGGAGATAGCTTAGCAATTATAGCAAACAAGTATTTTGGGTCAGCGGGAAGTGAAACGCTCTCCAAAATAATAAACGCCAACAAGAAAAAGATAAGTTGTGAAGAAACTTTTAATCCCTTTATTGATAGATCACCGCCAAGCGTGTTCGATCGTTGCATCATTAAACCTGGACAGGAGCTTATGCTGCCCAACGTGCCTATTTCAGCAAATTATTTGGTGAAAGAGAGTTCTCTAGATGAATTCATACAGCAAAAAGATCGGCTTTCGATCAGTCTTCGGAATGACTCCCCCAGCTCTGATCGTCCTGGCATATTATCGTCATCGGAGGAGTTAATAGCTGCTGCAGAAACAAGCTCAGCGCCAGAAGATCAATGCGCCGAAAACGAAGCAAATCTACCGTATCCCAGAAATGAGCTTATCAAGCTACTTGAATCAAATAACATATCGCGTGATCTTGCTATTCAAGCTGGTGAAACAGTTATAAGCGGTACCGCAATAGTCGTGATAGCAGACACCGGATTATCGGGCTTCGACACGCCGGCATTTCCAAGGTTGGCTTTCCGTACGAAATCGCCTTCAGGTTATGATTCAGGTGCAAATCGAAACTATGGGATTAATGTTTACAATCAAAAACTGGAGCCCACAGAGATTAAAGAATACAACCGGTATGGCCATGGCACTCATATAGCTGGGATAGCCCGAGGGGGCGTAAACCTAACTAACAGCGAGACAATTTTTTTCTCAAAACGTATTAAGCTTTTAATCGCTGCAATGTTAGACATCAGGCTGGCTTCAGTGCAACCCTTAACATACTCAGCGACAACTCCATCAGGCGGAATTATAAATGCTGCAAACTATGCATCCCGTGAAAGTGCAAACATACTTAATGTCAGTTTTACTTCCAACGTACAAATCAACGGATTAGCAGACGCCATTCAAAAAAAGGAAAACCTATTAGTTATCGCGTCTGCCGGAAACACCAAACGCAACACCGATTTCATTAGTGATGTATTCCCATATAGTTACGGCGGCGTTAATACTGACAGTCTTGCGCCAGACCATTTTATTATAGTCGCAGCGAGCCAACAGAATGGAAGGCTTGCTCCTTTTTCCGCTTACGGGCGAAAGAATGTTGACTTGGCCGCGCCCGGATGTCGCGTGGAGTCCAATAACGTTGACGGCGGATCTATCACTTTCAGTGGAACTTCAGAAGCAGCTCCAAGTGTTTCATTTACTGCGGGCTTACTGTATTTCGAAGGCATAAGTCAAGCGCGAAAAGTAAAGGCCAGAATAATTTCCAGCCTTGACCGCTCTGCTTACCTCGAAGAAAAAGTGGCATGGGGTGGAAAACTTAATATCATCAAAGCCTTGAGCGTCTATCAAGATGTTCTTGAATTAAAATCATCACCAGGTCAGCTTCTCTTCGGTCGGCTCCCAAGAGAGCCTATTACTAGAATGCATTGCGGAACGACTTCTATTGAAGTCCAACAAATAAGTAAGATTTATCGAAATCAAGATGTACCTAAAGATGGATTACATATCCTGCTTAAGGGAGCAGACGGGTATGTCAAGCAAGAACCGCAGGACTGCAAACCTGCGAATATACGCTTCACTTTTAAAGTGCAAGGAGAAAATGAGCCTAGAGTCATTGATTGGGCAGACGTGTTGGACTTCATACCTAGCTATTATACATTCGACGAAACTTAGCTTAACAAATCAAACAGCAACATTAATCGACAAGAAGGATGCGCCATGAATATTTCCTCAGGAACAAGTTTAAGTTTACTCTGCGCAGCTATTTTACTAAGCGGCTGCGCATCGCCTTTGGTGAAGTATGGTCAAATCAAGGGGCCGGATGAAACAGGTTTAACGAAATTTAGCTTTTCAGAGTCAGTTATCAAGTTCAGTTTAAAAAAAGGCCCTGCGCCCTCTTTTGTTGTCGAAGGCATTGATATCGTATCAGTACCTGTTCCAGAGACTAGCGGCAACCGGTATTATGTTTCAGGCACATCGGCTTGGGAAAATTGGGGGGTGGAAACGCTTGGAGTTCCTGCTTATCGGGGGGATACGCCGCTTATTAAAAGCATCGCTTTGACCACTGAGGACAAACGCATGTCATTGATGGAAAAAACGATAGGTGCTGCAGGTAAGGCTCTTCCATTTTTAGTTTCCGCCACGGAAATCTCTTCGGCAAAACTTCCAGACGGAATAGCGATCCAACCTTTATTGGAGGCTTGCGATGGTGCCCCATCTCGCTGTATGGCAAATATTACATTCAATGAAGCGAAAGATTATATGGCAAAAATTAACATTGGTCGTATCCCGTTGGATTCATTTCCTCAACCCATAAAAAATGACTCAATCTACAAATCCGGATCATTTTTGTATTCGGCCTGCAGACAAGTTGATATTCAGTTGTATTTTAAAACCAGTAATGGTTTTGATAAAGTCGCGGAATCGACGGTTATGGTAGCTGACTCAAACTTCGTTCAGACTCTTGCATTTCCACCCAAGGGCACTGTGACTGCGGGCGCCTCCTGTGGTGCCACTGCAACAGCTGAGCCCTCGGGCCTCCCCAACGGAATGGACTACATCGATACTTTCCTTAGCTCAGCGCAAACATTCGCAAAGGCTAAGAAAGATGCAAAAGATGCAAAGGCGGCTAAAGAGGCTAAACAATAGCTATAAAGAAGCTGCCAGAGCTGAAGGGTTAGTCGGAACAGTATAACTGCGATTCATGCTCTGGCGCATCGGTAGCGCCAGAGCGCTGGCAGGCCGAGATCAAGTAGTAAATGCCCCTCGCTAGTAAGCGTCCAGCCAACACACCTTCCGAACTCCAGCATTAAGGGCGATGGTGTCCGCGTATTTTAAGTGGACACCATTTTTAGCCTTTAAGCGGACGCCCATGCCACAAGAACGCCGTTCCTACTCCAAGTCTTTCAAGGCCCAAGTCATCGCCGAGTGCGCGCAGGTTTTCTAGATTGGCGTGCCGCCTACGGCGGATGGCTGTCGTAAACTGCCCCCACACCCCCCGCGATGCGGATCTCGGCCCTGGAGAGCTTTCATCCTGCTCGCCCGCGCGCTCCGCTTGCAGGAACTGGCCTCAGGGCACTGCCTATGAATTATGGCCTTGATAGCGGCAGCGCCTTGCCTCTCAAACCTGGAGCCTAGCCGGCAACTCCATCCATTCTCTCGCAGCGTTCACATCACCTTCGAACAAGTCAAGGGCTTCTTGAAAGACGGTGATCAAGGCGACTAAGCGATCGCTTTCTACTGTGTTGAATCGACCTGCTTTTGCCCTACGCGCCAACGATGTGGACGAGATGCAAATAGCCTTAGAAATGCCCCCTCGCGCCAGGCCAACTGGGCTATGAGTCAAACCCGCTTGGATTTGCCGACGGCAGCGTACCAATGTCCATATCGGACGAAGCAGTCGAACATGATTAACCGTTACTCAGTAGCGGTGTATGGAAGTAGCTACTACGCTGGAAATACTGACAATAGGCCAGCATCGAACCAGGGATGGGGATTGAAATGAAGATTCCAGTAGTTTCGTCGTGGTGGACTTGGCTGGTGCTCACCGGCCTGTTGACCACAGGCTGTGGCACCCCGCCCAAGGCACCTAATCTGGATTTCAGCAGTAAAAACCTAAATCATGAATTTGGTGTCGAGCGACGACCTGTTGCAGGCCACCCCCCCAACCTTGGCTTAGCGCTCGCGGGCGGTGGCACCAAGGCTTCGGGGTTTTCCATTGGTATACTCAAGGGGCTGGTGTCGTCCGGCCAGATGGAACACGTGGATGTTATTTCCTCGGTATCTGGTGGCAGCTACGCCGCCTACTGGTATTACGCCCGCCTGGTTTTCGACGATCCGACGTTTGAGCAAAATAAGCCAACCCCTGTTGCATTCCAACAAGCACTCTTTCTTGATTGTTTCCCTTCGCGTTACATGGAAATCTTGGGTGTCAGCGGAACATCGGAGGAACCCTGGCTTGTAGGCCAACCTCTACCCTGCCCACCTCAAAACAATTCGAATCTGCTTAAAATTGCAGGGGATGATCAATTTGAGACCGACGAAAAGCGCCAGCATACCCAACATCAATATGACCTGCGCCTGACTGCGTTAAATCGACCTGAATTAGGCAAAGATCCTTACCGCGTCCAAAATGCCTTACGGGGCTACCAGGACATTTTCAGCACAGGGCTGAACATGTTTGGCGCCCATGCCTTCGACTACACCACCACCGAGGATGACCAGCGCTTTACTAATGAAACGCTGGAAATGGTTCCACTAGAAATCGGCTCGATTGTTCTTAACGCGTTAGCCAATATTGTCTTTGATTGGAACATCAATCTCTCAAGCACGCAGCACGCTTACGCCAAAGGCATCGCACGCACCTATGGTGCCAGCCCACCTAATTGTGATGAAAAAGACGACGCCTGCATTACGACGATGTACGGCACCAGCGTCCGATTGGAAGGCGATATTGAGCAAGCTAGATCTCTAAGTTATACCCAACTTCAGAGGGCTTATGAGGTAAAGGGCGCGCCACTATGGATCATCAACGCTACCGCTGGGGAGGATCGCAGCGTGTTCGACGTTGGTAAGCAGCAGCAATTTTTCCTTTCCGCCTTCGAGGTTAATTCTTACCAATACGGTTCAGGGCTGTACGGGCATCGGCCAGGTACTTTAGCGGGCCTGACACCTGCCAAAGCCGTCGTGTCGTCCGCAGCCTTCCTCGATTCCCAGCAGAAGGTGCTGACCGAGCCGCCCGAGCGCAACGTCCTAAATGCCCTACAAAAAATTGCAGCGCTGGACTGGGGTCTTTCATTTCCTAATCCAAACAACAGCAGCCAAACCATCTATGGAATGCACTACCTTTTGCCCTTCCCGCTCTACCATGTCGAGCGCTTGGGCGATGCCAAACATTCAACCTTCATTCACCTGTCAGACGGCGGCATGTCAGAGAATCTTGGCGCCTATGCACTCGTGCGCCGAGGCGTCTCCAACCTGATCATTTCCGACCATGCGCAAGACCGCGAGGGTTGGATGGCTGACATCTGTCGACTAAAGGATGGACTCGCAGACCAAGGACTGACCCTGCTGTTGCCTGGTTTGAGCAGTCTGGATAAGCAGTGCAAAATCGTGAAGTACGAACTCACCGGTTACGACATCTACGCTTGGGAGCACCCGGTATTGGTCGGCTGTATCGTTTCCACAGCGCTGGCCAATTCGGACTGCGAGAACCTTCCCGCCAATCTCATCAAAGATCAGTACGCCGCTCACCTGTTCTTGATCAAACCCGCCTTGGGGACGAAGTCGATGCGGGTTCAGTTGCAATCCATCAGCGACGCCTGCAGCCAAGGCAGTAATAAAAATTGTCAGGGAATCGTACGCCATGCGTGCACCACACCTAATGGGGCGAAAGACAGTCCTATGTGGCAAGGCGCCCCGCCCCCATCCTGTGAGGTGTATGCGTTTATCAGCAAAAACTTCGGCAATAGCGATGGCATGGCCAGCGACGGCTGTCCGAACTATCCGCAGTTCGGCACCGTCGCCCTGACAATGGACTCATCGCCCTGGATCTATGGCGCCATGCGCGATCTTGCAGCCTATTACTCCAATCGTGTCAGTTGGTTCTTCGCCGAAGGGGGCGCCGTCAAAGAAGATCGCTTCCTCGAAGAATTGCGTTACCAGCGTCGCAATGCGATGCCTTTGCTAGTGGATGCCAAGTTGCGTAGACCGGGGGCAACAAAATCATGCGAGTTCAAAGCACCGAGCCAGACAATGAAATCTACTTAGCAATGACGTAAAGGGGCATGAGTCGAGGGTTGTCCTTTACATGCCCAAGGGCCTTCGCGGGGTTCCGGTACTGCCCCAGCGCTCCCCGCCAAGCAACCCAGCATACGGGAAAAAACTTCAATCATCGTTTCCACTTTTCAAGCAGGTGAGCTGCATTGTTTACGACTACAACCTAAAACTAGGCACGCTGAATGAAGGGTTTCAAAGTTCAATCAGGGTGCATCCACAAAAGACTTTCCAATTCATTAGCTACCTCCAGAACCTCGATTGCGGCAAGAGAATGAGGAGCAATATCCATGACAGTATCGAAATAACAAAAATAATTTTCGACAGCAGACTGCTCATCATCATACCGATCAATTCGATACTCATAATCCGACGAAAACCTTGAACGTAAATAAGGTACGTCCAACTCCAAAAGTTTTTTGTAATTCCTAGCACCGAAATCCGAACGCCACACAAGGAGCTCATTCATCTCGTCTATTTCAGGAGTCTCTCTCTCACAAAGGCCTACAAATTTAGGCGCCGGGGAAAGGTTGGTTAGTAACATGTATATCGCACTCATCACTCCGCCATTTAATTCGCGCATTTTATTGCAATAGCTCTGAGTGCTGGAGTACGCAAATGGGCAAGACAGATCCACCAGCAACGCAACAAGATCGGATTTTATAAGTGTTTGAGCGAGGTTACGATTGATATCCAAAAATAAGACGTCATATTTTTTCTTTAATTCGTCGAACTCCATCGTAGAGGCCTGCTTTCGTGACAGCGTGTCTATATCGTCCCTGCAAACTAAATAGGAAGCATCTTGCTGGTTTTTTTCTATAGCTTGCTTGAGCCTTTGCGTCTCCCCCGCATACATGATGACATCAGACTCATCATAAAAGTCGAGCAAAGCTGCAGCCCTCCCCAAAGCCTTCATGCCAGCTTTTTCACTTTCGCTATAGCTACGATACACCGGATCGTTGGTTACGACGGCAACTTTGAAGCCCTTTGACGCGAATGAAGCTGCCACCGCAATCGTAATCGGCGACTTACCCACCCCTCCCTTGTAGGCCGTCACACTTACAACCTTTGCGGACGGCCAAAACATCCTATGAGCGCGAAGAAATTTATTAAATATTTCAGATGGAATTGATATATGGGACTCCAAATCCTTGGGCGCCTCATATCCCTGCCAAGTACGAAAACTCCTTTCTACCGATTCTGCCGCGCTTTTAATCGAAATCTGTTTTGACAGTCTCAGCTCCTTCAGTTCCTCGGGCTTAATTACTACACTCATACTTTCCCTCCTTTATTTCTGCTTAGACTATACTTCAGCCAAACATTCGCATAGGTGAAACGGCCTCCTATTGACAAACCTAAAATAATATTGACTCACCTGGCTAAGCGAGTCCAGCCACTGCAATGTTGAAGTCACCGAGTGGTTCCCTGCGAAGATGGACAGACAGCCGTTGCTAGATTTTCTAGTCAGTGGAAGGCCAGAGCTTTGCGAGCTGAGCCAAATGAAGAAAGTAAAAGCCTGGCTCCGCTCACAACCGAGCTACTGGTTGGGATGGTGAGAAACTGTCAATTTGACACTTTCGCCGTGTTGGAAGAAATTGATGATCCACCTCTGCACCTACAGCCCAAATTATCGACATGATCGATTTGATTTTCACCAACCGGCCACTGACTCAGTCGATTACTGGGTGCTGGTTTCCTGATAGGAGTAACAAATTGCTGACTCGCCCCGATAAAGACGCGCTTCGTGCGATGCTGGAATCTCAAGTTCAAGAAAAACTGCAGCACAACCCTGACGCGGTGACTACTTATGCAGCCAAGCCTGAACCGGAACGAAAGCCATACACCAGCAAGCCAACAGTTCAGGACAAGGCATTTCACAAGGAGCTAGAGCAGATGCGTGCGGATGCTGAAGCCGGAGTGATACATAAACCGGTGCGCGAGCCGATGGACGATGGTGAGCCTAGCCTTGCGCTCGATGATTACCCACGCTTAAGAGAAGCAGGCTCTGCATCAAATCAATAGTGATTTCTCAATGCCTGCCATGCGGTGATCGATAAGCTAGGATGAGACATCACGACCAGTCGCAGTCACGCCTGAACACCGAACAACTCACTCACAGCCTTACTGGTATCTGCCAGCAGTTTAAAACAGTGACGAAACAAACTCAGCAATCGGCTCCGGTAACAGGTCTTGAGGGTGATCCCCTCCTAGAGTAGCCAGCCCACTGCTGCCCTTGATAATCCCAGAGCTAATGACGTCGCCAGTTTGAACCCGTATGACTTCGACTTTGATTTCTACTTTGTCAGGGATCATCGACCATTCTGTCGCTCGATCCTCCCAGTGCAGGATGGTTGGGAAGATCAAGATGTCTTGATCTGCGCGCTGAGCTTGGGCAGCGGCATCCTCAAAATTTTCAGCCAAACCGCCAATGCGCACCAGACGGGACTTGGCGCTCGTGGCGTTGTAAATGATCTTCGTAGTGTTACGACCAGAGCCGCTGTAAACGTTATCACCGTATTGGCCGTCAGCAGGTGTCGTGACAAAGATCCGCTCGCTTGCCGTAATACGTGCTGAGCCATTTTGTTGTGGTGACCAGCGGTGTGAGTCCGCGCAACCAGAGAGCACGGCAATTAAGGCGAGAGTCAGGAGAATGCGCATCAATACATCCTTGTAAGGGCCTGCATGGCATTTAGAGATCAAAGGAATATAACAAAGCTCCCTGTGCGCAGTGAGGAAACCTACGCGCAGCCAGGACATGCTTGTGAATCTCAGAGCCGGACGGATTGGCACGCCCCTCTGACAAGGATGTACATCATGCTCTCGCATGCGGATGGATACGCATCGCTGGATGTCGTATAGCGGTTATTAGCCGCCCTACGATCAAGCGGGCCATCGGGCACACGACTGAGGCCGTGTCCTGGAGTAATGAAGCCCACGTGAAATTCAGAGATTCAACTGACAACCGCCCCCTTGGGGCCACTGGCAATAAGTGCGGCGCCACAGGCGGTTTTCATGCCGTCCAGAGCGATGGGCGTGCCATCGACGGTGTAGGTGCTACTGCCCTCGGCAATCGGGAAAACCCCTTTGCACAACGGGCAACTGACCTTGTGACCGACCCCAGCAATCGGCTTGCCGTTGAGGTCGGTTCGGGAGAAAGCTTCGAGCACCTTGCCACCGTGTGTGGTGGAGTCGCCCAAGCGAATTGCGTCTTTCATGTTGTCACTCCTTTGACCAGGTTATTCAGCCATCCAGACGTCTTCGTACCCTTGGGTATCGATGATGAATTTTGCGCCTGTTGGCAGGCATAGATACTTAATGACCAGCGGCAGCATTTCACTCACATGATGAACGTGAATCGGCTGGTAAAAATCAGTCGCTGCTGAATATTCACCGCAGTGAATGAACCAACTGACATCTCCCCCTTCCGGCAGCTCCATTCGGGTGCCGTAGACAGGTGTTTTCCCGAGCGACTCGATGGCGATAGCAATCATCTCTTCGGGTAGAAACACTCCCATCCCGTATTTTTCGCAGATCGCTTTCTGCGCGGCGTTGGGATATACCCGTTCATGTTCGCTCACAGCCACTCCTTGCTTGTCGATCCGATGCCATTCGATTGCGGACTTGGGATTGTCAGTCTTCAAGCCACCAGTTCAACAGCGTCTCGTCATCATCGTCATCCAGATTTTGATAGATGTTCGCGTAATACCATTGAATCCCGGTTCTATCGCGAAACCGATCAAAAAACTCATTGATCTTGTCCATCCCATTGCCCGCAGGTACGGCCAACGAAAGATTGCCCTCAAACACACCATCCAGCGTGCCACCGAGCTCGCATCTGACATCGCTTTCAAGCCCGGCGATGTCCTCAGCAGGGATATAGTCGGCGTAGATGTGGATGCAGAAATTGCCGCCTCGCTCAAGAACTACCGCATGAGTGTTTCTATCCTCGATGGAGATGACGTCTCCTCGGGCCATATTGAGCGCCAGACCTGGTGAGGACAGCAGCTCATAGGTTGCAGTACCCAACTGACGAGCCGGGAGTTCCTCGAATACTGGATCTTCGTCGCTGGTGCCTGCAAATACTTCAATAAGCATAAAGTTCAAGAACCGATGTACTTGTAATAAAGAGAAGGCTGCGAATCTGTTTCCGATACCGCTATATGGAGTATCGCTTCGCTGGGTTTTCCGTCAGCAAAAAGGACATATTCCAACCGAAGCGCACCATCGTCTGTTTCGTAAACATCAACAAACGGCCGTTGCTTTCCACGCGACTCAAAAACCTCCCTCTCGGGACAGATTGATACCTTTGTACCTCTATCAAAGTAATCGTCAATGGCTTCGTAAATTTCGTCAGCCACTACGCTAGAAATCCCGAAATCGCATTGCAGTGCCTGAGAATCACGCTGGTTGATCGCAATGACGAGCTGCTTGACCTTCACGAAGGCTCGCAGTCCGTAAGCAAGCCGCCCGGAGTTCACTGATGATTGCAACTGCGTCAACCTTTCACACTCAAATTGGCTTGATAGCCGACCAAAGCACGCTTTTCAAAGGCGTAAAGTTTACTCCTTTAATATCTCTTGCAAGCTCTTTGAATTCACGCGAGCAAATAAGCGTATTACTTCCTGAAATCAATCCCTTGAATTTGAACAGATCACGCTTGAACCCTGGAGGCAGCACTAATTTTTTGAATCTGAAAACCAACCCATCCTCTTCTATAAAAGTAGAAGCAGGATCGGTCTCCGAGCGCGCATCTAGCTCTTCAAAAAGTACGGCATTGTAGCTTTTGGATGAAATAGTTCCCCCACCTTTGGAAACCACCTGAATGGGCACCGCGTCAGTAATACCTACGTCCAGATCGCTGCAAATAGACATAAAATCATCACTGACTATGTAGAAACGCGCCACACTGCGTATATCGAAATCATAGAACTTATCTTTAGAAATAAGCACCATACCTTCTGGATAGGGCGTGTGCGTTTTGTAATGAATCTTCTCCGCATACCACGGAAAAAATCCATACTCGACACCTTTGATATCTGAGTAAAATTTATCGTAAAGATCTGCCTGCAAGAAGCCAGCCGGGCAACCAGATTCTTCCTTCTGAGAAAGCACGTAATGTTCCATTCCACTCACAATCGTCGATAATGGTTGATGGCTCAGTCGCCTCAACCTTTAACATCCCACGTCAAACTTTTATCAGCTGCCTCATGTGCAGAAAACCACATCAGCGTCTATTGGGCAGCTTCTTTATCAACATTTAACATGGCTGATTTTTATATCCAATTGGCAACCCGGATTTTTACCTTTCAAATTCGTCGAATCCCAGACCAGACAACTGTTTCCAAAGGGGTAAATTCAATACCCTTGAAATCGGTCGCCAAATCCTTGAACGACTGAGAGCAGATCAGGCTATCACTACCTGAAACAAGTCTCTTGTATTTGAAAACATCTAGCTTCCAATCATCAGGGAGGATTAATTTCTTGAACCTGATGGGCCTACCATTTTCTTCGACAAACGTAGAGGCCGGATCGCAATTTGTCCGAACATCCATCTCATCGAACAATACAGCATTGTAATTTTTTGAAGAGATACGCTTGCCCGCCTCGGAAACGACCTCAATTGCAACACTGTCAACAATTTTCACATTAAGGCTATTACAAGCAGCCAAAAACTCATCACTTACTACATAAAAAAATCGGGAAACACTACGAATATCAAAATCATAGTACTTATCCTTAGAGATCAAAACCATGCCTTCGGGAAACGGTGTACGTGGCCCGGGCTTCCCTTTTTGCGCATACCATGGGAAAAACCCAAACTCAACGCCCTTTGTATTGGGATAAAACTTATCAAAAAGATCGGCATAGATAATACCTATAGGGCAGCCAGAGTCTTCCTTTTGAGAAAGCACATAATAATTCATGACGTACAACTCCTTATTCATCGAACTCGACGTTGTTTTGTTCCAGGCACAGACAAACTCGCTCTTAGTCTGGATTGGATTGCTGAAATCTGGGAGCGAGCCTGTGCCTTATCGATATCGCCAGAATCATAGTCATCACGAACTTTTTCAACCATATTTTCAACCATTGGCGTATAGACCCTACCATGCGACCCACAATGGTAAAAAACACGCTTGGTTTTCTTGGCCTGATCAGCACTGTCAGGCATCAACAGACCGTTTTCCTTTTTATCGCGTTCTCCACCCATCCCAATATCCGAGAAGAAGCTGGCTTGCCGTCCCCACACTTCCTCGGGGATGAGGTGATGCGCCTGCATTTTGTCATGGGCTTTGCCACCCAATGCCCGATTGAGCGTGCTACTGCATAGTCCATTCGGATCGACCCACTGGGTCGGGCTGATCACATACTGATAGAAGTTGATACCGCCGGCGTATCCGATTGGATCACGAGACACGAAGCGACCGACGCTAGGGTCGTAGTACCGATGGCGGTTGTAATGCAGCCCAGTCTCATGATCGTGATACTGCCCTTGGAAGCGGATCGGGTTATTCAACCCTTGTTGCTGGGCCGAGGATGAGCGTTGTTCAATAGCTTGCCCCCACACCTTGTACTGCGCGCTCCATACCATTTCACCCTGCTGGTCGGTAAGTTCTTGTGGCGTGCCGAGGTGATCGCATTGATACCACGCGATCGCCTCAAACGGTTGAGGAACAGGCGCGTGATTCCACAGTGGATCCTCGTCCGGTGTATAAACATCACCGTAAATGGGTTGAGGCACCAAACGAATAGGCTCGTGACTTAGCGCCTGTACCACTGGATTGAATGTACCGGGCTCAAAAACGTAATGAACAGTGCGTCCGGTATCACCATCCAGCTGAGCGGGACTGCTCTCCCACGCCAGATTGTCACCGTCCCAACCGAACATCGTGAAGCCGCAACCATACTCACGTTGTTTGCGTGCATGTTCATTACGATTCCACAGAGATCCGGCCTCTGGACGATGCTTGTAGTGCGCTCGGGAGTTTTTGTGCAGGCGGCGACCGAGTGGGTCGTAGGCATAATCCACCGCCAGACGGTCATCTTCGAAATGCACTAGGCGATCGAACAGATCCCATCGCATCTCGCACACACTGCCATTACTCCAACGCTTGACCTGATTTCCGCGCTCGTCGTACTCGTAGTGCGTGCCTGTGTACTCACGCAACAAGTTATTGAGAAGTTTGCTGCGCACGGGCTCCTGATCCAGGGGCCTGCGGATATCAAAGGCTTTTTCATCCAGAAGGTTGCCGGCTGGATCGAAAGCAAATGTTTCGACCCCAAGCCGCGTGACGGCACTGATTAAACGACCTACAGGATCATAGCGATAGGACAGTGGGCCTCGACGACCATCATTGATATCCGTCAGTTGACCGGCAGCATCGTATTTGTAGTCGCGCTTGAGCAGCACGGACTTGTCATCACCACGTTCCAGCATCTGCTCTTGCAGTCGTCCGGCGGGATCCCATTTCTGCGTTTGCAGCAGGCGGTTCCCTTGGTGACGGGCGACTTCGCGATGTAAGTCATCGCGCTCGAAACCGGCCAACTCATGATCGTCCAGACGCAAGCCCAGTAAGTGTCCGCTACCGTAAGTCAGCCAGCTGACACGGTGTCCATCGGGGCGAACGGTGGCAACCCGCTGATTGAGTGCATCGTACTCGTGCTGCCATACGGCGACCATCGGGCTTTCCAGGCCCAGATAATGTTGGTGTTCACGCAGTATGTTGCCCGCCGGATCATGAAACCACTGCAGGCGGCTGTCGGCATTGCAAGCCATGATCAGTTTGCTATTGCCGTCGTAATTGAAAGTTTCGCTCTGCTGCTGTTCACCCAAAATGGCTCGACGTTCAACCAAACGATTCATTGAGTCAAAACGAACCTCGACGCAATGCTCTCCATTGTAGATTTTCGCAAGTCGACCAGTTTCGGGTTCATACAAGTACCGGGTTGAGCGCCCATCAAAAGCTGCTTCTTCCAGCAAGCGGCCGACCGGGTCATAGCTGAAGTGGGCGCGCCGCTCATTCTCGTTTTCCAGCGCAACCAGACGTCCTAGCTTGTCCCAGCGATAACGAACGGCATGCTCCAGCGCATCGACCCGCTCGGCAATCAATCCTGCCGCGCTGTACTTCCATGTCGTGCAACGATCTAGACCATCAACATGAGTCAGCAAACGGCCTTCCGCATCGCGCTCAAAACGCTCTTCGGTCTTGTCCGGATGCTTGATCAACATCAGTTGCCCGGCTTTGTACTCGTACTCAGTGCTCTGGCCGGCGGCATCTGTGAAGCAAACCATTTGCCCACGTTCGTTGTACTCCCAGGCACTGGTCTTGCCTGAACAGTCGACGTACTCCACCAGTTGCCCGGAAGTGTTATAGGAGAGTTTCTTTTCATTGCCGTTGGCATCCTTGACTGCGGTTGGCATCCCGGCCGGGTTGTAAGCGTATTCAGTCTTGTTACCCAGTGGATCGACGCTCTCAACAAGATTGCCTGAGTCGTCATATGCTCTTGTCCACTGGCCCCCCTCAGCATCGCTGATCTTGATCAGTTGATCGTGATCGTCGTAGGCAAAGTGCACTACCGTGTCATCTGTACGGATATGCTCAAGAAGATTGCTTCGTTCGTCATAGCTGTAGCGATCCGAGCGACCATCGGCACGGACGTGACGGATCACGTTCTTGGCGTTATCACGGAAGAACCAATCGGAGCGATCATCTGCGTGCCGGATGCGGTAGGTATAACCAAGGCTGTCAAAGTAGTGCCAGGTTTCGTGACCGAGCGCGTCAGTGACGTACACCAGACGAATGTTTTCATCCCATTCCAGACGCGTATCGAAACTGCCGTCGTCAGCCCACTCGCGAACAGCCTTGGCGTCAGCACCGTAGCCTTGCCATTGCAAATTCATACCCCGGCCAGTTCGGTCGGTGTAACGGGTGATCAGGTGATGTTGATACTGATAACGCCAAGCAGCACCATTTTCATCTTGTGCCTGTACCAGATCGCCCGCCGAATCGTAAACATAGGAACACAGCTGACGCAGAGGTTCCCCGTCACGAATTTCCCAGAGACCGGTCAAACGTCCTAGTTCATCAATCATTGTCCCGAGATGCAAATGTACTTTGCTCAGATCCCCCTCATAGGTAATCAGGTCGGACAGAATCGTCCGATTACCGTGGCGGTGTTCGTAATGCAGCATGATGCCGGCGCCGCTTCGCAACTCCACACCGGCCAGCAAAAACTGCTGGCCACGACGTACGTAGGTTTCCTTGCGTTCAAAACCACGGCAGAGCAACAGTTTGTCGTCACTTACCCGGACAACAGTGAGATTTTCAATGGCGTCATAGTGAAACAGGTCGACTTTGGGCAACGGAAAGTCATGGCTGCGGCCATCCGCATCATGGAACTGCAAGGCACCGTCGATGAGGTCGAATCGTGTTGTGAATGAAGTGATCCATCGTGCACCCAAGTCGCCAAGGTCATAAGCACCCAGATCCGAGCTGTAGATACGCGTCCACTCGATCGGGAACGGGCCGGCCAGATTGAAATCCGTATGAGCAATACTTTCAGAACCGATTGCAAAGCTGATGCTGTCGCAAGTACCTGGACAGGTACCATTTTTTTCAGCATTAGGCTTTTTCTTCGCCGGTACTTCAGTCTTCCTAACTTCGGTTCTGCCCTCGCCCGCCCGATGCTTGGCCTGGCTCGTTCCGCCGACCTTCACGTGACCAGCGACACCACGCCTGTTACGCAGATTCCAGGCTTCGACAGCCTTGGCCAACACGATCAGGAGCGCACCGATAGAAAACGGCATGTTCGGATTGCTTAGTTTTTTCAGTTGAGCCCGTAATTCCGGCCCCATGGCAACCAGTTTGGTCGTCTGATCGTGAACCAGTTTCTTGGCTTCGTTAGGCAACAGATGCTTTGCAGCGCTATTGACTGCTCCTTTTCCGGCCGCCTTATAGACGTCCCAGGCTGCATCGAAAATATTGCTGATGGCCTTGCCGGGATCGTGCAGGAGTTGCCCTCCCACACCGGTCATTCTTTTCTCTGCTCGATTGAGGTCAGCACCCGCATCAAGATCAGCGTCGACAACAGCGTTCAGTCCCTTGGCAATCTGCGTCAGGAACTCTTCACCTTTTTGTCCAGCTTTATCCAGCAGATCCGGCAAGGAGGATTGAGCCGTCTTAACGAAGTTATCAATCTCACCAACAATGGTCGCGTTTAAGTGACCGGCAATCACGTTGATCAACGCATCGCCCAAGAGAGCCTTGCCGGCGACCCTCATTTCCTGCCTGACCAGATAAAGCGTCGGTCGAAGGCTCATGCGGGCGGCAGCCATATTCGCGGGTACAGGAATTACACCGATAAGGTCGATGCCAAGGCTGACCCAATCCAGCGGATCACGCTTTTCACTCCGAGATAAAACGGCAATGTCATTCAAGACGTCGACCAGCGCCATGATATTGCCGACTACCGGCAGGGCTCCGGCGAAATACTTGATCCGCTCAAGCGTTACATAACCACCACTGACTTCCTGCAGCCATGCATCGAACTTGGCAGCATCGCGTCCGACATCCGCTACTTGAATCTGATTGAGCGGTACGACCGCGACTTGGGACTCTCGGTTTTGAGTTGCGCTTGCGGTAGTCATGACAGCATCTCACTTGCGATCAGCCCAGGAGTTTTGAGCGAAGGTTTAGGCAACGTTGGCGCCGGCAAACTCGGCAACTTGCCCGCCTTGTTCGCCGCCCCGAGGATCCCCGACGCACTCGGCATGGCTGCGCTCGCCAGTTTCGGCAGCCCGGCTACCCCACCCTGCACTGCGCCTTTCACTTGCTGCGCCGTTTGCATCGCGCCCTGCGCGGTCTGCACGCCCCCCATTCCGGTCTGTGCGAGCTCCTTGCCCTTCTCCAACATGTCCCAGTTCTTGCTTGGCAGCACTTGCGCCACCATGGCTTGCACCTGGTTTGGCACGGCATCGGCACCCGGTGGGTTCAGCGGCCATTCCGGCTTGCCGATGTAGCTGCCGTCACTCCAGGTGTCCACCGGATCCTTGCCGAACAGCACGCGAGCCGGGCCCGGTGCGGCGCCGGAGACGCTGGCAAAACCCTTCGCATCAAGCTTGCCCTTGATGCTCTTGCCCAAGGCGTCGATAACTTCGTAATCGCCTTCCTTGATGCCCTGGCTCCCGGCGTACTGGTTGAATAGTTCGAGGTTGCCCTTGCCCGGTTTCGGCGGCTCGGGGAAGACCCCCGCCAGACTTTTCGCCCCTGTGTAGGCGAAGTTCGCCGCGTGGGCCGTGTATGGCCCAGACGTCGCGTGAGTAATTCCGCCGGCGTTGTATGTCGTGGCGCTGCCACCGCCCTGGATCACCAGCTCAGTCTTGGCGGTAATGGTGATGCGATTGGCATTGGCGGTAATGTTGAGTTTGGCCAGCAGATTGATGCTGTCCTTCAGCGCCCGCACATCAATGTCGCCGGACGCCGCCACCAGACGCCAACCCATGCTCTGCACGAACAGGCGCATACCACGGCTGGCACTGGCCAGGAGGCGTTTGCCGATCGACAGACTGGTGTGACCGGTACTGCTCAGCGCCAAGTGCTCGCCGGTAGCGATGTGGCTGGAGCGCGGCGTGGTGAGCGCGATGCCGGCAGGACTTGCCAGTACCAGATGCGGCTCTATGAATTCCGGAAATTCGTTGGCCGTCATGTTTGCCGGGCCGCTGCCGAGCACGCCTTGGTGCTGGGCGTGCAGCGCCTTGGCCACGTCATCCTGGTCGCCGGGTTCCTGGGCCTGCAGCTCTTTGGCCTGCTGGGCAAAGCCGTCCTGCTGATCGCTGGCGGTGGCCAGGCGCTCTGCGGTTTCCGGCAGATCCTTATGGTGCTTGGATTCATTTGGACGCGGCTCGGTCGTGATCAACAATCCCGCACCTGCACGCACTGCGCCGTGGCGGTCGGTGCGCAACTCAAAACCCTCGCCGCGCGGCTGACCACCGGACGGACGTGGATGAGTCAGGTAACCAAGGTTGATCGCACTCGCACCGTGATCGCTGCGCAGCGCAATGCTGATCTCGCTGGTGGTGTCGTCGATACGCAGTTCGTTGGCACGACTGCCCTTGTATTCCTTGCTCTTGACCGTGGCCAGCGTCTTGAAATCCGGAAGCTTGTACGGCGGCAGGTTCGCGCCGTGGTAAAGGCAACCGGTGATCAGCGGCTGATCGGGATCCCCTTCGAGGAAGGTGATCAGCACTTCCATGCCTATTCGCGGAATATTGATCGAACCAAAGGTCTCGGCGGCCCAACTGGAGGCCACACGCATCCAGCAACTGGTCTTGTCGTCGTGTTGACCTTCGCGATCCCAGAAAAACTGTACCTTCACCCGACCGTATTGGTCGCAGAAGATCTCCTCGCCTTCCGGGCCGGTGACCACGGCGCTTTGCGAACCAAGAACTTTGGGTTTCGGGTGCTCCAGTGGCGGACGGTACGGAACGTCCCATGGGATCGCGCTGAAACGGTTGCGATAGCCCTGGTGGAAATCGTCCTTGAGGTCGGTAGTGTCGCTGGTCACCGACTCTTCCAGCACTTGCGGCTGCTTGCCTTCGTGAAAGATTTCGGTGAGCAGCCACAGGTCGTTCCACGTCGGATTGGCGTGGTCGGTCAGGGCGAGAAAGTGGCCGGTGACCAGGATCGGTTGGTCGCTGTTGCCCTCGGCCAAGCGGTAGTCGCTGCGATGGCGTTCCAGCGCACGATTGGCCAGATGCCGGCCACGGTCGCGATCCACGAAACGGCCCGGGTAGTCGTAATCTTCCAGATCCGGTTTAGCGCTGCTCTTGGCATCGCTTTCCAGCTCGATCTTCGGTTTGACGAAATCGTAATCACGCCGCGTGGTACGGCTGGTGCGCGTGGCCAGGCGCAGCCCGAAACGCTTGACCACCGGTTTGTCTGCCACCAGGCCCGAGTCCTGCTGATAGGCCACGGGCGCCAGTTTCGGGAACACCGTCTGGTCATCGCCGAAGGTCAGTTTGTGGCCGCTGGCGGTGTGCTGGAAGTGGTAGTGAATCCCCTCCTCCTCGCACAGGCGCTGGACGAAGTGCAGATCCGTCTCGTCGTACTGCACGCAGTAGATGCGTTCCGGATATACCGCACTCAGTTGAAAGTGGTAATCACTGGCCAGGATGCCGTGTTCTTCAAGCACCTGGCTGATGATTTGCTGCACGGTCATCTGCTGGAAAATTCGCTGATTGACCCGATGCGCGAGGTACGCCAGTTGCGGGCGCAGGGAGATCCGGTAACGGGTCAGACGCTTGCCCGCCTCGCCCTGGGCGACGCTGTAGACCAGTCCGTGAATGCCCGTTCCGCTCGGCGAGAGCTGAAGGAACGCCAGTTTGTGCAGCACGCTTTCGAGGTTGATCGAGGCCTTTTCACTGACCAGTTCCAACTCGAATTCAAAGGGGGTGTTGAGTGCCTCCCGACCGGTGAACGACAGCACCTGGAAATCGCTGTCGACGCCATCGATGGTCAGATTGAAATGAGGCTGGTTGGCCGGTGAGAACATCCCTTGTTCCTCGCGCAGTGCTGCGGCGCACGCCGATCTCGTCAGGTACGGGGCACGCAGAAAATTCGTTGGGTGAACGCCGCCCCGGTCAGCCGCGCTGGCCGGGGCGATACAACCATCAGTCGCGATTAAACGACTGGAACACGCCAATCATCGGAGCCCGAAGTACCGGAAACTTCGTGAGTCCAGGTGATTTTGCGATAGGTGAACTGCACTTCTTCCAGGTGGGTGAAGTGCGCGTTTGACGGATCCTGGCAGTTGTGCATTTTGTTGTTGATGGCGACGATGATCGCGTCTTCCAGTTTGGTGGTGTAGTAGTGCTCTTGGGTACCTTGAGCCGAAGTGCGGTACCACTGGATAACGATTTCGCTCATGCGCTCGCCAGAGGTCAGCGCCGCTTGCAGCAGTGGCGAAGACTTGTCGTAGACCTTGGTGATCACGACTGGTTTGTGTACACGCTGGCCGGTCGGTTGGCCGGACTGTGGGTCACGCGGGATGATCACGTCGTGGCTGAAAGCCTGAACCATGACCTGGTCTTCGTGACCTTCCTGGTAGGTGTTGCCAACGGAGTCGGCGGTGAACGCGCCGGCAGTGATCAGGCCTTGTTTCTCGCCGGTAACGGACATGTACGCTGGTGTAGCCATGAGTGCTCTCCTTGCTGATGGATGGGGGCGCGGTAGGTGGGATTACCTGACAGGCGACCAATTGCTGTCAAAAAATGCGCCAACTTTTATCCAACCCTTATAAACCAAGGGTTTGGTGAGGTTTTTTCTGCACAAGCGGCGAAATTGGCGAAAGAATTTATCGAAAAGTGCGCAAGAAGTTGCGCAGTGGTGTGCAAGAAGTTGCGCACTTGGCTGGAAGCCTTGAAATACTTGGGGTGTAGAGATTTATCGAGGGGAAGTGACGGGGCAAGTGCGCAAGAAGTTGCGCACTTCCGAAGTGACCTGTCGGCTCTTCTCGCGGATGGCAAAAATACTAACAAAAAATGGTCAATGGCTATCTGATGACGTGGCTGCTTCCGGCAGAAGCTACTTCTTGTTGTGACTACAGCCCCATGGGCGACTTAAGGAATTTAACTACAAGCGTCCATGCATGGTTCGTTAATTCTGCAGCCTTAGGTGCCTGGCTAGACACCTGAAGGTTTGACTCAGTATCGTCGTGCGGTCAGCCAAGACTCGACAGTGCCTGTTCGATCTTTACGATTTATCCACATTCTTATACTGCTACGCTGTCCTTTTCCACGGAGGAATCGCGATGCCAAACTTTGATCTGCTCCCTTCCCTGCTATTCAAGATCAACGAAAATCAGCAAGCCCTTGAGGCTGCCATCATGGAACTGACGCTCTGGGTCGAGCAACGTGGATCGGGTGAGATTGGAGGCAACGTGCGCGGTGCGTTGGACACGATCAGATCAAATGAAGAGTTCATCAACATGACGCTCGCTGTGCTGATGACGCCGGAGTGACTCGTTTGCGAAGTCGATACCGCATTACCTTATCGCAGAAAAAAAGGGCTCTCGAAGGGCCCTTTGTTTGTACTCAAACAAAACTCACTTGGTCAGCCAAGACTCGACGGTATCGGAACCATATTTTGCTTTCCACTCCTTCAGAGTCTTGTGATTGCCGCCTTTGGTTTCGACGACTTCGCCGGTGTTTGGATTTTTGTAGATTTTGACTTGGCGCGGCTTACGTGTGCCGGATTTTGATTCGGCTACGGGGGCACGACGACCAGCTTGTGGATCAAGTAGATTGATCACGTTTTTCAAGCTGTAGCCGTACTCACCAAGCAAAGCGCGCAGTTTGCTCTCAAACTCCATTTCCTTCTTCAGGCCGGAATCGCTTTTCATGGACTCAAGCTCCGCCAGTTGGGCGGCCAGTTGCTGTTCAAGCTTGCGGTATTCAGCCAGACGAGACATCGGTAATTTCCCTCAATTTGGATAACACGTGGTGTAGGGACACATGATAGATTGTTTTACAGTCCCAAATCTCTGTGGAGTTGGTCTTCTTGGATCACTTCAGTTGCGTGCCCACCCTTCACCAGATACCACTGGAGCTGAGAGCGTAGGTGGTCTTTGAGTCGAGACCGCAGTTCAAGGTAACCAGGAACATCAATACAGTATTCAGGATGAAGCCCTCGTTGCCGCAGAACTGCACGCAGTACCTGAACACCTAGCGGGCCAATGTCGGAGGCATACAATCGCACTAGAGGATCAAATCCCGGATGCCTCTTGAAGCTATCCACAATTCGCTGAATTAATGCTTCAAACGTTTTGGCATCGCATGTTTGCTGAACCGATAGCCACACTTCAGATTCGAGTTCACTATGCATTCACACCTCTCTCCTCGCCCACCAGGAGCTCCCATCCAGATGTTGTACGACATGGGTATTTTTTCAAAAAATTGGATCGTTGTTTGAAATCAAACTGGAAAGCAGCGGCTTACGCCGCGAAGGGGCGATTTTGCTATGCCCATAGGGCGGTCATACGTCAGCGTCAGCAGGATACATCGCAAGAAAAGGCCAGAAGCAGGAGCACTGCAAAAGCAAAAATCACATCGTTTTGCCAGAAGGGTCGGTGAAAGGTGGAGCGCCGAGATCCCTGCTTTTTGGTTGCTCTCAAATATAAAGATCCGTCGCTCAAAAAAATTTTCAAGGGGCCTCCTGAAAAAATATTTCTGTTGACACGATCGGAGCAAAGAAAAATACGTTCCGCTCTACCGCCTAACTCTGTGTAAACGACAGAACTGCGATAGGCTGGAGCTTGGGCATAACCGGACGCTTCCTCAATCATCCGGCCTGTTACGTGCCCCGAGTTCGTGGCTGCTCAGGTCAACCGAACTTCTCTATCACTGATTTGAACAACGTATCCCGGTAGAAAAAACATCCATAGTCTAAGCTTTCGATCACTGGAGTGACTGTGACAGCTAGCGCTGTAGGGTTCGTTGATGGGCATTTTTTCCGATCAGTAGCGCTGCGTAGTCCATAGTTCTAGAGATGCATTTATCGGATACTGCCATTGCGCCAGCCCCCACCTTTCAAGGTTGAAATACTCATGGCAAGGAAGAAGGCAAAAAACTCTACCGGCACCGGCATCCTGATCATTTTTGCACTGGCTTTTGGTGCATTCGCTTCGATCCCGAAGAATGCATGGATCGCTATTGGCATCGTCGCTTGCATCGTCGCCATTATGTGGTTGTTAGCCACTCGCACTAAACGACAGCTTGAACAGATTCAAAGGTCTGCTTCAGCGACAACGCACCTGCGGGAGCCGCGAAGTAAAGACGTGACCTTCTCCATGCATGAGGTTTCGTCGAGCAATATGTCTGAAGAACCCTCCGAATTTTATACCGTCCAACTCGGCGCCCCCCCTTCCGCCTCCTTTAAAATTCCAGACGCAAGCAAGCAGAAATCCGATACCCGCTGGGTTCCGGCGGGCGAATCGGTCACTGTGTCTGGTTTTTCACTTCCCAGTGGAATGCTCTATGTAGGAAGCGCACTGGGTCGATACGATGCGCAAGAACCATCACTGATCAATCCCAAACTGCGGATAGCCAAATCGTACGTTGATATCGAAGAACGGCTGATGCCCTACTGGCCGAGCTTTCATTCCATTTCGCCAGAGGCTCGGCGCGGATACCTGCAGTGGCTAGAAGGCGGACGTCGTGATCCGCTGGCAGACACCGGCTATGTCTTTTTATTTTTTTATGGCCTTGAGCGCCGTGCACTCGTTGATGCAGTAAGCGATCCGCAGGTGAAGGCGGAGATTCCTCTGATCACCAAAGAAGTCCAGCGACTTCTGAATATCTATGGAGAGAATCGGTCATTCAGGGGGTACGCGGAGGGTTTCTTGGATTACCTGAGCAACCACACGGTTAATCCTAGTCAGTACCTTGGCCCACCTCCGGATGTAGTTGCTTACGGCTACGAAATGCCGCTTCCACTGCGCATAGGGTTAGGGCAACACGCCTCCAACAAACGACCACTTGATGCCGACTGGGCATTGGCATGGGCACTAGCCGACCCCAACATCAGCAAGCGCACCCCGGTAACTCGGTGTAAGGATGTCTTCGCTGCATTGTTCAAACTCAAGTACGCGAGTACCTACCCTACCGGGCTAATCCTCGCGCAAAACAAGACCAAGCTTAAAGCAAGCTATCGACCGGCTTCCGCAGTGTTAATGGCACCCGCAGTTAACCTGGGGGATCTTCCTGATGTCATGGCTACTTCAGGAACGCGTAAAAGCCTGCAATTGATTGTTGAGCTTTGCACCAGCGAGTTGGAGCCCTATAGCCGCTATCTGGG
The DNA here is from genome assembly GCF_024749285.1 of Pseudomonas sp. B21-015. Taxonomy (NCBI): domain Bacteria; kingdom Pseudomonadati; phylum Pseudomonadota; class Gammaproteobacteria; order Pseudomonadales; family Pseudomonadaceae; genus Pseudomonas; species Pseudomonas sp. B21-015. Next base: position 3,353,069 of record NZ_CP087196.1, read on the forward strand.
CCGAAACCCTGAAAGCGCAGAAGCGCTGGAGGGCCTTTTGCAGCTTCCTGTCGCGCTATGGCCGGCGCCGGCCCGTGCAGAATTGGACGATCTTCAACACAGGATCGGTGATGACCTGATCGCCATGAGTTTTGGCGAACTCGCTGGACGGTTCAAGAGCGCAGGGGCTTTGTCTCGCGACAAAGTACTGGCACTTGCCCGCGCGCTGGAGTCACTCCATATCGGTATGGAACCTGACGTTCTGGCAGGCAGTAAAACACCGAAAGCCGAAGACCAAATTGCATTGTTCGTGACCCAACCAGAAGACGGATCACTGCGAGCTTCGGCGGCCTATAACGCGGCCTCGGTCACTCTTGACCTAGCCAGTGCAGTGGCATCTGCCGACGGGGATACTTCAAATGAAGAAGTCACAATGCTGGGTCAGCACATTGACTCATGGAGTCACCTGAGTGTTGCCCATCGCAAACGTCTCAAGGCGCACTTACGTATCCAAATTCAGCAACCTCCAACACTCGCAAGTTTGAAGAAAAAGCTCGACCCATTGACCGTCGAAGCAAAGCGCGCGATTGCCAGCTTCCTGGCCCACCTCGCACAAGCCGATGGCACCGTCAGCACATCTGAGGTGAAGCTTCTGGAGCGAGTGTATAAAGCGTTGCAACTGGACAGTCAGCTGCTCTACAGCGATCTTCACGGTGCTGCATCCGGAGCAAGGATTGCATCCGTCATACCACCCGCCAACACCACTCAGTCCGAGCCTGGGGTGCCCCTCCCAGTTAACGCCACGCAAGGGTTCGTGCTCGATCACGAGCGAATTGCTGAATTGCAACGAGAAACAGCTGAGGTATCCGCCCTACTTGCTCAGGTGTTCACTGATGACCAGGTTGAGGAATCTGAGCAGCTTGTTGAGGATGTCGAATCGACTTCAGTGTCGAGTGCCGACGTTGCGGGTCTCGACTTAGAACATTCGGCGTTCCTACGCCTATTGGTCTCACGTCCAGAGTGGAGTCGATCTGAACTTGAGTCCGCTGCGAGCGACATGGAGCTAATGCTCGATGGTGCTTTGGAGCAAATCAACGACATGGCCTTTGACCGCTTCGATATGCCCATCACCGAAGGTGATGATCCCATCGAGATCAATAAAGACATTCTGGAAGAGCTAGCCTTATGACCACTATCAGAGCCAAGGATCGCGACGCGGTCATCCAATCGCTACGCGCCGGCGTCGTTCCTCGTGTCGGCCAACATTTGATTCAGGTCGGCCGGGTGGGCGAACTCGATGCGCTGATCACCGACGTTAACCGCCTAGTTGAAAGCGGTTCGGCATTTCGCGTCGTGATTGGTGAGTACGGCGCCGGCAAGACGTTTTTTCTCAACCTGGTACGAGCCATTGCGATGGAGCGCAAACTCGTAACCATGCACGCTGACTTAAACCCCGATCGCAGGCTGCATGCCACTGGGGGACAGGCACGCTCACTCTATTCCGAGCTGGCCAAGAACATGTCGACACGCACAAAGCCTGACGGTGGGGCTATGCAAGGCATCGTCGAGAAATTCATCTCCCAAGCCAAAACAGAAGCCAAGGCAGCGGGTACTGACAGTGAGAGTGTCATCCGTACACACCTTGCTGAATTGACCGAGATGGTCAACGGCTACGATTTCGCTGAAGTGATCGCTGCGTATTGCCGAGGTTTCGAGGACGGCAATGAGCAACTCAAGGCTGACGCCATCCGCTGGCTGCGTGGTGAGTTCACCACCAAGACCGATGCGCGTGCAGCTCTGGGGGTGCGAACGATCATTGATGACGCCTCCGTCTACGATCAGCTCAAGCTGCTGTCGAGATTCGTAAGACTTGCGGGCTTCGGCGGTCTGATGATCTGCCTTGACGAGTTGGTAAACCTTTACAAGCTGGCAAACACACAAGCTCGAAATGCTAACTATGAGCAGATCCTGCGTATCCTCAATGATTCGTTGCAAGGATCGTCTGAGGGGCTTGGCTTCGTATTGGGCGGTACTCCCGAGTTCTTGATGGACACTCGCCGAGGCCTCTTCAGCTACCCTGCCCTGCAATCGCGACTAGCCGAAAACTCGTTTGCAAAAACAGGGCTGGTGGATCTTTCGGGCCCTGTTATTCGCCTAACCAGCCTCACCCCTGAAGACTTCTATGTATTGCTTCAGAAGCTTCGTCATGTCTACGCAGGCGGCGATGCTGAAAAATATCTACTGCCTGACGAAGCACTCCCACTGTTTATGGCGCATTGTAACCAGCGCTTGGGTGAAGCCTACTTCCGTACGCCGCGCACCACTATCACTGCGTTCATCAATCTGCTGGCCATCCTGGAGCAAAACCCGGGAGCTAACTGGCGGACGCTGCTGGGAGGTGTCGAGATAGCCAAAGACCTCGGCGGAGAAGAGGACACGAAAGTCGACGCGGACGATGAACTTGCCACCTTCTCACTCTGAGTCATCGGGTTTCGGCCAGCTAGAACCCCGTATTCAGCGATGGATTTGGGCTGAAGGCTGGACGTCCTTGCGTGACGCCCAAGAATGGGCAGTACCTGTTCTAGTGGACGCAGACCAGGATGTCATTATCTCTGCCGCAACAGCGGCGGGGAAAACCGAGGCTGCGTTCCTCCCCATTCTCACCCATTTACTCAACCACAATGACCCTCCCGGTTCCGTGCTGTACATCAGCCCCCTCAAGGCCTTGATCAATGATCAATGGGGCAGACTCAGTCGTCTTTGTGAGCAATTGGAAATTCCTGTAGTCGCCTGGCACGGGGACATCTCATCGAGCAAAAAGCACCGATTTCTGAAGTCGTCGGAAGGTGTGTTATTGATCACCCCTGAGTCCCTTGAAGCACTGTTCGTCAATCGAGGCTCAAGCCTAGCTGGAGTTTTCCAGAACCTGCGTTACATCGTCATTGATGAGCTACATGCCTTCATCGGTAGCGAACGAGGCAAACAACTGCAGTCCTTGTGTAGTGGTCTAATGAAACCGGACACCCATTTAGGCGAGAATGCTCGCCAGATAGAGGTGTCTGATGACCAAACAACGTCGTTCCTTTTCCGCTGAATTCAAACGCGAGGCCGCAGGCCTCGTGCTCGATCAAGGCTATAGCCATATCGAAGCCAGCCGCTCGCTTGGGGTGGTCGAGTCCGCGTTGCGTCGCTGGGTTAATCAACTCCAGCAGGAGCGCAGCGGCGTGACTCCGCAGAGTAAGGCGCTGACGCCTGAGCAGCAGAAAATCCAGGAATTGGAAGCTCGAATCGCTCGCCTTGAACGGGAGAAATCCATTTTAAAAAAGGCTACCGCGCTCTTGATGTCGGAAGAGCACGAGCGCACGCGCTGATTGATCAACTGAGCCCCAAGAGCCGGTTGATTGGCTTTGCGCAGTCTTTGATGTCACTCGTTCGTGTTACTACGCCCACCGCCTCAGGCGCCGAACTCCAGACGTTGAGCGGCTGCGGTTGCGCAGCCGGGTTAACGAACTGTTTACGCAAAGTCGAAGCGCCGCCGGTAGCCGCAGCATCGTGTCGATGATGCAGGAAGACGGCGAGCAAATTGGGCGGTTCAAGGTGCGAGGCCTGATGCGGGAACTGGAGTTGGTCAGCAAACAACCTGGATCACATGCCTACAAACAAGCGACGGTTGAACGGCCTGACATTCCGAACATCTTGAATCGAAAGTTTGATGTGCCGGCGCCGAATCAGGTCTGGTGTGGCGACATCACCTACATCTGGGCTCAAGGGAAATGGCATTACCTGGCTGTCGTTATGGATCTTTACGCGCGCCGAGTGGTGGGCTGGGCGCTGTCGAACAAGCCGGATGCGGATCTGGTCATCAAGGCGTTGGACATGGCTTACGAACAGCGTGGCAGGCCTCAAGGACTTCTGTTTCACTCGGATCAGGGCTCGCAATATGGCAGCCGCCAGTTTCGCCAACGGCTCTGGCGTTACCGCATGCGCCAGAGCATGAGCCGTCGTGGAAACTGTTGGGATAATGCGCCGATGGAGCGCGTTTTTCGCAGCTTGAAAACTGAATGGATACCGACCGTGGGCTACATGACGGCTCAAGAAGCGCATCGAGACATCAGTCATTATCTGATGCATCGGTACAACTGGATTCGACCGCACCAGTTCAACGATGGGCTGGCCCCAGCTCAGGCCGAGAAAAAACTTAACGTCGTGTCCGGGATTAGTTGACCACTACATTGATGCATCGAGTCGAACTTGTCGTAGGGCGTCAACTCCCCCGAGTCGGACTATCCGCGACGCTAGGCGACAAGGAAATGGCATCGGAGTTTCTACGCCCTGGAAGCGCCGACAGAGTGACAAAGATTGAGTCTAAAAACTCAAACCAGACACTCCAGGTGCAAGTACGCGGTTACATCCAACCGCCCATGAGCGACCTCAGAAAGATTTCCGTCCAGTCCTCTGAAGAGGAAGGCGATGAAGACGAAACGGAAAACAAAGCAAGCCCTGACTTTGCGATCGCCGACCATCTCTACAAGGTTCTGCGAGGAAGCAATAACCTGATATTCCCGAACAGCCGCCAGCAGGTTGAATGGTACGCAGACCAACTGCGTCGTCGCTGCGAGAAAGACGGTGTCCCCAACGAGTTCTGGCCTCACCACGGTAGCCTTTCAAAGGACTTGCGTGAGCAGGCTGAGCACGCGCTTAAAGCGGGTAACCAGGCGGCATCGGCAATCTGCACCACGACGCTTGAACTGGGAATAGACATCGGGAGCATCAAGACAGTGGTGCAAATTGGCCCCCCTCCCTCGGTGGCGAGTCTACGTCAGCGCTTAGGTCGTTCGGGAAGACGCCCAGGAGAGAATGCGGTACTGCGAGCGTACTGCAAAGAATCGCCACTCAAAGATGGATCGAGCCTTTCCGACCAACTGCGCCAAGGCCTGGTACAGACCATTGCCATGGTTCGCCTGCTGATTCGAGGGTGGTTCGAACCTCCGAGAGCCCAAGGCGTTCACGCCTCCACCCTGGTTCAGCAAATCCTTTCCATCATTGCCCAGTGTGGAGGCGCATCAGCGGCAGATCTTTGGAAAAGCTTGATCGCCGAAGGGGCTTTTTCCAAAGTCGAAAGATCCGACTTCGTGAGGCTGCTCAGGTCATTGGGAGAGCATGAACTCATTGTTCAAGACAGTTCGGGATTGTTGCTTCCCGGGACGGTTGGAGAGCGTCTGATAAACCACTACGAGTTCTACAGCGCATTCACCAGCGATGAAGAGTTTCGCCTCGTGTGTGATGGGAAAGCCCTGGGGTCAGTGCCAGTAAGCCGCCCGCTTACCAAGGATCAACGAATCATCTTTGGCGGGCGACGATGGCAAGTGCGTGACGTTGATCTCCAGGCCAAGGTTATTATTGTTACAGCCGCACGCGGCGGTGCTCCTCCCCAGTTCGATGGTTTGGGTGCAATGGTGCATGACACCGTCCGTGAAGAAATGCGCGCAGTGCTGGCGGATACTTCGCCCTGCCTGTTTATTGATCGCGGAGCTCAAGAATTGCTCGACGAGGCACGGAAGACATTTGTCTCATTAGGCCTCGGTGAACACTACATCATCGAGTCGGGCGGTAAGTGTTATCTGATGAGCTGGCTCGGTGATCATGCCAACGATGCACTGCGTCTGTTGCTCAATCATGTAGACCTATCTTGCGATAACGCAGGCCTTGCCATTGAGATTGACGCAGACATCAGTCGAACCCAAGCAGCGCTGGAGGATGTTGGTAGATTGGATGCAGGTGATCTCGATTCGATTCTTGCGAATGTGGAGAACATGCTGCGCGAGAAATGGGATTGGGCATTGCCGGAGTCATTGCTGATGAAGTCGTTTGCGTCTATATCGCTGGATATCTCGACTGCTATCGCTTTTGCGCAAAGCCAATCTACGGCTAAGCAGAATGGCGTGGCCACGCCGTAGATGCGTTTCAAACCCGTTTCGCGCTCACACGCGGCCTCTATGTAGGCCCGAGCAGCGTAAGACGTTGGCGCAGGAGATTCGGTAAATACAGAACATTCAACACGCCGACAACTTCATTTCTGCTACTGAAGCAAAGCGAAAACGTTTAGTGGGCTGGAGGCTCCCAACTCTCAAAATGCTTCAGTGCGTTCAAGTCTCCGATTAACTCTCTCGCTTTGGTCAGTCGCTCTAGAACAGCTTTACGATCGGCATCCCCCAACCTCTGTGCAGATTGCTCGATGTCATCAAAGAAGGCGCGGATACTGTTCACCTTCGCCCAAGTCTCAATCACAGACTCAAGCCGATCACGGCTTTCCTGGATCACCTTGAGTCGGCGCTTTTCCTCTTCTTGTCTGCGCCTCTCCTCACACTCCAATAAAAACTTGTGATGCTCTCGCTCGCTCCGTTCACGCTCGACTTCGACTTTGTTGGCAAGCACCGGAGCCTCAGCAATCAACAATTTGATGATGCCAGCAGTTTTGTTGACTAAGTCACCAGGCTTGTCCTCAATCCAACGACGTACCCATTCTGCGCGGTAGTAGGGAGAATAAACCTGCAGGCAAAGACGGCCAGTAGGCATGTCTTTGCTCATTACCCAACCATCATGAAATGGAGATCGTCGTTGACTCATGGGAAGCGAGCTCAGTCGAACATATTGCTTACCGACACTTTTCACTGGCACGTATTCACTGACTTCGTAGATGGTCAGCCCGAATTGGACATTTCCAATGTGAACCTCAGTGGGTCGCTGCGGCTTCCAGAGTGGAGGATGAACGTACCTATTCGACTCCTTTTCTCGGTGATCCACGGATTCACGATTCATGTATGTATCGGCATTTGAGAGCGCTACGGAAAAACCTTTTTCCATCAGCGCCAAGTACAGCTGATTGGCAAAGTCCACGGCACGAGTGAGTCCGGTACGGCTCACAATGAGATCGGCCATAGAGCGTTTTGTCGGTCGCAAATAACCATTTTCGCTTTCCCTCGCCTTCAAGAAATGCTCTTCGATACCCAGCAACAATGGGTGTTTCCGAGGTAGCTTCACATCTATGTTATTTTTCCGCCGACCCAGCTTCCGGGGTGCTTTCGGTAGGGCCTGTGAAACCTTGAGAGGCGTGCCATTTCGACTCCAGGCAATGAGAGTGCCTGGCAACGCCGTTGGTAAAGGTGGGCGAGGCTTTCCTTTGCCCGCCGCAACCTGAGCCCAATACCCCACTGGCGGTCGAGGTACATTCAGGCTGGAATAGACCCGAGCCAGGTAGCTGGAAGAAACACCATATCGTTCCCCGATTTTAGTCATCGGCATCGACCAGGCTTGTTCGTACAGCGACTCTCTTGTCACAACGTCTTCGGAGGAGTCATCGGCTGGAATGTTTGATTCTGGCGTGTCTTCCATGGATAGGCGCTTCGAAAAAGGTGATCTGGAAGTAGGCTGCTGCTAAGTCATCCTAGCCTAAACGTTATGACGATCCGATGCGGCAATAGGCTGAGTCATTGACCGATTCACACCCGCGCTACGCTCGCTGCCTCAAATGAAAAGCATTCGAACGCAGAGGAAACGAGTGAGCAATCTGCGCAACTACCAATAGTTGATTCAAAGCTGCAATGCTCGCTTCACGCGCGCGTCCATCCAGTAAAATTCGGTGCACCCAATTGCCCTTATGCTGATAGCGTAGCCAACACGAACCGCGAACTGATCTACATATACCGTGATAAGGAATCAATGTTGGAAGCCGATCTAAAGACCTTATGGCAACGCGAGCGAAAACGGCGCGACATACTGTGGACGCTAGAGCGCTTACGCCCTGGTGCTAAAGAAGCAAAACCATTCCTTGCCGAGCTCGAAGATATCGATCACCAGGATCTCAAAAACCCAATCGGTGATGCCCATTCGATGTCGATTGATGAGTTGCGCGAACGAGTCCCAGAAACACCATTCCAAGGCAGCGATGGTCACCCTTTCGTTATCGTACTCGACCAGCACATCCCACAACCTTGGCATGCACGATTCGAAGCGGCTAGTGCCTTATCTACCCGGCTCCCAGAAGGAAACTACGCAAGTGATTGGCGGCGATTTTTACGCGTGTGGCTGCGGGAAATGGAGCACCTCAAAGCTCACCGAGAGTGGAGTCAAAATGATCGAGTTTGATTTGAACACAAACGACTGTGAGGCGCTGTTGCGGCACTGCGAAAGCTTTGTCCCTGAGGGTGATGACCCAAGGGAGAAGCGTCGCTTGCTGGCGGGCTTAGAGGCCCTTCGAGAGGCGCTGATCGAGCATCTTAAAGAGAACGTTTTGTAAGAACAGGGACGACAAATTTTGGGGCAACGTACTGCCAACGTTAAGTGCCTGGCGGAGGCAGCACCAAAGCTGCCGAAATATCTGTTTCATGGGTTCGATGGCTTGCTTCAAATGAGCTCATTTGCAGTCATCTGAGGGTGACCAATTTTTATGGTCAAGACATCGTACGCTGAGCCAGCGTTCCCCTCCTAAAGTCCCTGTCAGCCCACAAACCTCGCAGGTCGACATCGACCTCTCTTCTGCAGCGGCAACCGCTTCACGGCACGCCATATCACCGCCGGCATAGTAGAAACGCAATCCGCCGAACTTTTCCTTCACCTGACGCACCCGGATTTGAGGCACCTCAGGATGAGCATCCAAATGACTTTTCAGCGTGCCACACAGCTCATCGATCAAATCCAACCATCCTGGCAGACACGCGATTTCGCGAAGAGGCGCGCTTGAAAAAAACTCCGGATATCGATCACGCAAGATCGGCAACAGATTTTCAACCATAGGTCTTCTCTACTCGCTTTATGTCAGCGGATATTGCCTCAACAGCGGGCAAGCTCACATGCTTGCGCGCGCCTCGGCCGGCCAAGATGAAGATCGTATGTTTGCTTTCAAAAATGCAGCCATCAAATGACCGTTGAAAATCACTGAGAATGCTGTCGCCAGGCTGGAGTTTGCTCTGGCTATCGAACACCGCTGCTTGGGCATACAAAAGAGTTGCCTCAAGGCCTTGCGCTTTGATTTCGCGATCTTGAGAGTCCGGGAGCATGACATCCAATAACATCCAACGTCGTACGATGCAAAAAGGCTTTTCTCCGAAGGTATCAGCGGCCAGTTCGATCAACTCATCGTCGCCAAGCGTTGAACCCCCAAGTGGTTGTGCTGGCCCAAACAGTAAATCGCCTAAAAGGTCTGTGTCCGTAACGCTTGCGTTCATAATCGTGCTTTAACCTGCCCTTAACGCGAGTATCAGATCATCAGTCATTTGCCCGATCCCCATTGCCACCTGGATAACTCGAAAGCCTTTTCGCGCCACGTAGCCGTATCCGCAGATCGCTTAGTGATAAATGCGGTTCATGTAGACGTTGTGGCCGCCAGGCGCCCAACTGATCACTACATAGCGGCTGCCTGCCACCGTTTCAAACAATGAATAACCTTCGACGAAGACGACGGTCGTTATCCGGGACGTCCGCATACTCGCGCCCTCCCGAAACCGCCCCGTGCTGTCGCCATAGATCGTTCCCATCAATACGGGTGGACTGTCGACGGCTGCAAACAAAAACGCGGTGATGGGCATTCCGAAATCCTTCTCCATTGCCTCGGCGACTGCTGCCGGAATGGACAATTCACGCTGTTGCTCAATCATCAAGCAGCTCGCCTGCATGGTCAGCCTGCTTACATTTGTCGTCGCCTACTCCACACATCGTTCGTCTCCCCTATCTTTTCAACATAGAACTGAGCCGAGCCCGCTTACGGCCCATGGGTAGGCGCGCATTCAGGAAAGGTCAATTACAAAACCGTGATCGAAACCCGTCCGTTCACCTGGGTAACCTCTAGGGTTCGAGACCACACGACAGCCATCCAGCGTGATATCAACCGCCCGGTGGGTATGTCCAAAAATCCAAAGATCCGCTTTATTCAGAAGCTCGTGCCAACGGTTTGAGTAAGCAGCACTCAAATGCCCTTCATGTTTATCACCCATTACTTCAGGGATGGGTGCGTGATGCGTAACGACCACAGTTTTGCCATCGAATGGCTCATCAAGCTCCTTGGCCAGCCAAGCGAACGACGCGTAGTTTCGACTGATGAGGTCGGACGGGCGCAGCCGGCGATAGTTTTCTCCAGTGCGAATGACTCGAAAATCAGTCATCCAATCCCATGCGGTTTGGGTTGCTGCAACGATGTTCCCGCTGGACGTAAAATCAGTCCAACCCGTTGCGCAAAGGAACCGTGTTTGGTTCCAAATGAAGGTCTCGTTTTCTAAACATGAACGTGTGACGAAGCTCCCTTCTTCATCTTTCGCAACGTGTGATCAATGTGGCCGCCATAAAACTCATGATTGCCACACACGTAAATCACGGGGCAAACAAATACTTCATTCGCCCACTTCACCCCTCTCGCTTTGACATCAATATCCCCGGCTAGCACGACCAGATCGTAGTCTCCTGATACAGGTAAGAAAGGAGAAAATTCGTTGTGCAGATCTGAAAGCACGTAAAGCTTCATCTGTATTTCAATCTCGATTTACAGCTAAATTGATGGAGCAAATAAAAGGGGGCGGGACTGAGCTCTCGCAGAGTTTTAATCCGCAAACGAGCCAAGCGATCCACTCGTATGAATATATACATTTGAGTGGATCATGGCAATCACGGCATACAACTCTGTTTTTACGGAACGAAAAAATGTCTGTGCGCACCGCATTCGCCGTAGCACTGAAGCTTTTGCGAACAAAGCGTGGCCTCACACAGCATGAGCTGAGCAAAAAGGTCACTCAGTCGCATGTAAGCCGCATCGAAAATGAAATAACCTCCCCCAGCCTCGAAGCTATCATTGAGCTCGCCAGAGTTTTGGAGCTCAGCCCTGTTGCCCTCATGGCACTGGTGTGTGGTGCACAAGACGAACTGAGCGCGGGCGATGTCCTGAAAATCGCTGAAAAGGATCTCCAGGATATGGCGCTGCTGCAGGCTTCGATTCCGCTGGAAATTGAGGATATGCCTCACCCTCGCGTTACCGCTGCGGCAAAAATGCGAGAGGAAGTTCAAGCGCTCAAAGAACAAGGCCTTTCGCAGGCTGAAATCGCGAGGGAGCTGGGGATGGCAAAGACTACAGTTCAGCGTCATTGGCATCGTTCGGGCTGATCTTTTTTCTTGCTAACACCCCTCACCCGCCGACCGCTCCAGGCGATCATCGAACCACTGCTATGCTTTGCTCTCCATCCGAACGGAGTCGAGTCATGGTCGAGCAATATTCCCTCCCCGACGTACTTGCAAGAATGTACGAAAACCAACTGGCGATCGAAGCTGCGCTGATGGAGCTCGTCCTTTTGGAGGAGCAGCGCGGATCATCTGAGGCTGGTGAGAATGCGCGTGCAGCGCTTGTAAGGATTGGCGAGAACGCCGGGCATATCAAGCAGGGGATTGCGAGGTTGGGGGGAGATGCGGGCACTTCTGCGTAGTAAGTTCTAATCTTTTCCAAGCTTCCATCGCCCGAATAGTGCAGTACACCGTACTAGTACAACGCGCTCATTACACCGACCAAAAGCTCTCCCCCTGACCGCTGAAATCGTAACGCGGCATCATCATGGCCCAGCTAGACTCACAATCCATGCGGATCAGGATGTGAACGCGTGTCGCGAAGCCCTCCCCCGCAATCTCGCTAGTCGTGTACATAGAAGTCGGGGCGAAATCAGCGATTCAGCGCTGGGTGCACTGGAAAAAGGAGGCTCCATGTCTGTTCTGCAGGAAGTCTTGTTGTGGACGAAAGGATTGCCGGCTTGGCAAGGAGACTGTGTAAGGCGCCTGTTGGGACAGGAGACTTTGACCCAACAGGATTTCGAGGATGTGCTCGCCCTGCTCAAATCAGCGCACGGAATCACTGACCCGGAAGGACGCATCCCCTCGCCGCTGAGTGAAGATCAAATCCCTGCTCCAATAAAGCCAACTACACACATTGAACTGCATTCAGTGAAAAATCTTGTTAACGTCAACGCGATCGCACCGGAACACAGCTTGGCATTTTCGCCTCAGGGGTTGACTGTAATCTACGGGGGCAATGGCTCAGGTAAATCAGGGTACTCCCGAGTACTGAAACGAGCATGCCGAGCACGGGATCAGTCAGAAACCATCTACCCTAATGCTAATCACCCCCTTCCAGCGGATGCGAATGCTCGGGCCACCTTCAGCATCGGCGTAAATGGTGTCAGCAGCGATGTGCTGTGGACTGACAACCAGCCCGCTCCAGCGGAGCTTTCAAGCCTTTCAATATTTGATTCTCGTTGCGCGAATGCATACCTCGTCAATGAGGCGGATTACTCCTATGTCCCTCATGGGCTGGATGTTTTTGAACGACTCGCCGCGCTGCAGCAACAGTTGAAAACAGCGATTGAACAGGAGCAGAGAGAACACTCCGTAGACCTCTTCGCCTACTCACCGATGCAAGGGCCGACGGCAGTTGGAAGGATGATCGCTGCCCTTTCTGCCAAGACCAATCCAAACTCTGTTCAAACGCTTGGCACCCTTTCAGATGATGAGCTAACCCAGCACACAACCATCGGCAAAAGTCTTCAGGAGAATAATCCCAAAGAAAAAGCCAATCAGCTGAAACGCCTGGCTCAACGAATATCCGTGATTACTGGGAACGCACTGAACAAATCGCCACTGATCGACCACAACGTTGAGCAAGCCCTCAAGCAATCAGTTGAGGATTACAAAACAGCAAAATCTGCGGCCGAACTCGCCGCAAATAAATTCAAAGAGCAACAAAACCTACTGCCAGGAACTGGTGGTGATGCGTGGCGGGAGCTTTTCGACGCGGCACGCAAATTCGCGCTTGAGTCCCACCCAGGCCAGGACTTCACATCTCTCGATCCGACCAGTCCATGCCCACTGTGCCAAGAAACGCTCAATGAAGGCGCTGCGCGGCTCGCTCGCTTTGAAGAGTTCATCCAAGAGGAGGCTGACAAGACATCTCAGGCCCGTCGTAAAGAAATGGTTGGGAAGTACACACCGCTTACGACGCTGGATGTGACGATCGGGCTCGATGAGGCCACATGGGGAGAAATCCATACGCTGGCCCCAAAGGTCGCCACGGATTGTCGGGAGTTTGAGCGAGCACTAGGTGAGCGCCGTGACCAGATAGTCGCCGCAGTAAAATCGAGCAACTGGGCGGATATCCCCCCTCCCCCTCAAAACCCCTCAGCTGACTTGCAGACACTGGCAAACCAACTCAACCAACAAGCTCTCAACCTTGAACAAGCGTCCGATGAATTGGCAAGAATTCAACTTCAACAAACGTACGCTGAATTGGAAGCGCGCGTGTTGCTGAGCAAGGTAAAAGATGCAGTCATAAACTCCATCTCCCGGATGACCCATGTGGCGATTTTGGCAAAATGCGTCACTGCGCTTAGGACAAATGCCATCTCAACCAAAGCCACTCAGATTGGAGAGACCGTAATCTCCACGTCGCTCCAGGACGCTCTTAATGCTGAGTTCAAAGCGCTAGGTGTAGGAGGCCTTCAGGTAGCCCTCCAGAGTCGTTCAGGGCGAGGAAAAATGCTGCACAAGCTCAAGCTGGAACTACCACAGAGTCGAAACCCGAAAGACCTACTCAGTGAAGGTGAGCAAAGAGCCATTGCATTAGCATCATTTCTGGCCGAGGTTGGGCTCAGTGAAAGCACAGGGGGCATCATCTTGGATGACCCGGTTTCCTCCCTGGATCACCGGCGTCGAGAGCGTGTCGCAACCAGGCTAGTTAAAGAAGCGATGCGTAGGCAGGTAGTCGTTTTCACCCACGATATCTACTTTCTTTGTGTTTTAGCGGAGCAGGCAGATTCGGCTGGTGTCACCGCATTGACCCAAAGCATCGCTCAACGTACAGAAGGATATGGTGTCGCAACACCGGAGCTTCCTTTTGAGGGCAAAAATACGACTGGGCGCATCGCATCGTTGAAAGCTCGGCACCAGCACATTGCAAAGCTATTCAGATTGGGTGAAGAGGACGAGCACCGCAGGCAAACCGTCGAGGCATACTTCCTCCTTCGAATGGCATGGGAACGTGCAGTCGAAGAGGTGCTTTTACGACGCGTCGTCCTACGCTTTCGCAAGGGTGTAGAAACTCAACGACTGTCCGAAGTCATCGTTGATGACAATGACTACCTGCAGGTAACTGCCGGGATGGGCAAGTGCTCCAATTATGCTCATGACAAGGCAATGGCTGGCGGCGTAGCGGTACCGGATCCAGAGGAACTGCTGTCTGATATTCAGGCCTTGGACTCCTGGCGTACCCAAATCGAAACTCGCAGCACTGCAACAAGTCGCGCCAGGAAATCGGGTACCCCTTCTCCGCCTATTGCGCCTACAGTGGAGGCCAAAATGGAAGGCTAGCCCTGTCAAAACTGGCTCTTCGAGGGCCTAACCATCAAATTACTCAATGTGGGCTCAATGCTCACGCGTCCTTGAGGATGCAGTTCATAGCGCCTGGTAAACCCGCAACATTCCACCATTCTCCAGACGTACATGTGTAAAGCTTCAAGCAGTCACGCCGACAGAATAGGATCATGCCCACGCTCCGCGTTTACGAGGATGCCTGGATTGGAAAAGCTGAAAACTTTAAGGAGAGCGTGTGGACGGCCAGAATTCGCTGAACAATCAGCTGATCATTGTTTCAAAAGACGGCAAGGTAGAGCACAAGATTTCGGGACAATTACGCACCGTCAGGGAGAAAATGCTCAATGCCCCCCCCCTAGATTGGGTATCCATTCTTACGTCCAAAGCGGTGGAACAAGTTCTCAATACGATCGCAGAAGTCGATAATGTCTCGGTCGTCAGTGCACAAAACGCTGACGATCTCGAATTCCCACCAGGTCACCCGCGAGAGCGATTGGTTTATGCCAAGCATCCCGCTAAATCGACCATGTACTTCCCCTTGGCAACGTTTCATAGATTTACCTTCGAGCACAAATTCGCTGAAGTCATTCGCTTGCTGGCTGCGCTAGGTGCATCGAGTATCCAGGCGGAACACATCAAAGGTTTCGGGCGAGAGTTCGCGGCCAATCTGGCAGGTGCTTTTGCAGCTACAGGCGAGTCAGCAACCATGGAGGCTGGCCATTCACGTAATGACAACTCACGACTGCTCTTTACCTCAACCCTTGAAGGGCATGCTTCGCCGGCCATCCCGGATGATCTTGTCTGGTATCCCTTCGAACCAATGTGGCAGACGATTGCTAACAACCGGACAAAGCACAATCTCAAGCAGTTCTCGTTAACGCTGACATACACCGAAGACTTCGGCATCAATGCTGGCCTAAAGGCCCAACTCAATAAAGCGTCACTAGAGATCGGTGGCAACTTTGAAGAGCACCAGAGCACTGTGTGGTCGCTCTCGGGGGACTTTGGTTAGACGGGTCTTGCTGTCGATTAAATGTAGCTGGAGGCGGTAAGGAGCAAGACAACGAATTTAGGTTTTTCTCCCCTCTTGCCCGTCCACTGAGTCATTCCGTCTTCCTGTCTACAACATTAGAATTTCTGCAACCAATGTTTAAGGGACATGCCTACAATTGAATGTAAAAACATCTTTAGTTTCATATCAAACGACAGGACTGTTCACTGCCTCAAAGCAGGAACCCAATGGCATAGCCGCCATCTACCACGCGAATCTCTGCTGACAGGCGGGAAAATTCTCTTATTGGCTTGTCGACATCATTCTAGAGGGATAGGCTTGCGAGCTGATTTCTATAACTAGGGCTGAAAACGCCCCGCTGGCTTAAGGCGCTCGTGAGGTTTAGATGATGGATTCCGAAAAGCAGTTAATCGTAAAAATACCAGCCGCCCTTCAGTCTAAAATCGACAGCGGTGATTACGAATTAGAAGGGTATCGAGTTCGTAACAAATCAGGCAGGATCGTCGCCAACCTGAAAGCATTTGATACTCCAGATCACCTTCATTTTTCTCCGCAGATATTTGTTAGTTTCGAACAATGCTGCTTTATCTCTAATAATGCGGTGTCCGACACACTGCAGCGCGAATTGGAATCTGCCAGGGCGGAGCGTTCATCCCTAGAAACCAAAATTGACACTGTACTGGAACGACAAACGGGAGACCTCATTGCTTTAACTTCAGAGTTCAATGAGCACTTCACCAGCCTAAGAGAAAGAAATAGACTAACGGATGAAAAAACTGTTTTTGCTTCCGGGGTTAAAGCTGCCGCCGCTCTTGCTAACAACCTTGACAGCTATATAAAGGAATATTTGGATAGCGTTGAGGTGTGGTTTGGGCCAGCATCCGAAAAAATAAAATATGGGGAATATCAAAAAAAAGAAAAGACCAAGTGGAACACCGTAAAGGAAAGCAAATTCAATCGCTTCGCCCAGTTCGACATCAATCACATTGCGTACTCATTCCTCAGCATAATAAACAACTTAAACATTCTACATATTGCTTTTAATGAAGAAGTCCATTCCAGATACGAAAAAAACCTTCAAGAGCTGGAAAAGCGATTAAAAACCCTGCTGAAAAAACTCATTCTCGGCCTAGGTGAAGAGCGAGATATTTTCTCAATTATGTTTGCATCTGACAAACCTAGCTCCTACAAAAAAATTGACGTTTCGCGCATCCTGAAACACGAAACATCCATATCATTAGATAACTTGATAATACGTTCCTACGCTAACGAAAATGAAATAAAGCGTGATTTTGAGCGAGTTGAATCAGTGATAGACATTATAGATATTCTTGATGAAATCGAAAATCTTCGAGCTCGTGCCACCTCACTCGAATCGGTTGAGCTATCAAATTCTACCGAAGTCAGTACACTAAAAAATACTCTCTTTGAGAGAACTTAATCCTTTTCCTGAATGTGATGGCGAACTGACCACGCCATCACTGCCTTCTTGGCGTTCTTTTGGATAGGCCTTCGAAGTCATTAATAAGCTTAGGCCAATCACTATGCTCTGAGACTCACCAACCAACATTTAATGGATCCACCTGCCGCCTAGTCCACTCATGAAAACAATGGTCAATAGCCACCTAGACCAGGCTCCTTCGACACTCACTTACCGATCTCTAAGATGCCGTTCCTGATCATTATCCCGAGCCACCCCGTCTGCAGGGGCTTCAGTTCGCAAGGAAACTCTCACACCATGATTACGACCGCCTCCGGAGCCATGGATCACTACCGTTGGTCGCCCATCGGCAGGACGATAAACAGGTTCCACGTGCGCTATTCCCTCTGTATTCGTCGCGATATCCACTGCTAGGAAATCCGTCTCACCATCGGCTCCAGCTGCAGATTGTTCCATCCTGTTTTTATTGATGAGAGCTTTGGTTTCGTCACGAATCTTATCGGCTAAGGTATCGAACGCACTTTCCAATTCAGCTCTTTCATCTCCGCTCACGCCTGACTCAAGCTCCTCGCCCAAACGCCTTAGCTCTATCCCGTCAGCGATCATGTCTCGGATTTTCCCCTTGCCAAAATTCGGTGACAAAACCTTATCAAGCTTGGCATTAATCCGATCAATCTCAGAGTCGCTGATCACTTTGGAAGATCCGTTCGCAAAACTGATTTTTAAAGCCATGTGTTAGCCCCTTGGGCATACCGCGCTAAATTCATATTTCCAGTATAGCGCTCAGCGGTGAGGATAATGGAAGTGCAGAATTCGCTGTACAGCTCCTCAAAATCGGGTGACGCTCGATCGAAAGCCATATTGCAGTCGATGATGAACACGAACGGGCGTGCCCTTCTACCTGGTCGCGGTTTAAATACGATAGGTAGGCAGAGAATCCACGTCCTATCTGACCACGATGACGAAGAAAGTGTGAAGCGTGGTGGATTACCACTTCTTAAGTCGTCGGCAATGACTTCCTTTCCGCCCCACGCAGCGCCTGCATGACTATCCTTGAGCAGCACTGTCAACTGTCCATCAGGATCATCCTTGCGATAACCGTAGGTAAACGCTGTCGACAGCGTCTTCATGGAGCTACCACGCTGCACCGCAATTGCCACACGTAAACGATTTTTTGCAAGCCCACGAAAAAGTGAGCCCTGGAAAAGCGAGAACACGGTTTGCAGCTCTCCATACAAACCACGCACAGCCGCTTGCAGGACTGACGGCCCTCGAAGCGCGATGGAGAGCTCTTGCCTAACCCTGTTTCGGGCATTAGCGACCTCTTCATAAACATCGTTCGCTGGCAGATCAAAATCAAGTAGTGTTGCCCTCGTAGTCAGCGCTACAGTCAGAATTTTGTTAGGCGTCCGTGTATGGACTTCACTTGATCCATTGACCACCGTACCTGTAAGCGCTGCGAACCAGAACTTGTTGTTTACCGGCGACGGGGGGGACAAGCTCAAGGCAATCGTGGGCACTCCTGGGTGCAGCAGCCTTTCCTCATCCAAGGCCCAGGCTGGAAGATTCGATACAAGCCCTCCATCCAAAAATGTCCCCGTCATCGGTAGGTCATTGAAAGGTGTTTTTCGGGTGAATTTCAGCCTCTTTGGCTTGAAGATGATTGGTAGGCAGATAGAAGCTGCGACGGCATCCGCTACTGCAACATCAGGTGTCCGCTCAGCGCAGAAAAGCTCAAGACTCTCTGTGGCTGTATTAGTGGCGATGATCTTGAGTGGTGGACACCCGACCCGTTCCATGTCCTCAAAAGTGATATTGCATTCTTTCTCGATACCTACTTCTCGCAAGCGCTCGCTCAGCTTTCTTGCCAATGTTAAGTCGATGATTTTTCGAATATTTCGTACAGAAGTGAGCCCCCACAACGCCCAAACCAAACAGGTGATCAGCAACCCCACAACCCAAGGGGCGGCATGAACTACTAGTCGCCACAGACCAGTTGAATAGGCATTGAAAGCCTCAGGCATTTCCACCGCCACCCAGATTAGAGCACCGAGAGGAAGACCAAAGAGGAAGCACCACCAAAGCATCAAGCCCCACATTTTAGTGAACGGGGACAGAATTCTCTTGAGCAATCCAGGGAACGATTTAAACAAATATAGAATCAGCCAACCTTGGAGCGTGAAAAGCTGGGTGGGTTTGCTATAAGGCAAATCGCCCTTCTTCTTCCCAAAAGGAGGACGAAGGAAAATGTGCTTTTTCTCTGTGGGATCCGCAAGATCTCTTCCCGAGTAACCTGCAGCCACCAGCGCAGCCGCGATAGATCCAGCCGACGTACCTGCGATACCTTTGATGACAAGTTCTTCTTCTTCGATCGCGATCAGCCCACCGGCGTGAGCAATACCTTTTGCACCGCCCCCCTGCATAACCAGAAAGATTTCTTTAACGTCGTGTTGCGTTTCGATTTCATCAGTCATCTTGGATGGAAATGCCTTTTTCTGGATTGTGGCGGCTATATGCTCGGCCCGTTCAGAGCCAAGAACCTAAGGACAATGAAGGTTTTCCAATTCTGCTCTGGATACTTTCACGTAAGCGCCAAGGGGGGCGAAGCTGCCGAAACGACGTCGATTGGATGGATGGGATGAAAATTTTGACCCTGCAAAATGACTATCACCGCCAAATACCGGGCGGCCTGGTTTAGCCAAGATTGAGCAGGTAAATTCAAGGTGGCCATCATAATACTGGCAGTCGCAGCGATGCTCCAGCGTCTTGCTTCAATACGACAACCGCAAATCTGCCGATCCGTGCAATTTACGTATCGTTTTCTAATAGGAACTAAGGACTCAACGACCATCGCCGTGGGACTGAATCACCGTAAAACACCTGATGGAGACCCTTCAGGATCAGTCGGCATGCACTCGAATTTACGTCTTATTAAAAGTGTAAACAGGAGAGCCGAAATACAGCCTATTTTTACATTTTTGTAGATATGTTGATCAGGAATGCGAAAAAGCGCATTGCGGGATCAGATATCACGGGGATTGGTGGCAAATTATTATTTTTTACAGGGTCGTTGACAATCGGGAGTATCTAGGCGTACTGGATGGTCGAGATCGACACATTCAGACGGTCCGCCAACTGTCGCAACGAAGGCAGCCGCACGCGTGCATCACTGCCCGGCTCATTGATCAGGTTATTCAGGTAACGGTACACCGCCTGGTACGCAAAATCGGTCTCTCGTGATCCTTTCATGGGTAATGGCCGAACACGCTACAAACGCCGAGATGCATCCTTGATGAATCCGTCAAACCAGGCACGTTCACCGGCCCGTCGACCATTCGCCCGTCACGGCCGTTTCATTTTCAGGGTCGATCACTTCCGCGTGCACACCCACGTCGCCGCCTCCCGTGTCAGGCGCCCCGCCCTCATTGCGAACCACCGACCCCATGCGGTAAAGCTTTCCGATCAGACTGACCGGCAACCCGCTGACATCAACCATCCACTGCAGAACCTGCTCGGGCGCCGAATTGCCCAGCATTGCCCGGTGCAAATCCGGCAACGCCACGAGCATGCCGGGGTGGCGCTGACGGAGAAAATGCTCAAGCGCCGCGCCGTTATCGACAAACGGGGCGAAGAGCAGACACACCAGTTGGGCTTCGCTCAAACCGAGGTTCTTCTGGGCCTCGGCCGCCGCCAATTCGCGCTGGTCGGCCATTGTCAGCGGATTGCCAAAGGCCTCCATTGCCTGCTCGCAAAAGCGCTCGGGCAGCCGTTTACGACGCATCATCACCAGCGCCCGCTGCACGTACTCGCCGACACCCGACTCGTAGGTGCGACCGTGCACAAAGCACGCTTGCAAGCCCCGAAGGTGCGCGCAGATCGACGGGCTGACGTAGTCGTTATCACTGAGTTGAGCGGTCAGTTCGTCAGGTTGAAACCCGAGGAAGTCGGTGAGCAGCGGCCAGCGCTCCTCCAGATTGCTGACCAGCATGTCGTGAATGTCGATGAAGGTCGTGCGACGGCAGGCTTCAAAACAGTCGGCGGGACGCCATGCAACCTGAGCAGAATCAGGATAAAACTCGCGATAGCAGTCGCTACCCAGCTCATCGAGCCGTGCGAACAACCCTTCGTAGCCCGTTTCATTACGATTCGATGCCTTGAGCCCCGCCTTGGCCGCAGCACGGTTCAAGCCGTCGAGAAACTGCGCCTGCCGACGGGGTGTATCGCTACTGACCCATACATCGACGCCCCTGTCCCAGCGGGCGATTTGCCCATAAAACTCGCCGGTTGCCAGGTACCCGTCATCCCACAGATCGAGTGGTCCGTCCCAGCTGCGACGGTGCCCGACCATCAGCAGATTGAGCCGATTCGACTCGCGACCGGCTTCGGAGATCGGCGCCAGGTGGTTGAACGGCAGCACCTCGCGATTGTCGACCATCAACACTTCGACCCGAGGATCGTCGTAGAGGAACAATGCACTGCAGCTGCGATGGATGTTTTCCAGGGCGGTAGAGGACGTGCCGTTCAAGCGCAACGTCGCCACACGCAACTGGAACGTTGCCGGTGCCCGGCCGGCGATACTCAGCTGCGCGGCGCGCAGCAGCGCCAGTGTGTAGCAGCTGTCGCGGGATCCGGACTGGACCGCCAGTACCTTGTAATCACCGATACGCTCCATACCTCCGGCGGACACCACCAGGCGCTGAATCATCAGTTGCAATGCCGTGCGCTCGGCGCGAGAAAAAAAACTCAGCAAGCGCTGCAGTACTTGTTGATAAACATAGTTCATTGCCTGTTCATGGGTATGGGTCATCATTGTTTACCTGTTACTCATAAGTTCGATGCCACGCAAATAATGGTATGTACCGCGCGACGGGTTGCCTGTCATGAATGGAGTGCCGGGGTTAGTGTCGAATGCTAGCACTTAAGCTTTGCGTAATTATTTGAAATGATTGCACATCACGGATACCCCAGACAGGGCAAGGTCGTCGCAATGCCCCGTAGAATGGGCGTGTTGCGCTCGCACGGGATTTCCTAGGAAATTTCCGACAACATCCCACAGACATGTAACACAAGAAATAAAGAAAGAAGTTGCCAGCAAATGCATGACAACCGAGGGAGGCGAAACTATTTGTTGAACATGTATTGCCAACATGCATTGAGAAGTTTCAAGCTGATACCCAGCCATGACTCTTTCCTTGAGATGAAATAATCATTCAATTATCAGGGCTTATATGATGATTAGAAGATACAGATCGAGAGCAAAAACCAGTTCAGTTGCTGAACCGGCCCACTGACTGATCAATGGGATGTCTCATTTGGGAGGTGTTGCGAGCAGCAGAGTCCGTGCTGGCACGGACTCTTGGAGGCGCTTATACAAAAAGGCTCATGCAAAGGGCTTAGGCAGGTTCGACCTGAAGGGCGACCCGTTCGCGACATGGGCATTCGTCCATATAGCGGTGCGCTTCGACAAACTCGGAAAACGGAAAGACCCGAGTCTTGAGCGGCAGCAGCACACGATCGGCAGTCAACTGGTTGATGTCGCGCAGAGCACGTTGCAGTGCAGCCTGATCCTGGATAATGCCCAGTTCCGGTTTGCCGGTGAAGTTGCCGATGCAGTGCACGAAGAATTGAATGTTTTTCTGGAACGCTGCGCAGGCCGGGAACGGCGTCTGATTACCCCCTTGCAGGCCATAGAGCACCAGGCTGCCGCGAGGTGCGAGCACATCGCCGAGCATCGACATCTGCGGCCCGCCAAGGCCATCGAACACCACGTCGACGCCGCGGTTATCGGTGATCTTGTTGATCTGCATCAGCAGATCCTGTTCTTCGGTGACGATGACTTTCTCGGCACCCAGGGACAGCAGGTATTCACGTTCTTCCGCGGATTTGGTCGCGGCAATCACGCGCACGCCGAGAGCTTTGCCCAATTGCACGAACGACGGCCCGGCGCAATGACTGGCGTCGGTCACCAGAGCGAATTGCCCGGGCTTGACGCGCGCCAGATCGGCATAAGCAAAATAGGCAATCAACAACGGCGTGTAGTGCACGCTGGCTTCGATCGGGCTGAGCACGTCCGGATAAGAGGTCAGTGCCGAGCGCGGCAGAACGATCTGTTCGCCGTAGACCGGATAGTCGTTGGGGCTTTCGGCCGGGAAACTGGCGACCTTGTCACCGACAGCCAGGTCATCGACACCCTCGCCAAGCGCCGTGACCACGCCGGCCATTTCATGACCCAGGCCTGAAGGCAGGCGAGCATGGGACGAAGCCAGGTTCTGGCGCCAGAGAATGTCGTACCAGCTGATGCCAATCGCCTCGACACGCACCTGCACTTCGCCCGGCGCAGGCAGAGCGGCCGCATGCTCTTCGCATTTGAGCACCTCGGCTGGACCAAACTTGTGAAAACGGATCGTGCGGGACATCGCAAACCTCGTCAAAATAACCTCTAATGCCCTGAACTCTATCTGGGCTTTCTACCCAAGACCATCAGTGGCCATTAATAGTCGACATGCCTGTCATTGATTCCGCAGCGACGGCGACATCATCCAATGCCGTAAAAACCGAAGCAGCCTTCCAAGGAAAACTGAATTACCCTGTGCAGAGTACCAGTCTTTCCCCGTAAGATTCACGCCGGCCATTGTTCTCATATGGTCGCTCACGTCAAGTTTGCTGAATCTGCCAGGACTCCAGATGAATCGTAATGACCTGCGTCGTGTCGACCTGAACCTGTTGATCGTTTTCGAAACACTGATGCACGAACGCAGCGTGACCCGCGCCGCGGAGAAGTTGTTCCTCGGCCAACCGGCCATCAGTGCGGCGCTCTCGCGCCTGCGCGGGCTGTTCGATGACCCGCTGTTCGTGCGCACCGGCCGCAGCATGGAACCTTCCGCCCGAGCGGTGGAAATCTTCGCCCTGCTCTCGCCGGCCCTGGACTCGATCTCCACCGCGGTCAGTCGTGCGGCGGAATTCGATCCGGCGACCAGTAACGCGGTATTCCGCATCGGCCTGTCGGACGATGCCGAGTTCGCGTTGCTGCCAATGCTGCTCAAACGGCTGCGTGCCGAGGCACCGGGCATCGTGTTGGTGGTGCGTCGCGCCAATTACATCCTGATGCCGAACCTGTTGGCCTCGGGCGAAATTTCCATTGGTGTCAGCTACACCGCCGACCTTCCGGCCAACGCCAAGCGCAAAGTACTGCGCCGCAGCATGCCGAAACTGTTGCGGGCCGACACCGTGCCGGGGCCGTTGAGCCTGGATGATTTCTGCGCCCGCCCTCACGCACTGGTTTCGTTCGCGGGTGACCTGAGCGGCTTTATAGATGAAGAGCTGGAGAAACTGGGGCGCAAACGGCACGTGGTGCTGGCGGTGCCGCAATTCAACGGGTTGAGCACACTGATCAGCGGCACCGATATCGTGGCCACCGTCCCGGATTACACCGCCGAAGCGCTGACCGCGGCCGGTGGCGTTCGGGCGGAAGACCCGCCGTTGCCGGTGCGCAGTTTTGAATTGCACATGGCCTGGCGCGGGTCGCAGGATAATGATCCGGGTGAGCGGTGGTTGCGGTCGCGGATTCAGATGTTTTTTGGCGACCCTGAGAGTCTTTAGGCGTCGTCTGGCAGGCTGTTCGGCTGATCATTTCTGCCTTTCCACAAACCATGGAGCTCCATTCACTTCCAGTGGATTGCTACATTGGGGGCATATTTGAGGGCATGCTTTGGATGGTTTGAAAAGGATGCCCCCAGCCTGAGGCCAAGCAGGCTATTGATGAGGATGGGTGGACTGAGGGAGATATGAACCCTCGACCCTACCCCGTAAAAACAACCGAAACGCATCGAGTCGTCGAGAGCTACTCCGCTTCGCTACATTTACCCGGCGAACCGTCGCATTCATTAGAATCAAGCGTTTTACTTTCCTTATATTTATTTATGAATTTCTTACTTTCCGCCCCCCAGTCATTTTTATGCAAGAACCAATCATCCGAGAGCGCAATATGAGTGAGATTCCGCATAGCCCTATCGAAATCAGAGAACAGATCATCGACGACATTCAATGGAAGTTCAACTCTAACCAGATGAGAGCTGGTCGCAGTTTGCGGTGCCACCTGGAGCTCTGGCGCAGTGCACCCAACGCCCAGTGATCCAAGTGATGAGCAAGCACTTAGCAGTGGTAAGGCCAGCAATGAAACCAGTTTGTATTTCAGCGACCCTTGCATCTAACGCCCCTTAAAAGGGCGCGCAGCTTAAAGCGCAATGGCGCATCACACTAGCTTGCCTTTTAAAGAAGGTGTGTCCAATCATGGCTGAAATCCGGCAGCGCTCATGCGCTGCAAGCTGCCAGGAACATCCGTGGTCTCGTATCTTCCCTGAGAGACGTACGAAAGATCTCGAAACGTTCCAGACAGTCTTTGAAGCGAAGTCTCAATTATGGCCAACTGGCACCACTGCCCTTATCTCTCCTTTCGCTTCAGCAATGAACTCCGCTTCCCAGCTTCATTGCATGCTCGGTCCTTGGCGATCTTAAATTTTATTTAAAATCAAAATACTCAATCATCATTCTCATTGGCGTCATCATATCCACTTTCAAGAATCCCAGCACCTCAAAAAACCATGAAAGATTATCTCCCATTACAGAAACATCATCTTCATCATTTGACAGCAGGCAGATAGCTAGCCGCGCCAGTAATACGTCCTTATCTTGAAAGTCACGTATTGCGCCTTTCTCATCGATTTTCGCCCACCAAACCGAAGCCTCGGCCTTACAGGCTTCAATTGGGATCTTGCCATTTACATAGTCTTTTGCAAGACGCAAAGGATCATTCTCACAATCAGAGAATTTGATACCCAATGCATCCACAACCTTGACCAAAAATCCGATCTGTTGCTTAAGCGCTTCGCGATTGTCAGATGGCCGAATAATCGCGCCAACGTTATATTTCTTAAAATCAATTTGATTCATACGACGTTAACCTTGAAATGTTGTAAAAGGTCGGCACACGAGGAGCAAGGAGCCTTGTTTGTGCCATGACCATTTCCGGAACCACCAATATTAACGGTCCGAATGGTTCCTCCAGCAGGATCAATGCCTGCATTCATAGCTTTATCCAAGCAAACCACCTCTGCGCATCCGCCGTGCCATTGGGCGCGTTTATCTGCTGGCGTACCCATCAGCCCCGCCGTTACCTGGGAATTATGCGGCACTTCTTCACCGCTTACACCCGTAATAACGTGGTCTCCTTGGCGAAACTCAGATGCCGCCCCAGATGTTTTCCCTCCTGCTACCGCTGCGTCTGCTGCACCCTCGGCAGTGTTGGTTTTTTTGGAGCCAGATGTAGTGCCTTTTCGAGACAGTCCCAAAGCATCGGTCCAACCTGTCGGATTCGGTGCGTACTGATAAAGGTTCAACCCGGCATCGTAACTGAGCGGATCCTTACTGATGAACCGCCCTACCGTGGGGTCATAGTACCGATGTCGGTTGTAATGCAGTCCCGTCTCATGATCATGATATTGGCCCTGGAAGCGTATAGGGTTCATCACCCCATTCTGCCGCGCCCATCCTGAGTGCTGTTCCGTCGCCTGCC
The DNA here is from genome assembly GCF_024749285.1 of Pseudomonas sp. B21-015. NCBI lineage: Bacteria > Pseudomonadati > Pseudomonadota > Gammaproteobacteria > Pseudomonadales > Pseudomonadaceae > Pseudomonas > Pseudomonas sp. B21-015. The sequence continues at coordinate 3,379,463 of NZ_CP087196.1, forward strand.
CCCATGCCTTGTATTGCGCAGCCCAAGCCACGCTGCCTTGATAGTCAGTCAGTTCTTGGGGCGTACCTAAGTGATCGCACTGATACCAAGCCAACGCATCAAACGGTAACGCGCTAGCCTTGTGATTCCACAGCGGATCTTCATCAAGGCTGTATTCACCACTGTAGTCCGGCTGGCCCATGAGGTTGATCGGTGCGTGGCGCACAGCTTGAGCGACCGGGACGAAGGTGCCTGGTTCGAATATGTAGTGAACCGTTCGACCCGGTTCACCATCGGCCTGCGCTGAGCTACTTTCCCAGGCGAGGTTGTCGCCGTCCCACCCATACAAGGTGAAACCGCAACCCAGTTCTCGCTGTTTGCGAGCATGCTCATTACGGTTCCAGAGCGAACCAGCTTCCGGACGCTGTTTGTAGTGTGCAAGGGAGTTTTTGCGCAGGCGCCGCCCCAAGGCGTCGTAAGCAAAATCGACGGATAATCTTGAGTCCTCGAAATGCACCAACCGATCAAACAGATCCCATTGCAGGTCACTGCGCTGACCGTTATGCCAACGCTGGATCTGGTTGCCGCGCTCGTCATAATCGTAGTGGGTGCCAGCGTACTCACGCAGCAGGTTGTCGACTAGCTTGCTTCGCGGTGGCGTTAAATCCAGTGGACGGCGAATTTCATTCGTTTTTTCGTCAAGTAGGTTACCTGCCGGGTCAAAAGCGAACGTTTCTACGCCTTGACGTGTAGTCGCGCTAAGCAGACGACCGACCGGATCATAACGATAAGTCAGAGGGCCACGGCGGCTATCATTGATGTCGGTCAGTTGGCCTACAGCATCGTATTTGTACTCGCGCTTGAGCAGGGTAGATTTGTCATCGCTGCGCCCCAAAACCTGTTCCTGCAAGCGCCCTGCCGGGTCCCAGCTTTGGGTCTGCAGTAGATGGTTACCTTGATGACGGGCAATTTCGCGGTGTAAATCATCTCGCTCATAGCCGACCAGTTCGTGCTCATCCAGGCGCATGCCCAACAAGTGACCGCTGCCGTAAGTGAGCCAACTGACGCGATGCCCGTCCGGGCGAATGGTGGCTACACGCTGGTTGAGCAAGTCGTACTCATGCTGCCAAATCGCGACAGTGGCTTTTTCAAGACCGAGGTAATGCTGGTGTTCGCGCAGCAAATTACCCGCTGAGTCATGGAACCAATGCAGCAGACTGTCGGTGTTCTTGGCCAATACCAAACGACCGTTACCATCGTAAGCAAAGTTCTCGACTTGTGATTTTTCCCCCAAAGTAGCGCAACGTTCAGTCAAGCGCCCCATCGGGTCAAAGCTCATCGAAATCACACGTTCGCCATTGACCGATTGTGCCAAGCGCCCCGTGACAGGGTCGTACTGATAGCGTGTGCTCCGCCCATCAAAGCCGCTTTCTTCCAGAATGCGACCGACCGGGTCGTAATTAAAATGCGCGCGTTGCTCGTTTTCGTTTTCCAGGGCCGTTAACCGACCGAGACGGTCCCAGCGATAGCGCAAGGTTTGCTCAGCGGCGTCGACGCGTTCGGCAATCAGACCAGCAGCGTTGTAGCTCCATGTCGTGCAGCGATCCAGTCCATCAACATGGGCCAGCAAACGACCTTCAGCGTCGCGCTCAAAACGCTCCTCAGTCTTGTCCGGGTGCTTGATCAGCACCACTTGCCCGGCCTTGTAATCGTATTCGGTGGCGTTTCCGGCAGCGTCAGTAAAGCAGATCATCTGCCCAAATTCGTTGTACTCCCAGGCGCTGGTCTTGCCTGAGCAATCAACGTATTCAACTACTTGCCCGGAATCGTTGTAGCCCAAGGTCTTTTCGTTGCCGTTGGCATCTTTGATCGCCGTAGGCAGACCTGACTTGTTGTAGGCGTATTCGGTTTTGTTCCCCAGTGGGTCGATGGCTTCGACTAGATTGCCCATGTCGTCATAAGCCCTTTGCCACTGGCCACCCTCGGCATCACTGATCTTGATCAGCTTATCCTGGTCGTCATAGGCGTAATGCATGACGGTATGATCGGCGCGGGTATGCTCAAGCAAATTACCGCGATCGTCATAACGGTAACGGTTGGTGCTGCCATCGGCTTGTACGTGGCGCACGACGTTTTTTGCGTCGTCACGGAAAAGCCATTCCGAGCGTCCGTCAGCATGGCGAATGCGGTAGGTGTAGCCAAGGATGTCGTAGTAGTGCCAAGTTTCGTTGCCGTGGGCATCGGTGACGTAGGTCAGACGAATGTTCTCGTCCCACTCCAAACGCGTGTCGAAACTGCCATCATCGGCCCATTCACGGATGGCTTTCGCGTTGGAGCCCTGCCCGTCCCACTCAAGGTTCATACCTCGGCCGGTACGGTCGGTGTAACGAGTGACCAGGTGATGCTGATACTGATACGACCAGGCCGAACCGTTCTCATCTTGCCCCTGAGTCAAATCGCCATAAGCGTCGTACTGATAGGCGCACAATTGGCGATGCGGTACGCCGTCACGAATTTCCCAGATACCGACCAAGCGGCCTTGACCATCAAGCATCGTGCCCAGGTGCGAATGCACTTTGCTGATGTCGTTTTCCTGATACGTGATCAGGTCTGAGAGTACCGACTGCTCGCCATGGCGATGCTCATAATGCAGCATGACCCCGGCGCCATTGCGCCGCGAAATGTTGGTCAGCACATAGCGTTGGCCAAGGCGTATGTAGGTTTCCTTGCGCTCAAAACCGCGGCACAGTAACAACTGATCTTCGCTGGCACGAATCAGCGTGACGTTCTCAATGGCGTCGTAGTGGAACAGACCGACTTTGGGTAAAGGATAACTGTGGTCGCGACCGTCAGCGCCGTAGAACGTCAGGCCATCATCCACGCAATCAAATCGTGTGGTGAATTCGCTGATCCAACGCGCACCGAGCTCGCTATGGTCGAATGCCCCCAGGCGAGAATTGTAGGTGCGCGTCCACTCAAGAGGAAAAGGACCCGGAAGGCTGAAATCGGTATGGCTGAGGCTTTCAGAACCCAGAGCAAAATTGATGCTGCGACGAGTGCTGGAGCAAGCGCAGTTTTTATCCGGGTTGGGCGCATGCGCTGCCGCAGCCTGTTGACCGGTGGCGCCTAGGCCGCCCTCTGAGGCGGTGTGATTCGCCTTACTGGTCTTGTCCGGTTGAACGCCCGCACTCTGGCCGTGGGCATTACGTTTACGCCAAAGAGTGACGGCAGTGGAGAGGGTCAGCAGTAACCAGCCAATAGAGTTCTGAACTGACTCATCATCGAGCTTGCTCAACTGACTACGTAATTCAGGCCCCATTGCGCGGAGTTTTGCTGTCTCAGTGACCACCCGTTTCTTCACATCATCAGGTAGCAGATTATCCGCCGCACTGTTGGCCAAGCCCTTGCCTGCAGCCTTATACGCACTGGCAGCCGCTCCGAATATATTGTCGATCGCCGCGAGTGGATCGTTCAGAAGTTGGTCGCCAGCGGTGCTGAGTTTTTGACTGGCGGCCTGCGCGTCGCCTTTGGCGTCGAGTTTACCGTTGGCAACCGTTTCCAAGCCTTTGGCAATCTCGTTGATGACGTCTTCACCGAGCTTGCCGGCGTCCGCCAAGATACCGGGTAGCTTGCCTTTGGCTTGTGCGACAAAGTCATCGAGAGTACCAACGATGGATTCGTTCAAGTGCCCTATCAAGACCTCAATGACCGATGAACTAAGCAGTACCTTGCCGGAGGCTTTCATCTCCTGACGCACAAGAAACAGCGTTGGACGCAAAGTCATGCGCGCCGCCGCCATCGCCGGTGGCAACGGCAACACACCGATCAGGTTGATACCCAAGCTCGCCCAAGCAAGCAGATCTCGTTTCTGCGCATTCGACAAAGTAACGATGTCACCCAAAGCGTCGACCAACGCCATGATGTTACCCACTACGGGCAGTGCTCCGGCAACGTTTTTGATCCGGTCAAGCGTGACCACACCACCACTAGCAGACTGTAGCCATGCATCAAATGTCGCTGCACTGCTTGCGACATCCTTGATGTCGATAGCATTGAGTGGAACGATGGCTACCTGGGGTTCACGTTTGTTTGCAACAGCAATATCAGTTGTCATGAAAGCGTCTTACCGGCCAACAGGCTGGAGTTTCGAAGATGTATTGAAAGGCGCGGGTCCTCGTCGAGTTCGCGATTCGAGATCGCAGCCTCATGAGGCCGAAGCAATAATTTGGGTGATTCAGCTAACAACCGCGCCTTTCGGGCCACTGGCAATAAGCACAGCACCGCAGGCGGTCTTCATGCCATCCAGCGCGATTGGCGTGCCATCGACGGTGTAGGTGCTGCTGCCCTCGGCAATCGGGAAAATCCCCTTGCACAACGGGCAACTGACCTTGTGACCGACCCCGGCAATCGGCTTGCCATTGAGGTCGGTTTGAGAGAAGGCTTCGAGCACCTTGCCACCGTGGGTGGTGGAGTCCCCCAAACGAATAGCGTCTTTCATTGCGTCACTCCTTTGACTGAAATCGTTTCCGTTGTCATGACAGCATCTCACCCGCCAACAGGCCCGGGGTTTTCAAGGAAGGTTTTGGCAGACTCGGTGCAGGCAGGCTCGGCAAATTGCCCGCCTTGCTCGCCGCCCCCAGAATCCCCGACGCACTCGGCATTGCCGCACTCGCCAGCTTCGGCAACCCGGCTACACCGCCCTGCACCACACCCTTAACCTGCTGCGCCGTTTGCATCGCACCTTGTGCGGTCTGCATCGCACTCATCCCTGTTTGCGCCATGTCCTTACCCTTCTCCAACATGTCCCAGCTCTTGCTCGGCAACACCTGTGCGACCATCGCCTGCACTTGGCTCGGCACGTCTTCGGCCCCCGGCGGATTCAACGGCCATTCCGGCTTACCGATGTAACTGCCATCGCTCCAGGTATCCGCCGGATCCTTGCCGAACAGCACACGCGCCGGCCCCGGCGCAGCGCCGGCGACACTGGCGAAACCCTTGCCGTCGAGCTTGCCCTTGATGCTTTTGCCCAGCGCATCGATGACTTCGTAATCGCCGTCCTTGATGCCCTGACGTCCGGCGTACTGGTTGAACAATTCCAGATTGCCCTTGCCCGGTTTCGGCGGTTCCGGGAACACCCCGGCCAGACTTTTCGCGCCGGTGTAGGCGAAATTCGCCGCGTGTGCGGTGTACGGGCCGCTGGTGGCGTGGGTGATGCCGCCGGCGTTGTAGGTGGTGGCACTGCCGCCGCCCTGAATGACCAATTCGGTCTTGGCGGTGATGTTGATGCGGTCGGCGTTGGCGGTGATGTTGAGTTTGGCCAGCAAGTTGATGCTGTCCTTCAGCGCCCGTACGTCGATGTCGCCGGAGGCCGCGACCAGACGCCAGCCCATGCTTTGCACGAACAGGCGCATGCCGCGACTGGCACTGGCCAGCAGGCGTTTGCCGATCGACAGACTGGTGTGGCCGGTGCTGCTCAGCGCCAGGTGTTCGCCGGTGGCGATGTGGCTGGAGCGCGGCGTGGTCAGGGCGATGCCGGCCGGGCTGGCGAGCACCAGATGCGGTTCGGTGAACTCGGGAAATTCGTTAGCGGTGAGGTTCGCCGGGCCACTGCCAAGCACACCTTGGTGCTGGGCGTGCAAGGCCTTGGCGACGTCGTCCTGATCGCCGGCCTCCTGAGCCTGAAGCTCTTTAGCCTGAGTGGCGAAACCGTCCTGCTGATCGCTCGCAGCGGCGAGGCGCTCGGCGGTTTCCGGTAGGTCTTTGTGGTGCTTGGATTCGTTTGGACGCGGCTCAGTGGTGATCAACAATCCGGCGCCGGCACGCACCGCACCATGGCGGTCGGTGCGCAACTCGAAACCTTCGCCACGCGGCTGACCGCCGCTCGGACGCGGATGGGTCAAATAACCGAGGTTGATCGCACTGGCACCGTGATCACTGCGCAGCGCAATGCTGATCTCGCTGGTGGTGTCGTCGATACGCAGTTCGTTGGCGCGGCTGCCCTTGTATTCCTTGCTCTTGACCGTGGCGAGGGTCTTGAAGTCCGGCAGTTTGTACGGTGGCAGATTCGCGCCGTGATACAGGCAACCGGTAATCAGCGGCTGATCGGGATCGCCTTCAAGGAAGGTGATCAACACCTCCATGCCGACCCGCGGGATGTTGATCGAGCCAAAGGTTTCGGCGGCCCAGCTCGACGCGACACGCATCCAGCAACTGGTCATGTCGTCGTGCTTGCCTTCGCGATCCCAGAAGAACTGCACCTTCACCCGGCCGTACTGGTCGCAATAGATCTCTTCGCCTTCAGGGCCGCAGACCACCGCGCTCTGGGTGCCGAGGACTTTCGGTTTCGGGTGATCGAGCGGCGGACGGTAAGGCACGTCCCACGGGATGGCGCTGAAGCGGTTGCGGTAGCCCTGGTGGAAATCGTCCTTGAGGTCGGTGGTGTCGCTGGTCACCGACTCTTCGAGCACCTGCGGCTGTTTGCCCTCGTGGAAGATTTCGGTGAGCAGCCACAAGTCATTCCACGTCGGGTTGGCGTGGTCGGTCAGGGCGAGGAAATGTCCGCTGACCAGAATCGGCTGGTCGCTGTTGCCTTCGGCCAGACGATAGTCGCTGCGATGGCGTTCCAGCGCGCGATTGGCCAGGTGTTTGCCGCGCTCGCGATCGACGAAACGGCCCGGGTAATCGTAGTCTTCGAGGTCCGGTTGGGCGCTACTTTTGGCATCGCTTTCCAGCTCGATTTTCGGTTTGACGAAGTCGTAATCGCGCCGCGTGGTGCGGTTGGTGCGGGTGGCCAGACGCAGGCCGAAGCGCTTGACCACTGGTTTGTCGGCGACCAGTCCGGAGTCCTGCTGATAGGCCACTGGCGCCAGTTTCGGGAACACTGTCTGGTCATCGCCGAAGGTCAGCTTGTGGCCGCTGGACGTGTGCTGGAAGTGGTAGTGAATCCCCTCCTCCTCGCACAGGCGCTGGATAAAATCCAGGTCCGACTCGTCGTACTGCACGCAGTAAATGCGCTCGGGATAAATCGCGCTGAGCTGGAAGTGGTAATCGCTGGCGAGGATGCCGTGTTCTTCCAAGACCTTGCTGATGATCTGCTGCACGGTCATCTGCTGGAAGATGCGCTGGTTGACTCGATGCGCGAGGTAGGCCAGTTGCGGGCGCAGGGAAATTTTGTAGCGGGTCAGGCGCTTGCCCGCCTCGCCCTGGGCGATGCTGTAGACCAGCCCGTGGATCCCGGTACCGCTCGGCGACAGCTGGAGAAACGCCAGTTTGTGCAGCACGCTTTCGAGGTTGATCGAGGCCTTTTCGCTGACCAGTTCCAGCTCGAATTCGAACGGCGTGTTGAGGGCCTCACGACCGGTGAACGACAGGACTTGGAAATCGCTGTCGATGCCATCGACGGTCAGGTTGAAATGAGGCTGGTTGGCCGGTGAGAACATCCCTTGTTCCTCGCGAAATGCTGCAACGCGCATTAGTCACGAAGGACTGACGCGAAAAATTCTTTAAAGAAGAAGTGAACTCGACCAGCGGAACTGGTCGAGTGGTACAACGATCAGCCGTAATTAAACGACTGGAGCACGCCAGTCATCGGAACCCGAAGTACCGGAGACTTCGTGGGTCCAGGTGATTTTACGGTAGGTGAATTGCACTTCTTCCAGGTGGGTGAAGTGCGCGTTACCTGGATCCTGGCAGTTGTGCATTTTGTTGTTGATGGCGACGATGATCGCGTCTTCCAGTTTGGTGGTGTAGTAGTGCTCTTGGGTGCCTTGCGCTGAAGTGCGGTACCACTGGATAACGATTTCGCTCATGCGCTCGCCGGAAGTCAGCGCTGCTTGCAGCAGTGGCGAAGCCTTGTCGTAGACCTTGGTGATGACCACTGGCTTGTGCACACGCTGACCGGTTGGCTGACCGGATTGTGGGTCACGCGGGATGATCACGTCGTGGGTAAAAGCCTGAACCATGACCTGGTCTTCATGACCTTCCTGGTAGGTGTTGCCAACGGAGTCGGCGGTGAATGCGCCGGCAGTGATCAGGCCTTGTTTTTCGCCGGTAACCGACATGTACGCTGGTGTTGCCATGGGAGGTGCTCCTTGCTGTATCAGTGGATGAGTCATAGGTGAAATCACCTAAGAGACGGCCATTTGCCATCAAATTACATGCCAACTTTTTTTGGGCCTTATAAACCGGGGCTTGCGAGCGTTTTCCTTGCGAAGGCTGGGATAAATCCGCAGAAAATAATCGAAAAGTGCGCAAGTAGTTGCGCAGTGGTGTGCAAGAAGTTGCGCACTTGGCTGGAGACCACGATCTACTTGGGCTGTAGCGATTTATCGAGCCAAATATGCGGAACAAGTGCGCAAGAAGTTGCGCACTTTCAAAAAAGGCCCCCCACACATCAACGGATGAAATATTGATGGTGCCAGGGCATAACTGAATCGCTCTTGGTTTCGTAGACACCTCCAAGCCCAGTAAACCAATTACAGGGATGCAAATATTAGGTCGAACACAGCCGATCGGAGTTGCTGTTCTCGACCGAGAGCGGATTAGCTGGTCCTTGATGAGCCCTGCCCCCTCCCGCCAGATCCGATGAGGAGTTACACTGAAAGCCATCGACGACCACCCTGCTCCGCCTCAGAGATCGCCAATCTCGATCGCCCGCATATCCCACGCTACGGGGAGCAAAACTGGGGGCATATTTTAGTTTTTCCGACCTGAAAATACTGCCCTAGAGCCTAGTCAAAATGTTTTTTGGCGACCCTGAGAGTCTTTAGGCGTCGTCGGACAGGCTCTTTATCTGATCATTTCTGCCTTTCCACAAACCATGGAGCTCCATTCACTTCCGGTGGATTGCTCCATTGGGGGCAAAGCCCTGCGCATGGTGCCCGCCATCGAAGCCAGCACGATGCTGGACCCAGCGGAGCCTTTTGGCGGCAAAAATCCTCGGGGATAGGCCGCCAGTTCGGCAGCGCTTTCGTTGATGATTACTTCGAGCTGAAGTCGTTGATGATTCGCTACTGAGCCCAACCTCGACATTTTTCGATTTTTATGTAACGGCTTTTGCAACTCTGGCGATCAAACAACGCTAGAGTACTTGCTGTCTCACATAAGGAATTGACAGATGTTCATTGGACGACTCGCCGAACTGACCGGCTGCACTCCAAAAGCCATTCGACTGTACGAGCAAATGGGCCTGATCAACGAGCCGGAGCGTGAGGGGCGGTATCGCCTCTACAATGCTCATCACTTGGAAATCGTCCACCTGATCCGCAAAGCGCAGACTGCCGGGTTCAAGCTGGCCGAGATGAACCCGCTGATTGCCGCAAAAAACAAACTGAAGTCATTTCCGCTGGCGTTGGCCAACCAGGCCGTCGACGACAAGCGCCGCCAGGTCCAGGACAGGATCGCTGAACTGCAGGCGCTTGATCTTCACTTGATTGAACTCAAAAGCGAGATGAACTCAATGTTTGCGCCTCGCCCTGTGGCGGGTTTTCATAAGGTTGATGCGCTTGTCTGTACAGATAAGCAAACGCTTGCCTCAAAGCCACTTCAGGCGGCCGAGGGTTGAAGCCCAATTCATGTTTCGCCTTGGTGATGTTGTATTCCTGCGCCACGTTGTGAAACAGGCGCACCTGGCTCAAGAGTAGCTGGGCGGGCTTGCCGACTAATTGCGCCCAGCGCTCCTGGAGCCAGGCCACGCCCAGCAATAACCAGCGTGGCGCTGAGACAGGCTGGCGATACCCGGGAGCTTGGGTGTTGGCGGCCTCGATCAAATCGCTGAGCGGCGACGAATGCTCATTGGCCAGGATATAGCGCTGCCCCGGCCGGCCCTTTTCGGCAGCGAGTATCATCCCGTCTGCCACATCGCGAACATCCACGAAGTTGAAGCGAAACCCCGGATCAAACGGCATCTGCCGCTGCCGAACCGACTGAAGAAATCCCATGGTATCGGTGAGGTGAGCAGCATTGGGGCCAACCATGGCCGAAGGTAATACCGACACCATGTTCACCCCCAACGTCTCAGCGCACTGCCAAGCCGCCTGCTCGGAAAGTATCTTCGATTTGTAGTAGGCGTTTTCGCTTTCCGTATTCCAGTGCGCCTCATCCAGCGCCGTACCATCATGACCGACGGCGGCCACCGAACTAACGTAGACCACACGCTGCACACCCGCCCGTGAAGCGGCTTGCAGCACACGCCGCGTGCCTTGAATATTCGGCTCGACAATCTCGGCCTCCGGGTTGCGAGCCCAGTGCTTGAACACGGCGGCCACTTGAAACAGCACCTCCACGCCCTCCAGCGCCTTGTCCAAGGCCGCACGGTCCAGCAACTCGGCATACACCAACTCGCAGTCCAGCCCGGCAAAGGGTGTGTGGTTACATATGTCACGAACCCCGGCTCGAACCCGATAGCCCTGACCGAGCAGCGCTCGCACCAAAGTATTGCCCAGATGGCCGTTGGCACCTGTCACCAGACATAAACTTTTCACAGGAACTCCTTGTTGGCAGCGCGCCAGAGTGGGCGCTGGGAAAAAGCATACGAGGTGTCCCATGGGGCAGAGTCAAGTACCCATTGGCACGTTAGTTTCAGTTTTAGATTTCAGCATCTCGGACACCTCTAGACACGTTTATAGTGAGTATTTAGCAAAGTATTATTTGCGGGGCAGTTATGACACGGCGGTTTTCCAAGTCTCTGTTAAACGCTTGTCAAATGCTGACTGGGCCATCAGAACAGCATTTGAATGATTGAGGCTCCAGTCGTATAACGCTCGAAATGCCCCCCTCAGTGTTTGCCCCAATGGGGTGATGCTGTATCCACCGCGATCAGCGCGGAGGGGATGACGCGGCGTGGAAGGGAGTCCACTGAAAGCCAGCCAAAGCCACACTGGTGTTATCAGAAATCGCCATTCATGATCGCTAGCACAGCCGGTGCAAGTGGGGGCAAAAATGGGGGCATAACTCTTTTTTTCCCACCTGAAACAATCGTCCTAGAGCCCAGGCAAAATGTTTTTTGGCGACCCTGAGAGTCTCTGAATGGGCTGACGCGTCAGCCCATCTGATCAAACGCCTGAGCCAAATCCGCACACAGATCCGGCGCATGTTCGACCCCGATGTGCAGACGAATGAGATTCAGGGTTACGTTTTCTCATTCGAGCGTTTCCCTGGCCATTGGGCTGAGTACCAACGGGGGCTGCCACGCCCGCATTTGTTCCTGGGTGTGGGCGCCGATGCATTGGTGTCGGATTGCTTGCAGGCGAATATCGAATGCCACTTGGGCATCGTCGGACCGAGCTCGTTTGATCTCCATCCTTTGAGTCTCCTTATTGAGCATATATTGCGTAGTAACCTGTTCAATGGACGAAGTCCGCCTGCGATCTGATTCTTGATTCAATTAATGGTATTTTCGGCAAATGAACATACTCCGCAGTGTCATTTGTTTCGCAATACTTCTCTGCACTGGCTGTGCAAAAACGGCCAGCATTCCACCCGCCGACCTCACGTTATCGTCTTTCGGGCTTGGCCCCAGCAATTTGTTCACTGCCCGCTTTAGCTCCACTGTGGATTTGCAGAGCGCTTTCAATGACTACGAAAAGTCCAATCAACTCACACCTACCCTGATCTGCTCTCTCAATCGAGACATGGAATTTTCATCGGAGCATTCAATAGATATAAAAGCCGAAGGACGAGTGACCGCGAACAGTAAAGCCAAACCCAATTACAAGTTTTCTTCCGAGCTCATCTTTTACTACACCAATCCGAATGGGACTCAACGCGACTTGAATGACTATGACACCATCAAGCCCCTGCTTGCGTCGCAAATTTCAATTCCATGCAAAGTCCGCATCACCGCCTATGGGTATAAAGCCTATTACACTAATACGTTACTCATCCCCTCCAGGCTCATGATTGAGCAGATGTTTAGATAAACATCGTAAAAGACTGGGCGATTGAACACGACGCTCAGGACTTGCGGTTGATCGTCTGGCCGTTCAATGTACGCGCTGCGCGGATGTACGCCGAGTTCGGGTTCGAGAGCCGCGCGTTCGAAATGGGAGTGCGCCTCACGGCGGATCGAAGTTCTCCATCAGTTGATCCAGTCAAGGAAGATAAAAACAATGAAAAAAGCTTTCGCCTCCCTGCTTCTGATCTGTCTCTCCGCCCACGCACTCGCTGATGGCAACCCTATCGGCTTCCAGTCCTCGACCCTGCCAGACGCGCACAACGAGCGTGCGCTGGAGATGGTCGTCTGGTACCCGAGCGCAACCTCTGCCAAACCGCAATTGATCGCCGACAGCCCGGCGTTCGTTGGTGCCCTCGCCGTACGCAATGCGCCAGCGGCTGCCGGCGAACATCCGTTGGTGGTGCTCTCCCACGGCTTCCGTGGCAACTGGGGCAATCAGGATTGGCTGGCCAGCACACTCGCCCACCGAGGCTACATCGTCGCGGCGGTCAATCATCCGGGCACCACCACCAGGGATCGCAACCCTGAAGCGGCCGCCCAGTTGTGGCAACGACCTGCCGACGTGAGCCGGGCCATCGATGCGGTCATGGCTCAGCCGGAACAGTTCGGCGCGGTCGCGAAGCGTCGAATTGCAGTGGTCGGTCATTCCCTCGGCGGCTGGACCGCGCTGGAAATCACCGGAGCACGCTTCGATCCCGAGCGGTTTGCCCAAGACTGCAAGGCGCATCCGCAGTTGGCCAGTTGCCGCGTTTACCAACAGATCAACCCCGGCAGCATCCCAGAGTCAAAGACTCGATTAAGCTCTGACCTGAGCGACAAACGCGTCACCGCCGTTGTCTCGCTAGACTTGGGCCTGTCACGCGGGTTGACCGATGCGAGCCTCGCGGCGCTGCCGGTTCCGGCACTGGTGATCGCGGCGGGCGTGCCCTCTGAAGACCTTCCCGCGCAGTTGGAGTCCGCCGACCTGGCCAAACGGCTACCGCATGCCTCGACGCGCTACGTCGAGATCAGCGACGCCAGCCACTTCAGTTTCTTGTCGCTGTGCAAACCGGGCGCGGTGAAGTTGCTCGAATCAGAGGCGCCGGGGGACGGCATGATTTGCCTGGATGGCGACGGCGGGCGATCACGTGAGGTGATTCATCAGCAAGTGACGTCGCTGATTACTGAATTTCTGGGCCCGGCACCTCGTAATGAGCGGTAGCCTCACGTCGGTAGGTTTTTGACTATCGTATTCCAGCATATCGACCTGCCGAAGCTGCCGAAACAGGCTTTTCCCTATTTCGGCAGGCCATAACTGTGCCCACTAACTGCCGGGCTACCACGCAGGCGAGTTCGTCCAACGCTCCGTAGGAGATCTGTCGGCCACTGATGGTCAGCGCAATCTTGTCCGGCATTCGCTCGGCGTGGTCTTTTATATAGTCATGTAACTGTTTCATCTGGCCACCTCGCTACCATCCGCCAAGGTTGACGACGAAGCGCCGTCTACCCTGTTCGCCTGTACGGCTTCGTTATCCTTGGGGACGAGCAGCACAATGGCCCCCACGATCACTTCGAAAATCCCGGCACCGACAATCACCAGGCCGGTTTCAAAACGGGCATACAGCGCAGCACCGCAGGCACCGGCAATCAGAATCGACGCACCCAGCGTGGCAAAGCGCAGCCTTGCCAGCCCGGCGATTTCGCTTTGCCTGAACCGGGTTTGAATGAGCAGAATGAATGAGATGTCGATCAGTGGCCCGCCGAGTGCCGCAAGACTTGCGCCGACCATCATCCCCGTCAAGACATGTTCCGGTGGCAGGTACAGCACGGCCGCACCGATGATCGCGATGCCCAAGCCGTTGACCACGGAGCCGAAGGTAAACCCGTGATACAAGCGACGGATCTGCAGATTGCCCACAACAAAAATGGAGATCAGGTTCCCTGCCCCGTATGCCCCCATGATCAGGCCGTAGGCAGCAAAACCCTGTACGCCGAATCCCTGGATATCGTATTTGACGACGGCCAGCGCCATGCCGATCGATATACCCACGCTCCAGGCGACATTGCCCAGTCCCGCACACACATACACCGCCTGCATCTGGCTGCGTCCCGCAAGACTTCTCCAACCGGCGGTAAATCCGGCACGCCGGCTTGTTGCCTTGACAGGTTGGCGCGGCAACGTTTTGCCCAACTTCATGACCGCCCACGCAGAGATCAGGAAGGTGATGCTGTTCAGGGTAAACAGATGCTCGATCGGAATCAGCAGCGTAATCGCCGCCGCCAGCATTGGCCCGATCACCCGGGCGACCCGGATGATCGCATCGAACAGCGCGTTGACCGATTGCAGCTGGTCCGGCGCCGCGGCAATCCGCGGAAGACTGGCGCGCAGCGCCGGCTCGAACAATGAGTTGACGATCATCATGAGCATGAGCGGCACCGCCAGCATCCACAGACTCATGATGCCGAGCCCCCAAGCCAGCACCGGAATCAAGGCAAGCCCGGCCCGCGCCAGGTCGGCGCCGATCATCGTGCGACGGTGGTCCCAGCGCTCTGCCCATATCCCCCCCAGCAAAGCACCTGCCAACGCGGCGGCACCGCGTAAAGCACTGAGCCAGCTTGCATCGGTTCCTGCGATCTGTACCGCCATCCAGGCGATGGCTATCGCGAAGAGTTCGTCACCGATCGAAGAGAGCGCCAACCCTCCCCACAGCAAGGCTACGGGCCGCTGAAGCAACGGCCTGAACAATTTCATATCATCAACTCCGCACAGTCACTCAACAGTCTGAAAAAAGCCTGTCGTCTCGTTACTCGCTGGTTGGAAACGACTGGCCCGTCGAACAGGCAGTCCATTTCGGAACTCAGTACGAAGAGGCACTCTGATTGTTTATAGAGTGGCGCTCGGTGCCTGCGAGGGGAGGATTGAAAACGCTGACCAGAATTAAGGTCCGTGAACTTTCCACCACGCAGATAGTGACGATCATGTTTGTCCAGAACGTACATATCTCCCGGACGGATTGCATGGATGGTGCCCTCCATGTCTTCGATTTCGCCCTCACCACCGATGCAATAGCAAGCCTCGAGATGATTGCGATAATGAAGCAGCGATTCCGTACCGGCTCGAACCACCGTGTGGCAAATGGTGAAGCCGACTCCGTCCTGCTCTGTCAGCAGGCGGTGGCTAGTGTCGACGAAAAAGTCGGTTTTCTCGACATCGCGAATGCTACGAACAAACATATTCAGTTCCTTTTGAATAGTTGGACTGACCGCTTCATAAGTGCGAGGCAAACACAGCGGCCGCGTCGGTAAACGCTAAACAGGTAACGCAGAGGCAGACTTGCGCACAGCAAAATGTTCGACAGTTCGTTTGAGGCGCCCACTCTAGGGAGTAGCGCTGTCTTTCGTAAGTCAAATGAAACACCAACCCTGATCAAGGACAAATCACAATCAGATAACAGGATGCTTTCCTACAGGAAATGCAGGAAATCTTGTCGAAGGACGTGCCTGTGGCACGCATGCCATTACGGCAGACCAGTCATTCCCTGACCCGGTTGTTGCTCCCTGAAGAGGCCTGATCCTACGTGGAAGAATTTATGGGTATCAACGGGCTTTTCCGACTGTTTCAACGCAGGCGACGGCACATTCGAGGTCCACACGCTTAGGTAGACTCTCCGAGTTGGCGCTTTCCTTGACGTAAGAGGCCGTATGCGTTTCAAGCCAATCCCTTACACTCCCTGCAACACTGATTTGTCATCATTTCATTTGATAGCCCACCAATGGAAGGTGCATGCTAGAGGGCTCGCTTCGGTCTTATATCATTCCGAATGATAGTTACCTTTGCTTCATTCGATTCGTGCCATACAACCCCGCCAAGCATCATCCGCCCATTCTCAATAAATTGGCGGATGCTTCCATGGAACAGTCACTCAAACATTTGCGCTTCCCCTTGGCCCTGTTGGCCGTATTGGTGATGAGCGCCTGCGGCAAGACCCCGGACGCTGCCGCCACCATGCCCGCGGCCAAAGTCAGCGTAGCCAAGGTGCTGGAACAACCGGTCAACGAGTGGGACGAATTCACCGGGCGCCTTGAAGCGCCGGAAACGGTAGAGATTCGTCCACGGGTCTCCGGCCAGATCGATGACGTGGCCTTCACCGAAGGCGCGCTGGTCAAAAAAGGCGACCTGCTGTTCCAGATCGACCCGCGCCCCTTCCAGTCTGAGGTCCGCCGCCTCGAAGCTCTGGTTGCCCAGGCTCGTGCCACGGCCACCCGCAGCGAAAACGAAGCTCAGCGCGGCGAACGTCTGCGTACCAGCAACGCGATTTCCGCCGAACTCGCCGACTCGCGCACCAGCGCGGCTCAAGAAGCCCGCGCCGCCGTCGGCGCCCTCCAGGCACAACTGGACCTGGCCAAACTGAACCTGAGTTTCACCCGCGTCACTGCGCCCATCAGCGGCCGTGTCAGCCGTGCGGAAATCACCGCCGGCAACCTGGTGACCGCCGATACCACCGCGCTGACCAGCGTGGTCTCCACCGACAAGGTCTACGCCTACTTCGACGCCGACGAGCGTGTGTTCCTCAAATACACCCAGCTCGCCCGCCAGGGGCAACGCGGCGCAACCACGCCGGTTTACCTGGGCCTGTCCAATGAAGACGGCAACCCGCACCAGGGCCAGATGAACTTCGTCGACAACCAGGTCAACCCGAAGACCGGCACCATCCGCGGTCGCGCGGTGTTCGACAACAGCGACGGCACCTACACCCCTGGTCTTTACGCACGCCTGAAACTGGTGGGCAGCGGCACTTACTCCGCCATGTTGATCAATGACGAAGCGGTCGGTACCGACCTGGGTAAAAAGTTCGTGCTGGTGATGGATGCCGACAACAAAACGACTTACCGCCCCGTCGAGTTGGGTCCGAAGATCGAAGGGCTGCGCATCGTGCGCAGCGGCCTGAACAAGGACGACACCATCATCGTCAAGGGCTTGCAACGGGTTCGCCCTGGCTCACCGGTCACCCCTGAAGTGATCCCGATGGCCAGCAAGGAAACCCTCGCGGCCCTCGCTCAACAACGACAAGCGCTGGAAGCCAGCAACCTGCCCCAAGTCGCACCTGCCAAGGTCGCGCCGGGCACGGTTGTGAAACTGGCTGCTGCGACTCCACGCGGTTAAGGGACAATTACTCCGATGAATTTTTCCCAATTCTTCATTTCACGGCCGATCTTTGCAGCGGTACTGTCGCTGCTGATCCTGATCGCCGGCGCCATCTCGCTGTTCCAGTTGCCGATCAGCGAATACCCGGAAGTCGTGCCGCCGACCGTTGTGGTCCGTGCCAACTTCCCGGGCGCCAACCCTAAAGTCATCGGTGAAACCGTGGCCGCTCCTTTGGAGCAAGCCATCACCGGCGTCGAGAACATGCTGTACATGTCCTCGCAGTCCACCGCTGACGGCAAGATCACTCTGACCATCACCTTCGCCCTGGGCACTGACCTGGATAACGCGCAGGTACAGGTTCAGAACCGCGTGACCCGGACCGAGCCCAAACTTCCCGAGGAAGTGACACGCATCGGTATCACCGTGGACAAGGCTTCGCCCGACCTGACCATGGTTGTGCACTTGACCTCGCCGGACAAACGCTACGACATGCTCTACCTGTCCAACTACGCCTTGCTCAACATCAAGGATGAGCTGGCGCGTCTGGGCGGTGTCGGTGATGTGCAGCTGTTCGGGATGGGCGATTACTCGCTGCGGGTGTGGCTTGATCCGAACAAGACCGCTTCGCGCAACCTGACCGCCACCGATGTGGTCACCGCGATTCGTGAACAGAACCGTCAGGTCGCCGCCGGTGCCCTGGGCGCTCCGCCAGCACCGAATGCCACGGCGTTCCAGCTGTCGGTCAACACCCAAGGCCGTCTGGTTTCCGAGGAAGAGTTCGAGAACATCATCATTCGTTCCGGCGAAAACGGTGAAATCACTCGCCTGAAAGACATCGCTCGCGTCGAACTCGGCTCCAGCCAATACGCCCTGCGCTCGTTGCTGAACAACCAGCCAGCAGTGGCGATCCCGATCTTTCAGCGCCCTGGCTCCAACGCGATCCAGATCTCCAACGACGTTCGGGAGAAAATGGCCGAGCTGAAGAAGAACTTCCCGGAAGGCATGGACTTCAGCATCGTCTATGACCCGACAATCTTCGTGCGCGGTTCCATCGAGGCGGTGGTTCACACCCTCTTCGAAGCGCTGATCCTCGTTGTGCTGGTGGTGATCCTGTTCCTGCAAACCTGGCGCGCCTCGATCATCCCGCTGGTGGCGGTGCCGGTTTCGCTGATCGGTACGTTTGCCGTGATGCACCTGTTCGGCTTCTCGCTGAACGCCCTCTCGCTGTTCGGGCTGGTACTGGCCATCGGTATCGTGGTCGACGATGCGATTGTGGTGGTGGAGAACGTCGAGCGAAACATCGGGCTGGGATTAACGCCCGTAGAAGCCACCAAGCGTGCGATGCGTGAAGTAACCGGCCCGATCATCGCGACGGCGCTGGTGCTGTGTGCGGTGTTTATTCCGGCTGCGTTCATCTCCGGCTTGACCGGGCAGTTCTATAAACAGTTTGCCCTGACGATTGCGATTTCGACCGTGATCTCGGCCTTCAACTCGCTGACTTTGTCGCCGGCGTTGGCCGCCGTGTTGCTCAAGAGCCACGACGCGCCGAAAGACCGCTTCTCCAAGGTTCTGGACAAGATCTTCGGTGGCTGGTTGTTCCGTCCGTTCAACCGCTTCTTTGACAAGGCCAGCCATGGTTATGTCGGCACCGTGGGTCGGGTTATCCGCAGCAGCGGTATCGCTCTGCTGGTGTACGCCGGCCTGATGGTGTTGACGTTCTTCGGTTTCTCCAACACCCCGACCGGTTTCGTACCCGGCCAGGACAAACAATACCTGGTGGCCTTCGCGCAACTGCCGGACGCCGCGAGCCTGGACCGTACCGAAGACGTGATCAAGCGCATGTCCGACCTGGCCCTGAAACAGCCTGGCGTGGAAAGCGCCGTGGCCTTCCCGGGTCTGTCGATCAACGGTTTCACCAACAGCCCGAACGCCGGCATCGTGTTCGTCACCCTGAAGCCTTTCGACGAGCGCAAGGATCCGAGCATGTCTGCCGGTGCGATTGCCGGTGCATTGAACGGCCAGTACGCCGGGATCCAGGAAGCCTACATGGCGATCTTCCCGCCGCCGCCGGTACAAGGCTTGGGGACCATTGGCGGTTTCCGCCTGCAGATCGAAGACCGGGGCAACCTGGGCTATGACGAGCTGTACAAAGAAACCATGAACATCATCACCAAAAGCCACAGCGTGCCGGAACTGGCCGGTCTGTTCACCAGCTATACCGTGAACGTGCCGCAGGTCGATGCCGCCATCGACCGGGAAAAAGCCAAAACCCACGGCGTGGCCGTCAGCGACATCTTCGACACCCTGCAGATCTATCTGGGCTCGCTGTATGCCAACGACTTCAACCGCTTCGGTCGCACCTATCAGGTCAACGTTCAGGCCGAGCAGCAGTTCCGCCTCGAATCGGACCAGATCGGTCAGCTGAAAGTGCGTAACAACCGAGGCGAGATGATTCCGCTGGCGACCTTCATCAAGGTCAGCGACACCTCGGGGCCAGATCGTGTAATGCACTACAACGGCTTCATCACCGCGGAAATCAACGGTGCGGCAGCCCCCGGCTACAGCTCCGGCCAGGCCGAGAAAGCCATCGAGAAACTGCTCAAGGACGAATTGCCCAACGGCATGACCTACGAATGGACCGACCTGACCTACCAGCAGATTCTGTCCGGCAACACGGCCCTGTTCGTGTTCCCGCTCTGCGTACTGCTGGCGTTCCTGGTGCTCGCGGCTCAATACGAAAGCTGGAGCCTGCCACTGGCGGTGATCCTGATCGTACCGATGACCCTGCTGTCGGCCATTACCGGGGTGATTGCCTCGGGCGGCGACAACAACATCTTCACCCAGATCGGCTTGATCGTACTGGTGGGACTTGCGTGTAAGAACGCGATTCTGATCGTCGAGTTTGCCAAGGATAAACAGGAAGAAGGCCTCGGCCCGCTGGCAGCGGTACTGGAAGCTTGCCGTCTGCGTCTGCGGCCGATCCTGATGACCTCCTTCGCGTTCATCATGGGTGTTGTGCCTCTGGTCTTCTCCAGCGGTGCCGGTGCCGAAATGCGTCATGCCATGGGTGTGGCGGTGTTCTCCGGGATGCTCGGGGTGACCTTCTTCGGTCTGTTGCTGACGCCGGTGTTCTACGTACTGATTCGCAACTTTGTGGAGCGCGGTGAGCAACGCAAAGCGGCCAAGGCGCTGAAATTGGAAAAGCAACTGGAGGCGCAACAATGAGCCTGAAAGCCTTCCTGCCGAGCCTTCTGGTACTGGCACTGAGTGCCTGTGCCGTCGGCCCGGATTACAAAACCCCAGCCACCGAGGCGGCCAACATCACGGCCGCCACCGATGGCAGCGCCGGTCAGAAGAACTTCGACCGCGCCCGTTTCGAAGGCATCTGGTGGCAGCAGTTCGAGGATCCGACCCTCAATCAGCTGGTGACGCAATCCTTGCAAGGCAACCGTGATTTGCGCGTGGCCTTTGCCCGCTGGAAAGCGGCCCGGGCGATTCGTGATGACGCCAGCAATGACGCCATGCCGACCATCACCAGCCGCGCCAGCAGTGATTTGGCCAAAGGGCAGATTCCCGGCCAGACCACTAAACGCGTCAGCAGTGAACGCTATGACCTGGGCCTGGACATGGCCTGGGAACTGGACTTGTTCGGTCGCATCCAGCGCAACCTGGAATCCAGCGACGCTGAACAGCAGGCGGCCGAAGCCGATCTTTACCAACTGCAAGTCACCATGATTGCCGAACTGGTGGACGCCTATGGCCAACTGCGCGGCGCGCAGTTGCGGGAAAAGATCGCCCTGGCGAACCTGAACAACCAGCAGGAGTCGCGCAAGATCACCGAAAGCCTGCGTGATGCCGGTGTCGGCGATCAACTGGACGTAGTCCGCGCCGATGCACGCCTGGCGTCTGTCGAAGCCAGCGTGCCGCAACTGCAGGCCGAACAGGTGCGTCAGCGCAACCGCATCGCCACCCTGCTGGGTGAGCGCCCGGACAAGCTGACCGTCGACCTGAGTCCAAAAGACTTGCCGGCGATCGCCAAAGCCCTGCCAATCGGTGATCCGGGCGAACTGCTGCAACGGCGTCCGGACATCCGCAGCGCCGAACGCAAATTGGCGGCCGCCACCGCCCGTATCGGCGTGGCCAAGGCTGATTTGTTCCCACGGGTCAGCCTCAGCGGCTTCCTCGGCTTTACCGCCGGGCGCGGTTCGCAGATCGGCTCGTCGGCAGCCAACGCCTGGGCACTGGGCCCAAGCATTACCTGGGCGGCGTTCGACCTGGGCAGCGTGCGCGCCCGTTTGCGCGGCGCCGATGCTGAGGCCGAAGGCGCCCTGGCGACCTACGAGCAGCAAGTACTGCTGGCGCTGGAAGAGTCGGAAAACGCCTTCAGCGATTACGGCAAGCGTCAGCAGCGCCTGGTCTCGCTGATTCGTCAAAGCGAATCAAGCCGCGCCGCTGCCGACCTGGCCGATATTCGCTACCGCGAAGGCACCGTGGACTTCCTCGTGCTGCTCGATGCTCAACGTGAGCGTTTGGCGGCAGAAGACACCCAGGCCCAGGCCGAAGTCGATTTGTATCGCGGCATTGTCGCGATCTACAAAGCCCTCGGCGGCGGCTGGCAGCCAGAGACGGTCGCCAGCAAGTAATGATTTAAGAGCTCCTTTGGTTGGCCGCAACCCAACCAAATTTTTTGCCCCGCGCCTCATTCGGTCGCGGGGCTTTTTTTTGGCTGCATGCTTGTTGAATCCACCACATTCCCTTGTGGGAGCGGGCTTGCCCGCGATGACGATTGCACATTCAGCATTGATGTTGGCTGACCCACCCTCATCGCGGGCAAGCCCGCTCCCACAGGGTTAGCGGTGTTCTTGAGTCTCGCGGCTTTCCAGGATTGTCACGGTGGCCGTGGTCCCGGCACGCAGGCGGTTTTTAGCGACATAGTCGGCGTCGATCTGAATCCGCACCGGCACCCGTTGTGCCAGCTTGACCCAGGTGTAACTGGGGTTGATGTTGGCCAGCAGGCGACTTCCCGGGGAGTTCTCGCGGTCGGCAATCGCAAAAGCGATGCTTTGCACGGTGCCGCCGAAGGTCTCGCCGCTCATCAACTCTACCCTGACCCGGTCGCCCTCCTCGATTCGTGGCAGCTTTGTTTCTTCAAAGTAGCCGCTGACATAAAACGAGTCGCTGTCCACCAGCGCCAACAACGCGCCCCCGGCAGTGGCGTAATCACCCTGACGCGTCAGCAGGTTGGTCACGTAACCACTGACAGGCGCTGCGACCCGCGTGCGCTGCAAGTCCAGCTCGGCCTGAGTCAATGCGGCGATCGCCAGTTGCACGTTGGCTTGTGCCAGGCCCAGATTAGCCTGATTGCGCAACAGCTCAGCCTGCGCCACAGCCACTTCGGTACTGGATTTTTCCCATTCTTCGCCGGAGATCGCGAAGCGCTGCTTGAGGGTTCGACGGCGATGCTCTTCGCTTTGCCGCTGTCTGAGCAGCGCTTCGCTGGCGACAATCGTAGCTTCAGACTGGCCAAGCGAGGCTTTCGCGACTTCCACCGAACGTTTGGCATGCTCCACTGCCAGCGTGTAACGAGCCGGGTCGATCTCCAGCAACAACTGGCCCTTCTCAACATGCTGGTTGTCTTGAACACCCAGGCTGACGATGCGCCCCGAGACATCGGCGGACAACGTCACCACATCGGCGCGAACCCGTGCATCCCGGGTCCAGGGTGCGCGGGTGTAATGCTCCCAGGCGAACCAGCCGAGGATGAAGGCCAGCACTACCACTGCCAGGGTCGCGAGTCGGGCAAGGATCGTCTTCAAGGCATCAGGCTCCCATCACCAGGACCAGGGTTGCGCATACGCAGGCATATAACGCGCCTTCGAACAGGGCTTCATGCCAGACGAACCGCAGCACGCCAAAGCGGCGCAAGATCCAGTCCAGCAGCAGGAAAATCGGCAGGGCCAGCAGTAAAGCCTGAGCAATCGGCGGCAAGTAGACGCCACCCAATTCAAAATCAATGGGCAAGGGCTGGCGCTCCTTCCGTTTGGGCGGGTTGAAAGTATTGGCGATGTCGCTCCAGAAACGACACCACGATCAACAATGCCACGCGCATCCTGAATACCGACCACAGGTGTTCATGAACGTCCAAATGCAAGTCGTCCAATTCATCGCCCAAGACACGCAAGTTTCCGAGCAGCGGCTCGAGGTCAATCCCGGGGCGCCCGGCGATCAATCGTCCGGTCTCCCGGACGGCAGCCAGCAAACGGTTTTGTTGTTCTGTACTCAGCAACGTGTTGCTTTGCCCCTGTTGCCTGAGCTGGTTCAAAGCCACACCCAGTGCCATACACCCGAGGCTGACTTCGAACAGCTCGCTGGAATGCTTGTCGTTGGTAGCCGGCAATAGCCCCAGCATCATGGTCAGGCGATCGACCATGCGGCTTTCAAACGCAAATTGCTGTTCATCGGTGGCCGGCGTCTTCAGCAAAGCGTAGACCTGTTCGCAGTTTTCATTGAACAGCCGGTGTATCCGCAAAACGGGCCTGAACGGAAAGATCAAGGCGTAGACACTGAGCGCCAGCGCGGTTGCGCTGATATACGCACCGGCAAACTCGAACCACGCAATGGCACTGTTTTGGCCAACTCCTGCGTTTTGAGGGCCCAGCAACAGCATTGTCGTCAGTCCAAGACCAATGCCTGTGCCCGTGGTTGACGGACTGGACAGCCCCACCGCGACGGCATACAGCAATGGGGCAAGCAACAAGGCGAGTAACTCGAAGTTACTGATCATCGGTATGAGCAGGAACAGATAGAGCGCCGACACCACCAAGGCCAGACCCAGCCCCCTGGCAAAGCTTTGCGCGGCCAGCAACGGCCGCGGAAAAGTCGCCATCAGCGAACAGAGAATCCCCACCACAATCATGC
This sequence comes from Pseudomonas sp. B21-015, assembly GCF_024749285.1. Taxonomy (NCBI): domain Bacteria; kingdom Pseudomonadati; phylum Pseudomonadota; class Gammaproteobacteria; order Pseudomonadales; family Pseudomonadaceae; genus Pseudomonas; species Pseudomonas sp. B21-015. The sequence continues at coordinate 3,403,438 of NZ_CP087196.1, forward strand.
CGCCACGGGCACCGTCCCAAGCGGTCTCGATCCAGATCAGACCGGCCACCAGCAACGCGGCAAATGCCCGGATTGCATTCATTGCCGCCAATGTGAAGTCCAGATGCAGCGGATTTTCCTGGCCAAGGAACACGCAACTGGCTTCACGCCCTTCCTGGATCGCGTCGCTCAGTTCCAGAACATGCCCCAGTTGCTCTAACATCCGTGCCTGCTCCCAGCGCAGTGCCCAGGCCAATGAACGCAGGGTGGCAGGCATCGTCTCGGTGAGTTGTTCGGCCTTGTAGGCCTGGTCATCGAAGCGCTGTTGCAGTGCGGCGAAATGGTGCCGTGCCTCGCTCGACAGTGAACGCCCTTGCAGGGCCAACTCATCGAGAAACGCCAGTTCTTCGGCGCGCAAACGTTGTATCTCTTCCGGCAACGCGCCTTCCCAGCGTTCAGTGAGCAGTAGCCGCTGGTGACGCAAGGCCGTCAACCGCGAAGTCAGCAGCACCAGTTGATTGCCCAGCAGTTGCACCAGACTATTGGCGCTGCGCAACCGTGGCGCATCGTAATATAAATGCCGACGTACCCCCTCCAGAGCGCTGATTGCACCGAGCAGCTGCATCTGCCGCCGATGGAAATCGGCCTCACTTTCTTCGGTTCGGATGACGGCGGCAGCGTGGGTCGCGAGCAGCTTGATGACCTGATCGATCTTGGCGAAGTAATCCCGCGCCACCGCTTCCGGCCGCGCCGTGAGAAGGCTGACCACGCACACGCAAGCCACCGCCAAAAGCGTCTCGGTCACACGAGTGACCGCCAGCAGGAACGTGCCCTCCTGATCGGGCACCGCCAGCAGCGCCACGACTACCGCCGTGTACCCGCTCAGAACAAATGCCTGGGAACTGGTGTAGCGCAACAGGGTGCCGCCGGCGGTACAGAATGCCAGCCACAAGGCCAGGGTGAGGATGAAAGGCAGGGGCGCCTGAGGAAAGATCGCCATGATCAACACCGCCACCACCGCTCCGAACGTGGTGCCGATGACCTGGCCAAAGCTTCGGGCCAGGGCCATGCCACCCAATGGTTGGCTGACGATGACCACCGCCATGATCGACCACTTGGGCTGTTCAAGGTCGAACAGGAAGGCCAGATACAGCGTCAGCAGGCCGGCCACAATGGTCCTCAGGGCGAACAGCAGTACCTCTCGCCCAGGGTTGAGGATCGCCTTGAAGTATTGAAGCAGCGGTTGCATGGGAGCGCTCATCGAGTCCTATCAGCAAGCGTAGTCATTGCTGCAGGGCCTCGACAGGTTTCAGTGCCGACAAAACCTGTAGGCAAACTCGCCGATGGGCACGCTTATTTTGATAGACCCCGTCGATTACTCTGTCAGCCATACCAATTGGAGAACGATCTGCCATTGTGCGCACACTGGAGCGCGAAGTGCTGGCAGCGCTGGGGCACACCGATTTGCCACCCGCTCTCGAACCCGACGACTACGTGCTGAATTGAGTCAGGGTTTGACTCACAGCCCTGCCTGACCGAAGCTGGTGACTTTGCAAAAGCCCGCCAGCTCCCGGATTCCTGCATGCCTCAGTCCCGCCGCTATCTGCTCCTCAGCCTCTGCGTACTGCTTGCCCTCGCCCTCGCCTGGTTTTTCCTGCGTAGCACGACACCTGTGGTGCCGGAGGCAATCAGGCGCGGCTACAGCGAAGCGCTGACCCAGGCACGCGCGGGGCAACCGGGAGCGGCGCGGGTCCTTTACCAGCAATTGAGCCGCCCTGACCTGTCAGCCAAGCGCCGCGTCTGGCTGCATGCCGAACTGCCCAACTACCCCAGCCCCCAAGCTCTGAAACTGGCGGATGCGGACCTGCAACATCCATCGGCGGATGTGCGCATCGCGGCCATCAAAAGCGTCGGCGGGCTGGTGCCCAATGGGCAACGCAGTCTGTTGCTGGGGCCCTTGCTCGATGACAGCGACCAAAGCGTCCGGTTTGCGGCGGTCAACGCCTTATTGGGCCTGTCCCCGGATGAGCTGGGGTTGTATTTCGGGCCGTTGGAGCAAGCCATCGACGCTTGGGAACAGGTCCTCAAGCGTCAGCCGCAAAGCGCTGAAACCCAGTACCAACTGGCGCGTCTGCATTTGCACAATGCCGAACTGAAGGACGCGCAGCAGGCACTGGAGCGCACCTTGCAACTGGCGCCCGGCAACCTGCCGGCGCTGGTGATGCAGATCGAAGTGCTGGATAGACAGGGCCAAAGCGATGCCGCCAGGCAGTTGTTGGCGAAGCAGTTAAAGGCCCAGCCCGATTCGGCCTACCTGCAACATGCGTTGGGGCTCTGGCTGCTGCACCACGGGCAAAGTGAGTTCGCCCTGCTCGGGCTGTCCAAAGCTGTGGAACTGGAGCCGGACAACAAGGACTACCGTTACGACCTGGCCACCACGCTGCATGGCGAGCAGGAGCTGGAAGCGGCGCAGAACCAGTTGCAGGAAATCGTCCAGCGCCACCCGGCCGATCGCAAGGCGCGCGTGCTGCTGATCAACTACTGGAAGGAAAGCGGGCAGTTGCAGAACGTGCAGATCCTGTTGGCGCAGCTGGAGCAGCTCAATCCGGATGATCCGGCGTTGCAGCAAGGGCTTTAGATCAAGATCAAAAGATCGCAGGCTGCGCCAGCTCCTACAGGGCCGTGCGGTCAGGATTGATCCGTGCGACGCAGCTTCAGGAGAGCATGTCCTGCATGATCTGCTGCAACACATCCAGATCGAACGGCTTGCCCAGGATCGGCGCTTTGCGGGTGATCGGGCTGTCGGTCTCGCGGATTTCCTGCGGGTAACCGCTGATAAAGATCACCTTGAGCTCCGGTCGCAACTTCACCGCAGGTTCGGCGATCTGTACGCCAGAAATCCCGCCCGGCAGGCGGAAGTCGGTGATCATCATGTCCAGGTGCGGCTTGCTCGCCAGAATTTCAAAGGCTTGCTCGCCGTTTTCGGCTTGCAGCACCCGATAACCCTCACCCGACAAATAAGCAGACAACACCATCAAAATCGAAGGGTCGTCCTCGACGATCAGTACCACATCTTGCGCATCTTCACTCATGGAAAGCCTTTGTTCGGTCAATTGCTGCTGATACGACCGTATGGTCACACAGAGGTTGCGTTTATCGGGCTGTTTTCCTGCAGCGGCAGACAAACGCGAAACAAGGCGCCTTCGCCAATCCGGCTCTCGACAGTGATGGAGCCGCCATGGGCGGCGACAATCTGCTGCGAAATAAACAGCCCCAGGCCCAGGCCCGCCACAACGGTCTTGGCGGAAACCCGCTCGAACTGCTGAAAAATGCGCTGCTGATTCTCTTCACTGATCCCGATACCGCGATCCTGAATCTCAACCCGCGCTTGCCCGTCGTGATTGTACACGCGTACGTCGATCGGATTCCTGGAGCCATAACGCAACGCATTGGTCAACAAGTTGGAAATCACTTGTTCGATACGGAACTCGTCCCAGCTGCCCACCACGGGCTGGTCGGCGGTCAAGGTGACCGATGAGGCTGCGGCCTCGACCTGGGGTGCGAAGTTCTGCAGGAGATTCTTCACCAGTTGCACCAGGTCAAACCGACTGGGGCGGATCGACAGCTTGCCGGTGCGGATCCGTGACACATCGAGCATGTCTTCGATCAGGCGGATCAGGCTTTTGATCTGCCGCTCGTCGCGATCGACCATGGCGTGCATCTTGTCCAGGGTGAACGCCGCGGCGTTCGCCCGCGCCAGATGCATTTTGCGCAGCTGGGTTTCCAGAATCAGGCCATTGAGCGGCGTACGCACCTCATGAGCGACGATGGACATGAAATCGTCACGCATGCGCACCGCTTGCTCCAGCTCATTCCGGGTGGTTTGTAACTGTTTGAGCAGCGCCTCCTGCTCACGCCGACTTTGCTCCAGCGCTTCGACCTGCTGCTTCATCGCCTTGCTCTGGCGATACAGGTCGACGAAGACATTGACCTTGCTCTTGACCGCGTGAACATCCAGCGGTTTGTACAGGAAGTCCACGGCCCCGCTTTCGTAGCCCTTGAACGCGTAATTCAGCTCGCGGCCGGCCGCACTGACGAACACAATCGGGATGTTTTTGGTTTTTTCCGTGCCGCGCATCAATTCGGCCAGTTCAAAGCCGTTCATGTCCGGCATCTGCACATCGAGAATGGCCATGGCGAATTCGTGTTGCAACAACAGCGACAACGCTTCGTCAGCGGACAGGGCTTTATAGACGATACGGTCCTCACGCCTGATCAAGGCCTCGAGCGCCAGAAGGTTCTCCGGCAGGTCGTCGACGATCAGCAATTTGGCCTGAATGTTACTTGGCATGCGATTCGTTCCAGCTCGACAAGCAGACGGCCGAGGCGCCGATCACGATAACCTCTACAGAAGACAAACCTGCACTGTTCATGATTTGCGGTAGATCCGCTCTGGTTTGACCAACGGATCAAACTGATTGCCGTAGGCCGAGAATTCCAGGGTTTCCTTGCTGCCCAGTGCCAGAAAACCCCGATGACAAAGGGATTCGTGAAACAAGCCAAAGGCGCGATCCTGAAGTTTTTTATTGAAATAAATCAATACATTACGACACGAAATTAATTGAGTTTCCGAGAACACACTGTCGGTGGCCAGGCTGTGATCGGCAAAGGTCACGTTGTCACACAGGCTCTTGTCGAAAATGGCGTAGCCATAGGCCGCCGTGTAGTAGTCGGCGAACGAACGCTGACCACCGGCCTGCTGATAGTTGTGAGTGTAGGCCCGGACATTCTCCATGGAAAAAATCCCCTGCCTGGCTTTATCCAGCGAGCGCGGGTTGATGTCAGTGGCATAGAGGATGGTGCGCTCCAGCAAGCCCTCTTCGCGCAGCAGAATCGCCATCGAATAGACCTCCTCGCCGGTGCTGCAACCGGCGATCCAGACCTTGATCGACGGATAGGTCTTGAGCAGTGGCACCACTTCCTGACGCAGGGCGAGGAAGTGTGAAGGGTCGCGAAACATTTCACTGACCGGGATCGTGAGCAATTGCAGCAGTTGCATGAACGCGGTCGGGTCGTGCAGGACCTTCTCTTGCAGCGCCGAAATGGTATTGCACTCCAATTGGCTCAACGCATGACTGACCCGACGCTTGATCGACGCGCCGGAGTAATCGCGAAAATCGTAGCTGTACTTGAGGTAGATCGCCTCGATCAACAACCTCAACTCGATTTCGGGATTGCGCTCCATTAGATGCGTTCCATCTTCGGTAACCACACTCTAATCAACGAAAAGAGGCGATCCAGGTCGATGGGCTTGGCCAGATAATCGTTTGAGCCGGCCTGCAAGCAGCGCTCCTGATCGTCCTTCATGGCCTTGGCCGTCACTGCGATGATCGGCAGCTTGCGCCAGCGCGGATCCTTGCGGATTTCGAGGGTGGCTTCGAAACCATCCATTTCCGGCATCATCACGTCCATCAGCACCAGGTCGATGTCCTCGACTTCATTCAATCGCTCGATCGCTTCACGGCCATTGCGGCCAATGACCACGACGGCGCCCTTTTGCTCCAGTGCACTGGTCAGGGCGAAAATGTTGCGTACATCGTCATCCACCAGCAGCACTTTGCGCCCCTCGAAGACCTTGTCGCGGCTGCGGGCGGTCTTGAGCATCGTTTGGCGTTCATGGGACAACCGCGATTCGACTTTGTGCAGAAAGAGTGTCACTTCATCCAGCAACCGCTCGGGCGAGCGCGCGCCCTTGATGATGATCGAACGTGAATACTTGCGCAGCTCGGCCTCTTCGTCCCGGGTCAGGTTGCGCCCGGTATAGACGATCACCGGCGGGAACGAGCAGATATCCTCGGTGGACATGCGCTTGAGCAAGTCGTTGCCGAGCATGTCCGGCAGCTTCAGGTCGATGATCATGCAGTCGAAAATCGTGGTGCGCAGCAGGTCGAGTGCATCCTGCGCCAGGCCGACGGCTGTGATCTCGATGTCTTCGTCGCCGATCAGTCGGGCGATGCTGTCGCGCTGCACATTATCGTCTTCGACCAGCAATATGCGTTTGACCTTCTGGGTCAGCCTGGCTTCGAGGCGGGCAAACACCTCCTTGAGCTCCTCGCGCGTGGTCGGCTTGACCGCGTAACCGATGGCGCCCATGTGCATGGCGGTCTCGACGCGGTCTTCGACCGAAATCACGTGAACCGGAATATGCCGGGTTTCGGCCTGTTCTTTCAGACGCTGCAATACCGACAGCCCGGAATGATCCGGCAGGCGCATGTCCAGCAGGATCGCATCGGGAATGAATTGCCTGGCCAGGTCGTAGCCTTCATCGGCACCGTGGGCCACCAGGCACTGATAACCCAGTTCATGGGCCAGATCGTAGAGGATGTGCGCAAAGTCCGGCTCATCCTCCACCACCAGGATGCAACGAGTGGCGAATGGCGCGTTGTTGCGATCATCGTCGAAGCGCGGAATGTCGACGTCGGCAACCAGCGGCACAGGCGCGGCAACCTCGGCGCTTTTCGATATAAGAGCCGGCACGGCCACCGGTGTGGCTTTCATCGTTTCGACAGGCGTATCGCCCGGTTCGACGTAGTGCTGCGGCAAGACCAGGGTGAACACGCTGCCCTGCCCAGGCGTGCTGGTCAGGCTGATGGAGCCGCCCAGCAACTTGGCCAGATCACGGGAAATCGACAGGCCCAGGCCGGTACCGCCGTAACGACGGTTGGTGGAGCCATCGGCCTGACGGAAAGCTTCGAAAATGCTTTCCTGCTGCTCGGGCGCGATGCCGATCCCGGAATCGCGGATGATAAAGGCAATGCCGTCGCCCGGCACAGCGGCGACGCTCAGGCTGACGGTGCCCTTTTCGGTGAACTTCACCGCGTTGGACAGCAGGTTCTTGATCACTTGCTCCAGACGCTGGCGGTCGGTGAACACCAGCAGCGGCGCATCGGCCTGCAACTGGACCTCAAAATCCAGTTTCTTGTCTGCGGCCAACGGCTGGAACATGCCATGCAGACCTTCCACCAGGCGCTCGACGCTGGTGTTCTCCGGACGCACGTCGAGCTTGCCGGCCTCGACCTTGGAAATGTCGAGAATGTCGTTGATCAGGTTGAGCAAGTCGTTGCCGGCGGAGTAGATCGACTCGGCGAACTTGACCTGCTCGGCGCTGAGGTTTTCCTGCGGGTTTTCCGCCAACAGTTTGGCCAGAATCAGCGAACTGTTCAGCGGCGTGCGTAGCTCGTGGGACATGTTCGCGAGGAATTCGGACTTGTACTTGCTGGAGCGCTGCAACTCTTCGGCACGCGCTTCGAGCTCAACCTGGGCCTGATTCAATTCGGTGTTCTTCAGGTCCATGGCATCGCGTTGCTCGGCCAGTACCTGCGCCTGTTCGGCAAGTTGCTCGTTGGTTTGCTCCAGTTCGATTTGCTGGGCTTCCAGGTGAGCCTGGGACTTCTTGAGAATCCGCGATTGCCCTTCCAGTTCTTCATTGGCGGTCTTGAGCTCTTCTTGCTGAACCTGTAGCTCTTCGTTGAGTTGCTGGGTTTCGGCCAGCACCTCCTGCAAGCGCTGGCGATAGCGAGCCGCCTCTATCGAGGTGCCAATGTTGGCGGCAATCAGTTCAAGCAGTTCGACGTCACGATCCGTCAGCGGCCGCAGGAACCCCAGCTCAATCACACCGTTGACCCGGTCATCGTCGCTGGTCGGCGCCACCAGCACGCTATGTGGCAAACCTTCGCCCAGGCCGGAGCTGACTTTGAAGTAGTCGCCCGGCACGTCATCAAGACGAATCAGGCGCGCCTGTTGCGCCACTTGGCCGACAATGCCTTCACCACTGTAAATCTGCTGTTCAAGCGCCTCCTGTTCCCGGGAGAAACCATAAGACGCAATGCGCTTGAGGCCACCATGCTCCTCACGGACATAGATCGCCGCGACGGCAGTGCCCAGATATTGTGCGCAGAACTGCAGAATGTTGCGCCCCAACAGATTGAGGGATAACTGCCCCAGGACTTGCTCGGCCAGTTCGGTCTGGCCGTTGCGCAACCAGGCTTGCTGCTCCAGGCGCTGGGCGCTGGCCTGTTGCGCGGCGAAGTTGGCACTGTAGCTCTGGGACAGGTTGAGCAAATCCCGGCGGCCAATGTAGGCCAGCAACCCGCTGATACCGGCCACGAACAACAGATAAAGGGCGATGCTCCAAATCGTGGTACGACGCACTTCCTCGTTGCGCGTGGCACGCAACTGCTGCTCCATGTCGATCACGTCTTCGAATTGCTTGCGAATCTCATCGGTCAGCCGCTTGCCACGCCCGGCCTTGATTGCGCTGCGGTAGTCACCGCTTGCGCGCTGCAAATCGATCAACGATTGCGCGTAATTGGCCCATTCCGTGTGCAAGGCCTGGAGCCGGTGCAGGCGGTCGGTCTGGACCGGGTTGTCTGCGGTCAGTTCGAGCAAGGTATTGAGGGCGACCTCTATTCTTGGCTTGGCCGTCTCATAGGGCTCAAGAAAATGCTCGTCGCTACTGAGCAGGAAGCCGCGCATTCCGGTTTCCAGATCAACGGTCAGCTTGATCGCCTCATTGGCATTATTGATCACCCGGTCGGTGTGCTGGACCCACTGGATCACCGACAGCAGGTAGGTGATCAGCGAAATGAAGAAAACCGCGCTGATAACGCCGACACCCAACGGCAGGCTGACGTTGCGGCTCAGGAGTTTACGGAATCGTTGCTCTTCAACCGAAGACGCTGAGGTCATGGGGTAGCCTTGTCGAACTGTTGAAAGCCATCGAGTCTGCCCCAAAACGGCCGAGCCGATCCATTTTTCTGACATGCTTTTCGGCAAAATCCTGCATTTCACTGCCCTGGCGCAAAGGAGCGGCTACTCTGTGCGGCTCTTGTGCGGCTATTGTTTTTTGTAGCGCGTCGGGAACTTGTAGTGATCCGTCACTTAATCCTGCAAAAAGCCCGGCGATTTCGATCGACGCCATCGCAAATTCAACTTTTGAGAGCCCCACTATGCCCACCAACGCTTCCACCATTCTAGTCGTCGAAGACGATGCCATCGTGCGCATGCTGATCGTCGATGTGCTGGAGGAACTGGAGTTCCGGGTGCTTGAGGCCGATGGCTGTGAAAAGGCGCTGGAGTTCATCAACGACGAAGACCAGGACATCGATCTGATGATGACCGATGTCGGCTTGCCGGTGATGGACGGTCGTGAATTGGCCAAGCAGGCGCGCCTGCTGCGTTCCGAATTGCCGATCCTGTTCGCCAGCGGCTATGCCGAAAGCATCGAGGTGCTTGACGGCATGTATTTCATCGGCAAGCCATTCTCTATCGATCAGTTGCGGGACAAGGTCAAGAGTATTTTGCCCTCTCTCCCTTTATTCACGCCTGACCAATAACGCGACTCAAGCACTCGGGCGTTTGCGTTTAGCCTCCTGCCGCTCTCGGAAAGCGATGATGTCATTGACATCCACTTTAGCCGGTGGTCGTGCAGGCGTCGGAGTAGTGTCTGGCACAGGCGGCACGGCTTCCTGCTCGGCCACCGCCTCGTTACCAAAATCGACGCCAGCAAGTCCGTTGATATCAGTCAGCGGCTGGCGGAATTTATTTCCCACGTCTCGACCACCGCCTTTCAATGGATTGATCTCACTCGCCATGATCGCTCGATTGATCGCTTTGGGGTTGGGAGTGAACCTCCCGGTCTTGTCATAGGCGCCGAGAATCAAGGCAGGCGGTAGATCGACGGCATAGTTGATTTCCAAAGGAGGCAGTTGTTTCAACCCGGAGTCGGGGCGAAACGCTAGTTCGGTATTGGCATACAGATGGAATCCCTCCAACTGACGAGCATCGATGAAATAGGTGTAGCCGCCTTTTTGGCCACCATAGACAAAGGCACCTGCGCCGTCTTTTTTGTAAAAAGCCGAGGTCGAAATCCCGGCGCCATCAAGATCGAGTGCATCGTGAGCACCTCCATAGCCACCTTTGAAGCCGTTGACCTGGTTGAGATCCCTGATTGGTGTGCGTTGGGTAAACCCTTTTTCAAAGATTACCTTCGGGTCGCGCATGTCCCCGCGGAACACGAAACCTTGATAGACAAAACCTTTTTCCGGCCCGGAAAGTCTCACCACCTGTGAGTTCGTCGCGAGGGACTGCGCCACATTAGGCCCGCCCGCCAACTCTGACAGATAGCCTGCGACAAGCACCCCCTTACCTGCCTCCGGTATTTCTTTGCCAGCAGTACTCGTCAACTGATGGCTGATGCTGCCTGCGGGTCTGCGCACCAACGAGGGTCTGTTGCTGCGCTTAAGCGTTTCGAGCACTCGGCGGCTGATGTTTTTCTTGGCCGTGATGGAAAGGGCTTTACCCAAAAGTTTTTCCGCAATGGGGCCGGCGAGTTCAGACAGAACTCCGATCGCTGCGTTGATCCTCAAACGTTCCGCCTCGGAAGGGTCATCAGAGATTTCGGCACGGATCAGATCAGTTGCCGATGCCCCGATTCCCAACAGGAAGGGAATCAGCATACGAATCGGTGCAGACACCCAGGCCGCCGTTCCTCCGGTAGGGATCGAAACCGCGAACGCAATGCATTGCAGCAGATACCCGGCAACTTCCAACGCAATATCGGTCATACGCTCGGCGTGGGTTGATACCAATGTATCGATGTCCGCCAACGCTCGTTCGATCTGCCGGTCGAAAAGGTCTTTGCCAATGTCAGTGCTGGATCGAAATACAATCTCTCGATAGTTTGGGCGCGTCGCGAACAGGGGAAATTCCATTCCCCGATATTTGAAATCACGGACGTAAGGTTTTTGTTGCGCGCTCAACGGAACACCCTTCAGCAGACGCTTTTGCAGTTCCGGATGGTTTTCCAGAAACCTTCCGCGCTCGTCATGCCCGGCGGGAAATTCGATGGCAGCACTGTCTTCGCCCAGAAAAAACAACACGCCGCGACCCAGATTGCTGCGCCCGATAAACACGGCGTTATCGACCTCAAGATCCGGATCGCTGTGCAAGTTAAGAAGGCGCGCAGGGATCAAGCCTTTGAGATACTCAAAGGCAATCATCCTGTCTTCCATTGAGCGAGCGTCACTCTTGATGAACTCTACGACCAGCTTGTTGAGTTCGGCTTTTTTTAACAGTCGCCCAAAAGCGTGCGCCGCAGGATGCTGTAAGCTTTCGGCAACATACTTTTTGAAGTCAGCCTGATAGTCGGCCCCCTCAAAAGTCTTTACAAGCTTGGCAGGATAGTAGGAAGGCCATTGTATTTCAGAGTACCCACTGTCTTTGAGCACACGATAATGATAGCCGGTGCATAGCTCTGCCAATGTAAATGTTCTCTCCTTCCAGTTGGCGGGATCTTTTTCGGCTTTAAGCATGTCACTGCGATTGGGTTGCTTAGCCTCTATATATTTAATCAGCACTTCTGAATCATGCTTTATCCGCGACCTGTTTTTTTCGTCAGGCACTAGCGCTTGCACAGTCTCATCAATGCGATCACGAATAAAATATGCAGGATCAAAGCTGGCTGGGTCAGCGACGACCGAACAGCCATGCAATATTTCGTCACTCAGATCGTTCACATTAACACCATCAACATCTCTTTCATCGAGCGAACCGATTTCGAATGTTCTGGCTTTCGCCATTGGCACAGGCTCTTCCTCCTCCAGATCACTTAGAGGGTCCAGCAGCCATAGAAGCGAATATTGATCTTCGGCATCATCGCAAATACCAGGTAAATCCATTTTCATCACTTATTCCTGCGAGCAGCAACAAAGCACGAACTGCACTTTTCCATTACTGCAAGCCAGGCACAAGCGTAATCATCCCCAACCAAACAATAAACCGTGGAGATGTTATTAATATTTACAACGCAACCAAAAACCTTAGTTGTATTTTTCGATCTGCATGCAATGACGATAAAAAAACGTACTGTTCGCAACCGGCGACAGCGGCGCTTCAGTTAAAAAACAATAACTCAGATTTCCCAACACTTGAAAAATACACTTACACAGAAATTCTTGATAAACGCAAGACAACAAAAGAGGATCCACCAAACATAAAACCCAAAACAAATGGATTTATCATGACCCACAAGCTTGCAAACTCTCCAACTCAAAGATACTTGTCCAGATCTATTCCCTATACCGCCACTCAAGACAATCACATTCAAAGCGACAACAATGAACGAATGGAGGTTGTATATAAGCTAAATCAGCGCAGAGAAAACCTTACCCCGTCGCAAGCAATCACGCTGGAAGGCGCCACCGTCTCCCTGGAGTCCGGGTCGACGCTTGAAGACGCTCTGCAACCCGGCAGGGAACTGCTGAAAAAAATGTCCGAACAAAGCGCCTTCAAAAAACTGATGGCCACCCTCAAATTTCCCGAGCACTCACTATTCGAAGTCACTTCCGAAGGTGAAATAAACGCAAGGTATTCAGGCAAAACACTTGGCTTTGCGAACGCATTCAAACTTGCACCGGATCTGAAAGATGATCTTCATGCATTGGTTGAAATGGCGCAATTGACCGGTGGTGTCATCTCTCTCGCTGACCACGTCGAGTTGGCGCAATGGCTGAAATTCCATGGTTACACCATTCCCCGAACCGCCGCCGAAGGTTCCAGGCTGACAGCATTCATGGAGCTGAAGCCTCCAGTGAGTCCACCGCTTGGCAACTTTTGGGAAATGATCAAAGCCGGGGGCGACAATTCAGTCACTCTTTCTGCGGTTCAACGCAGTGAGTTCCGTAAACTCATCACCAGTTACATCAAGGATCAGTCGCTACTGGAGCATCTGTCGAATAGCATTTTTGGCGGGCGGTCTACCCCCTTCAAACGCTCGGAGGCTGAGGACGTTCTTGAAAAACTGACGTCCAGTCCCATCGCCTTTGACTGGGCCAACGCCTTCGTGCGGGATCTGGGCTGGTATGGAGCGCAAGAAAACCAACCCCAACCCGATGAGTCGCTCAAGCAAATGATGCTGACTTCGCTCTTGCTCAATCTTCATCCGGGAGTCGGTGAGCAAGAGCCTCGCAATCATGTGGCAGGTTTCAACTTATATGCTGTCGAGCACATAGAGAAATCCTTCGCCGATGTCCAAACGGAATTCGAAAGGCACCTGATCGAGAACCACCGGATTACCGAAAAAAATGCGGCACTGGCCGCTCACCTGTTGCTGGCAGAGGCCGCACCGGAATTTCTGGTAAGAGAGCTGCCTCCCACCCTGTCATTGGGCACGCCGCAATGGGTCGAATTTTGCCGGATCGTCGCGGTGCAGGAAATCATAGAGCCGGGATCGACGCGCTCGATGACTTATGCGCAGCTACACCAACTGTCGAAGTTTGACGGAGTCTGTGAGTCGCGAAAGACGCTCGACGCTCTGGCTGCCGTGGATCCGGTGATTGATTGGGCGTTACTCAACAAAATCGTCACGCCGGATGACGTAGAGAAGTCGGTCACGGACTCGCTTGAAGTGGCATTAGGTGCGTACGCCCGACATGCAAAGACGCTTGCCGAAACGGCCGAAACATTGTCTCGCCCTCTGCCGACTCGCAAAAGCGTCGCACTGGACATCCTCACGCAGGTCGCCAAAGGATGCACCTATCTTGAAAAAGACGTCCTTCACCAGAAGAAGAATCGACCGCAGCAGGACATTTTCGCCACCCCGTTTCCCGTATCGCCCGTAGAACTGCACATGTCCAATGATCTGGCGACCGGTGACTGGGATCTTAAGGATGGCGAAAGCATCTACAGAGCGTTTCCCCACATGCTCCCAAACCTGATTGCTCCTGATGGTGAGTTCTACCGTCAGTTCAATCGCGACTATGTGACCCATGTACAAGCAATGAACATGCATGTGAAGCAGGCGTTTTCATCAATGCCACTGCCTGATCGGACACGCCTGCTAAAAGGCAAGGTGACGATGTTCGCCGTAAGGCCGTCAGTCGCGAAACTCCACTCGATCACCAGCCTTCCCACGAATCCCATAGCGTCGACCATTGACGCGATCCTGAAAGTGACCGGGCGCAAACCGACAGAAAGTCATAAGGAAATAGATGAGGCAAAAGGTCGCTACGGGGTAGTCATCTGTTCACACTTCGAAGGTCGAGTGACGTGTTACGAATTATTCACCTTGCACGGAACCTGCCGTGAAAACACCAGGCTGGCAGCGCTTATCCAAGAGGAAAACCTTTTAAGCACAACCGTTCGCAGCAGTGAGAACAACTACTCCGCTCCCGCGAAGGTGCTTCAGCTACCCACGAACATCGAGTGTTATACCCATGGGGTCACACCCGGCCTCGTCAACGTCAGTTCTGGTGTGATCGAAAAAATCGGTGAGTTGTCAGCGTCTCCACTGGCGCCAGAAATCAACGGTTATTACCAGAGTTTCTATTCGACAGAGTTCGACTCATTGGTGAACTTCGTCCTCAAGCACAGGCCAATCGCGACCTACGATGAATTGGTGAGAGAGTGCTGGGGACAGACCAGGATGGAGGCATTGCGCGTAAAACGGGAAAAGGATCTGGATACGTTTCTCAATTTTGTCGTGCCCTTCAAATCCTGTATCGAAGACCTGAGCTCAGACGATCTGGATCGACAACTCCAAGGGGCGGCAGCCTGTACTTTAGAAGCCGCGATGACCGTTTTGTTAGTCGTCGGAGCCGTCGCTCAGATTGCCAGCCTGGCCGCCAAAAGCATGAGCATTGCTACCAAGGCCAGCAAGATCGCTTCGACGGGATTCGGATTGGTAAGTAACCTGTTCAATCCGCTGGACGGAGCATCCGACCTGCTTTTACATGGCGCAAAACTGTTGCGCAAAACGTGGCGCAGCAGCGTGGCCGCCCTGGATAACGCGATTTTCGACGCGCGTAAATGGTCAGGCGTAACGCCACACCGCCAACTGGCCGCAACTGTCGACCCTGACACTATTCGCCTGGGAACCTGGCGTCCCGCGCAAACTTCCCAGGATACCTTCCAGGTATGGGGTATACGCCGTAATGACGAATGGTACGCGCTGAACCGATCGGGCGAGTCTTGGGGAGCCAAACTGAAGGGCTTTGAATTCAAACTTAAACTTTCCACCCCACACTGGCATAAAGTCATGCCTAAAAGCTACGCTCGCACAGTTATCAAGGAAGGTTTACCACTCGCCAGCAGAAGAGTAGACGACGCCATCAACGTATTGAATGACCCAACGCTGATTCAGGAATCGAATGCGGTTCTTGACCTTCTGCTTGCGAATGACTCTGCCGCAACCCGAAGTACTTACCGCGACTACCTGCTTGCAGTCAAAGAAGATCTTTCAAATATCAAACCCGGCAACTTCATCCTCGACAGCGGTAAAGACAGCGACGCAGTAGCCGAGCTGCATTGGGGGCTCTACAACGATTGGAAGACCGGCAACAAGGCGCAAAATACCAATCACGAATTCATCCGGGTCTACAGCAACAACTTCAACGAAGCTTATCGCAGGGATCATTTCAACCCAGGCACCACTGCCGATACTTTCGTTCATGAGGTTTTCCACGGCTCGCCGAAAACCAAAGATTTCGCCTACGCCGAACACAGCGGAATATTTCAGCGTGGCTCTCAGCAATTGGACGTAAGTCCGCTTCTAAATCTCGCCAACGGCAAGTTATCCATGGGTCTGCCGAGTTTTCCAAATACCAACTACAACCGCGGCACAGCGTTTAAGAATGCCGACTCGTTTGCATTGACGACATCGCTGCTAAGTCAATTAAAGACCAACAAGCAAGCGTATCAGCAGAATATAGCGACCATGAAAGCGGCACTCAAAAATGCCGACCATGGATACATCAGCGGGCAGACACTGGTAAAAATCAACATTCTTTGAATTTCAGACGTACCGAGTTTCTGAAACAGGGCGCATGCGACCACTACTGTACTGTGGTTTAATTGCGCCCTTTTTTGTCCCCTCGCTTGCTGCAAAGGATCACTGGTCATGACTCAGCCTCCCGTCACCAAAGTCCTGGTCATCGGTTACGTCTGGCCCGAGCCCCGTTCTTCAGCGGCCAGCGGGCACGTGATGCAAATCCTCGAGACTTTTTTGCAGCAAGGCTGGGACATCACCTTCGCCAGCCCAGCAGGCCCCGGCGAGCACAAGGCCGATCTGACCGAGCTGGGCATCCGCGAAGTGCCGATCGAACTCAACAACAGCAGTTTCGACACCTTCATCGGCGAACTGGCGCCGGACATCGTCCTGTTCGACCAGTTCATGATCGAGGAGCAGTTTGGCTGGCGCGTCGAAAAGCGCTGCCCCGACGCCTTGCGCGTGCTAGAGACCTCGGACCTGCAAAGCCTGCGGCATGCCCGGCATCAGCGGCTCAAGGAGCGCTTGAAGGCCAGTGACGACGCCAACGATTTCAGTGAGTTATTCGCCCCTGCATTGCGTGAAGAATTCGAGCTCATGGCCGATACCGATCTGGCGAAACGGGAGATTGCCGCGCTGTATCGCTGTGACTTGAATCTGATGATCTCCGAAGTGGAGATCGAGTTGCTGGTCGAGCAGTTCAAATTGCCCCGCACCTTGTTGCACTGGTGTCCGCTGATGGTCGATCCACCGAGCGTGCCACCGGTAGCCTTTGAACACCGGGCGCAATTCCTGAGCATCGGCAATTTCCGTCACGCCCCCAACTGGGATGCGGTGCTCTGGATGAAGAATACGATCTGGCCGCTGATCCGCCAGCAACTCCCCACTGCGCAGTTACACATCTATGGCGCCTATACGCCGCCGAAAGCCACAGCACTGCACAATGCGGCCCAGGGTTTTCATGTAATGAACTGGGCAGAAGATGCATTGCAAGTCATGTCTGCAGCCAGGGTGTGCCTGGCGCCCTTGCGCTTCGGTGCCGGCATCAAGGGCAAACTCGTTGACGCGATGCTCACAGGCACGCCAAGTGTCACGACACCCATTGGTGCAGAGGGCATGCAAGGCGATCATCCGTGGCCCGGTGCTGTTGCTCAAAGTGCCCAGGCGTTCGCGGACTGCGCGGTTCAGTTGTATAAAAATGAATCGGACTGGAGACAAGCGCAGTTATTAGGGAAAACACTGCTGAGCGACCGCTATCAACAATCAATGCATGGCGTGGCACTCGTTGAAAGACTGCGCGATTGCCTACAACGCCTTCCCCAACTAAGACGGGACAACTTCACCGGCAGCATGCTGCGTCATCACTCGCACAAAAGCACTCAATATATGTCGCAATGGATTGAGGCAAAAAACCGAACTTTATAAACCTCAAGCTTCATGACTTACATACTTGGCATCACACCAAGCCTGGCCAACACCAAAACAATCAATTAAAACTTCCTGCCTGCGCCACTTCACCAACTAAAACGGTGGCGCTCTTAATTATCCACGCAGGAATACTTACATGAATAACGATAAACCAGATCACTTCTCGCCCCATAACTGGATGACAGTAACACCGGCCATTGACAACTTATCGCTGTTGGAACTTACACTGCCCGGCACTCACAACGCCGGGAGCGACTGGAAAGCCTCCTACCCGCTGCTGAGCCCCCCTCGTCACTGGCTCGCGTGCCAGCACGATTCTTTTAATGCCCAGCTTCGCCATGGCTCCCGCGCGCTCGATGTCCGTTTGATCTGGGAACCCAAAGCCGTGGGGCTCGGAAAGTTTCGTGTTCACCACAACGGCCATCGCAACTCTCGAACACTCGGTGAACTTATAACCGATATCAAAGCGTTTCTCGGCCAGAACCCCGACGAGTTCATTATCGTAGACTTTCACGAATTGCAAGGTGACTCATTCGATTTCGCTTACTTCAACGCCACGATACTTCAACTGCTGGGAGATCAAATTATTCCAGCACAAAATCGGCATCTCAGCCTGGGCCAACTGAAAGAGATCAGCGCGAAACAACGCGTATTGGTCGCTGCGCCGCCAGACAGTGCGTTGGATCGACGCGTATTTCTCGAGCGAATCAGACACAAGTGGATCGGCAACACCATCGTCGGCTCCGCTGACCTGCAGCAATACATTGTCGAGGTGCTGAAATACCCGCCAGGTACATGGGCACCATGGTCGCTTTCCGCCACCAGCTACAGTGTGCTCGGCGGGCCAGTCGACATTCACACAGAGCTCGATAAATGGTTTGACCCTCAAAACAGCGACTGGGCGATAAAGTGCAACATCATCAACGTCGACTTTATTGAAGAGAGCAAAATTGTTTCCTGCTGCCGAACCGTCAACTTGAAAAAAGCCAGCCAGAAAATCAACTAGCCATCGCAATATCAGGTGGCCATATTTGTGGATATATTTCCATGGCTGGCAATGCTGCCGTGCACTTCTATGCTGGGTCATGAAACGGATGGGGCATGCAGCCACATCCACCCCGTGAATTTCTTCGGCCCACGGATGGGGCGAAGTCAGCGACAAGGAACTGTCATGACCCGCAGCACTGCAATCACGTTCGACAAGCAGAAGTGGATGAGCAACGTACCGGATATCGACCGGTTGAAGCTGACCGATATCGTCTGGCCCGGCACGCACAATGCCGGCATGGACAAAAGAGCCCCCAACCATGAGGTGGTGATCGGCAATTGGACGACCTGCCAGAACGATTCCTTTGCCTGGCAACTGGCCAACGGGGCTCGGGCGTTCGATATCCGGCTCGGTTGCGTCGCCGGCCCGGAAGTACCGGTTTTCTACTTTCATCACAACGGTTATCAGTCCCACCGCATCCTTGATGAGCTGGTCGACGCGGTGACGACATTCCTCGATCAAAATCGGGACGAGTTCATCGTGCTCGACTTCCACCAGTTGGGTGATGGGTCGAAGCCTTTCGACTACAAGCAACTCAATGATTTTCTGATGCGCCGCCTGGGCACGCGTCTGATTTCTGCCTCGGATGGATTGAGTACTGTGGAACAGCTCAAGCGCGCCAGTTCGAAGCGCCGCATTGTCATGGCAGCACAGATGAAACCTGGGCTGGACAGTGAGTATTTCTGGCCGCGAATTCCTCACAAGTGGAATGGCAAGGTATTCAGCGACACCAGCGATCTTCAATCCCATATCAAGACCACCCTTGCAGAGGCTCCTTACGAGACTTTCCTCTGGTCGTTGTCGGCGACCTGCTACTCGGCGCTGGGCGGTCCGCAGCACATCAAAAACCATATCGATGACTGGTTTCATTCTTCCCGCGACAGGGTCACCCGGTGCAGCATCATCAACACCGATTTCTTTGACGAGTCGCAAATCGTCCGCTACTGCTGGATCGCCACCAGCATGAAAGCGGTTTATGGCCATAGATTGCATGAACGGCCATAAGCGATAGTCGCGGCAGGCTGGCACAGCAGGCGCGGAACGAGGCATGATCCGCTGGCGATAACAAGAAAAGTGTCCTGACATGACCCGAACAGCCCGCGTGACAGACCCCTCCTACGAGTTGATGGATGACCATAACGGGTTGTCCATCATCTACCGCCAGCACGGTTTTCCCTGCCCGTTGGTGCGCTGGCATTTCCATAAGGAATACGAGCTGCACCTGATCGTCGCCAGCTCCGGCAAGGTATTCATCGGTGACTACATCGGTAACTTCTACCCGGAAACACTGTTCCTGACCGGCCCCAACCTGCCCCACAACTGGATCAGCCAGGTGGCCGAAGACGAAGTGGTGCCCAAGCGCGACATGCTGGTCAACTTCACTGACGAGCTGTTCGAAAGCGGCCATCAGGTGTTCGCCGAACTCAAGACCCTTGCGCCTTTGCTGGAACGCGCACAGTACGGCATCGAGTTTCGCTGCAAGCGCACCATCCGCCAGGCCATGACCTTGATGCAGCGCATTGCCGATACCCAGGGCATGACCCGGCTCGGGTATTTTTTCATTCTGCTGGAGTTGCTGGCGACGTCCGATGACTATCAGTTGCTTTCCGGTGCCACGACCCCGCAATTGGCCGATGAACACAATATCGACCGTACCAACCGGGCGGTGGATTACATCTTTGCTCATTACGCCCGGGAACTGCCTCTGGAAGAAGTCGCCGAGCACTTGGGTCTGACCCCGACCTACTTCAGTCGCGTGTTCAAACAGGCCACCGGGCGCTGCTTCATCGAGTTCGTCAATCGCCTGCGCATCAGCAAATCCTGCGAGCTGCTGGCCGATGGCAACAAGCCGGTGACTGATGTGTGTTTCGAGTCGGGCTTCAACAATATTTCCAACTTCAACCGGCGTTTCCAGCAACTCAAGGGCATGACGCCGTCGCACTACCGGCGGTTGGTGGTGCAGCGGCTGACCGAGCAAAACCTGGGTTAACGCAATCCATGTGGGGGCGGGCTTGCTCGCGAAGGCGGCGTGTCAGGCGGCTTCGATGTTGAATGTGCCGGCCTCTTCGCGAGCGAGCCCGCTCCCACAGGTGGTGCACCTCAAGTACAGGTTTCAAGCCTAAAACCTGTACGAATTCAATTGATGCAGACGGCTGAAAAGCCGTGCCATGCACCTCTGCCCCTCAACCTCAGTGCAAAATAGTATCGATCACAGTGCGATGGATGATTTGTCAGCCCATCGATTGAAGGCTGTAATCAGTGCACATTCTTCCTTGCGCAGGAAGACACAAAAACAATAACTGTCCTTCTGTGACCCGCCCGGTGCAGAAAAGGAGTGCACGATGCAACCTTCTGTAAAAGCTCTGCTTGCTCTTACCTGCATGACCCTCAGCAGCGTCAGCCTCGCCGCCCAGACCCTGACCATCGCCACCGTCAACAACAGCGACATGATCCGCATGCAAAAGCTCTCGAAAACCTTCGAGGCCGAGCATCCGGATATCAAGCTCAATTGGGTGGTGCTTGAAGAAAACGTCCTGCGCCAACGCCTGACCACCGACATCGCCACCCAAGGCGGGCAGTTCGATGTGTTGACCATCGGCATGTACGAAGCCGCACTCTGGGGCGCCAAGGGTTGGCTGGAGCCGATGAAGGATTTGCCGGCCAGCTACGCCCTCGACGACGTTTTCCCTTCTGTGCGTGAAGGCCTGTCGGTCAAGGGCTCGCTCTACGCCCTGCCGTTCTACGCAGAAAGCTCCATCACCTATTACCGCACCGACCTGTTCAAGGACGCCGGGCTGACCATGCCCGAACGCCCAACCTGGGAACAGATCGGCGAATTTGCCAGCAAACTCACCCATAAAGATAAAGAACAGTACGGCATATGCTTGCGCGGCAAGGCCGGCTGGGGCGAAAACATGGCGCTGATCACCACCGTCGCCAATGCCTTTGGCGCACGCTGGTTTGATGAGAAGTGGCAGCCGGAATTCACCGGGCCCGAGTGGAAGAACGCGCTGAACTTCTACGTCGACACCATGAAAAAATCCGGCCCACCGGGTGCTTCCAGCAACGGCTTCAACGAAAACCTCGCGCTGTTCAATAGCGGCAAATGCGCGATCTGGGTCGACGCCAGCGTTGCCGGCTCGTTCGTTACCGATAAAACCCAAAGCAAGGTCAGCGACCACGTCGGCTTTACTTACGCACCCCACCAGACCACCGACAAAGGCTCGGCGTGGCTCTATTCCTGGGCGCTGGCGATTCCGACCAGTTCCAAGGCCAAGGACGCGGCGAAAACGTTCAGCGCCTGGGCCACTTCCAAGGAATACGGTGCCCTGGTCGCGGAAAAAGACGGCATCGCCAACGTGCCGCCAGGCACTCGCGCCTCGACCTACACCGAGGCCTACATGAATGCCGCGCCGTTCGCCAAGGTGACGCTGGAATCGCTCAAGGCAGCCGACCCGAGCAAGCCGAGCGCCAAACCGGTGCCCTACATCGGCATCCAGTTGGTGACCATTCCTGAATTCCAGGCCGTGGGCACCCAGGTCGGCAAGCTGTTTTCGGCCGCGTTGATCGGCCAGACCACGGTTGACCAGGCCCTGACCGCCGCCCAGTCAACCACCGAACGTGAGATGAAGCGCGCCGGTTATCCCAAGTAACCAGCGCAACCCGCTCCCGCCTTCTGTGGGAGCGGGCTTGCCCGCGATGACGGCCTCACATTCAACATTTTGGGTGACTGATACACCGCCATCGCGAGCAAGCCCGCTCCCACATTAGATCTTCATAGGTCTGCATGAATCGGTTCTGATCGCCATGAATACTTCAACCACTGTCAAAGCTCACATGGACATCCCCCAACCGGTGCGTAAAAGCCGGTTGACCAACCCCGGCTGGTTTCTGGTCAGCCCCTCGGTGGCGTTGTTGCTGCTGTGGATGATCGTGCCGCTGGGCATGACCGTTTACTTTTCAATGATCCGCTACAACCTGCTCTACCCCGGTGAAAACCAGTTCGTAGGGCTGGAGAACTTCAGCTACTTCCTGAGCGATTCGGGTTTCCTGCCCGGCGCCACCAACACCCTGTTGCTGGTAGGCAGCGTGTTGCTGATCAGTGTGGTGTTCGGCGTGTTGATCAGCGCGTTGCTGGAGGCCAGTGAGTTTCTCGGTCGCGGCATCGTGCGGGTGATGTTGATTTCGCCGTTCTTCATCATGCCCACCGTCGGTGCGCTGATCTGGAAAAACCTGATCTTTCACCCGGTCTCGGGGATTCTCGCCTACATCTGGAAGCTGTTCGGCGCGCAGCCGGTGGACTGGCTGGCACACTACCCGCTGCTGTCGATCATCATCATTGTGTCCTGGCAATGGTTGCCCTTCGCGATTCTGATTTTGATGACCGCCATGCAGTCCCTCGACCAGGAGCAGAAAGAAGCCGCGCGCCTGGACGGTGCAGGTCCCATCGCGATTTTCTGGCACCTGACCCTGCCGCACCTGGCCCGGCCGATCGCAGTGGTGGTGATGATCGAAACCATCTTCCTGCTGTCGGTGTTCGCCGAAATCTTCACCACCACCAACGGTGGCCCCGGTTACGCCTCGACCAACCTCGCCTACCTGATCTACAACCAGGCGCTGGTGCAGTTCGACGTCGGCATGGCGTCCGCCGGTGGTTTGATCGCGGTGGTGATAGCTAACGTCGCGGCCATCGTGCTGGTGCGGATGATCGGCAAAAACCTGACAGACAAAGCCTGAGGCCTGCGCCATGACTCTTCAACAATCCCGTCGCCTGCAAAGCCTGCTGCTCGGCACTCTGGCCTGGGCCATCGCGATCCTGATTTTCTTCCCGATATTCTGGATGGTGCTGACCAGCTTCAAGACCGAAATCGACGCGTTCGCCACGCCGCCGCAGTTCATCTTCACGCCGACGCTTGCGAACTACCTGCACATTAACGAGCGCAGCGATTACTTCAGCTTCGCCTGGAACTCGGTGGTGATTTCCTTCAGCGCCACGGCCCTGTGCCTGCTGATCGCGGTGCCGGCGGCCTACTCGATGGCGTTCTATGAAACCCAGCGCACCAAAGGCACGTTGCTGTGGATGCTCTCCACCAAAATGCTGCCACCGGTGGGCGTGCTGATGCCGATCTACCTGCTGGCCAAGAGCTTTGGCCTGCTGGATACGCGAATCGCGCTGATCGTGATTTACACCCTGATCAACCTGCCAATCGTGGTCTGGATGATTTACACCTACTTCAAAGACATCCCCAAGGACATTCTCGAAGCCGCACGTCTGGACGGCGCCACGTTGTGGCAGGAAATGGTCCGGGTGCTGCTGCCGATCGCCAAAGGTGGCCTGGCTTCCACGGTGTTGTTGTCGCTGATCCTGTGCTGGAACGAGGCGTTCTGGTCGCTGAACCTGACCTCGTCCAAGGCCGCGCCACTGACCGCATTGATTGCCTCGTACTCAAGCCCTGAAGGTCTGTTCTGGGCCAAGTTGTCGGCGGTCTCGACCCTGGCCTGTGCGCCGATCCTGATCTTCGGCTGGATCAGCCAGAAACAATTGGTTCGCGGCCTGTCGTTTGGCGCAGTGAAATGAAAGTCCCCGGATCCTGATCTGACACAAAACCCTGTGGGAGCGGGCTCGCCCGCGATGACGTCGGCAAATTCAACCTGGATGTCGGCTGCTAAATCGCCATCGCGGGCAAGCCCGCTCCCACAAAAAGCTCACCAGGCGCAATTGAATTAACTCAAGCGGAGGCCCCCATGGCCAACCTGAAAATAAAAAACCTGCAAAAAGGCTTCGAAGGCTTTTCCATCATCAAGGGCATCGATCTGGAAGTGAACGACAAGGAATTCGTGGTATTCGTTGGCCCATCGGGTTGCGGCAAATCCACCCTGCTACGGTTGATCGCCGGCCTTGAAGAAGTCAGCGGCGGCACCATCGAACTGGACGGCCGCGACATCACCGAAGTCAGCCCGGCCAAGCGCGACCTGGCGATGGTGTTCCAGACCTACGCCCTGTACCCGCACATGAGCGTGCGCAAAAACATGTCGTTCGCCCTCGACCTGGCCGGTGTAGCAAAAGCCGAAGTCGAGAAAAAAGTCGGCGAAGCGGCGCGCATTCTGGAACTCGGGCCGATGCTGGAGCGCAAGCCGAAACAGCTGTCCGGCGGTCAGCGTCAGCGCGTGGCCATCGGCCGGGCCATCGTGCGTAACCCGAAAATCTTCCTGTTCGACGAACCGTTGTCCAACCTCGACGCCGCCCTGCGGGTGCAGATGCGCCTGGAACTGTTGCGCCTGCACAAAGAACTGCAAGCCACGATGATCTACGTGACCCACGACCAGGTCGAAGCCATGACCATGGCCGACAAAGTCGTCGTGCTCAATGGCGGCAAGATCGAGCAAGTCGGTTCGCCACTGGACCTGTATCACCAGCCGGCCAATCTGTTTGTCGCCGGTTTTCTTGGCACACCGAAAATGGGCTTCCTCAAGGGCAAAGTCACCCGCGTTGACAGTCAAAGCTGCGAAGTGCTGCTGGACGCCGGCACCCGCATCACCCTGCCGCTGAGCGGTGCCAACCTGAGCGTCGGCGGCGCAGTGACGCTGGGTATTCGCCCGGAACACCTGGAGCTGGCGCAAGCCGGCGACTGTACGCTGCAAGTCACCGCCGATGTCAGCGAACGTTTGGGCAGCGACACCTTCTGTCACGTCCTGACGTCTTCCGGCGAAGCCCTGACCATGCGGGTTCGCGGCGATCTGGCCAGCCGTTATGGCGAAACCCTGAGCCTGCGCCTGGACGCCGGACACTGCCATTTATTCGATGCCAACGGTGTGGCGCTGACCCGCCCTCTGCGCGCCGCAGCCTGATTCGAGAGCCTGTGATGAAACTGAATAAACACAACCTCAACCGCCTCGCCCCCGAGGTGGCCCTGCCCGCCTACACCCTGAGCGACACCCGCCAGGGCATCGCGCACATTGGCGTCGGCGGTTTCCACCGCGCGCATCAGGCGTACTACACCGACGCCTTGATGAGCACCGGCGAAGCATTGGACTGGGCCATCTGCGGGGTCGGCCTGCGCGCCGAAGACCGCCGCGCCCGGGACGATCTGCAAGAGCAGGATTACCTGTTCACCCTGTTAGAACTCGGCGATAGCGACGACAGCGAAGTGCGGGTCATCGGCGCCATCCGCGACATGTTGCTGGCCGAAGACAGCGCCGAGGCGCTGATCGACAAACTCGCCAACCCCGAGATCCGCATCGTCTCGCTGACCATCACCGAAGGCGGTTACTGCATCGACGACAGCAACGGCGAGTTCATGGCGCACCTGCCGCAGATCCAGCACGACCTCGCTCACCCGAACGCGCCGAAAACCGTGTTCGGTTTCCTCTGCGCCGCGCTGGCCAAACGCCGTGCGGCCGGCACGCCCGCGTTCACCCTGATGTCCTGCGATAACCTGCCGCACAACGGCGCGGTGACCCGTAAAGCCCTGCTCGCGTTCGCTGCCCTTCGCGATGCCGATCTGCGCGACTGGATCGAGAGTCATGTGAGCTTCCCCAACGCCATGGTCGACCGCATCACACCGATGACCAGCACCGAACATCGTCTGCAACTGCACGACAAACACAACCTCGACGACGCCTGGCCAGTGGTCTGCGAACCGTTTGTGCAGTGGGTGCTGGAAGACAAATTCGTCAACGGTCGCCCGGCCTGGGAAAAGGTCGGCGTGCAATTCACCGACGACGTCACGCCTTACGAAGAGATGAAGATCAAACTGCTCAACGGCAGCCACCTGGCCCTGACCTATCTGGGCTTTTTGAAAGGTTACCGCTTCGTTCACGAAACCATGAATGACCCGCTGCTCGTGCGCTACATGCGCGCCTACATGGACCTGGACGTAACGCCGCAACTGGCGCCGGTGCCGGGCATCGATTTAACCGAGTACAAAACCACGCTGGTGGCGCGCTTCTCCAATCAGGCGATTGCCGATCAGCTGGAGCGGGTGTGTTCGGACGGCTCATCGAAGTTTCCAAAGTTCACTGTGCCGACGATCAATCGTTTGATTGCCGATGGCCAGGAGACCAAGCGTGCGGCGCTGGTGGTGGCGGCGTGGGCGCTGTACCTCAAAGGTGTGGATGAGAATGGCCACGCCTATTCGATTCCCGATCCGCGGGCGGCATTCTGTCAGGCGCTGGTGGCCGATGATGCGTTGATCACTCAGCGGTTGCTGGAGGTTGAGGAGATTTTCGGGACGGCGATACCGCGTTCTCTGGAGTTCGTCGAGGCGTTCGAATGGTGCTGTAACAGCTTGCGGGAGGTTGGGGTGGCGCGGACGCTGGAGCGGGTGTTGGCGTAAGAATGGTGGTCAATTGACCGCCGTCATCGCGAGCAGGCTCGCTCCCACATTAGATCGTTGTCGAACACAAATCCTGTGTCCTCTAAACATCTCCTGTGGGAGCGAGCCTGCTCGCGATTGGGCTCACTGATATCGACCTGACGATCCAAGGATCTTCCATGGCAAACCAACAATTATTCCTGGGCATCGACTGCGGCACCCAAGGCACCAAAGCCGTCATCCTCGATGCGCATAGCGGCCAGGTCCTCGGCCAAGGCGCCGCCGTCCACAGCCTCTTCAGCGGTGCCAGCGGCCGTCGCGAACAAGACACGGCCCAATGGCTGGAAGCCTTTACCCTCGCCACCCGCCGCGCGCTGTTTGCGGCGGATGTGGACGGTCAGGCCATCCTCGGCATCGGTGTTTCCGGCCAACAACATGGTTTGGTCCTGCTCGACGATCAAGGTCAGGTACTGCGCCCGGCCAAGCTCTGGTGCGACACCGAATCCACCCCGGAGAACGACCGCTTGCTCGCCCATCTGGGCGGCGAAAAAGGCTCTCTGGAACGCCTCGGCGTGGTCATCGCGCCTGGCTACACCGTGTCCAAACTGCTCTGGACCAAAGAACAACACCCGCAGGTGTTCGCCCGGATCGCCCGCATTCTGCTGCCCCATGACTACCTCAACTACTGGCTCACCGGCCGCAGTTGCAGCGAGTACGGCGACGCCTCAGGCACCGGTTATTTCAACGTGTGCACCCGCCAGTGGGACTTGCAACTGCTGCGCGACATCGACCCCACCGGTCGCCTGCAAGCCGCACTCCCGGAACTGATCGATGCCCACCAGCCCGTCGGCACGATCCTGCCGAACATCGCCGCGCATCTGGGCATCAACCCCAAGGCGCTGGTCTCCAGTGGCGGCGGCGACAACATGATGGGCGCGATCGGCACCGGCAATATCAAGCCCGGCGCGATCACCATGAGCCTTGGTTCCTCGGGGACGGTTTACGCCTATGCCGAACAACCAAATGTCAGCCCGGACGCCTCGGTCGCAACGTTCTGCTCCTCCAGCGGCGGCTGGCTGCCGCTGATCTGCACCATGAACCTGACCAATGCCACCGGGGCGATTCGCGAGTTGTTCGAACTGGATATCGAACCGTTCAACGCCTTGGTCGAGCAAGCGCCGATCGGTGCCGAAGGCGTGTGCATGCTGCCGTTCCTCAATGGCGAGCGCGTTCCCGCCCTGCCCCATGCCAGCGGCAGCCTGCTGGGGTTGACCATGACCAACCTGACCCGGGCCAACCTGTGTCGTGCCGTGGTGGAAGGCGCCACCTTCGGTTTGCGTTACGGGCTGGACCTGCTGCGCAAGAATGGTTTACAAAGCCGTAGCATCTGCCTGACCGGCGGCGGCTCGAAGAGCCCGGTGTGGCGGCAGATCGTCGCCGACATCATGAATACGCCGGTGATTTGTACCGAACACAGCGAAGCCGCGGCCCTTGGCGCAGCGATTCAGGCGGCGTGGTGCAAATCCTGGGCAAACGGGCATGAAGACAGCCTGGCCGATTTGTGTGAGCGCTGCGTAACGCTCGATCCGGCCAGTGAAACCTTACCGATTGCAGAAAATGTACTGGCCTGTCAGCAGGCCTACGAACGCTATCAACAGCATGTCGCAACCCTTTAAAGAGCGAAAACTATGTATCTGGTGTGTGGTGAAGCGCTATTCGATTTCTTCAGTGAAGACGATGCCAGCGGCCTGGCGTCCAAAGTGAATTTCAAGGCGATTGCCGGGGGCTCGCCGTTCAACGTGGCGGTCGGTTTGCGCCGCTTGGGCGTCGATGCCGCGCTGTTTGCCGGGCTGTCGACCGACTACCTCGGCCGACGTTTGCAGCAAGTGCTGCAGGATGAAGGTGTGCGCCCGGACTACCTCGTGGACTTTGCCGCGCCGACCACGCTGGCAATGGTCGCGGTCGGCGCCAATGGTTCACCCCATTACAGCTTTCGTGGCGAGGGTTGCGCTGACCGGCAATTGAAGCTGGAGCATCTGCCAGAACTGGGGCCTGAAGTCCGCGGCTTGCACATCGGCTCGTTCTCGTTGGTGGTGCAACCGATTGCCGATACCTTGCTGGCGCTGGTTCAGCGGGAAAGCGGCAAGCGCCTGATCAGCCTCGACCCGAACGTGCGCCTGAATCCCGAGCCAAACATCGAGTTGTGGCGTTCGCGGATTGCCACCCTGGTGGAGCTGGCCGACCTGATCAAGGTCAGCGATGAAGACTTGAGCCTGTTGTACCCCGAGCAAGATCCGCAGCGCGTGATCGAAGGCTGGCTGGAGCATCGCTGTCAGTTGGTGTTCCTGACCCGTGGCGGCGAAGGCGCAACGGTGTTCAGCCGTCGTCATGGTTCGTGGTCCGTACCGCCTGTCAATGTAGTAGTCGCCGACACTGTCGGCGCCGGCGACACCTTCCAGGCGGCGCTGATTGCCTGGCTCACCGAGCAGCAACTGGATTCGGTCGACGGTTTGCATCAGTTGAGCAAGGAGCAGATCGAAGCCATGCTCAGGTTCGCCGTTAGCGCCGCCGCCCTGACCTGCAGCAAGACCGGGCCGGATTTGCCATATCGGCGGCAGTTGGGCTGAAATCCGCGCCCCACATGCCTCCTCTGCCATTGCAGGTCCTGAATTCAGGACCTGCCGTGGGTGCTATATTTTTCGTCTCTTATATTTTCTAGATATATCGTTATTACAATTTAAAGATACACCCTGCAACATCGAGCCAGGCAAAAGACAATCGGCTATTGACAACTTTATATTTCCCACTCCAACAATAAAATTTATAACACTTCATAATTGCAGTTATTCCAAAAAAATAAATACAAGCAATTGACTGCACCAACGACTTCAACTCCTTGACCTCTTCCACCTTTCCAGCACCACTGTTTCTGATTCCATATCAGAATCCTATCTTATTGAATTATATTAACAAAACAGATGGTCACAGCAGGTTTCTGCCGAGTCAACCCAACTGTCGCAGAAGAGGAGACTGGTTAATTAAAAATATCCTGACAGTCACTTGACCGTTACTTGCCTTCAACTAATATCTTTTCCACGCACAGCGCAGGTAAGGATAATTGTTGTGCGCCATCCTTATACCCCCACAACAGGAAAAGGAACTCCAACATGGAAAGTGTCGCTATCTCAGCTGCCCAAATTAACTGGAACGGCGGACAACGCATTACGCTCACCGCAGGTGATACAGCCACCTGTACCGCGCTTAGCCCCGGCCAGCTTTATGGCATCTTTATCTACAACTCTGCTCAAAATGACACCAATTCAACTGTCTCCGTAAACTGGAGCAATAGCCTGCCGCCCGTACAGATCACAGTCCCTGGCACCACGGCCAATGCAGGCCTGGCATCATTGGGTTTTGTCTCGGGCACCGATACTCAAACCATTTCGGTTTCACTGCCCAGCAACAGCGGTAAGTCACAGGTGGAAATCTGGCTGGGAAGTGTCAGCATGCCGACCAATACATCGGGGCTGACCAATTATCCGCTGCCGGCCGATGGTGAGCAGCATCCGTTCAACAAGTACTCCCGTTACTATGCGGTACCCCCCTCGAAATGGATGAACCTGACGATCACCAGTACCATTACACAGTTCCTCTCCTGCCAGTTCCGTGAGGCGCAAGCGACCGTGTTCGTCGTCAATGAGACTTCAAACGGCCTCCTTGCCAATCAGGTTACCAACATTGGGCCTACTGCCAGTGCGGCTGGGAACGTCAAGATCGTTTACTCGCAGATCCAGAGCATTACCAACAATCTGCAAGGCGACGGTACGCAATGGGTGTGGATGGATGCGGACAGCACGCAAAACTCTCAAAGCGCGACCATTTCCTTGCAATCGCTTTGAATTTTCTAGCTGAGTAATAAAGGAAGGCCCCACTCCGTGGGGTCTTCCTTTTATCTGGCGTAACGACCAATCGCCTCAAGAAATGCCCGTATTCATTGCGCAAAACCTCGGTTATAGGGGAAAGCCTGATACCCGTCAGCCCCCGGACCTACGGCATTTCAGCCTTGAACGTGACCCCTTAATGCTGCACCATCCGCGCCTGCTTTTTCAAAGGACGGAACTCAAGGCATGCTGGACGCGAACGCAACCCATATCTCCCTCACGCTCGAAGGCGTTTCCGTCGACCTGCAGGTGCTCAGTTTCGTCGGCCGCGAAGCCCTCAACCAGCCGTTCTGTTTCGACATCGAACTGGTCAGCGCCCGTCCCGACCTGAAGCTCGAAGAGCTGCTGCACAAGCCCGGTTGCCTGACCTTCGGCGCCACCGGCCAGGGCAAAATCCATGGCTTGGTCTATCGCATCGAGCAAGGCGATTCCGGCAAAAGTCTGACCCGCTACAGCATCAGCCTGGTGCCGCAACTGGCCTACCTGCGACACAACCACGACCAGCAGATTTTCCAGCAGTTAAGCGTGCCGAAAATCATTGCCCAGGTGCTCGAAGCCCGGGGCATTTTGGCTGATGCCTACAGCTTCCAGCTCGGCGCCATCTACCCCGAGCGCGTGTACTGCGTGCAGTACGACGAATCCGACCTGCACTTCATCCAGCGCCTGTGCGAAGAGGAAGGCATTCACTTCCACTTCCAGCACTCGGCCAGCGGCCACAAACTGGTGTTCGGCGATGACCAGACGGTGTTCCGTAAACTGGCGCCAGTGAGCTACCAGCAAGACTCCGGCATGGCCGCCGAAAAACCGGTGATCAAGCGCTTCAACCTGCGCCTGGAAACCCGCACCACCCGCGTCAGCCGCCGCGACTACGACTTCGAAAAACCACGCCTGCTGCCAGAAAGCGCGGCCAAGAGCGCGTTCGCCCCGGACCTCGAAGACTACGACTACCCCGGCCGCTTCACCGACCGCGCACGTGGCAAGCAACTGGCAACCCGCGCCCTGGAACGCCATCGCAGCGACTACCAACTCGCCGAAGGCAAAGGCGACGAACCGACCCTGGTCAGCGGCCACTTCATGGCCCTGAGCGAACACCCGCGCGCCGAGTGGAACGACCTCTGGCTGCTGCTGGAAATCGTCCACGAAGGCAAACAGCCGCAAGTGCTCGGCGAGAACATCACCAGCGACGTCACCGACAGCAAGGACGACTTCCACCAGGGCTACCGCAACCGCTTCCTCGCCACCCCGTGGGACGCGCATTACCGCCCGGCCCTGGAACACCCGAAACCGCAGGTGCTGGGCAGCCAGACCGCCATCGTCACCGGCCCCGCGGGCGAAGAAATTCACTGCGACGAATACGGCCGGGTCAAGGTTCAGTTTTTTTGGGATCGCGACGGCCAGTCCGATGACAAAACCAGCTGCTGGCTGCGCGTCGCCACCGGCTGGGCCGGCAACGCCTACGGCGGCATCGCCATCCCGCGAGTCGGCATGGAAGTGCTCGTCACCTTCCTCGAAGGCGACCCCGACCAACCGCTGATCACCGGCTGCCTGTACCACAAGGAAAACGTCGTCCCCTACGACCTGCCGGCCAACAAAACCCGCAGCACCTTCAAGACCCTGAGTTCACCGGGCGGCAAGGGCTACAACGAGTTTCGCATCGAAGACAAAAAAGGCGCGGAACAGATCTACCTGCACGCCCAGCGGGATTGGGATGAAAACATCGAACACGACCAGAAAATTCGTGTCGGCAATGAACGGCATGACACGGTCGAGGCCAACGTGTTCAGCGAGTTCAAGGTGGAAGAGCATCGCCTCACCCACCTGGACCGCAAGACTGAAGCGCGGGCGGATGATCACCTCACTGTCGGCGTGACTCAGCATGTGAAGGTGGGCACGGCGCAGTTTGTCGAGGCGGGTCAGGAGATTCACTACCACGCTGGGGAGAAGGTGGTGGTTGAGGGTGGCATGGAGCTGACGGCCAAGGCTGGCGGGAGCTTTGTGAAGATTGATGCGGGTGGCGTGACGATTAGTGGGGCTGAGGTGAAGGTGAATTCGGGTGGCGGGCCGGGTGCGGGTACGCCTGCTGCGCCGTTGTTGCCGGGGCTGATGAAAATAGCCGATGCAGATAAACCAGGGTTACCTCTTGAGGCATTGATAAAACAGAACATCCTTTTTCGTCGTACCCGTTCCGGTGTATGTGAAGTTTGTGAGGCCGCTAAAGCTACCAAGGGAGTTCAGTAATGACTGCACTCCAAAATCCTCATGGCTATCTACTGATCGATGGTGCTCGCTTTGATGACGCGGTGACATGGTTAGTGAGAAATTATCCGGGCCACCGCTTTATGCCCTTACTACAAAAGACTGCTTATGCACCTATCGCTGAAGCAGGCCCGATCATTCTAGACGCCCCTACCGGAAGCGCTGCTCAGCACGCCTGGTTGCAAGGAGAGGAAAATCTCATCAACGGCGTTTGGCTACAAACCCAAAGTCCGATGGCTGAAATAGTCAGAATTTTGCAGCGTCGAATAAGAATCTACTCTCCGGAACGACAGGAATACTGGTTGAGACTGGGCGATGCACTTCCATTGCGTCATGCATGGCTATCAGGTGCTAGCTGGCCACCAGGTTTTTGGTTCGGAATAGAAAGCGTTTGGTTACACCATGAGTCTATGGTGCAACGAGCCTGGACTAATGACTTTCCCCACATTGACAGTGCACCTGCCGACACAGGAATCGACGCTCAGATTGTCCTCGACTGGCCACTGCTCAAAGCGCTGGCAACCGAAACGGAAACCCCGCAGGAGGCGGTGTAATGACTCAAGCAACGGCTGCAAAACCGGACTTCAAACCAGCGGCGTGCCCATTAATTACCGCAGTAGTCCCGTTGCGCTATGCAATAGGGCCTTCACGCGGCATCGACGTCAGCGCATTTGCTTTGCCCGCTGTCAGCGGTAAGTTCCCAGAATTGGGCGAGGACAATAGCGCGACCCGCGACAAGGCACTTAACTATACCGCTCGGTTGCTCCGCGATGGTTGGTTGTATGTCTGGCAATCGTCACCGGAAAAGTTGATTGAGTTCAAAGTTGACAAAGTGTTATTGCAGGAAACGGGTCGCGGCGGAAAGGTCATTGATACGTCATCAAAACCTTATCTGATGCTACCAGCCGGCACTCCTGCGATGCTTTCGTGGTCGCCCTCGAAATGGAGTGATAAACAGTTTTCAACCGCTAAAGCTCAAGCAAAAGTCCGTACACGTGTAATGCGCAGTTTCACTCCTGGCGCTGCCCCCGCTAGCGGTAAGGCTGCAAGCATTCACGAAAGTATCGGCGACTATATGGAGCCGATAGGCTTTAAATGGAGCTGTGTCCCCTCGACCAAGAACAAACCAAACTGGTCTTCGATGCTAGATGACATGAAGCGCTGCGAACAACAGGCATATGTTATGGCAGACGATCCTTGGGGAGTTTGGCTGGACTTGGCGGCCATGATTCGATCACAGCAAAGTGTTTTTGATCAGCTTCGCAAAAAGCGCTCCGAGGATTGGGCGATGGCGGGCGCTCTAAAATCCTTGGCAGATAACGATGCAAAAATTAAAGAGCAGCTCCCCTCAATAACTCGTTACAAGGAAGTAAAAGCTGCGTGGGAGGAATTGGATTCCGAGGAGACACGATATAACGAAGATCGCCGTCGCCTGACATCAATATGGAACGACTGGCTGAAAACTTTCCAGAGCAAAGGCCCTTCGACTCTGGATACCGCCGCGGGGCAGTTCGACATCACTTTACCAGATCCCCGCATGGCTCTTGAGGTGAACTTTGCGGCTGCATGCCTAGGCCCGTCGAGTTGCAGTCTTAGCGCAAAAGCCTTAGGGGGCGCTCTTGATCCTGACAAACAGGAAGCTGGGCAACCATGGTTACTTTGGGTTGTGCTCGGTCTAAGTAAGCGCTTAGCCATTGCAGATATTAAATCAATTATTGATCTCTCCGATGGAGTCAATGATAACGCTTCGGGTCTGGCTAAAGCATCAGCCAAGGTAGGCAGAGCGCTAGCACTAGCCTCCGCGATAAATAAAGGCGCTGAAAAACTGGCAACGCATAGCCCTGCAAAAGTTCAAGAAGCTCTAATGCTGGCACTGTCACCGGTTGTAGGTGCTCATCTGCAACGTTTGGCATCGGAGCCCGACAATATTGCTAAAATATACTTCAGCGCCGCAATGGGTCGCAGCCAGCAAAGATTAACTGTTGGACAAACAAATTCGAAACAAATCGGGGAATGGCTAAGTGACTTAATGGGCACAAACACTTCCCCTCAAACTAAAACACCCACTATAACCGCTCCTGCAGCAGTGGCGGACGCTTTGCCATTCTACGCTTTAGCGCCACTGAATACAGCGGGAGCAACCAACACCAAACTCAGCTCTATCGCAGATCTAGTTAAAAACGAAAGCAGCTTAAATAACTTGTTAAATCTTAGTAAAAGCGCTCTGGACAACGCCCCGATCAAATGCGTCGTCGCAATTGTTGCAGCTCTTAACCTTAGATCAGCCACTAACGACGCCTGGAACACCCCATCTGCAAAAACAGTTATTAACTCATTAGGCGGCACTTTCGGCATGGCAGCTGCTTCTGCAGCAATCTGGCAGAAAGTAGCGGAGACAAACTGGGAAGCTGCGGTATCAGCTTCTGGAAAAGAGTCTTCTGTTGCACGCATCGCCTTAGCAGATGCATTAGGGCTAAGTTGGAAGGCCGCAGGATTTCAAACTCTTTCTGCCGCAGTAGACATTGTCGCATATGGATTGGATGCGTTCGAAGCATATCAGTCAGGCGACTATGACACTGCAAGCATTAACGTAGGGCTAAGTGCCGCATCAACAGCAAATATTGCCCTTTACGTAAAAACATTTCGGGCACTACGTGCAGCAAGGGCAGCTGTAATCGCCGGAGACGCCGCGGCAATCGGAAGGGGTGTAACACAAGTTCCTCATATCGCTTTTAAAGCATTAGGAATAACCATTTTGATCGTAGGAGGGATCGTCGCGAGATTGTACACACAGGATACGCCTCTAGAAAAATGGATCAAAGGTACAAAGTTTGGAATAAGCCCCGCCGACTGGTCCAGCGATTACACAAAATCAATGACCGAGTTCTACAAAATAATATTCCCAATCAGCTTAGATGCCTATCGACTGAGCGAGTTAAACCCTTACAAAGGAATGGTAGAGAGCACATATGTATTGCTTCGGCTACCAGGAAAGGAAACACTTACTGACGGCATGATTAAATTTGATGGCGAAGAAGTATGGGGTGGGATTTTTGGCTTGGGTGGCAAACACGAAAAAGTGTCTTGGAGTGGAAACAGTTTTGACCTTCATGCTGGAACCCGGGTAACTACAGAAGCAGGAACCGGCACCTATAGGCGCGTATACCATATAGATCTTGAAGGGCGCGCATTGAACAGTATAAAAGGTAATCTCACCTACTCACCTTTGGATGGCTTGAGTTTACCCCCTATCGAAATCAAGGAACTAGCATGGCTCTGAAAGACCTCATAGCACAGGCAGTGTCAAAATATGGAAAAACATCTAACATCACTCTGCAACCCAACGAAAGCACAGGGCAACCGCCGCTTGAATTATTTATTACAGATGAACACACTACCAATTACTTAACTCTACAAATGGCAGGAGATGCTGATCGGGGAGGTATAACCGGAATGGCAGCAGGTGTTGGCTCATTGGCCAGTCTGGTTCTTGCCTTGATGATGATGTTAAAAGGGCGCTGGGATTTAGTTGGGCTATGCTTTTTTTTAGGGGCTGCGATGTTTTTTGTTCCGTTTTTTTTGGAAACAAGAAAGCCGTTACCCTTGCCCATACTTTTTAACCGCCGAACTCGAGAAGTCTATTTTGACAAGGCTGGCGAGCTTTTTCATACCCCTTGGGATGATATCCAGGCAATTGCTTGCGAATTTCAAATGACCGGAATTTACACCGGAAGCATAAACAATGCATCCCTAGAAATCTTAGTAAAACGGTTGGGAGAACCGGAATATTTAGCCATGGTAAGTTTAGGTTCTCCCATGGGGAAAACGCTAAACATGCAAAAAAGCTTTTGGGAGTATATCCGCAGTTACATGAACAACGGCCCGTGGTTCGATAAAAACGGAAAACATACCGATTCGGACGAATTCGTTAGAAGTCAACTGTCGAGCAACATCAGGAAATCAGACTTCCTGGCTTATTGGAAAAAAACAATCACGGACAAAAAACTTCAGTCTGAAGGCAGCAATTTCCTTAGCGCATCAGACGCCTTCATGTTTATTGGGCATCTTATTTTTTACCCAACCAATGCGATACAAGATTTTACATACGACTATGCAAAGCGTAAAACGCGAAATCTCTGGCCCGAAATTGTTACCGAGAGATTAAAATCTGATGGACCTACGACGCGCCTCATAGATCTTGAGCGTGAGCGTGGACTGTCGGTTTGAATCACGTTCGATAACAAATGACACACCTGTTCTATTTATCCAAATCACACCATATAAAGAAGTTTCTTGATCTGACACCTCAAGACGTTTACGGCTCCGCCATCCAGGCGCCCAAACATAAAGTCAAAATGGATCGCTGGATAGCGAAAAAAAAAGAATGCCAAGATCACGATGATTTTTTAACGAATAGCAGTGAGTTGAGAAAGGCTTATTTTCAGAAAAGAAATTCTCCAGCGCCCCGCAAACAAGCCAGCGTCCACAGGAGACTGGCTTGTTTGTAATGCTGTGACGTCAGACCGGCGCTTTCCAGCCCATCATCCGCTGCTGCGCAACCTGCGGCAGATCGCAACCATCCTGGGTCAGCAGATAAAGCGCATGAGTAATGTGCGGAATGTCCCGAACATCGCCGTGCTTGAAGCATAGGCAGTGGAGTGTTTCAAGTAACTGGCTGGAGGCACGGATGCGCTGCAACGCGGCTTCGAGAATATCTGGGGGATTGGCTTCTGTGTCGATCACCAAGGGATTTGAGTCGGTAACATTGCTTTTGATTGAACGGTAGCGTTCGGGGAAAGGGTTTATCGTTGGCATAGTAAGCTACTCATCTGTTTTGAAGTAACCGCCAGCACCGTGACCAAACGATGGGAGGCGGACTGTGCACAGGCTTGGTCAACCGAGAACAGTAACTCAGCTCGCCCGAAGGCGTCCTGCACACAGCCGCCACAACGATGCGCCATAAGGACATAGATGTCCGTAAGGCGAATCATGGCACACATATGTGCACTGTTCTCAGGTGACCAAACCTGTTCGCTGATTTTGCAGCGATGCCTAACAGTAAACGCTGGATGCCGGTTGGCGAAAGACGACAAGGCGCCCTCGCTTGTAGGAACGGGATGAAGATTTCTAAGGTTTATTCCGTGTAAATCGGAAGGATGGAGTTAAGGCGCTCTCCCGACTTGCCTCATAAATATTTTGATTTTCTGCGGCGAGCTGTTGCAAGACCTGGCCGGATTTGCGCCTTGAACGCGGCCGCCTATTCCTGCACCATCCGCGCCTGCTTTTTCAAAGGACAGAACTCAAGGCATGCGGGACGCAAACGCAACCCATATTTCCCTCACGCTCGAAGGCGTTTCCGTCGACCTGCAGGTGCTCAGTTTCGTCGGCCGCGAAGCCCTCAACCAGCCGTTCTGTTTCGACATCGAACTGGTCAGCGCCCGCCCCGACCTGAAACTCGAAGAGCTGCTGCACAAGCCCGGTTGCCTGACCTTCGGCGCCACCGGCCAGGGCAAGATCCATGGTTTGGTCTACCGCATCGAGCAAGGCGATTCCGGCAAAAGTCTGACCCGCTACAGCATCAGCCTGGTGCCACAACTGGCCTACCTGCGACACAACCACGACCAGCAGATTTTCCAGCAGCTCAGCGTGCCGAAAATCATTGCCCAGGTGCTCGAAGCCCGGGGCATTTTGGCTGATGCCTACAGCTTCCAGCTCGGCGCGATCTACCCCGAGCGCGTGTACTGCGTGCAGTACGACGAATCCGACCTGCATTTCATCCAGCGCCTGTGCGAAGAGGAAGGCATTCACTTCCACTTCCAGCACAGTGCCAGCGGCCACAAACTGGTGTTCGGCGATGACCAGACGGTGTTCCGCAAACTCGCGCCAGTGAGCTACCAGCAAGACTCCGGCATGGCCGCCGAGAAGCCGGTGATCAAGCGCTTCAACCTGCGCCTGGAAACCCGCACCACCCGCGTCAGCCGCCGCGACTACGACTTCGAAAAACCACGCCTGCTGCCAGAAAGCGCGGCCAAGAGCGCGTTCGCCCCGGACCTCGAAGACTACGACTACCCCGGCCGCTTCACCGACCGCGCGCGCGGCAAGCAACTGGCAACCCGCGCCCTGGAACGCCATCGCAGCGACTACCAACTCGCCGAAGGCAAAGGCGACGAACCGACCCTGGTCAGCGGCCACTTCATGGCCCTGAGCGAACACCCGCGCGCCGAGTGGAACGACCTCTGGCTGCTGCTGGAAATCGTCCACGAAGGCAAACAGCCGCAAGTGCTCGGCGAGAACATCACCAGCGACGTCACCGACAGCAAGGACGACTTCCACCAGGGCTACCGCAACCGCTTCCTCGCCACCCCGTGGGAGGCGCATTACCGCCCGGCCCTGGAACACCCGAAACCGCAGGTGCTGGGCAGCCAGACCGCCATCGTCACCGGCCCGCCGGGCGAAGAAATTCACTGCGACGAATACGGCCGGGTCAAGGTTCAGTTTTTTTGGGACCGCGACGGCCAGTCCGATGACAAAACCAGCTGCTGGCTGCGCGTCGCCACCGGCTGGGCCGGCAACGCCTATGGCGGCATCGCCATCCCGCGGGTCGGCATGGAAGTACTCGTCACCTTCCTCGAAGGCGACCCCGACCAACCGCTGATCACCGGCTGCCTGTACCACAAGGAAAACGTCGTCCCCTACGACCTGCCGGCGAACAAAACCCGCAGCACCTTCAAGACCCTGAGTTCACCGGGCGGTAAGGGCTACAACGAGTTTCGCATCGAAGACAAAAAAGGCGCGGAACAGATCTACCTGCACGCCCAACGCGACTGGGACGAAAACATCGAGCACGACCAGAAAATTCGCGTCGGCAATGAACGGCATGACACGGTCGAGGCCAACGTGTTCAGCGAGTTCAAGGTGGAAGAGCATCGCCTCACCCACCTGGACCGCAAGACTGAAGCGCGGGCGGATGATCACCTCACTGTCGGCGTGACTCAGCATGTGAAGGTGGGCACGGCGCAGTTTGTCGAGGCGGGTCAGGAGATTCACTACCACGCTGGGGAGAAGGTGGTGGTTGAGGGTGGCATGGAGCTGACGGCCAAGGCTGGCGGGAGCTTTGTGAAGATTGATGCGGGTGGCGTGACGATTAGTGGGGCTGAGGTGAAGGTGAATTCCGGGGGTGGGCCGGGTTCCGGCACCGGAATCGGCATCCTCGCCCCGCTGATTCCAGGCCTCGCCGCTGCCGACATCGCCGGTCGCCTGATGAAAGAAGCCAAGGCCAATCCGACCTGGCTGGAATTGAACCTGCATTACGACAACCTTGAGCCCGTACCGGGCGCGTCCTACCGTGTTGACTTTGCTGATGGGTCGACGCGCGAGGGAGTGCTGGACGATGACGGCTTTGCTCGCTTGGAAGATGTTCCGAAAGGACCGGCCAAGGTGTATTACGGCGAGGATCCAAGGCCATACAGCCGTGAAAACGTCACGGTCGTGCAGAACTCTGACGAAAAGGTTAACGCAGATTTACGCAAGCTCGGCCTGGACCCGGACCAGGTTGATTTACAAGCATTGGTGGAGAAAGCCGCAGGGAGGCTGTCATGAGTGACAAAGCAGTTGAGAGCGCAAACGAAGGTGGCGAAGACCGTAGCGCCGCCTACCAGGAAGCCGCGGTAGAACTGGCAAAAGGCATCGCGCTCGGTGCCGTGCCCTTTCTTGGTCAGGCCATCGACGCCTACGACACCATCGAATCCTCCATCGTCCTCTACAACGCAGAGTCGACGGCAGGTAAGGAAGACGCGCAATTTGACCTGCTGATGGCCGTCATCGGCTGGATTCCAGGACCGGGTGACGGGCTGAAGAAGAGCCTGCGCATCGTCAATAAAGACCCGCAACGCTACGCCCCGGTACTGTTCGACCTGCTCCGCTTCGTACTGCAAGAGTGCGGGATCAAAACCAGCCCGGAAGAACTGCTCAAGCAGATATTCGACGCAGGAAAGCTGCGTGCCGAACTCGATGAGATCATCACCGGCGTAAAAGGCTCGTCTACTTTCCAGAGCCTTCCAAACTGGGCGAAAACGGCGGTCGTCACGGTACTCGCCACCTCTCGCGACAACATGCCGGCCATGGTGGGGATTGTTGAGAAGCGGCTGGTTAAATGGAAGGGGATGCAGCGTAATAGCTCTGGGAGGGCATCAGGTAGCAACAGCTCAGCACATATTAAAAAACCTGCTGCCAAAGATTCCAGTGTAGGGCTTCAAGGCAAGGATGGTGCAAGTGGCACCGCCACGAATAAGAGCGACAAAACCAAACTTGGTCTTAGTTCCACCCATGATCTTACTAATGAAGGCTTGGGTGTTAGCGGCGAACATATTGCAGATTACATGTGTGCAGAAGTATTAGGTTGGGGCAAGGACTGGGACGGTCATGATCAAGGAGTTATTGGGAAATGGCTAAAAGGTAAACCAGATGCCGAAAAACTGGGGAAAATCTCCAAGGGTGGCAGCAGTAAATTATGGAACGTACTTTATAAATTAACGGACGCGGCAAACGGCACCGGAATCGATGCAGTCTGGCACGCAACCCCTGATACCAATGAT
The DNA here is from genome assembly GCF_024749285.1 of Pseudomonas sp. B21-015. Taxonomy (NCBI): domain Bacteria; kingdom Pseudomonadati; phylum Pseudomonadota; class Gammaproteobacteria; order Pseudomonadales; family Pseudomonadaceae; genus Pseudomonas; species Pseudomonas sp. B21-015. Next base: position 3,444,822 of record NZ_CP087196.1, read on the forward strand.
CACAAAAAATTTGCCATTGTAGAAGCAAAAGCCAGTCGCAACGAAGATGCGCCTAAATTCATGAGAAAAAAAGGTAACACTCGCAAGCCGAACATCACATCGAAACTTGGTGTTAATGGACCCGACGCATCAACGTTGTTAGAGCCCATTGAAGACGAAGCAACAAACAGTGGCAAGAACAGCGGAACGCCTCAACATAGCGGAAAGCGGACACCACACCCCACTGGAAAAAAAGACAAACCCAAGGTAAGCGGAAAAACTGTAATTGTACAAATGAGCGTAGAGTGGATCGCAAAAAATATTGGCAAGGCCGTACCTGAAAACTTAGTTGATGATGTTAAGTACTCATACAGCCGGCATTTATTTTACACACCTCTTTATCTAGCCAGCGCTGAGCAGCACGCCAAAGCACGGTTTGAAAAATCAGACGCGGCGTCTCACGCAGAACACAATGCGTTCCACTATGAAGAGCAGGCTGTCAAGGCCGCTGTAAACAAACGTAAGCGTTCTTTAACGAAAAAACACGGAACTCTAGACTCTCTAAAGATCGAGGCATAGATACATGATCAGAAGACAGCAATTTCTTACCGAAAAAAGGTACGAAAATTTCATCAGCAACTATAAAAAGTCATTCGTGTTCTGGAAAGACAAACTCTTCCAAGCAGATTCACAAGAACAAGAAAAATCTGTCAGGGCTAAACATTTCCAAACGCTCTATCTAAAAAATATTATGATGCTTTATACTGCGGGCGAAGAAATTAAAAATTTATCAGCCCCATTGGAAACTTTAATAGAGAGCTATGAAGAGCTACAAGAAAAACTAGCCCACTACGAACAAATTTCCAACATCACACCTCTAACGATCGATGATTGGGTTGACGAATATGAAGAGTGCCTGCAAGTGATAAGCTTGTGCATTCTTTTGCATAGAACGGACCTTTTAAAGCGATTCGTCTTTCTAATAGACAATGCGGGCTACGCTGGCACAGATACACTATATGAAGATCTGCTGATAAAAGTCCTACCTGATCGCAAAGATGTCGACCAGTGGTATCACGACGTCTACACATTACTAATTCAAGCTATTTATGCTGAAGAAAAGAATAACGCATCAAAACTCCTCAAAGAATACTGTGCCAGTTGGTATCCAGCCTTTGAGCAAGCACCTTGGCACGATACACACAGTGACGGTGACGAAGGAAGTTATGTAGGGTACTGGGCGCTCGAGGCGGGAGCTATTGCCTTCTTGTATGGGATCGACGACAGCAAAATTGACCATATGGTTTATCCAAAGGACTTGGTCGAATATGCGAGAAACTATCAGCCAAGCAATCGCTCTCAGATTGCTCGTGTAGATGCGGGACAACCCTGCAGCAAAACTGGTTATTGGTTTACACCGGCAAAAGCAGAGTCTCGTCGTCACTTTAATCAAGGAGATATAATGCCAGGGTTCAGTGAATCCCATTGGGGCGATACTATTTGGTATTGGTCGGGAGAATAGTGATAAGGGCGACAGATTGATTTGGCCTCATCCAGTCATTAGTCAGATGGGCGGACAACCGCCCATTGAATCATGGTGAAAGCCCCTACTTCACAGAACAACCTCCCCCCTTTGCTGATATCTATGAAAAACAAACGACAAAAATTTTTTAGTGAAAATCATTACAAAAACTTTCAAAGAGAGCATGACGAAGTACTCGATTTTTTGAAGACAAACACCTTTGAATCCGACTCTCCCGAAGAAGAAGCAGCTCTTCGCTCCAGGCATTTACAAAGGCTTGCACTGGACAGGCTTCTGGCAGCTTATACGGCAGGGGAAGAAATAGATTCTTTAATACCACTCCTTGGTGACCTGATTGACAAATACGAAATCAGACAGGTCAAGCTCGAGGAACACGAGAATCTTCCTGACATTTCTCCACTAGCAATTGATGACTGGCCTTACCAATATGAAGAATGTGTACAGGTCATAGGTTTTTGCATATTACTACATAGCACCGACCTCCTTAAACGCTTCGTAAAGTTAATAGACAACGCAGGCTATGCTGGCGGCGACACCCTATATGAAGACTTACTTACAAAGTTGCTGCCAAATAGGCACGATATAGATCAATGGTTTCACGATGTCTACTCACCTTTAATTCAAGCTATCTATGCAGACAGCAAAGAAAACTCCTCCAAACTTCTGAGTGAATATTGCAAACAATGGTATCCAGCATTCAAACAAGCACCTTGGCATGACACTCACCTGCAAGGAGAGAATGGAAGTTATGTTGGTTATTGGGCTATCGAGGCCGGAGCAATCGCATTTTTATACGGCATAGACGACAGTAAAATCGATCACATGGTCTATCCGAAAGCATTGATCGAGTACGCTCGAAACCATAAAGGCGATATTGGCTCCCAGGTTAATCGTATTATTGCTGGTGAACCATGCAGCAAAACAGGTTACTGGTTTACCCCGGCTCAAGCCAACTCAAGACGCCACTTCCAACAGGGCGAAATCATGCCGAGTTTCAGTGACTCGAAATGGGGCGATACGCTTTGGTATTGGTCGAGTGAAGAATAATAACGGGACGAATTGACTTGACTTCAGCCGGATGGGCGAACAATCGCCCATCGATCAGTCAAACAAATTCGCCCCCCCTGAGGGATATAGTCAAATGAAAAACCTTCTGATCAGCATTGGATTTGTAGCGCTCAGCATTCAGGCACTTGCAGCTCAACCGGAGTTAAAGACAGCAAACTATTGCGAATTAGCAGGCCCCCAAAATTCTATTTCACTGTTACGCAGTTCTCCGATTGAAGACTCTTACGTCTATAAAGTCCGCTACGCTCAAGAAACGAAATTCATGTATGCCGATTCAGATGAGTCTCGGGGCAGCGAAGTGCAGTGGCAATGTGTTTCCGATCAGAAAAGTGCAAGCGTACTCGTGGTTTCGGGTGAATTCACTTCAAACTTTCTACAGGGTGCCTTGTTTTATTTCGACTCAGCGGACGAAAAAATAGAAAGGGTCGATTTCGCTGAAAGAAATCATCCTCGCTGGGTAAAAATATCTGCAAAGGGTGCTCAAGTCATTTTTGAGAACACAGGCAATGAAAGCTCAAGCAAATATTTGAGCTATGGAAAACACGGGGCCTATCTTGAACTATCCGAGTTTCCAGCGACCTCTGCTGAAGCGGGTGAAAAGCTGATTGATCTGAACAACGCCAAACAGTGAAGCGCCATTTTATTCCAGTTTAATCATTACCATCGGACATCTAGCTTCAAAGCCTACCCCACAAGAGGCAGGCTTTTCTGAAGGTGCAGCGTCAGACCGGCGCCTTCCACCCCATCATCCGCTGCTGAGCAACCGTCAACAGATCGCAACCATCCTGAGTCAGCAGATAAAGCGCATGGGTAATGTGTGGAATGTCCTGAACATCGCCGTGCTTGGCGGGAGCTTTGTGAAGGTTGATGCGGGTGGGGTGACGATTAGTGGGGCTGAGGTGAAGGTGAATTCTGGTGGCGCTCCTGGCGCGGGTACGGGAATCCAGATTCTCGCTCCGATTATCCCGGGAGCGGCCGCAGCCGCTATTTCGGGGCAACTGTTGAGCACCCCACCGGTTGGAAAACTCAACGCCACCGCCGATTCGACACCACCTGCGGTGGAAGAAGAGCTTGAAGAAGAGGAAGAAGAAGTCGAGGTGGAAGACATCACCTTGCGGGTTGGGGTGTTCTTCGATGGGACGGGCAACAACCGTAGCAACAGCGAACGTGTCTATGGCTGTTTTGCCCCAGACGTTAACTTGCAGGAAATGGCGGAAGATATTCGCAAGTACTGCGCATCTTACGGATACGACGGCAAGGGGAGTTCCCCGGACAACAGCTACGGGAATGACGTCAGCAATGTGGCCAGGCTGTATGACCTTTACATAAACCAAGTGGATGAAGCACTGCCCGTCGATGCGGAAATGGCGAGCTTGTCAATTTATGTGGATGGGATCGGCACTAGCAGCACTGGGGAAGATTCCGTTTTTTCGCAAGGTACAGGCATGGGGGCGCAGGGGGTCAGGACTCGGGTTGAAGAAAGTCCAGCGAAGCTTGTTGAAGCGATCACAACTTTCCAGGACAACAATCCGGATAAACGGGTGAAAAAGATCGAGTTCGACATTTTCGGCTTTAGTCGTGGTGCTGCAGCCGCACGGGACTTTGCCAACGAAGTACTTAAGGGTGAAAAAAGTATTCTCGCCAAGGCGCTACCTGCTGGCTCTCCGGCATTAACCGATACTTTTAAATGGCAAGTCCAAGCAGATGTCTCGATCAATTTTATCGGTATCTACGACACGGTCGCGGCCATCGCGAATCCCCTGGTTGGAGATTTCTCCGGTCATAACGCTAGGAACCCCGGGCTCAACATCTTTCTGGCTCCTGATGTCGCCAAAAAAGTCGTCCATCTGGTCGCCCGAAATGAGCGGCGTTACAACTTTTCCCTGAACAGTGCCGGAGCGGCCGATATTGTCCTGCCTGGCGTGCATTCCGACTTGGGTGGTGGCTATTTACCGAAAGCCACGGAACGCGTACTAGTCAGCAAACCGCGAAGAAGCGACGTTGCACTCCCAACCCCGCTCACCGAAGCCAACAGCTACAAGCTTGCCCAACAGGACTTGCGACGGCTTCTAGACCAAATGGCCCAATACAACCTTCCTCTAGAGCTGAGAACGTGGGAAGTCCCATTCACCAGCCAGGACAAGAACGATCGAACCCGGAAAAAACATGTGTATGCGGCGGTGAGTAGCCAGCGCGAGGTTCGTAGCGATCTGTCTTTGATCTACTTACGTATCATGCGTGAGCTCGCTGTAGAAAATGGCGTGCCATTTGGCGAGATTGACGAGGAGGAACCGAGACTCGCACTGCCTAGCGAACTCGTTCCAATCTCTAAAAAGCTTATGGCCTACGCATTGGGTAAAAGCCCTACAACTGGGTTGAGTTCGCAGGAGGAAGAGCTACTTTTCCAACGCTATGTTCATCTGTCCGACAATTGGAATGCCGCCAAGAATTTGAACAATAGCGATCTAGACGTGGTCTTCATCAACCGCCCTACCGACAACTCTCTGCGCGTGGTGCATCCTAATGAGTAAATATTTACGTATATTCATCGTCGCGTTCTTACTCAGTGGCTGCACACTCGCCAACAGCGAATCCTTGCCTTATGACGCGTGGCGCTTGGGTTTTTCGGCCCCCAATTACATGGAGGTCTGGATCGAAACAGCTGATGTGGTGGATGTCCAAGGACAGGTCTATCGACGTGCCATGAGTGGCAACTCTGCAATACAAACACCTCCCAACAACTCTGGAGATCCCAAAGGCTGGCCTGAAAGACCAGGTTGGGGTAAGGGTAAATACGTGACGGGAGCGGATCTGCCGAAAAAGATCTATGTCCGCTGGCAATCACTGGTCGAGCCGCAAACCTACAAGATGGCTATCGATATACCCGAGTCAACTAGGGAAATCATGCGTAAGGGTGAAAAAACTTACTGTGCTGCCACCGGAAAATGGATGACGGGCTATCGCAAAGCGATCGTTGTAGGCCTTGCCCCCGGCGGCATTGCCAAAGTCTGGGTACTCGGCCCTTGTCTGACGCCAATCGAAGTCACGCGAGTACAAGCCGAGGTTGATCCACGTGGGCCATATGAAGGGGAATCTGGAGGTCATCACCGTCCCCTTTCGGCAATTTCAAAAGCCTATATCGAAAAGTTTGGCGTGCCGTATGGCTCTTGGTAGCAGCAGTGCCCGACATTCCAGATGAGTAACTTCCTGCGTATCGCCGTCGTTGCGCTCTTGCTCGGTGGCTGCTCGCTCGTTGATAGTCGCTCTTTGCCCTATGACGCATGGCGCTTGGGTTTTTCGGCCCCCAATTACATGGAGGTCTGGATCGAAACAGCTGATGTGGTGGATGTCCAAGGACAGGTCTATCGACGTGCCATGAGTGGCAACTCTGCAATACAAACACCTCCCAACAACTCTGGAGATCCCAAAGGCTGGCCTGAAAGACCAGGCTGGGGTAAGGGTAAGTACGTGACGGGAGCGGATCTGCCGAAAAAGATCTATGTCCGCTGGCAATCACTAGTCGAGCCGCAAACTTACCAGGTGGCTATCGACATACCCGAGTCGACCAGGGAGCTCATGCGCAAAAAAGAAAAAGTTTTTTGCGCTTTTGATGGCAAATGGATAACAGACTACCGTGAAGCGTTAGTCGTGGGCCTTGCTCCTGGTGGCATTGCCAAAGTCTGGGTACTCGGTCCCTGCCTGCCGCCAATCGAAGTCACACGTGTAAAAGCCGAGATTGATCCACGCGGCCCTTACGAAGGTCAGTCAGGGGGCGAGTACGACACGCTCTCCGACATATCCAAAGCCTATGTCAAAAAATTTGGTGTGCCATATGGCTCTTGGTAGCAGAAGTGTTCGACATGCCTAATGAGTAACTTTCTACGTATCGCTATCGCCGCAATCTTGCTGAGCGGTTGTACTGTCGCCAGCAGCCAGTCAATACCCTACAAGTCCTGGGACCTGGGGTTCTCGGCCCCCGACTACATGGAGGTTTGGATCGAAACAGCCGATGTCGTCGATATTCAGGAACAGGTGTATCCACGTGCGGTGAGTGGCGTCGCGTCAATGCAAGCGCCTCCTAACAACGCTGGCGATCCACGAGGCTGGCCAAAAAAAATAGCCATCGGCGGTGGCAAGCGTGTGACAGGGGCCGACTTGCCCAAACAGATCTATGTCCGTTGGCAGTCGCTGGCCGAACCGCAAACCTATCTGATGGTGATTAAAATCCCCGAGACGACTCGGGAGCTCATGCGCAAGGGTGAAAAAGCTTTCTGCGCTGCCGATGGCAAATGGATCACCGGATATCGTCAGTCAATCGGTATAAGGCTGATTCCCGGAGGTATTGCCAGAGTCTGGGTAGGCGGTCCTTGTATGACATCCATTGAAGTGACGACGGTAAAAGCCGTGATTGATCCGCGTGGCCCGTATGAAGGTAAATCTGGAGGTCACTACCGGCCCCTTTCAGCGGTTTCCAAAGCCTATGTCGAGAAGTTTGGCGTGCCGTATGGCTCCTGGTAGCGAGAGTGTTCGGCACTCCTAATGAGTAATTTCCTACGTATCGCCATAGTCGCGTTTTTGCTCAGCGGTTGCTCACTCGTTGATAGCCGCTCTTTGCCGTATGACGCATGGCGCCCGGGTTTCTCGGCACCCAATTACATAGAAGTCTGGATCGAAACAGCTGACGTCATAGATATTAAAGGCCAAGTCTATCGACGAGCCATGAGCGGCGTCTCTGCGATACAAACACCTCCCAACAACTCTGGTGACCCCAAAGGCTGGCCTGAAAGACCTGGCTGGGGTAAGGATTCCGCTGCTTGAGGATCTAATAGAAAAATACGAAACATGGCAAAACAAATTGGCCATCTATGAACAGGCGCCCAAAATATCTCCACTCGCAATAGATAAGTGGTCGGATCAGTATGAAGAATGCGTACAAGTCATAGGATTATGCATCCTGCTACATCGAAAAGACCTTCTTGGTCGATTTGTAAAACTCATAGACAATGCCGGCTATGCAGCCGATGACACGTTATATGAGGATTTACTTTGCAAGGTACTACCTGATCGACATGATATAGATCAATGGTATCACGACGTCTATTCGCCGTTAGTGCAGGCCATCTATGCAAAGACGAAAGAAGATGCCACCGGTTATCTTGAAACATATTGCAGCGAATGGTACGACGCATTTACACAGGCACCATGGCATGACACCCATTTACAGGGAGAAGGTGGCAGCTATGTTGGGTATTGGGCTATAGAAGCGGGTGCAATAGCGTTTTTATACGACATCGACGACAGCAAAATCGATCACATGGTTTACCCCAAAGACCTGGTTGAATATGCCAGGAGCCGCGCAAACACGTAAACTCTACCCTCTTCAAGAAACGGATTTCGGATTCAACGCCATGGAATTGCAATTCACCATTACTCCCGAGCACACCGAGATCAGGATCGGCGAGCTGCTGGAGCGCGAAATGCTCAAGCATGATCAACAGCAGGCCCGACTATTGAGCTATGTCGCACGCTTGCAGGATCGTTTGCTCGCGCCCCTGCTGTTTGTCCTGTGCCTGGCCGGCGGCATGCTGGCGATCTATTTCCCCGAGCGTCCGCTCACCCCCCAGAAGATTATTTCGATGGTGCTGTACGGAGTGATCTTTATGGTGGTCTGGTGGTTCTTCTCCGGTCGACTGCTACGCCGCCTGCAAGCACGTCTCGCCGCCAGTCATGCCAAGCCACGCACGACTTTTCGCATCACGAACCGGCACCTCATCGAAATCAAATTGCGCAATAACCTCAGGGCCGCTGAAGGTGCTTATCGGCTGCTGTTCGACGATGAGGGCTTCAGCCTGATCAATACCAAAGGCAGAGCCGCCAAAGGCGAGTTGGCCTGGGGAAAGATCGTGCGCCTCAAGGAGACGCCTGACTTCTACTCCGTGGCTTCTGCCGAACTGGATCGTAAGGGCAAGTTTTATCACATCCCCAAACACAGCGATGTCATGGACGCGGACCAGTATCAGAAAGGCTTGAAGCTGTTTTTAAGCCGGGTACCCGATTCGGGTCATTTGACGGTTGGCAGGTCTTGAACGTTGGGCCAGCAAATAAATCTCTGCCTTTTAAAAGTTGCCGCCATGAACAAACGACAAAAATTCTTTAGTGAATATCAGTACAACAAGTTTTTGAAAGAACATGACGATGTGATTGAGTTTTTCAAGACAAACACCTTTCAGTCTGACTCACCCGAAGAAGAGGCGACACTTCGCTCAATGCATTTCAAGCAGTTGGCACTGGACAGGCTTTTAGCCGCTTACACGGCAGGTGAGGAAATCGTCTCTCTCATTCCTTTGCTTGAAGATCTCATAGAAAAATACGAAACCAAACAAGCCAGGCTGGCGGAGTACCAGCGCAGTCCTGACATATCGCCGCTCGCGATAAGCGATTGGCCCCACGAATTTGAAGAATGCGTACAAGTCATAGGCTTCTGCGTTCTGCTGCATCGCATTGATTTACTTCAACGCTTTGTATTGCTGATAGACCGTGCAGGCTATGCTGGCGACGATACGCTCTATGAAGATCTGCTGATCAAGGTGTTGCCGAACAGACACGATGTGGACCAATGGTTTCACGCGGTCTACTCACCTTTGATTCGGGCCATTTATGCAGACAGTAGAGAGGACGCTGCCCATTATCTTAAAAAATACTGCACGCAATGGTATTCCGCATTCAAACAGGCGCCTTGGCATGACACTCACTTACAGGGAGAGGATGGGAACTACGTCGGTTACTGGGCGGTAGAAGCAGGAGCTATCGCATTTCTATATGACATCGACGACAGCAAAATCGATCACAGGGTTTATCCCAAAGATCTCGTTGAATATGCCCGACACCAAAAAGCCTCGAATGCATCGCCCTCGGGCATTTAGCTTCAAAGCCTGCCCCACAGGAAGCAGGCATGTTCCAATAGGCGTCAAGCAGGCGCTTTCCAGCACAACATCTGCTGCTGCGCAACCTGCAACAGATCGCAACCGTCCTGCGTCAACAGATACAGCGCATGGGTAATGTGCGGAATGTCCTGCACATCACCGTTCTTGAAACACTGGCAATGAAGCGTTTCCAGCAAATTACTGGAAGCACGAATCCGCTGTAGAGCGGCTTCGTGAATGTCTTGGGGATTGGCCTGGGTGTCGATGACCATGGGGCTTGAATCGGTAACGCTGCTTTTGATTGAGCGATAGCGATCGGGAAATGGATTTATCGTTGGCATAGTAATTAATCGCCAGCACCGTGAACAAACGTGGAGCCGGCTGTGCACAGGCCTGGTCAACCGCTAACACCCCAACGGCTCGCTCGAAAGCGTCCTGCACACAGCCACCATTGCAACGCACTACGAGACGTAGAGGTCCGCAGAGCGAATGATGGCACAGATATGTGCAGTGTTAGTCAGGTGGCCCAACCTGATCGCTGATTTTGCAGCGATGCCAAACAGTAACCGCTGGAAACCAGCCGGCGAAAGACGACAACACGCCCGAGCCTGTAGGAACGGGACGAAACTTTCTCAGGATTTATTACGACTCACGGGCAGTAATGTAGGACCCGACAACCGAAGGGATTCACCCCGAATGCCAACACCATGGAAGTACATCATCGCGGCACTGCTAGCCGCACCGGCCTGCGCGCAACCGCTCCAGACCATCCTCACCTGCCCTTTAGCCGACAGCACACACGTCTCGCTGCTGGCTGAATCGGATGTGGAAGGACAACGTTTGTTCATAGAACTCGACGGAAAAACCCAAATCGCTTTTACCGACATGCCCCAATCCGACTTCATCGGCCGGATTGTCCTGGCAAAGTGTGCTGCCTCCAGTTTGATTTTCGCCCTCGAATACGGCTCGCCGTATATGAAAGGCGTGGTTCTGCGCAAGAATCCAGTCAGCCACACGGTCGAGCGAATCGATTTTGCCGAGAAGGCGCTGCCGCGCTGGCTGTATCTTGGACGAGAGCAGATCCGGCTGGTCATTCCTAATATTGGGTATGAAGTGTCGGCGAAGTTTCTGGTCTATGACTATGTCGCTGGAAAGGGTCAGCTGGAAGGACCCGCTGGTTTAGAGACGCCTCCAGATCGACGTGGATTCAAGGTTGTGCGCCTCAAATAGCAACACCCATTAGCCCGCTACTTAACCTTCGATTAACCCCACGGTCCAAAGCTTTACTGGACCGCACGCCCTCAGTTGCTTCTGACGCCCAGTGCGGCAGTTTCGACGCTCTTCCGTCGAGCTGACTTCCTCTGCACTGGAGACTCATCATGAACACTCGAACACTACTGATCACCACCGCCCTCGCCTGCACCGCGTTCGCCGGTTTCGCTCAGGCCAACGATACATCGTCGTCCCAGGCCGTGCCCTATCGCTACGGTATGCCGTTGCATGTGGGCAAGGTCATTTCCATGACCGAACCGTCGACGCTGGACTGCAAAGTGATCACGGCTGACATGAAGTACGTCGATAGCACCTCGGGCAAGCCTGCGGAAATCACCTATCGAAGAATGTCTGACGCGTGCAGTTATCAGAACTGACAGAGGGTTCTGATTCGGCACTGGGTGGTAGGCCTGCGAGGAATCTGACGCTATGCTCTGGCGTTCTCTCACTGCCGCAAGGATTCGCCATGCAGTTCTCGTTTCGCACGCTGTCGACGTTCACCGCCACGCTTTGCTTTCTGCTGGCGCTGGTCTGGGGTTTGATGCCGCAAGGGTTGCTGGCGATCTGGAGTATCGAGTACTCGTCCGCGGCAGGTTTTGTGGCCCGGCGCAGTGCGGTGCTGTTCGCCGCGTTGGGGGTGATGTTTTATCTCGTGCGGCAGACACCGCCCTCGGCGGCGAGAAGCGCCATGTGCAGCGGCTTTATGGTGGGTTGTTTCGGTTTGGCAGCGCTGGGCTTCGGCGAATGGCTCAATGGTCATGCCGGGCCGGGTATTTTGCTGGCGATCCTGGTGGAGTTGGCGCTGGGCCTGGGGTTTATCCAGACCCGGCGCGTGTCGGTCGAACTGGGTGAAACGGCCGGTTAATGGGCTTTTGACGTTGGGTGCAACAGCTGGCTGTGCGTATTGTGCTCAAGGTCGGTGCGTAACTCGGCGATCAGATTATTGATTTCCCGACACCCGTTGAGGCGATGGGCGTCTATGCCGGTGACGCACAGGTCGAGATGGTCAGTCTCGCCGTCCGAAAACACTTTGACGGTCATCGACAGGTCCGGCGACAGCGTGCATTGGCAGCGTTTCGGAAGAAAACTGCTTTCAACGATATTGCGTAGTTCCAAGGCAGAAAGAAACATGGCCACCCTCTCGGTAATGTGAGATTGCCAATCAAAAATCAATGTCGGTCGGAGCTCAGATCGCCCGTTCTTTTTTGTTCCGTGCGGGTCTCATCGTTCCAACGTCCGACCGTTTTCTTGTTTCAGCGCTGACTCAATAAGCATGGCGGTCAGCTCAAGACAGCTTCAGCATAAAACATGCCCAGAATTTCGCTCTGCACCTCGTCGGCGAATCAAGGATTGGCGAGGATGGCTATAAAGCGACTCGTGCAAAATGCAAGAAAGGACTTTTTCCAAACCTGCATTTTGCATACACCCCGATGTCGGGTCTGTATTGACTGAGGACGGCGGTAAGCATGCGGTCCACTCATCCAGTATCCGCTGACTCCACACACACGCAAGGCCCCATAATGGGTGCTTTGCCCCATAACACGACCGTCGGGCTGATAGTTGCTCTACGTACCCAAGGACGTCGAAGTGAGCCTTTTTTTGCGTCCGCTGCCAGCCTGCCCCTGGCGCCTGGGCCTCCTCACGCCAGGGCGCCGTTCAACGCGGCACGCTCGGCCACATGCCGCAAGCTGTCGAAATTGATATTCGCGCCGGAGTCGATGGCCACCAGGGTCTGCCCCCGTGCGCCGGTGCGTGCCACGTACTGCTTGATCCCGGCCACGGCCAAGGCGCCGGAAGGTTCGGTGATCGAGCGCGTATCGTCGTAGATGTTCTTGATCGCGGCGCAGAGTTCGTCATTGCTGACGGTCAGCACTTCATCGACGCAAAACTGGCAGACCTCGAAACCATGGGCGCCGATCTGAGCGACGGCCACGCCATCGGCGAAGGTGCCGACGGTTGGCAGCACAACTCGCTCGCCGGCCTGTAAGGCCGCCTGCAAACAGGCGGAATGTTCCGACTCGACGCCGATGATGCGCACTTCAGGGCGCAGGTATTTGATGTACGCGGCGATACCGGCGATCAAGCCGCCCCCGCCCACCGGAATGAAGATCGCGTCCAGCGGCCCTTGGTGCTGGCGCAGGATTTCCATGGCGACGGTGCCCTGCCCCGCGATCACGTCCGGGTCGTCGAAGGGCGAGACAAAGGTGCGGCCGGTTGTCCGTGCCAGGTCCAGCGCATATTCCAGGGCAAACGGAAAACTCTCGCCATGCAACACCGCATCGGCTCCCCGACTGCGGACACCCAGCACCTTCAATTCCGGCGTTGTGCAGGGCATGACAATGGTTGCGGCAATCCCTAACTCGCGGGCCGCCAACGCTACGCCTTGGGCATGATTGCCCGCCGATGCGGTGATCACGCCACGGGCCTTCTGTTCATCGCTCAGGTGCACCAGCTTGTTGTAGGCGCCACGGATCTTGAAGGAAAACGTCGGCTGCAAGTCTTCGCGCTTGAGCAGGATCTGATTACCCAACGCCTCGGACAAGGCCGGTGCCGCTTGCAACGGCGTGCGCACGGCGTGCGCACGGCGAGTTCGTACACCGGCGCGGCGAGGATTTTTTTCACGTAGTGCTCTAGCAAGCGCTGCTGGGCGGGGGTGCTGCTCATGGTCGTCTCCTGACTTTGATCGGAGCCCCAGAGACAGAAAGTAAAAACCCGCCTCTAGGGCGGGTTGGGTGCTGCAGTCGTGAGCTAGCCCGCCAAATAAGGAATGGCGGTAATAATGCTTGGCTGGCAGCGCAATACGGTGGAAGTCATGGCTGGAAATTAGCCGGACGCTGATGGCAAGTCAATGGCCAATTTTCGAAGAAGCCCTGTTGCTGAGACTCAGATCTGATCCGGACACGATGGTGATTTTGGGATAGCCACCATCACCTCGCCAGGCGCTTGAGGCCAATCACCATCACCCCCGCCCCGAGCATCATCGCCGTCAGAAACAACGGATAGGAAACCCACCACGGCGTGCCGGCGGTCATCATGCTGAATTCGGACATGCCGCCAATACTCGCAATCAGGTTCAACGGCAAAAACACCACGTTGATCAGGGTCAGTTTGCGCAGCAGGTTGTTCATGCTGTTGTTCATCAAGTTACCCCGGGCGTCGATCAACCCGGAGAACACCGTGGAGTAGATTTCCGCCTGTTTGTAGCACTGGTTGTTTTCGATGATCAGGTCGTCGATCAAACCAATGGCTTCAGCGCTGAAGTGTTCCTTCGCCGCATGATTACGCAGCCGGGTCAGGACCGCGCCGTTGCTGTGAATGGCGTTGATGTAATAGATCAGGCTTTCGCTGAGGTTGAACATCTGGATCAGGTGCTGGTTCTGCATCGAAGCATTGAATTTTTGCTGTAACTCCCGGGCAACCATCTTGATCACCTTGAGGTGGCCCAGATAGTGATGAATGTTGTTGAACAGCAGGTCGAGCAACACATCCAGTGGCGTCTTCAGTGACTGCCGCGTGCCGAGGCCGCTGAGCGGCGAGTCGTCGGTGGCGATCACCAACAGACGCCCCGGGGAAAACAGCAAGCCACAGGATGACACTTCGAAGGCCAGGCTGCCGCCACCGGAGTAGTTTTCCGGACGCTTCCAGATCAGGAACAGGTTGTCGGGGTGGAACTCGATGCGCGACACCTCATCGGGGTCCAGGGCGGAGGCCAGGGCGTGTTCATCGAGCTTGAAATGGCTGTGCAACAAGTCCCGCTCCGCCGCATCGGGGTTACTGAACAGCACCACCTCGGCGTCCAGCCGTTCGACCGCTTGCAGCGCGCCGTGGCTCAGTTCAAAGCTCTTGATCATCGGCCGCTCACCAGGCCTGGCCGCGGCGTTTGAGCTCCAGCCGACGGACAAACTCTTCCAGCACCAAGGAATACAAATCGTCCTGCAAGTAGGCGTCTTCGATGCCGGCGTCCATGTTCGGGTTGTCGTTGACTTCGATCACCACCACTTTGTCGCCGGACTGTTTGAGGTCGACGCCATAGAGGCCGTCGCCGATGAGATTCGCGGTTTTCACCGCCAGTTCAACCACCGCTCGCGGCGCTTCGTGAACCGCCAGGGTACGGCATTCGCCGTTGATGTCCTGGCCTTTGGCCTTGTGGTTGTAGATCTGCCAATGGCCCTTGGACATGAAGTACTGGCAGGCAAAGATCGGTTTGCGGTTGAGCACGCCAATGCGCCAGTCGTATTCGGTGTAGAAGAATTCCTGGGCCAGCAGCAACACCGAGTGCTCGAACAGTTCGGCAGTCGCCTCGAGCAAGGCTTGCTGGCTTTCGACCTTGATAACGCCCTTTGAGAAACAACCGTCGGGTATCTTCAGCACCAGTGGAAACCCCAGACGCTCGCCTACCCGCTCGAAATCCTCCGGTCGTTCCTTGTAAAGGATTTCAGTGGCGGGCATGCCCAACTGATGGCTTTTGAGCAAATCAGTCAGATAAACCTTGTTGGTGCAGCGCAGGATCGACGTCGGGTCATCCATCACCACCAAACCCTCGCTCTCGGCTTTTTTGGCGAAGCGGTAGGTGTGATTGTCGACGCTCGTTGTCTCGCGGATCAGGAGCCCGTCGTATTCGGCAATTCGTGCGTAGTCCTTGCGTTCAATCAGCTCGACGTCGATGCCTAGCGTCTTGCCGACCCTGACGAAGTTGTCCAAAGCCTTGGGATTGGAGGGCGGCAATGCTTCTTGCGGATCGTGCAGAATGGCCAGGTCATAACGGGCCAATCGCCTGGAGCGCGGCATGCGCCAGATCTTGCGACTGAAACTGTCGAGCGCATTAGCGAACTGATCTTCCTGATCGTCACGCAACTTATGCAAGGCGCCAAACTTTACACCTTCGATGTGCCAACCGTTAGTTCGTCGAAACTCAACTAGCAATATCGGACAAGGAAAAACCTCAAACAACTGTCGAGCCAGATCCTGTAATGGCTCGATAGCGGTTTTGCCGAAGTAAAGTGTCAGGGTAAACCCTTCGGTATCGCTGTAAAGGTGATGACTGAGGGCCTTTTCCAGGGTTTTATCCAGATCATCCAGGGCCAGGCCATACAGGGATTTTCGGGTCAGTTCGCTGATGGTCCGCACCGACGGAATAACCTTGTGCCCCCGAGCTTCGGCCAGCAGCGAGCAGTAATAGCCGTGCCCGAGGTACTTGTAGCTGCGGCACAGGTTGATCACCTGAACCCGCTTGCCCTGCTCGTTGTCGCGGGTCTGTTCGAGGTATTCCTGGGCGGTGACGATGTCTTCACTGGGAAAGTAGGAGGCCCAGTCTTCCTTGCGTTCGACGATGATCATCAACTGGCTGGAAGTTCTGATCGAGCTATTTAAATAGTTTGCAGAAGTTATTGCTGTCGGCAAAGTTTGCTCGGATACTTCGCGCCAATGACCTTGTACCGCTGACATAGTGATTGATCCGTTGGAGAACAAGACCTTTCCTATTAAGCACGAACTTTTTCTAAAGTCCCGTTTCGTTACGCAACTTTTACGGCGGTCATATGAATACTGTTTTTCGCCTGGCGGTCATTGAAGATTTGCCGGCACTGCTGGAACTCGAACAGCAATGCTTCACCACGGATCGGCTCAACAGTCGCAGCTTTCAATGGATGATCACACGGGCTCATGGGCAACTGCTGGTGGCCCAATGTGGGGGGCTATTGCTGGGTTATGCGGTGGTGCTGTTTCACCGGGGCACGTCACTGGCGCGCCTGTACTCGATTGCGATTGCCCTTGATGCTCGCGGCAATGGACTGGGCAAACAATTGCTCGAACGTGTCGAGGCCTGCGCCCTTGAGCATGACTGCGCCTACTTGCGACTTGAAGTGCGCATCGACAACCCGACGGCGATTGCGCTGTATGAGCGCAACGGTTACCGGCGTTTCGCATTGATCCATGACTATTACCAAGACCATGCCGACGCGCTGCGGCTGGAAAAACGTATCCTCCAGCACCGCGATTCGCGCAACATCAAGGTGCCTTATTACCCGCAGACCACCGAGTTCACCTGTGGCCCGGCCTGCCTGCTGATGGCCATGGGCGCGCTGCAAGACGATCGAGCGCTGGAGCGTGGCGAAGAACTGCAAATCTGGCGCGAAGCGACCACTGTGTTCATGACGTCCGGCCACGGTGGTTGCAGCCCCCAAGGCCTGGCGTTGGCGGCATGGCGACGAGGATTTCGGGTGCGTCTGCAACTGAGCATGGCCGGGCCGTTGTTTCTTGACGGAGTGCGCGATGAGCATAAAAAAGACGTAATGCGCTTGGTACACGAGGAGTTCACGACGCAGTTGCAAGCCACTGACGTCGAACGAGTGATCGGCGGACCACTGGATCTGCCACGGTTATTGCACGATGGCGGACAGCCGCTGGTATTGATCAGCAGCTATCGCCTGACCCGCTCCAAGGCGCCGCACTGGGTGATCGTCACCGATTGCGATGAAGAGTTCGTCTACCTGCACGATCCGGATGTGGATCACAGCCAGCATCGTCAGCCGATGGACTGCCAACACTTGCCGGTCAGCCATGGGGAATTCGACAAAATGTGCAGTTTCGGACGAGGCAAGCTGCGGGCTGCGGTGATTCTCTACCGGCGTGAGTAAACCTGTGGCGAGGGAGCTTGCTCCCGTTCGAGTGCGAAGCAGTCGATTGCATGGGGGGCGCTTCGCACCCCAGCGGGAGCAAGCTCCCTCCCCACAGGTTATGCGTTTTACTTCAGGCCAACCTTGTACAGCCCCCCGTCATCTTCATCGGTCAATACATACAGATACCCATCCGGCCCCTGCCGCACATCGCGAATCCGTTTGTTGAGCTCACCGAGCAACCGCTCTTCGTGAACAATTTTGTCGCCGTCGAACTGCAGGCGGATCAGTTCCTGGTTCACCAGTGCACCGATAAACACGTTGTGCTGCCAGGCCTTGAAGCGATTGCTGTCGTAGAAGGCCATGCCGCTGAGGCCAGGGGATTTTGCCCAGACATGGTGTGGGCCCACGGTGCCTTCGTAGGTCTCGCCCTTGGCCTCCGGGATCGGCAGGCCGGAATAGTTGATGCCATGGGTTGCTATCGGCCAGCCGTAGTTCTTGCCTCGTTCGATAATGTTGATTTCGTCGCCGCCCCGGGGGCCGTGCTCGTTTTCCCAGAGTGTGCCGCTCCAGGGGTTGAGCGCCGCGCCTTGCGGGTTGCGATGGCCGTAGGACCAGATTTCCGGGCGCACGCCTTTTTGCCCGACGAAGGGGTTGTCCTTCGGCACCTTGCCGTCCGGATAGAGCCGCACGACCTTGCCTTGCAGTTTGTCGAGGTCCTGCGCCGTGGGCCGGTCGTTATTCTCGCCCAGGGTGATGAACAGATAACCGTCGCGGTCGAACACCAGCCGCGAGCCGAAGTGATTACCGACCGAGAGTTTTGGCGCCTGACGGAAGATCACGTTGAAATCCTTGATGGCCGTCAGGTCTTCCGACAACCGTCCGCGACCGACCGCCGTGCCGGCCTTGTCGCCCTCACCGCCCCCTTCGGCGTAAGACAGATAGACCATGCGGTCTTGCTTGAAGTCGGGCGACAACACCACATCGAGCAAACCGCCCTGCCCCTTGGCCCAGACCTGAGGCACGCCGCTGAGCGGGGCCGAGAGTTTGCCGTCGGCGCCGACCACCCGCAGGTTGCCGGGCCGTTCGGTCACCAGCATCCCTTGGCGGTCGGGCAGAAACGCCAGGGCCCAGGGGTGTTCCAGCCCCTCAACGATCGGCGTGACCTCAAGGGTGCCCTGCTCGCTTTTCAAAACCAGGGGCGGCGCCCCGTAAACGGGCGCCATGGCTGTAAACAACACGCTGGTACAGAAGGTGGCCAAGAGGGTTTTACGCAACATGCACGATTCCTTTTGTCGTCAAAATGGCGGGCAAGACCTCTGCCCTGCCGTTCAACGGTTGCTGGTGTCTGCGTCCCGATGAGGCGGGTTGGGAATGAATTTCGGTGGGCTGGCCGGCGCCGGTCGACCCTGCGGATAGCGATTGCCGATACCGCCGTTATCGAGGGTTGGCGGCCGTGGCACAGGCGCCGTGTTCGGCCCGCGGATCACCGGGATGCCGGGTTGCGTGCCTTGCATGCTGTTGGGATTGGCCCGGCGGATCGGGCTGTTGTAAGGATTGTTGTTGGCGCCGCCCGGCAGGTTCTGGGCCAGCAGCAACGGCGAGGACGGCGCTGCGGTGTTTGCCAGCGCCAAATGACTCAGCACGCCACTCAATGCCAGCGCAATGACACCGAACACACATCGGTTCATGGAGACCTCTCAAAATGAGCGCGCGACGCTTCATGGATGAATAGCGCCACGCTACGCCTGGGGTTCGGATTTGTTAACCAAAACCTCTTTCAGAAGATGTAACACGAGTTGACCGCACCGCCGATCCGCCCGCAGCACCGGGCCGCAACCGACTGAAACTTTTGCCCTTGGCCACAGGTCACCTGAACATCAATCCACTGACGAGAGCACGGCGATGGCACGGGCAATCTGGAAAGGCGCGATCAGTTTCGGCCTGGTGCACATCCCCGTGGCGCTGGTCCCGGCAACGTCTTCCCACGGGATCGATTTCAACTGGCTCGACAGCCGCAGCATGGAGCCAGTGGGCTACAAGCGCATCAACAAAGTCACCGGCAAGGACGTCACCCAAGCGCACATCGTCAAAGGGGTCGAGTACGAAAAGGGCCGCTACGTGGTGCTCAGCGAAGAGGAGATTCGCTCGGCCCATCCACTGTCGACCCAGACCATCGACATTTTTGCCTTTGTCGACAGCGAACAGATCCCCCTGCAGAACATCGACACGCCCTACTATCTGACGCCAGATAAACGCGGCGGCAAGGTCTATGCGCTGTTGCGCGAGACCCTCAGCCAAACCGACAAGGTCGCCCTGGCCCGCGTTGTGTTGCATACCCGCCAGCACTTGGCGGCGCTGATGCCATTGGAATCGGCCATGGTCCTGGTGTTGCTGCGCTGGCCCGCCGAGGTTCGCAGCCTGGCTCAACTGGAACTGGGCAGTGACGTGACCAGGCCGGATCTGGCCAAAGGTGAACTGGAGATGGCCAAACGGCTGGTGGAGGACATGAGCGCCGACTGGACGCCTGAGGAGTACCGCGACAGCTTCGAAGACAAGATCATGGCGCTGGTCGAGAAGAAGGCGAATGAAGGCCAGATCGAAGATGTTGAAACGGCGACGGGTGAAGAGGCGCGTAAAACGGCGGATGTTATAGATCTGACTGAACTGCTCAAACGCAGCCTTGGCGGTAAGGGCACCGGTAAAACGGCCAGTAAAGCCAAAACGACCACAGACAAAAAAGCCACGAAGCATTCTCGTGGCTGACCGGTCACTGAAGTATCCATTGTTATGCGGTGAGAATACTGGCCTCTTCGCGATGGCGTTATGCGCCGCAACACAAAACTCAGATCAGAATAAAAATCGCCAGCACCCCACCAAAAATCGCCCACTTCTCAAGGTAGTAACGGGTACGGTTACGCTTCTTGAGCGCTTTGCCCCGCAGGCGAACCTTGTAGATTCTGGTGAACAAGCGGTTGATGGCACCGGTCTTGTCGTCCGCATCGTTCGGCGCGCCCGCGGCTTCCATCACCGTACGGCTGAACCAACGGTTGAACGCCGTCGCCCAGCGATACTTCATCGGCCGTTCGACATCGCAGAACAGGATGATGCGGTTCTGCCCGGTGGTGTTTTCAGCGTAATGAATGAACGTCTCATCGAACATCACCGCTTCGCCGTCGCGCCAATGGTAGTTCTCACCATCGACGTTAATGTAGCAACCGGCATCGTTCGGCGTTTCCAGCCCCAGGTGATAACGGTACGAACCGGCATACGGATCGCGGTGCCGGACCAGTTTGGAACCCGGTGGCAACTCGGCGAACATCGCCGCCTTGATCGAGCCAATGCTTTGCACCAGTTCAGTGGTGCGCGGGCAGAGCTTGGTGGCCGACGGGTGACTGTCGCCGTACCACTTCAGATAAAAACGCTTCCAGCCACTTTTGAAAAACGAGTTGAAACCAACGTCGTCGTACTGATTCGAACGCTTGATCTCCCCGGCCTTGAGCAAATTCCGGCCTTCGGCGCGAATTTCTTCCCAATGAGCCTGCAAAGGGCTCAGGTCGGGAAAGTCCGCCGGATCGAGATAAGGTTTGCTGGGAATTTTCGAGAACAGATATAGAACGCAATTGATCGGCGCCAGAAACGTCGAGTGGTCGCTCAGTTGGCGACCCAGCTTATGCCGTACCCGACCGCGCAGATGGACATAGGCGATGGATAAAACATAAATAGCGGCAATGATAAGTTTCACGGAAGTCGTCACACGTTAAAAGTGAACAAACTGCGTCCCGATGGCGCGTTCTTGAGCCATGCCGACCGTCGGCATGGGTACGAAAGGTGGCATTCTAGCCACAGTTTGTAACCAATAGTTAACCTTCAACTGTGAAAATGTGTCCACTGATGCCGCCAAAACGCCCGTGCGGCCTTAACGCCCTATCGTTTAAAGAGCCAGACCAGTACAATCGCCGCCAAACATTACGCGCCCCCCTTGGTTGATGACGGGATAAACCCCGCCTCAGCGCACTTCGACTCGGGCCAAGCGCTCCACATGCTGCTGTCCACTTATTGCCAGATGGACCTTCCGCTTCTGACCGGGATGTATTTCCCGTGGTCGGCATTGTCGGAAACGGGTACTGAATCGGTACTGCCGCAACCCTAGCTACTCTGAATGCTCCGCAGGATAAACCTTTGATTTCTACAGCTAACATCACGATGCAGTTCGGCGCCAAGCCGCTATTCGAAAACGTTTCGGTCAAATTCGGCGCGGGCAACCGCTACGGTCTGATCGGCGCCAACGGTTGCGGCAAGTCGACTTTCATGAAAATCCTCGGTGGCGACCTCGAGCCGTCCGGCGGCCAGGTCATGCTCGAGCCGAATGTGCGTCTGGGTAAATTGCGCCAGGACCAGTTCGCCTACGAAGAATTCACCGTGATCGACACCGTGATCATGGGCCACGAAGAGCTGTGGAAGGTCAAGGCCGAGCGCGACCGCATCTACTCGCTGCCGGAAATGACCGAAGAAGACGGCATGGCCGTGGCCGAGCTGGAAACCGAATTCGCCGAAATGGACGGCTACACCGCCGAATCCCGTGCCGGCGAGTTGTTGCTGGGCCTGGGTATCGGCATCGAGCAGCACTTCGGCCCGATGAGCGAAGTGTCGCCGGGCTGGAAACTGCGCGTGTTGCTGGCGCAGGCGCTGTTCTCCGATCCTGAAGTGCTGTTGCTCGACGAACCGACCAACCACCTGGACATCAACACCATCCGCTGGCTGGAAAACGTGCTGACCCAGCGCTCCAGCCTGATGATCATCATCTCCCACGACCGTCACTTCCTGAACAGCGTGTGCACCCACATGGCTGACCTGGATTACGGCGAACTGCGCCTGTTCCCGGGCAACTACGACGAGTACATGACCGTGGCGACCCAGTCCCGCGAGCAACTGCTGTCGGACAACGCCAAGAAGAAAGCGCAAATCTCGGAACTGCAATCGTTCGTCAGCCGCTTCTCGGCCAACGCCTCGAAAGCCAAGCAGGCCACTTCCCGCGCCAAGGCGATCGACAAGATCCAGCTGGCCGAGGTCAAGCCTTCGAGCCGTGTGAGCCCGTTCATCCGTTTCGAACAAACCAAGAAGCTGCACCGTCAAGCGGTCATCGTCGAGCGCATGGCCAAAGGTTTCGACGGCAAGCCGCTGTTCAAGGACTTCAGCTTCCAGGTTGAAGCTGGCGAGCGCGTGGCGATCATCGGCCCGAACGGGATCGGTAAAACCACCCTGCTGCGCACTCTGGTCAATGAACTGACCCCGGACGCCGGCACCGTGAAATGGACCGACGCCGCAGAATTGGGCTACTACGCCCAGGACCATGCTCACGACTTCGAAGACGACTGCAACCTGTTCGACTGGATGGGCCAGTGGACCCAGGGCGGCGAGCAACTGGTGCGTGGCACCCTCGGCCGCATGCTGTTCTCCAACGATGAGATCCTCAAGTCGGTCAAGGTCATCTCCGGTGGTGAGCAAGGTCGCATGCTGTTCGGCAAGCTGATCCTGCAAAAGCCGAACGTGCTGGTGATGGACGAACCGACCAACCACTTGGACATGGAATCCATCGAGGCGCTGAACCTGGCGCTGGAGAACTACCCGGGCACGCTGATCTTCGTCAGCCACGACCGTGAGTTCGTATCGTCCCTGGCCACTCGCATCATCGAGTTGAGCGCCGATGGCGTGATCGACTTCAGCGGCACCTATGACGACTACCTGCGTAGTCAGGGTGTGTTGATGTAAGGCGGCTTCTGGCTGCAAGTAAAAAGCCCTGTCCTGGTGACAGGGCTTTTTGCATTTCTGGGCCAATGATTTTTGTGGTGCTGAAACCTTCGCGAGCAAGCCCGCTCCCACAGGGGGTCCGGGGAGCTTATTGATCTGCGGTTTGCATGCCGGCCCGGCTCGGTTTGCCCAGGGCATGGGAAAAGAAACGTCCGGCTTCGGAGATCAGGTTGCGGTGAATGTCCTTGCGGTCGACGCCGTCGGCATCGGTGCACAGCGCCGGCATGGTGGCGATCTGTTCATCGTTGCACGGCGCCAGGAACACGAAGTGCCCTGCCCCGGCCAGCAATTTGAAATCCGGTGCGGTCGGCAGTTTGCGCGCCAGGGCTGCAGCGTTTTTGTCGAACGCCACCAGTTTGTCGCCATCGCCGCTGTATAGCAGCACCGGCACATGCACGTCGGCCAGGGTGTGACGGCCGAATTTCAGACTCAGCGGCGCCATCAGCAGCAAGGCATGCACTCGCGGGTCTGGCACCGGCTGCAAGTCATCGCGGTCGATGATCAGTTCACCTTGCGTGTTGCAGGCATCGTGATCATCCGGGCGCTCCTGGCAATAACGCCGCAGACGATCCAGGTCCGGGGTGGCGCCGGACAGAATCAACGCCGTCTCACCGCCCGCCGAATAGCCAATCACCCCGACTTGATCGGCATTGACGAAGGGCGCGAGCATACGGTCGCCCAACGTCGCGGTAATGGCTTCGGAAATCTGGATTGGCCGCCCGTAAAGGTTGCTCAAGGTGCCTAGACGGCTGTGGTCTTTGGAGTTGTCGCCGGGATGGATCACCGCCACCACCACAAAGCCCTTGCGTGCCAATGAGGTGGCGAGGTCGTGCAAGGCCAGCGGGGTTCCGGTGTTGCCGTGAGAGAGCATCAGCATCGGGAAGCGTCCGATGGCGACTTTGGTGTCTTCACCGGCTTCGACCGTGTAACCCTCGAGCTTGCTGGAATGCTCCCTCTCACTGGACGGGTAAAAGGCGATGGCACGCATCGGCTTCAAGTCCAGCGGATCGAGGAACGTCATCTCATGGAAGCCGACGCTCCAGTGAGGATACGGCGCAGGCGCGGTGTGCACTGAATTCAGGCTGCCAAGCAGGCAAATCAGTAGCGTTGCACAAAGACGCACCATGGGATGCCCCACCTTTATTACCTGACCGCAGATATTAACCCTCGACTGCATAACCCGGGCCAGAAACTGATCACCGCCAGAAACAAAAAACTCCGTACCTGGCCGTCACGATGACCAGAATACAGAGTTTCAGTGGTATTGCCTGAGCTGTTTACGACTTTTACGCAAGCCTTACGCGGCAGCGAACAATTGCTCGCTGATCTGCACGTGGGCGTCGCTCATGGCTTTGGTGCGCACGTCATCACCGTAGGCCAGGCCATGGGCGCGGACGAACTCGATGTCGGTGATGCCGAGGAAACCGAACAGCACCTTCAAGTAGTCTTCGTGAGCAGTGCCGGTCGGTTGGCCTACATGCAAACCGCCAGACGTCGAAACGATGACCACTTTCTTGCCGCCGCACAGGCCTTCAGGGCCGGCTTCGGTGTAGCGGAAGGTCTGGCCGGCCACGGCGATGCGGTCGATCCAGGCCTTGAGTTGAGTCGGGATGGTGAAGTTGTACATCGGCGCTGCAATCACGACGGCATCGGCGGCGATGAATTCGGCCAGGGCCTGCGCGCTCAGCTCGGCTTCATGCTGTTGCGCGGCGTTGCGCAGTTCAGCGGCGGTACCGGCGGCGACCAGGGTCGTGGCGGAGAAATGGCTGATGGCATCGGCGGCCAGGTCGCGGTAAGTCACCACAACGCCAGGCTCCGCGGTTTGCCAGGCTTTGACGACTTCACCGCTCAACTGACGGGAAGCCGAGTTATCACCCAGAATGCTCGAATCGATATGCAGTAATTTCATGTGGGATCTCCAAGGTGAGGATCGCCACCCGGCGATCTGATGGAGACAATCCTACCGACGAAACCAATAGCTGATTAGTCGGCAACAATGCGATAGTTTGTCCCACTGATAGAACAGTTGGATTTAAATCATGCAAGACCTCAACGACCTCTACTATTTCGCCAAGGTGGTCGACGCCGGTGGCTTCGCGGCGGCCGGGCGTTTGCTGGGGATTCCCAAGTCCCGATTGTCACGACGCATCGCCGAGCTGGAAGAACGCCTGGGCGCGCGCCTGCTGCAACGCACCACCCGCCAACTCAACCTGACCGCAGTGGGCGAGCGCTACCTGCGGCATTGTCAGGCCATGCTGCTGGAAGCCGAGATGGCCGACGAAGCGGTGGCCAGCATGTCCAGCGAACCCCGGGGGCGACTGCGGGTGTCCTGCCCGGTGGGGTTGGCCCACCACATCTTGCCGACGGTGATCAGCAGCTTTCTGGAGAAATGCCCTCAGGTTCAGTTGGAGGTCATGATGCTCAACCGTCGGGTCGACCTGGTGACCGAAGGCGTCGATGTTGCCTTGAGGGTGCGGGAACTGGGCGATGAAGATCCCTTGCTGGTCACCCGCCGCTTACGTCAGGCGCAGACCGTCATGGTCGCCAGCCCGGCGTTTCTTCGTGAGCGGGAGATCAAGTCGCCGGACGATTTGAGAAACGTGCCGATACTGGGTGCCCTGGAAGCCGATCGCCTGGTACATCTACGTATGCTCGACCAGCAGGGCAAGGCCTGTGACATGACGTTCGAAGCCCGATTGGGGATCGAGGACTTTATCGTGCGCAAGACTTGCACCCTGTCCGGGCTGGGCTTCACCATATTGCCGATGATGTATTGCGAGCAGGAACTGGAAAACGGTTCGCTGGTGCAATTGCTGCCCGACTGGTCATTGCCGGGCGGCTGGTTGCAAGCGGTCTACCCTCATCGACGCGGGGTGATGCCGGCGGTGCGCGCCTGGATCGACCATTTGATCGAATCATTCAATGCCTGTGGGGACCGACTGCTATGAAGGCAAGACCAATGAGCGAAGAGGACGTCGCGCAATTCTGCCTGGGGCTGCCCGGCGCGCGGGAAGATTACAAGTGGGGGGGTGTGCGGGTGTTCTCGATTGCCGGGAACAAGATGTTCGCCTTGCAGAACCTGCGGGGACAGTCCCTGGCCTTCAAGGTCGACAAGGACCTGTTCCTGGGCCATTGCGACCGGCCAGGCATTCACCCGGCGCCGTATCTGGCCCGGGCTCAGTGGATCATCATGGAAACGCCCTACCCGCTGGGCACCGAAGAGCTGCGAGGCTTGCTGCAACGTTCCCACCAACTGGTGGTGAGCAAGTTGCCCAAGCGCACGCAGGTCGGCTTGCTGCTTTAAAGACCTTAGAACAGCGCGAGCAGATGAGCGCCCAGAAACAGCTGGTCGATCCAGAACACCTGATGCATCAGCACGATGAGCCAGAACACCAGCTGAAACGAAACCTTGCGGGTCTTGTGCCGAAATACTTGCTGGGCCAGCAAGGCGCCCGGCCAACCACCCGCCAGCTCCACCGCGTGCAAAACGTTCTCCGGCGTGCGCCAGCTGTCGGCGCGGGCCTTGTGCTTGTCGCTCCAGTACAGGAAAAACGCCAGCACGCTGACGATGCCGTAGGCCGCCAGGGGAATCACCGACACCCCGCGCAGCCACAGCGACACCGAGCCAAACAACGGCACTGCGCACAGCGCAACGAATACCAGCAGTTTCAGCCGCAGGTTTTGAATGGCGCCCCCGGACTTGCGTCCGGGGTTGTTGTTGCGCGCACTGGCATCGGTCATGGCTTGACCGCTGTCCAGTCGACCCAGCCGAATTGCCAAGTGGCCAGGATCACCAGACCGAACGCAATGCGATACCAGGCGAATGTCGCGTAGCTGTGGCTGGCAATGAATATCAGCAGAGCCCGAACGGCAATCATCGCAAAGATAAACGCAGTGACGAAGCCGATGGCGAATACCGGAAAGTCCGCTGGCACAAACAGATGGCGGTATTTATAGCCTGAGTACACCGCCGCGCCGACCATGGTTGGCATGGCAAGGAAGAACGAGAACTCGGTGGCCGTCTTGCGCGACAACCCGAACAGCAAACCGCCAATGATCGTCGAGCCGGAACGCGAGGTCCCCGGAATCATCGCCAGGCATTGGGCGAAGCCGACTTTCAGGGCGTCTTTCCAGGTGATGTCGTCGACACTTTCAGCATGCACTTCATGCTGACGGCGTTCGGCCCACAACATGACAATCCCGCCCACGACCAATGCGGTGGCCACGGTAATCGGGTTGAACAGGTATTTGTGGATCAAGTCGGCGAAAATCACCCCCAATACCACCGCCGGCAGGAAGGCGATCAACAGGTTCGCGGTAAAGCGTCGAGCGCTGGGCTGCGTCGGTAAACCGATGACCACGTCGAAGATCTTGCGGCGAAACTCCCAGACCACCGCCAGAATCGCGCCGAGCTGAATGATGATGTTGAAGGCCATGGCGCGCTCACCGCCAAAATTGAGCAAATCCGCCACAATGATCTGGTGCCCGGTACTGGAAATGGGCAAGAACTCCGTCAGCCCTTCTACAACGCCTAAAATCAATGCCTGAAAGGCCGTCCAAAGATCCATCAATCCCCCAAGAAGCAATACCCCCAGGCATGCTCCATTAATATTTTTAAGCGTTCATTGCGATCAGCGTAGCTGACATGCCGCGCGCACAAGATCCCCACAAAACCGTAAAAATTCCGTGAAAAACAAACTGGAACTCAGGTTTTTTCGCGTGGGGCCGAAATCCTATCAGACACGCCTTGTTTTCGCTGCCGCGTAATAGGACCTGAGTCGCATAGGCCCAATCGACAAAGTGTGGTTGGATGCTGGCGATCGTTTATGACAAGAACAAGAAAACGGAGTAACAGCGTATGAACAGCTTGCGCAGTGTGTCGATCAGCCGACGCTTGTGGCTCATCTTGATCGTGGCCGTGGTGATGCTATCGACGTTGGGCGTGTTGATGCTCAAGCAGATTCACGACGACCTTTATCAGGCCAAGGCCCAAAAGACCCAGCATGTGGTGCAGACCGCCAGTGGCATCCTTACCTACTACCACGGCCTGGAAACTGCCGGCACCCTCACCCGTGACGCCGCGCAAAAGCAGGCACTGACCGCCGTGCGCGGTTTGCGCTACGACCAGAATGACTACTTCTGGATCAACGATCTGACGCCGGTCATGATCATGCACCCGACCAATCCGAAACTTGAAGGCCAGAACCTGTCGACGATCCGCGACCCCGACGGTTTCGCGCTGTTCAACGAGATGGTCGCCATCGCCAAGGCCAAGGGTGCCGGCATGGTCGACTATCGCTGGCCGAAACCGGGTGCCAGTGCCCCGGTAGAGAAAACCTCCTACGTCAAACTGTTCGAGCCCTGGGGTTGGGTGATCGGCTCGGGCGTGTACATCGATGACATGCAGGCCGAGTTTTATGCGCAGGTCTGGAAGGCGTTTTTCGTCGGCCTGGTGATAGCCCTGATCATGGCGCTGCTGGTGATCATGATTGCCCGCAGCATCGTGCGCCCGCTGCAGGAAACCGTGAACGCCATGGCCAACATCGCCAGCGGTGAAAGCGACCTGACCCGCAGCCTCGATACCCACGGCCAGGACGAAGTCACGCAACTGGCCCGGCACTTCAATGCCTTTACCACCAAACTGCGCCTGGTGATCGGTCAGTTGCAAGTGTCCGCCGGCGCACTGGGCCAGTCTTCCAGTGAACTGGGCAACGATGCCGCGCAGGCGCAGCAACGCAGCCAGCAGCAATCTCAACAGATGGAACTGGTGGCGACCGCGATCAATGAAGTGACCTACGGTGTGCAGGATGTGGCCAAAAACGCCGAGCACGCGGCCAGTGAAATGCGCAATGCCGAGTCCCAGGCGCAGCAGGGGCAGGTCAATATCGATGGCAGCTTGCAGCAGATCGACAAGCTGTCTTCGACCATCGATCAAGCCGTCGAAGTGATTCGTACGCTGGCTGCCGAAAGCACGCAGATCGGCAGTGTCCTGGAGGTGATCCGCTCCATCGCCGAGCAAACCAACCTGCTGGCCCTCAACGCGGCCATCGAAGCCGCCCGGGCCGGTGAGCAGGGTCGAGGGTTTGCGGTGGTCGCCGATGAAGTGCGGCTACTGGCCCAGCGCACCCAGAAGTCGACGGCAGAAATCCAGTCGATGATCGAACGCCTGCAAAGCCATTCCGAAGCGGCGGTCAAGGTGATCGGCGACAGCAGCCGTGCGTCACAACTGACCATCGAGCAGGCCGGTCTGGCCGGCGCCAGCCTGAATGCCATCGGCCAGGCCTTGCGCAACCTCAACGGGTTGAACGCCTCGATTGCCAGCGCGACCTTGCAGCAGGCCCATGTGGTGGAAGACATCAATCAGAACGTCACCCAGGCCGCGGGGTTGTCCCACAGCACGGCATTGGCGGCCGAGCAATCGAGCGTGGCCAGCGTTCACCTCAAGGAACTGAGCGAGCAGTTGAACGGGCTGCTCACGCAGTTTCGGGTCTGATCACTTTCAGTAGGGGCAACTGACCCGGCCAGTTCGGAACACCAGTCGCCCCATCGCGAGCAGGCTCGCTCCCACACTTAATCGGCGTTGCTCATTTTTTGTGAGCATCACTGAGCCAATGTGGGGGCGAGCCTGCTCGCGATGAACGATAACGCGGTTTTTCCGGGTACAATTCGCCCCCCTCATTTCTACGACACCAAGGAACCTCCATGTCCGGGCTTGAACTGTTTGCCGCCGCCCTCGGCGTGATCGCCGTCTGGTTGACGGTCAGACAGAACCCCTGGTGCTGGCCAATCGGCCTGGTCATGGTGCTGCTGTATAGCTGGATTTTTTTCGAGGTGAAGCTGTATTCGGACATGCTGCTGCAAGTGATCTACGCCGCCTTGCAGCTCTACGGCTGGTGGCAGTGGACCCGTGCGGGCGCGACGCATGACGGGCGGCAGGTCAGCCAGCTCGATGGACAATCGATAGCGCTCGGTCTGGCCGTCGGCGCGGTCGGCAGTCTGCTGCTGGGGGCCGCGATGGCCCACTGGACCGATGCCGCTCAGCCCTGGCTCGATGCGGCGTTGACCGGTTTCAGCCTGGTGGCGCAGTTATGGATGGCGCAAAAACGTCTGCAATGCTGGCCGCTGTGGATTGCGCTGGACGTAATCTTCGTCGGCCTGTTCATCTATAAAGCGCTGTACCTCACCGCCGGCCTCTATGGGGTGTTCGCAGTGCTGGCGGTGCAAGGCTGGCGGACGTGGCGCGCCGACCCGGCATTGCGCACATGAAAGTGCTGGTACTCACGGGCCCCGAATCCAGCGGCAAGAGCTGGCTGGCCGCCGAACTGCAACAGCACTTCGGCGGCGCTCTGGTGGGCGAATACGTACGCTGGTTCATTGAGCAGAAGGCGCGAGACACTTGCCTGGCCGATATCCCCGACATCGCTCGCGGACAGCTGCAGTGGGAAGATGACGCCCGAGCCTTTCAGCCGCCGCTGCTGATTCTCGACACTCACTTGCTGAGCAATATGTTGTGGAGCCAAACCCTGTTTGGCGATTGTCCGGCCTGGCTCGAACAGGCGTTGCTGGCTCGGCATTACGACCTGCACTTGCTGCTGTCTCCCGAACTCGTCGACTGGACCGACGATGGCCAGCGGTGTCAGCCCGAACTGGATGAGCGCCGGGCCTTTTTCAACGCGACCCATGCATGGCTGGAGCAGCATCGACAGCCTGTTCAAGTGATTCAAGGCCATTGGGCTGAACGCCGGGCCCAGGCGTTGCAAGCCGTTACTTTGCTGCTTGGGCGCTAATCAGAACCTGTGGGGAGCTGACGGGCACTGGCCAATACCCCCAGTATTTGTTGCAGTATTTTTTCTAATGCGTCCGTTTCTGAAACACACCTCCCCTCTCAAACAGCCTGTTTCAACCCCATTCATCATCTTGTCATGCCATGTGTTAACGCGCTGGTACACCACAGCGCAAACCCTTGGATCCGGAGCTTTACCTTCCCTTCAGCCCGTTGCAGCACCCTGCGTTGTCTCAGACCTGAAACAGCTCAATCATCGATCCACTGCGCTTGATCGATAACCCTTTGAATCAAAACAATTATCAAAAAGCGGCACGGCTTTCGCTCTCTCCTTCACAAGGCTGACTAGGGCCAGCCGCCAACAAAGAAGGAATCGCCGCCGTGGGGACATTTGATAACAGCATCTATAGCCTCCTGTTGATCGGATGCGCACTAGGCTCAAGTGTCTGCCTGCCTGTACAGGCTGACAACGGCATCATTATTATCAAACGTGATGTCCAACCGCGCATGGCAACGCGAGCGCCGGTGATTCCCGACCCTAGCCCCACAACCGCCAATGCCAACCCGTCCAAACAAGTCCTCAGGCAAACGAACGAATTGAGCGACG
Source organism: Pseudomonas sp. B21-015 (assembly GCF_024749285.1). Lineage (NCBI taxonomy): Bacteria > Pseudomonadati > Pseudomonadota > Gammaproteobacteria > Pseudomonadales > Pseudomonadaceae > Pseudomonas > Pseudomonas sp. B21-015. Next base: position 3,476,422 of record NZ_CP087196.1, read on the forward strand.
GCGACTTTGCCAGCGTCGCCAGTGGTGCAGGCATCTCCCGCCTGGTCACGCAAAACACCAACAACCTGAGCGGCAATCTCACCAACCAGACCCAGCTTTCCAACCTCCCCGCTGGACGTTCGGGAAATTCGGGCAACGGTATTGCCAACATGGTCAACTCAAACATCCAGCAAGGCCTGGGTGCTCTGAGAGTCGTAACGGGAGACCGTTAAGATGAATCGTATGCTGCTGATGATTGCCATGTTTTGCAGTGCATCGACCTTTGCCCACCCCCCCGTCATCAATAACGCCGAAATCGACGGTTCGGGCATGCAGTACCAGGGCAACCTCACCGTCAACCAGGCTGCCGGCGATCTGCAGCAACAGGCCAACGCCCGGGCCATCGCCGTTGGCCATGGAGCCAGCGCGACCACGCAGATTCGCCAACGGCTGCGGACGGAGGTCGACCCCAGGATCGATGCTCGATCCAGCATTCAAGGCGACTCCTTCAGCAACGGCAGTGGCGCTCTGGGCGTCAACCAGAGCGCGGGCGCCAGCAACCAGCAAGCCAACGCACTGCGTATCAGCATCAGTGCCCAGCCGCAAAGTATCGACGACAGCGTCCTCATGCAGCAGAACGTGGCGCTGATCAACAACTCCGATCCAACTGACTCTGCACCAGGCAATCGCCAGGTCGCTACCAGCGATCAGGCCTTCACCGGTAGCCGTGGGGTGATCCAGTTGAATCAGAGCTCCGGGGTGGGAAACCGAACGGCCAACACCCTGAGCGTACGGGTCATGGACTGACCCAAACAGGTAGAAACAACACTTAACCTAAAATAAGTACGGAGAATCACCATGAAACCTTCGATGGCACTCAAGCCTCTGGTTTTCGCAATTGCTGCGGTCATGGCTGTTGCTGTACAAGCTGGGCAAAACGATCGGCGTGACAATGACCACCACCATGGCCAGAACAATGGCCATCACACCCCTCCTCCAACAAAGATCCCTGTCTATGCGACGGCCAATGCATGGGATAACCAGAGCAGTACCAACAACCGCATCCGTAACGAAGGGACGATCAACGAAGCTGAAATGAACAGCTCTGCCACAGGCGCCAGCGGCAACGTCGGCGTCAACGTGGCTGCAGGTAGCGGCAACCAACAAGACAACGCGGCCGCCATCGCAAATGCTGCCTCAAACTCCAGTCAGGACAACAGCTTCGTGTTCGGCACTGCTACAGCCACCGCCGATGTCACGCAATACAGCAACAATAACAGGGTCAACAACTTCGGTAGCACAGCCTCTGCCGTTATGAGCGGATCGGGGAATAGCGGCAGCGGTAACATGGGTATCAACATTGCTGGCGGCGACCTCAACCAACAGAAAAACACCATGGCGATTGCCAACACCAATGCCCCGCTCGGTAACGCAACAGCCACCGCCTCTGCCGATCAACAAGGTCCTGGCCTGGTAGTGAATAACAACGCCGATCGGACGTACCGCCTGGATACGATGACAGTTACCAACTCGGCCAGCGGTAGTTTCTCTCGCGATAAATCATCCGAGGCTAGCGGCAGTAGAAGCGCTTCTTCGAGCTGGGACGCGAGCGGTTCCAGGAGCTCTGATGCCAGCGGTACCAAAAGCGTTGATATAAGTGGTTCTCGCAGTAGTAATGCGAGCGGTTCTAGCAGCAGTAATGCGAGCGGTTCTTCGAGTGCTTCTTTGAGTGCTTCCTTGAGCGCTACTTTGGACGCTACTGCGGCGGCTGCCAGCTCCCGTACCTTCAATAATGGCAATGGCGATCGCACCCGCAGCAGGACTGCCGACGCATCGCTTAACGCATCGATTGATGCAACGCTTGACGCATCGAGAGACAGATCGTACGACAGATCGCGCGACTCCTCGTACGACAGATCGCGCGATTCCTCGTTTGATAAATCGTACGATAAATCATACGAGAAATCGTCTGCCTCCTCGTACGAAAAATCGGGCAGCAAATCGTCCGAATCTGCGTACGACAAAGCGAAAAGCTACAGTGAAAGCAGCTCATATGATTTGAGCAATACCTACACCTATCAAGTGCTGACTCCAACTGGCTGGGCAAATCCTGTGACCAACACTGCAACCCTGAGCGGTTCGGTCAATGGTGGCAGTGGCAACCTGGGCGTCAACGTAGCTGCCGGGGTGGGTAACCAACAAAGCAACTCGCTGGCCATTTCCAACAACTCGTTCTAATTGCTGTCTCTGGAGGCCCCCTTACGGGGGCCTGTTTCAACACAACCAGAAGGCGTCCTACCATGCGCATTATCATCGCCTTGGCATTTTTGCTTTGCGCGGCCAGTGTGAGCGAGGCTGCACAAATGCCGCTTTCCGTCCTGCCAGGCGGCGCGGTGGTGTATAAGCCGATCCAGAGCATGCGCGAGCGTAAGTTTGCCGACCTGGTGCAACAAAAAACCGACTTCAGTTGCGGCGCAGCTGCGCTGGCGACCATATTGCGCCAGGCCTATTGGCTGGACGTGAATGAAGAGCAGATTATCGAAGGCATGCTGGCGCACTCCGATCAAGATCTTGTACGCGTCCAGGGCTTCTCCATGCTCGACATGAAGCGTTACGTGGAAAGTATCGGCATGCGGGCCCGTGGCTACCGGGTAGCGCCGGATACGTTGAGCGAAATCAGAATTCCGGTTGTGGTACTCCTGGATATCCGTGGCTACAAACATTTTGTGGTCATGCAAAGAGTCCATAAGGGCTGGGTATATATCGGGGATCCGGTACTCGGCCATAAACGCTACAAAGTCGACGACTTTGTAAAAGGCTGGAACGGCATCATCTTTGCTGTCATCGGTCAGGGCTACGACAAAACCAACGCGTTGCTCGACCCACCCATGCCACTAACCGCCAAGAACCGCATCAACACCTTCAGCCCGGTGCAAGACGCAGAGTTGATGGATTTCGGATTCATCCAAAGCGACTTCTTCTAATGACAAGGAGCACGACGCTCCCGGAGCATCCAATGAAGACTCCAATCTGGCTAGCCGTGGCTTGCCTGGCCGCCAGCCTGCCGACCCAGGCACAGACATTCAAACCGATTGAATTGAAGGATCAGGAATTGGCAACCCTGCGAGGCCGCTATGTCATGCCGGGACGGATCATCAGTTTCGGCATTGTCATGACCAGCAGTTGGCAAAATGCCAACGGTGAAGTGATCGGGGCAACTTCCTCGATGCAAATTCAACAATCAACCATCAAGCCACAGTTCTATGTGTCGATGATCGACGAAAAAGGCGATGGCTCAGCGCGTTCGCAAAGCACCGGCACCGGTACCGTCACTGGCGGCAGCGGCCTCAACAGCACCGAAGGCGTCACTCAAGTCGTGCGTGCTGCCGGCGACCATAACACTGCCTACAACAACGTTGAGATCAACGTCACAAAGGCTAGCCAAGCGCCAGCAACGCAACAGCAGGGCCAGGCGTTGGCCACAGGCTCGACGTTGGTCGGCGCCAATGGCGCGGGTTCGTTGAGCGTTTCCTCGACCGGTACGGGTGTGCAGCTCAACATCGTGGCCAACAACAACCAGGGCAGTACCGTACAACGCCTGGCCCAGGGCGGGCTGATGCAGAACACGACGTTGCTCGGCGGTGGTAACCAGGTCCGCAACCTCACATCCCTCAATGTCGTGCTGCGGGACAACGTATCTACAGCCGGGTCGCTGAACGGCAACCTGGACCAACTCAAAGGTCTTCGCACTCAAGGATTCTGATCTACGCTCAGTGTCATCAGATGTAGTCAGATAAGGGACGGCTAACCCATGCACCGATCGTTGACGTTCAGAGCTATCGTTTGTTTGAGTAGCCTGGCCCCGGCCACACTGCTGTACGCAGCACCGGACCCCCAGGTTGAAGTACTAAAACAAGAACTCATGGAGTTGAAACAGCGTTACGAAGCACAACAGAACGCGCTGATGGTACTCGAGCAACGCGTTCGCCAAGTCGAAGAAACACCTGCAACACCTGCTCCCAAACGGCTGACCAAATCCCCCGCAGAAACGGTCAAGGGTGGCCAGACTGTGGCCGCCGGTGCGCCGGGAACCACAGGCAGTTCATACGGCCAATCGCTCAAGGATGATTCGGAGCCTGCGCAAAGCGTTTCCAACCTGTATGACGAAGCCAGCGGGTTCTTCGGCGGCGGCAAGTTCAGCGTCGAAACAGGCCTGACCTATACCCACTACGATACCCGTGCACTGACGCTCAACGGCTTCCTGGCACTGGATGCGATTTTTCTCGGCAACATCGATATCGACCGTATCAAGGCGGATAACTGGACCCTGGACCTGACCGCCCGCTACAACGTGGCACAACGTTGGCAGTTCGACATTAACGTTCCCGTGGTTTATCGCGAATCAACGTACTCCTCCGGTGGTGCCGGTGGCGCAGGCCCGGTGACGTCGGACGCAACCGTTACCCGCGACCCGACCATCGGCGATGTGAACTTTGGCGTTGCTTACAAGTTTCTGGATGAGTCGGCCAACCTGCCCGACGCGGTCGTTACACTGCGCGTCAAGGCGCCAACCGGTAAAGACCCTTACGGCATCAAGCTGGTCCAGGCCGCGAACAACGATAACCTCGCGGTACCCGAGGACTTGCCTACCGGTAATGGTGTCTGGTCGATAACCCCGGGCATCTCGCTGGTCAAGAGCTTCGACCCTGCCGTGCTGTTCGGCAGCCTGGCCTACACCTACAACATGGAAGACTCTTTCAGCGACATCAGCCCTCAGGTCAACTCCAAGGTGCCCGGGGACGTGAAACTGGGCGATTCCTGGCAGGTCGGCGCCGGCATTGCATTCGCCTTGAACGAGAAAATGAGCATGTCGTTCTCGTTCACCGATCAGTTCGCCCGCAAGAGCAAGATCAAGCCGGACGGTGGCGATTGGCAATCGATCTCCAACAGCGATTACAACTCGGCCAACTTCAACATCGGCATGACCCTGGCAGCAACCGATAACCTGACGATCGTTCCCAACCTGTCCATCGGCCTGACCGACGACTCGCCAGACTTTTCCTTCAGCCTGAAATTCCCGTACTACTTCTAACCGTTTCACCCCAATGGAAAAGGCCCGCTGCGACGGATGTCGCAGCGGGCCTTTTCGTTTCACCCGCCCTAGCGGATCTGGTGCTTGTGCAGCAATCGGTAAAAAGTCGGCCGCGATACGCCCAGGACTCTGGCGGCGACGCTCAGATTGTCACTGTGCCGGTTCAACACATCGCATAGCGCCTGACGCTCGGCGCGGGTCTTGTAGTCTTCAAGGGTGCCCATCGGCGTAGCAGTGGCGTGTTGACTGATCAACCCCAGGTCTCGCGCCTCGATCTGCCGCCCTTCGGCCAATACCAGCCCACGACGTACCCGGTTGGCCAATTCGCGGACATTGCCCGGCCAGTCATGCTTGCCCATGGCGATCAGCGCGTCTTCGCTGAAACTGCGAGGACGACGACCGGTTTCATGGCTGTAAAAGTGGGAAAAGTGGTTGGCCAACATCAAGAGATCGCCATGACGCTCACGCAGCGGCACGGTGACCACTTGCAGGACGTTCAAGCGGTAGTACAAATCTTCGCGAAAGCGTTTCTTCTCAATGGCCTCCTCAAGATCGACGTGTGTCGCCGCCAATACCCGCACATCCACCGCAATAGGCTGATGCCCGCCGACACGCTCGACGTGTTTTTCCTGCAGAAAGCGCAGCAGATTGGCTTGCAATTCCAGGGGGAGATCACCGATTTCATCGAGAAACAGCGTTCCGCCGTTGGCCGCTTCGATCCGCCCGACCTTGCGCTGATGGGCACCGGTAAAAGCCCCCTTCTCGTGACCAAACAGTTCGGACTGGATCAAGTGCTCGGGGATCGCGCCGCAGTTGATCGCCACGAACGGGTTGCTGTGACGCTGGGACAGTCGATGCAGGGCTCGGGCGACCATTTCCTTGCCGGTCCCGCTTTCGCCGCGGATCAGCACCGGAGATTCGGTGGGCGCCAGTTTGCTCAACAGTTTGCGCAATTCGCGAATCGGTTTGCTGTCGCCGAGCAGTTCGTGTTCAGGCTGATCGATATGAACCGTGCTCTGGCCGCGCAGGCGCGCCATGCCGAACGCTCGCCCCAGAGTGACCTGAACCCGTGAGACATCGAACGGCAAGGTATGAAAGTCAAAAAACCATTCACAGACGAAGTCCCCGACATTCTGCATTCGCAGGACTTCCTGATTAAGCACGGCGATCCATTCGGTACCGCTACGGGTGATCAGTTCCTTGACGGCCTCCGGGCGCTCCAGATGAAAGGGCTGCAAACGCAACAGGCCGACGTCGCAGGTTCGTTCGGCGGCGTTTTCCAGGGTACAGCTGTCAACATCCCAACCCACAGCGCGTAAACCCGGCAGCAAACGGTGACAGTCGTCGCAAGGATCCACTACTAACAGACGTCGTAAGGCAGGCGCTTCGATCATGACTGTTCCTTGGCGCCAAATTATTAGGAAATATTATCAAAAACAGTCATTTGGCGGACTTGGCTGTAACACTAGCAAAATATTGACGCGGGCTTGTATCGATTGCTTATAGGGTTATTGGCCTATTAGTTATAAGTATTTATTTGGTTAGTTGCCTAACGAGTTGAACCTTTCATTCAGCTTTCAGAAACAGTCTGAATATCGAAGCCATGAAAGAAAGTTGAAAATTCTTTTGATTGTGTGTGACCCAACCCCCGGTTGCGGGCATCAGTACAAGTAACCAGCCGAACGGTAAGCCCAACCGACGGCACATCACTTGATTGGGCATACAGAGAGAAGATCCCATGAACGCCCCGCTCCGTATCAACGAAGCTCTTTTGATTGCCGACCGCGCATTCCAACCCTTTCAATGCGTGGCATGGGCACCACAAGACGGTAATGGCGAGCTCAGCCTGACCGTCATCGATCGCACTAACACTCGCATCAGCCGCAAACAAATTCCAAGCAGCGCCTATTCCGATCCAGAGCAACTCGCACACTTGCTGGAACAAACCCGCGCCGAGCTGAGCGAGGAAGGTTACACGCTGCAATCGTGGTCCATGCCGCACTAAGCGTTTTCGCGGATTACCGCTCGGTAATCCGCGTCCCCTCTTCCCCCCTTAGTTGACGTTTTTTACAGTCACCCCCCATCTGTTTCATCTTCTAACTCGTCAGATTACCTGGCAGGCTTGTCAGTGGTTCGAAAAGACACTGTTCTGGCACAAAACGCCCTGCCTCCCGAGAGTAATGGCAGTTGTGCATCAGCGCATTCAGGGATTGAATGTTCTGCTCATGCAGTCACCCTCCGGGCACCCGGACAAGGACGACTGGCAAGGAGATGCGTGCATGTCACTCCAGACTGCTTTTGCCTTACCTGCAACCGTCCATGGTGCAGGGCAACTCGATACGCGTTTCGCTGGCACCGGCAAGACTCAAGTGTATTTCGCCGGCAGTACTTCCAGCATGGCCAATGGCGTCGCGATTGACCACGCCAGCCGCGTGCTGGTAGCGGCAAAGGTCGGCACGCCGGGTGGCAGCCGCTTTGGACTGGCCCGCCTGCTTGAGGACGGTTCGGCGGATCTGGCTTTCGGCAAACAAGGCAGCGTCATCGGGCAGTTCGCCCACGGCTACGAGGCTATGGCGGGCACGGTGCGGGTGCTGGCCGACGGGCACATTCTGGTGGCCGGTCTGCACTACGAAAATGCTCACCGTACGCTGCCCGCCCTGGCGATGTTTGATCCGCAAGGCTGCCCGGTCCAGGGTTTTGGTGAGCATGGCCGCTGCGTGGTGCGCCTGCCGGGGAATCTTTCCCAGGGCGCTCGCGACGCCTGGTTGCCGCCCGGTGTACCGGGCACCGAAGCCTGTGATGCCTGTGTGCAGGACGACGGTCGAATCCTGCTGCTGGCCAATCATCGCTTCGAACTGGCCGATCACGTCGGCATGCTGATACGGCTCAACGCCGACGGCTCGCTGGACAGCACCTTCAACGGACGCGGTTTCGTCATGGTCCGGCACTTGCTGATGAACACCTGGCTCAACAACCTGATGGTGCAGCGCGATGGCCGAATCCTGGTCGGCGGATCGATCAATTTTCCCGAGGAGGGTTTGCTGGCGCGCTATCACACCGATGGCCGGCTGGACGACGGTTTCGCCGTGGAGGGTTTCATGACCTTCAAAGTACAGGGCCACAGCGCTCAGGTCTGCCAGATCGTCCAGCACGAAAAGGGTCATTTGCAGTGTTTTGGCAGCAGTCGTGACCCGATGCACTGCCTCGCATTAAACGTTCACAGTAACGGCCGACCCGACATTCGCTGCAATCGTGGCCAGCCAAAACTGTTGCAGGTTGGCCACAGCGGCTGCCAGTGGACCGCCGCCCAGGTACAGCCGGACGGCCGTGTGCTGACCGTCGGTGCGACGGTTGGCGGGGGCGAAGCCGATTTCATTCTCGCCCGGTATTTACCCAATGGGCCGTTGGACCGCAGCTTCGCCAATGGCCTTGGCTGGGTTCGCACACGCCTGAGTCGCGGTCCGGACACCGCCACTTCATTGGCCGTGCAGGCCGACGGTTGCATCGTCGTCGGCGGCCATTCGCTGGACGGAAACTACCGCGCGGTCGTCGCGCGATATCAACACTAGGCCGACATCTTATTCTTGGACTTGATCTTCCCTTGCGCTTACGGCAAGTTGCGCGCTACTTAATACAAGGAGTAGCCGATGTCCGGCTCAATGGCCCAAGCCTTCGCGCACAACTTTCTCGGGCACTCACCCCGCTGGTACAAGGCGAGCATTGTCGGTTTCCTGATTCTCAACGCTCTGGTGTTGTGGACGATCGGCCCGGCGGCGGCCGGTTGGCTGTTGGTGTTGGAGTTCATCTTCACCCTGGCCATGGCGCTCAAGTGTTACCCGCTGATGCCCGGTGGGTTGCTGCTGGTCGAAGCACTGCTGCTGAAAATGACCACGCCCCAGGCGCTGTATGACGAGTTGGTGCACAACTTCCCGGTGATCCTGCTGCTGATGTTCATGGTGGCGGGGATTTACTTCATGAAAGACCTGCTGTTGTTTCTGTTCTCGCGCCTGCTGCTGGGGGTTCGCTCCAAGGCGCTGCTGGCGTTGATGTTCTGTTTCCTGTCGGCGTTTCTGTCGGCGTTTCTCGATGCCTTGACCGTGACTGCCGTAATCATCAGTGCGGCCGTGGGGTTTTATTCGGTGTATCACCGCGTCGCCTCGGGCAGCGATCCGCGTCATGACAGCTCATTCTGCGATGACCAGCACTTGCCCACTCTCCACCATGCCGACCTCGAACAGTTCCGCGCCTTCCTGCGCAGCCTGCTGATGCACGGCGCGGTCGGCACTGCGTTGGGCGGTGTGTGCACGCTGGTCGGCGAGCCGCAGAACCTGCTGATCGGCCATGAAATGGGTTGGCACTTCGCCGAGTTCTTTCTGAAGATCGCTCCGGTGTCGTTGCCGGTGCTGGCAGCGGGCCTGGTGACCTGCGTGCTGCTGGAGAAACTGCGCTGGTTTGGCTACGGCACGCTGCTGCCGGACAACGTGCGTACGGTGCTGGCCAACTACGCCGCCGAAGACAACGCCGAGCGTACTTCGCGTCAGCGCGCTGCGTTGCTGGTGCAAGGGGCGGCAGCGCTGATTCTGATTGCCGGGCTGGCGTTTCACATTGCCGAAGTCGGCCTGATCGGTTTGATGGTGATCGTGCTGATCACCGCGTTTACCGGCATCACCGACGAGCACCGCCTCGGCAACGCCTTCAAGGACGCCATGCCATTCACCGCGCTGCTGGTGGTGTTTTTCGCAGTCGTGGCGGTGATTCACGATCAGCAACTGTTCACGCCGCTGATCCAGTGGGTGCTGGCACTGCCGGCCGATCAACAACCGGGCATGTTGTTTATTGCCAATGGCTTGCTGTCGGCCATCAGCGACAACGTGTTCGTGGCGACCATTTACATCACCGAAGTGAAGCAGGCGTTCATCTCCGGCCACATGAGCCGCGAGCACTTTGAAGCCCTGGCGATTGCGATCAACACCGGAACGAATCTGCCGAGCGTGGCGACGCCCAATGGCCAGGCGGCGTTCCTGTTCCTGCTGACCTCGGCGATTGCACCGCTGATTCGCTTGTCGTACGGGCGGATGGTGTGGATGGCGCTGCCTTACACCGTGGTGATGGGGATTCTTGGTTGGTACGCGGTGAGCTACTGGTTGTAACAGCCCCTACAGTCTGTTGTGTGTTCAGTGTTTGAGGATGTATCGCTCGATCGCCAGGGCCGCGCCGTCTTCGGTATTGGCCCCGGTCACTACATCGGCCTGACGCTTCACCGCTTCTTCCGCCTGCCCCATGGCAATCGACAACCCAGCCCGATGAAACATCGCCGGGTCATTGCCGCCGTCACCGAGGGCAGCGGTCTGTTCCAGCGGTACACCGAGAAACTCGGCCAGTGTCGCCAGTGCCTCGCCCTTGTTGGCCTGCATTGCGGTCACGTCCAGATAGACCGGTTGTGAACGCGACACCTGCGCCTGCCCTTCGACATTGGGCAGCAACTGCGCTTCCAGTTCGATCAGCAGTTCGGTGTTGTTGCTGGCGGCGACGATCTTGTCGATGCGGGCCAGGTAAGGCTCAAATGTCTCGACCACCACCGGCGGATACCCCAGGCCGTGCTGCTCTCGCGGGACCATCGGACCGTTCGAATCCTTTAACAGCCAGTCACCGCCACTGAACACCCAGACTTCAATGTCCGGCTGATCGGCAAACAGCGTCAATGCTGTCAGCGCTGCGGTTGCCGGCAAATAATGCGCAACCAGCACACTGCCGTCCGGGTTGACGATCGTGCCGCCATTGAAGGCCGCCGTCGGCAGATCGACGCCCAGGGCTTCGATCTGCTGCAACATGGCTTTGGGCGGACGCCCGGTGGCCAGGCTGAACAGTACGCCGGCCTCGCGCAAGGCGCGGACCGCCTCGATCGTGCGCTGACTGAGGCTGTGATCGGGCAGCAACAACGTGCCGTCCATGTCACTGAGCAGAAAACGGATGGGTTGTTGCGTGACGTCACTCATCCGAGGCTATGCCAGACGCGACCGTCGCGGGTCAGCAGCTCGTCAGCGCTCTGTGGCCCGTCTTCGCCGGCCGCATAGCTCTGCAACGTCGTGTCCTGCTGCCAGGCGTCGAGGAACGGCTGCACGGCGCGCCAGCCGTTCTCGATGTTGTCGGCACGCTGGAACAGCGTCTGATCGCCGGTCAGGCAATCGTAGATCAAGGTTTCGTAGCCGGTGGACGGCTGCATTTCAAAGAAATCCTTGTAGGCAAAACCCAGCTCGATATTGGCCATGTTCAACGCCGGCCCCGGCCGTTTGGCCAGCAAGTCGAACCACATGCCCTCGTTGGGCTGGATCTGGATCCGCAGATAGGTTGGCTGCAACTCTTCGACCTCGGTATCGCGGAACTGCGCATACGGCGCCGGTTTGAAGCAAATGACGATCTCGGTGTCGCGCACGCTCATGCGCTTGCCGGTGCGCAGGTAGAACGGCACGCCGACCCAGCGCCAGTTGTCGATCATCACTTTGAGCGCGACATAGGTTTCGGTGGTGCTGTCGGGTGCTACGTTGGTTTCCTGACGATAACCGGGCAGCGGATTGCCATCGATCTCGCCGGCGGTGTATTGGCCACGCACCGAGTTGGCGCGCGCTTCCTCGGTCGACCAGGGGCGGATCGCGCCGATGACTTTGGCTTTTTCGCCGCGTACCGCATCGGCGCCAAAGGCGGCTGGTGGTTCCATGGCCACCATCGCCAACAATTGGAACAGGTGATTGGGCACCATGTCCCGCAGGGCGCCTGTGACTTCATAAAAACTGCCACGGGTTTCCACGCCGACGGTTTCGGCGGCGGTGATTTGTACGTGGTCGATGTAATGGTTGTTCCAGAAGGCTTCGAACAGGCTGTTGGAGAACCGGCTGACCAGAATGTTCTGCACGGTTTCCTTGCCCAGATAGTGATCGATCCGGTAGATCTGCTTTTCCGTCATCACGTTGAGCAAGCACGCGTTCAAGGCTTCGGCGGTGTACAGGTCGGAGCCGAAAGGCTTTTCGACCACCACCCTTCTGAACGCGTCGGGGGTTTCTTGCAGTAATCCGGCAGCGCCGAGACGCCGCACCACTTCGCTGAAAAAGCGCGGTGCGGTGGCCAGGTAGAAAATCGCGTTGCCGGTGCCGCTGGCGGCGATTTTCGCCGCCAGCGCGTCATAGGTGCGTTCATCCAGAAAGTCGCCCTGGACGTAGCTGATGTGTTTGGCCAATTTGGCCCACAACGCCGGATCAAGGGCGTGATCGCCCTTGCCGACCTTGGCCGCCACTTCCGCCCGAATGAAATCTTCGAGCTTTTTGGCGAAGGCTTCGTCACTGATGGCGTTGTGATCAACGCCGATGATCCGCAGTCCATTCCCCAGCAAACCGTCGCGACTCAGGTTATACAGCGCCGGCATCAGCAGGCGCTTGACCAGATCACCATGGGCACCGAACAGAAACAGCGTGGTGGGCGGTGCGGGTTCTGCCTTGGATTTCCTGCGGATCACGTGGGTCATTTTTTCGCAGTCTCCACATGGCCGCCAAAGCCGAAGCGCTGGGCCGAGAGAATCTTGTCGCCAAAGGTGCCTTGTCCGCGCGAACGGTAGCGGGAGAACAGCGAGTTCGACAGCACAGGTACGGGCACCGATTGCTCCATGGCGGCCTCGATGGTCCAGCGGCCTTCACCACTGTCAGCCACGGAGCCTGAATAGCCGTCGAGTTTCGGATCGCTCGCCAGGGCGTCGGCGGTCAGGTCGAGCAGCCAGGAAGACACTACGCTGCCACGACGCCAGACTTCAGCGATGTCGGCAACGTTGAGGTCGAAGCGCTGATCTTCGGGCAGATTGGTGCTGGCCTTGGTCTTGAGAATGTCGAAGCCTTCGGCGAAGGCCTGCATCATTCCGTATTCAATGCCGTTATGGATCATCTTCACGAAATGCCCGGCGCCGGCGGGGCCTGCGTGGATGTAACCGCGCTCGGCACGATCGTCATCGGACTTGCGGTCCTTGGTGCGAGGAATGTCGCCCAGGCCCGGGGCCAGGGTTTCGAACAGCGGATCGAGACGCTTAACGGTCTCGGCATCGCCGCCGATCATCATGCAATAACCACGCTCCAGGCCCCAGACACCACCGGAGGTGCCGACGTCGATGTAGTGCAGGCCTTTTTCCGACAGGGTTTTGGCCCGACGGATGTCGTCCTTATAGAAGGTGTTACCGCCGTCGATGATGGTATCGCCGGCTTCAAGCAAGGTGCTCAGGGTGTCGATGGTGTCTTCGGTCGGTGCGCCGGCGGGCAGCATGACCCACACTGCACGCGGTTTGGCCAGGCCGGCGACCAGGGCTGGCAAATCGGCGACGCCGGTGGCGCCTTCTTCGGCCAGGGTGTCGACAAAGGCGGTATTGCGGTCGTAAACAACGGTGGTGTGGCCGTTGAGCATCAGGCGCCGCGCAATATTGCCGCCCATGCGGCCCAGTCCAATAATCCCGAGTTGCATGTACTGATGCTCCCTACTACGAATAAAGTGTGTCAAAGGTTATAGCCCAACGCGACTAGTGAAAGTTAGTCCAGAGCGGCGGGATGAAGTTTCCGGGCATTGTGCCCGATCCTGATTGATAACGTCGGGAATCGCACCGAAGACACAACGACCATGAAAAATAAAAAAGTTCCCTTCAGGAGCAAAAGAAATCAAAATCGGCGCCGATAGTAAGTGAGCACCCGATTTCGGGAGCCGACTTACAGTTGATACCGCCATTTGCGAGGTGAGCAATGGGCACCGTACATACAGCACTGCCAGCACAAACCCTTTACGTCACGATCCGTCGCGATGAACTGCGCCAGTTGAAAGACGAGCGCGATCAGTTGAAACGGGAAGTCGCGCAATTGCGCCTGCTGACCCAAGGCAATCAGGCTCAGCCCTTGCCCGTCACCCAACGTGCTCCCCACGCCTGATCCCCTCGCTTGAATCGGAAACGGCCGCCGCTGTTTCCGATCTGCTGAAACCTGCCAGCTCCGGCAACTCACAAAGTTTTCACATCTGCTTGTTGATACTCCGGCTCATTGTGGCCGCTCGGTATCCGGGCGGCGTTTGTTCGTCTGCGACAGGGAGAGTGCCGACGGCCGAAGTGATCATCCGGCGGGAGTGTTGAATGGCTTTGTTTAAACGCAGCAAAACGTCTGCGAATGGTTTCGACTGGGCAGGATTTCTCTGGTTATTTCTGTTCTTCTGGTATTTTTCCGGCATCACCCAACTGCTGATTCAACTGACGGGCACCTCCGGTTTTAGCGGGTTCCGCCAGGCCTTTGTGATGAGTGCCGTCTGGCTGGCGCCGATGCTGTTGTTTCCCAAACAAACCCGTGTGATGTCCGCGCTGATCGGCATGGTGCTGTGGGCCTGTTCGATGGCCAGCCTGGGTTATTTCTTCATTTATCAGCAGGAATTTTCCCAGAGCGTCATCTTCATCATGTTCGAATCGAACGTGTCTGAAGCCGGCGAGTACATGACCCAGTATTTTGCCTGGTGGATGGTGCTGGCGTTCCTCGCCCACACCGCGTTCGCGTATTTCCTTTGGACCCGCTTGCGCCCGGTGTACCTGCCACGCGCCCAGGCGCTGATTGCAGCGACGGCGATTCTGCTGGCCGTGATCGGTTACCCGCTGATCAAGCAGACCGCGCGCACCGGCAGCCTGGCGGACGGCTTCGAGAAATTCGAAACCCGCATCGAGCCCGCGGTGCCGTGGCAGATGGCCGTGGCCTATCACCGTTACCTCGAGACCCTGGTCGGCATGCAAGATATGCTCGACAGCGCCAGCAAGATCCCGCCCCTCAAGAACCTCACCGACTCGATGGCCAACCAGCCGGCGACCCTGGTGCTGGTGATCGGCGAGTCCACCAACCGTCAGCGCATGAGCCTGTACGGCTACCCTCGGGAAACCACCCCGGAACTGGACAAGCTCAAGGACCAACTGGCGGTTTTCGATAACGTCATTACCCCACGCCCCTACACCATCGAAGCGTTGCAGCAGGTGCTGACGTTCGCTGACGAAGAAAATCCGGACCTCTACCTGACGACGCCGTCATTGGTCAGCATGATGAAGCAGGCGGGTTACAAGACTTTCTGGATCACCAATCAGCAGACCATGACCAAACGCAACACCATGCTCACGACCTTCTCCGAGCAGGCCGACGAACAGGTGTACCTGAACAACAACCGCAACCAGAACGCCGCCCAGTACGATGGCGATGTGATCGAGCCGTTCAACAAGGCGCTGGCCGATGCAGCGCCACGCAAACTGATCGTCGTGCATTTGCTCGGCACGCACATGAGTTACCAGTACCGTTATCCGTCGACGTTCAACAAGTTCACCGACCGCAAAGGCGTTCCGGACGGCGTGCGTGACGATCAGGTGCCGACGTACAACAGCTATGACAACGCAGTGCTGTACAACGATTTCGTGGTGTCGAGTCTGATCAAGGACTACGCCAAGGCTGATCCGAACGGTTTCCTGCTGTACCTCTCCGACCACGGCGAAGACGTCTTCGACTCCGCTGACCACAACACCCTGGGCCGCAACGAGAACAAGCCGACCGCGCCGATGTACACCATTCCATTCATGGCCTGGGCTTCGCCGAAATGGCGTGAAAACCATGACTGGAGTTTCGCCGCTGACCTGGGTCGGCCGTACAGCAGTTCCCAGCTGATTCACACTTGGGCTGATCTGGCCGGCCTGAACTTTGATGAGCTGGACCGCAGCAAAAGCCTGGTCAGCGACAGCTTCAAGCCTCGGCCATTGATGATCGGCAACCCTTATGAGCGTGAGCAGCGGCCGTTGATCGATTTCAGCCTGATGAAAACCAAGGGCGCGCCTGTCGCTCCGGCGGTCGTTCAGCAGTAGTTTTTGAGGGGGGCAGAACCTGTGGGAGCGAGCCTGCTCGCGAAGACGCCGGTACAGTCAACATTGATGTTGCCTGACCCACTGCTTTCGCGAGCAGGCTCGCTCCCACAGAGATTGCGGATGGCGGACTAAAGCGCTTTGGTCCAGAACAGCATCCGGCCGTGCGCCGGGTCGAACATGCCTGGCGAAAAACCGAATTTGCCATAAGACGCCTGAGCCACTGGATTGCCTTCCAGCACTTCCAGGGTGATTTTGCAGCAGCCGCGCTGGCGTGCGATGTCCTCGACCTTGTGCAGCATCTTCTGACTCAGCCCCAACCCGCGAAACTTCGACACCACAACCACATCGTGCACGTTGACCAATGGCCGACAGGCAAAGGTCGAAAAGCCTTCGAAGCAATTGACCAGCCCTGCCGGCTCACCGCCGACAAACGCCAGTACGCTGAAGGCATGGGGACGTTTGGCCAGCTCCCCCGGCAGTTGTTGCAATCTATCGACGGGTAACGGGTGACCGCCGCCCATCGGGTCTTCGGCGTAGTGGTTCAATACAAGACAAATCGCCTCGGCATGCACCGGGTTCGAGTAGCTGGCCTGAAGCACTAGAATTTCTGCGGATTCCATTTCCACCCTCGATCACACATAAAGTTGCCCCAGCTCGCCTCTTGCGCACTGAAAGGTCCTGCGACCTTATCGCGAGCGCCGGGGTGCCGACAACCGGATCCTCTCGCCCCGTTGCACCTCCTCCCGGGCATCAAGTCTGGGCAAAACGTTTTAGCTGCATTTCCTGCAAACGGCTGAGGGTGCGGCGGAACGGGAATTCCAGATAGCCCTCGGTGTACAACGCCTCCATCGGCACCTGCGCCTCGAGGTACAGCGGCACCTTGCGGTCATAGCATTCGTCCACCAGGGCGATGAACCGCCGCACGCCGTCGTCATGCACCGACAACTGGGGCAACTCGCGATCCCCCGCCGCCACTCGCTCGACACCGTCTTCAGTGCCACGGGCGATGCGCCCTTCACGCTTTTGCGCGCTGAGGTTGGGTACCTCACTCAGCACAATAGCGGTGAAGGTGTCGCACAGGGCCATGAAGTCCATGGCGGCAAAAGGCTGCTCGCAGAGTTCGGCGTAGCGGCACCAGAGCACGGTTTGACTGGCCTGCATGACACTGACCGAACGGTAGCCGATCTTCACCGGATCGCTGGACAGCGACTGGCCGACGGTCAAGGCCTTGAACACTTCGCCGAGGGCGCCGGGCTGACCCGGCACGTTCACCCAGTAACGCTGCACACCGGCGCCAGGGTGCAGACGATGATCTTCCCCGCCATCCACCGCAATGACCTGCATGTGTTGCTTGATCGCAACAATGGCCGGCATGAATCGGTCGCGGTTGAAGCCGTCGGCGTACAGCTGATCCGGTGGTTGGTTGGAGGTACACACCACTACCACGCCCTGCTCGAACATCACCTGAAACAGACGCCCGAGAATGATCGCGTCACCGATGTCGTTGACGAACAGCTCATCGAAACACAGCACCCGTACTTCCTGGCTCAATTCGCGCGCCAGCGTGTTCAACGGGTCGGCGGTGCCGGTCAATTGAAAGGAACGCTGATGGACCCAGCCCATGAAGTGATGAAAATGCTGACGCCGAGCCGGGACGCGCAGGGTTTGGTAGAACTGATCCATCAACCAGGTCTTGCCCCGCCCGACCGGCCCCCAGAGGTACACGCCGGTGATCGGCGTACGGCCTTCATGCAAGGCTTCGTGGCATTTTTGCAGCGCCCACACGGCGTGTTCCTGGGCTTCGTCCTGGACGAAGCCCTTCTGCTCGATGGCGTGTTGCCAGGCGCTTAAGGGAGAGTCGACATTCATGCGCGGCAGTATAGGCAAATCGCAATTCATGTGGGAGCGGGTTACAGAGAGATGTCCAGCCGGGCGATCTTGCCCTGCTCATTGAGGCGGAACGTGTAGCGCAGTTCCAGCGGGCTACCGGGAAAGGTGCCGGAGATCAGGTTGTGGACCAGCACTTTGCCGGTGCGCAGCTGAACGTCGAGCACCTCGACCCGGGGTTGGTAACGTTGTGCGGTGTCTTGCATCCATTGAGCAATGGCTTGCGTGCCGACTTGATGCTGCCCCTCATCGAACACATTGGCATTCTCAGCGAAAAAACTGGCGACCCTCGACGTGTCGCGAGCATTGGCGGCAGCAATGTAGGCGGCGATGGCAGGGGCCAGTGAAGAGGCTGGACTGGACATGTTTACGGCTCCTTGTGAGTTGATTCTGGAGCCATGCTAAAACAAGCCTGTGTCAGTTCTTGTCAGGAGTGAAACGCCCTGCTTCGTCCAGTTGCATCTGCTTGCGCCAGGTGCGCAACAGGTCGCTGCGCCGCCCCGGGTAACGTTCGCCCTGTTCAGTGGCGGCCGAGATCCGGTCGGTGCGAAACGTGCGATAGGCGCTGCGTAACTCACACCAGGCGACAATGATCCGCACCTCGTTGAGAAACCCCAGGGCCAGTGGCCAGATCAGCCGCTGACTGGGCACCTGATTGGCGTCCGCGTAATCGAGGTGCAGCTTGGCCTGATCGCGGATGGCCTGGCGAAACACATTCAAGGGCACGGCATTTTGCGGGTAGCCACAACCTGGTGGGCCCGGCAACACCGTCGGGTTGCGCAAGGCATCCTGGGCCGTCGGGTCGAGCACCGCGGCGATTTTTGCCAGGGCATCGGCCGCGGCTTTGCTCAAGACCTCATCGCCACGCTGATCCACGTAACGCAAACCGAGCACAATGGCTTCGGTTTCATCGGCATTGAGCATCAAGGGCGGTAGAAACAAACCGCTGCGCAACACATAACCGATCCCCGCTTCGCCAAAGATCGGCGCGCCGAGCGCGGTGAGTTCCGCGATGTCGCGGTACAGCGTGCGCTCGGAAATCTCCAGTTCGCTGGCCAATGTCGCGGCAGTCACCGGACGACTTTTGCCCCGCAGCACTTGTAACAAGGTCAGTAAACGAGTGGTTCGTGACACGGTCGGCAGGCTCTTTCCTGAAAAGTCGCCGGAGCTTAGCAGAGGCTGCTGCCAGAAACTGGCAGGAGTGATCTCGCTCCAAGAGCCGAACACAACTCAAATGTGCGAGCGGGCTTGCTCGCGAAAGCGGTTTAACATCTCACACTTATATTGGCTGACACTCCGCCTTCGCGAGCAAGCCCACATTTTGGTTTGCGCGTTACCGATCGACCTTGTGTTTAGCCGCATACAGACACAGCATCTCCGGGTTTGCGGCTGCTGCGCAGCCGAACGGGAGCAAGCTCCCTCGCCACAGGTTTTGTGTATGCCCCTCTGTACCGTTTAGCCCCGATTTACGGCCTCGACGGCCGATGGGCCTGGGCGGTGCCTGAAGTGTTGCGCGAGTTGCCAAAGGCGCTGCACACCATCTTCGAATCGCCAATCACTGTCCGTGCGTTGTGCGCTATCGTGCTGAATATCTTCCTGCCCGAGAGCCTGTCCATGCGCAGATTAATCGTCCTGTCCTTCCTGCTGCTCTCCCTCGGCGCCTGCGCCCTGTTCCCCAGTCGCGATCCGCTGCACATAAACGTGGTCGGTATCGAGCCGCTGCAAAGCCAGGAACTGGAAGTGCGTTTCGCGGTAAAACTGCGCGTGCAAAACCCCAACGAAACCGCGATCGCCTACAACGGCGTGGCGCTGGACCTGGAAGTCAACGGCCGACCACTCGCCTCCGGCGTCAGCAACCAGTCGGGCTCGATCCCACGGTTCTCCGAAGCAGTGTTAGTGGTGCCGGTGAGCATTTCGGCGTTCACGGTGCTGCGTCAGACCCTGGGGTTGAGTCAGACGCAGACCCTGGACAATCTGCCCTACGTACTGCGCGGCAAGCTGGCTGGCGGCGCGTTCGGTACCCTGCGTTTTGTCGATCGCGGCAAGCTCAGCCTGTCGGGTTCGACCTCCGGCACCTGGTAACGCCCCGTTATGTAACGGGGTAGATCACCTGCGTCACACAATGCTTGAGACCTTCTATGTGCCAGTTGGCCCACAGTCGGGTTTTGCCGTTGCCGCCCTCATCCGGCTCTATCGCCAGCCAGTTTCGAGCGGCAATCAGGTAACGTCCCCTTGTGCCGATGGGCAACATGGTTCCGGTGATGGCGTAGTCGATCTGTTCCTGGTGCCCGCCAATGGACTCCAGAAATTGCACCGCCAGCACCGGCGGCGAAGGATGCACGACCCCGGTCGAAATCAATTGGTAGATCGTTCCTGCACCATCGACGTTATGCCGGGACAACTTCGATTCGATCACACAGGCCCCGGCCACATGAACATCACCGGACACCAGCGTAACCTTGCATGACTCGGCATTGGCGAAATCCAGCAGCCGCATGATCAGCCGCTTGCGTTCGTCTCGGTGGGGCTGGCTTCGCCAGTGGTCGCGCAAATCGTCCTCAAGCTCCTGTTGCCCCGACATCAGGTCCAGCGCCTTTTCGGCCGCCTGCAAATCAAGGTAACCCACGGGAATACTCGACATCAGCAACAGGTGCTTGTGCGCCTTGACCTTGTCCAGCCAGGCATAAATCGCATCCCAACTGAGGGGCGAAATCACCCGGGTCTGTTGAGCCCGTGGAGTCGTCAAGTCCGGCGCGCGTTCGCTGCGCAGGTCGGGAACCAACAATGCCAACTCGCCCAGGCCGGTGAACCCCAGGTGAAAGCCGTCGGCGGTACCCGGAATCGCGCAGGGATGCGTATCAGCGGACGGTTTGAGGTGCGGATGGGTCTGGATCAGTTGCTGCTGGAAAATCCTGAAATAGCGTTTGGCCGTGGCAAACAGCCCCTGGAACACCGGACTTGAATGCAGCATCTCATCGTAGGAACCCCAGCCGTCGATGATGTCATGGTCATCCCACATCATCACCGTCGGGATGGCGCTGAATAGCTTCGCGACCTCAGGCTGTTTCCAGCACTCCAGGTAGAGCCTGGCGAAAAACTTGTCCAGATCTGCTTCGATCACCTTGGTGTAGACGGCCTTTTGACGATCGGCGAAAGGTTTGGCAAACCATGCTTTCATGGACGACACGCTGCTGCGCATGTCGTCGCTGTAAAGCTGATCGCCACCCATCAACAGCAGGTGATAGGGCTTGCTTTGATGAACGCCCCACATGTGCTCCCAACGCTCGTTGTTCCTGTCCACCTTCTCCATGTCCTTGGGGTCCGAGAAGCCGTTGCACGACACATACGCGATGCGCGGCGACTGGCCCTTGGCCGGAACGACAAAGTTGGCCTCTGCCCCCTCTATGTTGATCGTGTAAGTGGTGGCAACGGATTTGTCTTGCGGTGTTTTGAAATCAATGCGCCAGACGCGGTGCTGAGGATTGAGCAGCGGGATATCGGCGGTGGCCAACGGTTTGCCGGCAGTGACACCCTTGGGCACCTTCACGCTGGGCGATGACCCGCCCAAGGGTAGAACCACCAGAGCCGACACGTTATAGACACTACTGTTGATGCCACGAAACTGCAGAATCGGGCCGAGTAACACACTCATGGGCAGTCCATCCATTGACGGGGGTATAAACGCCTAGAGACTAGACGACAATCACGCCCCCACCAGATTTATGTGTTGAACCGCACGCCCGGTTTGGCTCGCTCATCCACCGTCAACTCAAACACATCCGGGCGCGCGTAGTGCCCGACCACGTCGTAGTCGTATCGGGCGCGGATCAGGTCATCGGTGTCGATTTCAGCGGTGAGCAAACCCGCCTCGCCACGCAGCGGCCCGGCGAGAATGTCGCCCATGGGGCCGACAATCACACTGCCACCGGCAATCAACGGGCGCTGCGCCGGCCAGTTGGCGATGTCCACGCCCAAGGCTTGCGGTGAGTCTTGCACCTGACAGGCGCTGACCACAAAGCAGCGGCCTTCATGGGCGATGTGGCGCATGCTGACCTGCCACATTTCCCGCTCGTCCACGGTCGGCGCGCACCAGACTTCCACGCCTTTGGCGTACATCGCAGTACGCAGCAACGGCATCATGTTTTCCCAGCACACCACCGCGCCGATTCGCCCGACCTGGCTGTCGATGACCGGCAGAGTCGAGCCATCGCCCTGGCCCCAGATCAATCGCTCGGTGCCGGTGGGCATCAGCTTGCGGTGTTTGGCGACCAGCCCGGCCTGCGGATCGAAGTACAACGCGGTGCAGTACAAGGTGCTGCCCGCGCGTTCGATCACACCGATCACCAGATTGGCCCCGGTGCGGGCCGACAAACCGGCCAGGGCCTCGGTCTCGACACCGGGCACGTCGATGGCGTTGGCGAAATACCGCGCAAACGCTTCACGACCTTCCGGCAGTCGATAACCCAGTTGTGTACCGAAGCCCTCGCCTTTGGGGTAGCCGCCGAGCAATGCTTCAGGCATGACCACCAGTGCGGCGCCGGATTCGATAATGGCGTTTTCCCAGGCAAGAATCTGTTCCAGGGTGTCGGCCTTGCCGCCGGGCAAGGCACCGATTTGCAGTGCAGCAACGATGGACTTGGGCATCGCGGTAACTCCGTCAGTAATGAGGTGTTGCTCATTCTCCGGCGCCACAGGATCATGAATAAAGCCCTGCTCACTGCTGAATGATATGAATCAAATGAATATCGCCTGCGTCGATCTCAATCTGCTCAAAGTCTTCGAAGCCCTGCATGAGGAATCCAGCGCCAGCCGTGCCGCGCTGCGTCTGGGTGTGACGCAATCGGCGGTCAGCGCGGCGTTGCGCCGATTGCGAGAAGTGTATGGCGATCAGTTATTCGTGCGCACGGGTCGAGGTCTTGCGCCGACGCTCAAGGCCAATCAGCTGAAACCGGTGGTCAGCGATGCACTGAACAAATGCCGACAGAGCCTGGCGATGGTCGATCCGGCGGCCCACCATTACGACGGACGCTCAGTGACGGTGGGGTTGTCGGATGATTTCGAAATCGCCTACGGCCGCCGATTGATCGAAGAGATCGCTCGCTGTGCGCCGAAACTGCGGCTGATCTTTCGCCAGACCCATAGCCAGATCGTCGCCCAGGCCTTGATGGAGCGCAGCATTGATCTGGCAATCACGGCAGGCGGGTTTGCCGAGCGTTTGCTCAGTCGTCAGGTGCTGGGTGAAGGGGGTTATCTCTGCCTGGCGGATCCCCTCAGCCTGGCCGATGGGCAGCAGACCCTCAGCCTTGAGGACTTCGTCGCCCGCGAGCACATTCTGGTGTCATCGGGCGGTTTTATCGGGATTACCGATGAAGGTCTGGCGGCGTTGGGATTGAGTCGGCGGGTCTGCGCATCGACCACGCACTTTGCCGCGTTGCCGTATCTGCTCAAAGGCAGTCAGGCGGTGGCGACCATTCCGGCCCATGCGGCCCAAAGTATCGCCGCGCTCAGCGGGCTGGTGCTACTGCCCTGCCCTTTGGCGCTGCCGCGTTACCCGATCGAACTGGGCTGGCGCACCAGTACGCAGCTCGACCCGGTGG
The DNA here is from genome assembly GCF_024749285.1 of Pseudomonas sp. B21-015. Classification (NCBI taxonomy): domain Bacteria; kingdom Pseudomonadati; phylum Pseudomonadota; class Gammaproteobacteria; order Pseudomonadales; family Pseudomonadaceae; genus Pseudomonas; species Pseudomonas sp. B21-015. The sequence goes on from NZ_CP087196.1 coordinate 3,499,868, forward strand.
TGTTGAAAGTGCGCGAGGCGATTGTCGCGATCTTTTCCCACCCGTAGGAGCCGAGTAGTGTCAGGTAGAAACTTATTTAGCGGCCATCAGGCGATTGACTTCACTGCGCACCATGTTCGCGAACTCCGGGGGCGACATACCGTCGAGTTCGGAACGCACCCACTCGGCCCATTTGCCTTTGCGCTTGGCGCGTTCACCGAACAACCGCGCGGCTTCGCCCTTGGCTTTGCCCAGGTTGTTTTGCCAGAGTTCGAACAGACGGGATTTTTCATCTTCAAGCGCCGCGCGCTCGGCAAGGGGTTTGTCGGCCAGATTGAAGCTCATGGGAGTTACCTGCTGCGTAAAATAGGCGACATCTTACACTGTAGGAGGAAATGTCCTGTGCTGGATTTTTCTTCAGGGTTGAGTCACCACGCAAAATGGCTGCAACTTTTTCAGCCGCGTCAGACTCCATTGTTCACTGTCCATTCACCTGCAAGGAGTACTCCAATGGCCCGAAAAACCGTCGATCAAGTCGCCGAGGATCAAATCAAGGATCAAGTCTTCAGCGAACTTCAGGCCCTGATCGAAGAGTCGGAAAAACTGCTGAAAAGCAGCGCTTCACTGGTCGGTGAAGAAGCTGACACCCTTCGCGGACAAATCGCCCAGAAACTCCAGCAGGCCCGAAGTTCAGTCTCCAGTGTTCGTGACCGGACCCAACCTGCGGTCGACGCCACCGAAATCTACATCGGCGGTCATCCTTGGCAAACCGTGGCCATCTCCGCCGGATTCGGTCTGGTGGTCGGGCTGTTGTTGGGCCGACGTTGAACCTGTGGGAGCGGGCTTGCTCGCGAAGGCGGCGGCACAGTCAACATTGATGTCGCCTGACACACCGCTTTCGCGAGCAAGCCCGCTCCCACATGGATTGCGTTTGACTCTCCAGGGCTCAAAGCCCCGCCAATTCCCGCAGATTCGCCAGCGTCTGTACATCGAGCGGGATGCCTTGAGCACCAGACTTGGCGCGCTGCTGGTGACGCCGATCACCCGGTAAACGCTTGAGCCCCACACCGTGCATCTGCCGGACCAGTTCCTGGCTGCGTTCGGCAAAGTTCTGCCCCGCCGACTTGCTCGGATCGATCACGATCAGCAGTTGACCGGTCCAGGGGGTTTTGGCACCCGGATGGTTCGACCAGTCGAACTCGAAAGAAAAATTGCCGCCGGTCAACGCCGCCGCCAACAGTTCCACCATCATCGACAGCGCCGAACCTTTATGCCCGCCAAATGGGAGCAAGGCGCCACCCTCGAGAATCGCTTTCGGGTCCTGGGTCGGCTGGCCCAGGCTGTCCACACCCATGCCTGCCGGCAAGCGCTCGCCTTTGCGGGCAGCGATCTGTACATCGCCATGGGCAATGGCGCTGGTGGCGAGGTCGAAGACGATCGGATCACCGTCGGCCCTGGGCGCGGCGAAGGCAATCGGGTTGGTTCCGAACAGCGGGCGATCAGCGCCGTGCGGCACCACGCAGGTCATGCTGTTGACCACACTCAGTGCCACCAGCCCTTCTTCGGCAAACGGCTCGACGTCCGGCCACAAGGCGGCGAAATGGTGGGAATTGCGGATGGCCAACACCGCAATACCGGCGCTGCGGGCTTTTTCCACCAGCAATGGCCGCGCCGCCGCGAGGGCCGGCTGGGCGAAACCATTGCCAGCATCGACCCGGACAAACCCCGAGGCCACGTCCTCGACCACCGGCACGGCCTGACCATTGACCCAGCCGCTCTTCAGCGTCGACACATAACCGGGAATGCGGAACACACCGTGACTGTGAGCCCCGTCGCGTTCGGCACCGGCGCAGTTGAGGGCCAGGGTTCTGGCGACGTCGGCTGAGGTGCCATGGCGCTGGAATATCTGCTCGAGCAATAGAACGAGCGCGTCGAAATCGAGGGTTTGGGTGTTCGAGTTAACGGCCATTTCAGGCGATGCGGTCATCTGAAGCTCCGGTTTTATTATTGGGTATGGGCAACAGGTCAAACGAGGTTGCGGGCAACCCGAAAAAGTCGTCGATTAAGCGCTGTTTTACCGGCGTCCTGTCAAGCCTCCAGCAAAGGATCGAGTCAAGCAATATGTACCGCACCCGGGCTTTGCATTGGCCCTACTGTTTTCCCTCGACCCAGCAACCTGCGATCACCATTCATCGCAGCCCATCGAGGACAAACCATGACTGCTCCCCCGCTGCCGTATTTTTTCGACGAGGCAGAACGTGCATCCAATGCAAAACAACCCGGCGAGCGCGAGAAAGCGCTGAACTTCACCCTTGATGACCTGAAATGGTTGAAGGGTGGTGTTTATCTCGCCACCCACGAGGCTCGCACAACCCAAAAGGCTGCGATGCAGATAGATCGGCTGATGTTGCAGATGTCCGCCGGACCCGACATTCCATTGGCCGGTGCGTTTTGCATGAGTCGTCCCAACAAAAGCGAAGTCATCCTCTATACACCCTGGAAAGGCCTCGTCAAATTCGCCGACATGACCGACCTCACAACGCAACTCGAGAGATGGCTGAGCCAGGCCAGCGACCAGCAGGCGCTGCTGCGTTACCTCTCCATCGAACAGCGTTCGACTGCATCGGCAACCACGGGCTTGACGGTGTCGACGCAAAAGATCGAGGGGGCGGCGTTTCAGGACCAGGAACAGACCCTCGACCGCAACCAGACGCAGAACATCCAGACGATGCTGGCCGAACTGGTGAAAATGCCGTCGCTGCAGTCGATGCTGGACGAGACACTCAAAATCGCCCTGGCCAAGCGTTTTCCCAAACTGGACCAGCGCCGTACACAACTGGACAGTTATATCGACAGCGCTTCTCCCGCCTCCGATACCACCCACCCGCAAAACCGGCGCAAGCTTTCTTCGCTGTCTTTGAGCGATGCCCTGCTGCACGTCTACCTGACCAATCAGTGGCCGGATGGCGATATCAGAACCTTCTCCAACCCAGGCCACGGTGTGAGCAACCACGCTGACAACCAGGCCTGGGAACGCGAGATAAAAGAGATCGCGCAAAGCTTCACACCCCGCCTGCAGAGTCTGCTCGAAACCTTCTGGAATGCCCCCATGAGCGACGGGCAGTCCCGTTCCGACTTTTTCGCCGAGAGCCTGCGAGATACCTATCATGTGGATCTTCTGCTAAAGCGTCAGCAAGGTATTTTGACCACCGCTGAATATCTGGAGTTGATGAGCGTCAGCGGAGCCGAGCCTGCCCCAGAACTCCCGCTACGGGTCGAGAAAGTACGCGTCAGCGCGCTCTATAAACATTATGTAGAGCTCGCGTCCACCTTTATGAGCGGCAACTCGGACACCTTGGGCTACCTGTACACCCACTCCTCAGGCATCCAGGCCAGTACCGATCTTGCAGCGATAAAAGACACGGCGCTGGCCATGCTCAGAAGCGAGGGTCACGAGGACAATCTGCTCAATTTCATGTCCCTCGACGAACGCGACACCTTCCTTTCGCTTGAGCCGCAGGAGCGTCTGATCATTGGAGAACCGATTACCGGCCAAGTATTTGAGCAACTCATTGAAGATGTCCGCGCCAAGCAACTGCAGAACCTGACATACGCCCTGAGCCGGTACCGGGAAAGCGAGGGCACGCTCAATGTACATGCGTTGCTCGACAAGGCGCTGGATGTACGAGGCCTGATCGACAATCGCCTGTTGACCGGCGATGCAAACGGCCGCTGGAGCACCCGGGCCGATCAGCGTTGGAGTGCGCGACCGGCCACCGTGCGTGCAGAATCGGCAAAAGAACAACTGGCAAGTCTCTCCACCGTCAAGCAGGCACTCGAGCATCAGCTTGATCAACACCCGTCCATTTCGGTTACAACGTTCGCGGCGGCACAAACCCTCGCTCGTTCGTCTCTTGAGCAACTGCAACCCAAGTTTGTGCATACCTTGAGCACCGCATTGCGTAGCGAGCACAAACTGCTGGGCGTCGCCCGCGCGCTTGGGACGACGGAACTGGCGATGATCAAAACACTGTTCGAGACGCCGGTCCGGCTGCAACGCGGTGCTCTGAACGGGTTTCTGCCGGATGTCTTTTCCCTGGCACTCAAGGCCGACGACACCAGTGACGTGCTCAAGCTCGCCAGTTGTTTTGTACTCACCGAGCGCGGCGGTCAGGACCCGACCCACTCCGGCAAGGCGATTCTATGGACCCCAGCCTCGGGATTCGAAGCCTTTACTTCCCTCACCCCGCTGCTGACAGCATTCAAAAAACGTTTGCAGAGCGAGGACGATCGCCCAGCGATTCTGGAGAATCTCGAAAGAAGCCAGCGAACATCAGGGCGTACCTTTACCCTCGCGCCATTACAGTTGATTCATGAGGATTTTCTGGATCACATACAAAAACCATTCGTTCGGCTGGATCAAATCTCGGTCGAACGCGCCTTGGCCTCCTCACTGCCCGCACCGACTCTGAAAAATCTACTGAACCTGGTGGCATTGCACACACCGAAGACAGGGCTACGTCGGGCAACAGACCTCGCACGCTCTCTGGCGACCCAACAAAAACTTCCGGTATGGTTGGCCAAAGCGTCCATACAGGATCAGGTACTGCATGCAGAACTGCTTCAGCAATACCTGAACAATGCCAAGGACGATAAGGATTACCTGACCGGCGTGCGCTCTCTTGAACGCACGGCACAGTTCGAGTTGAAAAAGCTACTCAAGGCCGATCGACTGGACATTGATCCGGACAACGTCCAGGTGCAGGTTGCCTCGCCCCTGACATCTGGCGCAAAGACGCTGACGCTGTCGGCTTTTGCATTGACTCACTTTCATGAACTGGACAATGCCGACTTCAAGCTGGTGTCACTCACCTCCACCGCCGTCCCGGCCAAAATGGACAAGCGTTACATCAAGAGCCTGATACGAAAGCTGGATGTCGGCCAGCTTCAGCAAAAAATAGTGACGGCAGCGTTTGCCGAAACCAATACGAGTGCGAAAGCCTCCCGGCAGCTGTTCGCCGCACAATTACCGTGGCAACTGTTGCACTACGCGCATTCGCTAAAACTGCAGGAACGCCTGAGCGAAACCGGGTTCGACTTCATTCGGCAAGTCATGGACATGCCCGATGCAATCGCCCGCGAGGCCGTCGACGGTGCGAATGCGATAATCCGTCCACTTGAGATCCTCTACGGTAAAGGTCTGCCGTCGATCAAAGTACCAGGCATTTATTTGATCGGCCCCAAACCGAACACGGCGGGACCACAGGTGCTTATCGCGCCCTATAGCCCTGGCCATGGAGTGAAGGAATATGAAAACGAACATCTGTTGCTGACGGAGCTCAAGTCACAAGGCCCACTGCACAGTTGGGTGCGCAACAGTCTGTCGCATACTGACCGCACGCATTACGACAGCCATGTGACCAGTACGACTGCGTCCGGCGAAGTCAATCTGGCCTCCAAACCCATCAGGGGCGATCTGTTCAAGCACCTGTTCAACGCAAATGTCGAATGCCTGGCGCGACTGCTGGGCACCCAATCCTTGAAGGACGCTCAGGGCGACTGGGAAACCATAAAACGCGTATTGGGTGACGCTCCTGAACAAGCCTTTACGTTCCTGCTGGGCAAGCTGGCCTACCCGACTGTCGTGTGGCACAGCTATAGCGATTTCAAGGCGTCTGCAGAGGACCTTCAACAACACAAATGGGGGCCGGCGATAAAGTCCTTTATCAGCGGCATAGCGCAACTGGCGATGTTGCGCCAGTCAATGGAAAGCCAGGCAGAACCCTCGGCGGCGGCAAGTGAGCCTTCCCCCCCTCCAACCAGTGCCAACCTTCAATGGCGGGACATCGCCATTACCGATCCGGTACGCACAGGGTTGCAGAGCCGCGAGCACGTTGATGCCGACCTCGGCTCAATGACCCGGGACGCCACCCTTGGGCTCTACACACACCCGACCACAAAGAAAAAATACGCTCCGGTTGAAGGAAAGGTCTATCCACTCGAAAAACGCGGCAAGCGCTGGCGCATCAGTAGTTCGGGCAGCGATGGCCCCTATGTCGTGCAGAACGCTTCAAAGCAGTGGGTGCGGGAGCCGGAGGACACGCAAGCTCGCCAGTACAGTTTAAGCAAGCGGCTTAAAACATGGTCCGCTGTCCGGGATGGGATGAACGTCGAAGCCAATGGAATGGCCGAAATACGCAGGCTCTTCCCTGTACGGGCCCGGCTGATCGATGAAAGCCTTGACTTCGCGACCACCTATGCCTGGAACAGCTTCCGCAACCTGCAACTGTTGAAAAAAACAGGCGACACAGAGACACCGGTCCATCAACTGATCAAGAGGTTTCTAGATGTACCGGCGATATTGCCCGCGCATGTGGCGAAGATAGAGAAAGTCGTAGAAGAAATCCTCAGTGCCCTGGTGGACCCGACGCTCAGGAACGAGAAGTCGAAACGCTTTGTTACTGGAAGAGTTCATGAACACCGGGACATTACATTTGGCTTCACGATCCCTGTCGACCAGGAGAAAAAAATCTATCTGGCAGAGAAGTTTTTTATGCCCTATCTGGATCACTACCGTAATTACCTGACCGATGCCTCTTTCCCGATCCGTGCTCACGCCCGTGCAACGACGTTGATCCACGAGCTGTCGCATGTGATCTGTAACGCGGAGGATATCGTTTATTTGGATTGCGGCAGACCGTTTGTCGATCTGATTGATACCACCACGACCCGTGGCGCCAAGCTGAGCAGGACGTTGACGCAGGCTCAGGAGGCGCTTTCAAACCATACGCCTTTATACGAGCTGTTCACCGTTTTGAATGCCGAAACAAACGTGTGGGAAGACTTTGGTAAAACCAGCCATGAGAACACCGATTATCTACATCAGCAGATTTTGAGCCTGACCGGCAAAAAGACATTGGCCGAAGCACGCACGCATTTCAAAAAGGATGCGACGGCGAGACTGGCGGTCCAACTGGCCAACGCTGACTCCATCGCCTGGCTTATCACTCATTTGGGACGCCAGCTTCACGTCGACACGCCCTGAAACGCGGTGACAGGGCACTGGCGCAACGTCAGTGCCCTGCAAAATAGTTTCGACTTTGATGGGGAAATGCCATGACGGTTGTTCTCGCAGACTTGCCCTCAAGGTTAGAATGCAGGAAATCAGGATGAGTCAATGACCGACCACTCTCTCTCGCAAGCCCAATACGACGCCATCACCGATGCCGCTGCGCACTGGTGTATGCGGCTGCACGCCATCGACTGCACGGCCGAAGAACGCCTGGCGTTCGAGCAATGGCGTGATGCTCATCCGCTGCATGCCTTCGAGTACGAAGCCATGCTGGAGATCTGGGATGTTGCGGGGGATTTACCGCGTCCCGAATCCGCCGCGCCGGCTGTTCGGGTCAAACCGACAACGCCCTGGCGCACCTTCGGTATTGCCGCCACCGTCTGCGCCCTGGCGCTGCCACTGGCGGCGTATACCGGATGGAACCTGGGTTGGCTGCCCAATGCCTATCAGCATTTCGAGGCGACCGAGAATGTTCGTCAGGTCACGCTAAGCGACGGCAGTCAGGTTGAACTGAACCTGGGCAGTGAACTGACGTTCAGCAATTACAAGGATCAACGTCGTGTCACGCTGAAAAAAGGCGAAGCCTTCTTCAGCGTCAGCCACGACCTGCAGCACCCGTTCATTGTCAGGGCGGGCGACGGCAGGATTCGCGTCACCGGCACCCAATTCAATGTCTGGATGTATGAAGACCAGGTCCGCGTGAACCTGATCGAGGGTTCCGTGCTGGTGACCAGTAACGATGCCCTGCCCGGCGACGGTCTACGCCTGGAACCTGCGATGCAGGCACGTTACAGGCACGGCGACTTCACCCCGCAAATCAGCCAGACCTATGCCAACGATCAGTCGCTGGCCTGGCGCAGCGGTAAGCTGGTGCTTGATAATCTGGCGCTGACCGACGCCCTGCCGTTGATCAATCGTTATCTGAACAAACCGGTGATGCTTGCAGACCACAGCACCGGTTCGATTCGCCTCGGCGGTATCTACAACATCAAAGAACTCAATAACCTGGTGGCTTCGCTGCCCAAGGTGCTGCCGGTCTACCTGACCCGCAACCAGGACGGCAATCCGGTCCTCAACTCGATGCCTCAACAAGCCCCAAAAAGCTGAAGGCCGCCACCCTTGCGGGGTGCGGCCTTCATTTTTCATTTAAACGCCATCGCTATTACTGCGCGGCGATCTTCCCCGCTTTTTCATCCTGCTCGCGGATCGTCTGAGCCTGGTACTGCGGATCAGCCGTGATCTGCTGCTCGGTGAACGGCAACACACTCAACTGTTTCTTCGAAAAGGCCTGTGTCTGGTCCCGGGAATACTTCGACGCCGGGTCGCTGGACAACGAGAATGCCAGCAACCCCTGAACCTGCGGCCCCTTGTCATCGAACGTCACCACCTGCAAATAGCTGGTGCCACTGACGACTTCACGTTTGCCGTCGGTTCTCGGCACGCTTTGAATGGCGTTATACACCCCCAGCGTGCCCGGCCCACCGTGGATCGGCGTTTGCTCCCCGCCACTGCTGGCCACCTGGATATCGCCCCAGCGGCTGTCAGCCTTCAAGCCAAGGGTTTTGACCTTTTCTACCGAGGCCAGCATCGCCGTCCGGACCGCTTTGGCGACTTTCGGCCGTTCGATCGCCAGGCCACGTGGAGTGTGTTGCGGGTCCTTCGGATCGAACGCTACACGCCAGAGGTCAGGGATTCGCTGCAACGGCACCATGACATTCTGAAAGTGCACAAAGCCCAGCCCACTATCCAGATTCACACGGTGATCCCACGCCTTGAGGCTGGCACACAGCGGCGTCAGCGTCGGCGCATCGGGGCCGAGGTCCGCGGCACAGAATTGCAGCAGGTCCGGCATCACCAGGGCTGCCTGATACACCTGATCGTCCATCACCATGTGTTGCAGATCCGCCGCAGCGACAGGGCCGACCTTGTTCAAACTGCCCAGGCGCTCCAGTGCGAAACGCGAACGCAGCCCCAGTGGCTGGTTGTCCTGACTGATCAACGGCGAGAAACCGGTGAGCGGTTGTGCCGGGTTGGCCATCCAGGCCGAATCGTTGGAGTGCTGCACAAAATCCTTGCGCAGCAGTTGCGGCAATTTGTCTGCCGCATAAATACCTTTTTGCGCGGCGTGCGGGTCGATGTCCCAGGCGCAGGCGCTGTTGGAGCCATCGAGCAGGATCATCTGTAATCCGGCCCGTGGATCGCTGCATTTTGCCAACTTGTCGGCACTGACGTTCGGCACCACCGACAGGTTCATGTAAAGCGTCTGCCCCTGATCGTCCACCGCCAGGGTATTGACCCACGGGATCCCCTGAATCTTGTGCACCGAGGCCTGAAAATCCTTGAGGCTGGCGGCACGGTTCATCGCGGACCACTGCTGCAAGACACGGTCGTTATCCAGGTTGGCATCGCGCAGGCTGTAGGCAAACTGGTTGTTCCAGTCCAGTTTTCCGGGCCATTGCACAATCGGGCCGAATTCCGAGCTATAGACCACATGGGAAATCTGCCGGGTGTGGCCATCGGGTTGCTTCACGTTGACTGTCAGCGTCTGCTTTCTCATCGGCAAGGACTTGCCATCCAGCAAGTAACGGGTCGGGTCCTTTGGATCGAGTTGCAGGCGATACAGGGTGAAGTGCTTGGACGAATCCACGGTGTGGGTCCACGCCAGGTGCTGGTTGAACCCGATGTTGATCATGGGCATACCTGGCAACGCAGCGCCCATGACGTCCAGTTTGCCGGGAATGGTCAGGTGCATCTGATAGAAACGCATCCCGCCCACCCAAGGGAAATGCGGGTTGGCCAGCAGCATTCCGCGGCCGTTGAACGAGCGCTCACTGCCGACCGCCACTGCGTTGCTGCCGCGATCCAGAGCGAACCGTTGCAGGCGCGAAGCCGCCAGCTGGAACGACGCCGGTTCGCCTGCCACATGAGCGACGGCTTTAGGCGGGGTGGCGCCGGCCAACGCTTCGGCAAACTGCCCCACGCCGCCTTCGACCAGCAGACGGCGGGTCAGCTTGACCACGTCCTGGGGGGTAATCGCGCGCACCCATTCCCCCTGGCATTGCTGCGGCAACCCCTGCACCCGACGCTCTGCCAACGAACGGTTGTAACCCGCCACATAACCTTCGATGAGCTCACGGACTTCAAGCGTTTGCGCCTGCCAGAAGGTGGAGACAGCCAGTGGCGTGTTCAGCCAGCTGAAAAACAGATCGCTGGCCAGGTTCCCGCGCTCTTCGACCGTCAACAGGTCCGGGCCAAAATACCGTGAACGCTCGCCATTGACGGTGACGATCTCATTGGCCAGCAAGCACAGATTGTCCTGAGCGTAGGCATAGCCGATGCCGTAGCCGAGCCCACGCTCGTTTTCGGCCCGAATATGTGGCACGCCGAAACCGGTTCGACGAATGTCGGCCGTCGCTTGCTCTGGCTGGCTACGCGCGTTTGCCGCAAGACTCAGCCCCAGAAACACACCCGCAAGGCTCAACCTTGTTAACTGCCTGGAAATAATCACGCTCGCTCCTGATCGAAAAGACGTCTGACACGCAATGCGCCTCCCCTGAAAACGAAGCAAGCGGCAAAAATTTAAGCCTTTCAGGTCGCCCCACGCCCATCTCACGGGTTGCTGACGTAACGGCGACAAATTTTCTACATACGGTTCTTCATTATTTCCCTGCTCGTTCGTCTTATTGGTTAAGAGCATCCATCACATTGTCCTGATCAGGCTCTGAAAAGGAGTTTTTGCATGTACAACCCGCAACTGCCAACGGACGGTAGCCATGCGCCAAAGAACACCTCGATGGGTTCCGGCGTTTTCAATCAACAGACCGAACGCCACGGCAACGAACGGATCAGGTTTCTGCTCAAAAGCTTTGGCCTGCGAACCAGCCTGATTCGCCTGAAAGTCATCGACGCCTTGCTGACCGCCGCCGAAAGCGACCGCAGCCTGGGCGTGCGCGGCGTGCACAGCCACTTGCTGGACCTGGACATTCCCCTGTCCTTTCTCAGTGTCCGCGAAGTGTTGAAACGCTTGTGCGGTGAAGGCGTGATTACCCTCAACCCAGACAAAAGCTACAGCCTGCATCCACAGGCTGCCGCCGTCCTTTATAGCGAGCCATCCGGCCGGGGGGCGTCGCTCAAGGCTTGACCTTGCGACGCATCACGCCATTGATGACCACCACGACCACCGCCACGCCAATGGCGATGTACTGGAACAGCTTCTCTGTGATGATCCCTGCGTTTTGCAGCCAGGAGAGGCCGAACATGATCCCCAGTACCACCAGGGAGATCAGAATCGAGTATTTCAAACGTTGCGACTGGGTCATTGCGGGTTCCTGAACCAAAAAATGTATCCGGTTTGCATCCGGCTGCTTACCAAGCCTCTACCGTTGCGTGGGAATGAGGGGCTGCAAACGGGGTCTCATGTTACAGCCGATGAAGAGTTTTGACTTCATTGCGGCGATAACCATGAGGATTTTGAAAATGCTCCGTCGAATCACACTGCTGATTCCCCTGCTTGCGCTCCTGACCTTGAGTGGCTGCATCATTTTCCCCCACGGCGGCTGGCATGGCGGCCACCATTATGACCGTGGCGGACCGGGCTACTATCAGCATCGTTAACGTTAAATTACTTTCTTTACGAGTGAAAAACTTACCACTCGCCGAAGAACTTATCCTACAAGCCGTGTACAAATGCCTGCTCTATAACGGGCATTTTGCTTATAGGACTATTCTTATTCGACTGTAATTTTATTTACAAAGCCCCACTCTTTTTTTCCCTAAACTTCCAGCCAGACACATAACGAAAGATATGGAAACTTTTAGCCTCAAATAAGCCCATGAAATTATTCATGAACCATGACTACTCTTGGCCTGCTGCCTTATCAAACTTCCAGCACCAACAGGAACGTCATGCACAAGCCTTTGATAGATATAAGCCCGCCTCGATTACTTGGGTTTTGTCTTGCAATCACTCTTTTCGAACTTCTGACTTATATGGCCAGCGATATGATCATGCCGGCCATGTTGACTGTAACCCATCAACTGGATGCCACCCCGAACCACGTTCCTTATGCCTTCAATCTTTACTTGATTGGCGGCATTCTTCTGCAATGGCTTATCGGTCCGCTGTCCGATCACTTCGGTCGTCGCACGATGCTGCTCATCGGTTGTGCGGTGTTCTCTCTGGCCTGTGCCTCAGCGTTCCATGTGCAGAGCATCCTTGCCTTCAACGGCTTGCGCCTGATTCAGGGCATGGGGTTGGGATTCGTCATCGCTGTCAGTTATCCAGCCCTGCAAGAAGTTTTCTGCGAAGCCGACGCGGTAAAAATCATGGCGTTGCTGGGGAACGTTGCGCTGCTCTCCCCGCTGCTCGGCCCCCTGCTCGGCAGCCTGGCACTGGAATGGCTTTCCTGGCGGGAGTTGTTTTTAGTGTTGGGTGTCGGCGGCGCGACGGTCTGGCTCGGGCTTTACCTGTTCATGCCGGAAACCGTGGGCACCTTGCGCCATGACGGTCAACAATTGGCTGCTGTGCCCTTTGAATGGGGCGGCACCGTGCGCCGATACGCCGCTTTGCTCACCAACACGCCATTCCTGAGCGCTGCCGTCGCCCTGGGACTCATGAGCCTGCCGTTGATTGCCTGGATCGGCTTGGCGCCACTCTTGCTGATCCAGAGCCAGGGGCTTTCTCCTCTGCAGTATGGCCTGTGGCAAATCCCGGTATTTGCGGCCGTCATTCTCGGCAATCTGATACTCAACCGATTGATTGCCAACACTGAACTGCCCCAACTGATCCGATACGCGCTCTGGCCATTTTGCGGCGGGCTCATTGCCTTGGTCGCCATCACGTTCACCGGCGCTTCAACGGTACTGCTGATCAGTGGCCTGTCGATATATGCCATCGGTCTTGGCATGAGCAATGCCGCGCTGTACCGGCTTGCCCTGTTTTCCAGCGACGACAGCAAAGGCCTGGTCTCGGCCATGATCGGCATGCTCTCCATCGCCGTCATGGGTAGTGGCGGCTCGATTCTCGCGGCACTGGGTGCCGCTGACAGCCTTGAAGCCTTCGCCCTGATGGCCGGTCTCATGGGGCTCTTGTGCCTGTTGCCCTTGCGACTGTTTCTGCGGCGCTCTCACATCGCGCTGGCCGTCTGACACCACCCAATAGGTCTTTTGATGATCCATCTACCCCACACCGATGCGCTTTGCGCGTTAACGCAACCCTATTGTCTGGACTCCGTGCCGGAAGGCCTGTTCGACCGGGCCATGGGCGAAATCAGCCTGTTTCATTGCCATCACACGCCTGGATACGAACGCTGGCTGAACGCCAATGATCTCGATGCCCACGCCCTGGAAACACTGGATGACTGGTCAAGGCTGCCACCGATTTTTGCCAATTACTTCAAACGTCACTTGGTGTTCGGCCCTACAGGCGAAGACGCGCTGGAGCTGACATCGTCCGGCACCAGCGGCCAGAAGAGTCGCATGCGCTACGATCATCGCAGCATGGCCGCGGCACAAGGCATGGTAAGCCACATTTTCCGGCATTACGGCTGGGATACCCCGGACAGCCCCTGCAATTACCTCCTGCTGAGCTACGAGCCCGAGTCTGCCATCACGTTGGGAACGGCCTACACCGATCAGTTTCTTTGCAGCTATGCCCCCGTCAACCGAGTCGTGTACGGCTTGCGCGTCACCGGCAAAGGCCACGAATTCGACCTTTTCGGTGTGATTCGTGCCTTGCAGGAGTTTGCCGAAGAAGGATTGCCCGTTCGCATTCTCGGTTTTCCGGCGTTCCTTTCCCATGCGCTTCAACGCATGGAGGACACCTGTGTGGCCGATTTGCAGTTGCCTGCCCAGTCACTGGTGTTTCTGGGGGGTGGCTGGAAAACCCAGGCAGCACAGGAAATTCCCCTGCATCGGTTGTATGCCCGAATCAACCGGCAATTGGGTATCGACCTGTCCCGCTGTCGGGACGGTTACGGCGCCGTAGAGCATGCCGTGCCCTATATCCAGTGTGCCCACCATCATTTTCATGTACCGATTTACTCGAAGGTTTTCGTGCGCAACCCATCCTGTTTCACGGTCCAGCCATACGGCCAGCGTGGCTTGCTGGAGTTCGTCTCACCGTACATTTCGTCCAGCCCTGCCCATGCTGTGGTCATGGGCGATCTGGCGTCATTGCACCCCGGCACAAGTTGCGGATGCGGCCTGACGACCGATTGGTTCGAGTTGCATGGACGTGCCGGCACCACCACCAGTCGCAGCTGTGCCATGGCCGCTTCTGAACTGATCGGAGGCGTTTGATATGTACCTGATCAATGGCCAGTTGCGTGACGACGTCACCCCGGAAAGCGCCCTGGAACTCCTTCGGAAATCATTGCCTCGACTGCTTTCTTCACCGATCGATAGCGACACCGTCATCGAGTCCGCCGCTCACTTTGCCACGCAGTTGCAAACTCGTAGCCTGGATCTGTCCCTCGACGATGATCAATACCAGGGGCTCATCGATTTCTGCCAACGCAGCAACCTGAGCACTAAACTTGAGCGGGAACTGGGCCAGCAACCGCGTTCGCTGCGACGCATCGATTACCGCCAGCCGAGCTTCGAAAGCTGGCATCCGTTGGGGCTGGTGGTGCATATCACCCCGGGCAATGCGCCGATGCTGGCGTTCTGCGCGATCCTCGAAAGCCTGTTGGCCGGCAACATCAACTGGCTTCGCCCCAGCTCCAGCGATCAGGGTTTGACCGCGCGGTTGCTCGCCGCGCTTGCGCGGTGCGACACCAGCGGCAGACTGGCCGAATTCGTAGCGGTTCTGCCGGTGAACACCTCTTGCATCGCTCAACTCTGCGCCAAGGCCGACGGGGTATCCGCCTGGGGCGCAGAAACGGCGCTTAAAGCGATCCGTCAGCAAATCCCGGCCGGCTGTCGCTGGATCGATTGGGGTCACAAGGTCAGCTTCGCCTATCTGTCACCTGACGCGGCGACCCCTTCGGCGCTCGACGCGTTGGCGGATGAAGTCTGCCTTCTGGATCAACAAGCGTGCTCCAGCCCTCAATGGGTACTGGTGGACAGCAACGATCCGGTGGTCCTGCGCGACCTGGGAGAACGTCTGGCCGAAGCGTTCAAACGCCGCGCCCTCCACTGGCCGGCGTTGGTGCCGACAGACCAGGAAGCTTCGGAAATCACCACTCGCACTGCCATGGCGCAGCTCGATCAATGCTTCAACCATCAGACCGGTCAGGTGTGGGCCGGTCCCGGATGGCGTGTCATCTGGGAGCATCACCAGACGCTCGCGCCGTCGCCGCTGTTTCGTACGATTCTGCTCAAACCAGTGCCGCGGTCTCTGCTCACCGAAACGCTGCAGCCCTGGCGCGCTGTCCTGCAAAGCTGCGCGTTGATGTGCCCCTTGGCAGAAACCCCCGCGCTCGTTCGAACATTGGTCAATGCCGGCGTCAGCCGCATTGCGCCTTGCGAGTCGATCCATGACGGCTACGCCGGTGAGCCCCACGATGGCGTCTACGCACTGTCGCGCCTGAGTCGCCGTCTATCGGTGAGTTTGCCCCCGGATGTCTTGACGGGCCGTGCAACGCTCGACCCGGTTCCGTCTGCCCCCGACAGGGCCCATGGCCCGATCATGGACAAAAACGCCTTCACGACCCAGCCAATCGGCCCAGAAGCACAGCTGTACTTCCGCTCCGGCGGTAGTAGCGGGACCCCGGCCCTGGCCGGTTTCAGCTATCGCGACTTTCAACGGCAAATGCGTGCCGCAGCGGATGGCATGTTCTGCGTCGGGCTCGATCCGTCACAGGACCGGGTGATGAACCTGTTCTACGGCGGCAACCTCTATGGTGGTTTTTTCAGTTTTTCAAACATTCTCGAGCAGATGGACGTTGTGCATTTGCCCATGGGCGCGCCCCAGGACGATGACTTTAGCGAAGTCGCCCGACTGATCGTGGAGCAGCGTGTCAACGTGCTGATCGGCATGCCCAGTACGCTGCATCGCTTGTTCCTCAAAGAGCAGGCCCGACTTCACGCCTATGCCGGTATCGGCAAAGTATTCCTTGGCGGCGAGCATCCGGGAGAGGCCAGCCGGCGTCTGATGGAAAGCTGTGGGGTGTCGACGATTCGCTCTGCCCTTTATGGCTCCGTCGATGCAGGCCCCCTGGGGCATGCCTGTCGGGCAACGGCGGACGGCGTGTTTCACTTGATGTGCGAAACCCAGCATCTGGAAATCGTTCAGCTCGAACAGGATGTGCCGGTGCAGGCCAATGAGATCGGCCGCCTGCTGTTTACGTCCCGCGCCCGGCAAGGTCAGCACGTGCACCGATATGACATCGGCGACACCGGGCGCTGGATACCTGGAGCCTGCCCGTGCGGACTGGAGACGCCACGATTCGAACTGCTGCAACGGCACGGCAAACTGGTGCGGATTGGCACGGAATTCATTTCCCCTTCGGCGCTGGAACACAGCGTGGCAATACCGATTCAAATTGTTCTGGACCACACCGCCGACGGGATCGAACGAATGCGCGTTCTAGCGGATGCGGACCCCGCCTGGGTACACGAAAGGCTGCTGACTCACGAAGCCTTGGCGAATGCGGTGAGTTCTGCACTTTTAGTTGTGGAAGTGACAGCGTGCGCCGAACACTCATTCACCCGAAACAAACACAGCGGAAAAAATCCATTAGTTATCGACCGACGAAAATAAAAACAAACAACGTTAGCTATGTTCTTTTAATCAAGATGCCTGATATAAAAAAGAGACCCCAGTGAAATCAACCTGCTTGTTTGAACAACTAGTTCGTCATGTACGACAACACTCAAACTTTTACGGCAAACACCTGAAACATTTGCCCACGGAAGGTTTTACTTTAAAAAACTTACCATTAACCCATGCGGCCGACTATTGGGCCGGCAGCAACGATTTGGGTCATTGGCCGGTTCTGACCGCAAACGTCGACGATGCGCTGGTGTTTAAAACCGGAGGTTCGACCAGTCAGGGCAAGCTTGCGGTTTACTCCTACGAGGAATGGCAAACACTGGTCAGTACCTTCGGAAGCAGTCTCTCCTCTCAACTGAACAAGGGTGACCGGATCGCCAATCTGTTCTTTTCAGGGGATCTCTACGCCAGTTTTCTGTTTATTCACGACGCCCTGGCCCATGTCGGGCAATCCATCTGTGAGTTTCCGTTTACCGGAGACGTCGAGCTGGACGTACTGGCAGATGCCATCGCACGACACCAGATCAACGTTCTGGCCGGAGTGCCGGCACAGTTACTGCGATTCGCGGCCTACCTGGCGCAGCATCGGCGGGTGTTATTTGGGGTCGAGACGCTGCTGTATGGCGGCGAAAGCCTGTTTGCCCCGCAGCTGGCAATCCTCGGCGAAGTGTTCCCCAACGCCCGCATCGCCTCCATTGGCTATGCCAGCGTAGACGCCGGGCTCATAGGCGCCAGCGATCGCGACTGTGCATTGGGCGAGCATCGGGTATTCGAACAGCAAACCCTGCTGGAAATCGTCGATGAACACACCGGTGAAGTGATTGAAGAATGCGATCGCACCGGGTTGTTGGTACTGACCAACCTGACACGCCGGCTCATGCCGCTGCTGCGCTATCCGGTGGGCGACCGTGCCTGTTGGCGTGAACCGACCGCAACCCCGAGGCGTAAATTCGCCCTCAAGGGACGTAGCGCTCACAGTCAACGAATACGAGTAGGTGTGCTGTCGCTGTTCACCGAAGAAATACACGAGATCGTTCAGCGTGTAGCGCACAGCGAGCAATGGCAATTGCTGATCGAACAGGCCGGCCCCAAGGATCTGTTGAGCGTGAAGTGGGTGCCCGAACCTCAGTTACAAACCGTCGAGCCGGTGCGTCGCGCATTGTGTGAAGCGCTGCTTGCCCGCTACCCCGCCATCGACGACCTGAGCCACGAAGGTCTGCTGGAGTTGCGGGTACTGCCCTGCGCAACCACAGACCTGGAGCTTCATCCTCGCTCGGGCAAACAACTGCGGGTGCTGGATTTGCGAGTGTATGACGTTCCCCCACTGGAGTTCGCGTGATGACCCGGTTGATAGTTCGCGCCTACCGTCCCTCCGACGCCGGTGCGGTGAGCCGGTTGTTCCGAGAAGTCTACGGCGATCATTACGCTCAGCCAGATGTCTACTTGCCGGCCATGATCAGCCAGCACAACGCCGAGGGTCGCTGGCAATCGATGCTGGCCGTGGACGACGCCCGCGTCCTCGGGCATGCCGCGTTGCGACTCGAAACGCCTTCGAATACCGCGGAGCTGGCCCTCAGCGTGGTGCATCCCGCCGCCCAGGGACAGAGTCTCGCAACCCGTCTGAGCCGCGAGTTACTGAGGCAGTCAGGTGCTCTGGGGCTCAAGAGCGTCTCGATCAAGCAAGTGACCCACCACCCCTACACTCAACGCATGGCAGAAAAAATCGGCTTCTACAGTACAGGACTGCTTCCTGACTACGTCCCTTCGCCATTCGCTGAACCACTGCCGGAAACCATTGTGATGGGCTGTCACATGATCGACGGACACACCCGTCCTCTCCCCGACATCCCTTGGCCCGAAAGCTGCCGGACGTTTATGCAGCACCTGTGCTCGGTGTTCGGAACCCATCAGGACAAGGCGTCACCACCGGCGATGCCCTTGCAAATCAAGCAACACCAACATCGGTACGACATTGTGATTCAGCGCTTGAACAGACACTTGCTCGAGCAGCTCTGGCGACTGCCCAGTCACTGGCTGCTCTCGGCCAGACTCGAACTGTCCCGGTACTTCGCCCGGGATCTGCGCAGATTTTCGGCGCTGGGCTTCGCCTTCACCGGCCTGATGCCCATGCCGGGCGACAATGGCTGGTTCGCCCTGTTTCATCGAGGTGCCCAGTCTCGATCCCTCAACCTGCACTGCCCACACATGCAACAGTTACATGACAACTTACAGCTGAACGCCAATACCACGAGCACACACAGTAGCGCCAAAGCACTGAATGCAGTGCGCTCAGCCGCTTGAGTCCTTTCTATAAAAACCATTAGCCGACTGCGTGCAGAGCTCCACCATCCAGTCGACGAATACTCGCACCCGCCGGGACAACTGCCGGTGAGGAGGATAGAGCGCCGTCAGCGGCATACCTGGTGGCGGCACATCCTTCAGGACCTCGACCAAGCGCCCCTCCTTCAACTGGCGGGCAACGTGATAGTACGGAGCCTGGACCAAACCATATCCCGCCTCACACGCCGCCAGATAACCATCGGTGCTGTTGACCGAAACGTGCTTGGGCAAGTCGATCAGCCGCCGCTGGTCATCGACTACAAATTCCAGTCCGTAGCGTTTGCCAGTGCTATTGGAAAAGTATTCCACCATCTGGTGATCCTTCAGATCCTCCAGACACAGCGGCGTCCCGAGACGCTGCAAGTATTCCGGGCTGGCACAGGTGACTTGATCCAGCGTGACCAGCGGCCGCGCCACCAGTGAGTCGTCAAGGGGCGAGCCCCCCCGCAACACGCAATCGACGCCTTCGCGAATCAGATCCACAGGCCGGTCATTCAAACCGATCTCCAGCTCGATCAAGGGATACCGGGCTGTGAATTGCGGCAATGCCGGGATCACGATCAAACGCCCCACCCCCGCCGGCATATCCACTCGCAGCAGACCTTTGGGGTTGTGACGAGCAGCGGAAAATACGGCCTCGGTCTCATCCAGATCCGCCAGCAACCGTACGCAACGCGGGTAATAGGCGGCGCCATCGAGCGTCAGGCTGATCTGCCGGGTGGTGCGTTGCAGCAGCTGCACGCCCAGATGCGCCTCAAGTTGCTTGATCAGAATGGTCACCGACGCCCGGGGCAATTGCAGGCTGTCCGCCGCT
The DNA here is from genome assembly GCF_024749285.1 of Pseudomonas sp. B21-015. NCBI lineage: Bacteria > Pseudomonadati > Pseudomonadota > Gammaproteobacteria > Pseudomonadales > Pseudomonadaceae > Pseudomonas > Pseudomonas sp. B21-015. Next base: position 3,519,788 of record NZ_CP087196.1, read on the forward strand.
TTGGCAAAGCCGCCCAGTTCGACGATTCGGGTGAACACACGCATGGCGTTGAAACGGTCCATTGCTTTGGCTTACCGGCTGATTATTTAGAAAATGCAAATAGTGATAGCAGTTTTAGCCGGTTTATCTTGTTTCTGTCGAGGTCAACAATGGGATTTCAATTCACAGGGAGCTGATGTCATGCAAACACGTCAACTGGGCAAAAACGGTCCGCAAGTGAGCGCGATCGGACTGGGCTGCATGGGCATGACCGATTTCTACACCACGGGCGTGGACACCCGCGAAGCCACGGCAACGTTGCACCGCGCGCTGGAACTGGGGATCAACCTGCTCGATACGGCAGACATGTACGGCCCACATACCAACGAAGAGCTGATCGGCAAGGCCATTGCCGGCAAGCGTGACCAGGTGTTTCTGGCCAGCAAGTTCGGCATTGTCCGTGACCCGTCCAACCCCGGTGCACGGGGCGTCAACGGTCGACCGGAATACATTCGCGAGGCGATTGACGGCACCCTCAAGCGCCTCGGCGTGGAAACCCTGGATTTGTATTACCAACACCGCATCGATCCGCGGGTGGCCATCGAGGAAACCGTCGGCGCGATGGCAGAGCTGGTGAAGGCCGGCAAGGTGCGTTACCTGGGGTTGAGTGAAGCATCGGTCGTCACGCTGGAGCGAGCGAACAAGGTTCATCCGATCAGCGCACTGCAAAGTGAATATTCGCTGTGGAGCCGCGATCAGGAGGAGAACGGTTGCCTGGCCGCGTGCCAGCGCCTGGGCATCGCCTTCGTCCCATACAGCCCTTTGGGTCGGGGTTTTCTCACCGGGGCACTGAAAAGTCCGGATGATTTCGCGGCGGACGACTACCGTCGTTTCAGCCCGCGTTTTCAAGGGGAAAACTTCGCGAAAAATCTGTTGCTGGTGCAACAAGTGCAGGGCCTGGCCGCAGAAAAAGGCGTGACTGCCGGCCAACTGGCACTGGCGTGGGTGCTGGCCCAAGGCGACCACCTGATCCCGATTCCGGGGACCAAACAGCGTAAATACCTGGAAGAAAATGTCGCCGCGCTGGACGTGAAGCTGAGTCGCGAAGAATTGCACGCTCTGGAGGCAATATTCCCGGCGAATGCCACCGCAGGCTTGCGCTATCCGGAAGAGGTCATGAAGTTGCTCGACCGATAAGTGGTCCCCGGCCCTGTGGTGAGGGGGCTGGCGATGCGGAACCTGCGGGAGCGGGCTTGCTCGCGAAGACGGCGGCACAGCCAACATTGATGTCGCCTGACACACCGCTTTCGCGAGCAAGCCCGCCCCACAAGGGTTTACTCAAGGCTGTATTACCCGGAAACAATCTCGTATCTCCTCTCGGCTGAAAAGGGTCAAAATGCATCTTTTTTGGCCGCAACCCGAGACGAAATCCCCATGCGAACCCACCTGCGTCTGGCCGCCCTGAGCGCCCTGTTCATTTCCTCCCTGGCCCAGGCCGCCGACTTGATCCCCATCGAAGTTCACCGCGATGCCAACTGTGGCTGCTGCAAGAAATGGGTCAGCCATCTGGAAGCCAACGGCTTCAAGGTTGAAGATCATGTCGAAGCCGACATGAGCCAATTCAAACAACAACACGGCGTTCCGCCTCGCCTCGCGTCCTGCCACACCGGCTTGATCAACGGCAAATTCGTCGAAGGCCATGTACCGGCCGAACAAGTGCTGGCCTTGAGCAAGCGTGACGATCTGTTGGGGGTTGCCGCCCCCGGCATGCCCATGGGCTCGCCCGGCATGGAAATGGACGGCATGAGTGATGCCTACCAGGTGATCGGCCTGAAAAAGGACGGCACTGACGTGGTGGTGGCGGACTACCCTGCCCATTGATGTTGGGTGCCTACATCGGGCTGTTTCTCGCGGCGTTCGGTGCCGCGACCCTGCTGCCCTTGCAGTCCGAAGCGGTGTTGGTGGGGCTGTTGCTCAGCGGCCAGTATGGGCTCTGGTCGCTGCTGGCAGTGGCAACGCTGGGCAACGTGCTGGGCTCGCTGCTGAACTGGTGGCTGGGGCGCGGCATCGAGCGGTTCCGCGACCGACGCTGGTTTCCAGTCAGGCCTCGCCACCTCCAGCAAGCCCAAAAGCACTATCAGCGCTACGGTCATTGGTCCTTGCTGCTGAGCTGGGTGCCCATCATTGGCGACCCACTGACGCTGGTGGCCGGTGTCATGCGCGAACCGCTGGGGCGTTTCCTGGTGATCGTGACCCTCGCCAAGGGCGCCCGCTATGGTGTGCTGGCCCTGGCCACGCTGGGCTGGATGGGTTGAACGCGGCCTGGAAGACTGGAAAACCCTCGGCGTGCCGTATCGCACGGTTGATCAATGGTATGAGCGCGAGCTGAACGTGACCGCGCAAGGTATCCACGACTACCAACGCACCACCTATTACGATGGCCGCTGGAAGCCCGAGTTTGACCGCTGGGTGGACATGTACGCAGGCCTGGCCAAAGGACCGGGCAATACAGCGGTGGCGTGGAACTCGGCACTGATTTACGACATGATCTTCACACAACCGGTGTACTACGAGTTCAAGGACCTGAAAGTGCCGACCCTGCTGCTGATCGGCACCTGCGACACCACAGCCATCAACAAGGACATCGCTCCGCCCGAGGTCAAGGCGAAAATCGGTCATTACGACGTACTCGGCAAGCATGTGGCGAAGCTGATCCCGCAGTCGACCCTGATTGAATTCCCGGGCCTTGGCCACGCGCCGCAGATGGAGGAACCGGCGAAGTTCCATCAGGCGTTGCTCGACTGGCTGAACAAAACCAATCCCGTTCGTTGATGAGGTAAGGCTGATGGCGGTGAAAATTGCGGTGATCGATGACTGGCAGGGCGTAGCTCGCGACGTGGTGGACTGGTCGGTGCTGGACACCATCGGGGAGGTGAGTTTTATCCATGACTACCCCGCCGACAACGAAACCCTGGCCGAGCGTCTGGGCGCATTCGAGGTGATCTGCGTGATGCGCGAGCGCACCCGGTTCGACGAAGACCTGCTGCGCCGCTTGCCCACACTCAAACTGCTGGTGACCGGCGGCATGCGCAACGCCGCCCTGGACCTGAAAGCGGCTGCCGCGCTGGGTATCCAGGTCTGCGGCACCGACAGTTACAAACACGCCGCGCCCGAACTGACCTGGGCGCTGATCATGGCCGCGACCCGCAACCTGGTGAATGAAGCCAATGCCTTGCGCGCAGGTTTTTGGCAACAAGGCCTGGGCGGTGACCTGCAAGGCAAGACGCTGGGGATCCTCGGCCTGGGCAGCATCGGTCAACGGGTCGCCCGGTTCGGTCAGGTGTTCGGCATGCGGGTAATTGCCTGGAGCGAAAACCTGACCGCCGAACGGGCTGCCGAAGTCGACGTGACCTACGTCAGCAAGCAGGAACTGTTCGAGCAAGCCGATGTGTTGTCGGTCCATCTGGTGCTCAGCGACCGCAGCCGAGGGCTGGTGGACGCTCAGGCACTGGACTGGATGAAACCCACGGCATGGCTGGTCAATACTGCGCGCGGGCCAATTGTCGATGAGTCGGCGCTGATCAAGGCGCTGCAGAAAAAACGCCTGGCGGGCGCTGCGCTGGACGTGTTCGAACACGAGCCGTTGCCCCGCCATCATCCCTTTAGAACGCTGGACAATGTGTTGGCCACACCTCATGTCGGGTATGTCAGCCGGCAGAACTACCAACTGTTTTTTTCGCAGATGATCGAGGACATTCAAGCCTGGGTGGCCGGGGCGCCGGTTCGGACTCTGAACTAAGACCGCGTTATCGTTCTTCGCGAGCAGGCTCGCTCCCACAGGGGTTTTGTGTTCGGTGCAGAGCAAATGTGGGAGCGAGCCTGCTCGCGATGAGGCCCTCAAACCCACCACCACTTCCTGCACCCTGCGCACTGCAATGGTGCAAACACCTGTTTCACCGCGCCCATTTCGGTGACTTCCCGGTGCCGATTTGACCCACACCCAAAAACAAACCTGCCCTTCGTCGGTGCGCTTCCCCGCAAAGCCCTGTGCTTGCATCTTCTCTCAACCGATTGTCGAACAATCTCCCCAGTTGACGAGCCCCGCTCTAGGTTCTGGCCTAGACTCATTTTCGCGGGGTAAAACCGGCCGGTCATTCGGTGAAAAAAATAGAAACTTTTGATGCCGGCTTCGGGTCAGGTTAAAGGTAGGGCCACAGCGACTGGTGCATTCCTTGCAACAGCCACTCCACCCATTCTGCTTCAGCGCATGGGCAGCGTTTGCTCACCGATGCGTAGCGCGTTTGCGCCCGGTCACGGATTTGGCCACGAACACCGTTGGTGCCCGGCCTGGAATTAGATCAACAACACGGGGAGATCCATATGATCAGTACGGCGTTAGATATTCAGGGAGAGCGTGCTCATCAGCAGGTCGGCGAAACGAACGCCGTGGAGGCTCTTACCGCCAAATCGGTCAGCGTACCCGTCACCAAGACGCTGGCACCGGTAGCCAGTCAAAATCCCAACAAGAAGAAAGTCCTGTTCGTCACCTCGGAGATTGCCGATCTGGTGAAGACCGGTGGCCTGGGCGACGTTTCCGCCGCGCTGCCACGAGCCATGGCTCACTTGCACGACGTCCGGGTGTTGATCCCCGGTTACCCGCAAGTGCTGAACAGCGAAAATCCGATTCATATCATCGGTGAACTGGGCGGGCACGCCGCGTTGCCGCCCTGCAAGATCGGGCGCATGGACATGCCCGACGGCCTGGTCATTTACGTGTTGATCTGCCCTGAACTGTACCAGCGCGAAGGTTCGCCCTACGGCGCCAACAACGGCCGCGACTGGCCGGACAACCATATTCGTTTCGCCCGGCTGGGCCTCGCCGCAGCCGATATCGCCGCCAACCTCGCACAAATTCACTGGTGCCCCGACCTGGTGCACGCCCACGACTGGCCTGCCGGCCTCGCGCCCGCTTATATGCACTGGCGCGGGCAACGCACCCCGACCCTGTTCACCATCCACAACCTGGCGTACCAGGGCGTGACCAGCCTCGGCTCGTGCCCGGAACTCGGTATCCCCCTGCATGCCTTGCAACAGGAAGGCATGGAGTTTTACGGCAAGATGTCGTTTCTCAAGGCCGGCATGGCCTATTCGAGCCACATCACCACCGTCAGCGCCACCTATGCCCAGGAAATCACCACGCCGGCCTTCGGCTGCGGCCTCGACGGCTTTCTCGCCGCCAAGACCCAGCAAGGTCTGCTCAGCGGGATTCCCAATGGCATCGATGAAAGCTGGGACGCCGCTACCGATCCGCACCTGTTCCACCCTTTCGGCATCGGCGATTGGGACGGCAAAGCGATCAACGCGACGCACGTTCGCCGACTGTTCGGCCTGGAAGACTCCGAAGGTCCGCTGTTCGCCGTGGTCTCGCGGCTGGTCTACCAGAAAGGCCTGGACCTGACCGAAGCGGTGGCCGAATACATCGTCGCCAATGGCGGGCAAATCGCGATCATCGGCCGTGGCGAACCGGAAGAAGAACAAGCCATGCGTGAGCTGGCGTTGCGCGTCCCCGGGCAAATCGGCGTGCACATCGGCTTCAATGAAACCGACGCCCGCCGGATGTTCGCCGGCAGTGACTTCCTGCTGATGCCTTCGCGTTACGAACCTTGCGGCCTGAGCCAGATGTACGCCCAGCGTTTCGGTTCATTGCCGGTGGCGCGCAATACCGGTGGCCTGGCCGACACCATTGAAAACGGCGTGACCGGTTTCCTTTTCGACGAATCCACCGTGGAGAGCTATCGCGAAGCCCTGAGCCGCGCGTTCAAGGTGTTCGCCTTCCCGGGCCTGCTCAACGCCATGCGCTGCCGGGCCATGGCGGCGCCCTTCAACTGGTGCAAGGCGGTCGAACCCTACGCCGAACTCTATGAACAACTGGTGGCTAAAGCGCTGGGCAAATCGGGCAAACAGTAAGAGGTTTTCAACGATGCCGTTACGGACCCTTGAGACCTGGCCCCACGGCGCAATCATGCTGGACGCAGAGCACACGCGTTTTGCCTTGTGGGCGCCAGATGCGTTTTACGTCAGTCTTGAACTGGAAAACGGACAATCCCTGCCGCTGCTGCCTCAGGCCGATGGCTGGTTTGTGATCAATACCCGCTGCCCCGCAGGAACCCGTTACCGCTACAACATCGATGGCGAGCTTACGGTGCCGGACCCAGCCTCCCGCGCCCAGGCGGGCGACATCGGCAGCCACAGCGTGGTGGTCGACCCCCTCGCTTATCGGTGGCAACAAAGCACCTGGCAGGGCCGGCCATGGAATGAGGCGGTGATCTACGAGCTGCACGTCGGTGCACTCGGGGGGTTCAGCGAGGTCGAGCAACATCTGGCGCGCCTGGCCGAGCTGGGCATTACTGCCATCGAACTGATGCCGCTGGCGCAGTTTCCCGGCGAGCGCAATTGGGGCTATGACGGGGTTTTACTTTACGCGCCTCAGGCCTCCTACGGCTCCCCCGAACAACTCAAACACCTGATCGACACGGCCCATGGTCATGGCCTGGCGGTGATTCTCGACGTGGTCTACAACCACTTCGGCCCGGACGGCAATTACCTGCATCGCTACGCCCAAGGCTTTTTCCGCGAAGACCAGCACACCCCGTGGGGCGCGGCCATCGACTTCCGGCGGCGCGAGGTGCGCGACTTCTTCATCGACAACGCGCTGATGTGGTTGCGGGAGTACCGCTTCGACGGCCTGCGTCTGGACGCGGTGCACGCCATCGAAGACCCGGACTTCCTTCAGGAACTGGCGCAACGGGTTCGCCAGCAAACCGACACGGCGCGGCACGTGTGGCTCATGGCGGAAAACGAGCACAACCAGGCCAGCCTGCTGGAGCAAGGTTTCGACGCGCAGTGGAATGACGACGGCCATAACGCCCTGCACGTTTTGCTCACCGGTGAAACCGACGCCTATTACGCCGACTACGCCGAAAACCCCACCGAACAACTCGCCCGCTGCCTGAGCCAGGGTTTCGTATTTCAGGGCCATATCACCCGCCACGGTACGCCACGCGGTGAGCCGAGCGGTCACTTGCCGCCCACGGCCTTCGTGCTGTTTCTGCAAAACCACGACCAGATCGGCAACCGCGCCTTTGGTGAGCGCCTGCATCAACTGGCCCGGCCTGATGCCCTCTACGCCGCCACCGTGTTGCTGCTGTTGTCGCCGATGATTCCGCTGATGTTCATGGGCGATGAGTTCGCCGCCGAGCAACCGTTCCTGTTCTTCACCAGCCACCACGGTGAACTGGCGGAGTTGGTGCGCGAAGGACGACGCAATGAGTTCGCGGCCTTCAGTGCCTTTGCCGACCCGCACAAGCGCGAGCAAATACCCGACCCCAACGCGACGCAGACCTTCGAAGTCTCGCGGCCGAAGCTGACCGCCACCCGGCAATCGCCGGTTTACGCCCTGTATCGCCAACTGTTGCAGATCCGCCATCAGCACATCATCCCGCACCTGCCGGGCGCCCAGGCCCTGGGTGCGCAGGTACTGGCCGAGGGCGCGGTGACGGCACGCTGGCGGCTGGGCAATGGCAGTCAGCTGCGCATTGACCTGAACCTCAGCGACGCGCCCGTGGTCCACACCCCACAGGCCAACGCGACGCGGCTGTTCGAATACCCGCCGCAATCGGCCGACCTGTTGGATCAGGGCACACTTGCCCCGCATTGCGCGCTCGTCAGCCTCACGGCCGCAGCCCCTTTGCTACCCCCGGATGGAGAGCGCCCATGAGCGATGCACAACTGGAAATACTGGCCGGCCGAGCAGGCCTGGCCGTCGACTGGATCGACGCCAATGGCCGCCCACAAAAAGTCGCCCCGGCGGTGCTGCGCTCAGTGCTGGCCGGGCTTGGCCACCCCGCCGACACCGCCGAGGAAATCGACGCCAGCCTGCTGCAACTGCAGCAGGTGCAACAAACCCGGCACCTGCCGCCGCTGCTGACCTGCGACGTGGGCGTCGGCCTTAATCTGGCCCACTACTTCGCACCGCAAACCCCATGTGAAATTCATCTGGAAGACGGCTCACGGATCAACCTGAAGCTGGATGACAACGCTGTTTTGCCCGGGCTGGTGCCGGTGGGTTATCAGCACGTCAGCATCGGCGATCAATCCTTCACCCTCGCGGTGGCGCCCGAGCGCTGCTACAGCGTCGGCGACGCCGTTGACAGTCAAAACCCGCGTGCCTGGGGCCTGAGTGTGCAGTTGTACTCGCTGCGCCGTCCCGGCGATGGCGGTTTCGGCGATACCCAGGCCCTCGAAGATCTGGCCCGGGTGGCCGGCGAACGGGGCGCCGAAGCGTTGGCGATCAGCCCGCTGCACGCGATGTTCAGCGGCGACACCCAGCGTTACAGCCCTTACTCGCCATCCAGCCGTTTGTTCCTCAATAGCCTGTACGCGGCGCCCGGTGCCATTCTCGGTGAACGCGCCCTGCGCACCGCGATCGACGCCACCGGCCTTGGCGCTGAGCTCAAGCACCTCGAAGCACTGCCGCTGATCGACTGGCCCACCGCCGCCGAAGCCAAGCACCGCTTGCTCGAAGCCTTGTACGAAGGGTTCACCCACGGCGAACACCCCTTGCATGCCGACTTCAGCAGTTTCCGCCATGCCGGCGGCGAAGCGCTGGAAAATCATTGCCGCTTCGAAGCGATTCAGGAAGCCCGTGCGCAGCGCGGTGAAAACCTCGACTGGCGCGCGTGGCCCGAGCAATGGCGTGACCCGCGCAGCACCGCTCTTGCGCATTTTGCCGAAGAAAACTCGTCCCGCATCGGTTACTACGCGTTCTGCCAATGGCTGATTGCCCGCAGCCTGGAGCGCGCCCAGAGTGCCGCCCGCAGTGCCGGCATGGGCATCGGCCTGATCGCCGACCTCGCGGTGGGCGCCGACGGCGGCGGCAGCCAGGCCTGGAGTCGCCAGGACGAATTACTCGCCTCCCTGACCGTGGGTGCACCACCGGACATCCTCAACCGCGCGGGCCAGGGCTGGGGCATTTCCGCGTTTTCCCCCGAAGGCCTGGTGCGCAACGGCTTTCGCGCGTTCATCGAAATGCTGCGGGCCAACTTCGCCCATGCCGGCGGCCTGCGCATCGATCATGTCATGGGCCTGCAACGACTGTGGGTGATCCCCAACGACGCACCGCCCAGCGACGGCGCCTACCTCTATTACCCGGTGGACGACCTGCTGCGCTTGCTGACCCTCGAATCCCATCGGCATCAGGCCATCGTGCTCGGCGAAGACCTCGGCACCGTACCCGATGGCCTGCGGGAAAAACTCATCGCGCGCTCGATCCTCGGCATGCGCGTGCTGCTGTTCGAACAGGACAACACCCACTTCAAGCCGATTCTCGACTGGCCGGACAACGCCCTGGCAACCACCAGTACCCATGACCTGCCGACGCTCAATGGCTGGTGGCATGGCCGCGATATCGATTGGAGCGCTCGCTTGGGCCTGACCGACGCCACGGGTGAAATCGAATGGCGCCACCATCGCGAACGCGAGCGCGAAGGTTTGCGTCGGGTATTGAGCCAGGACCCGCAGAATTTTCGCGAAGAGTCCCATGAAACCGATCAGGTGCTCGACGCCAGCGTCCGCTTCCTCGGCCATACCCGCGCGCCGCTGGTGTTGCTGCCGCTGGAAGATGCCCTGGGTATCGAACAGCAGGCCAACCTGCCCGGCACTACCGACAGCCATCCCAACTGGTCCCGCAGGCTACCTGGCGACAGCGAAGCCCTGCTCGATGATCCGGACGCCGCCCGCCGCCTGGAACTGCTCGCCTGCGCGCGACTTCAGGCGGCCGAGCGTGACCAATGAAGCAACCGCTCAACCCACCGCTGCGGGCGACCCTGCGGCTGCAATTTCATAAAGACTTCACCCTGGATCAGGCGATCCCGCTGGTGCCGTACTTTGCCAGTCTGGGCATCAGCCACGTCTACGCTTCGCCGCTGCTCGCCGCCCGCGCAGGCTCCATGCATGGCTACGACGTGGTGGACCCGACCACGGTCAACCCTGAACTGGGCGGCGAAGCTGCCTTGCGCCGTTTGGTCGCTGCGTTGCGCGAACAGCACATGGGGCTGATCCTCGACATCGTCTCCAACCACATGGCCGTCGGCGGTGGCGATAACCCCTGGTGGCTCGACTTGCTGGAATGGGGACGACTGAGCCCTCACGGCGAGTTCTTCGACATTCAATGGCACTCACCCGACCCGTTGATGGAAGGCCAGTTGCTGCTGCCCTTCCTGGGCAGCGATTACGGCGTCGCCTTGCAGAACGGCACCCTGCCCTTGCGCTTCGATGCCCGGCGCGGTGCCTTTTATGTCGAGCACTACGAACATCACTTCCCGATTTGCCCCACGAACTACGGCGAACTGCTCAAGACGGATGATCAATTGAATGCCGAACAGGCTGAGCGGCTCAAATCCCTGGCGGACCGCTTCAGTACCTTGAGCTATCAGACCGACGCCTACAGTCTGGCGATTCCACTGAAAATGGAGCTGCGGGAACTGGCCAGCGATCCGGCCGTTCTGCACGCCATCCAGCGCACGCTCGGCACCTACGACTCGCTCAACCCCGAGGGCTTCCAGCGTCTGCACACGCTGCTGGAACGCCAGAGTTATCGCCTGGCCAGTTGGCGCACCGCGGCGGACGATATCAACTGGCGGCGCTTTTTCGATATCAACGAACTGGGTGGCCTGCGCGTCGAACGTCCAGCGGTGTTCGAAGCGACCCATGCAAAAATCTTCGAGCTGGTGGCCGAAGGCCTGGTCGACGGACTGCGCATCGACCACATCGACGGCCTCGCCGACCCGCGCGGTTACTGCCGCAAACTGCGGCGCAGGGTCGATCGCCTGTCGCCGCAGCGGCACCTGCCGATCTACGTCGAGAAGATCCTCGGCGAAGGCGAAACCCTGCACCGCGACTGGTGCGTCGATGGCAGCACCGGTTACGAATTCATGAACCAGTTGTCGTTGCTGCAACACGACCCCGAAGGCGCCCGGACCCTGGGTGAGCTCTGGAGCCGGCACAGCGAACGGCCCGCCGATTTCCGCCAGGAAGCGCAACTGGCGCGCCAGCAGATTCTCAACGGCTCGTTGGCCGGGGATTTCGAAAGTGTCGCCCACGCCCTGTTGCAAGTGGCCCGGGACGACCTGATGACGCGGGACCTGACCCTCGGCGCGATCCGTCGGGCCTTGCAGGAATTGATCGTGCACTTCCCGGTGTACCGCACTTACATCAGCCCCTTGGGCCGCTTTGCTCAGGACGAGGCGTTTTTCCAGCAGGCCATGGACGGTGCAAGGCAAACCCTTGGCGAAGCCGACTGGCCGGTGCTCGACTGCCTGGCCGGCTGGCTCGGTGGCCAACCCTGGCGCAAACACCCAATGGGCCGCCCACGCAAACTGCTCAAGCATGCGTGCGTGCGCTTCCAGCAACTGACCTCACCGGCGGCGGCCAAGGCGGTGGAAGACACCGCGCTCTATCGCTCGGCGGTGCTGCTGTCGCGCAACGATGTCGGCTACAACACCGAGCAGTTCAGTGCGCCGGTTTCCGACTTCCATGCTGCCTGCGTCAATCGCCTCGCCGAATTCCCCGACAACCTGCTGGCCACCGCGACCCACGACCACAAACGCGGCGAAGACACCCGCGCGCGGCTGGCGGTGTTGAGCGAACGCAGCGCCTGGTATGCCGAACAGGTCGAACACTGGCGAAACCTCGCCGGCGAACTGCGCACCGACCCCGGCGCGCCCTCAGCGGGCGATGAGCTGATTCTCTATCAAGCGATCCTCGGCAGTTGGCCACTGGAACTGCGCAGTGACGATCAAGTGGCGCTCGAGGACTACGCCAAACGTATTTGGCAGTGGCAACAAAAAGCCCTGCGCGAAGCCAAGTTGCAAAGCAGCTGGAGCGCGCCAAACGAGGCGTATGAACAGGCGACCCACGGGTTTCTCGAGCGTCTGCTGCTGAGCCCCGAAGGCCAGCCACTGCGTGCGGCCATCGGTGCGGCCGCGCAGAGCATTGCCGCACCGGGCGCGCTGAATGGATTGGCGCAAACCTTGCTGCGAATGACCGTGCCGGGGGTACCGGACCTCTATCAGGGCAACGAGTTCTGGGACTTTACGTTGGTCGATCCGGACAACCGTCGGCCGGTGGATTACGCCAGCCGCCAGCAGGCCATGCACAAACGGTTGGAGCTGCCCGATCTGTTGGCGAACTGGCGTGACGGGCGCATCAAGCATGCCCTGGTTGCCCAGGTGTTGAACCTGCGTGCCGAGCATGTCGAGCTGTTTCAAAAAGGGACTTATCAAACCCTTGAAGTGATTGGCAGCCAGGCTCACCGGGTACTGGCGTTTGCGCGGGAATGCCAGGGAAAACGGGCTATCGTGATCGTACCGATACGCTGTGCCGAACTGCTGGAAAACAGTGCCGATCCACAGGTTGATGCGCCCCTGTGGGGCGATACCCGAGTCAAATTGCCATTCGCCGCCCCTGAAGAAAATCTGAAGGGACTTTTTGCAAGCGTCGCAGTCACAAAACACAGGGAACTAATGGTCAGCGCCGCGCTGGGGGCTTTCCCGGTCAATCTCATTATCCAAACGACCCAAGCTTGAGTTCAGTTCAGGAGCATTGCGATGAGTACCGACGATAAACGCATCCGCGAATTTGCCTATCAAATCTGGGAATCCGAAGGCAAACCCGTAGGCCAGGAAAAACGCCATTGGGAAATGGCCTGCAAGCTGGCCGAAGCCGAAGCACTGGCGCCCGGCAAGTCAGCGAAAGCGACCGGCAGCAAAAGTGTCGGCAACAAGTCCGTTGCCAGCAAGCCCGACGGCAAACTGGTCAATGCCAAGGGCATCGAAGCCACACCCAAAGCCCGTGCCAAGCCCAAAGCCAAACCCGCCGCAGCTTCGGCAGTGACTCCGCCGGGCGAAAAAGCCACCGTAAAAAAGCCTCGCGCCGCGCGTAAACCGCCCGCGGTCTGACGCTTCACGGCCTTGTCCTGATTGACTTCGTGGCGAGCCCTCTCGCCACCGAGAGCGCATTCGCCCTCAAAAAAACGTTGCAGGAGCAGCTATGACCAGTCCAAAGAAAACCGCGCCCGAACCTCGTGCCGAGGCTTCGCGAATCCGTGAAGGCTTGCCCTTCCCGCTAGGCGCGACCTGGGATGGCCTGGGGGTCAATTTCGCGCTGTTTTCGGCTAACGCGACCAAGGTCGAACTGTGCATCTTCGACGATGCCGGCGAGGTGGAACTCGAACGTATCGAATTACCGGAATACACCGACGAGATCTACCACGGCTACTTGCCCGATGCCCACCCGGGCTTGATCTACGGCTATCGCGTGTACGGTCCGTATGACCCGGCCAACGGTCATCGTTTCAACCCCAACAAGCTGCTGATCGATCCCTACGCCAAGCAATTGGTCGGTCGATTGAAATGGTCCGAAGCGTTGTTCGGCTACACCATCGGCCACCCTGATGCCGACCTCAGTTTCGATGAACGGGACAGCGCGCCCTTCGTGCCCAAATGCAAAGTGATCGACCCGGCTCACACCTGGGGCCACGACCATCGGGTCAGCGTGCCGTGGGACAAGACGATCATTTATGAGACACACGTACGCGGTTTCAGCATGCGTCATCCCTCCGTCCCCGAGAACCTGCGCGGCACCTTCGCCGGGTTGATGGTCGATGACGTGCTGGAACACATCCGCAAACTCGGTGTGTCGACCGTGGAATTGCTGCCGATTCATGCCTTCGTCAATGACCAGCACCTGCTGCACAAAGGCATGACCAATTACTGGGGTTACAACAGCATCGCCTTCTTTGCCCCGGACCCACGCTACCTGGCCAGCGGCAAGATCGCCGAGTTCAAGGAGATGGTCGCGCACCTGCACGAGGCCAATCTGGAAGTGATCCTCGACGTGGTCTACAACCACACCGCCGAGGGCAACGAACAAGGCCCGACCCTGTCCATGCGCGGCATCGACAATGCCTCTTACTACCGCCTGAGACCCGACGACAAGCGCTACTACATCAACGATTCCGGCACCGGCAACACCCTGGACCTGAGCCACCCGTGCGTGCTGCAAATGGTCACCGACTCCCTGCGTTACTGGGCCACGGAAATGCACGTGGACGGCTTCCGCTTCGACCTGGCGACCATTCTCGGCCGCTACCACGACGGTTTCGACGAGCGTCACAGCTTTCTCGTGGCCTGCCGGCAGGACCCGGTGCTGCGCCAGGTGAAAATGATTGCGGAAGCGTGGGATTGTGGCCCCGGTGGCTATCAAGTCGGCAACTTTCCGCCGGGTTGGGTTGAGTGGAATGACAAATTCCGCGACACCGTGCGCGCGTTCTGGAAAGGCGACGACGGCCAACTCGCCGACTTCGCCAGCCGCATGACCGCGTCCGGTGAGATGTTCAACCAGCGTGGCCGTCGACCGTATGCCTCGGTGAACTTCGTCACCGCCCACGACGGTTTCACCCTGAACGACCTGGTGTCGTACAACGACAAACACAACGAAGCCAACGACGAGAACAATCAGGACGGCAGCAACAACAACCTGTCCTGGAACCATGGCGTCGAAGGTCCGACCGACGATCCCGAGATCAATGAACTGCGCCAGCGCCAGATGCGCAATTTCTTTGCCACGCTGCTGCTGTCCCAGGGCACGCCGATGCTGGTAGCCGGCGACGAATTCGCCCGCACCCAGGAAGGCAACAACAATGCTTATTGCCAGGACAGCGAAATCGGTTGGGTCAATTGGGACCTGAGCGAAGACGGCAAGGCTCTGCTCAAGTTCGTCAAACGCCTGATCAAATTGCGCCTGGCCTATCCGATCCTGCGGCGCGGGCGCTTCCTGGTGGGCAATTACAACGAAGACATCGGCGTCAAGGACGTGACCTGGCTGGCCCCGGACGGCAGCGAAATGTCCAACGAGCAATGGGAGGAAGGCCACGGTCGCTGCCTGGGCATGCTGCTCGATGGCCGCGCCCAGGAAACCGGCATTCGCCGCAAGGGTGCCGACGCGACCCTGCTGCTGGTGGTCAACGCCCACCATGACATCGTCAATTTCCTGCTGCCGGAAGTGCCTGACGGCGGTTTCTGGACCTGCATGATCGATACCAATCAACCGTCGATTCGAGGCCAGGAACACTTCGAATTCGGTCGCCAATACTCGGTCACCGGCCGTTCGCTGCTGCTGTTCGAATTGCAGCATGAGGAAGAAGAGTGAAAACGAGGCAATCCCTGTGGGAGCGAGCCTGCTCGCGAAGGCGATGGCACATGCAGCATTGATGTGACTGACAGACCGCTATCGCGAGCAGGCTCGCTCCCACAGGGTTTTGCTGATTTTTTGCGAACCCCGACACAGCCAGGGTTAAAAAAACCGCATCAGACCAAAGGCTGGGGCGACGAATAGCGTTTCATGGGCAATACTCTGCCCGCGGCAATCCAGGGTTCGGAGCGCTGCACATTGCTATCTACCCCGCCTTCACGGGTTTGCCAGGCTTGCTCCCCCGCAAGCATTGCGCATGACTGAGGGCAAGACTGAACAAGGACGTAGCGCCTATGAAAACAGTTTCCATCAGCGAAAACAGCTTGCCCGCGCAGATCTGGAACAGCGCCGCGCAACTGGACAACATTCCCGTCATCAACACCGAAACGCTGGTCCCGGCCGGCGCCCGCGCGGTGGTGATCGCCCCGCATCCCGGCGATGAAGTGGTGACCTGCGGTGGCCTGCTGCAACTGCTGTGCGTCCTCGGTCATCCCCTGCAATTGATCTCGATCACCGACGGTAGCGCCAGCCATCCAGGCTCGCGACAGTGGTCGGAAAAACGCCTGAGCGTGTTCCGCCCCCAGGAAAGCGTCGAAGCCTTGCGCCGGCTCGGGTTGCCGATGCACAGCCTGAAGTGGATTCGCGGCGGCTTCACCGACAATGCGCTGGCCGAGCGGGAGTCAGAGTTGACCCAATTCATCGTCCGCTACCTGCGCCCCGGCGATGTGGTGTTCAGCACCTGGCGCGAAGACGGCAATGTTGACCACGACGCTGTCGGCCGGGCCAGCGCCCGGGCTGCGGCCCTGGTCGGTGCGACGCTCAACGAAGTACCGGTCTGGGCCTGGCACTGGCCGATGCGCGATCACGGGCTGATCCCCTGGCATCGCGCGCGCAAGGTGCGCCTCGACACCTGGACCGTCGCGCGCAAAAGCCACGCCACCTACGCCTACGCCAGCCAACTCGACGGCGAACCGGCGATCGGCATCGCCCCGATGTTGCCCCGGGTGATTCTGGAGCGCATGCGGTTGCCGTATGAAATCGTGTTTGTCTGAATGACTCGAAGATTTTTCTTGTGGCGAGGGAGCTTGCTCCCGCCGGGCTGCGAAGCGGCCCCAAAATCATTGCGACTGTTGCGCAGCCGAACGGGAGCAAGCTCCCTCACCACAAAAGCACCCTTGCCACAAATCACGCTGAGCTGCTCGCCCACGCATCAGTCGCATAGATACAGCAGCCCTGATTCAGAGGAGTGAACGTGACCAGCGATGCCGAACGCCAAGCCGTCGAATCAGTGCCATCGAACACGCCCCCGGCGATTCATCGACTCAGAGTGCTGACGGTCAACACTCACAAGGGCTTCACCGCCCTCAACCGACGCTTCATCCTCCCGGAATTGCGTGAAGCGGTACGCAGTACGTCGGCGGACCTGGTGTTTCTACAGGAAGTGGTCGGTGAGCACGACCGGCATTCCTCCCGTTACAACGACTGGCCACCAACCTCGCAATACGAGTTCCTGGCCGACAGCATGTGGAGCGATTTCGCGTACGGTCGCAACGCGGTCTATCCCAACGGCCACCACGGCAATGCCCTGCTGTCGAAATACCCGATACGCGAATTTCGTAACCTCGATGTCTCGATCACTGGCCCCGAGCGGCGCGGGTTGCTGCACTGTGTGCTGGATGTGCCGGGCCATGCCGAGGTGCATGCCATTTGCGTGCACCTGAGCCTGCTGGAAAGCCATCGACAACTCCAGCTCCAGTTGCTCTGCCTGTTGCTCGAATCGTTGCCTGACGATGCTCCGGTGATCATTGCCGGCGACTTCAACGACTGGCAGTTACAAGGCAACGCCGCCCTCGCCCGACGCGACTACCTGCATGAAGCCTTCGAACGCCACCATGGCCGGCCGGCGAAAACTTACCCGGCGCGGTTTCCCCTGCTGCGCCTGGACCGGATCTACCTGCGCAATGCCAGTAGTCATGAGCCGCGCATACTCGGCTACAAGCCCTGGACGCACCTGTCGGATCACTTGCCGCTGGCGGTGGAGGTGCGCCTGTAACACCGTCAAGCGACAGGCGCCAGGAATTGCCGCGCCCAACAGAAAAAATGACCGTAATAACGTGCCGGACTTGCTCATGAATTTTGCACGGGTGATCCGTCGCGCAACCGATAGCCCACTACCTAACACGTCTGGAGCGCACCTTTCAGAATGATTTTTCGCACAAACAACAACTTAGATCTGCGCCAAAAATCAGTCACTTACAGAACCAAAATTAGCAATACCACTTATCGGCCATTTTCTTGACGTGACGCCATCGGTCTTCTTAGCTAGTCCTTACTACCCCCGGAAATCCATCAGGGGCAAGCCTCCAGACACCCGTAAAAACGGGCGGGTCGGACCTTGCCTCAATCCATTCGGTCGCCCCTCATTCGGGGTAGGAGAGACGCCACAGCGAGATACGCATGCGATTGCAAGGCAGACCCCCATGAGAACTTCATTCACCCCACAAGAGATAAAAATTACTTTTTGCGTTGTCTCGGGTTCATTCCTGCTGTGCTCATCCATGGAGGTGCGAGCATCGCCCGCCGAGGATGAAACAACCCTCTGGTACAACCAGGAACCGCCGACACTCACCTTGCCCTTCGGCTTCGCCACCTATCCCGACCGTTTACACAACTCACGCCTGACGATCGAAGACACTGCGCCTTCGGCCTGGGACTACGTCTATGGGGCGACATCGCGGCAGGCCCAAACCGATTATCTGGCCCAGGGCACAATTCCCGGCGCCAGCGAACTCAAAGGCCCGGCGCTCCTGACCGTGCAAAGCGCCAGCGGCAATACCCAACGGGTCGGACTGATCGGCGGCACCGCTCAATTCCAGGGCAACGACAACGGCCTGCTGACCAGCCGCGCCCTCGCCGACCCCGGTAATGACACGCTCAACCTTCAAGGCCAAAGCCTTGGTGCCTATTGGAGCTTGACCGGGCCGCAAGGCTGGCACGTAGATTTGTCGGCCAGCGGTGGCCGGGTCAGCGGTTACAGCCGCAACGACCAGGGCGCGCGGCAAGCCGCCGAGGGCAGCGCGGTGACATTGTCGGTGGAAGGGGGCTTCCCCATCGGCCTGAGCGATAACTGGGTGGTCGAACCCCAGGCGCAGTTGATCAATCAACGCATCACGCTGGATACGCCGTACGCCGGCTCCGGCAACGCCTCGTCCAGCGACGTGAACGCCTGGAGCGGACGGGTCGGGGCACGCTTGAAAGGCACTTACGATATCAACGGCCTGCCGGTCGAACCCTATGTGCGGACCAACCTGTGGCACACGGTGTACACCGGCAACACCGTCAGCCTGGATCAGGTCGACAAAATCAGCAGCAGCCGCAGCTCCTCGTCGGTGGACGTGGGTCTGGGGCTGGTGGCCAGAGTGACACCTTTGGTCAGCCTGTATGTCAGCGCCGATTACAGCAGCAATGTGGATGACAATGATTTGAACGGGTTGATTGGCAGCCTGGGTGTGCGGATGCGGTGGTGAGAGTATGCCTTCAAGACGTGCTTTGTTCGGACCGGCCTCTTCGCGAGCAGGCTCGCTCCCACATTTGAAATGCATTCCTCTGTGGGAGCGAGCCTGCTCGCGATAGGAGCGACGCGGTGTTAAATCAACCCTCCGGCCGCAGGATCAACACCGCCAACGGCGGCAAATTCAACACCAGCGAAAGGGCCTGCCCATGGCTCGGCTCTTCCTCGGTGAACACCCCGCCACCGTTTCCATAATTGGACCCGGCATAAGTGTCGGCATCGCTGTTGATCAACTCGACCCAGCGCCCGGCAAACGGCGCGCCGATGCGGTAGGACTGACGCGGCACCGGAGTGAAGTTGGCCACCACCAACACCGGCCTGCCCTCCTTGCTCCAGCGCAGCCAGGCGTAGACGCTGTTGATCGCATCGTCGCCGATCAACCACTGGAAGCCTTGCGGGGCATCGTCCTGATCGTGCAGCGCCGGCTCTTCGCGATACAGCCGGTTCAGGTCACCGACCAGTTTGCGCACCCCCTGGTGTTCCGGGTATTGCAGTAAATACCAGTCCAGTTGCTGATCGTGATTCCACTCACGCCACTGGCCGAATTCGCAGCCCATGAACAACAGTTTCTTGCCAGGATGCGTCCACATGAAACTCAGATAAGCCCGCAGGTTGGCAAACTTCTGCCAGCGATCGCCGGGCATCTTGTCGATCAGCGAGTGCTTGCCGTGAACCACTTCGTCATGGGAAATCGGCAGGATGAAACGCTCGGACCAGGCATACACCAGGCCGAAACTCAGCTCGTTGTGATGATGGGCGCGGTATACCGGATCTTGCTGAATGTAATGCAGCGAATCGTGCATCCAGCCCATGTTCCACTTATAGGCAAAACCCAGTCCGCCCTGTTGCGTGCTCTGGCTGACACCCGGCCACGCGGTGGACTCTTCGGCAATCACCAGCGCGCCCGGTGCTTCCAGGGCCACTACATCGTTGAGATGGCGGACGAAATCGATGGCTTCCAGGTTTTCCCGACCGCCGTGACGGTTGGGCACCCACTCGCCGGCCTTGCGCGAGTAATCGCGGTACAGCATCGACGCCACCGCGTCGACCCGCAGGCCATCGACGTGGAAGTGCTTGAGCCAGTGCAACGCCGACGCCAGCATATAACCGTGCACCTCGGTGCGGCCCAGGTTGTAGATCAGCGTGTCCCAGTCCTGGTGAAAACCCTCCATCGGGTTGCCGTACTCATACAACGCAGTGCCGTCGAACTGTGCAAGGCCGTGGGTATCGGTGGGGAAATGCGCCGGCACCCAATCGAGGATCACGCCGATCTCGGCCTGGTGACAGGCGTTGACGAAGGCAGCGAACTCATCCGGCGAGCCGTAACGGGCGCTCGGGGCGAATTGCGACAGCAGTTGATAACCCCATGAGCCACCGAACGGATGTTCCATGATCGGCATCAGCTCGATGTGGGTAAAACCCAGCTCCTTCACATAAGGAATCAGCCGCTCGGCCAACTCGGGCCAGGTGTACTGACGGGCGACTTCGCCCAGGTCATCCAGCTCGCATTGCCAGGAACCGGCGTGCAACTCGTAGATCGACAACGGTGCGCTGGTTCGCTGACGCTCGCCCCGTGACTGCATCCAGGCCTGGTCCCGCCAGTCGACTTTCAGCGGTGAGGCGACTTTCGACGCGGTGTCCGGCGGCAGCGTGGTGGCGAGGGCCATCGGATCGGCCTTGAGCGGCAGAATGCCGTGAGTACCGAGGATTTCGTATTTGTAGGCCTCCCCCGCTTGCAGGCGCGGGATGAACAGTTCCCAGACACCGGTAGGATGGCGCAGCCGCATCGGGTGCCGGCGACCGTCCCAGTTGTTGAAGTCACCAACCACCGACACCCGTTTGGCGTTCGGCGCCCATACGGAGAACCGCACGCCATCCACTCCATCGACCGTCTTCATCTGCGCGCCAAGGCAACCACTCAGATCACGGTGATTACCCTCGGCGAACAGGTACAAGTCCATCTCGCCGAGCAACGGGCCGAAGCTGTAAGGATCTTCTGACGTTTGTTCGCCGCCGGCCCAACGGGTACGCAGCAGATAAGGTTGCGCCCGATCGAAGTGGCCGACAAACA
This sequence comes from Pseudomonas sp. B21-015, assembly GCF_024749285.1. NCBI lineage: Bacteria > Pseudomonadati > Pseudomonadota > Gammaproteobacteria > Pseudomonadales > Pseudomonadaceae > Pseudomonas > Pseudomonas sp. B21-015. Next base: position 3,540,718 of record NZ_CP087196.1, read on the forward strand.
GCCCCGGTGTCTGGATCGCCTCAAGATGGCCGAGCTCTTCCCCGGAGTCCTTGGCCAACACCTGCACGCTTAACGCGTCCGGCAGATAAGCGCGAATGAATTGCCCGCCATCGCCATCGCCATGGGGGCCGAGTATTGCAAAAGGATCGTGATGTTCGGCACGCACCAGTGCGTCGATGTCCCGCGCCCTGGGCAACATTGCCTCTTTAGCGTGACCCTGTTCCTTGTTCGAGAAACTCATGACTACTCTCCACCAAGATCGGAAAAGGGTTTAAGCCCACTCAATAGTCCATATAAACCGTGCAACGGCACGGGCAGCCAAGTGGGGCGATTTTCAGCCTCATAGGCCACCTCATACGCCGCCTTCTCCAGACCGAACAACGCCAGCGCAGCGTCCTCGCCTTCAGGATCTTGCCATGCATGAGCAAGACTAGCTGCCGCCAGCCGATAAGCGTCGACAAATGATTGTCGCGCCTCTTTCAAATAACGCTCGGCGACGCGTTGACGCGCCATCCGGGCGTCGGGGGTGTTGTCGACATTCTGCACATTGATCATCATCGCCGCGGCGTAATCGAAGGAGCGCAACACGCCGCTGACATCTTTATAAGGGCTGTGTTTGCCCCGGCGTTCATGCAGCGGTCGCGCCGGTTCACCCTCAAAATCGATCAGGTAGGCATCACCCTTGATCACCAGCACCTGCCCCAAATGCAAGTCGCCATGGACGCGAATGCGCAATCCGCCAGCCGCCTTTTTCCCCAGTTCCTGAACATGACTGAGGATGGCTTTTTTGTTATCCAGCAATCGACCGACCAATGCCTGGTCCACCGCGTTCAGTTCGGTTTGATGCTGCTTGAGCAACTTCAGCGCGTGCTCCAATTGCGCCGTCACATCCTTGGCCGAGGCCAGGGCATCTTTCTGGGTAGTGACCTGTGGCGCAAAATCCGGGTCGGCACTCGGGGCCGCCAACACCTGATGCATTTCCCCCAGGCGCTGGCCAAGCATGCCGGCGAAATCCTTCAGTTCGCCGAGGGCGTTGTAGTGCTGCTCCTGCTCGGACACGGCATTGGCGAGTTCGTCGCGAAGCGCCCGTTCGAGGTTGTTCTGCGTCCATTCCCACGCATCGCCCTGATTACTCAAATAGCCTTGGGCAATCATCAACAGCGTGTCCTCGCCCGCCGCATCGCGACGTATCACCGCCCCCAGCAGCGGCGAAATATTGGCAAAACCGGCGTGGGTCAGGTAGGCGCTCATTTCCAGTTCCGGGTGCACGCCTGACGCGACCTTGCGGATCAGTTTCAGCACCAGACTGCCGCCGATCACCACCGAACTGTTGGATTGCTCGGCGGACAGGTAACGCACCTGCGACTCGGCGCTCAGGCCCAGTCTGGCCAACTCTTCGGTAGGTTCGAAACGGATCTCGCCGCCATCAGACGGCAACACCGTGCCGGCCTGCATGCCCTGCAACACCGCATGAACAAAGCTGTCGAGGCTGAAGGCGTCGGTGATCAAGCCGACCTGCCGACCGCGCCGGACCCTGGCCAGCGCCAATTGCTGCGGCAACGCCGCGCCGACCTGCTCCTCGGAGATAAAACCGAATGGCAACTGATAGCGGCTGGTCTGACCGCCGCTGGTGACGTCGATTTCACCCAACAACACCGGATGCTGCGGGTCGCCGAAGCGCACGCCGTAGGCGAGGTTGACGCTATCAATGGTGCCGTCCTTGCCAGCGAACCAGCGACGGTTCTGCAACCAGTTCGGCAGAATGCTCTGCTCCAGCGTGTGGCGGGACGGCGCTTCGAGCAGCTCTTCCATGCGTTTCTTCAGCACCAGGGTGGTGAAGTCCGGCAGGCTTTGCGCTGGCTCCACGTGCCAACTCGGCATCTGGTTTTCCGCCGCAAGCCCGAACCAATAGAAGCCGTAAGGCGCCAGCGTCAGCAGGAAATTCAACTGGCCGATCGGCGGGAATGCATTGCCGCCGAGCATCTCCACCGGAACCATGCCGACGTATGCCGACAGATCCAGTTCCGCCGCTTGCGCGCTGCGGGACACGTTGGCCACGCACAAAATAATCTCGTGTTTGCCGTCCGGACCGGTGAATTCGCGGGTATAAGCCAGAATCCGTCGATTGCTCGGCGAGAGCATCTTCAACGTCCCGCGACCGAAGGCCTTGGACTGCTTGCGCACCGCGAGCATGCGCCGGGTCCAGTTCAACAATGAATGAGGGTCGCCGGCCTGGGTTTCGACGTTGACCGACAGGTAGCCGTATTGCGGGTCCATGATCGGCGGCAGCACCAGGCTGGCCGGGTCGGCGCGGGAGAACCCACCGTTACGGTCGATCGACCACTGCATCGGTGTGCGCACACCGTCGCGGTCGCCGAGGTAGATGTTGTCGCCCATGCCGATTTCATCACCGTAATACAGGGTCGGCGTGCCGGGCATCGACAGCAGCAGGCTGTTGAGCAATTCCACGCGGCGACGATCGCGCTCCATCAACGGCGCCAGACGCCGGCGAATCCCCAGGTTGATCCGCGCCCGACGGTCGGCCGCGTAGTAATTCCACAGGTAATCGCGCTCCCGGTCGGTGACCATTTCCAGGGTCAGCTCATCGTGGTTGCGCAGGAAAATCGCCCACTGGCAGTTGGCGGGGATTTCCGGGGTCTGACGCAGAATGTCAGTGATCGGGAAGCGGTCTTCCTGGGCCAACGCCATGTACATGCGCGGCATCAACGGGAAGTGAAAGGCCATGTGGCATTCGTCGCCGTTCTGGCCGCTGGCATCGGTGTTGCCAAAGTACAGCTGAGTGTCTTCCGGCCACTGATTGGCCTCGGCCAGCAACATGCGGTCGGGATAGTTTGCGTCGATCTCGGCACGGATCTGCTTGAGGACATCGTGGGTCTCGGGGAGGTTTTCGTTGTGGGTGCCGTCGCGCTCGATCAGGTACGGGATCGCATCCAGGCGCAGACCGTCGATGCCCATGTCGAGCCAGTAACGCATCACCGACAGCACCGCTTTCATGACCTGCGGGTTGTCGAAGTTCAGGTCTGGCTGGTGGGAATAGAAACGGTGCCAGAAGTACTGACCGGCCACCGGGTCCCAGGTCCAGTTGGACTTTTCGGTGTCGAGAAAGATGATGCGGGTGCCGTCGTATTTCTGGTCGTCATCGGACCAGACGTAGAAGTCGCGGGCCGCCGAACCGGGCTTGGCCTTGCGCGCGCGCTGGAACCACGCGTGCTGGTCCGAGGTGTGGTTGATGACCAGTTCGGTAATCACCCGCAGACCGCGTTTGTGGGCCTCGGAAATGAAGCGTTTGGCATCGGCCATCGTGCCGTAGTCAGCGTGCACGCCACGGTATTCGGCGATGTCGTAGCCGTCGTCACGTCGTGGCGAGGGGTAGAACGGCAACAGCCAGATGGTGTTGACGCCCAGATCGGCGATGTAATCGAGTTTGGCGATAAGGCCGGGAAAGTCGCCGATCCCGTCATTGTTGGAGTCGAAAAAAGACTTAACGTGAACCTGGTAGATCACCGCATCCTTGTACCAGAGCGGGTCCTTGATGAAGGTGGCTGACCTGGGTTTCTTCGCCATTTGAAACTCCTGTTAATACTAGAGAACGCCTTGGCCGAGATCGTTCCCACGCTCTGCGTGGGAACGATCATGACGGTGCGGTAATCCTCCAAATCCCGAACGGCAGATGCCACGGTTCGATCCGCATGAACTGGTACTTACCGTGCCAGGTCCAGCGATGGCCGCTCATCAAGTCTTCACCCTGGGTGCTGGCGTCGTCAGGCAGGCCCATTTCCCACAGCGGCAATTCGAAATTCGCTTCCTGGGCGTTGTGCGGATCGAGGCTGACGGCCACCAGAATGAAATTGCTGCCATCAACGCTGCGTTTGCCGAAGTACAGAATGTTGTCGTTCCAGGCGTTGTAGACCTTCAGGCCCAGGTGCGTGTGCAACGCCGGGTTCTGCCGACGGATACGGTTGAGCTGGGCGATTTCGGCAATGATGTTGCCCGGCGCGTTGTAATCCCGTGGGCGGATTTCGTACTTCTCGGAATTGAGGTACTCCTCCCGCCCTGGCACCGGCGCCGCTTCACACAGTTCGAAACCCGAATACATGCCCCACAGCCCGGAGCCCATGGTCGCCAGCGCGGCACGAATCAGAAAGCCGGCACGCCCGGACTCATGCAGGAACGCCGGGTTGATGTCTGGCGTGTTGACGAAAAAATTCGGCCGGTAGCATTCCCGCCATGGCGACTCGTTGAGTTCGGTGAAATAGGTCGCCAGCTCGGTCTTGGTGTTGCGCCAGGTGAAATAGGTGTAGCTCTGGGAGTAACCGACCTTGCCCAAACGCGCCATCATCGCCGGCGTGGTAAAGGCTTCGGCCAGGAAGATCACCTCGGGGTACAGCGCTCGCACATCGGCGATCAGCCACTGCCAGAACGGCAACGGTTTGGTGTGAGGGTTGTCGACGCGAAACAGCTTCACGCCCTCCTCGACCCAGCCCACCACGATGTCCCGCAACTCGGTCCACAGGCTGGGAATCGCGTCCACGGCATAGAAATCGACGTTGACGATGTCCTGGTATTTCTTCGGCGGGTTCTCGGCGTATTTGATCGTGCCGTCCGGCCGCCAGTTGAACCAGCCCGGATGTTGTTTGAGCCACGGGTGATCCTGGGAACACTGAATCGCAAAGTCGAGGGCCACTTCCAGCCCATGCTCGGCGGCGGCCGCGACCAGCCGGCGAAAGTCCTCGCGGCTGCCCAGTTCCGAGTGAATCGCCTCATGCCCGCCCTCTTCGCTGCCGATGGCGTAAGGGCTGCCCGGATCGTCAGGGCCGGCGGTCAACGAATTGTTCGGGCCTTTGCGGTAGCTGCGGCCGATCGGGTGAATCGGCGTGAAGTACAGCACGTCGAAGCCCATGTCCTGGATCATCGCCAGCCGCGCATGCACATCGTTGAAGGTGCCGTGACGGGCCGGGTCATTGGTGATCGAGCGCGGAAACAACTCATACCAACTGGCGAACTGCGCCAACTCCCGCTCCACGTCCACCGGGTATTCAGGGCTCAGGCTCAGGAAGGGACGATGGTCGGCCCGGGCCATCAAGTCCGCGCTGTGTTGGTGCAGAAACAAGGCGACCTGCTCGGTTTCGAGCAGACTGGACAGCTCATGGTGCAACGCCGCCAGTCGTTCGCTGAGTTGGCCGTCGCTGCGTTCGGCCGCCTGCTGGACGTGAGTGCGCCCTTCCTGCAACTCCAGGCTGACCGAGACGCCAGCAACGTGCTTTTTTTCCAGCTCATAACAAAAGCTGGCGTACTGATCGATCCAGGCTTCGAGACAGAACGCATAGCGGCCCTGCTGCTCGACACAGAACTGGCCCTGCCAGCCGTTATTGCCCAACTCGGCCATCACCTCGCTCTGCCAGGTGTCGTCGCCCTCGGCACGCCAGCGAATGCGCACGGCCAGTTTGTCGTGACCGTCGGCAAATACCTTGCTGGTCACCACCACGTCCTGGCCGACCACGGCTTTAACGGCGAATTGCCCGCCATCGAGGGTCGGCATGGTGTTTTCAATCACGATCCGCGGCAGCAGTAAGGCCTGCGACAGCGGTATATGGGGGTTGTAGCTCAGCTCTGTGGGTTTTTCAGCAGTCATCGAGCATCTCTCCTTTACGCCCCAAGGACGCTCTTGTGCCTGGTCGTCGTTCACGCGGAGCGGTCTGCCCCGACATGAACTCACTTAAGTTCCGAGCCGCAGGCACCGGTAAAAGTTCAGAGGGATTTGCCAAGTCTTTCGGGGAATCAAATTCCCCGCGTACAGGTCAACCCACTTAAGCACGACTCACGCCATCTGCCACTGTAGACGGTCGTGAACCCATGAACCGATGGGCGGGGGCGGTCCTTTTACAGCAGGGTGCCCGCCATTAATCGGTTGCACAGAACGATAACCGACAGATGGGTCCTAACCCTTAAGAATCCGTAGAAAAGGGACACCCCCATGACCGTGCGCATCGACAACCAGACCTGCTTTTTCATCACCGAGAACAGCGAAGAAATTCGTCTTTGCCCCGATGTCACCATCATCACCGACGGGGAAAAATCCATGTCGGCGGTCGACCTCGACGGCCAGCGCTTCTACATCACCGAAGCAGAAGCCGATGCATTGACCGTAGCAGGCGCCGTGGACGGTCGCCGGCACTTGAAGGCCACGGACAGTGATTCGGTGATTTGACTGACCCGCACAATACACGCCGCAAACACCTGTCACAGGCGTTTGCAGCCCGCCCTTGCGGGTGCATCAAGTTGTCGCAGGCGGGTGCGGGCAATCCATCTGATCCGCTTTTTATTGCGTTAGCTGAGTCTGTTATGCAAACAGATCGCTGGTCATAGTGCTCAGGCCTGATGGAGGCTGATGAGCGAAAGACCATGAGCAATAGAATCCCCGTCCGAACCGTTGAGCCTGCCTCATTTATAAAAAGCAATGAGTCTTTGCGTCCAAAGATAAAGGCCAAGTCCAGCGACAACCTGATCCACACCCGCAGCTTCACCGGTTTGTTCCGCACCCTGCGCATGAGCGGCGCGGGGTTTCTGTTTCTGCTGTTCTTCGGCACGGTGTGGCTGAACTGGGGTGGTCGCCAGGCGGTGCTCTGGGACCTCTCCGAAAGCAAATTCCACATCTTCGGCGCGACCTTCTGGCCACAGGATTTCATCCTGCTCTCGGCGCTGCTGATCATCGCCGCGTTCGGTCTGTTTGCGATCACCGTGTTCGCAGGCAGAGTCTGGTGCGGCTACACCTGCCCGCAGAGCTCCTGGACCTGGATCTTCATGTGGTGCGAAAAAATCACCGAAGGCGAACGCAACCAGCGAATCAAGCTGCAAGCCGCTCCCTGGGGCCTGAACAAACTGCTCCGCCGCTCGGCCAAACACACCTTGTGGCTGGCGATCAGCCTGCTCACCGGCTTGACCTTTGTCGGCTACTTCACGCCGATCCGGCCCTTGGCCGAAGAACTGCTGACCTTGCAAATCGGCGGCGTCAGCCTGTTCTGGGTGCTGTTCTTCACCGGGGCCACTTACATCAATGCCGGTTGGCTGCGCGAAGCGGTGTGCATGCACATGTGCCCGTATGCGCGGTTCCAGAGCGTGATGTTCGACAAGGACACCCTGACCATTTCCTACGACGTGGCCCGCGGTGAAAACCGTGGCCCACGCAAACGTGAGGTGAAACCTGCCGAGGTCGGACTGGGTGATTGCATCGACTGCCAATTGTGCGTGCAGGTCTGCCCGACCGGCATCGACATCCGCGACGGCTTGCAGATGGAATGCATCGGTTGCGCCGCCTGCATCGATGCCTGCGATTCGATCATGGACAAAATGGGCTACGCCCGTGGGCTGATCAGCTACACCTCGGAGCATCAATTGCAAGGTGGCAAGACCCACCTGCTGCGCCCGCGGCTGATCGGTTACACCATGGTGCTGCTGGTGATGATCGGCGCCCTCGCCCTGGCGCTGGTGGAACGGCCGATGGTGTCGCTGGACGTGAGCAAAGACCGTGGCCTGTTCCGCGAGAACAGTGAAGGCCAGATCGAAAACATCTACAGCCTGAAGGTCATCAACAAGACCCAGCAACGTCAGGATTATCAATTGACGCTGGTCGATGGCGACGGCTTCCAGTTGCAAGGCAAGACCGAACTGAGCCTGGCCCCCGGAGAGATCGTCGACGTACCGGTATCGGTGGCGATGACCACGGAACGGCCGAGCAGCAGCTCACAGACGATCAGTTTCAAGATTGTCGACAGCGATGAGCCGGACATCTACAGCGTGGCCAACAGCCGGTTTGTTGCACCGATGAACCGTTGAGCCTTTAAGATGCAGTCCTTTGTCAGATGCGGTCCCCTGTGGCGAGGGAGCTTGCTCCCGCTGGGGTGCGAAGCGCCCCCAAAATTTTACGACTGCTACGCAGCCGAGCGGGAGCAAGCTCCCTCGCCACAACAGTGCACAAACTTGAATAACTTCAAACCGGGCCTTCGATGAAACGCTACGAAAAATTCGCCGACGACATCGCTGAACTGATCCGCTCCGGCGTTCTCGGCCCCGGCCAGCGGGTGCCGTCGGTGCGCTACGCCAGTCAGACCTACGGCGTCAGCCCGTCCACGGTGTTCCAGGCCTATTACCTGCTCGAACGTCGCGGCCTTATCCGCGCCCGGCCGCGTTCCGGCTACTTCGTCAATGCGCATGCACCGAGCCCGTTCTCGGAGCCGGTGATCAGCAGCCAGGTCAACGAGTCCACCGAAGTCGACGTCAGCGAGCTCGTGTTCTCGGTGCTGGACTCGATCAAGGACCCGACCACCGTGCCCTTCGGCTCGGCCTTCCCCAGCCCCACGCTGTTCCCGCTGCAACGGTTGTCCCGCTCACTGGCCAGTGCCGCCCGGGAGATGGACCCGCGCATGGTGGTCACCGACATGTCACCGGGCAACCCGCAGTTGCGCCGACAAATCGCCCTGCGCTACATGGTCGGCGGGCTGATGCTGCCGATGGAAGAACTGCTGATCACCAACGGTGCGCTGGAAGCACTGAACCTGTGCCTGCAAGCCGTGACGGAGCCTGGCGATCTGGTGGCCATCGAAGCCCCGGCGTTTTACGCCAGCCTGCAAGTGCTGGAACGGTTGAAGCTCAAAGCCGTGGAAATTCCCGTCCACCCGCGAGACGGCATTGACCTCGGCGTATTGGCGCAAACCCTGGAACGGCATCCGATCAAGGCCTGCTGGTGCATGACCAGTTTCCAGAACCCCATGGGCGCGACCATGCCCGAGGCGAAGAAGCAGGAACTGGTGGAGCTGCTGCGCAGCCATCAGGTGCCGCTGATCGAGGATGACGTTTACGCCGAACTCTATTACGGCCAACAGGCGCCAAAACCGGCCAAGGCTTTCGATACCGAAGGGCTGGTGATGCACTGCGGTTCGTTCGCCAAGAGCCTGGCCCCCGGTTACCGCATCGGCTGGGTCGCCGCCGGGCGCTATGCGCAGAAGATCGAACGCCTGAAACTCATGACCTCACTCTGCGCCTCGATGCCCGCCCAGGCGGCCATCGCCGATTACCTGCAACACGGCGGCTACGACCGACACCTGCGCAAACTGCGCTACGCCCTGGAAGAACAGCAAAGCGCCATGCTCGCCGCCATCGCCCGCTACTTCCCGGCCCAAACCCGCGTCAGCCAACCGGCCGGCGGCTACTTCCTGTGGCTGGAGCTGCCACCGCAGATGGATTCGCTGAAGTTGTTCCAGATGGCATTGGCGCAAGGGATCAGCATTGCCCCAGGGCCGATCTTTTCACCGACCCAGCGGTTCAGGAATTGTATTCGGTTGAATTACGGCAGCCCGTGGACTGAGGATTCGGAAAAGGCAATGGAGACGTTGGGGAGGATTGTGCGGTCGTTCTAAAGGCTCAATGGCGTCTGAGCTATCGCCTTCGCGAGCCCGCTCCCACAGGGGGTCGGTGGTGTTCACAAATGATGTGTTCACCAACGCCCCCTGTGGGAGCGGGCTTGCTCGCGAAGAGGCCAGATCAGACAACAAAGCATCTTAACGATTAACGCCCACCACCGAGGTCGACGAAAGTCCCGGTCGCATACGACGCTTTATCCGACAACAACCACACAATCGCCTCCGCCACTTCATCCGGCCGCCCACCGCGCGCCATTGGTATTGCCGACTCAAGCTTGCTGACCCGGTCCGGATCACCGCTCAAGGCATGGAAATCGGTGTAGATGTAACCTGGGCGCACGGCGTTGACGCGAATCCCCTCGCCCGCCACTTCCTTGGACAGGCCGATGGTGAAGGTGTCCAGCGCGCCTTTGGACGCGGCGTAGTCGACGTATTCGCTGGGCGCTCCCAAGCGAGCAGCGACCGACGATACGTTAACGATGCTGCCGCCCTGCCCGCCGTGTTTGGGCGACATGCGCAAAATCGCGTGTTTGGCACAGAGGATCGGTGCCAGGACGTTGGTTTTGAGGATTTTCAGAATACGGAACTCAGACATTTCGTCGATCCGCGACTTTTGCCCGACGGTGCCGGCGTTGTTGACCAGTGCGGTGACGCGGCCCAGCTCGGTGTCCACCCGGTGAAACAGTCCGATCACTTCGTCTTCGATGCTGACGTCGGCGCGCACCGCGATGGCTTGGGCGCCGAGCGCACGTACTTGCTCGAGCACACGTTGTGCCGCCTGTTCGTCGGACTGATAGTTGATACAGATCCGATAGCCAAGCTCTGCGGCCAACAGGGCCGTGGCGGCGCCGATTCCGCGGCTGGCGCCGGTGATGACGATGACTTTGTCCATGCTGGCTTTCCCCCATTTGAAGCGTAAGCAGTCGGGGCCAAGGATAACCGCCATCGGCGGGTTTTGCATGGGCCTGCGTCAACCCTGTGGCGAGGGGGCTGCCCCCTCACCACGGGGGGCCATCAGCTGGTAGTCAATTGCTCCCCGCGGTGAATGTCGATCATGAAGCGATCGGCCGGCAGCGGGTGCCCGAGCAGGTACCCCTGCAACGAGTCGCAGCCCAGCTGAGTCAGGAAGTCTTGCTGGACATCGGTTTCCACCCCTTCGGCCACGATTCGCAAGCCCAGCGCCTGACCAAGGGCGACGATGGCCGAGACGATAGCCGCGTCGTCGCTGTCGTGCTCCAGATCGCGGACGAATCCCCGGTCGATCTTCAGCTCATTGGCCGGCAAACGCTTGAGGTACATCAAACTCGAATAGCCGGTACCGAAGTCATCGATGGACAGGTCGACGCCCATTTCCGAGAGTTCCTGCAGCACCGTCATGCTCGCATCGGCATCGTTCATGGCGGTGGTTTCGGTGATTTCCAGGGTCAGGCTGTTGGCTGGCAAATGATGAGTCGCCAAGGCTTTGGCAACGCTCTGGACCAGCCCTGCGTGGCAGAACTGCAAGGACGACAGGTTCACCGCGATGCGCCAGTCGGTGTAGCCGAGCACGTACCACTCGCGCATCTGACGGCAGGCTTCATTGAGCACCCACTCGCCAATCGCAATGATCAGCCCGGTCTTTTCCGCCAGGTCGATGAACGTGTCCGGCAGCAGCATGCCCTCGGTCGGGTGCATCCAGCGCAGCAACGCCTCGGCACCGACAGGGCGACCGTTGGCGGCATCGAACTTGGGCTGATAATGCAGGCAGAACTGCCCGTGCTCCAGCGCCGCGCGCAGATCCTGCAGCAGCTGCAATTGCTTGCGGGCGTTGCTGTTCATCGAGGCGTCGAAGAAGCTGTAGCCGTTTTTACCGCCGCCCTTGGCGTGATACATCGCCGCGTCGGCGTTCATCAACAGTTCCTGAGCGCTCTGGCCGTTGCCCGGATACAGGGCGATGCCGACGCTGGCCGAAATCTGCAAGTCATGTTCGGTCACCCGGAACGACCGCGCGATCAACCCGACCTGGCGTGCGGCGAGGTTCAGCGCATCGTTCGGCTCATTCAGGCGCACCAGCAGCACGAATTCGTCGCCGCCGATCCGCGCCAGGGTGTCCTGGCTACGCAAGTCTTCACGCAGGCGCAGTGCAACTTCGCGCAACAGCTGGTCGCCCATGTGATGGCCGAACGCATCGTTGACCGGTTTGAAGCCATCCAGATCAATGAACATCAGCGCAAAACAGCCACCCTGATCCTGCACTTTCGACATGGCCTGATCGATACGGTCGGCGAGCAGCATGCGGTTGGGCAAACCGGTCAGGGTGTCGTGCAGGGCCAGTTGAGTGAGTTCGCGGTTGGCCTCTGTCAGCGAGCGAGCGAGGTCAGCGGTGCGAGCCTCCAGGCGCGCATCGAGGATCGAGGTCAGCAAGGCGATGCTCAATACCGCCAGAGTGGTGATCAGCACCAGGCTGTCCAGACCCTTGCCGTTCAAGCCACGGATGGCCGCGCCACAGAAACTGCCGTCGGCAAAGCGCGCCGCGGCCATGCCGGTGTAGTGCATGCCGACGATGGCGATGCCCATGATGATCGCGGCACCGCCACGGATCAAGCGAACATACGGTGCGTGCCGACGCAGGCGGAACGCGATCCATAACGCCGCGCCCGACGCGCCGACGGCAATCAGCAGCGATGCACTAAACAGGGCGGGGTCGTAATCGATGCCCGGCTGCATGAGCATGGCGGCCATGCCGGTGTAATGCATGGCACTGATGCCAGCGCCCATGACCAGTGCGCCGAACGCCAGTTGCCAGGCTGGCAGTCGTGGCTGACTGACCAGCCACAGGGCAAAGCCGCTGGACAGGACTGCGATCAACAGCGACAGCGCCGTCAGGGTGGCGTCGTAACCCAGATCGATTGGCAATGTGAAGGCGAGCATGCCGATGAAATGCATCGACCACACGCCGATGCCCATCGCAAAAGCGCCGCCCGCCGTCCATAGATGCACGGCTCGGCCCGTGGCCGTGGCGATGCGGCCGGTGAGGTCGAGCGCAGTATAAGAGGCCAGTATCGCCACGCAGAGCGATATGAAAACTAATGTAAGGGAATAGCTACCGATGAGCATGGGACTTCTCGCAACGCCCCCGCATCCGTTCTCGGGGAGCAAAGTCGGAGATTGTACTGATTCCGCGGATGAACGCACTCACAAAGTAATCAAAAGGCCATCAAGTCGATGAAACGTTTGTGTAATCGTTGCACAGGGTCGCAATGACGACAGGGGCCGGCAAGTCAAGCCCGCTCCCACAGGTTTTGCACCTTGACTGGCTGGTATCAGGGCAAGCCCGCCACAGAGTAGGGTTATTGCTTGTCGCTCACTTGAAGCTGCCCGTCCCACCCGCCTCCCAGCGCGGCAATCAACTGCACGCTGGCGATCAAGCGGCTCTGCAACAAGCTCAGTACATTACGCTCGTTACTCAACGCCGTGGCCTGAACCACCACCACGTCCAGATAAGCGATCAACCCGGCCTTGTACTGATTCCGGGTCAAGCGAAGGGACTCGCGCGCCGCATCCAGTGCTTCCTGGCGCACGACGGCTTCGTCTTCCAGCACCTTGAGCTGCACCAGGTAATTTTCTACCTCGCGAAAGCCATCGAGCACGGTCTGGCGGTATTTGGCGACAGTCTCGTCGTAGGCCGCTTCGCTGCGGTCGACTTCCGCCGAGCGCTGGCCGCCGTCGAACAGGGTCATGGCCAGTTGCGGGCCGACCGACCAGAAGCGGTTCGGCAGGCTGATCCAGTTGGCGTAGGTGCTGCTGCTATAACCGCCGTTCATGCTCAGGGTCAGGTCCGGGTAATAGGCAGCCTTCGCCACGCCGATGTTGGCGTTGGCGGCCATCACCGAGCGTTCGGCGGCGGCAATGTCCGGGCGGCGTTCCAGCAACTGCGAAGGCAGGCTCAGCGGCACCTGCGGCAATGCCGGGATGTCCCGGGTTTCGGCCAGGCTGAATTCAGCGGGCGGCAGGCCGATCAGCACGGCAATGGCGTTCTCGAACTGCGCGCGCTGCCAGATCAGGTCGACCCTCTCCGCCTGAGTGGTTTTGAGCTGAGTGGTGGCCTGAGCCACCGCATCCTTGCCGGAGACACCGGCGCGGTACTGGTTCTCGGTCATTTTCAGCGAACGCTGATAGGCCTCGACTGTCGATTCCAGCAGGCGTTTCTGTTCGTCGATCACCCGAAGTTGCAGGTAGTTCTGCACCAGCTCCGATTGCTGGCTCAGGCGCATCGCTGCCAGGTCGGCAAAGCTCGCCTCGGCGTTGGCCGTGTCGGCTTCCAGGCCTCGGCGCAATTTGCCCCAGATATCAGCTTCCCAACTGACCCCGGCCTGTGCCGAGTAAGTGTCACGGATGCCGCTGGAGGAACTGCTCAGGCTGGAACTGCTGCTGCCGGTGCCCTGGCTGGAGCGGTTCTTGCTGACGGTCAGGTCCACCGTCGGGAAAAATGCCCCCCGGGCGCTGCGCACCAGGGCCTGGGCCTGGCGGTACTGGGCTTCGGACTGGGCGACGGTCTGGTTGGCGCTGTTGAGTTTTTCAATCAGACCGTTGAGCTGCTGATCGCCATACAGCTCCCACCAGGCACCGCGCGCCAACGAATCGCTGGGGTTGGCCTGACGCCAGCCGGCCGCCTCTTTGTACTGCGCAGGTGCGGCGGCTTGCGGGCGCTGGTAATCCGGGCCGATGGCGCAGGCGCTGAGCATCGCCACGCACAGCGACAGGCTCAGCAAACGCGAGCCTCGGGCCGTGATCAGCGGTGCAGCCAGGTTGAGAAGCGAACGGTCAGTCATAGCGGAGTTTCCAGAGCAGCATCGGTACGCACCCCACGCCAATGGTTGAAGCGATGGCGCAGTTTGTCGAGATAGAGGTAAACCACCGGGGTGGTGTAAAGAGTCAGCACCTGGCTGAAGACCAGCCCGCCGATGATGGTCAGGCCCAGCGGCTGACGCATTTCCGCCCCTTCGGCCCGGCTCAGCAACAACGGCAAGGCGCCGAGGATTGCTGCCAGGGTGGTCATCAGAATCGGCCGCAAACGTTGCAAACAAGCGCTGCGGATCGACTCCAACGGTTCCAGGCCTTGGTGCCGCTCCAGTTGCAGCGCCAGGTCGATCATCAAAATGGCGTTTTTCTTCACCACGCCGATCAGCAGAAACAGCCCGAGCAAGGAGATCAGGCTGAACTCACCGCCCAGCACATAGATCGACAGCAGCGCGCCGACCCCGGCCGACGGCAAGGTCGAGAGAATGGTCAGCGGATGAATGTAGCTTTCATACAACACACCCAACACCAGATAGACCGCCACCAGCGCGCCGAGAATCATCCATGGCTGGCTTTTCTGGGCGGCGGCAAAGGCGTCAGCGGTGCCGGCCATTTTCGCGATCACATCCTCCGGCAGACCCACCTTGGCAATCGCCCGCTCGATGGCGGCGCTGCCCTGCTCCACCGTCACGCCTTCGGCCATGTCAAAAGCAATGCTTTCCGAAGCGAACTGGCCTTCGTGGCTGACCCGGTCGTCTTCCAGGCTGTTTTCGTAATGGGCGATGGTCGACAACGGAATCCGCGCGCCGTCAGCCGTGATGACTTTGACCTGATTCAGGGTAATCGGGTCCTGAGCGTATTTCGGATTGACCTCCATCACCACCTGATACTGGTTGAGGCTGTCGTAGATCGTCGAAATCTGCCGCTGGCTGTAGGCGTTGTTCAGCACTGCCGTGACCATGTCCATGTCGACGCCCAGACGCTTGGCCTGATCGCGATCGACAATCAACGTCACTTGCTGGGCGCCACGGCCTTCGCGCGCATCAATCGCCGTCAGCTCCGGCAGCGCCTTGAGGGCGACGACGACTTTCGGATACCACTCGCGCAACGCACCGAGATCGCCGCTTTGCAGAATGTAGGAATACTGCGAGGTGGTCTGTTCACGGCCGCCGCCAAATTGCAGGTCCTGATCCGCCATCAGCATCAACTGTGCACCGGGCACCTTGGGCATTTCCTTGCGCAGGCGCTCGATGACTTTCTGGGCGGACAGGTTGCGTTCCTTGATCGGCTTGAGCCGTACCAGCATGAAGGCGTTGTTGGTGCCGTTGTTGCCACCGATGAACCCGGCGACACTTTGCACCGCTTCGTCCTTGAGCACGGCGCGGCGGAAGATTTCCATCTTCGGCTGCATCACGCTGAACGACAGCCCATCGTCGCCGCGCACGAAACCGATCAACTGGCCGGTGTCTTGCTGGGGCAGGAAGGTTTTAGGAACAACAACATACAGCGCGATATTGACGCCAATTGTCACGAACAGGCTGAGCAAGGTCAGCCGACGGTGACGCAGCACCCAATCAAGGCTGGTGGCGTATTTGCCGACCATCCACTCGTTGGTCCGCTGGCTCCAGCGTTGCAGGCGGTTTTCCTGACCCGGCGTGTGCGGCTTGAGCCAGCGGGCGCAGAGCATCGGTGTCAGCGTCAGCGACACCAGCAACGACACCACGATGGCCGCCGCCAGGGTGATGGAAAACTCGCGGAACAGGCTTTCGATGATCCCGCCCATGAACAGGATCGACAGGAACACCGCCACCAGCGAGACGTTCATCGACAGCAGGGTGAAGCCGACTTCCTGGGCCCCGAGGTACGCGGCCTTCATCGGCGGCACGCCCTTGTCGATGTGCCGGGAAATGTTCTCCAGCACCACGATGGCGTCATCCACCACCAGCCCGGTGGCCAGGATCAGCGCCATCAGCGACAGGTTGTTCAGGGAGAACCCGTAGAGGTACATCACCGCAAACGTGCCCACCAGCGACACCGGCACCGCCAGGGTCGGAATCAGCGAGGCACGGAAGTTACCAAGGAACAGGAACACCACCAGAATCACCAGCGCCACGGCGATCAGCAGGGTCATTTCCGCTTCATGCAGGGTGGCCTTGATCACCGGCGAACGGTCCATCGCCAGGTTCAGCTTGACGCTGGCCGGCAGCACGGCCTGCAACGCCGGCAACTGCGCCTTGATTTCGTTGACCGTCTCGATGATGTTGGCGCCGGCCTGGCGGTTGATCACCAACAACACCGCCGCGTCATCGTTGAAGAACCCGCTGTTATAGCGGTCCTCGACGCCGTCGCTGACCTTGGCCACATCCTTCAGGCGCAGGGCCGCGCCGTCCGCGTAGTGAATGATCAGCGACTCGTAATCCTTGGCCTTTTCCAGCTGATCGTTGGCCTGGACCTGCCACAGCCGCTGGCCGTCTTCGACCGACCCCTTGGGCCGGCGCACGTTGGCGTTGGCGATGGTGGTGCGCACATCGTCCAGCGCCACGCCGTACTGGTTGAGCGCCTGAGGTTCGAGTTCGATGCGCACCGCCGGCAACGAGCTGCCACCGATCTGCACTTCACCCACGCCCTGCACCTGGGACAGGCTTTGGGACAGAATGGTCGAGGCCAAATCGTAGAGCTGGCCTTTTTCCAGTACATCCGAGGTCAGCGACAGCACCATGATCGGTGCCTGGGACGGGTTGACCTTCTTGTAGGTCGGCATGCTGCGCATGCCGCTGGGCAGCAAGTTGCGCGAGGCGTTGATTGCCGCCTGCACTTCCCGCGCCGCGCCGTTGATGTCGCGGTCCAGGTCGAACTGCAAAATCACCCGGGTCGAGCCCTGGCTGGAACGGCTGCTCATGGTGTTGACCCCGGCGATGGCGCCGAAGGAACGCTCCAGCGGCGTGGCCACGGTCGAGGCCATGACCTCCGGGCTCGCGCCGGGCAAACTGGCCTGAACCACGATCACCGGGAAATCCATCTGCGGCAACGGCGCCACCGGCAACAGACCGAAGCTCACGCCGCCCAGCAACATGATCGCCAGGCTCAGCAACATCGTCGCGACCGGGCGCTTGATGAAAGGTCCAGACAGGTTCATGGCTGCTCTACCGGGTCCACGGACTCGGCCTTACGGCCCCAGCGCCGCCCGAGGCGGTCGAAGTACAAGTAAATGACGGGGGTGGTGAACAGCGTCAGCACCTGACTCACCAGCAAGCCACCGACCATCACCAGACCCAAAGGCTGGCGCAACTCCGCGCCGGAACCGGTGGCCAGCATCAGCGGCACCGCGCCGAACAACGCAGCCAGGGTGGTCATCAGAATCGGCCGGAAGCGCAGCAGCGCTGCCTGATAGATCGCGGTTTGCGGGTCCATGCCCTGATTACGTTCAGCCTCGAGGGCGAAGTCGATCATCATGATCGCGTTCTTTTTCACGATACCGATCAGCAGGATGATGCCGATGATCGCGATCATCCCCAGGTCATTGCCGCTCAACAGCAACGCCAGCAAGGCGCCGACCGCCGCCGAGGGCAAGGTCGAGAGAATGGTGATCGGGTGAATGTAACTCTCGTAGAGCACGCCGAGCACGATGTACATGGTCACCACCGCCGCCAGAATCAGCAGCAAGGTGCTCGACAGCGACGCCTGGAACGCTTCGGCCGCGCCCTGGAACTGGGTCTGCACGCCAATCGGCATGCCGATGTCTTTCTGCACCTGATCGATGATCTGCACCGCATGCCCCAGCGCCACGCCGGGCGCCAGGTTGAATGACATCATCACCGCCGGGAACTGGCCGATGTGGGTGATCGCCAGTTGCGCCTGACGCTCCTCGACATGCGCCAGGCTGGACAGACGCACCTGCCCGCCATCGGTGGTCTTGACGTGAATCTGGTTCAGCGCATCCGGGCCGATCTTCTCGCCGGACTGCGATTGCAGCACCACGCGGTACTGGCTGGCCTGGGTGTAAATGGTGGAAATCTGCCGCTGCCCGAAGGCGTCGTACAGCGCGTCGGTGATGTTCGACACGGATACGCCGACCCGCGACGCCGCATCGCGGTCGATCACCAGATAAACCTGCAAGCCTTTGTCCTGCAAGTCACTGGCGACATCGGTCAGTTCCGGCCGTTGGGCCAGCGCTTCCACCAGACGCCCGCTCCACAGGCTGAGTAACTCGGCATCCGGCGACGACATGCTGAACTGGTACTGCGTGCGACTGACCCGGTCTTCAATGGTCAGGTCCTGCACCGGCTGCATGAACAGGCGAATGCCGATCAGCTTGTCCAGTTCCGGTTGCAGGCGCGCGATCACGTCGGTGGCACTCAGGTCGCGCTGGCTGTGGGATTTGAGGTTGATCAGCAGCCGACCGCTATTGAGCGTCGAGTTATCGCCGTCGACCCCGATGTAGGACGACAGGCTCTCGACCGCAGGGTCAGCGAGGATCACCTTGGCCAGTTGCTGCTGGCGCTCGCTCATCGCAGCGAAGGAAATCGACTGCGGTGCCTCGGAAATCCCCTGGATCACCCCGGTGTCCTGCACCGGGAAGAAGCCCTTGGGCACCACCATGTACAGGAACACGGTCAATGCCAGGGTGCCAATAGCCACCAGCAGCGTCAGCGGTTGATGCTTGAGAACCCACTTTAACTTGCGCCCGTAAGCCGCGATCATCCAATCAATTGCCGCGCCGCTGGCTCGGTAGAAACGACCTTGCTCTTCCTCCTTCGGCTCACGCTTGAGCAACCGCGCGCACATCATCGGCGTCAGGGTCAGGGATACCACCAGGGAAATCAGGATCGCCACCGCCAGGGTGATCGCGAACTCGCGGAACAAGCGCCCCACCACGTCCGCCATGAACAGCAGCGGAATCAGCACCGCGATCAGTGACAGGGTCAGGGAAATCAGGGTGAAGCCAATCTGCTTGGCGCCCTTGAGCGCGGCTTGCAGCGGGCTGTCGCCCTCTTCGATGAATCGGGAAATGTTCTCCAGCATGACGATCGCATCGTCCACCACGAAACCGGTGGCGATGGTCAGCGCCATCAGGGTCAGGTTGTTGACCGAGAACCCTGCGAGGTACATCACGCCGAAGGTGCCGATCAACGACAGCGGTACGGCCACCGACGGAATGATCGTGGCGCTGGCCCGCCGCAGGAACAGGAATGTGACCATCACCACCAACGCGATGGCGATCAGCAATTCGTGTTGCACGTCGGTGACCGAGGCGCGGATGGTCTGGGTGCGGTCAGTGAGCACCGTGACGTCGAGGCCGGCCGGCAGGTTGTCGGTGATGCTCGGTAGCAAGGCCTTGATCCGGTCGACCACCTCGATGACGTTGGCCCCAGGCTGACGCTGGATATTCAGCAATACCGCCTGATTTTCATTGGCCCATGCGGCGAGGCGTTCGTTTTCGGCGCCGTCGACGATTTGCGCCACGTCCTTGAGCCGCAACGGCGCGCCGTTTTTGTAAGCGAGGATCAGGTTGGCGTAGTCCTTGGGGGAAGTCAGCTGATCGTTGGCGTCGAGCATCGACACCCGGGTCGGGCCGTCGAAGTTGCCCTTGGGCTGGTTGACGTTGGAGGCGCCGATCAACGTGCGCACGTCCGACAGGTTCAGGCCGTTGGCTGCCAGCGCTTCGGGGTTGACCTTGATGCGCACTGCCTGACGCTGACCGCCGGCGATGCTGACCATGCCGACACCGCTGATCTGGGCGATTTTCTGCGCCATGCGGGTGTCGACCAAATCATTGAGTTTGGGTAACAGCATGGTTTTGGAGGTGATGGCCAACGTCAGCACCGGGGTGTCCGCCGGGTTGACCTTGTTGTACACCGGCGGCGCCGGCAAGTCCTTGGGCAGCAAATTGGTCGCGGCGTTGATCGCGGCCTGCACCTGCTGCTCGGCGACGTCCATGTTGATGTCGAGGCTGAAACGCAGGGTCAGCACCGAGGCGCCACCGGAACTGGTCGAGGCCATCTGGGTCAGGCCGGGCATCTGCCCGAACTGACGTTCCAGCGGCGCGGTCACGGCGCTGGTCATGACATCCGGGCTAGCGCCGGGATAGAGCGTCATGACGCGAATGGTCGGGTAATCGACCTGGGGCAATGCCGACACCGGCAGCAGCCGATAAGCAATCACGCCGGCCAGAATAATGGCCAGCATGCTCAGGGTCGTGGCGACCGGGCGAAGGATGAACAGCCGCGAGATGTTCATGCGCCGCCCTTTTTCGCCTTGTCGGTGGCCGTCGCGTCAGGTGCAGTGGCGGCCGACTTGCCTTGCAGGTGTTCGGTCGGGGTGGTCGGCACATCCTTGCTGTCGTTGACGACTTCCACTTCACTGCCGTCCTTCAGGCGGTCGGTGCCTTCCAGTACCACTCGATCACCGACGGACAGTCCTTCGGTGATCACGGTGTTTTCACCGTCACTGGCGCCGACTTTCAACTGACGGATCTTGACCTTCTTGTCGCCGTCCAGGGCATACACGAACGTGCCGTTGGTGCCGAACTGAATAGCGGCCGAAGGCGCGAGCACCACGTCTTTGAGGGTGTCGGCCAGCAGGTGGACGTTGACGAACTGATTGGGGAACAGCGCTTGATCGCGGTTCTCGTAGCGGGCCTTGAATTTCAGAGTGCCGGTGGTGACGTCGATCTGGTTGTCCAGGCTCTGCAACACCCCAGTGGCCTGCAATTTGGTATCACCACGGTCCCAGGCTTCGGCGGGCAGTTTGGCGCCGGTGCGATAGCGGGTCAGCACGACGTCCAGGCTGTTTTCCGGCAAGGTAAACGCCACGCTGATCGGTTGGGTCTGGGTGATGATCACCAGCGCCGTGGTGTCGTTGGCCGTGACGAGGTTGCCGACGTCCAGCTGACGCAGGCCCACACGCCCGGCGATCGGGGCGCGGATCTTGGTGAACTCCAGATTGAGCTTGGCGTCGTTGACTGCCGCCTGATTGGTCTTGACCGTGCCCAGGTACTGGCCGACCAAGGCTTCGGCGGTGTCCAGGGTTTGCTTGGCGATACTGTCTTCGCGGTACAGGTCGCGATAGCGCTCAACATCGACCTGGGCGTTTTTCAGTTGTGCCTGATTCTGCAACAAGGTGCCTTCGGCCTGGAGCAAAGCGTTCTGGTACGGACGCGGGTCGATCTCGGCCAGCAGGTCGCCCGCCTTGACCATTTGCCCTTCCTCGAAATAGACCTTGACCAGTTCGCCACCGACGCGGCTGCGCACATTGATGGTGTTCAGCGCCGTGACTGTGCCCAGCGCCTTGTAATACAGCGGAAAGTCACCTTTGACCGCCGGCGCCACCCGCACCGGGACCGGCCCGCTCGCCCCGCCGAACCCCGGACGCATCCCCCCCGACCGACCGGTGTGCCCGGCAACGGCTTTCTGCCCTGCGCTCTCCTTCGGGCTGCTGCCTGCGGGCCAGAATTTCCAGCACAGGCCGGCGATGACCAACAGGACCAGCAGGCCGAACAGCCAGTGACGGGGATTGCGGGAAGCGGAGGATTGCATGGAATGATCAACCATTGGGCGCGTGCGCTTATTTCTACGGGAGGCTGAACGATAAGCACTGGCGGGTATTAAGCAAAGCGCCTTTACCGGCAATTTACCTTTGGCTTACGTAACAGGAGGTTTATCTAAGACACTGAAGCACAAATGAAAACGGCCTGGACAGAGGGGGCGTTCTCAATCAATTACCCCACCGCGCCGGGTCTGCTGTTGTGCAGGGCAAGGCGCGAGAAGCGTGGTTGGGTCATTCCAAATAAGCTTCGAGCAACGCAGCCCTGCACAACAGCAGGCCCGGCCCTTCGGGTTGTGCCTTAAAGCGGGCCGGGCTGCGTTGCAGGCCTTGGAAAGGGAACAACCATTCCCAGCGGCCTGCGCCTTGCCTGGCCCGCTTTAAGGCGACAACGCGGCGGGGAAATTAACTGAGAACGCCCCCTAGGCCGTTAACAATTGTAAAAGTAGACTTATTTCAGAACGGCAAGTGCTGCATCGTAGTTCGGCTCTTCAGCGATTTCCTTGACCAGTTCGCTGTGCAGCACGTTGTCGTTTTCGTCCAGCACCACGACGGCACGGGCGGTCAGGCCTTTGAGCGGACCATCGGCAATCGCCACGCCGTAGTTCTCGATGAACTCGGCACCGCGCAGGGTCGACAGATTCTGCACGTTTTCCAGGCCTTCGGCGCCGCAGAAGCGGGCTTGGGCGAACGGCAGGTCAGCGGAGATGCACAATACGACGGTGTTGGCCACGTCGTTGGCCTGGGCGTTGAACTTGCGCACGGAGGTGGCGCAGGTTGGGGTGTCGACGCTTGGGAAGATGTTCAACACTTTGCGCTTGCCGGCGAAGCTCGCCAGGGTCACGTCGGACAGATTGCCGGCAACCAGGGAAAAGGCTGGCGCCTTGGAACCGGCTTGTGGCAATTGGCCGTTGACTTGAACCGGGTTGCCTTTAAGAGTGACTTGAGCCATGAACGGAGTCCTTCTGAACGTTGTTGTAGAGAATTTTGACGAGGCCGAAGTTAACCACGAAATTGTCTGACGACCTATGCCCAGACACAAATTGTGATGTGTTGTCGCGCAAACTGGATACAAGCATCCCAACAAAGCTTACAAACACTGCATAACCCTGTGGGAGCGGGCTTGTGTGGCTAGGGAGCTTGCTCCCGCTCGACTGCGCAGCAGTCGCAAAGCTTCTGGGGCCGCTTCGCGACCCAGCGGGAGCAAGCTCCCTCGCCACAAAAGCCCACAGGATTGCTATCCGAGCAACCGCAACATATTGCGGTGCCGCGCCACGAAAATCCGCCGCATGTAGGCATTCACCAGCAACCCTTCACTCAAAGCACCGCCAATCGCCGCATAGGTCACACGGTCGGTGTACAGCGTACCGCCCTCGCCCGCCGCCACCCGGTGTTCATGACGAAAGGCACGCAGCGGCCCCTTGAGCATTTCATCGATAAAATGAGTGTCACTGACTTCACGGATCACCACCGTCCAGTTCGACGGGATGACGTTGAACATCCAGTGTCGAAAACGGAACTGACGGCCGGCTTCGATGCGCAGGCTGTTCAGGTCGATATCACCCAACGGTGTGACCCGTTCCGGGAAGATCTTCGGGAAATTCAGGCCTTCCAGGCAGAAGTCCAGGACTTGTGAGGGCGTTCGGTCGGGGATCAGGGTGGTGAGTTCCAGGACGGGCATAGGCAGTGGCATTGCAATGGCCAGAGAACTCGCAGACTACCATTACACTAAAATCCTACCTATCCCCCTACAGGGACACGGGGTATCAGGCCGGTTCTTAGCGATCTCTTTTAGCCGCGTTGTCGATTTGGCGCCTGGCCATTCGACTAGGCAGTGAGTCACTCAAATCCAACGGAGACAAGACCATGCGATTCATGATCATTGTAAAAGCCAGCCCCGACTCCGAGGCCGGCGTGATGCCCAGCGAAGAACTGATGACCGCGATGGGCAATTACAACGAGGAGCTGGCCAAGGCCGGCATCCTCATCGATTGCGATGGCCTGCAGCCCAGCAGCAAAGGCGCCCGTGTGCGTTTCTCGGGAGATAAACGCACAGTGATCGACGGCCCTTTCATCGAAACCAAAGAGCTGATCGCCGGCTATTGGCTGTGGCAGGTGAAGTCGAAAGAGGAAGCGATCGAGTGGGTCAAGCGCTGCCCCAACCCGATGCCGGGTACAGAAGCCGAGATCGAGATTCGCCAGGTGTTCGAAGCCGAAGATTTCGGTGCCGAGTTCACACCGCAATTGCGGGAGCAGGAAGAGCGAGTGCGCGCGCAGGCGAAGAAGTGCTGAAGCACACCTGAAACACCTGACATACCGTAGGAGCTGCCGAAGGCTGCTCCTACGCGCGGTTCAACATTCAACAATGATGTTGACTGACAATCCCACTTCGCGAGCAAGCCCGCTCCCACGGGAGATTGTGTTTGGCAGGCAAGCCAAGGCTCACTCGATGTTTCTTGTTCCCTTCATAAGACGTTCACATAGGCGCAATACATTAGTGCGGATTGATTAACGCCTCATCAATCTGCGAGCCGAATACGCGATGTTGCCTGTTATCGAAATGGAAGCAGCTTTAAAAAACGGAATTCCAAAGCCCCCTGATAGTTGGGTGGATAAAAATAAAGCAGGGGTTTACAGGCTCTCTAATGACGTTGAGATCAACGTTCGATTTTTATCTCCAACGGATATTCCCTCGCTGCTTGAACTAGAGCAAAGGAAATGGGAAAGCGATCAGCGCGCCGATGTCTCCATGCTGGCATCCCGGGTCGCCTCCTTCCCTGCATTGAGTATCGGCGCTTTTTGCACGCGCACGGGGACTGCGCTGGCGTCGTTGTTCATGAAACCCACCCGGCACGACATCATCAGCAAGTGCCCGACGTGGCAAGACTGTGCGAGAAAACAGCATGGCGATGAGTCCGCAAAAACCGGTGTGCTGTTTGGCATCAGCCTGAGCAGTGTTGATCCAAAAGCGGCGCAAGCGATTTTCGAGTTCTTTTGGCCCCATGCGCTGAAGGCGGGATGGTCAGACATCTATCTTGGCTCGCCGGTCCCGGGTCTTCGTAACTGGATCTCGAAGAATCCCGATATTCCGGTAGCGCAGTATGTGCGAGGTGAACACAAGGGCCTGCCACTGGATCCGCAACTGCGGTATTACTTCAAAAAAGGCTTTCGCAAGATCGTCGCCATCAAGGACAACTACTTCCCCCATGAGCCTTCGCTGGATTTCGGCGTGCTGATCCTGGGTAAAGTGCCACTCTCCGGCCTTTCCTTTATCTGGAAGAGAGTCCCGCTGCCTTGGCTGCAGCGCATGAAAAAACTGCTCTTCGTGTATTTGTGAACGCCTCTCTAACAGTAGAAAACGCAGCACCTGCGCTCGGCCGCGACAGGCGTTTCTGGCGGCTGGCGTTTTCTTACTTTGGCTCGGGTCTGAGGAGGCTGTCGAATGTTTAAGCAAGCAAAACCTTTGGGTAGTGTCTGTAGCAGCTGCCGCCAGGCTGCGTCCGGCTGCGAAGCGGTTGCAAAGTCAGGCGCTGCGGTATTGCAGACAAACCGTGCAAGCAGGACTTGCGACTGCTTCGCAGCCGAACGCAGCCTTCGGCAGCTGCTACAGGCCGCCTTTCATTCATCGCGCTCCAACCTGCCCAGCTATCTGTTCCTGGCACTGTGTGTCTTGAATACGGCGGCGATCGCCTGGCTGGCTGCGCACGAGGCGTTCGGATGGCTGGCCATTGCTCCGCTGATAGTGCTCCAGGCGATCCTGATGATTGGTGTTCAGGAGATCAAGCATCAGTCTGTGCATCGTCAGTTCCTCGTTGGCACGCGTCTCAATGATGCAGTGGGTGTGTTCGCGGCGGCCATTTTCGCCGCCAACTTCGTGGGCTACCGCTACTTTCACCTCGAACACCATCGCAAAACCTGCCAGGCCGATGATCCCGAAGGGCTGATGTACAAACAGACATGGCGAACACGCCTGATCAGCCTGCTGGGTGCCGTGGAGCAACTATGGATTACCGTCACCACCAATATTATTTCCCGACGCTACACGCCCCCGCGCGCGATCTGGCGCTGGCGTTGGAACAACGCCTTGATCGTCGTATTCGTCGCGGTGCTGGCGTTAGGCATCTATGAGGTGCCTCGACAAGTCGTATGCGCCTATCTGCTTCCGTATTGCATTTTTGCCTGGCTGGATTTCTGGCTGACGCAGGCCGAGCACTATGGCGTATCAATCTCGGCTCAAGGCTTGCGCCGCGCGCCCTCTGAAATCACGACGGATTTGTATCTGCCAAAGCCACTGTCCTGGCTTGTCCTGCATCGCTCGCTGCATCGCACTCACCATGACGCGCCGGCGACCCGCTGGTTCCATGCGCACGCTCAATCGATAGCTCTGGCCAAAAGCAAGCCAGGCAGCGTGACAGACCTACCCACCTTCTTTGCGACCTGGATGCGACTCGGCCCCCGACTCTGGAAGTAAGCGATGACAAACACAACGATCGAACCACGGCACACAAACACTGCCGAGGACAGGCACCGCATCAACACTGTGGAACGCGACAATAGCGGCGAAGCCGCCCTCTTCAAGCCATTCTGGAACGACACATCGATCAAAACCTACCTGTTCGATGCCTGTTCGGTACTGCTGCCTGCCGGTGAACAATTCGTGATTTCGGTGGTGGAGTCATCCGCTTTGCGCTTGCAACAAACGTCGGCGCTTGCCGAACGCTCGCGCAGTTTCGTGGCAGAGGAGCGGTCCCATCAGCGAGCGCACAGGCTGTACAACCAGCAACTGGAAAACCAGGGGTTTGAAGTCAAGAAGTTCGAGCACATGATCGAAAAGGATCTCGAGGCCCTTCGATCGAAATTGTCACTCAAGGCGCAACTGGCGTTGGCTGCCGCGTTCGAGCACGTGACGGCCGTCATGTCCACCGCCGCCTTGCGTAGAAACGGCTTGCTCTCGGTCAAGGAGTCGCCGCAGACACGCCTATGGCGGTGGCACTGCACAGAAGAAGTCGCCCACCAGCACGTCACCACGGATCTGGCGCGGGCGCTGGGCATACCCTATTGGCAGCGGATCTTCTATTTCCTGGCGGCATCGGGGCTCATGGCGTTCGATGTCATTCGCCACATGCACAGTTTTGCCCGCCTCGACATCGCCCGTGGCCGCGTCAGCTCGAAGGAAGTACGGCGTGCTGCGGGCAGCTTGCTGTTGCGCGATGGCGCCAATCTGGCGTCGATGGCCATCGGATGGGCCGCCTACTTTCTTCCGCTGAAACGAAGGGATTAGTTCGATAAAAGAGCGGCATGATCAGACGGTTGACGCGCCAACCACCTGCTAGAGTAAAAAAGCCGCCATTTGAAAAACGACCACTGCATTCCCCTTGGTTTCGGCGGCAATGGCCAGCCACCCTTCACGCTGTTGGCCGGACTGAATGTCACCTTCAGAAAATGAGGAAACGTCTATGAATGGTTTGCTTCGCGCTGCAGCATTCAGCCTGATGGCGTTTTTCGCAAGTTGTGGAGTCGGGGCTCAGACAGTGCAAAGTCATGCGGCGCCGATTGCGCTCACCGTCACACCGGCCGATATCCAGGGGGATAGCCAAAGCGATTGATCGTTCCCATGCCTGGGAACGATCTTGCGCGAACAATAAACCCGCTTTACTTGGACTTGAACTTGACAAACGACTGATTCAAGTCCGAAGCCCAACCATCGATCACGTTTTTCACGTCATCGGCCTTCATCACCTGAGCTTCGTTCTCCAGCGGTTTGCCGGTGCCCTTGCGCACCACCTGGGCGATGACTTTGTTGGTGCTGCCATCGAGAAACACCGCTTCGGTGGCCAGATTGGTTTCCTGATCACGTATGCCGCTGGCAGTGCTGACTGCCGCCGCTACCAGGGCGATCGGGATCACTTCATAAGGCTTGAGGCCTTCGGTCTTGCTGCTGACGGCGGTAATCGCCGCACGCACCACGATCACGCCAGGGCCGGGGCCGCTGGCCAGTGGCAGGGATTTACCCAGTTCGCGCTTGAGCGCCTGATCGTAGTAGCTGGTGATACCGTTCAGCGTGGTCTGAGGGATTTTCACTGTCGGTTGCGGTTTTGGATAGATCTGGGTCGGCTCGATGTAGGCACTGGTGTATTTGTTGATGTTGAGCTTGGGATCGACCCAGCGCATCACCACGACGCCCGATGGCGATTTGGCTTCCTTGAGTTGACTGTAGTCCTTGAGAAAGCCGGAGTACTGGTCTGGCTCGACGACTTTGCTGGCGCAACCCACCGCCCCGATCGAGGCGATGCACAGTGTGCTCATCATTAACGCAAGCTTCATGCTTTAACTCCTGTCAGAAGGACGGCAACGGTATTGCCTACGGGAGTTACAGGTATAGCTAATGCCCGGTTTTTGTATCAAAAATCACAATGCGGCAATATTCAAAGGCCCCTTCGCGGGCAAGCCCGCGAAGACATCAGCTCAAACAACACGGAACCTGATCCGCAAAAGTCTCGTCAATCACCACGAAGACCCGCTTTTCGCGGCCAACTCCCGTCGACTGTTGGCCCGCATCGCCTTGATCAACGACACCGTGCCCACCAGGATAATCACGGCGCCGAACAGG
Source organism: Pseudomonas sp. B21-015 (assembly GCF_024749285.1). Lineage (NCBI taxonomy): Bacteria > Pseudomonadati > Pseudomonadota > Gammaproteobacteria > Pseudomonadales > Pseudomonadaceae > Pseudomonas > Pseudomonas sp. B21-015. The sequence continues at coordinate 3,569,086 of NZ_CP087196.1, forward strand.
AAGTCGATGGTGTACAGCTGGAAGTCGTTCAGCGGCCCCACCAGAAACACCCGGATCGCACCGATACTCACCAGCGTCGCGAGAAAATCGATGCCCGGCTCGTCGCGATAGAACACATGCAGCAACGGCAGGCACATCACCAGCAACAACAGCAGCACAATCACCTTGAACGAGCCTTTGCGCTCGACGCTGAACGCGCATTCGTTGGCGCCGTAGGGCTTGTAGTCGTCCTCGCTGATCAGCGAGTTTTTCTCGTTGATGTACTCGACACGGTTGTACTTCTGGATGGGTGTGAAGGTGTTGGACATCTCCATATTGGTGGTGATGTGCCTGAACGTCAGGTCAGTGCGTTCATTGCCCTTGAGGATGTACAACACCGGCTTGTAGCCGTAGCGATAGGTGTCGAACGGAAAGTCCGTCGCCCGCCCTTGGACGCCGATGGGTCTGGACTCAAGTTCGGCGTAAGCACTCTTGTTGACCGAAGACAGGTTGCGACTCAAAGGTTTGATCTTGACCTGTTCCATGAAAATCGGTGGGATGCTGTAGAACAACTGCATCGGTTCCATGCGCAGCCGCAGTTCGTTGCGGCCGAGGTCATAACGATCAAAGGTTCGTTCAGAGACAACCACCGCGCCCGAGAGCATGAACTCGCCGTGAACGTTGTTGGTGATGCGTAGCGACAGTTGATCCTTGCCTGACCCGCCGGTATCGCTGGCCGGCGGCGTGCCGCACCAGGCGTAGCTGTCGAAGATGTCCCCGAGCTGGCCGTTACGGTTCTCTTTCAACACATAAAAGTAACCGCCCCACAGGGCCAGCATCAGCAACAGCGCTATCAACCCTAAAATCTTCTTGCCCGCGCCCAAACCAGACTCCTTTCTTTACCGACTCCTTATGAGGCCCGGACTCTACCAAAATGCCATCACTGCCCCAAGCAAAAATACCCGGACAAGGAAGATCCCTATGATGAGGGCCCTGGCCCAGTCGGTTAAGGTGCGAAACCTGTGGGATTGCGCTTGACTGACGGGTATCGGGATCTTCAACGCCGCCGAAACAGCGGCCTGGGCTCAATCACCGAACGCCCATACAACACGCTCATCCCCGCCAATCCCTTGAGCGCATCCTCAGCGGACTTGTCTTCGCGCACGGCAAAACTGTCGAAGCCGCATTGGCGCATGTGGCTGAGTTGATCGCGCAGTACATCGCCGATCGCGCGCAATTCGCCCTGCCAACCCAAACGCGTACGCAACAGATAAGCCTGGCTATAGGCGCGTCCGTCGCGAAAACTCGGGAAATCCAGGGCAATCAGCGGCAGGTCGGGAAACCACGGCACCAGGTTTGTCACTTCGTCATCAGGGCCGAGCCAGACGCCTTCGAGCGCTGTTGTGGTGTCGGCATTAAGCGCCAGCCAGCGGGGTAACGGCAGTATCAGCGGTCCGCCCGGCAACTCATCCGTAGTTTCACGAATCAATTGCCATGGGTCGTCGCGCACCCACTCGGCGACACCCTCTCGTACGCGCAGCAGATTGTTCATGCCGACACCTCCAGCACTTTCGGGTAAACCCGTTCCTTGAACGGCTCCAGGCCGATGCGCGCCAAGGTATCGACGAACAGCTCCTCGCTCTCGCGATAGCGCACGAAGGTGCCAATGATCCGTTCAACGACATCGGGCACTTCGGCGGCGTTGAAGGACGGGCCGATGACCTTGCCCAACGTGCTGTCCTTGCCCTGGGCGCCGCCGAGGGTGATCTGGTACCACTCGCTACCGTTCTTATCGACCCCAAGAATGCCAATGTTGCCGATGTGGTGGTGGCCGCAGGCGTTCATGCAGCCAGAGATGTTCAGGCTGATATCGCCCAGGTCATGCAGGTAATCCAGATTCTCGAAGCGCGCCTGAATCGCTTGTGCGATGGGGATTGATTTGGCGTTGGCCAAGGCGCAGAAGTCGCCGCCGGGGCAAGCGATGATGTCAGTCAGCAAGCCGATGTTGGCGCTCCCCAGGCCTTGCTCGCAGGCCTGATACCACAGAGCATAAAGGTCAGCCTTGGGCACGTCCGGAAGGACGATGTTCTGTTCATGGGCGATGCGGATTTCGCCAAAACCGAACTGCTCGGACCACTGGGCCACTGCCTCCATTTGCTCGACGGTGACATCCCCCGGTGGCGAGGCAGTGCCCGGTTTGGTCGACAGCACCACGCTGGCGTATCCCGGCACCTTATGCGGCTGAACGTTACGCGCCACCCAACGGGCGAACGCCGGGTGCTCGGCCAGGCGTGTGCCGAAGTCCAGGTCGGTATCGGCCAGTGAATGGTAGTCGGGTGGCACAAAGGCACTGGCGACACGCTCATATTCGACATCGGTCAACTGCGCCGGGCCGTCCTTGAGGTATTGCCACTCTTCCTCCACTTCCTTGGCGAAGGCTTCGATACCCAAGGCTTTGACCAGGATCTTGATCCGTGCCTTGTACTTGTTATCGCGCCGCCCATGGCGGTTATAGACCCGCAGCACCGCCTCGACGTAAGACAGCAGGTGCTGCCACGGCAAGCCCTCGCGAATCTGCAACCCGAGGATTGGTGTGCGCCCCAGCCCGCCGCCGACGATCACCCGCAACAGCATTTGCCCGCTGTCATCGCGATAAAGATAAAGGCCGATGTCATGCATCATGATCGCCGCGCGATCCTGCTTCGCCGAGCAGATGGCGATCTTGAATTTGCGCGGCAGGAACAGGAATTCCGGGTTGATGGTCGACCATTGCCGCAGGATCTCCGCCAGCGGACGCGGGTCCATCAGTTCGTCCGCCGCGACGCCGGCGAAGGCTTCGGTGGTGATGTTGCGCACGCAGTTGCCGGAGGTCTGGATCGCATGCATTTCCACCTGGGCCAGGCGTTCGAGGATGTCCGGCACCTGGGTCAGTTCGATCCAGTTGAACTGCATGTTCTGCCGGGTGGTGAAGTGGCCGTAACCACGATCGTAATCCCGGGCGATGCTCGCCAGGGTGCGCATTTGATTCGCGCTCAGCGTGCCGTAGGGAATCGCCACGCGCAGCATGTAGGCATGCTTTTGCATGTACAGGCCATTCTGCAAACGCAGGGGCAGGAACTCTTCTTCACTCAGTTCCCCGGCGATAAAACGTTCGACCTGATCGCGAAACTGCGCAACACGCTCGAACACCAGCGCCCGGTCATAGTCATCGTACTGATACATGTGGCTGCCACCTCATCAGGATTATCGGGCCCTTCGGCTAATGCCAGTCAGTCAAGGATTTGAATACCGCAATCCATGTGGGAGCGAGCCTGCTCGCGATGACGGTTGCACATTCAACACATGTGCTGCTTGTCAGTCCGCTATCGCGAGCAGGCTCGCTCCCACAAGGTCTGCGCCTTAACTGGTCGGCATCAGGCTCTGCGGCTCGTTTTCGAGGTTGCAACTATGCGGCAGCAGCGCAGCACGTTACAGATTCAGCTAAACACTAAAAAACCGTATCAGAATGCGGCGTATGGCCGCAGGATCGCATCGCATCTGATCCGCATAAACTCGGTTTTTCTGAGACTGTTTTGTTTCCGATGGGGTTTCTACAGTTCATGGCATGCCAGACCGGGTGGCCTGGCAAGACTTTGCAACCGTGGAAGAACTGACCATGAGCACAGCAACAATCGGACAGCCCTATAACTATAAGGTCGTCCGCCAATTCGTCGTGGCAACCGTGGTATGGGGTGTCGTCGGGATGGCGATGGGGGTATGGATCGCTTCGCAACTGGTGTGGCCCGAGATGAACCTCGACCTGCCGTGGACCACCTTCGGCCGCTTGCGCCCGCTGCACACCAGCCTGGTGATTTTCGGCTTTGCCGGCAGCGCGCAATTCGCCGCCAGTTATTACGCGGTGCAGCGCACCTGCCAGGTACGGCTGTACTCCGACAAGCTCGCCGCATTCACCTTTTGGGGCTGGCAATCGGTGATCGTGGTGATGCTGATCACCCTGCCGCTGGGCTACACCACCACCAAGGAATACGCCGAGATCGAGTTCTCCGGCGCGGTGTGGATGACGGTGGTCTGGGTCGCCTATGCCATCGTGTTCTTCACCACCGTGGTGCAACGCAAGCCCCATCACATCTACGTCGGCAACTGGTTTTTCGGTGCATTCATCGTGGTGATCGCCATGCTGCACGTGGTCAATCACCTGTCGATTCCGGTGGACTGGTTCAAGTCGTATCCGGTGTACTCCGGGGCCACCGACGCCATGGTGCAATGGTGGTACGGGCACAACGCGGTGGGGTTCTTCCTCACCACCGGCTTCCTCGGGATGATGTATTACTTCGTGCCGAAACAGGTCGGGCGGCCGGTGTATTCCTATCGCTTGTCGATCATGCACTTCTGGGCGCTGATCACCCTGTACATCTGGGCCGGCCCCCACCACTTGCACTACACCGCGCTGCCGGACTGGGCGCAGTCGCTGGGCATGGCGATGTCGCTGATTCTGCTGGCGCCGAGCTGGGGCGGGATGATCAACGGCATGATGACGCTCTCGGGCGCCTGGCATAAATTGCGCACCGACCCGATCCTGCGCTTTCTGGTGCTGTCCCTGGCCTTCTACGGCATGTCGACCTTCGAAGGGCCGATGATGGCGATCAAAACGGTCAACGCCCTCTCCCACTACACCGACTGGACCATCGGCCACGTTCACGCAGGCGCCCTCGGCTGGGTGGCGATGATCACCTTCGGCGCCATTTACCACATGGTTCCGAAAGTCTTCGGCCGCACGCAAATGCACAGCGTGCCGTTGATCAACCTGCACTTCTGGCTGGCGACCATCGGCACCGTGCTGTACATCGCCTCGATGTGGGTCAACGGCATCACCCAGGGTTTGATGTGGCGCGCGATCAACGACGACGGCACGCTGACCTACTCGTTCGTCGAAGCCTTGCAGGCCAGTCATCCGGGGTTTGTGGTGCGCTTTGTCGGCGGGGTGTTCTTCCTCAGCGGCATGTTGCTGATGGCCTACAACGTGTGGCGCACGGTGCGGGTGGCGGACGTGAAGATGGCCGAACTTGAAGCGCAGTTTGCCTAAGGCAAGGAGCCTGACATGATCGAGATGGTGTTGAATCTATTGGGTGTTTTTGGGCTTTGGCTCGCAGTGGAATATTGCCTGAAACACCAGACCGCCGAGAGCCTGGACGATGCCAGCCTGATTCCGTTTGCCGATGACCCCGAGGTGGCGCGGCGGGTGGAACTGGCCACGGGCAAAACCGTGAAAGCGGTGGCACCGGAAGAGGTGAAGCCGGGTTGGGGCAACCTCGAAATCTGAGGCACACCCAACCCCCTGTGGGAGCGGGCTTGCCCGCGATGGCGGTTTAACATTCAACATTTGTATCGACTGACACTCCGCAATCGCGGGCAAGCCCGCTCCCGCAGGGTTGAGTGTCGATCACATGGGCATTAACTCCGCTCGCGTGGAATCAGACTCTGCAGTTGCTGCGCCAGGAAGTTCGCATCGAAGGCAAAGGTATCCGGGTCTTTCAAACCATTGGTCTTGCGCCACTGCCAACTGCTGGACGGTGGCAGGCACACCAGCGAAATGCTGCCATAACGCGCGGCGGTCAAGCCCATCACGGCCAGGGAAATCTGCCCCCCCGCGCCCATCACGTCCGGCACGAACTCCACCGGTTTGCCGGCGATGACGATGCTCAGTTTTTCGGTCTTGAACGTCGACGTCTCGACCGGCACGCTCGACCCGGACGCGACATACGCCTCGCGGCTCACCTCCAGCAGGTTCGGCGCCAGGACCGGTGCCAGCCACTGCTGGATCTGATCGAACAACTCACCAATGCGCGTCGCCCACACGGCCGATTGCGACTCAAACAGTTGCTTCTTGTGCGCTTCGCTTTCTGCGTAGTGGCGAAGCATCTCGCCCAGTTGCTGTACGTCATCCATTGCGGTGTTCCTTTGGTTGAAGCGGTGCTGCGGACTTTGAGCATGGCAGATGCGCGCCACAGGCGTACGACTAAAAGCGTAAACGGTATTGGCGGGGGGTCATGGCCAAGTGTTTGCGAAAGGCACTGCCCATGTGGGACTGATGGGCGAAGCCGACATCCAGCGCGATAGCGGCCAAGGGTAGATCAGTGCGTTCGATCATCCTTCGTGCCGCCTGAAGTCGCACTTCAATGAGGTAAGCGTGGGGCGTCAGGCCGATAGCCCGGGTGAAATCGCGCAGAAAACGCAGTTCGTTGTGCCCGTAGGTGGCAGCCAATTGTTCCAGTGTCAGAGGTTGCTGGAACTGCTCGGCGATCTGCTCCATGACTCGGGCGAAGGCCTTCGGCGTGGCACGCTGCGTTGTATCGGCTTTCGCATTCGCTACACCCACCAGAGCCACGGCACATTGCTCAAGGGCCAGCACGTCGGGTTGCGTGGCGAGCAACTGACGCCGTACCTCTCGCGCCAGGGCCAGCGCACGTCGATTGCCGCAAGACTGCACGCGATGGGCCACGGCGGGTAACTGTTCGCAGGCAAACGGCTCGTTCAGCCGCATCAGCAGATACTCACCACCGGTGGCCGATTCGGAAAACACTTCCACGCCGACCGGCGTGTACGCCAATACACCTGGCCAGGTATCGAAATCCGTCCGTCGGTCAGAATCGATCGCGTGCACGCCTTGCTGACGCTCCAGCGTCACCCCGAGGGTTTGCGACTGTGCCGGATCACGGGCGCTGTACGCCGCACGGGGCAAGAGTTGCAAGCAGACTTTGCCGCCCGGCAGGTACTGGCTCAGCACACCGGGCATGTGAAATTTTCTGATAGATCGGTACAAGGATCCACTGGACACTCTCTTGCAAGGGTTTGCCATTCACAGGAGCACGACATGCGCACCATCGGCCTTATCGGCGGCATGAGCTGGGAGTCCAGCGCCGAATATTACCGCCTCATCAACCAGCAAGTACGCGATCGCCTGGGGCCATTGCGTTCGGCGAAATTGCTAATGTACAGCGTCGACTTCGGCCCTGTCGAACAGGCCCAGCACGCCGGGCGCTGGGACGATGCGGCGGCGATTCTGGTGGATGCCGCGCGACGGCTGGAGACTGGCGGTGCCGAGTGCGTGGTGCTGTGTACCAACACCATGCACAAGGTGGCCGGGCAGATTCAGACGGCGATCGATATTCCGCTCCTGCACATTGCCGACCCGGCCGGTCAGGCGGCACTGGACGCCGGTGCGCTGCGGGTGGGGTTTCTGGGCACTGCATTCACCATGGAGCAGGACTTTCTCAAGGAGCGTCTGACGGCCAAAGGCCTGACGGTGCTGGTGCCGGAGGCCGAGGAGCGTCAGGCCGTGCACCGGATCATCTACGATGAGTTGTGCGTCGGGCTGATCAGCGAGGCCTCACGCCGGGTCTATCAACGGGTAATCGAATCCCTGACCGAACGCGGCGCCCAGGCAATCATCCTCGGCTGCACCGAAATCGGCCTGCTGATCAAACCCGAACACAGCGCCCTGCCCTTGCTCGACACCACCGAGCTGCACGCACAGGCGGCGGTGGCGTTCGCGTTGGGCGACTGACTCAATCGGCTTTGGCCTGATGCCGGCCAAGTCAAGCCACGCTCCCACAGGATTTTCGTCGCTCAAATTACTGGCATTGAGCCGAGGGCGTGCGACGCAGGCGCGCCATGCTCAGGGTATCGACCAGCCGACCGTCACGCACGGCGTAATCGCGAAACAGGCCTTCGGTCTCGAAGCCGAATTTCTGGTACAGCCCGATGGCGGCTTCATTGTCGGCGTACACCGACAGCTCGACCCGTTGCAGGTTCATCCAGTTATCGGCGATGTCCAGCGCTGCTGCCAGCAGTTTCGAACCGACGCCCTTGCCCTGCCACGCCACGGCGACCCCCATGCCGAAGCTGCCGGCGTGGCTGCGACGGATTCGCGAAAACTGCTCAAGGCCAATGTTGCCGATGACCGAGCCCTGGTGCAGCGCCACCAGTTTCACCGCGCGTTCGTTGTCCGCCATCAGGCGTTGGCGCCAGACCTCGGTGGACTGAAACGGCATTTGCAGCACCTGCCGGGCCACGGCCGGATCGTTGTAGAGCGCGGTGATGCCCTCGATGTGGGATTCGTTGAAACGTTCGAGGTGAATGGCGGGGTCGTGGTCGGGCATGGCGGTGTTCGTCCTTGATCGGTGTGTGGCCGATCACTCTAAACCGCGATCCCCATGAGTGGCGAGATCAAAATGTGGGAGCGGGCTTGCTCGCGAATGCGGTGTGTCATTCAACATCCATGTCGACTGAATAACCGCTTTCGCGAGCAAGCCCGCTCCCACATGGATCTGTGTCAATTCTGGATCCGCAGTGCTGCGATCTTTTGATCTTGATGGCAGGCTACTCAAACCACTCCCGCCGCTCGCTGAAGGTGTTGTGGATCAGCTCGACGATCCCCTGCACTTCGGCCTCATTCCGGGAGTCGGCATTGACCGCCATCCACACCTGGCGCTGCATCGGTTGGTGGAAGAGCCCGGGCAACGCCAACAACCCCCGGTCGAACTGGCTCATGTAGTGCGGTAGCAAACCGATGCAGGCGCTGCAACGGATCATCTCCAGCATCAGCTCATAGGAATGCAACTGCACCACCCCCGCCAGGCGCTGCTCCAGCAGACTGTTCCACGGCCCGAAGGCGGCGACCTGGCGGTGCTGCTGCCATTGCACCAACATGAAATCGGCCAAGTCACCCAGGCTGTCCGGCCGGGCCGCGACCCGCGAATAACGCTTGGCGATGTGCGGCAGATAGTCCAGCCGCGCGAGTCGCCGGGGTTCGCTGACGGCGAAACTGGGGCCTGGCAACGGCGAATCGGTGCCCGCCAGCCACACCACCACATCGGCGCTGATGGCTTGCAGGGACAGTTCGCTGTCCAGGGAGATGATGTCCAGGCGCACGCTGGCATTGCGCCGCAGCAGCGAGACCAGGTCGCGCCCGAGGATGTCATGCAAGATTGACTCGGCGACGGCCAAGCGAATCAATGGCTGTTCGATCACCGGCAAATCGCGTTCATGGGCCAGGGCAATCAACTGCGCCTGAAGCTGCAAACCGTCGCGGCTGAGGGCAAAGCCATTGCCCGAATGGCTGAACAGCGAACACTGCAGTTGTGCTTCCAGTTGCGCCAAATGTTTACGCAACTGGGTCGACTTGATGTTGAGGCTGCGGGCCGCTTGCATGAAACAGCCGCAACGGGCGCTGACCCTGAAAGACTGCACCAGCAGCGGATCGATTCCGGCTATCCGTGAGTGCAAGGATGGGTTCTGTTCTACGGGCCAACGGTACTCGGCCACGCCCTGACGCCCGGTGGATTCCATGAATGACATTGATGACTCCCTGTCTGTCGATCTGTCCTTGAGCGTTCATCCTGCTGACCGTTCATGAACCTGATGTGACAGCCGGAAAAAACGGATCAGCCGTCCAAGGCGCGGAACCTGTGGGAGCGGACTTGAATCAACCGCCGGGCGCTTGTCGAAAACTCACTGCCAGACGATTCCAGCTGTTGATGGTGCTGACGGCCATAGTCAGGTCAACCAGTTCGCCTTCGCTGAACTGCGCCCGGGCCAGTGCGTAAACGTCATCGGGCACATGGCTTTCCGCAAGCAGGGTCACCGCTTCGGTCCAGGCCAGGGCCGCCCGCTCCCGAGGGCTGAAGAAGCCGCTGTCGCGCCAGACCACGACCGCATACAGCCGGCGATCGGTCTCGCCGAAACGGCGCGCGTCCACCGAGTGCATGTCGGTGCAGAAGGCGCAGCCATTAAGCTGCGAGGCACGGATTTTGATCAGGTTCAACAAGGCCGGCTCGATGCTCAGGTCGCGGGTCAAGGCCTCCATGGCGATCATGGCTTTCATCGCTTTGGGCGATGCGTTGTAGTAGTCCAGGCGGGAGTTCATGGGGCGACCTCGCGGATAGGATAGGTGACTCCAAGGTAGAGGCTGCCCCACGATCGTCACAGGTCCAATTCGACGAAAAAGCCGTGGACCGCCCGGTAAAAGGCCAATCGGAGGTTTTTCGCCCACGCAACTTCTGCACGGCCGTGCATGCGGGTAATCTGGCGCGACGCACAGTCGCCTCAACGCCCAGGAGCCCCGCCGGTATGGAACTTCATGTTGTCATCAACGGCCGCAAGGACCTGGCAGGCCAGTTGTACCGGCAACTGCGCAGCGCCATCGAGTCCGGCCGTCTGGCAGCCGGGACGCAGCTGCCGCCCAGCCGTTTGCTGGCTGAACAACTGGGAATTTCGCGCAAGACCATTTCCGACACGTATGCACAACTGACCTACGAAAACTTCCTCACCGGGGTGATCGGCAAAGGCACTTACGTCAATGCCCGGGCGGCGAAAATCGTCCGCAAGCAGAGTCATTCGGAGCTGGCCAGCTTTGAGGTCATTGAAAGCTGGCGCAACCTGCCAACATTCTTGCGCCACCCGACGCTGGAAGGCTCGCTGCGTTACGATTTCATCGGTGGCGCCACCGGGAAAGGCCAGTTTCCGCAGGACGATTGGCGCCGCTGCACTTCCCATGCCTTGCGCCAGATTGCCGGTTCCAAGGGCTTCTACAGCCTGCCCGAAGGCTTGCCGGCGCTTCGCAATGCGATCGCGCGGCACATCGCGTTTTCCCGTGGGGTCAATTGTCAGGACGAGGACGTGGTGGTGTGCAACGGCGCGCAGCAGGCGCTGGACCTGATTTCCCGGGTGTTGACCCAACCGGGCAGCCTCGTGGCCATGGAAGACCCCGGTTACCCGCCCGCTCGTCTGTTATTCGCAACCCATGGCGCGACGGTGGTCGGCGTACCGGTGGATGCGCAAGGCATTCAGGTCGAGCACATTCCCGATGGCACCCGGCTGATTTACGTCACCCCGTCCCACCAGTTCCCCTTGGGCATGCCCATGAGCCAGGCCCGGCGCGAAGCCCTGCTCGCGCGCGCCCACGAACTGGGGGCGATCCTCATCGAGGACGACTATGACAGCGAATTCCGCTACGAAGGCCGGCCCACCAACTCGCTGCAAAGCCTGGATCAGCGCGGCATCGTTGCCTACGTCGGCACCTTCTCGAAAACCCTGTTGCCAGAGTTGCGGCTCGGGTATGCGATTTTACCGCCGGCGATTCTCGAAGCGGTGATCCGCGCCAAACAGCTCACCGACATGCACACCTCCACCCTGCCCCAATGGGCGCTGGCCAAGTTCATCGCCGAGGGCTGCCTGCTCAAGCACATCCGGCGCTGCCATACGATCTACGCCGGGCGCCGGGAGCGGATTCTGGCGCGCATGGCGGGCGACCTTTCGCCGTGGTTCGAGGCGGTGCCGACCACGGCCGGGTTCCACATGGCGGTGCTGTGCAAAGTGCCGGTGGATATTCCATTGGTGATCGAATTGGCAAAAAAAGTCGAAGTGGGGCTCTATGCCCTGGACGGTTTCTATTACCAACAAGCGCCACGGGCCGGGCTTTTCCTGGGGTTCGGGGCGATCGAAACCCTGGACATCGACATCGCCCTGGACCGTTTGCGGGACATTCTGCAGCAGGTCGGCTGACAGATTGGTCTGCGGCTTTATCCAGCGATTGGCTATTGGCGGCCTGGGGGGGCAGGCCTATCCTTGATGGGCGTTATCCCTCAATGAGCAGGATTCGTCCGGCCTGATTCAGGAGTGTGAACAATGCCCAACGAAGTGATCAACACCGTAAAGGTGCAGGCTGCCGCCGGCCGCTCGGACGAACTGGGTCAGCAACTGCAAAAGATTGTCGATACCCTGCGCGAACTTCCGGGCTGTGACTCCTACATGGTCGACCGCTGCCCCGAGGACGACACCTGCTGGACGGTCAGCGCTCGCTGGCAATCGGAAGCGGCCATGCAGGCGCATTTCAACTGCCCTGAAGCGCAAGGCTTTATCGGCCTGATCGACAACCGACTGGCCAACGCCGTCGACTTCGACAGTTTTCCAATCGTCTGACAAACACCTGTGGCGAGGGAGCTTGCTCCCGCTCGTCTGCGCAGCAGACGTAAATCCGGCGAACGCAGTCTGCCTGGTCCTGCGCGTCCAGCGGTTTTGGGGGCCGCTGCGCAACCCAGCGGGAGCAAGCTCCCTCGCCACAGTTCATCGCCCTTTAGCCCTGCGGCGCTCTGTGATTGGCCCCCTCACCTTCCCGAAAACTGGCTGTTTGATTGCCCGATAGCGCGCCCTACTGTGGTCCCTGACGACTCACCACCTCAGGTAATCAACCATGAATGCGCTTCGTTTTTTTGCTGCCCCTCTCGCCGCCCTGACGCTGTGCGTTTCAGCCTCGGCTTTCGCCCACGAAACCGCAGCCCCGACAGAAAAAGTCACCATCCTGCAGGACCAGATGCTGAAAAACGCCCCCGGCAAAAAAGCCTTGATGATCGAAGTCGATTACCACAAAGCCTTCAGACAAAAAAAAGCCCCATCTCTTTCGAGACGGGGCTTTTTCATTCAACGCCTGATCAGGCAACCGGCTCCAGCTCGGCGCTGGCAGTCGCGTTGGCATTGGCATTGGCAGGCACCACCGCCTGACCGCTCAACGCCAGGTCCAGCAACTCACGGTTGGCCACCGCATACATGGCATAGTCAGTGCCGCTGGCGGCACGGATTTCCACCAGCATGGCGCGCCAGCGTTCGATCATGCCTTCGTGCTCTTCCATCCACAGCGCCAGGCGTGTTTCCACGTCCTGGGTGCCGTCGCCCTGTTGCAGGACAGAGATGGTGATCGCACGTTGTTGCCAGTCGACGTCATCGCGGAACGCTTCACGGGCCAGGGCCTGCCAGTTGTTTTCAACCGGCAGGGCGCTGATCTGTTGCAGGTACCAGGTGATGTCCAGCGCGCTGCCCACGGCGAAGTAGGCCTTGGCCACGTCCGCTGCGTTCTGGCCGGTCACATCCGAAGCTTCGATGATCGGCAGCAAGGTGTACAGGTGAGTGGTGCCTGCAACCATGCGCGCCAGCAACTCAGGTACGCCAGCCGCGACGTAAGCCTGATAACGGGTCTGCCAGCCTTCGCGGGTAGGGCCTTCCAGCAGTTCGTCGAGCTTGAGGCCCAACGCCGCCAGGTGCGGACCGAAGTGTGCGACGTCACGGGCAGCGTTCTGCTCATTGCGACGGCTGCGCAGGAACCAGCGTGTAGCACGCCGGCCCAGACGCATCAGCTCGTCCATCAGCTCCAGTTGCACGTCAGCGGAGACCTGGTAGTCCAGGGCCTCGATCTGACGGAACCAGTGTGGGAGATGGAAAATGTCACGCACGATCACATAAGCACCTGCCACGTTCGCCGGGCTCATGCCGGTCGACTCTTTGAGTCGTTGAACGAAGGTGATGCCCATGTGGTTGACCAGATCGTTGGCGATCTGAGTGCTGACGATTTCACGCTTCAGACGGTGACGGCGCATGGCGTCGGAGAACTTGCTCACCAGGGTCGGCGGGAAAGCGGTTTCCATGTCGCGGGTCAGGTAGTCGTCGTCCGGCACCAGGGAGTTGAGCAGCGCTTCCTTGAGGTCGATCTTGCTGTAGGAGATCAGCACCGACAGCTCGGCACGGGTCAGGCCATGGCCCGCCGCGACGCGTTCAGCCAGTTGATCTTCGGCCGGCAGGAACTCGATGGCGCGATCCAGCTTGCCGCGACCTTCCAGATCGTTCATCAGACGCTTGTATTCGGCAATTCGCGGCAAGGCGCGACGGGCTGCCAGGGACAGTGCCTGAGTCTGCTTGTAGTTGTTGCCCAAAACCAGACCACCGACTTCGTCGGTCATGCTCGCCAGCAACTGGTTACGTTGCTTGTCGGTCATGTCGCCGGCCTGAACCACTTCGTTCAGCAGGATCTTGATGTTCACTTCGTGGTCGGAGCAGTCCACGCCACCGGCGTTGTCGATGAAGTCGGTGTTGGAACCGCCACCATTGAGGCCGAATTCGACACGACCCAATTGGGTCATACCGAGGTTACCGCCCTCGCCCACGACTTTGCAGCGCAGTTCGTTGCCGTTCACGCGCAGTGCATCGTTGGCCTTGTCGCCGACATCGGCGTGGCTTTCGCTGCTGGCTTTGACGTAAGTACCGATACCGCCGTTCCACAACAGGTCTACCGGCGCCTTGAGCAAGGCGTTCAGCAGTTCGGTCGGGGTCAGCTTGTCAGCCTGAATGTCGAAGCGCTCTTTCATCTGCGGGGAAATCGCGATGCTTTTTGCGCTGCGCGAGAAGATCCCGCCGCCTTCGGACATGATGCTGGTGTCGTAGTCCGACCAGGCCGAACGCGGCAGGTCGAACAGGCGCTGACGCTCGGCGAAGCTGTTGGCAGGCTCCGGATTCGGGTCGATGAAGATGTGCAGGTGGTTGAACGCGGCCACCAGTTGCAACGTCTCGGACATCAACAGGCCGTTACCGAATACGTCACCGGCCATGTCGCCGACGCCGACTACAGTGATGCTGTCTTTCTGAACATTGATGCCGCGCTCGCGGAAGTGGCGTTGTACGCCGACCCACGCGCCCTTGGCGGTGATACCCATCTTCTTGTGGTCGTAACCGGCCGAGCCGCCGGACGCAAAGGCGTCGCCGAGCCAGAAGCCGTAGTCGATGGCGATGCCGTTGGCGATGTCGGAGAAGGTCGCAGTGCCCTTGTCCGCCGCCACCACCAGGTACGGGTCATCGTCGTCATGACGCACGACGTTGGCCGGCGGTACCAGCGCGCCGTCTTTCAGGTTGTCGGTGATGTCCAGCAGGCCCGAGATGAAGATGCGGTAGCAGGCGATGCCCTCGGCCGCGATCTCGTCACGGCTGCCGCCCAGTGGCAGGCGACGCGGCAGGAAGCCACCCTTCGCACCCACTGGCACGATGACCGAGTTCTTCACTTGCTGGGCTTTTACCAGGCCCAGGACTTCGGTGCGGAAGTCTTCTTCACGGTCGGACCAGCGCAGACCGCCGCGAGCCACGTTGCCGAAACGCAGATGCACGCCTTCGACGCGAGGCGAATAAACGAAGATTTCGAACTTCGGAACCGGCTTCGGCAGCTCTGGAATCTGGTGCGGGTTGAACTTGAAGCTGAAGTAGGACTTGTTCTGACCGTTGGCGTCGGTCTGGTAGAAGTTGGTCCGCAGGGTCGCTTTGATCAGGTCCAGGTAACGACGCAGGATGCGGTCTTCGTTCAGCACCTGGACATCGTCCAGTGCCGCCAGAATCGCGTGTTCCAGACGTTGCTGCTTGTCTTCCAGATCGTCACTGGCCAGCTTGCGCGCCAGGTAGAAACGGGTCTTGAACAACCGGGTCAACTCGCGAGCGATGTCAGTGTGGTTGTTCAGGGTGCTGGCGATATAACCCAGGTCGAAGCCCAGACGGATCTGCTTCATGTAACGGGCGTAAGCACGCAGCAGCGCCACATCGCGCCATGGCAGGCCGGCGGTCAGTACCAGACGGTTGAAGGCATCGTTCTCGGCATCGCCACGCACGATGTGGACGAAGGCGTCCTGCAAGGTGTCGTTGAGTTGCTGGATGTCGAGTTCCAGGCCTTCGGCGGCGGTGAACGCGAAGTCGTGAATCCAGAACTCACGGCCGCTGTTGTGGCGCAGGCGATACGGGAACTCACCCAGCACGCGCAGACCAAGGTTTTCCAGGATCGGCAACACGTCGGACAACGCCAGCGGGGTATCGGCGTGATAAAGCTTGCAGTGTAGCTCGCGCTGACCGGAGACCTGACCCAGTGGCTGATAGAAGCTCATCACCAGCGGATTGGATTCTTTCAGGCTCAGCAGGTGCTGCATGTCGACCACAGCCGAGTGGGCGGCGAAACGCTCGCGGTAACCGGCCGGGAAGCCTTTCGGGAAGTCGGCCAGCACGTTGGTGCCCTGGGCTTCGCCGAAGCTCTCGACCACCAGGCTCGCGTAGTCGTCCTGCCAGCTGCGGCAGGCCTGCACCACTTCTTTTTCCAGCAGAACCGGGTCGATGTCCAGACGGTTCTTCGGGTCGACCCGCAGAATCAGCTGCACACGGGCCAGCACGGATTCGGAGAAGAAGGTCCAGAACTCGCAGTCCGAGGCTTTCAGGCGATCCATCAGCACTTGCTGGATCTTCTGGCGCACCTCGGTGGAGTAGATGTCACGCGGCACGTAGGCCAGGCAGTAGCAGAAACGGCCGTACGGGTCTTTGCGCAGGAACACGCGGATCTTGTTGCGTTCCTGGATCTGCACGATCGACATCACGGTGGTGAACAGCTCGTCCACCGGGGTCTGGAACAAGTCGTCGCGCGGCAACACTTCAAGCACCTGGGCCAATTCCTTGCCCAAGTGAGCCTTGGCCTGGAAGCCCGAACGCTGTTCGATGATCTCGACCTTGCGACGGATGTAAGGAATGACCCGCACGCTTTCGCCATACACCGACGAGGTGTACAGGCCCATGAAACGGCATTCCTTGATGACCTTGCCATCGGCATCGATCTGGCGGATCGACACGTAATCCGGGTAGGCCGGACGGTGTACACGGCTTGGGTGTGCAGCCTTGGCGAACGACAGCGGCGTCGGTTCGCGCAGGTAGTTGACGGCGTAGTCTTCGATGCGCAGGTCATCGACGGTCAGGCCGGCACGCAGCAGCTTGGTCAAGCCGAGGAACGAGTTCTGGTCATATTCGATGTGACCGCCGTTCTGGTCCTCGCCCACCACGAACTCTTCGTAGCCCAGGAAGGTGAAGTGGTTGCCCACCAGCCATTCCAGGAAGCTCTTGATTTCGAATTTTTCGTCGGCGTCGACGATGAACTGGCTGTTGTCGATGCCTTCGATCATCTCCTGGACCTTGGCTTTCATCGGTTCGAAATCGGCGACCGCGACGCGGACTTCACCGAGAACCTGCTCCAGCTCTTTGGTCAGGACATTGAGTTCGGCCGTGTTGGCGCAACGGTCGATTTCCAGGTACATCAGCGATTCTTGCAGAATGCCTTCGCCCTGGGTGCCCTTGGGCAGGATTTCCAGCAGCTCGCCCTTGCTGCCGCGACGCACGCTCAACACAGTGGTTTGCAGGGTATGAATGCTGTAGCCGCGGCGGTTCAGTTCGGTACGCACCGAGTCCACCAGGAACGGCAGATCGTGATGCAGCACTTCAACCGCGGTGTGGGTCGACTGCCAGCCGTGGCGTTCGTAATCAGGGTTGTAGACGCGCACTTGCGGATGCGCGTGATCGAAGCGCTCAAGCAGGCGCCACGCAGAAAGGGTGCAGCCGGCGAGGTCGGACAACCGACGCTGGGTCAGCTCGTCGAGGGAAATGATGCCGAAGAATTGTTCGGCGAACAGCGCCACTTGTGGCAGTGCCTGTTCACTGATGTGCTGCGCCAGTGCCGCTTGCAGTTGGTGCTGGAAGTCGGCCTTGCTGGCTGCGGTGAAGAACGCCATCTGTGGTACTCCGCTTGGGCTTGTTATTGATGGAAGCGTCGCGTGCAAACCCCTTTCGGGGCAATCCGTCACCCTGTTCCTGAATCTCGGGCAGAGGAAACAGAATGACAGGTGGGTGAAGCTGGACGAGACACTCAGGTCACATTCACCTTCCATTGAATGGGCATCTGCAAAAACAACTGCCGGGCTACCCTCTCGAAGCTACCATCGCAGCCATCGACAATGCCCTTACGGGTGCTCATCCGTTGCGCAGCTTAACGAGTGCGGCAAGGGCCGTGCTTGCAGCGCTGCGACATATTCGGTCATCGGTACGTAACTCGCGGCATGTGCCTCGAACAACACTAGCAGTCGTGCAGGAAAATGGGGGCTTTATGCCCGGTTTTACGGCACTTGCGTACCAGGAATGACTGGAACGCATCGGATATTCACAACACATCCTCTGACACTCAGTCGAGCAGAAATTTCCGAGGGCTGGCAGAATTGTCTTTTGTCGCGTTCACCACGCTCGCCGAGCCAGGATTTTCCCATGCAAATGACAACCGACCTCTTGATCGTCAACCCGTGCGATGACGAAGAAGACAATCTGGCCATGCTCTGCTGCACCAGTGCCGAGGGCGAACTGTTCCTGATGAGCCGCTTTCCCGATGAGGACGAGCTGGAGATCATCTTCCACGACAAGCCTTCGGCACTGGATGGCGTGAAAGTCACCCTCAGCCCTGACCGCCTGCTGATCGAAATCGCCGCCGTGGACGCCGATGCGCTGGATGGCAATGATTCGCTGGAAATCCTGCACAGCACCGATGCGCAGGATCTGGCTGAAGTGGAAGAAACCTTGCAGAACATCCTTAAAGGCACCGGCACTTACATCAGCCAGCTCTAAGCCTTGGAGTCTCGGGTGCCTGAACCTGCCTCATCGCGAGCAGGCTCGCTCCCACATTTGATCGCATTTTCATATGAGAACCCGGTCACCTGTGGGAGCGAGCCTGCTCGCGATGAGGCCAGCCAGATCACCACCCTGTCCCTCGCCTACAAATTTCCAACAGATTTACCCAACAATTCCCGCACTTTGCACAAAATGCCGTTAGTCGGCGCCCCCCGCGATGGATTAAAGTAACGCCCCCAGCCCTGGCGTTATTCGAACGTCTTCGGTCACCCTTTCCAGGAACAGTCATCGATGGAACATCGTGAAGCGCTGCTCGCGCTGCGAACCTTTCTTTCAACGCAGATTCTCGGCCAGGAAAAACTCATCGAGCGTTTGCTCATCGCCTTGCTCGCCGACGGCCACATGCTGGTCGAGGGCGCTCCGGGGCTGGCCAAGACCAAGGCCATCAAAGAGCTCGCCGAAGGCATCGAAGCACAGTTCCATCGCATCCAGTTCACCCCCGACCTGCTGCCGGCCGACATCACCGGCACGGAAATCTATCGCCCGGAAACCGGTAGCTTCGTGTTCCAGCAAGGCCCGATCTTCCACAACCTGGTGCTGGCGGACGAAATCAACCGTGCCCCGGCCAAGGTCCAGTCGGCCCTGCTCGAAGCCATGGGCGAACGCCAGGTCAGTGTCGGGCGCAGCACCTACGAGCTGTCGCCGCTGTTTCTGGTCATGGCCACACAAAACCCCATCGAGCAGGAAGGCACCTACCCGTTGCCCGAAGCCCAGCTCGACCGCTTTCTGATGCACGTGAAAATCGGCTTCCCCGACGCCGCCGTCGAACGCCGGATTCTGCAACAGGCCCGCGGCGAAGCGCTGCACGGTGAAACCAAACCCGAACGCCGGGTCAGCCAGCAGGCGATCTTCGCCGCGCGCAAGGAAATTCTCGGTTTGTACATGGCCGACGCCGTGGAGGAGTACCTGGTGCAACTGGTCATGGCCACACGCATCCCGGCCAAGTTCGACCCGGAAATGGCCGAATGGATCGCCTACGGTGCCAGCCCGCGCGGCTCCATCGCCCTCGACCGTTGCGCCCGTGCCCACGCCTGGCTCGCCGGTCGCGACTTCGTCAGCCCGGAAGACATTCAGGCGGTGCTGTTCGATGTGTTGCGCCACCGCATCATTCTTTCCTTTGAAGCCGAAGCCGCTGGCATCGACCAGGACCGGGTGGTCCAGCGGATTCTCGACGTCGTAGCCGTCGCTTGACCCCCATGAACGCCCTCCTGCCGCCCGAGCCGGGCATCCGTGTCAGCCTCGCCGAGCTGATCGAGATGCGCCATCGCGTGCGCGAAGTCCAGCTGTTTTCCACGCCGAGCCAGCGCAGCCCACTGATCGGCCTGCACCACTCAAAACTGCGCGGGCGCGGGGTGGACTTCGATCAGGTGCGGGTCTATCAGGCCGGCGATGACGTGCGCAGCATTGACTGGCGTGTCACCGCCCGGACCCAGGAACCGCACACCAAGCTGTTCCATGAAGAACGCGAGCGACCGATCTTCATCATGGTCGAACAGAGCTGCCGGCTGTTTTTTGGCTCCGGGCTGATGTTCAAGTCGGTGCTCGCCGCCCAGGCGGCGAGCCTGATTGGCTGGGCCGCGTTGGGCCATAACGACCGGGTCGGTGGGCTGGTGTTCGGCGACGACGAGCACTACGAGATCAAACCGCGACGCAGCAAACAGAGCCTGCTGCAATTGCTCAACCGGCTGGTGCGGGTCAATCAGTCGCTGCACACCGAACGCGAGCCGGACCGCGGCGCCTTCGGCATTGCCTTGCGCCGCGCCCGGGAAGTATTGCGCCCCGGCAGCCTGGTGATCGTGATCTGCGACGAACGCGCGTTGTCGGACGGTGCCGAGCAGCAACTGAGCCTGTTGTCGCGCCATTGCGACCTGCTGCTGCTGCCCGTGTCCGATCCGCTGGATCACGCCCTGCCCGCCGCGGGGCTTTTACGCTTCGCGGAACGGGGTGCGCAGCTGGAACTCGACACGCTGAATTTCGACTTGCGCCAGGCCTATCGCGCACAAGCGGAAGCGCGCATCGACCGCTGGGAGCTGCTGGCGCAAAAGCTGCGGGTGTTGCTGATGCCGTTGAGCACCCAAAGCGAAATGGTCGAGCAATTGCGCGAATACCTGAACCCACAACGTCCGGGGAAAGGTCGATGAGCAGCCTCGATCAACTGCAACCGCTGATTTCCCCGCCACCGATCGGCTTCTGGCCACCGGCGCCGGGCTGGTGGCTGCTGCTGTTATTGCTGCCATTGATCGGTTTCGGCCTGTGGCAGTTGCGCCGTTTCATCCCGAACAAGCGCCCTGTCGTGCGCGCCGAACAACCGCTGGACCCGGTGCGTCTCGCCGCCCTGGCCGAGCTCGCCCGGATGCCCAAGCCCTACGACGGCGCCCCGGCCGGTGCCTGGCTGCAGCAACTCAACGGCTTGCTCAAACGCCTGTGCCGCAACCATTACCCCTACAGCCAGAGCCATACTCTTAACGGGCGCAAATGGCTGGCGTTCCTCGACAACCGCTGCCCGGCCGCCGGCCTCACGCGCTGGATGGTGCTGGTGGAAGGCGCCTACAAACCCGAATGCAAACTCGACGACAAAGCCATCGCCGGCCTGACTCAAGCCGTCGACACCTGGATTCGCAAACATGTTTGAGTTCGCCTGGCCGTGGATCTTTGCCCTGCTGCCGCTGCCCTGGCTGATGCGGGTGCTGCTGCCGGTGGCCGACAGTGGCGAGCCGGCGCTCAAGGTCAGCTTCCTCAGCGACCTAGAAGGCCTCGCTCGCCGCCGCGCCCGGGCCAACCTGCCGGCCTGGCGCCAGCAAGCCCCGTTCATTTTGCTGTGGCTGTTGCTGCTGATCGCCGCGGCGCGCCCGCAATGGCTCGGCGACCCTCTACCGATTGCCGCCAGTGGCCGCGACCTGCTGGTGGCGGTGGACGTGTCCGGCTCGATGGATTTTCCCGACATGCAGTGGCAGGACGAAGACGTCAGCCGACTGTCATTGGTGCAGCATTTGCTCGGTGATTTTCTCGAAAGTCGCGACGGCGATCGCGTCGGGTTGATCCTGTTCGGCAGTCAGGCCTATCTGCAAGCGCCGCTGACCTTCGACCGACACACCGTGCGGGTGTGGCTCGACGAAGCGCGGATCGGCATCGCCGGCAAGAACACCGCCATCGGCGACGCCATCGGCCTGGCCCTCAAACGCCTGCGCCAGCGCCCGGCACAAAGCCGCGTGCTGATTCTGGTCACCGACGGCGCCAACAACGGCGGCGAAATCGATCCGCTGACCGCCGCACGCCTGGCGGCTAATGAAGGCGTGAAAATCTACCCGATCGGTATCGGTGCCGATCCGGAACAAAGCGGCACCCTGGGCTTCCTGGGCACCAACCCGAGCCTGGACCTCGACGAACCCGCCTTGAAAGCCATCGCCGAAGCCACCGGTGGCCAGTATTTCCGCGCCCACGACGGCCAGGAATTGCAGGCGATCAAGCGCACCCTCGACAAACTGGAACCGGTGACCCAGCAACCCACTCAGGCCCGCCCGGCCCAGGCGTTGTATCACTGGCCGTTGGCGATGGCGCTGCTGTTGAGCATGCTGCTGGTGATCCGCGAGCGCTGGCCGGATAACCCGTTGCAACGGCTGTTTACCAAGGAGCTGTTTACAAAAGAGCGGTTTCTGCAAAAGCAACTGCCCGACTGGCGTCAGCGGCTCAAACGCCTGCGTCTGCGGAGGCGTCGA
The DNA here is from genome assembly GCF_024749285.1 of Pseudomonas sp. B21-015. Taxonomy (NCBI): domain Bacteria; kingdom Pseudomonadati; phylum Pseudomonadota; class Gammaproteobacteria; order Pseudomonadales; family Pseudomonadaceae; genus Pseudomonas; species Pseudomonas sp. B21-015. The sequence goes on from NZ_CP087196.1 coordinate 3,591,126, forward strand.
TGATTGCCCTCTGGCCGCACTGGTTCCGCCCCTGGTGGCTGCTGTTGTTGCCGTTGCTGGGCTGGTTGCTCTGGCAACTCTGGCACCGGCAGAAACGCGCCGGCCGCTGGCAAATGATTCTGCCACCGGCCTTCCATGCCGCGTTGCTCAGTGGTGGCAGCGGTCGCGAAAGCAAACTGCCGTGGGTTGCCCTGGGCCTGGCCTGGGTGCTGACCGTGCTGGCTCTGCTCGGGCCAGGTTGGCAGCGAGTGGAACAAACCAGCCAGAAACCCGCCGACCCGCTGGTGGTATTGCTCGAGCTGACCCCGGAAATGCTCGCCACCGACGTTGCGCCGAACCGGCTGGAACAGGCCCGGCGCAAACTGTTCGACCTGCTGCAAAACCGCAGCGATGCGCAGACCGCCATCGTCGTCTACGCCGGCAGCGCTCACACCTTGGTGCCGCTGTCGGATGACCTGTCGACCAGCCGCAATCTGCTGGATGCGCTCAAGCCGTCGCTGATGCCTCAGGCCGGTCATCGTGCCGATCTGGCGGTGACCAAGGCCCTGGCGCTGCTGGATCAGGGCGCCCTCGGCCAGGGCCGGGTCCTGCTGATCGGTTCGTCGCTGACGGAACAGGAGCGTCAAGGGATTCGTCAGGCGCTGGACGACAAGTCCACGCAATTTCTGATGCTCGGTATCGGCACCGCCGAAGGCGCGCCGGTCGCGCAGGACGACGGCAGTTTCCTCAAGGATGACCAGGGCGCGATTCTGGTGCCCCGTCTGGACGGCCCCAGCCTGAAAGCCTTTGCCAATGGCGTGGGCGGACGTTATCGCCAGGCGCGCCTGGACGATGCCGACCTGCGCGGCCTCGGTCTGCTCGACGGCCCTCGGGATCTGCGTAACGACGGCCAGACGTTGCGTCTCGACACCTGGGCCGATCAGGGGTATTGGCTGCTGTTGCCGCTGTTATTGCTGACCGCCTGCGCCGGACGCCGCGGTTGGCTGTTCTGCCTGCCGCTGCTGTTCCTGCTGCCACAACCCAGTTACGCCTTCGATTTCGAAGACTTGTGGTTGCGACCCGATCAGCAGGGCCTGCATTTGCTCAAACAAAAACGCCCGGCCGAGGCCGCACTGCATTTCGAAGATCCGCAATGGCAAGGTGTGGCGCTCTATGAGGCTGGCGATTTCAGTGGCGCCGCCCAGCGGTTTGCCGAAGGCAACGATGCGCATGCCCACTACAATCGTGGCAATGCCCTGGCCAAAAGTGGTGAACTGGAAGCAGCGCTGGATGCTTACGAACAAGCGCTGGAACTTCAACCGGATCTGCGCCCGGCCCTGACCAACAAGGCACTGGTGGAAAGCCTGCTCAAGCAGAAAACCACCGCGCCGCCCGTTGAGCCGGATAAAACCGCCGCTGACGAAACCACCACACAAGAACCGCCACCGGACAGCGCCACTCAGCCGTCGAACAAGGGTGAGCCGAAAACCGACGCCCAACAGACCACGCCGGACGCCGGGCAGCCACCCACGCCCCCCCCGCAACCGGGCGCCAATGAAGTCCCGGGCAGCGAGCTGGAGGATGAACAAAGCACCAGGCCACCACGGCGACCGGCCAGCGACAGGCTCGAAGGCGAACAGCGCCAGGCGCTGGAGCAATGGCTGCGCAAGATCCCGGATGACCCCGGAGAACTGCTCAGACGCAAATTCTGGTACGAACAGCAACAACATCAGGATCAGGGAAAAACTCGATGACCCGCTTCACCGCCTTCTTGCTCGCACTGCTGCCCGCCCTGTTGCTCTGCACCGTTCAGGCCCAGGCGGCGGGGCTGGTCGCCAGTGTCGATCGCAGTCGCCTGAACTCCGGGGAGACGGTCGAACTGACCCTGGAATCCAACGACGTGACCCAGTTTGGCAAACCCGACCTGGCGCCGCTGGAGCCGCTGTTCGAAGTACGCGGCACCCGCCAGGTCAACCAACTGAATACCCTCAACGGCAACACTCAGGCGACCACCCGCTGGATCATCACCCTGCTGCCCCGGCAGAACGGCAGCGTGGTGATTCCGTCGCTGCAACTGGGCGACGCCCAGAGCCAGCCGATTACCGTGCAGGTGATCGAGAGTGAAACCCAGAACATCCGCAACACCCTGGCATCGGTGTTCATCGAAGCCAGCCTCGACCAGAGCAGTGTCTATGTGCAGGCTCAGGCGATCCTGACCTTGCGCATTTACCATTCAGTCGCCCTGTATGACGACAGCAGCCTGACCCCGTTGCAGATTCCCGATGCGCGCATCGAACAGCTGGGCGAGCCGCGCACCTACGAGAAAGCCATCAACGGTTTGCGCCATGGCGTGATCGAAATGCGCTACGCGATCTACCCGCAGCACAGCGGCGTATTGACCATTCCGGCGCAGATGTTCAGTGCCACGCCGGTCGATACCCAGCCGTCCCAGGACGCAACACCCCAAGGGCCGAAACCGGGCAAGCTGATGCGCGTCAGCTCCGCCGAGATCCCGCTGACGGTCAAGGCCAAACCCGCTACTTACCCAGCCGATGTTCCCTGGCTGCCGGCCCGCAGCCTGAGCCTCGGCGAAAGCTGGAGCCCGGAACCGGATCATGCGCAGGTCGGCGATTCGCTGACCCGCAGCCTGACCTTGAACGCCGAAGGCCTCGCCAGTTCCCAACTGCCACCGTTGCCCGCCACCGAAATCAACGGCCTGCGGCGCTACCCGGATCAACCGGTGCTGAGCAACCAGAGCGGCGAACGCGGCTTGATCGGCAGTCGCGAGGACCGCGAAGCCCTGGTGCCGACCCGCACCGGCGCCATTGATTTGCCGAGCGTTGAAGTGGTCTGGTGGAACACCTTCGAGGATCACCTGGAGCACAGCAGCCTGCCGGCCCGCACGCTGCAAGTGGCGAGCAACCCGAGCCTGATCGTCGACACCCCGGCGGGAGGCCCGCAGGTGATGCCCGGCGCCACCAGCGAAGCCCTGTGGTGGAAGCTCAGCACCGTGATCCTGGCCTGCACCACCCTGCTGGGCTTCGGCCTCTGGTGGCGCGCCCGCTCGCAACCGGCGATCCTGCGGGCGGCGCAGACCGGCCCGAGCCCACGCACCCTGCTCGACGACCTCAAACGCGCCTGCCAGGCCAACGACCCCCACGCCACCCGGCAGGCCCTCGACGCCTGGGCCCGGCAACAGCCGGAAACCCTGGCCGACATGGCCGCGCGCTTCGTGCCGCTGTCCGATGCCCTCGATGGCCTGAATGGCGCGCTCTACAGCGAAACCGGCCAGTACTGGCAAGGCGAGGATCTCTGGCGCGCGATTCGTGCAATCCCGACGGCCGAAGGGGTTCAAGACCTGGTTGGCGATACTGGGTTGCCACCGCTCTATCCCAAATAAATCAAAAGATCGCAGCCTTCTACATTCCCGACCTTTTGCCAGTAAACTCTCCCCTCTTTAGCCGCCATCATTTTCCTCGCGGCCATCACCTTATTTTGTTGCGGAGTACGCCTTGCGTCTGTTTCACACCTCCGACTGGCACCTTGGGCAGAACCTCCACGGCCAGGAGCGCGATTTCGAGCACGCCTGCTTTCTCGACTGGCTGCTGCGGCAACTGAAGCTGGATCAGCCCGATGTGCTGCTGATCGCCGGCGATATCTTCGACACGGTCAACCCGCCGGTCAAAGCCCAGGAACGCCTCTACGACTTCATCGTCAGCGCCCACGAACAGCAGCCTTTGCTGACCATCGTGATGATCGCCGGCAACCACGACTCCGGCTCACGAATCGAACTGCCCGCGCCGTTGATGCGGCGCTTGCGCACCCACGCCCTCGGTCGCGTGCTGTGGCTCGATGACGGTCAACTGGATGCCGAACGCCTGTTGCTGCCGTTGCCTGATGCCAGCGGCGAAATCGTTGCCTGGTGCCTGGCCCTGCCGTTCCTGCGCCCCGCCGAAGTGACCGGCGCGCATTTGGGCGATAACTACTTGCGCGGCATCGGTCAGGTTCACGAATGGCTGATCGAAGCGGCCAACGCCAAGCGCAAACCGGGCCAGGCGTTGGTCGCCATCAGCCACGCGCACATGGCCGGCGGCTCGGTGTCGGAAGACTCAGAGCGCAGCCTGATCATCGGTAATGCCGAAGCCCTGCCCGCCGGCCTGTTCGGACCGAGTATCAGCTACGTAGCCCTGGGGCATTTGCACAAACCGCAGAAGGTCAACGGCGAAGAACGCATCCGCTACAGCGGCTCGCCGATTCCATTGTCATTCTCCGAGATCAATTACCAGCATCAGATCCTCGACATTCAACTCGATGGCGAAACATTGGTCAGCGTCGAACCACGTCTGATTCCGCGTTCCGTCCATTTGCAACGCCTCGGCCCCGCGCCATTGGCGGAGGTCCTGCTGCAACTGGCCGACCTGCCCAACATCGACCTGCTCGCCGATATCCAGCGCCAGCCGTGGCTGGAAGTGCGGGTTCGTCTCGATGAACCGCAACCGGACCTGCGCCATCAAGTGGAAACAGCGTTGCAAGGCAAAGCCGTGCGGCTGGTGCGGATTGCCGCCGAATACGCCGGCAACGGCAGCCGCGACGGCGTCGATGACGGCACAACCTTGATCGAACTGGATCAGCTTTCGCCCCAGGAACTGTTCAGCCGCGCGTGGCAGGACAGCTACGGCAGCGAGGTCGACGAGCAAACGCTCAAGGACTTCGCCGAGCTGTTGCAGGACGTGCAGATGGAGAGCGAGCAGCCATGAAAATCCTCGCGATCCGCCTGAAAAACCTCGCCTCCCTGGCCGGGCCGTTTGAAATCGACTTCACCGCCGAGCCCTTGGCCAGTGCAGGCTTGTTTGCGATTACCGGGCCCACTGGCGCCGGTAAAAGCACCCTGCTCGACGCGCTGTGCCTGGCGCTGTTTGGCGCCGTGCCGCGCCTGAACAACACCGGCCGCGATGCCAAGGTCCCCGACGCCGATGGCGAAATCGGCACCGGCGACCCGCGCACCTTGCTGCGTCGTGGCACCGGTGAAGGCTATGCCGAAGTGGATTTCGTCGGCATCGACGGTCGCCGCTATCGCGCTCGCTGGGAGGCCAACCGCGCCAGGGAAAAGGCCGGCGGCAAGCTGCAAGCCAGTCGTCAGAGCCTGCGCGACATCGATCAGGATCAACTGCTGGCCAGCCAGAAAGGCGAATACAAAGCTCAGCTCGAAGCCGCGCTGGGCCTGAACTTCGAACAGTTCACCCGCGCCGTGTTGCTGGCCCAGAGTGAGTTCAGCGCCTTCCTCAAGGCGGACGACAACGACCGCAGCGAGCTGCTGGAAAAGCTCACCGACACGGCGCTGTACACCCGCCTCGGTCGCCGCGCCTTCGACAAGACCAAAGAAGCTCGCGAAGCCCATAAGCTGTTGCAGGATCAGGCCACCGGGGTCACGCCGCTTTCCCCCGAAGCTCGGGCCGAGCTTGATGAGCGTTTCAACGATGCCCAGCAGCAACTCAAGGTCCAGCAGGCACAGCTCAAACAGCTGGAGTTGCAACACACCTGGCTCAAGGAACTGAGCCGGTTGCAGGACGCGCAACAGAGCGCCACCGAGCAACTGCACTGCGCCCAACAAGATTGGAACAATCTGGCCGGCGAGCGCTTGAAGCTGACCCGCCTGGAACAATTGGCCCCACAACGGCATCAATTCGCACGCAAGACTGAACTCACCGCCCAGCTCACACCGCTGGCGGCGCAGATTCAGCAGCACACGCAACAGCAAACCGGGCTGACCGAACGACAGACTCAACTCGAACAGAGCCTGAGCACCGCCCAAACGGCGCTGACCCAAGCGCAAAGCCAACACACCGCCAGCGCGCCACTGCTGCGCCAGGCTTTCGAGGAGCAAAGCACCCTCGCCCGCCTGGTCAAGGATGCCACCCTCAGTGCCGACCTCAAGCAGCAGGCGGAACAGGCCTGCACTCAGGGTCAGGGCACGATTCAGGGTTTGCTCGGCCAGCAGAAACAGGTCGCCGAACGGTTGCAGCGGATTGCCGGTGAGCTTGAACAAAGTGCTCATCTGGCGCCGCTGAGCGATGCCTGGAGCGCCTACCGCGATCGCCTGCAACAACTGATGCTGATCGGCAATCGCCTGAACAAGGGTCAGGCCGAACTGGCCGCTCTGGAGCAAAGCGCCGCCCGCGCTGCCGAGGAACTGGCCACACAGCGCCAGAGCCTTGAAGTGCTGTACAAAGAGGCCGGCGCCGAGCCCGAGGCAGTGGCCGAGCAGATTCAGATTCTCGGCAGTTTGCTTCAGGACAACCGCAAGCAATTGCGGGCTTTTGAAGAGCTGACGCGACTGTGGGCCAGCCAGCAGGAACTGGACAAGCGTGGCGCCGAGCTGCAACAGCGGCAACAGGTAGCGCTGCAAGAACGAGATCGCTTAACCCGCGAAGGTGGCGAAGCAAAGGCTGAATTGGCAGTTGCCGAACAGACCCTGACCGTCACCCGCGAACTGCTGGAGCGTCAGCGACTTGCGCGCAGCGAAAGCGTTGAACAATTGCGCGAACAACTGCAGGACGATCAGCCCTGCCCTGTATGTGGCAGTGCCGAGCACCCTTACCACCAGCCAGAAGCACTACTGCAAAGCTTGGGTCGTCACGATGAAAACGAGCAGGCGAACGCCAAAAAAGCCGTCGATCTACTCAATGAAAAAGTCATCGATCTGCGAGCACAATACAGCGGAATAATCGCTCAACTGAAAGAGCTTAAACAGCAGCAAGAACAGCTCGCGACTCAGCAACAAGGCCTGACACCGAGCCTCGAAGCACACCCGCTGTCCGCTCAACTGCTGGCCCAGGACGCAAGCAAACGCGATGCCTGGCTGACCCAACAAAGCAGTCAGTTGAACCAGAGCATCACGCAAGACGAACACCGGCAAACCGCCCTGCTCACCCTGCAACAGGATGCCGCGCGCCTGGCGCAGCAACTGCGCAGCGCCGAAGCCGCGAACCAACAGGCGACACAACACCTGCTCAACCAGCAACGCGAGTTGAGCAGCGATCGCCAACGCCTGGACGAAGAACTGACGGCGTTCAGCACCCTGCTGCCAGCCGAGACGCTCGAAGCGTTGCGCAACGAACCCGCCGCGACCTTCATGCAGCTCGACCGGCAGATCGCCCAGCGCCTGGAACAACTCGACCAGCAGCGCGATGAACTCGGTGAACAGCAACAACGCCAGCAGACGCTGGACAAAGAACAGTACCAACAGCAGACCCGCACCCAGCAACTGGACACCGCACAACAGCAGTTCACCGCGCTGGCCGGACAGCAACAGGCTTGCCAGGAAAAACTGACTCAGCTGCTGGGCGAACACGCCAGCGCCGAACAGTGGCAGCAGCAACTGGATCAGGCCGTCGAGCAGGCGCGTAGTGCCGAAGCGACGGCCAACCAGGAACTGCAAACCGTGCGCACGGGGTTGGTGCAGCTGGCCGCCGAGCTCAAGGCACAGCAGGAACGTGCGCAGGCCCTGGAAACCGAAGACCGCGAGTTGAGCGGCAAGATCGCCGACTGGCGCGCGCAGCATCCAGAGCTGGACGACGGCGGACTGGAAGATCTATTGAGCGTCGATGATCAACAGGTCAGCGAACTACGCCAGCAGTTGCAGCAAAGCGAGAAAGCCATCGAGCAAGCCAAGGTGCTGTTGCAGGAGCGGGACCAGCGCTTGCTCGATCATCAGGCGCAGCACAACGGCAATCTGCACGCCGAACAACTGGCCACGGCGCTTGCCGAGCTGCAAAGCCTGTTCGCCGCCAGCGAACACCGCTGCGCCGAATTGCGCGCCGAACAAGCCGAGGATCAGCGTCGGCAGAACGCCAATCAGGCGTTGGCGCAGCAGATCGCCAATGCCTACGCCGAGTACCAGCGCTGGGCACGTTTGAATGCGCTGATCGGTTCGGCCACCGGCGACACCTTCCGCAAAATCGCCCAGGCCTACAACCTCGACCTGCTGGTGCATCACGCCAACGTTCAGTTGCGGCAACTGGTGCGGCGCTATCGCCTGAAACGTGGCGGTAGCATGCTCGGATTATTGGTGATGGACACCGAGATGGGCGACGAACTGCGCTCGGTGCATTCGCTGTCCGGCGGCGAAACGTTCCTGGTGTCACTAGCCCTGGCGCTCGGGTTGGCGTCGATGGCGTCGAGCACGCTGAAAATCGAATCGCTGTTCATCGACGAAGGCTTCGGCAGCCTCGATCCGGAATCCCTGCAATTGGCCATGGACGCCCTCGACGGCTTGCAGGCGCAAGGGCGCAAGGTCGCGGTGATTTCCCATGTGCAGGAAATGCATGAACGGATTCCGGTGCAGATTCAGGTCCACCGCCAAGGCAACGGCCTGAGTACGCTGGAGGTGAAATGAATACGCTGTATTCGTTCCGCCGTTGCCCTTATGCCATGCGCGCACGCATGGCCCTGCGCTATTCAGGGGTTGAGGTGAATATCGTCGAGGTCAGCCTCAAGGCCAAACCTGCCGAAATGCTCGCGCTGTCGAGCAAAGGCACAGTGCCGGTGTTGAGTGTGGATGGGCGGGTGATCGATGAGAGCCTGGAAATCATGCGCTGGGCGCTGGCGCAGAACGATCCGCAGGACTGGTTGCTCAAGGATGATCCGCAAGGACAGCAACGCAGCGCCGCACTGATCGAAGAGAACGATCAAGTGTTCAAGGTGCACCTGAATCGCTACAAGTACGCCGAGCGCTATCCCGAGCAGCCGATGGCGTTTTATCGCGCCGAGGGCGAGGTGTTCTTGCGCAAACTGGATGAATTGCTGGAGGGGCGCGACTACTTGCTGGCCGGGCACCCCAGCCTGGCAGATATCGCGGTGATGCCATTCGTGCGGCAATTCGCCCATGTGGATCGCGAGTGGTTCGGGCAGACGCCTTATGTGCGATTGCAGGCGTGGTTGCAGCGGTTTCTGGAGTCAGAGTTGTTTACCGGCGTGATGGCAAAACAAAAGTAAGAGCATTCCATTGTGGCGAGGGGGCTTGCCCCCTCACCACAATTGACCTCATATGCTGGGGATTCAGGCCAATACCGAGCACATCCCCAACGCCGAGCAATCCACCTGGAATGGCCCGAAGAATTCGCTATTGGATTTGCTCGGCGGATTACCCGCCAGCAGCTCCAGGGCCTTGGCAGTCTGGATGTTGTGGGCGATGTTGTGGTTGCATTCGATGGCGCGTGCCACCGACCCCGCCGAGCCCTGCCCGATCCCCAACAACGAAGCGCCATTGGTCATGAACGCCAGGAAGGCGATGACCCAGAGTCCGCGTCCTTTCATGCCCCTGCCACTCCCGCCACGTCGGCGTCATCAACCACCGCGTTTTGAGCGCGGTGTTCGAACTGGATGCCGGGATAAGCGACCTGAATCGGTGCTTGAAGGCTGTGTTGCGATTGGGTGGAAAGGCTGACGAGCAACACCATGGCCAAGTAAAGACCAATGGCCAGGTACGCGCCGTGTTTGGCAGAAGTGAGAATTGCGCTGGCCATGGTGTTCTCCGTGGGCATGTTTCAGTGCCCACAGAATCGATCAAAAAACAGAAGATAACTAGCGACCTTTATGCATAGTAGCTATCAGTTTTATTGATCATGAACCCAGCGTGTTTCAGTCCTCGATAAAGCTCATCAAGCGCTCGCGGGCCGCCTCAGGCTCGTTGGAAACGGGCTCGGCAGCCGACAGAATCGGGGTGGAATAGAGAAACAGGAGAACCACTGCCAGACGCATCGCCATGCTGTCGATCCTTATTGGGGAAGGAGTCAAAAAATCAGCGTCAAATTTAAACTCATGGCCATGTGATATCAAGCAATACATTGATAGCAATATGATGCTGTCGTAAACACGTTATGCAGGAGCGACATCACTTCGGGGCTTTTCGACGCCTTACAGGTCGATCGGCAAGTGACTTCGCTCCTGCATAAAAGGTGCAGGGCTGACATTTCAGTGTTGGGTTTTGTGATCCAGCGCGGCGTAGAAGTTGGCGCTCTGTTGCAGGTATTTCTGGGTGTAGCTTTGGGTGTGGGATTTTTTGTCGCTGATTTCAACGTTGGCACTGGCGGGCAGCGCAACGGTCGCGGAGATAGCGGAAGCGGCGATGACAGAGAAGAGATTGAAGTTCATGGCGGTATTCCTCGATTCAGTTGGCTTGCTTGCCCGGTTGGGCCCTGAAGCAAACTTAACTCCCGAGGGTCGGCGCCTTGAAATGCTTTGTAGCATTAGCCGATATCAGTCTCATTAATAGAAGGTTGCAGGCCCCATCAACCGGGGCCTGCGGCCTATTGACGCAGCAGGAACTTGAGATCGCTGGGGGCATCCATCGGCAGTTTCTGCACGGTTTTGCCCAACAGACCGGTCTTGGCATCGCGCTCGACGACGACAATCTGGTTGCTCTTCTGGTTGGCAATCAGCACGAACTTGCCACTGGGGTCGAGGCTGAACTCGCGCGGGTGATCACCGTCCACCGAGCGGCGTTGAAGCTCCTTGAGGTGGCCGGTGGCCGGGTCGATGGCGAACACCAGCAACTGATTGGCGGTGCCGCGGTTGCTGACGTAAAGGAACTTGCCGTCGGCCGAGGCGTGAAGCGCAGCCGCAGCCTTGCCCGATGTCGGCAGACCCGCCGCCAGATCGACCAACTGCGTTTGCTCGAGTTTGCCGTCCTTATAGTCGAACACCGCCACCTGCGCACTCATTTCCATGGTCAGCCAGGCGTGTTTGCCATCGGCGCTGAACAGCAAGTGTCGCGGCCCGCTGCCGGGTGGCAACTGGACGGATGCAGGTTTGGCGGCGGTCAGCGGCAGCTCCGGATTGGCCTTGGGGTCGAAGCGATAGACGAAGATCTTGTCCGCCCCCAGGTCATTGGAAAACACGTAGTGGCCATCCGGCGAAGAAACCACCGAATGCACGTGCGCCGACATCTGCCGCTCGGGGTTGACCCGGCTGGACGGGTGACTGCTCATCTGCACCACCGGTTTGAGCGTGCCATCGGCGCCCACCGGTAACACCGCCAGGGTGCCACCCGGGTCTTCAGCCACCGAGTAGTTGCTGACAAACAAATGGCTGGCATCACCGCTGACGCTCGAATGCGTCGGCTCGTTGCCCAGGGTTTGCACCTGATTGATCAGGCTCAGCTCATGGGTCTTGGGGTCGATCGCATAGCTGCTGACACGCCCTACCGGATCGGCCTGACCGGGGCCGTTTTCGTTGACCGCGAACAGGCGCTGTTGATCCTTGGACACGGTCAGCCAGGATGGGTTGGCGCTCTTCACCACTTGCAGGGGTTTGGCGTCGATCTGCCCGGTGCGGCTGTCGAAGTTCAGGCGATAAATCCCCTGGCTCTGGCCGGCGGTGTACGACCCCACCAGCAACTCGTAGCTGTCGACCGGCGCTGCCTGCACGCCCATCGCGCCAACGCTGCCGGCGATCAACAGTGGCCAGAAGTTACGCATCCTCATTCGTTTCGTCCTCGTCGTCACCACCGCCGAACGCTTCCATGGGCACCAGCCGGTGCTCGCCGGAATCACCGGTGATGATCCAGCTCTTCAGGCCAGGATCGAAAGTCGCCGCCGCGATCTGCGCCACGCTGAACTCCCAGCGCTTGAGCGCCCGACCGTCCATGCATTCGATGTGCAGGTTATCGTCTTCATCGAGGGAAAATTCGAAGGCGTGCAGCCCGTCGATCTCCAACATGTCGCAGTGTTCAAGGGCTTCGATCAAGGTGTTGGTTACGGCAGTCATGGCAGTCAATCTTTGAATGGGAAAGCCGCAATGATAGCTCATGCACTAAAGGATCGTTCCACTGGTCCCTGTGGGAGCGGGCTTGCCCGCGATGGCGGCAGTACAGCCAACATCGCAGTGACTGCCAGATCGCTATCGCGGGCAAGCCCGCTCCCACAGGGTTTACGCTCACCGTTAGAGAGCATCGCGGGACGGCTTGCCATCGACCAGGCGCTGGATGCGCAGCGGATTGCCATTCTTCAACGCTTCCGGCAGCAGGCTGTCGGGGTAATTCTGGAAACACACCGGGCGCAGGAAACGGTCGATGGCCAGGGTGCCCACCGAGGTGCCGCGCGCATCGGAAGTCGCGGGGTACGGCCCGCCATGCACCATCGAATCGCAAACTTCCACACCGGTCGGATAGCCGTTGAGCAGGATCCGTCCGACCTTCTGTTCCAGCAATGCCGTCAGCTCACCAAAGCGTTCGAAGTCCGCCGGCTCACCGATAACGGTCGCCGTCAGCTGTCCGTGCAGGCCATTCAACGCGGCACTGAGTTGCGCCTGACCCGCCACTTCGACGAACACCGTGGTCGGGCCGAATACTTCCTCTTGCAGCACTTCATCGCCATCGAGCAACAGGCTGACATCGGCCTTGAACAGTTGCGGCTGCGCCTGATTGCCTTGTTGCGGGTTGCCCGCCAGATGCTCGATCTTCGGATGCGCGAGAAGCTTCTGCAGGCCTTTGCCATAGCTGCTCAATGTGCCGGCGTTGAGCATGGTTTGCGCCGGCTGATCGCCGATCAGCCCGGCCACCTGTTGCACGAACGCGCTGAACTGCGGCGAACAAATGCCGATCACCAACCCTGGATTAGTACAGAACTGACCACACCCCTGGACCACCGAAGCCGTGAGGTCACGGGCGACGCTTTCAGCACGAGTTTCCAGCGCCTGCGGCAACACGATCACCGGGTTGATGCTCGACATCTCGGCGAACACCGGAATCGGCTGCGCACGTGCCGCGGCCATGTCGCACAGCGCACGACCACCCTTCAGCGAACCGGTAAAGCCGACGGCTTGAATCGCCGGGTGTTTGACCAGCGCTTCACCCACCCCGCCGCCGTAGATCATGTTGAACACACCGGCCGGCATGGCGGTTTTCTCGGCGGCGCGGATCACGGCGTCAGCCACCCATTCAGCAGTTGCCATGTGGCCACTGTGAGCCTTGAACACCACCGGGCAGCCGGCGGCCAAGGCTGAAGCGGTGTCCCCCCCAGCCGTGGAAAACGCCAACGGAAAGTTACTCGCACCAAACACCGCTACCGGCCCCAGGCCAATTCGGTACTGACGCAGGTCCGGACGCGGCAATGGCTTGCGCTCAGGCAGCGCCCGATCGATCCGCGCCCCATAGAAATCACCGCGCCGCAGCACCTTGGCGAACAAACGCATCTGGCCGCTGGTGCGACCACGCTCACCTTGAATCCGTGCCGCCGGCAACGCCGTTTCGCGGCAGACCACCGCCACGAACTCATCGCCCAGGGCGTCCAGCTCATCGGCAATCGCATCCAGAAACTGCGCGCGGCGCTCAGCGCTCAGGCTGCGATAGGCCGGGTACGCAGCAGCGGCAGCCTTCGCGGCGGCGTCGACCTCATCAAGGGTGGCCTGATAAAAATCGTGGGGCAAGGCCTCGCCGGTGCTGGCATCGACGCTCTGGAGTTTGACGGTGCCGGTAGCGCTGCGCTGGCCGCCAATGTAGTTGTGACCAAGAATCCGGGTCATGGGTGTCTCCTTAAAGTGTGCCAACGGTGCCGGGCTCGAACGCCGCTTCAACGGGCGCAATGCCGTTGATCAACGGCGCGCCGAACTCGGCCTGGCTGATCTCGAACACATCACCCGGTTGGGTGCGAATGCCGTCGGCGAAGGACAGGGTCGCGGTGCCGAAGAAGTGAATGTGCACGTCGCCGGGGCGCAGGAACTGGCTGTACTTGAAATGGTGATACTCAAGGTTTGCCAGGCTGTGACACATGTTCGCTTCGCCGCTGAGGAACTCGTTCTGCCACAGCACCTCGCCGGCGCGCAGGATGCGGCTGGTGCCTGCCAGATGCCGAGGCAATTCACCGACCCGAAGTTCCGGGCCATAGCTGCAACTGCGCAGTTTCGAATGGGCCAGGTAAAGGTAATTCTTGCGCTCCATCACGTGATCGGAAAACTCGTTGCCCACGGCGAAACCGAGGCGATACGGTTTGCCGTCGTGGCCGATGACATAGAGGCCGCTGAGTTCAGGTTCTTCACCTGCGTCTTCAGCGAACGGCGGCAGCGGGAACGGTTTACCCGGTCGCACGACGATGCTGCCATCGCCCTTGTAGAACCACTCCGGTTGCACACCGGCCTGCCCTGTCGCCGGTTTGCCGCCCTCCACGCCCCACTTGAAGATGCGCATGGTGTCGGTCATGGCGGCTTCGTCGCCGACCTGTTGATGCATTTTGTCCCGGGCCGAAGCGCTGCCCAGATGAGTCAGGCCGGTGCCGCTGACCAGCATGTGCGCCGGGTCCGGGTGATCCAGCGGTGGGAGGATTTGCAGATTGGCCAGCAGCGCTGAATAGTCGTGACTGATGCCCAGGCCCAGGGTTTTAACCTGTTGCTCAAGATTGACACCCGCCTCGATCGCCGCCAGCGCCAGATCCCGCACCGAGCGCGCACTCTGCACTTCGCGGACCAGGCCGTCCTCGACCACGCCGACGCGGCGTTCGCCGTTACTCAATTCGAACTGAACTAAACGCATGATTTTCTCCAGTTAACGCAAAACTTCAAAACAACGCAGGACCCTGTGGGAGCGGGCTTGCCCGCGATGACGGCGGCACATTCACCATTGATGTGCCAGGCAGATTGCAATCGCGGGCAAGTCGAATCGTCGCACCGCCGCTCCCACAGGGTCGGTGGTGAGCGCTTATTTCGTGTCAGGTGCGGGTGGCCCCACGCGCACTGGCCGCAAATTCATCGGCCGGCAGCAAATGCTTACGCTCCAGCAGCCGATAAACCACGCCGGTCAAGACCAGGCCGAACACCATCACGCAGGACAGGAAGTACAACCCCGAAGCCAGATTGCCGGTGTATTCCTTCAGCGCACCGATCACGAACGGGCCGATGTAGCCGCCGAGGTTGCCCACCGAGTTGATCAACGCGATCCCCGCCGCCGCACTGGCGCCGGCGAAGAAGCGCCCCGGCAAGGTCCAGAACACCGCCGTGCAGGAAAACAGCGCGAACGCCACCAGGCACAGCGCCGCCAATTGCAGCACCGGCACCGACAGCCAGGCGCTGAGAAACAGACCGATAGCGCCCAACACATACAACACCGCCAGATGACCATAACGATCATTCAAACGATCGGAACTGCGCGGAATGATCAGCAAACCGATGATCCCGAAGATGTACGGCACCGACGACACGAACCCGGTCACCAGGTCCGTACCACCGAACTGCTTGATCAACGTCGGCAACCACAGACCCAGGCCGTAGATGCTCAGGGTCACCGGCAGATAGAACAGCGCCAGCAGCAACACCCGTTTGTCCTTCAGCGCATGCAGCGGATTGCCGTGACGGGTCTGACCGTATTCCTCCAGGTCCTTTTTCAGCTCGCCGGTGAGCCAGTCCTTCTCCGTCTGGTCCATCCATTTCACCTGTTGCGGGCCGTCCGGCAAGTAACGCAGCACCGGCCAGGTCAGCAAGATCGCTGGCGTACCGATGACGATGAACAGCCACTGCCAACCGTGCAGCCCAAGCATGCCGTCCATGCCGAGCAAGCCGCCGGACACCGGGCCGGTGATCATCATCGCGATAGGCTGGGAAAGGATGAACAGCCCGAGAATCTTGCCGCGATGACGAATCGGGAACCATTGGGTGATGTAGTACAGAACGCCCGGAAAGAACCCGGCTTCGGCCGCGCCGAGCAGAAAGCGCATCACATAGAAGCTGTTCGGTCCCTGGACGAACGCCATGCCGATGGTGATGGCGCCCCAGGTGAGCATGATCCGCGCGAACCAGCGCCTAGCGCCGAAGCGGTCGAGCATCAGGTTGCTGGGGATTTCCAGCAGGAAGTAGCCAATGAAGAACAGCCCGGCACCGAGCCCATAAGCCGCGTCGCCCAGGCCGATGTCAGCGCCCATGTGCAGCTTGGCGAACCCCACGGCGGAGCGATCCACATAGGCGATCAGGTACAGCAGGATCAGGAAGGGAATCAGTTTCAGCGTGATGCGACGGATAAGCCGCAGTTCCTGGCTCATGAGTTCGGTCTCCGATTGTTGTTGTTATAGAACCTCGGGGGACGCCTCTCACGGAATACCACCAGGGCCATCCCTCCGTTGAAATCGACTATATAGTAATACTATTTAACCAACAACACTTCCAAACACCCGGAATAGCGCTTATGTTACGCCATAGCTAGAACAATATAGTCATACAATAAGAGAGCCGATCATGTCTGATAAGAAACCCACCCTGCGCTCCGCCCAATGGTTTGGCACTGCCGACAAGAACGGCTTCATGTACCGCAGCTGGATGAAGAATCAGGGCATCGCCGACCACCAGTTCCACGGCAAGCCGATCATCGGCATCTGCAACACCTGGTCGGAACTGACCCCGTGCAACGCGCATTTCCGCCAGATTGCGGAGCACGTCAAACGCGGAGTGATCGAAGCGGGCGGCTTCCCGGTGGAATTCCCGGTGTTCTCCAACGGCGAATCGAACCTGCGCCCCACCGCCATGCTCACCCGCAACCTGGCGAGCATGGACGTCGAGGAAGCCATTCGCGGTAACCCGATCGATGGCGTGGTGCTGCTCACCGGCTGCGACAAAACCACCCCGGCGCTGCTGATGGGCGCGGCCAGTTGCGACGTGCCGGCGATCGTCGTCACCGGTGGGCCGATGCTCAACGGCAAACACAAGGGCCAGGACATCGGCTCGGGCACGGTGGTCTGGCAGCTCAGCGAACAGGTCAAGGCCGGCACCATCACCCTCGATGATTTCCTTGCGGCCGAAGGCGGAATGTCGCGCTCGGCCGGCACCTGCAACACCATGGGCACGGCCTCGACCATGGCCTGCATGGCCGAAGCACTCGGCACTTCCCTGCCCCACAACGCGGCGATTCCGGCGGTCGATGCGCGCCGTTATGTACTCGCTCACATGTCCGGCATGCGCGCGGTGGAGATGGTTCGCGAAGATTTGAAACTGTCGAAGATCCTCACCAAGGAAGCCTTCGAAAACGCCATCCGGGTGAACGCTGCCATCGGCGGTTCGACCAACGCGGTGATCCACCTGAAAGCCATCGCCGGGCGCATCGGTGTCGAGCTGGACCTGGATGACTGGACCCGCATCGGTCGTGGCATGCCGACCATCGTCGATCTGCAACCGTCCGGGCGCTTCCTGATGGAAGAGTTCTACTACGCCGGCGGCTTGCCCGCGGTGTTGCGTCGCCTCGGCGAAGCCAACCTGATTCCGAACCCGAACGCCCTCACCGTCAACGGCAAAACCATCAGCGAGAACACCAGGGACGCGCCGATTTACGGCCAGGACGAAGTGATCCGCACCCTCGACAACCCGATCCGCGCCGACGGCGGCATCTGTGTGTTGCGCGGCAACCTGGCGCCACTGGGTGCGGTGCTCAAGCCCTCCGCCGCGAGTGCCGAATTGATGCAACACCGTGGCCGTGCAGTGGTGTTCGAGAACTTCGACATGTACAAGGCGCGGATCAACGATCCGGAGCTGGACGTGGATGCCAACTCGATTCTGGTGATGAAGAACTGCGGCCCCAAGGGTTATCCGGGCATGGCCGAAGTCGGCAACATGGGGTTGCCGGCCAAACTGCTGGCCCAGGGCGTGACCGATATGGTGCGGATCTCCGACGCACGTATGAGCGGCACCGCCTACGGCACGGTGGTCTTGCATGTGGCACCGGAAGCCGCCGCCGGCGGGCCTTTGGCGGCGGTGAAGGAAGGTGACTGGATCGAACTCGACTGTGCCAGCGGCCGTCTGCACCTGGACATCCCCGATGCCGAACTCGCGGCGCGCATGGCCGACCTGCAACCGCCGCAACAGTTGCTGGTGGGCGGCTATCGCCAGCTGTACATCGACCATGTGTTGCAGGCGGATCAGGGCTGCGACTTCGACTTCCTCGTGGGGTGCCGAGGATCCGAGGTACCGCGTCACTCTCACTAATCACCACAACCCCTGTGGGAGCGGGCTTGCCCGCGATAGCGGTGGATCAGTCGCCATCAATGTTAAACGTGATGGCCCCATCGCGGGCAAGCCCGCTCCCACATATTGATCTTCATCTGATTCAGGACCGTGCTTGCTCTGGCGACCGTCCTCGCCGCGCCTGCTATCATGCGCAGCACCTCCATCGCACAGGATCGCGCCGTTCCCCATGGATTACCGCAAACCCTCCGACCGCAAAAGCATGCACTCGCGCATCGTCCAGGAACTGGGCATGCAGATCGTCTCGGGACGTTTCAAGCCGGATGACAAACTGCCCGCCGAAGCCCTGTTGTGCGAGGAATACGCGGTCAGCCGGCCAGTCCTGCGCGAAGCCACCCGAGTGCTGGTCGCCAAGGGCCTGGTGTATTCCCGTCCGCGGGTCGGCACGGTGGTCAAGCAGCGTAAGGAATGGCACATGCTTGACCCGGACGTGCTGCACTGGCTGATGCAAAGCAGCCCGCAAAATGAATTCTTTGATCTGTTGACCAGCGTGCGCAGCATCATCGAACCGGCCGTCGCCGCGTTGGCCGCGCAGTTCGCCACCGAGGAAGACATCGCCTCCATCGGTGAAGCCTACCAACGCATGGAAGCGGCGCCGACACCCGAAGCCTTGCTGCAACCAGACCTGGATTTCCACAGCCGAATCGCCGACGCGACCCACAACGACTTGCTGGCAAACCTGTGCAACATGTTGTCGGTGGCGATTGCCGAAGCCTTGAAGCACTCCAACCAACGGCCGAATCTGCACGAACTGGCGTTGCCGCGGCACAAGGCGATCCTGACCGCTATCGAGAATCGTGATGCGTTGGGCGCACGGCATGCGACGCTGGTGCAACTCGACGATGCGCGCAGTGCACTGAATGTGGTGCTCGGCACCGATCCCTCATAACCACCATTGAACCTTGTGGGAGCGGGCTTGCCCGCGATTACGGAGTGTCAGTCGATATAGATGCTGAATGATCCGCCGCAATCGCGGGCAAGCCCGCTCCCACAGGGACTGATGTGAAGTTTGAGATGAAAAAAAGCCGCAACCTCAGGTTGCGGCTTTGTTGTTTCAGCGACCGGTCAGTGAGCGAACAGCGAGTTGCCCTTCTGCCCCGCCAGTTTCTCTGGTTTGATCAGGAACCGCGCCAGCGCTGGCAGCAGCCACAACGCGCCGAACATGTTCCAGAGCAGCATGAAGGTCAGCATCAGGCCCATGTCGGCCTGGAATTTGATGGCCGAGAAGATCCAGGTACACACGCCAATCGCCAGGCACAGACCGGTGAACAGCACGGCTTTACCGGTGGACTTCAGCGTCTGGTAGTACGCCTCTTGCAGCGGCAGGCCAGCACGCAGGAAGCTTTCCAGACGGCTGTAGATGTAGATCCCGTAGTCCACGCCAATCCCCACCCCAAGCGCCACCACCGGCAAGGTCGCGACTTTCACGCCGATGCCCATGAACGCCATCAACGCGTTGCCAAGGACCGAGGTCAGTACCAGCGGCAGCACAATGCACAAGGTCGCCGCCCAGGAGCGGAAGGTGATCATGCACATGGTTGCGACACAGATGTACACCAACACCAGAATGGTCAGCTCGGAGCGTTTGATCACCTCGTTGGTGGCCGCTTCGATCCCGGCGTTACCGGCGGCGAGGATGAATTCCAGGCCTTCCTTGTTGTTCTCCTTGGCGAAGTCCTGCACCGAATGCACAACGCGGTCCAGGGTTTCGGCCTTGTGGTCATTGAGGAACACCAGCACCGGCGCCAGGGAGCAATTGTTGTTGTACAAGCCATCGGCACGGGCGATGGAGTTGTTCAGCACGTCCGGGTTGCGCGACAGGGTTTCCCATTTCAGGTTGCCCTCGTTCATGCCCTTGATCATCTGCTTGGACACGGTCACCAGCGAGATCGCTGACTGCACGCCTTCGGTGTTCTGCATCTTCCACATCAGCTCGTCGATCGGTGCCATGGCCTCATAGCGCGAGCAACCTTCAGACTTGGTCTTGACCATCACCACCAGCACGTCGGAACTGGTGGAGTAGTTGTTGATGATGAAGCTGTTGTCCTTGTTGTAACGCGAGTCCGGACGCAGTTCCGGCGCGCCCTGGTCGAGGTCGCCGATTTTCAGGTTCTGGCTGTACCAGAGGCCTCCACCGAAGGCGATCAGCGCCAGGGCAATGGAAACCGGTGCGACTTTCGGGCTGGCAAAGTTCGACAGCAGGCGCCAGAACGGATGCTCGCGGTGCGCGTCTTTCTTGCTGCGGTCGACGGCGCGTTTGCTGATACCGACGTAGGAAATGGCTACCGGCAGCAGGATCAGGTTGGTGAACACGATCACCGCCACGCCGATCGACGCGCCGATGGCCAGTTCGCGAATCACCCCGATGTCGATGATCAGCAGCGTGATAAAGCCCACCGCATCCGCGAGGATGGCGATCATTCCCGGCAGGAACAACTGGCGGAATGTGCGGCGTGCCGCTGTCAGCGCGTTTTCCGCCTCGCTGGACTGCAAGGCGATGCCGTTGATTTTCTGCACGCCGTGGGAAATCCCGATGGCGAAAATCAGAAACGGCACCAGCATCGAGTACGGGTCGAGCCCGAAGCCGAAGAAGTGCATCAGGCCGAGCTGCCAGACCACCGCTACCAACGTCGTACTCAACACCGCCACGGTACTGCGCATGCAGTTGGTGAACCAGTACAGCAAAATCAGGGTAATGACGAAAGCGACGCCGAAGAACATCACCACCATGACCAGCCCATCGATCAGGTCGCCGACTTTCTTGGCGAACCCGACGATGTGGATCTTCACGTTGGGGTTCTGGGCTTCGAATTTGTTGCGGATCTTGTCTTCAAGTTCGTGAGAAAACTTGCGGTAATCCAGTGCCAGCAACTTGCCCTGGTCCTGCGGGTCCGGGTAGGACTCCAGCAGCGGGATGTCGACGATGCTCGACTTGAAGTCGTTGGCCACCAGCCGCCCGACTTGCCCGGACTTGAGCACGTTATTGCGCAGCAGGTCGAGGCTTTGCTGGGAGCCGCTATAGCTCTGGGGGATCACTTCACCACCGGCGAAGCCCTCCTCCGTCACCTCGGTCCAGCGCACGCTCGGGCTCCACAGCGACTTGAGGCCGGAACGGTCGACGCCGGAGATGTAGAACACCTCGTCGTTGATCTGGCGCAGGGTCTCCATGTACTCCCTGGAGAAGATGTCACCATCAGTGGCTTCCACGGAAATCCGTACCGTATTGCCCAGGTTCGCCAGATCGTTGCGGTGCTCCATCATTTTTTCAATGAACGGATGCTCGAGCGGGATCATTTTTTCGAAACTGGTGGACGGCCGGATCAACGTCGCCTGCCAGAACAGGAAAATACTGACCAGCAGGCAGATGACGATCACCGCCGGGCGGTTGTTGAAGATCAGGCGTTCAAGAAACGTCGCCTTGTCCTGATGAGGAGTGCTTAAGGATGTCATAGACCCGCCTTCTTATTATTTGCCCGGCTCATTTGGACGACCCGTTTTTTCCATTCTCTGCGCCCGTTGGCGAAGTGACGCGAACGCCGCCCTGGCCTGCCAGAATCAGATTACCGTTGCCCGCCGCCGTGACCGCCGAGACGGAGATGCGATCCGGGCGGTTGAACACGCTGAAGGTTTCGCCGTCGTCGCTGCTGCGGATGATGCTGCCGCCGTTGCCGACAATCACGATGGAGCCGTCGTCGAGCAGCGTGGCACCGGACAGGCCGAACTCCAGCGCGCCCCGTGCAGCCTTGAGCTCGACCTGCTCCCAGGTGCTGCCGAAATCCGTGGAGCGGTAGAGATTGCCCCGCAACCCGTAGGCCAGCAACGTGGCCGGTTGCGCGGTGCCGATCACGCCGAACAGCGAACCTTCGTACGGGCCTTCAAGCTTTTCCCAAGTCTGCCCTTCATCGCTGGAGCGGAACATGCTGCCCTGCTCGCCAACGATGAAAATGCCGGAATCCTTGACCGCCGCAATGGCGTTGAGGTGGTACTGGTCTTCGTTGTCGAGGCGGTCGCTGACGTCTTCCCAGTTTTTACCGCCGTCGGTGGTTTCCAGCAACGCACCGTAAGCGCCCACGGCAAAGCCGCTGTTGACGTCCTTGAACCAGACGTCGAGCAGCGGCGATTCGCGTTTCAGGTCTTCGAATTGTTTGGTCCAGGTGATGCCGCCATCTTCGCTGGCGAGGATCTGCGCGTCATGGCCGACGGCCCAGCCGTGTTTGTCATCGACAAAAAATACTGCCGTCAGCAGTTGCCGGGTCGGCACCTTGGCCTGGGTCCAGGTCGCGCCCTGGTCGTCGGAATACAGAATGTGCCCGCGATCGCCGACCACCACCAGGCGTTTGCCGGCGTGCACGACATCGAGCATCAGGCCTTTGCTGGCCTTGGCGGATTCAACGGAATAAACCACGTCGGAGGCTGGTGCGGCGGCGGCCAACACAGGCGCCGAAAGTACGGCACAGCTCAACAGCGAGAGCGCTGTAGCCAGCAACGCGAACCTGCGTAACGCCAGCGGGCGGCAAATACTCACACCCATGACAGGCTCACTCATAGACCTTCCCCCATTATTATTGTTAGGTCGTTCAACCTTTCAGGGCGCCGTAAGGGGTGCTCGCCGGGATTGCCCTATTCAGAAGCATAGTCCTGAAACCCGCAATCCAGAGCGCCCCTTCGGAAGCTGGCTTATCCTATCGGGGTTTGGAAAGGTCTGACAATCGACGCCACGTTATGTTTTGTTAACTGGAGGGGATATGGGTTGTGGGTGAATGAGGAGGTATTCGGAGGGGTGTAGTGGTCAACTAATTCCGGACACCTCGATAGGAGGTTTAGACGCCATTGCCCGTTCGTAAACGGTCGGTGGCAGATATCCCAGTTTCGAGTGCAGCCGCTCGTTGTTGTAAAACCCAACGATGTATTCAGTGATGTCACGTATCGCTTCGGCGTGGTTGGCGTAATCACGCCGCCATACCCGCTCCATTTTCAAACTCAGGAAGAAGCGCTCCATCACTGAGTTGTCCCAGCAATTACCTTTACGGCTCATGCTTTGCTGCATTTCATTTCTTGCCAACAGCGCTCTGTAGCTTGCGCTCGCGTATTGGCTGCCACGATCCGAGTGGGCGACCAGACCCGGTGGTGGTTGACGCTGAGCAATCGCCAGTTGCATTGCACTACACACCAGCTCAGCCGGCATGTTCGGGGCCATGGACCAGCCGACTATCTTGCGTGAGAACAAGTCCAGCACCACGGCCAGGTATAACCAGCCGCTTCGGGTCCGGATGTAGGTAATGTCTGCCACCCAAGCTTTGTTTACTGCGTCAGGTTCAAATTGGCGATTCAATACATTTTCAGCAATCGGCAGGTCGTGGTTGCTATCTGTCGTATGCACAAACTTACGCTTCCAAGCCGAACGCAGACCGTTGGCACGCATCAAGCGACGAATTTTATAAAGGCCTATTTCCATGCCCTTGGCGTGCAACACTTTACGCAACGGACGACTGCCATAACAGCCGCCACTTGCGGCAAACGATGCCTTGAGTTGCAGAGCCATGGGACAAATTGATGTTGGCACTTCAGCACGTTTGTTGGCTTCGTAGAACCCGGATCGACTGATGCCCAGCAGCCGACAGACATGCGCCACCGAATAAGCCTTCTGTTGCAGCTGCCGAACCAAGCGATACGTTACTTCAGCTCGCGGGCAAAGAAGGCGGTAGCCTTTTTTAATACATCGTTATCCATCTTGAGCTGGCGATTTTCCTGCTCCAACTGCCGGATACGTTGTTGCTCAGCAGTCAACGGTTTGCCGATTCCGACATCTCCCAGCTGTTCAGCCTCGTACTGCTGCACCCAGCGCCGGACGGCGGTCTCACCAATATTCAGGTCGCGGCAGACCTGCGGAACGGCCAGTCCCTGGTCCTTGATCATCTTTACCACTTGCAGTTTGAAGCTGTCGTCGAATGTTCTGCGTTTGCCAGTCATGAAAAAATCCTCGATAGATGCATTCTCCACCTATCGAGGTGTCCGGGGAAATTAGACCACTGCAGTTTGGGGTTTGGGGTTTGGGGTTTGGGGTTTGGGTGCATATCCGTTGCTGCGGTAACGGCGGCTGGCGGTTTCGCTCTTACAGCGAGTCACTTTGGAAAAGCCCCAAAGTAACCAAAGGGCTCTTGCCCCTTTCGTTCGGTGCCTCGCCCGGGCTCGGCATGCCCTCGCTCCGGTCCTGCTCCGTGGGCCCGCCGCCATCGGCCATCCATGGCCGGGGGCGGCTAACCCGGCATCCATGCCGGGTTGCCCACTGCGCAGAACCGGAACGAAGCCTCTCGAGGGGGCGGTGCGTCAAGATCAAAAGCTGCAGGCGAGCTAACGCTCGGCCTGTTGAGTGGTGAAAAGCAGAGCGGATGTGCTCTGATTTTTTGTGTGAGCTGGCTTGTCGGGTCGCCGCATCGCTGCGATGGCGGCCTGTCAACCGACCAATCTTCCCCCGGATGTACCCAGTCCAACTGTGGGAGCGAGCCTGCTCGCGAAGCTGTTGATCTTGCTGTTGCTGTTGCTGTTGCTTTGGCTTTTGATCTTGATCTGTCTGCCCCTTTCCCAGAGGCCGAACGCAGGTATTGCGCAGGGGGCACCGCGGCAAGGATGCCGCGGTAGCCGCCCCCGGCCATGGATGGCCGATGGCGGCGGGCCCCCGGAGCAATGCCGGAGTGAGGGCATGCCGAGCCTGGGCGAGGCACCGAATGGTGGGGCAAGACCTTTTGGTTACTTTTGGGGCGTTTGCCAAAAGTGACCCGCTGTAAGAGCGGAACCTTAAGTGGCCATTACCGCAGAAACGGATATGTACACCATCAAAAATCCCGGTCGGCTATCAGGCCGCCTTCGCGGGCAAGCCTCGCTCCTACAGGGTCCGTGTGAACCCTGCAGGAGCAGACCAAACTCAGGCCAGGCTTTTGCTGACCACTTCAAACACGTCGCTGGACAGTTGCCCCGACGCACGAATCCGCTCCAGTTCGCCTTTCATCAACGCCTGACGGGCACTGTCGTACTTGCGCCAGCGCGTCAGCGGTGCCAGTTGGCGAGACGCGATCTGCGGATTGAAGCCGTTCAACTCGATCACCAGATCCGCCAGGAACCGATACCCGGAACCGTCAGCCGAATGGAAGTTGATCAGGTTCTGCCCGGCAAACGCACCGACCAGTGCCCGCACCTTGTTCGGGTTCTTGATCGTGAACGCAGGGTGTTGCATCAAGGCTTTGACCCGTGCCAGACCACCCGGCAACGTGCTGCCGGCCTGAACGCTGAACCACTGATCCATCACCAGCGGATTGTCCTTGAAGTGCTCGGCGAAGCTCGCCAACGCCGTGGCTTTCTGTTCTTCGAATGGCGAATTCACCAGTACCGCCAATGCGGTCAGGCGTTCAGTCATGTTGTCGCACGCCTCGAACTGCTCAAGGGTTGACGCCAAGACTTGCGGCTTGCCGCTGAGCATCAGGTACGACAGCGCGATGTTTTGCAGCGCGCGGCGGGCAAAATGCTCAGCCTCGGCCACATACGGAGTCTTTTTCGACAGATCGCGATTAGCTTCATAACGCTGCCACAGCGGTTCGAACAGATTGTCCGCCAGCTGCTTGCGAGCAAATTCGCGAGCGGTATGGATGGCCTCGACATCAGCCACTTCGCTGATTTCGGTCAGGTAGGCTTCGCTCGGCAGCGAAAGCATTTCCGCAACCATCGCCTGATCCAAAGTCTCGTCGGACAGCACGGTACGCAGCGCTGCAACCAGACGCTGATCCAGTACCAACGCTTCACCCTTCTGCTGCTGGGCAATCAGCTCTTGCAACACCTGCACCGACAGTTGCTGACCGGCATCCCAGCGGTTGAAGCCGTCGCTGTCGTGCTGCATCAGAAACATCAGTTGATCGCGGTCGTACGGGAAGCTCAGCTTCACCGGCGCCGAGAAGCCACGCAGCAACGACGGCAGCGGCTTTTCAGCCATGTCGACAAAGGTGAAGGTCTGCTCGGCTTCAGTCACCGAGATAACCCGCGAAGTGCCCTGAGCGCTGGCTTCGCCGGACAGACGCAATGCAATCGCCGCGCCTTTCGAATCAAGAAGCCCCAGCTCCACCGGAATCACGAACGGCAGTTTTTCCACCTTGTCCGGGGTTTCCGGGCAGCTCTGGCGGAAGGTCAGGCTGTAGGTTTGCGCAGCGGCATCGTAGGACTCGCTCACCACCAGACGCGGTGTGCCGGCCTGGCTGTACCAGCGTTTGAACTGGGTCAGGTCGACACCGTTGGCGTCTTCCATGGCCTTGATAAAGTCGTCGCAGGTCACGGCCTGACCGTCATGGCGTTCGAAGTACAGGTCGCTGCCTTTGCGGAAACCGTCAGCCCCGAGCAAGGTGTGGATCATCCCGACCACTTCCGAACCCTTTTCGTACACGGTCAGGGTGTAGAAGTTGGAAATCTCGATGAAGCTGTCCGGGCGCACGGCGTGGGCCATGGGGCCGGCGTCTTCGGCGAACTGGTGGGTGCGCAGATACGCCACGTCCTGGATGCGCTTGACCGTGGCCGAGTTCATGTCGGCGGAGAACTCCGAATCCCGGAACACGGTGAAGCCTTCCTTCAGCGACAACTGGAACCAGTCGCGGCAGGTCACGCGGTTGCCCGACCAGTTGTGGAAGTATTCGTGGGCAACGATCGCTTCCACCCGTTGGTGCGCGGCGTCGGTAGCGGTCTCGGCGCGGGCCAGCACGGCGCTGGAGTTGAAGATGTTGAGGCCCTTGTTCTCCATGGCGCCCATGTTGAAGTCGTTGACCGCGACGATCATGAAGATGTCCAGGTCGTACTCGCGACCGTAAACCTCTTCGTCCCAGCGCATCGACTTTTTCAGGCTGTTCATGGCGTGCTGGCACTTGTCGATGTTTTCCGGCTCGACGTAGATACGCAGCGCCACGGAGCGCTCGGTCATGGTGGTGAAGGTGTCTTCGACGCACCACAGGTCACCGGCCACCAGCGCGAACAGGTAAGCCGGTTTCTTGAACGGGTCTTCCCAGGTCGCCCAGTGCCGGCCGTCTTCGCCGGGACCCGAGGCAATCGGGTTGCCGTTGGACAGCAGCACCGGATAGCTGTGCTGCTCGGCCACCACGGTGGTGGTGAACGTGCTCATCACATCCGGGCGGTCGAGGTAATAGGTGATCTTGCGGAAACCTTCGGCCTCGCACTGGGTGCAGAACATGGTGCCGGATTTGTACAGGCCTTCAAGGGCGGTGTTGGTTTCCGGGTGGATCCGGACACTGGTGTCGACCGTGAAGCTTGTGCTGGTCGGATGCAGGGTCAGATGATTCTCGGTCAACTGGTAGTCGGTGGCGCTCAGTTCCCGGTCGGCCAACGTCACCGACAGCAGGTCGAGTTGCTGACCGTCCAGCACCAGCGGCGGCAGGCCCGGGCCACGCTCGGGATTGCGGCGCATCACCAGTTGCGCATGGACCAGGCTGTGGTCCTCGAACAACTCGAAGGTCAGGTGCGTCTCGTCGATCAGGTACTCGGGCGCCTGATAGTCCTTCAGGTAGATCATCTTCGGTTGTTCGGTGCGCATGCTGGAATCCTTACTGATGCACGGCGAGCTGGTAGGCCGTGTATTTACGAATATTGATCACGCCGGTGTCGAAAATCAGGTACTGGCCCTTGATCCCCAGCAGCGTGCCTTCGGCAATCGGGTT
This sequence comes from Pseudomonas sp. B21-015, assembly GCF_024749285.1. Lineage (NCBI taxonomy): Bacteria > Pseudomonadati > Pseudomonadota > Gammaproteobacteria > Pseudomonadales > Pseudomonadaceae > Pseudomonas > Pseudomonas sp. B21-015. Next base: position 3,618,800 of record NZ_CP087196.1, read on the forward strand.
CTTGTCCAGGTTGAAGCTGACGATTTTGGCCGGGTATTGCTCGACCGGATAGCGGATTTCGAGCGGTTCGACATCGGTAATGGTCTGGATTGCCTGTAGGCCAAATCGCTCCTGCAAGCCTTGCAAACCGTCCGCACAGCTTTCAAACAGCTGATCGCGAACCTGCGCCAGATCCACCGCCACCGCATCGCCCTTGAGTAAAGCACGCCAGTTGGTCTTGTCGGCGACCTGGCTGCGGAACAGGTCTTCGACGAAGCCCGATTGCTGGCGGGTCGAGACGCGCACGATCGGCAACGCCTGGCTGGCGCCCTGATCGAGCCAGCGGGTGGGCAACTGCGTGGCGCGGGTGATGCCGACCTTGATCCCTGACGAATTGGCCAGATACACCACATGATCGGTCATGCAGAATTTTTCGCCCCACTCGGGCTCTCGGCAAGTACCTGCGTCGTAGTGGCAACGTTCCGGGCTCATGATGCAGATGTCGCACTGCGCCAGCTTGGTCATGCACGGGTAGCAGTAACCCTGGCTGAAACTGGTTTTGGTCTTGCGTCCGCAATGGGTGCAGTGGATCGCCCCCAGATACTCCAGGCGCACCGTAGTGCCGATCAACGGATTGACCGGCACCTCGGCGTCGCCCAGACGAAAAGCGTACTGCACGTTCGGCCCGTCAAGACGCGCCGACATTTTGCTGATTGCACCGCGGCCAATCTCGATCAATGGATGGCATCCGATTTGAACAGAATGTTCGGCACTTCGATCGACTTCGACGCGCACTCCTGCGGGCCCATGTAGCCGGTGCGCTGTTCCTCGGGCAGGTTCTGGATTTCCCAGGCGATCATCGCTTGCAGGGACAGTTCGCGTTGTTCGGCGGTGAGCTTGCCACCGTCCGACCATTTGCCGATCTCCACCGCCAGTTTCAGGCTCTGGTAGATATCCGGGGTGATGTTTTTGATCATTTCGTTAAAAGAGGACATCAAGGGCTCCGCGCTCTTCATTCATAACTGTTTAGACGGCCAGTTTACGGCGGTTGTACAAACCGCCCAACAAACCGGTGAAGCATCCGATGAGTAACCCGCCAACGTGGGCCGCATTGGCAATCTCGCCGAAGCCGATCATCGAGACCAGCCCCGACAGGCACAACAGCAGCCACACCAGCATCATCACCAACACCCCACGGGGCAGGCGATAAGCCGGGTTCGGCGACAGAATCTGGAAGATCCAGCAATGCCCGAGCAGGCCGTACAGCACCCCGGACAACCCGCCAAACAGGGTCGGGCCGCTGAAAAAGAACTGGGCATAGTTGGACACCAGGCTGAACAACAATGTCAGGCCGATCAGGTTGATGCTGCCCTGACGCGACTCGATGCGCCGCCCCAGCTCCCAGTACCACATGCCATTCATGGCCAGGTGCAGGATGCCGAAGTGGATCAGCATCGGCGTCACCAGACGCCACCACTGCCCCGCCGCCAGGCTGTCGGCCAGTGGTGTGAAATGGATGTATTCGCCGACCACGCGGAAATCGAGAAACGTCAGCCAGCGCATCGTCTCGAGGTTTTCGCCAAGCAGCGTCACCGCGCCGACGATCAGGCTCAACAACAGCACGAACGCCGTGGCCTTGCTGTGGCGCAACTGCTCGACGAAGCCCGGACGCTGCGGGGTCTGCGTCACCGGGATATCCAGTTGCTGATCCGGGTCGCCGGCCGGAAAGCGTTCGTACAACGAGCGCACGTCTTCGCTGATGCTGGCCGACACCCACAGCACCTGCTCGCCCGCCTCTTCGCTGACCCGATGGGGCACTTGCATGCGCTGCAGCAGTTTGACGAACCCGCTCAAATCCACCGCCAGCGGCAGACGCAATACCGCCACCGCCGTCATTGCAGCAACTCCGGCCGCTCGACATCGACCCAGACAAATTTATGCGGGTCGAGACGGGTTTCCTGGTCCAGACGATAAGCGACCAGTTTGCCGTAGAGCACCGCGCTGTAATCCAGGCACGCCAGGTTCGGGCGGATCGGCGCCGGTTTTCCGCTGCGCCAGTAGTGGCCGACGAACAACATCGGCTCATCGACGCCATAGCGCAGCAAGTTGTCTTTTTCTATGGACGACAGCGGCGTGCGGGCCACCGGCTCAGGCAAGGCGTCGGGTTGGAACACGATGTCTCCGTAGGTTTGCGGGTCGTCTTCCCAGAACTTGGTGCGGAAAAACGAGCGCGTCAGGCCGTCGCCGCTGGTCATGGTCAAGCCGTGGGGCAAGCGCATGTCGGTGCCGCGCAACAGGCGATCGAACACGGTGCAGGCAAAACTGCCCGGTACTGCGGAGGCCTGGAGGAAGTGTTCATCGATGCAGCCATCGGGGAACAACCCGCGCAACGGCTCGATCAGGCCGGCATCCCAACAGGCATGCACGACGCGAAAGCGTCCGGCATCGACGAACAATGGCAGTTCATAGAACCATTGCAGGAAGTCATGCCAATCTTCGGGATGATCTTCGAACTGGGCCAGGGTTTCCTGAAGCAGGCGCGCGTGGCGCGGCGTATGTTCACGCACGAACTGCTTGCCACTGCCCGGCAACGCCGGGGTGCTCCAGCCGAGCGCGTTGAATTCATGGTTACCCATGATGCACAGCGCCTGACCGGCCTCGACCATGTCGTGGACGATGTGCAGCGCCTCGCGAATCCGCGGGCCACGGTCGATGATGTCGCCAAGGAATACCGCCATGCGCGACGGATGCCGCCAGACGCCAGCCTGTTTGTGGTAACCGAGCCGGTCGAGCAAATGCTCAAGGGTCAGAGCGCAACCGTGCACGTCACCGATCAGGTCGTAGCTACGCGCGGGATCGAGCATCAGTCGCCTCCACCACCCAACTTGCTGCCCCAGCCGAGCTTGGTCCGGCAGACTTCATAGTAGTTGTGGTCGAGCGGATGAATCAGCCGCAGCTTCTGTGCTTTCTTGCTGACGGTGATGGTGTCACCGGGCGCGCAGGTGAAGTGATTCTGCCCGTCACAGGAGACTTGCGGGTAAATCTGCATATCTTTGGACACAACGATTTTCAGCTCACTGTTGCCATCGACCACAATCGGCCTACCTGACAAGGTATGGGGGTACATCGGCACAATCACAATAGCGTCGAGCTTGGGATGCATGATCGGGCCACCCGCTGACAAGGCGTAGGCGGTGGAACCGGTCGGCGTGGCGACGATCAGGCCGTCGGCCTTCTGGCTGCAGACGAACTGGCCGTCGATGTACAACTCGAATTCGATCATCCGCGTCGATTTGCCGGGATGCAGCACCACGTCGTTCAGCGCATCGCCCTGGCCGATGGCCTCGGCGTGGCGCCGGACTTCGGCTTGCAGCAGGAAGCGGTTTTCCACCAGATAGTGGCCGTCGAGCACTTCGGCGACTTTGACTTCCAGCTCATCGGGGCGGATATCGGTGAGGAATCCCAGGCTGCCACGGTTGATGCCGAGCACCGGAATGTTGTGCCGGGCCAGCGCCCGGGCCGCGCCCAACAGGCTGCCATCACCACCGACCACAATCACCATGTCACAGACTTCACCGAGCATCTTGCGCGACGAGGTTTGCAGGCCATGGCCGGGCAGGACTTCGGCGATGGTGTCTTCGAGGATCACGTGCAGGTGACGATCGAGCAGAAACCGTTTCAGTCGGCGGACGGTATCCAGCACCTGAGAACTGCCCAGGCGACCGATGATGCCGATATTACGAAATTGCTCCATGGGGCTCCTATTGGGACGCGGGGGCCTGCGACGGCGAAAAACACGATTATGGGCGAAAGCGCGGCGTAGACAAAACCCTTTCAGCCACGACTTAAGAGGCTATGCTCGCAGAATGATCTTATTCCCGGACTTGCTCCAGTTACCTCACCAGTTGCGCCACCCTGAAGTGCGCGACCTGGCCTGGGTCATCCTCGCGCCGCCGATGCTCAGCGTCACCCCGTGGCCGCAGCGTCATCCATTGGCCGGCAGCGATTGGGTGCAGGCGCCGGAGCGCCTGGAACACTGGCTCAGGCAACTGGATCGCGACAGTTACGACTTGCTGCACTGGCTCGCCCAGGCCAGGACCCGGCGGCTGGGCTTGTACTACGAGCGGCTGTGGCAATACGCCGTGCGACACGCGCCGGGCATCGAGCTGATTGCCGCCAACATGCCGATCCGCCGCGAAGGGCACACCCTCGGTGAGCTGGACATGCTGCTGCGTGATCGCGACGGCGTGCATCACCTGGAACTGGCGATCAAGCTCTATCTTGGGCCACAGAACGGTGACGGCCATGACGCCGCGCAGTGGCTCGGACCGGGTTGTCACGATCGGCTGGACCGAAAGCTGGAGCACTTGAGCCGGCATCAATTGCCGATTTCCGCGCGGGCGGAAAGCCGTGAAGTGCTGGCGTCGCTGGATATCCAGCAATTCAGTGCGCACCTGTGGCTGGGCGGTTATCTGCTCTACCCATGGCCGGGACAGGCCGAACCACCGAGCGGCGCGCACCCTCAGCATTTGCGCGGCAGCTGGCTGCATCAGAAGGACTGGGCGGACTTTGTCGTGCAGCGCCCGTTCGGTCGCTGGCAACCCCTGCCCCGCCATGCCTGGCTGGCGCCTGCGCACTATCCCGAGGAGCAGACCTGGAACGCTGAACAGCTGAAGGCGTGGCTGAGCGATCTGGACCCGTTGGCACCGGCGCAATTGATGGTGCGACTGACAGAGAATGCCAAAGGGGATTGGGAAGAAGCCGAGCGGTTGTTTCTGGTTTCCGATCTTTGGCCGAATGTGCCGGGCAGTGGTTGAGTTTTTGTGGTGAGTGGACGGGCCCTTTCGCGGGCAAGCCCGCTCCCACGGGGATTGTGGCTGGCCACAAGAATTAATCAGCGCCACATGACGGGGTCATAGCTTTTTATGCTGCTCGACCCACTGCGCATACGCATCGATGAACTTCTGCAAGAACGGCCTGACCGACTCCGACAACTTGCCCGCCTCGTCGAATGCTGAACCGGCGCCGCCCAGATAGGCTTCCGGCTGCTGCATGCACGGGACATTGAGAAACACCATGGACTGGCGCACGTTGTGGTTGGCTCCAAACCCACCGACGGCCCCCGGTGAAACGCTGATCACCGCACCCGGCTTACCGTTCCAGGCGCTCTTGCCATAGGGGCGCGAACCCACGTCGATCGCGTTTTTCAACGGTGCCGGAACCGAACGGTTGTATTCCGGGGTCACGAACAGCACCGCGTCGGATGAGCTCACTTGTTGTCGGAAAGTGCTGTAGGCTTGCGGCGGTGACTCGCCATCGATGTCTTCGTTGTAGAGTGGCAAATCGCCGATCTCGACGATATTCAACTTCAGATTGGCAGGCGCCAGCTCGGCCAGCGCCAGCGCGACCTTGCGGTTGATCGACGCTTTTCTCAGGCTGCCGACCAAAACGGCAATCTCGTAGACGTTGCTCATGGAAGATTCTCGACTGTCCGATGGGAAGAGCTTCTAGTTATAGATGATCAAATGACGATTCAACCAGCGGGCGACGGAAAATCGCCGCCCCTGACAATTTTTTTCCTGTAGGAAAACTTACTTCGCCCAACCACGGTCTACAGAACCGCAAATTGAGTGATTTATCTCCAGAGGTTCTAAGCAGATGGCAGCAGTACTCGTCGGTCAGTTCCATGCAAGAGACGCGGAAGGCCGCGTTTATTCCGTGCATGAGTTCCAGGAATCCACCCCGTCGCACGACGGCCTCGCCGGCTCTGCGCCTGTTACCACCTATAAACTGGCCATTGGCGACCGGGTCAACAAACTCGACGACAACGCGTTTGTGCTGGTGCAATCGGGCGTCACCCTCACCCGCGAACCTGAAACGAACGTCGCTTCATAACCCGCTGTTATGAGCAGAAGTCATATGCCCGCACTTGAGTTAGGATTCAGTGACTGACTCCCTCACCTGCTGAACATGGACTTCACGCATGCGTTTACGTCATATCGAAGTGATCCAGGCGCTCTTGCAGACCGGTCACCTGGGGACCGCCGCCGAATGGCTGCAGTTGCCGGTGGCCGAGGTTGAACGCACGCTGCGTGACGCCGAGGATCAGTTGGGCTTCATGCTGTTTGCCAGCGTGCGTGGCCGTCTGCAAGCCACGCGTGAGGCGCGGGAGTTACAGGTCGAGATTGCCCGCGTCTACGAAGCCCTTGAGCCGGTCCAGCGACTGGCCAGCAGCCTCAAGCAATATTTGGCCCCACCCCTGCGAATCATCTGTACCCCGCCTCTGGCGCAACAATTGTTGCCACAGAGCATCGCGGCCCTGCGCCGACGCCTCCCCGACGCACCTTGCACCCTCCTGAGCCAGCCGACCCGCGAGATTGTCAGAAGCCTGCTGCTGCGTGAAAGCGATCTGGGCCTGAGCTTGCACGACCCGGACCACGACGACATCCATTGCCAGGTCATCGCTCAAGGCAAACTCCAGCTGCTGGCGCCCCATGGCTGGCTGCAACCGAAACAGAAGTACATCTCGCTGCAAGACCTGGCCGGTCAGTCGATGGTTGGCCTGGAAGGTCACGACCCGCTAAGCCCGGCGCTGGACACCAAGCTGCATGCGTTGCGCCCTTCCCCGGTCATCCAGACCCGGGTCCAGACTCATCAAATGATGCGCAGCATGGTCGAGGCCGGTGAAGGCCTGGCCATCGTCGACCCGTTTACCGCCCTCGGCGCCAAATCGGCCGGGCTCGACGCCTGCCCGCTGGCGCCTGCCGTACCGATCAGCGTCTATGCCTTGAGCCTGAAAAACGTCGAGCCCTCCTCGGCGATTCAGGCGCTGCTGGACATCATCACGGAACAAGCCGTGGCGATGCTGGCGAGCTGAGCGGGTTTTCCAGCGGGTTATCGAACAACCGATACCAGAACAATGCCACTTCGGCGGTGTTCGGGTCGATCCCGCGATAGCGCAGATGATCGGTCCCGCCGACCACATAGCCGCACCGCTCATAAAGCCGGCAGGCCCCCAGGTTGTTGTTCTGGGTTTCCAGCATGATGCCCGGCAGTTTCTTCTTGCGGCTCCAGAACTGCGCCACGTCCAGCAGCGCCTTGGCCACACCATGACGGCGTGCCGGAGCATGCACCGCCAACTCATCGATATGAGCGAAACCGTTCCAGTTGGTGCTGACCACCAGATGCCCCACCGGCTCGTCGTCCAGATAGGCCATGAAAATCTCGCTGTCGGCGGCATCGCGAAAACTGCTGAACTCCTCGGGATCGATGCCATAACACTTGCGGTACGGGGTAATCGGCGTCACTGGCCACTGCGCCACCGGCTTACCGATTTCGGCGGCGCCGTAGGCGGCGACTTCAAAACTGAAATCACTGCCCCAGATATAAGCCGCAAAGCCCTCATCGGCGACACGCACCGACAGGCCTGGGTATTTGGGATTCATGACGGGTTGCATACTCGCAAAGGTCCTCATTCCTTGATGCAATCGACGGTGTAGTGCCGTCCATTGCCCTCATCTTCGTGTTGCAAGCCATGCACATCGGCGACAAACCCGGGGAAGCTACTGTCGAATGTACGGGCAAACTTCAGGTAATCGATGATCGAACGGGTCGACTCGGTGAAACGCTCGCCGGGCATGATCAACGGGATCCCCGGCGGGTATGGCACCAGCATCACCGCCGCGATCCGCCCGTCCAGAGCATCGATCGAAACGGCCTCCACTTCACCGCGTACCAATTGATCATAGGCGTCCGCCGGCTTCATGGCGACTTCCGGCAGCACCGTGTACATGCGTTTGAGGTGTTTGGCCGTGGCGTTGCTGCGATAACAGGCGTGCAATTGATCGCATAAATCGCGCAAGCCCATGCCTTGATAACGGGCGATATTCTGTTGTGCCACGCACGGCAGGCAGGTGGCCAGGCTGACGTTGGCGTCGTAACTGCGCTTGAACTCCAGCAACTCGGTCAGCAGCGTGCTCCATTTGCCCTTGGTGATGCCCATGGAGAACAGCACCAGGAACGAATACAGCCCGGTCTTTTCCACGACCAGCCCACGCTCCCAGAGGAATTTGCTGACCACCGCCGCCGGAATCCCGTGCGCGCTCAGGGCACCGCCCGCCGTCAAACCCGGCATCACCAGCGTGACCTTGATCGGATCAAGCAGCACGTAGTCGTCGGTCACGCCGCCAAAGCCATGCCAATCGGCATCGGGTTGCAGCAGCCAGTCCTGGCTGAGCACCCGCTCGATGCTTTCCACCGAGGGCGGCTGCCAGATGGAAAACCACCAATCATCGGCGGCGATATGCTGGCGCAGATTGGCCAGGGCCCGGCGAAAGCTCAGGGCCTCGTCGAACATTTCCTGCAACAGCGAACGACCGGCCGGCCCTTCCATCATCGCCGAGGCCACGTCCAGCGAAGCGATGATGCTGTACTGCGGCGAAGTCGAGATATGCATCATGAACGCTTCGTTGAAACGGTCGCGATCCAGTTGCCGCGCACCTCCGTCCTGAACGTGAATCATCGACGCCTGGCTGAACGCCGCGAGCAATTTGTGTGTGGAGTGAGTGGTGAACACCAGCGGGCTGTCTTCGCTGCGGGAAGTGCCCATGCCGTAACGGCCGGTGAAGAACTCGTGGAACGCCGCATAGGCAAACCAGGCCTCGTCGAAATGCAGCACCTCGACGCTATTGCCCAGGCTCTGCTTGATCAGTTCGGCGTTGTAACAGAGGCCGTCGTAAGTCGAGTTGGTCACCACCGCCAACTTGACCTTCGGCACGCGGCCCTGGGTCAGCGGGCTGGCGTCGATCTTGGCCTGGATCGACTCACGGCTGAATTCACTCAACGGAATCGGGCCGATAATCCCCAGCTCATTGCGCTCCGGGCACAGGTACAGCGGGATCGCGCCGGTCATGATGATCGCGTGCAACACCGACTTGTGGCAGTTGCGGTCCACCAACACCAGATCATCCCGGGCCACCATGGAATGCCAGACGATCTTGTTGGCGGTCGAGGTGCCATTGATCACGAAAAAGGTGTGATCGGCGCCGAAGTTGCGGGCCGCTCGAGCTTCGGCTTCCGCCAAGGGACCGGTGTGATCGAGCAGCGAACCGAGTTCCGGCACTGACACCGACAAATCCGAACGCAAGGTGTTTTCCCCGAAAAACTGGTGAAACGCCTGCCCCACCGGGCTCTTGTGATACGCCACGCCGCCGCCATGGCCTGGCGTGTGCCAGGAATAATTGGAGTCGGCGGTATGTTGCACCAGTGCCTTGAAGAACGGCGGCAACAAACCGTCCAGATACTTGCGCGCCGCGCGGGCGACCTGACGGGCGAGGAAGGGCACGGTGTCTTCGAACAAATAGAGAATGCCGCGCAGTTGATTGAGCTCAGCCATGGCGTCGGCCGGGGCGTTTTCCAGCGTTACCTGCTCGCCCAGGGCGAAGATCGGCAGGTCTGGTGCCCGAACCCGTGCCAGACGGATCAACTCGGCCATGTTCTGTAGAAGATGAGAATGGGTGCTGGCGTCTTCGGCGGCAATCAACATGCAGGAGAGGCCATGATGGGTCGAAGCGACCAGACGCCCCTCGGTGTAATCGACCGCCGAAACGATACTGAAACCTTCCTGCTCCAGTTCCCGGGCGATGCCACGCACACGATCACCGGCAACGGTGTCGGCCTTGATGTCGCGGTGGACGATCAGGACCGGGAATTTCAAATCTTTATACATGAGGCTCGGCGTCCTGAAGCGGCAGACCGTGGCCTGCCAATAACCTCAGGGTAGAGGGTTGGAGCGCATGTGGCGAGCGGGATGCCCTGAAGTGGGTTGGCGGGCGCACTATCATGTGGCCGGCAATCTCAACATTCAGAATGATTACCTGTGGCGAGGGAGCTTGCTCCCGCTGGGCTGCGAAGCAGCCCCCTGAATTCGCTCAGATACACCGTGCCGGCAGGATTTGCGACTGCTGCGCAGCCGAGCGGGAGCAAGCTCCCTCGCCACAAAAACCCATCAAGATCAGGCCTGAGCCTTGGCCTCGGCCAATTGCTGCCACAGCGACGGGGCGCCGGCGGATTTGGCGATGGCTTCGAGCCGCGCAACATGCTGGGCCAGATCCTCTTCACTGGCACGGATGATCCGGGCCGGCTGACGATCGGCCGGCAGGCGACGGATTTCGGTGGCGGAGTTGTCCGCGCCTTCGCCCGAACCATTGCCATCGGACGCATTACCGGCCAGCGACAGGCTGGTCTGGCCGCCGGTCATGGTCAGGTAAACGTCGGCGAGAATCTCGGAGTCGAGCAAGGCGCCGTGCAGTTCACGGCCGGAGTTGTCGACGCCATAGCGTTTGCACAAGGCGTCGAGGCTGTTGCGCTGCCCCGGGTGACGTTCCCGGGCCATTATCAGGGTGTCGAGGATCGTGCAGTGTTGCGTGATGTCCGCGCGATCATGATGGCCCATCAGGGCAAATTCGTTGTTGATGAAGCCAACGTCGAACGCCGCGTTATGGATGATCAGCTGCGCGCCCTTGATGAACTCGAAAAACTCATCGGCCACTTCAGTGAAACGCGGCTTGCCCACCAGAAATTCGTTGGTGATGCCGTGGACGCCGATGGCGCCTTCGTCACTCTCGCGATCCGGTTGCAGGTAAACATGGAAGTGCCGGCCGGTCAGGCGCCGACCGATCAACTCGACACAACCGATTTCGATAATCCGGTGGCCGTCGGTCACCGGCATGCCGGTGGTTTCGGTATCGAGTACAACGGATCTGGTGGCCATCAGTGCTCAGCTCTCAACGGGTCAATCGTGCAAAAACGGCGATGTTAACACGCTCGCGGGGTCTTTCAGGTACACCGTGTTGCGCCCAATCGCGAGCAGGCTCGCTCCCACATCAAACGGGGGGCGCACACTGAATTTGTGCTCCATGGAGATCAAATGTGGGAGCGAGCCTGCTCGCGATTGGCCGCGCCACGGTGCCACGTCGGAATCAAGCCTGCTTGTACCCGCGCACCTCATCCACGCCACGGTTGGCCAGTTGGTCGGCCCGTTCGTTGCCGTGATGGCCGATGTGCCCGCGCACCCATTTCCAGGTGACGTTGTGGCGGTTGACCTGTTCGTCGAGCAGCTTCCACAGGTCGGCGTTTTTCACCGGTTCCTTCGCCGCGGTTTTCCAACCGCGCTTCTTCCAGTTGGCCATCCACTCGTTGATGCCTTTCATCACATATTGGGAGTCGGTCACCAGCAGCACGTCGCAGGAGCGTTTGAGTTCTTCCAGGCCACGGATCGCGCCCATCAATTCCATGCGGTTGTTGGTGGTGTTGGCTTCGCCGCCCCAGAGTTCTTTTTCAACGCCCTTGCACACCAGCAACGCGCCCCAGCCGCCTGGGCCAGGGTTGCCCTTACAGGCGCCATCGGTGAAGAGTTCTACGCTATCGCTCATGCCAATCTATCCAGAAAATGCGGTGGCTCGCCGATCGGTGACCGACGATGCCCGAGGCCGGGGCATACCCGACCGGGAATATAAAAAGTGTATTACGGCTCAAGGTGACGACGGTTGACCTTGGCCATCGGCAGCGGAATCAGCTTGCCCATCGGCTCGCGTCGTTCCTGACGCACCGGCCGCAGGCCCACCACGATCTTGCGCGCGACTAATAAATAGAAGCCGCCACCCGACAATTGCCAGTCACCGGCCTTGCGTTCCCAACCGGCCAGACGGGCTTGCCAGGCAGGCGACGCAAGCGGCGGACGATAGCACCCGAAGCGGCGTTTCTCCAGCGCGAAGCCCAGCAGGTTCAACCAGTCACCGACCCGCGACGGCGAAATGCAGCGGGCCTTGCGCAAGGCGTCATGAGCGAACACACGACGCAGGCCCCAACAGCTCCAGGGGTTGATCCCGATAATCAGCAGATGCCCGCCGGGGCGCACGCTGCTCGCCGCTTCACGCAGCAAACCGTGGGGCGACAGGCAGAAATCCAGCCCATGCTGCAACACCACCACATCGGCGGCGTGCTCGCTCAACGGCCAGGCCTGCTCTTCGCAAACAATCTCGACCCCCGGCAATGGCGCACCGAGCCGTACATTGCGCTGGACCTGCGGCGCCGACGGTGGCGTCTGCGCCGAGGGGCCGTAATGCACCAGGTAGCCGCCGAAGAAGCGCCCCAACTCGTCTTCGAGCATGCGCCGTTCTTCGTCCAGCAGAAATTGCCCGATGGGGCCGGACAGCCATTCACGGGCCGCGCTGATCAATGCCAGCCAGTCAGGATCAGCCTGAGCGAACGCTTTATCGGTCATTGCATTCTCCAAAGCGCCAGGAAGTTCTAAGATGCACCATTGTTTTCCGCTTGGCGAATCCGACGATGATACAGATCAGTGCCCTGCCCGCGTTCACCGACAACTACATCTGGTTGCTACAAGACCACAGCACCCAGCGCTGTGCCGTGGTCGATCCGGGCGATGCCGCGCCAGTACAGGCCTGGCTCGCGGCACACCCGGGTTGGGTGTTAAGCGATATTCTGATCACTCATCACCATCATGACCATGTCGGCGGCGTCGAGCGGCTGAAAAAAGCGACAGACGCGACCGTCTATGGCCCGGCCAGCGAAACCATCCCGGCGCGGGACGTGGCCCTCAAGGACAACGACCGCATCAGCGTGCTGGGCTGGGACTTCGAGGTCATCGAAGTGCCGGGCCATACCCTCGGGCACATCGCCTTCTATCGCCTGGGCCATTTGTTTTGCGGCGACACCCTGTTCGCCGCCGGTTGCGGACGCCTGTTCGAAGGTACGCCCGAGCAAATGCATCACTCGCTGAGCCGCCTCGCGGCGCTGCCCGAAGACACGCTGGTCTACTGTACCCACGAATATACCCTGAGCAATCTGAAGTTTGCCGTGGCGGTCGAACCGGGTAACCCCGATACCCTCGAGCGGCTGGCCAACGTCACCCGACAACGGGAAGCCGGAACCATGACACTGCCTTCGACACTGGCGCTGGAAAAGCTCACCAATCCGTTTTTGCGTACCGGCGAAACATCCGTTAAAGAAAAAGTGGACGAACGGAACGGAACCAATAACCGGGCTCCGGGTGCGGTTTTTGCTGCTCTTCGGGCTTGGAAAGATACGTTCTAAGCAGCCTGCCCGGTGGTACAAAAATTCTGAATGGTTGACCGCAGGGGGTACGCTTTCTAGAATCGCCCGACATTTTTGCCCGGAACTTACTTCCAGCCAATGTCGTCATCTACTCGCAAAGCCATCAATTCAGACGCATTGACCCGCCTGGCTCAAGCCATCGCGGTGGCTGTGTCCGCCACTTTGGCGGGCTGTTCCAGCCATGTGCCGCAGACCGACGCGACACACACCCCGAATATCGCCGCTCGAGCCAAGCAAAAACCGATCTGGCTCAGCGAAAAACCGACACCGCAAATTCCACAGGACGTCTGGGAGCGCATGCGCCAGGGCTTCCAGCTACAGGACAACCTGGGCGTCAACCCGCGCATCGAACAACAGCGCCTGTGGTTCGCCAGCAATCCGTCCTTTCTCGAGAACGCTGGCGAACGCGGCAGCCTCTACATTCACTACATCGTCGAGCGCCTTGAAGAACGCAACATGCCGCTGGAGCTGGCGCTGTTGCCAGTGATTGAAAGCGCCTACAACCCGATGGCCTATTCCCGGGCCGACGCGGTGGGTCTTTGGCAATTCATCCCGTCCACCGGGCGTTACTTCAACCTGCGCCAGACCCGTTTCTATGATGGCCGTCGCGATATCACCGCGTCGACCACCGCGGCCATGGATTACCTGACCCGCCTGCACGACATGTTCAACGGCGACTGGCTGCTGGCCCTCGCGGCCTACAACGCCGGTGAAGGCACGGTCAGCCGGGCCATCGAGCGCAACGAACGACTCGGCCTGCCGACCGACTACTGGAACCTGCCGCTGCCAGCGGAAACCCAGGCCTATGTGCCTAAGTTGCTGGCCCTGTCGCAAGTAGTCCTGGCGCCCGAAGCCTATGGCGTGAACCTCAACCCGATCGCCAACGAACCGTACTTCCAGGTCGTCGAAATCAACCAGCGCATGGACCTGTCCAAGGTTGCCGCGGTGGCCAATATCGACGAAGACGAACTGTTCCAGCTCAACCCGGCCTTCAAGCAACGCACCACCATCGACGGCCCCCAGCATCTGCTGGTGCCGACGTCCAAGGCGCAACTGCTGACCGCCAGCCTGTCGACCATGCGCCCTGAGGAGCTGATCAGTCAGCGACCGCTCAAACCGGTGTTCGAAGGTGCCGACGACAGCGAAATCGCCAGCCTCAAGCGCGCTTACCGGGTCAAGCGCGGCGACAATCTGGCTACCATTGCCAAGACCAACAAGGTCGACGTCAAAGACCTGCAACGCTGGAACAAGCTGAACGGCAAAAACCTCAAGGTCGGCCAGACCCTGGTGATGCAGGACACCACCAAGCGCAGTTCCGGGCGCGTCAACACCGTCGTGGCGGCGAACAGCAAAGCCGGCAGCAAGGCAGACAAACAGAAGCCGCAGACCCAGTACAAGGTCCAGCAAGGCGACTCGTTGTACATGGTTGCCAAGCGCTTCAACGTTGAAATGCAGCACCTCAAGCGCTGGAACCCGCGGGTTGGCCAGGCGCTGAAGCCGGGGCAGATGCTGACGGTTGCTTCGCCGCATTAAACAGCACGCCCTGTCGAGGGGCTTTGTGGCGAGGGAGCTTGCTCCCGCTGGGTTGCGAAGCAGCCCCAAAACCTGAAACCCGGTAATTTCTGACACGCCGCATACTTAGGTTTACGACTGCTTCGCAGCCGAGCGGGAGCAAGCTCCCTCGCCACAGGTTCTGCGATCCGCCGGACTATCACCTCACAATTAACAACGCATTAAGCCCCGTCTTTTTCCTGTCGATACAAGCTGTTACTGTACGGCCCACAAAGCCCAAGCCGCCTGGATCGGATCTCTGACTTGAAGCGTCCCCTCCTCCTTTTCCTGATCAGCCTGGCCTTGAGCGCCTCCGCAAGCGCGACGATCAGCGAAAGCCACGGTTATGCGCAGTTCGGCACGCTCAAGTACCCGGCCAGATTTACCCACTTCGACTGGGTCAACCCGCAAGCGCCCAAGGGCGGTACGTTGCGGGTGATGGCGTTTGGCACCTTCGATACGCTCAACCCTTACACCTTCAAAGGTTCGAGCCCGGTTTCCACCGCCAACTTCCTGCAATACGGCATCAACGAACTCAACGAACCGCTGATGGTCGGCACCGGCCAGTACGCGCCGTCCGGCGACGAGCCGACGTCCAGTTATGGCCTGATCGCCCAATCGGTGGAATACAGCGAGGACCGCAGCTGGGTGGTGTTCAACCTGCGCCCCGAAGCGCGTTTCCACGATGGCACGCCGATCACCGCCTACGACGTGGCGTTCTCTTACCGTCTGCTGCTCAAGGAAGGTCATCCGCAATACCGCACCAACCTTCAGGAAGTGTCGCGGGTCGACATCCTCAATCCGCAACGCATCCGTTTCGTCTTCAAACGCTCCGGCAATCCCCTGCTGATCCTGCGGCTGGGCGAGTTGCCGGTGTTGCCCCAGCATTACTGGGAAGGCCGCGACTTCAAGGCCACCACCTTCGAACCGCCATTGGGCAGCGGGCCGTATCGCATCACTTCAGTAACGCCCGGCCGACAGATCGTCTTCGAACGGGTCAAGGATTACTGGGGCAAGGACCTGCCGGTCAATCGCGGCAAGTACAACGTCGATCGCATGGAAGTCGAGTTCTACCGTGACAGCGACGTGGCCTTCGAAGCGTTCAAGGCCGGTGAATTCGATATTTACATCGAACACCAGGCGAAGAACTGGGCCAACGGCTACAACTTCCCGGCCGTGCGCCGTGGCGATGTGATCAAGGCGCAAATCGCGCATCAGATTCCAACCCAGAGCCAGGGCCTGTTCATGAACACCCGGCGACCCACCTTCGCCGAAGCCAAGGTCCGCGAAGCGCTGGGGCTGATGTTCGACTTCGAGTGGACCAACCGCACGCTGTTCAGCGGCGCTTACAAGCGCGCCATGAGTTATTACCCCAACAGCGAGTTCTCCGCCACCGGGCTACCGGTCGGTCACGAATGGCTGTTGCTCAAGCCCTATCGCGATCAGTTGCCCGCCAAGCTGCTCACCGAGCCGTTCAGCCTGCCGCAGACCGAAGGCCGCGGCATTCCACGGGAAACCCTGCGCAAGGCCCTGAGCCTGCTCTCCGAGGCCGGCTGGAAGCTCAATGGTCAGCGACTACAGAACGCTATTGGCCAACCGCTGCGCTTCGAGATCTTGCTGGTCAACCCTAATCTGGAACGCATTCTTCAGCCTTACGTCGAGAACCTCGCCAGCATCGGCATCGACGCACGGCTGCGCACGGTCGATCGCGCCCAGTACAAACAGCGCCTCGATCAGTTCGATTTCGACATGATCCTGATGACCCTCAACCAGACCCTCAGCCCGGGTCTGGAGCAATGGCAGTATTTCCACTCCAGTCAGGTCGGGGTCAGAGGCAGCAAGAACTACGCAGGCATCGCCAACCCGGTGGTCGACCACTTACTCGAACAACTGCTCGCCGCCCAGACCCGTGATGCACAAGTCGCCGCCGGCAAGGCGCTGGACCGGGTGCTGCTGTGGCAGCACTTCATCATTCCCAACTGGTACCTCAATTATCACCGCCTGGCCTACCGCAACCGGTTCGCCTTCGTCACGACGCCGCCCTACACTCTGGGCCTGAGCGCGTGGTGGCTGAAATCTTCGGAGAAAGATCAATGAAACCCGTACGCGCCCTGCTCTTGCAGGCCAGCGGTCTGTTGTTCGCCGGGCTGGCCAGCGCCGCCCCGCAACATGCCCTGACCCTGTACAACGAGCCGCCGAAATACCCGGCCGATTTCAAACACTTCGATTACGTGAACCCCGACGCGCCCAAGGGCGGGATCTTCCGTGAGGCCGGGTTCGGTGGCTTCGACAGCCTCAATCCGTTCATCAACAAAGGCGTGCCGGCCGACGACATCAGCATGATCTACGACACCCTGACCAAACAGGGTCTCGATGAGCCGTTCACTCAATATGGCTTGATCGCCGGCAAAATCGAAAAAGCCCCGGACAACAGCTGGGTGCGCTTCTACCTGCGTCCCGAAGCACGTTTCCACGACGGCCACCCGGTGCGTGCCGAAGACGTGGTGTTCAGCTTCCAGACCCTGATCAAGGACGGCGCCCCGCTCTACCGCGGCTATTACAGCGATGTGGAAGAAGTGATCGCCGAAAACCCGCTCAAAGTGCTATTCAAGTTCAAGCACAAAAACAATCGCGAACTGCCGCTGATCCTCGGCCAGTTACCGGTACTGCCCAAACATTGGTGGGCGACCCGCGACTTCAACAAGGGCAATCTGGAACTGCCGCTGGGCAGCGGCCCGTACAAGGTCAGCGAAGTGAAGGCCGGACGTTCGGTACGCTATGAACGGGTCAAGGATTACTGGGGCAAGGACCTGCCGGTCAATCGTGGCTTCTACAATTTCGACGTGATGACCACCGACTACTACCGCGACAACACCGTCGCGCTGGAAGCACTCAAGGCCGGTCAGTTCGACTACTGGCTGGAATCGGTCGCGAAAAACTGGGCCAAAGCCTACAACATTCCGGCGGTGACCGAAGGTCGGCTGATCAAGGAAGAGATCGCCAACAGCAAACCCACCGGCATGCAAGGCTTCGTGTTCAACCTGCGCCGCCCGGTGCTTCAGGATGTGCGCGTGCGTCACGCGCTGACCCTGTTGCTGGACTTCGAATGGACCAACAAACAACTGTTCAACGGCGCCTACGCGCGCACCCGCAGTTTTTTCGAAAACTCGGATATGGCCGCCACCGGCCTGCCGGACGCCGATCAACTGGCGATCCTCGACCCGTTTCGCGGCAAGATCCCCGAGCAAGTGTTCAGCGAAGCGTTTCAGAACCCGGTGACCGACGCCAGCGGCATGATCCGCACCCAACAGCGCAAAGCCTATCAACTGCTGCAAGAGGCTGGCTGGCGAATCGTCGACGACAAGATGGTCGACGCCACCGGCAAACCGGTGACGATCGAATTCCTGCTGGCCCAGACCGAACTCGAGCGAGTGCTGCTGCCGTTCAAACGCAACTTGAGCGACCTGGGTATCGATCTGCTGATTCGCCGGGTCGACGTCTCGCAGTACGTCAATCGTGTGCGTTCACGGGACTTCGATATGATCGTCGGCAGCTTCCCGCAGTCCAGTTCGCCGGGCAACGAACAGCGCGAGTTCTGGACGTCTGCCGCCGCCGACAAACCTGGCAGCCGCAACTCCATGGGCCTGAAAGACCCGGTGGTGGACCAATTGGTCGAGCAACTGATCAACGCCGATTCGCGTAAAAGCCTGGTGGCCCACACCCGTGCGCTGGACCGCGTGCTGCAATGGGGCTATTACGTGATCCCTAACTGGCACATCAAGACTTGGCGCGTGGCTTACTGGAACCACATCGGCCATCCGAAAATCTCACCCAAGTACGACGTTGGCACGGATACCTGGTGGGTCAAGCCCGCCACAAAACCTGCGGTAGAAGTCGAAACCAAACTGCAAGCCGACCCTGCGGGCACGGAGTAATCAGATGCTGGCGTATATTTTTCGGCGACTGCTGCTGATCATCCCGACCCTGCTCGGCATTTTGCTGATCAACTTCGTGATCATCCAGGCCGCCCCCGGTGGGCCGGTGGAACAGATGATCGCCAAGCTCGAAGGCTTCGAAGGCGCCACCAGCCGCATTGCCGGCGGCGGTGCCGAAGTGTCGGTGGCCGGCTCGGCGTATCGTGGGGCGCAAGGCCTGGACCCGGCGCTGGTCAAGGAAATCGAGCACATGTACGGCTTCGACAAATCGGCGCCGGAACGCTTGTGGATCATGATCAAGAACTACGCCACCCTGGATTTCGGCGACAGCTTCTTCCGTGACGCCAAGGTCATCGACCTGATCAAGGAAAAGATGCCGGTGTCGATCTCCCTCGGGCTGTGGAGCACGCTGATCATGTACCTGGTGTCGATCCCGCTGGGGATCGCCAAGGCGACGCGACACGGTAGCCACTTCGATGTGTGGACCAGTTCGGCGATCATCGTCGGCTACGCGATCCCGGCGTTCCTGTTCGCCATTCTGCTGATTGTGGTGTTCGCCGGCGGCAGTTATTTCGACTGGTTCCCGCTACGGGGCCTGACCTCGAACAACTTCGATGAGCTCAGCACCGGCGGCAAGATCCTCGATTACTTCTGGCACCTGGCACTGCCGGTGACCGCACTGGTGATCGGCCATTTCGCCACCATGACCCTGCTGACCAAAAACAGCTTCCTCGACGAAATCAACAAGCAATACGTGGTCACCGCCAAAGCCAAGGGCCTGACCCGCCACCGCGTGCTCTACGGCCATGTGTTTCGCAACGCCATGCTGTTGGTGATCGCCGGTTTCCCTTCAGCGCTCATCGGCATCTTCTTCACCGGCTCACTGCTGGTGGAGGTGATCTTCTCCCTCGACGGCCTCGGTTTGATGAGCTTCGAAGCAGCGATCAACCGCGACTACCCGATCGTCTTCGGCGCGCTGTTCATCTTCACTCTGCTGGGGCTGGTGGTGAAGCTGATCGGCGACCTCACGTACACCCTTGTCGATCCGCGCATCGACTTCGAAAGCCGGGAGCATTGAGATGAGCCTGTCCCCTCTCAATCGCCGACGTTTCGAACTGTTCAAGGCCAATAAGCGTGGCTGGTGGTCGTTGTGGCTGTTTCTGATTCTGTTCGGCGCAAGCCTCGGCGCCGAGCTGATCGCCAACGACAAACCGCTGGTGGTGCATTACGACAACACCTGGTATTTCCCGGCACTCAAGCGTTACCCGGAAACCTCGTTCGGCGGCGAATTCCCGCTGGAAGCCAACTACAAGAGCCCGTACATCCGCGAACTGCTCAAGGCCAAGGACGCCTGGGTTTTGTGGGCGCCGATTCCCTACAGCTACCAGAGCATCAACTACGACCTGAAAGTCCCGGCCCCCGCGCCGCCGTCCGCCGATAACCTGCTGGGCACCGATGACCAGGGCCGCGACGTGTTGGCCCGGGTGATTTACGGCTTCCGGATTTCGGTGCTGTTCGCTTTGACGCTGACCATTCTCAGCTCGATCATCGGCGTGATCGCCGGGGCCTTGCAGGGTTTTTATGGCGGCTGGGTCGATCTGGCCGGGCAGCGTTTTCTGGAGATCTGGTCCGGGTTGCCGGTGCTGTACCTGCTGATCATCCTCGCCAGCTTCGTGCAGCCGAACTTCTGGTGGCTGTTGGGGATCATGCTGCTGTTCTCGTGGATGAGCCTGGTGGATGTGGTGCGCGCCGAGTTCCTGCGCGGGCGGAATCTGGAATACGTTCGCGCGGCCCGGGCGCTGGGCATGCGCAATGGTGCG
Organism: Pseudomonas sp. B21-015; assembly: GCF_024749285.1. Lineage (NCBI taxonomy): Bacteria > Pseudomonadati > Pseudomonadota > Gammaproteobacteria > Pseudomonadales > Pseudomonadaceae > Pseudomonas > Pseudomonas sp. B21-015. Next base: position 3,639,222 of record NZ_CP087196.1, read on the forward strand.
ATCATGTTCCGCCACATTTTGCCCAACGCCATGGTCTCGACCATGACCTTCATGCCGTTCATCCTGACCGGCGCCATCGGCACCCTGACCGCACTGGACTTCCTTGGCTTCGGCCTGCCACCGGGCGCACCGTCCCTGGGTGAACTGGTGGCCCAGGGCAAATCCAACCTGCAAGCGCCGTGGCTCGGCATGAGTGCGTTTGCGGTGCTGGCGCTGATGTTGAGTCTGCTGGTGTTCATCGGCGAGTCCGCTCGCGATGCCTTCGACCCGAGGAAGTGAAATGAATCAGGACAATCTGATCGAAGTGCGCGACCTGGCCGTCGAATTTGTCGTCGGCGAGCACGTTCAGCGGGTGGTCGAAGGCGTCAGCTTCGACATCAAGCGCGGCGAAACCCTGGCCCTGGTGGGTGAAAGCGGCTCCGGTAAATCGGTGACCGCGCATTCGATCCTGCGGCTGCTGCCCTACCCGCTGGCCCGGCATCCGTCCGGTACCATCGAGTATTCCGGGCAAAACCTGCTGAGCCTGAAAGAGAAAACCATCCGCCACATCCGCGGCAACCGGATCGCGATGATCTTTCAAGAGCCGATGACCTCGCTCAATCCCCTGCATTCGATCGAGAAGCAGATCAACGAGGTGCTGGGCATCCACAAAGGCCTGACCGGCAAAGGCGCGACCAAGCGCACGCTGGAACTGCTGGAGATGGTCGGCATCCCGGAACCCGAGAAGCGTCTCAAGGCCCTGCCCCACGAATTGTCCGGCGGCCAGCGCCAGCGGGTGATGATCGCCATGGCCCTGGCCAATGAGCCGGAACTGCTGATCGCCGACGAACCGACCACCGCGCTGGACGTGACCGTTCAGTTGAAAATCCTCGAACTGCTCAAGGAATTGCAGGCCCGTCTGGGCATGGCGTTGTTACTGATCAGTCATGATTTGAACCTTGTGCGAAGAATTGCGCATCGCGTATGTGTCATGCAGCGCGGTTGCATCGTCGAACAGGCATCGTGCGAAGAATTGTTCCGCGCGCCGCAGCATCCGTACACTCGGGAACTGCTGGCAGCGGAGCCGAGCGGCAAACCGGCGACCAACGTGATTGGCCCGCCATTGCTGCAGGTCGAGGACCTGAAAGTCTGGTTCCCGATCAAGAAAGGCTTTCTGAAAAAGACCGTCGACCACATCAAAGCGGTGGACGGGATCAATTTCAGCCTGCCCCAGGGCCAGACTCTGGGGATTGTGGGAGAAAGCGGTTCCGGCAAATCGACGCTCGGCCTGGCGATATTGCGGCTGATCGGCAGCAAAGGTGCGATCCGTTTTGAAGGCAAGCAGCTAGACTGCCTGACGCAGCACGAAATTCGGCCGCTGCGACGGGAAATGCAGGTGGTGTTTCAGGACCCCTTCGGCAGCCTGAGCCCACGGATGTGCGTGAGCCAGATCGTCGGCGAAGGCCTGCGGATCCACAAGATGGGCACCGAGGCCGAACAGGAACAAGCGATTATTGCGGCACTCAAGGAGGTAGGTCTGGACCCGGAAACCCGGCACCGCTACCCCCATGAATTTTCCGGTGGGCAACGGCAGAGAATCGCCATTGCCCGGGCATTAGTGCTAAAACCGGCGTTGATTCTGCTGGACGAGCCGACTTCGGCCCTCGACCGGACCGTGCAACGCCAAGTGGTGGAGCTGCTACGTTCACTGCAAACCAAGTACAACCTGACGTATCTGTTTATCAGCCATGACCTGGCTGTCGTCAAAGCGCTGAGCCACCAGCTGATGGTGGTCAAGCATGGCCAAGTGGTCGAACAGGGAGACGCGCAACGTATTTTTGCCGCCCCCCAACATCCGTATACACAGCAGTTGCTGGAGGCCGCTTTTCTGGCACCAGCCACTGCGCAATAAACCTGAAAGAGAGGAGCAACACATGGGTTTTCTCGCCGGTAAGCGCGTACTGATCGTCGGTGTCGCCAGCAAGCTGTCCATCGCATCCGGCATCGCTGCCGCCATGCATCGCGAGGGCGCTGAGCTTGCCTTCACTTATCAGAACGACAAACTCAAGGGTCGTGTCGAAGAGTTCGCACAAGGCTGGGGCTCGAGCCCTGAACTGTGCTTCCCGTGCGACGTGGCCAGCGATGCAGAAATCGCCAAGGTCTTCGAAGAGTTGAGCAAGAAGTGGGACGGCCTGGACTGCATCGTGCACTCCGTCGGCTTCGCCCCGGGCGACCAACTGGACGGCGACTTCACCGAAGCCACCACCCGTGAAGGTTTCCGCATCGCTCACGACATCAGCGCCTACAGCTTCGTGGCCCTGGCCAAGGCGGGTCGCGAAATGATGAAAGGCCGCAATGGCAGCCTGCTGACCCTGTCGTACCTGGGCGCCGAGCGCACCATGCCTAACTACAACGTAATGGGCATGGCCAAGGCTTCCCTGGAAGCTGGCGTACGTTACCTGGCCGGCTCCCTGGGCCCGGACGGCACTCGCGTCAACTGCGTATCGGCCGGCCCGATCCGCACCCTCGCCGCTTCCGGCATCAAGAACTTCCGCAAAATGCTGGCCGTCAACGAAGCGCAAACTCCGTTGCGTCGTAACGTCACCATCGAAGAAGTCGGCAACGCCGGCGCCTTCCTGTGCTCGGACCTGGCGTCCGGCATCAGCGGTGAAATCATGTACGTAGACGGCGGCTTCAACACCACCGCCATGGGCAACATCGAAGAGTGATCTTCGGTTAGCCGCTAAAAACCCGCCTCTTCAGGCGGGTTTTTTTATGCCTGCCATTTCAAAATCGATGCAACCCCCCTGTGGGAGCGAGCCTGCTCGCGATAGCGGTTCGTCAGTCGATACATGCCGTGCATCTGACATTGTCATCGCGAGCAGGGGATGGTGTTCAGTCGTCGATTTGTGTCAGACACCGGGCAAACAGCTGCTGGATCGGCTGCATCCGCTGGCTATAACGCTGCAACAGCACGATCTCCCGATAGAACGTCAGTTCGCCCAACTCAATCACCCTCACCCTGGCGCCATGTTCAAGCCACAGCCCGGCCCTGGGCAACAATGAAACGCCCAATCCGCACTCAACCATTTTCACGATAGCTTCCAGCTCATCCAGCTCCAGAGCTACCCGCACATCAATCTGCTGCTCGCGCAAAAAACGCGTCACCAGTCGCCCGCCAAATGAATTGCGGTCGTAGCGTACGTGGGGGTGGTTGACGAGTAACTGCAGCGGGTCGTCCTCCTCAAGATCTACCGGCACGATCAGCACAAACGGCTCCCGGCGAATCACTTGCACCGATAGTTCCTTGGGTAATTCAAACGGCGGCTTGATCAGAATCGCCAGGTCCACTTCCCCAGTGTCCACCTGGCTCAACAGGCTCAGGGATACCCCCGGCACCAGTTTCGCCTCCAGCAATGGCGCCTGTTGCCGAAGGCGCAACAGCGCCCGTGGCAACAACCCGGTCTGGACGGTGGCCACCGCGCCGATCTTCAATTCGCCACGAAACTCGCTGATGTCATCACTGACGGCCATGCGGTTGAAGGTTTCGAGAATTTCCTGAGCCATCGGCAACGCTCGCTGCCCCGCCGCATTGAGGAGGGCCTGACGTCCAGTGCGATCGAACAGACGTATGCCCAACGCCTGCTCCAGATTGCGGATCTGCGCGCTGACCGCCGACTGAGTCAGGCCGATGTGCATGCCTGCCGCAGCGAACGTGCCATGGCGCGTCACGGCAATGAAAGTTTTCAGTTCCCGCAGCATACGGCTCCCCAATTGATCGAAATAATTTGAGCTCGCTGCAAAAACTATCGTCTTTCAATCAAAAAGCACAGGACTAAACTCAGTCTTAACTCTCAACCCGTCGAGGCATGTCCGATGCAACTGTCCCCTTTTCACTTAGCCATCCCGGTTTACGATCTGGCCGCTGCCCGGCGCTTCTATGGTGAAGTGTTCGGTCTGGAAGAAGGTCGCTCCAGCGATCACTGGGTCGATTTCAACTTTTTCGGCCATCAACTGGTGATTCATCTGGCCCCGAAAAACGCTTCTCAGGAAGCTGCCCATACCAACGCCGTGGATGGCCACGACGTACCGGTGCCGCATTTCGGTGTGGTATTGGGGATGGAGGAATGGCAGGCGCTGGCCGAACGCTTGAAAGCCCTGGGTACGCACTTCGTGATCGAGCCGGGTATCCGCTTTCAGGGATTGGTGGGCGAACAAGCCACGATGTTTCTCTTCGACCCCTGCGGCAATGCCTTGGAGTTCAAGGCGTTCAAGAACATCGACCAGTTGTTTGCCAAATGATCCGCCCGTCCCTTGACGCTACTGCCCTCAGCGAAGCGGTGGTCAATGGCGATACAACCGCTGCCGCCATCGCCGACGCCTTTCTTGAACGCATTCAGGCGCACGAGCCGGATATCCAGGCCTTCGTTTCGTTCGATGCCCGGCAGGTTCGCGCCGATGCGGCGCAAAACAATGGCCGTGGCCTGTTGGCCGGCGTACCCGTGGGCATCAAGGACATCTTCGACACCGCTGCCTATCCGACGCAATTCTATTCGCCCATCTATACCGGCCATCAACCGTCCCGGGATGCCCACGTAGTGACGCTGCTGCGCCAAGCCGGAGCACTGATGTCAGCGAAGTGCGGCTACCGGATGAGTTTGCCGGTGTGTTCGACGATCATCAGTTGATCAACGATTGCGAAGGTGCCCGCTCGCTGGCGAAGGAGTTCCAACAACACCGGACACAATTGAGCCCCTCGACACTGGCAATGTTCAATCGAGCGGCGGCGACAACATGGGAACAGGAATCCGCCGCCAAGAGCCGTTTGGCAGCCCTTGCACCGCAACTGAATGAGCTTTGCCAACCCTTCGACGCGATGCTCGGCGCCTCATGCGGGATGGTCGCGCCGGTGGGCCTGGAAAGCACCGGACCGTCGGATTTCATCAAGTTCTGGGGAGCGTTCGGCTGGCCGCAGGTGAATATCCCGCTGCCTCGCGCCGAAGCGCAACTGCCGACCGGACTGCAGATGATCGGGCGGTTCAGGCACGACGGCTCGTTATTGCGAACGGCATCCCGAATTGCAGCGGACTTGCGGGGCAGCCCTCAAAACTCAACCTGGCCTTGATGACGAACCTCATCAAGCGCCAGCATCAGGCCATCGACTGTTTTGTGATGGTCGGGATCGAATTCGATTTGCGCGACACTGAAGCGAATGTCATAGCCACGATGCACCGTGGCATTGCGCTCATCGAGCATTTCTTCGAGCCGCGTCCTGATCGCGACGATCTCCACCGCGTTGGCGCCGGTCAACAAAGCGGCAAACTCATCACTGCCCAACCGGCCGATCACATCGCTTTCACGAAAGGCGATACGCAGCACATCGGCGAAGGTTTTCAGGGCATTGTCGCCCTCGGTGCGGCCATACAGCCGGTTAATGCGCTTGAAGTGATCGAGGTCGAAAAACAGCAGAGTCGCGGGCTTGCCCATCTGCTGACAGGCCTCCAGCCCCAACCGGGCCAGGGCCTCGAAGCCATGACGATTGGAAAGCAGCGTCAACTCATCCATGCTCGCCATCTGCACGCCCATCAGCTCTTGCTCGGCCTTGCGCGACAAGTTGCGCAGTACCTCGCGATCCTGCACTGCACTATCGAGCGCGTTCGGCGTGTGCATGTCTGCGCCAACGCCGGATTTGACCGGTTTGTCTGGGGTTAGCATTACTCACTCCCTTGATGGATATGAACGTTAGAGTCGTTCACACCTGGTTTGACTCCCTATAAACCCGCCGCTGGTCAGCTACCCGCCACCGGACACGGCCCTCCAGCGTCCGCCCAGCGTTTGAACTGGGTGACAAAGATGTCGTGAGGCACCGGCACCGGCGCCCGCCCCTCACCCGGATTCCAGCCCCAGAGCACCAGCTTGTCGTCACTGACATGCTTGATCAACGCCGCGAAATCACGATCGCCATTACTGGAGCGATCCTTGATCATCGCGCACAACTTGTCGGCTGGCAGACCGATCCAGGCCATTTTGTGCGCGGCCGGCGGCAGGCTCCAATGCGGCGCCCCGGGCGGAGCATGAGGGCCATAGCTGGCCGGCGGATTGCTCTCGGCATGGCACGTAGCGCACGGCAAACCGGCAGCCCCCTTACCGTCCATCCCGCGAACCACACGCATCGCATGAGGATTGCCGGCATCGAATTGCAACGGCGAATCACCGGGAATATGACAGTTCTGACAACGCGGGCTCTGGAACACCTTCTGCACCGTCTCGAACGCCTTCACCGCCTCCTTATCGTCAGCGAACAGGTCCGAGGCATAGCCACTCAGCCCGATCAGCACCACTGCGCCCAGAACCAGATGTCGTCTCATCTCACACCCCCGACAGTTGCAGCGGCAGTTCCCGCAGACGCTGCCCGGTCAGGGCAAACACCGCATTCGCCACGGCCGGCGCCACGGGCGGCACCCCGACCTCGCCGATGCCGCCGGGTTTATCGCTGCTGGGGACGATATGCACCTCGACCACGGGCATCTCGTTCAAGCGCAGTACCTGATAGTCATGATAATTGGACTGCACCACCTGACCGTCCTTGAACGTCAGCTTGCTGTGCAAGGTAAATCCGAGACCGAAGGTGATGCCTGACTCCATCTGCGCGGCGATGCTCTGCGGGTTGACCGCAATGCCGCAGTCCACCGCGCACACCACCCGATGCACACGAATCGCCAGGTTGTCCTGCGACACCTCGGCCACCTGGGCGACATAACTGCCGAAAGACTCATGCACCGCCACGCCCAATGCGTGGCCGTCCGGCAATGGCGCTTTCCAGTTGGCTTTCTCCACCGCCAGATTCAGCACGCCCAAATGCCGTGGATGCGCCTTGAGCAAGGCTCGTCGGTACTCCACCGGATCTTTGCCGGCCGCCTCTGCCAGTTCATCGATCAACGACTCCATGACGAATGCGGTGTGGGTGTGCCCCACCGACCGCAGCCACAACACGCTGACGCCGGTTTGCGGTGAATGCAGATCGACCTGGTGATTGGCCAGACCTTCAAGATAAGGACTGTCGGCCACGCCTTCGACCGAGGTTTTGTCGACGCCATCCTTGACCATGGTCGCCGCGAACGACGTACCGGTCAGGATCGACTGCCCGACCAGCACATGCTTCCAGGCCATCGGCATGCCGTCGGCACCCAGCCCGATGCGCGCCTGATGCAGGAACGCCGAGCGATAGTAACCGCCGCGAATATCATCCTCTCGGGACCAGACGGTTTTCACCGGCTCGCCCGCCGCCTTGGCGACATACACGGCTTCGCTGACAAAATCCGAGGTCGGGTTGGCCCGACGGCCGAAACCGCCGCCGAGGAATTGGGTGTGGATTTCGACCTGTTCGGGTTTGAGCCCGGTGATCTTCCCCGCGATCATTTGATCAAGGGTCTGAAACTGTGTGCCAGTCCAGATTTCGCATTTATCCTTGGAGATTTTCACCGTGCAATTGAGCGGTTCCATCGGCGCGTGGGCCAGGTACGGCACGCTGTATTCGGCCTCAATCGTCTTCGCCGCTTTACCCAGCATCGCCGCCGCATCACCGGCCCGGCTGGCCGAGGTGCCGGGGGTGGCGGCGAGTTTACGGAAGCTTTCCAGCAGCTGTTGGCTGTCCAGTCCGGCGTTCGGCCCCAGGTCCCATTCGACCTTCAGCGCATCGCGCCCCAGCTTCGCCGCCCAATAATGATCGGCAATCACCGCGACCCCCGTGGGCACCTGCACTACTTTGTGCACGCCCGGCACCGCCAGCGCTTCAGCGCCTTCGAAGGATTTGACGCTGCCACCGAACACCGGTGGGCGAGCGACCATCGCCGTCATGAGCCCGTCGAATTGCACGTCCATGCCGAACTTGGCGCGCCCGGTGATTTTCTCCGGGGTGTCGAGGCGCTTGGTGGGTTTGCCGATGACCTTCCAGTCCTTGGCTTCCTTGAACTTGATCGAGGCCGGGTCCGGCGCCGGCAGCTTGCCGGCGTCATCCGCCAATTCACCGTAAGTGGCGCGCTTGTCGCCGGCGATGACCACCCCCGACTCGGTGCGGATCTGCGAAGGTGCGACGTTGAATCGCTTGGCCGCCGCCTCGATCAACATCAAGCGCGCCGCCGCTCCGGCCTGGCGATAGCGATCGAACTCCATCCAGGTCGAGGTCGAACCGCCGGTGATTTGCATCCCGCCAAACGCCGGCAGGCCATAGTCGGCGGCCGAGGCCGGTGCATGTTCGACACGGATTTTCGACCAGTCGGCGTCCAGCTCTTCGGCAATCAACATGGTCAGGCCGGTCCAGATGCCCTGGCCCATTTCCGAATGGCCGAGCAGCACGGTGATGCTGTTGTCGTTGCCGATGCGTAAAAAGGCATTGGGCGCGAAGACATTGCCTTGATTCTCGGCGCCCAGAGCAAAGCGATTGGCACCCGGAATGACAAACGCCACCACCAGACCGCTGCCCAACACTGCACTGCCCTTGAGAAAACCGCGACGTGAGACAGGGTTGATTCTGTTCATGGGTCAGCTCCCTTCGATGAGGCATCAACCGATCTCGGCGGCGCGTTTGACCGCGGCGCGAATTCTTGGGTAGGTGCCGCAGCGGCAAATGTTGCCGGACAGCGCCTGGTCGATGTCGCTGTCGGTGGGCTTGGGGATCTTTGCCAGCAACGCTGCCGCCGACATGATCTGCCCGGATTGACAATAACCGCACTGGACCACATCGAGCTCGGCCCAGGCTTGTTGCACCGGGTGCGAGCCGTCGCTGGACAGGCCTTCGATGGTGAGAATTTTCTGCCCGTGGGCCACTGCCGTGGCGGGGGTGATGCAGGAGCGCAGCGGCGCGCCGTCGACGTGTACGGTGCAGGCGCCACACTGGGCCATGCCGCAACCGAACTTGGTGCCCGTCAGGTGCGCAACATCGCGCAGCACCCAGAGCAACGGCATGTCCGCCGGGACATCCAGTTCCTGGTCCTTGCCATTGATGTTAAGGGTCAGCATGGCGGGTTTCCTCAGACTCACGGTGTTCTGAAGGGGCGCCTCTGCCGCGACGCCATTATTTTTCTGTAGGAGCGAGCGGTGCGGCGATCCGACTTGCCCGCGAAGAACGATAACGTGGGGTGACAGAAATGACGCCCTCGCGAGCAAGCTTCGCTCCTACAAGGTCAGCGGGATTACGCGCGCCTTGGGTTATCCCTACAGCTAAGCGCAATTTGACCCACAAGCCATGTTCATCGACCACCGGTCGCACGAAGGCCATCGCCGGTACAAGACAAGACACTAGACCCTCGGTTTGAGCAGGATCCCGGTGTAGCGCGTCAGGAACAGGCCGAAAGCAACACACCAAAGCAGCGCCGACAGCCCCAGCCCAACCCCGGAAAACGGCACGACAAACACTCGGCACACGCCGGCAATCACCAGCAAGGCAAACCCCAGAACCACCGTTTTCGGGGGCTGCAACAATCGCCCGGTATGACCGAGGCTGACACGAGCAATCATTGCCAGAATCAACCCGCCGATCCCGCCAACCGCCAGGGAATGCGTGGCCAGGCTCTGTTGCGGCATCACGCCGACGTGCCACAGCGCCATGGCCGGTGCTGCGATCGCCAGCCAGGCATAGGCCAGATACAACGACCAGAGCAGCGGTACTCGCCAAATTCCCCGATCATGCCAGCGCCACAGACGGGCCAGGTGCAAACCTCCCAACAGCAGATACAACGCCGCCAGCCAAAGACGGGGGACATCATTCAAACCGACGGCGGAAGACACCGCCGCCAGCAATCCGCCCAGCAGCAATATCCTGGTGGGCAATGGATGAGTCGGTGGCGCAGTGGAACGGTTCAAGCCACGCTGGATGAAGAACGGAATCACTCGCCCGCCGATCACACTCATCAACGCCGCCACCAGCCACAATGCCGCCAGCACACCACGCCGTTGCAACCCGATGTCATCGGTTGCGATCCCCCACAACGTCATCGCCTGGCAGCCCGCCATCAGGACAATCACCAATAGAATCGGATAATTGTCACGTTTGCCGGCCGCGACCAAATCCCGTCCAAGCACCCACGCCAGCAGCGGCAGGAAAGGAATCTGCAAGACCAGCAAGAAGGTAGGAGGCATCGGCATCAACCAGGCCAGCCGCGCCAACAGCCACACCAGCAGCAGACCGATCAAGGGCCCACCGCGCAGCCCCGGACGCCCTGTCCAGTTCGGCACCGCTGTCAGCAGGAATCCGGCGATGATTGCGCAGGCAAATCCGAAAGGCATTTCATATCGGTGCCAGGCCAGCATCCCGCCAATCGGTTGCGCGCCAGGCAATCGGCCGTACAGCCAGAGCGCCCAGATGGCCAGCGCCACCGTAGAAAAACCGGCTCCAGCCAAAAAGAACGGTCGAAATCCGAGACTGAAAACCGGAGCGGCGACGAGTTTGCGCATCTCAGGCCACCACGCTGAAGAAATCGAACATTGTTCCGTACTCCAGAAGAGATCAGTTATACGGTGAAACATCACGTCTCGTGCCAACTTATTTGTTCAATTAAATCAATATGCTGCGACAAGTGAAGTCAATACGACTGCACCCGAAAGCAGTCATAACGACTCAATAGAGTCATAACGACTACATCGATAAACACAGCAGTCGGGCCAGTTGTCGATCTACGGCGCCACCCGTCGACGACGGACTGACTACGCTGATAATCCAGCGTGCTCAACCTGCCGAGGACAACCGCCATGCAACGCTTTCCAAAACTCACCCCCTGCCTGTGGTTCGACGATCAGGCCGAAGCGGCGGCGAAGTTTTATTGCTCGATCTTCGATCACTCGAAAATCACCGCCATCACCCATTACGGCAAGGCCGGCCAGGAAATCCATGGCCGCGCGGAAGGTTCGGTGATGACCGTCAGTTTCGAGCTCGATGGCCAGACCTTCACCGGACTCAATGGCGGGCCGGTGTTCACCTTCAACGAAGCGGTGTCGTTCCAGGTCAATTGCCATAACCAGGAGGAAGTCGACCACTTCTGGGGCAACCTGTCTGCCGGAGGCCCTGTGCAGGCGCAGCAATGCGGCTGGCTGAAGGACAAATTCGGCGTGTCGTGGCAAATTGTGCCGGTGGCGCTGATGCACATGATGCAAGACGCCGACACGGCAAAATCCCAGCGTGCCATGCAAGCGATGTTGCAGATGAAAAAGCTCGACATCGCCGAACTGGAACGAGCCTTTGCCGGCCAGAGCTAATACACTCGGTTGCTGGCCTGTCGAGGACACCGAGATGAAGCACACCGTCGCCAAAGTTGCAGACAAAGCCCCGCGCTTCTGGCGTGAAGACGCTCTGCCCTTCATCGAAGCCCGTTCCATCGCCGACGGTCGCGAGGTCTGCTACGCCCGGCATTCCCACGAACACTTTTCCATTGGTGCGATCACCGCCGGGCGCAGCACCTACCTCCACGAACAATCGGAGTTTCAGGTCAGCGCCGGCACCGTGGTGTTGATGAACCCCGGCGATGTACATGCCTGCAATCCGATCGACGACCAGCCCTGGTCGTACCTGATGTTGTATGTCGAAACACCCTGGCTGACCGATTTGCAGCATCAGCTCGGCTTCAGCCAGGACTCGGCGTTTCGCCGGTTTTCCGTCACCCACAATCGCGACGTCGAGCTGTTCGCCGGCCTGAAGCACTTGTACGAGGTGTTGGTCGATCCACAGCACGACGTGCTGCGTAAACACAGTGCGGCGGTAGAGTTTTTCACCGAGGTGCAACAGCGGCTCAACCCCATCGATCAACCGCTGCGCGAACCCAATTTCAAGCTGGAACGGGCCGCCGACTATATCCGCGACAACTGCACGCACCTGCTCAAGCTCGAGGACATTTGCGAGGCGGCGCAACTGTCGCCGTCCTACCTGATCCGCGCCTTCAAGCAGCATTACGGTATGACGCCTCATGCGTTCCTGATCAACCGACGCATCCAGTTCGCCCGGGACCGACTGCGCAGCGGCAGGTTGATCGCCGATGTGGCGCTGGAAGCAGGGTTTGCCGACCAGGCGCATTTTCAGCGCGCATTCAAACAGCATCTGGCGGCGACACCGGGGCAGTATCGCGGCTATCTCATCCTCCCTCGCCACAAGCCTTGATGGGTGGAACTGCCACAAAAATCCCTGTGGGAGCGGGCTTGCCCGCGATAGCGGTAGTCCATTCGACATCATTGTTGGCTGACCAGACGCCATCGCGGGCAAGCCCGCTCCCACAGGGAAAGCATTGGCAATAAGAGTTGTGCCGGGAACCAACATCGCAAACTTACGGCAACAGCAAATACACCGCACTTACCGCCAGCAACAACGCCATGCCCCGGTTGAACAACCGCATCCCCGCCGGATTGCTCAGGTAGCCACGTAAAAACGTCCCGGCATACGCCCAGCAACCCACCGACAGATAGCAGATCACCAGATACACCGCCGCAAACTGCCATACCAGCCGCGCTTCGCCATCGGCGACAAACGCGCCCATTCCCGCCACGCAGGCCAGCCAGGCTTTCGGGTTGAGCCATTGCATCACCGCGCCATACAGCATCGACGGTGCCCGCCCCGACTCTTTGGCATCGAGATGACCGTTGTCCGTGGCCAATTTGAAGGCCATGAATAGCAGAAACGCCACCCCGGCCAGTTGCACCACTCGGGTCATGAACGGCCACAACTTCAGCACCTCATGTAACCCCAACCCCATCAACACCAACAACAGCACGAACCCCAGCGTCGCCCCGGCCACATGCCGTTGACTGGCGCGAAAGCCGAACTGCGCCCCGGAACTCAACGCCACAATATTCACCGGCCCCGGTGTAATCGAAGCCGCCAGGGCAAACGCCGCCATGGAAAGAATCAGACTCATTGCATACCTTCTTCAATTCTGTTGAACCAGGCCTCAAGGTAATGAGGCGCCTGAACGCCGTATTGAAGAAAACACCCCTCTCCTGTCATTCGCAGTGGGTACCCCAAACCTCGCGGCCTGATAATCGCTGCGAAAGTTGTAAATCTTGAGGGCTCCTGTGCGAGTGGTGTCTATAATTCTCCAGATATCGGCCCCATTGGTCAGTGAATACAAATGCCCGCAGATGACGATTCGCTGCCCGGTTCTGAAATTCTCTTCGACGAAGCTGAATGTGGCTTGCTGCTTACCGCAGAAAATGGCCAGATCGCACAGGTCAACCTCACCTTCTGCCGCTGGATTGGCTACCGCAGGCAGGAGCTGCTCGGTCGTCACATCCAAGACCTGATGAGCCCTGAAGGGAGGACGTTTCATCGGACGTACTGGGCGCCCCTTATGCAAATCCAGGGCGTGATCGCTGACGTCAAATTCGATCTCGTTCACTACAACGGACATTCAATTGCGATGATGCTCAGCGCCATCCGTTGTGAGAGTTCTGCTGGCATATTTCATGAAATGACGCTGTTCAAAGCCGTAGATCGGCAAAGGTACGAGCGCGAGCTGCTCAATGCCCGAATGCTCGCCGAAAGACATTTGGCAAAACACCTCAAGGATCAACGGGTAATGGATATTACCCAAGACAAGCTGCGCATCACTTACGCCGCGGCGGAAGACAGGGCCCTGTTCGCCGAGCAGCTTATCGGGATTGTCAGTCACGACCTGCGCAACCCCTTGTCGGCGATAAAAATGGCCACGGAACTGCTGGGCCGCAGGGAGATGGACACTAAACAGGCACAAATACTTGGCCACATCACCCACTCGGCAGAGCGCGCACAGCGTCTGGTGGCTGACCTGTTGGATTTCACCTTGACGCAGGTCGGGCGAGGTATCGCGGTCCTGCCCAAACCCGTCGATCTACACGAACTGGTGGCCGACTGCCTGGACGAATTGAGCCTGGCGTTCCCCGGGCATGAGTTGACCCACCTGCGTGATGGGCAAGGTGACTTTACCGCCGACAGTGATCGGCTCTATCAACTCATCGGCAACCTGGTCGCCAATGCAGTCGCCTACGGTGCTGCCGATAGCGGAGTCACCGTCTCTTCGTGCATCGAAGATCGAGCAGTCATTATTACAGTGCACAACATTGGCACCCCCATACCGCCGGAGTTGCTCAAGGACCTGTTCGAACCGATGATCCGTGGCAGTCATGACAATGCTGAACTTAGAAGCGTCGGGCTGGGCCTGTTCATTGTTCGTGAGATCGCAAGGGCGCACGACGGCGACGTGGCTGTAACGTCTTCTCTAACGAGCGGAACGACATTCACTGCCACCTTTCCTCGCACCGTAAAAACCAACGAAGATCCCCTGTAGGCGCTGCCGAAGGCTGCGATCTTTTAAACCGCCGAAGATCAAAAGATCGCAGCTTTCGGCAGCGCCTACGGTCGTTGCAAGACTGTCGCGATGCGCCTTGTGGCGGGCCTATACTTTAAAAGTCGGCACATTCGATGCGACTCGATGTATGGGGTGGCGCGTCGAGTGATCGTTCACGCAGGCCACGGCCTGCCTTCGTCGTAGGGAGGAGAAGATCATGGCGCGTAAATACATCGACTGCCGCGAGTTTCCAAGCGATTCCAAATGCTCGGTCGCCCTGTCCGCAGACTCTGAAAATGAACTGCTCGAGGCCGCTGCACAGCATGCGGTCAGTGTTCACAAGCACACCGACTCACCGCAACTGCGTGCTCAACTGAAAACGATGTTTCACGACGGTACACCCCCTGTTGAAGCACCACGTCCCGCGTAGGAGCTGCCGAAGGCTGCGATCCTTTGATGTTGATCTTCAGCGGTATGGGTGAACATAAAAAGGGACAGACCACGACTTAAGGCAAATGCCGAACAATCGTGGTGTGTCCCGTGCGTCCCCCACTCTGGGCCAAAAGAGGCCGGTGGTCGTTGCATTTCCCGTGTCGCCGGCCTTTGGCTAAGCTGAATACATCGGGACGAACTGAAACCTGAGGGATAGCGGCCATCAGCGGATCTGGATTGGCATCAAGACGGTAACCCCCAAAGGAGACGACCATGTATGCGGTTATAAGAACCTACCTGGGTGCTGGAGCAAAGCAGCTTTTCGAGCTTTTGGAAGAGCGCAACGCCGACGTCGAAGCGACCCTGCGCACAGTGCCTGGCCTCGTAAGCTACACACTGCTGAATACGGGGGATGGCGGTACGTCGGTGACTGTTTGCACGGACAAGGCCGGCAGCGATGCGAGCTTGAAAGTCGCGCGCGACTGGATTCAGAAAAACGCCTCGAATATCCACGCCAACCCGCCGATCGTGACGGAAGGCCCGGTTATTGTGCAGATCAAATAGTGCGCCCTTGCGATTGATCTCACCGTTTTTATGCCTGACACAACCTCAATGACGAAGGAAATTCCCTGTAGGGGCTGCCAGTTTGTGTGCCTTGGTTGTGCCAGTCAGGAACCTGTGGGCGCGGGCTAACTGACTGGCATTGGCATTGGCATTGGCATTGGCATTGGCATTGGCATTAACCAACCTGGCACAAGTGTACGGCGATTTGCATCCACTGCTGTATGGGCCAAGCCACTCGTCACTCATGATAAAAATAGGGCTCTGGTTACTGGAGCCCCGTTCATGGACCTCGCCACCCTCACCCTGTTTCTCCCGGCCTGCTTCGCTCTGAACATGGCCCCCGGCCCGAACAATCTGCTGTCGGTCAGCAACGCCACCCGTTACGGTTATCGTCGCGCCTGTGTGGCCGGTGTCGGTCGCTTGCTGGCGTTTGCCGGAATGATCGGCCTGGCCGCCGCCGGGTTGTCGGTAGTGCTGCAAACCTCGGAATGGCTGTTCTATGCGATCAAGATCGTCGGCGCCGCTTACTTGTTGTACCTGGCTTGGCAACTGTGGCGCGCCAATCCCGAGGCCGAGCAGCACATCACCGGCAAGTCTTTGGGAGTCCTGGCCCTGGCGCGGCAGGAGTTTCTGGTGGCGGCGGGTAATCCCAAGGCTATTTTGCTGTTCACCGCATTCCTGCCGCAGTTCGTCGACCCGACTCGACCGATTGCCGCGCAATTCGTCGTGCTCGGTGCGTTATTCCTGCTGCTGGAATGGATCGCCATCAGCGCCTATGCCTGCATGGGCCTGCACATGCGCCGCTGGTTCGCCGAACCACGGGGCAAGCGGATTTTCAATCGCTGCTGCGCGGGGTTGTTGTCGGCGGCGGCATCAGTGTTATTGATGGCACGACGGGCCTGATCTTTCGGACCTGCACAATCGATGTAGGGTTCTCTATCGATTTCCAGTACGAATTCTCTGTCGATTTTCCGGTGGAGGCGCCAAGCGACGCGGCTTATGCTCAACCCATGAACCTACAAAACGCTGTGCTTCCGCCCCACGCCGAGATGGTTCGCGCCATGCTCGAACGCGACACCGCCTACGAGGGGGTGTTCTTTACCGCGGTCAAAACCACCGGCATCTTCTGCCGCCCCAGTTGCACGGCGCGCAAACCGAAGCCGGAAAACGTCGAGTTCTTCGCCCATGCCGATGAGGCGATGTCGGCGGGTTATCGGGCCTGCCTGCGGTGCAAGCCGCTGGACGCCGCAGCCATCGCGCCGGACTGGGTGCAGCGACTGCTCACATCCGTGGACGCCGATCCCGACCTGCGCTGGACCGATGCCCAGTTGCTCGCCGAAGGCATCGAGCCGCTGAAACTGCGTCGCTGGTTCAAGCAGCATTTCGGCATGACCTTTCACGCCTGGCTGCGCAGCCGACGCCTTGGCATCGCCCTCGGTGGCATCAAACAGGGCGAATCCATCGACAATGCGGCGTTCGACTCCGGCTACGAATCCCTGAGCGGCTTTCGCGATGCGTTTCAAAAGTCGTTCCATATCACGCCCGGCCGCGCCGCCCACAGCGAGCCACTGCTGTTCACCCGGCTGACCACACCGCTGGGGCCGATGATCGCCATGGCCGAACAGCGTGGGCTGGTGCTGCTGGAGTTTCTCGATCGACCGGCATTGACCAGGGAAATCGAAGAACTGCAGAACCGTTACGGCTACGCCGTGGCACCCGGTCACAACGGGCATTTGCAGCAGATCGAAGAAGAACTCGCGCAATATTTCGCCGGCAAACGGAGCGAGTTCAACGTGCCACTGCACCTGCCCGGCAGCGTTTTCGCCAAACAGGTATGGGCCGAACTGATGAAAATCCCCTACGGCCAAACCAGCACTTATGGTGCCATCGCAGCACATCTGGGCAAACCCGGCGCCAGTCGCGCCGTGGGCATGGCCAACGGACAAAACCGTCTGGCGATTGTGCTGCCCTGTCATCGGGTGATCGGCGCAGACGGTTCGTTGACCGGCTATGGTGGTGGGCAACCGCGCAAGGCCTTTCTACTCAGACTGGAAAGCGCCGCGGTGCAAATCACCCAACAACTCGCATTCTGATCACTCCACCGTTTATTCAATAACAAGTCATAAGGAAGGACATTCGATGGACACACTCGACACTCAATTCCATCAACTGCACCAGAGCGGCCTGCTGATTCTGACCAACGTCGCCGACGCCACCGGAGCGCGACTGGTGGAACAGCTGGGCAGCAAAGCCGTCGCCACCAGCAGTGCGGCGGTGGCCTGGGCTCACGGTTATCCGGATGGCAACACCTTGCCGCTGGAACGGCTGGTTTCCACTGTCGAGTCCATCGCCCGGGTCATCAGCGTGCCGTTTAGCGTGGACATCGAGGCGGGTTACTCCGATGACCTGGGGCGAGTGGCGGAGGTGATCGACGCCGTCATCGCCGCCGGTGCCGTGGGGATCAATATCGAGGACGGTGCTGCCCCGCCCGAGCTGCTGGCCCGCAAAATCGAAATCGCGCGCCAGGTCGCCAATCGCCGGGACGTGAAGCTGTTCATCAACGCCCGCACTGACGTGTACCTCAAGGGCCTGGTGCCGGCCGAAGATCGCGTGGCAGAGACGCTCAAGCGGGCCGCGTTGTATCAGGCGGCCGGTGCCGACGGGTTGTTCGCCGCTGGCGTCACGGCGGCGTACGAGATCGACGCCCTGTGCCAGGGCACCACGCTGCCGGTGAACGTGCTTGGCTTCCCGGGCCTGCCTTCGCCTGAAGAACTGCAAGCTCTCGGCGTGCGCCGTTTGAGCGCAGGCTCAAGCATCGCCGAATTCCTCTACGGCGCCATGGCAGGCCTGGCCAAAAGCTTTCTGCAAACCGGCACGCTCGACAGCAGCCACCTCAAGGCGTTCACCTATGGTCAAGTGAACGCCCTGCTGGCCCCGACCGGGAAAGTTTGACCGCAAGCAATGGAGTGCGACGCCGCGGGGGGGCGACTAATCTTCCCGCAGTCACCCGCCCCTCAGGATGCTCCATGCCCGACACCTATCAACTGGCCAGCGAATTCCTCTCGGCCCTCGATGCCGACTGGCAACGCCACATCAGCGCCATCGGCCCCTGCCTGCATCAGCCCCATGCGGCTCGGGATCCTTATGAGTCGCTGGTGCGGGCGATTGCCTATCAGCAACTGCATGCAAAGGCCGGTGATGCGATTGTCGGCCGGCTGCTGGCGTTGTTTCCCCAGAGTACCTTCCCAAGACCCGAGCAAATTCTGGCGACCGACTTCGAACAGATGCGTGGTTGCGGCTTTTCCGCCAGCAAGATCGCGACCATTCAAGGCATCGCTCAGGCGGCTCTGGACGGGGTGGTGCCGGATTACGCCACGGCGCTGGCCATGGACGATGAAGCGTTGATCGAGCGCTTGATGACCTTGCGCGGGGTAGGTCGCTGGACGGTGGAAATGCTGCTGATTTACAGCCTGGAGCGGCCGGACATTTTACCCGCCGACGACTTTGGGGTGCGTGAGGGTTATCGGCGGTTGAAAGGGCTGGAGGTACAGCCGACGCGTAAGCAGATGATTGAAATCGGGCTGGCGTGGCGCCCTTATCGGACCGTGGCGGCGTGGTACTTGTGGCGGGTGCCCAGCCGGTAGGCCGCGTTATCGTTTTTCGCGAGCAGGCTCGCTCCCACAGGGAATTTTCTGTGCACACATTATGTGTGAACACTGAAGATCAAATGTGGGAGCGAGCCTGCTCGCGAAGGCGCCAGACCAGCCACCATACATTCAACTGTCCAGAAACGCTTACCATCCCAAGCCCAATCGGAGGTCCCCATGCAGCTCGAAGGCTCCTGCCATTGCGGCGCGGTGTCGTTCAGCCTGACCAGCGCCCACCCCTACCCTTATCAGCGTTGCTACTGCTCGATCTGTCGCAAGACCCAGGGCGGTGGCGGTTATGCGATCAACCTGGGGGGAGATGCCCAGAGCCTCAAAGTGCGCGGTCGCAAGCACATCGCGATTTACCATGCGCGGCTCAAGGACGAAGGCGATAAACGCGCCCGCCACAGCACCGCCGAGCGGCATTTCTGTTCCCTTTGCGGCTCGGGTTTATGGCTGTTCAGCCCTGAATGGCCGGAGCTGATTCACCCGTTTGCCTCGGCCATCGACACTCCCTTGCCGGTGCCGCCGGAGCACACCCATCTGATGCTCGGCTCCAAGGCGCCGTGGGTGGAAGTCGAGGCGCATCCGGGCGACCAGCAATTCGACGTCTATCCGGAAGAGTCCATCGCCCAATGGCATGAGCGCCTGGGGTTGAGTCGTTAGGCCGTTTTGCAGGTGGCGTACCCCCAATCTCACGCCGCTACCGGCACACCGCTGTGAAAGCGAAACTCCACATCCGGCGACTCGATCAACGCCTGCTCGGCGTCACGAACCTTGTCGATCACCTGGGCGATGTCCTTGGCGTCACCGTACTGATAGGCCAGTTTCAGGTAACCCTGGAAATGCCGCGCTTCGCTTTTCAGCAGACCGAAATAGAACTTGCCCAGCTCTTCATCCAAATGCGGCACCAGCGCCTCGAAACGCTCGCAGCTACGGGCCTCGATGAAGGCGCCGACCACCAGCGTGTCCACCAGTTTCACCGGTTCGTGGCTGCGCACCACTTTGCGCAGGCCCGAGGCGTAACGCCCGGCGGACAACTGACGCAGCTCGATCTTGCGCTTTTTCATCAGGCGCATGACCTGTTCATGGTGCACCAACTCTTCCCGGGCCAGACGCGACATCAGGTTGATCAGGTCGACGTGGGAGTGGTACTTGGCAATCAGGCTCAACGCCGTGCTGGCCGCCTTGAATTCGCAGTTTTTGTGGTCGATCAGCAGGGTTTCCTGATCCGCCAGCGCAGCCTGGACCCAGCCATCGGGCGTGCGGCAGCCGAGGAACTCGTGAATTTCGGGAAGGATCATGGGGCTCACGGATAAAAGGTTCAAAACGAAGGGCGCCGATTATACCGGCCTGCCGACAGACCACCAGCCGCGACCGTTGATGTGCATCAAGTCGCGAATGCCCGACCAGCAACTATAGTTGTCCAACGCAGTGATTTTACCTTCCTGGAGATCCCGATCATGCAAGCCATTCGCAGCATCCTGGTGGTCATTGAACCCGAACACTCGGAAAGCCTGGCGCTCAAACGGGCCAAATTGATCGCTGGCGTGACCCAGGCTCATCTGCACCTGCTGGTCTGCGATAAAAAGCACGACCATAGCGCGATGCTCAGCGTGCTCAAGGCCGCCCTGCTGGAAGACGGTTACAACGTCACCACCGAACAAGCCTGGAACGAAAGCCTGCACGACACCATTATCGATGTGCAGCAGGCCGAAGGTTGCGGGCTGGTGGTCAAGCAACATTTCCCCGACAGCCCGCTGAAAAAGGCCCTGCTGACCCCGGCGGACTGGAAACTGCTGCGCTACTGCCCGACTCCGGTGCTGCTGGTGAAAAACGCCAGACCCTGGACCGGCGGCGTGATCCTGACGGCCATCGATGTCGGCAACCTCGACGGCGAACACCGCACCTTGCACGCCAGCATCATCGACCATGGCTACGACATTTCCAGCCTGGCCAAGGCCCATTTGCACGTGATCAGCGCTCACCCATCGCCGATGCTGTCGTCGGCCGACCCGACGTTTCAGCTCAGCGAAACCATTGAGGCCCGCTATCGCGAGCAATGCAAAGCCTTTCAGGCCGAGTTCGACATTGATGACGACCACCTGCATATCGCGGAAGGTCCGGCGGATGTGTTGATTCCGTACATGGCCCATAAGCTGGGGGCCTCCGTGACGGTGATCGGCACCGTGGCCCGGACCGGGCTGTCGGGGGCGTTGATCGGTAATACGGCGGAAGTGGTGCTCGATGCGCTGGAAAGCGATGTGCTGGTGCTCAAGCCGGATACGGTCATGGATCATCTGGAAGAGATCGTGACCCAGCATTAAGCAAGATCAAAAGATCGCAGCCTTCGGCAGCGCCTACATGGATCGCATTCCCCTGTAGGAGCTGCCGAAGGCTGCGATCTTTTGACTTTAAAAATCAGCCGCCGAAAGCATCCTTGAGAAACCCCGGCGCAATGTAGCGCTGGTAATGCGCTTCAGACAGCAGGAAAAATTCCCGATCAATGGCATCGCGCAGTTCCGGCAGGTTCCAGTCGCGGAACTCCGGCAGCAGCACCATCCCGTAGGCTTCAAGATTGTTGATGACCCGCGCGCCCCGGGCAATCAGTTGATAAGCCCAGCAATATTCCGACTGATGCGGCACAAAACGAATCTTGCGCTGCTCCAGCTGCAGGCGCAGCAACGCGGGATCGAAAATTTCCACCTTGCTGGCCATCACCTGCGACAACAGTTGCTCAAGACGCAGCCACACCGCGCGTTTTTCTTCCTCGTTGTAACCGTTCCAGTGAATCACTTCGTGGTGAAAACGCTTGCAGCCACGGCACACCAGATCACCGTAAACAGTTGAGCAGAGGCCGACGCAGGGGGTCTTGATGGTTTGATTGGGCATAGGTAGGCAAAACACGGGAAAGCAGAACAGGCCAGCATGTTAGCCCTTTGTCTAACATTCATCACCCCTCAAAGTTTTGGGGCGAACTTACCTTTAAATTTTTTTTGCCGTAGAATCAGCCAGCCTTTTAAGGCGCCAATGTCCGTTAGAAGCTGTTTTCAAAGCGTCACGAGCACAGTCGTTCCTTCAGAGCGGTGTTGGCGAAGGGTTTTTCCAGCGGGGAAAAGCCCAACGCCAACCCTCATCAGCTCCCCGTTCTGCAGGCGTAAAACTTTGAAAGCAGCTTCTGTAAGGAATTGCCGGTAATTCTGGCTAAGTGGCCCAAAACGCCACGCAGCGCATGAGTACGGCAATTTCGGGATGAGCGTCCCGGACACCCATTTGGGACCACTGATGAGGGTAATAACTGTGCTTGAAGCCTACCGCAAACATATCGAAGAGCGTGCAGCACTGGGTATCGTTCCCCAGCCGCTTAACGCCGAACAAACTGCAGGCCTGGTCGAGCTGCTGAAGAATCCCCCGGCGGGCGAAGAAGCCTTCCTCGTTGACCTGATCACCAATCGCATTCCGCCAGGCGTGGACGAAGCAGCCTATGTAAAGGCCGGCTTCCTGTCTGCCCTCGCCAAAGGCGAAGCAAAATCCCCTCTGATCGACAAGAAACGCGCTGTTGAACTGCTCGGCACCATGCAGGGCGGCTACAACATCGTGACCCTGGTTGACCTGCTCGACAGCGCCGAACTGGCCCCTGTCGCTGCCGCTCAACTCAAGCACACCCTGCTGATGTTCGATGCCTTCCACGACGTGGCTGAAAAAGCCAAGAACGGCAACGTTCACGCCAAAGGCGTTCTGCAATCCTGGGCCGACGGCGAGTGGTTCAAGAACCGTCCTGTGCTGGCCGACAAGATCAGCCTGCGCGTGTTCAAGGTGACTGGCGAAACCAACACCGACGACCTGTCCCCTGCCCCTGATGCCTGGTCCCGCCCGGACATCCCGCTGCACGCCCTGGCCATGCTGAAAATGGCGCGCGACGGCATCGTGCCGGACGTACAAGGCGTCACCGGTCCGATGAAGCAGATCGAAGAAATGCGCGGTCAAGGCTTCCCGATCGCCTACGTCGGCGACGTCGTGGGTACCGGCTCTTCGCGTAAATCGGCCACCAACTCCGTACTGTGGTTCTTCGGCGACGACGTTCCTCACGTGCCGAACAAGCGTGCCGGCGGTTTCTGCTTCGGCAGCAAGATCGCTCCGATCTTCTACAACACCATGGAAGATGCTGGCGCACTGCCAATCGAATTCGACGTCACCAACATGAACATGGGCGACGTGATCGACCTGTACCCGCATGCTGGCAAAGTCTGCAAACACGGCACCGACGAAGTCCTGACCACCTTCGAAATGAAGACCCCGGTGCTGTTGGACGAAGTTCGTGCTGGCGGTCGTATCCCGCTGATCATCGGTCGCGGCCTGACCGACAAGGCCCGTGCCGAGCTGGGCCTGGGCCCTACCGATCTGTTCAAACTGCCTGAAGCACCTGTCGACACCGGCAAGGGCTACACCCTGGCACAGAAAATGGTCGGCAAGGCCTGCGGTCTGCCAGAAGGCAAAGGCGTTCGTCCTGGCACCTACTGCGAACCGAAGATGACCACCGTCGGTTCTCAGGACACCACCGGTCCCATGACCCGTGACGAACTGAAAGACCTGGCGTGCCTGGGCTTCTCGACCGATCTGGTGATGCAGTCCTTCTGCCACACCGCGGCTTATCCAAAGCCGATCGACGTGACCACCCACCACACCCTGCCTGACTTCATCATGACCCGCGGCGGCGTTTCCCTGCGTCCGGGCGACGGCATCATCCACAGCTGGCTGAACCGCATGCTGCTGCCGGACACCGTCGGTACCGGTGGTGACTCCCACACCCGTTTCCCGATGGGCATTTCGTTCCCGGCCGGTTCCGGTCTGGTTGCGTTCGCCGCCGCCACCGGCGTTATGCCGCTGGACATGCCGGAATCGATCCTGGTGCGCTTCAAAGGCAAAATGCAACCGGGCGTCACCCTGCGCGACCTGGTTCACGCCATTCCTTACTTCGCGATTCAGGCTGGCCTGTTGACCGTGGAGAAGAAAGGCAAGAAGAACGCCTTCTCCGGCCGCATTCTGGAAATCGAAGGCCTGGACAACCTGAGCATCGAGCAAGCTTTCGAGCTGTCCGACGCTTCGGCCGAACGTTCGGCTGCCGGTTGCACCATCAAGCTGTCGAAAGAGTCGATCACCGAATACCTGAGCTCCAACATCACCCTGCTGCGCTGGATGATCGGCGAAGACTACGGCGATGCCCGTACTCTGGAACGTCGTGCTCAAGCGATGGAAGCCTGGATCGCCAACCCTGAGTTGATGGTTGCCGATGCTGACGCCGAATACGCTGAAGTCATCGAAATCGACCTGGCCGACATCAAAGAGCCTGTGCTCTGCGCACCGAACGACCCGGACGACGCCCGTCTGCTGTCCAGCGTTGCTGGCGAGAAGATCGACGAAGTGTTCATCGGTTCGTGCATGACCAACATTGGTCACTTCCGCGCTGCCGGTAAGCTGCTGGATCAGGTCAAGGGTCAGCTTCCAACCCGTCTGTGGCTGTCGCCGCCGACCAAAATGGACGCTCACCAGCTGACCGAAGAAGGCTACTACGGCATCTACGGCAAAGCCGGCGCACGCATGGAAATGCCAGGCTGCTCGCTGTGCATGGGTAACCAGGCACGCGTAGAGCCGAACTCCACCGTGGTGTCGACGTCGACTCGTAACTTCCCGAACCGTCTGGGCGATGGCGCGAACGTTTACCTGGCTTCGGCCGAGTTGGCGTCTGTTGCTTCGATCCTGGGTCGCCTGCCGACCGTCGAGGAATACATGGAGTACGCTGGCAAGATCGACAGCATGGCGGCCGATGTTTACCGCTACCTGTCCTTCGACCAGATCGCCGAGTTCCGTGAAGCTGCCGCGAACGCCAACATCCCGGTCGTTCAAGCCTAACGCTGCAAAGCCATAAAAAACGCCGCCCATCGTGAGATGAGCGGCGTTTTTTTATGCCTGACGGCAAACGCCCAGCTACGCTTTGCCTGATAACGGCACCAGGACGGCGTGCCACGAGGCCTCACAGGCCTCAACTCAAGGAGGAGTCATGCGGGTCATCCTGATTGCCATCGGTTCGGCCGAAGACATTTTCCCCTTCATCGGCCTGGCCAATGCGCTGCACCTGCGCGGCCATCGCGCGACCCTGTGCAGCCTGCCGGCATTCAAGGCCACGATCGAACAGTACGGGCTGGAATTCGAGCCGTTATCCCGGGAAACCACCGGCGACACGCCCCGCCTCCAACGCTCGAAAAGCGCTTTGGCGGTGCAGTGGCATACGTTCTCCAGCTTGCTCGAGCCGACCTTTGACTACATCGCAGCGCGGCGCCACGAGGACATCGTGGTGGTGGGCTCGTTTTGGGCGCTGGGCGCACGTGTTGCCCAGGAAAAATTCGGCATTGCCTACCTTTCGGTACAGATTTCACCGTTCTTGCGCGAGATCCACCGGCTGGCGCTGGACCAGCTCTGCGCCCCACGGCTCAACGCCCTACGAGCCAGAAAGGGCCTGGACGGGACGGTCCAGCACGTTATCAGTCAATGGATGCATTCGCCGGAGGGCGTGATCAGCCTCTGTCCCGAGTGGTTCGCACCAAGGCTGGCCGATGCGCCGGCAACGCTGTGCAAGGCCTGCGAAAAAGCCGTTGCGGCCATCGAGCACTGTCATCAGCGAAGCAAAAGTCGCCTGAACAGGCATTCGAACGGGACGATCAACCGGGGCAGCCTCGATTGATCGCCCGCTGTTTCAGGCGGTGAGCGAGTAGATCAACGCCGAAATGGCCACCAGGCCCACCAGCGTCACGAAGACGTTGGAGGCTTGGCCACGGTAACGAGCCATGGCCGGCACCTTGCGGATCGCATACATAGGCATCAGGAACAGGATCGCCGCGATGATCGGGCCACCGAGGGTTTCGATCATGCCGAGAATGCTCGGGTTCAGGGTCGCGACGATCCAGCAGACCACCAGCATGAACGCGGCGGTCAGGCGGTCCAGGGTCTTCGGCGCCGGGCGTTTGCCGCTCTTGACGATCAGGCCCTTCAAGCCTTCGCTGGCGCCGATGTAGTGGCCCAGGAACGACTTGGAAATGGCCACGAAGGCAATCAACGGCGCCGCGAAGGCGATGGTCGGGTTGCTGAAATGGTTGGCCAGGTACGACAGGATCGACAGGTTCTGCGCCTTGGCCTCCGCCAGTTGCGCCGGCGAAAGAGTCAGCACGCAGCTGAAGACGAAGAACAGCACCATCACCACCATCAACACGTGGGCACGGGACAGGATCTGCGAGCTGCGCTCCTGGGCATGCACGCCGTAGCGACGCTTCTGGTCCACCGCGAACGCCGAAATGATCGGCGAGTGGTTGAACGAGAACACCATCACCGGAATCGCCAGCCACAAGGTGTGCAGCAGCGCCGACGACTCAGGCAGCGTGGACGCGGTGCTGAGGATGCCGCCACTCCAGTGAGGAATCAGGAACACCGCCAGGAACAGCAACGCGACGATGAACGGATACACCATCAGGCTCATGGCCTTGACGATCACTTGTTCACCGCAGCGCACCACCGCCAGCAGGCCGAGAATCAGCACGAACGACAGCACGGCGCGCGGTGGCGGCATGATGTGCAGTTGATGCTCGAGGAAACTGCCCACGGTGTTGGTCAGGGCCACGCTGTAGATCAGCAGGATCGGGAAGATCGCGAAGAAGTACAGCAACGTGATCAGCGCACCGGCCTTGATGCCGAAGTGTTCTTCCACCACTTCGGTGATGTCCGCGCCTTCACGGCCGGACAACACAAAGCGGGTCAGGCCACGGTGTGCGTAAAAGGTCATGGGGAACGCCAATACCGCCAGGATCAGCAACGGCCAGAAGCCGCCCAGCCCCGCGTTGATCGGCAAAAACAGGGTACCGGCCCCGATGGCCGTACCAAACAAGCCCAACATCCATGTGGTGTCATGGCGATTCCAGCTTGCAAGGCTCGCTGGTGTCGCCGTTACATAGCGTTCGCCGACGCTATTGGCCTGATCATTCATCCTGCTGGATCTCCGTTTTCCGGTCACTTGTCACCCGGTCAGGACGAGTCGGAAAAATCCGACAGGCAGCGCCCTGACCGAAACAGGGGCGCGATTGTCCGGGATTAATCAGCAGAAGCAAAGGCTTAGCTGAGCAACGGTTGTGCGGATCAGATGGGGTCGGCGCGGCGCGCTCTATGTAGCAGCTGCCAAAGGCTGCGTTCGCTGTAGCGGCCTCGCAGGCTCGACAGCTGCTACAGCTATTTCATCGCGGACAAACCCTCTCCATCTGCCGCGCTCTGATCTAGTGTTGTATCTAAGAAGTTCGCCGGTATCGCCAACGCCTGCACGAGTGCTTGCCAACCAATAGCCTATGACTGTGGGCCATTGCCAATTCGCTCTGGAGTCAGCAATCTGACGCGACGTTCAAGCCCCGACACTCCGCTGCCCACAGGAGCCCAGCATGACCGCAACTGTTCTGGTACTGGTTGAAACCATCAATGACTACCTGCCGATTCTCGAACGTCAGGGGTTTCATTTGATCCTGGCCCCAACCCCGGCCGAGCGCGCCGCCGCCATTGCCCGACAGGGCAGTCAGATCGAGGCGGTGCTGACGCGCGGCCCATTGGGCCTGTACGCCAATGAAATCGCCGACCTGCCCAACCTGAAGATCATCTGTGTGATCGGCGCCGGCTACGAACACGTCGACCTGCAAGCCGCCGCCGACCGTGGCATCACCGTCACCAACGGGGCTGGCGTCAATGCCTCTTCTGTCGCCGATCACGCCATGGCGTTGTTGCTGGCGCTGGTGCGGGATATTCCTCGAGCCGATGCCGCCGTGCGTCGGGGCGAGTGGCCGAAAATCATGCGCCCTTCCCTGGCCGGCAAACGCCTGGGCATCCTCGGCCTCGGGGCCGTCGGCATCGCCATCGCCAAACGTGCGGCCAACGGCTTCGACATGAACGTTAGCTACCACAACCGCCAGCATCGCAGCGACGTGCCCTATAGCTTCTGTTCGACGCCTACCGAACTGGCACGCCACTCGGATTTTCTGATAGTCGCCGCACCCGGCGGGCTCGGCACCCAACACCTGATCAACAGGCAGGTGCTTGATGCCCTGGGGCCCAACGGCTTCATCGTCAATATCGCCCGGGCCAGTGTGATCGTCACGGCGGACCTGATCAGCGCGCTCGAACAGCGACGGATCGCCGGCGCCGCGCTGGATGTCTACGATCACGAACCCCAGGTGCCGGACGCCCTCAAGGGGTTGGCCAACGTGATTCTGACCCCCCATGTCGCCGGATTGTCCCCGGAGGCCACCCAAGGCACCGTGGAACTGGCCGGCAAAAACCTGACGGCGTTTTTTTCCGGTCAACCGGTACTCACCCCCATTGCTTTACCGCCGCCGTCGGCGGCCGCCCGGCTTCACTAAAGAACGCCCAACAGCGTCCAGAGTCGCCGGGATTCGGCATCAGCGCTGATCAGCTCTCCCAGCAGCTCACTCAGGGGCTTGTTGCCCCACTCCACGCCCCGTTTGATCAGATAGGGAACCGGGCTGTGGGGTTCGGTGCGCGCCAGATAGTCAGCGATCAACAGCAATTGCCGGTACGCCTCTTCACGATTCGCCGGCTCGCTGAACACTTGGGGCGCCGGGATGACTTCCGGCACCGCAGCCGGGCTCGATGCCGCCACCGCAGGCGTTTCGACAGGCGCCGGGGTCGGTTTTCGTGGATGCATGGCGATGAACTCCTGAACCAGCGTCAACAATGCTTTGATCACGTCTTGCAACGCTTTGAAGCCCGGGGCCTGGTTGCCGAGCCAGGTATCACTCCAGTTGTCCAGGCGTTGCAGGTGTTGCAGGCTCAGCAACAGGCTGCCCTGGCTGCGCAACCAGAATGACAACGGAGTGGCGCGAATCTGTTCGGTGAGTTTTTTCTGTTCGTTGCGGGCGTTCTCGGCCGAGGTCTTGGCCGCTTTACTGTCGCTGGCCAGCACCTGTTGCAACTGCAAGCGGCGCCAGGCATCCAGACAGAAGCCATCGAATTCTCCGTTGTGCGAATCGAACAGCGGCACTCGGGTCAGCAACACTTCGGTGTAGCGTCGCGCCAGCCATTCGAGCGGTATCACTCGCCATGACTGGTCGCCATCCTCAGCCTGCGGGTGCAGGTGCTCGGGATAGCGCTCGCATAACCCGGCAACCAGCGCCAGGCTGCCCGGTAAGCCTTCGAGCCCGTCCTGATGCAGCCAGGCCTCCCCCAGCCAGGCGCTGAGCATCAAATCCTTGCTGCGTTCGAGCAGCAGGCTCGTGGCCAGCTTTTCCAGTTCCGGCCACTGGGCACGCTTGATCGACGACTGCCACACCCCCGTCGGCAAACTGGTGTCGTCCTCACGGCGCAGTTCGCGCAATCGGTCGAACTCAGGCTCATAACGCAAATCCTGACCACAAGGCGCCTCCTCGCTGATCGGTTCGAGCAGTTGCGCAATCAGTTCCGGCAACGGTGTTGAAGGTTGATTCACAGGCCCTCCTCCTCATGGGATTCAATGGCTGCGGTCGACCGCGTCACCATGAACGGTGAACGCGGGGCCCGGGTCGGCAGGGGCTGAACGGACAGCGGCAACTTCGAGCCCTGGGTCATCAACGACAGGCGCACGAACATCAGGGTTTGCTCCGCGGTGGTGGTGCTGGCCTGCGTGGTCACGGGCAGGCGCAAGGTCAACGGAAAGTCCGTGTAGTCCATGTTCGGCTGGCGCTGCACCGATACATGCGAACGCATCAAGCGCAATAACGACCATGGACCGCTGTACTCCCATCCCGCTTCCAGGTCCCGCACCACCAGGCTCGGCTGTAACGGATCGTTGGCCGGGCGCTGGTAGCCATTCCTGGCCCAACGCAAGGTCAACCGGATCGGTTGGCCGACCATCCAGCGCAGGTTCTGCTGAGCCTCGCCGGGGTAGTTGATCTGTTGATTGCCGGCATTCAAGCCCCAGGCAATCACCTGATCGGCACCGCGTTCTTCCTCTCGGTCGGTGCGCCAGCGCACGTCCATCTCCACTCCCAGCACACCGCTCTTGTCGCGCACGAACATCGGCCCCAGCCAGGTGCTGGCTTGCTTCAGGCGATTGAGAAAGTCTTCGGCGGCCAACCGTTCCGGGGTCTGGCTCAGCAGCAATCCGGCCTGCGCCACCGGCAAACGCTTGTCGATCAGCTCCAGCAAATGCTGAACCCTGGCCGGGTCGGCGTCGGTAGCCTGAAGGCCGTTGGCAAACGGAAAGCGATCCGCCAGATACTGGTTGAAATAGTTGGCCAGCTCGTTCCACGCCGCCGCGGCCTGTTGCTGTTGCAGGAACTGGCAGCGTTGCATGGCGGTTTGTTGCAGATCCACCGCCCGCAACGCCAATGTTCCGCGCCCGCCGGACAGGTTGGCGGTTTGCAGGATCTGGCCACAGGACGCGACGTCCATTTCGATGAAATCACGGCTCACCAATTGCTCGATCTGTGCCGGCGAACTGGCGGGGTTCTGCTCTTTGTATTTGAGCAGTTCGTCGTTGAGCGCACTGAACTGCGTCACGCGTTCATAATCCAACGCCGAGAGATTCTGTTGCTGGACTTTCAACCATTCCAGCGCCGAGGTGCGTCGTTCGGTGATACCGAGCATGGTGTTGAATTGCTGATTGAGGCTCAGTTTCAAATCCTGCACGTCGCTGGCGCCATACAGTTGCAGGCCGAGGTTTTTCGAGCCGTCCCACTGGCTGATTTCGGTGCGCCCGCTGAACAGCGGCTGAGCGACGATTTCGTCGAGGCCGCTGACGATTTCGGCCAGGGCGCGGCGGTTCAAGGCCGTTTGCAAACGCGTGGCCAGATCGCTACGACGCACCTCGATAAAGGCTTTCTGCAAGGCAATCGCCTGGGAGGCCTGCACATTGAAGACGCCTCTGTTGGCCTGCGCATTGTGCTCACGCAGGCTCGACAACATCGCCTTGACCACCGCGCCTTCGGCCGCTTGCAACAAGGCGCCACGATACGCCGGGGGAATGCGTGGCAACTCTTCGGCGGCGTAACTCTTGTAGCTGGCGAAATAGTTCAGCGCACTGTCGAGGTCGTCGCCATCAACGCCCTGCCCCTGGCCATTCGGGGCTTCGGACCGATCCGCCTGTAAGGCGATGGCCACGAAGTCACGTTTGAACAGCGCTTGCACCGCGTTGTTGAGCTGCACCACATGTTCCTGCAAGACCAGTTGCCCGCTGCCTTGCTGAATCAATAAATTATCCCGGGAGCCGGCCTGGACGATCCATTGATCACGAAAGCTCTGTTGCAGCTTGGCCGCCTGCATTTCCAACTGTTGTTCCAGTTGCGGTCCGAGCAAGGCGCTTTTGCGCACGTTGTCCAGCAACTCGCGATAGCCAGGCACCAGATCCTGCCCTTTGCCACGGCCCCACGCCGAATTCGTCAAGCCGATCACGGTTTGCAGGTCATCGACCAGTGCTCGCAAATCCTCGAGCTCGGTGAGGGAGTTGCCACTGCCGGCTTCCAGCCGTTCCAGATGCAGCTTGAGATAACCGGCCTGGCGCACGAAATTGTCGGCCAGGAAATATTGGTCCAGCCAGCGCTCCATGAGCCCGAGGAAATTTTCCTCGATCACCGGGCGCTCGACGGTCAGATCCAGCGGTCGCAAGTCGCTGCCGTCAGCATCGAACAACGCCCGGTTGTAAAAACCGGCGCGGTGCAACGTGCCGACGTTGAGGTTCAGCGACAACGCGTTGTTGCTCAGCAACACCAGGTCTTCGAGGGGGGCCTTGGGATTGTTCAGCGCCTGACTGAACCACTGGTTCTGCTGCTCCAGACGCACCGCACGCTCCACCAGATCCTTGGCCTTGACGTAGTTTTGCCATTGGGCAGGATCTTCGCTTTCGACGTTGCCCCGTCGTTCGGTGTTGCGGATGGTCTTGAGTTGCGCCAGCTCCGCGCTCAACAGGTCGCGCAACGGCAACATCAAATGGCTCTGGGCGGTCAGGCGCAACTCGCTCGCCAACTGCGCATCCAGTGAAGAGAACCAGGAGGTCGGAAATACCACTGAAGTGAAGCTCCAGCCCGGCGCCTTTTCCAGCACTCGCCAGAAACCCTGGACGTTGCGCCGGGTCGACTCCAGCCGATGAGATTCATCGGTGACCGCCGCGTAGTTTTTCTGCGCCCCCTGCAGCAGGCGCGACAGTTCATGGGCCTCCTTGACCGAATCCTGCCAGACCCACAGCATGCCCGCGCCCCAGACCAACGCAACCACCAGCGCCACCCCGCCGGTCACGCGCTGCCAGCGCTGACGCAGGCGTAACAGGCGCGGCACCACCAGCGCCAGACCGCGCTCGGCGACCACCCGCCGCTGCCACAATTGCCGGGCGAAGGCGCTCTGCTGCAACACGGTGTCGTAGGCCGAAAACCCGTCGATGGCGTCGTCCGATGGCTGGTTGGCGGTAAAATAAACACCGCGAAAACGCGGGGCCTCGCCTTGTGCATTGCCCTGGAAAACCGGCTCCAGCAGGCTTTGCAGATTGCGCCGCAACGCTTCGAAACGTTCCGGCAAGCCATACAAATCGACGCTTAACTGCCCGGACAAGGCGCCGATTTCGATGATCGATTCCGCCAGGGCCCGATTGACCTGATCCAGCGCCTGATCACTCCATTGCGCCTGCCAGACCGCATCCGCCCCGTGGGGCGAGGACCAGCCCAGCGTGCGTTCGCGGGCCTCGACCGGCAGCGCGGTGATCAACTCCTGAAAGCCCGGCAACTCTTCCATGCCGGTAATGACCACGTACACCGGCAGGCTCAAACCGAAGCGTTGCAACAAATCGATAAAGCGTCTACGCGCCGCCAGGCCGAGGGCCGCCGCCTGCTCGGCATTGCCCAGCCGACTGATCGGCACCGTCCAGATCACTCCGTCCAGCGGACGTTGACTGCGCAAGCGCAGGATCAACCCCAGCAAGCGCCACCAGCCACCCCGTTGCAGGTGCATGCCTTCATCCGGCAAAAACAGCGCCTGGGGCACCACCAATACCGCCCCTTCGGGGTCCGACCACCAGCGACCGAACCAACCCGGTTTGTCGGTGGGCTGCAAACGCCACTGGGTGCACAGCTGGGTGCCCTGGGTTTCGTTGCCGAGCATCAGCAGCCATGGAATCTGATAACGGTCCTGGGTGCCCTGCTCCTGCTCCATCTGTCGCACCGCCAGGTAAAAACTGCGAATCGCCGCCCCGCTTTGCGTGCGCAACCACCAGACCGCCACGGCGACAATCGCCAGCACCAACAGCACGGCGATGATGAGGCCGATAATCCCCAGCGTGCTCATGAGTCTTGCTCCGAGGTGGCCACCGAATCGGTCAGTTGCAAGACCGGTTCGAGCTCCTGGCGAATGTCACGCCAGAACAACTGCCCCAACCCGGTCAGCAGCAGGACCACGGCGAGAATCCCCAGGCCCAGGCGAAAACCGTCGGGCAACGAAAGTCGTACCGGCAATTGCAGCGGCGTCACCGCCGAAGGCTGTTCGAGCCGGGCACTGACATCGGCATAATCCGCCTCGTGCTGCCAGGCAAACGTGAACAGCGCCAGGCGCCATTTTTCATGCTGGGCCTGATTCTGTTCGCCCCGCAGCCGCCCCTGAAACCCCAGCACCAGGCACTGCAAATAGACATTGGCCAGATCGCGGGTAGTGGGAACCTGCTCGTCCAGCAGTTCCTTGATGGCCAACGGTATCCGCTCGCCGGCCTGACGGCTGGCGTACATCCGCGACTCCAGGGGTTTTTCCTGCCAGGCCGACTGGCCCGGCCACGGCGTGAACAGCAAGGTTTCATCGACCAGCGCGACAAAGGCGTAGACCAACGCCTTGACTTGCTCGGCGGCGGCATCACCGACTTTGGCGAAGGCCGTTCGCCAGAGTCGTTGGGATATTTGCGTGGACAGTTCGACCACCGCGTCCACCAGCGCCTCGTCTTCGCTGTCCTTGGGCAACTGGCTCCAGTCCTGGGACCATTGCTGCCAGGCCTGACGAAAAGCACTGCTCAGCGGCGCTTCGTGGAGGCCTCGTGTACCCGTCCCGGCATTCCCCTCAGACATATGACGTTCCTTCCTTGATCAAGCACTTTCACTCGCCTGGGCCACAAACAACACCACTTGCCATGGACTGCTGACCAGCCTGGAAGCCGGCGCGGCAATCAGCAACGGCAACTGCCCGTCGAACCATTGGCCTTCGGCCGTCACCACGAACAACCGTGTATCGTCACCGACGCTGTAGGCCACTTGTTCATTGCGACTCATGGCCTGATGGGACAAACCGCTCATGCGCTGACGGCTGAGCAGCGCGATGTGCGGCTGCGACGCAATGATCGCCCCGCTCAGCCATTCGCTGGCGGCCTGCTCACTGGCACCGTTGGGCATGCGCAAACCGATGACCAGCCGTTGGCTCGGCTGGTCGTCGGGCAATTGAATCGAGAAGAACTGTTCGCTGCGTTCGAATGCCAGGCTGCGATAACCGGCGCGGATCAGTTCGAGGGTCTTTTCCAGCCAATCGAGTACAGCTTCATAACCGCGCTGCAGTTCAAGAAAATCCAGCGGGGCGAAGGCCGGAACCCCGGCCAATGGATCGAGCGCCGACCAGGCGCCGGCCAACCCCAGCAACAAGCCATACAACGCCTGCGGCGTGGCCACTCGACTGTTCAGCAGGCCTTCGACTTCCGGCAGCCGCGCCCAGAGCGCGGTCAACTGGCGCCGAATTTCCATCGCGTCGTCCTGATTGCCGGCCTGTTGCGCCTGGCGCAAACGACCGGCCAGGAACATGCATTTCTCCCGCGCCCTGGCGCACAGCCCCGCCACGCGGCGACCCACGACCGACTCGGGCAACAGGCACGGTGTCGGCGGTGTGTAAGGCAACTGAAGAAAGCCGCCACCTTCCTTGCGAATCCTCAGCAGCGGCAGGCAGACGGAATCCGCCTTGTTCAGTTGCGTGCACAAACGCGGGTTCGGACGCCAGACGGTGATCGATTCGGGGGACTCGCCACTGGTGAGGTCCGGCAATGCGTCGCCAACCACCGATTGCAATCGCCCCTTGAGCGGCAGCAATTGCCCGGCGCGCCACAGCGGACTGATTGCCAGGTACACGGTGACGGTGGCGTTGTCCGTGGCGTCGATCGCTTCACTGATGTCGAGCTCCAGCATCGGCCCCACACCGGCCTGCAGATTGACCGGCAAACCGTCCGGCAAGGTCGCCTGCACATTGATCAATCGTACGAGCCCGGCGCTCAATGCCGAAGGATCGAACTCAACGCGAGTCACGCCCCAGAACCACGGATTACAGGCCTGGGCGAAATGCGCCACCAGCGCCTCGGCCCGCAGCCCTTGCAACTGAAAATGCTGGGGCAATAACTGCATGCCCTCATGCCAGCAAACCGCGTCAGGTAGCAGACTCATACGATTCCCTTCGACCTCTCGTGGCGCCGCGCAAAAAAATGGGCGGCCTGACTTGAACACCGCAGCCCCTGTGGGAGCGAGCCTGCTCGCGATAGCGGTGGGTCAGCCAACATGGATGCTGAATGTACCGCCGTCATCGCGAGCAGGCTCGCTCCCACAAGTTTGCGCACCTCAACCTCTGTGTTCAGTTCGGGTGATCGCTGACCAGCGTCATCTCGCGACTGTCGAACTTGAGCCAGGCGTTGCTCTGATCGTCCAGCCGTAACCGGTGTGCTCCGGGAGTGTTATAGCTGGCGAAGACTAAAAGTCCAGCCGCCCGCTTGCCCCCCAGCGGGA
Source organism: Pseudomonas sp. B21-015 (assembly GCF_024749285.1). Lineage (NCBI taxonomy): Bacteria > Pseudomonadati > Pseudomonadota > Gammaproteobacteria > Pseudomonadales > Pseudomonadaceae > Pseudomonas > Pseudomonas sp. B21-015. Next base: position 3,674,946 of record NZ_CP087196.1, read on the forward strand.
AGGGTTGTTTGTCGATGAATTGACCGGGTACCAGCTCCAGTCCCCAGACCGTCATCAGCTGCCGGTAGTCGCGCTGGAACTGCTCGCGTTCGGCGAACCACTGGCGGGCGGTGATGCCCGACAACTGCCTGAGCAGATCCACGTCGTTCACCGCAATGAAGTCCACCGCGATCGGCGTGTCATCGTTGGCGCGGGGCGCGACGTCCAGCGTCAGGTTATCGAGGTCGACACGAGGCCCGAACAACGAACACCCGGCGAGCGACAGCAGCACAAGCAAAGAAAAAAGACGTGTGTACAAATTGAATTTTCCTTTTCTCGACACGGTCCAAAATTGTTTTTTGTTTGCTTTTTTATAGACCTGTTCTAGCGTCTTGGGTAGTTCGGTCGGCACGACGAATGTGGAAGGTTCGTCAAAGGAATGACAGGTCCTCTGCCCTCCCTTTCTAACCTACGGTCCAGTAAGGGAATGCGATGAAACGGGCCTCCCGATGCATTGCACCCGCCTCATGCATCGGAGTCAGCCACCATGGCAGAAAGTACTCAGCACAAGCTAGACAGGGTTCGCCCACCCCGGGTGCAAATCACCTACGACGTCGAAATCGGCAACGCGATCGAGAAAAAAGAATTGCCGTTGGTTGTCGGTATTCTTGCCGACCTCTCCGGCAAACCTCTCGAACCACTCCCGAAACTGAATGAACGGCGCTTCACCGAAATCGACCGCGACAACTTCAATGAAGTCCTCGCCTCGATCGGCCCGCGCGCCACCTTGCAGGTCACCAACACCCTCAGCGGCGATGACAGCAAACTCAACATCGAGTTGAACTTCAAACACATCGATGACTTCGACCCGGTCAAGGTGGTCGAGCAAGTCACTCCGCTGCGGCGCCTGTTCGAAGCTCGCCAGCGTCTGCGCGACCTGCTGACCAAGCTCGACGGCAACGATGATCTGGACAAGCTGTTGCGTGACGTCATTGCCAACACCGAGGGACTGCAAGAGATCAAGTCGGCCCGTCCGGAAGCCGCCGCGCCTGCCCCCGCAGGCGATGCAGAAGTACCGACCGAACCACAAGCTTGATCGTTCATCCACTTAGGGAGAATTCGCCATGCCCGCCTCATCCGCCGCCCAGAGCCAAGCCAGCGACAGTGCAGCCCAGACCTTGTCTCTGCTCGATGAAATAATCGCCAAAGGCCGCATGGCCCATGACGACAGCCAGCAGGATTACGCCCGCGACATGCTCGCGGAATTCGCCACCCAGGTACTCGACGAAGGCATGGCCATCGACAAGGACACCGTGGCGATGATCAACGACCGCATCAGCCAGATCGACGAGTTGATCAGCGCTCAGCTCAACGAAGTGTTGCACCACCCGGACCTGCAAAAACTCGAAGCGTCCTGGCGCGGCCTGCACATGCTGGTGCAGAACACCGAGACCAGTACCCGGCTGAAATTGCGCCTGCTCAACGTGACTCAAAAAGAGTTGCAGAACGACCTGGAAAAAGCCGTCGAGTTCGACCAGAGCGCACTGTTCAAGAAGATCTACGAAGAGGAATACGGCACCTTCGGCGGCCATCCGTTCAGCCTGCTGGTGGGTGACTACACCTTCGGCCGGCACCCGCAGGACATCGGCCTGCTGGAGAAACTCTCGAACGTCGCCGCGGCCGCTCACGCGCCGTTCATTGCCGCTGCCAGCCCACGGCTGTTCGACATGAACAGCTTCACCGAACTGGCGGTGCCGCGGGATCTGTCGAAAGTGTTCGAGAGCCAGGAACTGATCAAATGGCGCTCGTTCCGCGAAAGCGAAGATTCGCGCTACGTGTCGCTGGTGCTGCCGCACTTCCTGCTGCGCCTGCCTTACGGTCCTGATACGTCGCCGGTGGAAGGCATCAATTACGTCGAAGACGTCAACGGCAGCGACCACGGCAAGTACCTGTGGGGCAACGCCGCGTGGGCCTTGTCGCAACGGATCACCGAAGCCTTCGCCAAATACGGCTGGTGCGCGGCGATTCGCGGTGCCGAAGGTGGTGGTGCGGTGGAAGGCCTGCCGGCCCATACCTTCCGCACCACCTCTGGCGATCTGTCGCTCAAATGCCCGACCGAAGTGGCGATCACCGACCGTCGTGAGAAAGAGCTCAACGACCTCGGCTTCATCGCCCTGTGCCACAAGAAAAACAGCGACGTGGCGGTGTTCTTCGGCGGCCAGACCACCAACAAATCCAAGCTGTACAACACCAACGAAGCGAACGCCAACGCGCGGATTTCGGCAATGCTGCCGTACGTGCTCGCAGCCTCGCGCTTCGCGCACTACCTGAAGGTGATCATGCGCGACAAGGTCGGCAGTTTCATGACCCGCGACAACGTGCAGACCTACCTCAACAACTGGATCGCCGACTACGTGCTGATCAACGACAACGCGCCGCAGGAGATCAAGGCGCAATACCCGTTGCGTGAAGCCCGGGTGGATGTGACCGAGGTGGCCGGCAAACCGGGGGCCTACAAGGCCACGGTGTTCCTGCGGCCGCACTTCCAGCTCGAAGAGCTGACCGCGTCGATCCGCCTGGTCGCGACCCTGCCGCCACCGGTAGCTGCCTGACCGCTGAAACCTGTGGCACCACTGGAGTCTGTGGCAGCACTGAAACCTGTGGCGAGGGAGCCTGCTCCCGCTGGGCTGCGAAGCGGCCCCAAAAACGGGACTGCTGCGCAGTCCAGCGGGAGCAAGCTCCCTCGCCACAGGTTCAGTGTTTGGCTTAACAGATTCAGTGTTCGGCTTAACAGGTTCAGTGTCCGGCTTAATTGATTGGCATTGGGTATTCACCCACTTGTCTATAGCGATTACTTTCAGGAGTTTCATGCGATGGATGCAATCATTCTCGACCTCGGCGGCGACATCAAAGGCGATAGCCTGCTCGAGGGTTACAAGGACAAGATCGAAGTCATGTCCTACAGCCACAACGTGGCGATGCAGGTGACCAACGACGTCAGCAACTCGGAGCGGACCTCCGGCAAGCCGCACATCGGCGAGTTCACCCTGACCAAATTCGTCGACAGCTCGACGCCCTCCCTCAACGAGTATTGCTGCGCCGGCAAACCGATCCCCGAAGCCAAGATCACCATCGGCCGTAACGCCGCCGAGGGCAGTGGCCAGCTGATGCCGTTCATCATCTACACCCTGACCAACGTGGTGCTGTCCAACGTCAGCGTCAGTGGTGGTACGGGTGGCAAACCGGTGGAAACCATTTCCCTGAACTTCACCAAGATCAAATGGGAGCTCACCGCCCAGAAAGACGACGGCACCAAGGAAGGCACGGCCGCCTCGACCTGGGACATGGCCGCCAACAAACTCATCAAAGCCAAGTAAGCGGACGCGTCGGCCATGGCAGGCACCGGCATTGTTCCGCCGTTGTTCGAGCGCCTCGCCGCAAGCGAGGTCGACACCGTGCAGGTGTTCGATCGCCAGGGGTTGCTCGACTCGGTGCACACGGAGTTGCTGCGGCTGTTCAATACCCGACGCGGCCAACGCCCACTGACCTCTCCGCCGAGCATTCTCGACTACGGCATCGCTGACTGGACCGCCTTGCAACAGCAGCGCAGCGATGACCGTCGTCAGTTGGCGCGGGAAATCCGCGAGGCGATCACCCATTTCGAACCGCGCCTGCAACTGGGCGAGGTCGAGGTCAATCCGGTCCCCGGCCATCCGCAACAACTGAGCATTCGGCTACTGGGCGAGTTGCGCAGCGGCCAGCAGCACTGGCCCGTGGCATTTGTCATCGAGAAGGCCAGCCATGGCCTTGAGGTGCGTCATGAGCGACTCGATTGACCCGCAACTGCTCGATTACTACCAACGCGAACTGACCTGGCTGCGCCACGCCGGGAGCGTTTTTGCCGAGCGTTATCCCAAGGTCGCCAGACGCCTGGAACTGTCCCCCGGTGAATGCCCCGACCCGCACGTCGAACGCCTGCTCGAAGGTTTCGCCTTGCTCGCGGCACGCCTGCAACGGCGGCTCGACGACGACTACGCCGAATTCAGCGACGCCTTGCTCGAACAACTTTATCCGTTGGCCATGCGGCCGCTGCCGTCCTGCGCGATCGTGCAGTTCGAGCCGGACCCGAGCAAGGGCAACCTGGACGATGGTTACCCATTGCCACGGGACACACCGCTGTTCGTCACCACCAGCAAAGGCGAGAGCATCCACTTTCGCACCAGCGCCGCGGTTCGACTGTGGCCGGTGGAAATCAACGAAGCGCTGTTGCTGGGCAGCGACGAAGCCCAGGCCCTGACCGGTGTGGCGCAGGCGCGCTCAGCCCTGCGCCTGAGCCTGCGTTGCCTCGGTGAAAGCCAGTGGTCGACGCTTACCATCAAACAGTTGCGCGTGCACCTGGCTGCCTCGCCGGTGATCAACGCCTGCCTGTATGACCTGCTCGGCGCCCATGCCGTGAAGGTGCTGGCCGGACCGGTCGGCAGCGTGCCGAAAGTGCTGGCGGGGCTGCCAGATATCGTCGGCTTCGCCAGCGACGAAGTGTTGTTGCCGGACGAGGACGGTGTGCATCCGGGCATGCGCCTGCTCGCCGAGTACTTCGCCTTTGCGGACAAATTCAACTTCTTCGACATTCCATTGGCCGGCGCCACCAGCGACAGCCAGACGCTGTACCTGTACATCGTCTTCGACCGCGCCCCGGCCAACCGCCTGCACCTTCAGGCCAGCGACTTCGCCTTGGGCTGTGCGCCGGCGATCAACCTGTTTCCACGAACCTCGGAGCCCCTGCGCCCGGACGGTACCCGCAGCGAGTATCGCCTGATCGCCGACAGCCACCGGGAAAACAGCGTCGAGATCCACAGCATCCGGGGGATGCGCGCCAGTTCCGCCCAGGGCGTGCAACGGGTGCCGGCTTATTACGGCAGTCAGCATGGCGGCACCGACAAACAGTGCTATTGGCACGCGCGACGGGTCAGCGGTATGACCCCGAATCGCCTGGGCACCGACTTGATGGTGAGCCTGGTGGACACCCGGCTCGACCCGCTGTCCGAGGCCAACGAATACAGCCTCACCGCCGAACTGCTGTGCACCAACCGGCATCTGGCCCAGAGCCTGCCGGCCGGCACGCCACTGGGCTTCGAGCGACCGGGGCCGGTGGCCTGGGCCCGGTTGCGCAACCCACCCAGCCCGCAAAGCCTGCCGCGCCTGGACGGCGAGTCCCGTTGGCGGCTGGTGTCGCAACTGACCCTCAATCATCTATCACTGGTCGAGGGGCCGCAGGCGCTGGATGCCCTCAAGGAAATCCTCCAGTTGCACAACCTGCGTGACGAAGCCAGTGCCCTGCGGCAGATCGAAGGCTTGCTCGGCCTTGGCTGTGAACGGGTGATCGCCCATGTCGGCGAAGATGCCTGGCGCGGCTGGCGCAATGGGCTGGAAGTTCAGCTGCAACTCGATCCGCAGCATTTCGTCGGCAGCAGCGCGGTATTGTTTTCAGCAGTGCTGGCGCAATTCTTTTCACTCTATGCCACCGCCAATCGCTTCGTGCGCACGGTACTGGTCCAGTCAGACAAGGAGGTCAAGACATGGCAACCCCAAGCCGGCATGCCGCTGTCCCTCTGAGCCTGAGCCAGAAGCTGCGGCGCGATCCGCAGGCGTTCGAGTTGCTGCAAGCGTTGCTGCTGCTGGAGCGCGAACACCCGCAAGCCGAATCCCTGGGCAGCGGCACTGCCCCTCAAGCGGAAGCCTTGCGCCTGCGCGGGCCGTTGACGCCGCTGTTTTCCGCCAGCGAAATCGAAAACCTGACCCAGGAAGCGGGCCAGCCACCGACGCTCACGACTCCAGTGTTTGGCCTCGGCGGACCGGACGGCCCCCTGCCCTACGCCTATCAGGAATGGCTGCAACAACGCGCCCGGGCCAAGGATCATGCACCGGCCGAGTTCCTCGACCTGTTCCAGCATCGTTTGCTCAGCCTGCTGTACAAAGTGATGCGCAAACACCGGATTGCGGTCGGCTTCACAGCCCCCGGCGCGTCGCCGGTACAGGCGCAACTGCGGGCGCTGACCGGGTTGTTGCCCAAAGCCTTGCAGGAACGTCAAGCCGTACCCGACTCCGCCGTACTGGCGTGCAGCGCGCTGTTTGCCGACGGTCGTCGCTCCCTGGCCGGTTTCGCCGCGATCGTGCGCGAGCACTTCGAATTGCCGGTGGCACTCAGCGCCTACGAAGGTGCCTGGCGGGAAATTCCGCCCGCCAGTCGCAGCCGCCTGCAACCGGGTGGGCGCAATCTGCAACTGGGCCGCAGCGCCGTGGCCGGCACCCGGGTCTGGGATGAACATGCCGGCATCCGCCTGAGCCTCGGCCCGTTGACCTCGGCACAGGCAGCGCGGTTTCTGCCGGATGGCGAATCCCATCCGGCGCTGGCCAGCCTCAGCGCGTTGTATTTCGGCCCCGATCTGGATTGCACGCTGGTGCTGTTGGTGCGTGGTGCCAGCCCGATGAAACTCGGTCGCCAGGCGCCGCCCTTGCTCAGCTGGAACGGCGGCCTGCAACGCCAGACCAGCCTCGCCGTGCAACGGATCGAAACCCGCCTTCGTCAGCTGGAGATCACCTGAACATGGAACTGGCCAGCCTGATCGGACGCCTCAACCCGGACAACCGCCGCGCTCTCGAACGGGCCGCGCAACGCTGCCTGCAACGGGGTCATCATTACGTCGAAATAGAGCACTTGTTGCTGGAACTGCTGGACATCGAGGGCGGCGACTTCGCCTGGCTGCTGCCGCGCTTCGGCCTGGAGCGCGATGCCCTGACGGCGGAAATCAACAAGGCCCTGGAACTGTTCAAATCCGGCAGCACCCGTACCCCGGCGCTCTCGGCGCAAACCATCGGCCTGCTCGAAGACGCAGTGGTTCAGGCCAGCGTGCTCGGCCTCGAGAGCATCCGCTCGGGCTTGCTGCTGCTGGCCTTGCTCGACCGCGACGAACGCCGCAGCCTGCTGCTCAACAGCGCCTCGTCGCTGTTGAAAATTCCCCGGGAAGCCTTACGCAACAACCTGCTGGAATGGACCGAAAGCTCGCGCGAACACGTCGGCGGCACACGTCCTGCCAATGCCGGCAAACCGCAGCCGAAGCAGGACTCGGTGCTCGATCAGTACACCCAGGACCTGACCGCCGACGCCCACGCCGGGCGCATCGATCCCATCGTCGGCCGCGACGGCGAGATTCGCCAGTGCATCGACATCCTGCTCAGGCGTCGGCAGAACAACCCGATCCTGGTCGGCGCGCCGGGGGTGGGCAAGACGGCAGTAGTCGAAGGCCTGGCCCTGCGGATTGCCGCCGGCGATGTGCCGCCGTCATTGCAGGAAGTCAGCCTGCGGGTACTCGACCTCGGTCTGTTACAGGCCGGCGCCGGGGTCAAGGGCGAGTTCGAACAGCGGCTCAAAGGCGTGATCGACGCGGTGCGCAGTGCCGACAAACCGATCATTCTGTTTATCGACGAAGCCCACACCCTGATTGGCGCTGGCGGCGCGGAAGGCGGCAGCGACGCGGCCAACCTGCTCAAACCGGCGCTGGCCCGTGGCGAGTTGCGCACCCTGGCCGCGACCACCTGGCTTGAGTACAAAAAATACTTCGAGAAAGACCCGGCCCTGGCCCGGCGATTTCAGTTGGTGCAGGTGGAGGAACCGGACGAAACCACCGCCGTGGAAATGCTCCGTGGCGTGGCCGCAAAACTGGAACAGCACCACGGCGTGCAGGTGTTGGACGCGGCGATTCACGAAGCGGTGAAACTGTCCCATCGTTACATTTCCGGGCGCCAATTGCCGGACAAGGCCATCAGCGTGCTCGACACCGCCTGTGCCCGGGTCGCCCTCGGCCAGCACGACGTGCCGCCACCGCTGGAAAGCCTGCGCCATCGCCAGCAGAGCCTCAAAGACGAAGTCGAACGCCTGCGTCGTGAACAGGCCACCGGGCTCGATCACCGTGAACGCATCACCCTGCTGGAAACCGAATCCGTGGGTAACGTGCAGGCCATTCGCGACCTGGAAATCCGCTGGAACGAAGAACGGATCGCCGTGCGCGAACTGCTGGAAACCCGTCGCGAATTACTCACCTTGAGCGAACGCGCCGACAACGACAAACCGGACGAAGCCACCGACAGCCGCATCGATCATCTGGCCGCCGAGCTGGTACGGCTCGAGGCCGGTCTGGACGCCATTCGCCAGGACGACCCACTGGTGCCGGAACAGGTCGACGGCAAAACCGTGGCCGCCGTGATCGCGGGCTGGACCGGCATTCCAGTGGGTAAAATGCTCGCCGACGAAGCCCACGCCGTGCGCACCCTCGGCCAGCGCATGGGCCAGCGAGTGATGGGCCAAAGCACCGCGCTCAACACCATCGCCCAACGCCTGCAAGCCTACCGCGCCGGCCTCACCGACCCGCAAAAACCAGTCGGCGTATTCCTGCTGGTCGGCCCCACGGGCGTGGGCAAAACCGAAACCGCTTATGCGTTGGCCGACGCGCTGTACGGCGGCGAACGCAACCTGATCAGCATCAACCTCTCCGAATACCAGGAAGCCCACACCGTCAGCCAACTCAAAGGCGCCCCTCCCGGTTATGTCGGTTACGGCAGCGGTGGCGTACTCACCGAAGCGGTGCGCCGCAAACCCTATTCGGTGGTGCTGCTCGACGAAATCGAAAAGGCCCACCCGGACGTGCTCGAAGCCTTCTACAACGTCTTCGACAAAGGCGTGATGGAGGACGGCACCGGGCTGGTGGTGGACTTCAAAAACACCGTGATGCTCGCCACCAGCAACGTCGGGGCTGAGTTGCTGCTCGATACACCGGTCGCGCAACTGGGCACCGATGCTTTCAACGAAGCGCTGCATAACGTGCTGCTGAAAGCCTTTCGCCCGGCGTTTCTGGCGCGCATGACGGTGGTGGCGTATCGGCCGCTGGATGAGATGACGCTGGAAGGGATTGTGTTGGCGAAGCTGGAGAAACTGCGCGGCCGGTACAAGGCCGCGACCGGCAAGCAGTTTGAATTTGACGCAGGGATTGTCCAGGCGGTGTTGGCCAAGTGCAGCGCGGCGGGTGCAAGGGATGTTGAGAATGTGTTGATGACGCAGGTGACGGGGAAGTTGGCGGAGTGGGTGTTGGAGTAAGTCCCGCCCATGAAGCCAAAGAGCAACTTCGAGCTACAGAGAAACTGAATATTTGAAAAGCAGATCAATCTGAATTACCGAAGGAGCCCAGCATGCCAATCACCATCGTTATCGGCACAGGTATTTCGTCAGCCGCCTATCTCCTGTCTGTCAAACAGTATCTAAAATCTGTGAATCAGACATTAGGTGCCGTTGGCGTGGTGGGCGGCGCCGATCTCTGGCAAAAAATGAGTCACGATCACGCCATGGGACAACCCAGGCAACTGCTGACCGGGAACCTGCTCGGTCACGGTCGGGAAGACCGAGGATTTACCTCTGCTCAACTTTCAGAGCGAAGTTTCCTGACCGCAGGACAATTTTCGCAAACCATACAACACTACCTGACCCGCCATTCTTGCGCCCAGCTACCTGATTCATATATCTCTCGAATTACCAAAGAAGGCTCAAAGTATTTGCTGACCACTCATGTCGAAGGCGAAATCGGCGGAACCATTGTCTGCGACAACGTCATCTTCGCGCCGGGGCCCGGCCCGGCCCGACCACTCGCTACCGAAGCGGGAAATCTGTCGGAAGAAGACATCAGAGGCTTCGGCAATTGCGTGATCAAAGGCAATGATTTCATGTCCCCGGATTGGGCAACGCCGCTCAGTCTCTCACCGGAAAAAACTACCGTTGCGATATACGGTGGATCTGCGACTGCGGCCTGGGCTGTAGAGCTGGCCGATATACGAAGAATGAATGTGATTTGCTGGTTCACTCGCCCAGGACGTGGCGACACCGCCTGGAACACAGAGGCCAGGTTCAGCGAAGCGTTCCCGGCGGGCGACAGGAACAACACGGTGCAGGAGCATTTCGCAGGCGTTCGATGTGTTTACAAGTTGATGCGCATAGAACGAGTGGAAAGTTCGACCAAGCTGCGACTGGTCTTCGAGCGATCGGATGGGCATGTAGTTATTACACTTGTCGATCTTCTGATCTATGCCCTGGGTGCCGAGCACACACTCAGGCAAGGGGTGAGAGGTGTACTGGCGCCTGAGCTTGCCGCGAACCTCGTGGCCTTTTACGACAGAAACCTTGCCATCAGTTCAGTACCCTCATTATTGGCGATCGGAACTACAGATCGCTCATTAATGGTCATTGGGTCGGCTATGAGCAGTGCCGCCGGGTTTACCGGAAGCGCTCTACAACTACAAGGCGACGCCAGCCGAACCATTGCCGCACTGGCCAACTACAAAGACATCAGCAATACCCTTCCCGCTGCGGCCAGGCCCACAGAGGGGATTGCCATGGTCATGGCAGGCGTTGAAGCACTGAACGAATTCGTACCGGCAACACCCGTGAGGGGAGGAAGAACGCGCACGTATTTTACGCCCCGATTAACGACCAGTGACGGAGAACTGCCTAGAGGCTCAGCGAACCCGGATGCCTACCAATCCTCCACCCATCACATCGACTTCGAATGGGACATCAACTTCAACACCAGCAATCGTACACAACTGGCTGTTTATATTGCTCAGACGACAGACCTTTCACCCTTTGCCGCTAACCTGGCCGTGGCGTTGATTGTATATTTAAGGACCCGCCCCGAGAGCGTACGGGGGCTTAGCGATCCACAAGTAACGACTATTATCCGCTGCGCTGATGCGATCTATAAAAAACTGGTCGAATTGAACCATGACCTTGATGCGCAATTGTTGCACTTCGACAAGATATGGGGCCCCGAACAGCATGTCGCCAACTGTGTTGGATATGTAACCACTACAGCGGAGTGGAAAATGTACTGGCGCAGCAAGGGAATAGTGTTGGCATGAATGCCGGGCAAGCAAGTCACTTGCTTGAAACAAGATGCAATAGAAGGGGCAGTCTTTTAACGACGACGCTGACTCATTGACCACCTGAGGCCATTCAATGCCCCGCACCACCGACAGCAACACCAGCCTCTCCCTCACCGCCGCTTCGCTGTCGGCGCTTTACCCTGAGTCGCTGTCCGGCGAAGAAACCCTCAATGCGCTGGGCACGCAAACCCTCAACGGCCTCAACGACGGCGCCTCCCTCACCCTGACCACAGCCGTCGCTACGCATGTCACCACCACCCTGCACAACGACGCCCTGACCCGCCCAATGGACTCACTGGTCGCCGAAATTCGCCAACTCCCCGCCGACGCCACTGCCGAGCGCTATCAGCTTGTTCTAAAGCCATGGCTCTGGTGGCTGACCCTGGCCAGCAACAACCGCGTGTTCCAGAACCTCAGTACCTCGGACATCGTCACCACGATTTTCAAGGCTCACGGTTTTACCGATTTCCTGCTGAAGCTCAGCGGCAGTTACACCCCGCGCGAATACTGCGTGCAGTACGGTGAAACCGATTTCGTTTTCGTTTCGCGGTTGCTGGAGGAAGACGGGATTTTCTGGTTTTTCACTCATGAGAGCGGTAAGCACACGCTGGTGTTGGGTGACAGTAACGATGCGTTTGTGCAGATCCCCAACGGGCCGAAGGTGAATTATCTTGGCCAGCAGTTGGGCGAGCGTGAACTGCACGGCATTCGCTCCGGGCAGGTCTGCGTGCAAGCGGTGGCCGGTGTCTATCGGGCGACGGATTACGAGTTCACCACCCCGTCCACTTCGCTGTACGGTCAGGCCGAAGCGGTGGCCGGACCACGCTCGATGTACGAGCATCCGGGTGGGTACAACGCCAAGGCCCGGGGCGATGCGCTGACCAAGCAGCGGGTCGACGGATTGCGCAGTCAAGAGAAGCGCTTTGTCGGTGAGAGCGACTGCCGCTGGCTGGTGCCGGGGCACTGGTTCACCCTCGCCGGGCACGATGATTCAACGTTGAATATCGATTGGGTGGTGACGGCGGTCACTCACGAAGCCAGCCATGACAGTTATCGCAATCGCTTCGAAGCGATCCCCAAAGCCACGCCGTTCCGCCCGCAACGAACCACGCCAAAGCCGCGAATGCACACACAGACAGCTATTGTCGTTGGCAAGTCGGGCGAAGAAATCTGGACCGACGAATACGGCCGGATCAAGTTGCAGTTCCCCTGGGATCGCGACGGCAAGAACGACGAAGCCAGTTCCTGCTGGGTCCGGGTGGTGTTGCCCTGGAGCGGCAAGGGTTTTGGTATGCAGTTCGTCCCGCGCATCGGCCAGGAAGTCATCGTGACCTTTATCGACGGCGACCCGGATCGACCGTTGGTGACCGGTTGCGTCTACAACGGTGACAACGCCCTGCCCTATGCGCTGCCGGCGAATCAGACCCAGTCGGGGATCAAGACCCAATCGTCCAAGGGCGGAGGGGGTTTCAACGAGTTGCGCTTCGAGGACAAGAAGGATGCCGAAGAAGTGTTTTTGCAGGCGCAAAAGGATCTGAAGATCAACGTGCTCAACGACACCACCGCCACCGTCGGTCATGACGAAACCCTCACCGTACAAAATGCCCGCACCCGCACGGTGAAAGAAGGCGACGAGACCGTCACGCTGGAGAAAGGCAAACGCAGCGTGACCATCCAGACGGGCAGCGACAATCTCGATGTGAAGGACAGTCGTACGGTAACCGTGGGCGCTGACCAGACCCATAGCACTGGGGGAAATTACACACACAAGGTCACCGGTGATTACAGCCTGACGGTGGACGGCAACCTGACCATCAAGGTGACCGGCACCCTGACCCTGCAAAGCGGCGGCAGTTTCACGATCAAGAGCGGCGCCGATCTGGCGGCCGAGGCCAGTACTTCGATCAGCCAGAAGGCCGGCACGTCCCTGAGCAATCAGGCTGGCACCTCGCTGGAAAACAAGGCCGGCACGACGATGACCAACGATGCCGGAATCAGCCTGACCAACAAGGGCGCCGCTTCGCAGACCGTGGATGGCGGCGGCATGCTGACCATCAAGGGTGGTCTGGTGCAGGTCAACTGACAAGGAGAACCCATGGGCATCACCCCGCTGGACTTGCAGCAGAACGATAAACAGCTCAAAGGTCGCTTGCTCGATGGCCAGCTCGACGGTGCGCTGCACATCAAGGATGACGGACGCGCGCAGGCTGATTTGCACTACAGCCAGGGCGAACTGCAAGGCACCACTCTGCTCTACCACCCCAATGGCAAGGTCTCGGCGCAGCTACCGTTTGTCCGTGACAAGCTGCAAGGGATCGCCAGTTTCTATGCCCCCGAAGGCGGGCTGCAGCGCAAGGCGACTTACCGCCGAGGGCTGCTGCATGGCGAGGCGTTCAATTACTTTCCCGACGGCCAACTGGCCGAAGCCGAGTTCTACCGCGATGGTGTGCGCGAGGGCCGGTATCAGCGCTTTCATCCCAATGGCAAACCCGCCGTCGAGGCCCGTTATCTCAACGGCCAATTGCTCGAACCGGAACAGGGCTTCGCCGCCGATGGGCGACCACTGGACGCCGAGGGCAAGCCGATTTCGAGGGTGCGCTGGTGGTTCAGGCGCTGGAGCGAGCCTGCCCAAGCCTGAAGCCTTGTTTTGGCTGAGATGCCCCCATCGCGGGCAAGCCCGCTCCCACAGTGATCACTGTTGTTCACACATACTGCATTCACAGGAGATCCCCTGTGGGAGCGGGCTTGCCCGCGATGAGGCCCTCACATCCAGCATCAATGTCGCCCAACATACCGCCTTCGCGAGCAGCCCACTCCCACAGTTTGATCGTGTGAATCAGGGAATCAGCATCTGCATTTGTCCCGGCATCACAATCTTGATCACCCCGGCCCAGTTGCACATCAGGGTGCTGTTGGCATCGATGGCCGGCATGCCGCCCAGCAGCAGGGTCGGCGCACCGCCGGGGATCCAGGGGGTGGCGGTGGCGGGAATGCACGGCATCGGCGTCAGTACGCCAAGTGCTGCAGCGGTAGCCGCGGCGACCATCGGGTTGGCCATGCTCATGCACGTGCCGAACGGCATGACGTTCACCAGCGGAATGTGGTCCATGATGTTCGCCGCCGGCATCCCCCCGGTCATCGTGCGGTTCACCGGCAGCACGTTGAGTACCGCCGGCGCCGCGCCGAAACTGCATTGCAGGGTCGCGGTGGAGCAAACTTGCGGACAGCCCATGTCGAATCTCCTTCCTGGAAGCGGTGCTCCCTGAACCATAGTCCGCCGAGCCTGTTCGCGCACATCAGGAACGCTGATTATCCGGCAACACGCTAACCTATAAGACCGTGCCGCGCTTGTGGCCACCCCGGCGCGCCATTAGATTAGCCAATGATGTCTGGCCTCCAAAATAAGCAGAAGGGATAAGCATGGCGCTTACTGACCAGTCCACCCGTATCCGCACCGGCGAAGAACTCGATGCCAGCCTGATCGATCCGTACCTCAAGGCGCACATTCCGGGCCTGAGTGGCTTGCCTGTGATCAGCCAGTTTCCGGGCGGTGCGTCGAACCTGACTTACCTGCTGGAATACCCCGAACAGGAGTTCGTCCTGCGTCGGCCACCGTTCGGCCACAAGGCCAAGTCCGCCCATGACATGGGCCGTGAATTTCGCATCCTCAATCAGCTTCGGGACGGCTTTCCCTATTGCCCCAAAGCCTACGTGCACTGCACCGATGAGTCAGTAATCGGCGCCGAGTTCTATGTGATGGAACGGGTCAAGGGCATCATCCTGCGCGCCGAACTGCCGCCGGAACTGGGGCTTGATTCAGCGAAGACCGAAGCCCTGTGCAAAAGCTTCATCGACAAGTTCGTGGAATTGCATCGGGTCGACTACAAGGCCTATGGCCTGGGTGACCTCGGCAAACCCGAAGGTTATGTTGCGCGGCAAATCAAAGGCTGGAGCGAGCGCTACGAAAAAGCCCTGACCCCGGATGCGCCGAAGTGGGAAGCGGTGAAGGCCTGGCTCAACGACAAGATGCCGGCCGATCACCCGACGTCGAGCATCGTCCACAACGATTACCGCTTCGACAACGTGATCCTCGACCCCGACAACCCGATGCAAATCATCGGCGTGCTGGATTGGGAGCTGACCACCCTCGGCGATCCGCTGATGGACCTGGGCAACACCCTCGCCTACTGGATCGAGGCCAATGACCCGGCGCCGGTGCAACTGATGCGCCGCCAGCCAAGCCACGCCCCCGGCATGCTGACCCGCCGCGAATTCGTCGATTACTACGCCGAACGCTCCGGCATCCAGATCGACAATTTCGACTTTTACTACGCCTACGGCCTGTTCCGTCTGGCCGGCATCGTGCAGCAGATCTACTACCGCTTCTTCCATGGTCAGACCCAGGACAAACGCTTCGCGCAGTTCATTCACATGAACAAACTGCTGGAGCAGATGAGCCTGCAAGTCATCTCGAAATCCAGCCTCTGATCACGGCCGCTGATCGGGCCCAAAAACAAGGAAAAATCATGTCCAAGACTCAGTTGTTCGACCTCGACGGCAAGATCGCTTTCGTCTCCGGCGCCAGCCGCGGTATCGGTGAAGCCATCGCCAAACTGCTGGCGCAGCAAGGTGCCCATGTGATCGTTTCGAGCCGCAAGCTCGACGGTTGCCAGCACGTCGCCGACGCGATCATCGCCGCCGGCGGCAAGGCCACCGCCATCGCCTGCCACATCGGTGAAATGGAGCAGATCACCCAGGTCTTCGCCGGTATCCGCGAACAGTTCGGGCGCCTGGACATTCTGGTCAACAACGCCGCGACCAACCCACAGTTCTGCAACGTGCTGGACACCGACCTCAGCGCCTTCCAGAAAACCGTCGACGTGAACATTCGCGGCTATTTCTTCATGTCGGTGGAAGCCGGCAAGCTGATGCGCGAACACGGTGGCGGCAGCATCATCAACGTCGCCTCGATCAACGGCATCTCGCCGGGGATCTTTCAGGGCATCTACTCGGTGACCAAGGCAGCGGTGATCAACATGACCAAAGTCTTCGCCAAGGAGTGCGCGCAATTCGGCATTCGCTGCAACGCCCTGCTGCCGGGTCTGACCGATACCAAATTCGCTTCGGCGCTGGTGAAGAACGACGCCATTCTGAAAACCGCGCTGCAGCAGATTCCGCTCAAGCGTGTGGCGGACCCGAGTGAAATGGCCGGTGCGGTGTTGTATCTGGCGAGTGATGCGTCGAGCTACACGACCGGGGTTTCGCTGAATGTGGATGGCGGGTTCTTGTCCTGATCCGGTTCTGCGAATAAACCGAAGGCAGCCTAAGGCTGCCTTTTTTGTTTCCCATGTGTGCACACCATTTCCGACGCTTCTATCGGATCCAGCACGAGAATATTTATTCCACTATTTGCATATTGGGAATATTTATTCCATAAGTAGCCCTCCTGAATATAAAAACCCAAAGGACCCCGGCTATGCGCGAACTCGGTATCGGACTCATCGGCACAGGTTTCATGGGCCGCGCCCACGCCTTGGCCTTTCGCAACGTCAGCGCTGTTTTTGAATTACCACTGAAGCTCAAACTCACCGCCCTCGCTGACGCCGATCCGCAGCGCGCCCGCCACTGCGCCGAGAGCTGGGGCTTCGATGCCGCGCACAGCGACTGGCAACAGCTGATCAATGACCCCAAGGTCAACCTGATCGCCATCACCACCCCCAATCACCTGCACTATCCCATGGCCATGGCCGCCCTCGCCGCCGGCAAACCGGTGTACTGCGAAAAACCGCTGGCCGTGAGCCTCGAACAAGCCAGTGCCATGCGCCTTGCCGCCAAAGCTGCCGGCGTGGTGACGCGGGTCGGTTACAACTACCAGCACAACCCGATCATCGGCCTGGCTCGGGATTTGATTCAAAACGGAGCGTTGGGGCAGATCATCAATTTCCAGGGCGAGTTCAGCGAAGACTTCATGGCCGATCCCCTATCACCCTGGTCCTGGCGCTGCGACGCCGATTACGCCGGCGGTGCCTTGGCAGACCTGGGCAGTCACTTGCTGGCCATGGCCCGTCATCTGCTGGGCGATGTCGAGGCGGTGTGCGCGGACACCCAGACCGTGCACGGGCAACGCCCCGTTACGTTGGGCGGTCAGGAACGACGCGAGGTCGCGGTCGACGATCAGGTCCACGCGTTGCTGCGGTTCGCCAACGGCGCGCGCGGGACATTCAGCAGCAGTTGGCTCAAACACGGTTACAAGAATCACCTGAGTTTTGAAATCAGCGGCACCCAGGGCACCCTGGCGTTCGATCAGGAACGCTTGAATGAACTGCGGCTGTATCGCACGGGGCAAGGCGGCTTCCAACGGTTGTTGGCGGGGCCGGACTTGCCGGGTTACGCCGCCTTCAGTCCGGCGCCGGGGCACCAGTTGGGTTACAACGAACTCAAGACCCTGGAAGTGCATGAGTTGGTAATGGCGCTGGCCGGCCTCGGTCAGGACGGAACGGATTTCGAGCAGGCGTGGGAAGTCGAACGCCTGGCGACGGCGATTCGTTTGGCGGCACGCGAGTCGCGGTGGGTCAGGATCGAGGAAGTCTGACCTGCTACTCAAGCCACACCCGCCGGTCGCACATCGCGCCGGTACACCTGACCCGGCTTACTGAGTGACGCAACGGGTCAGGGTCGTGGTCCGGGTCACCTGCCCCTCAGCCCTCATATCACCCTGCACATCGGTACTTTCGGTGGTCGAACAGGTACGAACCGGTGTCGGTGGCGGCGCAGCGGGCGGTGGAGGCGGCGGACTGGCGCAACCTCCCAGAATCGCCACACAGAGTGCGAGCGACAGTGGCGAAAAAGCACATTTCCCAAGACTGTTCATAGGCTGACCCACGGTAAGTAATCGACATTTTCCGCGACACAAACCACACCGCGAACCTGCGGACCGGTCACAGAAAAGAAATACCCTCGCATTCCTTATAGCCCAGACACCCACCAATGCCAGAAAACACCGGATAGACCTCAACGAATTATCCCCTGTGAGCGCACACTCACAGCTCAACAGCGAAAAGCTTCGCTCCAGTTGCATTCGCAATTGCGCCAGATAAATCATCCGGCCCACCTTGACCGCGACGCACGATCGACCGCGTGCCTGATCTGTTCGCTACCCATGTGGCTGTTCCTTTAGCTGCATCGAAGAGGACGCGATACCGGGCCAAAGTCTCGTATCGCACCCTGACAGCCTAAAAAAACACGCCCTGCCCAACACATGAATTTGCACCACCGCCAATGGAGCATTTGCACCTTTTGGCTCTGCAATTTGAGGGGGTCAACAGGATGACGATTGAGGATTCGGCTTTGTGACGCGGGTACCCAAAAAGCAGCCCTATGCTCAAACAGAAAAGAGTGGTTTAGTGCCCGCTCCTTGCCCGTCTGGAGAGTTGCCATGATGCTTGATTCGCTTCACTTCACCCCATGGTCCGCTTTGGCCGGAGGTGCACTGATCGGTCTGTCCGCCAGCGTCATGGTGGTGGCCAACGGACGGGTTGCCGGGATCAGCGGACTGTTAGGCAGCCTGCTTGAGCGTCATGATTCGGGGCGGGGCGAAAAAACCCTGTTCCTGCTCGGACTATTGGCGGCGCCGTTGTTGTGGGCGTTGTTTCATGTGTGGCCGGCCATCGAATTCAAAACCGGTACCGTGGGCCTGATCGTCGCCGGATTGTGTGTCGGCGTCGGCACTCGTTATGGCTCCGGATGCACCAGTGGCCACGGCGTGTGCGGTATCTCGCGCCTGTCACCGCGCTCCATTGCCGCCACCTTAAGCTTCATGTTCGCCGGCTTCGTGACGGTGTTCGTCCTGCGCCACCTGCTGGGGTATTGAACATGCGCAAACTGACCGCGTTCCTCGCTGGCCTGCTGTTCGGCATCGGCCTGTTGCTGGCAGGCATGGCAAACCCGGCCAAAGTGCTGGGTTTTTTGGACATTACCGGTGTGTGGGATCCCTCCCTGGCGCTGGTCATGATCGGGGCCATTGCCGTGGCTTGGGGACCGTTTCATTGGGCCATCAAACAACCGACGTCTTTGCTGGGGGCCCCCATGCAGTTGCCGATCAGCCGTGAGCTGGATCGGCGCCTGATCGGTGGCAGCCTGCTCTTCGGAGTCGGTTGGGGCATTGCCGGCATCTGCCCCGGCCCAGCGCTGGTGTTGCTACCGACGGGCCACTGGCAGGCCTGGGTGTTTGTCATCGCCATGCTGGCGGGGATGCTGATATTCAAAGCGCTGCAAACCCGCCGCTGAGCATCCCGCCAACACAATGAGGCCATCGAACAACCGATGCCTCAAGCCGCTTGCTTGCCACTGGCAATCGCATCCGAAGCCGCCAGCATCGCCCGCAACAACACCGCACAGCCGGCTGCCAGATCATCCGGCGCGGCGTTTTCGATTTCGTTGTGGCTGATGCCGCCTTCGCAGGGCACGAAGATCATCCCGGCCGGGCCGAGTTCGGCGAGGAAGATTGCGTCGTGCCCTGCCCCGCTGACGATGTCCATGTGCGACAGACCAAGCCCATGAGCGGCGCCGCGTACCGCTTCGACGCAGCCCTTGTCGAAGTACAGCGGCGGGAAGTCAGCGGTGGGTGTCAGTTCGAAGGTCAGGCCGTGTTCCTCGCAGGTGGTTTCGATGACTTCGCGGACTTCGGCGATCATTGAATCGAGTCGCGTCGGTTCCAGATGACGGAAGTCCAGGGTCATGCGCACTTCGCCGGGAATCACGTTGCGCGAACCCGGGTAGGCTTGCAGGCAGCCGACTGTACCGCAGGCGTGGGGTTGATGGCCGAGGGCGGCGCGATTGACCGCGCCGACGATCACCGAGGCGCCGACCAGAGCGTCCTTGCGCAGGTGCATCGGCGTCGGGCCGGCATGGGCTTCGACGCCGCGCAGTTTCAGGTCGAACCATTTCTGCCCGAGGGCGCCCATGACCACGCCGATGGTTTTGCGCTCGTCCTCAAGAATCGGGCCTTGCTCGATGTGCGCCTCGAAATACGCACCGACGGCATGGCCGCTGACTTTGCGCGGCCCGGCGTAACCAATGGCGTTCAGGGCTTCGCCGACGGTCACGCCCTCGGCATCGACCTTGGCCAGGGTTTCTTCGAGGGTGAATTTTTCCGCGAATACGCCGGATCCCATCATGCACGGGGCGAAGCGCGAACCTTCTTCGTTGGTCCAGACCACCACTTCCAGCGGCGCTTCGGTTTCCACGCCCAGGTCATTGAGGGTGCGCAGCACTTCGACCCCGGCCAGCACGCCGAAGCAGCCGTCGAACTTGCCGCCGGTGGGCTGGGTGTCGATGTGGCTGCCGGTCATCACCGGCGGCAGGTTCGGATTGCGGCCGGGCCGACGGGCGAAGATGTTGCCGACCGCGTCGATGCTGACGGTGCAGCCGGCCTCCTCGCACCAGTTCACGAAAATGTCCCGGGCCTGGCGATCGAGGTCGGTCAGGGCCAGCCGGCAGACGCCGCCCTTGACCGTGGCGCCGAGCTTGGCCAGCTCCATGAGCGACTGCCACAGACGGTCGCGGTTGATGTGCTGATGGGTGGACTGCAGAACGTCTACGGCAGCGTTCATGATGATCTCCTCAGTTTTTCTTCTGATAGTTCCCACGCTCTGCGTGGGAGTTCATCCATGGACGCTCTGCGTCCGCTTCTGGGACGCGGAGCGTCCCGGGCTACATTCCCACGCAGAGCGTGGGAATGATCAAACAGCCGATTTCACGGCAGTAGGACTCGGCCGCATCACACTCAACCCGTAATAAATCAGCCCACCAAGGGCCGAGCCGGTAAACCAGCCGTAGCTGTAGAACCAGCTGAACGCATCGCTGCCCAGCGACAACAGTGTCAACACCACCGGCACACCAAACGCGATAAAACCGAACCAGTTCCACGCCGGATAAACGTCATCGCGGTAGAGGCCGGCCAGGTCCAGTTGCTGTTTCTTGATCAGGAAATAGTCCACCACCATGATCCCGGCGATCGGCCCCAGCAGGCTCGAATAGCCCAGCAACCAGTTGGAATACACCGTCTCCAGGCTTAAATCCGAGACGATCAACCCGAGCTTCTTCAACAGTTCATGGGCCATCAGCGCCAAGCCGACCAACCCCGTGAGAATCACCGCTTTGGTGCGGTTAATGATCTTGGGCGCAACGTTCTGGAAGTCGTTGGTCGGCGACACGATGTTGGCCGCGGTGTTGGTGGACAACGTGGCGATGATGATCAGCGCCATGGCCAGGGCGACCCAGACCGGGCTCTGGATATGACCGATCAACGTGACCGGATCAGAGACAGTGACGCCCACCAGTTTTACCGAAGCGGCCGTCATCACCACGCCGAGGGAAGCGAACAGGAACATGGTCAGGGGCAAGCCGATAATCTGCCCGACGATCTGATCCTTCTGGCTTTTTGCGTAGCGACTGAAGTCCGGAATATTCAGCGACAAAGTGGCCCAGAACCCGACCATGGCGGTCAGCCCGGCGGCAAAGTAACTGACCACGCTGGCCCCTTCAGGACGCTTGGCCGGGATCGCCATCAATTCGGTCATCGATACGTTCGGCATCGCCCACACCAGCAGCCCCACGCCCACCAGCACCAACAACGGTGCCGAGAGGGTTTCCAGCCATTTGATCGAGTCCGCGCCGCGAATCACCACCCACAGGTTCAAGGCCCAGAACACCATGAAGCCGATCACTTCACCGGTGCCGCCGAGGGCTTTCCAGTCATCGAACACCGACCCGAGAAACAGGTGAATCGCCAGCCCGCCGAACATGGTCTGGATGCCAAACCAGCCACACGCCACCAAGGCACGGATCAGGCACGGAATGTTCGAACCGAGGATGCCGAAGGATGAGCGCAGCAACACCGGAAACGGGATGCCGTATTTGGTGCCGGGAAAGGCGTTCAGGGTCAGCGGGATCAGCACGATGATGTTGGCGAACAGAATCGCCAGCAACGCTTCGCCGACGGTCAGGCCGAAATAGGCAGTGAGCACGCCGCCGAGGGTGTAGGTCGGTACGCAGATCGCCATGCCCACCCACAGCGCGGTGATGTGCCATTTGTTCCAGGTTCGTTCGCGCACCTTGGTCGGTGCCATGTCGTGGTTGTAACGGGGACTGTCGAGGACGTCGCTGCCGGCTTCGAGCTCAAACAAGCCGTCGCGCTCGGTCACTTGCGATCTGATCTGTTGCATGGCCGCTCCACTGTTCTTTTGATTATTTTTGCTCATCAGGGGCTGGCGCGAGTGCGCAAGCCGGACGATGGCCGGAGAAACTGACAACTTTTATGGCCCGGCCAAGGTGTCAGCGGCGGCATCAATAAACGTGCCGGGTGCCCCGCTTACGCATCGGGCAGTGCCATAAAATTTCGCTAACCAACTGATCTTAATCAGCTTTATTTATCCAACTATTGAATCCGCGGTGAGTTGCCATGCCACTCAGGCCGAATGCCAGGCAAGTTGTCCGAACAGTCAGGACTCAATCTGGTGCGTCGATCTTTTTTGCAAGGTTGCGCATCAACCATAGACCATCCTCAAGCGGCTGATTTCACATAGAAAATCTTGACCATATTTCTAACCTGTCAAGTGCGTCAAAATGGTGAGAGCTCTCACCATTTTGGTGATTTTCAATTTTTATCGTTATTTATCAATTAGTTAAAACAGTAATAAGCTTATAAAAAATATTCTTGCTCAATCCGCTAACTGCAGCTAGCGTCTATTCTTGACAGCGCTGACAGGAATACACCGATTGGCGTCTGCTTCCTATAAAACATTTAGAACCGGCATCAGTCGGTCAATGCCTGCGAGGAACTCGGAATGTCTCTGTTGATCCGTGGCGCCACCGTTATTACCCATGATGAAAGTTATCGCGCCGACGTCTATTGCGCCGACGGCGTGATCAAAGCCATTGGTGAAAACCTCGATGTTCCCGCCGATGCGCAAGTGCTCGACGGCAGCGGCCAATACCTGATGCCCGGTGGCATCGATCCGCACACGCACATGCAGCTGCCCTTCATGGGCACCGTGGCCAGCGAAGATTTCTTCAGCGGTACTGCGGCGGGGCTTGCCGGCGGCACCACCTCGATCATCGACTTCGTGATTCCCAACCCGCAGCAATCGTTGATGGAGGCGTTTCATCAATGGCGCGGCTGGGCGGAGAAGTCTGCGTCGGACTACGGCTTTCACGTCGCCATCACCTGGTGGAGCGAACAGGTTCGCGAGGAAATGGCCGAGCTGGTCAACCATCACGGAGTCAACAGCTTCAAGCATTTCATGGCCTACAAGAACGCGATCATGGCCGCTGACGATACGCTGGTGGCGAGTTTCGAGCGTTGTCTGGAATTGGGCGCAGTGCCCACCGTGCACGCGGAAAACGGCGAGCTGGTCTATCACCTGCAACGCAAGTTGATGGCCCAGGGCATCACCGGGCCGGAAGCGCATCCGCTGTCGCGGCCTTCGCAGGTGGAAGGCGAAGCTGCGAGTCGGGCGATCCGCATCGCCGAAACCCTCGGCACGCCGCTGTACCTGGTCCATGTCTCGACCAAGGAAGCCCTCGACGAAATCACCTATGCCCGCGCCAAGGGCCAACCGGTTTACGGCGAAGTGCTGGCCGGGCATCTGCTGCTGGACGACAGCGTTTACCAACACCCGGACTGGCAGACCGCCGCCGGTTACGTGATGAGCCCGCCCTTCCGTCCTCGCGGCCATCAGGAAGCCCTTTGGCATGGCCTGCAAGCAGGCAACCTGCACACCACCGCCACCGACCACTGCTGCTTCTGCGCCGAGCAAAAAGCTGCCGGTCGTGACGACTTCAGCAAGATCCCCAACGGCACCGCCGGTATCGAAGATCGCATGGCCGTGCTCTGGGATGAAGGGGTGAACAGCGGGCGCTTGTCGATGCAGCACTTCGTTGCCCTCACCTCCACCAACACCGCGAAGATCTTCAACCTCTATCCGCGCAAAGGGGCGATCCGTGTAGGTGCCGATGCCGATCTGGTGCTGTGGGACCCGGAAGGTACACGGACGATTTCAGCCAAGACTCACCATCAGCAGGTCGACTTCAACATCTTCGAAGGCAAGACCGTGCGCGGCGTGCCGAGCCACACCGTCAGCCAGGGCCGAGTGGTGTGGGCCGATGGTGATTTGCGGGCCGAGCGTGGTGCCGGGCGGTATGTCGAACGGCCGGCGTATCCGGCGGTGTTCGATTTGCTGAGCAAGCGGGCTGAGATGAACAAGCCAACGGCAGTGAAACGCTGAACCTGTACTCCCGGACCTGATCGTTCCCACGCTCTGCGTGGGAATGCAGCCCGGGACGCTCTGCGTCCCATTGGAACGCGGAGCGTCCCCTGAGGCATTCCCACGCAGAGCGTGGGAACGATCAGCCCATCAGAGGCAGCACCTCAAAAAACATGAGGCCTTAAACCGTGATCAAGACCCTGAACCACCTCCCGCATCCCCATGAGGACGCGGCCGCCCTCGCCGGCCATTTCACCGACCTGGCACCACCGCTAAACGACCGTCAGGCGCATCTGGAAGCCTCGCGCTGCCTGTATTGCTACGACGCGCCGTGCGTGAATGCCTGCCCGAGTGACATCGACATTCCGTCGTTCATCCGCAATATCCATCAGGAAAACGTTCAGGGCGCGGCACAGAAAATCCTCTCCGCCAACATCCTCGGCGGCAGTTGTGCCCGGGTCTGCCCGACGGAAATCCTGTGCCAGCAAGCCTGCGTGCGCAACAACGCCCAGGAATGCGCGCCGGTGCTGATCGGCCTGTTGCAACGCTATGCCGTGGACAACGCCCACTTCAGCGAACACCCGTTCCAGCGCGCCGCCGCAACCGGCAAGCGCATTGCCGTGGTGGGTGCCGGCCCAGCCGGTTTGTCCTGCGCGCACCGCAGTGCCATGCACGGTCATGACGTGGTGATTTTCGAGGCGAGGGAAAAGGCTGGTGGCCTTAACGAATACGGGATCGCCAAGTACAAGCTGGTGGATGATTACGCGCAGAAGGAACTTGAATTCCTGATGGGGATCGGCGGCATCGAGATTCGCCACGGGCAGAAGCTCGGCGACAACCTGACCCTCAGCGAACTGCATCAGCAATTCGACGCGGTGTTCCTCGGCCTCGGCCTGGCCGCCAGCAAACAGTTGGGGCTCGCTCACGAAGATGCCCCCGGCCTGCTCGCCGCCACCGATTACATCCGCGAACTGCGCCAGGCCGATGACCTGACCCAACTCCCCCTCGCTGACCGCTGCATCGTTTTGGGCGCCGGCAACACCGCCATCGACATGGCCGTGCAAATGGCCCGCCTCGGCGCCCGGGATGTGAATCTGGTGTACCGCCGTGGCGTTGAAGACATGGGCGCCACCGCTCACGAACAGGACATCGCCAAGGCCAATCAGGTGCGACTGCTGACCTGGGCGCAACCGCAAGAAGTGCTGCTCGACGATAAAGGCAAGGTGCGCGGCATGCGCTTCGCCCGCACCCGGTTGGTGGAAGGTCGCCTGCAAAGCACCGGCGAAACCTTCGAACTGGCCGCCGACGCGATCTTCAAAGCCATCGGCCAGGCCTTCGATGCCGGCGCCCTCGCCGATCCGCTGGCCCGTGAACTCAAGCGTCAGGGCGATCGAATCCTCGTCGACGAACAGCTGCGCACCAGCATTCCCGGTGTGTATGCCGGCGGCGACTGCACCAGCCTCGATCAGGACCTCACCGTGCAAGCCGTGCAGCACGGCAAGCTGGCTGCCGAGGCCATCAACGCTCAACTCATGCTCAACGTGGAGGCTGCGTAAATGGCCGATCTCTCGATTGTTTTCGCCGGTATCAAAGCCCCCAATCCGTTCTGGCTGGCGTCCGCGCCGCCCACCGACAAAGCCTACAACGTGGTTCGCGCGTTCGAGGCTGGCTGGGGTGGCGTGGTCTGGAAAACCTTGGGTGAAGACCCGGCAGCGGTCAACGTATCGTCACGTTACTCGGCACACTTCGGGGCTAATCGGGAGGTGCTTGGTTTCAACAACATCGAGCTGATCACCGACCGCTCCCTGGAAATCAACCTGCGGGAAATCACCCAGGTCAAAAAGGACTGGCCGGATCGCGCGCTGATCGTGTCGTTGATGGTGCCCTGCGTCGAAGCGTCGTGGAAAAACATCCTGCCGCTGGTGGAAGCCACCGGGGCCGATGGCATCGAGCTGAATTTCGGCTGCCCCCACGGCATGCCGGAACGGGGCATGGGTGCGGCGGTAGGCCAAGTGCCGGAATACGTCGAACAGGTCACCCGCTGGTGCAAGACTTATTGCTCGCTGCCGGTGATCGTCAAGCTCACGCCAAACATCACCGACATCCGCGTCGCCGCCCGTGCCGCCTACCGGGGCGGGGCTGATGCAGTGTCGCTGATCAATACCATCAACTCGATCACCAGCGTCAACCTGGAACGCATGGTCGCCAATCCCGCCGTCGGCAGCCAAAGCACCCATGGCGGTTATTGCGGCTCGGCGGTGAAGCCGATTGCGTTGAACATGGTCGCCGAAATCGCTCGCGATCCGCAGACCCAGGGCTTGCCGATCAGTGGCATTGGCGGGATTGGCAGTTGGCGCGATGCGGCTGAATTCATTGCCCTGGGCAGCGGCTCGGTGCAGGTGTGCACGGCGGCGATGCTGCATGGTTTCCGGATTGTCGAGGAGATGAAGGACGGTTTGTCACGCTGGATGGACAGTCAGGGCTACGCCAGCGTGTCGGAGTTTTCCGGGCGTGCGGTGGGCAACACCACGGACTGGAAGTACCTGGACATCAACTATCAGGTGATTGCCAAGATCGATCAGGAGGCGTGTATCGGCTGCGGTCGCTGCCACATCGCTTGCGAAGATACCTCGCACCAGGCGATTGCGAGCCTCAAACAGGCGGACGGGACGCATAAGTATGAAGTGATCGATGATGAGTGCGTGGGCTGCAACCTGTGTCAGATTACCTGCCCGGTGCAGGATTGCATCGAGATGGTGCCGATGGATACCGGCAAGCCGTTTCTGGATTGGAATCATGATCCGCGCAATCCCTATCATGTTGTCCTTTAAACCCTGCGGCGCCTGAACGGACGCCATCGCGGGCGAGCCCGCTCCCACAGTGATTTATGTCGTACACAATTTCCGTGTACACCTAGAACCCTGTGGGAGCGGGCTTGCCCGCGATGGGGCTCGCCGCTGCACCGCACAACTCAAGGCTCCAACCCAATCCCACGCAATATCACACTGGTCACCGTCTGCACCGCCCGCTCGAACTGCATGTCCGACAGCGGCTGGTGATCGTTAAGAATATTCACCTGGTGATCGAAGTCAGCGTAATGCTGGGTCGAGGCCCAGATCATGTACAGCAGGCTGGAAGGTTCCACCGGCAGGATGCGTTTGTCGTCCACCCATTGGCGAATTTTCGCTTCTTTCATCTTGGCCCAGTCGTACAGGCTGGCGTCCAGCTTCTCACCCAGGGTCGGCGCGCCGTGGATGATTTCGTTGGCCCAGACTTTCGAACCGTAAGGCCGGCTGCGGGAATGGTTCATCTTGGCGCGGATGTAGCTGCTGAGCACCACTCGCGGGTCGTCGAACATCTCGAAGCACAGGGCGTCCTGCTTCCAGACCTCCAGCAAACCCAGCAGCACCGCGCTGTACAGCTCGCTCTTGGTGCTGAAGTAGTAATGCAGATTGGAACGCGGCAGTTGCACTTCGGCGGCGATGTCGGCCATGGCGGTGCCGCCGAAACCTTTTTCGGCGAAGACTTTTTCGGCCCCCAGCAGAATTTTTTCGACGTTACTGCGACGAATCTCGATCTTGTGATTGCCCATGAGGGCTCCCTGACAACAGCGTTGGTCAAGACTAGCATCCGCTCTGGATCGGGGCGACAGGGGAAAACGAAACTTCGTACGCAGGTCTTGTGGCAGGTAAACTGGCCGCCTCTTTGAACCTGCCCCTGAGGTCTTCACGATGTTGCTCAAGAACGCCCTGACCGCCACCGCCCTCCTCGCTTCGATGCTCGCTGCCTCTTCGGTGTTTGCCCACGCACACCTGAAAAGCCAGACCCCGGCGGCCGACAGCACCGTCAGCGCGCCTGCAGAACTGCGCCTGAAGTTTTCCGAAGGGGTTGAAGCGGCGTTCACCAAAGTGACGATCAGCAAGGACGGCGCCGACGTGCCGGTGAAAAACCTCGCCACCGAAGGCAGCGACAAGAAAACCCTGATCGTCACCCCGGCCGCGCCGTTGGCCGCCGGCGACTACAAAGTCGAATGGCATGCCGTGTCGGTCGACACCCATAAGAGTGAAGGCGCCTATCGCTTCAAGGTCGGTCAGTAATTCATGACCGATGCGTTGGTGCTGTGCCGCTTTCTGCATTTCACCGTGGTGCTGATGCTGTTCGGAGCCTGGGTGTTCAGGCCTTTACTGCTGGGCCGTGAAACAGCGTGGCTGGATCCGTCGCTGGCGCGAGTGACCCGCTGGCTCAGCGCGGTGGCGTTGCTCAGCGGCGCTGGCTGGTTGTTGCTGATCACCGCCAGCATGGCCGACTCCCCAGGCGCGGCATTCGATCCGGAGACGCTTGGCCTGGTGCTGGGCAATACTTTTTTCGGCCAGGTCTGGCGCTGGCATCTGCTGCTCAATCTGTTGCTCATGGTTCTGCTGCTGACGCCCTGGCACTCCAGCGTGCCCTTGCGCATCGGCCTTTCCAGCCTGCTGCTGGCAACCCTGGCCCCGGTCGGTCATGGCGCCATGCTCGATGGCCTGCAAGGCCAACTGTTGATCCTCAACCAGATTATTCACCTGGCCTGCGTCGGTGCCTGGCTTGGTGGGTTGATGTTGCTGGTGATGATCTTGCGCCAACCAGACGATCATCCCTTGAGCGCGATACTGCAACGCTTCAGCGGGATCGGTTACGCGTTGGTGGCGGGGTTGGTGATGACCGGCCTGATCAACGTGCGGGTGTTGACCGGCGTGTTCTGGCCGACGCCGTTGCTGTCCGGGTTTGCGCTGATCCTGTTGATCAAGGTTGTGCTGGTGATCGGGATGCTGGGGTTGGCGCTGTTCAATTGGCTGCGGGTCAAGGATTGCCAGCAGCGCCTGGGACAGTTGCGTGCCAGCGTCATGCTGGAGTGGTTGCTGGGGATTGGCGCGGTGGCGGCGGTTTCGCTACTGGGCACCCTGCCCCCGATGATCACTGCCTGAACACAAATCCAATGTGTGCGGGCTTGCTCGCGAAAGCGGCCCTCCAGTCAACAATGATGTTCCGGTATGCCTTGCCGGTCGCGCTGCTGTCGTTGGTGTCGACCGGGTCCATGATCCCCACCGCCACCCGCAAGCCGTCCATCATCGGGGTGCGATAGGTAATCTGCGACGTCGGGAACGGGTACGGATAACCGCTGCCGATGTTGCCGAACGACACCCCGCCGCCGTCCACCAGGCCCAACGTATCGCTGACCTGACCATAACCGGCCAGCAGTTCGTCGAGCAGGATGTTGAAGCGGGCAAACAGGCCTAAGTCCTTGCCGATCAGCACCTCGCCCCACTCTGGATTGGCCACCGTGCCGTAGAACTGCCGCACGTCGATGGCCGTGTCGGTGCCGTTGGTTTCGCTGTCGTTGATGGTCACCCAGAACGAGGCGCGGGCGCCGAGCTTGAGGTCATCGACCTGCTTGCCCATGTTGAAGCCCAGGTAGTTGGGCACAAACCCCATCTTCACCCGCGCCTGGCGCCGGTCATACTGCTCGCCAGCCCGGTCCACGTCGCTGTTCACGTAGAAGGCGTTGATGTAGCCATCCGTGGAGAACGTGGTCTGGTCCTTGTCGTACAGCATGATCTCGGCCTCGGCCATTGAGCTCAGGCCCAGGGACGACAGGCTGGCGATGAAGGCCGGCAAGAAACGACGCTTGAAGTTCTTATTGTTGTGCATGACGCGCTCCGCAACGGGGGACTTGATGTCGGAGGCGATTATCGAAAGCTGACCGGCGGCGTCATACGCTGCCTTGGGGGCGGTTGTCAGGTACTTTGAGTTGGCCGGTGACGCGCGGCAAATTCGGTGTAAGACCGGCCGTTGACGAGGCCCGAAACTTAGGGTGTAAGCCTGTGAAGCAGACTGGCGTCCACAGGAACCGGTGTCTGCTAGGCCACCGCTCTAAACAGCATGTAGACGGCGATCACCACGCAGACGCTGGCAAAGCCCATCTGCAACCCTCGGGCCGGCACCCACGCGCAGAGCTTCCGACCGAAGATCATCCCGACGATGCTGGCGACAATGAATGACCCGCCCAAACCATCGATCCGCACCCCGGCGTGAAACGCGCCGATCACGCCGATCACCGAAATCAGACTGATCACCATCAACGACGTGGCCACAATCCCACGCATCTGCACATCGGTCAGCTGCTTGAACGCCGGCACAATCAGAAAGCCGCCACCGACCCCAAGTAGCCCCGACACCACGCCGGTCACCGCGCCGAGTGCCGCCAGGGTGGCGGTGCATTTGGCGGTCCAGGAAAAGCGCCCGGTCTGCTGATCGAGCATGCAATTCTTCTGGCCCCAGTTGGCGTGGCCGTGATCGCTCGGGCCGTCGTCGTGCTTTTCCCGGCGCAGCATCCGCCAGGCCACCATGACCATCAGCAGACTGAACAAAACCATCAGGCTCTTTTCCGGCAACTGATGGGCGAAGTAGATGCCCACCGGCGAAAACACCGCGCCGAGCAAAGCAATCAACAACGCCGCGCGATAGCGCACCAGGCCATGGCGCAAACCGTCGATCGCACCGATCGCCGCCGCACTGCCCACCGCAAACAGCGCCACCGGCGCTGCCTGAGTCATGGTCAAACCCAGCCCCAGCACCAGGGCCGGCACCGCAAGAATACCGCCACCAGCACCGGTCAAACCGAGCACCAGGCCCATGACCAGGCCAAAAAAACTTGCCAGCAACATAGAACACTCGTGATCCAAAAAAGCCGGGAACGCCCGGTATCGATTGAGTGACAGGATAGAGCCCACACAGTTTTTTTCATTAATTGAATTGATGCGGGACTGGTCAACCCAGGGAAAATGAAACTACCCTCAAGACTTATCCAAGAAGAAACGGCCACCATGCCTGCGTTGATTGAAGCCTTCCTCGACCCCGTCTCGTCGACCTACAGCTACGTAATCTACGAGCACGCTGGCGGGCACTGCGCGATTGTCGATCCGGTGCTGGATTACGACCCCGCCGCCGGGCGCACCGCGACTGTGCAGGCCGACAAGATCATCGCCTTCGTGCGCGAACACCAGCTTGACGTGCAATGGCTGCTGGAGACCCACGCCCATGCCGACCACCTGTCGGCCGCGCCGTATCTGCGTCGGGAACTGGGGGGCAAGATTGCGATTGGTCAGTCGATCAGCAAGGTTCAGGGGGTGTTCAAGACGCTGTTCAATCTTGAACCGGGATTCAGGGTCGATGGTTCGCAGTTCGATCACCTGTTCGCGCCGGACGAGTCATTTCGCATTGGCAACCTCAAGGCCACGGCCCTGCACGTTCCCGGTCATACCCCGGCGGACATGGCTTATTTGATCGACGGCGATGTGATTCTGGTGGGCGATACGTTGTTCATGCCGGACGTCGGCACTGCGCGCTGCGACTTTCCTGGTGGCAACGCCAACCAGATGTTTGCCTCGATCCGCAAACTGCTGGCCTTCCCCGCCAGCGTGCGGCTTTACGTGTGCCACGATTACCCGCCCACGGGCCGCGCTCCACAATGCCAGAGCACGGTGGGTGAACAGCGCAAAAGCAACATTCATATTCACGATGGTATCGACGAAGCCACCTTCGTCGCCATGCGCACCCGACGCGATGCCGGGTTGGGCATGCCGACGTTGTTGTTACCGGCGATTCAGGTGAATGTGCGGGCGGGGAATCTGCCGCCGGCGGAAGACAATGGCGTGACGTACCTGAAGATCCCCCTGAATCAACTCTGACCCTCGATCGTTCCCACGCTCTGCGTGGGAATGCATCCCGTGACGCTCTGCGTCACATCCGGAAGCGGAACGCGGAGCGTCCCTGGCGGCATTCCCACGCGGAGCGTCCCTGGCGGCATTCCCACGCGGAGCGTGGGAACGATCATTCAGTTGGCCAACGTCAATCCATTCGCCGGCAACGGCAACGCCGTCTTATACCGCACCTGCTTGAGCGCAAAGCTCGAACGAATGTTCGCCACCCCCGGCACCTTGGTCAGAAAGTCCATCATGAAGCGCTCCAGCGACTGAATGGTCGGCACTAGCACGCGGATCAGATAGTCCGGGTCGCCGGCCATCAAATAGCACTCCATCACTTCCGGGCGATCCGAGATCGCCTCTTCGAAATGCTGCAACGCCTCCTCCACCTGTTTCTCCAGGCTGACGTGAATGAACACATTCACATGCAGCCCCAGCAGGTCGGCATCCAGCAGGGTCACTTGCTCACGAATCAGCCCTAATTCTTCCATCGCCTTGACCCGATTGAAGCACGGCGTCGGCGACAGGTTCACCGAGCGCGCGAGGTCGGCGTTGGTGATGCGCGCGTTCTCCTGAAGGCTGTTGAGAATGCCGATGTCGGTACGGTCCAGTTTGCGCATGAGACAAAACCACCTGTTTTTTATGTTTATGCAGATTTTTTATCCTCAAATGATCTCCAGCGCAACGAAACACAGAGAAATATTCTTCTTGGCCCGGCCTATGATTGTTGTAGGACAAGATTTCTTTTACCGAAGAATGACTGCCAGCTCACTACAAGAAATTCACAAGATCGAGCGTAGAAGCCATGAACCAAGCGTACGAACCGCTGCGCCTGCACGTTCCCGAACCATCGGGCCGCCCCGGCTGCAAAACCGACTTCTCCTACCTGCATCTGACCGACGCAGGCCTGGTGCGCAAACCCCCAATCGACGTTGAACCGGCCGACACCGCCGACCTGGCCAAGGGCCTGATTCGCGTGCTCGACGACCAGGGCAATGCCCTGGGCCCATGGGCTGAGGGCGTACCCGTCGAGATCCTGCGTAAAGGCATGCGCGCCATGCTCAAGACGCGGATTTTCGACAACCGCATGGTGGTCGCCCAGCGTCAGAAAAAAATGTCGTTCTACATGCAGAGCCTTGGCGAAGAAGCCATCGGCAGCGCTCAGGCCCTGGCCTTGAATATCGACGACATGTGCTTCCCCACCTACCGTCAACAAAGCATCCTGATGGCCCGCGAAGTACCGCTGGTGGACCTGATCTGCCAACTGCTGTCCAACGAGCGCGATCCGCTCAAGGGCCGTCAGCTGCCGATCATGTACTCGGTCAAGGATGCCGGCTTCTTCACCATTTCCGGCAACCTCGCCACCCAATTCGTTCAGGGCGTGGGCTGGGGCATGGCCTCGGCGATCAAGGGCGACACCAAAATCGCCTCGGCCTGGATCGGCGACGGCGCCACCGCTGAATCGGACTTCCACACCGCCCTCACCTTCGCCCATGTGTACCGTGCGCCGGTGATCCTCAACGTGGTCAACAACCAGTGGGCAATCTCGACCTTCCAGGCGATTGCCGGCGGTGAAGCCACGACCTTCGCCGGACGCGGCGTCGGTTGCGGCATCGCCTCCCTGCGGGTCGATGGCAACGATTTTGTCGCGGTGTACGCCGCCTCTGCCTGGGCCGCCGAACGCGCACGCCGCAACCTCGGCCCGACCATGATCGAATGGGTCACCTACCGCGCCGGCCCGCACTCGACGTCTGATGATCCATCCAAATACCGTCCTGCCGACGACTGGAGCCACTTCCCGTTGGGCGACCCGATTGCGCGACTCAAGCAGCACCTGATCAAAATCGGTCAGTGGTCCGAAGAGGAACACGTCGCCGTCAGCGCCGAACTGGAAGCCGAAGTGATCGCTGCGCAGAAAGAAGCCGAGCAGTACGGCACCCTCGCCGGCGGCCAGATTCCGAGCGCCGCGACCATGTTCGAAGACGTCTACAAAGAGATGCCGGAGCACTTGAAGCGCCAGCGTCAAGAGTTGGGGATCTGACATGAACGATCACAACAATAATATTCAGTTGGAAACCGCCATGACCACGACCACCATGACCATGATCCAGGCCCTGCGCTCGGCCATGGATGTGATGCTTGAGCGTGACGACAACGTCGTGGTGTTCGGCCAGGACGTGGGCTATTTCGGCGGCGTGTTCCGTTGCACCGAAGGCCTGCAGAACAAGTACGGCACCTCCCGCGTATTCGACGCGCCAATCTCCGAAAGCGGGATCGTCGGCGTCGCCGTGGGCATGGGCGCTTACGGTTTGCGGCCGGTGGCCGAGATTCAGTTCGCCGATTACGTCTATCCGGCCTCGGACCAGATCATTTCCGAAGCCGCCCGCCTGCGCTATCGCTCCGCCGGCGAGTTCACCGCGCCGATGACCCTGCGCATGCCGTGCGGCGGCGGCATCTATGGCGGTC
This sequence comes from Pseudomonas sp. B21-015, assembly GCF_024749285.1. Lineage (NCBI taxonomy): Bacteria > Pseudomonadati > Pseudomonadota > Gammaproteobacteria > Pseudomonadales > Pseudomonadaceae > Pseudomonas > Pseudomonas sp. B21-015. The sequence goes on from NZ_CP087196.1 coordinate 3,709,378, forward strand.
AGACCCACAGCCAGAGCATCGAGGCGATGTTCACCCAGGTCTGCGGTTTGCGTACCGTCATGCCGTCCAACCCTTACGACGCCAAAGGCCTGCTGATCGCCTCCATCGAAAACGATGACCCGGTGATCTTCCTCGAACCAAAACGCCTGTACAACGGCCCGTTCGATGGCCACCACGACCGTCCGGTAACCCCGTGGTCGAAACATCCGGCCGCACAAGTGCCGGACGGCTACTACACCGTGCCGCTGGACGTCGCCGCCATCGCGCGTCCGGGCAAGGACGTGACCATCCTGACCTACGGCACCACGGTTTATGTGTCACAAGTCGCCGCTGAAGAAACCGGTATCGATGCAGAAGTCATCGACCTGCGCAGCCTGTGGCCGCTGGACCTGGACACCATCGTCAAATCGGTGAAGAAAACCGGACGTTGCGTGGTTGTTCACGAAGCGACCCGTACCTGCGGCTTTGGCGCCGAACTGGTCGCTTTGGTGCAAGAGCATTGCTTCCACTACCTGGAAGCGCCGATCGAGCGCGTCACCGGTTGGGACACTCCCTACCCGCACGCGCAGGAGTGGGCGTATTTCCCTGGCCCGTCCCGTGTGGGCGCGGCTTTGCATCGGGTTATGGAGGTCTGAATGGGCACGCACGTTATCAAGATGCCGGACATTGGCGAAGGCATTGCAGAAGTTGAACTGTCGGTGTGGCACGTCAAAGTCGGCGACATGGTCGTCGAAGATCAGGTGCTGGCCGATGTCATGACCGACAAGGCGATGGTCGACATCCCTTCGCCGGTGCATGGCAAAGTCATTGCGCTGGGCGGCCAGCCGGGCGAAGTCATGGCGGTCGGCAGTGTGCTGATCAGCATTGAAGTCGAAGGCGCGGGCAACGTTAAAGAGTCGGCTCAACCTGTCGCAGCTAAAGAAGCACCGGTTGCGGCGCCTAAAGTTGACGCCGTGGTTGAAAGCAAACCTGTCGCTGCCGCCGCGCCGCGCCCGGCCACTTGCCAAGGCCCGATGGTTGCCCGCGCGGCCGATGAGCGTCCGCTGGCCTCCCCGGCGGTGCGCAAGCATGCACTGGACCTCGGCATTCAATTGCGTCTGGTGCGTGGCACCGGCCCCGCCGGGCGGATTCTGCACGAAGACCTCGAAGCTTATCTGGCTCAGGGTCAGTCGAACGCATCGACCGTCACCGCCGCTTACGCCCAGCGCAACGACGAAGAGCAAATCCCGGTGATCGGCATGCGCCGCAAGATCGCTCAGCGCATGCAGGACGCCACCCAGCGGGCCGCCCACTTCAGCTACGTCGAAGAAATCGACGTCACTGCCGTAGAAGAACTGCGCGCACACCTGAACGAAAAACACGGTGCGACCCGCGGCAAGCTGACCTTGCTGCCGTTTCTGGTCCGCGCGCTGGTAGTGGCCCTGCGCGACTTCCCACAGATCAACGCCCGTTACGACGACGAAGCACAAGTCATCACCCGCCTCGGCGCGGTGCATGTGGGCGTCGCCACGCAAGCCGACATCGGTTTGATGGTGCCGGTTGTGCGTCATGCCGAAACCCGCAGCCTGTGGGACAGCGCTGCGGAAATCTCCCGTTTGGCAACCGCCGCGCGCACTGGCAAGGCCAGCCGCGATGAGCTGTCCGGTTCGACCATCACCCTGACCAGCCTCGGCGCCTTGGGCGGCATCGTCAGCACCCCAGTGCTGAACCTGCCGGAAGTGGCGATCGTCGGCGTGAACAAAATCGTCGAACGGCCGATGGTCGTCAAAGGCCAGATCGTGATCCGCAAGATGATGAACCTCTCCAGCTCCTTCGATCACCGCGTGGTCGATGGCATGGACGCGGCGCAATTCATCCAGGCCGTGCGCAGCCTGCTCGAACAACCCGCAACCTTGTTTGTGGACTGATTATTAATGGAGCGGACATGCAGAATTTGAACACCACGCTGCTGATCATCGGCGGCGGCCCTGGTGGCTATGTAACGGCGATCCGTGCTGGTCAACTGGGCATTTCAACCATTCTGGTGGAAGGCGAATCGTTGGGTGGCACCTGCCTGAACATCGGCTGCATTCCGTCGAAGGCATTGATTCACGTCGCCGAACAGTTCCATCAGACACAGCACCACAGCCAGTACTCGGCGCTGGGCATCAGCGTGTCGGCGCCAACCCTGGACATCGGCAAGAGCGTCGAGTGGAAGGACGGCATTGTTGATCGCCTGACCACCGGCGTCTCGGCGCTATTAAAGAAGCACAAGGTCCAGGTCATTCAAGGCTGGGCCAAGGTGATCGACGGCAAAACCGTCGAAGTGGGCGATACGCGCATTCAGTGCGAGCACCTGGTGCTGGCCACCGGTTCAAAAAGCGTGAACCTGCCGATGCTGCCGATTGGCGGGCCGATCATCTCCTCCACCGAAGCCCTGGCGCCGAAAAGTGTGCCGAAACGACTGGTCGTGGTCGGTGGCGGTTACATCGGTCTGGAGCTGGGGATTGCTTATCGTAAGCTCGGCGCCGAGGTCAGCGTGGTCGAGGCGCAGGATCGTATTCTGCCGGCTTACGATGCCGAACTGACCCATCCAGTGCACGAAGCACTCAAGCAACTCGACGTGAAGCTTTACTTGAAGCACAGCGTTGAAGGCTTTGATTCACAAAAAAATACTCTGCAAGTTCGTGATCCGAGCGGTGACATCCTGAATCTTGCAACCGATCAGGTGCTGGTGGCCGTCGGTCGCAAACCCAACACTCAGGGCTGGAATCTCGAGGCCTTGAACCTGGACATGAACGGTTCGGCGATCAAGATCGACAACCGCTGCCAGACCAGTATGCGCAACGTCTACGCCATCGGCGACCTGAGCGGCGAACCGATGCTCGCCCACCGGGCCATGGCTCAGGGTGAGATGGTTGCCGAACTGATCAGCGGCAAACACCGCGAATTCAACCCGACCGCCATCGCCGCCGTGTGCTTCACCGACCCGGAACTGGTGGTGGTCGGCAAGACCCCGGACGAGGCCAAGGCTGCGGGGCTGGACTGCATCGTGTCCAGCTTCCCGTTCGCCGCCAATGGCCGGGCGATGACGCTGGAGTCGAAAAGCGGCTTCGTGCGGGTCGTGGCGCGGCGAGACAATCATGTGATTGTTGGCTGGCAAGCGGTCGGTGTGGGCGTGTCTGAGTTGTCGACGGCGTTCGGTCAAAGCCTGGAAATGGGCGCCCGGCTGGAAGACATCGCCGGCACTATCCATGCGCATCCGACGCTCGGTGAGGCAGTGCAAGAAGCGGCGTTGCGTGCTCTTGGTCACGCGCTGCATCTGTAACCTGGACCTGAGTGATCGTTCCCACGCTCTGCGTGGGAACGATCAGTGCGAGAGAGATCGCATTCCGGGCTGCGAAATGGGTCCGGAATGAAGTATTGTTGTCCCCATCCAGAAAAATGTCAGAAGCCTTGAACCGTTTCGACGGTTGTTAAGTGATAGAGGGTGTCATGGGTAACGAAAGCATCAATTGGGACAAGCTGGGTTTTGACTACATCAAGACAGACAAGCGCTATCTGTCGCACTGGCGTAATGGCGAGTGGGACAAAGGCACCTTAACCTCTGACAACGTGCTGCACATCAGCGAAGGCTCCACTGCCCTTCACTATGGCCAGCAGTGCTTCGAGGGCCTGAAGGCCTACCGCTGCAAGGACGGTTCGATCAACCTGTTCCGCCCGGACCAGAACGCCGCACGCATGCAACGCAGCTGCGCGCGCCTGCTGATGCCGCAGGTGTCCACCGAGCAGTTCGTCGAAGCGTGCAAGGAAGTGGTGCGCGCCAACGAGCGTTTCATCCCGCCTTACGGCACCGGCGGCGCGCTGTACCTGCGCCCGTTCGTGATCGGCGTGGGTGACAACATCGGCGTGCGTACCGCACCCGAGTTCATCTTCTCGATCTTCGCCATCCCGGTCGGCGCCTACTTCAAGGGCGGCCTGACCCCGCACAACTTCCTGATCTCCAGCTACGACCGCGCCGCCCCACAAGGCACCGGCGCGGCCAAGGTCGGTGGCAACTACGCCGCCAGCCTGATGCCGGGCTCCCAGGCCAAGAAGGCGCATTTCGCCGACTGCATCTACCTGGACCCGCTGACCCACACCAAAATCGAAGAAGTCGGCTCGGCCAACTTCTTCGGGATCACCCACGACAACAAGTTCGTCACCCCGAATTCCCCTTCGGTGTTGCCGGGCATCACCCGTCTGTCGTTGATCGAGCTGGCCAAAACCCGTCTGGGCCTGGAAGTGGTTGAAGGTGACGTGTTCATCGACAAGCTGTCCGACTTCAAGGAAGCCGGCGCTTGCGGTACCGCTGCGGTGATCACCCCGATCGGCGGCATCAGCTACAACGACAAGCTGCACGTGTTCCATAGCGAAACCGAAGTCGGCCCAGTCACCCAGAAGCTCTACAAAGAGCTGACCGGTGTACAGACCGGCGACGTCGAAGCGCCAGCGGGCTGGATCGTCAAGGTTTGATTTGACGCGACTGTCCGTGTGAACACAAAAGCCCGGCCTTCACGTTGAAGGCCGGGCTTTTTTTCGTCCGCGTTTCGCACAAAACGTCACTAGACTTGCCACGTGCAACAGCCATCAACAGGTGCCACCACAACCATGGGCAAACTCTGGCGGAAGTATCTGGCCTTGCTGGACACCGACTTCACCACGCAAGTGTTCGACAACATCAAGAACCTGCTGGTGTGCGCCCTGCTGTTCGCGGCGGGCACCAACGCGTTGCAAAGCGGCCATCAGCTGTTTATGGGATTGCTCGCCTCAAGCCTCGCCGGCTGGGGGTTGATTGCAACGTCGGCACTGCTGATGCTGCTCAACATCAGCGACGGCCTGCGCCGGCTGTCCAGGTTGCCGTATCACACGGCGTTCCAGATCATCCTGTGTCTGGTTTACCTGGTGCTGGCGGTGCGGGTGGTGGAGATCGTCTGGGATTTCAGGGCGTAACAGTCACGGCACGAGGTGTTTGCCAACGCAGCTCGTCCTGAGCAATATGGGCAAACAACCACTCCACGAACACCTGTGTCTGCGCCGTCACGTCCGGCGCAACACCGTAGTAATAACGCGGCAACGGCATACGCAACTCGGGCAACGGGCAGATCAGGCGTCCGCTCGAAATGTGGGTGCCCAGCAACGAGGTCGGGCACAGGGCGATGCCCTGTCCATCCACGGCGGCCTGAAGCGCCAGGTGCATGTGATCAAACTGCCGGGTTTTCTGAGCGGCTGGCTGGCTTTGACCAAAGTGCATGGCCCAATTGTGCCAGTCTTCGCGACGCGCCTTGGCGGTCAGTAACGTGTGCCGGCTCAGCGAAGTGAGGTCTTCAAGTGGCAGGCGCTCGATCAGCGATGGCGCCGCGACCAGCACTAGTTCGTCTTCGAAGAGCGCTCGCGCCTCAATCGCCGGTTCCCAGTCGTCACGACCACGGCGAATGACGATATCGAAGCCGTCGCGTGCCTGATCGGGTGCCTGGGTTTGGGTGATCACCTGCGGCTTGATGTCTGGGTGCTGCGCAATGAAATCCGCCAGCCTGGGCGTCAGCCAAAGCATGGCAAAGGATGGACGGACATTGATCTTCACGGTAGGCCGCGAGGCATGTTGCTTGAGCGCAGCGGCGGCGTTGGCGATCTGCGACAACCCGGCGCTGACCTGCTCATAAAAACGCTGGCCGGCCGGCGTCAGCACCGATTGACGGATACGCCGCTCGAACAGCAGCACACCCAGGTACTCCTCGAGCAATTTGATGTGCCGGCTAACAGCACTGTGGCTGACATGCAGCTCTTCGGCCGCCAGGCTGAAGCTCTGATGACGAGCAGCAACGGCGAAGGCGCGAACAGCATTAAGCGGCGGTAGTTGATTTATCATGCGTCTAATTTAGTCACCTATACGCTTTAATTAAAGCGTTTGTCACGCCACCGTCGTCACGCCAATCTGCCAGCACGCAGCCAACGGCACCTGACGGAGCAAGACATGAATAGCTACGGACTCTTTATACTTTTCGCCACCCTGACCATTTTGAGCCCGGGGCCTGGCGTGGTCCTGACCCTGTCCAACGCGGTGCGCCACGGTTGGACGGGAGCGGTGCCGGGGATTCTGGGGATTGCGTCAGGGGCGTTTGTCGTCGCCGCCGTCAGCGCCACCAGTGTCGGCCTGATACTCAGCACCTCCGCGAACGCCTTTACCGCATTGAAATACGCAGGAGCAGCCTATTTGTTGTACCTGGGCTACAAAAGCTGGCGCTCGGATCGCTTCAGCGCGCTGCTTGAAACGCGGCCCTCAAGCCCCGGCTATCGCTTCCTTGAAGCGGCTTCGTTACAGTTTCTGAACCCCAAGGCGGTGTTTTTCTTTCTCGCGGTGTTCCCGCAATTCATCGACACTTCGGCGCATTTCTACACCCAGTTCTTCAAACTGGTCGCCTCTTACGCCATTCTGGTGATCCTGGTGCATGGCAGCTATGCCTTGCTCGCCAATGCCGCCAAAGGCTGGTTGTCGAGCCCCAAGGGTTCCTGGCTGGCCGCGAAAGTTTCGGGCGTGACCTTCGCAGGCTTTGGCGTGCTCATGGCCTCGGCCAGTCGCTAAGCCACGGGCCTTGCGATCGAGCGGCGCCTGTTCTCGGTGGGCACGGGTTCTGCGGTCGTCACCTGATCCGGCAACTCAACGGCGAACCGGCCACTGAGTTCCTTGCGCCCCACCGCAGTTAACGCCAGTGCCCGACTGTCCAGGTCCTGCGTCACCCATTTGCGCTTGATCGCCGTTTGCAGCAACGCCGCGCCCAAGGCACCGCCCAGGTGCGGTCGGCGCATGCTCCAGTCCAGGCACGGGCAGGCGAAGCGGCGGCGCAAAGTGCCGAGGTCTTTGACGTCGATGCCCAACCCGTCAAACAACGCTTCACCGCTGTCGCTCAGTCGATAAACCTGCTCATCGGTTTGCAGTAACCACCCCGCGTCGATCATCCGGTCATGCAGCACCACTGCCAACGTACCGGCCATGTGGTCGTAGCAGGTGCGGGCGAATTGCAGACGGTCCGGGGTGCGCGGGTTGAATGTTGGCGCGGCGTTCTGGCCGATCACCATCAGTGCTTCGAGTGCCTGGGCCACACGTTTGTCCGCGAGGCTGTAATAGCGGTGACGACCCTGAACGTGCAAACGCACCAACGCCAACTCCTTGAGTTTTGCCAAGTGCGCGCTGGCAGTCGAGGCGCTGACTTCGGCAACCGCCGCCAGCTCGGTGCTGGTGCGGGCGTGACCGTCCATCAGCGAGCAGAGGATTTTCGTCCGCGCAGGCTCGGCAATCGCTGCGGCCACTTGAGAGACGCCGATGTCGTGTTGTTCTGCGTTCATATTTCGCTCCCGGACGAATCAAGGCCCTCTCGGACTGGAGATAGTAGCAACACTTTCCAACCACCGATAAGGCTGCGACCCATGGACCCGATCATCGCTGCGACTCATGCCGATCCCTACCCCTACTACGCACAATTGCGTACCGAGGGTGGATTGGTTTTTCATCAAGGACTGAAACTGTGGGTGGCCAGCAGCGCCCGAGCCGTTGCCGCCGTGCTGGCGCATCCGGACTGTCATGTGCGGCCGGCCCATGAGCCGGTGCCCCGATTGATTGCTCAAGGTATGGCCGGAAAAGTGTTCAGTCAGTTGATGCGGATGAATGAAGGCGAGCGGCAGCGCTGCCCGAGGGCGGCGATTGAGCCAGGGCTGGCGTTGATTGATGTGAACGAGGTTAACGCATTGGTCGGCGCTCGCTTGATCACCCCCGGCGCCGACGGGTTGTACGCAGCGATGTTTCGCGGGCCGGTCTGTGTGGTGGCGGCGTTGCTGGGGTTTTCTCCGGCTCAGGGCCGGGCCATCAGCGAGCTGACAGCGGACTTCGTCGCCTGCCTGTCGCCCCTCAGCGATCAGGCGCAACTGGAAGCCGCCCATGTCGCGGCGGAACTGCTGAAGGGTTACGTCATCGAGCTTCTGGACGACCCGAGCAACCGCAGCGCCCTGCTCGCCGGTATTCGGCAGCGCTTCGCGGCGACATCGACCGACCCTGAAACCTTGATCGCCAACCTGATCGGTTTGTTCTCCCAGACCTATGAAGCCACCGCCGGGCTGATCGGTAATGCATTATTGGCGTTTAGACGAAACCCACCGTTCGATTCGACTCACGTTGACGACCTGATCGCTGAAGTTCAGCGCTTCGAACCGTCGGTACAAAACACCCGCCGCTTCGTCGCCGCACCGTGCGAAATCGACGGCATAGGCCTGAACCCCGGCGACGTTATTCTGGTGCTGCTGGCCTCGGCCAATCGCGATCCGCAGCTTAATGACGATCCCGATGCGTTTCTGCTCGACCGTCCGAACCGTCGCAGCCTCACTTTCGGCACGGGCCGTCATCAATGTCCGGGGCAGGTGTTGGCCTTGAGCATTGCCCGCGCGACGCTGGTTGAGATCCTGGCGATGAAACCTGATTTGGGCCGGTTGACCTGGCACTACCGCACTTCCCTGAATGGGCGCATTCCTTTGTTCACTGATCTGCCGAACGCCTGACAGACCGCGTCATGGTTCTTCGCGAGCAAGCCCGCTTGTATGTTTAGACTTGAGGGGTGGGCTTGCCCACGATGACGGCCTGACAATCAACGCATCATTTCTGGCCTGCGCAACAGGCCACATCGCCTTGTATCGCGGTAACAGCGGATCAGGCCTTCCAGCAAAAACAGTTGTTGCCATGAGCCCCCTCGCCACAAATGCAAAATTGCACCCTACTTGACCACCCGTTTGCATTGCACATGACCACCCATTTGCATTGGACTTGACCAGCTGTTTGCATGGGACTTGACCACATGCTTTGAATGGATTCCTCAGAGTATGAGAATTTTGCTCTCGGCCATTTTCAGATCACAGTTGGGTAACTGCACCGACTTGCCCCCATTTGCATTCGATCTGACCAGTCATGTGCACCGTAATTGACCAGCAAGATTCGTGGAGACGTGACCGGCAGAGAGCGGCCAATAGTGGACAGTCACGCAATTGCCCTCCCTGCTTCATAGCGCAAGTGCTCTGCACTGGATAACGTGCTTCGGACCAAGGTGGCGGTCAGTCTTCATGTGCGAGAGAGCGGGACAACTCGCCATAAGCGTTAGCTTGATCCAACAGCGTCTTAGCTTTTGTTTCGAATACTTGAATATGCTCTTCGGTTGATGTCACGCGAGGGTAGATGCAACTCACCCTCGTTCCTGGCGCTAACTTGAACTCACCTCAGAAACGGCAGGGGTGCCTTGGCCGCACGAATGGCAGCGATCCGGTAATCCGCTTCCGGCAGCAAGTAGGCAAAGAAAAAACCGGCTGTTTCCAGTTTACTGGCGCGCAGTGGATCGCTGTCGGGTAACAACCGAGAGACACGCGCCGCTCGAGACCAGGAATAAGCCAAGAGGGCCACGCCACACAAACGCAGAAAATCGCCAGCAGCCCGATATGGGTATTCGCCCTCCTCGACGGCCAGGTCACGTATCTCTATTTGCAAACACTCGAGTTTATTGCAAAGCAGCACCAGCTCAGCGCAAAAGCTGGCGGTTTCGCAGGTCTGCCCAGCTTCTTCGCGCATAACCGCCAACAATTGGCCGAAGGCGCGGCCTTCATCGCCCAGCACTTTGCGTAGCAGCAGATCATTGGCCTGAATTTCGTTACTACCCTCATAAATCATTGCGATGCGGCTGTCGCGCAGGGTCTGCTCAATGGCAAATTCGGTGACGTAACCGTAGCCACCGAATACCTGCAAGGCGTTGCTGGCCAGACGAAAACCCTGTTCGGTGAAAAAAGCCTTGATCACCGGTGTCAAGAGCTCCGCCAGTTGCAAGGCACCCTGCCGAGTGACCAGGTCCGGGGCATGTTCGGCCTGATCGAGCAAATGTGCAGCCCAATAACCGACGGCTCTCATGCCCTCCGCGTAGGCCTGTAACTCCAGCAAAACGCGACGCATGGCCGGATGATAGTGAATGGGGTCGACAGCTTCGGCCGCAACGCTGACAGGGCGATTGGGCGCACGCATTTGTTTGCGCTCCAGTCCATACGCATAAGCGTTCTGCCACGCAGACTCGGCATGTCCCAGGCCCTGCAGGGCGACATGCAATCGCGCCGAGTTCATCATCACGAACATCGCGGCCAAACCACGATTCGCCTCGCCAATCAGCCAACCCTGAGCGCCGTCGAAGACCAGCGAACAGGTGGCACTGCCTTTGATGCCCATCTTGTGTTCGATACCATCGCAGCGCACCGCATTGGCATGAGCGTCATCCAGGCGTTTGGGTACCAGAAACAGCGAAACACCACGACTACCGGTGGGCGCCCCGGGCAATCGGGCCAGCACCAGATGCAGGATGTCCTCGGTCAAGTCATGTTCGCCTCCGGAAATGAATAGCTTGCAGCCGCTCAGCCGATAACTGCCGTCGCTCTGCGGTTCGGCGCGGCAGCGCAGCAGGCCGACGTCGCTGCCAGCCTGGGGTTCGGTCAGGCACATGGTAGGCAGCGCCTCACCACTGACGATCTGAGGCAGATAACGGTCCTTGATCCACTGCGGTGCGTGGGTCTTGAGGCACAGGTAAGCGCCATGGGCGATCCCCGTGTACATGGCCCAACCGTGGTTGCTGGCGTATAGCATTTCCTGCAATGCGGCATCGAGCAGTTGCGGCAGCCCCTGGCCACCGAAGGCTTCATCACAGGCCAATGCCGGCCAGCCACCTTCGGCGAAAGCTCGATAAGCCTGTACAAAACCATCCGGAGTACTGACCCGGCCATTGTCGAAGCGGCAACCTTGGCGATCGCCGCTGCTATTGAGCGGCGCCAATACATCCGAGCTGAAACGTCCGGCCTCTCCCAGCACCTGGAGTGCCAGCGGCAAGTCCAGAGCCTCAAATGCAGACATTTGACTCCATGCCCGGGGAGCCTGCAGCCAATGTTCAAAGATAAATTGCATGTCGCGCAACGGCGCCTGGTAGTGCCACATGGCAAACCTCGTGTCGTTCAAAGGGAAAAAACACCGCCAGGGTTCAGCCGCGAAAATCCGGGTTCTCGATCAGCACGGCCATGCCCTGCCCGCCGCCGACACAGGCGGCGGCGATGCCGTAGCGCCGGTGTTGCTCGCGCAATTGCCGCGCCAAGGTCAGCACCAGACGCAGGCCGGTGGCGGCCAATGGATGCCCCAGCGCGATTGAACCACCCCGGCGGTTAAGCCGCTGGCTGTCCAGCTCCAGCGCCTGGGCCACCGCCAGCACCTGCGCGCCTTGGGCCTCGTTGATTTCGAACAGGGCGATATCGTCCTGGGCCAGGCCACTGCGTTGCAGCAACAACTGGATCGCCGGCACCGGGCCGATCCCCATGAACTCCGGTGCCACACCGACCACCGCAGTGGCCAACAGGTGCGCCAGCACCCGACGCGCACTCATCGAAGCTCGACCGACCAGTGCGGCCGCTGCGCCGTCCACCACCGCACAGCTGTTGCCGGCGGTTTGCACACCCTCGGAGTGAATCGCCTGCAGCCTGGCCAGCGCAGGTAGATCGGTGGGCCGGGGATGGCTGTCCTCGGTGACCGCTTCACATCGGCGCGGCAGGGTTATACCTCGTGGCTGATAGCCCTCCAGTCCAAACACCTCATGACCCACGGCGACGATTTCATCGCTGAACCAGCCGCTGGTCTGCGCCTGCAGTGCCCGTTGGTGACTGTCGAGGGCATAGCTGTCCACCGCTTCGCGGCTCAGGCCGTGACGCCTGGCGAGATTTTCCGCCGTGGCGATCATGTCCAGGCCCGGCGCCGGGTCGTACAGCGCCTCCCACAGAAAATCCTTGAAATCCACCGGCGCCCCGAGGCGAAACCCGCCCCGGTGGGTGTAGGCGGCAATCGGATTGCGCGACATGGACTCGGCGCCCACACACAGCGCCAGTTGCGCGCCCCCTTGCAGCTGCTCGCCGGCCTGGCGCAACAGCTCGAAACCGGTCGCGCAGATGCGCTGCACCGCCAGGGCCGGCACCTGTTGCGGCACCCCACTGTAGAGGCCGATATGGCGTGGCAGCATGTAGGCGTCGAAGCTGGCCTGGGCCATGGAGCCGGCCAGCACCGTATCCACTGCCCGCGGATCGAGCCCGGCACGGGCCAACACTTCGCGACCGACCTTGATGCCCAGGTCGATGGGCGATACCTGGGCCAGCGCGCCGCCGACGTCGACCCAGGGCGTGCGCACGGCTTCAAGAATCGCCACATCATTGAAGGACGAGTATTGCCCCCGGCCACTCACGACCGCGGCCCCGCGCGCAGGATCGACGGGTCTTCACCGCGATACAGCGCCTCGACCTGGGCCGCACGCCATTGCAGGACAGCGCGCTGGTTGATCGAGCCTTTGTCGGTGATTTCACCACGATCGATGGACGCGGGCTCGTCGAGCAACGCGATCCACTCCAGGCGACTGGCGTTGCCGCTGGCGTCGCGATTGAGCCGCTGCAACCAGTCGGCGAACAACTGGCGCACCGGCGCGCTGGCCAGCACCTGGGCATCGCTGGCACCGGCATCGAGCCCCGCCAGTCGGCGGCATTCGTACATCCGTGGGAACACCAACGCGCCAAGGCATTCACGATCCGGTGCAGTCACCACTAGGTCCTGGACATAGGGCGAGCCCTCCAGCACTGCTCGATTGCGCAGCGGGCCGACACTGACGAACACCCCGGAAGACAGCTTGAAATCTTCGGCGATGCGCCCATCGAACATCAGCCCCAGTTGCGCGTCATCCGGGTCGGCAAGCTTGAGCGCATCACCGGAACAGTAATAGCCCTGTTCGTCGAACACCTCGGCGGTCTGCCGGGGTAAGCGCCAGTAACCGGGCATGATGTGCGGCCCACGAAAACGCCCTTCCAGCTTGCCGTCCTTGGGCACCAGGCGGACCTCGCAACCCGGCGCCGGCAGGCCGATGTAACCGGCCATCGACAAGGGTCCGGTGGTAAAGGTGCAGGATGGCGCGGCCTCGGTCATGCCCAGCCCTGCCATCATGCGGATACGTTCGCCGCAGTGTTGTTCGGCGACCCGGTCCAGGCGATCCCAGACGCTTTGCGACAGCCCGGCAGCGGCGAAGAAAAACAGGCTGACGCGCTTGAAAAAACACTCCCGCAGCTGCGCGTCCTGTTCCAGGGCCGAGACCAGTTCTTCCCAGCCCTTGGGCACAGTCAGGTATGCAGTGGGTGAGACCTCCTTGAGGTTGCGCAGGGTCTGGGCAAATCCCTGGGCGGTCGGTTTGCCGTCGTCCAGGTAAAAACTGCCGCCGTTGTAGAGCACGATGCCCAAGTTATGGCTGCCGCCGAACGTGTGGTTCCACGGTAGCCAGTCCACCAGCACCGGAGATTCTTCACCGAACACCGGAAACGTCTGCAACAACATCTGCTGATTGGCGCAGAGCATGCGCTGGGTGGTGATCACGGCCTTGGGCAGCCGGGTCGAGCCGGAGGTGAACAGAAACTTGGCGATGCTGTCCGGGCCGGTGGAGGCAAAAGCGGCTTCGGCCTCGGCGCCGCCCGGTTGTTCGAGCAGGCTGGCAAAGCTCGCCTGGCGACGACCCGCAGCCTCGCCACGGACGCTGATCAGTGGCGTATCGGCCGGCAGCACGGCGTCGATGGCGCGCTGGTACGCCGGGGCGTCACTGACGAACACCAGGCCCGGTTGCAGCAGGTCGCACACGTGGCGCAGCTTGGAGAAGTCCTGGGACAGCAGCGAATAGGCCGGCGACACCGGGCAGTAGGGAATGCCCGCGTACATGGCGCCGAAGGCGACTTGCAAATGCTCGATGTCATTGCCCGAGAGCAGCACCAGGGGCTTGTCGGCCGACAGGCCATAACCCAGCAGGTTTTGCGCGATTGCGCGGACACTGTCGAGCATTTGCGCGTAACTCACCCGATGCCATTCACCGTCGTCCTGGCGGGCGGCGATAAAGGTCTGCTCGGGACGCACCCGGGCCCAATGCACCAGACGGTCGAGCAAGCGCACGGGCATCTCGGCCAATGGCTCGAGGGAGCGCATGTGCAGTTCGCCCTGCTGCTCGGTCACCTCGACCGCCGCGCAACCGATGGACACGGGGCGATAGCGCGGTGCGCTGGCCTGGGCATGGGCTTGTAGACTGAATTCGGAACTCAAGTGCTTGTACTCCGTCGAGGCACGCTGAACCCGAGCCACCCGCAGGTGACTCATCGATAGCGTGGCAGCCGTTGGCTGCAGCCTTGTTATTGTTATTTCGGTCTTGCACGCGGGCGACTCGCTTTCAGGGAAGTCGATGCCCGACGTGGCGAAGCCTGTTCAGATCGGGTAGTGCCGCGGCCCATTCTGCAAGGTGACCCAACGCAATTGAGTGAAATGCTCAATGGATGCCTTGCCACCAAAACTACCGTAACCGCTGGACTTGACCCCGCCGAAGGGCATTTGCGCCTCGTCATGCACGGTCGGGCCATTGATATGACAGATGCCTGACTCGACCCGTTGGGCCAAAGCCAGGGCACGCCCGGTATCGCGACTGAAAATCGCCGCAGACAAACCGAACTCAGAGTCGTTGGCCAGGTGCAACAACGCTTCATCCCCCTCACCGCGCAGCAACACGGCGACCGGACCGAAGGATTCCTCGCGGTACAGGCGCATGCTCTCGTTGACGCCGTCGAGCAGGGTCGGCTGTAAAATGCTGCCGTCCAGTTGCCCGCCAACCACCAGTCGCGCGCCCTTGGTCAAGGCGTCGTCGATCAATCCCTTAATGCGCATACCGGCGCTGGCGTCCACTAGCGAACCGAGCACCGAACCGGCGTCCGCAGGGTCCCCTGCGCGCAGCGTTGCAACCTTGGCCGCCAATTTCGCGACAAAGGCGTCGGCAACCTTGGCATCGACGATCAGACGCTCGGTGGACATGCAAATCTGCCCCTGATTGAAGTAGGCGCCAAAGGCGGCCGCCTCTACCGCAGCATCCAGGTCGGCATCGTCGAGCACCAGCAGCGGCGCCTTGCCGCCCAGTTCCAGCAACGCCGGCTTGAGGTGGCGCGCCGAGAGTTCGCCGACGATGCGCCCGACATGGGTCGAGCCGGTGAAATTGACCCGGCGCACCGCCGGGTTGGCGATCAATCGCTCGACAATCGCCGGGGCATCCTCAGGTGCGTTGCTGATGACATTGACCACGCCATCGCCCAGGCCTGCGTCCTGCAACACCTGACCGATCAGGCGGTGCACCGCAGGACTGAGCTCGGAGGCCTTGAGCACCACGGTGTTGCCGCAAGCCAATGGCATGGCGATAGCGCGGGTGGCGAGAATCACCGGGGCGTTCCAGGGCGCGATGCCCAACACCACGCCGCAGGGTTGGCGCAGGGCCATGGCGAAACTGCCAGGCACATCCGAGGGGATGACTTCGCCATTGATCTGCGTGGTCATCGACGCCGCTTCCCGCAGCATGTTGGCCGCCAGCCGCACGTTGAACCCGTACCAGTTGGCCATGGCGCCGGTCTCGCCCGCCGCCTCGATGAACTCGGCACTGCGCGCCTGCAATTGCTCGGCCGCCTTGAGCAACCGGGTGCGGCGTTCATTGGGGGCCAGGGCAGCCCAGGCGGGAAACGCCTTCTGCGCAGCGGCCACCGCAGCGTCGGCATCTTCCAGGGTGGCGGCGGCAACCCGCGACACCAACTCGCCGGTCACCGGGTTACGGCGTTCGAAGGTTCGACCGTCGCGGGCGGCGCACGACTGGCCGCCAATCAGCAGGGGCACGTCCAGCATGGTGATTCCTCTTTATAGTCTTTGTCGGGAATGCATAAGAACGGTGTAAACGCAGTACCGGGGCGCAGCCGCGCCCGGCTACTTACCGCAGAACCTCAGCGTTTGTACGCTTGCAGGCCCGGCTTGATGCTCTTGTCGTCAAGGAATTGTTTCATGCCCTGCTCACGACCGCCTTCGGTGTCGAGCAGGCGCGACTGATCGAGCTTGGCGTACAGGTAATCCTCGTTCTGCTCCCAGGTCAGTTCGCGGCAACGTTTGAAACCATGCTTGGCCGCACGCAGCACCACCGGGTTTTTCTCCAGCAGGTTACGCGCCAGCTCCACAGTGACTTCACGCAGTTGCGCCAGCGGTACGCTTTCATTGACCAGGCCCATCTCGGCGGCTTTCTGCCCGCCAAAGGTCTTACCGGTCATGATGTAGTACAGCGACTGGCGATGGCCCACGGTGTCGGCCATGGCCTTGCTCACCAGGTTGCCTGGCGGGATGCCCCAGTTGATTTCCGAAAGACCGAAGGTTGCTTCGTCGGCGCAGATCGCCAGGTCGCAGGCCACCAGGGGGCTGAAGCCACCGCCGAAGCACCAGCCGTTGACCATGGCAATGGTCGGCTTGGCGTACATGCGCAACAGTTTCCACTGCCATTGCGAGGCTTCGCGGCGGATTTTTTCCTGAAGGATCTCCGGGCCGGCGTCCACTTCGCGGAAGTACTCCTTGAGATCCATGCCCGCGGTCCAAGCTTCGCCCGCACCGGTCAGCACCAGGACACCGGCGTCCGGGTCCTGCTCGAGGGTTTCCAGGACATCGATCATCTCGCGGTTCAGGGTCGGGCTCATGGCGTTGCGCTTTTCCGGGCGGTTGAGAATGACCCACGCGATGCCTTCCTCGATTTCCACTTTGACCGTTGTCCAGCGACCTTCGTAATTGCTCATGACGATGCTCTCTTGCTCTTGATGTGAAGATGACTGGAAATTAAACCGGCAAATTAGTTATGTCAATTAACCATTAATAAAATTAACCGGTTTCCCGTTGCGCAGAGCCCCAACTGTCCGAACGCCGCCGATATTGGCCGTAGCAATCACCGCCCAACGTCGGCAAAATAGATAGCCTTGTTAACTCAAAATCCCCAGGACTCACCTGCAATGGCCAAGCCCTCCCCCCTCGCCGAGTCGATCGAGGCACCCTCGAGCAACGCCGAGCTGCAGGCACCACTCATTTCGGCGTTGAACGACCTAATCGGCTACGCCATGCGCCGCGCACAACTCAAACTGTTCCAGAACCTGATCGGCCGCCTCTCGGCCCACGATCTGCGACCCGCGCAGTTCTCGGCCCTGGCGATCATCAACCAGAACCCCGGCCTGATGCAGGCCGATCTGGCGCGGGCACTGACCATCGAGCCGCCCCAGGTGGTGCCGCTGCTCAATAAACTGGAAAGCCGTGCACTGGCGGTGCGTGTGCGTTGCAAGCCGGACAAGCGCTCCTACGGGATCTTCCTCAGCAAGACCGGCGAGACCCTGCTCAAGGAACTGAACCAGATCGCCGCGCAAAGCGACCTGGACGCCACCGCGGCACTGGACGATCAGGAACGCGAAGAGCTGCTGCGACTGCTGAAGAAGATTTATCAGGAGTGACGCACGCCCCCAAGGGGCGTGCCGGTGAGAAGCCTGCAGGCCTGCGGGGTTACCAGATCGGCAAGGTGTAGGTCACCAGGAAGCGGGTCTGGTTTTCATCGCGGAAGGCCGCGCCGCTCGGGAAATCGTTGCGGTAGATCGCCTTGCGCGCCACCAGTGCGACGTTTTTCAGCGGACCGCTCTGCACCACGTAGCCCAGCTCCATCTGGAACTCGCGCTCCTTGCGGTCCTCTGCGTTGAAGGCTGCCAGCTCGATATTGCCACCGCGCAGATAACGCAACCGGCCCCTCAGCCCCGGCACTCCGGACGCGACGAAGTCATAGTCATAGATGGCCTGCCACGTGCGCTCCTTGGCGTTGAGAAAGTCCGACGCCATGGTCAGCTCGCTCATGCCCATCAACTCTGTGCCGGAGATGTAGGGCGTCGCCGATTCGCCACTGGAATGCATATAACCGATGCCCAGCTTGTGTCCGCCGTAACGGTAGCTGAACAGCCCCGAGACGTTGCGATTGTCCACTTCACCGCCCTTGGCGCTGCCATCCTCGCGACTGAAAAAACTGCGCAGGTCACTGGTCAATGTCCCACCGCCCAGGGGCAGGTCATGCAGCAAGGCAAAGGTGTGCTGTTGGTACAAGTCGGCCACTTCTGCGTGGTAGGCACGCAGGCTCAGCGTCTTGCTGACCTGGTAATCACCCCCCAGGTAGGCCATGTGCGAGGTCGTGGCAGTGGCGTTGAAACGCCGGTTGGGCGACGCGATGGTCATCGCCTCATAGTTGGTGGAATTGCGCTTGTCGATGCGATCGATATAGCCGGTGTTCAGCGTCAGCCCATCGAAGTCCCTGGAGCTCAGGATGGTGCCGCGAAAGGTTTGTGGCAGCAGTCGCGAGGGGCTGGCAAAGGCAAACGGCAAGAAGATCGACACGTCCCCGGACTTCACCGTGGTCTGGGCAAAACGCAGCTTGGCGGTCGGGGCCAGGCGCGAGTACTCATCCGCCGCCCGATTGTCGCTGGCCGACACCGGCAACAACTCGGTGCCGCTGCGATCCGGCGCGGAGTCGAGCTTGACCCCCAGCAGCCCGCGAACGTCCAGGCCAAAACCCAGCGGCCCTTGGGTAAACCCCGACTCCATGTTCATGATGAAACCCTGGGCCCACTCCTGGGCGGCGGTCTTGGCGCCATCGTCCTTGTATTGGCGGTCCAGGTAGTAATTACGTAGGGTCAAGGTGCCATGGCTGTCTTCGATGAAGCCCCCGGCGCGAAGCTGTGTGGGTAGAACGCTCAAGCCGAGCAGCGCCAGGACCAACCCTCGGTTGATACCGGGCACACAGGTGGCTGACGCCGTCGCAACGTCGTGCGTGGGGAGATTTGGCATGTTCGATTTCCATTTTTTATTGTTGTTTGTGCCGCCAGCAGAGCCCAGTGCAGCCGGCTTCGCGGACAGAGAATGGAAACAGCCAACGACCCCTGTCAATGGCGATTGATCGATAATCGAACATTAATATTGTTATCTATTTTTAATATGATTGCCTTATCTAGATCTTAGTAGATGATTTATAAGCCTTATTTGCTGTTTTTTTGCAATTTTCGATGGACAGTTCATTTTTTAGTTATCTTTGTTATCTTATTCGCCAGCAGCCATCTTCAGCGTACCCGTGCGATGGGACGGCTCGACTCCACAACAAAAACAACAATGAGGTTCCACCCATGGACAGCCCTTTGCGTCGCTCGACGCTGACAATCGCTTTGTGCTTTATCGTTGCGCTAATCGAGGGTTTCGATCTGCAGGCCGCCGGCACCGCTGCCGCCGGGCTGCGCCAGAGTTTTGCCCTGGACCCGAAGATGATGGGCTGGGTGTTCAGCGCCGGGATCATCGGCCTGCTGCCCGGGGCATTTTTTGGCGGCTGGGTCGCCGATCGCATCGGCCGCAAGAAAATCCTCGTCGGTGCCGTGCTGCTGTTCGGCCTGTTTTCCCTGTGCACGGCCTACGTCGAGAGCTACTCCAGCCTGTTGCTGGTGCGCTTCATGACCGGTTTGGGCCTGGGCGCCGCCCTGCCCAACCTGATCGCCTTGTGCGCCGAGGCCGTGAGCGAACGCAACCGCGGCACCGCCATCAGTGTCATGTACTGCGGCGTGCCCCTGGGCGGAGCGCTCGCGGCGGTGGTGGCGATGTTTTCCAGTGAACACTGGCAAACCACCTTTATCATCGGCGGCCTGGTGCCCTTGCTGGTGGTACCGCTGATGGCCCTGCTGCTGCCCGAATCCACTGCCTTCCGCCAGCAACATTCAGCAACTGACAGCCTACGGCCATCCACAGCACAGGCGCTGTTCGGCGAAGGCCGCACACGCAACACCCTCGCCTTGTGGCTGAGTTACTTCTTCACCTTGACCGTGATGTACATGCTGCTCAACTGGCTACCTTCATTACTGCTGGCACAAGGCTTCAGCAAACCCCAGGCGGGCATGATCCAGATGCTGTTCAACATTGGTGGCGCCCTCGGCTCGCTGCTCGGCGGCCTGCTTCTGGATCGTTGCAACGGCCTCAAGGTCGTGCTGTTCGTGTATGCCGGGTTGCTGATGGCGCTGGCTGGGGTCGGCCTGTCGATCGGTATCGTGCCGATGGCGATCGCCGGGTTTGCCGCCGGGTTGTTCGTCATGGCTGCGCAACTGGTGCTCTACGCCCTAGCGCCGCCGACCTACCCGACCGCAGTGCGCGCCACCGGAGTCGGCGCGGCCGTGGCGATCGGCCGCTTGGGCTCGGTGGCAGGCCCCTTGGCCGCAGGGCAAATCCTTGCTGCCGGTGCGGGCACCACTGGCGTGCTGCTGGCGACGTCACCAGGGCTGGTGATCGCCGCCCTGTCGATCCTCACTGTGATCGCCCGCTCCAGTTCGACCGCCGAAGTGCAACTGAAGACCGCCAACTAAGCGGGCTTATCTCCACATAAAAGAGGCAGGTAAGCAGTAGGAGGTGAAATCCCCCAGCGACGGTCGCAACTAAACCGTCGCTTTCCGGCCCAGATTGTTTAAAAACACATTCGTGAACCATTGCGATGATTTCTGAGGAATTCATCGCAGGGATCGCCCATGAAGCGCTTTATCCAAGGCGAACATCGAGGGCAAGGCACCTTACTTCCCGAAAGCCTCGACGACTACGTCAGCGATACCAATCCGGTGCGCGTAGTCGACGTTTTTGTCGATGAACTTGACCTGGGTAAGCGGGGTTTTGAAGGCGTCATTCCCGCCAATACAGGGCGACCTGCATACCATCCCGCTCTTGCTGAAGATCTACCTCTACGGCTACCTCAACTGCATTCAATCAAACCGTCGAATGGAGCGAGAAGCCCAGCGCAACATCGAGTTGATGTGGTTGACTGGTCGCGTGATGCCAGACTTCAAAACCATCGCCAATTTTCGCAAAGACAATGGCAAGGCAATCCGCGGGGTCTACCGTCAATTTGTGGTGCTGTGCCAGCAACTGGGATTTTCTCGGAAGCGCTCGCTGCCATCGATGGCGGCAAGTTCAAGGCGGTCAACAATCGGGATCGGAATTTCACCAGTGCCAAGCTTCGACGGCGATTGGAGGAAATTGAATCCAGTTTCAATCGCTATCTGACCGTACTTGATACCGCAGACCGTCAGGAGCCTTTGATTGCCCAGGCCAAAGCCGAACGTCTCCATGACAAGATCGCGGCCTTGAAACCCAAAATGCAGGAGCTCAAGGAAGTCGAGGTACAGCTAAACGAAACGCCGGAAAAACATATCTCGTTATCCACGCGTCAAACCCCCAAGTCGTACCATGATCTTTTTCAACCTAAAGCGGACACCTGTGAACGCCTGCTTTTGGCCGAGAGCTGCACACGTGAACGGCAGCTAATGAGGACGACTAGCCTGACTCAGCTCCCTCACCCAGAAGAGCCTCACGCAAGTGTCATGGAATGATCCATTCGGATGCATGCGCAGTCTGGCGCGGTAAACAACCTTCATCCAGGCAAGGCATCGCCTTCGGCAGCGGTACATCAAGTCCCTCCTGCCACGATCAGGATCAAAATGCTTCATTCAAAAGGCATAGTCGTGGTCAGTTGGCTGGCAGAAAGTGCAGCGGGATGTTCCGCTTTCCTGCGAGACCTACTGCGATGTCTCGCATCGACTCCATATGGCTCGCTACCGAGCCCATGGACATGCATGCCGGCACCACCTCACCTTCCCTAGTAGCGACACCGGCCCAATCCGCAGATCGAGCCAGAGTTACGTTGGCTTTAGGCGAGCTTTGCAGCTACCTCGGCAACGCGCTTTCCTAGCAATTTCGCAGTCTCTAGATCGCCAGAGCGCGGAGCTTCCTCTGGAGAAGCGTCCGAAGGAGAAACTGCCAGAGCACCCGCAAATCCGGCAGTCCAGTTGATGTCATCAGGGCCATGTGCCTTGGTATTTGCGGGCATGAGACCTGTGCCTACCCAAATCTGGCCGTGCTGTTGAGAAAGTGTCCAAAAGTATTGAATCGTCGAATACTTATCACCGTTCACAGAAGCTGAGTTAGTGAAGCCCGCTGCCACTTTGTTTTTCCAAGCTTGACCAAACCAAGGTTTTGATGATGTGTCCGCAAATTTTTTGAACTGCCACGCAGGGCCGCCCATGTATGTAGGGCTGCCGTAGATGAGAGCGTCAGCGCTGCTGATTTCTTCCCACGCGTTCTCCGGGAGATTGCCCTCGGAGTCGATTGCGTAGATTTTGGCATCCGCAACCGACGCGGCGCCTGCCAGTACGGCTTCTGCTTGCTTGGCTGTATGGCCATAACCGCTAAAATATACGATGGCAACTGTTGTCATAACGGGTTTCCTTGAGAGAGTTACTGATTAAGGTTTGATAGCGCTACAGTAGTTTTCTGACTCATCAGGTTTCTGCGGGAAACTATAATTGCTGAGTGTAAATACGGGAAGATGGTTTCTTGTTCGTGATCTGGTTACCTTGAGGAAACCAGATAGAACGCGCTACGGTTTAAGGTACTCCGGTCGTGAGAAATTTTTCTCCCGATTTAATGATGAGTAAGTGTTTCTTTTTTGTGAAAAATACTCCGCAACTAGTAACCTTTCTTGAACGCTTTCATGAAAACCACGAAGTTGGATCTGAACTCGGAAAATAGTTGCAGACCCTTTGCTCATTCGCCATGGTGGTAAAAAGGAAAGGGTGGCTTTGGCTAAATTATTTTTTCCAGTTGTTGTTCTAGGTTGGAAATGTTCTGGTCGTAGGCTTTTTGAGCGGTCAAGACTGCGTTGGCATTTTCTTCAGCCCAGCTAAGTGTAATT
This sequence comes from Pseudomonas sp. B21-015, assembly GCF_024749285.1. NCBI lineage: Bacteria > Pseudomonadati > Pseudomonadota > Gammaproteobacteria > Pseudomonadales > Pseudomonadaceae > Pseudomonas > Pseudomonas sp. B21-015. Next base: position 3,732,090 of record NZ_CP087196.1, read on the forward strand.
GAGACAGCTTGGGAAAGTGTTATGCCAAGAGGTGTCAGAGAATATTCGACGGTGATTGGCACTGTCGGATATGCTTGCCTGTGAACCAAGCCATCTCGCTCCAGACGCTTCAGCGTCTGGGAGAGAACCTTTTGCGAAAGCCCTTCGATCTGCTTCAGCAGCGCGTTGAAACGCCACTTCTTCTCATGCAAAAGGCCCAGTATCAGGATCGTCCACTTGTCAGCAATTCGCTGGAGGATGGCCCGGGTTGGGCATTCGGAAACATATGGATTCCAAGGTGATTGAGTGCTCATAGACGAAGGTCTCGGGGTGAGGTACATGCAGTGGCCATTCAAGCATCTGTCTATGATAGCCGATTCGGGTTTTGGTAGTATTTTTTGGATGTCAGGTATCTTTATTATACCAATAGGCGCTGAAGCACCTGGAACTGCCCATCGCTACGGGTAGCGTCCAGTATTGGGCAGAGTGGCGTTACACGGACTTGTTTACTAGATGCGTGCTTCTGGTGATGGCGTTTTTGCTGATGAAAGGCCTCTAAAGGGCAAAATATTTTAATATTACGGATTAGCAAGCGTTCACCACCTCCGTCCGATACGACAGAAAACCCATGATTTTCGTCTTGCTACGATCAGAGATCCAAGAACTGCTTCGGGGAGCTTTTCCTTGCTCTACCTGAATAAGCTAAAAGTCCAAGATTTCTGTCCGCGCAGAGGCAAGTAAGATTCTGGTATGTACATCATTGTTGTGGCTCCGGCAATTTGCTGAGGTGCACCGTTGGGCGGCCACCGCGCAGATATAGGCAGACGCGGTAGCGGCATAGGGGGGCTTCACTCCGGGAATGAGCGCTTGTACCGGCGTTTCATCGGCGTGCACCAGGCTGTGTCTTAAGGCGCCATGTACCGTTTCATGCTCATGCTGCTCGGGTCGATACTCGACATCCATGCCTTCGCTGCTGGTGCCTGCTCAAATGATTTCATTGAAGCATCCGCGTCCTTGGTGGATTTCCAGTGAACGATCACAACCCACTGACCGTCTTGGCCAGAAGCCGACTCTCTGGACAAAAAGCCGGGCTGCTTGGAAACGTGTTGAACCTCGATCTGCTTATCAATTGCGGAAAACTCTTTAGGGCTGACTCCAGGCTTAAGCTTTGCAGTGACTACCTCTATGACCGGCGACGCCTCCTCCGCTTGCGCTGCAGCTGCGATGCTGGCCAAGGCCATGAAAGCCGAAAAGAAGAGTGTTTTTCTCATTTTGGTTTCCTTCATTATGGAATTACGGTAGCCAACAAGCAGGCAGCTATAGTCGTTCGAGCGCTTTCGCTGGCAGGCTGCGGGTTGGCCAATTAGCCAGCTGGTTTCTTTCAAAAAATAATTTTAGCTCATCGAGCGCATGAATAGTAACTCGCACATGGGAGACTATAGTTGCTCGGATAGAAGTCGGGAAGTAGTTACCCTGAGGTAAGTAGGCTGCTTGGTTTAAGGAGGCTTCTTGACGGCCTTAAATGATATGGAGCGTTATAGTCAGCCGAAATCTGTATGCGTCCATGTAATACACCTCGTCGCAACGTTGTTGACCGCCAGGGTGGTGCCCACGCTGATCTTTCCGTGATTACTGGTAGATTTCAGCAACGTCATTTACGAATGACAGTGTAAAGCTCTGCATCCAAAGGGGTGCTTGCCGCTTCATTTCCCTGGTTCAGGGCGGCTACGACCAGGGTGAAATGAGCAATCCCATCGCGGTCTGACAGACTTCAGGGGGGTAACGATGGTTGCCACCCCCTAAAACCTGCTGCCACCCAGCTTTGTTATTGCTTAAGCTGCCAAGCTGTAGTGCTGGCAGCTGCCTTGAACTTCGCACGGCTTTCCGGTGTGGCCGGTGGTTCTGAATCGCCAAAAATGGCTTTGAGCCAGTGGCCATCGGTAGGGTTCGGAAAGATGATGAACTTGCGGCCAAACTGCTCCTTGTCTTCAGTCATAAGGCAATTACGTTGTTTAACGTCACCGACCGAACTGGATCTCTTCATAGGGGTGCGAGAGTAGGTACAACTGAGATGGAAGTTAAAAAGTGAGCCTTCTCTACCAAGATCCAACAATGAGCCATGAGGAAGCGACGAGGCTTCTAGCTAGCGACGTAGAAACCAACGTTGTCGCCGCATTGATTTCTATCGGCCTGAATGAGCAAGACAAGGCCTGGGCTCAGAGCACCTGCCTGAAGTACCTCGAGAGTGAGCCCGAATCGGTTGCAGCATCTGCCATCACCGCGCTCGGCCACATAGCCCGCAGACATGCTGACCTGGACATGGGTGCCGTAATCCTGGCCCTTGAGAAGATGAAGGAAAAATTCCCCTCCCTGGAAGGAACTGTGACGGACACCCTTGATGATATTGAGACATTCACCTGACTTGCCCATCAGCAAAGGGAACTGACCGTGAACCGGGCGCTGGACAACACCGATCCGCAGTAATAGCCGATCAGGTCTTCAGCGTAAAAAACCCGCTGCCTCCTCACAGAGACAGCGGGTTTTGTCGTCTCAGCTCACACAACCATCAATCATCCCGCGTCAACACTTCCAGCAATTCAATCTCGAAAATCAGATTCGAATTCGGCGTAATCGCCCCCATAGACCGCTCGCCATAGGCCAGATTCGCCGGCACCAGCAGCTTGCGTTTACCGCCGACCTGCATGCCCATGATTCCCTGGTCCCAGCCCTTGATCACCCGCCCCGTGCCAATCACGCACTGGAAAGGTTTACCCCGGCTGTAGGAGGAATCGAATTCGGTGCCGTCTTCCAGCCAACCGCGATATTGGGTGGTGATCAGCGCGCCTTTGACGGCGGCTTTGCCGTCGCCCACTTCAAGGTCGATTACCTGCAACTCATCATTCATTACATTCACTCTATCTGTGCGCTTGCCCGAGCGGGCTTGATGGGCGCCGTTTTCCCAGAAATGCGGGCTATTGGCAAGCCGGGTCGATTAACCCGCTCCCTCCTTGGGTTGGCCAAAAGGAATGCCGTTAAAGGTATGGGTGCAACAAGGGCAGTAAGGGGTCATGTACTCAGCCGTCAGTTCAGGATTGACGATCTGCAGACAGCCCTGATCATCGACATACAAACCGCTGAAATAGCTCGACTCCCCCAGCCGCACCTGCTCCTGCCTGTCCTTTTCATGCAGGGCAACCATCCAGAACACCGGCTCAGATCGATCCAGGCGAGCCACCGCTTCGCTAAAAACCTCATCCCATTGCCGGCCGACGCGGGACAGCAGGAACCGGAACAATGGTGTGTAATCGAATCCATGCCGACGAGTGCCATGCATCGAACCGCGTGACGACTCACTGTGGGTTTCGGCTTTGGTATGGCGCTGATGCCGGTACTCACCCGAGTAATCATTCAGCCGAACACCCCAGGTACGAGTGTTGATCTTGCGGTAGAGGGGTTTCTTTTCCAACGAGTAGCTCCTGACATCCAGTCACTCAAACACCTATGCGTTTTACTCGAACGGTGGACAATATCAATCAGCCCGCCGTGGCTGATTGTTTCAGACGGTTTGAAGTGGCACTGGCGTAATACTGAGATCGCCATCGCGAGCCTGCTCGCGATAACGGTGTGTCAGCCAACAACGTCGTACGTTCATGGCTGACGCGTCTCGTCGCAGCCTTTATCCTGTGCGCCCCCGCCGTATCGAGTTTTTGGAGTTTCCCATGCCCCACGAAGGTAACCTTTTACAAGCCGCTGTCGTCTTTTTGTTCGCGGCGGTGCTGACCGTCCCCTTGGCCAAGCGCCTGCAATTGGGGGCGGTGGGAACGATCATAAAACTGCGCCGATCCCAATGTAGGAGCTGCCGGGTACACCCGTGGAATTGAAGGCGTACACCAATCTGATCTGCCCCCAAAATGTTGGACGGTCTATTGCCACACAACCATCAATCATCCCGCGTCAACACTTCCAGCAATTCAATCTCGAAAATCAGATTCGAATTCGGCGTAATCGCCCCCATCGAGCGCTCGCCGTAGGCCAGATTCGCCGGCACCAGCAGCTTGCGTTTACCGCCGACCTGCATGCCCATGATTCCCTGGTCCCAGCCCTTGATTACCCGCCCCGTGCCAATCACGCACTGGAAAGGTTTGCCCCGGCTGTAGGAGGAATCGAATTCGGTGCCGTCTTCCAGCCAACCGCGATATTGGGTGGTGATCAGCGCGCCTTTGACGGCGGCTTTGCCGTCGCCCACTTCAAGGTCGATTACCTGCAACTCATCATTCATTACATTCACTCTATCTGTGCGCTTGCCCGAGCGGGCTTGATGGGCGCCGTTTTCCCAGAAATGCAGGCTATTGGCAACCGTTTCGCTCTGTATCCGGCAGTGGTCGTGAACCAGGCTCTGTACGAAAACTGCCTGATCACCACTCGGCGACTTTTCGTACAGCCCCTAATTTACACAACAGGACTTATGTAACCCGACAATACGCCGATACCGTGCAGCGGCACGGAAGCACCGAAGCAGCACTTACTCCATAGAAGGCAGGATCCTGAACAATGTTTGAACTGTTTGAACACATCTGGCGCAGCGTCCATTCCCCGGGCTACTTCCCCAACGTACTGGAGTGGATGATCAATATTCTCCTCAACCCGTTCATGGTGATTATGAGCCTGATGGTCGGAGCGCTGGCCGGTAAATGGTGGAGAGCCATCCCCTACGGAAGCCTCATTTGTTATGTGGTGTTCCTGAGCCGGTCGTCATTCTATCGGTGGGAGAGCATTTTCCCCGTAGCCGGCCTGCCTGCACTGTTGATTGATGGCGCACTGCTGGCCCTCCTCGGCTTCTATTTGAAAGGCGTACTCAGAACCCGCTCAGAAGCAAAACCCGAAGGCCATTGGTTGCGCTGGCTTTATCAAAGCCTGAAGGTCGTCATGCTGACAGTCATGGTGATGTTCTGGGTACTCGTCGTGCTGTTTGTCGTGACCTTCACCGTCTCGGTCGCTACCCAACCGTCAGTGGCACACTGACCCACCTCCTGCTTGCCAGGGTCTGTACGAAAAGTCGCCGAGTGGCGATCAGGCAAGGCAAAAACAGGCGAAGAAGCGGAGTTTACGGGTTGTAAATGAGCACTCCGAGCCTGTTTCTAACGCAGCATGATTGACACGCAGGCAGTTTTCGTACAAAGCCTTAATATACCGGCCACCTCCCCCACGGTTCGATACGCCATGAGCGCAATTCCTCAATGAGTCAGCTCTGGATCGATATCACGATCGGCTCACTGACCTTTGCGCTGATCATCGCGCTAATCTGGCGCGATCGTTCGCTGCAAAAGCAGTTGGCCGAGTGCCGTGCGCTGATCGACAGCCTCACCGAGGGACAAAGCATCCATCAGGAAGGCGACGCCGAACGCTTCAAACGCAGCCAATACTTCGCCCGCATCGGCACCTGGGATTGGGAGGTCGATACCGACAAGCTTTATTGGTCGGACGCGATCTACGGCATGTTCGGGTTCAAGATCGGCGAGGTGACGCCCACCTACGCACTGTTCTGCGCCTGCGTGCACCCGGACGACCGGGTGAAGGTCCGCGCCGGAGAACTGCGTTGCCTGGAGACCGGCGAGAACCATGACGAGGAATACCGCGTGGTCTGGCCGGACGGCAGCATCCGCTGGCTGCGGGAAACCGGCAACGTGGTCAAGAATGCCCATGACGCAACGATCAAGATGATGGGCGTCGTACGCGACATCACCGAAGAAAAAGCTTCCGCCAGTTACCTGCAACACCTGGCCCATTACGACCCGTTGACCGGTTTGCCCAATCGCCTGGTGCTTGAAGAACGCCTGTCCGATGCGCTGGAACAGGCCCGCATCAGCGCCACGCGAGTTGCCTTGGTGTTTGTCGACCTTAATGGTTTCAAGGCAATCAACGACCACTATGGCCATGCGGCCGGCGACCGCGTGCTGATCACCACCGCGACACGCTTGAAGAAGATTCTGCGCTCGACCGACACCGTCGCACGAATCGGTGGTGATGAGTTCGTGGTGATCCTCCAGGGTCTTCCCCAAGGCAACAGCCTGCAAGACGAAGCCCGCAGCATCTGCCAGAAAATCTTCGTCGAACTCGCACCACCGGTGACCATCGGCAACGACCAGCGCCACATCGGCAGCAGCCTCGGCGTGGCGGTGTTCCCGGACCATGCGCCGAGCATGGACCGGTTGATTCACATTGCCGACCTGGCGATGTATGAGGCCAAGCGCAGCGGGAATAATCAGTATCGGTTGGGCGGTCAGACGGTGAGCCGGGTCTGATGCAGGCGCCTCAGATCTTGAACTGTTTGACCAGGACTTCGAGGCCGCGCCCAATGCCGTGGAGGTCATTGACCGTCTGCACGCCACGCTGGGTTTCATCGGCAACACTGTCGATTGCCCGGGCGATTTGATGCACGCTGCGGTTGATCTCCTCCGCCACCGAAGTTTGCTCCTCCGCAGCACTGGCGATGTGCGCGTTCATGCTGTTGATAGTGGCGATTAATTCGACGATGTTGCCCAGCCACTCACCGGCCTGATGAGCTTGAGTGCTGGCGCCCTCCCCGGCTTCACTGGATTGACGCATCGAGGTCACGACGGTGCTGGTGGCTCGCTTGAGGCGCTCGATCATCGCCTGGATTTCCTGGGTGCTTTGCTGGGTGCGACTGGCAAGGGCACGCACCTCGTCGGCAACCACCGCAAAACCTCGCCCGGCGTCACCGGCACGGGCGGCCTCGATGGCCGCATTCAGAGCCAGGAGATTAGTCTGTTCGGCAATCGAACGAATGACATCAAGCACCGTGACAATCGCCGAAACATCGCTTTGCAGGCTGTCCAGAGACACGCCGCTGCGTCCCAGGTCCGACGTCAGCCCCTGAATACGCGCAATGCTGCCATCGACCACTTGTCGGGCGCGTCGCGTCTGCTGATCGGTTTCGATGGCTGCGTCCGATGCACTCTGAGCACTGACCGCCACTTCCTGCGCCGCCGACGACATTTGATTGATCGCCGCCGCTACTTGATCTGTCTCCTGACGCTGCTGCTCCATGGCCAGGTCCATGTGCCGGGTCTGATTGGCCACTTGCCCGACAGCGTTGCTCAATTGCCCAGTCATTGCCGCTATTTGACTGACCAACCCGTGAATTTTGCTTATAAAAGCGTTGAATGAACCGGCCAACTGGCCGAACTCATCCTGGCTACCGACGGGTAAGCGTCGGGTCAAATCCCCCTCACCGGCAGCAATCTCGTTAAGACTGTCGCGGATCAATGTCAGCGGTCGCAGGCTGGCATTGACCAATAGCAGCGCCAATACGCCAATAACTGCCAGCAACACCACGGCCACAATGACGATCCCGTAAACAATACTGCTCACCCGCCGGTCAATGTCCGCACGAACCTGCGCCACCTGGATTTCAATGCTGTCCAGATTGACGGCAGTGACCACTACCATGTCCCATTTGGGCAGGAAAAAACTGTAGGCCAGTTTCGGCACTACTTTGTCGGTATTGACCAAGGACCCGGCGTAGTTGACGTAGTGAGAGTCATTCTTTGCTGCCGCGACCATCTCGCGGTTCAGATAAACCCCATCGCGGTCCTTGCGATCGCTCATGTTGGTGCCCACCCCATCGCTGCTTTCACCGCGAAACAGGCGCACGACTTGACTGTCATAGCCGATGAAGTAGCCGTCATCGCCATACTTCATTTTCGACAGTTGGCTGATAGCCAGGGCCCGACTTTGCAGGTCGCCACTGTTTGCGTTGTTATACAATCCTGCTATGGAGCTTCGAGCGATGCTTGCATAATCTTCGAGCCTGGCCCGACTCTCGGCCAGCAACCGATCGCGGGTTTGCGTGACTTCCCGATCCGCCAATGACAGTAGAATCTTGCTGGTGGTGATACTCAGTACCACTGCGAACAACGCCACGGGCAGTAACGTGAGCAGCAGTATTTTTCGTTTAAATGACATATCCAGGTTCCTTCGCCAAGCGATCTGCACGGCTAACTGAAAAGGCGCTCGCTGCCTGCTGCGAGCGCCTCGGTGCCATTACCAGAGAGCAATGTCGTAGGTGAAATAGATCCGATTGCTGTCACGTCCGCGCGCGAAGTCCGAACGGTAGACATAGTTGCGCAGTTTCACGCCAAGCCCCTTGAATGTGCCGCTCTGGACCACATAGGCCAGTTCTGTGTCGCGTTCGGACTCTTTGATATTGGTGTCGGACTTGCCATCGTTGCCTTTGAGATAACGGGTCATGAACGTCAACCCAGGCACGCCCACCGGTGCAAAGTCGTAACCGTAACTGAGCATCCAGGTCTTCTCGTCCTCTTCGATGAACTTGCCGATGCCGACGTTGCTGAACGAGTACACCGTCGCACCGCTGACGTACGGCAGCCCGGCGTCACCGCTGAGTTGTTGATAACCGCCACCAAAGGTGTGCCCCGCCACCGCGTAGGACAGCTGACCGCTGAGCATGTCGTTATCGATTTTCGAGGCGTAGGCACGGCCCGCGTCATTGCTGTTGAAATAACGCAAGTCGCCGGTCAACACCCCGGGGCCCAATGGCAGATCGTGCTGGATGCCGGCGAAGTTCTGGCGATAGAAATTCTCCAGTTCACCGTAGAAGTAACTCAGACGGGTGTTCTTGCCGAGTTTGTAATCACCACCGGCGTAGGTGAAATCGCCACCTTTGTCGCCTGAATAACCGTCAGGAACGATCGACACGCTGTCGGTCGAATCGCGCAGTTTGAATCGGTCCAGATGACCGCCAGTCAGGGTCAGGTTTTCGATGTCGGTGCTGCTGACTTGTCCTCCCTCATAGGTTTGCGGCAGCAAACGCGCATCGTTATAGATCAGCACCGGAGTTTTGGGCAGCAGGGTGCCGTATTTGAGGATGGTCTTGGCCAGTTTGACCTTGGCCGCAGCCCCGGCACTGGCGAACTCGTCGGCGGCACGGCCGTCATCGTGTACCGGCAACAGACCGGTGCCACTGCGGCCACGCCCGGAATCGAGTTTGACACCCAGCAGGCCCAATGCGTCGACCCCGAAACCGATAGTGCCGGGGGTGAACCCCGACTGGAAATCCAGCAGGAAACCCTGGGCCCACTCGGTGCGCTCACTTTTGGCGGTTCTGGCGGAGCGCGCGCTCAAGCCATGTTCATCGCGAAAGTTTTCGTTGAAATAGACGTTGCGCAGTTGCAGCTTCAACTTGCTGTCGTCGATGAAATCACTCGCACCGGCAGTGGCCATCGGCAACACACCCAGAAGCGGAAGAAGAGCCCTGCGAGTCAGAAAGTGGGTCATGTCGAACTACTCATATTGTTGTTTTAAGGATGCACGAGACCGCGCCTCCGCCATCGGCACGTGAAGCTCTGTCAAGTGGCGAGTCAGGGATGAATCAGGAGAACAGCGTCAAGGCGCCCGTCAGCAGGGCTAAAGCTGTGATTACCAAGGAAGTGAGCACCGCCCATTTGACGGTGGCGCGCTGGAAGTCGCCGAGGTCGCGATCGACCATCCCCACCAGCAACAGGGTCGAGGCCACCAGCGGGCTCATCAAGTGCACCGGTTGGCCAAGAATCGACGCCCGGGCGATTTCCACCGGGTCGATCCCATAGGCTGCCGCCGCGTTAGCGAGGATCGGCACCACGCCGAAGTAATAAGCATCATTGGACAGCACGAAGGTCAATGGCATGCTGGTGATCGCCACCACCAACGGGAACAGGTGCCCCCAGGACGGTGGAATCCAGTCCACCAGGGTTTGCGCCAGAGCGTCGACCATTTTGGTTCCGGAGAAAATCCCGGCGAAGATACCGGCCGCGAATACCAGCAGCACCACGGTCATGGCGTTGCCGGAGTGCGCGAGGATGCGTTCTTTTTGAATGTCCAGTTGCGGGTAGTTGATCATCAGCGCCAGCACGAAGCCAATCAGAAACAGGATTGCCGAGTGCATGAGCCCCATCACCAGCGCGACCATCACCGCAGTCACCAGCAACAGGTTGACGTAGGCCAGTTTCGGGCGCTTGTGCGGCGTATCCTCAAGAATCGCCTTGATGTAGCAATCGCCGCCACCGCTCTGCAGTTGGGTATTACCGATGCGTTTACGCTCGGCGCGGCCCAGCAGGAACGCAGTGAACACCACCCACGCGGCACCACCGATCATGGTCGGCAACAACGGAACAAAGTACGCCCCGGCATCCAGCCCCAACGCGGCAATCGCCCGGGTCGCCGGGCCGCCCCAAGGGGTCATGCCGCTCATGATGCTCAACGCCAGCATTGAAATGGTCGCCAGAATCATCGGGTTCATACCGATGCGCTTGTACAACGGCAACATTGCCGCGCAGGTGATCATGTAAGTGGTGGTGCCGTCACCGTCCAGGGCGACCGTCAGCGACAGCAGCGCAGTGCCGACCGCAATTTTCATCGGGTCGCCGTTGACCCGCTTGAGAATCTTGCGGATCAGCGGATCGAACAACCCCGAGTCGATCATCAAACCGAAAAACAGAATCGCGAACAGCAGCAGTGCCGCCGACGGTGCGACCATCTTCAGGCCGTCGAGCATCATTTTGCCGGTGGTCCCACCAAAGCCACCGATCACTGCAAAGACAATCGGAACAACGGTCAACGCAACGATGGGTGACAGACGTTTGGTCATGATCAGGAAGGTGAACACAACCACCATGGCCAAGCCGAGTAAGGCGAGCATAGGGCAACTCTCTTGTTGTTATGGAATGCGTGGCCGACGCGCAGGCGAACGACCCCGAGCCCGCCAGACGACGCGATCAGCGACGCCCGGTGGGAGGTAGTAAAAAGGTTAGGTTGTTGAAGCGGCTGCGCGATGCTAGAGGTGACCGGTGGTCCCGATGCGGTCCCAGGTTTGATCCTCACCCGGGGCAGCCGGTTTTTTACCGTCCAGGGTATCGAGCAGGACCTGACGGTCGCAGGCGTTCTCGGAGATTGAGATCACCACCGTCGCCACGGCATTGCTCGCCAGGCTGGTCAGGGCTCGCGCCTCAGACATGAACCGGTCGATCCCGATCAACAGCGCCAAGCCTGCCAGTGGAATGTCGTGCATCACCGTGAGCGTGGAAGCGAGGGCCACGAAACCGCTGCCCGTCACCCCTGCCGCGCCCTTGGACGACAGCAACATGATCGCCAGCATGGTCAAGGTTTGGCTCAAGGTCAGATCAATGTTGCAGGCCTGGGCAATGAAAATCGCCGCCAGCGACAGGTAGATTGCCGTACCGTCGAGGTTGAACGAGTACCCCGTTGGCAACACCAGCCCCACCACACCCTTGCTGCAACCCAGCGCCTGGAGTTTTTCCAGCATGCGTGGCATGACCGGTTCGGTGGAGGACGTGCCCAGCACCACCAGGAACTCTTCGCGCAGATAACGCAGCAGCTTCCAAAGGCTGAAGCCGTGGGCGCGGCAAATGCTGCCGAGCACCACGAAGACGAAGAAAGCGCAGGCGATGTACAAGGTCATGATCAGCTTCGCCAGCGAACCCAGCGAGGTGATGCCGTACTGTCCGACGGTGAACGCCAGTGCCCCGAAGGCACCGATCGGCGCGAATCGCATCAGATAGGAAAAGATCTTGAAGACCATCTGCGACGCCGCTTCCAGTACATCCAGCACTGGCTTGCCGCGTTCGCCCAGGGAAGACAGGGCGAAACCGCACAGCACCGCGATAAACAACACCGGCAGTACTTCGCCTTTACTGAATGCACCGATAAAGGTGTCAGGGATGATGTGCATGAAAAACTCGACCACCCCAAGCTTCGCTGCGGACTCGGTGTATTGAGACAAGCCCGCTGTGCTCAATTGGCTCGGATCGATGTTCATGCCCACGCCTGGTTTGAACACGTAGACCGCGACCAGGCCGATGATCAGGCTGACCACCGTCAGACCGAGAAACAGCAGCATGGTTTTGCTCAGCAAGCGACCGAGGGAGCGTTTGTCGCTCATCCCGGCGATGCCGATGACGATGGTGCAGAACACGACCGGCGCAATCATCATTTTGATCAGTTTGATGAAGGCATCACCCAGCGGCTTGAGGGTAATGGCCTGCTGGGCCCAGAAGTGCCCGACCACAACACCCAGCAGCACGGCGCAGAGGATCTGGAAATAGAGCGATTTAACAATTTTCATGGCATCACCCATTTTTTAGAATTGTTCTGATGCAAAAACTGCAGTGACTGCGCGGGAAGACTACCCGGCGAGCCGTTGGGAAACCGGGGCATATACAAAGCCGGAAAACAGCCTTCGGGCGGTACGAACAACAGAGGCGCGGATTGTCTCACCGTTCTCACCGGTGTAGGACAAGACGACATCGATGCCGCCGCTCGGATGCTCGATTCGCACCTGTTGCAGACGCGGCCCGCCGGTATTGCCGAGCATCTGCGCGACCACACTGCCTTCGCTGACACAGGCCGTGGCCAGACCGATGGAGCCGGTAATGGCCAGCGCACGGTGACAGTTGTGCGGCATGAAGTAGCGAACCTGAATCGTGCCGCCGGCCTTGGCCTTCGATACCAGCACCGGCTTGGGGATGACCTTGTCGCTGACATCGCCCAGCCCCATAGCCATGCCGGCCCGCAAACGCAGGGCTTCGAGGCGCTGCAGAAAGTCTTTGTCGGCGTCCAGCTCGGCCGGAGTTTCATCGCCGCGTTTGCCCAAGTGACGCGCCTCGATGATCAGCATCGGCATGGCCATGTCGATGCAGGTCACCGGAATGTCGTCAAACCAGTCCTGGGTGCTGCCGGTTGGAAACAGCTTGCCGGTCTTGCTGCCCGCCGCGTCAAGGAATGTCAGTTGAACCGGTGCCGCGCTGCCAGGCACGCCATCGATGGCGGTGTCGCCTTCATAGCTGACTTTGCCGTTTGGTGTCTGCACATCAGAGGTGACGAAGGTGCCGGTGTTGAGATTGCGAATCCGCACGCGAGTCAGTTCATCGGTCGCCTTGACCAGGCCCTGCTCGATGGCAAACGGCCCAACCGCACAGAGCATGTTGCCGCAGTTCGGGGCGGTATCCACCCGACGCTGGGACACCATGACCTGAACGAACAGGTAATCAACATCAGCGTCGGGATGCAACGACGGGCTGACGATGGCGACCTTGCTGGTCTGCGGGCTGCCGCCGCCGATGCCGTCGATCTCCAGTTCGTGACCGGAGCCCATCACCGAGAGCAATATTTCATCGCGCTCTTCAATCGAAACAGGTAGATCCCAGGCGAGAAATACCGGTCCCTTTGAGGTACCACCGCGCATCAGGACACAAGGAATTCGTTGCATGGCCACTAGCTCTTGTTAATCAATCGGGGTAATTGATGTCTTGCAAACAAGAGTGACAGGGATGTAATTGTGTTTCCAATGCAAAGATCGGAGCAATTATTGCGCTTCACAAAAGAAAGTTTTAACGTTCAGAACGCAGTTCAACGCCCTTCCCGACGAGATAAAACATGGAATACGAGCTCCAGGACATCCGATCTTTCGTGAAAATCGCCGAATTGGGGAGTTTTCACGAGGCTGCCGACGCACTGCATCTGTCACAACCGGCCTTGAGCCGACGGATAAAAAAACTTGAGGAGGGTTTGGGGACTACGTTGCTCGACCGAACCACGCGCAAGGTCAGCCTGACCAGCGTCGGCCGCGATTTCCTGCCCAAGGCTCGCCGATTGCTGGATGACTTCGACGACTCGATCCTGAACATCCGTGAGCTGGCCGAACGGCAAATCGGTCAGGTGACCCTGGCCTGCATTCCAACCGCTGCGTTTTACTTCCTGCCGTCGGTGATTCGTCTTTATAACGAGCGCTACCCGAAAATCCGCATCCGTCTGCTCGACCTCAGCGCCAATGAAGGGCTCGAAGCGGTGTTGCGGGGGGAGGCCGACTTCGGCATCAACATGATGAGCGGCCAGCACCCGGACATCGAATTCGTTTCACTGGTCAACGAACCCTTCGTCCTGGCCTGCCGTCGTGACCATGAACTGGCCCAGCGGACGTCCGTGACCTGGTCAGAACTGAGCGATTACCGGTTGATTGGCGTCGGACGCCTGAGCGGCAACCGCATGTTGCTGGACCACGCCCTGTCGGGCCTGAGCTGGCGTCCGCAGTGGTTTTATGAAGTGCAGCATTTGTCCACCTCGCTGGGCATGGTCGAAGCCGGGCTTGGGGTTTCCGCCATGCCTAGCCTCGCAATGCCAGCGGCGGATCACCCAACACTGGTGAGCATTCCGCTGACTGACCCCGTCGTGAACCGGACACTCGGCCTGGTGTACCGTCGGGGCGCATCGTTATCGCCGGCGGCGGAGAAGTTCGTTTCGATCCTGCTCGAACAATGGCCCCACTGAGCCGTGAGCTCGATCAGCAACCTCCTTGCTGACTGAAAGGACGCCAGCCTTTATCCTGACGCCCCGCTGAAAATCGGGCGGGCGCCGCTCTCGCCTGCCACACCCTGGAGTTTCGCCATGCCCCACGAAGGCAACCTGTTGCAAGCCGCTGTCGTCTTTTTGTTCGCGGCGGTGCTCACCGTGCCCTTGGCCAAACGCCTGCAATTGGGGGCGGTGCTCGGCTATCTGTTTGCCGGGGTGATCATCGGGCCGTCGGTGCTGGGCTTGATCGGCAACCCGCAAAGCGTCAGCCACATCTCCGAACTCGGGGTGGTGTTGTTGCTGTTCATCATCGGTCTTGAGCTGTCGCCGCGACGTTTGTGGGTGATGCGCAAGTCGGTGTTCGGCGTGGGCCTTGCGCAGGTGCTCCTGACCGGTTCGGTGATTGGCGTACTGGCGTTGTTCGTGTTCGGCCAATCCCTGAACAGTGCCATCGTGTTGGGCCTGGGCCTGGCGTTGTCGTCCACTGCATTTGGTTTGCAAAGCCTGGCCGAGCGCAAGGAACTGACCAGCCCTCATGGGCGGTTGGCGTTCGCGATTTTGCTGTTCCAGGACATCGCCGCGATCCCGCTGATCGCGATGGTGCCACTGCTGGCCGGCGGCGATCACACCACCAGCGCCGCCGAAGATTTGAACCATGGTTTGCGGGTTCTGGGCAGCATTGCGGTGGTGGTGATCGGCGGGCGTTATCTGTTGCGCCCGGTGTTTCGCGTGGTGGCCAAGACCGGTCTGCCAGAGGTGTCCACTGCCACCGCGTTACTGGTGGTGATCGGCACGGCGTGGCTGATGGACCTGGTCGGCGTGTCCATGGCACTCGGCGCGTTCCTCGCCGGTTTGCTGCTGGCGGACTCCGAATACCGCCATGAACTGGAAGCGCAGATCGAGCCGTTCAAGGGCCTGCTGCTGGGGCTGTTTTTCATCAGCGTCGGCATGGGTGCCAATTTGAGTCTGCTGCTCAGTGCGCCGGTCGTGGTGCTGGGGCTGACCGTGCTGCTGATCGCCCTCAAGCTGCCGTTGCTGTTTGTGGTCGGCCGACTGGCCGGGGGGCTGGGCAAGGTCAATGCGATTCGCTTGGGCATCGTGCTGGCGGCTGGTGGTGAATTTGCCTTTGTGGTGTTCAAGATCGGTCGGGATCAGGGCTTGTTCGAACCGCGCCTGTACGACTTGCTGGTGCTGACCATCACCCTGTCGATGGCACTGACACCGCTGTTGTTGCTGGCCTGCGCACGACTGGTCAAACCCAAGGTTCAACCGGTAGAGGTGCCGCAGAAGTTTCGCGAAATCGACACCGACACACCGCGCGTGGTCATTGCCGGCATGGGCCGTATGGGGCAGATCGTTGCGCGGATTCTGCGGGCGCAGAACATCAAGTTCGTCGCCCTCGACACGTCGGTGGAAACCATCGAACTGTCCCGCAGCTTCGGCGGCGTGCCGCTGTTCTACGGTGACCCGATGCGCCCGGAAATCCTCAGCGCGGCCAAGGTCGAGCAAGCGGAGTTTTTCGTGATCGCCACCGATGATCCAGAGACCAACATCAAGACGGCCGAGCTGGTGCACAAGCTCTATCCGCACATCAAAATCATCGCCCGCGCCCGCAACCGTCAGCATGTGCACCGGTTGGTGGATGTCGGGGCTGAAGCGGTGCGGGAAACCTATTACTCCAGCCTGGAAATGACCCGGCGGACCCTGGTTGGACTAGGGTTGACCCAGGCCCAGGCAGATGCGCGGATCAAGCGTTTCACCCATCACGATGAACAGGTGCTGGAAGCCCAGCACGCGGTGTATGACGATGCGGCCAAGCTGATGCAGACCGCTCAGGAAGCGCGTGCGGAACTGGCAAAACTGTTTGAGTCGGATCAGTTGGAGGAGGAAGCGGGTAAGGTTTGAACCGGATCGTTCCCACGCTCTGCGTGGGAATGCCGCCATGGACGCTCTGCGTCCGCTCTTGAAATGTGACGCAGAGCGTCACGGGATGCATTCCCACGCCGAGCGTGGGAACGATCACTTGGCAAGGAACCCACAATGGCTGACCAAACCTCCCCCGCCCTGAAGGAAATCTTCAACGCCGAACGCCTCGCGCACATCGCCACCGAGATGACGGCGGTCTACCCCGAATTCGATGCCAAGGCCTTCCTGAAACTGGCCAAAACCGGTCTGACGGAGTTGTCAGTCATGCAACGCATGGCCCGCGTCAGTGAATGCCTGCACGCGGTATTGCCACTCGGTTATGAAGAATCCCTGGACGTTCTGCGCGCCCTCGCCCCGCGCCTGAACAGCGCCTTCGTCAGCATGTTTTTGCCGCATTACGTCGCGACCTACGGCGCTCATACGTTCGATCTGTCGATGAATGCGCTCAAATATTTCACAGCCTTCGGCTCATCGGAATTCGCCATCCGGCACTTCCTGCGCAGCGATATCGAACGCTCGTTGGCGCTGATGCACGATTGGTCGCTGGATGAAAACGAACACGTCCGGCGCCTGGCCAGCGAAGGCAGCCGACCACGCCTGCCATGGTCGTTCCGCCTTGAGCCGGTCCAGGCCGACCCGACACTGGCGGCTGCGATCCTCGACAACCTCAAGGCCGACGACAGCCTCTACGTGCGCAAATCCGTGGCCAATCACCTCAACGACATCACCAAGGATCATCCCGAGTGGGTGCTGGCGCTGATCGAGGGTTGGTCACTGGAAAACAAGCACACAGCGTGGATCGCCAGACACGCCCTGCGCAGTTTGATCAAACAGGGTAACAAGCGGGCGCTGGCAATCATTGGCGCGGGCGGCACGCCCGAGGTTGAAATCATTGACGTGAAGGTCGAACCGGCGGTGATTCGCCTGGGTGAGAAAATCACCCTGTCTTTCAGAGTGAAGTCCACGGTCCCGGACAGTCAGCGATTGGTGATCGATTACGCTATCGATTATGTCAAAGCCAACGGCAGCACCTCGGCAAAGGTGTTCAAACTTAAAGCCCTCACACTGTCCGACAATGCCAGCGAAGCCATTAGCCGCAGTCAGCACATCAAGGAACTGACCACCCGCAGGCACTATGCCGGCCAGCACGCGGTGCACATTCTGGTAAATGGCGAACGCTTGGCCAGCACCCATTTCCGAATTATCGCTGACGCTCATTGACCCCCACACCAGAGCCCCCCGGCAGCATGCGCGTGAGCGTGTTGTCGCGGACCCAATAGTGATGGAGCAAACCCGCCGCTGCATGCAAACCAATCAACCAATAGCCGGTGCTGCCGAGCAATTCATGCCAATGCTTGAGTTGCTTGGCCAGCACCGGATCAACCGCCACGGGCGCCGGCAGGAAAAACTCGAAATACGGCATCGGCTTGCCACCGGCGGCCAGCATCAACCAGGCCAATAGCGGCGTTGCGATCATCAGTACATACAACGCCAGGTGCATGAGGTGCGAGGCGCCGGTTTGCCAGGTTGGCGGGGCCGGGGTAATCGGTGGCCGAGGCGTGAGGCGCCCGAGCAAGCGAACCCAGACCAGCGCAAAAATGCTCAACCCGAATACGCCGTGCAGCCCCAGAAACAGGCCCTTCAAGGCATGCCCACGGGGCAGCAATCCTTTGATCTCGATGCAACCATAAACGCCGACGAACAGCGCCAGCATCAGCCAGTGCAAGGTAATCGAGAGTTTTCCATACCGATGTACTGCTGAATCTCGGGTCATACAGTGCCTCGTGGAGATCAGTGGCGGCTGCCGACTCAGTCGTGCAGCCCGGATCCGGTTTCGTCGAACCGACCGGCGCCACCCTGCCCGTCCAGTCTTAAGACAATCTGAAGGTCCACCTTCAGACTCCGTTAAGAATTGCCTTTGATACTCCTCCCAAACTTACTCAGGGAGGCGTTCTTGCCCATGCCCGATTTCGACTGGAACATCCCTCTGCCCCTGCACTTCGGCCAAGCCGAAACCCCGCAGATGAGTCTGGCCAGAGCCTTGCCGGACGACCCCCAGCGTCCGGTCTTCGAAGCTTTTATCCAGCAGCGTTTTCGAAAGGCCCACGGCGCCGACATCCGCCAATTCATGCCGCAGCTGTTCGGCATGAACGATGCGTCAGGCACGCTGTGTGCGGTGGCTGGCGTACGACTGGCCGGTGCCGACTCCTTGTTTCTGGAGCGTTATCTGGACGAGGCAATCGATCCGCTGATCAGCGACGCTGCCGGCCAACCCGTGGACCGGGCCGGTATTGTCGAGGTCGGGAACCTTGCCGCCAGCGATACCGGCAGCGCTCGTCTGAGCATCATCGCCATCACCTACCTGTTGGCCATGGGCGGGCTGGAATGGGTGGCGTTCACCGGCAACATCGGGCTGGTGAACAGTTTTCATCGCCTGGGCTTGAAGCCGGTGACACTCTGCGCCGCCGATCCTGCGCGGCTGGGCGACGACCGTCACCACTGGGGCAGTTATTACGAGAGTCAGCCATGGGTGCATGTCGGCAACATCCGCGCCGGTTTCATCCATTTGCGCAACATCGGTCTGTTCAATCGCCTGGGGTTGCCGGCGTCCCTTGAGGAGCCCAGCCATGTCGCCTGAAATGGAGCGTTTCAAACAAACCCTGCGCCATCACGCCGAACACAAAAGCAGCACGATTGCCTTGTGGGGCGATCAGTTGAAACTGGACTACGCCACGCTGTACGCCGAGGTCATGTATCGCCAACAGCGTCTGCGCGATGAGCACGTCAAAGTGGTCGCGCTGGCCCTGGACAACGGCACCGAGGCGATGCTCTGGGACCTGGCCGTACTGTTCGAAGGCCTGACCTGCCTGACGTTGCCGCCCTTCTTCAGCCCGGCTCAACGCAGTCATTGCCTGGAACAGAGCCAAGCCGAACGGGTGATTGCCGAACCGGAACTGGAAGCCGAACTGCAGGCGGCCGGCTACGAGAAGACCGGCGAATTCTGGAGTCGCACCTTCAGCGGTCCGAACCGGATACCCGAAGGCACCGCCAAACTGACCTTCACCTCAGGCACCACCGGTACGCCCAAAGGCGTGTGCCTGAGCGCCGAAAGTCTTTTGCGGGTGGCCCGTGAACTGGATCAGGCGAGCAAGCCCACCCATCCGCGGCATCACCTGGCGCTGTTGCCCCTGGCGATTCTGCTGGAAAACCTCGGTTGTTATGCCGCGTTGTATGCCGGTGCGACCCTGAGCGTGCCAAGCCAGAAAAACCTGGGCATTCAGGGTGCCAGCGGTGTCGATGTGCCGCGGTTGCTGGGGTGTCTGGCCTCCCGCGCGCCCGAGAGTTTGATCCTGGTGCCACAGTTGCTGCTGATGTTGGTCAGCGCCGCCGAGCAAAAAGCGTTCAACCCCCAATCGCTGCGATTTGCCGCTGTGGGCGGTGCGCGGGTTTGCGAAGAACTGCTGCATCGTGCGCAACGCATCGGCATGCCGGTATACGAGGGTTACGGGTTGTCGGAATGCGCGTCGGTGGTGTGCCTCAATCGCCCGGGAGCACACCGCCCCGGCAGTGTCGGTAGGCCCCTGCCCCATGTCGGGATTCGCCTGGCCGACGATGGCGAAGTGCTGGTCAAGGGCTCGACCCTGCTCGGCTATCTGGGGCAAGCGCCCTACCACGATGAATGGTGGCCGACCGGCGATCTCGGTGAGTTCGACCCGGAAGGTTTTCTCTACCTCAACGGGCGCAAGAAACATCAGTTCATCACCAGTTTCGGCCGCAACGTCAACCCGGAATGGGTCGAAGCCGAACTCACTCAGCGTCGCCACATCGCTCAGGCGTTCGTCTACGGCGAAGCGATGCCAACCAACCACGCCCTGCTCTGGCCCCATCGGCCGGACTGCACCGACGACGAACTGACCGCCGCCGTGGCCCAGGCCAACGAGGCCTTGCCCGATTACGCCCAGGTTCATCACTGGACCCGTCTCGATCAACCGTTCACCGCCGCCAACGGCTTGCTGACCGCCAATGGCCGACCGCGCCGCGACGCCATCGTCGAACGTTACCGGGCGCAGCTCACTGAATCCGTTTTTTCCGAGGAATCCGCATCATGAGTTTTTTCGACACCCTGCAAGAAGCCACCCTGCAAGAACGCCACGAGTTGTTCAACCTGCCGATCATCCGCGATGCCCTTGAGGGTCAGGTCAGCCTGGACAGCTACCGTGCCTTCCTCGCCCAGGCCTACTACCACGTACGCCATACCGTGCCGTTGATGATGGCGTGCGGCGCACGTCTGCCGCAGCGGCTGGAATGGCTGCGCAAAGCGGTGTGCGAATACATCGACGAGGAATACGGCCACGAGCAATGGGTACTCGACGACATCGCGGCCTGTGGCGGCGACAAAGAGGCGGTGCGTGACGGTCGTCCATCGCTGCCGATCGAGTTGATGGTCAGCTTCCTCTACGACCTGATTGCCCGAGACAACCCGGTCGGCCTGTTCGGCATGGTCAACGTGCTGGAAGGCACCAGCATTGCCCTGGCCACCCACGCGGCCGGCAGCATCCGCGAACGCCTGGCGCTGCCAGAAACCGCCTTCAGCTACCTGAGCTCCCACGGCTCGCTGGATATCGAACACATGCAGACCTACCGTCGGCTGATGAACACACTCGAAGACCCGGCGGACCAAGCCGCGGTGATTCATGCCTCGAAGGTCGTGTACAAGCTCTACACCGACATGTTCCGCGGCCTGCCCCGCGATGGGGAGAATCTGCATGCGCCCGTCTGAGGCTCGCGTGGTGTTGACCGGAGCCAGCGGCGGCATCGGTCTGGCCATCGCCAGCACCCTGTGTGCCAGTAATGCGCAAGTATTGGCCGTGGCCCGGAACCGGGAGTCGCTGGAACCCTTGCTCGAACGCTACCCGGAGCAGTTGCGTTGGGTCGATGCGGACCTGACCTTGCCCGACGACCGGCGCAAAGTGCTGGCCGCGGCCGAGGCCATCGGCGGTATCAACCTGCTGATCAATGCCGCGGGCGTCAACCATTTCGCCATGCTCGAGCAGCTCGATGACAGCGAGATCAACGCCATGCTGGCAGTGAACGTCAGCGCGCCGATCTGCCTGACCAGGCTGTTGCTGCCGCTGCTCAAGCAGGCCGAGAGTGCCATGGTGGTGAACGTCGGCTCGACCTACGGCTCCATCGGCTACCCCGGTTACGCCAGCTATTGCGCCACCAAGTTTGCCCTGCGCGGCTTCTCCGAAGCCCTGCGCCGGGAACTGGCCGACACCCGGATCAGCGTGCTTTACGTTGCCCCTCGGGCGACCCACACCAGCATGAACAGTCCGGCGGCCCAGGCGCTGAACGATGCGCTCAAAGCCAATGTCGACGACCCGCAAACCGTTGCCACGGCGGTCATCCACGCGATTGCCGGTGACCGGCGCGATTTGTACCTGGGCTGGCCGGAACGCTTTTTCGTGCGCCTGAACAGTCTGTTGCCGCATCTGGTGGACCGTGGCTTGCGCAAGCAGTTGCCGCTGATCCGTCGCCTCAGTCAGAAGCCCGATAACGAGAGCCTCAAACCATGAAAAGAATCGTCACTTGCTTGCTGCTCGCGGCGTTGAGCCAAAGCGTCTGGGCGCTGGACGCAGCCGATCAGCAGCGCCTCAATGGCATTCAGCAAAGTTGGGCGCACATTCAATATGAATTGCCCGCCGAACAGCGCACTGCGGCCTTCGAAAAACTCGCGACCCAGGCCTCGGCGTTCACCCAGGAACGCCAATCCCTGGCCGAAGCGTGGATCTGGTCCGGCATTGTCACCAGCAGTTGGGCCGGAGCCCAGGGTGGCCTCGGCGCCCTGAGCAAAGCCAAGGCCGCCAAAGTCGATCTGGAGAAAGCCCTCACCATCGATCCCAAGGCCCTGCAAGGCTCGGCCTACACCAGCCTTGCGGCGTTGTATGATCGCGTGCCCGGCTGGCCCATTGGTTTCGGCGATGCCGACAAGGCCGAACAACTGTTAAAGCAGGCTTTGCAGCTGAACCCGACCGGCATCGACAGCCTGTACTTCTGGGGCGATCATCTTTACCGTCAAAAGCGCTATGGTGAAGCCAGGGAAGCACTGCAAAAAGCCCTGCAAGCGGCACCGCGTCCTGGTCGGGAAAGCGCCGATGCCGGGCGCCGCAAAGAGATCCAGGCGTTACTGGTGGACGTGAACAAGAAACTCGACTGACAGGAGTCCGTGTGCGCTTATTACTGATAGAGGATGACGTAGCCCTTGGCGAGGGCATTCATCAGGCCCTGGGTCGTGAGGGTTACACCGTCGACTGGCTGCAGGACGGTAGCAACGCCTTGCATTCACTGCTCAGCGAAACGTTTGATGTGGCCGTGCTCGACCTCGGCCTGCCGCGCATGGACGGTCTGGAAGTGTTGCGCCGCTTGCGGGCCAGCGGCTCGAACCTGCCGGTACTGATCCTCACCGCCCGGGATGCCACCGAAGACCGCATCGCCGGGCTGGATGCCGGCGCCGACGATTACCTGATCAAGCCCTTCGACCTGGCCGAACTCAAGGCTCGCCTGCGGGCCTTGTTGCGCCGTAGTGCCGGTCGCGCCCAAGTGCTGATCGAACACGCCGGCATCAGACTGAACCCCGGCACCCAGCAAGTCAGTTATCAGGGTGAGCCGGTGGCGCTGACGCCCAAGGAATATCAACTGCTCCATGAATTGCTCTCGCCTCCGGGCCGGGTCATGACCCGCGATCACCTGATGCAACTGCTTTACGGCTGGAACGAAGAAGCCGAAAGCAACACCCTGGAAGTGCATATCCATCACCTGCGCAAGAAGTTCTCCACCGACCTGATCCGCACCATCCGCGGGGTGGGTTATCTGGTGGAGGAGCGTCGATGACTTCAATCCGGCGTCGCACCCTGACGCTGATCATCGGCCTGATGCTGACAGGCCTGGCGATCATCAGCGTGTTCAACCTGCACGACAGCAATCACGAAATTGCCGAAGTCTACGACGCCCAACTGGCACAGAACGCCCGACTGCTGCAGGGTGTGATGCGCATGCCGCTGGCCAGCAGTGAACACGCCGAACTGTATCAAGCGTTCAACAAGGCCTTGAGTGAAGCGGTGCCGAGAGTCGATGGTCATCCCTATGAAAGCAAAATTGCCTTTCAGGTGTGGAATCGAAAGGGCGAAGTGCTGGTGCACACCGCCAGTGCGCCCCCCTTCACGGCACCGCCGACGAAATCCGGTTTCAGCGATGTGGTGGATCTGCACAACCGCCATTGGCGGGTGTTCATGCTCGAAGACAAACAGAATGATCTGCGCATCTGGGTCGGTGAACGGGACGATGTGCGTGCGGACCTGGTAGACCGGATCGTGCGCCATACCCTGTGGCCCAATGTGCTGGGCAGCCTGATACTGGCGGCCATGGTCTGGCTGGCCATCGGCTGGGGGCTCAAACCCCTGGCCGATATGGCAGCAACGTTGCGGGCACGGCACAGCGGCTCTCTGGAGCCGTTGCAACTGACCCCGTTGCCCAGCGAACTGGAACCGATGCAAGCGGCGCTCAATCGCATGCTCGCGCAAATTCAAGAGGTGCTTGGCCGTGAGCGGCGCTTCATCGCCGACGCCGCCCACGAATTACGCACGCCGCTGGCCGTGTTGCGGGTGCATGCACAAAACCTGCAGGAGGCTGGCACGGAACAGGAACGTCGTGAGTCCCTCGCGTTTCTGATTGCCGGGGTCGACCGCGCCAGCCGTCTGGTCAATCAGTTGCTGACCATGGCGCGTCTCGAACCCAAGGCCGTGGCGCCGTTGCTGCACAGCATCGACTTGAGTGAAACCGTACGCGCCAGCCTGGCCCAGCTCACACCCTGGCTACTGAGCAGGAACCTGGAACTGGCTTTCGACGCCGAAGACCGGCCTTTCAAAGTCCTCGCCGATGCCGGCGCCATCGATATCGCCCTGAATAACCTGGTCACCAACGCGGCGAATTTTTCGCCGGAGCATGGCGTCATCACCGTGCAACTGAGCCAGGACGACGGGTTCTACAACTTGAGCGTCCAGGACCAGGGGCCGGGCATCGACGAAGCGGATCGCGCACGGTTGTTCGAACGCTTTTACAGCCGTGGAAATACCGGAGGCGCGGGCTTGGGGCTGGCCATCGTCAACACCATCGCGACGCGGCTGGGTGGGCGGATTACCCTGGTCAATCCACCGGAAGGCGGGCTGCGGGCGACCCTGTCGATTCCCGCCGGCCAGAACCACAGCCCCCTGCAACGGACCACCCGAGAGCTGCCGCCCAATGGCTGAATGGCCACCGAAACACAATTCTGCTCGTGGCCGTGAACAATCTGTGGCGAGGGAGCTTGCTCCCGCTGGGGCGCGAAGCGGCCCCAAAAAAGGGACCGCTGCACAGCCCAACGTCAGTTATCCACTCACCCCAGCAGCCCGCACCTACTTGGGCAGATCAATCTTATCCAGCACCCGGTTCGCCGTGATCTCCGCCACCATGATGCTGTTTGAAATGCCCAGCAGGGCGTAGCGCGACCCACCTTCCAGATGATCCACCAACTGATGGACCATCACATCGACCGAGGCCAGCGTCTCGACCAAAAAAACCATCAGGGTTTCGTTAGTAGCCTGCGAGTTCACGGAAAATAGGGTGCTGGGCGTGCGTGCGGCGGCTTTGATGTCGGCATTCGACGGGAAGTGGAAGTTCAGAGCCCGCTCGGCGGCCTCATTGAGCTTCTTTGAATCGGGTTCGTACGGAGACACCGGATCGGTGTCCGGCGGATTGGGCGTAGGTTTGATCATGGTGAAACTCCTGATTGTTCATTAGGAGCTACCGACATCACTTGCAGATGATGGGTGGCAGCTATGTGCGGGTCTGCAAGACCGGGAAACCAGGAACCCGGCAGATCCGAAGATCTCCCGCACAAAGCCGCCATTTCGCGGACACAAACGAGCGTCCGCTGACAGGGCTATGCGACTGGTATTCCGGCGGGCTTGCAGACCCGATCACTGATGAGCAGTGACAGGAATCAAGTTACCGAGCGGCCCCTAGACGCACAAGCCGGCGGATTCTGTCTTACGTGTAGGGGATGGCGCAAGGCGTTGTAGCCCTTAGGTGGTAACGGCAAGCTTCATTTAAACGATCGCGATTTTTCTTGTTTAAATTGACTGTGGGCTAGGTTGGCGAACTCGCCAAATAATATGCAACCAAAGCATTAGCATGCCCATGCCCCATACCGTGTTCAGCCTTCAGCCAAGCCACCATTTCCATATGTTTCTTAGCGCTCACTGTTCCGAGCAGATCCAGCCAGTGGCTGATGGGCTGGCCATATTTTTTCTCGATTGACGGGAAGTACGACGCCGGGCCTTTCACTTTTGTATCTTCGGTCATGCTGCAAGCTCCCTTGTTCGCGGCGGAGTATCGGTGGACGCTCCTTGTCTTCATCCCACGAATTGAAGGCCAGGACGGCTGCGCTGTCCAGCGGGAACAAGCTCGCAGAGCATTTGGGAAATGAATCTGACACTCTCCCAAGATCAAAAGATCGCAGCCTTCGGCAGCTCCACCTATCCCTGTAGGAGCTGCCGAAGGCTGCGATCTTTTGATCTTTATCCCATCAACAACCCCTGCTCGCGCTCACACAACTCCACCACGTAATCCCACAACACCCGCAGCCGCACGGACTTGTGCAGCTCGCGCCGCGTACTGATCCAATAACTGCGCTGGATGCTTTCATCCGGCAGCAACGGCACCAGTTGGGGATCGGCGCTGGCCATGTAGCACGGCAGCACGGCGATCCCCAGGCCCGAGCGCGCGGCCTGTTGCTGGGCGATGACGCTGGTGCTGTGGAAGACCACCTGGGGGTTGCGACAGAAGCTGTTGAGGAACATCAGCTCCTGGCTGAACAGCAAGTCGTCGACGTAACCGATCCACGCGTGGCGACCGAGGTCTTCGCGGCTGCGCAGGGGTGGAGAACGGTCCAGATAGGCCTGGCTGGCGTAGAGCGCCAGTCGGTAATCGGTGAGTTTGCGGGTGACCAGCATGTCGGCGGCCGGGCGTTCCAGATGAATGCTGATCTCGGCTTCACGGTTGAGGATGCTGACGAAACGCGGCACCGCCACCAACTCCACTTCCAGTCCTGGATAGCGTTCGAACAGCCCATTCATGCGGCTGGCGAGGAACATGATGCCCAGCCCTTCCGTCACCCCGACGCGGATCTTGCCCAGCGGTGCGGTGGATTGGGTGATTTCTTCCTGAGCCAGCAGCGCGACGTTTTCCATGGCTTCGGCGTGTTTGAGCAGCGCTTCGCCGGCCGGGGTCAATTCGTAGCCTTGGGCATGCTGGACGAACAGCGCGGTGCCTAGGCTTTTTTCGATGGCTTCGATGTGCCGGGCCACGGTGGCGTGGGTCGTGTTCAAACGGCGAGCGGCGGTCAGCAAGCGGCCGCTGCGCTGCAATTCGAGAAAAAACCGCAGGTCATTCCAGTCGAACATGAGCCATCCTTGACGTTATGCCGTTAACGACGCTGTTTAAAAACGCACAGCAGCTGCGCAAAAACTAACATTCTTTTAACGAAAGCTAACAACTAGGATGACCGACAACAAGAACAACAATACGAGGTCAGGGATGCAGACTTCCCTTGATGAATTCGACTACATCGTGGTCGGCGCCGGGCCGGCCGGTTGTTTGCTGGCCAATCGACTGTCGGCCAACCCGCAACACCGGGTGCTGCTGCTCGAAGCCGGCGGCCGCGACAATTACCCATGGATTCACATCCCGGTGGGCTACCTGTTCTGCATCGGCAACCCGCGCACCGACTGGTGCTTCAAGACTGAAACGCAGCCGGGCCTGCAAGGCCGCGCCCTGAGCTACCCGCGCGGCAAGGTGCTCGGCGGCTGTTCCTCGATCAACGGCATGATCTACATGCGTGGCCAGGCCGGCGACTACGACGGCTGGGCGGCCGAGGGCAATGCCGGCTGGAGCTGGCAAGACGTGCTGCCCCTGTTCAAACACAGTGAAAACCATTTTGCCGGCGATTCGGAATTTCACGGCGCCGCCGGCGAATGGCGGATCGAGCGGCAGCGGCTGTCGTGGCCGATCCTCGACGCTTTCCGCACGGCGGCCGAGCAAAGCGGCATCGCCAGCATTGATGACTTCAATCAGGGTGACAACGAAGGCTGCGGCTATTTCCAGGTCAATCAGAAAGCCGGGATCCGCTGGAACGCGGCCAAGGCGTTTCTCAAACCGATCCGCCAGCGCGCCAATCTGACGGTGCTGACCGATGTCGAAGTGGACCGCGTATTGCTGGAAAACGGCCGTGCCTCGGCGGTCAACGCGCGCTGGCAAGGCCAGGCGAAAACCTTCAAGGCGCGCAAGGAAATCATTTTGTGTGCCGGCTCCGTCGGTTCACCGGGCATCCTCCAGCGTTCCGGCATCGGCCCTCGCCCGCTCCTGCAAAAACTGGGCATCGGTGTTGCCCATGAGCTGCCCGGCGTGGGCGGCAACTTGCAGGACCACCTGCAACTGCGGCTGATCTACAAACTGGAAAACGCCCGCACCCTGAACCAGATCGCCGGCACGCTATTGGGCAAGATGGGCATGGGCCTGCGTTATCTGTATGACCGCAGCGGCCCGCTGTCCATGGCCCCAAGCCAACTCGGCGCCTTCGCCCGTTCGGGACCGGAGCAGACATCGGCGAACCTCGAATACCACGTGCAACCGTTGTCGCTTGAGCGTTTCGGCGAACCGCTACACGCCTTCCCCGCGTTCACTGCATCGGTCTGCGATCTGCGCCCGCAAAGCCGTGGCCGAATAGACATTCGCTCCGCCGACCCGCGGGAAGCGCCGCTGATTCAGCCCAACTACCTGAGCCATCCCGAAGACTTGCGAGTGGCGGCGGACGCCATCCGCCTGACCCGCCGCATCGTCTCCGCGCCCGCCTTGCAAGCGTTCAAACCGGTCGAGTACCTGCCCGGCGACAGCTTGCAGAGCGAAGAGCAATTGCACGAAGCCGCCGCGCGGATCGGCACGACGATTTTCCACCCGGTGGGCACCTGCCGGATGGGCAACGATGCGGACGCGGTGGTCGACGCCGAGTTGCGCGTGCACGGCATCCCCGGCCTGCGCATCGCCGACGCCTCGATCATGCCGCGCATCACCTCGGGCAACACCTGCTCGCCGACGTTGATGATTGCCGAAAAAGCCGCGCAATTGATCCTCAACCCTGTTGTAAACACCAACCCTGTGGGAGCGGGCTTGCCCGCGATAGCGGTGTGACATTCAACATTACTGTTGACTGAACCGCCGCCATCGCGGGCAAGCCCACTCCCACAGGGATTGCATTAGATTCACGGACATCGAGCATCACCCCCTACAAGGAACACGCAACACCAGTGGAACAACAAAAATAATCACTGTGAGGGATACCGATATGTCAGAACATGTTCAGTCTTTAGAAGCCGTCCGCAGCGCTGGCACCAGTCAGGAAACCCAGAAAGTCATCTTCGCCTCGTCCCTCGGGACGGTGTTCGAGTGGTACGACTTTTTCCTCTATGGCGCCCTCGCGGCGGTTATCAGCAAACAGTTCTTCGCAGGGGTCAACGACACCACGGCGTTCATCTTCGCGCTCATGGCCTTTGCCGCCGGCTTCATTGTGCGGCCGTTCGGTGCGCTGGTGTTCGGACGGTTGGGGGACATGATCGGGCGTAAATACACGTTCCTCGCGACCATCGTCCTCATGGGCGTGGCAACGTTCTGCGTTGGCTTGCTGCCGACTTACGCGAGCATCGGCATTACCGCGCCGATCATCCTCGTGGTGCTGCGCATGCTTCAGGGCCTGGCGTTGGGCGGTGAGTACGGCGGCGCTGCCACTTACGTGGCGGAACACGCGCCGATCGGCAAACGCGGTTTCCACACCAGCTGGATTCAGTCCACCGCCACCCTCGGTCTGCTGCTGTCGCTGCTGGTGGTGCTCGGCTGTCGCTACTTCACCGGCGACCAGTTCGAAGTCTGGGGCTGGCGCATTCCGTTTCTGTTTTCGATCGTGCTGCTGGGCATCTCGACCTGGATTCGCCTGAGCCTGCACGAGTCGCCTGCGTTCGTGAAAATGAAAGAGGAAGGCAAACTCTGCAAGTCACCGCTGCGCGATTCCTTCGGCAAATGGGACAACCTTAAAGTGGTGCTGATTGCCCTGTTCAGCATCAATGCCGGGCAAGCGGTGACCTTCTACGCGGCGCAGTTCTACGTGCTGTTCTTCCTCACCCAGTTCCTGAAAATGGACCCGGCCCTGGCCAACAGTTTGCTGATTGTCAGCGTGATCATCGGCGCGCCGTTCTTCATCTTTTTTGGCTGGCTGTCGGACAAGGTCGGGCGCAAACCGGTGCTGATGATCGGCCTGTTGCTGGCCACCGCGCTGTACTTCCCGATCTTCAAGACCCTGGCCCATTACGCCAACCCGGCCATCGACCAGGCCAGCCGCCAGGCACCGATCACTGTACTGGCCGACCCGGCCACCTGCACGTTCCAGTTCGACCCGGTGGGCAAGGCGAAATTTGATAGCCCGTGCGACAAGGTCAAAACCTTCCTGGTCAAACAGGGCCTGCCCTACAACAGCGAAGCAGCCCCGGCCGG
Organism: Pseudomonas sp. B21-015; assembly: GCF_024749285.1. Classification (NCBI taxonomy): domain Bacteria; kingdom Pseudomonadati; phylum Pseudomonadota; class Gammaproteobacteria; order Pseudomonadales; family Pseudomonadaceae; genus Pseudomonas; species Pseudomonas sp. B21-015. Next base: position 3,762,012 of record NZ_CP087196.1, read on the forward strand.
CAGCGCCGTGCAGGTGAGCGTCGGCGAGGTGAAAATAGACGGCTACGATGAAGCGGCCCTGCGCGGCGCAGTGACCCTGGCCGGCTATCCGTCGCAAGCCGACACCCAGCTGATCAACAAGCCGATGATCGTGGCGCTGATCGTCGCGCTGATCATCATCTCCGCCATGTGCTACGGCCCGCTGGCGGCGCTGATGGTCGAACTGTTCCCGACCCGCATCCGTTACACCTCGATGTCCCTGCCCTACCACATCGGCAACGGCTGGTTCGGTGGTTTCCTGCCGACGGTGTCGTTTGCCCTGGTGGTGTACACCGGGGATATTTTCTACGGGCTGTGGTACCCGGTGGTGATTACCGGGGTGAGCCTGGTGGTGGGGATGATGTGTTTGCGTGAGACGAAAAACGTGGACCTCGATAAAAACTGATGTGAGTAGCGGAACCTGTGGGAGCGGGTTTGCTCGCGAAGGCGGTAGCACAGTCAACATTGATGTCGCCTGACACACCGCTTTCGCGAGCAAGCCCGCAGGGATTGCGACACCACAATGTTCTCTGCAAATCAGGTATCGAGCACCTCAAACGTCACTTCTTCAGGATAGAACGCCACATACCCGCGAATCTGCGCGACTGACACCTTGGGGTCCTCATAACTCCATACCGCATTGGCGCCTTCATGCCCGGGAATTTGCAGGCTGAAATAACTGGCATCGCCCTTGTACGGGCAATAGCTGGTGTGGTCGGTGCGGGCGAAATACTGTTCGGCGATGTCCTCCCGCGGGAGGTAGTACACCGGAGGATAATTGGCCTCATGCATGACCAGCGTCCGATCGGAGGACGCGACTTGAATGCCATGGAATTTCACCACCACACAGCCGGGTTGCGGGGTGATAGCGATGGGCTTACCGGGTCCGGGGGCTTTCATGAAAGGGTTCCTCCCTTGCTGTTTCGCGGTAACCGCGATCCATCAGGTATACCTCATGTTCCGGAATCAAGGCGGTTACACAGCCAAACGGCAGCAACGCCTTCGCCACACGCGCCAACGCCCTGGGCGCCCGCTACTTGCCATCCTCGATTTTGTATTCGTGCGGCGTCCAATACCTGCCCTTTGGGGGCTGCACGTTGTTTTTGGTGTAGTAGTCGTACCAAAACATCGCCGTCGCCCAGATGGCTTCCGGGCTCGACGCCCGGGTTTCGAGCCCTGGGGTCAAATCCAGCCCTGCGCTGGCGTAGAGGGTTTCCAGCATGCAGGCCGACGGCAACCCAATCCCGTCATGTATCGGGTTCGGGGTGCGCGCCACGCCCCAGGAGAACGCGAGCCAGCGTAATACGTGCTCCAGCGCATCCACGTAGGCGCGTCCTTTCTCGAACTGGTCGAGTTTGCTCAATACTTCTTTCTGCGATTTGGGTAACGCAATGACTGCAATGTTTTTCCAGTGGTCGGGGTCTTCCAGGTGCTGGAGAGGCGTCTCGACCACGCCGTTGCGCTCGGACGCAAACATACCGGTTTCCGGCTGGAACAAGGGCACGTGGAGAATGCTGGACTGTGCAATGCCTTTAGGGGAAACCTTGAGAAACGCCGAGGTGGACCAATAAGACGGCAACATGTCGAAGCGCAGGTGCGACTGACCGATTCTCAGACGCCACCCCAGCGTATCGGTGGCCCCCAGCAGCAACACATAGGATTGATCGGTGTTTTTTTTGTCGACCAGTTCGGTGATCGCCCTGCCAATCCATTCAACGTTGTCTTCTTTACCCTTGCGCCGTAGTTTTTGTATCTCGGGGTTGGATCTGGATACGGTTGTATATTTGGCGGACATGACTCTTCTCCAGCAGCGATGGCTTCAGGTATTGAGCAACGTAAATGGACCGACTCGAGTGGCAGGCGAAGCGGGTGCGGTGATGGGGTGGTACGTGACGTTCAATTCCACACCAAGCCCCAGGCAGGAAAACTCAAGAATCGCCACCTGGTTTCCACTCCCGTCTTGCTGCTTGACCGGGCAAAACGACTTCACACCGATGTAGGGCGGAGCCCGCTCGGCTTCAGGATGAAGAGGCCAACGTTTTCGTTCGCCGAAAATACTTTTCAGATAATCCTTGAGTCGCGCCACCTGATCGGAACCCGGGGTGACCAGCAGACTCGTTGGCGAACAGATGACTTCGGTCAGGGTGATTTGCCCGCGCTTGACACAGTTGGCCTGTGCGACACGGCTCCAGTGCACGTCCCCGGTCAGAAAAACCACCTGAATGCCGTGCTGTCCCAGCCGCTCGAGCGTTTCGATAATCACTTTGAACTGTCCCTTGTAATTGGACAGTTCGGCATCGCCCATCTCATCAAAGAACGGCGTTTTGACCAGTAGCGCCTGCCCGGTCGACAGCACGCCGATTCGAGGTATCCCCTGGTTCTGACAATCGATCAGTTCGCTTGCCCACTGCTTCAACGCCTGTTCGGCCTCCTCTGGCATCAGGCCGAAAGGGTCGTTGAAGTCTTGCTTGCGATGACTTCGGGTATCGAGAAACAGCATGAACAACGGCTCGATGTCCACGCGCAGCCAAGGCTTCTGCGCAGAGCCTCCCACCTGGTAGTCCTGGAACATCTCGAGCGCCGCATCGGCCCAGATGTTCACACCGCCACCGGGGGTCGGGGCTGTCTGGGTACCCCTTTTCCAGAACTGAGGCCAAGGGTAGTTATTCCAGAACTCATGATCATCCGGGAGGCAGACGGCGGGCGCTTTGGCCAGTGCAGACTGAAGACCCGCCACCTCCTTGAACGTAGATGTCCAGTTGCGTTGATATTTTTTGGAAATAACCTGCCGCAGTTCATCTTCCGTTGTCGGCAGGGTCTCGAAGGGCAGTTGATCGAGGTAGACCTGATCACCCGCGAACAATGAAATATCAGGCCTGACGGGCAGGCTCTGGATGAACCGCCCTACATTCGCCTTGTCGGTTTCAACGCAATAACAGGAAGAGAGCAGAATCTTGAAGCTCCCTTCCATTTTTTGCGGCACCTTGGCCGGCAAGGAAAAAACCCGCAGAGCGCAGGGTTCGAAACCAGCACCCGCGCGGACCACAATCTGATGCTCGCAACCAGCGCCCCTGGTTTCGAAGGTAAAGAGCCCCTGATAGTTGAGATACCCCTTGTCCGGCGTTCGGTCCCGGATGGGGTGAAGCCCATCCATCGTGACCGGCAAACACGGCGCGCCATCCACGGTAAATTCGACGGCTGGCGGTTGGGCCACGCCAAACACCCCGACCCACAATTTGATCTCGTCGAGGGCGCCAAGCACTGGGCGAGCCATCAAATATGCCATTACCGCTCCTTGGGCCAGAGGCTCGAATGCAGAGAAGTCCGATCTCGCTGCTTGCCGTTGATTAAAGCAAAGACCGGCAGGAACACAACGCGGCCAGCCTTCCAGAATGAGCGCGCAATCAATCGCAACGCATAAGCTGTACATCCATACAGATAAAGATTGCTCCAACGCTCATCAACCGCCATTCTGTGCACCTCTCGGTCCTTGAACGACGATGGTGGTTATGCGGCTGTACCTCTGTGAAAAACCTTCCCAGGCCAAAGACATCGCGGCCGTGCTCGGCGCCAGACGCCGGGGCGACGGCTGCTGGCTGGGAACGGACGTCACGGTGACCTGGTGCATTGGCCATCTGCTGGAAACCGCGCCGCCGGATGCCTATGACGCGCGTTACAAGCGTTGGGTGCTGGCGGATCTGCCGATCATTCCCGAGAAATGGAAGATGACCGTCAAACCGCGCACGGCCAGCCAGTACAAGGCGGTCAAACGCTTGCTCGGCGAGGCGAGTGAACTGGTGATTGCCACCGACGCCGACCGCGAAGGCGAGATGATCGCCCGGGAACTGGTGGAGCATTGCCGGTATCGCGGGCCGATCCGGCGGCTGTGGCTATCGGCGCTGGACGATGCGTCGATCCGCAAGGCGCTGGCGGCGCTCAAGCCCGGGGCCGAGACGTTCAGCCTTTATCATTCGGCGCTGGGGCGATCCCGGGCCGACTGGTTGATCGGGATGAACATGAGTCGGTTGTTCACCCTGCTGGGGCGTCAGTCCGGCTATCAGGGTGTGTTGCCGGTCGGTCGAGTACAGACACCGACCTTGCGTCTGGTGGTGGATCGCGACCGCAGCATTGCCGATTTCGTCCCGGTGCCCTACTGGGCCATCGAGGTGCAACTGCTGCACGACGGCACCACGTTCACGGCTCAATGGCGGGCGGCCTCCGATGCTTGCGACGATCAGGACCGTTGCCTGAATCAGGCGCTGGCCCAGACAGCGGCTGCGGCCATTGGCAGCGCGGCGAGCGCTCGGGTGATCAAACTCCGCACCGAACGCATGCGCGAAGTCGCGCCTTTGCCGTTCGACCTGGGCACCTTGCAGGAAGTCTGCTCGAAGAAGCTTGGGCTCGGCGCTCAGGAAACCCTCGATATCGCCCAGGCGCTGTACGAAACCCACAAAGTCATCACCTACCCACGCAGCGACTGCGGCTACCTGCCCCTGAGTCAGCACAGCGAAGCCCCGGGCATTCTGGCGGCGCTCCGGCAAGCGGACCCAACCCTGAACGCCCTGCACGATCACCTGGAGCCCCAACGCCGCTCACGGGCCTGGAACGACGCCAAGGTCAGTGCTCACCACGGCATCATTCCAACGGCCGCGGCGAAAAACCTCGACCGTCTGGTGGGCAAGCAACGGGCGGTCTACACCCTGATTCGTGCGCGTTACCTGGCGCAGTTTCTGCCCAACCATGAATATGACCGGACCCAGGCCGACTTCGACTGTGCCGGTGAAGCCTTGCGCGCCGTGGGCAAGCAGATTGTCGAACCCGGCTGGAAACGCGCCCTGCCCGAAGCCCTCGCGCCTGCCAAGGGCCGCGAAGTACCCGCGCCGCAGACACTCCCGGCGCTGGCCGAAGGGTGTGACTGCGCGGTGGCCGACGTGAAGCTCAAGGACCTCTGGACCCAGCCGCCCAAGCCGTTCACCGAGGGTGATCTGATCAAGGCGATGAAAAACGTCGCCAAACTGGTGGAAGATCCGCTACTCAAGCAAAAGCTCAAGGACACCACCGGCATCGGCACCGAAGCCACCCGCGCGTCGATCATTCAGGGCCTGCTCGACCGAGGTTATCTGGTGAAGAATGGCAAGGCGCTGGCCGCGACGCCGGCGGCGTTCAGCCTGATCGATGCCGTGCCGCGAGCGATTGCCGATCCCGGAACCACGGCGATCTGGGAACAGGCGCTGGACATGGTGCAGAGCGGTGAAATGAGCCTGGAAGAGTTCGTCACCAAACAGGCTGCGTGGATGAGCAAGCAGGTGGCACGTTGCGCCGGTCTGAACCTGACCATCAGCGGGCCGGCAAGCCCGGCCGGGCGTGGCGCCACCCCCTGGAAAAACAAGCGCAAGCCCGCCAAGCGCAAGCCCTCGACCGGCACCAAACGCGCGGCAAAACCGGCAAGCAAGGCTTGAGGACAGTTCGAGCGAACCTGAATGGTCTAGTGTTCTTCATGTCCGGCAATAGCCCCCATGGCAGTCGGTCAAGCCCAATCCATGTGGGAGCGAGCCTGCTCGCGAAGGCGGCGGCACAGTCAATATTGATGTCGACTGACACACCGCTATCGCGAGCAGGCTCGCTCCCACAGGTTCCGCCCCCTAACTGACAGGCATCAGGCAACAGCCCTGCTTTCTGCAAAGGTACAACCATGGCGACAATCAGGAGCCAGCCCTCAATAGAACTGCATGCCGCCCAGCGCGACGAACTGGAAACCATTGAAAACCTGATGCAGTTCTACACGTACGACTTCAGCGAATGGCTGCCGCTGAAACTCGGGGAGCATGGTTTCTTCAACATCCAGCCCAAACCGGACTACTGGCGCAACCCGGCAACCAGGCCGTTTCTGATCAGGGTCGACGGCGAGTTGGCAGGGTTCGTGACCGTGGATAACGAGACCCATATCGTCGGCGCCGAGCACAACATCGGCTACTTTTTTCTCAGTCGCCGCTTTCGTGGCCAAGGCGTCGCGAAGTTTGTCGTCTCTGCCCTCTTGAGCCGGTTCCCCGGTCAATGGCAAATTTTCCACATCGATGCCAACCAACCTGCGCGGCTGTTCTGGGCCAGGGTGATACCCGACCTCACGAGTGCCGAGTTCACCCTGCATCAGCTGCTGGTGGACGGTTATCCCTGCACCGTTTACCGCTTTGAAAGATCGCAGCCTTCGGCTACGCCTACCCCGGCCCCGTAGGAGCTGCCGAAGGCTGCGATCTTGACGATTCCAGCGACGCCACAGCCCTCCAAGCGCTAGCCATGCCGATTTTCTAATGCCAAAACCACTTTGTCCGACAATATGTAGTGAGCAAAAATAATCACTACAAAACCGTTGACGCCTCCGATTTGCCCTTGCATGATGCAGACGTCTCCCCGATCGGGAGTACAGGCAACACGTTTGAGCAAGCTCGTCTGACCGCCGAGCTGTTTTTCCCGGATACACGCTGCCCACAAGGCAGATTGAAGAAGCTGACCTGGCCTGAACGTCCAGTACAAGGACGAGAAGCGCTGGCGATCAATCCTCATGAAGCTTGTGGCCGACCCTGAAAACGTCGGCAGTGGCCTCCAGGTTTTCGCTGCTTCTCTTCGTTGTGACGCTATTGCGTAGCAGTTATTCAACACGACTACATGCAACAGATGCGCGACCCCGTCGTATTGACGGTCGACCGCTGACGTCCTGGTTTCGGTGCCAGGGATCAACTAACCGATGGGCTACCTGTATTAGCGAATCAACTTTGAAAGATCACCAAATGGTCAAGGGGCTTACAATGAATCTGAACAATCAACCTACTGTCGAAGAACTGGCTCGCTTGTTCGCTGCGCAAAAAGACAGCCAAGACAGTCATATTCTGTGGATCAGCAAATCGGGCCAGGTTCATATCGACTGCCTGTCGCCCCACGCCCACGAAGAAGCGTTCGACCAGAACAACCAGAACCTGCTCGCCCGACTGAAGATGTACCGTCGCGGCCAGGGTTATGTCGGCAAGAAAGCCGCGGCCGACAAGGACTTCATCGGCAATGTGCTGCAAACGCTGAAACAGGCGTGGGCTTCGATGCAGAACCAGAACGAAGTACGGGTGATTGATCGGTTGTACTGATCTCTCCCAAACACAAGAAGGCCCCGCTCGTTTTATCGAGCGGGGCCTTCTTGTGTTTGTGGCGCATGCACCTCTAACCTCACGCTGAGTCAAAAGAACACAGCTATGGTTAACACAGCGCTGGACATCGGTTTATCCGCTGGAGGTCTGCGATGAAAAGAACCCTGACATTCATGCTACTGGCATTGGCGAGTGCGGCCCATGCGAACAGCGTCCCCGGCGTTCCCGCCTTCGATGTGGACTGCCCCGGGAAAATCATGGTCCACGCCGACCAGGATGGCCCGGTGATGATCAACAGCAAAGAAGCCCAGACCAAAATGATCAACGATCGCCTTTTCGAGGCCAAGGGGCCGGACGTGACGATCTCGATCAGCATCGCCGATGACGACTCGGTCGCCGTGACCTACACCAGCAAGAAAGGCGGCAATGGCATCTGCCAGTCAGTGGATGATTGATCTACTGAGTGGCGCTGCCAGACATCACCAGGTTCGCGAACGCCACTGACGCGGCACTGTGATAGTTGTTCTTCCTGCGCAGCAATGCCGCGTCGCGCCGGGGGGCTTCGCCCTGTAATTCAATCCGGCGCAATGCCCGTTCCACGGTGGCGATGGGCTCTGGAAGGATGGTGGCCATCGGCGTGTGACGAATGACCTCCAGCAACGTACTCACCGAGTTCACCTCGATCGCCACCTTGGGCGTGATGTTCTGTTGCCGAAAATATTCGTCGATGGAAGATCGGGTGATGAAGTCCGGTGTCAGCAACGCGAACTCCAGCTGCGCCATCTCCTTTGGCAGCAGCGGGCTCTGGCGCTCGTACAACGGATGACCGTTCCCGACCATTACGCCCAGGGTCTCGACAAACGCCGGCAGGCACTCGATGTCGGGGCTCCTCACCGGGGTAAAGGCAATGGCGATGTCCAGCGAGTCGTCGAGCAGCCCGGCCTCGATGTCGTCCATCGATAGCTCGAAAATCTGCAGATGGATGTTCGCAAACTTCGCCACGTAGTCGCGCACCAGCGGCCCCACCAGATACGCCATGAAGGTTGGCGTCATGGCCAGTCGCAAGGTGCCGCGAGACAAGTCCTTCACGTCATGCAGCGCGCGTTTCCCCGCTTCAAGCTCCACCAACACCCGACGAGCGCATTCGATGTAGGCCTGCCCCGCATCGGTCGGCTTGACCGTGCGCGAGGTGCGGTCGAACAGGCTGACGCCCAGGGTGTCCTCCAGTTGCCGGATCTGCTGGGACAGCGTCGGTTGAGAGACGTGTAACGCCTCAGCGGCACGGGTGAAACCGCCGTGGTCGGCGACCGCCAGCAAGTAGCGCAAATGTCGGAGCAGCATGGGCACACCATCTATAGGCAGAACTTATGCAAAGCATTGTATATCGATCTTGGACGCTATGAATAAATCGACCGAAGATGGCTCCACTTTCCAGCCACAACCGATAGGAGTCACACCATGCAACAGTCCCACGCTTACCAGGACCCAAGTCTGGCCCTGACCACGTCGATCCTCGATGCCAAGGCGCGCAAAAATCTGTCCTGGCAGGATCTGACCGACGGCACCGGCCTGGGCCTGGCCTACGTCACCGCCGCCCTGCTCGGCCAGCATCCGCTGCCGGAAGCCGCCGCCAAAGTGGTCGGCGAGAAACTCGAGCTGGACGCCGACACCGTGGCCCGCTTGCAGATCATCCCGCTGCGCGGCAGCCTCTCCGGTGTTCCGACCGACCCGACCATCTACCGCTTCCACGAGATGATCCAGATCTACGGCACCACCCTCAAAGCGCTGGTTCACGAGCAATTCGGCGACGGCATTATCAGTGCGATCAACTTCAAGCTGGACCTGAAAAAGGTCGAAGACCCGGAAGGCGGTTCCCGCGCGGTGATTACTCTGGACGGCAAGTTCCTGCCGCTGCGTCCCTTCTGAAACAACCCAGTCAATTCAGGTGCGGAACCTGCGGGCTTGCTCGCGAAGAGGGAGTGTCAGTCAACACTGATGTCGCCTGACACACCGTTTTCGCGAGCGAGCCCACATGGATTGCACTTGACTGATCAGCGATTAGGCATCAGCCCCCCTCACTCATTGCAAGGAAGTCAGCCATGAAAGCGCTCATCGAAGGTTTATTGAAGTTCCAGAACGAAGCCTTCCCACAACGTACCGACCTGTTCAGACACTTGGCCACTACCCAGCATCCCGGCACCCTGTTCATCACCTGTTCCGACAGCCGCGTGGTGCCGGAACTGCTGACCCAGCAAGAGCCCGGCGAACTGTTCGTGGTGCGCAATGCCGGCAATATCGTGCCCTCCTACAGCCCGCATCCCGGCGGTGTGTCGGCCACGGTCGAATATGCAGTCGCGGTATTGGGCGTGACGGACATCGTGATTTGCGGGCATTCGGACTGTGGCGCAATGACCGCCATTGCCCAGTGCAAATGCATGGATCACCTGCCCGCCGTCAGCGGTTGGCTGCAGCACGCCGAGTCGGCCAAGGTGATCAACGAATCCCGCCCTCATGCCAGCGACGCGGCCAAGGTGAGTTCGATGGTGCGGGAAAACGTGATCGCCCAACTGGCGAACATCCAGACCCACCCGAGCGTGCGCCTGGCCCAGGAAAAAGGCCTGCTGAACCTGCATGGCTGGGTCTATGACATCGAGACCGGTTCGGTCGATGCCCTGGATGCCGACAGCCGCACGTTCGTGTCGCTGGCCGAGCACCCGGGCACCTGCGCCGTTTATGGCAAAGCGGTCGAAGCCGCCTGAAGGGTCATTTGTCGTCCGTCTTGGCTGACGATTGTGGCCGACGCTCAGGAGTGTCTTCGGCATTGGGCGCTTCTGGAAAATGTCCTGGTGTGAACACATGAGTAAGCAATTCGCTGGCATCGATGTCGACGACACCAGGCACCGAGCGAGCCAGAGCAACAGCCTGCTCACACTGCCGATGGGTGTTGACGCGACCGTTCAATGCCACCCTGCCCGCATGGGTTTTGACATGGACATTCAGGCCAAGGGTGGATTCAGCCAATGCCAGGGCCGACTTCACCCTGGCGGTAATCCACGTGTCGTGAACGACCGTTTCCAGGTCATGAGAGTAATGTTGAAAGGAATGAAGTTTCATGGCGCAACCCTCCCTCACGTAATCAGAGGCACTGCCCGTCCCCACGCAGACACGGACATACATTAAGTATAGTGCGGACGTTGCAGTCGAGGGGGCAGCCCCTAATGCCGGTAAGTTAATAAGAGCGACGAAAATCCTGTGGGAGCGTGGCTTGCCCGCGAAGAATGCACCGCGGTTTTTCAGGTATTACGCGTCATCGTTCTTCGCGGGCAAGCCACGCTCCCACAGGTTTGCGTGGCTGTTTTGGAGTACCGTCTCAGCGTTTGACCGACAGATCCGTCTGGGTCATGCGGCTACGAATCGTGAACACACCATCGCCCGAGAGAATCGCGCTACGCGCAAACAGCCGGCCGCTCTCCCAGTTCGAAAGCCCCAGTTCCGGCTTGTTCAGCGCGTACTGTCCGTCGACCCAGCGGGTAATCCCGTTGCCGACAAAAGGCGCGTTGACCGCGTTGTAGAAACGCTCCTGCGCCAACGCATCTTCACTGATCAGCGACACGGTGAATTGCGGGCTGTAACGGTTGAACAAGGCGATGGCCTGGTCCAGGTCGTCGACGACTTGCAGGCTGACTTCCGGGGTTTCTTCCCATTCCCACTCGCGGCCCAATTGGGCCTCGGGCAGCGGTTCGGCCAGCGCTTCGGTCTGATAGCCTTCGGCGCGGTACACCTCAACGCTCGCGGTCCGCCAATCGCCAGGCAAATGCTGTTCGCTGCCCTCGACGATATGTAGCTTGCAGCCCTGGCCCCGTGCGGTGCCGGCCTGTTGCAGTGCGTCGAGAAACAGCGGCACCAGTTCGCCAGCGCGCTCGCGCTGGATCAGGCAAACGTTCAGGGTGTTGCAGACTTTGCGGTCCAGCGAGTTGCGCACCACGGCGGCAAAGCGCTGGGCGTCGGCGTGTTTGTCGGCGATCAGCCAAGCACCACCGGTGCCGTGCAGGCTGACGGCGGTACCAGCCTGTTGCGCGATGCTGCCCAACTGGCTGACCGCACGTCCCGAACCACGGGCCACGGCCAGCGACAAGCGCCGGTCGGCGAACATTGCCCAGCCGGCGGCGTGATTGACGCTTTCGACCAGTGACACCGCGCCGCTCGGCAGCCCGGCGTCGGCCAGTGCCGGATTCAACGCATGGGTGACGATGGCCTGGGCGGTGCCCAACGCGTCGCTGCCAATGCGCAGCACCGCCGTGTTACCGGTGCGCAATACACCGGCGGCGTCGGCGAATACATTCGGCCGGCCTTCGAATACAAAAGCGACGATACCCAGCGGCGACACCACTTGCTCGACTTTCCAGCCGTCGTGCTCGACGCAGCTCACGACCTTGCCACGGGTGGCCGGAGCATCGCGCCAGGCCCGCAGGCCTGCGATCATGTCGCCGCGCATGCGTTCATCGGCCAGCAACCGTGTGGTGGATCGCCCGCGCGCCTTGGCTCGCTCGATGTCGGCCAGGTTGGCGGCCGCAATCAAGGCCCAGCATTCCGGGGTTTCCAGGCGCTGCGCAAAGCGATCGAAGAACGCGCTGATGGCGTGATCCGAAACGCTGGACATCGCGGCGAACGCCGCTTCGGCGCGCTCGATGGCGACCGCCGCCGCTTGCTGGTCCGCCACCGGGATCAGCAACAACTCGCCGCTGACCTGCTCCACCAGAAGATGGTCGCCGGGCTGAAAGCGCGCCGCCAGTTCGGGGCTGACCACAGTGACACGATTACCGGCAAAAGGGATCGGCGTGCCAGCGACTAGACGTTCGAGCGCAAGAGACATGAAACGGTTTCACCATGCAGGAGAGCGGCCAGAAAATGTATAGGAAAATCCGTGGAGCGTCATTCACTGGGGCGCAGTAGCGGTTACTTTTTAGCAAGTCGAAATACATCTTGCTCCAGGCGATTGCGCCCCTGTTTGCGCCACCTGGCGTTCGCGTCATAGACCACCAGCAGCAAGGGCTCTTCTACGCCCGCGGTGCTGACAAAGGTCAGTCCTTCGGCATGATCGCGGCCTTTATCCTCTCCTTGCCCGTAAGGAACCTCCAGGACCGGCGTCAATTGTTCACTGAAGACAAAACTCTCGCCTGTTGGCCTGGCGCCGTCGAGCCATCGAAATACGCTGACAGGCCCGTCGAGGTTCATTGTCGGCCCGGCCAGGATCAACATGTCGTCACCATCGATGCATAAGTCCCTGACGCCGAGTCCGCCCAACTGGAGAAAATGTTTTCGATATTTTCGCCCCCCAGGCCCGATTTTTTTCAGCGTCAGCGTGTGGACGGCCTTGGGATGGTCTTCCGGTTCGATCTCCAGAACAATGGTCCAGCCCCGCAGCACAGGCCCTCGCAACCCGATAAAAACACGCTTGCCGTTGATCTCGAGACCTTCGGTATCGAACCCGTTGTCCTTGCCGGGAATGTGCAGAAATGCCCCTACATGCTCGTCATCCTTGAGCTCATCGAGCAATTCGTTACCCAGTTGATTGCCGGCCAATTGGGCGGCAACTCGATCATCGCTGGCGGGGCTCCTTACCAAAGTGAACGTCCCGTTTTCTTCGACCACCGGAATCCGGGCCAGGAGAAAACGATTGCCATCGCTGCTGACAGTTGCCAGACGCGCGGCGTTTTTCTTCAGGGACTTGGTGCTGTCGGGCTTTTCCCGTTTCAGGCTGTGAGAACCCACAATCCAGAGATACCCTGTGTCGCGGTCGTAGCTCATGCCTTCCAGGTCTGCTTCAACGAATTCTTCGCCAATCGTCGGGATGACCGGCAGGACTAACAGGGACGCCAACGAGAACTGTTTGTGCTGGTCAAACAGAAATTCGCCCGCACCGACGGGCTCACGCAGGGTGAGGCGCTCCAGGCTCAAGGATTCATCATTGGCGACCCACAGGGTATTGCCTATCTGGACTACGGCAGACAACCCTTTGCGCAAATGCGTGTCATTGAAGACTAGAAGCGCGGAACCGAACTTCACCATGAAGTCACCCGCTCCTTCACCCGCTCGGGTGAGTCAAAGAATGCCTGCTTCACGGTAGCGGTCATCGAGCGCTAGTCAAGACAGGCCATCAGAACACCGACCAGCCGATTCGCTGACTCAGCAACTCCAGCGCCGCCATGCCAGCGAGGGAGTTGCCGGCGGCGTTCAATTCCGGAGACCAGACGCACACCGTGAATTGCCCCGGCACTACCGCGACGATGCCCCCGCCCACGCCGCTCTTGCCCGGCAGACCGACGCGATAGGCAAAGTTGCCCGCTTCGTCGTACAGCCCGCTGGTGGCCATGATCGAGTTGACTTGCTGGGTCTGACGGGCGCTGAGGATCTGTGCGCCGCTGTGTTTGCAGAAGCCGTCGTTGGCCAGGAAGCAGAACGCCCGGGCCAGATCCACGCAACTCATGCGCAGCGCGCAATGGCTGAAATAGCTGCGCAGTACCGCTTCGACATCGTTATGGAAGTTGCCGAACGACTGCATCAGGTAAGCCATGGCCGCGTTACGCGCGCGGTGCTGGTACTCCGACTCGGCGACCTTGCCATCCACCATGACGTTCGGGTTACCGGACAGTCGGCGGACAAAATCGCGCATCGACAACGCCGGCGCGGCAAAGCGCGATTGATTGATGTCGCAAATCACCAGCGCACCGGCGTTGATGAAGGGATTGCGCGGGCGCCCGCGTTCGAATTCCAGCTGCACCAGCGAGTTGAACGGCTGGCCGGACGGCTCGTGGCCCAGGCGTTCCCATATCGCTTCGCCGGAATGCTCGATGGCCTGCACCAGGCTGAACACCTTTGAAATACTCTGCACCGAAAACGGCGTATCGACGTCTCCGGCGCAAAACAGCTCGCCGTCGTTGCCATACACGGCAATGCCCAACTGATTGGCCGGCACCGTGCCGAGGGCAGGAATGTAGTCAGCCACTTTGCCCTGACCGATCAACGGTCGGACTGCGTCAAGGATCTCGTTCAACAGCGCTTGCATGCCGGGTTCCGAAGTCTCGCCCCATGGGATTGCGGGGACACTGTCGCTAGACGTCGCTGGTCGACGTCGGATCACAGTTTTGTATAGGAATGTATCTGTCACGGCCCGGGATACACCAACTTGCACCGGGCGACCTTTCAGACATACCACCCACACACCCGATTGAAACACTCCTGCCATCCGCTGACCACCGGCAAACCGGGTCGGCCCATGCTCAGGAGTGTTGTCATGATAACTCAAGTCCCCCGTTACCGCGGCTGGTCACTGTTTGGCCTGCTGTTCTCGGCAATCGTCATTCGGCTGCCGGGCAAGATCGCGCTGAAGTACAAAAGGCCCGCCAGAAACACACCATTGACCGAATAAAACCTCAACACCACCCACAATGAACTCCCGGAGCTCAAGCCCATGAACACCTCTATCTCATCGGCCGTCCAAGGCCTGCACCTGACCCTCGACCGTGCCGGCAGCTGGATCGCCCCCCTCACCCTGCGGCTGTTTCTGGCCTGGGAGTTTTTCGAGTCAGGCCTGGAAAAATGGAACGGCCAGAACTGGTTCGCCGACCTCCAGGACCGCTTCCCGTTTCCCTTCAACCACGTGACCGCCACGCTGAATTGGGAACTGGCGATGTGGGCCGAACTGATCTGCGCCCTCACCTTGCTGGCAGGCCTTGGGACGCGGCTCTCGGCGATTATTCTGGTCGTGGTCACTGTCGTCGCCACCGCTGCCGTTCACTGGCCGGACGATTGGTCTACATTGAGTGAACTTGCCCAGGGTTATGCCATCAGCAACAAAGGCCACGGCAACTTCAAACTGCCGCTGATCTACCTCGCAGCCCTCATGCCGTTGTTGCTCTCGGGGGCCGGCAAACTCAGCATGGACGCGTTGTTGGCTCGACTCTTCTGGCGGCGCAGTCACCGCTGATACGCCAGCGTCTCGATAACCCACCCAACTTGTGTAAAGGAGCCATCATGAGCGTAACCACCCAATGGATCGAGATCAGCAGCGCCGAAGGCGCATTCGGCGCTTACCTGGCTATCCCACACACCCGTAAAGGGCCGGGGATCGTGCTGATTCAGGAAATCTTCGGCGTCAACGAGCACATCCGCTCGGTCGCCGAGCAATACGCCGCCGACGGCTATCTGGTCATAGCGCCGGACCTGTTCTGGCGCCACGGCCACCGTATCGAACTGGGCTACGACGAAGCCGGCTGGAAACGTGCCGTCGAGCTGATGAACGCCACCGACCGCTACAAGGCCCAGGCCGACATCAAACTGGCCATCGACGCCCTGAAGGCGCATCCGGGGTTGGACGGCAGGATCGCTTCCATCGGTTTCTGCTTCGGCGGCATGCTGTCGTACAACACCGCAGCCAACGGTTTCGTGGACGTGGCAATCGCCTACTACGGCGGCGGCATTCAGAACCAACTGGATCGGGCCGGTGAAATCAAGGTGCCTACGCTGATGCACTTCGGCGAACAGGACAGCCACATTCCCATCGATGCCGTGAAACAAATCGCCGAGCGTTTCGAGTTCAACGACGACGTCGATATCGAGGTTTATCCGGGGGCCGAACATGGCTTCAACTGCTCACACCGTGACAGCTACAACCAGCGGGCGGCGGCTGAGGCGCATGGCAATACGTTGCTCTTTCTCAGCCAGAACCTTTAAGGGCTGATCGCCGGGGTTAGCGACATGAACAATCGGTGAGCATTCAACCCCGGAAGCGAACATGGACAAATACCTCTCAAAGCCCAGACCGACCTCACTGCGTATCCCCTCCACGGTCTGGGCCCTGGGTTTTGTCAGCCTGTTCATGGACCTGTCTTCGGAGCTGGTGCACAGCCTGCTGCCAGTGTTTCTGGTCACGACGTTAGGTGCGAGCGCATTGACCGTCGGGGTGATCGAGGGCATCGCCGAGGCGACCGCGATGCTGATCAAGATATTCTCCGGCGCCATCAGCGACTTTATCGGCCGGCGCAAAGGCTTGCTGTTGATGGGTTATGGTCTGGCGGCGTTGTCGAAGCCACTCTTCCCCCTCGCGCAGTCGGTAGACTTGGTGTTCACCGCACGCTTTCTGGACCGCATCGGCAAAGGCATCCGTGGCGCGCCGCGCGATGCGCTGGTCGCCGATGTCGCACCCGCCGAAATCCGTGGCGCCTGCTTTGGCTTGCGCCAGTCGATGGACACCGTGGGGGCGATTCTTGGGCCGGTTCTGGCGATCGTGTTGATGCTCTGGCTCGGGCAGATCCATCTGGTGCTGTGGTTTGCGGTGATCCCGGCGGTGATATCGGTGGCGCTGATTGTCGGCGGGGTCAAAGAACCGAGCGATGGTGCTGGCGAACGCGCCTTTCGCTCGCCCATCCACTGGAAGGTTCTGCGTGAGTTTTCACGCAGTTATTGGTGGGTGGTGATCGTCGGCGGGCTCTTCACCCTGGCCCGTTTCAGCGAGGCTTTTCTGGTGTTGAAGGCACAGGAAGCAGGCCTGACGGCCACCTGGGTGCCGATGGTGATGGTGGTCATGTCGCTGCTTTATGCGGTTTCCGCCTACCCGGCCGGCTGGTTGTCCGACCGGATCAGCCGCACCAAACTGCTGTGTGTCGGCATGGGGCTGCTGATCCTGGCGGACCTGCTGCTGGCGCAAGCGGATTCAATCATGACCCTGCTGCTGGGCGTTGCCCTGTGGGGCCTGCACATGGGTTTCAGCCAGGGCATTCTCGCGACGCTGATCGCCGACACCGCGCCCGAACAGCTCAGGGGCACGGCGTTCGGCCTGTTCAATCTGATCAGCGGCGTGTGCCTGTTGATCGCCAGTGTGCTGGCCGGCGCGCTGTGGCAGACCTCAGGCTCCGCCAGCACCTTCGTTGCCGGGGCGGTGCTGGCGGCTGCGGCGCTGTTGTTGCTTGTGCTGCGCAAGCCCTGATGCCGGTCAATCAAGCCGCGACGCCGGCCTGCAGGCCTTTCAGTGGGTCCAGACCGCCCATTCGACCGAGACCCGTCACGCGTGAACGCGCAGCAACCCTCGCGTTTTCTGGTAAGCGCAGACGAACCCGTGACGGACTTGAATAACCTCGAACCCGATCTGCGAGCGGGTCGCGCAGAACCTGCAACGGCTGCGGGGCAAGCGTCATCTGTCCCTGGACGCCCTCGCCCGGTAATGCGGTGTGAGTCGGGCCATGCTGGCGCAGATCGAGTCCGGACGCAGCGTGCCGTCGATCAAAGTGCTGTGCAAAATTGCCAAAGGCTTGAAGGTATCGGTGGCGGCGTTTCTCGAGCACCGGGCCTTCGAAGGTGTGGCCGTGCTGTCGGCGAGCCAGAGCAAACGCCTGGTCAGCGCCAACGGAACCTTCGTTAGCCGCGCCCTGTTCCCGTTCGACGTGGCACGCCAATCGGAATTTTACGAACTGCGCCTGAGCCCGCTGGGCGAAGACCGCTCCGAGGGGCATGGCCCCGGTGTGCAGGAAAACCTGGTGGTGTGGCAGGGCGTACTGGAAATCAGCGTCAACGATGAACGCTACTTGCTGTCCACCGGCGACTCGATCCTGTTCTACGCCGATCAGCCCCACCGCTATCGCAACCCTGCCGACAGTGAAGCCGTGGCTTATCTGGTGGTGACCTATCCGGAACGCCTGGACTAAACACCTGAAGCCCGCTTGTATAGTAGGACTTGAAGGGAGGAGGAACAAAGCCCCCGTAACCATAAGGTCGCGGGGGCTTTTTTGTGCTGTTGCAGGGATCAGCAGGTGCAGCACATCATTGGCATTGGCATCTGCATGGCGTTCATCATGGTCTAACTCCCTAAACGATTCGATAGTTGGACGAAGCTGATGGGGCGGATTCTAAGGACTGGCAAAGGGACGACAAGATGATGGCCGAGCAGCAGGATTTGATGTTGAAACCGCTCTGGTTTGGGCTTTGAACTTATTCCACAAGTGCAGCAACAGAGGTTTTTTTGATCTTTTATGGCCGTCGGACAGCCCCTTATAGTGGCCAGCTGTTCACTTAAGAGAACTCCGAAGAAGACTTCCTGATTTTGGCAAAACACAGACTCCACCCGCCGAGTTTTCCGATGAAGCAAATGACTTTCGCCGATGCCGAGTACGCTGGCAAACGCAAGCAGACCCGTAAAGAGTAGTTCCTGATCGAGATGGATCAGGTGGTGCCCTGGAAGGGCCTGATTGCTTTGATCGAGCCACACTATCCGAAGGGCGAAGGTGGCCGTCCGGCGTATCCGTTGATGGCGATGCTATGTGTCCACCTGATGCAAAACTGGTTCGGCTACAGCGATCCAACGATGGAAGAGGCACTGTACGAGACTACTATTCTGCACCAGTTTGCTGGGGTGAGCCTGGAGCGTGTTCCCGACGAAACCACCATCCTCAACTTCCGTCGCCTGCTGGAAAAGCACGAGCTGGCGGCAGAGATTCTGGGCGTGATCAATGGCTATAGTTCTATGACTTTCAGTCGATAGCGTGGAATGACAGCTACGAAGTACCGATAGTCTTTATAAGAGAGTAAAAATGAACGTCAGGACAATGAACCTCGCTCCAAGGGCTGCGGTATTTTTCTCACTCATTATCCTGGTGGTTTTTGCACTGGGCATTGTCGCTGTGCTGCAAATGGGCAAGCTCCGAGAGTCCGAACAAGATGTAGAAAACAATTGGATGGCGAGTGTTCGTGAGATCGGTAAGATGAAGGCGGGTACCTTGCGTCTGCGCTTGGAAAGCATCCGCACTACTGTGACAACCGAAGAGCAGAAACGGCAAACCCAAATCGCTGCCTTGAGCGGCTATCGAAACGCTCTCCAGAGCACCCTCACCAATTATGTTCCTTTGATCTCGGGGCCGGCGGAGCGGGAGCTGTACCAGGCGGTCGCAACCGATGCGCAGGAGTACTTCAAACTGCTGGATGGGTTGGAGCCGCTGCTGCGAAGCGGTGATAATGCCGCTGCAATCGCTTTGATCAATACCCGCATCGCCCCTATGACCAACTCCCTGCAGGATAAGATGGACAAACTCTCGGACTTCAACGACGAGGGGGCCAAGCGTGCGGGTATCAATGCCTCGTCTGTCTACGGCAGTGGCGTGACGCTGGTGATTGCCCTGCTGGCGGCTACCGTGCTGCTCACCATCGTGCTGGCCACCGTGCTGACCCGCAGCATCACTTCGCCGATCAGTGATGCTCTGGCAGTGGCTGAACGCATCGCCGGCAGTGACTTGTCCAGGGACATTGGGGCCAGTGGCCGCGATGAAGCCGGTCGCCTGTTGGCAGCACTGTCGAAGATGCAGGCGAATCTACGGGAAACCATCGCCCACATCGCCGACTCCTCTACCCAACTGGCTTCGGCCTCGGAAGAAATGATGGCGGTGACGGAAGACGCCAGTCGCGGGCTGGTGCGGCAGAACGACGAGGTCAATCAGGCGGCCACGGCGGTGACTGAAATGAGCGCCGCAGTGGACGAGGTCGCACGCAATGCCGAAGCCGCCGCGCAATCTTCCCGCGAGTCCATGGAGTTCACCCGCTCCGGTATCGAGAACGTGGCGCAGACCTTGAAAGCCATCGAAGGCCTGGCCGGCAACGTGTCCAGCACCGGTGAGCAGGTCAAGGCCTTGTCCAGCAGGGCGCAGGACATCAGCAAAGTGGTTGAAGTGATTCGGGCCATTGCCGAGCAAACCAACCTGCTGGCACTGAACGCGGCCATCGAAGCCGCGCGCGCCGGCGAACAAGGACGCGGGTTCGCGGTGGTGGCCGATGAAGTACGGGCACTGGCCCACCGAACCCAGCAGTCGACCCAGGAAATCGAGCAGATGATCACGGCGATTCAGGCGGACTCGACCCAAGCGGTGAGCGCGATGAACATCAGTACGGAGATGGCCAACAACTCGATCTCAGTGGCGCAGAATGCGGATGTTTCGCTCAAGCAGATCGCTCAGGCCATTACCCAGATCAACGAGCGCAACCTGCTGATCGCCACCGCCTCTGAAGAGCAGGCCCAAGTGGCCCGTGAGGCCGACCAGAACCTGACCAGCATTCGCGAGCTGTCCATCCAGAGCTCGGCGGGCGCCAGCCAGACCGCCAGTGCATGCGGTGAGATGGCCAATCTGGCGACTGAGCTGAATCGCTTGGTTGCGCGTTTCAAGGTTTAACAGCCGCTTCAGTCTTGGCCTGCGGCCGCCCGACGTTAATCACCCTGACGTCGGTCGGGCCGCTGGTCTGTATTCGATCAATGAACAAGACCGTAGGAATCTTGAGCGGTTATTGCCCTTGCCCTGTCCGCCACTGAATGACCTCCAACACCGCACAACTCTCCCGGGTGAGCAGGTGGCAGCAGCTGGCCCCACTCTGAAAAAGACTTTCATCTCTGGTGAAATACCCCTTCTCCCACGAATCGAACGGTTGAGCCCCGATGAAACAGATGTCCTTCGCCGATGCCGAGTACGCCGGCAAACGTAAGCAGACCTGCCGCGAGCGCTTCCTGATCGAGATGGATCAGGCGGTGCCCTGGAAGGGCCTGATTGCCTTGATCGAGCCACGCTATCCGAAGGGCGAAGGCGGCCGTCCGGCGTATCCGTTGATGGCCATGTTGCGGGTTCATCTGATGCAGAACTGGTTCGGCTACAGCGATCCGGCGATGGAAGAATCACTGTATGAAACGACGATTCTGCGCCAGTTCGCGGGATTGAATCTGGATCGGATTCCCGATGAAACGACGATCCTCAACTTCCGGCGTTTGCTGGAAAAACATGAGTTGGCGGGCGGGTTTTTGCAGGTCATCAATGGCTATCTGGGGGATCGTGGTTTGATGCTGCGCCAAGGCACGGTGGTCGATGCGACGATCATTCATGCACCGAGTTCGACCAAGAACAAGGACGGCAAACGAGATCCCGAAATGCATCAGACGAAGAAAGGAAACCAATATTTCTTCGGGATGAAAGCGCACATCGGCGTCGATGCCGATCTGGGCTTCTGCGCAAACGGGCCTCTTCACATCTGCGAAGGCCAGTTATGTGATTCACCTTGGCATTCCTTGCACCAACGTATAAAAACTCGGCCTGTGGATCGATAAAGCGAGTGATCAGCCAGGGACAGGCAATGCGGTCGATCTTCGGTCGTTCACGGGTAATCCACCTCATGGGACACCTCCTGCCTGGCTCAGCAGGCTGGGTGATCTGGCAGGCCCAATGCCCGCCAGAGATCGTTAATCAATTCGTGCTCTCTAGCGCAGCAGATGCACGGCCAAGCCGGCGAGCGCACAGGCCATCAGCACCTGAATGACGCCACGCTTGAAGCGCAACAGAGCGATTGCCGCTGCAATGGCGATGAATGCAGAGGGCCAATCAAGGTTGCCGCTGAAGCCCTTCGGCCACAGCACGTGATAACCGAAGAAACACGCCAGATTAAGAATCACGCCGACCACCGCCGCTGTAATGGCAGTCAGTGGTGCAGTGAACTTGAGTTCGTTGTGGGTCGATTCCACCAGCGGTCCACCTGCAAGGATGAACAGGAACGAGGGCAGGAAGGTGAACCATGTCACCAGGGCGGCGGCGACAGCCCCAGCCAGAAACACATGATCGGCACCGAAAACCTGCAAAACATAAGCACCTATGAACCCCACGAAGGCCACCACCATGATCAGTGGCCCTGGCGTGGTCTCCCCCAGCGCCAAGCCATCGATCATCTGAGTCGGCGTCAACCAACCATAGTGACCGACCGCGCCCTGGTAGACATACGGGAGCACAGCGTAGGCCCCGCCAAAGGTGAGCAACGCGGCCTTGGTAAAGAACCAGCCCATCTGGGTCAAGGTACCTTCCCAGCCAAAGAGTGCGGTCAGGAGTCCCATCGGCAATGCCCATAACGCGGCGCCGATCAGTGCGAGCGACGTCAGTTTCAACCAACTGAAACGGGCATGCTCCGGAGGCGGGGTGTCGTCATCGATCAAGGTCAGGCCGAAGGACTTTTTGGCGGCGCTATGGCCGCCGGTTCTGAACTTTTCCGGAGCCAGGCGACCACCGAAGTAACCGATTAATGCCGCCCCCAACACGATCAGCGGGAAGGGAATATTGAACGCGAAAATCGCGGTAAACGACGCCGCCGCTAGCGCCCACAGCCAATTATTCTTCAATGCCCGAGAGCCGATCCGATGCGCCGCCTGCACCACAATGGCTGTCACAGCAGGCTTGATCCCATAGAAGAGTCCGGCCACCACCGGTACTTCGCCAAAGGCGATGTACATCCACGACAAAGCAATCAGGATGAACAGTGAGGGCAGCACAAACAGCACCCCGGCAATCACGCCTCCCCAGGTGCGATGCATCAACCAACCGATGTAGGTCGCCAGTTGCTGAGCCTCTGGCCCAGGCAGCAACATGCAGTAGTTGAGCGCATGGAGAAAGCGTCGTTCCGAGATCCACCGCCGCCGTTCTACCAGCTCCTGGTGCATGATCGAAATCTGCCCTGCCGGCCCACCGAAACTGATAAAGCCAAGCTTCAGCCAGAACCAGAATGCCTCACGCAAACTGATTGCCTCCGGCCTCGGTAGATCCTCTTCAACCGCTGATGCCAACACCTTACTCATTGGGTTGTTCCTCTTTCACAAACTCGGCAAGCAGGCCATCGAAAATGGCGCTCGCAGCAGCCAGCAAATGGTCGTCGTGGCTAATCGTTTCGCGTAGACCTGCCAGTACTCGCTCGATGCCGGCAGCCTCCACTGGCTGAATCCCGCCGACATCAAGGTAATGCACTAACGCCGCGATGCGGTTCAGGCCGGGCTCTTTAAGTTCAAAGCTGGCTTGCAAGGTTTCGAAGGTCACACGGTTGCCGACATGACTGAAAGTCGCCTCATCGAAGTCAAAACCCAGCGAATCGGCCGGACAGTCCTGCGGGCTGTCCAGCCAGAGAATCCGAGCGTGGGGATCGATGAAGCGCCGAATCATCCAGGCACATGCCAGGCGGTCAACCCAGGGACGCTTGCGGGTTGCCCAGACACGACCTTGATAGTCGCCACGGTTGAGTGCCGTTACCGGCTGGTCGCGGCTACGGGGTTCATCGGCAGACAACGCTCTGCTGACGGCCGTCTCAAGCTCCTGCAAAGCGGCGTCTATCTGCTGCTTCGGCTTACCTGGGAAGTAATCGATGTGGGTCAGCTGATCGTAGGTCTTGCGCAGTTTGCGAATGTGTTTGGCGGTGGCCGATGCGTTTTCAGGATGGAGCTGCCCGCGGCATTCTTCGATCTCTGCACGTAGCTTGCTGTAGTCATCACTACGGTCGAACAACTCGACAAAGCGCTGACCCTCCTGATCGACGACGGGCAGGATGTAAGCGGTGCCATTGATGGCCAGGATGTCGCGCTCGACAGACGCCAGAGCTTCGCGACAGACACCGGTATCAGGCAATAGATAGGCACCATCGCGCAGAACCGCCGCACCTGAAGCTTTCAGAGCACGCCAGGCTCGCATGCGCTCGGTGGCGTTCGCGGTGGGTAAACCAAGAATCAGTGCCAGCCAATTTTCCATGTAGTGTCAGCTATTTATTTTGTAGTATTTATTACGCTAACTTCTATTTTGGCGTTTGGAAAGCCGTCCTTTTGAACCAGCACCTGAAGGCTCAGCGACCCAGACTATCTGCCAATCTCCTGGCCTGCCGAGTCGCGGCTTCACGCGCACTGAGGTCAACGTCTTCCCCCTGGATGGTTTTCTCTACAATCACCGAGTGCACATCCGTCACGCCGATAAATTGCAGCCAGGCTTCCACGTAGGGCTTCTGAAAGTCGAAGCGCTCTGCCGGCGTGATCGACTGCGCCGAAAAATCCAGGCCACGGGCGTACATCACCACGGCGGTTTTGTTGTGCAGCATGCCTTCCAGACCGCGCTCCGGGTCGAAGCTGAACAGGATGTCTTTCTGCGACACCAGGTCGATGAAATGCTTGAGTTTGTACGGGATGCTGAAATTCCACAGCGGTACGGACATCACCAGCACATCTGCGCTGTGCAGGTGAGCGGCCAGATCTTTCAGCGTATTCCAGGCGTCTTGTTGTACCGGGGTCAAGGGAGTGCCATTGAGTCCGGCGTATTTGGCCTCCATGGCCAGATCATTGAATTCCGGCAACGCCATGTTCCAAAGGTCGAGGGTGATGATTTCGGTGTCCGGGGTGTTTTCCTGATAGCGCGCAATGAAGCTGCGGGCGACTTCAAGGGAGGCTGAGCGCTGTTTGCGCGGGGAACATTCGATATGCAGAAGAGTAGTCATGGCACGCCTCGGGTGGTGGGAGATTGGGGGGCGGCAAACATTGCAACATAGTTTTATTTGGAATATAAATCACAAATAAATAAGCCATTAATCACAGATCAAACTATGTTCGATACTTTGCTGCTCAAGACATTTGTCACGGTCGTCGATGAAGAAGGCTTCAGCCGTGCAGCCGAGAAACTGCACCTGACCCAGTCTGCGGTCAGTGGCCATGTGCGGCGACTGGAAGAACAGATTGGTAAACCCCTGTTGAGGCGTACCACCCGTTCCCAGCAACTGACGCCCGATGGCGAGCGTCTGGTCGCTTATGCGCGCACGATCCTCGCGCTGAACCGTGATGCCTGGGCAGAACTGACACGCACGCCGTTTCACGGGCGACTGCGGATCGGGGTATCCGAAGACTTCGTCGAATCGAGATTAATGCGCACTTTTCAGGATTTCGCGGCGCAGTACCCTGGGATGGAGATCGACGTGCAGGTGGGCATTCCGGGCATGTTGCTGGCCTTGATGAAGCAAGGGCATCTGGAGTTGGTCATCGGTTCTCTGTGCGAAACCAGCGACGCGGGGCTGCTGCTGTGGCAAGAACCACTGGTGTGGGCCTGGTCGGCGCAGCCCGTCACCCCGTTACCGACGCCGTTGCCGCTGGCCCTGTTCCCCGAGCCATGCCCTTATCGCGAGATAGCGCTGACACGGCTGGCTCGGGCAGGGATCGCCCAACGAACGGCGATGTTGTGCAGCAGCACGGCCGGATTGCGAGCGGCGGCACTGGCTGGCTTCGCGGTAGCACCCATGCCAGTCAGTCAGTTGGGGCAAGGACTGGCGGTTCTTGGCGTAGAACAAGGATTGCCGGATTTGCCGGATGCGCAGTTTCGGTTGTTCAGCGCTCCTGAAGCGGATCAGGCGATTGTGGCAGCGGTCACTCAGCTCATTGTGGAGTACTGCTCCACGCGCAGGGCTTAAGAATTATTTTGAGGTCTTGGGTTTACGGTCGTCGGTTATTTAAGCAGCGGTGTCCTAGAACTTTTCTCTATTTATCGGTCTATGTGGACAGGCACATCCTCGGTAAGCGCGACCTCGCAGGCTTCCCGCACTCAGATGGCCACACGTCCATTGTCAATCAGAGGTTGTCTTTGCTCATGAAATTCCATGACCCACGGATGGTGCTCTTCGGCCTGTTCGCGCTCGCGACAGTGGGCTCGGCATCAGCAACACAAATGAAGACCTCAACCCCTGCTTTCGCAACTGAAGTCACAACCGTTCAGGCTCCGGTCGAAGCCGCCGGCAACCCTTGGCCAACGTTGGCCAGTATGGCTGGCAAACAGCCAGGTCCATTGCTGGCCCATGACGACCGATACTGGCATGACGACCGTTGGCACGATCGTAGAGACGATTGGCGCCGAGACGACTGGCGTAGAGAACAGTGGCGTAGAGAGCAGGCCCGTCGAGAAGCTGAACGCCATCGTTATTGGGAACGCCACGAGGATCGGCCCATGCGGCACCGTTACGAGGACGATCACCGCTACTATCGTCGCTAGTGCGAAGCCACGAGATTAATCCGCCTGCAACACGGGCGATGCTCCGCCAACCTGCGACACCAGGTCTCAAACCGGCCTGAAATAGCAGTGATCGCCCATCAGGTTGTAGATATCAGGCTGAAAACGTGGCGGAACAGACGGAAGTCTGACCATTCAATGCGACGGTCGAAGCTGGACCGTCGCCGCCCCCCAGAAGACCACTCAGAAACTCAACCGCGCACCAGGTAGGCTCCCAACGGAACCCGATGCCGCAGCTTCTTGCATTTGCCGGGCGGGGGCTGATGCCCGGGCGGGCGATCAGGAAACCAGATTCGGCATTTACCCGGAGGCGGCCAATGACCGCGGGGAATCTCAACTTCGTCGTACGTGGGCGTTGGCTCGGCGGAAGCCACTTGCAATTCTCCTTCGGGCATTGCGCGAGCGAAGTTGCCAGCGTCGCGCCCGGAGTCCGGAGTGGTTGCGGCCATTTCTGCTTCGCGGAGCCTTTGGGCCTCCTCTTCGAGCCCCTTCTGTACTGCGACCTGGTCCTCTTTGGTGTTGGGTGAGGTACTCGAAGCCTTGGCCTGCTGCGCCGCCTGGATCAATTGGAAGTTGCGGTTGCGTAACTGTAGGTTGCTACCAACCCTCATGTTCGAGCGCACCGCCAACGTTTCAGCCTGCTCGTACTGCCCCTGCTGAAGACGCAACACACCGAGGTAATGCAGCGTCGCGGGATTGTTCGGCTGAATATGCAGGGCGCGCTCCAGCGTGGCAGCGGCTTGGTCCAACTGGCCATCTCCATACTGCCGCGAAGCGGTTTCGATCAGGGTGGTTGATGCGCTGTTACTTTGCGAGGACGCCCTTCGCTCGGCAGCAACCGAACAAAGCGACGCGACGGCGCAGAACGCCAGGATAAGACCCGGCAGAAAAATCTTGGTTGGCATCAGGGGTGGACTCGGCTGATCTCGGACGGCACTGTCGTAAAACAGGCCACCAGCGCTGCTCGGCATCTGCGATACAGGGCCCTCATTGACCGGGCCAGTACCCTGAAGTTCCCGCTGCTACGGCCACTGCCGGGATCCGCAGGTCACCGCAACCGGTATCATTTTTTACCTGGAATTTTAAGCTGGTATCATTCAAGCACTGACAAACCGAGCAGAAAATATGAATCGTCGTAAAAAAATAAATCAGTTATTAAAGGCTAATGCCAAAAAGGCCAGCGCCAAATTGGCACCGAAAAGCAAGACTAAATACATTAGCAAAGCGGACCGATTGAAGCTGGCGGCTGAAGCCGGTCAGGACTCAACCATTTCCGCTGAGAGCTGATCTATGTGGCTTAAGCGCCATCGGAATTTACATATTTGATTGATGTATTCATTCCGATGGCACGTAGCGCGAGGGAGCGGCCTGGCCATTTATTCAAGCCGAAGCTGGTTCGCGGCTATGAATCCAGATTCCCCGGGTACATTTGACTGGACGCTTTTGGCCGATTCTGTTGAAAAAGTCGGTTCGCCCAAAACGCTCGAATATTGATGGGTGAAAACACCTCTTTTGCACGCTGCTACGTCAAATCTGAGTCCAATCTCTTCTGCGCAAAACACGGACTTCAATCTCAGACGCGTACTTTTCTGCCATGACTACCAAAGCCGACTTTTTCAACAGAACCCTTTGCAGACATTCATGACGTCCCGAGAGGGCAAAGCGAGCGGCTTGAACCACTTGTTAGGCTGGAATGCTAAAGTTGGATTAGAACGGAGACTACGGATTTACTCTGTCGAAGGACACGAAGGACCATTTCAAGCTGGCTGTGCTGTCATGCGAGGACCGCAACCATGAGGTTTAGATTTGATCCATTCCAGATGCGCCCGCACCCCATTGCGTTGATCAATCGTGTGGAGCGCAGTCGAGTCGACAGGCTTTTCCGCGACTACGTCGAAGCAAGGTTCGCTTATGGACAGAGGACTTTGCCCTGTGCCATAGCGAGGTATTTCCGGCGTCGTGCGCGGCGCGATGCCCATGAGGAAATGAAGCTCATCGAAGCATTACGCCACTGACTGCAGTGCTGAAAGGAGCTTATGGCCATTGCACGTCGTATTTGGAAGAAAGTTCTTCAAGTACCGCATTGCGAAGTTCGTCGCAGGCCCCTACATGGTCAAGATCGGGGCCACCATTGCTCATTGTGTCAATTTCCCAATTGCGTTCAGGAAAAGAGACTTTTCGTAGACGCTCGACTCTGCAAGTGCGAGCTTTATGTGGCCAACGACTCACCAATTCATTGTTGATCACATCAATAAGTTGAGCCTCGGGAATTTGCTGCTTTGCCATGACGAGCTCTCCGGTGATTTTTCCATGGAACACTTCATTCCGGCACTAGTCTCTCCGGCTACTTTTAGCCGACTCCTGCCTGCCACGTTCATAGCCCCTCCCCCAAAAGCCGAAGTTAAAAACGCGACGTAGACGACCCTCGGCTCAACGCAACTGAAGTTTCCAAACCGCTGCAAGCTCATACGCAGCCTTATCAGGCAACACCGTCGACCCACTACGACGAACCGTCCCGGCATGGTCGGCCAGCCCTTCGACGAGCGCAGCCCATTCCGGTCGCGGGTCTTTGACATAGTCCCAACCCAATCCCAGCCACGGGCATCGCCCACCGATCCAGGCCTGCACGGCCGGGGTCGCTTGCATGACGTAGTCAGGGAGCGCGGGTGCATCCGGTCGGGGTTGGCGCTCCTTGACGGCCGGCACGTGTAACTGCAGAGCGCCATTCACCTCGACGGTCACCTGCATCGCCCCGAGTAGCGCGATGTCAAAGGGCACCGGCTGGCTATGGGCAACATAAAAATACGCCATGCGACGGATGCTGTCGTAGTCGGCAACGGCACGATACAGGTAGGCGCAAATCACACCCAACATGGGATCAGCATGCTTTTGGTTCCGCAGGTCTGCGGCGAGCCGGTCGATGCTGTCGGCTCGAAGCCGGCCGGCGGCGAAATCGTCGATTGAACCGAGCATCCCTTGATAGCTCTCGGGAGCATTGCGCGTGCCATAGGCCTGGAAAACGTCGCCGGCGGTGCTGGGTGCCACGACGGCGTACAGGTCATCGTACGGAACGACCGGTGTAAATGTGCCATCGGCCAACTCGACCAACACCGGTATCCCCTGCGGATCGCCTTTGATGCGGAACGTCTCGAATCCGGGCGTTGCGCCGAGTCGCTCGATCGGCTCCCGGGACAAAATCCTCGCTTGATTGCCCCAGACGATCACGTTCGCCCGGCCTGGATCGTTGACCTGCTCCAGCCTGCGCCGAACCTCTCCAGCCGCGGTCTTGCGGACATCGGCAGCCGCATCTGCCTCAAGCCGATGAACCAGTGCCTGTGCCTTTTGCGTTTTTTCAGGCGTGTGAGCGGTCTGGTGCCGCAGCTCAAACAAATCCTGGAGTAGTTCCTTACTGTCGTCGGGGATGGTGATGAAATGGTCCGCTGGAACCGCCAGATCACGCCCCTTGAAGCCAAAACCGGGGCCGAGAATTTGCTCCCGGAAATCCGTGTCGGTATGCACCCGCTCAAGAATTTGCTCGGCGGAACCCGGTGCGCCAGCCGCCTCGACCGCGCCCTGGGTGGTGGCATTCCCCGTACGCGGCCAGGGCTGCAACTCGGCAGCGCCCTGCAAGGGGCTTGCGGTGTTGTAGAGCACGGCCGGTTCCGGATCGACCAGGCACTGCGGGTTGAGCTTCAGGCGATACTCTTTCGCGCGCTCGGTGGTGCGCGACCGCACGCATCTGCCCAATGTCTCCGTGGTGATCACACCATCGCTGATGGCGGCCGGCTCGATGCCCCAGAGCGCGTCGGCGATCACGCCAGAAAACACACACTTGCCCGGAGCGCCGGACATCGGATCAGACACCATATAGCCGAGTTGTCCGTCCTGGCAGGAGGCCAAGTGATCAAACCTGGGGCTGTCAACTTTCGTGCCCTGCACGACGATCCCGCGCACGGCATCAAGGCGCATCAACTCGATATTCCTCGGTGCTTCGCGACACGCATCGGTAATCAGCGTGATGCGCTGGACGCCGTGCAGTAACAACTCCTCGTAGAACCGGTCGGCACCAACACAGTACTTCGAGCGCAGGGAATCGCTGAACAGCCACAAGATCGAGCCGAAATCCCCACTGGTGAGGCCATGACCGCAAAACGCCAGGATCAACTGCTCGACCACCTCGGCCCCGCTCGGAAACAGTTCATCGACCGCTTGCTGCACCCGCTCACGGGTGACTGGAATGTCGCCAGCGAGGCCATCGTCGACGATTCTTACGTTGCTGGCACCGAAGCCCGAGCCAAGCGCCCAGTCGCCAATTGAACGGGCGGCGAGCACGGCTCCGTCCAGGTACGCGAAGCGCAACGCCTGGTTTGAGGTCGGGGTCAGCGTGCTGACCCCGATCGCCAGACAGGCCCGCCTAGTCATGCGGGCGCGCCGCCTTTCGCGCAATGAGGACAGTGTAGAGGTCAAGTCGGGGGGAAATCGCCGGCCAACGCCAGCGCGGCCGATCGGCTGGGGTGAGGCGTTCAGTCAGCATCATTGCACCTGCAAACAGCATGATCGGAATGTGCCACGCCCCGCCAAGCAGTGGCACCAGCATCCAGGCCCAACACGAAGCAATGCACCAGCCCCCATGCGTCATGCCGAAGATCAGGCAATCCCTGTCGGCAGCCCAGCCGAAGAGACCGATCCGCCGCATCCGGTGGCCACGATTGAGCGCCGCGCGGTGCCACGGGCTGGCACTCCACAGCGTCGCAATGAGCAGTGCACCGGCAAGCGCAGCCTCTGCGACGGTGAACTGCAACAACAGCGCGAGGACTGTCAGGATCGGTCCGGCGGCCATCCATAGCGCGCCGTAACCGAGCAGGAACCCGACTGACGCGCGCAGGCGTCTGCGTGGCAGGCTGGAGCGCCAGACATGCATGAGCGGCATTGCCAGCAAGGGCGGCATCATCGCGACAAGCATCAGCGCCCAGTCAGCCAGCAGGCGGTTCAGTGGATTCAAGGCGAACTCGGCCTCCAACACGGTGGGCCAGAGCGTGACGATAGACAGCCCCTCTACGGAACTGCAGAAGGTAGGGTGCGCAACGTTCCCGGCGTTGTAAACCGAAAGGGCCAGACCGAGCCCGGCCGTCGCGAAAAGCAACGGCCAAGGCGCCTGGGTGAAGTTGCGCAATACCGAACCTAGCTGCATGAGCGGGTACTCAACTCACGACGCCACTTCGCTTGAGAACGCTGATTCGGTCCACCGTCACGGGCTTGGCTTCCGATATCTGCTCGCCCGGAACGAGGGTCACACGCAAATGGTTTGGATCGAAGTCGCCAGCATCCGTCAGCCGCTGGGCCAGCTCGGTGATGTCGATCGTATAGCCAAGCCCGTTGCCGCCGTGGCCGCCGTCTGGCCGCGAGGCGACGTTCAGGCCGAACAGCGTCAGGCTGCCGGCATGGCACTCGGGATGGAGTTGCGGATCGACGCCTTCCGGCAGATTGACGTACACCTCCAGAAGAGGAGAAGGCGCGGAGCCGCGCACCGATTCAAGCGCCAGGTAAAGCCGGGTCACCTCCTTGCCCGCCTCCATGGCGCCCATCGCGGCGATGCCGGCGGTGGTGGCTTGCTGGTCGAGGTCGACCTGCGTGCGCACTGGCGCCCCGCCAACCCTGACGACCGATGCATTGGCACCGATTGGTTCGATGCTTTGTTGGTCCGGCGCACCCATTTTGACCCGTGCCACAGCCTCTGCTCCAGGTGTTACACCGGTGCCGATGCGCAAGTCAGCATAGCTACGGTGTAATTTGCCATCCTTCAGTGTGTCGCGGCCGGAGAACTTCATTCCAGGGGCCGCGCCGCCGGGCACCGGCATGATGAAGGTACGGTCAGCCGGACCGTTGAGCCAGCGTGGATCGCGAACCATCGTCTTGCCCGACGTGTTCATCCACGCTTCCCAGAGCCGGTCGATGTTGCAATGGTGCAACCAGAAGATCGGGTCCAGGCCCGCCAGGTACGGATCGGCCATGAATCCCCTGTCGCCGCCGATCAGACGATGCACCGTATTGTGCGGGTTGTTCTCCAGATCGCCGGTCCAGCGGGCGAACTGAACGAAATCGCCGGTGACTCCGCCGCCGAAGCCGATGCTTCCATCATTGCCGACCTGGAAATCGTTCTCCTCCATGGCGGCAAGGCTGAACGCATCGCGTGGTCCCGGCCGCAAGGCAGTCAGCCCCTCTCGACGGGGATATTTGCTGAGCGGGTTTGGGCTGCCGTCGGGCAAGGTTTCTTCCAGGAAAGCATCCGGAACACGCCGCGCATCCGGGTTGCCGCTGTTGAGGTAGTTCCAGTACGGAAGCGCCCAATCTTCGCCGGTCAGCTCCTTCACTTTCGCGGCGACGATCGCCTCGAATGCAAACACATAGCCGCGGTGCCAGGAAAGGAAGTACCAGCTGCCGTGCTGGCACTGACTGCCGTATGTCTTGTTGGTGAGATCCTGCGGAATCGGGTCGTCCTCACCGAGGACGTTCTCGTCAATCCACAATTGCCGATCGAACCCGTGGATGGCGCCCAGAAACTTCCAACTGTTGCGATCGGTTATCGGCAGCTTGTCCAGTTCGCGCATTGCCAGCGCATAGTTGAGCAAGACTTTGTTCCATCCGGAGCCAAGTGTCGCGACATCTTGTCGAGCCGTGTTCATGAACGCACCCTCCCTTGCAGCATTTCGCTGGGGTGGCGACTGTGTCGTCACACCGATCGCAATCCTTTGCAGCTCACGACTTCATGTTGACGGCTGAACTGCGCTCACGAGGCCCGCTGAGTTGCGGTGACGCGTACCTCTGCGAAATTCAGTATAGAAGCTCGGCAAAAATGTCATCGTGAATTCACATGATATTTGCCGCAAACGATGAACGGCGGTCAATGGGTGCAGGTACTGATGGAAGCGCTTCAAGGCTAAAGGTTTGGTGCAGAACCTGTGGGAGCGGGCTTGCTCGCGAAGAGGGAGTGTCAGTCGACATCATCGTTGTCTGACACACCGCTTTCGCGAGCAAGCCCGCTCCCACATGGATTTGCGCTTACATCTCAACCTGCGTGCCCAGCTCGATCACGCGATTGAGCGGCAACTTGAAGTATTTGAGGTTGCTGTTGGCGTTCTTCAGCAAAAACGCGAACAGGCTTTCGCGCCAACGGGCCATGCCGATACGCTTGGTCGGAATGACCGTCTCGCGGCTAAGGAAATACGTGGTGCGCATCGGACTGAAATCCAGCTCTTTCAAATGGCACAGACTCAACGCCAGCGGTACGTCGGGCTCCTCCATAAAGCCGAAGTGCAAACTCACGCGAAAGAACCCTTCACCATAAGCCTCGATCTCGAATCGCCGATCCGCCGCCACACGCGGGCTGTCTTCGGACACCACGGTGAGCAACACCACCTGCTCGTGCAGCACCTGGTTATGCAACAGGTTGTGCAACAGGGCATGAGGCACCGCATCAGTCCTGGCCGTCAGAAATACCGCGGTCCCCTGCACCCGATGAGGTGGTTGCGAGCCGATGCTGCTGATGAACAACGGCAGAGGCAGAGCGGTTTCGTCCAGTCGCTCGACCATGATCTTTCGACCGCGTTTCCAGGTGGTCATCAAAATGAACAGGGCAATACCGGCAATCACCGGGAATGCACCGCCCTGGAAGATCTTCGACGCATTGGCGGCGAAGTACAGGCTGTCCACTATGAGAAAACCCAACAGCATCGGAATGGCCAGCCAACGAGGGGTTTTCCACAGCAGCAATACGACGGCCGAGGACAGAATGGTGGTAATCAGCATGGTCCCCGTCACCGCCACGCCATAAGCCGCCGCCAACGCACTGGACGATTCAAAACCGATGACCAGCAACACGACGCCAACCATCAGCGCCCAGTTCACGATGCCGATGTAGATCTGCCCCTGCTCCTGACTGGAGGTGTGCTGGATAAACATCCGGGGCACATAACCCAGCTGGATGGCCTGGCGAGTCAGTGAGAAGGCCCCGGAAATCACCGCCTGGGAGGCGATGATGGTGGCCAGTGTCGACAGTGCGACCATCGGCAGCAGCGCCCAGCCAGGTGCCAATAGATAGAACGGATTACGTACTGTTTCCGGGTTCTCGAGGATCAGCGCGCCTTGGCCAAAGTAGTTGAGTACCAAGCCCGGGAGCACGAGGATGAACCAGGCACGCGCAATCGGTTTGCGACCAAAATGGCCCATGTCGGCATACAGCGCTTCAGCACCGGTCAATGCCAACACCACAGCCCCCAGAATGGCCACGCCAATGCCCGGATGAAGCACAAAAAGTTGCACGGCCCAAGCAGGATTGAGCGCTTGCAGCACTTCCGGGCGTTGCAGGATGCCGTGAATACCGAGTGCGCCCAACACCACAAACCACAGCACCATGACCGGGCCGAACAGAATGCCGATACGCGCCGTGCCATGTTTCTGGATCAGGAAAAGCGCTACCAGGATGACCACTGACAGCGGAACGACCCAATGCTCAATGCCATCGAACGCAAGCTGTAGCCCTTCAACCGCAGAGAGTACCGAGATGGCCGGGGTGATCATGCTGTCCCCGTAAAAAAGCGCCGCGCCAAACAGGCCGAGCAATACCAGCACCCAGCTCATTTTGGGATACGGTGCCGCGGCCCGACGTGCCAATGCCGTCAAAGCCATGATGCCTCCCTCGCCCTGGTTGTTGGCGCGCAGGATAAACAGCACGTACTTGATCGAGACGACCCAGATCAGTGACCAGAAGATCAACGACAGAATGCCCAGCACACCGTCTTGATT
The DNA here is from genome assembly GCF_024749285.1 of Pseudomonas sp. B21-015. NCBI lineage: Bacteria > Pseudomonadati > Pseudomonadota > Gammaproteobacteria > Pseudomonadales > Pseudomonadaceae > Pseudomonas > Pseudomonas sp. B21-015. Next base: position 3,796,825 of record NZ_CP087196.1, read on the forward strand.
AGCCTGGACACCGTAGTGACCGGCGAACACTTCTTTGAGGGTGTAAAGCGGGCTGGTGCCAATATCCCCATAAACCACGCCCACCGCGGCGACGAGCAAACCCACTCCCGAGGTTCTGGAATGGGTTTCTTCTTGGGCAGGGATCACTGTTTCACTCACGGGTAACTTCTCTGAAATTGAGAGGAAGAAATTGCATGCCCCTTCGGGCAAGAGGGGTTGCGGGGTCACGGGGTTGGCGTTTCGACTCGGCTGCCATGAGCTCCAACAACTTGATAATGAGATTAGCCCATTGCGTTGTCATGCCGTCCGGCAAAAGGTCACTGCCCCAGAGAAACAACGACGCTGAACCCCTCAGGTCAACCAGGGGACGAAGGCGTGCAGGCCTGTCGATGATCAAAAAAACGCGGCAAGTATCGTCGCGGGGGAGAATATCTACCGTAAAGAAACCGTAAAAAAGCACGGGCAAGCCCGAATACCAGGCAGTTACGCTTCCACAGGTTCTGCGGCTTAACTGACTGGCGGGTGAAGCCCCATCAAATTTCTTGTGCGCCAAGCAGACCATAACCGAGGCGTTTCCCACCTACCTTGCCGTCCCGCCACCAGGTTTATAAAACAGAAACTTCCGGGTCTCGGCCGTCTTGGTGTACTCCTTCGCCCAGTCGGGCTTCACCGTTCTGTCGTGGAAATACAAAGCACCATGGGTGCGGTCCGTGAGCTGCTTGTTGAGTGCCTTGCGCGCGATTTCCTTGGCGAGGACATATTCGTCGTCCTCGTTGACCTGATCCGAACGCCCGTCGCACCACCACGAAAACTGGCAGGCATGCTTTTCAGAACCTTGCTTGACCACGGCGCACACCGTATCCGGAAAACCCTCATGGCCCAGCCGGTTCATGACCACGCTGGCCACAGCTTCCATGTCGGCATCTGTCACCCCTTTGGCTTCCCAATAGATGCTGCGTGCAAGGCACGTAATGGCATCGTCCAGCGGCGCGGCGCCTGCCGGATCGACTGCCTGCGCTTCAGAGGTGGTGATGGTCTCGGACTTGGGCACCGGAACTTCACTGCCCTTCTCCGCCGCTTTCTGCTCCAGGACCTGCGCCTTGTCTTCGGCCACTTCCTGCTTTTGCTCTTGGTCGGTCGCCAACACTTGCCCGCACAGAAGGATGATTGCGTAACCGGTGGCTACCCATTTTAATCGCATGATCGACCCTTCCGATAAAACCGGCCTGAGCAATGAAACGGCGCCGTTGTAGCACTGACCTGGGTAGATTGTAGTCGTCGCAAGTCATTCCCACCGCCTGACAAGAAACGGCATGTCGAGGCGAAAAGGCATTGCGTCGAGAGGGGGGAAATCGCGCATCATGGGCGAAGGCGGCGTTCTCAATGAGTTTCCCCGCCGCGAAACCAATTGAGAACGCCCCCCTAGTCCATTCAAGGGAGATTTTCATGCGCAGCCTGTCATCCATTTTGCATCTTGCCGCGTTGTCATTCGGGCTGGTGTTCAGCGTCACCGCGTCGGCGGCCGATGAAAAGCAACTGGTCGAATCAATCAACGTTTACCGCAGCCAGGTGCAGCGCTGCGGCGGCCAGGCGTCTTCTGAACTGCCGCCGCTGGCGAGCGATCCGCGTCTGGTCCTGTCCGCCAACAGCATTGGCGACTTGCAGCAGGCGCTGGCCCGAGCGGCTTATCCGATGGTCAATGTGCAGGCAATCAGCTTGTCCGGCCCGCGTGATGCACCGTCCGCCATGAAGGCGATTCAGGAGAGCTTCTGCCAAGTGGTGCTGGACCCGCAATTCGTCGACGTCGGCGTCAGCCGGGACGGCCGTGAGTGGCGCATCGTGCTGGCGCGTCCGCTGTTGACCGGGCGCCTTGGCGACTGGCAGGCGGAGGGCCAAAAACTGCTCGAAGCGATGAATAGCGCCCGCACGCAAGCGCGCCAGTGCGGTGCCCAATCCTTTACCGCCACGACGCCGCTGACCTGGAACGCCACGCTGGGGACCGCAGCCGAGACCCACAGCCGGGCCATGGCCAACCATAACTTCTTCGATCACAAGGACCGCGACGGCCGCACGCCGGGTGATCGGGCCGAATTGGCGGGTTACGCCGGCCAGCAAGTTGGTGAGAACATCGCCGCCGGGCAAGACACCGTGCGCAAGGTGGTGGATGGCTGGCTGGCCAGCCCGGGCCATTGCGCCAACCTGATGAACCCACAATTTCGCGAACTGGGCGCAGCCTATGCGGTGGACCCGAAGAGTGACGCGGGCATTTACTGGACGGCGATGTTTGGTACGCCGTGAAGGCCTGAACCGCCTTTTGAAAAAGGAATCGCCAGTGACTGATTGGGCTGGTGGTGCATCTGCTGCGCTAGCGCCCGACAAGACAATCAATGACGTTGCCGCTGTAGCTCGGTCTTCAGCCAGAGGCTGGCCGGTTGCATGCCGGCCGGACAGCGCACTTCATAGGCGCGGCCACTCATGCTGCTTTGGGTGGCCGCCAGTTCAATGAAGTCTTCTGCGCTGTTCACCCTGTCCTGTTCATCCAGATACTCCAGCTTCTTCTCCAGATGCGCCCGGGCCTGAGGGCCTTGGTATTCGCTTCCGTTGCGCACGAACCGGCACTCACTGTGCTCGACAAAGTCCAGCAAGCCGTTTATTTCCTGAGTGGCTTGAGGTGGGGTTTGTGCCTGCGCATTGAACACCATGGCAGTCAGGCCGATACCCGCCGCGATCAGCCATTGAGTGAGGGGCGCAGCAATAGGCCCGGTCAGCATTCGCATGGTTATTCCTCAGGAGGAGGTTCAGAGCGGTAATGACCCCGCTCTGAAGCCGGGCGATCAAGCGTCAATCGTCGCCCTGGTTGTCATTGTCGTCACGGTTGCGATGTCGACGGCGATCATCACGACGATCGTAATCGCGGTCATACCCTCGATCATCACGGTAATCATAGCCACGGTCATGGTCGCGACGGTATTCACGGTGATCCCGATCGTACCTGTCTCCCTCTTCCCAGTAAGGCCAGCAGCCTCCCAGCAGGAGAGTACTTGCAATGGCCAGGGTCATTATCGCGGTGCGCTTCATTTGAACGTCCTAAAAGGTCAGGGCTGCGGGGATGAGGTGACGCTACAGCGAATTCAATCGCAGTGCGTTCAAACCCATAGGTACGACCTTTCAGCCGATCAATGATTCAGTTATCGCCGGGCGTTACAGCGTTCTTTGGCTGTTACCGATGGTCCTCGCTTTTTCGATGGCCCAGTCCATCGCAGCTTCCATGTCCAGCAGATGCGGCGACGGGTGTTTGTCCTCAACAATGACCGAGCCGTCCGGCCGGTAAACACCGATGAACATCTCCAGCGAGCCGTCTCTCAGTATCTTGGTTTTAACCTCAATGCTGCATCCGTTCGACAGCGTTTCCGAGTGGATCATATGGCGCTCAGTCATGGCTGCATTCCTCCCGTCGTTGCTATCAGCGTAACCCATGCAGCTGAGCTGCGATGACGCTCAAGCGTCTGCCTGTACCACCTCGATCCCCAGTTTCTGGTAATCCTCGACGTTACCCGAGGCCACATGACGTTCGGTGATCAGCGTATGCACCCGGTTGCAAGGCGCCACCACGAAGGGTTCCACCGCCCCCAGTTTGTCTGCGGTGGTGACGGCAATCACGTGGGAGGCACTGGCGAGCATCGCCTGCTTCACCGGCACCTCATCGAAATGCAGCGAGCTGAGGCCGACTTCCGGATGAATGGCGCAAACGCCGGTGAACACCAGGTCGGCCTTGATGCCCTCGATCAGCCGCAGGGCTTCATGCCCGCTGGAAGACATGGTTGCGGGGTTGAGCTGACCACCGGCGACGATCACCGTGATGCCTTTGTATTCAGCCAGGGTGATCGCGATCATTGGCGAGGCGGTGATGGCCGTGATGACAATGTCGCAGGGCAGCGAGCGCGCGATCTGCAGCGTGGTGCTTCCGGAATCGAAAATCACGATCTGGCCATCCTTGACCCGGCGTGCGGCCAGTTGGGCCAGGCGGGTTTTCACCTCATCGGTTTCGCTGACCCGGGTGAAGTAATCCTTGCCCGTGTCCTTGGGCCGCGGCAGCGCCCCGCCGTGCACCCGCTGCACCAGCCCGGCGCTGGCCAGCTCCGATAGGTCCCGGCGAATGGTGTCTTCGGACACGGCGAAATGCTGGCTCAGCTCGCCGGCCATGACCTTGCCGTCGCGTTCGAGGATCAGGAGGATTTTCTGGCGGCGCAGCTGGGGGAGTTCGGCTGAGGGATGCTCGGCTTGCATGGTTATGCCTGTTTTTACGTGTTTGTGCGAGATTAGCCAAAGCACTGGCTAAACACAATCGCCGAGGGCGTTGCCAGCCAGTAAAGCCAATTTCAGCCGTAACGCCCTCTTTGTAGCAGCTGCCAAAGGCTGCGTCCGGCTGCGAAGCAGGCGTGAATCCGGCTCATGCGGTCTGCCTGATATACCGCTATTTATGATTTTACGACTGCTTCGCAGCCGAACGCAGGCTTCGCCAGCTGCTACGGGTGCGGTGTGATGGCGCTGATAACCCGCTTGTTATCTGCCCCCGCGAACACGAAAAAGCCCGCACAAGGCGGGCTTTGAAAATCGAGTAGGTGGCCAGTGCTGGTCTCTGGCTTACAAGGTTTATCGGGCCTCTCACAGAACAGGATTTTTAGCTTTAGGCTGTTCTGCCTCACACGGCATAAGGGCTGGATCTCAGCGCGGAGATCTTTCTAACCGTGTACCCTTGGGAGCGCGCCCCACGCTTCCTCGCTATCCCTTTGCGCATCAGTCTGCGTCTTCACCTACATGTTCAGAATAGCAAATCGTTCGAAGCCCGGGCCGGGCTTTTTAGACCGATTCTTTTCAAGGGGAATGATGGGAGAATGGAAAAATACTAACGCCGCGCTGACGAAGTACAGACGGCGCGATTCACACCGAATTCACAATGAACGCCCGCAACCATCGATGCGCCGGATCGCGATGGCAGCGCTCCGGCAGCATTGCCACCAGATCGCGTCCCCGGTGCTGCCGAGCGCAGCCCGGCCAAGGCGATCGCCCCGAAAAAAGCATCAGCGGGGCGCCACCCAGACGCTTCGGGTGATCTACGTGACCATGGTCTACGGCCCGATCGCCGCCTGGCTGGTGGAACTCTTCCCGGCGCGCATCCGCTACACCTCGATGTCGCTGCCCTACCACATCGGCAATGGCTGGTTCGGCGGCTTCCTGCCCACGGTGGCGTTCGCCATGGTCGCGGCCACGGGTGATATCTATTACGGGCTGTGGTACCCCATCGTCATCGCCGTGATGACGGCCATTCTCGGCACCTTCTTCCTGCCGGAAACCAACGATCGGGAGATTCATCACGCATAAGGTGGGCCTACCCTCTCCTGCCAGGGAGAGGGCAATCCTCCACGGTTCAAAGCGGCCAGTCGTGATCTCGGAAAAAATCGGGGCGATTCATGTTTCCTCGACTAGGGTTGTCAAGGTCCTCCCATGGAAGAAAATTGTGAAAAGGATGCCTGCTGCCGCCATCGCATTGACCGTGTTATTCGCGCTGTCCAATACCGTGTCTGCTGAAACACCCGCGCTTGATGAGGCCCGCACACTCATTGCCAAGGCACATATAGGCGGTAACCTCTCCACCCTTGCACTGTCGGCCGCGCAGAGAACAGTCACCTACGTGACGATCGCTTCAAAGCTGGGAAGCACAAAGGCACGCAATGCCGTGTCCGACGAAATCAATGCATTGCTGCCCAAGTATCAGCCTGAATGGGACGAGAACCTTGCGCGGGCCTATGAGAAGTCATTCTCTCGAACAGAGTTGGCATCACTCGCCGCTGAAGGCCACGCTTCAAAATACGCGAGCAAAGTGAAAGAACAGCAATCGGAAATTGGTGCAGTGATGCAGTCGACCTCCGAACCCATTCTGATTGCTCTTGTCACCGAGGCGCTTAAGGCGACCCTGGCCAAACACACCCCGTAGCATTGGCAGCGATGGCGGCGTAGGAGCTGCCGAAGGCTGCGATCTTTTGATCCTGACGTCGGCAAATCCCGGAGTGATCGGCACCCGCTACGAACGCAACACCCCCATCGCCCGCCGATACTTCTCAACGCGCTCCAGATCCTCCCAGGACGGTTGGGCAATCCGCGACAAGTCGCTGTTCTCTTCCAGATCCGCCAGCTTCACCATCCGCCCGATCGGGTTCTGCGCCGCGCGCTCAACGAACGCTTCGTAGGACTCGCCCGGCACCTTGGTCACCGACGCAATCGCCGTCAGCACCGCTTCGCTGAAGCCTTCCTTGCGCAGATCGTCGAGGCTGATGCCGCAGTCCTCGACTACATCATGCAACACCGCGACGATGCGCTCTTCCAGCGTGTTCACCCGCAGCATGACCTTCAGCGGATGCAGGATGTAAGGCGCGCCGCCCTTGTCCACCTGTCCCTCATGCGCTGCGGCGGCGATGGCAATGGCGCGTTCCAGTGTCTGGCTCATGGGATTCTCCTCGGGTTAAACGCCGTAACGGCCAGTGAAATGAATGTTGCGTTTGAACCATCCGGCAATCGCCTTCCACCGCCCCACAGACTTGGCACCCTCGACGTGGCGTTCGAGAATCATCGACACCACCATCGCCTGATCGACACCCGGATGACCATCCACCAACTCAGCGACCCAACCACAACCGGACTTCTGCAAATGCAGACGCCACTCACCCGGCCAGGCCTCAAGCTCCGACGCCGCCAACCACGCTGCCCCACCCTGCTCGCAATGGCCGCCACCGATGGACTGTTCGAAACAAAAAGGCGTGTCCGGCCGGGAAAGGTCGATGTGGAAGAGGTAGATGTCCTGGATTTTGTGCTGCGGCGTGGGGGCGTTGTTGCGGCTGCCGATTTCGATCATGGGCGTGTTCCATCCTTGGTTTCTCGTTGGCTTTCAGTCTACGACGGCGGCGACGCTGAACGGAAGCAAGCATCCTCACCCGCGAAAATCCCGCGCCTGATCATTCGACGAAGGCTCGGCCAGGATTTTGAAGTCTGCAAAATATGTAGGAAACAACCGTTTGTGGCGAGGGAGCTTGCTCCCGCTGGGCTGCGAAGCAGCCCCAAACCCTGCTAGCCATTTTCCTCAGACACACCGCAACACCCGGTTTTACTGCGTTTGCGCCATAGAACGAGGAAAAGCCACTTTGCGAAATGACCATCCGAGCGTCCTACACCCCGGTTGCGGCCGTCGAATGAAAACTCTGGCAAAATTCGCCCGCGTTTCATTTCATGGCGGTTGTGCGTGGGAGACTTTCGAGTCTGCCGGGTTTAGGTCATCTCTCGGTCTGCGAACCCGCGTACAGCTGCCACCCAATTGTTTCGCAGCGAAAAGGTGGCACCTCTATTTACTTGCTTAGAGAACTACCAATGACCACGAACAACCCGCTCCGCCGCTACACCCCCATGTCCCACTTCGCCACCGACCACCCCGTCCTCCTCATCGACGCCGACGCCCCACTGCGCGAACTTCACAGCTGCCTCAGCGAACGCCTCAACGCCGTCCTCAAATACCTCAACCTCATGGCCTGCACCAGCCTCCCTGACTACGCCGAAAACGACATCAACACCGTCACCAACATCGCCCGGATCATGGTGCAGGACGTGAGCGATGTGTTTCAGGTGATTGAACAGCGTGGGTTCGATACGCCTAAGGGGCAGTGACCAGATTCGAGTCGTAAAAAAACCCGCATTGCTGCGGGTTTTTCAGCCTATGGCTTCGCTAGATCCCCCTTGCACTGATCCAAGCGGTCTTCATCTGTCTCGACTCCTTTCTCGGTGTCGATGTTCCCGTTCAAGTCGAGATAGATGTCGGTGTTCGGCCATTTTGGCGTGATGCTCACACAATGATGGCGCCCCTTGTCGCCCCACCAATCCAACTGCATGAAAAAGTCTTCGTCTGGAAATATAAAGCCGTTATCCGACGTACCACCTCCGGGCTGCATCCGTCCCTTGTATATCCGATGTTGCACGTTCCAGATGTACTTGAGTTCTTCCTTGCCGTTTTCGGCGTAATGAACCGTTACTGTCGGCTCAAGAATGGTCTGTCCTACAAAGAACAATATTGGGAGCAACGGAATGCACAACAACCACGCACATCCAGATCGTCCTTTATTCACATACGTGGTCGTCAATCCCTTCTCCCCAGTTTTCTGGTGCTATTGCCAATACTTCATCCATGATCATCTTCGCTGTTACCCCACCGTTGGGGTGCTCGTTGGCCAGCTTCACGCCGATACTGATAGATACCCTATCAGCAACGTCGTCCCATGATCGTAACTCTGTCCATGGACTGGCTGTTGCGTGGGGACCGGGCAGTTTCCAATCCTCTCGGGGCTTTTTTATCCACTCCTCGCCCTTCCTCAGGGTATCCGAGACGACTTGCTCAGCCCCGGCGCCGTCCAGCAACACGCTTTCAGATAGTCCGCCGATGATTCCGACATATCCATAATGGATATTCGACCAGATATCGTAGAAGTACATGTACTTCCCTTGCTTGTGCCAGAAGGTGCCAAATAGCGCTTTCAGCTTGGGCTTGTGATCCCACTCTTGATTCTGACCCACTTTCTTAGTCCAGATAGCTGCTGCTGCGGCTTTCTGCGCCTTTGCGATGCTGCCGTAATTCGGTGGTCCGCCCAGACGGGCAAGCAATGGCAGTTCCGCAAACTGCTTTGCCGCCACGTCGGGATCGTAGTCAATGAGCCTTTTCATCTCTAACACGGCCGGGTCATGAATGTTGCGATTCATTTCATCAGCGATATAGCTGGCCAGCTCTTCCATTTGGTCGGGATGATTGCAAACGACAGGCTCCGGTTTCTCGGCTTCCTGTTTTTTGGGTGCAGCATTCGGGTCCACAAGAGCATTGGCAGCAGTGGCCTTCTCTGTCAGCTTCGAATCAGCCAGCAGGGTAGCCATGCGTTCATCATCAACTGTGCCATCAGGACGGATTGCTCCCAGAACAGCGAAGTTGATGATCGACGCACCGGGATCGGTTCCCATAATAAACCCACCACCAACATCACCTGACCCGGTGATGATTGTTCCGCCATGACTGGTGGGGCTGCCCAAGTGAGCCATGGGCCGCCCGTTCACTTGAATGGAAGGAAAACCGGTGGTGATAACGGCACCACAACCACAGGTATCGCCTACACGAGCTGAGCCCATGAAGTTGATATTCGTGTCAGCGCTGGCTGAGGCAATAGGGGTAATACCGTGACCTGGCATTGGGCAGACGTGCTTGTCACCCAGCCGTGCAGAAGAAATCATGCAGCTTCCTTGTTCGTCCTTGGGAAATCCCGGCCTGAGGCAGGGGCAGAATGACGTTACTGAGGAAATTGATCGCCGGATGTAGGACACGTCCTGAAATCCATGCTCCGTTTCCCCGCTCCATGTCATTGCTGGGGCGCGAAGGACAACTGCTCTGACATAAGGTTATGAAGGGTAGCCGTTCGCCTATGGGGAGTTCGCCTGCTCTGCAGCTTTTCACTAATCCCTCAGAATGACTACTTTCAATCGATCACAGCCAAACGGTCTAAGCTCATCCGTTCGGGACCTTATCTCGCTTCAGACGGCCCGCTATTTGGGGCGAGTCAGCTTGCTGGTGGATGGAGCATTTCGACTATGCGCGTCTCGTTTCATGGTCAACTCTCGCCGCATCTCCCTCGCGTACGCTTGGAGACACCATCATGATCCGCATCCTGCTGACCACTCTTATGCTGCAGCCCTAAGCACCCCGGCACACGCTGAAATGACTCCCTTCCCTGCCTCCTTCCGCACTCAGAACATCCCACTAGAAGACGTCACCCTCCACGTCCGCATCGGCGGCAAAGGCCCAGCCGTGGTACTGCCACATGGATTCGGCGACACCGGCGATATGTGGGCGCCGCTGGCCGCCGATCTGGCCCGGGATCACACAGTCGTGGTGCCAGACCTGCGCGGCATGGGCTTGTCGTCGATCCCGGACAGCGGCTACGACAAGAAGACCCAAGCCGCCGACATCCGTGCGGTATTGGCAGCACTGGGCATCGAACACTCGGTGGTCATCGGCCATGACATCGGCACCATGGTCGCCTATGCCTATGCCGCGCGTTATCCGCAACTCACCGTTCGCCTGGTGGTGATGAATGCGCCCGTGCCGGGCATCCCGCCCTGGAACGACATAGTCCGCTCACCGATGCTTTGGCACTTCGACTTTGGCGGCCCGGATGCTGAGCGCTTGGTCGCCGGTCGTGAGCGCATTTACCTGGACCGGTTCTGGAACGAGTTCGCGGGCGACCCCAGCAAGGTGGATGAAGAAACCCGCCAGCATTACGCCGCGCTCTACGCCCGCCCCGGCGCCATGCGCGCAGCCTTCGCCCAGTTCCGCAGCATTCGTCAGGATGAAGCGGACAACAAGGCTTCGATGGCGACTCGGCTGACGATGCCGGTGCTGGCCGTCAGCGGTGAAAAATCCTTTGGGAGCAATGAAGCGATCGTAATGCGCAATGCGGCGGACAAGGTCACGGAAGTGGTGATTCCGGGGGCAGGACATTGGCTGATGGAAGAAGCGCCAATGCAGACTGTTCGAGCGATTCGTGATTTCATCACGCAGTAACGGAGGGGCATTGGCTTCTGGACTTCATGCCAACAAATCCCTAGCTTAACTTGCTCCGAATACCCGCAGAGACGGATATGCAACAACCCATTCGAAAACTAACGCTAGCGAATATCGATGCCATAACGGAGGTTTTTTATCGTGATTTGGCCGTTATCGGACAATCGATTGCAGGAAAAACCGGCTTGCCCTTAATGCTTTCAATGAAACGCGATCGCCTGGGTCATGGGCCTTACCCCGGCGTATCGTTATTCGAGGCCGCCAACCGGATCATGTCCGATCTTGTGATTCTTCACGGTGTTGCAGCCCTGCTTAAGGACAAGCACTTTCCCTTCGACGAGTACACCGTCGAGTTTGGAAACGAAAACCACAACGACTTTGATATCTATGCAAGTTCGACGGGCGTGAGCCTGGCGGGAGAAGCTTTCAACGTTGCACCATCCTTCTTCCAAAATAAAAAAAGCTCGGCTCTGAATAAGTTGCGCTCCAAAGCTCCCGACGTAACCTATCGAGTCGTCATGTTCAATGCCGAGGCGGTACGAAAGGGTTACGCCGGGCGCGGCAAGGATGGCATTTATCATGTCGTCGTCGATATCACATCAGGGGCCGTCGCCGTTTCTCCAAAACCCACTTGGAACGTTTTGGTGTAAAGATGACGGGGCTATTTTCCAGCTACATAAGCCCGTCCATTTCTGCTCAGGAGCGGAGCCTTTCGAGGCGGTTCCAGCTGTAATTCGTTATGCACCAGCCTCCCTGACTACGCCGAAAACGATATCAACACCGTCACCAACATCGCCCGGATCCTGGAGCAGGACGTGAGCGATGTGTTTCAGGTGATTGAACAGCGCGGGTTCGATACGCCGTAAGCGTCTGCCCGACCAGCATCTTGGTGAGCTGATTTGAGCTGATACAGGAATCAGCTCACCAAAGCTGCGGCATGAAGATTGAAGCCTCTTGATCAGCGTTCACACTGATGGTCGCGGATGAGGTCCGGGCCCTGGCCAAGCGCACGTCCGACTCCGGGGAAATCGACCAGTTGCTCAACACGCTCGGCAGCAAGAGCCAGGAAGTTTGTAAACGCTCCATGAACCCCACATTCAAAGCGCTTAGCTGATCCCGGATGCTGTGCTCCCGATTCCCTCAGGAGCCAGCCCGCCATGATGCGACCCGATGCTAAAGTCGAAAAAGTCTATCTCTACCCCAAGCCCGTCGACTTTCGAAAATCCATTGATGGCCTGGCGGCGCTGGTCGAACTGGATATCAAAGTCGCGGTATTCGACCCTGTGCTTTTCGTCTTCCTCAACAAGCCACGCAACCGCGTGAAGATTTTGTATTGGGGTGTGTCACGAACGCTGGCGTAAGCCAGCGATGCTCTATCAAAGATGGGAGTAGGCCTCCCGGAGTCTGCTTGCAGGAGCTGGCTTCAAACCGCCCGGTGCTGCTGCGTTCAAAAGGCGTGGTGGTGAGCGACCGTTGGAAAAGGCGCCGATAACGGCGTCAGGTACGTATTGAGAAGATGAGCGAAAGCAAACCGTCCGAAGACGCATCGTTAAATATTCAAGTGCTGTCAAAACTGAGGTCGCCCAGTAGCCTCAGGACCAGTCTGGAGGATACCTGTCTACTGTCCAGATGGCAGCCGGTGTATAGGCAGCATGAGCTCAATACAGGCTTTGATAGGGAACGTGAGAACCTCGCCTTTGATGCCAAGGGAAATGACAAGCGGCTACCACCGCAAGGAAGAATACCGATGCAAAGGTCGAGGGGCGGAGCCATTCGTAGTAGTGATGAAGTTCTTGTAATGAGAATGGAGCGAAGGGATGGCGTTGCCCAGCTCGCTTGTGTCGTCAACCGGCTTCGGCGGGGAGGAGCGGCATGAGTGCAGCAAAGTCGTACAGCATTTCCAAACTGACAGTTTGGGAGGCCTTCCAGCGAGTGAAAGCCAATCGAGGAGCCGCTGGGATAGATGAACAGTCTATTGCCCAGTTCGAGCAGAAGCTGCAACGCAACCTGTACAGGGTTTGGAACCGGATGTCATCGGGCTCCTATTTTCCGCCCGCGGTACGGCAGGTGGAAATTGCGAAGCAATCAGGAGGCAAACGCAAGCTGGGTATTCCAACAGTCGCTGACAGGGTGGCTCAGACAGTGGTCAAGCTTCTTGTAGAACCTGGTCTGGACAGGCTGTTTCATCCGGACTCCTATGGATACCGGCCTGGAAAGTCAGCCAAACAAGCGGTGGAGATCACTCGCAGGCGCTGCTGGAATATGAATTGGGTGGTGGAGTTTGATATCAAAGGGGCTTTTGATCACATCGATCATGAACTGCTGCTCAAGGCGGTTAGGCATCATGTGAAGGATGACTGGATTGTGCTGTATATCGAGCGGTGGCTTAAAGCGCCGTTTGAAATGGCTGATGGTATTCAGGTACCGCGTGACAGCGGTACACCCCAAGGTGGGGTGATCAGTCCTTTGTTGATGAATCTGTTCATGCACTATGCATTCGATGCCTGGATACAACGGACGTTTCCGGGCTGTCCATTTGCACGCTATGCCGACGATGCGGTGGTTCATTGCCGCAGTGAAAAGCAGGCATGCGAGGTCATGGCGGCAATCAAGGTGCGCTTGGAGGCGTGCCTGCTGACCCTGCACCCGGATAAGTCGAAGATTGTTTATTGCAAGGACAGTAACCGTAAAGCTGCTTACCCAAGCACGCAGTTCACGTTTCTGGGATTTACCTTCCGGCCACGGGTGGCATGGGGCAATCATGGGCGCCGTTTTACCAGCTTCCTGCCCGGTGCGAGTAACGAGGCTTTGAAACGGATGCGTCAACAAACTCGCAGCTGGAATATCCAGCGGCAAACACCGGCCAGCCTTCTGGAGTTGTCAAAGCAGTACAACTCCACGCTTCGTGGGTGGTGGAACTACTATGGAACTTTCTACAAAACGGTGATGCGCAGGGTCTTCAATCACTTTGACTTGAAGTTACAGCGCTGGGCCCGTCAGAAGTACAAACCACTCGCGGGGCACAGGCGCCGCAGTGCTGACTGGCTCAACCGGATGAAGAAGGCCTGTCCATCGTTGTTCGTGCACTGGCATGTCTATGGAAATGAGGTTCGACCGGGCAACGGGAGCCGTATGAGTTGAGAGGCTCACGTACGGTTCTGCGAGAGGCTGAAGGTGAAACTCCTACGGCCTACTTACCAACGCAACGGCTTCTGCCTCTGGCTCAAGCGCCTCGAATCCGAGCGCTTCAAAACATCGCCCGATGCCACTGACGAGGCGATTGTTCTGACCGTGCAGGAACTGAACTGGCTACTGGATGGTTTTGATCTCTGGCGCAACCGCCCTCATCAGGTTTTGACACCGCGATACGTGGCCTGATTCGGTATAATCCAGGGCATGATTTCCATGCCCGAAAATATCCCCGATGATCCTGAATTGCTCAAGCAGATGCTTGCGAAGATGCAGTCCAGAGTCGGTTTCCTCGAAGAAGAAAATGCGCTGTTGCGTCAGCGCCTGTTCGGACGCAAGTCCGAGCAAACGGTTGATCCGGCAACGCCGCAGTTGGCCCTGTTCAATGAGGCGGAAAGCGTCGTCGAGCCCATTGATGAAGCGGCAGAAGAAGAGGCTGTTGCGCCGACCCAGCGACGTGGCAAACGCAAACCGCTGCCGGCCGATCTCCCCCGCATCGAAGTCATCCACGAACTGCCCGAACATGAACTGACCTGTGCCTGCGGCTGCCGCAAACACGCCATCGGCGAGGAGCTCAGCGAGCAGCTTGAAATCGTGCCGATGCAAATCCGCGTGATCAAACACGTCCGTAAGGTCTACGGTTGCCGTGCCTGTGAAACGGCACCGGTCACTGCGGACAAGCCCGCTCAACTGATTGAAAAAAGCATGGCCAGCCCAAGCGTGCTGGCGATGCTGCTGACCACCAAATACGTGGACGGTTTGCCGCTTCACCGTTTCGAAAAAGTGCTGGGCCGCCATGGCATCGATATCCCGCGCCAGACCTTGGCCCGCTGGGTTATCCAGTGCGGTGAACACTTGCAACCACTGCTGAATTTAATGCGCGACCAGTTATTGGAAAGCCGCGTCATCCACTGCGATGAAACCCGCGTGCAGGTGTTGAAAGAGCAGGATCGGGAGCCCAGCAGCCAGTCCTGGATGTGGGTGCAAACCGGCGGCCCACCCGACAAACCAGTGATCCTTTTCGACTACTCCACCAGCCGGGCTCAGGAGGTGCCGACGCGCCTGCTTGATGGCTATCGCGGCTACGTGATGACCGATGATTACGCCGGTTACAACGCGCTGGGCGCGCAGGAAGGAGTGGAGCGTTTAGGCTGCTGGGCGCATGCACGGCGCAAATTCGTCGAAGCGCAAAAAGTGCAGCCCAAAGGCAAGACGGGTCGTGCGGACATCGCGCTGAACCTGATCAACAAGCTTTATGGCATCGAGCGCGACCTACAGGCCGGCAACGACGGCGAGCGAAAAACCGGTCGTCACGCGCACAGCCTGCCGGTGCTGGCTCAGTTGAAAAGCTGGATGGAAAAGACCCAACCCCAGGTCACCGCTCAAAACGCCCTGGGCAAAGCCATCAGCTACCTGGCGAGCAACTGGAACAAACTTGAGCGGTACGTCGAGGAAGGCTATTTGCCAATCGACAACAACCCTGCCGAAAGAGCCATCAGGCCCTTCGTGATCGGAAGAAAGAACTGGTTGTTCAGCGACACGCCCAAAGGTGCGACGGCTAGTGCCCAACTTTACAGCTTGGTCGAGACCGCCAAAGCCAACGGCCAAGAGCCCTATGCGTGGCTGCGTCACGCACTTGAGCGCCTGCCGACGGCTTCTTCGGTTGAGGATTACGAAGCTTTACTGCCCTGGAACTGCTCGCCGGTATCGCGTAGTTAAACGCGCTATCCATCTTGCTGGCTGGTAGGGTTTACGGTGAGCTTAAAGAATACGAGCGGAGCAACGATCATGGAATACGACGATAAACTGATTGAAGAAGCCGTGCTGGCCCTGTTGGCAACCTTCAGTTTTGATAACGGCAATGCTTGGAAAGGGTTCGACTTCGAGACCATGAGCCGATTACATGAACAGGGTTTCATCAGTAATCCGGTGAACAAGAACAAATCGATTTGGTTAACGGCTGAAGGGTTGGAGCGAGGTCGGCAGATAGCCGACCGGTTGTTTGGGGTAGGAACCCAAGGGGAGCATGTATCCGAGTCGGATACCTGACTTCATACCACGGCCATCCGGTAGGTGGGATTTATGGATCGCATACGGAAGTTTCGCAGAAGATGGACAGTTGCCTGGACCTGTCGCGTGCCAGCGTGTGCTCGATCGAGAGCGCACGTGACAGCTTTGAACGCATCCAGTTGTCGGTCAATTAAGTCCGGGATCAGAACCTGCAGATATCGACGGCGGCGGACGAACAGCACAGCGTGGCCGAAGAGATCAATCGGCATATCCAGCAGATCTACGAAGAGGCGCGGCTAGTCGAAAGCCTGGCCAACTCCGCGCAAGAAGACTCAGGCCGGCTGTCGCACCTCTCGAATGAACTGAACGGGCTGGTGGGGCGCTTCAAGTCGTAGGGGCATTGTGCGGTGTTGTGGTCAACCCATGGGGACTCCATCGGCGGAGTGGTTTGATGCGTTTCAGCTTGATAGTGAAAGAAAAGGTGGCAGGTCTATTTATCAAATAGATCTGTCACCTTTTTTTCGTTTTTAATCTTAGAAAAGTGATCTGTTCTTTTGCTCTTGGCGCCGAGCTTCTTTAGCCTCACGCTCCTCCCTCGCAAATTTTTTCATTTCCTCATAAAACTTTGTTGAATTTATTCTGAGATTCCACATATGGCCGATCGCGACTGTTGTAGCAATGACCGTGGTGGCTCCAGCCCAAGCTGTTTTATTCTGAGCAACCTTGCCTAATATAAAGTAGCAGGGCCAAAGTTCCGGAAAACTCACACCCAGCTCGAGCAACAATGTATATCCAAAAAGGAATGCACCTGCAATAAGCAGCCCCAATATTGAAAACATTCCCAAATAATACATTATGGATGACGAAACTATCCAGGCACGCTTGGTAAAAGCAGGAACAACAAGGATTACACCAAGCAACCTATAACCGATCACTTCAGCAACATTGTTATACCAATGAGGAAGAAAGGGGCGAAGAAGGTATGAAATCAACCATATGGAAATTATCACTTTTACCGATATTACTACTACATCCCACCACATTTACGGCTCCTCAGTATACAGCCATAGACATAACAAAGCATAATGAAGAGGTGGCAGATCCGTACAAACCGATCCGCCCCTCACTTTACTCACCACACATTCACTGATTTACACAAGTGCGAAAAACCCGTTCCTCACACCCACCAAACTGCATAACTACTGAATAAAAGTCAGGTGATCTGAATCTTTTATTTTGTCAGTGCAAGGTGGTTCTAACGAAAAGCCCAACTGGACTTTTGCACCGTTCGAGCCCTCGTAAAGCGGGAACTTCCACCCTTCGCACTCACCTTCTGTCACATTAAAAACCACATAGCGATTAAGCGTGACAGGTCCTTTAAAACCTGCATCTGTGTAGAAACCTTCGAACTGATAAGTTTTAAGCTCCGGCTTTTCACCTGATTCCGATGTGCCTTGCTCTTTAACATATAAGTGCCCCGAGTACTTCTCAGGCCCCAGCTTTCGTTCAAATACGTAGTATTTACCCTCACCCAAAAGGCTGACATCTACATCTTCGACCAGCGGTTGATGGATCGAGCCGTACAAAATGTAGCCCCCCGCAAGCAAAGCAACCACTGCTAAAGCAGCGCCAATACCAAATTTACTCATATAACCTCTCCTTGTTTGTGTACATCATTATCGTTAATTGCTGCCGAACGTGGCCAGCAGGGATGGCACTTATCATGTCGTCATCTATACACATGAGGGGCGTCGCAGTTTGCCCCCCACTCAGAACGTGTCGAAGAAAAGATGACAAGTCTATTTTCTAATTAAATAGATCCACCCTCTTTTCGCCTACCTGTTTTTTGATGGGGTCGTAAGCTTCGTTGACCAGTATCTTTCCATCGTGACGGAAGACGCAGAGTGCGAGGGGGGGCGAATGCGTTGTGCGATCATGAAGTAAAATCCATTTACTTTTAAGAATTCCTGTAGCAACTCCGAAGGCTGCTACAGGTTTACGTCTATTTCAGATATCAGAAGTTAGCCGGCGTATTCGCACTAATAATCTCCGCCTCATTCGCCCCAATATTGCGAAACCGATGCGGCAGCGTCGTCGGAAAGTAATACCCATCCCCGGCATTCAACACACTGATCTGCCCATCCACCGTCAGTTCAACAGTGCCACGGGTTACGAGCCCGCACTCCTCCCCTTCCGCATGCACGATCGGCTCTTCACCAGAGCTGGCCCCAGGCGCGTACTGCTCGCGCAAAAGCCGCATCTGCCGACTCGGCACCGAAGCCCCGATCAACAACAGCCGCAACCCATGACGCCCCAGATCCGGCTGTTCATTGGCGCGGAACACGTATTGATGCTCGCGAGGCGGTTGGTCGAAGGTGAAGAAGTCTGCCAAAGACATGGGTATGCCTTCGAGCAGTTTTTTGAGGGAGCTGACGGAGGGACTGACGCGATTCTGTTCGATCAGGGAGATGGTGGCATTGGTGACGCCGCTACGCCGGGCCAGCTCGCGCTGGGACAGCTTGTAGCTTTCGCGTACTAATTTGAGTCGTGAGCCCGTGTCCATGACAGCCTTATGTGAGAACGACTTAAGGGGTAATGGGGGGTGGGTGGCGGGCGACTGGTGGCCGCGGATCACGCCGTTTCCCGTCCAGGAACCGTGGAAGGCGGGTATTAAATCACGTTTGTTGGTGTTGCTCAGCAGGTTCGATAGGCGGCTGGATAAAACGGCCGTTGGCACTGGTCGTAGTGCTGAAACTGTGGGAGCGGGCTTGCTCGCGAAGAGGCCATCACATTCAACATCAACAGTGACTGACCCACCGCTGCACGGTCAAGCTGAGTTTCGGGCGCTTTTTTTGTGGGCCTATGAAGAAACCAGCGGCCATTCGGCCAGCGCCCGATACCGGCCTTTATGGGATTCGAACAGCGTGAAACGATCAGCACGCAGAAAAAACTCTGGCGGCGTAGCGGATTCAGGAACCGGCGCCCGGTAGTCGCGCATCAGGGTCAAATGCGGACGAAATTCCCGGCGGCTGTCTTCAAAGCCGAACGGCAACATCGCTTGCTCCAGCGCATACACCAACCGCAGCAACTCCGGTGCTGCCTGCGCGGGCGCCAGCAACAAAACCCCGGACCGACGCCAGACGTCCAGTCGATCAAGCATCACCGTCAACGGCACGCCAGACGTGCGGACATTGGCGGCGGCCTTGCAGATACCCGCTATCTGCGCCATACCCACCGCACCGAGAAACAGCAGGGTCAGATGAAAGTTTTCCGCTGGCACCGGGCGCCCGACATTCAGCCCCAGCGCGCTGCGCCATTGGGCGATGGCCCGGCGTTGTTCGGGGGCGCAGTTCAGGGCGAAGAACAGCCGCTTGAACGGCTCACGGGTTTCATCGCTCATGTCGGGCACCTCAAGGCTCGGGGACCCTTTGATTTTACAAAGGGATACCACGCCAGCAAGCGCATTTCTGGCAGCTGCCGGCATGCGCGTTATAGTTGAAGCAACCGAATCGACGGGAGGGCGCCATGCGTCAGGTCATCAGCAAAGAGCCATGGTGGGCCGTACCACCGAAGCCCGGCCAGGATGAGTCCGAGCTGGAATGGGGCTGGCTGGTTCATTACAACGAAGGCGAGCCGCGCTTCGAGTTCATCAAGGAGCGGCCGTCGGACAGCGAGATTCGCAACCGCAAAAGCTGCAGGACCACCCCGACGCCTGAGTGATCCTGCGGCGTCTTCAGGCTTTGACGAGCATATCGAAACCGCCAAAAATCGCCCGCTGGCCGTCGAACGGCATCGGATTGACGTCCGGCTGCATCCGCGGATCGCTCATGAATTTCGCCATGCCGGCATCTCGGGTGACCTTGTCCGGCCAGACGATCCAGGAAAACACCACGGTTTCGTCTTCCTTGAGTTTTACCGCCATGGGAAACGAGGTCACTTTGCCATCGGGCACGTCGTCGCCCCAGCATTCGGCGAGGCTGAGTGCGCCGCTTTCCTTGAAAATCGCGGCGGCGGACTCCGCGTGTTGCTTGAATTTTTCGCGGTTGGCTTTGGGTACTGCCGCGACGAAGCCATCAACGTAAGCCATGATCGTTCTCCTCGGGTTATGGGTTGATCTGCTGGGTAGTCGATTCGGCGTCGCTCCAATCGACAGATCCCGCACCCAGGCCGACCGATGGTTCGACGGGCTGTGCGACAGGCTGGGCCAGGCTGCCCTCGATTTTCCCGGCCATGTACAGCGTTCCGGCCATGACGCCAGTGGTGGGGTTTTGCACCAGCTTCAACCACGCCTTGTCGAATGAATCACCCAGACTACTGCGGATCAGCGCCTCGCTATCGGGCCGGTCGTTGGCCTGAATAATCGCGCGCACCCCCGCCACCCCCACGGAAATCAGCGCCCCGGCCAGTTTCCCCGCCGCTGCCGCCACGGCACTGGCCGCGCCGCGCGGGGCCATTTCGGCTTCCATTCGTTGGCTGGCGCGCTTGGCCACTGGCGCCATGCCGGCGTCCGTCGAGGCAATGCCCTTCTCACCGCCCGCCGCGTGGATCTTGTCGATCAGCGCCGCGTAGGCCGGCAGCGTACTCAGCGGCTCGCTGTGCACCACCTGATACAGCGAAGCGTCACGGGCAGGCGGCGGGCCCAACGCAATCGCCGGAACTTTCTGGACACGCGCGTTGAGCTGCGCCATCGGCACGCCATGACGCTGGGAGATGACCTGAAGTTGCTGGCCGAGCTGCTGCACGTAAAACGCTGTCGCCTGCCCGAGGATCTCGTCGGGATCGATCTCTACCGCCACCGGTTTCAGCACTTTCCGGTGATATTGTTCCAACAGATAGGCCGCCAGGCGTTTGGCCGAGGCATCCTGTTCGCCCCCGGCGCTGATGGCGTACCAGCTGACCTTCAACGATAGCCATTCCTGGGTCCAGTAGCTGCTGAACCACGGAATGAAGACTTCTTCGGTCTGTTCGTGAACCCGCGTGCGCCAGTGCTCCATGGACCCACGGGCGTAGACCCTGGCCTGTTCGGTGGCCTGCTGCGAAGCCGCGACAATTTCCTGGTCCACCTGCTGCCAGGTGCTCTGGGAAACTATCACCGGCGCCACGGCTACCGGGGCACGCGCAGACGTGACGCATCCCGCCAGTACCACCAACACAGCGACGATCAGCGAACGCAGGTTCAAGATCGCGGGGTCCTACAGTCTGCGTCGGACGGAGTGTTCGGCGCTCAAGAACGTACTGATTTGAGTATAGGTCGGGGACGGGGCCCGTCCGTCAGGAAGAGTGATGGCGCCCTCAAAAATTTCATTGCAGGCTCGAAGGCAAACATCGCACCTGTGGCGAGGGAGCTTGCTCCCGCTGGGGCGCGTAGCGCCCCCAAAACCTGCCACCGCGGTGATTCAGATAGATCGCAACAGTCCGTTTTGCGACTGCTTCGCAGCCGAGCGGGAGCAAGCTCCCTCGCCACAATGGATCACCAGAATCCCGATTTCTGTTGCCACCATCATCCACGTCGATATTCACCATCGCCGCGAATGCCTTCCGCAAAAAAACCGTCAGGCGCAGGATCAACCCATCGCCACTCACACCCCGCATCGGAGGGGCACACCATGTTGATCCATCTCCTGACTTGCCTGGCCTTGACGGCCGTGACCCTGACCCTGTTTTCCCGCTTCGTGCTGGATAGCGGTCAAACCGAGGAGTCGACATCATGATTTATTCCGTCAGCCTCGCGTTCAGCTTTCCGGTGTTCGGCAGCAACTACTATTCGCAGCAGGTCGTTTCTCGCAAAGCGCTCGCATTGGTATTCGACAAGCACTTCGAGACTTTGCTGATGCCGGCAGCGACCAACCACTTCAGTAACGAAGTGGTCGGGCTCAACGATCAATTCCGCTTTTTGAATGACGTGCTGGTTGAGCATCTGCTGGAGACTGAAATGACTCAGCGTCCGTCACGGTCGGCACAAGCGTTCACCTTCTGACAGGATGGGCAATGCGGGTTGATGGCGGGTCAGCGCGGGCCGCCACCGGGACCACCACCGAAACCTCCAGGATGGCCAAAACCACCACCACCACCACCACCACCACCACCACCACCACCACCACCACCACCACCACCACCACCACCCGGCGGGAAGAACATCCAGCAGCCGGACAGGGACGACAACAAGGCGACGACCACTGCCATTTTTACAACTTTGTTCAACATCATCACTTCACTCTCTGTTTAGGCGAGAAAAACAACCTTTCTCGCCCTTTCAGACAGTGTTTACCGGGCTTTGAGCACCGAACCAGTGTAAAGAATGGGTAATGGTTGTATCGGAAACGACTCATATTCCACAGCGTTTTCAGGGGCCGGCCCTACAGGCGATTGCCGACCCTCCTTGCTGCGGCGCGGCCCCAAGCCTTTCTCAAACTGCGGCAGTCACGCTCGCTGCTTCTGCAAGAGTCTTGATACAAAACCGTTTTATAGCCGCAGACTTTCATTCAGGCCGGCGCACTGCCCTCACCTTCCCGCTGTTGCCGCCGCCACAGAAAAACCGATCGTGGCCATCGAACTCAAGCCCCGACACCCCGACGCCCGCCGGCATCTGCACACTCTCCAAGACCTCGCCCGTGGCCGGATCGACGCGCAACCGTGCGCGATGGGATTCATCTGCGGGTTTCATTCGAAAGGCTCGCACAATCAGCATTTCTCTCGGCACGTCGACAGGCCATGCCTCACCCAACGCTCGGGCAAGCGCGAACAACGCCGGACGCCGGGTGAGTGATACCGACGAGCCGCCGGCGTGTCGAGGATGCGCGAGGCACTTTCGACCTCGGCGGTGAGTGCCGGGATGTCCGCGCGTTGCGCGGCACGCTCGGCCCGATCAGCGGCGTTGACCCAATCGCCGTGGGCCTGAAGTATCTCTCGCGCGGCGTCGAGCGATTTCGCCGGCCAGCCAAGGTCACGCGAGGCCAGCGCGATCTCGGCCTCGGCGACGACACACCGTGCCCGGGCCATGGCCTCCTTCGGACCAAAGGCCCGCGCTGCGCTACGCACCAGCGCCTTTGCTCGCACAAGGTCGCCCAGCTGCGCCATCGCGATGCCTCGAAGCGCGAGTGCAGGTGCGTCGTTGCGCAGGGCTATGCGGTTCAGCGCGCCGAGGGGATCACCCGTCGCGAGCGCCTGCGCTGCTGCGGTGATCAGCGAATCCATGTGAATCGCGCCACCTGCCCCCCCACCGTCCGATGTTCGCTGATCAGTCTATCTCAGGGCTGCGCAGCCGCACGCCGGGTTTTAGGGCCGCTTCGCGACCCAACGGGGGCAAGCCCCCTCGCCGCAGAGTTGGCGTCCGTGACTCAGTAATCGACCCAGACCCCGCCGAGGTCCGCGGAATGGACACAGCGTTCGACCCAGCGCACACCTTCGACACCGGCATTGATATCCGGATAACGCAGCGTCGCCAGTTGTTCATGATCGCCGCGGTTGGCGGCATCCATGGCCAGGGCGAAGCGGTAATAGAGGTTGGCCCAGGCGTCGAACAGC
Organism: Pseudomonas sp. B21-015; assembly: GCF_024749285.1. Lineage (NCBI taxonomy): Bacteria > Pseudomonadati > Pseudomonadota > Gammaproteobacteria > Pseudomonadales > Pseudomonadaceae > Pseudomonas > Pseudomonas sp. B21-015. The sequence continues at coordinate 3,820,190 of NZ_CP087196.1, forward strand.
CCTTCCGGGTGCCCGGCACCGATCCGGTCATCAAGCAACGCATGGGGATGCAGATAACCCATCCCGCGCTCCAGCACCTGAGCGGGTTGGCCCTGGACTTCGAATGACAACTGGTTTGGCCGCTCGTCCCACCATTCAAGGCTGGCCCTGGAGCCGATCACCCGAATTTTCTGGCCATGCATGGAGCCGGCGTTCACCGCGCTTGACCATAAACTACCCATGGCCCCGCCTTCGTATTCCATCAAGGTGTAGGCATTGTCCTCCAGCGGCGCGCGGCTTTTGACAAAGCTCTGACGCGAGCACAACAGCCGTTTGATCTTGAGGTCGGGCAGCATGACTTCCGACAGGTACAGCGGGTGAGTGCCTACGTCTCCCAGCACATAACTGGGGCCGGCGAAGCGCGGATCGACCCGCCATTTGGTCGCCTCGCTCTGCGCCTCGACCGCTTCACAGTGGAAACCATGGGCAAACTGCATGTGCACCATGCGCACCTCGCCCAAATCGCCCCGGGCAATCATTTCCCGCGCCTGCTCGACCAGCTGATGCCCGGCGTAGCCGTAGGTCACCCCTACCACCCGGTTTCGGGACAATGCGATGTCCTTCAAGGTTTGCGCTTGCTCAAGGGTGAAGCACAACGGTTTTTCACAGACCACATGCAGCCCCGCTTCCAGAGCGGCCTTGGTGATTTCAAAGTGGGTGCCATTGGGCGTCGCCACGGAAATGGCCTGGATGCAATCCGCCCGCCCCGCTTCCCCTTCAATCAGACTGCGATAGTCGGCATAACACCGCTCGGGGTCGACCCCCAGTTGCACACCAAACTCCCGACCGCGTTGCGGGTCCAGGTCGAAGGCGCCGGCCACCAGTGCAAACGACTGGTCGCGCAGCGCCGCCGAACGATGGATGTAGCCGATCTGACTGTCACGCCCGCCGCCCACCATCGCCCAGCGGATCGGTTGAGGAATACGCTTGCTGCCATTGATCATCGATAAGTCCTTCGCATGAGGGGAATTCAGAAACCTGCCCGAGACAGGTAGGCACGGCTGGCAGCCACATCGCACAGACTGCCATGGGCGTTACGTGGATCACGTTCTTGCTCGACGGTGATGTAGCCCTGGTAACCGATCTCGGTGATCAGCTCGCGCAAGGCGCCGTAGTCGATGACACCCTGGCCGATCGGGCACATCACGCCTTTTGCACACGCGGCGAAGAAGGTGATGTGTTCGCCCAGTACCTGATCGAACACGGCCTGATCGATGTCTTTGAAATGCAGGTAATCCAGGCGGTCCGCGTACTGACGCAGGGTCTGCACCGGGTCCATGCCGGCGTAGTACAGATGGCCGGTGTCCAGGCACAGGCCGGCCACTTCACAGGGGATGTCTTCGACCAGTTGGGCCAGTTCGTCAGCGAACTCGATGTAGCCCCCGGCGTGCGGATGAATCACCGTGCGAATGCCGTATTCCGTCCATGCCAGCTCAGCGATGGCGCGGATGTGGGCCATCATGCCGCGCCAGGCATCCGGCGCCAGGCGCGGTGCGCGGTCGGAATGCCCGGCGGTGTAATCGCGTTCCTCATGCCCCCAATCGATGACCACCAGACAAGGCATGGCAAAGCGTTGCCCCGGCTCCAATGGAATCGCCGGCAATTGCTTGAGCAACGCACAGATATTTCGGGTTTGATTCAGCAGGCTGGGCAGATTGGCGGGGTCGACCAGGTCGTCGAACACCGTGCCGGCCACCACGTGCAAGCCCTGTTCGGCCAGTACCGAGCCCACCGCCACAGCATCCAGTGGAAGGTAACCGTATGGCCCCAATTCGATGCCGCGATACCCCGCTTGCGCCGCTTCGCCAAGGACCTGTTGCCACGCCGGCAGATGAGGATTGTTGACGTCGTCTACGCCCCAGCAACAAGGCGCGGTGGAGATGTGGAGGGTCATGTCAGGCTCCGTTGATTATTGTTATGAGTGGCGTTGTTTCGCTCGCAGAAATCCTAAAGCGGGCAGGTCCATGGCTGCTATAGTCCTTCGGAGATACCTGTCAAAACCCGTCAAAAGTTTCAGATAGGCTTTCATTTCATGTCAGAGCTTTCTTCGTCAGAACATTCCTTGTCAGAAGCCGGCAACCCGGTCGGCCGCCGTTCAACCATGGAAGACGTGGCCCTGGCCGCCGGGGTGAGCCTGTCCACCGTGGACCGGGTGATGAACCTGCGGGCCAATGTGCGTGCCGATACCGCGCAACGCATTGCCGAAGCCGCCGCTCGATTGGGCTTCTATGGGCGTAACGTGATCGAGCAACGGGTATTGCAGCAGCGCCCGACCGTGCGGTTGGGGTTTCTGCTGCAAAAGCGTGGTGTGGCGTTTTATCAGGGACTGGCCAAGGCCTTGGCCGAAGCCGCGACGGCCAGTGTTCGAGCTCAGGTTCGGGTGATGATCCACTACATCGACGACCTGGCCCCGGCCGCCACCGCAGAACGCATCCTCAAACTGCAAGGTGAAGTCGATGCCCTGGGTGTGGTGGCCGCCGATCATCCGGCCGTACGCGAGGCCATGGCGCAGCTGCGAGCGGCCGGTATTCCCGTGGTCGCTCTTGTGTCCGAGCTGAGCGCCTCGGCCGGTGCCGGTTATGTCGGTCTCGACAACCGCGCCATGGGCCGTACCGCCGGCTGGTTCATCAAGCACCTGGCAGCGCAACCGGGGCCTGTGGCCGTGATGGTCGGCACTCAGCGCTTTCAGTGCCAGGAACTGTGCGAAATGAGTTGGCGTTCTTTCTTGTCGGAACAACCCCAGGATTGGGAACTGCTGGCGACACGCATGACCCTGGAGGATGAGGAATTCGCCTATGCCGGCACGCTCGATCTTCTGACCAGCCAGCCTGATCTGGTCGGCCTGTATGTCGCCGGCGGCGGTATCGAGGGGGTCATCAACGCCCTGCGCGAACTGAAAACCCAGCACATCGCGCTGCCCGTGGTGGTGTGCCACGACTTGACCGCCATCACCCGCGCTGCCCTGCGTGACGGCATCGTTCAAGCCGTGCTGTCGCATCCTGTCGAGGCACTGGCGCAAACGGCGGTCAGGGCCATGGTGGACGCGGCGATAGACCCATCGTCGGACAGTGCAGCGAAGTTCATGCTTTCGTTGCAGATTGATGTGGCTGAAAGTGTTTAGTGGCGGGCTGGCGACAGCCCCCTTATTCCCAGGTACGACGTACTCTTTGTAGCAGCTGGCGAAGCCTGCGTTCGGCAGCTGCTACAAAGAATGCGTCGCGACTGAAATTGCTTAAGTGAGCAGCATTGCGCCAAACAGGCGGTTATCTACCTCAACTGCCGCAAAGGTACACAAATCGGTATGGCTTACTTCACCCTGTCAAGCGGGTCAGTAGCCCGCGTTGTCCAGTTCGGTTCATCAAGCTCCGCTCACCGAAACTTGCGCACAGCAACAGTAGGCTAAGCTTTCAGCAGCTCATTGCTCACGATGCTCGCGTCTGCAGGTTTTGGTTTTTTCTGGAGAGCGTCTGCAACAGCTATCTCAGACAGGTCCAGATCATTCATGCAGGACTGACGCGATGACCGAGCCCCTCCTCAGTTTCGAAGCACTCCACCATAACGGGTGGAGTGGTGCCTTGCGTTAGCTGACTTACACGGCAGAGGTATTACCGAGCTGTTGCACTAACTCCATTGCAAATTTTCCCGAGCCCACCGACCAGTCTGAATAGTCGTTTTCATGCATGAAGATGAAAAGGTCTTGCGGGCGAACCTGTGCTTGAGCGCCAAGATTGTCCGCAATTTTTTTGTATAGCTCCCGCTTCATCGCATCGCTGCGACCTCTACGCATCGTTATTTCAATCACTATCAACTGGTCGGAACGCGCGACGCGATTAAAGGTACGGCTGTAAAAAAATTGCTCCGGATCGTAGTCCACCACCAGATTGAACAGTTCATCCTGGGGCATACCGATGCTATCCACCAGCGCTTGGTGTATGCCGTCGACGATGCGCTGGCGTTGCTGCGGGCCAGTGCCTTTGATGACGGCTGTTCGAACGAATGGCATGTGAGACTCTCTCAATTTATTTTGGATAGGCGCTTACCACCCCGACAACCCTGGACAGGTAACCAGGCATGCGGACAGTGAGGGGATTTTCCAAAACCGGGATGGGGTTGGAAATCGATTTATGCGCCCGAAGTAATTGAGTTAAAGTCACTTGATGAAACGTCGTCTCCCCCCATTGAATGCACTCCGCTCTTTCGAGGCCGCTGCCCGGCTGGGCAAAATGACGTCTGCCGCCGATGAGCTTTCTGTCACGCCCGGAGCAGTGAGTCGCCAGGTACGCCAGTTAGAGCTGAGTCTCGGGGTGGAACTGTTCGAGGGGCCGAAAAACAAACCGCAGCTCACCGCTGCCGGGAAAGAACTCCTGCCGGAGTTGACGGCTGCGCTGGATCGGATCGAGGCCGCCGTAGGCCGAATCAGAGATACCGCGACGGGTATTCTGGACGTGTCTTGCTTCAGCACGTTTACGGTCAAGTGGTTGATACCCCGTCTTTTCGATTTCAATGCGAAGTACCCTGATATCAAGATTCGCTTGAATTCCTTTGTCCACACCACCGATCCGGACCGAGACCGATATGACGTGATGATCACTGCCGAGCAGGGGGCCGTTGAGGGTCAAAAGAATACCCTCCTGCTGTTTCCTGAAAGGTTGGGCATCGTGTTATCACCCGCGTTATCCGCACGAATCCAACTCACCGAATTAGATTCCATTTTCTTGCATCCGCTGCTCCATACCAAGACTCGTCCGAATGCCTGGACCAGCTGGAGTGATGCGATTGGATATCAGGCTAGCGCGCCGGCCGGTGCGGAGTTTGAGCACTACTATTTCACATTGGAGGCGGCAATTGCCGGCCTGGGGATTTGTGTCGCCCCTTGGCATCTGGTGGCCGACGACATTCGACTTGGCCGTTTACTGGCACCGTTCGGTTTCCACCAAAGTCACTACGCCTATATTGCCAGGCGAAGTCCGGAACCCAACAAGAAGCTGGACCTGTTCTGCACCTGGCTGGCGTGCCAGGCCGAACAGGACAGTTTCCCAGGCTCTCTCTACGGTCAACCGCCTCATCAGTTTCAGAGCGCAGAAGTGTTCGGCGAATGACAGAGGGCCATGGGTTCTCCGATACTGTCGCGTAATGCAGTGCAACGAGAACCGATATGAAACCCCATTTTGAGAGAAATGATGTCTCTGAGCCCAAAATCCAGCGTAATGGAAACATTCACCGCGCCCCCCATCAGCAGCCGGCGGTAACAGCATGATCGAAGTCACCGAGGTTTCCATTGCCCAACTGCGTGCTGCGCTCGAATCGGGCCAGACAACGGCGGTGGAGCTGGTCCAGGCCTATCTCGCCCGGATCGATGCCTACGACGGACCCGACACGCCCACCGCCCTCAACGCGGTGGTGGTTCGCAACCCCGATGCGATCAAGGAAGCGCAGGCGGCCGATGCCCGTCGGGCCAGGGGCGAAACGCTGGGGCCGCTCGATGGCATCCCCTATACGGCCAAGGACAGTTATCTGGTGAAGGGGCTGACCGCTGCCTCTGGAAGTCCCGCCTTCGCCAACCTGATTGCTTATCGCGATGCGTTCACCATCGAACGGCTTCGCGCCGCCGGCGCGATCTGCCTGGGCAAGACCAATATGCCGCCGATGGCCAACGGCGGCATGCAGCGCGGGGTATACGGCCGTGCCGAAAGCCCCTACAACGCCGACTACCTCACTGCCCCTTTCGCATCGGGCTCATCGAACGGCGCCGGTACGGCAACCGCCGCCAGTTTCGCGGCATTCGGCCTGGCGGAAGAAACCTGGTCGAGCGGTCGCGGGCCTGCCTCGAACAATGGCCTGTGCGCCTATACGCCTTCGCGCGGGGTGATCTCGGTGCGCGGCAACTGGCCGTTGACGCCGACGATGGACGTTGTCGTACCGTATGCCAGGACAATGGCGGACCTGCTCGAGGTGCTCGATGTGGTGGTGGCGGATGATCCCGACACACGGGGCGATCTGTGGCGGATGCAACCCTGGGTGCCCATTCCGAGTGTCGCTTCGGTGCGTCCCGCTTCCTACGGGTCGCTGGCCGCCAATACCGATGCGCTCGCAGGAAAGCGCTTCGGCGTTCCCCGCATGTACATCAATGCGGATCTCGATGCGGGCACCAGCGATGCGCCTGGCATCGGTGGGCCGACGGGCCAGCGAATCAACACCCGCCCCTCAGTGATCGGGCTATGGGAGGAGGCTCGCAAGGCACTCGAAGCGGCCGGTGCAGAAGTGGTCGAGGTCGACTTCCCGCTGGTCTCCAATTGCGAGGGGGATCGTCCTGGTGCACCGACGGTGTTTAACCGGGGCCTGGTGTCCAAAGAGTTCCTTCACCATGAATTGTGGGATCTGACGGCTTGGGCGTTCGACGATTTCCTGCGGGCCAACGGCGATCCAAAACTGAATCGCCTGGTCGACGTGAACGGGCCGCTGATTTTCCCGCACGATCCGGGGACTCTACCCAATCGCGAGGGCGAACTGGCCGCGGGTATGGACGAATATGTGCGGATGGCCGAACGCGGCATCACCCCTTGGGACCAGATCACCACGGTGCCTGACGGACTACGCGGCCTTGAACGGACGCGCCGAATCGATCTGGAGGAATGGATGGATCGGTTGGGGCTCGACGCGGTGATCTTCCCGACGGTAGCCGACGTTGGGCCGGCGAATGCCGATGTCGATCCGAAGTCTGCGGATATCGCGTGGAGTAACGGCATCTGGGTCGCCAACGGCAATCTCGCCATCCGCCACCTGGGGGTACCCACGGTCACTGTGCCGATGGGCGTCATGCCAGACATCGGCATGCCCGTCGGGCTGACCTTTGCCGGGCGTGCCTATGACGATTCGACGCTGCTTCGCCTGGCTTCGGCGTTTGAGTCGACGGGGGCGAAACGATTGATCCCTCCTCGAACCCCATCATTGTCGGGCGGCAAAAAATAGAAATGGCGGGATTGGGGCAGCACACGTTCCAATCCCGCTCGGTAACGGCAAGTCAGAGCCGGGCGGCGGCAACAGGTGTTTGCCAGCCGTCCCCCTTCACGCACTCATCCAGAAACCTCACCACCGTCCCTATGCAGCCGACCCGCTCCTCGACATGAGGCATATGGCTGGAGTGCTCGAACAACGCCCAACGCACGTTCGGGACCTTCTCCAGATAGGGTTTGACCACCGTCGGTGTTGCTTCATCGTAGCGACCGGAAATCACCAACGTCGGTACGTTGATGTGCTGCAAGCGGTCGACAATGGTCCAGTCTTTCAGGCTGCCTATCACATGAAACTCCGTCGGCCCGCTCATGGCGTGGTAAACGGTGGGATCGGCATCGACCTGGGCAAAAGTACGCGCCACCTCATCGGGCCAGGGAATGACGCGACATACATGGTTGTCGTAAAAAACCCTTGAAGCTTCCTGATAGGCAGCCGCTTGAAAAGTCCCGGCCTGTTCGTGCTCCAGCAATGTTTCATGTACGCCGGCGGGCAGTAGCTTACGTAAACGGTTGGCCTCCTGAACCCAGACACGCATGTCCGAAGGGGAATTGGCGGCGATCAAGGCCCGTAGCCCCGCAGGTTGCCGTACGGCGTGTTCGCTGGCGAGCATGCCGCCCCAGGATTGCCCCAGGAGCGCGTAATTGTCGCTGATTTCCAGATGATCCAGCAGGTTGTCCAGCTCCTCGAGAAACAGCGCTACGTTCCAGAATGAAGCGTCTTTTTCCGGTAGGTGGGTCGAGCGGCCGTTACCCAGTTGATCGTAATGAACCACTGGATACCCACTCGCGGCGATGTCCTTGAACGCGTCGACGTAATCATGCGTGCAGCCCGGACCGCCATGCAGAATCACCAGTGGCGTGCTCTTACCGTCGAAGTGACCCGTGACGCGATACCAGGTCTGATAAAGACCAAAAGGTGCGAAGCCTTCGCGTATTCCGATAGATTCCATTTCTGCGTGCCTTCCCTGAAAAACCGTACGGCACACGATAGCGGGATCAGACCTTCGACATAACTAGAGAAATAGATAGGTTTTTGCCCTATTTCAGCTATCGAGCAACCGATAGTGGGTGGCCCGAACCACGGCCTGGACCCGGTTCTTGGCACCGAGTTTATGCATGGCCGAGGTCAGATGGAGGGTGATAGTGGCCAATGAGCGATTCAGTTGGTCGGCAATCTCTGCGCCGGTCAGGCCCTCAGCCGCCCATTTAAGGCACTCGCGTTCACGCTTGGTCAGGTGAATGGGAGGCGAATGAGCCTCCTTGCCCAGCAACGGATAGGCCGCTTCCTGCAAGGCGTGGGAAATCAGGCTGAAATCTGCCAGGGTCTGCCGGGCATCGCGCAGGACGCTGGCGCTGCTACCGATACGCAGCCCCGTCAAGGAAGCAAAACCGCCTCTGGGCAGATGAATCGGGACCGATACCCCACAGGTCATCTGCAAGTCTTCCAGATAGCTCACCACAGGTGCATGGGACTGACCGATGACCGGCTCCAGCAGGGTGTCAGTCCCGGGCTTGTAGGACCAGACAAAGGGTGAAACGCAATTGAGTGCCACCTGCTGAACAGGGTCGATCTGGTAGTAACCCTCGGTACACCAACGCGTATGCCAATCGGCTGGAGTGTTGCGCAGCTTGAGCACCGAGGGCGTGATCAACTTGCCTTCGTGGTCCAGCGGCACCGGGCTGTAGTCGTACACCAAGGCATCAAAGCCCAGCTCGTTGGCCAAGAGCAAGGCGTTGTCCATCTGCTCATCCAGGCTCTTGCCCGATAACAGACGGGGATTGAGGTCTGATAGCTTGGTCTGCATCCATTGTGCTCCCTAAACAATTTCAATCCTGAAATTCAGCACGTAGAATGCCACGCCTCCGCGAGGGACTGCCAGATAAAACCTATAACAAATACTAGCTTTTGGGCTCATGACTTACTCAGTAAGGTTGAGCCATTTGGCCAGCATCCGAACCGGTCAGCATCATAAAGGGAGTATTGCGATGTGGCGTGAAGTCGAACCGGATCAGCAATATAACGTCGAGGTCGACGGCCACAATCTGGTGGTCTACAGCTTTGGCGAGGGCGATGAAGTCCTGCTGTGCCTCAATGGCGGCCCGGGGCTTCCCTGCGATTATCTGCGTGACGCCCATGGCTGGCTCAAGGACAAGGGGCTGCGAGTTGTCGCCTTCGACCAGCTCGGTACTGGAGCGTCTGACAGACCCGAAGACCCGTCCCTCTGGGACATCACCCGTTATGTCGCTGAGGTGGAAACCGTCCGTCAGGCCCTCGACCTGGGCCGAGTGCATTTGATGGGGCACTCCTGGGGCGGCTGGCTGGCGATCGAATATGCCATTTACCACCCTCACGCACTCAAAACCCTGATTCTGGAAAACACCGTAGGCGATATCCCGCACCTGTCTCAGGAACTGGAGCGTCTGCGTGGCGCCCTGGGCAGCGAAACCGTGGCCATGATGCAACGCCATGAAGCCATGGGCACCCTCGATCACCCGCAATACCAAGCGGCTATTACCCTCCTCAACTACCGTCACGTCTGCCGCCTGGACGAATGGCCGGCACCCGTCACGCGCTCTCTGGGCGACTGGAACATGGGGCCCTACACGACCATGCAGGGGCCAAACGAGTTTCTCTACATCGGCAACCTGAAAAACTGGAACCGGCTCCAGGAAATGGCCGATTTCACGATGCCGGTGTTGATTACCACCGGCCAGCACGACGAACTGACGCCCGCCTGTGCAATGCGCATGAAAATGGCGCTCAAGGATGTCGAGTTGCATGTGTTCCCCAACAGCAGCCATATGCCGTTCTACGAAGAACCTCATGCCTACTTTCCGGTGTTGCTGGATTTCCTCCAGCGGCACCGAGGTTAGTCGATGAATCTGTCGCGTTACCGTTTCATCCTGTCACGGCCTCTGCAACTGCTGCCGGTGCTGTTCGGCATCAGCCTGATCACGTTTGTGCTGGTGCGTTCGATTCCAGGCGATCCGGCACGTGCCCTGCTCGGCTCTCGCAGTACGCCGGAGGGGCTGATCAGGATTCGCGCTCAGTTCGGCCTCGATCAGCCGCTGTGGATGCAGTATTTCTACTTTCTTGAAAATCTGTTCAAGGGCGATCTCGGCCAGTCGTTGCTGTACAAGGTCGACGCCTTGAAGCTGATCAGCACACGAATCGAGCCCACGCTGTTTCTGGTGCTCGGCAGCGTGCTGCTGGCGCTGTTGATCGCCGTACCGCTGGCCACCGTTGCGGCCCGTAACAAGGGCGGCTGGGGCGACAATCTGATCCGCCTGTTCACCACCGCCGGCCTCGGCATGCCGGCGTTCTGGCTGGGGATCATGTTGATCCTGCTGTTCAGCGTGCAGCTGGGCTGGTTCCCGGTTTCCGGCTATGGCCGCAGCTGGCCGGACAAACTGCACCACATGCTCCTGCCCTGCCTGACCATTGCGCTGGCATTGTCGGCAGTGTTGGTGCGCAATCTGCGGGCGAGCATGCTGATGGAGTTGCAAGCCGACCACGTCACGGCGGCCCGAGCTCGCGGCCTGTCTGAAGACGCGGTGTTTCGTCGACACGTGCTGCCCAACTCGCTGGTTCCCGCGGTCAACTTGCTGGCGGTGAACATCGGCTGGCTGATCAGCGGCACGGTGGTCATCGAGAGCCTGTTCGCCATTCCCGGAATCGGCCAGTTACTGGTCCGTGGCATCTTCACCCGTGACTATATGGTGGTCCAGGGCGTGGCGATGGTGCTGGCCTGCGCCACCGTCGCAGTGAATTTTCTCGCCGATGTGGTCACGGTAGCGATCGATCCCCGGGTGAACATCCGATGAGCAGTCAGGCTACGATTGCCCCCCGCCTGAACCTCGGCTTCGGTTTACACAACCGTCGTTTGGCAATGGGCCTGGGGTTGGCAATCCTGCTCGGCTGGCTGTTGCTGGCGATCTTCGCACCCTGGATCGCGCCCTTCGATCCAATCGCCCAGAACACTGATATCCGCCTGCTGGGGCCCAGCCTGGCCCACCCGTTCGGGACCGACAATTTTGGCCGCGACGTATTGTCTCGAGTGATCTGGGCGGCCCGCGTCGACTTGCAGCTGGCGGTCATCGGGGTGATCTTCCCGTTTTTGATCGGCACCTGTGTCGGGGCTTTGTCCGGCTACATCGGCGGGCGTTTCGACACCGTCTGCATGCGCCTGATCGATATCATCCTGGCCTTCCCGTTCCTGGTGTTGATGCTGGCGATCATGGCGATCCTCGGCCCCGGCCTGATGAGTTTCTATATCGCCATGGCACTGGTGGGCTGGGTGTCCTACGCACGGTTGATCCGCTCGCAGATCCTGATCCTCAAGGAAAGCGATTTTGCCCTGGCCGCCAAAAGTCTGGGTTTCGGCCATGGGCGCATTCTGTTTCGTCACTTGCTGCCGAACGCGATGTTCGGCTCGATCGTGTTTTCCATGTCCGATGCGGTGCTGGTGCTGCTCAACGGCGCGGCGGTCAGCTACCTCGGCCTCGGGGTTCAACCACCGACGGCCGAATGGGGCACGATGGTCGCCGAAGGCCAGAGTTTCATCACCTCCGCCTGGTGGATCTGCACCTTCCCGGGGTTGGCGATCGTCACCCTGGCCATGGGCTTCAGCCTGCTGGCCGACGCTGTCGCCGAGCACCTGGGTGAACACTCATGAGTACGCCGGTGCTGAAGGTCGAGGAACTGAGCGTCATTGCCCGTAACGGCGAACACGAGGTGACGCTGGTGGATCGCTTGTCATTCGACCTGGCCGAGGGTGAAATCCTCGGGTTGGTGGGTGAAAGCGGCTCCGGCAAAACCCTGGCCTGTCGCGGTTTGATGAGGCTGTTGCCGTCGCCGAATCTACGAGTGGAAGGCACAGCCGTGCAGCTGGCCGGGGAAAATCTGTTGCGTCTGGACGAAGCCGGCATGCGCCGCATGCGTGGGCGTCAATTGGGGATGATTTTCCAGAACCCCAATAGCCATCTCGATCCGTTGATGCGCATCGGCGAGCAGATTGGCGAAGGTATTCGTCTGCATCAGGGCGCCAGCAAGCCTGAAGCCCGCGCCCTGGCCATCGACGTACTTCGGCAAGTGGGCATTCCCGATCCGCAGCGGCGGGTCGACAGTTACCCTCACGAATTTTCCGGTGGCATGCGTCAGCGGGCGATGATCGCCGTGGCCTTGGGTTGCAATCCGAACGTGCTGATCGCCGACGAACCGACCACCGCTCTCGACGTCACGGTGCAAGCGCAGATCCTGCGCCTGCTGCTCGATCTGCGCGACCAGCGTGGCCTGTCGATCATCATGATCACCCATGACCTGGGCGTCGTTGCCCAAACCTGCGACTCGATTGCAGTGATGTACGCCGGACGCTTGTGCGAGCACGGCAACAAACACGAGGTACTGGCCCATCCGCGCCATCCTTACACCGCTGGATTGATCGACTGTCAGCCGGCCACCAGTCACGGTCACGCATTGCTCAAAACCATTTCCGGGCAACCGCCCCTGCTCGATGCCCTGCCCCATGGGTGTCGCTTCAATCCGCGCTGCCAGCAAACCGGCAGTCGATGCGTGTCACTGATGCCGGACCTGCAAGCCGTTACTTGCGAACATCGCATCGCTTGCCATTACCCCTTGGCCGTCGGAGGCCGCTCATGACGCTGCTCAAGGTCAAAGATCTGCATGTGCGCTTCGCCGCGCCTGGCACTGGCCTGCTGGGCATGAACCGGCAATGGCTGACCGCGGTCAATGGCGTTTCGCTGACCCTCGCGGCCGGTGAAACCCTCGGGCTGGTCGGCGAGTCGGGCAGCGGTAAAAGCAGCCTGGGTCGGGCGATCCTGCACCTCAATGAGATTTTCGCCGGACAGGTGTTGTTCGATGGCGTCGACATGGCCCACGCCGGAAAAATCGACATCGAGAAGCTGCGTCATGAGACAGCGATGGTTTTTCAGGACCCTTACGCTGCCCTAAACCCACGCCTGAGCATCGGCCAGACCCTGGCGGAGGTGCTCCGGGTACAACGCAAGGTGCCAGAACCGCTGATTGCCGCACGAGTCGATGAGTTGCTGACCCTGGTCGGTCTGCGCCCCGAGTTGGCCAACCGCAAACCGCGTGCCTTGAGTGGTGGCCAGTGCCAGCGTGTCGGGATCGCCCGGGCGCTGGCCGTGGAACCGCGTCTGATCGTCGCCGATGAATGCGTGGCCGCGCTGGACGTGTCCATCCAGGGGCAGATCATCAACCTGCTGCTGGAGCTGCGCCAGCGCATGAACCTGGCGATTGTGTTCATCGCCCACGATCTGGCGATCGTTCGCCGGCTCTGTGATCGGGTGGCGGTGATGTACCTGGGCAAGATCGTCGAAGAAGGCCCGGTGGAAGAAGTATTCCGCTCCCCACGGCATCCTTATACCGCCGCACTGATCCAGTCGATTCCGGAAATCGACCCAACCCGGACGCTACCCAGCGACCCTCTGCCCGGTGAACCGCCCAGCCCTTTGCAACTGCCATCCGGATGCGCCTTTCACCCGCGCTGTCGCTACGTTCGTCCCACTTGTAGCCAGGTGGCGCCTCCTACACGTCAACTCGAAGCTCGCCGTTACGACTGCGTGCTCGAGGAGCCGCTGCTTTAAAAAACAACCCACTCATCAAGAAGGAGTTTGACCATGAGATCCAGGCATTTGAAATTGCTCGCCGCGGCCACGTTGACCGCTTGCACTCTAGCCAGCGGTATTGCTCAGGCGGCGGGTGTACTCACCATCGGTTGCCGTGAAGAAAGCACCACGTTCGACCCGATCAAGAGCGCGCAAAACCGCGATACCTGGGTGTTTTCCAATGTCTACGACACACTGGTCCGGGTAAACAAGGCCGGCAGCAAGATGGAGCCCGGTCTGGCTGAAAGCTGGAAAGTCTCCGACGACGGCCTGACCTACACATTCAAACTGCGCTCGGCGAAATTCTCCGACGGCTCGCCGATTACAGCCGATGATGCAGCGTTCAGCCTGCTGCGTATTCGCGATAACAAGGCCTCGCTGTGGAGCGATGCCTACAAGCTGATCGACACGGCGAAAGCCGCCGATCCGCAGACTCTGGTGGTCACCCTGACCACCCCGTCGGTGCCGTTCCTCTCGCAACTGGCCTCGCCGACCGTGTCGATTCTCTCGCAAAAGGCCATGACCCGCATGGGCGAGGATGCCTATGCTCAGGAGCCTGTGGTGTCAGGGGCATTTTTTGTCAAAGAGTGGCTGCGTGGCGATCGCGTGAAGCTGGAGAAGAACCCGCACTTCTGGCAGGCCGACAAGGTCAACCTGGATGGCGTGGAGTGGATCTCCATTCCAGACGACAATACCCGGATGCTCAAGGTGCAGGCAGGCGAGCTGGACTCAGCGATTTTCGTACCGTTTTCGCGGGTCGATGCGCTGCGCAAGGATCCCAACCTGACCATCCACTCCGACCCTTCCACTCGGGAAGATCACCTGTTGATCAACCATGAACACGGATTGCTGGCCAAGCCTGAAGTACGTCAGGCACTGGACATGGCTATCAACAAGAAGTCGGTGGTCGATACCGTCACCTTCGGTCATGGTCAGGAGGCTTACTCCTACATCCCCAAGGGCTCGCTTTACCATTATGCAGACAACCTGAAGCGTCCGTTTGACCCGGCCAAAGCCAAGCAGATGCTGACCGATGCCGGCGCAGCGGGCATGAAGCTGAACTACGTGGTCAACGCCGGTAACGAAGCCGACGAGCAGATTGCCGTGCTGGTTCAACAGCAACTGGCAGCCGTCGGTGTGACCGCGACCCTGCAAAAGGTCGACCCGACCCAGAGCTGGCAGATGCTGGTCGACGGTGATTACGACCTGTCCGTGATGTACTGGACCAACGACATCCTCGACCCGGATCAGAAGACCACGTTCGTTCTGGGCCACGATACCAACATGAACTACATGACCCGCTACAAGAACGACAAGGTCAAGAATCTGGTGTCGGCTGCCCGGGTAGAAGCAGACCCGATCAAGCGTGAACAGGTCTATGTCGACTTGCAGAAGATAGCCAAACAGGACGTCAACTGGATCGACCTTTACTACAGCCCGTACATCAACATTTCGCGCAAGAACATCGAACACTTCCAGCAAAATCCACTGGGGCGTTTCTCTCTCGAGGAGACTGTAAAGAACTAAGGAGCGTTGCGCTGGAGCAAGCAGCTCCAGCGCAATCAGTGATTACCCATTCGAGCTCACGATTTTTTCAGCAGGTCGTACAAAACACTGCTCGATAACCGTTGCCCCCCACTGCTGCCCCTCTTGCTCCTGCTCCAATCTAAAACCAAAGTCTTCATACAGTTTACGAGCCACATCAAGGCCCTTGAACGTCCAAAGCCGCGTCGCGCAAAAGCCGTGTTCGTCACAGAACTTTATGGCTTCAGCCAACAAGCGTTTGCCTGCGCCCTTGCCTCGCGCCGAGTCATCAAGAATGAAACAGCGCAGAATCGCTTCACCGCCCTCTCCTTCGCCGTCTATAGCAATGGAGCCGACCATTCGCTGGCCGTCCAAAGCCACCCAAACCTCGTTGCGTGGATTGTGCAAACGCCCCATCAACTCCGCCATGTCCGATGCAACCAGACTCTCGAACGGCTGGCCGAAATTCGAATGCCTTGCGTAGTAGTCGGCATGCATTTGCACAATGCGGCCGATGATTCCGGGTCGGTAGCCCCGAGCGATGTCCAGCTGCATCGGCGGTGGCGGCGCTGTACCGAGTCTGTGGGATTGCAGGGCGACGGCATAGTTGGCGATGCCCTCATTCACGGCCTGCTGTTGCTCGCTCGTCAGGTACGTCATGGCCGCGCCCACCTGCTCCCTGGCGAACGAATCAATCGCTCGCAGGGTCTTCTTGCCCTGCACCGTGAGTCGCAGTTTCTTTGAGCGCGCATCCTCCTCGTGTGGAATTTCTTCGATCTCGCCGGCCTCAATGAGCTTGCGCACCATCCGGCTCACGGAGGACTTTTCCAGGCCGAGAAGCGCCACAAGTTCCCCTGCCGTCAGCGAGTCCCGTTCCCCAATCTCCACGATGGTGTGAACGGATGAAGGCGGATAGTCCGTCGCAGCCAGCGTGGCCTTCATGAACCCCAACTCTCGCACCAATAGACGCGACGCCGAACGGACTTGGTTAGTCAAGTCTGATTGAGAATGGATCATGGAAATCACCCCGAACGAAACGACCATTTAGTTGTATAGCACAACTAAATACTCGTCAATTGAGGCCGGTCCCTTTCTCGGTTTCGAGTCGCCAAAACTTGCACACAGCAGCAGTAGGCTAAGCTTTCAGCAGCTCATTGCTCACGATGCTCGCGTCTGCAGGTTTTGGTTTTTTCTGGAGAGCGTCTGCAACAGCTATCTCAGACAGGCCCAAACCTTTCATGCAGGACTGACGTGATGACCGAGCCTCTCCTCAGTTTCGAAGCACTCAAGCGCGCCGCTGCCGCCGGCGAAATCGATACCGTGCTGGTCTGCATGGTCGATATGCAGGGGCGACTGGTCGGCAAGCGATTCCAGGTCGAATTTTTCATCGACAGCGGTCATGAAGAAACCCACTGCTGCAATTACCTGCTGGCCGACGACATCGACATGGAACCGGTGCCGGGTTACGCCGCTGCCAGTTGGAGCAAAGGCTATGGCGATTTTGTGCTCAAACCCGACATGGCCACGTTGCGTCGCGTGCCGTGGCTGGAATGCACGGCGCTGGTGCTCTGCGACGTGCTCGATCATCACCACAGAAAAGACCTGCCCCACAGCCCGCGGGCGATCCTGAAAAAACAAGTCGAGCGACTGCGCGAGCGCGGCTATACCGGCATGTTCGCCTCTGAACTGGAGTTCTATCTGTTCGACGAAAGTTACCAGGCAATCCACGAGCGCAACTACCACCAGCCGAAGACCGCCGGCCACTACATCGAGGATTACAACATCCTGCAGACCACCCGCGAGGAGCCGGTGCTGCGGGCGATTCGCAAACATCTGCAAGCATCCGGCATTCCGGTGGAAAACTCCAAGGGCGAATGGGGGCCGGGTCAGGAAGAAATCAACATCCGTTACGCCGATGCCATGACCATGGCCGACCATCACGTCATCATCAAACACGCCTGCAAAGAGATCGCGCAACTGCAGGGCAAGGCAATTACGTTCATGGCCAAGTGGCGCTATGACGCCGCCGGCTCCAGCAGCCATATCCACAATTCGCTGTGGGACAAGAATGCCAAGAAGCCGCTGTTCTTCGACCCCAAGGCTGAGTTCGGCATGTCGAAACTGATGCGTTCGTGGGTGGCCGGGCAGCTCAAATACGCCAACGACATCACCTGTTTTCTCGCGCCCTATATCAATTCGTACAAGCGCTTTCAGGCCGGCACCTTCGCGCCGACGCGGGCAGTCTGGAGCCGGGACAATCGCACCGCGGGCTTTCGTTTGTGCGCCGAAGGCAGCAAGGCCATCCGCATCGAATGCCGCATCGGCGGTGCTGACCTCAACCCCTACCTGGCCTTCGCCGCCCTGATCGCCGCGGGCCTGGCCGGCATCGACGAGAAGCTCGAGCTCGCGCCACCCTTCGAGGGCGATGCCTACGTCGATGAGCAGTTGCCTGAGGTGTCGAAAACCCTGCGCGAGGCCTGCGCCGCCCTCAAGGCTTCGAGCATGTTGCGCGAGGCGTTCGGCGATGAAGTGATCGACCACTACGTGCACACCGCCGACTGGGAACAGAAAGAGTACGACCGACGGATAACCGACTGGGAACTGCAGCGCGGCTTCGAGCGCTATTGAGTACGCTATGACTGCGACAGTGCAACTCATCTCACCGGTCGATGGCCGGGTCTACGCCGAACGCCAGTGTGCCAATGCGGTACAGATCGAGCAGGCGCTGGTGGCGGCCGCAACCGCCCAGGCGCAATGGAAACGCCGGCCACTGAGCGAACGTGCCGCCTTTTGCAACGCTGCCGTGGACGCGATGCTGGCGATGCAGGCCGAGATCGTGCCGGAACTGGCCTGGCAAATGGGCCGCCCGGTTCGCTTTGGCGCCGGCGAATTGCGCGGGTTTGAAGAACGTGCCCGGCACATGATCGCCATCGCGCCTGAAGCTTTAGCAACGCTGGAGCCCGCGCCTGTTGCGGGTTTTCAGCGCTGTATCAAGCGCGAACCGCTGGGTACGGTGCTGGTCGTCGCACCGTGGAATTACCCCTATCTGACGGCGGTGAATACGATCATCCCGGCGCTGATGGCCGGCAACAGCGTGATCCTCAAACACGCTACACAAACGCTGCTGGTCGGTGAGCGTTTCGCCGAGGCCTTTCGCCGCGCCCATCTGCCTGAAGGGCTGTTTCATAACCTGGTGCTCAGTCATGTCTATACCGCGGCGATCATTACCTCCGGACGCGTGCAGCAGGTGAACTTCACCGGCTCTGTCGATGGCGGCACGGCCATGGAACACGCGGCCGTCGGAGGCTTCCTCGGCATGGGGCTGGAGCTTGGCGGCAAAGACCCGGCCTACGTCCGGGCAGACGCCAACCTTGAGCATGCGGTGGAGAATCTGGTGGACGGCAGCTTCTTCAACTCCGGGCAGAGCTGCTGCGCCGTCGAACGTATTTATGTCGATAAAAAAATCTACCCGGCGTTTGTCGAGCGCTTCGCCGCCTTGACCCGCCAATACGTGCTGGGCAACCCACTGGACGAAGCCACCACGCTCGGCCCGCTGGTCACACCGGGTGCCGCTGAGTTCGTTCGCGGGCAGATCGCCGATGCACTGGCACAAGGGGCCAGGGCACTGATCGATCCCAAGGACTTTCCCGCCGACGCACCGGGCAGCGCCTACCTCGCACCGCAGGTATTGGTGGACGTCACCCATCAAATGGCGGTGATGCGCGAGGAAAGCTTCGGCCCGGTGGTCGGCATCATGCCGGTGGCCAGCGACGACGAAGCCATCGCCTTGATGAACGACAGTGAATTCGGGCTCAGCGCCTCGATCTGGACCCAGGATCTGACCGCCGCCGAATGGATCGGCAACGAGATCGCCACCGGCACCGTGTTCATGAACCGCTGCGATTACCTGGACCCGGCCCTGGCCTGGACCGGAGTGAAGAACAGCGGGCGCGGCATAACGCTGTCGCGCCTTGGCTATGAACACCTGACCCGCGCGAAATCCTTTCATCTGCGCCACGAGATCTGAGCCATGAGCCTGACCGCGAACTGGAACTACCCCACGAGCATCCGCTTCGGTGTCGGCCGCATCGCCGAGCTGGCCGAGGTCTGCCGCAGTCAAAATATCCAGCGACCGCTGCTGGTCACCGACAGTGGCCTGGCGCGTGCGCCGATCGCCACGGCGGCGCTGGAATCCTTGCGCGCTGCCGGCCTCGGTGTAGCGCTGTTTTCTGACCTCAAGCCCAATCCGGTTGAAGCCAACCTCGCGGGAGGGCTCGACGCCTGGCGCGCCGGCCAACACGATGGCGTGGTCGCCTTTGGCGGTGGCAGCGGCCTGGACATGGGCAAGCTCATTGCCTTCATGAGCGGCCAGACCCGACCGGTCTGGGATTTCGAAGACATCGGCGACTACTGGACACGCGCCGACGAAGGCAACATCGCCCCGATCATTGCGGTGCCAACCACCGCGGGCACCGGTTCCGAGGTGGGCCGTGCAGCGGTGATCATCGACGAGCGTACACACACCAAACGCATCATTTTCCATCCGAAGATGATGCCGCGTGTGGTCATCAGCGACCCGGCCCTCACCATCGGCATGCCGGCAAAGGTCACCGCCGGCACCGGCATGGATGCGTTTTCCCATTGCCTGGAATCGTACTGCGCTCCCGGTTTTCATCCCATGGCTGAAGGTATCGCGGTGGAAGGCATGCGGCTGGTAGCCAATGCCCTGGTACGGGCGGTACACACCCCCTCCGACCTCGACGCGCGCGCGCAAATGCTGGCGGCGGCCGCGATGGGTGCCACCGCTTTCCAGAAAGGCCTGGGGGGAATGCACGCCCTCTCGCATCCGGTGGGCGCCCTGTACGACACCCACCACGGCATGACCAATGCCACCTTCATGCCCTATGTGCTGAAGTTCAATCGCCCGGCCATCGAGGAACGCATCACCCGTCTGGCGGCTTATCTGCGCTTGCCCTCCCCGGGCTTCGACAGCTTCCTGGCCTTCGTCCTCAAGCTGCGCAAGGACATCGGCGTACCCCATACGTTATTTGAGCTAGGGGTGGATGATCAGCAGGCCGATCTGATCGCGGACATGGCGATTGTCGACCCCTGCGCCGGCGGCAATCCGCTGCCGTTGACACGAAATGGCGCGGCAGAAATTTTCGCAGCGGCTTATCACGGTCGTCTTTAGAACGGCCACCGCATGGATGGTTTTTATCCATTAGACGCAGGAGCAGTAAGACAGGGGGTTGAAGACAGTCCCATTCGGCAACGCATAACGCGGATGGCTATGTATCAAAACCTGACAAGGCACACATTATGAGTCCTGTAAGCCAACCCGGCGCCACCGCGCCACAAGACGACGACCTCAAGGTGTTGCACAGCATGGGCTATGCCCAGCAACTCTCGCGACGCATGGGCGTTTTCTCCAACTTCGCCATTTCCTTTTCGATCATCTGCATCCTCTCGGGTGGCATCAACTCGCTGGCACAGGGCACCTCGGGTGCAGGCGGCGCGGCAATCGGTATCGGCTGGCCACTGGGGTGCCTGATTTCCGGGGTTTTCGCCATGGCCATGGCGCAGATTTCCTCGGCCTACCCAACCGCTGGCGGCCTCTATCACTGGGGCTCGATTCTCGGTAACCGCTTCACCGGCTGGCTGACGGCCTGGTTCAACCTGTTGGGATTGATCACGGTGCTCGGCGCGATCAACGTCGGCACTTATTACTTCTTTTTCGGAGCCTTCGGACCGACCCTGGGCATGCAAGACACGATCACCACACGGGTCATTTTCCTGGCGATCCTGACCGGCATCCAGGCCTTGTGTAACCACTTCGGCATCGGCCTGACCGCCAAGCTCACCGACTTCTCGGGCTATTTGATCTTCGCCACGGCAACCGCGCTGACCATCGTCTGCCTGATCGCCGCGCCCAGCTATGAGTTCGTCCGCCTGGTGACCTTCAGCAACTACTCCGGCGCGGCCGGCGGCAACGTCTGGCCACAAGTGTCGAACGGCTGGATTTTCATGCTCGGCCTGCTCCTGCCGATCTACACCATCACCGGCTATGACGCCTCCGCGCATACTTCTGAAGAGACCCACAAGGCTGCCGTGTCGGTCCCGCTCGGGATGGTCACGTCGGTGGCCTGGTCGTTGCTGTTCGGCTGGGTCATGCTCTGCTCGTTTGTACTGATGTTGCCGAGCATGGATGAGGCCGCCAAGCAGGGCTGGAATGTATTCTTCTGGGCGATGGACAGCCAGGTGAACCCGGCTATCAAAATGGCGCTTTATGTGGCGATTTTCATCTCGCAGTTTCTCTGCGGGCTGGCGACCGTGACCTCGGTCTCACGCATGATCTTCGCCTTCTCCCGTGACGGCGGCCTGCCCTTCTCCAAAGCACTGGCCACGGTCTCACCGAGCCATCGCAGCCCGGTGGCGGCGATCTGGACCGGTGCCACGCTCGCGGTGCTGTTCGTCTGGGGATCGTCGCTGGTATCGATCGGCGAAACGCCGGTGTACACGATCGTGGTCTCTTGTACGGTGATCTTCCTGTTCTTCTCTTTCATCATTCCCATCGTGCTGGGGCTGTTTACCTACGGGACTGCGAAGTGGCCGACCATGGGACCATGGAACATGGGGCGCGCGTTGTACTCGTTGTTCGCCATCCTCTCGATCCTCTCGATGGTGCTGATCTTTGCCATCGGCATCCAGCCACCGAACGATTGGGCGCTGTACATCACGCTCGGTTTTCTGATTCTGACGGCAATCATCTGGTTCGCCTTTGAAGCCCGACGCTTCCAGGGCCCGCCCGTGGGCGAGATGATCATCAAGCGTCAGGCAGAAATTGCCGCGGTTGAAGAGGCGTTGAATAAACAAGCGGGAAGCTGATCGCGACAGCCATGCAAAGCAGGGCCGCTGAGCAGGGCCGCCGGATAGGTCCACGGACTCAGCCCTTGGCCGCCATCGCGGTGACTTCCACGCGCATGCCTTCGACTGCCAGGGCAGCCACGCCAACGGCGGCGCGAACCGGCCAGGGCTTGGCGAAAAAGCGCTGGTAGACCTCGTTGAAGGCAGCGCGGTCGGCCATGTCGGTGAGGTAGATGGTCAGATGCAGAACCCGGTCCATGGAACTGCCGGCACGCTCCAGCGCTACCTTGAGCGCCTGCAGGGTGCACTCGCTCTGCAGGGCGATGTCGCCCAGCTCCAGGCTGCCGTCGGCGCGGGTGGGGATCTGGGTGGAGACCAGCAGGCCGCCGAAACCGGCGACGTCGGAGGAGATGGATTCCGCATCTGGATCGGGGAGGAAAGTGAGGTCGTGGTTAGCCATGGGGGTCTCTCGCTTGAGGTGGTAAAGGGACGGTCGCGGTCGCGGGCCCGGTCAGCCAAGACCGCTGAAGCCTTCAATGAGGCAACGCCTTTTTGCGCGGCCAGTTTACAGTTCCATCGTCGGGCCGTTCGTGAATTAGCTCGAAAACCTGGAAAGCAAGCAGACGGGCAGTACGATAGCCATTACAGGAACTGACGATAGAAACGGGTCAGTTTCTCGCCGGCGGGCCCCACGTATCGTGACTTGTCGTACACATGCCTTGCACAACCTGGATGACGAAGGAGATTTCCCTGTAGGAGCAGCCTTCGGCAGCTCCTACAGGGGGATTTCGGGTGTATGGGAGAGCGTGTTTAATCAGTGTCAGTGTTACTTCCTGCAAGCTACAGCGTCTTGCGCCGTTGCCTACAACTACGCCAGAATCCGCCGGCTTGTGCGCCTTGGCCCTGGCCTCTATCGTTTCCCTGCCACTGCCCATCAGTGGTCGGGTTTAGTCGCCCGTTGATGTCAAGATGCACATGCTTCTATCAGTCAGGTATCCCATCCCTGCACTTGATGGTGGCTGTGCGCAGGGCGCTTCGGCGCGCCGATTTCTTGGCTCATCGGTCGACTAACCTGTGCACAGCTGCCTCCATTTCGTTTAGTCGCGAACTGGTTGCGGCCTCACTCATATAGAGGTTAGAGCCAATGTTCAAAGTAACACCCAATCCACCGGACACCGATCCGGCATCCCCATACGAATCCACCCATTCAAAAAAGCTCAACGAAGCCGCTGAACGCGCGCTCGATCATTACCTCAAGCCCCCCAAAGAACCCGCCGCGGCCCGTAAACCGAGCACAATGTTTATCGTCGCGCCCGGTGTCGATTCGGAAAGCCTGCTGGCCCACGCCTGTGAGTCGTTGGCATCGGCGAGTGTCATGGCCAGTGATATCGCGGGTCTGCTGGAAGGGCCGCAACGCAACACGATGCTGGCGCTGCAACAGGTCATCATGCTGGGCGAACTGGCAGTGAACCGGGTTCTGGACAATATCGATCCGCAGGCTTAATAGCTTCGTCTGTTGAAAAAACGGCCTTAACCAAGGCCGTTTTTTTATGGAACGCCCATTAGCCGGCATCGCAAGCTTGTTGACGTTCGCCGGGGCGCCTTCGCACCGTTCGTGCGCCGTTTACAGGTAAAACGTCACCGACAAGCTCCGCTCCACCAGCACTTGTCCTATCCTTCCATCCAACCCCCACTCCGGACATCGAAATGCCTGCCTCCGAATCCAACCTCCTCCAAAGCTGGCACCACAACGCCCAATCCTGGATCGAAGCCATTCGCACCGGCACTATCGAAAGCCGCCTCAAGGTCACCGACCAGGCAATCCTGCTGGCGGTGCTAGGCCGCCAACCCGAGCGCGTGCTCGACCTGGGCTGCGGCGAGGGCTGGCTGTTGCGCGCGCTGGCTGAACGGGCCATCAACGCGGTGGGTGTGGATGGCGATGCGACGCTGGTTGAGGCGGCGCGGGCGGCGGGCTCTTCGCGGGTGCATTTGGCGAGCTATGAAGCGTTGGTGGCGGCGAAGGTGGACATCGGCAGCGACTACGACCTGATCTGCGCCAACTTCGCCCTGCTGCACCAGGACATCATCCCTCTGCTCGCCGCCATGAACGCCCTGCTCGCCCCTGGCGGCGCGCTGGTGATCCAGACGCTACATCCGTGGACCGCGGCAGCGGGCGACTATCAGGATGGTTGGCGCAAAGAGACCTTCGCTGGGTTCAAGGGGCAGTGGCAACCCATGCCGTGGTACTTCCGCACCCTGTCCAGTTGGCTCAATGCGCTGGACTTGGCCGGTTTTCGACTGGCCGGCTTGCAGGAGCCGCAGCACCCGCAAAGCCCTGTGCCGCAGTCGTTACTGTTGGTGGCCGAGCGACGGGGGTGAGCCCCACACCTGGTTTAGTGGCGTGGCTGTTGAAGGGTCAAAGTTACAGTTCGCCACAAGCGGACACTTGAACACGCCTGCAAGGGTGGGCGACTCAAAGCGCCCCCTCCACGCTCAGGTGTCGAATCCGTGGACCCTAGCAAGTCGCCAAATAGTAGCTAATCTTCACCTGCCCTCCCCTGCAAAGGACTGCAATCATGAGCCGGCTTGAGCTACTGAGCAGAAATATCGGTCTCGCCATTCTGCTCGCCACGGCATCACTGGTAGCGCATGCACAATGCACTTTTCCTCCTTCGGCAAGTTCCGCTTACGATCCAGACGCAAACGCAGGTGCAGGCGCCATTCATTTGCCTTGGCGTACGGACTTGCCAAGCGCTCCTGGAACTTCCGTATTTGCCTGGCAAGGGGTGAGGTTCGAATCTGACTGGCGCGACTATATGGCTGCGTTTCTTAAAGAGATTCGGGCCAGCGGCATCCACATCGACCAGCGCCGACTGACGATGAATCCAAATGCAGAGTGGTGGATCGTGCCGTGGATGGACTACAGCCTCAATGGTCGTGAACGTCTCAACGGCCTGACCGCAGAGCGCGGCCCGGACCCTGGGGATCTTTCGAAAACCTCAGGCGATGGCATCCAGACGTGGGCGGTGGGTTGGTACAACCGCCCGGGCGCGTACGCAATCGGTCAAATTTTCAAGGATCCTTGCAACCCCCAAGCCCCAGCGACTTTTGCTTTTCCCGCTCAGTCTGCGTCATTCAAATTCCTCTTCACCACTGCGGATGTCGGGCAAGTGCCGTACCTCGAAGGCTCACCTGAGATCGACGCCTACATAAACCCCGAGGGTGACCCGCGTGGTGAAAAGGCTGGAGTCGATGGCCGAGAACCGAGGCCAATGCGATTGCTGCAAGTCGACATCGCAGTAAAAGACCCGAACGCGAAGGACACCGGGTGGGTAATGGGGACGTTTGTTTGGCGCAAGCCCTTGAGCCCCGACGGTTTCAAAGGAGATTGGCTGCTCGACAACCTGGTTCCCGTCGGTCTCATGTGGGGGAATGATCCAGGTGCCCTGGATCCGGCCTGGAACAAAACGACCACCCTCAGCCAGAGCAAAATCAACCAGGAGCTGCGCGGTGTGGTTTGGTCAGCATCCGAGGCCGATTGGCCGCAGCGACCCTATCCGGGTTTTCAGGGGCGTCTGAATGGCCCGGCGGATAATCCTCGCTCGTCATGCCTTGCGTGCCACGCGGCCGCCCAGTGGCGTCGCGACCAGCCTTTGGTGGACTCGTTCAAGCTGGACTCAAGTTTTACGCCGGAAAAAGTCCGAGCCCACGTCAGCAAGTTTTTCATGAATACCCAAGGCGGAACACGCCATCCGGGTTCAATGGTGGGTAACCCCCTCGACTACTCACTGCAACTCGAAGCGGCATTCGATCGCATTTGCCGGGCCTGCAGCGATCAGAAACTCCAGGCCAGGACCCCGGATATTTGCAAAGTACCGCAGGTGCGTAACCGCGGCACAATCGTGACACGAGACACTTGTGAGGCATCACCGGTAGTCAATTTTTTCAAGACATTCGTAAAACCCGAGGCGCTTAGCGAGACGCCCTACCCGCGACAGTAAGATCAGCACCGCACTGGAATCTGAAATCAATCGGTCGGAATATTGGCCACAACGTACTGGATCACCTCTTCAAGCGTGTCTATGTCTGGAGCATTGCTCACTAACGCTTCCGGACAGCACCATGGGTAATCCAGATGCGATACCCACTCCATGATGCAGTCCAGATCAGTCGCTGGCAGGGTTTTCATGTGCTCAATGGTGATAGTGAGCCTCTGGACAAGTCCCGACTCGGGGCTGAACTGCCATTCATACAGACCGCAACCGACCCGGGCTTCACCGGAGTGCTTGTCGGACATGCCGACCAGCCATTTGCACTGGAATGTTTTGGCCTGCGGTTCAGGTTGGCCTCCCAGGCAAAAGGTATAGACGTTTTCGAAGGTCTGCCCGAATCGGCTGACCAGCACATCACCGATAGGTCCAAGGCCTTCAACGTGGGGTGGAAACGAGATGGATCCGGTGTGCACGACCATGTCCAATATCGCGTCTGACGCAAAGGCCTTGCGCAATAAATGTGGACGGTTGCCGTCCTTGGCTTTTATGTACTGTCGAATCGATAGTTGAGCAGTGTTCATTGTTTGTCCGTCGCATCCATACTTGGTTGAGAGCCGCCTCATACGAGGCTCACATGACTATTCCATGTGACCCTGTACGCCTTTACAAAGCACTATTCCATAAATCCGTCACCTGCATGGAGGGTGTCTCAGATTTTGTGTAAACGGAATTTCTGTTAAACCGCACCGCCGCTCCCACAGGATTTTCGTCGCGCCTTTAAGTCCACTGTGTTACGCAGGCGAGCTGGAGCAAGCTCCCTCGCCACATGTATAGTGTTCGGCTCGTCATTTGCTGCCCTTCGCAATAAACAGCAATAGCCCAAAAGCAGTCAATTTCGCTCCATTTCGGCTACCCTCACAAAGCGCCACGCAGCAATCAGATTGTGCCAGGCGCCTCGACATTCTTCCGTAAATGCACCGGAGATCTTCCATGCTCAAGCGTACCCTGGCAGTGGCCGTCGGCTTGATCCTGTCTTTTGGCACCCTGCTGGCGCAAGCCGCCGACACCCTGAAAGTCAGCGCGATTCCCGATGAAGCCCCGACCGAACTGCTGCGCAAGTTCAAGCCACTTGGCGCCTATCTGGAACAACAATTGGGCATGAAGGTCGAGTTCGTGCCCGTGAGCGACTATCCGGCCGTGGTCGAGGCGCTGGCCACCGACCGCATCGACCTGGCCTGGCTGGGCGGTTTCACGTTCGTGCAGGCACGCCTGAAAACCGGCAATGCCATTCCGCTGGTACAGCGCGAACAGGACGCCCAATTCACCAGCAAATTCATCACCGCCGACCCGGCCGTCAAGTCCCTCGCCGATCTCAAGGGCAAGACCTTTGCATTCGGCTCGGTGTCCTCCACGTCCGGCAGTCTGATGCCGCGCTATTTCATGCTCAAGGAGGGCATCAAGCCGGAAAGCTACTTCAGTCGCGTAGGCTATTCCGGTGCCCATGACGCCACTGTCGCCTGGGTCCAGGCCGGCAAGGTGGACGCCGGGGTGCTCAACGCCAGCGTGTGGGAAAAACTGGTCGCCGCCGGCAAGGTCGATACCACCAAGGTCAAAGTGTTTTCGACCACCCCGGCGTACTTCGACTACAACTGGACGGTGCGCGGAACCCTCGACCCGGCGCTGGCGGCCAAGATAAAGGCTGCGTTCCTGGCGCTCGATCCGGCGAACCCGAAAGACAAGGAAATTCTGGATCTGCAGGCCGCCAGCCGGTTCATCGAAACCAAGCCTGAGAACTACAAGGGCATCGAGGAAGCCGCACGCGCCGCCGAACTGCTCAAATGACATTGCATCTGACCCAGGTCAGCCTTACCCACGCCAACGGCGTCCAGGCGCTGCGTGGCGTGGACCTGCACATCGGGGCACGCGAACAGGTCGCCATCATTGGTCCGTCCGGTGCGGGAAAATCGAGCTTGCTCCATCTGCTGGCCACCGCCCTGCGTCCGGGCAAAGGCGAGCTGCAGGTGCTCGGCGAGCGCGTCTGGCAGCTTTCTGCCCGTCAACGTCAGCGGCTGCGTGCTCGCATCGGCCTGATCCATCAGGCGCCTCCCCTGCCCCCGCGCCAGCGCGTGGTCACCGCGGTGCTGGCCGGCAAGCTGGGTCAGTGGGGGCTGGGCAAGAGCCTGCTGAACCTGCTGCATCCGCTGGATATTCCGGGCGCACGCGCGGCATTGACCAGGCTGGACCTGAGTGACAAGTTGTTCGCGCATTGCCAACAACTGTCCGGTGGACAGCTACAGCGCGTGGGCATTGCCCGCGTGTTGTATCAAGCACCCGAGGTGTTGCTCGCCGATGAGCCGGTATCGGCCATGGACCCGGTGTTGGCCCAGCACACGCTTTCGGTGCTCTGTCGCCATGCCCGGCAGCACGACGTCACCCTGGTCGCCAGCCTGCATGCGGTGGAGCTGGCCCTGGCGCACTTTTCGCGCATCATCGGCTTGCGTGATGGACAGATCCTGTTCGACCTTCCGGCCAGCGAAGTCGATCACGAGTTGCTCGACAAGCTCTACGCCAACGAACAACTGCAATCCCCACCGATTGCCCCGCCGCCCTTGAGTGTGCAGATTCCCCGATGCTGACGTCTGGCACTCGCGATCCGGCCGCCCTGCCCCGTCTGCTGCTCAGCCTGCTGGCCCTTGCCCTGTTGTGGCCCGGCATCCGCTTCAGCGAGTTGGACCTCAGTGTGCTGGTGGCGAGTGACAGTCAGAGTGAGATGGGCCGGTTTGTATCCGCCTTCTGGCCACCGGCCCATGGCGAGGCGTTCATCCAGCTGTTGTTGCAAGCCACCCTGCAGACCCTGGCCATCGCCACGGCCGGCATGGCCCTGGCGTTGCTGGTGGCAGTCCCCGCCAGCCTGCTCGCCAGTCGTGCTCTGTCGCTGTCCGCTGCCTCCCGGGCCGGCCACCCGAGCTATTGGGGCCAACTGCTGCGTTGGCCCATACGCGGTTTACTGATCTTTCTGCGCAGCGTGCCGGAAATCGTCTGGGCCCTGCTGTTCGTGCGCGCCGTCGGCCTCGGCCCGACGGCCGGGGTTCTGGCCATTGCCATCACCTACAGCGGCATGCTGGGCAAGGTCTACGCGGAAATTTTCGAGTCGGTCGACCAGCGTCCGGTCCACGCGCTACTGCAGTCCGGCAGCGGTCGGCTCGCAGCCTTTTGTTACGGAATCCTGCCCAATGTCGCTGCGGAGTTGCTGTCGTACACGGTGTATCGCTGGGAATGCGCAATCCGCGCCTCGGTGGTGATGGGCTTCGTCGGTGCCGGCGGCCTGGGCCAGCAAATGGATCTGTCGTTGCGCATGTTCGCCGGTGGTGAAGTGGCCAGTCTGTTGCTGACGTTCCTCGTCCTGGTGCTGCTCGCCGATCAACTCAGCCGCCTGCTGCGCTGGAGGCTGACATGAATCGTTTGTTCAACCTGGCACTGCTCCTGTGTATTGGCACAGCGGTCGTCACCTCGTTCATCTATCTGGGCATCGACCTCGGCGAACTCGGCGGCACCGGCAACCTGAAGCAAATGGGCGCTTATGCCGAGCGTTTTCTCAGCCCGGACCTGAGCTTGGGGCATCTGCAAGCCATCGGCCACGGCGCCCTGGAAACCCTTGCCATGTCTGCCCTTGGCACCCTGCTCGCGGCGGTATTCGGCCTGCTATTGGCATTGCCCGCGGCCGGACGCTACGGCTGGCCTTTGCAGAGCGCGTCACGTCTGGTGCTCAACGCCTTGCGCGCAGTGCCGGAACTGGTGTGGGCCGCGTTGATGGTCCTGGCCGCCGGGCTCGGCCCCAACGCCGGCACCCTGGCATTAGCCCTGCACACCACCGGCGTGCTCGGCCGGTTGTTCGCCGAAGCACTGGAAAACACCCCACCCGAACCCGCCGACGCCATCCGTTTGCAAGGTGCCAATGCCGTATGGGCTTTCTGTTACGGCACGCTACCCAACCTGTTGCCACAGCTTCTGGCCTACATTCTGTATCGCTGGGAAAACAATATCCGCATGGCCAGTGTGCTCGGCTTCGTCGGCGCCGGTGGTTTGGGGCAAATGCTCTATGTCAGCCTCAGCCTGTTCCAGGAAGCTCAAGCGAGCACGGTTATTCTGGCCATGCTGTTGCTGGTATTGGCTGTCGATACATTGAGCAGCTGGAGCCGTCAGCGTTGGGTCAAGGCTTGAGTGCAGCGCCGTAGCAACACAAAATTCGTTCCCGCGGTGCGGCGGTCGCCCATCAGCCTTTAACTGAACATCCAAAAGCTGCACAATCGCCGGCTTTTTTCGCGACAGGAAGTCCCCTGCAACGGATTGTGATTCTGGGCAATGCCGGTAGCGGCAAATCTACCCTCGTCCGCGCCCTCGGCAAGCGCCTGAGCCTACCCGTGGTCATCTGGACACGCTGTTCTGGGAGCCTGGTTGGGTCGAGCCCGACGCTGAACAGTTCCGCGCTTTCGCCATCCCGGCAGTCGATCCGCGCATTTAGCGTTAGCACATGCAAGTTTCAGATAGATCCCCGAACATGAAAAAACTAACCCGACTCCCGACTTTAGCCCTCAGTGCGCTCGTGTTCTGCGCGGGATAATGGGCCATTTCACAGTGGTGGGAAAAGGCTCTGGCGAAGCCCGTCGGCGCCGCCAGGATCAGCCCCAACGGCTGCTACCGAGTTCAGTAGTTCAACCCTTTCCGGGTACTGCCCGACTTCCTTCACCCCCAGTCGCCCCCGGACGAGCCGGACCAGCTAGAGTGGTTTTTCAGCTGGGAACTTCCGGCCTTTTTTCGCTTATACGATAATCGCAACGGCCAGCTGATTGGCGAAAGCGCGATCTACGACCTGGTGAACTATGGGGGACCTGTCTTGGGGCTTCAGCAGCGTCCCCAGAGTTTCCGCCGGCATGATCGAGATTGGCCCCAACTTGCCTGACTGCATAGGTGATCAGCAGGGCTAGCGGGGTCAGGGTGAATTGCCTCCGCGTTTGTATAAACACATGAGAAATGTCTACTTCTGGCTGATAACTGCCGGTGTCGACCGCCAACTTTGGGTCGCGAGCCACCCTTACTGACAGGCAGCAATCGACCGACTCTGTTGAAAACAGTCAGTCCGCCCAAACTGCCTGATCATTGACTGGTGTAAACGCCTTTCTGCACGCTGCTACGTGAAATCCGAGTCCGGAAGCCTCTGCCCAAAGGTCTTTCTCCCCCTTTTTTGACGCGGAACCAGAAGCCTGATTTTGCGAGGATTGCTTTCACCGCAGGGTTGCTCACGCTTGCTTGATCTCGATGTCCAAAGCGGGTGGTGGGGGACCGTTGGGGCGGTGAACACTTATTTTAGCTAGTACGCAGATTGCGTTTGCGAGTCTCTGGTGAATCTTATATTCAGAAAATATTTACAAAGCGTTTTTAGCACATTAGGCTTTCCTTCAATGAGAAGAGGATCTTCTCATTGAAGGAGCTGTATCAGTGAAAGGAATGACATCTTATATGCTAATTGCCGCTATTCAGACACCCTAGAATTCGGGCAATAAAATCTCCTACCTGATTTTTTATATCCCGCCCCCCACAATGGGCACTTTACAGTGCACGGCGCCTGGGGCATGGAAATTAGTCGGATTTAATAGCACACGAAAATGTCCTGCACCACATCAGCCAATAAAACATGGAGTTATAATGATCAACGAAAAGTTTCAAGTAACCGAAGATCAGGTGATGAAGTTTCGCAGGCAGGGCTTTCTTTTTCTCAAAGGTTTTTACAATAGAGATATAACCGGTTATTTGACATCAACCATTGGCGACCGTATCTCCACGCCTACTGACAAGTATCAGAGCGGCTTCAGCCGTTTGGCATATGATATGTATGATGGCGATCCGATGATTGCCAGCGTTATTCAAGATGACCACTTCAAACATGTCATGAAAACGTTGACGGGTAAAAACATGTTTTTTGCCCAAGCTCTTTCCTTCGAGCTTGAAAAGATGAAAAACAAGGGCTTCCCCTGGCATATCGGTACGCAAAGTTTCGGCTATCACCAAGCGGAAGACTATGGCTGCACAATCTGGGCTCCTTTGGTCAAAATCGACCCCAAAGGGCAACGAGGCGGTATGGCGTATGTCCCAAAAGACGCCGTATCGGGTGCGTTCATGTATGAACACGTCGATCCTTCGATTTTCCAACTCCTATCGGAACGTATTGAGCGAGGCGAGGAGACCACCATCGATGAGTTCGTGCACCTTCGTGATGGTCCTTTGAATGACCCAGCGATTAAAAAGCTACTGGATCACTTTGCCGTCGAGGACGAATTCGAGGTGGGTGATGCGCTCATTTTCGACAAGAATGTCATTCACCGAAGCATCATGCTGGAGGAAGGCCCCGTAAGCTCGCGCGCAGCGTTTGTCATGCGCTTCTTCTGCGACACCAGTACCTATGACTATCGTCGCGCTTATGACCTTGAAATTCCCCGCGAACATTTCAAATACTCGGGGCCGACGCGCTTTCACTTAGAAGTCGCAAAGGAACATGGCGAACTTCTTGTTGACAGCCCGTTCTTTGAAGGTCAAGAGTACCGTTCGTTAAAAATTTCAAAAACAAGTTGAATAATCAGAAGGGCTTATGCCCTTCTTTTGTTTTGCGTGGAGATAAACAGTGGAAGAATATCTTTTTTACGTGACGATATCATGCTTGACGATCGCCAGTCCGGGGCCTGGGGTGTTACTGACATTAACAAACTCACTCACCTATGGACTGAAGAATGCTTTGCCTGGAATCCTTGGCGTGACCCTCGGCATGGGGGGGATCTCTATCATTGCGGCAAGCAGTGTGGGAGCGATTATTTCCAGCTCTGCCTGGATGATGAACGTCGTTAAACTAATGGGTGCGGCTTACCTCATTTACCTTGGATTAAAGCTCCTGCGATCCAAACCGAAACTTCAAAACAACCTCAATGAAATAACACACTCTGAATACACCCCCAGTGTGATAGCCAGATTCAGGCAGGGTTTTTTCATTTCGATGCTTAACCCCAAGCCAATCGTTTTCTTCATGGCTCTTTTTCCGCAATTCATAAAGGCAGACCAACCGTTCGTTCCTCAATTCACACTGTTGGCGTCCACGTTCTGCGCACTGGTATTCTTGATTCACTTCACCTATGGCTATATCGCCACCTCAGCACGACAAAAAGTTTCTCTTGGCAGGGGCTTTTTGATCGTCAATAGAATTGGGGGTGTTGTGTTTATCTGCTTCTCGGCAGCCCTTATTTTCTCCATCAACTTTAGCTTAATGATCGACAGCGTGTGAAATCCTCGGATTTTGTCTGCTCCGTCATATAAATTTCTGATCTCATTTAGGTGACTTTTTTATCTCGCAACAGAGAGAAACGGATCAGAACAATACACGCTTTATATCACCTGGTTACGGCATTCACTGCGTACCAGGTTTTTCTATATTTCTCAGGCGGATAGGCACACAAAAAAAGCCGCCAAACGCCTATTACGGGATAGGTGCGCCTGCACGAAGCAAAAAACTCAAACTAACCCATTAACAGGAATCCACAGTCGAAAGCTGCCGCACTGGACTCGCTCATCCCGCAGCCCTGCCATACTGTTCAACATGACCCGTGCAACCTTCCGCTTCTACGAGGAGCTCAACGATTTCCTGCCGGCCGAACGGCGGCGGCAGTCCTTCACTTGCGAGTGCGCGCGAGGGGCGACGGTCAAGCACATGATCGAGGCGCTCGGGATACCGCACACCGAGGTCGAGCTGGTGCTGCTCAACGGCGAGTCGGTGGGTTTCGAGCGGGTGATCTTCGACGGTGACCGGCTGGCGGTGTATCCCAAGTTCGAAGCACTGGACATCAGCCCACTGCTCAAGGTTCGTGCGCAACCTTTACGGGTGCTGCGCTTCGTCGCTGATGCGCACCTTGGCGGGCTGGCCAGCCTGCTGCGCATGAGCGGCTTCGACACCCTGTACGACAATGGCTTCGAGGATGCCGAGATCGCCGAGATCGCTGCGCAGCAAGGACGCATCGTGCTAACCCGCGACCGCGAACTGCTCAAGCGGCGAATCATCAGCCACGGCTGTTACGTGCACGCCCTGAAACCGTCGCTGCAGCTGCGCGAATTGTACGAGCGCCTCGACCTGGCGCGTAGCGCGCGCCCATTCAGCCTGTGCCTTCATTGCAACCTGCCGCTGCACGAGATCAGCCCGGAACTGGCCCGGCCGCAGGTACCGCCACGCGTTGGCGTCCTCTATTCACACTTCCTGCGCTGCGACGCCTGCCAACGGATTTACTGGGAGGGTTCGCACTGGCGCGGCATGTGTGCACTGCTGGCACCTCTGCTGAACCGATAGCCGAGTGCATCGGGCGTTTTGCGCCCATCCACAGCCCAGTGGTAATGCCAAAAAGCACCAGGCTGATGACAAACACTCGCTTGCGCCCATACCGATCCGCCAGTGTGCCGGTGGTCATCAGTACCCGTGGTGCAGGCGATGGTGCAGATGCAGCCCTTCGAGGCGAACCGCATTGGGCTCTTCATCCACCACTGATATGGAGGAGCTCTCCTTGGAAAACCGTTCAGGGTGACTCTCCGTATGCTTCAGATTTATTAGCCTGCTGTTCTTCCTGTTTTCACAGTCGCGTGAAAAACTGCGCGCTCTTTGCCGCTCACTTTTTTGTCTGTTTTGATGGAACTGCCGATGGACATCATGGATACCAAGCAAGAAAACACCCTCGAAAAATCACTCAGGCTGGCGGCGGATGAACCGGCCCATCGACCTGACTTTTTCAAGACTCTGTTGAATTCCACTATCTACGTCCTTGGCACTGCCGGCACTGGCGAAGGTCAAGTCAACCTCGAGGCTGGTAGCAACATCAGCATCGCGCATTGGCAAAAGCCTGACGGCTCCGCTGTCATCCCGTTTTTTTCTTCGCTGCAAACACTACAAAGATCCATAGATAGCGAAGAGTCCTACGTAGAGATCCCGGCCAGATCGCTGTTTGAAATCACACTGGGCACCCCTCTTTTCCTCAATCCAAAGTCTCCTTACGGGAAAGAGTTTTTCCCGGAGGAAGTACGCCATCTGCTCTCCGACGAGATCGGCCAAAAGCCGGTGCAGCGCACGGTCGAAAAAGACACCAAAGTGCTGCTCGGACAGCCGTCGCAATATCCGTCGAAGATGGTCAACTCGCTCACACAATTACTCGCCAAACATCGCAACGTAAAGCGTGCGTTTCTGGCGTTGATGCATGACGCATCGTCTGATCAAAAGCCTCATCTGATCATTGGTATTGAAGCGGACGGAGATATTGAACTGGTCATGCGCGAAGCCGGTAACGTTGCCGGGGATACCGCTCCGGATGGCGAACCCGTTGACCTCTATCGCGTTCACGAAGGGGAATCAGGCCTTAGCGATTACTTCCTCAAGCAAACCGCCCCCTTCTATGAACGGAAGTCGGCAGGCTGGCTGCGTTCATTGTTTGGTTTTGGCAAAGCGTGACAGAGATCAACGCCGTGCTAACCGCCGAGCATGCCTGCGAAATCGTGCTTGGCCTGTTTGACGGCGTCATGAGAGATGGCAAACCTGAGCGTTTGTCATTCAGTCATGTGAGCTTACCGCCAACGGTGATTACTGGGTTATTCGCAGTAACAGTGAGGATTACGTCGTCCACGGCATGACGGAGTTCTGCTACGTCGGTGTTAACGCGCACTTGATCAACGTCATGACGGGCGAGCGTGAGACGGTCGTCAATTGCATGAGTGTCGATGAGTATCTGCAAGACAAATACGATCTGGAGGCAGTGTCGGGCAACCAGTATGTACTGACCCCGGCAATTGACCGAGGCGACAAACCGGCGCAGGTCAATTTGCGTCGAAAACTGCATTGCACCAACCCGCAAACCCTTGCGTTGCTGACGGGCAAACAACGACTTTGGCTCACAGGTAAACGCAGGCTTCTTGAAGACACGCAGCGACTGCTTCTCGAACAAGGCATAACCACCCAAATCGAGTTAGTGCTTGATGCCTGCGAAGCAGTCGCCATCGGCGTCGAAACCTGGCACATCGAAGCGGTGTTGAGGGCTGTGCGCGAGAGGTTGTGCTGAGCCGACGCTAAGGTCATATAAAATGCCCTGACCCACCATCAATAGATACGGCCGACGCCATGCCCCAAGCCCACAAGTCACCTATTTGCTTATGTAAGGAAAATCAGCGATTTCCGGCCTGACGTTACCGCTATCGTGCTTTTCGGCCTAAAGGCCGAAGACGATGACCTGGTGTATCTGGAGATACGCTTTAAGGACTACGGAGAACTCCAAATTGAAGGCGACCACTTGATGCCTGGATTGGATGAGGCACTGGAAAGCGCCGAGTTCGAGTACGGTATTTTGCCAAATGATTGGCGAGTAATGAGCGAGGCGGAAATTCAGCGAATCCCATTCTTTGTCGGTGGAACATGCGTTTAGTGATTTGACCGCTTTGGGTCGATTGCCGCGAAGGGCCGCAATCGACCGAGGCTGTGTAAAAACGTTTTCGAGCAGCTTTGGTGGCCTAATTGGGAGCTAAAATCACGCGCCTATGCAAATCTCAGCTCTGCTGATTAGCCAAACGCTGGCAGATTTCGTGTAGCAGCGCAGACTACAAAACGGTGCCTGCGTTTTTACACACTCTGGACCCATAGCTGCCAGTGGCGACAGGCAGAAATCGGCCAAAAGCGGCCTTGCTCAAAAACCAAAAAACCAAAAAACCAAAAAGGCTCGCACAACCGCAAACCTCTAACTGCAATCTTCCAATCCGACGATTATCACGCTGTTTTTTCTCGCTATTGGAGTAATCGACCGGAGATCGTTGTCGTATCACCTGCAGGCACACCGTTACGATCAAGACGTCGCTACGGTGGGCTACGGGAAAGCTTGGCCTGCCGCGTCATGTCTTTTATTACAGAGGTGGTGAGATGAGTGTGGGACCCATGCTTGGTATGTGGGTGGTGGCTGCAATTAGCTTAGTCATGTTGATGCCAGCGTCAGCGGACCACCGGCGCGGCGGACACGAGGGCGGCGAGTGGAAGGACGAGTACAGAGACGGGCCATGCAAGGTGAAGATCGAATCCAAAGACGATCAATACAAGGAAGAGATCAAATGCCCGGATGGCCGCGGCGCCACTTGGCGTCGCGGCGAGTGGAAAGACGAGTTCTGGGAGCGTGGCTGCAAGGTCAAGATCGAGGCCAAGCGAGATGAGTACAAAAAAGAGGTCAAGTGTGATGGCGATGATTGATCGGTTGCTCAGACAGCACGTGAAATGGCGAAGTGAGCGCGATTAGTTTTCTCCTCTTCATTGAACATACGCCCTGTTCGCCAACCGAAAACCAAGTTTTGTGGTGGAGAACTCATTGCCTATGAAGTGAATCGCACCTGGTTTCCTAGACAGAATCGAGCGTCAGCTTTGGGTCGCAACTT
The DNA here is from genome assembly GCF_024749285.1 of Pseudomonas sp. B21-015. Lineage (NCBI taxonomy): Bacteria > Pseudomonadati > Pseudomonadota > Gammaproteobacteria > Pseudomonadales > Pseudomonadaceae > Pseudomonas > Pseudomonas sp. B21-015. Next base: position 3,857,751 of record NZ_CP087196.1, read on the forward strand.
GCCGGTCGTAGCCGGCAGAAATCGGCCAGAAGTGGCCAATGAAGCTGCTGGCATGTTGGCAGCGTTGTTTGATTTGCCGGCTACACTGATCTAGCAGCTTGGGCTTGTCATCTGTGTCGTGTTTCTCCTCGAATAGTGTCGCGTTCGCCGTGACCACCTTCAGGAAAACAAGGGCCTACAGGACGTCAAGGAACGTTAGATTCGTATGGCAGACAATCGGCGAACCATAGTTATCAATCCTCAGCAGCCAGTCAGCTTTCTGCTGCAAAGCGGCATACTCAGCGTTAGTGAACTGCGCGAGGACGCGCAACGACCAGTCGCTCCTGCGTCGATGAAGGCTGATTGGCAGACAATTGAGTCGTGGCTTGGATGCCATGGTCGACCTTTCACAGATGAGGATCAGGCCCGAGTTCACGACGCCCTGCTGATTTACATTGCACGAGGCAAAGCTCCATCGCTAGCTCTGGAAGAGTATTTTCAGTTCTTTGTGGAACAACTACAAACCGAAAAGATCCCACACGTCACGGTGCCCGATTCCGTGTTTTCAGTATTTGACCGATTATATGCAACTGATGCAGCGATAGAGGCATACCACATGGATCTTACTCACATTTTTAGCGCGGCGGAACTACTAAAAGTTGAGCACCCTCACTTTGGCAAGATTCAGAAACTTGGATTCCTCAAGACAATAACCGGATTGCTTACGAGTCCCAGCAGGAAAGCCGACGGCATAGATGATTACAGTTCAGGTAAACGCCAGACTGTCGCGCTGCATATCGAAGCAGATAACTTCATAGTTACCATTGCCAGTTCATTTGTGCTCGTCACGCTTAAGGAAGGTGCGAGTAGATTCCCGGTTATCCAAAAGAAATGGAAATTGGTGGCTCAGAAAAAAGGGGAAGGAATTACAGAATTCTTTGGCAAGGTTAACACCTATGTTGATTCCGATGGCTTGAGGTGGGAACACAGATTCAAAAGGAAAACCGACGAGGATGAATTAGTTGGATTTGATAGTAATGGGAAGGAAATCCTAGTCATCACTATTGAGACCCTCCAATGAATCTTTGTTCTCAAGCAATCACAATCGATATAACACCTAACTATCGGTTCCAGGCGACGTCGGCGCTAACGCGCCGCCGCGCCTGAACCGGAGCGTTATGAATGTCTGCAAAGGGTTGATTCTGTTGAAAAAGTCGGATTTCAGCTCGTCTGAACTCAGGCACGACCACCACCGGAGAACCTACTCACCACATTGAGTGGTTTTTCGGCCCTTCGTTGATCTTTGCTGCTCTGTTAGTGGGTTAGTTTGAGGTTTTTTGCTGCGTGCAGACGCACCTATCCCGTAGAAGGTGGCCCTTGAGATACAAGTTTGGCCAGACGTCGCAGGTTCTGTACCGCGGCCGCCAGCGTGAACTCATCGGATGCGCCACTCATGCCACGTAGCCGCAGGCGATCCAATTGCAGGATGCGCTTGAGGTGGGCAAACAACATTTCGACCTTTTTACGTTCGTGGCGAGAGCGCTGATACGCCGGCGTTGCTGCAATGCGCCGAGCCACATCGCGAGCGGCTTCATGGACGCTGCGAGCGATCTTTCGGAATGCAGTGTTCGGGCAGCACTTGGCTTTCATCGGACACGTAGCGCAGTCGGTCTGCCGGGATCGGAAGATGATGGTGTTGGCTTTGGTGACGTGTGAACGCTCGTTCTTGAAGGCTCGCCATTCGCTGCGCAGTGGGTTGCCGGCCGGGCAGCGGTATTCCTCGGCCTCTTCATTCCAGTGGAAATCGTTACTCGAAAAGCTGTCGTTCTTGCGCTCGGTTTTGTCCCACACCGGCACATGCGGCTCGATGTCTTTTTCCTCCACCATCCAGGCCAGCATCGGCGCGGTACCGTAAGCGGTGTCGCCAATGAGGCGTTCCGGTTTGATGTCGAACTGCGCCTCGACCCGGTCGATCATGATCTTGGTGCTCTCGACCTCGGCCGTGCGATGAGCCGGTGTGGGTTCCACATCCACGATGACACCGTGCTCGGTATCGATCAGATAATTCGTGGAGTAAGCGTAGAACGCTGGGCCACCTGGAGCAGCGGTCCAGCGGGCTTGAGGATCAGTCAGCGACAGGCGCTTCGGTAGCGTTTCGGCCAGAGCCTCTTCATCAAGCGCCTCAAGATACTCACGCACGGCGCGGGTGCTCAGGGCCGGATCGCTCCAGTTGACCTGTTCATCACCCGGTACACCGCGCTGCCGGCAGGCATCCGCTTTGATGATGCTGGCGTCCACGGCAAAGCCTTCACCTTTGACCAAGCCTGCATCCATGCAACGACGTAGCACTTCATTGAACAGCCAGCGAAAGAGATCGCTGTCCCGAAAACGGCCGTGTCTATTTTTGGAAAAGGTCGAGTGATTGGGGACTTCATCTTCAAGGCTTAACCGGCAGAACCAGCGATACGCCAGGTTCAGATGGGCCTCTTCGCACAACCGCCGCTCTGAGCGAATGCCGTAGCAATAGCCGACGATCAGCATGCGGATCATCAGTTCAGGGTCAATCGACGGACGCCCGATCGGGCTATAAAAATCGGCGAGGTAATGGCGCAGGTCGCTCAGATCAAGACACTGATCAATGCTGCGCAGAAGGTGATTGGCGGGGATGTGATCTTCAAGGTTGAACGAGTAAAACAGTCGCTCCTGCCCACTCGATAACTGTCCCATCATGCTGCGTGCTTCCCTGCTGGCTGGTGCGAAGATTTTGCCGCAGGCCAGAAAGGGGAGCTACTTTTTCAACAGAATCGGCCAATAGCGGTCATTGAGAAACTAGATCCCGATTTGCTTACAGGTGCTTTAGGTTTATGTGGCGCTATCAGACAGTGCTATCAACACAGACTCAAAACTTGGGATTATCTGAAGCTTGCTCCAGAACTTAAAATCCATGTGATGCTCATATGGTCTTAAATGTGTCCATATCGGTCTTAGATTGTATCGCCGTTTTCTGCAATGCTGACTGTGATTGCAACTGAGCAGAAAAGGAACGTCAGTATGAAAATGACTAAGTTGAGTCCCCGTCGTATGATCGCCAGCGGAGTTCTAGCGTTTGTCACTTTGACATCTCTCGCGGCTAGCATTGCGTCGGGACAGACGCAACCCGAAATGGCCAGCCCCAACAAGCCTGGATATGCGGTGTTCTTTATTCAGGTAAACAATCCAGATGCGTATACGGAGTACGCATCCTTAGTCCTTCCGTCTCTAAAGCCATATCAAGGTCGCGTGATATCTGCGGTTAGTCGAAATGATATGCGCCAAATTGAGGGCGTTCCGTCCTCGGATAGAGCTGCGATTATTGAGTTTCCGTCCTTGGACATTGCGGAGGAATGGTACAAGTCCTCCACTTATACGCACGCGACGGCTATTCGAAACAAGGCTGGAGTGAGCCAAGTTGTCCTGATGCGTGGGCGTTAAAGTATGCGCAACTCGATTACACCTCGATTTGAGGGGGAGGTCAAAGACCGTCACCGCTGGTTTGCCAGCGAGATACCTGTAGTAGTCAACTAATCCCGGACACGACGTTAAGTTTTTCTTCGGCCCGAGCTGGCGCCAGCCCACCGATGAATTGATGGGGTCGAATCCAGTTGTACCGATGCATCAAGAAATGGCTGATATCGCATTGGGTTTTTTGGCCGTTCTGTAACCCAGAGTCGGTATCCATTCGGTTTTCAAGCTGCGGAACACGCGCGCCATCGGCGCATTGTCCCAGCAATTTCCCCGGCAACTCATGCTCTGGCGCATTCGATAACGCCACAGCCGCTGGTGAAATAAACGACTCGCGTACTGCGACCCTTGATCTGAGTGAAACAGTAGGCCCTGAGACCTTCCACGTTGCTCGTAGGCCATATCCAGTGCCTTGATAACCAACTAGGCGTCCGGCTTTCCGACAATGCCTAGCCCACCACCCGGCGCGCGCAAAGATCCAGCACGACAGCCAGATAATGCCATTTCCCCTGGGCCCAAAATGTAGGCGATGTCGCCGCACCACACCTGATTGGGTGCCGGTACACCGGTGCAGATGCTCGCACCAGGCTCGAAGAAAACCCACCGTTCTTATGTCTGGGCCTACGCCACCAGCCAATTCTGCGAAACAGCAGCTGTCGTCTACGACTTCAGCCCCAGCCGCGCCGGTGAGCATGCTCGCAACTTCCTGCAAGACTGGAAGGCCAAGCTGGTGTGTGATGATTTTGGCAGTTACAAAGCCAGCTTCGAACTCGGCGTCACCGAGATCGGCTGCATGGCCCATGCGCGGCGCAAGTTTTTCGAACTACACGCCACCAACAAGAGCCAGCTCGCCGAGCAGGCCCTGCGTTATATTCAGTTGCTGTATGAAATTGAGGGTGAAGTCCGCGACCTGGAGCCGGATTTACGCCGCCGAATACGGCAAAAAAAAGCGGTGCCGGTGATGGGGGCGCTACATGCTTGGATGATCGCCCAGCGTGATCTTGTGCACGATGGTTCGGCTATCAGCAAAGCGTTGGACTACAGCCTGAAAACGCTGGACGGCGCTATCGCGCTACCTCGATGACGGGGCGTTGTCCGTTGACAATAATTGGGCCAAGAACCAGATTCGGCCGTGGGTACTCGGGCGAAAAAACTGGCTCTTTGCAGGTTCCCTGCGCAGCGGAAAACGGGCGGCGGCGATCATGAGTTTGATCCTGTCGGCGCGGCTCAACGGGCGCCTACCGAGGCAACGGGCAAGTGATATTGCGCAGCTGCTGCCGCATAGGTGGCAACCGGTTTAGTGACGCAAGACGGGAGGCCCGGACGCATACCCTAGTTTGACGAATTGCATCGAGTGCCTCCTTGGGCTCTGTACTAAATATTATCGGACGAAGAGCGGTTACTGGATTCTTGGGCCAAATCCACCATAAGGTTTCAACGGTACAACAGAAGTAACTTCCAGCATCCCGGAATTTACCAGTGGCAGCGTTGCCAGCTTTTCCCGAACGGCAGTCTCGTTTTCGGCTTCAACCAGTAGGCAGGCGCCACCCATGTCACCACGGTGCCAGATATTGCGGATAAATCCCTCCAGATAGAGAGCCCTGGCACGCTGAGCTTCGGCTTCGAGATGAGGCGCAAAATCCGCATCGGAAAAACGCTCCGAGACTCGACGCGAAAGCGTGATGAATTGCATATATATATCCCCTTCAAGGCGTTCTTCGTTTAAACAGTTCACGGATAATTGCAAAAAATACTATTCTGGTCCAAGACGCGTTCTACATGACTTGAGACCCGATTCACATGACCTTAGATCTTCGATTGCTTGTTGCGTTTATCGCTGTCGCTGAAACTGAAAATGTCGGTCAAGCCGCCAGCCGTCTACATATCTCGCAGTCGCCTTTGAGTCGGCAAATCATTCAGCTTGAAGCGCAGCTTGGTCTGAGGTTATTCGAACGCGCACGTCAGCGCATGCGCCTGACTGACGAAGGACGTCTTTTCCTTCAGGAGGCGCGCAGCTTGGTCGCCCATGCATCTGAAGTCGAAGCAGCGGCGCGCAGTATCGCTCTTGGTGAGAAAGGCCATATTGCCGTGGGTTATGTCGAAGCGGCCATGCACTCCAATGTATTACCGCGTGCCCTTGCGGGTCTGCAATCAGACCATCAGGCTGCTACCTTCGAACTCCGTCCCATGGGCTCCTCAGAACAATCCGAGGCCCTGCTCGGTAGAGCGCTCGATTTCGGGCTGGTTTATTCAGTTCCTGAGAGCGCAGACATAGAGTCCATGGAGGTTTCAAGCGAAGCGCTACTGCTTGTTCTGGGAAAAAGACATGTTATGGCCACGCAAGCGAGCATTGCTCCTCAAGACTTGAACGGGGAGCGTTGGGTTGCCTTGGCCCGGTCAAAAAATCCTGCGGCCCGCCAGCGTTTTCTTGAGAACTGCTCCGCTTGCGGTTTCTTGCCTGACATCAAGGTAGAGGCGGATGACCTGCTGGCAGCCTTGCGGCTGGTGGCCTCAGGTTTGGGCATTACCTTTGTCCAAGCGAGTCTTCGGGATTTTCTTGCAGATAGCGTCATATTTCGCGAGCTGCCCTGGCTTCCTTCACGGGTCAGGGTCTATGCCATCTGGCGCAAGGACGACCCCAAGCCGCTTGTCGCGACGCTCCGGCAAGCGCTCTTGGCGGCCTAGCATTAATTCTGCAAGGACTAGATTCAACCCCATCTTCAGATGAGGACTTGCGTGCCTGCGTGTTGGAGCCAAACGCACGCATTGGCCGTTTTGCCGTAAGCGCCCGCCGAAGGCATCTTGGCTAAGCTATTAAAGTGTTACTGCCGCATAAATGGGCGACCGTTTAACTATGCAAGGTGTGTTCCGCGGACACTTACCGACGAGGTACCAAATGCCTGTGTACAGCGGATCGCCCCCCATGCTTGTGTAAAGGAGAACGGGAGTGATCAGCAGGATTGAATAGGTAAGATCATCTCTACGGCGGACTGTCATTCCTATCCTCGCTTTCAGCATCATGCTTGCTGGAATAGCGTAGATGACGGGAACGTTCTTGCACTGTGAGTCCGCTATGGGTCGATTCTGTTGAAAAAGTAGCTCCCCTTTCTGGCCTGCGGCAAAATCTTCGCACCAGCCAGCAGGGAAGCACGCAGCATGATGGGACAGTTATCGAGTGGGCAGGAGCGACTGTTTTACTCGTTCAACCTTGAAGATCACATCCCCGCCAATCACCTTCTGCGCAGCATTGATCAGTGTCTTGATCTGAGCGACCTGCGCCATTACCTCGCCGATTTTTATAGCCCGATCGGGCGTCCGTCGATTGACCCTGAACTGATGATCCGCATGCTGATCGTCGGCTATTGCTACGGCATTCGCTCAGAGCGGCGGTTGTGCGAAGAGGCCCATCTGAACCTGGCGTATCGCTGGTTCTGCCGGTTAAGCCTTGAAGATGAAGTCCCCAATCACTCGACCTTTTCCAAAAATAGACACGGCCGTTTTCGGGACAGCGATCTCTTTCGCTGGCTGTTCAATGAAGTGCTACGTCGTTGCATGGACACAGGCTTGGTCAAAGGTGAAGGCTTTGCCGTGGACGCCAGCATCATCAAGGCGGATGCCAGCCGGCAGCGCGGTGTACCGGGCGATGAACAGGTCAACTGGAGCGATCCGGCCCTGAGCACCCGCGCCGTACGTGAGTATCTTGAGGCGCTTGATGAAGAGGCTCTGGCCGAAACGCTACCGAAACGTCTATCGCTGACTGATCCTCAAGCCCGCTGGACCGCTGCTCCAGGTGGCCCAGCGTTCTACGCTTACTCCACGAATTATCTGATCGATACCGAGCACGGTGTCATCGTGGATGTGGAACCCACACCGGCTCATCGCACGGCCGAGGTCGAGAGCACCAAGATCATGATCGACCGGGTCGAGGCGCAGTTCGACATCAAACCGGAACGCCTCATTGGCGACACCGCTTACGGTACCGCGCCGATGCTGGCCTGGATGGTGGAGGAAAAAGACATCGAGCCGCATGTGCCGGTGTGGGACAAAACCGAGCGCAAGAACGACAGCTTTTCGAGTAACGATTTCCACTGGAATGAAGAGGCCGAGGAATACCGCTGCCCGGCCGGCAACCCACTGCGCAGCGAATGGCGAGCCTTCAAGAACGAGCGTTCACACGTCACCAAAGCCAACACCATCATCTTCCGATCCCGGCAGACCGACTGCGCTACGTGTCCGATGAAAGCCAAGTGCTGCCCGAACACTGCATTCCGAAAGATCGCTCGCAGCGTCCATGAAGCCGCTCGCGATGTGGCTCGGCGCATTGCAGCAACGCCGGCGTATCAGCGCTCTCGCCACGAACGTAAAAAGGTCGAAATGTTGTTTGCCCACCTCAAGCGCATCCTGAAATTGGATCGCCTGCGGCTACGCGGCATGAGTGGCGCATCTGATGAGTTCACGCTGGCGGCCGCGGTACAGAACCTGCGACGTCTGGCCAAACTTGCATCTCAAGGGCCACCTTCTACGGGATAGGTGCGTCTGCACGCAGCAAAAAACCTCAAACTAACCCACTAACAGAGCAGCAAAGATCAACGAAGGGCCGAAAAACCACTCAATGTGGTGAGTAGGTTCTCCGGTGGTGGTCGTGCCTGAGTTCAGACGAGCTGAAATCCGACTTTTTCAACAGAATCGGTCGACTGCTGCCCCTCGTGACAGGCAGCAAGCGGCCAACAGCAATGGACGTCCCACTGACCAGGTTGAGGTAGTTAGGCTGGAGTCTTTCGTGAGAGCAGCAGACTATCGCGTCGTTACCGAAAAACACCAGCCTCATAGATGAAGCAACCACAGCGCCCCGATCAGGGCGGGAGGCATTACCAGCACCCCCAGGCGCAGGAAGTCCAAGGCACCGACGTGTTCGCCTTCACGGCGAATGGCAACCAACCAGAGCAAAGTGGCCAGGGAGCCGGTAATCGACAGGTTCGGCCCGAGGTCGACGCCAATCAGCAGCGCCGCAGTAGTTCGCGCTGGCAAATCGACAATATGACCAACGGAGCCGGCGATCAGGCCGGTCGGCAGATTGTTCATCAGGTTGCCGGCGATGGCAGCGACCACGCCGGCGCTCCAGCTCGACTGGACCTCGGAGCTGCGCGCCAGCGCGGCCAAACCATGGGCTAGGTGGTCGATCACACCCGTCTGTGCCGCCGCTTCCACCAGCACGAACAGGCCCGCGACCAGCGGCAACACGCCCCATGACACGCCTTTGAGCACCGGCATCGGGTTACGCCGCTGACGCAAATGGATCAGCCCGGCCGTGGCGATGCCGGCGCAGAAGGTGGGTAAGCCGAGCTGCCGGTCCAAGGCGGAGGTCGCCAGCAACAGCACGCCTGTCAGCACGATACCCAGCGCGCACAGGCGTGCACCGCTGGGCAGCGGTTGCACGTCGATGGCCGTCGCCAGGGGCTGGCGGATCTGCTTGCGCTGGGCCAGACGCAGCACCAGGTAGGTCAGGACAATGGCGGCCAGCGACGGCAAGGTGAATTGCCGCAGCCACTCCAGCAACGGCGGCATCTGGCTGCCGAACACCACCAGGTTGGCCGGGTTGGAGATGGGCAGCACAAAACTGGCGGCATTGGAGATGAAGGCGCAGATGAACAGATAAGGCAGCGGCTCGGCCTTGGCCGCCTTGCACGCGGCGTACACCGCTGGGGTCAGCACTACGGCCGTGGCATCGTTGGAGAGGAACACCGTGACCAGTGTCCCCACCAGGAACACTAGGTCAAACAGGCGCTGGCCCGAGCCCCTGGCGTGCTGCACCGCGTACATGGCCAGCCAGTCGAACAGCCCTTCCTGGCGCGCCAGTTCGGCCAGCACCATCATGCCGATCAGAAACAGGTACACATCGCCACCCTCGGCGACGGCGGCGAGTGCAGTTTGCAGCGGCACCAGGCCAAACACGGTCAGCAGTACAGCGGCGCTGACCGCCCAGACATACTCCGGCACGCGCCAGGGGCGCAGGATTACCCCTCCGGTCGCAACGGCGGCCACGGTCCAAATGAGCGAGGATGGATCAAATACAGGCATGCAGTTTACTCAGGTGAATGCAAGACTCGGCGCGGCATGATCAGTTGACGGCCGTGGGGGTGATGGCGAGCTCCGAGGTGTCAATCTTGTCGCCCGAGCTATTACGGGTTTCCGGCATGGCCAGCCACAGCAGGAAGAAAGCCGCGCCAGCAATCGCGGCCAGGGTCACGAACGCGGCATCGTAGCCCGCTGCCTGTACCACCAGCCCCGCTACGCCGGGGCTGAGGGCCGCGCCCAGGCCAAATACCGCAGACAGCGCGCCTAAGCTGACATTGAAGCGCCCAGTACCCTGCGTCAGGTCTTTGACTACTACGGGAAACAAGGCGCCGAAGATTCCGGCGCCGATACCGTCGAGCAACTGCACGGCCACCAGCCAGTACGGGTCGTCGGACACCACGTAAAGCAGGCCGCGCAGCGGCAGGATCAGGAAACCGGCCAGCAGCAATGGCTTGCGCCCCCACAGGTCAGCCTTGACGCCGACCAGCAGGGCCATCGGTACCATCACTAACTGCGCGGCGACGATGCAGGCGGAGGTCAACGGCGTGGCCATCTGCAGATTGACCTGGGACAACTTCTGGCTAACCAGTGGCAGCATGGCCGCGTTCGCAAGATGGAACAGCGAGCAGCACACGGCGAACAGCAGAAGCGGCCGGTTGGCCAGCAACACCCTCACTCCGGACGGATGCGCATGGCCGCCCGCCGGGGTGGAGGCAAAACCGCGCGCGACCTCATGATCGATGGCCTTGGCCGAAACCAGGCTGACAGCGATCACGCTGCCCAGTGCCATCACCGCCATCAGGTAGAACACCACCACCGGGCCGAACAGATAGGCGAATCCGCCGGCCAGCAATGCGGCGCAGGCATTGCCTGCATGGTTGAAGGTTTCGTTGCGTCCGGTGCGGCGGGTGAAGGCTCGGGGGCCGGTGATGCCCAGCGAGATCGCGGCGATGGCCGGGGCGAACACGGAGCCGGCGATGGCACTGACGGTTTGCGTCAGCGCCACCAGACCGAACGAGGTCACCCACGGCAGCAGCAGGCAGCTACCGGTTACCAGCAGCGCGGCGACTACCACTACCGCCCGTTTCGCCGAAGTCCGGTCGATCAACGCACCGGCTGGGGTCTGCATGAGCAGCGCGGCGACTCCGGCCAGTGTCATCACTAGACCGATGCTCGCCGGCTCCCAGTTATGCACGGCCAGCAGATAGATCGCCAGATAAGGCCCCAGTCCATCGCGCACATCGGCGAGGAAGAAGTTAAGCCAGTCCAGGGACAGTTCGTTGCTGCGCTCTCTACGGCGGGTATCCAATTACGCGGTCTCGTTAGGCCTAACTGTCGCATCAGGGGCTGTTGACGGCTGACGAGCATACTTAACCGCCGGATCTGCGCGGGTCCACTGCCCTCGGTTTCCAGGCGCTCGACGAGCCCGAGCAAGAGTAGCAAGCTCTGCCGGACGATGCCTTCGGAACAGGTAGAGCGCGCCCCCAAAAGCAGCCTTTATGATCCTCGCTACACATTGCGCCGATCTCAAAGGTGCCAATCATCTAAGGTGTGGGGCAGCGTCTGGTCGAATCACTGTTCACTTACCACTTTGCAGGAAAGCAGTTTTTTCAAAACGTTCTGTGGATTGACAACGCCAGTCTGACGTCTAGATACCGTATAGATAAATTACCTAGAAACAAGTTGGCAGATGAGCGCCGTACACATTATTTTCGGCCCTCTCGGGGCCGGTAAGTCGACACTAGCTCGGCAGATAACGGCCCAGCTAAACGCTGTCAGCTTCTCGATTGATGAATGGATGCAGCGTCTATACGGCCCAGATCTGCCTCAGCCCCTTAGCCTGGAATGGGTGCTTCCCCGTGTTAGACGTTGCGAGTCGCAAATATGGGAAACGTGCGTGCAGGTTCTAGCGTCGGGCAAGGACGTGGTGCTGGATCAAGGCTTTATGACGAAAGCAGACCGCACTCAAATCCGACTGCAGGCCCACAACGCGGGCTATGAGGTGCTTAGCCACTTCGTAAATGCCGATAAGCCGCTACGCCGTGAGCGCGTACTGCAACGAAACCTAGAAAAAGGTGCGACCTATTCGTTCGAAATAACGGCCCAAATGTTCGAGGCCATGGACGCACGCTTTGAACACCCATCCCCATCCGAACTGAAGGAGTGTTGCAATGTCTGACTACACACCGGGTGCGGAAGGCACTTCGCCCTCAACACTTGAACGCTATATCCGCATATCCCGGGCATACACTGCCGCCACTCGGCGTATCGACGCCAAACTCTCCGCCGTGCATGGGTTGAGCTTTAGCGACTTCATGATTCTGCATCATCTTAAGCAAGCCCACGGCGGCAGGCTTCGTCGTGCAGATTTGGCAGAGTGCATGGGCTTAACCGCGTCAGCCGTAACCAAGTCCCTCCTGCCCTTGGAAAAAATAGGTTGGGTATCTCGCCAAAGCGATCCCCGCGATGCGCGCGTTGGTTATGCATGCTTAACCCCCGCGGGTGCGCAGCTCGTTGACGACGCGCTACTGACTGCAGAGAGTTCGTGCCAGGAGGCCTACCAAGCCATCTTCGGCGAGATGACCGTCACCCTTGAGCCAACCGCCGCGAGCGAGTGATAGGTCGCTAAGACAAGTTACGCATATGCACTCGGGTAACCGAAAAGCATCCGACGGCATATAGGCGGTTTGAGCACCACTTTTCCCGCTTCAAGGTCCGCTTTTGGCCGATTCTGTTGAAAAAGTCGGATTTTCAGATCGCCTGAACTCAGGCACGACCACCACCGGAGAACCTACTCACCACATTGAGTGGTTCATCGTATGCGAGCTCTGGCTCGACGGAAGCCATTTGCAATTTTCCTTCGGGCCGAGGTCTGCCAGCCATCGGTGAATCCGATACCCAATCTGCCTTTGCGCGAGTGAAGTTGCCAGCGTCGCGCCCAGTATCCAGAGTGGATTGTTCAGCAACGGTCATTTCTGCTTCACGGCGCCCTTGAGTCTCCTCTTCCAGCCCCTTCTGGGAAGGCAGGATCAGTTCGTGAGCCAGATAAAACGCTTCCAGCCGCGAGGGGCGACGATCAAAACAACATCACCAACTGCGGCTGCCGCGCGCTGTCCAAGTCCAAAGGATCCAGCACGGCAGCTGGTAACGTCAATACGGTGATGGCCGATATCAGGATTATGCGTTTGAGCTTCGCGTTGGCATGAGTTCATAGTTGAACAGATAGTAATGCTGCCCATCACGAACATCTATTTCCATCGTGCCGCTGAGTCCCTCCAACTCGCCAGTACCCGAGTCAGGTACGACCTGAATGATCAGTGTTCGCTGGCCTCTGTCCATAGTTCCAAAATGCATCAACACAAAGCTGCCTGGCCTTCCCGCCAGATTACCCTCAACACGCTCCATCGCCACATAGCCGGCAGATCCCGGGATTGTCGAGAGGGAGGCAAGCATCTCTCCCAGACTATTGGCCTCCAGGCCTCCCTGAAATGTTTTGTGTATGGCCTTTCTGCTCAGTTGAGCGGCCTCGGTACCGGGCGCAACAGAGTGGACGGGTAGTTGGACGTCGAATGTTCCCTTGGCTTGCATGCTGTCATCTCCATCAAAAATCCAGATAATGCCGTACGGTCTAAACCAGACGCAGTTGTTGTCGACGCTAATCCCTCGACTGTTTAGAGTCCGTCTATGCCGAGATCAGTGGCCTATTTGACCGGTCCACACAGTCGGACCTATCCCTGATTTGCATTGGAGCAGATGGCGACCGAAGATGATTGGAAAAACACGACCAGGCTCTACTGTTATCCTGCAGCCCGCACGAGGCGTCCTTAATCAGCGATTGAAGGGCCCACAGTTCACTCACATTCGCGAGGTGCCCTCAGTCCAGTTGGCGGCATGGGTAGAACATTATTGGCATGTCAGCTGGAATCTCAGTGATCAGCCTGTACAGCAACAGGAAACCCTGCCTCACCCCAATGTGCATCTCGTTGTGGAAAGGGGTCAGGTCCATGTGTGGGGCCCCCGTCGTTCCCGCTTCAGCAAGACGCTGTCTGGCAACAGCTGGGCGTTTGGAATCAAGTTTCGTCCCGCCGCATTCCAGCCATTTCTGGGCGGACCTGTCAGCCGGTTGGCCAACCGATCGATCCCGGCCTCTGAGATTTTTGGGACGGTGGTCGACAGGTTGGCCGAGCACATCGAATGTCCGGGGATGGCGAACCTGTGCGAGCAATCAGAAGCGTTGCTGTGTCACTGCTTGCCGCAATCCGATGAGCGTGTACAACTGCTCAATGACCTCATCGCCCAAATCGCGTCAGACAACAGACTGACAACAGTGGCACAACTCAGTGAGTTGTCCAGTGTTAGTGAGCGGCAGTTACAACGCCTCTTTGCCCATTACGTTGGCGTAAGTCCGAAGTGGGTGATTGCCCGATACCGGTTACATGAAGCACTGGCCCTGCTGCAGAGCGGCGAAGCCAGGCCGGGGACGGATCTCGCGCTCGAGCTGGGTTATTTTGATCAGGCACACTTCATCAGGGACTTCACTCGGATGGTCGGTCTGGCACCCGCAAAATATGTCCAGACGCAAACGGCTCTGTTGCAGAACTCTGATGCGAGGTGAGTCTCCCCTTCCTCCAGGCGGACTTATCTCACTCGCACCGTCATCGGTACTCCAAGTGCAGTGATTCGATTCAGGATCACTGCCTGCACCTGCAACTCTGCAACCTGATGATCAAAGCCCCGTGCCATTACATCTTGTCCAAGGCGCCGACAGCATCAAGTCGTACCAATCCTCTGAATCAGTACTTCGCCAGTTCTGCGCCACGTGCGACAAAATCCCCCTACCCCGCACTCAATTCCCACAACACATCCAGCACATGTTGCGTAGGCCGTTCGATGTCCCGACTACGGTGGGCAATACCCAGTTGCCGCCACAACAAGGGCTTTAATGGCCGCATGACGATCCTGGTATCGGGCAATGGCGTGGAGGCCTCATGCGGCAACAACGTCGCACCATAGCCAGCCGCCACGAGGCTTTTGATCGCATCGTTGTAGTTCAGTTGAATACGCGGCGCAGGCTGCCGTCCGCCGCTGGCGAACCACTCCGAAGTCAAGCGTGAAAGACGAGTGGTGTTGTCATTCAGAATCAATGGCTGAGCGGACAGCCAGTCGGGGGTCACAACCTCCGGGGATTCCCAGCGAGCCGGCAAGAAGGCCATGACCGGGTCCCGTCGCCACGGCTCGATCCGCAAGCCCTTCACCGGAGGCTGCGGCAGCGCGACCAAACCGATCTCTAAAGAGCCCTCGGCAAGCTTCTTCAAAGTTTCCTGCGACGTGAGCACCGCGACCTGCACATCGATAGCGGGATGGCGCTGGCTCAACGTCTCCAAAGCTTGTGGCATCAACTGTGCGATGGCCCCTGTGGAGGCACCTAGCCGCACACGCCCGGCCAATCCCTGTACCTGACGTTCCACCTCCTCAAGCGCCTGCTCCGCATCCGCCAACAGCCGTCGCGCACGCTCCACCAGTGTGTTCCCGATCGCTGAAGGCTGAACGCGCCCACGCGTGCGCGACAACAGCTTGCCACCCACGCGCGACTCCAGGTCGGCGATATGCAAACTGACCGTGGGTGGCGCAAGGTGCAGCACACGGGCCGCCTCGGCAAACGAACCCAGATCGGCAATCGCCACCAACGTACGCAGACGGTCCAGGCTGATTTCGCGCATGAGTCACTCCTTATTCAGAAAAGCTGAATCTCATCGTCTGGAAATTCAACTTTTCCTATCTTAACGCTTCGCTGAAGATTGGACTCCTGATTACCTGTATCCGAGAGCATTCCATGGCAAGTTCCCTTGTATTCATCGACGGCGACCAAGGCACCACCGGGCTGCAAATTCATCAACGCTTACGCGACCGGAACGATCTGCGGCTTATCACACTCAGCCCCGAATATCGCAAGGACCCGCAACGTCGCGCCGAAGCCATCAATAACTGCGACATCGCGATTCTCTGCTTGCCCGACCAAGCCGCGCGCGACGCTGTAGCGACCATCGAAAACCCCGCCGTTCGGGTGATCGATGCGAGTTCGGCGCACCGCACCCACCCAGACTGGACCTATGGCTTCGCAGAGATGAGTCCGCAGCACGCCCAACGCATCGCCGTCGCGCGACGGGTCAGCAATCCCGGTTGCTATCCAACGGGGGCGATAGGGTTGCTGCGCCCATTAGTGGAGGCCGGATTACTGCCCAGGGATTACCCGATGAACATTCATGCCGTGTCGGGTTATTCCGGGAAAGGCCGTGTCGGAGTTGAAGAGCATGAGGGAGAAGGCGCAGCACAGGCGTCGGCATTTCAGGTCTATGGGCTGGGGCTGGCACACAAACATATTCCAGAGATTCAGCAGCAAAGCGGTCTGACGGAGCGGCCGATATTTGTGCCGGCCTATGGCGCTTTTCGGCAGGGGATCGTACTGACCATCCCCTTGCAAACCCGGTTGTTGGCGCCAGGTGTGAGTGCGGTGCAGTTGCATGGGTGTCTGATGCGGCACTACGTCGATGCGAGCCATGTACAGGTGATGTCGATGCAGGAGGCTAAAGCGTTGACGTCTCTTGATCCTCAGGCACTTAACGGGACTGATGGTTTGCGATTGTCAGTGTTTGAGAATGATGAGACGGGGCAGGTTTTGTTGGCTGCGGTGTTTGACAATCTTGGGAAGGGAGCAGCTGGAGCGGCGGTGCAGAATCTGGATTTGATGCTTGCAGGAACATGACTCCGATTACCGCGCAAATCAGCGTGATGTCCTCGCAATGTCCAGACTAAAACGCTGATTTCAACTTACAGGGAAAACATCCTGTTTCGGCATAAAAAATCGAGCAAACAGTTCGGATTGTGACTTGATACTTAACTTGGCGTAAATATTGCGACGGTGAACTTTTATTGTTTCCACCGAGAGGGAAAGCTTTCCGGCTATCTCCTTATTAGAGAAGCCACTAAGCAATAATCTGAGCACATCACTTTCGCGCGCTGTTATTTGCGTACCCAGCTGGGTAATCGTTTCTGGCCATAGCGGTGGCTCGGTGAGATTTTTCTCTACGTCAAGTTCAAAACACATGCGCTGATGCATCAATGCAGTCACCCATGGCTTGATAATATCAAGCATTGTTATTTGTTCTTGACTAAAACGAACTTCACTGCCAACGGAAATGCATAACGTTCTATCGGCGTCGAGCTGGACATTGTACTGAGCCTCATCCACAGAGATGTATTGTGCAAAATATTGATGGTAATACTCAGTTTCAAGAAAGTACTCCGGCGCAATATCCAGCAGATGAAAGAAACCGCTCTGTGGATTTTCCCGATTAGCGATATAAAATGGATCCAGCAGATAAAGCCCCTTCACATAGCGATGAGTGAACGCGTCTACCTCCTCCGCATCTGCTATCTCAGGAAGACTAACAACTTGCACTTGCTGACTGCTAAATATCAATACAACCCAATTATCGATTTGGACATATTCATTCAATATACGAACAAGTGAACTCCAGAATTCTGGACGGTTCAACTGCATGATCAGCTTCCCAATCGAGCGGTGCCAAGCCAGGCTATGAAGGTCGAACGGCATTTTCTACCCCTTTAGGGTTAGGGATTCGTAGATCAGAGGTAAGTATTCGTAGGTATTTACTATTCGGTAATGCCCGGTATATTCACTTTCAGGGTTTACGATGGCCATGAGGGCACATCGTCTTGACAAGGATGTTGCATGAGAAAATCACATTTGCGAACCATTTTTTCAGCCTCGCTTCTCTGTGCAGGGATAAGCACATCAGTAGGGGCTGTAGAGCCTGGGATGTATCTGTATAACTGGTTCGGGTTTATCGCTCCGGAGACCCCAAAGGAGTTCGAGCAGGAAACCGGCACCAGAGTGCATATGGATGCGTTCGACAGCGCCGAAATCATGCAGAGCAAGGTAATGGCTGGGCGCACGGGGTATGACGTGATTGTCGCTACCTCCAATGTGTTGCCAAGCCTGATCCAGGCGGGAGTGCTTCAGCCGCTGGATCGTGATCAACTGAGCAATTTGTCACATATCGATCCTGATATCTTGTCCCAGGTCGCGGTCAATGATCCTGGCAATCGCTACGCTGTGCCCTATTTATGGGGCACCACCGGCATTGGCTATGACGTTGATAAAGTCAAAGCGGCATTGGGTGATAATGCTCCGGTGAATAGCTGGGATTTGATCTTCAAAGAAGAAAACATCAGCAAGCTCCAGTCGTGTGGCGTGGCAATGCTCGACTCTCCAAGTGAGATCATTTCGATTGCTTTGCATTACCTTGGGCTCCCCAGCAACAGTAGGAACCCGGATGATTACCAGAAAGCTCAAGCCCTGCTGTTAAAAATCCGTCCCTACGTCCGCTATTTCGATTCATCCAAAATCGACGCTGACCTGGCTGACGGCAATATTTGTGCAGTTGTGGGATGGGCTAATGGTGCCCTTGCTGCGCAGGCCATAAACGAGAAGGCCAACACTGGACGCAAGATTACTTACAGCCTTCCTCGCGAAGGGGCGCTGGTCTGGTCGGAAAATCTGGTTCTGCTAAAAGACGCGCCCCACCCGAAGGAAGGCATGGCGTTTATTAATTATATGTTGCAACCAAAAATCATTGCCAAGACCTCAAACCACACTCTGTATCCTAACGCCAATAAAGATGCCACTGAGTTTGTCGAACAGAAGCTGCGAGACAATCCCTGGATTTATCCAGACAAAAAGACCATTGCTACATTTGTTCCACTTGAGTCACTACCATTGAAGCTGGAGCGAATCCGTACACGGATTTGGACCAAAGTGAAGAGTGGCGTGTGATTTGACTTGATTTGTCGCCTGTTGCTAGATGCCAGTCTTTATTTAATACGTGGGCGTGGGGCGAGCAGCAGGTTGAGGCTATTCATGTCCGGAAAGTAAGACGCAAACGCCGATATCCAGGGTGCACTGAGCGAGTGGGTTAGTGCCTGTTACTCCATTTAGTCCGGTATTACCCAGGACGCTCTCCGGTCCATTGTTTAAACGCCCGGTGAAACGCACTCACCTCGCGCAATCGTTTGTAAAACTGACTGCTGAAGGTTCTTGCCTTGGGCTGGATTTACCCGGCTTCCTGACATTGCTGTCTGCGACAGCGTCAATTCAACACCTTATGTAAGAAGAGAACAGCGGATGTTCAGCCCAGCCAATCAGACGCCTTTCAGTTTGACAATCGACGGTTTTGAGCACGATTTTCAAGTGCTCGCATTCACCGGAGAGGAGGCGATCAGCAGGCCTTACCTCTTCAACGTGGAGCTTGTTAGCGAGCGGTCTGACCTGGATCTCGAAAGCCTCTTCGACATAGAGGCTTTTCTGACATTCGACACGAAGGGCAACGGCATTCATGGACGGGTCTATCACATCGCTCAAAGCGGTAATGATCAGCGTTTGACGCGCTACAGCCTGGCCCTCGTACCGCACCTGTCCTACTTGCGCCACCGCATCAACCACAGGATCTATCAACAGTTCTCGGTGCCGAAAATCGTCGCCTTGATACTGGAAGAGCACGGGATCCTGGGCGACGCTTGTCGGTTTCATCTGGGGTCGACCTACCCCGAGCGTGACTACTGTACTCAGTACGACGAAACGGATTTGCACTTTATTCAGCGCTTGTGCGAAGAAGAAGGTATTCACTTCCACTTCCAACACAGCGCTCAAGGCCACGTGCTGGTCTTTGGCGATGATCAGGCGGTTTTTCCCAAGATCGGGCAACCCACTGCTTATAGACAAGAGAGCGATAGGGTGGCCGACGAGCCACTGATCAAGCGCTTCAACCTTCGACTGGGGAGGAACGAGCAACAGCTAGACATGGAATACGATGACAAGCTGGAGCGTTTCGCAGGTCATGAGCACGGCAAGCAGATGCGTCTGCGTGCCATGGAGCGCCGCCACGCGGCTTATCGTCAAGCTGAAGGGCAAGGTGACCAGACCCGGTTAGTCAGTGGCCATGTTCTGGAAATCTCAGACCACCCGCGCCAAGAGTGGAACGACCTATGGCTACTGACCCAGGTCATCCACGAAGGCAAGCAACCACAGGTATTGAGTGAGAACGTCGCCAGTGGCAACACTGACAACGAGGATGACTTTCATCAGGGTTACCGCAACCGCTTTATGGTTCTTCCGTGGGACGTGTTCTATCGTCCGCCTTTGGCTCACAGGAAACCTCAGGTGCCAAGCAACCAGACCGCTGTGGTCATCGCTCTGGAAGACGAGGAGATCCAGTGTGATCAGCGCCTCGGACGGGTCAAGGTCAAGTTCCCCTGGGACCGCGAAGATAGATTTGACGACAAGAGTAGTTGTTGGCTGAGGGGGGCCTCCAATTGGAGTTGTGAAATGACGCCCCCCCGAACGGGAATGGAAGTCATGGTCACATTTCTCGAAAGCGACCCCGATCAACCACTGATAAGCAGTTGCCAGTGTTGTCGCTAACCGCAAGCCCTATCAGGGCAGCAACAGCCAGGTTGAAATTTACCCGTGCAATTACTCAGTCAAGGGCTCAAGCCAGCAGCTCGGTGATCCACCGTGCCTGCCGGGCCACGTCCTGCACCTTCTCCTCGGGCACGGCCTGCCGCGCCCGGGCGAAGTTACTCAGGGTCCGCTGCTTCTCGCGCAGCACGCGCTGCCACTTGACCAGGAACGCCGGGCTGCGGGCCTGCATCTGCAGCGGGCCGAAGTACAACTCCTCGGCGGTGTACATCACCGGCCCGGCACGCTCGGCGACGATGATTTCGTAGTCGAAGCGGTTTTCCCGCAGCACTTCCTCGCAGAGGATGCGGTAACCATTTTCCATCAGCCATTGGCGCAGTGGCTGCTCGCCGCCGTTGGGCTGCAGGATCAGGCGCTCCTGGCCGCTCAAACGCGCCTTGCCGCTGTCGAGGATGTCGCGGATTGTCTCGCCACCCATGCCGCAGATGCTGATCGCCGTGATCCTGTCTCCCGGCTCGATCGCCGCCAGGCCATTGGCCAGGCGCACGGTAATCCGCTGGTCCAGGCCGTTCTCCCGCACAGTGCGTTCGGCCGAGTGAAACGGCGTCAATGCCACCTCGCCGGCCACCGCCGCCGCGATGGCGTCACGGCGCATCAACGCCACAGGCAGGTAGCCGTGATCCGAGCCGATATCGGCCAGGCGCGCCCCTGCTGGCACATGCGCCGCCACGCGCTCCAGGCGCATGGACAATGTCTGTTCGTTCAACTGCAGCCCCTTTTCACCACGAACGTCCGGCACCTTTGGCCAGATCCGGGCGCGATTCTGTCGAGCAACGCCGTGCATTTCAAATTTATGCGATCAGGGCCATGGCTCGACTCGTCCCTACCGCTTGCGTATCGACCCAAAGCGAACCCTGGTTATGGGCCGCTTTTGGTCGACCGTTGCGCAGGCTGAGAGACTGCAATGGGTCGGTAGCGACCGGAAGAAATCCCTGGTTTTTCCCCCGATTGGGTTGCTATGGATGACCTGAAACAGCCCCGTATTTTTGGCTGACTTCGGCGCCCGCCGATTTCTGAAAGCGATCACCTGAGCAAAACACACTGTGTGAAGTAATGCGGGGCGGGCTTTCGCCGGTGCCACGTTTTTATTTCCTGATGGGTTGCTCGTACCGACGCTGGATGCGCTCCAACTCGCCAGAATGGCGCAGCTGCTCCAGGGCGCTGGCCCACGCGGCTACCCGTTCGTCTTCACAGTCGAGGCTGAAGGCAATGTACAGCGATGAACGGTAAAGCTCGATGGGAATCTGTCGCAGCGTGCCGGGGGCGATGTTCAACTGGCGGCTGTAGTAAGCCACCCCCGCATCGGTGTCGCCGACGATGATGTCGGTGCGCCCGGCGAGCAGCATGCGGTAGAGCTGCTGGCTCTCGGTTGCACTTCTGTCCAGGTTGTTGAAACCCAGCGACCGCAGCATCTCGGGCACCAGGCCGGCATGTCGGGTGGTGATCTGCGGGACCCGCAGCAGTTGTTCCAAGGAGTTCACCGGCGACGCTTTGGCCGACTGATAGGGGTGAATGGACTCTTCCACGATCGGTCCGACCCACTTGTACAACGGCTCGCGCTCCGCCGTGCGGAACAGGGAGTACATGATAGTCTTGCGCCGGGTCTTCAATGCCTGGGTGGTTCGCATACTGGGCTGCAGTAGTACCTCAAAGTCATCCCCAGTCAGCGCCATGATGGCCCGAACGATCTCCGTGGTCATGCCGGTGAGCTGATTGTTCTCCAGGTAGTTGTACGGTGCCCACTCTTCGGTAACGACCTGATACTGCTCTGCCCTGACAACAGTGCCGAGCAATAGACAGAGCAGTGCTGCAGTAGGTGTCGAAAGTTTCACGTGTTCCTCTGATTGGCTGCTCGGTGTTTATGGGTGGACCTGATTAGAAGGGCAAGATAAGCATAGACCCGAACACGCGTCTATCGGCTGGTGCTGTCCCGTAGGCCTCCACGCGAAGCTTGGAGAAGATTCTACCAACGTCATCAATCTCTATCATTTTGACAAGCGCCCCCTATGCGCCCGTTTCGGGTCGCCCCAAGAAGTAACCTTCGACATTTTCTATGGAAAGGGCTTCAAGCAGCACCTGTTCCAGGATGGCAAAGAAACATTTGATGTGGGCCTGTTTCAATGCCTGAGGCCGGGTCACCAGATAGACTTCCATATCTGGAAGTTGGAGTTCCGGGAACAACCCGATCAGGTCCTTCGCCAGAATACGGGGCAGTACTGCCACACCCATGCCTCGCCTCACCGACTCGAGCTGAGCCGCGAATGAGTTCACGCTGATCTGCGCGCGTTCCAGCCCCGCGGCCTTTGCCGCACGCATTTGCGGCAACATGTCCAGCGGAGGAAGCAAGGCAATATTGACCGCAGTGGCCGGAGTCACCCCTGGAAACCGCTTCAGATAACCTGCATCGGCGAAGACACCGTAGGCGAGCCTGCCGATGGGTCGATAAATCAGCGACGGCTCGCCCAGATGAGCTGTGCGCACGGCAATGTCTGCCACGCCGCGGACGATCTTGTGGAAGTCGGCTGTTACCAGCAACTCCACCGAGCAACGCGGGTGAAGAGAGGTGAAGCGACTCGCGGCCTCCAGTACGTAAGACGAAAATCCCTCTCCTGCGCTGACCAGGACACTGCCCAATAGCTCTGTATGTAACCCGGAGATGCCAGCAACGGTTTGACGCCTCAAGCCCGCTTCCGCAGCTTGGGCAACTTCCACGAGGGATTGGCCCCGCGAGGTCAACCAGCATCCTTCAACGCCCCGCTCGACGAGTGGCTCGCCCAGGGCGCCCTCAAGTTGGGTCAACCGGCGAGACACCGTAGACGCCGCGATACCCAGCAACTGACCCGCTTGAAGAAAGCTGCCACGCCGCGAGACGGCCAACAGCAGACGAAGATCGTCCCAATTTGCTTGCAACGCCATGCTTCATATCTTCCCTGGTCTGCATATATGCAAAGCCATTATGCAGTAGTCGCTGTTTTTCGAAAGAGGCCTCAAAGGTATATCTACAGGCCTTCGAAACGAATGGAATGGAACGGAGTGTATGACTACTGGCCCCAACGACTTTGCGGAACGCGCCGCCAGCGCCTTCAATCGCCGTGATGTGGAGGCGATGCTTGCGCTGGTTTGCGAAGACTTCATCTACTTCGATGGGATGGGGATGCAAACCGGTCGCGAATCCATGCGCAAGCGAGAAACCGCATTACTCGAAGCGTTCCCAGATGCCCAGCTAACCTTCAGCCCCTTTGCCGTTGCTGACGATCGTTTAGCACTGACCGCCTTCCTGACCGGCACCTTCACCGCACCATTGGTGATGCCGGACCGGGTGATTCCACCCCATGGCCGCCACATTGCCGTGTACTACGCCGCACATTTCACCTTCAAAGACGGGCTGGCCATCCGTGAAGAGGCCTTCTTCGACAGTGCGGTGTTGATGTCATTTTTTAGCCGATCAGGCTGAGGGTTAAGCAATGCAAAGTGTATTCGTTACTGGCGCAACCGGCTTGTTGGGCAACAACCTGGTGCGTGAATTGATCGCTCATGGCTGCGTGGTCAAAGCCCTGGTCCGTTCAAGAGCCAAAGGTGAACAGCAGCTCAACCATTTGCCGGGTG
The DNA here is from genome assembly GCF_024749285.1 of Pseudomonas sp. B21-015. Classification (NCBI taxonomy): domain Bacteria; kingdom Pseudomonadati; phylum Pseudomonadota; class Gammaproteobacteria; order Pseudomonadales; family Pseudomonadaceae; genus Pseudomonas; species Pseudomonas sp. B21-015. The sequence goes on from NZ_CP087196.1 coordinate 3,881,470, forward strand.
TGGAACTGGTGGTGGGTGACATGGCCGATGTCGACGCGTTCGCAGAGTCGATGCGAGGCTGCGATACGGTGTTTCACACCGCAGCGTTCTTTCGTGACAATTACAAGGGCGGCAACCACTGGGAGGCGCTCGAAAAAATTAATGTGTCTGGTACGCGGCGCTTGCTTGAGCAGGCCTACCGCGCCGGTGTACGCCGGTTCATCCATACGTCTTCCATTGCCGTGCTCGACGGCGCTCCCGGCACGTCAATTGATGAAACTTGCCTACGGGCCGAGGCTGACGCAGATGACTATTACCGTAGCAAGATCCTCGCCGACCGTGTCGTCTTGTCATTCCTGGAACGCCATCCCGATATGCATGCCTGCATGGTCCTGCCTGGCTGGATGTGGGGGCCTGCCGACATTGGCCCGACCTCCTCGGGACAGTTGGTCAACGACGTCGTACGCGGCAAATTGCCCGGGCTGATCCCCGGTAGTTTCTCCGTTGTCGATGCCCGCGATGTGGCATTGGCGCAGATTGCCGCAGCCAGACATGGGCGGCGAGGTGAACGCTATCTCGCGGCGGGCCGGAATATGACAATGCGTGAGCTGGTGCCTGTTCTTGGGCGTATAGCAGGCGTCAAGACACCCGTTCGACAACTACCGCTGCCCTTGCTATACACCTTGGCGGCTGTGCAGGAGCTCTATGCGCGTATTACCGGCAAGCCCATTCTGCTGAGCCTGGCCACGTTGCGCCTGTTGGTACGAGAGAAGGACCGCACCTGTTTCAACCACAGCAAGAGTGAACGAGAGCTTGACCTGAGTTTCCGGGCGCTAGAGCTGACAATCACCGACACCGTGGCGTGGTACCACGATCACGGTTGGTTTGAAACACATCAGTACAAGGACGTAAACATACTTTGAGCAGGAAAATAATCCTGATGCGTCACGGCCAGCCAAAGCTGGTCGCAACCGAAAAAATGTCAGCGCTCGATATGAAAGACTGGATCGAACACTACAACCGGTCCGAAATTATCAACCAACCCGTTCCTGATGCCAGCATGCAGCTCGCCACAGCCGCCACGGTGATTGTCTCAAGCAACGCGCCTCGTGCGCTGACCTCCGTCCGGGCTCTGGGCCTGAACCCAGCCCTTGTCGACGCGCTTTTCTGTGAAGCGCAACTGCCTTATGGTCACTGGAAATGGCCAAGGCTATCGCCGTTTACCTGGGCATTTCTCCTTCGAGTCTTATGGTTGTGCGGATACTCACGCAGCGTTGAATCCGTCGGCACTGCAAGAATGCGCGCCAGCACGGCAGCTCAACGGCTTCAGTTCCTTGCCAGCGAAGGACCGGTTCTGCTGCTCGGTCATGGCTTTATGAATCGAATGATCGCCAAACAACTGGTGGCGGATGGATGGATCCGCCAAACACGTAACGGCAGCCGGTATTGGAGTGCGACGGTGTATCAATATGGCGGTGTTTAACGCAGGTCTGCCCTGGGCAACCAAGATAAATTTCGTCGTAAGGAGCACCCCACCTGCGCGCTGCTCATCGCGCCCTCCCCTCTGGGCCTGACTAGCAGTAGACACCCTCCTCAGAATTGAGAAGGCAACCGCTCATTCCGTCTTGGCTGATCTTTTGGCCTTTCGCCCCCCCAAAAGCCTCCGTTCGAAATCGGCAGGTTTTGTCCCAGAGTGTGTAAAAACGTCTTAGCGAACACTTGCTATGATTTCTGAGGATTTCATCGCAAGGATCGCCCATGAAGCGCTTTATCCAAGGTGAACATCGAGGCCAAGGCACCTTACTTCCCGAGAGCCTCGACGACTACGTCAGCGATACCAATCCGGTGCGCGTAGTCGACGTCTTTGTCGACGAACTCGATCTGGTCAATCTGGGTTTTGAAGGTGCCATTCCAGCCGATACTGGCCGGCCTGCTTACCATCCCGCGATCCTGCTGAAGATCTACATCTACGGCTATCTCAACCGCATCCAGTCGAGCCGACGTTTGGAGCGAGAAGCTCAGCGCAACCTCGAACTGATGTGGTTGACCGGGCGTTTGATGCCGAACTTCAAGACCATCGCCAACTTCCGAAAAGACAACAGCAAGGCCGTCCGAGGCGTCTGTCGCCAGTTCGTCGTGCTGTGTCAGCAATTGGGACTGTTCGGAGAACATCTGGACCCCGAGCACAGAACGACGAGTTCGACGCTGGGAACATGAAGACGTATTGGAGGAGATGCAGCTTCGGCTGAGCAAAGCGCCAGAGATGATGCGAGTCCGAAAACGGACAGTTGAACATCCCTTCGGGGCGCTCAAACAATGGATGGGTGCGACGCACTTTCTGACGCGAAAGCTGGTCGGGGTGAGTACGGAGATGAGCTTGAATGTGCTCGCCTACAACTTGAAACGAGTCATGAAAATCATCGGTACCCATCACTTGATGAAAGCGCTAACAGCCTAAAAACCGGCCTGTTTTTACGTGTCCCGATGATCTGGCGCGTTGCTGGGGCGGTTAGCTCATCAGGAATGGGACATCGTGCCTTGATCAGGCTACTAAGCCGGACAGTCGCTCAGCCTTGAAGATTGAAACGGGATCTAGCGTTTTTACACACTCCGGGCCAAAAGCAGCCAGTCGGATGTGTCTGGATAATCAGGGGCGATTCAGTTCGCGAATTGGAGAGTTCGATTACCACGTTCCTGGCATTGCGAAATGCGCAGCCAACCCGCTGTGTGTGGAATGCGAAGGGAGAGGATATCTTGAACAAGATACAGCGAGCCCGTAAGGCAATGGCCTCACAGGCTGGCGGGTAAGTTATGTTCAAAACAGTACACTAGCGAAAACTTTTAAGCACGACCGAATGGGGGTGTCATGCCATGAAGGCGCGAATTGATAGCGCCGTTGTTGCTGTAGGAGCATAATGGCATATCGAATAAACCTAACTTAAGGAGAGAGTTTTGGGCAATCCGTGTAATGCTGGATCGGCTGTAATGTTCGTAGTTAAACACCGTATCGCTGCGGAAACTCTAGCCAGCCAGATTGACGTCCCGATCGAAAACATTCTTGGCCTTGCCGCACATGAGAGTCAATACGGGAAAGGTCGGTTCGCTACCGAGGGCAACAATTTTTTCTCGATGCACGCGCCAGCGCCTTTACAGACCGGCACGATAACGGCATTGGGCGATCCAAAAATGAAAGTTGCTGCTTTCACCTCATTTTTACAGTCAGGGCAGTCTTTTTGGGCGCGAGTTGGGAGTGCAGTACGCGGTAAAAAAGATCCGGGCAAGTTTAGCAGAGCCCTTGTTACAAGCCACTTCAACACAGGCGATGCGAAGACGGGCGGGCGCTTTGGGTATGCGAAACTTGTGGAAGACGCAATTGGTATGGTGAAAGCGAGAATGCAATGCGGTACATAAGTCGGCTGCAAGCATTGGTGGTTGCTGCTGCCCTGTTGGCCTGTTCGTCCGTGCTTGCGGAATCACTCAACGCAAAGAACATTCGGCCTTCCGGCTTGACAGCGGATCAAGCCAAGCAGGTTCTGCTTGTGGTACTGAGACACCAGCACTACAAGATGTCAAACCCGGATATGTGGATTGACGGTCCATGGCAGGGCGAAGAGAAAGGGACTCTGTTTCGTGCGGGATACTATGACTTCGGTTTGGTGTTCAATAACCCAAAAGGCGCGGCGTCCAATGTACTGGGCCATTTCGCGGTTAACATCTTAACCGGTGATGTGTGGGAAACCGAAAGCTGCGAACGCTTCAGTTCCGCCACCTTATCGGGAATTCAAAAACGCATTTCCGTGCAGACTGGCAAAAAACTCGCTAACGAAGAGGTGGCACGCAGCGAGATAGGCTGCGAGTAGCTGACTACCTTTTTTGATTGGGTGATAGCCGGCGATGATTTCAGCGGAGAGCGCAGCCAGTGAGTATTTGCCCAGGTGCTCGATGAGCTTCTTGGCTTTCGAGGTTTCGCCCCCTCTCACCGCCCGCGAGGTCTACCAGGTCTTGAAGGACGTCGTGCTGGGCACACGCATAATGACAAGAACCAGCAGCCAGTCGTTGAGCGAAATCTACAACGGGCTCATGCCTGTTGAGATCGACGGCTGGCGTCTCACGCTTTTCAATGACAGCGGCACCTTGGATTACTGCGAGGATTGCAGGTCAACTGACGGTCGTATCGGGTCTCTTGAAACCTGGCAGCGCTATGGCACTGACCCGGTCGACCTATTGAGTGGGTGGGAGCGTGAGCAACTTGAGCGTCTGCTGAACGTGCTCTGACGCTGTACGACCATCAATAGCCGAACGACAAGATCCCACCAAATACTCCTACTGCTATGCGGTCCTTTTGCTTAATCAGCCACCCCGATCACGCTGTAACGGTAGGTCAGCACGATGCATGAGCAACCAGTGCTGCCGCTAAACGAAAAACGCTGTATGCGATCCATAAACCCCACCTACCGGATGGCCGTGGTATGAAGTCAGGTATCCGACTCGGATGCATGCTCCCCTTGGGTTCCTACCCCAAACAACCGGTCGGCTGTCTGCCGACCTCGCTCCAACCCTTCAGCCGTCAACCAAATCGATTTGTTCTTGTTCACCGGATTACTGATGAAACCCTGTTCATGTAATCGGCTCATGGTCTCGAAGTCGAACCCTTTCCAAGCATTGCCGTTATCAAAACTGAAGGTTGCCAACAGGGCAAGCACGGCTTCTTCAATCAGTTTATCGTCGTATTCCATGATCGTTGCTCCGCTCGTATTCTTTAAGCTCACCGTAAACCCTACCAGCCAGCAAGATGGATAGCGCGTTTAACTACGCGATACCGACGAGCAGTTCCAGGGCAGTAAAGCTTCGTAATCCTCAACCGAAGAAGCCGTCGGCAGGCGCTCAAGTGCGTGGCGCAGCCACGCATAGGGCTCTTGGCCGTTGGCTTTGGCAGTCTCGACCAAGCTATAAAGTTGAGCGCTGGCCGTCGCACCTTTGGGGGTGTCGCTAAACAGCCAGTTCTTTCTTCCGATCACGAAGGGCCTGATGGCGCGTTCGGCAGCGTTGTTGTCGATCAGCAAGTAACCTTCCTCGACGTACCGTTCAAGTTTGTTCCAGTTGCTCGCCAGGTAGCTGATGGCTTTGCCCAGGGCGTTTTGAGCGGTGACCTGGGGTTGGGTCTTTTCCATCCAGCTTTTCAACTGAGCCAGCACCGGCAGGCTGTGCGCGTGACGACCGGTTTTTCGTTCGCCGTCGTTGCCGGCCTGTAGGTCGCGTTCGATGCCATAAAGCTTGTTGATCAGGTTCAGCGCGATGTCGGCACGTCCCGTCTTGCCTTTGGGCTGCACTTTTTGCGCTTCGACGAATTTGCGCCGTGCATGCGCCCAGCAGCCTAAACGCTCCACTCCTTCCTGCGCGCCCAGCGCGTTGTAACCGGCGTAATCATCGGTCATCACGTAGCCGCGATAGCCATCAAGCAGGCGCGTCGGCACCTCCTGAGCCCGGCTGGTGGAGTAGTCGAAAAGGATCACTGGTTTGTCGGGTGGGCCGCCGGTTTGCACCCACATCCAGGACTGGCTGCTGGGCTCCCGATCCTGCTCTTTCAACACCTGCACGCGGGTTTCATCGCAGTGGATGACGCGGCTTTCCAATAACTGGTCGCGCATTAAATTCAGCAGTGGTTGCAAGTGTTCACCGCACTGGATAACCCAGCGGGCCAAGGTCTGGCGCGGGATATCGATGCCATGGCGGCCCAGCACTTTTTCGAAACGGTGAAGCGGCAAACCGTCCACGTATTTGGTGGTCAGCAGCATCGCCAGCACGCTTGGGCTGGCCATGCTTTTTTCAATCAGTTGAGCGGGCTTGTCCGCAGTGACCGGTGCCGTTTCACAGGCACGGCAACCGTAGACCTTACGGACGTGTTTGATCACGCGGATTTGCATCGGCACGATTTCAAGCTGCTCGCTGAGCTCCTCGCCGATGGCGTGTTTGCGGCAGCCGCAGGCACAGGTCAGTTCATGTTCGGGCAGTTCGTGGATGACTTCGATGCGGGGGAGATCGGCCGGCAGCGGTTTGCGTTTGCCACGCCGCTGGGTCGGCGCAACAGCCTCTTCTTCTGCCGCTTCATCAATGGGCTCGACGACGCTTTCCGCCTCATTGAACAGGGCCAACTGCGGCGTTGCCGGATCAACCGTTTGCTCGGACTTGCGTCCGAACAGGCGCTGACGCAACAGCGCATTTTCTTCTTCGAGGAAACCGACTCTGGACTGCATCTTCGCAAGCATCTGCTTGAGCAATTCAGGATCATCGGGGATATTTTCGGGCATGGAAATCATGCCCTGGATTATACCGAATCAGGCCACGTATCGCGGTGTCAAAACCTGATGAGGGCGGTTGCGCCAGAGATCAAAACCATCCAGTAGCCAGTTCAGTTCCTGCACGGTCAGAACAATCGCCTCGTCAGTGGCATCGGGCGATGTTTTGAAGCGCTCGGATTCGAGGCGCTTGAGCCAGAGGCAGAAGCCGTTGCGTTGGTAAGTAGGCCGTAGGAGTTTCACCTTCAGCCTCTCGCAGAACCGTACGTGAGCCTCTCAACTCATACGGCTCCCGTTGCCCGGTCGAACCTCATTTCCATAGACATGCCAGTGCACGAACAACGATGGACAGGCCTTCTTCATCCGGTTGAGCCAGTCAGCACTGCGGCGCCTGTGCCCCGCGAGTGGTTTGTACTTCTGACGGGCCCAGCGCTGTAACTTCAAGTCAAAGTGATTGAAGACCCTGCGCATCACCGTTTTGTAGAAAGTTCCATAGTAGTTCCACCACCCACGAAGCGTGGAGTTGTACTGCTTTGACAACTCCAGAAGGCTGGCCGGTGTTTGCCGCTGGATATTCCAGCTGCGAGTTTGTTGACGCATCCGTTTCAAAGCCTCGTTACTCGCACCGGGCAGGAAGCTGGTAAAACGGCGCCCATGATTGCCCCATGCCACCCGTGGCCGGAAGGTAAATCCCAGAAACGTGAACTGCGTGCTTGGGTAAGCAGCTTTACGGTTACTGTCCTTGCAATAAACAATCTTCGACTTATCCGGGTGCAGGGTCAGCAGGCACGCCTCCAAGCGCACCTTGATTGCCGCCATGACCTCGCATGCCTGCTTTTCACTGCGGCAATGAACCACCGCATCGTCGGCATAGCGTGCAAATGGACAGCCCGGAAACGTCCGTTGTATCCAGGCATCGAATGCATAGTGCATGAACAGATTCATCAACAAAGGACTGATCACCCCACCTTGGGGTGTACCGCTGTCACGCGGTACCTGAATACCATCAGCCATTTCAAACGGCGCTTTAAGCCACCGCTCGATATACAGCACAATCCAGTCATCCTTCACATGATGCCTAACCGCCTTGAGCAGCAGTTCATGATCGATGTGATCAAAAGCCCCTTTGATATCAAACTCCACCACCCAATTCATATTCCAGCAGCGCCTGCGAGTGATCTCCACCGCTTGTTTGGCTGACTTTCCAGGCCGGTATCCATAGGAGTCCGGATGAAACAGCCTGTCCAGACCAGGTTCTACAAGAAGCTTGACCACTGTCTGAGCCACCCTGTCAGCGACTGTTGGAATACCCAGCTTGCGTTTGCCTCCTGATTGCTTCGCAATTTCCACCTGCCGTACCGCGGGCGGAAAATAGGAGCCCGATGACATCCGGTTCCAAACCCTGTACAGGTTGCGTTGCAGCTTCTGCTCGAACTGGGCAATAGACTGTTCATCTATCCCAGCGGCTCCTCGATTGGCTTTCACTCGCTGGAAGGCCTCCCAAACTGTCAGTTTGGAAATGCTGTACGACTTTGCTGCACTCATGCCGCTCCTCCCCGCCGAAGCCGGTTGACGACACAAGCGAGCTGGGCAACGCCATCCCTTCGCTCCATTCTCATTACAAGAACTTCATCACTACTACGAATGGCTCCGCCCCTCGACCTTTGCATCGGTATTCTTCCTTGCGGTGGTAGCCGCTTGTCATTTCCCTTGGCATCAAAGGCGAGGTTCTCACGTTCCCTATCAAAGCCTGTATTGAGCTCATGCTGCCTATACACCGGCTGCCATCTGGACAGTAGACAGGTATCCTCCAGACTGGTCCTGAGGCTACTGGGCGACCTCAGTTTTGACAGCACTTGAATATTTAACGATGCGTCTTCGGACGGTTTGCTTTCGCTCATCTTCTCAATACGTACCTGACGCCGTTATCGGCGCCTTTTCCAACGGTCGCTCACCACCACGCCTTTTGAACGCAGCAGCACCGGGCGGTTTGAAGCCAGCTCCTGCAAGCAGACTCCGGGAGGCCTACTCCCATCTTTGATAGAGCATCGCTGGCTTACGCCAGCGTTCGTGACACACCCCAATACAAAATCTTCACGCGGTTGCGTGGTTTGTTGAGGAAGACGAAAAGCACAGGGTCGAATACCGCGACTTTGATATCCAGCTCGACCAGTGCGGCCAGGCCATCAATGGATTTTCGAAAGTCGACGGGCTTGGGGTAGAGATAGACTTTTTCGACTTTAGCATCGGGTCGCATCATAGCGGGCTGGCTCCTGAGGGAATCGGGAGCACAGCATCCGGGATCAGCTAAGCGCTTTGAATGTGGGGTTCATGGAGCGTTTACAAAACGCTCGCGATCAGCGGGCGTCATTCGAATCCTGATAATCAGATTGGCATCAATTACAAACCGACAGACTTCAACCCCTGTCGCATGCCTTCATCCGCCTGCTGGCACCACTCTTTGAGACCCAGGGAAGAGGTTTCCAGGCTCTTGTATTCACCGTTTTCCAAAATTTCGCCCTTACGGCCACGGGCTTCGTTTTTGTCTCCGTCACTCTTGTCCATTCCCCCAGGAATACCGGCAACGAACGCCACCATCTTCTTGGCGTTTTCAGTGCTGTCAGCTTTCAGGAAGCCTTTGTCGACGCAGTGATTGATCAGACCGGACATGTTACGACCGGTATCGTACATCCCTTTCAGAGCGGCTGGGTCTGGCCCTTCTGCGTGGGCGAGATTGAAGGTGCCGAAGGCGGCTGTCATTGCGAGGATCAAAGCAGTGTTTTTCATATTTATTCCTTTAAAAATGGGAGGTTGACCAGACGTGACTGACTGCATACAAAAACCACTTGCTCAATGGGTCAAATATGGTATGGAGGCCAATGACAAACACTCACTTAGACGAGTTGGAGCAATATTAGAGTGCTGCAGACAGGCATCCTCATAGGCAATGTTTTCCCCGTCTGCAATAGACGATAGATAGCCATCAATTGCTAAAAAATCACAACCTTCAGGAATGTCCACTGCAAACAGTGACAATTCCTGGCTGGATGAACAGAAGGCACCGAACTGCTGGAGCTTAGCGATAAGCTTAGATTTTTCCTCAATGTCGCTTGCAAAGACCCTGATTGTCGAGTGCCCACCTTGCTTCACAACCCGGATGGCAATCCTTTCATTGCCATCCGACTGTACTTGCACACGATCACCTTTACTAACGCCATAAACGTAATACGGCGTGTTATCTATTTCGTAAGTATCGTTCCCCTGATAGATACCCCAAATTGACTCCGCAGAGACCGGGGGGTAGTCCTCTTCATCAGGCGTCAGCTCAAAAACAATCTTATGAAAAATATCGGTCATATTGGATACGCTCGAGGCTTGGAGCTGCCTAGACGGTTCAGGATTTTGTAGATGCAGCCCAGACTGTCGTAGTAGTGCCAGGTCTCATTTCCGTGGGCATCGGTCACATAGGTCAGACGAATGTTTTCGTCCCACTCCAGACGCGTGTCAAAGCAGCCATCGTCCGCCCACTCACGCACCGCTTGTTCAACTGACAACCGCCCCTTTGGGGCCACTGGCAATCAGTGCGGCGCCACAGGCGGTTTTCATGCCGTCCAGAGCGATGGGCGTGCCATCGACGGTGTAGGTGCTACTGCCCTCGGCAATCGGGAAAACACCTTTGCACAAAGGGCAACTGACCTTGTGACCGACCCCGGCGATTGGCTTGCCGTTGAGGTCGGTTCGGGAGAATGCTTCGAGCACCTTGCCGCCGTGGGTGGTGGGGTCGCCCAAGCGAATTGCGTCTTTCATGTTGTCACTCCTTCGACCAAGTTATTCAGCCATCCAGACGTCTTCGTACCCTTGGGGGTCGATGATGAATTTTGCGCCCGTAGGCAAACACAGATACTTTATAACCAGCGGTAGCATTTCGGGTAAATGTTCAATACAAACCGGCTGGTAAAAATCTATCGCCGCCGAATGCGTGCCGCAGTGAATGAACCAGCTGACATCCCCCCCATCCGGCAATCGAATGCGTGTGCCGTAAATGGGTGTATTTCCTAGCGACCCGATGGCGATAGCGACCATTTCCTCTGGTGGTAGCACTAACATCCCGTATTTTTCGCATATCGCGCTCTGGACAGCGCTGGGATATCTCTGCTCTTGTTCGCTCACAGCCACTCCTTGCTTATCGATCCGATATCATTCGATGGTGACTCGGGATCGTCAGTTTTCGAGCCACCAGTTCAACAACGTTTCGTCATCATCGTCATCGAGATTTTTGTAGATATTCGCGTAGTACCATTGAGTCCCTGTTCTATCGCGAAACCGGTCAAAAATATCATTGATCTTGTCCATTCCGTTGCTCGCAGGAATGGCCAACGAAAGATTGCCCTCAAACACTCCGTCCAGCGTTCCACCCAGCTCACGCCCGACATCACTTTCAAGCTCGACGACATCCGCAGGAGGAATATGGTCGGCGTAGATGTGAATGCAGAAGTTGCCACCTCGTTCAAGCACCACCGCATGAGTGTTTTTGTTCTCGATGGAGATGACGTCTCCTCGGGCCATATTCAGTGCCAGACCCGGGGAAGACAGCAGTTCATAGACGGCTACCCCTACTTGCCGAACCGACACATCCTCGAACACAGGGCCTTCGTCGTTGACGCCTGCAAATACCCGGATGTGAGCAGAGCAGAACTTTTCGCAGAGCTTGGCATCCGGGTCTGTATCTTTCATATTTGTCTAATTCCAGACGCCCTTGAAACCACTTGCAAATTCCTTATGTGACTGCGATAAAAAATCTGTCGTTGTCAGTAACGAGACCTATGTGCTCGTATCATTGTCAATTGATCGCAGCCTAAACGCAGCCTCTTACTCCAATATTCAATAGATCATCAATGCCTACTGGCGAAGCAGCCCATATTCGTAATCTAACAATTCTTTGTCCTCTCCCTCATTCAGGTATTCGATCACTTCATCAAGAGAAACGCTTACGGGAATATTTACAGAAAAGAATTTTTCACTCATCCCTTCCCAAGTGCATCCCATGTTGACCAGTTTCTCCAAGACAATCGAAATATGAGGTATCCCCGCATCAAAAAAGATAATCCGAATAGTGCTGTTACCACTGCTTGTGATCACCTTCTCAAGGTAACGCTCACCGTCGGCACCAGCTTTAATCAGAATCTCGTCATCGAGACAAGCATCCTTGGAGTAGAACGGTATGTTCTTCACAATGAATGATCCGGAAGCCGATGACTCTGCCCAAACGCTCTCGCTTGAAACGGGAGGGTAATCATCCGTGACGATTAATTTAAAAAAAATCTTTTCCATTTCAGATCCTCAAGGCGTGTAAGAGTCGCTCTTATCGAGGTTGCATATGCGGCATAGTACCTGACCATTTTCTGGTGTACCCGATCCGTTTTTCGATTTAGGAATGATATGGTCGATGTGCGCCTCATTATCTGGAGGCCCTACCCCACGCTGATGCCTTACAGCATTGATCACATCCGTCTCGCATAGCTCACACGTCATCGCCCCGTGACGTGATACGTTTTCCTCTTTTACTGCCTTTTTGCCTGCTGTCGTAAAATCTTTGCCTTTGCGACTGCCGGGCGGGCTCATGGGCATCAGCCCAAAGGGATCAATCCACTCAACTGGGTTCAGCGTGTATTGGTAAAGATTCAAACCACCGTCATAGCTGATGGGGTCTTTGCTAATAAAACGCCCAACACCTGGATCGTAGTATCGATAGCGATTGTAATGCAGCCCCGTCTCATGATCGTGATACTGCCCCTGAAACCGTATCGGATTAGCCACGCCCTCCTGAGCAGCCAAAGCCGAGCGCTGCTCGCGCACCACGACGGTTGCGCTGTATCGGTGCGTTTCGGGAACGGAAAGCCTAAGCGGTTTTCTGCTGGCGAGCCGAGCGACAACGACAGCACCTACATCTTCATCTGGGGCTATAACAGCTTTGTCAGCGAGCTGCGTAAGGTCGACAAGGTCTACACCAGGAAGGCGCTCAGACGATGGAGTTTGCGGTAGATGGCTTGGACTGGAAGTAAGTTTAAGAGCTGTAGGCGCTTACGCTTTTCAATGACTTGCGACAGCTTGGATTACTACGAGAATTACAGGTCACCCGAGGGTAAGGGGCCGGGGAACACACCTTCCTCGCTCGGCCGATAAGGGCGATTGTGTCCGCGTATTTTTAAGCGGACGCCATCGCCCTTAACGTCAGGATTTCCATGCGCCAACGAAGCTCTTACCCGAAACCCTTCAAGGCCCAGATTGTTCAGGAATGCCTGCAACCGGGCGCAACCCTATCCAGCGTTGCCATCAGCCACGGCATCAACGCCAACGTGATCCGCAAGTGGCTACCACTTTACCGAGACCAGCCGCCAGCGGCGTTGCCGGCTTTCGTTCCGTTGAGAGCTACGCCCAAACGGCAGGCGGAAGCGTTGGCGATTATTGAGCTGCCGTTTGGCGAGCAATCGATCACAGTGAAATGGCCAACTTCCGATCCTGAAGGCTGCGCCCGCTTTGTCCGTGGACTCACTCAATGATTCGCATCGACGCCATCTGGCTCGCCACCGAGCCCATGGACATGCGTGCCGGCACTGAAACTGCGCTGGCCAGGGTGATCGCGGTATTCGGTGCGGCGAAGCCGCACTGCGCTTATCTGTTCGCCAACCGCCGCGCCACTCGTATGAAAGTGCTGGTGCATGACGGGATTGGCGTCTGGCTGGCTGCTCGCAGGTTGAATCAAGGCAAGTTTCACTGGCCCGGCATTCGGCGTGGCTCCGAGATGGAGTTGGATATTGAGCAACTTCAAGCGTTGGTGCTCGGCCTACCTTGGCAACGCGTTGGGGCTGGCGGTGCAATCACACTGCTCTAACGCCCGCCATTAGCCCATTGGTCTATCTCCGCAAACGGCTTGCTCTGGCAAAATTCGCGGCATGACTTCATCGCCCAATCTCGACCAAATGTCCTCCGACCAACTGCGTGCCCTCGCAGCGCAGTTGCTGTCCCAGGTTGATTCTCTCGGGCAGCAAGTCGACAGGATGGGCAAGAAAAACGACCGTGACCAAACCATCATCGAGCAACTCACCCACGAAATCGCCTGGTTCAAACGTAACAAGTTTGCCAAGCGCAGTGAGCAATTGAGCCCTGCTCAAGGCAGTCTGCTCGACGACCTGCTCGACACTGACATCGCGGCCATTGAAGCCGAACTGAAGGCGTTGAATCCGCCGGTTGCGCCGGCCGAGCCACGCAAGCAGCCCAAGCGTGTTCCTTTGCCTGCGCAGTTTCCGCGCACCGTGATTTATCACGAACCAGATAACACCCAATGCGCCTGCGGCTGCCAGCTCCAGCGGATCGGCGAGGACGTCAGCGAGAAGCTGGATTACACGCCGGGCGTGTTCACCGTGGAGCAGCATGTGCGCGGGAAATGGGTCTGCCGCGAGTGTGAAACGCTGACTCAGGCATCGGTTCCGGCGCAGGTAATCGACAAGGGCATCCCGACCGCAGGGCTGCTGGCTCACGTGATGGTGGCCAAATTCGCCGACCATTTGCCACTGTATCGCCAAGAGAAAATCTTTGGCCGCGCCGGCCTGGCTATCGCCCGCTCGACACTGGCGCAATGGGTCGGCCAAACCGGTGTGCAACTCCAGCCCTTGGTCGATGCACTGCGCGAAACAGTGCTTGCTCAAGGCGTGATCCACGCTGACGAAACGCCGGTGCAGATGCTCGCACCGGGCGAGAAGAAAACCCACCGTGCTTACGTCTGGGCCTACTGCACCACGCCTTTTTCGGCACTCAAAGCAGTGGTTTACGACTTCAGCCCAAGCCGTGCGGGAGAGCATGCACGCAACTTCCTTGGCCCGTGGAATGGCAAGCTGGTTTGCGATGATTTCGCCGGTTACAAAGCAAGCTTCCAGCAAGGCATCACTGAAATCGGCTGCATGGCCCACGCCCGCCGCAAGTTTTTCGATTTGCACGCGACGAATAAAAGCCAACTGGCCGAGCAGGCGCTGCACTCAATTGGCGGGTTGTACGAAATTGAACGGCAAGCGCGGGAGATGACCGATGAAGATCGCTGGCGAATACGTCAGGAAAAAGCGGCGCCGATTATCGACGCACTGCATACCTGGATGATGGCCCAGCGCGACCTTGTGCCCGAAGGGTCGGCTATCGCCAAAGCTCTGGATTACAGCCTCAAGCGCTGGACGGCACTGACTCGATATCTCGAGGATGGTGCTGTGCCCATAGATAATAATGCGGTCGAAAATCAGATAAGGCCGTGGGCACTTGGACGCTCGAACTGGTTGTTCGCCGGGTCACTACGCAGCGGTAAGCGGGCAGCTGCGATCATGAGCTTGATCCAGTCGGCACGCATGAATGGGCATGATCCGTATGCCTATCTTAAAGATGTGCTGACGCGGCTGCCGACGCAGCGTGCGAGTGAGGCTGCTGAGTTACTGCCCCAAAGATGGAACCCCCTATAGTCGAGGAGTGTACTTTTTGAGAAATTTTACTTTGATTCCGAATCCGTCGAACTAACGTACCACCACCGTGGCTTTCTGTCCTCGTACGAGTGATACAACGGTAAGAGAGCTTCTAGATCATTGTCGTCAAAACCACCGACTAGCAATGCGATAGTTGGTTCGTCATCTATTGCACCGATGGAGCTTCCGCACTTTGGACAAAAAGCTCTACTGGAGTAATCCGAGGATCTAAACGCTGAGGGAGCACCACCGGCACCTATCCACTTAACTCTGTCTCGCGCAAACTCGACCCACACGGCAGTAAGAGAGCCAGTATGCTGCTGGCAAGTTTTGCATGAGCACGTATGTGGTTTCTCTGCTGGGCCTAGCGCTTCATATCGAACCCATCCGCAGACGCATCCGCCACTATAGGTTGTTTTTTCCATGTACTACTCCGTTGACCTGCGGTCATAGGGTCAAGCTTAGCGGTAGGCAATCGAACCTGTCTCGACGAGCAATCAATAGATACATATTTTCTAAACCTCTAAATTTTTCTGCCCTAATTCTCAGGGTTACGATATGTGCCGGACGCACAGCATAAAAATCGTGATCCACAAGGTGTATTGAGCGGACGCCTACACCCGAGGGATGAGTTGGAACACTTTAAATCTGGCAGCTACGGCGCTGATCCGGGCTCTTGGTGGGTGGGAATACGAGCGACCGAAGCCAAGATTACTCCCTCGTTTACAGGTATGGTGACGCTTTCACTCAAGGATGAACCATGGCTACGCATACCACCAATAACGCTCAGAAGCGCCTCGCAGTGTTGATCGACGCCGACAATGCCCCAGCAGCAATCGTCGAAGGCCTGTTTGAAGAAATTGCTAAGTACGGTGTCGCCAGCGTCAAGCGCATATACGGCGACTGGACTGGCCCCCATCTCGGCGGCTGGAAGAAAGTCCTGCTCGATCACTCGATTCAGCCCATCCAGCAATTCGCCTACACCAAAGGCAAAAATGCCACTGACAGTTCGCTTATCATCGATGCCATGGACTTGCTATACACCCGCCGCTTTGACGGATTTTGCCTGGTATCGAGCGACAGCGATTTCACTCGATTAGCTTCTCGATTACGTGAAGAGGGGTTGACCGTTTACGGGTTCGGCGAAGAGAAAACACCCAAGCCGTTCGTGGCCGCATGCGACAAATTCATTTACATCGAGTTACTCCGTGAGGATGTCGTTGCACCTACCAATGGTGAGCCTAGTACGGCTTCTGTTGCGCCCCCTGATGTGGCCAAACCAGCAGTTGCTGAGCCTTCTAAAAAGCCTAAAGCACCGGTGGGCTTTATCGCCAAGATCATGGACGACATTGCTGACGAGGATGGCTGGGCACATTTAGGCGCGCTGGGCGCGAACATTACGAAACTACGTCCGGATTTTGACCCACGCACTCATGGCTACAAAAAACTGAGCGACCTCATCAAAGGCTACCCGCAGTCGTTTGAGCTGCAGGCCAGAGGCGCATCAGGCGGCACAGCGGTGATGTACGCTCGTCACAAGCAGCCAAGTAAATGACATGTGAAGCCATGGATGGGATAGACGTGCGCTGATTTAAGAATTGTTGGAAGACGTTAGCGGTCGGGGAAAAGTTAGGCACGACGCGCTGTCATAAATTGTATCAGCTCAGTTATGCATAATTGGTAGGCGTTCCGGCAATACATCTTGCGGCCCATCACCAAGTGTGACGGTGTGCGTAGCCTGATACACAGAGCCTCGGCCAATTTTTCATCAATAAAATCGACCCATAGCAGACACTTAACGTCTCATTTAAGACGTGCGGGAATGTCGTATGGTGCCCGTGCCTACGGCAAGTCATGCGCACTCCCGCACTTTCGGGCTCTGCTAGAAGCTCCACTCCTCAGCCCGAACTAGCTGGCAGAACGGCCCGTCAAGAGTTGCGTTGTGATGAGCGACGATCTCCTCAGCTTTCATCACTGGCGTGTCTGAACAGGTATGGCCTTCGGCGATGAGTGCCACATCGAAACCAATATCACGAGCAGCACGGCAGGTGCTGTCGACGCAGTATTGAGTTTTCATCCCAGTGACTACCACACCGGTAGCGCCGCAAGAGCGCAAATTGTCAGCTAGGTCGGTCATTTCAAAGGCATTGGGCCGCCGTTTTTCAAACACCACTTCTCCACCCAGCAGCTTCAGTTCCTGTGCAACCATCGTAAGCGGGCTGCCTGGTTCGATTGGAGATCCAGCGGGCCCGATGTGGCGCGAGAGAAAAATTGGAGCACCAGCGCTGCGTGCCTTGTCCATCAGCGTATTCACTGTTTCCAACAACTCTTCGCAGCGCCATAGTTTTTCCGGGCCGTGAACAAGCCCAACTTGGATATCGAGTATCAACAGGGCGTACATGGGTGCATCTCCTTGCGTTTGAGCCAGCGACACAAGGGCATAAAAAAGGCCCTGTCCATCGCTGGCGGGCCTTTGAAGTTCGTCTGCTATTGGCTCACGAAACCTCGCACGCTCCGCTTTCAGCGGTCGTGGTGGTGGTAGTCGAGGTGAGGCAATAGGTAGTCATGGATCGACACTAGCAATATTGCAACGAGCTGACAAGCCAGGATCCTAGAGTGAGTGCTTTTGGCAGATGGGGTAGGGCAAGTTTACGGAAATCAGGTCTTGTGTCACTCATGCGAAATTGCACCTCACTTGACCACCCGTTTGCATCGCATTTGACCAGCCAATTGCAACGGAGTGACCAGCACGGGTCGTGGTCATTACCGGCCACGAACTGCCATCAGCCCTCGATTACAACCGCATTGCAGATGGCCGCTATTGGACGTATACCGACGACTCGCGTTGCTGGGAATTATCCAGATCGCTCAATTTCTCAGCCGTGACATCCGCGCCGGCCGACAGCAGAAAGTGTAGTATCAGCGGCCGATCAATCCGCTGATTTCTGATACCCAATATGCATGCAGTCAACAGAACATCGAACCGCTATGACGGTAAACACATTGTAATTGTGCATGGTTATACTGCCTCGCCCAATGTGAACTGGTTTCCTTGGTTGGCGGAGGTGCTACGGGCGCAAGGCGCGCGAGTTAGCATTCCAGCTATGCCTGATTCGTTCAATCCCGATCCAATAAAGTGGGCATTGGCGTTGCAGCAATCACTGCCAGCAGCCGACACAAACACAATCCTCATAGGGCATAGTCTTGGATGCATCACTGCTCTACGGCATTTGTTGTCCTTACCCGCACACACCCTAGCTGGCGGAGTCTTGCTGGTCTCCGGCTTCGATAGAACGGTGTCTACGTTGCCAGAACTACACGCCTTCACAGATGCACCGCTAGACCACGCGGAGGTTTGCCGTCGTACACAGAAAATCATCTCGCTGTTTTCCGACAACGATTCAATTGTTGAGCCGACAGCATCGATCGAACTTTCCCGCAATCTCAACGCCGAGCAACAAGTCGTTAGTGGCGGCGGACATTTTCTCGATCGCGAGGGATTTGTACAGTTTCCAGAAGTACATACGGCTATTGCGAGGCTTCTTGAGCACGAGACACAGGTTTAGCCGCTGGGGTATCCCAGTCAGTGTTTGCGTTCGCCGAAGACATTCGACAGCTGCCTTGGAATGAGAAACGGAGATTCGCATGGGAGTTCTGTGAACCTGCTCAGGGTCGTTATCTGCCGGCCGTCACTACGGCGTCTGCTGGTCAAGTCGAATGCAAGCGGTTGGTCAGCACGAGTGCAATTGACTGGTCAGTGGCGATGCAATTGGGTGGTCAAGTCCATGCAGTTACGTAACTCAGGCAGGCTGCCATTTATGCGGCAGCAACTGGTCTATTTCACTCGCCCGCTGCGTCGGCAGACACGTGAGAACATCCTTCAGGTAAATATACGGATCATGCCCGTTGAGACGCGCCGATTGGATCAAACTCATGATCGCTGCCGCCCGTTTGCCGCTACGCAACGACCCTGCGAAGAGCCAGTTCTTGCGTCCAAGTGCCCACGGCCGGATCTGGTTGTCGGGTAGTCAGACGCGGTTGCCCGCGTCCAACCCCCTAAGAACCGTGCATGCGAGTTTCCCAGCACACGGCTCAAGCCTCTACTAAGGCGCTATTGGGCACCCGGTTGTACATCGTCGACGTTGGCAAATTGCACATCCCTTGGGCACCGCAGGTGGTAGATCTCAAGATTGGCGGCCGCATCCGTCCCTCCGTGACTCAGCTTCACAACATGGCGGCTATGCCATGGTGTGTCTTTGGTGACCGGTTTAAGGCATGCGCAGCAGCGGCCACCTTGCTGTAGCCACACCCGATACAGCTTGGCTCGACCCTTTGGGGAGATAAGCATTCTTTTGCCCCATCGGGATTCGAAGTACTCATCCCATTCAGGGTCGTGAGGGTTGGCAGCAGCCTTGATCTTGATATGTCGCACAATTGGCGTGTCCGAGGCGTCCAATAACGTGTACTGACGCTTCCGACCATCGGCGGATTTTTCAGCACATGAGAATACCCATCGACGCGCCCCTTGTACTTTGAAATACCGATCCTTCACCCATCGGCGTGTCTTGCGAGGGTGGCGACGTACCGCCCATCGCCAGAGCATTTCCCACACTGCGCTGTCCACCTGGTTGAAGACCTTCTTGGCGACGACATGACTGTGATAGTTCGCCCAACCCCGTAGAACCGGGTTGAGCAAACCTATCAAGTTAGCCTGCCGTATCGTTTTGTTGGTCTTGATCAACTCTCGCAGCTTGGCAAGTAGAGCCCCGATGTTCGCCTTGGACGGCTTGATCAGGAGCTTGCCGTTGTACTTGCGCAGGTTCCATCCGAGGAAGTCGAACCCGTCCCCTATGTGCGTTATTTTGGTTTTTTCCGGAGAGAGGACAAGTCCACGCTCTGCCAAGAAATCAACCACAGCGGGCCTGACTTCATTCTCCAGCCACTCTTTCGAACAGCCTGTGATGATGAAGTCATCTGCATAGCGCACCACGCGCATTTTTCGGGCTGTCCACTTTGCACTGGGAAACCTCTTCGCCAGCATCGCCTCCAACCCGTCCAGCGTCATGTTGGCCAACACCGGGGATATGATGCCTCCCTGCGGGGTTCCGGCGTGGCTGGGGAACAGTTGATTCTGGTGGACATAACCGGCCTGGAGCCATTTCTGCAAAATCGCCTTATCCATGGGAATGTTGTCGATCAACCAGTCATGGCTGATATTGTCGAAACAGCCTTGAATGTCGCCCTCTAACACCCACTCCGCGTTTGCTTTTCGTGACAGCACACCAAAGCACTGCGCGGCGGCATCCGCAGTTGAGCGTTCCGGCCTGAATCCATAAGAGTTCGGGTCGGCGGTGGTCTCCGCTATCGGTTCCAGAGCCAGCAAATGAAGCGCCTGCATGGCCCGGCATTTCATCGCGGGAATTCCGAGAGGTCTAGTCTTACCGTTTTTCTTCGGAATGAGGACTCTCCGAAGCGGAAGCGGCGAGTAGCCTCGCCGCTTCAACGACTCTATCGCACCGATCTTGGCCATAGGCGTATTCCAAGTGACCTTGTCCACACCGGAGGTATTTTTGCCTTTGTTTTCAGACACACGTTTCACAGCTAAAGCTTTGCCGATGAACGAGTGAGTCAGCAGCCATTGCAAGGCTCTCGCCTTGTTATGCCTGCCGTCTTGTACAGCCTTCACAATACGCGCTTGCAGCCCTTTGACACGACGTTGTACGGCGATCCAATCGATGCCGTCCCACGACGTGCCGGAAGGTGCACACGCCAATGTTGCTGCGTTCATTTGCTCTCCTTCCGTTGAAAGGGTTCTACCTACTCTCGTGTGAAGAGAGACCATGAGGACGTCTGCCCGCTTTCGCGTGAAGTGATGTTTCAACCTCTATCCAACCCATTACAGGATGGCGTTCGCTTTTTCCTCGTTCCTTCGCCCGCACCGCCATGGGCAGTTTTTACAAACGGCTTTCCCTGACGGGAGCGATACGGGATTTCCACGTTCCGCCTACTGAAGTACGTCGGGTTAGGTGCCTGCTATCGACCGGGAGGCATGTGGGTCACGAACGCGTAGTCGAAAGACGCTATTCCCACCTCCATTACCGTTTTGGTTCGAGCGTGTAAGCCATTTCCGCTCGTTCAACTTAACGACCGTTGCGCAGATTCACATGCGTTCACCATACCGACTATCTAGTCCTTGTCCGGCTATGGCTGCCAGAAGAGTACGCCTCTCACGATTGATACCCCGCACCTTGCAGTGCCTCGTCCCATTGTCGAAGGCGCTCTTGATTCAGCCTTCTAGATTCACCCGGTGACACGGGTGGTTCCCGCAGGGGGGGAACAACTTCATTAAGCGACTTCGTGTCGCACCTCGCACCAATTATTGTCAATGGGGACGGCCCCGTCATCGAGATAACGCGACAGCGCCGTCCAGCGTTTAAGGCTGTAATCCAGGGCTTTGGCTGTTGCCGATCCGTTGGGCACCAGATCACGTCAGCTGGTTGAGATAGTCCAAGGAATACCCGGGCACGCGACTCCATAGGATGTGATGATGTGCTCTCTCAACGACAGACAGCGTGTCGATTTGCACATAACCTAAATGCTCTATCGCGCGGAGCGTGCCCTCAAGACCATGACCAAATGCCTTGCTCGAACCTAGTCCTTGATGATCCAGAGCCAGTCGCCGCCAATAAGTTGGATTAGATTGAGTTGCCACGTTCAAGCCTTGGTCGAGTGCGCGTACCGTCTTATTGGTGTGGATGTTCCGGAAACTGCTTGGCGCTGTCGCAGATGTCGTACCAGCTTGGCTTTTCCTTGACGAACTCATGGAAGAGATTGGTGATGGTCAATGCCTCATCGATGCAGTTCGCAGCCACGGGAAACGACTCGGCGGTTGACGTCACCTCGCCCAATGCTGTTCCGCAGTGCGAACAGAAGCAACGGTTGTACTTATAAGGTGCTTCAGGCTTGAAGGTGGTGATGGAATCCGAGCCGGAAATCAGCTCGAACGATGAGCGCTTTACGAAGACGAAGGTACTTGCTCCGACCTTTCTGCAACGAGAGCAATGACATGTTCCCATCATTGTTGGAGGACTCGACACCAAGAACTTCACTGCTCCGCAGCAGCAACTACCTTTAAGCATGGCTTTCTCTCAAAATGAAATAGATACTGTACATAAATACAGTATTCATTGAAAGAATGACGAAAGGCAGCTATGGGGCCAGAGTGTGTAAAAACGCTAGATCCCGTTTCGATCTTCAAGGCTGAGTGGCTGTCCGGCTTCGTAGCCTGATCAAGGCACGATGTCCCTTCCTGATGAGCTAAACCACCCCAGCAACGCGCCAGATCATCGGGACACGTAAAAACAGGCCGGTTTTTAGGCCGTTAGCGCCTTCATCAAGTGATGCGTACCGATGATTTTCATGACCCGTTTCAGGTTGTAGGCGAGCACATTCAAGCTCATCTCCGCACTCACCCCAGCCAGCTTCCGCGTCAGGAAGTGCGTCGCACCCATCCATTGTTTGAGCGTCCCGAAGGGATGCTCAACCGTCCGTTTTCGGACTCGCATCATCTCTGGTGCTTTGCTCAGCCGAAGCTGCATCTCCTCCAATACGTCTTCATGCTCCCAGCGTCGAACTCGTCGTTCCGTGCTCGGTGTGCACTGCAATTTCAACGCGCAGCCCTGGCATTTCGAACTCCAGTAACGATGCAACTTCAGGCCTTTTTCAACGTAGGAGTAGTGCCAGATCAGTGCCTCTCCAGCCGGGCAAATGTATTCGTTTTTGGCCGCGTCATAGACGAAGGCATCGTTATTGAAACGCCCGTCAGCCTTGGCTCCAGAGGTCATCAGTTTGGGCACATAGGCGGTGATGCCTGCATCGTGACAAGCCAGGATTTGTTCGCTTTGAAATAACCTCGGTCCGCCACCACCGACAACGTTTCTGACGCTATCGCCTCGCGGGCCTGCTTGGCCATTGAACTGAGTTGATCGCGGTCAGAACCGACGTTGGTCGCCTCATGTGCAACGATCAAATGGTGCTGAGTATCGACCGCTGTCTGCACGTTGTAGCCGACGATTCCTGTGCCGCGCGTCATCATGGAACGGGCGTCTGGATCGGTCAGTGAGACCTGTTTATCCGGCGATTCATGAAATCCTCAGAAACCATAGCAAGTGTTTGCGAAGGCGTTTTTACACACTCTGGGCCGATTGTTGCCTGTCGCCACGGTCAGCTTTGGGTCGTCCTCTGCCGGTGCTGTTTACTGAGCGTTGAAGTCCGATGCAACCGCTGGGTTAGTTAAATGCGAACGGGTGGTCAAGTGCAATTGATCATTAAGCGACGGCCTCAAGAAGGCATGTTGCCGGACACCTACAATATTCATGACTGCCTAACGTTTAGGTTAAGGAACCGCGGTACGCGGCCCCAGAGAGCGAAGCGAACGGCTTGAACCGCTTATTATACGTTAACCCTGTAACTCAAGGTTGCCTCATCGCCTGTGATCCCTCGGAATCCCCAGCAATGACTTGGCTGCTCAAATATTGTGATTTCAACGTCAACCGGATTTATAGCCAAGTTTCGCTCAAAGGCTGTAAATATTTGCTTTATGAGCTTCTTTTTTGTTTCTTCCGTTCGCCCAGAAATCATGCTTATTTCGATTACTGTGTATTTTTCAGATCTACCGCCGGGGTAATAAAAATTAGTTTTATCTAGCGGGACGAAACGGTGAGCACGCTTGTCTTCGGGCAACCCAAGAACAGTAGTCATGCAATTATGTAGCACATCGGACATCTGTTCTTTTTTGGCATTTAAATTGTAGTCAATTCCATAGATGGTGATCATTGCGATTCCTTGCAAGTGTATAACTACTATTAGGTGACATGCCATGTCACGATTCTTGTCGCGATGGTGTGTCGTATAACGTTCCTTGTCGTCCTGTAAGTCCTTCTCTAGCTTAGAGGTGGTCGCGGTAAATGCGACATTGCTCAGGGAGAAACGCGACATGGATGACGGTAAGCCCTGCTGCCCTCTAGAGTCGAAAGCAGCATCCGTGACACTACTCATTTGCCATCGCCGTGTCCACCGTCCACTTTTGGCCGATTGCTGTCCGTCACGACAGGCAGCAATCGTCAAGTGAGGGGCTGTTTACTCACTTTTAAGATAGGTGCTTAGCTTATTCTGAACAACTTTCATCTGGGCAATCAAAGTATCGAAGTTGTCGGCGATCTGGAGTAACTGCTTCTTTTCAGAGTCTGATTTGGGCGGCTCTGCTTGAGATAGTGTCCCATATAAACCTGCCCGAGCATTCACCATAAAAGTGAGCTGCTTGTAAGTGTCAATATCCTTATATATCAAGTCTCCGTCGAAGCTTCGCAAGACTTCAACTAGCTCTGACACGACGGGAGCATTCGTTGAAATTACAGTTTTCACCTGATTCCAATCACTCGGATCATTGTTATCTACGTAAGTTCTAAGCAACCACGGCAGCGGCGCCTGCGATTGCTCTATTTTAACCAAATCGGCAATGACTCTCTTTAGAGCCTGCTTTTCAACTC
This sequence comes from Pseudomonas sp. B21-015, assembly GCF_024749285.1. NCBI lineage: Bacteria > Pseudomonadati > Pseudomonadota > Gammaproteobacteria > Pseudomonadales > Pseudomonadaceae > Pseudomonas > Pseudomonas sp. B21-015. Next base: position 3,905,794 of record NZ_CP087196.1, read on the forward strand.
TTCGTTCCAGAGACTCTCTCGTTGTCGAGCTGTCCAGCATTGACGAAAGCTTCTTTACTGCCTCCACTGCTGCACCCGAAGAGTTCACAACGATGCTCAGGGCCGTGCCTCCGTCTGCGGGCTTTGGTGATGGTACCGGCAGCCAGATGAGCAGAAGAGTGAACAAGCTGATTCCGAGTACGATGGCCGTCAGTACGGACTTGTGTATTAGGGGTAGTGATCCCATCCAAGGTGCGATCTTCTGAAGGCTCTCAATCCAGTCCATAGAGTTCTCCTGAGTTTATGCAGAGACGAATGAAGTGCTCATGACGTCTAACGCTGACGTTCAGCTGCTCCCGGAGGCAGCCCTCTGCAACGAAGGGAGCCCTCATTTGTAGCAGTTACGGTGTTTGATTCTTGGCTACGAAGCGAACCAATACTAAGCGTACTCTAAGATAGAAAATGTGCACCCGTCGCCCGCAGAAGCAAAGCGCAGTTATGGGTTAAAAGCAACAATGGGGAGCGTCCGCTTCTGGCCGCTCTCTGCCGGTCACGACAGGCAGGAGTCGACCAGAAGCGGTCAAGGCGGATGAAATTACCTTGTACCAACCTACGATGTTGTATGTAATTCCAAGCCCATTCAGTGCATAAAGTGGTTCACAGGTATGGACACCAGTACCCTCACACTCCAAGAGTTGTATCGTCCGGGTAGCTCCTCAAATGGCTGCACCGTGGTCGACAGCGGCCTCATCTGAATCGTGGCTTTCGAGCCAACCCCGATCAGTCGCGACAGGCTGAAAACGTCCAGGTATTACCTGCAAAAAACTCCTAGCGTCCGACAAAAAAATCCTAACCGTTCTGTTTCATGCGGACTAAGGTTCCCACAGGTAGTGCATCAAGCACTGATCTAGGAACTCTACGAAACTGAAAGCGTGCCACTGGTGCCTTGCTCCACGCGACCTCTTTGGGCATGGCCCCGACCGCTAGCGATACCGTCTCCGAGCCGCAGTCGCCGCAGGAGTTGGAGTGGACCTGGGGGCTAAACGGATGGCCAACATCTGGCTAAAAGCAGGCTCAATGCCAGCCCAGCGGCAAGGCTCATTGCTACCATCGTGCTTCTTGTATCTGAAAAGGATTCCCTCTATGCGTAAGTTACTTTTTCTAGTCATGCTGGCAGTTGTTGCAACGGGCTGCTCCAGCCGTAAAGACTTCTACGCAACCGGCGGGAGCAGAGCGGACGGCTCGATCGACATGGCTTACGACTTCAAGCCCTTTGAGACACCGGTCGTTGACTATAAGCAAGCTGAGTCAATTGCAAACAGCAAATGTGCGGTTTGGGGTTACAACCGCGCCGAACCCTTCGGTGGGAAAACTCAGAACTGCCAGGCCCGAGACGGCTGGGGTAATTGCACTGCAGGCCAGATGATCGTCAAATATCAATGCATCGGTAACATCACACCAGCTAACCAGGCCTCAGCTCCAACGCTCACGTCGGTTCCGGTTGGTATGATGACTCCCGCTCAGTACAAGGAAGCGCGTGTGAAAGCATTGATGGATCAACACCTACCCTATGCCGAGTACCAGAAGCAGTATCAGGCGATCATGGCTGAGTAATTCCGTCGATACTGGTTCACGGTGCGGCTCAATATCTCCGAAACTCCCTGAGAGACGGCGTGAAACTGAGCCAGGTTTTCACTCGAAAAACTGCACTGTCGCTTTACTGCCATTGTTTGGCCAAACTTCAGCGATCACAAAATGTGAGGCGCATATCCGCAATGACCACTTCTGGCCGATTGCCGCGAAGGGCCGCAATCGACCGAGGCTGTGTAAAAACGTTTTCGAGCAGCTTTGGTGGCCTAATTGGGAGCTAAAATCACGCGCCTATGCAAATCTCAGCTCTGCTGATTAGCCAAACGCTGGCAGATTTCGTGTAGCAGCGCAGACTACAAAACGGTGCCTGCGTTTTTACACACTCTGGACCCATAGCTGCCAGTGGCGACAGGCAGAAATCGGCCGATTCTGTTGAAAAAGTAGCTCCCCTATCTGGCCTCCGGCAAAATCTCTACATTGGCCAGCAGGGAAGCACGCAGCATGATGGGACAGTTATCGAGTGGGCAGGAACGGCTGTTTTACTCGTTCAACCTTGAAGATCACATCCCAGCCAATCACCTTCTGCGCAGCATTGATCAGTGTCTTGATCTGAGCGACCTGCGCCATTACCTCGCCGATTTTTATAGCCCGATCGGGCGTCCGTCGATTGACCCTGAACTGATGATCCGCATGCTGATCGTCGGCTATTGCTACGGCATTCGCTCAGAGCGGCGGTTGTGCGAAGAGGCCCATCTGAACCTGGCGTATCGCTGGTTCTGCCGGTTAAGCCTTGAAGATGAAGTCCCCAATCACTCGACCTTTTCCAAAAATAGACACGGCCGTTTTCGGGACAGCGATCTCTTTCGCTGGCTGTTCAATGAAGTGCTACGTCGTTGCATGGATGCAGGCTTGGTCAAAGGTGAAGGCTTTGCCGTGGACGCCAGCATCATCAAAGCGGATGCCTGCCGGCAGCGCGGTGTACCGGGTGATGAACAGGTCAACTGGAGCGATCCGGCCCTGAGCACCCGCGCCGTGCGTGAGTATCTTGAGGCGCTTGATGAAGAGGCTCTGGCCGAAACGCTACCGAAGCGCCTGTCGCTGACTGATCCTCAAGCCCGCTGGACCGCTGCTCCAGGTGGCCCAGCGTTCTACGCTTACTCCACGAATTATCTGATCGATACCGAGCACGGTGTCATCGTGGATGTGGAACCCACACCGGCTCATCGCACGGCCGAGGTCGAGAGCACCAAGATCATGATCGACCGGGTCGAGGCGCAGTTCGACATCAAACCGGAACGCCTCATTGGCGACACCGCTTACGGTACCGCGCCGATGCTGGCCTGGATGGTGGAGGAAAAAGACATCGAGCCGCATGTGCCGGTGTGGGACAAAACCGAGCGCAAGAACGACAGCTTTTCGAGTAACGATTTCCACTGGAATGAAGAGGCCGAGGAATACCGCTGCCCGGCCGGCAACCCACTGCGCAGCGAATGGCGAGCCTTCAAGAACGAGCGTTCACACGTCACCAAAGCCAACACCATCATCTTCCGATCCCGGCAGACCGACTGCGCTACGTGTCCGATGAAAGCCAAGTGCTGCCCGAACACTGCATTCCGAAAGATCGCTCGTAGCGTCCATGAAGCCGCTCGCGATGTGGCTCGGCGCATTGCAGCAACGCCGGCGTATCAGCGCTCTCGCCACGAACGTAAAAAGGTCGAAATGTTGTTTGCCCACCTCAAGCGCATCCTGAAATTGGATCGCCTGCGGCTACGTGGCATGAGTGGCGCATCTGATGAGTTCACGCTGGCGGCCGCGGTACAGAACCTGCGACGTCTGGCCAAACTTGCATCTCAAGGGCCACCTTCTACGGGATAGGTGCGTCTGCACGCAGCAAAAAACCTCAAACTAACCCACTAACAGAGCAGCAAAGATCAACGTGTAGTGGTCTAATGAAACCGGACACCCATTTAGGCGAGAATGCTCGCCAGATAGAGGTGTCTGATGACCAAACAACGTCGTTCCTTTTCCGCTGAATTCAAACGCGAGGCCGCAGGCCTCGTGCTCGATCAAGGCTATAGCCATATCGAAGCCAGCCGCTCGCTTGGGGTGGTCGAGTCCGCGTTGCGTCGCTGGGTTAATCAACTCCAGCAGGAGCGCAGCGGCGTGACTCCGCAGAGTAAGGCGCTGACGCCTGAGCAGCAGAAAATCCAGGAATTGGAAGCTCGAATCGCTCGCCTTGAACGGGAGAAATCCATTTTAAAAAAGGCTACCGCGCTCTTGATGTCGGAAGAGCACGAGCGCACGCGCTGATTGATCAACTGAGCCCCCAAGAGCCGGTTGATTGGCTTTGCGCAGTCTTTGATGTCACTCGTTCGTGTTACTACGCCCACCGCCTCAGGCGCCGAACTCCAGACGTTGAGCGGCTGCGGTTGCGCAGCCGGGTTAACGAACTGTTTACGCAAAGTCGAAGCGCCGCCGGTAGCCGCAGCATCGTGTCGATGATGCAGGAAGACGGCGAGCAAATTGGGCGGTTCAAGGTGCGAGGCCTGATGCGGGAACTGGAGTTGGTCAGCAAACAACCTGGATCACATGCCTACAAACAAGCGACGGTTGAACGGCCTGACATTCCGAACATCTTGAATCGAAAGTTTGATGTGCCGGCGCCGAATCAGGTCTGGTGTGGCGACATCACCTACATCTGGGCTCAAGGGAAATGGCATTACCTGGCTGTCGTTATGGATCTTTACGCGCGCCGAGTGGTGGGCTGGGCGCTGTCGAACAAGCCGGATGCGGATCTGGTCATCAAGGCGTTGGACATGGCTTACGAACAGCGTGGCAGGCCTCAAGGACTTCTGTTTCACTCGGATCAGGGCTCGCAATATGGCAGCCGCCAGTTTCGCCAACGGCTCTGGCGTTACCGCATGCGCCAGAGCATGAGCCGTCGTGGAAACTGTTGGGATAATGCGCCGATGGAGCGCGTTTTTCGCAGCTTGAAAACTGAATGGATACCGACCGTGGGCTACATGACGGCTCAAGAAGCGCATCGAGACATCAGTCATTATCTGATGCATCGGTACAACTGGATTCGACCGCACCAGTTCAACGATGGGCTGGCCCCAGCTCAGGCCGAGAAAAAACTTAACGTCGTGTCCGGGATTAGTTGACCACTACAACGAAGGGCCGAAAAACCACTCAATGTGGTGAGTAGGTTCTCCGGTGGTGGTCGTGCCTGAGTTCAGACGAGCTGAAATCCGACTTTTTCAACAGAATCGGCCAATAGCTGCCCGTGAGGTGAACCGGACTGACTTAACACAGCCCAAAAATCGCGTCCCTTCGCAAATTTCAGGTCTACTTACCAAACGGTCGACGTCAGATTTCACGTAGCAACGCTGACTTCAAAGTGACGAATGCGTTTTTACACGGCCTGGGCCGAAAACGGCCTCACCCCAAGACTCCTAGGCCTGTTGATCTGCGAAGTATCGACTGGGTACTTCTCCCAGCAAGCGCTTGAAAACCGTCGCGAATGCACTTGAACTGCTATAACCCAACACCATTGCAACCTGTGTGACCGACTGACCTTTTCCGAGCCGAACAATCGCTGCGAGCAGGCAGGCTTGTTGTCGCCATTCGATGTAACTGATGCCTGTGTGCAATCGAAACTGTCGGGTAAAGGTACGGCGGCTCATCCCCGCGCGCTGAGCCATTTCGTCGATACCAATTTCCAGCGAAGGCAGGGCCAGGAACTCGCGGCACACAATTGCAAGACGTGGCTCCGCTGGCAACGGGGCATTGAGCGAAAGCGCAGGCATCCCGGCAATTTCATGCAGCAGCAATCCCATCAAATGGCCATCTCGTCCTTGGGTGGAATAGTGCGCGGGTACATCCATTGCCTTCAACAGCAAATGCCGCAACAGCGGCGACACGTCCAATACCTGACATTGTCCCGGTAGCCCGAGTCGCTGTGCAGCTTGTTTGCGGATATAGGTGTTGTGCATGGTGACAGGGCCACGCATCTGCATGGCGTGGGGGAGCTGCGCCGGGACCCATATGCCGCGTTGGGGCGGAACGACCCAGTTGCCGTCATCGGTAAACACGGTAATGACCCCCCTTGCGGCATACGCGAACTGTCCACGCTGATGGTTGTGTACCGGGAACAGCGTTCCGTCCGCATAGTCATGTGCGGTCACGACAGCATCGCGCGATGTGTTCTGGTAGGGAGGTATGGTTATTTCTCGCATGGCCCGATTCTAATGAAAGTTGGCCTGTGACTGAAAGCGGGCCAAGTCGATTGCTTGCATATTTCTTCAGGCACGAGCATTTCCGCTCGGCTCTGGGAAAAGACTGACCATGCAGAAGAAGCATCTTGTACTAGCCGTGCTGGTAACGGCCGTCTGGGGATTGAACTTTCCCGTGACCAAACTTGGGCTTGCCGGCATCGACCCGCTGTTGTTGACAGCGTTGCGTTTCACGCTCGCCGCCTTGCCTTGGGTATTTTTCGTGGGGCGTCCACGCGTTGCATTCCGGTGGTTGGCGGCCTACGGGCTGATCTTTGGCGTAGCCATGTGGGCCTTGATCAACCAGGGGATCGCTTGGGGTGTGCCACCTGGTAGCGCATCGCTGTTGATCCAGCTCAGCGCATTCTTCACGCTGGGCTGGGGTGTGCTCTTTTTCGGAGAACGCCTGGGTCAGCCTCAATTGGTTGGCAGCTTGCTGGCGGCCGTAGGGTTGGGGGGGATGGTACTGTGCAGTCCCGGCGATGCGTCGAGGGCAGGTTTTGCACTCGTAATTGGCAGCGCATTGGCATGGAGCATTGGCAACGTTGTCATCAAAGTATCCAAGGTACGTGAGATCTTCGCCTTCGTGGTATGGGCCAGCTTGTTTCCACCCATCCCGCTCTTGCTGTTGACGTGGCTGCTGCATGGCTCGGCCCCCTTCAAGGCGCTACCTTCGCAGCTCAATGCAATGACGCTTTTTTCACTCGCTTTCCAGGTCTACGCAGCGACACATTTCAGTTACTGGGGGTGGAACCTGCTGTTGCGTGAATACCCAGTGTCGCGCGTGGCACCGTTATCGCTGTTGATTCCGGTATTTGGCATCGTCAGCTCAATGGTCATCCTCGGCCAACACCCAAGCCCCTCTAATTGGGCCTTGATCTTGCTGGTTCTACTGGCGCTAGCCTTAGGTTCAGGGAAAGTACAGGTACTGCTCACCCGCCATCGCACGCGTTGATTGGCGGGCTTGAAGGGTCTGTCGGCTGCTTTGTTTCTGGTGTGTCAGTGCTGAATGGGCATCCCTGTGCAGCCTAGGGATCAAGGGGTGGAATTGCCCAACCGTCTGACCTCAGCCTGTATGGCATAAGCCGGCGCCTCCACAGCATTGAAATCTTGTGTATACCGCTGGGCAAATCCTTCTACCCCCCATTCCTGAAACTGCTGCACATGCTTTAGTTCGTGAGCCCAGAGCGCGATGTTCTGTTCTGCGGTTTGAGCGTCCCGGAAGAGGATGATGTCGATCAGCGTCACGGCACCGACATCGGGGTTTTGCAGCATGGCAGTGGCGGCGCTGAATTGGCCGTTGTCGCTAACCTTGTAGCGCGCGACATCGAGGACGCTGGGGTCGTACCAACGCAGCAGTTGTTCCCGGATGTGCAGTGGGATGGGTTGGATGTCGGCGCTGGCTGCTTCAGCACGGGCTTGGGTCAACCATAGAGCCAGGGCAGGTGCCGCGATCTGGTAGATGCCATCGGGCATCTGCCCCAGATCTGGCAGGCAGATGCAGCCGTCCAGGCACACTTGTTTCTCGCCAGGTGGGCAGGCGTTGGTTTGGGCGGGTACTACAAGAGTCAGGCAAAGAGCAAACAGCGCCACCGGGCGCGTGGTGATGGGCGGCATTAGGCCCTCCAGGGACGGAAGCAGCACGAACAGTAGGTCACTATTGATCGACGACCCACATAACTTTAGCGTATCCCTATCGGGTCTCTTCTCGACGGCTGTTTGGGGCGATTGCCGCCCTCACAACAACAGCAACGGTCGATCAGAAGTACTCACTCAGTGATTGCGATCGGACTGGATATACGGTGTCTCATGCACGCTCAGTCCCTCTCCGTGCGATCCGAGGACACGCCGTCTCCCCCCGCTGCCGAAATTTCCGCAAATGGCCATAAACGCTGAAGTGCCTCAAGTAATCGGTTTGGTCGCCGACACGGTTGCTGAATGCCCTCATGCGAAGGACCATAAGATGTTTTACCCACGCGAAGCAGAAAAAGATCACCTATACAACCGAGTAATCCTGCTAAGCATTGCTTGCTGTGTGCTGCTATCACTGGCCGCCATGGCACGGCACCAAGGATCCATCTATGCGATCATCCAATTGAGCGCGGCTGAGGTCACAGGCACAGTGACGCAGCTGGAAGATATCCCTAGAAACAGCATGGTCAAAATAATTCGCTACCAATATGTCGATCACGACCGCCAAGTTCACGAAGGCGAATACCAGGACCAGCGTTATGACGAACACTCCCAATATGAAGTGGGTCAGGATATTTCGCTGCTTTATTCACGCTGGTTCCCGCGAGTAAGTAGTATCACAACCGAGCTACACACCTACCGCCCCGGCTTTTTCATCATGACTGGCGGAGTGTTGCTGGCCTTGTTGTTTCTTGGCATCTCGTTCAGAACAATCAGCCGCATTTTTGCCATGAAGCAGGAAGATCGCTTCTATTGAGATGCGCACCTCAACGATCAATCCAAGCAATAGCCGCCGCGCAGGTCACACCGACTTGCCAACCAGGCACCGTGCAGATACTGTCCATTTTATGAATCAGCCACGCATTGCCTCGACCACCACGACCACGACCGCCCAAGGCGGGTCGTGAGAGGTGTCGTGAGCCAATAACGCACGAACTTCAAAGGCCCGCCAGCGATGGACAGGGCCTTTTCTTTTGCCCTTGTGTCGCTGGTCCAAACGCAAGGAAAGCACTATGTACGCACTGTTGATTCTCGATATGCAGGTTGGATTGTTTCATGGTCCGGATAAACCATGGGCTGGCGAAGCGCTGCTGAACACTTTGAATAACCTGTTGAGCAAGGCCCGCACGGCTGGCGCGCCAATCTTCCTTGCTCGCCACGTCGGTCCACCTGGCTCGCCCATCGAACCTGCGAGCCCGTTGACGCAACTGGTGTCGGAACTGCTGCTACAAGGCGACGAAGTAATCTTCGAAAAAAACCGACCCAACGCTTTCGCCATGACTGACCTGGCCGATCGGCTGAAAGCTTGTGAATCTCAGGGTGTGGTTATTGCCGGAATGAAGACCCAGTATTGTGTCGACAGCACCTGCCGCGCCGCACGCGATCTTGGATTCGATGCAGTGCTGATCGCCGATGGTCATACCTGCTCCGATACCCCTGTGTTGACGGCCGAAAATATCATCGCTCATCACAATGCGACCCTGGCGGGTCCATTCTGTCGCGTCGTTCGCGCTGAGGACTGGCATTTTTAACCGGCATTGATAGATCGGCTCAAGACTGGGTCGGTCTGTCCGCTTTGGGTTGTGAATTCACCAACCCAAAACGTACCTTGAGCAAACGCGGCTAGGCGCGCTCACGCCGATATAGTCGACTCTATTGCCGACCGTACCTCCAGGAACCTTTTCCCAGTGTCTGACATGCCGAGCAACTTCGCTTACACAAAACGCTTCAACGCCGTACTCGCCTACATTGATGCCAATCTCGAAGGTGACCTGTCGGTGAAGACGTTGAGTCATGTGGCGAACTTTTCGGTGTTTCACTTCCATCGACAATTCACCGCGTTCGCAGGCGTGCCTGTCTCACGTTATGTGCAACTGATGCGGCTACGACGCGCGGCGCATCGCCTGGCCGCCCTCGCTGATTCCTCGGTACTGGACGCCGCACTCGGTGCCGGCTTTGAAAGCCCCGAGGCATTTTGCAGGGCGTTCAGGCGGGCGTTCGGTATGACGCCGAGTGCGTTCATGAAGGAACCGAACTGGCAGGTCTGGAATGCGGTATTCGCAATCCCTCACTTTTCCAGGACTATCATCATGCAAGTACGAATCGTGGAATTCCCTGAAATCAGGGTAGCAGCGCTTGAACACTGCGGACCCGCCAGGCTCGTCAATGAGAGCGTGCGCACGTTCATCGAGTGGCGTATGCAGAGCGGACAGTCGCCAGTGGCATCGAGTCGCACCTTCGGTATTCCCTATGGCAATCCCGATACGACACCTCCACAAGCATTCCGCTTCGCAATCTGCGGCGAGATTCACGAGGCAGTGGCGCCGAATGAGTTCGGTGTGCGCGAGATCGTCATTCCTGGCGGTCGCTGCATCGTGGTGCGACACGTGGGGTCACCGGATCACATCGGCGAAACGATCTATCCGATTTACCGCGATTGGCTTCCTGCCAGTGGAGAAGAGCTTCGTGACCACCCGCTGTTCTTCAATTACCTGAGCGTCTATCCCGAGACGCCGCAGGATCAATGGCAAACTGATGTGTATGTGCCGCTGCAATAGCGGAGCAAGCAGCTTTCGCCCCTGACAGACATTGACGAGTGTCCGCTCAGGGTTGCAGCCTTTCGCAACAGGCAGACATCGGCCAAAAGCAGTCCTTCGGATGATGGTCACTGCTGAGAATCAACGAGCTTTGTTCGGACGAAAGACCACCCAGCTCGCCGCCACTAGCACCCATGCCGCAATACCCCCATACAGCATGACCCAGCCAAATCCATGGGCCAAAGCTGCGTTGGCAACATCGACCGCAATAGTAGTGTCTTGGCCAGTCTGCGCCAACACAGCGGAGTTGCCGGCTGAAATATTCTCCGCCAGCAACCTCAACTGCACATCATCGGACGAGCCAGATAACTGGTCGCGCAGGGAAGACAGGATGCCTTCCACCAAGATGAATCCCATCAGCGCGATATTGATTGCAAGGCTGATCATACGAGCGCTGATATCGATGCCCGATGCCATGCCTGCACGCTCACTGGGCACCGATCCTGTGGTGGTATTGGTGACAGGCGTATTGGTCAACCCCAGTCCGATCCCTGCGATCAAGCAGCCAGGAAGCATCGTCAGCCAGCTGGCATGCGTGACACTGCTGCCCCATTTCATCAGCAGGAAGCCCAGACCTATGGTGAACAAGCCTGCGGGAATCACCACGTCAGGTCGATAACGCAGCGCCAGCCGTTCGCCCAACGGAGGGATAACCAGCGTTGGCAGCGTATACGCCAGCAGTGCCAGACCGGTGCCGACACTGGCGTAGCCCAGGCTATTTTGAAAGTACAGAGGCAGGTAGATCATGAATGGCCAGAAGCTGAAGTTCATGCCTGCCGACCCTAGCAAGGCACCCGAGAAGCGGCGGATGCGAAATACCGAGAAGTCGAACATGGGATCGACATAGCGTCGCTGTGCGATGACAAAGACAACGAAGCTGACCATTGCCACAACCAGGCTGGCGATGGCCGAACCACTGGAGAAGCCCAGCCCCGCTCCCTGAGTGATGAACCAGGAAAGACCCAACACTGCCAGCGATAGCGAAATAATGCCCAGCACATCCAGCCTGCGACGCTGCGGATCGCGTGACTCATCGACACCGGCGATGACCAGCACCAGCGCGAGCACGGCAATTGGCGCATGCACCAGGAAGACCCATTCCCAGCTCGACAACGCCACGATAGCTGCGCCGATAATCGGACCGAACCCCAGACCGATGCCGAACACGATCCCCCAGGCACTGAAAGCTTTGCCGCGCGCATCTCCCGACTGGAATCGGTGAGACAGCACTGCCACCTGACAAATCAGCATGGCACCACCGGACATACCTTGCAGGAATCGGCTTGCGATCAACACACTGGTGCTTTGTGCCCATCCACAGCTCAGTGAGGTAATGCCGAAAAGTACCAGGCTAATGATGAACACTCGCTTGCGCCCATATCGATCCGCCAGTGTGCCGGTGGCCATCAGCACCGTGGTGCAGGCGATGGTGTAGGCATTCATTATCCACTGCATATCTTTGAAATCGCTACGCAGAACCGATTCAAGCGTAGGCAAGATTACCGGCACACTCGAGATTTCCAGGCCGAACATCAGCGAGGCCAAGCAAACGGCGGCTATTGTGAAAACATCCTTTTGCGAAGAAGAGAACAGCATCGTGATCTTCCAGATCAAGTTGATGGGCACTGGCAAGACGACCCTGCCCCCTCAGGGGAGTTGGCGCGATAGCCTCACCAGCGTCACCCGACATAACTCCAAGTGACCAGCCGCATTCTGGAAGTAATTAAAAAATGACAGAAATGATTTAATTTCGTAAGTTTTATTAATATTCATCATGAGTTGACTAAATGGACTTCGATCCAGCTCTGTTGCGTGCTTTTGTCGCGATCAAGGAAACCGGTAGTTTCACTCGTGCCGCAGAACGGCTGCACTTGAGCCAGTCAGCGATCAGTCATCAGATCCGGCGCCTGGAAGAACAGGCCGGCACCACCCTACTGGTGCGCACCACCCGACGTTTGACGCTGACAGAAGATGGCGAAGATTTTCTGCGTCATGCCGAACATGTCCTCGACGCGCAAGACGCCCTCTCACGGCGTTTCGAAACGTCATCGGTATCCGGAACCGTGCGCTTCGGTGTGCCAGAAAACTTTATCGGCGACGGCCTGCCGCCGTTATTGACTCGGTTCGCCAGACAATTTCCCGCAGTACGTCTGGATGTAACCGTTGGCACCTACCTTGATCTGCGCGCGCAGGTCGATGCCGATGGGCTCGATCTGGCCGTGGTCATGGCATTGCCGGGCGGTCAGGCCAGCGGTACCGTGCTGCGCGAAACCCGGTTTGTCTGGGCCGCGGCGCAGAGTTTCGACTTTACCGGCGACACCCCTTTACCGCTGGCGTTTGCACCAGCGCCCTGCATGCACCGGCAAGTGGCCGTAGAGGCACTGGCGAGCTCCACCGTGGATTGGCGAGTTGCCTTTACCTCTCCAAGTCAACAAGGACTGCGAGCGGCGGTATTGGCCGGACTTGCCGTCACCGCTCTACCGCTGGGAGATCTAGAGCCCGGCATGGTGGTGATTGACGGTCAACATGGCCTGCCACCGCTGGTGGATGCTAATTTCAGACTGATATGGAGTGTCACAGGAAAGACCCCTGCGGCCAATGCATTTGGGCAACTGCTGGTGGAGATGTCTGAGTCGCCAACGATTTAAACAAGCTGACGGCTATTCGATGGTAAGTGCCCTGTTGATTGCGAATGGCCGCTTTGGGTTGTGGATTCAACCGGTCGAAATCTGACATTTTATTTCCCTCAACCTCTGCCAGACTCAGTCAAAAAAGCAGCCGAAGGAAGTGCCGTGAAAATGCTCATGGAGGTTGTGCTCGGCGTCATCTGCTACCGAGTCGGGTATTGGGTGCTCAAGGCAATTACGCTGGGTCGGTGCGTCAGCAGCCAAATCCCCGGTCTCCCAACTTTGATAGCTGCTGCATATTGGAAGCGCTAACATCCCGCCCTCGCATGGATGCTGTATGGCGGCGTGTAGAGCGCGCACGCTTGGAGTGTCCGTATCACCAGGCCCGCGGACACAAGGAAAAAGTACCATGGCGCTAACCAGCAAGATTTCCCTCTACGACAGTCGATGGCCCACGCTCTTCCTTAACGCCAAAGAGCAGATCGCGAAGGCGTTCGGCACTGAGCTTGTAGCCATTCATCATGTCGGAAGCACCGCCGTTCCCGAGCTCGCCGCCAAACCAGAGATCGACCTCCTGGTCGAGGTTGCGCAGCATCGAAACGAATCCCTCCGAGACACTGTCATGCGTGGGCTAGGGTATGCACGGGGAAGCGATCTGTCGGCAGGACACCATTTTTATCGTCGCGATGTTGATGGTGTGCGGACACACAAGGCCCACGTTTGTATCACCGGCCACGGTCAAATCGAAAGAATGCTCCGCTTTCGTGATTTGCTCAGGAGCAACCCTGTGCTTCGCCAGCGGTATCAAGACTTGAAGCTTGAACTGGAAGCAAACAACACCGGCGGCATAGGTGAATACCTGGCACGGAAGGCCCCCTTTATCGACGAGATTATGGGGTCGGTCTCGACATCCGCTCGCTATAGCGTGGAGCCAAGACCAATCGGCTAGTCAGCGTGGCAATGCCGAGTGTCCTCCCTCATCTCTCCTCGGCAAATGCATCCTTGATAAATGCCTCCAGCTCCTTCTCTTCAAGCAGCTCAATAGAAAAATGCCCGAAGCGTTTCGGTAACCAGAGTATGCGTGTCCCACTTGGCGACTGGAGATTATCGCGAGACAGCGGCTGGCCGTTCTCATTTTCCGGCTGGACGCCTGCGTCGATCAATTCGTCGTAGGCTGCCTCAATATCAGGTGTGGAATAACAGTGCCGGTAGATTGTGCCTTCGCCGTTGGCGTCCATCAGAGCCTTGAGATTTCCGGTAATCGGTTGCACCAGCATAATGCGCTCCGTTCCGAACTTGACGATCGCATAGCGCACATGCAAACCGTCGCGCTGCCAATCAAGTGTCTTTGAAATTTTGGCGCTAAAGACACGAGCGTAATACTTGCACGCTTCCTCGAGGTCTTTGACGAGAACATCGACGTGGCTGAACTTTAATTTCAAGGGCCCCCGGGCGGGTATCGAGGCCGCCGAGAGGGTCAACTTCTCTATCAGCGAGGCGACGTCCTTCGCACCGTAACAGCGAAATTTAACGCTGCCAGCGTCGGTATCCAGACGGACGATCTTCGTCACAAACCCACCTTCAACGCTGACCTTTCGGATCATTGCCAATGGGAGTTCAATATCCAGGGTCCCATCCTGAACGAGGCGGTTCATGATATTGGCGTTCAGGCGAACCATGGTTTCGGTGACCACTAACTTCCCACCAACCCACAACCCTCCGTATGCGTTCTTGAAGGCCTCCAGCACCCCGGCCAACGCGCCCACACTGCCACTCCCGGCTATGGAGAACAGATCGCCCACGTTGTCGTGATTCAACTGGGCGTCGGCCACCAGAAAATTGACCAGCTTCGACTTCAAAACTCCTTCGGCCATCTACACATCTCCATAATTTGAGGAGGTGTAGTTAACCAGAAATAGGCTCTGTACGCCCGGCTGTGTATCACAGTGTGTCTGACCAGCCTCTTGATACATGGTTTTTCACCTGGCCTGCGATTCGACACAGGCCAGATACGTCGCCGCGTTCGAATGCAAGCAAGGTTTCAAGGGGCTCAGCCAGAACCCCTGGCCAACGGCTTGCAACGGAGACATCACATGAAGATGGCACTGCGGAACAAAACCGGCAAAACCCGCCACCGCCTGGTCGGCTCGCCGATCCTCGCGTTTACCCTGTTCAGCGTTCTCGGTGCGGCCCACACACAAACGACCGCAGCCACGCAGCCAACGGCGATCAATGCTGGCGCCACTCATGCAACACCCTCCCCGTTCGGCCCGCTCAAGCATGTCAATGCCGGGCTGCTGAACGTGGCATACGCCGAAACGGGCCCGGCTGACGGGCCGGTGGTGATTCTTCTGCACGGCTGGCCATACGACATTCACAGCTATGACGAGGTCGCCCCCTTGCTTGCTGCAAAGGGCTATCGAGTGCTGATGCCGTATGCACGCGGCTATGGCGATACGCATTTTCTGTCCGATAAAACCGTTCGCAATGGCCAACCGGCTGCACTGGCCAGTGACGTCATCGACTTCATGGATGCGCTGAAGATCAAACAAGCCGTGCTCGGTGGTTATGATTGGGGCGCGCGCTCGGCCGACATCGTCTCGGCGCTATGGCCAGAACGGGTCAAGGCGCTGGTCTCGGTCAGCGGGTATCTGATCGGCAATCAGGCGGCCGGCAAGAACCCGCTACCACCCAAGGCTGAATTGCAGTGGTGGTATCAGTTTTACTTCGCCACCGATCGCGGTCGCGCCGGGTACGAGAAAAACACCCACGACTTCGCCAAGTTGATATGGCAACTGGCTTCGCCGAAATGGGCGTTCGATGACGCCACTTTCGACCGCAGCGCCAAGGCGCTGGACAACCCCGACCATGTCGACATCACCGTGTTCAACTACCGCTGGCGGCTGGGCCTGGTCCAGGGCGAGACCCGATACGATGCGCTCGAGCAGAAACTGGCCACGACGCCTTCCATCAGCGTGCCGACCATCACCCTTGAAGGCGATGCCAACGGCGCGCCGCACCCTACACCCCGAGGATTACGCCAAGCGCTTCACCGGTCAATACGAGTTCCGGCTGATCAGCGGCGGCATCGGCCACAACCTGCCGCAGGAAGATCCGCAGGCGTTCGCCAAGGCTGTGATTGACGCGGATCACCTTTGAGGTGATCTGATGTCCGTGTACTGGCCCCGATGAACACCGTCACAACAACGGCTCGTTTATTTAACGAGCCGTTTTAGCCAAGGCAGGCGCAACACCGTCTAATCTGAATAGAGCACGACCACAAACACACCTCCAGCCTCTTGATGCAGGGGAACATGGGATGATCGGCAAAACAGCGCGCCAATGCTCGTCATGGATCCTCCCTTCCCTGCTCGCCATTAACCTGGCGCTGACTGCAGGATGTGCGGGCAAAACTTCCACGGCCCGCTATTCGGCCTCAAGCGCCGGCTCAAGCTGCTATGCAAAAGCGCTACCCACTGCCGGCGAGGGCGGCCTGGCTTGGGGCTCCACCCTGGACATGGCTCGCCAAAAGTCCATGGATAATTGCATACGCTATGCCGGTCAATCCGGTGGTACGCCGACTACCTGCCATGTGGTGTTGGCGGAGTGCAAAAACTGATATCGAACGCCTGCATTCAATAACAGAACTGAACGCTCACCCTCTGCTCAATAGCGTCAGGCGGCACCAGGGACATTTGTTCCCATGCCCGCCGGCAGGAACGGTCGAATTTCGTCGATTTCTGCGGTGCTAAGACGCAACTCCGAGGCTGCAATCAGTCCGTCTACTTGTGCCGGACGGCGGGCACCGACAATGGCGCCCGTCACTGCCGGTTGGCGAAGTACCCAGGCGATGGCGACCGCCGCAGCGCTCACCCCGTGCCTTTCTCCAATGCGTGCCATGACGTCAACCAATGCCAGGTTCGCACTCAAACGAGGCTCCTGGAAGTCAGCACTTCGGGCCTTGCGCCAATCGTCTTCGGGCAGCTGCGAGATGCGTTCACGCGTCATGCTGCCGGAAAGTAGCCCTGATTGAAGCGTGGAATAGGCAAGGACACCCATCCCGACCTGCTCACAGAATGGCAGAACGTCCTTCTCGATGTCCCGCATCAAGGCCGAGTACGGTGGCTGGAGCGAAACGATCTCTGTCACCGCCTGCGCCCGCTTGAGTTGAGCGACATCGAAATTCGATACACCGATAGCGCGAATCTTTCCTTGATCGCGCGCGGCTGCCAAAGCCGAAAGCGCCATTTCAATACCTTCACTGCTGGCATCGGCAGGAAAAGCAGGCCAGTGGATCTGATAAAGATCGATCGTCTCGACTTGAAGCCGGTGCAAGCTTGCGTCGATCTCGGCGAGCAAGGATTGAGGGGCCAGTGAGTGCGAAATCGCCTTTGTGGCCGGGTCCCAGACCAAGCTGCCTTTAGTGAACACCAAAGGACGACGTGAGGCCGGCACCCGCTGCAGCAACTGCCCCACTAATTGCTCCGCATGGCCCAAGCCATAAACTGCAGCGGTATCAATCCAGTTCACGCCGCGTTCGACGGCATATTCAAGTGCGCCCAGGCTGTCCTTGTCATCCTGCGCTCCCCAACTGTACTCCCAGCCGGTGCCGGCGATTGCCCATGTCCCCAGGCCAATAGGCGAAATCAGAAAATCCGATGATCCAAGACGATTCTTTTGCATAGCGACCTCTCCACCAATGATGGAGGAAGTATCCGGCAGAGGTCTCATGACGATAAGATAGGTTATCGCATTTGAACTACTGAGCAACATTCATGAGTTATCACCCCGATCTCTCTGAACTCGACGCCTTTGCCGCCGTCGCTCGCCATCGCAGCTTTCGCAAGGCCGCCGACGAGCGTGGCGTTTCAGCTTCCGCGTTGAGTCACGCAATGCGAGCGTTGGAAGCACGCTTGGGCATCAGACTGCTGAACCGAACCACTCGTAGCGTGACCCCGACCGAGGCTGGCCAGCAGCTATTGGCGACGCTGGTCCCAACCCTGCACCAGGTTAACGATGCATTGGCGCAATTGACCTCGATGCAGGAAGTGCCCGCTGGCAAACTTCGCCTCAACGTGGCGCGTCCGGCGGCTCGCATCGTGTTTGCAAAAGTGCTCGCGCCCTTCGTGGCCAGGTATCCACGTATTCAGTTGGACCTGATCACCGATGATGGATTGACCGATATCGTGAATGCGGGGTTTGACGCTGGAGTCCGCTTTGGTGAAAGCCTGGCCGGTGACATGATCGCAGTCCCTGTCGGCGCACCCCAGTCGTTCGTGACCGTTGCTGCGGATGCCTATCTGGCCGCAAAGGGAACCGCGCACGTCCCCCGCGACTTGCTCGACCATGCGTGCATTGCCAGGCGTTTTCCCAGTGGCAAACTTTACGCTTGGGAGTATCAAGCCGACGGTCAACCGATACGGTTGTCCGTCACAGGCCCGCTGATTCTGGAAGACGATGCGCTGATGATCCAGGCGGCGAAAGATGGCGCCGGTATTGCCTATGTCTATGAGGAACTGGCGCGCGACGATATCCAGAATGGGCATCTCAGAGAAATACTCCAGGAGTGGAAAGCACCGCCAAGCCGATTCTTTCTTTATTACTCCAGCCGGCGCCATGTGCCACCCGCCCTCAAAGCGCTCATCGAATTTATCAGAGCGGGCCGAGTTCGCGAGGCTGCGTAGCCGTCGTAAAATCAGAACCTGGAGCCCACGATCTTTTTCAACAAACGGAGTTACCTACATGGAAGTCATCAATCAGTTGCAGCCTGCAGAGTGTGCGGGCATGGAAGATATCCGACGCGAAATCGACGCCCTTGATCAGGCCGTTATCAAGCTGTTGGGCAAGCGTTTTCACTATGTGCTGGCCGCCTCGAAGTTCAAGACTTCGGTGACTTCGGTGCGCGCTCCGGAGCGTTTCAAGGCCATGCTGGCGACACGAC
Source organism: Pseudomonas sp. B21-015 (assembly GCF_024749285.1). NCBI lineage: Bacteria > Pseudomonadati > Pseudomonadota > Gammaproteobacteria > Pseudomonadales > Pseudomonadaceae > Pseudomonas > Pseudomonas sp. B21-015. The sequence continues at coordinate 3,924,494 of NZ_CP087196.1, forward strand.
GCGAGTGGGCCGAAGCCGAGGGCCTGAGCCCGGATGCCATCGAGAAGATGTACAGCGACTTGGTGAACCACTTCATTGCCGAAGAGATGAAACACTGGGCGACCCATCAATCCGAAACCTGACGCTAGTGTCCGGACCGACTTTTTCAACAGAATCGGTCGCAAGCGGCCCTTCACTACCGGCGGCTCTCGTTCCGAAGTGCTCATCGAACCTCGTGGCATCCATTTTTCCCTCCTGCTGACTCTTTCAATCCCACCTTCAAGGACCGAACCTGTGATCGTATCCCCCGCCAAACTCCTCTTCCTGCCCGGAGCCTCAGGCAACACCCGGTTTTGGCATCCGGTTGCTGAGCGCCTGGCCCACCCGGCGCAGCAGGTCCATATCGGCTGGCCCGGTTTTGGAGACACTCCGCCCTTGCCTGGCGTGACTGGCATGGATGATCTGGTGGCTCGCGTGCTGGCCGAGATCGACCGGCCCACAGCGCTGGTGGCGCAGTCCATGGGCGGCATAGTCGCTGTGCTTGCAGCGCTTGAACGACCTGAGCTGATCACACACCTGACGCTGACCGTCACCTCTGGCGGGGTGGATATGTCTGCTCTGGACGCGCATGACTGGCGCCCGGATTTTGCTGCCGCCAACCCGACACTGCCGAGGTGGTTTCTCGACGACCACACCGACCTCACGCTCCGGTTGGTCGAGTTGCGCATGCCAGTCCTGCTCCTCTGGGGAGATTCTGATCCGATCAGCCCTGTTCGCGTCGGCCAGCGCCTTGCTCAACTGTTACCCCGCGCGGAACTACACGTTTTCCCGGGCGCCGATCACAGTCTGGGCTTTACTCACGCAGCCGAGGTGACGAGGTTGATCGAGAGACATCTGGCCTGCTGGTGAGCGGAACACTTGTTGCCACCGTGTCGGACTGATTGTGCGGCCCCGTGCGTTTCAAGACATCTCGGATAGCAAGTGAAAACGTATTTCAGCAGATTCGGTGATTCACTTTCAGAGTGTCCCTAACCAAGGAATGACCCGAGAATTCAAGGATTCAGATTGATGTCAATTTCCATCGCGAGTTTCTTCTACCCTTATTCAAAGTTCCTCCATGGCGCTGCCTACAACCTGCACCAGATTTTGGAAGGCCTGGGCGTCGTGTCATCGAGCTTCACCGAGCGTGACGACGCTGGAAAGATCATCGGCGGCTACTGGTCGCCCGATGAAGCTATGGTGATCACGCTGGGCTATCTGGTGATGCTGTCACTGCTGCTGATTCCCTTGCTGTCAGCAGCAGCCTATACGGTGGGCAAGAAGCGGGGCCTGCTCATCTTCTTCGCACTCTTGTTCCTGCCGGGTGTGTTGAACTGCCTAGGCCTATTCCCCATCATCAATTACCTGCCCACCCGTTACACCATCCATGGTGTGGGGAACCTGGGCAGCGAGGTCGGGCTAATTCCCCTGTTGATGCTATGCGCCATCACCGGATGGGTCGTCATGGTTCTTGTCTATGACAACCTCAACCTCACCGAACGTTTCCGCCAGATCTACGATCACTTCTGGTTCCCACTGGCCTTGGTCGCAGCGGTGTTTTTCGTGGCGGACAACGGCGCCAACGAAGACGCCACATTGCTGAAGGGGGCGACGGCGAACATCCAGGATGCCAGCGGTTACTTGTTGGGCCAAATCAGGCGCTACGACGACTACTGTAAGGCCAATGGCTTGGATGACCTGAGGTCGTGCCAGTGGAGCCGCTATTCGCAGTGGACCTTTACACACATCAAGGAAGGCGAAGCCGGCTACTTCATCGAATTCGCACCGGATGATTCCAAAGGGTTTTACTCCGCGAGTCGCAGGACCGTAAGCGATGAGGATGTGATCGCCATTCGCACAGAGATCGCCGAATACAATCAACGGTTGTGCCCTGTGAAGTACTTTTCCAGTGACCTCTCGAAGTCATCGCCGCTCTCCAGCACCTGTGAGTATGTCCCCCACCACTATTGCTTGGCCAAACCTGATGGTCCGCCGGGTCTTGTGGACGACGGTATCGGCAGCCACACCGTGGCCTTGGCCAGCGAATGCATCATCCCCCGGCTCGCCGCTGCCAAGCCTTACTTGAAGCAGCTGTCGGCGTTGGTCAGCCAACATGACAAAGCCAAGAATCATCGTTGGCTGTATTTCCTCGCCGTCGCTGTAGCGATCGGAGCAAAAGTGGCCCTGGCCACCACCAAGCTATGCCTGATTGATGCGCGACCTTCGGCTGACAGGCGTCGCGTCCTACGGGCTGTACGGTACCGCCTGGGCCAGTGCGTCCGTTTACTGAAGCGCCTCAGCCATTGGGCATGGTTCGCTGCAACCCGCCTATCCAAGCTGTTCAAATGGGTATAGCCCGGCCGGACTGACATTCGCGACGACATTTGCTGACCGATGCAGGAGAGGTGCGCTTGTAAAGCGCAGAAACTCGGGCACAACCGGTCTCTGGATGAAACAGCTGGCTGCGACCGGTCTGGCAGTTAGTTGAGCAGGCTATGCGGCCCGAATAACACCGGAGACGGTTGCGATCCGTCTGTTTCGAACATTTGTCTACTATTGGCCGGTCGCTGGCTTTCGCGCACGACAGCTACCGGTCGATTCTGTTGAAAAAGTCGGCTTCGATTTCCACGGCAGAAAAGTACGCGCCTGAGGTTGAAATCTGTGTATTGGGCAGAAGGTTCAGGACTCGGATTTCACGTGGCAGCGTGCAAAAGAGGTGTTTTCACCCATCAATATTCGAGCGTTTTGGGAAAACCGACTTTCTCAACAGAATCGGCCAATAACGGACGTTCGGATCAGGCCTGCTTTCTGCTACACACGCAAAGAGCCGCCTCAGGAAGCCCTGTCCGCATTGCCAGGAAAGCACCATTTGCTACTTGGCTTGATCAGAGTGTCCATCGGCACCGGAACTTCTCATGCTGATTGTCTGCGCCAAGTGCCGGGTGATGTGCCGAACTGGCGTTTGAATGCGCGACTGAACGCGGCTTCAGACTCGTAGCCAACTGCAAAGCCAATTTGCGCCACATTGCCGCGACCTTCGCGCAGGTGTTGAGCCGCCACGTGCATACGCCAGAGCGTCAGGTATTGCATCGGTGGCTGTCCGACCAATGCCGTGAATCGCTCCGCAAATACCGAGCGCGACATGCCCACTTCAAGAGCCAGGGCTTCTGCAGTCCAGCCCCCGGTTGGACGAGCATGGAGCAGCGCCAGCGCGCGTCCAATATGCGGATCTCGCAAACCCGCCATACTTGATTCGTGAAATGCCGCCGACTTCTGGCGACTGAATAACTTCCCTCGCCGGCATGGGCGCAATGCTCAGGTCACTGCCAAAGGAATGAGCGTCATTGCGAGGAAGCAGAACGAGTTCGCCTGCCCCCACGTCGAGGGTGGCACCACCGTCTATTCGTATTTTCATGTGCCCCGCGGCGGGTTTGACCTGGTCGGCTATCATGGGTGAGTTACTTGAAACGACCCGGTGTAGACGTTTTTGAACGTCCGCATAGGGTTGTGGATTCAACCGGTGGACGCAACAGGCTGCTTACTCTTGCCTGACAATATCGACCGAGATCTCCACCGCCGCAATCGTGCCTCTGTTCTCAAGCCAGTGTGTGGTGTTCCTGTCCTCGGGCCAACCCACGCCCGGCCCATAATCCGTGGCGACGCCATTTCGATGGTCAGTGATCGTTCCTTGCAGGATGTAAACGGTGCCGGGTCTGTCTTTATGGTTGTGAATCGGCCCGAAGACGCCTCCAGGCTCGATGGTCACCATGCGCATTCTAAGTTGGCGCCCTGCCATGCCCTCGATCTCAGGGCCGAGGTCAACCGTTGCAAGTAACTTCACCGCAACACCTTTCGTTTCAGGTGCCACCTGTTCGTTGCTCATAGTGCTCTCCTCTCTGAACATACAGCGCCTGAAATCCACCCGACAACGGTCGCAGCCAAGCCCTGAGCGACGCTGGTTAACGCTCCAGAGCCGCTTCGATCGCTGCGATGTCGATCTTTGTCATCCCCATCATGGCGTCGAACGCGCGCTTGGCCGCCGCTCGATCAGGATTGGTTATCGCAGCCGTCAGAACGCGTGGCGTGATCTGCCACGACAGTCCCCACGGGTCCTTGCACCAGCCGCATACGCTTTCCTGGCCGCCGTTTCCAACAATCGCGCTCCACAAGCGGTCGGTTTCTGCCTGATCGTCGGTCGCCACCTGGAACGAGAAAGCCTCGTTGTGCTTGATACCCGGCCCGCCGTTCAGCCCGAGACAAGGGATGCCCATCACCGTGAATTCGACCGTCAAGACATCGCCCTGTTTGCCCGCCGGATAGTCGCCAGGCGCGCGAAGGACAGCCCCCACAGCACTGTCCGGGAACGTCTCGGCGTAGAACTTCGCAGCGTCCAGCGCGGTGCCGTCGTACCAGAGGCAAATCGTGTTCTTGCTGATCATCCTGGTTCTCCAGAATCGGGACTGATACATGCATTCTAGCAGCGCAGGTAACCGGACGATTTCGGCAACATCGCGCTCGAAGGCACCACAACCCCATGGGCAAACCCGATCATAGCGCTCTATGATTGAACCCCATGACGACCTCTCTTCCGATCCGCCAACCCTGCCCTCCCGGTGCCTGCATCTGCGAGCGTGAGCAGCTGCTGGAAACCCCCGGCACGGACCTGCGCATCCTGAGCCTGACCCAGTCGGAAGAGAAGCGCCTGATCGAACGCCTGGAAAACCTCCAGAGCCTGAGCGACCTCGAGCGTCTGCAACGCCGGATGTACGAGCAGTTGGGCCTGCGCGTGGAGATCGTTCCGGGCTTCAATGAAGTGCGCACCATGCGCGGCATCAACATCACCCTCGGCGAACTGCCGGGCCTGTGCCGTAAAACCCGTCAGTCGATCCCGGCGGCAATTCGTCGAGGGCTGGAGAAGCATCCGGAAGTCGCCTACGAGCTGCTCAATGCCAACGACTTGTTGCGTGATGCCTGATGGCTTGCTCCGTTATCCCGATACGTTCGCTCGAATGCCCTGAAACAGGATCAGCGGTCGCACGCGCGACACGGTCCGCTGCTATGCCTTCTGATGGGAGAACAGGTTTCAGGCCAGCCAGGACGGAGCTGGAAACTCAGGCGTGACCGTGGCCCCGGCGCCAGCCAGGAACGCGAAGATAAAAGGTGCCAGTCCGTAGCAGGAGGTGGCAGATGTTATTCATGGTCCGTTGGTCCATCAGTCCGCAACAACGTAACAGCGCGATCGAACGTTTTCTCAAGACCGGTGGCGCCCCACCCGCAGGCGTCACCATGCTGGGGCGCTGGCATGCCGTCGGCGGCTCCAGCGGTGTGGGCATTGCCGAGGCCAGTGATCCGGTGGCGATTCAGAAGTGGGTGCTGGAATGGAGCGACCTGATGAACATGGAAGTCCACGCCGCATTGACCGATGAACAGGTGGCGCCGCTGCTCGCAGCCGCGGTCGGCAAGCAATAGTCGTCCAGGCGGCGAGTGCCTCTCGCCGCCTTCCTGCTGATTCACTACGTTTTCATCCCGATCCGCCGCCGCATCTCGGCGGTAATCGTCTGCCGGGTTTTCTTCAGGTCGGCCCAGGGTTCATCGCCCACCTCGGCCAGGCGCTCATGCACAGTGTGCAGGTTCCACTGATTGGCGCCCTTGAGCTCGGCCACTTCTTCGCGAAAGACCGGCACCGACACCGGCAGCCCTTCGCGGGTGCGCACGGCGTAGGCGCAAATCGTGGTGGCGCCCAGGCCGTTGCGCAGGTAATCGATGAAGATGCGCCCAACCCGGTTTTTCGGCCCCGACACCGCAGAAAAACGTTCCGGCAGCAACTTGGCCATGTGGCTGACAATCGCGTGGCTGAAGTCCTTGACCTCGTCCCAACCGTGCTTGCGGGTCAGCGGTACGACCAGGTGAATCCCCTTGCCGCCGCTGGTCTTGAGAAACGCCTTGAGCCCCAGCTCATCCAGCACCGTGAGGGTCAGCCGAGTCGCTTCAATCATGCTCTTCCAGGGCAGCGCCGGGTCCGGGTCAAGGTCGAGGACGAAGCGGTCGGGTTTGTCCAGATCGACCGATGTGGCGTTCCAGGTGTGCAGCTCCACCGTGCCCATCTGCACCGCGCCGATCAGGGCTTTGGCGTTGTTGATGACCATCATCGGTTGGCCCGTCAGTGCCTTGTCCAGGATGGCGATTCCGGGAATGGCCAGACGCTCTGAGTTTTTCTGAAAGAACAATTCGCCGGCGATGCCGTCCGGTGCACGCACCAGCGCCACCGGCCGGTCCTTGAGCTGCGGCAGGATCCACTCGGCGACGCTGGTGTAATACTCCGCCAGTTGCATCTTGGTGGTACCGCTGCTGGCATCGATCACCCGATCCGGGTGCGTAATGCGCACTTTGCCCTGCCCCAGGCCGACTTGTGAGGGTGCGGGTGCGTCTTGGGCGGTTGTCTTTTTAGCGGCTGCAGTTTTCATGGCTTTCGCACGCTCCTCGGTGATGCCTTCAGCAGGCTTGTCCTCACGTAGCCCATGGAACACGGCCTGGCGTACCGAGCCGTCCTTGGTCATCTCGGCAAAAGCCACTTCCGCCAGCAGAACGGGTTTGAGCCAATGCACACCCTTGGCTTCACCACCGGTGGGCGGGTTGACCACCGACGGCTTTTTCGTCTGCAGCGGCTTCAGTTGTTCGTAAAGACGCTTGAGGGTCGCCTCGTTGAACCCGGTGCCGACCTTGCCCGCATAGCGCAAACCGCCGCTGTCGCGGTCGTGCAGCCCCAGCAACAACGCGCCAAAGGCACTGCGAGAGCCTTGGGGATTGGTGAAGCCGACCACGACGAATTCCTGTCGATGCTTGCACTTGAGTTTGATCCAGTCACTGCTGCGTCGGGACACGTAAGGTGAACCCAGGCGCTTGCCGATCAGCCCTTCCATCTGCATTTTGCAGGCGCTGCTGAGCAACGCCTCCGGGGATTCGCCGAAGGCGTCGGAGAATCGCAATTGCGGGTTTTCATTGGGCTTGAGCACGGTCGCCAGTGCGGCCCTGCGCTCTTCGACGGGCACTTCGCGCAGGTCCACGCCATTGAGGTAGGGCACATCGAAGAGGTAGTAGACGATATTCCCGCTACGGCCGGTATCGAACGCGTTTTGCAGCGCCTGAAAATCCGGAACGCCCTGCTCGTTCGCCACCACCATTTCGCCGTCGAGCCAGGCCGATTCCAGCCCCAATGCCGCCAACGCCTTGGCTTGCCCGGGCAATTTGTGGGTCCAGTCGTGACCGTTGCGAGTGAAGAGTTTGACCTCATCGTGGTCGATGCGCGCCATGACCCGGTAGCCGTCGAACTTGACCTCGTAGCTCCATTCGCCATCCGGAGCGGATTCGACCAGCGTTGCCAATTCGGGTTTGATCAGCTCCGGTAGCCAGGCTTTGCGGGCGCCCGTCAGTTGTGGCGACTTGTCCTTGAGCGCCCTCGCCGCTGGCTTTTTGACGGGATCGGGTTTCGACTTGGCGACGATGGCGCGGTCACTGAGCACGCTGTCGGGCTCGGCGGCGACCACGTCATATTCGCTTTCAGGTCTGGCCGCGCTGTCCTGATGCTTGATCAGAAACCATTGCTCCTGCTTGCCCGGCATGTGCGTGCGCACGAGGTTCCACAGGCCGCCGAGTTTTTCCCCTAGCAGCTCGAATTTCAGTCGTCCCTTGGCGTATGCCTTGGCCGGATCATCCTGGGGAATCCACACCCCGCGGTCCCAGACGATCACCTCGCCGGCGCCGTAATGCCCTTCGGGAATGGTGCCCTCGAACGTGGCGTAATCGAGTGGATGGTCTTCGACGTGAATCGCCAGGCGCTTGACCTTGGGGTCCAGCGACGGGCCTTTCGGCACAGCCCAACTTTTCAGCGCGCCATCGAGTTCCAGGCGAAAGTCATAGTGCAGGTGCGAGGCGTCATGTTTCTGAATGCAGAACTGCAGCGCATGCGCTTTGCCTTGTCGCCGGCCTTTGGCGGGTTTGGAAACACCGGCAGGCTCTGGACTTTTTTCGAAGTTCCTCATGTTGTTGTACTTTTCGAGCGGCTTGTCCATGGCGCCCTCCACAGGGTTTATGACTGAATCAAACCGTTATAGTCATGAGACCCCGGATGAGTGCGCGAAGGTTCAGTAGCCTTGCAAAACTTGCCCCGTGGTTCCGCCAAACGACAAGGCCCGGCGATTGGCCGGGCCTTGTCGTTGCAGGGCTTGCGAAACACTCGCTTTTTTATCAGGTGAGCGGTTTGCGCAGCAGGATATCGACCGCGAAGACGCCCAGGACGGTCCCGGACACCCAGCGTTGGGTGCGCATGGCAGAGGGTCGCGTGGCCAGATATCCGCTGACCCGGGAGGCGGCGAGGACGATCATGCCGTTCACTGTGACGGCAATGGTGATCTGTACCAGCCCCATCTGGATGAATTGCTGGAAGGTAGACCCTGCGGAAGGGTCGATGAACTGGGGAATCAGCGCGGAATACATCAGCGCAATCTTCGGATTCAGCAGGTTCGTCACCAGCCCCATCGTGAACAGCCGTCTCGGCGAGTGAGGTGGCAGTTCGCGCGCCTCGAAGGGGGAGGTCCCCCTGGGCTTCAGCATGTTCCAGGCCAGGTAGCCCAGATAGAATGCGCCTGCGATCCTGACGAAATCGTAGGCCACTGGCACCGCCTTGAACAAGGCCGCCAGCCCCAGTCCCGCAGCCAGCAGGTAGCACACGAAGCCTAGCGCCACACCCGCCAGCGAAATCATCCCGGCCAGCCGCCCTTGGGAAATCGCCCGCGAGGTCAGGTAGACCATATTGGGACCCGGTGTCAGAACCATGCCCAAGGAGATGATGGCCACACCGGCCAGGTTTTCCAGCGCCATCATTAGCGTGCTCCTTCATTCAAAGGGGATTTGTCGGCCCGCTGCGGCTCGAGCCAGCCGAGACTGCCGCGGAACAGCGCATGCTGAGCGCGCTGTGCCACTGGCCGAACCACGATTTCGTCGACATTGACATGGGCGGGTTGATCGGCAACCCAAGCCACAACCTGGGCGACATCGTCCGCGCTCAAAGGCCGGTCGACATCATTGTAGATGGCGCTGACCCGTTCGGCGTCGCCGCGAAAACGATTCAAGGAAAACTCTGGCGTATGCACCATCCCGGGAAGCACCTCGGTGATGCGCACCGGTACGCCCTTCATCTCCAGTCGCAAGGAATGGGTCAGCGCGCGCTGAGCACTCTTGGCCGCGCAATAGCCGCCTCCCCCCTCATAACCGGCTAGCGCAGCCGTAGAGGTAATATTGACGATGCACCCTTGGGATGCAATGAGCCGAGGCAACATCAGTTGGGTCATCCGCAAAGTCCCCAGTACGTTGCTGTTGAACATGTTCGTCCAATCCTCGGCACTGGCCGTGTCTACCGCATCCAGGCCGATCGCACCGCCCGCACAGTTGACTAGAAGATCGCACTCGCAAATCTGCACCAAGTCCTCTTCTCGCGCTTGTGTCACATCCAGCAAAATGGCGTGTCCGCCGGTTTCGCCGGCAATCCGCTCGAGCCGATCCCCCCTGCGCGCCACAAGGAATACCCGCCAGCCACGACTGGCCAAGGTACGGCCGCATGCCTCGCCAATACCACTGCTGGCACCTGTAACAACGGCTGTTTTCAAGATTGAGCCCCCCATGACTCGGATAACTGTTCGAAGATCATCCCCACGTCACGTACCAACGCGGGGCGATCGAAGCTGCGCAGGCGAAGGCGAGTGCCAGCGCCTTCATAAACACCGCTGGCGAAGCGATCCAGGTTCTGCGGCTGAGCCCAGTACAGGGTACCCAAGCCATCGCGCGGCGAGCTGTTGCGGCGGGCGATCACCCATGCACCCCGCTCGGGGTGCAATGGCCTGCCCTCCTTACTAAGGCTGCGCGCAAGATCCCTGTAGCGGGTAGACGCCCCTGTCTGGAGTTCCCACGCGATCCCCAGCAGGTCGATATCCCTCACCTCTCGCCAGAGGAACGGGATTTCGGCGCCACCGACCCGGGCACCGATTTCCAGGAACAGCCATCTGTCATCCAGGTCGAACAGTTCGAGGTGGAAGACGATTTCTCGCTCAGGCGCGAAGACTGCCAGCAGTTGCTCGACGCGCCCCGCAATTCGCTGTTCGTCGTCGCCCTCCTCGAGCTCGATGCTACCCAGCGGGCTGTCCGGACCGAAATCGGCACAGCTGTTCACATAACGCGACGCCGTGACCACCACAATCCGTTGCCCATCCCACCAGCCGTCTACGTGCAGGATGGGGGCCGCGCAGTAAGCCTGGACCATCATCGGCTCCGTTGCCTGCCGGATCTGATCAAGATCCCCTGGGCCGCGAAGGAATTTTACCCCGCGACTCGCCGTGCCATAGCGCGGCTTGAGCACCAGCGGATAGCCGTGTTCGGCCGCCAGTCGCTCCACCGCTTCGCGGGAATCGGCGGGCGAGGCAGGCAGCACGCCGATCGACGTTTGCCGGCCAGCGACCTCCAGCATGGTGAGCTTGTCGCGGAACCGCTCGGTCCAGGCGACAAGATCTCCCGGTATCTGCCATCGCTCGCGGATAGAAGCCGCATTGAGCAGGTCGCCCTCATTAAGGGCAACCACCAGCGCTGGAACGCCATGCTGCTCGACCAAACGCTCAGCCTCGACCATGACCGCCTCAGCATCGTCCAGTGAGGCGAGCGTCGAGCTTGACGCCAGACGCTCGCTCGGCAGGGACGCGCGGGATTCGGGCGTGCAGATCGCCCGAATCTGCATTCCTGCAGGCAGTTCGTATCGGTCATAGAGCGCTTGGCAGCCGACCCAACGGTGCAAGCACAGGACATATCTCATGCCGTGGGGTCCACGATGAAGTGGACCGCTTCCACCAGTTCGTCGCCGATCCGAACGGCCTCCTCGCGCGAGGAGCCTGTTGCCAGGACATACCCTGAAACGCAGTCGGCAACGGTGTCGAGCGGAGGAATCTTGTCGCCCTCATGCTTCTGGATGACGACGGCACGCTCGGCTGCACCCAGCTCAAACAGGAACGGCAGGAACACCAGTGGCGTCTCGCCTGGCTTGGTATGGCGCACATCGACATCAGGCTTGAGATCGAGCTCGACCTTTCTGACCTTGCCAGGCGTCGGTACGAAGAACTGGATCGCGGCACCCGCTATCGGCTCGGGCGACACATCCGGCAGGGTGTCGATACCCAGTGGCACCGTCAGGAACATGCGGTTCAGGTCCAGGCCGAACGCACGCCGCACCAGTTCCGGGGCACCCGAGCCCGCCAGGCGAGCGTGGGATTCGAGTACACGAGGACCTTTCGGGGTCAGCACGAACTCGCTGTGGGAAGGCCCCTCCTCCAGCTCTACGGCGTCGAGCAGGCGGCAGGTCATTTCCTTCAGCTCGCTCAGCCATTTTTTGGCCTCAGTGCTCGGCGTACTGACCTCCCACTCTACGTATTTGTCGTTCATGCGGTACTGGGAGTAACCAATCGGAAGGTGGCGACCCTTGAACGAGAAGGAGTCGACGCTGACGACCGGCCCCTCCAGGTACTCCTCGATGATGATGTGCTTGACGTCGGCATCCTGAAGCGCCTGCCAAGCCTTGGAAGCGGAGGCTTCGTCATCGCAGGGATGGATGTGCAGGCTGGCTACGCCTTCGGCTGGTTTGAGAACCGACTTGCCATGCTCTTTGACGAACGTGATGGCATCCTGCGCACTGGTGACATGGCGATAAGCTACCGGGCTCAGGTTGTGCTCGACCAGCAACTCGCGCATGGCCACTTTGTCCTTGAGCAGGCGCGCAGTCTTATAGGAAACCCCGGTGAGGCCGAAGTGATCAACCACCTTGCCCGTCGACTCGCCCGCCACTTCGGTGGTGGTAATGATGCGATCGAACGGACGTTCGCGGTGCAGGGGCTCGAGGACCTTGATAATGGCCTCGGCGTCGTCAAGCCTGGCATGCACCACTTGTTCGCAATGGGCGAGGATCTCCTGCTCGTAGTCACCCTCTTGATGCACCAGTACGACGTCGATGCCCAGTTCTTTGGCACCGTGGATAGGCGCGGGACGGCCACCGACTACTGCGATACGCTTGTTCATGCATAAACTCCATGTCTATTGGGATGGTTTTTTGAAGCAAAGGATCAACTGCCGTACACCCTACGCAGCCAGCGCGCCTTGCCGTTGAGCAAAGGCTGGAACGCCTTGCGTCGGTGCAGCACGCGGGCATTTTTGAAAATGAAGAAGTCGCCTGGCTGCAGCACCACCTCTATACCCTGGGCGTCACGCAGGCACTGGCGCAGGAGCGCAAGAGCCTTTTCGCTGTCCAGGTCGAGCGCGGCCACGATGCCATCGTCAAAGCGCAAGCGATAACCGCCAGCGTCCTGCTCCAGCACCGGCAGCACCCTCGCCTCGCCATCGAAGCCCTCGTTGGAGGCGGGGGCACCAAAGGTGTAGGCAGCCTTCTGCAACTGGGCGATCGCCCAGGTGGGCAGCCGTGAAAGAACATGATCCACACAAACAATGTCGGTGGAGGCCCCTTCAAAGTTGCGCACGGCGGTGAAGGCCAGGAAGTTCGGCACGGCGGTCGCGACACTTCGGCTTTGATCGGCGAAGGGCCAGTTGGGGTTGTCGGTGTGCCAGAAAAACTCCACATCGGCGCCCCAGGAACTCGTGGTGCCCGCAGCCTCCGGGACCGGAACGACGTTTCTGACCAGCTTGCCGAAGTTTTCATACTCGACGGCATGCGGCCTGACACCCAGCAGTCGCAGCATGCCAAAGTGCAGCAGATCGAAATCAAGAACGCACTCGGCATTGGGCAGGAAGCCATTGCGTGGCGTCGCGATGTCCGTCGAGAGCGAAATGCCTCTGATCAGCAGCGCTTTGTGCGGGCTGGCAGGAAATGCGCGAATCGCCTCGACGATATCCCGTCCCAACACGGTGCCGAGCCAGTCCCCGCCGACTGTTCCCACACTGTCAGCGCAGTGTGGCGTTTCGGCCAGCCTCACGCGACAGTGCTCCAGCCCGGTCAGGTCGGGGTCATTGACGACCATCTCCTGTACCAGCGAAGCCTCCTGAACATCCATGGCCAAGACGCTCATGATTTGCGGTTCAGATATGAGGTGACCTTGGGGTCCGGACGATGGGCGAACGCCTTGGTTCGCCGGATAAACATCCCCAACGGCAGGATCAGGTAGAGCAGAACATAATCCATAGTGCACCTTCCCTAGTGTATGAAATAGTTAATCCAGCGGTACTGTCTCGCGCCAGTCGACCGCTTCCTCAAACTGAGGCTGCTCCGATTTATCGAGATAGAAATCGCCAATCGCCAGTACATCCATATTGGTACGCATGAAGCAGCGATAAGCTTCGAACGGCGTGTTCACAATGGGCTCACCGCGCACGTTGAACGAGGTGTTGACCAGTACCGGACACCCCGAACGCTGGTAGAAGCGTTCAAGCAGCGCCCGGAACCGCGGGTTGCGCTCCCGGTCCACGGTCTGCACTCTTGCCGAGAAGTCCACGTGGGTAATTGCTGGCAGATCGCTGCGCACCAACTTGAGCAAGTCGATACCGGTAAGCCGCGCACTCTCCTGTGGGATCGCCTTGCGAATGCCCTTTGCAATGGGCGAGACCACCAGCATGTAGGGGCTTTCCTCGACGATATCGAAGTAGTCAGCCGCTTTTTCCTCAAGCACCACGGGAGCGAAGGGCCGGAAGGACTCGCGAAACTTGATGCGCAGGTTCATGTTTGACTGGGTGTCCGAGCGGCGCGGATCACCCAGGATCGAACGGCTGCCAAGTGATCGCGGACCGAACTCCATCCGCCCCTGGAACCAGCCGATGACCCCGCCGTCCTCTATGCTGGTGCTCACCCGCTGGTCGAGCTCTTCCTGCGAAAGCCTGTGAAAAACAGCGCCGCAGGCTTCCAGTTCGTCCCTGATCTGCTCCTCACTGTACTCCGGCCCGAGCAATGCTCCGCTCATGCCATCACGCACGCCAGCAGGTAGCTCGCGGTTTGCTACGCGGCGATGCGTGCGGTCTGTCAGCAGCGCGGCGCCCAGCGAGCCACCCGCATCGCCAGCCGCCGGTTGCACCCACAGTCGGTCGAACGTTCGCTCACGCGAGATCACACCGTTGGCTACGCAGTTAAGGGCAACGCCCCCGGCCATGCATAGCGCTGTCTCGCCAGTGAGTTCACGGGCGGTCTTGGCCAGGCGCGAAACGACGATTTCCGTGACTTTCTGCACCGATGCCGCCAAATCGAATTCGCGATCGGTAAGGGGGGCCTCGGGCAAGCGCCGGGGGCCTCCGAACAGCTGCTCAAAGGCATCGCCCGTCATGACCTGGCCCTTGATGAACTCGAACTTGGTCCAGTCGAGTCTGAAGCTGCCATCGGGCTTCACATCGATCAGATGCGAGAGGATCGTGTCGACGTAGTGAGGCTTGCCATAAGGCGCAAGTCCCATGAGTTTGTATTCGCCGGAGTCCACCTTGAAGCCGCAGAAATAGGTGAAGGCCGAGTAGAGCAAGCCCAGCGAATGGGGAAAGGACAACTCTGCGACCAGCTCGATGCCTTCTGGCTTACCGTGCCAGAGAGTGGTCGTCGCCCATTCGCCGACACTGTCGATACACAGGATCGCGGCGCTCTCGAACGGACTGGGGAAGAACGCCGATGCAGCGTGGGACTCGTGGTGGCCATGCACTTCGATTCGGCGACCGTCCCGGTCTCCCATCGCGCTGAGATGACGCACAACCTCACGGTCCATTCGGCGCTTGGTTGATAGCCATTCGCCAAGCACCGGTGCATAGGTGCGCGCTGCCGAAAACCCGGCCACGGCTGCCGTCGAGAGCACCCGACGGAACTTGAGCGCCGGGTCTTCGTAATAGGCGACATGGTCGACATCGGCCAGGTTTATACCTGCGTACGTCAGGACATACTCAATGGCCTTACGCGGAAAACCCGGGTCATGCCGGATCCGGCTGAAGCGCTCTTCCTGGGCCGCGGCGACGATCTTGCCGTCCACAACCAGAGTGGCCGCGCTGTCGTGATAAAAGGCAGAAATGCCAAGCGTAACCGTCATAGCAGCGACCTCACTTTTTCGCGAAACTTATCCAGCATTGTTTGCTCCCTGGGTGGATTGAGCGCGACGAATCCATTACGGACGCGCGCCCAAAGTTCTTCACGGTCACGTCGAGAAAATGCGCAAAGGTAGGTATCCAGACTCGCGGCAGCCCATGCCGTATGCCCGGTGGAGATGTTGTCGATGGAGTTGTGCAGATCGACGAACATCGTCGGATAGCCGTAGGCGACCAACGCCTTGTGGGTACGCCGATAACCGCCACCTACACCGGATAGCTCCATCGCCAGGTTCAGCCCGAGAATCTCCGGGCAGTAGGTTTGGGGATACCGTCCGATTGACAACCAGAACACGGGCAGCTCGAAGTCCTCGTCGTTGAAGCACGTTGCGTTGGCGTATCCAGGGTCGGCGGTGGCCGGCAACTCGCCATGTACTGCCTTGAGCAGATGGCGGTAGATAACGGGATGGTTCTGCGCCTCGATTCCGTTGCCCAACTCATCGAAAAGCGTTTCGAACAGCCGGCTGCCATACGCCGTGGAGGCTACCGCCGGGTGGGCGAACCCGGCCAGCCAAGCCCCGTCGATCATTGTCAGCGGCGCCAGGGACAGGATATCGGCGACCACCTCATCGCGAGACGGCAGCTCTTCGTCCTGCCCCAGTGCCTGGTTGGAAGCTTCATGCTGGCCCTGCAACCACTGCTGCAAGACACCGGGAGCCCAATGCTCCGGCAACGAGCAACGCCCCTTGGCGACGCCATGGGCGGCCCGGGCCAGCCAGCTCTTCACGTAGTGACCGGCATAGGACTCATCTGACGGCGCGAGCTCCATGCGCAACATGCGCGGGTAGGCCTCTCGTGGGCTCAAACTGGCGACTAACGCTTGGGGTTCAGCGTCCTCGCGAATAGCCCCGGCGAGTATTCCGTCGTCTTTCCATACCTGGAAAGCCGCAGGCTGCATGGGCGCATCGGCGTAAGGCAAGCCGCAGATCCAGCGGTGAAGAATGGCAATATCGTCGCGACTGAAGATTCGGAACATCTTGCCCCGCGGCGAAATCAGGCTGGTGAGCAGTGGACTCGATTCCGGCTTGCCCGCCCGCACGTAGGTGCTGGCGGCAAGATGATCGAGGAACGTCAAGGAGTCGTCGACCGCGAGCAAGGGCTTCATCGGCACCTTATTCAGCCGTGTCTTGTCATGGTATTGGCAAGCATCCAGCCGACGTCGGCTAATCAGGTGGCGTGCCGCCTCTCTCGGATCGAGCCAGCGCTCAAGCACATTGAGCAGTGCTCCGTTCATCTCCTCGACTTGCCAGCGCGCCCACAGGTAGCCTTGGCGTACCCCAACGTTTGCGGCCGGTCCCATCTGCCCGAGAAATTCCCGGACGGCCACTTCAGCGAGCACGGCGAGATCGTCGGTACGACCGGCGGGGTCGTGACGCAAATCGAGAAATTGGCGGGTGGACGGCTCATTGTTGGCAATGAACTCGAACGCGGGCAGCAGCCCGCAATGGCGCAGGTAAAGGTTGACCCCCAGGATCTGGGCCGTCAGCGACTCCGGGAAATGCCCCAATACGACCAGGGCCGAGGCACAGTTGAAGGCTCCGTCCGAAATCCTTGGGTCGGCCACTGCTCGCAAGAGATCTTCGCCAGCATCTGCCAGCGCGTGCTGACGCAGCAATTCCTGGTAGCGCTGGATACGACTGGCCCCCGGTTGACCGGCACCCACATCCGCCGCATGGATACGCAGCGCTGCCATGGCATGGCGCGCTTCATTATTCCAGCTACCACAGACCCCATGAATCAGGTGCTGGCTGCCGATCAGAAAGGGAGCCGACTCCAACGCCGCCTTGGCACGCAGCGCCTGGGCATCTGCTTCGTTCGTCTCGATTGCCTGTGCCAACCTTCGGAATCCGTCGCGCCATGGCCCAAGCCGCTCGCATGCCACACTCGCCAGCCCCGCCAAGGCCGTCGCGCTGGCGAAGTCGAGGTCTGCCAAGTCCGTCCCCTGCACCGCATCCAGGCACGTGCGCAGGGTGACGGGCGTGAACATGCGCCTCGCCTCTCCCCCGGTCTCTGCCCCGAGGAAACTGGAAAAGATTTGCCTATTAGTCTTCATCAGTGCATTGGATATATGGAGGAATTGTTTTTCTTCTTGGACTTTTTCTTTTTCTTGAACAAAGAACCAAGTGCCTTGCGAATTCGCTTGAACATAGAGTCTCCTAAACTTTCACTGCAGGTATCGATGAATGGTGCGTGCTGCGACATCACTGCCAAGGTCGGTAAAGTGCGCGCGATCTACGAAAAGCCATTCATCGCCCGGACGCTCTCTAAAATCATCGATCAAACTGGCAAATCGAATGCCTAAACCATGACAACCACTGGCCAAGTTATCAGCGTAATATTCCGCGACGTCGGGAACGGATATGTCGCCATACAAATGCTGCCAAGTGCCAAACCGGGAAATTCGATCAAGTTCAGCGAACAGTTTCTGCTCTTCGGCGCACGGTGTTCTTGCCCAAGTCGCCAAGGGCTGGAGAACAAACGTAAGTTCCGCACCCAAAGAATCCGCGAGTCGCTTCCAAGTAGTCAGACGATTTAGGGTGTCTTGTGTGGCGCGTGCCAGAGTTTGTGAAACTGGCGGAACTTCGGTCGTTTCGGCAGGCCACTTTGGAAGTTTGCTTGGCGGCAGTTCTGCGCCATTCTCTTCAGCAATTTCATCAAACTTTTCGTAATAGTCGCCGCAGAAGTAGAACGGCGGCAGATCACCCCGAATGAACTCGGGAAGACGCGCCATGACCAGCGTATTGAAGCCCCCCATGATCACGATCTTCCGCACTTTGGGCAGTCGATGGGCATGCAGCATGAATAGCATCAATTCCTGGGTCGCATTAAAGGTATGCCCAGCAAAATTCAGCCATGGCGTACCGTCGGGATCATACGTGGACAGGCGGCTCGCTAGCGAGGCGGCATCACTGGAAGCCCCGTAACCCAAGGCTGTTGAGGCCCCGACCAGCAAATTTACCGCGGACGGCGCGCCGGCCTCCAGGGTGCCGACACTGATCGGCCGGCCTTGCGCATCATGGGCCAGGCGAAATCCGAGCCGATCGGTATTGATCGATTCCGAACGGTAGTCGGCGGCATTGAAACCCATCACATAAGGCAGGTACTGGGAACGACTGCGACTGGCGAATTGATCGTAGGTGAGCATCTGGGGTGTCAACTTCACACGTTCCAGACTGGGATCATCCAGTGCGATGCGCTTGCGTCTTTTAAACATGGCCAAGCCACTCCTTTAGCGAGAATCAGAATTCCATTTGATCAGCCAATTTTTTTCGGGGCGAACGACGCCATCAATTTCGAATCTTTAATATCGAAAGTGCGAATTGGCTAATCACGACCCACGACAAACCATGCATCATAAGTTTTGGCTATTACCAACCTAAACTGTTAGATGCATGAAAGTCGAAATCAATTAAAACCGTATGCGAGCGATAAAGTTCACATCGCAATGCGACGAGGCGGGAAATTCAGTGATGACTGTAGCGAGGTACAATATGAAGGTATTGCATGCTGCAATACGGCGATATGGATAGCTTCCATGCATTGTATCGTCCCTTTACTTTTATTCTTCTCGGCCCCTCAGAGGGGACTCGTGCGAACGATTCTAGACATTGAATCCCAGATGTCAAATGAAAGTACCTGCATTTCATCTATTGGGAAAAAATATTGATGAACGGGTGTGCAAAATCAACAACCCCTTTGAATACCCGGTCATTCATGCCATTAAAATGACAGCACTTATGGAAGCCAGGTTCTGCCGAACAGACGGGTTTGTGCAAGGACACCTCAATGAATAAAGGCGGAACCACACGCCCCCTGATTAACGAACGCCATTTCCGTAGGGGAGCTGGCGCAGGCTGCAATCTTTTGAATTTCAGCGGCTCCGAAAATGCCAAAGATCAAAAGGGAGCACGTTCAGGCCGTGCCGCCCTTGGCCTGTTGCTCCAGGTGCAGCTGCAACTCGGGATCGATCTTCAGCGCAGCCGCCAATTCATCCAGATAATTGCGTTCGGCGTCCTGCTGATCATCCACCAACATCACGCTGGCCAGGTACATCTCGGCGGCCATGCCCGGATCCTGAGCGGACTGCGCCACATCGGCAGCATCCAGTGGCCGGGCGACTTCGTCATCGAGCCATTGCTGCAGCTGCGGATCGTCGGTATGGCGGCCGATTTCGGTGCTGATCATTTGCTTCTCGGCATCATCGATGCGCCCATCGGCCTTGGCGGCGGCGATCAAGGCACGGAGGATGGCGTGGCTGTGGTCTTCGATTTCCGGGCCAGACAACAGATCAACGGTGCGCGGCGCCTGTTGTGGTGCCGAGGCCTGGCTGCGTTGCCAGGCCTGATACGCCTGGAACGCCATCATCCCCAAAGAGGCCAATGCTGCGTAGTTGGTACCGCCCGATCGCGTTTGCGTCGAACCGCCCACGGGTGAACCGCCGCCCAGCAGCCCCCCGAGCAAACCGCCCAGGCCTCCGCCCGCACTGGCACCCGCGCCGCGCCCTAACAGACCACCAAGCAACCCGCCAAGATCGCCCAAACCTCCTTGAGCTGACGCCGCACCGCCACTCTGTTGCGACTGCGAGCCCTGGCCGGCTCGCAGTAATTGCTCAAGCAAATCGCTGGTGTTCATGACGACGTCCTCATCAATGGGCAGAAACTCAGTCAGGCAACAATAGCCCTCGTCGGACATTACGCCAGCGCCGTCTGGCTGACATCAAAAGGCGCCCGCTCACACTCCTGACAGAAACTGACACTGCCTCCTTTTATGCTGCGTCCACCTTGAATGGAGCAGCCCTATGATCACTCCCCGTTACATTTTGCTTTTCGTGGAAAACCCCGCCATCAGTGCACGATTCTATGAGTTTCTGCTCGAACGCAAGCCCGTGGAAGAGTCGCCGACCTTCGCTCTGTTTGTCCTGGATGGCGGCTACAAGCTGGGACTCTGGTCGCGGCACACCGCCGAACCTGCGGTGGGTGCGACGGGCGGCGGGACCGAACTGGCGTTCCCGGTGGAAACCGCCGAACAGGTCGATGCCCTGTTTGCCGATTGGAGCGCTCTCGGGCTGACCATGGTGCAAACGCCAACAGAGCTCGACTTCGGTCGTACCTTCGTCGCGCTTGACCCGGATAACCATCGGCTGCGCGTGTTCTACCCCTCACTGAGCTGACACCCGTCGCGACATCGGTCAACGCTCAATACGTGCCCCGGAGATTTCCGGGGTATTTTTTTGCGCGGCGTCTAAGATTCAAAGGTGGTGAACCTTATCCCCGAAAATCCGGTCGATACCTGCTACCCGACCCGGTTTGCCGACGCCCTCAACAGGAGGGTGATAACCGGCTTGCTTCACTTTCTGGAGAACGCCCCCGTGATATCCGCCGTACACATCGCCAGGCTCAAAGCGTGGGGCGCCCATGGTTTTACCGCCACCGGCGTGGTCACTGCCTTCCTCGCGACCCTCGCCTTGCTGGAGAACCAACCCACCAATTGCCTGCTGTGGCTGGGCGTGGCGCTGATCGTCGATGGCCTGGACGGCGCACTGGCGCGCAAGGTCAATGTGCAGTCGGTGCTGCCAAGTTTCGACGGTTCGATCCTCGATCTGGTGATCGACTACCTGACCTATGTGTTTATCCCGGCGCTGTTCATCTACCGTTACATCCCGTTGCCGGACTACACCCTGCTGCTGACCGTGTCGCTGATTCTGGTGTCGTCGCTGTTTTGCTTCTGCAACGTCAACATGAAGAGCAAAGACAACTACTTCCAGGGCTTCCCCGCCGCGTGGAACGTGGTTGCGCTATGCCTGTACATCATCGATCCGTCGCCGTGGATCACCTTGCTCACGGTCATCGGCCTGGCACTGTTGACCGTGACCCGAATGAAGTTTTTGCACCCGTTCCGCGTGCGTCGATTCATGCCGATCAACATTGCCGTGACGGCCATCTGGCTGCTGTGCAGCTTGTCGCTGGTGGTCAACCACCCGGTCATCAACCCGCTGGTGATGGGCCTGTGGCTGCTGATGTCGGCGTACTTCCTGGGAATCTGCATCTGGCGCACCGCGCTGGAGTGGTTCGACAGCTCGCGGCTCAAGTAGGCACTGCGATCATGCCCATCCATATCGTGCGACTCGGTTCACCCCGCTCCGCCAACGAAGGCCTGCGCCTGGGCACCGTACGCCGCCCGCCTCGTGGCGTGCCGAAGGCCGAATTTGCCAGTCGTGATTTTTATGATGTGTGGCAACCGCTGCTGTCTCCCAGCCCCGAGTTGGTGGCCGTAGCCAAAGCGGCAGACGATGCCAAAGCCTGGGAGGCCTTCAAGCGCAAGTTCAAGGCCGAAATGAACCATCCCGCACCCAGCCAGTTGCTCGACCTGCTGGCCGCCCTCTCCCATCAAACGTCGCTGGCCGTGGGGTGTTATTGCGAGGAAGAGGCGTACTGCCACCGTTCCGTATTACGGGAACTACTGGAGGCACGGGGCGCGAACGTTGTTTAAATCAGGTGAACACCAGCCGGCCTGAAGTTGCCGGGTTGCCCTGCAACATAGAATCTCCCACATTAGAACGTCGGCATGACACCCATCGCATGAACCCCACGGAAGAGAGACCGATCATGGTCAATAATCAAAGGATTGGGTGTATTGAACGGGAGGTTTGTCATGTCTGGTCAATCGCGTTTCATGCTGGTCGTCTCACCCCTGATGGAACACAGCCCCGCCTTCGACCGGGCCGCGGCGCTGGCCAAGGCCGAGAGTGCGGCCCTGCACATCGTGGCCTTCGACTATCTGGAAGGCCTGGCGACCGCCAGCCTGGTCAACGAAAAAGCCCTGGAACAGATGCGCCTGGGGTACGTCGAGCGCCACCGTCAGTGGCTTGAGGAACAGGCCCGCCCCTTGCGCAAGATCGGTGTGCACGTCACCACCGAGGTGGCCTGGGTCGAACATCCGCTGGAGGAAATCCTGATTCACCTCAAAGAGCAGCCGATGGACGTGCTGATCAAGGCGCTGGAACACCCATCGCGGCTGTCGCGGCTGGTGTTTACCCCCCTTGACGTGCATCTGCTGCGTGAGTGCCCGGTGCCGCTGCATTTCGTCAGCCATGCCAAGCATGCATTGCCGCGCAAGATCGTCGCGGCGGTCGATCCCTTCCATCGTGATGATCAATACAAAAGCTTCAACGACCGGATTCTGCACGAAGCGTCAAAACTGGCCAGCGCCTGCAATGCCGAGCTCGATGTGGTCTACGCCTATGACCTTTCATCCATCAGCGCGGACGAATTCAACTTCGATAACGGTTCGGCGTTCTTCACTTCCGGCAAGGCCAAGACCCTGTTCGACTTCCAGGAGGACGCCTTCAACGAACTGGCCGCACGCAACGGCATCGCGCCGGAACAACGACACATGATCATGGGCAACCCGACCAAGGTGCTGACCCGCTATGCCGATACCTATGACGTCGACGTGATTGTCATGGGCCGGATCGGCCATCGCGGCATGGGCCGGTTGATCGGCAGCACGGTGGAACATGTGTTGTACAAAATGCCGTGCAGCGTGTGGGTGGTGTACACCGAGCGGCTGGATGAGTGATTGGGCTGCTCAGAGAGTCAATTCTGCACATACCCTGTGGGAGCGGGCTTGCTCGCGAAGAGGATCTTACGTTCAACAGTGATGTTGACTGAATGTCCGCCTTCGCGAGCAAGCCCGCTCCCACAGGGGATTTGTGTTGTCGTTTCAACGCCGTGTAATCACCACCTCCAGGTATTCACTGGGCACCACCAGCGACCGCTCTCCCGCTCGATTCAGGCGATTGAGCAGTTCGGTCAAGTCGCTTTCCAGCGCCGCGCCCCCTTCGGGTGGCAGGGTCGCAAAGGCCTTGTGAACCGGGCCATACCAGGTGCGGAAAATGTCGATGAAATGGGCGGCCGAGCGGTAGCGGAAGTTGAATAACCGCCGTGTCACCTGGAGTAGAAAGTCGCGCTGATCGAACTGCGAGTGCAACCAGGCTTCGGAGCCCCAGTTGGAAGGCGGTTGAGCCCCCACGGGTGGCGGCATGTGGCGACCCAGGGTCTTGAACATCTGGCCGACGAAGCCTTCAGGCGTCCAGTTGGCAAGGCCAATTCGCCCGCCAGGACGGCACACCCGCGCCAGTTCCGCGGCGGCCTTGGGCTGATCCGGGGTAAACATCACACCGAAGGTCGAGAGCACGGCATCGAAGCTGGCGTCTTCGAACGGCAGGGCCTCGGCATCGGCCACCTGAAAGGTCACGTCCAGGCGCTCGGCCCGGGCGCGGTCTTCACCCCGTTCAAGCAGCTTGGCCACGTAGTCGGTGGACGTAACCTTGCAGCCCCGACGCGCGGCGGCGAGCGTTGCGTTACCGTTGCCGGCGGCGACGTCCAGCACGAGCTCATCACAGAGCAGGTCGCAGGCTTCGGCCAGTTGTTCGCCGACAATCTGTAAGGTGGTGCCGATCACGGCGTAGTCGCCGCTGGCCCACGCAGTCATCTGACGGTTTTTCAGGGCAGTGAGGTCAATGGGTGTGCTCATGAAGTCAGCTCCATCGCAGGTTGGCCCGGCTTACTCCGCCGTGGTGGGATCGATGATGCTCATGACTCGGGAAACGCTGTTGATCGGAAATCCACCCTGTTTGGCGTGCTCCCTGATGAGTTCTTCATTCGGCGCGATGTACACGCAATAAATCTTGTCGCCAGTGACGTAACTCTGCTGCCATTGCACTTCTGGCCCCAACCCGCGCAACACATCGCAGGATTTTTGCGAGATCGCTTTGAGTTCCTGTTGCGGCAGTGCGCCGGCCCCCGGAAGCTCGCGCTCAATAATGAACTTAGGCATGACAATCTCCCTTGCATGATCGTGATGGCAGAGTCGAGAGTGACCCCGTCCACAAACTAAAGCTCCCGGATACGTATCCGTCCTGCCCGGTCGTCCGGCAGTCCCACGAAATGCACCGCTCTCCGATGCATGGTCGCCCCTCCGTAACGCCGCATTAACAGGTTGGCTTGCGTCGCCGAAACGGGTTACACGGCAGGCGCCTTGGCCTCTTTCAGCAGCTGCTGAATCAATTGCTCCTGAGTCTCGTAACGGCCCTCGCCAAAGTGGCTGTAACGCACCTGCCCCTTGGCATCGATCAGGTAATGTGCGGGCCAGTACTGGTTATCGAAGGCGCGCCAGATCGTGTAGTTGTTATCGATCGCCACCGGGTAGGTGATGCCCAGTTTTTTCACCTGATCGCGGACGTTGTCGATGATGCGTTCGTAACCGTATTCAGGGGTGTGCACGCCGATCACCACCAAGCCGTCCTTCTGATATTTCTTCGCCCAGTCCTTCACGTAGGGCAAGGTGTGCTGGCAGTTGATGCAGCCATACGTCCAGAAGTCCACCAGCACCACTTTGCCACGCAGGGCATCGTTGCTCAGCGCTGGCGAGTTGAGCCATTCGACCGCGCCGGAGAGTGACGGCATCACACCTTTGGCCGAGTCCACGCTCGAGTCGGCCTTGACCTTGCTGACCAGGTAATCGACCACTTTCGGCACGGTTTCCAGCACCTGCCGTTCCACCGTGGTAACGCCTTCGGACGAGGTGCCCGCAAGCAGCCTGTTGTCGGTTCCGGTGGCGATGACCGCCGCCGCGACCAACACCGCAGCACCGGCACCGCGACGCAGCCAGCCGGTGACTGGAATCGACGGTCTCAAGCGATTGACCAGGCCGCGACCGGCAAAGACCAAGGTGCCCAGGGACAACGCGCTGCCCAGGCCATACGCCACCAGCAACAGGCTGGTCTGGGCGTTGGCGCCTTGCAGCATCGCGCCGGTGAGGATCACTCCGAGGATCGGCCCGGCACACGGTGCCCAGAGCAGCCCCGTGGCGACGCCGATCATCACCGAGCCCAGCGGGCCGGACATTTTGCGGGTGTCGGGGTCGAGGCGATTGCCCAGCAGCACCAACGGACGCGCCAGCCAGCCGCCGATGCGGACGGAGATCAGCGACAGCGCAAACAGCACCATCACGATCAGCGCCACATGGCGGCCGGTGTTGTTGGCTTGTACCACCCAGTCACTGCTGACCACGGCCAGGCTGGAGATCAGGGCGAAGGTCAGGGCCATGCCGCCGAGGGTGAGCAGGATCGAAGAGCGTGTGCGTTCAACACCGGCAAACAGAAACGGCACGACCGGGAGGATGCAGGGGCTGAGGACGGTCAAAATGCCGCCCAGGAATGCGATGAGAAACATGGGATTACCTTGAGAGTACGAGTCCCATGTGGGAGCGAGCCTGCTCGCGATAGCGATCTGACGGTCACATAGAGGTTGAATGTGCTGCCGTCATCGCGAGCAGGCTCGCTCCCACAGGGATATTGGGTGGTTGGGGGATTGCGTGCGGTCAGGCTGCTATGCCGATCACCCCTTCCCCGTGCATCTGCCGCAACAACGCCACCCCACTGTCAATAAACACTGGCGACCCAACCATCCTCGCCTCCATCGCCAGCCCTTCCAGCTGCGCTCGGCCATTTAGCTGAGGAAACTCTCCGATCCGCTGCAACAACCGCCACGTCAACGGGCTCAATTCGGAGAAACGCACACTCCAGTCTTCGGCCCGACGAACCAACAGCAACGTCGGCTGAGCCGGCAACGCTTGCGGGCGGTAATCCGGCCCCACCCATTGCACCGGCCAGCCATACGCCAACGGCCAGGCCAGCGGCGAAACCTGCAACGGTCGATCCAGCAGCAACCCGGCATCGCTGGCTGGAAACGGCTCGGCCCCGGATTGTTGCAGCACCATTTCGACCCATTCGTAATGCGCCAGCTCGACCATGAATGGCGGCCACGGTCCATCGCTCAACGTCAGCGGCTCCGTGGCCAGGAACTCGACAAACTCCCGGGCGATCTCGCCGAACTTTGGCGTTTGAGCACGGTGGTCCCGCAGGAAGATCCGCACCAGAGAACGCCAGTCACTGTCGCCCAGTATCTTCACCAATACCGCAAAGGTGCTACTGAGCAACGACGACAGGTTCGAGAACACCAGGTCGCGATAAACCTGCACCCGCGCCACGTCCATCCCGGCGGGGCGCGATACGCCGCGCCGTGAGCGCCGCCGACGCCGATCCAGTTCTCCGGCGCGACTTCCAGAAAGTCGAAAGCGCCCTCCGGGGCCGCTTGCAGGTCCTTGATCAAACCGCGGCGCAAGCCTAGCCCGACGGTCGCCGGTACTGATGTGAGGGGAATCTGCATGGTGTCGATCTCATCCGGTCTGGTCCGGTCTCCAGCGCCTGAACACTCAGTGCCGGCCGGCAGGCCCAGTTAGGCGACGCGGTGTGTCGGGGCTGTGTGCGCAAACGGCCATTTTTCAGAGAACTGTATCGGACAGGCAGCCAGATACAGTGGGATACACGAACTAGACTTGTTGATTACCCCCGAAGGGGGAGCCAGGACGCGGTTATCGTCCTGTTCATTCCCACGATCACCGCCCAGAGGGGCATGCCTCGACAAACAATGCCTGCGGACCGTGATCCTGCTGAAGGAGCACACATGATGGACGAGGCCAGACTCAATGATTTCATGGGCAAACTGGTAAACGACATGGGCGGCGCGGCGATGCTCGCCAACGTCATCCTCGGCGAAGAGCTCGGCCTGTACCGGGCCATGGCCGACAGTCAGCCAGTCACCCCCGAAGCACTCGCCGCGAAGACCGGCTGCAACACCCGCCTGCTGCGTGAATGGCTCAGCGCCCACGCCGCCTCCGGTTACATGGAACACCGCAACGGCCAGTTCCGCCTGCCCGAAGAGCAAGCCCTGGCGCTGGCGATCGAAGATTCACCGGTCTATGTGGCCGGCGGTATCGGCGTGGTTGCGTCGTTTTTCCATGACAAGGACAAACTGGTCAACGCCATGCGCGGCAACGGTGCCCTGCCCTGGGGCGATCACCATCCGTGCATGTTCAGCGGCACGGAACGGTTCTTCCGCCCAGGGTACAAGGCGCATCTGGTCAGTGAATGGCTGCCGGCCCTCGATGGGGTGGTCGCCAAACTGGAGGCCGGCGCGAAGGTGGCAGACATCGGCTGCGGCCACGGCGCCTCGACCGTGATCATGGCCCAGGCATTCCCGGATTCGCGGTTCGTCGGTTTCGACTACCACGCACCCTCCGTCACCGTCGCCACCCAGCGCGCCGAAGAAGGTGGGGTGGCCGGCCGGGCGAGGTTCTTCCAGGGCACCGCCAAGAGCTATCCGGGCGACGACTATGACCTGATCTGCTACTTCGACTGCCTGCACGACATGGGTGACCCGGTCGGCGCCGCGCGGCATGCCTATGAATCGCTCAAACCCGACGGCACGGTGCTGCTGGTGGAGCCTTTCGCCAACGACACCCTCGACGAAAACACCACCCCGGTGGGACGGCTGTTCTACGCCGCCTCGACCTTTATCTGTACGCCTAACTCGCTGTCCCAGGAAGTCGGCCTCGGGCTCGGTGCCCAGGCGGGCGAAGCACGGTTGCGCAAGGTCTTCACCGAGGCGGGGTTCACCCAGTTCCGGCGGGCCACGGAAACGCCGTTCAACCTGATACTGGAGGCGCGGAAATAGAGGCAGGCCATCTGCCCGGGTGATCCGCCAGCAACTGGCGAAACCCAATTCCTGTGGGAGCGAGCCTACTCGCGATGGCGGTGTGTCAGGCAGTATCTATGTTGAATGTGCCGCCCCCTTCGCGAGCAGGCTCGCTCCCACAGGGGAATGTTGTCATCGCGCGGAGAGGCGCTCGCCGAGGTTTTCAGCCTTGAGAATATCGAACAGCGCTTGCGCCGCCGCCGACAGTTCATGCCCCGTCGTCAGCACTCCGATCGCCCGCTCCACCACCGGATCACGCAGGGTAATGCAACGCGCGCCCAGCTCGCGCATCTGCCCGGCGCACAACGCTGGCACCGCGCTCACGCCCAATCCGCTGGCCACCATCCGCCCGACCGTCGCCAACTGATGACTTTCAAACTCCACCGGCAATTTCATGCCCCGCGACTGCAAGTGCTCTTCGAGCATCACCCGCACCGTGGACGGTCGCTGCAAGGTAATGAACGGTTCCTTGAGCAAGGTCTGCCAATCGATATCGCCCAGGTCCGCCAGCGGTGAATCGAACGGCACCACCGCCACAAACCGGTCGATGTACAAGGGGGTAAATTCCAGCGACGAACTCTGGGTCGGTTCAAACGCCACGCCCAATTCCACCTGGCGGTCGCGAACCATTTCCAGCACCTGCTCGTTGATCACGTCGTTCACCGTGACGTTGACCTTGGGATAACGCGCGCGAAAGGTCTTGAGAATCGGCGGCAGCAGGTTGCCGGCAAACGACGGCATCGCCGCCAGGGTCACGCGGCCACGCTGGAGGGTGAAGCGTTGCCGGAGCTCATCCTCGGCATTGTCCCAATCCGCGATCAACCGGCGAGCCAATGGCAGCAGCGATTCGCCTTCCGCGGTCAGTGCGACGTTGCGGGTATTGCGCGTGAACAGGCGCCCGCCCAGGCCCTCCTCCAGCGCCTTGATGGTCAGGCTCAACGCCGACTGGGACAGGTGCAGCCGCTCGCAAGCCACGGCAAAACTCAAACTCTGGGCCACGGCCAGAAACGCACGGATCTGTTTAACGGTCATGGCCGATGTCTCCAACGTAATACATTGGTGAGTTTTATCTATCAATCAACCTTAAAAATCAACTTAACAAATAAATCCTCCAGCGCGACACTCCCTCCCCATCCGGCTAGCCAGCCGCCCACAAAGAATAAAAGAGGTGCATATGGCAGGGTTCGACAAGCGCGTGTATTCCTATGAGGAAGCGATGGCCGGTCTTGAAGACGGCATGACCGTGATTTCCGGCGGCTTCGGCCTGTGCGGGATTCCGGAAAACCTCATAGCCGAGATCAAGCACCGAGGCACGCGCGACCTCACCGTAGTGTCCAACAACTGCGGCGTCGACGGTTTCGGCCTCGGTGTGCTGCTGGTAGACCGGCAGATCCGCAAAGTGGTGGCCTCCTACGTCGGCGAAAACGCACTGTTCGAAAAGCAGCTGCTGAGCGGCGAAATCGAAGTCGTCCTGACCCCCCAAGGCACCCTCGCCGAAAAAATGCGCGCAGGCGGTGCCGGCATCCCGGCGTTCTTCACCGCCACCGGCGTCGGCACTCCGGTGGCCGAAGGCAAGGAAGTGCGCGAATTCAAGGGTCGCAAGTACCTGATGGAAGAATCCATCACCGGTGACTTCGCCATCGTCAAAGGCTGGAAAGCCGACCATTTCGGTAACGTGGTCTATCGCCACACCGCCCAGAACTTCAACCCGCTGGCCGCCACCGCCGGCAAGATCACCGTGGTCGAAGTCGAAGAAATCGTCGAACCCGGCGAGCTGGACCCGTCGCAGATCCACACCCCTGGCATCTACGTCGACCGGGTCATTTGCGGCACGTTCGAAAAGCGCATCGAACAGCGCACCGTGCGTAAGTGATCCCCTGCCCCCGGACCGAATGAAGGAATAACAACAATGGCACTTTCCCGCGAACAAATGGCTCAGCGCGTCGCCCGCGAAATGCAGGACGGCTACTACGTGAACCTCGGCATCGGCATTCCGACCCTGGTCGCCAACTACATCCCCGAAGGCATGGAAGTCATGCTGCAATCGGAAAACGGCCTGCTCGGCATGGGCGCCTTTCCGACCGATGCCGAAGTCGACGCCGACATGATCAACGCCGGCAAGCAAACAGTGACCGCGCGAATCGGCGCGTCGATTTTCTCCTCCGCCGAATCGTTCGCGATGATCCGCGGCGGCCACATCGACCTGACCGTGCTGGGCGCGTTCGAAGTGGACGTCGAAGGCAACATCGCCTCCTGGATGATCCCCGGCAAACTGGTCAAGGGCATGGGCGGCGCGATGGACCTGGTGGCCGGTGCGGACAATATCATCGTCACCATGACCCACGCCTCCAAGGACGGCGAGTCGAAACTGCTGCCCCGTTGCAGCCTGCCGCTGACCGGTGCCGGTTGCATCAAACGCGTGCTGACCGACCTAGCCTACCTGGAAATCCACAACGGCGCGTTCATTCTCAAGGAACGCGCGCCGGGCGTGAGCGTCGAAGAAATCGTCGCCAAGACCGCGGGTAAACTGATCGTGCCTGACCACGTCCCGCAAATGCAGTTCGCTGCCCAGTGAGGAATCCTTCCATGCAAGAAGTCGTGATTGTTGCCGCCACTCGCACTGCCATCGGCAGCTTCCAGGGGGCGCTGGCGAATGTATCCGCGGTTGACCTCGGTGCTGCGGTGATCCGTCAACTGCTGGCGCAGACCGGGCTGGACCCGGCGCACGTCGATGAAGTGATCATGGGCCAGGTGCTGACCGCCGGTGCCGGACAAAACCCTGCGCGTCAGGCCGCGATCAAGGCTGGCCTGCCCTTCGCCGTGCCGGCCATGACCCTGAACAAGGTCTGTGGTTCGGGCCTCAAAGCGCTGCATCTGGCGGCGCAGGCGATTCGCTGCGGCGATGCCGAGGTGATCATCGCCGGCGGCCAGGAAAACATGAGCCTGGCCAATTACGTCATGCCCGGTGCTCGCACGGGGTTGCGCATGGGTCACGCACAGATCGTCGACACGATGATCAGCGACGGTTTGTGGGATGCGTTCAACGATTACCACATGGGCATCACCGCCGAGAATCTGGCTGAGAAATACAGCCTGACCCGTGAGCAACAGGACGCCTTCGCTGCCGCGTCCCAGCAGAAAGCCGTGGCCGCCATCGAAGCCGGGCGGTTTGCCGACGAAATCACCCCGATCCTGATCCCGCAGCGCAAGGGCGATCCGGTTGCCTTCGCCACCGATGAACAGCCTCGGGCCGGCACCACCGCCGACTCCCTGGGCAAACTGAAAGCGGCCTTCAAGAAGGACGGTTCGGTGACTGCCGGCAACGCGTCTTCGCTGAACGACGGTGCCGCCGCCGTGATCCTGATGAGCGCCGAAAAAGCCAAGGCCCTCGGTCTGCCGGTGCTGGCAAAAATCGCCGCTTACGCCAACGCGGGCGTCGACCCGGCGATCATGGGCATCGGCCCGGTCAGCGCCACCCGTCGTTGCCTGGACAAGGCCGGCTGGTCCATCGATCAACTGGACCTGATCGAAGCCAACGAAGCCTTCGCCGCGCAATCTTTGGCGGTGGCCAAGGATCTGGAATGGGACCAGAACAAAGTCAACGTCAACGGTGGCGCCATTGCCCTGGGCCATCCGATCGGTGCTTCGGGTTGCCGGGTGCTGGTGACGTTGCTGCATGAAATGATCAAGCAGGACGCCAGGAAAGGTCTGGCGACGTTATGCATCGGTGGAGGCCAAGGCGTGGCACTGGCCATCGAAAGAGCTTAAAAGCTTCGCGAGCAAGCCCGCTCCCACAGGGGATTTAGGTGAGGCACAGTTTTTGTGTTCACTGAAGATCAACTGTGGGAGCGGGCTTGCTCGCGAAAAGGCCCGATCAGGCAATACACCTCCCGACTCAGCCCACAAACTGCAAAATCAACCAGCTATTCGCCCCGCTGATCACCGTAAACAATCCCCACGCCAACACCCGCGTTGGCAGTCGATTCACAAACGGCCCCATGAGCTGCTGATCGTTGGTCATGCGAATCAACGGATACAACGCGAATGGCAATTGCAGACTCAACACCACCTGACTCAACACCAGCAGCTTGCCGATTGCCCCATCGCCCATCAGCCATACGCCGATAAACGCCGGGATCAGCGCCAGCCCGCGAGTGATCAACCGCCGTTGCCAGCAGGGCAGCCGCAGGTTCAGGTAGCCCTCCATGATCACCTGGCCGGCGATGGTGCCGGTGAAGGTCGAGCTCTGCCCCGACGCCAGCAACGCCACGCCAAACAGCACGCTGGCCAACGCACCGCCCACCAATGGATCGAGCAGATGATAGGCATCCTGGATGTCCACCACGTCGGTATGCCCGGTCTTGTGAAACGCCGCGGCGGCCAGAATCAGGATCGCGGCGTTGACCAGCAGCGCCAGCGTCAGAGAACCGATGGTGTCGATGCGCGCCAGTTTGACCGCGTCCTGCTTGCTGGCCAGGTCCTTGCCGATCATTCGGGTCTGCACGATCGAGGTGTGCAGATAGAGGTTATGCGGCATCACCGTGGCCCCGAGAATACCGATGGCCAGGTACAGCGGCGCCGCATCGCCGAGGGCTGAAAGTGACGGCGTAAAGCCCCGGGCGACGTCCGGCCAGTAGGGTTTGATCAGCAACAGCTCGACGAAGAAACACGCGCCAATAGTGCCCACCAGCACCAGCATGATCGCCTCCAGTCGGCGAAAGCCCCGGTTTTGCAGCGCCAATACCAGCAGCGTGTCGAACGCGGTGAGCGCGATGCCGAAGGTCAGCGAACAACCCAGCAGCAGGTGGAACGCCAGCGCACAGCCGAGCACTTCGGCGAGGTCGGTGGCGATGATCGAAATTTCCGCCAGCAGCCACTGGGTCCGTGCGGTCCGCGTGCTGTAGCGATCCCGGCACAACTGCGCCAGATCACGCCCGGTGGCGATGCCCAGACGCGAGCACAAACACTGCACCACCATCCCCGCCAGACTCGCCAGCAACACCACGAACAACAGGCTGTAGCCAAACCGCGAACCGGCCTCGATGGCGGTAGCCCAGTTGCCCGGGTCCATGTAGCCGATGGACACCAGCAAACCGGGGCCGGCAAAGCGCAGGACGCGCTTGAAGAAGGCTGCACGAGGGTCAACGGCAACCGTGCCGGCCACTTCCGGTGGGCAAAACGGCGCAGTACCGACTTCGGGCAAACTGAATTTCACACAAGCATCCGTCAACAGTTGGGAGCGCGCAGCTTAGACGTTTCGCGCACTCCGGTGTAGGCGCTCAGCGCTTGTGCAGAGAGCGCCCTGAGCATTTCCTCACCCGCAATGCTAACGTGGCCGGCTCACACCGATCGGAGACGCGTGCGTGCTGATGCTCAAACTGTTGGTGATTCCGGGATTTCTGTTGCTGATTTCCCTGGCCGGAAAACGCTGGGGCCCAAGCGTCGCCGGTTGGCTGTCGGGGTTGCCGGTGGTGGTCGGGCCGATTCTGTTCTTCCTCGCCATCGAGCAAGGCCTGGTGTTCGCCGCTCAGGCGGCGACGGCAGCGTTATCGGCAATGTTCGCAATGATTGCCTTTTGCGTGACCTATGCCCAGGTTGCACAACGCTTGAGCTGGCCGTGGGCGCTGACGATTTCGCTGCTGGTCTGGGCTCTGGCTGCCAGCGTGTTGTCGCTGATCCCGCCGTCGCTGGTGTTCTCGGTGATCGCGGCCGCCACCGCATTGCTGGCCGCGCCGCACCTGTTTCCCTCGGTGCAGCCCATCGTTTCAGGCCCGGCGCCGAAGTCCGACAAACTGCTGCTGCGCATGCTGGCCGGCGCCCTGCTCACATTGGCCGTCACATTGCTGGCCAGCACCGTGGGTGAACGCTGGAGCGGTCTGCTCGCGGTATTCCCGGTGCTGGGCAGTGTGATGGCGGTGTTTTCCCAGCAGACTCGCGGGCCGGCTTTTACTGCGGCGTTGCTCAGGGCGACAGCGACCGGGATGTATTCGTTTGCGGCGTTTTGTCTGGTGCTGGCGTTGGCGTTGCCAAGGTTGGGATGGCTGGGTTTTGTCTTAGGGGCAGGCGTGTCGTTGGGGATGCTATTGATCACTAAACGGCTGGCATTGCGTTCGAGAACTTAACGCTACCACGGCAGCTGCTACAGATCGCGATCCATGGGATGATCGCCGTCAAAGCGCGATCATCCCATGGAGAGTTTGAATGTCATTGTTGAGTAAAAAAGCCGTTGTTCTGCTGCTGATGGCGGCCGCCAGCCTCGGAGCCTTGAATGCGCAGGCGGCCAAGGCCACTGCCAAGGATACGGCACCGACCCAAAAGGTTTCGATGCTCGGCGGCAAGTTCACCTTCACCCTGCCCAAGGGTTTCATCGCCAACCCGCTGCCAGCCGGCGACGCGGCCACCGGTACCGCCGGGGCAACAGGCACGATGTACACCAACCAGACCACCAAAACCGTGGTGATCGCCGCTGAAAACACCATTCCCGGCGGCGTCAACGTCAAGGACAACGACGGTGAGTTCCTCGACGCCACCGTGTCCGCCTTCGCCACCGAGCAACGCAAGGCACTGCCGGACTTCAACAAACTGAGCGAAAAAAGCCTGACCCAGAAAGGCACGGGCCTGGGCCTTCGGCAGATCGACAGCACCGCCACCCAAGGCGGTGGCATGACCCTCGACAGCACGTTGATGGCCGCTTCCGGCACGCGCATGGCCATCGTTCAGATCATCTCCCGCCCCAACGACAAAACCGGCCACGAAACGCTGGTCAAACAGATCGTCACCGGCAAATAGACCCGACCGACTCAGGGATTGAGGCGCTGCAACCAGGCGCTCAGATCCTGCATCTCGGTGGCACTGATGCTGTGGCCGACACCTTCGTAGGCATGAAACTCAGGCTTGAGTGACAGGCGCTGCAACAGGCTGTCGGCCTCGGTGCCATCGTTGTAGGGCAAGCGTTTGTCGGCGGTGCCATGACCGATGAAAATCGCCAGCGACTGGCGTTTTTCATCCGGTTCGAGTTCGGACTTGAGCACCGGCAGGATTCGCCCGCTCAACGCCGCAATGCCACCTACTGCCTCGGGATGACGCAACGCCACTTCGTAGGACATGATCGCGCCCTGGCTGAAACCCACCAGGAATACCTTGTCCGTTTCGGTGTGATATTTCTTCGCCGCTTGGGCGACGAAGTCCAGTAGCACCTGGCCGCTGGCCTTCAGGTCGTCCGTCTCGCCGTTATAGGCGCCGTCGCCCTTTTTGCGAAACCACTGGTAACTGCCCTCCTCCATCGTCATCGGCGCCCGCACCGACAGATAGTTGTACTGCGGCGGCAATTCATCCTTGATGCCGAACAGGTCCTGCTCGTCGCTGCCGTAACCATGCAGGAAAATCACCAGAGGCTGGTGACGGGATTCAGCGTTGGCCTGCTCCAGGTATTTGAGCGGCAGATCGGTGTGCAGTGGGGTTTGAGCATGAACGGCGGTGGACGCCAGGAGCGTGAGCAGAGCGAGCAACTTCAACATTAACCTTCCTTCACGGCGCGCAGGATTCGGGGCAGAGCCTAACACTGTGAGGCGAGATGTCGATGATGGCCCAGGTATCTTCGCCGTTTCTGAGGCCGTCTTCGCGAGCGAGCCCGCTTGTGTCTTGCGCAGGAATTAGACTGAGGGTGAGAGCGGTGAGTGGGTACTGGCGCGCAGCACACCGACTTTCTTGCCCTTGAGTTCGGTCAGCGGGTCCTTGATGTCGCGACCCTCCTTCATCACGAAGCGTGCCGGGGTGTGGTAGTGCTTGATGGTGAAATCGACGTTCTTCTTGCGGTCGTCGGTGATGGTCATGGACGACAGGATCGCGTCGATTTTCTTGACCCTCAGGGCCGGGATCAGGCCATCGAACTCTTGCTCGACCCAGGTGCACTTCACCTTCATCTGCTCGCACAGCGCATCACCGATATCCACGTCGAAACCGGTGAGTTTGCCGTCCGGGGTTTTCATCGAAAATGTCGGATAACCGGCTTTTTGCCGATGGCCAGACGCTTAAGGTATTGGAATGGCACGAAGATGCGATCGATCTACCGCCAGGTGCGCAGTTGCGGGCCAGCAGTGACGTTTGTGAGCAGCAGATGCATCGCGTTGGCCCGGCACGGATGGGGTTGCAGTTCCACCCGGAGTGGAATGCCGAATCGGTGGCGAGGGAGCTTGCTCCCGCTCGGCTGCGAAGCAGTCGTAAATACTGAAGATGCGATCTATCCAGGAAATCGTGAGTGGCTGTTTTCAGGGCCGCTTCGCGCCCCAACGGGAGCAAGCTCCCTCGCCACACTGGGTCAGCATTCACAACTGATGGGCATCGCAATGGCGGGTTGCGCCACAACACTCAACTCAAACCCTTCATCCAGCCACCCGGTCACCCCGCCGATCATCTCCTTGACCGGGTAACCCAGCGCCGCCAGTTTCACCGCTGCCTTGTTGGCGCCGTTGCAATGGGGCCCTGCGCAATAAACCACGAACAGCGTGGATTTCGGATAAGCCGCCAGGCCATCGACCGTGATCAGTCGCCCCGCAATGTTGATCGCGCCCGGCACATGTCCGCGTTCGAACGCCAACGGTCCACGCACGTCCACCAGGACAAAATCCACATCGCCGGCCTGTTGGCTGCCGTATACGTCGGAACAATCAGTCTCGAAGGTCAGACGGTTGCTGAAATGCATCAGGGCGATGGCGGATGGGGCTGCGGGAATCTCGCGAACCAGGCTGGGCATGGGCTGTACTCCAAAGTCTCGGTGGGTGTGAGAAGACTTTATCTGCTCCGGGCTTGCCGCTACAGTGGCGCACAAGACACTCACCGGGAACTTTCCGCCAAATGCAGCCCACCCCAGGCTTGGTCGCGATTCTGGCCTACGACGGCCTCTGCACCTTCGAGTTCGGCATCGCCGTGGAGATCTTCGGTCTGGCGCGACCGGAGTTCGATTTCCCTTGGTATGAGCACCGCATCGTCGCTGTCGACCCAGGGCCGATGCGTGCCATGGGCGGCATTCAGGTGCTGGCCGACGGTGGGATGGAACTGCTTGAAGAGGCCCGGACCATCATCATCCCCGGCTGGCGCGACCGCAGCGCGGCGGTGCCTGAACCTTTGCTCGCAGCCCTGCGCCAGGCCCATGCCCGGGGCGCGCGATTGCTGTCGATCTGTTCCGGGGTATTTGTACTGGCGGCCACCGGTTTGCTCGACGGTCACGGCGCCACGACGCATTGGCGCTACACCGCTGAACTGGCCGAACGCTTTCCGGACATTCAGGTGGACCCGGACGTGCTCTATGTCGATTCGGGTCAGTTGATTACCTCCGCCGGCAGCGCCGCCGGCATCGATGCCTGCCTGCACCTGGTCGCGCGGGATTTCGGCACTCAGGTGGCCAACTCGGTGGCACGGCGGTTGGTGATGTCGCCGCAACGCACCGGCGGCCAGGCGCAGTTCATTCCGTCACCGGTCAGCCCGACGCCACGTAGCGATCTGTCGCGGGTCATGCAATGGGCGCGGGAACGCCTGCACGAACCGCTGGAAGTTCGCGACCTTGCCAGCGAAGCGGCCATGAGTGAGCGGACATTCCTGCGGCGATTCACCGATGCCAGCGGCATGCCACCCAAAGCGTGGTTGCAGCATGAGCGCCTGGCCCGGGCCCGCGAGCTGCTGGAGAGCACCCGTCAGAACACGGATCAGATTGCCCGGCACTGTGGTTATCGTTCGGTGGAGAGTTTTCGGGTGGCATTTCGCAGTGTGATTGGGGTGCCGCCTTCGGTGTATCGGGAGCGGTTTGGGCGAGAACCCATCATTATTAATGGCGATAAAGATACTTCTTCCTTATGAGAAAACATCTTTATTCATCGCCAATCTTAATATTGAACCGCCCACATCCTAACGCTTCGCTATTAATAAAATTATATTAAACATTCCTCATTCGCTGCCCATTGCATAATTATCCGCGCCTGCTTAACTGCAAAAACTGCTGATCGAAGCAGTGCCCGCAAAACACCACGGAAGGAATCGTTATGAGCAGTTCAACTCGCCATAGCATGCCCCCCTATGGGGTGGCCATCCAAGGCGCAATCAAGGCAGGCGACCTGCCGCAAATGAAGACGCTATTGAAACAACGCGATGCATCCACACCAGAAAATAAAGAGCTAAATGCCGCTTACGAGCAGTTGGCCAAGGAAGTCGCACGCCTGGAAAAGCATTAGTCGCTATTTCCGCTCCCCTTATTGCAATGGAGGCAATAATTATGTCTGGTTCTACTCAGCAACTTGTCGGCTTATTCCCCCTCAGCTACCGAATTGGTACTTCGGCACCGGGTGCACAAAGTCTGGCACTCAATATACTGGTCTTTACCCCTGATGAGACTGTAAACGGAACGGCTGCAATCACTCAGGCGACCAACCCGCCGCTGGATGTGCACTCCGATGTCTGGGGTGAATATACCTACCTGACCGTCATGTCACCGGGTGTCAGCAAAATCCTGATCACCGCTCAAGGCAATCAAGGCGGGCCGGGCTCGAATTCCATCGTGAATTTCAAGTTGCAACTGGTGGTGGGCACTGACTGGAAAGAAGGCGTCGCCAACTACTCGTACTTGAATGGTCAGCAGTGGGTCGAGGTCAACAATGCTCCCGCCCATCTCGTTGATTCGGTGCCGTCTAACGTCTCTGCACTGCCGCCGCTGGAGCCCGGTCCGGTCATTCCGCCGCAGTCATCTTATCCGCCAATCATGCCGCTGTACGCCGCACCGATTCAAAGTGCAATGGCCAGCGGTGACCTGGCTCAGATGAAAAACCTGGCGCGCCTGGCCCAACAACAACTGGATCAGCAACCCCAACTGACCAGTGCGCTTGAGGTGGCCAAGGGTGAAATCAGCAGGCAGGAACGCCGCTGATCCGACCACGAAACATGCCCGACTTGTCTTGAATACAAATAAGGGAGTAGCACCATGTCAATCGGACTTTTTCATACCCGCCTCAACGTCAGTAGTCATCTACTGGGCGCACCGGTTTTAACCCTGGATCTGCTGGTCGATACCGTAAAGAAAAAAGTCAGTGGGGTTGCCAGCATTTTCCAAAGCACCTATCCGCCTCTCAACTTCCGTGCCCGTGTATGGGGTGAGTACTCCGAGGCCAAACTGGTGCCGACGGCCGAGAACCACATCATCCTCACCCTGGCGGGCAGCCCGAGCGGCCCTCTCAGCCAGATCGCCCAGACTTTCGGCTTGAAAGGCATTTTAGGCGCCGATTGGGCGAGCGGTTATGTCGACTACAAGTACCAGGAACAGGGCATCTGGCACTACGTGAAACACGCCGCCGTCAGCCAGGCACCCGTTATTGTGCGCCCAGAGCATCCGCATCATGCGGTGCCGCTCTATGCCGTCGCGGTACAGCAAGCGCAAGCCAGCGGTGACCTGGCGCAACTGAAGGCCGTGGTGAGCCAGGGTGAACAGCAACTGGCCCACAGCGGTGCCCTGCGCAACGCACTGGATCAGTTGACCGCTGAAATCGCCCGCCTGGAGGCCCGCTAACCGGTCAGTCAGCGCAATCCATGTGGGAGCGGGCTTGCTCGCGAAGGCGGCGACACAGTCAACATTGACGTCGCCTGACACACCGCTGTCGCGAGCAAGCCCGCTCCCACAGGTTCCGTGCCTTGACTGCTCGGGTTCAATAACAAAAGGTAAATCCGGTCGCGCCATTGACCCAAGGAAGGCGCGAACACTTCGATGGATTCGTGCCGCGCACGCGTTTGTGCGCAAGGATTTTCCATGTCAGACAGTCGCCCTGCCCGCTACCTCAGTGAAACCGACCTCAAACGCTACGTGCCGGTGCATGTGGTCTGGGAAATCACCCTGGCCTGCGATCTCAAATGCCTGCATTGCGGCTCGCGCGCCGGCCATCGACGCCCCGATGAACTGAACACCCGGGAATGCCTGGACGTCATCGACGCCCTGGCGGCACTCGGCACCCGCGAGATCACCTTGATCGGTGGTGAAGCCTATTTACGCAAGGATTGGACTCAACTGATCCAGGCTATCCACGATCACGGCATGTATTGCGCCATACAAACCGGTGGACGCAACCTGACGCCCGCGAAAATGCAGGCAGCAGTGGAAGCCGGGCTCAATGGCGTCGGTGTTTCACTGGATGGACTGGCCCCGCTGCATGACGCGGTGCGCAATGTTCCGGGCTCGTTCGACAAGGCGGTGGATACCCTGCGACGCGCCAAACAGTCCGGGCTTGCGGTGAGCGTCAACACACAAATCGGTGCGGCCACGTTACCCGATCTGCCCGAGCTGATGGACCTGATCATCAACCTCGGCGCCACTCACTGGCAGATCCAGTTGACGGTCGCCATGGGCAACGCCGTCGATCACCCGGAGCTGTTGTTGCAGCCCTACCAATTGCTGGAGGTGATGCCGTTGCTGGCGCGGCTCTACCGCGAGGGGGTCGATCGCGGCCTGCTGATGAACGTAGGCAACAATATTGGTTACTACGGCCCTTACGAGCACATGTGGCGTGGTTTCGGCGACGAGCGCGTGCACTGGAGCGGCTGTGCCGCCGGCCAGACCGTGCTGGCGCTGGAAGCCGACGGCA
This sequence comes from Pseudomonas sp. B21-015, assembly GCF_024749285.1. Lineage (NCBI taxonomy): Bacteria > Pseudomonadati > Pseudomonadota > Gammaproteobacteria > Pseudomonadales > Pseudomonadaceae > Pseudomonas > Pseudomonas sp. B21-015. Next base: position 3,964,872 of record NZ_CP087196.1, read on the forward strand.
CGGTAAAGGGTTGCCCGTCATTGGCAACAGTGGGGTTTTCGGGCGGCAACGTACGCACCATGAGCCTGCACGATATCTGGCATTACAGCGAAGGCATGCACTTTGGCCGCCTGCGTGGTGTCGACGACCTGTGGGGTTACTGCCGAAGCTGTTACTACAACGACGTCTGCCGTGGCGGCTGCACCTGGACGTCGCACTCTCTGCTCGGCAAACCCGGCAACAATCCCTACTGCCACTACCGCGCGCTGGACCTGCAAAAACAGGGACTGCGCGAGCGCATTGTCAAACTCGAGGACGCGGCAAAGACGTCCTTCGCCGTCGGACGGTTTGACCTGATTACCGAACGCATCGACACCGGCGAGAAGGTGAACAGCGTCAGCGACAGCGGCCAGGTGATCAAACTGGCCTGGGCGAACCAGGGCCAGAAATCGCCGGACGAAGGACGGATTCCACCACAACTGGCGCTGTGTCGTGGCTGCTTGCAGTACATCCATGCACACGAAGTGACGTGCCCACACTGTGACGCCGATGTCGCCGCCGCAGAAGCCGTGCACCAGACAGACCGTGCCCGGCAACAAGCGATTATCAAGACGCTGACCGGTCTGTTGGGGTTACCGCAAAATACCTCGGTGTAACGATACTGACGATCCATCACGAGGGGGCGACCTTCATAGGCCACCCCCCCTTCCCTGTGAAAAGGACTTTACGGAGCCGTCGGGTGTTCGACGATCAGCGATTCGATGTTCCTTTTTTTCGCCCGGACGAGCGCCGCCGTCACTTCAGCTTGCTTGGCCTCTGCCTCGGCTTTCGAATTGAACGGTCCGACCAGAATACGAACCTTTCCATTTTCCTTGACGACATTGGAAACGAAGCTGTGCTCAATCAACCAGCCACTGAGGTCACTGACGGCCTGGGGTGTCTCGCCGCGCACTTCGACGTCCCATTGCGGGCCCGTTGCCGCCGCGGGGACGGAAGCGACTGCCGGTTGCGGCTTTTGAGCGTGAACACCCTTATCCTCACCACATCCGGCCAGCGTCAGTACTGCGATTACCAAGACCATTTTGCGCACAACGCTTCCCTCTTAATGCTTAAAGCAGCGATTTTAACATCCATGGATCCTTCTCGAGTGCCGCAAAATGGGCTCAAAACAACGAGATTGATGGTTGCGGCCTCTGTATAGTTACACCTTGGGAATTAATGCAGCATCTGCGCGTCAGAAAGAGGCACCCAAACTGTGAGACTTCGCACTAATCTATACGTAATACCGACCTCTGCACTGTCCAAATCAGGTGCCCTACAAAGCAATCAAGGAGAAAACCATGCTGATACTCACCCGCAAAGTCGGTGAAAGCATAAACATCGGTGATGACATTACGATCACCATTCTGGGCGTTAGCGGCCAGCAAGTCAGGATTGGCATCAACGCCCCGAAAGACGTTGCGGTGCATCGCGAAGAAATCTATCAACGCATTCAGGCTGGCCTGACCGCCCCAGACAAGCCACAAACACCCTGAATCCTGCTGCAGTCAGTAGCCAGCCCATTCAGCCTCGAATAACGGCTGGCTAAAGATTCAAGCGCCGCATCGCTCTCTGTCCAGTCTCTCTTTGCGATGCAATTGCAACGTGAAGCAGATACTACCGCCCGCCTTACGCCATGACTGTCAGACGTTTCGGATTTGCTGCGAGAAAGAACGTCCTGGCTAACCAAACGTCACACCACGCGCCATGCCCGTGGCCGCCACGACCATCAACACCAGCAACAGCGCTTCTATATGGCTGATACGGGCAAACAGCGCTGCACGCCCGGTATCGATAGCCGCGCCACGCCCCAGTGCCACCCGCCATTTGATCAGCGCCACCATAGGCGCAACTTCCAGCAACAGGATAAGGACGAAGAGTGTCATTTTGAGATGAAACAGGGGTTGGTGAAGATAGTAGTCAGTGCCTTTTTCGTACCCGCCAAAGGCTCGCACCCCACCCGTGATCAGGAGAATGACCGCAGAGATCCCCCACAGATTATCTGCAATCAAAACACGGCGAGCTTCCCCCGCCCCGGTAATCAGACGATGTAGAGCCGTGCCGCGGGTCAGTACCGCCCAAAAGCCCAGAGCAAAGGCCAAGAGGTGAATTGCCGCCAGAAACCAGTGAGCCAGCATCGACATACTCCCATCAGGACAAAGTTGAATCAGCCCTACAGTAGTAGTCCATCGCGTGGGATTTGCCTACGCATGCGGCTCCGCTGAATACCCGCACATAGCCACCGCCAGGGCGACCGACTCTATCGGCAAATAGCGGGCGCAAAAAAGCCGGGCTCCTGATGGATACCCGGCTTTGAGAGTCTTGGACTTAATCTATTCTTTTGGAAATCGAAGTGCGAGCGTTGCTCAACCCTTTCGTGTTGTGAACGCCAGGCGTAGAAGCCGAAATGGCAGAGGCCTTCGTCACTCCTCGCGTGTCCCTGGAATGCGCAATGCCCGAAGTGACGGCCCCATGGCCACGGTCACTGTTACGTTCGCTACCATAGTGGTTGCCACTGACGCCATGATCCCGAACGGCTTTGCCGGCGTGATCGCTGCTCAAGCCCGCGCCGTGGCCATTGCTGCTGACGCCGCCGGAATGGCCAGAATCACCGTGGCCGCTATTGCCACCATTACCACCGCCATTGCCACCGCCGTTACCGCCGCCATTGCCACCACCGTTACCACCGCCATTGCCACCACCGCCACCACCGCCATTGCCACCACCGCCACCACCCTTCGCGTAGGCGGAGTTCATGATGGACAGATCAGCGGGCAATAACGGGGCGGCCGCAAGCATCAACACGCATGACATGACAGCAGCAAGACTCTTGTTTTTAAATAACATGGTGGGTTCCGTGGAGGTTGATATTGCACGGAACAATTGACTGTTTCGGCCCCACACAGTTCAAAGGCCGCCGACCAGCGGGCAGGCAATGGGCAGTTATCGAACCTGCACGCTGCTTACCGCGATGTTGCTGGTCGTCATGCTGCAAGGGCGCGATTGAAATTTATCGCTTTCACATCAATCGAACGCACCATTGAGCACCTCGTAGATGATCCCGGTGGCGATGGCCACCAATATCAAGTCAGTGCCAACCTGTTGCCACTCGTAGCCATCGTAGTGGGGAAGCCTGCCGAGCAGTCGGCCATCGAGTTTTTTGGCGATCCCCGGCGGAAGAGGTTTTCCGCGGGCGAGGTTTTTTTGAATACCGGGCGGCAAGGCGGGACCGGGGCTCCAGTAATCGCGATAACCACCCACGATTCCAAGGACACTACCGTGGTTGATGCTCGGGCCGTGACTCCAGTCGTCACCCCCTGAACCTTTCCCTTTGTTGCCATGACCGGAGTTGCCATGGTCCTGGTTGTATTGTGGATTTCCCTTGCCGCCTCCCTGGCCCTTTCCGTTTCCCGGGTCGGCCAATGCAGTCACTGAACCAGACACCAAGGCAAGACACGTCATAGCGGCGATCAACGAGCGAGATCTAAACATATCCGTTCTCTCAAAAAGGGGATGTTCCCTGCAATGTAGACGGTTATGGCTGTGTTAGTTCAGAAACAGTGTTCACGGGGGGGTGACAGGCCAGATGGGAAATCGAACAACGAATGGAGAGCAGCGCTGGCCCAGTTAGTTGATGGCTGGGCCAGACGAAGCAACTACAGCATTACGGTTGAGAGCATGCCTAAAGCCCCCAGGCAAAACCCGATGAGTGCGCCACGTCCTGGTGCTTCATGAAACAAGTACCAAACCACTATCGGCTCAAGGAGCAATAGCGACGTGACTGAAATCACCGTAACAATCCAGATATCACCGACAGCAACATAGCCCAGCCAATATGCGCCCAGCAGGCAAAAACCGGCAAAGCTCATCAGCACGACGGGAAGCATGAATGCCTCCCATGAACTACTACCTGTTTGGGCAAGCCTGGCGGTTACCACCTCACTGTAGATCGCGCAAAACTCACCCACCACCATCAGCCCTAGAGCAGAAACTCCGAGTAGTTCTTTGGACATATCAAAAATTCCTTCGTATTCAGAGCAAGATTTCTCAGTTCCCAGCCAGCAATGTCGCTGCCTGGCGATCCGTTGCAGTGATACGAAGCAGTCTTGAATAGCCCTGAATTACCGAAGTGCTTTTCCATGCTCATTTCCTTCTCGGGGTGTGAATCCAGGCACCAGAATAGTGAGTGCCCGCACCGATCATACGTTCCGTTAACCGCCGCTAACAACCGGCGCCTCCCCTGCCTGTACGAATCCCCAGTAACGCCCCGCGCCCGCCCGATAGTAGCCTTATGCCTTCATGCAACGGATCTCCCAGTCCTTTGCCTGCAAGCCCAAGGATTGGGATTGCGCCAATTTCGGCGCGGATAACTCAAGGAGAGTGAAATGAACAATGACGTACAAGGTGCCCTGAAGCACACCGGATCGTCGCTTCTCACCCTGAACTGCATAATTTCAGGGCTTACCAGCCAATTAAAAGTTGGGCAAGGCACACCAGCCATCAATGCCGCTCAGGCCTATGCACTGGAAGTCGCAAAAGCGTATCCAGCAGCTAACGGCGTCGCACCGGATGTCAAGGCGATCACTGAATTCTTCAATGGTCACAAATAACGCTTAACCCCAAAGCGTTTTCAAGCCTCAAGCGCCGACGCTCTAACAGGTCGGCTTTCCGTTGCGAGCGCACGGTCCAATCCTTCGGTAATCCAAGCCTCGAACCAGAAAACAAAAACTGCGAAATGCATGCATCAACAACTGCTGCCCGCGAGACGATTCCGGGCACTACTTTCTTTACCTACATGCCAGCGATACACCGCCAACTTTCATGCCGCTGACCGAGGAGCGAACGCTTCAAGCTGCACAGGGCGAGGTAGGAATTCTGGCGTAGACACATCGCAACCTAAGACTTCCTGCGCCCTGCCTGATCCTTGCGCATGTCAAGGTACAGGCAGAGCTCACAGTTCGCTCGACTCCGTGGGTATGACTGAAACGAAAAGGCCCCGCTCAATGCGAGGCCCTGACATGATCGCCCTCGCCTGGTTCACCTACGTGTACCAGTTAAACCAGCTAATAAAACGCATGGTTTTGTCGAAGCCGGCGTGACCGGCGAAGAAAGCAAACAGCAAAATGGGAGTTCCAGGCAAAAGGAGTATCACTCCCTGCTGCCACTCGCCCCAACTCCAGCCCAGACGACGCCATCCAACTTTGTTACCTGCAACGGCGAATTATCACCGACACCACTGAGCCTCACAGGGAATTCCATCGTCATCGCCATCCATTTCCATTCCTGGACAATTTTGCAGAAAGCTTTTGGCCTCTGCACACGAGGTCATCTGCGAACAGTATTTGCGTCCATCACATTTGAATGAAGCCGAAACAGGCTTCTGCGCAGTCGCGGCTGTAGAGGTTCCTTTAGGATTCGATGGCTGAACCTCAGCCCAGGACTGTAATTCAGGGGAAAGCTTCCAAGCCAACAGACCAACAACAAGCACAACCAAAATCAGTTTCATTTTGATCCATTCCTGATGAGAGACCATTTGCATTCTCACGCTGCCTGTTTTTCAGCGTAACCCATGGCAAAAGTACTTGCCCAAATTATGGTCAAGGTGCAGCGCCTCATGGAGGCGGATGAATACAAGAAACTGCGGTATGCCGGCGGTAAACCGAGTTTGCCGCAACTGAAAAAATGGAAAGTGGTGGCTTTGCAAAAGTTTTGCAAAGACAACAAAAAAGGGCCCACCTTTCGGTGAGCCCTTCCAGACCGTGTCTCTTGGAGTAGAGCCGGGGAATATAACTGGAGCGAAGTGTAGAATCCTTTCGCTCCCTCACACCCTCAGTTTACCCCGTGCAGGATGACAGTCCTTTGGTGTGGGCGAGCCCTTTCACTGAGCAGCTTCACCGTCCTTAAAAGCGATTTCTACCACTTGTTCTGGGGATAGCTCCTGCGAATAATTCACATCGTCAAAGTATTCGTCTGGCCAGAAAATCAAATCTGATATCCGGTCATTCGGAATATTGATTTCTAGCATGCTCAACCAAAATTCGACTTCATGGTCGGCGCCATCACCCTCCATGACCCTTCGAGCCAACTCTACCAACTCTTGCTTGGTCACGTCTGCCACGCGCAGCTCATACGGTTTGGCTAAGACTTTGCGAACCCATGTATCGTGAGCCTGGCCTCCATAAACTCCCTGAAAGTCGATGAACTCAAGTTCTGTCATAGCCTCTCGATTGAATTCCGCCAACTGACTCAGCGTCTGCTCGGGATGTCCGCAATCAATCTCCTCCGCGAGTTTCGTTAGTCGAGCAACCATGGATTCATCCAGTGCAGGCGGCACTAACTCGGTACGAAGCTCCATTTCATCTCCCAATTCGTTTGCTGTCCCTTGAATCTCTGCTAAGCCTAAAACTCTCTGACGGAGATATTTGGTTGATCACATATTACGTATTGCTTCGTCCGCTTTAAGCTCGAACTCAAACCCGATGCCCACTTCTTCTAGAGTCTCTGTAACACGCTCAATGAAGATCTCTGCTTGCTCTGGCAGCTCATACAGACCAAGAACACGAATGATGGGATGTTTGCCAAGTGCACCGGGAATTTCGGTGTAAATCTCACCGCTTTCGATGAAAGCGATGTACGTGTTGATTTTCTCTTGCAGCAACAGCAGGTGTTCGCCTTGTTCAGCTTTACCACCCCATTCAAGGTGGTCAGTGATCACCAGCACCACGTTGTTTGGCTCTCGCTTGGGAATTGCCCAGAAATCGATCACACGTAGATTTGTTATGGACATTTATGCTCCTCTAGGGTTTGGCCAAATCCCACTGACAAACTTTCAACTGCTCTACATCAGTGCCACTCTCTTTCCGCATATCAATATTGCCATCTGCATCGAGGAAGATGTTGGTGTTAGGCCACTTCGGTTTGATACTGATGCAATGCCAGCGGCCTTCCTTGCTGTGCCACGAAAACTCCATAAAGAACTCATCATCCGGGGAGACGAGCCCTTTGTCGCTAACGCTGCCACCGGAAGAAAACCGGCCCCTGTATATCTGATCTTTGACGCTCCAGACATACCGCAACTCTTCCCGACCATCCTTGGAATAGTGGACAGTCGCAGTTGGCAAGGCACTACGCCAGAGGACAAACGCCAGCAGCGGTAACAACGGTATCCAAAACCATCGAATGTATCGTCTTCGAGCTTTACTTGCAGACGTGGACACTAACACCCTCCCCCCAATTTTCCGGTGTAACAGCAAGCACTTCATCCATGACCATCTTCGCCGTTATCCCACCATCGGGATGTTGTTTGGCGAGCTTCACGCCGATACTGATCGAGACTCTATCGGCCACATCATCCCATGATCGAAAATCAGTCCACGGACTGGCTGTAGGATGAGGGCCGGGGAGCTTCCAATCTGCTTTGGGCTTCGTCAGCACCTCATCGCCCTTCCTTATAGTATCTGAGACAATTTGCTCAGCTCCCGCACCATCCAGAAGAACGCTTTCTGACAGTCCGCCTATGATTCCGACGTACCCGTAATGGATGTTTGACCATATGTCGTAGTAATAGTCGTACTTTGCCTGTTTGTGTCGCACGCCGGGGAAGAGCTTGCGGAGTTTCGGCTTGTGATCCCACTCCATATCCTGCCCCACTTCTTTAGTCCATATTGCCGCCGCTGCAACCTTCTGTGCTTTTGCGATATCGCCAAAATTTGGCCGCCCCCCATGCGAGCGAGCAACGGTAGTTCCGAGAACTGTTTCGCCGCAACGTCGGGATCGTAGTCAATGAGCCTTCTCATCTCCAACACAGCCGGGTCGTGGATGTTGCGGTTCATCTCACCAGCAATGTAGTTAGCCAGCGGCTGCATTTGGTCAGGATGGTTGCATACAACGGGTTCCGCTTTCTCCGCATCCTGTTTGGGGGGCGGAGCGTTAGGGTCTACCAACGCATTTGCGGCAACTGCTTTCTCTTTGAGTTTCGGATCGGCGAGTAGTGTCACCATCTTTTCTTCGTCAATTGCGCCGTTTGGGCGAATCGCTCCAAGCGCCATAAAGTTGATTACGGTTGCACCACCAGCGTCGCCCATGACAAAGCCACCACCGACATCGCCTGCCCCTGTGATGATCGTTCCACCATGACTCGTAGGACTTCCCAAATGGGCCATAGGACGGCCATTTACCAGAATCGAGGGAAACCCCGTAGTGATGACTGCGCCACATCCACAGGTATCTCCCACACGGGCAGAGCCCATGAAGTTGATGTTTGTATCAGCAGAGGCAGAGGCAATCGGAGTGGTGCCATGGCCGGGCATAGGGCAGACATGCTTGTCACCCAGTCGTGCAGAGGAAATCATAAATCATCCTTGAGTCGTTACGAGGAGTTCCTGCCTGTAGCTGGGGCAGAATGACTCTACCGGGAGGCTCAAGTGCTGGCTGTAGGACAAATCCAAAAAGCCTTGAAAATTCCCTGTGTTCCGTGTCATTCGCCGAGGTGCGGAGGATACCCGCTCAAGCTAGGTATGTTGAGTGACGGCAATGTGCTTTATATCGAATAGCCGAAATCGCACTTACCGTACGCACATCAACTATGATCATCACAGCGTCCACATCAGCAAGGAGCATTTATGAGCATTCCACAGGACATTTTGAAGACGGTCGGGGACAACCCAGTTGAGGGGGCAATCGCTATCTGCCGTTTCGCTCTAAACTTGGCACAGACATCATCGGACTGGACAGAAGAAATTCACGGAAGGGGACCTGACCAGAATCCAAGACATCATCAATGAGCTGCGAAATTTGCTGGCTAAAGACACATTGTTAGATGACGGGCACAAACGACGCCTTTTGAAACGCTTAGAAGAGTTGCAGAAGGAATTACACAAAAAGGTTTCCGACCTGAGCCACTTCTACGCCCTAATGGGTGATTTTGGTGTGGCCGTCGATAAGCTGGGCAAGGGTGCGAAGCCATTTACAGACCGCATCAAAGAGCTGATTGGTTTTGCATGGAAGTCCCAGGCACGTGCAGAACAACTACCAAGCTCGGCCGAAAATCCGATGCTGGAGCATGATGACGAACCACCGAGGCTAAATTGACACCTCCCCTTCCCTCAAACCATTTAGGCCATCAGTAAATCTTTGATGGCCTAGTGTATTGCGTCGCACATTCAGCTATCGAGGAAACCGCAACAGAATCATTCGCTTTAGGCGTTCGCATTGCTCCGTGTGAACGAACCCGATATTTTGTGAACGTTCTGCATGAAATCCGAAGCAACAAAAAAGGGCCCACCTTTCGGTGAGCCCTTCTAGACCGCCCAGCAGAGCGGATTTTGTTTGGTAGGCGCGATTGGACTCGAACCAACGACCCCCACCATGTCAAGGTGGTGCTCTAACCAACTGAGCTACGTGCCTGCTGTGAGGCGGCATTCTACGGAATTCCGGAGGGGTGTCAACACCTTTTTTTCACCTAACCCTATGAATATGCAAAATATTTAATTTTCCGCTCACAAAGAAGATTTTCCGGTGACTGGCGGCTGATTTTTAACTCGGGTAGGATCGATGCACTCGTAAAATATATTAAACAGAGGCTGCAGGATGGCGAACACTCCCTACCCAGAGTCCTATTACGCCGCGTCGGCCAATGCAGCGCCACCGCGCCCGGCCTTGCAGGATGATGTAGAGACTGATGTCTGTGTAATCGGCGCCGGTTACACCGGCCTGTCCTCTGCTCTGTTTCTGTTGGAGAACGGTTTTCGGGTAACGGTCCTGGAGGCGGCCAAAGCGGGTTTTGGCGCATCGGGGCGCAACGGTGGCCAGATCGTTAACAGCTACAGCCGTGACATTGATGTAATCGAGCGCAGTGTCGGCCCCAAGCAAGCTCAGTTGCTGGGGCAGATGGCGTTTGAGGGCGCGCGGATCATTCGTGAGCGGGTTGCCAAATATAATATCCAGTGCGACTTGAAGGATGGCGGTGTGTTCGCCGCCATTACCGCCAAGCAGATGGGCCATCTGGAATCCCAGAAGCGGCTGTGGGAGCGTTTCGGTCACACTCAGCTTGAATTGCTGGATCAGCGACGCATCCGTGAAGTGGTGGCTTGCGATCAATACGTCGGCGGGATGCTCGACATGAGTGGCGGGCATATTCATCCGCTCAACCTTGCCCTGGGCGAGGCAGCGGCCGTGGAATCGCTGGGCGGCACTATTTACGAACAGTCGCCAGCGGTGCGCATCGAGCGCGGCGCCAATCCGGTGGTGCATACACCTCAGGGCAAGGTCAGGGCCAAATTCATCATCGTCGCCGGCAACGCGTACATCGGCAATCTGGTGCCGGAGCTGGCGGCCAAGTCGATGCCCTGCGGGACTCAAGTGATCACCACTGAACCCTTGGGCGATGAATTGGCCAAGCGCCTGTTGCCCCAGGACTACTGCGTCGAAGACTGTAACTACCTGCTCGACTACTATCGCCTGAGCGCTGACAAACGCCTGATTTTCGGCGGCGGTGTGGTCTATGGCGCACGGGATCCGGCGAACATCGAGGCGATCATTCGACCGAAGATGCTCAAGGCCTTCCCACAGCTCAAGGACGTGAAAATCGATTACGCCTGGACCGGCAATTTCCTGCTGACCCTGTCGCGCCTCCCCCAGGTCGGACGCCTGGGCGACAACATCTACTATTCCCAAGGTTGCAGCGGCCACGGCGTGACCTACACGCACCTGGCGGGCAAGGTGTTGGCCGAGGCATTGCGCGGTCAGGCCGAGCGCTTCGACGCGTTTGCCGACCTGCCCCACTACCCATTCCCCGGCGGGCAATTGTTGCGTACACCGTTCGCGGCATTGGGTGCCTGGTACTACGGACTGCGGGACAAGTTCGGATATTGACCGCTAGAGGTGAAAGGGGCCGTTGAATACGGCTTATGCCAGTCAGTTAAGCCCACATGGATTGCGCTTAACTGACTGGCATTACGCAGTGCCTCTATCTTGCCACGTCCACCCGCGACAACACGGCAATGCCCTTCCCTGCGGCGCAGCGCACGGCTGGATCGATTCAGAAGTCGACTGTCGCCGAAACAAGGTAGGTTCGTGGGGTCGAGAGCGTCAACCCGGGCTCGCTGTCATCCGAAGCCCCGGCCGAACTCCAGTAGCGCTTGTCTGCCACGTTCTCGACGTTGGCACGCAGGGTGATGTTCTTTTCATCGATCTTGAACGCATAGCGTGCACCCACGTCGAAACGCTCCCAGGCGTCGATTTCCTTGTTGTTGGACTGGTCCAGATACTGCGAGCTGGAATAGATGCCGCGGCTGGTCAGGGTCAGGCCCTGTACGGTCGGCACATCCCACTCGGCGCCCAGGTTGACGTTGTATTTCGGCGTGGCAGGCGCGCGGTTGCCGTCGAAGGTGCCATTGGTGGTGTTGGTCAACTCGCTGTCGATGTACATGACACCGCCGAGCAGGCGAAAACCTTTGAGCGGTTCACCGAACACACTCAGTTCCACACCGTCGTTTTGACGCTTGCCGTTCGGGCCGAAAACCCGCGTCGTGGCGTTGGTCTCATAGGCCGGCTGCTTGATCCGGAACACCGCGGCGGTCACGGCGAACGCACCCGCGTCATACTTGGCGCCGACTTCGACCTGCCGGCTGATGAACGGCGGGAATATCTCGTCCTCGTTCACCGAGGTCGACGGCGCGATCTTGCCCTGGCTCAGCCCCTCCATGTAGTTGGCATACAGCGACAGCTTATCGGTTGCCTTGAACAGGATGCCGCCCGACGGCGAAACCTTTTCCTCATCGTAGGCCGTGGTGCCTTTGACATCATCCACCCAGTCATCAACCTTCACGCGCTGCCAGCGAGCGCCGAGGGTCAGCAGCAACCGGTCATCGAAGAAACCCAGGGTGTCGGACAACGCCACGCCGCTGAAACGGTTCTCGGTGTAGACCTTCGAATCGAGTCGGGTGGGCCTGCCAGGTGTTGGTGTTTCCACGGGGTCGTAGAGGTTGCTGCGGGCCGCGGCATAACGGGCGCCGCCATTTTCGAAGTCCATGTAGAAATAGCTGGCGGCCAGGTTGACTTCATGGCTCACCGGGCCGGTATGAAACCAGTTGCGCACCCCTGCCGTGGCCGTCCGGACATTTTCGTCACGGGTGAAGTCACGCGGCTGAACGCTGAAATCGCCGGCGTCGTTGGTGACCGCAACGGCATGCCGGAGAAAGTCATGGTTGCTTTTACGCGCGCCCACACCGCCGTACAGCATGACGGAGTCGCTGACATCGAATTCGCCGTTCACCGTCCCGAACGTGTCGTGGGTACTCGCCTTGCTCCAGGGCTGCGCATAGTTGTGACGCACATCGTTTGCATTTGGAACTTTCGCATTGGCGCCGACCTGCACACGTTCCTGCGGGGCGTCGGTATCACGCTCGGTGCGCCCCAGGTCCGTCGAGAGTCGCAGGCGTTCACCGCGAAAATCCAGGCCCAGCACGGCCATCTCGCGGTCGACACTCTGATGATCCCATTCGGTGTCGCCGGACTGCTTCACACCGTTGAAACGAATACCGAACTTGTTGTCTTCACCAAAGCGCCGGCCGACATCCACGGCACCGCCGACCTGGTTGTCGGAAGCGTAGCTCCCGGTAAACGAAGTGATGGGCTTGTCGGTCGCGCGCTTGGGCACCACGTTGATCCCGCCACCCACGCTGCCCCGCGGCGAGATGCCGTTGATGAGCTGGCTCGGGCCTTTGAGGATGTCGACGCGGTCGGCCATCTCCATGTCGATCGTATAAGTCGGCAGGACACCGTAGAGACCGTTGTAGGCGACATCACTATTGAACAGGCTGAGCCCGCGAATGGTGAACTGCTCATAACGCCCACCCGCCGGGTTGGTAGCGCGTACCGAAGGATCGCTGGCGATCAGGTCACCCAAGGTACGAGCCTGCTGGTTTTTGACCACCTCGCTGGTGTAGGTGGTCATGCTGAATGGCGTTTCCATAAAATCTTTCGAGCCCAGCAAGCCTTGCGAACCGCGGCGCGCGACCTGGCCGCCGGCATACACCTCGCTGTCCGCCCCGCCCGTGGCACCGAGAATCGAGGTGGGGGCCAGTTGCAGGCTGCTGCCTTCTGGCGCCGGGGTCAGGATGTAGGCCTGTTCACCCACGGGCTGCAATTGCAGACCGGAACCCCGCAACAGCCGGGCAAAGCCCTCCTCGACCGCATATTCACCGGAAAGACCGGGGCTGGTGCGACCGCCCACCAGTGCCGGGTCGACCGAAAGATTGACGCCAGACAGACCGGCGAAGCGGGTCAGCGCATCGCTCAGGCTGCCGGCAGGCACCTGATAATTGCGCCGGACACTGTCTTCGGCCCAACTGACAGTGATGAACAACGGACTGGCACTCAGGCCCAACAACAGGCTCAAGTGCAACAACGGACGCAAGCGGGAAGAAGCCGGACGCGGACAGCAAGGTATTACTGCGGGCATTGAAATAGCTCTCTTGATTCGTTCACATGCCTTGAATGACAAGCGAGTCGAAAAAAGGGGACAGGCTTCACACACTATTTTTGCGCGGCAGCAACGTAACCCAATATCGCGTACGCAAATGCACCTCCAGCGGCAGGCTGGCCGCCAGCAACGCGAGGACGTGATCGGTGTCGTCCAGGCGGAAACTGCCGGTGACACGCAACGCTTCAAGCTCCGGCTCCCAACGCAACACACCCGGTCGATAAGTGCCGAGTTCGCGCAGGAAATCCCCCAGCGGCTGGTTTTTCGCCATCAGCACGCCTTCTCGCCAACCTGGCGCAAGCACATCGAATGGGCCGACCGGCCCAACGCCAGCAGCTTGAAGACTGCCTTGTTGACCACTGCGCAAAGCCAACGCCGGCCCCCGCAAGGGCTGCATTTGCACGGCGCCGTTGTACACCGACACGCGGCAACCGCGCGCATCCTGACGAACACAGACTTCGCTCTGGCTGACGATGATCTGTCCAAACTTCGTTTGGATCGTCAGCGGCGATGCGCCCGGCACCTTCAGCGACAGCTCGCCCTCAATCAGCTTCAAGCGCCGGTTCTGCAAATCCACATCGACGGCACTGGCCGTGTTGAGTTGCAAGGAACTGCCATCAGCGAGTTGCACCTGTTTGCGCTCCCCGGTGGCCGTATGCAGATCGGCTCGCCAGACATCCAGGGGCAATTGTCGGCTGATCAGCCAAGCCGCCGGCACCAACGCCACCGCACCCAATGCACGCTTGAGCACCACACGCCGCCCCGGCTCGGGGCGATCCAGACTTTTGAGTGCCACGGCTGAAGGCAGATCGGCAAACCGCTGACGCAAGGCTTGAGCCTTCTGCCAAGCCTGCTCGTGACTGACGCAACTGTCGCGCCAACGCTGCAGATTCGCACGATCCTGCTCGTTGGCACTCCCAGATTCCAACAGTGCGAGCCACTTCGCGGCAGCTCGCACTGCCTGACGGGCGTCGGGTACCGGACTGCTCACAGCCCCACCAACAGGCAATGCTCGTAGGCGTGCGCCATGTAGCGTTTGATCGTGCGCTCAGATACTCGCAGGCGCTCGGCGATTTGCTGATAGTTCAAGCCTTCCAGCTGACTCCAGAGAAACGCCCTGCGCACCGCCGTCGGCAGCCCGTCGAGCAACTCATCCAGGGCTTGCAGGGTTTCCAGCAGCAGCCAGCGCTGCTCGGGTGATGGCACGCAGTCTTCAGGCATCGACGCTAACGCGGTCAGATAGGCTTGTTCGAGACTGCGACGCTTGTAGAAATTGCTCAGCAGGCGTTTGCCCACGGTCAGCAGATAGGCACGGGGTTCCTGCAGGTCGGCAATTCGCTGAGAACTGGCGAGTAAACGCAGGAACGTATCCTGACTGAGGTCCGCCGCATCACAGGCGTTGCCCATGCGTCGTCTCAACCAGCCTTCAAGCCAGCCACGGTGATCGCGGTACAGATCGTGGAGGGTCTGCTCCTTCGGCATCGCTGCATCACTCATCTCAAGAAGTCCTGTGCCAAGGATTATCGTAAATGAGAGTGATTCTAATTAATGTCGAAGCCGCGAACCAAGCCCTTTATGCACCGAGTGTACAGAAAGGTCGTGCTGGGAAGACTGGAGAGGCATAAAAGCCAAATTGAAGACACAAAAAACCCCGGTCTTTCGACCAGGGTCTTTGCTATCGACTCGAAGATAGCCATCGGCTTGCTTCGTAGCTCCAAGGCGTTCAGTGGGCCTTGAGGCAGATATGGCGCAGCGGACGGGACTCGAACCCGCGACCCCCGGCGTGACAGGCCGGTATTCTAACCGACTGAACTACCGCTGCGTATCGCTTTGGACTTTCGCCCAAGTAACTCGTCTGACTGAAAAGCTTCGAAGCTTTTCAATCTCGAGGCAGATAAACCTGACTCGGAAAATATGGCGCAGCGGACGGGACTCGAACCCGCGACCCCCGGCGTGACAGGCCGGTATTCTAACCGACTGAACTACCGCTGCGCGTCGGTGGAGGCTTTTTAGCTTCCCTCTTGCTTACGCAAGAGTCTCAAGAAGTGGTGGGTGATGACGGGATCGAACCGCCGACATTCTGCTTGTAAGGCAGACGCTCTCCCAGCTGAGCTAATCACCCTTTGCTTCTCTGAGGCCGCGAAATTTACGCAGGTATCGAAGCTAAGTCAATACCCCGCTTGAAGTTTTTCTGAAAAAGACAAAATCGTGTCAATCCGAACGAGGCCGGTAACCGCCAGACCGCTTTCGCGAGCAGGCTCGCTCCCACAGTGAACCGCGTTTCTTAGGGCAACATGCTTTCTAATGTGGGAGCGAGCCTGCTCGCGATGATGGCGGCACATCCAACATCAATGCTGGAGACAGCGCGCCGCCCTATTACTCGCTGTAAATCATCTTCTTGGTCATGCCACCATCGACCACAAACTCCTGGCCCGTGACGAAACCGGCGTTCTTCGACAGCAACCACGCCACCATCGCCGCCACGTCCTCGACCGTCCCTACCCTGCCCGCCGGATGTTGCGCATGATCGGCGTCGGTCAACGGTTCGGCACGCCGCGCCGCCGGATCCCGCGCATCGATCCAGCCAGGACTGACCGCGTTGACACGAATCTCCGGCCCCAAACTGATAGCCAAGGCGTGAGTCAGGGCCAACAGACCGCCCTTGCTCGCCGCATAAGCCTCTGTGTCGGGTTCCGACTGCCCGGCGCGGGTCGAGGCCAGATTGACGATGGCGCCGCTGTGAGCACGCAGGTACGGCGCACAGTGCTTGGCCAAGAGCATCGGCCCGCTCAGGTTCACCGCCAGCACCCGGTTCCAGTACGCCAGATCGAGGCTTTCCAGGGTGATATTGTGCGGATCGGCCACCGCCGCATTGCACACCAGCGCATCCAGGCGCCCGAACTGCCCCAGCACCTCGGCCACGCCCAGCGCCACCTGCGCTTCATTCGCGACGTCCATGGCGATGAACCAGGCATGTTCGCCAAGCACCTTCGCCACTTTCGAACCGCGCTCCCGATCCAGATCGGTCAGCACCACCTGCCAGCCTTCGCTGATCAGCCAGGCCGCAATGCCCAGGCCAATGCCCCGTGCCGCACCAGTGACCAGAGCGACGCGACCATGGGTACCCGTGGTCGGCGTGGACAACTCGATCACAAGGCAGCCAACCCGCGCGCCAGATCGGCCTGCAGGTCTGCCACGTCTTCCAGACCGACCGCTACGCGGATCAGGCTGTCACGAATCCCCGCCGCTTCACGCTCTTGCGGCGCGAGACGGCCGTGAGAAGTGGTGCTTGGGTGCGTGATGGTGGTTTTGCTGTCGCCCAGGTTGGCGGTGATGGAGATCAGGCGAGTCGCATCGATAAAGCGCCAGGCGCCTTCTTTGCCGCCCTTGACCTCGAAACTCACGACCGCACCGAAGCCCTTCTGCTGACGCTGGGCCAGTTCGTGCTGCGGATGGCTCTTGAGGCCCGCGTAATGGACTTTCTCGATGCCGTCCTGCTGCTCCAGCCACTCGGCCAGTTGCTGGGCATTGGCGCAATGCGCCTTCATGCGCAGGCTCAGCGTTTCCAGACCCTTGAGGAAAATCCAGGCGTTGAATGGGCTCAGGGTTGGCCCGGCGGTGCGCAGGAAGCCAACGACCTCCTTCATCTGCTCGCTGCGACCCGCCACGACACCCCCCATGCAACGACCCTGGCCGTCGATGAACTTGGTCGCCGAGTGCACGACGATGTCCGCGCCCAGCTTCAGCGGCTGCTGCAACGCAGGCGTGCAGAAGCAGTTGTCGACTACCAGCATCGTACCTTTGGCGTGAGCAATTTCCGACAGTGCCTTGATGTCTACCAGCTCGGCCAGCGGGTTGGACGGCGACTCGACGAACAGCAACTTGGTGTTGGCCTTGATCGCCGCATCCCAGCCGGACAAGTCCGCCAGGGGCACGTAATCGACTTCGATACCGAAGCGCTTGAAGTACTTTTCGAACAGGCTGATGGTCGAACCGAACACGCTACGCGACACCAGCACGTGATCGCCGGCGCTGCACAGGCTCATGACCACGGCCATGATTGCCGCCATGCCGGTCGCCGTGGCCACCGCTTGCTCGGCGCTTTCCAAGGCGGCAATGCGCTCTTCGAACGCACGTACGGTCGGGTTGGTGTAGCGCGAGTAAACGTTGCCCGGCACTTCCCCGGCAAAGCGCGCAGCCGCGTCGGCGGCAGTACGGAAGACGTAGCTGGAAGTGAAGAACATCGGATCACCGTGTTCGCCTTCCGGCGTGCGGTGCTGACCGGCGCGTACGGCCAGGGTATCGAACGCTACGCCTTCGAGGTCGCTGTCCAGCCGACCGGCATCCCAATCCTGACTCATGCTGTCACTCCTTGCCTTGCTCTTTATTTAGTAGATACAAAACCGGCCCCTCAGGGCCGGTAGTTACTCAGTTGTTGTACAGATCAATGATCGCACTGACTGCCTGCGTCTTGACCTTGGAGGCATCGTTGCGCGCCTGCTCGATCTTGTTCAGGTAAGCCTCGTCGACGTCGCCGGTGACGTACTGGCCGTCGAACACCGCGCAATCGAACTTCTCGATCTTGATCTTGCCGCCACCGACCGCTTCGATCAAGTCAGGCAAGTCCTGATAGATCAACCAGTCGGCGCCGATCAGGTCGGCAACATCCTGAGTCGAACGGTTGTGGGCGATCAGTTCGTGGGCGCTTGGCATGTCGATGCCGTAGACGTTCGGGTAACGAACAGCCGGTGCAGCGGAGCAGAAGTAGACGTTTTTGGCGCCGGCTTCGCGAGCCATCTGAATGATCTGCTTGCAGGTGGTGCCGCGAACGATGGAGTCGTCCACCAGCATCACGTTCTTGCCGCGGAATTCGAGTTCGATGGCGTTGAGCTTCTGGCGTACGGATTTTTTCCGTGCAGCCTGCCCCGGCATGATGAAGGTCCGGCCGATGTAGCGGTTCTTCACGAAGCCTTCGCGGAACTTGACGCCCAGGTGGTTCGCCAGTTCCAGGGCCGCGGTACGGCTGGTGTCCGGAATCGGGATGACCACGTCGATGTCGTGATCCGGGCGCTCGCGCAGGATCTTCTCGGCGAGCTTCTCGCCCATGCGCAGACGAGCTTTGTAAACCGAAACGCCGTCGATGATCGAGTCCGGACGCGCCAGGTAGACGTGTTCGAAGATGCACGGCGTCAGCGAAGGATTGGTCGCGCACTGACGGGTGTGCAGCTTGCCGTCTTCAGTGATGTAGACCGCCTCGCCCGGCGCCAGGTCGCGAATCAGGGTGAAACCGAGCACGTCCAGCGAAACGCTTTCGGAGGCGATCATGTACTCGACGCCTTCGTCGGTGTGACGCTGACCGAAAACGATCGGACGGATGCCGTGCGGATCGCGGAAACCGACGATGCCATAACCGGTCACCATCGCCACGACCGCGTAACCACCGACGCAACGGTTGTGCACGTCGGTGACGGCGGCGAACACGTCTTCTTCGGTCGGCTGCAACTTGCCGCGCTGGGCCAGCTCGTGCGCGAACACGTTGAGTAGCACTTCCGAATCGGAGTTGGTGTTGACGTGGCGCAGGTCAGATTCGTAAATCTCCTTGGCCAGCTGTTCAACGTTGGTCAGGTTACCGTTGTGCGCCAGGGTGATGCCGTACGGCGAGTTGACGTAAAACGGTTGAGCTTCGGCCGAGGTCGAACTGCCCGCAGTCGGATAACGCACATGGCCAATGCCCATGTGGCCGACCAGACGCTGCATGTGACGCTGATGAAACACGTCACGCACCAGGCCGTTGTCCTTGCGCAGGAATAACCGGCCATCATGACTGGTCACGATACCGGCAGCGTCCTGGCCGCGGTGCTGGAGGACGGTTAGCGCGTCATACAGCGCCTGATTGACGTTCGACTTACCGACGATACCGACGATGCCACACATGCGACGCAACCCCTACTTAATGGATCTGAACTGAACTGAACACAACTCACTGAGGCGTTTTGGCCGTCGGCAAGAGGTGCTCCTTGAACGGAATATCAGCGGGTACGCTGATTCCGCTGGCAAGCCACTGACTGCTCCACCCGAGGATCAGGTTTTTGGACCAGTCTGCGACCAATAAAAACTTTGGCACGAGTTGGGATTCTTTCCACCACCCGTCCTGCTGTACCGGCCCCAGGCTCAACAGCCCGACCGCCACGACCACCAGCAACACGCCACGCGCAGCGCCGAAGGCCATGCCGAGGAATCGATCGGTCCCGGATAGCCCGGTGACGCGAACCAACTCGCCGATAAGATAATTGATCATTGCGCCCACAATTAAAGTGGCGACAAACATGATGGCACAACCCGTGATCACACGAGCCGATGGCGTTTGGATGTATCCGGCGAGGTACTCGGACAATGAACCACCGAACATCCAGGCGACGACTCCTGCGATGATCCAGGTCACCAGCGATAATGCTTCTTTGACGAAGCCGCGGCTCAAACTGATCAATGCGGAGATGGCGACGATTGCGACGATCGCCCAATCAACCCAGGTAAATGGCACAGTGCAGCCTACAGACGGATAAGGCGGCGCATTTTAGCAGAGCCCATGGCTGTCGGTAAGCTGAGATTGTCAGTGCTTTTCAAATCGGGGCGATTGTTCTAACCGCGCTCAGGCTGAAAACGCACCACAAAACCCTTGAGGCTCTGCTGACGACTCAACAAGTCACGCAGACGATCGGCTTCCGCGCGCTCGATCAGCGGCCCGACGAACACCCGATTCTTGCCATCGGCGGAGCGGATATAGGCGTTATAGCCTTGGCTGCGCAGGGTTTTCTGCAGGCTTTCAGCGCTTTCACGGCTCGACAGGCTGGCCAGTTGCACCGACCAGCTGACCGACAGGCCATTGGCATCGACGCGGCTTGGGGTGGTAGTGACCGGCTTGGCCGGTGCGGCAGCGATTGGCTGGGCAGGTGTCGGCACGGGCTTGACGACTGGTGCCGCAGACGGCGCGACCGGCTTGGCAGTCGGCGGCGCTGGCGCCACGGGAGCACTTTGCGCGATCGGTGTCGACGGCGCTTGCTGCTCGGCAATTTCGTCGTCGCCTGGCACAGGTTCCTGCGGCAATGCCTGCGGTTCAGGCACCACCACCGGCTCAATCTGCACTTGCGGCATCGCGGGCGCGTGCGGCGCAGCAGGCGCGTCGACCGTCACCTGACGCTGCTCATCCTGACGGGAAAACAGCATCGGCAGGAAAATCACCGCCAGCGCCACCAGCACCAGGGCGCCGACCATGCGCTGCTTGTACGCCTTATCCAGCAAAGCCATTTGCCGCTTCCTCCGTGGAGTGCCGGGCCAGCCATTCAAGGGCCTCGGCGACACAATAAAATGATCCGAACAACAGAATTTCGTCGTCGCTCGTCGCCTGCGCGCACTGCCCTTCCAGGGCGGCGGCCACGCTGTCATAAGACGTTACCGAGGCGCCGAGGTTCTGTAATGCCGCATGCAACTGCGCAACCGGTCGTGCCCGCGGCGAATCCAGCGGTGCGACGGCCCAATGCTGGACACTAGCATTCAATTCACCGACAACACCATCCAGGTCCTTGTCCGCCAACAGCCCGAACACCGCCAGACGCTTGCCGGCCGGTGGTCGGCTGGCCAGACGACGAGCCAGATATTCTGCCGCATGGGGGTTGTGCCCCACATCCAGCAACAGATTCAGACGCTTGCCCTGCCAGTCGAACTGACGACGATCGAGACGACCGACCACCCGCGTCGCTTTCAGGGCTTCAATAATCTGCGCATCCACCCAAGGCAAACCGAGCAACAGGTAAGCCTGCAAGGCCAATGCGGCGTTTTCCATCGGCAGATCAAGCAATGGCAAATCGTGCAACTCAACCGCACGCCCTTGGGCATCAACACCGCGCCATTGCCAGTTGTGATCGGTGATCCCCAGGTCGAAATCGCGCCCACGCAGGAAAAACGGGCAATTGAGCTCGCGCGCTTTATCCAGCAAAGGTTGTGGAGGATTCAGATCGCCGCAGAGCGCAGGCGCACCCTGGCGGAAGATTCCGGCCTTTTCGAAGGCCACGGATTCGCGGGTATCGCCCAGGTAATCCGCATGGTCGACACCAATGCTGGTCACCAGCGCGATATCGGCGTCCACCACGTTGACCGTATCCAGACGCCCACCCAGGCCGACTTCCAGCACCACCGCATCCAGACCGGCCTGTTGAAACAGCCAGAACGCCGCCAGGGTGCCCATCTCGAAGTAAGTCAGGGACGTCTCGCCACGGCCCGCTTCGACCGCTGCAAAGGCTTCGCACAGCTGAGCGTCAGTGGCTTCGACACCATTGATTTGCACCCGCTCGTTGTAACGCAGCAGGTGCGGGGAATTGTAGACACCCACGTTCAGGCCCTGCGCCCGCAGCAACGAAGCCACGAAAGCGCAGGTAGATCCCTTGCCGTTGGTGCCGGTGACCGTGATCACCCGAGGCGCCGGCTTGCCCAGTCCCATGCGGGACGCTACCTGTTGCGAACGCTCCAGCCCCATGTCGATGGCCGAAGGATGCAACTGTTCAAGGTAGGCGAGCCACTCGCCAAGGGTGCGCTCGGTCATATGTTCGCAGGTACCGGTGGAACCACGATCGGCTCGATCGGCGCAGCGACGAACTTCGGTGTCGGCTTGCCCATCAGTTGCGCCAGCAGATTACCCAGGCGCGGACGCAGTTCCTGGCGGTGAATGATCATGTCGATTGCGCCGTGCTCCAGCAGGAACTCGCTGCGCTGGAAGCCTTCCGGCAGTTTTTCGCGAACGGTCTGCTCGATCACGCGCGGACCGGCGAAACCGATCAGGGCTTTCGGCTCACCGACGATCACGTCGCCGAGCATCGCCAGGCTGGCGGAAACACCGCCGTAGACTGGGTCGGTCAGTACCGAGATGAACGGAATGCCTTCTTCACGCAGACGCGCCAGCACCGCGGAGGTCTTGGCCATTTGCATCAGGGAGATCAGCGCTTCCTGCATCCGCGCGCCGCCGGAAGCGGAGAAGCAGATCATCGGGCAACGGTTTTCCAGGGCGTAGTTGGCGGCGCGCACGAAGCGCTCACCGACGATGGCGCCCATCGAACCACCCATGAAGGAGAATTCGAAGGCCGACACCACCACCGGCATGCCCAGCAAAGTACCGCTCATGGAGATCAGTGCGTCTTTTTCGCCGGTCTGCTTTTGCGCAGCGGTCAGGCGGTCCTTGTACTTCTTGCCGTCGCGGAACTTCAGACGGTCAACCGGCTCCAGGTCCGCGCCCAATTCGGCACGACCGTCAGCGTCGAGGAAGATGTCGATACGGGCGCGAGCGCCGATACGCATGTGGTGGTTGCACTTGGGGCAAACATCCAGGGTCTTTTCCAGCTCCGGACGATACAGCACCGCCTCGCAAGACGGGCATTTGTGCCACAGACCTTCAGGCACCGAGCTCTTCTTGACCTCGGAACGCATGATCGAAGGGATCAGTTTGTCTACTAACCAGTTGCTCATGCTTTCTTTCTCCAGTACCGGTGGCCCGAACGCTCTGGTTCGCAGCCCCGCGTATGCCCTTGACCTAAATTCATGTGTGTGTGTGGCGATGATCGATGGCTTGCCGGGTCAGCGAAACGTGACCTGCGTACAACCCAAAACATCCTCAGCCCTGCCTGCTTTGTGCAGGTGCACCTGTTTTATACAGAGCAGTGGACGGCGGCAGTCTGCCAGCCGTCACATCAACGTAGGAGCTGTCGAGTGAAACGAGGCTGCGATCTTTTGATCCTGAAGATCGCAGCCTCGTTTCACTCGACAGCTCCTGCAAGTTCCTACACAGCTCCTGCAACAGCTTTGATGAATGCCTGAATCTTTGCGTGATCCTTGATGCCCTTGCTCGCCTCTACCCCACCGCTGACGTCTACCGCGTAAGGCCGAACCCGGACAATTGCCTCAGCGACATTGTCCGGCGTCAAACCGCCCGCCAGAATGATCGGCTTGCTCAAGCCGTGCGGTATCAGTGACCAGTCAAAGGCCTCACCGGTTCCGCCCGGCACGCCTTCGACATAAGTGTCGAGCAAGATCCCGCTGGCACTGGCGTAGGCATCGCAACCTGCTGCGATGTCATCACCAGCCTTGACCCGCAACGCCTTGATGTACGGTCGGCGCCAGCCTTCGCACTCCGCGGCGGTTTCGTCACCATGGAATTGCAACAGGTCCAGCGGCACGGCATCGAGGATTTCCCCCAACTCACAGTGGCTGGCGTTGACGAACAATCCCACGGTGGTCACGAACGGCGGCAATGCCTTGATGATCGAGCGCGCCTGCTGAAATGTCACGGCCCGCGGGCTTTGGGCGTAGAACACGAATCCGATGGCATCGGCCCCGGCCTCGACCGCCGCCAACGCATCCTCTATGCGGGTAATCCCACAAATTTTGCTGCGAACGGCCGACATATCGATAGAACCTCAGGGCAAATCCGGGAAAGTCCCGGATGGTATCAAAAGCGTTCGAGGGCGTCAGCCGTCAAGTTCAGAGAAGCCGGTGAGGAAGTGCGGGCCGAGGTAGCGCTCGGGCAATTCAAACTCGTCGTGGTACTCGACTTGCACCAGATACAGGCCAAACGGATGGGCGGTCACCCCGCCAGAACGCCGAACGCGACTCTCCAGCACCTCTTTCATCCACGCCACGGGACGCTCGCCAGCACCGATGGTCATCAGCACCCCGGCGATGTTGCGCACCATGTGATGCAGGAACGCACTGGCGCGGATATCCAGCACGATCATTTTGCCATGGCGTGTAACGCGCAGGTGATGCAGCTCTTTGATCGGCGACTTGGCCTGGCATTGACCGGCGCGGAAGGCGCTGAAGTCATGGGTGCCGACCAGATACTGCGCCGCTTCGGACATGCGCTCGACGTCCAGCGGGCGGTGGTTCCAGGTGATTTCTTCGTTCAGGTGCGCCGGACGGATCTGATCGTTGTAGATCACGTAGCGATACCGCCGGGCGATGGCCTTGAACCGAGCATGGAAATGCGCCGGCATGACCTTGGCCCAGCTAACGCTGATGTCGTGCGGCAAGTTGATGTTGGCGCCCATGACCCAGGCCTTCATCGAGCGCTCGACCTGAGTGTCGAAATGCACCACCTGCCCGCAGGCATGTACCCCGGCATCGGTGCGCCCGGCGCAATGCAGCGACACAGGTGAGTCGGCGACTTTGGACAAGGCCTTTTCGAGGGTTTCCTGCACCGTGTCCACACCGGAGGCCTGACGTTGCCAGCCGCGATAACGCGAACCTTTGTATTCAACGCCCAACGCGATCCGGAAAAAGCCGTCGGCCGCCATTTCGGCGGCCGGATTATCTATATTTGCCAAGGGGTGACAGCCTGCTGGTCTACGCAAAGGCAGGCATTATAAGGCCGCCGGACCGGGATGCCAGAGGCGTGTGTTTTCTGTGCCCTGCCCGACCGGCTCAACTGCCGATGTTGATGCTGGATGAGATGCCCCCTTCGCGAGCAAGCCCGCTCCCACAGAGGATTGGTACCAGCCGCAAGTAATGCCCCCCAATCATTGTGGGAGCGGGCTTGCTCGCGAAGGCGATCGAACAGCCACTATCGCATTACCGTCAAAACAAAAACGGCAGCCTCGATGGGCTGCCGTTCTGTTTACGCCTTACCGATGACTCACGCCAGACGAGACAGCATTTCCTTGGCTTCGCTCTTCTGACCGGCATCACCCTCGGCCACCACCTCATTGAGGATGTCTCGGGCGCCGTCGTTGTCACCCATGTCGATGTAGGCCTGAGCCAGGTCGAGCTTGGTGGCGACTTCGTCGGTGCCGGAGAGGAAATCGAAGTCCGGCTCATCAGCCACGGAGGCCAAAGCGTCTTCCGCAGTGAAGCTCGGCTCACCGAGGCTCTGGGACAGACGATCCAGCTCAGCGTTGACATCGTTGAGTTCGTTTTCGAAGGCATCCGGCTGATCCGCAACGGCGTCCATTTCATCGGCCAGCGACAGGTCGAAGTCCGCCGGCAACTCCAGGTCGTCGAGCGGCGCCTCAGTCACGGTCGGCGCTTCAGTGATGGTCGGCACTTCGGCGGCCGGCAAGTCCTTGAGGCCGTCATCCAGACTCAGCAGGAAATCGTCTTCGGCCAGGGTCGCCGGCGAGGCATCGCCTCCCAGGTCCATGTCCAGATCGAAGTCCGACAGATCATCGAGGTTTTCCTTGATTTCGGTCTGCTGCTGCAATACCGACTCAAAGCTCAGGTCGTCGTCCAGCGGGAAATCGTCCAGCTCAGCCTGGAGTTCTGGTTCCGGCTCTGGCGCAAGCTCCGGCGCAACGACAGGCGCGACTGGAGCAGCCGGCTCCAGATCGTCCAGGCTCAGATCAAAGGCGCTGTCGAAGTCGTCATCGGCCAATGCCGGCTCCGGGGCTTGCGGCTCGTCCAGCAGCAGGTCCTTGACGTACTGCGCGTCCAGTTCGGCAGCGATCGCCGCAGCGGCCAGGCCACCCGCAACTGCGACAGCCATCGCCGGGAAGCGGCTTTTCAGCTGCTCGACCCGGGCGAAGTTGTCGCCGTTGGCTACCAGTTGACGCTCCTGAGCAACGAACGCATCGCGATCGCCCTGCTGACCATAAACCTCCATCAGTTTCAGGCGCAGGTCACTGCGCTGTGGTTCTTGCTTGATACCGTCGTCCAGCAAAGCGGCGGCCTGATTCAGGCGACCGCCCGCGATGTGCGTCTGTGCCTGGGCCAGCACATCGTCAGAGCGTTCGGCGGCAGGCGATACCAGCGGCGCAGCGATCGGTGGCGTCACCACAACCGGGGCAATCACCGGGGTCGGTGCGGGTGCAGGCGTTGGCGCAGTCGCGAGTTTCACGCTCGGCGGCGGAACCTCAAGACCTTCGAAGCTGCTTTCCGGCAGGTCTTGGTCGACGGAGAACTCTTGCTCCTCCGCCAAGGCACGAGCCATGCGCAGATGCTTCTCGGCCTCTTGCTGAGCCTTGCGGCGACGGGCCAGCAACAGCAGCAACAGCAGCAGAACCACCGCCCCACCGCCCACCAGACCCAGCAGGATCGGATTGGTCAGCAGTTCGTTGAATTTCTGATCGTCGGAGGTCGCAGGGGGCGTCTCGACGACTGGCGCCGGAACGGCTTGCGGTGCGACAGCCTCGGGGGCAGGCGCTACCGGAGCCACGTCCGCAGGCGTTGCCGCAGGATTAGCCGCCAATTCAGCCGACATCACCGGAGCAGTCGCCGCAGCCGGCGCACCTGCGGCGCCTTCTGCCTGCAGCTTGGCCAACTGGTTATTCTTCAGCTCGATCAGGCGTTGCAGCTTGTCCAGCTGACTTTGCAGATCGGTCATCCGGCTTTTCAGTTCGGCGTTGTCACGACGGGTCGTGTCGAGGCTTTCCTGGGTCACAGCCAGCTTGCTGCTCAAAGCTTTCGCATCACCGGCGGCCCCCTTGCCACGACCCTTGCCGGTGTCGGCAGAGACCAGGCTCAGCTTGTCTGCGGCGGCTTGCGACGAAGCGCCTTCACCGCGAGCGCGCTTGGTGGCATCGAGTTGCTGCTGCCCGGCCCCGGGTTTCGCCACGTAGCGACGACCCTGGCGCCACGCAGTGTTCTGCGCGGCGACCTCAGCGATGGCCTTGGGTTGCGGCAGGCTGGTGCTCTGCACCTGATCAGGCAGACGCAGCACGTGGCCGGTTTTCAGTCGGTTGATGTTGCCATCGATGAACGCATCCGGGTTCAGCGCCTGAATGGCCAGCATGGTCTGCTGGACCGAGCCGCCATTACGCGCCTTCGCCGCGATTTCCCACAGGGTATCGCGTGGCGTGGTGGTGTATTGAGACGACTTGGTCGCACCGGTGACCGGCGCGGTCACCGCTTGGGCTGGCGCCGGTTGCGCGGCGGCATCGGCGGTCTGCGGCGAGAACTTGGACGGATCGAGCAGCACGCTGTAATCGCGCAACAAACGACCATTAGGCCACATCACCTGAACCAGGAATTTCACCATTGGCTCGGACAGCGGTTTGCTGGACGTGATGCGCAGGATGCTTTTACCGCTGGCGTTAAGCACCGGGGTAAAGGTCAAGTCGTTGAGAAACGCCTGGCGGTCGACACCGGCCTTGGCGAAGTCTTCGGGCGAGGCCAGGCTCGGCACCACTTCGGCAGCCGTGAGATCCTTGACATCAAGCAGCTCGATTTCCGCCACCAAAGGCTGGTTCAGCGTCGACTTCAGGGTCAATTCCCCGAGCCCGAGGGCATGCGCCGTACCGGAGGACAGCGCCGAGGCGGCCGCTATTGCTAACACCAGTTTGCGAACTTGAACCATAGCCTCATCCTTTGTTTGAACATTCCTCGGCCAGCGAGAAGGTGTTGATTGCCGCTGCCGTAAGGCGTTGCGCGCGGCGACGAAGGGTCGTTGCGCGCGATCATTTCATTCATGCGACGAAAGCCCTGCGGGGTGGCTCGCCTGAAGCGTTCCAGCCAAATATGGCGCCTGGCTGGAATCATTCGAAAAATTGTTGCCAAGTATCTTTTACAGCAGGTCTTTTATCAACAATTCAGCCACCTGCACAGCATTGAGCGCGGCGCCTTTGCGTACGTTATCTGACGTCAGCCACATATTAAGTTCCGCCGGATCGTCGATACCACTGCGAACCCGACCAACGTAAACCACGTCCTGCCCTACCGCATCGCCTACCGGGGTCGGGTAATCACCCGCCTCGACCAGCTCGATACCAGGCGCCGCTTCCAGTGCCGCGTTGACTTTCGCCAGGTCGACAGCACTTGATGACTGCAAGGTCACGCTATAGCTATCGCCAAAAAACACCGGGGCTTGAATGCAAGTGACGGAAATCTTTAATAAAGGCAGAGCCATGACCTGACGCAGCTCCCGTACCAGGCGCTTTTCCAGCAGCGTGTGCCCCTGAGCATCGGGCGCACCGACTTGCGCCAGCAGGTTGAAAGCCATCTGCCGATCGAAGAAAGCCGGCTCCAGAGGACGCACGTTGAGCAGTTCGGCGGTTTGCCGGGCCAGCTCGGTGACGGCTTCGCGGCCTTGGGCAGATACCGCCAGACAGGCCGTCAGGCTGATGCGTTGCAGGTCGAACAAGCCGAGTAACGGCGCCAGCACCACCGCCAGTGTCGCGGCCGCAGGGCTTGGGCTGCTGACCTGGAAGGGCTTTTTCAGGCCAGCCAGAATTGCAGCGTTGGCCTCAGGCACGACTTGCGGCGCCTGATCGGCCGGCAACGCGCCAGACAGGTCGATCAGCGCGCAACCGGCAGCCGTGGCGCGCGGGGCGAAACTGAGTGTCACCGCCGGACCGGCGGCGAAGAACACCAACTGCACTTTGCTGAAATCGAATTCATCGACTTCCCGCACCCGCACGTTCTTGCCGCGAAACGGCACCGAATGCCCGGCCGATTCACTGCTCGCCAGCAGGTGCAGGTTGCCGACCGGAAAGTCGCGCTCTTCGAGAATCTGGACGAGTGTTTCGCCGACAGTACCGGTGGCGCCGATCACGGCAATATCGAAGGACTGGCTCATGGTTCAACCTCTGGCGAAACGGGGGGAGCGGCACTTTACCGGGTGGTTGGCAGCGAGGCAATTCACACCCCATCCTGATCGTTCCCACGCTCTGCGTGGGAATGCCGCCATGGACGCTCTGCGTCCGCCGTTGAGGCAGTGACGCGGAGCGTCACGAGATGCATTCCCACGCAGAGCGTGGGAACGATCGGTGGGCAAAAAAAAACCGCCCCTCTTTCAAGGCGCGGTTTTTTCATTACTTCAATCGATCAACGCTCAAGCAGGATCCGCAACATGCGACGCAGCGGTTCGGCCGCGCCCCACAGCAGTTGGTCGCCGACAGTGAAGGCACCGACGAACTGCGAACCCATGTTCAGCTTGCGCAGACGACCGACCGGCACGTTCAGGGTGCCGGTGACTTTCGTCGGGCTCAGCTCCTGCATGCTGATCTCACGGTTGTTCGGCACCAGCTTGACCCATGGGTTGTGCTGGCTGATCAGCCCTTCGATGTCGGCGATCGGCACGTCTTTGTTCAGCTTGATGGTCAGCGCCTGGCTGTGGCAACGCATGGCGCCGATGCGCACGCAGATGCCGTCCACCGGGATCGGGCTCTTGAAGCGACCGAGGATCTTGTTGGTCTCGGCCTGAGCCTTCCACTCTTCGCGACTCTGGCCGTTCGGCAGTTCCTTGTCGATCCACGGGATCAGGCTGCCGGCCAGCGGTACGCCGAAGTTTTCGGTCGGGTACGCGTCGCTGCGCATGGCTTCGGCGACACGACGGTCGATGTCGAGAATGGCGCTGGCCGGGTCGGCCAGTTGATCGGCGACAGCGGCGTGGGTCACACCCATTTGCTTGATCAGTTCACGCATGTGCTGCGCGCCGCCACCGGAGGCCGCCTGATAGGTCATGGCGCTCATCCACTCGACCAGACCGGCTTCGAACAGACCGCCCAGGCCCATCAGCATCAGGCTGACGGTGCAGTTGCCGCCGATGTAGTTCTTGGTGCCCGCATCGAGCTGCTGGTCGATGACCTTGCGGTTCACCGGGTCCAGCACGATCACCGCGTCATCCTGCATACGCAGGCTGGAAGCGGCGTCGATCCAGTAACCCTGCCAGCCGGCTTCGCGCAGTTTCGGGAAGACTTCGCTGGTGTAGTCGCCACCCTGGCAGGTCAGAATCACGTCAAGGGTTTTCAGCTCTTCAATGCTGTAAGCGTCCTTGAGCGGAGCAATGTCCTTGCCCACGGACGGGCCTTGGCCACCGACATTGGAAGTGGTGAAAAACACCGGCTCGATAAGATCGAAATCCTGCTCTTCCAGCATCCGCTGCATGAGCACGGAACCGACCATACCGCGCCAACCGATCAGACCTACACGTTTCATCGCAACTACACCTTCTTGAAAGTGGGCCGCTGCTTTCATGGTTGAAAATTGCAGCGGGCCAGAGAGATTACAGATTCCGCAGCGCGGCGACTACTGCGTCGCCCATTTCCTGCGTACCGACCTTGGTGCAACCGGCCGACCAGATGTCACCCGTGCGCAGGCCCTGATCCAATACCAGGCTTACGGCCTTCTCGATGGCATCGGCCGCATCCTGCAGATTGAAGCTGTAACGCAGCATCATCGACACCGACAGAATGGTCGCCAACGGGTTGGCAATGCCCTTGCCAGCGATGTCCGGCGCCGAACCATGGCACGGCTCGTACATGCCTTTGTTGTTGGCATCCAGCGACGCCGACGGCAGCATGCCGATGGAACCGGTGAGCATCGACGCTTCGTCGGAAAGAATGTCGCCGAACAGGTTGTCGGTGACGATCACGTCGAACTGCTTCGGTGCACGCACCAGTTGCATGGCGGCGTTGTCGACGTACATGTGGCTCAGTTCGACGTCCGGGTAGTCCTTGGCCACTTGCTCGACGATTTCACGCCACAGTTGGCTGGACGCCAGCACGTTGGCCTTGTCCACCGAGCACAGCTTTTTGCCGCGCACGCGGGCCATGTCGAAACCGACACGGGCAATACGGCGGATTTCGGTTTCGCTGTACGGCAGGGTGTCGTAGGCCTGACGCTCGCCATTTTCCAGTTCGCGCACGCCACGTGGCGCGCCGAAGTAGATGCCGCCGGTCAGTTCACGGACGATCAGGATGTCCAGACCGGCCACGATTTCTGCCTTCAGGCTGGAAGCCTCGGCCAGTTGCGGGTACAGGATCGCCGGACGCAGGTTGCCGAAAAGGCCCAGTTGCGCACGGATTTTCAGCAGGCCGCGCTCAGGGCGGATATCACGTTCGATGGTGTCCCATTTCGGACCGCCCACTGCGCCCAGCAATACCGCATCGGCGGCACGGGCACGGGCCAGGGTTTCGTCGGCCAGCGGCACACCGTGCTTGTCGATGGCGGCGCCACCGATCACGTCATGGCTCAGTTCGAAGCCCAGGCTGTACTTGTCGTTCGCCAACTCCAGCACCTTGACCGCTTCGGCCATGATTTCCGGGCCAATACCGTCGCCCGGGAGAATCAGAATCTGCTTGCTCATGCTTTCCTCATGTCATCAGTCGGCGCGCCCGCGGGCGCGTCCGGAAAAATTCTATCGCTCGGTAGTTCTCATTTAGAGCTTATCGTTCAGCCATCAGCACCAGCACATCGGTACTGAACGAACCATCGGCCTCAATCTCAAAATATTCGCGCACTTCGTTGCCCATCGATTGCTGCAACTCGCGGATCGCCGCGCGCATCACTTGCGGCGTGCGCATGCGCTCGACCCACGACGTGTACTCCAGACGCAGCCGTTGGCGCGTGGTGCTGCGGGTATGCAACCCGGCTTCGCTGACCTGGCGCAACCACTCACCGGCAGAATAATCGCGCACGTGGCTGGTGTCGCGCAGCACTTCGACGCTTTGCAGGTAAGTGTCGAACAACGGGCTGCCCGGTGACAACACATCGATGAACGCCGCCACCCCGCCCGGCTTCAGTACCCGACGAACTTCGCGCAGGGCCAGCCCAAGGTCGCTCCAATGGTGCGCCGAATAACGGCTGAAGACGAAATCGAACTCGCCATCGGCGAACGGCAGGCGCTCGGCGGCACCCAGTACCGTGGACACGTTGCTCAAGCCACGATCGACGGCAGCAGCGGCCACCACGTCGAGCATCTGCTGAGACAAATCGTAAGCCACCACTTCCTTGGCCAGCGAGGCCACGTGAAAACTCACGTGGCCGGCGCCGCAACCGAGGTCGAGCACCCGGGCATCGCCCTGCCCCGCCAGCTCAGCCTGTAGCAGCGCAAATTCAGTGCCTTGAGCGTGTACGGCGCTGCTCAGATAGGCCGAGGCCTGTTCACCGAATTGCTTTTGTACTACCTGACTGTGCTGGGCGGTGCTGGTCATGGGGACTTCCTTTTTGGGGTTTGGCCTTGTGTTGTCTGTGCGGGCCTCTTCGCGGGCAAGCCTCGCTCCTACAGGGATTTGCGGTGTTCACAAAACCTGTGGGAGCGGGCTTGCCCGCGATGAGGCCGGTCCTATCCTTACAATTCCCGGATCAATCACGCGTCGCGAAACAACCACGGCTGGCTCGCGCGGTGTTTGGCTTCAAACGCGGCAATCGCCTCGCCGTCCTGCAAGGTCAGGCCGATATCGTCCAGACCATTGAGCAGGCAGTGTTTGCGGAAGGCATCGATCTCAAAATTCAACACCTTGCCATCCGGACGGGTCACTGTCTGAGCTTGCAGATCAACCTGCAACTGATAGCCCGGAGTCGCTTCAACCTGTTGGAACAGCTCATCGACTTCAGCGTCGCTCAGGATGATCGGCAGCAAGCCGTTCTTGAAGCTGTTGTTGAAGAAGATGTCGGCGTAGCTCGGCGCGATGATGCTGCGGAAACCGTACTCTTCCAGTGCCCACGGCGCGTGTTCGCGGCTGGAGCCGCAACCGAAGTTCTCACGGGCCAGCAATACGCTCGCACCTTGATAACGCTCGGCGTTGAGGACGAAGTCCTTGTTCAACGGGCGCTTGGAGTTGTCCTGATACGGCTGCCCGACATCCAGATAACGCCACTCATCGAACAGGTTCGGACCGAAACCGGTGCGCTTGATCGACTTCAAGAACTGCTTCGGAATGATCTGATCGGTGTCGACGTTGGCACGATCCAAAGGCGCGACAAGACCAGTGTGCTGGGTAAAAGCTTTCATGCTGCGCTCCTTTAGATCAATTCACGGACGTCGACGAAACGACCGTTCACCGCTGCGGCGGCCGCCATGGCCGGGCTGACGAGGTGCGTACGGCCACCAGCGCCCTGACGGCCTTCGAAGTTACGGTTGGAGGTCGACGCGCAATGCTCGCCCGACTCCAAACGGTCCGGGTTCATCGCCAGGCACATCGAGCAGCCTGGCTCACGCCATTCAAAACCGGCTTCGAGGAAAATCTTGTCCAGGCCTTCGGATTCGGCCTGAGCCTTCACCAGCCCCGAACCCGGCACCACGATGGCCTGTTTGATGGTCGAAGCCACTTTGCGGCCCTTGGCGATCACGGCAGCGGCACGCAGGTCTTCGATCCGCGAGTTGGTGCAGGAGCCAATGAATACGCGGTCCAGCTGAATGTCGGTGATCGCCTGATTGGCGGTCAAACCCATGTATTTCAAGGCGCGCTCAATGGAGCCACGCTTGACCAGGTCCATTTCCTTAGCAGGATCAGGAACGTTCTGATCCACCGCCAGGACCATCTCAGGCGAGGTGCCCCAGCTGACTTGCGGCTTGATTTGAGTGGCATCGAGTTCGACGATGGTGTCGAACTTCGCATCGGCATCGGACACCAGGTCTTTCCAGGCTTCGACGGCCAAGTCCCATTCCGCGCCTTTCGGGGCGAATGGACGGCCCTTGACGTAAGCCACGGTTTTTTCATCGGCAGCCACCAGCCCTACGCGAGCGCCGGCCTCGATGGACATGTTGCAGATGGTCATGCGGCCTTCGACCGACAGATCGCGAATCGCGCTACCGGCGAACTCGATGGCGTGGCCATTACCACCAGCGGTGCCGATCTTGCCGATCACCGCGAGGACGATGTCCTTGGCCGTCACGCCGAACGGCAATTTGCCCTCGACCGACACCAGCATGTTCTTCATTTTCTTGGCGACCAGGCACTGGGTGGCGAGCACGTGCTCGACCTCGGAAGTACCAATACCGTGAGCCAGGGCGCCGAACGCGCCGTGGGTCGAGGTGTGGGAGTCGCCGCAGACCACGGTCATGCCCGGCAAGGTCGCACCCTGCTCCGGGCCGATCACGTGAACGATGCCTTGGCGCACGTCATTCATTTTGAATTCGACGATGCCGTATTCATCACAGTTATCGTCGAGAGTCTGAACCTGCAAACGCGAGACCTGGTCGACAATCGCTTCGATGCCGCCCTTGCGCTCCGGGGTGGTCGGAACGTTGTGGTCCGGGGTCGCGATGTTGGCATCGATGCGCCACGGCTTGCGCCCGGCCAGACGCAGGCCTTCGAAGGCTTGCGGCGAGGTCACTTCGTGGATGATGTGACGATCGATATAGATCAGCGCCGAGCCATCGTCGCGCTGCTTGACCAAATGCGAATCCCAGAGCTTGTCGTAGAGCGTTTTGCCGGCCATCAGACGGTTCCTCATCAGCTTGTTTCTATGCCCCGGGTTTGAACAATTCAATAACCCTTTGGCTTGTGAGGTCGATCCTAGGGGGTTACATTAAATAACTCAAATTCATATTTTTTATGCTTTGGATAACCAACTGGAATACGAACATGGATCTGGCCAACCTCAACGCTTTTATCGCGATCGCCGAGACTGGAAGCTTCTCCGGCGCCGGCGAACGGCTGCATCTGACGCAACCGGCCATCAGCAAGCGCATCGCCGGGCTGGAGCAGCAATTGAAGGTGCGACTGTTCGATCGACTGGGCCGGGAAGTCAGCCTGACCGAAGCCGGTCGTGCCCTGCTGCCTCGGGCCTATCAGATCCTCAATGTGCTGGATGACACCCGCCGCGCCCTGACCAACCTGACCGGCGAAGTCACCGGTCGTCTGACACTGGCCACCAGTCATCACATTGGGCTGCACCGTTTGCCACCCTTATTACGGGAGTTCACTCGACGTTACCCGCAGGTGGCGCTGGACATTCAGTTCCTCGATTCAGAAGTGGCTTACGAAGAAATCCTCCATGGCCGTGCCGAACTGGCGGTGATTACCCTTGCACCTGAGCCTCACGCACTGGTCAAGGCCACACCCGTGTGGGATGACCCGCTGGATTTCGTGGTTGCCCCGGAGCATTCGCTGATCAGTAACGGCGCGGTCAGCCTGGCGGATATTGCCCTGCACCCCGCGGTTTTCCCCGGCGGCAACACCTTCACCCACCACATCGTGCAGCGCCTGTTCGAAGCCCAGGGCCTGACGCCGAACATCGCCATGAGCACGAATTATCTGGAAACCATAAAAATGATGGTCTCGATCGGGCTGGCCTGGAGCGTTTTGCCGCGCACCATGCTGGACGATCAAGTGGCGCGCATACCTTTGCCGGGCATACAGCTCACTCGCCAGCTAGGCTATATCCTGCACACCGAACGGACGCTGTCGAACGCGGCGCGGGCCTTTATGGCCCTGCTGGATGCACAAATCGATCAGCCAGGGACTCGCGGCTAAGCTGTGCTACTTCTTTTGTGCTACGCCTATAGAGCCTAAAAACCTGTGCCTAACGCCCAATTCAGCCCAAGGCCTGTTATCCATGCCCAAATCTGTTGAACGTACGCCGCCGATGCCGCGAATTCAGGCACTTGATCCAAAACGGTCTGAGCAGAGCTGGGAAAGCGCCCCGCAGTTGCTGGCGGCCCTCAACGGTGCTCGGCTCGGCGCCTGGTATTGGGACATCGAGCGCGGGCAAATCAGTTGGTCCCGGGGCACTCAGGCGCTGTTCGGCTTCGATCCCCGCCAGCCGTTGCCCGAGGACCTGGAATACCTCGACCTGCTGCCTCAGGAAGATCGGGCGAAAGCCATTCGCGCCTTCCACGCGGTAATCGCCGGCGCGCCGCTGGAACAGGCGATGCACCACCGCATCCGCTGGCCCGACGGCAGCCTGCACTGGCTGGAAATCAACGGCAGCCTGTTGCCGGACAAAAACGGCCGGCCGCGAATGATCGGGGTCATTCGTGAAATCACCCATCAGCGCCAGCGCGAACAGGCGCTGAGCAGCTCGGAAAAACGCTTCGCCACGCTGTTTCACTTGTGCCCGAACATGGTGCTGCTGACCCGCCAGGAAGACGGCCTGATCACCGAAGCCAACCAGTATTTCGAAAGCCTGTTCGGCTGGCCGGTGCAAGACGCCATCGGCCGAACCACGCTCGAGCTGGGCCTTTGGGTCAACCCGGAACAACGCACGCAGTTGGTCAAGGCCACCAAGGCCAAAGGTGAGCTGATCAACATGGAGGTGCAGTTTCGCGCCAGCAATGGGCAGGTTCACGACGGCATCCTCAGCGCGCAAAAGGTCGAACTCGAAGGCCAGCCCTATCTGCTGAGCACGTTCCTCGACACCACCGAACGCAAAATCGCCGAACACGCCCTCAAAGACAGCCAGGAACGCCTCGACCTGGCCCTTGACTCGGCGCAACTCGGCACCTGGGACTGGCACATTCCCAGCGGCATGCTTTACGGTTCGGCGCGGGCCGCTCAACTGCATGGGCTAGAGCCCAAACCCTTCCATGAGTCCTTCGAGGCATTTTTCGAAGGCGTGCCCGGCGATGAACGCGACACCATGCGCGACGCCTACCGCAGTTTGCGTGAAGGCCCGGCCGGCAATTATCAACTGACGTACCGCGTGCAATTGCAGGACGGCAGCTCGCGCTATCTGGAAAGCCGCGCCAGACTCTACCGCGACGAACAGGGCAACCCACTGCGCATGGCCGGCACACTGCTGGACATCACTGATCAGGTGGAACGCGAACAGCAACTGGTGGCCTCGGAAGAAAAATTCGCCACCTTGTTCCAGGTCAGCCCGGACCCGATCTGTGTCACGCGCCAGGACACCGGCCATTTCATCGAGATCAACTCCAGTTTCACTCAGACCTTCGGCTGGAGCGCCGCCGACGTGATTGGCCGCAGCGCCGACGAAATCGGCCTGTGGGACGCTTCGGCGAAAAGCCTGCAAAGGATCGAGCGGGTCATCCGCGAACAGGGCCTGAACAATGTGGCGATCATCGTTCAACACAAGGACGGGCAGTCCCTGACCTGCGTGATTTCCAGCCGCCAGATCAGCGTCGGCGACCAACCCTGCATCGTCACCACCCTGCGCGACATCACCCAGCAGCAACGCTCCGAAGCGGCGCTCAAGGCCAGCGAGGAGAAGTTCGCCAAGGCGTTCCACTCGAGCCCCGACGCCATCACCATTACCGAACGCGACACCGGGCGCTATCTGGAGGTCAACGATGGTTTCTGTCGCCTGACCGGCTACCGCGCCGACGAAGTGATCGGCCGCACGGTGTATCAGGTCGGCATCTGGGCCGAAGAGAAACAACGCTCGGCGCTGCTGGCGGAGTTAAAGATCAAGGGCCGGGTTCACCATCAGGAAATGCTCGGGCGCAATAAACGGGGCGAATTGCTGACCGTCGAAGTGTCGGTGGAGCCCATTACCCTCAACGAAACCGCCTGCCTGCTGCTGACCGCCCGGGACGTCAGCCTGCTGAAAAACGCCGAAGCACAGATCCGTCACCTGGCCTACCACGACCCGTTGACCAACCTGCCCAACCGCGCCCTGCTGATGGATCGCCTGAGCCAGCAAATCGCCCTGCTCAAGCGCCACAGCCTGCGCGGCGCCCTGATGTTCCTCGATCTCGACCATTTCAAGCACATCAACGACTCCCTCGGCCACCCGGTGGGCGATACCGTGCTGAAGATCATCACCGCGCGCCTTGAAGCCAGCGTGCGCATGGAAGACACCGTTGCGCGCCTGGGCGGCGATGAGTTCGTGGTGCTGCTCAGCGGCCTGGAAGGCTCGCGCAGCGACGTCAGCCTTCAAGTGCGGGAAGTGGCGGACACCTTGCGCGAACTGCTGTCCGAGCCGATGTTCCTCGACGGACAGCGCCTGCAAGTGACGCCGAGCATCGGCATTGCGCTGATCCCCGACCACGGCTCGACCCCGACCGACCTGCTCAAACGCGCCGACATCGCTCTCTATCGCGCCAAGGACTCGGGCCGCAACACCACGCAGATGTATCACAACACCATGCAGAAGGCCGCCAGCGAACGCCTGCGCATGGAAACCGACCTGCGCCTGGCCCTTTCCCGGGGTGAATTCAGCGTGCAATACCAACCTCAGGTGGACGCCCGCGACAACCGCATTACCGGTGCCGAAGCCCTGGTGCGCTGGCACCACCCTGAATTTGGCGCGCAATCGCCCACCGAGTTCATCAAGGTCCTGGAAGACAGCGGGCTGATTCTGGAAGTCGGTACATGGATCCTCGACGAAGCCTGCGCGGCCTTCAAACACCTGATCGCCAAGGGCCTGATCGACCCGCTCGATTTCAGCCTGTGCGTGAACATCAGCCCACGGCAATTTCGCCAGAACGATTTCGTCGAACGTGTCGAATACAGCCTCAGCAGCCACGGCCTGCCCTGTTCGTTGCTGAAACTGGAAATCACCGAAGGCATCGTTATCCAGAACCTGGACGACACCATCAACAAAATGCGTCGCCTGAAAAAACTCGGCGTGAGCTTTGCCATGGACGATTTCGGTACCGGTTATTCCTCACTGACCTACCTCAAGCGCCTGCCGGTAGACACCCTGAAAATCGACCAGTCGTTCATCCGCGACGCCACCACCGACCCCAACGACGCCGAAATCATTCGCGCCATCGTCGCCATGGCTCGCAGCCTGGCGCTGAACGTGATCGCCGAAGGGGTGGAAACCGCAGAGCAACTGGAGTTTTTGCAGGGGCTGGACTGCCATTTGTATCAGGGGTATTTGCACAGCCGACCGTTGCCGGTGGAGGAGTTTCAGAAGCTGCTTAAATAGTCGGTGTCACTGATGCACTGAGGGGGAGACGTTCCGTAACAGGCACTCCAATTGCCAGTTTTTCTCTCAACCTGTAGGGTCGCGTTTTTTTTGCACTGCCTCAAAGAGATCAACCATGCAGGATGCAACCCTCCCCCGCCCGGCCTTGCTGGGTATCGACCTTGGGACCACCAATAGCCTGATCGCCGTTTGGCAGGAAGGTCGGGCACAGTTGATTCCCAATGCCCTTGGCGATGTCCTCACCCCCTCAGTGGTCAGCCTCGATGAGGATGACAGCATTCTGGTGGGCAAGGCCGCCCGCGCTCGCCTGACCACCCATCCGGAACGCACGGTGGCGGCGTTCAAGCGTTTTATGGGCAGCGACAAACAGTTCGAACTGGGCGCACGGCAATTCAGCCCGGAAGAACTGTCAGCGCTGGTGATCGGTTCACTCAAACAGGATGCCGAAGCCTGGCTGGGCCATCCGGTGCATGAGGCGGTGATTTCGGTGCCCGCCTACTTCAGTGACGAGCAACGCAAACGCACGCTGTTTGCCGCCGAACTGGCAGGCCTCACGGTGTCGCGGCTGATCAACGAGCCGACCGCCGCCGCCATGGCGTACGGGCTGCACGAGCAGAAATTCGAGCGCACGCTGATTTTCGACCTCGGCGGCGGCACCTTCGATGTCACGGTACTGGAATACGCACTGCCGCTGATTGAAGTGCATGCCTCCACCGGCGACAACTTCCTCGGTGGTGAAGACTTCACCGCTGCGCTGTTACAGGCCTGCCTGAAAGACTGGCAACTCACTCCGCAGCTGATCGACGGCCAGGGGCTGGCCAGCCTGGGCGATGCTCTGGAGCAACTCAAATGCAAACTCAGTGAAGGCACTCAGCATCTGAACTGGAACGGCGCCGGCGTCTTGCGCGAGTGGTCGCTGGATGAGGCCGCCGCGCTGAAAATCTGGGAGCCGCTACTGGCCCGGTTGCGCGCTCCCATCGAACAAGCCCTGCGCGATGCACGGCTCAAGCCCCGGGATCTCGACAGCCTGGTGCTGGTCGGCGGTGCTACGCGGATGCCAGCCGTGCAGCAGATGGTCGCCACACTGTTCGGGCGCCTGCCCTATCGCCACCTCGACCCGGACACGATTGTCGCACTGGGCGCCGCCACCCAGGCGGCGTGCAAGGCCCGAGACAGCGCAATCGAGGAGCTGATCCTGACCGACGTCTGCCCATATACGCTGGGCATCTCGACCAGTCGCGGTGAAGACGTCAGCGGCGCCTTCTCGCCGATCATCGAACGCAACACCGTGATCCCGACCTCTCGGGTGCAACGCTTTTACACCACCCATCCGCAGCAAGACCACATCCGGATCGCGGTCTATCAGGGTGAACGGCCGTGGGTACGGGACAATATTTTCATCGATGCCTTCGACGTCGCGGTGACACCCGGCGACCAGACACAGGCTCTGGATGTGCGCTTCAGCTACGATATCAACGGCTTGCTTGAAGTTGACGTCACTCTGCTGGCCAGCGGCGAACGCCACAGCCACAGCATTGATCGCAGCCCCACCGGGCTCGACCCGCAGTCACGGCAAAACAGCCATGAACGGCTCAGCGCCCTGAAAATCCATCCACGGGATGCGCTGCCCAATCGCACCCTGCTGGCACGACTGGAGCGTGCGTGGACGCAAAGCCTGGGCGATGAGCGCGAACAAATTGCCGATTGGCTGGATGCCTTTACCGCCGTGCTCGGTGGCCAGCAATCGGTGGAGATTGCCAGCCATCGGTCACAACTCAATAAAGCGCTGGATCAACTGCGCCTTTAGCCGTTAAGCCGCCGCAGGGTCGCCTGCAAACCACCGGGCAGCGCGGCCTCGCCGGCGCTGTCCGGCGGCACACCATAGCGGTTAGGCAGCTTGTCGCCGGGAAAGCCGAACAACACCAGAGGCAGGAACGGCAATACCGGCGTCAGGCAGGCGATAATCAGCAGTGTGGGAATCCCGCGGCCGATATCATGCAGCCGGCGCAGAATTGCACTGAGCAACAATGCGATGCCCAGTAGCAGCATGACAATCCCCGAGATGGTGGTGCCGCTGAGCAGCGCCACGATCGGGGTGATCACCACACACCCCAGTACCTGCCCGATAAACGCCTTGCGCCCCAATCGCGTGCCCAAGCGCCAGACCGCAGCAGACGGCACCGGGCGAGTGTCGCTTTTAGCCAGGAGCAGGCGTTCACTCCAGGACAGCAAGGCAGTCAATGCCAGACGCAAGCCCACACTGTTCGCGGCGTCATCCTTGCCGCGCTGCAACTGTTGCAGCACCTTGGTCCTCGGCACTCCTGCCGCGCCATAACGAATCAGGCTTCTCAGCGTATCGAGGACTTCATAGACCAGCAGCTTGTCGACGTCGAAATCCGTCAGCACTTTGCGCGGTGGCCAAACAGGATCCCCCTTGATCAAACCATTACGGAACGCTTCGAACCAGTCATCTTCACAACTGATAGCGGCGATGGATTGCAACAGTGCGCGATGCTGCTCCGCGTCAAGGCTCGGATCGTGATACAGCACCCCCCAGAGCAGCATCAACCCCAACAAATCCTCGCCGCACGCATCAGGATCACTTTCAATGCAGGTATAGAGCTGCGCATTACCGGGCAGCGCTGCGCTGTCGAGGGCCTGTTGCACATTGAACAGCTGCTGCACGAGCAAGCCATGGACCGGATCGGTACCTTGCAGCCACCCCAGCAAACCGGTGCAGTTACCTTGCTCACGCTGCAAACGTCGCAACAACGGCTGGAGCCGACTCAGGGGATGAGCCGGGTTGACCTCCAGTCGCTCCAGGCATTGCGTATCGATCAACGTCAGCCAACGCTCAGGCTGTTCAAGCAATGCCAGCAGGAAGACCGTTTGAGCGTGCCATTGCCATGCTGCCTCGCCTTGGGCAATGTCCGGCAGGACTGCACCTCGCTGTCCCAATTGAACCAGCAGGCTCAAGCTCCGCAAGTTCGCGTCCGCTTCTGCGTCCAGCAAGTCAAATGCCTGATCGATCCGCACCAGGGCAGACGGGTCGTAAGCCCGCAACCTGCCCAGCCACAGGCGACAAATCTTGTGCGGCTCATCTTTTGTCAGTTCCTCGGCCAGTTGCGGCTCAACTGAACGACTGCTGAGAAAGGCCTTCATTGCCAACGGAATCGGCGCCCGATTCAACCAACAGAGTTGCTGCTCTGCCTGATACTTGAACCCGCTCAGCACCAACCCCTCAAGGGCATCGAACGGATGCGGCTCCTCCAGTATTTGTTGCAACAACCCTGTATCGCCACGATGCAAGGCCCATGCATGCCGGTACAGACGCTGCAAGCGGGAATCCGCATGCTCCCCTAGAAGCAATGCCAGCAGAGGCAGTTCATCCCCCGTCATCCGCCAATCGACAAATGAGGCTGCCAAACCCTGCAGATTGAGTTGCCCGACCCCAAGCCAGCGAGCCAGCGTTTCGGGCCGCTGTGAAGGGCTGCCATATTCTTGAGTGACATCGTCGAGGTCATGGGACCAGTCACGGAAATTTTCCAGACGGTCAAATGCCTGAATCAGCAGCGGGAGGAAATCCGGCTGACGCTTGGCGCAAAGCTCCAGCAAACAGCTCTCAGCCTTCGGGTGACGATGCTCCAGCCAAAGCCGGATCCAGCAGGGCAACGCCTCATCCTCAAGCCCCAACAAGTCGTTTTGACAAGCCAACA
The DNA here is from genome assembly GCF_024749285.1 of Pseudomonas sp. B21-015. Classification (NCBI taxonomy): domain Bacteria; kingdom Pseudomonadati; phylum Pseudomonadota; class Gammaproteobacteria; order Pseudomonadales; family Pseudomonadaceae; genus Pseudomonas; species Pseudomonas sp. B21-015. The sequence goes on from NZ_CP087196.1 coordinate 4,007,622, forward strand.
AATAAAGCCAATCGACATCGTCTGGCGCTTGGCTCTGTTGTTCGACACACAGCTGCTGCAGACCTGGACCACCGATACCCGCCTGAGTGAACTGCACCAGCAAACGCTCGATGAATGCTTCGTCCGCCGGCAGCGGCAAACAGGTGTGATGGCTGGCGAAGTCTTCAAACTCATGGAGCGGACGATGTTTGAAGAGGTAGTCGAGGCTGCGGGCATGCCACAGCGTTTCTATCTGCGCAGGCTCGGACCAGCCGCTCATCAGTGTCGTGTCGAACGGGTCTGGCGCCTTGATGCGTTGCAGGAACTGTTCGACTTTATTCGCCTGCTCGAACCCCAGATCCAACAGCTGGTGCTCCCACCCCATCCGTTGCGCCAGCAGATTTGCGCAGCGGTAAGACAGCGATCCGGCATTGGCCAATGCATGGAACAGCCCCCAACCGAGGTCATCAAAAGCGTCCAGAGGCAGTTGATCCAACGCTTTAACGAACGCTTGCCAGGCCTCTGGATTGAAGCGCCGGGCCGGATCTTCGAGCAACGCGTAAAAATCCACCAAGGTCTGCGGAACCTCGGGGGCAGCAGCACCTTCATCTTCGATTTCGTCCTCTTCCTGACGAGCGAAGCGGGTGGCACTTTCATAGGCCTCACGCAGTGCCTGAAAGCCCTCAGGATCACTCTCCGGATGGTGCTCCGGCAGACGCGCGCGGTAGGCATTTCGAATGATTGTCTGGTCTTTGGTGGGTTCTATACCCAAGCGTATCCAGCAACTCATGACCAGTCGAACTCCTCAAGGGACGCCGGGCGTGGCGGTGGGTTGAGGTCCGTGTGCCAGGGCAGGTCTACCAGGAAAGAAGGGATGTCGCGCGAAAGACCGCGCGCAATGAAAGCGCTACGGGAAAACTCCCCTTGCCGATCAAGCTCGTGAGCCATCTGTTCGTCACTGTTACCCAGACAGCTCCAGAACGCATGACCGGCCAGGAAACCATTGAAATAGGAGAACCAACTGCCGTAATGGTATTGCGCTCTTACGGCGAGTCGGCCATGTAGCCAAAGACTTTCAGTTAAATTGATCCACTCATTGCGCAAGCCGCAGCGCAAAAGAAACCCCATTCGCCCGAGATCCCAGGCCCTGATGCCACCCGGCCCGCATCCACCGAAGGTACGCCCGGCGAATTCGTGCAAGTCGCGTTCGCGGGGCGACAGTGCTTCAAGCAGTGCCTGCCATTCGCTCGGCAAGCAACGCTGCCACGACCGATATGCCCCATCGAGATGAGAGGCATGACCGTCGTCCGCCATCCCTTCGAGCATGCTTAATAGCTGCGGCCGGTCGCTGATGCCCCAGCTGCATTGCAGGTCGATAAATTGCGGATCGGAGTAGAAAGCAGGCTCGTCATAATGGGCGCGAGGATTGAGGGCCACCATCGGCGCAGAAAGACCGCACAGCCAACGCTGTTGTATCTCTTCCATGAAAAAAAGCTCCGGGCCGACCAGGCAGGATGGGGGTCGGCAAACTGGCGCGGATTGTAGAGAAACCGTCGCAGGGCGGCAAAGCTTGCATTGCTGTTTTTTGCCTGGAAACAAAAAGGCCCCGACAAGTCGGGGCCTTCATTCAGCGGGTTACAGACTGTTCAAACGAATGTATTCCTTCGAATGACTCAATGCTGCAGAGCCGGCTTCTGCGTCCCGTTGATCGGGATGCGTTTGGCTTTCGCTTCTTCCGGTATCACGCGCAGCAGGTCGATACTCAACAAACCGTTGCGCAGTTCGGCGGCCTTGATTTCGATATGGTCCGCCAGACGGAACGACAGTTTGAAGGCGCGTTGCGCGATGCCTTGGTACAGGTAAGTGACGCTTTCGTCCGCGTCACGTTTGCCGCCACTGATGGTCAGCACACCTTTCTCCACTTGCAGGTCCAGGTCTTCTTCCTGGAAACCGGCGGCCGCTACGACGATGCGGTATTGGTCATCACCGTATTTTTCAACGTTGTAGGGTGGATAGGTGCTGCCTGGCTCATTGCGCAGGGCGGTTTCGAACAGGTCGTTGAAACGGTCGAAACCTACCGAGGAACGGAACAGTGGGGCCAGGGAAAATGCAGTACTCATGATTCAAATCTCCTGAACATAATCAGCAAGTTTTTTTGTCTCCGCGACCCGAATTCGGCATCGCGTAATCCTTAGATAAGGATCGCTGATTACTTTTCAAGAGATTATTTTCAGATTTTTTTCAAGCAGATTCAGGCTGCTTCAGACACCTGCAAACCCAGTAAACGCGAGACCTGATCCAGCTCGGTTTCTCGACGCAGGACGGTGAACAACTCTACCGCTTCGGGATAATTACGGGTCAGCATCGCCAGCCACTGCTTCAAGCGACCTGGCGATTGGCGTGGCGTCATCTGTGCCTTGGCTTGCAGCCAGAAGTCCTGAATCAGCGGCAGCAGCTCGACCCAGGTCATCTCGACGACCTCTTCACCGGCGCGGGCAGCGGCGATCTGCCGGGCCAGATCCGGGCGCGATACCAGACCACGACCCAGCATGATGTCCTCGACGCCGCTGATCTCGCGGCAGCGGCGCCAGTCCTCGACGCTCCAGATGTCGCCGTTGGCGAACACCGGCACCTTGACCACGTCCTGCACCCGCGGGATCCATTCCCAGTGAGCCGGCGGCTTGTAGCCATCAGTCTTGGTCCGTGCGTGAACCACAATGTGCGCCGCGCCGCCTTCGGCCAAGGCCGTGGCGCAGACCAGCGCACCGTCCGGGCTGTCGAAGCCCAGGCGCATCTTGGCAGTCACCGGAATGTGCGCGGGGACGGCACGACGGACGTGTTCGACGATTTCGTTGAGCAGTTCAGGTTCTTTGAGCAGCACCGCGCCGCCACGGGACTTGTTCACGGTCTTGGCCGGGCAACCGAAGTTCAGGTCGATGACCTCGGAACCCAACTCGCAGGCCAGCGCAGCGTTTTCCGCCAGGCACACCGGATCGGAGCCGAGCAGTTGCACCCGTAGCGGAACGCCGGACGCGGTTCGGGCGCCGGTCAACAGTTCCGGGCCGAACTTGTGGTAATAGGCAGGCGTGAGCAGTTGATCGTTGATCCGAATGAACTCGGTCACGCACCAATCGATACCGCCCACACGGGTCAGCACGTCCCGCAGGATGTTGTCGACCAACCCCTCCATGGGCGCCAAAGCAATTTGCATGAAAAACACACTCAACGAAAAACGTGCGGCAGTTTACTGGATTGCGCGAGGAATCTGCAGAACATCGCAGATTCCCTTGTGGGAGCGAGCCTGCTCGCGAAAGCGGTGTGTCAGTCGAAACAGAAGTTGTTTGATACGCCGCCTTCGCGAGCAGGCTCGCTCCCACATTAGATTTTGGTCGTATCCAAAATCTGCAACGCAGGGCCGTAGCCCTCGATGAACTCCGCCGGCATGCGCTTGGGCTTGCCAGTGGACAGTTCGATGCACACGAAAGTGGTCTGCGCCCGCAGCAACGTGGTGTTGTCGCTGGGGCGCTTCAACTGAAAGTGTCGGGTCATTTTCAGGCGTTGGTCCCAATCGACGATCCAGGTCGCCAACTGCAGCTCATCGCCTTCGTAGGCTGCCGCCAGATAATCGATCTCGTGCCGCACCACCGCCATCGCCCGGTCCAGCCGACGGTACTCGACCAGATCCAGACCAAGCCGTTGCGAGTGGCGCCAGGCGCAGCGCTCGAGCCAGGTCACATACACCGCGTTGTTCGCATGCCCCAGCCCGTCGATGTCCTCGGCGCCCACTTCCAGATCAATGATAAACGGCGTTGCCCGATCCCAGCCCATGCCCCACTCCCGGTCAGATGATTTCGACCGGGGCAGTGTAACGGATGCTCAGGCCGATTGGCGCGATTGCAGGCTTCGACCGGCCAGCAGCGAAAGAACGCCTTCGATCACCCGCGGATCAGCCAGCACCCGCTGATGACCGCCCTCTTCCAGGCGCAACAGACGACTGTCGAACCAGGCTTCGTGGATCAACTGCGATTCCTTGACCGAGACATAGTTGTCGTCTTCAGCATGGACAATCAGGCCGGGCATGTCGAGTTGATAGTGCGCGACATCCAGCAACGAAGCGCGCATGCCGACATCTTTCTCGACCTGACGAATGAACGCCGAACGGGCTTTGGGCGGCAACCGCACATAGCGCGCGAAACCGCGCAGCACTCCAAGAATTCGCGCTGGGGCGGCGATCGTGACCAGGGTTTCGGTACGCAGGCCCAACTGAACCGCAAGCATGGCGCTGGCGCCACCCATGGAGTGACCGATCACCGCTTGCAGCGGCGGTAATTCAGCGGCGGCCTCGAGCATGGCCCGAGCGAACAGCACCACATTGGCCTCGCGCCCAGGCGAGCGACCGTGAGCCGGACCGTCCAGGGCAACCACGGTGTAGCCGGCATCGACCAGCGCCGTAATCAGCGCGGCAAACTGCGTTGGCCGGCCTTCCCAGCCGTGCATCAACAACACCGCCGGCCCCTGCCCCCAACGCAATGCCGAGAGACCGAAGCGCAAGGTGATTCGTTCGGACTTCGCCAGCAGCGGCAATTCCCAGTCACGCGGTGTCAATTCCCGCGGGGTCATGAATGCCAGGCGCATCTTGCTCGCCACCAGCTTCGGTGCGAACCAGCCCAAGGTGCCATTAACGCCACGAACCCAGCTCAACGTGTTCATCGCTCATTTCCTCAGGCTGGATGCCTTTAGGTCACAGCACCGCCGATTTGGCGGCGCGCAGCAATCGATCGGACAACTCTCCAGGCCCCAGCGCCCGCGCCAGAGCCAAACCACCGACCATCAAGGCGATGTCGGCCAAGACTTTGTCGGTGTCTTCCGGGCTGGCCGCCAGCTGCGCGACCATCAACTCAACATGCTCATTCAACGCCACACGAAATTCGTCCGGCAGACGGCCCAACTCACCGACCGACGCCGGAATCGGACACGCCTGCTCGGTGGAATCACGGTGTTTACGCGACAGATAGAACGCAGCGACCAACGCGCGACGCTCTTCGACGGTCAACTGCGCGTCCATGTCGGCGATCAAGCCACGACGATGGCTGAGCAGCTGCTTGAACGCCTCCAGCATCAATGCGTCCTTGCTTTCGAAATGCGCGTAGAAGCCGCCGACCGTCAGGCCGGCCGCCCCCATCACTTCGCCCACGCTCGGCTCGGCCGGGCCGCGCTGGATCAGCGCTGCGCTGGCAGCCTTGAGGATGCGTTCGCGGGTTTGAGCTTTTTTATCGTTCATCGTTGCCTCCGAATATTACGACTAGAATATTATTCTCATAATAATTTTCGCAAGTCGTGGATGTGACCGCTAGTCTGAAGAACAGTTTTGAGGAATAAGGAGATTTGGCCAAACGCCAGACAAACAAAAGGGCCATTCAATAATTGAATGACCCTTAAAAATCCCGCAAAGCGGGTAATCGTGGCGTCCCCTAGGGGACTCGAACCCCTGTTACCGCCGTGAAAGGGCGGTGTCCTAGGCCACTAGACGAAGGGGACACAAACCCTTCTATACAACTGATCAGTGCTGAGAGCTGATCGATTCAAGGCCGGTGTGGCCAGACCTTGAACTGTAAAATTGGTGGAGCTAGACGGGATCGAACCGTCGACCTCTTGCATGCCATGCAAGCGCTCTCCCAGCTGAGCTATAGCCCCAGATTTTTCGCCTCGCGGCGGAGCGACATTTTGCAACATCGCTTCTGTAAAACTGGCGTCCCCTAGGGGACTCGAACCCCTGTTACCGCCGTGAAAGGGCGGTGTCCTAGGCCACTAGACGAAGGGGACGCAAACCCTTCTATACAACTGATCAACGCTGAGTGTTGATCGCTTCAAGGCCGGTGTGGCCAGACCTTGAAGTGTAAATTGGTGGAGCTAGACGGGATCGAACCGTCGACCTCTTGCATGCCATGCAAGCGCTCTCCCAGCTGAGCTATAGCCCCTCATCGCTGAGGACGGGGCGAATCTTAATGGCGCATCGGAAAGCTGTCAAACTTATTTTTCAAAAAAATTAAAATTTTTTGCCGACATAACAAACACTTACCGCCCTCCCCCCGTAAATTCGGGAGAAGCGCCGAAGATCAGGATCAAAAGATCGCAGCCTTCGGCAGCTCCTACAGAGTCAAACGCAGTCAGGCAATCGCGCCCAGGAGCTTTTCCCACTCCTTGTTTTCCTTCTTCGACACGCCGCCCAACAGGTCGATGGCCTGGCGCAGACGGAAACGCGTCAGGTCCGGACCGAGGATTTCCATCGCGTCGAGCACCGACACCGAGCTGGCCTGGCCAGTGATCGCGGCGAACATCAGCGGCATGGCGTCACGCAGCTTCAGCTCCAGGGATTCGACCACCGCCTGAATGGTCGCGGTGATGCTGTCCTTTTCCCACTGGCGCAGGCTTTCCAGCTTCCACAGGATCAACTGCATCAACTGACGAACCTGATCAGCCGAGAGCTTCTTGGATTCGAACAGCTTGGCGTCCGGGTTCACGCCACCGGCGAAGAAGAAACCGGCCAGCGGTGCGACCTGACTGAAGGTTTCAACCCGGCCCTGCACGTGCGGCGCGATCTTCATCATGTATTCAGGGTTCAGTGCCCACTTTTGCAGGCGAGCGGCGAACTCTTCCACCGGCAGGTCACGCAACCATTGGCCGTTGAGCCACGACAGTTTCTCGATGTCGAAAATCGGCCCGCCGAGGGAGACGCGGCTCAGGTCGAAGTTGTCGACCATCTCCTGCAGGGAGAACTTCTCGCGCTCGTCCGGCATCGACCAGCCCATGCGACCCAAGTAGTTGAGCATCGCTTCCGGCATGAAGCCCATGCGCTCGTAGAACGTCACCGAGGTCGGGTTCTTGCGCTTGGACAGCTTGCTCTTGTCCGGGTTACGCAGCAGCGGCATGTAGCACAACTGCGGCTGTTCCCAGCCGAAGTATTCGTACAAAAGGATCAGTTTCGGCGCCGAGGGCAGCCATTCTTCACCGCGCAAAACGTGGGTGATACCCATCAGGTGGTCATCGACCACGTTGGCCAGGAAGTACGTCGGCAGGCCGTCGGTCTTCATCAGCACTTGCATGTCCATGCGATCCCACGGGATCTCGACGTCGCCACGCAGCATGTCCGGCACCACGCACACGCCTTCGGTCGGCACTTTCATGCGGATGACGTGTGGCTCGCCAGCGGCCAGGCGGCGCGCGACCTCTTCCTTGGAGAGCAACAGCGCACGGCCGTCGTAACGCGGGGTTTCGCCGCGGGCCATTTGCTCGGCGCGCATCTGGTCCAGTTCTTCGGCCGTGCAGAAGCACGGGAAGGCATGGCCCAGTTCGACCAGTTGCTGGCAGTACTTCTGATAGATGTCGCCGCGCTCGCTCTGACGATAAGGACCGTGCGGGCCGCCAACGTCCGGGCCTTCGCTCCAGTCGATACCCAACCAGCGCAGGGCGTCGAAAATCTGCTGTTCGGACTCGCGGGTCGAACGCAGTTGGTCGGTGTCTTCGATCCGCAGGATGAACTCACCGCCATGCTGCTTGGCAAAGCAGTAGTTGAACAAAGCGATGTAAGCGGTACCTACGTGGGGGTCCCCGGTAGGCGATGGCGCGATGCGAGTGCGGACGGTGGTCATGGCATGTCTCGAAAAGAATAAAAGCGGAAATCAAACAAGAGGCGAATGGTAACAGGCGATAGCCGCCCGGCTCCAGTGAGTGGGGCATAGTAAGCCAGTATTGCATTGGGGGATCAGCTTGGTGGCGGTGCTGCCTACCAGAAGGTTGCAGGCAGGGCTGAAGGCTAGGAAAGCACGCTAATTGATATTTGTAGTGTTCCGACGGGCCTCATCGCGGGCAAGCCCGCTCCCACAGGATCCGTAGGTGGCCACATATTGTGTGAATACCCTCAATCCTTGTGGGAGCGGGCTTGCCCGCGATGAGGCCCACCCATTCACTGCGCATCTCAAACCGTGATCAACCGCTCCCGCAATTTGCCGATTTCGTCGCGAAGCTGCGCCGCGGCCTCGAACTCCAGGTCGCGGGCAAGCTGGTACATCTTCTCTTCCAGCGCACGAATGCGTTTGGCGATCTCGCCCGGCGAGCGCAACTCCGCTTCGTATTTGGCACTTTCCTCGGCGGCCTTGGCCATGCCTTTGCGCTTCTTGCTGCGCGAGCCCGGCACGGTTGCGCCTTCCATGATATCGGCGACGTCCTTGAACACACCCTTCGGCGTGATGCCGTTGGCCAGGTTGAAGGCGATCTGCTTGTCGCGACGACGCTCGGTTTCGCCGATCGCCCGCTCCATCGAGCCGGTGATGCGATCCGCATACAGAATCGCCCGCCCGTTGAGGTTGCGCGCCGCCCGGCCGATCGTCTGGATCAGCGAGCGCTCGGAACGCAGGAAACCCTCCTTGTCCGCATCGAGAATCGCCACCAGCGAGACTTCCGGCATGTCCAGACCTTCACGCAGCAGGTTGATCCCCACCAGCACATCGAAGGTGCCAAGACGCAAATCACGGATGATTTCGACCCGCTCCACGGTGTCGATGTCCGAGTGTAGATAACGCACGCGAACGCCGTGGTCGGCCAGGTAATCGGTCAAGTCTTCGGACATGCGCTTGGTCAGCGTGGTGACCAGCACCCGCTCCTCCAGGGCCACACGCTTGGTGATTTCCGAGAGCAGGTCGTCGACCTGGGTCAACGCCGGGCGGATTTCGATTTGCGGGTCCACCAGGCCGGTCGGGCGCACCACTTGCTCGACCACGCGCCCCGCGTGTTCGGCCTCATAATTGCCCGGCGTGGCCGAGACAAAAATCGTCTGTGGGCTGATGTTTTCGAACTCGTCGAAACGCATTGGCCGGTTATCCAGCGCCGATGGCAGGCGGAAGCCGTATTCCACCAGCGTTTCCTTACGGGACCGGTCGCCCTTATACATGGCACCGACCTGGGGCACGCTGACGTGGGATTCGTCGATCACCAGCAAGGCGTCGGCCGGCAGATAGTCAAACAAGGTAGGCGGTGCCTCGCCGGAGGCACGGCCCGACAGGTAACGCGAGTAGTTTTCAATGCCATTGCAGTAACCCAGCTCGAGAATCATCTCCAGATCGAAACGGGTACGCTGTTCCAGTCGCTGGGCTTCCACCAGCTTGTTGTTGGAGCGCAGGTATTCCAGGCGCTCCTGCAACTCGACCTTGATCCCTTCGACGGCGTCGAGCAGGGTTTCCCGTGGTGTCACGTAGTGGCTCTTCGGGTAGAAGGTGAAACGCGGCAGTTTGCGGATGACTTCGCCGGTCAGCGGGTCAAAGGCGGACAGGCTCTCCACTTCGTCATCGAACAGCTCGATGCGGATCGCTTCAAAATCGGATTCTGCCGGGTGGATATCAATCACATCACCGCGCACCCGGAAGGTCGCCCGGGCGAAGTCCATGTCGTTGCGGGTGTATTGCAGGTCAGCCAGGCGACGCAGCAGCGCACGCTGGTCGAGCTTGTCGCCGCGATCCACGTGCAACACCATCTTCAAATAGGTTTCCGGACTGCCCAGACCGTAAATGCACGACACCGTGGTGACGATGATCGCGTCCTTGCGCTCCAGCAGCGCTTTGGTGGCTGACAGGCGCATTTGCTCAATGTGGTCGTTGATCGAGGCGTCCTTCTCGATGAAGGTGTCCGACGACGGCACGTAGGCTTCAGGCTGGTAGTAGTCGTAGTAGGAAACGAAGTATTCAACGGCGTTATTCGGGAAGAACGCCTTGAACTCGCCATATAACTGCGCGGCCAGGGTCTTGTTCGGCGCCAGCACCAGGGTCGGGCGCTGTATCTGGGCGATCACGTTGGCGATGCTGAAGGTCTTGCCCGAGCCGGTCACACCGAGCAGCGTCTGGTGCGCCAGCCCGGCTTCAATGCCCTCGACCATCAGACGGATGGCTTCCGGCTGATCGCCGGCGGGCTCGAAGCGGGTGACTAGCTGGAATTCAGACATACATACCTCTGGTTCACTCTTGCCCGGTTACACCGGACAGGAACGAGAAAGACCGCAAACGACCGATGTCGCCCGAGGAAAAAACTGGATTGTGCTCAATGTGGAGCCGATTGCCATCGCTTTCAAGGCAAACGTCCTACATCGGGTAAAACCTTTGACGACGTCACTTGACCAACGATCGAAAAATAATTGGAAAAACTTACCGTAAAAGCCGAATCGCCTGTCGCCATCAATCGCTGATGGCCTCTATACTAGCTCCCCGTTTGTGCACCGCTCTAGTGCATTCGGCTGGAGCGCGACACGTCCCTCCACACTCCATTCAGAGCCGCCGTAATAATGAGCCTGTTCTCCGCTGTCGAAATGGCACCACGCGATCCAATCCTGGGCCTCAACGAAGCATTCAATGCCGATACCCGTACCAACAAGGTCAACCTGGGGGTTGGTGTTTACTGCAACGAGGAGGGGCGAATTCCACTCCTGCGCGCCGTTGTCGAAGCCGAGACGATTCGCGCCGCTCAACACGCTTCCCGTGGTTACTTGCCGATCGACGGTATTGCCGCCTACGACCAGGCGGTGCAAAAACTGCTGTTCGGCAATGATTCACCGCTGATCGCTGCTGGCCGGGTCATCACCACCCAAGCCGTCGGCGGTACCGGCGCGCTGAAAATCGGTGCCGACTTCCTCAAGCAACTGCTGCCGAACGCCGTTGTGGCGATCAGCGACCCGAGCTGGGAAAACCACCGCGCACTGTTCGAAACCGCCGGTTTCCCGGTGCAGAACTATCGCTACTACGACGCCGCGACCCACGACGTTAACCGTGCAGGCCTGCTGGAAGACCTGAACGCCTTGCCGTCCGGCTCTATCGTTGTACTGCACGCTTGCTGCCACAACCCGACCGGCGTGGATCTGAGCCCGGCGGACTGGAAAAACGTCCTGGAAGTGGTGAAAGCCAAAGGTCACGTACCGTTCCTCGACATGGCCTACCAGGGCTTTGGCGACGGTATCGATGAAGACGCCGCTGCCGTGCGCCTGTTCGCCGAATCGGGCCTGACCTTCTTCGTCTCGAGCTCGTTCTCCAAATCCTTCTCGCTGTACGGCGAGCGCGTTGGCGCCCTGTCGATCGTCAGCGAGTCGAAAGAAGAAAGCGCGCGCGTGCTGTCGCAAGTCAAACGCGTGATCCGCACCAACTACTCCAACCCGCCGACCCACGGCGCTAGCATCGTCGCCGCCGTGCTGAACAGCCCGGTATTGCGTGCGCAGTGGGAAGAGGAACTGGCAGAAATGCGCCTGCGGATTCGCGGCATGCGCACCCAGATGGTCGACCTGCTGGCGAAAAACGCTCCGCAACGCGATTTCAGCTTCGTCGGTCGCCAGCGCGGCATGTTCTCCTACTCCGGCCTGACGGTTGAGCAAGTGACCCGTCTGCGCAACGAGTTCGGCATCTACGCCCTGGACACCGGCCGCATCTGCGTTGCCGCGCTGAACCAGAACAACATCGACGCCGTGACCAAGGCCATCGTTCAGGTGATCTGAGTCTTTGTGTGATATGAAAACGGGAAGCCACATGGCTTCCCGTTTTTTATTTGTCTTCGATAATTCCCAGTTCGACGACCGGTCGCTCTAGACTGCACGCAGATCAAAAATGTGGGAGCGGCGGTGCGGCGATCCGACTTGCTCGCGAAAGCGGTCTATCTGTCACATTGATGCTGAATTTGCCGCCGCCTTCGCGAGCAAGCCCGCTCCCACAAGTTATGAGTACACCCGAGAATTCTTGAGAGCCCACATGAAAAACGATGACCTACGCGCTGACCGCGACGAGCTGGACCACTTCGTGCCCCGCTCCTCGGCCAAACGCGGTAACAACCTGGTGCTGCAAGTGGCTGCAGGCGTGTTCCTTGGCGGCCTGGCATTGTGGCTGGTGCAACTGGCCGCCACGATGTTGTACGCCAAGCTGATGCTCGGCACCATTACCTTCGGCGGTTAGGCCAGTTCGGTCGCGCGCTGGCTGGCCGCGTCGTCGTAGGCGACGTAAAGCGACTCGGCCACCTGGCTTTTGATCGCCTTGGTGCTTTCCAGGCCCAGGACAAAACCTTCAGCCTTGCCGCCCGCGCGGTTCAATTCGTCAGCGGTGCTGGCCTGAGTGATTGCGTCGAACAGCTTCTCGGCGTGCGGGCCCACACCTTTGGGCAGGCTTATCTGAGCGATGCTCATACGAACACCTCGTTGTTTTGAGGTGTGAGGGTTGGATGATTCATGGCGCGTACCTTTTCGGCTGAGGGCCGGCAGCGCGTGTCACCACTTCCGGGCGGCCATGGTAGACCTCTACCGCAATTCTGGTAACCGCCAATAGCCGATAAACCACCCTCTGATCCGATGAAAACACCAAACTACCAACAGAGGCTTGACTTCTCTTTTTGAATCAGTAACATACACGTCATTCCGCGATAGCTCAGTTGGTAGAGCAAGTGACTGTTAATCACTGGGTCCCTGGTTCGAGTCCAGGTCGTGGAGCCAGACAAGGTTCCAGAGAAGGCTTTCAAAATCTCTGAAACCCCCGAAAACCCGCCTTCTGGCGGGTTTTTTCGTTTTGGCGTTCTGTCGGATTCCGGTAAGTACCAGCCATTTTAAGGGTAGAGTTTGGGATAAAGGTCAGTTCGATAAAAGGGAGTACCCTTATGTCGCGCACTACTGCTCCACTCTCCGACGCCGCTTGCCGTTCGGCCAAGCCCACAGACCGCGCCTACAAGCTTTTCGACGGCGACGGCCTTTACCTTCTAGTCCAACCCAATGGCCGCAAAGGCTGGCGTCTCAGATACGTCAAACCTGATGGCCGGGAAGGACTGACCTCATTCGGCAACTACCCCATCGTTGGCCTCGCGAATGCGCGCCGCAAGCGCTTGGAGGTCAAGCGAATGCTGGCGGATGGCATTGACCCTATAGGAGCCAAGAACCAAGCCAAGACGGACGCTCTGATCAAAGGCCGCACCTTTGAAAGCGTTGCCCTCGGCTGGCACACGGAAATGTCAGCCAAGTGGGCACCGGACTATTCCAAGACAGTGATGAGTCGCCTCAAAACTCACCTCTTCCCGCTGATCGGCGCCCGCGCCATTGTCGACCTTGATACCCACGACCTTATGCGGCCCCTGGACGCGATTAAGAAGCGCGGAACGATAGACATTGCTTTAAGGGTACAAAACTACCTGCAGAGCATCATGCGCGAGGCAAAGCGCCTCCGGCTTATCACCGTAAACCCTGCTTACGACCTCGTAGGCTCGATCAAAGCCCCGCGGGTCGTCCACCGCCCCGCCTTATCCTTATCGCGCTTGCCTGAATTGCAGGAACGGATCGACACCTATAAAGGCCGCGCACTTACCCGGCTGACGGTCTTGCTGTCGCTGCACGTGTTTGTACGCTCCAGCGAGCTGCGCCTCGCCCGCTGGAGCGAGTTCGACCTCAAACGTGGCGTCTGGGAAATACCCGACACGCGACCAGCGTTGGAAGGCGTACCCTTTTCCACAAGGGGTACGAAGATGGCAGGCGATATCCATCTTGTACCCTTATCGCCGCAAGCGATCGCCCTGCTCGAGCAGATCCACGCAATCACAGGCAAATTTGACTTGGTGTTCGCAGGCGATACCAAGTCTTGGAAACCAATGTCCGAAAACACTGTGAACAGCGCGCTTCGGAAGATGGGGTACGACACCAAATCCGAGATCTGTGGGCATGGGTTTCGTTCGATGGCCTGCAGCGCACTGATCGAGTCAGGTTTGTGGACGGACACAGCCATCGAGCGGCAGATGAGCCACAAGGAACGCAACAACGTCCGCGCCGCTTACATCCACAAGGCCGAGTTCATCGAGGAGCGCAGGCTGATTATGAACTGGTGGAGTCGCTACCTTGAGGCCAATCAGCAGAAGCATGTCAGCCCACGCGAATTCGCCAATCAGACGGGTGCGAATGTCACTCGCCTAAAAGCAAAACGTGGCGCAACTTAGTAAGCGCTCGGTCCTCATATCTCAGTGATCCGCTTGTCCACGCGGGTCCATCCAAACAGGGCTGCAAAGCCGCCCTGTTTGGATGGACCTCACTTAAAAAATCTAAAGCCCACGCAATTGTCTGTGGAAAACCACTGATTTCTATTAGTGGATAATTTCATCCACAGCCGCAGAACTCCCGAAAACTCGAGCCTTGACCCGAATTCTCCACAGGCGTAGAAAAGATCGGGCAAAGCGCTGTCGTTGACAGCAACCCAGGTAGCCAGAACCTTTAAGGCTACGCCACGCCGTGGTGGTTCTCCCAAAGTGCGATTAGCGTCCGGCGGCTCGCACGATCACAGCGATGTGATGGATGCCTACTCGACTTATCTGCCCACTGCGGCAGACGATGGACCTACCTCGCTGCGCTGCAGCAACCTCACCTCTTGGCACACTTCGCTGCGCCAATCCGTGCCCGTCTCTTTCTCCTGGAACGAGACGGGCGCTCCTACCACTGCTGCAGCCCACCTCGTACAAGGCTTTGCGGCATTCCCCCTCGTGACAATCGGCGTGACAAACACCGAAGTCACCAGCAACAGCGATGCAGATGATGGTGCCGCAGCCCACGGAATGGACTGCACCTGACTGACAGTCAGGCACGCCCCGGTCTTCGCCTCGCTGCCTTCACCCGACTCAGGATCTCGCGGCATTGGTCTCGTCAGCCAGTGCGACCTCCACCCGCCCACTTCTTCGGAAGTGCTCAGGAGGCCAGATCATGAGATGCCCAAGCTCCCGGTCGTAAGGAGCCGCCAGTCCCGCGTTAGTGGACAAACCTCACAGGCCGCAGGGGCCTTGATCCCTGATAACACTCAACATTCGTGGCGGGATGACGTGGGGAAAGTTTCAAAGGTTTGGTTTCGGGAGGAGTTTGATCATGGCACTGGTGGGCAGGCGAGATGGACGCAATTTTGGCTACGGTCGGCAGCTGAGTTATGCCGGGCCGCAGGCATTGCGCGATCTATTTGGCGGCGGGCATTACGGCACGGCGCAGGCGCACAGTGCTCGCTGGTAGGCGTTTGTTCGGTGGTGTCGCTCGGAAGATGGGCCGGGGCTTAACGATGCGCGGCAGATTGATCGGCAGACGTTGCTGAACTATGCCGGACATCTGCGTCAGCAAGTTGAATAAGTGCGATATCGGCATCGCCACCGCGCAAGGTGCTGACAATCAACAGTCCAGTAATCGTCATCCCCATGAAGCGATTTTCTATTGTTCGGGACCAAATTATCAATACCTTCGATTGCGTTGATAGTGAAAATCAGCACGAACACATTGTACGCCTACCAACTGGATGGTAGCTTATTAGCAAATTTCTAGATAACTGTAATTAATACCATCCCTGTGAGAATCCCATGCAAGATTGGAAGCAAACCCGCAAAGACATCAATACTCGCTTGGTAGAACTAAACGGCCTGTCTCCGGAAACAATGAAAGGCATGGCGGCGCTCGGCGCTGCCGGCGGCAAGACCAATCACCTGGACGCGAAGACCCGCGAACTGATTTCCCTCGCCGTGGCCGTGACCACCCGCTGCGACGGTTGCATCGCCTTCCACGCCGCCGAAGCCAAGAAACTTGGCGTCACCAGTGAAGAAGTCGCCGAAGCACTGGGCGTGGCAATCAACATGAACGCCGGTGCCGCGTTGGTGTACAGCACACATGTGCTGGACGCATTCGATAAGTCGTAAATCAAACGCTAACTTTCAACCTGTTAACGACTTCGAGACTAATCATGAATAAGCTGTTCACCCCTTACGATCTGTCCGGTACTGCGCTAAAAAACCGGGTCGTTATGGCCCCCATGACCCGCACCCGGACACTAGACAACATCCCTAACGAGTTCACCGCGCTGTATTACGCACAGCGTGCTTCTGCTGGTCTGCTGATCACCGAAGGCCTGCCGATTTCCGACGAAGCCCGTGGCTACCTGTACACCCCAGGTATTTATGCCGACGAACACTTGCCAGGCTGGCGTCAGGTCACCGACGCGGTGCATGCCAAGGGCGGGAAGATCTTCGCGCAGTTATGGCACGTTGGCCGTATGTCCCATATCTCGGTGCATGGCATGGTTCCGGTTTCTTCGGGTACTCAGCCGGCGGTCGATACCACGGTGTATGCCTGGATCGAGCCTGACGAATCCGGCGCTGTGCAACCCAGCGTGCCCCGTTCGCTGGAAACGGAAGAAGTGAAACGTGTCATCGCTGACTTTGTGAAGTCTGCGCGTATGGCGATGGAGGCCGGTTTTGACGGTATCGAAATCATGGCTGCCAACGGGTTCCTGTTCGATCAGTTCCTCAGCAGCGCCTTGAACACCCGTACCGACCAGTACGGTGGCTCGATCGCCAATCGCCAGCGCTTTCTGCTGGAAACCATTGACGCGATTTCTGCCGAAATCGGCGGCTCGAAGATTGGCGTACGGTTCTCGCCGTTTGGCCGCCTGTATGACTTTGGTGTGTACGAAGGTGAAGCAGAAACCTGGATGAGCATGGCGGCAGCGCTTAATGAACGCGAACTGGCCTACGTCCACCTGAACTACCAACCGACCATCGTCGCCGCTGAAACGCCGCCGGGGTTCGGCGCCGCGTTCCGTGAAGTCTACAAGGGTACTTTGATGGCCGCCGGTGGGTTTAACCAAACCCTCGCTGAGTCGGAACTGGTTAAAGGTGAACTCGACTTGATCGCCTTCGGTACGGCCTACATCGCCAACCCCGATTTGGTGGAGCGCATGCAGAACGGCTGGCCACTGGCAGAGGGTGATCGCGCGACTTACTACGGTGTCAGCGATCGCATTGCCAAGGGTTACACCGACTACCCGGAATACGTTGCAGCCAAAGCCTGATTGTTCGCTGTTTCATCACTGTCCACTTCAGACGTTAAGGAGCACACCATGCCTCTCGTTACCATCAAAGGCATTGAAGGCGTTTTTACCGACAAGCAGAAAGCCGAAGTCATCCAAAAAGTGACGGACGCCATGGTGTCTGTAGAAGGTGAAAACATGCGCGCCCTCACCTGGGTCATCTTCGAAGAGGTCAAAAGCGGAGATTGGGGAATCGCTGGCGAACCCGTGACTGCGCAGGACATATTGAAACTGCAAGTAGGTAAATAAGGGTTCCATCCCCAAGAAGCGACTCTCTGGTCGGTGGGCATCTTTATGCCCAACGACCAGAGAGTTTTTTCGTTCTGAATGAACTCGCGATTTGTCGTGGAATGCTCCCAATGATTCTGATCATTACGCTCACCCTTACCCCGACAAATCCAAGGTTAACGAGGTGATGCTCAGGCAAGCCTCCAATAACCCGGATGTGGTCATACGCTCCATTTATGACCTGTACCCGGACTTCAACATCGATGTCCAAGCCGAGCAGCAATCCCTAGAACAGGCAGAGCTTCTGATCCTGCAACATCCGCTGTACTGGTACAGCTGCCCGCCGCTGCTGAAATTGTGGATCGATAAAGTCTTCACCCAAGGGTGGGCCTATGGCAAAGGCGCCACCGCACTCAAAGGTAAGAGCTTGTTGTGGGCCGTGACCACCGGCGGCGAGCACGACCAGTTCGACATGGGTGACCACCCCCGAGTTTTCGGTGCTTACCCAACCCCTGCACGCGAGCGCGACCTACTGCCAGATGCGCAGGCTGACGCCTGTGGCTGTCCACGGTGCTTTCAACGCTGCCCCTCGACCCTGCTTTCGCATTGTCCTTGGGCCGCAGGGCATTGGAGCAACTGGGCATTGGTCGCTACAAAGCCCGCGAACGAGCGGATCGATTCCGTCGCCTGAACCTGGAGATGCTGGAAGAAATGGCCGCGCAGCCTGTGGATGATACCGAGTTCAAGTATGGCGCCTACAAACGGGCCAACGCGCTGTTAACGGAAATCTTCAACGAAGACCGCGCTCATCCCATCGATAACTGGTCCGGGGCAAATCCACACCCGAGGGATGAAAAAGAACGTCAGGCTGATCAGCCTGACCGCTGATGGAGGAGGTTCGGTTAAATCGCCTCTTCCAACTCCGCAAGAATGGCTTTTTTCATTGTTCCAACTGAACGGGATCCGGGCATGACCCGCATCAGCCGCCCCTCATGGAACACCGCCAAGGATGGCACCGCCCGGATACCGTACATTTGCGCGATCGTCGGAGACACCGCCACATCAATCTTTGCAAAAGCCGCCAGGGAGTGAAGCTTTTCTTCCAAAGCATGAAAGACCGGCTTCATCTCCTGACAAGGCTTGCACCAGGACGCTGAAAACAGCACGACGCTGCTGCCTTTGGCCACAAAGCGGGCGAACTGCTGAGCACTCAACTCAACGATACGGCTCATTTGGATCTCGCTCTCAATATGGATGAAGGGCGGCACAACCCAGTGCCGCACCGCTTCTGCTGATCAAATTTTGCAGCCATCTATGCCGCAGACTTGACTGCTGAATGCGTCATCTTCGACTTTCGACTTCTCCTGCATCTTGTTCAGCGCTTCAAGAAAAGCAGCCTCAGGCTGAGCACCGGACAATGAGAAGGCATTATCGAATACAAACAAAGGCACGCCCGAACCTAGTTGCGCGGCGATATGTTCGTCTTCCTCCATCTCTTCGCGCAATTCAACGGATGACCACGCCCATTGGATTAACGCGTCCGAAACACCTACGGTCTTGGCTATGGCCTCCAGGCTGCCGCGATCAAACAGCGACTGACCATGGGAGGTACTTTGCTCATACAGCGCCTCGACCAAGCGTTTTTTAACGACTTCGTCCGCAACCGCCTTGACCAGTACATGGGCATCTGCGGTATCGCCAAACAGCATGCTGTCAAAGCGGTAATCAAGCCCATCGGCCCGACCATATTTACTGACGGTGTTCATCATCGCGGCAGCGGAATCCGGATTGCCGAGCTTGCGTTTAAGGGCAGCGATCATAGGCTCTGGCGCTTGATTCGCCGCCAGACGATAGGCCCTGACGTTGACTTGTACATTGTCTTTTTCAGCAAATTTATCGAGCGCCTGCTCGAATCGACGCTTGGCCACCCAGCACCAAGGGCAAACAAAATCAGACCAGATATCCACTGCATATTTTTTCGAAGAAGTTTGCATGACTCGTCCTGTACTCAAAGAAATCAAGACCGCGTTACCAGCGTTTCAAGCAAATGATCGAAGCCTGCCAACGGGTCGGTTGATCGGCCCAATGTCCAATCGATAAGGCTCGCGCCCTCCAGGCTGCTCAGCAGCATGAACGCGTAGGTCTCAACGGGTTTGTCCGGCGACCAGTTGCACTGCCGGACCCCTGCATTGAGGGTGGCCTGAAGCCAATCGAGCTGGGTTTCAAAGAAAGCCCGAGTGAGCCCTTGCAGCGACAGCGGCAGTGCCGCCATTTCTGCCGCCATTTCTGCCGCCAGGGCACCACACAAGGGCAGCAGCCCCTCGTTGGCGCTGATGATGAAAAGCCGGGCAAAACCACGAAGCCGCAGCAACGGATCAGTATTCATTTCTTCGATCGAACTGAGGGTCGCATCGAAGCGTTTGATGTAGTCCTTGATCAGCTCCGCGCCCAGACTTTCCTTGGTCGGGAAGTGATGGTGAATACTGGCTTTTCTAATACCGATCTGCGCCGCAAGATCGGCATAGCTGAACGCGGAATAGCCCTTGGAGCGCATTTGGGTTTCCGCGACTCTCAACAGCGCTGCTTTTGTCGTGATCGACATTGAAGACTCCTGCGGCCAGCATCAGCCTTCTTTCACTTGAACTGAGTGAAGGCGTGAAAGCTCCCACGATGGGAGCTTTCATCAGGCCGCGCTCGCCACTGTGGTCAGGCCCGAACAGCCATAATTCCAGCATCCACGTCCCAGATTGCGCCGGTCACCCAGGACGTCTTGTCCGACAGCAGGAACAGGATGGTGTTGGCGACGTCTTCAGGAACGCCGACTCGTCCCAACGGGTGGAAATCGTTCAGCGACTTCATCGCTTCCGGGATCGCCTCTTTGTCCATGAACCCTTCATAGATCGAGGTGTGAACGATCCCTGGCGAGACGGCGTTGACCCGGATACCCGAGTGAGCCAATTCAATTGCCAGGTTGCGTGTCAGCGCATGCAGACCTGCCTTTGCCATGGAGTAGGCAGAGGCCGGCGAACCTGCCAATGCAGCCTGTGCACCGATGGATCCGACGTTGACAATTGCCCCTTCAAGCTTGGCGGCCAGCATGTTCTTGACCACGGCCTGAGTGATGAAGAAGGTTGCACGGTTCAGAGACAGGTACATGTCGTACTCGGCCTCATCGTGCTCGGTGAACGGCTTGGGAATAAAGATCCCGGCGGAGTTCACCATCAGGCTGATATCGCTATGGTTGGCATTGATTTCCTTGCGAACTAAATTCATGCCCTCTTCAGTCATCAGGTTGGCGACGATCACCGACACAGGGCCCAGCGGACTCAGCTCGTTACGCACCGCATCGGCCTTGTCTTGCTTGCTGCCGGTGAGCACCACGCTGCCGCCTGCCTTGAGCACCATGCGGGCCGTTTCCAAGCCCATGCCACTGGTGCCACCGACAACTAGCAGTTTTTTACCTTGGAAAAAATCGTTCATTGCAGACTCCGGTTATCCAGAACTAATTAGGGTCGGCACCAAGGCGGCTGGCTGCCTGCTGGTGCACGCAAGGTTTGAATGTCTTTGAAACGAGCGAATCAGCCCTCACGCACTTCGAGGGTTGGCACCATGCGGATGGCTTTCGAGAAGTTGGCGTAGTTGACCGAGGTTTTGAGCACCACTTTGTGCAGTTCTTCAACGCGCTCACGGGAGGCGTCGGTGTGCAGTCGAATCACCACACTCACTTCGTCGTAACCCGGGTTGACGCTCTCGTCGAGGCCCAGGAAGCCTTGCAGGTCGAGGGTGCCGTCCGTTTCGATTTCCAGGCTGTGAATCTTGATACCCATCATCGCGGCGTTGGCGGCATAACCGACCGACATGCAGGCGTTGAGAGCGGCCATCAGCAGCTCTTGAGGGTTAGGCGCAGTGTTTTGGCCCAGCAATTCATTAGGCTCATCGGCGACGATTTCGAAATCCCGCGAGTAGGTTTCACCGGCCAGACTGTAGCGGTTGACTTTGGCCACAGAGCGAGTCTGGCCTTTCCACTGAGTCTTGACGTTGAAGCTCGCGTGGCGCTTGGTCGCATCCTCAGCAACGCCTTGGGCAAACTGCTGGAGTGCGGCGACATCGATACCATTCAGGTTGTTGCTCATGTGTTCGTTCCTCTTCGGATGGACCGGGCGTTTGGCCCGGAAGAGAAACAAGACTACCAACTAGTAGGTTGTCGATCAAGAAATTATTCTTCTTAAAACCAACCACCGAAAAAAAACAGCTTAAACAGCGTTTTTTTCCTGAATAGGGATAACTGCGATAACAATGCAGTGATTGCTACTTAATCTTGTACTTTTGGTCACACACCGAAAGTGTAGGCATGGGTAGGTATCCGCAACCCAAACGCGAGACTAGACGTACGTTCGTCAGATTGAGTGCGCGCAAAAAGAACTCAGAGAGTGTGAGCTAAGCGGCTGAAACCACTTACGAGGCGGGAAAACGGACCGAGCCAGCAGTGGCAGAATCGGTCGTTTTATGACGCAGAAAAAAGCTGATCGAACCTCAGTGATGCGTTTCGGTAACCCGAAGTCCATCTAAAATGAAATCAAATCCAGAAGACTGTTCGTAATTGTCGTTCAGCGCCCAAGATACAAAGCTGCCACCTTCCAACGTATTCAAGATGAACCTGGCAACCTTCACGCCGTCCAGCTCAGCTTTGAGTTCCCCTGCCGCTTGGCCCAGTGCGATATTGGCCTGAAGCCAATTGAGATGGATTTCGAAAAAGTCCCGCGTCATTTCCTTTAGGCTTTCAGGCAAAGCCAGCAACTCCGCCGCCAAGGCGCCGCAGAGCGGAAGCATCGCGTTTTTACTGCTTTGCGCGAACATCAAGGCGAAGGCATTGAGCCGATCGATAATGCCGGTATTTTCATCATTGATGCATTCCAGCTGATTCTTGAACCGGAACAGATAACTCTCAACGATGGCAATCGCCAGACTTTCTTTGGTGGGAAAGTGGTGGTGAATACTCGCCTTCTTGATACCGATGTCTTCCGCCAGATCGGCATAGCTGAAGGCTGCGTAGCCCTTGGTACGCAACAGAATCTCAGCGCTGGTCAGGAGGTCGGAACGTGTACTCATGATGCCGTTTCCAAATTTATCAATGCGGCATCATAAATTAGTACTTCTTCATAAGACAGCGCTCAGGTTGCGCACCTATGAACCACCCTCTGGAATCGGCCACAAGCAGTCAGCCGTTTCTCAGCTCGGCATTCTCCTCAGTGAAATAGGCCTAACGTTAGGCTGCTAACTTTCTACTGTTGCCGTTGCCGTTGCCGTGCTCATGAGGTACTGAAAGAACTCGCATAAAATACTGTCTTGATTAGGATAATCGTAGGGATAGAGACTTTAGAAATCCGCATTAATTTATTGTAAAACAGGTACTTAATTTTGCATTCGAGTCCAGGTCGTGCCAGACAGCAAAACCGAAAAGCCCCTGAATCGAAAGGTTAAGGGGCTTTTTTGTGCTTGCCATAAAGTCAAAAGATCGCAGCCTGCGGCAGCCCCTACAGAGGATCGCATCACACACGAATCACCTGCAGGAGCCGCCAAAGGCTGCGATCTCTTGATCTTCCGGCTATAAGCCGTCAGACATGCTCACTGCTTTTCGCATGCACCGCCCGCGGCTCGGCATGCCCATGATCCATCTCCACCACCGGGATCTCATTCCCGTCGCAGTCATGCAGCTTACCTTCGCTGAAGTAATCCCCTTCCCGCAACGCCGCCAGGTCCTGATAACGCAGGACTCGCTCGGTACCGGCTGCAAACACCGATTGCTGATCCGAGTTGCCGGCGGTGAGGTGGTTGAAGGTCAGGTTCAGCACGATGGCCATGATCGCCGAAGAACTGATGCCCGAGTGGAAAATCGTCGCAAACCAGCTGGGGAAGTGTTCGTAGAAGTTCGGTGCGGCGATGGGGATCATGCCAAAACCGATCGAAGTGGCGACGATGATCAGGTTGACGTTGTTGCGGTAGTCGACCTTGGACAGCGTCCGAATGCCGCTGGCCGCCACGGTGCCGAACAACACGATGCCGGCGCCGCCGAGTACGGAGGTCGGCACGGCGGCGATGACCCGCCCCATGAACGGCAGCAATCCGAGCACCACCAGGAACACACCGCCGGTGGCCACCACGAAACGGCTCTTGATCCCGGTCACCGCCACCAACCCGACGTTCTGGGCGAAGGCGCTCTGGGTGAAGGAGCCGAAAATTGGCGCGACCATGCTCGACAGCATGTCGGCGCGCAGACCATTGCCCAAGCGTTTGGAATCGACTTTGGTGCCGATGATTTCACCGACGGCGAGGATATCGGCCGAGGTTTCCACCAGGGTCACCATGATCACGATACACATCGACAGAATCGCGGCGAAGTGGAAGGTGGGCATGCCGAAATGAAACGGTGTCGGGAAGCCGAACATCGGGCCTTGGGTGACGGACGAGAAATCCGCCATGCCGAGGAACACCGCGATGACTGTGCCGATGACCATGGCCAAGAGGATCGACAAACGGGAGATGGTCGCACTGCCGATCTTGCTCAGTAGCAGGACCAGCACCAGCGTCACCGCCGCCAGACCAATGTTTGCCATGCTGCCGAAGTCCGGAGCATGGCTGTTGCCGCCCATGGCCCAGCGCGCGGCCACCGGCATCAGCGTCAGGCCGATCGTGGTGATCACAATGCCCGTCACCAGCGGCGGAAAGAACTTGGTGATTCGCGAGAACACCGGCGTGATCAGCAAGCCGATCAGCGACGCGGCAATCACCGCTCCGAGAATCGACTGAAAGCCGCCTTCCCCACCACTGCTGACAATCGCCACCATGGTCGCAACGCCGGAGAACGACACGCCCTGTACCAGCGGCAACTGACAACCGAAAAACGGCAAACCCAGGGTTTGCAGCAATGTCGCCAGCCCCCCTGCAAACAACGAAGCAGCAATCAACAAACCGATGTCCGCCGGTGAGAGCCCGGCCGCCTGGCCAATGATCAAAGGCACCGCGACGATACCGCCGTACATGGTCAGAACGTGTTGCAGTCCGTAAGCCATATTCGCGCCGATCCCGAGATTTTCATCCTCGGGCCGTTGGTGTGAAACATGGGGTGTTTTCATGGCTGGGGGATTCCCTGGTTTTTTGTTGTGCGCACACTGTATTCAACACTCAGGACAAATGTCCATAGAATTGTATACAGTTATTCATCAAGACAAAGAACCAAATAGTCCCGAAATCGTCCGCAGAACCTTAAAGCCCCACCAACTCAGAAAGCTCTGGACGGTCAGATTTTGCGCGTGGGGATTCGGAAATCACTGGCGTCAGAGGAAGTCCATGACTCTCCCCGCACTTGCAACAGGTCGTCACCCCCTTGATTACAGACGTCGAACTCGTAGCACGATCATCCACACGCTCAGCAATGACATCCCAGATTTGTCGAAGCCTTTTCACATGCAGATCGTCCCTGATGATAGACACCAATGCTTCAGCATGGTCGGAGTGCCTCAGGTCAACCTCGCTATTGGAAAAAAGCCGAAAACGCTCGATGCCTACGTCATTACCCGGATCCGCTGACTCACCGACAGCCAACACCGCCATCAACCGGTTCTTCAATGCAGGGTTATAAATCATTCTTTCCAGATCAAAGATCGTGCGGATGTTCATCTCACGCAACTTCAACGCCTTTTCGGGGCCTACGGCGAGAATAAGCTGGGCCTGAGCGACCCAGTCAATCACCTCATAGAGCCCGTAAGGTGTCTCTACAAAAATCTGAATGGGGTTGATCGTTGCAAGGTTTTGTACGTCCTCGATTTCAAACTCGGCAAGTCGGAACTTCATGAACGCGTCGATCCCCAGAATGACGTCCAGCGGCAATTCTTCCTGAAGTGCCTTGCTGTAACGCGAGACACGCTTCAACCTGGCCCATGGGAATTTGGCGATAATGACATTCATGCATAGCGATGGGTACAACCCGACCAGCAATGCGACCGCTGCGATTCGGCGATCCATCGCCAAGAACAAGCCACTGTAATAAATAGCGAACATGACAAACAAACCAAATAAAATATGCATTAACGAACGATAAAAGGACACTGGAGACAGATCAAAATTTGCCACCCTACGCAGGAGATATTGAACACTCCACAAATAACCACCCAAAAAGGTAAAAGAGAATACCGCCAGAAAGTTCAGATTTTGCGGCGTCTTTTCTATACCGACAGCCCATCCAAAAGCGCCATCTGATTCTATTCCACCAAGCGTCAATAAAACGGCCAAAAAACCGACCGTCGACATCAAGGCGTAGAGAAACACCGGAATCATGTAATAGAGAACCGAATGGGCTTGATCAGCTCGACTCTGGATCTCCGAAGTGGGCCTGTATTTATATTTCACCAATTCAAAGGAAGGGATTATCAGCGGCGTTCCGCCCGCTTTCGTTGCGAATCCGAACAGTTTTTCCAGGTCTGCTACAATTTCGTATCGACTTGCTCGAATATTACTTCTTCCGACAAAAATACCTATCGGAAAAATCACACCAAAAACCACCGCAACAAAGTACGACACATAATTCAGATTGGCCATGATGCGAACCTCCCAGTCTAACTTCCTACCCCGTCCCTATTGCAACATTGCTGGCCTGACTATGTTACGACATGACTGCTCGACCCCGCTTGTGACAAACGCACCATTGACTGCACCTATAAAAGCGCCCCAACTTAAACGTGCCTGACTTAACTTGTAGTTTAACGCGCGAGGACCACCAAACAAAACGGAAATTCTTTTATAATATAAATAACCGACATTATGGCAATTTGACATAAGCGCAAACGAAAGCAACTACGCAGGGACAATACAAACGTTTCACCCGATGTTCGCTTCAGCGACATCGGGTCGCGATGGGTATTACTCTCGACTGGTAATTAATTGATTTATAACGCGCTCCAACTCTGGGTGCTGTGGTACGCGTATATCAAACTCACTTTTCAGCAACCCGATCAACTCATCCACATCCGCCACCTGCCGCCGCTCGCTCTCACTGCCCATGCGATGAATGGCAAAACTGCCGTTGTTCAGCGTGCGTCGCCATCCCTCCCCCGTCCGCGCCACCATCAGTTGCGTCACGAAGGGTGATTCGGGATGAGTCGAGACGTACCAGTTGCCGAGGTCATAGTCGATGTCCTCCTGACGTTGCAGGTCGAAGATGTACATCGCTCGCCATTCACCGCAAACGTTGGCGCGCAGGGTATAGCCGTCCGCATGCTGTTCGATGCGATAGGGTTCGTGGGGGGTGAGCTGTTCGGCTTCGGTGTCGAGCATCAACGGTGCGGTGGGCACCATGCCGCCGAAGCCGACGTCGGTGATGTAGCGCACGCCATCAAGGGTCACCAGGCTCAAACGGTGAGTGCGTGCGGTCCACGCGCCTTCGGGCTGGTTCATGACCACGCGGCCGGTGATGCCGCGCGCCTCGAAACCCAGCGTCTGAAGCAAGGCCAGGAACAGGTTGTTGAGTTCGTAGCAGTAACCGCCGCGACCGTCGTGCAGGACTTTCTGCTCGATGGACGGCAGGTCGATGAGCACCGGCTGCCCCAACAGCGTGGCGAGGTTTTCGAACGCAAAGGCACCGGTGTGGCGCAGCTGCAATTGCCGCAGGGTTTCCAGGGTTGGCGCCGGCGGGGCGTCGATGCCCAGGCGTTGCAGGTACAGGGCAAGATTCGTCAGTCGTGGCTCGCTCATCGCTCAATCCTTATGCAAACCTTCATCATGCAAATCTCAGTAATCAAAATTGACAGGATGGCGTATCCCGATCCGATCTATCCAGAAATTCATCACTGATCCGCTTGGATAGTGTGACCTCACTCCATCCCGCAAGTGAGAGGTGTGCGCTGACGCCAGCACTAAAATCATTCGCCCACTGCCTCCCAACGCCACCATTTTGCGGCTATTGTCGAGACTCCTCACGGAAGACAAAACAATATGCCGACGCGCGATGTTTCAACAGCACTCTTTGAGCACGAGTCGCGGTAGGGATGGCAGTTACCTGCCCCCCCCACACAGGTCCGTACGTGCGGAACTACCGCATACGGCTCCAGCCTCAGGTACGTGATACGAAGCGTTCCTCTGGTAAGGACGAACGGTTCTGGGCCTTGGTATATAGAGGTCGGCAGGCGTTTACCTACTCGCCGGATCGCAAGGGGCAGCATCCCCGCGCTCATCTCAATAGTTTCAGCGGCATCTTGCAGGCGGACGGCTACGCCGGTTTTGCTCAGCTGTATGCCACGGACAGCATTCAGGAAGCCGCGTGCTGGGCTCACGCCCGGCGCAAGTTCTACGACGTCTATAAAGACCAGGCTCACCGCTCGCCGCCGAGGAGGCTGCTGACCCATGGCCAAAAATGTACGTTTGCTAAAACCCGAGCCTGATTTGTTGCTGTTACACATTGAGTTGAAGTGGGTCGAACCCACCATCTGGCGCCGCATAGCAGTACCCGAAAACATCACGTTGGGCACATTGCATACGGTGATCCAGTTCGCGATGGGCTGGGAGGGCGGGCATATGCATGAGTTTGAAATTGCCGGTGAAAACTACGGCATTCCCGATTCCGATGGATGGGGCCCACGCGTCAACTCGGAAACCCGCCAAACCCTGATCAAAGCGTTGTACGGGAAAAAGACGTTTAGCTATCTCTACGACTTTGGCGACGGCTGGGATCACCGGATCGAAGTCGAAAAGAAACTGCCTGCTGGGGCCTGCCCTCAGGTGCCGTACTGCGTCGACGGCGCCAATGCTTGTCCGCCGGAAGATATCGGCGATGCGCCGGGGTATGCCGAATTTCTTGAAGCGATTGCTGATCCCGATCATCCAGAGCGCGACGACATGGTGGAGTGGCATGGGGATAGCTTCGACCCAACGGTTTTCGAGTGGGAGCGCGCCAATGAGTGGCTGAAGGACATTAAGGTCTGAGTTTCAAGGCGGTGTAGTTCGGACGGTTACGGTACTACAACAGTGTATGAAGCCCAGGAAGTCAAATGTCTCCGGTTTCCCTAACCTTCGCTTCCTACGATTTCTCGCAGCAAAACGCTCGCACAAAAAAAACGTCCCGTACAAGTCGGGGCGTTTGTTGGGCTGGCCTTCAGTGCGTTTTCATATGGCCTGCAAAGCAGCCTTTCGAGTGGGTGGCCCCATCCAATACTTGAGCGTTCCAAAAGGATGTTCAACGGTCTGTCGACGCCCCCTCATCATCGCTGGATCATCTTCTAACCGAACCTGCCATCGCGTCGAATATCGCTTCATGCTCCCAGCGCCTCACACGGCGCTCCTTGCCCGTCGTACACGGCCTCTGCATTGCGCAGGACTGGCAGCCCCATCGTCGGCGACTCAGCGCCGATCTCTTTACGCGCCTGGTTCGCCATATTGCTGAGCTGCGTCCGGTCATGACCAACATTGGTCACCTCATGGGCAATGATCATGCTCCGTAAGTGTGTCGGCGCTTCGTAGCGAGCGATCAGGTAGCGGCCCTGGTGACGCGGCCTCGCTCAGCCAGTTGAAGGTAATTGGCTAACATCGCCAGGCCTTGTTGCGTCATCAATGACTCTGGATGAAATTGCACTCCATAGATCGGCAATTCTCGGTGCCGCAGCGCCATGATCTCCCCCGGCATGCCGTCTTCGTCCAGAACATGCGCCGTGGCAACTAATTGGCTGGGTAAGACACCGGCCACTAACGAGTGATACCGTGCTACTTGCAATCCGTCAGGCAGGCCGTCGAACAAGTCACGTCTGTCGTGACGGATACGTGAAACTTTTCCATGAAGCACCTCACGGGCCCTGCGCACCTCACCGCCAAAAGCGGCGGTTATGCACTGATGACCAAGACAGATGCCTAATATAGGCAAACGGCCCGCAAAATGATTGATTGCTGCGAGGGAAATACCCGCTTCGGCTGGAGAACACGGCCCAGGAGAGACAATCAAGGACTCTGGCGCCAGTTCGTCTATTTCTGCCAAGGTAATTTCGTCATTACGACGCACTTCAATATCAGCCCCGAGAACTCCCAGGTACTGCACGATGTTGTAGGTAAACGAGTCGTAGTTATCGATCATTAAATGCATACGCCACCTCCTGGCGTTGCGCGACAGTTCTACACCGGCTGGCTGCAACCCAAACCAACTGGCTTTTCTCTATCGTTTCCTGCCACTCGCGATCTGCTACCGAGTCCTGCACCACTCCGGCGCCTGCCTGAACGTAGAGACGAGCGTCTTGAAGCAGTCCGGTTCGAATGGCGATAGCCAAGTCGGCACGGCCGCTCCAATCCAAATAGCCGATGGCACCGCCATAAACCCCGCGAGAATGGGGTTCCAGTTCGGCAATAATCTCAAGCGCACGCACCTTCGACGCCCCACTCAGCGTGCCTGCAGGGAAAATGCTTTTGAGCAGCTCCAAACCACTGACGTGGTCAGGTATCTGGCCGGTAACAGTAGAGACAATGTGCATGACATGGGAAAAATATTCCACATTCAGCAATTGGGTCACTTGCACACTTCCAACGTTGGCCAACCGACCGAGGTCATTTCGCGACAGATCGACGAGCATCATATGCTCGGCGATTTCCTTCGGATCAGCGAGCAGTTCTTCCTTGAGCCGATTGTCTTCGGCCACCACACTGCCCCTACGGCGTGTACCTGCCATCGGCCGGGTTGTAACCATTTGCTCTTCCTGGCGAAACAACATTTCTGGAGATGCGCCGACCACTTGGCAGTCGCCCAGGTTCAGTAAGTAGCGATAGGGTGTGTGACCCAAATCAGCCAAGGAACGGTACAACGCGACGGCGTCTTCTTCGAAAGGAAGGCTCATGCGTTGGGATAAAACGACCTGCATCACATCGCCAGCAGCGATATAGTTCTTGATGCGTGTCACTGCCTTAACAAACGCTGGCTGCGGGAAGGCCGACTCGGCGGCAGGGGTTGTAGCCTCAACCACGTGCCCGCAGGGCGCGGATGGTACGAGCAATGGGCGCAAATGCGCGACTAGTCGGTTGAGTCTGTCTTGGCCGCACTGGTAATCGCCCAGGGCCTTCGGGCTTTCATGCACGATGCAATAGGCCAGACGTGCGCGGTGGTCCAGCACGACCAGATCAGTGCTGATCAATTGCAATACGTCAGGGAGCTGAAAACCGGAGGGCTTGCGGGGTACGCGACGTAAACGAGGCTCGATCAGCCGAGTCGTTTCGAAACCGAAATAGCCGAAGAACCCACCGCTGAAGGAAGGGAGGCCGGGGCACCGCGGTATACGAAAGTCCTTTTGCAGCCTGGCCAGCTCTGCCAACGGATCGTCGCAGTCAATCTTGGCTGACATCTGGCCGTCGCGATACAGGCGCAAGACGCCCTCATCGAGCTCGATTCGTTGACTGCAAGGCAGACCAATCGCCGAGTACGCCTGTTCGAACACGCCATCGTGCCAGTGCCCCGTTTCGAACAGGTAGTCTTGCCCGCAGTTGGCTAACCCTTGGTACAGCGAAAGTGCTTCGACCCCTGGCGGCAACGGCAGGCTCTGCCAAAGCGGAACATGGGTATACCCCGCTTCGCCGTAGGCAAAAAAATCTTCTAGACTCAACATTTTTGTGTCTCCTGTGAATCACGCAATAACAGAGTTGCCTCGTCTATAGGGTCTCGCCCTTCATCGACAAACCAGTCCAAGGTTTATGCAACTAAAACCCGCCCCTACACTGGAGGGGCAGGGACAGAGTTTATTTAAGTGGTGTATCGACGAACTCCGGCAGTTGCTCGATCTGGTCGGAATAGGCGGCAAGCGCGGTATAGCTTTTGACATCGACCAGGTTGGACACCCTGAATTGCGTGAAACGCCAAGCTGCTGCCACAGTCACATCGGCCTGAGACACTTGCGCGGTTGCAAGCCAAGGATTGGCGCGAACCGCAGCTTCTTCCAGAAGTGCCAACGCGGCATGCAATTGCTCGGCGATACGAGTTAGCCAAGGCTCATAGTGATATTCGACCGGCTTGTTGTGCTCATACTCGAGTTGGACAGCTTTTTCGCAAACAGCGAGGCCGAGCCCAATGAGCGAAAGCACCTTTTGATGCTGCCTCGAGTCTTTTGGCATCAAACTGTGTTTTGGTTCGACCAGCGACTCCAGATAATCAAGGATCATCGACGAGTCCATGATCATTTCGCCATTATCGCAAATTAGAGTGGGTGCCTTGACTACCGAATTGATCGCTCGGAATTCATCAGCATCGCGAAACACCGAAATCTGCCGATGCTCATGCTCCACGCCCATCAGCCGTAACGAAATTGCCACGCGCCGAACATAGGGTGATCCCATCATGCCAACAAGTTTCATCACTTTCTCCTAAAGTCTTAATCGTCCGTTTTATCTACCACTCCACTCTGTGCGCCATAAGCGAACAAAGAGTGAAACTTACACACATGATTGCTACAAGCAACTACGCATCTATTCTCGAAAACTCCACCCTTGACCCGTAGAACAAAGATGCTCGCTCTGAAACTGTGTTGACATCGCCTGTCGTAAAGAACTTATTATCTCCCACTCTTGCATTAGAGAAGCGAGGGTTACTTTTTAGGTATTCAACCAGACTCTGTGCGCAAGCATCGGACTGGGAAATTATACGCATTGAGCCCGGGAGCTCCGTTCGCCATATATGCTCAACTATCGGATAATGCGTACATCCCAAAATGCAAACATCTGGAGTTTGCGCAGCGGCATTCAGAAGCGCTTTAACATTTTTACGGATTTCGGCGCGCACTCTATCCTCAGGTGCGTCTTGCTCAATGAGCAAAGCGAGACCAGGGCATGCTTGTTGGTACACGTTTATTCCAGGACGTCTGTTATTGATTTCCACAGCAAAGGCATTTGATTGAACCGTGTGCTGAGTAGCGAAAATGGCGACGCTCTCCACAGGGTAATCAGAGTGATCATGCGTGGCAGCGGATGTCGGATTCCAAGGCGCTCCCGTAATCGCTTCAGCGACAGGTGCGATCACGCCGATCACCCTCCGACCTGGATACACTTCTGGAAGCCACGCCTGCTGTAATTTCCGCAGACTAATTGCCACCGCAGTATTACAGGCGATGACTACCAGTGAGCAGCCATACCTGAAAAGGCGATCAAGGGCGGCTTGTGTCAGATCATGGATATCGTCGGATACATTATTGCCATAGGGCGCGTTTCCATGATCACCCAAATAGACGAATTGTTCATTTTGCAAGACGGATTCAAACGCGCGCATCACCGTTAATCCGCCGCTACCGAAATCAAATACGCCAATCAAAATGAACCTCACTTGAATGCTGGTGATACCAAGCTGTCACAATCACTCAGATCGTTGTCGCAATAGCAGCAGCGACACCGACATATAAAACGCCCGTCACCACACTCATTTGGCGTTTGGTTCGAAAAATCTTCGCCGCATGGCGAGCCAGAAGCATATACATGGAATACACCGACGTAGAAATGAATATTGCCGTCGCCACCAATGCAATGCACTGCGGAACATAAGGCAAAGTCTTATCTATGAATGTCGGAAATAATATTATATTCGTCAATATACCCTTAGGATTTGTGAATGAGACAATTATCGCCCCCGTGAACATTTGAAGCGGTGTACGCTTGCTTGATGTCGCAACAACTACTTGGGAGTGCGAGCGCAACGATTTCAGCGCAAGATAGAACAGGTACGCAACGCCCACCCATTTAAGCCAAAACAAAATGTCAGGATTATTACTGACGAGTATGCCGAGCCCCGAAAGAACAACAACTGCGTGCCCCCCGCTCGCCAACCCGAAACCAACAGCGCCCGGAAATGATTCCTTGAAACCATGATCCAGTGCTTGTGCCATAGAGAAGGCAACATTCGGCCCCGGAAGGATCGCCGCTGAAAGAAATACGACGCAAAACAATATCCAAAGTTGAAAGCCCATACTGCACTATCCCTGTATAAGTGTCGAAGCCCGTATGTTTCCGCACTGACTGAAGTTATTAGTCCGAATCTCGATACCCTGTCACTCAAATGGTTTAAGCAGGCGTTTCTATCCATTTTGGAAGAAACGCTTTGATCCAGGTTGCGACCGCGGAGTCATATAGATGCCAGCCAGCAATATGCTCATCTGCGGGCTTCGTACCAGGCGCTTTGAGCCGTTCGGTACCCCGCATTGCCCAGCGATTGATCGTCTCGTAAGTTACTTCGGGGTGAAATTGCAAAGCGTAGGCGTTACCTGCATATCGATAGGCTTGAACTGGAAAGGTCGAACCTTCGGCGAGCTGCGTAGCGCCATTGGGCAAATCGAAGCCTTCGCTATGCCACTGATAGACATGGCCTGGAAAGGGTGCGCATGCGTCAGCGGTTATCTCGTGAGCAGCAGCAAGCGGTGTTATCGGATAATAACCCGCCTCAGTTCCTCCGTTATCGAGTCGGTAGACGCGCGCACCCAAGTGCCGAGTCAGCATTTGCGCGCCTAGACAAAGACCAAGCAATGGTTTCCCTTCCTTCAACGGCTTGGCCAACCAGTTGATTTCTTCGCGAATATACTCGTCGTTGTCATTAGCACTCATCGGACCGCCGAAAACGACCACACCTTCGTACTCCCTCATACTCTGCGGAAGAGGATCACCAAATCGCGGCCTGCGGATATCAAGCTCGAATCCCAGTTGACGCAGCAGGAAGCCTACTCGGCCAGGCGTAGATTGCTCCTGATGTAAGATAATCAGGATCTTCCGTATTTGACCCATTGCACAACTCCATGTTTTCAGATTAGCAACTTAATCGTGGACTGGTTCAAATCGACGCTGCGAATGGAGGATTCCCGACCCATAGTTCTGCGAAGTTTTGCGCTGCGGGGCCAGACCCGAGAATACGATCAAGTTCAGCTATCTGAAGTCGTCTATGGAAATGAGAGTTGTCGTCGAAACGATGTAGCAACATGGCCATCCAGTGGGAAAACTGTACATCCCTCCACACCTGTTTCAAGGCGATGTCGGAATAAGACAGCAGGAGCTCATCCTTGTCGCTGGCATAAAATTGTTCAAAGGCGCGAGCAAGAATATTAGCATCGGAAACTGCGAGATTAAGCCCTTTTGCGGCAGAAGGCGGCACGATGTGTGCAGCATCTCCCGCTAGAAAGAGCCTTCCCTTTTGCATTTTTTCGGCAACAAAACTTCTAAGCTGCACAATACTTTTTTCGATAATCGTCCCACCATTAACTTTCTCAGGCCTACCCTCTATACGTAATTGCAAAAGATCCCAGATTCGCGAACCAGACCACTCATTGAGATCTTCGTCCGGAGAACACTGCAAATAAATTCTTGAAACATTTGGGGAGCGCATGGTGAATAATGCAAGCCCGGTTTCGTGGCTGGAAAAAATGACATCCTCTGAAATGGGTGACATTTCGGCGAGAACCGCTAGCCAAGCAAAAGGATAGGTGTGCGAAAAGTGGGTAAGAGAATCAGCGATATGCGGACGACAAATGCCATGAAAGCCGTCGCAGCCGACGACAAAGTCGCACTCTAGAGTCTGTTGTGTGTCGCCGTGCCTAAAAGAAATAGAAGGCGCATTTCCATCGGTATTATGAATCTGAACATCTGCAGCGTCGAACAAAAGTGGGTAATCTGTTTTTAAACGTGCTGCAATCAGATCCTTGATAATTTCCTGTTGACCATAAATGGTAACCGTACGCCCGGTGAGTGCTTGAAAATCCAATTCGCGCGTCGATCCATCATAATGGAACTGCAACGCAGAATGTATCATTCCTTCAGATTGAATCCTCGACCCAACACCACTTTCAGTAAGAATCTGGACCGTAGCAGGGGTGATCTGGCCTGCGCGACTGCGGCCCTCTACGTAATTTCTTGATCGACTCTCAACAACCACGTTGCTGATATTCATAAGAGAAAGAAGCTGCCCCAACATTAATCCAGCCGGGCCGGCTCCAACGATTGCAACCTTTGTCCGCATGGGTTTGTCCCTCTGAGTTATAAGGTTTTAAGTGAATTCAGCGACAGCTACTGTCCATGACTAATACTCCATCAGCTCTTCGCTGAATGAATTGTTTGCAACCGACCCTGAAATGGCTCTTGGATTTCTGTGCCCGCCTCTCATCTCAAGATCATCGTTTTTTTGAAATTACACCACTCATGTATTGATGTAGATCGCGCAGATCATTAACACTCCAAGCGTGCGGCGGTATCTTTACACCGTTCTCTCGCAAAACTTTTGGAATCAAGTTTCCACTTGGGCGGAGTATTATCGATGACACAATAACGCCCGGATAATCATTTAGTCGTTTCTTGAAAGCGGAGGTTGTAAGGTCAGGTGTTGGAGGATTGCTTTTATTAGCCAATGGCCCGGTTCCTTTGATATCTGCTCCATGGCACACGGCGCACCTCTGCAAATAGAGATTCTTCCCATTGACATCATCCGCAAAGGACAGCGATGTTTGAATAAGCGATAAAACCCCTAGTAAAGCGATGAATGATATTTTCATTTTCATGTGGCCTTGTTGGATAAATTGGATCTGAATCAAGGGTAAACCCCAGCAGTGCCACTGCAACACTCAATTCTCTCGATAACATTTGAACCGAAATTATTCATTAGCAATGTACTCGCGAGAGATCGACTGGCTCACCGACATTGCCCCATAAGCCCTCAAACCACGGTCGTCGTTTTCGCGCCACGGCCAGGCGCAAGACTGGCTTGACGTTTCTTGCATCGTCATCCCACAGGGCGCCCACGGCCAGTACCTGATGGTGAAGCGTGGACAGGGTGTGATGCATCTTCTAACGCACCACTGCATGGCGAAACACGCTCATCAGGTTGCGAGCGGGCATCGACGCCCAGCGCTGCCTCCGTGGCCCAGAAATCGCGTAACACAAACATTACATGCCTCCAATAGACCACGCGTTCAATAATGGTCGAGCGTGCAGGAAATGGTGGTTAATACCTGTTGATAGTGCGCGAACTACTCAATGTGTCGATATCGATTTATTCCGGCCGATAAAGTTCTTCGCGCATTTCAGAGGCGGAAACGAACGACGTCGAACATAACTAAAAGTTATGCCGTAGATGCTTTCTTCATATCGAGCGATCGCCAGCCGGCGAGGGACTTGCTCATGCCGAAGACGTAATGACACCTATCGCCAGAACGGCGTTGAGAGGAAACTGATAATGCGCGGAGTGCCTTGGAGGAAAAGACAAGTGGAGGAGAAGACGTATTTATAGCTGCGGTATGAAACATGCCAATCCCTTGAGCGTATATAATTCTATTGATTACAATGAGTACGATCCTTGCTCACGACCAATACCTTCACACTTGTTTCTGGACATGTCAATATCAAAAAAATAAATTGACAAGCTTATTACTAGGAGAGTGTGGACAAAATCAGACCGTAAGTCGACGCACCAGCAATCGCGCTTCTGCCAGCCACACTCAAGCTTCACTCACGCCGTGTAATCGGTGCTGCGATCACCGCGCATGACGTTGAAGGTGGCGATTTTCAGGTTCTTCATGGTCCGACACTCGCAACGGATGGACGGTATCCAGTTGTGACCGAGGGCTGCCACGGCAGTTGCCGTGACGAACGAAACAGGCGACTAAAGGTGCGCGCCCTGCTGCGGAAAATCTTCCTGCGAGGCATTGAGCAACGGCAGCAACGCATACCTGTCCACCGGACGACTGAGGTAGAACCCCTGCACCTCATGGCACTGATCCGAGATCAGAAAATCCAGCTGCTCCAGCGTCTCGACACCTTCAGCGGTCACCGTCAGGCCCATGGCCTTGCCCAGGTTGATGATCGCCTGCACCACGGCGCGATCATTGCTGCCATTGCCCATGGACGAGATGAAGCGCTTGTCGATCTTGATCCCGTCGAACGGATACGTGCGCAAGTAACCCAGCGAAGAATATCCGGTGCCGAAGTCGTCCATGTTCAGCCGCACGCCCAGCTCCTTGAGCGCGTTCATGGTCGCCAGGGCGCCATCGACGTCGTTGAGCATCACGTTTTCAGTGATCTCCAGCTCCAGCCGACTGGCGGGCAAGCGGGTCTGAATCAACACTTCCCGGACGTCCTCGATCACATCGCTACGGGCAAACTGCACCGGTGACAGGTTAACCGACACCATCATCGCGCCGGGCCAGGTCAGGGCCGTCTCGCACGCCTCGCGCAGCACCCAACGCCCCAACGGCACGATCAGGTCGGTCTGCTCGGCCAGCGGAATAAATGCATCGGGGCTCAACAAGCCTTGCACCGGGTGCTGCCAGCGCAGCAGCGCTTCGACCGAAACGATCCGTTTGCCATCGACGTGATAACGCGGCTGGTAATGCATCACGAATTCGTTGTGCTTGATCGCCTGACGCAGGTCGGTTTCCAGTTGCCGACGATGCTGGATCTGATCGTTCATGTGCGTTGCAAAGTAGCACCAGGTCTTCTTGCCATCGGATTTAGCCTGATACAACGCGATATCGGCACACCGAATCAGCTCCTGCGGAATATGCCCCTGGCGCCGACTCAAGGCGATACCGATGCTCGCGCCGATGTGCAGCGTGTGATGGTGGTAGTGAATCGGTTGATGCAGGCTGTCGAGCAAGCGCCCGCAAAACCGGTCGATTTCCGCGTGACTGTCCATGCCATGGAGCACCAGCACGAACTCGTCGCCACCCAATCGGGCGACCAGATCAATGTCCCGCGTGCTCTCACGCAAACGGGCAGCCACTTCCAGCAATACCGCATCGCCGGCCGGGTGACCGAGGGAATCGTTGATTGGCTTGAAGTTGTCCAGGTCGATCATCAACAGGGTCAGCGCCGTTGACTGCTCTTTCAGCGCCAGCGCCTCTTCGAGGTAGCGCGCCAGTTTGTTGCGGTTCGGCAAACCGGTCAGGGCGTCGTGCAACGACAGATGCTGGATCTGCGCATGGGCGGCGACCTCATCGGTGATGTCGTTGGCCGTCCCGCGAAAACCCAGTACCGCGCCCTTGCGCCGGATCGGTCGCGCCGACACCCGGCAGACTCGTTGTTGCCCCGACTGATCGCGGTAGGAACAGCGCAAGTGGCTGACAGCCTGCTCTTCATCGAGCTTGTTCAGCCACAGCGACAAGGGTGTGGTATCGCAGTTGAGCAGTTGCCCGATGTTCTGCCCCAGCCACTGCTGATCGGAGAACCCGGTAACAATGCTGAAGCGTCCCGACAAATAGGTGATGCAATGCTGGTCGTCGACTTCCCAGATCCAGTCGGACGCGGCCTCGGCCACGGCACGAAAACGTTCTTCACTGGCCTCCAGCGCCTGGTTTGACAAATCGAGGCTGGTGTAACTGGCATCCACATGCCCGGACGTGCGCAAGACATACCGAAAGAAGTAGGCCGTCAACAACGCCAGAATCAGCAGCGCTCCGCCCAGTGGCGGCAGCAGCGACCAGAGCAGTTGATGACCCGGCTGCTCGAGCCGGGAGACCAGGCTGTAACCGGTGCCTGCGAGTGCGACGGCCGGCAGACCGGGAGCGATGGCGTCGTCGGCCGCCAGGCTCAAGTCATGCAAACCGTAGTCGGCACTCAAGACACTGAGCTTCTCGGGGTTCAATTCGTCGACGTATATCAGCACCGAAGTGCTTGTGGGATCGACCGCCGG
The DNA here is from genome assembly GCF_024749285.1 of Pseudomonas sp. B21-015. Taxonomy (NCBI): domain Bacteria; kingdom Pseudomonadati; phylum Pseudomonadota; class Gammaproteobacteria; order Pseudomonadales; family Pseudomonadaceae; genus Pseudomonas; species Pseudomonas sp. B21-015. Next base: position 4,046,367 of record NZ_CP087196.1, read on the forward strand.
ACGCTCGTCATTGGGCACGATCGCGGCAGCCGTCAACAGCGCCGGCTTACCCTCGAACAAGGTGTACTGGCTGACGGGTTTGATGAGGCTTTCCTGACGCTGAACCGCCTCAACGAGCGGCGCCATCGATGTCGACAGATAGGCCGCGGCCTCGTCCTGTACCTGAAGCCCGCGCACCACGGCGTATTTGCTTCGCTGAAGATCGACCACGAAAACACCATCGTAGTGGTCCATGGTGAACAGGGTTTTACCCATGTTCTGCTCGACGTAGGCCCACTGCACATCGACCTCACCGTTCAGATGGTCGTAGGCCGTCGTCCAGTTCGCATAACTGGCGATGTAGTTTTTCGTGGCGGTGATGCGGTTTTCCAGGGCGCGCTGGGTATAGAAAGTGGTCTTGGCCAGGTCCTGGGCATCGAGCCGTCCGGCAATACTGAACAGGGCGATCAGCGCGATCAGCACGCCAACGACAAACAGCAGACCGACAACGAATATCAGGTTGCGGGTAATTGGGGTATGGCGCGCAGGTGCGACGGTGGTAACGGCAGACAAATCCATGCATTTATCCTGTCAATCGATCGCCTGATCAGGTGAGACCGGCGAGGCCTGGTCTGTCGTGCATGACCGCCAGGCTCTCCACTGACCATAGCAGTCATGCTCGATCATCGCCCCTGGATAATACAAGTCATTGCCACACTTGAAGAAGTGATCAGAGGGCCATTGCCAATCGACGGCCGCAAGCTTCATCGATCCGAACGCATCAGTGCCTCGACGCCCCCTTCCATCGACAACACCGCCGCGCGATTGCGCCCCGAGTGCTTGGCTTGATACAGCGCCGCATCCGCGCGCTCGATGAACATATTGGTGCTGTCGTGCCCCGTCGGCACAAACGAATAACAGCCAAGACTGATCGTCACGTAGCCCGTGGGCGAGCCGCTGTGGATGATGTTCTTGTCCATGACGCTGCGGCGGATCTGTTCGGCGATTGTCAGCGCACCATGGATGTCGGTGTCCGGCAGCAGCACCGCGAACTCTTCACCGCCATAGCGCACCGCCAGATCGGCTTTGCGGTGACAGCAGCTCTTGAGTGCCCGCGCCACTTCGGTCAGGCAATGGTCCCCGGCCACATGGCCGTAGGTGTCGTTGTAGCGTTTGAAGTAATCGATATCGAGCATGATCAGGCTCAGCGGGCTCGACCGCCGGGCACCGCGCCCGAACTCGACCTCCAGCGCCCGCTCGAACAATCGACGGTTGGCCAGACCGGTCAGGCTGTCGTGGGTGGCGATCAATTCGAGCGTTTTCTGTGCCTTGCGCAAATCCGCCTCGATGCGCTCACCCGCACGCACCTGATGAATGAACACCCAACCGAACAACCCCACACCGAGGACGACCAGAGCGACAATGAGACTGGATTGAATCGCCGTGTCATACCAGTCCTTGAGGATCGCGTCCCTGGACGACGCCGCTGCGACCACCAGAGGATAGGCTTCGAGCTGATGATAGCCATACAGCCGGACGATGCCATCCACCACTGAGTCGATCATGGCGTTACCGGAAGTCGCGTGGGGCAAGAGCATTTGAAAGATCTCCCCTTGAGCCAGCGACGTGCCGATCTGCGACTCCACAAACGGCCGTCGCGCCAGCAGTGTTCCGTCAGTCGACGCCAAAAACATCGCACCGTTGCTATCGATGCTGAAGCTTTTGAAGAACTGATCGAAGTACGACATCTTGATCCCGGCCAGCAACATGCCCTGAAAATTGCCGTTCTTGTCGTTTATCCGTTTGGAGACAGGAATGATCCACTCACCATTCTCCCGACTGCGAATCGCCGGCCCAATGTGCGCCACGGAAGACGCGTTCTGCTGATGGAACTGGAAATACTCGCGGTCCGCCACACCTGGGCCACGGGGCAGATTCTTGAACGAAGTCACGACCCATTGCCCCTGCTTGTCGAACAGAAATATCCCGTGCAATTGATGCAGCGCCTGCACCCGCCGGGCGAAGGTTTTCTGCAAGCGTGGCGTCTGGGCAGCGTCGAAACCATCGGTCTGGATCCAGTCCACCAGACTGGTCAATACCAGATCGGCCTTCATGAACGTGTCTTCGGCCTGCTGCGCCATGGCCCGGGTCAGGTTCGACGACGACACCTCGGCCAACGCCAGGTCGTGCCGGCGCGACTGCTCCAGCTGCAGATACAGCAGACCACAGAGACAGAGGCACACCGTCGCAATAAACAGCACCGCCGCCTTGAGCAAAGGCAGCCGCTTCAAGGCACCGCCGGGCACGTGGTGCGGATCGTGAATGGGGATAGGCAAAAGTGAGTCCTGAAAGGGTAAGGCATGGGCAACGGCCCAAAACCCTTAATTTTTGTGAGCTTAGTCTAATGGGTTGTGCGGGGTAAACGGAGGATTGGGGGATCAGTGGTCGTGACGCCATGCCTTTTAGCGACTCAATGAAAATCGCTGCATCGATGGGGACTCAATCGACCTGGGGAATTGAGTCTGTCCGCTGGCTTTGGGTCGTGCAAAAAGCAGCCCCCCTAAAGGCGCGGAACCTGTGGGAGCGGGCTTGCTCGCTCCCACATGGATTGCGCTGAAGTGACGGGCATTAACCTCCGATGTTTCACGCCAGTGTTTCAACCCCATGACGCAAAGCAAAACCCGCATGACGCTGAAAGAGCTACGATTAACTGACACCACGACAGGAAATCGAAATGAGTAAAGCAGACGAGCTCGCCGCGAAGCTGAAACAATCCTGGCAAACCAGTGCCGACGCGACCTTCGCCGATCAGGCCATCGACAGCTGGCCCGCCCAGGTCTACGAGCTGTATCACCAGATCGAAACCTGGTTGCAGCCACTGATCGAAGTGGGCCTGAAGTTGCGACGCAATTCCACTCACGTGTTCGAGAGCGCTCCGGACGGTGCGACCTACGATTACGCCATCGACCAACTGCTGATCGAAGGCAACCACCACAGCATCACCTTCGATCCTGTCGCTCGCTTCACCGCCGACGGTGCCGGGCGGATCGAAATCCACGCGACAGGCAAGGAACTCGCCCTGTTACGCACCGTGAACGAACACGGCGAGACACAGTGGTGGCTTCAGGCAATCGAGCAATCCGGACAACAACCGGATGCGATAGCACTGACGGAACACAATTTGCTGCTGGCTGTGCAAGAAGGCTTGGGGCTTTAAGGCCTACAACTTACTCTGCTCCGCTGCCACCGAGGGAGGCGCCGCTCGCCTCCCGTCCAGCGCCGGCCGCTCCGAAGGCCGATTCAACGCCCGCAATACCGGGGAATCGTACCCATACACATCGGGCTTGAATGTCACGCGCCCATCAAGACTCAGGTCCACCGTCCAGTAGGCCAACAGCACCGGCACTTTCACCGGGAGTCTGATGTTCTCTGTCTTGCCGCTGGCTAACTGCTTTTGAATCCCTTCGCTGTTCCAGTGAACCGGATCGTTGAACAACAGCTCCACCAATTGCAGCGGGTTTTCTACCCGAATACAGCCGGAGCTGGTCGCGCGATTGGATTTCGCGAACAGCTCACGATGCGGCGTGTCGTGCAGATAAATCGAATACTCATTGGGAAAACGAATCACCACCTGCCCCAGCGAGTTATCCGACCCCGCATCCTGACGCAGGGTAAGGCCGCGCGGGTTGTCCCAATCGACAGTCGACGGATCGAGCACATTGCCATCTCGATCGATCACGCGAATCCGGCTTGCCTCAAGGTAGCCAGGATTGTTGCGAATCTTCGGCAGCATGTCCTTGAGCAGAATCGTCGGTGGCACGGTCCAGGTGGGATTGAATGTGATGTAGGTGATCGCGGATTGAAAAATCGGCGTGCTGCGAAACGGCTTACCGACCTGCACCCGTGAGCGCCAGATCGGTTTGCCATCGCGATAGAACGCGACTTTGTACCCGGCGATATCGACAACAACGAAGGTGCCTTGAAGTTTGTACAGCAGCCATCGAGCTCGCTCCATGTTCACGCGAACCTGGTCGATGCGTGCCTCGACCGACACATTCAGTTCCGCGAGTGTCGCTGGCCCCGCGACACCGTCCGCCCCAAGGTATTGCTCGGCTTGATACTTTTTCACCGCCGCGGTGACGGCGTCGTCGTAGTCGGTACGAGCAGTCGCTTGCGCGAGATAACCGCCCGCCGCCAGACGGGCTCGCAACTGCGCGACCGAGGCGTCGTCCATGCCGGGCCTGAGCGTTTGCCCTTCCGGGATCCTTGGCCAACCGCCCCTGTCGCGAACCTTGCGCAGTTGCGCCAGGCCCTGTCGCAAGGTGCCGTAAACCGCTTCTTGAGGCGGCGCCTGAGCGAAGGCGCGCGCAATGTCATGGCTGTCGAGGGCGGCTAAAAATTTGTTGACGTCCTCCCGAGGATCGACGCCAACGGGATCGAAGTTCCAGTGGATGTCCAGCCGCGAAGGGTCGACCTTGCCGCGCCGCAACTGCAGCAGCGCCGTGATGAACGTCTGGGTGGCGGAGATATCAAAAGCTGCCCGTTGCCCGGGGGTTGGGGTGGTTGTCTGCATCAACGCGTGGGCCTCGGCCAACTCGGCGATCCGGAAATCCGCGGGGTTCAGACCATCGGTCTGGGTATCGCCCAAGCTTTTCAATAACAGGGCGACATCGTCATCGTCCATCCAGGCGGCGCGATAGCCACGATGACTATAGAAATCCATCACCACTCGGTTCACATCAACGCGCTGATGGCCCGGTGACGTGAGCAGCGGCGGAAACGCCGAACTCAATGGCGCCAATTCAGCCTGAATCGCTTGGCCGACATAATCGCCGGGTGCCGCTTCAGCCGCAGCGCTAACGGGAGATACCGGCTCAATCGGCGAAGTTTGTGCGATCGCCGTGCCGCTTATCAGAAAGCCCATAAAAAAGATGCGGCTTATGACGAATAACCTTGTTAACTGCCCCATGGATAATCCTTAATCTCCCGTTTTCAACCGGCTAGCGTCGTGCGCGCTGCTAGACTCGAAATATTCAGATGAGACTTGCATATGGCCCCACACCGCTTTGGCTGCTTAATGACGGCCCTGCTGCTGACTGCATTTTTTACATTACCGGCAGCCTACGCCGATTCGCTTGAAGCTGCCTTGGTCAAAGCGGCCCCTGATGCCAACGCCAAGGTCATTGCCCTGGCCGTACGCGCCTTCCAATGCAGCCGAGCCCAAGACGCGGTCCCGGTGCAGAGACTCGCGGTGATCGATTATTCCCTGCCCTCGACCGTGCAACGTCTTTGGGTATTCGACCTTAAACAACGCAAATTGTTGTTCCATGAACTGGTCGCCCATGGCCGCAACAGCGGCGAGAACATGGCCAGCCAGTTCTCCAATCAGAATGCCAGCTACGCCACCAGCCTGGGTTTGTACCGCACCCAATCCAGCTACGTCGGGCAGAACGGTTATTCCCTGCGCATGGAAGGTCTGGAACCGGGTTTCAACGACAACGCTTTTGAGCGAGCGATCGTCATTCACGGCGCGCCTTACGTCAGCCCAGACCTGGCGCGGGCCAATGGCCGGATCGGCAGAAGTCTCGGTTGCCCGGCCGTGAGGCCTGCGATTGCACATCGACTGATCGACTCGATGAAGGATGGGCAGTTGTTATTTTCTTACTATCCGGATCAGCGTTGGTTGAAGTCTTCTTCATATATCAATTGCGGTAATGCCACCGTGGCGGATTCGTCCAGGTCCAACAGCAGTCCTTGAACATCGTGTGAAACTGTCAAAACTGTAATCTTGGCCTCAGCCTGCTGAAAGGCGCCGCCCGTTAGCCTTCTCCTCATCAAGCTCTCTGCCCTCCGCTCAGGATGGACCTGAGGGCTTCATCAAGCTGACCGGACGGGATAAAACGGCATGCATTCCAACACCTCAAGACGCACCTTCGTGAAGGGCCTGGCCGCTGGCGGGGTGCTCGCTGGCCTCGGACTGTGGCGCACGCCGGTCTGGGCGGTCACCAGCCCCGGCGAACCGAATGTGCTGGCCGGTACCGACTTCGACCTGTTCATCGGCGAAACCCCGGTCAACATCACCGGCAACCCTCGAACCGCGATGACCATCAACGGCGGCATTCCCGGCCCTCTGTTGCGCTGGCGTGAAGGTGACACCGTCACGCTGCGGGTGAAGAACAAACTCAAGGACAGCACCTCCATTCACTGGCACGGCATTTTGCTGCCGGCCAACATGGACGGCGTGCCGGGTTTGAGCTTTCACGGCATTGAACCGGGCGGAATGTACGTCTACCAGTTCAAAGTCCGGCAGAACGGCACTTACTGGTACCACAGCCATTCGGGCTTTCAGGAACAGTCCGGGGTTTACGGGCCGTTGGTAATTGATGCCAAGGACCCGGAGCCTTTCCAGTACGACCGCGATTACGTGGTGATGCTCACCGACTGGACCGACGAAGACGCAGTCGGCCTGATGAAGAAACTCAAGAAACAATCGGACTACTACAACTACAACAAACGGACGGTGGGGGACTTCATCCACGACGTCAGCGAGAAAGGTTGGGGCTCGACAGTCGCCGATCGCAAGATGTGGGCCGAGATGAAGATGAACCCTACCGATCTGGCCGACGTCAGCGGCGCCACCTACACCTACTTGATGAACGGCCTGGCGCCGAACATGAACTGGACGGGTCTGTTTCGGCCGGGCGAAAAGTTGCGATTGCGCTTTATCAACGGCTCGTCGATGACCTACTTCGACGTGCGTATTCCGGGCTTGAAAATGACCGTGGTCGCGGCGGATGGCCTGCACGTCAAACCGGTGAGCGTCGACGAATTCCGCATCGCGGTGGCGGAGACGTTCGATGTGATCGTCGAGCCGACCCAGGACGCCTACACCCTGTTCGCGCAATCGATGGATCGAACGGGTTATGCGCGAGGCACCCTGGCGGCGAAGGCCGGGTTGTCGGCGCCGGTTCCAGCGCTGGATCCGCGACCGCTGGTGACCATGGATGACATGGGCATGGGCGGCATGGATCACGGCAGCATGGGCGGCGACATGGCGGGGATGGATCACGGTGCCATGCAAGGCATGGACGGAGGCGACATGCAGGGCATGGACAGCATGACCGGAATGGATCACAGCAGCATGGCCATGGGTGGCATGGCCGGTATGCAATCCCATCCCGACACGGAAAAAGACAACCCGCTGGTGGACATGCAAGCCATGAGCACCGTGCCAAAACTCGACGACCCGGGCATCGGCCTGCGCGACAACGGCCGCCGTGTACTGACCTACTCCGACCTGCGCAGCACCTTCGAGGACCCGGACGGCCGCGAGCCCGGCCGCACCATCGAACTCCACCTCACCGGCCACATGGAGAAGTTCGCCTGGTCGTTCAACGGCGTGAAGTTCTCCGACGCCGAACCGCTGCGACTCAAGTATGGCGAGCGGGTTCGGGTGGTGCTGGTCAACGACACGATGATGACTCACCCCATTCATTTACACGGCATGTGGAGCGACCTCGAAGACGAGAACGGCCAGTTCATGGTGCGCAAACACACCATCGACATGCCACCGGGATCAAAGCGCAGCTATCGGGTCACCGCCGATGCGCTCGGCCGCTGGGCCTACCACTGCCATCTCCTGTACCACATGGAAATGGGCATGTTCCGTGAAGTTCGCGTGGAAGAATAAGGCGCTCCCCATGACCAGACTCACTCCGTTCTCTTTGGCCCTCGTTACCGTGGGCCTGACGCTCTCTTCGGCCATGGCCGCCACCGACGACATGCAGGGCATGGACCATAGCCAGATGCCAGGCATGGATCACAGCCAAATGCAGAGCATGGACGATGGGCAAATGCAGCCCGCCGCGCCGACCCAAAGCCGCACGCCGATCCCGACATTGACCGACGCCGACCGCGCCGCCGTATTCGTCAGCCCCGCCGGCCATGACATGCACGACAATGCGCTCAACTATTACTTCCTCGCCGATAAACTCGAATGGCAGGACGCCGACGACGGCAGCGCATTGGCGTGGGATTTGTCCGGCTGGATCGGCGGCGACATCGATCGCCTGTGGTTGCGCTCCGAAGGCGAACGCGTCAACGGCAAAACCGAAGACGCCGAAGTCCAGGCCCTGTGGGGTCATGCCATCTCCCCGTGGTGGGACGTGGTGACTGGCGTGCGCCAGGATTTCAAACCCGGCGACCCGCAAACCTGGGCCGCGTTCGGCGTGCAAGGCATGGCCCTGTACAACTTCGAAACCGAGGCCACCGCGTTCATCGGCGAAGGCGGCCAGACCGCTGCACGGCTGGAAGGCGACTACAACATCCTGCTCACCAACCGGCTGATTTTGCAGCCGACCGCCGAGCTCAACGTCTACGGCAAAAACGACCCGCAACGGGGCATCGGCTCCGGGCTGTCCAACACCGAAGCCGGCCTGCGGCTGCGCTATGAAATCCGCCGGGAGTTCGCGCCCTACATCGGCGTGACCTGGAACCGCACCTACGGCAAAACCGCCGACTACGCCAGGGACGAAGGCGAGGACCGCAGCGAAGCCCGCCTGGTCCTCGGCGTTCGGCTGTGGTTCTAAACGCTTCAACTCAAAACCTAAAAACCAACCGCTTGAAGCGGTAAGAGGCCTTGCATGCGCATCATCAAAACCACTGCTGTCGTCATCGCACTTTCCACCGGGCTGCTCATGAGCGCACTGGCTCAAGCCCACCCGAAACTGCTCTCCTCCACCCCGACCGAAGGCTCGGATGGTGCGGCGCCGAGTAATATCGAACTGCACTTCTCCGAAAACCTCATGACCCAATTCTCCGGCGCCAAACTGGTCATGACCGAAATGCCCGGCATGGCCCACTCCCCCATGCCCATGAAAGCCAAAGTCTCCGGTGGCAGTGACCCGAAAACCATGGTCATCACCCCGCTCTCGCCCCTGCCCACCGGCAGCTACAAAGTCGAATGGCGCGCCGTGTCTTCGGACACTCACCCGATCACCGGTAATGTTACGTTCAAAGTGAAGTGATTGATGAGCGACTCGGTCGGCATTGCCCTGCGGTTTGCGTTGTATGTGGATTTGATGCTGTTGTTTGGAGTGGCGCTTTTTGGGCTGTACAGCCTTAAAGGGCAGGAACGGGTGTCGGGAGCAGTGTTGCCGTTCCGGTCGATATTGGCGGGAACGGCGGTGCTTGGCACGGTGTTGTCCGTCGCCAGCATGGTGATGATGGTGAGCGCCATGAGCGGGGAATCGGACTTTGCCGAGTTGCGTCCGCACATCGAGATGATGGTGTTGGAGACGGACGTCGGGTTGGCCTGGACGGTTCGCATCGTTGCGCTGGTTGTCGCTGGTTTAGCGGTGATGCTCCGTGCGCCGGGTGTCGGCTTGTTGGTCGCCGTTTTTGCCGGCGGCATCGCCCTCTCCAGCCTGGCCTGGAGCGGGCATGGGGCGATGGATGAAGGCAGTCGTCGTTATTGGCATTTCGCAGTGGATATTCTGCATCTGCTGGCGGCGGGGGCTTGGCTTGGGGCGTTGATGGCGTTTGCGTTGATGGCGAAAATCAACGCCCTACAAACTGAAGTGCGCCTCCGGTTGTTGGTCCGCGCTGTTAATCGGTTTGAGGTTGTTGGCGCGGCCATCGTATTGGTGATCACGGTAACGGGGGTTGTGAATTATCTGTTCATCGTTGGGCCGAAGCTCGATGAGGTGTTTCTCAGCACTTACGGGATTTTGCTGTTTATCAAAGTGATGCTGTTTGCCGGCATGCTGGTGCTCGCCGCGTTGAACCGGTTTCACCTTGGGCCGTTTTTGCAGCGATCGTTGCGGGACGGGCAATACGCGGTCGCCGCCAATGCGCTGCGGCGCAGCGTGGTAGTGGAGCTGGCAGCGGCGGTGTTGATTGTGGGGTTGGTGGCTTGGCTGGGGACGTTGAGTCCGGAGATGGACGCACTGTAGAGAATGTATATCTGCAACATCCGATGACCGGCCAGGCAGTCGGTGGACAGGAAGAGGGTCCTTTACTAGCGTCTAACCACACCAGATTTCAAGCCAAAGGGTTCAACACCCAAGCGCCAAGGTGAAAAAGCGGCGCAATTATCGAAAGGAGTTCGAAAATGGCTGAAGTAATGAAAGTAGTGGATGTCGACTTAAAAATACTTAAATCAAACCCACCGCAGCTACACATATCGGCAATTGGCTTGGTGAATTCTGGTGGATGGACAAACCCGAGACTGGAGCCACGGGTTTATATCCAGTTCCCGCCTGACGGCATTCAAGACTTCGATTTTGTTGCTGATCCGCCCCAAGGGGCTGCTATACAGGTCATCCTTCCCATTGACGCATCAAAACTTTGGAAAGAGCCGCCACTCGATAAACTCAAGGGAGTAAGAGTCCACTCTGCCAGCAACTCGATTGAAGCGCATCTTAAGAGTTCGAAGTCCGTGGCTTGTGGATAAACAACTCATGTGAAGGGATACGTGTCGGGCCTTGCCTGACACGTATCGCGCATTGGAATGATCGGGATGCTGGGACACTGGAGAAGCGCTTTCACTCCACTGATTCCCGCTTGCCCCCCTCCATCACAAAAGCCTGATAACCATAAAAAGCACAATGATGCTCTGTGGGCGTCGTTTGATATGGATCAACAACGCCCTCCAATCGTGGCGTAAGTTCAAGATCACTCCCTCTAACGGGAACACGACATACTCTGGTTCGCAGCCATCCGACGCTGCCGATCCGCGCTATCACTGTGGAGATCGCCATGCACATCTACATCAAACCCCTCCTGGCCGCTCTGCTCATGAGCGGCCCATTGCTGGCACTGGCTACCGAATACCCCGAAACGGCGCCCGCCGCCCCCGCCAGTGACGCAGCCCAAACCATGCCCATGCAAGACAAGGCCATGAGCGAACAGATGAAGAAAATGCAGGCAGCTCACGACAAAATGATCGCCGCCAAAACTCCGGTCGAACGCCGGGCGGCGATGCAGGAAGCCATGACTACGATGAGAAACAGCCTCGGCATGATGCATGACCATTGCCCAGGTATGGGTATGGGGATGGGCAAAGGCATGACCGGCGGCAAGAACGGCTCGGATACAGCGATGATGGACATGATGATGAAAATGATGGATCAACAATCCAGCATGATGAAGATGCCGATGGGTCAATAAACATCACGCCATAGCCCCCCGTCGCGGAGGTTCGCACTGGCCGGCATGGCAGGACGCCCCCCAGGACACTTACCTCAGAACGGAGCTAGTCACATGAACCATTCATCGCCCTCGACGCCGCCAGCCCCCTCTTTCTGGCGCAGCAAACCCGGCATCGCGCTGGGCATGCTGCTGGTGATCGGGATGTTCTACCTGGCTCGTGAGCACTACGGCCATATCTACCCGATTCTGCCCTACCTGATTCTATTGCTGTGCCCGCTGATGCACCTGTTCGGGCATCACCACGGCGGCAGACACTGACCCATGCATCGCCATCTGGATCACCTCAAATCACCTGCTTTGGCGCAGCAGGCAGCGGAGCCGACGACCGAAAAAGAGTACACCTGCCCCATGCACCCGGAAATACGCCAGCGCGGTCCGGGGACATGCCCCAAGTGCGGCATGACCCTTGAGCCGGTGTTGCCCGAACTGGAGGAGTCGGACAACCCTGAGCTCGCGGACTTTTCCCGGCGCTTCTGGTGGACCCTGCCGCTGACCCTGGCAGTGACCGCGCTGGCGATGGGCAGCCATGGCTTGAGCCTGTTTCACGGCGCCACACAGAACGCGGTCGAACTGGTGCTCGCCACGCCCGTCGTGCTTTGGGCCGGCTGGCCGTTCTATGTGCGTGGCGCGCGCTCCGTCATCCAGCGCAGCCCCAACATGTGGACGCTGATCGGCCTGGGCACTGCGGCAGCCTTCCTCTACAGCCTTGCCGCCACCCTGACACCCGGCCTGTTTCCAGCCACCTTCATGATGGACGGCCGGGTTGGCGTGTACTACGAAGCAGCGGCGGTAATTATTTCCCTGACGCTGCTCGGACAGATGCTGGAACTCAAGGCGCGCTCGCAAACCTCGGCCGCGATCAAATCACTGCTCGGCCTGACGCCCAAGACCGCGCGCCGGATCAACGCCGACGGCAGCGAAGCAGACATTGCACTGAGCCATGTGCACAGCGGCGACACCTTGCGCGTGCGCCCCGGCGAGAAAGTCCCGGTCGACGGTGTGGTGCTGCAGGGCGAAAGCGCGGTGGACGAGTCCATGCTCACAGGCGAGCCGGTCCCCGTGATGAAACGGCCTGGGGACGGGCTGATCGGCGCCACCCTCAATACCCACGGCAGCCTGGTGATGCAGGCGCAGAAAGTGGGCCAAGCGACCGTGCTCGCGCAAATTGTGCAGATGGTGGTCCAGGCACAACGCTCCAAGGCCCCGATGCAACGGCTGGCAGACGTGATTGCCGGCTACTTCGTCATGGTAGTGATCGCCATTGCCGCGCTGACTTTTGTCGGATGGGGGTTGTGGGGGCCGCAACCTAGCTGGGTGTTCGGCCTCATCAATGCAGTGGCCGTGCTGATCATCGCCTGCCCGTGTGCCCTCGGTCTGGCCACACCCATGTCGGTAATGGTCGCCACCGGCAAGGCGGCCGGCAGCGGCGTGCTCTTCCGGGATGCGGCGGCGATCGAGAACCTGCGCAAGATCGACATCCTGATCGTGGACAAGACCGGCACCCTCACCGAAGGTCGTCCGGCGTTCCACAGCGTCGAACCTGCGCCCGGTTACAATGCTGACGAGGTACTGCGCCTGGCCGCCAGCCTTGACCAGGGCAGCGAACACCCGTTGGCCCATGCCATCGTCGAACGTGCTCGCGCCAATGGCTTGGTGTTGAGCACACCGCAGACGTTCGAGTCGGCGTCAGGGATCGGCGTGCGCGGCCAGGTCGACGGGCACAGTGTTCAACTGGGCAACACCGCACTGATGGCGGAAGCCGGCATCGCCCTGGAAACCCTGCAACCCCACGCCGAGCAACTGCGCAGCGACGGAACCAGCATCATGTACCTGGGCGTGGATGGCGTGCTCGCGGGGTTACTCGCCGTCGCCGACCCGATCAAACCCACCACCCGGCTGGCCGTAGAGTGTCTACAGGCCAATGGTGTGCAGGTGATTATGGCAACCGGAGACGGCCTCACTACCGCCCGCGCCGTCGCCCGCCAACTGGGTATCGAAGACGTCCATGGCGAGGTCAAGCCGCAGGACAAGGAGCGCCTGGTCGCCGGATTGCAGGAACGCGGGCACCGTGTGGCAATGGCCGGCGACGGCATCAACGACGCCCCGGCCCTGGCCCGTGCCGACGTCGGCATCGCTATGGGCACCGGCACCGATGTCGCCATGAACAGCGCTCAAGTCACCCTGGTCAAGGGCGACCTGCTCGGCATTCTGCATGCCCGCAAGCTGTCGGTGGCAACCGTGCGCAACATGCACCAGAACCTGGCTTTTGCCCTGGCCTACAACGCCATGGGCATCCCCCTCGCCGCCGGGTTGTTCTACCCATTGACCGGGCACCTGTTGTCCCCGTTGGTGGCTGCACTGGCCATGAGCGTGAGCTCTGCCTCGGTGGTGTTCAACGCCTTGCGCCTGCGCCGAGCCGCGATTGACTGAGCACATTGAACCAGAGCCGGGGAGCATCACATTCAGCGTGGATGACAGCCAAGAAGCGCTTTCACTACACTGATCCCGCCTTGCCCTACTCCATCACAAAAGCCCGAAAACAATGAAAACCATAAAAAGCACAATGCTGCTCGGTAGCCTGCTGGCTCTATCCTGCGGCGCTCAGGCAGAACAGAGCCCTTCGCACCTGGACACCGTCCTGCAACAAGGCCAACTTCGCGTTTGCACCACAGGCGACTACAAACCCTATACCTTCAAAGGTGAAGACGGCGAATACTCGGGAATCGATATCGCCATGGCCCGCTCACTGGCCGACAGCCTGGGCGCGAAGGTTGAGTGGGTCCAGACCACCTGGAAAACCCTGATGCCCGACATGCTCGCGGGCAAATGCGACATCGGTGTCGGCGGCATCTCCGTCACCCTGGAACGCCAGAAAAAAGCCTTCTTCAGCACCACGCTGGATGTCGACGGCAAAATCCCGCTGGTGCGCTGCGAAGATCAGGCGCAATACCAGACCATAGAACAAATCAACCAGCCTTCGGTTCGCCTGGTCGAACCAGCCGGCGGCACCAACGAGGCTTTCGTTCACGCCTTCCTGCCCAAAGCGCAACTGCAGCTTCACGACAACGTGACCATCTTCCAGGAACTGCTGGACAAGAAAGCTGACGTGATGATTACCGATGCGTCGGAAGCGCTGTATCAGCAGAAACTCAAACCGGGTTTGTGTGCGGTTAACCCGACGCAATTTATGCAGTATGGGGAGAAGGCTTACTTGCTGCCGCGTGATGACATTAGCTGGAAGTTGTATGTCGATCAGTGGCTGCACTTGGCCAAGGTGACGGGGAGTCACCAGAAAATTTTGGGGCAGTGGATCGCGACGCCAGAGGCTAAATAGCCCATTAGTTGCCGCTACACACTTCCTGTAGCAGCTGGCGAAGCCTGCGTCCGGCTGCGCAGCAGTCGTCGCGGAGCATCAGGCAGATCACGCAACGGCGAAAATACCCAAGCCGTTGCGTCATTCCTCAGTCGTGCAGCAAACCTGAGCTGTACTCATTAAAGCTGTTCCCGATCGCGCTCCCACCAACGTTCACCTTGTTGGCACCATGGCCATCGAATGATTGGCAGCCTTCTGAAAAACACGTGCTGGTGCTCACACCCGAACAGGCGCTCAAGAGCAAAGCACCGGTGATCAGCATGGCTTTGAAGAGGTTCGAGATCATTTTTCTGTTTCCTGTAGGGTGGAAGCATGGCGACAGGTGGTCATCCTATACCGCAAAATCGCCAAACTTGATAAAACATTGATGAGTGACAGCGTTGGTTCAGCATCCTTGTTTTTTCTGAAGCGACCCGCCTGTAGGACGCTCGTTTGTGTCCGCTCAATGGCGGCTTTGTGCGGGAGACCTTCGGGTCTGCCGGGTTCCCGGATTCCCGGTCTTGCAGACCCGCGCACAGCTGCCACCGCGTCGATTTGGGCGCTGCTTTTTCCTTCCGTTTTCGCTGGCGGAGATCCGGCAGATCAAATAGTGCATATAAACATACACTTGATATTTCAATTTTTTCCAAGGGCGGCAAATTTCCTGGGGTGAGAGCTTTTTGCTCGCCTATACTAAAAAGGTTAAATAGTGCAGGCGAATGCGTTTGACAAGATATTGAAATTATTGAACTTTAAAAGTTTAGGTATCCTTCGGAGTTACTGGTTAAAAACATCTTTCTGTGATGATTTGGCGTCGTGACGAGGATTTGATATGAACGTCTTGTTGAAAGAACTTCTGGCCTATCATCATGAAGTGGCTATGAAAATCACTCAGATCAAAGAGTTGCTGAGAAAGATGAGACATGAATCCGATGGGGCTGATGACTGTAAGCTGTTGTTCAAGATGCTGGAAGCCTTGCATGGTGATGCAGAGCGACACCACCATGAAAATGAAGAGCTTATTCGGCTGGCCTTGCTAGAAACTGAGGCGCCGATCCACCAACGGGTCAAGGATATCGAGCGAGATCATCAGGCATTTGGGCGCATTGCTGGACAGCTGAAGATGTTGGAGGACACAACTCAGGAAACGAGAGTAATTGCAGACACTATCGATGACTTCATTAAAAAATATTACGATCATATGGACGCTGAAGAAAATATTTTCTTTCCGGCGGCAGATAAGTGGCTGTCAGCCGACCAGTGGCAGGAAATCAAGAATCAATGGCATTAATTGGAGGTCGCCGTATACCTTCAAAATTTAGCTACTACTTAGTACTGACCTCGCTAAGTAATTAGGCGGACACCACGTATTAACTTACAGAGGTGTCCGTGTATCGGCGGCGCCTCATTGCAAGTCCCTTCGCTTTGGCGCCTGTTTCACGATTGGCCGATTGCCTGCTGAGTTTGTTTTGGGCGATTGAACCGGTGACACGCTGATGTTTGCGACCCTTTGCCGAAATGCCTGATGCAGTACAAATGGATGAAGTGCGGAGCGCTTTGGGTCATCTCGATCCGACCTAGTGATTTCGGTGAGGACGATGCCAGGGCATGGAGGTTTTTAACCGGTAGCCAAGTGTGTGCGTCGTTGCGGTAAAGGTCCCGGTTACGCACTCGCCCCACGTAATACCAGCCTTGCGCCTCGACGGCTTTGATCCATGGCCGGCGAAAACCTGTATCAGCTACAAGGATCGGAACACCGTCTTTGGGGAACATTTCGGCCAGCGTTTGCAGCAACCGTTTTTGATATTTCGGACAACCCTCGCGCTCATGAACGCTCTCGTAAATGGGGAACGAACGTCCTGCCAAAGGAATGGCCGCGCGCAACAAAAAGAACTCTCCAGCCGCATCGATCGGTGACCAATCGACCAGGATCAATGGATGTCTCAGCGACCCCAGCAAGGCTCGCAACATGACCCAGTAAAACAGCGAGCGCTCAGTTTGCAGATATCGATTACCCAGTAACCGATCGACTCGTTTGATGGCGTGTTTGGGGTAGGCCTTGCCTGACATGAATCGGCCAAGTCCCGTCAGAGTGAGCCGACGCCCTTGGAGTAATGCGCTGACACAACACATCAACGTTTTCAGACGACGAGAATGGACAGTGGGAAGTGCTTGGGCGAGCGCGCTGTGTAAGAATCGGATGGCCTGCATAAGATCGGGGTCTTGTTTTTGTGTGGTGCAATACAAGCTGCCGATCCATGCAGGTCTCTTCAACTCCTAACTTCTTGATTTATCGTAAGAAAAATCGGGGATTTCTCAGGGGCAGACTTCTTTTCTCAGCCATTTAAAAAATGGGACCAATCTATCTACTCACTACCTTTTACACGCGCCTCTCAGTGAATATCAAGCGAAAAAACCTGAAAATGAGTGTATGTATTCTCATACTCATGAACAATAAAGCTGGCCATTTCCGAGTGCAGGTCGACTTCTTCGTTATAGCTCCCGTTGTTGGCATCATAAAATCGTCCTGAACGACGATTATAGGCAACAACATGCCCTCTATCTCCAGCAACTAAAGGATTCTGTAACCACACAATACTTTCATCGTACAAGGCAAGAGTAAACGCGGCAAAAAGATTGCCAAACGATAGAGCACTGGCCGGCACAGGCACCACCTGGTTAATATTTGAATATAATGCTTGGGCCATCGCAACCAACGTTTGCAGCGTAATACCACCGCCAGCCATCATATTACCTGCATTTTGCATTTGATTTAATCGGTTGGCACTTCCAGGCCCATACGCAGCCAATGCACTATCTGCGACAGATTGAAACATTACATCTTCACAGTCGTTTGCTAACCAATGGATCGATAGGGAAAAACAAACACCCATATTATTCGGCGCAGGAAGCGGACCAATAAATAGCGCTTGGTTGCAGGGTTGAACCTCAATCATCTGATAGCTCCTTTATCATCAAGCATGCGTCCTGCTTTACATTACTGCTGCGCCTAAAGCTTCATTATCCAAATCAGAAAATGTCAATTTGACACCCTCAGTGCCTTGAGGCTAGTCAGAAACTCGGCATTTTCAAGATCATGCGAGAGCGAGGACAAAAAATATTTTTCGCCTATCCCAACGCAGTTCGATGGCCTTACAGCCCCCTCCTCCGCCCCAACACACATTCCTGATAAACTCCCACTCCTCGCCTCACACACCCAGATACCCAATGCCCCCTGCAGTGGTCTAATTTCCCCGGACACCTCGATAGGTGGAGAATGCATCTATCGAGGATTTTTTCATGACTGGCAAACGCAGAACATTCGACGACAGCTTCAAACTGCAAGTGGTAAAGATGATCAAGGACCAGGGACTGGCCGTTCCGCAGGTCTGCCGCGACCTGAATATTGGTGAGACCGCCGTCCGGCGCTGGGTGCAGCAGTACGAGGCTGAACAGCTGGGAGATGTCGGAATCGGCAAACCGTTGACTGCTGAGCAACAACGTATCCGGCAGTTGGAGCAGGAAAATCGCCAGCTCAAGATGGATAACGATGTATTAAAAAAGGCTACCGCCTTCTTTGCCCGCGAGCTGAAGTAACGTATCGCTTGGTTCGGCAGCTGCAACAGAAGGCTTATTCGGTGGCGCATGTCTGTCGGCTGCTGGGCATCAGTCGATCCGGGTTCTACGAAGCCAACAAACGTGCTGAAGTGCCAACATCAATTTGTCCCATGGCTCTGCAACTCAAGGCATCGTTTGCCGCAAGTGGCGGCTGTTATGGCAGTCGTCCGTTGCGTAAAGTGTTGCACGCCAAGGGCATGGAAATAGGCCTTTATAAAATTCGTCGCTTGATGCGTGCCAACGGTCTGCGTTCGGCTTGGAAGCGTAAGTTTGTGCATACGACAGATAGCAACCACGACCTGCCGATTGCTGAAAATGTATTGAATCGCCAATTTGAACCTGACGCAGTAAACAAAGCTTGGGTGGCAGACATTACCTACATCCGGACCCGAAGCGGCTGGTTATACCTGGCCGTGGTGCTGGACTTGTTCTCACGCAAGATAGTCGGCTGGTCCATGGCCCCGAACATGCCGGCTGAGCTGGTGTGTAGTGCAATGCAGCTGGCGATTGCTCAGCGTCAACCACCACCGGGTCTGGTCGCCCACTCGGATCGTGGCAGCCAATACGCGAGCGCAAGCTACAGAGCGCTGTTGGCAAGAAATGAAATGCAGCAAAGCATGAGCCGTAAAGGTAATTGCTGGGACAACTCAGTGATGGAGCGCTTCTTCCTGAGTTTGAAAATGGAGCGGGTATGGCGGCGTGATTACGCCAACCACGCCGAAGCGATACGTGACATCACTGAATACATCGTTGGGTTTTACAACAACGAGCGGCTGCACTCGAAACTGGGATATCTGCCACCGACCGTTTACGAACGGGCAATGGCGTCTAAACCTCCTATCGAGGTGTCCGGAATTAGTTGACCACTACAACGCAGTTCGATGGCCTTACAGCCCCCTCCTCCGCCCCAACACACATTCCTGATAAACTCCCACTCCTCGCCTCACACACCCAGATACCCAATGCCCCCATCATTTGCTCAAAACTCTGTGCCAGCCCTCTCCCGCCGCTTTAGCGTGGCGCCGATGATGGATTGGAACATCTAATCCTGAAGACCTTATAAATAAAGGCTTACAGCTAATCTGTTTTTTCAGCGTACCTCTTTCGTACCACCCTCTTATCCACGCCCCCACACATCCAGTCGCCATTAGCAAATCTTGTCGCCAGTGACTGTCGCTCCAATCCAGACAACACCGACACGACATTCATCTCGAACTCAAACACGAAAAGCTCCGCCACCTAGCTAAGGCGACGGAGCTTTGATGTGCGTCACTGAAAATGTAAAGGGACTACCCTTCCGATAACCCTATAGACCGCCATAGACCAATAACATCTAGACTTCCTCGCCTCTAGATTGGCTTGCGCCGGTCTATTGCGGCCTTTGATTTACCCTAAATCTGCCCTAGATTTTAGAAATTGATAGAGCTATATCTCAAATTGATAAATATTTATCAACCACATCCCATGTCTTCCTCAGGAGTTCCTCATATTTTTCAGCATCGATTAGCGACAAATTTCCATGCCGAGAATACTTCGCTAGTTCTGCGAACCATACGATCTGCTCTTTACTAAAACCGTTAGCATCCCTAAATGCAATCCACTTTCTCTCGTCATTTTCGGAAACACCGTTAACCGCGCAATAATGCTGCTTGAGCGACTCAATAGCCCGATAGCAATAAAATGCGGAATCCTCACGATAGCGCATGGCTGACGACAAATCGCTTAAGGCCCTATGAATAAGCGCTCCGTCCTGCCCAACTTGAAGAGCACGTATTTTTTGTATTGGAGCATCTAACTCAGCAATGTCACGTCGTCCGAACAAAACCGGATTTTCTATCCCATAGACGTAGTCAACCTCCCTTTCTTTATTGATCACTCTTGTCAATTGAAAATCTAAAGTACAACCCATCAAAAAAGAATAGACATGCAGCTGGTCAAACACCACGTAATTTGCGAAATTCTTTAAATCCACCACTGACAATTCCTTATCAGCTTCTAACCACAAAGCAACCTGATTACAAACTATCGAAACCTTAACCGAAAAAAATACCCCGCTTGATAAGTGCTGGCCTTTTAATCCCCATTCAGTATCAAACCTAGCGCGTTCCGGCAGTACTATTCCTTGTAGAAAGTAATTTTCCATAAACCTACCTGATATGCACTGTGAGTTGAAAGACGATAATAGTCCCCTAAAGGATCAGCGTAAAATTTCCCGTACGTAGGATTGACAGCCCTTCAATGCAATCAGTCCGCGATCGCCGGCATCGGTGATTCCGATAATTCGTTGAGCATGCGCCGGGTCAAGTCGGGCGCGTACGGTTGCATGATCCAGGCCGCCGGCGCCGGTGGTTTTTGACACGTTACAGGCACCGGCTGAATCCGCATCGAG
This sequence comes from Pseudomonas sp. B21-015, assembly GCF_024749285.1. NCBI lineage: Bacteria > Pseudomonadati > Pseudomonadota > Gammaproteobacteria > Pseudomonadales > Pseudomonadaceae > Pseudomonas > Pseudomonas sp. B21-015. The sequence goes on from NZ_CP087196.1 coordinate 4,066,916, forward strand.
GAGGACTGACAGCCGCAGATCAGCAGTGGCAAGGCGATCGCGCAGGCGAGCCTGGTCTTTTTGTGCATTGGTCAAAACCTCATGGTGAGTTTGATCGCTGGCCGCTAGGCGCTGCTCGAGCGCCAGGCGCTTGTCCTGATCGGCACGCACTTGGGCGGTGGCCGCGCTGCTGATGGCGGTCAGATCGTCCTTGTGCAGGCCAGCCTGTTCAGCCAACCGCTTGCCGTAGCGCCAGTCCTGGACCTTCCAAACCCCGCCGGCCGTCAGCAGCAATAGCGTCAGTACGCCTACAAGCGCCAATTTCAGCGCCGCGGGATTCATGGCACATCCTTGAAGAAGATGTGGTGGCCGAGCTTGAGTGTCTGTTTCGCTCCCATAGTCCAGGCCGGAGCCTTCGGCATGGTGGTCGCGTAATAATGAGTGGCCCCGCCGGTAGGATCGGACTCGGTACCGGACATCACCAGGTCGGCAGCCTTCTGCACTTGGGCGAATTGCCCGGCCGGGATTGGCTTTGCGCCGCTGAGGTAGGCGTAGTTCGGGTCGTTCTTGTTCCAGCAGCTGAACTGGTACGGCTTCTGACACACGCCGCCATAGCCCTCCCCCCACCATGACTTGGCGCTGCCATCGTTCACACGGTTGCGAATTGTCCAGGCCACGGCGATCTGACCGGCCAGGGTTTCGCCGCGAGCCTCGCCCCATAGCGTGCGTGCAAGGATGTCGCGGTCTTTCTCGGTTATGGTCATCATTTGCTCCGGGCAAAAAAATGCCCGCTCAATGGCGGGCTGGTTAGATCAGGAGATAGTCTCGGCGTACTGCAACTAGCGAGGCGATGTAGGCCAGGTGATTTCGGCCGGGAACCCCGCCTGCTGCTCGATCCGATTCAGGGCAACACGGTGGCGTTTCCAGGCTAACAAGGCCGCCTCCTCCACAGGCGTCGCTTCGCCAAGATCTTGTGCATCCTGCAAAGGGGCAATTCGCGTTGCAGCTTCCCCCAAACGAATGTCCCGCTCGAACAACGCAGTAGCCGCTTGATCCGCCAGCAGCGCCTCCTGATCCAGTTGCCAGCCTCCATCCAGCCAAACGCAGAATCGATCCGGTGGGGCCTCTGTTGTGTAGCCATCCGGCAACTGACCTAACTGTGACCAAGCGACCTGCGCGCCAGTATCTGTTCGATAAACCGTACTCCGTAGGTCGGCCGTCTCTAACGGAATGCCATCGACGAGGGCCCAGACGAAGCCAGGCGGACACGAAGGCAAAGTATCTACTAACTCAACCGCGTTATCGGGTAGCTGTACGCCAACACCTGGCACCACAGGCAAAATGACTGGACCCGAAAGGGCGCCAGCAGAATCCACAAGATAGATAGAACTCATAAACACCTCAGATCAGTTTCAACCGGCTCGGATACGCGATGTTGCGGGGACGTGTTTCAGCGCCGCCGTAAAGCTCGGAACCAGGCAGACCAGAAGTATCGGAGCGGTTGCCCCGGGCAATTTTCCCCGAACCAAAAGCCGTCGGGTTGCTTGGAGAGTCGATGTTGTGGCCGTGCGCCCGAATCAAATCGGTTTGCCAGGAGCCCGCAGCACGGCCCGAATCAACGCTTCTGCCTTCATCAAGTGACCGGACAAACTCGCCACGCATTTCTGGTACTCGGAAAGTCAGCGCGCCATCACCTGAAGTCCAAGCGCCCTCCATCCCCACGCGAGCTGCTTCAGTGGTCAACATCCCCGACTGCTGCGCGTGATCCCATGCCCACGGCCAGTCGGCACGGTTGTAAATCAAACCGTTATGCCCGACCCAGCCTCCGGGAGAAAACGCCGTCGTCGTCTCGAACACCACGCGCCCCATGGGCGTACTGTCCTGTCGTGCAACAGGCCACCAGTTACCTGCTGCATCGCTGCGTAACTTCCACCAGTCACCCGCCCCCATCAGCACAAAAAAGGAATATCCCGTAGGTGAGAGATGGGTATGGAATTTGATTTTGTCTGCACCGGCGGCTGCGACCATCAATCGATTCCCGCCGTTATCGACGCGTCGGATAATCACTTCTCGGATGCCAAGTGCAGCATTCGACGCGGGCAAGGTAATGGTCGTAGCACCGGCCGTACTATCAACCAAAACAAGACCAAGCTCGTTGGCCGCCAATACCTTGGAGACAGCGGTGGAAACCACTACCGGGTTATTCAGGGCAATCTTTGAAATTGCTTGACGGACGCGCAGCGCCGTCATGATCTTGGCATTGTCAGCCCCGCCCTCTGCTTCCTGTTGAGACGCGAGCGGTGCTTTGCCCGCAACTACTTCCGTAGCCTCTGGCACAGCGGCGCCGATAATGGAACTGATCGCCTGCTGTAACTGAGTGGTATCACCTTCGTCCGGAACCAGACCAGCCCCCTCAATCACATTGAGAACTTCAAGCGTCACCGAATTGCCCCACACTGCCGGAATCAGAGAGCCCGGCGTCCCGCCCAACGGGTCTTCATCTACAAACTTGCCATCCACCAACCCAACACTGGGCACACTTTTAGGAAAATCCACGTTCAAACCCCTCAGTCATAATTGATGTGCACGACGGTGTGCGCCGGCGCTGGCCGGCGGATTGAGCATTCCAGCGGGTCGCCCGGGTTTGTGCCGAAACGCTCCCCCCAGTAGCTGACGCCGAAGCGTCTGCCCTGCCGCTGCCGACCACCGGTGTTCAGCGTCCACATGAACTGCGCATACCAGGTACCGAAATGCGCCGAGCCAAACCGAGAACGCCCCATACGGGGCGCTCGATGTTCAGTGATGGTGGCGTTCGGGTAGCCCTGGCTCACGGCTATCTCGATGAAATACGCACGACTCTGGCCACCGACTTCAACCAGACGCCGACGCACCGCCAGGCGTCGATCCTCAAAGGCTGGATTCGGCCCAAGACAAGGATCTGGCAGATTCATCAGCACCTCCCAGTCGGGCACCAGCTCGCTGACACCGGAGGGATCCATTTCATTCAGAAGATCCACAGCGCGGGCATCGAGGCGCGAGAACTCTACGGAGACGCCCGACAACACAAGGTCGATTTCAGGTACCAGTTCCGGGTCCCAGGCCGGGCCAGCGGGCAGTAACCCGCGCAGTTGCCGGCGGTACTGATCTGCGGTTCGCGCTACAGCCATGTGATACCCCCAAAGGTCAGCAGCTGATTGGCCGCAGCGGGAACGTCGGCAGACGGCACGGTCAATGAGTGATCGGTTTCGCCGGCGGCGCCGCTGATGGCTTCGCGGATATGGCTGATCAGCAGCTTGTCACCCAGACCGGCCTCCCGCTCATGAAGATCGATCAGGTTCGCCTGAATCGCCGCGCGCACCGCGCTGGTGTCTGGTACGGGGTGAACGCTGTATGGAACCGGCACTTTCACAGGAGGCAGCACGTACAGTTCAGCGGTGACCGGCCTGAGCGGTTCGATGTAGTCCTTCACTTCCGCCAGCTGCACCGGATTGGGCACCGGCTCCGGATCGTCATCGCGCATAACGAACAACCCCACGGTGCCCGGCCCCATATAGTTGCCTCGACACCATGCGCGGGTGACGCCTGGCACCTCCAGCGCCCAGGTTTCATAGTCGTCAGCGGAGCCGCCGTGCGGAATCACACGGTAGGAACGGATCACCCGTGCACGCAATGACTCGAGGCTTTCCGTGGCGATACCTCCAGTGATGCCTGGGGCAATGACAGTGAATGCGTTGGTCACCCCGGGCACCGGCTGCACCAGCGTCAGCCCCAACCCCGCATCAGCGTTGCCCAGCGCGCCAGCGTCGACCGCTGCAATCGTCGCCGTATTGAGCCCCGCCACCGTGGTGACACTTGCTTTCACTCGATACATGCGCCCATCACCGGCCTGCAAAACAACATCCTGATCAAGCACCGCTCCAGCGGCAGCGGTGAAACTGACTCCGCCCTCGGCGGATTGCGCCGGCTTGCGCGGTTGATTCAGCCGAAGCGTGGCGATCCGCTCCAACGTTTCTTCGTCGGCCTTGTCGGGCAGGACCTGATCGGCGATCCAGTCGAGGTAGCCGTACAGACCATAGGCCGCACCGCTGAGCGTGCGGGCCAGCACCTGGGCGTCCGATCGCCGAAGCGAATCGCCGGCGAGATCGCTCTGGGTTCGGTTGATCAGCACCGGCAGTGAAGGCGTTTCAAACGGCATAGATCACCTGCCAGGAAGAGATGGGTTTGATTTCCACCCGGGCACCGCCGGGCACGGTCAGGATGACGCTCAGGTTCAGCCGGTTGATGTCGCGCTTCTCGCTGCTGATTTCGATGTCGATCACGTGGCCGTCATCGAGCAACCAGCGCAGCGCCTCGGTGGCGTAGAACTCGGCGTCACGTTGCGTGGCGTCCGTCAGCTTTACCCGGCGCAGCAACCAGAGGCGTGAACCAATGCGGTCGTCGGCAATGACCGGGTAACTGTCGCCCCACCATCCGAACAGTTCGTCATCGTCCACCGGATCATCCGTGGCAGCGCGACGCCAGGTAAACAGGCTGATCAATACCGCCCGGGTCAGGGCAGCTTCACGGGTTTGCGAGATGATCATCAGGCCTCCATAGCGGGAGGCCCGCTGTTGCTCGGCCCAGCCAGCACGCCGGTATGCACGTGTTCAATCTGGCTGATGCCACCGGCCACCTGGTCGCCTTCCGAAACGATCTGCCCAGTCTGGGTGATCAGCGGCGTGTCAAAGTTCACGGCGGTGGTGGCCTTGATGTTCAGCGTCTGGGTTTCGATGTCGATGATCCGCCCGCGCTTGAAGTGCACCTTGTCACCTTCATCGGTGTAGATGGCAACCTCGCCCGGCTTCAGTTCCTTTATCCGGTACCGGCGATCAGCGGCGACCAGCACCACCGCGTGTGACCGGTCGCCGCCGAGGAACATCGTCAGCACCTCGGCACCAGGCAACGGGTTACTGGTGATGCCGTAGGGTTCGAAATGCTCGGCGCCGTCCTTCAGTTCACCGGCGGTCAGCTTGACCTGCAGCGTTTGCATCATCTTGCCGGCAGCCGCCAGCACCACGGTGCCGCGGGCCATCATGCTTTTCAGGCTCATTTTTTGGGCTCGTAGTCTGCGGGGATGAGGTATTCGAAGTTGTCGCCCTTGCCGCCCTTCTTCAGCTTGCGGTTCTTGTGCGGGTCATGCGGTTCAGGCTCGAAGCCATCCGGCGGGCCGACCTCCAGCTTGGTGATCATGCCGTTCTCAGCGAGGGTGTACGTAATCCGGGCAATGAGCATCATTCGGTCGAAGCCGATGATGGGATCGATGACCCGCACCAGGGCGTTGTGCCGCCAGAGCGCGCCGTTGGACTGTCGCCAGCCCTGCACGGTGTAGGTCGTGGTGAGCGCCTTGCCCATCCGGGTTCCGCGCTCCCAGTTGGCCCGGGCTTGGGCCAGTTCGTTCGTCATCTGCCCGGATTCCTGGATGATCATCACCCGCTTGCGCGTGGCGCGCGGATCGGTAACCACCGCTGAAACCTCGGCCGCCTGCTCACCGAACTCTTCGTCCGTGCCACTCTTCTGGCCCAGCACCCGGTATTCGGAAAACACCGCCGAGAAATCCAGCGGCGCATCACCGGTCAGGATGTTCTTGCCCACCTCCAACGCATCGAAGGCGTGCACCTCGCTGCCCGGTTTGGCCAGCACAGCCATACCTCGTGCATCGTCCGTAGAGAACACCCGAAATAACGTCAGCAAGCGGTCGATGGATTCGAAGACAGTTTCGCCGGGCTCGAGCGTGTGATCCGACAGCTTTGCCCCTTCCGGGATCTCGCTGCGCACCTTGATTCCATAGGGCGCCGCCAGAGCGCTGACAATTGCCAGCACGCTCTGATTGTTCCACTGCCCGGGATTGTTGATCGCGGCGCAGTCCACGAGGTCGGCCGTTAAAGATCGACCACTGATGCTTCTGCTGACCTGCTGGTGGTCGTAGCTAATGGGCGGAGCGAATACCCACCCGGTCAGCACCAGTTCATCACCGATACGAACTTGGCACTTCGCGCCCTCCCTGATTGGGATCGCAACGTCCTGCCCCGGCCACTTCCGGGTGATACTCAGATTGAAGGATCGGGCTTGATCCTCAAGCCCCGCGGTGATCTCTACGGTTTTCCAGCCGTAGTAATCCAGACCGTCAACCGTAAGGGTGACGGTGTTTTGGTCTTCAACCATATGCTACCTCTGGGCGATCTTGATCGGCCGCGCGGGGACAAAGCCCGGGTGCCGCAGGCGATTGCGCTGCACCACCTCGGATTCGCGGGTGGCATCGCCGAAGCGGCGGTAAGCCAGCACTAAGGCCGAAAGCGTTTCGGGCGGGGTGAAATCCATCAGCCGCACGCCGGACTCTGCGACGGCGGTCAGGTGCTTCACCAGGGTCTGGCGAAGCGTGTTGAGCACCATGTAGTGACCGGGATCCGCCTTCAGTGACGCCTCGAAGATGGCTTCATTGAGGCTGTCGCGCAGCTGTATCACGTCGTCAGCCACTGGCACCTCCGGCCGCACCAGCGGTTGGATAGCCTGCTGTTCTACAGACGGAGCGGTGACCGAGGAAATCGGCTGAGACACGATCGGCATTTCACTGATGATCAACGCGACCTGCACCAGAAGCGCGTCTTGCACCAGGTTGGCCGTAGCCTGCGAGGCCGCCGCAGCATCAACGCCGCCGGCCTGACTGACGGTGTTGATGCTGGACACCGCTTCAGTCTGTTGCGTCGCGGTGGTCACCGTGTTGCGATAGGTCGAACCAGAGTCGTCGCCCAGATAGTCCTGCACCGAAAACTCGCTGAAGTAGCTGGAGAACAGCGACGACAGAGAATCTGGCGCGTTCATCAGCGACTGGACGAAGCCGGTCAGATTGGTGAACACGCCGACAATCGATGAAAACTGTTGCTGGATCACCGTGTATACGCCCGACAGGCTGTTGCGTAGCCGAGCCAGACCCAGACGGGCCTGATCCACTTTCACCATCGCCGCCTTGTACCGGGCCAGCGCCGAGTCCAGCAGACTGTCGGAGGCTTTCACCACCTGCTGCTGGCTGTTGACCTTGGCGGTCGGAAACTTCAACGGGGTGTCCGGATAGAAGGTCACCGAGAAGCTGACCATCCCCCCCTGCTGGAAGTCGTGGGTCATGTCGCCTTCGCCGGCCTTGACCTGCATGCGGCCGAGCCAGGGATGAACCAACTCCCCAGCGCCTGGGGTTTGAATCGCCTCAAGGAACTTGTCACGCCGCTCGAAGCAATCATCCCCAATGATCCAGCACGTCAGCCGATGCACCTGAGACTGCTTGCCCAATTGCTCGAAGAACGGTTCGTCACGCTGCGGGAATTCGTGCAGCTGACCCTTCATGCCGATCGGTACCGATGCCTGGGGAATCAAAAAGCTGATCCCCCGGAACGAGGCCGGCAGCAAATCATCACGCCATGTTCTGTCAGCCATGTGCTTATCCCTTCATGACGCCAACGGTGCGGGTACCGACGTTGGGTTTTATTTTCAGCCCGGCCTGACTGGACTGCGGCTGATCCACGGTGGTGCCCGCCGGCGCACCTTTGATGTTGACGTTGATTTCGCCATTCAGTTTTTGCGCATTGTTTGCGGCGGTCTGCTGGAGCAGACTGCCTGATGGAGGCAACTGACCTGGGGCGCTCAACAACCGGTTGTTGTTGATGCCAAAGGCTTGGTTGTTCCCCGCCTGCCGCGCCTGTGCCGCCTTCGTCGCATCGGCCTGCAACAGCTCACCTGTTCCCCCACCGACGCCGGCATTTCGTTTTTGCTGGGCTTCCGTGAACGCGTTGACCTTGTTGGTTGCCGTCTGGATGATCCCTTCACCGCCCTCCCCGCCGCCGAACCATTTCATGATTGGCTCGATGATGGGTTTCAGCTTTGCCCATAGTTCTTGGAACCATGCAGTGATTGGCCCCCAGTGCTTGATGATCAAACCCAGCGGCGACCAGTCGAACATGGTCTTCAGGAAGTCCATGACCGGCACCGACAGCGCCATCAGCAGGTCCCACACGGCGCCGAAGAATTCGGTTAGCGGGCCCCAGTTCTCGACGATGCGCCCAAGCGGTGTCCAACTCACAAAAGACTTGAACCATCCCCACGTCGCCAGCACCGGCTCGCGAATTTTCTCCCACAGTTTTTCGAAGTACGGCGCAACGACCGACCAGTTGGCAATCAGGATCCCGGCGGCCAGGGCTATCCCGCGGACAAGCAGGCCAACCGGTGACATCGCCATGACGGCGCTCAGGATTTTGGTAGCCACGATTGCGCCCATTACGGCAACGCGCAGCACACCGAAGGCGATACCGGCGCCGAGTACCCCCCTGATGACTCCAGGATGCGCCGCTGCCAGTTTGGAAAGCTGGGAAACAAGCGGGCCAATCTGGGTAAGGACGTCGTTGAACGGCGGCAGCAGTGCGCTACCGATATCGATACCCAGCCGGGTTACTTTGTTGTTCATCAGTTGCAATGCGTTGGCCGTGGTCTTCGACCGGGCCGTGTATTCGGCTTCCATCGAGCCAACAAACTTGCCCTCTTTGCCAACCGCCGAGAAGCTGGTTTTCAGCAGGCCCAGGTTCGTCAGCAACGGGGCAATCGCCGAAACCGACTCGCTACCAAAAAGTTGGGTCAGCAGGCCAGCCTGCTTGGCCGGATCAACCTTTGCGATGCGCTCAAGTACATCCTCGATCGTTCCTTGAGCATCTTTCTGCATGCTCTTGGCGACCTGGCTCGTATCGAGACGTAGCGACTTGAATGCTTGCGACTGCTCTTTCGTTGCTGCCTTACCTTTGGTAAGAGCCAGCATGAAGTTCTTCATACCGGTAGCAGCAACTTCGCTGGGCACACCGACGCCAGCCAGCGTCGCGCCCATGGCGGCAATCTGGCCCGAAGCCAAGCCGGCAATGGAGCCAAGCGGGCCAATGCGAGTGACGATGTCAGAAATCTGTGCTGCCGAGGATGGACCGACGTTGCTCAGGTAGTTGATCTTGTCAGCCAGCGCGACCACTTCGGGCTGGGTCATTTTGAAGGACGTTCGCCACTTCGCCATCATGTCGCCTGATTGCTCGGCAGTCTGGTCAAAGGCGATGCCCATCTTCACCGCGTCCTCGGCGAACTGTTTGAGTTCGCCGCGAGCGAAGCCAGCCTGGCCACCTGCGGCCACGATGGCAGCAATACCACTGGCTGCCATCGGCATCTTTTCCGACATATCAAGGACGTCCTGTCCCATTTGCTTGAACTGCTCGGGGGTTTCGAACGTGACGACCTTCTTCACATCAGCCATCGACGACTCAAACTCAATCGCCGCCTTGGCACCAGCAATAAACGGCGCCGCAAATGCACCGCCCTGCAGGACATCCTGAAATCCGATCTTGCCCAAGCCTGAACTGTTCATCTGCTTGCGGAAGCCCGCAACGTTCTTCGCCGCCCCCTTCAGCGTCGGCGACAGCTTGTCGACGCCGGTGATCAACGCCTTGAGCTGGAACTTGTCCGCCATCACTGCACCTGCTGGGATTGGTTGATACGTTGAGCGTGCTCCAGTGATTCAAGGAGCACATCCAGCGGCCGGGCCATCATCAGTTCCGGGTCGATCTTCCAGAACCACGCCAGGTCATAAGCGACCTCGATCAGTTGCTTGATGGTGTCGACGCCGCACTCATGAAAAAACTGGCCACCGCCCAGCTCAATGCATTGAGGTCGGCCAGATCCAGCTGATTGACCGACGACGGCGGGATGCCCGCGCAGACCGCGATGTACTTCGCCGCGACATCCATATCCAGGCTAACTTCTTCGTTTTTGTCGATCTTGTAGGGCAGCGCCTTAATGGCGCGGACTTCCAGCACCGTCGGACGGCGTATCGTCAGCTCGGTGACCGGCTCGCCGTGAGCCTCAATGGCGACCTGCAACTTCATAGAATCACTCATTGCCAACTCCCATTGACGCCATCAAATTGCAACTCGACTTCGCCTTCATCGCCTTTCAAAGAAGGCTCATCAACCAGGTACGCGCCCGACAGGACGTACACCCGACCATTTTTGAATTCACAGGTGACGGTCATATCCCGACCGTTGACCAGGGTTTTGAGCGGGAAGCCCGCTTCAAAGAGCGTGGTCATCTTCAGGTAGGGCGCCAGCTCTTCTTCCTTGTAGAAACCGGGATAAACCGTTTCCCGCTTTACCGTCATGAGCGGTGCTTCTGCGCCACCCTTAATTGTTAACTGCGTGCCATCTACTTTGACGTAAGCGGTGCCCGCGATTAATTGACCCATGGTCTGTCTCTCCAGAATTAAAAAGCCCGCACAGGGCGGGCTAGGTGTTCGGGGTCAGCGTTACGCCGCGGCGTCGTACTGAAGGCGGAACTGGTTGAGCATCGCGAAGATACGCAGGCCGTTGATGTAGTCCGGCGGGAACAATACGTTCACCCGGCTCGGGTCGTTGCTGTCGCGCTCGACCACCAGGTGTTCGGCGAACAGCTCGGCATTTTCTACGTGGCCTTCATTTTCGAGCTTTGCATACTGCGCGATCAGCTCGCCCCTGATCGTGCTCGGGGTGACGATGGGCTGACCGGCGCCGAACTTCGTGCCGTCGCTCGCCAGCTTGTGGCGTCCGTATTTGCTGGTGATCACGCTCTGCATGCGCCGGACGATGTACGCTGATTGGTGCATGGTTTCGCTGTCCAGGTACGAATTGTCAGCTTGGCCATAGGCGTTCTTCTGGTACGTGGTGATCGACCGCTGAATACGCACGTAACCGCCTTCGTAGTACGCGGTGGCCATGCCGTAGTTCAGCAGCGACTGACGCTCGGTCAGGGTGAATCGGTCGCTGGCCGGCGCCGGGTCGAGTCCTGGCAGACTGCCGCTTTGGGTTGGACGGCTGGCATCGGCCGAGATGAACACTGCGATGCGCGCGGCCAGCGCCGCCGCCTGCACCCAGAACGGTTGCGGCACGCTGGGTTCCATGGCCTGAATGGTCATATGCTGATCGTTACGAGCCTGACCAGCCGCAACCAATGTACCGAGCGTGCCACGCTTCGCGCTGTAAACGTGACCGAACAATTGCTTGGCCCAGCTCCAGCGCCCGGTGCTGTCGTCCATCGCATCCTTCCAGGCATTCAGCGTGGTGACGTCGGACCAGGGCACGCACATGAACTCAAAGGGCTCATCGCCCAACGCCGCAATCGCGTCTAGCGGATCAGGGGCACCGACACCGGCGGCCATCGGCGTTGCCACCAACGCCAACCCGGTAGGGGTCGCTTCGCCATTGGACTTGCCCAAACGGTTCATGGCGATGCTGATGTCGTTGCCGCTCTCGCCCGTCCACTTGCAGGTAAATGTTACGACACCCTCTACAGCCGCAGCCGTGACGGGCAGGTCTGGGGAAGCGTTGATCTTGACCGCCAACGCACTGGCGGCAACTGCCGCCGTTGCAGCGGCAACTACCGTTGACTGTACGCGCACACCGCCGACGTACACATTCAACAGGCCCGCCTCGGTGGCGGTGCCTGTGATCGTGATGGTTGCCTTGGCAACAGCGCCCGCATCCTTGATCAGCGGCAGGCACCAGATCTCGCCAATGGGATCGGTCTTGCGCCAAGTCTCATACATAGCCGCCAGCATCGAACCCTGTCCGCCAATGTCTTTAGCCAGCGCCATGCTGGACACCAGCACCAGCTTGCCGATGCTTTCGCTGGTGGCGTTGTCGTTGACCTGGGCGACGATCAGCCGGCGCATGGCCGACGACGCACTGTTGGCCGCCGAATTATCCATTTCCGCATAGAACAGCGGCACACGGATATCGGCGGGGATGTTGCTGAATCCGATAGCCATTATTGAGCGTCCTCGGTCTTCGCCGCGCCTGCGGCTTTGGTGGATTGTGCTTTCGCGCCTTTGATTGTGACGTCACCATCGGCCAGGCGACGGCGCCACCAGGCGGTGTCGGGAACTTCCCGGCCCTCGGCCGGCAACAGGTCGCAAGCCTCCGGATCGGGCACAGCACGGCCATCGGCCGGCACCACGGTGATGCGCTTGGTCATGGTGTTACGTCTCCAGTAAATTGGACTTCAATGCGCCCATCCGGGCCGGGGCGTTTCTGGTTGGGATCTGCGGGATCGATGCAGTCCATGTTGAACTTCACACCGGTGAAATTGGTGAGGCCGTCGAGTTCGAGTTCGTGCCAGGTTTCGGCGGGGTCGCCTTGGCGATTTCGGCCAAGCCGGAAACGGGAGACGAACGCAAACTGATAGATCACACGGCTCCGGCTGATATGGACTAATACGCCATTGTTGTATTCGAGCGGTTCGTATTCGGCACCAGGCTTCCAGCCGACCAGTGCCCGCCAGAGCTCGGCGCGCAGGTCATGCAGCAAATCATTTGCCTCCTGACCGCGCTCATCGCCGGCGTCAAGAACGATCACCACTGTGAACTGATCCGTGATGTCCTGAATGATCGCGTTTTGGACTTTATTCGGCGTAGCCGCATCGGCCGAGGCAATTACATAAGCGGCTGGCATAGGGAGCTTTGCGCTTTCAACAACGGCGTCCCAGTCGATCCCGCCTGCCACACGTCCGGCAAACGAAGGGCAAGCCGATCTCAAGTGAGCAACTATCGGATTCAACTTCATTGATCAAATCCCAGGTATAAAAAAACCCCGCGTCGGCGAGGTCTTTTTGAAGTGGACATTCAGTCTTCAGTAAAACTTTCCAGTGTCGAGCCGACATCGATGTCAGCCGGTAAGGGGAGCGACATAACTGCAATATCAGGTTCGTTGGAGAACTTTCCCTGGGCCAGCTGGCGGGCGTTACCGTTCACCGACTTAAACTTGCCTGCGTCATAAAGCCAGATATGGGGCGAGCTCTTGCCATTAAGGGTCAGGTTCCAGCAGCCGACCATCGAGCGAGCCCCCACGACTTTCGAATCACATTCGACGGACCCGTTCGGATATATCTTGTGGTCCAGATAGATGAGCGTAATACGGTCGATTGCACTGCTCGGTGCCTCACGAACTGCTTCGGCTGCATGGGCATTCATCACCAACGCCAACATGGCGATAGGAACAAGCGAGATCAACGATTTCATAGGTAACTCCCTGTATTTAAAACAGCAAGCCTATCCCAAAGCAGTTTCGCCAGTCACCCCAACGCAGCCGCGAATGCGGAGAATAGGATGGATTGCACCTGCGCCGATGAGTCCTGAAGAGCATCCGCCATGTAGTTGTCCCGAGGCTTGATACGCCATTCACCAGCTGCGCGCTCGGCAACAAGCCTGGCCCGGGCTCCGGCTGCGCGGCGGTTCTTTCTTCCCTTGCCTTTACCGGGCGCAAGCTTTCCGGGACGCCGACCTTGCTTCACACCGTAGTGCAGGTAGGCCGGGTAGAACTCCCCCATTTCAGGGGTGAGCGTCGGGGAGATTTTCACCATGAATCCCGATCGGGACACCTTGAACTTTATGGACTCGACCGTTGCCCCAGTTCGGTTGACCGGGTATCCATCCTGGCCCTTGCCAAGCACAAGGTTCATTTGAGCATGCTGGGTGACCAACAAACCCGCCTTGCGCATACCTGCGCGGATCTTCCTTTTATCGAAGGCGTCTCTTTCAAAATCCTCGAAGCCTTCAACGTGCAGGTAACTTTCGACCGAAGCCGAGTTAGCCATAGATACCTCCCCCGGGCCGTTCGGGCCCCTGCTCTTCAACTTCAAGAAGGGTGTAACGCCGCGTACCATTCATGTCAGCGACCCTGCACACCCGGTAGATGATGGAGCCATGCAACACTTCGTGGGCGTCGCTCATTCCCTTCAGGTAATAGAAGATCACCCGATGGGTAATCTTCACATCAGTCTGGACGCCGTTCGCGTAAACAGCGGTGCCGACAGGTTCGATCTTTGCCCAGCGTTTTTTCTGCTCGGTGAATACTGAGTCAAGTCCTTGGTCCGGCGCAGGGATATCTGTCCGCAATCGGATCGTGATGCGTCTGTCCAGTTCACCGGCACTCGGTTCGCGCATGGCCATGGTCAGAACCTCGGCGGAACGGTGATATCAGCCACCAGGTGATCAAGAAACGCAGACGGCAGTTCGGCCAATGTCTGACCGACCAGGAACATTTCCGGGTGCCGGTAGATCGTTGCCGCCGCCATCAGCAGCCAATTACGGACGCCAGGGTTAAGTTCAAGATCAAGCCCTGCCTTGTAGCGAATCCGCAGCGGTCCCGCTGGCCGAGTACCTGGGAAGAACAGGAAACTTTCCCGCTGCCCCTGCTGCAACTCGACCGGCACCGTTTGCTCGATCCATGTCCCATCTGGCTGCCGCGACATGATCGAGACGAGCTCGCTGGCCTGCCCAACGTCCAAGGCATGCCCTGACAGAAAGTTAGCCGGCCAGTCTTCTTCGTAAATCGCACCCCGGATTGCAGCGCCCGTCTTCGACTCGCATTGAGCGGTCACGCCGGGGATGATGATCTGCTCGATCAGCGCCGGCTCCATGTCCTCTGACTCAACCCGACATTGGAAGGCCACCTGCTCCAGCGTCAGGACCGGGTCGCCGAAGTACTCGATTCGACGGGCCATGGCTTATGGCTTCGCGCCGTCATCGGTACCCGCATTACCTTCGCCGCCTTCAGCACCATTAGACGTCGCACCGGATGTCTCGGCGGGCGAGTTTGCCGCGCCGGGGTCACCGGTATTTTTTGAACTACTGGTTTTCGCCGCAGCAGTCTTACCTGCTTTCGGCTTTTCGTAGACCTCAGCGAAGCCCTTGGATTTCAGGCCTTCAACAACGTCTGGATCAAACCCGGCCAACTCGTCTGCCGAGTAACCACGCCAGGCTTTCAGAAACCGCACCACAACTTTATCGCTCATCGCTTCGACCTCAGATATGCAAAGCCCCGCCGAAGCGGGGCAAAAGGATTACATGCCAGCGCCCCACTTCACGGCGACGGCGACCACGATGCACTCCACGTGACGTGGACCGAAGTCGTGCTTGGCGATTACCTTTACCAGGGTCTGGTCACGCTGGAAGGCGCTGACCATGTTGCCCTCGGAATCTTTATACGAGGCCTCGCTACTGAACGAGATAGTCAGGTCCATGTCTTCGCCGATCATCATGTCTGCGAAGTTAACGAAGTAGAATTCAGTCTCATTGCCACCGACGCCGAGGTTCACTGGGATCTGGTTGCTCAGACCAACCGGATAGCCCTTGAACAGACCCTGTTCAATTTCCGGATAAGCCTTGTTGCCGTTGCCATCACGCAACGACTGCAACCAACGGAAGACACGCGGATGCATCAGCCAACCGCAGTCTTTCATCATCACGTTGGCGGTTTCGATGCGAAGCATCATGCCGCCGCAGAACAGGTCGATTTGTTCCAGGGTGATGCCAGCAGTGTCGGGAGCCGGCAACACGTTGAACGCCTGCGCCCAATAACGCATGCCCTTGGGAAGCGTGCCGCTACCGTCGGCACGAATGAAGTGCAGGTCTTCCGAAAGACCCATCGACACTGCCAGGTCGGCTACGACGATGTCATCGATTCGCGGGCTGATGCCAGCGTTGGCAATCAGGTCATTGGAGATGGGTACGATCGCAGCGGCTTTTTTCGCCGACAGTTTCGTATCCGCGAACGTCATACCGGTGAGCGGGATGTCGGTTTCGGTACCGATGTAGGTGACAATGGTGTTGCCGGTAATGCGAGGCTGGGTCAGGTTGCCGTTGTTCAATGGCAGACTGCGGGCCCCCATCTTGCGCACCACTGACATCGGGCGCAGAGCCTCGATAATCTCTGTCGCGAAGTTTTGTGGAACCAACACACCGCCGGCACCCGGCGTCACCGTGCTCAATGCCATGGCAACATCAGTGGAAAAACCACCTTGTTCCGCCATTTGCGCAGCCTGATGCTGATTACCTCCCGCGGCGGCCAGCAGCCGGACCATCTGAGCCATGCGCACTCCTGGCGCATCAGCCGGACCCGATCCGGAAATGTAACCTGGTGGCGGGCCAGTTCGGCCTTGCGCCGACTCATTGACTGGGACCGCATTGGCGGCCGCCATTCGCTCAGCCTTTTCCGCCCGACTGATCTTGTCAGTCAGAGCATTGAACTCGGCTTCCAGGCTGGTGAATTGAGTCAGTTGCTCAGCCGACAGCGCCGCGCCGCCGGCTTCGAGTTTAGCCAACGCCTGAAGCGTTTCGTTGATCTTGGCGCGTTCGCTACGCAATTGAAGTACAAGGGACATGGTGCCTCCTGGGCATAAAAAAACCCGCACATGGCGGGCTTCGACGACTGCCGCGAACGCGGTCAGATCTGGGTTTGAAAATTCAGTGCGGCTGCTCGGACCGAAAGACGGCCTTGCTGGCGGTTCGCTCGGCTCAATGCCACCGAGTTGGATAAGTCATCGACGGCTTGTTGCGGGCTCTGCATGCGATCGGCAAGGCCCGCCGCGATACCAGCCTGCCCTCGATACAGACCAGCCTCAGTGGCAATAACCTGCTGTACCGAAAGCCCGCGGTAGTCGGCAATCGCACTGACGAAGAGCTGATAGCTCTCCTGCACAACATCGTTGAGGTACTTGAGCGACTGGTCGCTCAACGGTTCGTGAGGGCTGAGGTCGTTTTTGTGGGCCCCGGCAAACACGGTGGTCACCTTGACGCCCATGCCCTCTTCCATCTTGGAGCGGTCCATGTGACTGGCGATGACGCCGATCGATCCAACGCCACTGGTCTGGCTCACCACCAGTTCGCTACACGCGGCACCGATCAGGTAGCCGCCACTGTAGGCCATGAAGTTGACGATGCCGGTGATGGGTTTCTGCTGGGCCATGGCACGAATATCTGCCGCCAGCTCGAACGCCCCGACGGCAGAACCGCCTGGGCTGTCGATATCCAACACGATGCGTTCGACCATCGGATCCGCAACAGCGTTGCGAATCTGAGCCCGCAGCGTTTCATAGCTGGTCATCGTCTCGCACATGCTGACGTGACTGCCGCGACTGACCAGCACGCCACTGACTGGAATCACTTCAATGCCGGTTCTGGCGATTGCGGTGCGGCGCTCTTCCTCGCGCTGGGCGATTCTGTCCATGCCGTCATCCGACCACAGGCCGGCAACTCCCTGGCCACCGATGTTGACGATGTTCAGGCTCATTGCCTGATTGGCCCAGCGAACGCCGAGGTCCAACATGTCAGGCGTTACCAGCAACGGCTGATTGAACAGCAGGCTGGAGGCTCGCAGGTAGTTTTTCATTGCGCCAGAATCCTCTCTATTTCAGCGTGCTGCAGCTCGAGCTGCGCTCGCACGCTGGGGTTGGTCAAGTCAGGGGCGCCCTTGCCTGCGTCCACCATGTTCAATGGTTGCAGGTAGATGTCACCGCCTGGTACCGGAGGCATGTTCTCCAGCCGGCGGATGTCGTTGACGCTGAGCCAGCCCCACTGGCGGCCGATGGCGTAGGCCTCATAACGACTCTTCTGATCACCGCGCAACAGGCCGGACAAGTTGAACTCGATGAAGTACTCGCGCCGGTCAGCGGGCAACAGGAAGTCGCGCATCATCGACTGTTCGTGACGCTTTACCCAAGGCAACAGGGCGAACACCACGAACTGAATCATCAGCTGCTCAAGGGTGTTGTAGTTGGACTTCTCCAGGTCGTTGACCATGGGTAGCGGGATTTTGTAAATCCGGGCGATATCGGTGCCGGTGGTTTTCAGAATGCCCAACACCTCAGCATCCACGTTGTTCATGGAAACGGGCTTGAAGGTCATGCCCTCCTGCAACAGCGCAACCTTCTTGGCGTTGTCCATGCCGCCAAACTTCTGACCCCACTGATCGACGATCTTGTCGATGCTGCCTTGATCCTTGATCGCCGGGGCTTCACGTGGGCGCTCAATCACACCTGATACCGTCACACCGTTGGCGAAGCTTTTGCCCGTGTATTGCCGCACAGCCTGAGCCAAACCCAACGATTCGGCATGCACCTCAATCGGCGACAGCCCCACGTAATGGTTGGTGCTGAACCACCGCACGTGGTGAATCATGCGCATAGGCAGTGCTTCGCCGCCGCTGATCCGGTAATACGGCAGCATGTCGCCGCCCTTCAGTACCTGCACCTTGTCGTTGCACAACGGCCAGAGCGCCGCGACGTTTCCGTCATCCCGACGATCAATGAAGCTGTAAGCGTTACCCCGCAAGCCGGCAGCACCTTGCGTGCATTCCCTGTATTCATACGGCGTCTGAAATCCGTTCGGCTGGTACCGAAGGACGTCATACGCCGGATGGTTGATGGCCGCTTCACGCTGGCCTTTGTCCAGCCGCCGGTACATCTCACAGGGCAATTGCCCCATGGTCTCGGCCAGCAACGTGACGCAGTTTTGTAGAATCGGCAGGCCCAGCGCCGACTCGGGCGTCACCCTCACGCCCGAGCTGTTACGACCACCACCAAGAATGCCACGCCAAAAACCACCGCCCATTTCTGTCAGATTTCCGCGCCCCTCGCCGAGCACGCTTGAAAAGAACATGCTCAACCTCCTTGGGGTTTGGATTTGGATTTCAGTGCGGCGGATGCGCGATCGGCAAGGAATGACCAGGCCATCAAGCCCAGGCCTGCGACGATGCAGGCAGCTGGCGTGCTGATCATTGCCACGCCGCACACCAGCAGGCCGAAGCCCAGCAGACCGGCCAGCCATGAAAGGATGACCAATTTCATATACCTGCCCCTTCGTCATAGATGGATTTGCCACTCGGCCCAGCAGCCTTGCTGCTGATTCCGACGGCCATGATGGATGCGACGATGCCGTCGATACGCCCGGTCGCCTTGGCCTTGTCGGCCTTGCGGTTATTGGCTGGATCGGAAACGATCACCGCGTTGCCGGCGCACCAGGTCATTACCGGGTTGCCGTCGTGACGCAGCGTTTCAACTGTCTCGCTTTCGATGACATCCCAGTCAGCAGGATCAAGATCGATCACGTCCTGCTCAGGAGCCAAGCCCAGCAAACGGCGTTCAAACTCATCTACCGCTGGCCCCATATCCTTGTAGCCCTGGCCGAAACCCACCATTTCCGGCAGCGCGATGTCGTATTCGGACATCAGCTGCAGCAGGTCTTCAATTCGCCAGCGGTCATAGGCAATTCGCTCAACGTCGAAGTACGCGCAGATCGTGACCAGGCGACGCAGCACATGCAGCTTGCTGATTGCCCGGCCCGGGGTCGTTTCAAGGTGCCCATCTTTAACCCACATGGCGTAGGGCACCTTGTCGCGATCCTCGCGCCCTTGCAGATCGTCGTCCGGGATCCAGAAGTACGGCAGCAGGCGCCAGTGCGGATCGTGTGGGGCGGGCCAGAAGATCAGGACGAATGCGGTCAAGTCCGTGGTGCTGGCAAGATCGAGCCCACCGACGCATCTGCGGTTGCGCAGTAGCCGCATTGGCACGCGTTCTTCTGCTTGCTTCCACACACCCCAGGAAATCCACGGAGCATCGGCTTGCGTCCATTCGCAGAAGTTGAGACGGCGCACCACCGACTCCTGAGCCGGTAACCCTCGGGCCGACTGGACCTGCTCACGCAAGTACTTGCGGCCGGGGATGCCATCGCTTTGCCCTTCAGCGATGTAGTCCAATGAGGGGTTGACCTTGGGCCAGCAGGCCTCATCTTTGAACGGGTCATCGCCTTCATCCAGCGAGCAGATGAACGCGAAAAAACTGTCGTCATCTTCGATGGCCGCACAGATCCGGACGCCCAGGTCATGGTACTGGCCGCAGACCGTCTTCTTGTCGGAGCCACTGTTGGTGATCATCACCACCATGGCTTTGCGGCGGTTCTTTGTACCGGCGCGCATCATGTTCACGGTAGATGCGGTCTTATGCTCGTGCAGCTCGTCGAGCAACCCAACGTGCGGGCGCGGCCCGGACTTGCCTTCGTCGGCGCTGATCGGCCGAAAAAAGGAGTTGGTGTTTGGATAGAACAGGTTCCAGACTTTTTCGTCTCGACCTGATTGCACCAGCCGGGAACGAAGTTTTTTGGACATGTCGACCATCGACACGGCGTCACGAAACAAGATCATCGCCTGATCGCGCTTTGTAGCAGCGGCATAAATTTCAGCGCGTTGCTCGCCGTCTGCGACCAATCCATACAGCCCGATACCGGCAACCAACGGGCTTTTGCCAGAGCCCTTACCGGTCTCGATGTAACCGAGGCGGAAGCGGCGATAGCCATCAATGGTCATCCAGCCAAATAAACTGCCGACTACGAAGGCTTGCCAGGGTGCGAGCAGGAACGGCATACCCTCATAGTCACCACCGTTGAGGCAAAGAACATCCTCGAAAAAGCCGATAGCGCGGTTGGCCGCTTCCAGATCCCAAATCAAACCGCGAGACGGGCCGTGCTCCTGGTCGCGCAGATGGCGCTTACATGCGTTACGAACATGGGGACCGGTGATGATTTCACCAGCCAGGGCGGCGTGGGCAAAGGCGGTAACTCGATCTTCAGCTGAAGTACTTGTCTGCGGCGTCTCGTTGGTCATTTGGGAATAGATCACCTTGCGATGCCGGCGCGGTTTTCAGGTTGCGCCGGGACATTGGCGACATGCCGAACTGGGCGCCGGCGGCATTGGCGCGCTTCTCTGCGTCGTTGGCGAGCTGCCGAAGGACGTGCATCTGTTGCGCGCCGGTCTTGAAGGTCTGGATATCGCCGCCTAATTCGTCGTCGGATGCGGCGTTGCGCTTGGTGATCAGCCGCTGATAGCGCCGCCAATCGGCCACGGCCTGGCAATAAGTGGCCAGTGCCATCGAATCCAACTGAGAAACGATGCCCAGAGAAATCAACGCGGGGACCAACTCATCCCACTCCGTGACCGCTTCAGCGGACAAAACATCGGGTCTTGGCGGTGCGCCCACCGGTACAGCGGGCTTCGCTATCTCCGCGAGCAGGTCATCGCGATTTTCCCGGCCTCGGTTTCCTTGCAAAAGTTTGAGCGCCGCCGGCATTCCGGGGCGACCCGAGTTTCCATTTCCGGCCATAAATAACCCCTACTTGTTGATACCCCCCCTCCCTCATTTTTCCCGACTTTGCGTAAAGAGGGGGGCGAGCGGTCTAGAACGAAGTCCGAAAGAAGTTTTTCACCCCCCCTACCCTCGGAGTGGTGCATTTTTTTGGTGCGCCGGAGGGTGCTGGTCACCGGTTCCAGTGGTGGCCCGGGTCGACTGGCCTGCCGTCAGCACCGCAGCCAGGGAGCCGGCCGCTCTTCTCCATGCGCTGCTTGGTGGAGTCGTGACAGAACTTGCACAGGCTCGCCCAGTTCTTCGGGTTCCAGAACAACTTCCATGCAGCCTTGATGCGAACCGGATCGCCACTGTCCTTGGCGTCCTTCAGCTTGGGTGCGATCTTGTGGTCGACAATGGTCGCAGCCATCGGCCGCTGATCCGTCGAACACATGGTGCAGTAAGGATGTTCACGCAGGTGACCATCGCGAGACTTCTGCCACTTGTAACCGTAACCGCGCTCAGTGCTGCTACCACGTCGATCACTGTTCTGACTGGACATCGGCGGGTGCCTCGTTCACACCAAGCCGCTTCGCGACCCAACGCTCATACAACCCAATCGCCACATCAGCACCGGCCATCGCGGTCAGGCAACCAATCGCACCAGCTGTCCAGACCGACAAACCGGCTCCAATCATCAGCATCATTGCCGACACACCGCAGACGATGCAGGCACCCGAACGCAGAGCCAAGCGCCGCAACAATGCCCAACCGCGCGCGCCGTCTTTATCGGCCCGCCACATCTCACCCGAAACACCACCAACCAAGGCCAAGAGGATCACCAACCAGATCGGCATTTCAGCCAGCGCCTGCTGTTCATTCGTCATGTTCTGTCCTTATGGGTTGCGCCATACGCCGAAAATAAAAACCCCGCCGAAGCGGGGTTAGGTGACCGGCTCAGGGAAGGCCGGGTGAAGCTGCACAGCACGTGCGAGGTCAGCGCCAAGGCGCAAATTCCATATCGTGGGGACTTTTTACCCCTCTCCGGAAAAACCGAAAAGGGGCCATTTTCGGTAGGTCAACAAACGACATGAATACGACCACAATACGACCACAATGCGACAAAGTACCCCGACGAACGGTAGCTAGCATGCCCGAGCGCGCCTGCTCGTTGATGCTCGGGTCAGGTTAGTTTCGAGCGCACCACTGCGTCGATCAAGTCCCCGGGTCGTGGCACTACGAACAGTAAGGATCAATTGCACCTGCTGATGCAGACGATGAACCCAATTCCGGTACGTCCGGTCAGCGTCCTCGCGAAGTCCGAGCAATTGCAGCTGAGACCGCACAGAGTACGCAGGCTGAGGCAAGTAGCGATTGCGAGCCAAGGTTGCGAGCTGAGCCCCTTTCCCTGATTGCCGCTCAAGTTGTGCGAGGGCCGCAGCGACTTCCGTTGCAACATGATCCATACCACCACCCGCCGCCATCAACAGATCACGCGACCCAGGCGTACCACGTGGCGCGCTACCGCCCCACTGCATGATTGTTGCCATCGGGCTGCCCAGCCCAGCGCCGTCGCCGACCTGGCAGTGCTGGCGTGCCCAATGCTGCATCAGCTCTTCAATTTCCTCGATCATCGTCCTGCCCCCCGAAAAACCGAACCCGACACAGAAAACCAGCTACCCAACACAAACCCAACACAAATAAATCCCTTTAAAATCAATATCTTTAATAACTTTGAGTTGAGTGTGTTGGGTTTGTTGGGTTTTTCTGTCCTCG
This sequence comes from Pseudomonas sp. B21-015, assembly GCF_024749285.1. Taxonomy (NCBI): domain Bacteria; kingdom Pseudomonadati; phylum Pseudomonadota; class Gammaproteobacteria; order Pseudomonadales; family Pseudomonadaceae; genus Pseudomonas; species Pseudomonas sp. B21-015. The sequence continues at coordinate 4,089,644 of NZ_CP087196.1, forward strand.
CATAAGAAAAAAATCTACCCATCGCTTTCAATGCAAATAACGTCACGCATGCGCGCACGCGACGCCAAACCCAACACACCCAACACAACAGCCGGAAACCCGCGAAAATAAAGGCCTGAAACTGTGTTGGGTAGCAAAAACCAACCCGACACACACCCGACACACCCAACACACTTTTAGGCGTAGTCATGCGGCAGCCGCCTTGATGTGGTCCCAGTTGTCCACATTCCAGCCTGCCAATTTCGCCTTTGCCCGCCAGGCGACGACCATCGCGCCAAGCTCGGCCGATTTCAGTGATGGGGGCGGGGAAGCATCCTGATCAACAGGAAAGAAGAACGCACCAAACTTGCGATTACTGCCATCTGTCCACGGTATCGAACGCGTCTTTTCCACTTCGGAATTGATGAACAACGAGAACTTCGTCTGACTCATCACGTGTTCTTTGTTGCGCTGACACCACTCCAGGAACAGCGAGTAAAGGTCAGTGGAAAGACACGGCCCCCAGAGCCCCTGACCCAGCTCGCTGTATTTCCACAAGTGCAGGAATGTCTGCCAACCGGCCCGACTCAAGGCCACCAGGCGTTCACGGGCGTCAGTTGATGGCGGGCGCGTCCGCTGATTGAAGTCACCCAAATCAACCGACAACAGCCAGCCATACAGGGCCGCGACTCCACCCTGCTCCAACTCCTGACCTATGGCTTTCTGGCGATCGACCGGCAAAGTCTCGAGCGGCCAAACCACCAGCATTCGGCGGTCGCTGTCGCTGATCGGCCACGGCATGATCTCGTTGCTCAAGAAAACCGCGTTCATATGGTTGGATTCCTCCCAGCCGTTGATGAACTTGGATTCCATCCGCACCGTTTTGCCCGTGACCAGGTGCTTGATCTTGCCCACCTGGTTGTAGCGCTGATCTCGACTCACCACCTCTTCGAAAACTGCCCACAACTTACGGCTTTGCCAGGCGTTGAAATTGCTCTCCAACTGGGTCTGTCCGACTGTCGCGGCGTACTGGCCGTAGAGCTTGCCCAAGGTATCGGCGAAAAACAGACTCTTACCCGATCCCTCCATGCTGGAGTGCATCAGCACCGCGGTATCCATCTTGGCGCCGAGGTGCTGGAGCGGATAGGCCAGCCAGCGAGTCAACCAGATCGCCGCGTTTTCATCATGGTTGCACAGGAACGAAATCAGCCACCGCAGGTTCGCACAAGCCGCATCGTCTCTGACTGGCTCCAATGGCAGACCATCAAAGGTATTGATGTACACCGCCGGATCCTTGGTCATGGTCGGATCGAAGACGATATGGTCCACATCCACAGTGCGCCGCTCGCTGCTGTTCAACCACAGCGCATAAGCGTCACCCAAGGCCATTTTCACAGCACCCTCGGCAACGCGGCGCTTCTTCTCGCGATCCCAAACGTCTTTCGTGCCATCGATGTAGACGTACCGCTCGGTCGGCGGCATCCCGAAGGCACCACCCTTTTTGCCCGCCATCCGCCGCGATTGCTCGATATCGCGCACATGGTCATCGGAAATCAGCTTGCGGCGTTCGGTGTCTTCCAACCACTGCTTTGCCAGGGGCTTACCGACACGCGCCTCAAATGCCGACTTCTTCATCACCCGCGACTGGTCAAAGTCCCACACATGCGTGGTGCCCTCCACCAGTGCAAATCGCCGAAGGATGTGTTCAAACGTTAATGCGTCCCCCGTCCCCCCATCAGGAGCCGGAGCGGCCTCGCTGGTGCCGTCGGGCACAGAGCCCGGCTCGCTCGGGTCACAAGATGGGGACGGGGGAAGATCACGCGGATCCGGGCGCGAAGAATGCTGCATACCCAGCAATCGCGCCGCGTCCTTTACCGCTCGCGACTGATCACCACCATGCTGCAACAAACAGAACACCTCGAACGCATCGTTCTGATGCCCGTTCGCGAGCGGATCAGCACCATGGTGTGAATAAACCTTACCGTCATCGCTGACCGTTACACCCGGCATTCCAGTGCTACTGTGCGGATACAACCACTTACTGCCGCGCTTGATGTAGTCGTGCGCACGCAACAGCTCTTCAACGTCGTGGCTGCGATTGAATTCATCAATAACCGACGGCTTGCCTGCGGCGGGCGGCGGACGTTTGATGACTTTCGCCGGAGGTGTCTTCGGTTTGGGTGCCCATGGGCACGCGGCCTCAGCATCGCGTTTGAAGATGTCCCAGTTATTCCAAATCTTCAGCAACTCAGGCGCAAGCACCGGCAAGCCATCAACAGAGCTCGGAGGCGTGCGCCAGGTGTAGGGCTTGCCAGTACCTGGGTGAATAGATGGTGGCAATACGTCTTGCACCAGCCCACCACGCAATTCGAACACAGTTATGCGCTGATACTCATCGGCCTCCGCACGCGCCTCGGCCTCACCTACTGCATCACCAGCGTCCTTGGCAGCTTTGGCCTTTGCGGTCAGAGCCTTGTGGATCGAACCATCAGGGTCTTTTTCATTGGGCCACGCAAGTGCAACCCGGCTCAACTCAACACCATCAGGAACGCGGAACATAATGCGGAAGCGAGCCGGGTTTCCAACTACAGTCGGAAACACCAGAGCCATTGCATCAAGGTCAATTTCCAGCAGGTCATACAGCACGTGCCGAGTCCACTGAACATCATCGACATCTAGAGAGCAGATGCGGCTCGGCCCCAAAACGACGCCGAGGTTGTGCTGGGGCTTCTTTTCCCAGAACTTGGCAGCTTTCGCCGACTCCGTGAAGTAGCCACCGGGCTTGTTCCACCCCTTCCCCTTCGGACCCTTCTCACCGGGCTCTATCGGGACGAGCGCCAAACCAAATGTGTCGATGTAGAACTGAGCCCAATCAGCAGTAGGCAATCGATTGTCGTGATCACTCATCTGCGCCGCTCCCGCAACCCCTGACAACTGACGCAGGTCGCACAACCCTGGATCGTCTGTTGACGAAGTAACGGGATAGGTTCGTCGCAATCCTCACAGATTTGGGCGCTGACGGCGCACGTTGGGCGCTGACGGCGATCCAACGCCACCTGTAGGAAGTACTCGGCCTGGTCGTTGGCGATATCGATAACATCAGTCATCTTGGCGGGCCTCCATCGCTTCCCTGGCCCCGGCCATGATGCCCAACACCGCACGGATTACGTCGTTGCCGTGCTTCTCCAGGCATTCAACTTCGCGCGGCTCCCAGACGTTGTCGGCGGCACCTTCGTGCATGCTGGAAACAAACAGGCCGGTCTGGTGTAGCACCTTGCTGACCGCCAGCAAAGCTTCCTTGGTCGGCGCCGCCGCTTCCGGCTTGTACCAGACCATGCCAGCGGGCCGCATCAGGGCATCCAGCAACAAGGGATTTGCCGTCAGGCGTATCACCTCCTCCAGCTCATCAGGATCAAGCCACCGGCGCTCTTCGTCGTGCTTTAGTTTCTTCTGGAGAGTGTCGTAATCGATGACCATGTCCAGCGCCAGAGCAGTTACACCGCCCCGATAATCATGGCCTGCCCGGTAAAGGGCTTTGCGCAGCGAAAGGACCGGGCCGGCGCCCGGCAAAAGATCTGTGCGACTCATAACCGTAAATCCCCTGTTTACGGTGTGGCCGTAGAGCCAAACACGCTCTATTCTACGACCACGACCGATGTGCTGTGCGAATCGTGCTGTGCAGCACGGTTCATCGTTCCAGTCGGCCCAGGGGATCTTATGGTGAGAGGTCCTGGGCCGACGCGCTATGTAGCGACTTGCATGTACGTGTAGCTCGTTACTTCCGGCCTGGTGTTTCTTTGGTGAGAGGTTCCAGGCAGGTGTTTCATGTGGCGTTATGGTGTGTGCTGCGTATCGCCACTGCTGGGCTGGGGGATTCTTATGGTGAGAGGCCCCAGCTCAGCACTTTTATGCACCCTTTGAGCCTCTCAAATATGCCCAATCTATGTCTGGGCGAAGCTGCTCACAGGTAACAACACCTTGACTCTCACGTTCGATACAAACAGCCAACGCGACGCTAGCCCTTCGGTTTCCATATGCGACTTGTCTCAGCTGCCCTGCGGATGTGAGACAGCGGGCAGCAAACGCATCAAGCGCATTCTTATCTAAAGCTTTGATGTAGTCGTGCAAGGTCATAGCCGTCTCCTGTCATACGACAAGATTAGCAATTGCTAAACATCAGAGCAATAGCAATCTGTAATTTACTAAGTGCTAAATGGGCGTAAAAATTCAGGGATGAATATCAATGAACTCCGCGTGGAAGCTTTGAGGCGCCTGATTGGCAACCTGAAAGCCAAAGAATTCGCCGATAAGCATGATCTCGATGCTTCTTACATTTCCCAACTCTTGAATGGCCATAGGCCTATGGGGGAGAAAGCAGCGAAGACTCTGGAGCAGAAAATTGGCTTAACTGCCGGCACGTTGGTCATGCCATCGCTCTCCATTGACGCACCAACAGACTCCAATCTGCACCCGGGTCCAGAGTTCACTAGGCCCTTTCGTCGAGCCACCATTCGAGGTACAGCGCAGTTGGGTCCAAGTGGATATTGGGAAGCTCTAGAAGCAACAGATGGCTGGATTGACGTCCCTACCGCAGATCCTGGCGCCTACTCATTAAGAGTTAAAGGCGAGTCAATGGCACCAGCCATCCGGAATGGCTGGGTCGTTTGGTGCGAACCAAATCACAACCTAATACCTGGTGAATATGTGATGGTTCGACGCGTGAACGGCGAGTGCATGGTGAAAGAGCTTTTGTATGAGAATCACGAGGAGGTCAGCCTAATGGCCGTAAACGACGGCTATGGCCGCCTGACAATCCCCCGTAATGAGATTGAGCAGATTCATTATGTTGGCGGGATTGTTCCACCGAGCAAAATCAAATATTGATCGTCCCTCTTGATTGAAACCCGCATCCAGCGGGTTTTTTTTGGGCTGAATCAAAGTAAATTAGCATCTGCTATTGCTAATTTATTTAGCTATTGCTAATTTTGCCTCGTACCCCTCTCACCAAGAGTACGAGACATGCAAACCACACAGCACAGCAACACCCGCTGCCCCGTCTACCTGCACCCGGCAGCAGCCTCCAATCGCGCAGCAGTAATCGCCATTCAGCAGACCACCGGACTGCTGGTCATCACTAATGCGCGCAGCAAAACCTCCCCTGCCCAGCTCATCGGCACTTCGGACACTTCCCCATGGGGAGGTGACGCAGCATGAAGCAGCTCTTGATCGGCCTCGCCGGCCTCGCTCGCTCTGGCAAAACCACCGCAGCCAATCACTTGGCGAACATTCACGGCTTTCAGACATATGCATTTGCCGATCCGCTCCGCGACGGACTGATGAACATCCTCAACCTGAGCCCATGCGATTTCGACGGCGCCCGCAAAGAGCAACCGATTGATTGGCTGGGACGTTCCCCGCGAGAGCTTATGCAGTCCCTCGGGACTGACTGGGGCCGCAACATGGTTCACCCGGAGCTCTGGCTTCTACTGGCCGAACAAAATCTCGAATTCCTCGGCCAGACCCACGACAACGCCACTGGCTTCGTGATCAGCGACCTACGATTCGAGAACGAAGCCGACTTTGTCCGCCAGCGCGGCGGGATCGTTCTCCACATCATTCGCCCTGACGCAGCCGAGGTGAACCCACACGTGAGCGAATCGGGCGTTGGCATTCAGGACAATGATCTGGTGTTGCACAACGACGGCGCACTCGACGATCTGTTCGGCCAGCTTGATGAGTTCTTCACGGCCCTGACCGCTCGCTTCGAAAGCCACGCAGCCTGAGGACCGCGCTATGAACCGCACCCTGGACGAAACGGCCGCCGTGCTCGGCCTCAAACCCCGGAAGTTCCGCGAGCAACTGCGTGAGCTTCGCGTGCTGACGCAAAGCGGCGACCTGGCCAGCCATCACCGTGGCGGCGGCAATCTGTTTTCAGACCCGCGCAGCGTCCAGATCGGAACCACCAACCGCTATAAGCACTATGCCGTGGTGATGGTCACAGAGGCTGGCGTGCAATGGCTGGCAAAGAAACTTGGCATCGCCATCACGCACAAGGACGCCGCCGCATGAAAACCAACTACTTCAATGCCTACACCCAAGCTCTCGGCGCTCTACGACTGATTCCAATCTATCTGGACAGCCCAGGGGTGGTAAGCCGCGCCACGCTTATCGGCGCCGCAAGCGAAGCCATTGACCTGTTGGACAGTATCCCTTGCCGCACAGTGGAGCTAGCTGAGGTCTTTCGCTGCGTGAACGACGTGATTCAAGAAGGCCAGACGGCCTACGTCACCCCAACCAACTCACCGGAGTATCCGTTCGGCGCCGTCGTCGCTGACGAAAAAGGCCAGATCTGCGCTGCGGCCATGGGCAAGAGCAAAGAAGGCCTCGCCGAACTGATCCGCCTCAAGTTGGTGCCCCGATCGGAGGGGTTCGGGGAGGACGCGGCGTGAGCGACACCATTGACCAACTGCGAAAGGAATGGGCGACACCATGCCCAACGCTATCGGCCATCCGCGAGCGTTACTTCTCCCACATATCTAGCGATCGCTACCTACTACGCCGCATCAGCGCCGGGCGGATTCAGTTGAAAGTGACCCGCCTAGGCGGAGCAGGGAATAAAGGCACAGCAGTTGTGTACCTGCACGACCTGGCCGCCTACCTAGATGCCCAAGCGGCCAAGCAAGCAGCCTAATCCACCGGTAGCCCCTGCCGTCCAGGGGCAAACAACCAGCACGCAATGAGGCACAGCACATGAGCAAAGCACGTCCCTTCATCGACACGCTACGGGATATCGAGGCCGGAGGTCTACTCGATGAACTCAGCGAAACCCAACACAGCCTGATCGATGCTATCCGCCAGACCGGCAAGAGCGGAGAGCTGAACATCAAGCTGATTTATAAGCCTGACGGCAGCGGCCAGATGACAATCAAGGCCGACGTCAAAGCGAAAGAACCGATCCTGTCTCGCGGCACATCGCTGTTCTTCCTGACGCCCGAAGGCAACCTGACCCGCCGCGACCCACGCCAACAAGACTTGCCGCTGCGCACCGTCAGCGAAGAGCACGCGCCCGACAAATTGCGCCACGTCAGTCAATAACTTCTGACTTCAAAACCTCTCACCACAGCATCACCCAATGGAGCACATCCAATGCAAGAAGCCCTACAGCAACTGGTCACCCTCGCGCAGACCATCGGCAAGCCAGTCGATCATGCCGCCCTGTCCGCGCCATACGCCTTGATTCCAGCCGGCGTGAAGCTGCAAGACCTGGAAGGCCTGCTGCCAGCACCGACGCGCATCCGCCAGGGCATCACTGTCCTCGATGCTGACACCTTCATCGCGTACGTAAACCGCTTTGCTAGCCCGGCAGCCGCAGTGTTCTGCAATGGCCCAGACGGCCGCACCTTCACCGCCGTGCTGGACTACCACCAACCTGAAACGCCGGCGTGGGGTCAGCACAAAGCCGAATACTGCTGCCCGATCAGCATCGAGTGGGGTCGATGGAAGGCCGGGGATCGCAAGCGCATGAGCCAAGCTGAATTCGCGGAATTTATCGAAGAGAACATCAAAGACATCACCAGCCCCGCCGACCTGCCGCAGGCACCGAACTCCGCAGACATGCTGGAGATCAGTCGAACCCTCGAAGCTAAGAAGAACATTAGCTTCCGCCAAGGCACTCGCCTGGACAACGGCCAGGTGCAGCTGACTTACAACGAAGAAATCGACGGCCGCGCCGGTGAAGCTGGCCAGCTCAGCATCCCTGAACAATTCTTCATTGCCGTGAAACCGTTCCTTGGTGGCGACGCGTTCTGCGTCCCTGCCCGCTTCCGCTACCGCATTCTGGAAGGCCGCCTGCAAATGTGGTTCGAGCTGGTGCGCCCTGACAAGGTGCTTGAGGAGGCCTACAACGCCGTTCGCCAGAAGATCCAAAGCACCATAGGCGAAGTACCGCTGTACGAAGCCACCCTGTAACTAAACCCCAAGCAACACCCCGCCGCCGGCCTCTCACCAAGAATCCCGGCGGCGGGCTCTACCGGAGCACAGCACATGCACGCACAGAACACGATCATCTTCATCGGAATGGCCTTCGGCCTGGCCTTGTTGGGGTATTACATCCGCAAGCTCATTCTTCGGGCAATGGCTCGCAGCTATGAAGCCGGACTGGCCGAGCGCAACGGGCTGCATAGTCTGCGAATCACCGCACTGAATAGTGACCTGGCCACCATCACACAACTCCGCAACCAAGAAGCCCAGGAACTGACCAATCTGCGGAGGCGATTGAACGGCATCAAGGCGACTGTCTTCATATCGACCGACTATCGCAATTTGACGGAGATCACCAAGTTCCTGGCACTCGCGCTTCAGACCTGGAAGGCACTGAAAGGCACCGAATCCACCCAGGCGAGAGCCAAACAACTGATCAAGATCTCCCGCGCCTTGGAGCACCGCGTCTTTCACACCGTGGAAATGGCGAACAGCCTCAACGCGCAGCCTCTGGATACTCAGCTCATTGAATGGCTGGACAAGCGCGGCAGCTTCTACGCAGAGCCCGAGCTAAGCTCGATCAGTTTCCCCCACAACTCTGACCTCGAAGGCTACAACCATCTGCGCGATGCACTGCGCGAAGCCTATGAATTGGACATGAAACGTCAGGCTATCGAACTCGGCCAACTGCCCGCGGAGAACGCAGCATGAGCGACCAAAATAAAATCACTCTCTGCATCTATCACGGCAACTGCGCTGACGGGTTCGGCGCTGCCTGGGTTGTTCGCAAGGCCTTGGGCGCCGATATCGAATTCCACGCAGCCACGTACGGCCAACAACCGCCCGATGTAGCGGATAAAAACGTGATCATCGTCGACTTCTCGTATCCCTACGAAACGCTTGTCGAAATCGCTGACCAAGCTGCATCGGTGCTGATCCTCGATCATCACAAAACGGCGCAAGAAGACCTTAAAGGGGTGTTTGCCGCTGGCGAGAACTATGAACAGTTCAACCGCGAATGTAAGGCCGAATGCTTAATCTGCAACGCACCTCATATCGGACAGCATTTCGACATGACCCGTAGCGGTGCCGGCCTCACTTGGGACTTCTTCTTCCCCGGCCAGCCGCGCCCGCAGCTGATCAACCACATTGAAGACCGCGATCTTTGGCAATTCAAACTGCGCGGCACCCGCGAGATCATGGCGGACCTGTTCAGTTACCCGCAGGACTTCGCGATTTGGGACCGTCTCTTCGCCGATGACATCAACGCACTGCGCCTCGACGGTGTGGCCATCAATCGCCAGCATCAAAAGACCGTAGCCGACCTGGTGCACGCCACCAAACGCCGCATGCTCATCGGCGGCCACGACGTACCTGTCGCAAACCTTCCATTCATGTTTGCGAGCGATGCCGGGGCTGTTATGGCTGAAGGCGAACTCTTCGCCGCCTCTTACTTCGATACTCCTGATGGCCGAAGCTTTAGCCTGCGCAGCACAGACGCCGGCATGGACGTGTCCGAGGTTGCCAAACAGTACGGTGGTGGTGGACACCGCAATGCCGCAGGGTTTCGGGTGGCTCTCGATCATGCTCTGGCATATCCCACAGCCCAGCCCGAGAACGAAGCAATTCTGCAGCAGCTGGACAACCTCGCATGGATACTCGCCGAAGGCGTACTGATACTAAAAGAAGAAAACCCCGGCGCCGCCGATTGGTTCGCCGAAGCCGAAGCCGCAGTGAATGCTCTCCCACTTCCACCACCAGATCCCTCCACTGCTGCAATTGCTTTCGCACTGGACAACACATCCAGCGATCACGACGGCATGGAGTTCCTTCGATGCTGGAACGAAGGCGACTTCGACACAATTCGGGACCAGTGGCCTGAAGCTCCCGAAGAAGTGTTCATTGGTGCTGATCCGCTGTATTGCAAGAAAGCTGATAGCCAGGAGATCAACTAATGACCTCCTTTAAAAAACACCCCTTCGACTTCAAAACCCAATACGGACTTGGCTTCAGTGCTCAGGACGAAGAAATCGTTGTCGACTTTTTCTGTGGTGGCGGGGGCGCCGGTACCGGTCTGGAAATGGGACTGGGCCGCGCGGTGAATGTCGCGAAGAACCACAGCGCTCAAGCTATCAGCATGCACACGGTGAATCACCCGGGCGCTGTGCACTACACCACCGACGTGTTCGACGGCGATCCGGATACCGAGTGCGGCGGCAACGCTGTTGGCTGGTTTCATATGTCACCAGACTGCACGCACCACAGCCAGGCCGCTGGCGGCCAACCGCGCAAGCGGGAGATTCGCAACCTGTCGTGGATCGGCCTCAAGTGGGCAGGCAAGAAGAAGCCCCGCGTCATCAGCTTGGAGAACGTGAAACAGATCCTTCAGTGGGGACCGCTGATCGCGAAACGCTGCAAAGCCACGGGCCGCGTCGTGAAGTTGGGCGGCGGCGTCGCTGCACCTGGTGAGGTGGTTCCGGTCCACCAGCAGTTTCTGGTGCCAAACCCGACGCGACGCGGCCAGACTTGGGCCGTGTTCGTTGCCGAACTTCAGCGTCTGGGCTACGCCGTTGAGTGGCGAGTATTGAAGGCCTGCGACTTCGGCGCACCGACCAGCCGTGAACGCCTGTTCATGATTGCTCGCTGCGACGGGCAGCCGATCGTCTGGCCTGCCCCAACCCATGCGAAGCACCCAGTGAAGGGCCAGCAGAAATGGCGCACCGCCGCCGAGTGCATTGACTGGACGATCCCGAGCAAAAGTATTTTCGACCGACCAAAGCCTCTGGCACCAGCTACCCTGCGCCGGATCGCCAAGGGCATGAAGAAGTTCGTCATTGATGCCGCGGACCCATTCATCGTACCGATCGCGAACTGGTCTGGCGAAAGCGTGCAGTCAGCCCACGATCCACTGCGCACCGTGACCTCTTGGCCACGCGGCGGTTCGTTCGCAGTGGCCAGCCCGATCATCGCGCCTGCCACGCACCAGGGCAGCGATCGGATCAACGACCCAAGCGAGCCTCTGCCAACTGTCACCTGCGCTAACCGCGGCGAACTGACACTTTCAACTGCCACGCTTGTACAACTGGGCAATGGTGACAAACCAGGATCTGCCCCACGCACTGCCGATCAGCACGAACCGCTCGGCACCATAATGGCTTCCGGTGGAAAATACGGCGTGGCCGCTGCTCACCTGGTGAAGTTCCGGTTTGCTGATGAGGGGAAAGCGCTAAACGAGCCGCTGCCGACCATCACCAGCGGCGGCAACTACCAGCGTCCGGCCGGGGCGGCCCACGCAATGGGTATCTCGACAATATTCATGGCCCAGATGAATGGTGGCTTCAACGCCACCTACGCCAAGAGCATCACCGCCCCGATGACTACCGTGACCAACACCGGCAGCCAACAGCAGCTGGTAACAGCGAACCTGGCAACACTGCGTAAAAACTGCATCGGCCGCGGGATGGAAGAGCCAGTACCGACAATGACTGCCGGTGCTGAACACCACGCACTAATCCAGTACACGCTCTCCCCAGAGCATGAAGAAGGCGCGCTGCGGGTCGCGGCCTTCCTGATCAGCTACTACGGCACCGAGAACGTGAGCGGCGCCGGTGTGCCAGCACCAACGATCACCACCAAGGATCGCCTGGCACTGGTCACCGTGACGATCAAAGGTACGCCATACGTGATCGTCGACATCTGCTTGCGCATGCTGCAACCGGCCGAGCTGTACAAGGCTCAGGGCTTCCCGGCCGACTACATCATCAGCTACGGCGCCGACGGCAAGCCGTTCACTAAGACTCAACAGGTCCACATGTGCGGCAACAGTGTCAGTCCCCCGCCGATGGCGGCGCTAGCCCGGGCGAATGATCCATGGCGGCAAGCGGAAGTGCTGAAGGAGGCCGCATGACAGCCCTTCGTCGAACAGTCCGACTCCGACGCGGCCAAATGCCGCCCCTTGATTTACAAACCATCTGCGACAAATGCAACAAGTCGCGGGCACATGGCAACCATCAGAAATGCAGCAAGCAGCGCCAGGACGAAGGCATCGAGCGGCGTGCCAAGGAAATCAATCCATGAACACAGCCTTCATCCTGATGGCGCAATACAATGGCCGGGCCATCATCCCTCTGGACCAGGTGTGCAAGGACTACTTCACTCACCTAACCACCGAAATGTTCCAGCGCAAGGTGCTGGCCGGCCAGATAAAAATCCCGATCACTCGCTTGGAGCCCAGCCAGAAAAGCGCCAAAGGCATCCACATCACAGACCTGGCGGCCTACCTCGACTTGCAACGGGAAGCCGCAGTCAAGGAATGCAACCAGCTCAACGGCTTAAAACGCGCCTCTTAAGCCACTTCATTGATGCGGCGCCCAGTTGCACGGGCGCCTTCAATATCTTGTCATGCCACTCCCAGCCAGCGTATCGATCCCCTCTGCCACGCAGATGGGTATAGCGCCTCAGCGAGTTCCAGTCTCGGTGTCCTGAAACACTCGCTACACGTGGAATATCCCAGTCCATTTCAAACAAACGACTAACACCGTCGTGCCTCAGATCGTGGAAGTGCAAGTCTTCAATATTTGAAAACTTGCAGGCTTTCGCCCAGGACGTAGAAATAGACTCAGGGCTATACGGGAATATATCGTCGCCAGCTTTGGGCATTGTCTGAAGTATCTTCCACGCCTCATCCGGCAAGTAACACCAAACATCGTTGCCGATCTTCTGGCCAGGATTCTTCATATCCCGGACCATTACCCGCTGACCGGCCTCATCAATATCAGCCCAGCGAATGCGCGTGATCTCATCGAGTCGCCGCGTGGAAAAGATTGCGAAACCCACAACCTTGAGCATATTGATCGAACTACGCCGACGCCCCTGCATTTCCTCGTAGTAACCCAGTATCTTTTCCAGCTCAACCAACGACGGACGACGATCCCGCTCCCGGCTCTTCATGTTGTAACCGAGTTTGCGCAGTACCTTACGTGCATCACCCATTGCATGCGGATCAACTTGATACCCCCACGCGGGCCGGGCAATTGATAACACTGCACCAAGGTGGGCAAGATCATTGCCGGCAGTCTGAGGCTGCACCCCGCCACCTTCTTTACTCATACGCCAAAGTGCGTAGTCCACCAACTGCTGACTGTTCAGTTCAGAGTCAACCAACTTACCAAAGTCTGTTTCCGCAATGGCGTTCAACGTGGCCTTCTTGGTTTTCCCCAACGGCCGGGCTTTCTCCATTTCATCCAGGTAGCGGGTGATCATGTCCTTGACTGTGATGCCCGTTCGGTTCGCCCGCTCAATTGCTCCCGGCTCATCCAACTCCGCACCGCGCTTTCGCGCCCAAGCCTGAGCCGCCTGTTTTCGGGCGAAGGTCTGGCTCTCTTGGTAGACTTGCATTCCGTTGCGCTTGATGCGGATCTGAGCCGTGTAACTCACAGTCCCATCCGCCAGTTTTCTTGCCCTGATAGTCGCCATGTCGAAAGTGGTACGCGTCAGTTTTGAAGTGGTACATCGTACCACCGATACTTAAAAAACGCCCGAAAACACCCTAAAACACGCTGAAAACACGTAGAGCAAAATGGTACATAACACCCACTCCAGACCAGCAAACTCAAGCCCTGCGCTATCTAGACGGTTCAGTGTTGCGCCGATGATGGATTGGACCGACCGCCACTGCCGCTTTTTCCTACGCCTACTCTCCAAACACGCCCTCCTCTACACCGAAATGGTCACCACCGGCGCGCTCCTCAACGGCGACCATGACCGTTTCCTGCGTCACAACGAAGCCGAACACCCGCTAGCTCTCCAGCTCGGCGGCAGCGTTCCATTGGACCTGGCCGCCTGCGCACGCATGGCCCAGGATCACGGCTACGACGAGGTAAACCTGAACGTCGGCTGCCCGAGTGATCGGGTGCAGAACAATATGATCGGTGCGTGCCTGATGGGGCATCCGCAGTTGGTGGCCGATTGTGTGAAGGCGATGCGGGATGCGGTGTCGATTCCGGTGACGGTGAAACATCGGATCGGGATTAACGGGCGGGACAGTTACGAGCAGTTGTGTGATTTCGTCGGCACGGTTCGGGATGCCGGGTGCACGAGTTTTACGGTGCATGCGCGGATTGCGATTCTGGAGGGGTTGTCGCCGAAGGAGAACCGCGACATTCCGCCCTTGCGCTATGACGTGGCGGCGCGGTTGAAGGCGGACTTTCCGGAGTTGGAGATTATCCTCAACGGCGGGATCAAGACGCTGGAGGCTTGTCACGAGCATCTGCAGACGTTTGACGGTGTGATGCTGGGCCGTGAGGCGTATCACAACCCTTATGTGATGGCTGAGGTGGATCAGCAGTTGTTCGGCAGCACGGCGCCGGTGATCAGCCGGGCGGAGGCGCTGGCGCAGTTGCGGCCTTATATCGCCGAGCATTTGCTGGCGGGTGGCGCGATGCACCACATCACTCGGCATGTGCTGGGGTTGGGCACCGGGTTTCCGGGGGCGCGGAAGTTTCGGCAGTTGTTGTCGGTGGATATTCACAAGGCTAAAGAGCCTTTGGCGTTGCTGGATCAGGCGGCGGAGTTGTTGGAAGGGCGTTAATGGTCAGTTGCTTTGAACCTGCCCCCCATTTCAGCATCGTATCTACCAACACCACGCCCCACCTTTCAAACATCCATTTTCAGGATGTTGCCGCTGGGGCCATCGATACGTACATGCACCCTTGAGTGGCTGTCAGCGCTCGGGTAATGTCATTAGACCCATAGGACAGAGCACGCCCATGACTTCCAAGCTGGAACAACTCAAACAAATGACCACCGTGGTTGCCGACACCGGCGACTTCGAAGCTATCGCTCGCGTTAAACCCGTGGACGCTACCACCAACCCTTCCCTGCTGCTCAAAGCGGCGGCCATTCCGGGTTATGCCGAGTTGCTGAACGCTTGCGTCAGTGACTGCAAGGGCGATGTGGGCCTGGCCAGTGACCGTTTTGGCGTTGCGGTGGGGCAAGAGATTCTGAAAGTGATTCCTGGCCGTATTTCCACTGAGGTGGATGCACGCCTGTCGTTCGACACTGACGCCGTATTGAAGCGCGCGCACCGTCTGATCGACCTGTACGAAAAGGCCGGCGTTGGCCGTGACCGTGTGCTGATCAAGATCGCTTCCACCTGGGAAGGTATCCGCGCTGCCGAGAAGCTGGAAAAAGAAGGTATCCAGACCAACCTGACCTTGCTGTTCTCTTTCGCTCAGGCGGCGGCGTGTGCTGACGCCGGGGTTTTCCTGATTTCGCCGTTCGTGGGTCGTATCTACGATTGGTACAAGAAGGCCAACGGCAACGACTACACCGGCGCGGGTGATCCGGGCGTGCAGTCGGTGACGCGCATCTACAACTACTACAAGGCCAATGACTACAAGACGGTGGTCATGGGCGCGAGCTTCCGTAATCTGAATCAGATCGAGCAGTTGGCCGGTTGTGATCGGTTGACCATCAGCCCGGATCTGCTGGAGAAGCTGGCGGCGGATACTGGCAAGCTGGAGCGTAAATTGGCGCCGGGGCATGCCGGTGAGGCGCGTCTGAGCTTGAATGAAGCGCAGTTCCGCTGGCTGTCCAACGAGGATGCCATGGCGACCGAGAAGCTGGCTGAGGGGATTCGTCAGTTCGCTCGGGATCAGGAGAAGCTTGAGGCGTTGTTGCAGGCCAAGCTGTGATCTAGTTTGTAGTGTCAAAAAGGGCGAACCTTAGCGGGTTCGCCCTTTTTTGTGCGCGTTTGGTAGTGAGGATTGGGTTGGCTTCGCGCTGGCGGCCGTGGTGGGTGTACGGACGCCTTCGCGGGCAAGCCCGCTTGTATGGTAGGACTTGAAGGGAGGAGGAGGGACAAAGCCCGATTCTGACTGTTGACGCAGTACAGATCCGTGGGAGATTTCGCCCCTCCTCCTTTCACCCAAGCGCCGATAAAGAATGCATCTGGCTAGACCGACGATAGGAACAAGCCTGCGCCTCTGAGTGAGCCCTTCAAGTGTTCAAAACCATATCCCGGAGGAAATACAATGGCAATGCCGGTTTCTGTCACACAGCCGATCGTAGGCGTGGATGTCGCCAAGAACGAACTGGTGATCTATCGCGCCGAACTTGACCTGCTTGAAGAGATTCCCAACAACAAAGCAGCCATCAAGACGTGGTTGAAGGCCTTGCCAGGGACAGTCGCGGTAGCTATTGAATCGACCAATATCTATCACCTGGAGTTCGCTGATCTGGCCTATGAGGCCGGCTGCACGATTTACATGGTGGGTGGCTATGAGCTCAGCCATTACCGCAAAGGGGTGAATGTCCGTGCCAAAACCGACGCGCTGGATGCCAGGCTGCTCGCTCGCTATCTGAAGAACGAAGGTGATGATCTTCATCCATGGACCCCGCCATCACCGCTGTACCGCCAGCTCCTGAGCCTCTTCCGTCGTCGCGCAGCCTTGGTTCAGGCGCGGGTCGGCCTGGTGCAAAGCTGGGCGAATGAGCCACTGTTGAAGACAGCTTTTGCCGAGCAAGTGAAATCCATGCAGCAGCTTGAGGCGCTGGTCGAAAAGACGATTAATAATCATCTGAAGGAAGCCGGCTTGCTCGGTCAGTTGAAGCGTTGCGTGAAAGTTGAAGGCATTGGATTTTTGACCGGAGCCCGCTTGCTCACGGCGTTTCAGCGGGGCGACTTCAGAAACGCGGATGCCTTTATTGCCTTCCTGGGAATGGATCTGCGCGTGTCGAAGTCAGGACAAAAGGATGGTCGTCGGAGTCTGACCAAGCGAGGTGACCCGGAAGCCCGCCGGCTTTTGCACAATGCAGCCATGTCGGCCAGCCGTACGCCTGCCTGGAAAGGCTTTTACGAAGAGCAAAGAGCTCGGGGCTTCAGCACCACTCAGGCGCTGGTGATACTGGCTCGCAAGCTTGCTCGGATCGTATTCGCTCTGCTGAAAGGGCAGAGCGAATACCAACCAAAAGCCGGTTGAGGGCTTCCCCTCAACCATAGAATCTCCCACAGGATTTATGGTATGGCTGAGATTGGTGTGGAAGCGAGCCTGCTCGCGATGGGGGCAGAGCGACCCTCCATCACTTCAAAGGATCAATGCCGCTCCAGCGCATTCACCAGGTCATGAAACGCCTCACGATTGGAGTCGTTCAGGCCCATGAGGATTTTGTGCGCTTCGAGGACTTTGATCCGCACCACTTCTTCAGACTGGTCCTGGTCTGGAAGGTCGGTCAGGCATTCAGGGCATGGAATCGGGCGGTCAACGATGTTGAACACTTGCTCGAAGCCCATGGACTGCAGCAGACGGGTGATGTCTTCGTGGGTGGTGACGACGGTCGGCAGCAGGCCGACCTTTTGCCGCGACAGGATCGACAGTTTGGCCAGCAGCCCCAGGGTGGTGCTGTCGATGCTGCGGGTTTCGGTCAGGTCGATCACGATGGCGTTGAAATTCAACGCGGTGAAGATCCGCTCAATAGTCGCATCCAACGCCGAACACAGGGTCAGGCGAACTTCACCGACGAACTTCAGGACGAAGGTGCCGTCCTGCTCGGCGAACTGGATTCTACCGGTACTCATTAAAGATTCCTGCTCAACACCAACAGGGCGATATCATCCGGCATCTCCCCTAGCGTGGCCAATCCGAAAACCTGGCGCAGACCATCCAGGCTGCCGCCCGCCGCCTTAACCCGTTGAGGCAAGGCAGCTTCTTTATCTTTGAGTGTGGGTTCTGGCAAAAGGTCCAAAATGCCATCAGACATCAGCGTCAGGCTGAACACTGGTGGCAATTCCAGTACGTGGTCTTCGTAGGTGGCTTCATTGAAGAGGCCCACCGGCAGACCGCGCCCTTCCAGGTAACGAACACTGTCTGGCGTGTACAACACAGGCAACGGCAGATGACCGCCGATGCTATAGGTCAACAAACCTGTCTCCTCGTCGATGACTCCACCGACCATTGTGACGTGTTTGCCCAGCTTACAACTGATCAGGCCCCGGTTGATATGACCAAGGACTTCTGAAGGCT
The DNA here is from genome assembly GCF_024749285.1 of Pseudomonas sp. B21-015. Lineage (NCBI taxonomy): Bacteria > Pseudomonadati > Pseudomonadota > Gammaproteobacteria > Pseudomonadales > Pseudomonadaceae > Pseudomonas > Pseudomonas sp. B21-015. Next base: position 4,107,625 of record NZ_CP087196.1, read on the forward strand.
TGAATTCCGGCAATGTGCCATTGCGCTTGGATTCGAACAGCAAGCGCGTGGTCATGAATTTCAGCAGCACAGTGACGAAGGCTGAAGAGGCGCCATGACCGGAAACGTCTGCCAAATAGAAGGCTACCCGTCGCTCGTCGACCCGAAAGTAGTCGACGAAATCGCCCGACAGGTACAGTGACGGGATGATCTGGTGGGCAAACTGGAACTCGTTGATGCTCCAGGGGCTGACCGGCAGCATGTTCATCTGCACCTGGCGACCGGCGTTCTGGTCTTCCTGGAGCAGGTTCAGGCTGGCTTCGAGCTCGCGGTTGGCCTTTTCCAGCTTCTCGCGGTAGCGCTGGTTTTCCAGCAGCAGACGCGCACGATCCAGGGCCCGGCGCACGGAGTGCTCGAGCACGGCCAGATCTTCGAGAGGCTTGATCAGGTAGTCCGCCGCGCCCAGGCGCAGGGCTTCGACGGCGTCGTTCATCACGCCGGCGCCCGAAACCACGATCACCGGGGTTTGTGGCGACAGCTCGGTGACCTGGCGAATGAGTTCGAGTCCGCCCATCTGTGGCATGCGCAGATCGCAGATGACCAAGTCGGGCTTGTTTTGCTCGAATACCTGAAGACCCTGCTGGCCATTGCTGGCCTGCAGGACACTGAAACCACTGTCTTCCAAGTAGGCCGCGAGGCTCGCGCGCACTACCTCGTCATCATCGATTATCAGCAGCGTGGCACTGGTTTTTGGCATGTGGGCAAACGGCGCCAGAATTAGGTTGGCGTAGCAGGCTGGGCATTTGGCCCTGCGCACACTACTGGATTCGCTTTCTAGCCTCTCTGCCGCACCGTTTTCGAGCGTTTGCCCTACTCACAGGTCCACCAGAGGTGCCCTTCTAAGGCGCAGACGGTACTCCCATCCGCGAGGTGTTTCAAGCTCACGCCGATGGTCGCTTGACGTCTTTACTTGTCAAATCACCGGGAGTTATAAGAACAGGCAAATCCGTAACCCAAAGGAAGGACCGAGCCCATGAGCCAAACCGATCGGGACTACAGCGAAAAGCGCGATTTCATCCGCATGCGGGTTGATGCCGATGTGTCGCTGATTCATGAAGGCGATGAGGTGCAAGCCGTCTGTATTGACCTTTCCAGCAGTGGCATGCAGGTTGAGACGCCCCGCTTGTTCAAGGTCGGCGACCGGCTCAGCGTGCGGATCGATTCCGATCACGCAGCGCTGAAAGGCCTTGAGGCCGACACCGAGGTGGTGTGGGTGAAAGAACAGGACGGTGGCAGTCAGAAACTCGGCCTTACAATCCTGAAGATGAAATAACCCGATTCAACCCGCAAACCAAACGAAAGAAGGCGGCCAAAATGGCCGCCTTCCTCATTTTACCGGTCGAGATTAGAAATCGTCTTCGACCTTACCGTCTTTGACTTTGAATTCGCGGTTTTGCAGGTACGCATTGCGAATAAAAGTGTATTTGTCGCCGCTGACCAGTTTCTCGGCCGACAACAGGCTGGCGCGAGTGTCGGCGATGTTCAGGCCGAAAATCGAGTTACGCACCGGCACGTCGTTGATGTAAGGGTACGGACCGGTATAGCCGTCGACATACCTGGAAGGCGCATCACGCAAGGTGCTTGGGCCCAGGAGCGGCAGCATCACGTACGGGCCGCTGCCCACGCCCCAGTAACCGAGGGTCTGGCCGAAGTCTTCGTCGTTGCGATGCAGCCCCATTTTGGTGCCCACGTCGAAGAAGCCCAGCAGGCCAAAAGTGGTGTTGAAGATCAAACGCGCGGTGTCGACGCCAGCCGCAGCGGGTTTGGCCTGCAACAGGTTGTTGGCGAGGTTGGTCACGTCGCCGACGTTGCGGAACATGTTGTGGATGCCGTCTTCCAGAAACTGCGGCGTGACGAACTGGTAGCCCTGAGCCAACGGCTTCAGTGCGTAAGTGTCGACAAAGTCGTTGAATTTGTAGATCGGGCGGTTGATGCTTTCCCAAGGGTCTTCTTCCGTGGCAGCCTGAGCCGCGAACGGAACCAGCAATACACTGGCACACATACAAAGCTGAGCGAGATGATTGCTCCAGCGCATAGAAAACTCCTTGGATTTGTACTGGCGCGGGCGCTTGGCCCAGTCGCAAAGGTCGCTAGTATATGACGGAAAACCCTGTTTAGGCAGCATCGTACGCGAGGCCCTACGGATGATACGTTTGACTGCGCGCCATTCATATCCGTGTCACTCAACTGTCACCGTCCACGAATAGTCTTGTTACTATTTCAAGGATGTTGATATGCCACGCGCCGAACCGTCGCCTCTCATTGCACCCAGCCTGACCGCTGTACTGTTCGGCCTCAGTGGATGTCTGGTGGATTTCGGCGCACGCACCCGCCAATCCGGCACACTGACTGCCGAGCATGCCGAAGCCACGCTCGGCGCTCTGGATAGCCTGTCCAGCTTGCAGCGCCAACAGATTCCTTGCGCCTGGCTCGATGAACTGCCCCCCGCCCTCACCCACTCTCTGGCCGCAGCACTCCCGGACTGGATCAAACCTTCGCAACACCCGGCAACAATCAATCCATGGCCGGCCCCGAACGCCTGCTGGCAAGCCTTGATGGCGTTGAATGTCGAACGTCTGGACGGCTGCGTGCTGGTCAGCGGCGAACCGCGATTGCTGCAATCGGGCCTGAACGCCGGGTTGTGGACCATTGGTCTGGCGTCCTGCGGCTCGCTGTGCGGGCTGGCCCCGAGCGAATGGCAGGCCTTGAGCCAAAAGGAACGGGAATACCTGCGCGGCAAGGCGACGATGCAGTTGTTCGGCCTGGGCGTGCATTCGGTGATCGATCATCTAGGCGAACTCGACACTTGCCTGGCCGATATCAGCCTGCGCCGTCTCAAGGGCGAAAAGCCCTGATCGAGATCATGCAGTTTGCCCGGGAGTGGATTAATCTAAAGGTCAGCCATAGACCTTTGGCGCGCCGCTGCGGTCTATGCCAGTGCCTATCGATAAAAGGAAGAACGCCATGCCTGCCCGCGAACTGCAAGAACAGCTCAACAAACTGCGCGAGCAATTGGAACAGAATCCACCACTGACCGAAGCCGAGCGCGAAGACCTGCACGCGCTGATGCAACAGATCCAACTGGAGCTTGAGCTGGAAACCAAAACCCAGGACACCAACCTCGCCGACAATGTGAACCTGGCCGTCGAGCGCTTCGAACTCGAACATCCCACCCTGGCCGGCACCTTGCGCAACATTGTGCAAGCCTTGGGCAACATGGGGATCTGAACTCCCGGATGCAAAAAAGCCCCGCTATTGATAGCGGGGCTTTTTAATGTCTGCAACCTGAAATGCAATCCCTTGTGGGAGCGAGCCTGCTCGCGATGGCGGAGTGTCAGTCAACATCAATGTTGAATGTAACGGACTCATCGCGAGCAGGCTCGCTCCCACATTGGATATTTACTGACGTACCAGGCGATGGTTCGGCAATTGCACTTCTTCGGTGCTGCGATACGGGTTGATGTCCAGCCCGCCGCGACGCACATACCGCGCATACACCGTCAGTTTCTCCGGTTTCAGCAACCGCTGCAGGTCGAGGAAAATCCGCTCCACACACTGCTCATGGAAATCCGAGTGCTGACGGAAACTCACGATGTATTCCAGCAAACTGGCGTGATCCAGCGCCGCGCCACGATACTCCACCGCCACGCTGCCCCAGTCCGGCTGACTGGTGACCGGGCAGTTGGATTTGAGCAAATGACTGTGCACACACTCTTCAACAATGCGCGACTCATCGCACCGCAGCAGCTCCGGACGCGGATGCTCATAGTTGCTGACGCTGATGTCCAGGTCATCGATGCACACACCCGGCAACGCCACGACGCCTTCTGCCTCAACATCTTTCAGGCTGCGAACCCGTACGCCCACCGGTTTGCCGGCAGCGGCCGAGAGGTCTTTTACCAGCGTCGATTCAAGGCTCGCGGTGTCGGCAAACACCGTTTGGTTCAGCGAGTTGAGGTACAGCTTGAACGACTTCGATTCGATGATATTCGGCGAATCCGCCGGAACGCTGAATTCGCCGATCGCCACCACAGGCTTGCCGGACGGCAACAGCCACGACAGTTCGAAGCAGTTCCAGAAGTCCACGCCCTTGTACGGCAGGGTTTCAGCCGTCAGGCCCAGCTCGGTCCATTTCGCGGTGCGCGGGATCGGGAACAGCAAGGACGGCGTGTAGGTGGCGATGTATTCGCTGGATTTGCCCAGCGGCGAATGTTCGGCTGCGGGATGCATGGCGGAAACCTGACTGAAGAATCAGCGGATTCTACCAGCCTTTGCTCCCGCCTTTGAGTGCTTACTGACTGACTGTCAGATTGCCGACCATACCAGCCTGATAATGGCCGGGGATGTTGCAGGCAAATTCCAGGTTAGTGGCCTTGGTGAAGGTCCAGGTCAGCTCGGCGGTTTTACCCGGCTCCACCAACACGCTGTTGGGGTCGTCGTGCTTCATGTTGTGATCCATGGCGCCGTGATCCATTCCAGCCATGGAGCCGTGGTCCATTGCCTTCATGCCTGTAGGCATCAGCATGCCGCTTTGCTGCATCTGGAGCATTTCCTGCTGATGCTTGGCATGCATCGCTGCGTCGCCGAGGTTGAATTCATGCAGCAACTGGCCTTTATTCACCAGTACCAAACGTACGGTTTCCCCGGCCTTGATCTCGATCGCCTTGGGGGTGAAGGACATGTCGCCCATCACCACCTCAATGCTGCGGGTAGCCTGGGCGGCCGAGGCCGGTTGACCGAATTCGTAGGACTGCGCCGGCGAGGCCTCTAGCCCTACACTCAGTATCAGCAAGCAAGCGGCCAATCCCAGACGATTTCGCAAAAACATAGTCGCACTCCAACAAGATGAGGTTCAGCTTGTGGGAAACTCTAACCAGCGGGCTCTGCCAGCCACCTGACAGGCAGATTACAACTTTGTCAGGTTGGCCTGCATCGTCGCCGCCCACGGTATAACGCACCTGTTCCAACTGCCCGAGTCGCCCATGAAACTGCTGATTGTCGAAGACCAACCGAAAACCGGCCACTACCTGCGCCAGGGCTTGACCGAGGCCGGTTTCAATACCGAACTGGTGGCCGACGGCAGCACCGGCCAGCAACTGGCCTTGAGCGGCGATTACGCCTTGTTGATTCTCGATGTGATGCTGCCCGGTCGCGACGGCTGGCAGATTCTGCAAGCGGTGCGCGGTGCTGGCCTGGACACGCCGGTACTGTTTCTTACAGCGCGAGACGCAGTGGAGGACAGGGTCCACGGCCTCGAACTGGGCGCCGACGACTATCTGGTCAAACCTTTCGCCTTCTCCGAACTGCTGGCCCGGGTTCGCAGCCTGCTGCGTCGCGGCAGCGCCACACCTCAGGAAACCAGCCTGCAACTGGCCGACTTGCGTCTGGACCTGATCCGCCGTCGGGTCGAACGCAACGGTCAGCGCATCGACCTGACCGCCAAGGAATTCGCCTTGCTGGAAATGCTCCTGCGGCGTCAGGGCGAAGTTCTGCCCAAGTCTCTGATCGCGTCTCAAGTGTGGGACATGAATTTCGACAGCGACACCAACGTCATCGAAGTGGCGATCCGCCGTTTGCGCCTGAAGATCGACGACGATTTCCCGAACAAGTTGATCCACACCGTGCGTGGCATGGGTTACGTCCTTGAAGAGCGCCCCGCCTGATGCGCCGACTTTCATTAAGCAATCGCCTGGCGCTGCTGTTCGCAGCCTGCACCGCGGTGGTGTCGTTGTTCGCCGGTGTATTGTTCAGCCGCGCCAGCGAGGCGCACTTTGTCGAGCTGGATCAGCAGTTGCTGGACGGCAAACTGATTGGCTTGCGCCGGGCGCTGGATGACATTCGGTCCAGCGAAGCCGAGGCCAGGCTGGCCGATGAATTGAGCCGACAAGCCGATCTTTCGCTGCGCATCATTGGCAGTGACGGCCAACGGCTGTACGACAGCTCGGCCCGCATACCCAAAGACTTGCCACGCCAGCCAGGCCTGTCGACGATGAGCGACGACGGCACGGATTACCGCGTCTTGAACGCGCCGTTGCACCCCGACAAAGCTGATTCGCCGCAACTGACCCTGCTGCTAGACATCACCCATCACCAGCATTTTCTACAGCGCATGCAGCATCTGATTTGGCTGACGGTCGGCTTGTCGGCCCTGGCCACCGCCCTGCTCGGTGCCTGGGCGGCGCGCAGTGGTTTGCGCCCGTTGCGACGCATGAGTGCGGTAGCCAGCGGTGTTTCCGCACAATCGCTTAACGCACGGCTGCCAGAAGCAGACATGCCGCCGGAGCTAGCGGAGATGGCCCACAGCTTCAACGCCATGCTCGGACGCCTCGACGACTCTTTTCAGCGGCTTTCGGCCTTCTCTGCCGACATCGCCCATGAACTGCGTACGCCGCTGTCGAACCTGCTGACCCACACTCAGGTCACGCTCACACGCCCTCGCCCCCTTGAGGATTACCGCGAAGCGCTGCACAGCAACCTCGAAGAACTGCAATGGATGGCGCAACTGGTCAACGACATGTTGTACCTGGCCAAGGCTGACCACGGCTTGCTGATGCCCAAGCGCGAACCGCTGGAACTGGCGCAAGAAACAGACGTGTTGCTGGAGTTTTTTGCGCCGCTGGCCGAGGACGCTCAGGTGAAGTTGAGTCGTGAGGGCAGCGCAAGCATGCAGGGCGACCGTAGCATGTTGCGCCGGGCGCTTTCCAACTTGCTGGACAATGCGTTGCGGTTTACACCGGTCGGTGGCGAGGTGCGGGTGAAGATTGTCGAGCAACCGAACGGCTTGAGCCTGACCGTTGAAAACAGTGGTGAAGGGATTTCTGAAGACTTGTTGCCGCGTTTGTTTGACCGTTTCTACCGGGCCGACCCGGCGCGCCGGGAAGGCAGCAGTGAGCATGCGGGGCTGGGGTTGGCGATCACCCAATCGATCATCCGTGCCCATGGTGGGCAGATTCGTTGCGAATCGGATAACGGATGGACGCGGTTTGTGATTGAGTTGCCGAAGGGGGATTGAGGGCCCCAGGGCCGGCCCTATCGCGGGCAAGTCGGATCGCCGCATCGCCGCTCCCACAGGGTTTCGAGTCGTTCACAGCATTGTGATTCAACTCGGTCACTGTGGGGGCCGGCTTGCCCGCGATAGCGATCTACACAGGCTTACGAATACCGCAACGCGGTAGCCGGCTCGACCTTCGCCGCCCGCCACGCCGGATACAGCGTCGCCAGAAAGCTCATGATGAAACCGGCGGAACAGATCAACAACACATCCGCCCCCTGCAATTCGGACGGCAAGTTACTGACGAAGTACACATCGGAACTGAAGATGTGCTGCCCGCTGACCCGCTCCATCCAGCCCACCAGTTCACTGACGTTCAACGCCGCGATCACGCCCAGCACGCCGCCAATCAAGGTGCCGACAATCCCGATCACCGTGCCCTGCACCATGAAGATCGCCATGATCTGCCGAGGTGTCGCGCCGATGGTGCGCAGGATCGCGATGTCCGCGCCCTTGTCGTTCACCACCATGATCAGGGTGGCGATGATGTTGAACGCCGCCACGGCCACGATCATCAGCAACAACAGGCCGATCATGGTTTTTTCCATCTTCATTGCGCTGAACAGACTGCCCTGGGTGTGGGTCCAGTCGTCAGCCTTGTAAGCGGCGCCCAGGCCCGTCGCGATATCGCTCGATACTTGCGGCGCAGCGTACAGATCCTTCACCGCCAGACGCACGCTCTGCACCTGATTCGGCTGCCAGTGCTGCATCTGCGCGGCATCGGCCATGTGAATCAGCGCCATCGAACCGTCCAGCTCGGCGCCGACCTTGAACACGCCCACCACGTTCAGCCGCTGCATGCGCGGGGTGATGCCGCCTGGTGCGGTGCTGACTTCCGGCACGATCAGGGTGATCTTGTCGCCGACATTCAAACGGAAGCGGCGAGCGGTGATCTCGCCGACCACCACGCCGAACTCGCCCGGCTTCAAGGCGTCGAGACGTCCCTGAACAATGTGCTTGGCAACGATCGACACCTTGCCTTCCAGCGCCGGGTCGACACCGCTGACCTGGATCGGCTGCATCGTGCCCTTGTAGGACAGCATGCCTTCCATCTCGGTGAACGGCACGGCGGCGGTGACTTCAGGATTCTTCATCGCCGCGGCGGCCACCGGCTGCCAATCGTCGATAGGGTTCACGCCGACGATGGTCGCGTGGGGCACCATACCGAGGATGCGCGAACTCATTTCGCGCTGGAAGCCGTTCATCACCGACAGCACCACGATCATTGCCAGCACGCCGAGGGCGAGACCGATCATCGAGGTCATCGAGATGAAGGAAACAAAGCGATTGCGGCGCTTGGCGCGGGTATAGCGCGTGCCGATAAAGATCGATAACGGTCTGAACATTCGCTGGGGCACCGTATAAAAATAAAAGACCCGACGCACTGTTCAGTGCGCCGGGTTTCAGCCAATCAGATGGGGGTCAGGCAACCTTCCTGCAAATGCAGGACGCGATCCATCTGGCGAGCCAGGTTCATGTCGTGGGTCACCACCAGGAACGCCGTGCGCATCGAGGTGCTGAGTTCCAGCATCAAATCCTGAATGCCCTGGGCGGTGTGGGAGTCGAGGTTGCCGGTCGGCTCGTCGAGCATCACCAGGCCTGGCTTGTTCACCAGGGCACGGGCGATGGCCACACGCTGGCGTTCACCACCGGACAATTCCGCCGGTTTGTGCTCCAGACGATGACCCAGCCCTACCCGCTCCAGCAACGCCGTCGCACGCTGACGCGCTTGCGGGATCGCGGTTTTACCGATCAGCAGCGGCATGCAGACGTTTTCCAGCGCGGTGAACTCAGGCAGCAAGTGGTGGAACTGGTAAACGAAACCCAGCGACCGGTTGCGCAACAGGCCACGGGCCTTTTCGTTCAACGCCGAGAGCTCTTCACCGGCCAGCCAGACGCTGCCCTTGGTCGGTGTATCGAGGCCGCCCAGCAGGTTGAGCAAGGTACTTTTGCCCGAACCCGACGTACCGACGATCGCCACGCGCTCACCCGGATGCAGTTCCAGTTGCAGGCCGGCCAGAACCTCTACCGATTCCGGGCCTTCCACGTAGGATTTGCCCAGGTTGCGGCAGCTCAAGATTGCTTTATCACTCATGCCCGACTCACTCATAACGTAGCGCCTCCGCAGGCTGGGTGCGCGCGGCACGCCAGGCTGGATACAGGGTGGCGAGGAAACTCAGGACCAACGCGGCGGCGCAGACCATCAACACATCCTGGCTCTGCACTTGCGACGGCAGGTAATCGATGAAATACACGTCGGCGTTCAGGAACTTGTGGCCAATCAGCCCTTCAAGGGCCGAGATCGCGGCGCTGACGTTCAGCGCGGCGAAGATCCCGACCACGGCGCCAATCAGCGTACCGACCACGCCAATGACCGTGCCCTGGACCATGAAGATCGCCATGATTTGCCCCGGCGTGGAGCCAAGAGTGCGAAGAATCGCGATATCGCCCTTCTTGTCGTTCACCACCATCACCAGCGTGGAAATGATGTTGAACGCAGCGACGGCGACGATCAGCAGCAACAGCAGGCCGATCATCGCTTTCTCCATGCGGATCGCCTGATACAGATTGCCGTGGGTGCGGGTCCAGTCGCGGGCGTAATACTTGTCTTCGCCAAGCTGCTGGGCGATGGTCCACGCGGTGCGCGGCGCCTGGAACAGGTCGTCGAACTTCAACCGCAGGCCCTGGACCTGATCCGGTTGCCAGCGGTGCAGCTTGGCCAGATCCTGCAGGTTGGTGAGGCCCAGATAGCCGTCCAGCTCACCGGCGCCGACATGGAAGATGCCGACCACGGTAAAGCGTTTCATGCGCGGGAACATCCCGGCCGGGGTCACGGTGACTTCCGGCGCGACAAACGTCAGCTTGTCGCCGACCGCCACGCCGAGCTTGGCCGCGGCCTTGTCGCCGATGACGATGCCGAAACTGCCCGGCGCCAGGTCGTCGAGTTTGCCCTGCTGCATGAAGTTATCGATGATCGACACCTGCCGTTCCTGCACAGGATCGATGGCATTGAGCAGCACTTTGGACACCCTGCCGTTGTTGGTCAGCAGGCCCTGCATCTGGACGAAGGGCGCAACCGCCGCCACCTGCGGGTTCTGCTTGACCTTGGCGGCCAGGCTTTGCCAGTCGCTGATCGGCTCGCCAGACTCGATGGTCGCGTGGGGCACCATGCCCAGCACGCGGGTGCGCATTTCATGATCGAAGCCGTTCATGACCGACAGCACGACGATCATCACGACCACGCCGAGGGCGAGTCCGATCATCGAGGTCAGGGAAATGAACGACACAAAATGATTGCGACGCTTTGCACGGGTATAACGCGTGCCAATAAATACGAAGAGAGGTCTGAACATGTCGGGGCTTGTTCGGAGGGAAAAGGAACGTCCTTGTGGCGGGGGTCGATAACCAGCTTTACACTCAGACCACCGCCGCTACCATGGGTTCGCCATGTCGACATTAGATGAAGAAGATCGCCGCGAATACTACCGTATCGAGGACACGATCGCACTGGAAATTAGGTCCCTGTCTGCTCCCGAAGCCGCAGGCCAGGAAGTGTTGCAGGATGCTTCCCCACTGTTCAACCTGCTCAGCGAACTGCACCTGAGCGAATTCGAGTCCCAACACCTGCTGCGCCAGATCAGCGAGCGCGACCGCAACACTGCCGCTTTCCTGAAATCACAGAACAAACGCATCGATCTGCTAAGCCAAGTGGTCGCCCTGACCGTACTCGGACAGATCGGCGAACCACAGCCAGTGATCATCTCCGAAGGGGGCATCGACTTTCAGCATCCGACGCCCATCGCCATCGGCGCGCACCTGTCGGTCAAACTGGTGCTGATGCCGCAAGCCCTCGGCCTGTTGCTGCGGGCCCGTGTCACCCATTGCGACCGCAAGGGCGACGGCTATGACATCGGCACCGAGTTCGAATACTTGTCCGATGCCCAGCGGCAATTGCTGGCCCGCTATATCTTGCAGCGTCAGGCACAAGAACGACGCCTGGCACGCGAACAAAACGAAACCGGCCATTAATTAAGGAAGAACCGTGACTCTCATCTACGGCCATCGCGGCGCCAAGGGCGAAGCACCGGAAAACACCCTGACCAGCTTTCAGCAATGCCTCAAGCACGGCGTGCGCCGCTGCGAACTGGACCTGCACCTGTCCAGGGACGGCGAGTTGATGGTCATCCACGACCCGACCCTCAAGCGCACCACCGACCGCCGCGGCAAAGTGGCCGAGCACACGGCCGCGCAATTGGTGACCTACGACGCGCGCAAGGGCGGCCCGGGCTGGATCAAGCCCTGCCCGATTCCAACGCTGGAAGAATTATTCGAGAAATGCGACTTCGAGCATTGGCAGCTGGAAGTCAAAAGCGCTTCACGCACCCGTGCCGCGACCACCGTGCTGGCGATCCGTGAAATGGCGCAGCGTTTCGGCATGCGGGACAAGATCACGATTACGTCGAGTTCGCGCGAAGTGTTGAAAGCCGCGCTGGACCTGGTGCCGGACGTGTCTCGCGGACTGGTGGCCGAGTACGCCTGGCTCGACCCGCTGAAGGTCGCGCAAAACTATGGCTGTGAGATGCTGGCGCTGAACTGGACCCTGTGTACGCCGGAACGCCTGCAGAAGGCGCAGCGTCAGGGGCTGCATGTGTCGGTGTGGACAGTCAACGAGCCCGCGCTGATGCGCAGGCTCGCCGACTTCGGCGTTGACAGCCTGATTACAGACTTTCCCGGTTTGGCCACTGCCACGCTCGAGAATTGCTGAAATCGGTCTCCCCGGCCGGCTCAGGCCACCGGCCGGAGCCGCTCAAAAAAGCCGGTTGAGGCCATCGTACGCCGCTACCCGATAGGCTTCGGCCATGGTCGGGTAGTTGAACGTCGTGTTGACGAAGTACTTCAGGGTGTTCTGTTCGCCCGGCTGGTTCATGATCGCCTGACCGATGTGCACGATCTCCGACGCCTGATAACCGAAGCAGTGAACGCCCAGCACTTCCAGCGTCTCGCGGTGGAACAGGATCTTCAGCATGCCTTGCGGCTCGCCGGCGATCTGCGCACGCGCCATGCTCTTGAAGAACGCCTTGCCCACTTCGTACGGCACCTTGGCCTGAGTCAGCTCCTGCTCGTTCTTGCCGATCGAGCTGATCTCCGGAATGGTGTAGATGCCGGTAGGCACGTCGTTGACGAAGCGCCAGCTGTTGTTATCGACAATGCTGCCAGCGGCCGAACGGCCCTGGTCGTGAGCGGCACTGGCCAGGCTCGGCCAGCCAATCACGTCACCGGCACCATAAATGTTCGGCACGCAGGTGCGGTAGTTCTCGTCGACTTCGATCTGGCCACGGCTGTTGACTTTCACGCCGATGTTTTCCAGACCCAGTGCGTCGGTGTTACCGGTTCGACCGTTGCACCAGAGCAAGGCGTCGGCCTTGATCTTCTTGCCGGATTTCAGGTGCAGGATCACGCCGTTGTCTACGCCTTCGACGCGGTCGTAGTCTTCGTTGTGGCGAACCGTGATGTTGTTGTTGCTGAAGTGGTAGCTCAGGGCCTGGGAAATCTCCGAGTCGAGGAAACTCAGCAATTGACCACGGTTGTCCACCAGCTCAACCAATACACCCAGACCACTGAAGATCGACGCGTATTCGCAACCGATCACGCCGGCGCCGTAGACGATGAGTTTGCGCGGTGTATGGCCGAGGCTGAGGATAGTGTCGCTATCGTAGATACGCGGGTGATGGAAATCGATGTCTGCCGGGCGATAAGGACGCGAGCCAGTAGCGATGATGATGTGCTTGGCCACCAGTTTTTCGACCACGCCATTGGCGCACACCACTTCGATGGTTTGCTCGTCGGCGAAGCTGCCGGTGCCGAAGAACACGTCGACGCGGTTACGGGCGTAGTAGCCGGTGCGCGAGGCGACTTGTTTGGCGATGACTTTTTCAGCGCTTTTCAACACGTCCGGGAACGAGAACCAGCGCGGTTCGCCAATCGCCCGGAACATCGGGTTGGTGTTGAACTGCATGATCTGCCGGACCGAGTGACGCAAGGCCTTGGACGGGATGGTGCCCAGGTGGGTGCAGTTGCCGCCGACCTGCCGACGGCTATCGACCATCGCCACCTTGCGCCCTGCCTTGGCGGCGTTCATTGCCGCGCCTTCCCCCGCCGGGCCGGAACCCAACACCACCACATCGTAGTTGTAGACAGCCATGCGTACTCCTCAGAACAGGCCGCGGCGCCCTCGGCACCTGCGGCTAAATCACGCCGATCGGCGGCGCGAAGGAACAATTTGGGGCCAGTGCAGAACCCGGACACAGTCTATAGAAGCGTCAACGCCGCGCACATTAACCCTTGGTCGCGTCGTAGGCTAGTTTTGCCTGCACTACAACGCCATCGAAAAATGCTTTTTGATGCCGCAATCACTCGGTTTTCTCACCCGCCAGGCGTTCAAAAGCCTGATTGGTGCGTGTAACAAACCCTGTATCGGCACGAATCACAAAGAATGCAGCAATGTCATGGGTTTGGGCATAGTCCCAACCCCGTTCAGGGCCAAGAATCAGCAACAGCGTCGATAAGCCATCGGCCATCAATGCTGAAGGATGAATCACCGTGACTGATGCCAGGGTGTGCAGGACCGGTGTTCCGGTGCGGGCATCAAAGGTGTGGGAATAGCGCCGACCACCCTGCTCGAAATAATTACGGTAGTCGCCGGAGGTGGACACGCCGTAGCCGTCGACAGCGATGATGCGTTTGGCCACTTGTTGGTCATCGCGAGGCTCTTCCAGGGCGATGCGCCATGGTGAACCGTCGAGTTTTTTGCCGACGGCCTTGAGCTCGCCGGTGGCTTCAGCTAGGTAGTCGTGGATGCCCAACGCTTCAAGTTTTGCGGCAATCGTGTCGACCGCGTAACCGGCCGCGATGCTGTTGAAGTCGACCTCGACCGCAGCATCCTTGCACAACCGGTCACCGTCGATGCGCAAGTGGCTGTGGCCGACGCGCTGCTGCACCTCGGCCAGCGCTTCGGCACTCGGGACTTTTTCCTCACGCGCTTGCGGGCCAAATCCCCAGAGGTTGAGCAGCGGCTCCACCGTCAGGTCATAGGAGCCTTCGCTTTGCGAAGACAATCGCTCGCCGACGCGGACCAATTCGAGGATCGGCGCAGGCATTGTCTGGCAGTGGTTGGCGGGCAAGTTATTGAAGCGTTCGATGTCGGAGTCACTGCGATAGGTCGACATCTGCTGATCGATATCAGCGAGGATCTTTTCGACCTGGACGCGGACTTCCGCCGGGGCGGGAAGACCGGCATGGCGCACGTACTTGATCGAATAACTGCTGCCCATCGTCGGGCCGTCGAAGCGTTCCAGGCTGTCGCCGTTGCCGCAACCGGACAAAACACCGACCAGCATCACAAGCCCACGCCACCGTCCAGTTAACAAATCTTCATCTCCCCTCAAAACCGCGCCCGCCATTATGGGCCTCAGAGCGCATGGGAGCGAGGCCTGCCCCGGCGCCAGTCAGTCAAAACAAGACTTACCAGCGTGAGTACCTACAAATGTCTTCCAACACGAGCAAAGGCAAAGCGATTTTTCGCGTTGTCAGCGGTAACTTTCTCGAAATGTTCGACTTCATGGTCTACGGCTTTTACGCCACGGCCATTGCCAAAACCTTCTTTCCTGCCGATAGCGCGTTTGCTTCACTGATGCTGTCGCTGGCCACTTTCGGCGCCGGCTTCCTGATGCGTCCGCTGGGGGCGATTTTTCTCGGCGCCTACATCGACCGCCATGGCCGCCGCAAAGGCCTGATCATCACACTCGCGATGATGGCCGCCGGCACCGTGCTGATTGCCTGCGTGCCGGGTTACGCCACGCTAGGTGTCGCGGCGCCACTGATCGTATTGTTCGGTCGTCTGTTGCAAGGCTTCTCGGCAGGTGTGGAACTGGGCGGTGTGTCGGTGTACCTCGCCGAAATCTCCACACCGGGCCGCAAAGGCTTCTTCGTCAGTTGGCAGTCCGCCAGTCAGCAAGCTGCGGTGGTATTCGCCGGCCTGCTCGGCGTGGGTTTGAACCATTGGCTGAGCCCCGAAGAAATGGGTGAGTGGGGCTGGCGCGTGCCGTTTCTGATCGGCTGCATGATCGTGCCGGTAATCTTCGTGATCCGCCGTTCGCTGGAAGAAACCCCGGAGTTCCAGGCACGTAAACACCGCCCTACCCTGCAGGACATCGTCCGCTCGATCGGTCAGAACTTCGGCATCGTCCTCGCCGGCATGGCGCTGGTGGTGATGACCACGGTGTCGTTCTACCTGATCACCGCCTACACCCCGACCTTCGGCAAAGCCGAACTGCATTTGTCGGATCTGGATGCGTTGCTGGTGACAGTGTGCATCGGCCTGTCGAACTTCTTCTGGTTGCCGGTGATGGGAGCGCTTTCCGACAAGATCGGACGCAAACCCCTGCTGTTGGCAGCGACGATTCTGGCAATCCTCACGGCTTATCCGGCGCTGTCGTGGCTGGTGGCGAACCCCAGCTTCAGCCATTTGCTGATTGTCGAGTTGTGGCTGTCGTTCCTGTATGGCTCGTACAACGGCGCCATGGTGGTGGCCCTGACCGAAATCATGCCGGTGGAAGTTCGTACGACCGGTTTCTCCCTGGCCTACAGCCTGGCGACCGCAACGTTCGGGGGGTTCACCCCTGCGGCCTGTACGTACCTGATCCATGTGCTGGACAACAAGGCGGCGCCGGGGATCTGGCTCAGTGGCGCGGCGGTGCTGGGATTGATCGCAACGCTGGTGTTGTTCCGTGGCAATCGTCATGCGTTGCGCACGGCGCAAGCGGCAATCGTCGGCGGCACTCACTAAAAGGTGCGGAACCTGTGGGAGCGGTACGGCGCCCTTACGCTGAGTCACATCGAGGAAGTTGACGCCAATCGCCTCCTACCGCGACGTACGGGGGAGTATCGGCATTCGATTTCAGTTGAACAATATAGCTTCACTGCAGTTCATTACTGCATGCGGTGCAGCAGTGTGAAACTCGCGGCGCCAATGCGATAACAAAGGCCAGGACGATCAACACCCCGGCGACGGCAAACGTGATCCGCATACCGTTGGCGATGGCTGCGGGAGAAGCTGTGGTGATGTCTGCCGTCGCCGAGGCGAGCGTAAACACAGCGCCCATGACCGAGGCCCCGGTGATCAGCCCAAGATTGCGCGACAGGCTGAGCAGGCCGGAAATCACGCCGCGCTGGTCCGGGCGGATGTCGGTCATGATCGCGGTGTTGTTGGCCGCCTGGAACAACGCGTAGCTGGCCGTGATCACCGCAATGGGCGCGAGGTAACCGAGGATACCGAACCCCGCGGGCATCATCGATAAAGCACCCGCACCGAGCACCATTGCCGCGAGCCCGACAAGGGTCATGCGTCGAGTGCCAAAACGGTCCACCAGGCGACCGGCCGGTACACCGCTCAATGCAGCCACCAGCGGGCCGACCGACAAGGTGAGGCCGACAAGCGCCGCACCGAGCCCAAGTGCACCCGAAAGATAAAACGGCCCGACCACCAGCGTCGCCATCATTACCGTCGAAACGAGCGTGCTCATGGCCAGGCTTGCGCTCAATCCCGGCTGCCTGAACAGCGCCAATTTGATCAATGGCGATGCAACCGTGGCCTCAACGAATATGAAAATTCCAGCGCCGAAAACTGCCGCCAGCAACAGCGCGATATTGAGCGGACCAACATCACCGTGGCCGATCGTCATGGCGAGCGCGTACGCCGCGAGCGTCAGCGCCAGCAGCAACGTGCCTGTCTTGTCGAAGCCCGCCCGCCCCGCTTTCGCCCGCCGCGAGTCCGCAGGCAAATAGCGATACGCGAGCCAGATATTCAGAACACCCAGCGGCACGTTGATCAGAAAAATCGCCTGCCAGCCTACGCCGGCGATCAACATCCCACCGAGCGACGGCCCCAGCGTAGTGCCGATCGCCGACATCGTTCCGAGCAATCCCATGGCGCTGCCGGTCTGTGCTTTCGGCACCGTCTCGCCGACAAACGCCACGGTCAGCGCCAGCATGATCGCCGCCCCGAGCCCCTGCACTGCCCGGGCGCCGACCAGCCACCCAAGCGACGGCGCCACACCGCACGCCAGCGATGACAGGCTGAAAATAGTGATGCCCGCCAGCAGCAAGCGCCGACGGCCGACGATATCGCCGAGCCGTCCGACACTGACGATCAGCGTGGTGATCGCCAGCAGATACGCCAGAACGATCCACTGCACGTGCTGGAAGGAAGCATCGAACGCCTCGGCCAACGTCGGCAATCCTGTATTGGCAATGCTGGTGTCGAGTGAAGGCATCAACATCGACAGCGAAAGGCTCGCAAGCGCCCAGCGCACCGAACCTGATTGAGTGATGAGTTTCATTATCTGGCCACGTCTGAAAGGTAGATCAGCAGCGTATGCCCGTGCATGACAAGGCGGAAGGCGCATGCTTTGCACTTGATAGTTGCGTTCAACGCCATGCCACCCCAACGCCGTGCTAATGTTGAGGCATGACGACACCTGACCTGAATTTGCTGATTACCCTGGACGTGCTGCTCGCCGAAGGCAGTGTCGCGCGCGCCGCCCAACGACTGCGCCTGAGCCCGTCGGCCATGAGCCGGGCGCTGGCACGATTGCGCGAAACGACGGGCGACCCGCTGCTGGTCCGGGCCGGACGCGGCCTGGTGCCGACGCCCCGGGCGCTCGAATTGCGCGAACACGTCAGTCGTTTGGTGCAAGACGCCGAAGCGGTTTTGCGCCCCGCCGAACAACTCGACCTCAAGCACCTGGTGCGCACGTTTACGCTGCGCACCAGCGACGGTTTTGTCGAAAACTTCGGACCGGCGTTGATAGCCCGCGTCAGTGAACAAGCGCCCGGCGTGCGCTTGCACTTTGTGCAGAAGCTGAGCAAGGACAGCGCCGCGCTTCGTGACGGTTCCGTCGACCTGGAAACCGGCGTGGTCGGCGGCACGACGAGCCCGGAGGTACGTACCCGCGCGTTGTTCGAAGATCGTTTCATGGGCGTCGTGCGCAGGGGGCATTCGCTGAGCGAGGGCGAAGTCACCGCCTCCCGTTATGCCACAGGCCGGCACATCCTGATCTCACGGCGCGGGCTCGATAAGGGCCCGATGGATCAAGCCCTGGAAGCGCTGGGGCTGGAGCGGGAGATCGTCACCATCGTCGGCGGCTTCTCGGCCGCGCTGGCGCTGGCTCGCGCCTCGGACCTGATCGCCACAGTGCCCGCGCAACATACTCGAAACCTGCGCGCCGGCCTGCACAGTTTCGCTCTCCCGTTCGACTTGCCGCCGATCACCATTTCGATGCTCTGGCACCCACGGATGGATGCCGATTCGGCGCATCGATGGTTGCGTGAATGTGTTCGAGAGGTTTGTGCGCGGCCCTAGAGCTTCAGACTTTTCACAGGCTTCACCTTTTCTGAAGCCCCTTCAACCGCAAACTCGCACGTTGCACCGCCGCCATTTTCTCCGGACGCTTCATGCGTTTCCATTTTCTGATGTCGTCCTTGGTGCGACCACAACTGACACACAACTCACCGCTCAACTGGCAAACGGTAATACACGGATTTTCGATGTCCTTGGCCACGCTTCAACCCCGCGTCGAGCGCTTGGGCGCCAAGCGTTGCTGCCAGTTGCCGGCATTGGCGCGCTGACATTGTTCTTCCGAATCAAACTGCACATGGGCCGCTACCGGGCTGACGAGAACGTCCGCTTCACTTAACGCCACGGCCGTCAGTTCGACCATGCGCTCGCCCTGCCCGCTCGCCAGCGCCTGATTCTTGTTGGCCTGCGTATCGAAGACCCAGATCACCTTCAGGCTGGAAGGAAAGGCGTTGTAATCAACTTCATGGGTCAGCCAGCAGAACCCGACTATTTCCGCTTTGGCTGTTTCACACGCCTCGGTCAGGCTGGCGACCAGGCGGCGTTCGAGGTGTGCCTGATCGCGTTTGCTTAAAGACATCGGGTGGATCCTTGGGTGGCGGTCAACGGAAAAGGCTCATCATACGATACCTTCCGTCACTCGCCTCTCTGCGTCATTGCCCGTGCGCCCACCCCGGTTGGTGTTCAGATCTGATCTGAAAGTTTCTGTGTTTGTGCTCGCGAAGAGGCCCAAATAAACAGCACAAATCCCGGCCCCAAAATACTCAGAGCCCCCCAGTCTTTCTCATTTGTATAAGCGCTACACGGCGCCCATCCTGCGACACCCGCTCCTCAACCCCAAACGGCACAAACCCAAGCTGGGGATACAAAAGCAGCCCCGCCGTGTTCTCGTTGAAACACGAAAGCTGCACCTCGCTTGCCCGATGACGTTCAAACGCCAGTGCCACCATCGTTTCCACCAAAAACCTCGCGACACCTTTCCCCCGAGCCTTGGGCGAAACGATCACATTGCCGATCGCGCAAACGCCATCGCGCTCAAACGCATAAAAGTTAGCAAAACCGACAACAGCATTATCCCCTTCAACCACCGTTGAGTCCGAGCGTTGAGCAATCGATGCTCGCAGCTGAGCTTCCGTCAGCGGGTACTGCGCCTTCGGGAACATGAAAAAAAGCTCTTGGGGATTTTGAGGAAAGTCGCAAATCGTCAACACATCTTCAGCACTGACGGGGCGGTGGGTGAGCAGCATTGGTTTGGTTCCATCCAAAGGTCGGTGCGACAGATTACGTTTTGCCGACGCTGGATAAAAGAGACTCGTAACAGCGGCTCCATCTCGAGGGCTCAGGTAAAAGACTATGCCTATCACCCCCCAATACTTCACCTATTAGCTGACTGCTTTATAGGCGTCTAACCTTACTGGAGCGCTGGCGTGAGCCGGCCGGTTGAGACCTGAGAAAAGATACGAATGAGTCAGAAAGCGTACTAGGCTTGCCGTGGGCCACCGTGCTGGCAACTCGATTGCCGCTATCCGGACTTCCCGTGTGACCACGACGATCAATCGATCGCACGGCTGCAGCCTATGTCATTGATTTCGCTCGTCGCTATTGCGCGCCCACCCCGGGCCGGATAGCCGGATGAACACGACCAAAGGTAGCGCACACATGGCAAATGAATCGAAATGCCCGTTCAATCACGCCGCCGCTGGCGGCGGCACGACGAACCGCGATTGGTGGCCCAACCAACTGAATCTGAAGATCCTGCACCAGCACTCGCCCCTGTCCGACCCTACGGACGAGGGCTTCAACTACACCAAAGCGTTCAAAAGCCTGGACTTTGCAGCGGTCAAGCAAGACCTGCATGCGCTGATGACCGATTCGCAAGACTGGTGGCCTGCGGACTTCGGTCACTATGGGCCGCTCTTTATCCGCATGGCCTGGCACGCTGCTGGCACCTACCGCGTCGGTGACGGTCGTGGCGGTGCTGGCTCCGGTCAGCAGCGCTTTGCGCCACTCAACAGTTGGCCAGACAACGTCAGCCTCGACAAAGCACGCCGGCTGCTCTGGCCGATCAAACAAAAGTATGGTCGCAACATCTCCTGGGCCGACCTGATCGTACTCACCGGCAACGTCGCGCTGGAGTCCATGGGCTTCAAGACCTTTGGTTTCTCAGGCGGCCGGCCAGACGTCTGGGAACCGGATGAGGACGTCTACTGGGGCTCGGAAAACAAGTGGCTGGGCGGTGACACCCGCTACGAAAAAGACAAAAAAGAACCGATGCAAGAACCCGGCGAAGGCCCACTCGTCGCTGAGTCGGGGGGAAATGAGGACAGCCGTACCAAGGGCGAACGCAACCTGGAGAACCCGCTCGCCGCGGTGCAAATGGGCCTGATCTACGTCAACCCCGAAGGCCCGGAAGGCAACCCGGACCCGGTCGCTGCGGCGGTGGACATCCGCGAAACCTTCGGGCGCATGGCCATGAATGACGAAGAAACCGTGGCACTGATCGCCGGCGGCCACGCCTTCGGTAAAACCCACGGCGCCGGCCCTGCCGACAACGTCGGTGCCGAGCCCGAAGCCGCAGGCCTGGAACAGCAGGGCCTGGGCTGGAAGAGCACCTTCGGCAGCGGCAAAGGTGGCGACACCATCACCAGCGGCCTGGAAGTGACCTGGACCACCACCCCCACGAAGTGGAGCAACAACTACCTGGAAAACCTGTTCGGCTTCGAGTGGGAACTGACCAAGAGCCCGGCGGGCGCGAACCAGTGGACAGCAAAGGGTGGCGCTGGCGCGGGTATCATTCCGGATGCTCACGACCCGTCCAGGCGGCATAATCCGACCATGCTGACCACGGACCTGTCCCTGCGCTTCGACCCGATCTATGAACCGATTTCGCGACGCTTCCTCGCCAATCCGGATCAGTTGGCCGATGCGTTCGCCCGCGCCTGGTTCAAGCTGATCCACCGCGACATGGGCCCCCTCTCCCGCTACCTCGGCCCGGAAATGCCCAGCGAAGTACTCCTGTGGCAAGACCCCATCCCGGCGGTCGACCATGCCTTGGTCAACGACAGCGACATCGCCGCACTCAAGAGTAAACTCCAGTCTTGCGGCCTGACCGTCTCGCAACTGGTGTCGACCGCCTGGGCGGCGGCCTCCACCTTCCGTGGCTCCGACAAACGCGGCGGCGCCAACGGCGGGCGCCTGCGCCTGGCCCCGCAGAATGCCTGGCAGGCCAACCAGCCTCAGCAACTGGCGAACGTGCTGGCGAAACTCGAGAGCATCCAGAACGAGTTCAACAGCGCGCAGGCTGATGGCAAGAAAATCTCGCTGGCCGACCTGATCGTGCTGGCTGGCAACGCCGGGGTCGAACAAGCGGCAAAAAATGCCGGCCACACCGTGACGGTGCCTTTCACAGCCGGCCGGATGGACGCCTCGCAAGAGCAGACGGATGTCGAATCCTTCGGCTTCCTCGAACCCGCCGCCGATGGCTTCCGTAACTACCTCAAAACCCGCTACCGCGTACTGGCCGAGGCCTTGCTGATCGACAAGGCGCAACAGCTGACACTCACCGCGCCAGAAATGACCGTGCTCATCGGCGGCCTGCGCGTGCTGAACACCAACGTCGGACAAACCCGGCACGGCGTGTTCACCAAGCAGCCGGAGGCGTTAACCAACGACTTCTTCAAGAACCTGCTGGACATGAGCGTGGAATGGAAACCGGTGTCGCAGGCCAATGAAGAGTTTGAAGGACGCGATCGCAAAACCGGCGATCTCAAATGGACAGGGACGCGTGTTGATCTGGTGTTTGGCTCGAATGCGCAGTTGAGGGCATTGGCGGAGGTCTATGCCTGCAACGACGCGAAGGAGAAGTTTGTGAAAGACTTCGTGGCCGCTTGGGTCAAGGTGATGAATCTGGATCGGTTTGATCTTAAGTAACGCTGACTGAAAACCCGCAACGCCTCCCTGTGTGGAGGCGTTGTGCTTTTTGCGGATCGCAGGAAGAGACTAAACGGGAGAAATCGTGGCAAGCGCACCAATCAAAATGGTCAACACCAGAAATCCACCCAGGAAAAATGCCATCTTGCCCATGGGGCCTCCTACGTTATGAGATTGCGGCGCAACGGCTGCCACCACTGCTGACCGTGCCGTCATTGTGAGCCGCAGGCTGACTCCATTACAGATGCAGATAGCCCAGAAAAAACCGTATCAGACCCGAAACCCGCCCCCGCAGGAGCTGCCGAAGGCTGCGATCTTTTGATCTTTTGATCTTTTGTAGCTACGACTCTTCAATTGGCACTTTCCAATCTCTTGTCGAGAGTATTGGCGAGACACAACGCCTCATCCTTCAACGAGTTGCAGAAGGCGTCGACGAAGATAGAGGAAGGTCGATAATCAGGCCTGATCAACATAACGCGATAGGGAATAGACACGTTGATCGGCCGAATGGCCAATCCTCTGCCTGACTCCTCCACGGCAGTCAGCGGGTTGATAATCGCTACCCCCAACTGTTGCCTGACCATGGCACAGACCGATGTGGCGTTGGTTGTTTCAATAACGGTATGCCGATCGACTCCGGCCCGGCGAAAGTGCTCGTCGAGCGTCTGACGATAGATATCCAGACCCGAAAAGTTGATGAAATCGACACCGCGAAAGTCTTCCATTACCAGGAGCGACCTGGACAGCAAAGGGTGGCCCTCTGGAAGTATGCAGACCATGTCGGAACAAAAGAGCAATTCCCCTTGGGTGCCTCGAGGTACATGCTCACCCTCGGTCAATCCGAGGTCGTAACGCTGGGCGCTGAGTGACTCTTCCAGTAAGGGGGATTCCTGTGCAGCAATGCTCAAGCCTATGCCCACATGCCGTTGCTGAAAGTGCTTACAGGCCTTGGGCAACAGGGTCTGGGACAACATCGGAAGGCAGGCGACGCTCAGTTGGCCATGTTCGAAGCGACGGATCGATTGTGCAACGCTGTTGATTCGTTCCAACCCAATGTAGGAATGTTCAACCTCTTCGAGCAGCATAATGGCCTGAGCCGTCGGTACTAGCCTCCCTCCCTCTCGATCAAACAGCCGAAGGCCAGAGATACTTTCAAGCCGCGCCAGTTCTCGGCTGATCGTGGGCTGGGAAGTAAATAGTAAACGCGCCGCGCCGGTGACGCTCCCTGCCTGCATGATGGCGCGGAACACTTCGATATGCCGTATGGAAATTCCCACATCTGGCCTCCACCAGTTGATCAATACCCATATCAAAACCGAATCGAACAGCAAAGAATAGATATTTTATTGAATGCTGAATGGTCGACATGATGGCTTCTCTCCTTACTTCAGATTGAATACCTCCATGCCCGATCATTCCGTTTTCCTGCAATTAGCCGAGACTGCGAGACAGCACGGCACCCCGCTCTGGTGTTATGACGCCCAGACCATCAGGGCACGCATCGACCAACTGCAAGGCTTCGATGTCATTCGATATGCGCAAAAAGCCTGCTCGAACCTGCATATTCTCCGGTTGATCCGCGAACAAGGCGTGCGGATCGACGCCGTATCACTGGGCGAAATCGAGCGGGCGCTGCTCGCTGGATACAGCCCTGCCGGTGACCCGGCTGGTATTGTTCTGACCTGTGATCTGTTCGATGAAGCGACATTGCGACGTGTCGTCGAACTGAACATCGAGGTCAATACCGGCTCGATTGATATGCTCCGTCAATTGGGCCAACAGTCTGCGGGCCATCGCGTCTGGCTGCGGATCAATCCAGGGTTCGGCCACGGCCACAGCCGCAAGACCAATACCGGTGGTGAAAACAGCAAGCATGGAATCTGGCATGACCAGGTTCAAGAAGCGCTCAGCGTGATTCGGCAATTCGGGCTGAAGCTGGTGGGATTGCACATGCATATCGGTTCCGGTGTGGATTATGCGCACCTTGAGCAAGTGGGCTGCGCAATGGTCTCGGCCGTGAGGGCACTCGACCACGATATCGAAGCATTCTCCATAGGCGGGGGGCTTTCCACGCCTTATCGTGTGGGGGATGAGCCGGTGGACATCCAGCGTTATGCGAACGCCTGGCGCCAGGCCAAACAGGACATCGAGGCTTTTCTCGCTCACCCGGTACGGATGGAGATCGAGCCAGGCCGATTCCTGGTAGCCGAGTCAGGCTGTTTGGTCACCGAAGTCCGTGCGGTAAAAAAAGTAGGCAGTCGAAACTTCATCCTGGTGAATGCCGGCTTCAATGACCTGATGCGACCAGCCCTCTATGGCGCCTATCACCACATGACCTTGCTGGACTCCCAGGGTGTCCCGGTCAGTCGTCCGGAGCATCTCTGTGTAGTGGGAGGTCCCCTGTGCGAATCCGGCGATATTTTTACGCAGGATGAACAGGGTGTCACACCCCGTTTGCTGCCTGAAGCGCAGGTTGGCGACTTGCTGATCATGCACGATACCGGCGCGTACGGTGCCTCGATGTCATCCAACTACAACAGCCGTCCACTGTTGCCGGAAGTGTTGATCGAGCAAGGGCAAGCTAAATTGATTCGACGCCCGCAACCATTGTCGGACTTGCTGGCCTTGGAGTTGGGGCTTTAAAGCCAAGTGGTGATCGCAACAATCGGTTGATGAACGTCTCATGAAGGAGCTGCGCGCATGAAAAGCACTATCGATCACCTTGTTATCGTGGCGCCGGACCTCGATACCGGCTGCGCGTTCGTCACAGAGGTGCTGGGTGTCGACCTTCAACCGGGCGGCGCCCATCCACGCATGGGCACCCACAACAGGCTGCTTCGCCTTGGCCCCCAGCTCTACCTGGAAGTGATTGCCGTGGACCCATCAGCCAAACGCCCGGACCGACCTCGCTGGTTCGGCCTTGATCAACTTGCTCCCAACTCGCCGGCGCGCCTGGCGACATGGGTTGCACGGACCGATGATATCCACACTATTAGTGATTCCTGCCACGACATAGTCGGGGATGTCGAACCTATGACACGAGGAACATTGTCCTGGCAAATAACGATACCGAAGGACGGAAGCCTTCCCCTGGCAGGATCAGCCCCCACCATCATTCAATGGGGACATGGGGCTCATCCCGCGAGCGCACTCCAGGATAAAGGCTGTTCTCTGCTGGCATTGGACGTCTTCCATACGGATCCGGAAAGAGTCAAAGCTATTCTGACGGCCATAAACTTTTCTGGTCCGGTTTGTCTTCATGCGCTCAACGATGCTTTGACACCCCATCTGCTTGCGCATATTCAAACGCCAAATGGCTTAAAAACATTGACGATTTCGAGAGCGTGAGTCGCACTCAAGTTCATAGACCGCCATTCGATATAAACGACCGACGATTTAATCCTGCCTGATGATGTCTGCGTTCTTTTCCAGCGGACGTAAAACCGACACATCAATCCACAATGAACAACTTCGCACCGGTGGTGGTGAACGACCGGTGCCCCTCGGCATTGTTGCCCACCTGATAGCTCATTCCGGCAGTCAGCGTGAACTGGCGGCCATCTTCCAGTTCTGTGTGTAACTCGCCTTCCAGGCACAACAGGATATGCCCTCTCCAGCACCAGTGATCGGCCATATATCCGGGACTGTATTCAACCATCCGCACACGCGTCGAACCAAACTGGCAGGTCCGCCAATAGGCCGTGCCCGTCTGACCGGCGTGCTCGACAGATTCGATCTTCGACCAATCGGTAGTCCCAAAGGGGATGGCGGTAAGATCCATTGTTGCCTCATCAACAGAGAGTGAATGCGGACCCTATCAATCGGGCCATGCTGCCGATAGACACAGATGGCCCGCATTTACGGAATACAGCGTTAAGAGCAAAAACTAGTTGCCCCGTCCGCCACCAAACGACCACTCATCTGCCGCGGTCGTGGTAATCACCACCATGACATCCTCAGAATCGATGCCCGGCGCTCGGCTGAGTTTCTCGACCAGGTTGCGATAGAAACGCTGTTTCGTTTCGATGTCTCGAGGGCGACCGGCCGTAATCGCGATCAGCACAAAGTCATGGCTGCGCGGACCGCCCAGGTAGCCTGGATCAAATATCAGTTCGCCCGCTTCATGTTGGTGAATGACCTGAAACCGGTCGGCCATCGGCACTTCGAAGCTTTCTACCAACGCATCGTGCAGCCCTTGCGAGAGGGCCTGTAAATACTCGGCAGACTTTCCCCGGTGCAGTGATATACGTGCAAATGGCATAAGGGCCTACTCCTGAAAAACCAACTGACGGGGGAAAACTATCAAGTCGCGATCACTCCGAATATCAGATTTAATAGCACCCACAGTCCTGAATAAGTGGATGATTCAATGCGCCATCCGACCTTCGATCTTGATGTGCTGCGTACTTTCGTGACCGGTGTGGAATTCAACAGCTTTGCCAAAGCGGCAGATCGGCTCAATCGCTCAACCTCTGCCGTGAGCGCACAACTCAAGAAGCTTGAGGAACAGGTAGGCACTCCGGTGCTGTGCAAATCCGGTCGAGGGCTGGTGTTGACGCCGATGGGTGAATCCCTGCTCAGTCATGCGCGTCGGCTGCTTGAACTGAACGACAGCATTTTCCAGACACTGCATGAAAGTCAGACCGCCACCACGGTACGCCTCGGGCTTCAGGAAGACTTTGGCGAGCACTTTCTCAGCGACATTCTGCGACGCTACGTCAAGATGTACCCGATGGTGAGCCTCGAAGTCAGGATCGCGCGCAATACCGAACTGCTCGCCTTGATCGACAGCGGTGGCCTGGACCTGGCCCTGTCTTGGGACACAGGACACAAGTCCCCCTATGCCACGCGCCTGGGTGAAACACAGATGCACTGGATCGGGCCTCGTGACAGGTCATCGCTCAACCGCTCTGACGATTCCCCCCTGCCATTGATCCTGTTCGACGCCCCTTGCGTGTTGCGCAGTGCGGCCACCCAGGCACTGGATGAGACGCGGATTCCCTGGCGAATCGCGCTGACCAGCCCCAGCGTTGGTGGCATCTGGGCGGCCGTTGCGGCCGGTTTGGGCCTCACAGTGCGAACCCGCATTGGATTGCCAGGGCATCTTGCCGTTATTGCCGGTCTACCCACGTTGCCGACCCTCGGCTATGTGCTTTATCGAGGAGCAGAACACTTGGCGCCTGCCACCCGACAATTGGCTGCGTTGATACAAACGAGCCTGGAAAAGCAGGCGTTCAATATCACTGGAGGCGCCTGCGAGCCCTCGGGCGGTTGCCCCTAAAATCCCCCCCCTGAGCTGCCGAAGGCTGCGATCTTTTGTAACCGTTCGATCACTACCGTATTGTCTATCCGACCGGCATAGTCTTCGTGTCTATGGAGCGGCTGTAGACTAATGGGCTGACCCGACTACCGCGAGTCGAAGGAAATATAGTTTTGGAAGGTCATATGAAAATTGTTAAAGGGGTATTATTCATCATCCTTATTGTTGCCTTGGCCGTCGGAGCGTTTAATTTGATATTCGTGGCAGTGTCTGGCTACTTTGGGCCGTTCTACGAGGGTGATGCGGACCAAAGTCGAAACTTTGCAATTTGGCTTTTTGGTAATGTGGGGGTTGGATTGCTTTCGGTTGTCATAGGCATTGTTTTGTATCGGCAATATCTGCGCAGAGCACGTATTAGAACGACACGCGAACACCACACGTAGGAGCTGCCGAAGGCTGCGATTTTTTGATCTTAAAAACACAAAAGCCCCGCCCCACTTAAATGGGACGGGGCTTTTTACTACGTATCGCAATAAAACAACGCCCTCACCGACTCCTGCGGATCAACCTGACCCAACAGAGTATTGACGTCAAAAAACAGAAGTCGCGCGATTACAGCCAAGGGGTTGGGTGCGAAATATAGGCCTATGATTTATATGAACTTTTAAAAAAAGTGGGAATGGGCAGCGCAGACTTATCTAGAGACCTCTATTATTTCGTTATCGCCGAAGTCGGTCTAATCACTGTTATGTGCCAGCGACAAAGCAAGCCCCTATTCAACAATCATAGGAGAGTAACATGTCGATAAAAAAAAGAACTGCCTTACTCGTGCTGGCTTTTAGCTTTTTTGGAATTACAAGTTGTGCCAACACAAGAAATTACTCAGAAATATCAAGCGAAAGAAACAAGAGCATTGTTCCTGACATTGACTATTACGACCTTGCATACAATGTAGATACTATTGTGCTTCCTGCAGAAATAAAAACCAAAGAAAATGTAGATGCAGACAACAACCTCTTAGGCGAATTACAAATTTCAAACTGGGGAAATGCTATAAAGAATGCGACCCAGAAAGAAATCCATAACAGTGCTCGCTTTATCGAATTTGGAAACTACAGTGGCCGCGTTGAAATAAGCACAGAAATATCTTCAGCATCTATAAGTAACGCCCGGAGCGGCATTCGATCGAAGTGCAATGTTGTTTACACATATAAAGATTTAGCGTCAGGAAAAATGCTCTCCAGGCATGAGAGCGCCATTGAAGTAATGGCACCACCTCCTACCATACCAAAATCCAGCAATAGCTTTGCTTACAGCTTTGATCAACTTACGTATGCTATTGCTCGCGAGGCGATTATTGGCCTCATTCGGTTATCGCCTATTGCGGATATTCAGCTAACACAGAAGCAAGTGAAGTTTTATAATTCAAATATCAAAAGAAAATCCAACCAAATCATTAGCTATGTTCCGATTGACAATCTTATCAAAAAGAACAAGAAAGAACTAAACACTGCTTTTTCAACGGCTAAAAAAATGCAAAAGAATAGTAATAAATTAGCGAAGAAAAACAAATCAAAAGTTAGAGCCGACACTATCTCTGCTCCCGCCACCCCCCCTCTGAAATCTAACACAGCTAGTGATACACCCACCGCAAACACCGGTACATCGAGTGCCCCCCCTGCCAGCCAGAACTCAAGCCAGGCGACGACTGAAACTAAAACAGACGATCGCAGCTCAAGAGACATTGCTAGTTCATCGGAGCGCTTGAAGGATGGCACCGTTAAAAACGACGAGCCACGTTATGACGACAGTGGATATATAGCCACCCCGGAAAACTACCAACCTCAAATCGATGTATCGGCAGAGCAGGAAAGAGCAATGGATGAATGCTTGAAGGAGGAAAAAGCAAAGTCACAGGGAGCGACTGGCAATGCAGCTTTACGTACCGGATATACGACCACGCCGGGACTCTATCAACCGACAGTGCAAGAAAGAGCAATGGATGAATGTTTGAAGAAGGAGAAATCAAAGTTACAGAGAGCGACTGGCAATGCCGCTTCACACACCGGACATACAGCCGCGCCGTGACGTTATCAATCTCAAAACAAGGTAGAGGCAGAGCAAGAAAGAGCAATGGATGAATGGACGGAAGAGCAATAAAATAAACTCCGCAGCCAACTCAAGAGTCCGCAACCAATTCCCAGGCTGTGTCGGGGAGTTCATACCGTTTGGCCATCGTGGGCTCCTGGCCTGCAGAGCTGCTTGAGATCGTTACGCCCAATGCAATCATGCTACCGCACCAGAACGACGAACGACTCGGGCCGGCCCCGACTTCGCTGTGCCCCCGAATCTCCAAGCGATGTCCGACGGGCCGGGCTGCCTCACGCTACAGATCGCGAAGCGCGCACTTTCTCGTATCGCGAGAATCCGACCTTGATGCCGACCAGCACGGGAGCGGCGATTACAAAAAGCAGGGCCACGGCGATGAACGCTGTGTCGAAGGCAATCACCGTGGACTGACTTGTCACTAGCCGGCCCAGAAGGCTCGTCGCTGCCCGGCCAGCGGCCGCTGCGTCCATTCCTTTCGCGGCCAGCATGGCTGTCGTGGTCGTCATCCGTTCGATGACCGCGGCCCCTCCTGGGGTGACGTTGGCGCCGAGGACCACGGTATTGGTGACGACGTTATGGTCGATCAGTGTCTGGAGCCCTGCGACCCCGATAAGGCCACCTAACTGGCGACCCGTATTGAAAAGGCCTATTCCGCTAGCAAGGTTCCGGCTGTTGAGGTGGCTGAAAGCGATCAGCGTGATCGATAGAAACAGGAAGCCAAGGCCCAGGCCGCGCAACAGGATAGCCGCCATCATGTCGTCCGCGCCGCTTTCGCTGGTAGAACCGGACAGCATCCACATCGCCACCATGATCATCAGGATTCCAAAGGGCACGGTGGCGAACGGCGCAACGCGGCGGGCCTGCATGAGCCAAGCAGATATGAGCAGCGCGCCGACAAAAAACGCGCCACTGGGCAACAGGAGCTGGCCGGCATCGGTAGGCGTGAACCCGAGGACCGACAGGGCGAACGCCGGAATCAGGAACGCGCTGCCGAACAAGGCGGCGCCGGCGACAGAACTGACGATAAAGGCGAAGCAAAAATCGCTCGATTTGAACAGAGTGAAGTCGAGCATCCCCTGTCCTTTGGCCAACACTTGTTGGCCGAAAAAAGCCAGCAAAGCAGCTGCACCGATCACGGTTAGCCACAGGATGCGAGGCTCCTCGAACCAGTCCCATCGGCTGCCCTGGCTAAGAACGTAGGTGAAACAGAACAGGGTGACAGAGATCAGCGAGAAGCCGATCCAGTCAAACGGACGGTGCCGGACCTTGGCGGGCATTGGGCCGTCTGCGATCAGCAAAAGTCCGGAAGCCGCCAAGGCAATCGGGACAACACTGAAGAAGATCCATGTCCAGGATTGGCTATCGATCAACCACCCTTGAAGCGCCGGGGCGAGTGTCGCGGGCGCGACAACGGAGCCCATGGCAAACAGCGCCTGGAGGATTGGCTGACGGGACTGCGGATAAGCGCGAAATATGATCGCCTGCCCCCCGACCAGCAAGGTGCCGCCAGCGAAGCCCTGAATAACCCGAAGTGCAACCAGCAGATCCAACCGAGCGGTGATGGCCGCAATGCCGCACGCCAGGCCCATGACCAGGGTTGAGCCGGTGATCACATGACGCGCAGCGAAACGGTTCATCAGCCAAGGGGCGGTCATGAACCCGATCAGCTTGAGCGCGATGTAGCCGATATCCAACCAGGCAAACTCATCAGGCGTGGCATAGGTGTCGCCGATGATGTCGCTGCGTCCGAGCGACAGAACGGTGCTGGCGATCGCTTCCGTCAGCGTGGCAAGTACGATGCCCGCCATGAGCAGGACACCGGTCGTAGCGCTGGCATTGCTCCGCGTGGCGCTGGCAACCGTGTTCATGAGCCGCCCCCTTGCTCAACCTCGACCCGCGCGGACAGGCCAGGCACGATGCGGCCCGGCAACGGGTTGTGGGCCAGCCGGATCTTTACCGGAACCCGTTGCACGACACGCACAAAGTTCCCTGTTGCATTGTCGGTGGGCAGCAAGCTGAACGCCGACCCACTCCCCGGCGCAAAGCTGTCGACCACGCCTTCAAGCGGCCTGTTGGGGTAGCCGTCGACCGTGATGCGCGCGCGCTGACCGGGCCGGATATTCTCGAGCTGGGTTTCCTTGAAATTCGCCACGACCCACACATCATTGACCGGCACGATATCGAGCAAGGCGCCGCCCGGCGTAACGAACCGGCCGACGCGGACCTGACGGTTACCGATAACGCCATCAACAGGCGCGTGTACCACGGTGCTGTCGAGATCGATCTGGGCGAGATCGCGCGCGGCCTGTGCCTGCGCCACGGCAGCAACGGCAGCTTCTCGCTGGGCCACAAGGACGGCGATGCGCTGTTGTTGAGCCTCGACCGTTGCCGAAGCTGCCGAGACCGTCGCTTCGGCTCTGGAGCGTGCCGTGCCGGTTTCATCGACGAGCGCCTGGCTGACCGCGTTGCTGACGATAAGTTTGCGGCTGCGATCATCGGTCTTGGTCGCCAGATTCATCTGCGCGGCGGCCGAGCGGCGCTGGGCTTCGGCCTGTCGAATCAGGGCACGCTGAAGCTGGGTTTCGGCATCGACATGGGTCAGGCGAGCCTCGGCAGCGCTGACATTGGCCACTGCCTGCGCAAGCCGTGCGCGATAGTCCCGATCGTCAATCCGGAACAGCACGTCACCCGCCCGGACGCTCTGGTTGTCCTCCACTTCTACCGCTGTGACATAGCCAGAAACCTTGGCGGCGAGCGAGGTGAGGTCGCCGCGCACATAAGCGTTATCGGTGGAGGTCACACCGCTCGAAAACGCCACGACCCATCCGCCAGCCAAGACCACCACGGCACCGACGCACAGCAGGATGCCGATCATCTTTCTCTTGCGTTGCCGCGCCACCACGACAGGGGTCTCGACGCTTGCGCCGGTGGCAATGGCGGCCTTCTCCTGAAGCGCGTTCATGTTCTCATTTCCTGTTCAATGCCTGGGACTACAGCAGCCACGGGCGGTAGTTGGCCTGCCGCCGGGCTGTCGAGCATTCATGAGCGCGTTGATCGGCTCACTTTTTAATAGGTGTAACGAGCACCTTTTCGTCGGTGTCGAGGACAAACACGGCCAACAGGCGTGCGGGTTTCGTGTCGCTGGCGTTGGCGCTGACTTCGTGCACGGAGCCCGGTTCCTCTACGAAGTTTTCGCCGACGTTGTAGATCTTTTCCGGCTGGCCTTTGACTTTTATGCGAAACGAGCCCTCCAGGACCGTGGCATAAATGAAGGCCGTTTTCGGATGCGTGTGGGCCGGCGACGCGGCGCCCGGCCCGTACTCGACCACCACGCCCTTCATGCTCTTGCCAGGGATGTTGGGAATTGGGCGATCGAATACGACCGTCACCTTGCCTGCGGGCGGCTCGGCGGCCGACGCTGCGCTGATCGACAGCACGGCAAAGGCGGCGGCCAAGAGATATCGGGTAAACATGGCAATGCTCCTTGGTGTGTAGGTGTTGTGAGCGCGCGGCCCGTGACCAGGCCGACGCTTTCCTGATGTGTCTTGGGATGTGTCTTGGGTAACCTCAGCGCCCGGCCTGGGCCGTCGACCGACCGAGCCAGTCCTCGAAGCGGATTGCACCCAGGCGCGGGTTCTTGCCGGGCGTCAGCGATTGATCGTCGAGCATCGAACCGAAGTAGCGCGCGTGCACATCCGGCACGACCTTGCGCGCGTCCTGAGTAGCCCGCAGGAAGCGCCTGACCAGTTCGTCGAGTGGCATGGCCTCGGGCCCGGCGACTTCGACCGTGCCATTGACCGGCGCGGCCAACGTGACATCGGTGAGCGCCGCCGCCACGTCGTCGGACGCCATCGGCTGGATCAGCGCCGGCGACAGGCAAATCTCCTCGCCGACGGTGGCCGCCTGCGCAATGCCGCCGACAAACTCGAAGAACTGTGTGGCACGCAGGATGGTGTAAGGAATGCCGGACGCCTTGATGAGGTTTTCCTGCGCGACCTTGGCCCGGAAATAGCCATTCTCGGGCAGCCGTTCACTGCCGACGATCGACAGGGCAACGTGATGGCGAACCCCAGCGGCCGCCTCGGCAGCCAGCAGGTTACGGCTCGACGTTTCGAAGAAATCGAGAACGGCCTGGTCTTCCCACGAAGGCGCGTTCGCCACGTCGACGACGATATCAGTGCCATCCATCGCCTGGGCCAGGCCCTCGCGGGTGATGCTGTTCACGCCCGTGCTGGGGGCGGCTGCGAGCACGTCATGGCCGCGCTCGCGGAGGTTATTCACAAGTTTCGATCCGATGAGGCCGGTGCCTCCAATGACGACGATCTTCATGGTTTCTCTCCGCTTCTGGACGGCAACCATTGCCGTCGATGTAGATCGAGAGTGCCAGCGCGCGTCAGGGAAGTCCTTGTACCGGCCTTGGGTTTGCCTTGAGGGAAGCTTGGTTTTTCGTCCAAAGAAACCGTGTGCGACGGGCATCCCTTTTGGACGGTGCAGCGGGTTACACGCTGTCGTATTATTCGATACCACTTATCAATTGCCAGCTCGGACACGGAGTCGGGGGCGCTCGACCAGGGGACTCTAACCTTGCCATTCGTGTTTGAAGACTACGTGCTCGATCAGCAGCGCCGGGAACTGACCTTGCGCGGGCAAGTCGTGACGGTCGGGCCGCAGGTCTTCGATCTATTGCTGCAACTCGTCAGCAACCGCGATCGCGTCATGAGCAAGGACGACCTGCTCAAGGCCGTGTGGAGCGGTCGGATCGTCTCGGAATCGACGATCACCAGCCACATCAATGCGGTGCGCAAGGCCATCGGCGATACCGGCGAGGAGCAGCGCCTGGTGCGCACGGTCGCCCGTAAGGGCTACCGCTTCGTCGGCGAGATCAAGGTGGATGAGGACGGGGAAACGCGACAGCCTGACAGCGAAGAACCCACGCCCGTGGACCTGAAGCAAACGCCTCCGCCCACCCTCGTCCTGCCGGACAAACCCTCCATTACCGTCCTGCCCTTCCAAAACCTGAGCGGCGATCCGGAGCAGGAATATTTCGCCGACGGCATGGTAGAGGACATCATCACCGCCCTGTCGCGTATCCGCTGGCTGTTCGTCATCGCACACAATTCAAGCTTCACCTACAAGGGTCGGGACGTGGACGTCCAAGGCGTCGGCCAGACGCTCGGCGTGCGCTACGTGCTGGAAGGTAGCGTGCGCAAGTCCGGGAACAAGGTACGCATCACCGGGCAACTGATCGACGCGACGACCGGGATGCATATCTGGGCGGAGCGCTTCGAAGGCATGCTCCACGACATCTTCGAGCTGCAAGATCAAATCGCCGAAAGTGTCGTCGGCGCCATAGCGCCGCAACTGGAACGGGCGGAAATCGAGCGCGCCAAGCGCAAACCGACGGAAAGCCTGGACGCTTACGACTATTACCTGCGCGGAATGCCGAAACTGCACAACGGCACCCGCGACGCCATCGAGGAAGCGCTGCCGTTGTTCTACAAAGCCATCGAGCTCGATCCGGAGTTCGCATCGGCTTATGGCATGGCAGCCTGGTGCCATTTCTGGCGCAAGCTAAATGGCTGGATGACCGATCGGCCTCGAGAAATCGCCGAGGGCGCACGACTTGCGCGTCTGGCGGTAGAGCTCGGCCGGGATGATGCGGTGGCGCTGACCCGAGGCGGACATGCACTTGCCCATCTCGCCGGCGATGTCGATGGCGGCATTGCCCTGCTCGACCGGGCACGCCTGCTCAACCCCAACCTCGCCCCCGCCTGGTTCCTGGGCGGTATCCTGCGCGCACTGCGCGGCGAAACCGACGCCGCCATCGAGCAGTTGACCCATGCCGTTCGCTTGAGTCCGCTGGATCCGGAAATGTTCAGGATGCAGGTCGGAATGGCGCTCGCACACTTCGTCGCCGGACGCTTCGAAGCCGCTTCTGCCTGGGCGGAAAAAGCGCTGGGTAACCTGCCCTGCCTCCTGGCATCGGTTGCCCTGATCGCGGCCAGTCATGCACTCAGCGGACGCATGGACAAAGCGAAGCAGGCGATGCAGCGCTTGCATGAGCTGGATCCGTCCTTGCGCGTCTCTAACCTCAAGGACTGGCTCCCCATCCAACGTCCCGACGATCTTGCGCGGTTTGCTGATGGACTGCGGCTGGCCGGGTTGCCTGAGTGACTCACGTGACCGTAAGAGCTGCCGAAGGCTGGCTGTCGAAAACAGTCATCCGCTACATCATTTTCAGTGAATTAATGCGTCGATTCGAGCCGTGATCCATTCACGGCTGTACGCAAGCACGCTAGCGGCAATCGCGGTCGGAAAGTGAATAAACCCGTGGGGAGAAGACGGTAACAAGTGCATCTCAACAGGTGCCGATTTCAACCACCGATCGGCTATTTCGAGCGTGTCGTCTCTCAGGGGATCCAACTCACCGGCAAACATGAGCGCAGGCGGGAAATCCGTAAAGTCGCCGTACAGTGGTGACAAAGGTGGCTGCCGGCGTTCCTGGTCATTCAAGCCCGGTGTCAGCATGCGAAGCGCCTCAACCATGCCAGGACCGTCCAACAGCAGCGTTTCAGGGGGCGCTGCGCGGACGCTCGCCGTTCCCGCCAAATCGTAGACGCCGTAATACAACAGCGCACCGCTCACCCGTTGGAGCAAGCCGGGCCATTGTTTCAGCGCCAGCAACGTTGCCGCAGCAAGATGAGCCCCTGCCGATTCACCCACGACGATAACGGGCAGATCAGCAAACTCTCTACAGTCGTCATTCAGTAACCAGCGAGCGGCGCAAAGGCAGTCCTCCATCAGGCCTTCAACCGGAGTCGATACGGCAAGCCGGTAATCGACGGAGACGACCGTGACGTTGCACGTATTTACCATGGCAACGTTAAAGTCATCATTCATCTGCGCATTTCCGATTACCCATCCGCCCCCATGAAAATCAAGCACAACGCCCTTCGCCTTACCTCTCGGCCTAATGATGCGTACAGGCACTGGAACGCCGCCCAGACTAATCACCTTTCTTTCAGCCTTAAGCCCATGCTTGAGCAATTTACCCGCGCCGCCCATTTGACTGGCGCGCAGCAGCGCCTGGATCACACGGGGCGTGATGCGATTGCGAATTCGAAAGCGCGGTAACCAGGCGAGCTTTTTGTTGAAGTTGCGCACTTGCACCCAATCCCGCTCGCTAGCAGGCCAAGGCGCTTTAGTACCTCCTTCGGAGTTCATCATCAGTGGTTCCATCCAAATCATGTGTATCAGTAAACATGCAGGCAACAGGTGGGTGGATTCTAGCGATCGCTTCTTGGCCAGAAACGGACACTCGAACACATGTAGGAGCGGTTACCCGTGTTCCGCTACCAACAATGACCTGAACTGCGAAACGATCTCTGAAGATAGTCCGGCAGCTTCGAACACTGCGCAGGTAAAGCTAACGGGTGCAGAGCCTGGAGCAGTTATGATGCGGTCTGCAATCACAGCTACTGAACTGTTTCGATAAAGCGTGCGCCCTTCATAACCTACGACATTCTGTTGTAAGAAGTCAGCGCTGTTCGAGGTATGAGCAACCGTGTCGAGAAGCCCGGCCCTCGCAAGTGCCAGCGTTCCCCCACAGATACCGGCAATTGTCGCTCCACTTGAACGACTAGCATGAAGAAAGTCTCGAATATCCGGTGCTTCTGCACGTTCCCAGACCATTCCACCGATGACGGCAACAACGTCCGGCTTCCAGTCCAGGCATTGTTGCAAGTTGCTATCCACAGTTACAGCCAGCCCCCCCTGCGAGCGGAACTGCCCCGTAGCAGAGGCGAAAAATCTGACGTCGATCCCGTAAAACGGGGACCCAGTTCCAGCAATGAAAGCATATTCCCAGTCCGCAAAACCGGGTGTCAGTATCAAACCCACGCGTGCCATTAGTCAGAATCCTCCATGAAAACGACCAACATAAAGCGATAACAAATAGATCTCAACGGCTGCTTCGGGTCGGTTATCGCGTCGACCGGTTGAATCCACAACCCAAAGCGGACCTAACCGGTTTCTGTAGCCATCCAGGTCAAAAAATAATGGAGCTGAGTCGTAAACTCTTTTGGCTTAGCGTACGGGTTCCTTGCCTGGGACAAGAAAAAAGAGATCTGCATTCTCATACACGGGTAATGCTGAACAAACAGCTCGACATGCTCTTCCAGTGTTTGCGGCCACATCAGGTCCTGTTCAGAGCGAAGCACTTGAGTTGACCGGATGAGTCTGCGCGAGGCTTCTCGTTGCAAGCGTAGCGATTGCGTCGATGTGGTCGCCTGATCGATAAGATCGGCATACCGGGTCAGTACGGATTTAAAGTCACCATTCACGGCAATGGCGATATCACGCGACGGTTTGAACCGGTCGAAGCGCCTGGTCAGATCATTTCCCCATAAGCAACGACATTGATGCTTGAGCCAATACCCCCAGCTCAATCGATTGTCAGCCGCCAATACTTCAGAACGACTACCTATGTCGAAATCGATCTTGATGACTTCGGTATGCCGACTTTCCAGCGTGCGCTTTTGCGACTCGAGCATTTCGAGATCCTGCGACGTTGGAGGGCTGTGCAGAACAAGGGTTAGGTCCAGGTCAGAAACCCCCGGCACGGCGTCGCCTCTAGCGACGCTGCCATAAACATAAATCCCGTCCAGCAGAGATTCTGACCGCGTGAGCGTCATGCAAACGTCCACCAGTAAATCCTGAAACTGTGGTTGCATCTCGACGTTGGGCACAGTGAGGATATAACCGTCTGCATCAATGCCACGAGGATGGAATCGTTCCATGAAGCCGTCCGAGAGTTGTGTTCAGAGCGCTACTTTAACAGAGCCAATAGTGACTGCTCCTGGCCGTTTTCTGCCCATCGCGAGAGGCAGAAAACGACCTAAAGGGTCACTAATATCTTCGTTAACAGTCCTCTTCAGGCGCAGATGGTAAATGTCCCGTTGTACAACCAGTTAGTCCATTTATTCATTGTGCACTTATGGCTAAAAAGGGTAAAAATGCGCCCGCCAGGAAGGCATGGCGCGCGCAGGTTGGCGCTTTTTGTAAGGCAAGATGGGGCCTCTAGGAGCCTTGGTCTACGACAAGGGGAACATCAGCAGAGTCTCGGCTTACCGAACGAACCGCCTGGAAAATTAGTTCAGGTGACACCTTCGCCGCTTATTTTGCGTTGGCCTGGATGGAGGAAGGCCTACCATTCTGGGGTTATAGGGGGCCCTCAAGAAACGGATTTTTTCGCGCCCAGGGCTACCTCGCCCGACATGGCCGTCCGGAGACACCGCAGGACCTGAGCGCGCATCCGGCCCTATCCTGACATCTCTGACAGGGTGTCCTGACATCAGGATAGGGTATAGCTCAACCGGACATGTCTGTTATCGATCGCGGCAGTTGGGGCATAGGCAGAGTGCCGCGAGCCCTCTAATTCAATGACCAACCCGATATACGCGACCGCTCTGCACGCCTTCCACGCTGCGTCGATAGGCCATTGCTACACGGATCGCCGGCACGCTTTCGTAGCCAGGAAAGTACGGACCAAACCGGTCCATCGATTCCGTCAGCACTGTCGGACTAACTGCGTTGATGCGGATGCC
This sequence comes from Pseudomonas sp. B21-015, assembly GCF_024749285.1. Lineage (NCBI taxonomy): Bacteria > Pseudomonadati > Pseudomonadota > Gammaproteobacteria > Pseudomonadales > Pseudomonadaceae > Pseudomonas > Pseudomonas sp. B21-015. Next base: position 4,147,032 of record NZ_CP087196.1, read on the forward strand.
CCGTGAAAGATCGCACGCAGCAGCACGCACGAACCCCTCAATCCCAGCGTTAGACGCTGCGGCATTGGAGCCCTGCGCAATCGGATCATCGACAGCGATGCCAGAGGTCAGCGTGATCGACCCGCCGTCGTTCAGATAATGCTGACCAACCAGCGCGACGCGCACCTGACTTAGCAGCTTGTCCTGCAAGCCTTTGTTGAAGTCGACCGCCGTCATCTTTTCGATTGGAGCGAGGATTACATTGCCTGCGGTAGCAATGATGGCGTCGATTTGTCCGATCTTCTTAAACAACGCTTCCACGCTGTCATCACTGGCGATGTCAACCTGATGGTCACCTTGGCTGCGACCGACGCGAATGATTTCGTGTTTGCCGCCACGCGCAAGTTCATCTGCCACGGAACGACCAACATCACCACCGGCGCCAATTATCACGATCTTCATAGAACACTCCTTTTCGAATTCAGGTTGGAACGCCGCTATTGTGTATCGAACCAATAAGGTGATAAATGTGCTCTAAATTCAAACTCTACGAACCTACAGTTAGCAATATGGACAAACTACGTGCCATGGAAACCTTCGTTGCCGTCGTGGAGGGAGGCAACTTTACCGAGGCCGCGCAGCGGCTTGAAATATCGGCGGTAATGGTTGGAAAGTATGTGCGCGAACTAGAAGGACGCCTCGGTGCGCGCTTGCTTGAGCGCACCACACGACGCCAGAGCCTGACTGATGCTGGTCGCGTTTTTTACGAAGACGCCAAGCGTGCGCTTGAACACGTACGTATGGCCGAAACCTCGATCGAACGGTTGCGCGCTTCGCCATCCGGCACGTTGCGCATTAGCGCTCCAACCACCTTTGGCTCGTGTGTCATCGCTCCTCTGGCTGCGACTTTCCAGCAGATATATCCGCTCGTGCGCATTGAACTGGAATTGAGCAATCGCGTCGTTGACCTTATTGACGAGGGTTTTGATCTGGCTATCCGCATTGGTGAACTGGGCGATGCCGACCTGATAGCAAGGCCGCTGACCATGTATCGCATGGTGATCTGTGCGTCGCCGGACTACCTCGCCCGACATGGCCGTCCAGAGACACCACAGGACCTGAGCGCGCATCACTGCCTTTCTCACACAGTGTGGAACAGCCGCAACGGCTGGAAACTCAGAGGTTGGGATGGGGTGCAGTTGCCGATGGACCCAGTCTTCACATGCAATGATGGCAACGGACTGCGCATAGCAGCGATCGCCGGTGCGGGATTGTTGCTGCAGCCCGAAGTTCTGGTGGCCCACGATCTGGCAAGCGGGACGTTGGTGCCGGTCCTGCAAGCCTACTTACCCGAGCCACACCCTATCCATATCGTGCATCGACACGATCGGCGACCGCTGCCAAAGCTCACCCATTTTATTGCGTATTTGCTCACGCATGTGGCGGAGCAGAAGTCGTCCTAGCGCGCTTTCCCCCGGTTCTGGCGCCCACGAAAGGTGTTGTTGCCGCTTCAGCTGTGAGAGCCCCGTTGGACGAGAGCGTATGCTCTCTCAGACACGACGGACGCTCGCCTGAACGCCTCAGCGCCCGAGACGGGGCAATTGCCCCTCATCGTCTTCGGCTTAACGTATGTAAAAAAACCGTTTCTTGAGGGCACTGATGTGGAAATCAAATCCGTCCATGGGCTTTCGGGCGTTCAAACTGGCTATTCGCGGGCTCCTTACGCAGCGGCAAACGTGCGGCTGCGATTATGAGTTTGAACCAGTCGGCACGGCTTAACGGCCATGATCCGTATGCGTATTTAAAGGGCGTGCTCACGCGACTGCCAATGCAGTGGCCGAGCGAGATTATCGAGTTGCTGCCGCATAGGTGGGCGCCCGTTTAGCCACGCAAGGTCTTTTGGGCGGACGCTTGCTGTCCAGGGCCAGGCCAGAAGGTTTTAGAAAATGCGTAAGGGGGGGCTTGAAACTGGAAGCAGGCTGCAGCTTCCGTTTTCCAGATGCTGACAGTTCAGTTGGAAGAGTTGTTCATCTGCTGAAGCTCAAGTTGCTTGGCAGCACTGGCTTCGAGCTTTGCACGCTCTTCATCCAGATACCGATAAACGCTTTGGAAGTTGGCGATTTTCTGTTTGATTTCTGCCATCTTCTTTTCAATTAGCTTAGCGCCGTCAGCACAATCGATCAGCTTGTTCCGCTGCGCATCCAGAATCTCGCCTATTTCCCCCAGGGAAAACCCCATGCTTTGCGCGCGCTGGATAAAGTCCAGATCCTGCAGAGTTTGCGCTGTGTAAACGCGATAGTTGTTAGTTCGCCGCAGCGGTGAGATCAGGCCGATTTGCTCGTAGTAACGCAGCGTATGGCGGCTGGCGCCGCTACGGGCCTCGAGTTCGCCGATTTTCATGAAAACATCGCTTGACTATAGAGTGGGGTCGATAGTTTACGCTTGATTTCTCACCTTAAACAAGGAGCAGGGAAATGAGCGTGGAGTGCTTTGTCACGGGGGGTACCGGCTTCATCGGTCAACACTTGGTGGCGTACCTGAGTGCAAAAGGTCACACCATTCGGGTGTTGATGCGTCGCCCAGAGCGACTAGCTGCACTGCGGGAGCAAGTCGACAATTTGGGAGGGTGCGCAACCCGGGTATTTGCCATAGCTGGCGATCTGGAACGGGACAACCTCGGGCTGAGTCTTGCTGACCGAGAAGTGCTAAGGCACGCCAGCGTCATATTCCACCTAGGCGCCCACTTCGCCTGGGGGCTTTCAGTGGAGCATTCTCGTGCGGTGAATGTGGAAGGGGCAAAGCGCGTGGCGCTGTTGGCGGCTGAGCAAAAAAGCCGGTTAGTGATGATCGGCGGTTACATGCTGAAAAATCATGAACATCTGCAACGCATCGGAATTGATCCTCGTTATCCGGAGCTGACGAATTGGCCTGCCGTCTACCGACATGTCGGTGGTTACGAGGGGAGCAAGCTGGAGGCGCATTTTGCGACCCTGGAGGTCATGTCCGCCAAGGGCGGGGAGATGACCGTTGTCCACCCCGCGACGGTTTGTGGCCACAGCCGCACGGGGCATATCCTTGACGGTCAGCCACTGGTGGAGCTGATACGCAACCTTGTGCAGGGAAAGCTGACTGCAGTGCCCGGTACCGCCGAGCACTGGCTGCCACTGGTCACCGTGGATTACCTGGTTGAGCTGGTGGCGGTTTGTGCTTTTGATCCTGCCATGGTGGGCCAGGAACTGCTGGCGCTTGATGACCAAACTCCCAACTTGCGAGAACTCCTGGTACAGGTGGCACAACCTTTGGGATTAAAGTCTCCCAAGCATTACCTTTCACTCCGATTGCTGAAGTTGCTACTGAGTATTCCTCCCGTCGCGCGGTTTTTGAATACAAAACCCGAAGCCTTGGACTTTATCCAGACCACTCGTTTTGATACAGCGGCGGTCAAGCAATTTGCCAACAGGCATGGAATAGCCAAACCGGACATACGTCAGTCTTTGCAGCACACTGCAACGTTCGTCAACTCATATTGCATAGCCAAGGGCCAGGCCCTCTGACGTCTCCCTTGGCGGCGACAAGAAGGCGAATGGCATCCTGCCGGGCGATACAGCTTATGCCACAATAAATACCGGGGTTGGTGGAATCTTCGTATCCTCAAACTTTGCGCCGTCGATGTAGGGCGGCATTCTATCGAACGACAATTCAGCGACAGGGATCGCCATCAATGCAATCTACTTTCAGCAAAGGCGTCATATTTGCCCTCTCCGCTGCGGCACTGAACGCAACGATCGGTGTACTCAGCAAAGTACTCATGAGTAATGGTTTCACCGCTAGCAGTGTCGCTGTCATCAAGACCGTACTGGGTTGTGTGCTTCTCTCGATCTTACTGCTTTTCCTCAAGCGTGCGGCGGCGTCGACCAAATGGACTCAGGCGGCTATCTGCGCATTCCTTGGCATCTTTGTGCTGTTCCATTTCGAAACATCCGCCTATCGACACTACGCTGCGGCAGGTGTGGTGGTGGTGCTGATGGCCAGTGCCTCAATTTCCTCGATCATTCTGGGGCGCATTTTCCTCAAGGATGCCATCACCGCGAACGCTACCGTTGGCGCCGCACTGGCTATCGCTGGGATCTCGGTGATCTTCGGCGGCGACCTGCAGCAGGGCTTTACCCTGCAAGGTGCTGCGCTCGCCTCCATGGCCGGCTGCGGCTATGGGGCCTTTTCGGTTGCCATGAAGCGTATGGGCGTGTCGGGGGGGCTGCACTTCACCCGACAATTGTTGTTCTTTGGCAGCCTGTACCTGCTGATGCCGGCTGCGGCCGATGGTTTCGCGATGGGCGAGCTGTCGCCGCTGGCGATCGCCGCGCTGCTGGCGCTGGCCACGCTGCCGACAATCCTGGGCTTCTTCTGCACCACCAAGGCCATCGAGTATCTCAAGCCATCCCAAGTGCAAGCGCTGGAGCTGACCGAGCCACTGTTCGCCGCGCTGCTGGCGTTTGTGGCGCTCAATGAAGTACCGCGCGAAAGCCTGTACGCGGGAGCGGCACTGATCATCGTCGGCCTGTGCTTCTCCAATGAACTGATCCGCTTGGGCAGCAAAGCATCCGTCCCTTCGACCGAGTGAGCTATTTTCGGATCCTGATTACTATGGCGGAATGGGCTCACTGGATGATCTCATTCTTGGTCAAATCTATGACGATGGCCTCCTTTTCTGGAGGCCTGGTCATGTCGAGTTAAACGAAAAATTCATTGAATTGCGCAATAAAGCCGAGCAGCTCGCCAATGCAATGATGCGTGTTTAAAGACACTCGGTGTTACGTCCCGAAGGCTACAAGACCTTGTGCCGCGACCTACGGTTAAGACAGAATTCGCCGGCTTTCTTCTTTTCCCCGGTCTACTAACCTGCGTACAGCCGCCACCCCTCGTATTAGTAGCGAGGAAGTGGCTGCATCACTCAGGAAATAAAGACTATGTTCAAGGTTACACCCAACCCACCGGACACCGATCCGGCATCCCCGTACGAATCCCTCGACTCAAAAAAGCTCAACGAAGCCGCCGAGCGCGCCCTCGATTTCTACCTCAACCCGGCGGCGATCATGAACAACACCCCACGCAAACCCAGCACCTTGTATATGGTTGCCCCGAATGTCGACCAAGAAGCCTTGCTGGTTCAAACGTGCGAGAACCTGGCGTCGGCCAGTGTCATGGCCAGCGACATTGCTGCATCGGTGGAGGGCCCCCACCGCAACACCCTGCTGGCGCTTCAGCAGGTGATCATGCTGAGGGAACTGGCGGTAAATCGAATGCTGGATAACTTCGTTCCCCCCAAGTAATCACTCAGCCCTTTACCGAGAGGCTTGCCCCTCGGTAAAGGGCTTTGATTAATCTGTCCCTTTTTTTGTTGTAGCCAATACTTGATACGGGACACATACAAGAAGCGCACTATTATCTTCGTCCTATCTGATTTCAATTGGCGTTCCATTAGGCACCAACGTCCAGATTTTTCGCATATCGCTGTTAGTTACAGCAATGCAACCATCCGTCCAGTCCCATAGATGATGAAGCGGTCCAAGCCACGCCCATCCGTTGGGCAGACCATGAATCATAATGTTACCGCCTGGCGCATATCCATTTTGACGAGCTGATGCCTCGTCCGCTGGATTCGGGTATGAGATGTGCAGGCTAAGGTACGCCATTGATTTTGGATTGCGCCAGTCGATTAAATAACGTCCCTCAGGCGTTTTCTCATCCCCCTCTCGTTGCTTTGCGCCGTCATCCGCGGCAGCTCCGAGAGCTATACGATATTCGGCCAATATCACTCCTTCGCGCCATAACGACATGCGCCTTTCTTGCTTATTGACGGTTACAACATCAGCGTGTTTTTCAGACTGATCGAACTCCGCGGTTGGGGCAGGCCCTCCACCAAAGCGGGCCATAACTGCCGTATACCCTAATACCGCAATGAGTAAAAAACCGACGAAAATAGTTAAACGTTTTATCATGTAGAATCCTTTCAAGGAAAATCCGTAGCCAGCCAAGTTATTATTAACCGCTTTGCGAGCACCTTATCGGAGGTCGTCCAGCGCAGGCGAGATAATAAACAATTCTAATAGCCAATTGTGACCGAGTTAGTCCCCGTTTAGAAAAATTCCTAATCAGAAAAAGATCTAGAGATAAAGGATGTGGATTGATTTGTTTATTGAGGTGAGGTTCGTCGACGAAGACATCGAATATACGCACTATGGAAACCAAGCGCCGGATTAAATCCGGGCTCACTGATGGGCTTTAGCGGTGTCCCCATTGTTTCCGCTGGCATGATCGAGATTGGTCCCAACCTGCCTGATTGCCCGAGCGAATCAGAAAAATAGATTCAGCCCCTTTGTTACGCCGAGATGAATCGGCCCTTGCAGAAAACCAATTTCCACAAAAAAGCCCACTGACCGTCACCGATCCAGTGGGCTTTCCGATTACGCTTCTACTTACAAAGCCATATCCGTCGCAGCATTAGCCTTCGGCGCCTTAGCCGGAGCAGCCGGAGCAGCAGCCGGAGCCGCCACCTGACCAATCACCGGCGGCGGAGTCAGCTCAAGTACCTTAGCGGTATAAGCCCACTCTTGAGCCACTTTCTCAGGGCTGCTGTTCAGCTGAGTGCCATAGCTCGGCACGATCTGGTGCAGCTTTTCCTGCCAGGCTGGGGTCGCAACCTTGTCCTTGAACACTTTCTGCAGCACGGTCAGCATGATCGGCGCAGCAGTCGAAGCGCCTGGCGATGCGCCCAGCAGACCAGCAATAGTGCCGTCAGCAGAAGCAACAATCTCGGTGCCCAGTTTCAGCACGCCACCAGCGGCTTCATCACGCTTGATGATTTGCACGCGTTGGCCGGCTTGCCACAGGCGCCAGTCTTCGGCTTTGGCGTTCGGGAAGTATTCTTTCAGGGCGTTCATGCGGTCTTCGTCAGACAGCATCAGTTGGCCTGCGAGGTACTCGACCAGCGGGTATTCCTTGATGCCGACCTTGGTCATTGGCCACACGTTGTGCGTGGTGGTGGTGGTCAGCAGGTCCAGGTACGAGCCTTCCTTCAGGAACTTGGTGCTGAAGGTCGCGAATGGGCCAAACAGGATGACGCGCTTGCCGTCCAGAACACGGGTGTCGAGGTGCGGAACCGACATTGGCGGTGCGCCAACGGAGGCTTTGCCGTAGGCCTTGGCCAGGTGTTGCTCGGCGATAGTCGGGTTTTCGGTGACCAGGAACGAGCCGCCAACCGGGAAGCCTGCGTATTCCTGGGCTTCAGGAATGCCGGACTTCTGCAGCAGGTGCAGTGCACCGCCGCCTGCGCCGATGAACACGAACTTGGCGTCGGTTTCGGTTTTGGTGCCGTCTTTCAGGTTTTTGTAGCTGACGCGCCAGCTGCCGTCTGCGTTCTTGGTGATGTCTTGCACTTCGCTAGACAGTTTCAAGTCGAACTTTGGCGTGGTTTGCAGGTGCGCGACGAACTGGCGGGTGATCTCGCCAAAGTTCATGTCGGTACCGATCGGGCTCCAGGTGGCCGCGACTTTCTGGTTCGGGTCACGCCCTTCCATCATCAGCGGAACCCACTTCTTGATCACAGCCGGGTCTTCGGAGTACTGCATGCCGGCGAACAGCGGGCTCGCTTGCAGGGCTTCGTAGCGTTTCTTCAGGAACTTGATGTTGTCATCGCCCCACACGAAGCTCATGTGCGGAGTGGAGTTGATGAACGAACGCGGGTTCTTCAGCACGCCTTGCTGAACTTGCCAGGCCCAGAACTGACGGGAGATCTGGAAGGCTTCGTTGATTTCAACGGCTTTCGCGATCTGGACATTGCCCTTGTCGTCTTCCGGGGTGTAGTTCAACTCGGCCAAAGCGGAGTGACCGGTACCGGCGTTGTTCCAGCCGTTGGAGCTTTCCTGGGCGACGCCGTCGAGGCGCTCGACCATTTCCATCGACAAGTCGGGCTCCAGCTCATTGAGCCACACACCCAGCGTTGCACTCATGATGCCGCCGCCAATGAGCAGCACATCGACTTTCTTTGCCTCTTCCGCGTAGGCGGACGTGATCCCCATCGACAAAGCCAGCCCCAGCAGGGCCGTGTTCAGTTTCTTAAACATCTGTAGCACCTATGATAAACGCCATCCGCCTCCAATTCCCGACCATGAGTAACCCTGGTTCACGGATACGCAGGCAGCGTGCCGTGGGTTCCTGCATTTACAAGAGTTTGAAGGTGGGCACACAAGGCCGACGTGACTCCATCGACCTCAGTTATATGTCCCTCGTGCACTGACTTTTTATCATTATTGGCTCAGTTACTTGAGCGACATTGATTCTGTCGCACGTCTGTGGACGTACGAACCGAATAAGTCAAACCAAGTTAATGCGACAGAATATCACGCCTCGGCCAGCCTGCGAGCCCGAAAGGACTCATCAGTCTAGACGGGACGAGCCCCGTGCACGGCGTCTTTGCTCAAACGATCCAGCACAAACGCCTTGGCGTTGCGCGTCATCTGGTCGAGATGCCGGTCACGTTGCTTCTCTGCATCGATCATTGCCCGCTTGCCGTGTTTTTGCAGCAGATACGTATGTATCTGCCGCACCTCCACAGAACTGTAGATCGACGTGACATCCAGTAAGCCCATCAAGCCTTCAGTGCCGTGATCGCGGGTGTTCATCAGCACCTGAGTACCGCGCACACCCAGCACTTGAAAGCCCATCGATTCGAACCAGGGCACCTTGGCGACGGTGCACGTCAGTTCGGCATGCGGGTAGCGGCCGAGCATGTCTTGCAGCATCGCCCGCGCTACGCCCCGCCGACGGTGACTGGCTTGCACCGCCATGTACGCCATGCCGCACGCCTCGGGATCGTCCTTGACCGGCAGGTACAGCGCAAAGCCGATGACCTTCTCAGGGGCTGCGTCATCGGTGGCGACGATCAATTCGACCGCAATGCCTTTGGCACCGCCGAGCGCTTCCAGGTAGAGATGAACCTCGTAGCCCACCGCGTATTGATAGACGTTGTACAACGGGTTGCTCGGCGCGATGCCTACCATGCTGATGTCGGTCAGGTTGTCGACGACCATCTGCAGAATCTGGCTGTTGATGGGCTCCGGGCAGGGAGTGGCAAAGTGGGTGAGCTGGGGCATTGCGTTGTTGACTCCGGGTTAAGGCTTACTGAGCATCAGCCCCGCCATTGTCACAGATCGAGCCCCTCACAGGAAAATCACCGCTCTGGCGCGACGATGCGGAAGCGGATGTTGATGTCGTTGGAGACAACCGAGTCGCCCCACTCCCCTTCTCCGATCTTGAAGTCACTACGTTTAACAATGATGTCACCATCGAAGACCCCGATGGCATGTTCCGGTTTCAACAGCACCTTCACCTGCAACTCGCGAGTCAGGCCCCTGAGGTTAAGTTTGCCGGTGATCAAGTAGCGGTGGTTGCCCAAGACTTTCACCCCGGTCGATTCAAAGGTCGCCACCGGATAGTCCGTCGTGTTGAACCAGGCAGGCTTTTGCAGCTCGGTATTGGCATCACTGCTGCCGGCGTCGATGCTGGCAAGGTCGATAGTCAGCCTGGCATGGGCCGCAGTGGGGTTCGCCGTGTCGAAATCGACCGTGGCATCGAACTTGCCAAACGTGCCGTACGCCCTGGAGCCGAACTGGCTATAGGTGAACGAGATCTTGCTGGCGGTGGTGTTCACCTGGGTGTATTCGACGGCGTGGGCGCTGGGCAAGGTGCCGACCAAGAGGATGGCGAGCAATGCGGCGAAACGCGGGAATCGAGGGGTCATGGGATTCTCTGGTTGAAACGACCTTCAGGGATTGAAGTACCGCACTCGTGTGGCTGCGATAGCAGGACTTAAGCAAATATTCGCTGAATACGCTAGCTGCCGGGCGATCTGTAGCAGGTGGCGAAGCCTGCGTTCGGCTGCGAAGCAGTCGTGAATCCGGCTAACGCGGTCTGCCTGACGTGCCGCAGTTTCTGATTTTACGACTGCTTCGCAGCCGAACGCAGCCTTCGGCAGCTGCTACAAGGAGTGCGTCGAGTCTGACATTAATTGGAAAGTCCTCGGTGTTGAGGACTCTCCTGGTTTTTTCAAACGGTAGCGTCATCCACCCGAGGGATCAGACACTCGGATGGGTATGGTAAATCTTGCTGACGATGGTCCACTTGCCTTCTACCTTCAACAAGTTGAAGAAGTCGGTGAAGCGCAACCCCGAAACGTTGTCGGTATCGACCCGCGCACTGGCCGCCGTGCCGACGATGTCGATGCGTACGATGGCGGCTTTGGCTTCCGGGGACGGACGGAACACGTTGTCGATGACGTCGTAGAGATTCTGGATCGCGCCGCCGACGAGCTTGTCGCCATCGACACCAAACATCGTGGCCTGCTCGTTGAAGGCGGGCTTCATCAACGCGCTGTCGGCCTTCGCACCACCTTCGTTGTACTGGTTAAGTACGTCGACAATTGCGTTGTATTCCTGAACGTAAGTAAGACTGCTCATTGCATGACTCCTGATAAGTAACTGACACGGGTTATTGCACGGAACCTGTGGGAGCAGGCTTGCCCGCGAAGAGGGAGGGTCAGTCGGCATTAATGTCGCTTGGCACACCGCCTTCGCGGGCAAGCCCGCTCCCACAGGGAATTGCGTTTTACTGGAGGATGGTGATCAGGTTTTCTGCACCACTCGGGCAACGCCCGAAGGCTCAATGTTGACCTTTTCCCACTTGGCGATGACCAGGGGTGCAATCGCATTGCCCAGCACGTTCAGGGTGGTGGTGCCGCTGTCGATAATCCGGAAGATGCCGGCAATCAGTGCGACCCCTTCCAATGGAAGACCGGCCGATGCCAGGGTGGCGGACAGGATGATGATGGCGAATCCGGGGACGCCGGCAGCCCCTTTGGACGTCAGCACCATCGTCACCACCAGCAGTATCTGCTGGGACAGCGACAGGTCGATCCCATAGAGTTGCGCGACAAAAATCGTCGCCACGCCGAGGAAGATCGACGCGCCATCCAGATTGAACGCATACCCCACCGGCACCACGAAACTGACGATCCGACGCGGCACGCCATAGTGTTCCAGCTTGCTCATCAGCTGCGGCATGACCGACGCCGAGGCGGCGCTGGAGAACGCCAGAATCAGCTCATTACGGAAGTACTTGATCAGTTTGAAAATATTCTCGCCAATCAGGTAGCAAATACCGCCCAGCACCACCAGCGCAAAGACAATCAGTGCCAGGTAAACCACACCGATCAACTTGAGCAAAGGCAATAGAGAGGCAAAACCGAATGTCGCCACGGTAGCGCCGATCATGCCAAATACCCCAATCGGCGCATAAGCCATGACAATACTGACGACCTTGAACATGGCATCAGAGATGCCTTGAACCACCGCCACCACCGGTGCGCTTTTTTCTTTGGGGAGCGAGTTCAATGCCAGGCCAAACAGCACGGCGAAGAACAGTACCGAGAGCAACTTCGCTTCCGACATCGCGACAAAAACGTTATCGGGAACGATGTTCTGCAGGATGACGAGTGCGCCCTTCGAAGGCTCCATGTTGACCGAAGCGGTGCTGTGGGAAATGCCCGAAATATCAGTGCCTGTGCCGGGCTCGAACATATTGGCGAAACACAGTCCCATCACGATGGCCAGGCCGGTAATCGCGAAGAAATACCCCAGCGACTTGACGCCCATGCGCCCAAAAGACTTGTTATCACCGCCGCCGGCAATCCCCAGGATCATGCAACAGAACACAATGGGAACAACGACCATCTTCATCATCTTGATGAAGATATCGCCAAGGGGTTTGAGGATTTCAGAACTGATCCAGCCTTGATATTGCGGGTGTGTATTGAAGTACCAACCGACGAGCACGCCAAGCAACAGCCCGGCAACTATTTGCCAAACCAAAGGGATACGTTTCATGTCTAGCCTTTTTGTTGGAATGAAAGGACTGCGTTACAGGGCAGTTGCTAGAGTCATGAGCTTCCAGCTCATTTGAAATCGAATGGCACAACAACGTTGTGCCGTTACTTTTATTACTTGGCGAAGAGCTGGCTCATATCCTTGAACGCCTTGAATTCAAGTGCGTTGCCACACGGATCGAACAGAAACATGGTGGCTTGTTCGCCGACCTGCCCCTTGAATCGAATGTAGGGTTCAATCACAAACTCGGTGCCGAAGGACTTCAGGCGCTCGGCCAGGGCTTCCCACTGCTGCCACTCCAGGATGATGCCGAAGTGCGGAACGGGGACGTCGTGCCCGTCTACCGGATTGCTATGGACGCTCTCCTGAGAAGCGGTTTTGGGGTGTTCATGGATAACCAGTTGGTGACCGTAGAAATCAAAGTCGACCCATTGCGTGCTGGAGCGCCCCTCTTGCAGCCCGAACACTTCACCGTAAAAGGTGCGTGCCGCCGCGAGGTCATAAACAGGGATCGCCAGGTGAAAAGGAGAAAGGCTCATCGGAACTCCAATCAAGGTGTTTTATCGGTTTTGTTTTTGATTACGGAGCCAATCGTAGAGCCGCAGACCAAGCAAAAAAATCAATATATATTTCTTAGAAACACAATTAATATTTGTGAATGATCAAAGAACTGAAAACACTCATCGCCGTTGCGCGGGAAGGCACCTTTGCCGCTGCCGGCAACAGGATCGGGCTGACCCAAGCTGCGGTGAGCGCCCAGATGCAACGTCTGGAGGCCGAGCTGGGTTTCCAGATTTTCGACCGCAAAGGCCGCTCGGCTCACTTGAACAGGATGGGGCATCAGATACTTCTGCAGGCGCAGGAGCTGCTTCGCCTTTATGACAATCTGGGGTCCACCACGGTTGGGCTGCCAGCCAGCGTTCTGGTGAACATCGGCGCCATCGCTTCCGTGCAGCGCTCGTACTTACCAGATGCGCTCGCCAAATTTCACCAACAATGTCCGCAATGTCGAACCCGTGTGATCCCGGGTCTGTCGATGGAGTTGGTCAACCTGGTGGATGCCGGCGAGATCGACATGGCAGTGATCATTCGCCCGCCCTTCTCGCTGCAAAGCGATCTGCGCTGGACGACTCTGGCCCTTGAGCCCTACCGGCTGATCGTTCCGCGCGACGTGCCCGGAGAAGACTGGTCAGCACTGCTTTCCAGCCAACCCTTCATTCGCTATGACCGATCATCATTCGGCGGCAGGCAGGTCGATCGTTTCTTGCGGCAGATGCATTTCACCTTGCGTGAAGTGTGCGAGCTGGATGAACTGGAGGCCATTATCAAGCTGGTCGAAAATGGCGTCGGTGTAGCGCTGGTGCCGCAGACGGCGACCCATCAGGACTGGCCCGCCGGGGTGCGCGCGTTGGATCTGGGGCAACACACCTTCCATCGTGATATCGGCCTCGTCCATCGGGCTCGGCAAAGTTTTACCGAACCAGTACGGGTATTGGCCCAACTGATCGTTGAGCAGGTTCAGAGCGGCACTTGAGTCAAATCTGCACAGCCACGACAGACACTCTGTAGCAGCTGGCGAAGCCTGCGTTCGGCTTATTACGAATAAGCCCCAACCATCCACTTCACTTTTTCCAGCGCCTCGCGCAGTGCGCCCATCTCCACCGAGCCCAGCGCCAGACGAAACGCATGCGGGACGTTGGCCGAAGTGGCAAACGGTTCGGCGGTGGAAACCGATACGTTTTCCCGCCGCAACGCCGTGGCGATCTGGTCGGCCCGTGCGTCTTCCGACAAGGGCAGCCAAAGAAAATACGACGAAGGATGGCGAATGCACCGCAGCCCCGCCAGTACCTCGCCGGCCACGGTTTGCCTGGCCTGCGCGTCCCGGCGTTTTTCCGCTTCCAGTTGCATGACGGTGCCGTCGTCGAGCCATGCGGTGGCGATGGCCGTCATCACGCCCGGAGTATTCCAGGTAGTCGCTCTGATGGTGCGCTCCAGCGCGGGCACTTTCTCGCTGGGGGCGACGACGAAGCCTACGCGCAGTCCGGTGGCCACACTCTTGGAGAGCCCTGACACGTAAACCGTCCTCTCGGGGGCGAGTACCGCCAGCGGTGCGGGGGGATTCTCCGCGAGGAAAGCGTAAGCGGCGTCTTCAATGATCAGCAACTCATGCCGACGCGCAATCGTCACCAGGTGTTCCCGTTGATCGGCACTCATCACCCATCCCAGCGGATTGTGCAGGGTCGGCATCGTGTACACGGCCCGCACGCGTCGATGCCGGCACAGGCTTTCCAGCGCCTCCAGATCAGGCCCGTGATCGAGCACGGGAATGGGCACGATTTCAAGGTGCAGTGCCTCGGCCAACACCTTGAACCCTGAATAGGTCAACGCGTCCGCGGCAATCACGTCACCGGGTTGCAACAGCGCCATCATCGTCACGGCCAGCCCCTGTTGGGCACCGTTGACGATCAGCACTTGCTCGGTCTCAACCGTCAGGCCGCGAACGCGCAGATGGCGCGCCACACAAGCGCGTTCATGCTGGCGCCCGGCGTGTGGCTGGTAGCGCAGCAGTGATTCCAGATCACCGGCCGATGCGAGCTGGCGCAGGGCATTGCGCAACAGTTCTGACTGCCCGGGAAGCGCCGGGTAATTGAAGTTCAGGTCTGTCATGCCAGCGGCAACGACATGCTGGTCGATACCCTGGTCTGGCGACCACGACGTTTCCCTGACGAATGTTCCTCGCCCCATCTCCCCGCTGACCAGGCCCATGGCTTCGAGCTCCGCATAGACACGGGTGGCGGTCACCAGGGCCAGCCCGTGCGTTGTCGCCAACTGGCGGTGCGTCGGCAAGCGCGTGCCCGGCAACAGGCGTCCTGAACGGATATCCGTAGCAAACGCATCCACCAGTGATTTGTAGCGTGAACGAGGCATGTGCAGGTGTATCCATGACAATATTTTGATTGTATCGAGTTTCGTCCATACGATGCCTCCCATGCAAGTTGCATAAAGGGGACTCTCAATGGAACGCGCATCGAACCTGCAACACCACACCACGGAAAAGACTGCGAGCGGATGGCTCAACGGCTTCATCGGCGTGCTCATCTTCAGCGGCTCGCTGCCTGCGACACGGCTGGCCGTTCTGGAATTCGACCCGGTCTTTCTGACGGTTGCCCGGGCCAGTATCGCTGCCATTCTGGCGCTGTGCATGCTGCTGCTCTTCAACGAAAAACGGCCTGCCAAGCGCCAGCTTGCGTCCCTGGCAATCGTGGCCCTGGGCGTTGTATTCGGCTTTCCGCTGCTGACGGCACTGGCGCTGCAATATGTGACGTCTGCGCACTCCATCGTCTTCGTTGGCCTGTTGCCACTCGCCACCGCAGCGTTCGGTGTCTGGCGCGGTGGCGAGCGTCCCCGGCCGGTGTTCTGGTTCTTCTCGGTGCTGGGAAGCCTGCTGGTGGTGGGGTTTGCCGTCTCCCAGGGCCTGACCGCTTCTCCAGCGGGGGACATTCTCATGTTGCTGGCGATCCTGGCGTGCGGGTTGGGCTATGCCGAAGGTGCGAAGCTTTCCAAGACTCTGGGAGGCTGGCAGGTGATTTCCTGGGCGCTGGTGCTGTCGCTGCCCGTCATGGCGCCGTTGACCTGGTTGCTGGCCCCGCCTTCGCTCTCGGCAATTACCCCGCCTGCGTGGTTGAGCCTGGCTTACGTGTCGCTGTTCAGCATGTTGATTGGCTTTGTGTTCTGGTACCGCGGGCTGGCGCAGGGCGGGATTGCCGCCGTCGGCCAGCTTCAGTTGCTGCAGCCGTTTTTTGGCCTGGCACTGGCGGCCACGTTGCTGCATGAGCAGGTCAGCGTTGCCATGCTGGGGGTGACCGTGGTGGTGATTCTTTGCGTGGCCGGGGCACGAAAGTTCTCGAAATAGACGGCTCGCGTGGCGAAACAAATCGGCCAGGGGCTTTTTTTAGAGCCCCTTTTCTATAGTGGCCAGAGCACTAAAGAGGCCCCGTCAGCTCCACGCTATCGCGGTACTCCGGCACCGAGACCGACCAGCCCAGCTCCAGGCTGATGCGCCGGCGCAATACATCCGAGGCGTTGGGTTCGCCATGTACCACATAGGTGTGTTTCGGTGGCCGCTTGAAACCGCGCAACCATGCCATGATTTCATCGGCGTCGGCGTGCGCGGACAGGGTTTGCATCGGCACCACTTCGGCCCGGATCGGTACGTCTTTGCCGTGAATACGTACCGACGGGGCGCCTGCGATGATCTGCGCGCCGCGGGTACCGCCCGCCTGAAAACCCGGCACCAACAGCGTATTGAGCGGGTTGGGCGCCAGCGCCTTGAGGTGATGAAGCACCCGCCCGCCAGTGGCCATACCACTGGCGGCGATGATCACCGCCGGTGTGCGTTGCTGATCCAGGTCGATGGAGTCTTTGGTGGAGCGCACAAAACGCGTGACATGGCACATGCCTTCGCACTCTTCCTGGGACAACCGATGCTCACTGCGAAAGCGCTGGTACAACCGCGTGACGTCGGTGGCCATGGGGCTGTTGAGGTAGATCGGCAGGTCGGGAATCGCGTGTTTTTGTTGCAAGCGATACAGGTGGTACATCAGCAACTGCGCGCGACCGACCGCGAACGATGGCACCAGCGTGATGCCATGGCGCAACGCGGTACGGGTGATGACCTCGGCCAGTTGATCTTCCGGGGACTCGTCAGGATGTCGACGGTCACCGTAGGTCGACTCCACCAGCAGATAATCGGCCTGCTCGATCGTCTCCGGGGCAAACATCAATGGATCGTTCGGCCGCCCCAGATCCCCGGAGCACACCAGGGTCATGCCATCAGCGACGATTTCCACGGTCGCTGCGCCCAGAATATGCCCGGCACCGCGCAACAGAATGCTCATCCCCGGGGCAATCTCGACCCGGTGGTGCAACTGCACCGGCCGCAGCAGTTTCAATGCCCGCTCAGCGTCTTGCTCGGTGTACAGCGGCAAGGCCGGGGTGTGTTTGGAGAAGCCATGGCGATTGGCGAACTCGGCCTCTTCTTCCTGCAAACGGCCGCTGTCGCGCAGCAGGATTTTCACCAGCTCACAGGTGGCTGGCGTGGCATACACCGGGCCGCGATAACCGTTGCGCACCAGCACCGGCAGGTAGCCGCTGTGATCCAGATGAGCGTGGGTCAGCACAATGGCTTCCAGGTCGCGAACCGGCAGCTGGAACGGGTCCCAGTTGTGCAAGCGCAGTTGTTTATAGCCCTGGAACAGGCCGCAATCGATCAGCACATGTTGGTCGTGATGCTCCAGCAAGTACTTGCTGCCCGTGACCGTGCCCGCAGCACCGAGAAATGTCATTCGCATGGCCGTTTCCTTGAGCATTCATGGAGCGCTATTGATCGCTCCTTTACGTTCATGGGCAGTTGATTTTTATCAACGGAGATCACACTGGTTCATCTTCTAGTCGACACGGGGCAATGGCTTGACGATCATCAGGCTGCAGGGTGACCGGTTCAATACACTTTCGGCCGTACTGCCGATGAATACATCGATCCCCCGATGGTAGGTCGTTCCCAGCACCACCATGTCGAAGGCATGTTGTTGTGCGAAATGGGCAATCACCTTGGAAGGGATGCCGGGCAACAGATGACGCTGTTGTTTCTCGACTCCGTAGCGGTCGGCAAGCGCTTCAAAGGCCTCCAGCTGAGCATCGCTTACCGCGTCTCTCAAACTGCCATTCAGTGTCGCGGTCGGCACATTCACTTGCGCCTCCCCCAACTCCGACCAGCCGCTGACATTGAGCAGGTGCAAGGTGGCGCCACAGGATTCGGCCAGGCTTGAGGCAAGGTCGAGAATCCGGTCATTGAGCCCCAGGGTCAGCTCCTCCAGATGGGACAGGTCGACGGTGGCGAGTATGCTCGACGGCTTCGGATTCGCAGCATCGATGACCAGGTGCAAGGGGGCCGGACAGTCGCGCAGCAACTGCCAGTCCAGAGGCCGATGGAAGGCGCGGTCGAGCGCCGACACGCGGTGGGTGTCCTTGATCACCAGGTCTGCATGGAAGTCATTCACGTACTCCAGCAGATGCGCCAGGGTCGGTCTGGCCCACACCACCTCAGTTGTCACCTGCACGCCTTCGCATCGTTGAAACCGCGCTTGCTGCTCCAGCCATTGACGATGTACCTGCAAGTAACCTTCCCGCGCCTGAGCCATGGCCTCGTGGTCAAACAGGCCGGCCGCCGCCAGCGCCTGGACATAATCGAAAGCGACAATGTGCAGCATCGCACCGGTTGCACAGGCCAGGGCCCGCGCCCGATCGAACGCCGGGGTGCAGGCCATTTCAGTTGGGGCAATCAATAGCAAACGCTGAATTTTCACCCTCACCCACCTCGTCTGGATAGCTTCAGATTGTGACTCAAGTATCGGGGGCTCTCGCCGTGAGGCTCTGATTTTTATCAACTAGCGGGCGGCCAGCCGTCGGCTTGGCGCCCGACGCTCGAACCCGGCGGCCTGACCGCCAGAATGCTGCCTGGCACCGAGTACAACGCCCGCTCGGTGTTGCTGCCGATCAAGCGGTCGATCCCCACGCGATGCACCGTGCCCATCACCACCACATCCGCCAGGTATTGCTCGACAAACTCACTGATGACCGGCACCGGCAGGCCCATGACAAAGTGCCGACGCTCCGGAGGAACACCGTAGCGATCCGCCAGGGTGATAAACGCCCGGTGCAGGGATTCGCGTAGCTCTTCGATGAAGTCCACGCCCCAACCACCGCTGACCAGCGGTGCATCACCATTGAAAGCCGGCGACAAGTCATAGGCGTAGAGCAAGTGCAACGGTGCGTCGCATTGCAATGCCAGTGCATTGGCCGTCTGGATGATGGTGTCGTTCAGGCCACTGATTTGCGTCGCCGGATCGAACGGGTCCACGGCGGCCACGACCCGGTGCGGCAGCCCGTAACGGATCTGGTTGACCAAGTGCACGGGGATCGGGCATTCGCGCAGCAGGTGACAATCGAGGGGCGTGATGAACACCCGTTTGAGCGCCGGTTCCAGGGTGACGTCCTTGATCAGCAGGTCAGGCTTGAGGTCTTCGACTGTCTTCAAGATGTCCAGCAACGGATGGGTGGTGAAGACGGCTTCAACCGTCGCGTCCACGCCCTGCCCTTTAAGCCGCTCGACCTCGTCGGCCACCCAACGATGACAGTGACGCAGATAACGCTGATACTCCGCCTCGTCGATTTTTTCTTCCCATAGATGAACGATCGGCGCCGGATCGACAAAGGCCCGCACATCCAGCGTGGCCCCGCTCGCCTTGGCCAGTGCGACCGCACGGAGCAAGGCTGGAGACTGATGCAGGGTTCGGTCGGCGATCAGTAACAAACGTTGATATTGACCCATCACACACCTCGGCTCGAAACCGGTCCTTACCCGCCGGCATCACCCAAGACTGCGCTCGCTGCCCCCTCCCCCAGGTTGATTTACATCAAATACCCGCAAATGAACGCCCTCGTGACGGGTGTCTGATCCAGATCAGATTCAAGGGCTGCCAGCGGCGTAGAAAGGAATCAACCGCGTGGCGAGTGAATACGCACCGGCCTTTCAAACAAGATGGAGGATCATCCATGCTCACTGTCAAAGACCACAATGATCGGGCCGCGGCCGTCTATGCCGCAGTCACCGGAAAGTACTGGATCGAAGCGCTCAAGGACGGCCGCCATGTGCTGATCCGGCCACTGCTGGAAAAGGACCGCGAACTTGAATACACCTTCATCAAGCGCCTGTCGCCCGAGTCCCGGCACATGCGTTTTCTCGCGCAGATCAACGAGCCCGGCGCCGCCATGCTCGATCAGTTGATGGACACCGATAACAAACAGCGCATGGCTTACATCGCGCTGGTTCACGAAAACGGCAAATTGATCGAAATCGGCATCAGCCGCTACGCCGCCACGTCGGAACATGAGTGTGAGTGCGCGGTGACGGTCGCCGATGAATGGCAGCATCTGGGCCTCGGCACCGCCTTGATGGGACATCTGATCAAGGCCGCCCGCAGAAACGGTTTTCATCAGATGTATTCGATCGACGCCTCCAGCAATACCCCCATGCGCGACCTGGCCCAAGCCTTGGGTTTTGAGAGGCACAATGATCCTGACGACAGCCGCCAGGTCATTCATCGCCTGTATATGTAAAAGCCAATCGCCCCACGACGCACCGGCAACGGCCCGCCGTGGGGCAAGTCAACGTTCAGGATTGCAACATTCTGTCGGGCTTGATCGCCAGCACACTGCAAGGGGCTCGGTGCAAGAGCTGTTCGGCAGTGGTCCCCAGTAGCTTGTTCAACCCCGAGTGCTGCACCGTCCCCATCACAATCACATCGGTGCGATGGTCCTCGGCGAACTTGCAAATGCTCAGCAATGGCGAACCTTCGATGAAGTGCCGACACTCAGGCGGCACGCGGTGACGCTCGGCCAGCGCCGTAAACGCTTCGTGTTGCGCCGTGCCCATGGCTTCGTAAAGACCGGAGGCCAACGGGAGTGCGCCAACACCCATGTCCAGGGCATACACGGCCGTCCAGTCATACACATGCACCAACTCGATTTGCGCCTCACATTGTTCAGCCAGCTTCGTTGCGGCGTCGATAATCTGGTCATTGAATACCAGGTCCTGCTCTTCGCTACGCAACACATCGACGATGGCCAGCACGCTGCGTGGCCGCGGGTTCAGGGCGTTGGTCACCAGATGCACCGGCACCGGACAATCGCGCAACAACTGCCAATCCAGCGGTGTGAAAAACACCCGCTTCAACGCCGATTCTTCCTGGGCATCCTTGATGATCAGGCTCAGCGACATCTCGTTGACGAAGTGCAGGATCTCCTCATAAGGGTGCTGCACCCACACCACCTCGCTGGTGACCTCGACGCCGTGTTTTTTCATCAATTCGGCCTGCTCGGCGAGCCATCGCCGATGGGTTTGCAAATAGCCCTCCCGGGCCTGGGCGACTTGCTCGGGGGCAAACAGGCCGGCGACGGCCAAGGCCTGCAAGTAATCGAATGCCACGATGTGCAGCGGCGATTGCATCGCGCGGGCCAACGCGGCGGCCCGGTCGAACGCCGGTGTACGGGTCATGGCTTGGGGGGCGATCAACAGTAAACGCTGAGTCTGTGACATGGGACACCTCGGCACGCGGCCAGCTCGATGCAGTGAGTAGAACCCTAGAGTGATCGCAGCAGATTCAGGCGACTTGATCTTTGTCAGCTACAGCGCCCGGATGCACGTTAATGCAGCAACATGCCCGCCCACATTGCCAACGTCAGCAAGACCTGGCCGGGGATGATATACGCGGCGAACCGTCGCCCGCCGCTGACCCAGGCCACCAGGCATTTGCTCAGGGAGTTACTGCTGACGGCAACCAGCGTGGGCCCGGCAATGGCATCGAACGGCAACAGCCCGGCCTTGGCCAGGGCGGCAATGGACGCCGTCGAAGAATGTGCATCGGCGAAACCGGCGAGCGTCGTCGTGACCATCACGCCCACTTCACCAAAGTGGCTGAGCACCATCGAAGACACAAAGGTGATGCCGGTCATGGTCAGTGTGATGACCAGGGCCAGCTTGAGGTTGAACGCACCGCCGACCTTGACCGGCCGATTGGCGCCACTCGCAGGTTGCGGGAACATCAGGCTCAGGCCATACAACGCCGTGGCGGCGGCACCACACAACAGCGGTCCCCACATGTGCCTCAACAGACCGGTGTCGACCGCCCCCAGGATCAGGCCGATCTGAATGACGGTAGCCAGGTTGGACAGCATCGCTGCCGCGCTCAGGATTTTGATGTTGCCTGGCTCCTTGGCGACAAGGTGCCCCATCGCGGCGATGGTCGCGGTGCTGGAAGCGAATCCGGAGGCGATGGCGCTGACCACATAGCCGTAACGAGTGCCCAGGATACGAACGGCGATATGCCCTGTCGCCCCGACGGCCATCAGCAACACGGTCAGGGTGCAAATGGTGCGCAGATTGATAGAGGTATACGGACCGATAAAACGGTCAGGCGCCAATGGCAACACCACCAGCGCGGCGACCAACAGCACCAGACCGTCGCGCATTTCCGCTTCAGTCAATTGGCTACGCGCAAAGTGGTGCAGCTTTTGACGATACGTCAGCAGCCCCGCCACTACCACGCCGATGGCGATGGCCAGTTCGGGCGCGCTGTTACACAACGCCCCCAACGCCAATACCGTGAATAACGCCACTTCACTGGTGACACCAGGATCATTGCTCAGGCTTCGCCAGTAAGCCACGGTGACCAGCAAGGCCAGACAGATCGCCATGGCCCCCAACAACAGACCACCACCGACCTGCATCGCCACATACCCCAGCAACGCAGTGATCGCAAACGTCCGCAATCCGGCACAGGCACGACTGTCCCCCCGCCCCTTGTGCCGTTCACGTTCAAGGCCGATGAGCATGCCGATCCCCAGCGCAGCTGCCGCCCCTGCCAGGCCCAAGGTGTCGTTCATGTGAGTCCCGTCCGGGTAAGCCACAACCCCAAGACTGCACCGGCATGACGCAGGAGAGATTGATAGTGGTCAATGTTTTATAGATGGACCTGGCGCCCCCCGCCACACGTCGGGCAGCAAGCTGGATCACTCGCCAGATTGATAAAGATCAATCCCGCCCCCCCCGGTCAGCGGCAGGATAAAAGCCAGAGGACCACTGCCCAAACGCAGGGGTGCCAGTGAGTACAGGAATATCTACGATTATCGACGGGAGTTTGGTCATGTCTGAGCAATCACGCTTCATGCTGGTCGTCTCGCCCCTCATGGAAAACAGCCCCGCGTTCGACCGCGCCGCCGCGTTGGCCAAGGCCTCGGGCGCGGCCCTGCACATCGTCGCCTTCGATTACCTGCAAGGCCTGGCAACGGCAAGCATGGTCAACGAACAAGCGCTGGAGCAGATGCGGCTCGGGTATGTCGAGCGCCATCGGCAATGGCTCGAAGACCAGGCCCGGCCCTTGCGTAAAATCGGGGTGCCCGTCACCACGGAGGTGGTTTGGGTTGAACGACCTTTGCAGGAAATCCTCATTCATCTCAAAGAACAACCCATGGCGGTACTGATCAAGGCACTGGAATACGAGTCGCTGCTGTCACGGATAATGTTCACGCCCCTGGATATCCATTTGCTGCGCGAATGCCCGGTGCCGCTGCATTTTGTCAGCCATGCGCAGCACGCGCTGCCGCGCAGGATCCTCGCCGCGGTCGATCCCTTCCATAGCAATACCCAGTACAAGGATTTCAACGACAGGATTTTGCGCGAGGCCTCAAAACTGGCCAGCACCTGTAACGCCCAGCTCGACGTGATCTACGCCCACGACCTTTCATCCCTCAGCGCGGACGAGTTCGATTTCGACAGTAGCTCGGCATTGTTTTCTTCAGGCAAAGCCAAGACGCTGTTCGACGCACAGGCCGATGCCTTCCGCGAACTGGCCGAGCGCAATGGTATCGCGCCGGAGCAACAGCACATGATCATGGGCAACCCGACCAAGGTCCTTGCCCAATACGCCGATGCCTACGACATCGACGTGATTGTCATGGGCCGGGTCGGCCACCGAGGCGTGGGTCGACTGGTGGGCAGCACGGTGGAACATCTGCTGTACAAGATGCCGTGCAGTGTATGGGTGGTTTCACCTGAGGAGCTCTAGAGAGCTATATCGCACCTGCCGTACCAGCATTTCAGACAGAGGACATCACCATGAGCGACTTGAGTCTGCGTCAGAGCATTATGGATGAGCTTGAATTCCAGCCTGATATCGATGCCGCCAACATCGGTGTGACCGTGGACAACGGCGTCGTCACGCTCACCGGCCACGTTAAAAGCTACGCGCAAAAAGTCAGCGCAGAACACGCGGTTAAAAGCATAAAAGGGGTACGCGCCGTGGCCGAAGAAATTCAGGTCAGGCCGATGAAAGGCGCCGGCACGGCGGACGACGCCATTGCCTCCCGCGCCTTGAATATCCTCACCTGGTGCTCCGACATTCCCGAGCAGGATATCAAGGTCGTTGTGCAGAACGGGTGGATCACCCTTGAAGGCGAAGTGGACTGGCAGTACCAGAAAGAGACCGCCGAGATGGCTGTGCGCAAGCTGTCGGGAGTGGTAGGCGTGGACAATCGGCTCGTCCTTCGTCCGCAGGTGAACGTGGATGATATCCAGCGTCGCATCGAAGAAGCCCTCAAACGCAATGCCGAAGTCGATGCCAAGGGCATTCACGTCAAGGTCGAAGGCGATGTGGTAAAGCTTGAAGGCAAAGTTCATTTGTGGCGCGAGCGTCAGATCGCCGAGCGTGCCGCCTGGTCAGTACCGGGTGTGAGGCAAGTTGATGATCATTTGCGCATCGCCTGAGTCAATGAGCCCGGGGAACCTGTAGTTTCCCCGGGCATCAAGAGCTTGCGGCGAGGCAGCCGGCTTTTTCAGCGCTTATCAAGGTAGCGAAAGAGCTCTTCCTCCTGATCGAAGTGCAGCCGCACGAGGGTATCGAGGCGGATCAACTGATGCTGTATCTCATCGACAGAAGCCGTTGCAGGGTCGGTGCTGAAATCCGTGCTCATGCGCGCCAGTAAATGGATCAGGCGAAAAATCTCTCGATGGACGTGGCTCATCGCCGACATGGGATCCTCGCCAGGCAGGCTTTGCGTCAACAGCGGGTACAGGGTGTTTTCATCGTCCCGTTCATGACGGGCCAGTGATTCTTGCAGGTTTTTTACCAGCGCCAGCAGGTCCGTCTGCGCTTGTTTAAGTGGACGCTGGGCGAAGTCGCTTGCCAGTTGGTGCAGATCGCTCAGTACCGTAGAGAGCTGGTCGTGTTCGTCCTGCAGGCGGTCGATATGTTCGGCGGCAAGCTTGCGTTGGCGCAGACCTCGTAACGGCCCCAATGCACGCAAGGCATTGAAAATGATCACCACATCGATGCCCTCCTGCACCACGGCACCGACCAGCGGCGGCAGGTAACCGAAGGCTGCCACCCCCATGGCCAGCACCGACATGCCCATGCCGGCCAATACGCCTTGACGGGCGATGTGGCGGGTCCGGCGGGCGATGTCCAGCGCCTCGACCAGACGATCCAGACGATCCACCAGCAGCACAACTCCCGCCGCTTGCGCGGACGCCGTGGCACCGCTGGCCCCCATGGCCACCCCGACATTGGCCGCCGCCAGGGCCGGGGCATCGTTGATGCCATCACCGACCATCAGTGTGCTGGCGTGCAGGCAGGCATCCTGTACCGCACGCACCTTGTCCCCAGGACTCAACCCGGCACGCAACTCGTCGATCCCGGCTGACAGTGCAATCATCTCGGCGGTTTCCACACGATCACCCGTGAGCATGACGATCCGCTCGATGCCTCTGTTGCGCAGCCGGCGCAGGGTCAGCGGGGTTTCCCGACGCAGTTTGTCCGAGAAAATCAGCAGGCCCGCAAGTGCCCCATCCACTTCGATGAAGCTGCCGCTACACGCCAGGTAATCCATGCGACGCAGCATGGTGGCGGCCCAGTCGCCAACCGGTGATTCTTGTTGAACAAAAGACAACGTGCCGAAACGCACCCGCCGGCCATCGATCAACCCGCAAAGACCAGAGCCCGGACTTTCCTCGACCGCCTGCGGCACGCTGAGCGGCAATCCACGCTGACAGGCGGCCTCGACAATGGCCTGGGAGATGGGATGGGTCGAGGCCTGTGCCAGCGAAGCGGCCAGGCTCAGCAGATGCTGCGGATCGAGCGCTCCGTTGGTCTCGATCGACTGCAGACGGGCGTGGCCGCTGGTCAACGTGCCGGTCTTGTCGAGAAACACCTGCTTGACCTCGGCCAGCGCTTCCAGGGTGACGCCGTCCTTGATCAGGATCCCGCGCCGCGCCGCCCTCGAGATACCTGACATGATCGAAATCGGCACTGCAAGAATCAACGGGCAAGGCGTGGCCACCACCAAAACCGCCAGCGCGCGCAAAGAATCGCCACTCATGTACCAGGCGATGCCGGCAATCAGCAATGTCAGCGGAATGAAGAACAACGCGTAACGGTCAGCCAAACGCACGAAAGGCGCCCGCGAGCGTCGTGCCGCTTCGGCCAGACGCACCACCCCCGCATAGGTGCTCTGCGCTGCGGTTCGAGTGGCTGTCAGCAGCATCGGCGCACCGACATTGGTCACGCCACTGGGCAGTTGTTCTCCTTCCCGGCGGGTGACCGGCAATGACTCGCCGCTGAGCGCCGACTCGTCGAGAATCGCGGTGGGACTGAGTAGACGACCGTCGACCGGCACCACCTCCCCCAGGCGCACAAGCAACGTCTGATGCGCCTGGATCTGCTCGACCGGAATCTGCCGTAAATTGCCGTTTTCCTGCAACCAGGCAAAGCGTGGCGCCCGGTCGACCAACGCACGTAGCTCGCGTTCGGCGCGTTGTTTGGTGAAGAACTCCAGGATGCGCCCCGACGCCAGCATCAAGGCAATCACCGCCGCCACCAGCGTCTGCCGAAAAAACAACGCGGCGGCAATCGACAGCAGAGCGATCAGATCCACACCCGCCTCGCGCCGGGCCAGGCGCCTGACAATCTCGACGAGCAGCACCAGGGCCATCACCAGACTGCCCGCGGCCCAGCAAATCGATGCCCAGTCAGACTTGTGAGCAACCTGCGCAATGCCCCCTGCCAGCAGCGTCAGGGTGGTGAGCAGCAGTAGAACCGGGTCCAGCCACTTACTGAGCATCGATGTGGTTCCTCAAAAAAGCGCTCCGCATCCCTCGCTACAGAAACGCCCGCGACTCATCGCCGTCATGGGTAGAGCTTAGGTCTCGAACGCCCGACATGTTCGCTATACGTTATCAATTGAAGCTTCGCCCGGCGTTCGCGCAATGGCGGCTGCGGGACAACATCGCTGTCTGCTTCCTTTCTGATCTAAATCAAACAGGCGTTGACCGTTCACGTAGACATTCAGAGTCAACGTTCACTCCACCGCATCTGCGGTCTGCGCCCACTCTTTCGTTTCGTGGAGGCTTGACATGGCGACTCATCTGCACGGCACGCAACCGATCCTTCCGCCGACCGCCCCCCAACCCCTTGCCGGCAGTTGGCGACAACTGGAGCCCAAACGCTTGTCCTTGAGCCTGCTGGTTGCTCTGGTGGTCGGTTCGATGATCGGCAGCGGCATTTTCAGCCTGCCGCAAAACATGGCCGCCAGTGCGGGTGCCGGCGCCATCCTGATTGGCTGGCTGATCACCGGCGTCGGCATGCTGTCGTTGGCGCTGGTCTATCAAACCTTGTCCAGCCGTCAACCGACACTGGACAACGGCGTGTTTGCCTATGCCCGGGCGTTGGGTGGTGAGTTCCTCGGCTTCAACTCCGCCTGGGGTTATTGGATCAGTGCCTGGGTCGGCAACGTCAGCTACATGGTGATTCTGTTTTCCGCGCTGAGTTTCTTCTTCCCGCTGTTTGGCGAAGGCAACAACAAAGCGGCGATTGCCGGGGCGTCCGTGGTGCTTTGGTCGTTGCACTGGATGATCCTGCGGGGCATGCGCACCGCAGCCAAAGCCAACGCGCTGACCACACTGGCCAAAATCGTGCCCTTGCTGCTGTTTATCGGGCTGGTGATCGCAGCCTTCCAGCGTAAAACCTTTGTGGTCGACTTCTGGGGTTCTCCTGCACTGGGCAGCACGCTGGATCAGGTCAAAAGCACCATGCTGGTGACCGTCTGGGTGTTCATCGGGATCGAGGGTGCCAGCGTGTTTTCCGCCCGTGCGGCAGAACGCGTCAATGTCGGCCGTGCCACCGTTATCGGTTTCGTCATTACCTTGTTGCTGCTGATTGCGGTGTCCCTGTTGTCGCTGGGCATTCTCGGACAACCGGAGCTGGCGACCCTGAAAAACCCTTCGATGGCGGGCGTGCTTCAAGCGGTAGTCGGGCCGTGGGGCGCGATGTTGATCAGCATCGGCTTGATCATTTCAGTGGGTGGCGCCCTGCTCGCCTGGACGCTGTTGGCAGCCGAATCGATATTCACCCCGGCCAAGGAAAAGGTCATGCCGGGTACGCTCGCCGTGGAGAGCGCCCGCGGAGTGCCGGCCAATGCGCTGTGGATCACCAACGGCTGCATTCAACTGTTCCTGCTGCTGACGCTGTATTCGAGCGCCACTTACCTGACCCTGATTTCCCTGGCCACTTCAATGATTCTGCTGCCGTATCTATTTAGCGGTTTGTACGCGTTGAAATTGACCTGGCAGGGCCAGACCTACGCCGGCCACCGAGGCCTGCAACTGCGCGACATGGCCATTGCCTCGGTCGCCACGCTGTATTGCCTGTGGTTGCTGTATGCCGCCGGGCCTAAATACATGTTGCTCAGCGCTTTGCTCTACGCCCCCGGCTCGTTGATTTACCTGGGCACCATGAAGGCTCGCCAGGGACAAGCGCTCAATGGCCCCGAGACGGGACTGTTGATCATTATCTGGACGGCGGCAGCCATCGCCGGCTGGATGTTGTGGTCCGGAACACTGGCTTTGTAAGGGCGAGTGTCGGGTTGTTGTTTTGTCGTGGTGGGCCGCACAACCACTGTTCGCGGTTCACCTTATTCACCAAGAGGAGAAAAGAAATGGCCAATTCCGTGAAAAAAATGCCGGTACAAACCGAAAAGAAAACCGTTGCGCAGCCACTGAACGCCGATCTGTGGCATCCCTTTGAAAACCTTCGCCAACAGATCGATCACGTATTCGAAGACTTCAGCCGCGGCACAGGGCTGTCGCTATTCGGTCGCGGACTGTTTGATGTCGAACCGCTCTGGCGCAAGGAACTGACAGGCTACGGCATGCCTGCCGTGGACATCACCGAGAAAGACAAGAGCTTCGAAATCACTGCTGAACTGCCCGGCATGGATCAGAAGAACATCGAACTCAAACTGTCCAACGGTTGCCTGATCATTAAAGGAGAAAAGAAAGAGGACAAGGAAGAAAAGAGAAAGGGTTATCACCTCAGCGAGCGTCACTATGGCTCCTTCGAACGGGTGTTCAGCCTGCCCAAAGGGGTCGACGCCGAGAAGATCGAAGCGAGCTTCAGCAAAGGCGTACTGAGCATCTCGCTGCCGAAAAAACCCGAAGCCATGAAAGCGGACAAAGTCGTGCCCGTCAAAGCCGACTGACCGCAGGCCCGGCCCTTTGCCGGGAAACCGGCAAGGAGCTGTTTTCTGAGAGGGACCAGATCAAAAAAGTGCAAGTCAGCGCGGCCCCTGACAGTCGACATGGCACTACGCAGCATTGCAGGTTGGCCAACCCGCCTTTATGGGGATGACGTTCATGAACATACCTTCCCAAAACATGCTGAACCAACTGTATGGCGCGCATACCCACATAGATGAGGCCTCCATCGTCCCGCTCCTGCGTCAATACGCCGAACCCCTGCCGGAACTGAACTCACAAGCCTTTGGTGAAATGTTCGACCGCTACGCGGATGCGCGCGTGGTGATGATCGGTGAAGCCAGCCATGGCACCAGTGATTTCTATCGGACCCGGGCAGCGATTACCCAACGGCTGATCGAGCAGCACGGGTTCAATATCGTGGCCGTTGAAGCAGACTGGCCAGACGCGGGTCATGTAGACCGTTATGCCCGGGGGTTGGCGCGCTCGGCCTGGACGCGGCACATTTTCAGCCGGTTCCCGACCTGGATGTGGCGCAACACCGATGTGAAAGCGTTCACCCATTGGCTGCATCAGTACAACCACCAACACGCGCCTGAACAGCGCGTCGAGTTTCGCGGTCTGGACGTTTACAGTTTGCGCAATTCCATCCACGAGGTTCTGAGCTATCTGGACCGTGTCGACCCGCAGCTGGCACACGAAGCTCGGCGTCGCTATGGCTGTTTGAGCCCCTGGCAGGATGATCCTGCGCTGTACGGCCACTTTGTCGAACGCGACGGCATAATGCCCTGCGAGCATGCGGTGGTCGAACAGCTCAATGCCATGCTGGCCGAGCAATTGGCCGGGGCCATCAAGGATGATGAAGCGTTCTTCGATGCGACCCGGAACGCCCGGGTCATCCAGGCGGCGGAACAATATTACCGAGCGATTTATCGAGGTTCGACGGCCTCCTGGAACCTGCGCGACAGGCACATGTTCGACACGTTACGTGCGCTGCTCGAACACCGCGGCCCTCAAGCCAAAGCTGTGGTGTGGGCGCACAACTCCCATATCGGCAATGCGGCCGCCACGGAAATGGGCTGGAAGGGTCAGTTCAATATCGGTCAACTGTGCCGCAATGCCTATGGGCGCGATGTGGTTCTGATCGGCATGAGCACCGACCATGGCCAGGTGGCCGCGGCCGACGACTGGGATGGCGAGATGCTTATCAAGGACATACGGCCGTCTCGGCCAGACAGTTGGGAGCGCAAGTTCCTCAACGCCGGCGTCCCGGCTTCATTGACCGACTGGCGGGATCCACAGCGAAAAGAGTTGCGCCAAGCCCTGTCCAAACCTCTGCTGGAGCGGGCCATCGGAGTGATCTATAGACCCGCCAGCGAGCGCAGCAGCCACTACTTCGAGTCAGTGCTGAGCGAACAATTCGACGCCATGGTCTGGATTGAACAGACGCAACCGGTAACGGCATTGCCGCTGCCGAAAAGCCAGGCGCTGGAACCGGAAGACGAAACCTTTCCATTCGGCATATGACAGGCATCAGACGGTGGTTGTCTGCTTTGGATGACTACCGTTGCAAATACTTCTCGAACCAGTCGCCGGCCAGTCTGGCGACTTCTTCAAGGGTTCCTGCCTCTTCAAAAAGATGTGTCGCGCCCGCCACCACTTCCAGGCGCTGCTCGCACTGCAAGGCGCGACCGCTTTGCACATTGAGATTGAGCACCACCGGATCCAGCTCACCGACAATCTGCAAGGTCGGGGCCTTCACGCGGGACAGCGCCGCACCCGCCAGATCGGTCCGCCCTCCCCGGCTCACCACCGCATGCACCACGTCCGCCCGCTCGGCCGCCGCCAATAGCGCCGCCGCTGCACCGGTGCTGGCGCCGAACAATCCGATCGGTAGCGGTTGCAGTTCGGCGTCCCGGCCAATCCAGTCAATCACCTTCACCAGTCGGCTGGACAGCAGCGCAATATTGAAACGCAATTCCCGAGTCTGGTTGTCCTGGTATTGCTCCGGTTCCGTGAGCAGATCGAACAGCAACGTGCCCAACCCCCGCTGAGCCAGAGATAGTGCGACCTGTTGATTACGCGGGCTTGAACGACCACTGCCGCTGCCATGAACGAACACCACCAGGCCGCCAGCGTGCACCGGCAAACGCAGGTCGGCAGACAGCGCCACGTTCCCCAGGTCGAGCTTTCGATAGCGAGGCTCAAACATCGGAATCCTCCTGGCCGGAAACACGCGCAGCGGATTCTCTGCGCCAGGCCCGTTGCAAAAGATCGATGACTTCTTCATCCGAGGTCTGGGAAAAATTCATGTACCAATTGCCGATCGACATCAGCCACTCGGGGGTGAGCGGGCAGATCACCTCATCGACTTCGCTAAACAGCGCCTCTACCGTCTCCGGTGGCGCCACCGGCACGGCGACGACAATACGCGACGGTGATTGCAGGCGCGCCGCCTGGACCGCCGCCATCATCGAGGCCCCGGTCGCCAGGCCATCGTCGACCAGAATCACCACCTGATCCTTGAGCGCCACGGGGGCACGCGAGCCCCCGTACAGGCGCTCGCGACGCAACAGTTCCTGGGTTTCCCGTGCCACCACGTTATCGAGCGTGCGCTGATCGATACGGTTCGCCCGCAGCGTATCGTCATTGACGATCTGGATGCCGCCACTGGCAATCGCGCCCATGGCGAACTCCTGATGGAATGGCACCCCCAGCTTGCGGACCAGCATCAGGTCCAGGCGAACCTCCAGGGCCGTGGCAATTTCATAGGCAACCGGCACGCCGCCACGGGGCAAGGCGAGAACGATGACATCGGGTCGATGAGCGTATTTGAGCAGCGGCTCCACCAGCCGTCGACCGGCATCCACCCGGTCACGCAAGAGGGTTTGCATCGAGGGACTCTGAATCACTTGAAAACCTCCCCAGGCGATTACGCCTGTCGGTCCGTATCACACAACCTTGACCTCTCCACGTCCTTGCGGGATCAAGCATCAGCTTTCACTAGAGTCCTCCGCTGAAGTCGCCTTGTTGTTGATTTTTATCAAGTTCGCGCGCAAGGCCCGCCATGGACGCGCAAGGGCTTGGCATTTCTCATTTCGTCGTTGTTGATCAATATCAATCAGGCTTGGGCCGAATGGATTACGTTGCCAATATTGGACAGCGCCGCGCCGCAGCGGCTCTCTGTGGGAGACTGCCATGCCGACCTTACTTGCAAGCCCGCGGTTGCGCTTGTACGACAGCAATGAACTCGATTCGGTGCTGCAGGCGATGGCGCGCCAGGCCGCGACACTGTTGCCATCCACTCAAGTGGCCCTGATTGGCATCCAACGCCGCGGCGAACCTCTGGCGCAGCGTTTACAACACCATCTGTCACGTCAGACCGGCCAGCCAGAACTGCCGCTCTACCCCTTGAAGGTCAAGCGCTATGCCGATGACCTCAAAGTGCTGCATGCCCACACCGAACTGACCGAAAATCCGCTGCTGGGCGAGCTGGACCTTGCCAGCACCACCCTGCTCGTTGTCGACGATGTGCTGTTTGAAGGCCATTCGCTCCTGCGTACCTGCGCGTATCTGGCGCAACTCGGTGCTCGCCGGGTCTACACGGCCGTATTGGTCGACCGGCACGTCTGCCAGCAGCCGATCCATGCCGATATCGTCGGCGTGCATCTGCAAGTTGCCGCCACCGACATCGTCGAATGCAACGTGCCCCCTTACGAAACGGAGTTTTGTATTGAGGTCTGGCGTCATGGCGCTGCGCGATGACGGGCAACGGTTGCAGCGCAAGCGAACAGTGAGTACCGCTTACTGTTTGCTTGTGTCGTCCTGCTCGCCTTGCATCATTCGCGGTCTGAACATGTGCATCGGCATCTGCCAACGGTCATCGCCGAAGAGCCGGTGATGCACCACCGTCCAGAACAGATCGAAAATGGTTTTCTGCTCAGCATCCAAAACCTCGTAGAAGGTTTTGGTACGCACCAGCGCAGCATCCAGGCGCTCCAGATGCGCCTCCATCCACTTGGTTTGTGCGCGCAAACGCTCTATCTCTCTGGCCATTCTTTCGGGGGTCGTTTCATTCATCGGCGCCGTCTTCGTGCTCGCCATTTCATCACGTCCGGCCTTGGCCTTTTCCTGATGCTGATTGGCGTCCGTCATGCCCCCCGTGGCCCATGTGTCCCAGGCGGGCATTTGCTCCGGCTTGAGATTGAGCTTGCCCTTGAGATCGTCCAGGGTCTGTTGCGTGTATTTGACCCAATCGAAATCCTGAAAACGATGATACATGCCACCTTGCGCAGGCATCGGCGGGTTGGCGAAGACGCTGGAGGATGGCACCAGCAACACGCTTGCCGCCATCAACATGCATTGGCCGATCAGGCTTGATCTGTTCATTTCAGTTCATCTCGATACCGTGGGTTGATTCGAGCATAGGAGTCGGCCGGGGGGAGTATCTGGTCCACATCAGAAAACAGACAGGCGGCCGGGCAAGCGGATAGACGGTCGAGTTGCCCCCGTCATTGGACAAGCAGCCAGCAATCGTTATGCGGTGCTGTCACCCAATCCAGCGGATCACTGGCTCCTTCCGGGGGACGGGCGCGGGTGCAGTTTGCGGGTGGCCCACGATGATTGGCGCCACTGGCGTCCACTCGGAGGGAAGGCCGAGTACATGCTTTCCTTGCGGCGTATCTAGAAAACCCTGGGCAAAACCGATCCAGCAAGTACCCAGTCCTTCAGCGTATGCCGCAAGCATCAGGTTTTCGGCAGCTAGTGCGCAGTCTTCGACGACCCACTGACCTGGCGCGGTTCCCGAAATCAGGATGAGTACCGGCGCGTGGTAGAAGATTTGATAGTTTTCATCATCGAGCAATGTATGGAAGTGCTCGGGCTGGGCCGCTGCGGGTATTGTCGCCAACAGGTGAGCTTTCGCTTCGCGCGAGACCCGATCCAGCAGGCTCTGGTCGCGTATGACGGTAAATGTCCACGGTTGTTGGTTCATCGCGCTGGGCGCCTGCGCAGCGGCACTGATCAAACGACGAATGACGTCCTCATCAACCGCTTCTGTCGTGTACTCCCGCGTCGAGCGACGGCCCGAGATCGCCTTATCGATGTTCATGGGGGGCATACCTCAAAAGAGTGTCACATCCTTTATAAAGTCATCCGCCCACGAGGGCTTGCTGTTGATTTAAATCAAATCAAGGCACAACCGGCCTCCCGTTTTGTCTGACGACTCGCCCCCTCGGAGCGGACCACATTGCGCGAAATTGATCTGCATCAGATCGACGATGAACGCTCAATGCACACTGCAAGCGTCTGGCTCGCTCTCGCGACAGGCAACGCGAGTGAAAACGGCTTGCGCAGGAGCGCTGACATGTGCGGGAAAATCATGGTGTGTATCGGTGGCAGCGTCGCGTTCCGGCTGCTGATCCGCGTCATGTTGGTATGCGTCTGCGCACCGGCCTGGGGCGCGGACGGCGCCACACAGAGCGCCGAACCACGCGTCACGATCCTCGTTTACCACCGTTTCTCGGACACGGCCGACGACTCGATGACCGTGCGCATGAGCACCTTCGAAACCCAGTTGCGCGTCCTGCACGAGCACGGCTACCACATCGTGTCGCTGCGCGAGGTGGTCGACTGGCTGCGGGATCCCAATGCGACGTTAGCGTCGAATCCGGTGGCTATCACCGTTGACGACGGGCATCGTTCGGTATTCGACAAACTGCTGCCCGTGGTGCTGCGCGAGCGTTTTCCGGTGACCCTGTTTATCTATCCATCGGCAATCTCGAACGCGTCCTATGCACTGACCTGGGAGCAGTTGCGCACCCTGAAACAGACCGGACTCATCGACATCCAGTCGCATACGTTCTGGCACCCCAATTTCAACGTCGAGCGCAGGCACCGCACGCCGGCGGATTTACAGCAATTCGTCCGTGCCCAACTGCAAAAATCACGTCAACGCATCGAGTCGCAAACCAGTGCGCAGGTCGACATGCTCGCGTGGCCGTTCGGTATCTACGACGACGAATTGATCGCACTCGCCTCCAACGAGGGTTACGCCGTGGCCTTCACACTAGACGCGCGCAAGGCCGATCGGCACGCGCGACTACTCGCCCTGCCGCGCTTTCTGATGAGTGACGCCTACGGCGCACGCGCGTTCGCGCAGTTGCTCGGCGAACCAGACACTGCGCCGACACCCGCAGAGGGAAACCCGCGATGACCTACATCCGCGCACTGAGGCGCTATGCGATCCCGGCGCTACTCGCCGTCACGGCCCTGCTGACCGAGCAAGGCGCACAGGCCGTCACCGGAGTCGTGCTCGACTCGAGCACGCAGAAACCGCTTGCCGACGCGATCATCACGACATCGGCCGGCGTGATGCGTACCGACGAAAACGGACGGTTCGAGACGGCCGAGGCAGTCGAGAGTGTCGCAGCCCGCGCCCCTGGGTATTTGCGCACCGAGGTCAAAGTGAGCGACGAAACACCCGTGACGCTCGCACTGACCCCGTTCCGCCCCAAAGCGGTCTATCTGTCGGCGTTCGGTGTGACCAGTTCGACCCTGCGCAACAACGCTGTCAGCCTTACTGAAAACACCGAGATCAATGCATTGGTGATCGACGTCAAGGATGACCGTGGCCTGACGCCCTATCGCAGTGTGGCACGCGAGACAATCGGCGCGGCGGCCCATGTGACCACACGGTCACCTCAGATGCGCGACTTTCCGGCGTTGCTTGCCAAGCTGCATGCGCAACACCCGTACCTGATCGCGCGTATTGTGGTATTCAAGGACGATCCATTCGCCAGCGCGCATCCCGAATGGAGCGTGCACACCGCCGACGGCCAGCCGTGGCGGGACCGCGAAAAACTGCAATGGATGGATCCGTATTCGCACGAGGTCTGGCAGCACAATCTCGATATCGCCGAGGAGGCCGCGCGGATGGGTTTCGACGAGATCCAGTTCGACTATGTGCGTTTTCCCGACAAGAGCGGGCTGCACTTTGCCCTCCCCAACAACCGCGCCAACCGGACGGCGGCGATCATCGGCTTTCTGCAGGCCGCACGCGCGCGGCTCGCGCCCTACAACGTGTTCGTCTCCGCAGACATCTTCGGCTACGTCTGCTGGAACCTCGACGATACGGCAATCGGGCAACAAATCGAACTGCTGGGCGCGGAGCTCGACTACATTTCTCCGATGTTGTACCCGTCCGGTTTCACATGGGGGCTGCCGGGCTTTACCAACCCGACAGCCGACCCCGGCCAGATTGTCAGGCGTACCCTGACGGAGGCGATGCGGCGCACCCATCTGCCGGGTGTGCGCTTTCGTCCCTGGCTCCAGGCCTTTCGCGACTATGCCTTCGATCGTCGCCCGTTTGACGCCGCAGCAATCAGTGCGCAGATTAACGCCGCCAACGCAGCCGGCACCGATGGATGGATGTTATGGAACCCACGCAATCACTACGATGCCGCCGATCTGCCACAGCGCTGAAGCGCTGGGCGATACTGCTTGGCTTCGCGATGACGGCGCACATGGCCTGCGCCGCCGATCTCGACGCGACGACGCGCCTGCAAGCCGCACAGATCGTTGAGGGCCAGATCGCCGCCGGACGCGTTCCGGGAGCCGTTGTCCTGATCGGTGACTCCAAGCAGGTGTTGTATCGCCAGGCCTTTGGACAACGCACGACGACGCCCCCCCGCGAGCCGATGACGCTGGACACCGAGTTCGATCTGGCATCGCTGACCAAAGTCATCGCGACGACCACGGCCATCCTGCAACTGGCCGAAACGGGCCGTATCAACCTGGACGCACCCGTTGCACGGTATTGGCCTGCCTTTGGGTCCCACGGCAAAGAGGCGGTGAAGGTGCGTGACCTGCTGGCGCACACGTCCGGGCTGCGCCCAGACTTGCCTGGGCGGCCAGCCCGTGCGGGCCGCAAAGGTGTGTTGAGCGCCATCGCGGCGCAGCGGCTGCGCAACGCGCCGGGTGCCCAAGTCATTTACAGTGACCTGAATTTCGTGGTGCTCGGCGAGCTGGTCGAACGCATCACCCACAGCTCGCTCGACGCCTATTGCCAGGCTCACATCTTCGGGCCGCTGGGCATGCGCGATACGGTTTTTCTGCCGGATACCCTGCGAGCGACACGCAGCGCACCGACACTCGCCACCAAGGCCGGCACGCTCCGGGGGCACGTACACGATCCGACGGCGCAATGGATGGGCGGCGTCTCCGGCAACGCCGGGCTGTTTTCCACGGCGGACGACCTTGCGCGTTTCGCGCAGATGGTGCTGAACCAGGGGCGCGCCGGCAACCGACAGATCCTGCGGCCGGCGAGTATCTCCGCCCTGGCGAGCGCCGCATCGCCGTTCGACAGCGTGCCGTGGCGCGGCCTTGGCTGGGAACTGGCCGCACCGTTCGCGCCGAACCATGATCGTCTGCCGCCGATTGGCGTCATCGGCCATACCGGATACACCGGCACGGGGCTGTGGATTGATCTGGTGACCCGCCAATTCATCGTCATCCTGAGCAACCGGGTGTATCCCGATGACCGCGGTGACGCTCGCCCGCTTCGTGCGCAATTGCTTGCACTGATGGCCAGTCGCGGGGCACCTGCAAGCGGCGCGCAAATCGGCCGGTTGCTGCCCTCTGCGTTGCCGGCGCTGCGTGCCGCCGATCGCCTGCCCACCTCGACGGGCCCGGTGCAGACAGGCATTGACGTGCTTGAGGCACAGCAATTTGCCCCGCTCACCGGCATGCGCGTGGGCTTGATCACCAATCGCAGCGGATTCGACGCCAAAGGCCGACGCACCGTCGACGTCCTCGCCCACGCGCCAGGCGTCAGGCTGGCGGCGCTGTTTTCGCCGGAACATGGGCTGAACATCGACGTGGACGAGCGGGTCGGCGACACCCTAGACCCGGCGACGGGCCTCACCGTGCACAGTCTCTACGGCGCAACGCGGCGCTTGCCGGCCGGCTCGCTCAAGGGACTGGATGCGCTGATCTTCGATATTCAGGACGCCGGCGTGCGCTTCTTCACCTATGAGACGACACTCGGCTACGCACTCGAAGCCGCAGCAGCGCAAGGCATCGCGCTGTTCGTACTGGACCGGCCCAACCCACTCGGCGCACAGCGCTTCGGCGGCCCGGTAATGGACAGTCGCCGCGAATCGTTTACCGGCTATTTCCCTGCACCGCTGCAACCCGGCATGACCGTCGGCGAGCTGGCGCGTCTATTCAACCGCAACAAGCACATTGGTGCGGATCTGCGCGTGGTGCCGATGCAGGGATACCGGCGCGCGATGACCTTTGCCGACACCGGGTTGGGATGGGTGCCGCTCTCGCCGAACCTGCGCACGCTCTCCCAGCTGGATCTGTACCCGGATATCGGTTTGCTCGAAGGTGCGAATCTGAGTGTGGGGCGCGGCACACCGCACCCGTTCGAGTGGGTTGGCGCACCGTGGATCGACGCAACCCGGCTCGCCAATGCGCTGAATGCGCTTGATGTCGGCGCGCGTTTCGAGCCGGTCGACTTCGTCCCCACCGAATCAAACTGGCACGGTCGGCTCTGCCATGGTGTGAGCATCACCCGCGCCCCAACGCCTGCGCAACGTCCCGTAGCCAGCCTGGGATTGACGCTACTCGCCACCCTGCACACGCTTTATCCCCAAGTACTCGACCTGGCGGCGACCCGCGATTCGATCGGCTCGCAAAGCGTGTGGCAGGCGATTCGCGACGGCGCGACACCTGACACGGCGCAGGCACTCGACGCGGTGCCGCTTGCGCGCTTCGCGCGGTTACGGCAAGAGAGCTTGCTGTATTGAGCTGCCCGCAGCGTCATCCATTGCCGATGGATGGCGCCTGTTCACCCGGTGTTTCCTTTTCCATCAGATAGGCGACGAGCTTGTCCAGGGTGTCCACCTGTTGGTAATCGATTTCAGGAATGACCACACCCAGGCTCCGATTCAGGGCTTCGATGAAACGAAGCCAATCCATGGAATCCAGATCAACCTCCTCGCGTAGCGGGCGGTCACCGGGTAATTGTTCAGGGTCGACTTCAGGAGCGATGCCCTTCAACGCGTTCAACACCTGATTGCGTACCGATAGCGGGTCCATGGGCTCACCCTCACAGGTTCTCTGGGGTTTGTAACAAACGACGGACTTCCCCCAGGAAGCGTGCGCCGTAGTGACCATCGCTGACCCGATGATCGGCTGACAAGCTGCTGACGACGGTGGGCATGACACACAACTGGCTATCTTGGACCCAGGGCCGCTCGCCGATACGACCGAAACCGACCAGGGCGACTTGGGGCGGGTAGATCACCCCCAATACGCTGTCTACGCCCTGATCGCCGAGCTGGGTGACCGTAATGCCGGCGCCACCGAGCTCGGAGCTGCGCAGAGAACCGCTGCGGGCGCGCTCCACCAGGCTGGTCAGTTCACTCATCAAATCGGTCAAGGACGTGTCGGCCACATGCCGCAGAACCGGGGCGACTAACCCGCCCTGGCGCAAGGTGATTGCCACGCCAAGGTCTGTATCGGGGGCCGGCTTGAAGCCGTTGTCCTGCCAGGAGCCGTTGAGCTGCGGATAGTCACGCAAGGCCAACGCCACCGCTTTGAGCAGCAAGACACTGGGCAACAGACGCTCCTGCAATGGGCTTTGTCCGTTGTGTGCCTTCAGCCAGGACATAGCCCTATCCAAGGCGATGGTTTCGCTCAGGTAGTAATGGGGAATCTCGCGTTTTGAGCGACTCATCGCCGCGGCGATCGTGCGACGCATGGCCTGGTTATGGTCGGGTTCCGGCGCCACACGGGCGGCGGCTTCGACATCTTCCAGGGTCACCACACCGTGTGGTCCATGGCCCTGCACCTGACTGGCATCGAGCCCCAGCTCGGCAGCGCGTTTGCGTGCTGCGGGAGAAATCTTCGGCCGCCTTGCGCAAAGGTTTTCCGTCTCACGCGGCACAAGCACGGGAGTCGATGCCCGTCGCACACTCTGCGGACTTTCACCCGGCTCCAGCAACTGCGCGATGGCGGTACCGACAGGCACCTTGGCACCGACATCGATCAGCAGTTGCAAGACCGTGCCCTCGTGCCAGCACTCTATGTCGATAGCAGCCTTGGCCGTATCGACGACGGCAATCACCTGACCCGGATTGACCGCATCACCAGGATGGATTTTCCATTCCAGCAACGTGCCTTCATCCATATCGGCTCCCAGCGATGGCAGTTTGAATTCGATCATGGTTGACCCTCCTGGCCCGATACCTGGACGCGGCACAGGCACGCCATCACGTTGCAGTTCCTTCGCACAGCTCATGCGCGGCGGCGACGATCGTCGACACTTGTGGCAGCGCGGCGTCTTCAAGATGCCGGGGATAAGGCATCGGCACTTCGGCGCTGCACACCCGTGCTGGCGGTGCATCCAGCTCGAAAAAGCCCTGTTCGACGATCCGCGTGATGATTTCCGCTGCCAGGCTGCCGCTGCGCCAGCCTTCATCGACGACGAGGGCACGACGGGTTTTGCAGACCGACGTCATGATTGTGGTGTCATCCAGCGGGCGCAGAACCCGCAGGTCGATGACTTCACAATCAATGCCCTCCCCGGCCAGTTGCTCAGCCGCTGTCAGGGCCTTGCCGAGTGTGCCGCCATACGTAATCAGGGTCAGGTCGTGGCCGACTCGGCGGACCTTGGCGGCACTGATGTCCAGAGCCTTCCAGTCGCCGGTATCACCTTCCATGTTGTAGAGCTGGGCGTGTTCGAAAATCAGCACCGGGTCCGGATCCAGCAGCGCAGGCCAGAGCATGCCGCGTGCATCCTCGACGGTCGCCGGGGCGAGAATTTTCAGCCCGG
This sequence comes from Pseudomonas sp. B21-015, assembly GCF_024749285.1. Classification (NCBI taxonomy): domain Bacteria; kingdom Pseudomonadati; phylum Pseudomonadota; class Gammaproteobacteria; order Pseudomonadales; family Pseudomonadaceae; genus Pseudomonas; species Pseudomonas sp. B21-015. The sequence goes on from NZ_CP087196.1 coordinate 4,187,935, forward strand.
GGATATGCGCATACCAGCCTTCGAGACTGTGCGAGTGTTGCGCCGCGAGCTGACGTCCCGCGCCCGTCGCCATGCGCACCACCAGAGGAACCGAGAATTGTCCGCCGGACATATGCCGCAGGGCAGCGGCCGTATTCATCAGAGGATCAAGGGCGAGCAGGCTGAAATTCACGGTCATGATTTCTACGATCGGCCGCATGCCCCCCAGCGCCGCCCCGATACCAGCCCCCACGAAGCCCAACTCGGACAATGGCGCGTCTCGGATGCGCTCCGGGCCGAAGGCTTCAAGCAGCCCCAAAGAGACGGCATAGCTGCCACCGTAACGACCGACGTCTTCTCCCATCAGAAATACCCGTGGGTCGCGTTGCAACGCTTCACGCAGTGCCTCGCGCAATGCTTCGCGGTAGGTCATGCGAGCACTCATGGCGCAGCCCTCGGGGTGTAGACATCACGAGACAGATCCTCCAGCGGTTCCAGGCTACCGCTTTCGGCATAAGCGACGGCGGCCTCCACTTCAGCGTCCACCTGGGCCAGGATCGCCAGAAAACCGGGCTCGTCCAACAGGCCTTGCGCCTTTAGCCGGGCGCTGTAGGTGTGAATCGGTCCGCGGGTCTTCCACTGCTCCACCTCAGCCTTGTCGCGATACAGCTGCGGGTCGAACATCGAGTGGGCGCGAAACCGATAGGTACGAAACTCCAGGAAAAAAGGCCCGCGCCCGTGCCGGATGTGTTCAACCGCCTCCTGGGTGGCTTGGTACACCGCGACCACATCCATGCCATCGACAGACCGGGTCTGGACCTTGTACGCCGAGGCTTTGGCACACAGGTCGGTTTGCGACTGCGAACGCTCCAGGGCCGTGCCCATGGCATAGAGGTTGTTCTCGCAGCAAAACAGCATCGGCAACTGCCACAAGGCGGCCAGGTTGATCGACTCGTGAAACGCCCCTTCCGCCATGGCACCTTCACCGAAAAAGCACGTGGAGAGCCGTGATCCACCCTGCATACGCTCGGCCAGCGCCAGGCCGACGGTGAGTGGCAAGCCGCCGGCCACGATGGCATTGCCGCCGAAGAAACGTGTGCCGGCATCGAACAGATGCATTGAGCCGCCGCGCCCTCGCGAGCAGCCTTCCTGGCGCCCATACATCTCGGCCATGATGGTCTTCATGGGCACTCCCTTGATCAGGGCATGGCCATGTTCGCGATACGTCGCAACCACCGCATCGTCGGCTGCCAGTGCATGCAGAACGCCGACAGCGACCGCTTCTTCACCGATGTACAGGTGCAGGAAGCCACGGATCTTGCCCTCGCCATACAACTCGCCGGCGCGCTCCTCAAGGCGGCGGATGCGCACCATGTCCCGCAGCAAGTCGAGAGAAAAGTCCTTGGGCAACGATTGAAGGCTCATGACGGATTCTCCAGGCTGGAAATATCGCCTTCTGGCAAACCCAGCTCCCGAGCCTTGAGCAGACGTCGCATGAGCTTTCCACTGCGGGTGTGAGGAAGTGCCTGCATGAACGCCAGTTCCTTTGGCGCGACCACGGCGCCGAGACGCTTGCGTCCATGGCCCAGCAACTCATCGTGCAGGGCCTGACTGGCGGTGAATCCACTCTTGAGCGAAACAAACGCTTTCACGGTTTCACCCAGCAGAGGATCGGGCTTGCCAATCACGGCGGCCTCGGCCACGGCCGGATGTTCCATCAGCGAGCTTTCCACCTCGAACGGGCCGATCAGGTGCCCGGCCGACTTGATGACATCGTCGCCGCGACTGACGAACCAGAAATAACCATCGGCATCGCGACGCACCAGATCGCCACTGAGGTACCACTCACCGACAAAACTCTGTCGATAACGCGCCTCTTGCCCCAGGTAAGTACGAAACATCGCGGGCCATGGTCGTTTCAGCGCCAGTTCACCGACTTCATTTTCCTTAAGAAACACCAGCGTACCGTCCGCCTTGCGCTCGATAATGGCCGCCTCGACGCCGGGCAAGGGTTTGCCCATGGAGCCCGGTTTAATGGCCATCGAGACCGTGTTGGCAATCATGATTCCGCCGGTTTCAGTCTGCCACCAGTTGTCGTGGATCGGCAGCCCCAACACCTCTTTGCCCCACCAGACAGCCTCGGGGTTGAGCGGCTCGCCGACACTGGCAACAAAGCGCAGACAGGGGAAGCGATGGCTGCGCGCCAAGGCGTCTCCGGCTTTCATCAAGAGACGAATGGCCGTCGGCGCCGTGTACCAGACCGTTACCCGTTGTTTTTCGAGAATCCGGTACCAGCGTTCGGCATCGAATTCGTTGCCCTCGACCACACTGGTTACCCCTATCAGCAGCGGCGCGAAAATCCCGTATGAAGTCCCCGTGACCCAGCCCGGATCGGCGCTGCACCAGTAAATATCTTCAGGGTGTAAATCCAGGGCGTATTTAGCAGTGACCCGGTGCGTCAGCGCGGCGCCGTGCACATGCAACACTCCTTTGGGGGTGCCGGTCGTGCCGCTGGTGAAATGTAAAAGTGCGGGGCTGTCGATCGTTGTCCGGGCGATGTCGAAATCGTCAGCGGCTGACGCCAGCAATCGATGTACGCTGAGGGTGCCCTCCACAGCGTTCGTATCCTCACCCTCGGCGTCGCACAGCAGCACATGCTTGAGTGCCGGCAAACGCTCACGAATGGGCGCGATCTTGCGTCGATAAAGGGTTGCGCTGGTCAAAAGTACACTGCCCTCACCAAGACGCATCCGGGTTTCAATGGGCTCGGGGCCGAACGCGCAGAATAACGGCGAAACCACGCAACCGAGCTTCAAGCCACCGAGCACGCCCAGATACAGTTCCAGCCCTTGGCCACAGAGCACAAACAAGCGTTCGCCGGGGGCCACGCCCAATGTTTTCAGCACATTGGCAAATCGGTTGGTCAGCGTGCTCAGTTGCCCGTAGCGGATGTCGCGGTGCCCGCCATGGCGATCGAGAATGCGCAACGCCGTATGTTCACGCCCCCCTCCCATCGCATGCCGATCCACCGCCTCATAGGCGAGGTTCATGCCGCCCCCTGGCAACCCGGCCAATTCAAGCGCCTCCACTTGCCATGAAAAGGCTGCGCGGGCTTGTTCGCTTTCCAGCCAATTGGGCTTTTTCGGCAAATTGGCGAGTTTCTTTGTGATCATCGGCAAATGCATGGGCTTCACCTCAACGGCTGTTCATCACAACTCGTCACCCAGGGGGGTGATCAACCGTGAACGGGGCCGTCCCTAAACCGCCAGGACGCTGCAAGGCACCTGATACAGAATATGTTCGGTCGTACTGCCCACAAGCTTGTTCAAGCCATGCGACTGGACTCTACCCATCACAATCACATCCACCTGATGTTCGTTGGCAAACTCACTCAGCGCCGAGACGGGGTTCCCCAGAATGAAATGCCGACGGTCAGAGGCCACACCGTACCGACCGGCCAGCGCCAGGAACGATTTTTCCAGTTCTTTACGCAACTGCTTGGTCAGGTCCGACAGCGTCAGACCACCGCCGCCCATATCGCCCAGATAGTCTGTGATGTCGCAGGCGTACAGCAGGTGCAACTCGGCATTGCACTGCAGCGCGAGGCCATTGGCCTGCTGGATGATCCGGTCATTCAGCTCTCTGTCGGAATCGGTACCCGAAGCGTCGACCGCGGCCACGATCTTGTGCGGCAAGGTATGGCCACTGCCGCCCACCAGATAGACCGGCACCGGACAGTGGCGCAGCAAGTGCCAGTCCAGCGGGGTGAAGAATGCGCGCTTGAGTGCCGACTCATGCTGAACCTCCTTGATCAACAGGTCGGGCTGCATTTCCGTGACGTGATCCAGAATGTCCTGCTGCAGGTCATCGGCCCAGGCCACCTCCGTCGTCACCTCGATCCCCCGACCACGGATATTTTTTGCCTGGTACGTCAACCAATCGCGATGGTCCTGCAGGTAATTCTCTCGCGCCGTTTCCCGCACGCCCTCTTCAAGCAGCGACAGAATGTCCAACGATTTTATCAAGGCAGCGATATGCAAACGTGCCCCGCTGGCCTTGGCCAGGGCCGCCGCATGTTGTATTGCGGGAGAGTGGCGCAGGGCCGGGTTGATGATCAATAACAACCGTTGATACTGGCTCATGATCTGACTCCAGGCAGGTGGGGTTCAACACGCCATGGCCTGTTGCGAGGGCGCGGTCGTTGCGCCCTCGCTGGATCAGGCACCAGCGTCTACCCAGACTCCTCCGTTGGAATCACTTTGGCGTTGATATAAATCAACTACCTTCGCCGGGCAGGCTACCTGCCGCACCCTGCCTGATGAGCATGAAACAAATCAGTATTCCACCCTCGCCCGATTCTACTCGTCACGCGTCCAGTCGATGTTCACCCCGAACTCATCATCGCTGTACTGATAATCGGCGTGCCCTTTGAAGGCTGCTTTCAGTGCATGGCCCAGGCGGTTCGCGAGATGGATGCCCGTGGTGGTGACAACCAGCGCGCCTTCGGAGTCGGTGAGGCTGATGATGCGCTCCAGGGCATGCTCCGCTTTTTCCTTTTTCTCGGTGTTTTCGATCAGGTTGATGATTTCGTTTCGATGCTCGAGCAAGAAACTGCCCGATAGCGTGAGCGTACCCGCCGGCTTGTTGTCATTGGTACGCTGACAGGCTGGGCAGATCACCATTTGCGCGTCATGAACCACCGTGCTTTCAGGAATCTTACAAGTCCAGTTGCCCGCCTGATAAGCGGCCCCACACTGCGGGCAGACGGCAGAACCTTCGATTTTCGGCAAGCGATAAGGATCATGGGCGGGTGTTTTGAACAGCTGGTTTTTCTGACTCTGCTGATACTTGTCCATGGTCTTTCCTCGCAAATGACTTGGATAAAAATCCCACGCGAAACTGTGTTTTCAAATCGCCCCCCCCTTCCAGTCAGGCCCATTGAAAACACCGTGGATTTGAAGATTTCATTTGGGCCCGGTTTGCTGTGGCTCAGGTTGATATTTATCAACTCGGGCCAACAACCAACGGTCGATCATCCGAACGGTACGTACTGTGGCTTTGTTGATAAAAATCAACGCTGAACATGCCATTTCATAGAAGCTGAAAAGACGCACATGTCGTTGAACTCTTCAGGAGAACAACCTGATGGCCCACACTAAAATCCTGTTTCGTGCTGCCGCTCGCGAGAAAATCCTGAGTGGCGCCACACAGCTGGCGGACGCTGTCCGGGTGACCCTGGGACCGAAATCGAAATCGGTGTTGATTCAGAATAAATGGAGTAATCCGACGGTCTGCAACGACGGCGTGACGATTGCCAAACGGATCGATCTGCTGGACCCCGAAGAGAATCTGGGTGCGCAAATGCTGCGGCAAGCGGCGGAACGCACCGGCGAAGCCGTAGGGGACGGGACCAGCACATCAACGGTTCTGGCCCATGCAATCCTGGCCGACGGCATCCGCAATGTCGTCGCCGGCGCCAGTGCGATCGACCTCAAGCGCGGCATGGACCGGGGGTTTGCTCTGGTCATGCAATCACTGCTGGCACAGTCGCGCCCGGTCAGCACGCCCAAGGAAAAAGCCCAGATTGCCACGCTTTCGGCCCATAACGACGCGGTCATCGGTCAGCTGGTGGCCGACGCTCTGGAAAAGGTCGGCATTGAAGGTGTCGTCAGTGTCGAAGAGTCCAAGACCACCGAAACAGTGGTCGAGGTCATGGAAGGGATGCGCCTGGACCGCGGTTACGTCTCGCCCTACTTCGTGACCGATACCGAGAAGATGCAGGTTGAACTCGACGATGCCTACCTGCTGCTCTGTGACCATAAGATCGGCGTGCTCAAAGACCTGCTGCCATTGCTGGAATTGATTGCCAAAAGTGGTCAACCACTGGTCTTGATCGCCGACGACATAGAGGGCGAAGCGTTGACCACGTTGGTGGTCAACCAGATTCGGGGGGTATTGCGTGCGGTGGCGATCAAGGCGCCAGGCTTTGGTGATCGACGCAAGGAAATGCTTCAGGACATTGCCGTTCTGACTGGTGCCACCGTGGTGTCCAGTGAGTTGGGCATCAACCTCGACCAGGTGGATCTGAGCCAGTTGGGGCAGGCCCATCGAGTCGTGGTGCAAAAAGACAGCACGGCGCTGATTGGCGGCGCAGGTACACGCGAGGCTATCGAGGCGCGCCTGCAACAGATCCGCGTGCAAATGGACAACACCACCAGCGATTACGACCGGGAAAAACTTCAGGAACGCCTGGCAAGGCTGTCTGGTGGCGTGGCGGTGATCCGCGTCGGTGCGCCTTCCGAAGCTGAAATGAAAGCGCGCAAGGATGCACTCGACGATGCGATTTCCGCGACCCGGGCGGCGATCGCCGAAGGCATTGTTCCGGGTGGCGGTCTGGCGCTGCTCAAGGCTGTGCCGATGATCGCAGCCGAGGAAGCCAGCCATGAGGGCGATGTCAAAACCGGCCTGCAGATTCTGCGTCGGGCTTTGGAAGCACCGGCCCGGTTCATCGCTGAAAACTCGGCAGTGGATGCCGGCGTGGTCATCGCCCGCATGCTCGCGGAACCTGGCAACGTGGGCTTCGATGCGGCGACCAATTGTTATGTCGACATGTACGAAGCCGGCATCATCGACCCGACCAAAGTGGTGCGCATTGCCCTGGAAAATGCCGTGTCGGTTGCCAGTGTTCTGCTGCTCACCGAGGCGACCATGACGGATATTCCAGAAAAGGAATCGCCTGCCCAGCCATCATTTCCTGAATGACCGGCACGAGGTGAGGTGATCTGTGCACATCATCCGGCGCCCTGCGCGAGGGAGAAGCTGAAGCAGGCTATCTTTATTAAATGGGTTGGCCGCGGGCTTACCGATATGCGTTCCCACTCTGAGCCAAGGCCATGAAAAAGAACGACCAGTGGAACCTGTCCTACTTGGCGATTGCTTTTATCGTCATGGGCCTCATGCAGGTCTTCTTTGTCGAGCGCCAGGCCGTGCAGCCCCTCCCCTACAGCCAATTCCTGCAATTGTTGAGCGAGCAAAAAGTCAGTGACTTGCAGATCGACAAGGACCGGATCAGCGGCAAATTGGTGGAACCCATCGACGGACGCGACCGGTTCTCCACGGTGCGGGTCGATCCGGCGTTGGCGACCGAACTGTCCCAATCGGGCGTCGGTTTTACCGGGGTCAACGAAAACACCTTTATGAACAGCCTGTTGGGCTGGTTGTTGCCGTTCATGATGATCATGGTGTTCTGGCATTTCCTGTTTCGCGGGATGGCGGAAAAACAAGGCCTTGGCGGGCTGATGAATGTCGGTAAGTCCCGGGCCAAGGTCTTTGTCGAACGCGACACCGGGGTGACCTTCGCCGATGTCGCGGGCATCGACGAAGCCAAGGCCGAACTGGTGGAAATCGTCTCGTTCCTCAGGGACAAGGCCCGATACGCACGCCTGGGCGCACACATCCCCAAGGGCACCTTGCTGGTGGGCCCGCCAGGCACCGGCAAGACCCTGGTGGCCAAGGCCATCGCCGGTGAAGCCGGTGTGCCGTTTTTCTCGATTTCGGGGTCCGAGTTCGTCGAAATGTTCGTCGGGGTCGGTGCGGCACGGGTCCGCGACCTGTTCGAACAGGCCCGGCAGGCGGCACCCTGCATCATCTTCATCGATGAACTCGACGCACTGGGCAAGATGCGCGGCATCGGCGTGTTAGGCGGCAATGACGAAAAAGAACAGACCCTCAACCAGTTACTGGCCGAGCTGGACGGCTTCGATCCCCGTGAAGGCGTGGTGTTGCTGGCCGCCACCAACCGGCCTGAGGTCCTCGATCCGGCGCTGTTGCGGGCCGGCCGCTTCGACCGGCAGATTCTGATCGACCGCCCCGATCGCAAAGGGCGGCAGGCGATTCTTAAGGTTCATCTGAAGAAAATCACCGTGGAACCAAGCCTCGATAGCGCGCGTATCGCCGAAATCACCACCGGTTTCACCGGCGCCGACCTGGCCAACCTGGTGAACGAAGCAGCCATCGTCGCCACCCGGCGCGGCGCCGATGCGGTCAGTCTGGACGACTTCACTGCGGCGGTGGAACGCCTCATCGCGGGGCTTGAACGCAAGAGCAGCCTGCTCGATCCCGACGAGCGCCGGGTGGTGGCCTATCATGAGATGGGGCATGCCCTGGCCGCCAGCAGCCTGCCGGCCATGGACCCGGTCCATAAAGTCTCGATCGTGCCCCGCGCCATCGGCTCGCTGGGATATACCTTGCAGCGACCGACCGAGGATCATTTCCTCATCAGTTGCCAGACGCTCAAGGACCGGATCGTCGTGCTGATGGCCGGGCGCGCCGCCGAGGACCTTGTCTATGGCCAGATTTCCACCGGGGCCGCCGACGATCTGGTCCGCGCGACCGATATCGCCCGGCAACTGATCACCCGCTTCGGCATGAGCCCCGAGCTCGGACAGTCGGTGCTGGAGAAGCAAACCTCAACGTACCTGGGAGATCGCATGGCCACGATGGGCGAAAAGGATTATTCGGAACAGACCGCTCGGGAAATCGACCTGGGTATTCGTGCCCTGCTCGATGAAGCCTACCAACGGGCCAAGGCGCTGCTCCAGAGTCGTCGGGCCGACCTGGACGAAGGTGCTCGCCTGTTGCTGGAAAAGGAAACCCTCACGCCCGAGGAGTTTCCACCGCTGATGCCATTCAAGCCCACCCCGGCATTACCGGCACCGTGACGCACCGATCAATCGCCCGCAGATTGCCCCCGCCCTTATCGCTGAAGGCTCATCATGTTCGCAGTCACGCTAATCAACACGTTGGTGGTGGTCGTCACAGTGGTGATCCATTACGAATGCCTGCTGCGCCTGAACGATTGGCTGCCCAGGCTCAAACTCTGGAGTCGCTTTCGGATCGTCGTCGGGGTGTTCGGCGCGATGCTGGCCCATGCGATAGAAGTCTGGTGTTTCGCGCTGGTCTATTACCTGCTGATCCGCTCCGGTGAATGGGGCAGCCTGAGCGGCAATTTCGACGGCACGTTCATGGACTGCGTGTACTTTTCCTTCACCACGTTTACCACCATCGGTTTCGGCGACATTTCACCCATGGGAAACCTCAAGTACCTGACCGGGCTGGAGGCGCTGACGGGGCTGGTGCTGATCTCCTGGACCGCCTCGTTTCTGTTTCTGGAGATGCAGAAATACTGGAAGAGCAAATAGTGCCCGGCGCCTGCCGTCAACCCCGATTGTCCGGCGCAGGCGTCCATTGCCACTGCATCACTTCAGGCATGTCCTGCCCGTGTTCGATGAGGTAAAGCTTGTGTTTCTCCATCGTCGCCCAATAGCGCGCCCGGGCAGTCTGGAGTTGATCGTGCAGCCGGGGCACGCGCTCGATGACATCCAGGGCCAACTGATACCGATCCAGATTATTGAGCACCGCCATGTCGAACGGTGTGGTGGTCGCCCCCTCGTCCTTGAACCCGCGAACATGGAAGTTTTCATGATTGGTGCGCTTGTACAGCAGCCGGTGGATCAGCGCGGGGTAGCCGTGGAAAGCAAAGATCACCGGCCGGTCGACAGTGAACAGTTCATCGAAGGCGCTGTCGGGCAAACCGTGGGGATGGTGGTACGACGGCTGCAGGACCATCAGGTCGACGATATTGATCACCCGCACCCGCAAATCCGGCACGTATTCGCGCAGCAAAGTGACTGCCGCCAGGGTTTCCAGGGTCGGAACGTCGCCGGCACAGGCCATCACCACGTCCGGATCGCTGTCATCCCGGCAGGCCCAGTCCCAGCGCCCGATACCGGCCTGGCAATGACGAATGGCGGCATCGATGTCCAGCCACTGCCACTCCGGTTGCTTGCCGGCCACGATCACGTTGATGTAGTTACGGCTTCTGAGGCAGTGATCGGCCACTGACAGCAGGCAATTGGCATCGGGCGGCAGATAGATCCGGACCACGTCCGCCGTTTTGTTCGCCACCAGATCGATGAAGCCAGGGTCCTGGTGGGAGAAGCCATTATGGTCCTGGCGCCAGACATGGGAGGTGAGCAAATAGTTGAGCGAGGCAACGGGTTTGCGCCATGGCACTTCGGCGGCGGTTTTCAGCCATTTGGCATGCTGGTTGAACATCGAGTCGACGATGTGGATGAACGCCTCGTAACAGGAAAACACGCCATGCCGGCCGGTCAGCAAATAGCCTTCGAGCCAGCCTTCGCACACCTGTTCGCTCAGAATCTCCATCACCCGGCCATCGGTCGCCAGGTTGACATCATCAGGCCCCAGCGGCTCCATCCACGCCTTGGCACTGACTTCGTACACCGCATCCAGCCGGTTCGAGGCGGTTTCGTCCGGGCCGAACAGGCGAAAATTGCTCGACGTCAGATTGCACTTCATCACGTCGCGCAGAAACCGGCCCAGCACCCGCGTGGCCTCTGCCCGCAGGCCACCGGGCGCCTCGACGTTCACCGCATACTGGGTGAACCGTGGCAGATCCAGCGCGCGCAACAGCAGCCCACTGTTGGCGTGGGGGTTGGCGCTCATTCGCCGATGACCGGTGGGCGCCAACGCGGCGATCTCGGGCAACAAGGTGCCATTGGCGTCAAACAATTCGTCAGGTCGGTAACTACGGAGCCATTCCTCCAGTTGCCGCAAATGCTGCGGTTGCTGGAAGTCGGCCAAGGGCACTTGATGCGCACGCCAAGTGCCTTCGACCCGCAGGCCATCGACGAATGTCGGCCCCGTCCAGCCCTTGGGCGTGCGCAAGATCAGCATCGGCCACAGGGGCCGCTCCAGCGTCCGGGACGGCGATCGTTGACGCGCGACCCGCTGAATCTCACGAATCTCCAGCACCATGGTGTCCAGCGTTCTGGCCAGGGCTTGATGAACCTCTGCCGGGTCATCGCCTTCGACAAAATACGGATCGTAGCCGTAGCCGTACATCAACGCCGACAACTCCTCCTCGCTGATGCTGGAGAGCACCGTGGGATTGGCGATCTTGTACCCGTTCAAGTGCAAAATCGGCAGCACGGCGCCGTCACGCGCCGGGTTGAGGAACTTGTTGGAATGCCAGCTGGCCGCCAGCGTCCCGGTTTCCGCCTCGCCGTCGCCAATCACACACGCCACTATCAGGTCGGGATTGTCGAACGCGGCACCGTAGGCATGGGCCAGGCTGTAGCCCAACTCGCCCCCTTCATGGATCGACCCCGGGATCTGCGCCGACACATGACTGGAAATGCCGTAGGGCCAGGAAAACTGCCGAAACAGTCGGGCCAGGCCGTTGGTATCGCGCCCCACCGACGGGTAGAACTCGGTGTACGTTCCTTCCAGGTAGGTCTGCGCCACGATGGCCGGTCCACCATGCCCCGGGCCGGCGATGAAGATCATGTTCAGGTCGTAGGCCGTGATCAGACGATTGAGGTGCGTATAGATCAGGTTCAACCCCGGCGTCGTGCCCCAGTGCCCCAGTAGCCGTGGCTTTACATCCGCCAGCGTCAGCGGCACCTTCATCAGCGGGTTGTCCTTGAGGTAAATCTGCCCGACCGCCAGGTAATTGGACGCTCGCCAGTAGGCATCCAGCCCTTCCAGTTGCTCGGCACTCAGAAATTCGCTCATGACGTCCTCCGCCAGGGCCTCGGTAAACCGCAAGGCATGCCTCGATTCTGGGACTCTGCACCGCGCAACACTTGATTTACATCAAGTCTCGCGCCGCCCGTCCCGGCTCAACGGGGACAGGCCTTTTCCCGCTCATCGACTCCATCTGTAAACGCCCGATTGAAACGGTGATCCGAACTATGCTTTAAGCCACCATCAGAGGGGCTTACGCAATGCCTGAAACCCGGCCGTATCAACATCATTATCTGAAAGCCGCGTGTTCCAATTGCAGCGTTCTGGAGTTGTGTCTGCCGATTGGCATGACCAGCCACGAAGTCGAACGGCTGGATACTCTGATCACTCAGCGTGTAAAGGTTAAAAAAGGCGCAGCCCTGTACCGGGCCGGCGATCCGTTGCGCTCGCTTTACGCGGTACGGATCGGTTCATTCAAGACCAGCATGCTGTCGGTCGACGGCCGCGAGCAAGTGACCGGTTTTCAGATACCCGGCGAAATGCTCGGTCTGGACGCCATCAGCGACGATCGGCACGCCTGCAGCGCCTTTGCCCTTGAGGACAGCGAAGTCTGCCCCCTGCACTACGCGCAACTGGAGAAACTCGCCCAGGAGCTGCCCTCACTGCAACACAACATGAACAAGCTCCTGAGCCGGGAAATCGTGCGTGATCACAGCATGCTCATGATGATGGGCAACATGAACTCCGATGAACGCCTGGCCGCCTTCCTGCTGAACCTGTCGCAACGGCTGAGCATTCGGGGGTACTCGTCCAGAGACTTTGTGCTGAAGATGCGGCGCGAAGAGATTGGCTCTTATCTGGGCCTGCGCCTGGAGACCATCTGTCGGGGCATTGCTCATCTGCGGGATCTGGCACTGGTCGAAATTTCCGGGCGTAACGTCAAAATCCTGGATCTGGACGGGCTCAAGCAACTCGTCGCCGGCTGTCACCGGGAGCCGCCCCTCTGACACCTTGCGGTGCATTGGCTTGTGGAGAATCGTCATGCGCGCCATGGTTTTACATAGCCCCGGCCAGCCGCTGCAACGCGAAGAACGTCCTGTTCCGCGACCCGGCGCGCACCAACTGTTGATCAAGGTTTTGGCCTGTGGCGTGTGCCGCACCGACCTGCATCTGCTGGACGGTGAGTTGCCACAAGCGGTGTTGCCGCGGGTGCCGGGCCATGAAATCGTCGGTGAAGTGACGGCGGTGGGGGCCGACGTCACGCCCGACTGGATTGGCAAGCGCGTCGGGGTTCCCTGGCTTGGCTGGACGTGCGGTGAGTGCACGTTCTGCTGCTCGGGCCGGGAGAACCTCTGCGACCGGGCACAGTTCACCGGCTGTCATCTGGATGGCGGTTATGCCGACTACACAGTTGCCGACGCTCACTTCTGTTTCCCCATCCCGGACGCGCTCCTGGCGACCGAAGCCGCACCGCTGCTATGTGCCGGGCTGATCGGTTTTCGCGCCTTGCAAATGGCCAAAGGCGCGCGCCACCTGGGCCTCTATGGCTTCGGCGCGGCGGCGCATCTGGCAATTCAGGTGGCGCGAGGCCGGGGGCAGCAGGTGTACGCCTTCACTCGCCCGGGCGACAGCGAGGGCCAGGCCTATGCCCGAACCCTGGGAGCTGCGTGGGCAGGCCCCTCGGATCAGCCACCGCCACACCCGCTCGACGCCAGCCTGATCTTCGCCCCCGTCGGTGCGCTGGTGCCCCTGGCGCTGGAAGCCACCGTCAAGGGCGGCTGCGTGGTTTGCGCGGGCATCCACATGAGCGACATCCCCGGTTTCCCTTATCGACTGCTGTGGGGCGAACGCAGCGTCCGCTCGGTAGCGAACCTGACCCGCGAAGATGGCACGGCGTTTTTTGAAGAGCTGCGTCATACGCCCGTGCACAGCGACGTCACCTGTTTTACCCTGGACGATGCCAATCAGGCGCTGGCAAGCCTGAGGGCCGGTCAGGTCAAAGGAGCGATTGTGCTCATCCCCTGACGTTCGCCCCAGCCATTCGGTGTTTTTTCCGGCACCGTCCGCCAACAACGCTAGGCTTACGGATGATGTGGCGATTGCTCGCCATTTTGCAGGGAGCGCAAAAATGGAATTCATTAACCGTTGGCAGCCTCTCTCTCAGGATGGCCTGTATGAGGGAGGAACGCCGCCATGAAGATTTCTAACCATTACAAATGGCCTGCCTTGGCCACCATTGCGCTGACCCTCTTCAGCGTACTGATATTTTTGCTGATCAAATCCTATTCGTACGACACATCGACCTACTTCGAGTCACGCGACTTCGTTCGTCAACTCAAGCAATACGATGCCAACTGGAACGTGAAAATCCTGCGGGCCAAAATCGGCCTGAACAACAACCTGCTTCTGGTGGCGCCTCCTGAAGCGGAACAGCGATGGGCGCAGCTCGATAGCCTCAACGCTGCCGGCCCTCTCTCGACCCTTTGGCAAACTCGACGGCAGGGTTATCTGGATGCGGTAGAAAACAAGATCCAGTTGGTTGAGCAATTCAAACAACACAACACGGCCTTGCGAATTTCACTGGATGCCCTGCCCGAGCTGGAAGATGGCATTCAGGCGCTGCGCGAAGATGTCAACGACAAGCTCCCGTTGGTGCATGCGGCGGCGGCCTCACTGGTGTTCGATGTTACGTTGGACACCCTTGAATACGCCCTCTATGTCTCCGACGAAAGGGCTGAGGAAATCTCTGAACATCTGAAAGCTTTGAATGAATACATCCATCAACTGCCGCCTGAACAGCGCCTGCCTTTCACCGCATTTGTAGGCGCCGTGAATGCCACCGTTCGAGAGCAGCCCATCGTCAATGACTTGCTTGATCGCATCAGCGTCATTCCGGTCGCACAGCAACTGGACAGCATCAACGAGTTATTGAACGAGACACAACGGCGCACCGGCGCGACAGATCGCCAATATCACCTTTACCTGGGGATATGCGCCGGCATCATGGCGCTTCTGTTGTTGTACCTGGCCGCCCGCCTGATTCGCAGTTATGCGGTGATCAACAAGATGAACAATGAATTGCAGACGGCAAACGAGCGACTGGAACAACGTGTCGAGGAGCGTACCCGCAAACTGCTGGAAGCCGAGCGCGAGTTGGTCGATGCCGCGCGGATGGCCGGCATGGCGGAGATCGCGACCAATGTGCTGCACAACGTCGGTAATGTGCTGAACAGCGTTAACGTCTCTGCAGATTTGATCACCCGCAAATTGGCGGCCAGCAAAACACTTGGCCTGGGCAAAGCGGTAAACATGATGAACGAGCACGCCCAGGACCTGGGGCAGTTCATCACGCTCGATGAAAAAGGCAAACTGCTTCCCGTTTACCTCAATCAACTGGTCAACTCCATCGCGGCCGAGCAAGCGAGCATCGTTGACGAGCTGTCGCAACTCACCAAAAGCATCGATCACATCAAGGACATCGTCGCCACCCAACAGGCCTATGCCGGCGCCGCCAGGCTGGTCGAGCCGCTGAACGTCATCGATCTGTTCGAAGATGCGTTACGCATGAATTCCGGTGCCTTGAGTCGGCACCATGTCACCGTCACCAAAGACTATCAGGCCACACCGACCATCATCGGCGACAAGCACCGACTGCTGTTGATCCTGATCAATCTGATCAGCAATGCCAAGTACGCGATGTCCAAGGTCAGCGACCGGCAGCGCCATATGACACTGGGCGTCAAGATTATCGATAACACAACGCTGCGCTTCAGCGTAGAGGATCAGGGCGAAGGGATTGCTGCCGAGAACTTGACCCGCATCTTCAATCACGGTTTCACCACACGCAAGGAAGGTCATGGTTTTGGCCTGCACAGTTGTGCGCTCGCGGCGGTAGAGATGAACGGGCGCCTTCGCGTCCATAGCGACGGACCCGGTCAGGGGGCACTGTTTACCCTGGAGATTCCGCTGGAAACGGCGGACGCATTGCAGACTGCCCAGGCCCTGCAATGACGTCGCCCTGGCCAGTTAAGCGCAATCCATGTGGGAGCGAGCCTGCTCGCGAATACGGTGTGTCAGGCAACATTAATGTCGACTGATAATCCCTCTTCGCGAGCAGGCTCGCTCCCACAGGTTCCGCATTTGGCATTGGTCGCCCCGCTACTTTGTCAACACGACTACCCCACCAGGGCAATCAACTGCTGGCGCTGTGCATCCGTCAGCATTGGGCCTCCACCCGCACCGGCGTTTTCCGCCATGTAGCGCGGGTTGTGGGTGCCGGGGATGACACAGGTCACAGCCGGATGAGCCAGCACAAACTTGAGCGCCAGTTGCGCCCAGCTGTTGATCCCCACTTGCGCAGCCCATCCCGGTAACGGTTTGCCTTTCAATCGAGCGAGCAAGCCACCTCCGCCGAAAGGCCGATTGCAGATCACCGCCACGCCGCGCTCGCGGCACAGCGGCAGGATTCGTTTCTCGACGGTGCGGTCGTCCAGTGCATAGTTGATTTGCAGGAAGTCCATCGGCTCGGCTTGCAACACCGCTTCCACTTCGTCATACGCCGACGCCGTGTAATGGCTGATGCCGATGTAGCGAATGCGCCCTTCTGCCTTCCATTGACGCAGGGTCGGCAGATGGGTTTTCCAGTCCAGCAGGTTGTGAATCTGCATCAGATCGATACGGTCGGTTTGCAACAGCTTGAACGACTGCTCCATCTGCGCAATGCCTTCTTCGCGGCCACGGGTCCAGACTTTGGTGGCCAGGAAGGCAGGTGAGCGAGGCTGATGGATCGATAGCAACTCACCGGTCGTCTGCTCGGCGCGACCGTACATGGGCGAGCTGTCTATTACCTTTCCCCCCTTCTCGAACAACGCGTTGAGAACGGCGGGCAGATGCTTGTAAGCGGGACTTGAAGGCTCGACATCAAAGCCGCGATAAGTGCCCAACCCGACAATGGGTAACGGCTCGTTGCTGGAAGGAATGGCTCGGGTCAGCATGTTCTTGCCTCCTGTTTCCGTCGACGGCGTCGATGCAGCAAAGGCTGGATCGAAGGTGAGGACCGCCGAAGCACCGGCAGCCAGCGTGAGTATTCTTCTGCGGGTGAAAACAGCCATGGGTATGGGCCAATGCCAGTCAGTGAAGCACAACCCCTGTGGGAGCGGGCTTGCCCGCGAAAGCGGTGTGTCAGGCGACATCAATGTTGACTGTGACGCCGTCTTCGCGGGCAAGCCCGCTCCCACAGATTCCGCACCGCGGCTCTCCTGTACAGCTGAAATTACTGAACTACACTTTGGCGGCGCTCCAGCAATAGCTGTCTCAAGGCCCAAAGCAGTCCATGTCGTCCACTAAACTTAGCCGAATGTCGCGAACCCTGGCGTCTCTCTTCGCTTTCATTGCCATTGCATACCTGCTGCTCTGCGCCGCGCTGTTCGTGTTTCAACGCGCCCTCATCTACTACCCGCAACCACGCGCCATCGACGCACCCGAAACGCTTCTTGCATTGTCAGTCGCCGACGCGCAGGTGCTGGTGACCGTCAGGCCGCACGACGGCCCGAAGGCGTTGATCTACTTCGGCGGCAATGCCGAGGACGTTTCCCGCAGCCTGCCCCCCTTCTCGCAGGCTTTTGCAGATCATGCAATCTACTTGCTTCATTACCGAGGCTACGGTGGCAGTTCCGGGTCGCCTTCCGAGGAGGCGATTCAGCGCGATGCCATGACCTTGTTCGACTGGGTCTACAACACCCATCCCACTATCACCGTGGTCGGGCGCAGCCTGGGTTCGGGCGTTGCCGTGCGCCTCGCCAGCCAACGCCCGGCCTCGCGGCTGATTCTGATCACGCCCTACAACAGCCTTGAAGACCTCGCCGCCCGCCAGTTCCCCTGGTTCCCGGTGAAGTGGCTGTTACAGGAAAAATTTGAATCCTGGAAATACGCCGCCCACATCACGGTCCCGACGCTGTTGGTGGTGGCCGAGCACGACGAAGTCATACCACGCTCAAGCACGGACCAGCTCTACACGCATTTCGCCAAAGGTGTGGCCTCGCTGCAGGTCATACCGGGCACGGACCACAACACGATTTCCGAGAGCGCTCAATACCTGAAGATGCTGGGTGCCGCGTTGTGAGGGCCATCACAACCGAAGGCCTATAAGGAGGCGGTCATAAAATCGAAATAACCACTTGACATTTTTTTTACAACTCAGCGGGCAGGGTATAGGGCTGCGAGTTCTGCGGCTCATGATGAGCATTGCGCAGGCCTATAACAAAACAATGGAGCAAGGCATGGAGCCTACGGTGGCATCGACTCAAAAAAATACGTTGATCAGCGAACACTTACAGGGGGTTGTCATGCAAAGGCGTCCTTTGCGCAGGATGGGGATCAGTCGCACACAGGCGCAGGCCTCATGACGGTTCTGGTCACTGGCGCCGCCGGTTTCATCGGGTATCACACCGTCAAGCGTTTGTGTCGCGAAGGCCTTGAAGTGGTCGGTATCGACAATCTCAACGACTACTACAGCGTGGAACTCAAACACGCCCGGCTCAAGGAGCTGGAATCGTTGCCGGGCTTTCGCTTCCAGGCCCTGGATATCGTCGACAAACCGGCCTTGATGGCGTTGTTCCAGGCCCATGCCTTTACCGAGGTTGTGCACCTGGCCGCCCAGGCGGGTGTTCGCTATTCACTGGATAACCCGGACGTCTATGCGCAGTCCAATCTGGTAGGTTTTCTGAATGTGCTGGAAGCGTGCCGGCACCATCGCCCCGCCCATCTGATCTATGCCTCGAGCAGCTCGGTGTACGGCACCAACAGCAAAATGCCGTTCAGCGTCGAAGACGCCGTCGATCATCCCATTTCGCTGTATGCCGCCAGCAAACGAGCCAATGAACTGCTGGCGCACAGCTATTGCCACCTCTATGGCCTGAGAGCCAGCGGTTTGCGCTTTTTTACCGTTTACGGGCCTTGGGGGCGCCCCGACATGGCGCTGTTCAAGTTTACCGAGGCGATCATCAAAGGCTTGCCGATCGACATCTATAACCATGGCCAGATGTCGCGGGATTTCACCTACGTCGACGACATCGTCGAAAGCATCGCCCGCCTGCGCTCCAAGCCACCCGTGCCGAACGAGCCAGGCGATGGCGTAAACCGGATTTTCAACATAGGCCGCGGCCAGCCAGTGCCGCTGCTGGAGTTCGTCGACTGCCTGGAGTCCGCGCTGGGCATCAAGGCCCAACGCAACTTCATGCCGCTACAGGCAGGCGATGTGATCAAGACCTGGGCCGATATTTCGGCACTGGCCGAGTGGGTCGACTTCCGTCCTCAAGTGACGGTTGAGACAGGCGTGGCGGAATTTGTGAAGTGGTATCGCCACTTCTATCAGATATGAAACGTGAGCCCTTGATAAATAAAAAACCAAGGAGCAAGGGGGGGACTCTATGAACCAAGACATTTTTGTATCTGTATTGATTCCAGCAAAGAACGAAGCGAACAACCTCAAACCGTTACTTGAGGAAATCCGCGTCGCATTGGCCGACGAGGCCTACGAAATCATTGTCGTGGACGATGGCAGCACCGATTCCACCCTGCATGAACTGCGGCAGCTGAAAAACAGCGGCCTGGATGCGTTGCGCATCCTGCGCCATGAGCGCTCGCTGGGGCAAAGCACCTCGCTCTACCACGCGGCGATCGCCGCCCGGGGGCAATGGCTGGCCACGCTTGATGGCGACGGTCAAAACGACCCCGCGGACATCCCCGGGATGTTGGCGCTGGTGCGTGGTGAACAGGGGCTGGTAGACGTTCAACTGGTGGCCGGGCACCGGGTCAACCGCCGCGACACCGCGAGTAAACGCTGGGCCTCGCGTTTCGCCAACGGGCTGCGCAGCCGCCTGCTCAATGACGCGACCCCGGACACCGGCTGCGGGCTGAAGTTGATCGAGCGCGCGGCGTTTCTGCGCTTGCCGTACTTCGACCACATGCATCGGTTCATTCCCGCGCTGATCCAGCGTCACAACGGCCGAATGATCGTCCACCCGGTCAACCATCGGCCTCGCACCGCCGGGGTGTCCAAATACGGCAACATCGACCGCGCCCTGGTGGGCATTCTCGACCTGTTCGGCGTGTGGTGGCTGATCAAACGCACGCGGTTGAACACCAACGCACAGGAGATCGAAGGATGAACGTCTCCCGCGAAACCCTGTGGCTGGTGGTCGGCTTCGCTGGCCAGATTGCCTTTACCGGTCGCTTCGTCTTGCAGTGGCTGTTCAGCGAATACAAAAAACGCAGCGTGATTCCGGTGAGCTTCTGGTATCTGAGCATTGTCGGCAGCGCCCTGCTGCTCGCTTATGCCATTTACCGGGAAGACCCGGTCTTCATCGCCGGCCAGGCCTTTGGCTCCATCGTCTATTTGCGCAATTTGCAATTGATTGCCCGCAGCAAACACCTGAAGGACTGAGCCATGCGTAAAACCCTGTCGCCCGGCATCGAATGCCTGGGCCTGGTGCTGCTTGCCTTGCTATTGATCGGCGCTGGCCTGGGGCTGCGTCAACCGCAGAACGTGGACGAGGAACGCTTCCTCGGCGTAGCCCTGGAAATGCTGCACAACGGCTCATGGTTCATCCCCCACCGCGCCGCGGAGATCTATGGCGACAAGCCGCCGGTCTTCATGTGGATGGTGGCGTTCTTCGCGTGGCTCACCGGCCTGCCCGCCCTCGCCCTGTATATTCCGGGGCTGTTGTCGGCCGCGACGGTCACGGCCGTGGTCTACGACCTGGGCCGCCGGCTGTGGAATCAGCGCATTGGTCGAATAGCGGCGCTGTTGTACCTGGCCACGTACCAGACTTACAGCATCCTGCGTACCGGCCAGATCGACAGCCTGTTGATTCTGTTCACGTCCCTGGGCCTGTACGGGCTGGCGCGGCACCTGCTGCTCGGGCCGGCCTGGCGCTGGTTTTATGTGGGTTGCGCCGCCATGGGCATTGGCGTGATCACCAAAGGGGTCGGCTTCGTCCCGGTCCTGATGTTGATTCCGTATGCCTACGCAGTGCGCAAAAACTGGTCCGGCGTGGTGGCCATGCCCGGCCAGAAGCGCAAGTGGTTCCTGGGCTTTGTGGTTGCGCTCGGCGCCATCGCGGTCTGGCTGCTGCCCCTGGCACTGTCCATCGTGCTCAATGGCACCGCGGATGAAATCGCCTATGCGCGGGAAATCCTGTTGCGCCAGACAGCGGCACGCTATGCCGCCGCGTGGGACCATCGCGAACCGTTCTGGTACTTCTTCGTCAACGTGATCCCGCAATACTGGTTGCCGTTGGTGCTAACCCTCCCGTGGCTGGTACCGGCCTGGCGCAAGCAACTGCGCAAGCACGACGGTCGAGTGCTGGTGCTGCTGGGCTGGGTGGTGCTGGTGGTGCTGTTTTTCTGCCTGAGCAGCGGCAAGCGCAAGTTGTACATCTACCCGGCATTGCCAGGGCTGGTGCTGGTGGCGGCGCCGCTGATTCCCTGGCTGCTCAAGCGCTGGTTCGGCAAGCGCCCGCGCGGTATGCGGGTATTCCAGGCGCTGGTGGTGACCTGGTTTGTTCTGTGGTTCGCCCGCGGTTTCATCGAGCCGATCAAGGAAGGCCCCAACCCCCATGAAGCGATCATGGCGCAGGCGGCGACCATGACCCACGGCGCCGATCTGGTGTTGGTCAACTGGCGCGAGGGCCACTGGTTATTCGCCCGGCAGCCGATCGTGCATTTCGGGATGAGCAACTCCTCGGTCGAACAAGCAGCGCAGTGGCTGCGCGAACACCGTGACGCCTACGCCTTGGTCCCGGATGAAGTGCTGGGCCAGTGTTTCAATCCCCAGGCCGCCCATGAGCTGGGCGAAACGTCTCGCGCGCAATGGTCGATCGTGGGCGCCGATGCCGACAACGGCAAATGCCAGCCCGGACAACCCGCAAAGGTCTATCGCTTCAGCTGGAACAAGGACAAGTCATGAGCAAGAAATGGAAGCTGGGACTATTTTTCATTGTTGTACTGCTTGGTGTCTACGCGGTTTCCGCACGTTTCATGGTCCACCAGCAGCTGTATGCGTACGGGAAAAACCTCTGGCATGGTAATCAGGCGCCCGACAAAAATATCTGGCTGCCGGACTATAAAGCCGTTATCCAGGCCAAGCCTGTCGCGGACATCACCAATTTGTCCGGTATCGCCTATGACCCGGACCACGATCGTCTGCTGGGTATCACCAATGGTGCGCCCATGCAGATAGCGGCAATGAGCCGCAACGGCGATCTGCTCGAACGTTACCCGCTGATCGGCTTCCAGGACACCGAAGGCCTTGCTTACATAGGCAACGGACGCGTAGTGATCGCCGATGAAGAGTTGCAGCGACTGTACGTCGTCACCTTGCCGGACAGCCCTGGCCCGATCCACGTGGAGAACGCCCCATTTGTCGCCGTCGAGATCAACCTGAGCGAGCACAACAAAGGCTTTGAAGGCGTGACCTATGATGCGGCCAATGATCGTATCTTCGCGATCAAGGAACGCGATCCGCGGCAGCTGTTTACGGTCACGGGCATGCTGGCGTCCATCGGCGGCCCATTGCAGGTCCGCATCAAGGACTTGACCCACTGGATCGACCGTAGCGTCTTCGGCCTGGACCTTTCCGAGGGTTATTACGATCCGCGGACCGGTCACTTGTTGATACTGAGCCAGCAGTCCTACAACCTGACCGAACTGGACCAGGACGGCAACTTCGTCAGCTTCCGCTCCCTGCTCGGCCTGAATGACCTCAAAAAAACCATACCGCAAGCCGAAGGCATGACCATGGACACCTCCGGCGAGCTCTACATTGTGAGCGAGCCCAACCTGTTCTACCGGTTCAGCAAATCGAAGGCAGCAGTGGCGGAGAATCAGCAGAAGCAATAATGGGTTTTGTGCTGGATGGGCTGGCCTCATCGCGAGCAGGCTCGCTTCCACAGGGGATATGCAGTGAATCCACTTTTTGTGATCGCCGCCGATCAAATGTGGGAGCGAGCCTGCTCGCGATGGGGCCCGCAAAAACACCCTCCAACTTCCGGCCACACCACCGGAGTAACGGCGGTTGCGACCACCTATCGGACAACTTCCCGACCCTTGCGCCATTGAGCAGATTCCGGGGCTTTAATGGTTGCAGGACTCCAAGCCAGCCCCCCAACCCGACCAGAAAAACGACGCTCAAGCGGGGCTGACACACCGCAACCCATTGCGCACGCATCGGGAGACTCGTCATGAAAATCGTCGTGATTGGCGGTACTGGGCTGATCGGCAGGCAGCTCTGCAAAAACCTGCAAGACCTGGGGCATGAAACCCTGGCAGCGTCACCGAGCACCGGCGTCAACGCCCTCACCGGCGAGGGCTTGCAAAACGCCTTGCAAGGCGCCGACGTGGTGGTCGACGTGGCCAACTCGCCCTCCTTCGAAGACGCTGCCGTGCTCGATTTCTTCGAAACCTCCGGGCGTAACCTGCTCGCCGCCGAAAAAGCCGCCGGGGTCAAACACCATGTCGCGCTGTCGGTGGTCGGCACCGAGCGCATGCTCGACAGCGGTTACTTCCGGGCGAAAATGGCCCAGGAAACACTCAACAAGGACTCAGGCATTCCTTACACAATCCTGCGGGCCACGCAGTTCTTCGAGTTCATCGGGGCCATTTCGTACTCGGGCGTGCAGGACGGCGACTCCGTGCGGTTGACCTCCGCCGCGTTGCAGCCGATTGCCGCATTCGATGTCGCGACGGCGCTGGCGAAGATCGCCGTGCAAGCGCCGAGCAATAACACCCTGGAAGTGGCCGGGCCTGAGCGCTGGCCGCTGGTGGAGTTCGTGCGCTTGTTCTTGCAACACACCAACGATCCGCGCCAGGCCCAACCGGACGACGCGGTCCCCTACTTCGGCGCGCCGATCGATGACCACTCGCTGACGCCGGGAGAACACCCCATCGTCGGGCCGACGCGCTTCGAAACCTGGCTCAAGAGCAACACGTGACCTACACCAACCGCTCAATCTTCTGATGCTGCCAGACCATTTTGTAATACAGCGTCTGCAGCATCAGCATACCCAGATACGCCACCGGAAACGCCATCCACACCCCTTGCAAGCCAAAGCGCGCATCCAGCAGATAGGCCATCGGCAACTGCACCCCGACCACGCAAACGATCGAAACCACCACCGGCACCAACACCGTGCCGCTGGCGCGCATGATGCCGCCGACGATCGCCTGGAAGCCAAACACCAGCAGGCTCCAGAGCATGATGTGTAGCAGGTGTTCCGCCATCGCCCGGGTGGAATCCTCCGTGAGGAACAACCCCAGCAACCAGTGCGACAACAGATAACCCAACACCACCAACCCACCGGTCAGGCACACGTTGATCAACAGCCCGGTGCGCAGAATCGGCCCCATGCGCTCGATGCGCCCGGCGCCGATGGCCTGCGCGCCGAGGATCGACGCCGTGATCGCAATCGACAACGCCGGGAACTGCACGTAATTGACGATCTGCGTCACCGCCCCGTACGCCGCCGTCGCCTGGGAACCGTGCTGGTTCACCAGCGCCAAAATCACCAGCTCCGACAACGACAACACCACCATCTGCAACCCCGTGGGCAAACCGATGCGCAACACCTTGCCGAGGATCGCCAGATCCAGCCGCATCGCCGCAAACATCTCCCGATCCGGCGCCAAGGGATGCCCCTTGCGAAGCAACCGCCACGCCAACCACCCCATCGCCGACAAGTTACCCACCAACCCCGCCCACGCCGCACTCTGAATCCCCAGCGGCGGCAACCCCAACCACCCGAGAATCAACGCCGGCGTCAGCGCCAGCCCCACACACGTCGACACCACCAGCGCCAACAACGGCGACACCGTGTCACTCACCCCGCGCAGCAACTGCGTGAACAACACAAACACCAACAGCGACGGCAAGATCCACATCATCACATGCGCATACGCCACCGCATCGTCCAGCACATCCGCCGGCGTACCCAAGCCCTGCAACGCGTGCCGGGCGAACACACTGCCCAACACCGCCGCCACCAACCCGATCATCGCCCCCAACAGCAACGTCGAACCGGCGATGGCCTTGACCAAGTGCGGCTCGCGAGCGCCCCAGGCTTGGCCAATCAGAACCCCAGCGCCCGCGCCGAGGCCGATGACCAAGGCGATGAAGAAGAACACCACGGGGAACATGCCGGATACCGCCGCTAACGCCTGGGTGCCGAGCATTTGGCCGATGTAGATGCTGTTGATCGTGCCGGACATGGACTGGAGGAAGTTGGAGAGGACCATGGGCGCGAGGAATAGGAGGTAGGTTTGCCAGAGGGGGTGTTGGGGTTTGGCTGGGGTTTGCATTGAGGGTCCGTCTCGGTTGGGCTGGCGGTTTGCAAATTCTACGCTAGGGAACTGACAACGACGTGTTCCTAAATCGACAATCTTGGAGCATAAATTAAGCTCGGTTTCAGCAAAAAGTGGACGTTTAACATTGGCACCTACGGTTATCAACGGTCATTCCGGTAAGCCTAGAGCCTTGGAGGGTGGTTGATAATAATTTTCTGTGACTAGCAGTCTTTGATTGAGTTGTGCAAAGATCTCGGTCAATTATGGCGTTATGCCGCCATGCTCCCGAACGCGTGGCAATCCATGCATGCACGATAAGGACGTCCAAGTGAAAATTGACACTGGTTTTTTTGCCTATGCATCTTTCCCCGCCGATATCGGGCAAGTGATTGATAACGCGATGGAAAGCGTCGGAAAGTACAATAAATCCATTTCTGTAAATACTTGGAAAGCACTCGACATTGCCGGACATTTCATCGCAGGAGAAGTACTAGGTGGTATTGATAGCGCAGATTTCTTTTTAGCTGATATTTCGGCACTAAATTTCAATGTGACATATGAAATTGGGTATGCAGTTGGAAAATCAAAACGAGTATTGCTGGTTAAAAACAAAAGCTTATCTCCCCAAAGTGCAAAAATTTCCGATGTCGGGATATTCGACACTTTAGGATATCGCGAGTATCAAAATTCTGCCGAATTGATCGCAATTGTAAATGGCGCAAACTTTACAAAACCCATCGAAACAACCAACGCACTTAATGTTAAAGCGCCAATATACTTACTTGACACACCATTCAAAACGGATTGGTCGACCAGGATAATTTCTAGAATTAAGAAGGCCGGCTATACATTTCGAAATTTTGATCCGAACGAGATGCCACGACTCTCCGCTTATGACGCTATTTCTCAAGTATCACAATCGCATGGAATAGTCGTACCCCTTCTGTCATCAACGTCTGCGGGTTTTCAGATTCATAACCTTCGAGCAGCATTCATTGCGGGCTTAGCCGATGGAATGGAGAAGGCTCTTTGTATATTGCAATCCGGTGATGATCCGGTACCGTTAGACTATAGAGACTTTGTGCATGTCACCTATCACCCAGACGACGTTAATCAAGCAATTGAACTGTTCGCAACCGAGGTAACGCAGGCTTTTCAAAAACTTGAGCCAAGCGCGTCAAAACAAGAACGCTCTTTCTTAAAAAAATTAAATCTCGGCGCTACATCCGCAGAAAACGAGATGCGCGACTTAGAGAAATACTACTTAGAAACCGACCAGTTCTTGAAGTCTTTAAGAGGTGAAGCACACCTTGTGGTAGGAAGAAAAGGTTCTGGAAAATCTGCAATTTTTTTACAAATCAGAGATAGTGAGCGTGAAAAAAACAGAAACAAAAATATAGTTCTGGATTTAAAACCTGATGGTTACAAGTTAATAAAATTCAAAGAAAAAATACTCAGTTTTCTTGAAGAAGGAACATATCAGCACACGATTACTGCATTTTGGGAGTACGTACTTTTACTTGAAATCTGCTACAAAATACTTGAGAAGGATAAAACTCGACATATTCACGATCATCGCCTTTATGCCGGCTACCGAGAGTTATCAGAACTGTTCTACGCGGAAGAATACGACTACCAGGGCGATTTTTCCGAACGTATGTCAGTATTAATGGAGCGAATATATTCAGAGTACCAATCCAAGTTTGGCGAATCAGAAAAGGTAAGCTTGACGTCCTCGCAAGTTACGGAACTTATATATAAGCACGACGTGAGACAGCTAAAAATAAAACTCGGCAGCTATCTGGAAAACAAAGAGCTTTTATGGTTGCTCTTTGACAACCTTGATAATGGATGGCCAACATCCGGTCTCCAGCATGAAGATCTTCTAATAATCAGGGCATTAATTGAAGCCACGAGAAAAATAGAAAGACAGTTCAGCCGATCACAATTTAGTGTAAAAACGGTAGTTTTCTTAAGAAATGATGTTTATGAGTTACTTGTAAAAGAAACTTCGGATCGTGGAAAAGAAGCTAGCGTAGTGCTTGACTGGACAGATGCTGATTTGCTTCGCGAACTTGTAAGATTGCGCATTATTTCTAATGGGCTTGATGACACACTTGACTTTAAGAATGCTTGGCTGAAGGTTTTCACCAGTCACTTTAAAGGAGAAGAAACTTCGCAATACTTGATTGATCGCTCACTAATGCGACCACGTTTCTTGTTAAACCTAATTAATCATTGCAAAAGCTTCGCAATCAATTTAAATCATGAACTGGTAGAGAGTGCAGACATAGAAAAAGGAGTCGCGGCTTACTCTTCTGACTTGCTTCGAGATATCGGGTACGAACTGAGAGACATTTCTCAAGAAACTGAAAACGTGCTGTACGCATTTATTGCTTCTGCGTCTGACCTTAGTGAACTCAAAGTAATGGAAACCCTTGTAGAGTCTGGACTTGATCAACAGCAAGCTGCTAACGTTATGGATCTTTTGCTATGGTATGGTTTTTTGGGTATCAGAATAAACTCAGACGAACCGAAGTTTATCTATGACTTCAACTACAACAAAGCCCTAATGGATGGAGTAAAACGAAAATCTACTCACACAGTTACGCTGGTAATCAACCAAGCATTCTGGCCTGCGTTGATGATCGAATAGATAGTTAAAAAGCACCCCAAGGAAAGCTCTTAAAAGACTCTACTTTCATTATTTAGTGGAGGCGAAGTCTGTGATTGGTTTTTTCCAGATGCAGAACTACTTTTGGTTAAAAGAGGAAGTTCTCATGACGACTTGTAGCCCGATTTGGTGCAACCTGTGTGCTCCTCCTGATCATCCACATTCATGCCAATCGTCAAATAAACCGTCTTAATTTTGAACCGAGCCACTGCAAGGCACTTGAATGAAAATATCGATACAGGGATTTGGAAACGCACTGACTTTCAAGATAGATAGCCAAAGTCGCCTGGCGTCCTGCAGCTATGCCAGTGTGAGTATTTCATGGTGAGCTGTTTAAGCAGACCATTTTTCGCTGATCAGATGGTTTTGGTAACTAGCCAACAAGCTGTTGGCCAGCTTTACCAGCTCAGGATTTAGTTACTACTATTTAGCCAGTCGCCTAATAGCATCGACTATAGACGGTGTGTACCAGCCTACAATTTCTCCAGCTTTCTCTGAAACCAAAGAAGGTATTCTTTGTGCTGACCTTGGTCTTATACCTAAGATAGGCACGCCATTATTTACTGCCGTATTGATCTCCCACTCCATCCAATCGCTGTAAGCGGTATACATACCTGCCACGACAATAAAAACATCTGAATCCAGTATTTTTCTTTTTAGAACCGTTTTTATGTAATTCGCATTCTCAGAATTTATCGGCTGATCTACGGTAACTTCTTCGTACGAAGCAATTAGCCCATCCTCTTTATTAAGAAGACTCTTCAATGACACCAATTGGTCATTATAATCCCAGCGATGACTAATAAACACACTATAGTTTTTGTTCATTCTTGATTAGCTACCATGACAGAGACACTGTTATTGTTAAACGTATCTAGATCCCACGAGCCGTCGGATAACGACTTAAATTCTTCTGCATATAGCTGATGACGAGGATCCCCTAAATACTCAGCTGCTCTTGCAGCACTTGCATAAACCCATTTCCGATCACTTCGCTCATCAAAATTATCAGAATCAATAATTTTATCAGTGATCTCTGCTATGGCTTCAAAAGTTTTCTTCGCTGAATATTCGTAAACATAAGAATCTCTATCTTGAGCACCTGCTGCCTTTAGAGCGCCGGACTTCTCAAGAAAACAAATAGCTAAATTCTCACCATTATAGTAGTCTTTTTTTATCGTAAATCCACGATTATAAAATGCTATCGCCTTATCTAAAAACTCAACCTTATTAGTGTCACGCCATATATTTTTATGAATTGCCCCAGCCAGACCTGTTGTTTCCGGATCATTACTTTCATCTGGATTTAGACTCGACAAAACAACCATAGCATTCATACATGCCATCGTAATACTTGGCAATTCGGACTTATACGTACAGAGTGTTAACCGTTGAATCAAGTAATCATCACCCGGCCTAATTTCTAGCGCAGTTTGATATAGATCTTTTGCCTCACTAAATTTTTTATTCTTAAGCGCAATTTCTGCACTTCCAAAAATATAGCCCCACTCGCGTTCAGCCTCAATAGATTCCTCAACCAACCTTTCAACTTCCTCACTTGTTAAATGAGGCACATTCAGGTTAGGCATATAGGTATAAACTGGACTATCTACCACATTTGTAGCCAATGTAGCTTTTAGCAGCTCCGTCAATCTAAATGTTATCTTTCTGGCTTCTGAACAGCCTATATCCTCACCTAAATGTTCATACTGTATTGTAGCTACATGATTTAGATCGAAGTGTAAAACCCCAGATTTTTCGGACATTATTATGGTTGTATTTTTCTTAAGCGCATGCCTCACGCCCAATTCATAAATAGCATTCGCATTACTGGTTGAGATATCAGCGACAACAATATCAGCTGAAAGCAACAACCTGTACATTTCTTTATCGATAACGCCCGAATGGTTGACTTCATCAGCTCTTATGCATTTGATCCCCAAGCCTTCCACTGCCGGCTTTATTATTTCATTATACGTAGCATCTAAATTTAACAACTTCCCTGTTTTGGGGTCGGTTTTCTTACCAAACCCCATAACCACAAAGCAAACTTTTTCCTTTGCATCATTATTTTCATTTTCCATTAGAAAACTCTTTTTATACAGTGGTGGGATGCTAGATGCGACGCAGGTAATTATTTTTTACATTACAAGCCACCTGAAGACACAGCCGTATTATATTCAGGTAACTTATAAAACATTGTGTAACTTCCCTTTAGTACCAGCCATTCGCGGCACAGCATAGATGGGCGGATGTTAAAATGCCAGCACTACGAGTCGTGTCGCGTGGTTATAGATTCATGCTCGCGAAAGCGGTGTGTCAGGCGACATCAATGCCGACTGACACTCCCTCTTCGCGAGCAAGCCCGCTCCCACAGGGGTTGCGCTTAACTGACTGGCATTAGCCTGAGTGGCGCCCGTTTTTTGTGTCCGCGAATCGTGATGCGTCGCCGCCTAAAGCATCCGCACATGCTTTCGATCAAGGCTTTCACCAACGCCACGGATCATCTCCAACAACGACTTCACCCGCAGCGGCAGATTCCCGGCCGGGTACACCGCGTGCATCTGCGGGCTCTCACCGCTGCTGGAGGTGAGTTTGTACTCGGGACAGACACGGAGCAGGCGCCCCGCCTCCACTTCGGGCTCCGCCAGCCAGTCCGCCAGGCGGGCGATGCCGAGGCCCGCCAGGGCCGCCTGGAACACCGCCGAACCGGAGTTGAAGCGAAACTTGGGATGAGCCCGAAAGCTGATGGCCTGCGCCTCACTGCGAAAATTCCACTCTTTGAGAATCCGCGGTGCCGTGTGCAGGATCAGTGAGTGCGCCTCCAGCGCCTCAATGGAGTCGGGCATTCCGCGCCGCTCCAGATACCCGGGGCTGGCATACAGGTAACGTGAATAACTCCAGAGCGGATAGCCGATCAGGTCACTGGATTGCGCAAACGCGCCGCGAATCGAGAAGTCCAGCTTGTTCTTGGCCGGGTCGATGATCTCATCGGTGAAAATCACATCGACGTTCACGTCTGGATAACGCTCGGCGTACTGCGCGATCAACCGGGGCAATACGCCGTGGCCAAGGAACTCGGGGGCGGAAAAGCGGACCCAGCCGTAGGCCTGGCCGCTGATGCCGGCCAGGTCTTCATCCGCCTCACGTTGCAGATCCAGCATTTTGTAGGCGTGGGGCAACAAGCGCTCGCCCGCCTCGGTCAAGCTCACTGCATTGGAGGAGCGATTGAGCAACTTGACCCCGACACTTTCCTCCAGGGCTTGAACGGCACGGGTCAGCGCGCTGGGGGAGCGCCCCAGAGTACGTGCCGCCGCGACGAAACTGCGCTTGCGAGCCACCGTCGCGAAGGCTTCAAGTTCCCCCAACATATCCAATGCCATGCGCCACCTCGTTGCACTTTTCACAACGTGGCATTGCAACACATTAAAAGCCCTTCCGTTAACCTTCCTGCTCAAGGACGCAGGCAAGCCGATGCGATGAAACACGTAGAAGCCGCCGGACGCTCACCCACCCTTCATCGTCAGAGCCTGATTTCATGGTCGATATTATTATCCTTTGCGTGTTCGCCTTCTCCGCCGGACTGATCGATGCGGCGGTGGGCGGCGGCGGACTGATCCAGATTCCCGCGCTGTTCAACGTGCTGCCCACGGCACAACCGGCGGCGCTGCTGGGGACCAACAAGGTTGCGGCAGCCTGCGGCACCGCATTCGCGGCCCGGTCCTTCGTGCGCAAAGTGGTGATCAACTGGAGCCTGGTGATCCCCGCCGCCTGTGCGGCGTTTGTCATGTCCTTCTTCGGTGCGGCCACGGTGTCGTTCGTCCCCCAGTCGGTGATCCGGCCGGCGGTGCTGGTGTTGATCGTGCTGATGGCGATCTACACCTTCTGGAAAAAGGACTTCGGCGCTCTGCACAAACCCATGCACATCGGTACCAGGGAAAAACTGCTGGCGATCGTCATCGGCGGTGCCATCGGCTTCTACGACGGACTGTTCGGGCCCGGCACTGGCAGCTTCCTGATCTTCCTGTTCATCCGCTGCTTCGCCTTCGACTTCCTGCATGCCTCGGCGTCGGCCAAGCTGGTGAACATCGCGACCAACGTAGCGGCGCTGATGTTCTTCATTCCAACGGGTAACGTGCTCTACCTGATCGCCATCCCCATGGCGGCATTCAACATCCTGGGTGCGCTGACCGGCACCTGGCTGGCGGTTCATAAAGGCGTGCCTTTTGTCCGGGCTCTGTTCCTGGTGTTGCTGCTGATCCTGATCGGCAAACTGTCCTATGACCTGTTCGTGTAAACCTGAGGAAAACAGCCCGCATCCAATGTTCGATAGGTGTGGGCTCATGACGCGTGGACGCGGCATTTTCCCACCACGTTTCAACCATTGCTCGCGTCGATAGTCACCATCACTTCAATGAAGTTCTCATAAAAAATCCTCGGCGTAACATCCGCTCCATACCCAACCCATAACACCCCGGAGCACACCATCATGAAACGCCAAACCCTTCTCGGCATCGCTTTCTCGGTTTTTGCAGTTAACGCTTTCGCCGCGTCTTCTACTCACCCGGTCGTCGCTGAAGGCGGCTCGGATCGCCTGATTGAAAGCCGTGTGGCTGAAGGTGGTTCGGATCGTCTGATCGAGAATCGCGTCGCTGAAGGCGGTTCGGATCGTCTGATCGAGAATCGCGTCGCTGAAGGCGGTTCGGATCGTCTGATCGAGAATCGCGTCGCTGAAGGCGGTTCGGATCGTCTGATCGAGAATCGCGTCGCTGAAGGCGGTTCGGATCGTCTGATCGAAAACCGCGCAGCATGAATGAGTGGCTTTACCGCAACACTCGACCAAAGAACCCGGCCTCATCAGCCGGGTTTTTTCATGCGTTTTTTTGCCCGACTGAATCGTCAAATGTGCCGAAGCAGCGCTTCAGCCATCAGTGAGCGAACGTCATTTTTTGCGCAAACGAACAGAACCCGGAGTTTGTCAGCCATCACGTCCTCACATCTGTTTGATCCGAATAGCACAGCTTTTTTTATTGAAGCATCTTCATTCAGTGCCTGGACATCAGGCCATGAAGAACGCCCAACCTTAAGCCCGACTCGGAAGGACTCATATGCGAGATGCCGAATACCTTGAACGCCGCCAGCATGAGCACCAGACCACCGGGCAAGACACTCAGGCGATGGGGTGGTAAGCCCGCCAATTTGAGTTGTTTAACATGCCCCGCTTCCAGCAGACGCAACGACAAGCGCAACAGACCGCCGTAGGTGATACCGCTTTGACCATCGTCATTCAAGCCATTGGCCTTGAGCACTTTGGCCAGCATCCGTGCGGTGCCTGAAGAGCCGATAGTCTGCTGCCAACCCATTGCACGATAACGACGGGTAACTTTTTCAAACTGTAGAGTGGCCACTCGCTCAGCCTCCAGGAGCGCCTGAGCCGTGATACACCCCCCCTGAAAGTAACGAGTGCCAAGAGTGCCGCTGCCAATGGCAATGCTCTCGGTCAACAGGGGCTGCGTGCCTTGCCCCAGAATCAATTCTGTGGAGCCGCCGCCGATATCCACGACCAGTCGCATACTCTCTGTGCCGGGTATCGTATGAGCAACACCGGCATACACCAGTCGAGCCTCTTCATGCCCAGAGATGACGTCTATACGAAAACCCAGATGCCGCTCCGCGCTGGTCAAAAATAATTGAGCATTGTCAGCTTCGCGCACGGCACTGGTCGCCACTGCCCGCACACGCCCCGCCTCGAAGCCGCGCAGTTTTTTGCCAAACCGCGCGAGTGCCTGCCATCCCCGATCCAGCGCCAACTCGTCCAGCGCCCCGCCCTGAAACCCCTCCGCCAAACGGACAGGCTCACGCAGGGTTTTCACTTCCTGGATCACGAACCCCTGATTACGCCTGACCGACTGGCCAATCATCATGCGAAACGCATTGGACCCCAGGTCAATGGCCGCAAACAGGGAGGCGTCTTTCATAGGGGGGATTCCTGGCAAATTCATCGGCCCGCAGACGGAGTTCCGCTGAGCGCTCAAGACGGTTTGCGAGGATCTTGCCATTAGGTCGATGACACGAAGATGACACCCTCTGAATACACTTCAGCCGCCGCATTGTTCAGCGCCAGTATCTCTGCAACGAACTTGTCTGCGAATGACATGCCGTCATCTCACTGAAACAGGACGGACACGAGCTTAGTAAAAGCGTGGATCGCCAAAATCAGGACACTGCTTGAAAACAGCTACGCGCCATCAGCGCCCACTCGAAAGAAAGATGCTGTGAGCGCTTTAAAACGGACAACAAATTTACAGAACAATCTGCTAGATTCGCCACTCATTTGACGCGACAAGGAATGCCCGCTCATGAAATTTGGCTACATGATCATCTACGTCCCGGACGTTGTTGCCTCACTCCAGTTCTTTTCGTCAGCCTTCGGGCTTGGCGTTCGCTTCCTCCATGAATCCAACACCTACGGCGAACTCGAAACGGGAGAAACCGCGCTGGCATTCGCCGCCGATGAACTGGCTGCGATGAACTTCAGCACCGGCCATGTCTCGGCGCACTCTTCCCCCAAACCACTCGGAATCGAAGTCGGTCTGGTGACCGAGGACGTTCCGGCGGCGCATGCCAGAGCGTTGAAGGCGGGCGCCGTCGAAATCTCTGCGCCAGGCGCCAAACCCTGGGGACAAATCGTCTCCTACGTTCGATGCCCTGACGGAACACTTGTGGAACTCTGCACGCCGGTAAAGCAGTAAGTGGGGATCGGTGAGTCGGCATCGTCTCTACAGTAACGACCGTCCGTAACCCTGCACCGACGACCTCTCACCCTTCGCTATTCTTAACCACACACCGCGGGCACGGCTTGCGGCATCAACACCAGGAGTAAGGATCCGGGTAAGGAGCGCGCCACATCAACAGAGTATCGAATAATGAAAATGCTACTGATGGTCGAATTCCCCCATGAGCCTTTCAACGCGTTTGTCAGGTCCGGGAAGGTCGGCGAAATCATGAACCGCATCCTGGACACCATTAAGCCCGAGGCGGCTTATTTCACTGAGCAAGATGGCATGCGAAGTGGAATTTTCCTGATCGATATCGTGGATCCCTCCGAAATACCCGGATATGCGGAACCCTTCTTCCTCAACTTCCAGGCCAACTGCAAGTTCCGTGTGGTCATGAACCCGCAGGACCTGCAAAACGCCGGTCTGGAGGAACTCGGAAAAGCGTGGGCGTGAACCACAATCAATGACTGAGAAACCTGTGGAGAGGGAGCTTGCTCCCGCTTGACCGGGCTGGCGCACCAGTGCGTAGCAACTCACAAAAATCGGCAATGATTGTCAGATTTTGGGGCCGCTGCGCAGCCCAGCGCGAGCAAGCTCGCTCGCCACAAAGGTAGGCATGCACCGATTATTGCGGCTGAAATGTCTGAAGGTAGGCCAACAGGTTTTCGATCTTTTCCGGATCGCTGAGGCCCCAGAAAATCATGCGGGTGCCGGGGACCACGTCCTTTGGAGCTTCGATGTAGGCGGTGAGTGTTTCGCGGGCCCAGACGACGCCTGATGATTTCATGGCGGATGAGTACTGGTAGTCCGTCGTGCTTCCCGCAGGGCGCCCGAAAATGCCATTGAGCTGCGGGCCGAAAGAACCCCTCGCCGAACTCCCGACTTGATGGCAGCCGCCGCAGATTCGCTTAAACAGCTTCTCACCCGCCTCAACATCTCCCGCCGCGTCTGCTTGCAGGCTGAATAACCCTGTATTGAGCATCAAGGCGAAGGTGAGTACGGCGGCGTGTTTCATGTTCGGCTCCAAATCGAGTGTTGCGGACAACAAAAGCGGGCGGCTATTTCATCATGACTGGCGTCTACACCGAAGCCTTGAAGCCAATCTATAACTCTCTTTGCTCCTTTTCAGCGACGAAGCACTCTTCGCCGAGCCGGTGCACGCTCTATGCTGGCTCCCCGTGATGATAATTAGAGCGCAGACGATGTCCGTCATACCTGATCAAAATTCTCCAGTCACGTTGGTCGCGGCTCAACCCGCCGACCTGGACAATCTTGTGGCCATTCGAATTGAGGCCATGCGCGAAAGTCTGGAGCGTGTTGGGCGATTTGATCCGGTACGTGCCCGTGAACGCTTTCTCAACGGTTTTGATCCCCGCAACACGCGTCACATCGAGCTGGCCGGTGTGCGGATTGGTTTTATTGTGGTCAAGCCTCACCTGAACGAACTGCTGCTTGACCACTTGTATGTGCGACCGAGTGCTCAGGGATCAGGTGTAGGCTCTGCTGTCCTCAAACAGATTTTCAAAGAAGCGGACGCCGCCGCGCTCCCTATCAGAGTGGGCGCGCTCAAAGAGAGCGCTTCGAATCGGTTTTACATCCGTCATGGCTTCCAGTTCGTCGAAAGCGGCGAGTTCGACAATTACTATGTTCGTCCGGGCGCTGCGCCTTGACGCCGGTTTTTTACACAGCCTCGACCAGCAGTGGATGTCGCTCAACCCACGCTCGCTTGAAACTTCTTTCGGTAAGCCGCCGGAAGCAGGCCCACTCGCTGCCGAAAAAGCCTGCGAAACGAGTTGCCATCTTCGTAGCCCACTTTGTACGTGATGCTGTCCAGGGTCATTCGTGTGGATTCGAGCAGCTGCTTTGCCCGCTCCAGACGTAGCGTTTGCAGATAGGTCAGCGGCGTGTAACCGGTGGCTTCCTTGAAACGCCTTTTGAAGTTCCTGACGCCAAACCCGAATCGCTCGGCCAAGTCATCAATCAGCAGCGGCTGATGGAAATGATCCTCCAGCCACGTTTGAACCCGCAGGATGTCACTGTCCCCATGGTGCTTGGGCAGTGACCACATGACATAGACCGATTGCTCGCTGCGCACGTTGTCGACCAGCAGGTATTTGCCACACTTCTGCGCCAGTTCCAGTGACGCGAACCGGCGGATCAGATGCAGCAACAGATCCATGGCGGCCGTCGCGCCGCCGCAGGTGATCAGGCGATTGTCCTCGCAGAGGATCTGCGCCTCCTCCAGGCAGGCCTGTGAATACCGGCGCCGAAAAAAATCGGCAAAGGCCCAGTGCGTGGTGACACGAATGCCGTCCAGCATGCCCGCTTCGGCCAGCATGAACGTTGCCGTACACATGGAAGCCACAACGGCACCTTGCGCGTGCTGTTGACGCAGCCACGGCCCATAACCGGGAAATGCCGGCAAGGCGTCCTTCAGTGTGAAGAGGAACCCCGGGATCACCACCAGATCGGTTCGGGAAATGTCGGCGATGGATTGGTCCACGTGCAGCGTCTGCCCTCCCCATCCGGCGACGTCACCGCCATCCAGTGAGGCGGCAACCACATTAAACGGCGCGCTGGCGGTGTCGGCGAACAGGTTGGCGGCACTGAGCACTTCCAGCGCCAGGGTGGCGCTGGCGGCGGAACATTGATCAGCCAGTAGCAGGGTGACGTGCATGAATGATCCCGATTGCGCTTTTCGCATGAAAAAAGTCATTTGTGCACCTACCTTATCCGATTTCTCCCCCCTAAAGTGCACCGGTCATTCAACCCTCGGCATCCTTATGAATCTCTGGTTTCGACTTATCCTCATGCTGTTTCGTCGCCCCTGGCGCAAGCCGGTAGACGCCCTGGCCACCACCGTCATCCGCCTGCGCGTCTGGCCGCTCGACCTCGACCTCAACCGGCACGTCACCAATGGCCGCTATTTCACCCTGGCCGATATAGGCCGCATGGATTTCGTCCTGCGCAGCGGCGCTTACCGCGTGGCTTTGCGCAACAAGGCAGTACCGATCGTTGGGGATACCTGGGGCAAGTTTCGTCGTGAGCTGAAGGTGTTCGAATCGTTCGAGATTCACACCAAAATGCTCGGCTGGGACGATAAATGGAGCTTTATGGAACACCGCTTCGTGAGCAAAGGGCGAGTGATTGGCGTCGTCATCATGCGGGGGCTGTTCCGCTCGGCCAAAGGCACGGTTGCATCTACAGAGATCGTCAGGGATCTGGGATTGGCCGAACAGTCACCCGAGATGTCGATGTGGCTGACGGCCTGGTCGCAAAGCTGCGACGACATGAGCCGTCAGCTGCGTGGGGAAGAAGGCCTGGTTGCCCAACCGCCCCTCTGATCAAGCGCAATCCCTTGTAAGAGCGGGCTTGTGTGGCGAGGGAGCTTGCTCCCGCTCGGCTGCGAAGCAGTCGTATGCCCTTTGCATGCGGTTTAACTTTGAAATGCCGGGGTCGCTGCGCGACCCAACGGGAGCAAGCTCCCTCGCCACACAAGCCCGCACACACTTTTGAACTGCATTGCCCCAGTTATTTGAGCCCGACATAGACCCCTTGCGTGAGCGAGTCTGCTCGCGATGAGGCCATCGCCCTGGCTGGCGTCGATGCAGCAACAGCAACACCGTCTGCCTGGGCCATCTCGGGTTTTCCTCTACGCCCTCCCCGTTCAGCGCCTTGTTCATCTTTACCGTGTCCAGCGCCTTGACCCTCGCGTCTATCCGCTCAGAGGCAGAGCCGCCCCCCTCTGTTTCCTTTGAGCCAGCCGCCTCTTTCTTCATGATGGTTATCTCCCTCTTCCAGATGATTGCCGCTCGCCCACTACTTGAGATTACATCGCAGGACGTTGCAGGTTGACCCACTCCTGTACCGTCGGTCGCTGCCATTGGCGCTGCGCGTATTCCACCAGTGCGGGTGGTACGGAGTCGCCATTGAGTATCAGCCGGTTGAGCATCAAGGCCAGGTCCACATCGGCGATCGACCATTGGCCGAACAGGTACTCGGGGCTGTCAGCCAGCAGCGTTTGTGCGGCATCGAAC
The DNA here is from genome assembly GCF_024749285.1 of Pseudomonas sp. B21-015. NCBI lineage: Bacteria > Pseudomonadati > Pseudomonadota > Gammaproteobacteria > Pseudomonadales > Pseudomonadaceae > Pseudomonas > Pseudomonas sp. B21-015. The sequence goes on from NZ_CP087196.1 coordinate 4,226,292, forward strand.
AGCTTGCGCGTTGCCGACTCGGCCGCTGGCGACAAGGGCCCTGATTTGAGGCCATAAAACACCACCAGCGTGGATCGCTCCTGCCGAATGGGCAGCAAATCGCTGCGCAGCCATGCTTGAACTTGTCGTGCCCTCGCACGCTGTTTCAGATCTCGTGGATAAACCGGCGTCTGGGGTAAAACGTCTTCCAGGTATTCAGTGATCGCCGACGATTCAGACAAGGCGAAGTCGCCCTGCACGAGTGTCGGAACACGCTGGGTCAGAGAGAGGCTGGCATAGTCTGGTGTCTGGTTTTCGGATGTTTCGAGGTTGAGCGGGCTCAGTTCAAATTCGATGCCCTTTTCGCGAAGTGCGACGAAGGCCGACATGGCATAGGGGCTGGTGAATTGAGCGTCAACGTACAGGCGCAGGCGGGAATTGTTCACGGGGTCATCTCCATATGCAGAAGCAAAACACGCTACGAGATCCAGAGTTATAAAGAAAATTCATGTTTTTCATGGGCGTATTCCTGAGCGGAATACGTGAGGTGCGAAACCTGTATGCGGGCTTGCTCGCGAAGAGGGAGTGTCAGTCGACATTAATGTTGCCTGGCACACCGCTTTCGCGAGCTCGCTCCCACAGGGATAGCGCTTGTCGTTTGTTCTGGTTATCGCTTTGGGTCGATTACGTTGGCTCGTATCGTGTGGCGGCGGACGATGGTGGGTGCTACGGCGTAAACGTCGCGTCGAATTCCGGCGCCCTGACTGGGGGCCAAATAGGAGCTAATATTCACCTGAACCCTCCTGCAAAGGACTGCAACCATGAGCCGGCTTGAGCTACTCACCAAATGGAATCGCATGATCGTGCGGTTGCAGATCGAACACGAAATCAGTGCCCGGGATTTCGAGAAATTCAGCTGGAAACTGGGCATCCCCTGCGTGGTGCTGTCAGCGATTGTCAGCGCCAGCGTCTTTGGTTCAATCAGTGACTCATCGCCCCCCTGGCTCCAGTATGCAGCGGGTATCCTTTCGCTTCTGACCCTGGTGTTGAGCTCGGTTCAGACCTTCCTGAACTTTGACACCCGGGCTGCCGGGCACAAAGACACCGCCGAGAAACTCGGTGCGATATCTCGTGAGATTCAGGACGAGATCGCCAGCGGCAAGGACGAGGCGATCCTGGGCCCAATCGTTTTGGACATCCGCAAGCGCATTGATTCGATCCTTCTTGATGCCCCGACCTTGCCCAAGTCAACGATAAGGAAGCTGGGGGATACTCGCGTCCACCCAGAAGCTCCATCAGAGGAGCATGACACCGTCCCGGCTTGAATAGAGGCCAGACGCTGGTCCGCAACATCGTGAAAGGAGGCGTTTGAAATGCAACTCATCACGTTGAAAATCGATAAGCCGGAAGCGACGAACTTCATTTTTGGTCAGACGCACTTCATCAAGTCCGTCGAGGACATTCACGAAGCATTGGTCAATGCCGTGCCCGGCATTCAGTTTGGCGTGGCCTTTTGTGAAGCCTCCGGTAAATGCCTGGTGCGATGGTCTGGCACCCATACCGCCATGATCGAGCTTGCCCGAAAAAATGCGCTAGCCATTGCAGCAGGCCATAGCTTCATCATTTTCCTCGGCGACGGCTTCTATCCGCTGAACGTGTTGAACACCGTCAAAATGGTGCCAGAGGTGTGCCGTATTTTTTGTGCAACCGCCAATCCAACCGAAGTGATACTCGCGCAGACGGAACAGGGACGAGCGGTCCTGGGCGTTGTGGATGGCTTCTGTGCCAATGGCGTCGAAGGCGACGAAGACATCCTGTGGCGCAAGAACTTGTTACGGCAGATCGGCTACAAGCTGTGCCCCCCCCTCCTTCTCCCTATTCGACCACGGAATAGAGAGAACATGAAAACCCCGGAGACCCGCTCCGGGGTTTTGCGTTTCATCCCGACAGGCTCACCGGCCGGAATTGTGCACGAGTTGCTCAACGAAGAACTCCACATGCCCTCTGGGGTGGGTCGGCAATGGCCAGGTGTCGACGTTGTGAGCAAGGGCCTGGAAGGCTTGAGCGCATTTGGAGCGGGGAAAGGCTTCAATCACTGCACGCCCCTTCTGCGCCGCTTTGTGCGCGCATTCGTCGTTTGGCACCGCGCCGACGTATTGCAGGGAGACATCCAGGAACATATCGGTAATCTTTTCCAGCTTGGCAAACAGATTGCGGCCTTCCGCCGGACTGGCCGTCATGTTGACCAGCACCCGAAAACGGCGCAGGCCGTAGTTCAGGTTGAGCAATTTGATCAGTCCGTAGGCGCCGCTGATTGAGGTGGGTTCATCGCACACCACCACCATCACTTCCTGCGCCGCGCGGATGAAATTGACCACTGAGCCACCGATACCGGCGGCCGTGTCGATAATCAGCACATCCAGTTTGTCGCCAATATCGCTAAAGGACTGGATGAGCGCACGGTATTGCGCAGGCTCCAGATGAGTCATGTTCTGCAAGCCAGAAGAGGCCGGGGCCACACGAATCCCCCCTGGCCCTGGCACCAGTACCTCGGAAAGCTCGCAACGCCCTTCGATGACATCGGCCAGTGTGTAGCGCGGGGTCAGCCCCAGCAAAATATCGATATTCGCCAGGCCAAGATCGGCGTCCAGCAGTACGACGCGCCGCCCCATTTTCGCCAGCGCCAGTGAAAGGTTAACCGCCACCGTCGTCTTGCCCACGCCACCCTTGCCGCCGGTCACAGCGATAACTTGCACGCAATGCACCTGATCCATTTTTGCTTTCCCTTCCCTGCGCATTGTGTGCCAGTACGTAATGGCACCCTCCAGATGCCGGAAGCATAGCTGAAAAGCGCAAAATTGCTGCTTTGTCCCCCGACGAGAGGCATTTCGCCATATTCCATCGAACCGTTTCCACGAAAAGGCCGACAAATCAAGGTCACACGCCCCATGAATGCCCCCTGAGCCAGCCCCTCGCCGCCAAATTTGTCTCCTCCCCCCGTGAACCAGTCTTCAGACCCGCAGTCTTAGCCGTGCCGTAAAGGAAGCTCACCCAACGAAGCACTCCTACGGTCATTGCTCGTCCCCGTCCCCCCTATCGTCGTCAACTCATCAGAGCTGTCCGTTCATGCGCCCAACCGTCCGCTGCTGCCGCTTTATCTCGCTGTGCCTGATGCCTTTGCTCCCGCTGCTCGCCAGCCCCGCCCATGCCAGCGGGGAGCGGCAATTGGCGGAGGTCATCAACGACTATCGCGCCGATCCCGATCGTTGCGCGGGGCGTGCGGTCAAGCCGTTGCGGCCACTGTCGCTGAAATCGGACCTGGCCTTGCCGGTTGGTTATGGCGGCGGTTTGCGCAACGCCTTGAAAGCTAACGGCTATCAAGCGGTTGCGGTGCGGACCATTCGCGTGGTCGGCGCGCAAGATGCCGATGAGGCGTTTGACATGCTCCAAAGCGACTACTGCGGGGCGCTGCTCGATACCCAGTACGCCGACATCGGCGTCACTCGCGCCCGTAGCGAATGGCAGGTGGTGCTGGCACAACCGGTGCTCGATGGGCGTATCGGCGATTCGCGTGAAGCGGGCAAGGCGTTGCTGGCGCAGGTCAATGCGGCACGGGCCAGGCCACGTATGTGTGGGCGTCAACGCTTCGCCGCCGCGCGGCCGTTGACCTGGAATGCCGCCCTGGGTGCCGCCGCCCAAGGCCACAGCAAGGCAATGGCCTACGGCAACTACTTCGCCCACCAGGATCCCGACGGTGATATGCCGGCGGATCGCGCCAGAGCTGCCGGTTACCGTGGCCGGCAGATCGGCGAAAACATCGCCGCCGGGCAAGGCTCGCCCAGCAAGGCGATGACCGGCTGGCTGGCCAGCCCCGGGCATTGCGCCAATCTGATGAACCCGATGTTTACCCAGGTCGGCGCGGCGTATGCCGCCGACTCGCGCAGCAACGAGGGGGTTTATTGGACGATGCTGTTTGGGGCGCCTTGAGCGAGGGTTTCGAACCTTGCATAGAAAATGGCTGGCGCTTGGGTCAGTCAGTTAGGGGCTTGAACACCGTAGATCTGTGGGGGCGAGCCTGCTCGCGAAGGCGGCGGGTCAGCCAATATTGCTGCTGAATGTACCGCCGTCATCGCGAGCAGGCTCGCTCCCACAGGTTTGCACCTGCTTCAAGTCGAGGCAGTAGGTGTAGTAACCCGTATCGCGCACATAGCCCAATGACTCGTACAACCGTTGCGCGACGTGATTGTCCGTGGCGGTTTCCAGCACCATGCCCTTGGCGCCGGTCAATAGCGCAAAGGCTCGGGCGGTGTTCATCAATAACGTCCCTACCCCTTTTTCCCTGGCGGCAGGTGTGGTGAACAGGTCGCTGAGCAACCAGGTGCGGTGGGCGTCGATGGAGGAAAACGTTGGGTACAACTGGACGAAGCCGAGCGCTTCGCCCGTGGAGTCCTCGGCGAAGAAAATCGCCGATTCGTCCCTGGCGATGCGCTCGGCGATGAAATCGCGCGACTGCATCAGGTTCGAGGGCTGGCCGTAAAAGCCTCGGTAGGCGTCGAAGAGACTGGCGACTGTGTCGATGTGGGATGCATCAACGCGCAGGACCTGGACGGCCATGTTGGAGATCTCCGAACAGATGGGTTACTTCGGTTGCGCCACCGTGCGCAAATAAGGTTTCAGCGTCTTGAAGCCATCCGGGTATTTCTTCCTGGCGTCCTCATCGGAGACCGACGTGGGAATGATGACGTCCTCGCCAGGACGCCAGTTCACCGGCGTGGCGACGGTGTGCTTGGCGTTCAGTTGCAGAGAATCGAGCAGACGCAGCACCTCATCGAAGTTACGCCCGGCACTCATCGGGTAGATCAGCATCGCCTTGACCTTTTTGTCCGGGCCGACAATGAACACTGAACGCACCGTGGCGTTGTCCACCGCAGTCCGTGCGCCGCCACTGGCATTCGGATGAATCATGTCGTAGAGCTTCGCCACCACCAGGTTCTCGTCACCGATCATGGGGTAGTTGACCGCATGGCCCTGGGTCTCTTCGATGTCTTTGGCCCAGGTCTGATGGTTGCTGACAGGGTCGACACTGAGCCCGACGATTTTGGTGTTGCGCTTGTCGAACTCCGGCTTGAGCCCTGCCATGTAGCCAAGCTCCGTGGTGCACACCGGGGTGAAGTCCTTTGGATGTGAGAACAGAATCGCCCACTTGTCGCCGATCCACTCATGGAAATGCAGCGTGCCTTCGGTGCTTTCAGCGGTAAAGTCCGGTGCTTCGTCGCCAATACGGATTGCCATTTCGTTCTCCTTACTGTTGAGTCGCAGGGAAGCCGCCGGAACCCTGCTTGCTGTTCCAACGGCATTCGGTATCGGTGTTGAACCTGTCAACGCGGATCAGTATAGGAGACGCCTGAAGACAAGGAGGCTAGCGCTGCGCCAACTGCGCAAGCCCTTGAATGACTGTGCATTCAAGCCTGCGAACTGCGCTCGACCGCCACCGCAAGTGCTGATGTCCTGGCCAGCCAGTAATAGAGCACGCCCGGCACCACCAGCCCGACGATCCAGGAAATATCGACACCGCCGAGCTGCGCGACCATCGGTCCGGAGTAGAAGTGAGTGTCGACAAAAGGCAGCTGGACCAACACACCGAGCACATACACGCTGATCCCCAACACATTCCAGCGGCCATAACGCCCCGCCGGGTCGGACAACGCGGGAATGTCATAACGCTCCTTGTTGATGAAGTAGTAATCCACCAGATTGATCGCGCTCCACGGCGTGAAGAAGGTCAGCAGAAAGAGAATGAAGTACTTGAACGTGCTCGGAAACGAGTACTGACCCAGCAACGCGAGCGTGGTGGACGCGCCGACAATCGCCAGCACAAACAGCATGCGTTTGCCGGCGGATATCTCGAAGCCACGACGAAAGCCACTGATAATGGTGGCCACGCACATGAAGCTGCCATAAGCGTTGAGGGTCGACACCGTGACCTTGCCGAACACCACACTCAAGTACAGCAGGGAGGCCATCACGCCGGTACTGCCCAGCCCCCGATGGTGGCGACTTCATGCCCACGAAAATTCGCGCCCGCCACCGCACCGCCGAGCAACTGGCCGATCAGCAAACCAATGAGTGACCAGAACACATCGCCACCCAGCACCACGGCCAGCGCGCCGGTCACAATCGCCGTGATCTGCAGATTGGCGCCGAGCCACAGGGTGAACTGGCTGTAGAGGCTGCCATGGCGCTCGGCTTGCGGGATGTAATCGATCGAACGTGTCTCGATCAGGGGACTTCGCTGCTGGGTATCGCTGACCTTGGTCATTTTTGTGCTCTCTTCTCATGGAGTAGACGCTAATACCAGTCAGTTCAGCGCCATCCATGTGGGAGCGGGCTTGCTCGCGAAGGCGGTGTTCCAGGCAACGTTAATGTCGACTGACACTCCCTCTTCGAGAGCTGGACTTGAGGATTATCCGTGCGGATATGCTGGTGGAGAGAGCTACCCGCTCATTTGCCGAGAGCCGTGCGGGGAACTCTAAGGCAATAGATGAACTCAGGTACGGCGCTATACGACAATTTGCAAAGGCAATGACCGAGCCTGACGAGGATGCAAATGTGTGGGTGGCCGCCAGACATTTGAATGAAGCGCGCAACAAGGTTGCTCACTTATTGGAGAACGCAGCACCTGAGATTGAGCGGAACCTGGTGAATTTCTTCAAGGCCATTGGCGTCAAACCGGCGCAAACCCCTGAAGACTTTGAACAGGCGGTGATGCAGTTGTGCCAGTCAATTTTCACCCTGAAAGAGAACTGGGTCACTCGTAAAAAAATGTACGAGTCGATTGTTCGTGATTTTGAGTCAGGGCAGTTGGTCTGGCGTAAATAGATACGCCAGATTGACTTTATAAAGGCTTTACGGCGACAGCCAACTGGCGGGGGCGTAGATAAGGCGCCTCTGAAGACGCCATAACCGCCCGTTCACCAACTCCCGTAAGGAATGCTGTATTTCTCAATGTAGCGCTTGGCCTTTTCACTGACAGGATAAGCGTAACGTCCTTCGTTCTTACCTTGGCTCGGCCCCAACGGCTCAATCTCTGCTTGGGCTCTGGCCACTTTGACAGGGCGGTGGCATAAGTCTCTGACCCATACCTGTACGACGCCGCCAGGAGCCAGGCCTAGATAGATAGATGCCGTATAACGAGCCTCTTGCTCTGGAGTTTCCGAGCACCGCTGGTTGGTCGAAGACACCATCAGTTGTCTGGCCTGTTCGGGTACATCCACCCAAACGTGATAGGTCTGGGGTTCAACTATGGATTGCCAGCGCACGTAAATGCGCTTGGGGAGGTCGGCACCGACCACTGCTTTTGCAGCGCTGCCGACGGCATGCCAGCCTCGTGCGGACTCTTTGCCGCTTTCTGGTTCCCCGCCTGCGGCCGTGCCGCCACCGGTATGTTGGAACACCTTGCCGTTGATGTCTTCTACGGCGCTGTCCTCAACCCAAACTTTCATATAGTAAGGTTCGGTGAACGCGAGCTCCCACCACTGGGATTTGGGGTCGTGTTTGGCTGACAGCGGATCGGCAGACTGGCAGCCGGCCATGAACAGCATGCACAACAGGGTCACAAGTACTTTCATTACCAAAGCGTCCAGTCAGGTACGTGAGGATGCTGTATGCGGATTGCATCCGTCGTAGGGGCATTGATGTACACCGCGTTAATGCCGCTGCCATCTCTTCGGCCAAGGGGGTGGTTCCAGTTGGCGGACGTGTGAATGTACTTCAGTTTCAGCAATTGTTCTTCTTGCGGCGTGGTGCTGTAGTCACCCGCCACAAATCGGTCGCACAGAGCCTGAAGCTCTGAGGGAACAGCCAGATCTGGCGTGTCGGGAATGTCGTTGAATCGAACGCCTTTTTCTTTTGCCAGGTGGTGCATCACTCGCAGGTACACCCTGGACAGCAGGCCGCTCACAGGACGTTTGAGTTGTACGGCGGCATACACGCGTTTGACGCTTGGGCTGAGCCGATCTTGCGGACTGTTTGGCATAAGGAGTGCGTCTGGGGTGACGACCTCCAGCATCTCTGCGGGCCAGCCTTTGGCCAACCACTGGTTTTTGACCTTCACCGCATCAAGGTAGATCGAGGTGGACATGACATCGGTATTCAGGGGCACCGAGAGTGTTTGCATGGGACTGACGAGCACGCACTCCTGGGCTTCTTCGAGGTAGCCACCGCCGATGTCGGAATGCACGCCCGGCAAGGATATTTCCAGCTGATCGGGCTTGACGCGACTGAGGGCGAAGTTGGCTCGGCATTCATCGCGGGCAGACAGTTGAACGACGTCAGTGAAAAAGCGGCGATCTAGGTAGAGCTTGATACCCGTGGCGATGGGGCTTTTGATGTTGCCCAGATTGGACCAGCCGGCAATCGATGGCACGGTATCGAACAGGCCGATAAAACCCATGTCGATGCCGTTTTTGTATTGGTCATTGAAGGTCGAGCTGAATGCGTTGGGGTTGCTGCGCAGGACATCGCCCAGAGGTCCCTGCTTGGTCCGTACGATTTCGTTGGCGAAATGCCGAGCGGCGGCGGCACCGCGGCTAAAGCCGAATGTATCGAAGGTCAGCGAGGTGATTTCACTGCCAGGGTTATCGACTAAGACTTCATTGATACGCTGCTTGATCAACGCAAACGAGGACTGGACTCGCCCCGCAACGCCTGTCTCACCTCGTCCGGCGCCCGCTCCCAACGAGCTGTCTTTTTCACCGGAACGGGTACCGATGCCCTCGACATAGACAACGCGGGAGGCCCGTTTTTGAGGGCCTTCCCCTTGAGCCTCTGGAACGGCGTCATACAGATCGCTCAGTTTTTTTACATTGCTGACGTCATTGCCATAGCTGCTGTCTGGATCCCCCATGAATGGCTTGCAACTGGCATCGATGTCTTTTGGCTCAATGGGGTGATGGGCGCCGCAGAGCAGACCGGCAGCCGAATTGTTGGCGTTGTTTCCGGTGCCATCGAAGAAGACGCCGATGCGTAACGCTATGCCGATTTTTTGCGGCTCGGGTGCGGGCTCTTTACCGTATTTTTCGTATTCCGCCCAGCGCTGAGCGTGAACATTGACCGGCGCCCCCCCTGGATTACTAAAGTCCTGCGGTGTGTTAGGTCTAGCTGGTTTAGGGACGTATCCACTCAATCCTTGATTCCTTGTTCCGATCCTTGATGAACGGCCGCAGGGTGACAGTCGATGATCGAGGAAGCAATGGATAGCACTTTGATTCTATGTGGTATGCGGCTTGTTAAACATCGCTGGAGAGTGCTTGTTTAAGCACGCTCAAAGTTACTTCCTGAAAGCTACAAAACCTTGCGCCGTTGCCTACGGCTGCACCAGAATCCGCCGGCTTGTGCGCCTTGGGGTCACTCGGTAACTTGATTCGTGTCACTGCCCATCAGTGATCGGGTTTAGCAGCCCGTCGTGACGAAGCGCATCTGCATCCAGACAGTCAACTTTATGGTAGCTGTGCGCAGGGCGCCCTCGGGCGCGCCGGATTCGTCTCCGCCGGTCTGCTAACCTGCACACAGCTGCCACCATTCGTTTAGCAGCGATTCGGTGATGGCTCCATATTGTTGGAGACTTAAATATGTTCAAGGTCACACCCAATCCGCCGGACACCGATCCGGTCTCCCCATACGAACCCGATTCAAAGAAGCTCAACGAGGCCGCCGAGCGGGCTCTGAACTTCCACTTCCCGTCGAATGCCGACATCAAAGCCACCCCTCGAAAACGCAGCACCCTGTTTTCCGTGGACCCAGAAGCCACGGCCGAAACCCTGGCGGTTTTTTTGGTCGAGACGCTGGCCTCGGTCGATGTGATGGTCCACCAGTTGGTGGACCATCTGGAGGGTGAGTCGCGCTACGCCCTGCTCGGCATCTCAAACAGCATCATGGTGGCGGAGATCACGGCGAACCGGGTGCTGGATAAAATTGCTACGCCTTAGAAAGGTGAGCTCCATTCTCCTTGTAGTATCCGAGGTCGAGGTCGGTGAACGCAGCACAGTACCCAGCTCCACCTTGCTCTTCACGCCCAGCTGCAAGTAGCAGTTGCGCAGATAGGTGCGCACTGTCGCCGGACTCAAAGCAAGGATTTTGGCAATCCCCTTGTAGGAATGGCCGGCAGCGGACAGCATCGCTGCCGTCCGCTCGCGAGGTGCAAGCACCGCCCCCCGCGACTGCGCTTCGAGCGACAGGATGACATGCTCGGCGTTGGGGCTCAGCGTCAGGGCACGGCGGCCCAGGCCCATGACGCAAGGTGCCTTTTGCAGTTGCGCGATCACCTGCGCGGGCAGCATTGAACCGCCCCACCCTGGCAACTCACGCTCAATGACTGCGCACAGCGTGGCCCCCACGTACAGCAAACTGCCGTCCATGCGCGCGACGCCAAAGTCAGATGCCCCGTTGCCCGTGTCGAAGCGGATCATGTCCTGCACCTGAAATCGCCACAGCTGCAACAGGTGGTCGCAGAAGGCCGAAAACAGATCGGCTTCGCTGTCGTTGAAAGACGGTGCTTCAAGGCCTCGGTAGATGCGGACATCTCGCCCCACCAGGCCGAAGCGAAGGGGACCAGCTCGCGGAATACTTGCAGGCCGTCTGTGATGAACCGGGATGCGCCGCGATCTCGAGCAAGACGCCCCAGGTGCAACACGCAAAGATTGAACGCCTTCAGCAGTGCCGTCGACGTCTTGGCGCCGACCTCATCACCCTCCTCCATCGTTCTGATCCCGTTCGCTGCATGGTGTATTTTTTTGACCATGCCATAGGCGCAGCGAATGCTTCCAGCCCTGGGTAGTTGTCTTGGGACCGATAGTCTTCAACCTGAATGAGCCCGTACTGCATAGCGGCTTAGGGCATCAGGTCCAACGGCATAATCTGCCCTTTCGCTCGCTCGTCATACCAACGTTGCAGTGCATCGGGTAAGCGCCCTTTCCAACTCGACATGTTGGTGTAGTAACGGGCTCGAGAATTGTTCTGCTCATCGAACACCAGCAGCACCAGCCAAAACCGGGCGTCTGCTGCACGCATGAGAATGGCGGCATTGGTATTGCCCAGCCCGCGCACCCACATTTCAGTCACTTCAGCACCCGGCAGGTCATTCGACTCGTCACCGATCAGCCTGGAACTGCTGCTGTCCATCAACGTCTGGTAATCGTCCTTGAGCAATTGCCGCAGCTCGTCATCTTCCTGCTGCGTACGCACAAGACCCAGACTGAGCAAATTGTAGTCCAGAGCCAAAGCCTGTTCCGACGCTACATAACGCCCAGCGTAAAACACACCCATGCCGGCTCCACAGTCGGCATCGGCACCTTCTTGTGTGACATCGAGAACGCCATTGATGGCTTTGAAGGTCAAGGCGCAGGCGCCTTCGATGTAATGCGCCTGGGTGTCGTCGAGTTTGGCGATGCCGTTCAGGTTGCCAGAATTGGCGCCACTCGCAGCCGATATTTCGAAACCCAGATGAGTCGAGTCCCGACGTGTTGTCTTCAACTCGGCTCCCGTCGAAACGCCCCAGAGAATGCGCTGCCAAGTGGTGTCCCAGTTAAACGGAATGGCCGCGTATTCGAGTTCGGTGATTCGCATCAGGTATTGCTGGCGCAGACAATCGATTTGCTCTGAACAGTGATTGCGTTGTTTCAGCCACTGACGTTGGTCTTCTTTTAAAGCTTTAGGGTCGGCGACTTTTGCCAGCGTCGAACGCCAGATTTTTGCCAGTTTTTGGTCCAGCTTCGAAGTATAGGGGTCGGCGCAAATGGCTTTTTCACTGGGGCTGGCGGCACTGGTGCAATCGAAGCTACTGCCGTGGGTTGCGGCAGAGAATGCGAGAAACATCAGCAGTAAAGCGCAGCGAGCGTTAGAGCAGAACAAGGTCGGGGGCATGGGCAGATTCCATTCTTTGAGCGCGCCAGTATGCCGAGACAAGCGCGAAAAGGCGCTTGTTCTGGTATGGCCTCTTCACGGGCAGCCTCGCTCCTACAGGATTTTTGTCGCTCAAATTTCGGGCAAACCCGCTTCCACATAGATTGCACTTAACTGACTGAAATCAGAACAAGCCCCTTGGTTCTAGATTTTGACTTCGCTGGCCGGCACGACATCGATCCGCGCCACGGAACCGGTCAGATGCGCCAGATCCTTGTTGTGTTCGGCGATGATGTCTTCGGCGCTCATCGTGCCATTGTCGATAGTGGAATGGGCATCGGCCGCCAGCACTACGTCGTAGCCCAATTGATGCGCCTGGCGCACGGTGGCGTTAATGCAGTAGTCGGTTTGCAGGCCGCAGATGATCAGGCGCTCGACGTCCAGCTCTTGCAGCTGTTCATGCAAGTGGGTCTGGTAGAACGAATCCGGGGCGGTTTTACGCATGCGCAGGTCTTGGGGTGAAGTCTTCAGGCCGTCGGCCAGTTGCCAACCTTCGCCACCGTATTGCAGCAGGTCGCCCTCTTCTTCGTGCTGGATCAGGATCACCGGCAGTCCGGCGGCTCGGGCTTTGGTACTGAGGCCATTAATGGTTTCGATGATGCGCTGGATGTCGAAGCATTCATATTCGCCGGTGCACAGCGCGCGTTGGACGTCGATGATCAGGAGTGCGGTGCTCATGGCTTCCTTCCTTAGAGAGGTCGCTGGAACGATGGATTTCAACTCCCTTTTAGCCTGTGTAGCAGCTGTCGAGCTTGCGAGGCTGCGTTCGAGCCCCTGTAGGAGCGGGCGCAGCCTGCGATCTTTTGCCTTTGATGTCAGCGAAAGCAAGATCAAAAGATCGTCCGATCGCGGCCCGAGCCTTCGGCAGTTCCTACGGGGATCAGGGCCACCCGGGGAGTTCAGGTGGCCGATGATCGCCTGTTTCAGTAACCGAGTGACAACCCGGTATTACGCCGTGGGTCGTTCGCCCCATAGAAGCGGTTCTTGCCCACTGGCTTGCCTTCCAGCGAAGGCGCACCTACCAGAATAGCCGCGATATGGTTGGGGTCCTGCGGCTTGGCAAATTTGTGTCCCCAACTTTCGAGCATCTTCTTGGTGTCCGGGCTGGTGGCGAAGTTCTCCAGGTTGGTTTCTTCCGGCAGCCACTGCTGGTGGAAACGCGGCGCATCCACCGCTTCCTGGATGTTCATGCCGTAGTCGATCACGTTGAGGATGGTCAGCAAGGTTGCGGTGATGATGCGGCTGCCACCGGGAGTGCCGACGACCATGACGACTTTGCCGTCCTTGGTGACGATGGTCGGGCTCATGGACGACAGCGGGGCTTTGCCGGGGGCGATGGCGTTGGCCTCCCCTTGTACCAGGCCGTACATGTTCGGCACGCCGACTTTCGAGGTGAAGTCGTCCATTTCATCGTTGAGGATGACCCCGGTTTTGCTCGCCATCACGCCGGCGCCGAACCAGTCGTTGAGGGTGTAGGTTACCGACACTGCGTTGCCCCATTTGTCGACGATCGAGTAATGGGTGGTGTTGCTGCCTTCGTGGGGCGCTACGCCGGGTTTGAGCTCACGGGACACGCCGGCCTTTTGCGGGTCGATGGCGGTGCGAATTTTGGTCGCGTAGTTTTTATCCAGCAAATGGGCGATCGGGTTTTTCACGAAGTCCGGGTCGCCGAGGTAGCTGTTGCGGTCCACATACGCGTGGCGCATCGCTTCGATCTGGTAGTGCATGGCCTGAGCCGAGCGGTAGCCCAGGTCTTTCATCGGGTAGCCGTCGAGAATGTTCATGATCTCGCAGATCACCACGCCACCGGAGCTTGGCGGCGGCGCCGAGACCACGTGGTAGCCACGGTAGTCGCACTCGATCGGTGCCAGTTCGCGGGTCTGGTATTTGTCGAGGTCAGCCTGGGTGATGATGCCCTTATTGGCCTGACTGGAGGTGACGATGGCGTCGGCCACCCAGCCTTTATAGAAACCATCGGGGCCCTTCTCGGAAATTTCCCGCAGGGTTTTACTCAGGTCTTTCTGCACCAGTTTCTGGCCGACCTGCATCGGCTCGCCGTTGCTCAGGAAGATCGAGCCCGAGTCGCGCATGTCTTTCTTGAAGACGTCGGTGGCGTACTCCAGCAAATCGACATCGCCCTGCTCCAGCACAAAGCCGTCTTCGGCAAGCTTGATTGCCGGGGCGATCACTTCCTTGCGGGGTTTGGTGCCGTATTTCTTCAGCGCCAACTCCATGCCGGACACGGTGCCCGGCACGCCGACGGCCAAGTGACCACGGGTGCTGAGATCCGGGATGACATTGCCCTGCTTGTCGAGGTACATGTCGGCGGTGGCGGCCAGCGGGGCTTTCTCACGGAAGTCGAGGAAGGTCTTGCGCCCGTCCGCCAATTGAATCGTCATGAAACCGCCACCGCCCAGGTTGCCTGCCGCGGGGTACACCACCGCCAGCGCATAACCCACCGCCACGGCGGCATCGACAGCATTGCCGCCGTTCTTGAGGACATCGACGCCGACGTGGCTGGCCAGATGCTGGGCGGTAACGACCATGCCGTTTTCGGCCGCGACCGGGGCAACGGAGGCCGCGTGAGCCGTCAGGCAGCTCAGCGCCAATGTGGTCGCCATGAGCGATTTGGCAAAAGGTTCGAACTTCATGAGTCGGTCTCTTTTTGTTTTTAGGCTCTGTACAAGAACAGAGGGATCGGTTCAAGAGCAGTAGGCAAGTATGGCCGGGATTGCGTATTGCGCCTCCCCGACGAGGCAGTATGCTTGGCCGCCTGTTCAGCACTTTTGCGGAGTCCGTCGGCATGACCTACACCTTCACCACCCTGGCGTCGCCGGTCGGCGAGTTAAAGTTGGTCGCCAAAGACGCGCGACTGGCAGCCATCCTCTGGGAAAACGACAAACCCGGCCGGGTAAGGCTGGGGCCGATGAGAGAAGCGGCGGACAAACCGATCCTGGTGCGCACCGCACAGCAGTTGCAGGAATACTTTGCCGGCACGCGTCATCGTTTCGAGCTGGAGCTGGACTTTGTCGGGACGGACTTTCAGAAGCAGGTGTGGCAGGCGTTGCTGACCATTCCGTTTGGCCAGACGCGCAGCTACAGCGAGATTGCCCGGCAGATCGGCAATCCCGGCGCGGTGCGGGCGGTGGGCGCGGCCAATGGTAAAAACCCGATTTCGATTGTCGCGCCGTGTCATCGGGTGATTGGCGCGTCGGGAAAATTGACCGGGTTTGCCGGTGGACTTGAGGCGAAAGAGCGGTTGCTGACGCTGGAAGGCTGCGAATGGTCGGGGGCCGGCAGGACGGGTGATTTGTTTTAACTGAAGAACCTTGACGGCCCATCAGACCCGCGACGCCGGCACGCGATCTGCTGATTCCGCTACGCCCTTCTTTAAAGACCCAAGACGGTATAAGTACGTACTGGAAAGGCCACGGCTGTCGCCAGATTCGCCACCTTGTCCATATTCAACTTGAACCTGATGGACAGTGTGCTTCCATCGCCCAGTTCCCGCAGGTAACTGTACGCAACATAGGTGCTGAAACTGCCGGATGAGGCCCACCCTCGAGTGACCGAGTTGCGCCCTCCCACCCACATCGTAAGATTGTGAGTGTCACCATTGGCGTTCCGACCTTCCAGATCCAGCCAAACCCGCTGCCCGGCGGCAATAAGTGGCCAGCTGCCAAACAGAAGAGTCGCGCCCTCCAACACGTCTTTCAAATCCAACACCGCCGTACCGTTCGCCTGGGTAATCACCGGGGCAATCAACTTATCTGCCGGGACAGTCTGCACGTTCAACGTCAGCGGTAGCGAGGTCACAGGCTCCGAGTTCTCTCGGATAACGGTGTAGGTCACTGTCACCGTTTTGCCCAGGCTAAAGGCTACCACTGCATTGCGCAGCGGTATTTCTCTGGGATGTGTACTACCGGCCTCGACGAAACCCGTGGTGTATGTACCCTCGGCCGGGGTGCCCGCCGCGCCTGTCCAGGTCACACTGATCCTGTCGGTGGGTTGCAGGGCGTATTGCACGACGGCAGTCAGGGAATCTTTGACCGCCACCGGGTTCAGGTTGGTGTTGTCAGGGTTTTCCTTGATGGACGGTGGCGGAAATTGCACCGCTGCAAGCGTTCTGACGGTGTAGGTTCGTAACGCAAACCTCACCGCCTCATCCTCATTCAGGCTCCTGCCCAGTGCCGCTTTGAACTCCAGGGTTAGCGTGCTGCCGTCCTTGAGCCCTTTCAGTGGGCTGGCCGAAAAGTTTTGCTGATGAAAGCCGTAGCGGATCCAGGGCTGACTGACGTTGTCGGTGGGAGCCTTCCAGTACGTAACGTTGAAAAGGCTACCGTCGGCGTTGGTTCCTTTCAGGTGCAGCCACACGTACTGACCATAAGCGATCAGTGGCCAGCCGTTCATGCGCAGGGTGAATTCAGTCAGGTCTCTCACGTCCAGCACCGAACCTGCGCCATAGTCGGGTGCTTGTGTAATGAACGGTCTGGGCAGCGCGTCTTGCGCAAGCGGCAACACAGTCAACGTCAGCGGTAGCGAGGTCACAGGCTCCGAGCTCTCTCGGATAACGGTGTAGGTCACCGTCACCGTTTTGCCCAGATTAAAGGCCACCATTGCTGTGTACAGCGGTATTTCTCTGGGATATGTACTACCGGCCTCGACGAAACCCGTGGTGTATGAACCCTCGGCCGGGGTGCCCGTCGCGCCTGTCCAGGTCACACTGATCCTGTCGGTGGGTTGCAGGGCGTACTGCACGACGGCAGTCAGGGTATCTTTGACCACCACCGGGTTCAGGTTGGTGTTGTCGGGGTTTTCCTTGATGGACGGTGGCGGCAGGTCGATGAGCGCTTCTGCGGCAGACGGAACATTCATTATTCTTTCCATGAGAGTGATTAACCTTGCCCCCCTTGGGACGCTGGTTCATCACACACCGGTTCGGGAACATGCGCTACTGTCAGAACTTATAGGTAAATGAATATTGCGGACGAATGGTAGGGTCCGTTGCACAAAATCCCCTGCGAGAGCGGGCTTGCTCGCGAAAGCGGTGTGCCATTCAACATTGATGTTGGCTGACCCGACGCCTTCGCGAGCAAGACCGCTCCCACAAGGAAATAGAGGTGCCTTCAGGCTATCGGTAACCGCGAGCCTGCACGCTGAACAACTGCGCATAGCGCCCACCCGCTTCGACCAGGCTGTCGTGATCGCCTCGCTCGAGGATCGATCCCTGGTCCAGCACGATGATGTGGTCGGCATTGCGCACGCTGGAGAAGCGGTGAGAAATCAGCAACGTCATGCGGCCTTCGGTGTGTTGGCTGAAATGCTCGAACACCGCCGCTTCCGCCGCCGGGTCCAGGGCCGAGGTTGGCTCATCCAGAATCAGGATATCGGCATCGCGGCGCATGTAAGCGCGAGACAAGGCGATCTTTTGCCATTGCCCACCGGACAGTTCCTGCCCACCGGCGAACCACCGCCCCAATTGCGTGGCGTAACCGCGATCCAGACGCTCGATGAAAGGCGCGGCCATGCCCTCGGCGGCCGCCTGCCGCCAACGCGCTTCATCGTTGAACGCCTGGGTATCGCCCACGCCGATGTTCTCGCCCACGGAGAATTGGTAGCGAATGTAGTCCTGGAAGATCACGCCGATGCGCCGTCTCAGCGCCTCTTCTGCCCAGGACTGCAAATCGCTGCCGTCCAGTAAAATACGGCCCTGGTCGGGGCGATACAGCCGAGTCAGCAACTTGATCAGCGTGGTTTTACCCGAACCGTTTTCCCCCACCAGTGCAACGCTGTGTCCGGGCAACAAGTGCAGATCGATGCCCTGCAAAGCGGCTCGGCTCGCCCCCGGATAACGGAAACCGACGTTCTCGAAACGCAAACCATCGCCGGGCACCGCGCCCACGATAAGGCTTCCGGTGTCGGCCACCACCGGCTCGGCCAAATACTCGTAGAGGCTGGACAGGTAAAGACCATCCTCGTAGAGACCGCTGATCGCGCTCAAGCTGCTGCTCACGGCGGCCTGCCCCTGCTTGAACAGCACCAGGTACATGGTCATTTGCCCGAGGCTGATGCTGCCGTGAACGGTATCGACCACGACCCAGGCATAGGCCAGATAAAACGCAGCGGTGCCCAGCAGCCCCAGCACAAAACCCCAGCCATCGCGACGCAGTGTCAGGCGTCGGTCTTCGGCGTAAAGACGAGCAAACGTGTCCCGATAACGCTTCAACAGCAGCGGCGCGAAACCGAACAGCTTCACCTCTTTGATGTAGCCCTCATGGGAGAGCAGTGTCTCGATGTAGTTCTGCTGCCGACTCTCCGGCGCCCGGCGCGTGAACAGCCGAAAGGCATCCCCGGAAAAATGCGCTTCGGCAAAAAACACCGGCAACGCCCCGACCACCAGCAACACCAGCGCCCACGGCGAAAAATGCACCAGCAACACACCGAAGCTGATCAACACGATCAGGTTCTGGATCAGCCCCAGCGACTTCATCACCAGCGCCAACGGCCGGGTCGACGCTTCGCGCCGCACCCGAACCAGCTTGTCGTAGAACTCGGAATTTTCGAACTGGACCAACGATAACGTCTGGGCCTTCTCCAGAATCATCGTGTTGACCTTCTGCCCCAACTGCACCCGCAACAACGACTGCTGCACCGACAGTGCGCGCTGCGTCCCGGACAGCAACGCAAGCACGCCCGCCTCAAACAACACATAGCGCACAACCGGCCACAACGGTGCGCTGCCCTGCTGGGCGTGCAACTGCATGGCGGTGACGACCGCATCGACAATCCGCTGCCCCAACCAGGCCGCCAGTGCCGGCAGCACACCGGCGATCAGCGTCGCCAGCACCAACCCCAGAAACAGCCCGCGAGACGTTCCCCAGACCAGCAGCAAGGCACGTCTGGCCTGGTCGAGCAACGAGGCGAAACGGATAAGGACAGGCATAGGGCGATGGACTCGGTAGCGGATATCAGAGAAGCGCGGCAGGCTCTACAGTACGTGGAATGAGCCAGCCACTCTACGTGGATATGACGCGATAAGCCTCGCCTCGCCCATAGTAAGGACATCTAAAAAAACACCATCACTCGCTACGTTTTAGCGCCTTGCTATGGAGAGTCAATGCCCATCGGGACTCGAGGATGAGCCCCCGATGGCCCCCACTCCATGACCGGGAGCCGATCATGAAAATCAACCCCTACCTGATCTTCAACGGCGACTGCCAGGCCGCTTTCACGTTCTACGCCAAAAGCTTGCCTGGCAAGATCGAAGTCATGATGACCTTCGGTGAAACCCCGGCTCGTGACCACGTTCCGGCGGACTGCCACAACCTGATCATTCATACGCGTCTGTTGGTGGGCGATCAGGCGATCATGGGGTCGGACACCACACCTGATCGCCCTACCACGGGCATGAGCGGTTGTTCGGTTTCGTTGAATGTCGACAGTGTGGCGGAGGCAGAGCAGGTATTTGCTGCGTTGGCGGAGGGTGGAAGTATTCAGATGCCATTGAACGCGACGTTCTGGGCGGCACGTTTCGGGATGCTGGTCGATCGGTTTGGCGTGTCATGGATGGTTAATTGCGAAAAGGATCAGTAACCGCTCTACTCCCCGGTTAGTACATAAAATTAATGGCGCTTTAATATCAACTTTAGCTTTTTTTATTAAATAGCCAGACGAAATAACTACAGGTTCACAAATTCAGCCTTTGACACAAAATATTACGAATATAATGCAAAAGGAGTCAATTAATATAGGCCCCTGCCTCGTTCGCCCTAAAAAGAGGCAACATTTGAACTGACGCCTTCCGAGAGCGCGCCTACACTGCCATAGAACACCGTGGAATATCCTTATAAATCAACTCCAGTTTTCAAAAATGCGGACCTTCGCACAATTCATACGCAAGACTACTCAGTTATGCCTCGTTCTGTAGCCTGATCGGGAGATCGGCCACGCGTCTGTATTGTTCATGGAAAAGCCAACCGAGAGCGTCTAGTCCGACGGAAAGGGCACTCCAACTAAAGTCGGATATCAAAAAAACAAATTGGCTAAAGCCTCCACAGTTGGCTATGCCATTGAAATCTGCTGAAACTACTGACGATGGAATGCGCCTTTTGACGAGGCCGAAATGTTATAAAAAGTCAGATAACTTCAGTATTTTGTGTATTAAGATTGCAACGCCAGCACATATGAGTAATTTACATGATGAGTACTGAGAGCAAGATCGAAAATAGCCAGAGGGGTATTCTCGCTATTGGGCGCACTTGGCGCTCGACAGAGAAACTACGCCAACTATTTGTACCCAATCTCACGCATGTTTATACATTAGATTACCCAAACCCGCTAAGCCTTGATATCGAAACTCAGACGCTCGATACCGTACTGATCGATATTGAAACTCCCTCCCTTCTTAATGACTGCCTGGCGCTGATTAAGAAACTACGTACAACTCCGACAGAACTGACCATTATCGCTGCAATCAATTATCGCTCTCCGCACACTAAAATTGAATGCTACCTGGCCGGTGCCGACCACTGCATCAATGTACCTAACGACCAGGATGAAAAGGCCAGGTTAATTTCAGAGCTGCTCGAAACGCCTGAATGGAAACCCTCCATCAAATTGATCCTGGACCAAACATGCCTGCACTTATACAACGATGAGTACAAACTGGATCTGGCCTATCAGGAAATGAAAGCCCTGGATGCGCTTATCAACGCAGAAGGCAATATCCTGCACCACGATTGCATGGCCGAATCCATGGGATTGAATATAAAACTCTATGACTCACGCGTTTTGGAGAAATCCATAAGCCGGCTGCGAAATAAAATCAAAAAACACTTTGGCATTAACATCATTCACAGCGTTCGCGGTTATGGTTATCGGTTGCTTCGAGGGGTCGTATCAGTCAACCCAGCAGACTTTCACTCTTAAAGGGACTAAATGATGGAGTCCAGCAGGCAATATACAGTGCAAGAAAATTTCGCATTGGTCTTCTTCAGGCAATCGATTCTCAAACGAAACGATGAACTGTTCGGCAGTGAAATCTATGCCAAGGCGACCAAACAGCAGACACCTCTGAACAAGAGCTATCAGCAACTGCACCCCGATCACCCGCTGGCGATCTATCGCGAAGTACTGATGCGGATCCAATTAAATGCCCTTTCACAGATCGAGGCCATACCTTCCCCGTCCGTACAGGCACCCAACAAACTGTTCATGAGCATGAACCCATCCGCTTTGTTGGATAAAGCACTCATCAAGGAACTGAGTGACGCTCAGACGACACTCAAGAAGCATGAGCAACAGCTGATCCCCAGCATTAACAGCAGTTCGTTCCTTGCGTTCAACCTCAAAGAAAAAAGAACCATTATCAATCACATTCACTTATTGAAGGACAACGGGATCGAGATCGCTTTCGATGGCTATGACTTAAGCGATGACAGCGCTGAAAAACTGATCAGCCCGAAGCTGTTCGATTACATAAAAGTGGACTTGACCCGATCCAACTTCGACATCATGGTCGACAACAGCCAGGACTTTTTCAACCGCTCTTACGACTGCCTGAGCAGCATGATCCATGACAGCAAAATCAAGTTCATCGCGGACCGGGTGGAGCACAAAGCACTGCACACACTGGCCCGCAGCATGCCTTTCGATTTTTTCCAGGGGCGGTACTACTCCCCAACCGAGGTCATTTAAGCTTTAAAAATTTCACCGAACTAGGAAGGAGCCTTATTGTGAATACGCCAAATAACAGTTTTCTAATTTTCACCCGCGACCAACTGGCACGACAAGCAATCGAATCGCTTCTCGCACAGCGCCTGTATTTATCTTTCGAAATCGAGTCTGGCAAACTCAGCAGCGAACGCATCAGAAAGAGTCGATTCACGCACATCCTGCTCGACCAGGCAGACATATCGCTGAGCGATGTCAGTTTTATCCGCAAAAATCAAAAAGATGCAGAAATCATACTCATAACGCCCAACTCGGAACATTCAGAACTCCATCACTTCTCGCACTTCGGGATTGATGGCTTTCTCAAGAAGCCGGTGGCCGACGAAGAGTTCATCTCCGCAGTGAGCCGGGTTAAAGAGTCGCAGGGTAAACCCGAGATCTGGTGGTTTAACGCTGACGATAGAACACTGGTCAAGGAAGATATAACCATCCCATTGACCGGCACCGAATCGTTAATGCTCACCCAATTGGTCATCAGCGACCGACGGGTACTCAGCAAGAACGATCTTATTCTACGCATCGACAAAGACCCGGAGCATTACAGCGGTCTTGAAATGTGCTTGAGCCGGTTGCAGAAGAAGTTCAAAACTGCCGCCAACGGAGAACGACTGGTTCGCTCGGTCAGAAACCGTGGTTATTGCCTGGCACAAAGGATAAGAGTCGCTTACTGAGCGAGATCGCAAAAACAATAATAATAAATGCGACCTCCCGTCCTACCCGATATCGCTTGACTGCCTGACCGCCTTGCACTGCACTTCCCGCCTCCTGTCATCCTCGCCATAGTTCCTGCCCGGCTTCCTCCCTCCTGTACTGGCAAGCGCTTATCGGAATACTGCAATTATATAGACGATTCAGTGATGTTCACCTAACAAAAGAGCACGACCTTTTATAACAAAGCCTCTGGCAGAGTGACCGTTATAATTCGTCAGACACCCACGAAGATTAAGGTACTAGTATAAAAACCAGACACTGAGACAACCGTATCAGCTGACTTGAAAACAAAAGCAGGATGGCCAGCCATAAGCCCGCGTTATTCCCTTCTAATAATAAAAAAATTCCTGACTTAAGCGCGCTCACCCAGCCTTTGCGCGTGGCTGCCATTTATTAACCGTCGACTGATACACAACGTGGCGCATGCCCGAGGGACACCGCGATGGTACATAATCGTATTAATCGAAACAGCATAACCAAAGGACTGACTTTCTGGGGGCAATGGATAATTGCCATCACTTCGGTCAATGCGTTGTTATTTGCTCTGGCGCTGTACCAGACAGGAGAAATCGACGCCCATTATCGTGTGCTTGCAGTGCTTACTTTCCTGGGTTCGGTCCCTTCCTACTCCCTGCTGCTGGTCTATCACAAGCAGCATGGCTACCTCACCGGCCTGGGACGCCTGCTGCTGGGTTGGCTACTGACGCTGGCCGGGCTGACCAGCATCGGCTTTCTCAGCAAGACCAGCGAATTGTTCTCCCGGGAGATCATCCTGGTCTGGGCCACGGCCGGTTATTGCGTGCAGGCCTTGCTGTACCTGCCCTTGCACAGTTTTTCCAGGCACTACCACCGGCAATTGCACAGCCAATACAACACCCTGATCATCGGCACTGACCAATTGGCGGTGAATCTGGCGGACAAACTGGCCAAAACCGACTATCCGCCGCTGGTCGGCCTGATCAGCTCAAAACCCAACGAACTGTCGACCAACGTCAATGCCCACAGGATCGTGGGTCAGTTGCAGGAACTGCGCGAGCTGATCCGGGTGCACGATGTCCGGCGGTTGTACATTGCGCTGCCCTTGAGCGAAGCCAAACAGGTAGAAGCGCTGTACATCGATCTTCTCGACTCGAATGTCGATGTGGTCTGGGTTCCCGACCTGGGCAGCATGACGTTGCTCAATCACTCCGTCAGCGAACTGGATGGCTTGCCCGCCATCCACCTCAATGAAAGCCCGCTGACCAGTTACCCGACGGCGGCGCTGAGCAAGACCCTGCTGGACAGAGGCCTCGCCGCGCTGGCGCTGATCGGCTTCAGTCCGCTGCTGCTGGTGATCGCCGTCGCGGTGAAGATCTCCTCCCCGGGGCCGATCATCTTCAAGCAGGAGCGCCATGGCTGGAACGGCAAGATCATCAAGGTCTGGAAGTTCCGCTCCATGCGCCTGCACGACGACCATCAGGTGCGTCAGGCCGGCCGTGAAGACCCGCGCATTACCGCGGTCGGCCGTTTCATACGACGCACGTCCATCGATGAACTGCCGCAGTTCTTCAACGTGCTGCAAGGCCATATGGCGCTGGTCGGGCCTCGGCCACATGCCATTGCCCACAATGACTACTACACCGGCAAGATCCGCGCCTACATGGCCCGTCATCGAATCAAACCGGGCATCACCGGGCTGGCCCAGATCAGTGGCTGCCGTGGCGAAACCGAAACCCTCGACAAGATGCAAAAGCGTGTGGAAATCGACCTCAACTACATCAACAACTGGTCGTTGTGGCTCGACATCAAGATCCTGATCAAGACCCCTTTCACACTCTTTTCCAAGGACATCTATTAACCCCCGCGATTCGCCCCCCGCCTGTTCTTCACCTTGTGGCTGACAAGGCCGCAGTCCGGGCAGTCAGATCTCTGACTGCCCGAACCCCCTTTCCCCGCCTCACCTCATTCGCCCTCTGTTTTGTAGCAGCTGCCGACGGCTGCACTCGCCTGTAGCAGCTGTCGAGCTTGCGAGGCTGCGTTCGGCTGCGTAGCAGTCGTGAATCCGGCTGACGCGGTTTGCCTGATGCACCGCAAGCTCTGGTTTGACGACTGCTGCGCAGCCGAACGCAGCCTCGCAGGCTCGGCAGCTGCTACGGGCGGATGGAGGGCAAGAGAGGTGTTGCTGGAGGGGGATACAGCGAGGATCAACGGTTACAACATGCCGACAAACTGCCAGGTGCCTAACGCCTTTCAGCGCACCCAGCACCTGGAGACCAACAACCCCATCAACACGCCGATACAGTTTGCCAGCATGTCATAGGGCGAAGCCGTGCGCAGCGGCATCAAACCTTGCGCGAGCTCAATGAGTACGCCGGTGAGCAAACACCCCAAGGCTACCCAAAGAAACCTCACATTGGGGAAGGCCAGGCGGCAACTGCACGTAAAAACCAGAAAGCCGATCCAGTGATGGAGCTTGTCCTCTTCGACGAACAGCTCCGGGATCGATTGAGGGCGCAAACCTGCGTACAGCAAAATCACAGTCACCGCAGCAAAGGCCAGGCCCCGGAGCCAGAATGGCAACTCGACCAAGCCTTTGAGCCACGTGATCATTCAGTGATTTTCTCGAAGTTGTTGTAGAACAGGCTGCTGTCGCGCCCGTCGGTCATGGTCTGCAGCGAGTAGGCACGGTTCAGGCGCGCACCACCGTCGCGGGTCAGTGGCGCCCAGACGATATTGGCCCGGCGCATGGTCGAGGTACTCATCATCTCGTCGAACGGGATGGAAATATAGATCCCTTTGTCGAAGCTACCCTCACCATATTCCGCCTTCGACGCGGTAGTCAGAGTGACCCAGCCGCCAAACTTCACGCCGTTCTTGAACTCCCGCGACAAGTCGACAGTGGTACCCCAGTCCCGCGCCAGATAACGCCCGACACTGACCGCTGCAAGCATGTCATTGGGCAGCTCAGTATAGCTGGTGACATGGCCCGTCACGGTCTGGTAATCGCGCAGACCGAAGCCCTGATCAAAATCCCGTTGACGCACGAAGTTCAGATCGGCGCCCACCGACCAGCGTTTCCCCGCGGGTCGATACAGCACTTCGCTGCCGACACCGGCATACATGGATTCCAGATAGCCGCCGTAGACCATGCCATACAGGTCCCTATCCAGCTGCGTCGCGTGGTTGAACTGGAACGTCGGCATCGTCACATCGGAGGTGGTCAGGTATTTACGCAAATCGGTGCGCACTCGCGGCAGCCCGCTCGGCGCGTCGTAGGTGAACTTGTCGTAGTTGTTCAGCAGGTTGGCACTGAGCAGGCCGCTCCACCAGGTGTTGCGGGTGAAACGGTACTCCGCGTCAGCATCGGCGGTGAACTGATAGAGCAGCCCGTCGGGGCCACCGATGTTCTGTTTGTAGCCCAGGCCCAAGCCATAGCTGAACGGTTCCAGCGCCTGGGTGTAGAGCGTGGTTTCCCGGTGCGCAGTCGCCGGATTGACCTCGGTCGTACGGTGCAGATCCTTCAGCGGCTGGTCGTTGTTCACCACCGCGCGGAAGGTTTCCCGTGGCACGCTGGTTTCCTCGACGGACATGTCATAGCGCTGGTTCACCAGGGTGAACCAGTCGATGTCCTGATTGACGCTGTTATCGAGAATCCGGCTGGCTCGCCCAACGGCCTTGGCCGGATAAAAATAACGGGACTGCTCGCCATACACCATCAGCTCCGAACCGCGCCGGGCGATGCGTTTCACCTTGTATCCGGCATTTTGTTGCAGCCGGTTGGAGACATCGGCCCAGTTGACTTGGTCGGGCGGAGTCGACGGCGCCTGCGCCGGCAGCGGCTCGGCGGGAGGGTCGTAAGTTTTGACCGGCGCCTTGCGGCTGACAAAGTTGGTGTGCAGGGTGATGCCGAACATCGCGGTATTGCCGCGCTCCCAGCCGGCGCTCAGATCGACGCTGTCGGCCAGCTTGTAGACCACACCGAAGTTGATCGGCAGGTCTTGTTTGAGCGGGTTGTCCAGCGGCTCATTCTTGTAATCGTTGCCCTCGTACTCGATCTTCAGGCTCAGTGGCTCCCACGGCGTTTGATAAGCGACCCCGCCAAACAACGAAGGGTGCCCTCTGAAATACGCGTTGGCATTCACGTCCCCTGCCCTGGCGACAGCCGCCGTGCTCTGCGGCCGGTCGTTGAACTGGCTGCCGAAGACCGACAGCGGGTTACTGAAATCCCCCCGATTACCCAGATAACCCCAGGCAATGCCGAGGCTGAAATCGAGGTTGCCATAACGCTTGTTGGCGGCGAAATATTCGCTGGAAAACAGCCCGGTACCGCCGATGTCCCGGGCGCCGATGGCGACTTGCGGCGCCCAGCGACTTTCTTCCCAAAGCCGTGCCTTGAAATCGATGGCCTTGTCTTTGAAACTCTGGTCGCCACTCAATTCTTCGGTGCCGTACTTGCGGTTGGTGATGGCGGTGTAACGAAACGAGCCCTCCAGCCAATCGAACGGCTGCAAGGAAAAACTGTAGCGTGAGTAAGGATCGGTACGACTGGCCGTGGCACTCAACTCCCCCGCGGGGGCCATGCGAGCGGTGGGGGTCTGTAGCAGACCGACGCCACCAAAATCACTCTGGGTGTAGCGCGGTTCACCGTGAGCCAGTCCGTAAGGCAGAAGCAATGCAGCAGCAAAACGTAACTTCAACGGGCACTTCAAGGGGCCACCTCAGCCTGGGGTTGAGTGGCGAGGAACTCGGCCAGTTGTTGATTGAGCTCAGGGGTCGGCGTCTCGAGATCGTCGCTCCTGATCGGCACCAGGATCCTGCTGCCAGGAGCCGCCACGACGCCGTCCTCACGATTCCATGCCGCCACGCCCACGCGCCGTACCTGGCCGTCGGGCTGGATCAGCCACAGATAATCGCGCTCGGCATCGTCGAGGATGGTGCAGTCCCGGGCATAAACACGCGCTTCCAGCAGGGCGCGGTAAGGCACCCGACAGGGCTGCGCGACCGCCCCCAGAATCTCTACGGTGGATGGCCGCTCGGGGTAAATCAGACGGTCGCCATCATCCAGTAGAGCGTTGCGGGCGAACCCCACCTCCACGGCGATCGGGTCGAGCACCGCGACCTGCCGTCCGGTGACTGACAGTTGCGCAACCTGCTCATACAGACGCGTACTCAACTCTGCTCGCGTGTTTTTGCCGTCGAGCAAGGCGCCCCGTTGCAGCAGCTTCAGATCGAACAGGACACCCGCCTTCAAACGCGCCTGTTTGTCCACCAATGAACGGTGCAGCCAAGCCGCGCCCAGCCAGTAACTTTCGGCGTTGGGTTGGGCGACGCGAATAACGTCCAGCAAGCGTGCACCGGGTTTGACCTCGATGGGGCCGGGGCTGCGCACGTCACCGCTGACCGTGACGGCCGCCTGGCCCACGGCCGGGCCGATCAACAGCAGGCCAAGCAAGAAAAGGTTTGAACACTTCACTGGGCCGCTCCCCTGTCAGGGCGCACCTGCACGATGTTCAGAAACAGCTGCGGCGTCAGATGCTGCTCGCTGCGCAGGATGAAACCGTCCTGGGGGTCGACCCAGTAGCGGTTGGTGGCGTGGAAATTCAGGGTGGGTGCATCCACCTGCTCGTCGATGCGCAGCAAGACGTATTCCTTGTCCAGAATGCTGATGGTCTCGATGCCGTGGGGGTTGAAACGGCTGTTGACCGCGATACCGATTCGGTTGCCGTCGTAGATGTCGATCCAGCGCGTGCTGGTATAACCGTCGGGCAAATGCTGAAGGCCGTGCTTGAACGGCGACTCATCATTGAAACGAGTGCCATCCAGTGAAACACCCAGCCCGACGGTACGTACCACCAGACCGTCGCGCATCATCAGCACTTGCTTGCCGGAAGCGACCCAGAACTGCAGGTCGCCCCGCCGACGAGCCATGGCCATCACCCCCTCGCTGGAGGGGGTGGTGACCAGTATCTGCGGATACGGCACGGCATCGACCTGAGCACGGGTCAAGTTGATGGAGGCAGGCCCCGCGACGGATGTTTCGAGGGTGTCCCAGGAGGCCTTCATCAACGGGTTACACCCGCACAGCAAGAGCGCCATCGTCAGACTGGCGAAGGTAGGCAAATTTTTCACGGCGGGATTGAGCCTTATCTGCTGTTGGCTTCGCTGAGGTCATTAAGAGAGCTGGCACCGGTCCCGAGAACGGTGGCCGTAGGCAGAAGCTGGCTGATCAGACGGTTCCAGCGTGTCACGCCGGCCGGGCCGACATAGACGATGTCTTGCGGTTGCAAGTCAAAGCGGGTGGCCAGCACTAGGGCCGAAGGCGATTCGGCATCGAGCTGGAACACCTTGGCCGGTTCGGTTTCCAGGTGGTCCGCGCCGCGAATCACGTACACCGCATTGCCGTTGGAGGTGGTCTGGTTCAAGCCCCCCACCGTGCCCAGCGCATCGGTCAGGTTGATCGATTTGCTCTTGAAGCTCAGGGCGCGAGGCTGGTTGACCTCACCCATGACATAGATACGTTTTTGGTCGTTATAAGGCAGGTACAGCCGGTCGCCGCCCTTGAGGTAGACGCCCTGCAGCTGTGAGTCCTGCCGATTGAGGGTGTCCAGATCAAGCTTGTATTCACGCCCGTCCCGGGTCAGCGTCAGGCCCGACAGGTCGGCATTCGAGGGGTCCACACCGGCCGCGCCAACGGCCTCCACCACGCTCAGCGGGGTGGTGGTGATCGGCTGCTGGCCGGCTTTGAGCACCGCACCGGAAATCACCACGGTCTGGCTGGCGAAGCGCAATACGCTGACGTCGACCTGGGGGCTTTCGACAAATTGCGACAAGCGCTCGGCAATAAAAGCTCGCAACTCTTCGATGGTTTTACCGGCGGCCGGCACATTACCGATGTAGGGATAAAACAGCGTGCCGTCCGGACGAACCAGACGACCGTTGGCATCGATTTGCTGTTGCGGCCCCGAAGGCGCCGTCAACTCGGGGTGATCCCAGACCGTGATAAACAACAGGTCATTGGCACCCACGCGATAACCACCGGGCACATAGGACAACAACGCCGATGGCACCGATTCGCGAACCTGCGTGGCGGCATCCATGGCAATCAATTTAGGCGTGATGGGAATAAGCTCCACCCGGCTACTTTCCACAGAGCCGTCACTGACCATTTGACTGGTGTCCATGTGTTGACCAGGCGAAAACATACAGCCGTGCAAGCTGATACTTGCCAGCATAACAACAGATAATCTACGGATCATAATGGCACTACGCTAGTCGAGGGCAAATCTAAAACAAGATCACCCAGAAAGTTCTGAGTGATCTTGAACAACATACTTCGCGGGGTTTAGTTGGTACCTGTCGTACCACCAGTACCGGTTGTGCCACCCGTTCCAGAGGTACCGCCATTGGAACTGCCGCCGGAGCTGGAGGCGGCCGCAGCAGCGCCGATAATGGCCGCGCCGACCACCACGGTTTCGGCGACCGTCACGCCCCCGACCAGCGGGGTATTCAAGGACAGTGGCTCGTCCAGTGCTTCGCTTGCCGTTTCACTCGGTGGTGCATCCGCCGCCAACGCCGCGGTGCTCATGACAGCCAGCAAGCTGGCAGTAAGTAGTTTCTTCATATCAGACTCCTTCTCGACATCAACTCTGCATTAGATTTGATACTAAGGGACCGGGAATGGAACAACAGATGAATGAACTGACACCCGTAAGTTGAACGAGCCCGTTCATGCACATTGCCTCCTTTGGAGGATGTCATTTATAGGGAGTGCATGCCATACGCCGAATCCCGTCACATCCTCGGCAAAAGCGCTTGCGCGGGGCAAGGATTATTGACAAATAAAGGCGATTTTCAAAGATATTCGCCACACAACAAGGCATTTTAAGTACAAACTTACGAGTGTGAGTCACTCGCCTCAGGCGTCTATTGTTATTATTAGTCAGGATTCTCCCGACTTCTTATCCCGCAAGGTTCTACTGCGATTGGAAATTCAGGCTAAATAACATCAGGTCATCAATAGTTAATATTAACTATAGACCATTATTAATCCGTCATTCCCCGCTCAACAGCGCGCGCAATCGCGGGTTGCGCAAGTCTTTTTCCGAGAGTTGAGGTGACTCCAAAGGCCAGGCAATGTCCAGGTCCGGATCACTCCAGAGCAGACCACCTTCGTCCTCGGGAAAATACAGATCGGTGCATTTGTATTGAAAATCGGCGGTTTCACTGAGCACACAAAAGCCGTGGGCATAACCTGGCGGCACCCATAGCTGAAGATGGTTGTCGGCGGTCAACTTGACCCCTACATGCTCGCCGCAAGTGGCCGATTCGGGATTGATGTCCACCACCACGTCGTATACCGCCCCTTGGGAAACCCGCACCAACTTGCCCTGGGGCCGGGTCCGCTGGAAGTGCAAACCACGCAACACGCCATACTGCGAGCGCGAGTGATTGTCCTGGACGAAAGGCAACTCGACGCCAGCGTCGCGATAACGCTGCTGGTGATAACTCTCGAAAAAGAACCCGCGGCCATCGCCAAACACCTTGGGCTCGATAATCAGTACGCCAGGCAACCGGGTGTTGATGACATTCATATCGCAGGCTCCGTGCTCAGCACCCGTGCCAGGTATTGGCCGTAACCGGTTTTGCATAACGCCGTGGCTTGCTGATCCAGTTGTGCAGCCGACAACCAACCCTGGTGGTAGGCCACTTCCTCCAGACAGGCCACTTTCAAGCCCTGCCGCGCTTCGATGGTCTGGACGAAATGCCCGGCCTCCATCAATGAATCATGGGTCCCGGTGTCCAGCCAGGCAAAACCACGCCCCAGCACGCTGACGTGCAAATCCCCGCGCTGTAGATACGCGTTGTTCACATCAGTGATTTCAAGCTCGCCGCGGATCGAAGGCTTGACTTGCTTTGCAATGCTCACCACGTCTTTGTCGTAGAAATACAAGCCGGTGACGGCATAGTCGGACTTCGGGTGTTTAGGCTTCTCTTCGATCGAGATCGCCTTGCCGTTACTGTCGAACTCGACAACGCCAAAGCGCTCCGGGTCGCTGACTCGATAACCAAAGACAGTGGCACCGTTCTGTCGTTGTGACGCTTCGCGCAACAAGGCGCTGAAGCCATAACCATAGAAAATGTTGTCGCCCAGAATCAACGCCACATTGCTGTCGCCGATAAAGTGCTCGCCGATCAGAAAGGCCTGGGCCAGACCATCGGGAGAAGGTTGTTCGGCATAGCTGAGTTCAATACCGAAAGAAGAACCGTCACCCAACAGGTTCTGGAAGTTGGGCAAGTCCTGCGGCGTGGAAATAATCAAGATCTCGCGAATGCCCGCCAGCATTAATACCGACAGCGGATAGTAAATCATCGGCTTGTCGTAGACCGGAAGCAGCTGTTTGGATACACCACGGGTAATGGGATGCAAGCGGGTGCCGGAGCCTCCCGCCAGAATGATGCCTTTCATATGAGGATTCCCTTCGAAACTTAATAGAGGCAGGGTTTGAATGTTTCAGCCGACGTGGCCAAGACGCTCCGACCGGTACTGGCCGTTGAGTATCCGTTCCCACCACCCTTGATGGTTCAGATACCACTGAACCGTTTTGCGTATGCCGCTCTCAAAGGTTTCCTGTGGTCGCCAACCGAGCTCACGCTCGATCTTGCCCGCATCGATGGCGTAACGAAGATCATGCCCCGGCCGATCCTTGACGAAGGTAATCAGCTCGCGATAACGCGCGACGCCCGCAGGTTTATCGGGAGCCAACTCCTCGAGCAGATCGCACAGGGCTTGCACCACCTCAAGATTGGTTTTCTCGTTGTGGCCGCCGATGTTATAGGTTTCGCCAACCTCGCCACGGCGCACGACCTCGCATAAAGCACGCGCATGATCTTCTACAAACAGCCAGTCGCGAATCTGCAAGCCGTCGCCATAAACCGGCAGAGGCCGGCCGTGGATGGCATTCAGAATCACATGGGGAATCAACTTCTCGGGGAAGTGATAAGGGCCATAGTTGTTCGAGCAATTGGTCACCAGCACGGGCAGGCCATACGTACGCTGCCAGGCCCGAACCAGATGATCTGAACTGGCCTTGGAGGCCGAATAGGGTGAACTGGGCGCATAAGGCGTGGTTTCACTGAACAGACTATCGGTGCCTTCCAGGTCGCCATACACCTCATCGGTGGAGATATGGTGGAAGCGAAAAGCCTGTTTGAGCTCTTCCGACAACCCGTTCCAATAACGCCGGGTCGCTTCGAGCAAGGTATAGGTACCAACAATATTGGTCTGGATAAAGTCCGCAGGACCGTCGATGGAACGATCGACATGGGACTCTGCGGCCAGGTGCATGACTGCATCCGGTCGAAATACCGTGAATACCTGATCCAGTGCCCGAGCGTCGCAGATATCGACCTTGAAGAAGTGGTAGCGCGGCGACTCGTCGATGCTCGACAGGGAGTCGCAATTGCCTGCGTAGGTCAACTTGTCAACGTTCGCGACCCTGCAGGTGGTTTCACTTATCAGGTGGCGTACCACTGCTGATCCAATGAAACCGGACCCACCGGTAACGAGGATTTTTTTAAACATGAGTGGAGATCCTGACGGCGAAATGAAAGATTAAATCGGTGACCCGCACCGCTGTCGGCTAACCCAATGGATGACGGAGGTTCATGCCCTGCCGTATTTATCTTCAAACCGCACGATATCGTTCTCGCCCAGGTAGGAGCCGGACTGAACTTCGATCAGCTCAAGAGGAATGACACCCGGGTTCTCGAGCGCATGCACTTGACCGATCGGGATGTAAGTCGACTGATTCTCGGAGACCAGATAGGTCTGCTCACCGTTGGTCACTTTGGCCGTACCGCTAACGACGATCCAGTGCTCGGCGCGGTGGTGATGCATCTGCACAGACAGCTTCGCTCCCGGCTGCACCGTGATACGTTTCACTTGATACCGAGCGCCTTTATCTATCGAGTCATACATACCCCACGGGCGATAAACTTCTCTGTGGTTCGAGTACTCATGGCGATCGGATTGCTTGAGCCGTTCCACTACTTTTTTAACGTCTTGCACCTGATCCTTGCGGGCCACAAGAATGGCGTCGTTGGTTTCAACGATGACCAGTCCTTCAACGCCAATGGTCGCGATCAAGCGGCTGTTCGCATGAACATAGGTATTGAATGTGTTCTCGGCGAAGACATCCCCCTTGAGCACGTTACCGTCAGCATCTTTTGCAAAGGCATCGGCGAGCGCAGACCAGGAGCCAATGTCACTCCATCCGGCATTCATCGCGACCATCACCGCGTCGTCGGTCTTTTCCATTACCGCGTAGTCAATAGAGTCCTCGGGGCACGCAGAAAACAAAGCCCGGTCAACCCGAGTGAAATTCAAATCCTGCGAACCGTTGCCCAAGGCCTCGATACAGGCAGACAAAATATCGGGCCGGAATTTTTGCAACTCTTCCAGATAACGGCTCGCGCGGAACAGGAACATGCCGCTGTTCCAGAAGAAATTGTTCGTGAGCACGTACGCTTGAGCCGTCGCCAGATCGGGTTTCTCGACAAAACGGTTCACTCTGAAACCGCCACCGATATCGTCGCCCTTCTCAATATAGCCATACCCCGTTTCAGGATAGGTGGGCACTATTGCGAAGGTCACTAACTTCCCTTCCATCGCCAACGGAAGCGCGACCCTGATGCTCTCTTGAAAAGCGTCGACATCTTTAATGGTGTGATCCGCCGGCAAAATCAGCAGC
The DNA here is from genome assembly GCF_024749285.1 of Pseudomonas sp. B21-015. Classification (NCBI taxonomy): domain Bacteria; kingdom Pseudomonadati; phylum Pseudomonadota; class Gammaproteobacteria; order Pseudomonadales; family Pseudomonadaceae; genus Pseudomonas; species Pseudomonas sp. B21-015. Next base: position 4,260,401 of record NZ_CP087196.1, read on the forward strand.
ATCGGGTCTTGACCTTCGACCGTTGCCTGCAGCGCGGCCAACGCCACCGCTGGCGCCGTATTACGACCGACGGGCTCAAGCAGGATATTGGCATCTCCCATGCCCAGTTTTCGCAACTGTTCAGCGGCCAGAAACCGATGTTCTTCGTTGCAGATGAGCCTGGGGGGCTGTATCTCCAGCCCATCAAGTCTCTGAATGGTGGCCTGCAACAAAGAGAGATTGGTATCTATTAAAGACAAAAACTGCTTGGGGTTCAGTTGTCGCGAAAGCGGCCACAGGCGCGAGCCAGAACCTCCAGATAAAATAACCGGAATCATTTAGCACCTCATCGAAAAGTAACAGCCTGGATTAGATCGAAGTAATGGATGACTTATGAAGGTCGCCATTCAATGAAAAGCTGTTCATACGCACTCAACACTTTTTCCCACTTGAAACACTCTACAAATCTCGCGGCACCGACTTCTTTCATATCCGCAATTCTGTCTTCATCCGCCAGCCATTCATCCAACAGGCACGAAAGAGATTGTTTGTCCGAAAAGTAGGCTGCACCCTCACCCACGACCCAACGGTTAAATGGGTTATCGTGAGCAATAATTGCGCAGCCAGCGCCAAGCGCCTCGACCAAAGACGGGTTGGTTCCGCCAACACGATGACCGTGGAGATAGAAACGACTGAAATACCTGAGTGCCTGAACGATGTTCGAATCGTAGATGGCACCTGGAAATATCACCTCATCACTTGCGGCGTCCATCACCTTCTTGTGATATTCGTTCGTGCTCGGCGTAAAGTTTCCAAGCACCACAAGTTTATGATTCCTGACCGAGGAACTAAACGCATCGACCATCTCGAAAAAAGAGTTTTCCGGTTCAGGCCTGGCAATAATAATAGAGAAGTTTTTCGGTTCCAGGCCGAAACCTGCCAACACTTCGACAGACGCCGTTTTCACTTCATCGCCACCATAGGGAATCATGGTGATCTTATCGGCACTGACTCGAGTGGCAAGGTGGTCTTTTATCTTTGGATGATCGGCGACCAGATGATTACCTATCCAGCAACCCAATCGCTCATTTATCCAGAACCAGGTCTTGGCAATCGCCCCCCACTTTTCTCTACGCCATTCAATGCCGTCCATATTGATTATATTGGTCTGGCCTTTCGCACGTTGCAGCAGATTAAAAATGGCGGTGTTATACCCCAACGTCAAAAACAAACCTTTTTCACTCAACGCATGACGCACAGCCTTGAAATCAAAAATAACAGTACCCAGCGCACCCTCTCTGGAGACCGGTATATGAACACGACGAATACCTTGCCATTCGGTTTCCGTTATGGCGCCACTGCCGCTTTCCTGGCAATAAACGGTAATTCTCCAACCCCTTTCCTTCAGGTAGACCGCCAGCTTTTCGGCAAATGTCTCGAAGCCGCCATGCTGTGCCGGAATGCCTCTTATCCCTAGAATCAACAAGTGCCTATTCATAAGTTTCAAATACCTTAATGTGCTGACGCGCTACGCGCGTCCAATCATGCTTTTCGATCATCGCGGCTCGAGCGTTCTGCGAAATGTCCTCTGCAGCATCTGAGCCCAGGGCTGCAAGTATTTGCCGAGCCAGATCCTGTGGGTCATCCGCTTCAAACAAAAAGCCATTTCGACTGTCGTCCACAACTTCAACCATGGCGGGCAGACGTGAAGACACGGTAATACAGCCGTACGACATCGCCATTAGCAGCACGCCGCTTTGGTAGATCTTCTTATAGGGCAGGACCACGATATCGGCAGAGGAATAATAAAAGTCGACATCCTCGTCATTGATATAGCGAATATGTGGAATCACCACACTCGATATGTTTTTTGATTTTATTATGTCTTCATAGTGCTGAAACGAATCCTTCCATACTTTACCGGCGATGAGCAATACGGCATCAGGCTCAAGTTTCGACACGATCTCCATTGCACTCAAAAGAACATCCAGGCCCTTGACCTTTTTTATCTGACCAAAGAAGAGTATGAGCTTTTTATCGACGGGCAATGATAAGTGCTGGCGAGACAAAACGGTCTCTCGCCTTTTCACGAACGGAAGGTAGTTACCGTGAGGAATAATAGCTATCTTTTTATTGATACCCTGCGCGGAAATCACCGACCGCAATTCTTGCCGAGAGAACTCGTTATGAACAATAAACTCCTCCGGCGCTCGCAATATGGAAGTATGGGTTCTTGTCAGAGAACTCCCTGAAAACGATTCAACATCATGAACCGTGGCGACTATTTTTATCCCACTAAACTTCAACAGGTTGCACGTTATCAACTCGAGCAGCGAGTACTGAAAAAAATGCAAATGGCAAATTTTTCCGCCTTTCCTCTTTATATCAATGATGGATCTCGTCAACGCCGTGATGAACCTGGCGAGCCTGATAACTTTATTAGACTTACCGTAGACCCCTTTAAAGAACTTATTTATCGTGAAATTACTTGAGCTTTGCTCCTGCGATTCAGGGCAAGTGTAGAGATGTACAGTGGCGTTATTCAGAACCAATCCTTGCCCAAGGCCGGTGTTGTAATAATTCATTCCACCATGCCCTCCTACCGGTTCAATGATGAAATAATTCAAGTGACCCATGAGGAAAATCCTTATTCAGATCAATTTAACAACTGGTATATTTCGTGAACAGTCGATTGCGCCAGCTGTCTATGCGTGCTTTTTTCGCCTGCGGAACCGATTTTGTATTGAGGTACAAATCTGTTTATCGCCCCCCTGTGAATCAAACACTCATCGGTGTGCGTCTCAGCGGTAAACTTTTTATTCTTGTCTGAGTAGTTATACAAAGAGAAGGGAGTCCCTACCGAATAAGCGACCACCGCAGGGTGCAACCGGGCACTGATCACATGCCTGGCATTTTTAATACAGTCGATGGACCGATCAATATCACTGCCTGGAATTTTAAATACCGAGAACCCACAATCTTCGAGCTCACGCTCGGCGTACAGCGATACACCCGCATCAACTTCGGCGTCCGCATTCAGTACGCCGATCCTATTAACACCCAACGCTATACACGCCTTTATTGAAACACCTAATAACTGCCTATAGATATCGCCACTGGATTGTTCGCCATATCCTTCAAGATCACGCAAGCACAAGATAATGTAATTATCCGCGCCCTCCAGATCACCCGCGCCCTCGACATCGCCTATATCAAGCGCATACGCCAAGTCCACAGATTGCTTTATTTTTCCGGAGCGCATCCACGGGTTTATTTTTTTAACGGCTTGCAGCGAAGCCGAATCTCTTATGTAAAGCGCTTTAGCTATTAACGTTGCCAAAAACAAAATCAGCCGGGTTTTCATTTTTTTGTGGTTATCTACCCCAATGCCTGCATAGATAACATTCGCGCCGAACAAGCGGGCCAGCGCCATGTACTTGATCCCACCGGTACCCCCCTCATCCATGAAGCAAGTACCACCGCCCCAGATGATCGCAGAACTGTTTATTACCTTTCTGTAAGCGGCCAATGTGTTGGCCTTATTAAGTTCCACCACTCCCACATCATTATCGCTAATGAAGTTTTGCTTCCTGAGTGACTGACCATCCCCGTAAGTTAATACGGTAAACACCGCACCTGGCTTCTTCAAAGACAGGAGTGACTTCAGCATCAGCAGATCACCAAAGTTATCCCCGTAATAGCCGATAATAGAAACATTCATACTCGCATGCTCTTTCTATAAAGAATATAGTACGAAACCGCTATGAAGAACTCACTAGCCAAGATACTTGCACCAATGCCTTTTGCTTCAAATTGCATTAACAAAACAAACAAGCCGACCTGTAACGCCATCCCGATACTGGCGACCATTATCTTTTTACTCACCCACTCCTCGCTCAATAATGCAGCGCCAAAAGGTGTTGCAAAAAACCTGAACGGAATAGACAACGCCGCTATTTGCAACACCTGGGCCGCATAACCATATTCACCGCCAAACAGCAAATGAATAAGCTCTCGGGAGTAGAAGCTCAAGCCACCCGCAAAAACAGCCCCCACGGCAAAGGAATACAATGAATGTTTTACAGGCAACGATTTTTCCGCACTTGAAAGCGCATGGTATTTTTTTATTAGATAGGTATTAAATACCGTGTTAGGGGCTATATACAGCGCCGTGAGCAACGTATTACAAATCGCCAGATAGCCAGAATAGGTAGAGCCGTAGATCACCCCTAACAAGGAGATGGGAATTTGCAACTGAGCTATATTCAGGGCGCCATTCAACGAGTATTTAATGGAGTCTTTCAAAAAGTCTCGAATTTTCACACCTGCTTTTTTTCCATGCCGTGTTATCAAGGCGACACACAACATCAGGCAAAGAGTGTTAGCCGCCCCCAAGGCTGCTGCGGCGGTGGTAAAACTCGGGACCATCGAATAGAAAATTGCCGCAACCAACAATATCCTTGAAAGCGGCACCACTACCTGGCCAAACGAGATCCGCAGGGGACTGCTCTTGAGCTGACCTTGAGTGATCACGATCGCCTGAGAAGACAGTGCTACAACACCTGTCGCCAGCAAGACCGACTCCAGAAGATCTATGCCTGCTCCATACAACAGCGCCATGCTGATGACATAAGCGCCCAGCGTATTGAGCAACAGGCAAACATAGGCAATTTGCATATACCCGGTATATTCGGACGGAGCCCGGCTGACACGTCTCAACAACAAACTATTTATGCCGCTGAACGCCAGCGCTCCCAGCGTGATGGTAATCGCATTGGAAAATGATATAAGGCCAAAGCTGGCGGCGTCCAAAGTCCTGCTGAGCAGAACTTGAAGTAAAAAAGTCGCACCCGCGGCGCCAAACGATGAGATCAACAGTTGAATTGCTTTCAAGTAAAGTGTCCTGCTCGCGGTTAGTCAGCGGCCTGAAATCGATCGTTCAATCTAAAGTGCGCCTTCAACAGCAAGTACTTCTTGGATGCGCCGTCCGGGGCCAAACCTCTTTTTGTCAGCGACAGTTCGGGGTTCCAGATGTCTGCCTCTTTATAAGAGTGATAAAACCAGCTCCAGCCGTTGCGCTCAAACAGATCCAGCAATGTATTCATGTACAGTTCAGAGTCATCCACCGGACTATAATTCGACACACTGAACTCACCCACTATCACCGGCCCCGGGTGATTTAAAACCCGAGACAGTGTTTTTCTGAAATACAACCTCAAGCTCTTTTCACTTCTAAGCAAAAATGGCAGGCGTTGATTGACAGGAAACTGATGAACACCCTGATGAGTGAAATCCCCTGGATCGTAATAGTGCAGGCTGCCAACGACTGCTTTGTCATCAATCAGGTGAGTGATCTCACTCCAGTTGGAGCGCTGCCCGTTAGGAATTCCATTCGGTTGAATGGTGATGCGGGGCTGGATCAATACCAGTTTATCTGGCGAAATCTTCAAGATTGTTTCTGATACCTGTTTTAGAAAACCCAGGTAGTTCGAAAGGTCAGCCTGCGCCGGTTCGTTCACAATGTCATAACCAATGACCATGCTTTCGTCTTTTAACTTCTCGGCCAGTTGCGCATAGCTCTTGATCAGCTCACTCATCAAGTCGGTATTACGCCAATATTCGTCGCCTATCGAACCCGAGTATTTTTTGACATTGCCAGGAAAAGTATGAACATCGATCAGAATCAGAATATTGTATTTCTTTGCATACCGAATATAGTTATCAAGTACAGCGACTGCCGCACTGTCCAACCCACCCTTCTCATCAAACAATGGATGTGATGCAAACGCCACACGCACCGCATTGACATTCAGTTCATCTAAGCTTTTAAAGTCCCGCTCACTTAAATTCAAATCGACGTTGAATCCTCGTAACGGCATGCCCGCCTTATAATCCAAAGCACTTCGAGTCGATGCCGAGACGTTAAAAGCAACCGCCAAAAGCATGACACACAGGAAAACTCGTCTAAGCATGTCGTTTCGCTCTGTCATTAAGGGCGCAAATGATTCCAAAATTGATCCAGATGATTGCCTGTATGCTATCCGCCCGGAATGACCACCCCTGGATACCGGTTATTAATATCGCGATAATAGAGACCAGCGCGGCCGCCGAGGCATTATTTACAGAAACATCACCTGCCCCTTTGATCGTATTCTTATGAATCTTGTAGATTCCACATATAAGAGCCAAATAACTAATAATCCCTATCAGCCCTGTCTCGGCCATGACTAGCAAATACATATTGTGAGCCGGGTACCTGAAGCTTTTAGATGCACCAAACTCATCGTACTGTTCCATGACATCTACAAAATTATTCCACCCCACACCGATGAGTGGATGCTCTACAAACATATTGAGCGCAATTTTTGCCAAAATCAGCCTTGAGGTCGTACTCGACTCAGGTGCATCAAAAAATCGTGCGTAGAGGTTTTCCAGGTTGTAAATGGCACCCGCCATAATCACCAAAGAAAAAATCACAGAGGTATAAATGATTTTTTTGTTTCTTAGAATCGAGCTGCCATTCGGACGCTTAAAATAGAAAAGGCAAAGTCCTACAACAAAAAAGTACAATACAATTTGAGTTCTTGAGTAGGTCAAGCAAATAACCACAAAGCCTGCTGCAATTGCACCGATATACAGCAGCCGGCCCTTTCCATTTACCGCGCCATAGACACAAAACGGTAATAACAGCACCGTAAACAGAGACAGCAACGCCGGGTGTCTTAATGTACCCGTGACCCGGGTGATTCCATTTTCTACGAAAAGCTCTTTAACTTGCTGGGCATCTTCCGTGACATCGCCGGTTGCCAGTTGATACGCCGCATACAATGTTTCGAAGAGTATCAATAACGCGGCAACCCTGGTGAACTTCTCCATGGACTTGCCATCCTGGAAAACCGATCTCACCACAAGAAACAGTACGATGATCTTCCAGTGCCTGAAAATTTCATACACGGTAAAGCTTACCGCTTCCGAATTAATGATCGACACGGAGGACAACACGACAAAAAATATGGCCATCGCCGTTATGCGGTCAATTTTGATTTTTTCCAGATTGATTTGTTTACTGAAAAAAATGATGGAAACCAGTATCAGAAATAGAAAAATATCGTAGGGTGCTATGGAAAGCTCCGCGCCCCCCAGGTGTATATCAGCCCCCGTCAATCGATATCTCAGGTTGAAGGCCGTCGCTACGAGAAGCAACGGAAACAGCATGTAGTTGACAAGGACCCTTACTGGCATTTTAGTTCTCGAGAATAGACTGACGTGGCTATTCTTTTACCGATATCAATAAAGGGCGTCTCGATATACCGATGAATCACCGATGAAGCCGCATAAGTGAAGACTATTGAGAGCGCGATGAAGAGCGCAACCAAGTCACTGCTCAGATAACCGAACGCTCTCGCGACAATCATCACGGCGTCGATAATCAGGATATGAATCAAATACGTGGAGTACGACAGCACACCCAGTTTGACCAGCATCTTGTTCCTGAGTGGGGCTTTAGACAACTCCAGCATTCTGGTGATCAACGGCTGCCTGAATCGGCCGTTCAATTTGAACGCGATCGCCAATACTGACCATAAAGTGATAGACGCAAAATTGGCAAAGGATCGGCTAATAAGACCTATCCCCAAGACGATGACAATGATCAAAAGTCCATTCTTCAGTTCGTCCTCGCCACGGCGAATCAAATCGTGGGTTAACATACCAATAATGAAAACAGGTAGTTTTATAAGGATGAAGCTGCCGTAAGAGAATGTCAGGCCAGAGTGAGTCAGAAGCAGCAGCGCAATCAAACTTGACGCCACAAGCAGTTCTTTCCCGCGTTTCAGCAAAAAGCCCCACACTAACAACGGCGCAATCAGATAAAACTGCCACTCCAGTGTCAGGCTCCACGCTGGCGCTAAAAAGGCATCTCCTGCATGGGGCAGGACCTGGTCCGGAATCAGCCCCTGAAGCAACATTAAACAAGGCATCAAGTAAGCGGCCACATTGTCACTGATGGTCGACCAATAGTTTTCAACCGCTGCTAATTGCCCAGGGGTGTTCCATGGCATCTCCATGCGAACACTCATCCTCTCATTAAACAACAAGGCAGCCAGGAACATGGCAAGCAGATAAATCGGAATGATTCTGAAAGCGCGCCGAACAATATAGGGTTTATAGTCGCTACTTTTCCCGTTCAGGGCTTTGGCGATAAAAAAGCCGCTTAGACAAATAAAAATATCCACTGGAATAGCCGTGGCCAACAACACTTCATTGATGATAGGAGGTACGTTGCCTATCGCCTGACGAAAGCAGGAATACAGGTGTCCAAAAACGACCCACCACGCCATCAGCCCTCGAATCGATTCCAGCTCTACGTAGAATCCCTGTTTATTTGCCATGGCCATCTTTTTCTCAACTATCCATCAAGAGGAGTCACTTGGAACTGCACACCCATTACTTGCCAATCAGCTCAATCCGAGAAACAGGCTTCTCTTCAGACTTTTTTCGAAAAAACCACGCTACCGCCCCAGGATTTATAGTCAATTTCCTGAGAACACGATGTATTTTTTGTCGGGCAACATGGGTATCAGCTCGTTACCCCTGCCACCCGGGTGGGGTGTCAGGTGCTGATACCTCACACAATCAAAACAACTCAAAAAGAAACTGGAAAGATTTACGGACCTGGGCCGCACCCGGTTTAACTATTATCCGATTGATACTCGTAGTTGTAATAACCGTAAGCACCGTACCCGTATTTTGCCGAAGCGCGTTTTTCTACCCCATTGAAAATGGCACCTCTCAACTCGATGCCGTTTTGCGCGAACCGGCGAATGGTCAGTTCTATTTCTCTGGAGGGATTAAAACCGAAGCGCGCAACAATCAAGTTTGTACCTGACTGTCTGCCGACAATCGCCGCATCGGTCACTGCCAATAACGGAGGGGTATCCAGGATGACCAAGTCATACATTTCACTGACCTGCGACAGCAGCTCAGTGAAGTTTTGATGCATTAACAGTTCCGAAGGGTTGGGTGGTATCTGACCGCGGCTGATGAAGTCGAAATTGTCGATGTCTGTTTTGTGGATCGCGGTTTTCAGATCGCAGCGTTTGGCCAAGACATCGGAAAGCCCGTTGGTGCTGTGGGAATTCATGACTTTGTGGATATAGCCTTTACGCATATCGACGTCGATCAGCAAGACTCGCTGCCCTGTTTGGGCGATCACGGCTGCCAGATTGACCGATACGAAGGTTTTACCGACTTGCGGGCTAGGGCCGGAAATCATCAGACGATTGTTTTCAGCTTCATGCATCGCGAAATGCAGGCTGGTGCGCAAACTGCGAAGCGCTTCAATAGCCAGGTCGGTAGGGTGGTTAACGGCCAGCACCGAGAGGCTGCTGCCGGAACGCTTCCCTCCACGCGTACTTTTTTCATCTGCATTTTTTTGCAGCATGCTGTAGGGAATGGAGGCGTATACCGGGAGCCCAAGCTGCTCAATGGCTTCCGGGCTTTCCAGCCCGCGATTCAATGCCTTGCGCAGCAGAACCAGCAACACGGCCAGGAACCCACCAAGAAAGGTGGCAATCAGAACAATGAGGATTTTTTTGGGTTTGATCGGCTTGATCAGGTTCACATCCGCCGTATCGATCAAACGCACGTTGCCCACCGTCCCGGCGCGCATGACATCGAGCTCCTGGGATTTATTCAGCAGCTGGGTATAGATCGCCGTCCCCACTTCGACGTCACGAGTCAGGCTGAGCAGTTCTTGCTGGGTCGAGGGAAGGTCCTGGACCTTCTCGGCCAGACGCTGTTGTTTACTGCTCAATTCAGCAATCTGAGCGAGCAGCGCACGGTAGGCCGGGTGTTGACGGGTGAACTTTCTATCCATCTCGGCTTGCTGGAGTTTTAGCTGAGAGATAGCCGTGTCCAACGATACAATCTGGTCCAGGATCGCTTTGGTTTCCAGGCTGATGTCCACGGACTTGGTGCGCGTCTGGTACGAATTGAGCGCGTTGCCGGCCTTCTCCAGATCATTCTTGACCTGGGGCAGCTGTTCTTTCAAAAACTCCAGACTTTGCGCGGCCTCGGCAGAAGTCCGTTGTACGTTCTGCTCGACGTAGAGTTCGGAAATCTTATTGAGGATTTTTACCGCCAATTCCGGCTCGGTACTTTCCAGCGCCAACCCGATGATGCCCGACTCTTTCCCACGCTCGATGACATCCAGTGCTTCCTGATAATCCAGAATACTGGTCAACCGTGGTTTGCGGACGATACGAAACCGGGTTCCGGGGTTGGCCCGCAACTCTTCGACAAGCAATTTAACGCCGCGTTGATCGACAACCTCTCCCACCTGCCCTTCAACCAAAAGTTCGTCACTTTCATCGAACAGCTGGAAAGTCCCGTTTTCACCGGCAATGAAGGTCAGTTTTTTGGCTAACTTATCTTGTGGCAGCTCAAGGCGAGCTATTTTTAACGACTCGCCACCCCAGGCGTAACTCGTCATACCCAGCCAAGGACTGGCGACTTCATCCGGGTTGGCACTTTTAAAACGACGTGCAATGAACTCGCCGACAATGGGGAAGTAACTGGGCTCTACGATAATGGCCAGTTTCAACTCATCGACTGTCTTGCCAATCACCGCACGAGACTTGATCAGCTCGATCTCAGTCGCGGAAGGCGACTCTTTCCCCAACATGCTGCTGACATCGGAGAAGCCCAGCAAGTCGTTCTTTTTCGCTTCAACCTGCAGCAGCGCGTTCGCCTGATATACCGGGGTCGCCAGCACCGCGTACGCGGCACCGGTCACCATGAAGGCACCGGTAATCGCGGCAATCAGCCATTTATGGTCGATGAGTGTTCCAAACAAGCCGAGAAGATCAATCTCGTCATTGTCGTCGTCCCGCACGTTGACTACCGGTGCTTGCTGCATAAGTCGGATTCTTTGCCTTGATTACGATTCAAAAAGGAGTGGCCATCAGCGTGCTAGACGCTGTGCCCATGCGTGTACGGCTTCTTCGATCAACGCATAAGCATGCACAAAAGCAGGTTTGCCTTGACGGTAGGGGTCGCTGATTTCGCGATCGTCCTGCCATTTGCCCAGCAGTAACACCTTGCCTCGCGCCTCAGGGGCAATGTTGAGCACCCCGCTGACATGCCGTCGCTCCATCACCAGAATCAAGTCCGCCTCGCTGACGGCTTGAGACGTGAGTTGGACGGCCTGGTGCTCATGGGGCAGATGACCATGCTCCTCGAGTACAGCGTGTGCCGTCGGCTCGATGGGTTTGCCTGCCAAGGCGGCCAGACCAGCCGAGCTGACCTGAATATCGGAATGGACAAGTGCCCCGCGCAGCAAATGCTCCGCGGTGGGACTGCGGCAAATATTGCCGACACAAACAATCAAAACCCTTTTAAGCAAGATAACCTTCCCCGTCTTGTCAACATTGGCGGTGACCTAGCACTTGCCGAACATAAGAGCTTTAAACTACGAATGAATTCAGGTATTTACAAACCCGGTAACTGCAGAAGAAACATTAAAACAATCGATGCGTATTTATTACCATGGCACCTAAACCACCCCCAACTTTTTCTCCAGACAAAAAATAACATTTCGCTTTCAGGCACTGAAAATAACAGTTCAGGATTTTATCCAGACAATTTCTAACAGTTGCCGTTTTCCCGCGTTCGTTCAATCTAAATTACACCGAAATAGCGAATGGCTAATGTATAGCTGTTCCGCTAGTGCATTGCCAGGGTGTCGGACATTCGGTTAGTAGTTGGGTAAAGGGCGCCTTGGGCAATAACTTTGTTTACAGCGGATTGCGTCAGGAACATGCCATGGAACAACCGGGCATGCTCGCCGGCCACCCGATATTCCCCCTGCCCGCGCCTGACGAGAAACATGGCGCACGGGCCTTTCGTTGCCCCTGTAGCGTTGCGAACATTTTTCTCGAGTGATCGGGCCATTTCGAGCCCGCACTCCTCAGCGTGACCGGTTCCGACATCCGGATCGAATCTTTCCTACTGCCATCAGCCACTCCATCAGTCTACTTTCAAGGACGCTTCCATGATTCGTAAATGCCTGTTCCCCGCTGCCGGTTATGGGACCCGCTTTTTACCCGCCACCAAGGCCATGCCGAAGGAGATGCTGCCGATCGTCAGCAAGCCGCTGATCCAGTACGCCGTCGAGGAAGCACGCGACGCCGGCCTGCAACATATGGCCATCGTCACCGGCCGCGGCAAGCGCGCGCTGGAGGATCATTTCGATACCAGTTACGAGCTGGAACATCAGATTCGTGGCACCGATAAGGAAAAGTTCCTGCACGGCACTCGTGAGCTGATCGATACCTGCAGTTTTTCCTATACCCGTCAGGTGGAGATGAAGGGCCTGGGGCACGCGATTCTCAGCGGCCGCTCGTTGATCGGTGATGAGCCATTCGCCGTGGTGCTGGCCGACGATCTGTGCCTGAACCTGGAGGGCGATGGGGTGCTGGCGCAAATGATCAAGCTCTACGAACAGTTCCGCTGTTCGATCGTGGCGATCCAGGAAGTGCCCCATGAGCAGACCCAGAAATACGGCGTGATTGCCGGCGAGTTGATTCGCGAGGGTATTTACCGGGTCAACAGCATGGTCGAGAAGCCCCGTCCGGAAGACGCCCCGTCCAACCTGGCCATCATCGGTCGATACATTCTGACCCCCGATATCTTCGACCTGATTGCTGACACTGAACCTGGCAAGGGCGGTGAAATCCAGATCACCGATGCGCTGATGAAACAGGCCCAGAACGGCTGCGTCCTGGCTTACAAATTCAAGGGCCGACGTTTCGATTGCGGCGGCGCCGAAGGTTACATCGAAGCCACCAACTACTGCTTCGAACACCTGCATCAGAACACCCTGTGACGGCGCTACCCCCTGACAAGCGTGTGCTTAACCGAATCGATTTTATGGTCTTTATTACCCTATGGACGAAGCCTCTATGAATACGTTGAGCGGTTTCAAGGCAGATGACAGTCGCCCCCCGTATGGCGCTGACCTTAAACACAACCTCGCCTACCTGATCGTGCGCGCCTATGCGTCGGAACTGATTTTCCCCCGCGTGCAGAAGCCGCCAGTGCTGCTGGTGGAGCGCATCGGCGCTTTCCCTTCTTCCGGGGACATCCATCGTCACGTCAAGGATGGCCCCGCACTGCTGGCATGCATCAAGCAGCGTTACGCCGCCGATGCCCTCGACATCAACGAGTGTGACGGACTGAATCTGGTCTTTGCCGACTGGCGCTTCAGCTTGCGCCTCTCGGACCAGGGTTGCGTGGTGTGCCTGGCCGTGAAAAGTCGTGGCGACAGCTCGTTAATGCAGCGCAAGACCGCCGAATTGCTGGAGCAGATCAACGCAGAGGAGGCCTCTAAATGAACGCGATTGCAGAACACGCCACCAAAGCCTGGTATCTGCTCCAGTGCAAACCCAAACAAGATGAGCGCGCCGAAGAACATTTGCAGCGCCAGGGCTATGCCTGTTTCCGCTCGACCTACAGACGTGAGCGCATTTTGCGGGGCCAGCGTAAGGTGATCAGCGAGTCGCTGTTTCCGGGCTATCTGTTTATTCAACTGAGCCTTCAGGACAGTTGGGGTCCGCTGCGCTCGACCCGCGGTGTTTCGCGAGTCGTCGGGTTCGGCGGTCAGCCGCTGCCAATCCGCGATGCGCTGATCGATGAACTCCAGGAACGGGACAGTCAGGCGATCGTGACAACGTTGTTGAGACACGGAGATACCGTGCGCATCAATGAAGGCCCGTTCTGCGATCTCGAAGCGGTGTTCCTGGCCATGGACGGCGAGGAACGGGTGCTGCTGATGATGAATTTCCTGCAGCGTGAACAGAAAATCAGCCTGCCACTGGCGCGGGTCAACAAGCTTTAGATACTTTCAGCAGCCCACACGTGGCGAGGGAGCTTGCTCGCTCGCCACAAAGGCAGGCATGGAAAACCTACACCCCTTCCGAGAGGTGGTTCCAGTCGACCCAACCCAAAAACCACGTCGCCAGGATCAGCAAACCGAACGCGATCCGGTACCAGGCGAACACCGCATAACTATGGTTGGCGATGAACTTGAGCAAACCGCGCACGGCAATCATCGCGAAGAAGAACGCTGCCAAAAAACCCAGAGCAAACACTGGCAAGTCGGCGGCCTGGAACAGATCGCGATACTTATAGCCCGAGTACACCGCGGCCCCCACCATTGTCGGCATCGCCAGGAAGAACGAAAACTCGGTAGCCGTCTTGCGTGACAGGCCAAACAGCAACCCACCGATAATCGTCGATCCCGAGCGCGAAGTGCCGGGGATCATCGCCAGGCACTGTGCACAACCGACTTTCAAGGCATCGGTCCAGCGCATCTCGTCCACATGATCGATCACCACCACATGCTCGCGTTGTTCCGCCCACAACATGATGATTCCGCCAATCACCAGCGCCACGGCCACAGTGATAGGGTTGAACAGATACTCATGGATCTTGTCGGCGAACATCACCCCCAGGACAACCGCCGGCAGGAAGCCGATCAACAAATTAAGACTGAAGCGTTGCGCATTACGCTGGGTCGGCAAGCCGGTGGTGATGTTCAGAATCTTGTGACGGAACTCCCAGACGACCGCCAGAATAGCCCCCAACTGAATAATGATATTGAACGCCATGGCTCGCTCACCGCCAAAGTCGAGCAAGTCCGCGGCAATGATCTGGTGTCCGGTACTGGAGATGGGCAAAAACTCTGTGAGCCCTTCAACCAATCCTAAAATCGATACTTGCGTGGTGGTCCAGAAGTCCATTAATCCCCCGTTAGTCCCTCTCAGCCGAAAGGTCTGTTGATGATGCCAAGCCTCTAAATCCTGATCGCGATTAAACCTGTCGGACCAACGCAGGATTAAAGCGCACTCTCCGCCCGCTTTTGCCAAACGTTATAAAACGTCCATGACAGGGCTATCGCCGCGTATACGGCTCCCGCTCACCTGCTACGCTTTCCTTTCTTGACTGGAGGAATAACCATGCCAGACGATCCTGTCCCCGCCCTGCTCGACCGTATCAACCAGAACATCACGGCCCTCGGCTGCGCCATGGATGAGATTGGTCGCTGTGTTTCGGGACCTGCGGCTGCCACTCATCGTTAGATCGTTGACGTTTTGAGTTTCGACGCGCGCAATGTCCACCCCAAAAATGATCGCCCAGAGAACACTCCATATGGCAAAGATCACAGTGCTCGCCGGTGATTTCCCGCAGTGCGACGGGGAGTATCACTCGGGTACCATTACGCTCAAGACAGCCCTTAAACCACGACTGGGGAAAAGTTTCCCGGTCTCGGAATTCAAAGATCTGACGGTCCAGAACACGGAGTCCAACAAGAATATAAAGAGCGCCATAGGCTTGGGCATTGCAGGCGCGATGTTGCTGGGCCCAGTTGGCGCCATCGCCGGCTATCTGCTCGCCGGCAACAGCACTGAAGTGACCTTCATGGCCACCTTGAAGGACGGTGGAAAGCTCCTTGCGGCAACCGATTGCGATACCTACCGGGATATCTCGGCACATGCCCTCAAAAAATCCCGCTCCAGCCGCCGAGGCGCTCTTAGCGAGTCATTGAACAACGGATCCATTCACTGATCCACTTGCCCCGTGACCGCGAAGATGTTGCAGGGCACTCGATACAGCACATGCTCCGTCGTACTGCCCACCCAGTTGCCCAGTCCCTTGCGATGCGCATTGCCCATGACGATCACATCGGCCCGATGATGCGCTGCAAAGTCAGCCAGCGCTTTGCCAGGCGGCCCTGCAACGAAGTGTTGTCGCTCGGTGGGCACGCCAAAGTGGTCGGCCAAGGCGATGAATGACTTATGCAGAGACTTGCGCACATCGCTGCTGAAGCCTGGCATTGTCACGGCTCCGGCGCCTGCATCGGACATATGAGTCAGCGATAGATCGTAGGCATGCAGCAGATGCAACTCCGCATTGCATTGCATCGCCAATCCGTTCGCCGCCTGGATAATGCGGTCGTTGATGCCGGTGATCTGCGTCTCGGGGCGCGACGGATCGACGGCCGCCACTATCACCCTCGGCAGCGGACACCTGACTTCACTGACCAGATGGACAGCCACCGGACATTCGCGCAACAAGTGCCAATCCAGAGGCGTGATGAACACGCGCTTGAGCGCCGACTCGTGCTGCACGTCCTTGATCACCAGGTCCGCCGGCATTTCTGTTACATGCCGAAGAATCTCTTGCAGTGCGTTGTGCGTTATCAGCACTTCGGTGCTCACCGCGATGCCGCGCCCACGGATCAGATCGGCCTCATCTTTCAGCCATTTTTCGTTCTCTTGCTGACAGACCTCACGAAACCGCGCACCTGTGCTCATCAAACCCAGGAGGTGGGAGTCTTCGATAAACACTGTGATGTGCAGCGCGGCACCGGTGGCTTCGGCAATGGCGACAGCTCGCTCCAGCGCCGGGGTGTGACGCATGGCTGGACCGGCTATCAGAAAGAGTCGTTGATATTGGCTCATGTAACACCTCCAGACACTCCGGAAAATCTAACTCCCCCAGCGCTCTCACCTGCCACACCACGACGAATTGCTATCGCCTCAACGACCTGGATCGACACTATCAATATACGCCAGGATTGAATAAGCGAGTGATTGACGTGCCACCTCGCACCGAATCCGATGATCCGGATTCGGTGATGACCCGACGCTACTTCTGCGCATATTTCGCGCCGTGCGGATCATTAAGCTGTACCTGCATCAGCCGCCACTCACGCTGAATGATCGAGTACGGGATAAAGATGCTGATCCGCTCCGCGCCCTTTAACCCAGGGTGAAAACTCACATCGTGAAGTGTGGTGGAGAAAAAACCGACATTAACACCGACAATGTTGCCGTCACTGGCGATGACGGGCCCACCCGACATCCCCTTGATCATCGGGGCATCATGGATGGCATAGCGTTCTCCGCTGCCTTCATCACTGTTGATGAAAGGCGCCGGATACACCTTGCCTTGCCCGCTGACCGTTGTCATATACGGACTCGTTCCCACGGCAGTGATGTGCTCACCCACGCGCGGTGCGCGCCATGACGGATAATGGCCGTCGGCCTTGTGCTTGATGAAGACCAGGTCGCAGCCGGTGCTGCAGCTGTATTTCACGTTGCGGATGAGCGGGGTGTGGCGGGTGGTGACGGCGTAGTCCTCGTTCCATTGCACGGCCGAGGCCGTGTACAGATAGGGCAAGGGAAAGCCTGAGAAGACTGAGAAATATGAATCATTGGCAGGTCCCGACAAGTCGGGTTTTACCATACCGTTGCATCCTGCAAGAACAGCTCCTATTAAAAAGTAGGCCATGACTTTAATCATGATGTTCACCGACTTATAAGGAGATTTTAGTTTTTGTCGTGTCAGTTTTTTAGTGATGAGATTGTTGTAGTTTTCCTTGATGCCTGAACGGGTTGGTAATGTATGGCTTAGATTGCAATAGTGCGTATGAATTAATTGTACTAAGCGCAATCGCTTTTCGATCCATATAAAAAACTGCAAATATTTGGCGCCTGAAAAATGTCAGGAGCGCCAAAATAAATAGAAATGAAAGTTGCACTATGACGAGTAAAACGCGTGAAACAGCGCCTCCAGAGCGATTTAGATCACTTTGGAATGCCTCGGCAACCTAATGGAAATCAGTGCCGCGAATATAACAAATGCGCTGGATATCCATAAACACGCTCCCAGCCCGAAGACCTGAAAAACCCAGCCAGAGAGCACGGTGCCGATCAGTCGTCCCATGGCGTTGGACATGTAGTAAAAGCCCACGTCCAGCGACACGCCGTCTTCCTTGGCGTAGGACACGATCAGGTAGCTGTGCAGAGAGGAGTTCACCGCGAACAGCGCACCAAAAATCATCAATCCGCCCAACAGCACCCATTGTTGCGATAACCCGGTGTTCAGCCCCAGAGCGATTGCCGCGGGAAAGCCTGCCAAAGCAAGCGCCCAAACAAACGCAGCGCGGCCATCTGGGACATGTCCTCGTTGCTTGCCGGTAATCCGTGGCGCGAACGATTGCACGATGCCGTAGCCAATCACCCAGGCCGCCAGGAATCCACCGACCTTCCAGAAATCCCAGCCAAAGACACTGCTCAAGTACACCGGTAAAGCCACCACAAACCAGACATCGCGGGCACCGAACAGGAACATTCGTGCTGCCGACAAGATGTTGATGGCACGGCTCTTGGAGAGGATGTCGCGAAACCTTGGTTTGGCTTTCGCCTTGCCCAGATCCCTTTTTAACAGGATCACGCTACTGAACCAGATCAGCGAAAGAACAGCGGCCATGGCCAGCAACGCCCCTCTGAAGCCGATCAGGGCGAGCAATGCCCCACCGAGAAAGAAACCGACACCCTTGAGGGCATTCTTCGAGCCGGTGAGGACGGCTATCCATTGATAAAGCTTGCCCTGTTGCCCGTCGGGCACCAGCAGTTTGATCGAGCTTTTGGCGCTCATCTTGTTCAGGTCTTTGGCGATCCCCGACAGCGCCTGAGCCCCCATCACCCAAGGGATCGTCAGCCAGGCCACTGGCACTGTCAGCATCAACAGCGCCACAACCTGCATCCCCAGCCCGATGTTCATGGTTCGGTTCAGCCCCAGACGCGCACCAAGATAACCGCCCACCAGATTGGTGATCACGCCAAAGAGTTCGTAGAACAGGAACAACGCCGCGATGTGCAGCGGGCTGTAGCCCAACGCGTGAAAGTGCAGCACCACCAACATGCGCAAGGCACCGTCGGTGAGGGTGAAGGCCCAGTAATTGCCCGTCACGAGCAGGTACTGCCGCACTGGCGGCGCGAGGGCTGACAAGGCTTTCATCAACGCTCCTTAAACAGCCAGGCCAACCATTCTGGCCAATTCGACGGTGCGGTTTGCGTAAGCCCATTCATTGTCGTACCAGGCATAGAGTTTGATCTGGGTGCCGTTGATGACCAGGGTCGACAGCGCATCGATGATCGAGGAGCGCGGGTCGGTGCGGTAGTCGATGGACACCAGTGGACGCTCCTCGAAACCGAGGATGTCTTTGAGTTCGTTCTCGGACGCATCCTTGAGGAACTGATTCACTTCGCCAACCGTGGTGACGCGCTCGACCTCGAACACGCAATCAGTCAGCGAAGCATTGGCCAACGGCACGCGTACGGCGTGACCGTTCAGACGCCCGCGCAGCTCCGGGAAAATTTCGGCGATGGCGGTGGCCGAGCCGGTGCTGGTCGGGATCAGGCTCATGCCCGAAGCCCGCGCACGGCGCAGATCCTTGTGCGGCTGATCGAGGATGCTTTGTGTGTTGGTCAGGTCGTGGATGGTGGTGATCGAACCGTGGCGAATGCCCAGTTTTTCATGGATCACCTTAACCACCGGCGCCAGACAGTTGGTGGTGCACGAAGCCGCGGTGACGATGCGATGTACGGCCGGTTTGAACAGCTGATGGTTGACGCCCATGACGATGTTCAGCGCGCCCTCTTCTTTCACCGGAGCGCTGACCACCACGCGCTTGACGCCCTGGTCCAGATAAGCCTGAAGCACCGCGACGGTCTTCATCTTGCCGCTGGCTTCGATCACCAGATCGCAGCCCGACCAATCGGTATCGGCAATCGCCTTGTTGGCGGTGACCTTGATGCGTTTGCCGTCGATGACAATGCAGTCACCCTCGGCGCTTGCCTGATCATTCCAACGGCCATGCACCGAGTCGAAGTTCAGCAAGTGCGCATGCGTCGCCGCGTCGCCTGCCGGGTCGTTGATCTGCACGAACTCAAACTCCGGCCAGCGCCACGCGGCGCGCAGGGCGAGGCGACCGATGCGGCCAAAACCATTGATGCCCACTTTGATAGTCATGTTGAGGTGCTC
Source organism: Pseudomonas sp. B21-015 (assembly GCF_024749285.1). Classification (NCBI taxonomy): domain Bacteria; kingdom Pseudomonadati; phylum Pseudomonadota; class Gammaproteobacteria; order Pseudomonadales; family Pseudomonadaceae; genus Pseudomonas; species Pseudomonas sp. B21-015. Next base: position 4,280,273 of record NZ_CP087196.1, read on the forward strand.
TGTTGCTGTTGTCAGGGAGGGTGCTTTGGAAATCATCAAGCCGGGCAGCAAGCCGCTGCCCGTTCAGGACGGTCGCCCATTTGTTCAAGGCGTTTGGCATCCGGGCTCAGCCAGTGCTTGTTGGCTTCGAGCACCACGGTCAGCACCTGATGCACCCAGTCAGGAAGATTCGGGTGCAGCCGGTAGTAAACCCACTGGCCTTGCCGACGGTCCGCCAGCAATCCGCCTGTGCGCAACTGTGCCAGGTGCCGGGAGATTTTGGGCTGGCTCTCATTCAACGCACAGGTCAGCTCGCAGACGCACAGCTCTCCCTCACGGGCGATGAGCAGCATAATGCGGACCCGGTTGTCGTCAGCCAGGCATTTGAAAACAGTGGTCGGCGTCAGAGGGGCAGCCATTTCGGTTCTCGGGGTTTGGGCTTTGCGTCACAGTGGAGCGTCAGCTTATATGCGTTTCCCCGAATATATGTTTTTTCGCATGTACGGTAAAGCACCAGCGGTCAATCGTCGTAAGCGCCAGACTGCCCCGGACCGCTTCTACAACAATATGGGTTGCAGCAGGCAGCGCGCGCCCAACGCATCAATCTGCGGACGACCGAATAGATAACCTTGCCCCCACTCGCTGCCGCAGGCGGTGGCAAGAGCGCGGTCGGCTTCGGACTCAATCCCTTCGATGATCACGCACGGCGCCAGGGTCTTGCACAGCTGCACCAGGTGGCCAAGGGTCTGGGCGTTGTTGGTTTCCAGGCGTGCACGCTGGATGTAACCCTGATCAATCTTGACGATGTCCGGCCGGGTCTGGCGAATGAATTCCAGGGTGCCCAGACCCGCGCCAAAGTCGTCGATGGCCACCCGGCAGCCAAGTTCACGCAAGCACAGAACGAACTCGATCGCCGCCAAGGTGCTGGGCGGTGTGGCGCTTTCGGTGATTTCAATCACCAGCCGCGCGGCCACCGAGGGGGCATCACGCAACTGCGCGAAGATCTCCTGCCAGTAGTGGTCGACGATGGCACTTTGCGCAGAGATGTTGCAGCCCAGTCGCAGGTGCTCGTCCAGCAGCAAGCTGTCGATCACGCCATGCACCACACTGCGGTCGAGCTCACGCATCAGTTGGTGTTTCTCCAGCATCGCAAAGGGATAGACCCCGTCTCCCAGCGCATCGATATGCCGCAACAGCCCTTCCTGGTACAGCACCCGATTACTGTCGGGCAACCAGACCACCGGCTGAAACGCCAGCACCAACCGGCCGAGTGCCAACTCACTGTAAAAGTTTCTGACTCTGTGCATGACACATCCGTGGACAAAGCAGCGGCCTGCCGCCGGTTGAGTGTGACCAGGCCGAGCGGCGCTCCTGCGACTGCAAGGGTTGACTGCCGGCCATAATCCCCCCGCCTCACTGCGTCAGGAAGTGTTCCCGGATACCTTTCGTTTGTCCTCGGAAACGTGGTTGTCCCGTTAATCGACTGTGGTCATTTGTTTATTGCGATCATGCGCCGCTCGCGCGATATCACTTAGCTATCAGCCCAGGAAGAACCATGCACAGAATGACTAGCGCCAGTTTTCGGGTGCTTGCCGATGTCTTGACCGACGGAGGTGCAAACGTAGAAGCCTTGCTCAAGCAGTTCGACAGCAGCGAGGAGGTCTTTGCAAACCCCAAGGGAGTCGGGCTGGAGCTGGTCTATAAGGTGATGGCAGAAGCGGCAAAGCGTACCGGCAATCCGGACATCGGCCTGCTGGCCTATACCCGGGCGCACCCGGCCAATCTGGAGGTGCTCGGTTATGCAGTGATGTCCTGTGCCACGCTGGGCACTGCCCTGCAACGTCTGGTGGACTATCATTCACTGATCAGCAACGGCTTTTGCATGTGCCTGGAACGCAAACCCCGGGCGCTGAGGCTGATCGGTTTCGACATCAGCATGGAGCCGTCGCTGACGCCCCGCCCGTTCATCGACGCTGGTGCCGCGCAAACCCTGGGGCTGGTCCACTGGCTGTTGCCCAAGCACAAACCCCAGCCCCTGGCAGCGACCTTTACCTACCCCGAACCCGCAGACACCACCCGACTGGAACGCTTGCTGGGCAACAACCTGCTGTTCGACGCGCCGTACAACAGCCTGACGTTCAGCATCGACGACTGCTCGATTGCCTTGCCCACCGCCGATCCGGCACTGGATGTCTTGCATGTCGAATACGCTCGCGCGCGTTTGAACGTGCTGCTCAACGACTCGATGACCGCGCGGGTTCGGCGGGTGCTGTCCGAACGCTTGGCCCAAGGCGTGCCCAGCGACCTCGACAAAATCGCCCAGGTGGTCGGGGTCAGCGCGCGCAGCCTGCAACGGCGCCTGAGCAATGAAGACATGCACTTCTCCGCGCTACAGGACGAGGCGCGGCTGATGCTCGCGCACAACTTCCTGCGCAACTCGGTGCGCAGCGTAAAGTACATCGGCGCGTTGCTGGGTTTTCGCGATCAGAGCAGCTTTCATAAAGCCTGCCTGCGCTGGTTCGGCATGACCCCGGGGCGCTATCGCGAAGAGTCCTGACCCTGCCATGCTGAGCGCCGAACCGACGATGGTCGAGGGTGGCAAGGCACGCATTGAATATCGCCCGCTCGGCCCGATTCTCGCCGTGATGCCGTGGAACTTCCCGATCTGGCAAGTCCTGCGCGGCGCCGTTCCAGCGCTGGTCGCTGGCAACACCTACGTCCTCAAACATGCACCCAACGTGATGGGCTGCGCCTATCTGTTGCGGGATGCCTTCAAACACGCTGACTTTCCCGAAAGCGTTTTCGAGGTCATCAATGTCACGCCGGACGGCGTCTCCACGGCAATCGCCGATCCACGCATCGCAGCGGTGACACTCACCGGCAGCGTCCGGGCCGGCATTGCCATTGGCGCACAGGCCGGTGCGGCCTTGAAAAAGTGTGTGCTGGAATTGGATCGTCAAGTTCGCGACACCCTGGAAGAAGGCGCGACATTGCTGATGGGTGGCAAGAAAGCTGAAGGCCCCGGCAACTTTTACGAGCCCACCGTCTTCGCTGACGTCACCGACCAGATGACCTCATTCAAACAGGAACTGTTTGGCCCGGTGGCCTCCATCATCACCGCACGCGATGCCGCCCATGCGCTGGAGTTGGCCAATGACAGCGAATTCGGACTCGCTTCAACTATCTACACAGGTAATGTTCAGCTTGCGGAGCAGATGGCTGGTGAACTGGAAACCGGTGGCGTGTTCATCAATGGCTACTGCGCGACGGACCCACGTGTCACGTTTGGTGGTGTGAAGAAGAGTGGTTTTGGCCGGGAGCTGTCGCATTTTGGGGTGCGGGAGTTTTGTAATGCGCAGACGGTTTGGTTGGATCGACGCTGATTGCATCAATAACCAAGGCGTCAAAACCGAGACAAATAAAAAGGGTCGCGAGATAAAATCTCGCGACCCTTTTGAATTATAGGGGCGGGATGGAGTGATTCGGACACTCGTCCCCCGGCGCCCCATGCTGGGGACTGGACTAACAGCAGATCGATGCGGTGCCGATGCCCACGACCGAGGCTGTTCGTCTGTGTTCTGGTGGCCGATACTCTGAGCTAGCAACTGAAGGCAAGTACTGCCCTGCAGAAAGGTTACTCAATGCTGAAGAAACAGCTGGAAAGCAAAGCAGCGACTGCGGCTGAAATTGAGCGCTCCATCCAGGCCCTGAACAAAATGGCAGAACGCCTTTGGGGTGATGGCCGGGAAGCTGAGGCGAAGGCCCTCCTTGATGCGTTGGACGCACTAAACCGGGCGCTTGATCGGATCCGGATTGGAGAGAGTCGAAGGATTTCGACTCTTCATTAAGAAACAGGTAAATGCCGGGCACCGGGTTTTAAAACTGGAAAATGGACTTTCACTTCGACCATATGTAAAGCGCACAGAAATGAACTCAGCATCATTTTCACTGTCCCTGTCGTTCACAGAAAAAACATTCTGAATATTTGGAAATTTCTGAAACATTTTAGAACGTTTCCTACATCAATTTTTCTGCAGCCTTGTTAGCGTGCTTGGAAATTTGAGCTTGTTTAGGCTAGGTATGGCCTGGACATCGCGTTTTGCCTCCTCTCTCAGCTTAAGGATAAGCGTATGTTTGCGCCGGCCAATGCTGCGCACTTCACGTTACTGATTCCCTCTGTTCGTAACGACTTCAAGGTACTGGCCTTTCACGGCTCTGAAGCTATCAGCAGCTTGTACGCTATCCATGTTGAACTGGTCAGCGAGTACCCTGATTTCGATCTGGAGAGCTTGCTCAGCCAGTCGGCTTTTCTCCAGTTTGGCCTGAATGGCGAAGGTATACATGGGCGTATCGAAGATGTTTTCGTGGGGGAAGCGGGTAAACGCCTGACCCGTTATCACCTGACCTTGGTGCCGGCGCTGCATTACTTGCAGTTCAGCCACAACCAGCGGATTTTCCAGCACCTGACGGTGCCGCAGATAGTGGCCCAGGTGCTCCAGGGGCATGGTCTTCAGGCTGATGCGTACGCCTTTCATGTCAGCACCAGCCCAGAGCGCGAATACTGCACTCAATACGGTGAAAACGACTTCGAGTTCATCCAGAGGTTATGCAGTGAAGATGGTGTTTCGTGGCACCACCAACACAGCCAGGATGGCCACCTGCTCGTATTCACCGACGATCAGACCTATTTCCCCAAGCTGGGGGACACGCCCTATCAGCAAGGCGCTGGACTGGCGGCGGATCATCCGGTCGTCAGCCAGTTCTCCATGCGCTTCAGCACCCGTACCAGCACGGCCACGCGCCGGGGCTATGATTTACAACGCCCAAGCCTGCTGCTGGAAAGTCGAATGGCGGTCGAGGCCACTCCTGCGCTGGAGGATTATCGCTATCCGTTGCTGATCGAAAATGAAAAGCTCGGCAAACAGCTGGCCCGGCAAGCCCTGGAGCGACACCGTAGCGACTACCAGTTGGCGGAGGGTAAAAGCGACCAGCCGATCCTGCGCAGTGGCCACTTCTTTACTCTGACCGAGCACCCTCGCAAAGCGTGTAACGAGTTGTGGCTGTTGCTCAGCGTGACGCATGCGGGCAAGCAACCTCAGTCACTGGAGGAATCAATCACCAGCGACGTTAAACCCGAAGACGGGTTTACCCAAGGTTACCGCAACAGCTTCAGCGCGATTCCCTGGGATGTGTTCTACCGTCCGCCGCTTGTCACGCGTAAGACAGTGTTGGTGAGCCAGACTGCTCGTGTAACGGGACCTGTGGGCGAAGAAATCTTCTGCGACGATTTTGGGCGAGTCCGCGTCGAGCTGCCCTGGGACCGCGCTGAACTCAACAGCGACAAGAGCAGTTGCTGGCTGCGAGTGTCGTCCAGTTGGGCGGGAGAAAACTTTGGTGCAGTGACCATCCCGCGGATCGGTATGGAAGTGGTGGTGACCTATTTAGAAGGCAACCCCGACCTGCCGCTAATTACCGGGTGCGTGGTGAATAAGGTTACCCCCACGCCATATCCCTTGCCGGCGAACAAGACCAGGACCGTGTTGCGCAGCCACAGCTCGCCCAGTTCAGGTGGTTTTAACGAGCTGATGATCGAGGACCGCGCTGGTCAGGAAAAAGTCTACCTGCGCGCCGAGCGTGACTTCGAACAACTAATCCGCAACGACAGCACCAGCCAGATCGACAATGACCGCGCTGAGCAGGTCGGGCGCAACAGCACCAGCCTGATCAAGGGCGATGAAACCCACACCACCGACGGTCAACGCAACACCGTGATTGGCGGCAACGAACTGATCTCCATCACCGGCAACAGCAGCACCACGGCGGATGGGACACTGGTGATCAAGGCTGGCTCGCAGGCCCATGTCACCGCCACCAACGTGGTGATCAATGCCGGTGCAACCCTGACGCTTTCAGCCGGAGGTCAACACATAGTGATCAGTGCCGGTGGCATCTTCAGCAGCGTACCCATTGTGTTGGGTGGTGCGCCGGTGCCCGGTATAGCGCCACTACAAGCAACAGAGGCGCTGGCCAGTGAGCTGCCCACCATCATCCTCAGTCCGCAATCTCTCGTTTTAGAGACCCAACAAAAAGCGACTGACTACTGCCCGCTCTGCGAGGCTTGTCGCGATGGCCTGTGCAGTATTGGAGACAACGCATGAGCACGTTGGAGCAATGGATACACGAACAGTCCGCGACAGGGCGGCGCTTTTACTTGGTGCTGGATTCCCTCGGGCAGCAAGATGAACGCAATACGTTGGTCAGCGAGCTGGGAACTCAGCGCTACCGCAACCTGTACATTGGTACTCCAGCTGAGTCGCTGGCGAAAAACGGACCGTACCTGTTTGAGCTCGATTCGTTTGATATCCCGGCGCTCCGGACGTTGCTCTCGTCGCCAGAGCGCAACTGGGGTTGGCTGGCCAGCGCTGAAAACACTGATCTCGACGTGCTGAGCGCCCATTGGCGAGAGCGTCTGGTGACGGGTGAGCGCCCCCACCAAGCCGTCTATCGTTTCCACGATAACCGCGTATTGGCACGTGCGCTGGCTTACCTGCAATCTGAACAGCGTCCAGAGTATCTGGGATCGATGGCCAGCGTCTGTTATTGGCAGGTTGAGCAATGGACGATCACTGACAACCCCGCGCCCAGTCAGTACCCTCTGCCAACAGACCCCGCCTGGTGTCATACCCCTATGCCCGAAGCCACATTCAAGGGCGTACAGTTCGACAACACGCGGCGTTACCTTATCCGCGAGCACACCGACAACTTGCTCAGCCTGGCACAGGAGCAGGACATTGATACTTGGCTACGCGGCCAGTTCGACCTGGCGCACACCTGGGGTTGGCAGGAACCGGACAGCATTCATTTTTTGCTGACGCAAAGCTTGCAGGCGCCGGACTACGCCCCACCAAAAAGCTGGCTACCCCAGCCAAACGAAACCCCGACGATGCACTTTGACCGGGTTTATCAGGAAACGCTGTATTGGCAGGGAGATGCCTCCGTATGAAACGTGTCATTCACAGTTTGATCCTTGGCAGTTGCATGGCCATGACCGTCGGCTGCTCAGCCACCGGCAAGTCCGACACCTTTACTTTTACCGCTGACCTGCCACCGAACTTTGCTTATGTCGCGTCCGTGACTTACGTGCCGGTCCCCGGTCAGTCCTGCGACTTGGGCAAACGTGACAACCTGAAACCGCAGTTCAACCGTGAGTGGCGAACCGAATATAAGCCTGATACGCAGATCGAAATACACCGCACCCGCAAAGGGTGCGAGTTGGTGCTGGACAAAATCCAACTCGACATTAACGCGAGTTACGGTAAGGACCGAGGTGATTTCGGCGGAGATTCGGGGCTTATCGTAGTGAAGGATTACCTCGACTCCCGCGACAAGGGCACCTTCAACGCAGCCGGAGAAAGCCAGTTTTCGGGTCAGTGCCAGTGGTTGTTCCGCACGATTGGCCCTAAGCGCTACATCACCAAAATTCTTGACTGCAAAAACACCGATGCCCAGGGCAATGTCACCAAAGGTCGTCCGTTTGCCGCGTATACCCTCGATCAGTTGCCGGGCAAAACCGTGAAGTTGAAGATCAAGCTGGCCGATGAGGAAAAGCCCGCTATCGGCGACACCTGGGTCAAGGTGCCCGGTGGCTGGAAGAGATGTATGGGCGACAATTTTGAAGACCAATATGCATTTTGCTATGGCAATTACAAAGACTTCAGCACTTTTAAAATGGTGGATGAACGAATCTGCACCATTTATCCCGGCTGCACCGAAAACAAGGAGGTAACTCCATGAGCGTTGTTCCCCTGAAAGACGGTGACAAGCCGTCCTTTGACGGTCGTATTCATACCTGCCCGTTACGTGGGCACTCGACCAGTTTTCAATTGGTGGATGAATTGGGTGACGGCAAACCCTATGCCGGTTTGGCCTACGAGGTCACCGATTACGAGAATGTCAGCTACACCGGCAAACTAGATGCGTCCGGATCCGGCAAGGTGGATAACCATTATTGCGGCCCGGTGGTGCTCAAACTTAATCAGCCATACCAGGGAAGCGAAAAGGCTTATACGTTTTTGCGAGAAAGACCACACTACCCGCTGCCCATCACCGAACTGCAAGTACGGGCCGAAAAAACCCGTTTTTTTAATAAGTCGGGCGCCCGCACAGAAGCCAATCCGGCACAGGGCGAGGCTATTACCTTTTACCAGGTTGAAGTGCGCGAACTGGTGGACCATTCGGCGCATCTTCCCCCCATAGTGCAGCGCCATTTTCCACCCAATACCCATGTGTTTTCGTTGTTTCGGCAAAAAACTCAGGTCAAAAACCCCAAGACCCAGCAGACTGGCTTCATTGATGGTGGAAAGAACGTGGACGTCACGCCGTATGATTCGGCTATGGCGGAGCTGGGGAATGCACCGCCTGCACGCACACCGCTAGGCGTCGCCCTCATGCCGAACCGGCACACCGTGCTGGAGGTGCGTCCGCTACGCGCCTTGCGCCCAATGCTATCGCCTAGCAACGATTTCTGTGCACTCAACCTCTACCAACTGGCGCTGATGTCGACTCTGAGTTACAGCGACTTTGGACAGCAGCCCACCTCACTCCCGGTAGAAAACGACAGCGTGAGCTTTCCCTTGCAACCGAGCATTGGCAATTGGTTTGGTGACGCTCTTTCAAAATTTGACGAGCTTTGGCAGGTGGATGCAGCGCAGGCGGGGAGCAAAGCCTATTACCCTCTGTATGAAGAGGTGCCGTACTCCAAACGCCTGGAAATGGTGCCCTTCGACCCAGAGCTGTACTCGGAAGTTAATAGCCCAAGCCTAGGTGAAAAACAGGAAAATCCGGCCAGCATTCACTGCTTTGATGACAGCGCATTTGACGATGGCACCGATACCCAAGCCTTCATCACCCACCACGATACGCTGATTTTGATCTCGATCCGGGGCACCGCCGGTGGGGCGGATGCCCTGCGCGACATGGATGCCACTCAAGTGCCCTTTGGCGAATGGCCTGGCAAAGTGCATAGCGGATTTTATGGTGCAGCTAAGGTGGCCTATGATTTTGTAGACCGTTACCTGGATAAGTTTTACAACGGGCAAAAGCTGGTCATCACCGGGCACAGCCTGGGCGGGGCGATTGCCCTGATAGTGTCTGAAATGCTGCGACGTAATAAACGATATGCAGCTGACATTGTGCTTTACACCTACGGTTCCCCACGGGCTGGTGACAAAGTCTTCGTTGAGGGGGCTTCGCCCCTGATTCACCACCGCACCGTCAACCACAACGATCCGGTGCCAAGCGTTCCGTCGACATGGATGGACACGTCCACCAAGCGAGAGTACATCGCACAGGGTGTCGTTACGGTGATCAGTCCGCCTGTCGGGGTGTCATGGTTTGCGTTGGGCATGATCAACATTACCGGTGAGCCTTATACCCACCACGGTACTCTGCGACACTTTATGCCGGTCAACTTTGGAGCTGGCAAAAAGTCCTCGATCCTCTGGATGCCAGGTTGCAGCACTATCAATGACCACGGCTGTGCCAAAGCGCTGAAGGCAACCGACGGCCTGCCGGATCGCGGTTCATTCCTACGACAAATTGTTGATAATGCCGACCACAAAATGGTCCTCAGCTACATTCCAAACTGCTGGGCCAGCCTACGCCGCTGGCAGGAAGCTCAAGAATTCAATCGCACATTAGTTACTGACAATGAATTTGAACTGGTGGATGGGGCGTTAAAGAACGTCCAGCGGCAATTGCTCACTTTGGAGAGACGCCTGGCGGCGAGCCCCGACAGATATGTCGATAGTCAAGCAGCGACGAAGGCCGCCCTTCAACAAGAAATCGAGAACATAGGCACAACGCGGACGCGACTGGACATTTTACGTGGCGAGCCTGTCACCGAGTCCCATGTGTATGGTTTATTCGCTGGACTGCCCGAACTGATTGAGGGCGATTTGCCTCGTTGGAAAGCTCATCCGGAGAATACAACTCAGGAACAGCTGGCAATGTCCCCCCCACCAGCCTACGACGATGACCGGGCGATAGCGGCGATAACGGGTGGCCACACCGTGGGAGCCCCTTGCTACCTGGATATTGATTCGATTGCCTAGCTCTTATACCCACAGACAGCGCGTCTCTCATGTTGCTGTGAGCTAGAAGAAACGCCCCCAATACTCCCTCGACACGCCGGGCTCCGACAGAGTTTAGACCCGGCGAGATCGGGTGGAGGAGCTGGTCACAGCCGTTACCGCCAGAACAATAGAGCAAACTTAAGCCTGCGCTACGAAAAACCAACGCGCTGATAAACATCCCCGGGCACGACGATCTGCCGGATTACGATCCGTTTCCTCCGGTGAGCCCGCGCACCGAGGACGACCGGTTTATCCACTAAATTCTCCGTGAAGAATTCAAGTTCAATGTCCAACACCCATGCTCCTGCAGTGGTCTAATTTCCCCGGACACCTCGATAGGTGGAGAATGCATCTATCGAGGATTTTTTCATGACTGGCAAACGCAGAACATTCGACGACAGCTTCAAACTGCAAGTGGTAAAGATGATCAAGGACCAGGGACTGGCCGTTCCGCAGGTCTGCCGCGACCTGAATATTGGTGAGACCGCCGTCCGGCGCTGGGTGCAGCAGTACGAGGCTGAACAGCTGGGAGATGTCGGAATCGGCAAACCGTTGACTGCTGAGCAACAACGTATCCGGCAGTTGGAGCAGGAAAATCGCCAGCTCAAGATGGATAACGATGTATTAAAAAAGGCTACCGCCTTCTTTGCCCGCGAGCTGAAGTAACGTATCGCTTGGTTCGGCAGCTGCAACAGAAGGCTTATTCGGTGGCGCATGTCTGTCGGCTGCTGGGCATCAGTCGATCCGGGTTCTACGAAGCCAACAAACGTGCTGAAGTGCCAACATCAATTTGTCCCATGGCTCTGCAACTCAAGGCATCGTTTGCCGCAAGTGGCGGCTGTTATGGCAGTCGTCCGTTGCGTAAAGTGTTGCACGCCAAGGGCATGGAAATAGGCCTTTATAAAATTCGTCGCTTGATGCGTGCCAACGGTCTGCGTTCGGCTTGGAAGCGTAAGTTTGTGCATACGACAGATAGCAACCACGACCTGCCGATTGCTGAAAATGTATTGAATCGCCAATTTGAACCTGACGCAGTAAACAAAGCTTGGGTGGCAGACATTACCTACATCCGGACCCGAAGCGGCTGGTTATACCTGGCCGTGGTGCTGGACTTGTTCTCACGCAAGATAGTCGGCTGGTCCATGGCCCCGAACATGCCGGCTGAGCTGGTGTGTAGTGCAATGCAACTGGCGATTGCTCAGCGTCAACCACCACCGGGTCTGGTCGCCCACTCGGATCGTGGCAGCCAATACGCGAGCGCAAGCTACAGAGCGCTGTTGGCAAGAAATGAAATGCAGCAAAGCATGAGCCGTAAAGGTAATTGCTGGGACAACTCAGTGATGGAGCGCTTCTTCCTGAGTTTGAAAATGGAGCGGGTATGGCGGCGTGATTACGCCAACCACGCCGAAGCGATACGTGACATCACTGAATACATCGTTGGGTTTTACAACAACGAGCGGCTGCACTCGAAACTGGGATATCTGCCACCGACCGTTTACGAACGGGCAATGGCGTCTAAACCTCCTATCGAGGTGTCCGGAATTAGTTGACCACTACATCTTCCATGCCGAATCGGGTGCCCACCCTTTAAGTGGCTGGCTGGGCAAGTATCTGGCCGGCACCGAAGACTTCACGGAGTTCAGCAATGTAGCCGTCGAGCATCTGACAATGCTCATGGAAGAATCCAACCTGTCGATAGGTGGCAACGTCCTCTTCTGCCATTACATGCAAGGCATGACCGACTATTTAGTCATTGCCCTGGTGCAGGAAACCGAAGCCGTACTGATGACCGACGGGCTGACACTGATGCCGATCCGGCGCCTGGATCTGGACCACATCCAGTTGGCCGCGCGGATCAACCTCAGCGAGTGGAAAAGCAACCCAGCGTCGCACCAGTACATCTCATTCATCAAGGGCAAGAACGGCCGCCGGGCGAGCGAGTACTTCCGCGACTTCATCGGCTGCCAAGAGGGTGTCGACGGACCAGGTGAAACCCGCACCCTGCTCAAGGCATTCAGTGACTTCGTTGAAAGCGAAGACCTCGGCGAGAATTCAGCTCGCGAGAAGACCAACACACTTGTCAGCTATGCGATAGCCCAGGCCAAGCTCGGCGAGCCGATCACCATTGACGAGCTATCCGAAGTGCTCAATGACGATCAGCCAAAAGCGTTCGCCGACTTCATCCAGGATAAAGACTACGGCCTTTCAGCCTCGATCCCGCCGGACAAGAAGACCCTGAACAAATTCCGGCGCTTCACTGGTCGGGCCGATGGCCTGTCGATCAGCTTCGAGCAGCATCTGCTCGGCTCGAAGGTGGAGTTCGATGAAGCCGACGGTACGCTGACGCTTCGCGGACTGCCCCGACAGCTTACCGATCAGCTCAAGCGCGCAGCCGCCTGACCCACCCTCACCTATTGCGCTGATGGCTCAGTAAATTGGTCAATCGCCTTCCTGTAGGTGGCAAGGTCAATGATCTGTCGTAAGCAAATGACGACCTCCAGTTTCTGCTTGTCGTCGGGAATCCCCAACCGCTTCAGCATCATTTGAGCGTCTTCCTCGATTGCAGCGAGTGCATCGATATCGCTTTGCAGTCTCATGCCGGTCTCCCGTCTGGCTGAATTCGACATAGATACATAGACCACAAACTCACTTCACGCCAGCCGGCGAGGCAGGCGCTTGTTTGGAGAAACTCATGAGCACATTCGCAGTGTTTGGCATGACCCGCCCTGTCGCCTTCGCCGAAGCAAAAAAGCGCATCAAAGGGACCCGCAAGAATCTTCAGGCGCCAGGCGGCGTCGAGCAAATCCCGCTTGCTGAATGGCTAGTCTTGGTCGAGAGGAAGACCGAGCAAATAATGGGGGGTACGGTTCGGCAACTATCCCCGCTGTTTGATGCGCCTCAGTACGCCGAGCAGTTCATCGAGCTGGCCCGCAAGACGCTCCAATGCCGCGATATGCGGATCAGGTCAAAGGCAGTGCTGACCGACACCAAGGGTAAGCCGATCATCAACCCTAAAACGAAGGCGCCAAAGGTCGGCTTTGCTGAATGGCCACCTAAACAGGAAAGCCAAGCCGCCTGAGACGCCCTCACCTATTGCGCTGGAGTCTGTGCGTTTGCGGTTAAAGACGTTTCAGCCAAAAGCTCCAAATCCTTAATCAGCGTGTTTGCCATTTCCACAACGCCCCGCGCTTGAGAAAATGTTGGCTGATAGTCGCCATGATTTAGCTTGTTTCGATATGAGGCATAAAAACCCGCTACCAAATTGCGATAGGCAGTTTTTTCATCCTGCGGTAGCACTACCGGATTGGAGCCCAGGCCTTTTGTGAAAATGTCGTTCACCAAGTTTTCCCCGTCAGTTCCATCTGGGATTCCAAATATCCTTCGAAGGCGCGAAGAGAGCACTGGAAAGGTTGCTCGAATCACTGAGGCATAGTCTTCAATTTCGAAAAGCCTTGATGTTGCCTGCGCCAGGCGAGCATCTAAATGATCCGGGGTGGACGCCTGGAGCAACAGAAAGTCGGCGAAACTGGGCAGGTCTCTGTAAACAATATCGATTGCATCACTCTTACTAAAAACCTTCTCGCCGCGCCTCAAATACCTTTCCATGAAAGTCATATGCCGACCAAGGGCGCGACAGTTGTCCCATCCAGGGTCTGTCGTATCCACCAGCGGTTTAATTCGATTTGCGAAAAACTCAAACCGCCTCAATAGGCTGGGCTCATCCTCTTCATCCCAATTCTGAAGAATTTCCAAAGCACTTTTATATGCCTGGTGATACTCATTGAGTTGACTAATTCCGACCATAGCGTCTCCCCATTCCGGCACGTGCCGGGCAATCAACCAATAGCCCAAAAACACCTATCACGCCACCGCCCGGGCATGACCCGGCATAGGACGCCCCATGCCCACAGAAAACAATGCCACCGCCCGCGACGAGCGACTGGTCACCCTTCCGTTGTGGATTATCGAGGCCGTGCGCGCCGAGGTGCGGCTTGAGGTGCATGTCTGGACGGAGATGGAAAAGCGGGTTGAAGAATCGTTGGCTCGCGACGACCAGGTGCTGCCCTGCGATGTGAAGCTTCCACCCTGCACACTGTTCTGCAAAGGCACCAAGGTCAGCACGCTTATGCTCGGAATCCAGCAACGAGCCAGTTACCCGGCGCACGCCCGAGAGTTCGTAAAGCAGTAACTCCCTCCCCCTTCAAAGTCAGCCGCTATAGCGGCAAAGGAACAGTCATGCCCGAAGAAACTGTTTTGATTGATTCGCTTCCGGTCCATCGCGATACAAACGGCTGGTGGTCGCACCCTGGCTACCTCTCGGAGTTCGACGACGAAATCACCGAAGAGCAGTTCAGCGACTGGTGTAACCGCCACCAGGTGGAAACGAAGATCACCTACATGGAGAGCGACGTATCGACCGACGTGTTCAACGTCTACATGGAAGAAGGCCAGGTCGATTGTTCGGCGTGGGAGATCCAGCATCCCACCGAGCCGGGCTGGTTCATCCTGTCGATCCATGACGCCGAGGATGGCCCTGTCTGCATCTGGGGCCGGCGGGTGACGTCATGAGCGGCTGCGGCTACGAACATGGCGACTGGGAGTGTCGCGAAGGCGGGTTTCTGTTTGATGCTGGGTCTGGCGAAGGCTGGGACCCGCAAGATGAAACGTACATTTGTCCGCACTGCCGGACGCGGGACTACCTAGATGCGGCGAAAGATGACGCCGAGTCGTGCAGCAAATGGTCAAACTGCGGATCAAGCGGGACCGGTCTGGACATTTGGGCCGGCGCCGAATCCAGGGCACTGATTGCAAATGAGCCGGCGGCTCGAAAAGCGCTGAGTGAAATTGGTGTGGTGGGAACTCTCGTTACAGACCAGAGCACCGATGGATATTCCGTCGTGCTCTGCAACACGCAGCAGGTGACGCCATGATCCTCCTACCAATCGCAGCGCCGCTCTACATGCTCTGGCTCATCTACAAGGGGCCGAGGCGATGACGCACCTAGCTATTTGAGATCTGAGAAGCGGAACATCAATCGCCGCAACTAACTTAGTAGCTCGCTCTATTTATCAGTAGTAACTTCGTCATTAAACCGGTCTTCAAATAAGGACCATTGATGAAGTAAGTAAGCGATTTTAGGATGGGACACGGGCGCCCGAGCACGAATATCTTTTTCTACCAGTGTAAGCTGGTTGAAAATATCCGTCTTTCGATTACGATAATATTTCCACTTTAGGAAAATACTTATTAAATCAAACGCAGGCAACCCATCAAACCCTCTAGTTGCTTACTCCATCATATTTCATACCAGAAAAAATACTATTCAGAAAACGATAAGCACTTTCAGAAACAACAACTCTAGGATAGCTTGCCAGTTTGCTCTCGATTGCATAAGCCTCGTTCATAGCCGACCCAAACAAGGCCCCACCTCTCTTATGCACTAGCTTTCCAACTGTCATCCCACCACGCATTAACATGCCAAGGTTGAAAAAAAACGCAATTTTAATTATAGCGAGAGACCGAAATAACAGCTCACAAGATGCTGGATTGTTCATTGGTGCAGAAATAACAAAAGAATCAGAAAACTGCGTAACCACCAAATCATAATCACTATCTAGCCGAGCTATAACTTCATCCCCATAAATCTCGCCCGCAGAATTTAAGCCCCTGCCAGTCATATAAGGAACACTTCCATACATAAATCTTTCGAAGCCACCATCTCTGAACTCTTCGAAAACTTCGAAAAGCCTTTTCCTTACTTCGTCCTCCTGCTCCGATTGATCAATTGCATCTTTGAAGCCCAACAAGTCAATAAAGCAGATTAAACGCTCTTGGTACTCCATAGATACTCCTCAAAAAACATCACTTTACATGAATTTTATGATGAGTTTTCAAGCCCAAAGCGAATAACCGACTCTTTACCCCCCTCACCTTCTGCCGCCACGCGCGGCATGGAGCATCCAATGAAAAAAGAACTGATCAAGATCAGCGAGTTTCAGCGCCGGCGCTGGGGCGAAAACGGAACCCCACCCTGTCCCCAGGCGATCCGCAATCATATCCGCAACGGCATGGTCCCCGGCGAGCAGATAGGGAAACTCTGGTACGTTGACTGGACCGCATTCAACCGCTCGGACGGGAACGACCTGGTGGCGATGGTATTGAAAGGAGCTGCATGATGGTCCCACGGCCGCGCAACAAGGCGAACAAGAACCTCCCGCAGAACCTGTACTTCGATTCGCGGCGCTCGACCTATCGCTACCGGCGGCCTACCGACGGTAAGTGGTTTCAGTTCGGCAGCGACCGAATCAAGGCGATCGACGCCGCGAAACAGTTGAACCTGGAGTTCATACGCGGCGCAGACCTGATCGGCGCCGTGATGGGCAGTTCATCCGAGTCATTCGCTGGCTTCCTCGATACCTACGAGCGCGACGTTCTACCACCGCGCGAACTGGCAAAAGGAACTCTGGGCCTGTACGCGGTGCATTTTCGGCGTTTCCGGAAGCACTTCGAAGGAAAGGGCATCGACCAGATCACCATCCGCATGATCGCGGAGATGCTGGACACCCTCACCCCCCGCACGGCCAACCAGTGTCGGGCCCTGCTGATCGACATCTTTAACCACGCAGCGGCCAAGGGTCTTTGCCCAGATAATCCGGCGGCCAGCACCATCAACCGGATCGAGAAGAAGCAGCGCAAACGGCACACGATTGAAGGCCTGAAAGCTATCCGGGAGAAATCGCCGGTCTGGCTGCAGAACGCAATCGACCTTGCACTGATCACCGCGCAACGCCGCACCGACATCCTCAACATGCGATTCGATGGTGTTCGGGAAGGGTATTTGTATGTGGTGCAACAGAAGACGGCCAAGGCCAGTGACGCGGCGTGGATCCGGTTCAAAGTGACCGAAGAGCTTCAGACCGTGATCAGCCGATGCCGGGATGATATCGCCTCCCCTTACCTAGTCCATCGCCGTCCCGATCGCCTGAAACAGAAACAGGCGCAGACGAAGGATCACTGGACGCAGGTTGAAGAGCGGTATTTGACGCGGGCCTTCAAGGAGGCTCGGGAGTTGGCGGGTTGTTACAAAGGATGGAAGGAAGAGGAAATGCCGGGCTTCCACGAAGTGCGAGCGCTGTCGCTGCACCTGTACCAAAAAGCCGGAAAGGACGGGCAGAAAATCGCTGGCCATGCGAGCGAGAGCATGACCAAGAACTACCAGAAAGACCACGCAGAAATCGTCTGGTCGGAGGCAATTCCAGACCTGAATATCAGCGAAATCACCGGGTAGTTTTTGTGAGTTAGCAGCGGATTTGGCACCGACCAGGACCTTGCAAGAGATTCCGAGCTGACCGCTAGAGGCCGCGGCCGACGGATCTTTCGAGGGTTCAGCGGCACTCAATCGGTGCCAACTACCTGCAAAATGGTTTGTCACCAAACCAGCAAGAAATCGGGTCAATTTGAGGTCTGTTTGGCACTGCGGTTTGGGCCCAAAAACGTCGAATTTGGAGGTATGAGTCAGGCTCTCGGACGCGATGGTTTGATTCCAAATCGGCCCCTGGGCCTTGTGATCAAAGGGCTCGGCCGGCGACTAGAGACCTTCCACAGACCTGGCGATTGCCCAACCACCCTCCCCGCCCCCCCCGCGCTCTGTTCCGTTTCCCTAGCGCACAATCGGAAGTCCGGCTTTCGCTGCTTCCGTTTGTCTTCAAAGGCACGGCCCGCGTGACGTACAGCCGGTTTCGATGATTTGGGATGGTGACCTTTAAGAACGAAGAATCGGAACTGAGCTTCCAGGGTTTAGCGTCGCGGAGCGGGTGAGGGAAAACGCCCTAATTGCCCGGAAACAAGGCGTTAGGCAAGACCATCTGACATGCGAAAAAGCTGAGAAAGGAAGAGAAATATCAAACAGTATTGGTGCCAAAGGCAGCGCGAAAAAGGGCCAAAAACGGCGTGAACTCACACAAAGGCAGCGCGAAAAAGGGCCAAAAACGGCGTGAACTCACACAATTTTGAAGAGAAAGCAGGCATGAGAAATCGAGAAGTCACGCAAATGTCACGCACATGAAAAAGGCCAATGCTGTGAACATTGGCCTAAGTCATTGAATTATATGGTCGGGACGGAGTGATTCGAACACTCGACCCCTAGCACCCCATACTGGGGGCATAAAACACCTAACCTATTGTTTTTAAATAAATAAATGCCTTATTCAGTCGGGCAAAATATCCGTACTTTTGTGCTTATGCAAACGAGAAACCGTGGCCTCCAGCGGTGGTTTTGCGCGCCCCCCTCCCCCGGCGTCCTGCCGACCGAACACAATCACACCTCCCCCGCACCACCGCGGATGAACCTGCGTCACGAATGGGGCAACCACACCAGACGCTCCGCGCCAGGCTCGAACGCCAAGGCGGTACGGCCCACGAAATCGGCGATCATTGACTGGTTGTCAACCTAAACATTGTAAATATTGTTGAGCGCGACTTCTGCCTAGGGCATTCTTCGCGACGCACATTTACATGGACGGTAATATTTGATGCGCCCTGCACCTATGGATGTGCCCATCCCCTGCGCCTGCACACTCGATACCTCGCTTCATCCCAGCGGCCTAAAAACCTCATTACGCCTTTATGGGCTAGTTCGCATCGTCGGTTTCAGCGACATACCTGCGAGCACGCCGGTTGAAATTCTTTGCGCGGCGTCCGGCGAAGGCAAGGCGATTCGGGCCTTCGTTTCAAGGCTGGACGCTGAGTTGGTTGCCAGGTCAATGCCTGACTCAGGTTATCGTGTCGTACCGCTGGCACAATTCGACCCCACTGGATTTATCCAGCAACACCAGGGTTGGCTGACCGTCCACATCACCTGTGGTTTTTCCTCGCAGCGCGACACGTTACGACTTGCAGATGGTGACTTGCCAAGCTTGGGCTGGTTTATTTACGCCCAGACAGGCCCCTGGAGCCCGGGGCGCTTCATCCACTGGGGCGAAGAAGTCGCCGAGATATTGCTCAGTACCTACCGCAGCGTCGGCATGCCCAATTACAACGCTTGGCTCAACCAGCTTGATGGCTATTCCACCCAGGCCATGGACAACTGCGTCGAAATCGCCTGGCAGGCGTTATTGGCTTGCCGTCCCATGCGCGAAAACCACCGAGCACTGTTCAACCCTAGGGATGAGTGCTGGCGCTTTTCCGACTCGCCCATCGACCCTTATTACCCCATTTGAAACCTTGAAAAGGAACTTCCCATGAGTGGCAAACCTGCTGCCCGAGTTACAGATCCCACCAATTGTCCGCTTCCGGGACATGGCACGAATCCGATTGCCAGTGGCTCCCCCAATGTGAATTTCGATGGCCTTGCCGCCGCTCGCATGACCGATAAATCCGCATGCGGGAGCCCGATCACCGGTGCCGTCAGCTCGACGGTTCTCATCAATGGACTGAATGCCGCTACTCAAGGAAGTACAGGTGGCCACGGAAACGTGGTTATGGGTGGATCCGGCACGGTCATTATTGGCGACACCTTCGTACCAGCCCCCTTCAGCGGCCTGCTGCCGATGCCAGTGCACTTCAGCGACAAGTTCAGACTAGTTGACCAAGACTCGGGCGAGCCTCTACCCAATCTTAATTACGCCATCCAGCGCGCTGACGGCAGCATGGAACACGGTGTAAGTGATCCGATGGGGTATACGCATGTAGTGAGTTCGCACCTGTCCGAAACAATCAAACTGTTTCTGGAGGACTAAGGCATGGCAGCAGATGCCCTTCATACAACCGACTGCACACAATCTTCCCCAGACCAAAGAACAAGTTTCATTATTTCTGTTTGCCCAGAGGGGCAGACAGTGAGCGTCAAAATCTATATTGGTGACTTTCATCATGGCTGAAGTGGTTAGCAAGAATGGCAGAAAAATGTCTCCCGTAGCCACAAGAGCGGTGACGCCCGTCAAAGACTCCACCCCAAAAACTGTATCGCTGGACGCAAAGAAACAGGTAAGACGGGCCGAGAATGAGGAGTATTTGAAGAATAAAAACGTGAAGGCATTTTTGGTTGCCATTGCCGAATCTGAAGGCGGTAGCTACCACGCGAAATATGGTTATGGCTGGGCACCGGGTTTTAAAACTGGAAAATGGACTTTCACTGATGAGTCCACCCATCCGGGGGCAGGTCACGGCGGAAAAACTACGGCATCGGGCATGTATCAAATTACCATTGCCACTTGGCGCGAGTATGCCGAAAAGATGGGACTCACCGACTTTACGCCTAATACGCAAGACCTTATCGCGGTCGACATTCTGCGCACCCTCGGTGTGATCGACAAGATCAAGGCCGGCGACATCCCGGGAGCAATGCCGAAGGCGGCAACGAGGTGGGCGGCACTCCCCGAAGGGCCTGGTAAGAAAAATCATTATCCGCCGCAACCGTATGCCGAGTATCCAAAGTTTTTGGAGAGCTACAAATCGGCTGGAGGGACTGTCAAATGAAGTTTTCAATCCTCGCGCTCGTCGCACTTTATTGCATTGGCACCAGCGCAGCGTTTGCCGATGGCTCACAGGCGACAAGCGACAGGCGCGGGCCGGCAGGCATCGCCGTCGGTGAGCCCTTGGTCGCGGCCAGGGCCAAGCTGATCAAACAAGGATGGAAGCCGACGCGGATGCATACCACCGACGGCTATGAATATAGTGGCGTGGAGCGGGAGCTGGCTGCACACAAGTTCTTCGAGGTCGATGTCTGCTCTTTTGATAGTTCGCGTTGCATCTTGTTCTACTCAAAGAGCGGCACCTGTCTGCGCGTCGACACCATTGGGGAACAACTCAATGACATGACGGTTACGCGATGGACCGATGAGTGTCCTGACGCGCCTCCAAAAACCAAGTAAGCGCGGCGCGGGATAGCAACCGACCATTTTGAATGGGGCGACATTTGCCAGTACCTGGCCCCGCGCCGAAAATTGCGGTCATTCAACCTCAGTGTGATACCCCCCTCACATACGCTTGGCACGCAGCCAGGGCAATCAATCCCCGGTCGCCTTCATCGGTGATGGCGACAATTCGTTGAGCATGCGCTGGGTCAAGTTGGGCGCGCGCTCCTCCATGAACCACGCCGCTGGCTTCGGTACCGGCTGGCACTGAACAGCCACTGGCTGGATCCTCAGAAAGGAGGACTGACAGCCGCAAATCAGAAGTGGCAAGACGATCGCGCAGGCGGTCCTGGTCTTTTTGTGCATCGCTCAATTTCCTGTAGTGGGTTTGTTCGCTGACCGACAGACGCTGCTCGAGGGCCAGACGCTTGTCCTGCTCGGCCAGTTGCGCGGTGGCGGCTATCAGGGTCAGTTGATTGAGGGTTTCGGCTTGCAACCGCGCCTGCTCGGCCAGTTGCTTCCCGTAGCGCCAGCCTTGTAACTGCCAAGTACTGCCGGCTCCGATCAGAACCAGCATCAGTGCGCCGACCGCCTTCCACGGGACCGCAATCACAACAGCACCGCCCGCGCCCGCGACCAGATTTCCAGCCGGTCCTGCAAACCGTTCAATCCGCCGTTGATGCGTCGGGTTATGCTGTTGAATTGGTCCCGGTCGGCTAAGTCGTTCAATCCGTTCTGTTTCCAGAACCACGCCGCGGACATCGCAGCGTGCTGTGGTATTTCCAGCAGTTCGGGCTGCGCAATCAAGTCCAAGCCCAGCGCCTCACCGCATGCCGCGTAATTCGCCCGACCAGTGACCTGAATCAGGCCTCGCCCTCGGTATTTTGAGCCGTCACCGGGCTTGGTGTTGCCCAAGTCTTTCCGGCCTTCGTAACCAGACTGGGCTGAGGTTGGTCCCCAGACTTCGCGAACGTTGCGCAGTTGACCAGACTCATGGCCGATCTGGGCAATGAATGCGGCGATGCGCTTGCTACCGACGATCTGGTAGCGCTGCATGGCCGTATTTAGGACGGGTACAAAAACGCCGGCTTTGGCGCCGGCCTTCGGGAAGATCTGCAATAACTGTTGTTGTGTGAGAGACATAAAAACTCCATGCATAAAAAAGCCGCACTCGGCGGGTTATGGGTTCTCGGTAGCGTTACTTCAGGGATACGACTTTGACCGGCTTGGCCTCCTTCTTCTTTTTCTTGCCTTTGGCGTTGGCCTTGCCATTCTTGCCGCCGTTGCATTCGACGGTGGTCGACCAGCCGGCTTGGGTGTAGGTCTGTTCCACCGAGTCGGCCAGATATTCACCGTCGAGGCCGATCTTGAAGCCCTGGGCGATCACCGGGCGCTCGGCAAACAGGTCCGTACGGCCGGGCATTTCGAAGCGCACGCCGGCGGTCGAGCGATTGAACGCCGCCAAGCGTGCCTTGGCCGCTGCTTCGGCCGCCGTCTTGTTCGGGTGAATGTGCCGATCGGTATGCACCGCCGGCAGTCCCGCCGGCGCGTCGTCGTTCTCCAGGGACACCACGACGACTTTTCCGGTCTTCTTGTCCTGGTGCTTGGCCCCGACCGCCTTGTGCGAATCACGATCCTCGAAGTTGAACTGCCAGCGGCTGACGTCTTGGCGCGTGATCACGATCGGCGCGAAGGCCTTACCGCTCGCACTCTGTCCGCCCTGACGCGGCATCACCAGCAACTTGCCGTCAGCGACCTTCGCCGTGCAGTCGTACTGCTTGGCCAGTCGCGTGATGAAATTGAAGTCGGATTCGTTGAGCTGGTCGGCCCGCGCCACCTTCGTACTGACCGGACACACCGGCGACCAGCCGTTGCGCGCGGCCACGTCGGCGACGATCTTCGACAGCGGCACGTTTTCCCAGCTTCCGCTACGAATGGTCTTGCCGCTGCCGCGCATGTCGCTGGCCTTACCCTTGATCACGATGGTATCCGGCGGTCCGGACACAGAGACACCGTCCGCCACGTAGCGGCCCAGCCGGACCAGCGACGTCTCAAGGTAGCCCAGGTAGATCTCGATCCCCACGCCTTTGCGCGGCAACGTCACCCGCCCGTCGCGATCGTCAATGCGCAGTTCGAATTCGTCGGACTCCATGCCGGTCTTGTCGGTGACACTCAACTGAATCAGCCGGTCATTCAACAGCGCCGTGATGTCGTTGCCGTCGGCCACAATACGGAATCGGGGGGTCATGGATTTTTTCCAAAAGAAAGCCCGCACGGGGCGGGCCAAGTCAGCGGAGCGTTACGCGTAACGCGAGAGGTCGCCGGCGGCGCCGGCGGACGGGATCAGTCCCACAAGGTGATTGCCTCGGCCACCGGGTGCGCCAGATCCGGCAGGACGATCACCACGCCGGCACGGTAGGGCTGTTCCTCGTCGGCCAGCCCCTGATTGGCATCCAGCACCGCCTCGACGCAGCCATTCAGGTGGCCGTAAAAGTTGTGACAGATGGTATCCAGCAGATCCCCGTCAGACGTTCTGCATGTCGTCGCCATAGCGCACAAACTCCAAGGTAAAGGCCTGCTTGCGCGGAATGCCGCCGGCCATCAGCGAACTCTGTTCCTCGTCCACACTCTTGAGGCACCAGGTTCCCAGCACGTCGCCATACCCCGTGGTCAGGGTCAGCGGCTGAAGCTGGGCGCCGAGTGCGCGCAGGGTGTCGAGCTGCTTTAGCCCACCCTTGAAGCCCGGGAAGATCGCCCCCTTGAGGGTGATTTTCTCGTCGCCGATGCCCACCGCCTGCTGCGCCGGACGCCGCGACAGGCGCTCCTGCGAGGCCCAGCGGAATTCGGTCGAGCGGCGCAGCTCGTCAAAGGCGGCCGTGTCCAGGTTGAAGGTGTACTGCGGCGCCTTCGGATCTTGCGGCTGGATGATCAGCAGGTGCGGGAACGGCTTCACCGCTTCCGGCGCCGGCGTCTGATCCGTGGCAAAGGCGCCGGTGGGCAGGATGTTGGCCAGCGCCGGGCTGGCCTTGCCGGCAATCTTGTTGATGGCCGTGGCAGCCCGGCCGGCCTGTTCCTTCAGCACCCCCAGGCGCTCGTCAATCTGTGCGGCCGCGCGGGTGGCCGTGCCGTACATGGCCACCACTCGACCAACCTGCGCCTGTGCCGCATTGACCCCACGCATCACGCGCTGAAGCTTGGCCCCGATCGCCGGCCCGACAAAGGGCAGGCCCTCCAGCTCGGACGCGGCGCCGGTGATTTCTCCGATCGCGCCATTCACCGGCGCCATCATCCCATCAAGGCTGCGCCGGCCCGTCTCGCCGGCCGTGGCCAAGTACTTCATCCCCGATTGCAACTGCCCCAATGCTTCCATGAATCCCCCTGATTAAACGTGCGGCGCATCAAACAGCTTGCGGTTTTCCTGCTGCTTGGCGAGGTCGCGGTAGTGCTGATCGAGCATCGGCTTGAGCTTGTTGTAGAGCGCGTTGGCGTCCTGCACGTCGCCCTGCACGGTCAACGAAAACGGCGCTTGAATGTCCACCCTGGCTTCGATGTTGGCCGGCGGCGCAGCGGTCGGCGCTGGCTTGGCCAACGGCCCGGCCTTGGCGTCGGCACTGGCTTCCGGCAGCAGCATCGAGCGCCCGGCATCGCCGATCTGCGCCGACGCGGCCGGCGCCGGCGTCTGACCCGGCAGCGACATCATCAGCGGCGCCGCCCCCGACGGCTTGGTGAACGATTTGGCGATGTCGCCCATCACCGGCGGGATGTCCTTGCCGGCATTGCTCATCATCAGCGGCCCGGCGGCCGGCATCCGCTTCAGCTCGTCGGGCGTGCCAAACATCGACTTGCCGATCGCACCACCCAGCGCGTCACCGCCTTGGCTGCCGAGATATCCCCCAATCAAGCCGCCTACAAAGGTGCCAATCACCGGCAACACCGCCGTACCGATCGCCGCTCCAGCGGCGGCACCGGTCAGCGTGCCTGCCAACCCACCCGCCGCCGCGCCGTAGCCTTCAGCCTTCTCGTCCTGCGTTTCTGCGTTCTGGTAGGTGTCATAGGCCTTGAACCCGGCGTCAGCGACAGCGAACACCGCCGCCCCCTTCACGACGTTGCCGACACCTCGACCCATGCTGCCACCCCGGCCTCCCTTGCCACCACCCTTGCCTTTCTTGCCCTTCTTGTCGTCGCCGGCATCGAGGTCGCCGCCATCCAGCCCGCCGGCACCACCGGCCGGCAGGTTGGTCACAATCACCTTTTGCGGAATGTTCGGATTGCCCATCAGTGAGCCGCGGCCGATATTCATCAGCCCCTTGGCCATCTTGAAGCCACTCACCGCCGCCGACAGACCGATCAAGCCGGCAGTGGCCAGACCGATGCCTGTTACCAGCCGGGGCGATTCGTCCGCCAGCTTCGCCAGCCCGCCAGCCACGGACGTGATGCCGCCAACCACCGCATCCGTCACCGGCCGCATGGCATCGCCAATGGCACGCATGGAATCATCAAGGCCTTGCACCATCTCGGCCTGTTTCTGCGCCGAGGATTCCCGACGCTCAGCCAGGTTCTTGTCCAGAATCCCGGTCGCGCTGGCCGACTCCTTTTTCAGCTTGTCGTACAGATCCTTGTTCTGCATGTACGCGGTCAAGGCGCCCTTGACCTGCATGTCGGCGAACAGGTCGCCGGTACGCAGCGCCGATTCAAGGGAGGCGATCATGGCCTTGGCTTTCTCCGGATCAGACTCCTTGCTGATCGCGGCCGTGGCTTTCGCCATTTCGGCGGCCTTCTTCGGGTCGGTCGCCTCGATGTACTTTTGGGCCAGCGCAAAGCTGGATTCCAAGGTGGACTTGCCATTCTGCAGGCCGGTGTTCATCGATCCCTGATAGTCGATGCCGGCCTTCTTGTACGCCTCGACGGTGTCACCGGAGCCGATTTTCTCCATCCAGTTCTTGAGGTTGTTGGCCGCTTCATCCGAACCGCCGGCGGTCTTCATCTGCACCTGAAGCATCGACCCCAGTTGCGTCACCGAGTCCATGCCGGTAATGCCCAGCTTGCCCATGCCCGCCAGCAGCTCAGGGAACCAGCGCGCCATGTCGGCCGCCTCAAAGCTGCCCGCCTGCCCTTGGTAGGCGATCGCCTCCAGTGCCTTTTGCATGACCACGGGGTCGGTGATCTTGGCGTTCTGCCCCAGGGCGTTGATCATCTTGGCGGTTTCGGTGCCGTCCGATCCCTGCCCGACGGAGAACTTGGCCGCCGTTGGGGCATAGGCCAGCGCCTTGTCCAGCTCCATGCCGGCGCCCACCAGGGCGTTCACCACCTCGGCCACCTGATTGCGCGCCATGCCGGTGTCGCGTGACGTGTCGATCACGGTCTTGGACAGCGTCGCCTCTTCGGGCGTGTTTGCAATGTTGGCCTTGATCGCAATGTCACGAATGATCGCGCCATAGTCCGCGCTGATCTTCGCCGGTATGACCATGGCCGCCGTGGCCGCCGTGGCTTGGCCGATGCTGCTTTTCATCTGCTGCTTGCCGGCGTCGAGCTGCATGTGGCCCTTGGCTTTCAGCTCGGCCGCGCGCGCCGTGTTGCCCATCTGGGTGTAAGCCTTGCCCAGATTGCGTACCTCGACGCCCTGCTTCTTCAGGGCGGCCAGATTGGCCTCCAGTCGCGTGCGCAACTTGTCGGCGCCCTTCTCGCCCTCCCTGTGCGCCTTCAGCCACTCTTCACGCAGGCGCATGGTTTCGCCGATAGACTTTTCCAGCACCCGGGCTTTTTTCCCGGTTTCTTCCAGCTTCTTGATGCGGCTGGAAACGTCCTTGAAGGCCGCCCCCACCGTGGAACTGACGGCGCCGCCAATAACCAGCCCGAGCGCAAGTTTATTGCTCATGTGCGTGCCCTATTCGTCGAGTCGAAAGTGGCTCAATCCGTGAGCCACCACAGCATCCGATCAAAGCTCATGGCCTCGATCTCGGCGGCAGAGAAACCTGTCTCTCTCGCCAAGCGCTTGGCCGCGATCCTTTGCGTTTCGGCGTTAAAGTTCGTCCTCTTCGACCAGGCGAAAATAGCCCGCCTGCAAGCGGTTGTAATTGCGCAGACTGAGCGCCGCAATCTCCGGTTCGGTCGCCATCAACAGGCTGCACAACATGTTGATTTCGATCTGCTCGTAGTCGCCCTTCGCCGTCGCATTGGCGGCGCGCTGGTCGCGTACCGTCGGCGCGCGCATGGTCAGCTTGTCCACCTTGACGCCACCAATCTCGACGGCGCCCACCATGCTGATTACTGCACTCTCGTCGCTGACAGCCAGCCACTTCGGGGTCTTTTTGCTTGCATTTTCTTGAGTCATTTTCTGAGTCCTTAGAGGCCGAGGGCCGAACGTTCGGCGGCCAACTGGTCAACGCCATCGACAACCATGATCATGTTGAGCGGATCGATCTCGTACATCACACGCCCGTCGATTTCGAGCTTGTAGTAGGTGATCTTTACCCCGTGCTTGATTTCGCCAACGGTGGCGGGCTTCCAGTCGCCCATATCCACCTCTTTCACGCCACCGCGCAGGGTGACAATCACCGGCACCACACGGCCTTTCAGATCCGCAAACGCACCACGGAACACCAGACTGGTCGCCGTCTGGTCAGCCAGACCAAAGAACTTCAGCGACTCGCGGCGCACGCCGTTGGTGGTAAATGCTGACTCCAGCTTTTCCATGCCCACGGCGAATTCGATCGGGGCGAACATGCCGCCGCCCTGATAGTCCTCGACTTTTTGGGTCAGCTTGGGCAGCGACAGGGTCGGCACGTCGCCGGAGAAACTGACGCCGTCCACAAACAGGTTCATGTTCTTAAGAACTTGAGGAATCATCGGTTAGCCCCCTTAGGCTTCAAGCACTTCGGTCAGCCACTCGTTGGTGACCTCGATCAGGAAATTCGGGTTTTCGGCCGGCGGCACGTCGGTGAAGCGGATACGCCAATACACCTTGCCCTGCTCGATCTGGCTGGCCGTGTTCATTTCGGTGTCCGGATAGACTTCGAAGTTGATGATCGCGCCGGCGTTCTTCTGGTCGCGCATGAACGCCTGAAGGCCTTCGGTGACGTCCTTGACGTAGGTCTTGGTGATCGAGCGGTCGACTGCCCACTTGTGGCCCGCCTGAATCGCATCCATGAGGATGTCGCAGGTACGCACGCGGGTGACGAACGCCCATTTCGGATCGCTGGACAGCGTGCGGTTGCCCCACAGACGGAAACCGCCGTCGCGAATGATCGTGGTGATGTTCGCGTTGTTCAGCAGGTTGGCCCGGCATGTTTCGTCACCGTCCAGGTACTCGATCGGGCGAGTGGTGCCGGTGATGCCGACAAACTCCTTGTTCGACGGCGACGCCCAATAGCCGTAAGTCGCATCCGTCCAGGCAAACAGACCCGCCGTCCACGCCGAACCCGGTGCGTCGATCGTCGCGCTCTCGATGGTGTCCCAGAACTGCACCCCCGGATCGACCAGAAACAGCCGCTTGCTGCCGAAGTTCAAGGCATAGGCCATGGCGGCCTCATCGGTGGTATTCGGCCCGTCGATGATCGCCATCGCGCGCAGCTTTGCGGCCAGCGCATCCATCGCGGTCGCCACCGCCTGGGTCGCCGAATGCCCCGGGGCGATCAGCAGCTTGGGCTGGGCGTTGTGCTTGCTCTTGCCGTCCAGCAGCGCCTGAAGGCCGGTACGCTGGCCATCGGCGAGAACGCCACCGATGATGGCCGAGGTTTGCAGCGCAGCGTCCTCGAGCTTGGGCACGCCGACAGCGACGATCACCGCCTTGGCCCGCACGTAGATTGCAGCCGCCGCCTTGGCGATGGCCGAGCCTGCACCGAACGCCGCGATGGCTTCGCGCTCGGAGGTGATCAGCTTCAGCTCGCCGGCCTTGGCCGTGCCGCCGCCGAGAATACCGGGGATGAAGGTGTCGCACAGACCAATGATCGAGGACGACGGCAGCGAGATAGTGCGCGCACCGGTTTCGATCAGCGTGGTCGTGACGCCGTGAAAAAAACCACTCATAAGGGTCAATCTCCAGAAACGAAAAAGCCCCGCATAAGCGAGGCTGTGAGGGTGTTCGTGTTACGCGTAACGGAAAAGAAAACGCCCCGTCAGTGCGGGGCGTCAGGGGACAATGATTGTTGCGAGCCAGTCCGGCGCGACGGGCCGGCCCGCACTCTCGGGAAACGCTGAACCTTCGGGCCAGTCGCGCAACTGCTTGCGGTACACAAGCAACGCCGAAAACTGCTCAGTTGCCAGCGTCGTCGCCTCGCCCATGTCCTGTTCATCACGATGCCGGGCGACCAGCCATTCATTACCCGCCAGTTCACTGTCACGCCAAAACCGCTCGCTGGCGGCCAGGGCCTCCGCAGAAAGGCCCGCAGGAGGCGAAAAGGTGCCGCTACTAAATGTCCAACCCAGCCCGACAGCCGCCGGGCAGGCCTTCCAGACCCATGACGCGTGATAGCGACCCGCCGGATCAATGTCGGTCACCTCAATGACGCGACCGCTTTCAATATGTGCCCACATACTCACCACCTTATGCTGACGGAGCCGGCCGCACCGGCACCAGAAAGACCGCCGTTGTCCATCCGCCCCCCACCGCCACCGCCCGGACCTTGGCCACTTCTGAGCGGGGACTGACCGACACCAGCCGCGTCGACCGCTGCGCCGGCGCCACCTGGCCCGCCACCGCTGCCCGGAAAACCATACGATGTCGCATTTACCCGGCCGCCGGATTGACCATCGCCCAAGCCCCAATTTTGATCCCCACCCGTGCCCACGCCACTTTTACCACCGCCACCGCTGGAGTCACCGCCACCGCCCCCAGTGGCCGACATGAAGCCGCCGAATGAGGAACCGCCACCGGCAAGGCCCGGACCGCCACTCACGCTGTAGGAAACTCCCGCGCCGCCAGCGCCGACCGTGATCGTAATGACGGCACCCGGCACCAGCGTCACCAAGCCTTCAGCCACCCCGCCACCGCCACCGCCCGGACCGAAGAGCTGGCTGTTGCGCCCACTCCCCCCCGCCCCTTTGACGATCGCGTATCCCTTTGTCACACCCGCCGGAACCGTCCACGTATAGACCCCCGCTACAGCCCAGGAAAGAAACCCCCGGTAGGGCAAATCGGCAATCGCGGCGCGCGTCGCGTCAGTCGGATGAACGTGATCAGAGCGTGCCACACGCTTCGACACGCCCGGCGCTGCCGCGCCATCAACCTTCGGGTTCTCGTCAGACGCTTGACCCAGCACAAACTCGCAGGAAGCAATCTGTGGCGACCCGGTGTCCTTGGCGGCCGTCGGCGTCTCGGGAACACCGGTCAGTTTTGGCGATGCCAGCGGCGCAAACCCGAAGGTCACGTTTTGAAAGGTCAGCGCCGTGGTGCCCAGCACAATCACGGCGTCGGTGATTAACTGCCAGCGCGTATCGGCCAGCGTGACCCCTTGCTCGACGGACACCAGTAACGCCGAGGTCACTTCGGCATTGGTGTCAGCATCTAGAGCCCGCGACCAAGCACCCGCCGCCACCACATACAGGCCGTTGTCTTTGGCCGTTGTCTGGTTCTTCACCAGCACTCGATCACCGGCCACCACTGCGACCCCATCGACCGTCTGAAGACCTGACAGCACGATGTTCGCGGTAGTGGCCACGCGCACCGATTGTTTGCTGTCGAGCTTGTACAGTTCTTCCAGAATTCTGGAGTCGACGTATTCGCGCGTTGCCAGCACAACACTCGGATCGATTTTCAACTGAATGTTGGCGGTGCCATTGGTGATGATGTGCATCCGCACCACCTGGTTGCGGCCCGATCCCTGGGACAGCAACGGCTTATAGCTGGGAGCCGGGTTGGCCACGGCTGAAAACACGCCGTCCTTGTCTTCCAGCGCCAACTCTCGCATCCACCAGCCACCCACATCCGGTGGTAGAACCACCTCGGCGATCAGAATGTTCGAGTCCGTCGGTGACACACGCAGCTGATTGAGCTGGGCGCGATGCACCTGATGGATCAGCGCCGTCTGCGTGGGACTTGGAACTGGATCGGTGCCGTTTGCATCACCGATCAACAAATACTTGGGCTCCCACGGAATACCCAGCGCGTCGCAGTTGGTTTTCTTTGCCGCCCCTAGATTCGTGAGCATGCCGCCAAAAATAGTGTTCGTATCAACCATGGGGGTACACGTCCAATTCGTCGAGTATGTAATTGCTCACGCCGCTATAACCCTGAATCACCACGTCGATATCCGGGTTGCTCCATGGGTAAACATCGATCTCATCGCCGTCATAAACGGCGAAGCCAACGTAAGCGTCGCACCGGGTTTCAAGAATGATGTCCAGCCCTGTCAGGTGCCGACTCACAGGCTTGGCGTCGTCAATCAGGCGCTCAAGCTCCTGATACATTTCCTCGGTGATCCCGGTATCCAGCACGCCGACCTTCAGCGCAAAGGTGCCCGGCACCCCCTCAGGCACAGTCTTGAACCACTCGACAATCTCGATCAGATAGCCCAGCGGCTCGACCACCCGACGCAGCGCGCCGATCGTGCCCTTGTGCTTGTGGATGTAGAACGAGGCCTTGATGGCGGCGCGCTTGGTCGCTTCAGACCACCGATAATCCCAGCGGTCGACCGACCATGCCCACGCCAGATGCGGCAGCAGATGAACCGGACAGGTGTCGGGGTTGTACAGCGTGCGCAGCGGGACAATGGTGCGCTCATAGAAAGCCGCCTCAATCGCCCGCTCCAGTGGCGTGCTATTGCTCGGCAGCAGGCTTTTCATGTCGCCCCCGCCATCGTTACGCTGTAACCCGTGCAATAAGCCGCCTGCGCCTTCGTAGGCGCCAGATCAACCCAGCCGGGCAGCTCGACCCGCGAAACGCCGGCAACGTGCAACTGGGCGTCTACGGCCGACCGTGCCACCTCGACCCCCAGCCGTTTACGCGGATTGATCCACGCCGCCAGTCGCTTGATGGCCTCGGCCAGACTGGCATCCCCTTCAGGGCCGGCGCTGCTCATATGCAGAATCGCATCAATGCGGTAGTCGAGGATTTCCGCACTTTGCACCTTGACCCGATCACCGACCGGGCGGGTATCTTCATCGTCCAATGCCGCCGCGACGATGGCCAGCAGCTCGGCGCCGGCCTCACCCTTACCCTCGGTACTCAGTACCGTTACCGTAACGTTGCACGGGGCCGGGCTTTCAGCGGTGGCGTCGGCCACCAACCCCGAGGCGTTGCGCGTGTGCAGGATGTAGCTGTTACGCGGGCCGGCCGTGGTCAACCCCTCAAAGGCCAACTGGATGCGCTCGCGGTAGGGGTCGTGTTCTTCCATGACCTCGGGCACTGGCGGCACAGCCGTCAGATCCTCGGCCTGAATCACCAGGCGTGGCAGATTGACGTTGGCCCCAAGCTGATCGAGGTCACTCCCGGTCGAATAGGCCAACAGTTGCGCCTTGGCCGCGTCGTTGACCCGGGCACGGTTGCCGAGCTTGATATACGCCCCGACCTCCAGCAGCTTGACCACCGGATCGGACTCCAGGTTGGCCGTCCAGTTGTCGCCCATGTGTCCGCGAAAGATGCTCAGGCAGTCGTCATAGGTCAGCTCATAATCCAGCGGCTCCAGCACGTCCGGTGCCGGCAGCGCTGACAGATCCAAGATACTCATGCGCTCACCTCGACCACAAAGCTGTCGCCCAGGTACTCGCCGGCAACAACCAAATCAATTTTCCCGCCCAGCACGGCCACCACGCGGACACTCTCCAGCTTCACGCGCGGCTCCCACATGCCAATCGCGCGCGCCGCCTCAGCCTGCACCGAGCTTTTCCAGCCGGCGTTTACCGGCAAATCCACGTAGGTGCGCAGCTTGCTGCCGTAGTCCGGGCGCTCCCGACGACTACCCAGCGGCGTGCCGAGAATGTCGGGGATGGCCTGAAGCACATGCTCGATGCCGGAAATGGGCTGGCCGGTGTGGCGATCCATTCCGATCATCTACGTCACTCCAGGGCTTCAAGTTCGGGATGGGCTTTCAGGTAACTGACAGCCTGCTCATCGGATGCCGACACCTCGACAATGGCCTTGGCCACCGGCAGCGTGCGCTCCGTTCCGGGGATGCACAGGGTGCGCGAGGTAAAGAGCTTGTCGCTGAATTTCAACAGCAGATCCGCCGCCGGCGATTGGTCGGCGACAGGTGTTGCAGTGGTCTTGGCCATGTTTCCTCCGGGCACAAAAAAGCCCGCACTTGGGCGGGCTGGTTGAATGATTGATTAATGCGTGTGGTGGTTGTCGCTATTACCGGCCGCCATGATGTTGCCGGCGCCGCCGATGTTGCCCGTTACGAGTAACGGCCCGTCGATCTTCACCGGCCCTTTGATATTCACAGTCGCCTCAAGGTCGATCGTTCCAGACTTCACCGTCACCGCGTTATCCGTAACGACGACTTCTGTGCTCCCTACCTTGATCGTCACCGTGCCGGTCGGCAGGGTGACGGTGTAGCTCTTGGCCTGCCAGTCGTAGACCAGCGAGCCGCCATCATCGAAACGCCAGACCTCGACGTGGTCGCGATTGTCGGGCTGGCCGCCCGCATCGCCGTACAGCCCGGGTACAAAGGTGCCCATGCCGGCCTGTCCGCTGGGGTTGAACAGCACGCCCTGCTCTCCTAGGCTCGGCGCCCGCCAGTGTCGTGCCTTGCCGGCCGCGAGGCTGTGCCAGCGAACCCAGGCACTTGTCCACTCGCCATTCGACACCCGCACCGCCGGCGCCGCCAGATCCACCCCCACCACCACGCAAGGCATCAACATGGCCGCAATCATGCGGTCATGCTCAGCCAGTGCGTAGGCAATCATGGCGGGGATTCCGGCGGAAAGAACTCTTCTTTTGAAGCGTCAGCGAGGCCCAGCATCAGCGAGCCCGGCGGCTCGTCCGGCCATGGCCATTCGAACTCTCCGACCTCAAAGGCCTGCGTCCATTGCACCGACCACATGACAAACTGCTCAAGGTCTTGCGCAGGCGCCTCGGGCTGGGCGTGGATGTTCTCCGGCGGGCCGGTGACAATGTCATCCAGCCCCCAATACTGATAATTCAGAATCACGGTCAACTGTGACGCCAGAATGGCCGCCTGTAGCGAAGCCTTCGGCCGTGTCGCGTCGATCAGAATGCACGACTGAAAACGGCCGATCAGCGCCGTTTTTCCTTCGCCGCGCTGATCGCCAAGGGTCATATCCGTCAGCCCGTACAACAGCGCCGGCACATCGACCATCTGCCCCACTTCAGGGAATTCCTCGACGTGCAGAACTTTGGGCATCGCCGCCTTGATCGTGGCGGTGATGGCGCTATGTAATGTCGTCAGTTCGCTCACTGCTCACCCCCAACACCAGATCAACCATGCCCGCGCCGTCAGGCTTCAACCGGCTGACCTTGTAGCGGCCACCGCCCAAAAGGGCCGGCAGTTCGACGGTAAGAAAGTCCCCCGCCTTGACCCCGACCACATCAATCACACGAACCGTCAGCGTTGGCTCAAGCACCGCATCGGCGTTGATGGCCGACCCCAAACGCACCGCCCCACCCTTGCCACCGCCGATTTCGGCACCGACAAAAGGCGAGGCAAATGCCCCCTTGATCGGGCGGCCGTCGGCCAGCGTCGCCGGGTCGCCCAAGCGCTCTACCAGCACTGCGTCCATACGTGCCGCCAGCTCACGAAAGCGCCAGGCGCTCATCACTGGATCAACAACGCAGTGGCGAAGCCGCCAGAGGGATCAGAAGTCAGCTTGCCGAACGGCACCGAGTCGGCGACGGCCGGGGCCACCAGCACGCCCGCCAGAACATTAACCTTCTGGCCCAGCTTCAGCGCGCCGTCCACCGGCAGGCGCCATTCTTCGGCGGTGATGCCCACCATCTTGGCGCCCTTGGTGCCAGTCGACGTGGGAATCACCACCATGTCGTTCAGCACCAGCGGCACGCCCGCGAATGCCCCGGCAGTCGGGGCGATAAAATCAACGGTCATGCCTGTACCGGCGTAGTTCTTAGCCATGGTCAATTTCTCCTATACATAAACAACAAACCCCGCACTTGACGGGGTTTCGAGAGGATCGGCGAGTTACTTGCCGAGGGACTTGTTCAAGCCGCGAGAATCGAGCGGCGCCACGCCGGCATCGATCCGCACCTTGCTGACTACGCCGTCGACGGAGAAGCCTTGGGTCTGCTCGATGTACGGCTGATCAACGCCATCCAGATACGCGACCTCAATGGTGTCGCTGCCCTGTCTGGCGGCCATGTACCACTCGATCGAGGAAACATCATCCAGACGCGGCTCGGCGATCACCTCGGCGAAGTTGCGAATCGGGTTGTCGATGCCGGCATTGCTGTCGGCACCCGGCACCGAGGCGGAGCGGATCAACTGATTGGTCTTGTCTTCCAGGCACACCGGCACCAGCACATACGCCGGACGAATGTTCAGGGTGCGCGACTTGACGCCTTCGGCTGCCGGCGACTTCTGCAACGCCATAGCGGTCTTGGCCGCACTCAGCGCCTCGATCGACATGGCCGAGACGGCGCCTTTGAACAGGTTTTTCCGGGTGGCGTCGTACAGCGCCTTGCCGTCGCTCAACGCCGGGCCGGTGGTCAGTACGTCATAGACCAAATCGCCGATCGTGCCGCGCGCCGCCAGACCCATGCCGTAAGGCACGGTGCTGAGCTGATCGAGGTCATCGTTGATGATCGCCTGACGGGTGATGCCGAACAGCTCGCCGTAGGTGGCCAAACGGATCGCCTCACCGCGATCGCTGGTAGTGATGTACTTGTACTCCGCACCCGGGCGAACTTCACGCAGGCTGCCGAAGGCGCCGAGGCCCACACGCTTGACGGTCTTAAAGTCGCTGAGACGGCCTTTCTTCGTCCACTTGTCGAAGGTTTCCGGCGCTTCGTCCCAGCCCAACAGCACCGACTTGCCGGCGATGTCCAGCAGGATGTTGCCGAAGTCGCTGGAATCGTGAGTAAACGCCAGACCCACCATCTGTATCGGGTTATACGACGCCACGAGAATGCCGCGATCGGTAAGCGACGCCCGGGCCAGCTCGCGCAGGCTCATGTAGTTATAGGCGTTGTCCTTCTGCACCTCGGCCTGACCGATGCGACTGGCGATCGATGCACGCACCGAGTCACCCACCAGATTGCCGTTGGAAATGTGGCCGTGAATGATTTGCGAACCGGTCGGAGTGGTGCCGGCACCCATCGCGGCCAGCAGCTTCGCGTTGGCCGTTTCGATCGAGCAATTCACGTCATTCAGGCACTCGGGCAGCAGCGCCGCGTGAGGCGCAGCAAACGGCGCGGCAAACGCGGCAGTGATCGCCGTGCGACGCGCGCCCTCATCGGCCAGCGCCTGAGCGCGGATCTGGTCAACCGTCTGATTCGCCGGTGCCGGTGCTGGAGCGGTCGCTGGAGCCGGGGCAGGTGCTGGAGCCGGCAAAGTGACCGAGCCGCGCGGGGTCAGCAGTTGTTTGAAAGCTTGTGGCATGTTGGTGAACTCCTGCATGCGGTGCGAATTGATTTGAGCGAACGCTTTGAGCGGCTCAAGAATTTTGTCTGCGAAACCGGCTTCCACCGCTTCGCTGCCGAACATCCACGTTTCCGCGTCGAGCAAGGCGTGGACTTCTTCGGCGGTCTTGCCGGTAGCCTCGACATACGCCTGCACCAGCGAACCCTCGACCTTATCGAGCAGCTCGGCATAACGCCGCATGTCCTCAGCATCACCGCCCTGAATCCCCCAGGGCTTATGGATCATGATCGCCGCGTTTTCGGGAATGCTTCGCGTGTCGGCGGCCATCAAAATCACACTACCCATTGAAGCGGCGAGACTGCCCACCACCGCGTCAATGCGGGCCGGGTGATGTTTGAGCATGTTGTAAATCGCGATCCCGTCGAACACCTCGCCGCCGGGTGAATTCACATACATATTGATTTGTGACACGTCACCGAGCGCTTTGAGGTCTTTGGCGAACTGCTTGGCGGTGATGCCCCAGGCGCCGATTTCCCCTTCAATGCGCAGCTCACCGATGCTCGCCGACAGCGCGCGCATCGAGTACCAGCTTTCACCGGCGTCAGTCGTCGTCGCGACCGACCCCCTTGGCCGCATCAGCGGCAGGTTTTCGCGTTTGTTCATTGGTCTGATTTTTCCCGTAGAACTTGTGATAGGCGTCCGAGCTGAAGACCAGCCCTTTATCCCGGTTGGTTTTAATCTCCGCTTCGCGCGAACGCTTCAGCTCCTGCGGATTGCGCTGACGTGCCCGGGCCACTTCGGCCTCATCGGCAAAGCCACTCTCAACCAACAGTTCCCATGCCGTAGCCTCATGAACCGGGTTGATCCACGGCATCACCGGGCCTTGATAGATCGCCCCGTAAACGGTCAGAGGATCGACGTCATACGGCACCTTGATCACGCCGCTCATGATCGCCACGCGCAGCCAGTTGCGATAAACGCGACGGCACCAGTAGTCGATAAACTCGTGCTGCAACAGGTCGTAACCCAGCTGAGCCTCAACCAGCTCCTGACGCTGCGCCGAATAGGTGCCGTCGTAGCTGCGCGCCAGACTCGAATATCCAATCCGCGCACCGGCAGCGACAGCCTTTAGCTGCCCGTTTCGAAAGCCCTCAAGGAAAGGGTTCGGCCGATCGCTTTTGATCATGCCGACCTCTTCGCCCGGCAACAGGGTGTCGATCACCATGCCCGGTGACATCTGGAACGTGCGGGCTGTGCCATCCTTCGGGGCCACATAGTCGTCTGGGGAACCCTTCTTGATGTACATGGCCAACGCGGCACTGATTCGCGCCGCGACCCGCTCGCTTTCCTCGTAATCCTTGATATCCGCGAGGCGGGTAATTACAGCGTGTAGCAGCGGCTGGCCCCGGTTTTGACCGATGCGTTTACGGTAAGCAATGTGAATCATCTGCTCAGCCGGCACCCGCTTGGTGTCGAGCGACAGCCCCCGCCCCAGCGAATCGCCAGGATGCTGTTTCAGCAAGTGAAACGCCGTGACCCGACGCCATGAATTGCGCTCAATACCTTGGACGATGCCCTGTGATTCGTCGTTTTTCTCCCAGGGCAGGAAGTCATTCTCAAGCAGTTCCAGCGAGTACGGCACCGCGTGTAGATGCTGAAAGTTTGGAATTCCCCCTACCAGCTCCTGAGCCAGCGCCTCACCATCGCGCAGCCATGTGCGGCAGATGATTCGTTCCATCTGCGGCCGGGACAACTCGCCGGCGGCTTCCGGTTTCAGCGACCACTCCGCCCAGTGCGATTTGATCAGCGCGGCAAATTCAAGATGCACATCACCGGTCAAGGTCAGCGGAATCGGCTCGACGGAAATGCCCGGGCCACCCACCACACGTTCTTCCAGCCGGTCAAACAGCCCGGTGACAATGTCGTGGTTTTGATCCAGTGCCCGGCACTGGTCGCGCATCGACTTGCCGGCATGCTGCAACGCACGGTTTGCCCCGCGCGTCTCGCGCTTGGCCTTGTGCGTGCGGCTTGGCTCGGCCGCCTCGAAAGCGCGAATAACGTGCCGGGCTTTCAGGCGCTCCATGACCATATGCGGGAAGAACGGCGCCAGAGCCTTGTCCAGCACGTTCACGGGAACACCGCCAACGCGTGCCCGGGCCGGCCAGTGTCCGCCGCGTTCTGAGCGGCCACACGGCGCTCCCAGAACAGCCGACCTTTCTGGATGTCGGCCAGATCCGACATCACCACCTTGCGGCCCTGAAAAAACGTCTCTTTGCCATCCAGCACGGCAATCTCTGCCGCCAGATAGCGATCCACCATGTCTTGCGCCGTGGGTGCTACAGCCATGCGCCTTGTCCTTTCGTGATCCACGCGCCGGCCTCGTCCGACGACGATGCAGGTTGTGGGGGTGATGGTTCAGCCGTTACGGGTAACGGCGCAGGTTCTGCGGCTTCCGGCTCGTCGTCCGGCTCGGGGTCATCCTCGGCCGGCGGCACATGCCACACACCGCTCGGCAGTTGCCGCGCGAGTAAGTCCAGATCCAGACCGAAGCGCGCCTGACTGATGCGCAACGCGGCCAAGGCATACACCAGACAGTCGAGCGCTTCGTTTCGGCGACCGCCCGCGTCCCAGCGCTGCACGCGCCGATGCTTGACGATCACCCACTTGCGCCGCTCGGCCGTCAGTTGCCGCAACTCGTCCTCGCCACACAACTCATCGTTGGCAGGCAAGTGAAGACAACCAGGAACACGAATCCCCGGCGCGTCTGGCTGAATCGTCAGGCGGTTGTAAATCAGTTCCTTGGCGTTATCCGTACCGACCTCAACGAGGTAAATCCGGCCGCCCTTGACCTTGGTCTTCTTGCGGGGCCACGTCGCGATCGGCTTGCCGTAGGTCGATGCACCAAACACCGGGATGATCCAGTTCACCCCGTGCTTGATGCTCTCTTCGCGCACTTCGTCCGAGTAGTGCCCGCCCTGATCCCAACACGCCCGCTCCAGCGTCATCACCGTGCCATCGGCGCGGACGAAACGCTTTTTCAGCTCAATGCCGACCTTCTTGCGCAGCTCGACACTGGCCGGATCGCCCTGCAGGACGAACTTGTGGATTAACCAGGCTTCCTCACCCGCGCCGAATCCCCAAAACCGACCCTCGTAACGATCGTCTTGAGTGTCGATGCCACCGAAGATGGCGACTACCCACGGCGGCACTTGGGCATATACCTCGCGGCGGGCCTGTAGGTGCTGCCATTCCAGTTGCTCGCCCTGATCTTCCTCCCAAGCCTCGCCCAACGTGGTGTTGATAAAGGTCTTGAGCTTGCCCCGGTCTTTTTTGACCTTGATCCATTCGCTGACGACTTCCGCCCAGGTGACAAACTCCGAATACACCGTCCAGATATGGAACGTCACCGAGCGCGGCGCCTGCATGGCCTTGCCCGCACTGGTGAACCACTCCATGCCGTCGCGCGTCCAGATACCGGAACGCTCGCAGATGTAGCGACCGCTGGCCGACGCCGCGATCATTTCGTGGTATTCGAACGTGCAACCGTGGCCGGACTCGCACGCATACCACGCCTTTTCGACCTGCTTGAGGTCGTTCAGCAGCCACTTGATGCCGAACGGCGTATCGGGGTCGCCCCACTTCAGATGCTGTTCCGTCTGGCAGTGCGGACACTTGATGTTGAAGCGCAGCAGGTGCGGCGAATCATCCGCCGCCCGCGTGATCTGACAGCCCTCACCCGTCGTTTCCTCGCCTTCAACAGCGGGCACAATGGTGGTCGGTGTAGATCCTCGAATCGACTTCTTGAACGTCGCGCCTTCCAGACGCTTGTCGCCCAGGATGGTCGGGGCGCCCTCGCCTTCAATGTCCGCGTCGAACTTCGACAGTTCGTCGTAGATCACCTCGTCCGGGCTTTTCTCGCGGTAGTTCTTCGCCGCTGTCCCGCCGAGACACCACAGCATCTTGGCGTTATCGAAACGCTTTTCATCGAGCGTGTTATCTCGATGCTTCATGCCCAACCATGGGGCCAGCGCCTTCACCACCGGCACGTCACGGATCATCGTTTCGATGTGCCGCTTCATCATGCCGTCAGCGTCGCCGTCAGTCGGGCACCACGTCAGCACGTTGCGTTTCTTGTGCTGGATCTTGTAGCCCATGTTGGCCACAAGCATTTTCGTATAGCCGACCCGGGCCGATTTCAGCACGTTGACTTCACGAATCAGGTCGTTGCCCATCGCGTTCAGAATCGCGACCTGAAACGGGGCGGTGGTCCATTTGCCTTCTTGGTAGGACGATTCCGACGACAGATAAAAGTGTTTGTCTGCCCATTCCGTCGCGGTCAGCGGCGGCTCTTTGTAAAGCCCCTCAAGACCTTTACGGACACTGTCAATCAGCGCCCTCATCCAAGGAATCGACGAACTCATCAAGTAACTCCGGCAGTTTGTCCGCCAACTTGACGGCGTCGTTTCGCGCTATGGCGACCTCGCGCTGTACTGCCTCAAGGTGCCGCACTTCGATGTCCGGGCATTTGCGCTTTACCTTGGCATGCACGGTGTCGAGCGTTGAGCCGAGCATTGCGCTCAACTTGCCCAGGGCGAACACGGCAAAATCGACCGGCACCAGCTTTTTCGCCTTGACCTGATTTCGCATTGCCTGCCCGTCGGCTTGCTCGGTTGTCAGGCGCAATTTCTGCTGCGCCTGTTTGTACTCAATGAGCGGATCAATCGGATTGCCGTCATCGTCTACAGGTTGTTCTTTCGCGCCCTGATGCTTGAGACGATTTGCCAACACCGACTTGGCATCGAAAAACGCCTCGCGACCGATACGCTGCACCGGCTCAACCTTCCATTTATCAAAGGCCTGCACGGTAATTCCGAGGCTCGCGGCCATGCGCGACTTGTTCAGCCACCCCGGCTGCTGAGCAATGGAATTCGTTTTCATGATCTAAACAACAACCTCAATCCAAAAATGGGTCATATGTAGCGAAGCAGCGGGGCCCGAATTACCCCCTATGGGGGTGGGGTCCGGGAGTACCTTTTGGATTTGCCCCACCCCCCCTGTCAAGCGAAAAACCAACGGAAAGCGGCCTTTTTTCGACATTTTTTCAGCCTCGACGCCCGATCAGCGCGCCGTCGCCCGCGCATCGGCGAATGCCTGGGCGAACTCGGCCGCGTGATGCGCCTTTACGATGTTCTCGCCGATCTTGAAGAACGGGAAAATGACGCGGTAGCGCGGGGCGGAAGCACTGAAGACAAAGACCGGACGAACTTCATCGCCCTTGCCCATCACCTTGCGCTCCCACACTGCCCGCGTGCCGTCGACCTCACCGGAGAAGAACCGATGGGCATTGCCCTTGCGCTTGCTTCGTTTGCTGCCCGTGGCATTGGCCTGATAGCCCGACCGCGTCTCGGCCGCACCCAACCCCGACAGGATCTTGGTCATGGTGCCGCGCGAGACGTTGCCGTACTGATTCATGAATGGGGTGGTGGGCACCGCGTACTCACTGGCCTGCATGATGCCGCGAGCGATCAGCGCCTTCTCGAAACGCTTGTGGGGCCGAATGCCGCCGCTGACCGCCTGCTGTAGATAGGCATCTGCCGGTACACCTGACGCCCATGAGTCCTTGAAATAGACCTCGGCCGCCTTAACCTTGGTTGCCTTGTTCACAAACAGGCTGTTCATCGTGGTAGGGGTCGGCCGATCAAGCCTGGCCTTCATCACCGGCAACATGCCCTTCTTGACCCGCTGAGCCAGCCGGGTCGCGGCCAGCATCTGCACAAACGGCAATTGCCGATGCTCGATGTCGTCCAGTTCCCAAAGAAGGGGAGCTGAATCCAATCCAAAGCCTACTTTGAACACTGGATCGCCCTCCCCTCATTCAAGGCCTTACTGATCGCGCACATTGTTCGTTGTCGATGGGCTGCTAACACCCGCCTTCCTTGCCAAAAACTGCGTGTAGAGGCCGCCCGCAACATCAGCACCAATAACCGCGATGACTATGCCGAGTCCGGCTGCCAGGTACAGGTTGCTCCAAAGGGCCATTGCGAGCAGCAAAGTGGCCATACCCAAAAGACCAGATGCCAGAAAGCGCAAAGCCACGCGCTGCAGGATCTGACGCAGTCCAAGATCGCTACCTGATGCCCTTAGCATCTCCCCAGACAAACCGGCCATGCTCAACAACACCAACAGCCAAAGGGGCACATCGGCGAGAGCTTGATGCTCTGTGTTCATCTGTCGTCCTCAAATAGGTTCGGCCTCCATGTCACTGTCATCCGCGCAGGGCAAAGAGCCAGGCATGGGGCCGAAAACGAAAAAGCCCCGCTCAATGGCGGGGCTTGTAAGTAGGTACAAAAAACCCGACTCGATGGCCGGGTTTTTGAAAGCGTCTCGCTGCGTTCACAGCAACACACGCTGCTATAAAAACAAATCTATTCCGCGCGGAAAAGCTTTTTTATCAACGACCCCACAGCCTGTCGCGGCCCTCCTGCGTGATCACATATCCATCCGAACCGTTTGACTCAAGAAAGCCTCGCTTTACAAGCGAATCAACTGTCCTCGGAGGGTAAATTTCTACCTCGTCAGGGTTCTGCAGTGATCGACCATCAGCAAAGATTGTGTAGCCTAATACAGCAGAAGCGAGCGCTGTCTCTTGAAGGTCTGTCAGTCTGATCCTGGAAGCTGGGGCCG
Organism: Pseudomonas sp. B21-015; assembly: GCF_024749285.1. NCBI lineage: Bacteria > Pseudomonadati > Pseudomonadota > Gammaproteobacteria > Pseudomonadales > Pseudomonadaceae > Pseudomonas > Pseudomonas sp. B21-015. Next base: position 4,323,410 of record NZ_CP087196.1, read on the forward strand.
ACGGTGGCACCAATGGTTCCACCTGCGAAACCTGTGCCGCTTGCTCCACCTGCTCCAGCTCCCCCTCTCTCCAGTCACTAGCCTCGACATTCCCGGTCTTTTTTCTAAACCGAAGCACTACAAAAGCAATCGCGACCAAAACCAGTACACCTTTTACATACGCATCCATGTGAATGTCTCGATGTTAAAACACTGATAATAGCCAGCAATAGGCCATCAAGGTCAAGCGGCCACCCTCATGTCACTTACCGCGCAGTCAACCCATGCCGCTCCTGCTCTGGCCAACTCCCGCGCCTTTCCTTCACTGATACCAAAGTGTTTTCCCACACGTACCATTGGCCATTTTGCACCGTAGTACAGCCAGATAACGTCACCCATTTGTTGATCTCGATGCGCAAGTTTGGCTACGGCATTGTCGATAGCAATGGCCCAATCATCAGTAATGCAGTAGTTCTTGCTTGCTGCTGGCTGTGCCACCGCTTGGCGCATCAGCGCTAAAGTCGGGGATGTGTAGCCATGCATCCCCATCCCATCCATCCGCCACCAACCCCATTGTTCGAGCAGGTATTCGGTGTCTCCCAACGGACGACCTGCTGGCTTACGAATCATCATGCTCTCAATCCCCTGTGTAGTTTGTGCCGCCCGCCCCCAGGCGGTTCGCTTTATCGTTTTGGCTTTGGAACCCGTCCAACTGGCTAGGACTTTTCAGAGCCAAAATTTCACGCTGAGCATGCTGCAATTTGAAACTCAACTGGGTCACCAACTCGTCGGAAGAAAGCACCAACTTGCTGCCCCTAACAACCCAACCTGAGCCGTTGCAGTCAGTGCATATCAGCTCATAAAACAGCCCTTTCACAACCGCTTTTCCCTCGCAGATCGAGCAGGACTCCAGCTCGACCCGTTCTCGCTTAAAGCCAGGCACTCGTCCCTTCTGCATGATTTGAAACCTCGCCCTTAACAAATTGCGGAATTGACTCGCAGGCCACGCTATTCAAGGCGTCTACGAGGTTTTGCGAATCTTCATATCTAACGCCTGTCTGCTCATGAATCGCCTTGAAGCCGCGCCCATCTAACCAGTTGTGCCACTTCACCAGCGCCAGTCGACGCTGTTCCTTGGCCTGGGTGTTGATGTAGGTCGAAGCGATCTTGCCGAGGGAATGGTTCAACAGCATCTCGCCGATATGGCCGTCGACGCCCAGGTCGGTCCACGCGGTACGGGCCACCTTGCGCAGGTCGTGACTGGTCCAAGCGCCCTGCCCCAGCCGGGTAAACACGGCACTGGCCTGGTTGTCACTCAGCACCTTCCCTCGACGGGAAGGGAACAGAAATGGACCCTCGTAACCTTGGGCGGATTGTTGATCACGGTAGCGGCGAAGCAACGCGCATACTTGGTCGGTCAGTGGTACTCGAAGCTCGGTCTTGCTCTTGGTGTGTTCGGCCGGCAGGAACCACTCACGTTCAGGCAGCGTAATGTCGGCCCAGCGCGCCTGGCGGGTTTCGCCAATACGGGTGCCGTGGCACAGCATCATCAGGGCCAGCATGGCGTCACCTGGCGCACTCTCGAAGCGCTCGGTCAGCTGCGCCACCAGCTCGGGCAACTGGACATCGCGCAGGCGGGCCGGTTTCGGCAGAATGCGTGCTGTGGTGAAGTTGACGAACTTGAGTTCTGCCAGCGGGTTGGCTGGGATCAGGTCCAGCTTACGGGCCTGACGAAAGGCCACAGCGAGCAGGCGGTACAACTGCTGGACGTACGACAGCGACAACTCTTCCTGAGCCGGCCACATCAGCAGCTTGTCGAGGGTCTGGGCACTCACATCGCGAATCAGCAGATCCCCCAGGCGCGGCTTGAGCTGGCAACTGATGGCCGACTTGCCAGCTGAACGACGCTTGGCTGAGAGTGCGCGGGAGCGGGCCATGCGGTCGCCAAACCAGTCCAGCAGCTCGCCGACGGTCACCCACCCCGAAACGCTGGCAGCACCATCGGCCGCCACTCGCAAGCGCACCGCCGGTAAGGCCGCAACTACCTGCTTGGTGGAAAGGTCGGGAAAGGCGCCGATGCGGTGCCACTTGCGTTTATTCAGCAGGTACCAAGACCCGCGCGCACGATTCTTCGCATAACGAAAATGCAGCGCGGGGTGACTGGCATCACGCAGGTCGCGCACATGCTCAAGCTTGGCGTTGCGCTGAATTTCGGCGTCTGACAGCTTCACGGTCAGGGTTTTGATCAGGACGTTCAATCGGTCGCCTCCGGTTGGGCGAGACGGTCGACCACCTCGAACGTTGAAGGCCACATCCACGCACCATAACGCTTGGCCATGGCCTCGTCGGCGAACAGCGCCAAGGCCTGGTCTGGTGTGCTGCTCAAATCCATTTTGAAAGAGCAGCAGAACACCGCGAAGCGGTAGGTGGACGGCTCGGGAACAGCGAGTCGCTGAGAATCCATCAGAACGATTCCTTTTTTCGGTAACGGTTGGCCAGGCTGGTGACCTTCTCCGGCTGCTCGACAGCCTCCGGCTTCCACCCGGCAGCAAGGTTTTCAAAGCGGTTGTACTGCCCAAGAAATGCCGTGCGGACCGTGCCCATCTCGATGTCGCGGCCCTTGCCGATGATGATTTCGGCAATCCCCTTGGCTTCGGTGTTTTCGTGATAGACCTCGTCGCGATACACGAACAAGATCACGTCGGCGTCCTGCTCGATGGCGCCTGACTCCCTCAAGTCCGAGGGGATCGGCCGCTTGTTCGGGCGCTCTTCGCATTTGCGGGAGAGCTGACTCAGCAGCACGACGGGAATGCCCAACTCCTTGGCAAGCAGCTTGCAACCGCGACTGATGCTGCTCACCTCTTCAGTCCGATTGCCGCCCTCGCCTTCTAGCAGCTGCAGGTAATCGATCATCAGCAGGTCGAGGCCGTAACGCAGCTTGTGGCGGCGAGCCAATGAGCGAATGCGCCCAATCGACGAGCCCGCCCGGTCGGCGATGTACAACGGGGCACGACGCAGCACTCCGGCCGCCGCGGCGAGTTCGGTGCCGTGGCTCTGGCACGCCGTTCCGTTCTTCACCAAAGTGAGCGGAATACGACCCTCCGAAGCCACGGCCCGATCCAGCAGCTGACCCTTGTTCATCTCCAGGCTGATCACAAGTGATGACTTACTTTGGCGTACGGCCGCATCGACAACAAAGCCCATCGCCAGCGTGGTCTTGCCCATGGCGGGACGCCCAGCAACGATGTACAGATGATCGGGTTGCAGGCCGCCGATCTTCTCGTCCAGGTCTCGCAGGCCGGTCGATAGACCGATCAGGGTTTCGCCACGGGCATGACGATCATGGCGCTCCTGCCACACCTCCAGCTGATCGACCAGCACATCACCCACTTTGACGATGTCGTCATCACCGGACCCGCAATCAATGGCCATGGCGGCGGCCTGGACGGCGGCGATTTTCGCCTGCACATCCTGATCGCTGTGCGCGATATCCATCGCTTGGCCGCCGAGGTCGAACAGGGCTCGTTCGATTGCACGCTCGCGCACAATTCCCGCGTAGGTCTTGGCGCTGGCTACGCTGGGAGTACCGTTGACGATTTCAGCGCAGTAGGCAAAGGCCGGGGTGCCATCCGGCAAAACGCCAACGTGGTCACCCACAGTGAGGAAGTCGACAGCTTTGCCAGCCGAGAAAACCGCCATGATCCCACGGTACACCTCGGCGTTTTCGGGGAAGTAGAACGATTCGGCGGACAGGTCGTCGCTTAGGGAGTCGATCAGTTCAGGGCGCTGCATCATCGCGCCGAGCAGGCCGTGTTCAGCCTCGACGTTGTAGGGGTCACGCATTGTAATTACCCTCGACGACCTTCACAAAGTTGCTCGGCGCGATCAGCCAATCGAAGTTGCAACGGAAAGGGTTACCCCCAGCAGCGGCTACCTCCCCCATCAGGAACTTGCTCGAACGCACCAGGGCGAAGTACTCAGCCCAGAAGCTGAGATCCTGGTGTACGTAGCTCTCATTCCAGCGGGCATTGATCTTGGCGATGCGATCCTTGGTCAGCATCACGACTCGAGGAAACTCCGGAATTGTCGCGTTGAACAAATCAACGATTGCCTGAGTCGGGCACTTCGGCTTCGAGATCTTCGGTGGCTGCTCATCGTCAACAAGAGGTGACGGTTCACTTGATGGTTCTATTACGGTTCTGGGTGCGGCTGCTGCGGGGGTTTCTGTCGTGAGCTGCGGGGGTGGTGGTGCATCTGCTGCGGGGTGCGACTCTTGCGGGGGTGCATATGCTGCTGGGGTTAAGGTGTACATCGTCGAGCGACCCATCCGCTCGCGAACTGACAACAGCCCCACTTGGCCAAGCCACTTGATTGCGGTCTGGACCGTTCTTTCGGCAAGGCAAGTACGTTCCGAAATACGTGCAACGGATGGCCAGCAAACGCCCTCATCGTTTGCGTTGTCCGCCAACGAGATCAGCACAGCCTTTTGTGGGCCACTCATACCCTGAAGCGGCCAGCACAAGCTCATGATTATGGTGCTCACAGCTGATCTCCAGTCTCGGATACAGCTGTGACGCAGAGTCGTGACACGTTTTCCGATTGATCGAAAAGTGTCACGTCATGGCGGGTATTGCCGGGAGTAGCGATCGTGTCCATAATGGCCCCACTGTGTTTTAAAAGTTGTTGAAGAAGCCGGGTTGCAGCCCGGCTTTTTTGTGTCTGCGATTCAGGCGGCCTTGAGCGACTCGCGAAGAACCTGAAGCGCGTCGATTGCCTCAAGGATGGCTTTCTCGCCTTGGGCTTTTTCGTGTTGGCTGATGTGGTTGTCAGCAGTCGCGTCGAAGATCAATCGCCCAACGTCGCCGCACTCGGCTGACAAGTGACCCAGCGCAACCATCAAAGGCTTGGCGACTGGCTTCTCGCGAGCCACCAGGTCAAAACCGAATTGTTCGGCGAGAGCGATCAACGGGCGCATGTCACCGGTGTGCAGCAGAATCCCGAAAAGGTGCTCAATCGTCAGGTGATGGGCATCGTTGTCGGGGTTGGCACGTTGCAGCAGGCTTACATGGGGGACGCCCATCTGGCTGGCCAGCACCTTCGCTTCGTTGTCGAGGACCGCGCTTTGGCAAGCCCGCAGAAATTCGTCCATTCGTAAAACCTCAGTTTTGTTTCCGTAGATGCCCGGCAGTGCCTGGGCGATCATTTGTTCAGCGGCTTATGCGACTGATTTTTGGGGTGCGCTTCAGCGAGGAGCCAATCGGTTTCGAACGGCTTGCCTTTCGCGGCGGCTAATTCAGCAATTTTTTTTGCGTATTGGGTTTCGCCCGTGTACTCAGTGCGCGGCAGTGAATCCGCCACTAGCCACTTGTAAATAGCTCTCGGAGTTTTCCCGCAGGCCAAGGCCACGGCAGGGACGCCGCCAGCATCATCAATCGATTTCTTGAGCGGCCGCATAAGGCCTCCGAGTCAAATATGAACTTACGGTACATATTATGTCGGAACTGAAAGTACACGCAAGGGCATGCGATGCTGAACCTATGGTTCACATAGAAGATATTCGCGCTGCATTTGTAGTCCGGCTTAAAAAAGCCTTGGCCGCCCATGGCATTGATCAATGGGGGGCCGGCGCTCGCCTTGCCGAAATCGCTAAAGTCACACCGAAGGCTTCGAGCAAATGGCTGAATGGTGAGTCCCTGCCCGGCCCGGCCAAGATGAGCGCGGTGGCTGATGCGCTTGGTGTGAAGATCGAATGGCTTCAGCATGGCGCGGGTGATGAGCCCAGTTTTTCAAAACTCCCTGTGATGGAAAAAGGCGCCGCTGAAGACCCCGTGCTTTCGGCAGCGGAAGTAGTTCGGAGCATGCTCGCCACGCAAGGGAAAGGCCTATCTGAAGATGCTCGGAGGCGGCTGCTTGCTGTTGCGGAAGCCGACGATGGCGGTGGTGTCATCGAGCTCGACTACTACCGCCCCGGTGCCATGGGCGATGAGGTTTGGATCGCGCATTACGACGTCCGCGCGGCAATGGGTGGCGGGCAGATCCCACACGACTATCCCGAGATGTTTCAGGACGTGCGCGTAAGCCCGCAGCATCTGCGAGAAATGGGCGTTGAATTCAAGGAGCACTTTCATCTCAAGATGGTGACAGGTTGGGGGCAATCGATGGCGCCGACGATAAAGCACCGCGACCCGCTCCTCGTCGACGTCAGCATTCGCGAGTTCGCAGGCGATGGGATCTACATGTTTTCCTGGGAGGGGCACCTGTATATCAAGCGCCTCCAGTGGATGGGCGAAGATCGCTTAAAAATGATTTCCGACAACACCAGGCACCCGCCTGAAACGATCAGGGCGGATGAAACCTTCATCCAGGCTCGGGTGCTGCTCGTGTGGAATGCACATTTGGTTTGAGAGTTCTTCTAATCCGCTTAGAGGAATCTCAACTGTTAATTACTATTGAACTACAGATGGCAGGCTTGGCTAATACTTAACAGGGAAATAGCATGTATCCAGTCTATAGAATATCAGATGAGCAAGCTGCAAACTTTCTAAAAATAAAAGAAGACTTCCTAAATGATGTGAAGGCCAAAGAAATCAAGCCTTCAAAGCTCTCTGAGACGATATCAGCTTTCGCCAACGCTTCTGGTGGTGATGTCTATATTGGCATTTCGGAAGACAAAAGCAGCAAAACTAAATCATGGGTTGGTTTCGCGGAGCCTGAGGAAGCGAACGATATACCTCAAGTTCTGCTTCAAGCCCACCCATTTGGCAATCACCTGATATTCGAATACTTAGAGTGCGACGTATTTCCTGGATTGGTCCTCCACATCACCGTGAAGAAGGTGAAAGAGTTAGTTAAATCGTCATCCGGCGATATTTATATCCGTGTTAACGCTGGAAAACAAAAAATCGATACCCCTGAAGCGATGAGACGGCTCGAGCTTGACAAAGGCATCGTGACTTTTGAGAACGAGTGGGTGGAAATATCTGAAAAGCGAATTGAGAACAGTCTGTCCATCCTAAATTTTTTGATGAACATTATTCCGAACGGCGAGCCTAAAACGTATTTGGAAAATCAAGAGCTGGTTAAGCCAGGTCATGCCAAAGTGTGCGGAGTATTGTTATTTTGTGACGAGCCGGCGATCTATCTCCCCAAAAGAAGCAGCATTAAAATAATGCGCTACAAGACAAAAGAAGAAGATATCGGGAGAGAATTTTTAGATGGTAATCCATTAACAATAGAGGGAGATGCATATAATGTTATTTTCGATTCTGTCAGAAAGACAAAAGAAATTTTAGAAGGCATCCAAAAATTAAACGAAAATGGCCTTGAAACCATAAAATACCCAGATGAAACGTTACACGAAGTAATTACCAACGCTGTATTACATCGAGATTACAGCATTGTAGCTGACGTACAGATTAGAGTATTCGATAACAGAGTAGAGGTTGAAAGTCCTGGCAAGCTCCCCGGCCACGTAACAATCAAAAACATTCTGCATACTCAAAGTGCGCGAAACCCTTCGCTCGTAAGGCTTATTAATAAATTTCCTGACCCGCCCAACAAAGACGTGGGAGAAGGATTGAATACCGCCTTTAAAGCAATGGAGATGCTTCGATTAAAGAAACCAATAATCTCCGAGGCTGAAAACTCAGTAATAGTAATAATCAGGCATGAATCCTTGGGCTCACCTGAGGAAATCGTTATGGAATATATGAGCCGTAACGACGAAATCACGAACTCTACAGCGCGCGAACTAACCGGAATAAAAAGCGAAAATTCGATGAAAAACGTATTTTTGCGCCTGAAGAACAGCAATCTGCTTGAGCCAATACCGGATAGAAAGGGCTCAGCATTTGCGTGGCGGAAAGTTGTCAGAGAAGATCCAGAGCCGCCTGCACAGTTACAGTTTGATACCTAACCGGTTAGCTTCCAAATACTAACCGGTTACGTTGGCAAGCTAACCGGTTAGGCAAAAAAATTGAAAATAGCGAAGCGCCAGTCCCTGCCTCTTTCAGTTCGACCATCGGTGTTCCTGCCAGTCAGAAAGGCGCCAGCTCCTCGACTGGTTCCATCACCTCTACCGGCCGATCTTCTTCGGCGCTCGCCTCCCACTTGAGCGTCACCGACTCATCGTCGTTGAACGTCATGTCTATGCCATCCGTCTCGTTTAACAGCCCCATCACCTCCTCCCACTCCCGATCGCCGTCTGTATCCAAGCGATGGATCGTTACCCAGCGCTGAATCTGCGCTACGGGGTGATTGATCATCGACGATACGCGCAATCCGAGCCTTTCAATTCCGCTGATCTCATGCCGCGCTACGGGCTTATCTGTCTTCTTCGCCTTCGCCATTACCACCCCCAAATGCTGTATATATATCCAGTACAAAGCGAACTATAGCGAAGCTATCACCCACGGTAAATCCCTAGGCGTCGGGCCGCGCTTTTTCATGGATTATGTACTTTTGGTACTTGACCTATTGTGAACTATTAGTTCATATTTAACCCATCGCAGCGACACACAGCTACTGCGAAGCACCACCGCTCTTTAACAATCAGGAATCTTCGCGGATCGATCCTCGGCAACGGGAACAGCGCGAAACATAAATTTCGATCTCCATGCCAGCTCTGGAACTGGCCGGGCTCCCCAATGAGAGCACGCGAAGTTGCACAGCCACCCGATGCGACGCCAGTTGCGGCAGCGGGCAGAGAGAGGACTCCGGCGGACGTGCAGCGAGAGAAACAGACAGCATCACTGCTGCACCTTGGCGACAGGGTGCATCGGGATGTAATCCCAACCCAGAGGAATCGCCATGAACCAAACCATCAGACAGAGCCAAGCAATTCTCCACGGGTTGCGGCTTAGAACTTCGTTGGCCACCGCGGAGATGTACCAGCGAATCGGTCGAGATGAGCCCGTCCGCGCTCCACGCTTCAACGTCGTACCCCGGGGCAGCAACACGTTCGAAGTGATCGAGCGCTCCACCGGCACGGCAAAGGGCGAACGGTTCGGCCATGACAGCGCCTGCCAGCTCGCCCAACAGCTCGAGGACAACGCCGACTTCTTCGCCGCGAGCTGCAAGTCGATGAAGAAGTTTTCCCGCACGCTTCTGCGCTGGACTGCCGGCGCGGCTCTGATGCTAATCGTGTTCGCCTACTACGGATCGGGTCATTGAGGCGCATCAACAACCAGGTGCGCCAGCGCCGACGACAGACATGGCTGGATCTACCAGCCCGCGGAATTGAAGAGGTTGGCCATGGCCAAGAGTGGAAAAGAGCGATCAACCAAGGCTGCCCAGAAGCGGATCGAGTACGACGAGAAGGAGTTGCGGCACCGCTGCAGGCTCGGCACCCGTCAGAAGCTTGATGAGGTGATGGCCTGGAACGGCATCGAGGAAATCAACGAAGCGGTGCAGAACCTGATTCTGAACGCCCATGCGCTCGGGCCGACCCGTTCATATCAGGCGATGGAAAGCCCGCGCCACAAAGTGCAGATAAGCGAAAACGTGGCGCGGATGTTTCGGAATGAAAGCTTGGTGGAACTGAAGCGGGATCCGGGTGACGAGGTCGTCGAACCAGCTCAGACCTTGGTGGACTGAGTGAAAGCCCAGCCAAAGGCGACAGCTGCAATAATCGGCCGGATTAGGTCCGTTGCTGGAGCTTGTCCGTTAAACACCTGCAGGCCAAAGATTACGAACACTGCTACCGCAGCAAGAACGCCCAGGACTGAAATCCAGCGGAAATATCTTGGAAACATCGAGTCACTCCCTTGAAGAAGGGTGCGATCGTAATTGCAATTTACCACCACATCAAGCCATCGCCAGCTCGGGCCGCAACGCCGAAGAGTCCGCCCGTTTCGCCAGCATGTCGCGACCTGAAATCACCATTAGGAAAAGTGGTCGCGGCAGCTTGAAGCGTTCGCCGCGACCGGCGTAGAGGCATGATCAATCAGAAGTCTGATTTAACAGGGCCAGCAAATCGAACTGTATTTTGAAGGCCGATCTCAAGCGCTGCCTCTGGCAAGACTCTTATCACGCCGAGGTTTTGCCTGAGCGTTTGCTCGTCGAAATGTTGCTCCGCGACGATGCTTCCGTCTTCGTTATAAATCCCCACAAACATTGCCTCGACAATGTCGTGCACCTTTCCAAGGCCAATTTCTGAGGTGCGATCGCTCTCATGAAGCTGCTGGCGGAAGTCCGTTCGTGGATAACGCTGAATGAATCCTCGGTATGAATCCGAACGATCTGGCATTTGAAACTCCTGATCCGGCGTCATGCCGGGCCATCAAGCAATAGCTCACAAACACATATCTCGCCACCACCGGTCACGGAGGGCGGCGACTGACTGGTGAAATCCATGAGTCACAACTGCGCATACGTCCGGCAGCACTATCAGGTGCCCGCCGAAATCGGCCGGCGCGTCATCGCTTACGGAAAGCCCGGCATTATCCTGGCTGATCGCGGCCACTACATCGGCGTGGTATTGGATGAAGACCCCAAGAAGCGAATCAGCAACTATCATCCGACCCACGAAATGCAATACGGAGAAATGGCCGAGACTCTCCCCCTCAAACAGTGGAAGGTCATCCCGCCATGGGTCGACTGGTTTGATGTGGAGCTTTACATCGGGGACGCTCGCCACTGGGTGCATACCGTATGGGCCGCAACCCGCAGCCAGGCCAAGTACAAAGCCTATGAAGAGCTGCAGGACAACTGCCACGATTCAAAGGCGATGTGCTACTTCAAGGTTCGCCGCGCCTGACCCACCCTCACCTATTACGCTGAATGGTCTGTAAATAGGTCAATCGCCTGCCTGTAGGTAGCAAGCTCAATTATCTGCCGCAAGCAAATAACGACCTCAAGCTTCTGCTTGTCGTCAGGAATTCCTATTCGCTTCAGCATCGCTCGGGCGTCTTCCTCGATCGCCGCGAGTGCATCGATATCGCTTTGCAATCTCATGTCAGTCTCCCGTCAGGCTGCATCGAACATAAACCAATTAGCCCACAAACTCGAATCACGCCAGCGGGAGAGGATCAGTTGAGACCAAGGATCAAAAGGAGCAGCAGTGCATCATCGAGCGATTTAACCTTAATTGCCCAGTGCTCATCGTCGGCTTTGTGCGCGTCATCAGTGAAGCTGTTGGGAAACTGCACCTTCAGCCTGTCCTTCTTGTACCTCTTCATTTTGATCACCGGCGGGCGCCACTGAAAAACCAGCTTCTTGCGAGAAGGCATGATCGAAAAGCACCACTTCCCATCCAGATCGACCGCAATAGATCGGACTTTCTGTGAGGTGGTCACCCTGCAAGAAACACCTTTCAGGCAAGTGAAAGTTCCAACCAGTAAGGCGAAAGCCTCTTTGACCTCGCCGTCCTGAATGTACTCATAAAACTCAGCAATCCGCTCCGAATCCTCTGCACCTTTCAGCATCGCGCATTCCTCCACCCCAACCATAAACACTGTAGCCGTTTGGCGACGAGGCACCCCTATGTCTGCACAACTGAACCGAGCCACGCAACAAATTACATATGGCTCGGTCTGCTCGGGCATCGAGGCTGCGACCATGGCCTGGCATCCGCTGGGCATGCGCGCCACCTGGTTCGCCGAGATCGAAGCCTTTCCCAGCGCGGTGCTGGCCCAGCACTACCCGAAAACGCCGAACCTCGGCGACATGACCAAGCTCGGGGCCCTGGTCCTGGCTGGCAAGATCGCAGCGCCCGACGTGCTGGTCGGCGGCACCCCGTGCCAAGCCTTCAGCGTTGCCGGTATGCGCCAGGGTCTGCTCGACCCGCGCGGCGCCCTCACCATCAAATACGTGGAGCTCGCAGATGCAACTGACTATGTTCGCGCCGGCAACAGAAAGCCTCCCTGTGTCATCGTCTGGGAAAACGTCCCCGGCGTCCTCAGCGACAAAGGGAACGCCTTCGGATGCTTTCTTGGCGCGCTTGCTGGGGAAGACTGCGAACTGCAGCCTTCAGGGAAAAGGTGGCCAGACGCTGGTTGTGTGTATGGACCCAAAAGAACAATCGCGTGGAGGGTCCTGGACGCCCAATATTTCGGCCTGGCCCAACGACGCCGCCGTGTGTTCGTTGTCGCAAGTGCTCGAGACGGATTCGATCCCACCGAGGTACTTTTTGAGCGCGAAGGCGTGCGCCGGGATACTGCGCCGCGCCGAGGCGAGGGGCAAGACGTTACCGGAACAGCTCCTTTCGGCCCTGCGCTCCAGTGCGGATGTGGCCAAGTGTTCGGCGAAGAGCTTGGACCGTACGGCTGCGTGAACTGCGAGGGTGATGAAGGCCCGGCGGTATCGATGTTCGGCGGGATCCCGGCATTTGGCGGGCACAGCTTGGAAGGTTCGGTCGAGCGCTCGGCGACGTTGACCGCGAAAGACAGCAGGCTCGACATGGAAAGCGAGACGTTCTTCGTTGCGCCGACACTCGCCGGCGGCGGACGGAAGTCCGGAGGGTACTCGCTCGACGACATCCCTATCACTGCTCCCGCACTTCGAGCCCAGGCACAGTGCAGCCATCGCGCCGACTCCGAAGCATTCATCGTGGCCGGCACACTGCAGGCCAACGGCAAAGCTGCCGGCAGCGCCACTCAGCAGGATGCGGAATCAGGCCTGCTGGTCGTACACGGCACGCAAGACCCAGGCGTCAGCAGCTCTACCGCTTTCGCGCTTGGCCGAAACAACGGTCAGGAAAACGCAGTGCTCGCTTTCAGCTGTAAGGACCACGGCGCGGATGCAGGGGCAGTATCGCCGACCCTTCGAGCAATGAACCATTCCGGCAGCCACCCGAACGCCGGCGGCCAGGTTGCCGTGTGCATTACTGGCGACATCACCCACACGCTGAAAGCCGACGGCTTCGACGGCAGCGAGGACGGCACTGGTCGTGGTCAACCAATCACTCCGGGCGGTTCTGGAGTTCGCCGCTTGATTCCCCGCGAGTGCGAACGCCTCCAGGGTCAGCCCGACGACTACACGCTGATCCCGTGGCGCGGCAAGCCTGCCAGCGAGTGTCCGGACGGCCCGCGCTACAAGGCGATCGGGAACAGCAAGGCGGTCACCGTCGTTCGCTGGATCGGACGCCGCATCCTAAAACAGCTCTGACCCACCCTCACCTATTGCGCTGAATGCTCTGCGGCACGGTCGATCTCCTTCCTGTAGGTCGCAAGATCGATGATCTGCCGCAAGCAAATGACGACCTCCAGCTTCTGCTTGTCGTCGGGAATCCCTATTCGTTTGAGCATCATTTGAGCGTCTTCCTCGATTGCCGCAAGTGCATCGATATCGCTTTGCAATCTCATGTCGGCCTCCAGTAAGGCTGAACTCGAGATAGATACATAGACCACAAACTCAAATCACGCCACCGCCCGGGCATGACCCGGCATAGGACGCCCATGCCCACAGAAAACAAACTCACCCTGAAGATGCGGCGTGCCGAGCACGTCAATCAGGCGATCCGGATCATCGGCGACCACGGCCGCCGATTCTTCTTCAGCCAGGCCAGCGGCCGCTACGCCAGCATGGTGGTCGACCAACGCGGCAAGATTTGGTTTGTCGACGACTACAGCGGCAAGCGCATCTTCACGCATGAAACGGCGTGGGGTGGCCGGTGGCGAGGCTTCAGCCACGGCGGCACGCTGCGCCGGATGGTCGAGGAATTCCGCGACTATATCCGCACCGGTGACCCACTGAGCCCGTTCTACCTGGGTCCTGAGCGATCGTTCGATGAAAGCAATATCTGGGGTTACGACGCGGAGGGAATGCGCGCCGTGCGTGAGCAGGCTGGCGCCCTTCCCGTCTTTCGGCAGCCTGAGCAGGTAGCGGCATGACGGTTGTGAATGCCCATGATCTGGTATCGATGGAGGCTGCAGGATGACCCGGCAGATGGGGCAAGCAGCAATCTCAGACAGACGGGCTGTTGATCGACGCGCTTAGAAAGGAACTCCAAACTTCACAAGCATCGGAATGCCTTTTAGTGGCCTTATCCCACTCAGGCCCTGAGGCATGTCGTGAAGAAACCAGCATCATCATGCTCGTCGTAGCAGCGTCCAACTCAAGAAGCAGCTTGTACGACTCAAACCTGAACTCGTCGACGGATATCATGGTCGTTGTCCCCGAGTAGTACGCACCATCACTGAGAGGCGATTGACCCTCGTACGGTTGAGTGTGTGCGAATCAAGTAGTTCAACGAAGGGTCACGACTGACCCGCAGTAACTCCCTCCCCCTTAAAAGTCAGCCGCTATAGCGGCAAAGGAACAGTCATGCCTGAAGAAACTGTTTTGATTGATGCGCTTCCGGTCCATCGCGATGCGGACGGCTGGTGGTCACACCCTGACTACCTATCGGAATTCGACGACGAAATCACCGAAGAGCAGTTCAACGATTGGTGCAAGCGCCACCAGGTAGAAACGAAGATCACCTGCATGGAAAGCGATGTCGACGCCGATGTGTTCGATGCCTACATGAACGACGGCCAAGTCGATTGCTCGGAGTGGGAGATTCAGCACCCCGCCGAACCTGGCTGGTTCATTCTCTCGATTCACGACGCCGAAGATGGCCCTGTCTGTGTTTGGGGGCGGAAGGTGACGCTATGAAGGCGCTTTCAATTCGCCAGCCCTGGGCCTGGCTGATCATCCACGGCGGCAAGGACGTCGAGAACCGCTCATGGCACACGAAGCACCGTGGCCGATTTCTGGTGCACGCAGCACAGGGTATGACGCGTGCCGAGTACGCCAACGCTCACGACTTCGCCCTTGATCGCGGACTGCTACTGACGCCGTTCGAGTTGCCGTCGTTCGAAGAGCTGCAGCGCGGCGGAATCATTGGCTCCGTCGTATTGGCCAATAGCCGCGATACGAGCAAGTCGCCTTGGTACATGGGAGAAAAAGCTTTCCTCCTGGCTGACCCGAAGCCCTTGCCGTTCGTACGGCTCAAGGGTCGGCTCAACTTCTTCGAAGTGCCTGACGAACTGGTGACGCCATGATCGCCCTCGCCTGGTTCGCCTACGTGTACTGCTACAAGGGGCCGTGGTGATGATTCCTCGCAAGGGATTGCTCCGGCGCAAGCTCGAAGCGCTGTTGATCCGCCTGGCCATCGCAATTCTGATGGGCCGGAATGTCACCCGGGCCATGGTCGTTTCCCGGCGAGACAACAACGCGATGTGGGGCATGGCTGAGCAGCTTGAAGGCATCGCCCAACGTATCAGCAAAAACTACCAGTAAGCCCTCTTCCACCTACCAGCCTGCCGGTGAGCGGCAAGTTGTCACCGGCACCACTGCGCCTCACAGGGTCTTCCGTCGTTGTCGCCGTCCATTTCCACTCCTGGACAATTTTGCAGAAAGTTTTTGGCCTCTGCGCACGAGGTCATCTGCGAGCAATATTTGCGCCCATCACATTTGAATGGAGCCGAAACAGGCTTCGGCGCAATCGCGACTGTAGAGGTTCTTTTTGGATTCGATAGCCGAGCCTCAGCCCAGGACTGTAATTCAGGGGAAAGTTTCCAAGCCAACAGACCAACAACAAGCACAACCAAAATCAGTTTCATTTTGATCCATCCCTGATGAGAGACCATTTGCATTCTCACGCTGCCTGCTTTCCAGCGTAACCCACAAATCCACACACAGCCTGCCAATGAATGGCGGGCGAGGAATCCTCATGTCAAAAGAAAATGTGTACGACGAACAAATCAGCCCTCTGGTCCATCAGATCATCAACATCTGCAAAGAGCACAACATCGCGTTGCTGCTCTCCGCTCAGCTCCAAGACGAGGACGACGAAACGCTCTACTGCACAACCATCCTCCCGGGTACTGACGATGTCTCTGATGAGAAGTTTGTCCAGGCACTGAACATCATCAGGCCGCCCAGCCGATCCGTGATGCACATGACCACTACCCATGCCGACGGCAGCCAGACGCTGACCGCAATCATCTGACCATCCCCACCTTCTGCCGCCACGCGCGGCATGGAGCATCAACGCCCGAACCGGGCAGAGGATTTAATGAAGCGAGAACTGATAAAGATCAGCGAGTTTCAGCGCCGGCGATGGGGCGAAAACGGAACGCCACCCTGCCCCCAGGCGATCCGCAACCACATCCGCAACGGCATGGTGCCCGGCGAGCAGATCGGAAAACTCTGGTACGTTGACTGGACCGCATTCAACCGCTCGGACGGCAACGACTTGGTGGCGATGGTATTGAAAGGAGCTGCATGATGGCGCCACGGCCGCGCAATACTGCGAACAAAAGCCTTCCGCAGAACCTGTACTTCGATGCGCGGCGCTCGACTTATCGCTACCGGCGGCCGACCGACGGGAAGTGGTTCCAGTTCGGTGCTGACCGCATCAAAGCGATCGACGCCGCGAAGCAGTTGAACCTGGAGTTTATGCGCGGTGCTGACCTGGTCGGCGCCGTGATGTCCGCTTCATCGGAGTCGTTCGCTACCTTCCTGGACACCTACGAGCGGGACGTCCTGCCGCCGCGGGAATTGGCCAAAGGCACGCTCAGCTTGTATGCGGTGCACTTCAGACGTTTCCGTAAGCAGTTCGAGGGCAAGGCCGTCGACCAGATATCCATTCGGATGGTCGCGGAGATGCTGGACGCTCTCACCCCGCGCACGGCCAACCAATGCCGCGCACTGCTGACGGATATCTTCAACCATGCGGCAGCCAAGGGCCTGTGTCCGGACAATCCCGCGGCTAGCACCATCAATCGAATCGAGAAGAAACTGCGCAAGCGCCATACCGTTGAAGGGCTCAAGGCAATTCGGGCAAAGGCGCCGGCCTGGCTGCAGAACGCAATCGACCTGGCACTGATCACCGCCCAGCGGCGCACCGACATTCTGGATATGCGCTTCGATGGCGTTCGGGAAGGGTTTCTGTATGTGGTGCAGAAGAAAACAGCCAAGGCCAGTGATGCGGCATGGATTCGATTTCGGGTGACGCCGGAACTCCAGGCAGTCATCAGCCGTTGCCGAGACGATGTCGTCTCGCCGTACCTGGTGCACCGCAAACCGGATCGCCTGAAACAGAAGCAGGCGCAGACGAAGGATCACTGGACGAAGGTTGAAGAGCGGTATTTGACTCGAGCGTTCAAGGACGCCCGGGAGGCGGCGGAATGCTACAAGGGATGGAAGGAGGAGGAGATGCCTGGCTTCCACGAAGTGCGAGCGCTGTCGCTACATCTGTACAAGAAAGCCGGAAAGGATGGGCAGAAAATCGCGGGCCATACGAGCGAGGGCATGACCAAAAACTACCAGCGGGACCACGAGGAAATCATCTGGTCCGAGGCAATTCCGGACCTGAATATCAGCGAAATCACCGGGTAGTTTTGCGCCAGTTTTGCGCGGGTTTTGCGCAGACCTGAAACGAGAAAGGGGATCAAGCCGCTAAGTGCTTGATCCCCTTACGAAATATGGTCGGGACGGAGTGATTCGAACACTCGACCCCTAGCACCCCATGCTAGTGCGCTACCGGACTGCGCTACGCCCCGACTAGGCGTTGACTCTGTTCCTCATCTCGAGGAACGCTCAAGAATATATCGCAAGCTTTTGAAAACTGGAAGTATTTAAAAGCAGGAATTTATTTCTTGAGGACTACCAGAACATCTTCCAGCTCCGCGATCATCTGGCGGATCATTTGTTTGTATTGGGTGGTGTCGTCTTTGGCTTCATCGCCGGACAAACGCAGGCGCGCGCCGCCGATGGTGAACCCCTGATCGTAAAGAAGCGCGCGGATCTGCCGGATCATCAGCACGTCCTGGCGCTGATAATACCGGCGGTTTCCGCGGCGTTTGACGGGGTTGAGTTGAGGAAACTCCTGCTCCCAGTAGCGCAGCACGTGCGGCTTTACCGCACACAGCTCGCTGACTTCACCAATGGTGAAGTAGCGTTTGCCC
The DNA here is from genome assembly GCF_024749285.1 of Pseudomonas sp. B21-015. Taxonomy (NCBI): domain Bacteria; kingdom Pseudomonadati; phylum Pseudomonadota; class Gammaproteobacteria; order Pseudomonadales; family Pseudomonadaceae; genus Pseudomonas; species Pseudomonas sp. B21-015. Next base: position 4,341,283 of record NZ_CP087196.1, read on the forward strand.
GGGATGACGGGTAGTTCGTCGTTATGACTTGGTTCCAGCATAAGCCTCAACTCGGGCCTTCAACTTCTGCCCTGGACGAAAGGTGACCACACGGCGAGCCGTGATCGGGATTTCTTCTCCCGTTTTCGGATTGCGGCCAGGTCGCTGGCGTTTGTCCCGAAGGTCGAAATTGCCGAAACCGGACAATTTGACTTGTTCGTTGTCTTCAAGAGCGTGCCTGATTTCTTCAAAAAACAGTTCGACCAATTCCTTGGCTTCCCGCTTGTTCAGGCCCAGCTCTTCATACAGACGTTCCGCCATCTCAGCTTTCGTCAAAGCCCCCATACGTCACTTCCTTAACGTGGCGTTCAACCTTTGTTCGAGCGAGGTGAGGATGTTTTGCGTCGTGGTATTCACCTCATCGTCATTAAGAGTGCGCGATGGATGCTGCCAGGTCAAGCCAACTGCAAGGCTTTTTCTATGCGGATCAATGCCTTTACCCTGATACACGTCAAATAGCCTGAGGTCCGTTAGCCATTCGCCTGCATTTTCACGGATTACGTCCAGTACGGCAGTGGCCGCAATGTCTTTGTCCGCCAGCAGTGCAAGGTCACGACGCACTTCAGGAAAGCGCGATAACTCCTGGAATTTAGGCATTTTGCCCGAAGCCACTTCGGCCAGAACCAGCTCGAAAACGAAGACCGGACGGTCGAGACCGAGGGTTTTCGACAATTCAGGGTGGATGGCGCCGACATAACCTACCAAACGACCATCACGCTCGATGCGCGCGGTTTGACCCGGGTGCAACGCAGGGTGTTTACCTGGCACGAACGTGAACGAGTCCAGCGCACCGGCGAAGCCAAGCACCGCTTCCACATCGGCTTTGACGTCGAAGAAATCCACGACATCGCGACCTTGTGCCCAGCCTTCCGGCAGGCGGCTACCGCATACCACACCGGCCAGCATCGGCTCTTGCTTCAAGCCTTCCAGCTGACCGACGAAGCGCAGGCCGCTTTCGAACAGGCGGACGCGATCCTGCTGGCGGTTCAGGTTGTGCTGAAGTGCCTTGACCAGACCCGGCCACAGGGACGAACGCATCGCAGCCATGTCGTTGGAAATCGGGTTGGCCAGTAGCAGCGGCTCGACACCCGGATTAAACAACTCGAATTGTTTCGGATCGATGAAGCTGTACGTGATCGCTTCCTGATAACCACGGGCCACCAGCAGACGACGCAGCTCTGGCAGATCGCTGCGCGCTTCAGCCTTGGCTTGTGGCGCCAGACGGGCTTGCGGGTAACGAACCGGCAGGCGGTTGTAACCGTACAGGCGGGCCAGCTCTTCGATCAGGTCAACTTCCAGACTGATATCGAAACGGAAGCTTGGCACTTCTACGCGCCACTGCCCTGCCCCATCGGCAGAAATGGTCAGACCCAAAGCGCTGAGCAGACGCTCGACTTCGACCGAATCCATTTCCATGCCCAACATCTGGGTGATGCGCTGGGCACGCAGGGTGATCGGCGCGATCGACGGCAGGTGCTGCTCGCTGACGGTTTCGACGATCGGGCCGGCTTCGCCACCGGTGATTTCCAGCAGCAGGCCAGTGGCGCGCTCCATGGCTTCACGGGCCAGCTTCCAGTCCACGCCACGCTCGTAGCGGTGCGAAGCGTCGGTGTGCAGGCCGTAGGAACGAGCCTTGCCAGCGACGGCAATCTGGTCGAAGAACGCGCTTTCCAGGAAAATATCGCGCGTGGTCGCGGTGTTGACGCCGCTGTGCTCGCCGCCCATGACGCCGGCGATAGCCAAGGCGCGGGTGTGGTCGGCAATCACCAGCGTATCGCTACGCAGGCTGACTTCCTGACCGTCGAGCAGCACCAGCTTCTCGCCTTCTTCGGCCATGCGCACGCGAATGCCGCCATTGATTTCGGCGAGATCGAAGGCGTGCAGCGGCTGACCCAGTTCCAGCATCACGTAATTGGTGATGTCGACGGCGGCGTCGATGCTGCGCACGTCGGCACGACGCAGGCGCTCGACCATCCACAGTGGTGTAGGTTTGGACAGGTCAACGTTACGGATCACACGACCCAGGTAACGCGGGCAAGCGTTTGGCGCCAGCACTTCGATCGAACGCACTTCGTCGTGTACGGCAGGAACGCTGGCAATGGCCGGGCGAACCACCGGGGCGGCATAAAGCGCACCGACTTCGCGGGCCAGACCGGCCAGCGACAGGCAATCACCGCGGTTCGGGGTCAGGTCGACCTCGATGCTGGCGTCGTCGAGGCTCAGGTATTCACGAATGTCCTGACCGACCGGCGCATCGGCCGGCAATTCCATCAGGCCGTCGTTGCCTTCGCCGATTTGCAGTTCGGCCTGGGAGCACAGCATGCCGTTGGATTCAACGCCACGCAGCTTGGCTTTCTTGATTTTGAAATCGCCCGGCAGTTCGGCACCGATCATGGCGAACGGGATCTTCAGGCCCGGGCGCACGTTGGGCGCACCGCATACGACCTGGAAAGTTTCCGCGCCACTGCTGACCTGGCAAACACGCAACTTGTCGGCGTCCGGGTGTTGCTCGGTGCTCAGCACCTCACCCACCACCACGCCACTGAATTCACCGGCGGCCGGCGTAACACTATCGACCTCAAGACCGGCCATCGACAGACGAGCAACCAGCTCGTCGCGATTTACCTGCGGGCTTACCCAGCCACGCAGCCATTGTTCACTGAATTTCATCCTGCTCTCCTAAGAATTCGTTACGACTAGCGAAATTGCGCGAGGAACCGCAAGTCGTTGTCGAAGAACAGACGCAAGTCGTTCACGCCGTAACGCAGCATGGCCAGACGCTCAACGCCCATGCCGAAGGCAAAGCCCGAAAACTCTTCCGGGTCGATCCCGGACATACGCAGCACGTTCGGGTGAACCATGCCGCAGCCCATGACTTCCAGCCAGCCAGTCTGCTTGCAGACACGGCAACCTTTACCGCTGCACATCACGCATTCCATGTCGACTTCGGCGGATGGCTCGGTGAACGGGAAGTACGAAGGACGGAAACGCACAGCCAGTTCTTTTTCGAAGAACACGCGCAGGAACTCTTCGATGGTCCCTTTCAGGTCGGCGAAGTTGATATCGCGGTCGACCAGCAGGCCTTCGACCTGGTGGAACATCGGGGAGTGAGTGATATCGGAGTCGCTACGGTACACACGGCCTGGACAGACGATGCGGATCGGCGGCTGTTTCGATTCCATGGTGCGAACCTGTACCGGCGAGGTATGGGTGCGCAGCAACATGTTGGCATTGAAATAGAAGGTGTCATGCATCGACCGGGCCGGGTGATGGCCTGGGATGTTGAGCGCTTCGAAGTTGTGGTAGTCGTCTTCGACCTCAGGGCCTTCGGCGATGCCGTAGCCGATGTGAGTGAAGAACTGTTCGATACGTTCCAGAGTGCGAGTAACCGGATGCAGACCACCCGAGGTCTGGCCACGGCCAGGCAGGGTCACGTCAATGGACTCGGCAGACAGTTTGGCGGCCAGATCAGCCTCTTCAAACAGTGCCTTGCGCGCATTGAGAACCTCTGTGACACGCTCCTTGGCAACGTTGATCAGCGCACCGACTTGCGGGCGCTCTTCTGCCGGCAAATTCCCCAGGGTCTTCATCACCTGAGTCAATTCACCCTTTTTGCCAAGGTAGTGAACCCGGATTTGCTCCAGGGCATTGATATCTTCAGCGCTTTGCACAGCCTCTAGTGCTTGAGAGACGAGCGCGTCCAGGTTTTCCATGTACAGACTCCAGATACAAAATAGGGGAAGAGCTTGAAGGCTCTTCCCCTATTTATGACGTTTAACACCTGACCCCACAGAGGTGAGGCCGGGTGACTGTCGGGGGTACTTAAGCCAAGGTGGCTTTAGCTTTCTCGACAATCGCAGCAAACGCCGCTTTTTCGTTCACTGCCAGATCAGCCAGAACCTTACGGTCGATCTCGATGGACGCTTTTTTCAGGCCGGCGATGAAACGGCTGTAGGACAGACCGTTGATACGTGCACCAGCGTTGATACGAGCGATCCACAGAGCGCGGAACTGACGTTTTTTCTGACGACGGTCACGGTAGGCGTATTGGCCTGCCTTGATTACCGCTTGCTTGGCAACACGGAATACGCGCGAGCGAGCGCCGTAGTAGCCTTTAGCAAGTTTCAGAATTTTTTTGTGACGTTTACGGGCAATGACGCCACGCTTTACACGAGCCATGAGTTACTTCCTCTATTCTTGACTAAAATTAACGAAGGCGCAGCATGCGCTCGACTTTTGCCACGTCAGACGGATGCAGCAAGCTGCTACCGCGCAGTTGACGCTTACGCTTGGTCGACATTTTAGTCAGGATGTGGCTCTTGAAAGCGTGCTTGTGCTTGATACCGTTAGCAGTTTTCAAAAACCGCTTAGCAGCACCACTTTTCGTTTTCATTTTTGGCATGTTCGGATACTCCGCATTCAGTTGATAAACATAATCAGAAGGCCTGCCGTGCCCTGTTGATTACTTCTTCTTTTTCGGGGCGATGACCATGATCAGCTGGCGTCCTTCCATCTTAGGATGCTGTTCGACCGAACCGTACTCGAGCAAGTCACCTTCAACTCGCTTGAGGAGTTCCATCCCCAGCTCCTGGTGGGCCATCTCACGGCCGCGGAATCGCAAGGATACCTTGGCCCTGTCCCCGTCACTCAGGAAACGTACCAGGTTGCGCAGTTTTACCTGGTAATCCCCTTCCTCCGTCCCTGGACGAAACTTGATTTCTTTAACCTGAATCTGCTTCTGGTTTTTCTTGGCTGCGGCAATCTGCTTCTTCTTCTCGAAGATCGATTTGCCGTAGTCCATCAGTTTGCAAACAGGGGGTACTGCATCGGCGGAAATTTCCACCAGATCCAGCTTGGCCTCTTCAGCCTTAAGAAGCGCGTCTTCAATTGACACAATCCCAAGCTGTTCACCTTCAGCCCCAATTAACCGAACCTCGCGTGCCGAGATATTCTCGTTGATCGGGGCTTTCGGTGCAGCTCGTTTATCTTGTCTCATTTCACGCTTAATAATAATTACTCCGAATCTGGGCGACCACGCCGGGAAACCGCTTGCGCGAGAAACTCAGCGAACTGGGCGACGGGCATCGAGCCCAGGTCAGCACCTTCACGAGTACGCACAGCGACAGTCTGCATCTCGACTTCCCGATCTCCGATAACCAAGAGATAGGGAACCTTGAGCAAAGTATGCTCGCGGATTTTAAAGCCGATCTTTTCATTTCTCAAGTCAGACTTGGCACGAAACCCGCTTTCGTTGAGAGTTTTTTCAACCTCGGCGGCAAAATCGGCTTGTTTATCAGTGATATTCATAATCACTGCCTGGGTCGGCGCCAGCCACGCAGGGAATGCACCCTCGTAGTGCTCGATCAGAATTCCGACGAAGCGCTCGAAGGAACCCAGGATCGCCCGGTGCAACATCACCGGGTGCTTGCGACTGTTGTCTTCGGAGACGTATTCGGCTCCCAGACGGACAGGCAGGTTAAAATCGAGCTGAAGGGTACCACACTGCCAGACGCGACCGAGGCAATCTTTCAGCGAGAACTCGATCTTCGGACCGTAGAACGCGCCCTCGCCTGGCTGCAAATCGTACGGCAAGCCAGCGCTATCAAGGGCTGCAGCCAGTGCAGCTTCGGCGCGATCCCACAGTTCGTCGGAACCAACGCGTTTTTCCGGACGAGTGGACAGCTTCATCTCGACGTCTTTGAAGCCGAAGTCGGCATAAACGTCCATGGTCAGCTTGATGAACGCGGCGGATTCGGCCTGCATCTGCTCTTCAGTACAGAAGATGTGAGCATCGTCCTGAGTGAAGGCACGAACGCGCATGATGCCGTGCAGCGCACCCGACGGTTCATTACGGTGGCAGGCACCGAACTCGGCCAGACGCATTGGCAGCTCGCGGTAGCTTTTCAGGCCCTGGTTGAACACCTGCACGTGGCAAGGGCAGTTCATCGGCTTGATGGCGTAGTCGCGGTTTTCCGACTGGGTGGTGAACATGTTGTCGGCGTAGTTGGCCCAGTGCCCGGATTTCTCCCACAGGCTGCGGTCAACGACTTGTGGAGTCTTGATCTCCAGATAACCGTTGTCGCGTTGAACCTTGCGCATGTACTGCTCGAGCACCTGGTACAGAGTCCAGCCGTTCGGGTGCCAGAACACCATGCCCGGCGACTCTTCCTGGGTGTGGAACAGGCCCAGGCGCTTGCCGATCTTGCGGTGATCGCGTTTTTCAGCTTCTTCGATGCGCTGAATGTAAGCCGCCAGCTGCTTCTTGTCCGCCCATGCGGTGCCGTAAACGCGCTGCAATTGCTCGTTCTTGGCATCGCCACGCCAGTAGGCGCCAGACAGCTTGGTCAGCTTGAAGGATTTCAGGAAGCGCGTGTTCGGCACGTGCGGGCCACGGCACATGTCGACGTATTCTTCGTGATAGTACAGGCCCATGGCCTGCTCGTTCGGCATGTCTTCGACCAGACGCAGCTTGTAGTCTTCGCCGCGGGCCTTGAACACTTCGATCACTTCGGCGCGCGGAGTGACTTTTTTGATCACATCGTAATCTTTCTCGATCAGCTGCTGCATGCGCTGTTCGATGGCGGCCAGGTCGTCGGGCGTGAAAGGACGCTCGAAGGCGATGTCGTAATAGAAGCCTTCTTCGATGACCGGGCCGATGACCATCTTGGCCGTCGGGTACAACTGCTTGACCGCGTGGCCAACCAGGTGGGCGCAAGAGTGGCGAATGATCTCCAGCCCCTCTTCATCCTTTGGCGTAATGATTTGCAGCGAGGAATCGCTGTCGATGATATCGCTGGCGTCGACCAGCTTGCCATTGACCTTGCCGGCCACGGTGGCCTTGGCCAGACCGGCACCAATGGATGCGGCGACCTCGGCTACGGAAACCGGGTGATCGAATGAACGTTGACTGCCATCGGGAAGAGTAATAGTTGGCATGGCGCCTCCTCTCCTAGTGGTGACCCCTACCAAAGGTCACGTGGGTTGGGATGAGCCAGTACAAGATCCGGTCCAGGCCATTCAATAACGAACGCCTGCCTTACAGCGGCAGGAGCCTTGCGGCCAACCGGAAAACCGAACCAGAGTGACTGGGATTCAAATCAGGGTTATTCGCGCCTCTGCCGCTACCGGGACTGAAGGTCATCCGGAGCCTGCAAACGCCCGAGCAGGGCATGCTAGCACAGATGAACGGTCGTCGATGCACCGGGGTTTTCTGCTGGGGCAAATCAGGCTTTTTATGCCAGAGTGCTGAACTTGAACCCCGCGTCACCCATCAGATAAAAGACATTGACCCAAAAGGAGCATCTCAGCATGCGTCTGAATCGTTTATTTGCCGTCGTCGCACCCGTCGTCCTGCTGCTGCCGCTGACTGCTCATGCCGACTGGCCGAAGGGCGAGCGCGAGAAGTACATGGCGCAGTGCACACAAGCTGCTTCCCCGCAGATTGGCGCTGCGGCTGCAAAAGCTCACTGTGCATGCGGTGCTGATGCGATCAAATCGTACCCGGCCAGCGACATCCAGTCATTGATGGACAACACCGCCAGTGACGCACTGAAACAAAAAGCACTGACTAAAATTGCCTCCTGCAAAGCCGATGAGAAGGCGAAAAAATAAGCCCCACAGAACGCTTTGAAGGCCTTGAGAGCTGATGAAAAGCCTCTGAAAACAGCTTTTTCGTACAAAATATGCAGGTTTTACAGCTTTTTTTATTGTCTTTACTTTCGGCTGAAAGCCTTTTAAAACGGGGCTTTCAGCCACACATAGCAACAAAGAGAACGCGACTGCAGGGCAAACAGCACGGCCGGGGGGCTCCCAAAGCGAACATTTCGACTATGATACTCCGGTGTGCCCAGTTGGCCTGAGCAGCACAGTACTACTGAAAATATATGTTTCTTGGAGATACACCATGTCTAATCGCCAAACCGGCACCGTTAAATGGTTCAACGATGAAAAAGGCTTCGGCTTCATCACTCCTCAAGGTGGCGGTGACGACCTGTTCGTACACTTCAAAGCTATCGAAAGCGACGGTTTCAAAAGCCTGAAAGAAGGCCAAACCGTTTCCTTCGTGGCTGAGAAAGGCCAAAAGGGTATGCAAGCTGCACAAGTTCGCCCAGAGTAATTTTCTGGCGCACTAAAAAACCCCGTCCATGTGACGGGGTTTTTTTATGGATGAAACAAAAGCCTGCAGCAATCAGCCGCAGTTGACGCGAGTGACCACCAGGTTGTTATCGGTGTTCAGGTTCAGGCGATCGGAGCGGTACTCCAGGGTCACCATGTCATCGGGCTTGAGGAACCGGGCATTCTGCGCGCCTGCACGGGTGCGTGCCTGCTCCAGCAGTTCGGGCGAAGCCTTTTTGCCAAGGGTGAATTCGGCAGCCTTTGCTTCACAACGGCTGTGGCCGGTATCGGTCGCCACCGGGTCCTTTACCGACTCGGTGGACGTACTGCTGCAACCAGCCAGCAGCGTGGCAGCCAACAAAGTACCCAATGACGCGAGCTTCCAAGGCATGAAGCCTCCTTTTTTCAATAGTTAAGCTGAGATCGTGCGACCGCCATTTTGGTGTTTGGTTTCAAGACCGGCGCTATCACCCTGCCCTCGGCCTGGACAAGCGGCGAGTTTGCCTGAGCATCACCCTGCCGTTCATCCCGCAATCGTGACTAAATATGAACAGCGCTCAATAGACGTCGATGTAGTCGAACGGCGGATTCGGCCAGTTTTCTTTCAGCGCATTAAATATCTGCATGACCCAGACTTCGTCGCTGGCCGCGACCAATCCGACATAACCCGAGCCCTTGGCCCATGTTTCCAGGCGAAACAGCAGCCCGTCGATATCAGTACCGCCCACGACACCCGACGAAATGTAGGCGATGCCGCCCTTGGTGACCCGCAGCTGGGTGTGCTCATCATCGCTGGCAGAGGCCAGTAGCTGACGCACCGCCTCAAGGGTCAAGCCGTCAGGAGTGTTCAAATCGATCTGCACAGCACAGTCCTTGAAAATTCGTCAAAGACCAAGTGTCGCATAGCCCTCCCTTCATGCCTAAGTCGGAGTGCCAAACGTCCCGCAAAATGGTTAACTCGACACTCAGACATCTCGATTTCACGAGCGCCATCATGACCACCGTAAGCATCGACGCCAACATCACTATCAAGTGGCCACAGGGCCACAGCTCTTACAGCCCGGGCACCCCGGAAGAGTTGGCAATCATTGGTATCGATTTGCTGGTCAAGGAACTGGGGACGCAAGCCGCCCAGACCTTCATCGCACAGGTACTCGAGAAGTACCCCGCCGACTATATGGGCGCAACAGAAACCGAGTAAGCGTAAAAACCCCGCAGGCGGGCACCTGCGGGGCATACGGCTTACTTCAGGCGAGCCAGCCGCTGGGTCAGCAGGTCGAAGAAGCCCTGAGCGTCGCCATTTTCAACCCAGAAGGCATTCTTCGGCGCCTTCAGGCCGTCATACCAGTCGACAATGGTCTGGCCAAAGGTCGGCCCTTCGCGGCTATCAACCACTACGTTGACCGAACGACCGGTGAACAGCTCCGGTTTGAGCAGGTAAGCGATGACCGTGGCGTCATGCACCGGGCCTCCCGGAATACCGTAGTGCTCCATGTCGCCCTTGACGTATTCGTTGAGAATATCGCCCACCAGTTTGCTGGCATTGTTGTTCAGAGCGGCGATCTGCTTCAGGCGCGCTTCACTGGTGAGGATCTTGTGGGTCACGTCCAGCGGCAAATAAGTCAGCTTGACGCCGCTTTTCAGCACCACTTCCGCCGCCTGTGGGTCGGCGAACAGGTTGAATTCGGCCACCGGGGTGATGTTGCCGCCGTTGAAGTGCGCACCGCCCATGATCACCACTTCCTTGATGCCCTGAACGATTTCAGGTTCCTGGATCAACGCCAGGGCCAGGTTGGTCTGTGGCCCGAGCATGGCGATGGTGATGCTGTGGGGTTTGGCGGCTTTCAGGGTATCGATCAGATAGTTGACCGCGCTGCCTTCGGCCAGGCCTTTCTTCGGCTCATGCACGGTGACACCCGACAGGCCTTCCTTGCCGTGGATGTTCTCGGCATAGATCGGCGTGCGCATCAGCGGTTTCGGTGCGCCCGCGTAAACAGGCACCTCTTCGCGGCCCGCCCATTCGCGGGCCAGACGCGCGTTACGCGAGGTCTTGTCCAGGCGCACGTTGCCAGCGACGGTGGTCAGTGCACGAATGTTCAGTTCTTCCGGCGAGGCCAGGGCAAACAGCAAGGCGACCACATCGTCGGCCCCCGGATCGGTGTCGATGATCAAGTCGATCTTTTCCGCTGCCTGGGCGCTTGTTGCAGTAATCAGGGACAAAAGCAGCAGACTCCGAAGCAGGTGGTGCAGTTTCTGGGCATAGCGGTGCATAGCGCACTCCTTGTGCGTGGGAAGAACGGAAAGTTAGAACGTTACGCCAGCCACCAACACAATGTTGCAGTACGGCTGACATTCGCCTGTACGAACAATCGCCCGTGCTTGTCGGCTGAGCGCTTTGAATTGCTCATGACCGAGCAGTTCGCGCCGGCCAACCGCGCCTTCGGCATTCAGTTCATCCAGTGTGCTCAAGGCCGACGGTTTCTTGTCCAGAATCTCATGGGCCAGCACATGGCTTTCGACCTGCATTTCGCTGAGCACGACTTTCAAGGTACTGACGAAATCCGGAATGCCGTGGGTCAAGGCCAGATCGATCAATTCGACGCCGGGCGGTACGGGCAGACCGGCATCGCCGATCACGATCATGTCGCCATGGCCCAGAGACGCGATCAGCCGCGACAGCGCGACGTTGAGCAAAGGTGTCTTTTTCATGGTGTTTTAAAGGCCTGTACGTCAGACAAGGTGGGAATCGAAGGTTGCGCGCCGGCCCGGGTGACCGACAGCGCAGCGGCGACCTGACCGAAACGGATCGCCTCGGCCTCGCCTTTGCCGGCCGCCAGGGCCGCGGCGAAACCACCGACAAACGTGTCACCGGCCGCAGTGGTATCGACCGCCTTCACTTTCGGCGCCGGGAAATGCTCCAAGCGTGTGCCATTGGCAAACAGCGATCCCTGAGCGCCGAGGGTAATGATCACTTTGCCGGCACCCATGGCGATCAACCGGGTCGCGGCGATTTCGGCAGTGCTCAGGGAGTCCACGGGCAAACCGCTCAAGGCCGAGGCTTCGCTTTCGTTGGGGATCAGGTAATCGATGGCCGCGTACCAATCCGCTGGCAGCGGGCGACTGGCCGGCGCCGGATTGAGGATCACGGTTTTGCCCAGCTCACGGCCGCGCTTCAAGGCATGGCCGACCGTGACATCCGGCACTTCCAGCTGACAGATGATCACATCCGCCGTCTGCAACACGCTGTCGAAACGGTCGATCACCTCGGGGGTCAGCGCACCATTGGCGCCGGCAACAATCACAATCGCGTTCTGACTGTTGTCATCGACCACGATCAACGCCACACCGCTGGAATCTTCGACAGTACTGACTGCCTGGCAATCGATCTGATCGGCCAACAACGCTCCGCGCAGCGCGTCGCCATAGGCATCACTGCCGACACAACCGACCATCGACACCTGCGCCCCCAGACGCGCCGCGGCCACGGCCTGGTTCGCGCCCTTGCCACCGGAAACCGTGGAAAACGACTGGCCTATCAGCGTTTCACCACCACGGGGCAGCCGTGGCGCCCGGGTCACCAGGTCCATGTTCAGGCTGCCTATTACCACTACTTTTGCTGGCATACATCACTACTCATCAATTCGATTTCAGCGGTATTGGTCAAACACACCGGCCAGCGGCGCGGTCGATTCTCGCAGGACAATACTGGGCGTCACGATGCGCTGATCGGTCGCCAGATCCGGCGCGGCAATCCGGCGCAGCAGCACCTCGGCCGCCATCTCGCCAAGCCGCAGGATCGACTGGCCCACGGTGGTCAACGCCGGATAGACATAACGGCTCATCTGGATATCGTCGAAACCGATCACCGACAGCTCGGTGGGCACGCGAATATTGCGCTCGGCAGCGGCGCGCAACACACCGATGCCGATCATGTCGTTACCGGCGAAGATCGCACTGGGCGGATTCCTTTCCAGCAGGATCGCAGCGGCGTTGTAACCGCCGGTGCTGGTGAAATCGCTTTCCAGCATGCGCTCGCGCGGCACTTCGACGCCCGCCTCTTTCAAGGCGCGGCAATATCCGGCCAGACGCATCTGCGCCACGCTGGTACTCGCCGGCCCGCCAATCGTGGCAATGTCCCGATGCCCCAGCTCCAGCAAGTGCCGGGTCGCCAGATAGGCGCCGTATTCGTGATCGATACGCACCAGGTCCGCATCGACGCCTTCCAGATCACGGTCGACGATCACCATCGGCGTGCGCACGCCCGCCAGGCCTTCAGCCAGGCCGCTGTCACCACCGGCAGACGCAACGATCAAACCGTCGATGCGTTTTTCCAGCAGTACGCGAAGGTAGCTACGCTGCTTGTCCGGGTTGTCGTCGGAATTACAGAGGATGACGCAATAGCCGTTGCGCTCGCAGTAATCCTCGATGCCACGGGCCAACTCGGCGAAGTAAGGGTTGAGGCTGTTGGGCACCAGCAGGCCGATGGTCGCGGTGGTTTTCGCTTTCAACGAGCGGGCCACGGCGCTGGGCACGTAGTCGAGGCTTTTGATTGCCGCCTCGACCTTGATCCGCACTTCCTCACTGACCGGCCGCGTCTTGTTCACCACATGGGAAACCGTGGTGTAGGAAATGCCCGCGAGTGCCGCTACATCCTTGATCGTTGCCATGACTCAGGTCCGCCGGCTTGCGCGCTGACTGCGATAAGTATCGAGCACCACCGCCACCACGATAACCGCACCGGTGATGATGCGTTTGGTCGGTTCGGTCGCGCCGATCTGCGCCAGACCGGCCGCCAGTACGGAAATAATCAAGACGCCGAAGAACGTGCTGATAACCGAACCGCGCCCGCCCATCAGGCTGGTGCCGCCGATCACCACCGCGGCGATCACTTGCAGCTCCAGACCGGAACCGGCATTCGGGTCCGCCGCTTCCAGGCGAGAAATCTGAAACAGCGCAGCGATACCGGCCAGCAGCCCCATCAGACTGAAGACCAGGATCTTGTAGGGCTTCGGATTGATCCCTGCCAGACGCACCGCCTCTTCGTTGGTGCCGATGCCGATCAGGTAACGACCGAACACCGTACGCGTCAGCACGGCCTGGGCAATGAAGATAATCAGCAAGGCAATGATGAATGACGGCGAGATGCCGAATGCAATCGGGTTGGACAGCCAAGCGAACGCATCACCGATGTACGCGGTGCGCGAACCGGTCATCTGATACGCCAGCCCCCGCGCCATTTCCAGCACCCCGAGGGACACGATGAACGACGGAATCCGCCACGCCACGGTGATCGAACCGGTGAGGGTGCCAGCCAGTGCCGCAGCCCCCATACCCAGCAACGCCGCCGGCAACACGCTCCAGCCCCAGCCGAGGATCGCCACGCTGACCGTCGACGCCGCGAGCGCCAGCACTGAACCGACTGACAAATCGATTCCGCCGATGATCAATACGAAGGTCATGCCGACCGCCAGCACCATCAAATCGGGAATCTGGTTGGCCAGGGTGCTGAAGGTGTCGTAAGACAGGAAATGGCTGCTCAGCACCGAGAACAGCGCGACCATCGCCAGCAAGGCACCGGCCAGGCCCAGGTAAGTGCCGAGGCCATAAAAATTGCCGCTACGTTTGCCGACCAGAGTTGCAGTATTCATGGAAGATCCCTAGGCGCTGCTTCGTTGAGCAACGCATCACGTTTTTGGTAGCCGGCGAAAGCGGCGGCAAGCAAATCATCCTGGGTCCAGCTGTCACGCTCGAAGGTGTCGATCAGACGCCCTGCCGACAGCACACCGATGCGGTCGCAGATCAGCATCAATTCCCTCAGGTCGCTGGACACCACCACCAGCGCTTTGCCCTGACGGGTCAACTCACCGAGCAACGTATAGATGTCGAACTTGGCGCCGACGTCGATGCCACGGGTCGGCTCGTCGAACAGCAACACTGTGCAGTCGCGCTCCAGCCAGCGACCGATCACGACTTTCTGCTGATTGCCGCCGGACAGCTCCGAGACCAATTGCGTCGGGCTGGAGCTGCGAATGCGCATGGCGTCGATCTGACGCTGGGCCAGCGCCATCTCGTCAGCGTTGTTGACGAAGCCGCCGCTGGAAATCACCGGCATATTGCCCAGGGCAATGTTGGCGCTGATCGATTGCGTCAGCAGCAGGCCTTCGCCCTTGCGATCTTCGGTGATCAGCGCGATGCCATGACCGACCGCGTCGGCCGGCGAACGAATATTCACCACCCGAGCCGGCGCCCCTAGCGCGACGGTGCCGCTGTCGGCTGTATCGGCACCGAAGATCAGGCGCAGCAACTCGGTGCGCCCTGCCCCGATCAAACCGGAAATCCCGAAAATCTCGCCGGCGCGCACTTCGAAGGACACGTCGCGGACTTTGTCGGAGCGAGTCAGCCCTTTGACCGTCAAGGCTGGTGCGCCGATGTTGCGCGACCCCATGTCGATGTGTTCGCCCAATTCACGGCCGACCATCAGGGTGACCAGTTGCTCACTGTTGTAATTGGCCATCGGCTCGACGCAGACCAGGTTGCCGTCGCGCAATACCGCGATGCGCTGGGCCACCCGCGCCAGTTCTTCAAGGCGGTGGGAAATGTAGATGATCGACACGCCGCGAGCCTGCAGGCGAGTGATCTGCTCAAACAACATTTCGACTTCACGGGCCGTGAGCATCGCGGTCGGCTCGTCGAGGATCAGCACATGGCAATCGCCGATCAGGTTGCGGGCGATCTCCACCATTTGCTGGTGGCCGATACCCAGCTCACCGACCAGGGTGTCCGGGTCGATGGCGTCGAGGCCGACCTGGGCCATGGCCTCGATCGCCGCCCTGCGCAATTGCTTGCGGCTGATCCAGCCACCGTGACTGGGCAGGTTGTCGAGGAACAGGTTTTCCGCCACCGACAACGTCGGCAACAGATTGAGTTCTTGCATGACCATGCGGATGCCCAGCTCTTCGGCCTGGCTCCGGCTGCCGGGACGGTAATCCTGCCCCTGGAATTGCATCTGGCCGGTGGTCGGCTCGACCAGTCCGCCAATGATTTTCGACAGCGTGCTTTTACCGGCGCCATTCTCGCCGGTCAGCGCCAGCACTTCACCGCGCATCAGCGTCAGGTCAATGCCGGTCAGGACGGGTTGGGCGTAGGTCTTGCCGATACCGCTGACCGAGAGGACAGCGTTCGGGGCGCAAACGGACATAAAAACTCTCCATGTGCTCGCCTCAAGAGGCGAGCACCGTTGTGTCGCCAGAAGGACTACTTGGTAACCAGCTCTACTGGGGTTTCGATGACGCCGTTGGTACCGCTGTCGACTTTCTCGCCTTTGATGATTTTCAGCGCGGTCTCGATGCCGAACACCGCTTGCCGGGCAGCAAACTGGTCGGCGGTGGCCAGGACGCGACCGTCCTTGAGCATTGGCTTGATCGCATTGATGTTGTCATAACCGACCACTTGCACCTTGCCGGCCTTGCCCGCTGCACGTACGGCAGATACCGCGCCGACAGCCATGCTGTCGTTGCCGGCCAGCAGGGCTTTGATGTTCGGGTATTCGCTGAGCATCGCCGAGGCTACCTTGCCGCCCTTGTCGATTTCCCAATCGCCAGACTGCAGGGACACGACTTTGATCTGCGCCGCTTCCATCGCATCCTTGAAGCCCGCCGTGCGCTGCTGGGCGTTGGTGGTGGTGGAAACGCCTTCGATGATGCCGACCTCATCACCGGCCTTCAGTTCTTTGGCCAGGTATTCACCCACCAGGCGTGCGCCTTTGCGGTTGTCCGGACCTACGAACGGAACGGTGATGTTTTTGCTTTTGACGACGGCCGGGTCCAGCTGGTTATCGATGTTGATCACGGTGATGCCGGCATCGACTGCTTTCTTGATGACCGGGACCATGGCCTTGGAGTCAGCCGGGGCAATGACCAATGCATTGACTTTGGACAAAATCATTTGCTCGACGATGCGCGTCTGGCCAGCCGTATCCGTTTCGTCCTTGATGCCGTTGGAGATCAGTTCGAAGTCGCCGGAGTGGTCTTTCTGGTAGGCCTTGGCGCCGTCTTCCATGGTCAGGAAGAATTCGTTGGCCAGGGATTTCATGACCAGTGCGACTTTAGGTTTTTCAGGGGTTTCGGCGAACGCCGAAGAGACAGGTAAAGCGGCGGATGCGGCCGCCAGCATAGCGACAGCGAGAAGACGTCCAGCGAATGGCAGCTTCATGGGTTCACTCCGATCTTATGATTATTCTGAGCAACGCTTGCGCTGGATCATCAATGGATCAGGCCATCGACGGCGACCACGCAAACGTTTGCGTAGACCGAACTATGCGAACCCTGTCGAGTTTTGTCAACGACCCGTTCTGTGTCTCGGTTGGCAAAAACCAACCGTTTTACCTCACGCCGTGGTGCTGACCAGACCGCCACTGCTGGAATCCTTGGCCAGCTCTTTCACCAAACTGCCCGTCACTTGCGCGAGCGCCCCGCTGGTATTGGCGATTTGCCCCTGTATCGTCATGACAGCGGTGGACTTGGCTTCCGGGGTCGGATAATTCGCGGCTTGAGCGGCTGCCAGTTGTTGCTGCTGTTCGCGCAGTTGCTGCTGCAGTTCCTGCATGCGCTTGAGCAGCACCTGCACCGCAATACTTTGACTGCTGGTTTTCTCGGATTTGGTTTCGCCCTGAGCCCCTGCACCGCCACCGGTTCTGACCTGGTTGTCGCTGTCCTTCTCTTCACCCAGCGATTGGGCAGAGGCGTCGGAGGTCGCTTCACTCAAGGCGTTGATGGTCGCCGGGGACTTGCCCGCGATAGTGATAGCACCTGCATTGGGAAAACCGATGGTAAACGACATGTGAACTCCTTGAGAAAAAATCCTTGAAGGAGCATCGACCTGTGTGCGGGTTTCTTTAGCACTGATTTTCGATATCGCAAGGCGACTTGCTCAACGGCAAAGAGCTGCAACGGATGTTCTGGGAATACTGACTCGCCCTCGCCCTCGCCCGACCTGTTCCGGTTGGGCACCACGCTTACCACTCGCCAGCCTTGGCGAGCGGCTCACGACCTCTTCCGACAAAAAACTTCCCACCGCCCTACATCAAACGGAAAAACTACTGTCAGAGGATTTTCTTGAACTTTAAGCAGTTGCGAAAATGCTTACAGTTAAATACTGTATGCCCGTACAGTTAAATAAGGATAATTCCGTGGCCACTACCTCTGACTCTCCTGACACCTATGAACGCCTGGGTATGCGCGTTCAGAAAATCATCAATTCCCCCACCGCCCAGAAAGCCAAAGCAGCGCTGATCTTCCGTCTTCCGGACGAACCCGTGGATGAGTGGGAACGCCTGCTCGAAGAAATCGACGAGAACGACAACGTCACCCTCGCCCATCGCGACGATGGCGGTGTGCAGATTTTCTGGGTAGTGCCGAAGGAAGATTGAGTCGATGAGTGTCCGCTGGTCTGCTTTACTGTTTTTGCTCATCACCCTCGGCGCCCAGGCTGGCGCCCCACGTACCTTCGACGAAGCCAAGAAAGTCGCCTGGAAGCTGTACGCTCCGCAATCCACCGAGTTTTATTGCGGCTGCAAATACACCGGCAACCGTGTGAATCTCGCCGCATGTGGTTATGTGCCACGCAAAAACGCCAAGCGCGCCTCGCGCATCGAGTGGGAGCACATTGTCCCGGCCTGGCAGATCGGCCATCAACGCGAGTGCTGGCAACAAGGCGGTCGCAAGAACTGCACGCGCTACGACCCGACCTATCAAAAAGCCGAGGCCGACCTGCACAATCTGGTGCCAAGCATCGGCGAGGTGAATGGCGATCGCAGCAATTTCAGTTTCGGCTGGCTGCCCGTTCAATCGGGCCAGTACGGCTCGTGCCTGACTCAAGTAGACTTCAAGGCGAAGAAGGTCATGCCCCGCCCTTCCATTCGCGGCATGATCGCCCGGACGTATTTCTACATGAGTAAGCAGTACGGCTTGCGCCTTTCGAAACAGGATCGCCAATTATACGAAGCCTGGGACAAGACCTACCCGGTTCAGGCCTGGGAACGTCAGCGCAACCAGAGCGTGGCGTGCGTGATGGGTCGCGGCAACGAGTTTGTCGGCCCCGTCGACATGAAGGCTTGCGGCTAACCGGCGACTAAAACAGGCCTGATGCCTGATGCCAGTCAGTTAAGCACAACCCATGCGGGAGCGGGCTTGCTCGCGAAGAGGCCAGCCCCTTCAAAATTGATGCCGACTGATACTCCGCCTTCGCGAGCAAGCCCGCTCCCACACGTTTCGCGCCCTGATTATCCTGATGCCAGGACGTTCTCCCGGCAGATTGCGCCCTCGCCGAACGCACAAACAAAAACGCCCCGACCGAAGTCGGGGCGTTTTCATGTGCGGCTAAGGCTTAGCGCGGGAACGCTGGCGGGTTTACACCGGCCATGTCTTCCATCACGCGAACGACCTGGCAGCTGTAACCGAACTCGTTGTCGTACCAGACGTACAGAACAACGCGGTTGTCCTGAACGATAGTCGCTTCAGCGTCCACAACGCCTGCGTGGCGCGAGCCAACGAAGTCGGTGGAAACCACTTCCTGCGAATTGACGTAGTCGATTTGCTTGTGCAGATCGGAGTGCAGCGCCATGTAGCGCAGGTACTCGTTCATCTCTTCACGGGTAGCGGCTTTCTCAAGGTTCAGGTTGAGAATGGCCATCGACACGTTCGGCGTCGGAACACGGATCGCGTTACCGGTCAGCTTGCCGGCCAGCTCAGGCAGCGCCTTGGCGGCAGCGGTGGCAGCACCAGTCTCGGTGATGACCATGTTCAGCGCGGCGCTACGGCCACGACGATCGCCTTTGTGGAAGTTGTCGATCAGGTTCTGGTCGTTGGTGTACGAGTGAACGGTTTCGACGTGACCGTTGATGATGCCGAACTTGTCATTCACAGCCTTCAGCACCGGCACGATGGCGTTGGTGGTGCAGGAAGCGGCGGACACGATCTTGTCGTCAGCGGTGATTTCACCGTGGTTGATGCCGTGAACGATGTTCTTCAGCTTGCCTTTGCCAGGCGCGGTCAGAACAACGCGGTCGATACCCGGGCAGGCCAGGTGCTGGCCCAAGCCCTCGGCGTCACGCCATACACCGGTGTTGTCCACCAGCAGCGCATTTTTGATGCCGTACTGGGTGTAGTCCACTTCAGTCGGGTTCTTCGCGTAGATAACCTGGATCAGGTTGCCGTTGGCGGTGATGGTGTTGTTGGCTTCATCAATGGTGATGGTGCCATTGAACGAACCGTGCACCGAGTCGCGACGCAGCAGGCTGGCACGCTTGACCAGATCGTTCTCGGCGCCCTTGCGGACAACGATGGCGCGCAGACGCAGGCCGTCGCCACCACCGGTTTTCTCGATCAGGATGCGCGCCAGCAGACGGCCGATACGACCGAAGCCATACAGGACAACGTCGGTGCCGGTACGACCGGAACCATTCTGCTTGCCGACCACATCGGCCAGTTCGTCACGGACGAACGCTTCGGCGGTACGGCCATTGCCTTCGGCCTTGAACTTGACGGCCAACTTGCCCAGGTCTACCGAAGCAGCGCCGAGCTTGAGCTCGCTCATTGCCTTGAGCAGAGGGAATGTTTCGTGGACGGACAATTCGCTGTCATCGGACTGGCGATGGCGAGCAAAGCGGTGAGCTTTGAGGATCGCGATGACAGACTGGTTGATCAGACTGCGGCCATAGATCGAGCTCACCACGTTGTTATTGCGGTAGAGCTGACCGATAAGCGGAATCATCGCTTCTGCGAGTGCTTCACGGTCGATCCATTCACCAAGACACTGGTCGGGCTTCTGAGTCACGGGAACCTTCCACATGTAGGGGCAGAAAAAAGGGGCTACATTATGCCGCCGAGTCCCTCCCGTAGCAATGCGCGCCTGTCGAACGGGCGGTAACAAAATCCCGTTCAAAAAAATCACGCCCTGCGCCAGCCCAGTAAAACCGGGGCTTTCAGCCTTGTCAAATTTTCGACGACAGCGCCGCCGTGTCCGTAACCCTCCGTAACACTGAGCGGTTTCGGCACTACATTTTCACTATTAAAGCGCCAGTTTTTGTCATTACCACTACATTTTGCCCAACCTGTGTATATAGACACAGTCTGCAACTGACAGCCGGCACTCGAGACCGTTACAATTGCCGACTTTGTCGCAACGCTTGGAGCTCAACCTTCCGTGCCCGTTCTGCGTCTACCGCTTCTCCCTGCCGCGGCAGGTAAACAGCACTGGGGCAACCTGCCCGGTGCCGCCCTGAGCCTGGCCATTGCCGAGGCCGCCAGCGCTGCCAAGCGCTTTACCCTGCTACTGACCGCCGACAGCCAGAGTGCCGAACGGCTGGAACAGGAGCTGAGTTTCTTCGCCCCGGATTTGCCTGTACTGCATTTCCCCGACTGGGAAACCCTGCCCTACGACCTGTTCTCGCCACACCAGGACATCATCTCGCAGCGCATCTCCAGCCTGTATCGGCTACCCGAGCTGGCACATGGCGTTCTGGTCGTGCCGATCACCACGGCCCTGCACCGCCTGGCGCCGACCAAATTCCTGCTGGGCAGCAGCCTGGTGCTGGACGTCGGCCAGAAGCTCGATGTCGAGCAAATGCGCAGCCGGCTTGAGGCCAGCGGCTATCGCTACGTCGATACCGTATACGAGCACGGCGAGTTCACTGTGCGCGGCTCACTGATCGATCTGTTCCCGATGGGCAGCAAACTGCCCTTCCGCATCGATCTGTTCGACGACGAAATCGAAACCCTGCGCACCTTCGATCCGGAAAACCAGCGTTCCATCGACAAGGTGGACACCGTTCGCCTGCTGCCGGCGCGGGAGTTCCCGCTGCAAAAGGACGCGGTCACCCGTTTCAAGGCGCGCTTTCGCGAGCGTTTCGATGTCGACTTCCGTCGCTGCCCGATCTTTCAGGATTTGAGCAGCGGGATTACACCGGCGGGTATCGAGTACTACTTGCCGCTGTTCTTCGAC
This sequence comes from Pseudomonas sp. B21-015, assembly GCF_024749285.1. NCBI lineage: Bacteria > Pseudomonadati > Pseudomonadota > Gammaproteobacteria > Pseudomonadales > Pseudomonadaceae > Pseudomonas > Pseudomonas sp. B21-015. Next base: position 4,362,436 of record NZ_CP087196.1, read on the forward strand.
GAAACCTCTACGCTGTTCGACTATCTGCCCCAGGACACACAAGTGTTCTCTTTGCCGGGCATCGAACAGGCGGCAGAGAATTTCTGGAACGATGTGCGCAATCGTTACGAAGAGCGCCGTGTCGACCCATCTCGTCCTTTATTGCCACCGGCCGAGCTGTTCCTGCCCGTGGAAGATTGCTTTGCCCGCCTGAAGAACTGGCCGCGTGTGGTTGCCAGTCAACAGGATGTGGAAACCGGTGTCGGTCGCGAGCGCTTCCCGGCTCAGCCGCTGCCGAACCTGGCCATTGAAGCCAAGGCCACTCAGCCGTTGGCGGCGCTGGCCGGTTTCCTCGACGAATTCCCTGGCCGCGTGCTGTTTACCGCCGAATCCGCGGGCCGTCGTGAAGTGCTGCTGGAGTTGCTGGAACGCTTGAAGCTGCGACCGAAAACCGTCGACAGCTGGCCGGACTTTGTCGCCAGCAAGGAGCGCCTGGCGATCACCATCGCGCCGCTCGACGAAGGCTTGGTGCTGGACGATCCAGCCCTGGCGCTGGTCGCTGAAAGCCCATTGTTCGGTCAACGCGTGATGCAGCGCCGTCGCCGCGAAAAGCGCGCCGACGCCAACAACGATGCCGTGATCAAAAACCTCACCGAACTGCGCGAAGGCGCACCGGTGGTGCACATCGATCACGGTGTCGGCCGTTATCTGGGGCTGACGATTCTGGAAATCGACAATCAAGCCGCCGAATTCCTGACCCTTGAATATGCCGAGAACGCCAAGCTGTACGTTCCGGTAGCCAACCTGCATTTGATCGCTCGTTATACCGGCAGCGACGATGCCCTGGCGCCGCTGCACCGCCTCGGTTCCGAGACCTGGCAGAAAGCCAAGCGCAAAGCCGCCGAACAAGTGCGCGACGTGGCCGCCGAGTTGCTCGACATCTATGCCCGCCGCGCCGCTCGCGAGGGTTATGCCTTCGCCGACCCGAAAGCCGATTACGCGACCTTCAGCGCCGGTTTCCCGTTCGAAGAAACCCCGGACCAGCAAACCACCATCGAAGCGGTGCGCGCCGACATGCTCGCGCCGAAACCGATGGATCGCCTGGTCTGCGGCGACGTCGGCTTCGGCAAGACCGAAGTGGCGATGCGCGCGGCGTTCATTGCGGTGCATGGCGGTCGTCAGGTGGCGATTCTGGTGCCGACCACCCTGCTCGCCCAGCAACACTACAACAGCTTCCGCGACCGCTTCGCCGACTGGCCGGTGAGCGTGGAGGTGATGAGCCGCTTCAAGTCGACCAAGGAAGTGAACGCCGCGGTCGCGGACCTGGCCGAAGGCAAGATCGACATCGTCATTGGCACACACAAGCTGCTGCAAGATGACGTCAAAATCAAAAATCTCGGGCTGGTGATCATCGACGAAGAACACCGTTTCGGTGTCCGTCAGAAAGAGCAGCTCAAGGCGCTGCGCAGTGAAGTCGACATCCTGACGCTGACCGCCACGCCGATTCCGCGCACGCTGAACATGGCGGTGTCGGGCATGCGTGACCTGTCGATCATCGCCACGCCACCGGCCCGTCGTCTGTCGGTGCGCACCTTCGTCATGGAGCAGAACAAGAGCACGGTCAAAGAGGCCCTGCTGCGTGAGTTGCTGCGTGGCGGCCAGGTCTACTACCTGCACAACGACGTGAAGACCATCGAGAAATGCGCCGCCGACCTCGCCGAACTGGTGCCGGAAGCGCGGATCGGCATCGGCCACGGACAGATGCGCGAGCGCGAACTCGAACAGGTGATGAGTGACTTCTACCACAAGCGCTTCAACGTACTGATTGCCTCGACCATCATCGAGACCGGCATCGACGTGCCGAGCGCCAACACCATCATCATCGAACGCGCCGACAAGTTCGGCCTGGCCCAGTTGCACCAGTTGCGTGGTCGGGTCGGTCGCAGCCACCACCAGGCGTATGCTTACCTGCTGACACCGCCGCGCCAACAGATCACTCCCGACGCGGAAAAGCGTCTGGAAGCGATCGCCAATACCCAGGACCTCGGCGCGGGCTTCGTGCTCGCCACCAACGACCTGGAAATCCGTGGCGCCGGCGAACTGCTGGGCGATGGGCAGAGCGGGCAGATCCAGGCCGTGGGCTTCACGCTGTACATGGAAATGCTCGAGCGTGCAGTGAAGTCGATCCGCAAGGGCGAACAGCCGAACCTCGATCAACCGCTGGGTGGCGGCCCGGAAGTCAATCTGCGTGTGCCGGCGTTGATCCCAGAAGACTACCTGCCGGACGTTCATGCGCGCCTGATTCTCTACAAACGCATTGCCTCGGCCACCGATGAGGAGGGCCTCAAGGACCTGCAAGTGGAGATGATCGATCGTTTCGGCCTGCTGCCGGAGCCGACCAAGAACCTGGTGCGGATCACGGCGCTGAAATTGCAGGCCGAACAGCTGGGCATCAAGAAAGTCGACGGCGGCCCGCAAGGCGGCCGTATCGAGTTCGCGGCACAGACCCCGGTCGATCCGCTGACACTGATCAAGCTGATCCAGAGCCAGCCCAAACGCTACAAATTCGAAGGCGCCACGATGTTTAAATTCCAAGTGCCGATGGAACGCCCGGAAGAACGCTTTAATACTGTAGAGGCGCTATTCGAGCGCCTCATTCCGACCACTGCTTGAAGGACGCCGCATGCGCCTGTTTCGCTCACTGACCTTGTTGATGACGCTGTTAATGTCGTTGCTCGCCTCGACGGCGTTTGCCGATGATCTGTATCAGGTTGAAATGATTCTGGTGCGGCAAAACGCCGTGCCCGCCATCGTCAGCCGCGCCGCGCCGGAAGACTGGGCTGCCGGCGCCCAACGCATCAGCCCCGACAGCTTTCGCACGCCGAGCCTGAATACCGAAGTGGAAAAGCTCACCGCCAGCAACGAATACACAGTGTTGCTGCACAAGGCCTGGCAACAGAACCTGGGTGAAGAAGCCAGCAAAGTGGCGATCAGCGAAGGCAAGGAACAGTTTGGCCAGTTCCCGATCGAGGGCACGTTGAACCTGAAACTGGGGCGTTTCACCGACGTCGACGCCGACTTCTGGGTCAATCAGATTGACGCCAACGGCATGGTCACCGCCAGCGAACGCCTGAAACAGGAAAGCCACACCAAGAACGGCCATCTGAACTTCCTCGACAACGGTCACCTGGGCCTGCTGATCAAGATCACCTCACTGACCGCTCCTGCGCCTCGGCCAGCCCCCGATGTAATTCCGGACTGATTGAAGCCCTTATGTCCTCCGCGACCCTGAGCAAACCCCTGGCAACATCCTGGGTCAGCCGATTCAAGGAACAGAGCCTGGAGCGCGGCCGCCGCTACGCGCTGGAAAACCGCGTCAGGATCGTCGAAGTTGGCGACGCCACCATCACCGCCAGTTGCGAAGGCTCTGGCGGTAACGTTTACCGTCAGACCATTCGCCTGCGCGAGTCGGCCAAAGGCACCTTGCTGATGATCGACGCCACGTGCACCTGCCCGGTTCACAGCAACTGCAAACATTGCGCCGCGGTGTTGCTGCAAGTGCAGGAAACCCTCGCATACCCGGCCGCGGCAAAAGACGCCGAACTGCTGGAAAAACTTCAGGCCGTACTGGAAAACCGTAGCCCCAAGGCGCCGCCGCAAGTCTTGGTGGACAACGTGCAACCGGTGCCGCGCCTGTGGCTGGCGAGCATCGAGTTCAGCGCCTTCGAACCGCGTAACGGCAAGATGCAGCGTTATATCCAGCATCGTGCGGCGCTGTCCTTCAGTTACCTGGATGAATACGTCAGCGGACAGAAGAACGCCGACATCCTGATCCGCCAGGAGACGCAGACGTTGCGGATAAAACGTCACCCGGAAGTCGAACAGACCTACAGGGAACAGCTGCGAATTCTCGGTTTCAAGGTCGCCACCCGACAAAGCAAGGCTTTGCCGGAAAGTGCCGGCGAACTCTACGAGATGGTCAACGACAGCGCCTGGCTGACCTTCACCCTCAATGAGCTGCCGAAGTTGCGCACCCAAGGCTGGGAGTTGCAGATCGACGAGGACTTCGGCTTCGACCTGACCGCCGTGGACGATTGGTACGCCACCGTCGAGCAGGCACCGGAGCGAGACTGGTTCGACCTGGAACTGGGGATCATCGTTAACGGCGAACGCCTGAGCCTGCTGCCGATCCTGTTGAACCTGATGCGCTCCCACACCGAGATCCTCAACCCGGAACGGCTCGCCCGACGTCGCGACGACGAACTGATTCTGGTGAACATCCCGCAACGCCGCAGCACCGACCAGGGCCCCTTGCAGGTCGCCCTGCCCTTCGGCCGCCTGAAACCGGTGCTGGCCACCCTCGGCGAGTTTTATCTGCAAGAACCCGGCGAAACCACGCTGCGCCTGAGCAAGGCCGACGCCACGCGACTGAACCCGCTGGAAGGCCTGCCGCTGCTCTGGGAAGGTGGCGAGCAGATCCGCACCTTTGCCCAGCGCCTGCGCGATATCAAGGACCACACCGCCGCCGCGCCCGAAGGCTTGAATGCCACCTTGCGCCCGTATCAGCTGGAAGGCCTGAGCTGGATGCAGTCGTTGCGACAACTGGAAGTCGGCGGGATTCTCGCGGACGACATGGGCCTGGGCAAAACCCTACAGACCCTCGCGCACGTTCTCAGCGAGAAAAATGCCGGGCGCCTCGATCGGCCGTGCATGGTGGTCATGCCCACCAGCCTGATTCCCAACTGGCTCGACGAAGCGGCGCATTTCACGCCGCAGCTCAAAGTGCTGGCGCTGTACGGTGTCAGCCGCAAAAAGCATTTCGACAATCTGGCCGATTACGACCTGATCCTGACCACCTATGCGCTGCTGCCCAAGGACGTCGAACGCCTGGCCGCGCAGCCGTTACACGTGCTAGTGCTGGATGAGGCTCAGTACATCAAAAACCCCAACAGCAAGGCCGCCCATGCGGCCCGTGAGCTGAATGCTCGCCAGCGGCTGTGCCTGAGTGGCACACCACTGGAAAACCACTTGGGCGAGCTGTGGTCACTGTTCCACTTCCTGCTGCCGGGATGGCTCGGTGACGTGAAAAGCTTCAACCGCGATTACCGCGTTCCGATTGAAAAACGCGCAAGCGAAGTAAGACTTCAACACCTGAACGGTCGGATCAAACCGTTCCTGCTGCGCCGGACCAAGGAACAGGTGGCCACCGAACTGCCGCCGAAAACCGAGATCATCCATTGGGTCGAGCTCAACGAAGCCCAGCGCGACGTATACGAAACCATGCGCCTGGCCATGGACAAGAAAGTCCGCGACGAAATCACCCGCAAGGGCGTGGCGCGCAGCCAGATCATCATCCTTGAGGCGCTGCTGAAACTGCGTCAGGTGTGTTGTGATTTGCGCCTGGTCAACGATGCCGCCCTGCCCGCTCGCGGCAGCACCTCCGGCAAACTCGACAGCCTGATGGAAATGCTTGAAGAGTTGTTCGAGGAAGGTCGGCGGATTCTGCTGTTCTCGCAGTTCACTTCAATGCTGTCGCTGATCGAGGACGAACTGAACAATCGCGGCGTGGCGTATGCGATCCTGACCGGGCAGACCCGCGACCGGCGCACGCCGGTGAAGGAGTTCCAGAGCGGCAAGCGTCAGATCTTTCTGATCAGCTTGAAGGCTGGCGGTGTAGGCCTGAACCTGACCGAAGCCGATACCGTGATTCACTACGACCCCTGGTGGAACCCGGCGACGGAAAATCAGGCGACGGATCGCGCGTATCGCATTGGCCAGGAGAAACCGGTGTTCGTCTACAAGATGATTGCCAGGGGCACGGTTGAGGAGAAGATTCAGCATCTGCAGAAGGAAAAGTCCGATCTGGCCGCAGGCGTGCTGGATGGGCGCAAGACCGGGGACTGGAAGTTGCAGAGTGATGATATCGAGGCGTTGTTTGCGCCGTTGCCGGAAAAAATCGACAAGTAGCGGCGATTATAGAATCGCCATCGCGAGCAGGCTCGCTCCCACATTGGATCTGTGTTTGCCCACCATAATGGAGACAACACAAAATTAATGAGGGAGCGAGCCTGCTCGCGATGGGGGTCGACTCGATGTAACGACTGATTAACCCTTAAGCACCCGCGCCAACGTCGACTTCACCTTGCCCATCCCGTCATGTAATGCCTGCTCGATCTCGGCCATGGTGATCACTGCCGTCGACTTGCCCGCCGCCGGGTTCACCACCAGCGCCAGGCAGGCGTAATCCAGTTCCAGTTCACGCGCCAGTGCCGCTTCCGGCATACCGGTCATGCCGACAATGTCGCAGCCGTCACGTTCCAGCCTCGCGATTTCAGCCACTGTTTCCAGACGCGGGCCCTGGGTGCAGGCATATACGCCATGGCTGCTGTAGCCAACCCCTTCAACCGCCAACGCTGCAATCAATTGCTGACGCAGGGGTTCGCTGTAGGGATAGCTGAAGTCGATGTGCGTCACCTGTTCCAGGTCATCGGCAAAATAGGTGTGTTGGCGACCGCTGGTGTAGTCGATCAATTGATGCGGCACGCAGAAGTGCCCGGTACCCATCGCAGCATGAATCCCGCCCACGGCATTGACCGCAAGAATCGCTTCGGCACCGGCCTGCTTCAAGGCCCACAGGTTGGCGCGGTAGTTCACCTGATGTGGCGGAAAGCGGTGCGGGTGCCCGTGACGCGCGAGAAACAGCACCTCCTTGCCAGCGTATTCACCAATCTGCACCTCGGCCGAAGGCGCGCCGTAAGGAGTGTCCACCGCCAATGACTGACGAATGCTCAAGCCTTCGAGCTGAGTCAAGCCGGTGCCACCGATAATCGCGTAAACCGTCATAACGAAAAGTCCTTAATCAATCAATTGAGCTTCTTTGAGCGCGCCGACGGCCGTCAGCCAGCGCGGATCTTGACGGTATTCGGTGTTGGCATACGCCTGCCCACGCATCCGCGCAATACGCGCCGAAGGTTTGACCTTCAAACGCTGGGCGGCGCTCAAGGCCAGCTCGGCGGCCGCGCGGTCGTTGCACACCAGGCCCATGTCACAACCGGCGGCCAATGCCGCTTCGATGCGACTGGCAGCATCGCCCACCACATGCGCACCGGCCATCGACAGGTCGTCACTGAAGATCACGCCATCGAATTGCAACTCGCCGCGCAGGATGTCCTGTAACCAGCGGCGGGAGAAACCAGCGGGCCGGGAATCGACTTGTGGATAAATAACGTGGGCCGGCATGACGGCGGCCAGCTGCTTGCTCAATCGCGCGAACGGCACCAGATCGTTGGCACGGATCTCATCGAGGCTGCGCTCGTCGTTGGGAATCGCAACATGGGAGTCGGCCTCGGCCCAGCCATGACCGGGGAAATGCTTGCCGGTGGCGGCCATCCCGGCGCTGTTCATGCCGCGAATGAATGCACCGGCGAGCAAGGCGGCGCGTTCGGGATCACCCTCGAACGAACGGGTTCCGACCACCGCGCTGCGCTGGTAATCCAGGTCCAGCACCGGGGCGAAGCTCAGGTCGAGACCGACCGCCAGCACTTCGGTCGCCATGATCCAGCCGCACTGTTCGGCCAGGTATTCGGCATTCGGGTTGTCGGCGATGGCGCGCATGGCTGGCAACCGCACGAAGCCCTGACGCAGCCGCTGAACCCGACCACCCTCCTGATCCACCGCCAGCAGCAGATCGGGACGAATGGCGCGGATCGCAGCGCTCAACTCGCGCACCTGACGCGGGTGTTCGATGTTGCGGGCAAAAATGATCAGGCCGCCCACTTCAGGTTGACGCAACAATTGGCGATCTTCAGACGTCAGCCAGGTACCGGCGACGTCCACCATCAACGAGCCTTGCAGGCCAGCAGTCATAGAAATTCCTTGATTACGATAAACCCGGCTCGCACGAATTCGCCGCCATGGGCTGAGCCCGGCAGGTCGGCGATATCAATGAGGGGGTTCAGAACGAGAGTCGGCATGGGCGGCTAGCTTAGCGGATGTCAGCTGCCGCGCCCACCCGTGTGTGGTTAAACCTTGGCGGCCACCGGGGCCGATTTGCTGCGCGGACGCAACTGTGCAGTGGCCATGGCGGTGTCGGTGACGCCGGTTTCGGCACGCATGCCCGCGGCCAGGAACGGCACCATCAGACGCATCACTTGCTCGATGGAGGTGTTGACGCCGAAATCGGTCTCGGCAATCGCGCGCAAGGCCTTGATCCCCGACATGCTGAACGCCGCGGCACCGAGCATGAAGTGCACGCGCCAGAACAATTCGATCGGTGGAATGCGCGGTGCAGCCTCGTTGACCAGCATCATGTAGCGGCGGAAAACCTTGCCGTACATGTCTTCCAGATAACGACGCAAGTGCCCTTGGCTCTGACTGAAGGCCAGCCCCAGCAAACGCATGAAAATGGACAGGTCGTTGCCACTGCGTGGCTGCACCACCAGGGCTTGCTCGACGAGGATCTCCAGCAGCTCTTCAAGGGTCGGTTTGTTCTCGGGCTTGGCCGAACGGCGCTCCAGCTCTTTATCGAGACTGAGGCAGAACGGCCCGAGAAAACGCGAGAAGACCGCCTGAATCAGCGCCTTCTTCGATCCAAAGTGATAATTCACCGCCGCCAGATTGACACCGGCCTTGCTGGTGATCAGACGCAATGAGGTTTCAGCGAAACCTTTTTCCGCGAACAACTGCTCGGCAGCATCGAGAATGCGTTCAACGGTTTCCGACTGGGCCATGGCTACTCCGCCTGACAAACACTTGTTTGAAACATACGTTTCAGCCCAGGCCTTGTCAAGTCTGGCGGTTCGTTTTTGGAATGGTCGGTCAGTTATTTAACCATACAACAGTGGCGCTTCAATCAGCGAGCAGAATGACCGTCCAGCGGCCGGTAAAAAAAGGGGCATTGCCAAGACTGGTTCACTGTATATAATCCCAGTCACTGTATAAAAAAACAGAGCGATCAATATGCTAAAGCTGACGCCACGCCAAGCAGAGATTCTGGCCTTCATCAAACGCTGCCTCGAAGACAACGGCTACCCACCGACCCGCGCGGAAATCGCTCAGGAACTGGGCTTCAAGTCGCCCAACGCGGCGGAAGAACACCTCAAGGCACTGGCCCGCAAGGGGGCGATCGAAATGACCCCCGGCGCCTCCCGCGGCATTCGCATCCCAGGCTTCGAAGCCAAGGCCGACGAGTCCACGCTGCCGATCATCGGCCGAGTGGCGGCGGGTGCTCCGATCCTGGCCCAACAGCACATCGAAGAATCCTGCAACATCAACCCTTCGTTCTTCCACCCTCGTGCCGACTATCTGCTGCGGGTCCATGGCATGAGCATGAAGGATGTCGGCATTTTCGATGGCGACCTGCTGGCCGTCCATACGACCCGCGAAGCCCGCAATGGCCAGATCGTGGTGGCACGGATCGGTGACGAAGTGACCGTCAAGCGCTTCAAGCGCGACGGCAGCAAGGTCTGGTTGATTGCCGAAAACCCTGAATTCGCCCCTATCGAAGTCAACCTGAAAGATCAGGAACTGGTCATCGAAGGCTTGAGTGTCGGCGTGATTCGCCGCTAAAGGAGGCTTTATGCAGTTCCCACACACCTCACAGCAAGCCCAACTACCGTTGTTCGAGGCGTTCATGGCGCAGCCGCTGGCGCCAATCCTGAAAGACGTGGTCGAGTCGCCCTGGAGCACCGAGCCCGAAGTCTTCAGCGAACTATCACTGCGCGGCGCGGCCGGGAACTGCCTGAACCTTCTGGCACCGATTCTCAGGGAACTGAGCCAGGATCAGGATGCACGCTGGCTGACACTGATCGCCCCGCCCGCCAGCCTGACCCAGGCTTGGTTACGGGACGCTGGCCTGAACCGTGAACGCATTCTGCTGCTGCAACCGCGCGGCGCACAGAGCGCTCAGCAGTTGACCTGTGAAGCCTTGCGACTTGGCCGCAGCCATACGGTTGTCAGCTGGCTAAATCCGTTGAGTACTTCGTCGCGGCAACAGTTGATCAGCGCTGCCCGTACCGGGGATGCGCAAAGCCTGAATATTCGACTGGGCTAACTGATAAACACTGCGCGCTGAATAGCGCGGGGCTTCTCCATAGATATAGAGAAGCCAATCTGTAGAGGTATCGGCAGAATCCGACGGGCGGGATCAATGAAGAACCCGTGGCCCCTCTTCCTTATCAAATTCGCCTTCAACCAGGCGTCCTGCCATCTGAACACCGACGCTCAACATCGCCTTGGCGACTTCCACGTGCTGGCCTTGCAGGAAAGCCTTGGCATCCTCGGAGAAATCCAAAGTAACCAGAGAACCCTCGTCCTCAGCCCTGCGCAGCTCGATTCGGCCGTCTGGTAACTCGACAATTTCTAGAAAGGACGTTGGCATAAAGGTCTGTTCTCCACGAAAGGCGGAGATTATATAGGCATCGGCCAAGCTTCGCTCGGGATCTTGACCAGATGCCATCACGAAGAGAAATTTCTGACAACACCCTTCCTTGAGTCGGCCATTCGCCAAACACTCAATCTTTCAGCACTCGTTTAACCCTTCGCGAAACCTAATCGCCAAGCCTTTCAGGTTCTGGCGCCAGCTCTCCAGTTCCTCCCGGCTCAGCTCCTCAGGCGCCTCGTCTTCATCCAGATTGACGGCCAGAATGAGCGGCTGTGTCACATCGCCCTTGGGCTTGTGCGGAGTGCGAGGTGGCTGAAACAGCGCAGCATGAGCCGACAGCAGTTTGGCCAGCCAGGTCTCAGGGTTTTGCGCCAGCTCGACCATCTCCGCCATTTCCGGAATAGCGATGGTTTCGAGCACTTCGCGGGTCAGCAGCGTCTCTGCCCTAGGCGCATTGGCCTGAGGCAAGCGATAGAAACCGGCGATTTCATGACACAACCCCAGCAGCGCACCATACAGGTGAAACAACGCTGACTCGCGCCCGGCCTGAATCAGCGCCAGGGAGTTCATCGCCCGCCCCTCTTCAGCCCTGGCAAGCGCTTCCAGCGACAGGCCGGCGAAATAAATCTTCTGATTGGTACGGGTATAGAGTTCGTGGGCCATGACGGCAGCCTCCACAACGAAATAATTGCTTCACGCAGGTCAGACAGTGTCGTGGATCACCCAAGCTCACCGCAAGCCCAAAACAAAAAGGCCGCATGAAAACCCGAGGGTTGTCATGCGGCCTTTTGTGTACAGCGGCTTTTAAGCCTTGGCTGCTGGACGCTTGTCTTCAACCGTCCACTTGCCGCCGTCGTAATACGCCTTCCAGCCAGTCGGTTTACCGTCGACCTCAGTCTGCACGTACTGCTCTTTGGTCTTGCGGCTGTAACGGATCACTGCAGGAAGGCCGTCGGGATCTTTCTTCGGTGCTTCGCAAAGGAAGTGGTACTTCGGATCGATCTCATCCTTGTGCGGCACGATCTCCACGACCAATGGAGCACGGGTCTCGCGGTTTTTCGGGAATTGGCTGGCCGCCAGGAACAGGCCGGAAGCACCGTCGCGCAGGATGTAGGTGTCGTTGACCTTTTCGCATTTGAGCTCAGGCATCTTCACCGGGTCCATCTTTGGCGGCGCCGCGTCACCGCTTTTCAGCAGCTTGCGGGTGTTCTTGCACGTCGCGTTGGTGCAACCGAAGAACTTGCCGAAACGGCCGGTCTTGAGCTGCATCTCGCTACCGCACTTGTCGCACTCCAGGCTCGGACCTTCATAGCCCTTGATGCGGTAAGTGCCCTCTTCGATTTCGTAGCCAGCGCAATCCGGGTTGTTACCGCAGATGTGCAGCTTGCGCTTCTCGTCGAGCAGGTAAGCATCCATCGCCGTGCTGCAGATCGGGCAGCGATGCTTGCCACGCAGGACCAGCGACTCGGACTCACCCTCGTCGTCCGCGGCGATTTCATCGCCCGGCACCAGGTTGACGGTGGCTTTGCAGCGCTCTTTCGGCGGCAGGCTGTAGCCCGAGCAACCGAGGAATACACCCGTCGAGGCAGTACGGATCTGCATCGGACGACTGCACAACACGCACGGAATGTCAGTCATTACCGGCTGGTTGGCGCGCATGCCGCCTTCGGCGCTTTCGGCCACTTCGAGTTTCTTCTTGAAGTCGCCGTAGAACTCGTCGAGCACGTTTTTCCAGTCGCGCTCGCCCTGGGCCACATCATCGAGATTCTCTTCCATGCCGGCGGTGAAGCCGTAGTCCATGAGATTGGAGAAGCTCTCGGCCAGACGTTCGGTGACGATATCGCCCATCTTTTCCGAATAGAAACGACGGTTATGCAGCGCCACGTAACCGCGGTCCTGGATGGTCGAAATGATCGCCGCGTAGGTCGAAGGACGACCGATGCCGCGTTTTTCCATTTCCTTTACCAGGCTCGCTTCCGAGTAACGCGCCGGCGGCTTGGTGAAGTGCTGGGTCGGATCAAGCTTGATCAGCTTCATCGCGTCGCCCTGGGCCATGTCCGGCAACACGTCGTCATCACCAGGCTTGGTGATTTGCGGCATGACGCGGGTGTAACCGTCGAACTTCAGGATGCGGCCCTTGGCGCGCAACTCGAAGTCACCGGCACCAACGGTAACCGTGGTTGACAGGTATTGGGCCGGCAGCATCTGGCACGCCAGGAACTGGCGCCAGATCAGCTCGTAAAGCCGCTCGGCATCACGCTCCATGCCCGACAGCTTGCTTGGCTCGGTATTGGCATCAGACGGACGAATCGCTTCGTGAGCCTCTTGTGCGCCTTCTTTGCTGCTGTAGACGTTCGGGGTTTCCGGCAGGTACTTCTTGCCGAATTCGCCTTCAATATAAGTACGCGCCATCGTCACGGCATCGGCCGAGAGGTTGGTGGAGTCGGTACGCATATAAGTGATGTAGCCGGCTTCGTACAGACGCTGGGCCATCATCATGGTTTTCTTCACACCGAAGCCCAGGCGGTTGCTCGCGGCCTGTTGCAGGGTGGAAGTGATGAACGGTGCCGACGGTTTGCTGCTGGTCGGTTTGTCCTCGCGCTTGACGATGCTGTAGCTGGAAGCCTTGAGCTTCTCCAGCGCGGCCATGGCCTGGGCTTCGTTGAGCGGCTTGAAGGCTTCGCCTTTCTCGCGGGCCACGTCGAAACGCACGGTCGCGCCCTTGGTGGTGCCGAGGTCAGCATGAACTTCCCAGTACTCTTCCGGGTTGAACGCGCGGATTTCACGCTCACGCTCGACCACCAGCTTCACGGCAACCGATTGCACGCGACCGGCGGACAGACCACGAGCGACCTTGGCCCACAACAGCGGCGAAACCATGTAACCCACCACGCGGTCAAGGAAGCGACGCGCCTGCTGAGCGTTTACGCGATCGATGTCCAGCTCGCCCGGCTGGGAGAAAGCTTCCTGGATCGCTTTTTTGGTGATTTCGTTGAACACCACACGCTTGTAGCGGCTGTCGTCACCACCGATGGCTTCGCGCAGGTGCCAGGCAATGGCTTCCCCCTCGCGGTCCAAGTCGGTTGCGAGATAGATGGTGTCAGCATCTTTGGCGAGCCGGCGCAGCTCTTCGATAACCTTTTCCTTGCCCGGGAGGATCTCGTACTTGGCTTTCCAGCCATGATCGGGATCGACCCCCATGCGCGAGACCAGCTGCTTGCGCGCTTTCTCCTTCGGCGTGAGCACCGGACCTTCACCTGCGGCGGCCTTGCCACGCTTGGCGGCAGGCTCTTTGCTGGCGCTAGCCGAACCGCTGGTGGGCAGGTCTCGGATATGGCCGATACTCGACTTCACCACGTATTGGTTACCCAGATACTTGTTGATGGTCTTGGCCTTAGCCGGGGATTCCACAATGACCAGCGATTTGCCCATGGATCAGAAAATTCCTGAATTCTAAAAGTGAAAGGCGGTTGGCGCCTGACGCGGCACCGCTATATATAGTGGCTACAAGGTGAGGTCAAGCGCAGGGTTCTGCGCGCACTCCCCTTATGGCTGCGGAAAAACGCTCGGTTCGGCTTGCACCAAAGCAAAGCGTGGCACCTGTTCGCCGTCAACCTCGACCGACTCCAGGAACATGCTCAAGGGACGCACCCAAAAGCCGTAATCGCCATACAGGGCTTGGTAGAAGACCACTTCTTCTTCGGTCTCCGAATGCCGCGCAACACTGAATACGCGGTACTGCGGACCTTTGTAATGCTGGTAGAGCCCAGGTTGTATCGGCATGCTTTGGCCCTCACTCAAATCTTTTTAAAATAAAAACAAAATAAATCCGGAAAAACAAAAACCGGGGCACTTGGCCCCGGCTTCCATCAACGAAACGCTTAAACGCGTTCGAAGACGGTGGAGATGCCTTGGCCGAGACCAATGCACATGGTAGCCACCCCGAAGGTGCCGCCATTCTGCTTCATCACGTTCAGCAAGGTGCCCGAAATACGTGCACCGGAGCAACCGAACGGGTGACCCAGGGCGATCGCGCCGCCGTGCAGGTTAACCTTCTCGTTCATCTTGTCGAGCACTTTCAAATCTTTCAGCACTGGCAGGGCCTGTGCGGCGAAAGCTTCGTTGAGTTCGAAGAAGTCGATATCGTTGATGCCAAGGCCCGCGCGCTTCAATGCTTTCTGCGTTGCCGGTACTGGACCATAGCCCATGATCGCCGGGTCCACACCTGCTACTGCCATCGAGCGAATCACCGCCAGCGGCTGGATGCCCAGGTCCTGGGCACGCTGTGCCGACATCACGATCATGCACGAAGCACCGTCGGTGATCTGCGACGAAGTACCGGCGGTCACGGTGCCGCCCTTAGGATTAAACGCTGGCTTCAGAGCCGCCAGGCTTTCCAGGGTGGTTTCCGGACGAATGGTTTCGTCGTAGTCGAACAGCTTCAGGAAACCGTTCTCGTCGTAGCCCTGCATCGGGATGATTTCGTCCTTGAACTTGCCTTCCACGGTCGCCTTGTGGGCGAGTTGGTGGGAACGCACGCCAAAGGCGTCCTGCTGCTCGCGAGTAATGCCGTGCATTTTGCCGAGCATTTCCGCGGTCAGGCCCATCATGCCCGAGGCTTTCGCCGCGTACAGGGACATGTGCGGGTTCGGATCGACACCGTGCATCATGCTCACATGGCCCATATGCTCGACGCCGCCGACGACGAAAACGTCACCGTTGCCGGTCATGATCGCTTGCGCGGCAGTGTGCAGCGCACTCATGGACGAGCCACACAGACGACTGACGGTCTGGCCGGCCGAGGTGTGCGGGATCTGCGTCATCAGGGACGCCATGCGGGCGATGTTCCAGCCCTGCTCCAGGGTCTGGTTCACACAACCCCAGATCACGTCTTCGACTTCGCTCGGGTCGACCTTGACGTTGCGTTCCAGCAGTTTGCTGATCAGGTGCGCCGACATGTCTTCGGCGCGGGTGTTGCGGTGCATGCCGCCCTTGGAGCGGCCCATCGGCGTACGACCGAAGTCGACAATCACGACGTCTCTAGGATTCAAGCTCATATACGTTCACTCTCGCTCTAGTGTGGGCGCTTAACCGAAGAAGCTCTGACCGTTTTTGGCCATTTCACGCAGCTTCGCGGTCGGGTGGTACAGCGCGCCCAAATCAGCGTACTGGTCAGCCAGGGCAACGAACTCTGCAACACCGATCGAGTCGATGTAACGCAGCGCACCGCCACGGAATGGAGGGAAACCAATACCGTAGACCAGACCCATGTCGGCTTCGGCGGCGGTATCGACAATGCCGTCTTCCAGGCAGCGCACGGTTTCCAGGCACAGCGGGATCATCATCCAGTTGATGATGTCTTCGTCAGTGACTTCGAGCTGTTGGAAAACGATCGGCTTGAGCACTTCCAGCACCGACGAATCGGCGACTTTCTTCTGCTTGCCGCGCTTGTCGGTTTCGTAGGCATAGAAACCCTTGCCGTTCTTCTGGCCCAGGCGCTTGGCTTCATAGAGCACGTCGACGGCCGAACGACGGTCGTCCTTCATGCGATCCGGGAAGCCTTCAGCCATGACGTCACGACCGTGGTGACCGGTGTCGATGCCGACCACGTCCATCAGGTATGCCGGGCCCATTGGCCAGCCGAATTTCTCCATGACCTTGTCGATACGGACGAAGTCCACGCCGGCGCTGACCAGTTTGGCGAAACCACCGAAGTACGGGAACAGCACGCGGTTGACCAAAAAGCCCGGGCAGTCGTTGACGACGATCGGGTTCTTGCCCATTTTCTTGGCGTAGGCAACGGTGGTGGCAACGGCCACTTCACTGGACTTCTCGCCACGGATCACTTCAACCAGCGGCATCATGTGCACCGGGTTGAAGAAGTGCATGCCGACGAAGTTTTCCGGACGCTTGAGGGCTTTGGCCAGCAAGGTGATGGAAATGGTCGAAGTGTTGGACGCGAGGATGGTGTCCTCTTTGACCTTGCCTTCGACTTCGGCCAGAACGGCCTGCTTGACCTTCGGGTTCTCGACAACGGCTTCGACGACCAGGTCGACGTGACCGAAATCGCCGTAAGACAGGGTCGGACGAATACCGTTGAGCACTTCGGCCATCTTCGCCGCAGTCATGCGACCTTTATCAACGCGGCCCACCAGCAGTTTGGCGGCTTCGGCCAGACCTTGCTCGATACCGTGCTCGTTGATGTCTTTCATCAGGATCGGCGTGCCTTTGGAGGCCGACTGATAAGCGATACC
Organism: Pseudomonas sp. B21-015; assembly: GCF_024749285.1. Lineage (NCBI taxonomy): Bacteria > Pseudomonadati > Pseudomonadota > Gammaproteobacteria > Pseudomonadales > Pseudomonadaceae > Pseudomonas > Pseudomonas sp. B21-015. The sequence goes on from NZ_CP087196.1 coordinate 4,379,050, forward strand.
GCCCCCCATGATGCCGGCGCCCAATACGGCGGCCTGCTTCACTTCCTTGGCGATTTCGTCGTAGGCCTTGGCCTTTTTCTTCAGTTCCTGATCGTTCAGGAACAGACCGATCAAGCTCTGCGCGGCAGAGGTCTTGGCCAGTTTGACGAAACCGGCGGCTTCGACTTCCAGCGCCTTGTCGCGCCCGAAGTTCGCAGCTTTCTGGATGGTCTTGATCGCTTCGACCGGCGCCGGGTAGTTCGGGCCCGCTTGGCCGGCCACGAAACCTTTGGCGGTTTCAAACGACATCATTTGTTCGATGGCGTTGAGTTTGAGTTTTTCGAGCTTCGGCTGACGCTTGGCCTTGTAGTCAAACTCACCGGAGATGGCGCACTTGATCAGGTTCAGCGCCGCTTCCTGCAACTTCTGCGAGTCGACCACAGCGTCGACGGCACCGACTTTCAACGCGTCTTCAGCGCGGTTTTCCTTACCGGCAGCAATCCACTCGATGGCATTGTCGGCACCAATGATGCGCGGCAAACGCACAGTACCGCCAAAGCCTGGGTAGATGCCCAGTTTGACTTCCGGCAGGCCGATTTTGGCGGTGCTGGCCATGACGCGGAAATCCGCCGCCAGGCACATTTCCAGACCGCCGCCCAGTGCGATGCCATTGATCGCGGCGACAGTCGGGACATTGAGGTCTTCAAAATCGCTGAAAATCTTGTTGGCTTCGAGGTTGCCAGCAACAAGCTCTGCATCCGGCAGCTTGAAGTTGTCGACGAATTCGGTGATGTCGGCGCCGACGATGAATACGTCCTTGCCACTGCTGACGATCACACCCTTGATCGAAGCATCTGCCTTGATGGTGTCTACAGCCTGACGCAGTTCGTTCAGGGTAAGACGGTTGAACTTGTTGACGGACTCACCCTTGAGGTCGAATTTCAATTCGACGATGCCACTTTCAAGAGCCTTAACCGTGATGGCTTTACCTTCGTAAATCATCAACTGATCTCCACGATATGGAAGCTGAACAGTACACGTCGGACGCAAGCGACTGGCTCGGCAGGGACGTTTATCGTCGATGCTAACGCCAATTCACCCGGCACACCCGCCAACGCGATAGTCGGGATTCTGTAGGAGCGGTGTGTAATACAAACGCTCAATTCATACGCCCGTTTGATTTGGGTACGTCACCTTCACGGAATTTCCGACAATTGTCAATCGCCCAAAACACTGGTTGAAACGCGACTTTCCAGTCACTTCCGTACCACGAAGACCTGCAACACGCGGATGCCCGCGAGGCCATTCATAGAATCAATAGTTAGAAAAGTCGCCCTAATTACCGGCGGCCTGTGTTTAACAAGCTACGCTGGCGGGACTCTGAAGAAAAAATTTGAACGCTTTTGGCGAATGCCCAGCGTAAGATCAGTGCCACAAAGAATTACCGGCCTGCCTGGCCAACCCCAGCCCGATGATGATGTCGGGCTTTTTATTGCCTCTGTAGCCGCTGCCGAGCCTGCGAGGCAGCGGCTACAGATCGGGTTTCAAGCGAGTGCTTTGAGCGTGGCGTCGATCTGTTGCAGAACCTCGGCCTCACCCTTCTCGCCCCAATACAGGGCAATCATTTGCTTGTCCGCCTCGATCTTGTAGACGTTGGCAGGCAATTTTTCGAAATGATTCAGCAGCGCTCCATCCTCGCAGACCTCCTGCCACTGATTGACCCACACCCCCGGCGCTTTCTGCCAATAGCTCCAGCACGCCGGCTGAGTGCCACGGCGCGGCCGATGGTACTGGGCGCAAGGGCTCGGCGGCTCCTGGCTCAGCCAGTGCGGCCACTCCTGGGGCGCCAGTTGCATGGCAAGGCCAATGCGCCGCGCCTCCATGCGCAGGGCCATGCGCCCGCTCTGGCCACGAGACGGACGCAACCAGGCCAGTGGGCTCAGCACCACCAACAGGATTGACACCACTATCCAGACCGTCATATCTGTACTCCCGATTCTTGATGAGCCCATTGAGTCACTCTGAAACCAATGCGCTTGAAACCAGCCATACTTACCAATATTGCAATCCTCAGGAGGAGCACCTCATGCCCTACCACCATATTCTGGTCGCTGTAGATCTAACCGAAGAGTGCGATCCTGTAATCCACCGCGCTCGCGAACTCTCGGTGAGCAATGGCGCGAAGCTGTCCCTGGTGCATATTGTCGAGCCGATGGCCATGGCCTTTGGCGGCGACGTGCCGATGGACCTTTCCCAGTTGCAACAACAACAGTTCGATCAGGCCAAGGAGCGCCTTGAGCGGTTGATCGTGAAATACCCGGAACTCTCCAAGGAATACAGCCACTTGACCTACGGCCAGCCGCGCCAGGAGATTCACCACCTTGCCAAGGAACAAACCTGCGACCTGATCGTGGTGGGCAGTCATGGTCGGCATGGTCTGGCGCTGTTGCTGGGCTCCACCGCCAACGACGTACTGCACGGCGCGCCTTGCGATGTGCTGGCGGTGCGCCTGATCAAAAGCTGACAACCCATACCCTGCTCGCTCCCACAGGGGATCTAACGCAGCCAACAGATCGAGCTCCATACGAAAAGCCCGGCGCTCATCACTGAACGCCGGGCTTTTTTATAGCCGGATCAATCAGGCATCCAGTTCGGCCCAGCGCTCGACCATCACGTCGAGTTCAGCCTGCAATTGCTCGAGCTGAGCGATCACCGCAGCCGTCTCGGCAGGTGGACGCTGATAGAAGCCGGCATCCGCCATCTGCGCTTCAACCAGCGCGATCTGCTGCTCCATGGCTTCGATCTGGCCTGGCAAGGCTTCCAGCTCACGCTGCAACTTGTAGCTGAGCTTCTTTTTCGCCACCGGCGCCGGGGCTTCCACCGCAGCGACTGGCGCAGGCTCGGCCGTCACGACGGCAGAGTTCAGGTCGGCCTTGCCGGATTTGCTCTCGGTCACGCCCAGCAGGCGCGGCGAGCCGCCCTGACGCAGCCAGTCCTGATAACCACCGACGTATTCGCGAACCTTGCCTTCACCTTCGAAGACCAGGGTGCTGGTGACCACGTTGTCGAGGAATGCCCGGTCGTGGCTGACCATCAGCACGGTGCCATTGAAGGTCAGCAAGACCTCTTCCAGCAGCTCAAGGGTTTCCACGTCCAGGTCGTTGGTCGGTTCGTCGAGCACCAGCAGGTTCGCCGGCTTGCTGAACAGTTTGGCCAGCAACAGCCGGGCACGCTCACCACCGGACAGCGCCTTGACCGGCGTACGAGCACGCTGCGGGCTGAACAGGAAGTCGCCGAGGTAGCTCAGCACATGGCGGCTCTGACCATCGATGTCGATGAAGTCACGGCCTTCGGCCACGTTGTCGATCACGGTCTTTTCCAGGTCCAGCTGATGGCGCAACTGGTCGAAGTAGGCCACGTCGATGCGCGTCCCCTCTTCCACTGCGCCGCTGGTCGGTTGCAGACCGCTGAGCATCAGTTTCAGCAACGTGGTCTTGCCGGTACCGTTGGCGCCGAGCAGACCGATGCGGTCGCCGCGCTGCAGGACCATCGAGAAATCCTTGATCAGGAACGGACCGCCCGGGTGAGCGAAACTCACGTTCTCGAGCACCATCACCTGCTTGCCGGACTTGTCGGCGGTATCCAGCTGGATGTTGGCCTTGCCGGTACGCTCACGACGCTCGCTACGCTCGACGCGCAGGGCTTTGAGTGCACGGACACGGCCTTCGTTACGGGTGCGACGCGCCTTGATGCCCTGGCGGATCCAGACTTCTTCCTGGGCCAGTTTCTTGTCGAACAGCGCGTTGGCGGTTTCTTCAGCGGCCAGTGTGGCTTCTTTGTGCACGAGGAAGCTGGCGTAATCGCCGTTCCAGTCGATCAAGCCGCCGCGATCCAGTTCCAGGATGCGGGTCGCAAGGTTCTGCAGGAATGAACGGTCGTGCGTGATGAACAGCACAGCGCCCTGGAAATCCTTCAGCGCTTCTTCGAGCCAGGCGATGGCACCGATGTCCAGGTGGTTGGTCGGTTCGTCGAGCAGCAGCAGGTCCGGTTCGGAAACCAGAGCCTGGGCCAGCAGGACGCGGCGACGCCAGCCGCCGGACAATTCGGCGAGGGTTTTGTCGGCCGGCAGTTGCAAGCGGCTCAACGTGCTGTCGACCAGTTGCTGCAAACGCCAGCCATCGCGGGCTTCGAGGTCGTGCTGGACGTGCATCAGTTTGTCCAGATCGGCGTCGGTAACGATGTTCTGGCTCAGGTGGTGATACTGCGCGAGCAGCTCGCCAACACCGTCCAGGCCTTCGGCAACCACGTCGAACACGGTCCGCTCGTCGGCTACCGGCAATTCTTGCGGCAATTCGCCGATCTTGAGACCAGGCGCACGCCAAACGGAGCCGTCATCAGGCTTCTGGTCGCCTTTGACGAGCTTCATCATGCTGGACTTGCCAGTGCCATTGCGGCCGATGATGCACACCCGCTCACCACGGGCGATCTGCCAGGACACCTTGTCCAACAACGGCATAGCGCCGAAAGCAAGGGACACATCGCTGAATTTGAGCAGGGTCATGAGCTTCTCCAAAAACCGGGCGCGCATTCTACCTGACTTGAGGCTTCAGAAGGCCGGCAATTTCGCTGTGACAACACTCTGACTAATAATTGTTGCGAACTTGTGCCGCTAGCCCGGCAAAGCTTTCACCGGGTGCTGGCAAAAGGCTAAGCTACAGATATCAAGTGCCGGCGTTGCCGGCACATGTCACGATTTCTCTGCCCGGACGTACCATGCGCAGTCGCCTTTTCAATCTTTTTTCATGTTTGCTTCTTACCGCCGCTGCCGTTCAATCCGCCCAGGCGGTAGACCTGTCTACCCAACGCCAGTATTACGACGAAGCCAAGCGTGCCTTGGCCAAGGGCGATTCCGGCCCTTATTTCCGTTATAGCCAGGCGCTCAGCGATTATCCGCTGACCCCCTACCTGGCTTATGACGAACTGACCGCGCGGCTGAAAACCGCGAGCAATGCCGAAATCGAGAACTTCCTCGCCGAACACGGTGACCTGCCGCAAGCCAACTGGATGAAATTGCGCTGGCTGCGCTGGCTGACCGAACGCGGCGATTGGGCGACCTTCGTCAAATACTATGATCCCAAGCTCAATTTCACCGAACTGGACTGCCTGAACGCGCAGTATCAGATCAGCCATAACCGCAAGGCTGAAGGCTACGTCAACGCCGAAAAGCTCTGGCTGAGCGGCAAAACCCAGCCCGAGGCATGCGATGCAGTGTTCGGCATGTGGGCCGCCGATGGTCAACTGACTGAACAGAAACGCTGGGAACGCACCAAACTCGCCGCCCACGCCCGCAACTACCCGCTGGCCAACAGCCTGATCAATGGCCTGACAACCCTCGCCCCGCGCGGTCGTCTGCTGGTGGATGTGGCGCAGAAACCCGAGCTGCTGAATCAGCCGTCGCGCTTCATCCCGGCCGATGAGCCGATGTCCGACATAGTCAGCCTTGGCCTGCGCCGCCTGGCTCGTCAGGATCCGGACAAGGCCATGGCCCTGCTCGACGGTTATGCCAGCAGCATGCACTTCTCCCGTGACGAAAAAGTCGCGATCGCCCGGGAAATCGGCCTGACCCTGGCTCGACGTTTCGACAGCCGCGCGCTGGACGTGATGACCAAATACGACCCGGAACTGCGGGACAACACCGTTTCCGAATGGCGCTTGCGCCTGCTGTTGCGTCTGGCCCGTTGGGACGACGCCTATCAGTTGACCCGCCGCCTGCCTCAGGACCTGGCCACTACCAATCGCTGGCGTTACTGGCAGGCTCGCAGCCTGGAGCTGGCGCAGCCGCAGAATCCGCAAGCGCAGACGCTTTACAAGAACCTGGCTCACGAGCGCGACTTCTACGGTTTCCTGGCGGCCGATCGCTCACAGTCATCCTATTCGCTGAACAACAAACCGCTGGTGCTCAGCCAGGCGCTGATCAACAAGGTTCGCAATACCCCAGGTGTGCGCCGCGCGCTGGAGTTCCATGCCCGCGGGCAGATCGTCGACGGCCGCCGCGAGTGGTACCACGTCAGCCGGCACTTCAGCCGTGATGAAATGGTCGCCCAGGCGAAACTGGCCTACGACCTGAAATGGTATTTCCCGGCGATCCGCACCATCAGTCAGGCGCAGTACTGGGACGATCTGGACATCCGCTTCCCGATGGCCCACCGCGAAACCCTGGTGCGCGAAGCCAAGGTCCGTGGACTGCACTCGAGCTGGGTATTCGCCATCACCCGCCAGGAAAGTGCCTTCATGGACGACGCCCGCTCCGGCGTCGGCGCCAGCGGCCTGATGCAACTGATGCCCGTCACCGCCAAGGAAACCGCGCGCAAGTTCAGCATTCCGCTGGCCTCGCCGCAGCAGGTGCTGGATCCGGACAAGAACATCCAGCTCGGTGCCGCTTACCTGAGCCAGGTGCACAGCCAGTTCAACGGCAACCGCGTCCTTGCCTCCGCCGCTTACAACGCCGGCCCCGGCCGCGTGCGTCAATGGCTGCGCGGTGCCGATCACCTGAGCTTCGATGTGTGGGTAGAAAGCATCCCGTTCGACGAAACCCGCCAGTATGTGCAGAACGTGCTGTCGTACTCGGTGATCTACGGCCAGAAACTCAATTCACCGCAGCCGCTGGTGGATTGGCATGAGCGCTACTTTGACGATCAATAACCGGTAAGGCCGGTTATGCAGGAGCTTGCCGAAGGCTGCGCTCTTTGCTTTGAGACGTAAACGAAAATGCCCGCATCAATTGATGCGGGCATTTTTTTGTGTCCATCCAGTTCAATCTTCACCGCGTCGCGGTCTGCTTGCCAAGTTCGGTCAAACGATACCTTTGAGCCGGACTATTGGGCGAATCGGGATTCGTCATTTCAATCAAATTGGCGGCCAGTGCCGGTTTGAGATAGTTAGTTCGGAAGGTCGCCTGCTGCCGATCTCTTATCTTAAATGGAGCAAAACGGCTGAGGCCATCGGAGATCTTCGGGGGCTGCCGGGTTTCCTATGTTGCCCCGGTCTTGCACACCTGCGCACAGCCGCCACCCCAATTTGCAGCCGAGCGGGTGGAGATGGCCGTGAGAGTGTAGGAGCTGTCCCAGATACCCGGCGCCAGGATTAACGTTTCACTTGCCCTGCCTGTAAATCCGATTGGGGTGGATAACCAGACGCTTGACCTGTGCATCCAACTCGTTGCTGTGATACAGGTCCAGGCATTTCAGCAAATCGAAACGCACGCCCTGGACTTCCGACTCGACCAGCGGGTTGTGATAGTCACGCGCCAAGTAACGATCCACCTGGGTCTTGATCGCGTCGGGGGCCTTTTCCAGGTCGTACTCGGTCCAGTCGCGCAATGCGCTGATGCTGCTTCCTGCGTCAATGGCTGCTGACTTGTCCTCCTTGTAGGCGTTCGCAATGCAGGTCGCGAGCACCATGTCTTTGTAATTCTGCCCGTAGGTACGTGCACTGGCCTCCGGGGATATACCCCCAGTGTCTTTCGCATAACCAACGGAGGCCAGCAACATGAGTGGCAGGATGCCCAATAGAACCTTCTTCACAGCAATCTCCAGAAGTTCGCACGGTCGGTGCGATAGTTCGCGCCGGGTTCGTTGAAATAGCAGTGGTCGTAGCAAGTACTGCCGTTGAACAGCGTGGCATGCCCCTGGGCATCCCACCAACCCTGCACTTCAAACAGGATCACCCCCTTCTTGCCTCTCAGGGCTCCGCCACCCGAGGGTGGATACTGCACGACTTCAGCTTTGCCCCAGCGTTGTTCCAGAACGGCAATAAGGTTTTTGACGCGGAAGAAGTACTGGGACTTGTCGGCACCGGACACGGTTTGCCCCGGCACACTTGGAATTTTCAGACCTGCCTGGTTCAGGATATTGTACCGGGGCGCCAGCAGCGCCTTACGCTCGCAGATCGGTTTCAACCTTGCCATCATTGAACTGCAACGCCGCCAGCCGCGCATACAGCGCATTACTCGCAATCAACTCCTGATGCGTTCCCACCGCCACCAGTTTCCCTTGGTCCATCACCGCGATCCTGTCGGCGTTTTTCACCGTGGCCAGTCGGTGGGCGATGACCAGTGTGGTGCGGTTTTTCATCAGGCTGGGCAGGGCTTGCTGGATCAGGTGCTCGCTCTGGGCGTCGAGGGCGCTGGTGGCTTCGTCCAGCAACAGGATCGGCGCGTCCACCAGCAGCGCCCGGGCGATGGCCAGGCGTTGGCGTTGCCCGCCGGACAAACCAAGACCTGCGTCGCCGAGGTGAGTCTGGTAGCCGTTGGGCATTTGCTCGATGAAGTCGTGGGCGTAGGCGATTTTCGCCGCTTCCTGAACCTGGGCCAAGGTCGCCTTCGGGTTGCCGTAGCGAATGTTCTCTTCGATGCTGCCGAAGAACAGCGTCGGGGTTTGCGAGACGAGGGCGAAGCAGCGACGCAGGTCCAGAGGATCGAGTTGAGTCAGCGGCACACCGTCCAGCAGGATGCGTCCTTCGGCGGGGTCGTAAAAACGCAATAGCAGGTCATACACCGTCGACTTGCCAGCACCGGACGGCCCGACCAAGGCAAGGGTTTCGCCGGCGTTGATGGTCAGATTCAAGCCATCGACGGCATAGCTTTCAGGACGCGACGGGTAGGAAAAGCGCACATCGTGCAGCACCAGATTACCCTTCACCCGTTCAGGCAACGTCACCAGACCTTGGGTCGGTGGCTGGATGATGTTTTCTGAACGCAACAACTCGGCAATACGTTCCGCCGCCCCTGCCGCTCGCTGCAGTTCGCCGATCACTTCACTCAACGTGCCGAAGGCGCCGCCCACGATCAGGCTGTAAAAGACGAACGCCGCCAATTCACCCGCGGAAATCCGCCCGGCGATGACATCCATGCCGCCCACCCAGAGCATCACCCCGACCGCGCCCAACACCAGCACGATCACCAGGGTAATCAGCCAGGCCCGCTGGAAAATGCGCTTGCGGGCGGTGTTGAAAGCCTCTTCCACGGTCGTGGCAAAACGCTGTTCGTCCTGGACCTGATGGTTGTAGGCCTGCACGGTTTTGATCTGACTCAGGGTTTCGGAGACATAGCTGCCGATATCGGCGATCCGGTCCTGGCTCAGACGCGACAGGGTGCGCACCCGACGCCCGAAAATCAGGATCGGCGCGACCACCAACGGCAACGCGACCACCACGATGCTGGTGAGTTTGGGGTTGGTGATAAACAGCAAGACAATCCCGCCGATCACCATCAGCCCATTACGCAGGAACAGCGACAGCGAAGAACCGATCACCGACTGCAGCAGCGTGGTATCTGCAGTCAGACGTGACTGGATTTCGGAGCTGCGGTTGTCTTCATAGAACCCCGGATGCAGGTAGACCAGATGGTTGAACACCCGACGGCGGATGTCCGCGACAACGCGTTCGCCGATCCACGACACCAGGTAAAAACGCGCAAAGGTGCCGATTGCGAGGCCGACCACCAGCAGCATGAACAGGGCAATCGATTGGTTGAGCAAATGCGGCGATCGGGTCATGAAACCCTGATCCACCAGCAGGCGAATCCCCTGTCCCATGGACAAGGTGATGCCGGCCGTGACGATCAACGCCAGCAAGGCGCCCAAGGCCGGCCAGCGATAAGGCGTGATGAAACGGGTGGCCAGGCGAATGGCGCGGCGGTGACGGGCAGAGAGCATGAAGATCATCCGATGGCACAACTCATGACTTTAACCTGATCAAGCCTACACCGGTCGACAGGATTGAACGCTGTAAATCACAATGAGTCGGGTTAATTATGACCGCCAAGACTAGTGGCTAGAGATTATTGGTCTAAAGTCCAGGTGGAAACATCAGGGTATTTCTGATGGACTGAAGAGGCCGACCTGAAAGATCGCAGGGAATTGTCACAGCCCGGTCACTTGGCGGTTTTACAGTAAGCACACAACCTGATGAGGAGACAGGCCATGTCCTTGCAAAACAGCAGCGATGACAAGATTCAAGTGATCCGCACACAGCCAGACCAGTCTCTGGGTTGCTCGATGATCGATGAGGAAGGGCGCGAAGTACCGATCACTGAAAACATGATTCAGGACGCTTGCCGCGAACTGGAAAAGCGATTGGTCAAGCCTGTCGAACAAAAGTGATATAGCCACCGTCTTCTTGACCCGGCCTTGTTGGCCGGGTTTTTTATGGGCTTTATCCGGGAACGGCGGCGCGCCCCATCGCGAGCAGGCTCGCTCCCACAGTAGATCTCCACTGAATACAGATTTGCTATACGACTGAGATTAAGTGTGGGAGCGAGCCTGCTCGCGATGGGGCCAACTCGATGTTCAGACAGCCGAAGCCCCCAAAGCCGCCACAATCCGCTGCAACGCCGGCGAATCCCCTTCAATCCGCACCTTCGACCCATCGATTTCACGTCGCCGCGGGTAATGTTTGCGCAGCGCATCGAACGCTGCACGCTGCTCGCTCAGATTGCCTACAAGGCTGCGACGGAAATCCGCGTCGTCGCGGCGCGGGTCGTACACGCCACGGCATAACATCGCCAGCGCCCAGGCCGGATCGGTATCGGCATTCAACGTCACGGCCGACAGCCATGGCGCTGGCAGCAAATCGCTCAGGCTGACCTGTTCCGGTTGCCCAAGGAACTTGCAAAACGCCTGATAGATCTGCGCCGTCCCGCGCTGCTTGCCGTCGAGGCTGTAACCGGCAATGTGCGGCGTCGCGATGACACACAACTCCGCCAGCGCTACATCGACCTCAGGCTCAGCCTCCCAGACATCCAGCACCGCTTGCAGGTCTTCACGTTGCAACAGCACTTGGCGCAGGGCGGTGTTATCCACCACCGGGCCACGACTGGCGTTGATCAACCAAGTGCCGGACTTGAGTTGGTTCAACCGTTTTTTATCGAACAGATGCCAGGTTGCCTGAGGGCCTTGCTTGTCCAGCGGCGTGTGCAGGCTGATGACGTCGCATTGCTCGATGATCTGCTCGAGACTGACGTAATCGCCCCCTTCAGCGGCTTGCCGGGGTGGATCGCAAACCAGCACGTTCCAGCCCAGGCCTTGCAGAACCCTGACCAGCCGCCCGCCGACTTCACCGGCACCGACCACGCCGTAGGTGCGCTGAGTCAGGTCGGCGCCTTCGATTTCGGCCAGGGTCAGCAGGCTGCCCAGCACGTAATCGACCACCCCCCGGGCATTGCAGCCCGGCGCGCTGGACCAGGTGATGCCGGCCTGCTGAAAGTAGTCCAGATCCAGGTGATCGGTCCCGATGGTGCACGTGCCGACAAAACGCACCTTGCTGCCTTCGAGCAACGCGCGGTTGACGTTAGTCACCGAGCGCACCAGCAGCACATCGGCCTGCTCGACAGTGGCGCGGTCGATGGAACGTCCCGGCACTCGGCGGATTTCACCGAAGCTTTCAAAGAAAGCATCGAGCAGCGGGATATTTTCGTCGGCAACAATCAGCATGGCAGGCTCCTTTGGCGGACCGGCAGTTTAGGCGCAGATGACCGTGATGGGCCAGCAGGCATTGTTCACCTTAAATGTGAAGGGGCCACTCATCCTGCGGGAGAGGGCTTGCCTGCTCCCACAAGGGTCTCAAACACCGCAAGCAACCATTTACAAATCCGCAACACAGGATTTTTCCTGACCACGGCGTCAAGGCGTAGAATGCGCCGCCTCGCGCATCAAAACCCTTTGGACGTTTCGCCTTGAATTCCGTGACTGACCGCCCCTCCGCTATTTCCCTCACCCGCCCGGCCCGGGTTCGCCTGGAGCTGAAAAACCTGCTCGGCCTGGCGTTGCCGATCATGATCGCGCAACTGGCGACCACCGCCATGGGCTTCGTCGATGCGGTGATGGCCGGTCGGGTCGGGCCTCGCGACCTGGCGGCCGTCGCACTGGGCAACTCGATCTGGGTGCCGGTGTTTCTGCTGATGACCGGCACACTGCTGGCCACCACCCCGAAAGTCGCCCAGCGCTTCGGCGCCGGCACCCACAGCGAGATTGGCCCGATCGTACGCCAGGCCTTGTGGCTGGCGCTGGTGGTGGGTTTGATGGCGAGCGGCATGCTGTTCAGCGCCGAACCAATCCTGCACATCATGAAGGTCGACCCCGAGCTGATCGGCCCGTGCATGCAATACCTGCACGGCATCGCCAGCGGTCTGCCCGCCGTCGCGTTCTATCACGTGCTGCGTTGCTTCAGTGATGGCCTGGGCCGCACCCGCCCGGCCATGGTCCTTGGCCTGTGTGGGTTGGCGCTGAACATTCCGCTCAATTACATCTTCATCTACGGCCATTTTGGTGTGCCGGCCATGGGCGGTGTCGGCTGCGGCTGGGCCACAGCCATCGTGATGTGGGTGATGGCGTTGGGCATGGCCGGCTGGGAGCGCTGGGCGCCGGCCTATCAGTCGAGTGAGTTGTTCAGCCGTTTTGACTGGCCGCAGTGGTCGGTGATCAAGCGTTTGCTGGGCATCGGTTTGCCGATTGGCATCGCGGTGTTTGCCGAGTCGAGCATCTTCGCCGTGATCGCGTTGCTGATCGGCAGCCTCGGCGCCACCGTGGTCGCCGGGCACCAGATTGCCCTGAATTTCAGCTCGCTGGTGTTCATGATCCCCTACTCCCTGGGCATGGCCGTGACCGTGCGGGTCGGCCAGGCACTGGGCCGTGAAGAACCACGGGAAGCACGCTTCGCCGCCGGCATCGGCATGGGCACTGCGCTGGCGTACGCCTGCCTGTCGGCGAGCCTGATGCTGTTGCTACGCGAACCCATCGCCGCGATCTACACCGCCGACCCGACGGTGATTCACGTGGCCGCGATGCTGATTGTGTACTCGGCGCTGTTTCAGTTTTCCGATGCGATTCAGGTGACGGCGGCCGGTGCGCTGCGGGGCTATCAGGACACTCGGGTGACGATGATCCTGACGTTGTTCGCGTACTGGGGAATTGGTTTGCCCGTGGGTTACGCCCTGGGCCTGACCGATTGGTTCGGCACGCCGAGCGGCCCGAGCGGGCTGTGGCAGGGTTTGATCGTCGGCTTGAGTTGCGCGGCGCTGATGCTGTCGATCCGCCTGGCGCGCAGCGCACGCAAGCGGATCCGCCTCAATCGTTCGGCCGGTTAAGCGAGTTTCTTGCGAATCCAGTAGAGGTAGGTGCCTGCCTCTTCGTGCTGTGCGACCAGTTCGTGGTCGAGAAACACGCAGAACTTGGGAATGTCGCGACGGGTCGACGGGTCGGTAGCGATCACCTTCAGCAAACCGCCGGGCACCAGGTCGCGGATGTGCTGGTGCAACATCATCACCGGTTCCGGGCAATTGAGACCGGTAGCGTCGAGGGTGCCGTCTACCGGCGTATCGATCATTTCACTCATGGTTTACTCCTGAAACTTGCCGGCATTGTCGCGCATTGTCGGGTGTCTAGTCACTGACAGCTGATCGTTCCCACGCTCTGTGTGGGAATGCATCCCGTGACGCTCTGCATCACATCCAAAGGCGGAACGCGGAGCGTCCCCGGCGGCGTTCCCACGCAGAGCATGGGAACGATCGGCACACAAAGTCAGCGGGACTTGGGTTTCTTTACGTCGAGCCGGCGCAAATGGCAGGTCACTTCTTCACGGTCGTGATACAGCTGCTTGCAGCCGATTTCAACCCGAATACCCCGCGCCTTGAACCCCTCGGCAATACGCTCCAGCAAGCGCTTCACTTCGGCATAACGCTGCTTCATCGGCAGCTTGAGGTTGACCACCGCTTCCCGGCAATGCCCCTCGCCAATCCATTCTTCCAGCATCGCCGCGTTGCGCGCCGGTTTCTCGACGATGTCGCAGACCATCCAGTCCACCGGCTGCTTGGGCTTGAAGGTGAAACCGTCGGCCATCAAGTGTTGAACCAGACCAGTGTCCATCAGGCTTTCGGCCATCGGGCCGTTGTCGATGGCGGTCACCAGCATGCCACGATTGACCAGTTGCCAGGTCCAGCCGCCAGGGGCGGCGCCGAGGTCGACACCGGTCATGTCGCTATGCAGGCGCTCGTCCCACTGGTCGCGGGGGATGAAATGGTGCCAAGCCTCTTCCAGTTTCAACGTCGAACGGCTCGGCGCTTCACGGGGAAACTTCAGGCGTGGAATGCCCATCGGCCACATCGCCGAATTGTTCGACTCCGCCAGGCCCATGAACACTTCGCGGCCGCTCTTGAAGGTCAGCAGCAGCCGCGGTTTGTTGGGGTCTTCCACCAGTTTGCCGGCCGCCATCAGTGCCTTGCGCAGGTGAACTTCGAATTTTTTGCAGAAGTTCGACAGTTCTTTGCCATCGTTGGTGTCGACCATTTCCAGCCACAGGCTGCCACACAGCGGGAAGTCCGCCATGTGCGCAAGGATCACGCTGATGCGATCAGTTTCCGGCAGATCAATAAAGATTCCACGGGCCCACTGACGCGGGAAGATCAGGTCGGCGAAACGCTGGCCACGCATCAGGCGTTCGGCGCCGTCTTCTTCGGTGCAGATAAATTCGGCATAGGCGCTGGCGGTCTTGGCCTTGGCATAACCGGCCACGTTCAGCCGCGCGGCATGTTCGGAAATCTCGGAACAGACTTCGCCTTCGAAGCCCGGCCGGCAATGCATAAAGAGGGTGTTCATTCTTACTCCTGGGCAGTTGGCGGAAAAATTGCGCCACTGCGCGATGCCCAGACTTGCGTTGAAGCAAAGCCTGTCACGAAAACCGGCGCATGATAGCCGAGATCGGCCCCCTGGACTTGTCCATAGCGTCCGGTTATTAGCCTTAACGTCTAAACAGGGCTAGGTTAAAGGCTCTGTCCGTCCTCTCAGTCCGTAGCCGCGCGGATCTAAAGGAGTCATTTCAATGCCGTCCCTCGATAGCCTGAAAACCCTTAAAACCTTACAAGTCGACGACAAGACCTATCACTATTTCAGCCTGCCCGAAGCCGCCAAGAGCTTGGGTGATCTCGACAATCTGCCGATGTCGTTGAAAGTGCTGCTGGAAAATCTGCTGCGCTGGGAGGACGAGAAAACCGTTACCGGCGCCGACCTCAAGGCGATTGCCGCCTGGCTCAAGGAACGTCGCTCCGACCGCGAAATCCAGTACCGGCCCGCGCGGGTACTCATGCAGGACTTTACCGGCGTCCCCGCCGTGGTCGACCTCGCCGCCATGCGCGCCGCCATGGCCAAGGCCGGTGGTGACCCGCAGCGAATCAATCCGCTGTCGCCGGTGGACCTGGTGATCGACCACTCGGTGATGGTCGACAAGTTCGCAAGCAGTAGCGCCTTCGAACAGAACGTCGACATCGAAATGCAGCGCAACCACGAGCGTTACGCCTTCCTGCGCTGGGGGCAGAGCGCCTTCGACAACTTCAGCGTCGTGCCGCCGGGCACCGGCATCTGCCACCAGGTCAACCTCGAGTATCTGGGCCGCACGGTCTGGACCAAGGATGAGGACGGGCGCACCTATGCCTTCCCGGACACGCTGGTCGGCACCGACTCCCACACCACCATGATCAACGGCCTCGGCGTACTCGGCTGGGGTGTCGGCGGGATCGAAGCGGAAGCGGCGATGCTCGGCCAACCGGTGTCGATGCTGATTCCAGAAGTGATCGGCTTCAAACTCACCGGCAAGCTCAAGGAAGGCATAACCGCCACCGACCTGGTGCTGACCGTAACCCAAATGCTGCGCAAGAAAGGCGTGGTCGGGAAATTCGTCGAGTTCTACGGCGACGGCCTCGCCGACCTGCCGCTGGCCGACCGCGCGACCATCGCCAACATGGCCCCGGAATACGGCGCCACTTGCGGCTTCTTCCCGGTGGACGAAGTGACACTGGAATACTTGCGTCTTTCCGGACGCACCCCGCAAACCGTGAAACTGGTGGAGGCCTACAGCAAGACCCAAGGCCTGTGGCGCCTGCCCGGCAAGGAGCCGGCGTTCACCGACAGCCTGGCTCTGGACATGGGCAGCGTCGAAGCCAGCCTCGCCGGGCCGAAACGCCCACAGGACCGCGTCTCGTTGCCGAACGTGGCGCAAGCGTTCACTGACTTTCTCGGCCTGCAATTCAAACCCTCCACCAAGGAAGAGAGCCGCCTCGAAAGTGAGGGCGGTGGAGGCGTTGCGGTGGGCAACGCTGATCTGGTCGGCGAAGCGGACTACCATCACGAAGGCCGTACGTATCGGCTGAAAAACGGCGCGGTGGTGATTGCCGCCATCACGTCCTGCACCAACACCTCCAATCCCAGCGTGATGATGGCTGCGGGGCTGGTGGCGAAGAAAGCCATAGAGAAAGGCCTCAAGCGCAAACCGTGGGTCAAGAGTTCGCTGGCCCCCGGTTCGAAAGTGGTGACCGACTACTACAAGGCGGCCGGCCTGACCCAATACCTCGATGAACTCGGTTTTGCGCTGGTCGGTTATGGCTGCACCACCTGTATCGGTAACTCCGGACCGTTGCCGGAGCCAATCGAAAAAGCCATTCAGAAAGCCGACCTGACGGTTGCCTCGGTACTCTCGGGCAACCGTAACTTCGAAGGTCGCGTGCATCCCTTGGTGAAAACCAACTGGCTGGCCTCCCCGCCCCTGGTCGTCGCCTATGCGTTGGCCGGCACGGTGCGCATCGACATCAGCAGCGAGCCATTGGGTAACGACAAGGACGGCCATCCGGTTTATCTGCGAGACATTTGGCCGAGCACCAGGGAAATCGCCGATGCGGTGACTCAGGTGAACACCGCGATGTTCCACAAGGAGTACGCCGAAGTGTTTGCCGGCGACGAGCAATGGCAAGCCATCGAAGTGCCGCAGGCGGCGACTTATGTCTGGAACAACGATTCGACGTATATCCAGCATCCACCATTCTTCGATGACATTGGCGGCCCTGCCCCGGTGGTCAAGGATGTCGAAGGGGCGAAAGTCCTCGCCCTGCTCGGAGATTCGGTGACCACCGACCACATTTCCCCGGCCGGCAACATCAAGACTGACAGCCCCGCCGGCCGTTACCTGCGCGAGCAAGGGGTGGAACCGCGGGACTTCAATTCCTATGGCTCCCGTCGCGGCAACCACGAAGTGATGATGCGCGGCACCTTCGCCAACATCCGTATTCGCAACGAGATGCTCGGCGGCGAAGAAGGCGGCAACACGATTTATATGCCGACCGGGGAGAAGCTGCCGATCTACGACGCGGCCATGCGTTACCAAGTGTCGGGCACACCGCTGGTGGTGATCGCCGGGCAAGAATACGGCACCGGTTCGAGCCGCGACTGGGCAGCCAAGGGCACCAACCTGCTGGGGGTCAAAGCGGTCATCGCCGAAAGCTTCGAGCGGATTCACCGTTCCAACCTGGTGGGCATGGGCGTGTTGCCGTTGCAGTTCAAGCTGGATCAGAACCGCAAGAGCCTGAACCTCACCGGCAAGGAAACCCTGGATATCCTTGGCCTGACGGGCGTCGAACTGACTCCGCGGATGAACCTGACACTGGTCATCACCCGTGAAGACGGCAGCAAGGAAAAGGTCGAGGTGTTGTGCCGGATCGATACCCTCAATGAGGTGGAGTACTTCAAGGCTGGAGGGATTTTGCACTACGTGTTGCGGCAGTTGATTGCCTCGTAACGCCCTTGCTGACATCGACACCGCCTTCGGGCGGTGTTCTTGTTTACGCGGTGTACGGTTCTATAATCGCGCGCCCAATCATTTTGTATCGATCACAAATCAAATGCGGGAGCGAGCTTGCTCGCGAAGGCGGTGTGTCAGACAACGAAGAGGTTGAATGTTAAACCGCTCTCGCGAGCAAGCCCGCTCCCACAGAAACTGAGGCAATCCGCAGATTCTCTGAAACAAGGATTTCAAATGATCGCTCTGCCATGGATCTATCTGGCACTTCTCTCCATTGGCTATAGCCTGGCTTTGATCTACGGCCATCTCGGCTGGCTGGCCGCTATCTCTTTCGGGTTGCTGCTGTTTGCCGGCTTCGCCGTTCGCCAACAACAGATTCCGCTTGGCCGCTACCTCGGCCACGGCTTGTTCATCGTTCTGGCGGTAGCGCTGGCAATGCACTGGCTTCCCGGCTTCTACAACGGTCGCGCCATCGATCCCCAACGTTTCACCGACGATGCCGTGCCGTTCGCCATGTACCTGAATCAGGACAAACCCCTGATCGGCTTCTGGCTGTTGCTGGTTTGCCCGTGGATTATCGGCCGGCGTTCGCTGCGACTGGCCGTTTATGCCACCGCCCTCGCCCTGACCGTAAGCGCCGTGCTGGCCTTGGGTGGCGCGCTGTTGCTGGGCGTGATCAGTTGGGCGCCGAAGTGGCCGGATCAAGCCTGGCTGTGGGTGCTGAACAATCTGTTGCTGGTGACGCTGGTGGAAGAAGCGCTGTTTCGCGGCTACATCCAGGGCGGTCTGAGCCGGCACTTCAAACACCTGCCTTATGGCGAAAGCCTCGCGCTGGTGCTCGCATCAATGCTGTTCGGCCTCGTTCATCTGGGCGCTGGCTGGCAATGGGTGTTGCTGGCGAGCCTGGCGGGGCTCGGCTACGGCCTTGCCTACCGTTTCGGCGGGTTGGGCGCGGCCATCGCCACCCATTTTGGTTTGAATTTGCTGCATTTCGGGCTGTTCACTTATCCGATGCTCGCCGGGTGACGCAATGATCGTTTTGCGACGCGTCACTGATTATTGAAAAAAAACCTCAATAAGTTCCTGACGATGCCGATAACCGCTCAAAGCCTTGCGGATTGAGAAAGCCATGCGTAACAACCAGCCCATTACACAACGCGAACGGACCTTCCCGGCTCAGCAACGGTTGATTTCCACCACCGATGCCAAGGGCTTGATCACCTACTGCAACGATGCTTTCGTCGAAATCAGCGGGTTTTCTCGTGAGGAACTGATCCGTGCGCCGCATAACCTGGTCCGTCACCCCGACGTCCCGGCTGCGGTGTTCGCGCACATGTGGGGCACACTGAAACAAGGCTTGCCATGGATGGGCATTGTCAAGAATCGCTGCAAGACCGGTGACCACTACTGGGTTAACGCCTATGTCACACCGGTGTTCGATGGCAATCAGGTGATCGGTTACGAGTCGGTGCGGGTCAAACCCACCGCCGAGCAGATCCGCCGTGCCGAAGCGCTCTACCAACGCATCAACCAGGGCAAGTCAGCCGTTCCTCAAACGGATAAGTGGTTGCCGGTACTTCAGGACTGGCTGCCGTTCATACTGATCAGCCAACTGAGCTTCATGATTGGCGCCACGTTGACGTCGCAGTGGGGCTTCGCCCTCGCCGCCGGCCTCTCGGTGCCATTGGGTTTGATGGGCTTGAGCTGGCAACAGCGCGGTATCAAGCGTCTGCTGCGCCTGGCCGAGCAGACCACGTCCGACCCGCTGATCGCGCAGATGTACACCGATAGCCGCGGTGCCCAGGCGCGTCTGGAGATGTCGATCCTCAGCCAGGAAGCACGCCTGAAAACCTGCCTGACCCGCCTGCAGGACACCGCCGAGCATCTGACGGAGCAAGCGAAGCAGTCCGACGCCCTGGCCCACAACAGCTCCACGGGCCTGGAACGTCAACGGGTCGAAACCGAGCAGGTGGCGACCGCCGTCAATGAGATGGCCGCCACCACTCAGGAGGTTGCCAGCCACGTGCAGCGCACCGCTGACGCCACTCAGGAAGCCAATCGCCTGACCGGTCGCGGTCGCGATATCGCCGGGGAAACCCGCGAAGCTATTCAGCGCCTGTCGGCGGTGGTCGGTGAAACCGGCCTGACGGTCACGCAATTGGCTAAAGACAGTAACGAAATCGGCGGTGTGGTTGATGTGATCAAAGGCATCGCCGACCAGACCAACCTGCTGGCCTTGAACGCCGCGATTGAAGCCGCGCGTGCCGGTGAGATGGGCCGTGGTTTTGCGGTGGTGGCCGACGAAGTTCGCCAACTGGCGCAACGCACCAGCGAATCCACCGGGCAGATCCACGCCCTGATCGCCAAGCTGCAACAGACCGCCGGCACGGCGGTGCAAACCATGGAGGCTGGCCATCGCCAGGCCGAAGAAGGTGTGGCACGGGTATTGGAAGCGGATCAGGCGCTGGTGGGCATCAGCGAAGCCGTGGCCCACATCACCGACATGACCACTCAGATCGCTGCCGCTACCGAAGAGCAAAGCGCTGTGGCCGAAGAAATCAGCCGCAACATCAGCAACATCTCGCAACTGGCTGACCAGACCTCGGAACAGGCACAGAACTCGGCGCTGTTGAGCGAGGAACTGACCAAGACCGCGAATACCCAGTATTCGTTGGTGGAGCGGTTTAACCGCTGATCAGTGACAGCAAAACGAAAACCCGGACGGTGAAAACTTCCGGGTTTTTTATTGCCATTCTGAAAATAGTGACGCCTGTCCGGGCCCCTTCGCGGGCAAGCCCGCTCCCACAGGGTTTTGTATTGATCATAAAAATCGAGCGACACCGCCAGTCACTGTGGGAGCGGGCTTGCCCGCGATGAGGCCCCGGCAGGCACTGCAAATCTTACTGTAGAAATTCCGCAACCTTCCTCGCCGCAGCCGCCAAATGCTGCTCATGGGTAAACCCCGAAGCCTTCAACGGCTTCAAATCATGGTCCCCTGCCGTCAGCCAGAACACCTCGATAGCCGGGGCCAATGCGTAAGCCTCCACGGCTTCACGATTACCCAACGCATCCCTCTCCCCCTGCACGATCAACGTCCGGGTTTTCAGAGCCGCCAAATGCTCGACCCGCGGCTTCTCCGGTTTGCCCACCGCATAAAACGGATAACCGAGACACACCAGCGCATCCGCTTCCAGCTCATCGGCTAAAAGACTGGCCATCCGCCCGCCCATGGACTTGCCGCCAATGGCCACACGCCCAGTGACATGGCGTCGCACCAAGGCATACACCTCGCGCCAGCACTCCAGCAATTTCGGCGCCGGGTTCGGCGGGCGCTTGCCGCCATCGGCACGGCGCTGGGCCATGTACGGAAACTCGAAACGCAACACATTGACCCCATGTGCAGCAAGGCGCACAGCCATGTCGCTCATCCAGCCACTGTCCATCGGCGCACCGGCGCCGTGAGCGAGAATCAGTGTCGCCGAAGCCGGTGTCGAGGCCGCATTCCACAACCATCCATGATCCTGCACGCACTGCGCCCATTGATCCCCGTCAATACTGGCCTTGTGCTGTTTGTCCATGCTTGCCTCGCTTTTAGTCTGCCTATAACTCCAGACGAAGGGAGCGTTGCCTTGCGCAAACGCTCTCACTTCGGCTGAACCGTGGATGGGGAACCATGAACACTTCTATCAGTACCGCCTACAACTACAAGGTGGTCCGCCAATTCGCCATTATGACGGTGGTATGGGGCATCGTCGGCATGGGGCTCGGGGTTTTTCTCGCCGCCCAGTTGGTCTGGCCCGAACTCAACTTCAATCTGCCATGGACCAGCTTCGGGCGGTTGCGTCCGCTGCACACCAACGCGGTGATCTTCGCCTTCGGCGGCTGCGCCTTGTTCGCCAGTTCTTTCTATTCGGTGCAACGCACCTGCCAGGCCCGTTTGTTTGCGCCGAAAATCGCCGCGTTCTGCTTCTGGGGCTGGCAACTGGTGATCCTGCTGGCGGCCATCAGCCTGCCGCTCGGCTACACCAGCTCCAAGGAATACGCCGAACTGGAATGGCCGATCGACATCCTGATCACCATCGTCTGGGTGGCCTATGCCATCGTGTTTTTCGGCACGATCATGCAGCGCAAGACCAAACACATCTATGTCGGTAACTGGTTCTTCGGTGCGTTCATCATCACCGTGGCGATCCTGCACATCGTCAACAACCTGGAATTGCCGGTGAGCCTCACCAAGTCCTACTCGGTGTACGCCGGTGCGACCGATGCCATGGTGCAGTGGTGGTACGGACACAACGCCGTAGGCTTTTTCCTCACCGCCGGTTTTCTCGGGATGATGTACTACTTCGTGCCGAAACAGGCCGAGCGTCCGGTGTATTCCTATCGCCTGTCCATCGTGCACTTCTGGGCGCTGATCACCCTGTACATCTGGGCCGGCCCCCACCACTTGCACTACACCGCACTGCCGGACTGGGCGCAGTCGCTGGGCATGGTGATGTCGCTGATCCTGCTGGCGCCGAGCTGGGGCGGGATGATCAACGGCATGATGACCCTGTCGGGCGCCTGGCATAAGTTGCGCAGCGACCCGATCCTGCGTTTCCTCGTGGTCTCCCTGGCGTTCTACGGCATGTCGACCTTCGAAGGGCCGATGATGGCAATCAAAACGGTCAACGCCCTCTCCCACTACACCGACTGGACCATCGGCCACGTTCACGCCGGCGCGCTCGGCTGGGTGGCGATGATTTCCATCGGCGCGCTGTACCACATGATCCCGAAAGTCTTCGGCCGCGAGCAGATGCACAGCACCGGCCTGATCAATGCGCACTTCTGGCTGGCGACCATCGGCACCGTGCTGTACATCGCCTCGATGTGGGTCAACGGCATCGCCCAGGGCCTGATGTGGCGCGCCGTCAACGAGGACGGCACGCTGACCTATTCCTTCGTCGAAACCCTGGTGGCCAGCCACCCAGGTTTCGTCGTACGGCTGGTGGGCGGTGCGATCTTCCTCAGTGGCATGTTCCTGATGGCTTACAACACCTGGCGCACCGTGCGGGCCTCACAGCCTGCCGAAGCCGCCGCTGCTGCGCAGATCGCCTGAGGAGTCCGCCATGAAACACGAAACAATCGAGAAAAACGTCGGCCTGCTGCTGTTGCTGATGGTGCTGGCCGTGAGCATCGGCGGCCTGACCCAGATCGTCCCGCTGTTCTTTCAGGACGTGACCAACAAACCGGTGGAAGGCATGAAGCCCTACACCGCGTTGCAACTGGAAGGTCGCGACATTTACATCCGCGAAGGCTGCGTCGGTTGCCATTCGCAGATGATCCGCCCGTTCCGTGCCGAAACCGAGCGCTATGGCCACTACTCGGTGGCCGGGGAAAGTGTGTGGGATCACCCGTTCCTTTGGGGTTCGAAACGAACCGGACCTGATTTGGCGCGAGTGGGCGGTCGCTACTCCGAAGACTGGCATCGCGCGCACTTGTACAACCCGCGCAACGTGGTGCCGGAGTCGAAGATGCCGGCCTACCCGTGGCTGGTGGCCAATCCGGTCGACAGCAGCCACACCGAAACCAAGCTCCGCGCCATGCGTACTCTCGGCGTGCCGTACACCGATGAGGACATCGCAGGCAGTGTCGAGTCGCTCAAGGGCAAGACCGAAATGGACGCGCTGGTTGCCTACCTTCAAGTGCTCGGCACTGCCATCAAGAGCAAGAGGTGAGCCCCATGGTCTTTGAAATGAGCAGTGGAATGATCCGCGGCCTGGGCACGGTCGTGGTGTTCGTGGCCTTCGTCGGCCTGACGCTGTGGGTGTTCAACGGCAAGCGCGATCCGGCATTCGCCGAAGCGCGCCTGCTGCCGTTCGCCGACGAACCGCAACAAGGCAACGCCACCACCCAAGAACCTGCAACAACAAGGAGTACCCGGCCATGACCACCTTCTGGAGTACGTGGATCTGCGTACTGACCATCGGCAGCCTGATCGGCCTGACCTGGCTGCTGATCGGCACGCGCCGAGGGGAAACCAAGGGCAGCACCGACCAGACCATGGGCCACAGTTTCGACGGCATCGAGGAGTACGACAACCCGCTGCCGCAGTGGTGGTTCATGCTGTTCGCCGGCACGCTGGTGTTCGCCGTGGGCTACTTGATCCTTTACCCGGGCCTGGGCAACTGGAAAGGCATCCTGCCGGGTTACGAGGACGGCTGGACCGGCGTCCACGAGTGGGAAAAAGAGATGAACAAGGCTGACGCGAAGTTCGGACCGATCTTTGCCAGGTTTGCGGCCATGCCCGTGGAAGAAGTTGCCAAAGACCCGCAAGCGCTGAAAATGGGCGGTCGTCTGTTTGCGTCCAATTGCTCGGTGTGCCACGGCTCGGATGCCAAGGGCGCGTTCGGCTTCCCCAACCTGGCGGACAGCGATTGGCGCTGGGGCGGGGGCGCCGAGACGATCAAAACCACGATCATGGGCGGTCGCATGGCTGCGATGCCGGCGTGGGGTGAAATCCTCGGGGACGCGGGCGTGAAAAACGTCGCGGCGTATGTGCGTCACGAACTGGCCGGCCTGCCCTTGCCGGAAGGCAGCACCGCCGATCTGCAAGCCGGACAGCAAGTGTTCAGCACCACCTGCGTAGCCTGTCATGGGGCAAACGGCCAGGGCACTGAAGCCATGGGCGCGCCGAATCTGACGCACCCGGCCGGTTTTATCTACGGTACTAGCCTGGCGCAACTGCAACAGACTATTCGCCATGGCCGCCAGGGCCATATGCCAGCGCAAAACGAACTGCTGGGCAACGACAAGGTGCAATTGCTGGCCGCTTACGTGTACAGCTTGTCCCACGGAGTCAGCACCGAGCGTTTGCAGGCACAAGGCAAAAGCGAATAATTTTTGACCGCTCTACTGCCGCATTCTGCGGAATGCGGCAGTTCCCTGCCTCTTTGCGACCCATTGTCGCACCCTCCCATTCCCCTTCCTTTCGGTTCACCAGATTCGGGTCTAAGCTTCCTCGGTGCGGACTGGCATGAGTCGGTTCCAGGTCGATTTTACCCGATGTGTTCGACGATTCTGCTCGATGACAGGCCGCAAAGGCTGGTAGATACCGGCTGTCGCGCACATTGCCGTCTGTCCCTCGATCTTTGCGTTTGAACACACACCGTTACATCTGACCTGACCCCTTCGCTTTTTTCATCCGCTGCGACATTTTGTCAGAGGGCAATTTTGTCCTTACGCGGCGCATGGAAAGGCCGCAGAATCAGCTTTTGAAAGCATTGACCCAGGTCATGGCGCGTTGCAATGACCCCCCGCTTTCTACATACTTGCGGCCGATTTTTACTCCTAATAAAACACCCAAACCGTGGAACCTTAGAATGAGCACAGCAATCAGTCCGACTGCTTATAACTATAAGGTAGTCCGCCAGTTCGCCATCATGACGGTGGTCTGGGGGATCCTTGGCATGGGGCTTGGTGTCTTCATCGCCTCACAGCTCGTATGGCCGGAATTGAACTTCGGTCTGCCGTGGACGACTTTTGGACGCTTACGCCCGTTGCACACCAACCTGGTGATTTTCGCCTTCGGTGGTTGTGCCCTGTTTGCCACTTCCTATTACGTCGTGCAGCGAACCTGCCAAACGCGACTGATTTCCGACAGCCTCGCGGCCTTCACCTTCTGGGGTTGGCAAGCGGTGATCGTCGGCGCGATCGTTACCTTGCCGCTGGGTTACACCACCACCAAGGAATACGCGGAACTGGAATGGCCTCTGGCTATTCTGCTGGCCATCGTCTGGGTCACCTACGGTCTGGTGTTCTTCGGCACCATCGTCAAGCGCAAGACCAAGCACATTTATGTCGGTAACTGGTTCTACGGTGCTTTCATCGTCGTGACCGCGATGCTGCACATCGTCAACCACATGTCGCTGCCGGTCAGCCTGTTCAAGTCCTACTCGGCCTACTCGGGCGCGACGGACGCGATGATCCAGTGGTGGTACGGCCACAACGCCGTGGGCTTCTTCCTGACCACCGGCTTCCTGGGGATGATGTACTACTTCGTGCCGAAACAGGCCGAGCGTCCGATCTACTCCTATCGCCTGTCGATCGTGCACTTCTGGGCGCTGATCACCCTGTACATCTGGGCAGGCCCCCACCACCTGCACTACACCGCACTGCCGGACTGGGCTCAGTCCCTGGGCATGGCGATGTCGATCATCCTGCTGGCACCAAGCTGGGGCGGCATGATCAACGGCATGATGACCCTGTCGGGCGCCTGGCATAAGCTGCGCACCGACCCGATCCTGCGTTTCCTCGTGGTATCGCTGGCGTTCTACGGCATGTCGACCTTCGAAGGCCCGATGATGGCCATCAAGACCGTCAACTCGCTGTCGCACTACACCGACTGGACCATCGGCCACGTTCACGCCGGCGCGCTCGGCTGGGTAGCGATGATCTCGATCGGCGCGATCTACCACATGATCCCGAAACTGTTCGGTCGCGCGCAGATGCACAGCATCGGCCTGATCAACACGCACTTCTGGCTCGCGACCATCGGTACCGTTCTGTACATCGCGTCGATGTGGGTCAACGGCATCACCCAAGGCCTGATGTGGCGTGCAATCAACGACGACGGCACCCTCACCTACTCGTTCGTCGAAGCGTTGCAAGCCAGCCACCCTGGTTTCATCGTTCGCGCCCTGGGCGGTGCGTTCTTTGCCAGCGGCATGCTGTTCATGGCCTACAACGTGTTCCGTACCGTTCGTGCCTCGGACCCGGTTGAAGCCGAAGCCGCCGCCAAGATTGCTGTAGTTGGAGCTCACTGATGAAGCATGAAGCAGTCGAGAAGAACATTGGCCTGCTGGCCTTCTTCATGGTTATCGCCGTCAGCATCGGCGGCCTGACCCAAATCGTTCCGCTGTTTTTCCAGGACGTCACCAACAAGCCGGTCGAGGGCATGAAGCCTCGCACCGCCCTTGAGCTGGAAGGCCGCGACGTGTACATCGCCAACGGTTGTGTCGGCTGCCACTCGCAGATGATCCGCCCGTTCCGTGCTGAAACCGAACGTTACGGCCACTACTCGGTCGCCGGTGAAAGCGTTTGGGACCACCCGTTCCTGTGGGGTTCCAAGCGCACCGGTCCGGACCTGGCCCGTGTCGGCGGTCGTTACTCCGATGACTGGCAGCGTGCGCACTTGTACAACCCGCGCAACGTAGTGCCTGAGTCGAAAATGCCGGCCTACCCGTTCCTCGTGGAAAACAAGCTCGACGGCAAAGACACCGCCAAGAAAATGGAAGTCTTGCGCACGCTCGGCGTCCCTTACACCGACGAAGACATCGCCGGCGCCAAGGATGCTGTGAAGGGCAAAACCGAAATGGACGCGCTGGTGGCCTATCTGCAAGGCCTGGGCACCATCATCAAAAGCAAACGGTGATTTAGATGGATATCGGGATGATTCGTGGCCTGGGCACCGTTGTTGTGATGGTGGCCTTCATCGGTCTGGCGTTGTGGGTGTTCAGCCCCAAGCGCAAGTCGGAGTTTGAAGACGCGACCTTGCTGCCTTTCGCGGATGATCCCGAAGCCATCAAGCACGTCGAGCAAGCTTCTAGGAGTAACAAAGAATGACTACGTTCTGGAGTCTGTACGTCACAGTCCTCAGTCTCGGCACCATCTTCGCCCTGACCTGGCTGCTGCTGTCCACCCGCAAAGGTCAGCGCGCCGAGCAGACCGACGAGACGGTCGGCCACTCCTTCGACGGGATCGAGGAGTACGACAACCCACTGCCGAAATGGTGGTTCATGCTGTTCGTGGGCACCATCATCTTCGCCTTGGGCTACCTGGTCCTGTATCCGGGCCTGGGTAACTGGAAAGGCCTGCTGCCGGGTTATAACTACCTCGATAACGACAAGCAGACCGCGTTCGCCAACGGCCAGACCGGCTGGACCGGCGTCCACGAGTGGGAAAAGGAAATGCTCAGGTCGGACGCCAAATTCGGCCCGATCTTCGCCAAGTTCGCTTCCATGCCGATCGAAGACGTGGCAAAAGACCCGCAAGCCCTGAAGATGGGTGGCCGCCTGTTCGCCTCCAACTGCTCGGTCTGCCACGGTTCCGACGCCAAAGGCGCCTACGGTTTCCCGAACCTGACCGACGCCGACTGGCGCTGGGGCGGCGAAGCACAAACCATCAAGACCACTATCATGGGCGGTCGTCACGCCGTGATGCCAGCCTGGGCTGAAGTGATCGGCGAACAAGGCGTGAGCGACGTTGCCGCTTACGTGCTGACCACCCTCGATGGCCGCAAGCTGCCGGAAGGCGCCAAGGCTGACCCGGTTGCCGGCCAGAAGCTGTTCGCTGCCAACTGCGTGGCGTGCCACGGTCCGGAAGGCAAAGGCACCCCAGCCATGGGCGCCCCCAACCTGACCCACCCGGCGGCGTTCATCTACGGTTCGAGCTTCGCTCAACTGCAGCAGACCATCCGTTACGGCCGTCAGGGCCAGATGCCTGCGCAAGAACAGCTGCAAGGCAACGACAAGGTTCACCTGCTGGCCGCTTATGTCTACAGCCTGTCTCACGGTGAGAAGGCTTCGGCGGCGGATGCCCAGTAAGACACGCGTTTGATGCAATAAAACGGCCCCGCCCATGAAAATCGGCGGGGCTTTTTTTGTCTCGGCAATGTGCTCATGACTTGAGACAAATGCTCAATAGACTCGAACTTCAGTGCCCTATAGCGTTCATTCCCACCCCGATGACCAACGTCAGGGCCAACTTACATGGAAGAACTACATGTCAAAGAATGACGACAACACTATGCATGACGACTTTGAACCAGCGCTTCAAGACGCTGTAGACGTTGAACCTGAAGACTCAACGACAGGTGCGAGCGCGCAAAATGCTCGAATCAGGTCTTTCACCCACATAACTGACGTAGATGACGCCAATGGCGTAGATAAAAAACGTGGTAACGGCAGTGGTCTGGATAACCTGGGAGGTGGCAGGCTGCCCTGATTCCCGGCACCGACCACCAAACAGTGACCGAAGCCACAAAAACGGCCCCCTCATCTGATGGGGCCGTTTTCGTGCAAGCCGACAGCGTTAAAGGTCGTGATCTCCGAAGCGGGTGACCACAAGCAGGGGTGAGCGATTTTCAGTCCAGCGGTGCTGCACTGATCAATCCATGGGACGAATGAGCTCGCCGCCCCTTCAAAACCGACCATAATTCACAAGTCAATTGATTCAAGTCACTACACTGTCAGTTGATTTCCACCAACGTGACCAAAGGTCGCACCCTTGTGCCAGAGCGACAGGCGTATCATTGCACCACTGCAACACCTCTTTTTGACCGCGGTTGGCACGTACTGACCGGGGCATTTTTCCACTGCCGTGGGATGCAATGATGAGCAATCAGATTCCGGTACACGACGTCACTCCGCCTGCCAAGAACGCGAACAACAGCGTCGACCTCTACGCCTCTCGAGAAAAGATCTACACCCGCGCCTTCACCGGCCTGTTTCGCAACCTGCGGATGATGGGTGGTGCCGCGCTATTTCTGCTGTATTTCGGCACGGTGTGGCTGAACTGGGGCGCTCATCAAGCCGTCTGGTGGAACCTGCCAGAACGTAAATTCTTCATTTTTGGCGCGACCTTCTGGCCTCAGGATTTCATCCTGCTCTCGGGCATTCTGATCATCAGTGCCTTTGGCCTGTTCTTCATCACCGTGTATGCCGGTCGTGTCTGGTGCGGCTACACCTGCCCGCAAAGCGTCTGGACCTGGATCTTCATGTGGTGCGAAAAGGTCACCGAAGGCGACCGCAACCAGCGCATCAAGCTCGACAAGGCGCCGATGAGCGCCAACAAATTCCTGCGCAAATTCAGCAAGCACACGATGTGGCTGCTGATCGGTTTCGTGACCGGCATGACCTTCGTCGGCTACTTCTCGCCGATTCGCGAACTGGTGATCGACTTCTTCACAGGCGAAGCCGATGGCTGGTCGTATTTCTGGGTCGGTTTCTTCACCCTCGCCACTTACGGCAACGCCGGTTGGTTGCGCGAGCAGGTGTGCATTTACATGTGCCCGTACGCACGCTTCCAGAGTGTGATGTTCGACAAGGACACGCTGATCGTCTCCTACGACCCGCGTCGTGGCGAAAGCCGTGGCCCGCGCAAGAAAGGCATCGACTACAAGGCTCAGGGCCTGGGCGATTGCATCGACTGCACCATGTGCGTCCAGGTCTGCCCCACCGGCATCGACATCCGCGACGGCCTGCAAATCGAATGCATCGGCTGCGCGGCGTGCATCGATGCCTGCGACAGCATCATGGACAAGATGGATTACCCGCGCGGCCTGATCAGCTACACCACCGAGCACAACCTGTCGGGGCAAAAAACCCATAAACTGCGCCCGCGCCTGATCGGCTATGCCCTGGTGTTGCTGACCATGATCGCGTTGCTGGTGACCGCGTTCTTCATGCGCTCGCTGGTCGGTTTCGATGTCAGCAAAGACCGCGTGTTGTATCGCGAGAATGCCGAAGGCCGGATCGAAAACGTCTACAGCCTGAAGATCATGAACAAGGACCAGCGCGACCACACGTACGTGCTGGAAGCCACCGGCCTGCCGGACCTCAAGCTGCAAGGCAAGCGTGAGATCAAAGTCGCCGCCGGGGAAATTTTCAGCCAGCCGGTCGAGTTGTCCAGTGCACCGGAGCAACTGCCGTCGAGCACCAACGAGGTGAAATTCATCCTCAAGGATGCCGACGACGCCAACGTCCACGTTGAAGCCAAGAGCCGATTCATCGGCCCACAAATTCGTTGAGAGAAATGATCATGCCCGCAGCAACTGCCGCAAGCCCCTGGTACAAGCACCTTTGGCCGTGGATCATCATCGCCATCCTGGCCTGCTCGGTGACCTTGACCCTGTCGATGGTGATCATCGCGGTGAACAACCCGGACAACCTGGTCAACGATAACTATTACGAGGCCGGCAAAGGCATCAACCGCTCCCTGGACCGTGAACTGCTGGCCCAGACCCTGCAACTGCGTGCCAGCGTGCACCTGGATGACGTGACCGGCGAAGTCGATCTGCGCCTGAGCGGCAACAGCCAGCCCAAAACCCTTGAGCTGAACCTGATTTCACCCACCCAGCCGGAGAAAGATCGCAAGATCACCCTGGCCCGCAGCGAAACCGAACAGGGCCGCTACATCGGCCAGTTGAGCGACAAGGTTGAAGGCCGCCGTTTCGTCGAATTACTGGGCGTGCAGGATGACAAGATCTGGCGCATGTTCGAGGAAGAACAGGTCAGCCATGCCAAGGATCTGCTGCTCGGTGATGAGCCGTTGCAAGGCGCGGAAGACCTGAAAAAATAAAGTCGCGCTTCGCGCATCGCGAGCAGGCTCGCTCCCACAGTAGATCTGCGGTGTACATGCATTTTGTGCACGACATAGATCAAATGTGGGAGCGAGCCTGCTCGCGATGAGGCCCTCCCGGACGATATAGATTCCAGCTCATGAGTACCCCAACCCCCTGCTACCACTGTGCCCTGCCCGTCCCGGCCGGCAGCCGCTTCACGGCCGCCGTCCTCGGGGATACCCGCGAGTTCTGTTGTCCGGGTTGCCAGGCGGTGGCCGAGGCCATCGTGGCCGGTGGGCTGGAAAGCTATTACCAGCATCGCAGCGAAGCCTCGGCCAACCCCGAAGCATTACCGGTGCAATTGGTAGATGAGCTGGAGCTCTATGATCGCGCCGATGTGCAGCAACCCTTTGTTCGTCACGAAGGCGAACTCGCCGAAACCACCCTGTTGATGGAAGGCATCAGTTGCGCCGCCTGCGGCTGGTTGATCGAAAAGCATCTTCGCAGCCTCCCGGCAGTGGCCGAAGCACGCTTGAATTTGTCCAACCATCGTCTGCATGTACGCTGGGCCGATGCGCAATTGCCATTGAGCCAAGTGCTCAGCGAATTGCGCCACATCGGTTACGCCGCCCACCCTTATCAGGCCGACCGCGCCAGCGAACAACTGGCCAGCGAAAACCGCCTGGCCCTGCGTCAACTCGGGGTCGCGGGGCTGCTGTGGTTCCAGGCGATGATGGCGACCATGGCCACCTGGCCGGAATTCAACATCGACCTCAGCCCGCAGCTGCACACCATCTTGCGCTGGGTCGCGCTGTTTCTGACCACCCCGATCGTGTTTTACAGCTGCGCGCCGTTCTTCAAAGGGGCGATGCGCGATCTGCGCACCCGTCACCTGACCATGGACGTTTCGGTGTCGCTGGCGATCGGCAGTGCTTACATCGCAGGGATCTGGACCTCGATCACCGGGGTCGGCGAGCTGTATTTCGATGCGGTGGGGATGTTTGCGCTGTTCCTGCTGGCCGGGCGCTATCTGGAACGCCGCGCACGGGAACGCACAGCCGCCGCAACCGCACAACTGGTCAATCTGTTGCCCGCCTCCTGCCTGCGGCTGAGTGCTGACGGCCAGAGCGAGCGAATTCTGCTCAGCGAATTGCGCGTGGGCGATCAGGTGCTGGTGCATCCCGGCGCGACTCTGCCAGCCGACGGCAAGATCCTCGACGGCCAGTCGAGCATCGACGAATCCCTGCTCACCGGCGAATACCTGCCACAACCACGAACCCTGGGCGATGCCGTCACCGCCGGCACCTTGAACGTTGAAGGTGCACTGACCGTGGAAGTCTTGGCGCTGGGTCAGGACACGCGCCTGTCGGCCATCGTCCGCCTGTTGGATCGCGCCCAGGCCGAGAAGCCGCGACTGGCGGAAATCGCCGACCGCGCCGCGCAGTGGTTTTTACTGCTGACGCTTATCGCAGTGGCCGCCATCGGCCTGCTCTGGTGGGAACTGGACTCATCGCGAGCGTTCTGGATTGTCCTGGCGATGCTGGTTGCCACCTGCCCATGCGCTTTGTCCCTGGCCACGCCGACCGCCCTCACCGCCGCCACCGGCACGCTGCACAAACTGGGGCTTTTGCTGACGCGCGGCCATGTACTGGAAGGCCTGAACCAGATCGACACAGTGATTTTCGACAAGACTGGCACCCTCACCGAAGGTCGCCTGGCCTTGCGTTCGATCCGCCCGCTTGGGGCCCTGGCCAGTGATCAATGCCTGAGCCTCGCCGCCGCCCTGGAAAACCGCTCCGAACACCCGATCGCCCGGGCGTTTGGCCGCGCGCCGCTGGCCGCCGAAGAAGTCCACAGTACGCCGGGCCTGGGGCTTGAAGGGTTGGTCGGTTTACAACGCCTGCGCATTGGCCAACCGGGGTTTGTCTGCGAGCTCAGCGGTGCTCAAGTGCCGGTGATGCCCGATGAGCCCGGCCAATGGCTGCTGCTCGGCGACAGCCAAGGGCCGCTGGCGTGGTTCGTGCTCGACGACCGTTTACGCGCCGACGCACCCGCCCTGCTGGCGGCGTGCAAGGCGCGCGGCTGGCGCACACTGCTACTGTCCGGCGACAGCTCGCCGATGGTCGCCAGTGTCGCCGCCGAATTGGGCATCGACGAGGCCCGTGGGGGCTTGCGTCCGGACGATAAATTGCAGGTGCTGCAACAGCTGCACCAGGAAGGTCGCAAGGTGTTGATGCTCGGCGACGGGGTCAACGACGTACCGGTGCTGGCCGCCGCCGACATCAGCGTGGCGATGGGTTCGGCCACCGATCTGGCGAAAACCAGTGCCGACGCGGTGCTGCTGTCGAACCGCCTCGACGCGCTGGTGCAAGCCTTCAGCCTGGCTTGTCGCACCCGCCGGGTCATCATCGAGAACTTGCTGTGGGCAGCGCTGTACAATGGCCTCATGTTGCCGTTCGCCGCCCTCGGCTGGATCACTCCAGTATGGGCCGCAGTCGGCATGTCCATCAGTTCGTTGACCGTGGTGCTGAATGCCTTGCGCCTGACTCGCCTGCCGTGCGCGCCGGCTGCCGGCACCACGCCAGAAACCCGTCCGCTGCCGGCCTGAGCCGCACGGGCATGGAGTCCAGATGCCAGCTCTCTACGTGATGATCCCCGCCGCGCTGCTGATCGTGGCCATCGCTATCTACATCTTCTTCTGGGCGGTCGATAGCGGTCAGTACGACGACCTCGACGGCCCGGCCCATAGCATCCTGTTCGACGACCAGGACCCGAACCACAAGGCTGCGGTCGACGAGGCCAGCGGCCATCCGGCCAAACCGGACGACAAGGCGCCGCCCCATGCTTGAATTGGCGCCACTGCTGGTATCGGCGCTAATCCTCGGCCTGCTCGGTGGCGGACATTGCCTGGGCATGTGCGGTGGCTTGATGGGCGCGCTGACCCTGGCGATCCCCAAGGAACAACGCAGCCGACGCTTTCGATTGTTGCTGGCCTACAACCTGGGGCGAATTCTCAGCTATGCCGCTGCCGGCCTGCTGATCGGCCTGGCCGGCTGGGCCGTGGCCAATAGCCCGGCGGCAATGTTCATGCGCATCCTCGCCGGGCTGCTGTTGATCGCCATGGGGCTGTACCTGGCCGGCTGGTGGAGCGGCCTGACCCGCATCGAAAGCCTCGGTCGCGGCCTGTGGCGGCATATCCAGCCGATTGCCAACAGACTACTGCCGGTATCGAACCTGCCCCGCGCCCTGCTGCTGGGCGCGCTGTGGGGCTGGCTGCCGTGCGGGCTGGTTTACAGCACATTGCTGTGGTCGGCGAGTCAGGGTAATGCGCTGGACAGTGCGTTGCTGATGCTGGCATTCGGGCTGGGCACCTGGCCGGTGCTGCTCGCCACAGGGCTGGCGGCCGAGCGCGTCACGGCACTGCTGCGCAAACGCAGTGTGCGCATGACCGGCGGCTTGCTGGTGATGGTGTTCGGTATCTGGACCTTGCCGGGGCCGCATCAGCATTGGCTCATGGGCCACTGACCTGTGGCGAGGGAGCTTGCTCCCGCTGGGGCGCGAAGCGACCCCAAGAAATGGGACTGCTGCGCAGTCCAGCGGGAGCAAGCTCCCTCGCCACAGAAACCCACCACAACCACCAACCACCGTTGATTCAAATCAAGATGCCTCAACGCCGCCCCCCCTAGACTCGCCGACACTGCCAGCCTATCCGGGGGAATGCCCGCATGCTCGACGCCATTCGTTGGGACACAGATCTGATCCGCCGTTACGACCTGGCGGGACCGCGCTACACCTCGTATCCGACCGCCGTGCAATTCGACAGCCAGGTCGGCACCTTCGATCTGTTTCATGCCCTGCGCGACAGCCGCAAGGCCCTGCGGCCGCTGTCGCTGTATGTGCACGTGCCGTTCTGCGCGAACATCTGCTACTACTGCGCCTGCAACAAAGTCATCACCAAGGACCGCGGCCGCGCCCTGCCCTATTTGCAGCGCCTGGAACAGGAAATCCAGCTGATCGCCTGCCACCTCGACCCCACGCAGAAAGTCGAGCAACTGCATTTCGGCGGCGGCACGCCAACCTTTCTCAGCCACGACGAACTGCGCCAGTTGATGGCTCAGCTGCGCAAGCATTTCAATCTGCTGAATAACGATTCCGGCGACTATGGCATCGAGATCGACCCTCGCGAGGCCGACTGGTCGACCATGGGCCTGCTCCGGGAACTGGGCTTCAACCGGGTCAGCATCGGCCTGCAAGACCTCGACCCGGCGGTGCAACGAGCGGTCAATCGCCTGCAAAGCCTGGAAGAAACCCGCGCCGTGATCGACGCCGCCCGAACCCTGCAATTTCGCTCGATCAACATCGATCTGATCTATGGCCTGCCGAAGCAGACGCCCGAGAACTTCGCCCGTACCGTCGACGAAGTCATCAGCCTGCAACCGGATCGGCTCTCGGTATTCAACTACGCCCATCTGCCGGAACGCTTCATGCCGCAACGGCGAATCAACGGCAACGATCTACCGGCGCCGGCGCAGAAGCTGGAAATGCTCCAGCGCACCATCGAACAGCTGACAACCGCCGGTTACCGCTACATCGGCATGGACCATTTCGCCCTGCCCGACGATGAACTGGCGATTGCTCAGGAAGAATCGACCCTGCAACGTAACTTCCAGGGCTACACCACCCACGGTCATTGCGATCTGATCGGTCTGGGGGTATCGGCCATCAGCCAGATCGGGGATTTGTACTGCCAGAACAGCAGCGACCTGACCCAGTACCAGAACGCTTTGGCGTCTGCGCAACTGGCCACCAGCCGTGGCCTGGTGTGCAACGCTGACGATCGCTTGCGCAGAGCAGTGATTCAGCAACTGATTTGCCATTTCAGCCTGGAATTCACGGAAATCGAGCAGGCCTTCAATATCGATTTTCGTGGTTATTTCGGTGAACTTTGGCCACAGCTGCAGGACATGGCCGAGGACGGGCTGATTAAGCTGAACAACGATCGAATCACCGTACTCCCCGCAGGCCGGCTGCTGGTGCGCTCGGTGTGCATGGTGTTCGACGCGTATCTGGAACACACCAATCGCCAGCGTTTTTCACGAGTTATCTAGACCCCCTATGGCTAAATTGTCGCAGGCTGGCCCGAATGTCCTCCCGTAGGGTACCCTTACGGCTTATGTGTGTTTTCCCACAAGGATTAAAGAAATGTCCGAGCCAGTAAAACTGCGCGCTCATAACCAGGCCCATTGCAAGGATTGCAGCCTGGCCCCTCTCTGCCTTCCACTTTCTCTGAATCTGGAAGACATGGATGCGCTGGACGAAATCGTCAAACGTGGCCGACCGCTGAAAAAAGGCGAGTTCCTGTTTCGCCAGGGCGACACGTTCGATTCCGTTTATGCAGTACGCTCCGGCGCCCTGAAGACCTTCAGCCTGAGCGATGGCGGCGAAGAACAGCTCACCGGTTTCCATTTGCCGAGTGAACTGGTCGGCCTGTCAGGCATGGACACCGAAAAACATCCGGTTTCGGCGCAAGCCCTGGAAACCACCTCGGTGTGCGAAATTCCTTTCGAACACCTCGACGAACTGGCCCTGCAATTGCCACAACTGCGCCGTCAGTTGATGCGGGTGATGAGCCGCGAAATTCGTGACGATCAGCAAATGATGTTGCTGCTGTCGAAGAAAACCGCCGACGAGCGCATCGCCACCTTCCTGGTCAACCTGTCGGCACGTTTCCGCGCCCGGGGGTTCTCGGCCAACCAGTTCCGGCTGAGCATGTCGCGCAACGAAATCGGCAATTACCTGGGCCTGGCGGTGGAAACCGTGTCCCGGGTGTTCACCCGCTTCCAGCAAAACGAACTGATCGCCGCCGAGGGCAAGGAAGTGCACATCCTCGACCCGATCCA
Source organism: Pseudomonas sp. B21-015 (assembly GCF_024749285.1). NCBI lineage: Bacteria > Pseudomonadati > Pseudomonadota > Gammaproteobacteria > Pseudomonadales > Pseudomonadaceae > Pseudomonas > Pseudomonas sp. B21-015. Next base: position 4,415,866 of record NZ_CP087196.1, read on the forward strand.
GCTCTGCGCCCTGGCCGGCGGCTCGATCGACGGCTGATCCTGGCGACGGCGGCTGAGCGAAACGGTTCAGCCGCCGTTATACTGCGACGTTTGCAGCCCGCCAGGACACTTCGACGATGGTCATCGACTCCTTCGACATCAAATCCCTGATCCGCCCCGTGATCGACTTCCCCAAGCCGGGCGTGATCTTTCGCGACATCACCCCACTGTTCCAGTCGCCCACGGCCCTGCGCCTGGTGATGGACAGCTTTGCCCATCGTTACGTCGAGGCCGACTTCACCCACATCGGCGCCATGGATGCCCGTGGCTTTCTGATCGGTTCGATCCTGGCCTACCAGTTGAACAAGCCGCTGGTGCTATTCCGCAAGCAGGGCAAATTGCCCGCCGACGTGCTGGCCGAGGGTTATCAGACCGAGTACGGCGAAGCCTTCCTCGAAGTCCACGCCGACAGCCTGTGCGAGGGCGATTCGGTGGCGATGTTCGATGACCTGATCGCCACCGGCGGCACCCTGATTGCGGCGGCCAACCTGATCCGGCGCATGGGCGCGCGGGTGCATGAAGCGGCGGCGATCATTGACTTGCCGGAGCTGGGTGGCTCACAGCGCCTGGAAGACATGGGGATTCCGACGTTTTGCCTGACGCAGTTTGCGTTGAGCGATAAGTAACGCGAAGGCGTCAGTTCAGGCGCTACAAGGCAATCGGCTTACGCCCGGCAAACGAATGCGCCAATGTCCCGCCATCCACCAGTTCCAGCTCGCCACCCAACGGCACGCCATGGGCGATGCGCGAGGCGATCAGGCCTTTGTTGCTGAGCAACTGGGCGATGTAATGCGCCGTGGCCTCGCCTTCCACCGTGGGGTTGGTGGCGAGGATAACTTCGGTAAACGTGCCCGCCTCTTCGATTCGCGCCATCAGTTGTGGAATGCCGATGGCTTCCGGCCCCAGCCCGTCCAGAGGCGACAAGTGGCCCTTGAGCACGAAGTAGCGACCGCGGAAACCGGTCTGCTCCACCGCATAAACGTCCATTGGACCCTCCACCACACACAGCAAGGTGTCGTCGCGGCGTGAATCAGCGCATTGCGGGCACAGATCGTCTTCGGTCAGCGTGCGGCACAAGCGGCAGTGGCCCACCCCTTCCATGGCCTGGCTCAGCGCTTGAGCCAGTCGCAAGCCGCCGCTGCGATCACGCTCAAGCAGTTGCAATGCCATGCGCTGGGCAGTTTTCTGACCCACACCCGGCAAAATTCGCAGGGCATCGATCAGTTGGCGAATCAAAGGGCTGAAGCTCATGGGGAAAAAGTCCGACATAACAACGAGACGCGGTTTATACCCGTGCCTCTGTTTAGCGTCAAATAACAGCGTCTCCTTGATCGACGAATCCGACCGAATAGGGAGCAGACCTTTGTGGGGGTGTCGCGTTCGATGTTTCGTCAGTGGTACCGAGGTGACTTCATCGCGGGCAAGCCACGCTCCCACAGGATTTAGGTGATCCCTGTGGGAGCGGGCTTGCCCGCGAAGGCTGCCTCACAGGCACCACACTTCCAACAGACAGAAACAAAAATGCCAGGCGCGATGCCTGGCATTTTTTGTAACCGATCCAATGCGCGTTGGCGAATCAGAATGGCAGTTTCATACCCGGTGGCAGTTGCATGCCAGCGGTCATGCCGGACATTTTGTCCTGGCTGTTGGCTTCGATCTTGCGCACAGCGTCGTTGACGGCAGCGGCGAATACAGCTTCCAGCATCTCTTTGTCGTCTTCGCTCAGGCCTTCGACCAGGCTTGGGTCGATGGTCACGCGCTTGACGTCGTGACGACCGGTCATTACCACGGTGACCATATCGCCACCGGCTTTACCGGTGACTTCGGCGTTGGCCAGCTCTTCCTGCATCTTGGCCATTTTTTCCTGCATCTGCTGCGCCTGCTTCATCAGGCCGGCCATGCCACCTTTCATCATGGGAATCACCTCAAAAGTACTTGGATAAAAACAGCGCCCGGCCGTTGGGGCCAAGCGCCTTCAGTTATTAGCCCTGACTGACCAGAGCCTCGACAGGTTCAATAGTATCGTGACGGACCACCGCCCCGAACTGCTGCATCATTTGCTGGATGAACGGATCGCCATGGATCGACTCCTCGGCCTCGCGCTGACGGTTGGCCCGACGCCGGGACGCGGCCTGGGCCGGGGTTTCCTGCTCGGGCTTGATCAGCTCCATGCTCAGGGTCAGCGTACGCCCATGAAACTGGTTCAGCGCATCATTGAGGCGACGTTGTTGCGTGGCGTTGAACAAGGCGCTGTGGGCCGGGTCCAGGTGCAACAGCCAGTTGTCGCCATCGACGGCGATCAGCGTGCAGTTGGCGGCGATGCTGCCGGTCATGCCGGACACCGGCAATTTCGGGAACAGCTCCAGCCATTGCAGGGCCAGGCCCGTGGCTGGCATCGCGGCCGGTTCAGGCTCGGGTTCCGGCGCAGGTTCGGCGGTGTGCTCACTGGCCAGATCGTCGAGGTAGCTGTAGGCCGAATCCATGTCCGGCTCGATGTAATCCTCGTCCAGCGGCGGCTCGTCGTCCGGGTCCATGCCTGGCGTCGCGGCATCGACTTCGGCCACGGACGGTTCCGGGATCGGCGCAGCGGCCCATTCCGGGGCGTCCGGCACCACGCTGTCCGGCGTCGGCATGGGCATCGGTGGCAATTCGGGTTGTTCGCCGGCCGTTTCCAGCACCGGCTCGACAGCGGGTTGCTGGACAACCTCGGGCTCTACCGGATCGTTCCAGGGCAGATCAACGACTTCCTCGATCGCTACGGGCTCGACCACAGGCTCGGGCTCAGGCACGGCCACGACCACGGGCGCAATTGATTCAGGCTCAACTGCCGGGACAGGGGCCAGTGCAACCACGGGCGCCACCGGAGCCGGTGCAACCGCCGCAACGACTACCGGCGCGGCAGCCACTGAGTTTGCGGAATCAACTGTGGCCTGGCTGATCCCCACTGGCTTTAGCGGTTGCCTCGGCGCGTCCGAGGTGTCTGCCGGCCGGAACGCGAGCATTCGCAGCAGGACCATTTCGAAGCCGCCGCGCGGGTCCGGTGCCAGCGGCAAATCCCGGCGACCAATCAGGCCCATCTGATAATAGAACTGCACGTCTTCGGCCGGCAGCGCCTGGGCCAGTGCCAGCACCCGATCGCGATCGCCATGGCCGTTGTCGACACCTTCAGGCAAGGCCTGGGCGATGGCGACGCGATGCAGCACGTTGAGAATTTCCGAAAGCACGCCGTTCCAGTCCGGGCCTTGTTCGGCCAGATGCCGCACGGCCTCGAGCAACGCCTTGGCGTCGCCTTCGATCAGCGCATGCAGGACGTCGTAGACCTGGCCATGATCGAGGGTACCAAGCATTGCGCGCACGTCGGCGGCCAGCACCTTGCCTTCACCGAAGGCGATGGCCTGGTCGGTCAGGCTCATGGCGTCACGCATCGAACCGTCGGCAGCGCGGCCCAGCAGCCACAGTGCGTCATCTTCGAACGGCACGTTCTCGACGCTCAGCACGTGGGTCAGATGCTCGACCACCCGCTCCGGGGTCATGTTCTTCAGGGAGAATTGCAGGCACCGCGAGAGAATCGTTGCCGGAAGTTTCTGCGGATCGGTGGTGGCCAGGATGAACTTGACGTAGGGCGGCGGCTCTTCGAGGGTTTTCAACAGCGCATTGAAGGAATGGCTGGAGAGCATGTGCACTTCGTCGATCAGGTAGACCTTGAAGCGCCCACGACTCGGCGCGTACTGCACGTTGTCGAGCAGCTCGCGGGTGTCTTCGACCTTGGTCCGGCTCGCGGCGTCGATCTCGATCAGGTCGACGAAGCGGCCTTCATCGATCTCGCGGCACACCGAGCACTCGCCACAGGGGGTCGAAGTGATACCTGTTTCACAGTTCAGGCATTTGGCAATGATCCGCGCGATGGTGGTCTTGCCGACCCCGCGCGTACCGGTAAACAGGTACGCGTGGTGCAGCCGCTGGCTGTCCAAGGCATTGATCAGAGCCTTGAGCACATGGGTCTGGCCGACCATTTCGCCGAACGAGCGCGGACGCCATTTACGTGCAAGAACCTGATAACTCATCGAAAACCGTCGCAACGAAGGAACAGAAGCGGCTAATGCTAGCGGAGCAAGGCCAAAATTGCATCCGGTGCGCTCGTCTAATCTGGCTAAGCTGCATGTTGAAGAGCTTTTATCGGCCCAGGATTGAGCCGTTCCGGAGCATTTATGCGTTTTGCCTTGGGGGCACTGCTATGGGTCAGCCTGAGCGTCGCGGCCGCCGAAGCGCCGTTGCGCTTCGTGGTGGCCGACAGTTTGGCCATGCCCATGGCGCAAATCGAGCACGGCCGGCCGACCAGCAACTGCAAAGCCTGGCGCTGGTGCATGAACAAGCCGTCGGTTGTTATGTGCGCAACGACCCCAAGGTGCCTGTACAACGCATTCTGCGTACGTTGCTGCAAATGAAAATGTCCGGGGAGATCGATGACATCATCCGGCTCTATACCGGCATCCCTGATACCAACCCGTAGCAGCTGCCGAAGGCTGCGTTCGGCGGCGTAGCCGTCGTCAGAACAGGCTCTGCGGTCTTTCAGTTAAACCGTGAACTCAGGATTTACGACTGCTGCGCAGCCTTCGGCAGCTGCTACAGGGAGCGCTTGATCGCGGTCGAGTGCCTGCCATTGCAACGGAGCGACAAACCCCGCCACCCAGTCCAGCACTTCCCCGGGCGGCATGGGGCGGGCGATGAAATAGCCTTGAGCAACGTCGCATCCCAGCCGCAACAGCAATGCACCGTGCTCAAGGCTTTCCAGCCCCTCGGCGATCACCTGCCGGTCGAACGCCCGGGCCAGGCCAATGACCGCCGTGGTCAGGGCCAGATCGTCACGATCGATCAGAATGTCGCGCACAAACGACTTATCGATCTTGATGGTTTGGGTTCGTAAACGCTTGAGGTAGCTCAGGGACGAGCACCCCGTGCCAAAGTCACCCAAGGAAAACTGCACCCCCAACGCCTGACAGGCCTGCAAACAGGCGCTGACATGCTGAATATTCTCGATCGCCACCGACTCGACGATTTCCAGATCGAGCATCTGCGGAGCGACCTGGGCATGTCGAGCGAGTACGTGCCTGAGCCGGTCGACGAAATCCGCGCGCTGAAAATGTCGCGCCGCAATGTTGATGCTGACCGGCCAGCCCTGCCCCACTTGCTGCCAACGATGCAACTGCGACAGCACCTGGTCCATCACCCATTCGCCGATATCGATGATCAGGTCCGTATCCTCCACCAGCGGCAAAAACTCCCGAGGTGGCACCATGCCGTTTTGCGGATGCTCCCAACGCAGCAATGCCTCGAAACCGACGACCTCGCCACGGCGCATGTTCACCTTGGGCTGAAAATGCAGGCGCAACTCACCGGCGACCAGCGCTTGACGCACCCGCTCGACGGTCTGGTGAGTGGCCTTGACCTCCTGATCCCGGGAAACATCGAACAGATGAAAGCGGTTTCGCCCGCTCTGCTTGGCCACATACATCGCCTGATCGGCGTGCCGCAGAAGGGTTTCGGCATCTTCGTTGTCGTGGGGGAACAGGGTGACGCCGATACTGGCGAACACATTGATGTCCTTGCCGTGCAGCGTGTAAGGCGCCGAGATCGCCCCCAGCACACGGTTCAGCGCCCCGCACAATTCCGGCAGATCACGCACGTAACGCAACACCAGCACAAATTCGTCACCGGCCAGTCGCGCTACCACGTCTTCGCCGCGCACAATGTCGCGCAGACGCTTGGCCACTTCCACCAGCAACATATCGCCACTGGCATGACCGTAACCATCGTTGACCGCCTTGAACCCGTCGAGGTCGAGCATGCACACCGCCAGCGGAATGTTTTCATCCCGAGAGAATTCCAGCGCCTGATCCAGCAAATCCGACAGGAAAGCGCGATTGGGTAGCCCGGTCAGCACATCATGCCCGACCCGCCATTGCAGGGATTGCAGCAGTTGGCGTTTCTCGCTGATATCGAAACGAATCGACAGGTATCGGTGAATGCACCCGGTGTCATTATCGAGCACTGGCACCATGGTGCTGTCGACCCAATACAGGCTGCCATCCTTGGCGCGATTACAGATTTCGCCCTTCCAGATATTGCCCAGGGCGATGGTGCGCCACATGGCGGCGAAGAAATCAGCGGAATGCAGGCCGGAGTTCAGCAAGCTATGGTTCTGCCCGAGCAACTCCTCGCGGCTATAGCCGGACACAGCACAGAATTGATCGTTGACGTAGGTAATCCGGCCGTTCAGATCGGTCTCGGAAAAAATGGCGGCAGCATCCACGGCCCTGCGGTATTTCTCATCCATGAGTCAGGCTCACTGTCGCTAGCGGTGGTACCGCTCGACCAGCGCAGGATGCCCGGAAGAGATGTTTTGAGACGTACTGCGCAGAGACACGTTATCACTCCATGAACAGCATTTGATGGCCCCCGGACCAAACAGGCTCAAAGGCCTCGGGCAAGGCAGCAACACCGACTCTGGTAACATTTCGCGAGGATTTCAGATCGCTAACGGCTTCTCCATATACCCGCCAAAGGAGGACAATGCTGGCTGTTTCATATCGCCTAAACTTCAGAAAGCAGCTCATCAAAACCTCCTTCGAAGCGGCGATTCTACGAAATGCATCACATTTTGCAAAGCAAGGTGATGGATCATGCAGTTGCCTAATGCAAAAATCTATCGTTAAGTTCTTGATTCTAAATGGGAATTGAGCGATGCAAATTTCAAGTTTGGGTCTGGCCATCCGACGCTACCGCAAGGTCGCAGGGCTTACTCAGGCTGAACTCGGCGAAAAAACCGGTTTTGACCCCAAAACCATCAGCCGCTTCGAAACCGGCACCTATACCCCCAGCGTGGAAGCACTGTTTTTGCTAGCCGACGTGCTGGGCGTGAAGCTGAAAGCCTTTTTCGCAGATCTGGGCGACGAAGATGAACAGCGGGCGTACCTGTTCAGCGTCATACACAAAGCCACCCCGAAGGATCTGGGAAAGCTGATCGCAGCGGTTGACCAGGCCTTGTCCAAGCCTTAGTGCCAGTAAATGAAAAAAATAGAGGCCGAGCTGTCGAATGCGACAGATCGGCCTCTTTTTTATATCCCGCTCTTCAATTCGGAAACGACGAAACACCGCCCTGGATGAGCTCCATGGCAGGGGAAACAAAACAGTATTTTTAGATAGAAAACACGAAAGAGGGTTCGTGTTGCGTTATGGAGGCAACCCCACCAGCCACACCCCGGCACACAATGTTCCCGCTGTGGCTGCTGCCTTCCGGCTCTGACCAGGTTCACGGGTAATCGTTGCGGGGGGACCGATGGGGTCACCATAACGACGCTCACCTGACGGCGAGCCGCGCCATTGTACCTATCTGAGACGAAGTTACAACCGTTCGGGTGGATTAAAAAATATGAGCCGCTTCAAGGACATGCGCCGACCTTAAAAGATCGCAGCCTGCGGCAGCTCCTACATGGATCGGCGCACATCAAGGAGCTGCCGAAGGCTGCGATCTTTTGATCCTATTGCGCCAACACCTCATCCGCCCTGCCGCCCTCTTGCTGGATCACCAAGTGAATGAAGTGCAACTTGGCAATCACCGCCGATGGCAGGACGAACGGATAGAAATCCGGCTGGCCCATGCTGCGTGACAATTCATTGAGCATGCCGGCCAGTTCGATCCATGCATTGACGAACGACAGGAACGCCGGGGCGCCGGGGTGCTGCGGATCGAATAGCGTGCTGGGCGCAAACGGCTGGTAATCGAAATCCATTTCCCGGGCACTCATGCCAAAACCCAGCGCAGTGTCCACCGCATCCATCATGTGCAGGTAGTGAGCCCAGGTTTCCGCCCAGTCTTCCCAGGGGTGCATGGTGGCGTAGGCGCTGACGTAATGTTGCTGCCAGTCGAGCGGCGCGCCTTGCCGGTAATGCCGATCGAGGGACTCGGCATAACGCTCACGCTCGTCGCCGAACAGGCTGCGGAACGGTTCCAGCCAACCACTGTTGGCGAGCAGCCGATCCCAATAGTAATGCCCTGTTTCATGGCGAAAATGCCCCAGCAGCGTGCGATAGGGTTCGTGCATTTGCACGCGAACCTGCTCGCGGTGGGCGTCGTCGGCCTCTTTGATATCGAGGGTGATCAAACCGTTGGCATGCCCGGTGGTCGGCGTTTTGCCTTTGAGGTCGATACCGATGAAATCGAAGGCCAGACCGGTCTCTTCGTCCACGGCTTTCGGAATGACCTGCAATCCCAGACTGAGCAACTGCGCCACCAGACGACGCTTGGCGATTTCCACTTTGCGCCAGCGCTCGTGATTTTCCGGGACCGACAGATCGGGGATGGTGCGATTCAGGCTACAGGCGATGCACAACCCGTCATGATCATTGGCCGGCAGCAGCCAGTTGCAGGCGGCCGGGGAATCGAGATTGGCGCAACGGCGGAACACACCGGCGTCAGGATCGGCGTCGAGCAACCAGGTATCCACTTGCGGGCCAGATTGCAACGACGACAAGCGACTCTGCTGCGGCTGATAGCCCAGCGCCGCCGAGCAGGCCAGGCACTGGCTGTTGCGAAAGAACAGCGACTGCCCGCAGCGACAATGCCAGACCTTGCCATTGCGCGAATGCTCTCCCATGAAGGGCGCGGCGATGCGCGAGCTGAGCTGTTCGAAGAAGCGGTACATGGCGATCTCTCCCTGGGGCCTGCAAAGACTAGATCATTCCCACACGAAGATCTTGTGGCGAGGGAGCTTGCTCCCGTTGGGCTGCGTAGCAGCCCCAGAACCAACAACCGCGATTTGTCAGACATACGCAGGTCTTGCGACGGCTTCGCCGCCGAACGGGAGCAAGCTCCCTCGCCACAGGTCTCTGTTAGATCGAGATGTTGTATTCCTTCAGACGAGCCACAAACGCTTCTTCATCCAGCACCTTCAACCCCAGCTCATTGGCCTTGGCCAGCTTCGAGCCCGCGCCCGGCCCGGCGACCACGCAATAGGTCTTGGCCGACACGGAACCGGCCACCTTGGCGCCGAGGCTTTCAAGTTTGTCCTTGGCCACATCGCGACTCATCAGCTCCAGCGAACCAGTCAGCACCCAGGTCTGCCCGGCCAGCGGCAACCCTTCGACGACCTTTTTCTCGCTCTGCCAATGCATACCGAAATCACGCAGCTGCTTTTCCGCCGCCTCGGCGAGTTGACGATTTTCCGTGCCCGCAAAAAACTCGCGAACCGAAGTCGCTTGTTTCTCCGGTAGCGCCTGACGCATGTCCAGCCAATCAGCACTCATCACCGCCTCGAGCGAGCCGAATTTGTCGGCGAGTTTCTGCGCCCCGCCCGGCCCGACCGAAGGAATGTGCAACTTGTCGAGGAAGCCGCCCAGTGTGGTACTGGCGGCGAACTCCGCACCCAGCTCGCCCTGATCCTGAATCTGCAAGCCGTGCTTGAGCAGATCCTTGATCACTTGCCGGTTATGCGCGTCTTCAAAGAAGCTGTGAATCTCGTGAGCCACTTCCAGCCCAACATCCGGCAAGTACGTGAGCACCTGCGGCAACGCCTGCTGAACCCGCTCCAGCGAGCCGAGAGAACGTGCGAGCACCTTGGCCGTTTCTTCACCGACATCGGGAATGCCCAAGGCGTAGATAAACCGCGCCAGACTTGGTTGCTTGCTGTCTTCGATGGCGCCGAGCAGGTTCTTGCTCGACAGCTCGGCAAAGCCTTCCAGGTCGACGATCTGCTCGAACGTCAGGGCATAGAGATCGGCCGGCGAACTCACCAGGCCCTCGTCCACCAGCTGCTCGACGCTCTTCTCGCCCAGCCCTTCGATGTCCATCGCGCGGCGCGAAACGAAGTGAATGATCGCTTGCTTGAGTTGCGCACCGCAGGCCAGACGACCCACGCAGCGATACACCGCGCCTTCGCTGATGGTCTCGCGCCCCTTGCTGCGCTTGATCAGTTGCGTGCGTTCGACATGGGAACCGCAGACCGGGCACTGCTCGGGAATCTGTACTGGCCGGGCATTCTCCGGACGGCGCTCGGCGACCACTTGCACCACTTGTGGAATCACGTCACCGGCGCGGCGGATGATCACGGTGTCACCGATCATCAGCCCCAGCCGGGCAACTTCATCCATATTGTGCAACGTCGCATTGGCCACGGTGACACCCGCGACCTTGACCGGCTTCAAACGTGCCACCGGCGTCACGGCACCGGTGCGGCCGACCTGGAATTCCACATCGAGCAATTCGGTGAGCTCTTCCATGGCCGGAAATTTGTGGGCAATCGCCCAGCGCGGCTCGCGAGCGCGAAACCCCAGCTCGCGCTGGGACGCAATGCTGTTGACCTTGAACACCACGCCGTCGATCTCATAGGGCAACGCGATACGACGCTCGCCGATGTCACGGTAGTAATCCAGGCATTCATCGATGCCATGGGCCAGTTTCAGCTCATGGCTGATCGGCATACCCCAGGCTTTGAGTTGCTGCAGATTGCCAATGTGCGTGTCGGCAATATCCGCCGAAATCTGGCCGATACCGTAGCAGCAGAATTCCAGCGGACGGTTGGCGGTGATCTTCGAATCCAGCTGCCGCAAGCTGCCCGCCGCCGCGTTACGCGGGTTGGCGAAGGTCTTGCCGCCGACTTCCAGTTGCGTGGCGTTGAGCCGCTCGAAACCAGCCTTGGACATGAACACTTCGCCGCGCACTTCCAGGGTCGCCGGCCAGCCGCTGCCATGCAGTTTGAGCGGGATATTGCGCACGGTGCGCACATTGACGCTGATGTCTTCGCCGGTGGTGCCATCGCCGCGAGTGGCGCCACGCACCAGCATACCGTCCTGATACAGCAGGCTGACCGCCAGACCATCGAGCTTGGGTTCGCAGCTGTATTCCACCGCCGCGCCAGCGCCGAACAGGTCACCGACCGGCAGGTCCAGCCCTTCCGTTACCCGACGATCGAATTCGCGCATGTCGGTTTCTTCGAATGCGTTGCCAAGGCTGAGCATCGGCACTTCATGACGCACCTGAGTGAACGCCGACAGCGCCGCGCTGCCGACACGCTGGGTTGGCGAGTCGCTGGTGATCAGTTCGGGATGGGCTGCTTCGAGGGCTTTGAGCTCATGGAACAACCGATCGTATTCGGCGTCCGGAATGCTTGGTTCGTCCAGCACGTGGTAACGGTAGTTGTGCTGATCGAGCTCGGCGCGCAGCTCTAGAATGCGGGTTTTGGCGGCGGTCATGGGTGTTCTCTCATAAAGCAAAAGAGCAGCCGAGGCTGCTCTATCTCATTTCATCAAGATCAAGATCAAGAGATCGCAGCCTCGTTTCACTCGACAGCTCCTACAGAAAATCGCGAACCCTGTAGGAGCTGTCGAGTGAAACGAGGCTGCGATCTTTTGACTCAGCGCTTCTGGGTCAGGGCGCGACGTTCGAACTCGACGATGCGCTGACGGTAGTGCTCAATCGTTTGGGCAGTCAGTACGCTGCGCTGGTCGTCTTTCAGTTCACCATTCAGTTCCTGGGACAGTTTGCGTGCCGCAGCCACCATCACGTCGAAGGCTTGCTTCGGATGACGCGGGCCTGGCAGGCCGAGGAAGAAGCTCACCGCCGGAGTGCTGAAATGATCGATGTCATCCAGGTCGAAGACACCCGGCTTGACCGCGTTGGCCATGGAGAACAGGACTTCGCCGTTACCGGCCATGCTTTCGTGGCGGTGGAAAATGTCCATCTCGCCGAAACGCAGACCGCTTTCCAGAATGTTCTGCAACAGCGCCGGGCCCTTGAAGCCTGCCGGGTCGCGGCAGATCACGCTGATCACCAGCACTTCTTCGGCTTGCGGCTGATCTTTATCGGCCGGGCCGGCGGATTTGGTGTCATCCGGGAAATCGTTGTCACGGCTGCTGAAGCTCGGGCCGCCATCGAGGTCCAGGTTGAGGTTCAAGTCGCCTTGCGATGGCTCGCCATGGCCACGCTTGCCGCGCTTGGAACCCGACTCGCGAGGTTCACGGGCAGGCATGCTCACCGACGGCAGATCGTGCTCGTCCAGTTGCGGTTCTTTATGGGTATCCAACACCCGGGGCGGGCCCAACAGCTCGGCGCTGGTGTCCTCGTCCGGCAGGTTGGACAGACTTCGGTCAAGACGGAATTTCAGTTTTCCCTTGCCGCCGCGCATGCGACGCCAGCCATCGAAAAGAATACCGGCAATGACAATAATGCCGATGACGATCAGCCACTCGCGCAGACCGATTTCCATGTAATCCCGTGCCTCTATAAAAAATGCTGAAAAATAAGGGGTTTACATTGTGTAAACCGCTTTAAAACGTGGCGCCAACTCTATGTTCTGACAGGCGTTTTGCCCACGTATACGAAAAATTGACATTAAACTAGCACGACCAAAGATAACTTTACACCGTCTGTCACAGTGGCTTGCGCGAATTATGTCGAATGGCCAGCAAGTTAAGGCAGGTAAAAAGCCCTACAACTCAAAATTACTTGCCCTACATGCAATGACTCAAGCGTCCACCATCGCCATCGCCTCCTCCACATCCACTGCCACCAGACGCGAGCAACCCGGTTCGTGCATCGTCACCCCCATCAATTGGTCGGCCATTTCCATGGCGATCTTGTTGTGGGTGATGTAGATGAACTGCACCGTCTGCGACATCTCTTTGACCAGCCGTGCGTAGCGCCCGACGTTAGCGTCATCCAATGGTGCGTCAACCTCATCGAGCATGCAGAACGGCGCCGGGTTCAACTTGAAGATGGCAAATACCAGGGCCAATGCGGTCAGGGCCTTTTCGCCACCGGAGAGCAAATGGATGGTGCTGTTCTTCTTTCCTGGCGGCTGCGCCATGATCGTTACCCCTGTATCGAGTAGATCTTCGCCCGTCAGTTCCAAATACGCGCGTCCTCCACCGAAAACTTTTGGGAAAAGGGCCTGTAAACCGCCATTGATCTGATCAAAGGTATCCTTGAAGCGGTTTCGGGTTTCCTTGTCGATCTTGCGAATCACGTTCTCGAGGGTGTCCAGCGCTTCCACCAGATCGTCGTTCTGCGCATCCAGATAACGTTTACGCTCGGATTGCTGCTGGTATTCGTCGATGGCCGCGAGGTTGATCGCGCCGAGGCGCTGAATCCGCGCGGCAATGCGCTCGATTTCTTCCTCGGCGTCTTTCTCGTTGGCCCCGGCCACCAGCGTGGCGAGCACGCCATTGAGGTCGTAGCCGTCCTCGAGCAATTGATCCTGCAAGGTCTTGCGCCGCACCGTCAGCGCTTGCCATTCCATGCGTTGCTGTTCGAGCTGACTGCGAATCAACTGGGATTGCTGCTCGGCCTGGGTACGGCGCTTTTCCGCATCGCGCAGTTCGCGGTCGGCGTCTTCCATGGCGATTTGCGCGGTCTTGAGTTCTTCGTCGACGGTCATGCGTTTGTCGAGCAACTCTTCGAGCTTCAGCCGCAGCTCTTCCAGCGGCGCCTCGCCCTCTTCCAGGTTGAGGCTCAGCTGCTCGCGCTTCTCGGTCAGGCGCTCGGACTGCATTTCCAGCCGCTCCAGCGCCTGACGCGTCGAGTCGTGTTGCGCCTTCAGCGAACCGAGGCGCACCGCCAATTGATGCGCATGGTCCTTGTGCTGCCGGGCTTCCTGACGCACCCGATCGAGGCGCTCGCGCAGGCTGTCGCGCTGGGCCAGCAGCAACTCGCGCTGCTCGGTATCCAGCGCCATGGCGTCGAGCGCTTCCTGCAATTGCAGGCGCGCTTCGCCGATGTTTTCGTGTTCCAGGGCGCGCTGCTCGCTCAGCTCCGTGAGCTCTTCATCGAGACGGGTGCGGCGCAGGGTCAACTGTTCGACCTTGGCTTTGCCGGCGGACAACTGGGCTTTCAATTCGCCTTGCTGACGGGCTTCGTCTTGCAGCAGACGACGCAAATGTTCGCGGCCGTTTTCCTGCTGACGCTGTTGCGCCCTGAGATTCTGAAGTTGGGTTTCCAGGGTTTCGACCGTGGCTTCGCGCTCTTCGCGCTCAAGGCCCAGCCGCTGGATTTCCTGACCACGGGCGAGCACGCCGCTTTCCGCTTCGCTGGCCCGGCGCACACGCAAGAAGTGTCGGCCGACCCAGTAACCGTCGCGGCTGATCAGGCTTTGCCCGGCGGCCAATTGCCCGCGCAAGGCCAAGGCCTGCTCAAGGCTGTCGACCGGCTTGACCTGCCCCAGCCACGGCGACAGATCGATCTGCGCCTCGACCTTGTCGAGCAAACTGCCGGGCACGCGCGCGCCATCGCTGGCCGGGCTGAGCAAACGCAAATCGCCTTGGGCAAACCCGGCCAGATCGAAATCACCGAAGTCATCCACCAGCACCGCTTGCAGGTCGGCACCGAGTACGGTTTCCACCGCCAGCTCCCAACCGGCCTCGACCTTCAGGCCTTCGGCCAGACGCGGACGATCCGCCAGATGCTGTTCGCGCAGCCATTCGGCGGTGCCGGTACCCGGATCGAGCGCGGCTTGCTGCAAGGCCTCAAGCGATGCGAGACGCCCGTTGAGCCGCTGCAAATCACCCTGCGCCTGCTGCTGCGCCGAGAGCGCTTGCTGCAATTCCTGACGCAGTTGCTCGAGGCGTTCGACTTGCGCTTCTTCACTGGCCTGCAAGTCTTCGAGCGTGGCCTCGGACGCGGCCAACTGCTCGCTGAGTTCCATGATCGCCGCGTCTTCCGGGTCCGCAGAAAGTAACGCGCGCTCTTCGCCAAGGCGCTTCTGGCGATCGGCCAAACGCTCCATGCTGGTTTCCAGCTGCTGGATCCGCGACTGCTGAACTTCGGCCTGACGGCGCGGCTCGGCGGCGGTGAGGTTGAAGGTGTCCCACTGCTCCTGCCAGCCGTGCATGGTGGTTTCGGATTCTTCGAGCGCGGCAGCCGCTTCTTCGGCGGCGGCGCTGGTGACTTCCTGTTCCGGCGTGAGCATGTCCAGCTCTTCACCCAAGGTCAGCAGCAACGTGCGGTCGTGGCCCAAGTGAGACTCGGTTTCCAGCCGTGCGCGCTCGGCTTCTTTCAGGTCGTCCTGCAATTGACGCAAGCGCTGCTGACCGTGCTGGATGCTCTGCTCGACCCGGGCGATGTCGCCGCCGACCGAGTAGAAACGCCCCTGCACCAGATTGAAGCGCTCGGACAAGTCGTGATGCCCGTCACGCAGACGCTCGATGGCCGCGTCGGCGTTGCGCTGCTCGGCCACCAGGGCTTCGAAGGTGATTTCCTGGGTGCCGATGATCGACTCGCGCTGGCCGACCTGCTCGTTCAACGCCTGCCAGCGCAGAGCCGACAGCTGGGCCTTGAGCTGACGCTCTTCGCCCTTGTATTCCTGATACTTCTTGGCGGCCTCGGCCTGGCGGTGCAAGCGTTCAAGCTGACGCTCGAGCTCTTCGCGCAGGTCGGTCAGGCGGGCAAGGTTTTCGTGGGTGCGACGGATGCGGTTTTCGGTTTCGCGTCGGCGCTCCTTGTACTTGGAAATGCCCGCCGCTTCTTCGATAAAGTTACGCAGGTCTTCGGGCTTGGACTCGATCAGCTTGGAGATCATCCCCTGCTCGATAATCGAATAGCTGCGCGGGCCGAGGCCGGTACCCAGAAAGATGTCGGTGATATCGCGGCGGCGGCACTTGGTGCCGTTGAGGTAGTAGGTGGTCTGGCTGTCGCGGGTTACTTTGCGGCGAATGGAAATTTCCGCATAAGCAGCCCATTCGCCGAGCAGGGTGCCGTCGGAGTTATCGAACACCAGCTCGATGCTCGCCTGGCTCACCGGTTTACGGCTGGTCGAGCCGTTGAAGATGACGTCGGTCATCGACTCGCCGCGCAGGTTCTTGGCCGAGCTCTCGCCCATCACCCAACGCACGGCGTCGATGATGTTCGACTTGCCGCAACCATTGGGCCCGACCACCGCCGCCATGTTACTGGGGAAGTTCACCGTGGTTGGGTCGACGAAGGATTTGAACCCCGCCAGCTTAATGCACTTGAGCCGCACGCTTAAGCGACCGTCAAGGCAGAAACCACCAGATCGCAACTGCGCTGGGCATACGCCGTCAGCACCACACGGATCTGCGCAAAGTTACGGGCCAGCACGGCGGCGAGCAAGCGTTCGAACAGCTCCAGAAACTCGCTCATCGAGGCCTTGCGCTGGTCCAGTGCGAGGAAATACGCGCGGCTCATGGCCGGCTGCAGATTCTCGACGGTTTCCTGCAAGTACGGGTTATTGGCGAACGGATACGCAGCGCGCATCACGCTGAAGCTGTCGTCGACGAAGGTGCGGATATCCTGGCGCTCGTAGCTGGCGGTCAGGCGCTGCTGGATCTGCACGAACGGCGCCATGTCGGCCTGGACTTGCCAGCCGCTGGCCACGGCGTTGCCAAGCAGGATGTACAGCTCGCTCATCAGCGTGCACAGGCTCTGCACCTTGTGCGCCGTCAGCTCGGTCACATGGGCGCCACGTCGCGGCAAAATCGCGATCAAGTGGCGGCGCTCGAGGATCAGCAAGGCCTCACGGACTGAACCGCGGCTGACATTGAGGGCCAGCGTGACCTTCTGTTCCTGGATGCGCTCCCCCGGCTTCATTTCGCCGCGAATGATACGTTCGGCGAGGTGGTGAGCGATTTGCTCGGCGAGGCTGTCCGGCGCCTTGAACGTCATGGTTTTCCTTCAAACTCTTCGATCTGCACAAGCGGCGCAGTGTAGCGCAATTGATGGGTCATGGCGGAGTGCCCACCCAGCGGTTTTTGGCACGATTCAAGCAAAAAGCAGGCTATCGCGTGAGGGTCAATAATGAAGGAACGAGTCGTTGATCGACAAAATGCCTTTTCCTGACCTTTAAGTCAGAAAATTATTGACCGAAAAGTCAGACCTGATAAATTCGGCGCATGTCGGTTAACAACAATAATGAGTTTGCGAGGCCTTCCGTGATCCAGTTTTTACTCAACCAGGAACTCCGTAGCGAGCACGCCCTGGACCCGAACCTGACCGTGCTCAATTATCTGCGCGACCATGTGGGCAAACCCGGCACCAAAGAAGGCTGCGCCAGCGGTGACTGTGGCGCGTGCACTGTGGTGGTCGGCGAGCTGCAGACGGATGACGATGGCCGCGAACACATTCGCTATCGCAGCCTCAACTCGTGCCTGACGTTCGTCTCCTCCTTGCACGGCAAACAACTGATCAGCGTCGAAGACCTCAAGCACAAAGGCCAACTGCACAGCGTGCAGAAAGCCATGGTCGAGTGCCACGGCTCGCAATGCGGCTTCTGTACTCCCGGCTTCGTCATGTCGCTGTTCGCGCTGCAAAAGAACAGCGACGCACCGGATCATCACAAGGCCCACGAAGCCCTGGCCGGCAACCTCTGCCGCTGCACCGGCTATCGGCCGATCCTCGCCGCTGCCGAACAAGCTTGCTGTAGCAAACAACCGGACCAGTTCGATGCCCGCGAGGCCGACACCATCGCTCGCCTGAAAGCCATCGCCCCCACCGACATCGGCGAACTCAACAGTGGCGACAAGCGCTGCCTGGTGCCGTTGACCGTAGCCGATCTGGCCGACCTCTACGACGCTTATCCACAGGCTCGCCTGCTGGCTGGCGGCACCGATCTGGCACTGGAAGTCACGCAGTTCCATCGCACCTTGCCGGTGATGATCTACGTCGGCAACGTCGCCGAAATGAAACGCATCGAACGCTTCGACGATCGCCTGGAAATCGGCGCCGCCACCGCCCTCTCCGACTGCTACGACGCCCTGAAGGCCGAGTACCCGGACTTCGGTGAATTGCTGCAGCGCTTCGCTTCGTTGCAGATTCGCAACCAGGGCACCCTCGGCGGCAACATCGGCAACGCTTCGCCGATCGGTGACTCGCCACCGCTGCTGATCGCCCTTGGCGCGCAGGTCGTGCTGTGCAAAGGCGAGACTCGCCGCACCATGGCCCTGGAAGATTACTTCATCGATTACCGGGTCACCGCGCGCCAGGAAAGCGAGTTCATCGAGAAGATCATCGTGCCGCGTGCCAGCGCCGAACAACTGTTCCGCGCCTACAAGGTGTCGAAGCGTCTGGACGATGACATTTCCGCGGTCTGCGCGGCGTTCAACCTGCATATCGACAATGGCGTGATCGCCGACGCCCGGGTCGCCTTCGGCGGCATGGCGGCGATCCCGAAACGCGCCAAAAGCTGCGAAGCCGCGCTGGTTGGCGCACCGTTCAACAACGCCACCATTGAACGCGCCTGCGCTGCATTGGCCGAAGACTTCACGCCACTCTCGGACTTCCGCGCCAGCAAGGAATACCGCCTGCTCAGCGCACAGAACCTGCTGCGTAAATACTTCATCGAACTGCAAACACCGCACATCGAGACTCGGGTGACCGCTTATGTCTAATCATCATGCCGTAGAGAAGACCCAAGCCGAACTGGCTGAATTGTTCGCCAAGGACCTGACCACCGGTGTCGGTCGCAGCGTCAAGCACGACAGCGCCGACAAGCATGTATCCGGTGAAGCGCAGTACATCGACGATCGGCTGGAATTCCCCAATCAGCTGCATGTTTACGCTCGGCTGTCGGACCGCGCCCACGCGAAAATCATCAGCATCGACACCAAGCCCTGCTACGCCTTCGAAGGCGTGCGCATCGCCATCACTCACAAAGATGTGCCAGGCCTGAAAGACATCGGCCCACTGTTGCCGGGCGACCCATTGCTGGCCATCGATGACGTGCAATTCGTCGGTCAACCGGTACTGGCCGTGGCGGCGAAAGACCTGGAAACCGCGCGCAAAGCGGCCATGGCCGCGATCATCGAATACGAAGATCTCGAACCTGTATTGGACGTGGTCGAAGCCCTGCGCAAACGCCACTTCGTGCTCGACAGCCACACCCACCAGCGCGGCGATTCGGCCACCGCGCTTTCTACTGCAGAGCATCGCATCCAGGGCACGCTGCACATCGGCGGCCAGGAACACTTCTACCTGGAAACCCAGATCTCTTCGGTGATGCCGACCGAAGACGGCGGCATGATCGTTTACTGCTCGACCCAGAATCCCACCGAAGTGCAGAAACTGGTGGCGGAAGTGCTGGACGTGTCGATGAACAAAATCGTCGTCGATATGCGCCGCATGGGCGGTGGTTTCGGCGGCAAGGAAACCCAGGCGGCAAGCCCGGCGTGCCTGTGCGCGGTGGTTGCGCACCTGACCGGCCAGCCGACCAAAATGCGCCTGCCGCGGGTCGAAGACATGCTGATGACCGGCAAGCGTCACCCGTTTTACGTCGAGTACGACGTAGGCTTCGACAGCACCGGTCGCCTGCACGGCATCGCCCTGGAACTGGCCGGCAACTGCGGTTGCTCGCCGGACTTGTCGGCATCGATTGTCGACCGCGCGATGTTCCATGCCGACAACTCGTACTACCTGGGCGACGCGACCATCAACGGTCACCGCTGCAAGACCAACACCGCCTCGAACACCGCTTACCGTGGTTTCGGTGGCCCGCAAGGCATGGTCGCCATCGAAGAAGTGATGGACGCCATCGCCCGCCGTCTGGGCCTCGATCCACTGGCGGTGCGCAAGGCCAATTACTATGGCAAAACCGAGCGCAACGTCACCCATTACTACCAGACCGTCGAGCACAACATGCTCGAGGAAATGACCGCGGAACTGGAAGAAAGCAGCCAGTACGCCGAACGTCGCGAAGCGATTCGTCGCTACAACGCCAACAGCCCGATCCTGAAAAAAGGCCTGGCGCTGACCCCGGTGAAATTCGGTATTTCCTTCACCGCCAGCTTCCTCAATCAGGCCGGTGCACTGATCCACATCTACACCGACGGCAGCATCCACCTGAACCACGGCGGCACCGAAATGGGCCAGGGTCTGAACACCAAGGTTGCGCAAGTCGTGGCTGAAGTGTTCCAGGTGGAAATGGACCGGGTGCAGATCACAGCGACCAACACCGACAAGGTGCCGAACACTTCGCCAACCGCTGCTTCGAGCGGCGCCGACCTCAATGGTAAAGCTGCGCAAAACGCGGCCGAAATCATCAAGAAACGCTTGGTGGAATTCGCCGCGCGGCAGTACAAGGTCAGCGAAGAAGACGTGGAATTCCACAACGGTCACGTGCGGGTTCGCGATTACATTCTGACGTTTGAAGCGTTGATCCAGCAGGCGTACTTTGCTCAGGTTTCGCTGTCGAGCACCGGCTTCTACAAGACCCCGAAAATCTACTACGACCGCAGTCAGGCCCGGGGTCGGCCGTTCTATTACTACGCCTTCGGTGCGGCCTGTGCCGAGGTGATCGTCGACACCCTGACCGGCGAGTACAAGATGCTGCGCACCGACATCCTCCACGACGTCGGCGACTCACTGAACCCGGCCATCGACATCGGTCAGGTCGAGGGTGGTTTCATCCAGGGCATGGGTTGGCTGACCATGGAAGAACTGGTGTGGAACAACAAAGGCAAACTGATGACCAACGGCCCGGCCAGCTACAAGATCCCGGCGGTGGCGGACATGCCATTGGACCTGCGAGTGAAGCTGGTGGAAAACCGCAAGAACCCGGAAGACACGGTGTTCCATTCCAAAGCCGTGGGTGAGCCGCCGTTCATGCTCGGTATCGCCGCGTGGTGCGCGATCAAGGACGCCGTGGCCAGTTTGGGCGACTACCAGCATCAACCGAAAATCGACGCACCGGCAACGCCGGAGAGGGTGTTGTGGGGCTGTGAGCAGATGCGTCAGTTGAAAGCGGTGAAAGCCGTGGAAGCTGAATCCGAGGTGGTGGTTTGATCGTTCCCACGCTCTGCGTGGGAATGCAGCCCGCGACGCTCTGCGTCGCATTGTGAACAGCGGACGCGGAGCGTCCAGAGATGCATTCCCACGCAGAGCGTGGGAACGATCTTGAGAGGTGAAACATGTACAACTGGATCGACGCCCTCGCCGACCTGCAAACCCGGGGTGAACCCTGTGTGTTGGTGACCATCATCGAAGAGCTCGGCTCGACGCCGCGCAATGCCGGTTCGAAGATGGTCATCAGCGCCACGCAAACGTTCGACACCATCGGTGGCGGGCATCTGGAATACAAGGCCATGCAGATCGGCCGCTTGATGCTTGCCAGTGGCCGGCAGGACACCCATCTGGAGCGCTTCAGCCTCGGCGCCAGCCTGGGCCAGTGCTGCGGTGGCGTGACCGTGTTGCTGTTCGAACCGATGGGCCAGGTCCAGGCGCAAATTGCGGTATTCGGCGCCGGCCACGTCGGCCGGGCACTGGTGCCACTGCTCGCCAGCCTGCCGTGCCGGGTGCGCTGGATCGACTCGCGGGAAGCGGAATTCCCCGAGCAGATCCCCCACGGCGT
This sequence comes from Pseudomonas sp. B21-015, assembly GCF_024749285.1. Taxonomy (NCBI): domain Bacteria; kingdom Pseudomonadati; phylum Pseudomonadota; class Gammaproteobacteria; order Pseudomonadales; family Pseudomonadaceae; genus Pseudomonas; species Pseudomonas sp. B21-015. The sequence goes on from NZ_CP087196.1 coordinate 4,437,249, forward strand.
GCGCAAAATCGTCACCGAAGAACCGCTGGATGAAGTCGATGACCTACCCACCGGCAGCTACTGCATCGTCATGACCCACAACCACCAGCTCGACCTTGAACTCACCGCCGCGATCCTCAAACGCAACGACTTCGCCTACTTCGGCTTGATCGGTTCGAAGACCAAACGGGTGAAGTTCGAACACCGCCTGCGTGATCGCGGTTTCGACAGCACCGTGCTGCAACGCATGCGCTGCCCGATGGGCCTGGGCGAAGTCAAAGGCAAGTTGCCTGTGGAAATCGCCATCTCCATCGCCGGCGAAATCATCGCTACCTATAACGCCAATTTCGGCCAGCACACTGCCAGCGCCGGATCATCGATTGCCAAATTGCTGCCTGCTTCACGCCGCAGCCAGGCAACCAATTGAGAACCCCCATGCCTCTGACTCGCAAAGCCTACCGCGCCACCATTCTGCACAGCATCGCCGACCCTGCCGAAGTGGGCATCGAAGCCTCTTACGAGTATTTCGAAGACGGCCTGCTGGTGGTCGAGAACGGCCAGATCAGCGCCATCGGCCACGCCAGCGAATTGCTGCCGACCCTGCCGGCCGACATCGAGATCACTCATTACCAGGACGCGCTGATCACCCCAGGCTTCATCGACACCCACATCCACCTGCCGCAAACCGGCATGGTCGGCGCCTACGGCGAGCAACTGCTGGACTGGCTCAACACCTACACGTTCCCATGCGAAAGCCAGTTCGCCGACAAGGCCCACGCGGATGAAGTCGCGGATATTTTCATCAAGGAACTGCTGCGCAACGGCACCACCACCGCGCTGGTGTTCGGCAGCGTGCATCCACAATCGGTGAATTCGTTTTTCGAGGCCGCCGAACAGCTGGACCTGCGGATGATCGCCGGCAAGGTGATGATGGACCGCAACGCGCCGGACTACCTGATCGACACCGCCGAATCGAGCTACGTCGAAAGCAAGGCGCTGATCGAGCGCTGGCACGGCAAGGGCCGCTTGCACTATGCAGTTACCCCACGCTTCGCCCCGACCAGCACCCCGGAACAACTGACTCTCGCCGGTCAGTTGCTCAGCGAATACCCGGATCTGTACATGCAGACCCACATCAGCGAGAACCTCAAGGAAGTCGAGTGGGTCAAGGCACTGTTCCCGGAGCGCAAGGGCTACCTGGACGTCTACGATCACTACCAATTGCTCGGTGAGCGTTCGGTGTTCGCCCACGGCGTGCACCTGTGCGACGACGAATGCGCGCGCCTGGCGCAGACCGGGTCGGCCATCGCCTTCTGCCCGACCTCCAACTTCTTCCTCGGCAGTGGCTTGTTCAATCTGCCGATGGCCGAGAAGCACAAACTCAATGTCGGCCTCGGTACCGACGTCGGGGGTGGCACCAGTTTCTCGCTGCTGCAAACCCTGAACGAAGCCTACAAAGTCATGCAACTGCAAGGCGCGCGGCTGAGCCCGTTCAAGTCGCTGTACCTGGCCACCCTCGGCGGCGCCCGCGCGCTGCGCCTGGAAGACAAGATCGGCACCTTGCAACCAGGCACCGACGCGGACTTCCTGGTGCTGGACTACAACGCCACGCCACTGCTCAGCTATCGCCTGAAACAGGCCAATAACATTGCCGAAACGTTGTTTGTATTGATGACACTGGGGGATGACCGGACGGTGTTGCAGACGTATGCGGCGGGGAATCTGGTGCATCAGCGCTAAGATCTTCCGGGCTGATCGTTCCCATGCTCCGCGTGGGAATGCCTCTAGGGACGCTCCGCGTCCAGTGACGCGGAGCGTCACGGGCTGCATTCCCACGCAGAGCGTGGGAACGATCTGATACTCAAAAAAATCCCCCGCAACCGGAAGGCTGCGGGGGATTTTTTATCATCGGTACTTCAGAGCTTCGCGACAGGCCGCCCCGGCTTCTTGGTCTGCAACAAATGCGAAAACACCGCATGCAAATCATCCGACGCACTTTCTTCGTCGAGGTTGAGCTTGCTGTCGATGTGGTCCATGTGATGCATCATCAGGTCCACCGCCAGGGTCGCGTCCCGCGCTTCGATGGCGTTGATCAACTGGGTGTGTTCATCGTAGGAACAGTGGGAACGGTTGCCGCTCTCGTACTGGGCGATGATCAACGAAGTCTGGGACACCAGGCTGCGCTGGAAGCTGATCAGCGGCGCGTTTTTCGCCGCTTCGGCCAGCTTCAAGTGAAACTCGCCCGACAGACGGATTCCGGCGCCACGATCGCCACGGGAGAAACTGTCGCGCTCGTCGTTGACCATCTGCCGCAAGTCGGCAATCTCCTCGGCCGTGGCATGCTGCACCGCCAGTTCAGTGATCGCCCGCTCCACCAGACGCCGTGCCATAAACACCTGACGGGCCTCTTCGACACTCGGGCTGGCGACGACAGCACCGCGATTCGGTCGCAGCAACACTACGCCTTCATGGGCCAGACGCGACAGCGCACGGCGAATGATGGTGCGGCTGACCCCGAAAATTTCCCCCAGCGCTTCTTCGCTCAACTTGGTGCCGGGCGCCAGACGCTGTTCGAGGATGGCCTCGAAGATATGCGCATAGACAATATCGTCCTGGGTACCGGTGCGGCCGGCTTTGCCTGCTCGCGGTTGTTTCTTGAGGGGTTGCAACTGTTCGTTCATGGGCACTCGAGTCGGGAGAACTGCGGCGAATTGACCGTGACTGTAATACGGCACAGTGGGTCGCTGGCAAGTATCGCGTAAAAAACACTGCAATTGTACACAATGGACGGTGGCAACACGACTGTACGGCTGTTTGTCGCCTTCGCTGTATTGCAACGACCGGTTACTTTTCAGTTTAGGCTTGAACGCAGAATCCGCAGCCTGAACACAATCCCACAGGGTTCAGCGTCGCTTCGGACATCTTCACCCGTATAAGGAACGCCGCTGTCATGACCGACGCCACGCACACGCAGCTTCGCCCCCTGACTGATACGTCACCTTCGGCCATCGTCGCCGGGTTCATCGCCATGATGACCGGCTACACCAGCTCACTGGCGCTGATGTTCCAGGCCGGGCAAGCGGCGGGCCTGAGCAGCGGGCAGATTTCGTCGTGGATCTGGGCGATATCCATCGGCATGGCGGTGTGCTCGATCGGCCTGTCCCTGCGCTACCGCACCCCGATCACCATCGCCTGGTCGACCCCCGGCGCGGCGTTGCTGATCACCAGCCTGGGCGGTGTCAGCTACGGCGAGGCCATCGGCGCCTACATTACTTGCGCGGTGCTGGTGACCCTTTGTGGTTTGACCGGCAGTTTCGAACGGCTGGTGAAAAAGATTCCGGCCTCATTGGCGGCGGCGTTGCTGGCGGGGATTCTGTTCAAGATCGGCAGCGAGATTTTCGTCGCCGCCCAGCACCGCACCGCGCTGGTCCTGGGGATGTTCTTCACGTATCTGCTGGTCAAGCGCCTGTCACCGCGCTACGCCGTGCTGGCGGCACTGTTGATTGGCACCGCGCTGGCCGGTTTCATGGGGTTGCTGGATTTCAGTGGTTTTCACCTTGAAGTCGCGACGCCGGTCTGGACCACGCCGCATTTCTCCCTGGCCGCGACCATCAGCATCGGTATCCCGCTGTTCGTGGTGGCGATGACCTCGCAGAACATGCCGGGCATCGCCGTATTGCGCGCCGACGGTTACAACGTGCCGGCCTCGCCGCTGATCACCACTACCGGCATTGCCTCGTTGCTGTTGGCGCCGTTCGGTTCCCACGGGATCAACCTGGCCGCCATCAGCGCGGCGATCTGCACCGGGCCGCATGCCCATGAAGATCGCAACAAGCGCTACACGGCAGCGGTCTGGTGCGGGATTTTCTACGGGATTGCCGGGGTGTTCGGTGCGACATTGGCGGCGTTGTTTGCCGCATTGCCTAAGGAACTGGTGCTGTCGATTGCCGCGCTGGCGCTGTTCGGCTCGATCATCAATGGCTTGAGCATTGCCATGGCGCAAGTGCAGGAACGGGAAGCGGCGTTGATTACCTTTATGGTGACGGCGTCGGGGCTGACGCTGTTTTCCATCGGTTCGGCGTTCTGGGGGATTGTGGCGGGGGTGTTGACCTTGCTGATCTTGAACTGGCGCAAGGCCTGAGGGCCCCTTCGCGGGCCAAGCCATGCGCCTACAAAAAGCAGGCATAAAAAAACGGCGACCCTTGGGGCGCCGTTCTTTAGAACATCAAGCTACCGGATTGATCGGCTTTTCCGGGTACCAGACGTCGATCAGCGGGCTGACAGTCGCTTCTGTCAGTTCGCTGCGGCCTTTGAGCCAGGTTTCAACAGCGGCACGCTGCTCTTCGGATACCGAGCCACGCTTCTGCAGGCAAACCAGACCGAAATCGTCGCCGCCGACATAGCCCAGACCGTTGGCTTCCATGGCTTCTTTCAGGAACGCGTCGAGGAAAGCATCAATGGCTTCATCAGCCAAATCTTCTTTGAAATCCAGGTTCAGCTCGAAACCCAGCTCTTGAAATTCATCGACGCACAGTTTTTTGCGCAGACGCTGGGAACGGTTAGTCGCCATTGGAACAATCCTCATAAGTAATAACGGGCCGCACTTTAGCAGTTTAAGGCGCCGATTGCCCGCCTCAGAACGGTGCGACGCCTACCGTCGGTAAAAAAATACCGGATTAGGCGACCAAGGTACGGCACAAGCCGTTCCACCTTGGGGCATAATGCCGACACTTTCATGACCGCTGAGGGAGTTTATCGCCATGCCCTCGTCTTTTTTCCCCTCGGCTGTAGGGTTTTATTTCAGATGATCAAATCTTTGCGTCCATTGCTGCTGGCCAGCCTTCTTCTGCCTCTGGCCCTTCCTGTTTCCGCCGCGCCGATCAACACCGCCCTGTCACCCAACGTCGAAAAGGCCCTCAAGGCCAGCAAACTGCAGGACAGTGCCCTGTCGCTGGTGATGATCCCGCTCAACGGCCCGGGCACCCCGACCATTTTCAATGCCGACGTTTCGGTCAATCCGGCCTCGACCATGAAGCTGGTCACCACGTATGCCGCGCTGGAAATGCTTGGCCCCAACCACCAGTGGAAAACCGAGTTCTACACCGATGGCACCCTCAGCGGTGGCATCCTCAACGGCAACCTCTACCTCAAGGGTGGCGGCGATCCGAAGCTGAACATGGAAAAACTCTGGCTGCTGATGCGCGACTTGCGCGCCAATGGCGTGACCCAGGTCACCGGCGACCTGGTGCTGGACCGCGGCTTCTTCACACAACCGCAACTGCCCCAATTCAATGACGACGGCAATGACGAGAACAAACCGTTCCTGGTCAAGCCCGACGCGCTGCTGGTCAATCTCAAGGCCCTGCGCTTCGTGGCGCGCAACGACTCGGGCAAGGTCCTGGTGTCGGTCGAGCCGCCGATTGCCAGCATCCGTATCGACAATCAGGTCAAGGCGCTCAACTCCAAGCAATGCACCGGGGGCGTGCGCTACAACCCGGTGACCCAGGCCGATGGCAGCGTCACCGTGACCGTCGGCGGCCAGTTGGGCGAAGGTTGCAGCTCCCAGACCTACCTGTCGCTGCTCGACCATGCGACCTACACCGCCGGTGCTGTGCGGGCGATCTGGAAGGAGCTGGGCGGCAGCATCCAGGGCCAGGACCGTCTGGCACCGACGCCGAGCAGCGCCAAAGTGCTGGCCCGAGCCTACTCGCCAGACCTGGCGGAAATCATTCGCGACATCAACAAATACAGTAACAACACCATGGCTCAGCAGTTGTTCCTGAGCCTGGGCCAGAAGTTCCGCACTGACGCCGACGGTGACGACGCCAAGGCGGCCCAGCGTGTGGTGCGTCAGTGGCTGGCGCAGAAAGGCATCACCGCACCGCACCTGGTGATGGAAAACGGCTCCGGCCTGTCCCGCGCCGAGCGAGTGAGCGCCCGTGAAATGGCCGCGATGCTGCAAGCCGCCTGGCACAGCCCGTATGCCGCCGAGTTCATCAGCTCAATGCCGATTGCCGGCACCGACGGCACCATGCGCAAACGCCTGAAGACCACCGCGATGCGTGGTGAAGCCCACGTCAAGACCGGCACCTTGAACACCGTGCGCGCCATTTCCGGCTACAGCCGCGACATCAATGGTAATACCTGGGCAGTGGTGGCAATCCTCAACGACAAGGCGCCATTTGGCGCCTCCTCGGTGCTGGATCAGGTGCTGCTGGATCTGTATCGCCAGCCGAAACTGCCGACTACGGCTTCGGTGCTGTAATCCCCAACCTGATCGTTCCCACGCTCTGCGTGGGAATGCAGCCGGTGACGCTCCGCGTCCCTGCCGAAGCGGACGCGGAGCGTCCATTGAGGCATTCCCACGCAGAGCGTGGGAACGATCACAAGCCCCCTCGCCACATAGGCTCGCTCCCACAGGGATTGCATGCAGCCTGGGTTAATTCATCTGCCCCTCAACCCGATCCCGGCCCGCCTGCTTCGCCGCATAAACCCCCGAATCCGCCCGCAACAGCAACGCATCCGCGCCCTCTCCGGCCTTCCAGCTGGCAATCCCGAAACTCGCGGTGACGATCCCGACCTCGTCGATCGGCGCACTGCGCAACCCTTGCCACAACTCCACGGCTAATACATGAGCCCGTATGCCGTCGATATCTGGACAGAGCACCATGAACTCTTCGCCCCCCAGGCGGCAGAACACATCGGTGCGTCGCAGGCGACCGCCAATGCGCTGACACACCGCCTGCAACACGCGATCGCCCACGGCATGACCGTGCTGGTCATTGATGCGCTTGAAGTGATCGATGTCGAGCATGATCACCGACAACTCGCCCCCACCACGCTCGACTCGAGCCATTTCGGTGATCAGGCGCTCCTGGAAGTAGCGGCGGTTATGAATCCCGGTCAGGGAGTCGGTCACTGACAGTGCGCGCAATTCCTCTTCCACGCGCTTCAGGTCAGAGATGTCGGAAATGTAGCCATGCCACAGCACGCCACCACCGGGCAGTTCCTCCGGAGTCGCTTCGCCGCGGACCCAGCGCAGGCCACGCTCGGGCAATTGCACGCGGTACTCTTCACGCCAGGGGCTGAGGGTGTCAGCCGAGGCCAGGATCGAAGCGCGGACCCGACGTGCGTCCTGAGGATGAATCCGCGCGAACACCGCTTCGGCATTGCGCAGCAGCACATCCGGCTCGAGTTCATAGATATCGCGCATACCGTCGCTGGCGTAGATCACGCTGAAGCGCCCATCGAATTCCATCTTGAACTGGTAAATCCCGCCGGGCACATGGGCGCTGAGCTTCTTCAACAACAGGTCCCGTGCCGCCAGGGCTTCGTGGACGCGCTTGCGCTCGGTGATGTCGATACAGATCGCCAGGTGCCCGACCCACAAGCCTTGCTCGTCAAGGACCGGGGTCGCCAGCATGTTCACCGCCAAGTGACTGCCGTCGTGGCGGACCAGCGTCCACTCCCGGGCTTCGTGACCGCCCTCTTCCCCGCCTTCGACCAGCATCGCCTGACACGTCGGGATCGGCTTGCCATAGCGCGCGCTCAACTCCGCCGACCGCGCCTCGAGTTCCCGGGGCAGGTGCAGGTTTTCCAGGGTCATGTGGCCCACGGCCTGTGCACTGGAGTAACCGAGCATGTGCTCTGCACCGGCGTTGAAGGTGCTGATGATCCCACGCAGGTCGGTGGCGATGATTGCCACCTGAGTCGCGGCATTCAGCACACCGCGTAACTGGCCATGAGTGCCGCGCAACTCTTGCTCCCGGGAGCGTAGTTCCTGGGTCCGCTGTTCCACCACCTGCAGCGCCCGTTGGCGCTGGCTGACCAACACATAGAGCAACACAGTGAGCAGCAGACTGAGCAAACCGCCGAGCACCACCAGGCTGGTCACCGAAGAATGGTTGGCTTGCAGGAACGCGATGCTGGGCCGCATATCCACTTGATATTCGTGGTCCGCCAGACGCAGCAATCGCGTGGAGGACAAGTCACTGGCCCCTGCCGTGTTGCTCGACTCGTACAACACTTCGTGCTGATCATCGGTGGATAAGTCGAGGATGCCCACCGAGAGAAAGTCATGATCGTCTTCCGGCAGCCCATCCGCCAGCAGCTGGCGCATGCTAATCACCGCCATGACATATCCGTCGGATACGGCGCTCGGGGTTTTCTGACGGTTGACCGGCGCCACCAGCAACACGCCTCGCGAATAGGCGGGCTCGATGCCTGCCAGATGCAACGGTTGCGACACGACCATGCTGCCATTGCGATCGGCCCGTTCCAAGATCGAACGACGCAGGGGCTGGGCCAGCAGGTCGTAACCCAGCTGCGTGGGCAGTCGGCTCTGGGTTTGAGTATAGAGCACCGGCACGTACTCGCCCCGCTCGCCGGCCTGTTGCAACTGGCCGTCGGCGTTGAGTTCGCGAAAGGTAAAATCGTTGAAGCCTTCTTCACGCACGGCGCGCTCAAGCATTGGCCGTTCGGTGCCGGAAACCCGCGGTGCCCAAGAGTAGGCCTGGGTGCGACGCAAAAGAGGTTTGGCGTACCCGTCGAATTCCTCGCGGGACACCGACTTGGAATTGGCGAAGAACCGCCGCAGGCCGTCGAGGCGCTGCTCCTGATCTTCGAAACGCTCTTCGATACGGCTGTAACGTTCACTGGCGAGCAACTGGAAACGTTGCCGCAATTGCTGGTGAAACTGATTGAGCGTCGCCCAGGCCAGCAAACCCGTGAGAATCCCGCCCACGAGCAATACCAGCAGTGCGACCAGCCAGGCCGAAACATCTTCGCGGATAAAACCCAGGATCTTGGGGCGCACGGCGTGCAACGACATAGAGACAGCTCAAAACGCCAGGTGCCGGAAAAGCCCATTGGCCGTGGGATGAGTTATAGCTATTAGCCACTAATTTGACCAGCACTGAAAGAACCCAAGAGCCTTTAAAAATCAAGGCTCTGTGGATCCAATCGTGCTCAAGTGTCAGCGAGCAGTGATTTTCCAGGCACGGTGGATCTTGCCATTGCGGGCGAAATCCGGATCGATGGTCTGGGTGGTGATTTCTTCAACGGCATAACGCTCGGTGAGGTTTTCCTCAAGCGCGAACTTGCGGAAGTTGTTGGAGAAGTACAACACCCCGCCCGGCGCGAGCCGCGCCATGGCCAGGTCGATCAACTGCACCTGGTCACGCTGAACGTCGAAGATCCCTTCCATCCGCTTGGAGTTGGAGAAGGTCGGCGGGTCGATGAAGATCAGGTCGTACTCTTCACGGCAGGCGTCGAGCCAGGCCATCACATCGCCCTGCTCCAGACGGTTCTTGTCGGAGAAACCGTTCAGCGACAGGTTGCGCCGCGCCCAGTCCAGGTAGGTTTTCGACAGGTCGACGCTGGTGGTGCTGCGCGCGCCGCCCTTGGCCGCATGAACGCTGGCGGTCGCGGTGTAGCAATACAGGTTGAGGAAGCGCTTGCCGGCCGCCTCTTTCTGAATTCGCATGCGCATCGGCCGGTGGTCGAGGAACAGCCCGGTGTCGAGGTAGTCGGTGAGGTTCACCAGCAGCCTCACGCCGCCTTCATTGACTTCGTTGAACTTGCCCTGAGCGCTCTGGCGTTCGTACTGCTTGGTGCCGCTCTGACGCTCACGACGTTTGACCACCACGCGGCTCTTGTCGATGTTCAACGCTTGCGGGATTGCCGCCAGGGCATCGAACATCCGCGCCGAGGCTTTTTCCGGGTCGATGGATTTCGGCGCGGCGTATTCCTGAACGTGGACCCAGTCGTGATACAGGTCGATGGCCATGGAATATTCCGGCATGTCGGCATCGTAAACGCGGTAGCAGTCGATGCCTTCACGCTTGACCCACTTGCCCAGCGCCTTGACGTTCTTTTGCAGACGGTTGGCAAACATCTGCCCGCCTTCGCTCAGGCGCGGCTGCTCGACCACCACCGGTGCCGGTTTGATCGGGTTGCCGTTCTTGTTGTACTTCTCGTACTTGCCCGGCGCTTCGATGTTCGACGGTGCATTGGACTCAGCCTGTTCGCGTTCGATCTGGCGTTGTTCCGGGGTGCGACGCTCGCCAGTGACGAACTGGTCCGGCGTGACCTTGATCAGTAGCAACTTGCACGGCAAGGCGCCGTTCCAGAACGAATACTGCTTGTGGCTGCGGATGCCCATGCGCTTGCCCAGGTCCGGGGCGCCAGTGAACACCGCTGCTTCCCAGTTCAGGCAGGCCTGACGCAGACGCTCGCCAAGGTTCTGATAGAGGTAAAGCAGGCTCGCCTCGTCGCCCAGACGCTCACCGTACGGAGGATTGCAGATCACCAGGCCTTTCTGATTCTGGTCCGGGCGCGGCTCGAAAGTCGCCACTTCGCCCTGGTAGATCTTGATCCACTCGCTCAGACCGGCACGTTCCACGTTGTTGCGGCCCGGTTGAATCAGCCGTGGGTCGGCTTCGTAACCGCGAATCCACAGCGGTGGCTTGGCCAGGCCGGCCGCGGCGCGTTCGGTGGCTTCTTCGTGGAGCTTTTTCCACAGCGCCGGCACGTGACCGAGCCAGGCGGTGAAGCCCCATTGCTCGCGACGCAGGTTCGGCGCCATGTCGGCGGCGATCATGGCGGCTTCTACCAGGAACGTGCCGACACCGCACATCGGGTCAGCCAACGCGCCGCCATCGGCGGCAATCCGTGGCCAGCCGGAACGGATCAGAATCGCCGCCGCGAGGTTTTCCTTCAGCGGCGCCGCGCCCTGCTGCAAGCGATAACCGCGCTGGTGCAGGCTATGGCCGGAAAGGTCGAGGGACAGAATCGCTTCGCCACGGTCCAGGCGCAGGTGAATGCGCAGGTCCGGGTTGAGCTTGTCGATGGACGGGCGATCACCTTGTGGAGTGCGCAGTTTGTCGACGATGGCGTCCTTGACCTTCAAGGCGCCGAAATGGGTGTTATCAATGCCCGAACCGTGACCGCTGAATTCGACAGCCAGGGTGCCATCATTGAGCATGTGGTCTTGCCACTCGATGTCCAGCACGCCGTGGTAGAGGTCTTCGGCGTCTTTCATCGGGAAGCGCTTGAGCACCAGCAGCACCCGGTTCGCCAGACGCGACCACAGGCACAGGCGATAGGCGGTTTCCATGGTGGCCATGCCGCGCACAGCCGAGGTGTGCTCGCGTGCGTCTTCAAGGCCAAGCCCGACGGCTTCCTCGATGAGCAGGCCTTCAAGGCCTTTGGGGCAAGTGAGGAAGAGTTCGAAACGATCGGACATGGTAATTCCAGAGCCTTTAGCTAAGTGAACCGGCAACGCATTGCCGATCCGGTTTTCAATCAGGCGCTTTTCTAAAAGAGCGCCCGCGTGGCACGAAGGTGTGCCGTCCCACCCTGACTGCTCGGGTTAAAAGAGCTTAGATGCCAGGGCAGATAAAAAAGTTGATGCAACAAAATGTCATAAGTCGACCCTTCGTCGAATAGTCCCCAAGAGCAACGGGTGTCATTCTCGTTAAAGGCCCAACCCCATCACCCTGCGCAGGGCCGATCATACCGGGGTTTGGCCAATAAACACGGGACAAATATCGTGTTACTTATGGCCATAGCATCTTTATGGTTACGTTCTTATGACAAAACGATCATTCCCTCGATGTGACGCATTGGTTAGAACTCAACTCAGGTTGACGTCGCAACGGCGTCAACACCTTGGCTCGCGACGCCGGCAGCGAGCCACCAACGGCAGAGTTTTTCTGCCTGACCTCGATTGAGGTCGACGCGATAAATACAGTCAACAAGTGAGGGCAACACCCTATGAGAAGACTTAAGCGTGATCCGTTGGAAAGAGCATTTTTGCGCGGATATCAATATGGCGTTGGTGGTAAATCCCGTGAGCTTTGCCCTTTTACTCTACCGTCGGTACGCCAAGCCTGGATCAATGGCTGGCGAGAAGGACGCGGCGACAATTGGGACGGTATGACCGGCACTGCGGGAATCCACAGACTCAACGAACTTCACGCCGTCGGCTAATACAGGGCACACACTCCGACACGACAATCTGATTACGTAACGACTTAACCACGCACGTCCCATCCGGACGGCGGGCTTCGGCCCAGGGGCTCCTTCGAGGAGCCCTTTTTTATGCCTGCCAGAAACTCAATCTCGAGCTGCAAACACATTATCTGTGGGAGCGCAGGGCGGCGATGGCATCCACCGATTCACGAATCAGCGCCGGGCCTTTATAGATAAAGCCGGAGTAGATCTGCACCAGGCTCGCACCCGCAGCGATTTTTTCAGCCGCGTGATGGCCTTCGGTAATGCCGCCCACGGCGATGATCGGCAAGCGACCGGCCAGTTCCGCGGCCAGCACCTTCACGGTGTGGGTGCTCTTTTCGCGAACCGGCGCACCGGACAACCCGCCCGCCTCATCACCATGTTCCAAGCCTTCGACGCCGACGCGGCTCAGGGTGGTATTGGTGGCGATCACGGCGTCCATCCCGGTTTCGATCAATGCCTGGGCGACTTGAACGGTTTCTTCATCGGTCATGTCCGGCGCGATCTTGATCGCCAGCGGAACATGCTTGCCGTGGCGCTGGGCAAGTTCCGCCCGGCGCGTGGCCAGGTCGGCGAGCAATTGTTTGAGCGAGTCGCCGAATTGCAGGCTGCGCAGGCCCGGGGTGTTCGGTGAGCTGACGTTGACCGTCACGTAGCTGGCGTGGGCGTAGACCTTGTCCAGGCAGATCAGGTAATCGTCGACCGCACGTTCAACCGGAGTATCGAAGTTCTTGCCGATGTTGATGCCCAACACGCCCTTGTACTTGGCCGCCGCCACGCGAGCGAGCAAGTGATCGACGCCGAGGTTGTTGAAACCCATGCGGTTGATGATCGCCTCGGCTTGCGGCAAGCGGAAAATCCGTGGTTTCGGGTTTCCCGGTTGCGGGCGCGGGGTAATGGTGCCGATTTCGACGAAACCGAAACCCAATTGGGCAAACCCGTCGATTGCCGCGCCGTTCTTGTCCAGACCGGCCGCCAGCCCCACCGGGTTCGGAAACTCCAGGCCCATGACCGTCACCGGCAGTTTCGCCGGTGCCTTGCACAGCAAGCCGTTGAGGCCCAAACGCCCGCCCGCGCCGATCAGGTCCAGGGACAGATCGTGGGAGGTTTCCGGGGAAAGTTTGAACAGCAGCTGACGGGCCAGGGTGTACATGGGCAGGCTTGACTCGGTTGACGATGAGAGGCGGCGATTATAGCCGTGCATCGGCTCCACAGGCGAGGCACGCGACAAAATCAGCCAGCGATGGCATATGCCTTGCACCGTTACAGGCATCAGCACTCATGCCAACGACGGAATGAGTGGAAGGACAATGGCGTCGTCACCCGGCTTTGCGCACGCAAGGGCCTTGGGACGACGCTTTTTTTTGGAAGGTGCGAAATCGATGAACGAACCATCAGCCGGCCCACTGGCCTGGGTCAACGGCAGCGATGCCCCGGAAAAAACCGCAATCAACCTCGGCTTCATGGCCCTGAGCGACTGCGCCTCAGTGGTGGTCGCCGCCACCCAGGGCTTCGCCCAGCCCTATGGCCTGACCCTGAACCTCAAGCGCCAGTCGTCGTGGGCCAACCTGCGGGACAAACTGGTCAGCGGCGAACTCGACGCCGCCCACAGCCTGTACGGCCTGATCTACGCCGTGCACCTGGGCATCGGCGGCGTAGCGTCCACCGACATGGCCGTGCTCATGGGCCTGAACCAGAACGGCCAGAGCATCAACCTCTCCCACGGCTTGCAGGCCCTGGGCGTGACCAGTCCTGAAGCACTGGATCGGCACGTGCACCAAAGTCGCCCAAAACTGACCTTCGCCCAGACATTTCCCACGGGCACCCACGCCATGTGGCTGTATTACTGGTTGGCGAGCCAGGGCATTCATCCGTTGCAGGATGTCGACAGCGTGGTGGTGCCGCCGCCGCAAATGGTCGCGCACCTGCAAGCCGGGCGCATTGACGGCTTCTGCGTCGGTGAGCCATGGGCCGCCAGCGCAGTGCAGCAGAACCTCGGGTTTACGATGGCCACCACCCAGACCCTCTGGCCCGATCACCCGGAAAAAGTCCTCGGCTGCACCCGCGCCTTCGTCGAACAATACCCCAACACCGCCCGGGCCTTGGTGATGGCGATCCTCGAAGCGAGCCGGTTCATCGAAGCCAGCCGCGAAAATCGCTGCAGCACCGCGCAACTGTTGAGCGCCCCTGAATACCTGGATGCCCCGTTCGACTGCATCGAACCACGCTTGCTCGGTGACTACGCAGACGGTTTGGGCAATCGCTGGCAAGACCCGCACGCGATGCGTTTCCATGGCGGTGGCGAGGTCAACCTGCCGTATTTGTCCGACGGCATGTGGTTCATGACCCAGTTCCGTCGCTGGGGGTTGCTGCGTGACGACCCGGATTACCTCGGCGTGGCCCGTCAGGTCCAGCAACTAGACTTATACCGTGAGGCCGCCACCGCTATCGGTGTGCCCGCCCGGAGTCAGGAAATGCGCAGCAGTCAGCTGATCGACGGCAAGGTCTGGGACGGCTCGGACCCGGCCGGCTACGCCCGCAGCTTCACGCTGCACGCCATGAGCGACAGCGCTCCCCTTCTCGCCAGCCGCTGACAGGAGCCTGCGAATATGTTGCGTATCCTGCTGATCAACGACACCGCGAAGAAAGTCGGGCGTCTGAAAGCGGCCCTGATCGAGGCCGGGTTCGAGGTCATCGATGAATCCGGCTTGACCATTGACCTGCCCGCGCGCGTCGAAACGGTGCGCCCGGACGTAATCCTGATCGATACCGAGTCACCGAGCCGCGACGTGATGGAGCAAGTGGTGCTGGTCACCCGCGACCAACCACGGCCGATCGTGATGTTTACCGACGAGCACGACCCCGGCGTGATGCGCCAGGCGATCAAGTCTGGCGTCAGTGCCTACATCGTCGAAGGCATTCACGCACAACGCTTGCAGCCGATTCTCGACGTGGCCATGGCGCGCTTTGAAAGCGACCAGGCCCTGCGCGCGCAACTGCACGCCCGCGACCAGCAACTGGCCGAGCGCAAGCGCATCGAGCTGGCCAAGGGGCTGCTGATGAAGATGAAGGACTGCAACGAAGAAGAGGCCTACACCCTGATGCGCCGCCAGGCCATGAGCCGCCAGCAGAAGCTGATACAGGTGGCGGAGCAGATTATTGCCATGAGTGAGTTGCTTGGCTGAAGCCTTACCTCTGTGGCGAGGGAGCTTGCTCCCGCTGGGCTGCGAAGCGGCCCCAAAACCAGCCAACCCGGTAAATCAAACACAACACGGAGGCAGGATTTACGACTGCTTCGCAGCCGAGCGGGAGCAAGCTCCCTCGCCACAACGACCTCTATAGCCACAACCACCGATTGTTGGCACAGATCTCGCTAAGTAAATCACTGCAAGGTAACCAACGGCGGTTGCCCCACCTACGACAAAGACGTCGCTCACCTCATTCGCCCCCTGGCGGATCGGGTAGCGGCGTTTTTTCGTTTTGGCCCCAGAGACCGGGGCTGGTGGTGCGGCCATTGTGGCGCCCCACCTGCAAGCTCATGACTCCTTCTTGATACGCCTGACAGCTGAGGTGCGCGATGAATTCAAGCTTCTGGAAATCCGGCCATACCCCGACCCTGTTCGCAGCCTTCCTCTATTTCGATCTGAGCTTCATGGTCTGGTATCTGCTCGGCCCAATGGCGGTGCAGATCGCCGCTGACCTGCACCTGACCACCCAACAGCGCGGGCTGATGGTGGCCACGCCAATTCTGGCCGGGGCCGTGTTGCGCTTTGCGATGGGCCTGCTGGCTGATCGCCTGTCGCCAAAGACCGCCGGAATCATCGGCCAGGTGATCGTCATCTGCGCCCTGTTAGTCGCCTGGAAACTCGGGATTCACAGTTACGAGCAGGCGCTGTTGCTGGGCCTGTTCCTCGGCATGGCCGGTGCGTCCTTCGCCGTCGCCCTGCCATTGGCCTCGCAATGGTATCCGCCCCAGCATCAAGGCAAAGCCATGGGCATCGCCGGTGCCGGCAACTCGGGCACCGTGCTCGCTGCGCTGATCGCCCCAGTGCTGGCTGCCGCATTTGGCTGGAGCAATGTGTTCGGCTTCGCCCTGATCCCGCTGATCCTGACCCTGATCGTCTTCTACTGGCTGGCCAAGAATGCGCCTGAGCGCCCGAAAGCCAAGTCCATGTCCGACTACTTGAAGGCCTTGGGCGACCGCGACAGCTGGTGGTTCATGTTTTTCTACAGCGTAACCTTCGGCGGCTTCATCGGTCTGGCCAGCGCCCTGCCCGGCTACTTCAACGACCAATATGGCCTGAGCCCGGTGACCGCAGGCTACTACACTGCTGCTTGTGTGTTCGGTGGCAGCCTGATGCGTCCTTTGGGCGGCGCACTGGCAGATCGCTTCGGCGGGATTCGCACCTTGCTGGCGATGTACACCGTGGCAGCGATCTGCATCGCGACGGTGGGTTTCAATCTGCCAAGTTCCTACGCCGCATTGGCGCTTTTCGTCTGCACCATGCTCGGTTTGGGTGCAGGCAACGGTGCCGTATTCCAGCTGGTCCCGCAGCGTTTTCGTCGGGAGATCGGTGTAATGACCGGGTTGATCGGCATGGCCGGCGGCATCGGTGGCTTTGCACTGGCGGCTGGCATGGGCGCGATCAAGCAAAGCACTGGCAGCTATCAAATGGCCTTGTGGTTGTTCGCCAGCCTTGGCGTACTTGCCTGGTTCGGTCTGCACGGTGTGAAACGTCGCTGGAGAACCACTTGGGGTTCGGCAGCCGTCACCGCTGCACGGGTGTGAGGACTGAATGAGCCTGCAACTGAGCTTCGCCGAACACAGCGCCATCGGCCCCCGCGAGGAGAACCAGGACGCTCTGCGCCTGGTCACTCCGGCCCCGGCGCTGGCGGCAAGCAAGGGTTACCTGTTCGCCATCGCCGACGGCGTCAGCCAATGTGCCGATGGCGGCCTCGCGGCCCGTTCGACCTTGCAGGCGCTGGCACTGGACTACTACGCCACCCCGGAAACCTGGGGTGTCGCCCAGGCACTCGATCGCCTGCTACTGGCGCAAAACCGCTGGTTGCAGGCCAATGGCGGCGGGCAACCGCTGCTGACCACGGTCAGTGCCTTGGTGATGCGCGGCAGACGCTTCACCCTGGCGCATGTCGGCGACTGCCGGGTTTACCGCTGGCACGCCGACACGCTGCAACGGGTGAGCGAGGATCACGTCTGGGACCAGCCGGGCATGCAGCACGTGCTCAAGCGGGCCCTGGGGCTGGATCAACATCTGGTGCTGGATTTTCTCGATGGCGAACTGCGCCTGAACGAGAGTTTCGTGCTGCTCAGCGACGGCATCTGGGCCGTGCTGGGCGACACCGCCATTGCGGCGATTCTGCGCGATCAACCTGACCTGGACAGTGCCGCGCAGACACTGGTCAGCGCGGCGCACCTGGCCGGCAGTCAGGACAACGCCAGCGCCCTGCTGGTGCGGGTCGATGCCTTGGGTGAAACCAGCATTGGCGACGCGCTGATTCACTTGCAGCAATGGCCACTCCCGCCTGCGCTGAAACCGGGCCAGACCTTCGAAGGCTGGCAGGTCGAAGGGATCCTCGGCCAGAGCCAGCAATCGCTGCTCTACCGGGTGCGCGACGCACAACAACAGCGTTGGCTGCTGAAAACCTTGCCCGGCGCTCTACGTGACGATCACCGGGCTGGGCAGGCATTGTTGTCGGAGGAATGGTTTCTCAAGCGTGTGGCCGGGCGGCATTTCCCTGAAGTCCATGCCGCCAGTCAGCGTCAGCATTTGTACTACGTGATGCGTGAATATTCCGGGTCTACCCTGGCTGAGCTGCATGAGCGTGTCGCAACGCTGCCATTGGCTCAATGGCAGGATCTGGCCGAACGCCTGCTGCGGGCGGTCGGCATGCTGCATCGAAGGCAGATTCTGCATCGCGATATCAAACCGGAGAATCTGCTGCTGGGGGACGACGGCGAGCTGCGCCTGCTGGATTTCGGCCTCGCCTACTGCCCCGGACTGTCCGAGGATCAAGCCTTCGCCCTGCCCGGAACGCCCAGCTATATCGCGCCGGAAGCCTTTCGTGGAGACACGCCGACACCGCAACAGGATCTGTATGCGGTCGGCGTGACCTTGTATTACCTGCTCACCGGGCATTATCCCTACGGCGAAATCGAAGCGTTCCAGCGTCCACGCTTTGGTGTGCCGGTCAGCGCCAGTCGCTACCGGCCCGACCTGCCGGAATGGATCGCACAAAGCCTGGAGCGCGCGGTGGCGGCGGCTCCGGATCAGCGCTTTGAAACGGCGGAAGAATGGTTGCTGGTGCTGGAACAAGGGGAACGACGCAGCTTGAGCGTGCGCCCCAGACCGTTACTGGAGCGCGAGCCGTTGAAGGTCTGGCGGACGTTGGCGCTGGTGTCGTTGCTGGTGAATCTGGTGCTGCTGTTTTTGCTGTTTCATGGTTGAGTTTTTTACTGCCCCCAAAAGATCAAAAGATCGCAGCCTTCGGCAGCGCCTACAGGTGCCCACGATCTCCCGTAGGAGCTGCCGCAGGCTGCGATCTTTTGACTTTTTTGCTTCATAACCGGGCATAGCGCCTTGAACCGGTGCACGCAAACACCCTCCTCCCGCGCTGAGAGCCCATAAATTCGGCATTTGTGCGACTTGGCACAACCACTGCATTACCTTTCCCAACATACATAAAGCCCGGCCTTCAACGTAGAAGGCTGCGCTGCCCGAGAGAACGGGACAAGGACAAAGGCGTCCTCGCTAGTGAGCTAGCGGGACGCCTTTTTTTGTTTGCGCAAAATTTTGTCGAGCAAGGCCTGAATGCCCTGATGAGGCAGGCCCGAGCTCCCCGGAGAACCTGATGAAAAAACTAAAACTGGTGATGATCGGCAACGGCATGGCCGGGGTGCGTACCCTGGAAGAGCTGCTCAAGCTGAGTAATGAACTGTACGACATCACGGTCTTCGGCGCCGAACCCCATACCAACTACAACCGCATCCTGCTGTCCCCCGTACTGGCCGGCGAACAGACATTCGAAGAGATCGTGCTCAACGATCTGGACTGGTACCTGGACAACAACATCAAGCTGCTGCTCAACCGCAAAGTGGTGGAGATCGACCGGGTCAAACGCCGGGTCATCGCCGAAGACGGCACCGAGGCCGAATACGACCGCCTGCTGATCGCCACCGGCTCGACCCCGTTCATCCTGCCGATCCCCGGCAATACCTTGCAGGGCGTGATCGGCTACCGCGACATCGCCGACACCCAAGCGATGATCGACACCGCCAAGACCCACAAGCACGCCGTGGTCATCGGCGGCGGCCTGCTGGGCCTTGAAGCCGCCAACGGCCTGATGCTGCGCGGCATGCACGTCACCGTGGTGCACATCGGCGAATGGCTGCTGGAGCGGCAACTGGACAAAACCAGCGGCCAACTCCTGCAAACCGCCCTGGAAGCCCGCGGCCTGCACTTTCGCCTGCGCGAACAGACCCAGGCCCTGCACGATGCCGGCAATGGCCGGGTCGGCTCGGTGCAGTTCAAGAACGGCGACATCATCCCCGCCGACCTGGTGGTGATGGCCGCCGGTATTCGCCCCAATACCGAACTCGCGGAAAAATCCGGCATCCCGTGCAGTCGCGGGATTCTGGTCAACGACACGATGCAAACCTACGACCCTCGGGTTTATGCCATCGGCGAATGCGCCAGCCACCGTGGAATCGCCTACGGCCTGGTCGCGCCACTGTTCGAACAGGCCAAGGTGTGCGCCAACCACCTCGCCCAACTGGGCTTCGCCACCTACAAGGGCTCGGTGACTTCGACCAAATTGAAAGTCACTGGCATCGACCTGTTTTCTGCTGGCGACTTCATGGGCGGCGAAGGCACCGAGACCATCACCCTCTCCGACCCGATCGGCGGCGTTTACAAAAAACTGGTGATCAAGGATGACGTGCTGGTCGGGGCCTGTCTGTACGGCGATACGGCAGATGGCGGTTGGTATTTCCGGCAGATCCGTGAGAACCATGGCATCGGCGAGATCCGCGATCACCTGATGTTCGGCGAAAACGCCCTCGGCGACGTAGGACACCAAGGCCAGGACAAGGCCATGAGCATGGCCGACACCGCCGAAGTCTGCGGCTGCAACGGCGTGTGCAAAGGCACCATCGTCAAGGCCATCCAGGAACACGGCCTGTTCAGCGTCGACGACGTGAAAAAACACACCAAGGCCGCCAGTTCTTGTGGCTCATGCGCCGGCCTCGTCGAGCAGATCCTGATCAACACCGTGGGCGGCGCGGCGGACGTCAAACCGAAAAGCGAAAAAGCCATCTGCGGTTGCAGCGACCTCAACCACGGGCAAATCCGCCAGGCCATCCGCGACCAGCACCTGCTGACCCTCTTCGGCACCATGACTTATTTAAACTGGCGCACCCCGAACGGTTGCGCCACGTGCCGTCCGGCGCTCAACTACTACCTGATTTCCACCTGGCCGGGCGAGGCTAAGGACGATCCACAATCGCGCCTGATCAACGAACGCGCCCACGCCAACATTCAGAAAGACGGCACTTACTCTGTAGTCCCGCGGATGTGGGGCGGTGTGACCAATCCTTCAGAGCTGCGGCGCATTGCCGATGTGGCCGACAAGTACAACGTGCCGATGGTCAAGGTCACCGGCGGCCAGCGCATCGACTTGCTGGGGATTAAAAAGCAGGACTTGCCAGGGGTCTGGAAGGATCTGGACATGCCGTCCGGCCACGCCTACGGCAAATCCATCCGCACCGTTAAAACCTGCGTCGGCAGCGAGTTCTGCCGCTTCGGCACCCAGAACTCCACGCAACTGGGCATCGAGCTTGAGCACGACCTGTTCAACATGTGGTCGCCGCACAAAGTGAAACTGGCCGTCTCCGGTTGCCCACGCAACTGCTCGGAAGCGGGAATCAAGGACGTCGGCATTATCGGCGTGGACTCCGGCTGGGAGATGTACATCGGTGGCAATGGCGGGATCAAGACCGAGGTCGCGGAGTTCTTCGTCAAGCTGAAAACCGCCGAAGAAGTGCGCGAATACAACGGCGCGTTCCTGCAGCTGTACCGCGAAGAAGCCTTCTACCTCGAGCGCACCGTGCATTACCTGCAACGGGTCGGCATGGAACACATCAAGAAAGCCGTGCTGGAAGACCCGGTACGGCGCAAGGCACTCAACGAACGCCTGCAATTCTCCCTGTCGTTTGAACAGGACCCGTGGAAAGAACGCCTCGAACAGCCGCTGCTGAAAAAAGAATTCGAGGTCATTCCCGTGAAGAACCTGGAGGTGTCGGTATGAACTGGCTGGATATCTGCGCACTGGAAGAGATCAACACCCTTGGCTCGCGGATCATCGCGGGACCGAAAGGCGACATCGCGATTTTTCGTACGAGCGACGATGAGGTTTTCGCCCTCGACGACCGCTGCCCGCACAAGGGCGGGCCGCTGTCCCAGGGTTTGATCTACGGCAAACGGGTGGCCTGCCCGCTGCACAACTGGCAGATCGACCTGGAAACCGGCGAGGCCCAGGCTCCGGATATCGGCTGCGCCCACCATCACTCGGCACGGGTCGAGAATGGCCGGGTGCTGCTGGCCCTGCGGGAAGCAAGCTGATGGACCGTCAAATTACCGCTTCCACCTGCTGCTACTGCGGGGTCGGCTGCGGCGTGCTGATCGAGCACGACGGCGAGCGCATCCTCGGCGTCAGTGGCGATCCGACGCACCCGGCCAACTTCGGCAAATTGTGCAGTAAAGGTTCGACCCTGCACCTGACCGGCGACTTGGCAGCACGGGCGTTGTACCCGGAGCTGCGCTTGGGCAAAGGCCTGGCCCGCAGCCGTACCGACTGGGACACGGCTCTCGATCACGCCGCCAGCGTATTCGCCCAAACAATTGTCGAGCACGGCCCGGACAGCGTCGCGTTCTACATCTCCGGGCAATTGCTGACCGAGGATTACTACGCCTTCAACAAACTGGCGCGGGCGCTGGTGGGCACCAACAACATCGACAGCAATTCACGGCTGTGCATGTCTTCGGCGGTGGTCGGCTACAAGCGCAGCCTCGGCGCCGATGCTCCGCCTTGCAACTACGAAGACCTGGAATTGAGCGACTGCGTGATGATCGTCGGCAGCAACATGGCCTACGCCCACCCGATCCTCTTTCGTCGCCTGGAAGAAGCCAAATCCCGCCGCCCACAGATGAAAGTCATCGTTATCGATCCTCGGCGCACCGACACTTGCGATCTGGCTGACCTGCACCTGGCGATTCTGCCCGGTACCGATGTCGCCTTGTTCCATGGAATTTTGCACTTGCTGCTGTGGGAAGACTGGATTGACCGCGACTTCATCAAGGCTCACACCGAAGGCCTGGCCGAGCTGAAAAGCCTGGTGCGCGATTACACCCCGGCAATGGTTTCGCAGCTCTGTGGCATCAGCGTCGAGCAATTGCAGCAATGCGCGGAATGGGTTGGCACGTCACCGAGTTTTCTGTCGCTGTGGTGCATGGGGCTGAATCAGTCCACCGCCGGCAGCGCGAAGAATAGCGCGCTGATCAACCTGCACCTGGCCACCGGGCAAATCGGCCGTCCCGGTGCCGGACCTTTCTCACTGACCGGTCAGCCAAACGCCATGGGTGGCCGGGAAACTGGCAGTTTGTCGAACCTGCTGCCAGGCCATCGCGAAGCGGCCAATGCCGAACACCGCGCAGAAGTAGCTGCCTACTGGGGTGTCGATCAACTGCCCGAGCACGCCGGGCTCACGGCCATCGAACTGTTCGAGCAGATGCGCAGCGGCAAGATCAAAGCCCTGTGGATCGCCTGCACCAACCCTGCCCAGTCAATGCCGGACCAGACCGCTGTGCGCGAGGCACTGCAAGCCTGCCCGTTCGTGGTGTTGCAGGAAGCCTTCCACACCACCGAAACCGCCGCGTTCGCCGACCTGCTGCTGCCCGCCGCCAGTTGGGGCGAAAAGGACGGCACGGTCACCAACTCCGAGCGGCGCATTTCCCACGTCCGTCGGGCCATCGGCGCACCCGGTGAAGCGCGTTCCGACTGGGCGATCACCGTGGATTTCGCACAGCGTCTGGAAAAACATCTGCGCCCTGGAGCCACCAGTCTGTTTGCCTTTGAAACCCCGGCGCAAGTCTTCGACGAATACAAACACCTGACTCGCGGCCGCGACCTCGATCTGTCCGGGATCAGCCATGAGTTGATCGACCGGCTCGGTCCGCAGCAGTGGCCCTTCCCCGCCGGTGCCCGCGAAGGCACGGCGCGGCTGTACCTCGACGGGGTTTTCCCGACCGCCAGCGGGCGTGCACAGTTCGTGACCGACCCGTATCGCGCCGCCAAGGAGCAGCGCGATGCGCGGTTCCCACTGACCCTGATCACAGGCCGCCTGCGCGATCAATGGCACGGCATGAGCCGCACCGGCACCGCCGCGCAGTTATTCGGCCATGTCAGCGAAGCTGTGTTGAGCCTGCACCCGGATGAGCTGCGCCGGCATCGCCTGCAACCTGGCGATCTGATCAATCTGAAAAGTCGCCGGGGCTCGGTCATCGTGCCGGTCAGCAGCGACGACAGCGTACGTCCGGGCCAGGCCTTTCTGCCGATGCATTGGGGTGATCGCTTTCTCAAGGGTGGTGTGAATACCCTCACTCTTCCCGCCTTCGATCCGTTGTCGAAACAACCGGAACTCAAACACAGCGGTGTGCGCCTCGAGCCAGTGCAATTGCCTTGGCAGCTTTTCGCCCTGATAGAGGGTGATGTTCAACAGCATTTAGAGACGCTACGACCGCTCTGTGAGGCGCTTTCCTACGCCAGCCTCAGCCTGGCCGGTCGTGAACGTCCTGCGCTGCTGATACGCGCCGCCAGCGCCACCGCACCCGATCCGCAACTGTTGCGTGATATCGATCAATGCCTGGGCCTCAACGAGGGCCCGGTATTGGCCTACGACGATCCCCGGCGTTCGATCGGCAAACGGGTGCGCATCGAGAATGGTCGGATCACCGCGATTCGCCTGGCCGGTGAAACCCTCGCCCAGCACTGGCTGCAAAGCCTGTGGCTTGAAGGTCGCGCCGACGAACAACTGCGCCGTTGGCTGCTGGCGCCCTTGAGCGCGCCACCGGGCAACGCTGGCGGTCCGACATCCGACACCAAAACCCTGTGCAACTGCATGAACGTCAGCCAGAGCGCAGTCTGTGTCGGCATTGGCCGTGGCCTGGACTTGCAGGGTTTAAAACAAGAACTGGGCTGCGGCACGCAATGCGGTTCCTGCGTTCCGGAAATCAAGCGTTTACTGGCCGCCACCGCGCAGCCAGTCGCCGTCATCTCGTGAGGAAAACACTATGAGCGCAAAAGTCTGGCTGGTGGGTGCGGGTCCCGGCGACCCTGAATTGCTGACCCTCAAGGCGGTTCGAGCGTTGCGCGAAGCGGACGTGGTGCTGATCGACGATCTGGTCAATGACGCGGTACTGGAGCATTGCCCAAGCGCGCGAATTATTCCTGTGGGTAAGCGCGGCGGCTGTCGCTCCACGCCTCAGGCATTCATTCATCGCCTGATGTTGCGCTATACCCGCCACGGCAAATGCGTGGTGCGCCTCAAGGGTGGCGATCCGTGCATCTTCGGGCGTGGCGGTGAAGAAGCGCAGTGGCTACGCGAGCGCGGTGTCGAGGTTGAGCTGGTCAATGGCATCACGGCGGGTCTTGCCGGCGCGACCCAATGCGATATCCCCCTGACGCTGAGGGGCGTCGCGCGTGGCGTGACACTGGTCACGGCGCACACTCAGGATGACAGCACTCTGAATTGGCAGGCCCTGGCTCAAGGGGGCACCACGCTGGTGATCTACATGGGCGTGGCGAAGCTCAGTGAAATTCGCGAGCAACTGCTGGCCGGCGGTATGGCTGCCAATACACCCGTGGCGATGATCGAAAATGCTTCCCTGCCGCACCAACGGGAATGTCGGAGCGACCTGACAGCCATGGAGGACGATGCCCATAGCTTCCAGCTGAAAAGCCCGGCGATCCTGGTAATCGGCGCTGTGGCGGCCTGTGATGAGATCAAAAGATCGCAGCCTGCATTGGTTCGGTTCTCATCCCTGTAGAAACTAAAAGATCGCAGCCTTCGGCAGCTCCTACATTTGAAATGCGATCCCTGTAGGAGCTGCCGAAGGCTGCGATCTTTACGAAACACCGAAAACCCTCGCTGAAACCCAAATCGCAGACAAAGAAAAGCCCGGCCTGAGCCGGGCTTTTCCAGAGCTGCGAGCTAATTACTTAGCGTTAGCTTCAACCTTCGCTTCTACGCGACGGTTTACAGCACGGCCAGCGTCAGTGGCGTTGTCAGCTACTGGGCGGGATTCGCCGTAGCCAACAGACTGAACGCGGGACGATTGAACACCGTACTGGTTGGTCAGAACTTGCTTAACGGCGTTTGCACGGCGCTCGGACAGTTTCTGGTTGTAAGCGTCAGGACCGACGGAGTCAGTGTGACCTTCAACAACAGTAGTGGTGGATGGGTACTGCTTCATGAAGTCAGCCAGGTTCTTGATGTCGCCGTAGCTGTTAGGCTTGACTACCGACTTGTTGAAGTCGAATTTCACGTCCAGCTCAACACGAACAACTTCAGCAACTGCTGGGCAGCCATCAGCGTCAACAGTTACGTTGGCCGGGGTGTCCGGGCACTTGTCAACGTTGTCGCAAACGCCATCGTTGTCGCTGTCGGAGCAAACTTCAGCTGGTGCTGGAACTGGAGCAGCAGCAGGCTTGGAGCCGCCACCGAAGTTCACACCGATACCGACGCTTGGAGCCCACTCGGTGTCGCCCTGGTCGATGTTGTACTGAGCTTCAACGCCGGCACGGGCGTAGAAGTTCTCGGTGAAGTACAACTTGGCACCGCCGCCAACGTTGGCGAAAGTGGAACGGTTACGACCGCCACCGCCGTTCTGGCCAATGCTCTGGTCCGAGAAACCTGCGGAAACGTAAGGACGGATCATGTCGCCCGGGTTGTTGAAGTGGTACAAAGCATCCAGAGCGGTGTCCGCGCCCTTGATGTTACGACCGTCGTCGGAGCGCACGTTGTGCACTTCGTCGTAGGCCAGACGCACTTCAACGTCGTCAGTAATGAAGTAGCCGACAGAAGCGCCGAACAGGTTGCCGTTGTTCTTGAAGTCACGATCGCTGTCGTACTGTTCTTTCTTGGCGAAGCCTTCGATTTCAACTGCGCCTTGGCCTTGTGCCAGAGCGCCGAACGAAGTGGCGGCAATGAGAGTACCAATGGCCAAGCCCAAGGTGTTTTTCAGTTTCATCCGTTAAATCCCCATCTGGTGATTGTGAAGCAGTCCCGCAAACCGGGGGACAACTCGGCGGCAAGTCTATCAGAACTTGCCTACACGCAAGAGAAATTTGCGCCGAACTAAGTTTCAGCAATGCCTGCAAATTTCTCACGCAATTTGTCTAGAGCGCGCTTGTACCGCATTTTTGTCGCACTCAAACCCATGTGCATGATGTCTGCGATCTCCTGAAACTCCAGCTCTGCGACAAATCGTAGCACCAGAATTTCACGGTCAATCGGGTTCACATACACCAGCCAGCGATCAAGTCCGCCCTTCTCCTCGGGTTTCGGCGCCTTTTCTTCAGACGCTTCCTCGAGGGGGTCCAGACTCAAAGCGTCCATCAAGCGACGCTTTCGCCGTTCTTTCCGATACTGCGTGATGCACTCGTTGTACGTGATGCTGTAGAGCCACGTCTTGAACTTCGATTTGCCCTCGAAGTTCTTCAGGCCGTACAGCACCTTCAACATCACTTCCTGACAGACATCATCTGCATCACGATCGTTCCCCAGATATCGTGCACAAACGTTAAATAATGTTCGCTGGTAACGCCGCATCAGTTCTTCATAGGCGCGCGTTACGTGAAACAGCTCGGTGTGCGAGCGCGCGACCAACTCCTCATCAGAGAGCTCGCGGGGGTCGTAGCGCGTGGAGAGCGATTGAGCTTTATTCAAAACAAGTCGGGCCGACAGTCAGGTCAATGTCCGCCGCAGCCCCTCAGGGCATTTTGCGGCGGCATACATTAGCAGGATTTGCCGGGTTAGCGGCTACTCACATGCTGCTCCAGGAGAATCCGATTCGAGAGAGAGACTAGCTCACCCTCGTCGGTCAGCACGGTGGTTTTCACCGTCCCGATCTCTTCGATCTGACCTTCGACCTCGCCAACTCGCACTTGTTGCCCAACCTGATACAACTCACGCACATAGATTCCCGCAAGAATCTGACCGGCAATTTCCCGGCTTCCCAACCCCATGGCCAGCGCAACCGCCAGACCAACGGTAATCAATACGATCACGATCACATGGTTGAGCAGGTCAGTCTTGACCTCCAACTGGCTGATCGCAACCGAAATACTGATGATGATCACCAGGCCCTGGGCAATTCGCCCCAGGCCCGCGGCGTAATCAAGCCCTACGCCTTCCGCCGCGCCGCGCACCAGCCCATTGGCCAGCTGCGCCAGCAAGACACCCACCAGCAGCACCAGCGCCGCGCCAAATACTTTCGGCAAATACAGCGCCAACATGTCCAGCGTAGCCGAAACTCGCTCAAGTCCAAGTGATTCTGCGGCTGAAACCAGAAAAATCAGCAGAACGAACCAATAAACGATCTTGCCGATCAATGTCGAGATAGGCACCTGAAGGCCGGCACGCGACAACAGTTTGGTCAGCCCGGTACCGCCCATCAAGCGATCGAGGCCCAGTTTGGCGAGCAATTTGGAGAGTAGCGTGTCCAGCAGCTTGGCCACGACAAAACCCAGCAGCAGCACAACCAGTGCGCCGAACAGGTTCGGAATGAAGTTCGCAACTTTGGTCCACAACGCAGTCATTGCAGTGACGAGGCTCTGAGTCCAGAGGTCAAGTTCCATATTCAATCAGCCTTATCAGCAGTGCGAGCGGTAGGTTTGCGCAGACGAGAAACCGGCGCGACATGGGCCGATCCGTTATTCAGGGCGATCATCAGCGCGGGCAGCCAACGGCCCAGCAGGCTGAACAGATCGCCGGCACCGACCTGGCGGTTGGCGGTTTTCAGCACGCGACCCAGGCAGGCATCGTCGTCACGGCTGGACGGCGAGGCTTTGAGCATGTCACGCAAAGACTGTTCAAACGGATCGTGCATACGCACCTCTCGTGATATCTGTGAAAGACGCGGTCAAATTTGGTCGGGTCACATGACTCATCATCAGAACCAGCGCAAACGTCGGAATAGCCACCACTGCCCCAGCGCTACCAAGCCCGCCACCAAGCATGCGATCAGGAAGCCATAAGGGCTGGTAGAGAACGGAATGCCGCCGACGTTAATCCCCAAAAGACCGGTCAGAAAACTCATCGGCAAAAAGATCCCGGTGATGATCCCGAAGCGGTACATCGTGCGGTTCATACGCACGCTCAGACGTCGGTCTTCGGTCTCCAGGACCAGCCCCACGCGCTCCCGGGTCAATTCCAGCTCCTCGAGATAACGGGTCAGGCTGTTGTTCAATTCGTTCCAGTAATCGCCATCGTCTTCGACGAACCACGACAGTTTTATCCGGGTCAGTTGCCCGAAAATATCCCGCTGCGGTGCCAGAAAACGTTTCAGCGCGGCCGCCCTGCGACGGATCTGCAAAACGGCCCCATGCTCCGGTGTATACCGTTCGTCGGCATCCAGCTTTTCTTCTTCCTCATCGACGATTTCCGAGAGGCAGCTGACCAGATCCTGCACTTTATTAGTGAGGTACTGCGCCATATAAAGGATCAATTCGGAAGCAGTTCTCGGCCCTTTGCCTTCGGCCAGTTGCACCAGCAACTCATCGGTGGCGCGCAACGGCCGCAGACGCAGGGAGATCACCCGCTGGGCCGAACCGAAGATCCGCACCGAGACCATGTCTTCCGGCTCCGCGCCCGGGTTCAGGTTGATCCCGCGCAGAAACAGCAGCAGTTCGGAGTCCGGCAGCGGCAAAAGACGCGGCCGAGTGTTCTCTTCCAACAACAAGTCGCAACTGAATTCACTCAAACCGCTGGACTTACGCAGCCAGGTCTGGGTTTGCGGGTGGCTGCGATCCCAGTGCAGCCACAGGCTTTCATGGGCCTGCAGCTGCAAGTCATCGAGTTCAGTCCGGGCTATCGAACGCGCACCGCCTTTACCATCCAGCACCAGGGCATGCACCAGCCCCCACTGCGCGTTTTCTTCCTCGAACATCCTCACCCCTATTCTTGAAACAAAAAGCTGGCAGTGCTTTATTCAGGCATCGCAAGCGGGCTTGGCGAGATGATCACGCCATTGTTGTCCGCATAAACGTAGTGGCCCGGGTGAAAGGTCACGCCTGCGAAGGTCACGGCAACGTTGAGTTCACCGACACCGCGCCTGTCGGTTTTCATCGGATGACTGGCCAGGGCCTGAACCCCCAGATCGGTTTGCGCAATGACGTCGACGTCGCGGATGCAACCGTAGATCACCAGCCCTTCCCAACCGTTCTTCGCGGCTTTCTCGGCCAGCATGTCGCCCAGCAGCGCGCGGCGCAGGGAACCGCCACCGTCGACCACCAGCACCTTACCGTTGCCCTTGAGCTCGACTTGTTCCTTGACCAGCGAGTTATCTTCGAAACATTTGACGGTCACGATTTCGCCGCCGAAAGAATCACGGCCGCCAAAATTGCTGAACATCGGTTCCAGCACCTGCACCAGCTCCGGGTAGGCATCGCACAGGTCAGGCGTGAGGTAATGGTTCATCGAGAAACTCCTGTAAAAAGGAAGACAATCGAGTATGCAGCATACTCGGCCCGAGACTGGACGACTGTAAATCGCTCCGCTTGCACGAACATAGCGGCCGAATCGGCCACCAAAAGTGACCAAAACCTCTAAATTCGTCACATCTTAGCCGCAAGCCGATCAGAGCGAAATGCCCTTTTTAGAGCATCAAGCTCAAATCGCTGTGGCCAAATCCGGCGTACCACCCAGCAAAGGCGTCTGTTGATCCGCCAGCCAACGCGCCACCAACGGCCAGACTTCAGTCTGCGCAGCCTTGCTGACCAGCATTTCCACATGACCGAAATTATCGCCAAAGCCTTGCTCGCGGCCAAGGGTGATGAATTGCTTGTGCTCGGAGCCGACCTGATCGAACAGCTTGTGGCAGGCCCACGTCGGGTCTTGATGATCGCCCGCGGCGCTCACGGCCAGCACTGGCAACTGAACCTCGGCCAAACCCGCCCACCAGTCCTTGTCGGCATCGCCAAAACGGCCGAACAGCCCGTACCAGCGCATGCTTTCCAGGGCCAGGCCAATCGGCTCGTCCTCCGGGCCGCGCTTGAGGCGTGAACCCGACAGCTGGGCAAACCGCTTGAGAATGAAGCGCCCGCTCCACTCCACCGGTGGAAACTTCAACGGCCAGTAGGTACGGCTGACCTGCGTGCCGAAGAACGCCGCAGACGCAACAACAGGCTCGCCGATGTATTCCCCACCCAGCGCCGCCGCCAGTGTAATGCCACCCAGCGAGTGACCGATCCAGTGTGGGACCTGGCCGCTTTGCTCGCGCACGAACGCGCCAATGGCCGGCAAATCGTAACGCGCATAGTCGGCGACGCGGTTCTGACGATAGCCCTGATTGCGCTGAGACAAGCCGTGACCGCGCATTTCCGGAATCCACACATCAAATCCCAGGCGCGTCAGATAAGCGCCCAGGCCCAGACCTTTGGGAGAGAACCAGAACCGTCGATTGGAAAAGCTGCCGTGCAACAGAATCACCGGCACGCCACGCACCGCTGGCTCGTCGGCCAGGCCCAGGCGCGTCACAGCCAGTTCGACGGTGCCGTCGGGGCTGTTGCCGGGTTTCAAACGATAGACGTCTTCGCTCAGATCGCCGCGCCGCTCGGCGCTGATCAGGGCGACAGGAAATAGGTTGCTGCTGCTTTGCATAATGCTCTTGCACAAAAAAGGGCGGCATCCAACGGAGCCCGCCCTACTTGAATCTTAAAGCCTCGGCCACTTGACCGAGGCTTCATTCACGAATCAGGCCGAAGCCTGACCTTCAGCCAGGAAGAACCAGGTTTCCAGTACGGAATCGGGGTTCAACGAAACGCTTTCGATGCCCTGCTCCATCAGCCACTTGGCCAGGTCCGGGTGGTCCGAAGGGCCCTGACCGCAAATGCCGATGTACTTGCCCGCCTTGTTGCAAGCCTGAATTGCGTTGGCCAGCAGCTTCTTGACCGCAGGATTACGCTCGTCGAACAGGTGCGCGATGATCCCAGAGTCACGGTCCAGGCCCAGGGTGAGCTGGGTCAGGTCGTTGGAGCCGATGGAGAAACCGTCGAAGAACTCGAGGAACTCTTCAGCCAGGATCGCGTTGGACGGCAGTTCGCACATCATGATCACGCGCAGACCGTTGTCGCCACGGGCCAGACCGTTTTCGGCCAGCAGATCGACCACCTGGCTCGCTTCGCCCAGAGTACGAACGAACGGCACCATGATTTCAACGTTGGTCAGGCCCATCTCGTTACGCACGCGCTTGAGGGCGCGGCATTCGAGCTCGAAGCAGTCACGGAACGATTCGCTGATGTAACGCGAAGCGCCTCGGAAGCCCAGCATCGGGTTCTCTTCTTCCGGCTCGTAGAGTTTGCCGCCGATCAGGTTCGCGTATTCGTTGGACTTGAAGTCCGACAGACGCAC
The DNA here is from genome assembly GCF_024749285.1 of Pseudomonas sp. B21-015. Classification (NCBI taxonomy): domain Bacteria; kingdom Pseudomonadati; phylum Pseudomonadota; class Gammaproteobacteria; order Pseudomonadales; family Pseudomonadaceae; genus Pseudomonas; species Pseudomonas sp. B21-015. The sequence continues at coordinate 4,468,948 of NZ_CP087196.1, forward strand.
GATGACCTTTTTCGGCCAGAACGCTGCCGCCAGGGTGCTGATGCCCTCGACCAGTTTCTCGACGTAGAAGCCGACCGGGTCGTTGTAACCGGCAATGCGCTTGTCGACGCTGTCCTTGATTTCCTGCGGCAGGCCGTCGTAGTTCAACAGTGCTTTGGGGTGCACACCGATCATGCGGTTGATGATGAATTCCAGACGGGCCAGGCCCACACCGGCGTTCGGCAGCTGCGCGAAGTCGAAGGCGCGGTCCGGGTTGCCGACGTTCATCATGATCTTGAACGGCAGATCCGGCATGGCATCCACGGAGTTTTTCTTGATGTCGAAACCAAGCTCGCCTTCGAAGATGTAACCGGTGTCGCCTTCAGCGCAGGAAACGGTCACGCCCTGGCCGTCTTTCAACAGCTGGGTGGCGTTGCCGCAACCGACCACTGCCGGGATGCCCAGCTCGCGAGCGATGATCGCCGCGTGGCAGGTACGGCCGCCACGGTTGGTGACGATGGCGCTGGCGCGCTTCATGACCGGTTCCCAGTCCGGGTCGGTCATGTCGGAAACCAGAACGTCGCCCGGCTGGACTTTGTCCATCTCGGACACGTCCTTGATGATCCGCACCTTGCCAGCGCCGATACGCTGGCCGATGGCGCGACCTTCAACCAGCACGGTGCCGGTCTCTTTCAACAGGTAACGTTCCATGACGTTGGCCTGGGTGCGGCTCTTCACGGTTTCAGGGCGAGCTTGAACGATGTACAGCTTGCCGTCGTCACCGTCTTTGGCCCATTCGATGTCCATCGGGCACTTGTAGTGCTTCTCGATGATCATCGCTTGTTTGGCCAGCTCGCTGACTTCGGCGTCGCTCAGGCAGAAACGCGCCCGATCGGCTTTGTCCACGTCGATGGTCTTGACCGATTTACCGGCCGTGGCCACTTCGCCGTAAATCATCTTGATGGCTTTGCTGCCCAGGTTGCGACGCAGAATGGCCGGCCGACCGGCTTCCAGCGTGCCTTTGTGAACATAGAATTCATCCGGGTTCACCGCGCCTTGTACGACGGTTTCACCCAGGCCGTAGGCGCCGGTGATGAACACCACGTCACGGAAGCCCGATTCGGTATCGAGGGTGAACATCACGCCGGCGGTGCCGGTTTCGGAGCGGACCATGCGCTGCACGCCGGCCGACAGGGCTACCAGCTTGTGATCGAAGCCCTGGTGGACACGGTAGGAAATCGCACGGTCGTTGAACAGGGAAGCGAACACTTCCTTGGCGGCGCGAATGACGTTTTCGACACCACGGATGTTCAGGAAGGTTTCCTGCTGACCGGCGAAGGAAGCGTCCGGCAGGTCTTCGGCGGTAGCGGAAGAGCGCACGGCCACGGCCATGTCAGGGTTGCCGGCCGACAGCGTGGCGAACGCGGTGCGGATCTCGGCGTTGAGCTTCTCGGGGAACTCGGCTTCCATGATCCATTGACGGATCTGGGCGCCGGTCTTGGCAAGGGCGTTTACATCATCGACGTCCAGGGCGTCGAGGGCAGCGTGGATCTGATCGTTCAGGCCGCTCAGTTCCAGAAAATCACGATAAGCCTGAGCTGTCGTGGCGAAGCCACCGGGCACCGATACACCGGCACCTGCAAGGTTACTGATCATCTCGCCCAGGGATGCGTTCTTGCCCCCCACATGCTCTACATCATGGACGCCGAGCTTATCGAGGGAAACTACGTACTCTACCAAGGTGATCTCTCCACTAACTGTGTTGGAAAAGCTCAGAAGCCGGCGACTCGGGGGAGCATTTGCCGGCTGTATGGCCTGGACCTGGAAAATAAGTGAGAATGCGGGCCATTGGCGGCCGACAAATCGCGCCTACTATATCCAAGAATCGTCACTAGCTTAAGGCCCAAGGTGCAAATGAAACGATCTGCTTTCTTTATCTCCGATGGCACGGGCATTACCGCCGAAACCCTCGGCCAAAGCCTGCTGGCGCAGTTCGAAAACATTACCTTCAGCAAAATCACGCGGCCCTACATCGACAACGCGGATAAAGCGCGGGCCATGGTACAACAAATCAACAAAGCCGCCGAAAACGATGGTTTTCGTCCGATTATTTTCGACACCATTGTCAATCAGGACATTCGTGAGATCCTCGCGACCTCGAATGGCTTCATGATCGACATTTTCTCGACCTTCCTGGCGCCCCTTGAACAGGAACTGACCGAGCATTCTTCCTACACCGTCGGCAAATCCCACTCCATCGGTGGCAACTCCAATTACATGGAGCGGATCGAGGCGGTGAACTTCGCCCTCGACAATGACGATGGCGCCCGCACCCACTATTACGACAAAGCTGACCTGATACTAGTAGGCGTGTCGCGATGCGGCAAAACACCGACGTGTTTGTACATGGCCATGCAATTCGGTATCCGCGCGGCCAATTACCCGCTGACCGAAGACGACATGGAGCGCCTGCAACTGCCGACCGCCCTGCGCGCCCATCAGCACAAGCTGTTCGGCCTGACCATCGACCCGGACCGCCTCACCGCCATCCGCAACGAACGCAAGCCCAACAGCCGCTACTCGAGCTACGCCCAGTGCGAATTCGAAGTGCGCGAGGTGGAGAATCTGTTTCGACGCGAGAACATTCCCCACATCAATTCCACGCATTTCTCGGTGGAAGAGATCTCGGCGAAGATTCTGGTGGAGAAAGGTGTGGAGCGGCGGTTCAAGTAGATTTTCGGCGCCTGTTCCACCGCCATCGCGGGCAAGCCCGCTCCCACAGGGTTCTGTGTTGAATGCAACATTTGCAAACAATGGAGAACCTGTGGGAGCGGGCTTGCCCGCGATTGAACGATAACGCGGTCCCTCAAATTACAAACAAATCCACAAACCGGTTCACCGGCGTTGCCTCAAGCGCAACCTGGTCCTTGCACAACGCAAAGATCTCGGCACTTCGCTGAGCCGTGAAGCGCGTTGCCAGATTGGCCTTGAACTTGTCTTCCAGCAGCGGGATACCATCGGTGCGGCGACGACGATGGCCAATCGGGTACTCCACTACCACGTTTTCGGTGCTGGAGCCGTCCTTGAAAAACACCTGCAGCGCATTGGCGATGGAGCGTTTGTCCGGCTCCAGGTATTCGCGAGTGAAGCGCGGGTCTTCGACGATGACCATTTTGTCGCGCAGCACGTCGATGATCGGATGTGCGACGTGGAAATCGTCTTCGTACTGCTCGGCCACCAGATCGCCGAAGGCCAGCGGTACGGCGGTCATGTACTGGATGCAGTGATCGCGGTCCGCGGCATTTGCCAGAGGGCCGACCTTGGAGATGATGCGGATCGCCGATTCGTGGGTGGTGATGACAATTTTGTCGATTTCGTGCAGGCGGTTTCTGACCAGCGGGTGCAGGGTGACGGCGGCCTCGCAGGCCGTTTGCGCATGGAACTCGGCGGGAAAGCTGATCTTGAACAGCACGTTTTCCATCACGTAGCTGCCGAACGGCCGGGAAAAGCTGAAGGCACGTTTGTCTTCAGGCTTGAGCGCCAGGTCGTTGTTGGTGTGGCTGAACAGCACATCGTAGAACCCCCATTGTTTGGCGGTCAGTACGCCGGGGATGCCCATTTCACCACGCATAGCGATGTCCGCCAGACGCACACCACGGCTGGACGCATCCCCTGCCGCCCAGGACTTTCGCGACCCGGCATTCGGCGCATGCCGGTAAGTGCGCAGCGCCTGGCCGTCGGCAAACGCGTGGGACAACGCCGACAGCAGTTGCTCGCGGTTGGCGCCCATGAGTTTGGCGGTGACGGCGGTCGAGGCGACTTTCACCAGAATCACGTGATCGAGGCCAACGCGATTGAACGAATTTTCCAGGGCGATAACACCTTGAATCTCGTGAGCCATGATCATGGCTTCCAGCACTGCGCGAACGGTCAACGGTGCGTCGCCATTGGCCAAATATTTTTGCGACAGGTGATCGGCCACCGCGAGAATACCGCCCAGGTTGTCGGACGGATGCCCCCATTCAGCAGCGAGCCAGGTGTCGTTGTAATCGAGCCAGCGGACGATGCAACCGATGTCCCACGCGGCCTTGACCGGATCGAGACGATAACTCGTACCCGGCACGCGCGCACCGAAAGGCACGACCGTGCCTTCGACGATCGGCCCCAGGTGTTTGGTGCACTCGGGAAAACGCAGGGCCAACAGACCGCAGCCGAGGGTGTCCATCAGGCAGTTGCGGGCGGTATCAAGCGCCTCTGAAGATTGGATTTTGAAATTGAGGACGTAGTTGGCGATGTCCTGCAGGACTGTGTCGTAGTCGGGGCGGTCGTTCAGATCGACGTTGGCGCTCATGTTTGATTCACTCGGTCAGTGGTTCGCTGATGGGACCTCGGTTCAGGTTAAATCTCAGTCAGTCGCTACTTTCTTATTTTGGTAATCGAGATCAACTGTGGGAGCGAGCCTGCTCGCGAAGGTGGTGTGACAGGCAACATTGATGCTGAATGTCATGGCCTCTTCGCGAGCAGGCTCGCTCCCACATTGGCTCTGTGTCGGGATTAGAAAGAATCACCCGGCACACGGACGTAACCTTCCATCAACACCCGCGCACTGCGGCTCATGATGGCTTTTTTCACGGTCCACTCGCCGTTCACCTGGCTGGCCTCTGCGCCCACGCGCAAGGTGCCGGACGGATGACCGAAGCGTACAGCGTTGCGCTCGATGCCGCCCGCCGCCAGGTTGACCAGCGTGCCGGAAATCGCCGCCGCCGTGCCGATGGCCACTGCTGCCGTGCCCATCATCGCGTGGTGCAGTTTGCCCATGGACAGCGCGCGCACCAGCAAATCGACGTCGGTTGCCGCAATCGCCTTGCCGCTGGAGGCGACGTAATCCGCCGGCATGGCGACGAACGCCACCTTCGGTGTGTGCTGACGCTTGGCGGCTTCGTCCAGGTGCTGGATCAGCCCCATGCGCAGCGCGCCGTAAGCGCGGATGGTTTCGAACATCGCCAGGGCTTTCAGGTCGCCGTTGATCGCGCCCTGCAACTCGGTGCCGGTGTAGCCGATGTCTTCGGCGTTGATGAAAATCGTCGGGATGCCGGCGTTGATCAGGGTGGCCTTGAGCGTACCGACGCCCGGCACTTCGAGGTCATCCACCAGATTGCCGGTGGGGAACATCGAACCACCGCCCCCCTCTTCTTCCGCCGCCGGGTCCATGAATTCGAGCTGCACTTCGGCCGCCGGAAAAGTCACGCCGTCGAGTTCGAAGTCGCCGGTTTCCTGGACCTCACCGTTGGTGATCGGCACATGGGCGATGATGGTCTTGCCAATGTTGGCCTGCCACACGCGCACTACCGCCACACCGTTGTGCGGAATGCGGCTGGCGTCCACCAGGCCGTTGCTGATGGCGAACGAACCGACCGCCGCCGACAGGTTGCCGCAGTTACCGCTCCAATCGACGAAGGGCTTGTCGATGGAGACCTGACCGAACAGGTAATCGACGTCGTGATCGGCCTTGATGCTTTTCGACAAGATCACGGTTTTGCTGGTGCTGGATGTCGCACCACCCATGCCGTCGATTTGCTTTTCGTACGGATCGGGGCTGCCGATCACCCGCAGCAATAACGCATCGCGAGCCGGCCCTGGAATTTGTGCCGCTTCGGGCAAGTCTTGCAGGCTGAAGAACACGCCTTTGCTGGTGCCGCCACGCATATAGGTGGCGGGGATCTTGATCTGCGGTGCAATTTGAGATGCGTGAGCCATATTGATCCTGTAGGCCAGCGCGGGACTCAAGATCCCGCGCGGCTCGTCGTGTTAAACGGCAACCGCCGATTCTTCGAGGAAGTCTTGAGCGAAACGCTGCAACACGCCGCCGGCCTCGTAGATCGAGACTTCTTCGGCGGTGTCGAGGCGGCAGGTCACCGGCACTTCGACGCGCTCGCCGTTCTTGCGGTTGATCACCAGCGTCAGTTCGGCGCGCGGAGTGCGCTCACCGATCACGTCGTAGGTTTCGCTGCCATCGATGCCCAATGTCTTGCGGTCGGTGCCCGGTTTGAACTCCAGCGGCAACACGCCCATGCCCACCAGGTTGGTGCGGTGGATGCGCTCGAAACCTTCAGCGGCAATCGCTTCCACACCCGCCAGGCGCACGCCTTTGGCCGCCCAGTCCCGGGACGAACCCTGGCCGTAGTCCGCGCCAGCAATAATGATCAGCGGCTGCTTGCGTTCCATGTAGGTTTCGATGGCTTCCCACATGCGCATCACTTTGCCTTCCGGCTCGACGCGAGCGAGAGAACCCTGCTTGACCTTGCCGTTTTCCTGAACCATTTCGTTGAACAGTTTCGGGTTGGCGAAGGTTGCGCGTTGCGCGGTCAGGTGGTCACCGCGGTGCGTTGCATAAGAGTTGAAGTCCTCTTCCGGCAGGCCCATTTTCGCCAGGTATTCGCCCGCCGCGCTGTCGAGCATGATCGCGTTGGACGGCGACAGGTGATCGGTGGTGATGTTGTCCGGCAGCACCGCCAGCGGGCGCATGCCTTTGAGCGGACGCGCCCCGGCCAGCGCGCCCTCCCAGTACGGCGGACGGCGGATGTAGGTGCTCATCTCGCGCCAGTCATACAGCGGCGTGACCTTCGGACCGGTGTCTTCGTGGATGGCGAACATCGGGATGTACACCTGACGGAATTGCTCCGGTTTGACCGAAGCTTTCACCACCGCGTCGATCTCTTCGTCGCTCGGCCAGATGTCTTTCAGGCGGATTTCCTTGCCGTTCGCGTCCAGGCCCAGCACATCTTTTTCGATGTCGAAACGGATGGTGCCAGCGATGGCGTAAGCCACCACCAATGGCGGCGAAGCCAGGAACGCGTTTTTGGCGTACGGGTGAATCCGCCCGTCGAAGTTGCGGTTACCGGACAGCACTGCCGTGGCATACAGATCGCGGTCGATGATTTCCTGTTGGATCACCGGGTCCAGCGCGCCGGACATGCCATTGCACGTGGTGCAGGCGAAAGCCACGACGCCGAAGCCGAGTTGCTCCAGCTCGGTGGTCAGGCCCGCTTCGTCCAGGTACAGCGCCACAGTTTTCGAGCCCGGCGCCAGGGACGATTTGACCCACGGTTTGCGGGCCAGCCCGAGCTTGTTGGCATTGCGCGCCAGCAGGCCTGCGGCAATGACGTTGCGCGGGTTGCTGGTGTTGGTGCAACTGGTGATGGCGGCGATGATCACCGCGCCGTCCGGCATTTGGCCGGGCACGTCGTCCCACTGGCCGGAGATGCCTTGCGCCGCGAGATCGGACGTGGCGACACGGGCGTGCGGGTTGCTTGGACCTGCCATGTTGCGCACCACCGAGGACAGGTCGAAGCTCAACCCGCGCTCGTATTGCGCGCCTTTGAGGCTGTCGGCCCACAGGCCCGTGGTCTTGGCGTAGCTCTCGACCAATTGCACCTGCTCGTCTTCACGGCCGGTGAGTTTCAGGTAGTCGATGGTCTGCTGGTCGATGTAGAACATCGCCGCCGTGGCGCCGTATTCCGGAGCCATGTTGGAGATGGTCGCGCGGTCGCCCAGGGTCAGGTTTGATGCGCCTTCGCCGAAGAATTCCAGCCACGCGCCGACGACTTTTTGTTTGCGCAGGTATTCGGTCAGCGCCAGCACCATGTCGGTGGCGGTGATGCCCGGCTGCAGTTTGCCAGTGAGCTCGACGCCGACACTTTCCGGCAGACGCATCCACGATGCGCGACCGAGCATCACGCTTTCCGCTTCCAGACCACCAACACCAATGGCGATCACGCCCAGCGCATCGACGTGCGGGGTGTGACTGTCGGTGCCGACGCAGGTATCAGGGAAGGCCACGCCGTCACGCACCTGGATCACCGGCGACATTTTCTCCAGATTGATCTGGTGCATGATCCCGTTGCCCGGCGGGATCACGTCGACGTTCTTGAACGCCTTTTTGGTCCAGTTGATGAAGTGGAAACGGTCTTCATTGCGACGGTCTTCGATGGCGCGGTTCTTTTCGAACGCCTCAGGATCGAAGCCTCCGCGCTCAACAGCCAGGGAGTGGTCGACGATCAGTTGCGTCGGCACCACCGGGTTCACTTGCGCCGGATCACCGCCTTGCAGGGCGATGGCGTCGCGCAGGCCGGCGAGGTCCACCAGGGCGGTCTGCCCCAGAATGTCGTGGCACACCACGCGGGCCGGAAACCACGGGAAGTCGAGGTCGCGTTTGCGCTCGATGAATTGCTTCAGGGATTCGGTGAGCGTGGCCGGGTCGCAGCGACGCACAAGGTTTTCCGCCAGCACGCGGGAGGTGTACGGCAGGGTGTCGTAGGCGCCAGGCGTAATGGCATCGACCGCCGCACGGACGTCGAAATAATCCAGGTGGCTGCCGGGCAGCGGTTTGCGGAATTCTGTGTTCATCGTCAGGACTCGGTCACGGTGGTTTCAAAGGGTGGGGCCTGGCGCAGCTATTGAAGCAAACACAATCCACTGTGGGAGCGGGCTTGCCCGCGATAGCGGTGTATCAGTCGACATCCATGTTGGATGTCAGTCCGTCATCGCGGGCAAGCCCGCTCCCACAGGGATCTGCGTTTTGTTCCGGTTCCTGTGCCGGCGCCCTCCCGGTCAGCGTTGTTCGATTGGCACGAACTTGCGCTGTTCGACGCCGACGTACTCGGCGCTCGGACGGATGATGCGGTTGTTGGCACGTTGTTCGAACACGTGGGCCGCCCAGCCGGTCAGGCGCGAGCAGACGAAAATCGGCGTGAACAACTTGGTCGGAATGCCCATGAAGTGGTACGTCGAGGCATGGTAGAAGTCGGCGTTCGGGAACAGTTTCTTCTGTTCCCACATGGTTGCGTCGATGGCTTCGGAAACCGGGAACAGCACGGTGTCGCCCACTTCGTCGGCGAGTTTTTTCGACCAGGCCTTGATCACCTCATTGCGCGGATCGTTGTCTTTATAGATCGCGTGGCCGAAGCCCATGATCTTGTCCTTGCGCGCCAGCATGCCGAGGGTGCCCTCGACCGCCTCTTCAGGCGACGAGAAGCGTTCGATCATTTCCATCGCCGCTTCGTTGGCGCCGCCGTGCAGCGGGCCGCGCAGGGAGCCGATGGCCGCCGTGATGCAGGAATACAGATCCGACAGGGTCGAGGCACACACCCGGGCGGTGAAGGTCGAGGCGTTGAACTCGTGTTCCGCGTAGAGAATCAGCGAAACGTTCATCACCTTGACGTGCAACTCGCTCGGCTTCTTGTCATGCAACAGGTGCAGGAAATGGCCGCCGATGCAGGCTTCGTCGGTCACGCAGTTGATGCGCTTGCCGTCGTGACTGAAGCGATACCAGTAGCACATGATCGCCGGGAACGCGGCCAGCAGGCGGTCGGTTTTGTCGTGCTGTTCGGTGAAGTCTTGCTCGGGCTCGATGTTGCCCAGAAACGAGCAACCGGTGCGCATCACGTCCATCGGATGGGCGTCGACGGGGATGCGCTCCAGCACTTCTTTGAGCGCTTGCGGCAGGTCACGCAGTTTGCTCAGCTTCTGGGTGTAGGCAGCGAGTTGCGCCTTGGTCGGCAGTTCGCCGTACAGCAGCAGATAGGCCACCTCTTCGAACTGTGCGTCAGCCGCCAGTTCGCGAACGTCGTAGCCGCGATAGGTCAGGCCGGCGCCCGACTGGCCCACGGTGGACAGTGCGGTTTGCCCGGCCACCTGGCCACGGAGCCCGGCGCCACTGAGTACTTTTGCTTCGGCCATTGCTGTCTCCAGTTTTTGAATTTGTCAGGGAATCTGCAATTTTTGGGTGATGCCGAAAAGATCGCAGCCTTCGGCAGCTCCTACATTGACCGAGCCTGGCGACATCTCTGTAGGAGCTGCCGAAGGCTGCGATCTCTTGATCTTTATTTCTTCGCGGCAAACAACGCATCGAGCTTCTGCTCGAACGTGTGGTAATCGATACGATCGTAAAGCTCCATGCGCGTCTGCATGGTGTCGATGACATTCTGTTGCGTGCCGTCGCGGCGGATCGCGGTGTAGACGTTTTCCGCGGCCTTGTTCATCGCGCGGAACGCCGACAGCGGGTACAGCACCAACGACACGTCGGCACCGGCGAGCTGCTCGGTGGTGTACAGCGGCGTCGCGCCGAACTCGGTGATGTTGGCCAGGATCGGCGCTTTCACGCGGCTGGCGAACAATTTGTACATCTCAAGCTCGGTGATCGCTTCCGGGAACACCATGTCGGCGCCGGCCTCGATGCACGCGGCCGCGCGTTCCAGCGCAGACTCCAGACCTTCCACCGCCAAGGCGTCGGTGCGGGCCATGATCACGAAGCTGTCATCGGTGCGGGCATCGACGGCCGCTTTGATGCGGTCGACCATCTCCTGCAGCGAGACGATCTCTTTATTAGGACGATGACCGCAGCGCTTGGCGCCAACCTGGTCTTCGATGTGAATCGCCGCCGCGCCGAACTTGATCATCGACTTCACGGTACGGGCGACGTTGAACGCCGAGGAACCGAAACCGGTGTCCACGTCCACCAACAGTGGCAAGTCGCAGACGTCAGTGATGCGACGCACGTCGGTCAACACGTCATCCAGACCGGTAATCCCCAGGTCCGGCACGCCGAGGGAGCCGGCAGCCACCCCGCCGCCCGACAGGTAAATCGCCTTGAAACCGGCGCGCTTGGCCAGCAGTGCGTGGTTGGCGTTGATCGTGCCTACCACTTGCAGCGGATGCTCGCTGGCGACCGCATCGCGGAAACGCTGGCCTGGAGTGCTCTTGCTGGAACTCATGACTCACCTCGTTCAGTGGCTGTCGGGTTAGCGCCGTCCTGATAGTGACGGGCGATATTGCGTTTGGAGGCGCCGATGTGACGGCGCATCAACAACTCGGCCAATTCACCGTCACGGTCGGCGATGGCATCAAGAATGCGGTGATGCTCGGCAAACGCCTGGCGCGGCCGATTGGGCGTGGTGGAAAACTGGATGCGGTACATGCGCACCAACTGATAGAGCTCGCCACAAAGCATCTGGGTCAGGGTGCGGTTGCCGCTGCCCTGGATGATCCGGTAATGAAAGTCGAAATCGCCTTCCTGCTGGTAATAGCCGACGCCTGCCTGAAATGCCGCATCGCGCTCATGGGTTTCGAGCACCCGGCGCAGTTCGTCGATTTCTTCGACCGTCATGCGTTCGGCCGCCAGACGGCAGGCCATGCCTTCCAGGGACTCGCGAATTTCGTAGAGCTCCAGCAGCTCGGCGTGGCTCAGCGACACCACCCGCGCCCCGACGTGCGGCACGCGAACCAGCAAGCGCTGGCCTTCCAGACGGTGAATCGCCTCACGCAACGGCCCGCGACTGATGCCGTAGGTGCGCGCCAGCTCCGGTTCGGAGATCTTGCTGCCCGGGGCGATCTCACCCTTGACGATAGCCGCCTGAATGCGTCGGAAGACATTTTCGGAAAGTGTTTCCGAGTCGTCCTGAACCGTGACCGGGGGATCGAGTTGATCCAGCATATTGTCGACACCTTGAAAACCAATGTGGCAAAAACTAGCGAATAAGACCAGTTGCGTCAAAGGATAAATAGGTATTGTCGACAATCGTCTAATAACTGGCCGCACCATAACGAAGCAGACCCCCTGTTTATAGCCGCCCGCCAGCGCTGGCGCCATAAAACCACCGTGCTAGAATGCCGCCCGCATTTGCTTGTCATCTGCATTGCCGGTCATAAAAAGTGGACAGGCATACGAGGGAGCTTGTGCAGCAATGCCAGGGCCTTGAATTGAAGAACGGACCGCTGCGCATCAGGATTTATGAGACTCAAGCTCTTCACCACATTCCTTTGTCTTCTTGGCCTGTCAGGTTTCACCGCGGCAGGGGAAAAGACTGTGTACGGCCTCAATGAGTACGCTTCGCTGGACGGCATCAACCTGGAAGTCGCCGCCAAACTCGACACTGGGGCGAAAACCGCTTCGTTGAGCGCCCGCGACATCAAGCGTTTCAAACGCAATGGCGAATCCTGGGTGCGTTTCTATCTGGCCATCGACGCCGCGCATTCGCACCCGATCGAACGACCTCTGGCCCGTGTCAGCAAGATCAAGCGCCGGGCCGGCGACTACGACCCGGAAGAAGGCAAGAAGTACACCGCCCGTCCGGTCATCGAGCTGGATATTTGCATGGGTTCGGCTTTACGCAGTATCGAAGTGAACTTGACCGACCGCAGTGCCTTCCAATACCCGCTCCTGATCGGCTCCGAGGCGCTCAAGCGCTTCGACGCGCTGGTTGACCCAAGTCTTAAATACGCTGCTGGCAAACCTGCCTGCGCCACCGACGCACATACCGCAGAGTAATTCCAATGCGCTCTCTTACCCTCCACCTGAAATTGCTGATCGCCATCCTGGTGGTGCTGGGCATTTCAGTTACGGCCTATCAGATTTTCGTGCTCGGAATTCCGGTAACCGAAGACGCCACGGACGACTTGTGGAACATCGACGCCAAGGTCGAGTTCGTCGCCAACGCCAAAGACCCGATCAAGATCCAGATGTTCGTGCCGCCGCTGAGCCGCGACTATGTGAGCCTCAACGAGAGTTTCATTTCCAATAACTACGGCGTGGCGGTGAACCGCGTCGACGGCAACCGCAAGGTCACCTGGTCGGCGCGTCGGGCCAAAGGCAACCAGACCCTTTATTACCGTCTGGTGCTGACCAAGCGCTACAGCGGCGAAAAATCCAAGGTCAAAGGGCCGACCTTCCGCGACAGCATCGCCGTCGAAGGCCCTGAAAAAATCGCTGCCGAAGCCCTGCTCGCACCGATTCGCCAGCATTCGGCCGACGTCGAAACCTTCATCGGCGAAGCCATCAAGCGCGTCAACAATCTCAACGATGACAACGTGAAACTGCTGCTGGCGGGCGATCCGTCCACCGTGAACAAAGCCAAAATCGTCGAGCTGGTACTGTCCATCGCCCACGTGCCGGTGGAAAAGGTCCACACCATCCGCCTGGTGGCCGATCAGCCGCAAATGCCTGAACTCTGGTTGCGCAGCTTCAACGGTACCGACTGGCTGTACTTCAACCCGGAAACCGGCGAACAAGGCCTGCCCACTGACCGTTTGCTGTGGTGGACCGGCGATGAAAACCTGATCACCGTCGATGGCGGCAAAAAAGCCAACGTCACGTTCAGCCTGAACAACAGCGAAATGAACGCCATTCGCCTGGCCAAGCTGACCGACGAAAACTCCGACGCCAATTTCCTCGATTACTCGCTGTACGGCCTGCCGCTGGAAACCCAGCAGACCTTCATGATCATGGTGATGATCCCGATCGGCGTGCTGGTGATCCTGATCCTGCGCAACCTGATCGGCATTCAGACACTCGGCACCTTTACCCCGGTGCTGATCGCCCTCGCCTTCCGGGAAACCCAGCTCGGCTTCGGCATCGTGCTGTTTACCATCATCACGGCGCTGGGGCTGTCGCTGCGCTCCTACCTTGAGCACTTGAAGCTGCAAATGCTGCCTAGGCTGTCGGTGGTGCTGACCTTCGTGGTGGTGCTGATCGCGGCGATCAGCCTGTTCAGCCACAAACTCGGCCTGGAGCGCGGGTTGTCGGTGGCGCTGTTCCCGATGGTAATTCTGACCATGACCATCGAACGCCTGTCGATCACCTGGGAAGAGCGCGGTGGCGGCCACGCGATGAAAGTGGCGATCGGCACGCTGTTCGCCGCCTCCCTGGCGCACCTGATCATGAGCGTGCCGGAGCTGGTGTACTTCGTGTTCACCTTCCCGGCGGTCCTGCTGATTCTGGTGGGCTTCATGCTGGCCATGGGTCGCTATCGCGGTTACCGCCTGACCGAACTGGTGCGTTTCAAGGCTTTCCTGAAGAAGGCTGACGCCTGATGTTCGGTCTCTGGAAGACCTGGAAAGCCCTGGAGGCCCGGGGCATCATGGGGATCAATCGGCGTAACGCAGACTACGTGCTCAAGTACAACAAGCGCAGCCTGTACCCGATCGTCGATGACAAGATCATCACCAAGGAGCGCGCCATCGCCGCCGGCATCCACGTGCCGGAGCTGTACGGCGTGATCTCCACCGAGAAGGAAATCGACAACCTCGGCGAGATCATCGGCGGGCGCACCGACTTCGTGATCAAACCGGCCCAGGGCGCCGGCGGTGACGGCATTCTGGTGATCGCCGACCGCTTCGAAGGCCGCTATCGCACGGTGTCGGGCAAGATCATCAGCCACGAGGAAATCGAGCATCAGATTTCCAGCATCCTGACCGGCCTGTATTCCCTGGGCGGTCACCGTGACCGTGCATTGATCGAGTACCGCGTGACCCCGGACCAGATCTTCAAAAGCATCAGCTATGAAGGCGTGCCGGACATCCGCATCATCGTGCTGATGGGCTATCCGGTGATGGCCATGTTGCGCCTGCCAACGCGCCAGTCCGGTGGCAAAGCCAACCTGCACCAGGGCGCCATCGGCGTCGGTGTCGATCTGGCCACCGGCCTGACATTGCGCGGCACCTGGCTGAACAACATCATCAACAAACACCCGGACACCACCAACGCGGTGGACGGCGTGCAACTGCCCTACTGGGACGGCTTCATGAAACTCGCCGCCGGCTGTTATGAGCTGTGCGGGCTGGGTTACATCGGTGTCGACATGGTGCTCGACCAGGAAAAAGGCCCGCTGATTCTTGAGCTTAACGCCCGGCCCGGGTTGAACATTCAGATTGCCAACGATTGCGGATTGACGTTGCGCACCCACGCGGTCGAAGCGCGCCTGGAAGAATTGAAGGCACGGGGGATGACCGAAACGGCGCAGGAACGCGTGGAGTTCGTTCAGGAATTGTTTGGGCATATTCCAGCGGTTGAGGGCTGATCCAAGACCGAGGTGCTGCCATCGCGAGCAGGCTCGCTCCCACAAGGACCGCGCTAAACCCTGTGGGAGCGAGCCTGCTCGCGATGGCTGACTGACAGTCACTAAAGCTCTCAACCTGCCAATCCCCGACATCCCCTCTAGGAGCAAATCCTGCAGAGGACTACAATCGCTCCCCCGCCTCGATGGCTGATCTGCCCCGCCCATGTTGACCTGTTCCGTACACCCGCTGCCCTATCGCGCCAACCCCGCCGAGTACTTCGCGGCGATTCGTCATGCCCCCGGTGCCGTGCTGCTCGACAGCGGCCGGCCGAGCGCCGAGCGCGGGCGTTATGACCTGCTCAGCGCCTGGCCGCTGGAGCAACTGGCTGTATTACCGAATGAAAGCGGCAGCCATTTCCTGCAACGCCTTCGCGACAACCTGACCCGACTCGGTGAAGCCACTGTTCCTGTCGACCTGCCTTTCGCCGGTGGCCTGATCGGCTACCTGAGCTACGACTTTGGCCGGCATCTGGAACACCTGCCGAGCCAGGCGCGGGACGACCTGCATTTGCCCGATGCACGTTTCGGGCTGTACGACTGGGCACTGATCAGCGATCACCACCTGGCCACCAGTCAACTGGTGTTCCACCCGACGCTGATCGACAGCGAACGACAGCGACTGATCGAACTGTTCACCCAACCGGCACCTCAGAACGTCCAGCCTTTCAAACTGGACGGCCCGATGAACGCCGACCTGAGCGCCGATGACTATCGGCAGGCTCTCGAACGCATTCAGCAGTACATCCAGGCCGGCGACTGCTATCAGGTCAACTTCGCCCAGCGCTTTCGCGCGCAATGCCAGGGCGATCCGTGGGCCGCCTATTGCGCGCTGCGGGCGGCGTGCCCGACACCGTTTTCCGGCTTCCAGAGCCTGCCCGACGGCGGCGCCGTGCTGAGCCTGTCGCCGGAGCGTTTCGTCAAAGTCAGCGAACGCCACGTCGAAACCCGCCCGATCAAAGGCACCCGCCCCCGCGGGCTGACCGCTGCCGAAGATGCGGCGAACGCCGCCGAACTGCTGGCCAGCCCCAAGGACCGCGCGGAAAATCTGATGATCGTCGACCTGCTGCGCAACGACCTCGGTCGTACCTGCCGCATCGGCTCGGTGCGGGTGCCGGAGCTGTTCAGCCTGGAAAGCTATCCGAACGTGCATCATCTGGTGAGCAGCGTTACCGGCGAGCTGGCGGATGACAAGGATGCGCTGGATCTGATCGCCGGCAGCTTCCCCGGCGGTTCGATTACCGGCGCGCCGAAGATTCGGGCCATGCAGATCATCGATGAGCTGGAACCGACCCGTCGTGGGTTGTACTGCGGTTCATTGCTGTACCTGGACGTGCGCGGGGAGATGGACAGCTCCATCGCCATTCGCAGTTTGTTGGTCAAGGATGGGCAGGTGTGCTGCTGGGGCGGCGGCGGGATCGTCGCGGATTCGGATTGGCAGGCGGAGTATCAGGAATCGATTACCAAGGTGAAGGTGTTGCTCGATACGTTGCAGAGCCTCTGATACCGCACTTTTATGTGGCGAGGGAGCAAGCTCCCTCGCCACAGGATCGGGTTTACAGGCTCAGGTTGCGGTTCGAAGCCTTGATGAATTCCTGCTTCAACTCGGCAAAGCTGTGCACCGCCGGGAACTGTGGAAACTCGCGAATCACATTGTCCGGCGCATGGAACAGAATCCCGGCATCCGCCTCGCCCAGCATCGTGGTGTCGTTGTAGGAGTCGCCCGCCGCAATCACCCGATAGTAGAGGCTCTTGAACGTCAACACCGACTGACGCTTGGGGTCTTTCTGACGCAACTGATAGCCCGTGACCCGACCGGCATCGTCAGTGATCAAGCGATGGCAAAGCAAAGTCGGGAAGCCCAGCTGGCGCATCAGCGGCTGGGAAAATTCGTAAAAGGTGTCTGACAGAATCACCACCTGAAAACGCTCACGCAGCCAGTCGACGAACTCGATGGCGCCCTCCAGGGGCTTGAGCGTGGCGATCACTTCCTGGATGTCGGAAAGCTTCAGGCCGTGCTCGTCGAGAATCCGCAGACGCTGCTTCATCAACACGTCGTAGTCGGGAATGTCCCGAGTGGTGGCCCTGAGGGAGTCGATCCCGGTTTTTTCGGCAAAGGCGATCCAGATTTCCGGGACCAGCACACCTTCAAGATCCAGACAGGCAATTTCCACAAGACACTCCTATTTGTACTGTTTATTGAGTCGAGCGAGCAAAGGGACTGCCGAACTCTAGCGACTAGCCTCCCTCTGTGCAACGCAGAGGGCACACCAGCCGCCGCAGGATTTTGTTACCATCAGGCACATATAGAGCGCCCAGCGCCACCGACCTGTAGGAAGCCGCCCTGATGAGCCCATCGTTCGATGTCGTGGAACTCGCCACGACCTATGCCAACAAATCCGCTCAGGACATCCTGAAACTCGCGTTTGCCGAGTTCGGCGATGACCTGTGGATATCTTTCAGCGGCGCCGAGGATGTGGTGCTGGTGGACATGGCCTGGAAGCTGAACAAAAACGTCAAAGTGTTCAGCCTCGACACCGGCCGCTTGCACCCCGAGACCTACCGCTTCATCGAACAGGTGCGCGAGCACTACAAGATAGACATCGAAGTGGTGTCGCCGGACTACACCAAACTCGAACCTTTCGTGAAGGAAAAAGGCCTGTTCAGTTTCTACAAGGACGGCCATGGCGAGTGCTGCGGCATTCGCAAGATCGAGCCGCTGCGTCGCAAACTGTCTGGCGTGACCGCCTGGGCCACCGGCCAGCGTCGGGACCAGAGCCCGGGCACCCGCAGCGCCGTTGCGGTGCTGGAAATCGACACCGCGTTCTCCACGCCGGAGCGCACCCTGTACAAATTCAACCCGCTGGCACAGATGACCAGCGAAGAGATCTGGGGCTACATCCGCATGCTGGAGCTGCCGTACAACAGCCTGCATGAGCGCGGGTTCATCAGCATCGGTTGCGAGCCTTGCACCCGCCCAGTGCTGCCGAACCAGCATGAGCGCGAAGGTCGTTGGTGGTGGGAAGAAGCCACGCAGAAAGAATGCGGGCTGCATGCGGGCAATATCATCAGCAAATCCAAGGCCTGATCCCCTCGCCCTATGCAATCCCCTGTGGGAGCGGGCTTGCTCGCGAAGGCGGACTGTCAGTCAACATCAGTGTTGAACGTGACTGCCTCTTCGCGAGCAAGCCCGCTCCCACACTGATCCTGGGTCAACCAGAATAATTATGTACACATAAATGTCACCATAAGTGCCATATTTGTGTTCACTTCTAGTTTCAAAGCCCCAAAAAGTTACATCCCCCTCTCCTGACTTCCTCAGTCGATCATTTCCAGAAAATCCCCGTCGAAATAAATACCTGTTCAATCGGTCAATTTATATCGCCATTTTTTCAGCTACTTAGCTTCAATCAATAACAAAACGAAATTAACACTGAAATTAATAGATCAGGGATTGGCACAAATCTGGCTTAAGTGAACACATGTTTTGTATACAATAAATACAAAAACATACACACACTTTAGATCCGCAAGCCTGAAGCGCCCTATCCCGTACAGGCTGCAGATGCCCCGTAACCAAGGATGCCCTCCCGCCCGCGACGAAGATTTGTCGAGCCCACGCTCATGCACAGTCATCGCGGCAACGAGCTTCAGGAGCCTGCCGGAATGCGTACTAGCCTCCCCGATAACAACATCGCGCTGGATCTGCCCTCCCCCCTTTCCACGTCTGTCATTCACGATCAAACGTTTCAACCACCCGTCGTGCTCAGCCCCCGCCTGCACAACAAGGACCTGGCACCGACCAAGGCTGAAGGCCGGCGCTGGGGTCGTTACAGCATCTTTGCCCTGTGGACAAACGATGTGCACAACATTGCCAACTACTCCTTCGCCATTGGCCTGTACGCACTGGGCCTGGGCGGCTGGCAGATTCTGCTGTCCCTGGGAATCGGTGCGGCGCTGGTGTATTGCTTCATGAACCTGTCCGGTTACATGGGCCAGAAAACCGGTGTGCCGTTTCCGGTGATCAGCCGCATCAGTTTCGGCATCCATGGGGCGCAGATTCCTGCATTGATTCGCGCCATTATCGCCATTGCCTGGTTTGGAATTCAGACGTACCTGGCGTCAGTGGTCTTTCGCGTATTGCTGACGGCGGTGCATCCCGGCTTCGCCGATTACGACCATAACTCGATCCTCGGGCTGTCGAGCCTGGGCTGGGTGTGTTTCGTGGCGATCTGGTTCGTGCAGTTGGCGATTCTGGCCTATGGCATGGAAATGGTGCGACGTTACGAGGCGTTTGCCGGCCCGGTGATTTTACTGACCGTCGCCGCCCTCGCCGGGTGGATGTACTTCCAGGCCAACGCCACCATTGCCTGGTCGATTCGCGAACCACTGACCGGCGGCGAGATGTGGCGCAACATCTTTGCCGGCGGCGCCTTGTGGCTATCGATCTACGGCACGTTGATCCTGAACTTCTGCGACTTCGCCCGCTCTTCGCCCTGCCGCAAGACCATCCGGGTCGGAAATTTCTGGGGTCTGCCTGTCAACATTCTGGTGTTCGCCGGGATCACCGTCCTGCTATGCGGTGCGCAATTTCAGATCAATGGCCGGATCATCGAAAGCCCGACGGAGATCATCGCGTCGATTCCCAATACCTTCTTTCTGGTACTCGGTTGCCTGGCGTTCCTGATTGTCACCGTGGCAGTGAACATCATGGCCAACTTCGTGGCCCCGGCCTTCGTCCTGAGCAACCTGGCGCCCAAGTACCTGACCTTCCGCCGCGCCGGGCTGATCAGTGCAACCATCGCGGTGCTGATCCTGCCGTGGAACCTCTACAACAGCCCGCTGGTGATCGTGTATTTCCTGTCCGGCCTCGGTGCCCTGCTCGGCCCGTTGTACGGGGTGATCATGGTCGACTACTGGCAGGTACGAAAAGGCCGGATCAACGTGCCGCAGTTGTACAGCGAAGATCCCGATGGCGATTATTACTACAGCTATGGCGTCAATCTGCGTGCCGTGGCGACGTTCATTCCGGCAGCCATGATCGCCATTGTCCTGGCCCTGGCTCCAGGTTTCGACAACGTATCGCCGTTCTCCTGGCTGATTGGCGCCGCAATTGCAGGGATGCTTTACCTGATCATCGGCAAACGGCAGCCCTACTACGCCGATGTCAGCGGCGAAGCCATCGCGGTCGATAATGTCAGCCATTAATAAAGGACTTCCCATGCGAATTCTCGTGGTCAACGTCAATACCACCGAATCCATCACCCAGGCCATCGCCCGCCAGGCCCAATCCGTGGCCTCGCCCGGCACGCAAATCATCGGCCTGACTCCGCATTTTGGTGCCGACTCCATCGAAGGCAATTTCGAAAGCTACCTGGCCGCCATCGCGGTGATGGATCGGGTCATGTCCTACGACCAGCCCTTCGATGCGGTGATCCAGGCCGGGTATGGCGAGCACGGTCGCGAAGGTTTGCAGGAGTTGCTCAACGTGCCGGTGGTGGACATCACCGATGCCGGCGCCAGCACCGCGATGTTCCTCGGCCATGCCTACTCGGTGGTCACCACCCTGGACCGCACCGTGCCGCTGATCGAGGATCGCCTCAAATTGTCCGGGCTCTGGGACCGCTGCGCGTCGGTGCGGGCCAGCGGGCTGGCAGTATTGGAGCTGGAGTCCGATCCAGAACGTGCGCTGGAGGCGATTGTCCACCAGGCGGAATTGGCGGTGAGCGAGGACAAGGCCGAGGTGATTTGCCTGGGCTGTGGCGGCATGGCCGGGCTGGATGAACAGATTCGTCAGCGCACCGGCGTACCGGTGGTGGATGGCGTGACGGCGGCGGTGACCATTGCCGAATCACTGGTGCGGTTGGGGTTGTCGACGTCGAAAGTGCGGACGTATGCGACGCCTCGGCCGAAGACCATTATTGGTTGGCCGGGGCGGTTGGGGCGCTGAGTTCACAACGTTGAACCGAGTTGCCTCATTCGAGAGCAAGCCCGCTCCCACAGGGCTTTGTGTCGTTTACATCATTACGATACGACTCAAAACCCTGTGGAGCTCTAGGGAAGGTCTGAAGTACCCACCTATTTTTGATGCCCTCGCCGCTCGAGGTTCAAAAAATTCCAGGTGGGCCGAAAAACAGACCCTTCCTGTCTTTAATTCACGGTTCTTTCCTCTGGTCGGGCTGTATCAGGGCGATCAGCCCGCATTACAGGCGAACCTCTCCTGCACTCAATAACTGTTTTCGCACCATCCACAGGTTCGATAAGGCGAATAAAATCGTCTGCTGCGCGATGTTTTTCACCAAGCCACGAAAGCGTACTTTCAGCTCTGATTGAAGGGGGTCGAATATTCGGTGCCAGGGAGTGAAAATGTGGTGGCAAAGGTGATGTCCAGATCCCGCCCAGAATAACCGCCATGCCCACAATGCGTCTAACTCGGCACTATGGGAGCGTAAAAGTATTTGAGATGCGCTGTCTTTAACGCGAAAGACCCGTTTATAGTGGCCCCTCAACATCAATCACGCAGCAACGCAGCAACGCAGCAACGCAGCATACAATCAAGGATGGATATTTGATGCTTCTCAGTAGCTACAACAGTGTATTTGTCGCCTTTTCTCTGATTGTCGCCATTCTTGCCTCTTACACGGCCCTTAACATGGCCAGTCGAGTCTCCGGCTCTACGGGGAAAGCATCAGCGTTATGGCTGATAGGCGGCTCGTTCGCGATGGGGTTTGGCATCTGGTCGATGCACTTTATCGGCATGCTCGCCTTCAATCTTCCCATTTCCTTGGGCTATGACGTACCTCTCACCCTCCTGTCGCTACTGATTGCCATCGCCTCATCGGCCTTTGCGCTCTGGCTGGTTTGCCAGAAGGATCTGCCTTGGGCTCGCCTAGTTCTTGGTGGCCTGTTGATGGGCACCGGCATTGCCGCCATGCACTACACCGGCATGGCCGCAATGTTGATGACGCCGAGCGTGATCTATATTCCCTGGATATTTGTCCTGTCCTTTGTCATCGCAGTTCTTGCCTCAGTGGCGGCCCTGTGGATCGCCTTCCGTCTGCGCAGAGACTCAACAAGGGCTACCTATGCCCGTATCGGTGCGTCACTGGTAATGGGTTGTGCCATCGTCGGTATGCATTACACCGGAATGGCTGCTGCGCAGTTTCCTGACGGTAGCTTCTGCGGGGCGGCAAACAACGGCATCGATACCAAGTGGTTGGCATTGCTGGTGATCGTGGTGAGTCTGGCGGTATTCGCTATTGCCTTGATCGTCTCCATGCTGGATGTGCGTACAAACCTGCTAGCGATCTCACTCGATCAGGCCAACAGCGAACTGGTTCAGCTGGCATTGCACGACAACCTGACCAAGCTGCCCAATCGTGTCCTGCTAAATGACCGGCTGGAGCAAGCCATTCAAAAATCTACGCGGGAAAAACGCCATTTTGCCGTACTGTTCTTGGACTTGGATGGCTTCAAGGCCATCAACGATGTCTACGGGCATCACGTTGGCGACCTTCTACTGATCGACGTCTCGCGACGCATCCTCGACACCAAACGCTGCGAGGACACCGGTGCGCGTCTGGGTGGTGACGAGTTTGTCTTGTTGATTGATCCGGGTGAGCCCGAAGATACTGCGGCGCTGGCACAAAGGCTGATCGAAAGCATTGGCAGCCCCTTCAGTATTGCTCGCAATAGCCTGCATGTATCAGCCAGTATTGGTATTGCATTGTTCCCAAATGATGGTCTTACCGCGCATGAGCTGATGGTCAACGCAGATGCCGCGATGTACCACGCCAAGGAACTGGGGCGTAATGGCTACTGCTTTTTCGAAAGCACAATGAACACCAATGCGCATCAACAGATGCAACTTCAACAAGATCTGCGCCAGGCGCTGGATCGAGGTGAGTTCCTCCTGCATTACCAGCCTAAAATGCTCGCCCCCAACGGCCCGATGATCGGGGTCGAAGCTTTGTTACGCTGGCAAAGTCCTGAACTGGGCCTAGTCCCGCCGGATCGTTTTCTACCACTCGCGGAAAGAACTGGCTTAATTATTCCCATTGGCAATTGGGTAATCAACGAAGCTTGTCGCCAAATGCGTGAGTGGCACGACGAAGGCCATCAGGACTGGAGCATTGCGGTCAATCTGTCCACCGTTCAACTGGGGCATGCCAGCCTGGTGAATGTCGTGCGCACGGCTCTGGCGCGTCATTCGCTGGATGCTCGCCACCTGATTCTTGAGGTCACTGAATCTACGGCCATGCGCGATGCCGAAGCCAGCTTGGAGATCTTGGAACGACTGTCGGAACTGGGGCTGAGCATTTCCATCGACGACTTCGGGACGGGCTACTCCAGTCTGCTCTACCTTAAACGTCTACCTGCCAATGAACTGAAAATCGACCGGGGCTTTGTCACCGAATTGGTTCAGGGCAATGACGATGCTGCGATTGTTTCGGCAATCATTGCACTGGGCAAGACGTTAGGTCTAAAGATTGTGGCAGAAGGTGTGGAGACCGTAGAACAGCAAGAATTGCTCACTCGCTTAGGCTGTAACACTTTACAGGGGTATTTACTCGGAATCCCGTTGCCGGCAGAACTGTTGCTCAAAAGTCTAACTGCAACAGCGATTTCCGAGTCTACGCTGACTGATTGATGCGTTTCAGACTCGTGCTGCACCTCATATCGTTGGAGGATTCGATCCTGCCTCTCGACGTACACGTTTCTAAACTCATTTAGGCGCTGTTTGTAGTGGTCAACTGGCGAATTCAACCGGTCGTCGCAACACTGGATTGTTGGACAGATTGTAGATACTCATTCAGTGCTTCTGCAGGTGTTTTCCATCCCAGTGTTTTCCGGGGTCTCATGTTCAACACATTAGCTACGGCCTGGATCTCATGGGCACTCCAACGAGACAGGTCAGTGCCTTTCGGAAAGTATTGCCGTAGAAGGCCGTTCGTATTTTCGTTCGTGCCGCGCTGCCATGGACTATGGGGATCAGCGAAGAAGACCTTCACTCCAGACTCGATGGTAAATCGAGCGTGATCCGATAGCTCCTTCCCTCGATCCCAGGTCAAAGATCGCCACAGTTCGACGGGAAGGTCATTCACTGTTTTCTTCAGTGCGTTGGCCATGCTAATAGCCCCGCAGCCAGCAAGAGCCGGCCCATTCTTCGTCCTGGGAATTAGCCCATAGTCTTCCTCACGAGGAAGATGGACGAGCATGGTGAATCGAGTTGAGCGCTCTACCAGTGTACCGATCGCGGATCGGTTCAAACCGATGATAAGGTCACCCTCCCAATGTCCTGGTACAGCACGATCTTCCACCTCAGCAGGGCGACTGGAAATCATGACCTCCTCACTGACATGCGCCCACGCTTTGGCCTGTGACCTAGCTCTCGGCACACGTAATGCACGCCCTGTGCGCAAACAGCTCACCAGCTCGCGCTTGAGAGCCCCTCGTCCTTGGATGTAGAGAGCCTGATATATCGCCTCGTGGGAGATACGCATGGATTTATCGTCCGGGAAATCAATCTTTAGCCGATTGGTGATCTGTTCGGGCGACCAGCCGTTGACCCATCTACGGTCAGCACGATGTGGTTTATTTCGTCCTTTGAACGGAGCTTGTCGAGGGCCTGTAATCTCACGCCCATTAATGTCGTGAACCTTGCCTTCCAAGCGGTCTTGCACATAGTGGCGCAGTTGCGAGTTAGTCACCAGTTTCACGGGCTTTGGCCTCCTTGCAACCAGCTCTGCCTTCCATTGTGCTACTGAAGCTCGATACTCAAGTCGACTGCTACGGGTTGCGGCATTACGCGTTAGCTCCCGCGAGATTGTCGACGGGCTTCGTCCAAGGCGCCGGGCAATTTCACGCACGCCGAAACTTTGCGCCTGAAGCAACCCAATCTCTTCTCGCTCTGCAAACGACAAGTACCTTCCCGATATCTGGTTTGACATGAATAATGGCATCCCGCCCCGATGACGGAACCAGCGTGTGCCTACCGGGGTAGATACGCCAACAGCATCCGCCGCCTTTTCGCTTGTAATACCGGTTGCGATCTTCGCCCAAAACAGCCGCTCGATATCATTACGAAGTGACGGCGCACCAGGCGAGCGCATCGCTCTCCGTCCAGTCAATTTTTGCATCCATCCTGCGGGTCGCCCCATAAACACCTCGGTCAAAGGTGTTGCGACGACCGGTTGAATTCGCCCTGCGGCCCTTGATCCGAAGGTCTTCCACGTTGCTCATAGGCCATATCCAGCGCCTTGATCACCAGATACGTATCTGGTTTGTTCGACAGCGCCCAGCCCACAATTCGGCGCGCGTAGAGATCCAGGACGACCGCCAGGTAATGCCATTTACCTTGAGCCCAGATGTAAGTGATGTCGCCGCACCAGACCTGATTGGGCGCAGGAACATCGAACTCCCGACTCAGCGTATTCGGGATATCCAGCCGTTCGACCGTTGCTCGTTTGTACGCGTGAGAACCTGGCTGTTTACTCACAAGCTCAAGTTCGCGCATTAAGCTACGAACCTTGAATCGGCCCAGTTGCTCACCGTCTTCACGCATCATCGACAAAATGCTGCGGCTGCCCGCAGCACTGCGACTTTGCGTGAACAGTTCATTGACCCGACTGCGCAACCGAAGCTGCTCAACATCAGGAGTCCGGCGTCTGAGACGCTGGGCGTAGAAACACGAGCGGGTGACTTCAAACACCTTGCACAGCCAATCAACCGGCTCGTGGACGCTCAGTTGGTCAATCAACGCGAACGCTCGTGATCTTCCGACATCAAGAGTGCGGTAGCCTTCTTTAGGATGGATTTCTCTCGCTCAAGTCGAGCGATACGAGCTTCCAGTTCCTGGATTTTCTGTTGTTCAGGGGTCAGTGCTGTTTTAGCGGACGCGATAGCCTTTAACGTCAGGATTTCCATGCGCTACCGAAGCTCTTACCCCAAACCGTTCAAAGCCCAGGTTGTTCAGGACGCGGGCGGTTGCAATCATGAGCTTGATCCAGTCGGCGCGCATGAATGGGCATGATCCGTATGCTTATCTCAACGATGTGCTGACGCGGTTGCCGACACAGCGGGCCAGTGAAATCAGGCAGCTGCTACCGCATCAGTGGATGCCGGCCTGACTTACGCAAGGTGAGAGGGGGCGGACGCTTACGCCCAGCGGACGGGTTTCGAAGAAACAGCGACCGGATGCTGAGCTCCGGTCGCTGTCGTGAAGGGTTACGCTATGCAGGCATTAAGCGCTTTTGTATTTTTAATATTTGTCGGAGCGAACCCATTCCCCCAGGCCTACGTTCCTCCAGTCGGGTGCGATTGCACTGGATAGTGCCCCTGAGCCCGTCCGTGATGTATCGATGGTTCCTATGTCGGAAAACGAAACCGTGTCGCGCCGACCTTCATAGACAGTGCTTCTCAGCACGAACGTCCCGTTCTTCTCATCGATGCTTTCCAGTATGCCTTGTACGGCCAGTGGATTCCCGTTTCCGGTGGTTGTCACGCGCCAGACGAGCAGATACCGGTTGAGTGATTGCTTGAGTTGGGCCGCCACTTGAGCACGGGTAACATACTCATTGACATAAGCATCACACGCTTCCTTCACAGGGCTGGTGATATTTCTGATCTGCCGCTCCCTGTCATAGTATTCCTGATAAGGGTCTCCACTAGGCCCTTCGGAGCAATAGATGACGTTTTGGCTTGCGAGGTGATGCTCGATGTCGGCCGAGGCCATTTCGGCGGCGGCAGCATCGGCAATGGCGTCGATGCCGTTCTTACCGGGTGCAGCCTTGGCTGCGTCATCGGTTACGGATTTGATGGCGTCGTTGATGAGGTTGTTGTCAGCACCTAGGGCCTCGTGGTGAGCGGTATAGGCTGCCTCGTAGGCGATGTAGGCAGCTTCAAGAGTTTTGTTATCTGCGCTCGCTTGAGCGGCCTCGAGTGCCTTGATGGCTTTGTCATAGGCGACTATCGGCGCCCCCTGGTCGAGAGCGACAGTAAACACCCCCCAGACCAGTGCATACACCTGGGCATCCCGCAGCGCCCGCACCACATCAGGGTCAGTAGCAGCGTCCTTTTTTTCTGTGACGATAGCGAGGCGATTTTTTACCGCGTCGTAGGTTTTGCAGTCACGAATATTTGAGAGCAACGCGTCCAGTTCTGTAGCCATAAAACGGACTCCTTGTCCGATCAAATTGGAAAAGCGCTGGCACTTCTGTTTGCCAGCCTGTCCATGTATAGGCCACCTTTTGAGAGGCTGCCACTGCCAGTTTGTTTTTTCTTACAACGACTTACAGATGATTGGCCGGTAGATAGATCCAAGAGTGGACTTCGAAAACGACACAGCGAACAGCCTAGGTTCTGCCACCGTCCGCGCGGCACGGGGGATCTACGAGGTAGATTTTCTTCTCCCAGACAAACGCTGAACATGAGCAAGATGTGTTTCGCAGACGCTTACCAGTTGGGTAGTCACCAGCCCTTCTATTGGAGGGCTGTCCGCTGATATGTTTGCGGCTTCTCCCTAAGAAAACCCTCAAAAAGACTTCCTGATTTTGGCAAAATACCCCGACTCCACCCGCCGAGTTTTCCGATGAAGCAAATGACTTTCGCCGATGCCGAGTACGCCGGAAAACGCAAGCAGACCCGTAAAGAGTTGTTCCTGATCGAGATGGATCGGGTGGTGCCGTGGAAGGGTTTGATTACTCTGATCGAGCGGCACTACCCGAAGGGTGATGGTGGTCGTCCGGCCTATCCGCTGATGGCGATGCTACGTGTCCATCTGATGCAAAATTGGTTCGGCTACAGTGATCCAATGATGGAAGAGGCACTGTACGAGACTACTATTCTGCGCCAGTTTGCTGGGCTGAACCTGGAGCGCATTCCCGACGAAACCACCATCCTCAACTTCCGTCGCCTGCTGGAAAAGCACGAGCTGGCGGCAGGGATTCTGGGCGTGATCAATGGCTACCTGGGTGATCGCGGCCTGTCGCTGCGCCAGGGCACTATCGTCGATGCCGCGCTGATTCATGCGCCGAGTTCGACCAAGAACCAGGACGGCAAGCGCGACCCGGAAATGCACCAGGCCAAGAAAGGCAATCAGTGGTACTTCGGCATGAAGGCTCATATCGGTGTGGATGACGAGTCGGGCCTGGTGCATAGCGTGGTGGGCACGGCGGCCAATGTGGCAGATGTCACGCAGGTCGATAAGCTGCTGCACGGCGACGAAAACGTGGTCTGTGCCGATGCCGGCTATACCGGAGTGGAGAAACGCCCCGAGCATGAAGGTCGCCAAGTCATCTGGCAGATTGCCGCCCGGCGCAGCAACTACCAGAAACTGGGCAAGCGCAGCGTCCTGTACAAAGCCAAGCGCAAAATCGAAAAAGCCAAGGCGCAGGCAAGGGCGAAGGTCGAGCACCCGTTCCGGGTGATCAAGCGCCAGTTCGGTTATGTGAAGACGCGCTTCCGTGGCCTGGCCAAGAACACGGCACAGCTGGTGACGCTGTTTGCGCTGTCGAATCTGTGGATGGCCCGCCGACATTTACTGGGCAATACAGGAGAGGTGCGCCTGTAATGTGGGGAATAGCCGCTGGGAGGTGCTCGCCGCGGCTAAAAAGACAGGAATGAGTGAGTGATCTGAGCGTTTTGGATCGATTCGCCACCTTCAAAATCGGCGGTGGCCGAAGTCAGCCAGAAATACATGGCTACTTCAGACCATCCCTAGAGCTTTCGGTTGACTCGAAGGCAGTGGGCAGAACTCCACGGGGGGTCAGCACCTGATACTTCTGACAGTTGTGCCACTGTAAAGAAGCTCGTTTACTCCAGATTCGGCAAATCGGTTCATGGCAGTACGAGTTGCTTTTATGCACCACTAGGAAGGTAAATATGAAAAATCTAACTGCTCGTCTTTATGCCCTATTGATCCTCTGCATCACCTTGGCATTTTTCCACAGCACAGCGGCAATTGCCTGTGGTCTAACTTGGTGCCCATAAAGATAATTCGTAAGTATTAGGATTATTGTCGTTACCACTGAGACTTCAATAATGTCTGTTAATCTAGTGTGCTGTTCTCGAAATAACTTTTCTGCGGTTTAGCCACACTTTCTCTGTCATTCAGCGCTCGGGGGAACGCCAGTGAACGCCCAAGAGATCATCCTCAGCCCAGAAGAACAAGCCGAACTGAGCCGACGAGCACGCTCGGCTACCATCAGTCAGCGCGACGGTCGTCGCGCCCGGCTGATCCTGCTGGCAGCCCAAGGTTGTTCGCGGATAGAGATCACTCGTTTGACCGGCCTCTCACTCCCCACAATCACCTGTTGGTGCCAGCGTTTTCAAACGCTGAGATTGGACGGTTTGCTCGACAAACCGGGTCGTGGGCGCAAAACGTCCTTGCCGGCTGACGCCGTGTGTCCTTGAACAGGTCACTCAGCCGCGAATAGGTGAGCCTCGATGGAGCTGCCGGAGCATGGCCCGAGTCGCCGGGATCTCGTCCACCAGCGTGCACAGACCCTGGGCCGCCAATGACCTGAAACCGCACCTGACCCGCACCTTCAAACTGTCCAATGATCCGCATTTTGAAGAGAAGTTTTGGGATGTTATCGGGCTGTATCTCGACCCGCCAGACAAGGCGTTGGTGCTCTGCTGTGATGAGAAAAGCCAGGTTCAAGCCTTGGAGCGCACGCAACCTGGTTTGCCTCTGGGGATCGGACATATCCGTACGCAATCGCATGACTATATCCGCCACGGCACGGTTACCTTGTTCACTGCACTGGATTATCTTCAAGGACGCTTGATCAGCTGCATCGAGCGACAACACCGGCATCAGGAGTGGCTGGAGTTTCTCAAAAAGATCAATCGCGAAACGCCCAAGCATCTTCAGTTGCATCTGATCGTGGACAATTACGCCACCCACAAACACCCGAAAGTGAAGGCTTGGCTTGAGAAGCACAAGCGCTTCCACATGCATTTCACCCCGACCTCCAGCTCGTGGATGAACATGGTTGAGCACTTCTTTCGTGACATCACGGTGTACTTACGCGAGGGCAGTTTTAGCTCGGTTCGCGAATTGGAGAGTTCGATTACCACGTTCCTGGCACTGCGAAATGCGCAGCCAACCCGCTATGTGTGGAATGCAAAGGGAGAGGATATCTTGAACAAGATACAGCGAGCCCGTGAGGCAATGGCCTCACAGGCTGGCGGGTAAGTTATTTTCAAAACTGCACACTAGGGCGGATTGCCAAGTACCACAATGCATCCCGATATCTGTCTGCGGATATCTGATTATCGAAGGCAGGCTCGCAGCCCGGATTCATGGCGTGCTGATCTTATGGATCCAGCCAGGTGTCGCGAATGCCTTTATGGCGCCGGTACAGGTACAGGCTCACGCGTGCAATCAACATCAGAGTGATCACGATGATCGCCGGCCACCATGAGTCGCCAAAGTATATCTCCAGAATGTTGTAGAGCAACGCGAAGGGCAGAAAAATGACTGCGTAGAGCAAAATTTCCTTGATGGTCTGAACCATGATTATTAGCACTCGTCTTCTTCATCTTTGGACACACACTTGACAATGGCTTTGCTGACCTGGAAACCCGCCTGAACTTTCACGGCTGTTTTGATCGTGTCGGCATGAGCCGCCTTGCGCACGGCCAGTTTTGCGGCTCGATTGGCCGTGTTGGCGGCCTGGTCAGCCTTCTCCCACGACCTGGTGAGACTCGCTGATCACGATGAGCGACTTGCCCCGATGTACCAAGCAAAAGCTAGATACAAGGTCTGCGTCGACACCGGCTTCGGATGTTGTGTCGCCAAGCGTGCCAATCCAAACATAACGGTGGGTTTCGAGACAGGCCAAGTAGTAGCCGGTGGACATAGCACTGCTCCATCGAGGTAATTGGGGCCCCCCAAGCGTTCTGGAGTTATAGAAGACAGACGCAAGCAATGCAAAAAAACGTCAGAAAATTCCTGCCTAACGTAGTCGCTGGTTCGCTCAACGGAAAGCTGTACATCCGACAGGCGTGCTCGCAAAACGGAGGTCATGCAGCTCGTAATGGACTCATAAAAAACAAAAAAAGTTACTATCTGTAAGTATATGAATAAATTTATAAATACTGAATTTAACTGTTAATAAGGCTCCATAAGCTGTGGTTTACACAGACTATAGCAATAACGGTCTACCCTCAGGGTAATGCGAGGCCGATACTCGACTCCGACAACAAGGCAGCCCGCCTTGAATTTCTGGAGATCGACATGACCACTCAACACCTCAGCGGTAAAGTAGCTCTGATTCAAGGCGGCTCACGCGGCATCGGTGCTGCCATCGTCAAACGCCTGGCCTCCGAAGGCGCTACCGTCGCCTTCACTTACGTCAGCTCTACCGCCAAAGCCGAAGACCTGCAAAACAGCATCACCAGCGCCGGCGGCAAAGCCTTGGCCATCAAGGCCGACAGCGCCGATGCCGTCGCGATTCGCAATGCCGTTAATGCCACCGTCGAAGCCTTCGGCCGCCTGGACATCCTGGTCAACAACGCAGGCGTTTTGGCCGTCGCACCGCTGGAAGACTTCAAACTCGAAGACTTCGACCAGACCCTGGCCATCAACGTGCGCAGTGTGTTCATCGCCACTCAGGAAGCGGCCAAACATATGACCGAAGGCGGTCGCATCATCAACATCGGCAGCACCAATGCCGAGCGCATGCCTTTCGCCGGTGGTGGTCCGTACGCCATGAGCAAATCGGCGCTGGTCGGCCTGACCAAAGGCCTGGCTCGCGACCTCGGTCCACGGGGTATCACCATCAACAACGTGCAACCGGGCCCGGTCGACACCGACATGA
This sequence comes from Pseudomonas sp. B21-015, assembly GCF_024749285.1. Taxonomy (NCBI): domain Bacteria; kingdom Pseudomonadati; phylum Pseudomonadota; class Gammaproteobacteria; order Pseudomonadales; family Pseudomonadaceae; genus Pseudomonas; species Pseudomonas sp. B21-015. The sequence goes on from NZ_CP087196.1 coordinate 4,500,641, forward strand.
ACCCGGCCGACGGTGATTTCGCCGAAAGCCTGATCCCGCTGATGGCCGTGGGCCGTTACGGCAAAGCAGAAGAAATCGCCAGTTTCGTGGCCTACCTTGTCGGTCCCGAAGCCGGCTACATCACCGGTGCCAGCCTGACCATCGACGGTGGTTTCGGCGCCTGATGCAGCTCACTGTGGGAGCGGGCTTGCTCGCGAAGGCGTCGTATCAGTCGACATTGATGTTGCCTGACACGCCCTCTTCGCGAGCAAGCCCGCACCCACATTTACCGGCTACCGGCGTTAAACCCACTCGAGCGCCGGCAAGCCACATGCACTGGGCTTGAACGCCTTCAACGTACGAAGAATGCCATCGGCATGCGCGTATTTTTCGTCGGCCATCGCCGCATCCGGGACCGCAATCGCCGTCATCCCCGCCGCTTTCGCGGCAGTGACGCCGAACGGCGAATCCTCGAACACCAGGCAATCCCGGGGCGCGACACCCAAGCGCCGCGCCGCTGTCAGGAAAATATCCGGTGCCGGTTTGGCCGCGCCCACTTCCGGGTCGTCAGCGGTGACAATGAAGTCGAACAACGCGAACCAGTCGCGGTGCAAAGTGGTTTTCTGACCGAACGACTGACGCGACGAACTGGTGCCCACCGCAATAGGAATGTGGTTGGCTTTCAAGTGCCGAACCAGCTCCTCTGCGCCGGGCATCGCCAACGCCGTCGGAAAACGCTCGCACATCAGCGGCTCGCGGATCACCAGAAACTCTTCGGCGGTGATCGGCAGGTCCAGCGCCTCGACCACATAGCGCGCCAGATCACCCGCGCCGCGGCCGATGATGTTCTGTTTGACGCTCCAGTCGAAGGTCCGGCCATAACGCTGGGCAATGATGGAGGTGACCTCGGTGTAAATGCCCTCGGTATCCAGCAGCAAGCCGTCCATATCGAAAATCACGGCCTTGATCGGGCCGAACTCATCCAAGGGTGCATTCATCGCATCTGATCCGTTTTCTCATGACATCCCAGGAGCGGCTCAGGCACGACCGGGTCCGTGGTGGATTAAAGGGTTCAGCAGCATAGCGAGCGCACTTGGCAGAGAGCAACGGGCAATGCCTGACGGATACAAAAACCTGTATCGAGGCGCCTGCGATGATTTAGCGATTTCCCCTACACCAAACACCTCCTTTCCTGACTTCTTTCCTTTTTGATCCCCCGCAAAGTCTCTCGCTCCAAATTAATCGGCGCGAGGGATTGCGAATGTTCGAACCTGACAAGGTCCTGGCCTTGAACAACGCCATCGGCCTGCTGGTGGTCGCCGCCATGAACCCCGAGCAGCCGGACGTCGAAGCGCTGCTCGGTGATTTCCGACTCTGCCTCAACGACTACGAGGCCTGGGCGGAAAACTTCTGGACCGCTGGCGCGCTGAACGTCGAGCAAGTGTTCAAGGTCGGCAACGAAGTCCGGCTCAGCGCGCCGAAGGACTCCACCGTTCCTGTCAGCTCGACGCTTGCCATGTGCCCGGCCAGTGGTCCGTTGACCCTGGTGCATATGTTTGAAGCCGCGCGTTTCGTGCCGATCGGCGATACGCCGGTGATGCTCGAGCCGGTTATCTCGCAGCGCAATGGTGAACTGATCTTCGGTGAGCCCGTCCACGCAACCATCGGCCCCAGCGGCATTCTCGAAATCCCCGAATGCTGGCGTGGCCATCGCTATCGCATCACCTTCTTTCCCAATGTCTCCACTGAACACGTCAAAGCGCTCTACGCCTCCTATCAAAGCGTGATCGGCGAGCTGGAAGGCTGGTTGCGCAATGAATGGACGAGCGAATTCGAACCTTTGTGGGCGGGGTTTTCCGAGGCAGGGTTCACCCAGCGCTACGGCTTGCTGCAACAGGCTGACTGGCGCGGCTTCGAGCATTCGCTGCACGGTTTGTGGGATGACGTGAAACAGGTCTACGCCCTGGTGGCAGACCTGCAAGGCAACAGCGAAAAACTCCTTGAGTACCTGACCCAAGGCGAGCTTGAGACGCTGCTGAACGCTTCGGCTGAAACCATTGCCAATGTGTTGCTGATGTTGAGCGATGAGCCATTGATGTTCATCCATCTCGCGGCGTTCACCAGTTGGCTGAGGATGTTGCCGCCGCAGTACATCGCCGAAGTCGTGGCGCAAATTCGTACGGAAATATTGATCAGCTTCCTGTTGGTACGTCTCATCGGTCCTACGGGCCTGAAGCTCGGCATGAGCGCCAAATTACTGGACAAGATCAAGTCCCCGCGGGCTCGGCAGTGGTTGGCGGCGGCCAGTTTGCGGTTGGCCGGGCTGACGGCCAAATCCGACCTGACAGCCCACGCTGGCGCGCTCAAACCGCTTGTGGTCAGCGTGCGGAATGTACCGCTGAAACCTGCACCGACGGTTCCGCTACAGATCAGCGCCGGCGTCTCACCGATTGTGCAGGTGAGCAATCCGGTTGCCATTGCTCGCGATAAATCCACAGACATGACCCGGCTGGGTCGTCACGAACCTCACGACGATGCACCGAATCAGGCAAAAAACCCCAACGGCGACAGCGCGACTTGTGTGCCGTCGACCTGCAAGAACGGGTGCCCGGTATCGATGGTCACCGGCGAAGAACTGTTGACCCTCACCGATGGTTCGCTGGACGGCATCCTGCCGTTCGACTTCACCCGGCTCTACCGCACCAGTGCCGCCGAGATCGACTGCGGCCTCGGCTTTGGCTGGAGCCATTCGCTCGCCCATCGGTTGGAAATCGACGGCGACACCGTCACCTGGATCGACCACGAAAACCGCCGCACCACGTTCCCGCTGCCGAGTGTCGAACGCCCTGCGATCCATAACAGCCTGTCGCGCGCGGCGATTTATCTGGGCGATGCACCCGAAGAGCTGATCCTCGCCCAGGCTGGCGACGACACGCGTTTCTACCACTTTCACAACGGCTGGCTGACGGCGATCAGCGATGCCTACGACAACCGATTGCGCATCACCCGCGACCGGCAGGAGCGCATCCAGCGCCTCGACAACGGCGCCGGGCGTTCGTTGTTGTTTTGCTATGAGCGCAGGCACCTTGTGGCCGTCGAATACCAGTCGTTTCACTCCGGCGATGCCCCGGGTGAAGCCTGGCATACAGAGCAGACACTGGTTTCCTATCGCTACGACGCCCGCCAACGCTTGATCGCAGCGACCAATGCCGCAGGGGAAAACGAGCGCTACGACTACGACGACCGGCACGTCATCCTGCAGCGGCAACTGGCCGGTGGCGCGAGTTTCTTCTGGGAGTGGCAGCGGTCCGGCAAGGCGGCACGCTGCGTGCGGCATTGGGCGTCGTTCGCGCAAGTGGACACGCGCTACGCCTGGGATGACCAAGGCAGCGTCACGCTCCAGAACATCGACGGCAGCGAAGAAGTTTACGTCCATGACGACCGGGCGCGACTGGTGCGCCGGGTTGAGCTCAATGGCGGCGAACAGCTCAAGGCCTATGACGAGCAGGGTCGGTTGGTGGCCGAGCAGGATCCGCTGGGGGCCGTCACCGAATACCGCTACGACGAAGTCGGACGGCTGGTGGCGTTGATTCCACCGCAAGATGAGCCAACGACCTACGAATACCGCAACGGTTTTCTGCATGCGCGCAATCGCGGCCAAGCAGTGTGGAAATACCAGCGCAATGCTCAGGGCGATGTCACCGAGGCCACCGATCCCGATGGCCAGGCCACTCACTATCACTACGACCCTCAGGGCCGGCTGTTGTCGATCCGCTACCCGGACGCCAGTCGCCATGTATTCGTCTGGAATGCCTTGGGCCAGTTGCTTGAGGAAACACTGCCGGACGGTGGGCAACGACGCTTTTCCTACGATGCGCTGGGGCGGCAGACGACTCGTCAGGACGAACACGGTGCGGTCACCCGCTACCAATGGGACGCCGTCGGCCGACTGGTCCAGACGACATTGCCTACCGGCGCCACGCGCGCGTTCAGCTACAACGCCTACGGCAAGGTCACCGCCAAACGCGACGAGCTGGGCCGCGTCACCCGTTACGAATACGTCGACGATTTGCACCTGGTCAGCCGCCGGATCAACCCCGACGGCACCCAGCTCAAATATCGCTACGACAACGCGCAGCTGCTGCTCACGGAAATCGAGAACGAATCCGGAGAACGCTATCGGCTGGACTACACGCCCAACGGATTGATCCGACAGGAAACCGGCTTCGACGGTCGCCGCACCGCCTATGCCTATGACCTCAACGGCCATCTGCTGGAGAAAACCGAGTTCGGCGACGACGGCTCGCAGCTGGTCACGGGCTATCAACGGGATTTGGCCGGACACCTGTTGGTCAAGACCCTACCCGACGGGACTCAGATCGCGTACCGCTACGACCGCCTCGGCCGACTGACCAGCGTCGACGACGGCCACGACCACCCGCTGGAATTCGAATACGACCAACAAGACCGCCTGATCACCGAACACCAGGGCTGGGGCACCTTGCGTTATGGCTACGACGCCTGCGGCCAGCTCAACCGCCTGCGTCTGCCAGACGGCAGCAAACTCGATTACCACCACGCCAAGGGCGGCGCGCTGACCGCTATCGACCTCAATGGCACACGCCTCACCAGCCACCAATTTGTCTTCGGCCGCGAACAGCAGCGTCAACAGGGTCTGTTGCTCAGTGAATACGCCTACGACGAACAGGGTCGCCTGAAGGCCCACGCCGTCGGCCAACACCAACATCCGCTGTATCGCCGCGACTATGCCTACAGCCTCAATGGCAATCTCGACAGCATCGCCGACACCCGCCATGGCCAACGTAGCTACCAGTACGACTCGCTGAACCGCCTGATCCGCGTGCGCCACTCTCGCGATCAGCCACCGGAAAGCTTCGCCCACGACCCGGCCAGCAACCTGCTGATGCAGGACCGCCCGGGCCCGGCCACCGTCAAAGGCAACCGCCTGTTGATGCACGGCGACTGCCACTTCGATTACGACACCTTCGGCAACCTCATCCGCGAACGCCGTGGTACCAGGCAGAAACTCGTCACTGAATACCGTTATGACTGCCAGCATCGGTTGGTCGGCGTCACCATCCCGGACGGTCGTTGCTCAACTTATCGCTATGACGCTTTCGGCCGTCGCATTACCAAAACCGTCGACGGTAAAACCACCGAGTTTTTCTGGCAGGGCGACAACCTTGTCGCTGAAAGCAGTCGCGAGCACTACCGCAGCTATGTCTATGAACCCGACAGCTTCCGCCCGCTGGCGATGCTCGACGGCAAAGGCCCGCGCAAGGCCTGCCCGTTTTATTACCAACTCGACCACCTCGGCACCCCGCAAGAACTCACCGACTACAGCGGCGACATCATCTGGGCCGCTCGATACACCGCGTATGGCCGCCTCACCCGCCTCACCCGCGACACCCATCAGGTCCTCGATCAGCCGCTGCGCTTTCAAGGGCAGTATTTCGACGCGGAAACCGGCCTGCATTACAACCGGCATCGCTACTACAATCCGGATGTCGGGCGGTACCTGACGCCGGACCCGAGCAAGTTGGCGGGCGGGTTAAACGGGTATCAGTACACGCGCAATCCGGTGGGTTGGGTTGATCCGTTGGGGTTGAGTGAGTGCCCTGGGGGGGATGGGTGTAAGAAGCCGTCGTTTGGGGATGAGGAGCCGGCGGGTAAGGCTGGGGTTGATGAGGGGGATGCTCAACTTCCCTCATATACGGAGGAAAAGTATTCATATCGTGGAGATAGTCGCCATCCAGATGAAATTTTTTACCAAGGCTTTAAAACCAAGGGCGACAGCAATGACTTGCTGCTTCACTCACTTGACAGCAATAAGCCACCGAGCAATTTTGTTAGTACTTCTCCAAAAAGAGAAGTTGGAATTGATTTCGCGACTAAATTCAATATGAGAAGTGGTTTTTTGTACACCATACGAATGATTCCAGGTAGAGATCTAGTAAAGGAACTGGGGAAAAAATACAAATTCAGTAATGAAAGGGAGGTAGCAATTCAAGGTGGAGTCAAAAGAGAAGATATTCTCGGTGTCACCCCTATTGGTGCTGATGGTCGCCCCACTAGTTACACCACCTTAAATCCGAACAGGAAATAGAAAGTGGACAGCGTGGAAATTGTGATAATCAAAAACGGTAGACGCCAGATCGCGAAACTTTTCTGCGACTCGGAAGCGCTGACTATTAATTTTGTGATGGAGGATGGATATAGCAAAACTTATGCAGGAGGAGATTTTTACGAGTGCCTTGGCAATATCAGAAAGGAGCACTGCAATGTAGTTTTCCTGTGCAAAGGTGCAAAAATAAACGTACACCCTTCCAGCATGTCCTCGCAGATGTCGCTTGGAGTAAAAGCATATGAACTCACATTAGGTAAGTATGCAACAAGGAATGACCTGGTAAATATTTTTGACTATGAAGAAAATAACCTTACCAACGATCCGGAGGTTCAGCGAGACTTCTTTATGCGCTGGTTTGAATCAGATATTGAAGAGGATTAGCGGTCGAAAAAGAGATCAGGAAACTTTGAACTCCTGTGCAAACACCGAAGCCCAGCTCGACGCTGGGCTCAGTGCAACGGTAAAGAATCTGACTTCAGCCACCCGAATTACCGGTTTTATCTGCCCTGCCTCCACTCACTCCAGAACCACCTGACTCTCCAGACCCACTTCCAGAACCACTCCCCATCGAACTTCCACCATTCATCGACCCACTTCCCTCCTCCGGGCTGGTGCTACTCCCGTTGGCTTCGCCGCCATTCCCACCACCAATGGTGTCCGGTGGCAGCGCCTTCCCATCCGAAGTACCCGCATTCATTTCCGAGTAAGGTGGCATCCCCCCCTTGTCGACCGGCGCATCGCGGCCAGTAGATTGAGCAAACGCCGCCAATGAACTGATCGACAATAAGCCAACTACCGTCAGCGCTGTCAGTTTTGACCTGATCATGATGCATCTCCTTTAAAGAGTGCTTTACCTGACCTCTGGCAGTGATCGCCTTTTAAAGGTGCCGCGCAATCGACAAGCGGCGATGCACCACCGCACAGGCTTCAGCTCGGTTCACCCGAGGCGTCATCACCGGCAATGTCCGGGTCTTCCGGGTCGGCTTCCACATTCCCACGCTTCACATCATCGGCGGGCACTTGCTCCACAGCCGTGTCGTCATCGTCGGGCGGGCGCTGGTCACGGCGCAGGGAATTGGTGGGAGAAGGCAGCGGATATTCGGGGGTATCGTCGATATCGGAGTCTTTCGGGTCAGCGTTCATAACGCACCTCTCATTGGACCTGCAAAGCAGGTCCTGACCTTTCGAGGACGACACGATAGACGCGTTCGATCAGAAGGACGATTGGTCGTCCCGCCCCCAAAACCCGATCACTCGTCGTCTTCCTCGTCATACTCATCATTCTCGTAGTTGCCCACGTCGCCAGCGTCATCGGCATCGTTGAGCGGCACTGTGGCGTCGTCCATCAGAGACCCCGGATCTTCATTGCCGGGATCGTTGATCGGGCCTTCATCTTCCTTGTCTTCGGTTTCCGGGGTCATGGCATGCCTCACAACGTTCAGGTGTATATAAAGTTCGAAACGTCCTACAGCCAATCGTTCCAGAGTCCTATCGACAGAAATGAAAAACCCGGCACAGGGCCGGGTTTCTACTGTCACTCGATATCGAGTTAGCGATGCTTGTACTTATTTTTATGCTTGTGTTTGTAATTGCCGCCACCGGAATGCGAGCCGCCGCGATCATCACCCAGGCTGCTGCCCACCGCGCCACCGGCTGCACCGCCCACGCCTGCACCAATGGCCGAACCAGTGGAGCCGCCCAGGCTGTTGCCGATCACCGAACCGCCCGCCGCGCCGAGACCACCGCCAACAGCCGCTTCAGTACGACTGCCCTTGCGCGCACCGACCGCACTGCCTGCCGCACCGCCGACGCCAGCGCCCACCGCAGCTCCGGTGCTGCCGCCCAACTGCCCGCCGACTACGTTGCCCAACACACCGCCAAGACCACCGCCGACTGCAGCGTCGCCGTTGCCGGCCGCCATTGCGCCCTGAGCGACCAAAAGCCCTAGAAACACCGTGGACAATGTCAAACGCATGATATGCACCTCTAATTTCCGCATTGGGGAAGAGAACATGCCGCGGATAGCCTCAGCTGGCATCTGCGTCTGTTGAACAGCAAATCAAACACCGACTGTACGAGATTTGAGCCACATGCGGGAAAAACGTTCCAAAACGAAAAAGCCCGGCATCGAGCCGGGTTTTTTCAGCGGATCATTCAGGATCAGTGACCCTTTTTGGACAGGTTGCTGCCCACGCCGCCGCCCAATGCACCACCCAGGCCTGCGCCGATGGTGGAGCCGGTCTTGCCGCCCAGGCTGTTTCCGATCACCGAACCGCCCGCCGCGCCGACACCGCCGCCGATGGCCGCTTTGGTGCGGCTGCCTTTACGTGCGGCAACAGCGCTGCCGGCTGCGCCCGCTACGCCAGCACCAATGGCGGCACCAGTGCTGCCGCCCATTTTCTGGCCGATCACATTACCCAACGCACCACCCAAACCACCACCGAGCGCAGCCGTGCCGTCACCGGCAGCCATCGCACCTTGAGCAACCAAAAGGCCCAGAACCAGAGCAGGCAGTGTCAAACGCATCACAAGAACCTCAAAAAAAAGGGGAACGGAAAGGCCGGAAATTGAATGCTTTAGAGGAGGCAAAGTCCAGACACAAAACCGGAACAACCTCGCCATTGGCGACGGTTGGACAGCGTTTATGCAAAAGGTTTTATGACAGGCAAAAAAAAGCCCGCTGGGGAGACGGGCCAGGGTACTGCTTTCTAACGGATGAGCTGAGCCTACGTAGGCCGGTGTGAAAAGTTTGTGAAAAAACCACCAACGCTCGAAAAGTTGTAGGACATTTCTCGGCATTGCCAACGAGCCACGCTTTCAACCCTTCAAAAACAAGAAACCCCGCTCAATGGCGGGGTTCGTGCTGTTACTGGTTTACTTCCTGGAAGGCGCCCCCAGCTTGGGCATGAATTTCGATTTGGGCCCTCGGGTTCGAGGCACTGCGGATTTGATTTTGTTGATCTGGACACGGTCTTCACCGAAGCTCGGCACATAGTCCGTCTGACCACACTGCACGCAATCATTGATTGGAAACTCTGCCCCGTCGTCTTCGATATACGGCTCAGCCATATCTTCGCTCCTCTCAAAACGGGTCGATACCGGCAAGCCCTTTTTGCCTGAAAAATATCGACCACCCTGGATTTTGAGACTAGCCGGTCATTCCCAGACTTGTGATTCAGATCGTTACATGCCCGACGAATGGCCAGCACCGCGCGCCCAAGATCGGCTTACAGCGACCTACCTCAGTTTGACCGCCGTCCCGGTCACAAACACCACCACCATCCCCCCCTTGCCGGCCGGCATGCTGATCTCATAATCGAGCCCCACCACCGCATCCGCCTGAAGCGCCCGCGCCCGCTCCTTGATCTCGTCGGTCGCCTGAGTCCGCGCATCCTTCAATGCCCGCTCCAACGTCTGAGAACGCCCACCGAAAAAATCCCGCATTCCGGCGAACATATCGCGGATCACGTTAACGCCCTGCACCGACTCGGCGCTGACGATGTCCAGGTAAGCGGTGATTTGCCGGCCTTCAATGGTGTGGGTTGTGGTGGTGATCATGAGGTTTCCTTCTTCATAGAAGCGCGCATTATTCCTCGGTAGCCAGGTGATGAAAACAAAAAGCCCGGCATCAGTTGAACTGGGGATAACGACTCAAGGCAACCCGGACATCAGCGGGTGGTGGGGAGCCGACCATTCCAGCCGAGCTTTGCCGGGTCGCTGGTGGCTGCGTCGGGGAAGGTTTCAGGGGTGGCTGCGATGGCAAGTGATGACATGGCGCACATCAGCAGAGCCGTGATCGATAAGGTGAAACAACAGGAAACGGCGCTAGAATTGGGTATTAGAGCAGCTTGATCAACACCGCAGTAACGGTAGCTACCGTACCAATCAGCCCAACAGCAACTGCCACCGGATACCAAAAAGTCTCACGGGTCATCTTGCCGGCCTCGGCGTTCAGCTTGCGCTGTTCAGCGATCAGTTTGACGATCTCCACATGAACCTTTTCCAGCTCTGCCTGTTTCATGGTCATTTCCTGCATAACGTGCGTACGTCCGCTCCGGATAATGGGGGCGTCATTTGTGCTGCCCTTTGATTCATTTTGTACCCTAGAGGCGCAAAAAAAATACCCCTTCCCGAGATGGCTCATGTGAGGTGCTGAAACCTATGGAAGCACCCAACCGCCTGGCTTTCCAGCATTACTTCCCACACGCCTGGCACTTGTCCTACATCATTTTCGGACGCGCCTTTACTGATGCGCCTGAGCCAGCGGCGCCCATGATTGAAAAATCCAGACACCAGAAACCACAAAACCCCTGATTTCTCTCGAAATCAGGGGTTTTGTGTACATCGAATTTGGCGGTGAAGGAGAGATTCGAACTCTCGATACAGTTTCCTGTATACACACTTTCCAGGCGTGCTCCTTAAGCCACTCGGACACTTCACCGTATCTCGTCAAACATGTTCTGTCTGTCGAGGCGCGCTAATGTAGTCGAAAGCTTTTCTGATGGCAAATTTTTTTTGCAGAATTTTCATGCGGTTAGCGATTTAGTCGTTCCGGTGGGTGCCGTGCCATGGCAAACCCGCCAATCTCCGGCTTCGCGCCCTCTTCTATATAGAGGGGAATGCGCGGCTGGCGTGGCCGGCAACGCTTGCCGGGCGGGGAAAAGGGTGACCGGGCGGTCAGTCACGGCGCTTTACCTGACCTACAGCGGTGGGTAACGTCTGCCCTACTTTATTTGAAGGATTAGCGTCATGAGTGAGTTGATTTCCTACCATCTCGAAGACGGTATCGCGACCCTGACCTTGAGCAATGGCAAGGTCAATGCCATCTCGCCGGACGTGATTGTTGCGTTTAACGCTGCGCTGGATCGGGCGGTGGAGGATCGGGCGGTGGTGATCATTACCGGTCAGCCGGGGATTTTGTCGGGTGGTTATGACTTGAAGGTGATGACGGCCGGCCCTAACGAGGCCATGGCGCTGGTGGCTGCGGGTTCGACCCTGGCTCGTCGTCTGCTGTCGCACCCGTTCCCGGTGGTCGTGGCCTGTCCTGGGCATGCGGTGGCCAAGGGTGCATTTATTCTGTTGTCGGCCGACTACCGCATTGGTGTCGATGGCCCGTTCAGCATTGGCCTGAACGAAGTGCAGATCGGCATGACCATGCACCACGCCGGTATCGAGCTGGCCCGTGATCGTCTGCGCAAGTCGGCGTTTCATCGCGCGGTGATCAACGCCGAGATGTTCAACCCGCAAAGCGCCGTGGATGCCGGTTTCCTCGATAAGGTGGTGTCGGCCGAAGAGCTGCAAGGCGCAGCGCTGGCGGCGGCTCGTCAGTTGAAGAAGCTCAACATGATCGCCCACAAAAACACCAAGTTGAAAACGCGCAAAGCGCTGCTGGAGACGCTGGACAACGCGATCATCCTGGATCAAGAGCACATGGGTTAAGCCCGAATGCGTTGCACCGAAAAGCCCGACCGTCGTGCCGGGCTTTTTCTTGCGTGTTTGGTTTAAAACCTTACAACCGCTCTAGGCCACATCTGACCAATAAGTCGGGAACATGCACTCAAACATCGGCCATCTCCCACTTCTATAGCGGCAATTGCCGAAAACAGTGCACATCCGTACACTGCGCCACCTTTTGTCCCGGTGGGCCCTTTAAATGCTGTTTGTGTTTCGTATGCTATTGATGGGCCTGCACTTTATTCTGGCCGGTGTGCTCGGGGTGATCCTCGGTCTGTGCCGGCCGTTTAATCCGGACAACAGCCGTTTATGCGCGCGTCTGTATGCGTGGCCGGCGATGTGTATTTTGCGTTTGCGGGTGAAGGCCGACGTCGGGCCGTTGATGGATAAACCCGACAGCTGCGTGATCATCGCCAACCATCAGTCCAACTACGATCTGTTTGTGTTCGGCAATGTGGTGCCCCGCCGTACCGTGTGCATCGGCAAGAAGAGCTTGAAGTGGGTGCCGCTGTTCGGGCAATTGTTCTGGCTGGCCGGCAATGTGCTGATCGACCGCGGCAATGCGCACAAGGCACGCCAGTCGATGCTGACCACCACTCACACCTTGCAAAATGAAGACACCTCGATCTGGGTCTTCCCCGAGGGCACCCGCAACCTCGGTGAAGAGCTGCTGCCGTTCAAGAAAGGCGCGTTCCAGATGGCGATTGCCGCCGGGGTGCCGATCGTTCCGGTATGTGTCAGCAGTTACGTCAAACACATGCGATTGAACCGCTGGCGCAGTGGGAGGATTCTGATCCGTTCGCTGCCGGCGATTCCCACGGCTGGATTGAGCCTGGATGACATGCCGATGCTGATCGCCCAGTGCCGTGAGCAGATGCGCGAGTGCATCGACTCGATGGATCGGCAACTGCAAGCCGCCTGAAAGAAACCCCGCTCCCACAGGTTCCGCGTGCATTACCCGCCCTGCGCGGGTTTTCTTTTGCCTGCGAACTCTACAGATTTTGCTGACTCTCAAGCAGTAGACAAGGTTAAGCTGAAACCTGCCTGGCACCGCCAGTCTTTACCAATAGAAAGCGGCCAATAAGAAGTGAATTACCATCATGGGTAGAGTCGTTGCTGCTGCGGTTTACAGCGCCGGTAAAAAAGTCACCAACATTACCCTCGACGAAGGCGCTGCCTGGGCTGCCAAGCCTGGCCACTTTGTGTGGATCGGCCTCGAAGAGCCGAACGCTCAGGAGTTGTTCAACCTGCAACGCCAGTTCAACCTACACGAACTGGCCATCGAAGACGCTCTGGAAAAACACAGTCGACCGAAGCTGGAAACCTTCGGCGATGCACTGTTTATCGTCACGTATTCGCCGATCCGCAATGAAGGCAAATTGCAGTTCATCGAGACGCATATCTTCGCCGGCAAGGGCTACATCATTACTGCACGTAACGGTCATTCCGCGTCCTACGCCCATGTCCGACAGCGTTGTGAGGCGCGGCCTCTGTTGCTGGAGCATGGGGAAGATTTCGTACTCTATGCCATCCTCGATTTCGTGATTGAAAACTACCAGCCGATGGGCGAAGCGATCCATGCCGAGATCGATGAACTGGAAAGCAATGTCATCTGCGGTTCCCTGAACGAGCGTGACATCCAGAAACTCCACGGCCTGCGCCGCGATGTATTGCGCTTGCGCCGGTATGCGGCACCGATGGTGGAGATCGGTGAGGAACTGCAAAAGCTGAGCTTTCCGTTTATCGACAAAAACATGCGCCCGTATTTCCGCGATGTGCAGATTCATGTCACGCGGCAGATGGAAGATCTGACGACCCTGGCAGACATTGCCAGCCAGACCATCGAGGTCGGGGTGTTGCTGGAGGCGTCACGGCAAAGCGTGGTGCAGCGCAAGTTTGCCGCGTGGGCGGCGATTCTGGCGTTTCCGACGGCGGTGGCCGGGATTTACGGGATGAACTTCCAGAACATGCCGGAGTTGAGTTGGCATTACGGGTATTTCGCGGTGCTGGGGTTTATCACCGTTGGGTGCGTCGGTTTGTGGGCGAGTTTCAAGCGGTCGGGGTGGTTGTAAGGCCGTGTGTTTTCGGTGAGAAACGGTTGCCCCCATTCGCGAGCAAGCCCGCACACATTGGATCTGTGTACGACGAAGATCCAATGTGTGCGGGCTTGCTCGCGAAGCTTTTAGCTTTTAGCTTTTAGCTTTTAGCTTTTAGCCGCTTCACCCTCAGGCTTGTGCGCCACAAACCGCATCATCCACTCCGCAACGGTGGCGCCATGGTGTGGATGCTCCAGGCTCGCCACGCCCTTCTGATAAACCTGTTCGCCCAGATGTTGCTGACGGATTTCCAGCAGCGCCCGTGAGTAATCGTGAATGAACTCCGGATGCCCCTGGAAGCACAGCACTTGATCGTTGATGTGGTACGCGGCGAACGGGCAGAAATCGCTCGAGGCAATCACCGTAGCGTTTTCCGGTAGCGCGGTGACCTGATCCTGGTGGCTGATCAGCAACGTCAGCTCTTCCCTCACCGGGCTCATCCACGGCGCCTTGGCCGCGAGTTTGTAATTGTGGGTGCCGACGCCCCAGCCCTGGGTCGCCCGCTCGCTCTTGCCGCCCAATAGCAGCGCCAGCAGTTGATGGCCGAAGCACACGCCCAGCAGTTTGTCGCCACGTTCGTAGCGCTTGAGCAGGTACGTCTTGAGGGTTTGAATCCACGGATCGGTGCCAAAGGAATCGGCCTTGCTGCCGGTGACCAGATACGCATCGAAGGTCAGGTCATCGCTGGGATAATCGCCCTGCATCACGTTGTACACGGTGAATTCGGCCGCGATGGGTTGCTGCGAAAACAGACGCTGGAACATCTGCCCGTAACCCTGATATTGATCGACCAGTTCCGGACGCAGGATGTCGGTTTCCAGAATGCAGATGCGTAACGACATAAAAAATACCTGACACATGAAGGGAATAATGCACACCCGAGAGCCTGCCTCGAAACACGGTGGCAAGGCAAGCCCCGGAGCGCGTCATCGGTCCCTTAGAACGTCCCCTTAGAACAAGGCGTTTTTGGCGGCTTTCTCCAGCAGCAGCGCGGGCGGCGTGAAGCGCTCGCCGTACTGCTCGGCCAGGTACTGGGCGCGGGCGACGAAGTCTTTCACGCCGTACTGGTTGATGAATTGCAACGCACCGCCGGTCCAGGCCGCGAAGCCGATGCCAAAGATCGAGCCGACGTTGGCATCCGCCGTCGAGGTCAGCACGCCCTCCTCCATACAACGCACGGTTTCGATGGCTTGCACGAACAGCAGCCGATCGCGCACATCCTGCGGCGAAATCTGCCCGTCGGCTTTCTCGAAACGGGTTTTCAACTCTGGCCACAGATGTTTCTGCCCGGCCGCCGGGTAATCGTAGAAACCTCCTCCAGCGGCCTTGCCCGGACGCTTGTATTCCTTGAGCAGCAAGTCAATCACGGCGAACGCCGGGTGCTCAATCAGCGGTTTCCCTTCCGCTTGCAGGTCTTGGGCGGTTTGCTGGCGGATATGGCTCATGAGGCTGAGGGAAACTTCGTCGGAGATCGCCAGAGGCCCGACAGGCATGCCAGCCTTGCGCGCTTCGGTCTCGATCATCGGCGCGCTCACCCCTTCACCGAGCATGGCAATACCTTCATTGGTAAAGGTGCCGAATACCCGCGAGGTGAAGAAACCGCGACTGTCGTTGACCACAATCGGGGTTTTCTTGATTTGCAGGACGAAATCGAACCCGCGAGCCAGGGTTTCAGCACTCGTGTGGGCGCCTTTGATGACTTCCACCAGCGGCATTTTCTCCACGGGACTGAAGAAATGCAGGCCGATGAATTTCGTCTGGTCCGGCACGGCGGTGGCCAGGCCGCTGATCGGCAAGGTCGAGGTGTTGGAAGCAATGACCGCGTCCGGGCCGACAACTGCTTGTGCCGCCGATGAGACTTTGGCTTTCAGTTCGCGATCTTCAAACACCGCTTCAATGATCAAATCGCAACCGGCCAGGTCCGCATCGGTTTCGGTGGCATGGATTCGCGCCAGAATCGCCTCGCGCTGCTCCCGGCTCATCTGACCACGGGTGACTTGCTTGTCCAGCAGCGCCGCCGAGTGGGCCTTGCCCTTCTCTGCCGCAGCGAGGTTGATGTCTTTGAGCACCACGTCGATGCCGGCCGAGGCGCTGACAAACGCGATGCCCGCGCCCATCATCCCGGCGCCAAGCACGCCGACTTTTTTCGTCACGTAAGGCGCGACGCCTTGGGGCCGCGAGCCACCGGCATTGATCTCATTGAGCTGGAACCAGAAAGTGCCGATGAGATTTTTCGACACCTGGCCGGTGGTCAGTTCGGTGAAGTAGCGGGTTTCGATCAGGTGCGCCGTGTCGAAATCCACTTGGGCGCCTTCCACCACGGCGCAGAGGATTTTCTCCGGCGCAGGCAGGCAACCCTGGGTTTTGCTGCGCAGGATCGACGGCGTGATGGCCAGCATCGCCGCGAGCTTCGGATCCGACGGCGTGCCGCCAGGAATCTGATAACCCTTCACGTCCCAGCGCTGCACAGCGACCGGGTGAGCGACAATCCACGCCCGCGCCTTGGCCATCAGCTCATCGCGATCGGCGGCCAACTCGTCGATCAACCGCGCCTGCAACGCCTGTTGCGGACGGATTTTTTTGCCTTCGAGCAGGTATGGCAGGGCTTTTTCAATGCCCAGCATGCGGACCATGCGCACTACCCCGCCGCCGCCCGGCAACAGGCCAAGAGTGACTTCCGGCAGGCCAAGCAGCACCGACGGATTGTCCAGCGCCACACGGTGATGGCACGCCAGGCAGATTTCCCAACCACCGCCGAGCGCCGCGCCGTTAATGGCGGCAACTACCGGTTTGCCGAGGGTTTCCAGGGTACGCAGTTGGCCCTTGAGGGTCAGCACCTTGTCGTAAAAGGCTTTGGCTTCGGGTTTGCCGACCTTGATCAGTTCATTGAGGTCGCCGCCGGCGAAGAAGGTTTTTTTGGCCGAGGTGATGATCACACCGGCAATCGCATCCTTGTCGGCGACCAGGCGCTCGACGCAGGTGGCCATGGCCTCGCGGTAGACCGCGTTCATGGTGTTGGCGCTCTGGCCCGGCATGTCGATGGTCAGGACGACGATCTGGTCCTGACCCTTTTCGTAACGGATGGCTTGGGTCATGGCAATTTTCCTTGAGTCGGATTTTCTTAAAGTCAGGCTCAGAGGCGTTCGATGATGGTGGCAATGCCCATGCCGCCGCCGACACACAATGTCGCCAGACCATAGCGCAGGCGCCGGGTTTCCAGTTCATCGAGCAGCGTGCCGAGAATCGCGCAGCCGGTGGCGCCGAGCGGGTGGCCCATGGCGATGGAACCGCCGTTGACGTTGACCCTGTCCGGGTCGATGGCCATGTCTTTGATGAACTTGAGCACGACCGAGGCGAACGCTTCGTTGACTTCGAACAGGTCGATGTCTTCGACCCGCAGCCCGGCCTTGGCCAGTGCCTTGCGGGTGGCCGGCGCCGGGCCGGTGAGCATGATGGTCGGGGCGGTGCTGGTGACGGCCGTGGCGACGATCCGCGCCCGTGGCTGCAAGCCCAGCGCCCGGCCACAAGCTTCGGAGCCGATCAGCATCAGCGCCGCGCCATCGACGATCCCGGAACTGTTGCCCGGCGTGTGAACGTGGTTGATCCGCTCGACCTGGCTGTAAACCCGCAATGCCGTGGCGTCAAAGCCCATTTGCCCGATCATTTCGAAGCTCGGCTTGAGCTTGCCCAAGCCTTCCATGGTCGATTCGGCGCGAATGAACTCATCGTGATCGAGCAGGATGATGCCGTTCTGGTCCTGCACCGGCACCAGCGACTTGTTGAACGAACCGTTCGCCCGCGCCCGTGCAGCCTTCTGCTGGGAGTGCAGCGCGAAAGCATCGACGTCCTGACGGCTGAAGCCTTCAATCGTGGCGATCAGGTCGGCGCCCACGCCCTGGGGCGTGAAATGGTTGTGCAAATTGGTTTCCGGGTCCAGCGCCCAAGCGCCGCCATCGCTGCCCATGGGTACGCGGGACATCGACTCGACGCCACCGACCACCACCAGATCTTCGAAGCCGGAACGCACTTTCATCGCGCCCAGGTTCACCGCTTCCAGCCCCGACGCGCAGAAGCGATTGAGCTGCATCCCGGCCACACTGACGTCCCAATCGGCCACCTGGGTGGCGGTCTTGGCGATGTCGGCCCCCTGATCGCCGATGGGCGTCACACAGCCGAGCACCACGTCATCGACCTGACTGGTGTCCAGGGACGTGCGCCGCTGCAACGCCCTCAGCAGCCCGGCCACCAGGTTCACAGGTTTGACGCTGTGCAACGCGCCATTGGCTTTGCCTTTGCCACGGGGCGTGCGTAACGCGTCGAATATCAAGGCTTGGGTCATGACGTCCTCGAACCTGGTGGTGAATGGAAATCAAAGGATCAAAAGATCGCAGCCTTCGGCGGCTCCTACGGGAGGCCGCGAGATTCTGATCTTTATGCATTCACCTTATGCCGAGCAGCCGTGGATTCAATGACCACAGTGCTCACTGGCGTTGACGGTCACGCTCAGACGAACGGTAGTCAGCTACCGGATTAACCGATTCATGTCACCAAGCTGTCTAGCCAACGGGCGCCCAAGTAGCTGGCCATAGGCCTCATGCCTTTTTAACAGCAACTAGTGCCAATCCCATACGAAATGGATCTAAGCCAAGCGTGACGCGGGCCCTAATGTAAACCTGTACGAAGTTGTCGTCGGGTTTTGCCGAGGCACTCGTCCAACAAGGAAGTGCAGCGCTCTGCCGTCATGGAGATAGGCAGGCAGGCATCAGGAAATAACAAAAAAGGCGGTCAAGCCATGTTCAAGCATTCGAAAGTACGTCAAGCCGGGCTCATTCTATTTGCCACTACGCTGTTGTTGATTTTGCCGAACCTGACCAAGGTGATTGGCTGATCGAGCATCAGGGTTTTCATTTCGCCTGATTAAAAATGTGATTGGCTCGCTACCCGGGCCAGCGTGGCTGTGCCAACCTTTGCGGCACTTCTCACGACATGGACGGCGATCATTTGAAAACGCTCATTCTGTTTGGGGCCTTGCTGCTCAGCACGCCTCTGTTTGCCGCACAGCTGAATCTTGAGCTGGGCGCGAGCCCTCGCACGTGGCAAACCGAGGAATTGCTCAAGCATCCTCAGGTTCAGACCGTCACGATCACTAACGACGTTTCCTACAAGCGGGACATGAGCTATCGCGCCGTGCCGTTGGCGGCGTTGTTGACGGGTATCCAGCCTGACGATCATCTGCAAGCCGTTGCCCTGGATGGTTTTGCCGCCGAACTGGCTGCCGCGCCGCTGCTCAATACCCAAGGGGCGCGGGCCTGGCTGGCGATTGAAGACCCGGCCAAGCCGTGGCCGCCGCTGTCAGAGGGCAAGCACAGTGCCGGGCCGTTTTATCTGGTCTGGACCGATCCGCAGGCGGGCAATATCAGCCCCGAGCAATGGCCGTTCGAAGTGGCCAGTATCAAGCGCATGGC
Source organism: Pseudomonas sp. B21-015 (assembly GCF_024749285.1). Classification (NCBI taxonomy): domain Bacteria; kingdom Pseudomonadati; phylum Pseudomonadota; class Gammaproteobacteria; order Pseudomonadales; family Pseudomonadaceae; genus Pseudomonas; species Pseudomonas sp. B21-015. The sequence goes on from NZ_CP087196.1 coordinate 4,519,783, forward strand.
GCCGGTGGCCGAGCGCTTCCCTGCCTTGCTTCCCGATCCTGCGCTGAAGGCGGACGATCCGGTGAACAAGGGCTTTGCGCTGTTTCAGAAGAACTGCCTGGCGTGTCATCGATTGAATGGCGCGGGGGATGCGCAGTTCGGGCCGGACCTGAATATTCCGTTCAACCCGACCGAGTATTTCGGCGCGGACTTCCTCAAGCGCTACATTCGTGACCCGCAGAGTTTGCGTCAGTGGCCACAGGCGAAGATGCCCGCGTTCTCGACGACGGTATTGCCGGAGGGGGATCTGGAATTGTTGGTGGGGTATTTGAAGCACATGGCGGGACGGAAGGTGCAACCCTGAAGACATCCTACCTGTGGGAGCGGGCTTGCCCGCGATAGCATTATCTCAGACACCAATACGGTGACTGGAAGACCGTCATCGCGGGCAAGCCCGCTCCCACAGTGGGTGTGCGGTATCCCCGATTACTGCTGCTGGACGGAGATCACCGGCAGCGGCGTCGGCGAAACAAACACCTTGGCATGCATCTGCTCGCACCCACCGCCACGGCGCATGCCGCGCACCGGGCAGGCGTCGAGGTAGTCGAGGCCCACAGCCAGTTTCAGGTGACGCTCAGGGCGGGCCAGTTCGTTGGTCACGTCGAAGCTGTACCAGGCGTCATCCAGCCAGGCTTCAGCCCAGGCGTGACTGGCCAGGTGCTCGCTGTTCTCGCTGTATAAATACCCCGACACATAGCGCGACGGGACCCCAAGGCTGCGGGCGCAGGCGAGAAACGCATGGGTATGGTCCTGGCAGACCCCGGAACGCCTGGCAAAAGCTTGCGCGGCGCTGGTGTCCACTTCGGTGGAACCCGGCGCGTAGGTCATGTGCTGGTTCAGGCCATGCATCAAATCGATCAGCGCCGTGCGATCCCGGCGCTGTTTGCACTGTTTCTCGGCAAACGCGCGCAGGGCTTCGTCCGCTTCGGTCAGCCGGGTGAAGCGCAGGAACGGCAGCGCCGACTGGCTCTCATGCTCGGCTTCGCGCAATTCGTCGATGTCCACCTGGCCACGGGCTCCGATGATGATTGCCTCGTGGGGTTCGTCCAGGGTCAGCACATGCAGAATGTTGCCGAACGGATCGAGTTGCGCGCGCACCGGGCGCGGCAGGTCGAGCTGCCAGCTGAGCACATGCTGGCGCTCGCTGTCGTGAGGGGTCAGTCGCAGGTACTGGATGCTCGCCCGCACCTGATCTTCATAGTGATAGGTGGTCTCGTGGCTAATGGAAAGTCTCATGCAGCCTCCAGGTAGGAACTGTGAATGGCGTTGCCCAACTGGCGCACCAGCGGGATGAACTCGGTCAGCCAGGCGTGCAGGCCTTCGTCGAGGATTTCGTTGATACCGGTGTAACGCAGGCGCGCGTCCATCTCCGCCGCCAAACGCTGCGCAGGACGGCCATTGGCCCCCGGCAATTGGGCAAGGATCTGGTCGATTTCTTCGGTGCAGGCCCGCAGGGATCGCGGCACGTCGGCGCGCAGCAGCAACAGCTCGGCCACATGCCGGGCGCCGGGGGCATCGCGGTAGATCTCGGTGTAAGCCTCGAACGACGACAAAGCCCGCAGCAAGGCGCTCCACTGGTAGTAGGCGTGGGCCGTGCCGTCGCTGACCGCTTCGGCCTGATCGCCGGCCATTTCGTAACGGGCGTCGAGCAGGCGCAAGGTGTTGTCAGCCCTTTCGATAAAGGTACCCAGACGAATGAACCGAAACGCGTCGTTACGCATGATCGTGCCGTAGGACGCGCCGCGGAACAGGTGGGAACGCTCCTTGATCCACTCACAGAAACGGCTCATGCCGTAGCGACTCAAGCCCTGCTCGGCGATCCCGCGAATTTCCAGCCAGGTGGCGTTGATGTTTTCCCACATGTCGGCGGTGATTCGCCCACGCACCGCATGGGCACTGGCTCGCGCGGCACCGAGGCAACTGTAGATGCTCGCCGGGTTGGCCGCATCCAGAGCGAAGAAATGCAGCAGCCGTTCGGCATGCAAATCGCCGTGGCGCTCCAGGTAATCATCCAGGGTGCCGGTGATCAGCAACGGCATGGCAAGTTCGTGCAAGCCGTCGCCACGACCGTCCTGGGGCATCAGCGACAGCGAATAACTGATGTCGAGCATCCGTGCGAGGTTTTCCGCCCGCTCCAGGTAACGCGACATCCAATACAGATCCGAGGCAGTTCTACTTAACATGGCAGGCTTCCTTCAATCCTCGACCACCCAGGTGTCCTTGGTTCCGCCGCCCTGGGAGGAATTCACCACCAGGGAGCCTTCACGCAAGGCGACACGGGTCAAACCGCCGGGCACAACCCGGGTTTCGCGGCCAGACAATACAAACGGACGCAGGTCGATGTGGCGTGGAGCAATGCCGTTTTCGACAAAGGTCGGACAGGTCGATAAAGACAACGTCGGTTGGGCGATGTACGCGTGGGGCTTGGCTTTGATCCGCTCGCGGAAAGACTCGATTTCCGCCGCCGTCGCCGCCGGCCCCACCAGCATTCCGTAACCGCCGGAACCCTGGGTTTCCTTGACCACCAGCTCTGGAAGATTGGCCAAGACATGGGACAGTTCAGAGGGATTACGACACTGCCACGTCGGCACGTTCTTCAGGATTGGCTCTTCATCCAGGTAGAAACGAATCATGTCCGTGACGAAGGGATACACCGACTTGTCGTCCGCGACCCCGGTACCGATGGCATTCGCCAGCACCACGTTGCCGGAGCGATAGGACGACAGCAGCCCTGGCACGCCAAGCATCGAGTCCGGGTTGAACGCCAGCGGATCGAGGAAGGCATCGTCGAGGCGACGATAGATCACATCGACCGCTTTCGGCCCGTCCGTGGTGCGCATGAACACCTTGTCGTCGCGCACGAACAGGTCCGCGCCTTCCACCAGTTCAACGCCCATTTCCCGGGCCAGAAACGCATGCTCGAAAAATGCGCTGTTGAAGCGCCCTGGCGTCAGCACCACCACACTCGGGTTGTCGATCGGGCTGGAGCTTTTCAGGGTGTCGAGCAACAGGTTCGGATAGTGGTCGATTGGTGCGATGCGCTGGGCCGAGAACAACTCGGGGAACAGGCGCATCATCATCTTGCGGTCTTCGAGCATGTAGCTCACGCCACTGGGGGTACGAAGATTGTCTTCGAGCACGTAGTACGTGCCGTCGCCATCGCGCACCAGGTCGACACCGGAAATGTGCGAATAGATATCGCGGTGCAGATCCAGCCCTTGCATCGCCAACTGGTATTGCTCGTTGGCCAGCACTTGCTCGGCCGGGATGATGCCGGCCTTGATGATGCGCTGCTCGTGATAGAGGTCGGCAAGGAACATGTTCAATGCCTTGACCCGCTGAATGCAGCCGCGCTCGACGACCCGCCATTCACTGGCGGGGATACTGCGGGGAATGGTGTCGAAGGGAATCAGGCGCTCTGTCCCCTGCTCATCACCATAGAGCGTGAATGTAATCCCGGCACGATGAAATAACAGATCGGCCTCGCGTCGCCGTTGTGCCAGAAGCTCGTCAGGCGTTTCGGCCAGCCAACGGGCAAACTCCCGATAATGCGGGCGGACCTGGCCGCCGGCATCGTACATCTCATCAAAATAGGTGCGGATCATGCCGTACTCCTTGTCACCCGGACATCCAGGCCTTCGCAAGGCCCGTGCCATCGGCATAAACGCTTTGATATCAATCAGTTGGATAATAGCGCCACACGCACCGCACCAAATCCGTGCAGTAAATGCCCCAACCTGATCGCCCCCGCTTCATGGCGAAGCAATGCTGTCGCCTATCAGCAGCATAGTCAGAGTTGATTTCACCGCTCGGGGGGGAGATGCGGATAATTCGGGCATTCGCTGCAAAACTTATCGCTCTTCCCTTTTAGCCACTTGTTTAGGTGGCTTTTTTTTGTCCGTTTGAAATGTCGTGAAATAAAAGCAAGATCAAAAGATCTTTTTCACCCCCCACAAACGAAAACGGCCAACCCGAAGGTCAGCCGTTGCTGAGTGTTGTCGCTGTTCATAAGGTTATGCGAGTAGCCCTCGTACCTCCTGCTTGACGCCCCATCCTTCGATGATACCGCCCAAAGGTTCGACCACCGCCTCGAAGTCCTGCTCAAAGTCGCCGATCCCGTCGTAGGTGGCGTACATCACTTTGCTCAGTTCCAGATACCACGCACCGTCGTCGCGCACGCTGATCTGGGCATTCAAGGACTCACCACAAAAATGACCTGCCGCCCTGCGTGCCCGCTCCTCGTCCGGGAAAATGGCGTAGAACTCGATGGGGTGGAATCGTGAAAAGTCGAAACCGCCTTCTTTCATGCGGCGCAGCACGCTGCTGCTGATGTCTTCTTGATAGGCTGTGCTCATGAAACGTCCCCCTCAGACTGATGGATAGACTTTCCGTATTCCCTGCACTTTCAACCGATTGGCGAGAGCGATACGACAACAGAAGTTGCCGACGGGAAACAAGCATGTAGCTGACAAGACCAGACCTTAGCGAGTCATTCGCTGATCTCGCTTGCAGAGTAGCCCCAAGACAGAGCCGCTGCCAAGGTCTGGTGGTGAATGTGACAAGAGGTGTATCAGATCGGGGTAATACCGAGGATTTCAATGCTGTACTGGGATTTCAGACTTTTGACGGTCGGATCATCGGTACGACCCTCCAGATCATTGAGATCCAGTTCGGCAGCGACCGGCAGGCGCCGGGCGCGAATGAGTTTGGCGGCTTGCTCGCTGTTCGGGCATTCCTCGCACTCGAAGAGTTCGTCGACTGTTTCACCGTGATCATCCACGAAAGTGATTTTCCACTTTTGCATCGGTGCCTCCTCGATAACCCCGCAAAGGGGCTTACAACTATCTGGACTTTTACTCTGAGTGATCGTTCAAACGGATTACACCGCAAAGTATGAAAAGTAGACGGCATTGTGGGAGCGAGCCTGCTCGCGAAAGCGGTGTGTCAGTCGACATCTCTATTGACTGGAAGACCGTCTTCGCGAGCAGGCTCGCTCCCACAGAGGTTATGCGCAGGATTTAGTCGTTGCTGGGTTTGTTCACCGCTTGCAGCACGTATTGCGGCAAGGCGAACGCACCGATGTGGATTTCCGGGTTGTAGTAGCGGGTGATGATGCCGCTGCCAGCGAAACGCTGTTGCAAGGTTTCGCGGGACAACTTGCGATAGGCGGTATCGGTCGCGCCCCAGGCGAAGGTCATCGCGCCGCCGATGTAGGTCGGCACGGCCGCCTGATAGAAGTGCCAGTCCGGGAACAGGCTGCGCAGGCGGCCGGCGGTGGTTTTGACTTCTTCGATCTGCATGAACGGGGTGCCGTTCTGGGTCACCAGAATGCCGCCTTCGTTCAGGCAGCGACGGCAAGCCTGGTAGAAGTTTTCGGAGAACAGCACTTCGCCCGGACCGATCGGATCGGTGGAGTCGGAAATGATCACATCGAACTTTTCGGTGGTGGTGGCAACAAAACGCATGCCGTCGTCGATCACCAGGTTCAGGCGTGGATCATCGAACGCACCCTTGGAGTGGTTCGGCAGGAATTCCTTGCACATGTCGACCACGGTGCCGTCGATCTCGACCATGGTGATGTGCTCGACGCTGCGGTGCTTGGCCACTTCACGCAGCATGCCGCCGTCGCCGCCACCGATGATCAGCACGCGCTTGGCGGTGCCATGGGCGAGGATCGGCACGTGGGTGAGCATTTCGTGGTAGATGAACTCGTCGGCTTCGGTGGTCTGGATTACGCCGTCCAGCGCCATCACCCGGCCCATGCGCGGGTTCTCGAAGATCACCAGGTGCTGGTGCTCGGTGCGCACTTCGTGCAGCAGTTTTTCCATGCGAAAACGCTGGCCATAGCCTTCGTAAAGGGTTTCCAGGTACTCGCTGGTTGGGGTATTGCTCATGGGAAGTGCTCCGATGAATGCGGGTGGCAACGGACGGTTACCCGCCCATGATGGCCAATCGATCGCCTCGATTGACCGGGAAAGGCGCGCATTCTACGTTGCGGAACATGACAGGTCGAACCTTCGTCAGACAGAAGACATTTTGCACGCTCAAAAGACCCACTGTGGGAGCGGGCTTGCTCGCTCCCACAGGGGAAATGTGTCGGCCCTGAGAGCGGTATCAGATCCGCACGTCGCCTCGCGGCCCGGCGATGGCCCAGATGATCAGGCCCAGGACCGGCAGCAGGAGAATCAACAGCACCCAGAGGATTTTCATCCCGGTGTCGGCGCCACTTTTAAGCACGTTGATGATGGCCCAGATGTCCAGGGCAAGAATAATCAGGCCGATCAGACTGTTGAACGTGGAACCCATGGTGACGCTCCCAAAAAGTGATAGGCACTCTTAGGATAGTCGGGCCTGACGAGGGTTCCGTTTTATTACCGCCGTAGACGGCTTCAGACGTGGATGGCCAGTTTCAGGGCTTCCAGGGATGGCGCGGCAGCGATGCCGACTTCGGCGCACAATTCGAGTACCCGTGGCACGTCATTACCGTAGACCAGCACCACTTGCAGTTCATCGTCGAGCAACTGGCTGAAGTTCATCAACACGTAGCCACCGTTTTCCTTGTTCATGCTGCTCATCTGCACTTGAATGCGGTTGAGCGCCGTCAGGGCTTCGGTTTTGGCCAGTTGCTTGGGTTTGATGTTGAATTCAACGCCGGGGCCAAACGAGGCGACGATCTGCGCGAACAGGTCCATGTAGGTGTCAGCCTGGAACAGCACGGTTTCCGGCAAGCTGCCGACGACTACCCACTCACCCAACGGGATCGGGAAGGTGTCGTCGTAGTTGATGTCCGGATTGGCCGTCAGAAAAGCCTCGGGGTCGGCGTAGGCCTGAGCCGCTTCGTCAGCGACTTTCAGGATTTCGTCCTCGCCCATGCACCCGGAGCTGATTTTGCTGATGAGTTCGACGAGTGCGGCTTTCATGGGGCGGATCCTGTAGCGAGGGAATTTTGAGGGCGCGAAGGATAGCGCATTAAAAACGGATTGCGGGGCCTGGCATGAACCTGTGGCGAGGGAGCTTGCGCCCGCTGGGCTGCGAAGCAGCCCCAAAATCAGCCATCGCGGTCATTCAGATAGACCGCATTCGCCGGGTTTACGACTGCTTCGCAGCCCAGCGGGAGCAAGCTCCCTCGCCACAAAAGCCCCGCGACACTAGAGAGTGTCAGGCCAGGAGTTTTTGCAGCTGCGCCGTGGTATCCGCCGCGCCCATGGTCTTGGCCGCATCCAGTGCGGATACACCGTTGGCATCCTTGGCTTTCGGATCGGCGCCTTTGCTGATCAGGTAGTCGATGATTTCGACACGGTTGAACATCGCCGCCATCATCAGTGCCGTGCGACCGTCGAAGGACGAACCTTCCACCTCCGCGCGCCCCTCAACCAACGCCTTGACCACCGCCAGATCACCCTTGAACGCCGCACCGGCAATCGGGCTCTGGCCGTTGTCGTTGCGGATTTCCGGGTCGGCCTTGTGCTCGAGCAGGACTTTTACCGTGTCGACATGGCCGTGGTAGGCGGCGAGCATCAGCAAGGTGTCGCCCTTGTGGTTGCGCAGGTTCGGCGGCAGGCCCTTGGTCAGCAGCGCAGCCATCATGGCCGCATCGCCCTCGCGCGCTTTGTTGAACACCTGTTCGGCAAATTCAGCAGCCTCTTCGGGGGTCATCTGGCGGCTTTTGTCTGACATTGGGGACTCCACATTCGGTCAATCGGAAAGCCGATAGTTTCCCGAGCGCTCCGGAACCTGTCACTTCTTTTTTCTCATGGATGGCCATAGCCATATTCAATACGGGCCACACTCAATAGCGGTACTTGCCGCCGTAGATATCCGCCAGCACCTGCTCGGTGACTTGCACGTAAGTCTGGGTACCCGGCAACCAGGCGTAGATCGGGTCATCGCCGGTTTTGTTCGGGTCGAAGGCTTCGTCCTTGAGCCGGGTCTTCTGGTATTTGAACGTCCCGGTGGTCTCCATTTTCACTTTCACTCGCAGGAACAGTGGCACCGCATAAGCAGGCATTTGCTGCCTGGCGAAAGCCAGCAACTCACTGAAATCCAGGGTCGCCAGCGATTCAGCCGGCGTGATCGCCACCATCCCGGCACGCCCGTTGGTGTTGTGGATTTCCACGCCATAGGCCACGGCTTCGGCGATCTGCGGGTGTTGCAGGAGGATGTTTTCAACCTCGGTGGTCGAGACGTTTTCACCCTTCCAGCGGTAGGTGTCGCCCAAGCGATCCACAAACTGCGCATGGCCGAAACCAATGTTGCGCAGCAGGTCACCGGTATTGAAGTAACGGTCGCCCGTCTTGAACACGTCGTGGAGCACGACTTTGGCGGTCTTCTGCGGATCGGTGTAGCCGTCCAGCGGCGCCTTGTCGTCGATCCTCGCCAGCAGCAGACCTTGCTCGCCCTTGGCCACTTTGTGCATGAATCCCTGGGCATCACGTGTAGGTGCGCCGCTGTCGTGGTCGTACGCCACCAGTTCCCAGGCCATCAGGGAAAACCCGATGGTGTTGTCGAAATTGAGGATGTTGGTAAAACCGATGTTGCCGTCGCTGGCGGCGTACAACTCGCAGATATGGTTCACGGCAAACCGGGTCTTGAACTCGCTCCACGCACCAGGGCGCAGCCCATTGCCGATCATCTTCGTCACGCCGTGCCGACTGTCGTCGATGCTTGGCGGTTGATCCACCAGGTAACGACACAATTCGCCGACGTAACCGAGGGTGGTCGCTCGGTATTTGCGCACGTCGCTCCAAAACTGGCTGGCGCTGAACTTGCGGCGGATGGCAAACCCCGACGCCCCGCTGATCGCCGAACCCCAGCACACGCAGAGCCCGGTGGCGTGGTACAGCGGCAAGGTGCAATAGACGATGTCCTGCGGCTGCATGTCCAGGGCGATCAACCCGAAACTGGCGGAACTGCGCATCCAGCGGCCGTGCTTGAACACCCCGGCCTTGGGCAACCCGGTGGTGCCCGAGGTGTAGATATAGAAACAAGGGTCGTCGAGAAAAACCTGCCGGCTGCTGTCGGGGTTGCTGCTGGACGCGTCGCAGCTGGCCATCATCAGGTTGATGAAACCATCGGGCGTTTTGCCCGGATCGCTGAAGGTGTCTTGATCGGCGACAAACCAGGTGCGCGCCGCTTCGATGGCCACCCGTTCACGGACTGCGTTGAAGGCTGGAACCAGCTCTTCTCCGACGACGATCGCCACGGGCGCCACCAGGTTCAGACTGTGAGCGAGGGTGTCGCGGGTCTGTGAGGTATTGAGCAAGGCGCTGATCGCGCCGACCTTGGCCACCGCCAATATCGTCACCAGCAGCTCTACGCGATTCTCGATGAAGATCGCCACCACATCGCCCTTACCGATGCCTTGGGCGATCAGGTGATGGGCGATGCGATTGGCCCATTGATTGACCTGTGTATAAGTGAGCGCCACCTCGCCCTGCAACAAGGCCGGGCCATCGGGATTGCGCAACGTCGCCTGTTCGAAGCTCCAACCGAGGCCACACGGTTGGGTCGGGTCCTTGACGTTGGCGGCTTTCATGCCCCTCACCACGCGAGGAATGGCTTTGGCAATGGAAGGCAGCTTGCGCAGCATCATGCCCCAGGTAATCGTGTCGTTCAGCGTGCGGCTCATGGTTGCTCCCGTTCGATCTTCTTATTGTCGGGTGGCGTTGATTGAGGCCGAAAATACGTCAGCGCTTCTTGAGCTGTACACGCGGTTTTTGCAATGTTTTGTATCCGCACGCGAAGCGTTCGGTCGAACATTCGAAATGCGGAACCCTGGCGTTGTGATTGGTTCCATCCGGTCGACGGCGACCACGCAAAATGCAGGATGCACGATGGCCATTCATGCAAATTGCACGAACACCAAAAATACCAAAAAACATAAGCTATTGATTTGTATAGTGTTTTAAAAAATCAGGCGCTGGCACAATCACTGCAACTACCTCTCCATGTTGCCCTTCAAGCACTCACGGAGCCGATAGACATGAGCCTGATCCAGGAAAAATTTTCGTCGCTGTTCTCCAACTTCGAAGTGACCACCCAGCCACGGCCTGACGGCGGCATTCTGCTGACCCTGCGCGGTCAGGAAGGTAAAGTCTTCAAACGTTCGATTTCCTACCAACAAATGCATGCCGGCGATCAGCTGTCGTGGGTGATCAGCGCGATTCGCCGTGACATCGCCGAACAGGCCAGCGAACTGCCGCAGATCTCCATGCTGCAAAGCCAGCAACGGTTCGCCCTGCCGACCTATCACTCGGCGTAAACATGCTTTAAACAAACAGGCCGTGAAAGCTTTCGCTTCACGGCCTGTTGTGTTTCTGGAGTTGCGCAATCCATGTGGGAGCGAGCAGGCTCGCTCCCACAGGTTATGTGCATTGATCCTTAAAAAGTGGAAGGATTTATCCGCGCAAAACTGTCGACGGTCACATGCCCCGCCAACTCCCCGCCCTCACGGGCCAGGCCACAAGTGGCCATGCCGGCCGCACGCGCCGCGTCCAGTTCCTGAACGATGTCGGACAGAAACAGAATCTGCGAAGCCTCGATGCCAATCGCCTGGGTGATGCGCTCGTAGGACTGCGCTTCGCGCTTGGGCCCCGAGGTGGTGTCGAAATAGCCGCTGAACAACGGCGACAAGTCACCCGCCTGCGAGCAGCCGAAGATCAGTTTTTGCGCCTGGATCGAGCCCGAAGAATAAACAAACAGCTGATAACCTTCCTGATGCCAGCGCTTGAGCGCTTCAACGGCGTCCGGATAAACGTGGCCCTTCAACTGCCCGGCTTGATAACCCTGCTCCCAGACCATGCCCTGCAACGCTTTGAGCGGCGTGGCTTTGCGGTCTTCGGCGATCCAGCCCAGCAAAATGTCGATGACCCGTTCAACATCGGCGCCCGGCTCATTATTGTCCCGGCGCACGGCCACCAGTTGCTCGGCCACATCGGCGCGCCCGGCGTTCTGGCGAACGAAGTCCGGCAGGTGTTTGGCTGCATACGGAAACAACACGTCGAACACAAAACTCACCGCGCTGGTGGTGCCTTCGATGTCGGTGAGAATCGCTTTGATCGGCATCGGTTCAGTCCTCAAGACGCGGGAAGTGGCTGGCGATGTTGTCGCCGGTGAAATTGGCCACCCAGCCTTCGGGGTTGTTGAACAGGCGGATCGCGACGAAATGCGGGTTTTCGCCCATGTCGAACCAGTGCGGCGTGCCGGCTGGCACGGAGATCAGGTCATTTTTCTCGCAGAGCACGGCGTAGACGTAATCGCCGATGTGCAGGGTGAACAAGCCACGGCCGGCGACGAAAAATCGCACTTCGTCTTCGCCGTGACGGTGTTCATCGAGGAACTTGGCACGCAACTCGTCTTTTTGCGGGTGATCGCTGTTCAGGCTGACCACGTCGACGGTGATGTAACCGCGCTCGGTCATCAGCTGGTCGATTTGCTCCTGATACGCGGCGATCACTTCTTCCTGGCTGGCGCCGGGCTGGATTTTCGCCGCAGCTTGCCAACGGTCGAAGCGCACGCCCTGTTCGGCCAGGGTCGAGGCGATGTCTTCGAGGTGGGTCAACACCTTGTTCGGAATTTCAGGGCTTGAGACGTGATAAACGGACAGGCTGCTCATCTGGGCAACTCCTTAACGGTTCATGCTTTATGGTTCGAGAGCGAGCGCGTCTTCAACTCGCACTCGAACAAAAATTCAAAGGCCTCGATCTGCCGCAAAGCATCGCTCATCCGTGCGCCCCAGGTGTAGAGGCCATGGCCGCGAATCAGGTAGCCGACGCAATCAGGATGAGCATCGAGCCAAGGCTGCACCTTGGCGGCCAGCCGCGCAATGTCCTGATCGTTGTCGAAAATCGGCACGCGCACACGGGACTCGTGGGTCGAGACACCGCTGAAGGCCTTTTGCAGTTCGTAGTCTTCGAACTCGATGAACGCTTCCGGCGTCAGGCGCGACAGCACCGTGGCGTTCACCGAATGGGTGTGCAGTACCGCACCGATCTCAGCGCGCCAGCTATAGAGCTGAGTGTGCAGCAGGGTTTCGGCGGACGGCTTTTTGCCGGGCTCCAGACTATTGCCCGACATATCAGTGGCCAGCACATCATCCGGGCCCAGTTGGCCCTTGTGCTTGCCGGACACGGTCAGCAAGGCTTCGGTTGGCGACAGGCGGGTCGAGTAATTGCTGCTGGTGGCCGGCGACCAGCCGCGGCCATACAGAAAACGCCCGGCGTCGATGATTTCCTGGGCGAGGTGTTCACGGGTGAGGCTCATGGCCTGTCCTCTTGCATACGTGTGGCAATGATAATGGCAGCGGCGAAGGCTGCGAGACTGGCAATACTAAAGGTCAATGTGGCACCGAGGGCATTCCAGCTGTAACCGGAGTACAACGCGCCCAACGCGCCGCCGGTGCCGGCCAGCGCGGCATACAACGCCTGGCCCTGCCCTTGCTGGCGTGCGCCGAAGCTACGTTGCACGAACTGGATGGCAGCCGCGTGAAAGCTGCCGAAGGTGGCGGCGTGCAGCACCTGGGCGAACAGCAGCACCCAGAGGAACTCGGCAAACGAACCGAGCAACAGCCAACGCAGGGCCGCCAGCAGGAAACTCGCCAGCAGCACCCGGCGCACCGAAAAACGCGTGAGGATCTTGCTCATGGCCAGAAACATCAAGACTTCGGCGACCACGCCGACCGCCCAGAGCATGCCGATCAGCCCGCGACTGTAACCGAGCCGCTCAAGGTGCAGGGTCAGAAAGGTGTAATACGGCCCGTGACTCATCTGCATCAGCGCCACGCAACCGTAGAATGCCAACACACCGGGGTTGCGCAATTGCTCGATAAACCCCTCCCCCGTCAGGCGATTGCCTTGGGCCGGTTGCGCATTGGGCACCCACAAACTGCTGACCACGATCCCGGCCATGATCAGCACCAACGCCACCGGATAGATGTCCAGGCTGAGCCATTCGAACAACCGGCCCAGCGCAACCACGGTGATGATGAAACCGATGGACCCCCATAGGCGGATCTGACTGTAGCGCGACGTCTGCCCCTGCAAATGCGCCAGGGTGATGACTTCGAACTGCGGCAATACCGCGTGCCAGAAGAACGCGTGCAAGGCCATGACCATCGCCAGCCACGCATAGCTTTTGCTGACGAAAATCAGCGAGAACGTCAGCAAGGTGCAGACCGCGCCGAAACGCACGATGGCCAGCCGTCGGCCGGTGTAATCACCGAGCCAGCCCCAGATATTCGGCGCCACGCAGCGCATCAGCATCGGGATCGCCACCAGTTCGCCGATGCGCGCGCTGGAAAAACCCAGGTGATCGAAGTACAGCGCCAGAAACGGCGCCGTCGAACCGAGCAAGGCGAAATAGAATAGATAGAAACTGGAGAGCCGCCAGTACGGGAGCGCCGCCACAGCCGTCAGACCGTAGCGACGTTAAGGTCAGCCATTAAAGCTGACCCAGCACCGGAGTGCTCACGCGAACATCGGCGTTCTGCCCACGGTGACGCAGCAGATGATCCATCAGCACGATGGCCATCATCGCTTCGGCGATCGGCGTGGCACGGATGCCGACGCACGGGTCGTGACGGCCCTTGGTGACGACCTCCACCGGGTTGCCATGGATGTCGATGGAACGGCCCGGCGTGGTGATGCTCGACGTTGGCTTCAGCGCCAGGTGCGCGACGATCGGCTGACCGGACGAGATGCCGCCCAGAATGCCGCCGGCGTTGTTGCTGAGGAAACCTTCCGGAGTCATTTCATCGCGGTGCTCGGTGCCGCGCTGGGCGATGCTGGCAAAACCGGCGCCGATCTCCACGCCTTTGACCGCGTTGATGCTCATCAGCGCGTGGGCCAGCTCGGCGTCGAGGCGGTCGAAGATCGGCTCGCCGAGGCCCGGCATCACGCCTTCGGCGACCACGGTGATCTTCGCGCCGACCGAATCCTGGTCACGGCGCAACTGGTCCATATAGGCTTCCAGCTCCGGCACTTTGTCCGGGTCGGGGCTGAAGAAGGCGTTTTCTTCCACCGAATCCCAGGTCTTGAACGGGATTTCGATCGGGCCGAGCTGGCTCATGTAGCCACGAATGACGATGCCCTGGGTGGCCAGGTACTTTTTCGCAATCGCCCCGGCCGCCACGCGCATGGCCGTTTCCCGGGCCGAGCTGCGACCGCCGCCGCGGTAATCGCGTTCGCCATATTTGTGGTGGTAGGTGTAGTCGGCGTGGGCCGGGCGGAACAGATCCTTAATCGCCGAGTAGTCCTTGGACTTCTGGTCGGTGTTGCGGATCAACAGGCCGATGGCGCAACCGGTGGTGCGGCCTTCGAACACGCCGCTGAGGATTTCGACTTCGTCGGCTTCCTGGCGCTGGGTGGTGTGGCGGCTGGTGCCGGGCTTGCGGCGGTCCAGGTCGCGCTGCAGGTCCTCAAGGGAAATCTCCAGGCCCGGCGGGCAGCCATCGACAATGGCGACCAACGCCGGACCATGGCTTTCGCCCGCGGTGGTGACAGTGAACAGCTTGCCGTAGGTATTGCCGGACATGCGGGACGCTCCGTGAAATCGAAACTAAAATACGTAATGCGCGCCAGTATACGCAGGCTACCCGACTAGTTCATCCTCGAACCTTATGGGTGCCTGCGAGTCCAACCGGCACCTTGTGAATGATGGCGTGATGATGCTGCGAGTTCTAGCCTTGAGCCTTACCCTGTTTACCGGCTTTGTACAGGCCACTGTCCTGCAACGCCCGATCAGCCTGGACACGGGCAGCGGCGAGCTTTTCGGCTCGCTGTTGCTGCCCAAGTCCGACACGCCTGTGCCGGTTGTCCTGATCATTTCCGGCTCCGGCCCTACGGATCGTGACGGAAACAACCCCGACGGCGGGCGCAACGACAGCCTCAAACGGCTGGCCTGGGTGCTGGCCAAACACAACATCGCCAGCGTGCGCTACGACAAGCGCGGCGTGGCGGCGAGCCTTGCGGCCACACCGGATGAGCGCAATCTGTCGGTGGAAGCCTATGTAGCCGATGCCGTGGCCTGGGGGCAGAAGCTCAAGGCCGATCCGCGCCTGGGCAAACTGATTTTGCTGGGTCACAGCGAAGGTGCGTTGATCGCCAGCCTGGCGGCGCCCAGTGTCGATGCCGCGGCGGTGATTTCCATGTCCGGCAGCGCCCGCCCGATCGATCAAGTGCTGCGCCAGCAGTTGAGCAATCGCCTGCCGCCGCCATTGATGCTGCGCAGCAATGAACTGCTCGACAGCCTCAAGGCCGGTCACACCGACGACAACGTGCCGCCGCAATTGCAGGTGATTTTCCGCCCCAGCGTGCAGCCGTACCTGATTTCGCTGTTTCGCCAGGACCCGGCGGCGGCCTTCGCCAAACTGAAAATGCCGGCACTGATCATCCAGGGCAGCAACGACATCCAGGTCGGCGTGGGTGACGCCAAGGCACTCAAGGCGGCCAAACCGGACGCCGAACTGGCGCTGATCGAAGGCATGAACCACGTGCTGCGCATCGTGCCCAACGATGTGAAGCGGCAATTGGCCTCCTATAAAGATCCGCAATTGCCGCTGGCGGCCGAGCTGGGCACGCGAATCCTCGGGTTTATTGACGGACTTCGCTCCAGCTAAGCGCTGTTAGGGGCGTGAAAACTAGTTGAGAACGCCCCCTAGCCCTCCAGTCCTGAAAAAAACGGCCGATAAGCCTTTGTCGCCAGCGTTATGACTGGCGGCAACAGAGCTTGGACAGGATCTCGCCGTTATGACTGATACCCCGGCTTCACCCGACACCACCGCTGAAAAAGACGCACCGCCAGCGGTCGAGCTGCCGTGGGCGGACGTCCACGTCGAGCACCACAAAATGCTCCGCCTGGCGCCGCTGCAAACCGACCGCAACACCGGTGGCCGGCCATTGCGCTTTGTCGAATTCGGTTACGCCGAACGCAATAGCAAGGAACACAGCCTGATGCGCATGACCATCAAGCTGCCGGGCCAGCGGGTGCGCAAAGAACAGAACCATCTGGACGTGTGGGTCAATCACACGACCAAACGCGTGCATTTCGAGCCGGAAAGCGGCTTGCAGATCGAGCCGATGAACCGTGGCATCGGGCGCTATATGGCCTCTCAGGGCGTCACGTGGGCGAAGAAGAGATGGCCCGCCTACACCATCGACGGCACCGACCTGAACAACAAGGATGCGCTGAACGAAGACACCCGTCTGCGACGCGATCACTTTCTGCGGGTGCACGGTTTTGACGTGGTCTACGCCGATGCCCAGCATTTGAAGGGCAGCGTCAAAGAGGTGCAGGTCGGTGACTTGCTCGGCGACTGGAACAGCGAAAAGCTGCAACAGGTGGAAATCCTCGAAGCCGCGCAGATGCTCCAGCAAGCCGAGCAGAACCTGGCGGAACAGGAAGTCAAACTCAAGAAGCACGAAGAAAAGGTCAGCAAGTACAAACGCGAAGACGCCGGGCTGCGTTTTACCATTACGTGTCTGGTGGCGTTTGCGGTGTTTCAGGCGGGGTTGTTGATCTGGATTGCCACGCACCGTTGAAGGTTATAGACCGAGGCGCGGCCATCGCGGGCAAGCCACGCTCCCACAGGTTTTGTGTTGTATCCAAATGATGTGGCACACACAAAACCTGTGGGAGCGTGGCTTGCCCGCGAAGGCTTTCTACAGTCAGACGCGGGAAGCGAACAGCGCCTGATGATCGCGGCACTGCTCCGCTGTCAGCATGAACACACCATGCCCGCCGCGCTCGAACTCCAGCCAGGCGAAGTCGACTTCCGGGTACAGCGCCTCGACGTGAACCTGGCTGTTACCCACCTCGACGATCAGCAACCCCTTCTCGGTCAGATGATCCGCCGCTTCGGCAAGCATGCGGCGCACCAGATTCAAACCATCGTCGCCGCAGGCCAGGCCCAGCTCGGGTTCGTGCTGATACTCATCCGGCATGTCAGCGAAATCCTCCGCATCGACGTAAGGCGGATTCGACACGATCAGGTCGAAACGCTGACCCGGCAAACCATCGAAACCATCGCCCTGAACGGTGAACACCCGCTCGTCGACACCGTGGCGCTCGATGTTCTGGTTCGCCACTTCCAGCGCTTCGAACGACAGGTCGGCCAGTACCACTTCGGCGCTCTGGAACTCGTAGGCACAGGCGATGCCGATGCAACCGGAACCGGTGCACAAGTCGAGAATGCGCGCAGGTTCGGCGCCCAGCCACGGCTCGAAACGTTTTTCGATCAGCTCGCCAATCGGTGAACGCGGGATCAGTACACGTTCGTCGACAATGAACGACAGGCCACAGAACCAGGCTTCGCCCAGCAGGTAAGCGGTAGGAATGCGTTCTTCGATACGGCGCTTGAGCAAGCGTTGCAGATGGACCAGCTCGTCGTCTTCCAGACGGCAGTCCAGATAGCTGTCGGCGATTTCCCACGGCAGGTGCAGCGCACCCAACACCAGTTGACGGGCTTCGTCCCAGGCGTTGTCGGTCCCATGGCCGAAAAACAGATCCTCCCCATGGAAGCGGCTGACGGCCCAACGGATATGGTCACGCAGGGTACGAAGTCGGGAAGTGATCACGGGGTAAACTCCAGAAAAAACGACTGACGATTCTAACAGCCAAAAGGCGCCGCGACGACGCAGGAAAAACACCGGATCAGATGTAGGATTCTTCTATTTTCTCAGCAGGCTATTGAACAGAACGAGTATCTTGACAAGGCTGCAAGCCAACAACGGCGGTGCCTACGATGGTAGCGATTCACAGAAGCGCTCAGCCAGAGGACAATGTCGCAAAAGCCCCACTCGAAGGAGCCCCAGAATGTCCGTTCCAAAAACGATGTTTCAACTCAGCGGCCGCGGTTATGCAGCGGCCAATCTGGGTCATGCGACCCTTGTCATCATCGATGCCCAGAAAGAGTACCTCAGTGGCCCGCTGGCCCTGAGCGGCATGGATGCTGCCGTCGCGAACATCAAACACCTGCTGGCCGCTGCCCGTGCAGCCGGTCGCCCGATCGTGCACGTGCGTCACCTCGGCACTGTCGGTGGGCTGTTCGATCCACAAGGCGAACGCGGTGAGTTCATCCCGGGCCTGGAGCCGCAGGGCGACGAAACCATCATCGGCAAATTGCTGCCGAGTGCGTTTCATGGCACCGAACTGTACGATCGCTTGCAACAACTGGGCTCGCTCGACCTGATCGTCTGCGGCTTCATGAGTCACTCCAGCGTCAGCACCACCGTGCGCGCGGCGAAGAACCTGGGCTTTCGCTGCACCCTGGTGGAAGATGCCTGCGCAACGCGGGACTTGCCCTGCAAGGGCGGTATCCTCAGCGCCGAACAGGTTCAGCAGACCGAAATGGCGATCATGGCGGACAACTTCGCCACCCTCGCCCTGACCCGCGAACTGATCTGATCGACCTTCGATGAGCGGTCCACGCCGCCGCTCATCCGCAAAAGCCTCTCATTTTCCGTAATTGCCCTAGCCTCAGGAACATCCCGGTCAACTCCCGGTCGAAGGGCCGATACCCATTGAGGAAGGTCGGAATGAAGTTATCCGATGGTTTTGATGCACGCCGCTTGCGACCCAAGGGCCAACGCAACTGGCGGTTTCGCTTCGGCGCAGCGTTCGCTGCCCTGCTGGCGACGTGCGGCGTGTTGCTGGCGATGGCCGGCGCGGCCAGCCTGCTGGGGCGGCCACCAGCATTGGGCGAATTGAATGCCAGCCCGCTGGGCTCGGCGATCATTCTGGCCGTGGGCCTGTTCGTGCTGTACATCGGCGTCTGGCTGTGGCGCCGCTGCCGTCGCCGCTCGCGCCAGTCGCAAGAGCTGAACATGGCGCCGCACCTGATGAAAAAACATGACTGAATCAACGGCCCGGCGTTTTGGCGGGCCCGAATTGTTATGGATAGGGTCCCGACTTGGGTAAACTGGCCGCCCTTCGCGGAGGCTGACATGCAAGACGACGATTTTTCCCTGTTCAAAAGCGCGATCCAAGGCGTCAAGCCGATCAAGCACGATCGCGCCGAAACCGGCAAACCCAAGGCCGACCGCGCGCAAATCGCCAAGCTGCGCCAGGCCGCCACCGTGCGCACCGATGCCACCACCGTTGACGGGCTGTCCGATCAGTTCGTCATTGATGTCGGCCCCGAAGATGAGCTGATGTGGGCCCGCGACGGCGTTCAGGAAAGCCAGATCCGCAAGCTCAAGATCGGACAGATTCCGTTCGAAGGCAGCCTCGACCTGCATGGCATGAACGTGGAAAAGGCCCGTGAAACCCTGTGGGCGTTTCTGGCCGAAGCGACCAAATTCGAAATCCGCTGCGTGCGCGTCACCCACGGCAAGGCCGTGCGTCTGGACGGCAAACGGCCGATGATCAAGAGTCACGTCAACACCTGGCTTCGTCAGCATCCACAGGTGCTCGGCTTCACGTCGTGCCAACCGAAACACGGCGGCGCCGGAGCGGTTTATGTGATGCTCAAACGCACCATGATGGAAGGTCGCGACGAGTGATGCTGTCGCTTCACGCTTGCAGCGCCGAGTCCGCCACCGTACCCTTGCCCTTTGCGTAAAATCCCACAGGTAGTTTCATGTCCCTGGAACAGAATTACACCGAGATTCTCGGCCAATTGGGCGAGGACGCCTCCCGCGAGGGCCTGCTCGACACGCCAAAACGTGCCGCCAAAGCCATGCAGTACCTCTGCCGCGGTTATGAACAGACACTGGAAGAGGTCACCAACGGTGCCTTGTTCAGCTCCGACAACAGCGAGATGGTGCTGGTCAAGGACATCGAGCTCTACTCGTTGTGCGAGCACCATCTGCTGCCGTTCATCGGCAAGGCCCACGTTGCCTACATTCCGAGCGGCAAGGTCCTGGGGCTGTCGAAAGTCGCGCGCATCGTCGATATGTACGCCCGCCGCCTGCAGATCCAGGAAAACCTCAGCCGCCAGATCGCCGATGCGGTCCAGCAAGTCACCGGCGCCCTGGGCGTTGCGGTGGTGATCGAGGCCAAGCACATGTGCATGATGATGCGCGGTGTGGAGAAACAGAATTCGACGATGATCACCTCGGTGATGCTCGGCGAGTTCCGCGAAAACGCAGCCACCCGCAGTGAGTTTCTCAGCCTGATCAAGTAACGCGCAGCACGAAGAAAACCGGCACTCATCGCCGGTTTTTTTCGCCCGTGAAAAATCAGGTAAGCTGCGCGCCTTCTGTTTGCCCCTGAGAGGCTTATACCGTGTTCGTAAAAGCGCTTCGTGTCGGCCTCGGCCAATTGATCATCTTCATCGACTTCATCACTCGTCCAGGCAAGAAGCAGCGCCCCGCCGCCGCTCAGGCTCAGGTCGAAACGGCCGCCAAGGACCTGACCCTGTATCAGTTCCACGCCTGCCCGTTCTGCGTGAAAACCCGCCGCACCCTGCGTCGCCTGAACGTTCCAGTGGCCTTGCGCGATGCCAAGAACAACGAACAGGATCGCCAGGCCCTGCTGGAGCAAGGTGGCAAGATCAAGGTGCCGTGCCTGCGCATCGAAGAGAATGGCCAGACTACCTGGATGTATGAGTCCAAGGTGATCATTGATTACCTGGATAAGCGGTTTGCTGCGGCCTGATGGTTTTTGTGGTGCTTCGACCGGCGCCATCGCGGGCAAGCCCGCTCCCACAGGGATTTGTAGAGTAAATGGGATCTGTGTTTAAAACAGATCCACTGGTGGGAGCGAGGCCGCGATGAGGCCAGACCAACCACCACAAACTTCAGACAAAAATAAACCGGCCCATAGGCCGGTTTATTTGTTTACGCCCTCCCCTCAAGCCGCTTCTGCCGCCTGTGCCTGACGCACCACCGCCGCCAAGCGCTTGAGCCCTTCGTCCAGATGCGCCGGGTCGATGTGGCTGAAGTTCAGCCGCAGATGACCGGGGTTATTGTCCGGCTCAGGGAAAAATGGGGCAAGCCTCGCTCCTACAGTCGTACACACACCCTGCAGGAGCGAGGCTTGCCCGCGAAGGCGTCCTTCCTGGCGATATATCCCTATTGCCAAACTTTTCGTCCACAAAATCAAAAACATTATTTGCATTATTTGTATACAAAAGCATAATTCGCTTCGTGCGAGTTCCTGACCAGCAGGTCAACAAATTCGCAAGTACCTCAAAGGGTCGCTGCCACCCTCATGGGTCCGGCCCTGGAAATAACAATAAAACTCTTGAGGAGTACTCGCTGTGGAAAGCCGCAAATCCGAAGCCTCGACGCTGGAACTCTCGCCGCCATTACGCAATGGCTGGCTGGAGCGCATCTTCAAACTCAGCTTGCACGGCACCACGGTGAAGACCGAGCTGATCGCCGGCCTGACAACCTTCATCACCATGGCTTACATCATCTTCGTCAACCCCAACATCATGGCCGACGCCGGGATCGATCACGGTGCCGCGTTCGTCGCCACCTGCATCGCCGCCGCGCTGGGTTGCCTGCTGATGGGGCTGTACGCCAACTGGCCGGTCGGCCTGGCACCGGGCATGGGCCTGAACGCGTTCTTCACCTACACCGTGGTCGGCACCATGGGCTACAACTGGGAAACCGCACTCGGCGCGGTGTTCGTTTCCGGTGTGTTGTTCATGTTCCTGACCTTCTCCCGGATCCGTGAATGGTTGCTCAACAGCATTCCAGTGAGTTTGCGCTTTGCCATGGGCGCCGGTGTGGGCCTGTTTCTGGGGCTGATCGGCCTGAAAACCGCGGGCATCGTCGTCGATAGCCCGGCCACTCTGATCAAACTCGGCTCCCTGCGCGAACCTGGCCCACTACTGGCTGCCATCTGCTTCCTGATGATTGCCGTGCTCAGCTACCACAAAGTGTTCGGCGCGATTCTCATCAGCATCATCACCGTGACTCTGGCCGGTTGGGGCCTGGGCCTGGTGCACTACGAGGGCATCATGTCTGCCCCGCCGAGCCTGGCGCCGACCTGGATGGCCATGAACGTCGCCGGCGTGTTCAACGTCAGCATGATCAGCGTGGTGCTGGCCTTCCTCTTCGTGCACATGTTCGACACTGCCGGCACCTTGATGGGCGTTGCCCAGCGCGCCAATCTGGTGAACGCTGACGGCCGGATCGAAAACCTGTCCCGCGCCATGAAAGCCGACAGCGCCTCTAGCGTCTTCGGCGCCATGGTCGGCGTTCCGCCAGTTACCAGCTACGTGGAAAGTGCCGCTGGCGTAGCCGCTGGTGGCCGGACTGGTCTTACCGCCGTGGCCGTAGGTGTGCTATTTATTGCCGCCATGTTTTTCGCACCGCTGGCTGGCATGATCCCCGCTTATGCAACGGCCGGTGCGCTGATTTATGTGGCAATGCTGATGATGGGCGGCATGGCGCACATCGAATGGGACGAAGCGACCGACAGCATTCCGGCGATCGTCACCGCGATCATGATGCCGCTGACCTTCTCGGTCGCCGACGGTATCGCGCTGGGCTTCATCACTTACGTGGTACTGAAAGCCTGTACCGGTAAGCACAAGGAAATTTCCGTCAGCCTGTGGGTGCTATGCGCGATCTTCATCGCCAAGTTCATCTTCTTGTAAGCGTCACGCGGTACCCGTTTCAAACCAGCCTCACCCCGTCGGGTGGGGCTTTTGCACATAGGGAGGAAGTGATGAGTCTGGAAACCTGGCTGCTGTTCAGCGGCGCTGCGCTGGTGGTGATCCTGATCCCGGGGCCGCTGTCTTTGCTGATGATCAGCAACAGCCTGAATTACGGTTTACGCCGCTCTTACCCGGCGTTTCTGGGCGGCGTGATTGCGTCGCTCTGCCTGCTCAGTGCTTCGGCGCTTGGCTTGGGCGCATTGTTGCTGGCGTCGGAACAGCTGTTCAGCGCCCTGAAAATCGTTGGCGCGCTGTACCTGTTCTACCTCGCCTGGCAGAGCTGGCAGCAATCGCGTCAGCCATCCCAAGGCGCTGAAGTGCCTCAGGCTGTGCCGGTGCCACGCTTTCGTGCGCTGTTTGGGCGCGCGTTCATGCTCGGCGCCAGTAACCCGAAAGACATTTTGTTCTTTGCCGCGTTCCTGCCGCAGTTTCTGAGCGCCGAGCAACCGTTCCTGCCGCAGTTGCTGGTGATGATTGCCACCTGGACGGTGCTGGATCTGCTGTGCAAGCTGGCTTATGGCCTCGGTGCCCATGGCGCGGCGCGGTATCTGCGCAGTGGCAAGGGGCAGAGCTGGTTTAACCGGGTCAGTGCGGGGTTGTTCAGTGGCGCCGGTGCGGCGTCGTTATTGAGCCGCTAAAAGCAAAAGCTTCGCGAGCAAGCCCGCACACACATTGGAATGCGTACTCCTGTGGGAGCGGGCTTGCTCACGAAGGCGTCATTCGCAACACCACATTATCTACAGGCAAAAAAAAGCCCGCAGTGTGAGCGGGCAAAAGACCAAAGAAGCTATATGCGCAGGATTCTTGGGGGGGAAAGTCCTAGCTTCCTCTATAGGTCGAATAGCTGTAAGGCGAAATAAGCAACGGCACATGGTAGTGATCCTGTTCGGCAGAGATACCGAACCGCAGCACCACCACATCCAGGAACGCAGGCTCTGGAAGCTGAACACCACGGGCGCGGTAGTAATCGCCCGCGTGAAACTGAAGCTGATAGACCCCGGACCGATAGTCATCGCCTTGCAGCAGCGGCGCATCGACACGACCGTCGCTGTTGGTAATCGCAGTGGCGACCCATTCCAGCTGCGAACCTTCAACGCGGTACAACTCGACCTTGATCGAGCTGCCCGGGCAACCGTGTGCAGCGTCCAAAACGTGTGTAGTCAAACGTCCCATTGATTCTGCGCGCCTGCCTGCGTGGAGCAGTCAGACCTCGCGCCTCCCGAAGTCAGTTGAAAAGGAGGCCGCACCGTTTCGGAGCACGAAAAGTTGCGGCGAGCGACTGATTAAGACACTTTTCAAAAAAATTGTACACAATAAAAACGACATTTTTACTACCATCGCCGTCATTCAGGGTTTGACGGCGAATCTTGCACCGAACCATAAGATCAGCGGACCTTCCATCCATTAGCTGACCAGTCAGGCAGGTTTCTTGCAGTACCCTCCAAAGAGGACAGTCAGTGAAAAAGGCAAAAAATCAGGCTTACAAAGTGAATATAAAGTTGTATACAATCAACCCATCGCTGTGACGCCAGCCTGTCATCCCACTGCCTGGTCGCCACACAACCCTGACCTTGAACAAGTCGACACGAACAAGAAGGAAGACTGCAGTGAGCGCTGACTACCCACGCGACCTGATCGGTTACGGCAGTAACCCTCCTCACCCACACTGGCCGGGCAATGCCCGCATCGCCTTGTCCTTCGTGCTCAACTACGAGGAAGGTGGCGAGCGCAATATCCTTCACGGCGATAAAGAGTCCGAAGCCTTCCTTTCGGAAATGGTCTCGGCGCAGCCGCTGCAAGGCGAGCGCAACATGAGCATGGAATCCCTTTACGAGTATGGCAGCCGTGCCGGCGTCTGGCGGATTCTGAAACTGTTCAAGGAATTCGACATCCCGCTGACCATCTTCGCCGTGGCCATGGCCGCCCAGCGCCACCCGGACGTGATCCGCGCGATGGTCGAGGCCGGCCACGAAATCTGCAGCCACGGCTATCGCTGGATCGACTACCAGTACATGGACGAAGCGCAGGAACGCGAGCACATGCTCGAAGCGATCCGCATCCTCACCGAAATCACCGGCGAGCGCCCGTTGGGCTGGTACACCGGCCGCACCGGCCCGAACACCCGTCGGCTGGTGATGGAAGAAGGCGGTTTCCTCTACGACTGCGACACCTACGACGACGACCTGCCCTACTGGGAACCGAACAACCCGACCGGCAAGCCGCACCTGGTGATTCCGTACACCCTGGACACCAACGACATGCGTTTCACCCAGGTCCAGGGCTTCAACAAGGGCGACGACTTTTTCGAATACCTCAAAGACGCCTTCGACGTGCTGTATGCCGAAGGCAGCGATGCGCCGAAGATGCTGTCGATCGGCCTGCACTGCCGGCTGATTGGCCGCCCGGCGCGCCTGGCCTCGCTCAAACGCTTTATCGAATACGCTAAAAGTCATGAACAGGTGTGGTTCAGCCGTCGCGTCGACATCGCTCGCCACTGGCACGAAACCCACCCGTATCAAGGGGCTGCGACATGAGCCACTTCCAAACCCTGAAGCCATCGACTTTGAGCCGCGACGCGTTTGTCGCCGCCTTCGCCGACATCTACGAACACTCGCCATGGGTGGCCGAAAAGGCCTTCGACCTGGGCGTGGACGCTTCGATCGACGACATCGAAACCCTGCACCAGCGCATGAGCGACATTTTGTTGAGCGCTGATCACACAAGCCAACTGGCCCTGATCAACGCTCACCCGGACCTCGCCGGCAAAGCGGCCGTCCAGGGCCAACTGACCGAAGCCAGCACCCATGAACAGGCTGGCGCCGGTATTCACCAATGCTCGAGCGATGAGTTTCAACGCTTCACCGAGCTGAACGACGCCTACAAAGCCAAGTTCAAGTTTCCCTTCATCATGGCGGTAAAAGGCAGCAACCGGCATCAGATCCTCGCGGCGTTCGAAACGCGCATTCACAACTCGGTCGACACCGAATTCAAATGCGCGCTGGCGGAGATCAACAAGATCGCGTTGTTCCGATTACTGACCCTATAAGCGAGCTTGGCCCGAGTGCTCTTAAACGCGAAAAGTACCCAGGGCCCTGCAAGCATCCCAAGCCAACTTATTTAAAGGCAGACAAGAAGAATGAAAGCTTACGCCGTACCTTTCGAGAAGTTCGTCAACCTGGCCGACGCCCGCCTGGGCACCAAAATCATCTCGGTCACCGATGACTGGTTCGCAGATGCCAACCGTCTGTTCCAACCGACCCCGGCCGTGTGGAAGGAGGGCGTGTTCGATGACAACGGCAAGTGGATGGACGGCTGGGAGTCGCGCCGCAAGCGCTTCGAAGGCTACGACAGCGCGGTGATCCGCCTGGGCGTACCGGGCTCGATCAAAGGCGTGGACATCGACACTTCATTCTTCACCGGCAACTTCCCGCCGTCGGCTTCCCTGGAAGCCTGCTTCCTGACCTCCGGCGAGCCGGACGAAAACACCCAGTGGACTGAAGTGCTGTCGGCCGTCGAGCTGCAAGGCAACAGCCACCACTACCACGAAATCACCAACGACCAGGCCTTCAGCCACCTGCGCTTCAACATCTACCCGGATGGCGGCGTGGCCCGTCTGCGTGTGTACGGCATTCCGTTCCGCGACTGGTCAGCTGTGGGCGACAACGAACAGGTCGACCTGGCCGCAGCTCTGAACGGTGGCCGTGCGCTGGCCTGCTCCGACGAACACTTCGGCCGCATGAGCAACATCCTCAACCCGGGCCGTGGCATCAACATGGGCGATGGCTGGGAAACCGCCCGTCGTCGCACGCCGGGCAATGACTGGGTGATCGTCGCACTGGGTCATGCCGGCGAGGTCGAGAAAGTCATCGTCGACACCCTGCACTTCAAGGGCAACTACCCGGACACGTGCTCGATCCAGGGTGCATTCGTGAAAGGCGGCACCGACAGCCAGATCGAAACCCAATCGCTGTTCTGGCGCGAATTGCTGCCGAGCCAGAAGCTGGAAATGCACGCCGAACACACCTTCGCCGAGCAGATCAAGGCACTGGGCCCGATCACCCACATCCGCCTGAATGTGTTCCCGGATGGTGGTGTGAGCCGCCTGCGCGTTTTGGGCAAGGTCGCGAAGTAAGATTGCGATGATCGTTCCCACGCTCTGCGTGGGAATGCATACCGTGACGCTCCGCGTCACAGTGGACGCGGAGCGTCCATGGCGGCGTTCCCACGCAGAGCGTGGGAACGATCAAATTCAAAAGATTAAGAAGACCAGCATGCGCACATTGACGATTGAACCGCTGACCAAAGAAGCCTTCGCCCCTTTCGGTGACGTGATCGAAACCGACGGTAGCGATCACTTCATGATCAACAACGGTTCGACCATGCGCTTTCACAAACTGGCTGTGGTCGAAACCGCCACGCCAGAGGACAAGGCGATCATCAGCATCTTCCGCGCCGACGCGCAGGACATGCCGCTGACCGTCCGCATGCTGGAGCGTCATCCGCTGGGCAGCCAGGCTTTCATTCCGCTGCTCGGCAACCCCTTTCTGATCGTGGTCGCGCCACTTGGCGATGAACCTGTATCAGGCTTGGTCCGCGCCTTCGTCACCAACGGCAGGCAGGGCATTAATTACCATCGCGGCGTCTGGCACCACCCGGTGCTGACGATCGAAAAGCGGGATGACTTCCTGGTGGTTGATCGCAGTGGCACAGGCAACAACTGCGATGAGCATTTTTTCAAAGAGGATGAGTGTTTGATCCTCGCCCCCCACCAATAAGAGAAGAGTCCGATCACTTGACAACAAAAGTGACGGGCGAGAGGTAAAGACTGTGGAAGCACATCTGTTGGAATGGCTGAACCTGAGCGTGCGCTGGGTTCACATGATCACTGGCGTGGCCTGGATCGGTGCATCGTTCTATTTCGTCTGGCTGGAAAACAACCTCAACCGGGTCAACCCGAAAAACGGGCTGGCGGGCGATTTGTGGGCGATCCACGGCGGCGGCATCTACCACCTGGAAAAATACAAACTGGCTCCACCGACCATGCCGGACAACCTGCACTGGTTCAAATGGGAAGCCTATTTCACCTGGCTGTCGGGGATCGCGCTGCTGTGCGTGGTGTTCTACTCCAACCCGACGCTGTACCTGCTGGCACCGGGCAGCACCCTGAGCGGCCCTGAAGGCGTAGCCATCGGCCTCGGCTCGCTGTTCATCGGCTGGTTCATCTACTCCTTCCTCTGCGACTCGGCCCTGGGCAAACGCCCTGCCCTGCTGGGCTTCATCCTGTTCGTGCTGATCATCGGCGCCGCTTACGGCTTCAGCAAAGTGTTCAGCGGTCGGGGTGCGTACCTGCATGTCGGCGCCATCATCGGCACCATCATGGTCGGCAACGTGTTCCGCATCATCATGCCGGCCCAACGCGCATTGGTGGCGGCGATTGCCGAGAACCGCACGCCCGACCCGGCGCTGCCGGCCAAAGGCTTGCTGCGTTCGCGGCACAACAACTACTTCACCTTGCCGGTGCTGTTCATCATGATCAGCAACCACTTCCCGAGCACCTACGGCAGCCAATACAACTGGCTGATCCTGGCCGGGATCGCGGTGCTGGCGGTGTTGGTGCGTCACTACTTCAACACCCGTCATGACAGCCACAAGTTTGCCTGGACCCTGCCCGTCGCGGCAGTTGGCATGATTTGCCTGGCGTACGTCACGGGGCCGGCGCCGATGTCCAGCGCGCCTGAAGTGGCCAAGGCACCTGGGACTATCGAGTACCAGCCGCTGCCAGAAACCGCCCTTGGCGGTGGTGCCAAACCTGAAGCTGCAAAACCCGCTGCACCTGCCGCTGCACCGGCCCAAGCCTCGAATCAGGGCCCGACGTTCGACAAGGTTCACAGCGTCATTCAGGAGCGTTGCGCGGTCTGTCACTCGGCCAAACCCACCAGCCCGCTGTTCAGTGCGGCACCCGCCGGCGTGATGTTCGACACGCCAGAACAGATCCGCCAAAACGCCGCTCGCATTCAGGCTCAAGCCGTCACCAGCCAGATCATGCCACTGGGCAACATCACCCAGATGACCCAGCAGGAACGTGACCTGATCGGTGCGTGGATTGTTCAGGGCGCTGCGACCCATTAAGTAGCAAAAGCTTCGCGGGCACGCCTCCTCCTACAGGATTTGCATTGACCTTGCAGGGGCGAGGCTTGCCCGCGAGTGGCCGCATTGATCTGAACCTGTGACGAGGGGTTCGCCCTCACATCAGGGCAAGCCCCCTTATCACAGTGCACCTCAAACAATAAAAACAAGAGGGAGCAACAGATGATTAATCCCCAGACAAGCCTGTCGCTTGGCAGCGTCGGCCTGACTGCCTACAACCGTGCCCCAAACCTGTCGCCAGTGCTCTGTTGCGGGGCACTTGAGCCGTGGCACGGGAGTCGGCATTCTCCGCGGCCGTCCGAATCCGGTCTAAAAAAAAGCGCAGATTTAATTCCTGACCAGAAAGCCAACTTACCCCGGCTCTGGACCGCACCAAGGCAACCCGAATTGACACTCAATCGACTGTTTTCGAACAGCCGAACGGGCGTTTTTTGGCTTTTTTAAAGCCTTGGCTCAGCTCTTGCTAACAGCACCAAAGCTGACCGACTGGATGACTTTTTACCGCAGCAAGAAAAGGCGCCACACCAGAGCGCCGACCTTAGAAAAACAACGTGGAACCACCTACTTTTTGGGAGCAACCGAATGAAACGTACGTGCACCAGCCTGATGCTCGCGGGATCCTTGCTGGCCGGGGGCCAGGCAATGGCCGGCGACTTGCTGCAATGGCAGAACAACAGCCTGACCTACCTCTACGGCAAGGACTTCCAGGTCAACCCGCGCATTCAGCAAACCGTCACCTTCGAGCACGCCGATGCCTGGAAATACGGGGACAACTTCGTGTTCGTCGACAAGATTTTCTACAACGGCAAGGACGACAGCGGCGTTGGCTCGAACACCTATTACGGCGAAATCAGCCCGCGCTTGTCGTTTGGCAAGATCTTCGACCAGAAGCTGGAATTCGGTCCGGTCAAGGACGTACTGCTGGCGATGACGTACGAGTTCGGTGAAGGTGATACCGAGTCCTACCTGATCGGTCCGGGTTTTGACCTGGCAATTCCCGGGTTCGACTACTTCCAGCTGAACTTCTACCAGCGCCACACCGAAGGCAGCCGCCCGGGTGACAACGTCTGGCAGATCACCCCGGTCTGGGCCTACACCATTCCTGTCGGCGATTCGAACATCCTGATCGATGGTTTCATGGACTGGGTGGTCGACAACGACCAGAACAGCAAAGGCACCTACCACGCCAACCTGCACTTCAACCCACAGATCAAATACGACTTGGGCAAAGCCTTGAACATTGGCGAGAAGCAGTTGTATGTGGGTGTCGAGTACGACTACTGGTCCGACAAGTACGGGATCAAGGACAGCCAGGCCTTCAAGACCGATCAAAGCAATACGAGCTTGCTGGTGAAGTTCCACTTCTGATCGCAAAAAGCATCGCGGGCAAGCCACGCTCCCACAGGTTCTGTGTCGTTCACATCATCGGCGAACGACACAAAACCTGTGGGAGCGTGGCTTGCCCGCGAACAGCCACACCGCCAATCTCAAGCCGGCACCGCAGGCTCCATCAACCCCAGAAACCGGCACAACTCATCCCGCTTGGCCAAGGCATCGCGCCGCCCCAGATCGATCAACTCGCTGCAATACCCCGCCTCGAACAACAGATAACTCAGCACCCCCGCCCCGCTGGTCTTGGTCGCCCCCGGCCCGCGTAAAAACAGACGCAAGGCCGCCGGTAATTCCTGCCGATGCCGCGCCGCAATTTCATCGATCGGCTGACTCGGCGAAATCACCAGCACCTCCACCGGCGCCGCCCCCAATGCACGACTCGACATGCCGTCGGGCAGCAGATGGCTGAACTGATTCAGACGCTGCAACAACTCGATGTCACTTTCCAGGCTGTCAATGAACGTACTGTTGAGCATGTGCCCGCCAATCTGCGCCAGGGTCGGCTGCTGACCGGTGTAGGCGCGTTGCAGCGGCTGTTGCGGGTCGACGCCGCGCGGGTTGCCGCTGACGCCCACCACCAGCACGCGGCTGGCGCCCAGGTGCAGGGCCGGGCTGATCGGCGCCGACTGGCGCACTGCGCCATCGCCGAAATACTCTTCGCCGATTTTCACCGGTGCGAACAGCAACGGAATCGCCGAACTGGCGAGCAGATGGTCGACGCTCAATTGAGTCGGTACGCCGATTCGCCGATGGCGCAACCAGGACTCGATGGTGCCGCCGCCCTGATAAAACGTGACAGCCTGACCGGACTCATAACCGAACGCCGTGACCGCCACCGCCTTCAATTGTTTTTGCGCGATCGCTTCGGCAATCCCGGGCATGTGCAGTTTGTGATTGAGCAAACGGCGCAGCGGCGAACTGTTGAGCAGGGCCACTGGCACCGGCGAACCAATGCCCATCAGGTTGTGACTGACAAAACGGGTGGCCTGATGAATCACCCCCGGCCAATCGCTGCGTAATACCAGATGGCTGCGAAAACCTTGCCAGAAGGCCGTCAGACGCTCGATCGCGCCACGAAAGTCCATTGCTCCACTGGCCAGGCTGACCGCGTTGATCGCACCGGCCGAGGTGCCGACGATCACCGGAAACGGATTCGCCGCCCCCATCGGCAGCAGCTCGGCAATCGCCGCGAGCACGCCCACCTGATAGGCCGCCCGAGCCCCACCGCCGGAAAGAATCAACCCTGTAACCGGTTCAGCAGAACTCATTGCAACACTCCATGGTGCTTAAAGGGGTCGGTGACTCAACCGCGTTTGACGTACAGCTTCGGCTCGCCCGGTGGACGGCTCTTGAAGCGGCGATGCGCCCAGAGGTATTGCTCCGGACATTCGCGCAAGGCACTTTCGACCCACTGGTTGATCCGAATGCAGTCAGCCTCTTCCGTCTCGCCGGGAAAGCCTTCGAGCGGCGCGTGAATCACCAACCGATAACCGCTGCCGTCAGCCAGGCGCTCCTGGGTGAACGGCACCACCAGCGCCTTGCCCAGCCGTGCGAATTTACTGGTGGCGGTGACAGTCGCCGCCTGAATCCCGAACAGTGGCACGAAGATACTTTGCTTGGCGCCGTAGTCCTGATCCGGTGCGTACCAGATCGCTCTCCCTGCCCGCAGCAGTTTGAGCATGCCACGCACGTCGTCGCGCTCCACCGCCAGCGAGTCGAGGTTGTGCCGCTCGCGGCCACGACGCTGGATGTAGTCGAACAGCGGATTCTTGTGTTCGCGGTACATGCCATCGATGGTGTGCTGCTGACCGAGCAGCGCCGCACCGATTTCCAGCGTGGTGAAATGCACGGCCATCAGAATCACGCCCTTGCCCTCCGTCTGGGCCTGCTTCAAATGCTCCAGGCCTTCGACATGAGCCAGTTTCGCCAGACGCTTGCGCGACCACCACCAACTCATGGCCATCTCGAAGAAGGCGATCCCGGTGGACGCGAAGTTTTGCTTGAGCAGGCGCTTGCGCTCGGCAGCGGATTTTTCAGGGAAACACAGCTCAAGATTGCGCTTGGCAATGCGCCGTCGGTCGCCGGCCACCCGATACATCAATGCACCCAGGGCGCGACCGATCGACAGCAACGCCGGATACGGCAATTGCACAATCAGCCACAACAGCCCCAGGCCACACCACAGCGGCCAGAAACGCGGAGAAAGAAATGCTGTTCGAAAACGCGGGCGATCCATTAAAGGTTCCGTCAAGACAGTGGCCGCGCATTCTACATCGTTCGACCCGGCTTGCGGCCCGCGGGCGTTCTCGTTATAAGTCTCGGCACTTTTAGTGACAAGCCGTTGTATGCCGACCATGAGCCAAACCGAACCGCTAGACCAAGATCCCGTGTTCCAGTTGAAGGGCAGCATGCTCGCCATTACGGTGCTGGAACTGGCCCGTAACGACCTTGAGAGCCTTGATCGGCAACTGGCCGCCAAAGTCGCCCAGGCGCCCAACTTCTTCAGCAACGCGCCGCTGGTACTGGCCCTGGACAAACTCCCGGCCAGCGAAGGCTCGGTCGACCT
This sequence comes from Pseudomonas sp. B21-015, assembly GCF_024749285.1. Taxonomy (NCBI): domain Bacteria; kingdom Pseudomonadati; phylum Pseudomonadota; class Gammaproteobacteria; order Pseudomonadales; family Pseudomonadaceae; genus Pseudomonas; species Pseudomonas sp. B21-015. Next base: position 4,552,533 of record NZ_CP087196.1, read on the forward strand.
GCCGGGATTGATGCGCATCTGCCGTCAGCACGGCCTGCGCACCCTGGCGATCCGCGCCAGCCGCATCGAAGACATCGCAGCGGCCATCGCCGTCGATCTGCCGGTGCTGCCGCCGTCCGGTGCCCGTGAGCGCCCGCTCGACCCGCTCGAAGGCGTCGTTGCGAAAAAACCGGAAAAACCACCGGAACCGACCATCAAACCGACGAAAATCATTACCTCGCCAGTACGCGGTGGCCAGCAGATTTATGCCCAGGGCAGCGATCTGGTGGTGATTTCGTCGGTCAGCCCGGGGGCGGAACTTCTCGCCGATGGGAATATCCATGTATACGGCGCGATGCGCGGTCGTGTCTTGGCCGGCGTCAAAGGCGACACGAAAGCCAGGATTTTCTGTCAGCAAATGACCGCTGAACTGGTCTCCATCGCCGGCCACTACAAGGTTTCCGAAGATCTGCGTCGCGATCCATTGTGGGGCGCGGGCGTACAAGTCAGCCTGTCGGGCGACGTGTTGAACATCATTCGGCTTTAACGGATACTGCCGCATTTTCCAAGCATCTCTAAAACGTAGCGAAAACGGCTCAAACGAAGTAGGAAAAAGGCCAAAAGCAGTGTTTACCGGGGGTAAGCACCGCTCAGAACCGGATTCCAGCCAAGGCTGTCCGACTGCAGTAGTTTTTCAAGAGATGTTTTTCAGGGGCTAAACGTCCTTTTTCCTTAGGGGTAAAACACCTTGGCCAAGATTCTCGTGGTTACATCCGGCAAGGGTGGTGTGGGTAAGACCACCACCAGCGCCGCTATCGGTACCGGCCTCGCTCTGCGTGGTCACAAAACAGTAATCGTCGACTTCGACGTCGGTTTGCGTAACCTCGACCTGATCATGGGTTGCGAGCGCCGCGTGGTATATGACTTCGTCAACGTGGTGAACGGCGAAGCCAACCTGCAACAGGCCCTGATCAAAGACAAACGCCTGGAAAACCTCTACGTCCTGGCCGCCAGCCAGACGCGCGACAAAGACGCGCTGACCGTCGAAGGCGTGGAAAAAGTCCTGATGCAGCTCAAGGAAGACTTCGATTTCGTGGTCTGCGACTCCCCGGCCGGTATCGAGAAAGGTGCCCACCTGGCCATGTACTTCGCCGACGAAGCGATTGTCGTGACCAACCCGGAAGTTTCCTCCGTACGTGACTCGGACCGCATGCTGGGCCTGCTGGCCAGCAAGTCCCGTCGTGCCGAAAGAGGCGAAGACCCGATCAAGGAACACCTGCTGATCACCCGCTACCATCCAGAACGTGTCAGCAAGGGCGAAATGCTCGGTGTCGAAGACGTCAAGGATATTCTCTCGGTGACATTGCTCGGCGTGATCCCTGAATCCCAGGCGGTGCTCAAGGCATCCAACCAGGGTATTCCGGTGATTCTCGACGACCAGAGCGACGCTGGTCAGGCCTACAGCGATACCGTTGACCGCCTGCTGGGCGAAAATCGCGAACACCGGTTCCTTGATGTCGAGAAGAAGGGATTCTTCGAGCGACTTTTTGGAGGTAGGTAATGAACCTTTTTGACTTCTTTCGTGCCAGTAAAAAGGTCAGCACCGCGTCGGTAGCGAAAGAGCGTCTACAGATCATCGTGGCGCATGAACGCGGCCAGCGCAGTACGCCGGACTACTTGCCAGCCCTGCAGAAGGAACTGGTGGAAGTGATCCGCAAGTACGTCAATATCGGGTCCGATGACGTGCACGTCGCTCTGGAAAACCAGGGCAGCTGCTCGATCCTGGAACTCAATATCACCCTGCCAGATCGCTGAGTCGATCCGGCGGGAGCCACGGCGGCTCAGAACCTTTGAGCCTGTGTAGGAGCTGCCGCAGGCTGCGATCTTTTGATCTTGTTTTAAAAGCAAAATCAAAAGATCGCAGCCTGCGGCAGCCCCTACACGGGACAATGGAGGTTCTGAGCCGCCGTTGGCGTTTGTTACGAGGCTGTTTTAATGCCGTTGTCCAACATCCGTATCATCCATCAGGACGCCGCCGTACTGGTGGTGGACAAGCCGACCCTGCTGCTCTCTGTCCCTGGCCGGGCCGATGACAACAAGGACTGCCTGATTACCCGCCTGCAAGAAAACGGCTACCCGGAAGCGCGAATAGTTCATCGGCTGGACTGGGAAACCTCCGGCATCATTCTGTTGGCCCGTGATCCGGACACTCATCGTGAGCTGTCTCGGCAATTTCACGACCGAGAAACCGAAAAAGCCTACACCGCCCTGTGCTGGGGACAACCGGAACTGGACAGTGGCAGCATCGACCTGCCCCTGCGCTACGACCCGCCGACCAAGCCACGTCATGTGGTGGACCACGAATTCGGCAAGCATGCCCTGACCTTCTGGCGCGTGCTGGAGCGTTGCGGCGACTGGTGCCGCGTCGAGCTGACGCCGATCACCGGCCGCTCCCACCAGTTGCGCGTGCACATGCTCTCCATCGGCCATCCGCTGTTGGGTGACGGGCTCTACGCCCATCCGCAAGCCCTGGCCGCCTGGCCACGCCTGTGTCTGCACGCGAGCATGCTCAGTTTCACTCATCCGCAAAGCGGCGAACGCTTGCGTTTCGAGTGCCCGGCACCGTTCTAGAGCAACAACCGAAAAAATGTGGGAGCGAGCCTGCTCGCGATGGCGCAGGGACAGGCAACATGGATGTCACTGAAACGCCGCCTTCGCGAGCAGGCTCGCTCCCACAAGGGACCTTCCACAGCAGCAGCCCGCCGCCAATTCTGCGGCCAATACGTTAGACTTGCGCCACTGCTGTCTGGAGCTGCTTATGCGCGAAGAGTTGAACCAAGGCCTGATCGATTTCCTCAAGGCCTCCCCTACCCCGTTCCATGCCACCGCCAGCCTTGTTCAGCGTCTGGAAGCCGCCGGCTTTGTGCGCCTCGACGAGCGCGAGCCGTGGAACACCGAAGCCAACGGTCGTTACTACGTCACCCGTAACGACTCTTCGATCGTCGCGTTCAAAATGGGCCGTCATTCGCCCCTGCATGGCGGCATCCGCCTGGTCGGCGCGCACACCGACAGCCCGTGCCTGCGGGTCAAACCCCAGCCGGAGCTGCAACGCCAAGGCTTCTGGCAACTGGGTGTCGAAGTCTATGGCGGTGCACTGCTGGCGCCTTGGTTCGACCGCGATCTGTCCCTGGCCGGCCGCGTGACCTTCCGCCGTGATGGCAAGGTCGAGAGCCAATTGATCGATTTCAAGGCACCGATCGCGATCATTCCGAACCTGGCCATTCACCTTAACCGTGAAGCCAACATGGGCTGGGCGATCAATGCCCAGACCGAACTGCCGCCGATTCTCGCGCAATTTGCCGGTGACGAACGCGTGGACTTCCGCGCCGTGCTCACCGATCAACTGGCCCGCGAACATGGCCTGAACGCCGACGTGGTGCTCGATTACGAGCTGAGTTTCTACGATACCCAAAGCGCTGCTGTCATCGGCCTGCATGGCGATTTCATCGCTGGCGCACGCCTGGACAACCTGCTGTCGTGCTACGCCGGCCTGCAAGCGTTGCTGACGGCCGAAACCGACGAAACCTGTGTGCTGGTCTGCAACGATCACGAAGAAGTCGGTTCCTGCTCGGCCTGTGGCGCCGACGGTCCGATGCTTGAGCAGACCCTGCGCCGTCTGTTGCCCGAAGGGGATGAATTCGTACGGACCATTCAGAAATCCCTGCTGGTCTCGGCCGACAACGCCCACGGCGTGCACCCGAACTACGCCGACAAGCACGACGCCAACCATGGCCCGAAACTCAACGCCGGCCCGGTGATCAAGGTCAACAGCAACCAGCGCTACGCCACCAACAGCGAAACCGCCGGGTTCTTCCGCCATTTGTGCATGGCCGAAGAAGTACCGGTGCAGAGCTTCGTGGTGCGCAGCGACATGGGTTGTGGCTCGACCATCGGCCCGATCACCGCCAGCCATCTGGGCGTACGCACCGTGGACATCGGCCTGCCGACGTTCGCCATGCACTCGATCCGTGAGCTGTGCGGCAGCCATGACCTGGCGCATCTGGTCAAAGTGCTGAGCGCGTTTTACGCCTGCCACGAATTGCCGTAAGAACGCAGTCCCCCGTAGGAGCTGCCGAAGGCTGCGATCTTTTGATGTTGATCTTTTGGCGTATTCAAATGTGCTGAAAATCAAGATCAAAAGATCGCAGCCTTCGGCAGCTCCTACGCCACACATCACCAACGCCCGCCCGAAAGCCGCCTAGACTTGCAGTACACCCTCCGACAAGGCTGGCACCATGATCTCGATGTCTGCGTTTCACGCCATGCTGATCCCGATTCTGTCCGGGATGATCATGCTGGCCATCGGCTTCAACTTTCGCGACAAGAACGCCGGTGTGTTCGCGATGTGGGTCGGCATGCTGATGATCCTCGCCACCGTGATCTACAAGATCCTCGCCAAACTCAACGAGTAAAATCCTCGCGCCTACGCAAGATCAAACAATCAGACCACATCCACCCCGACATGAATCGCATCATGACGCCAAAACTCCAGGTCACAATCGATCAAGCGTCCATGCTGATCATAATTGACCCGGACAATCCGCAACCCGGGGCTCCCCACCGACACCCGTAAAGCCGCCGCCGCATCCACCGACAACGCCGTCGGCACAATCTCGAAACGCACACGCCCATAGTGCAAATCATAGTGCCGTGCATACAGCTCGGTGATCGACTGATTCAGATCGAAGTCCAGAATCCCCGGAAAAAACTGCGGGTTCAGGTAATGCTCCACATACAGCACCAATCGCCCGTCAATCCGTCGCGAGCGGCAGATCTGGATCACACTCGACAGCGCCGGCAACTGCAACCACGCACACACCGCCGCCGACGCCGGCTGCAACCGCGCTGAAATCACCTCGGTGGACGGCACTCGCCCCTGGGCACTGACCATCGCGTGAAAGTGGCTGCGCTGCATCAGGTTATAAGCCAGCCGCGGGGGCGACACGAACCAGCCGCGCCGCTCCTCGCGATAAATCTGGCCCTGGGCCTCCAACTGCAATAAGGCCTCACGCACGGTGATCCGCGTGGTACCGAACAACTCACTGAGCTTGCGCTCGGCCGGCAACTTGCTCCCGGGCGCCAACAGACCGTGGTCGAGCTGTTCTTGCAGAACCTGCCCGATCGCTGTCACCGCTTTGGTTGTCTCGATGCGCATCAACGTTACCTATCTGGACTAGACCAGCACTGTTTCAGGGCAGAACCGCGATTGAATCCGGGCTCCATCAACTGCCTGCAAGCCTAGGCACTGCACATGACTGGCAGATGACAAAGCCGCCGAACGGTTGTGCCAGACACCTGCAATTTTATGGCCAAGTCCCTTTCATATCAGCCCTTTAGCCATGGTCTACGCTTATCTCGCACCCCACGTATCCGAGCGCAGAAAATTCAGGCCGACCGGTCGTCGACATCAAAATGTCATCCAGGACGCCTAAATTGGCTCAGGTATTGCTGACCTAGACCAACACAACCGCAATCGCAGCGTTGAAAACGCCCAAAGGAGCTTCGGATGAAACAGTTTTTCCTGGCATCACTGTTAGGCTCGACCATTGCCCTGTGCACTGCCGCCATGGCGGCGGATACCGATCTGAAAACACTCGAAGCCGCTGCGAAAGCGGAAGGCGCCGTCAACAGCGTCGGCATGCCCGATGACTGGGCCAACTGGAAAGGCACCTGGGAAGACCTGGCCAAGAAATACGGCCTGAAACACATCGACACCGACATGAGCTCGGCCCAGGAAATCGCCAAGTTCGCCGCCGAAAAAGACAACGCCACTGCCGACATCGGTGACGTCGGTGCCGCCTTCGGCCCGATCGCGGTCAAGCAAGGCGTGGTGCAACCTTACAAACCCACCACCTGGGCACAGGTTCCGGATTGGGCCAAGGACAAGGACGGTAACTGGGCGCTGGCCTACACCGGCACCATCGCGTTCATCGTCAACAAAAAACTGCTGCACGGTTCCGCGGCGCCGACCAAATGGGCCGACCTCAAGACCGGCAAATACAAAGTCTCCATCGGTGACGTGAGCACCGCCGCACAAGCGGCCAACGGTGTACTGGCCGCCGCCCTCGCCAATGGCGGTGACGAGAAAAACATTCAGCCAGCCCTGTTGCTGTTCGCTGACATCGCCAAGCAAGGCCGCCTGTCCATGGCCAACCCGACGATCGCCACCATGGAAAAAGGTGAAATCGAAGTCGGCGTGGTCTGGGACTTCAACGGCTTGAGCTACAAGGCCAAGATGGCGAATCCGGATGACTACACCGTGCTGATTCCATCCGATGGCTCGGTGATTTCCGGTTACACCACCATCATCAACAAATACGCCAAGCACCCGAACGCCGCCAAGCTGGCCCGCGAATACATCTTCAGCGACGCCGGCCAGATCAACCTGGCAAAAGGCAACGCCCGTCCGATTCGCGCCGAGCACTTGACACTGCCGGAAGAGGTCAAGGCCAAGCTGCTGCCTAACGAGCAGTACAAAAAGGTTACGCCGATCAAAGACGCCGACGCGTGGGAAAAGACCTCCAAGGCGCTGCCGCAGAAGTGGCAAGAAGAAGTCATCATCAATATGCCGTAATGCAGTAGATCCCCAGCTGGGGATCTGATGGTGATCCAAATGTGGGAGCGAGCCTGCTCGCGACGAGGGACTGTCAGCCAACATCAATGTTGAATGTCAGACCGCTATCGCGAGCAAGCTCGCTCCCACAGGGGATTGGTTGCGTACTTGAATCATCTGTTTTTGCGGAGTTCCAGCCCCTATGAAGCACAACGTCATCCTTGTCGTGCTCGACGGCCTCAATTACGAAGTCGCGCGTCACGCCATGGGGCATCTGCAGGCTTACGTTGGCGCAGGACGCGCAGCGCTCTACAAACTGGAGTGCGAATTGCCGGCCCTGTCCCGCCCGCTTTACGAATGCATCCTGACCGGCGTAACGCCGATCGACAGCGGCATCGTTCACAACAACGTCTCGCGCCTGTCCAGCCAGCGCAGCATTTATCACTACGCCACCGACGCCGGCCTGAAAACCGCCGCCGCGGCCTATCACTGGGTCAGCGAGTTGTATAACCGTTCGCCGTTCGTGGCCGCCCGGGATCGTCACACCGACGACCCGAAACTGCCGATCCAGTACGGTCACTTCTACTGGAGCGACCACTACCCGGACTCGCACCTGTTCGCCGACGCGGAAAACCTGCGCCTGCGCCACACGCCGAACTTTCTATTGGTCCACCCCATGAATATCGACGACGCCGGGCACAAGCACGGCCTCGACACCCCGCAATACCGCAACAGTGCCCGCTCGGCCGACATCATCCTCGCCGACTACCTGCAAGGCTGGCTCGACGCCGGTTATCAAGTGCTGGTGACCGCCGACCACGGCATGAACAACGACCGCTCGCACAACGGCCTGCTATCCGAAGAACGCGAAGTGCCGCTGTTCGTCCTCGGCGACGCCTTCAGTTTCAACGCCAGCGCCGCACCGAAACAAACCGAACTGTGCGGCACCGTCTGCGAACTGCTGGGCGTGCCCCACGACAAACCTGTGTGCCGGGAGCTGCTCAAGTGAACGCCATGACCCGTGGTAAATGGCTGGCCGCTCTGTGCCTGGTGCCCTTCACGCTGTTCTTTATCGTGTTCGAGATCGCCCCGCTGCTCTGGGTGATGATCAACAGCCTGCAATCGGAAGAGTTCGGCTGGGGCCTGGCCAACTTCAGCAAAATCTTCAACTCGAAGTTCTATTTGCAGGCGATCCAGTACAGCCTCGAAATCAGTTTCTGGTCCAGCGTGTTCGGCATCATCATCGCCGTACTCGGCGCCTACTCCCTGCGCCGGGTCGACTCGAAACTGCGCAACTTCGTCAACGCCTTCGCCAACATGACCAGCAACTTCGCCGGCGTGCCCCTGGCCTTCGCATTCATCATTTTGCTGGGGTTCAACGGCAGTATCACCATCATGCTCAAACAGGCCGGGATCATTCAGGATTTCAACCTGTATTCGAAAACCGGGCTGATCATTCTCTACACCTACTTCCAGATCCCCCTGGGCGTGCTGTTGCTCTACCCGGCGTTCGATGCCCTGCGCGAAGACTGGCGTGAGTCCGCCGCCTTGCTGGGCGCCAACGGCTGGCAGTTCTGGCGGCACATCGGTTTGCCGGTGCTGACCCCGGCGCTGCTGGGCACGTTCGTGATTCTGCTGGCCAACGCCCTCGGCGCGTATGCCACGGTCTACGCCCTGACCACCGGCAACTTCAACGTGCTACCGATCCGCATTGCGGCGATGGTCTCCGGCGACATTTCCCTCGACCCGAACCTGGCCAGTGCCTTGGCCGTGGTGCTGGTGGCGTTGATGACCCTGGTGACCATCGTGCATCAGTTGCTGTTGAAGAGGAGCTACCATGTCTCGCGCTGAACTGGGCCCCGTCGGTGTCTACCACCGGGTCGTGGTGTATTTGCTGTTTGCCATTCTGCTGTTACCGCTGCTCGGCACCTTGATCTACTCGATCGCCAGCAGTTGGTCAGCGACGATTATGCCCAGCGGCTTTACCTTCAAGTGGTACATCCAGCTGTGGAGCGATCCGCGCTTTCTCGATGCGTTCGGCCAGTCGTTGCTGGTCTGCATCGGTTCGCTGATTCTGTCGGTGGTGCTGATCCTGCCGCTGCTGTTCGTGGTGCATTACCACTTCCCGAAACTCGACGCGCTGATGAACATCCTGATCCTGCTGCCCTTCGCGGTGCCACCGGTGGTGTCGTCGGTGGGGCTGTTGCAGCTCTATGGCTCGGGGCCGTTCGCGATGGTCGGTACGCCGTGGATTCTGATCGGTTGCTACTTCACCGTGGCGCTGCCGTTCATGTACCGGGCGATCACCAACAACCTGCAAGCGATCAACCTGCGCGACCTGATGGACGCCGCGCAACTGCTCGGCGCCAGCACCTGGCAAGCGGCATTCCTGGTGGTGCTGCCGAACCTGCGCAAGGGTTTGATGGTGGCGTTGTTGCTGTCGTTCTCGTTCCTGTTCGGTGAATTCGTGTTCGCCAACATCCTCGTCGGCACCCGCTACGAAACCCTGCAGGTCTACCTCAACAACATGCGCAACAGCAGCGGCCACTTCACCAGCGCGCTGGTGATTTCCTATTTCTTCTTTGTGCTGGTTCTGACCTGGGCGGCCAATATCTTGAACAAGGACAAAAGCGAATGAGCTATGTCAGCGTCCAACACCTGCAGAAAAACTACGCAGGCACTACCGTATTCAGCGACATCAACTGCGAAATCAAGAAGGGCGAATTCGTCACCCTGCTCGGCCCGTCCGGTTGTGGCAAATCCACCCTGCTGCGCTGCATCGCCGGGCTGACCTCGGTGGATGGCGGCAAGATTCTGCTTGAAGACCAGGACCTCGTGCCGCTGAGCCCGCAAAAACGCGGGATCGGCATGGTGTTCCAGAGTTATGCGCTGTTCCCGAACATGACCGTGGAGCAGAACGTCGCCTTCGGCTTGCGCATGCAGAAGGTCAACGCCGACGACGGCCACAAGCGCGTCGCCGAAGTGCTGAAACTGGTGGAGCTGAACGACTTCGCCGCCCGTTATCCGCATCAACTGTCCGGTGGCCAGTGCCAGCGGGTCGCCCTGGCCCGTTCACTGGTAACCCGGCCTCGCCTGCTGTTGCTGGATGAGCCGTTGTCGGCGCTGGATGCACGGATTCGCAAGCACTTGCGCGAACAGATCCGTCAGATCCAGCGCGAACTTGGCCTGACCACGATCTTCGTCACTCACGATCAGGAAGAAGCCCTGACCATGTCTGACCGAATCTTCCTGATGAATCAGGGAAAGATCGTACAAAGCGGCGACGCCGAAACCCTTTACACGGCGCCAGTCGATGTTTTTGCCGCAGGCTTCATCGGCAACTACAACCTGCTGGATGCCGACAGCGCGACAAAACTGCTGCAGCGGCCGATCACCCACCGCATCGCGATTCGCCCGGAAGCCATCGAGCTGAGCTTGAACGGCGAACTCGACGCGCAAGTGCGCAGCCACAGCCTGTTGGGCAACGTGATTCGCTACCGGGTAGAAGCCCGGGGCGTGGAATTGGTGGTGGATGTGCTGAACCGCTCGGCGGCCGACCTGCATCCCGATGGTCAGCGCCTGGCACTTTCCATCGATCCAACGGCCCTGTGTGAGGTAGCCTGATGACCTTGCTGATGTTGAAGAGAGAACTGCACTGATGGCCCTGGCAATTTTTGATCTGGACGAAACCCTGATCCACGGCGACTGCGCCACCCTCTGGAGCGAGCAAATGGGTCGCCTGGGCTGGGTCGATCCCGAGTCGTTCATGCGTCAGAACAACGAACTGATGGACGCTTACAGCCACGGCAAGTTGCGCATGGAGGAGTACATGACCTTCAGCCTGGAGCCGATGATCGGTCGCACACCGCAAGAGGTCGAGCACTTGGTGGCGCCCTGGGTGGAAGACTTCATCGAGCCGATCATCTTCAGCGACGCCACCAAAGCCATCGCCGCCCACCGCAAGGCCGGCGACCGGATCCTGGTGATTTCGGCCTCGGGCACGCACCTGGTCAGGCCGATTGCCGACCGTCTGGGCATCGACGAAATTCTCGGCATCGAGCTGGAATTGGCGCACGGGGTATACAGCGGTAACACCGTTGGCACCCTGACCTACCGCGAAGGCAAGATCACCCGCTTGCTGGAGTGGCTGGATGCGCAAGAGGAGAACCTGGAAGGCGCGAGCTTCTATTCCGATTCACGCAACGATTTGCCGTTGTTGCTGAAGGTGGATTTCCCGCATGTGGTGAATCCGGATCCGGTACTGCTCGAACACGCCGAAAAAGCCGGCTGGCCAATCCATATCTGGAAGTAACCAGATCCTTGTGGGAGCGTGGCTTGCCCGCGATGAACGATAACGCGGTTTAACTGACACACCGCGTCGCCTAAATCGCGGGCAAGCCACGCTCCCACAGGTTCAGTGTTGTTAGTTCAAGCTTTCGTCGATCACCAACACCAGTTTGCCCGACACCTTATTGGTCGCCAGCTCAGCAAACGCCGCTTCGGCATCCTCTATCGCAAACGTCCTGGCCAGTTGCGGGCTCAACCGCCCTTCGGCAAACAGCGGCCAGACGTGCTGGCTGAGATCGCTGAACACATCGGCCTTGAACTGCTCGTCGCGATTGCGCAGGGTCGAACCCAGCAGTTGCACACGCTTGGCCAGCACCTGTGCCAGATCCAGTTGCGCCTCACGACCGCCCATCAAACCGATCAGCACCCAACGCCCATCGCGGGCCAGCAGCTTTAGGTTCAGTGCAGCATAATTACCGCCCACCGGATCGAGGATCACGTCGAACGGGCCCAGATCATTCAAACGGTCCAGATCCTTGCTGCGCACGACGCCACCCTGGGCGCCCAACGCTTCACAGTAGGCCAGACGTTCCTCGGAGCCGACGCTGACCCAGCACGGGTTGCCAAACGCCTTGCACAGCTGAATGGCAGCTGAACCGATTCCACTTGCTCCGGCGTGCAGAAGAACTTTCTCACCCGGTTTGATTGCAGCCAATTGAAACAAATTCAGCCAAACGGTCGCATACACTTCCGGCAATGCCGCGGCCTCGGCCAGGGACAACCCCTCGGGAACCGGCAACACGTGCCGTCCGTCGACAACTACCTCTTCGGCCATCCCGCCCCCGGCCAGCAAGGCGCAAACCCGATCGCCTACCTGCCAGGACGAGCCCGGACCGACCTCGCTGATCACCCCCGAACACTCAAGACCCAGTACCTGACTGGCCCCCGGCGGTGGCGGATAAAGGCCTGCTTTCTGTAACAAATCGGCGCGATTGAGTCCTGCAGCCGCCACTCGGATACGAACTTGTCCTACATCGCATGTAGGACTCAGCTCTTCAACCCACTCCACTCGCCCCTCAACGCCTTGCAATGCTTTCACAGTGCCTCCATAGTGAGTCTGGACTGAGCCCGTAGCTGTAGCGCCGGGCTTTCTTGCATTATGCGACCGGCCCTTGTGGGAACCGGCGACTTCAAAGACGGCCTAATATGCGTGATCAATTGTCCCTGCGTCGAATCAGCATGAAGCATTTTTTCCCCAGCACCGCCCTCGCGCTTGTCATTGGTCTCGGTCTTTTGCCGATGTCGAGCAATTCGTTCGCAGCCAACAGCTGGGACAAGCTTCAGCCCGATCGTGACGAAGTCATCGCCAGTCTGAACGTCGTCGAATTGCTCAAGCGTCACCACTACAGCAAGCCACCGCTCGACGATGCGCGCTCCGTGATCATCTACGACAGCTACCTCAAGCTGCTGGATCCATCGCGCAGCTACTTCATGGCCAGTGACATTGCCGAATTCGACAAATGGAAAACCCAGTTTGACGACTTCCTCAAGAGCGGCGACCTGAACGCCGGGTTCACCATCTACAAGCGCTATCTGGACCGCGTAAAGGCGCGTCTGGACTTTGCCCTTGCCGAGCTGAACAAGGGCGCCGACAAGATCGACTTCACCACCAAGGAAACCTTGCTGGTCGATCGCAAGGATGCTCCTTGGCTCAAGACCAGCGCCGAGCTGGACGACCTGTGGCGCAAACGCGTCAAGGACGAAGTGCTGCGGATGAAGATCTCCGGCAAAGAGCCGAAGCAGATTCAGGAAACCCTGACCAAGCGTTACAAGAATCAGCTGGCGCGTCTGGACCAGACCCGCGCGGAAGATATCTTCCAGGCGTACATCAACACCTTCGCCATGTCCTACGACCCGCACACCAACTATCTGTCGCCGGATAACGCGGAGAACTTCGACATCAACATGAGCCTGTCCCTGGAGGGCATCGGCGCCGTGTTGCAGAGCGATAACGATCAAGTGAAAGTCGTGCGTCTGGTGCCTGCCGGCCCGGCCGACAAGACCAAGCAGGTCGCACCGGCCGACAAGATCATCGGCGTGGCCCAGGGCAACAAAGAGATGGTCGACGTGGTCGGCTGGCGCCTGGACGAAGTGGTCAAACTGATTCGTGGTCCGAAAGGCACCGTGGTGCGCCTGGAAGTGATCCCGGCCAGCAATGCGCCGAACGACCAGACCACCAAGATCGTGCCAATCACCCGCGAAGCGGTGAAACTTGAAGACCAGGCCGTGAAGAAGTCGGTCCTCAACCTCAAGCAGGACGGCAAGGACTACAAGCTCGGCGTCATCGAGATCCCAGCCTTCTACCTGGACTTCAAGGCCTTCCGTGCCGGCGATCCGGATTACAAGAGCACCACCCGCGACGTCAAGAAACTGCTGACCGAGCTGCAGAAAGACAAGGTCGACGGCGTGGTCATCGACCTGCGCAACAACGGCGGCGGCTCCTTGCAGGAAGCCACCGAGCTGACCAGCCTGTTCATCGACAAAGGTCCGACCGTACTGGTGCGTAACGCCGACGGCCGGGTCGATGTACTGGAAGATGAAAACCCGGGGGCGTTCTACAAAGGCCCGATGGCGTTGCTGGTCAACCGTTTGTCCGCCTCGGCGTCGGAGATCTTCGCCGGTGCCATGCAGGACTACCATCGCGCACTGATCATCGGCGGCCAGACCTTCGGCAAAGGCACCGTGCAGACCATTCAGCCGCTGAACCATGGCGAGCTGAAACTGACCCTGGCCAAGTTCTACCGGGTTTCCGGCCAGAGCACCCAGCATCAGGGCGTGCTGCCGGACATCGATTACCCGTCGATCATCGACACCAAGGAAATCGGCGAAAGCGCCCTGCCGGAAGCCATGCCGTGGGACACCATCCGCGCGGCCATCAAGCCGGCGCTCGACCCGTTCAAACCGTACATCACGCAGCTCAAGTCCGAGCATGACGTGCGTTCGGCCAAAGACGCGGAGTTCGTGTTCATTCGCGACAAACTGGCCTTGGCCCAGAAGCTGATGACCGAAAGAACTGTCAGCCTCAATGAAGCCGACCGTCGTGCACAACACGCCGATATCGAAGCCAAGCAACTGGCCATGGAAAACATCCGTCGCAAGGCCAAGGGTGAAGAACCGCTCAAAGAGCTGAAGAAAGAAGACGAAGATGCCATCGCGGCCGAGCCGGACAAGACCAAGCCAGAAGACGACGCCTACCTGAGCGAGACCGGGCGGATTCTGCTGGATTACTTGAAACTCAACACCGCGGTCGCCAAGCACTGAGTGGTTGCAATCCGAATGATGGCAATTTAATACTGATGCTCCCCGGAGCGTCATCAAACAGACATCATTCTGTCGTGAAATAAAGGACTGGGAGCTTTGCGCTCCCGGTCCTTTTTTTATCGCCAGAGATCGCCATGACCACGACCGAACAGCTGAGTGCCTTGAGCTCAATACTGACTCAAAGCGGTTTGCACAGCCTGTTCCAGCCGATCATCTCCCTCTCCGAACGACGTATCATCGGCTACGAAGCCCTCAGCCGCGGCCCCTCCAACAGTCCGCTGCACTCCCCCGTTGCCCTGTTCGCTGTTGCCCGGCAGGCCGGTCGCCTCAGCGAACTGGAGATCGCTTGTCGCCAAAGCGCTTGCCGACGCTTCAATGAACAGCAACTGCCCGGCAAACTGTTCCTCAATGTGTCCCCGGAATCCCTGCTCGAAGCCGCCCACCAACCCGGCCGCACCCTGCAACTGCTGCAGGATTTCGGCATACCGCCAAGCCAGGTAGTGATCGAACTCACCGAACAGACCCCGACCGACGATTTCCAGTTACTGCAAACCGCCCTGCATCACTATCGGGCGATGGGGTTTTCCATTGCGCTGGATGATCTGGGGGCCGGTTATTCGAGCTTGCGGCTCTGGTCTGAATTGCGGCCGGACTACGTCAAGATCGATCGGCACTTTATCGACGGCATTCATCAGGACGCGCTCAAGCGTGAATTCGTCGGTTCGATCCTGCAAATCGCCAAGGCCTCCCGGGCAAAAGTGATCGCCGAAGGCATCGAATTGCCGGAGGAACTCGCCGTGCTGACCGAAATGGGCGTCGATCTCGTGCAAGGCTATCTGCTCTGCCGTCCCCAGGAGCATCCGCCCCGCGATACCCGGACCTTGATGCCCAAACCCAACAGCACCGCAGCGACACTGAACGAGGAAGTCAGTGACCTCAGCGCCCTGCTCAACGACCAACCGGCGGTCACCAGCGACACCCCAACCGCCACCGTGCTGGAAGCCTTCCGCCGCCAAGCCAACCTGAACTCCCTGGCGGTGCTCGACGAGCAAGGCCAGCCCTGCGGCATCGTCCACCGTCATTCCCTCTCGGACGCCCTCCTCAAGCCCTTTGCCACCGACCTGTTCGCCCGCAAACCCATCAGCCGGCTGATGAGCGACGACTTCCTCGCCGTGGAGCTGAGCCAGTCGCTGCAACAGGTCAGCCGCTTGATCACCAGCCGCGCCCGACAGCGCATCGAAGAAGACTTCATCATCACCCTCAACGGCAGCTATCTGGGCTTGGGCCGAGTGATCGACGTGCTCAAACTGATTACCGAACTGAAAATCCAGCAAGCCCGCTACGCCAACCCGCTGACCCTGCTACCGGGCAACGTACCGATCCAGCAATGCCTGACACGGCTGCTGCAACAGGAACGGGAATCGGTGATCTGCTACGTAGACATCGACAGCTTCAAACCCTTCAATGACATCTATGGCTACGGCCGCGGGGATGAAGTCCTACTGTGTTTGGCGCAATGCCTGAACGACCGCGTCGACCCGACCCGCGACTTCGTCGGCCATATCGGCGGCGACGACTTCCTGCTGGTGCTCGGCCCGGAAGACTGGCGCAAACGCCTGAATCAACTGCTGGACGACTTCCACAGCCAATGCCGACGCTTCTACCGCAGCGAACACCTGGAAGCCGGCTGCTTCATCGCCCCCAACCGCCAGGGCGTACGCCAGGAGTTTCCGCTGTTGTCCCTGTCCATCGGCGTGGTGCATTTACATCCACAGGCCTGCGGACAGCTTGATGCCAGCCAATTAGCCGAGATGGCGTCGCAGGCCAAACACCACGCGAAGAATGTGCCGGGGTATAGCGTGCATGTAATTGATAGCCTGGCGGTGCCGGCAACCGAGGAAGCGTTAGTCGCCGGACATCGATGATTTGCCGTACATCCCGTAGGAGCTGCCGAAGGCTGCGATCTTTTGATCTTGCTCCCCCACGACCCAGTGGCAAAGGGGCCTGCCCTAATGCCAGTCGATAAGGTTGAACACCCATCCTGTGGCGAGCGAGCTTGCTCGCGCTGGGCTGCGTAGCAGCCCTAAAAAATCCGGCTATACCGCAGATTTCATGAGTGCTTCGCACTCAAGCGGGAGCAAGCTCCCTCGCCACAAAAAGCCATTCGGCGCTAATCCGAAGACCGAACCCGCAACCGCCGCCCAATCACATCCAGCACATCACACCCATCACGCAATGGAATTGCACAAAGCAAGGCAAAGTCGCTGAGAATCATCGAGTCGCATTCGACTGAGCCACGCATGGACAGGTTCTCAAGCACTTGGGTAACGGCGCGGATTCGGTAGCTGGCGGCGTCGGTCAGAATGTCCAGTGGCGCGTGGGTATCGACGAACAGCGTGGGCATGTCGTTGCAGTTACTGGTGAGCGCCATGTAACGGTTTTCGGGGTGGGGAATTGGTTTTTCGTAGGGTGGATCGGGGTGAAGTGTTGGCATTTTAAAACTCCAGGAAAAATAGGAGCTGCCATTTGCCTTCCTACAGGCATGGGTGGCAGCTATACGCGGGGTAGGAATATCGAGCCCCAGAGACACTCGACCACGCCGAAGCGTGCCCGCGCACAGCCGCCGCAACTGATTTTACGGACGCAAGTCAGCAGCCGCAAATCAGAAGTCGACACTTATGTCGTCTTTGGGAGGTTGAAGGGTTCCTACACCCTGCCACTGAATATGCAGTGACTCCCAAAGCCTATCGATTGAACTCACTACGCACCAGTTCACGAAAACCGCCACAACTTGAAGGAAACTTCCGAAGACCTTGCCCAGAAATTTCGCTCAAAAAAGAAAACTTGGCGGAAGGCTTCGCTGAAGCCTGGCTTGATTTCTCTACCGTGGGTTAACCGGTTTCGACCTATAGCTGCCGGTAGCGACAGGCAGAAATCGGCCGATTCTGTTGAAAAAGTCGGATTTTCATCTCGCCTGAACTCAAGCACGACCACCACCGGAGACCCTACTCACCACATTGAGTGGTTTTTCGGACCTTCGTTGGCTTTTGCTGCTCTGTTAGTGGGTTAGTTTGAGGTTTTTTGCTTGGTGCAGGCGCACCTATCCCGTGACTGGTGGCCCTTGAGATGAAAATTTGGCCAGCCGTCGCAAGTTCTGCACCGCAGCGGCCAGCGTGAATTCATCGGACGCGCCACTCATGCCACGTAGTCGCAAGCGATCCAATTTCAGGATGCGCTTGAGGTGGGCAAACAGCATTTCGACCTTTTTACGTTCGTGGCGAGAGCGCTGATACGCCGGCGTCGCTGCGATGCGTCGAGCCACATCACGAGCGGCTTCATGGACGCTGCGGACGATCTTACGAATCGAAGTGTTCGGGCAGCACTTGGCTTTCATCGGACACGTAGCACAGTCGGTCTGTCTGGATCGGAAGATGATGGTGTTGGCTTTGGTGACGTGCGAACGCTCGTTCTTGAAGGCTCGCCATTCGCTGCGTAATACGTTGCCGGCTGGGCAGCGATATTCCTCGGCCTCTTCATTCCAGTGGAAATCGTTACTCGAAAAGCTGTCGTTCTTGCGCTCAGTTTTGTCCCACGCCGGCACATGCGGTTCGATGTCTTTTTCCTCCACCATCCAGGCCAGCATCAGCGCTGTACCGTAAGCGGTGTCGCCAATGAGGCGCTCTGGCTTGATGTCGAACTGCGCTTCAACCCGGTCGATCATGGTCTTGGTGCTCTCGACTTCTGCGGTTCGATGAGCCGGTGTGGGTTCCACATCCATGATCACGCCGTGCTCGGTATCGATCAGATAATTCGTGGAGTAAGCGTAGAAAGCTGGGCCGCCTGGAGCAGCGGTCCAGCGGGCCTGAGGATCCGTCAGCGACAGGCGCTTCGGTAGCGTTTCGACCAAAGCCTCTTCATCGAGACCTGCAAGGTACTCACGCACGGCGCGGGTGCTCAGGGCCGGATCGCTCCAGTTGACCTGTTCATCACCCGGTACGCCGCGCTGCCGACTGGCATCCGCTTTGATGATGCTGGCGTCCACGGCAAAGCCTTCGCCTTTAACCAGGCCTGCGTCCATGCAGCGACGCAGCACTTCATTGAACAACCAGCGAAACAGATCACTGTCCCGAAAACGGCCGTGTCGGTTCTTGGAAAAGGTCGAGTGATTAGGGACTTCATCCTCAAGGCTCAACCGGCAGAACCAGCGATATGCCAGGTTCAGATGGGCCTCTTCGCACAATCGCCGCTCTGAGCGAATACCGTAGCAGTAGCCGACGATCAGCATGCGGATCATCAGTTCAGGATCAATCGACGGACGCCCAATCGGGCTATAGAAATCGGCGAGGTAATGGCGCAGGTCGCTCAGATCGAGACATTGATCAATGCTGCGCAGAAGGTGATTGGCTGGGATGTGATCTTCAAGGTTGAACGAGTAAAACAGTCGCTCCTGCCCACTCGATAACTGTCCCATCATGCTGTGTGATCCCCCGTCGGCCAATGCAGAGATTTTGCCGGAGGCCAGCCAGGGGAGCTACTTTTTCAACAAAATAGGCCAAGAGCGGACATTGAAGTACTGGACCTATGCAAATGAATCACCAAGGTGATGCAAGCGCATAAAAATGCCGGCCGCTATCAAATATCTCCGTAGACGCACCATCAATATCGTGATGCGTAGCGATTGGGCCATTCTTGCATCACATCAATGAAAACCGCTTTCGATAATCACTTGGCCCAACTCCGAGACGCCGCATAAATGCCCTTCGGAACCCGTCCGTATTGGCATAACCGACTGTATCGGCCAAGCGCTTGAGTGAAACGTCAGAATCTTCGATCAACCGTCTGGCCGCATCGATCCGGGCCAGTTCAACAAATTCGGCCGGGGTCGAACCGGCTTCAGCCTTGAAGGTACGGGCGAAGTTTCGCTCGCTCATACCGGCGCGGGCGGCCAGGATGGGGACGCTTAAGTCGGCCTTCAGGTGCTCCACCACATAATCCTGCACGTCTCGGATCACGCTGCGTTCGGCGGTTTGCGCTGCTAGTTGCGCGCTGAACTGCGATTGCCCGCCAGGCCGCTTGAAGAACATCACCATTTCACGGGCCACGCTGAGCGCCAATTCTCTGCCGTAATCTTCTTCGACCAGCGCCAAAGCCAGGTCCATGCCCGCCGTGACACCCGCCGAAGTGTAGATGTTGCCATCCTTGATAAAGATGCTATCCGGATCGACGTGTGTTTGCGGGTGCTCCTTAGCGAGTTTTGCGCTGGAATTCCAATGGGTGGTGACACGGCGCCCGTCGAGAAGGCCAGCGGCGGCCAGTAGAAAAGCACCGCTACAGACTGAGCCGATACGACGTACGGATTTCGCTTGCCGACGTAGCCAATCTTGCAACGCGGGGTCATGCGCGATTTCGTCGATATGTGGGCTGCCGGCCACAAGCAAGGTGTCGATCTTGCCTTTATAAGTTTCGAAGGTTTCATCAATGCCAAGCTTCAAACCACTTGAGCCTTTGATCATGCCCTTGCTGGTACCGATGACTTCGACCCGATAGGCGCGCGGATTACCCAGTTGCTTGGCTGCTTCGGCGAAGACGTCGGCGGGCCCGACGACGTCCAGCAGTTGCACACGGGGGAATGCCAGGAGGGTTATACGCATGATGTCTGTCCTCGTCGAATCATTGGCTGAATACGTCGCTTTACGACTATTTCAGCCAACGGCTGTTTGGCTGAAAATAGCCCCAACAGTAAATTCAGTCAAACGGGAGACTGCCATGAACACTGCATATACCCCCACCGTCGATGCCGCTCAAACGGTAACCGCCAGCAAAACATCGATCAAAAACCTGCCTATCAATTTGTTCGGTTCAGTGATGGGTTTGGCCGGCCTGGGCCTGGCCTGGCGCTTGACTGGCCAGTATTACGGCGTCGGCGGCATCTTGGGTGAGGCAATTGGCGCTCTTTCCGGCCTGGTATTCGTGCTGTTGACCCTGGGATACCTGACCAAATGGGTGAAACATCCAGCAGCGGTCAGGGCCGAGTTCAACCACCCGATCGCCAGCAACTTTTTTGGCACCGTCACCATTGCACTGTTGTTGCTTTCGGCAGTCGCGGCACCCCACAACGAATTGCTCGGACGGGTTCTCTGGATACTGGGCAGCGCACTGACGGTGTTGCTCGCAGGCCTCGTGGTTTCCCGTCTGTTGTCGGGCAATCAAGACTCGTTGAATGCCGTACCTGCCTGGCTGATTCCAGGTGTTGCCACCCTCGATATCGCGGTAACCGGTGCGCATATGCCTATGGCCTGGGCTACTGAGTTCAACCTGTTTGCCCTCGCCGTGGGTGCAGTGCTGGCGCTAGTATTCTTCACCCGGATCTTTTCGCGGCTGGTGCATGAGGCAGCTCCGGCCAAAGGCATGGTGCCTTCGCTGATGGTCCTGATTGCACCCTTTGAAGTAGGTTTCCTGGCCTACACCAACGTGTTCGGCGAGATCGACCGGTTTGCCAGTGTGTTGTTCTACTTCGGCCTGTTCCTGTTCGTGGTGTTGAGCTTCAAAGTGTTCCGTCGGGATGTGCCGTTTGCCCCTTCGTGGTGGGCAATCAGCTTCCCCATCGCAGCTCTGAGCAACGCGGCGTTGAAATATGCACATGCCCAGGAGAACACCATGTTGATGGTCATCGCTGCTGTGATCCTGCTGTTCCTCACTGTGGCACTGACCGTGCTGATGGTGAAAACCCTGACCAGCCTTTTCAGCGGAAAACTGTTGGCCAACTGACCTTTTACCTCCCTTTGGCGAGCCTTAACCGGCTCGCTTTTTTTTGCCTATAAGGTTTTATCGAATGACTTACAACACATCGTGGTTGCTGCTGATCGTTGCCGGATTCCTGGAGATTTTCTTTGCAGTCGGATTGAAATCTGCAAACGGTCTTGAACGGCCCTGGCTGCTCCTGGGCACGGTCGTAACGTTGGCGGGCAGTTTGTGCTTATTGACGATAGCGTTGCGGGTGCTGCCCGTAGGAACCGCCTATGCGGTGTGGACCGGCATCGGCGCTGCCGGCACAGCCATCGTTGGAATGTACTGGTTGGGTGACGCGGTATCGTTCTGGAAACTTGTCTGGATTGGCTTGATTCTCTTGAGTGTCGCCGGACTACGCTGGGCGGCCTAAACAGAGCGAATACTTAATTGAATCGATAAACAACCCTATGTTGAAGACCATTGAGAAAGAGGGATTGTTGTCGTTCGTGACAGGAAGCAATCGGCCATAAGTAGCCCTTCGTGAAAAGTAGCTCACAACTAGAATCGGAACACGATTCACCCTTGTTACCTGGCGCTGACGTTGTGTATTGCCCTGGCGACTAATGAAGCGAACACCACGACGGCCAGGGCCATACCGACTTGCAAGGTCGAGTGTTGAAACAACAACACCAGGGCAATCGACACCAGCGTCATGTACCGATAGGACGAGTAACACGACACGGCACTGACCGACATGCCAACGGCAAACAGCATGACCAGCGCCTGGGCCAGCAGGTCGTCTGCCGGCATGACGGCTAACGCGCCAGCGCCCCAGATACCGGCAGACAACACCAGCGTCACCCAATAGATCCGCTCCCAGCGTTGCGGCGTGCGCTCACTGTCAGGGCTGCGAAAATAGACCACAAACATTAGGATACGCAGTAACGACGAGGCGCTCAGCAGGCCAATCCAGCCGATCATCACGCTGTGATCCATGCGCTCCCAGCACAGCCCGCAGAGCATAAGCGCGGCCAGGTAACTGCCGAACACTGCGGACACGGATTGGTGGAACAGTTGTCGCAATCGGTCACCGCGCACTTGCGCCGCGATGAAAGTCTCCTGGTCGTACCGAAATCCTGGGCCATCAATGTGAACCGCCTGATCATGATGCTGCGACAAAAAAAGCGATTGCGGCACCCTGCCACCTAGACAAACAAATGAATAACACGCCTGACCTCATGCCGATCACACGGACGACACCGCTGCATCACTGCATCACTGCATCACTGCATCACTGCATCACTGCTGCGGCGTAACCATCTTGAACCGGATATTGATGTCGTCGGAAACCATGGTATCGGCATATTCACCTTCGCCGATCTTGAAATCGCTGCGTTTGAGCGTTAACTCACCGTCGAAGATGCCGATGGTGTTCTCGGCTTTCAGCAGGACCGGAACCGCTACATCACGGGTAACGCCCCTGAGCGTCAGTTTGCCGATGATCGTGTATTTGTTGTCGCCAAGCGCCTTCACAACGGTCGATTCAAAAGTCGCCACGGGATAGGCCGCCGAATCGAACCAGGCGGGCTTTTGCAGTTCCGTGTTGGCGTCACTGCTGCCGGCATCGATACTGTCGAGCTGGATGGTGAGCGATGCCCGGGCTGCCGCAGGGTTGGTCGTGTCGAAATCCAGCTTGGCTTCGAATACGCCAATCGTGCCGTATACCCGCGAGGTGAATTGGTTTTACGTAAAGGAGATCTTGCTCGCGGCTTGGTTGACTTGTTTCCGCTTGCGCGCAGGGCAAGTAGCCAACAGTCAGCACGACGGCCAGAACAGCTAACCGCGGGAATCGAACATTCATGGGATACTCCGTCAGGGGGTTCCCATTATGAGCCGAACCGCCCGCACACGTGGGCCAGCGATAGGAGGACTAAAGCAAATAACTCGCGTTTCTTCCACTGGCTGCAGGACTTTCGACCACCTGTCGGCCACTCCGGGGCAGCGCCCGATATTGCCACCTTGGCGGGTGTTACTCCGGGCGTGAAGTAGGCGACACCATTCACCTGACGTCCGCCGCGTTGCAACCGGTGGCCTCGGACGATGTCGCGGCGGCGCTGACCGATATTGCGTTGAAAGCGCCGGTCAATCAGACCGTCGAAGTGGCCGGACCTGATAACCGCCCGCTCGTCGAGTTCGCCAGCGATTACCTCAAGCACACCCAGGACCCGCGCCAAACCGTCGCGGACGACACGGCTCCTTACTTTGGTGCGCCGATCAATGACCAGTCACTGACACCGGGCGCCAATCACATCATTGGCAAAACCCGGTTTCAGGACTGGCTCAAGACCCACTAGGCCACTGTTTGACCAGGAAAACTTAAACGCTGAACGGACCTAACATTGGCTCGCCACCGTCCGCGAAGAAATAGCGGCGTAGTCCTGTTGTTTCACTCGCTGCGTCAACACCAGCATGCTCAGGAAACCCAATGCGATCAGCACTGGATACGCCATCAACAGTTCGAACAGGGAGTATTTCCAGGCCAACGGCCGACCGACGCCCAGCATGGCCGCATACATCCAGGACACGGCCGACAGCGAGCCGCAGAACAGCGCGAGCATCCGTGCGCTGAACCCGAGATAGAGCAAGGAGCCTGCCTTTTGCAGCGCGGGCAATACCAGGCGATGCAACAAGATGCCGTTGTAGGTCAGCAGCATGACAATGATCACCTTGGCGTGAAGTTTCGGGTTCATGAAGTAGCTCATACCTTTTTCCAGGTAATCAATACCGATGACCGCGGCGCCCGTCACCCACAAGGCTATCAAAGCAACGATCACAGACTTCTGCAGACTTTCCATATGAGCATGATCGTGCTCAGTGAATGTTTTTCGCTTTAACAAATCTTTAACCATTGCAATATCACTGGTCAATACCAAACCAATGGCCACACAACAAGACACTAAATGAATGTAAATAACGCCCAACCGCAAAAACTCCATACATTCTTTATTTTCGAGCAGGCTCATAATTGTATTTATCGCCACGGTACTTTCTCCACCTTGTTCGATAGTACAGATCGACAACTAACAGGGCATTTAACTCTTCTAACCCCTGTGCGATCTTACTTTTATAAGAGATGCCAAATCGCAGACCTGACACTGCGTAGCCCATTGATTCACTTGGCAAACCAATGATCGACTTGTTTACTGCCTCCTGAATTTCAGATAAAAAAATCCCCATTTGCAGTCACTGCATATGAGGTTCGTTTTCCACTTCTTTTCTACGATTGCTGGAGCAGATCATGGTGACGCGCTGAAGTATCAGAGGGTGTTACGCCTCGAATGTTCATTTTTTAAGCAGACTACCGACAAACGGTTACTTCAGCGCAAATGATCTAAATCGACAATGAACCGATAACTTCTCCGTAAGCCGCCGGCTAACTGGCCCGCTTTAAATTAGATAAGCCTCAGACTCTTTCATTGGATCCATTAGTTGTTGCGTTACTTACGAAAAGTGCAATAGAGACCCGCTCGCATTTACCCCCATGCACGACTGAAACAGTCATACTTTTTCACGTCAGAAACTCGGGGACCCGCCCCCCCCTCAACCGTCGATCGCCGACGCGAGCGGGAGCCAGACGCACACTTCGAAACCCTCTTGCCGACCTGTTGCAGGGGAGCTCAATTTCATTCTCGCGTTAACCCCCTGCACAATCGTTTTGGCAATCGCCAGGCCCAATCCTGAACCGCTGATCTCACTGTGACCTCGTACAAAGCGCTCGGTCAGGTGCTGCAACACTGGCGCCGGCACCACCGGCCCGCCATTGACTATCCGCAGTTGGGCCTGTTCGGTGAGGCTGACTTCGATCGGTTGCGCCGTCGCGCCATACTTCAGAGCGTTCTCAATCAGGTTGCGCAACAAGATGCCAAAAGCGTCCGGGTCAATGTTCGAGTACACGCTGGCCTGGTGTGGCAGTTGCAACTTGATGCGCTGGCCGCTGCGTTGGTTCCACTCATCGACGCCATGGGCCAACAACGGAATCAGGTCCTGAGGCGTTTCGGACAGCAGCCCACCGCCCTCGGCCTTCGCCAGTTGCATGAGTTTTTCCGACAGCCGCGCCAGCTCGCGCAAGGCGTTTTCGATCTTCGCCGCACGCACTCGCAAAGGGCCTTCAGGCGCCTCCTGGTGCAAACGCTGGATCTGCGCGAGGGTCGCCGCCAGTGGCGTACGCAACTCATGAGCGCTGTTGGCGGTAAAGCTGCGCTCGGCTTCGAGGGCCTTGCGCAAGCGCTCCAGCAAGTGATTGACCGCCTCGGCCAACGGATCGATTTCTGCGGGCAGGCGGGCCACTTTGATCGGTGACAGATCACCCACACCACGCGCCTCGACCGCACGTCGATACGCCAACACGCTACGCAGGCTGATCCGCACGAACAACCAGGTGCCCAACAGGCTGACGGGAATCAGCGCCAACAGCGGCAACAACAAGGCAAACAAGGCTTCCCGCGCGGCTTCACGGCGATGATTCAGCGGCTCGGCGATTTCAATGAACAGCGTCCCGCGCAATGCACTGGCGCCATACAAGCGGTACTTCTCAGAGGTCGAAAAACCCTCGGTCGGCTGTCGATTGAAGATCTTCGGGTTGGCATCGTGGGACTGCATCAGGATCTTGCCACTGGCATCGCGCACCAGGTACGTCAGGTATTCCTTGTGCATTTTCAACGTCGCAACGTGCTGAGCTTCACGGGGTTCCTCCCGGTTGCTGATTTCCAGCACGGCCAACGGCAAGATGCGTTGCGCGGTCTCTTCCAGTGCGCTGTCGAATGCCTCGTCCAACTCATGTTGCACCACCAGCCAGGCGCCGACGGTTGCGCCCAGCCAGAGCAACGTCATGCCCAAGGTCAAACCCAGGCCGAGACGTTTTTGCAGGCTCACGGAAGGCTTCATACGGCCATCAACCGGTAGCCCATGCCGCGCACGGTTTCGATCAGATCGCGCCCCAGTTTTTTTACGCAGCCGGCTGATATAGACCTCGATGGTATTGCTCTCGATTTCGGCACCGAAGGCATACAGCCGTTCTTCCAGCTGCGACTTGGACAACAGTGCGCTGGGGCGCTGCACAAACGCTTCGAACAGCGCCCACTCACGCGCCGTCAGGTCCACGGTGGTGCCGGCCCGCTGCACGGTGCGGGCGTTCATGTCGACCTGCAAATCACCGAGTCTGATCTGCGGGTTGGGGTTGCCACTGTAACGTCGGGCCACCGCGGCCACACGGGCCGAGAGCTCAAACAGGTCGAACGGTTTGACCAGGTAATCATCGGCCCCGGCATTGAGGCCGGCGATACGGTCGGAGATCTGATCCTGAGCGGTCAGAATGATCACCGGGGTCACGTCCCCTGCCGAGCGCTGCTGACGCAAAAAATCCAGCCCGCGCCCATCCGGCAGCATCAGGTCAAGCAGGATCAGGTCGTAAGGCGTGGTGCGTACGCTGTTGCGCGCATGGTCCAGGCGCTGCACCCAATCAACGGCGTGGCCATCATCGGCGATCTGCTCGCGCACCGCCTCCCCCAACCCAGGTGCGTCCTCGACCAATAAAACCCGCATCTGGTACCCCCCGTGATGGTTGTCGTGCAACACCTTAATTGCCTTACCTGACGTCAATCTGAAGATTCAGCTGGTTGTCAGGAATACACCTTAGGGTATGCCACAGACGCCGACCTCGGCAGGAGACAGATCATGAAAACAGGTTTTATTGCCCATGCCGCGCTGTTGAGCCTGCTGCTCAGCGGTTACGCCCTGGCCGATGACGATTGCAGCGACCCGGTGAGCGACTGGCAACCGCGCGAAACCTTGCGCCAGCAGGTCGAGCGGCAATACGGCTGGAGCGTGCAGCGCATCAAGGTCGACGACGGTTGTTATGAGCTCAAGGGCCTGGACCGCAAAGGCAATGCCATCGAAGCCAGCTACTCACCGGCCTCGCTGCGCTTGCACACACTTGAGATTCATTTCCGCGACGACGGCGATGCCAGGGATTACCTCGGCAGCCCGCTCACCGAATGACGCCTCACTTGTCGATGAATTTTTCCTGCGCTTCAGGTTGCTGTCAGCCAGCAGGTCCAGTCTCTCGACCTAACGATCAAAAGGACACCCTCATGAAAAAGATCATCGCAGCCACCTGCCTCGCCAGCGCCATTGCCTTGCCGGGTCTGGCCCAGGCCCGTGAAGTGACCTTGACCACTCAGCTCAAGGACTACAGCGGCAATGATGCCTACCTGGCGATCTACGTCACCGACGCCAATGGCCAATACCAGAAAACCCTGTGGGTGGCCGGCAAGAAGGCCAAGTACTACAAGCACCTGGGCGACTGGGCCCGTGGCAGCGGGATGAACCCGAGCGAGTTTGACGGGGTCAGCGGCGCCAGTGTCGGCAGCGGGCGCACGCTCAAAGTCAGCGTCGAACTGGCAGACACCCTGATTGATGCCGGGTACCAGATCCGCATCGACAGTGCTGTCGAGGACAAACGCGACGCCCGCGCCGATGTCAGCGTTCCCCTGACCTCCAAAGGCTCAGGCAAGCCGGCGACCGGCAGCGCCTACGTCGACTCCTTTACTTACGATCTGTAGCACCCGCCATCTCTGGAGGCTGAACATGCTTCGCCAGTCCCATTCCCTGCCCGGCCTGATCGCTGCCCTGTTGGTCATGCTGTTGGCAATCAGCGGCGCGATCCTCTCGGTCAACCCGGCGCTGGAACGCTTGCACAGCACGTCCACGCCTGCCGGACAACTTAACGTCGGCCAACTGGCCGGGCGCGTTGCCAGCCACTTTTCGGGCGTAGAGCAGATCCAGCGCACAGCGTCTGGCACGGTGATCGTCTACTACAACCAGAACGGCCAGGCCGGGGCGGAAAAAGTCGACCCAATGACCGGCCAAGGCCTCGCGCCCGACGAGCCATCCGCGTTCTCACGCAGGGTGAAAGAACTGCACCGCTCGCTGTTCCTTGGCACGCCGGGCCATGGCGTGTCGGGTGTCGGCGCGCTGTTCATGCTGATGCTGTCGGTGTCCGGCGCGCTATTGCTGGCCCGGCGCCTGGGTGGCTGGCGCAACCTGCTGCGGCCGCTGCGGGGTACTTTCAGCCAGCGTTGGCATGCTGAAGTCGGGCGACTGGCCTTGCTGGGGCTGCTGCTGTCGGCATTGAGCGGGCTCTACATGTCCGCCACCACTTTTGGCTTTATCGCCGACGGCAGTCAGAGTGAGCCCGCCTTCCCCGCCCACGTCAGTGCCGGTCCGGCCTTGCCGGTGGCAAAGCTGCAAGCCTTGCAGGCCACCGACTTGAACGACCTGCGCGAGCTGGTCTACCCGAGCCCCGGCAACCCGCGCGATGTGTTTTCTCTGCGCACGGCCCAGGGCGACGGCTACGTGGACCAGGCCAGCGGCGCCTTGTTGTCCTATCAAGCCCACGACTCGATGCACAACCTCTACGAATTGATCTATCAATTGCACACCGGCGAAGGCCTCTGGTGGCTGGGCCTGCCGCTCGGGCTCTGCGCCCTCTGCGTACCGTTAATGAGCGTGACCGGCATTGTGTTGTGGTGGCGCCGCCGCAAGGCGAGCCCGACCCTCCGCCACAACAGCCCGGCCCACACTGCTGACTGCGTGATTCTGGTGGGCAGTGAAAACAACAGCACCTGGGGCTTTGCAAAAACCTTGCATGACGCTTTGCACCTGGCGGGACACCGGGTGCACAGCGCGACAATGAATCAATACGCCAACAAATACAGCAACGCCCAGCGGGTGTTCATCCTCACCGCGACCCACGGTGACGGCGATGCGCCGGCCTCGGCTTCGCAGTTTCTGGCGCAACTGGCAAAAACCGGCCTCAAGCCTGGGCTGCCCTTTGCCGTACTGGGCTTTGGTGATCGGCAGTTTACGCAGTTCTGTCAGTACGCCCATCAGGTGCAGAACGCGATGTTGCAGGCCGGTGGCTCGCCATTACTGGGGCTGGAAGCCGTCAACCGCCAGTCCTCTCAGGAGTTTGCGCGCTGGGGCCACGCCTTGGGCGAAGTGCTCCAGCATGACCTGACACTGGTCCATACCCCGCAGCAACCACAGACCCATCCATTGCAGCTGACGGAGCGCATTGTCTACGGTGAACAGGTGAACGCACCGACCCACGTCTTGCGCTTCAAGGCACCCGGCAAGCTGCCGGACTTTCTGGCCGGTGACCTGGTCGGGATTTTGCCCCCGGGCAGCCCGATCCCACGCTTCTACTCGCTGGCCAGCGGCTCCCAGGACGGCGTGTTGGAAATCTGTGTACGCAAACACAACGGTGGCGTGTGCTCGGAATTTCTCCATGGCCTGGACATCGGCGGGCCAATCGAAGCGTTTATCCAGCCCAACCCGCACTTTCGCCCGGCGTCGGGCACGCACCCGGTGATCCTCATCGGTGCCGGCACCGGCATCGGCCCCCTGGCGGGTTTTATCCGCAACAACACCGCTCGACACCCGATGCACTTGTATTGGGGCGGGCGTAACCCGGCCTCGGATTTCCTTTATGAACCGCAGCTCAACCAATACTTGTCGGACCGCCGCCTCACGGCATTGCGTGCAGCCTTCTCTCAGGTTCAGGACCGCAGCTACGTGCAAGACCGGCTGATCAGCGATGCCCTGGCCTTGCGCCGACTGATTGAAAAAGGCGCCCAGGTGCTGGTGTGTGGCAGTCGCGAGATGGCCAAAGGCGTGATGCAGGCCCTCGATGAAGTGTTGGCGCCTCTCAACCTGAGCGTGCTGACCCTCAAGGCACAAGGACGCTACCGTGAAGACGTCTACTGAGCTGCAACGCTACAGCCTGAACGGCGAGACCATGGGCACCCGCTACACCGCCCTGTTCTATGCCGCTGCCGGGATTGATACCGACGCAGTGAACCACAGCCTGGCCTGCGCCGTGGCCCGGGTGGATCAGCAAATGTCCACCTGGAAACCCGACTCTGACCTCAATCGCCTCAACGCCGCCCCAGAACAGCAATGGGTGTCAGTGCCTGAAGAACTGGCGACGGTGCTGTCTGCGGCACTGCGCGTCAGTCAGCAATCGGGCGGTGCCTTCGACATCGCGGTCGGTGATCTGGTTGACGCCTGGGGGTTCGGCCCCGGAGAACACGCGATCACAGCGCAGGCGCTCGCCACGCCGTCGTCGCACGCACGACTGTCCGCCAGCGCCGCGCTGGTGGTTGATGCGCAACGCAATCAGGTGCGCAAACGCGCACCACTGCAGCTTGATTTAAATGGCATCGCCAAAGGGTTTGGCGTGGATGAACTGGCCCGTTGCCTGGACGGATTGGGCATCACCCGCTACCTGGTCGGTATCGATGGCGAGATGCGCGCCCGGGGCGTCAAACCTGATGGCCAGTGCTGGGCCGTGGCCCTGGAAAAGCCCCGCCGGGGCGTGCGCGAAGTCATGGGCGTGATGGAACTGGGTGATGCCGCTATCGCGACCTCCGGGGACTATCGACACTGGGTCGACGTCGCCGGTCAGTCCTATGCCCATACCATGAACCCGGCCACCGGCGCGCCGTTGTGCAACCCGCTTGCCGCCGTCACCGTGGTGGCGTCCTCCTGCATGCTCGCCGATGCCTGGGCCACGGCATTGATGGTGCTGGGTGAAACCGCAGGTCCACGCCTGGCCCAGGAGCGCGGGATGGACGCCTTGTTCGTGCTGCGCGACGGCCAACAGTTCAAGGAAATATCCATTGTCGGCGGCCAATTGCAGGCGCAGATTGAAACCCGTCCGATGTGAACCGCCCAATGACAGTGAGTCGCGATCAACCATGAAATTCATGCACAGGCACACCGAGGCACACCGAAGCGATCGTATCGGCTGGCTGCGCGCCGCCGTCCTTGGGGCCAATGACGGGATAGTCTCCACCGCCAGCCTGCTGATTGGCGTTGCGGCCGCCAACGCCAGCCACGCCACGTTGCTGGTCACGGGGATGGCGGGGCTGATGGCCGGCGCCATGTCCATGGCTGCAGGCGAATACATTTCCGTGCACTCCCAGGCCGATACCGAGCGCGCCGACTTGTCCCGCGAACGGGCCGAGTTAGCCAATGATCCGAAAGCCGAACACATCGAACTCGCCAACATCTACAGGCATCGTGGTGTCTCCCCCAAGTTGGCGCATCAGGTGGCCGATCAATTGATGGCCCATGACGCACTCGGCTCTCACGCTCGGGACGAATTGGGCATCAGCGCCACGCTCACCGCCAAACCCTTGCAAGCCGCCCTGGCCTCAGCCGCCAGCTTCGTGGTGGGTGCCGCATTACCGTTGGCGGTCACGTTTGTCGCGCCGGAGCACAACGCAGTGCCGTGGATATCGGGCATGTCATTGGTGTTTCTCGGGACGCTGGGCGCCATCGCCGCCAAGGCCGGCGGGGCCAATGTCATGACCGGCGCCTGGCGGGTGACATTCTGGGGGGCACTGGCCATGGGCATTACCGCACTGGTGGGGCACTTGTTTGGCGCCGTGGTCTAGTTCAGGTTCCTTCGCACAAAAAACAAAGGGCACCCGTTAATGAAAACGGG
Organism: Pseudomonas sp. B21-015; assembly: GCF_024749285.1. Lineage (NCBI taxonomy): Bacteria > Pseudomonadati > Pseudomonadota > Gammaproteobacteria > Pseudomonadales > Pseudomonadaceae > Pseudomonas > Pseudomonas sp. B21-015. The sequence goes on from NZ_CP087196.1 coordinate 4,584,032, forward strand.
CGCCCTTTGTACGCTGCCAACCTATGCCACGCCGACAAAATCACTCGCGGTAAGGGCCACATGCCCGACCAGATCAATCTGGAAATCGGCGCCATTGCCGCTGTTTACATTGCCCTCCACATAGGTGTGATCGACCCCGCCGACATTGACGAAGTGGTACTTCAATTGCGCCTGGTTGCTGAACTCGGTGCCGGCGCCGTTCCACTCGCCGAGGAAGGTGAAGTCCTGATTACCCGCGGAACCTGCGCCAAAGGTCCGGGCATCGATCGAGGTCAGATCGATGTGGTCGGAGCGTCATAGACGAAGGCATCGTTATTGAAACGCCCGTCAGCCTTGGCTCCCGAGGTCATCGGCTTGGGCACATAGGCGGTGATGCCGGCATCGTGACAAGCCAGGATTTGTTCACTTTTGAAGTAACCTCGGTCAGCCACTACCGACAACGTTTCTGACGCTATCGCCTCGCGGGCCTGCTTGGCCATTGAACTGAGTTGATCGCGGTCAGAACCGACGTTGGTCACCTCATGTGCAACGATCAAATGGTGCTGAGTATCGACCGCTGTCTGCACGTTGTAGCCGACGATTCCTGTGCCGCGCGTCATCATGGAACGGGCGTCTGGATCGGTCAGTGAGACCTGTTTATCCGGCGATTCGTTGAGCTGGATTTCGATCGCTTGAAGCTCCTTCATTTGCGTCTTCAGCTTGGCGATTTTCTCTTCCAGCCGCACGGCGCGGGGCTCAAAAGCTGTGGGTTCCTGCTGATCGGCAGCATCGAGTGCCGCCAGGTAACGATTGATGCTCGATTCAATTTCTTCCATGCGCCGTTTCAGTTTGGCACTGGTGAAATTGCGGTCGCGGTTGTTGACTGCTTTGAATTTACTGCCATCCCGGTCAGCCACATCAGCTCGACGTTGCGCTGGGCTTCTCGCTCCAAACGTCGGCTCGACTGGATGCGGTTGAGATAACCGTAGATGTAGATCTTCAGCAGGATCGCAGGGTGGTAAGCAGGCCGGCCAGTATCGGCTGGGATGGCACCTTCAAAACCCAGATTGACCAGGTCGAGTTCGTCGACAAAGACGTCGACTACGCGCACCGGATTGATATCGCTGACGTAGTCGTCGAGGCTCTCGGGAAGTAAGGTGCCTTGACCTCGATGTTCACCTTGGATAAAGCGCTTCATGGGCGATCCCTGCGATGAAATCCTCAGAAATCATAGCAAGGGTTCGCGGAGGCGTTTTTACACACTCTGGGCCGAAAGCAGCTCGCCATAGAATTTATAATTGACCATCGTTAGGCCCCTCCACAACGTTTGCTTATCGAAGGGGACATCGAATCACTGCTCAGTATCGCCACTCGCCAACTCGTTCAACTTGATCTCAGCCAGAGGATGCCCGGCCTTCAAAGCAATACGCCAAAACCGCGCCGCTTCCACCGGATCCGGCGCCTTGCTCGCCGTCCCTGCGAGGCTGATCACGCCAACCTGATACGCCGCCTTGCCATCCCCCGCCAACGCCGCCAGGCGCAGTAACCTCACCCCTTCCTCACGAGCCCCAAGACCGACGCCACGAAAGGTCAGAATGTGGCCGTAAAAGCTCTGGGCACCAACATCCCCCAAGTTCGCCATACGCGCGAACTGGCCCTCGAGCCAACGCCAGCCTCGCGGTTGACGCACAAACCACGACCAGTGAAACAACCGGCGGGCCAGCCAGTAGCCGGCTCGCGCCTTGATTCGTAAAAACACTCAGGCTTCCGCCGATTCCGGGTACTCGTATTCAAACACCCGCACCACTTCCGAGGCATGCCAGGACGCGGCAGCCACGCCATCGGAGGGCCCGGAGAAGCGCCCGAGGCGCTCGACACATTCGAAGAACCCGGTGCGCGGCAAGCGGCTCGCGCCCTGGCTGATCACCAACGAGCTGCGCAGCGGCTGCTCGGCCTTGGCGTCCAGCGCGGCCAGGTGCTCAAGGGCGGCGGTCAGGGTTTGCATGGCGGGTGTGGGTAGCTGCAAACGCTCCAGCAACGCCCGATAAGTCAAAAGATGGCGCTGACGACGCGCCTGATCCAGTTCCCCCAGCAATCCGTCCCAATGTTGACGACTGATGCGTACGCTCACGATTCATCCCTCCATCCTGGCACCGTCAATTCCCAGGCCAGGCTGCGGCGAATCGCAGCGTCGGGTTGACGCTCGCCACTTTCGATCAAGGCCAGATAAGACGGGCTGATGCCTACCGTGCGGGCCAGCGCCTCGATGGCGATGCCCTTCCCTTCGCGCAAACTGCGTAGTTGATCCAGACCTGGAAGAATCTGATCTGGTGCCGCCACGGGACGCGTAGTGGCGTCGTGTGGTGGTTGTTGCTTGATGCCTGCTGCTTTCAGTAGAGCCTGATACTGAGCCCATGGCAGAACCGCATATTCGGGTTCGCCTTCGCGTGTAATTATCTGAATATCCATGACTACCCCGTAGGACAACGACACTTAGCGAGTCGGCACTTTTCCCTAGAAGTGTAATCCTAACAGCGGCCAAGGTCGCGCGGGGGTATGAATATGGATGATCCTGAATCGGTTCAGTTTTTTTTCGGGCCCTGAAGTTGCAGCTGTTCCGGGGTATCGGGCAGGCGTTCGACCACTGCGAGCTTTTCCGGCAACTGACGTTTGCGCCAGGCGCGGAAGGCGTTGAGCTCGTCATCGAGGACTTTCATCAGCCAGGCCAGCACGGCAATGTCGTCGAGCATGCCGAATACCGGGATGAAATCCGGGATCGCATCCACCGGGCTCAGGAAATACATCAGGCCCGCCACCACCGAAACCAGTGCTTTCGGGCTGATGGCCCGGTACTCGCCACGCCAGTAGGCCAGGCAGAGTGCCTGCAACAGGCGCAGATCGTCTTTGAGCTTGCCCAGGCGATTGCCTTGGCTGGCCCCTTTGCTGGCAACTGCGAACAGCAGGGTCGGCAAACGACCACGGGCGAGCAGGCGTCCGGCCAGAGGCAGGAAACGAGCGAAATTCCAGGGCGTTTTCATCTTTTCCTCCCACTGAAATGTTATCCACACAAATTGTGGATAACCTTGTGAACAGAGCTGCATTTCACCGCTGGAAGCCCCGTTTCATAAGGGCCTGACTCAGATCGGGCGTTTTTTACTCACATAAAAAAACCCAAGAATTCATTGACTTGGCACCTCGGGCCGTCTAGCTCTGACGTCCTCACGGACTATGACTTCAGCGTGCTGCATCCGTTCGCTTTGTTTACCTCCACTGAACGCCAGATGCAACAACGCCCCGCATAAGCGAGGCGTTGTTTTTAGAGCAGACGCGAATTACTTGGCGGCGTCTTGTTTGGCTGGATCCTTGATGGCCAGCAGCTCCAGGTCGAATACCAGCACCGAGTTGGCTGGAATCGCCGGGCTTGGGCTTTGGGCGCCGTAAGCCAGGTCGCTAGGGATGTACAGTTTGTACTTCTCGCCAACGTGCATCAGTTGCAGGCCTTCGACCCAACCCGGAATCACACCGCTGACCGGCAGATCGATCGGGCTGCCGCGCTCGACGGAGCTGTCGAAAACAGTGCCGTTGGTCAGTTTACCGGTGTAGTGAACAGTCACTACGTCGGTCGGCTTGGGCTGTGCGCCATCGGCCTTCTTGACCACTTCATATTGCAGGCCGGAAGCCGTGGTGATGACACCGGCTTTCTTGCCGTTCTCTTCGAGGAATTTCTTGCCGGCAGCTGCCGACTCTTCGCTCATCTTGGCCAGACGCTCTTCAGCACGCTTCTGCAGTGCTGCGAAGGCTTCAACCAGTTCCTCATCCTTCAGCTTTTGTTCTTTCTTGCCGACGGCATCTTCGATGCCTTGGGCTACAGCTTTGGAATCCAGATCATCCATGCCTTCCTGAGCCAGGCTCTTGCCCATGTTCAGGCCAATGCCGTAGGAAGCTTTTTGCGCCGGGGTTTTCAGCTCTACGCTGGTCTGCGAATCACAACCCGCAAGTACCAGGCCAACCAGGGCCACCGCCGCCGCCAACCGATGCTGTTTCATGCTATTTCCTTGTTCATGCGCCTAAAGGGCAATCGAGTAAAGCCGCGAGCTTATCAGGCCGCCACGACCAATGGCTACCGGCATGAGAGCAGCAAACATCCGATAAGTTCAGGTGCCTAAACGCATTTGGGCAATAGAAGAATGAAGCTTCTGTCATCTTGCGCCCACAGCCCCGGATACCGGTTCCCACAGCCTCTGGAGTAATGGCCTCTTGCCGCACCTCGTCAGCTGAGGCATAAGAGAGCTACAAATTGACAAGGATGTTTCTCTTGCGCCTCATATTCCGCTTGCTGATTCTGATCGCCGTATTGCTGGGCCTGGGCCTCGCCGTGGTGCTGTACTACGTCGCCAACCCGAAATTGCCAGCCTGGTCCCCCGCGCAACAGGTGCATTACCTGGAGCAATGGAGCGCTGCCGACCGCCAGGCTTACTACTTCACGCCTCAGGGCACTCAGGTCAAAGGCTTGCGCTATGACTGGTTCAACGCCCTCGAACTGCCCTTTTCGCAAAGCCGGTTCGCCGCTCCCGAATACCTCGCGCGCTTTGGTTTTCTGATCGACCCAAGCCTGAAAGCCACGCCGAACAATCCCGCAAACCTGCCCGTGGGTTTTACCCGTCATCAAAACCCCGGCAGCCAGGACGAGTTTCTGGACATCACCTGCGCCGCCTGCCACACCGGCGAATTACGCTTCAATGGCCAGGCCGTGCGCATTGACGGCGGTTCGGCCCAGCATGTGTTGCCCTCCAGCGTCCCGACCCTGCGCGGCGGCAGCTTCGGCCAGGCACTGGTGGCCAGCCTCGCCTCGACTTACTACAACCCGTGGAAATTCGAACGTTTCGCGCGCAATGTTTTGGGTCAGGACTACGACGCGCGTCATCAACAGCTACGCCAGGACTTCAAAGTCTCCCTCGATACCTTCTTGAAAGTGGCCTGGAACGACACCCATCGCGGCCTTTACCCCACCGAAGAAGGCCCTGGCCGCACCGACGCCTTCGGGCGCATTGCCAACGCCAGCTTCGGCGACGCCATTTCGCCCGCCAACTACCGCGTGGCCAACGCGCCGGTGGACTACCCGCAACTGTGGGACATGTGGACCTTCGACTGGGTGCAGTGGAACGGTTCGGCGCAGCAACCGATGGCCCGCAATATCGGCGAGGCCCTGGGTGTGGGCGCCACGCTGAACTTCTTCAACAGCAGCGGGCAGCCCCTCAAGGGCGATGACCGCTACCCGTCCAGCGTCCGGGTGCGCGACCTGTACCGGATCGAGCAAACCCTGCAACGACTCAAACCGCCCGCCTGGCCGGAAACCCTGCTGGGCACCATCGACAAGCCCCTGGCCGCAAAAGGCCGCGCCCTGTTCACTGAAAACTGCGCCGGATGCCACGTGCCCCGCGTCACCCAAATCGATGGCAGACCGGTGCAACATCTGAAATTGCTGCCCGTGGAGGTGATGGGCACAGACCCCGGTGCCGCCAACAATATTGCCGACCATCGCTTCGATCTGACGGCTTTGCAATGGGATCCGGCAGAGCTTGCGCAACTGGACGTACAACTGCATCCCAAACCCACGGAACCCTTGGATTTGAGCCAGTTGTCAGTGGCCAAGGGGCTCGCTTATGTCACTGCTTTCGTGAGCAACCAGGCCTATCGCGAAGCCAATGTGACACCGGCGGAGCGCCCGAACCTGGACGGTTTCGGCCTGCCTATCGGCGTTCAGGAGTTGCGCAGCTACAAAGCCCGACCACTGGCGGGCGTCTGGGCCACACCGCCGTTTCTGCACAACGGTTCGGTGCCGAGCATTTATCAACTGCTTTCGCCCCAGGATGAACGCCCGACCACGTTCTACAAGGGCACCTTCGAATACGATCCGAAACACTTGGGCTATCGCACCGAAGCCTTCAACAACGGATTTGTGTTCGACACGCGTATCACCGGCAATCACAACAGTGGCCACGAGTTCCGCGCAGGCGAGCGTGGTAACGGCGTGATCGGTCGCCTGCTGCAACCGGAAGAACGCTGGGCGCTGCTGGAATACCTGAAAGTGTTGGGCGGCCCGCTGGAGTCGCAATTGCCTGACCATCTCCTCAGCGATAAGGATTGACCCATGCTGATCACTCTCTGGTTGCGCCTGGGCGCCTTCCTCGGCAAAACCCTGCTGTGGTTGTTGGGTCTGGGCCTGCTCGGCTGGGCGCTGGTCACGGCAGGGTCCGCCTGGCAGCATCGCGGCCCGGTATCGGCTGAAGAACTGATTCCGGGCGGCGAAGCGGCGATGACACAGGACATCATTCAGACGGCCGTGCGTATCGTCGATCAACACCGTGAAAGTACCCGCTACCTGCGCGACGCCCACGCCAAGGCCCATGGCTGTGTGAAGGCTGAAGTTCAGGTGTTGCCGGATCTGGCGACGGCGTTACGTCAAGGCGTGTTCAGCGAACCCGGCAAAACCTGGCAGGCGACGGTGCGGCTGTCCAACGGCAATGCCTATCCGCAGTTCGACAGCATCCGCGATGCCCGGGGCATGGCGATCAAGTTGTTCGATGTGCCGGGTAAACAGTTGCTGAGTGACCGACAAGGGCACAACGAACAGGACTTCGTGATGTTCAACCATCCGAACTTCTTCGTCAGCGATGTCGCCGAGTATCGTCAGAATGTGGCCGCTCAGGCAGACGGCAAAAAAGTGATGGCGTTCTTTCCGGGTTGGGACCCGCGCACCTGGCAGGTTCGCCATCTGTTTATTGCGTTGGCGACACTCTCCCCTGCCCCCGCAAGCCCGACCCAGACCACCTACTTTTCGGTTTCGCCGTACAAGTTTGGTGAAGCCAACGCCAAATTCCGGGTGATGCCGGATCCTGATAGCTGCCCGGCCTACGTGCTGCCCACGCAAAATCAAAACCTGCCGAACTTCCTGCGCAGCGCGTTGAACCAGCAGTTGTCGACTGACCGGGTGCCGGCGTGTTTCGTCTTGCAGATCCAGCGCCAGGATGCGGGCAAGTACATGCCGATCGAAGACACCAGTATCGAGTGGAGCGAAAGCGATGCACCCTTCGAAACCGTGGCCAGGATCAAACTGCCCGCCCAGGACTTCGACACCCCGGCGCTGAACCTGCAATGCGACAACCAGTCGTTCAACCCGTGGTTCGGCCTGGAAGCCCATAGGCCGATTGGTGGGATCAACCGGTTACGCAAAGCAGTGTACGAAGCCGTCAGCGACTACCGGCACAGCCGTAACGCCGAACAATAGGCAAGACAGAAACGAAAAAAGCGACCTGTTCGGGTAGTGCCAGTCAGTTAAGCAAAATCCCTGTGGGAGCGGGCTTGCCCGCGATGATGGCAGCACATTCACCATTGATGTGTCAGACAGTTCGCTATCGCGGGCAAGCCCCGCTCCCACAGGTTCCGGGCTTAACTGAATGGCATTGACCTGTTCGGGTCGCTTTTTCAGTGGATCCGCTAAAAAGCCAAATCTCAGACAGCAAAAAGCCCGCATTAAGCGGGCTTTCTGTGGTGATCTGGCGTTCAGTGTTCCAGATACCGAATATGGCGCAGCGGACGGGACTCGAACCCGCGACCCCCGGCGTGACAGGCCGGTATTCTAACCGACTGAACTACCGCTGCGCGTAGCGTTGAAAGTGGTGGGTGATGACGGGATCGAACCGCCGACATTCTGCTTGTAAGGCAGACGCTCTCCCAGCTGAGCTAATCACCCTTTACCTTCGTTGCGGGGCGCATTGTGCCACAGATTTTCATAAAGTGTTGATTTAATTGATAAAAAATCAAAAAAATCTGAAAACCGGTAAAACGACACGACCTGCAGGAACAACGTTCAAACCTTGGACAGAAAAAAACCCGCGTTAGCGGGCTTTTCCGTGGTGACCTGGCGTTCAGCGTTCCAGGTTACCGAATATGGCGCAGCGGACGGGACTCGAACCCGCGACCCCCGGCGTGACAGGCCGGTATTCTAACCGACTGAACTACCGCTGCGCGTAACACTAAAGCGAATGGTGGGTGATGACGGGATCGAACCGCCGACATTCTGCTTGTAAGGCAGACGCTCTCCCAGCTGAGCTAATCACCCTTCACTTTCGGTGTGGCGCGCATTCTACGGAGCGACCACACCTCTGGCAAGCACTTTTTTAAATAATTTTTTCAGGCCTTCCAAAGGCTTAGCGAAGGGTTGGCCTATGGCGCCGCTAAGAGAATAATGCCCCCCTTTGTATATAAGGAGAGACTTACCCCATGTGGTTCAAAAACCTGCTTATCTATCGCCTGACCCAAGATCTGCCTTTTGATGCCGAGGCGTTGGAAACTGCACTGGCCACCAAACTGGCGCGTCCATGTGCAAGCCAGGAGTTGACCACCTACGGTTTCGTCGCGCCATTCGGCAAGGGCGAAGACGCGCCGCTGGTGCACATCAGCGGAGACTTCCTGCTGATCGCCGCCCGTAAGGAAGAACGCATTCTGCCGGGCAGCGTCGTGCGTGATGCGGTGAAGGAAAAGGTCGAAGAGATCGAAGCCGAACAAATGCGCAAGGTCTACAAAAAGGAACGCGATCAGATCAAGGATGAAATCATCCAGGCGTTCCTGCCCCGCGCCTTTATTCGTCGCTCGTCGACCTTCGCCGCCATCGCGCCGAAACAGGGCCTGATCCTGGTGAACTCGGCCAGCCCGAAACGCGCCGAAGACCTGCTGTCCACCCTGCGCGAAGTGATCGGTTCGCTGCCGGTGCGTCCGTTGACGGTGAAAATGTCGCCGACCGCCACCATGACCGAGTGGGTCACCACCCAGAAAGCCGCGGACGACTTCTTCGTGCTGGATGAGTGCGAACTGCGCGACACCCACGAAGACGGCGGCATCGTGCGCTGCAAGCGTCAGGACCTGACCAGCGAAGAAATCCAGCTGCACCTGAGCACCGGCAAAGTGGTCACTCAACTGTCGCTGGCCTGGCAGGACAAACTGTCGTTCGTGCTCGACGACAAAATGGTGGTCAAGCGCCTGAAGTTCGAAGACCTGCTGCAAGATCAGGCGGAACAGGACGGTGGCGACGAAGCACTGGGCCAACTGGACGCCAGCTTCACCCTGATGATGCTGACCTTCGGCGACTTCCTGCCGGCACTGGTTGAAGCGTTGGGCGGTGAAGAGACGCCACAAGGCATCTAAAGGCAAATGATTGCCCCTGTGGGAGCGAGCCTGCTCGCGATAGCGGAGTTTCAGTCAACATCATTGTTGAATGTCAGTCCCTCATCGCGAGCAGGCTCGCTCCCACATTGGTTTTGTGGTGCTACTTAACAATAAGGATCAGGCCATGCGCGCATTGGCTGCATTGAGTCGTTTTGTCGGCAACACCTTCGCTTACTGGGTACTGATTTTCGCCGTCGTGGCGTTTGTGCAGCCGGCCTGGTTCATCGGCTTGAAAGGCGCCATTGTGCCGCTGCTGGGGCTGGTGATGTTCGGCATGGGCCTGACCCTCAAGCTCGAAGACTTCGCCGAAGTCGCTCGCCATCCATGGCGCGTGGCCCTGGGCGTGGTCGCCCATTTCGTGATCATGCCCGGTGTGGCGTGGTTGCTCTGCCAGGTTTTCCACCTGCCGCCGGAGATCGCCGTCGGTGTGATTCTGGTCGGCTGCTGCCCAAGCGGCACCTCCTCGAATGTCATGACCTGGCTGGCCCGCGGCGATCTGGCGTTGTCGGTGGCCATTGCCGCCGTCACCACCCTCCTCGCTCCGCTGCTGACGCCCGCGCTGATCTGGCTGCTAGCCTCGGCCTGGTTGCCGGTGTCGTTCATGGAGCTGTTCTGGTCGATCCTGCAAGTGGTGCTGCTGCCGATCGTGCTCGGCGTGGTTGCCCAGCGCGTGTTCGGGCATCGGGTTCGCCACGCGGTGGAGGTGTTGCCGCTGGTGTCGGTGGTGAGCATCGTGATCATCGTCACCGCTGTGGTGGCCGCCAGCCAGGCGAAGATTGCCGAATCCGGTCTGCTGATCATGGCCGTGGTGATGTTGCACAACAGCTTCGGCTACTTGTTGGGTTACTTCACCGGGCGCCTGTTCAACCTGCCACTGGCTCAGCGCAAATCCCTGGCACTGGAAGTCGGCATGCAGAACTCCGGCCTGGGCGCGGCACTGGCCAGTGCACACTTCTCGCCGCTGGCGGCGGTGCCAAGCGCGTTGTTCAGCGTCTGGCACAACATTTCCGGGGCGCTGCTCTCGACGTATTTCCGTCGCATGAGCGAGAAACAAGATCGGCAAATCGCGGCTCAGCAGGCCACTGACTAAGCCGAAACTTGATCCTCGGGTTAATGATCGGCACTCTATTGCGCAACGCGAGGACGACCTCGCGGCTCGATCGAGTGATTAATCCGGGGACGACCCCATCCATCGATGGAGGTCCTTGATGTCCTGGATCATTCTGTTTTTTGCCGGCCTGTTCGAAGTCGGCTGGGCTGTGGGCCTGAAATACACCGACGGCTTCAGTCGCCCTCTTCCTACCGCACTGACCGTTGCCGCCATGGCGATCAGCCTTGGCCTGCTGGGCCTTGCCATGAAGGAATTGCCGCTGGGCACGGCCTATGCGATCTGGACTGGCGTGGGTGCGGTGGGCACGGTGATCGCCGGGATCATTTTGTTTGGTGAATCCATGGCGCTGTTTCGGCTGGCCAGTGTGGCGTTGATCATTGCCGGGTTGGTAGGGCTCAAGGTTAGCGCTTAGGCCTCCGACGCCATCGCGGGCAAGCCCGGCTCCCACAGGTTTTGTGTTGTGCCACATAGTGTGGACACATCATCAATCCTTGTGGGAGCCGGGCTTGCCCGCGATGAGGCCCTCACGATCGCCGACTACCTGACGGCCCCACGCAATTCCCCCACCAACCCTTGCAACGTCGCTGGCTCAGCCACTTCAACGGCCACCGCCGGCCCCGCCACCAAGGTCACCCGCGACCACAGCCTGCGAAACACGCCCTTGTTCGGATCACGGCTGAAGAAACTCCCCCACAAACCCTGCAACGCCAATGGAATCACCGGCACCGGCGTTTCTTCGAGAATCCGCTTCAGCCCGCCCTTGAACTCATTGATCTCGCCATCGGCGGTCAATTTGCCTTCAGGGAAAATGCACACCAACTCACCGTCCTTCAGGTACTGGGCGATACGGGTGAAGGCTTTTTCGTAAATCTGGATGTCTTCCTGACGCCCCGCTATCGGAATTGTCCCGGCCGTGCGGAAGATGAAGTTCAGCACCGGCAGGTTGTAGATTTTGTAATACATCACAAAGCGAATCGGCCGACGCACTGCGCCGCCAATCAGCAACGCGTCGACGAACGACACATGGTTGCAAACCAGCAGCGCCGCGCCTTCATCGGGAATCAGGTCCAGGTTGCGATGCTCGACACGGTACATGGAATGGCCAAGCAGCCAGATCATGAAGCGCATGCTGAATTCCGGGACGATTTTGAAGATGTAAGCGTTGACGCCAATGTTCAGCAGCGAGACCACCAGGAACAGCTGCGGGATCGACAGTTTGGCGATGCTCAGCAAGACGATCGACACAATCGCCGACACCACCATGAACAGAGCGTTGAGAATGTTGTTGGCGGCGATCACTCGGGCCCGTTCGTTCTCGACGGTGCGCGACTGGATCAATGCATACAGCGGCACGATGTAGAAACCACCGAAGACCCCAAGCCCCAGAATGTCGATCAACACCATCCAGGTGTGACCGAAGCCAAGAACTTCGATCCAGCCATGGCCGGCAACGCTGTCCGGAATCCCACCGGAATGCCACCACAGCAACAGGCCAAATACGGTCAGACCGAACGAGCCGAACGGCACCAGACCGATCTCGACTTTGCGTCCGGAGAGTTTCTCGCAGAGCATCGAACCCAGTGCGATACCGACCGAGAACACCGTAAGAATCAACGTCACCACAGTCTCGTCGCCGTGCATCCATTCCTTGGCATACGCCGGGATTTGCGTCAGATAAATCGCCCCGACGAACCAGAACCAGGAGTTGCCGACGATCGAGCGCGATACCGCAGGGGTTTGCCCCAGGCCCAGTTTCAAGGTGGCCCAGGACTGGCTGAAGATGTTCCAGTTCAGGCGCATTTGCGGCGATGCCGCCGCGGCCCGGGGAATGCTGCGGCTGGCCAGGTAACCGAGCACCGCGATACCGATGATTGCCGTGGACACCACCGGCGCGTAGTTGCTGGCGGACATCATGATTCCGGCGCCAATCGTCCCGGCGAGAATTGCCAGAAAGGTGCCCATTTCCACCAGGCCGTTTCCGCCCACCAGCTCTTCTTCGCGCAAGGCCTGCGGCAGGATCGAGTATTTCACTGGCCCGAACAGCGCCGAGTGGGTGCCCATGGCAAACAGCGCCACCAGCATCAGCGACAGATGATCGAACATGAAACCGACCGCGCCCACCGCCATGATGACGATTTCCCCGAGCTTGATCAGACGGATCAGCGCGTCCTTGGCGAATTTTTCCCCGAACTGCCCGGCCAGCGCCGAGAACAGGAAGAACGGCAGGATAAACAGCAACGCACACAAGTTGACCCAGATCGAACGGTCACCCTCAATCGTCAGCTTGTACAAAATGGCGAGGATCAGCGACTGCTTGAAGATGTTGTCGTTGAAGGCCCCGAGGGACTGCGTGACAAAAAACGGCAGGAAGCGCCGAGTGCGAAGCAAGGTGAACTGCGAGGGGTGACTCATCTTCCATGTGTCCCTGATTTTGGGTAGCTGATTTTGGGTAGCTGATTTTGGGTAGAGAGTGGTGTGAATGCTGTTATTGGAATATCGAACGTCCATCCAGGCCACACATTACCTAATCTTTGCCGGTTATTTCTTTAATCCTGCGATACACGGCGACACAAACAACTCGCCCCGCCACGCCCCCTGCACGGTACGTTTGGCGACAATCAGCCACATCACCGCCAACATGGCCACCAACACGCAACCAAAGACACTGAAAAACGCCAGGTTCAAGGTGCTGGCCAGTTTCAGCGTGGCCAGGGAGTAGACGCCCAGCGGGAACGTGAAGCCCCACCAGCCGAGGTTGAACGGGATACCGGCGCGCAAGTAACGCACGGTGATCAGCAGCGCCATCAGCATCCACCAAAGCCCGAAGCCCCACAGCGTGATGCCGGCCACCAACCCAAGCCCCGCCGCTATTTCACCGATACCCGGCAGACCGTTGGCGGCAAAGATCGCCGGCGCGTCGGCGCCCAACAGCAACATACCCAACGCACCGGTGCCAATCGGGCCGAGGGCCAGCCAGCTCGAGGCAGCCATATTCTCGTGGGGCAACTTATGCAACGCCATGCGCAACAACAGGATAGTCAGAATGCTGAACGCCACCGGCAGGGAAAAGGCCCAGAGCACATAGCTGGTGACCAGCACCACCCATTGTGAATGAGCATCGGCTAGGTGCGGTGCCAGCAGGCCGCCGCTGGCAGCCGCCACTTCCGCCGCCACCACCGGCAACAGCCAGACGGCGGTCATCTGGTCGATGCTGTGTTCCTGACGGGTGAACATCATGTAGGGAATCAGTACGCCGCAAGCCAGCGACATCGCCACGTCCAGCCACCACAGTACTTCGGCGACATGGATCACGCCGTCGCCCCAGCGCGGCAGACCGAACAACAGAAAGCCATTGATGATGGTCGCAAGCCCCATGGGAATGGTGCCGAAAAACATCGAAACCGTGGAATGGCCGAAAATCCGCCGCGCCTCGTCGAAGAACATTGCCCAACGCGCGGCATACAGGGTCGTGAACAAAACAAACAAGGCGATATTGAACAGCCACAGGCTTTCGGCAAACGCATGCAAACCGGGAATCGACACCGGCAATTGCGCAAGCGCCAGCGCCAATACACCCGTGCCCATGGTCGCTGCGAACCAGTTGGGGGTGAATTGGCGGATGGCTTCTCGAGGGTGCTGCAAATGACTGAACGGTTTGATACCGGGCTTAACGCTTTGGGTGCAGGTCATGGTGAACTCCTGTCCTCTAGTGAGGTGGAGCTCATGGTAGATCCAAATCGAATATCGATATAACGGGTAATATCTCTATCTGTTATCTATTTTGCAGATAATAGATCAGACGCTGCCTTCCGTCTCGACCACCAATATTCTCGCCACACCCAACGGATGAGCCACATGCTCGGTGCCCACCGACGCATAAAAAATATCGCCGACCTCGAGCAGCGTTTCCTTCTCCAGGCCCTCTTCGCGATAACGCATTTGCACTTGCCCATCGAGCACCACGAACACTTCCTGGCCATCGTTCACGTGCCATTTATAGGGCTGATCGGTCCAGTGCAAACGAGTGGTGATGCCGTTCATGTTGGCAATGTCCAGCGCCGCCCAGGCACGATCGCCGGTGAAGGATTTGCTGCGGATGATCTTCATGGGGCGGTCCGTCGAAATGAATGGCAGCGCCAAGGCTAACGGTCATCGAACATCGACGCCACAGGCTTTGACGGACTGCATCGGTTGATCGATATTGCGTTGAGTCAGTGATACCGCCAATCGCGAGCAGGCTCGCTCCCACATTATTGGATTGAGGGTGCCCACCTATTTTGTGTTCACTGAAGATCAACTGTGGGAGCGAGCCTGCTCGCGATGAGGCCCGCAATGACGACCAGGATCTGACGGATACACAACCTGCGACACCCCGCCACGCCACGACCTTGGTCGACACTGACTAACTCAGGCGGTCATGCGAGACTATCCTGACCGGGCGGAGTCCCGGATGTCTTCTGTCTGGAGTTCCCATGTCACTGTCCACCGGGCTGATCGCCACCGTCGCCCTGGCCTATATGGCCATCCTGTTCGCCATCGCCTTTTACGGCGACCGTCGCAGCACGCCGTTGCCGCCACGGGTGCGTGCCTGGGTGTACAGCCTGTCGCTGGCCGTCTATTGCACCAGTTGGACGTTCTTTGGCGCCGTGGGCCAGGCGGCCGAACAACTCTGGTCATTCCTGCCGATCTACCTCGGGCCGATCCTGCTGCTGGTGTGCGCGCCGTGGGTCCTGCAAAAAATGGTGATGATCAGCAAACAGGAAAACATCACCTCCATCGCCGACTTCATCGCCGCCCGCTACGGCAAATCCCAGTCCCTGGCGGTGGTGGTGGCGCTGATCTGCCTGGTCGGCGTATTGCCTTACATCGCCTTGCAGCTCAAGGGCATCGTGCTGGGTGTAAACCTGCTGATCGGCGCCGGCGCCGACGCCATGGGCACGCGCGCACAGGACACGGCGCTGATCGTATCCCTGGTGTTGGCGCTGTTCACCATCGTTTTCGGCACCCGTAACCTCGACGCCACGGAACACCACCGCGGCATGGTGCTGGCGATTGCCTTTGAATCGCTGGTCAAACTGTTCGCTTTTCTCGCGGTCGGCGCGTTCGTGACCTACGGCCTGTACGACGGTTTCGACGACCTGTTCGACCAGGCCATGCTCGCCCCGCGCCTTGAAGCGTACTGGAAAGAAACCATCAACTGGCCGTCCATGGTGGTGCAGACCGGTGTGGCGATGATGGCGATCATCTGCCTGCCCCGGCAGTTCCATGTGACCGTGGTGGAAAACATCGACCCCCAGGACCTGCGTCTGGCCAAGTGGGTGTTCCCGGCCTATCTGGCGCTGGCGGCATTGTTTGTCGTGCCGATCGCACTGGCCGGTCAGATGATGCTGCCCAGTTCGGTGCTGCCGGATTCATTCGTCATCAGCCTGCCCCTGGCCCAATCTCACCCGGCCCTGGCGATGCTGGCGTTTATCGGTGGCGCTTCGGCGGCGACCGGCATGGTGATCGTCGCCAGCGTGGCGCTGTCGACCATGCTCTCCAACGACATGCTGCTGCCGTGGTTGCTGCGGCGTAACAACGCCGAGCGACCATTCGAAGTGTTCCGCCAGTGGATGCTTTCGGTACGCCGAGTCAGCATCGTGGTCATTCTGCTGCTGGCCTACGTCAGCTATCGTCTTCTGGGCTCGACCGCGAGCCTGGCGACCATCGGCCAGATCGCCTTCGCCGCCGTGACCCAACTGGCCCCCGCCATGCTCGGCGCGCTGTACTGGAAACAGGCTAACCGTCGTGGCGTGTTCGCCGGGCTGGCCACCGGGACGTTCCTCTGGTTCTACACCCTGGTGTTGCCGATCGCCGCCAACAGTCTCGGCTTGCCCCTGAGCAGTTTTCCGGGCCTGGCCTGGCTGCAAGGCAACCCGTTGAACCTGCCGATCACACCGCTGACTCAAGGCGTGGTGCTGTCCCTGGCGGGCAACTTCACTTTGTTCGCCTGGGTCTCAGTGTTGTCGCGCACGCGGGTTTCGGAGCACTGGCAGGCCGGTCGCTTCATTGGCCAGGAAATCAGCGCCCGCCCCAACGCTCGTTCGATGCTGGCGGTACAGATCAACGACTTGCTGCAACTGGCCGCCCGTTTCGTCGGCGAAGAACGGGCTCGTCAGAGTTTCATCCGTTTCGCCTACCGCCAGGGCAAAGGCTTCAACCCGAACCTGAACGCCGACGGTGAATGGATCGCCCATACCGAACGCTTGCTGGCCGGTGTACTCGGCGCGTCATCGACTCGGGCGGTGGTAAAAGCCGCCATCGAAGGTCGGGAGATGCAACTCGAGGATGTCGTGCGAATCGCCGACGAAACCTCGGAAGTGCTGCAGTTCAACCGCGCCCTGCTGCAAGGCGCCATCGAGAACATCACCCAGGGCATCAGCGTGGTCGACCAGTCGCTGAAACTGGTGGCCTGGAACCGGCGTTACCTTGAGCTGTTCAACTACCCCGACGGCTTGATCAGCGTTGGCCGGCCGATCGCCGACATTATTCGCTACAACGCCGAGCGCGGCCTGTGCGGCCCCGGCGAAGCGGAAGTGCACGTTGCCCGCCGCTTGCACTGGATGCGTCAGGGCCGGGCTCATACCTCCGAGCGGCTGTTCCCCAACGGCCGAGTGATCGAGCTGATCGGCAACCCGATGCCCGGCGGTGGTTTCGTCATGAGTTTCACCGACATCACCGCGTTCCGCGAGGCCGAGAAGGCGCTGACCGAAGCCAATGAAGGCCTCGAACAACGGGTCACCGAACGGACCCACGAATTGTCGCAACTCAACCTTGCCCTGACCGAAGCCAAGGGCACCGCCGAATCGGCCAACCAGTCGAAAACCCGTTTCCTGGCCGCCGTCAGCCATGACTTGATGCAACCGCTGAACGCCGCGCGACTGTTCTCTGCCGCCCTCTCCCATCAGGAAGACGGCTTGTCCAGCGAGACCCGGAAACTGGTTCATCACCTGGACAGTTCACTGCGCTCGGCCGAAGACTTGATCAGCGACCTGCTGGACATTTCCCGCCTGGAAAGCGGCAAGATCAACCCTGATCGCAAGCCCTTCGTGCTCAATGAGTTGTTTGACACGCTGGGTGCCGAGTTCAAGGCTCTGGCGCAAGAACAAGGGCTGAAATTCCGCGTCCGGGGCAGTTCGCTGCGGGTCGACAGCGACATCAAACTGTTGCGGCGGATCTTGCAGAACTTCCTGACCAATGCCTTCCGCTACGCCAAAGGGCCAATACTGCTTGGCGTTCGGCGATGCAAGGGTGAGCTGTGCCTGGAAGTCTGGGACCGTGGACCGGGCATTCCGGAAGACAAACAGCAGGTGATTTTCGAAGAGTTCAAACGCCTCGACAGCCACCAGACCCGGGCCGAGAAAGGGCTGGGCCTGGGGCTGGCGATTGCCGATGGGTTGTGTCGCGTACTGGGTCACTCCTTGCGCGTGCGTTCCTGGCCGGGTCGCGGCAGCGTGTTCAGTGTCAGCGTGCCGTTGGCTCGGGCACAAACCGCGACGCCGGCCAAAGTCGCCGAACTCAATGGTCATTTGCTCAGCGGCGCGCAGGTGCTGTGTATCGATAACGAAGACAGCATCCTGATCGGCATGAACAGTTTGTTGACACGCTGGGGTTGCCAGGTCTGGACCGCACGCAACCGTGATGAATGCGCGACGCTGCTTGGCGACGGGGTGCGCCCGCAGTTGGCACTGGTGGATTACCACCTGGACGATGGCGAGACCGGAACCGAGTTGATGGCGTGGTTGCGCACGCAACTGGGCGAGCCGGTGCCGGGGGTGGTGATCAGTGCCGATGGACGGCCAGAGACGGTGGCCCAGGTGCATGCCGCGGGCCTGGATTACCTGGCCAAACCGGTGAAACCGGCGGCGTTGCGGGCGTTGTTGAGTCGGCATTTGCCGTTGTAAAGCGGCAAGCTTGCACCCTGTAGTGGGGCGATTGACGCCTTCGCGGGCAAGCCCGCTCCCACAGGGGTTTGTGGTGTTTCACTCTATTTGTGCAACAACACCAATCCACTGTGGGAGCGGGCTTGCCCGCGAAGCTTTTCGGCTACTCCGGCAATTCGGCCAAGCCATCGACATCGGTCATCGCCCGCTCCAGCAGGTCCGCCGGCAAGCTCTTGCTGGCCCGCGCCCCAAGCAATTTGAGCTGTTCACTGCGACTGACCAGGTTGCCACGGCCTTCTGTCAGTTTATTGCGTGCAGAGCTGTAGGCCTTGTCCAGTTGCTGCAAGCGATTGCCGACCTCGTCCAGATCCTGAATGAACAACACGAACTTGTCGTACAGCCAACCGGCACGCTCGGCGATTTCCCGGGCGTTCTGGCTCTGCCGCTCCTGTTTCCACAGGCTGTCGATGACCCGCAAGGTGGCCAGCAACGTGGTCGGACTGACAATCACGATATTGCGGTCGAAAGCCTCCTGAAACAGCGTTGGCTCAGCTTGCAACGCCGCGGAAAATGCCGCTTCGATCGGGACGAAAAGCAGGACGAAATCCAGGCTGTGCAAACCGTCGAGCCGCTTGTAGTCCTTACCCGCCAGGCCTTTGACGTGATTTCGCAGGGACAGCACGTGCTGCTTGATGGCGATCTGGCCGATGCTGTCGTCCTCTGCCGCCACATATTGTTGATAGGCCGTGAGGCTGACCTTGGAATCGACCACAACCTGTTTGTCGCCGGGCAGATAAATAATCACATCCGGCTGGAATCGCTCACCATCCGGCCCCTTGAGATTGACCTGAGTCTGGTACTCACGCCCCTTCTCCAGGCCCGCGTGCTCAAGCACCCGTTCGAGAATCAGTTCGCCCCAATTGCCTTGGGTTTTCTGCCCTTTCAAGGCGCGCGTCAGGTTGGTGGCTTCGTCGCTCAGGCGCAGGTTCAGTTGTTGCAGCCGTTCCAGTTCCCTGGCCAGGGAAAAGCGCTCGCGGGCCTCGGCCTGATAACTTTCCTCGACGCGTTTTTCGAACGACTGGATACGTTCCTTCAACGGATCGAGCAATTGCCCCAATCGCTGCTGGCTGGTTTCGGCAAAGCGCTGCTCACGCTCATCGAAAATCTTGCCCGCCAGCTCGGCGAACTGCGCCCGCAGCTCGTCTCGCGAGCCTTGCAGGTCGTTGAGGCGCTGTTGATGGCTTTCCTGTTGCTCGCGCAGCTCGGCATTGAGGGAGGCGGCCTGAGCGTCCAGGCGACGCAACTCAGCCTCTTTGCCGGCGCGTTCGATGTTCCAGGCGTGGGCCGCGTCGCGGGCGTCGTCGCGTTCGATCTGGAGCAGTTCGACCTCACGGCGCACGGCGGCCAGATCAGCCTGTTTGGCGGCGTTGGCCTGGCTCAGGTCAGCGATTTCATCACGGCAGGTGTCGAGCTGGGCATTCAAGCCGTCCTGCGTCAGCTGGGCCATGGCGAGGCGCTCTTCCAGCAACGCCAGTTCGGCCTGCCCCGCGCTCGCCCGACGCTGAAGTTGCCAGGCCAGTACCAGTAACGGCAACGCAGCGCCCGCCAGCCCCAGCAATGCGCTGGTCAAGTCCATCGCCATAGCCACTCCTGCCGATTCGATAAAGCGTGAAGGTTAACCAAGGCGTCAGGTCTTGGACAGCTCAGTCTTCGATCAGGCCGAGTTCCTGTCGGGCGCGTCGGTCCCCGGCACGCGCGGCCTGACGCAACAGCTCCTGGCCAATGCGGCGATCCCGGGCATTACCGCATTCGCGGCACATCAGCTGGCCGAGGCGGCTTTGCGCGGCCACGACGCCGTCACGGGCAGGCTGCTTGAGCAGACGTCCGGCCAAGTGTTTGACGTTGGAATTTTCGCCCAGGCGCGGGCTGTCCAGTAGCCACTCGGCCACACGCATCGAAAAGCGCTTGGGTGGGGTAACACTGGAGGTTGTTGAGGCAGCAGAGACTGATACTGAGCGAAACTTCATAAAGCACTGTGGGGCAGATCGGAAGGCGCGCACTCTACTCTTTTTTTCGTACAGGTAAAGCCGGAAAAAGCCTGCACGCCCGTCCTAGAGCAAGTGCTTGGGACAATCCACAGAAGCTGTGGATAACTCAGTGGACAACCGCCCTTGAACTCGCGCAAAGCCGTGTGGAATGGGGCCCGCAGTCAAACTGACGATTTTTTCACCAGTAAAAAAAAGCGATGTTTTTCATTGACTTAAATTTTCGTTACAGGCAGCCACCCCCGTTGAGGCGAGGATGACAGTGGAATGACAACCCGCGCAACTTATGTGCACAAGTCCCTGCGAGGCGGTTATATCGATGCGCTTTTTCGGCGCGTTTTGTCGGCAACACCTGGGGATAAACCCGGGCAACCCGCGCTACCGATTGATCCTGGCTCGATCGTCCTCTCAGGACAACAGCCGGGTTCCGGGCTATTAGGGGGCACATGTCTGCAAGTAGACTTTTCCGATAACTCATCCAGGCGTGGTCGGCAGGCACTCCAGCGATCTTTTTACGAACAGGCTTCCCTTCGGCCACTCAATCCGTTAGTATCCGCGGCGTTAGTACCAAGCTGAAAGTCAATTCTGGTCGAACAAATCCCCCCGGTCAGCCTTCCTGAAGAAGCCTCCACCGACAAAGCGGGATCGACCACCTCGATGGTTTCCAGGTAAATCTTGCGCCAACACAGCCTTTGAATCGAAAGCAAAGGGTGTTGCGAAGCTCACTTACTCTGACCGAACCAACCTGCAAATTGATCAGGATCTTCACCCCGGGCCCAGAACCTTTGCCCTTGATGTGTCGCCTGCCCTCCTAAGTACCTACCTGCCAGCCCAAGCGCGCCAACTTATCAGCGCTTCAAACTGGCTGCTTTGTTCCAGTCGGGTTCTTCGTTCGACCAATGGTGGTCGTCGTCACTGGAACGTTTTAACTTTGCACGGTTCTTATCCGTGTCGCTTGTAGGAACACCCAATCATGTCTACTCAAATCCACACTCAGGATGCCATTCGCACCCTAACCAACGCTTTTGCACCAATGAACTGCCTGATCATGGCCGCTCGCAAAGGCTGCTTCAGCTTTACTCTGGTCAACGAACACGGCATCGCTCGTCATAGCGAACGCCTGTACCCCGATCAATACTCCAGCGCAGAACCGCTGCAGGCTGTGATCGAGCGTACTCGCCAGGCACTGGTTGCCTGAGACGCCAGAAAGGCTGAAAACCTCAAAAGCCCCGCTGAAAAGCGGGGCTTTTTATTGCCCGATATTTCTCATTTCGTGCCCCACGGCTAAGCACCAACCGATATAACGGTTATAACTCGAAGCCGGAAATATTTTAAAAACAGTCCTTTACAGCAAAATAATGACACTACACTTCAACTCAAGCGGCTTGAGCCGCTTCCGGCGAACCTGATTCGATTCATTGCTGCCAAGGCCTCCTTCAGGTATCGCCGACCACTTCATGTTTCGAGGGCGTTATGGGTATCGCTGCCAGCGAACTGTGCCGTTATGTGATCCGTCCGACATTGATCTACCTCGGACGCCATAGCGCGACTGCCGAATCCCTGCTGCTGGGCATTGCCGCCAGTCAGTCTGCCCTTGGCTCAGCCCTGCATGACCGCCGTGGACATGGCCTGTACCGAATCGCCGAACCCCGCCACCAGGCCCTTTGGGATCACTACCTGGCCCTGGACCCGGAACGGGCGAGCCTGGTCCGCGGACTGGCCAGTCAGCATGCTTTTTTAAGCGGACCGCACCTCGAATTGACCGTCAACCTGCGCTACGCCACCGCCATCGCCTGGCTGCTGGTAGAAGAACAGAACACTCCCCTCCCCGCCGCCGATGACTTGTTGGGAATGGCCCGAATCTGGCGCCAGACCTTCCAGCCCCAAGGACGTCTCAGAGATTTCACCTGCGCCTGGCAAACCTGTGTTTCACCGCTGAATCAGGTCGCCTGCTGACCACCCCCGTTTCAAAAATCGCCAAATAGGCGCGAATTTGGTCGGATTGTCCTACAAAACCGCTCTAACTCAAGCGATACGGGCTATAGCGCCCGGACGAAAATATTGGTAATTTCCGCTCCGGTGATCACCAGGAGTTCTAATAATGAAAAAAGTAATGCTCAAAACCACCCTTAGCCTCGCCGTTGCCTTGGCATCCACCCAGATCTTTGCAGCTGGCTTTGCCATCAACGAACAAAGCATCAGCGGGATGGGTACAGGTTTTGCCGGGCGATCTTCCTCTGCCGACGACGCAAGCACCATTTTCGGCAACCCTGCTGGCATGTCTCGCCTCAAGCGCGAACAAGTGACCGGCGGCGTCGCACTGCTCGACGCACACACGGATATCAGCCACGCCAGCTCCCGCCCGAACAGCGGCAGCAACGATGGCGACATGGTTCCCCTCCTCGCCGTGCCGATGGGTTACTACGTCAAGCCAATCGATGACCATTGGGCATTCGGTATTGGCATGTACGCCCCGTTCGGCCTGGTGACTGACTACGAGAAAGGCTTTGCCGGCCGTTACTTCGGCAGCAAGAGCGACGTAAAAGTCATGACCTTGCAACCGACTGTCAGCTACGCCTTCAACGATAAGGTGTCGATCGGCTTCGGTCCGACCATCAACCGCATTACCGGCACCCTGGAATCGAATCTGTCGATCACCCAGGCCGCGCCGGACGGCAAGGTCAAGATCAAGGGTGACGACACCGCGCTGGGCTACAACGTCGGCGTACTGGTTCAAGCCACCGACAGCACGCGCGTCGGCCTGACCTACCACTCGAAAGTGAAGTACAAGCTCGAAGGCGACACCAAGGTCAACTACAACGTCCTCGCGGCCGTGGGCCAAAGCCCAAGCCAGAAGTATGATGCTTCGCTGGACGTGACCACGCCTGAGTCGGTCGACCTCTCGCTCACTCATCAGCTGGATGACAAGTGGACCCTCTACGCAGGCAGCACCTGGACTCGCTGGAGCCGCCTGAAAGAAATCTCCGCCGAAAACAAAGGCGTGCCGACCATCCTGAATGGCCAGTTCGGCACCATCACCGAAGAGCAGAACTGGCACGACACCTGGGCTCACGCCATCGGCGCGTCCTACCAGTTGAACAAGGAATGGGTACTGCGTACCGGCCTGTCCTTCGACCAGGCACCGACCAACAACGTCAACCGTTCCCCACGGATCCCGACGGGCGATCGCAAGATTTTCAGCCTGGGCGCCGGCTGGAGCCCGACCGACGACCTGACCATCGATGTGGCGTACTCGTACCTGCGTGAAGAGTCGGTCAAGATCAACAACAGCAACAACCGTGGCCAGACCTACAACGCCACGTATGAAAACTCGGCGAACGGTTTCGGTGTAGGCGCGACCTACCGTTTCTGATGATTCACGGCGAACCTGAACCCCTCGCCGCCTGAATTGAAAAAGCCCCGCACTCTTGTATAGAGGCAGGGCTTTTTAGTGCGCGTCGATCAGGGTTTCGAGGCAAGGGCTTTCTCCACCGCCTCGATGAACTCGGGATTGTCGGGCTTGGTCAGGCTGGAGAAATTGGCGATCACCTTGCCCTGGCGATCAACCACGTACTTGTAGAAATTCCACTTCGGCGAACTGCTTTGTTCAGCAAGAACCTTGAATAAATGCGTTGCGTCATCGCCGCGGACCTTTTGCGACTCGGTCATGGTGAAGGTTACGCCGTAGTTCACGTAGCAGACCTTGGCAGTCTCTGCGCCATCTTTGGACTCTTGTTTGAAGTCATTGGACGGAACACCGATCACCTCAAGCCCTTGATCCTTGTAACGCTGATACAGCGCCTCAAGCCCTTTGAACTGCGGGGCGAAGCCACAGAAGCTCGCGGTATTGACCACCACCAGTGGCTTGCCGGCGAAGCGCTGGCACAGATCGATGGATTCCTTGGCACGCAGCTTGGGCAATGAGCCTTGCAACAACTCCGGGCATTCTGCCGCCTGGGCCAACCCGGCAAAAGCCGTCAGCAACGCGGGGACTGCAAGCCAGCGCATCAGCATGTCGGTGCATCCTTGAGCAATCGTCAGAAAACGAAATTACGCGCCTTCGCCGCTTGCTAGCAAGCCCCCATGCCCAACTGCATCAACGCCAGCCCACCCCGATGCCAGCCCCACCATGCCAAGGCCAGCAGCAATACGCCGAGGGCGATTGCAGCCATCCGCGGCCAGAGACTGTTCATGCGGCACTCATCCGGGTTTGCAGACGCGCCACCGGCTGCTCGCGCACCGGCCAGTTCAGGGCTGCCGCCACCAGACTCAAGAGAACCGCCACCTGCCAGATCAAGTCGTAGCTCCCGGTTCGGTCATACACCACCCCGCCCAACCAGCCACCAAGGAACGAGCCCAGTTGGTGGAACAGGAAAACAATCCCACCGAGCATGGACAGATTTCGTACGCCGAACAAGGTCGCTACCGTGCCGTTGGTCAAGGGCACCGTCGACAACCAGAGGAACCCCATGGCCATGCCGAACAAATAAGCCGTGACTTGAGTGACCGGCGCCCAGAGGAACAGCACAATCACCACCGCTCGCAACAGATACAGAGCGGTGAGCAAGCGCGGCTTGGACATCCGCCCGCCAAGCCAGCCCGCGGTATAAGTACCGAAAATATTGAACAGCCCGATCAGCGCCAGCACCGTGGTGCCGACGGAGGCCGGCAAATGTTGATCCACCAGATAGGCCGGCAGGTGCACACCAATGAACACCACTTGAAAACCACAGACAAAAAAGCCGAACGCCAACAGCCAGAACCCCGAATGGGAGCAGGCTTCGCGCAGCGCTTCAGAAAGGGTTTGCTCGTGCCCGAGGATCGGCAGCGGTTTGTCTTTAAGCATGCTCACCAGCGGCACGATCAGCGCCACCAGCAGGCCCAGCACCAGCAAAGCCGCGGACCAGCCAAGCCAGCCGATCAACCCCAGCGTACCGGGCAACATGGCGAATTGACCAAAGGAACCGGCAGCACTGGCGATGCCCATGCCCATGCTGCGTTTTTCCGGTGGCACGGCACGGCCGACCACGCCGAGAATCACCGAGAACGAAGTGCCGGACAGACCGATACCGATCAACAACCCTGCGCTCAAGGACAAGGTTAGCGCCGAATCGGACAAGCCCATGAACACCAGACCCAGGGCGTACAGCACACCCCCGATCAACACCACCTTCGCGGCGCCAAAGCGGTCGGCCAGTGCACCGGTGAACGGCTGCGCCAGGCCCCAGATCAGGTTCTGCAGGGCAATGGCGAAGGCAAACACTTCGCGGCCCCAGCCGAACTCGGCACTCATGGGCGCCAGAAACAACCCGAAGCCGTGTCGCACTCCCAGGGACAACGCCAGAATCAGCGCACTGCCCAACAGCACCCAACCGCATGTACGCCACATTGATGTCATTCTTGCTCTCCGGTAGCGGGTATATACCCGCTTAAGATCGAACAAACTGGCCTCAAGCCAGTTCGTCCAGCAGTTTCAGCAAGGTTTCACGCTTGTCGGCACCCAGACGGTCGATCAACCGCTGCTGCGCCGCTTCCCAGGCCGGCAAGGCCGCTGCCAGACGTTCGCGCCCCGTTTCAGTGAGCAGGACGATGCGATTGCGCATGTCTTCGCCCTCGACCAGCGTCACCAGGCCTTCACCCTCCAGCACCCGCAGATTGCGCCCCAGGGTGCTGCGATCCAGGCCCATGGCCTCGGCCAGAGACGAGATGCTCGGTTGATCCAGACGCTGCAGATTGCACAACAGAGAATACTGGGCAACGTTGATCCCGAAGCCGTCGAGAGCGCCGTCATAATGCCTGGTGACGCCACGAGCGGCGCGACGCAGGTTGGTGCACAAACATTGAGAAGGAAGCATGGTGCGTGTATATACCCGCGGTTAAATGAAAGCAAATTTTTGATACATATTACCTGTGGGATTCAGAGCAGCGCCAAGCCCACCAGTAGCGCCACTTCCAGCAACTCCAGCAACGCCCCGGCGGTATCGCCCGTCGTCCCTCCCAGTCGCCGCAACATCACTTGCCGCAACCAGACAAACACCACAATGGCCAGCACAAGCGCCCATACACCACTGAGGCCCGCCATCAACACACAAGCCACCGCACTGATCGCCAACACCTGCCGCCCGACCAAACGCGGCAGATGATCGGCCAGCGCCTGCCCCAATCCGCCAGGACGCACATAAGGCGTGGTCAGGAATAACCCCAATAACGCGCCGCGGCCAATCAACGGAACGATGATCAGGACCACGCTGTGCTGCTGCTCGATCAATGCCAGCAATGCGGCAAACTTGAGCAGCAACACCAGCACCAGCGTCACCACCGCGATCGGCCCGCTGCGAGGGTCTTTCATGATGGTCAGGGTGCGTTCACGGTCGCCGTAACCACCGAGCCATGCATCGGCGCTATCGGCCAGGCCATCCAGGTGCAACGCACCGCTGAGCAATACCCAGACGCTCAGCAGCAGTGCGGCGTGAAGCAATAATGGCGTGCCTAGCAACAGCCAGTTCAGTGCCCACAAGATCCCGCCGAACAGCAAACCGACCAGCGGATAGAACAGCAGCGACCGGCCCAATTCCTCGGGCGTCGGCATGCCCGGCAGGCGAATCGGCAGGCTGCTCAGAAATTGCAGGGCGATCCAGAACGCCAGCATGATCAGCTCGCTTCCGTTAACAAGGTGCCGGATTCAACCGATAGCGAGAACAGCGCACCATGGCCGACCTCAACATTGAGCAACTGCTCACGCGGTAATTCGCGTGCTTGCGCCAGCAACAAGCGCATGACGCCGCCATGGCTGATCAGCAAGATTCGCTCACCCGCATAGGCCGCGTGCAGCCGCTCGATCGCCGCCAACACCCGTGCCGAAAAGTCCGCCACCGGTTCACCGTCAGGCGGTGTGAACGAATAGGGATCAGCCCAGAACAAGCCCAACGCCTCGGCGCTGGTTTCCATCAGCGCCGCTGCGCTCTGCCCTTCCCAGACACCGAAGTGCAGCTCTTGCAGGTCTTTGTCCAGCTGCACCGGCAAACCCAGTTGTGCCCCAAGCTCTTGCGCAAAGCGTGCACAGCGCTGCAACGGCGAACTGACCAAGCGATCCCAAGGGCCCTGCTCGACCACCGCAGCGCGCATCTGCTCCCAACCCTTACCGGTCAGCGCATCGTCGAGGCTGCCGCGCAAACCGCCGCCGAGTTCGGTTTCGCCATGGCGCAACAGGTCCAGGCGCAAGGTCATGCCGGGCGATCCGCCACCGCGGCTTCGGCGAACGTTGCCATCTGCCCGTGAAGGTCGCAGGCCAGCCGCAACAATGGCACGGCCAACGCCGCACCACTGCCCTCGCCCAGCCGCAGACCGAGGTCCAGCAACGGTTCGGCGTTCAGGGTTTCCAGCACATGGCGATGGCCCGGCTCGGCGCCACGATGACCGAACAGCAACCACTCACGGCAAGCCGGATTCAAACGCACCGCCACCAGCGCGGCAACACTGCAAATAAACCCGTCGACCAATACCGCGACACCTTCCTGGGCACAGGCCAGATACGCACCGACCAGCGCAGCGATTTCGAAGCCACCGAGATTGAACAAGGTTTGCAGCGCATCGCCACGCTGAGTGCCATGCAACGCCAAGGCACGCTCGATGACCCGGGCTTTATGGCTGACACCCGCCGCGTTCAGTCCGGTGCCCGGCCCGGCCAGGTGCACCACCGGGCAATCGAGCAAGGCACAGGCCAACGCGCTGGCCGCCGTGGTGTTGCCGATGCCCATTTCGCCACCGATGAACAACTGCGCGCCTGCTGCGATAGCGCGCTGCACACTGTCGCGGCCGACCTGCAAGGCGAGCTCGCCCTGGGCCTGAGTCATCGCCGGCCCCTGGACGAAATTCGCCGTGCCCGGGCCGATGTTCAGATGACGCACACCCGGCAGATTCAACGACGGTGTAACGGTGCCGAGGTCGACCACTTCAAGAGAAGCCCCCAACTGTCGCGCCAACACGCTGATCGCCGCGCCACCGCTGACAAAGTTGTGCAGCATCTGCCCGGTGACTTCCTGGGGAAACGCCGACACCCCTTCGGCGACCACGCCATGGTCACCGGCAAAAATAGCAATCCACAGCTGATCGAGCGTCGGCTTGACCTGCCCCTGCAACCCGGCCAGTTGCACCGCCACCGATTCGAGCTGGCCGAGCGAGCCGGCAGGCTTGGTCAGTTGCTGTTGGCGCGCCTGCGCCTGTTCGACCACTTGCGCATCGATCGGCTTGCATGGGTTCAGCCACCAGGAGTGAGTCATAACGCAGTTCCTTTCAAAGTCAGGGGCAGGCCGGCGACGGTCAGGACGACACGTTGGCAGCGCTCGGCCAAGGCTTGATGCAGCCAACCGGCTTCATCGACATAGCGGCGAGTCAATTCGCCCAGCGGCACGACACCCATTCCGGTCTCGTTGCTGACAAAAATGATTTCACCCGGCAACGACGCCAGGCAGTCCAGCAGGGCTTCGCGCTCGGCGGCGAGGCGCTCGGCGTCGTCGAGCATCAGCAGATTGGTCAGCCACAGCGTCAGGCAATCCACCAGCAAGCAACGATCGGCACTGGCGCTTTCGCACAACACGCGGGCCAGTTCCAGCGGTTCCTCGATCAACGCCCATTCGGCCGGACGACGGGCGCGGTGATGGGCAACTCGTTCGTTCATTTCACCGTCCAGGGGTTGGCTGGTGGCGATGTAGGTGACGTGTAGCTGACTGTCTGTCGCCAGTTTTTCAGCCAGGCGACTTTTGCCGGATCGGGCGCCGCCGAGGATCAGTTGCAGCATGGTTCAGTCCTTCAAATGTGCGGTGAGGCGACGGGCGTCATCGCGGGCAAGCCCGCTCCCACAAGGATCGAGGCTGTGCACAGATTTTGGTCCACCCAGGGAACCTGTGGGAGCGGGCTTGCCCGCGATGGGGCCTGTGCAGCCACCTCAAATCCCACAGAGTTCACGCAGCAATGAAGTATCCAGATGCTTCTCCACCAGATCCGCCAGTCGCTCGATATCGCGCTCGCGCAGCCCGTGGTAATCGACTTCCTGCACATCCTGCAAACCGGCCCAGCGCAACAACGCACTGCACGCCGCCGGGGATTCGAACAGGCCATGCAGATACGTGCCGAAAATCTGTCCATCGACACTTTGCGCGCCGTCGCAGCGACCATCGTCCAGCCGCACGGCGGCGTTTTCCAGCGCCGGTCCCGTGGTCACGCCGGCATGAATTTCATAGCCGCTGACCTGCGCATCTTCCAGTGCCAGGCGCCCACGCACATTGCGCAACTGCTTCTCTTCTTCAAGTTGCGTTTCGAACGACAGCCAGCCCAAACCGGCACTGGAACCCGGTGCGCCTTCGAGGCCCAGCGGGTCATGCACCTGCTCGCCGAGCATTTGCAGACCGCCGCAGATCCCCAGCACCTTTCCGCCATAGCGCAAGTGCCGCGAGATAGCCGTGTCCCAGCCGTTGGCCCGCAGATACGCGAGGTCGCTGCGCACGCTTTTCGAACCGGGAAGAATCATCAGGTCGGCCGGCGGAATCGTCTGGCCGGGGCCGATGAATTGCAGGTCCACTTGCGGATGCAGGCGCAGTGGATCGAAATCGGTGTGGTTGCTGATGCGCGGCAGTACCGGTACCACCACTTTGAGCACTTGATCGGCCTTGTCGTTCTGACGCTGATCGAGGCCGTCCTCGGCTTCAAGATGCAGGTCCATCACATAAGGCAACACGCCGATCACCGGTTTGCCGGTGCGTGCTTCCAGCCAGTCCAGCCCCGGTTGCAGCAAAGCGATGTCGCCGCGAAAACGGTTGATGATGAAGCCTTTGACCCGCGCCTGTTCGCTGGGCGACAGCAGCTCCAGCGTCCCGACCAAATGCGCGAAAACCCCGCCGCGATTGATGTCGGCGATCAGCACCACCGGGCAATCCACCGCCTCGGCAAACCCCATGTTGGCGATGTCGCCGGCGCGCAGGTTGATCTCTGCCGGCGAACCCGCCCCTTCGACCATCACCAGCGGATACGCCGCGCTCAAACGCTCATGAGAGGCCAGCACCGCTTGCATCGCGATGGCTTTGTAGTCGTGATAGGCGACGGCATTCATCGTAGTGACCGCGCGACCATGAATGATCACCTGGGCACCGGTATCGCTGTTGGGTTTGAGCAGCACCGGGTTCATGTCGGTGTGCGGTTCGAGGTTGGCGGCCTGGGCCTGCACCGCTTGAGCACGGCCGATCTCGCCACCGTCGGCGGTCACGGCGCTGTTGAGGGCCATGTTCTGCGGTTTGAACGGCACGACACTCACGCCCTGACGCGTGACCCAGCGACACAGCGCCGTCACCAGTGTGCTTTTACCGGCGTCGGATGTGGTGCCTTGCACCATCAACGTTGTCATGGGTTTTCCTTGGCATAGGTTTGCAGGGCTTGTTCGAGGCGCGACCAATCCGCTTCATCCGCCGGCAAGCCAAACCGCAGGCTGCTGTTGTGGGTGAACAATCGCAGCAGAATGCCGCGTCGGGCCATGAACTCATGCAGTGCTTCGGCGCGCTCGGTGATCAGCCATTGGAACAACGCGCAGCCGCCCTGAGGTTTGAAACCATACTGTTCAAGCAACAGTGCCAGACGCTCGCCAGCCTCGTCAGTACGAATGCGCTGTCGGGTGTGCCCGTGCGTATCCGTCAGGCACGCCTGGCCCAGCACTCGGGTCGGCCCACTGACGGCCCATGGCCCCACTTGCTCGGCCAGCAGCTTGAGCAACTTGCGCTCAGCCAGCACAAACCCCAGCCGCACACCGGCCAGGCCGAAAAACTTGCCGAAGGAGCGCAGCACGATCAAGCCGATCTGGTTGGCAAACGGCGCCAGGCTCAAATGCGGTGTGTTGTCCATGAACGCTTCGTCAACCACCAGCCAGCCACCGCGTCGGGCCAGCCGCGAATGCCAATCCAGCAGGCGAGCCGGGGTCAGGCTCAGCCCCGTGGGATTGTTCGGATTGACCACCACCAGCACATCAAGGCTGTCGAGAAAGAAATCGACTTCCGACTCCAGCACTTCACGCACGATGTAACCGTTGCGGCGCCAGGCTTCGGCGTGTTCGGCGTAACACGGTGACAGCACGCCGACCTTGCCGGCCCGGCGCAAACGCGGCAGCAACTGGATAGCCATTTGCGAACCCGCCACTGGCAACACCTGAGCCGCACCGTAATAGTCACAGGCGGCCTGCTCCAGACCATCATCGGTTTCCGGCAACCGCGCCCAGGCCCGCAACGGGATGTCCGGAACCGGGAATGGCCAGGGCGCCAGGCCACTGGACAGGTCGAGCCAATCGGCTTCGGCGATACCGTATTCACGCGCAGCCTTGCGCAACCGGCCACCGTGCTCAAGCATAGAATTCAGCCCCCACGCAGAGAATCAGCAGCCATAACCATACCCCGCGCTGGACCAATTGCCAGCCACGGTCGATGGAATCGGCATCCGCCGGCACGCCTTCGCCCAATTGCGGACGTTGATGCAGTTCACCGTGATAAATCGCCGCCCCGCCCAACTCGACACCCAGCGCACCGGCACCGGCCGCCATCACCGGCCCGGCATTCGGACTGTCCCAAGTCGGGCCTTGTGTACGCCAGCACTTCAGCGCCAGCCGGGTTTTGCCCAGCAGCGCGTAGGTCAACGCCACCAGGCGTGCGGGAATGTAGTTCAGGACATCGTCGATCTTTGCCGCGGCCCAGCCGAAACGCTCGAAGCGTTCGTTGCGATAACCCCACATCGCATCCAGGGTATTGCTCAGACGATAGAGCACCACGCCGGGCGCACCCGCCACGGCAAACCAGAACAGTGCGGCGAACACCGCATCGCTGCCGTTCTCCAGCACCGATTCGGTGGCGGCGCGGGCGACTTCGGTTTTGTCCAGCTCGCTGGTCTGGCGGCTGACCAGATAACCGACGCGTGTGCGCGCCTCAACCAAATCATCGCTGCGCAGGGCCTTGGCCACCGGCTCGACATGCTCGCCGAGGCTGCGCATGCCCAGAGCACAATAGAGCGCGAGAATCTCGACGATCCAGCCAACGTAAGGCGCCCAGGACAGCGCGGTGACCAGCAAGGTCAGCGGCACGACCGCCATCACCCAGGCCGTCACACCATGACTGCGCCAGCCGCGGCCAGCGGAGTTGAAACGTTGTTCGATGCGATCGGCAAAACGACCGAACGCCACCAGCGGATGCCAGCGTTTAGGTTCACCCAGCAGCGCATCCAGCGCGACCGCGGCGACACTCAACAACGCCACACTCATTGACTCACTCCCCAATAATTTTCATACAGCAACTCGTTGAGCTGACGCGCCTGCGCCCAGCCTTCGAGTACCAGCATCGGCGCCGGATAGAATTCCTTGACCGGCCCCAGACAAAGAACGGCCAAAGGCTTGGCCCCGGTCGGTAAACCCAGCAAATCCGCCAGGGCTTGCGGCTCGAACAGCGACACCCAGCCCATGCCCAGGCCTTCGGCGCGGGACGCCAGCCAAAGGTTCTGGATGGCGCAGGACAGCGAGGCCATGTCCATTTCCGGCAATGTCCGACGACCGAAAATGTGGCGCTCGCGATCGTCCATCAGCGCGGCGACCAGCACCTCGGCGCAGTCATTGATGCCTTCGACCTTGAGCTTCATGAATTCGTCGGAGCGCTCGCCGAGGGCTTCGGCGGTGCGGATGCGTTCGTCTTCCACCAGGTGCTGGATCTTGCCGCGCAGTGCCCGGTCGCTGATGCGGATGAAACGCCAGGGCTGCATCAGGCCGACGCTCGGTGCCTGGTGTGCGGCTTCGAGCAGACGACGAAGTAACTCAGGCTCGACGGTGCCGCCGCTGAAGTGGCGCATGTCGCGGCGTTCAGCGATTGCCCGATAGACCGCTTCGCGTTCGGCTTCGGAGAATGCGTTGTCAGTCATGGCCTCTTCGCGAGCAGGCTCGCTCCCACATTAGAAACGGTGTTGTCTGACGAAACGCGGTCCACTGTGGGAGCGAGCCTGCTCGCGAAGGCGTCCTGGCGGTCAGGCACAAACAACGCGGCAATCGCCGATGGATTGGACGGAAAATAAAAGTGCACATAAGAGGCCGTCATCCGCCCCTCACGATAA
Organism: Pseudomonas sp. B21-015; assembly: GCF_024749285.1. Taxonomy (NCBI): domain Bacteria; kingdom Pseudomonadati; phylum Pseudomonadota; class Gammaproteobacteria; order Pseudomonadales; family Pseudomonadaceae; genus Pseudomonas; species Pseudomonas sp. B21-015. Next base: position 4,617,436 of record NZ_CP087196.1, read on the forward strand.
ACCGCCTCCGCCCCTCGCCCGCCATTGGGGCTCAAACCTCGAGCAATCGGCTCAAGTTCGGTGCTGGTCAGCGAGTGGTGATAGGTGTGCCCACGCAGCAAACCTTCCGGCAGTTCCACCGCCTGCAAAGCCAACGCGGCAAGACGCTTCTGCATCACCGCGTCACCGGTCAGCAAGCCGACCAGTTCAGCGCGAGTGCCCTCGACATCGGTCAACGAATCCAACAGATACAACATGCCGCCACACTCGGCCAGCAACGGCTTGCCCGCCGCGTGGTGAGCGCGGATGGCGGTCAGCATCGATGTGTTTTGCGACAACGCCACATGGTGCAATTCGGGGTAGCCGCCCGGCAGATAAAGACTGTCTGCCTCCGGCAAGCCGGTGTCGCGGATAGGCGAGAAGAACGACAATTCGGCGCCCATGGCCCGTAGCAGATCCAGGCTCGCGCCATAGGTAAACGCGAAGGCTTCGTCCCGGGCCACGGCAATCCGCACACCGGCCAGCAACGGTTCGGCGGCGATCATTTCAGGCGCAGCGAACTCTACGGCCGGCGGCAACGCCACATCGCAACTGCTGGCCAGTGAGGCGGCCGCCGCATCAAGGCGCAGGTCGAGGTCATTCAGTTCGCTGGCCTGAACCAGGCCGAGATGCCGGCTCGGCAATTCGATCCCGGTCTCCCGGGACAACGCGCCGTACCAGCGCAAGCCTTCCGTCAGGCTACCTTCAAGCAATTGCGCGTGACGCAAGGTGCCGACCCGGTTGGCCAACACACCGGCAAACGGCAAATCCGGCTGATAGCGCGCAAGCCCCAGGGCCAGTGCGCCAAAGGTCTGCGCCATCGCGGTGCCGTCGATCACGCCGAGCACCGGCACACCGAAGTGCCGCGCCAGGTCAGCGCTGGACGGCGTACCGTCGAACAGCCCCATGACGCCTTCGATGAGGATCAGGTCCGCCTCACCGGCAGCCTCCCACAACAGGCGGCGACTTTCCTGCTCGCCGACCATCCACATGTCCAGTTGATACACCGGCGCACCGCTGGCACGCTCGAGAATCATCGGGTCGAGAAAGTCCGGGCCGCATTTGAACACACGGACCTTGCGCCCCTGATTGCGGTGCAACCGGGCCAGCGCGGCGGTGACGGTGGTCTTGCCCTGACCGGAGGCCGGCGCGGCAATCAGCACCGCCGGGCAATGACGTGGCTGTCTCACAACTCGACGCCTTTTTGCGCTTTGATTCCGGCCTGGAACGCGTGCTTGATCACACCCATTTCGGTGACGGTATCGGCCAGCTCGATCATCTCCGGTTTGGCGCCACGACCGGTGACCACCACGTGTTGCATCGGCGGACGGGCCTGCAAGTCGCTGAGCACCTGATCGAGATCGAGATAACCGTGCTTGAGGGCAATGTTCAGTTCATCGAGCACCACCAGACCAATGGACGGATCGCGCAGCAGTTCCTGAGACACAGCCCAGGCGGCTTCGGCGGCGGCGATGTCGCGCTGGCGGTCCTGGGTTTCCCAGGTGAAGCCCTCGCCCATCACATGAAAACGCACTTGCTCCGGGAAACGCCGGAAGAACAGTTCTTCGCCGGTGCTGTTGCGGCCCTTGATGAACTGCACCACGCCACACTGCATACCGTGGCCCATGGATCGGGCGAGCATGCCGAACGCCGAGCTGCTCTTGCCTTTGCCGTTGCCGGTCAACACCAGCAGCAGGCCGCATTCATTCGGGGAGTTGGCGATGCGTTCGTCGATCACGGCTTTTTTGCGCTGCATGCGCGCCAGGTGGCGTTCGTCACGATCGGGGGTATCAGTCATGGGGGAGCTCTCCGTTGAGGCTGGATAACGGCGGGCAGGCACAAGAATAGACGGCAAGAAGCCTGGCATCGCCCACCGTGATGCCGTTGGATGGATCAGGCCGGTCTCCGGGCTCATGAGCGGCACTTGGCCCAACTGCGCGCCTTCCCATGTCGAGACTCGACACAGTGGCTCCAGGCGCAGCCTTCACTCATTTACCGTTGCGGGGGCAGCGTCGGGATCATGACTCTTCGTTGCTTGAAGATAGTCACTCACCGACTTCCCTGTTTCACTCTGTCGACCAAGGCCACAGAGCACCTGAAACAAGCCGCGAAGGTTAGAGGGTTGGGGGTGGAGCGTCAATTAAAGCCGGACCGCCTGCCAGCGAATAACTGCCGTCGATCAATTAACTGACGCCAATCTTGTGCCACACCGCCAGCAGTGATATCAAAGAGCCACAACCTCACAACACAATAACAAAGGTGAGCCACATGCAAGGCATGATCATCAGCAATCCGAAGCTGGAATTCCTGCGCCCGGTGCTGGAACGCTGGTTTGACTGTATCGACCGCTACAATGCCGTGCGCGGCGATAACGATACGCCTTACTGGTACGACGAAAACGCCAACCTCGGCCTGCTCTCTGCCGCGGCCTGGATGGCGGAAATGATCACGCTGCAGCAAACGCAGACCCGCAAACAAACCGAAGAAGGCGAACGCAACGCCCGCGCCGATCTGTTCATCGCCACCAGCGAAGAACGCGCGTACCTCCAGGTGACCCAGCGTTGGCCGCGAGTCAATAGCCTGAACCTGACCCAGGCACTGGCGGACATCACCAGCGACGCAAAGCGAATCAGCTATGCCAGCGACCTGAAGCTCGGCTGTCTGTTTGTCGCGCCACAAAAAGCCCAGCACAGCGCCACCCCGGAAGAGCTCCAGGACATGCTCGACGATCTGCAAAAGGAACACACCTGCGCCGCGGCCTGGTATTTCCCCTACGCCTATCGCAAGTTGCGCAATGAAGCCGGCAACTACCACCCGGGCATCGCCGTGCTGTTCAAGGAAGCCCGCGGCTGACCGGTTGAACCATCGGGTGCCTACGCTTCTCTATGATTACGTCAATGCATTCATAGGGAAGATCAGTAATGCGCAAACCCCAGCTCGTTTTCATCATCGCGCTCGCCGGAGGGCTCGCCGCCTGTGGTGAAACCTCCAGCCTGCAAGTCTCGGACGGCACCGGACCGTCGCCCAAGCTGCCAGAACCGAACAAAACCCTGATCCCGACGGTGAACATCGCCCCGGCGATCGGCTGGCCTCAAGGTGCAAAACCTGTCGCCGCGGCGGGGACTCAGGTGGCGGCGTTTGCCGAAGGCCTCGATCATCCGCGCTGGCTTTACGTGTTGCCCAATGGCGACGTGCTGGTGGCCGAAACCAATGCGCCACCTAAACCTGACGACGGCAAAGGCATTCGCGGCTGGGTCATGGGCAAAGTCATGGGGCGCGCAGGTGCCGGCGTCCCCAGCCCGAACCGCATCACCCTGCTGCGGGACAAGGACCACGACGGCGTCGCCGAAACCCGCACGGTGTTCCTGGAAAACCTCAACTCGCCCTTCGGCATGACCCTGGTCGGCAATGACCTGTACGTTGCCGACACCGACCGCCTGCTGCGTTTCCACTATGAAAACGGCGAAACGGCGATCAAGTTGCCGCCGATCAAGGTGGTCGATCTGCCGGGCGGCACGCTGAATCACCACTGGACCAAAAACGTCATCGCCAGCAAGGACGGCAGCAAGTTGTACGTCACCGTAGGCTCGAACAGCAACGTCGGCGAAAACGGCATGGATCAGGAAGAAGGCCGCGCGGCGATCTGGGAAGTGGACCGCGCCACCGGCAACCATCGGATCTTCGCCTCAGGGATTCGCAACCCAAACGGTCTGGCCTGGGAGCCACAGAGCGGCGCACTGTGGACCGCGGTCAACGAGCGTGACGAAATCGGCAGCGACCTGGTGCCGGACTACATCACTTCAGTGAAGGATGGCGGGTTCTACGGCTGGCCTTACAGCTATTACGGGCAGCATGTCGATGTTCGCGTCGAGCCGCAAAACCCTGCTCTGGTCGCCAAGGCCATTGCGCCAGATTACGCGGTGGGGCCCCATACCGCGTCGCTGGGCCTGACGTTCGCCGAAGGCAGCAAACTGCCGGCGCCGTTCACCCAAGGTGCCTTCATCGGCCAGCACGGCTCGTGGAACCGCAAGCCACACAGCGGCTACAAAGTGATTTTCGTGCCGTTCAGCGCCGGCAAACCGACCGGGAAGCCAGTGGATGTGCTCACCGGTTTCCTCAACGACGAGGAAAAAGCCATGGGCCGGCCGGTGGGCGTGGTAATCGATCAGCAGGGCGGCCTGCTGGTGGCGGATGATGCGGGGAACAAGGTGTGGCGCGTTTCGGCGGCTCAATAACTGCGACACACATCACTGTGGGAGCGAGCCTGCTCGCGATGGGGTCAGCACATTCAAAGACGATGTGGCCTGACGCACCGCTATCGCGAGCAGGCTCGCTCCCACAAGGGATCAGCGTTTACGACAGAGCGTGAGGCCATCCCCCAGCGGCAACAACGACAGATCCACACGCGAGTCATCCTTCAAGGCGCGATTGAGCGCCTGGATGGCTCGGGTGTCTTCGCTCTCGGGATTCGCCTCAAGCACCCGCCCGCTCCATAGCGTGTTGTCGAACACTGCCAGACCACCGACCCGCAGCAAACGCAGCGCATGCTCCAGGTAAGTCGGATAATTGGCCTTGTCGGCATCAATGAAAATCAGATCGTAGTGCTCGCCTTGCCCTTGCCGCTCAAGCTGCGCGAGGGTTTCCAGCGCAGGAGCCAGACGCAGATCAATGCGCCCGGCGAGACCTGCTTCCTGCCAGTAACGACGAGCAGTGGCATTGTAATCGCCTGGCATATCGCAACAGATCAGCGAACCGTCATCCGGCAATGCAGCGGCCATGCACAAGGCGCTGTAACCGGTGAAGGTACCGACTTCCAGCAAACGCCTGGCGCCGATGAGTTTGACCAGCAACGCGAGGAACTGCCCCTGCTCCGGCGCCACCTGCCAGCGAGCCATGGGCAGCGCCTGGGTTTCGTCGCGCAGGCGCTTGAGCAGCGGCGTTTCTCGCAGGGAAACGTCGAGCAGGTAGTGGTACAGGGAATCGTCGAGATTGAGCGTGCGAGCGGTCATGACAACCTCCGTTAAGCCATTCTCAATGAGCTTCCCCATCGCGCCGGGAATTCATTGAGAACGCCCCCCTATGGATTATGTGCCAAGTGCTCAGGCTGCAGGACGCGCTTGGCGCTCAGATAGGCTTTCTGCCAATAAGCTTTGGACAAGCTGTCCAGCTTGACCGTGCCGCCCGTGGCTGGCGCATGGACGAAGCGGCCTTCGCCGACGTAGATGCCAGCATGGCTGACCTGGGAGCCGCCATTAGTGGCGAAGAAAATCAGGTCGCCGGTTTGCAGGCCTTCCTTGCCGACATTGGGGGCTTGCATGCCGATCATCTCTCGTGTGGACCGCGGCAAGGAAATACCCGCGACATCGCGATAGACGTAACCGATCAGACCACTGCAATCAAACCCGGAATCCGGCGTGTTGCCGCCCCAGCGATAAGGTGTTCCCACCAGGCCGAGCGCGCGAAACAACACATCTTCTGCCGCCGGGGAAAAGGCTTGGGAGGAACCGAAAACAATGGGCGCGCGAACTACCGGCGCAGGTGGCGGTGTGCGGCTGGCGCAGGCGCTGAGCAGCGCTGCGAAGACCATGAGTGCGAGGCGGGCCGACATCGTCATAAACAGAACATCCTGATCTGGCTGCGGCTTTTTCTGCCACAAAGGCAGAAAAGAAAACCGCCTGCGCAGAACGCAGGCGGTTTGCCATCAATAATAGATCAGGATTCTAGCGGCTACGCGGCAAACTTCAAGTAAGACTTTAAGTTCACCTTATAAACTGTCTGCTTACTTGCGTGCAGTGACGATAGCCGGGGCCACAGTCGGCGCCATCGCGAGTGCGCGCTTGGCTTCGATGAAGGTCTTGTTCCAGTAGCTGTCGCCCAGGCTATCGATCCGGACACCGCCGCTTTTGCGGCTGCTGGAGTGGATGAACTGGTTGTCACCCAGGTAGATCCCGGCGTGACTGACACGACCGCGACGGCCATTGGTGGCGAAGAACAGCAGATCACCCGGCTTGAGGGCGCTGCGAGCAACCTGCGGAGCGTCAACGTTGATCATTTCGCGGGTGGAGCGCGGCAGGTTCATGCCGGCCTCTTCACGAAACAGATAACCGATGAAGCCGCTGCAGTCGAAGCCTGCCTCGGAGGTGCCGCCGAAACGGTAACGGGTACCGATCAGGGACATGCCACGTTCGAGGATGCTGTCGGCCAGAACCGGAAGTTGGTATGACTTGCCGCCGGCGAAGTCTGCCAGTTCTTTATTGGTGGCTAGCTCTTCCTGGAAAAGAACGGAAGAAGACTGCGCGGTAACTGAATTTGAAACCCGCTGTTGTTGCTCTTGCTGAGACACTGGAGAGTGGGCAGCGCAACCGAACAACAGGGTGACGAGTGCGAGAGGCACGAGGGGTGCGAAGCGATTTAGCATGGGCACGACCGTGGCTGATAGTTGTAAAGAAGCCGAGACTATGCCCGCTATCAACCTCATTTGCAAATTCAATCGATCTTTATGTGACTTATCGGCTTCTCGTTTACATCTAAGCGCTTAAGCCCATTTTGAATCTTTGCGCAGCCTGCCCCCTTGCAGGAAAGCGGATTTGTTGACGCCTGAAATATGCCTAGCCCGCGTAAAACCTGGGCTTTACCAGGTTTTTTACCAACCGAGGGTTTCTTTCAGGAACGGGATTGTCAGCTTGCGCTGAGCTTGAAGGGAGGCCTGATCGAGGCGCTCAAGCAACTCGAAAAGCGCACTCATGCTGCGGGTCCCGCGGGTCAAAATAAAATGCCCGACTTCATCGGTCAGGTGCAGGCCACGACGAGATGCGCGCAACTGCAAGGCACGCAATTTGTCTTCGTCAGAGAGCGGGCGCATCTGGAAGATGAGTGCCAGTGTCAGCCGCGACTTGAGGTCCGCCAGCTTCACCGGTAGTTCGCGCGGGGATGTCGAGGCGGCGATCAGCAGACGTCGACCGCTGTCACGCAGACGATTGAACAGATGGAACAGCGCCTCTTCCCAATCCGCCTTGCCGGCGACCGCCTGCAAATCGTCCAGGCAGACCAGCTCGTATTGTTCGAGGTTGTCGAGGATTTCGATACCGCGGTCCAGCAACTCGGCCAACGGCAGGTACACCGCCGGCTCCCCCAGCTGTTCGAAGCGCAGACACGCCGCCTGCAACAAATGCGTGCGCCCTACCCCGTCCTTGCCCCAGAGATAAATCAGGCTTTCCGTCCAGCCGGCGTCGGCTTCGCAGAGCCGCTCGACATAGCCGAGTGCAGCGGCATTGGCGCCTGGGTAGTAATTGATAAAGGTAGCGTCATCACGCAGACGCACACCTAGGGGCAGCTGAATCGGTTTCATGCTGACTGAACAGTTCCAAAGGAACCGTTAGTGGCCTCTGTGTAAAGTTTGCGAAGTTTATACCCGTGAAGCTGACCGCACAATGCGACAGACCACAAGCAAAATCAAAGGTTTGCGTTAACCAGTTTCTTTGGCGGCGCATGTGACAGCCGCGCGAGGGAGGCGGGCAAACCTGGCATGAAACCAGGATGCCCGCTACGAGCGATCAAAAAGCCTTACTGCCCAGACTCGTCGACACCGCCATAGATATCCGAATCCTTGTACAAATCATGCACGTGGCGCACAAGCACCATGATCACCGCCGCCACCGGCAATGCCAGCAGCACACCGGTAAAACCGAACAGTTCGCCGCCGGCCAGGATGGCGAAGATCACCGCCACCGGATGCAAACCGATCCGATCCCCCACCAGCAACGGCGTCAGGACCATGCCTTCCAGTGCCTGGCCGACCATGAACACCGCGACGATACCGATCATGGGGTACAGATCGCCCCCGAACTGGAACAGACCGGCAATCAATGCCGCGCCAATCCCGATGACGAACCCCATGTACGGCACGATCGCCGCCAGACCGGCGATCAGACCGATCAACAACCCCAACTCCAACCCGACGATCATCAAGCCTGAGGCATAGATCACACCCAGCGCCAGCATCACCAGCAACTGCCCACGCACGAACGCTCCAAGCACTTCATGGCATTCCCCGGCCAGGGACATGACGCGCTCTTCACGATCACGCGGCAGCAGGCTACGGATCTTGGCCATCATCAGGTCCCAGTCCCGCAGCAGATAAAAACTCACCACCGGGATCAGCACCAGATTGGCCAGCCAGCCAATCAGCGCAAGGCCTGAGGCCGTCGCCTGACTCAGCACCACGCCGACAATGTCGCTGGTCTGGCCCATGTGCTCGCTGATCGCCGCCTTGAGCTTGTCGAACTTCCAGAAGCCCTCCGACAAACCCAACTTCGATTGCGCCCACGGCAACGCGGTGTGCTGCAACCAGTCGAGCATCTGCGGCGCCAGTTCATACAGGCGAAACAGCTGCTTGGCGAGCATCGGCACCAACACCAACAGCAGCGTGGTAAGGATCAACGTGAACAAGGCGAACACCGCCACCACGCCCCAGGTCCGCGACAGACCGAACTTCTCCAGCCGATCCACCAGCGGGTCGAACAGATAAGCCAACAGCAGCGCCACCAGGAACGGCGTCAGGATCGGATGCAACAGGTAAACAAACGCGCAAAGCAGGACCACCCCACCAAGCCAGAACCAACGCCGCGTATCGGCCATGTACCACTCCTGCTTCTATATAAAGAAAAACTACCAGCGAAAACGTAACTGCGGCGTAGGTGCCGGGCCTGGCGCTGCGGCCGGCGCCGAACCAGCAGCCACGGGAACAGGTGCCGTGGGTGCCGGGGCCTGACCGGCCGGAACTTCCTGCAATTTCGCCAGGGACAACTGAGCTCGCAGCTGATCGGCACTGCCGTTGACGCGATAAAGCACGCGGTCGCCATCGACACTCAGCAAACGCGCGCCAAAAGGCTCCAGCAAACGCCCGAGCGTGGCATAACGCTCCAGATTCATTCCCTGCACTTCCAGCAATTGCTCGCCGGACGCACCCGGTTTAGCGACGAAACGCGACGCCAGACGCTCGCTGACCGCCAGCATCACCGCATCGGCCACGGCGGCGGCATCGGCGCCCTGCACGCTACCGGCCTCTTTCTGATCGCCCAACCACAGACGCCACTTGGCTTGCCATTGGCCACCCTCTTCACGGGCATGCACCGCCAGCAAGGCGTCGGCATTGTAACGGTCGGAGGCGCCCTGCAGCGGCGCAGGGTCAGCACTTTCCAGATTCGGCGCGGTAGCGACGATCTGTTCATTCAGGTCCGCCAGCGGCAAACGCAGCGGCAGGCCACGGTGTTGAGCCGCCCGACGCAGGGGCGCAGCGCTGGCCTGACCATCGCCCACCAGGCTCGAGCCTTCGGCGGAGTCGTTCAACCACCAGCCGAGGATCGACGGCCGATTGGCACCCCACACGGCCAACCCGGCACGGCGCAAGGCCTGTTCGGTGGTGGCCGGATCGAAATCGACTTTCAGCACCTCCGGCGGCCCGGCGTCGTAACCGAACTGACTGATGATTTGCTGAGGCTCTTTGCGCACGGCCGCCAGACCGGGGCTTTGCGCCGCCCTGGGGTCGCCGGTCAGGCGCAACACCAACGTATCCAGCGCCCGCTGAGTCGCCTGATCGCGCTCCTCCGGCGTCTGGCCGCTGACGGGCTCGCGCACTTGATAGAGGCCTTTGACGGTTTCGGCATGGCTGGTCAGGCTGACCACGGCTAAACAGCCCACGAACAAGAATTTAAGAAAACGCATGAAAGATTCCTGACGACAAGAGCGGCTGGAACAGACCGCATGAACTAGGCTGTGACCACACGCCCAAGCAAAACATTCACCCGATCCCGGTAAGTTTTCGTACTGTCATAACGATAGACGGTTAACGTCGATACCTTATACAGCCATGTGGGACGCCACCAACACGGGCAGTATCGATTTTTTTTAACGCAATATGCCCCTGCCCGTCGGCACGAGGATGGCCGCTGCCCCTCAAGCCTGATAAAATCGCGCGCCTTCGCAGACCGGCAACAGCCGGGCGCCCTGAAATTCGCGTACGGCAATTGCCCTTCGCCAGCTTCAGTGGCCCCACTGGACTCGGTCGTTACCCCTGAATCCCCCCTAAAGGCCTGGATCATGAGCAAGCAACCCTCCCTGAGCTACAAGGACGCCGGTGTAGACATCGACGCCGGTGAAGCATTGGTCGAACGCATCAAGAGCGTCGCCAAGCGCACTGCGCGCCCGGAAGTCATGGGCGGCCTGGGCGGTTTCGGCGCCCTCTGCGAAATCCCGGCCGGTTACAAGCAACCGGTGCTGGTCTCGGGCACTGACGGCGTCGGTACCAAGCTGCGCCTGGCGCTGAACCTGAACAAACACGACAGCATCGGCATCGACCTGGTTGCCATGTGCGTGAATGACCTGGTGGTGTGCGGCGCAGAGCCGCTGTTCTTCCTCGACTACTACGCCACCGGCAAACTGAACGTCGACACCGCCGCACAAGTTGTGACCGGCATCGGCGCAGGCTGCGAACTGTCCGGCTGCTCCCTGGTCGGCGGCGAAACCGCTGAAATGCCAGGTATGTACGAAGGTGAAGACTACGACCTGGCCGGTTTCTGCGTCGGCGTCGTGGAAAAATCCGAAATCATCGACGGTTCGAAAGTCGCTGCCGGCGATGCCCTGCTCGCCCTGCCGTCTTCCGGCCCGCACTCCAACGGCTACTCGCTGATCCGCAAGATCATCGAAGTGTCGGGTTCCGACATCGAGAACATCCAGCTCGACGGCAAACCGCTGACCGACCTGCTGATGGCCCCGACCCGTATCTACGTGAAGCCGCTGCTCAAGCTGATCAAAGACACCGGTGCCGTCAAAGCCATGGCCCACATCACCGGTGGCGGCCTGCTGGACAACATCCCGCGCGTACTGCCAAAAGGCGCTCAAGCGGTAGTTGACGTTGCGAGCTGGACCCGCCCGGCGGTGTTCGACTGGCTGCAAGAGAAAGGCAACGTCGACGAAACCGAAATGCACCGTGTGCTGAACTGCGGCGTCGGCATGGTTATCTGCGTGGCTCAAGAGCACGTCGAAACCGCCCTGAACGTCCTGCGTGAAGCCGGCGAGCAGCCTTGGGTCATCGGTCAGATCGCCACCGCTGCCGAAGGCGCGGCTCAGGTCGAACTGAAGAACCTTAAGGCGCACTGATGTCCGCCACCTGTGATGTCGTGGTGCTGCTCTCCGGCACCGGCAGTAACTTGCAGGCCTTGATCGACAGCACGCGGACCGGCGAAAGCCCGGTTCGCATCGCTGCGGTGATTTCCAACCGCGCCGACGCCTACGGCCTGCTACGCGCCAGGGACGCGGGTATCGACACCCGCACCCTGGATCACAAGGCGTTCGAAGGTCGCGAGGCCTTCGATGCCGCGCTGATCGAACTGATCGACGCCTTCAACCCCAAACTCGTGGTACTGGCCGGCTTCATGCGCATTCTCAGCGCTGACTTCGTGCGCCACTATCAGGGTCGCCTGCTTAATATCCATCCCTCGCTGCTGCCCAAATACAAAGGGTTACACACCCATCAGCGCGCGCTGGAGGCCGGCGACACGGAACACGGCTGCTCCGTGCACTTCGTCACCGAGGAACTCGATGGCGGACCACTGGTCGTACAGGCAGTAATACCGGTAGAGTTGCACGATTCGCCGCAGAGTCTGGCGCAGCGAGTCCACACCCAGGAACACCTGATCTACCCGATGGCCGTACGCTGGTTTGCCGAAGGTCGTTTATCGCTTGGCGAACAAGGTGCTTTACTGGACGGACAGTTACTCGCGGCCAGCGGCCACTTGATTCGAACCTAGGAGATTTTATGCGTCGTGCCCTGCTCTTCGCTTGCGCTCTGCTCGCCCTGCCGTTTGCGCAGGCCGCAGACCTTCAACCCTTCTCCGCCAGCTACACCGCCGACTGGAAGCAGTTGCCCATGAGCGGCACCGCCGAACGCAGCCTGACCAAGGAAGCCAACGGCATCTGGAAACTCAGTTTCAAGGCGTCGATGATGATCGCCAGCCTGACCGAAGAAAGCACCCTCACCCTGGACAAGGACACGCTGCTGCCACAGTCCTACCACTTCGAACGCGGTGGCCTGGGCAAGGCCAAAAAGGCTGATCTGGACTTCGACTGGACCAACAAGATGGTCACCGGCACCGATCGCGGTGACGCCGTCAAGCTCCCGCTCAACCGCGGAATGGTCGACAAGTCCACCTATCAGCTGGCGCTGCAGCATGACGTGGCCGCCGGCAAGAAAAGCATGAGCTATCAGGTCGTCGATGACGGCGAAGTCGATACCTACGACTTCCGCGTGCTGGGTTCGGAGAAAGTCGACACCAAGGCTGGCCAGATCGATGCGATCAAGGTCGAGCGCGTGCGCGATCCGACACAAAGCAAGCGCATCACCGTGCTGTGGTTCGCCAAGGATTGGGATTACCTGCTGGTCCGTCTGCAACAGGTCGAAACCGACGGCAAGGAGTACAACATCATGCTCCTCGACGGTACGGTCAACGGCAAGACGGTGAAAGGCAGCTGATCCGCAACGACATGAAAGCCCCGCAAACGCGGGGCTTTTTTTCGTCTGGCGTTTCGTTGAGCGGAGCGATCAGCGCACTGTAAAGCGTTGCTGAGCCAGCAGACGATCGCCCTGGAACACCATGAAACGCCATTCACCAGGAACGACTTCGTGACTTTCAGTGAACTCGAAGGCCATCAGGTCCAGCGGAGCGCCTGGCACCAGTTTCTGAATCACTTCCAGTTTGTCGTGACGCACACCATCCGGGGTGCGGATGCCCGGCGTGAAATAGAGCAAAGTCAGCGGCTCACCTTCGGCGACTTTGCCGGCCAACTGGTAACGCATACCGAATTTTGTGCCCAGTTTCGCCGGGACGATTTCGGTCTGCTGAATCTGTTCATTGCTGCGGCGCAAAACTCGCTCGCCCGATTGCAGTTCGGCTTTCGCGCTGGCGAACACGCCGTATTCCACCGAACCTTCGACGCGGACTTCGGCACTGGCCAGAGCACTGACGAACATCAACGTGGCCAGGGCAGTTAAACGGGTGAGGTGCATGGTGCGCTCCTTGATTGAGATGAGCGCGAGGGTATGACGCGGGGGTGACAAGACGATGACAACCTTGAGTTCCGCGCAATCCTGTGGGAGCGAGGCTTGCCCCTCGCGGTCAAATCACCCGGCAAGAAAGTGGAACGCTAACGTGAAGGAATTCTCTATAACTTCAGGGTCTTTTTTGATCGAATGACTTTTCCTGTTGCCTACGAGGTTTCCCATGACCGTTACCGTCAATACCGTCTCCGCCGAAGGTTTTCGTCACAGCGTCCAGATCGATGACCATGAACTGTTTGCCGATGTACCCAAGTCGTCCGGCGGCGAAGGCACGGCACCCGAGCCACACGACTACTTCGATGCAGCCCTCGGTGCCTGCAAGGCCCTGACACTGAAACTGTATGCGAAGAAGAAGGACATCCCACTGACCGGCGTCGGGGTTGAGGTCAAGCGCGACAACAGTGAAGAGCAGAAAGGCAAATACGTCCTGCACGTCAAACTCACGCTCAAGGGCGTACTCACCGACGCCCAGCGCGAAGAGCTGCACCGCGTGGCCGACCGCTGCCCGGTACACAAGCTGATGACCACCTCCGAGGTCAGCATCGAGACTCATCTGTCGGAAGGCGCCTTCAGCCAATAGCGGCAAGGGCTGCGCAAGCGGGTTATGCTCACGGCGTCACCCGCTCAGCCTGGAATGCAGCACCATGAACACTCCGCTCGTGATCCGTCCCCGCGCCGAAGATGTCGAAGGCCAGCCGATTCTTCGGACGCTGCCGTCAGCCAAATGCCGCAACGTCGGACCTTTTGTGTTTTTCGACCACATGCTCGAAACCCGTTATCCACCGGGTAAAGGCATGAACATCCGCCAGCATCCGCACATCGGCCTGTCCACCCTGACCTACCTGTTCGAAGGGCAAATCCAGCACAAGGACAGCCTCGGTTCCGATCAACTGGTGAATGCCGGCGATGTCAGCTGGATGACCGCCGGCAGTGCGATTGCCCACATCGAACGCACGCCCGACGCATTGAAGGACAGCGGCGGTACGATGCACGGCTTACAGATCTGGCTGGCGTCACCCAAGGACCGTGAACACGGTCCGGGACACTACAGCCACCATCCGGCAACCACGCTGCCCGTCAGCGATAACCTTGGCGTGAAGATACGGATGATCGCCGGATCAGGCTTTTGCCTCGAGTCGCCGGTCCCAGTGCTTTCTCCTACGCTATATGCCGAATTGAACCTGCAAACGGCAACCACGCTGCTGATTCCCACCGAGCATGAAGAACGGGCACTGTATGTGCTGAGCGGTGAGGTGCAACTGGACGGCGAACTGCTGGAACCGCACTCGCTGGTGGTGTTGCCGGTCGGGGAAGAAATGACGTTGTTCGCCGAGAGTGACTGCCATGCCGTGCTGTTTGGCGGAGCGCCATTGGATGGGCCGCGACGGATCAACTGGAATTTCGTGGCCAGCGATCCGGCATTGATCGATGAAGCACGTCGACACTGGGCTGCCGGGGAGTGGCCGACAGTGCCGGGGGAAAGTGAGCGGATTGAGCTGCCGAAACACCGAAGCCCGCCAACTCCCTTGTAATTGATCGGCTGGTCGTTCCCATGCTCTGCGTGGGGATGCAGCCCGTGACGCTCCGCGTCACTGGACGCGGAGCGTCCCTAGAGGCATTCCCACGCAGAGCGTAGGAACGATCAAAAAACCCGCCGAAGCGGGTTTTTTTCTACAACGCGGTTAAACCGACAGTTCAACCAACAGCTTGTTCAAACGGCGCACATACGCGGCCGGGTCTTTCAAGCTGTCGCCGGCCGCCAGGGCCGCCTGATCGAACAGGATGTGCGACAGATCGCCGAAGCGCTCGTCGCTCTGCTCGTTGTCGAGTTTCTCGATCAGCGGGTGAGCCGGATTGAATTCGAAGATCGGCTTCGAATCCGGAACCTTCTGACCACTGGCTTCCAGGATCTGACGCATTTGCAGGCCCAGGTCCTGCTCGCCGATCGCCAGAATCGCCGGGGAATCGGTCAGACGGTGGGAAACCCGCACCTCAGCAACGGACTCACCCAAAGCGGTCTTGAGACGCTCAACCAGACCTTCTTTGGACTTGGCGACTTCTTCCGCGGCTTTCTTGTCTTCTTCCGAGTCCAGGTTGCCGAGGTCCAGGTCACCGCGTGCCACGTCGACGAAGCTCTTGCCGTCGAAGTCGCTGAGGTAGCTCATCAGCCACTCGTCGATGCGGTCGGTCAGCAGCAGCACTTCGATGCCTTTCTTGCGGAAGACTTCCAGGTGCGGGCTGTTTTTGACTTGCGCGTAGGTTTCGCCAGTCAGGTAGTAGATCTTGTCCTGACCTTCCTTGGCACGGGCCAGGTAGTCGGCCAGACCCACAACCTGCTCGCCGTCGTCGCCCTGAGTGGACGCGAAGCGCAGCAGACCGGCAATTTTTTCTTTGTTGGCGAAATCTTCTGCCGGGCCTTCTTTCATGACCTGACCGAAGTTCTTCCAGAAGCCTTTGTATTGCTCAGGCTCGTTCTTCGCCAGTTTTTCCAGCATGTCCAGAACGCGCTTGGTCAGCGCCGATTTCATGGTGTCGATGATCGGGTCTTTCTGCAGGATTTCCCGCGACACGTTCAGCGACAGGTCGTTGGAGTCGACCACGCCTTTGATGAAGCGCAGGTACAGCGGCAGGAACGACTCGGCCTGATCCATGACGAACACACGCTGCACATACAGCTTCAGGCCTTTTGGCGCTTCACGCTGGTACAGATCGAACGGAGCACGGGTCGGTACATAAAGCAGCGAGGTGTACTCGAGCTTGCCTTCGACCTTGTTATGGCTCCAGCTCAGCGGGTTCTCGAAATCGTGAGCAACGTGTTTGTAGAACTCCTGGTATTCCTCATCCTTCACTTCAGTGCGAGGGCGAGTCCACAGGGCGCTGGCGCGGTTGACGGTTTCCCACTCAAGCGCAGGCTCCTCTTCGCCTTCGGCGGCTGCCACTTCTTTCGGCAACTCGATCGGCAAGGCGATGTGGTCGGAGTACTTCTTGATGACGTTGCGCAGACGCCAGCCATCAGCGAACTCGTCTTCACCAGACTTCAGGTGCAGGACGATGCGAGTACCACGGTCGGCTTTCTCGACGGTGGCGATTTCGAATTCGCCTTCGCCCTTGGACGACCAGTGCACACCTTCGCTGGCAGCAAGGCCGGCACGGCGGCTGAATACGTCAACTTTATCGGCGACGATGAAGGCCGAATAGAAACCGACACCGAATTGACCGATCAGGTGCGAGTCTTTTTTCTGATCGCCAGACAGGTGCTTCATGAAATCGGCAGTGCCGGACTTGGCGATGGTGCCCAGATGGGTGACCGCATCCTCACGGCTCATGCCGATGCCGTTGTCTTCGAGGGTGACGGTTTTAGCGTCCTTGTCGAAGCTCACACGGATTTTCAGTTCAGCGCCGCCTTCCAGCAACTCAGGCCTGGCCAGCGCTTCAAAGCGTAATTTATCGACAGCGTCAGAGGCGTTCGAGATCAATTCGCGAAGGAAGATTTCCTTGTTGGAATACAGCGAATGGATCATGAGGTGCAGCAGTTGCTTCACCTCGGTCTGGAAGCCCAGGGTTTCCTTTTGAGTTTCCACACTCATGGTCATCAAACTCCAATCAGATGGCAGTGGCCGCGACCTTGAGGGTCGGCGGCGGGTTGTCATCAAAGTTGGGGGCTTAGATCAGGATTTCAAGGGCTCTTCGATTTTGAAGTGGGCCCGGGCCGTGGCAATGGGCTCGGCTTCAGTGCTTTGCCAGGCGGTAATCGCCACGTTTGCCACCCGGCGCCCCTGTCGGCAAACCAGGCATCGGGCCCAGGTATCGCGAAATTGCCCCGCGCGCAGGTAGTCGAGGGAAAAGTCGATAATCTTCGGCACGCCGGGCGAACCGGTGAAAATCAACAGGTGCAGCGCCGCCGAAAGCTCCATGAACCCGGCAATCACCCCGCCATGAATCGCCGGCAATAAAGGGTTACCAATGTTGTCCTTGTTGGCCGGCAGACGAAACAGCAGCTCATCTCCTACCCGCGAACATTCGACGCCGATCAGCTCGGCGTAAGGAATCAGCTGCAACAGCGCTGTGTAGTCCCCCTGCGCATGAGCCTGTTGGAGTTGCTCCTTGAACGTGTCGGTCATTTCGCACCTCCAGCAATGACACCACCAAAGCCCTTGGTGCCTTTGACGCCCTTGCCCATGCGCATAAAGGTGCCCACCACGTGGGCGATGGGCTGTTCGGGGTCGTCCTGATAGGCAAAACCGCGCGCGAAGATCACGTCGGTGGTCACTCGGTAACATTGGGCGAAGCCGTACACGTCCTTGTGCGGCTCAGCGGCGTGCATGTAGTCGATGCGCAAGTCGAGCGTCGGACAGACTTCGAACTTGGGCAGCACGCAAAGGGTGGCCATGCCGCAGGCGGTGTCCATCAGTGAGGTCAGCGCACCGCCATGAATCACCCCGGTTTGCGGGTTGCCAACGATTTGCGGGCTGTACGGCAGAATCACCGTCAGCCCTTCGCTGCTGGCACTGTGAACGCGCATTCCGAGAACCTGACAATGCCGCAATGCCGACAGGAATCGCGTCGCACGCTCAAAAACGGGGTTTTCGGCCATTTGATAAAACTCTTCTTAGTATCCAGACAAAGTAGCAGGCTAGTGGGCAAAAGTTCCGTGGCAAAACAAACATATATATCTGTGTGAACTGAGGAACTTAACCCTGATCACCGCGCTCGAAAGGCCAGTAGATATTTTCCATCAGGAGAAACACCCCATGCGTAAGACTTTAGCTATTGCCTTGATGTTGACCGCTTCCCTCGGTCTCGCTGCTTGCGATAAAAAATCCGAGGACAAAGCTCAAGATGCTAACCAACATGCCGAGCAAGCTCAGGAAAAAATGAGCGAAGCTCAGGATAAAGTGAACGAGGCAGCAAAAGAAAACGCCGAAGCTGCCAAAGCTCAGGCCGAATCGAACGCAGCAGCGACAAAAGAAGCCGCGCCAGAAGCACCTAAAAACTAAAAGCGTTTTTAGTGATAAAAGAAAACCCGCCAAGTGCGGGTTTTCTTTTATCGGCGGCTTTTGTTTGCAATGCAGTATTAGATCAAAATCGTCCTAAAAGTCGGACTAATCATCAGCAACAACGAACACACTAAACCCACGAACCACACCAGACTGCGCTGCCAGGCCAGATCTGCCCAATAGCACAGCAAGTAAATGATGCGTGTGATCACGAAGATGATTGCCAGCGTATCGATCAGCCACCCCGCCGTCTGCGTGGTGTGCGCCATCAACACCCCAACCGCAAATATTATGAACGCCTCGAAACTGTTCTGGTGGGCCGCCAATGCACGAGCACCGAAGCCTGTAAGTTGCGCCTGTTGCTGGCGCGGCAGGTGATTGTTGTAACCGCCCTGCGCGCTCATGGCCTTGGCCACTGGCATGCGCGCCACGAAAATCAACAAGGCGCTGATAAACACACACCAGAACGGAATACTCATCAAGCCGCCTCTTTGTTCAGCTCAGGCAATGGCGCCTCTGTAGGGGTATAGACCATCACGTCAAGAACGTCGGAGTGAAACTCGCGGCGATACAACACAAACACGACACCGGCGCTCATCAACATGAACAACCAGGGGCTGACAAACCACGCCAACATGGTCATGCCGAAGTAATAGGAACGCAGACCGAAGTTGAACTGGTTGGCCGCCATGGAAATGACACGAGCGGCTCGGGAAGCAAAGGCTTTACGCTCTTGCTCGGACACATGGCGCTCACCAATCATCGGTGCCGAGCCCACAAGAATGGCCGCAAAGTTGTACTGACGCATGCACCAGCTGAACGTAAAGAACGCATAGACAAACACCAGCGCCAGACACAACAGCTTGATCTCCGACATGCCTTGGGAGGCCTGTTGCACCATCGGGATATCCGCCAGCAATGACACAGCTCTTTCGGACGCGCCCAATACCGTGAGGATGCCGGCCAGGATAATCAACGTACTGGAAGCGAAGAACGAGGCGTTGCGCTCAAGGTTGCCGATCACGCTGGCATCGGCAATGCGGTTGTCGCGCAACAGCATGCGGCGCATCCAGTCTTCACGATACAGGTGCAGCACACTGGCCAGGCATGCAGTGTCACGGCCCTTCCATGTCGCGTAACGGGTGTAGCCACCCCAGCAGACGACAAACCAGAGCGCGGCGAGGATATGGATCAGATTAGCGTGGATGAACGACATGCAGTTCCTTGTGAGATCAGTGTGAAATACCGGGATCCTGTGGGAGCGGGCTTGCTCGCGAAAGCGGACTTCCAGTCAACATCGCTATTGAATGTTAAGCCCTCTTCGCGAGCAAGCCCGCTCCCACATTTGATCTTCGCACGCCCATAAAAAATGCCCCGTATCGATTGATACGAGGCATTTCAATTTGCAGCTCAAAGCCCGCTTGTGGCGAGCCATGAAGCAGTTTAAGCCAGCGCTTCTTCGCGCTTGCCCAGCAGACGGTCGCAGACCACGGCGACCGCCAGGGTCATGACCGACGGCACCAGCCACGCCAGCCCCTGCTCGCTCAGCGGCAGGTGAGCCAGTTGCGTCGGCATCCAGTCGGCCAGACCGGCGCCTTTGAGGGCGTCGATCAGGCCGAAGATGAACGACACCAGCATCACCGGACCGACGATGCGGCCCTGCTCATGCCAGAAGTCCTTGCAGAAGCTCAGGGCGACCAGGGCGATGCACGGCGGGTAGATGGCGGTCAGCACCGGGATCGAGAACGCGATCAGCTTGGTGAGGCCCAGGTTGGACACCAACAGGGAGAACGCAGCCAGGATGATCACCAGCGTCTTGTAGGACAGCGGCAATACACCGCTGAAGTATTCGGCACAGGCGCAGGTCAGACCGACCGCTGTCACCAGGCAGGCCAGGGAGATCAGCACCGCGAGGAAACCGCTGCCCAGGGAGCCGAAGGTGTGCTGCACGTACGCGTGCAATACCGCCGCGCCGTTGGTAGCACCGGCGGCCACTTCATGGCTGCCCGAACCGAGCCGGAACAGACTGACGTAAACCAGCGCCAGACCCACGCCGGCAATCAGCCCGGCAATGATCGCGTAACGGGTGATCAACACCGGCGAATCCACGCCACGAGAGCGGATCGCATTGACGATGACAATGCCAAATACCAATGCGCCCAGGGTATCCATAGTCAGGTAACCATTGATGAAGCCCTGGGAGAACGGTGCTGCCACGTATTCAGGGGTGGCCACGCCGATGTCGCCAGCCGGCAGCGCGAACGCCGCGATACCGAGAACGGCCAGGGCGATGATCTTCAGCGGTGCGAGGAACCGTCCTACGGTGTCCAGCAGACGGCCTGGATAGAGCGAGATGAAGAACACCAGCAGGAAGTACACCGAGCTATAGAGAAACAGCGCCAGCGGGCTCTCGCCAGTCAGCGGCGCCAGACCTACTTCGAACGACACGGTCGCGGTGCGCGGCGTCGCGAACAACGGGCCGACAGCCAGGTAGCACGCGGCTGCCAGCAGGCCGCCGGCGATTTTACCGATCGGGCTGCTCAAGGCATCCATTGCGCCGCCGACCTTGGCCAGGGCGACAACGGTGATCACCGGCAGACCGACTGCGGTGATCAGGAAACCCAGCGCCGCCATCCAGACATTAGGCCCGGACTGCAAACCGACGATAGGCGGGAAAATGATGTTGCCGGCCCCGACGAACAGGGCAAACGTCATAAAACCCAGTGCCAGGATGTCCTGGCCTTTCAACACTTTCATTAAGGAAATACCACACTACTGAATCGGAATTTAGAGAGGGATTTCCCTTATGGGTGAGGGAAATGCTGTCGATCCGTATAGGACCGACCCGTTTAGCGCGTCGCTGCCTTGTGGGCCGCGGACGCAAAAATGGCTGCTAGCCTAACGAATTTGTCTGACAAACGCACTATTACAGGGCGAACTATCCGATACGCGACATTTCAATGTCGCGCTTACATATCTAATTTTCCTTGAAAATCAAAAGATCGCAGCCTTCGGCAGCTCCTACATGGCATCGCATTCACTGTAGGAGCTGCCGAAGGCTGCGATCTTTTGATCTTCAGAAACAACAAAGGCCACCCGAAGGTGGCCTTTGTCTGGTGAAGCGTCAGTTAAGCCCGAGGCTTACTTGACGGCCCAACCGGTCAGCTCGGCCAGGGCCTTGCCGATGTCTGCCAGCGAACGCACGGTTTTAACACCTGCGTCTTGCAGTGCAGCGAATTTCTCGTCTGCAGTGCCTTTGCCGCCAGAGATGATTGCGCCAGCATGGCCCATGCGCTTGCCCGGAGGAGCAGTCACACCAGCGATGTAGGAAACAACCGGCTTGGTCACGTGTGCCTTGATGTAGGCAGCCGCTTCTTCTTCAGCCGAACCGCCGATCTCGCCGATCATGACGATCGCTTCGGTCTTCGGGTCTTCCTGGAACAGCTTCAGGATGTCGATGAAGTTCGAACCCGGGATCGGGTCACCACCGATGCCGACGCAAGTCGACTGACCGAAACCAGCGTCAGTAGTCTGCTTCACAGCTTCGTAGGTCAGGGTGCCGGAACGGGAAACGATACCGACCTTGCCTGGCAAGTGAATGTGACCTGGCATGATGCCGATCTTGCATTCGCCTGGAGTGATCACGCCTGGGCAGTTAGGACCGATCAGGACTACGCCCAGCTCGTCGCACTTGACCTTGGCATCCAGCATGTCCAGGGTAGGAATGCCTTCGGTGATGCAAACGATCAGCTTGATGCCGCCGAATGCTGCTTCCAGGATGGAGTCCTTGCAGAAAGGAGCTGGAACGTAGATCACGCTGGCGGTGGCGCCAGTGGCTGCTACAGCGTCTTTCACGGTGTTGAACACTGGCAGACCCAGGTGCTCGGTGCCGCCTTTACCAGGAGTTACACCACCGACCATCTTGGTGCCGTACTCGATGGCTTGCTGGGTGTGGAAACTACCTTGCGAACCGGTAATGCCCTGGCAGATAACTTTGGTGTCTTTATTGATCAGGACGCTCATTATTTGCCCTCCGCAGCTTTAACGACTTGTTGAGCAGCGTCGGTCAGGCTGGTAGCAGCGATGATGTTCAAACCGCTTTCTGCCAGTACTTTAGCGCCCAGCTCAGCGTTGTTGCCTTCAAGGCGAACAACAACCGGGATTTTCACGCCGACTTCTTTCACGGCGCCGATGATGCCTTCGGCAATCATGTCGCAACGAACGATGCCGCCGAAGATGTTGACCAGTACTGCAGCGACGTTAGTGTCGGACAGGATGATCTTGAACGCTTCGGTAACGCGTTCTTTGGTAGCACCGCCGCCCACGTCGAGGAAGTTGGCTGGTTTGCCGCCATGCAGGTTGACGATGTCCATGGTACCCATGGCCAGGCCAGCACCGTTGACCATGCAACCGATGTTGCCTTCCAGTGCCACGTAGTTCAGTTCGAACTTGGCAGCGTGCGCTTCGCGCGGATCGTCTTGCGACGGATCGTGGAAAGTCTTCAGCTTAGGCTGACGGTACATGGCGTTGGCGTCGATGTTGATCTTGGCATCGAGGCAATGCAGATCGCCGTCAGCCTTGATCACCAGCGGGTTCACTTCCAGCAGAGCCAGGTCGTGATCCTTGAACAGCTTGGCCAGACCTACGAAGATCTTGGCGAACTGAGCGACTTGCTTGCCTTCCAGACCCAGCTGGAATGCCAGCTCGCGACCCTGGAATGGCTGAGCGCCAACCAGTGGATCGATAGTGGCCTTGAGGATTTTCTCAGGGGTGTCGTGAGCGATTTTCTCGATGTCCACGCCACCTTCGGTGGAAGCCATGAACACGATGCGACGGCTCGAACGGTCAACGACAGCGCCCAGGTACAGCTCTTTAGCGATATCAGTGCACGACTCAACCAGGATCTTGGTGACTGGCTGACCATTGGCGTCAGTCTGGTAAGTCACCAGACGCTTGCCCAGCCACTGCTGTGCGAAGGCTTTGGCGTCTTCTTTGCTGCGAACCAGCTTGACGCCGCCCGCTTTACCGCGACCACCGGCGTGAACCTGGGCTTTGACAACCCATTCGCTGCCGCCGATTTTGTCGCAAGCTTCTGCTGCTGCTTCCGGGGTGTCTACCGCGTAACCGGTGGATACTGGCAGGCCGTACTCAGCGAACAGCTGCTTACCCTGATACTCGTGAAGATTCATGCTTATTACCGTCTTCGTTAGGTACTGCGCATTCGGTGCTGCACTCATTCAAGTGCCGCACCACCTGTGACTGCTGCTTGCGTAACCTTTCCGGGTACCCGGTGCAGCTACGCAAGACTGCGTCCAGCGGACATTCCGCGGTGAGTCTTGCATGCAAGGCTCACGACGGGCCGTACCGCCGTGGTTTCTTATTGTCTTAGCGTTTCTTGCGGTTGGCGATGTGGATGGCGCCGCCATTCACTGCCAACGCAGCTTCGTGCAAGGCTTCAGACAGGGTCGGATGGGAGAAAACCATCATGCCCAAGTCTTCAGCGCTGGTGCCGAATTCCATGCCGATCGCGCCCTGCTGAACCAGTTCTGCGGCGCTCGGGCCAATCACGTGGACACCCAATACGCGGTCAGTCCTGGCATCAGCGATGACCTTGACGAAACCACCGGTATCGTTGGCGGCCATGGCACGGCCAGAGGCTGCGAACGGGAAGGTGCCGACGTTAACTTCTACGCCTTCAGCTTTCAAGGCCTGCTCGGTTTTACCGACCCACGCGATTTCCGGGTGAGTATAAATAACCGAAGGGATCAGGTCATAGTTCATCTGGGCTTTATGGCCCTTGATGCGCTCGACAACCATGATGCCCTCTTCCGAGGCTTTGTGAGCCAGCATCATGCCGCGAACCACGTCACCGATGGCGTAAACGCCCGGTACGGTGGTGGCGCAGTGATCGTCAACGTGCACGAAACCGCGCTCGTCGAGGGTCACGCCGCAATCGGCAGCCAGCAGATCAGTGGTCACCGGACGGCGACCAACGGCTACGATCAGCTTGTCGAAAGTGATGTTCTGTTCGCCGTTGGCATCGGTGTAGTTCACAACGACTTCGTCGCCGTTCACTTTGGAACCGGTCACGCGAGCGCCCAGCTTGATGTCCAGCCCCTGTTTGGTCAGGGTTTTCAGCGCTTCCTTGGAAACAGCGGTGTCCGCTGCCATCAGGAAGGTATCCAGCGCTTCGAGAACGGTGACTTCGGCGCCCAGACGGGACCATACCGAACCCAGTTCCAGACCGATAACACCAGCGCCGATCACACCCAGGCGTTTTGGTACGGATTGGAATTCCAGAGCGCCAGTCGAATCGACGATCACATTCTGGTCGACCGGAGCCGGTGGAATGTCGATCGGACGCGAGCCCGGAGCCAGGATGACGTTTTCGGCTTCGATGACTTCAACCGAACCGTCAGGCTTGGTGACTTCGACTTTCTTGCCGGCCAGCAGTTTGCCGTGGCCCTGGATCGAAGTGACGCCGTTAGCCTTGAACAGGGTGGCAACGCCAGAGGTCAGGCCTTTGACGATGTTGGCTTTACGGCCGACCATTGCTGGTACGTCCATGGTCACGCCAGCGTGGTTGATGCCGTGGATCGCGAAGCCGTCTTGCGCTTCGTGGAACTTCCAGGAGCTGTCCAGCAGCGCCTTGGATGGAATGCAGCCGACGTTCAGGCAAGTACCGCCGAGGGCCAGTTTGCCTTCCTTGTCGGTGTATTTCTCGATGCAGGCAGTGGTGAGGCCCAGTTGCGCTGCTTTAATGGCAGCCACGTAGCCGCCAGGGCCCGCGCCAATCACTACCACGTCGAATTTCTGAGTCATGTGTCATTCCTTCTCGAATCAAACCGGACGGCCCCTTTTGGGGACCGTCGTGGGACGAAGCTGGTCATTACAGAAGGGCCGCCCATCGCTGAACGGCCCGTGCAACGAAATCAGATATCCAGCAGCAAACGAGCCGGGTCTTCCAGCAGGTTCTTGATGGTAACCAGGAAGGTCACAGCTTCTTTGCCATCGATCAGACGGTGATCGTAGGACAGTGCCAGGTACATCATCGGACGGATAACGACTTGACCGTTGATCGCCATAGGACGCTGCAGAATGTTGTGCATGCCCAGGATGGCCGCTTGTGGCGGGTTGACGATCGGGGTCGACATCATCGAACCAAAAGTACCACCATTAGTGATGGTGAAAGTACCGCCGGTCATCTCGTCCATCGACAGTTTGCCGTCACGAGCCTTCTTGCCGAAGGTGGCGATGCCGCCTTCGATTTCAGCCAGGCTCATCAGTTCGGCGTTACGCAGAACCGGAACAACCAGACCGCGGTCGCTGGAAACAGCTACACCGACGTCAGCGTAGCCGTGGTAAACGATGTCAGCACCGTCGATCGACGCGTTGACAGCCGGGAAGCGTTTCAGCGCTTCGGTGGCCGCTTTCACGAAGAACGACATGAAGCCCAGGCGCACACCGTTATGGCTCTTCTCAAAGAGATCCTTGTACTTCGAACGCAACGCCATGACTTCGGTCATGTCGACTTCGTTGAAAGTGGTCAGCATTGCCATGTTCGATTGAGCTTCAACCAGACGCTTGGCGACGGTGGCCCGCACGCGGGTCATCGGTACGCGCTTCTCGATGCGATCGCCGGCAGCGAACACTGGAGCAGCAGCGGCAGGAGCAGCCGCCTTGGCAGGCGCGGCAGCCGGAGCGGCTTTCTTGGCAGCTACAGCGGCAACAACGTCTTCCTTGGTCACACGACCGCCTTTGCCAGTGCCGGCAACGGAAGCGATGTTGATGCCGTTTTCTTCAGCCAGCTTGCGAGCAGCCGGTGCAGCAACAGGATCATCTTCGCCTTCAGCGGCTGGAGCAGCAGCTTGTGCAACGGCCGGAGCAGCGGCGGCAGCTGGAGCGGCAGCTGCGCCGCCTGCTTCGATGGAGCCCAGGACTTCGTCGGACAGAACGGTGTCGCCTTCGTTCTTGACGATAGCGCCCAGCACGCCATCAGCGGTGGCCAACACTTCCAATACGACTTTGTCAGTTTCGATGTCGACGATCAGGTCATCGCGCTTGACGGCGTCGCCCGGTTTTTTGTGCCAGGTGGCAACGGTGCCATCGGCAACCGATTCCGGGAAAGTGGGGGCTTTGATTTCGATAGCCATTATCTGTGGGTCCTTAAATTCGGTTTCAGGTGCGCGAAGGCGTTAAACAGTGAAAGCATCTTGCAGCAGTTGTTCCTGCTGCTCGGCGTGCATCGATGCGTAACCGCAAGCAGGTGCGGCAGACGCCTCACGACCAGCGTATTCCAGGACCAGGCCTTGTTTATGGTTGGTCAGGCTGCGACGCATGTGATGCTGGCTGCTGTACCAGGCGCCCTGGTTCATCGGCTCTTCCTGGCACCAGACCACGTTTTCGAGGTTGGTGTAAGGGGCGAGCGTCTCCATCAGGTCGTCCTCAGGGAACGGATACAGCTGCTCGAGACGCACGATGGCGATGTCTTCACGACCTTCGGCACGGCGTTTTTCCAGCAGGTCATAGTAGACCTTGCCGCTGCACAGGATCATGCGAGTGACCTTTTTCGGGTCAAGTGCATCGATTTCCGGGATAACGGTCTGGAACGAACCTTCGGCCAGATCTTCCAGGGTCGAAATGGCCAGTTTGTGGCGCAACAGCGACTTCGGAGTCAGAACGATCAATGGCTTGCGTAGCGGGCGAATGACCTGACGACGCAGCAAGTGATAGATCTGAGCCGGCGTAGTCGGTACGGCTACCTGAATGTTGTGCTCGGCGCACAGCTGCAGGTAACGCTCCAGACGAGCCGAGGAGTGCTCAGGCCCCTGACCTTCGTAACCGTGCGGCAACAGCATGGTCAGACCGCAGAGACGGCCCCACTTGTGTTCGCCACTGGTGATGAACTGATCGATAACCACCTGGGCACCGTTGGCGAAGTCGCCGAACTGGGCTTCCCAGATCACCAGCGCATCAGGCGTGGTGGTCGAGTAACCGTATTCGAACGCCAGTACGGCTTCTTCGGACAGGAACGAATCGTACAGGTCGAAACGTGGCTGGCCGTTATACAGGTTCTGCAACGGGATGTAGGTGCCCGCGTCTTTCTGGTTGTGCAAGACAGCATGACGGTGCGAGAACGTACCGCGACCGATGTCCTGACCCGTCATGCGAATCGGGTGACCTTCGAACGCCAGGGTCGCGTACGCCATGGTTTCGGCGTAACCCCAGTTGATCGGCAGGCCGCCGGCTTGCATCTTCTGACGGTCTTCGTAGATTTTCGCGACCTGGCGCTGAACCACGAAGCCTTCAGGAATTTCCAGCAGCTTGGCGGACAGTTCCTGCAAGGTTTTCAGATCGAAGCGAGTGTCGTGACGCGCAGTCCAGGCATGGCCCAGATACGGACGCCAGTCCACGAACAGCTCTTTGTTCGGCTCTTTGACCAGACTTTTTACAACATGCAGACCGTTGTCCAGCGCGTTGCGGTATTCGTCGATTTTCGACTGCACACGCTCTGCGTCCAGCACACCGCTCTGGGTCAGGCGATCGGCATACAGCTCACGGGTAGTGCGCTGTTTGGTGATCTGCTGATACATGATCGGCTGGGTACCGCTTGGTTCGTCAGCCTCGTTGTGGCCGCGACGACGGTAGCAGACCAGATCGATCACCACGTCACGCTTGAACTGCATGCGGTAGTCGATGGCCAGCTGGGTCACGAACAATACAGCTTCCGGATCATCACCATTCACATGGAGGATCGGCGCCTGGATCATTTTCGCGACGTCGGTGGCGTACTCGGTGGAACGCGAGTCCAGCGGGTTGCTGATGGTGAAACCGACCTGGTTGTTGATCACGATGTGCACGGTGCCGCCGGTTTTGAAACCGCGGGTCTGCGACATCTGGAAGGTTTCCATGACCACGCCTTGACCTGCGAATGCAGCGTCACCGTGGATGGAGATCGGCAGAACCTTCTCGCCGGTAGGATCGTTACGACGGTCCTGACGGGCGCGAACCGAACCCTCGACCACCGGAGAAACGATTTCCAGGTGAGACGGGTTGAACGCCATGGCCAGGTGAACTTCACCGCCAGCGGTCATCACGTTGGACGAGAAGCCCTGGTGGTATTTAACGTCACCGGAACCCAGCTCGACCTTCTTCTTGCCTTCGAACTCGTCGAACAGCTCGCGCGGGTTCTTGCCGAAGGTGTTGACCAATACGTTCAGACGACCACGGTGGGCCATGCCGATGACGATTTCCTTGGTGCCGTAGGAACCGGAACGCTGGATCAGCTCGTCAAGCATTGGAATCAGGCTTTCGCCGCCTTCCAGACCGAAACGCTTGGTACCCGGGTATTTGGTGCCCAGGTATTTTTCCAGGCCTTCACCGGCGGTCACGCGCTCGAGCAAGTGGCTCTTGATGTCGGCGGAGTACGTCGGACGACCGCGCACGCTTTCCAGACGCTGCTGGAACCACTGGCGCTGCTCGGAATCGGTGATATGCGTAAATTCAGCACCGATGGTGCGGCAATATGTCTGCTGCAACGCTTCGTGAATTTCGCGTAGGCTCGCCTCCTCTTTGCCGATGAACAGGTCGCCGGCACGGAAGGTCGTATCAAGATCGGCATTGGTCAAGCCGTAATGATTGATTGACAGGTCTGCAGGTGCAGGACGCTGCCACAGCCCCAGCGGGTCAAGCTGGGCTGCCTGGTGGCCACGCATACGGTAGGCCTGGATCAATCGCAGCACTTCAACTTGCTTCTTCTCGTGCTCACTGCTCACGCTGCCGGCGGAAACCGGTTGGGCGCGGCGCTGGTTCTTTGCCAGCAAGACGAAATGATCGCGAATTGTGGAGTGCGAAACATCGGTAGCAGTGTTGCCGTCAGCAGGCAACTTCTGGAAGTAGGTGCGCCACTCTTCTGGCACAGCGTTAGGGTCGTGCAGGTAGAGCTCGTAGAGCTCTTCCACATAGGCAGCGTTACTACCGGAAAGGTAGGCGCTGTTCCACATGCGCTGCATCACGCTTTCTTGCATGCTTGGTCACCCTCGGTTAGGGGAACACCACCGGCGTCGACACCGAGCAAACTTGCAGAAGTCCGAATGCAGCGACTAAAACAAGCCACTTAGGATCACGCTGATAGTCCGGGTACCAGCCCGGATGCCCCTGCTTGTCTCATTTCTTCAAAATAAGAGCCGCAGCCTTATGGGCTGCTGCTCAGGTTAAAACTACGGCGCCGGTTGAAGCCTGCGCCGTAGCATCTACGGGTATTGCGGTCCTACGGGTACAGCAGCTGAATCACACGCCGCTTTGCAGCAGCATGTTACGGATGTGACCGATGGCCTTAGTCGGGTTCAGGCCTTTCGGACAAACGTTGACGCAGTTCATGATCCCCCGGCAGCGGAATACGCTGAACGGGTCATCCAGCGAAGCCAGACGCTCGGACGTTTTGGTGTCGCGGCTGTCTGCCAGGAAGCGGTACGCTTGCAGCAGAGCAGCCGGGCCCAGGAACTTGTCCGGGTTCCACCAGAAGGACGGGCACGAAGTCGAGCAGCAAGCGCACAGGATGCACTCGTACAGACCGTCGAGCTTTTCACGCTCTTCTGGGGATTGCAGACGCTCGATGGCCGGAGCCGGCGTGTCGTTCTGCAGGTATGGCTTCACCTTTTCGTATTGCTTGTAGAAGATGCTCATATCGACGACCAGGTCACGGATAACCGGCAAACCTGGCAGCGGACGAACGATCAGCTTGTTACCTTTTACGACGGCAGACAGCGGCGTGATGCACGCCAGACCGTTTTTGCCGTTGATGTTCATGCCGTCGGAACCGCAAACACCTTCACGGCAAGAGCGACGATAGGAGAAACCTTCGTCCTGCTCTTTGATCAGGGCCAGCACGTCCAGCACCATCAGGTCTTTACCACCGGTATCAACCTGGAATTCCTGCATGAACGGCGCAGCGTCCTGATCAGGGTTGTAACGATAAACACTGACTTGCAACATGGCGGCCACCCTTAATAAGTCCGAATCTTAGGTTCAAAAGTCGGAACAGTCTTCGGCGAGAAGTTCACTGCACGCTTGGCAACGCGCTTCTCACCCGGGAAGTACAGGGTGTGGCACAGCCAGTTTTCGTCGTCACGGTCTTCGAAGTCTTCACGGGCGTGAGCACCGCGGGACTCTTTGCGTACTTCTGCAGCGATGGCGGTAGCTTCGGCCACTTCCAGCAGGTTCTGCAGTTCCAGCGCTTCGATACGTGCAGTGTTGAAAGCCTGCGACTTATCGTTGATCTTCACGTTGGCGATGCGCTTGCGCAGGTCAGCCAGCTGGGCAATACCCTTCTGCATGTATTCGCCGGTACGGAATACACCGAAGTAGTTCTGCATGCAGTTCTGCAGCTCGCGACGCAGGGTAGCCACGTCTTCGCCTTCGGTACGGTTGTTCAGAGCGTTCAGACGCGACAGGGCAGCTTCGATATCGGCTTGGGTAGCGTCGTCGTATTCGATGCCGTCGGTCAGCGCCTTTTCCAGGTGCAGGCCGGCAGCGCGGCCGAATACCACCAGGTCGAGCAACGAGTTGCCGCCCAGACGGTTGGCACCGTGAACCGATACGCAAGCCACTTCGCCCACGGCGAACAGACCTGGGATGATGGCGTCGACACCTTCGTCGTTCTGGGTGATTGCCTGGCCATGAATGTTGGTGGCAACGCCGCCCATCATATAGTGGCAGGTCGGAACAACCGGAACCGGAGCGACGACCGGGTCAACGTGCGCAAAAGTTTTCGACAGTTCGCAGATGCCTGGCAGACGGCTGTGCAGCACTTCCTCGCCCAAGTGGTCGAGTTTGAGCATTACGTGGTCGCCATTCGGGCCACAGCCGTTGCCGGCGATGATTTCTTTAACCATCGAACGGGCAACAACATCACGACCTGCAAGGTCTTTGGCGTTCGGAGCATAACGCTCCATGAAACGCTCGCCGTGCTTGTTGATCAGGTAACCACCTTCACCACGGCAACCTTCGGTAACCAGTACACCAGCGCCGGCGATACCGGTCGGGTGGAACTGCCACATTTCGATGTCTTGTACCGGTACGCCAGCACGCAGAGCCATGCCGACGCCGTCACCGGTGTTGATCAGGGCGTTGGTGGTGGACGCATAGATACGACCTGCACCGCCGGTGGCCAGAACGGTAGCCTTGGCACGGATGTAGGTGGTTTCGCCGGTTTCGATGCAGATGGCAATCACACCGACAAAAGCGCCATCCTGGTTTTTCACCAGGTCAACAGCGTAGTACTCGTTCAGGAACGTGGTGCCGGCTTTCAGGTTGCCCTGATAAAGGGTGTGCAGCAGCGCGTGACCGGTACGGTCGGACGCAGCGCAAGTACGGGCAGCCTGGCCACCCTTACCGTAATCCTTCGACTGACCGCCGAACGGACGCTGGTAGATACGACCTTGCTCGGTACGCGAGAATGGCATACCCATGTGGTCCAGCTCGTAAACGGCAGCCGGGCCTTCCTGACACATGTATTCGATCGCGTCCTGGTCACCGATGTAGTCGGAACCCTTGACGGTATCGTACATGTGCCAGCGCCAGTCATCGTTCGGGTCGGCCGACGCGATGGCGCAGGTGATGCCGCCCTGGGCCGATACGGTGTGCGAACGGGTCGGGAAAACCTTGGTGATCACGGCAGTCTTGTGACCGCCTTGTGCCAGTTGCAGCGCAGCGCGCATGCCGGCACCGCCGCCACCAATAATGATGGCGTCGAAAGAAATCGTTGGAATGTTAGCCATGGATCAGATACCCCAGAGAATCTGCACACCCCAGACGAAGTAAGCGAACATCGCAACGCCGCATACCGCCTGGAAAAGGAAACGTACTGCAGTCGCGGACTTGCCCAGCGCCATCGGCGTCAGGTAGTCGGTCGCGATGGTCCACATGCCGACCCAGGCGTGAGCGCCCAGGGCCACAAGGGCCAGCAGACTGAAGATACGCATCCCGTTGTGGGCGAACAGGCCATGCCATTGGGCGTAGCCAATGCCAGGATTCGCCGCGAGGTATCCGATCAGGAAGATGAAATAAGCCGCGAGAACAACCGCAGACACACGTTGCGCCATCCAGTCATAGAGGCCCGAACGCGAAAGGTTCGTAACGCTGGTTACCATATCCAAACTCCTGCCAGAACGATCAACACCACGGAAACGGCGATGATAATTTTCGAGCCCAGGCGGCCGCCTTCAAGCGTCTCGCCGATGCCCATATCCATGATCAAGTGGCGCACGCCGGCTACCAGGTGATACAGAAGAGCGGACAGGAGGCCCCATGCTACGAACTTGGCCAGCGGACTGGTCAAGCATGCCTTCACCTCGGCAAAACCTTCCTCGGAACCCAGAGACTTGCCCAATGCATACAGCATGAAGCCAAGGCCCAGGAAGAGGATGATGCCGGAAACACGGTGAAGAAACGACGTAACGCCGGTGATGGGGAGTTTGATGGTCCTTAGGTCTAGGTTTACAGGTCGTTGGCTTTTCACGGCTTTTTTTTCACACTGAAGAGCCCCTAACAATCAGGGCAAAGTTGTTGGGGAGTGCACTGGTCAGGTAACCACCACCCAGGGATGCGACCCCCAATAAAGCAGGCCCAAAAGCCCCTGGCGGTCGGTGGCCGAGTATAGACAGTTAGGCTACTAATGACAACGCGTTCACCTTCCCCTAATAGCTGATTGCACAAGTCAGATAAAAGGCGTAAACGGCAGTCAATTTCGAGGAAAAAGTCCGGTTAAAGCCTTCTGGAGCAAGACTTTAGGCAAATTGACATTCAAATTTATCTCACTATAGTGGTGCGGGCCCTGCGTGGGGGGTCTGTCTGATGATTTCAAGCATAAATAGGAGGCCACATGGCTGACAAAAAAGCGCAGTTGATCATCGAGGGCGCAGCCCCCGTCGAGCTGCCCATTTTAACCGGCACCGTTGGTCCCGATGTTATCGACGTTCGGGGCCTGACGGCCACGGGCCGTTTCACCTTTGACCCTGGTTTCATGTCGACCGCCTCCTGCGAGTCGAAGATCACCTATATCGACGGCGACAACGGCATTCTGCTGCACCGCGGCTACCCGATCGAACAGCTGGCTGAAAAGTCGGACTACCTGGAAACCTGCTATCTGCTGCTCAACGGTGAATTGCCGACCGCAGAACAGAAGGCCCAGTTCGTCGGCACCGTGAAGAACCACACCATGGTTCACGAGCAATTGAAGACCTTCTTCAACGGCTTCCGTCGCGACGCCCACCCGATGGCCGTCATGTGCGGCGTAGTGGGCGCCCTCTCGGCGTTCTACCACGACTCCCTCGACATCAATAACCCGCAGCATCGCGAAATCTCCGCGATCCGCCTGGTTGCCAAGATGCCGACCCTGGCCGCAATGGTTTACAAGTACTCCATGGGCCAACCCATGATGTACCCGCGCAACGACCTGTCGTACGCGGAAAACTTCCTGCACATGATGTTCAACACCCCGTGCGAGATCAAACCGATCAGCCCGGTACTCGCCAAGGCCATGGACCGGATCTTCATCCTCCATGCCGACCACGAGCAGAACGCATCGACCTCCACCGTACGTCTGGCCGGTTCGTCGGGTGCCAACCCGTTCGCCTGTATCGCCGCCGGTATCGCTGCACTGTGGGGCCCTGCCCACGGCGGTGCGAACGAAGCCGTGCTGACCATGCTCGATGAAATTGGCGATGTCTCGAACATCGACAAGTACATCGCCAAGGCCAAGGACAAGAACGATCCGTTCAAACTGATGGGCTTCGGTCACCGGGTTTACAAAAACCGCGACCCACGCGCCACCGTCATGAAGCAGACCTGCGACGAAGTACTGAAAGAACTGGGCATCACCAACGATCCGCAACTCGAACTGGCCATGCGCCTGGAAGAGATCGCCCTGACCGACCCGTACTTCATCGAACGCTCGCTGTATCCGAACGTCGACTTCTACTCGGGGATCATCCTCAAGGCGATCGGCATTCCAACCAGCATGTTCACCGTGATCTTCGCCCTGGCGCGGACCGTCGGCTGGATCTCCCACTGGAAAGAAATGCTCTCCAGCCCGTACAAGATCGGCCGCCCGCGCCAGTTGTACACCGGCTACGAGTCGCGTGACATCACCCGGCTTGAAGACCGCAAATAAGACCTGTCTTGCGATAACGTCTTGAGCTGTACCGGAAACGGCCTCTATTTAGATAGAGGCCGTTTTTGTTTGTGCCTGACATTGAGTGACGCGGCGGCCTGAGGGCCGACCGGACTCTATGGCTGTGTACATATCCGTTTCTTCGGTTGCGCCAGCTGGCGGTTCCGCTCTTACAGCGGGTCACTTTCGAAAAGCGCGAAAGTAACCAAAGCGCTTCTGCCCCTTTCGTTCGGTGCCTCGCCCAGGCTCGGCATGCCCTCGCTCCGGTCCTGCTCCGTGGGCCCGCCGCGATCGGCCATCCATGGCCGTGCGCGGCTAACCCGGCATCCATGCCGGGTTGCCCACTGCGCAGAACCTCCTCTCGGCCTCTCGAGGGGGCGGTGCGTCAAGATCAAAAGCTGCAGGCGAGCTAACGCTCGACCTGTTGAGTGGTGAAAAGCAGAGCGGATATGCTCTGATTTTTTGTGGGAGCTGGCTTGTCGGGTCGCCGCATCGCTGCGATGGCGGCCTGTCAGCCGACCAATCGTCCCCCGGATATACCCAGTCCAACTGTGGGAGCGAGCCTGCTCGCGAAGCTGTTGATCTTGCTGTTGCTGTTGCTTTGGCTTTTGATCTTGATCTGTCTGCCCCTTTCCCAGAGGCCGAACGCAGGTATTGCGCAGGGGGCACCGCGGCAAGGATGCCGCGGTAGCCGCCCCCGGCCATGGATGGCCGATGGCGGCGGGCCCCCGGAGCAATGCCGGAGTGAGGGTATGCCGAGCCTAGGCGAGGCACCGAATGGTGGGGCAAGACCTTTTGGTTACTTTTGGGGCGTTTGCCAAAAGTGACCCGCTGTAAGAGCGGAACCATAAGTGGCCGTTACCACAGAAACGGATATGTACTCGATCAAAGAGCCCGGTCGGCTATCAGGCCACCTCCGCGAAAAAGCCATACACTGTGCGATAACCGCCCAATAAAAAAATGCCCCGATCTCTCGACCGGGGCATTCGTTTTAGCGCGGCTTATATATAGAAGCCTTAGTGCGCAACCGCCCCACTCGCCCCCAACCCGGTCTGCGAACGAACGAACTGCGGGAAGAACAGCGCCCGCTCGTTCACGCCCTCGGCGGACTTGTCAGTGACCGAGAAGAACCAGATCCCGACAAACGCAATGGCCATGGAGAACAGCGCCGGGTATTCATACGGGAAGATCGCCTTCTCGTGACCCAGGATCTGCACCCAAATGGTTGGCCCCAGCACCATCAAGCCAACAGCACTGACCAGACCCAGCCAGCCGCCGACCATCGCGCCGCGAGTCGTCAGCTTCTTCCAGTACATGGAAAGCAACAGCACCGGGAAGTTGCAGCTCGCCGCGATGGAGAACGCCAGGCCCACCATGAACGCGATGTTCTGCTTCTCGAACAGAATGCCCAGGCCGATCGCCAGCACCGCCAGGGCGATGGTGGTGATTTTCGAGACACGGATCTCGTCCTTCTCGTTGGCCTTGCCCTTCTTGATCACGCTGGCATACAAGTCATGGGACACCGCCGAGGCACCCGCCAGGGTCAGGCCGGCCACGACCGCCAGGATGGTCGCGAACGCTACCGCCGAGATGAAGCCCAGGAAGATACTGCCACCCACCGCGTTGGCCAAATGCACCGCCGCCATGTTGTTGCCGCCCAACAGCGCACCAGCCGCATCTTTAAAGACCGGATTGGTGCTGACCAACAGGATCGCACCGAAACCGATGATGAACGTCAGGATGTAGAAGTAGCCAATGAAGCCGGTTGCATACAGCACGCTTTTACGCGCTTCTTTCGCGTCACTCACGGTGAAGAAGCGCATCAGAATATGCGGCAGGCCAGCGGTACCGAACATCAGTGCCAGGCCGAGGGAGAACGCCGAGACCGGATCTTTCACCAGACCGCCCGGGCTCATGATCGCTTCACCTTTAGGGTGAACCTTGATCGCCTCGGAGAACAGCGCGTTGAAATCGAAGTTGACGTGTTTCATCACCATCAGCGCCATGAACGAGGCACCGGACAGCAACAGCACCGCCTTGATGATCTGCACCCAAGTGGTCGCCAGCATGCCGCCGAACAGCACGTACAGGCACATCAGGATGCCCACCAGGATCACCGCAACGTGGTAGTCCAAGCCGAACAGCAGCTGAATCAGCTTGCCGGCACCGACCATTTGCGCGATCAGGTAGAACGCCACCACCACCAGCGAGCCGCACGCCGACAGCGAGCGGATCTGGGTTTGCCCCAAGCGATAGGACGCCACGTCGGCAAAGGTGTACTTGCCCAGGTTACGCAGACGCTCGGCGATCAGGAACAGAATGATCGGCCAACCCACCAGGAAGCCGATCGAATAGATCAGGCCGTCGTAGCCGGAGGTGAACACCAGGGCGGAAATCCCCAGGAAAGACGCCGCGGACATGTAGTCACCGGCAATCGCCAGACCGTTCTGGAACCCGGTGATCTTACCGCCCGCCGCATAGTAGTCGGCCGCCGATTTGTTGCGCTTGGACGCCCAGTAGGTGATGCACAGGGTTGCCCCCACGAACACCACGAACATCAGGATCGCGGAAACGTTGAGCGGTTGTTTCTGTACCGCGCCCGTCAGGGCTTCAGCCGCCCAGGCGCCAGGTGCGAAGGCTGCGATGCTCAATAGAGCCATTAGACGCCGGATCATTGCTGAGCCTCCTTGAGAATCGCATTGTTCAAGTCGTCGAATTCGCCATTGGCGCGTCGCACGTAGATGCCTGTCAGGACAAAGGCCGAAACAATCAGCCCGACACCGATCGGAATACCCCAGGTAATCGATGACTCAGGGCTGATTTTCGCGCCCAGAATATGCGGCCCGTAAGCAATCAAAAGGATGAATCCGGAGTACAGCCCAAGCATGATCGCTGAAAGAATCCAGGCGAATCGTTCCCTCTTGCTAACCAGCTCCTTGAAGCGTGGGCTGTTTTGAATCGAGAGGTAAATGCTGTCGTTCATTGTTTTTATCCTCGCAGCACAGATTTTAGTTGGAACGCTATCTACTCTATGCGGCTGCCGGACAGGTTCCAGACGACCTTAGTATTAGAACGACATGACAGACTCGCCATTTCCCAGCAGGCGTTAAACAATGTGGGAGCGAGCCTGCTCGCGATTACGGTGTGTCAGTTAACATCAATGCCGACTGATACATTGCAATCGCGAGCAGGCTCGCTCCCACAGGGAAAAGCAAAAAGCCCCTTGGCATTTAAGCCAAGGGGCCTTGATAGGTGCTGACCAGACGCTTCAAGTCAAATCATTTGGTCCAGTCGGCAACGCGATCCGGGTGTTTGGCCACCCAGTCTTTCGCTGCGGCTTCAGGTTTGGCACCGTCCTGAATCGCCAACATGACTTCGCCGATTTCGTCTTTCGACGCCCACTGGAAGTTCTTCAGGAACTTCGCAACTTCAGGCGCTTTGGTTGCCAGTTCTTTGCTACCGATGCTGTTCACGGTTTCAGCCGCGCCATAAACGCCTTTCGGGTCTTCCAGGAAGCGCAGTTTCCACTTGGCGAACATCCAGTGCGGCACCCAACCGGTGACGGCAATGGATTCGTTTTTCTTCTCGGCACGGGTCAGCTCGGCAATCATGCCGGCGCCGGAACTGGCCTTGAGGGTGTAATTGTCCAGACCGTAATCCTTGATGGCCTGATCGGTCTTGAGCATCACGCCTGAACCGGCGTCGATGCCGACGATACGGCCCTTGAAGCTCTCGTCGGTTTTCAGATCCGCAATCGACTGGGCCTTGACGTACTCCGGCACGATCAGACCGATTTTCGCATCCTTGAAGTTCGGGCCGTAGTCGACGACCTGATCCTTGTTCTTCGCCCAGTATTCGCCGTGAGTCACAGGCAGCCACGCCGACAGCATGGCGTCGAGTTTGCCGGTGGCCACACCTTGCCACATGATCCCGGTGGCAACCGCTTGCAGTTTCACGTCATAACCGAGCTTCTGTTTGATCACTTCAGCAGCCACGTTGGTCGTGGCGACGCTGTCCGACCAACCGTCGACATAACCGATCGTTACTGCCTTGCCTTCAGCGCTGGCTACGGTAGAACTGATCGCCAGCACCAAAGCGGCACCTGCGCCCAAGAGTCGTCGCATCTTCATCGTTACTTCCCCGAAAGTGCTGCACTCGACGGATGCCGAGTCGCTCAACGTATTTTTATGGTGCACAGCGCCCCCATCACGCCGACCGCAAACTCGCTCGATCGTCAGTGGAGTACTGACGTGTCGATCATCAACCTGACGCCAACAGTGACCTGCTCTGTCAGCGACCTCAAGGCATCGAGAAACGACATCAGAACGCCATTAATCGTGCCCCGTGAAAGTACGCACGCCAACCCCGCCCAAACTTTGCATGTCAAAATTATGCGGGCCACCAAGCACGGGACAAATGCAGGTAACATGCGCGACTTTGCTCCCAGACGGCCTGACCATGCCCGCGACATCCCGCTTTCCTTTTTTGGCTTATCTCTTCGCTTGCCTGCTGGGGTTTTTTGCCCTCGGTGGCTTCTGGTATGGCCTCGGCAAACCGGTGATCCTGCCGGACGCGGCCAGCGCGACGCACAAGCTGCAATGCGCCTCCTACACCCCGTTCGACAAAGACCAATCGCCATTCGATGTGCCGTTCAAACTGCGCCCCGAGCGCATGGACGCTGACCTCGCGCTGCTGGCAACCCGTTTCGAATGCATTCGCACCTATTCCATGACCGGCCTCGAGGCTCTGCCCGATCTGGCACGCAAACACGGCTTGAAGCTGATGATCGGCGCCTGGGTCAACAGCAACCCGGTGGACACCGCCAAGGAAGTCGATCTGCTGATCGCCTCGGCCAATGCCAACGCGGATGTAGTGACCTCGGTAATCGTCGGCAACGAAACCCTGCTGCGCAAGGAAGTCACCGGCGCGCAGTTGGCGACGCTGATTAACAAAGTCAAAAGCCAGGTCAAACAACCGGTGACCTACGCCGACGTCTGGGAGTTCTGGCTCAAGCACCCGGAAGTCGCCCCGGCGGTGGACTTTTTGACCATTCATTTGCTGCCGTACTGGGAAGACGAGCCATCGAACATCGACGCCGCGCTACAGCATGTGGCCGAAGTACGTCAGGTGTTCGGCAACAAATTTGCGCCCAAGGACGTGCTGATTGGCGAAACCGGCTGGCCAAGCGAAGGCCGTCAGCGCGAAACCGCCTTGCCGAGCCGGGTCAATGAAGCCAAGTTCATTCGCGGTTTTGTCGCCATGGCTGAGCAGCAAGGCTGGCATTACAACCTGATCGAGGCGTTCGACCAGCCCTGGAAACGCGCCAGCGAAGGTGCGGTGGGCGGTTATTGGGGACTGTTCGATGCCGATCGCCAGGACAAGGGCGTGCTCGCCGGGCCGGTCTCGAACGTACCGTACTGGTCGCAATGGCTGGCGCTGGGTGGCTTGATCTTCATCGGCACACTGATCCTCGGCGGTCGCGTTCGCAGCACTCGCGCGGCGTTGGTTCTGCCGCTGCTCGGTGCGTTGGCGGCCTGTTCGATTGGCGCCTGGGGTGATCTGGCCCGCGTTACCACCCGGTTTGCCAGTGAATGGTTGTGGGTTGCCTTGCTGACGGGGTTGAATCTGTTGGTGCTGGCCCATGCCGCGCTGACCTTGAGCGCCCGCACCGGTTGGCGTGAACGCGCCTTCAATGCACTGGAACGTCGAGCCGGCTGGTGGCTGGCAGCGGCAGGTTTTGCCGCGGCGGTAATGATGCTGGAGCTGGTGTTCGACCCGCGTTATCGCAGCTTCCCGAGTGTCGCGTTCATCCTGCCGGCGCTGGTGTACCTGTGCCGTCCGGTGAGCGTGCCACGTCGGGAAATCGCCCTGCTGACCTTTATCATAGGCGCCGGCATTGCGCCGCAGCTGTATCAAGAAGGTTTGCAGAACCAGCAGGCCTGGGGCTGGGCGCTGGTGAGTGTGTTGATGGTGGCGGCGTTGTGGCGCAGCCTGCGGGTTCGCAAGGGCTGATCTTCAGCGCGGCAACCGGCCCTCGCTCCCACCGTTAACCGCGTTCTCATGCTGGATGCGGTCGAATGTGGGAGCGAGCCTGCTCGCGATGACGGACTATCAAACCCCGCGGGACGCCCGGACCAAACGCAAAGCAGCAATCACCACCGCAAACACCGCCAACGTGGTGGTGTACAACGCCAGCGCCGGAAACCCGAACACCAGCGCCAGCACCGCCAACCACCACCCCGCTCGCTCCGGCAGCACAAAACCGATCACGGCGGCGGCCACTGCCGTCCAGCCCAACACCTTGAAATGAATCATCAAGCCCAGATTCGAACGAATCTGACATTCCCAGCGACTGGCCTCGTCAACGCAGATGCCGACCCATTGAGCATCCTCCATGAAGCCGTAACGGGCGCCATAACTGGCGGCCAGCCACAATGGCAGAAGAACGAGCAGCAGAATCACGGGCAGACGGCGGGACATGAAACACTCCAATAAACGAAATCGGCGGCCAGCTTAATCTCCCGACAGCCTTACGCAAGCGCTAACAACAGTTAACTGGCCAGCCAATCACTGCAAAGTGTATCGTCCCGCTACCGTTGCTCCGAAATCAGCCTGTTTTGGTGCCGATGCATGGCACTTTGACGCAAATCCGATGGTCATAGCCTGCGAACTTCATCCGGCACCTTCCTCTAAGGGATCTAGTCATGCTCCGTTCCTTGCGCTTCGCCGCCCTGTTTGGCGGCTTGATTTTAAGTGCGTCCGTACTGGCGGCCGACATTGACGCCGCCAGCTATGGCTATCCCCTGACCAATCCGTTCGAGGCGACCATTGCCACGACACCACCGGATTTGCGCCCGGAATTGCCGCTGGACGAAGACATCAATCAGTCGGACCGCAGTGTCACCTTGCGCCCGGAGCGTGAATTCAGCCTGCCGGACAACTTCTGGCCGGTAAAGAAGCTCACCTACCGCATCGCCACGCAAGATAAAGCTGCTCCGTTGATCTTCCTGATCTCCGGCACTGGTGCACGCTATGACAGTACCCTTAACGAGTACCTGAAAAAGCTCTACTACAAGGCCGGCTATCACGTGGTGCAGCTGTCGTCGCCCACCAGCTTCGACTTCATGACCGCCGCCTCGCGCTTCGCTACACCGGGCGTGACCAAGGAAGATGCCGAAGACATGTACCGGGTGATGCAGGCTGTGCGGGCGCAGAACCCGAAATTGCCGGTTACCGATTATTTCCTGACCGGTTACAGCCTCGGCGCACTGGATGCGGCGTTTGTTGCGCATCTGGATGAAACCCGTCGCAGCTTCAATTTCAAGAAAGTCTTGCTGCTCAACCCGCCGGTCAACCTTTACACCTCGGTCACCAACCTGGACAAACTGGTACAGACAGAGGTGAAGGGCATCAATAACACCACCACTTTCTATGAGCTGGTGCTGGACAAACTGACCCGTTACTTCCAGCAGAAGGGCTACATCGACCTCAACGATGCCTTGCTCTACGACTTCCAGCAGTCCAAGCAGCACCTGAGCAACGAACAGATGGCCATGCTGATCGGCACCTCGTTCCGTTTCTCGGCGGCGGACATCGCCTTCACCTCGGACCTGATCAACCGTCGCGGCCTGATCACGCCACCGAAATACCCGATCACCGAAGGCACCACCCTCACACCGTTCCTCAAACGCGCACTGCAATGCGACTTCGACTGCTACATCACCGAGCAGGTCATCCCGATGTGGCGCGCCCGCACTGACGGCGGCAGCCTGCTGCAACTGATCGATCAGGTCAGCTTGTATGCGCTCAAGGACTACCTGCACGACAGCCCGAAAATCGCCGTCATGCACAACGCCGACGACGTGATTCTCGGCCCTGGCGACCTAGGGTTTCTGCGCCGGACCTTTGGCGACCGCTTGACTGTTTATCCATTGGGCGGCCATTGCGGCAACCTCAACTATCGCGTCAACAGCGACGCCATGCTGGAGTTTTTCCGTGGCTAAATACCCCCTGCTGATCGCAGCGTTACTCTGTGCAGGCGTCGCCAATGCCGACAACAGCAAAGCCAACGCCCCGGTGGTGGTCGATAAAGACGGTTTCAAGGAACCGCTGAGCAAACTCAAATTCAACCCGGGGCTGGATCAGCGCGAATTCGAACGCTCGACGCTCAATGCGCTGAACGTCTATGACCCGCTGGAAGAGTGGAACCGCCGCGTCTACCACTTCAACTACCGTTTCGACCAATGGGTGTTCCTGCCCGTGGTCAACGGCTATCGCTACGTCACCCCAAGTTTCCTGCGCACCGGCGTCAGCAACTTCTTCAACAACCTCGGTGACGTGCCGAACCTGGTGAACAGCCTGCTGCAATTCAAGGGGCAGCGCTCGATGGAAACTACCGCACGCCTGCTGCTCAACACCACCATCGGTGTCGCCGGCCTGTGGGACCCGGCCACCGCCATGGGGGTGCCGCGCCAGAGCGAAGACTTCGGCCAGACCCTGGGTTTCTACGGCGTACCGGGCGGCGCCTACTTCGTGCTGCCGATCCTCGGCCCGTCGAACCTGCGTGACACCGCGGGCCTGGCGGTCGATTACACCGGCGAATCGGCGATCAA
The DNA here is from genome assembly GCF_024749285.1 of Pseudomonas sp. B21-015. Taxonomy (NCBI): domain Bacteria; kingdom Pseudomonadati; phylum Pseudomonadota; class Gammaproteobacteria; order Pseudomonadales; family Pseudomonadaceae; genus Pseudomonas; species Pseudomonas sp. B21-015. Next base: position 4,660,348 of record NZ_CP087196.1, read on the forward strand.
CTTCCTGAACGTTTCCGAAGTCAGCTCCAACCACCCGGAAATCTGGGTACTGCGCGGTATCGACAAGCGCTATCAGAACGGCTTCCGCTACGGCCAGCTGAACACACCGTTCGAGTACGAAAAAGTGCGTTACGTGTATACCGAGGCGCGCAAGCTGCAGATCGCCGAGTAACGTCGTCGGCAACAAAAAAGGCCATTCGATGCAGATCGAATGGCCTTTTTTATGCGCGATGTTCCAAGCACCGCCAACCTACTGTGGGAGCGAGCCTGCTCGCGATAGCGGTCTAACAGTCAACATTGATGGCGAATGTTATGAACTCATCGCGAGCAAGCTCGCTCCCACAGGTTCAGGCCTTTACCGTTTTCCAGATCTTGCTGACAGCCATCACCCCAACCAACACCGCCGCACCCGCCACAATCCCGGCCACCGCATTCAGCAACGTCGGCACGATAAATCCGGCCCCACCAGCACCTGCGGTGATACCCTCGATCCAGTGATGAACCACCGGCACGCCGTGGGTCAGAATCCCGCCGCCGACCAAAAACATCGCCGCCGTGCCGATTACCGACAGGCTTTTCATCATGTACGGCGCCGCACGCAGAATCCCGCCGCCGATGCTTTTGGCCATCTGGCCGGGCTTCCGGGTCAGCCACAGACCGAGGTCGTCGAGTTTGACGATGCCCGCCACCAGCCCGTACACGCCGATGGTCATGACGATGGCGATGCCCGAGAGCACGATCACTTGTTGGGTCAGCGATGCATCAGTCACAGTGCCCAGGGTGATGGCAATGATTTCCGCCGAGAGAATGAAGTCGGTACGGATCGCCCCTTTGATCTTGTCCTTCTCGAACGCCACCAGATCCACCGCCGGGTTGGCCACAGCCTCGACCAGCTCTGCGTGTTCGGCCTGATCTTCGGCTTGGCTATGCAGGAATTTGTGGGCGAGTTTCTCGAAGCCTTCGAAGCACAGGTAAGCGCCACCGACCATCAACAACGGCGTGACCAGCCACGGAATGAACGCGCTGATGGCCAACGCCGACGGCACCAGGATCAGCTTGTTGAGGAACGAGCCCTTGGCCACCGCCCATACCACCGGGATTTCCCGCTCGGCACGCACGCCGGAAACCTGCTGGGCGTTGAGCGCCAGATCGTCGCCCAGTACACCGGCGGTCTTCTTCGCGGCCATTTTGGTCATCAACGCCACGTCGTCCAGTACGGTGGCGATGTCGTCGATCAGCACCAGCAAACTGCTTCCTGCCATGAATCGGGTTTCCTTCTTGAGTGAATGGCGCGCAGCATAACGCGACCCGAGGCCACACGGGGCATTCTTGAGCGCCGCGCGAGGCCGGTGCTACCATGCGCAACCGCCAGAACAGGCAAGGAACCCCCTGGTTTATGAGCACTATCCGCGAGCGCAACAAAGAACTGATCCTGCGTGCCGCCAGTGAAGAATTTGCCGACAAGGGCTTCGCTGCGACCAAAACCAGTGACATCGCAGCCAAAGCGGGGCTGCCCAAGCCCAACGTCTACTACTACTTCAAATCCAAGGAAAACCTCTACCGCGAGGTCCTGGAAAGCATCATCGAGCCAATCCTGCAGGCCTCGACACCGTTCAACGCCGACGGTGTGCCCAGCGAAGTGCTGAGCGGCTACATTCGCTCGAAAATCCGCATCTCCCGTGATCTGCCCTTCGCCTCCAAGGTATTCGCCAGCGAAATCATGCACGGCGCCCCGCACTTGAGCCCCGACCTGGTCGAGCAGCTCAACGGCCAGGCCAGGCACAACATCGACTGCATCCAGACCTGGATCGACCGCGGCCAGATCGCCCCGATCGACCCCAACCACTTGATGTTCAGCATCTGGGCCGCGACCCAGACCTACGCCGACTTCGACTGGCAGATCTCTGCGGTGACCGGCAAGGCCAAGCTGGATGAAGCCGACTATGAAGCGGCGGCGCAGACGATTATCCGGTTGGTGCTCAAGGGGTGTGAGCCCGACCGATAAATCGCGGCACGGCCATCGCGGGCAAGCCCGCTCCCACAGAATCTCTTGGTGTACACAAAATCTGTGAACACTCTCGATTCTTGTGGGAGCGGGCTTGCCCGCGATGAAGGCGACTAGGAACTCAATCAAACCCAAATAGCATCCCACAGCGGATAGTCGCCCAGTCGTTCAACGAGCCCTGCCCGCAAAGGGTTAGCGACAACATACCGCGCCATCTTCACCAAGTCCTCCTCTCGCCTCAATGCCCGATCGTGATAGCCCTGCTGCCAAAGTGGCCCATTTCGATTGCTGGAAAGATTCACCTCTCGAACAATCAATGACTTGGTTTGACGCATCAGATTACTGAGCGAACATTTTTTCAGTTCGACAAGCCAGTGGAAGTGATCAGGCATAACGACCCATGCCAGTGAGTTCACTAACCCTGTGTTTTGTGCTTGGCGAAATTGATGAACAACCAATCTGCCCAATGCGAAATCCGCAAAAACCGGCTCGCGATCAAGTGTATTGGTAGTCAGTAAGTAGATTCGATTGGGTTCGGCATAGCGGCCCGTTCGCAGGCGATGTGAAGCAGGAAGATCAGGCAATCCGTTGCCCCTTCATGATGGATTCATCGGAAGACTAGACCTGAGCGGCCCATAGACCGCGACAATCCGTTATCTGGATGTGTCCATGAGGCCGCCATCGCGGGCAAGCCCGCTCCCACAAGGATCGAAGGTGTTCACAGATTCTGTGTTCACCAGCAGGAACCTGTGGGAGCGGGCTTGCCCGCGATGACATTCGTTCAGCCCCTGAAGATCAACCAACCACCCCCGCATCCGCCCTCAACCCCTGCGCCTCGATCGCCCTGATCGCACACTGCTCATCAACATCAGACAAATCGCCGCTGATGCCCACCGCCCCCAACACACTCCCGTCCTGATCCCGAATCAACACGCCGCCCGGTACCGGGACGACGCTGCCCTGCCCCAGGCTATTCAGCGCGGCGAAGAAGGCCGGGCGTTGTTGGGCGTCTTGAGCCAGCAGCCGTGAGCCTTTGCCCAGGGCGATCGCGCCCCAGGCTTTGCCAATGGCGATCTGCGGGCGCAGCAGGCTCGCGCCGTCTTCGCGTTGCAGCGTTATCAAGTGCCCGCCGGCGTCCAGCACCGCAACGGTCAATGGCGCGGCAGAGATTGCACGGCCTGCGGAGATGGCCTGATTGGCCAGGTTGACTGCGATGTTCAAGGTTAAAGCGCTCATGGTGCCGTCCTCATTTTGTTATTGGGAAAGCCGTTGGACTGTTTTGTATTGCGCAATCCGATGCGACAAATAGAACACAATGAGTAGTTTATTTGTATACAATAATTATAGAAAAACGCCATTTTCGACGAAAAACCACACTTCACGAGGCTTCCGACGAATGAAACAGCTGCTTGAGAAAATGGATTGACCTGCGCCGTCCGCCGTGAATACACTCTGCGCAAAGCCACTTGTATACAATTACAGAACGTAAGAGGCACAAAACCATGAGCAAAATGAGAGCAATCGAAGCCGCCGTTCTGGTGATGCGCCGTGAAGGGGTCGATACCGCTTTTGGCATCCCGGGCGCCGCGATCAACCCGCTGTACTCCGCCTTGCAGAAGGTCGGTGGCATCGATCACGTCCTCGCTCGCCACGTTGAAGGCGCCTCGCACATGGCCGAGGGCTACACCCGCACCAAGGCCGGCAACATCGGCGTGTGCATCGGCACGTCCGGCCCGGCCGGCACCGACATGGTCACCGGGCTCTACAGCGCCTCGGCCGACTCGATCCCGATCCTGTGCATCACCGGCCAGGCACCACGGGCCCGCATGCACAAGGAAGACTTCCAGGCCGTCGACATCACCAGCATCGTCAAGCCGGTCACCAAGTGGTCGACCACCGTCATGGAGCCGGGCCAGGTGCCTTACGCGTTCCAGAAAGCGTTCTATGAAATGCGCTCCGGCCGCCCAGGCCCAGTGCTGATCGACCTGCCGTTCGACGTGCAGATGGCTGAAATCGAATTCGACATCGACGCCTATGAGCCGCTGCCGCTGGCCAAGCCGACGGCTAATCGCGTGCAGATCGAGAAGGCTCTGGCCATGCTTGATCAGGCTGAGCGCCCATTGCTGGTCGCCGGTGGCGGCATCATCAATGCCGACGCCAGCGAGTTGCTGGTGGAGTTCGCTGAGCTGACCGGCATTCCAGTGATCCCTACCCTGATGGGCTGGGGCACCATCCCGGACGATCATCCACTGATGGTCGGTATGGTCGGCCTGCAAACCTCGCACCGCTACGGCAACGCGACGATGCTGAAGTCCGACATGGTGCTGGGTATCGGTAACCGTTGGGCCAACCGTCACACCGGTTCGGTCGACGTTTACACCGAAGGCCGCAAGTTCATTCACGTCGACATCGAGCCGACTCAGATTGGCCGCGTGTTCACCCCGGACCTGGGCATCGTTTCCGACGCCGCTGCCGCGTTGACCGTGTTCATCGAAGTCGCTCGCGAATGGCAAGCCGCCGGAAAGCTGAAAAACCGCAGCGCCTGGCTGCAAGACTGCCAGCAGCGTAAAGCCAGCCTGCAGCGCAAGACTCACTTCGACAACGTGCCGGTCAAGCCGCAGCGCGTGTACGAAGAGATGAACCAGGTGTTCGGCAAGGACACCTGTTACGTCAGCACCATCGGTCTGTCGCAGATTGCCGGCGCGCAGTTCCTGCACGTCTACAAACCGCGTCACTGGATCAACTGCGGTCAGGCCGGCCCGTTGGGCTGGACGATTCCGGCAGCACTCGGTGTGGTCAAGGCTGAGCCGACCCGCAAAGTGGTGGCGCTCTCGGGCGACTACGACTTCCAGTTCATGATCGAAGAACTGGCGGTGGGCGCGCAGTTCAAGCTGCCGTACATCCACGTGGTGGTGAACAACTCGTACCTGGGGCTGATCCGCCAGGCTCAGCGCGGCTTCGACATGGACTACTGCGTGCAGCTGTCCTTCGACAACCTCAACGCTCCGGAACTCAACGGTTACGGTGTCGACCACGTCGCTGTCGCCGAAGGCCTGGGTTGCAAGGCGCTGCGGGTATTCGAACCGGACCAGATCCAGCCTGCCCTGCGCAAGGCTCAGGAACTGATCGAGGAGTTCAAGGTGCCGGTGATCGTCGAGATCATTCTGGAGCGCGTGACCAACATTTCCATGGGCACCGAGATCAACGCCGTCAACGAATTCGAAGACTTGGCGCTGGTCGGCAACGACGCGCCAACGGCGATTTCGCTGCTCGATTGATGATCGTTGATCGTTCCCACGCTCTGCGTGGGAATGCATCCAGTGACGCTCCGCGTCACATAACGGCTGGACGCAGAGCGTCCGGGGCGGCATTCCCACGCAGAGCGTGGGAACGATCAGCCCTCACACATATACGGGAGACCACCATGCCGCGTTTCGCAGCCAACCTGTCCATGCTGTTCACCGAGCAGGATTTTCTTGCCCGTTTCGACGCTGCCGCCAAGGCCGGCTTCAGTGGTGTCGAATACCTGTTTCCCTACGACTTCAGCTCCGCCGACATCAAGGCCAGGCTCGATGCCAACGGCCTGACCCAGGTGCTGTTCAACCTGCCGGCCGGTGACTGGGCCAAGGGCGAGCGCGGTATCGCGTGCTTGCCGGATCGGGTCGAAGAATTCCGCGCCGGTGTCGATCTGGCCATCGCTTACGCCAACGTGCTGGGCAACACCCAGATCAACTGCCTGGCCGGTATTCGTCCACAAGGCGTCGACGATGCCACGGTGGAAAAGACCTTCGTCGCCAACCTCAAGTACGCGGCCGACAAGCTGCAAGCGGCGGGCATCAAACTGGTGATGGAAGCGATCAACACCCGTGATATCCCCGGCTTCTACCTGAACAACACAGCGCAAGCCCTGTCGATTCGCGAACAGGTCGGCAGCGCCAACCTGTTCCTGCAATACGACATTTATCACATGCAAATCATGGAGGGTGACCTGGCCCGCACCATGGCTGCGCACCTGGACGAGATCAACCACATCCAGTTGGCCGACAACCCAGGGCGCAACGAACCGGGCACCGGTGAAATCAATTACCGCTTCCTGTTCGAACACCTGGACCGCATCGGCTATCAGGGTTGGGTTGGCTGTGAATACAAGCCGCTGACCACCACCGAAGCGGGTCTGGGCTGGTTGAAAACCCATAACGCGATTTGACGCAAAACCTGTGGGAGCGAGCCTGCTCGCGAAGAGGCCGGCACATTCAACATCCATGTTGCCTGGCACACCGCTATCGCGAGCAGGCTCGCTCCCACAGAAAGCGGTCTCCCTATTTGCTTGAAGCAGCAACAAAAACAAGAGGATTTTCTCATGGCTAAAATCGGATTTATCGGCACCGGCATCATGGGCCACCCAATGGCGTTGAACCTGCAGAAAGCCGGTCACAGCCTGTTCCTGTCGGCGCACCACGACGCCGCCCCTGCCGACCTGATGGCCGCTGGCGCCGTCGCGCTGGCGAACCCGAAAGAAGTCGCCCAGGAAGCCGAATTCATCATCGTCATGGTCCCGGATACCCCGCAGGTCGATGACGTGCTGTTCCGCGCCGACGGCGTTGCCGCAGGCGTGAGCAAAGGCAAAATCGTGATCGACATGAGCTCGATCTCGCCGACCGCCACCAAAGCCTTCGCTGCCAAGATCAACGAGAAAGGCGCGCAGTACCTCGACGCGCCAGTGTCCGGCGGTGAAGTCGGCGCCAAGGCGGCGACCCTGAGCATCATGGTCGGCGGCGAAGCCGATGCCTTCGAACGCGCCCTGCCGCTGTTCCAGGCCATGGGCAAGAACATCACCCTGGTCGGTGGCAACGGCGATGGGCAAACCGCGAAAGTGGCGAACCAGATCATCGTCGCGCTGAACATCCAGGCTGTGGCCGAAGCTCTGCTGTTCGCCTCGAAAAACGGCGCCGATCCAGCCAAAGTACGCGAAGCGCTGATGGGCGGCTTCGCCTCGTCGAAGATCCTTGAAGTTCACGGCGAACGCATGATCAAAGGCACCTTCGACCCGGGCTTCCGCATCAGCCTGCACCAGAAGGACCTGAACCTGGCCCTGGCCGGCGCACGCGAATTGGGCATCAACTTGCCAAACACCGCCAATACCCAGCAAGTGTTCAGCACCTGCGCGGCCATCGGTGGCAGCAACTGGGACCACTCGGCGCTGATCAAGGGCCTGGAACATATGGCGAATTTCTCGATTCGCGATAAATAACACCTGCCCCCTACTGATCGTTCCCACGCTCTGCGTGGGAATGCATCCCGGGACGCTCCGCGTCCCTGCCGAGCGGACGCGGAGCGTCCAGTTGAGGCATTCCCACGCAGAGCGTGGGAACGATCATTTGCGCTAAACAAAACAATAAGACTGGGAGCCCGCCATGTCGGTCGATCCGCAACAACTGCTGCGCGAGCTGTTTGCCACAGCCATCGACGCGGCCCATCCGCAGCACGTCCTCGAAGATCATTTGCCAACCGATCGCAGCGGCCGGGTGATCGTCATCGGCGCCGGTAAAGCCGCAGCCGCCATGGCCCAGGTGGTCGAGCGCTGCTGGCAGGGTGAAGTGTCCGGCCTGGTGGTGACCCGTTATGGCCACGGCGCCCCGTGCGAAAAAATCGAAGTGGTCGAAGCTGCTCACCCGGTGCCGGATGCGGCTGGTTTGGCTGTCGCGAAACGGGTGCTGGAACTGGTCAGCGACTTGAGTGAAGACGACCGCGTAATCTTCCTGCTCTCGGGCGGTGGCTCTGCCCTGCTCGCCTTGCCTGCCGCCGGCATCACCCTGGCCGACAAGCAATCAATCAACAAAGCCCTGCTCAAATCCGGCGCGACCATCGGCGAGATGAATTGCGTGCGCAAGCACCTCTCGGCGATCAAGGGCGGTCGTCTGGGTAAAGCCTGCTGGCCGGCCACGGTTTATACCTATGCGATTTCCGATGTACCGGGCGACCTCGCCACGGTCATCGCGTCCGGTCCTACGGTGGCCGACCCGAGCACCTCGTCCGAAGCGCTGGCGATCCTCAAGCGCTATGGCATCGAAGTCCCGGCCTCGGTGCGCAACTGGCTGCAAAGCCCGGAATCGGAAACGGTCAAACCCGGCGATCCGAGCCTGGCCCGCAGTCACTTCCAATTGATCGCCCGCCCACAGCAATCGCTGGAAGCGGCGGCGGTGAAAGCCCGTCAGGCCGGTTTCAGTCCGTTGATCCTCGGCGATCTGGAAGGCGAATCCCGGGAAGTGGCGAAAGTCCACGCCGGCATTGCGCGACAGATCGTCCAGCACGGCCAGCCGCTGTCGGCACCGTGCGTGATTCTGTCCGGCGGCGAAACCACCGTCACCGTGCGCGGCAATGGCCGTGGCGGGCGCAACGCCGAATTCCTGCTGAGCCTGACCGACAGCCTCAAAGGCTTGCCCGGCGTCTACGCCCTGGCCGGTGACACCGACGGTATCGACGGTTCCGAAGACAACGCCGGCGCGATCATGACCCCGGACAGCTACGCCCGCGCCATCGCCCTTGGCTTGAGCGCCAGCGACGAGTTGGACAACAACAATGGCTACGGTTATTTCGAGGCACTGGACGCCCTGATCGTCACCGAGCCGACCCGCACCAACGTCAACGACTTCCGCGCCATTTTGATTCTCGAGAGCCCTAAACATGACGCCTGACAAGAAGGTCAAAATCCTCGCTACCCTTGGCCCGGCCACCGACGGGATCGAAGACATCCGTGAATTGGTGCAGGCCGGGGTCAATATCTTTCGCCTGAACTTCAGCCATGGCGATCACGCCGACCACGCGCAGCGCTATCAGTGGATTCGTGAAGTCGAGCGCCAGCTGAATTACCCCTTGGGGATTCTGATGGACCTGCAAGGCCCGAAATTGCGGGTCGGCAAATTCGCCCAAGGCAAAGTGCAGCTGCATCGCGGTCAGGCCTTGCGTCTGGATCTGGATGCGACACCGGGGGATGAACGCCGGGTCAACCTGCCCCATCCTGAAATCATCGCCGCTCTGGAGCCCGGCATGGACCTGCTGCTGGACGACGGCAAGCTGCGCCTGCGAGTGGTGACCAAGTACGCCGATGCCATCGACACCACGGTGCTCAACGGTGGCGAGCTGTCGGATCGCAAAGGCGTCAACGTGCCGCAAGCCGTGCTGGACCTGAGCCCGCTGACCGCCAAGGACCGTCGCGACTTGAGCTTCGGTCTGGAACTGGGCGTGGATTGGGTCGCGCTGTCGTTCGTGCAACGCCCGGAAGACATCCGCGAAGCCCGCGCGCTGATCGGCGACAAGGCGTTCTTGATGGCGAAGATCGAGAAACCATCGGCCGTGACGCAACTGCGGGAAATCGCTGAATTGAGCGATGCGATCATGGTCGCGCGCGGTGACCTGGGTGTGGAAGTGCCGGCCGAAAGCGTGCCGCAGATTCAGAAAAACATCATCAGCACCTGCCGGCAACTCGGCAAACCGGTGGTGGTGGCGACGCAGATGCTGGAGTCGATGCGTTTCTCCCCGGCCCCGACCCGTGCCGAAGTCACTGACGTCGCCAACGCCGTGGCCGAAGGTGCGGACGCGGTGATGCTGTCGGCGGAAACCGCGTCCGGCGAGTACCCGCTGGAAGCCGTGCAAATGATGAGCAAGATCATCCGTCAGGTGGAAAACGGTCCGGACTATCAGACCCAACTGGACGTGAGTCGGCCGAAGGCTGAAGCCACGGTGTCGGACGCGATCAGCTGCGCGATCCGCCGCATCAGTAACGTACTGCCGGTGGCGGTGCTGGTGAATTACAGCGAGTCCGGCGCGTCGAGTCTGCGGGCGGCGCGGGAACGGCCGACGGTGCCGATCCTCAACTTGACGCCAAACCTGCAAACCGCCCGGCGATTGACGGTGGCGTGGGGCGTGCATTCGGTGGTCAACGATCGGCTGCGGCAGGTGGATGAAGTGTGCTCGACGGCACTGGAGATTGCCCAGGCACAGGGGATGGCTCAGCGGGGGGATACGTTGCTGATTACTGCTGGGGTGCCGTTCGGGCAGCCGGGGTCGACCAATTCGTTGCGCATCGAGACATTAATCTAACTCCCCCCACACAATGATCGTTCCCACGCTCTGCGTGGGAATGCAGCCCGGGACGCTCCGCGTCCCAAGAGCAGACGCAGAGCGTCCATTGAGGCATTCCCACGCAGAGCGTGGGAACGATCTGTACTGACTGCCCCCATCATGCCTGCCAACCACTTCCACACCCACTGCCCCGACTGGGCCACCGCCCTGCTCAACGGCTTCAGCCAGATCTTCCTCCAGCGCCATCCGCTGTGCGGCCTGCTGTGTCTGTTGGCGATCCTGTTCAGTGCGCCGGCCCTGCTCGGCGGTGCGTTACTGGGAGGAGTCGCCGGGTTGCTCACCGCGCAACGTCGCGGGTATGCCAAGGCTGATCGTCAGGCCGGGCTGTTCAGTTACAACGGTGTTTTGCTCGGCTTGCTGCTGAGCCTTTATTTCCCTTGGTCAGCGCTGCTACCACCGTTGATCATCGCCAGTGGCGGTCTGAGCGCGATGCTCACCCGGCAATGGCTCAAAGACGCTGACGATCATCAATGTCTACCGGCCTATACCGCACCTTTCGTTGGGTTGAGTTGGTTATTGCTCGGCTTTGCCGCACCGCAGCAACCCGCTCCGCTGATCGAACTGAACACCCTCAACCTGCTCGCCGCCGAATTGAAAGGCCTGGGGCAAGTCATGTTTCTCGGTCATCCCCTGGCCGGCGCGCTGATTGCCGCCGGGTTGCTGATCGCTGACCGCCGCGCCTTCCTGTGGGCGCTGCTCGGCTCTGCTGCCGGCCTTGGCTTCGCCTTGCTGCATCACGACACCTCCAGCGCCTTGCAGGGCTTGAGCGGCTACAACCCGCTGCTCGCCGCCCTCGCCTTAAGCCCGCAACGCCGCCAACCGTGGCTGCCGCTGCTCGGCATTCTGCTGGCAGTGTTGCTCACGCCGGGATTTGCCGCACTGGGTCTGGCAGCGCTGACCGCGCCCTTCATCCTTGCCTGCTGGCTGATTCGCGCAGGCTGCAGAGTGCTGCGTCAGGCCGCCATAGACAGCGCGCCTTGCGCTACCGGGGAGAATCACCCTAGGCTTCGCTGATTCTCGATTCAGGCGTTATCCATGGACAGCAGCAAAAACTGGCGTGAAGCGCTTTACGTCATGATTTTCCAGACCGATACCCAGGCCGGTCGGCGCTTCGACAGCATCTTGCTGTTGATCATCCTCGCCAGTCTGGTGATCGTGGTGCTAGACAGTATCGACAGCGTTCACCAGAACTACGCCGCTGTGCTGGCGTACATCGAATGGGGCTTCACCGTCATTTTCGTCATCGAATACGGCCTGCGCCTGTACTGCTCGCCCAAGCCGCTGCGCTACGCGTTCAGCTTCTACGGGCTGGTGGATTTGCTGGCGATCGTGCCCGGGGTCCTCGCGCTGTATTACAGCGATGCGCAGTACCTGCTGATCATCCGGATCATTCGGATGCTGCGGATTTTCCGCGTGCTCAAGCTCAGCCCGTATCTGAAGCAAGCCAACTACCTGATGCTGGCGCTACGCGGCAGCAAGCAGAAAATCGTGGTGTTTCTGCTCAGCGTCAGCACCCTGGTGACGGTGTTCGGCACCTTGATGTACGTGATCGAAGGCCCGGAGCACGGCTTCACCAGCATCCCCAAAGGCATCTATTGGGCCATCGTCACGCTGACTACCGTGGGTTTTGGCGACATCGTGCCCAGGACGCCGTTGGGTCAGGTGGTTTCGTCGCTGGTGATGATCACCGGTTACTCGATCATCGCCGTGCCAACAGGGATCTTTACCGCGGAACTGGCCAACGCCATGCGCGGTGAACAATTGCAACACGATTGCCCGACCTGCCAGAAAAACAGTCACGAACACAACGCGGCGTTCTGCTCCCGCTGCGGCAATGCGCTGTTTAAGAAACTGGAATGAGCAAAGTGCTTTTTAATCTTTAAACGACTATGCGAGCCCGGCTATAGTCGCTGGCAAAACGGTGGCAACCGCTCTTCAATGACTGACAACTAACCCGTAGAAGCTGCCGCAGGCTGCGATCTTTTGACTTTGATTTGTGTCGGCTATTCAAGATCAAGAACGAAATCAAAAGATCGCAGCCTGCGGCAGCTCCTACAAAAGACAAGGAATGCGCAGTGAAAAAACTCTTTGGCGCCTCACTTCTGGCCGCTGGCCTGGCCTTGGGCAGCGTGGCTCAGGCTGCACCGACCCTGCTTAACGTTTCCTACGACGTGATGCGAGATTTCTACAAGGACTACAACGCTGCCTTCCAGAAACACTGGCAAGCCGAGCACAACGAGAACATCACGCTGCAGATGTCCTTCGGCGGTTCCAGCAAACAGGCCCGTTCAGTGATCGATGGCCTGCCGGCTGACGTCATCACCATGAACATGGCCACCGACATCAACGCCCTGGCGGATAACGGCAAACTGGTCCCGGACAACTGGGTCACGCGCCTGCCGAACAACAGCGCGCCATTCACCTCGGCGACCGTGTTTATCGTGCGCAAAGGCAACCCGAAAGCCCTGAAAGACTGGCCGGACTTGCTCAAGGACGGCGTGCAGGTGATCGTCCCCAACCCGAAAACCTCGGGCAACGGCCGCTACACCTACCTCTCGGCCTGGGGCTATGTGCTGAAAAACGGCGGTGACGAAAACAAGGCAAAAGCTTTCGTCGGCAAACTGTTCAAACAAGCGCCAGTGCTGGATACCGGTGGCCGAGCAGCCACCACCACGTTCATGACCAACCAGATCGGTGACGTGCTGGTGACCTTCGAAAACGAAGCGGAAATGATTGCCCGCGAGTTTGGTCGTGATCAGTTTGAAGTGATTTACCCGAGTGTTTCCGCTGAAGCTGAACCACCGGTGTCCGTGGTCGACAAAGTCGTCGAGAAGAAAGGCACTCGCGCTGCCGCTGAGGAATATTTGAAGTACCTGTGGTCGCCGGAAGGTCAGGAGATTGCGGCTGCCAACTACCTGCGCCCACGTGATCCGGCCGTGTTGGCCAAGTACACCGATCGCTTCCCGAAAGTGGACTTCCTTTCGGTGGAGAAGACCTTTGGTGACTGGCGCACTGTGCAGAAGACTCACTTCAATGATGGTGGGATCTTCGATCAGATATACAGCGGTCAGTAATGCCTGAACCCAACGAAAAGGCGACCTGTGAAGGTCGCCTTTTTTGTGGGTGCATGCTTGTGTGGCGAGGGGTATTGCGTCATGCCGTTACATTGGCGGGGTTATGCCGTCCTTGCCCGCTGCAATCGATTGGGCGGTGAGTGTCCCGTCGGCACTCTGGGTCACAAACGTCACGATCTTCACGCCCACCTTCAGCAAGCTCCGATCACCCGGCACCACGTTCACAATCGGCACATCCTCCGGCACCAGAATCGTCTGCTGCCCACCCTTGTAGTTGACGGTCAGAACCCGGCCGTTGCTGACCACCAGATCACCCACGCTGCCGTTGGTCATGCTGCTGCCCTTGACCAGATCAAAAGGCCGATGGCCGTCGCCGCTGCCGGCCAGCTCCGGCGGGAACACATGGACTTCCAGGGCCTTGAGGGTGCCATCTTCCTGGGGCACGGCAGCCGAGCCGATGTAGCTGCCGGGCTTGATGTCTTCGATATTGGCCAGGGTGACGGCGTGGGTTTTGGTGTCCCTGGTCAGGTTGATCACCACATTTTCGCCGCTATTGACGTGGATTTTCATGACGTCTGCGCTGATGCCGGTGATCTCGCCGCGCACGCCTATGCGCATCCCCGGTGCGTCGGCGGCCTGAGCGAAACCTGCCGTGAACACGCCGATCAAGGTAACAACTGAAGCGCCGCGGATCAGGTGTCGGAACATCGCATTCATATTGGAGTGCCTTCCAGTTTATCGAGCATAAGAGAACATAAGCACGCTATCGAAGAGGATGTAAGTGAATGTATCATCGGATCCCAGTGTTCGGACGCATGGTTCATCGACAGGCAGCGCACACGTGCGTCACTCATTCCGCAAAGGAATGATTACTATCACTCCAAACCCTCTTCCGCCGCTCTAGCCAGCCAATTAGCCTCTGCGCATTCCTTCTTGTTCAGCGAGCCACGTTATGAATCCAGCGACTCAGGTATCCCACGGTGCCGCGACAATGACCCGAGGCATGGTGCTGCTCTTCGCCTTCTGCTGCGGCGCCATCGTGGCCAACATCTACTACGCCCAGCCGATCATCGGCCTGATCGCGCCCGACATCGGCCTGACCGACACCATGGCCAGCCTGATCGTTTCGCTGACGCAGATTGGTTATGCGCTGGGTCTGTTCTTCCTGGTGCCGCTGGGTGATCTGCTGGAAAACCGTCGCTTGATGATCATCACCACCGTGGTGGCGATTGCCAGTCTGCTGGGCGCGGCGTTCACCGATCAGCCGAACGTTTTCCTGCTGATTTCGCTGCTGGTGGGGTTCAGTTCGGTGTCGGTGCAGATCCTGATTCCGCTGGCCGCCCACCTGACGCCGGAAGCGTCGCGCGGTCGCGTGGTTGGCGGGATCATGGGCGGTCTGCTGCTGGGAATTCTGCTGGCCCGGCCGGTGTCCAGCGTAGTGGCCGACCACTTCGGCTGGCGCGCAATGTTCGTCATTGCAGCGGTGTTGATGGCAGCGATCAGCATCGTCCTGGCCCTGACGGTACCCAAGCGCCAGCCTGATCACAACGCCTCTTATGGCCAGTTACTGGGTTCGCTCTGGACGCTGCTGCGCCAGCAACCGGTTTTGCGTCAGCGGGCGTTTTATCAGGCTTGCATGTTCGCCACGTTCAGCCTGTTCTGGACCGCCGTACCGTTGGAGCTGGCGCGCAATCATGGCCTGTCGCAAACCCAGATCGCGATCTTCGCTCTGGTCGGAGCCATCGGCGCGATTGCCGCGCCCATCGCCGGTCGACTGGCCGATACCGGCCACACCCGCCTCGCCTCGCTGCTGGCGATGCTGTTCGCCAGCTTGAGCTTCCTGCCGGCCTTCATCCACCCGGCCTACAGCGTCATCGGCCTGGCCGTCACGGGCGTGGTACTGGATTTCTGCGTGCAGATGAACATGGTCCTCGGCCAACGCGCGGTCTACACCCTCGATGCCAAGAGCCGCGGCCGTCTGAATGCGCTGTACATGACCAGCATCTTCATCGGCGGCGCGTTTGGCTCATCGGTGGCCAGTGCGGTGTACGAACATGGCGGCTGGTTGTGGATCGTGATTGTCGGCAGCGCGTTTCCATTGCTGGCGCTGTTACGGTTTTTGAGTGCTTCAGGGAAGCCTGCACTGGCGACGGCGTAACAACGTTAAAAGCACCACGATCAAACGCAAACCCCTGTGGGAGCGGGCTTGCTCGCGAAAGCGCCAGGTCAGTCAACCTCTGCGCTGAATGTCACACTATCTTCGCGAGCCGCCGCTCCCACACGCGATCTGCGGCACTAACGCGACCTGCATAAGGACTTACGATGGACCGCCTCGCCGCAATGGAAACCTTCGTCTACGTGGTGGAAACCGGTTCGTTTTCCGCTGCGGCCAGGCGCCTGAATATCGGCCAGCCCGCCGTATCGAAAGCCATCGCGCAGCTGGAAACACGGCTCGCTGTGCGGCTGCTGTTGCGCTCGACGCGCGGCCTGACACCCACCGAGGCCGGGCTGGCCTTTTTCGAGCGGGCCAAACGCGCCATCGAAGAAGCCGACGAGGCCGACAATGCAGCTCGCGGTGCCGCCACCGGCCTGAGCGGTAACCTGCGGATCTGCGCCGCGGTAACCTTCGGCCGGCTACACATCGTTCCGCATCTGGGGCCGTTTCTCGATCAAAACCCGCAGTTGAACATCGACCTGATGCTGGATGATCGCAACGTCAATCTGGTGGAAGAAGGCGTCGACGTTGCCCTGCGTATGGGCACCTTGAACGACTCCGGCCTCACCGCCCGCAAGATCGCCGAATGCCGGCGCGTGGTGCTGGGTACGCCGGCGTACTTCGAAGAACGCGGCGAACCCACTTGTCCTACCGACCTGACCCAACATCAAGCCGTGGTCTATACCTTGGGCGGCGGCGCCCATTGGCAGTTCAGCAAGGACAGCGAAGAACAATCGGTGATCATCAACGGCAGAATTCGCGTAAACGCCGCCGAGGGATTGCGTGAAGCGGTGTTGGCGCATCAGGGGCTGACCATGGCGTCTGAGTGGATGTTTGCACCGGAGCTGGCCAGCGGTGCGGTCAAGGCAATAATGAGCGATTGGTCTTTGCCGAGTCTGGACCTTTGGGCGGTGTTTCCGACGGGAAGAATGGCCAGCGCGAAGGCTCGGGCGTTTGTCGATTACGTCCAGACCTTGCTGATAAAAGAAGCCTGAGGAAGCACTCAATCAAGATCTTTTCAAACCCCAAAAAGCAAAACGGCGATCCTCGGATCGCCGTTTCCATTCACTGCCCGAATTGCCTACCCAACCCACCCGGCACACCGTGGATGTCCGTCTCTTCCCACGGCCCGTTCGGGCTGATCGAGCGGCTCCAGCCGTTGTTCCAGCGGTAGTAGGTGCGCTGGCGGTAGAAGGTGTTGGTCTGATTGTCGAGGACGTAAACGCCGAGTTTCGCGTCCCAATGGCTATTACCGCCCGGTGGCGGGGCGAAGCTGGCGGAGGTGCGTGGTACCGGTTTCGATGGTTTGATCGGCGTGCCCGGCTTGCTCGGTGTAGTCGGTTTGGTGCTCGGCTGCGAGGGCGGAATCGGCGGCAACCGTTCGGGTTCGTGCTCCTGGACCGCACAAGCGCTTAGCCCCAAAACCATACTGAGGAGAGTGATACGAGCGATGGCGGTCATGGTCGCGTTTCCTGTTATTTATCCGGGCTGTCGATGGTCAGGTTTTGTTGCGCGGTGGTGCTGGTGGCCAAGGGCTGGCTGCGACCGATCCATTCGCCGGCAGTCGGTTGGCCGGCGCGGGAGATGCGCGCAACCAGTTGGACTTCAGGGAAGTTCGACAGTTTCAACTGCGGCATCATTGCGTCGGCATCGCCCAGCTCGACGGTCACCGGCAGGTCGGCAACGGTCAGACGCTTGGCGGCCAGTGGTGCGGGTGGACCGGAGATGGCGCGGGCGAAGATGAACACGCTGTCGCCGGGCTGGACCTTGGCTTTCAAGTCCGGCGCCAGATCGACACGGACCTTGAGCAGTGCGGCGACCTTCGCGGCTGAAGCTGGAGCCTCAGCCTGAACTTGAGCCACCTTGCCACCGCTGGCTTCCAGCTTCTCGGCGGCCCGAGCGATGCCGCCTTGCAGCGCGACACGGGATTGATCATCCGGCGGCAGTTGCGCCAGCAGGCGACTCCAATAGTCGATGGCTGCCTGGTAACGCTCGCCTTCGAAGGCCGCGATGCCCAGCAGACCGAGACTGGTGACTTCCTTTGGATCGGTTTTCAGCGCTTCGTCGGTCAGGGCCTGGACCTTGTCCGACCACTTCTTGCCATCGGCAAAGTATTGGGCCTGAGCCCACTGCCCGAGCAGTTCCGGCTGACGACCGGCCAACGTCACGGTGCGTTCGAAGATCTTCGCTGCATCGGCCGGACGGTCCTGAGCCATGTAAGTGCGGCCGAGGAAGTACAGGCCTTCGGCCGAATCCGGTTGGGCGGCAACCGCACGTTCCAGGCGACGGGTCATCTCTTCCATCGACTGCGGCGCCTGAGCGAATTCGCGGGTCAGCTCGACTTTGTCGCTGGCGCCGAAATGCAGGTACAGCCCAAGGCCCAGCACCGGTACCAGAATCGCCGCCAGCAATGGCAATGGTTTGCCCAGACGCGACACACGCGGCGCCTCGACGCCCTCGGTGTCAGCGAGCAGTTCACGGGCAGCTTCGGCGCGGCCGGTGTCCATTTGTTCGGCGTTGAGCACGCCCTCTTCCTGCTGAGTCTGCAACTCAGCCACGCGCTCCTGATAAAGCGCGACGTTCAGTGCCGTGCGGTCCTCTTCAAGCTGAGCGCGGCGACCACGCAGAACGGGGATCAGCAGAAAACTCAGGGCAATCAGGAGCAGCAGGCCTGCAGCGAGCCAGAAATCAATCATTCTTGGTTTTATCCAACAGGTGGTCGAGGCGCTCGCGCTCATCAAAGGAAAGCGCATCCGGGCTGTCAGTGCGTTGCACGCGACGACGGCGGATAATCACGGCGATGACTACAAAACCGCCCAGCAACAGGCCAGCGGGGCCGAACCAGAGCAATGCGGTTTTAGCGTTCAACGCGGGTTTGTAGCGGACGAAATCACCGTAGCGGTCGACCATGAAATCGATGATCTGCTGGTTGTCCTTGCCCTCGCCGAGCATGCGGAAAATCTCTTTGCGCAGGTCGGCGGCGATCGGTGCGTTGGAGTCGGCGATGTCCTGATTCTGGCACTTGGGGCAACGCAGCTCCTTGGTCAGCTCACGAAAACGCTCGCGGTCGCCTTCTTTGGCGAACTCATAGGTGTCGATGGCCGCGTGGGCCACACCGGCCATGCTCAAACCCAGCACGGCGGCGGCAATCCAGCGCTTCATGGCTTGGCCTCGTCGACCAGCGCCTGATATTTGGCCGCCAGTTTTTCGCGCCAGACTTGTTCGTCGATCACGCCGACGAATTTGTCGCGGATGATGCCCTTGGCGTCGATGAAAAAGGTTTCCGGTGCACCGTACACGCCGAGGTTCAGGCCCAGGGTGCCGGCATCGTCACGGATGTCCAGTTGATACGGGTTGTGAAACTCGGCCAGCCACTTCAAGGCATCTGCGTTGGTGTCCTTGTAGTTGATGCCGTAGATCACCACGCCCTTCTCGGCCAGTTTGTTCAACACCGGGTGCTCGACCCGGCAGGAAATGCACCAGGTGCCCCAGACGTTGACCAGTGCCGGTTTACCCAGAATGTCTGCTTTGCTCAGGGTTTTGTCGCCCTGCACCGACGGCAGGGAAAACTCCGGGAACGGTTTGTTGATCATCGCCGAGGGCAACTCGGCCGGGTCCAGGTACAGCCCGCGATACAGAAAAACAGCAACCACCAGAAAAATCGCCAGTGGCAACAGCATCAACCAACGTCTCATGCAGTGGCTCCCGTCATGCCGAGTGCTTCACGCACGCGGCTTTTCACCTTGACCCGATAACGACGATCCAGCGCCGCCAGTAACCCGCCCAAGCCAGTGAGCAACCCGCCGAACCAGATCCAGCGCACGAACGGTTTGACGTGCACGCGGACCGCCCAGGCGCCCTCGCCCAGCGGCTCGCCCAAGGCGACGTAAAGATCACGGGTGAAACCGGCGTCGATCCCGGCTTCGGTCATCACCGAGTTCTGCACGGTGTAGAGGCGTTTTTCCGGGTGCAGCACGCTGACTTCCTTGCCGCCCTTGATCACCCGTACGGTGCCCTTGTCGGACGTGAAGTTCGGCCCTTCGAAGTGCTTGGCGCCTTCGAACACAAATTGATAACCGGCCAGGCTCATGGACTCACCCGGCGCCAGGCGCAGATCACGCTCGGCACTGTTCTGGCTCGACAACACGACACCCAGCGCGCACACGGCGATACCCAAATGGGCGAGTTGCATGCCCCAATAGCTGCGGGTCAGGGTCGGCAGACCTTTGATCAGGCCCTTGTGGCGAGTCTTGTCGAAGATATCCCGCACACCGGCCAGCAACACCCAGGCAGCCAGCATGAAGGTCGCCAGCACCGCCCAGTTGAAATCGCCATAAGCGACGCCCGCCACCACGGCCAACGCAGCACTGCCGAGCAACACCGGGGTCAGCATGCTCATCAGCCATTTGACCGGGGTGTCTTTCCAGCGCACCAGCATGCCGACCGCCATCACCACCATCAGCAACGCCATCAATGGAATGAACAGCGCGTTGAAGTACGGCGGGCCGACCGACAGCTTGGCGCCGGTCAGCGCATCGAGAATCAGCGGGTACAAGGTGCCCAGCAGGATCATCGAAGCGGCCACCACCAGCACCAGGTTATTGCCCAGCAGCAGGGTTTCCCGGGACCAGAGGTTGAAGCCGACATGGCTCTTGACCACCGGAGCGCGCAGAGCGAACAGCGTCAGCGAACCACCGACCACGAACAGCAGGAATATCAGGATGAACACGCCGCGCTCAGGGTCGGACGCAAACGCGTGAACCGAGGTCAGCACGCCGGAACGCACCAGGAAGGTTCCGAGCAAGCTCAACGAGAACGCAGCGATGGCCAGCAACACCGTCCAGCTCTTGAACACGCCGCGTTTTTCCGTGACCGCCAACGAGTGAATCAGCGCCGTGCCCACCAGCCAAGGCATGAAGGACGCGTTTTCCACCGGATCCCAGAACCACCAGCCGCCCCAGCCGAGTTCGTAGTAGGCCCACCAGGAGCCCAGCGTAATACCGATACCGAGGAAGGCCCAGGCGACGATGGTCCACGGACGGGACCAGCGCGCCCACGCCGCATCGAGACGACCGCCCAGCAGCGCAGCAATGGCGAAGGAAAACGCCACGGAGAAACCGACATAGCCCATGTACAGCATCGGCGGGTGAACGATCAGGCCGATGTCTTGCAGCAGTGGATTAAGGTCGCGCCCATCCGCCGGCATCTGCGGCAGGATCCGGGCGAACGGGTTGGACGTCATGATCAGGAACAGCAGGAAACCGGTGCTGATCATGCCCATCACTGCCAGCACCCGGGCCAGCATCACTTGCGGCAACTGCCGGGAGAACACCGACACCGCGAAGGTCCAGCCGCCGAGGATCAACGCCCACAGCAGCAACGAACCTTCGTGAGCGCCCCATACCGCGCTGAATTTGTAATACCACGGCAAGGCGCTGTTGGAGTTGCTGGCCACATAGGCGACGGAGAAGTCGTCCACCATGAACGCGTAAGTCAGGCAACCGAAGGCGAACAGCAAAAACGCGAACTGCCCCCACGCGGCCGGCTGGGCCAGGCTCATCCACAAGCGATCGCCACGCCAGGCACCGAGCAATGGCACCACCGCTTGAACCAGCGCGAAACACAGCGCGAGGATCATGGCCAGGTGGCCCAGCTCTGGTATGAAGATGCCGGAAGTCATGGATCAACCCTCCTTCGCGGGTGTAGGGGCGGATTGACCACTATCTTTCAACGCCTTGGTCACTTCCGGTGGCATGTACTTCTCGTCGTGCTTGGCCAGCACTTCGTCGGCCACCACCACGCCGTCGGCGTTGAGCTTGCCGAGGGCAACGATGCCCTGCCCTTCGCGGAACAGGTCCGGAAGGATGCCGCGGTAGCTGATGGTTACGGATTTGTTGAAGTCGGTGACGATGAACTTCACGT
Organism: Pseudomonas sp. B21-015; assembly: GCF_024749285.1. Lineage (NCBI taxonomy): Bacteria > Pseudomonadati > Pseudomonadota > Gammaproteobacteria > Pseudomonadales > Pseudomonadaceae > Pseudomonas > Pseudomonas sp. B21-015. The sequence continues at coordinate 4,681,706 of NZ_CP087196.1, forward strand.
CCAGGGAATCGCCGGAACGTTGCAGCGAACCTTTCTCGACCATGCCGCCGGCGCGAATGCGCGTGTCGTGCGGGGCTTCGCCGTTGGCGATCTGGGTCGGGGTGTAAAACAGATTGATGTTCTGCTTCAAGGCGCTCAAGGCCAGGCCGACGGCGGCGCCGACACCGAGCAGGATCGCGAAAATGATGATAAGACGCTTTTTACGCAGCGGATTCACTTGCCGTTCTCCCGGCGCAAACGACGCGCCTCTTGTTGCAGATACCGCTTGCGGGCCAGGATCGGCGCCGCCACGTTGAGGGCCAGCACCGCCAGGCAGATGCCATAGGCTGACCAGACATACAGGGCATGATGGCCCATGGCGAGGAAGTCGCCGAATGAAGCAAAACTCATCGAGCGGCCTCCAGACTGTTCTGCACTTCGGTTTTCACCCAGCTCGCCCGAGCTTCGCGCTTGAGCACTTCAAGGCGCATGCGCAGCAACAGCACCGCGCCGAAGAAACAGTAGAAACCCAGCGCCGTCAGCAGCAGTGGCAGCCACATCTCGGCGGGCATCGCCGGTTTTTCGGTGAGGGTGAACGTCGCGCCCTGGTGCAGGGTGTTCCACCACTCCACCGAGTATTTGATGATCGGGATGTTGATCACGCCGACGATCGCCAGCACCGCGCAGGCCTTGGCCGCGCTGTCACGATTGCTGATGGCGTTGCCCAGCGCAATAAGACCGAAGTACAGAAACATCAGAATCAGCATGGACGTTAGTCGCGCATCCCAGACCCACCACGAACCCCAGGTCGGTTTGCCCCAGATCGCACCGGTGACCAGCGCCACGGCGGTCATCCAGGCACCGATGGGCGCCGCGCATTGCAGGGCGACGTCGGCCAGTTTCATTTTCCACACCAGCCCGACAATGCCGCACACGGCCAGCATCACATAGATGGACTGCGCCAGCATGGCGGCGGGAACGTGGATATAGATGATGCGAAAGCTGTTGCCTTGCTGGTAGTCCGGCGGCGCGAAGGCCAGGCCCCAGACCACGCCGACGCCGATCAGCAGCAACGCCGCGACGCTCAGCCACGGCAGCAGTTTGCCGCTGATGCCGTAAAACCATTTGGGTGAGCCGAGCTTATGAAACCAGGTCCAGTTCATTGCTGTTTCCATCACGGGTGCTGCTCGTTGTCCCAAGCAGCCAAGGGTCTTTACTGATCAATAATTGACCAGACCTCATTATTCGCCGACGCTGATCTTCAGGCCAGCAGCTATTGCAAAAGGTGTAAGGGTTATCGCCAGGGCGGTCAGGCTACCAAGCCACAAGAGATAACCAGTCGCCGGCATGCCCTGCAATGCCGCCTGCAAGGCGCCACTGCCAAGAATCAACACCGGGATGTACAGCGGCAGAATCAGCAGCGCCAGCAACAGGCCACCACGTTTCAATCCTACCGTCAGCGCCGCGCCCACCGCGCCGAGCAGGCTCAGCACCGGTGTACCCAGCAATAAGGAAAGCAGCAACACCGGCAGACAGGCGGCAGGCAAACCGAGCATCAACGCCAGCAAGGGCGCGAGCAAAACCAGTGCCAGGCCGGAAAAGGCCCAGTGTGCCAGTACCTTGGCCAGCACCAGAAGAGGCAGAGGGTGCGACGAAAGGACCCACTGTTCAAGGGATCCGTCTTCGAAATCACTGCGGAAAAGCCCGTCCAGCGAGAGCAGAACCGATAAAAGCGCCGCCACCCAGACCAGTCCCGGAGACAAGGTTTGCAACAATTGAGACTCGGGGCCGACCGCTAATGGGAACAGCGAAACGACGATGGCGAAGAATACGAGCGGATTGGCCAGTTCCGCAGGACGGCGGAACAGCAAACGTGCCTCGCGGGCGACCAACAGGCCGAAAACACTCATACGGCCCAGTTCCCCAAATCAATGTCACGATAGCCGGCCGGCATCCGGGTCAGGGTGTGGTGAGTGGTCAGAACGATCATACCTCCGCTCTCGCAGTGCGCGGCCAGGTGTTCTTCGAGTTGCGCCACGCCTTGTTTGTCGAGCGCGGTGAACGGCTCATCGAGGATCCACAGCGGCGGGCTGTCCAGATACAACCGCGCCAACGCCACGCGACGTTGCTGGCCGGCAGACAGGGTGTGGCAGGGAACATCCTCGAAACCGCGCAGTCCCACCGCCGCCAGTGCCTGCCAGATCGCCTCATGGGAGGCTGGTTGATGCAAGGCGCAAAGCCAACTGAGGTTTTCTTCGGGGGTCAGCAGGTCCTTGATCCCGGCGGCGTGGCCGATCCACAACAGGTTGCGCGCCAGTTCGCCGCGTTGCTCGTTCAATGGCTGGCCGTTGAGCAATACTTGACCGGCGGTCGGGTGCATCAAACCGCAAAGCAGGCGCAAAAGGCTGGTTTTTCCACTGCCGTTAGGGCCGCTGATCTGTAACATTTCGCCACTGGCCAGTCGCAATTCGAGATTTTCGAAGAGCAGCCGAAGGTCTCGCTCACAGGCAAGGGCAACGGTTTGCAGGACAGGACTGGTCAAGAGATCACGGGCCTTATACGGTTCAAGTCGGCTCGGGCACGGCCGTTAAAGAGATGCAGCATAGATGCAATGACGGCTTGTTCTAGAGAGCTGCGTCAAACAATTGCAATGTTTTCGCCACTCAGCGAAAGACGGGCGGCATTATACATGCCGTACCTTACTCTCAAGAGTGCAATTTCCTCAGGTTGTGTCCGCGTATGACAGGCGAAATGAACATCCTCCCGCTGCCGCAGACCACGCCCGCGACATCGCGGCCGCTGGTGGTGAGCGGTGATCTACTCAAGCTGCTGACGCCGATGGAGGGCCTGATCTCCGTTGGGCAAACCGCCAAGGCTGAAGTGCTCTCGCTCAAGCAGACGGATCAGACTTTTCAACTGTTACTCAAAGTCACCCTCGACAGCGGCCGCCAAGCTACCGTTCAGGCCACCAGCACCCAGCCGCTGCCCCAAGGCACCAGCCTGGCGATTACCCAGCCGTCGGCGGGTAATCTGGCGGTCACGGTGCAACAGGCCATCGCCTCCAGCGTCGCCACCCTCACCCGCATCGACACGGCGCAACTGCCGGTCGGCACCCTGCTGCAAGGCAAAGTGCTGACCTCTCAGGTGATGCCGCAAGTGCCAGGCCAGCCGACGGTGTTTCGTTCGATGGTGAGCCTGCTCAACACCGCGCTGAGCGGCAGCACGCTGAGCATCGACAGCCCGACGCCGCTACGCATCGGCACCTTGCTGAGCGCCTTGGTGCAGGACACCCAGACACTGAGATTCGTGCCATTGAGCAGCCGTCAGGAGCAGCTGGCGGTGACCCAACAACTGGTCAGCCAGCAAAGTCGCCAGGGTTCTCTGGATGGCTTGATCAAAGTCCTGCAAAACCTGCCGCCGTCGGATCAGACCTCCAGCGACCTGCGCGCCGCCGTAGACAAACTGCTTGCCGGCCTGCCGGACGTCCAGCAACTGAGTACGCCTAAAGGCCTGGCCCAGGCGTTGGCCAACAGCGGCCTGTTCCTCGAAGCCAAATTGCTGACCGGACAAAACCCGACGCTGACGCCTGACATGAAAGGCGACCTGCTCAAGCTGATCGCACAGCTGGCGCCGGGCCTGCCAGCCAACACCAACCTCAACGCAATCATCGCCGCCAATACACTGGCGCAGGCGCTGCCGAGTTTCGTGCGCAGCGCCCTCGGCATGCTCGGGCAAGTCAGCGCCAAGCCGCAGCCGACCAGCTTCCCCCTGCCCGCGCGCTTGCTGCAAAGCCAGGACGGAGAAGGCGATCTGGAGCACCTGCTGCGCCTGGCCGCGGCGGCCGTCTCGCGCCTGCAAAGCCATCAACTGTCGAGCCTGGAACAGACTGGCGTCACCGACGACGGTCGACTGCTCAGCACCTGGCAGCTGGAAATCCCCATGCGCAACCTGCAGGACATCGTGCCGTTGCAGGTCAAATTCCAGCGCGAAGAAGCGCCCGAGAAAGAACAACCGCACGAACGTCGCGACGAACGCGAACCCAAGCAACAGCTGTGGCGCGTCGAGCTGGCATTCGACATGGAACCGTTGGGGCCGTTGCAGATTCAGGCCCAGCTGATCAAAGGCAGCCTCTCCAGCCAGCTCTGGGCCGAACGGCCGTACACCGCAAGCCTGATCGAAAGCAATCTGGCCGGGCTGCGCGAACGCCTGCTGGCGTCAGGCCTGAACGTCGGCGATCTGGACTGCCACCTCGGCACACCGCCACAAGGCCCTCAAACCCGCCTCGAACAACGCTGGGTCGACGAAACCGCATGAACGATTCCACCGCACCACGCCAGGCCATCGCCCTCAAATACGACGGCACCCACGCCCCGACCCTCACGGCCAAAGGTGATGAAGAACTGGCCGAAGAAATTCTGCGGATCGCCCGGGATTATGAGGTGCCGATCTATGAAAACGCCGAGCTGGTGAAACTGCTGGCGCGGATGGAACTGGGGGACAGCATTCCGGAGGAGTTGTATCGCACGATTGCCGAGATTATTGCGTTTGCGTGGAATTTGAAGGGCAAGTTTCCGGCGGGGCATGATCCGCATGTACCAATGGTCGAGAAGGATGTCACCGATCGCGGGGACGATTACTGACAGGGCGTTTTAAAAGCAAAAGATCGCAGCCTTCGGCAGCTCCTACAGGAATACGTAAACCCATGTAGGAGCTGCCGAAGGCTGCGATCTTTTGATCTTTTGCTCTTCTCAGTTTCTGTGCAACTTACTCATCAACTCCGCCTCAGCCTGGGTCAACCCGCAAGACTGAGTCAGTTCATCGACGCTGGCCCCCATCCCCACCAGGCGCGCGGCCTGGGCGAAGGAAAGGCTCGACGGATCACGCTGTTCCAGCTGAGCCAGTTTGTCCGGCAACGGGCCGACGACCGCGCGCAGTTCGTGCAGGTCTTCACCCATGCGCACGTTGCCGTTCTGGTAGTCGTCGACGCGCTTGGCCAAGTCCTTGATGCGCTGATCGCGCAGCGCATCGCCCTGGGCCTGCTGCGCGGCGATCTGCCTTTGAGCGCGGATGTACGCCAGGAACATCGCCAGCGTGCCTGCCCACAAGAGGAACAGGACAATCACAGCCACCTCAAGAATCAATCAGATACTCTCCAGTTCCGACCATTCTTCTTCGCTCATCATCTTGTCCAGCTCGACCAGGATCAGCAATTCGTTGTTCTTGTTGCACACGCCTTGAATGAACTTGGCGGACTCTTCGTTACCGACGTTCGGCGCGGTCTCGATTTCCGACTGACGCAGGTAAACCACTTCGGCCACGCTGTCGACCATGATCCCGACCACTTGCTTGTCGGCTTCAATGATGACGATACGGGTGTTGTCGCTGACGTCGACCGTGCCCAGGCCGAAACGCTGGCGGGTGTCGATCACGGTGACCACGTTGCCGCGCAGGTTGATGATGCCCAGCACGTAGCTCGGGGCACCCGGCACCGGAGCGATTTCGGTGTAGCGCAGGACTTCCTGAACGCGCATCACGTTGATGCCGTAGGTTTCATTGTCCAGTTTGAAGGTCACCCATTGCAGGATCGGATCTTCAGAACCTTTTGCATTCGTCGCTTGACTGCTCATACCTGACCCCTCGAAAAACCGCTCTTGGCGGTGTGTGTTCTGTGTGGCGGCATTCAACAATGCCGTCGCCTGCTTGTTATGTCGGCTGTTACGTCGATTTGTGTAGCGGCTTACTGCCGCCCATGTGCTTCGCCCCGCCGCTGGCGATCAATTCGGCCAGTGCGGCGACATCGAGCAAAGCGCACATGTGTTCAATCACCGTGCCGGCGAGCCATGGCCGCTGACCCCGATGACTTCTCCATTTGATTTCGTTCGGGTCCAGGCGCAACGAGCGGCTGACCTGATGCACCGCCAGCCCCCATTCGTAGCCCTGAACCGAAATAACGTATTGCAGGCCCTGGCGAAAATCATCACGGTAGCGGTCCGGCATGACCCAGCGCGCGGTGTCCAGGACTTTCAGGTTGCCGGCCTGGCTCGGCAGGATCCCGAGGAACCATTCCGGCTGACCGAACAGCGGCGTCAGCTCGTGCCCGGCCAGGGAATAAATCGAGCCCAGGCACACCAGCGGCACCGCCAGGGTCAACCCGGCGACGTCGAACAACAGGCATTCGAACGGCTCGGCAGCCCAGGCCGGACGGCCATCGGTTTCCACCGGAGGCGGCGTGTTGCTCGGCGGCAGATGAACTTCCACCACCGGCGGCACCAACGCTTGCAGCAACGGTGCAATCGTCGACACGGGCGCCAGAATCGGTGTCGGCGCTTCGATCACGGCCACTGGTGCTTTCACCGCTGGCGCGACGATTGGCGCTGCCACCACGGCGGGTTTCTGCGCATCGCGAGCCTGCTCTTCGAGCACCGCCGCCTGGAACTCGTTCAGAGAGGCTTGCGGCTCGACAACCTCGGGCAATACCTCGATTTCTGGCAACAACTCTTCGGTCGCTTCCTGCAGCAAGCCGTCCAGATAGGACTGGAGGGCCAGTTGCGGGCGCGAGGTGATCTGCACCGGCCGATTCACTGGAACACTTCCGTAGGAGCTGCCGAAGGCTGCGATCTTTTAACGGTTTCGAAGACGCCACAAAGCCAGATCAAAAGATCGCAGCCTGCGGCAGCTCCTACAGGGATAATTGGGTTCATCTCAAGCCACCTGCGGAACAAGTTGCTGCGCCAGCAGATGCTTGAGCAGTGCACGGTACGCGAGGACACCACGGCTCTTGCCGTCGAATTGCGAAGGCGTCAGCCCCGCCCGGCTCGCGTCACGCAAGCGGGTATCGATCGGAATGTAGCCTTGCCAGATTTCTTCCGGGTACTTGTCGCGCAGCACACGAAGGGTACCGAGAGAAGCCTGGGTGCGGCGGTCAAACAGGGTCGGCACGATGTTGAACGGCAGCGCCAGTTTGCGCGAGCGGTTGATCATCGCCAACGTGTTGACCATGCGTTCCAGACCTTTGACCGCCAAGTGTTCGGTCTGCACCGGGATCACCAACTGCTGGCTCGCCGCCAAGGCATTGACCATCAGCACGCCGAGCAACGGCGGGCTGTCGATCACGGCGTAATCGAAGTCCTGCCAGAGTTGCGCCAGGCTCTTGGCGATCACCAGGCCCAAACCACTCTGGCCCGGCGACTGGCGCTCAAGGGTTGCCAGCGCCGTGCTCGACGGCAACAGGGAAATGCGCTCGTCACTGGTGGGCATCAGCAACTGACCGGGCAAGCCTTGCGGCACGCTGCCCTTGTGCAGAAACAGGTCGTAGCTGCTGTGTTCCAGGCTGTCGGGGTCGTAACCGAAGTAGCTGGTCATGGAGCCGTGGGGATCGAGATCGACCATGACCACACGCTTGCCCGCCTCAGCCAGCAAACCGGCTAAAGCGATGGAGGAAGTGGTTTTACCGACACCACCCTTTTGATTGGCGACTGCCCAGACTCTCATTCGGATTGTTCCTCCCGGTCGAAATGGTCGACCGAGAAATAGCTCAACGTATTAATGCGGGTGACGGAGAATTGACGGCACTCTCTCGTCCCGGCGACTTGACCGGGGTCGGTGCAGTTTGTGTGCCAGCACGCTTCAACGCGGCATCCGGTTTCGCATTGGCGGTTCCGGTGCCGGTGAGGCTGCGGCGTACATCGAGGTTTCGTGACACCACCAGCACCACCCGACGGTTGCGCGCCCGACCCTCGGCAGTGGCGTTACTGGCCACTGGCTGGAATTCGCCATAACCCACCGACGCCAAGCGGCCAGGGTTCACGCCCTGCATCGCCAGCATGCGCACGATGCTCGCCGAACGGGCCGAGGACAGCTCCCAGTTGGTCGGGTATTGAGCGGTGCGGATCGGCTGATCGTCGGTGAAGCCTTCGACGTGGATCGGGTTGTCGAACGGCCGGAGGATCGCGGCGACCTTGTCGATGATGTTGAACGCGATGTCGCTGGGCATGGCGTCGCCGCTGCCGAACAACAGGCTGGAATTGAGCTCGATCTCGACCCACAACTCGTTGCCGCGCACGGTCATCTGGTTGGAGCTGATCAAATCACCGAACGCCGCGCTGATGTCATCGGCAATGCTTTTGAGCGGATCGTTGGCGGCCTGGGCAATGCCGGCGTCGATCTGTTCGCTGTCCTTGACCAGCGGCTTGGCCGGGGTCACGGTCTGCGGTCGCTCTTCGCCGATGGGAATCGGCTTGAGGGCGCGGTCGGAGTCGGTAAACACCCCGATCAACGCCTCGGAAATGACCTTGTACTTGCCTTCGTTGATCGACGAGATCGAGTACATCACCACGAAGAAAGCGAACAGCAACGTAATGAAGTCGGCGTAGGAAACGAGCCAGCGTTCGTGGTTTACGTGTTCTTCAGGTTGCCGACGACGAGCCATAATCCATTTCCCCCATCAATCCATGAAGCCCTGAAGCTTCAACTCGATAGAGCGAGGGTTTTCACCTTCGGCGATCGACAGAATCCCCTCCAGCAACATCTCGCGATAACGCGACTGCCGTAACGCGATGGATTTGAGCTTGGCGGCAATCGGCAGCAGCATCAGGTTGGCACTGGCCACGCCGTAGATGGTGGCGACGAAGGCGACGGCAATGCCGCTGCCCAGTTGCGACGGATCGCCCAGGTTGCCCATGACATGGATCAGGCCCATCACCGCACCGATGATGCCAATGGTCGGCGCATAGCCGCCCATGCTTTCAAAGACTTTGGCGGCCTCGATGTCACGGCTTTCCTGGGTGTAGAAATCCACTTCCAGAATGCTGCGAATCGCTTCCGGCTCGGCGCCGTCCACCAGCAGTTGCAGACCTTTTCGCGAGTAGCTGTCGGGTTCGGCGTCGGCCACCCCTTCCAGACCGAGCAAACCTTCCTTGCGGGCGGTCAGGCTCCAGTTCACGACGCGATCGATGCCGCCGGCCAGGTCCACGCGCGGTGGAAACAGAATCCAGGCGAGAATCTGCATGGCGCGCTTGAAGGCGCTCATCGGCGATTGCAGCAGCGCCGCACCGATGGTCCCACCGAGTACGATCAACGCCGCCGGGCCGTTGGCCAGCGCGCCGAGGTGACCGCCTTCAAGGTAGTTGCCGCCAATGATGGCGACGAACGCCATGATGATCCCGATCAGGCTGAGCACATCCATCAGATGCAGGCCTCAACCAGGTGCCGGCCGATATCATCCAGGCTGTACACCGCGTCCGCGAGCTCGGCTTTGACGATGGCCATCGGCATGCCGTAGATCACGCAGCTGGCTTCATCCTGAGCCCAGATCGCACTGCCGCCCTGCTTGAGCAGACGCGCGCCTTCACGACCGTCGGCGCCCATGCCGGTCAGTACCACCGCCAGAACTTTGTCACCGTAGGACTTGGCCGCGGAGCCGAAAGTGATGTCCACGCACGGTTTGTAGTTCAGACGCTCGTCGCCCGGCAGGATTTTCACCGCGCCACGGCCGTCGATCATCATCTGCTTGCCACCCGGTGCCAGCAGCGCCAGGCCCGGACGCAGGATGTCGCCATCCTCGGCTTCCTTGACGCTGATGCGGCACAGCTTGTCCAGACGCTCGGCGAAGGCCTTGGTGAAGGCTGCCGGCATGTGCTGGATCAACACGATCGGTGCCGGGAAATTGGCCGGTAACTGCGTCAGCACCCGTTGCAGCGCAACCGGGCCACCGGTGGAGGTGCCGATGGCGACCAGTTTGTAGGCTTTGCGTTTCGGCGCTGGCGACGATGGCGTCGCGGCATGGCTGCGAGCCGGAATCGGTGCCGGTGCCGGTGCCGGACGCGCAGGCGCGCTGCTGCCGTAACTGCCGACGCTCGAAGGCGCAGGTGTCGGGGCTGGCGCGGCTACTGGAGCCGGAGGGGTGTAGGCACTGACACGACGGTTACTGCGCGAGATGCTGAGAATCTTCTCGCACAGCAGTTGCTTGACCTTCTCCGGGTTACGGGAGATGTCTTCGAAATTCTTCGGCAGGAAGTCCACCGCGCCGGCGTCCAGCGCATCGAGGGTTACCCGGGCGCCTTCGTGGGTCAGCGAGGAGAACATCAACACCGGGGTCGGGCAGCGCTGCATGATGTGCCGCACCGCCGTGATGCCATCCATCATCGGCATCTCGTAGTCCATGGTGATCACGTCGGGCTTGAGGGCCAGTGCCTGATCGATTGCCTCTTTTCCGTTGGTCGCCGTACCGACGACCTGGATATTCGAATCCGCTGCAAGAATTTCCGAGACGCGGCGGCGGAAAAACCCCGAATCGTCCACCACCAGGACCTTGACTACCATAAACACTCCATTAGACGGGGCGAGGCTCAGTCGCCCCGCTCCCCCAGAATCAAATACGCCGTGCGGCGTAACGCTTGAGCATGCTCGGAACATCGAGAATCAGCGCAATACGGCCGTCACCGGTGATGGTGGCGCCCGACATGCCCGGGGTTCCCTGGAGCATTTTGCCCAATGGCTTGATGACCACTTCTTCCTGACCCACCAGTTGATCGACGACGAAGCCGATCCGCTGAGTGCCCACCGAAAGGATCACCACATGGCCTTCGCGCTGCTCTTCGTGAGCGGCGGAGCTGACCAGCCAGCGCTTGAGGTAGAACAGTGGCAGCGCCTTGTCCCGCACGATCACCACTTCCTGGCCGTCCACCACGTTGGTGCGCGACAGGTCGAGGTGGAAAATCTCGTTGACGTTCACCAGCGGGAACGCGAACGCCTGGTTGCCGAGCATGACCATCAGCGTCGGCATGATCGCCAGGGTCAACGGGACCTTGATGACGATCTTCGAGCCCTTGCCCTTGGTCGAGTAGATATTGATGGTGCCGTTGAGCTGGGCGATCTTGGTTTTCACCACGTCCATGCCCACGCCGCGCCCGGACACGTCGGAAATCTCGGTCTTGGTCGAGAAACCCGGCGCGAAGATCAGGTTGAAGCAATCGGACTCGCTGAGACGGTCCGCTGCATCCTTGTCCATCAGGCCTTTCTTCACGGCGATACCGCGCAGAACATCGGCATCCATGCCCTTGCCATCATCGGAGATGGACAGCAGGATGTGGTCGCCTTCCTGTTCAGCGGACAGGATCACCTTGCCGCTGCGGGGTTTGCCCATCGCTTCGCGATCAGTCGGCTCTTCGATACCGTGGTCGACCGAGTTGCGCACCAAGTGGACCAGCGGGTCGGCCAGGGCCTCGACGAGGTTTTTGTCGAGGTCGGTTTCTTCGCCGACGAGTTCCAGGTTGATCTCTTTCTTGAGCTGGCGCGCCAGGTCGCGAACCAGGCGCGGGAAGCGCCCGAAGACTTTCTTGATCGGCTGCATCCGGGTCTTCATGACCGCGGTTTGCAGGTCGGCCGTGACCACGTCGAGGTTCGACACGGCCTTGGACATGGCTTCGTCGCCGCTGTTGAGGCCCAGACGGACCAGACGGTTACGCACCAGTACCAACTCGCCGACCATGTTCATGATCTCGTCGAGACGCGCGGTATCGACCCGCACGGTGGTCTCGGCTTCGCTGGCCGGTTTTTCCGGTGGCGGCGCGGCCGGGGCACGAGCAGCAGCCGGTGCCGCGGCAGCAGCAGGCTTTGGCGCTTCGGCTTTTGGCTCGGGCGCTTTGGCGACAGGTGCAGGCGCAGCAGCCTTGGCCACGGGTGCAGCGACCGAGGCAGTCGCCCCGACAGCGGCGCCCACTTCAGTGAACTTGCCTTTGCCGTGCAATTCGTCGAGCAGCGATTCGAATTCGTGATCGGAGATCAGATCGCCGCCGGCCGCTTTAGCGGTTGGCGCAGCCGGGGTCGGGACCGAAGCGATCGCCGATTCCAGCGCATCGACCGCAAAGGTGCCTTTGCCGTGCAACTGGTCGAGCAGTGCTTCGAACTCGTCATCGGTGATGTCGGAGCTATCGCCTGCCGCTTTCGGGGCTGCCGGTGCGGCGGGCGCCGCGGCCACTGCATCGGCGGCGAACTGGCCTTTGCCGTGCAGTTGATCGAGCAACGACTCGAATTCGGCATCGGTGATTTCGTCACTGGCCGCCGCATCGCTGGTCGGCGCCGGTACTGGAACAGCGGCGGGTGCCTCGGCCTGAGCCTTGACGGCATTCAGCGAGTCCAGCAACTGTTCGAATTCGTTATCGGTGATGTCACCGGATTCACTTTCGGCGGCAGGCTCTTGCACCGCCTCAGCGACAGGTGCCACTTCATCACCGGTTTGCGGCTCGGCCAGACGGGCCAGAGCGGCCAGCAATTCAGGCGTGGCAGCCGTGATCGGGCTGCGTTCGCGGACTTCGCTGAACATGCTGTTCACCGCGTCCAGCGCTTCGAGAACCACGTCCATCAATTCCGAGTCGACGCGACGCTCACCCTTGCGCAGGATGTCGAACACGTTCTCGGCGATGTGACAGCACTCCACCAGCTCGTTGAGCTGGAGGAAGCCGGCGCCCCCTTTTACAGTGTGAAAACCGCGAAAAATTGCATTGAGCAAGTCCGCATCATCCGGCCGGCTTTCAAGCTCGACCAGCTGTTCGGACAGTTGCTCTAGAATCTCGCCGGCCTCAACCAGGAAATCCTGAAGGATCTCTTCATCGGCGCCGAAGCTCATTAAGGGGGTGCTCCTAACAGGTCTAAAAACCTAAAAAACCTAAAATTCTAAAATTCTAAAATCCCAGGCTGGATAGCAAATCGTCCACATCGTCCTGACCGGACACAACGTCTTCTCTTTTATCGGCATGAATCTGCGGACCTTCACCCTGAGAGAGATGTTTTTGCGGATCTTTTTCAGCCAGCATCGCTTCACGGTCATGTTCGATACCCGCAAAGCGGTCGACGTGACTGGCCATGAGCACGAGCTTGAGCAGGTTGCTTTCAACTTCGGTGACCAATTGGGTCACGCGTTTGATCACCTGACCGGTGAGGTCCTGGTAATCCTGAGCCAGCAGAATGTCGTTGAGGTTGCTCGACACAACGCGATTGTCTTCGCTGCTGCGTGTCAGGAAACCGTCGACCCGCCGGGCCAGTTCGCGGAACTCTTCAGCCCCGACCTCGCGACGCATGAACCGTCCCCAATCCGTGCTCAGTGCCTGAGCTTCGTCGCTCAGGCTGTTGATCAGCGGCGTGGCGTTTTCCACCAGGTCCATGGTGCGGTTGGCCGCGGCCTCGGTCAGCTTGACCACATAACCCAGACGCTCGGTGGCATCCGTGATCTGAGACACTTCCTCGGCTTGCGGCATGTGCGGGTCAATCTGGAAATTGACGATCGCGCTATGCAGCTCGCGGGTGAGCTTGCCCACTTCCTGATACAGGCCACGGTCACGGGTCTGGTTGAGCTCATGGATCAGTTGAACAGCGTCGCCGAACTTGCCTTTTTCAAGGCTTTCGACCAGTTCGACCGCGTGTTTTTTCAGGGTCGACTCAAAATCGCCCTGTGAAGATTCGATATGCTCCATAGCTCCCCCGTGGCGCAGTTTCTCAACCGATGCGTTCGAAAATCTTCTCGATTTTTTCTTTCAACGCCTGGGCCGTGAAGGGTTTGACCACATAGCCGTTAACACCGGCCTGGGCCGCTTCGATGATCTGCTCGCGCTTGGCTTCAGCGGTCACCATCAGCACCGGCAGGTGCTTGAGCCTTTCATCGGCGCGCACCGCACGAAGCAGATCGATGCCGGTCATACCGGGCATGTTCCAGTCGGTGACCAGAAAATCGAAGTTACCGCTTTGCAGCATCGGCAACCCGGTCAGCCCGTCATCGGCCTCGGCGGTGTTGGTGAACCCAAGGTCACGCAACAGGTTTTTTATGATCCGCCGCATCGTTGAGAAGTCATCAACGATGAGGATTTTCATGTTCTTGTCCAATTCGACCTCCAAGCAGTCTTAAACGCGCCCAGCACCTGGACGCGCCATTTCAATCAATCCGGCAAAGCACTCAATGACTGTCTGGAGCACAACAGATCGAGACCGGCGCAGTTCAACACCACACAGGCTCCATTCGCAGTGTCCCCACACTGCCTTCAGCGCGCTCGCCACTCCCCCAAACGCCCCCGCAAACGGGCCGCGCACTGGCTGTGTAACTGGCTGACCCGCGATTCGCTGACCCCCAGGACCTCACCGATTTCCTTGAGATTCAACTCTTCGTCGTAGTACAGCGCCAACACCAGTCGCTCACGCTCCGGCAAATTGGCAATCGCGTCCGCCAGCGCCGCCTGGAAGCGTTCATCTTCCAGATCACGTGACGGCTCGAGATGAGCACTCGCGCCATCCTCATGCAGCCCTTCGTGTTCGCCGTCCTGCAACAGATCGTCGAAACTGAATAACCGGCTGCCCAGGGTGTCGTTCAAAATCCCGTAATAATCGTCGAGACTCAATTGGAGTTCGGCCGCAACCTCGTGATCTTTAGCATCACGGCCGGTTTTAGCTTCAATCGAGCGAATCGCGTCGCTGACCATGCGGGTATTGCGGTGAACCGAACGTGGCGCCCAGTCCCCCTTGCGCACTTCATCAAGCATTGCGCCGCGGATTCGTATGCCCGCGTACGTCTCGAAACTCGCGCCTTTGCTGGCGTCGTATTTGGTCGATACTTCAAGCAGGCCGATCATCCCGGCCTGGATCAGGTCTTCAACCTGGACACTGGCCGGCAAACGGGCCAGCAAGTGGTAGGCAATGCGTTTGACCAGTGGCGCGTAACGCTCGATCAGTTCGTACTGCGCGTCACGCGCCGACTTCTTGTAAAGGTTGTAACCGCTGGCTGTCATAGCACGGGTCCTGCCGTTTGTTGCACGAGGCGCTCGACGAAAAACTCCAGGTGCCCGCGCGGGTTGGCCGGCAGCGGCCAGGTATCGACCTTCTGCGCAATGGCCTTGAACGCCAGGGCGCACTTGGAACGCGGAAAGGCTTCATAGACGGCACGCTGCTTCTGCACGGCCTTGCGCACGCTTTCGTCGTAAGGCACCGCACCGACGTATTGCAACGCGACGTCGAGGAAACGATCCGTGACCTTGGTCAACTTGGCGAACAGGTTGCGGCCTTCCTGCGGGCTCTGCGCCATGTTGGCCAGGACGCGAAACCGATTCATGCCGTAGTCGCGGTTAAGCAGTTTGATCAGCGCGTAGGCGTCGGTGATCGAGGTCGGTTCGTCGCACACCACCAGCAAGACTTCTTGCGCTGCGCGCACGAAGCTGACCACCGAGTCACCAATGCCCGCAGCGGTGTCGATCACCAATACGTCGAGGTTGTCGCCGATGTCGCTGAAGGCCTGGATCAGGCCGGCGTGCTGGGCCGGGCTCAGATGAACCATGCTCTGGGTGCCGGACGCGGCCGGGACGATGCGGATACCGCCAGGCCCCTGCAACAGCACGTCGCGCAGTTCACAGCGGCCTTCGATCACGTCGGCCAGGGTGCGTTTGGGTGTCAGCCCCAACAGGACGTCGACGTTCGCCAGCCCCAGATCGGCATCCAGCAGCATGACGCGCCGGCCGAGCTCAGCTAGAGCCAGGGACAAGTTCACTGACACGTTAGTCTTCCCGACGCCACCTTTGCCGCCGGTCACCGCGATCACCTGTACGGGATGCATGCTGCCCATGTTATTTCTTTACCTTGTCTTACTTAGACGGAGGCCACATTACTGGCTGCGCGTTCACCATTGGAACAATGCATGGCAGACCATCGATGTAGGTACAAAAACTGTTCATTAATACCTCAGCCAACCCGCTTGGTCGGGCTGTGGTAAATATCAGCGAACATGTCAGCCATGGCTTCTTCGCTGGGTTCTTCCTGCATTTGCACGCTAACGGCGCGGCTGACCAACTGATGACGACGCGGCAGATGCAAATCATCCGGAATCCGAGGGCCATCGGTCAGGTAAGCCACCGGCAACTCATGGCTGATGGCCAGGCTCAACACCTCGCCCAGGCTTGCCGTTTCATCCAGTTTAGTCAGGATGCAGCCGGCGAGGCCGCAGCGTTTGTAACTGTGATAAGCGGCGGTTAGAACCTGTTTCTGGCTGGTGGTTGCCAGGACCAGATAATTTTTTGATTTGATGCCCCGTCCGGCCAGGCTTTCGAGTTGCATGCGCAGTGCCGGGTCGCTGGCTTGAAGGCCGGCGGTATCGATCAGCACCACGCGTTTGCGCAGCAAGGGTTCCAGCGCCTGCACCAGGGATTGGCCCGGATCGACGTGGGTGACCGACACATTGAGGATGCGACCAAGGGTCTTGAGCTGTTCCTGAGCACCGATGCGATAGCTGTCCATGCTCACCAGTGCGATGTTCTGCGCGCCGTACTTGAGCACGTAACGGGCCGCGAGCTTGGCCAGCGTGGTGGTCTTGCCCATGCCGGCCGGGCCGACCATGGCAATCACACCGCCTTCTTCCAGTGGCTCGACTTCCGGGGTGGCGATCATTCTCGCCAGGTGCGCGAGCAACATGCGCCAGGCCTGGCGTGGTTCTTCAATGTCGGTAATCAGCGCCAGCAGATCCCGCGACAACGGGCCGGACAGGCCGATGCGCTGCAGGCGACGCCAGAGGTTGGCCTGGGCCGGACGGCTGCCTTGCAGCTGATTCCAGGCCAGCGAACCGAGTTGCACTTCCATCAGTTCACGCAGGCTATTGAGTTCGAAACGCATCGAATCGAACGCACGCGGGTCCACGCCGGTCGCCGCGGCAGGTGCGGGCGCAGGGCGCCGAGGCTCGGCCAGCGTCGGTTCGATCAGCGGCTCGGCGGCGGTCAACGGCAAACCGGCGAACAACTGGCGGTTGGTGGTCTTGTCGCTCTCGCCATCGCTACGCAGGCTCAGTTCGGCCTGGGCGGTGACGATCCGCGACTGGGTCTTGCGCAGCTCATCCTCGAGTTCCATGTTCGGAACACGCGGGGCCAGCGCCGACAATTTGTAATCCAGGGCAGCCGTCAGCTCGACACCGCCAGCGATCCGGCGGTTGCCAATGATGGCGGCATCGGCGCCCAGCTCATCACGAACCAGTTTCATGGCCTGACGCATATCGGCGGCGAAAAAACGCTTAACTTGCATAAACCACTACCTCAGCCGTTGGGCCCTACTGTCGCAACGATGGTCACTTGCTTGTTGTCAGGAATTTCCTGGTAAGCCAACACATGCAAACCCGGGACTGCCAGTCGGCCAAATCGCGAGAGCATCGCGCGAACCGGGCCGGCTACCAGCAGAATCACCGGTTGACCTTGCATTTCCTGACGCTGCGCCGCGTCGATCAACGAGCGTTGCAGTTTCTCTGCCATGCTTGGCTCCAGCAGAACACCCTCTTCCGAGCCTTGTCCTGCCTTCTGAAGACTATTGAGCAATATTTGTTCCAACCTTGGCTCCAAGGTGATCACAGGCAGCTCAGACTCAGTGCCTACAATGCTTTGCACGATTGCACGGGATACGCCGACGCGCACCGCCGCCACCAAAGCGGCAGTATCTTGACTCTTGGCGGCGTTGTTCGCGATGGCTTCGGCGATGCTGCGAATGTCCCGTACCGGCACCTGTTCGGCCAGCAACGCCTGCAAGACTTTGAGCAGTTGCGACAGCGAAACCACCCCCGGCACCAGCTCTTCGGCCAGCTTCGGTGAGCTTTTGGCCAGCAATTGCATGAGTTGCTGGACTTCTTCGTGGCCGATCAGCTCGCTGGAGTGCTTGTACAGAATCTGGTTCAAGTGGGTCGCCACTACCGTACTGGCATCGACCACGGTGTAACCGAGCGATTGCGCCTGGGCACGCTGGCTGATTTCGATCCAGACCGCTTCCAGACCAAAAGCCGGATCTTTGGCGGTGATGCCGTTGAGCGTACCGTAGACCTGCCCCGGGTTGATCGCCAGTTCGCGGTCCGGGTAAATCTCGGCCTCGGCCAGGATCACGCCCATCAGGGTCAGGCGATAGGCGCTAGGCGCCAGGTCGAGGTTGTCACGGATATGCACTGTCGGCATCAGGAAGCCCAGGTCCTGTGAGAGCTTTTTACGCACCCCCTTGATCCGTGCCAGCAACTGCCCCCCCTGGTTGCGATCCACCAGCGGAATCAGACGGTAACCGACTTCCAGGCCAATCATGTCGATCGGCGTCACGTCGTCCCAGCCAAGCTCCTTGGTTTCCTGAGCACGGGCCGGCGATGGCAGCAGTTCCTGCTGACGCTTGACCTCTTGCAGAGCCTGGACCTTGACCGCGTTCTGTTTCTTCCAGAACAAGTAAGCGCCACCGCCCGCCAGGGCCGCCATGGACAGAAAGGAGACGTGCGGCATGCCAGGCACCAGGCCCATCACCGCCATCAAGCCAGCAGCCACCGCCAAGGCTTTTGGCGAGGCGAACATCTGACGATTGATCTGCTTGCCCATGTCTTCCGAACCGGAAGCACGGGTCACCATGATCGCGGCAGCGGTCGACAACAGCAGTGATGGCAATTGCGCCACCAAACCGTCACCAATGGTCAACAAGGCGTATACCCGACCGGCATCGCCAAAGCTCATGCCGTGCTGGAAGATACCGACCGCCATGCCGCCGATCAGGTTGATGAACAGAATCAGCAGGCCGGCGATGGCGTCACCGCGCACGAACTTGCTGGCACCGTCCATGGAACCGTAGAACTCGGCTTCCTGAGCCACTTCCATCCGGCGCAGTTTCGCCTGGTTCTGGTCGATCAGGCCGGCGTTCAAGTCGGCGTCGATGGCCATCTGTTTACCGGGCATTGCGTCGAGGGTGAAACGTGCGCTCACCTCGGAAATCCGCCCGGCACCCTTGGTCACCACGACGAAGTTGATGATCATCAAAATCGCGAACACCACGATACCGACCACGTAGTTCCCGCCGATCACCACCTCACCGAAGGCCTGAATCACCTTACCGGCGGCGGCATGGCCGTCCTGACCGTGGAGCATCACCACCCGCGTCGAGGCCACGTTCAGTGCCAGTCGCAACAACGTCGCCACCAGCAGAATGGTCGGGAACACGGCGAAATCCAGCGGCCGCAAGGCGTACACGCAGACCAGCAACACGACGATGGACAAGGCAATGTTGAACGTGAAAAACACGTCCAGCAGGAACGGCGGCACCGGCAACATCATCATGGCCAGCATGACCAGCAGCAACAGCGGCACACCCATATTGCCCCGACTGAGGTCGGCAACGTTTGTGCGGGCACTGTTGATTAACTGAGAGCGATCCACCGGTTTTCCCCGTTCCTTTAAAGCAAACTTTTGACGCCTGAAGCAGGCGCAGGGCGGCTATTGCAAGAAGCCTTCCAACTTTTGCCGAGGCTTGAAATAGAGGTTTATGCAGACCCAAAAAGATCAAAAGATCGCAGCTTTCGGTAGCGCCTACGGATTAGGTTCACACCGCAACATCGCGGGTAACTCACGATCCGTGCAGGAGCTGCCGAAGTCTGCGATCGTTTGATCTATCAGGAATCGCGCCGCAGATCCGGTGGAATCGGCAGATCATCCTTGAGCGGATCCGGGCGCTTGCCCTTGCCCGCGCGGTATTGGCGGATCTGGTAGACGTAAGCCAATACCTGAGCCACGGCCAGATACAGCCCGCCAGGAATTTCCTGCTCCAGCTCCGTGGAGTAGTAGATAGAACGCGCCAGGGCAGGCGACTCCAGCAGCAGCACTTCGTTGGCCACGGCGATTTCGCGGATCTTCAAGGCCAGGAAGTCGCTGCCCTTGGCGATCAGCATCGGCGCCCCGCCCTTTTCAGGATCGTACTTGAGCGCCACGGCGTAGTGGGTCGGGTTGGTGATGACCACGTCAGCCTCGGGGATGGCGGCCATCATCCGCCGCTGAGACATCTCGCGCTGAAGCTGGCGAATCCGCTGCTTAACCTCTGGCCGCCCTTCCTGATCCTTGTGCTCGTCGCGTATTTCCTGCTTGGTCATCAACAATTTGTTGCGGCTTTCCCAGAGCTGCACCGGCACATCGACCGCGGCGATGATGATCAGCCCGCACGCCATCCACAAGGTGCTCCAACCGACCACTTGCAGGCTGTGAATGATCGCCATGTCCAATGGTTCGCGGGAGATGCGCAGTAGATCGTCAATGTCCGACGACAAGACCGCCAACGCCACGAACAACACGATGAAAAACTTCGCCAGGGCCTTGAGCAACTCCACCAGCGCCTTGGTCGAGAACATGCGCTTGAGGCCCGCGACGGGGTTCATACGACTGAACTTGGGCGCCATGGAGCCAGCCGCGAACAGCCAGCCCCCCAGAGAAATCGGGCCAATCAGCGCGGCCAACAGCAAAGTGATCATCACCGGCTGAACCGCCAACAGAGCGATCTGCCCCGAGTGCAGCAGATAAGTCGCCATAGAGCGCTGATCCAGAATCACCTCCCGCGAGAGCGAGAAGTTCATGCGCATCAGCTCCATCAGATCCTGAGCCAGGGCGCCACCGAAAATCAGCAACCCGCCGGCACCGGCGAGCATGACCGCGAAGGTGTTGAGTTCCTTGGAGCGCGCAATCTCGCCCTTCTCACGGGAGTCCTTTTTGCGCTTCTCCGTGGGGTCTTCTGTTTTGTCCTGACCGCTTTCGCTCTCAGCCATGACTCAGCGCGCCCGTGCCAGTTCGCGTAACAACTGCAAGGCCTCGGAGGCCAGCGGTTGATACTGATTGAGAATGTCCGCCAGGGCGATCCAGAGGATGACCATCCCAAGCACCAGGATCAGCGGGAAGCCGATCGAGAAAATGTTCAACTGCGGCGCCGCCCGGGTCATCACGCCAAAGGCAATGTTGACCACCAGCAACGCGGTGATCGCCGGCAACACCAGCAACAGCGCCGCACCGAGTACCCAGCCAAGCTTGCCGGCCAGCTCCCAGAAATGATTGACCATCAACCCGCCACCGACCGGCAATGTGGTGAAGCTTTCGGTGAGGACTTCGAACACCACCAGGTGGCCGTTCATCGACAGGAACAGCAGCGTCACCAACATCGTGAAGAACTGCCCGATCACCGCCACCGATACGCCGTTCGTAGGGTCGACCATCGACGCGAAACCCATGCCCATCTGGATCGCGACGATTTGCCCGGCGACCACAAAAGCCTGGAAGAAAAGCTGCAAGGAGAAGCCCAACACCGCGCCGATGATGATCTGCTCGGCGATCAGCAGCAGCGCGCTCAGGTCCAGCGCATTGACCGGCGGCATCGGCGGCAGACCGGGAGCGATCACGAAGGTGATCGCCAGGGCCAAGTACAAGCGCACACGCTGGGGCACCAGCGTCGTACCGAAAATCGGCATGACCATCAGCAACGAGCCGATGCGAAACAGCGGCAACATGAATGTCGCCACCCAGGTGCTGATCTGGGTATCGGTCAGCTGCAGCAGCGACATGGCTTAACCGATGACCTGAGGAATGCTGTGGTACAGCTGCAGAATGTATTCCATGAAGGTCTGCACCATCCACGGGCCGGCAACGATCAGCGTCACCAGCATCACCAGCAGACGCGGCAGGAAGCTCAGGGTCTGTTCGTTGATCTGCGTGGCCGCCTGGAACATCGCCACCAACAGCCCCACCAGCAAGCTCGGAATCACCAGCACGGCGACCATCATGGTGGTCAGCCACAGCGCTTCGCGAAAGATGTCTACGGCAACTTCCGGCGTCATGGTGAAACGCCGCCGAAGCTACTGGCCAAGGTGCCGATGATCAACGCCCAGCCATCCACCAGCACGAACAGCATGATTTTGAACGGCAAGGAAATGATCAATGGCGAGAGCATCATCATCCCCATCGCCATCAGCACACTGGCCACCACCAGGTCGATGATCAGGAACGGAATGAAGATCATGAAGCCGATCTGGAACGCGGTTTTCAGCTCAGAGGTCACGAAAGCCGGCACCAGAATCGTCAGCGGCGCCTGATCCGGCGAAGCAATGTCGGTACGCTTGGACAGGCGCATGAACAGCTCCAGGTCGCTGCTGCGAGTCTGGGCCAGCATGAAGTCCTTGATCGGCACCTGGGCCTTGGCCACGGCATCCTGCGCGGTGAGTTTTTCCGCCAGATACGGCTGCAAGGCATCCTGATTCACCCGATCGAACACCGGCGCCATGATGAACATGGTGAGGAACAGTGCCATGCCGGTGAGGATCTGGTTCGACGGTGTCTGCTGCAGGCCCAGGGCCTGACGCAGGATCGAGAAAACGATGATGATCCGGGTGAAACTGGTCATCAGCATGACAAACGCCGGGATGAAACTCAGCGCGGTCATGATCAGCAGGATTTGCAGGCTGACCGAGTACTCCTGCGCGCCTTCGGCGTTGGTGCCCAGGGTGATTGCCGGGATCGACAACGGATCGGCAGCGAACGCCAGCGGCGCGGCCAGCATCAGGACCAGCGTCAAGACGATGCGTAACGCACCCATTACTTCTTATCCTTCTGATCCTTGCCCAACAACTCCAACAGGCGCTGGGCGAACTCCGGGGTCGCTTTTTCAGTCCCGCTCGGCACTTGCACCGGCTCCTTGAGCACATGCAACGCAGTGATGGTGCCCGGGCTCAGGCCAAGCAGAATCTGCTCGTTGCCCACCTGCACCAGCATCAAACGGTCACGGGGACCCAGCGCCCGGGAACCGATCAGCTCGATCACCTGCCCCTTGCCGGCCGGCCCGGCCTGCTGAACCCGGCGCAGCAGCCAGGCAAGGAAGAAGATCAACCCCAGCACCAGCAGCAAGCCGAACACCAATTGCGTCAATTGCCCAGCCACACCGCTGCTGACGGCCGGCGCGGCAGCCGCTGTCGCAGCCGTCGTCACCGGCTCGGCAGCCAGCACACTGAATGGCAGGGCCAGCACAAAACCCAGAACCTTTTTCACTCAGCGCAACTTCTTGATGCGTTCACTTGGGCTGATCACGTCGGTCAGGCGGATGCCGAACTTTTCGTTGACCACCACCACTTCGCCGTGGGCGATGAGCGTGCCGTTGACCAGCACGTCCAGCGGCTCACCGGCCAGACGATCGAGCTCGATCACCGACCCCTGGTTGAGTTGCAGCAGGTTGCGGATGTTGATGTCGGTGCTGCCGACTTCCATGGAAATCGACACCGGGATGTCGAGAATCACGTCCAGGTTCGGACCGTCCAGCGTCACCGGATCGTTGTTCTTCGGCACGCTGCCGAACTCTTCCATCGGCAGACGGTTGGACGACGAACCGGCGGCGTCGGCGGCCAGCAAGGCATCGATATCGTCTTGCCCTGCATCACCGGTTTCTTCCAGGGCCGCAGCCCACTCATCAGCCAGTGCCTGGTCGTCCTGGGTATTCATATCGTCAGCCATCATTTGTCCTCGGCAGGCAACCTTCAATCAGAAGCCGTCAGTTAAAAGCGAAAGGGTTGAAGCGCCGGTCAGCGGCGCTCGATCGGTTCGATCACTTGCAACGCGAGGTTGCCTTTGTGCGAGCCCATCTTGACCTTGAAGGCCGGCACGCCGTTGGCGCGCATGATCATTTCTTCCGGCATCTCGACCGGGATCACATCCCCCGGCTGCATGTGCAGGATGTCGCGCAGGCGCAACTGGCGACGGGCAACGGTGGCCCCGATCGGTACGTCGACGTCCAGCACATCCTGGCGCAAGGCGTTGATCCAGCGCTCGTCCTGATCGTCGAGGTCCGACTGGAAGCCGGCGTCGAGCATTTCGCGCACCGGCTCGATCATCGAGTACGGCATGGTGACGTGCAGGTCGCCGCCACCGCCATCGAGTTCGATGTGGAACGTTGACACCACAATGGCTTCGCTCGGGCCGACGATGTTGGCCATGGCCGGGTTCACTTCCGAGTTGATGTACTCGAAGTTCACTTCCATGATCGCCTGCCAGGCCTCCTTCAAATCGACGAAGGCCTGCTCCAGCACCATGCGCACCACACGCAGTTCGGTGGGGGTGAATTCACGCCCTTCGATCTTCGCGTGACGGCCATCGCCGCCGAAGAAGTTGTCCACCAGCTTGAACACCAGTTTGGCGTCGAGGATGAACAGCGCGGTACCGCGCAGCGGTTTGATCTTGACCAGGTTGAGGCTGGTCGGCACGTACAGCGAGTGCACGTATTCGCCGAACTTCATCACCTGTACGCCACCGACGGCAACGTCCGCCGAGCGGCGCAGCATGTTGAACATGCTGATGCGGGTGTAGCGGGCGAAACGCTCGTTGATCATTTCCAGGGTCGGCATGCGTCCACGGACGATGCGATCCTGGCTGGTCAGGTCGTAGCTTTTGACGCTGCCGGGTTCGGCAGCGTTATCGGTCTGTACCAGACCATCGTCGACGCCATGCAACAGCGCATCGATCTCATCCTGGGACAGCAGGTCCTGCACGGCCATGTCGTGTTCCTACTGCAGTACGAAATTAGTGAAAAGCAACTGTTCGATCACCACTTTGCCAAGCTCTTTCTGCGCCACTTCCTGGACGCTGGCCGTGGCCTTCTGACGCAACATCTCCTGACCGACCGGGGTCGCCAGCGTGGCGAAATCCTGACCGGAAAACAGCATGACCAGGTTATTGCGGATCACCGGCATGTGGACTTTGAGCGCCTCCAGATCAGCCTGATTGCGGCCCAGCATGGTGATGCTCACCTGCATGTAGCGCTGACGGCCGTTCTGGGTGTAGTTGGCCACGAAGGCCGGAGCCATGGGCTCGAAGATCGCCGGCTGCTTGCCGACCACAGCGGTTTCAGCCGCGGCGGCAGGCTTGCTCTGGGCGCTGTGCATGAAGTACCAGGTCGCCCCCACGGACAAGCCGATCGCCAACACCAAGGCCACGACGACCACAATGATCAGCTTGATTTTGCCTTTGGTTGCGGGGTCTTTTACTACTGCTTCGCTCTTCGCCATGCCAATAATCCGTCACTATTCGGGTTTTCACAGTCGCACGGCAAGGCAAGAGCAAGTGTTATGCCAGAAGTGTCGGGAGGGAGTGGAGGCAGAGGATCATCAGCCACCACAAAACAAATGTGGGAGCGAGCCTGCTCGCGATAGCGGTGCAACAATCAACGCAAGTGTTGAATGTTACTGCCTCATCGCGAGCAGGCTCGCTCCCACACAAGGGGTTGGCGTTTGATCAGGCGTAATAATCGACCGCGCTGGAACCGATCACGCTGGTGGTGTTGGCGGCTACTTCAGCAACCGTCGCAGGAAGCTCTTCATCGACGGAATCGAGGCGACCGCCACTGGAATGGGTACGTCCACCCTGCCCTTGTTGAGCCTGTTCCTGACCCTGGCCTTGCCAGCCACGGGACTGATCGGAAACGTTGACGTCAACCTGGCCCATGCCCTGCTGCGCGAACATGTCACGCAGGCGATGCATTTGCCCGTCGAGTGCTTCGCGAACGCTTGGATGTGCGCTCATGAAGGTCACCTGGGTCTGCTGATCCGGAACCATGTTCACCCGAATATCGAGGCGTCCCAGCTCGGCCGGTTGTAGCTGGATATCCGCCGCCTTGAGATTGGCGCTGGACAGGTACATGACCCGATTGACCACCTCTTCGGTCCAACCGCTCTGATGCATGGCGATCGGCTGGTTCACCGGCAATGCATTGGCCGTCTTCGGCGTTGCGGCCTGGGTCAACGCCGCCAGACGGTTGGCGAAGTCATCGACACGGGTATCGCTGCTGGCGGACTTGAGGTCCTTGAGACCATCATCGATCAGGCCACTGAAAGCCTTCTCGCCGCCCTGGCTGGTGCTGTCCTGATCGGTCTGCACATCAAGCATGCTCGCCATGCCCGCGGCAAAGTTTTGTGCCGAAGTCAGCTCGCCGTCGGCTTGAGCCGGGGTCGGAGCCGCTTTTGGCTGGGCCTGGCTGGCGGCCGAAACGTGCCCACTCTGTTCCATGGCCATGCGAACCGCTGGCAGTGCATCGAGAGGATCGGCTTCGGGATCGAAATCAGAATCGGCGGTGGCAACAGCCTGCGTCACTACTGAGGTAACGGTGACTGCGACAGGTGCTTCAACTTGTGGCTGCACAGACGCCACAACCGGCGGGGCTTCCGGTACAGGAGCTGGCACCACCGGCTGTGCAACTTGCATCAACGCAGGATCGAGGGACGGATCGACAGGCGCGGTATCGGCCACCGACGTCGACGACTCAGCAGTATCCTGCGCGTCATCGCTGGCTGTCTTGTCGTCGGTCTGCGCCGGTTTATCGGCGGGCAAGGATTTGCCGCTATCGGCAACCGTCGGTTCCGGGGCGGCAGACTGGTCGTTGTTCACGTCCTTTTTGCTGGCGTTGTCCGTAGTTTTGTCGCGTACGGGCTTAGTCGATCCGTCCGCCACGACCGAGGGCTTGTTCTGGGCCTGATTGGCGTAGACCTGAGCGAAGCTGGACGCCTTGTCCCCGGGCTCAGCCGCCAGTGCCGGTGTATTGGCGGACACGGCTTGAGTCTTGGCCGCAGCGGCGGCCTGAAGAAGAATGTTGGGGGTAACGGGCATAAAACGGTCTCCGCTGCACTGGGGTCGTAGGTACAGTTGAGCAAGTTGACTGCAAAGGTCGAGCCAGCTTTGCTCGCTAGCCGCTAAAAGCGTCGGACGGTTGCGTTATTCAGCGAGGGAGCGCTGGCGCTCCGCTTCGTAGAGCGGGCGGATAATGGCGAATTCGCCGTCAATTTCTCCGACCAGCGCTTCAATACCTTCGAGGCTTTTTTGCTTGGCTCGCTGCTCCAGCTCATGACACAGCTCGGCCAGCCGGGTAGCGCCCATATTGCTGCTGCTGCCTTTGAAGCTGTGCGCAGCGGCGCCCAACTTCTCGGCATCGTCAGCTTTTCGCAGCAGGCTTAAGCGCTCTTCGGAATCAGCGAGAAAGGTATCGAGCAATTCTGGATACCCGTCCTCCATAACTTCCTGCAACGCGCTCAGCACGTCGCGATCCAGATGTGTGTCAGCCACTTGTTCACTCCTTGATCAAGAACGCCTGGGATTATGCCAGAGCCTCCCAGAAAAACTCCACGCGAGCACTTCGACCATTATCGGACCAGCTCGCATTTTGACTCAACTGGCGGATCAAATTGATTCCGCGTCCCGACAGACGGACATCATCGACGGGACGCGCCATTACCCGCGCCACATCGAAGCCCTTGCCGCTGTCTTCGACCCGGACCGTCAGGCAACCGCCCTCGCCTTTTGGCATCACCTGCAAATGCACCCGCACATAGCCGTCCCGCAATTCGTCCAGGCGTGTGTTGCGCTGCTGATAATAACGCGCAAACCCCGACGCATCGCGTTTCAGATTTGAATCCAACCCCAGCACGCCGTGCTCCAGAGCGTTGGAATAAAGCTCTGCCAGCACACTGTAGAGTGTGCCACTCTGAGCCCGCAGGCCATGGACCTCAAGCAGCAGTTGCAACAGATACGGCAGTGGATTGAAGCGTTTGAGGGTGGCGGCGCGGAACTCGAAACTCACCGACCAGTCCAGCGGGGAGGACTGGCCGCTGTCGGAATACACGGGCGTCGGCGGGCTCAATTTCGCCACCTCCAGCAGGCGGACCTCGACCATGCTCACGTCATCCCGGGCCTCGCCGCGAAAGTCCCGCAGGGCCTGTTCGATTTCTTCGAACAGCGCATCAGGCTGACGATTGGCTGCAAACACCTGCTCCAATCGCTCTACGCCAAACAACTGTTCATTGGCATCGCAAGTATCGATCACCCCGTCAGACAGCAAGAACACCCGATCGCCGACGGCCATCGGGAACACCTCGGTGCGATCATCGAAGGCTTGCGGGCTCAGCACCCCCAGCGGCAAGTGCCGTGCCGTCAGCGCCATACGTTCGCCGCTGGCGGTGTTGTGCAAGTAACCGTCCGGCATCCCACCGTTCCAGACCTCCACCGAACCTCGCTGAAAGCTCAGGCACAGCAGGGCCGCACAGCAGAACATGTCCACCGGCAGGATGCGCTTGAGCTTGGCGTTCATTTCACGCAGGGTTTCGGACAAGCCATAGCCCTTGGCCGTCATGCCGTAGAAGACTTCGGCCAACGGCATGGCGCCGACGGCAGCCGGCAAACCATGACCCGTAAAATCGCCGAGCAGCACGTGCATGTCGCCGGCCGGGGTGAACGCAGCCAGCAACAGATCGCCGTTGAACAGCGCATAGGGTGATTGCAGGTAACGGATGTTCGGCGCACTCAGGCAACCGGAGTGGGCGACCTTGTCGAACACGGCTTTGGCGACGCGCTGTTCGTTGAGCAGGTAATCGTGATGCCTGGCGATCAGGTCTCGCTGCTCCAGCACCGTGGCCTGCAAACGCCGCAAGCGGTCCATCGCCTTGATCTTGGCGGCGAGGATCACCTGGTTGTAAGGCTTTGCCAGAAAGTCGTCGCCCCCGGCCTCCAGACAACGGGCCAGGGCTTCGCTCTCGGTCAACGACGTCAGAAAGATGATCGGCACCAGGGTTTCGCCGGCCAGCGCCTTGATTTGCTGCGCAGCCTCGAAACCGTCCATCACCGGCATCATGGCGTCCATCAGCACCAGGTGCGGTCGTTGCCAACGGAATGCTTCGACCGCCTCGGCACCGTTGGCGGCCGTCAGCACTTCATGACCCTGGCGCCGGACGATAGTCGACAGCAGCAAGCGATCGGCCGCGCTGTCTTCAGCGATGAGTACTGTCAGCGGCTCGAGCGGCTGCATGACGATCAACTGATGTCGAACAACTTGTCGAAGTTGGAGATGGCGAGAATCTTCTTCACATCGGAACTGCTGTTGACGACGCGAATATCGGAACTGTCGCCACCGGCGTGATCACGCAGCAAGAGCAACATGCCCAGAGCAGAGCTATCGAGATACGTGGCTTCCTTCAGGTCCACCACAATGGAATCGGGTTTCTTTTTGAGTTTTTCGTAGGACTCGCGAAACTCCTGATGTCGACCGAAATCGAATCGCCCCTTGATCGAGATCGTCAGCTTTTGCCCATCTGGAGATACTTCTGTAACGACTGACATTTCACGGCTTCCTTGTCATTGGCGAACGTACGTGTAGAAGGTTTAGCACCTGATGGGGGCAGGAGCAAGGTCAAAAGATCGCAGCCTTCGGCAGCTCCTACATTGACCGTATGCAAACCCGATCCTGTTGGAGCTGCCGAAGGCTGCGATCTTTTAAAACCGACACTCAATACGGATCCTGTCGCGGCAACCGCTGGGACAGTTCATCCAGCAGCTTCTGCTCACGCTTGTCTTCCAGTTGCCGTGCCTCATCCATGTAGCGCTGAACCAGCTTGCGCAAGCCTTCGACCCTGGCAAACGCCTGCTGCCAGGCTTCCCGGGCCTTGTTCAGGTTGTTTTGATGCCAGTTCAGGCTCTGGCGCTGCTGGTCGATGGCTGTGCCCAGTTGCGCGAGAAAGCCCTGATAACCCAGCAGCCACTGGCCCGAGACGCCACTGCTGCCGCGCACGATCCATTGCTCCTGGTATTCCAGGCGGAACTTTTCCAGGTCGGCCAGTTTGCTTTCCGCCAGACGAACCTGGCCCTGGAAGTGTCCCAGGCGCTGAACGGCGGTTTTCTCGGCCTTTTCAGCCATTTCCACCACGGGCGCCAGGCGTGCTGCGCGGCTCTGGGCCATGGCCGGTTAGCCACCGGCCGCCGGGGCGAAGATCGACCCGAGGTGCGCTTCGCTTTCGCCCAGGCTGATGCTGTCGTTCAGCCCCTGACGCTGGTACTTGACCAACTGCGGTTGCAGCGAAATCGCCAGGTCGGTTTCCCGGTCACCGCCGGCCACGTAGGCACCGACGCTGATCAGGTCGCGACTCTGCTGATAACGTGACCACAACTGCTTGAAATACTGTGCGCGGGCCATGTGCTCCGGCGTCACCACCGACGGCATGACCCGGCTGATAGACGCTTCGATATCGATGGCCGGGTAATGCCCTTCCTCGGCCAGGCGCCGGGACAGCACGATGTGCCCGTCGAGCACACCCCGCGCCGAGTCGGCGATCGGGTCCTGCTGGTCGTCGCCTTCAGACAATACGGTGTAAAACGCCGTGATCGAACCGCCGCCCTTTTCGGCGTTACCGGCCCGCTCCACCAGTTTCGGCAACTTGGCGAACACCGACGGCGGATAGCCCTTGGTCGCTGGAGGTTCGCCGATAGCCAGGGCGATTTCCCGCTGGGCCTGGGCGAAACGGGTCAGGGAATCCATCAGCAACAGGACATTCTTGCCCTTATCACGAAAATATTCGGCGATTCGCGTGCAATACATGGCCGCGCGCAGACGCATCAGCGGCGCATCGTCCGCGGGTGAAGCCACCACCACCGAACGCTTGAGCCCTTCTTCGCCAAGGATGTGCTCGATGAATTCTTTAACTTCTCGACCCCGCTCGCCGATCAGCCCGACCACGATAATGTCGGCCTCGGTGAAGCGGGTCATCATGCCCAGCAGCACACTCTTGCCCACGCCAGTACCGGCGAACAACCCGAGCCGTTGACCGCGACCGACCGTCAACAAACCGTTGATGCAACGAATACCGACGTCCAGCGGCTGGCTGATCGGGTCACGCTTGAGCGGGTTGATGGTCGGGCCGTCCATCGGCACCCAGTCTTCAGCCTTCATCCCGCCCTTGCCATCCAGCGCACGACCGGCACCGTCGAGTACCCGCCCGAGCATGCTCATGCCCATCGGCAAACGACCGTTGTCCGCCAGGGGAACCACGCGCGCCCCAGGGGCGATGCCGGCAACGCTGCCGACCGGCATCAGAAAAACTTTGCTGCCAGAGAAGCCCATGACCTCGGCTTCGACCTGCACCGGGTGATAGCTGTCATCGTTGATGACCATGCAGCGGCTGCCCATGGCGGCGCGCAAGCCTTCGGCTTCGAGGGTCAGGCCGACCATGCGCAGCAGGCGACCTTCAAGGATTGGCGCGCCAGCCAGCTCCGTGGCCTCGGCGTAGCTACCGAGGCGCTTGGCGAAGCTGGTGCGATCAAGGCGCATCGGGATCGTCCAGTTCTGGCTCGACCGGGGCAACCGCCGGCCTTTCGTCAGTCGGCAGCTCCAGGCTCAGGTCTGGCGCGGCCGGGTGCAGCGCCTGATCGTGCAATTGATCGAACAGCTTGGCCATGACCTGGGTCACACGGGTTTCGATGGTGGCGTCGATACGGCTGTGCTCCGTCTCGACCCGGCAACCGCCCGGCAACAGGGATTCGTCCTCGACGATGCGCCAGGTTTCTTCATGGCGCTCGCGCAAGGCTTTGACCTGTGCGAAATCCTGCGGATTGACGTACAACCGCACGTTGCCTACGCCCAGCGGCAAGAGCTTGAGCGCTTCGCGCATGACGTGTTCGATCTGCGTCGAGTCGAAGGCCAGTTCGCGCTGAATCACTTGTTTGGTGATGTGCTGCACGAGGTCGACCAGCGACTTTTCGATCTGCATGTCCTGCTCGGCAATGGGCTCGAACAGGTTGACCATCAATTGTTCCAGGCCAGCGATCTTGGCCGCCAGGGCCACATCGGCTTCCTGACGGACCTTGAGCGTAGTGCTGTGGAAACCTTCTTTTTCACCGATGGCGAAGCCCTCGTTGTAGGCCTCCTGGCGAATGCTTTCGAGCTCTTCAAGGGTCAGTGGCTGGACTTCTTCCAGCGGCACTTCTTCCATTTCCGGCGGTTCGGGTTCCGGCTCCGGCTCGGGTTCCGGCACGAACGGGTCGAAGCTGGGCAACGACCAGACGTCAAAACCACTGACGTCCTTGGCACGGATCAGGTCGGTATTGGACTCATCATGTTTGGACGACATAGTGACCTTAGATCATCTCTTCGCCGCCCTTCCCGCCGAGAACGATTTCTCCGGCTTCGGCCATACGGCGGGCAATGGTGAGGATTTCTTTCTGCGCCGTTTCCACGTCGCTGACGCGCACCGGGCCTTTGGCCTCGAGGTCGTCGCGCAACAGTTCGGCCGCCCGTTTGGACATGTTCTTGAAGATCTTTTCCTTGACGCCTTCGTCCGACCCCTTGAGGGCCAGCACCAGAACGTCCGAGGACACTTCGCGCAACAGCGCCTGAATGCCACGGTCGTCGACATCGGACAGGTTGTTGAACACAAACATGAGGTCTTCGATCTGACCGGACAGGTCTTCGTCGACTTCGCGGATCGAGTCCATCAGCTGACCCTCGATCGAACTGTCGAGGAAGTTCATGATGTCGGCCGCGCGCTTGATGCCACCCAGGGTGGTTCGCGAGGCATTCGAGTTGCCGGAGAACTGCTTCTCGAGAATCTGGTTGAGTTCTTTCAGGGCCGCCGGCTGCACGGTGTTCAGCGAGGACACCCGCAGAATGATATCCAGCCGGACCTTGTGGTCGAAGTTGCCCAGCACTTCACCGGCCTGATCCGGGTCGAGGTACGCCACCACGATCGCCTGGATCTGCGGGTGCTCGTAACGGATCACGTCGGCAACAGCACGCGGCTCCATCCACTTCAGGCTGTCGAGGCCACTGGTGTTGCCGCCCAGCAGGATCCGGTCGATCAGGCCGTTGGCCTTGTCTTCGCCCAGGGCCTGGGTGAGCATTTTGCGCACGTAGTCATCGGAGCCGACGCCCAGGCTGGTCTGATCGCCGACGATGTCGACGAACTCGCTCATGACCTGTTCGACCTGCTCGCGGTGCACGTTACCCATCTGGGCCATGGCCACACCCACACGCTGGACCTCTTTGGGCCCCATGTGGCGCAGCACTTGCGCGGCGTCTGTAGAACCCAGGGACAGCAGCAGAATCGCGGCTTTATCAACCCGGGACAGTTTGGCGACAGCGGCTCGGTTATCACTCATCTGCGTTAATCCACTCTTTCACGACCTGGGCCACGCGACCCGGATCTTCTGCCACCAGACTCTTGATTGCGTTCAACTGTGCGTCATAGCCTTCGCTCGGGCTCGGCAGCAGAATGCTGGTCGGGCCACCGAGGCTGACGCGGTCGTTGGCCAGTTCGCCGTCCAGACCGCCCACGCCACCGAGCTCCATGTCGCTGCCCAGGCCTGCCAGTTGCTTGTCTTTGCCGCCACCGGTGATGTTGTTGAGCACCGGACGCAGCACACCGAACACCAGCACCAGGATGAACAACACACCCAGCACTTGCTTGACGATGTCCCAGAACCACGGCTGGGAGTAGAACGGAATATCGGCAATCACTTCACCGCGCTCGGCGGAGAACGGCATGTTGATCACACTGACGCTATCGCCACGGCTGGCGTCGAAACCGACCGCATCCTGCACCAGACGGGTGAAGCGCGCCAATTCATCGGCACTCCATGGCGCACGAGTGGTTTCACCGTTGGCCGCGTTGACCTTGACCTGATCATCCACCACCACCGACACCGACAGGCGATTCAAACGGCCCTGTTGTTGTTTGGTATGGCTGATGGAACGGTCGAGTTCGAAGTTCTTGGTGGATTGTTGACGCTTGTCCGCCGGATACGGCGCCAGCATCGGCTGGCCGGTGGCCGGGTCCATGATTTGCTGACCGTTGGCATCGAGCAATGGCTGGCCTGGCTGCACCATACCGGCCGACGCGGTGGCGCCACCGGTGGTTTGCGGCGCCGAGGCTGGCGAAGGAGGCTGGTTACTCAGGGCACCCGGCACGCCTTGCGGGCCATTGCTGGCAGTGCGCTGTTCGTTGACCGACTGCTCGCTGCGCAATGCCGGCTGGTCCGGGTTGAACTGCTCGGAAGTCGATTCGACGGCGCTGAAATCCACGTCGGCGGAAACTTCGGCTTTATAGCGGTCGTTGCCGAGCACCGGTTGCAGGATGTTGTGCACACGCTGAGTGAGCATGCTTTCCATGCGACGACTGTAATCGAATTGCTTGCCGGCCATGGTCAGTTCGGAGTTTTCCGCCTGATCCGACAGCAGGTTGCCCTTCTGGTCGACTACGGTGATCTGCGATTTGCTCAGTTCAGGAACGCTGGTCGCCACCAGATTGATGATGGCGACGACCTGACCTGGCTCCAGCGAGCGCCCGGAATACAGCTCAACCAGAACAGAAGCGCTGGGCTTGCGCTCATCACGCACGAACACCGAGCTTTTCGGAATCGCCAGGTGCACACGGGCACCCTTGACGTTGTTCAGGCTGGAAATGGTCCGGGCCAGTTCGCCTTCGAGGCCGCGACGATAACGGGTCGCTTCCATGAACTGGCTGGTACCCAGCCCCTGGTCCTTGTCGAGGATCTCGAAACCGATGTTACCGTCGCTGGGAGTGACACCAGCGGCCGCGAGCTTGAGCCGCGCACGGGACAGGTCATCGGCCTTGACCAGCAAGGCACCGGAGTTCGGTTCAACGGTATAGGGAATATCAGCTGCGGCCAGGGTTTCCATGACCTGCTTGGCGTCCATACCGGCAAGGCTGCCGTACAGAGGCCGGTAGTCCGGTTGCTGGGACCACAACACCACGGCAAAACCAATCGCCACGCTCGCAGCCAGGCCGACCAACAGGCCCACCTGACGCAACATGGTCATCTCGGAGAGGTTTTCAGGAAGGACAACCCGAACAGCGGCGGTTTGCCGCCTATTGGAGTGGCCTTGGCCGGAACATTATCGACGACTGCTTCTGCCATGACTCAATCTCGTCCTTAAACCGGCATCTGCATGATGTCTTGGTAAGCCTGAACCAGCTTGTTACGCACTTGGGTCAGCGCCTGAAAAGACACGCTGGCCTTCTGTGAGGAAATCATCACGTCCGTCAGGTCGACGCCGCTTTTACCAATCTCGAAGGCACTGGCCAACTGATTGGACGCCTGCTGGGTGTCGTTCACTTTATTGACGGCCTGACCGAGCATGTCGGAAAAGCTGCTGCCACCCATTTCAGGGACTGCGGCAGTCGATTTCGGCGCAGACATCGCATCCATTTGCATGGAGCGCATGTCCAGCATCAACCGATTGAATTCAATACCTTGGCTCATGGTTTCTCTCTTTGACGAAGCTACGTCTTTGGCTACCCGCAATTTTTTTGACACTCACTCGGCGGGTAGTGAGGTGTTAGCAACAAGGGTGCCAGCTCCGTGGCCGCTCTAAACAAAAGCTTCCGAGCTTTGCCTTAACCGTGAATCACCGCAAAACCATTGTGGGAGCGAGCCTGCTCGCGAAGAGGGAGTGTCAGTCAACATTTATGTACCTGTTACACCGCCTTCGCGAGCAGGCTCGCTCCCACATTTAGATCGGTGTGCTTGCGTCAACTTTCACGTGGCGAACAAGTACGCTTCTACATCCATTCCGGCGTCGCGCATTTGCGCCAGCTTGTAGCGCAAGGTGCGCGGGCTGATGCCCAATCGCTCGGCGGCTTCCTTGCGACGGCCACGCTCGGAGCGCAAGGTGTCGATGATCATCTGGAATTCACGACGCCGCAGGTCATCGCCCAGCGCCCCCGCCGATTCCGCTTCGACTTCTACAACACGCGCTGGCGTCGCCGCCAACATCGGCAGCGGCGCACACGCCACGGGCCCGGCGAGACAGAAATCCTGCGGCTGGATCAAACCGCCCTGCTGCAGAATCAAGGCACGCTGGATCGCGTTGTCCAGCTCTCTTACATTACCCGGCCACTGATAGCCGATCAGACACGCCTGCGCCTCAGGCGACAGCCTCGCCGCGGCATGCTTCATTTTATTGACGTGTTTGACCAACAGACGCTCGGCCAGCGGCAGGATATCGGCGGTGCGCTCGCGCAGCGGACGCCAGGCCAGCGGGAACACCGACAGGCGATAGTAAAGGTCTTCGCGAAAACGCCCCGCCGCCACTTCAGCAGCCAGGTCGCGGTTGGTGGTGGCAACCACTCGAATGTCCAGTGCGATTGGCTTGCGGG
Organism: Pseudomonas sp. B21-015; assembly: GCF_024749285.1. Taxonomy (NCBI): domain Bacteria; kingdom Pseudomonadati; phylum Pseudomonadota; class Gammaproteobacteria; order Pseudomonadales; family Pseudomonadaceae; genus Pseudomonas; species Pseudomonas sp. B21-015. The sequence goes on from NZ_CP087196.1 coordinate 4,717,428, forward strand.
CGCCGACTCGCTCGACTTCACGCTCCTGCAATACGCGCAGCAACTTGGCCTGAAGGCCGAGGGGCATTTCGGAAATTTCGTCGAGCAGGATCGTCCCGCCATCAGCCTGCTCGAACTTACCGGCCTGCGCCGCGATGGCGCCGGTGAACGAACCCTTCTCGTGACCGAACAAAGTGGCTTCAAGCATGTTGTCCGGGATCGCTGCGCAGTTGATCGCAATGAACGGCTGACAGGCGCGATGGGAGTGCTGATGGATGTAACGCGCCAACACTTCCTTACCGGTCCCCGACTCACCGGAGATCAACACCGTGGAGTCACTGCGCGCCACGCGCGCGGCCAATTCCAGCAATTGCGCACTGGCCGGCTCGAACGCCACAGGCCCTTCACTCTCGGTCGCGCCGAGATTGCCCAGCGCGTGACGCGCCACCAGATCGAGCAAGGCTTTGGGCTCGAACGGTTTGACCAGATAATCCGCCGCGCCTTGACGCATCGCATCGACCGCTCGATCGACAGCGCCATGCGCCGTCATGAGCAACACCGGCAATTGCGGCTGACGAGCCCGCAGCAATCCGAGCAGTTGATGACCGTCCATGCCCGGCATGTTGACGTCACTGACTACCAGATTGAACGCCTCGGCGCCGACCACAGTCAGCGCCTCTTCCGCCGAACCGACAGCGATGTATTCGTGCCCGGCGAGCAATAGCGTATCGGCCAATGCCTCCCGAAGCGCACGGTCATCCTCGACCAGTAAAACCTTGATTGCCATGGCCTTCATTCCATTCCTTGAACGCTGGGCTGCCCACTGGAAAAAAGCGGCAGGATCACCTGCGCGCAAGTGCCACGCCCCGGCCGCGAGCGCAACTGCAGTTCTCCATGATGAGCACGGGCCACCGCCTTGACCACGGTAAGTCCCAGGCCGGTACCGGTGGTTTTGGTGGTAAAAAACGGCTCACCCAAACGCGCCAGCACCACCCCGTCGATACCGCTGCCGCTGTCGCTGACGCACAGGCGCAGGTTGTTGCCGCGGGTATACAGGTGAACCTTCAAACGGACGCCGCCGACACTGGCCTGAATGGCGTTCTCGATCAGATTGAGGATCGCCCCGACCAACGTGTCGCGATTGCACAGCAACTCACCGGCATGGCTGTCGCACTGCCAGCGAATCGGCAGATCCTGAACATGGGTCAGTGCGGCCGCTTGCAGCGCCTGCATCAACAGTTTGGGCGTCACCCGATCGGTCAACGGCAGCTCGCCGCGAGCAAACACCAGCATGTCGCGAACCTGGTGTTCAAGCTCATGCAGACGCTCTTTCAGACGGCCGGCAAAACGCTGCTGCGTGGCGACCGGCAACTCCTGCTCAGTCAAATGACTGGCGTAGAGCAACGCGGCGGACAACGGCGTGCGAATCTGATGAGCCAACGACGCAACCATGCGCCCGAGAGACGACAGGCGCTCGTGGCGAGCCAGTTGATCTTGCAGATGACGGGTTTCAGTCAGGTCGTTGAGCAGCACCAACTGACCGGGTTCGGCATCCAGCGAGCGGGTAGCGATCGACAGACGCCGACCGTCCTTGAGAGAGATTTCGTGACCGTCGTCTTCGCGGGGCGCAAAGCATCGAGCAATCACCTTGCGCCACAACTCACCCTCAAGGGGCAGACCGAGCAGTTCACGCGCGGCGGGATTGGTTTCGCGCACGATCCCTTGGGCATCGATGACAATGACGCCGCCGGGCAATAGATCGAGGAGGTTTTGCAGACGGTTGGCCAGACGCTCTTTTTCCGCCAGTTCCTGCATGCGCTGAGCGCTGACCACCGCCAGCTCGCCCTTGAGCTCGGTGACCCGGGCTTCAAGCATGCTGTAGGAATCGGTCAATTGGCTCGACATCTGATTGAACAGCGCAAACGCCTGCTCAAGGCCAAGCCGGCTTGCCTGCTCTACGGACGACGGTTGCCCCGAAGCATCAGGGACAGGAGACATCTGGGCGGCTTGGGGCATCGTGCTCTCTCGCGTGGTTGACCGTCAGTTAAACGGAACGTTGCGAGGGATGTAGCAATACCCGTGCCTAAAAAAAACCGCCTATAAATGAAGGGGTTGAAAAACAGGCGTCAATCATCCGCCTGTTCATCACCGTCACGACGGCTCATGCCGTACTTGCGCATCTTCTCCACCAGGGTCGTGCGACGAATGCGCAGCCGTTCGGCCGCCCGCGCCACAATGCCATTGGCATCATCCAGCGCCTGCTGAATCAACCCCTGCTCCAGACCGCCGAGGTAGTCCTTCAGATCCAGACCTTCCGGCGGCAGCAGGGCGTTGGCGGTGAAATCCGGGGTATGACCGTTGATGGCCACCCGCTCTTCGAGATCGCTGCGCAGGCTGTCGACCAACTGCTCGTCTTCGTCGTCGACGTAGCGGAATTTCTTCGGCAACTCGACCACGCCGATCACCCCGTACGGGTGCATGATCGCCATGCGCTCCACCAGGTTGGCCAGCTCACGAACGTTACCCGGCCAGCCGTGACGGCACAGCGACATGATCGCCGCCGAGTTGAAACGGATCGAACCGCGCTTCTCGTGCTCCATGCGCGAGATCAACTCGTTCATCAGCAACGGGATGTCTTCGACGCGCTCGCGCAACGGCGCCATCTCGATCGGGAACACGTTCAGGCGATAGTAGAGGTCTTCGCGGAAGGTGCCGATCTCGATCATGCTTTCGAGATTCTTGTGAGTCGCCGCGATGATCCGCACATCGACGCTTTGAGTCTTGTTGCTGCCCACACGCTCGAAGGTGCGCTCCTGCAAGACACGCAGCAGCTTGACCTGCATCGGCAGCGGCATGTCGCCGATCTCATCGAGGAACAGGGTACCGCCGTTGGCCAGCTCGAAACGCCCGGCACGACTGGTGATCGCCCCGGTGAAGGCGCCCTTCTCGTGACCGAACAATTCGCTTTCCAGCAACTCGGCCGGGATCGCCCCGCAATTGACCGGAACGAACGGCGCGTCACGACGCTTGGAGTGGTAGTGCAAGTTACGCGCGACCACTTCCTTGCCGGTCCCGGACTCGCCGAGAATCAGCACACTGGCGTCGGTGTCGGCGACTTGCTGCATCATCTGACGGACGTGTTGAATCGCCCGGCTGGTGCCGACAAGGCTGCGGAAAAGATTGGGTTCACGGTGACGACCGCGCTCACGGGCCTGGTCATACATCTCGCGATAGACCTGGGCACGATGCAGCGAGTCGAGCAATTTGCTGTAGCTGGGTGGCATTTCGAGGGTCGAAAGCACTCGGCGACGCTGGTCTTCCGGCAAGTCAATGGAAGAATTATCGCCCATTAACAAAACTGGAAGGAACTCATCCCAGGTTGAGAGTGTCTTTAACAAGCCCATGAGTGCACCAGGAGCATTGACCGTCCCGATGAGGACACAGATTACTTCACGACTTGATGACAAAGAGCCGACAGCCTGCTGCCAGTCATGGCTGCCACAGGGTAAATTTTCTTCACCGAGAAAATTTAAAATCACCGCCAAATCGCGGCGGCGGACGCTATCGTCATCAATCAGCAGAATTTTGGTTTCACGCCACATGCAATAGCAACTTCCCTAGTCAACTCAATGCCCAAAATGAGGGGCAAGCTAGACGCTTGCAGACACAGTGTGCCTGTAGACGCCTGAAATCTGGAACCAGCCACTAGTTAAGTCAAAAAAACGTGCACAGTCAAATTTATGGCGCACTATGTTTGGATTAACTGAGGGTTAATTAACCAAACAGATGGTAAACCTTTGCCGCGCTCTGTGCTTGGTGGATCTGCGACATCTCGTCGACTATTGCCTGCCGCTCACCCGTCGCCGCCGCCAGAAGCTGTTTATACACCCCCAGCAACTCCTCAAGGTTGTCGCGCAACGCGGCCTCGTCCACCGAAGCTTCACTCAAAACGTCTTCCATGCAGGAACGGCAAGCCAGGTCCAACTCACCAATGGCCTCCCAATTGCGCTCGGCCAATGCATCGACCAGGGCGTCCCGGGTTTGTTCGATTCGCTGCAAGACAAGACTCATGGTGATCTCCTTAAAACTGCGGACCCGGCGCGGCAATAGCATCCCAGCCTTCTTTCACCGTGCGCAGCAAACCAGCGACTTCATCGAGAATCCGAGCATCGCTCTTGATGTTGGCCTCGGCGAGACGCTTCATCATGTAGGCGTAAAGACGATCGAGTTCACCGACTGCCTCAGCCGCCTGTTCAAGATCCAGACCTTCACGCAAACCGCCGATAATTCCAATCGCCTTGCCGATGGCTTCGCCCTTGGCAGGAATATCCTTGCGATCAATGGCGCCCTTGGCCTGGGCGATGCGATCCAGCCCGCCTTCCATGAGCATTTGCACCAGACGATGCGGACTGGCCTCGGAGGTCTGAGCCTGGGCTCCAACCTTCTGATATTGCCGAAGGGCTAACATCGGATTCATGTTCTACCTCATCACAACTCAAGAGTTCGTATAGGCAATGTATCGTCTACGAACCGGAATACTTTAGAGCGAATGGCAAAAACCCGGCATGCATGAAAATGCAGCCGGGTTTTTGGCATCAGCTTATGGTTAGCTGCTGGATTGCTGTGCATTCAACGTATCGAAGAAGGACGTGATACTGGTCGCCGTCGCCTTCATTTGCCCGACCAATAGATCCATTGCGTTGTATTTGGCCGTCAGCATAGCGGTCAGGTTGGTGATCCGCAGGTCAAGCGCATCTTGCTGGTCGGCCAGATCGCTCTTTTGCTTGCTCAGGTTAGTGGAGCGCTGAGCGAGAATACCGTCGCCGGCCTTGGTATAAGGCTCGATCGCCGCACTCATGCGCGAGATCAGGCCATTGGTGCTGTCGGTGCCGTTGAACAGGGTCTGAATTTCACCGCCCAGCCCTTTGTCCATCGCCGCAGTGAATTTGGTGCTGTCCAGACTCAACGTACCGTCGCTCTGACTCGTCCGAATCCCGAGCTGCGCCAACACCGACAGCGAACTGCCGGCCCCTGGGGCAACCAGCTCGTTGCGCACGGCTGCAATCAGCGAGCGCGGCATGGAGTCGCCTGTCAGCGCGGCGGCCACGGTCAGATTGCCATCGCTGTCCTCGGTAGCCTTGGTCAAGGTATTGATGCTGGTGATCAGCCCGTTATAGGCATCTATAAACGACTGGAGCGAGGTTTTCAGGCCGGCGGTGTTGTTGGCTACTGTCACGGTTACGGGCGTAGTACTGGCCGCCACCAGTGTCATGTTCAGACCACCAACGGCCTGACTGATGGTATTGCTTGCGCTGGTGACTGTCAGACCGTCGATTTCGACGGTCGCATCTGCGGCCAGACTACCGATATAACCGGCGCTGGTCGTGGTGCCATCCATTTTGGTACTGCCGTCGATTTCCAGCCCGGCGATGCCACTGACAGAGATATCGGAGCCCGCACCGGTGGTGGTCGAGCCGATCACCAGGCGCGAGCCATTGGTATCGGTGACGATGTTGGCGGTAATGCCTTTGGTTTGCAGCGTGGTATTGATCGCATCGCGGGTCGACTGCAGCGTCGCACCGGATGGGATAGTCACATCGTAGTCAGTGCCATTTTGACTGATTTTCAGAGTACCACTCGGAATGGCACTGGTAGTTCCACCGGCAAAGGAGGCACTGGCAACTTTCGAACTGGTGGCCAGGTTCTTGACCGTAACGGAATAGCTACCGTTTACAGCGGTGTTGTCGGACGTTGCCGTCAAGACGCTGGTTGCCGAAGAGGTCGCAGCAAACCCCGAAAACGCCGGAGTCGTGGTGCTTTTGAGCGTGGTCATGGCAGTCTGGAAGGTTGTCAGAGCACTCTTGAGCGAGCCGACAGCGGAAATCTTCGCAGTATTGAGCGTCGCCTGAGTGTTGATCTGGGTCTGCTTGGCCGACTTGTCAGCATTCACCAACGCCGTAACGATCGAACTGACATCCAGGCCGGAACCAAGACCCGTACTCGTCGTAATTGGACTTGCCATGTAACTCTCCCTATCGGTCTGTCGCCGAACTTTTGACCATCAGTGTCGGCAAACGTATTGCAAACACTATTCGTGCCAGTTGTCAGGCTTTTGCGTCGAACAACACATTACTTGCAGTATTCAAGCTGTCCGCCAGCTTCAAGGCTTCTTCGGAAGGAATTTGCCGCACCAATTCTCCCGATTCGGTGGCAATCACTTTCACGACCACCTTGCCCGAGCTTTCGTCAATCGAGAATTCAAGATTGCGCTTGATCGACTGCACGAACTTTTCGATTTCCTGAACGGCCGTTTTCAACTTTTCCGGATCAGAATTCGAACCCTTGTTGGTTGCAACAGCCTTGACACTGTCGACCCGAGGCACCTCAGCCGGGTTGTCCGCAACAGGATTGACCTGTTTCGCGGCCGGGTAAGACAAGTTCAGCTTGACGCTCATATCCATGTCCATCACCTCTTGAAAGTAAAAAAGCGAGAGAGCACGACTAGCGCGCCCCCCCGCCAATACTCATTCCGGAATTACTGAAGCAGTTTCAGTACGGAAGAAGGCAGCTGGTTGGCTTGAGCCAGAACTGCGGTGGAAGCTTGTTGCAGAGTTTGCTGTTTGGTCAGGTTAGCCGTTTCAGCAGCGAAGTCGGTATCCTGGATACGGCCTTGTGCAGCAGTCACGTTTTCAGTGATGTTCTGCAGGTTGGAGATGGTGCTGGTCAGACGGTTTTGCGAAGCACCGAGGTTTGCACGAGTGGCGTTGATGGTCGCCAGAGCCGCGTCAATTGCGGTGATTGCGTTGTCGATGTTACCGCTGGCAGTGGCGCTGGTGCCGCTGATCACAACAGAACCGCTGGCTACGGACAGAGTGGCGGCGTCGAACGCGCTGCTCAGAACCAGGTCGATACGGTTGGACGAGCCAGTGTTGGAACCCACTTGCAGAGCCATGGTACCAGCGGTGCCGTCCAGCAGGTTCTTGCCGTTGACCTGGGTGGAGTTGGCGATACGGGTCAGTTCGTCCGACATCTGAGCAAATTCAGAGTTCAGAGCGGTACGGTCAACGCTGCTGTTGGTGTCGTTTCGCGACTGGACAGCCAGTTCACGCATACGTTGCAGGATGTTGGTGGACTCTTGCAGAGCGCCTTCAGCGGTCTGAGCCATCGAGATACCGTCGTTGGCGTTCTTCACGGCAACGTTCTGGCCACGAATCTGGCTGGTCATACGGGTAGAGATCTGCAGGCCGGCGGCGTCATCTTTGGCGCTGTTGATTTTCAGGCCAGAAGACAGGCGGCTCATCGAAGTGGACAGTGCATCGGCAGCCTTGTTCAGGTTCTTCTGAACAGCCAAAGATGTAACGTTGGTGTTTACGGTTAAAGCCATGACGAAATCCTCGTTGGTTGGGTACTGCGGCTTCCGGCCCTGGCAACCGCCGGGTGTGGCCTAGAGAACCTTCGTAATAGTTATCGTCGGGTTGGCAGGTTGCTTGAGGGCTTTTTTGAATTTTTTTGCCATCACACTGCCACCCCCTGAAAACAAAGGCCTCCAAGGCAACGAGGGGAGAAAAAATGACGTCAGTAAACCGCCGATGAAAACACAACGAGCAAAAATGAAGCCGTAGACAGGCGTCAATAAGACGCGCGGGCGGCCTCCAGTAAATCGACCAGCTCGTATTCCATCGAATCGGCCAACCCCAGCCAGTCCTGCGCTTCCTGGCAATCGAGCATGCCGGCCAGTAACCGGGCCCATTGCTGCTGGATGTCCGGCTCCGCCCCTTGAACGACCGCCTGCACATGCTCGAACACCTCGACCATGTTCAGCACCGCTTCGACATCACGTCCCAGCCGAAACAGCCCGGCGCATTGCCGGCACTCACGCGCACATTGCTCGATTCGGCTCATTGCACGAACTCCGGGTTGAACGCTGCGCCCATGATCATCGCCCCCTCGCGACTGCTGTTATAGAAACGCGCTTCAGGGTGCCCGGCGATGTAACGCTCCAACTCGCACAGATAGCTGCGGAAATTCAGTTGAGTCTTGACCCGCTTCCCATATCCATCGAGCACCCAATGCCTGGCCACGTTCAGCGTCGGCCCCAGATCCCCATCGCCCCATCCGGCGTGAGTCTTGTTCATCGGGAAGGCGAAGTCGGCACCGAACAGCGTGACTCGATCCGCCCCCATCTGTACCGCCAGATCCACTGCCGGATGGATCACACTGCCGCCGACATAGAGCTGAGCCCTTTGGATTTGCTGGCGGACGTTCCTGTAAACGGGGCTGGCGGAGTAACCGACGTAGCGCGGACCGCGCCAGGCGCCCAGAACCTGTGGGTCGATCATTGGCAAATAGACCAGCGGGATGTCGGCAGAATCCTCCGCCGACAAATGCCGCGTACTGATGCGGTGATCGATACTGACCACCAGATCCGGCCGGATGCCGTGCCTGAGCAAAGGCAGAAACGCCGTGTCGACACAGATGAACAGCGGCCGCTGCGCCTGAGCGCCAATGGCCCGCAATTTTTCGAAGTGCTGCTCCAGGCTCGGGCCGGTGCCGATGACATAGGCTTCACGCCCCGGACAAGTGGCAAACAGCTCAGCCACATCACGGTCGGCACGCAACAACTCGAGACTGGCCTGCAAGCGCTCGATGACCTTGGGGTTGTGCGGGTCGAACTCACGGTTGTTGAAACTCAGGTGCACTTCACTGATCAGACGATCGCGAATCCGGGCGTTGAATTCATCTGCCAGCACCAGCTCGGCAGGCAACGCAAAGAACGGCAGGCAGATTTCTGCCGCGTCCCCTGCGTAAACCAGTTCGACACGCGGATCCTCGAGCCATTGCTGCTGGTCGAGCAACCGCAGTACCAGCGCGAACACCGCGCCGTTGAGAATGTGGACATGCAGGCGCTCAAGCTCTGGACGCAGCAGCAGCTGCTGCTGCAAATCCCCAAGGCCGGTGCCGTACACATGCAGTTGCGGGCAGCCGGAAGGCAGACTGTTCGCCTGAAAACGGGCTTCAGCCACACGATCATGTCGACTGGTCAGCTGAACACCGCCAATGCGCAGGGTCGAGCCCAGACCCTCGACCAGATCCGCCTGCAGCGAGGCACTGTCTTCAGCCATCAACCGCTCAAGCAGTGCCGGCCAGCGGGCCCCTACCACCCGGGCATTACCCTCAAAACTGTCGCTCATGCTGCCTCGTTCTTGATTCATGCATAAAAAAATAGCGCTCAAGGTTACACCTTGAGCGCTATTTTTTAACTGCCGGGACGTTCAGGTCACGGGCGATAGATGATCGCCGAACCCCAAGACAAACCAACACCGAAACCGCTGAGTGCCACACGCTTCCACTTGGAGTCGAGCACGTGTTTTTCCAGCAGCAACGGGATGCTCGACGATACGGTATTACCGGTCTCGACCATGTCCTTGATGAACTTCTCAGGCTCGCCCTCGAAACGCCGTGCCACGGCATCGACAATCGCCGCACTGCCCTGGTGAATGCAGAAGGCATCGATATCGTCGGCCGTCAGGCCCGAGTCAGCGAGCAGCTCATGCAAATGCGCCGGCACTTTGAGCAGCGCAAAGTTGAACACTTGACGGCCGTTCATGAAGAAAACCCCGTCGGAAACCTTCAGGTGCGGCGCGCCGGAACCGTCGGTGCCGAACTTGGCCTTGCCCAACTGCCATGGCGCGTCTTCGCCCATCCAGGTGGCGGTGGCGGCGTCGCCGAAGAGCATGGTGGTGTTGCGGTCTTCCGGGTCGACGATCTTCGAGTACGGATCGGCGGTCACCAGCAGGCCATTCTTCAGGCCCGCGGCTTCCATGAAACCTTTGATGGCGTAGATGCCATAGACGTAACCGGAGCAGCCCAGGGAAATATCGAACGCGGCCACGGTCGTCGGCAGACCCAGTTTGTCCTGAACGATGGCGGCGGTGTGCGGCAGACCTTCTTCGTCGCCGTTCTGGGTGACGACGATCAGCACGTCGATGGCTTCACGCTTCAAATCAGGGTTGTTGGCGAACAGCGCGTTGACTGCTTCGACACACAGGTCCGAAGTTTCTTGCCCGGCGTCTTTGCGCGGCAGGAAGGCCGAACCGATCTTGCCCAGGATGAACTCTTCATCCTTTTCGAATTTTGCACCTTGTGCGTAATTGTCCACGCCGGCTACAGGAACGTAGCTCGCAATGCTCTTTATGCCAATCATTACGGCTTCCCAATAATAAACAGCCCAATACCACCGCTCGCAAGGATTCGAGGGGCGCCGACAAACAACGAATAACGTCGCCCTCAAGGGGGTGACAGAGGGAAGAGTAAAGGGCCATCACTGGGCTAAAAAACAGACCAGGCGCCATCTCCCCTTTTTATACAATACAGTGAAGATGCGCGTTATGACTCGCAGGTCACGCTATTTCGCCGAATCAGCCCCACAAGCGGTTATTCGACCAACGACCATTCCAGCGGCGTTCCGCGCTTGATGGCCTGGCGGGCGCGGCGGCCCAGAAGGGTTTCAGCGTGTTTGGGGGCCAGCCCCAGGCCAGGGCGGATGGCCCGTAGATTGGCGACGGTGAAGGGTTCACCGGCAACCATGTCCTGGGTGACATACAGCGACCGACGGTACACCAGGGACTTGCGCTCGGCTTCAGTCACGCCGTAATGCACCTGGCCCATGGCCTGCCAGGCGCGTTCGGTTTCGATCACCAGGCTGGCGAGTTCGGCCGGTTCCAGGGAGAAACTGGCATCCACCCCACCGGCGGCGCGGTCGAGGGTGAAATGTTTTTCCACCACTGTCGCCCCTAGCGCCACCGCGGCGACGGACACCCCAACGCCCATCGAATGATCGGACAAACCGACTTCACAGCCAAACAGTTCACGCAGATGAGGGATCGTGCGCACATTGCTGTTGGCCGGCGTTGCCGGGTAAGTGCTGGTGCACTTGAGCAACACCAGGTCCTTGCAACCGGCCTCACGGGCGGCGCGCACGGTTTCATCGAGTTCGGCGATGCTGGCCATGCCAGTGGAAATGATCAGCGGTTTGCCGGTGGCGGCGACCCGGCGGATCAGCGGCAGATCGGTGTTCTCGAAGCTGGCGATCTTGTAGGCCGGCACGTCGAGGCTTTCGAGGAAGTCCACCGCCGTATCATCGAACGGTGTGGAGAACGCCAGCATGCCCAGTTCCTTGGCCCGGGCAAAAATCGGCGCGTGCCATTCCCACGGCGTGTGGGCCTTCTCGTACAGCGCGTACAGCGAAGACCCGGCCCACAGGCTGTTGGGGTCCTTGATGAAGAACTCGCCTTCGGCCAGGTCCAGGGTCATGGTCTCGGCGGTGTAGGTTTGCAGCTTCAAGGCGTGGGCGCCGGCCTTGGCCGCCGCTTCGACGATTTGCAGCGCCACCTCCAGCGACTGGTTATGGTTGCCGCTCATCTCGGCAATGATGAACGGCGGCGCATCGGCACCGATCGAGCGATTGCCGATCTTGAAGCTAGTCATTGTTTTGGATCCTTCAATACGCGCGTGAACGCGCAAGTATTCTGAGTAAAACCTGCCTCGCGGAAAACCTTCAGCGATGGCTGATTGGCCGGCAACACCTGAGCGGTGATGGCCTCAAGTTGTGGCCAATGAGCAGTAACGAACGCTTCACCCCGCGCCAGCAGCGCCCTGCCCCAGCCCAGGCCGAATCGGCCTTCGAACAGATAAATCGAGACTTCGGCCCGAGTACCGTCAAGGTCATAGCGCAGCACGCCGACCGGGCCGTCATCCGCCTCGGCGATCAACAGCAACCGCCGCGGATTGCTCAGGCTCGCAGCCAGCCAGGCCTGATGCCGCTGCCAATCGATGACGTGGGTGTCCAGCGACCAGCGCCGTACCGCCTCGGCATTACGCCCCTCGAACAACCCTTGCGCGTCGTCCTGAGTGGCCCGGCGAACCTGCAGCACCGCACCCGCCAGCGCTGCCGCCACCCGTTGCGCCCCACGGCCATCGACCAGCTGCCGCGAACGTTCGGCCAGACTCTGACGAACCCCCTGATTGCCCACGACAAAACCGATGGCCTGGCGCAGCTGCTCGACGCTGACCTGCTCGCGGTTGCCCAGGAACACATGAGCCCCCGAGGTCGCCATCACCTCGCCGTTGGCCTGCTGATTATTCGAGACCGCAATGCAAATCGTCGGCAGCCCCATGGCCGCTCGCTCCCAACTGGTGCCGCCACCGGCACCGACGAACAAATCGGCCTCGGTCATCAACCGGTAGAAGTCACTGACAAAACTGTGCAGGCGCCAGTTCGGGCGATAGTCCGCCAACGTCTGCATCTGCTCCCAGGCCGGGTTGTCGGCACCCGCCACGAAATCGACCTCCAGCTCATGGAAATCCGCCAGCGCCAACATCGCGTGGTGGGTCTGCATGGCCGCATCGAAGCCGCCGAAGTTCACCAGCACTCGCCTGGCCCGAGGTTTGATCTCGATCGCCGGGCAGCAAAACTCATCGCGCAGCAGGGCAAACCGTGGGCCGAGCAATGTCTGGCAGTCGGGCGTCAGCAGTGAGCCATAGGACTCTGGCGTGCCCGACAGATTCTGGTTGAGCAGCAGGTCGACGCGGTACTGCCGAGTGGCCAGGTCGTCCACCGCCGCGATTCGTGGTGCCCAGCGGCGGGCGGCGGTCTGCCAGTGATGATCGAGGCCATAGTGGTCGACGATGATCCAGTCGAAAGCCGTATGGCCTTCCAATGCTTGCGCCAGCGCGGCAATGTCCGCCTGCCACGGCAACATCGACTCGATGGCCTGCTGCGGGTCTTCATCGCGATAACGGTCCGGCAGCGCGAAGGTCTCGAAACCCTCGCTTGCCAGGTTGTCCAGTCGATGCCCCGGCAACAGCCGACACGCAAAGGCTACATGCGCGCCCTGCTTGCGCAACACCCTGGCCAAGGTCAGGCAGCGGGCGATATGGCCGCTGCCAATGGTCGGCGACGCGTCGGCGCGGATCAGCACCCTCATTGCAACTCACCACCGGCCTTCAATGCGGCGTAAAGGTATTCGGCGCGTTTCCAGTCCTCCAGGGTGTCGATGTCCTGCACCAGATGTCGCGGCAGAATCACCGGCAGGCTCGCCGGCGAGAACAACACATCGCCACGCAACCAGGCCTCGCTGCGCCCCCAGTAGAACTGACCGGCATCCTGATAGGCCGCTGGCAAATCCTGCGAGCGGGTGTCGCGAAACTCCGGGTACAACGCGGTTAATGCGCCTCGATCGTCAACGGTCAGGGCACGCTGTACCGCAAAGCCGAAATCGCACACCGAGAACGCGAAGGATTTTTCCGGATGCTGCTCCAGCAGATTCAACCCTTGATGCAGGAACCGCGTCTGCAGTAGCGGCGCCGTGGCGTAGATGCAACAGGCATAGTCAAAATCCTGACCCTGTCGATGTAATTCATCCAGAGCGTGCGCAATCACCGCGGCAGTGCCAGTGAAGTCATCGGCCAGGACCGCAGGCCGCATGAACGGCACCTGCGCACCACTGGCACGGGCCAGCTCGGCAATTTCTTCGTCGTCGGTGCTGACCACTACGTGAGCAAACAGCCCTGAGCTGATCGCCGTCTGAATCGAGCGGGCAATCATCGGCACACCGTCGAACGGCTTGAGGTTCTTGCGTGGTATGCGTTTGCTGCCACCCCGAGCCGGGATGATTGCGACGCTGTTCACCGGCGTTTTTCCAGAAGGAACCAGGTGATGTCATCCACCGGGAATTGCGGGTCGCGATGGTAACCAAAACCGTAATCGACCAATTGCAGGTCCTCATAACGATCAAGCATTTCGCCGGCAAAATCGCGCTTGAACAGCTTGCCGCTGTTACCACGATACGACACCTCGACCGGCGCCGGATTGTAGTACTCGGCGATCAGCACGTAACGATTGCTCAACTCATACAGCTGCGCATAAGCGGCGGCCAGCAACTCTGGCGCCAGATGAATCAGCACGCCTTTGCTCAGTGTCAGGTCAAAGGTGCGCTCGCGAGGAAAATCGAATAGCGACCCCTGCCAGATCTGCGCGATTCCCAGTGCCCGGGCCTGGGCGCAAGCACTGCTATTGATTTCCACCCCAAACAAATCGCACTGAGGCAACAGCTGACGTAACGCCTGCAGGTTGTTACCGGCATTGGTACCCAGCTCGACCAGGCTCTCAATCCGCCCTGCCCGGGTCAGTGCCTTGGCAAACAATGCCAGGTTGGCAGCCACCAGGGGCTGCCCGACATTGCGCTCGACATACTGATTACCAAAGTCGCCCTGCCAGAATTTTTCCTGTTCACTCAGTTCACGCATCACACTTTCCCATCAGCGGCCCATGGCAGCATTTATTCGGTCAGCCGTCGCAGTTGCTCGACCACATAGTCCTGTTGTTCATCGCTCAGCAGAGGAAACAGCGGCAGGCTGATGGCCTCGGCGTAATAACGTTCGGCCTGGGGGAAATCCCCCTCGGCAAAACCCTGGTCGCGATAGTACGGCTGCAAGTGCAGCGGAATATAGTGCAGGTTCACACCCACTCCGGCCGCTCGCAAGCCTTCGAACACCTGTCGATGGCTGAGGGTGATCCGCTCCGTCTGCAAGCGCACCACGTACAGATGCCACGCCGACTCGGCTTCAGGCTGCGCACTGGGCAAGGTCAGCGGCAAGTACGCCAGCAACCGGTCATAACGCGCCGCCAGTTCGCGACGACGCTCGATGAAACCATCGAGCTTGTTCAACTGCGACAGGCCGAGGGCCGCTTGCAGGTCGGTGATCCGGTAATTGAAGCCCAGTTCCACTTGCTGGTAGTACCAGGGGCCGTGGCTGGGCTCGGTCATCTGCTCGGGGTCACGGGTCATGCCGTGGCTGCGCAGGCGCTGCAAGCGCTCGGCCAGTTCCGGGCGATTGGTCAGCACCATGCCGCCTTCGGCGCTAGTGATGATCTTCACCGGGTGGAAACTGAACACGGTCATTGCCGCGAATTCGCCGCAACCCACCGGGCGCCCGGCATAGGACGCACCGACCGCGTGGGAGGCATCCTCGATCACCGTGAAACCGTAACGCTCGGCCAGTTCGGCGATCATGCGCATATCGCAGCTCTGCCCGGAGAACGCCACCGCCACCAACACTTTCGGCAGCGTGCCGTCGCGTTCGGCGATTTCAAGCTTCGACGCCAAGGTGTAGGCGTCGAGGTTCCAGGTCAGCGGATCGATGTCGACAAAATCGACGTCGGCGCCGCAGTAGCGACCGCAGTTGGCCGAGGCCAGAAAGGTGTTCGGCGTGGTCCATAACCGATCGCCCGGCCCCAGGCCCGCGGCGAGACAGGCAATGTGCAACGCCGCCGTGGCATTGCACACCGCTACCGCGAAATCGGCCTGGCAACGCTCGGCCATGGCCTGTTCGAAACGCTCGATGGTCGGCCCTTGAGTCAGCCAGTCGGACTGCAACACGGCGACCACCGCATCGATGTCCGCCTGATCGAGGCTTTGCCGACCGTAGGGAATCATGCCGACAGCTCCGCGTGCAGGTCGGCGATCTGGCCCACCGAAAGGAAGTGCGGGTTGGTGTCGGAGCGGTACTCAAAGTCTTCGCTCACCGGCTGGCCCTGCTCGCCCAGTTTGTCGACGGCAAAATCCACGTCGACGCTGGTGAAACGGATCGACGGCTGAATGGTGTAGTGATCATCGAACTCCAGGGTCATGCGCGCGTCGTCCAGCGGCACCATCAGTTCATGGAGTTTTTCCCCCGGACGAATGCCGACGTGTTTGTGCGGCAAATGTTCAGCCATGCCCAGCGCCAGATCGACGACGCGAATCGACGGGATCTTCGGCACAAACACTTCACCGCCGTGCATGCGGGCGAAGCTGTCGAGCACAAACTTCACACCGTGATCCAGGGTGATCCAGAAACGCGTCATGCGCTCATCGGTGATCGGCAGCTCTTTGGCGCCCTCGGTAATCAGTTTGCTGAAGAACGGCACCACCGAACCCCGCGAGCCGGCCACGTTGCCGTAGCGCACCACGGCAAAGCGGGTTTGCTGTTCGCCGGCAATATTGTTGGCGGCCACGAACAGTTTGTCCGACAGCAGCTTGGTCGCGCCATACAGGTTGATCGGGCTGGCGGCCTTGTCGGTGGACAGCGCGACGACTTTTTTCACGCCATTGTCGATGGCTGCGGCAATGATGTTTTCCGCGCCGTTGACGTTGGTGCGGATGCATTCAGTGGGGTTGTATTCCGCCGCCGGCACTTGCTTCAGCGCCGCAGCGTGCACCACGTAATCAATACCGCGCATGGCCTGGCGCAAACGGTCGGCGTCACGCACATCACCAATGAAGTACCGCATGCACGGTGCGTTGAACGTTTGTTGCATCTCGTACTGCTTGAGCTCATCGCGGGAAAACACCACCACCCGCTTGGGCTGGTATTGCTCCAGCAACCGGCGGATGAAATTACGTCCGAACGAGCCGGTGCCGCCAGAGATGAAAATCGATTTACCGTTGAACATGCCTTGAGTCCTTCTACCTGTCAGCCAGGCTTATGCGAGCAGCTGCGCCCAGTTCACCGGGGTACTTTCACCCAGGGCAAAACCCTTGCCGGTCAGCGCCAGATTGGCGTTGTAGGCCTGGTCCTGCGCGAAGGCAGCGGTCCATTTTTCACGCAGGGCGTCGAGCACCTCTGGAGCCTGCGCCACCACGCCCGGGTGAATGACCTGAACCATCGGCGTCCACACGGTGAGGTAACCCGCCTGACCAGCCTTGAGGCACAGATCGACGTCACTCAAGCCGTCTGCAAATGTCTCGTCATCCAGGCCACCCAGGGCGTCGAACAGCTCTTTGCGCACCATCAGGCACACCTGCGACACTGCCGAGTAGTTCTGCTCCAGCACCAATCGCTGCAGATAGCTGTTGCTGGCGTCATACCGATCACCGATAAAGGCCGACCCCACGCCGCCATTCATCCCCAGAATCAAACCGGCTTGCGTGACCTTGCCTTCGCGATCGACGAGCTTGGCACCGACAATGCCCACTTCAGGACGCTGGGCATGGTTGAGCAGTGACTCGATCCAGTTCGGATTGACCACTTCACCGCCCGCAGCCAGCAGCACCAGGTATTCACCCCGCGCTTGCTGACTGGCGGCGTTGTACAACGCCACATTGCTCAGCGTTCGGTCGGCATACAGCACACGTACTTTGGCGTTCTGCAGCGTGCCCAGCCAATCATTGAGCTCGGCCGACTGAGTCGGATTTGCCGCGATCAGCACTTCGTAGTGGGTGTAGCGGGTACGCAGCAACACGCCTTGCAAGCACTGTCGCAGCAGGGCCAAGTCGTCCCCGGCCGGGATGATGATCGAGACCAGCGGACGCTCAGTGTGACGGTAGTCGATCTGATAGGTGCCAGGGGTCGCTGAGGTGATTTTGGCCTTGTAGCCACGGTTGCCCAGATGACGCAGCAACGCCAGGCGTTCATGGGCATTCTCTTCCCGCACCGGTGCCTGAGTGATCAGCAATGGCTCGTCGAGGTGGGCCAGACCGCTCAGGCCACCCGCCTCGATGATGCGCAGCAGCAGGTCGAACTCCAGGGCCTTGCTGAAGTCAGGCTGGTAACCACCGGCCTCAATCAACACATCGCGACGGATCAACCAGTGCCGCGCCATCAAGGCCGGCAGGCTTTGCAGCAGGTCAGGATTGAAGCCCGGACGGAACACATCCACCAGTGCGCCATTGTCGGTACGCTGGATTTCGTCGGTGGCCACGGCGCGACAGTCGTCGGCAGACAACAGCTCCAGACTGGCACGTAACAGACCGCCCGCGGTGAACTCATCACCCGCCTCGGCCAGCAACAGCCAGTCACATGGCGACTGACGGGCGCTCTGGTTCAGCTTGTCGACAAAGCTGCCTGGCGTGACTCGGACAAAGTGCAGCGTGTTCTGTGCCGTGGTCGCCGCCGGCGCTTCGCCGGTAGTGAAGACTACGACCTTGAACGCCTTGCTGTGGCCTTCAAGCAGGCTATCGAGAGTGACCTGCAATTTCTCGACGTTGTTATCCAGGTCCAGCAAAAGGATGCCGAACTGTGGGCCACCATCATTGGCTGCCAAGTGCCGGGCAATCGACTCAGCCTGTTCGGTGTCAGGTTGACGGGACTCCAGCCACTTGAGCAGGCGCCCCGAGCGCATGGTGTCGAACGTTGGGTGATGATCCACGACCGACAACGCATCAAGGCGCCCGCTCCAGTCCCGCATCGACTGCGCCTCTTCGTCTTCGCCCAACACCTCCAGTTGCGCCGCCAGCCGCTTGACCACCGTTCGGTTGAATCCATTGGCGTCGTAGGCCTGCCACAAACGGTCGACCACACTTTCCGGCGTGTCGTTGTTGCGCGGGCTCAGCAAGTGTTCCTGACGAGTCCACACGCCTTCAAGCTGTTCTAACTGAAGACGCCCGGCCGGCATCGCGTGAAGCATGAATTCGAACTGAGTCAACTGATCGAAAAATGCCTGATTGTAGAACGGCATTTCGACGTACTGCTGTGGCCCGAAACGACGATCAGGTGCCTTGAGGGCGTTGTTCCAGATGGACTGGAAAATCAGCTCCGCGGTTAGGGCGCGTCCGGTTTGCAGGCTGTCGATCATGGCGTCGAAACTTTCCATGACGAAGGCTTTGCCCTGCACCGGGTCGAGGCCCTTGATCCCGGTTGGCAACGAGGCCAGGAACTCGGCAAAGGCGTCACGCTCGGCCACCGATTTGGCATCGGTGTAGGTCAACGAGTGATACACCTCGGTGTTGTGCTCGGAGTTGCCGTAGTTGATCTCACGCACCACATAAGCAGTCGGCAGGATCCGCGCCTTGGCGCACGCCAGCATGTAGTACACATGACCGATTTCCTGCCACTGGAAACTGGTGCCCGGTGGCAACAACGAATACCAGGATTTCATCAGCGAGGTACGGGTCACGGCGTAAAACGGCGGCAGGTACTGGCCCATGTACTCGACCACGCGATCCTGAGGACGCTCGGAGGAATAGTCCTCGCACACCTTCTTGTCGCGGCGGTAGTAGCTCACGCTGCCAGCGAGGGTCAGGTACATCAGGCAATAGCCATGGCACATCCCGTAGTCGCGGTTTGCTTCCAGGAAGTCCACCGACTCGGCCACCGCCTCATGCACGATGAAGTCATCGTCGGCTGCCAGCACCATGTACGGGGTGGTCACTTGCTCCACGCCATAGGCGATTTTGGCCTGGAAGCCACTGTAGGCAAACTGCGGCACGTGTCGGTATTCGACGTCAGGGATCTCGCCCTTGAAATGCTCGGTGGCGGAATCGAGCACCAGCACTTTGCAAGGCAAGTCGCCGTAATACTTCATCGCCCTGCGCAAAAAAGCCGGACGGTTGTGGGAAATCAACACCACCGTCAGCAACTCATTGAGTGGCAACGTGTGCTCAGAAACGGACTTGCCTTGCATAACCTCTCCCACAACCGGCGAATCGCCTGGTTAACGCTTTAATGATGTGCCGAAATCAACGAACGCGACGCAGGTAGCCGTCCGGAGCAACGGTGAGCAGCAGTTTGTTCTGCATCTGCTGGTCGATCTCGAAGTCCTTGTTTTCTTCCAGGTACTTCCACACCGCAGTTTTCGGGTTATCACCCGGGCCCCACGGACGATCCGGGAAGAAATCGGCCGGCATGTCTTCGACCACGGTGTCCATGACCACGCAGTAGCTGTCCACCGAAACCAGTGGTGCGTACAGGCGCAGCTCTTCGAGCACGTGATCGTGGGTGTGGTTGGAGTCCAGTACCAGAATGACTTTCTTGCCTTCGGCAATGGCACGTACTTGCGCGGCAATCGCAGGATCGATGCTCGAGCCTTCGATCATCGAAATGCGCTTGCTCATCGGGTGGCTTTCGATGGCTTCACGGTTGTGCGGACGAATGTCGAGATCGATGCCCAGCACTTCACCGTGGCCTTGCAGCTCCAGCAGCGAGGCGTAGTAGATGATCGAACCGCCGTGGGCGATACCGCATTCGATCACCAGGTCCGGTTTGACCTGCCAGATGATCTCTTGCATCGCCATCATGTCTTGGGGCAGCTGGATGATCGGACGGCCCATCCACGAGAAGTGGTAGCTGTACTTGTGTTTGGCCGATTCGTTGAAGAAATCCCGGGCCAGGCCGGTGAGTTTCTGGTTGTCACCCTGCTGGGCGATCTGTTCCTGGCACTCGGCTTCGAAGGCTTTATTAATGCTGTTGTCGGTCATTTTCAAAATCTCAATAGTCACTGGAACGAAGCGCTGTCGACGGCGTGATAGACGTAGCGTCCACCGGTCATCCGCTTGATTTCTTCGAGGTAGTTGGAGTTCATCACAAACAGGTTGGCGCCTTCGGGCAAGGCATCCATGGCCTCTTGCGGCGAAGACACCCGCACGCCACTCAGGGGCAGATATCGGCCCTGTTTGGCCGGATTGATGTCCACCACACGATCTACCGCCACGCCCGCTCGTTGCAGGAACAGCGAATAGATCACGCCTTTGGACGACGCCCCCCAGATCGCCGAACCTTGCTCCGGGTTTGCCTGAATGATCTGCACCGCGCGCTCGAGGCTGCGGGTGAAGTTGTCGGGCAGGTCCAGGCGTGGCACCGGTTGTTCCGGGGTCAGGCGCAAGGTCGCCAGGTCGGCGACGATGTACAGGTATTGGCCACCGAACAGGTGACCGGTCTCATGCACGGTGCCGAACATCCGGCGCAGGTCATCGAGGCGGAAATAATTGACGTGCTCATAGAACAGATCGAACCAGGCACGGTGCTCGAGGATCCAGTCAAAGCACGGCACTTCGATGTAGATCTGCCCGCCCTGATTGGCGTCGGCCATTTCGGCGAGGAAATTCACCGGGTCCTGGATATGCTCCAGCACATGCCGCAGCACGATGGCGTCCGCCGACAGCCCCAGGCCGCGAGTGAACGGCGCCTTGATCACGTCGGCGTTGTCGCCCTCGTAGGCCGGGTCGATGCCGGTGATGGCGTAGCCCAGGCCTTTTAGCAGTTCAAGAAAGTAGCCTTTGCCGCAACCGACTTCGATCAGTTCCTGGCCCTTGAAGTGACGGGCAATGATCCCTTCGACATCGCTCAGGTGCTGCTGGAACTGGCCGGAATGCGCCTGCTCGTTCTGATAGTCGGCGTCGTAGCTGAGCTTGTCGGCGTCGAAGGCCTGATTGAAGATCAGCCCGCTCGTCTCGTCTTGCACCAACACCATGTCGGCGCAGGCCGAAGCTTTCGCCGATTGCGCGTCGGCAAAGGTACGGTTCTGCAACACCGGCAGGTCGGCGACCCGATACAACTCATGCCTCATACTCTGCTCCCAGTAGCTGTTGCAAGCGGTCCGCCACGCCCCAGAACGCCATCGGCTCATGGGTCGGGTATGGGTAATGGCCCAGGTTCAAACGGATCGACGCGCCGCGCTCACGCAGCCGCTGCTCGACTAGCGCTCTGACCGATATCGGCTGGCCGCTGGAGCAATTGATCACACCGTCGAATTCGCGCTGTTGCAGGATCGCGGCGAGGTAATGGGCGGCCGTGTCGATCGCCAGGTAATCGCGCAACTGCTCACCGGCCGACATGTTGAAGCTGTCGTCCCCGGCCTCGATCGCCCGGTCCAGCGCCGCCAGCAAACTGTTGGGGTTTTGCCCGGCGCCGTGCAGGTAAAACAGCCGCGCCCATTGCAGGGTGAAGGGCTGTTGGCGCTGCAGGTTTTCGAGGAACAGACGCAAGGTGTTCTTGGCCAGCCCATAAGGGTTACTTGGCTGTGCCTCGGTCTGCTCACTGAGCGGCCCGCTCTGCAGGCCGTATTCGAAACAGGTGCCGGTGACCAACACTTGCGACACGCCCGCCTCGACCGCACCTTTGATGAACCGGTAATCAGCCATCAGGTTGTGCTCGAAGTGAAACAGCGCCTGATAATTCGGCAACCCCGGCCAGGCGAGATGTGCCAAGGCATCGACGCCATCGGTCAGCGTGGCAATGTCCAGGTCGGCGGCATGAATATCCGCCGCGATGAATTCCACCTCATTGATCCACGGCAAACCCGCAGCAGTCTCGGCATTGCGCGCCACGGCGCGAACGTCGCAACCCCGGGCGAGCAATGCCGCGACCAGATGCCGGCCGACGAATCCGGTAGCGCCGGTGACCAGCACCTTCACAGGACGGTCAACTCGGGAACGGCAATCACGAAGCGGCCACCCCACTCACGCACCTGGGCCAGTTGCTGACTGACTTCGTGTAACAGGTTCCATGGCAGTACCAGGATGTAGTCCGGCTTTTCCAGATCGATCTGTGCCGGTGAAACGATCGGAATGCGACTGCCCGGCAGGTACTTGCCCTGTTTGTGCGGGTTGGCATCAGCGACCCAAGCCAACAGATCCGGTTTGACCCCGGCATAGTTGAGCAAGGTGTTGCCCTTGGCCGCCGCGCCATAACCGACCACGCGCTTGCCGTCGGCCTTGGCCTGCAACAGGAAGCGCAGCAGCTCGTGCTTGATGCGTTCGGCCGCTGGCGCCAGGGTCGCGTAGTACTCGGGGGTTTTCACACCCGCCGCAAGTTCGGCCTGCAACTGCTGCTGAACGGCTGGCCGCACCTCACGGCGAACACCGTCGGCACGCTGGACGAACACCCGCAACGAACCGCCATGGGTCGACAGCTGGCTGACGTCAAACACTTCCAGGCCATTGCGCTCGCACAAGGTTTGCACGGCGGTCAGGGACAGGTAGGAATAGTGCTCGTGATACAGCGTGTCGAACTGCTGCCCGGCCATCAGCGTCAACAGTTGCGGAAACTCGAACGTCGCCACACCGGTCGGCTGGAGCAAGGTGGCGAAACCACCGAGGAAATCATTGATGTCCGGGACGTGGGCCAACACGTTGTTGGCGGCCATCAGGTCGGCAGCCCAGCCTTCGTTTTTCAGCTGCGCAGCGGTGTCGCGACCGAAGAACAGCTCGCGAATCTCCAGGCCTTTTTCCCGCGCCGCTTGCGCGGTGCTGCGGGTCGGCTCAACGCCCAGACAAGGGATGCCGCGCCCGGCGACGTACTGCAACAGGTAACCGTCGTTGGCGGCGATTTCCACCACACGGCTGTCGGCGGTCAGGCCGAAGCGCTCGACCATCTCCGTCACATAGCGCTCGGCATGGGCCAGCCAGGTGCTGGAGAACGAACTGAAATAGGCATACTCGGCGTCGAACAGGCTGTCGGCGCTGGTGTAATCCTCGGTCTGCACCAGCCAGCATTGCTGGCACACCGCAACTTTCAGCGGCACCCATTGCTCGGCTTGCTCCAGCTGATCGGCGCGCACGTAGGCATTGGACGGCGGCGAAGTGCCGAGATCGATCAGCGGCAAGGCCAGAGGAGTACCGCAACCACGGCAGTTCATAGACGCACTCCAGCGAAGTGTTCATCGAGCAAGGGATGGCTGGAATCCCTGGCCGACAGATTATTGACAGGCAACGGCCAGGCAATCGCCAGCCGTGGATCGTTCACCGACAACCCACCCTCATGCGCAGGCGTGTAATCGGCGCTGTGCAGGTAGAGCAATTCGGCGTCGTCGGTAAGGGTCTGGAAACCATGGGCGAACCCGGCCGGGATCAACAGGCTGCGACCGTCACCGGCCCGCAGGTGTTCGGCGTGCCAGTGCAGGAACGTCTCGGAGTCGGGGCGCAAGTCCACCGCCACATCCCAGACCTCGCCGCGCAAGCAGGTAATCAGTTTGGCTTCCGGCGCATTGGAATTCTGATAATGCAGCCCCCGCACACTGCCCCGCTCACGGGTGCAGGAGTGGTTGATCTGGCGGATATGAAACGGCTGGCCGAAAGCGCTCAGGCTGCCTTCGCAGAACAGCCGGGCGAAGTGCCCGCGATCGTCTTCAAAGCGTTTGTGCTGCACGCTGAACAGACCGGCCAGCGGCAAGGCTTTCAACAGAAATTCGCTCACAACGCGCCTCGGTACAGGTTCAACTGGCCCAGGGTGACTTCACGCATGTCATCGCCGTTCTGCCACGCCAGATGCCAATCGAGGGTCTGGGTCAGGCACTGCTGCAACGACCAGCGCGGTTGCCAGGCCAACAGTTGACGGGCGCGACTGCTGTCCAGACGCAGCAGGCCGGCCTCATGCAGATCACTCGGTTCGATACGCAATCCGCGCGCTTGCGGCCAGCGGTTGGCGAGCAACTCGACCACTTCGCCGACGCTGCACATGTCTGCTTCGCTCGGACCGAAGTTCCACGCGCCGGCAAACTCCGGGCCTTGCTCATAGAGGCCAGCGGCCAGTTGCAGATAACCGGCCAGCGGTTCCAGCGCGTGCTGCCAGGGGCGCACGGCCTGCGGGTAGCGCAGGGTCACTGGCTGGTCGGCCGACCAGGCCTTGAGCACATCGGGAATAAGACGCTCAGGCGCGAAGTCGCCACCACCCAGCACGTTACCGGCGCGCGCGGTGGCCAACGCCAAGCCATGCTCGGCATATTTGTCGGCCGGGAAAAACGATGCGGCGTAAGACTGTGCCAACAATTCGCAGCAAGCCTTGCTGCTGCTGTAAGGATCGTGACCACCCAGGGCCTCGTCCTCGCGGTACGGCCACAGCCATTCCTTGTTGGCGTAGACCTTGTCGGTCGTCACCAAAACACAGGCGCGCACGCCGCCGACCTGGCGGATCGCTTCGAGCAGATTGAGGGTGCCCATGACGTTGCTGGAATAGGTGCCGAGCGGGTCGCGATAGCCTTCGCGAACCAGCGGTTGGGCCGCCAGGTGCAGGACGATTTCCGGCTGCACGTCGGCGATCAATTCCAGCAAGGCGCCGAGGTCACGCAGGTCGCCGCGCTGATCGTTGATGCCTTCGTGCACCCGGGCCAGTTCGAACAGGCTCGGCTCGGTCGACGGATCGAGCGAAAACCCGCTGACCTCGGCTCCGAGGCTTTGCAGCCACAACGTCAGCCAGCTGCCCTTGAAACCGGTGTGGCCGGTCAGCAGGACGCGCTTGCCGCGCCAGAATTCCGGGCTCAGTCCCATTGCTTCCATGGGGCCTCCCCGCTCTGCCACAACGCTTCAAGGTGATTTTTGTCGCGCAGGGTATCCATCGGGTGCCAGAAACCTTCGTGCTGGAAGGCCTGCAACTGATCCTCGGTGGCCAGGGCCGCCAGCGGCTCGGCTTCCCAGGAGGTTTGATCGTCAGCGATGTACGGCAAGACCTTGGGTGACAATACGAAAAAGCCGCCATTGATCCAGCCGCCGTCGCCACGGGGTTTTTCGGTGAAACCCAATACCTTGTCGCCATCACGTTCCAGTGCGCCGTAACGTCCCGGTGGCTGCACCGCCGTCACGGTAGCGAGCTTGCCGTGGGTCAGGTGGAAGTCCACCAGGGCGCCGATATTGAGGTCCGAAACACCGTCGCCGTAGGTGAAGCAGAAGGCCTGCTCACCTTCCAGATAACGGGCAGCACGGCGCAGGCGGCCACCCGTCATGGTGTCATCGCCCGTATCGACCAGCGTGACGCGCCACGGCTCACTGTAGTTCTGGTGAACGTCCATACGGTTATTGCACATGTCGAAGGTGACGTCGGAGGTGTGCAGGAAGTAGTTGGCGAAGAAGTCCTTGATCGCATAGCCCTTGTAGCCAAGGCAGATCACGAAATCGTGGATTCCGTGCGCGGAGTACTGCTTCATGATGTGCCAGAGAATTGGCTTGCCGCCGATCTCGATCATCGGCTTGGGCTTGAGGTGCGACTCTTCGCTGATTCGCGTGCCCAGGCCACCCGCCAAAATAACTGCCTTCATCGTCTCCCCTCTTGTTCGTCACAGGGCTCAGCCAAGCTGTATCAAGCTTTTGCAGGCCTTCTGGATAAAACGCTCAACGCCGTTGTGTGCACTGCCCGCTACGCTGCAAGTGCTCGTTTTATGGCGATATAAAGGGGGACTTGCAGGAAACGCGCCAGCTCCATGAACCCGGAAGACGCCCAGTGAAGAGAACCTGCTCGCGAAGGCAATCGGTCATCCGACATTGATGTCGACTGACATACCGCTTTCGCGAGCAGGCTCGCTCCCACAGGGGATGATGCTTAAACGTAGATCAGGTCATCAGCCGAACATGGCGAAGGCATCGGCGTTGGCCGGCAGGTTGAAGGCCTGGCCGTCAGCGGTCTGGATGTGTTCGATGGTCGCGAAACCAGCGAACCAATCCTGGAGCTTCACGCCGTTATCCGGAGCCGCTCCCGACGCAGGGTTGGTGTTACTGAGGTAAAGATCATCGCCAACCCGCATGACATTCAGGTCGGCAGCGGTGGCGACGTTGTTCAGTATCAGTGTGTCATTGGAGAACATGCCCTGGCCGTCATCACGGATCGTCACCAGGTTGCTGGTGTTGACGATATAGGTGTCGTCATTCTCCCCGCCATTGGCAAAGCCGCCGGCGTTCATGATCAACTGGTCGTAGCCCTCACCGCCCAGCAACACGTAGTTGTTGCTCGTGCCGGTCAACACATCTTCACCGCCACCACCATCGGCCGTGCCGCTGGCCACCGCGATGGTGTCATTGCCACCTTCGCCATAGGCGAAGCTTCCCCGATCATCGACAGCGGTAACAATGACGTCGTCACCTTCGCCGCCATACAGCATGTCGGCCTGGGGAACACCGTCAGTATCGGCCTCGGTGGAACGCCCGCTCAATGGCCCCAATCCGCCATAGAGGTGATCGGCGCCATAACCACCGTAGATGACGTCATCCCCCAGACCTCCCTCAAAGTAGTTATCGCCGACACTGCCTGTCAGCGTGTCATTGAAGTGGCTGCCGCGCAGGATTTCGATATCCAAATACCGGTCATACATCGCGATACCGGAATGCTCCCATGTCGCCAGATTGAGGGAGATCCCGATGTTGCTGTCGCCATAACTGACAACATCCACACCGTCGCCACCAACGAAGGTGTCTGCACCACCGCCTCCGAACAGCACGTCGTTGCCTGCACCACCGGTAATGGTGTTGTCCGTTTCATTGCCGTAACCGGTGAAGTCCCCGGCGCCGGTGTACGTCAGGTTCTCGATGAACGAGTCCAGGGTCTTCACCGCCAGGTTGGTGCGCAACTCATCGGTGCCGCCGAGGAAATCCTGTTCGATGATTTTCACGTCCTCGGCATTGATGTTGTAGACGTCGTCGCCCCGGCCACCTTCGAAAATGACGCCGCCGATGGAACTGGTGAAGGTGTCGGCATCGAACGAACCGATGACCTTTTCCACATGGGTCAACGTATCGCCCTCAGCGTCAGCGCCGATGCCAGGCATGCCGACACCTTCGCGGATGTCGATGGTCACCGCACCATTGGACCAGGAGTAATCCACAGTATCGAAGCCGTCCCCGCCGTCGAAGCCGATCGGCAAGTCATTCGCCCGGAAATAGTCGTCGTAGTTCGAGCCACGAATCAGCTCGATACTGGTGTAGGTATCACCCACCGCCACGCCTGTGCTCCGCTGCCCGGATATCAGGTCAACCGTCACACCTTCTGTGCTGTCGGCGTAGCTCGCGGTGTCCAGGCCAGCGCCGCCGACCAGGTGGTCCGCGCCCTCGCCGCCCACCAGCACGTCGTTACCGGCGCCGCCGGTGAGGGTGTTGTCGCCGGCATTGCCATAACCGGTAAACGAGCCTTCTCCGGTATAGGTCAGCGCTTCGATGTTGGCGTCCATGGTGTAGGAGGCCAGACTGGTACGGATCTCGTCGGTGCCCGCAGAGATGTTGCGCTCGGAGATCGTGATACCGCGGGAGTTGATAACGTAGACGTCATCCCAGAGGGTGCCAATGACGTGCTCGATGTTTTTCAGCGTAACGCCTTCGGCGTCGCCGCCAATGCCCGGTTTGCCCACGCCGTTACGGATATCGAGGGTGATCCCCGCTTCCGACATCGAGTAGTCCACCGTGTCAAAACCATCGGCGCCGTCCAACGCCTTGAACGCGGCACCACTGATAAACACGTCGTCGTAGTTCGAGCCGCGGATCGCTTCGATATCGGTGAACGTATCGCCGACGGCGATACCGGAAGTGTTGTAACCGAACTTCAGATCGAAAGTCATGCCCTCGGTGCTGTCGGTGTAGCTCGCGGTATCCCAACCTGTGCCGCCGATCAAATGGTCGGCACCGCCGCCACCCAGCAGCACATCGTTACCGGCACCGCCGGTGATCACGTTATCGCTGGCATTGCCGTAACCGGTGAATTTGCCGGTGCCGGTATAGGTCAGGCGTTCGATATTCTCGTCCAGCCGGTAGTGAGCCAGGCGGGTCAGGACCTGATCGTCATAACCACCACCCCAACCGCTTTCCTCAATGATTTTGCCGCCGCCCGCATTGACGATGTACGTGTCGTTGCCCCGTCCACCTTCAAAGGTCCGGCCAGCCAACGTGGTGGTAAAGGTGTCATCGAATTCGCTGCCAATGACTTTCTCGATGTTTTTCAGCGTATCGCCTTCGGCATCACCGCCGATCCCAGGCTGGCTGACGCCGCTGCGCAGGTCGATGTTGACGCCGGCCATGGACCAGGAATAATCCGCCGTATCGAATCCCGCGCCGCCGTCGAGCGTGTCCGCGCCGGCGCCGCCGATCAAGACATCATCGCCGCGCCGTCCATTGATGACGTCATCCTCATTCGTACCGATCAGCGTATCCGTGCCGTTTGCTCCATTAATAACTGCCATATCTTCTTCCGTGCCTTGGTGAGAAAAAACAAAATCCTTGGGCAGCTATCGACCGCTGGAGCCTGAAGCTTGAATCTGCAGGCAACAGAAAGGCGACCCAAGGTCGCCTTCTTTTCAAGAGCCAGGTGAAACGATCAGTCCGCCAACCAACCGTTTTCCCAGTAGCGCAGGTTGTCGCCGCGCAACATATAGTCGCGCAGGACGATCTCACGCAATTCATCGCCCATGCGGTAGCTGGCGTCCGGGTCAGCCAGGTGCATGCGGATGGCTTGCAGCCACTCATCCGTGCTGTTGGTTTTGATCCGGGTACATGGCAAATACCCACGATAGGCCTCAGTGTCGGTGCAGATCACCGGATAGCCGCAAGCCCCGTATTCCAGCAGACGCAGGTTGCTCTTGCAGTCATTGAATATATGGAACTCGAGCGGAGCCAACGCCAGGTCCAGATTCAGGCTGGCCAGCTTCGCCGGGTAGACATCCAGCCCGATCACCCCATGGAACTCATGCATGTAAGGGCGCAAATCATCCGGGCACATGCCGAAGAACACCCAATCGACTTCATTGGCCAGTTCACGGACCACATCGGCAATCACCGCCAGGTCGCCATGGTGACTGGTGCCACCGCCCCAACCGACCCGAGGTTTTTTCGAGGTGCGGCGCTGGCTGCTCAGCCCCTTCCAGACATGGGGAGTGAGCATATTCGGCACCACGCGAATGTCCGTGTGCATGGACGACAGGGCATTGGCCAGTGGCGCGGTCGAGACCACCACCCGATCGCACAGGCTGATCCCCCAATGCACCAGGCGTTCCATCTCGGCACGGTCAGGCATATTGCGCACGTGGGCGTTTTTGTGCGGAACGTTGATGACATAGTCATCGAGTTCGAAGATGCGTCGGGCATTGGAGTAGGTTTTCAGGCCGACGATTTCGTTGATCGGCGCTTCGGAATACCGCCCCTGCAACACGATCACGTCAGGAGACTGGCGCTCGACCTCGATGATCGACGGCAGGTCATAGTGAATTCGCCCCACGGCCCGGCCTGCGGCTTCCAGCTCGATCAGCGGTTGCGTCACGCGATAATGCCCGATCGCCGAGGCGTTGATCGGCAATGCCAGCACCTGTGGCAACTGGCGACTGCTAAAGGGCGTCCAACCGCTGGTCAGGCCCGGCTCCAGTCTGAAACTCGAACCACCCAGACTCTGCAACATCAGGCTTGGGTTATAGGCAGGATCGCGGGCCACCACCGGCAACCAGCGCTGGTAGAACAACTCCTGTTCCTTGCCCCGGGATTCGCGGACCGAGTCATCCAGTTCCAATACCGGCTGCGCTCCGAGGGCCACCAGGGCATAAGGGGTCCAGACCACCAGATAGCCGTTTTCACGCACCCGCAGGCACAGGTCCACCTCGTTGAGACTATGGGCGAAGTTCAGCTCGTCCAGGCCGCCGACGTGGTCGAAGATTTCCTTACGGATCATCAGGCAATCGCCACCTACCGCACTCAGGTCATGGGCGATCTGCAGCCGATGCATATAACCGGCCGCATCCAGAGTCTCGCCGCAGAACGGCACCCCGGCCGGCCCCTGCAGGCCGAGAATCAGACCGGCATGCAGCACACGACCCACGGAATTGAACAGCTTGGCCCCGACAATCCCCACTTCCGGACGCTGCGCGTGATTGAGCAGCGCGTCCAGCCAGTCACCTTCGGTGATCACGGCATAGGCGTTGAGCATCAGCACATACTCGCCGCGTGCCTGCCGCGCCGCGAAGTTGTTAATCGCTGCAGCATTGCCTTGGGCCGGATACTCCAGCACCCGCAGCCGGTCGCTGCCCAGTTGCGCCATGCCGGCCAGCCAGGCACGGGCCTCGGCGGTTTCGCTGGCGTTATCCACCAACAACAGTTCGTATTCGCTGTAGAGGGTTTTCTCCAACAGGCTTTCCACGCAACGTTGCACGACCGCCAATTGGTCCTTGCAGACAATGACGATCGACACCAACGGTCGCTCGGCGTGCAGGTAGTCGACACGGTTGAGCAGCGGCATGCTGCCTTCGCCGATTCGGTGAGCCACACCCAGGCGTTGCAGGTGAGCCTCGAGGACCACTGGGTTGAGCACGGTCACTTCAGGCAAGGACAACCATTGAGACAGGGAGAACTGCGACTCGACGAGAATCTCGGCCACATGCTCGACCACCCCGGTTCCACCATTTTCCACCATGCGCCAGAGCACATCGTGCGGCGCCAGCTCGCCATAGGCCGAATCGAAGCCTCCGGTTTCCAGGAAACGCTGGCGATCGAATGCCAGGGCGCGTCCGACATAGGGGTAGCTGCGCATGAAATCCAGGTTGAAGTCCGGCTTGAAGACCGGGTCCGACGACTCGCCTTCGCGCAGGCCGCCTTCGTCGCTGTAGATGCACTGAGCCTCAGGCGAGGTGACGATGCGCTCCGCCAGCATCAGCAGCGCCGATTCCATCAGGCGATCGCCGGCACGCAGCAAATAGAACCAGTGCGCGCCTTCGAGCTGGGGCAACAGTTCATTGAGTTGCTGCTGCCAGTCGTCCTGCAACGGCAGGCTGAACACCCGCTCTTCAAGAGCCGCTTCGGTGCAGGCAGCGGACAATACCAGCACCAGCTCCGGCGCATAGAGCTGCCCTTCAAGGCTTTGCAGCGTGACATCGAGGCTGGCGCGGCCGCCCTGCCGGTCAATGATCACCGGAACGATCTTCGGCTGCCGACGCCAACCGGCCAGCGTGTCGGGCAGCAAGGTGCGCTGCACATCGCTCAGGGTGCGGCAGTCCAGCCACTGGCGGTACAGATCGTGGAAGCTTTCGCTGGCGATCCCCACCCGCCACTGCTGCGTGGTCTGCTTGGTGCCGAGGGAGCGGCTCAATGGCAGCTCCTCCCAGACACGCGGCGCCTGATGGGCCTTGGTGTAAGGCACATAGCGGACCCAGCCCGGCGCCGGTGCGGATTCTCCGCTGCGCGCCTTGAGCATCTGCACCAGCCATTGCATCTCCGCCGCCGCTGCTTCCAGCATCGGCTGTTGACGGGTCAGGCGTCCCGGATACAGGCGCTCGACACTCAACACATGGTTGAGCACGACCACATTACCGCGCCGCACCAGACACACGTACAGGGCGAAATCCAGGGTCGCGACAAAGCAATGAGCCGGCTGGGTCAGGGCCGGCAGGAGTTCCAGCACATCCGCCCGACGGAACAGCGCGTTGCTGAAGCCGCCGAGGAAATTGCTCGGGAAATTCTCGAAAATCGCCAGCAGGTCTTCGCCCTTGAACAGGCTGCAGGTCGGTGCCAGCGGGCTGTTTTCCAGGCGCGCCGGCAACTGGAAGTCATCGGCATCCCAGAACATCCGCTGCGCCAGGACCAGGTTCACATCCTGGTGCTCGGCCAGTACCTGGGCCTGGCGTTCAATGCAAGCCGGGAACAGTTGATCGTCGTCGCACAGGAACTTGATGAACTCGCCTTGAGCCTCGGCCAGGCATGCCTGCAGGTTGCCGACCAGCCCCAGGGTCTGCGGGTTGCGCACATAGCGCACATCGACCCCGAAGCGCCCGGACAGACTATCGACCATGCCCTTGATCTCATCACCACGGCTGTCGTCGCAGACGATGATTTCGAGGTTGATGTAGCTTTGCTCCAGCGCGCCCTGCAACGCCCGACTGAAAAAGCGTGGATTGAAGGCAGGAATGACAAGACTGACTAGAGGGGCTGGATTCACGGCGCGGGGCTCTCAAGCGGCGGGAGCCCACTCGGTGGAATGAGCCCCTTGCAAACCGCTGAAAAAAGACGGTGGGTATACGGCGGCGAAAATGAAGGGCGCCTTGGCGCCCGGTCACCGTCAGAGTTTGTTGAACAAACCCAACTGAGAGATCTTGCTGAACGCCAGTTGTGCTGCCTGCAACATGGTCTGCTGCAAGGTCAGGCGGGTCATCACTTCGGCCGGGTCGGAGTCACGAATCGACGACTGGGTCGCGGTGTTCGCCATGCTCAGGCTCTGGTTGCTCGTGGCTTGATCATCCAGCGACTGGCCGCGCGCGCCGATCGAGGTCACTGCCGAACCCAACTGGTCGGTGGCGCTGTCCAGGTTAGCCAGCCCCGATTCCATGGCCGACTGAAAACTCTGCTTGGCCGTCGTACTCCCATCGACCGGCGCATTCAGGGCGGTGATCATCTGACCCAGGGTGTCGAGCACGTTCTGGGTCTGGTGATTGTTGGACTGGATCGGAAACTGGTCGCCGGTTGCCGGTGTGCCACTCAGTGTGAAGGTCACGCCCGCCGCCGTGGCGGTGCCGGCCGCCACGGTACCCGAAGACACCGGCTGGCTGTCGGTGGTAATCGGCGCCGCGTACAAGTCGAAGGCGGTGGCGCTGGTGAACTTGAGGATCGCCCCGCCCGCCGGAAATGCGCTGTTGTAGGCAACCGGGTCGGTCACGCTGGAGCCGGTGATGACCGTCGTCGACGAATTACCGGCACTGCGCGAGGCATTGAAGGTGTCCGGCTTGGCCGACAACTGAAAGCTGTGACCGGCAATGACCGTGTCCGCAACGTCACCCGCCTGAAGGTTGATGTTCAGGTTCAGATCAACACCACGGAAGTTGACCACCTGGTTGGCACCGTTGCTGTTGCTGATCACGCCGTTCTGACTGGCTTCGGTGGTCACGTCGTTACCCAGCGCATCGGTGATCTGCAGCTGGGTGCTGCTCAGGAAGCTGACGGTGTACGGCTCGCCTGCGGCGAACGTGGAGTTGTACGTCGCGCTGGTGCTCACCTGACCATTGGACAGGACCACTCGACCATCATCCACCGCCGGAGCGGTCATGGTGGTCAGGGTACGGCTGGTGTTGATGGTCTGCTGGAACGCATCCCAGCCCGTGGTGTTGGTGGCCACCGACAAACCATCGCCGATCCCCAGGTTGATGCTGCTCTGGTCGCCGTTGTAGGTGTAGGTGCCGTCGGAGTTCTGCGAGTACGGCGCGGTGTCGGCTTTCGAACCGGAGAACAGGTAGCTACCGGCCGAATCCTTGGAGTTCATCAGGCCCATGACTTGTTGCTGGATCTGGCTCAACTCCGCTGCATAGGCTTTACGGTCATCGTCGGTGGCATTGCCGTTGTTGGCACTGAGGGCGATTTCCTTGGCCCGCTGCAAGGCGGTGCCAATGGAACTCAACGTGGTTTCCTGCAGGCTCAACGCACTTTTGGTCGAGCTGATGTTGCTGTTGTACTGATCGAGCATCGCGCTCTGCTGACCCAATTCCAGTAAACGGCCGGCACCGAGCGGATCATCGGCGGCGGTATTGATGCGGGTCAGGCTACTGGCTTCGGCACCGGTCTTGATCACGTTGTTGTAGTTGCGCTGGTAGTTGGCAGCGGTGGTTTCGAAATACTGAGCGGTAGAAATGCGCATGAACTACGACTCCTTAAAGACTGTTGATCAGCGTGCTGAAGATTTCCTGCGCAGCCTTGATGATCTGCGAAGACGCGGTGTAGTACTGCTGGTATTTGACCAGGTTGGCGCTTTCTTCATCGAGGTTGACGCCGGACACCGAGTCGCGGGCACTCTTGGCCTGGGTCAGCAGAGCCGTGGTGGCTTCGCTGTCGGACTTGCCCTGGGCAGCCTTGGTCCCCACGTTAGTCACCAGCTTGTTGTAGGCATCGGTCAGGCTGATGCCCCCGCTCGTAGAGCCGGTATCGACGGTTTGCTTGGTCTGCAAGTCGCTGATGGCCTGGGCGTTGCGGTTATCCGATGAAGCCGCTCCCGTCAGGGAAACGGTGAAGCTCTCGTTTGCATTCGGAGTGCCGCCGACGGTGGTCTCGAAGGTGAAGGACTTCTGCACACCGGAGGTATCGTTGATCGCGTTGCCGCTGGCATCGACCATGCCCACTTGCAGGCTCAGGGTGTTGCTTTGGCCGGGAACGATGGTGCCCGTGCCAATGTTGTTACCCTTGGCATCATAGAGCGTGTAGCCCTGGGTTCCGCTGGCGGCGGCATCGAAAACCAGCTTGACCGGCGTCGAATACTTGATCCCGGTCTGCAGGTCGGCGCTGGCCGTAGCGTCGTAGATGTCCACTTTGCTGGTCAGGGTCGGCTGGGTGTACGTGCCCTTGTTGCTGGCGCTGGTGACGCCGGTCAACGGGGCGGCAGCCGCGATCTTTTTCGGATCGGTGAGGACGGTCTGAATCGAACTGGCGGCATTACGGGTCGGCGTCACCTTGAAGGTATCGCCGGCACTCAGGGCACCGCCGTTCAGCGCCAGGCTGAAGCCGTCGATCACCGGAGCTGGCGTGGTCAAGGTGCTGAAGGCGCCCATGTCGGTGCCATCGGAACGCTTGACGCTGTAGTCGGTGGCGGTGGTAAACGTCACCTGATAGTCGCTGGTGGTCAGCTTGCCGGTGTCACTGATGGTGACGTCCAGATTTCCGGAGCCCGTGCTGTTGCTCGCCTTGGCAACGCTGCGCTGACTGATCAGTTCGGCACTGTTGATGTTGTTGAAAATCGCGGTGCCGAAATCGCCGTTCTTGTCGATGCCCTGGGCCTGCTGGCTATTGATCTGGTCAGCGACCACCAGGGCCACACGTCCCAGTTCGTTGAGCGAAGGGTCGAGCACTTCACTGCGGTAGGTGAGCAAACCACCGATTTCACCGCCACTGACCACCGAGGTGATGTCGACTGTGCTGGAGCCACGGTTCATCTGCAGCGCGGAACGGGTTGGATCGGTCTTGCTCGGTACGGTTTCCAGGGTATTGGTGGTGTTGCCCATCACCAGCGGTTGGCCACTGCCGACATAGACGTCATAGTTGCTACCGCGCTCGACGACCTGCGCACCGATCATCTCGGACAGTTGGCGCACCGCTTCGTTACGGCTGTCGAGCAGGTCATTTGGCTCGCCGCCGCTGGTGGAGACTTCGCCAATTTTCTGGTTGAGGTTGGCAATCGAGGTGGCCAGCTTGTTCACCTGCGACGCCATGTCCGCCAGGCTGCCGTTGATCGTGGTGTTCTGGTCGTTTAACTGCTGGGCAATGGTATTGAAGCGGTTGCTCAATGCCTTGGCACTGGTCAGCACCGACTGGCGAGAGGTATCGTCGGTCGCCGATGACGACACACCCTGCATCGAGGTGAAAAACTTCTGCAGCACACCGGTTAGCCCGGTGTTGGTGTCGGAGAGCGTCGAGTCCAGCGCAGTAGCCGGGGTCAGGTACGAGGACGCTTCACTGTTGAGCGAGGTGGCGGTCTGCAATTGGGAGTCGAGGTAAGCGTTGTATACCCGGCGAACATCCGCCAGCGTCGTGCCGGTGCCGATGAATACGTTGCCGTATTGATTGGAAGCACTGGTGCTCTGCACGGTTTGCTGACGCGAATAACCGGCGGTGTCGACGTTGGCAATGTTGTTGCCGGTGGTCGTTAGAGCGGCCTGACTGGTAGACAGACCCGACATCCCGATATTGAGCAAACTCATGATTCAGACCTTATAAATTCGTGGAAGCGCCCGCCGCAGCGTAGTTTTGGTAACTCGTCATCTGCTTGGCTATCTGCGAAATCTTGCTTGCGTAATCCGGGTCGGTTGCATACCCGGCTTTTTGCAACTCGCGTACATACTGTTCTGGGTTATCGGCCGCCTTCAGCACATCTTGATAGCGATTATTGCTTTGCAGCAGCGTCACAAGGTCATGGAAGCTGTCCTTGTAAGAGGCGTAGGAACGGAACTCGGCCGTCTCCTTGACCATCTGGCCATTTCTGAATTCGCTGGTGATCGCCCGCGCCGAATCGCCCTTCCAGTTACTGCTGGCCTTGATGCCGAACAGGTTGTGGCTACTGCTGCCATCCTGGGCGCGCATGACCGATTTGCCCCAACCGGTTTCCAGGGCAGCCTGAGCCACCAGGTAACGCGGATCGACGCCGATACGGTCGGCAGCCTCTTTGGCCATTGGCAGCATGGTGTTGACGAATTCGTCGGCGGAGCTGAAGGCTTTCTTCGCCGGTGCCAGTGGGATTTGAGCCATGGCACGACCATAAATCTGCAGACGCCCGCTGGATGTCGTGTCCGTTTGCGAAGCCAGCCAATCGCCGTTGTACAGAGAGCCGGAACCGGTCGTGGTGCTCGGCGGCACCTGGATTTTGTTCTGCGCTGCGGTGGCGGTCGTCGCCGTGGTCGATGTCGATACCGATGCAGATGGCACCAGCCCGGCGAGCAAACGGTCGGCCAGTTTCGGTGGCAATGCCAGACGCCGCTGATTGATCAGCGCCATGTCATTGCGGTGAGTGCCCTCGCCCGCACTGGCTGGCGCCTTCACCGAACGCGAAGCCCACAGCGGGCGCTCGCCATTGAGGCGCGACAGCGGCCCGTTGGTGGCGACCGTACCGGCGGCAATCGGCGTTTCCACGGCAGCTTGCGCGGCGGCCTGCTTGGCGGCAGACGCTGCCGCGGCCTCCCCCTGCGCCATCGGTTTGTTCTTCGACATCTGGCGCATCAGCACGTCCGCCAGGCCAATACCGCCGCCCTCGCGGGACAGGGAAACGGCCAACTGCTGGTCGTACATTTCCTGGTACTGCTTGGCCGCCGGCGTATTGAGCGGGTTGTCCTGGCCCAGCGCTTCGGTGGCCGAGCGCATGGACTTGAGCATTTCACCAAGGAACAGCGACTCGAATTCCTGCGCCACTTTGCGCATGTTCGCATCGCTGTTCTTGTCGCCAACCTTGAGCTGGTTCAGGCGATTCAGGTCCGAGTAGGAACCCGAATCGCTGCTGCTGACCAGACCGCTTTTGCGCATATCCATGATCGCCGTCCTCAGATCACGATCAAGTCGGCTTGCAACGCGCCAGCCTGTTTCAGCGCTTCGAGGATCGCCATCAAGTCACCCGGTGCCGCGCCGACCTGGTTCACCGCACGGACGATCTCGTCGAGGGTGGTGCCCGGGCCGAACTTGAACATCGGCTTGGCTTCTTGCTGAGCGTTGACCCGCGAGCGCGGCACGACCGCCGTCTGCCCGTTGGACAGAGGGCCGGGCTGGCTGACGATCGGGTCTTCGGTAATGGTCACGGTCAGGCTGCCGTGGGTCACAGCGGCCGGCGAAACCTTGACGTTCTGGCCGATCACGATGGTGCCGGTGCGCGAGTTGATGATGACTTTCGCCACCGCCTGACCCGGATCGACTTCGAGGTTTTCGAGGATCGACAAATAGTCGACCCGCTGGCTCGGATCGAGTGGCGCGGTCACGCGGATCGAGCCACCGTCGATGGCCTGAGCGACGCCTGGGCCGAGCATGTCGTTGATCTTGTCGACGATGCGCTTGGCGGTGGTGAAGTCCGAACGGTTGAGGTTCAGGGTCAGGGTGTTGCCCTGATTGAAACCGCTCGGCACGGCACGTTCGACCGACGCACCGCCAGGGATGCGGCCGGCCGACGGAACGTTGACGGTGATCTTGGAACCGTCACGACCCTCGGCATCGAAACCGCCGACCACCAGGTTGCCCTGAGCGACGGCGTAGACGTTGCCGTCGATACCTTTGAGCGGCGTCAACAGCAAGGTGCCGCCGCGCAGGCTCTTGGAGTTACCGATGGACGCCACGGTGATATCTATCTGCTGACCTGGCTTGGCGAACGCCGGCAAGTCGGCGCTGATCGATACCGCCGCAACGTTCTTCAGCTGCACGTTACCGGAACCTGCCGGTACCTTGATGCCGAACTGCGAGAGCATGTTGTTGAAGGTCTGCAGGGTGAACGGGGTCTGGGTCGTCTGGTCACCGGTGCCGTTAAGCCCGACCACCAGGCCGTAGCCGATCAATTGGTTGGAACGCACGCCGGAAATACTGGCGATATCCTTCAGCCGCTCGGCTTGTGCATCGAAAGCCGCCGTCAGCAACAGGGCACCCACCATCAGGTGTTTGAAGTTCAACATGCTCAACTGGAAAGCCACCTAGAAAGGGAACAGCGGGCTGAGGAAGAAACGGTCGAACCAGCCTGGCTGACTCGCATCGGCAAACGCGCCGGTGCCCGAATAGGTGATGCGCGCATCGGCAACGCGAGTCGACGATACGGTGTTGTCGGTGGCGATGTCATCGGCGCGAACGAGGCCGGCAATCCGCACCAGCTCATCACCGGTATTGAGGGTCAGCCACTTCTCGCCGCGCACGGCGATGATGCCGTTGGGCAACACGTCGGCGACAGTCACGGTGATCGAACCGGTCAGGCTGTTGCCCTGCCCGGCTTTACTGTCACCCTTGGTCGCGCGATCGCCGCTGTAGCCGGCGTTCAGACTGAGATCACCAGTGTCTAACGGGTTGTTCACGCTGGGCACCGTACCAAACAGCGAGGACAGACCGATGCTGGCCTTGCTGGTCTTGTCGACCTGAGAGTTGGCGTTCTTGCTCGCCTGGGTGCGCTCGTTCAGGGTGATGGTGATGATGTCACCGACCCGGAACGCCTTGCGGTCGCTGTACAGGTTCTGTTCGAAACCGGCCTGGTAGATCGAGCCGTTATTGGCGGCAGCCGGCAGCGGCGTGCGCGGCAACACCGGGGCGTAGTAAGGGTCATTGGGCTTTGGCGTCGGACCGACGCACCCCGCCAGCGCGGCGACCCCACTCAGTGCCAGAACAGATACGAAGCGATTCATGACCCTACCTCACGGTGTTGCAGGCGACCTCATGGCCGCCTCATAGACTTGATTACAGATTCTGCGTTACGAACGAGAGCATCTGGTCGGCGGTGGAGATCACTTTGGAGTTCATCTCGTAGGCGCGCTGAGTGGTGATCATGTTGACCATTTCTTCAACGGTGCTGACGTTGGACGTTTCCAGGGTGTTCTGCAGCGTGGTGCCGAAACCGGCCAGGCCCGGGGTGCCGACTTGCGGCGCGCCACTGGCAGCGGTTTCCAGGAACAGGTTGTTACCCACCGCTTGCAGACCGGCCGGGTTGATGAAGTCGGCGGTTTGCAGGTTGCCGATCACCTGGGCGGCCGGGTTGCCGGCAACGGTGATGGACACGGTGCCGTCACGGCCAACGGTGAACGTCTGGGCGTTGTTCGGAATGACAATGGCCGGTTCCAGGGCGAAGCCGCTGGCGTTGACGATCTGGCCGTTGGAATCCAGGTGGAAGGTACCGTCACGGGTGTAGGACGTGGTGCCATCGGGCTGCAGGATCTGGAAGAAACCACGACCGTCGATGGCCATGTCCAACGGCTGTTCGGTGGTTTGCAGGCTGCCGGCGGTGAAGTTTTTCTGGGTGCCGACGATGCGCACACCGGTACCCACTTGCAGACCCGACGGCAGTTCGCTGTCCTGGGTCGACTGGGCGCCTGGTTGGCGTTTGACCTGATACAGCAAGTCCTGGAACTCGGCGCGGTCACGTTTGAAACCCGTGGTCGATACGTTCGCCAGGTTGTTGGAAATGGTGGTGAGGTTGGTGTCCTGGGCGGACAGACCTGTTTTGGCAACCCATAGAGCCGGAAGCATTCGATTCTCCTCGTGCGCCTGTTTTACGGCGCGACGTTCTGATAATTAGCTGATCTGCAAGACCCGAGCCATGGCCTGGTCATCGTCTTTGGCGGTGTTCATCATCTTGATGTGCAGCTCGAACTGCTTGGCCAGCGCCAGCACCGAGGTCATTTCTTCCACGGCATTGACGTTGCTCGACTCAAGGAACCCGGACACCAGCTTGACGTTGGCATCGGCTTGCGCCGGCTTGCCGTCCTGGGTGTGGATCGAACCGTCCAGGCCTTTGGTCATGTTCTTGAAGTCCGGGTTGACCAGTTTGATGCGGTCGACTTCGGCCATCACCCGCGGGCCTTCGCCCATCGCACGGATGCTGATGGTGCCGTCTTCGCCGACTTCGACTTGCTGCTCGGGCGGCACGGCAATCGGCCCGCCATTGCCCATCACCGGCATACCGTTACCGGCGCGCAGCACGCCCAGGGCGTCAACGTTCAGGCTGCCGGTGCGCACGTAGCTTTC
Source organism: Pseudomonas sp. B21-015 (assembly GCF_024749285.1). Lineage (NCBI taxonomy): Bacteria > Pseudomonadati > Pseudomonadota > Gammaproteobacteria > Pseudomonadales > Pseudomonadaceae > Pseudomonas > Pseudomonas sp. B21-015. Next base: position 4,758,050 of record NZ_CP087196.1, read on the forward strand.
ACCGCCATCGGGGTTCTGCACGGCAATCCAGCCATTGCCTTGCACCGCGACATCGAGGTCGCGACCGGTTTCCACCAGCGTGCCCGCAGAGAAGTCGGTGGCCGGACGTTCGCTCATGGCAAACGCACGCGCCGGAAAGCTGTCACCAAACACCGGCATCGAACGGGCCTGTTCCAGGTCCTTCTGAAAACCGTTGGTAGAGATGTTCGCCAGGTTGTTGGCATGAGCCTTCTGCGCCAGTGCATTCTGGCTGGCGCCGGTCATTGCCACATAAAGGTACTTGTCCACACTCTTTCCTCTGCATGCCGGACGTTTGCCGCCCACCGCTGTACTGCTGAGCCATAAGCAATTTGCAGACCAACTTTTTTCTGGCGGCGCAGGGCCCGGCAAACAAGGGACTTGAGGGTTTCAGAGGGGATGGGGGGAATGTATCGAAGACGAAAAACCGGCGGTGTTATGCCGCTTCGCGGCAATCCTCAGTTTCCGTCACCTGATCGTTCCCACGCTCTGAGTGGGAATGCCTCAATGGACGCTCCGCGTCCGCTCTTGGGACGCAGAGCGTCCCGGGCTGCATTCCCACGCAGAGCGTGGGAACGATCAGTCAGGTGTTGTCTTTACCGACTTCGTACTCACGCAACTTATTAGCAATAGTGGTATGCGAAACCCCCAGCCGCTTGCCCAATTGCCGACTGCTCGGATGCTCGGAATACAAGCGCTCCAGCACGGCTTTCTCGAAGCGCCCGACAATCTCGTCCAACCCGCCCTCGAGGGAGAAATCGCCAAGGGGCTGACGCACACCGTAATCCGGAAGACGAATGTGCTCGGCTTTGACTGTCCCGCCCTCGCACAGGGAAACCGCCTGAAACAGCACGTTCTCCAACTGCCGCACATTGCCCGGCCAGTGATAGTGACTGAGCCGCTCCATCGCCGCCGGGGCCAGTTTCGGCAACGGGCAACCGATCTGCCGACTGGCCTGATCGAGGAAATGCTCCACCAACGGCGCCAATCCGTCGAGGCATTCGCGCAACGGCGGAATGTGCAACGAGAGCACGTTCAAGCGGTGATACAAATCCTGGCGAAACTCACCGCGAGCACACAGCTCGGACAAGTCCACTTGAGTCGCGCAGATCACCCGCACATCCAGATAAACCTCTTCATCGCTGCCGACACGACGGAAGCAACCGTCCTGCAGAAAGCGCAGCAATTTCACCTGCAAGCGCGGGCTCATTTCGCCGACGCCATCGAGAAACAACGTACCGCCCGCCGTCAGCTCCAACAGCCCGAGCTTGCCTTCGGCCCGCGCTCCTTCGAAGGCACCAGGGCCGTAGCCGAACAGTTCGGTCTCGGCCATGGACTCCGGCAGACCGGCGCAGTTGAGCGCCATCAGCGGTGATTGCCCACGCGGGCTCGCCAAGTGACAGGCCCGCGCCAACAACTCTTTGCCGGTGCCGGTTTCGCCCTCTATCAACAGCGGCGCATCCAGCGGTGCCATGCGTCGCGCTTCGCGAACCACCGCCGCCATCACTTTCGAGCTTTGGAAAATGCTGTCGAACCCGCGCAATTCCTGCTTGCGCACGTTATAGATGCGCTCGCCCACCCGGTCCGCCCGGTGCAACGTCAACACCGCGCCGGCCATGGCCTCGCTTTCGTCATGTTCCGATTGCAACGGCGCGATGTCGGCGAGAAACACATCCCCCTTGACCTTCACCCGCAAGCCGTTGATCCGTGACTTGTTGGCGCGCACCAGCTCCGGCAAATCGAAGTCCTCGGCGTACCGCGACAGCGGAATCCCCGGCACCTCATCCACCCGCACCCCGAGCAACTGCGCCGCCGCACGGTTGGCCGCGACGATGGAGCCGCCCATGTCGATCGACAGCACCGGAAACTCCAGGGCACCGAGCAAGGCATTGAGCTCCATGTGCCGACGCTCGCTAGGCATCAGCCCTACGCGCTTGACGCCGAATACCCCGCCAATCGCCTCGAACTTCGGGCGCAACGCCTGGAACTGAATATTGATCAGGTTCGGGCAGTGCAGATAGATCGCATTGCCATGTTCACCGCCCACTTCGCCGCGAGCGACGTTGATCCCGTACTCGACCAACAGGTTGAGAATGTCGCGCAGGATACCGATGCGGTTCTGGCAGTGAACTTTGATGCGCATATAAAGGCCCGAAAAAGCGGTGAGTGAGGTTGATGCCTGGCGCACAACCTGTGGGGTATTCGCAGTGCCCTCGGACATTTTTTGCCGAGCGGCTCAGTTAGTCGTCAAGATTATGTGACAGGTAGAGCGTATTTCAAACCCTGAGAACTCAATACTTGCGCCATAGCGGCCAATCCGTAACGAATACTTTACAAAAAGCACGGACTTTTCCTACGCATAACGGGAATCACCTGCTGCAACACCGCACACCTTGGGGTATTTCTAGGTCCATAGCTGTACACATAACAAGAACGAATCCCCTAGCAGGAGAGCAGCATGAAGCAGACGCAATACGTGGCTCGCGAGCCCGATGCGCAAGGTTTTATCGACTACCCCGCCGAAGAACACGCGGTGTGGAACACGCTGATCACTCGCCAGCTGAAAGTGGTCGAGGGCCGTGCGTGCCAGGAATACCTGGACGGTATCGAAAAACTCGGTCTGCCCCACGACCGCATTCCGCAACTCGGTGAAATCAACAAAGTCCTCGGTGAAACCACCGGCTGGCAGGTTGCCCGAGTCCCCGCACTGATTCCCTTCCAGACCTTTTTCGAATTACTGGCGAGCAAACAGTTTCCGGTGGCGACCTTCATTCGTACCCGCGAAGAGCTGGATTACCTGCAAGAGCCAGACATTTTCCACGAAATCTTTGGCCACTGTCCGCTGCTGACCAACCCCTGGTTCGCCGAATTCACCCACACCTACGGCAAACTCGGCCTACAGGCTTCCAAGGAAGAACGGGTGTACCTGGCGCGTCTGTACTGGATGACCATCGAGTTCGGCCTGGTCGACACATCGCAAGGCCTGCGCATCTATGGCGGCGGCATTCTGTCCTCGCCCAAAGAAACCGTTTATTCCCTGTCGGACGCACCTGAGCATCAGGCCTTCGACCCGCTGGAATGCATGCGCACGCCATACCGCATCGACATTCTGCAACCGTTGTACTTTGTCCTGCCGAACCTCAAGCGCCTGTTCGACCTGGCCCACGAAGACATCATTGGCATGGTCAAACAAGGCATGCAGCTTGGATTGCACGCACCGAAATTTCCGCCAAAAGCTGCGTGACCCGCGCCTTTTGGCATCAAGTGAGTCTGTTACGGATCGCCGCTTTGCTTTAGCGTGGTCCCACTGACGACCGTTTTTCAAAACACTCGATTTCAGGAACACATCATGTCCACATTAAACCAAGCCCACTGCGAAGCCTGCCGCGCCGATGCCCCTCAGGTCAGCGACGAAGAATTGCCGATCCTGATCAAGCAGATCCCTGACTGGAACATCGAAGTCCGCGACAGCGTGATGCAGTTGGAAAAAGTTTTTCTGTTCAAGAACTTCAAACACGCGCTGGCGTTCACCAACGCGGTCGGCGAAATCTCTGAGGCCGAAGGTCACCACCCGGGCCTGCTGACCGAGTGGGGCAAAGTCACCGTGACCTGGTGGAGCCACTCCATCAAGGGCCTGCACCGCAACGATTTCATCATGGCCGCGCGCACCGACGAAGTGGCCAAAGACGCCGAGGGCCGCAAATAATGCATTTCGACGCCATCGGCCGAGTACCCGGCGACCCGATTCTCGGCCTGATGGAGGCCTATGCGCAGGACCCCAACCCGCGCAAATTCGACCTTGGCGTGGGTGTCTATAAAGATGCCCAGGGCCTGACGCCCATCCTCGAAGCGGTGAAGCTTGCCGAGCAGCGCCTAGTGGATCGCCAAGCCACCAAGACCTACATCGGCGGTCACGGCGATGCTGCGTTCGGCAAGGTCATCAACGAGTTGGTGCTGGGCGCCGATTCGGCGCTGATCGCCGAGCAACGGGCCGGTGCCACTCAGACGCCGGGCGGCACCGGCGCGCTGCGCTTGAGCGCCGATTTCATTGCCCAATGCCTGCCGGGCCGAGGCGTATGGTTGAGCAACCCGACCTGGCCGATCCACGAAACCATTTTCGCGGCAGCGGGGGTCAAGGTCAGTCACTACCCGTACGTGGGCAGCGATAACCGTCTGGATGTGGACGCGATGCTCGCGGTGCTCAATGAAGCGCCCAAGGGCGACGTGGTGCTGCTGCACGCCTGCTGCCACAACCCGACCGGTTTCGACCTGTCCCACGACGATTGGCGCCGGGTGCTGGACGTGGTGCGCAGTCGTGATTTGCTGCCACTGATCGACTTCGCCTATCAGGGCTTTGGCGACGGCCTGGAGCAAGATGCCTGGTCGACCCGGCTGTTCGCCGCCGAGTTGCCGGAAGTGCTGATCACCAGTTCCTGCTCGAAGAACTTCGGCCTGTACCGCGACCGCACCGGCGCGCTGATTGTCTGCACGCAAACCGCCGACAAGCTGCTGGATATCCGCAGCCAACTGGCCAACATCGCCCGCAACCTGTGGTCGACACCACCGGATCATGGCGCCGCCGTGGTCGCGACCATCCTTGGCGATCCAGAGCTGAAAAGCCGCTGGGCCGACGAAGTGGAAGCCATGCGTTTGCGTATCGCCCAGTTGCGCAGCGGTCTGGTCGAAGCACTTGAACCCCATGGCTTGCGCGAGCGGTTTGCGCATATTGGCGTGCAACGCGGGATGTTTTCCTACACCGGCTTGTCGCCGGAGCAGGTCAAGCAACTGCGCGAGCATCACAGTGTGTACATGGTCAGCTCGGGCCGGGCGAACGTGGCCGGGATTGATGCGACGCGCCTGGATCTGCTGGCCGAGGCCATCGCTGACGTTTGCAAATAACCATCGAGCACTGCAAGTCCCCCTGTGGGAGCGGGCTTGCCCGCTCCCACATTTGAATGTGTGTCGCCCCCTCTTATCGACCTGTCTAGACAATCCCATCCGTCGCAACATGTGGACATAAAAGTCTATTTGTCATTTCTCCTGCTGTATCCTGCCCAGGCTTTTTTAAAGCGCGGATCTACCAGATCTATCAACAGACTTAGCGAGGAGCGCGACATGCACGAGATCCCTAATCTCCCCTTCCCAAGCCTGCACGAAACTGAGCAGACAACCACGCAACAAGCCGGTGCCCAACAGCCCGAGACGAAAGAAGCACCTGAACGCCGCCAGGCCGACAGCGAAGACTGATACACCCGCACCACCAGACCGTGTGGAAAGCGCTAATATGCGCTTTCCACACCGCCTGAACCGCGAGCCCCGCACCATGAGCGATGATTTTACTGAAGCACAGGCCAGCGTCCTGATCGGCACCGCCGAGAAGATGATCGACATCTGGAACCGCCTTTCCCCCGAGAAGCAAGCCGCCCTGCTGGCCCGCTTCGGCAGCGAAGAAAACGCCCTGGCCGCCCTGGTCACGACGCAACTGGTAGCCCCTGCAAAATCCTGACTCATCCCGTTCGGCAAATAGTTTTACTTTTTCACGCCTCGCGACTGTCCACGCCGCTATCATAAGCAGCCTATCTATCCTGCTGCCCCGTGGACCTTTTACCCATGTCAAAAACCCAGCGCCCCTTGGCGGTCACGCTGCAAGTTGTCTCCATCGTCCTGTTCACGTTCATCGGTTACCTGAATATCGGCATTCCCCTGGCCGTACTGCCGGGCTACGTCCACAGCGACCTCGGTTTCGGCGCCGTGATCGCCGGGCTGGTGATCAGTGTGCAATACCTGGCCACCCTGCTCAGCCGCCCGTACGCCGGGCGCATCATCGATAACAAGGGCAGCAAACTGGCGGTGATGTATGGCCTCGCCGGCTGTGGTTTGAGCGGTGTATTCATGCTGATTTCCGCCTGGACCCAAAGCCTGCCGACGTTAAGCCTGATCAGTCTGTTGATCGGTCGTCTGGTGCTCGGCAGCGCGGAAAGTCTGGTGGGTTCCGGGTCGATCGGCTGGGGCATCGGCCGCGTCGGCGCGGCGAACACCGCCAAGGTCATCTCCTGGAACGGCATCGCCAGTTATGGCGCGTTGGCGGTCGGCGCACCGCTGGGGGTGCTACTGGTGAGCCAACTGGGTTTGTGGAGCATGGGCGTGAGCATCGTGCTGCTGGCCGTGCTGGGCGTGGCGCTGGCCTGGCCGAAAACCGCGGCACCGATTGTCGCAGGTGAACGTTTGCCGTTCATGCATGTGCTGGGACGGGTATTTCCTCATGGCTGCGGTCTGGCGCTGGGCTCCATCGGCTTTGGCACCATCGCGACCTTCATTACCCTGTACTACGCGACTCAGCATTGGTCCAACGCGGTGCTGTGCCTGAGCTTGTTCGGCGCCAGTTTTATCGGTGCGCGACTGCTGTTCGGTAACCTGATCAACCGCCTCGGCGGCTTTCGCGTGGCAATTGCCTGCCTCTCGGTGGAAACCCTCGGGCTGTTGCTGCTGTGGCTCGCGCCGGACGCTCATTGGGCACTGGCTGGCGCGGCACTGAGCGGTTTCGGTTTCTCGCTGGTGTTCCCGGCCTTGGGCGTGGAAGCGGTCAACCTGGTGCCCGCTTCCAGCCGTGGCGCGGCGGTCGGGGCTTATTCGCTGTTCATCGATTTGTCGCTGGGGATTACCGGACCGCTGGCGGGTGCGATTGCGGCAGGCTTCGGTTTTGCCTCGATCTTCCTGTTCGCCGCCCTCGCCGCCTTGAGCGGATTGATGCTGAGCGTTTACTTGTACCGGCAGGCGCCAAAGTATCGGGAAGAACGTGAAGCCCGCTAGAAATCCACCTTGCCACGCCCGGCCTTGATGCTGCCGCGTTTGGTCTTGGATTCGAGCCGACGTTTCTTCGAACCGAGGGTCGGCTTGGTCGGGCGGCGTTTCTTTTCGACTTTGGTGGCACTGAGGATCAATTCGGTCAGACGCTCCAGTGCGTCGGCGCGGTTCTGCTCCTGCGTGCGGTACTGCTGGGCCTTGATGATCAACACACCTTCGCTGGTGATGCGACTGTCGCGCAGCGCCAACAGCCGCTCCTTGTAGAACTCGGGCAAGGACGAGGCCGGAATGTCGAAGCGCAGATGCACGGCGCTGGAGACTTTATTGACGTTCTGCCCACCGGCACCTTGTGCGCGAATGGCCGTCAATTCGATCTCGGCATCCGGCAGATGCACGTTGTTGGAAATCACCAGCATGGAAAATCACTACCTCAGGTCGCTATGCGACAGATAAACCCAACTCCGACAGCAGCATCGAGGCTTGTGCGCGAGAAATCACGGCACCCTTGAACAGTTTGGCATCATTGAGCCGAAAACCGCTCAAATCGGCACCGCGCAAATCCGCACCGGCAAACGTCGCCCCATTGATACGTGCATGCGCCAGGCTGCAATCGACAAACTCAGCCTTGCGAAAGTCCGCATCGCTCAAGTCCGCCTCAGAGAAATCCAGGTTGCTCAGCGTGCTCCTGGCAAATGACATTCCCGGCAAGAAAGCACTGTTAAGTCGCGTTTCACTGAATGAAAGGCCCAGGCTCGAACAGTGACTGAAGTTCGCGCCCGTCAACTTGCATCCGTCGAAATTGACTTGCGCCAGTTTGGCTCGCTGCCATCGAGTGTTGTTCAAATCACAATTACTGAACGATGCCTCCAGCAGATGTGCCGCTTCGAAAATCGCGTGCGCACCCCGACAACCCTTCCATTGCGTTCCCTCCAGGCGCGCCCCGAGAAACTGGCTGCGCAACAATATGCAACGCTGGAACTCGCAGTGATCCAGCACCAGCCTCGACAAATCAGCGTCGGTAAAGTCCACGCCCGTGAAGCGCAATGGCACGTTGCTCCCGTCAATCAGCGCTTGAACATCTTCACGACCCAGCATCCCGCCTTCGATTTCATAATGTGTCTGCCCTTCGCCCATGCCTGGCTCCTATGTGATTGGATTGGCTGAAGGCAGTCTATCGCCACCTCGCGTAGGACCGCAGACAAAAAAACCGGCAGAAGCCGGCTTTTTTGTTGTCATCCTTTGCCTACTTGATCGCAGAACCGACAACAGCAGTGCCGTGGTCACGACGCTTGTTCTTGATGCCGTAGCAGATCCACATGAACGCGACCCACACCGGAATCGCATACACCGAGATCTGGATGCCCGGAATCAGCAGCATCACGCCGAGGATGAACGCCACGAACGCCAGGCAAATGTAGTTGCCGTACGGGTACCACAAGGCCTTGAACAGCGGCGTCTGTCGGGTCTTGTTCATGTGCTGGCGGAACTTGAAATGCGAGAAGCTGATCATTGCCCAGTTGATCACCAGGGTTGCTACCACCAACGACATCAACAGTTCCAGCGCGTTTTGCGGGATCAGGTAGTTCAGCAACACCGCGATCAACGTCACGGCGGCCGACGCCAGGATCGAACGCACCGGCACGCCACGCTTGTCGATCTTCGACAAGGCCTTCGGCGCATCGCCCTGCTCGGCCATGCCCAGCAACATGCGGCTGTTGCAGTAAGTGCCGCTGTTGTACACCGACAGCGCCGCGGTCAGGACCACGAAGTTGAGGACGTGCGCGGCGGTGTTGCTGCCGAGCATCGAGAACACTTGCACGAACGGGCTACCGCTGTAGGCATCGCCGGACGCATTCAGCGTCGTCAGCAGGCTGTCCCAAGGGGTCAGCGACAGCAGGACCACCAACGCACCGATGTAGAAAATCAGGATCCGGTAGATCACCTGGTTGATGGCTTTCGGGATCACGGTTTTCGGCTTGTCGGCTTCAGCAGCGGTGAAACCGAGCATTTCCAGGCCGCCGAAGGAGAACATGATGATCGCCATGGCCATCACCAGACCGCTGACGCCGTTCGGGAAGAAGCCACCGTGGGTCCACAGGTTGGTCACCGAGGCTTGTGGGCCGCCGTGGCCGCTGACCAGCAAGTAGCTGCCCAGGGCAATCATGCCGACGATCGCCACGACCTTGATGATCGCGAACCAGAACTCGGCTTCGCCGAAGACTTTGACGTTGGCCAGGTTGATCGCGTTGATCAGCACGAAGAAAGCGGCGGCCGAGACCCAGGTCGGGATGTCCGGCGCCCAGTAGTGGATGTATTTGCCGACCGCAGTCAGCTCGGACATGCCCACCAGAATGTACAGAATCCAGCAGTTCCAGCCCGACAGGAAACCGGCGAAACCGCCCCAGTATTTGTGGGCGAAGTGGCTGAAGGAACCGGCGACCGGCTCTTCGACGATCATTTCGCCCAGTTGGCGCATGATCATGAAGGCGATGAAGCCGCAAATGGCGTAACCGAGAATCATCGACGGGCCGGCGGATTTGAGTACACCGGCCGAGCCGAGGAACAACCCGGTACCGATCGCGCCACCGAGGGCGATCAGTTGAATATGGCGATTTTTCAGGCCGCGTTTAAGCTCGCCTGAATGCGAGTTTTGTCCACTCATGAAAAGGGTCTCACGCAAGGTTTGATGATGTTCAGTAGACGTTGCTGCTCGGTTGCGATTTCAAGCAGCGCCGATCAAACCCCAGCGCAGGCACCAGGAGTTCAGCGTTTTTACGACAGTCATGCGTCACCTATTTGTTTTTATCTGTGACGAAATCGAACCCGACACGCTCGTGACGCGGCGGAGTGAACAAGGCGGGTAGCCTTGAAGTTTGCGCTATTGCGCAGAGGGTCACAGTTAAAACGCGGCGCATTGTACACCTGTAACCCCCTGCTGCCAGACACCGCTGGATCAGCGCGTCGGTTGCCGGGATTGCGTGTGTCCGCCTCGAGTGGCTCGGGCGGCTGCAAAAATTGAGTCAGGCCTTTGCAGGCCATCGACGGGAGCAGCGGAGAAATCGCTCCACGGGGTGAGATGGAGATGAGTCACGGCGTTCATTGCGCCTCCTTCTTGTTATGCACCTGCACGACAGGCATGGGGCGCATCTCACCCTTCAAACGATGCTGAAACAAGCGCACCAGAGCCCTTGAATCCCATCCACACAGCGGCGGACGGCAGCTTTTCCTTACAGCCCTTTCCCCAGCGGCATTCCACGGGGTTTGAGCGGGCTTTTCGTAAGGTTTTGTTTACAAGGCGTAACGCAAATTTTCCAAACCAGATCCAGAGACTCTCTGACTGTAAATTGACGATAGGAAGCTTGCTAAGTAAATACCCGACTTAGTTTTCTGTTTTTTATTAAAAAGTTCGCTTTCGAAAAACGGAATAAATAGTTCAAATGAAAATTGTTTGATTATTTTTTTGCATTCCAAAAATCTGTGAACTAGGTTTGCAGCAACTTGCCGAGCCGCATCGACCGACAAGTTGACGCGCTCTTCAACGAGTGAAAAACGCGCCGCTGTTCTTACCGAAGCTGTTCTTACCGAAGCTGCTCTTACCGAAGCTGCTCTTACCGAAGAAAGCATCTAGGAGATTCACCATGCAAGCACTGGACAAAGACTTGGACACTGAACTGCAACTGGACGATTGGTTTGAAGCACCGACCCATGAGGCCGCCGTTGAAATGATGCAAGCCGATGCGGTTGTTCCGTTCGGCACGGCGATGTGGCCTTTGTAAGGTATTCCGACGGGCACGATCCGGCCGGTCGTGTCCGCCTCTTTCTCGGTTTGTCAAGGAGGACTACATGGATAAGCAGCGCGCCATTTCGCATTTCCTTTACTACCTCGAACATCACCCTGCCGTTGCCGGTGTCAACCCGGCAAAGGTCTTGCTCGGCCACACCGCTGACTACGAGGCACTGACCGGCGCCATTGCCGAGCAAGCCGGTAACAGCCCACGGTTCAGCTTCAGCGCAATGCGCCTGGACCTCGAACCCACCCAATTGCTGGCTCAGGCGATTGCCGACAGCGATCTGTACATTTTCTTCTACGACTCTTCCACCCTGCCCAACCCGCGTCCCGACGGCCCGGACTTTGTCCGTGCGCTGCAAGGCGTCATGGCAGAAAACTGGAAGAAGTCGCTGCTGTTCAAGGATTACGGCGATTACTTCTACGACACCTTCAGTGTCACCCCGCAGCGAATTGCCGGATTGAACAGGCACTTGATCCAGCGCATGTCCCACGCCACCACCTTGAGTTTCAAAGATGATCATGGCTCGTGGTTCGAAACGCCATTGAGCAGTATCAAGAAATGGACCGACATCAACGGTATCGGCAACTTCGATCTGGCCCCCGGCGAGATCGCCACCCATAGCGAGGCCATTAATGGCCGGGTGAAGTTTATGGGGACGTTCCTCGGTACAATTCCGTTTGCCCGCAAGTACGGCGTACTGACGTCACCGCTGGAGTTGTGGATCGAGAACTCGACCATCAGCAAAATCGCCACCGATGTGCCGGGACTGGAGCATGACTTCAACAAGTACCTGGACGCCAATCCGTCCAATCGACGAATCGAGGAGCTGGGGATCGGCACCAATGAAGGCGTGAAAGCGTTGTATGCGCGCAACGCCGGGTTCGAGGAGCGCCATTGCGGTTTGCACCTGGGGCTAGGCGGTGGCGCCAAGGGTAGCCATCATTTGGACCTGATCTTCTCCAGTGGCGTGTTGGCGCTGGATGATGACCCGGTGTTTAACGGACGGTTTGTCTTTTAGCCCAAGATTCTGCAGTGATGCCGAGGACGCCTTCGCGGGCAAGCCTCGCTCCCACATTGATCGCATTCCTATGAAACAACTCGGTCACCTGTGGGAGCGGGCTTGCCCGCGATGACTGACTTACAAACACCCCATCACTAAAACCAGCCCAAAAAAAACGCCATCCTCGAAGGATGGCGTTTTTCATGGAGCGCTTACCGATTACTCAGGCTTGCGACGACCGAAGCCCGGACGCTGGCCGGAACCGGCTGGCGCGCCGCGGCGCTTGCCCGATGGCGCGTCACGGTCGACCAGCACGATGCCTGGGCGTTTCTTCGGCGCCGGCTTGGCCGGGCGCTTGGTGTCGGCAGGGCGGTCTGCCACCGGAGTACCACGGCCGGCAGGCGCGCCGCGGTCGCTACGACCACCGGACGGAGCGCCACGGCCTTCGCCACGCTCAGTGCGACCGTTGGCCGGACGTGGAGTGCGTGGGCCGCGCTCGCCGTCCTGACGTGGCGCTGGCTTACGGGCCGGGCGCTCGCCTTCGATCTGCGGCTCGCGGGATTCGCGTGGGCTGGCAGCGGTCGCACCAGCAGCTGGACGCAACGTGCGCACGCGCTCGGTCTTGCCCATCGGACGCGACGATTTACGCTGCATACGATCGAGCTTGTCCTTGCTCTTGGCGTTCATCTGCGGCATCGCCACCGGCGTCAGGCCGACTTCGGCACTGAGAATGTCGACTTCGTACTGGCTCATTTCGCGCCAGCGGCCCATCGGCAGGTCGGAATTGAGGAACACCGGACCGAAACGCACGCGCTTCAGGCGGCTGACCACCAGCCCCTGGGATTCCCACAGGCGACGGACTTCGCGGTTACGACCTTCCATCACCACGCAGTGGTACCAGTGGTTGAAACCTTCGCCGCCTGGTGCCTGCTTGATGTCGGTGAACTTGGCCGGGCCGTCTTCGAGTACCACGCCTGCCTTCAGACGCTCGATCATCTCGTCATCGACTTCGCCACGTACACGTACCGCGTATTCACGGTCCATTTCGTAGGAAGGGTGCATCAGGCGGTTGGCCAACTCACCGTCGGTGGTGAACATCAAGAGACCGGTGGTGTTGATGTCCAGACGACCGATATTGATCCAGCGACCTTCTTTCGGGCGCGGCATCTTGTCGAACACGGTCGGACGGCCTTCCGGGTCGACACGGGTGCAGATTTCACCGTCGGGTTTGTTGTACATGATCACGCGGCGTACCGACTCGGCGGCTTCTTCGCGCTTGATCACCTTGCCATCGATGGTGATGGCGTCATGCAGGTCGACGCGCAGGCCGAGGGTGGCATCTTTGCCATTGACCTTGATGCGGCCGTGGCTGATCCAGGCTTCTACGTCACGGCGCGAGCCGACGCCGATACGGGCGAGGACTTTCTGCAGTTTTTCGCCTGCGGGGCCGATTTCCTGGTCGTCTTTCTGGTCGTTGATACTCATCTGGGCACCTCCCGGTGTGATCAAGTTCAGGCCTTGGCCTGAAGATGTGAAATCTGGTCGTTTGACGAAGGAATCGCCAAAGGGTCGCGAATCATACGCTCATGGGAGCGTTCGCGCATCAGAGACTAGCTGATCGATGGGAGGTTATTGGCTTTTCCGCCGACCGGTGGCACCAAGCTCGAATTCAATACAGAACCAATGTGGGAGCGAGCCTGCTCGCGATAGCGGTGGATCAGACAACATTGATGTCGACTGACGCGCCCTCATCGCGAGCAGGCTCGCTCCCACAGGTTTTTGTCAATCTTCGAACTGGCGGCGCTCGGCCTCGATGGCTTCTGCCAAAGCCTGGGCTTCGGCTTCTTCGTCGGTCAGCTCGGGCTCAGGTTTCGGCTGTTCGAGAGCGGCGACGGCGGCCAGCAGTTTCTCGCGAGCTTCGGCAACGCCAAGAATGTCATCTTCCTGTTCTGGTTCAGCTTCGGCTTCGGCTTCAGCTTCAGCTTCAGCTTCAGCTTCGACCTGAGGTTCAACTTCGGTTTCAGGCTCGGGTCCTGCCAACTCCCCTTCAGTCTCGGTGAACTCGCCATCGCGCAACAAATCGTCGAAATCGGTCTTGAGCCCCTCCTCCATGGTGTCCAGCTCCAGCAGCAGCGTATGGAAACTGGTTTCTTCCTTGGGCTCCTCCGGTTCGGCGCTGGCATCCGCCAATTCTTGCAACCCGGCCGGCACCGGTGCGTCATCGAACTCGAGCATCGGCTCGGGTTCCAGTTCACGCAGCTCCGCCAACGGTGGCAGGTCGTCGAGGTTCTTCAGGTTGAAGTGATCGAGAAACGCCTTGGTGGTGGCGAACATCGCTGGCTTGCCGGGCACGTCACGGTAACCGACGATGCGGATCCACTCACGCTCCAGCAGGGTTTTCACAATGTGACTGTTAACCGCCACGCCGCGCACGTCTTCGATCTCGCCCCGGGTGATCGGCTGGCGATAGGCGATCAGGGCCATGGTTTCGAGCATGGCCCGCGAGTAACGCTGCGGCCGCTCTTCCCACAAGCGTCCGACCCACGGTGCGAATTTTTCGCGGATCTGCAAGCGATACCCGGAGGCGACTTCCTTCAACTCGAAGGCTCGGCCATCGCAGGATTTGGCCAGAATCGTCAGCGCTTTCTTGAAAACCGGCGGTTCGGGCCGCTCGCCTTCTTCGAAGAGTTCGAACAGGCGCTCCAGCGATTGTGGTTTTCCCGAGGCCAACAGAAAGGCTTCAAGCAGTGGCGCCAGCTCGCGGGGTTCAGTCAGGTTCATGATTCAACTCGTTATTCGGCTCGGGCCCGGACATGGATCGCCGCGAACGGCTCATTCTGCACCAGCTCGACCAAGGATTCCTTGACCAGTTCGAGGATCGCCATAAAGGTGACTACCACCCCCAGGCGCCCTTCTTCAGCGGTGAACAGCTCGACAAAAGGCACAAAACCGCCGCCCTTGAGCCGCTCCAGCACATCGCTCATACGCTCGCGGGTGGACAATGCCTCGCGGCTGACCTGGTGGCTTTCGAACATGTCGCCGCGGCGCAGGACCTCGGCCATGGACATCAGCAACTCTTCCAGACGCACATCCGGCAACAGCTTGCGCGCGCGTGCCTCCGGGGCATCGAGCTTGGGCACCACCACGTCGCGGCCAACGCGGCTCAGGCCATCAATGCCTTCGGCGGCAGCCTTGAAGCGTTCGTATTCCTGCAGACGACGGATCAGTTCGGCGCGGGGGTCGTCTTCTTCGTCTTCAATCGTTTCGGCCCGTGGCAGCAGCATCCGCGATTTGATCTCGGCGAGCATCGCGGCCATCACCAGGTACTCGGCGGCCAACTCCAGGCGCACCGACTGCATCAACTCGACATAGCCCATGTACTGACGGGTGATTTCCGCCACCGGGATGTCGAGGATGTTGATGTTCTGTTTGCGGATCAGGTACAGCAGCAGGTCGAGCGGGCCTTCGAAGGCCTCGAGAAAGACCTCGAGCGCATCCGGCGGAATGTACAGGTCCAGCGGCATTTCCATGACCGCCTGGCCATAGACCATGGCGAAAGGCAGTTCTTGCTGGGCGCCGGCCTGGCTGTCGACGGGTTCTACTGCAGACATCTAGGCCTCGGCCATGAATGGCGCAGGGTCGCCGCAACCGACGCGGATGACTTCCGGCTCGCCGTCGGCGAGGTTGATCACGGTGGATGCCTTGATCCCGCCGAAACCGCCGTCGATGATCAGGTCCACCTGATGCTCAAGCAACTGGCGCATTTCGTAGGGATCGGTCAACGGGTCGGTGTCGCCGGGCATGATCAGGGTCACGCTCATCAGCGGTTCGCCAAGTTCTTCGAGCAGCGCCAAAGCAATCGGGTGGCTCGGCACACGCAGGCCGATGGTGCGCTTTTTCGGGTGCAGCAATAGCCGCGGAACTTCCCGGGTGGCGTTGAGAATGAAGGTGTAAGGCCCCGGCAAGTGAGCTTTGAGCAAGCGGAAGGTGCCGGTGTCGATCTTGGCAAACAGCCCCAACTGCGACAGGTCGCTGCAAATCAGCGCGAAGTTGTGCTTCTCATCCAGCTGACGCAACCGGCGCACGCGCTCCACGGCGCTCTTGTCGCCGATCTGGCAACCAATGGCGTAGGAAGAGTCCGTGGGATAAATCACCACCCCGCCGTTGCGGATGATCTCGACAGCCTGTTTGATCAGGCGCGCTTGCGGGTTTTCCGGATGAATCTGGAAAAATTGACTCACATTCTCTACCTGTTCAGACGGCGGCAATAATTGGGTCATGTTTGAATCGACACCACAGTGGTGGCAGATCCTCCGGAAGCGGGCGGTATTCACCGATCTCGGACCAGCCTCCAGGGCCATGAAAATCACTGCCGGCGCTGACCAGCAGACCAAATTCGCGGGCAAGAATCGCCAGGCTGCCCACCTGTTCGGCGGGTTGATGGCCATTGACCACTTCAATCGCGTGGCCCCCGGCTTGAATATAGTCAGAAATCAGGCGGCGACGCTTGCTGCGAGTGAAATCGTAGTGCCAGGGATGCGCCAGGCTGACCCAGGCACCCGCGGCGCGCAGGGTTTCGACGGTGTCTTCCAGGGTTGGCCAGTGTTGTTTGACGTCTCCCAGTTTGCCGGCACCCAGCCATTTGCGGAACGCTTCGGCGCGATCCTTGACGAAACCTTCGCGCACCATCCAGTCGGCGAAATGCGGACGGGCCGGCGCGTTGCCACTGTCGCCCAGTTCCTGCTGAATGGCCCGGGCACCGTCAAGCGCCCCCGGCATGCCTTTCAACGCCAACTTGCGGCTTATTTCTTCGGACCGTAGCCAGCGGCCATCGTGCAATTTTGCGATGGCCTCGACCAACGGCGCGGCATTGACGTCGAAACCATAGCCCAACACATGAATGGTCGCCCCGCCCCAAGTGCAGGACAATTCGACGCCGTTGACCAGTTGCATCCCCAGCGCCGTCGCGGTGCTACGGGCCTCGTCGAGGCCTTCGAGGGTGTCGTGATCGGTCAAGGCCAGGACTCGCACGCCTTTCTCGAACGCACGCGCAACCAGTGCCGCAGGCGCCAGGGCGCCATCGGAAGCCGTGCTATGGCAGTGCAAATCAACATTCACAGGACTGTGTCACCTCAAATCAGCTGACGCTATCGCGCGTCAATATGTTTGTTATTATGCCGCCACATCCTGCTTCTGGCTGCCACTGTGAAACAATTCATCGACTTCATCCCGCTTCTACTGTTTTTCATCGTCTTCAAAATCGATCCACGGGTCGTCGACATTGGCGGCCATCAACTGACTGTCGGTGGTATTTACAGCGCCACAGCGATGCTGATCATCAGCTCCCTGGTGGTCTACGGCACGCTGTTCATCAAGCAGCGCAAGCTGGAGAAAGGCCAGTGGCTGACCCTCATCGCCTGCCTGGTCTTCGGCAGCCTGACCCTGGCGTTCCACAGCGAGACGTTCCTGAAATGGAAAGCCCCGGTGGTCAACTGGCTGTTCGCTCTCGCGTTCATCGGCAGCCACTTCGTCGGTGACCAACTGCTGATCAAGCGCATCATGGGCCACGCACTGACCCTGCCGGAACCGGTCTGGACCCGTCTGAACATCGCCTGGATCGTTTTTTTCCTGTTTTGCGGCGCCGCCAACCTGTTCGTCGCGTTCACGTTCCAGAGCTACTGGGTCGACTTCAAGGTCTTCGGCAGCCTGGGCATGACGTTGCTGTTCCTGGTCGGCCAGGGCATCTACCTGTCCCGCCACTTGCACGACGCCGACACCACCACGCCAAAAACCGAGGACTGACATGCTTTACGCAATCATTGCCACAGACGTCGCCAACTCCCTGGAAGCCCGCCTGGCCGCACGGCCTGCGCACCTTGAGCGCCTGCAAGTGCTTAAAGGCGAAGGTCGTATCGTATTGGCCGGCCCACACCCGGCGGTCGACAGCAATGATCCGGGCGCAGCGGGCTTCACTGGCAGCCTGATCGTTGCTGAATTCGATTCCCTGAGCGCCGCAAAGGCCTGGGCCGACGCCGACCCGTACGTTGCCGCAGGCGTCTACGCCAATGTTTTGGTCAAGCCGTTCAAGCAAGTCCTGCCGTAAAATCCTTCCGCGCGGTGAGCCTTGTCGGCTCATCGCGTGTTCAATCGCTCATTATTCTCGTTTACCGGCCGACAACCTGCCCAATACTCGTATTGGAATCAGGAGTTGCGATGCGCAAAGGTCCGTTGTGTCTGATGTTGGTGACGTTGTCGATCATGGCGCCCGCCCACGGTGAAGAAAGCGCCAATGGCGTTAATTCGACGCCGCTGTCCTTGAGCGCCGGCAGCCAGATCACCGAGTTGCAGCAGCGCTTGAAGGCAAGCGAACAGCAACGAGAAGAACTGAGCAAACAACTGCAAAATACCGATGGCGAACGCGAAAGCGCCCAGCTGAGCCGGTTGCGCCAAGAGAATCAGCGCCTGAAGCTGCAACTCAAGGAAACCCAGGCCAGCAACCCGCTGCCGCGCCTGCTGACTGACCAGCAACAGTGGTTCGTCATCGGAGCCGCAGTTGCGCTATTGGCCCTGCTCTGCGGTATCTTCGCCAGTGGTGCCACTAGAAAACGTAGGCAATGGCTAAATTGAGTGAGTCATGAGCGAGCTGTTACTAATTGATGATGACCAGGAGCTGTGTGAGCTCCTGAGTAGCTGGCTGAGCCAGGAAGGCTTTCAGGTACGCGCCTGCCACGATGGCCAGAGCGCCCGTCGCGCGCTGGCCGAGACGTCTCCGGCAGCCGTGGTGCTGGACGTGATGCTGCCAGACGGCAGCGGCCTGGAACTGCTCAAGCAACTGCGCAGCGACCATCCGGATTTGCCGGTGCTGATGCTGTCGGCCCGTGGCGAACCCCTGGACCGCATCCTCGGCCTGGAACTCGGTGCCGACGATTACCTGGCCAAACCGTGCGACCCACGGGAACTGACAGCCCGCCTGCGCGCGGTGTTGCGCCGCAGTCATCCGACGGCAGTCTCCAGCCAGCTCGAGCTGGGTGACTTGTGCTTCAGCCCGGTGCGTGGCGTGGTCAGCATCGATGAACAGGAGTTCACCCTCACCGTCTCCGAAAGCCGCCTGCTCGAAGCCCTGCTCAAGCAACCCGGCGAACCGCTGGATAAACAGGAGCTGGCGCAAATCGCCCTGGGTCGCAAACTGACCCTGTACGACCGCAGCCTGGACATGCACGTGAGCAACCTGCGCAAAAAGATCGGCCCACACCCCGACGGCCGCCCGCGCATCGTGGCCCTGCGCAGTCGCGGTTACTACTACAGCCTGTAAGAACCGAGAAAGAACCGAATAAGAGCAACCTGTGGCGAGGGAGCTTGCTCCCTCGCCACAGACGGGGGCCTGCACATGGAGCTTTGTCAGGTCGGCACAAGACCCTCTTTACCCAAGCTTTACGCTCCGCTGACCGCCGCTGACCTTGATCTGCGTAATCTGTACACATCCGGAACGTACCGGGAACGAGACAAGGAGATACACCATGCGCAAGACTCTTATCGCTCTGATGTTCGCTGCCGCCCTGCCGACCGTTGCCATGGCCGCGCCTGAAGGCGCAGGCCAGATGGGTGATCACATGGACGGCTCACGTCACGGCGGTCAGATGCACGGCATGCACGGTAAAGGCCCTTACAGCCAGCTGGACCTGAGCCGCGAACAGCGCGAGCAGATCCGCAAGATCATGGGCGAGCAGATGCACGAGCGTCAGCAACTGGTCGACAAGTACCTGGAAAAACTCTCGCCAGCCGATCAGAAAGCCCTGAAAGACGAGATGGCGGCCAAGCACCAGAAAGCCGAAGCCGACGTTCGCGCAGTGCTGAAACCGGATCAACAGAAGCAATTCGACGAGATCCAGAAGAAACAAGCTGAGCGTCGCGCCGAATGGGCCGAGTTCAAGGCCTGGAAAGCGCAGCAAGCGCAAAAAGCGCAATAATGCGTCAACCTTGGACCCAACGGCTAATCACCGTTGGGTCTGATGCCACTCGATTTTAATGTAGGAGCGAGCCTGCTCGCGATGGCGTCCTTTCAGTCACGTTGATGTTGAATGTGCCGACGCTATCGCGAGCAGGCTCGCTCCCACATGGATTGCGTTTGTTCGAGGATTTTCTGTGCGTTCATTGTTCTGGCGTATCCTGGCCAGCTTCTGGCTGGCCATCGCTCTGGTTGCAGGGCTTTCCATTTTGCTGGGGCACATGCTCAACCAGGACGCGTGGATTCTCAGTCGTCACCCGGGTCTCAACACCCTGGCCGAACAGTGGACGCAAACCTACGAAAGTCAGGGCGAAGAAGCCGCACAAGACATTCTTGAGCAGCGCAAGCGCCAGTATCACATCGACGTTCAGGTGCTCAACGAAAGCGGGGACCCGGTGGTGCGCGGCACCTTCCCTCGGCGTGCAGCAGCCTTCGAGGCACGGCAGCAAAACGATGATCGGCGCCTGCCGTGGCGGCGTCTGACCGATGAATACACCAGCGCCAAGACGGGTGACACCTACCTGCTGATCTACCGCATTCCGCACCCGGAACTGGACACCTGGCACCGCGAAAGCCTGCTCTGGCCGTTGAGTGCACTGGGTATCGCCCTGGTGGTGCTGACCCTGTTCAGCCTGCTGGTGACCTTTTCCATCACCCGACCGCTGAGCCGTTTGCGCGGCGCGGTGCATGAGTTGGGGCAAACGACGTATCAACAGAACAGCCTGGCGCAACTGGCCAATCGGCGCGATGAATTCGGTGTGCTGGCCAACGACTTCAACCGCATGGGCGCACGCCTGCAAAGCCTGATCGGCAGCCAGCGGCAATTGCTGCGCGATGTGTCTCACGAGTTGCGTTCGCCCCTCGCCCGGCTACGCATTGCGCTGGCACTGGCCGAGCGGGCCAATCCTGAAGAGCGGGAAAAACTCTGGCCGCGCCTGACCCGTGAATGCGATCGACTGGAAGCACTGATCAGCGAAATCCTGGTGTTGGCGCGGGTCGATGCCGACAACGCCAGTGCCGAAGAGGTGGATCTCAATGCGCTGCTCAATACCCTGCAAAAAGATGCTCAGTTGGGCTCACCGGAGCAGAACGTGCGCCTTGAGGCCGAGCCACAACTGAACCTCAGAGGCTGGCCGACCATGATCGAGCGCGCCGTGGATAACCTGCTGCGCAATGCCCAGCGCTTTAACCCGGTCGGGCAACCGATCGTAATGCGGGCGTTGCGCCAGGGCGACAGGATTGTGGTCAGCGTGCGCGATCACGGCCCCGGCGTGGAGGCCGAGCATTTGAATCAGTTGGGGGAACCGTTCTATCGGGCGCCGGGCCAGACAACGGCCGGGCATGGCCTGGGCCTGGCCATTGCGCGCCGCGCGGCGGAACGGCATGGCGGCAGTCTGGTGCTGGCGAATCACCCTGGGGGCGGGTTTATTGCCAGTCTGGAATTGCCGTTGGCGCCGGGGGCTGTGGTTCAACCCTGAACCCTGTGGGAGCGGGCTTGCTCGCGATGGCGGCGGCACCTTCAACATCTCAGTGCCTGACACTCCGCTATCGCGGGCAAGCCCGCTCCACATTGAATCTACGCCTTCAGGCCTTACCGGGCCAGGCGCTAACGAACTCGGTCAAATCAACCTTCTCCGCCACACGCGGTTCTTTCTGCGGTGTACCGAGATAAAGGAACGCAATCACCTCTTCCCCTTCCGCCAACCCCAAGCCTTCAGCCACATGCTCCGAATAAGCCAGTTCACCGGTGCGCCATACCGCGCCAATGCCTTGTGCGTAAGCGGCCAGCAAAATCCCGTGAGCCGCGCAGCCTGCCGCCAACAATTGTTCGGATTTGGGGTATTTGACGTGATCCTGCAAACGGGCAATCACCACAACCACCAGCGGTGCACGCAGCGGGCCGTTACGGGCCTTGTCCAGCGCGGCTTCTGACACCTCGCTGTCTTGCAGCTTCGCCGCTTCGGCCAGCAACTCGCCCATTTGCTCGCGCGCCGCGCCTTCGACTGTCAGGAAGCGCCAAGGCTGCAAATGGCCGTGGTCTGGCGCGCGCATCGCGGCGGCAAACAGCACCTCCCGTTGCTCGGCGGTGGGCGCCGGGTCGAGCAGTCGTGGAACGGAAACACGGTTGAGCAAAGCGTCGAGAGCCTGCATCGGCCACCTCCTGAAAAAAATGTCTGGCTATTCTAGCGGTATCCGGCACGGGGTTGCCGGTTTACATGCCCTGCCCCGCAGGTAGAATGGCGCCCTCCCTAATTCAGCCCGAGCGGACTTCATGGCGTTGCCGACCTTACGGATCATTGGTTTCATCATCGGCATCTTCCTGATCACGCTGGCCATTTCCATGGTCGTGCCCATGGCCACCCTGGTGATCTTCGAACGCACCAGCGACCTCACATCGTTCCTCTGGGCCAGCATGATTACCTTTGTTGCCGGCCTGGCCCTGGTCATTCCAGGGCGCCCCGAGCACATCCATCTGCGCCCGCGAGACATGTACCTGTTGACGGTCAGCAGCTGGCTGGTGGTGTGCATCTTCGCCGCCCTGCCGTTCCTGCTGACCCAGAACATCAGCTACACCGACTCGTTCTTCGAAAGCATGTCCGGCATCACCGCCACCGGTGCGACGGTGCTCACGGGCCTGGACAGCATGTCCCCCGGCATCCTGATATGGCGTTCATTGCTGCACTGGATCGGCGGGATCGGCTTTATCGGCATGGCGGTTGCGATTCTGCCATTGCTGCGCATCGGGGGCATGCGGCTGTTTCAGACCGAGTCGTCGGACCGTTCCGAAAAAGTCATGCCTCGTTCGCACATGGTGGCGCGTTTGATCGTTGCGACCTACGTCGGCATCACCATTTTCGGCAGCCTGGCGTTCTGGTGGGCCGGGATGAGCCCGTTCGACGCCATCAACCATGCGATGTCAGCGATTTCCACCGGTGGTTTCTCGACCTCCGACCAGTCTTTGGCCAAGTGGCCGGAGCCTGCGGTGCATTGGGTCGCGATCGTCATCATGATTCTCGGCGCCCTGCCGTTCACCCTGTATGTCGCCACGTTGCGCGGTAACCGTCGGGCGCTGATCAAGGATGAACAGGTTCAAGGCTTGCTCGGCATGTTGCTGGTGACCTGGCTGGTGCTCGGCACCTGGTATTGGTGGACCACCGAGCTGCATTGGCTGGAGGCGTTGCGACATGTGGCGCTGAACGTGACGTCGGTGGTGACCACCACCGGCTTTGCATTGGGGGACTACAGCCTCTGGGGCAACTTCTCGCTGATGCTGTTCTTCTATCTGGGGTTTGTCGGCGGCTGTTCGGGTTCAACCGCTGGCGGGATCAAGATTTTCCGCTTCCAGGTGGCCTACATTCTGCTCAAGGCCAACCTTAACCAATTGATTCACCCGCGCGCGGTGATCAAGCAGAAATACAACGGCCACCGTCTGGACGAAGAGATCGTGCGTTCGATCCTGACCTTTTCATTTTTTTTCGCCATCACCATTTGCGTCATCGCACTGCTGTTATCGCTGCTCGGCGTGGACTGGATGACTGCCCTTACCGGCGCGGCCAGTACAGTGTCCGGCGTCGGCCCGGGGCTGGGCGAAACGATCGGCCCGGCGGGCAACTTCGCCAGCCTGCCCGACGCCGCGAAGTGGATTCTCTCGTTCGGCATGTTACTGGGCCGGCTGGAGATCATTACGGTGTTTGTTCTGTGTATCCCTGCGTTCTGGCGTCACTGATCCGCTCGGGGGCTTCCATCAACCGCGCCCGGTATTCGCCGGGGGTGGCGTCAAACCAGCGTCGGAAGGCGCGGAAGAAGTTGCTCGGATCGGCAAACCCCAGCAGGTAGGCAATTTCCAGCAGGGTCATGCTCGGTTGCGCCAGGTATTGCTCGGCCAGTTCACGCCGCGTGTCATCCAGCAACATCTGAAAACTCGTGCCCTCTTCCTGCAAGCGTCGCTGCAAGGTGCGTTGCGACAGGTGCAGCGCCTGCGCCACTGCATCGCGCTTGGGTTCGCCCTGGGGCAGTAAACGGCACAGCACCTGCCGCGCATTGTGGGTCACGCGGCTCTCGGAAAACCGCGCCAGGTACTCACCGGCAAAGCGGTCGTGCAACAACGCCATGGCCTCATTGGCGGTGGGCAACGGCGCCTCCAGGTCGGCGCGTTCGAAGATCAAGGCGTCATACGGCGCGTTGAACATTATCGGGGCATGGAAGGCTTGCTTATAGGGTTCGAGATCGACGGGCAGATCGCCCTGCAGTAGTACTTTGCGCGGTTGCAGCGTGCGCCCGGTCAACCAGCCGCAAAGCGCCAAGGCACAGGCCAGCGATGCTTCGGCGCTTTGTCGGGTCGGCGGCAGGTGGTCGCCATGCACCGTCAGAACCAACGCATAGCCTTCATCCAGCAAGCGGAAACTCAGGTCGGCACTTTCGGCGATGATTCGCTGATAACGCACCAGGCGCTGAAAGCCTTCGGCCAGGGTCCGGCTGGACATCAAGGCATAACCGGCGACGTGCAGGGACGCCGGTCGCACCACCTTGCCCATGTTCAGGCCTATCGCCGGGTTGCCGGACACCTCGACCGCGCGCTGCCAGAGCCGTGTCATGGAATCTTGCGGGAAGCGCGCATCCAGATCATCCAGTGCCGCATAGTCGAGCCCTAGCTGCTTGAACAGACCCCGGCAGTCCAGGCCGTCCATTTCCAGTGCTTTGACAATCCCCATCGCCCAGCTTGCAGAAGTCGTTCGTTCGCTCATGGCGTTTACTACGTGATGGCCGCATGCCACGACCCATTTCCGAAGGATACTAAAGTGGCGCCTATTGTCACTGGCTGATGCCAATGATCACTCTAGACTCAAATAAGCTACCCGCAGAACAACTTGTCGCCTGCACACACACCACAGAGATCGCAGTCGTGGAAAACATCAAACGATTCAACAGCTTCGCTGAGTTTTACCCGTATTACCTCAGCGAACACCGCAACAGCACTTGCCGACGACTGCATTTTGTCGGCACCACGCTGGTTATTTTCATTCTGGTGCTGACCATCGGCAAAGGCGCCTGGTGGATGTTGCTGGCCCTGCCGCTGGCCGGTTACAGCTTTGCCTGGGTCGGGCATTTCTTCTTCGAGAAGAATCGCCCTGCAACCTTTCAACATCCTCTTTACAGCTTGCTCGGCGATTTCGTCATGTACCGCGACATGCTTGTGGGTCGTGTGCCGTTCTAGGCTGTGCAGCCACTGCGACGCTGGATCCAGCGTCCTACACTCAAAACATCCCTTACGATCAGAACAAGAGGATAGCCGATGTATGCCCGCGCCCGTTTTACCCATATGCAGGACGGCACACAGGAAGACTGGGCGATCATCGCCTCAGATTTCAGCGCCTATGCCCGACAATTGCCGACACGGATCGTGGCGCACCTGAAGTTACTGGAGGGGGGATTTTGGCGGTTTCCCGGTGGATCGTCTGACCCACTCCCTGCAAACCGCCAGCCGTGCCTGGCGCGATGGTCGTGACGAAGAGTACGTGATCTGCGCCCTGCTCCATGACATTGGCGACACACTAGGCTCCTACAACCACCCGGACATCGCCGCGGCGATCCTCAAGCCGTTCGTCAACGCCGAGAACCTGTGGATGGTGGAGAAACACGGGATTTTCCAGGGCTATTACTTCTTCCATCACCTGGGCATGGACCGGCATTTGCGCGAGCAATTCAGCCGTCATCCGCAGTATCAGGCAACCATCGAATTTTGCGCCCGGTACGATGCGGCGGCGTTCGATCCGGCGTACGACACGCTGCCGCTGAGTTTCTTTGAGCCGATGATGGAGCGGTTGTTCGCGCAGCCGAAGAATTCAATTTACAAGGCTGCGATGGAAGAACACGCGTCAGCCTGATGTCGGGGACCGCTGCGCAGTCCATCGCGAGCACGCTCGCTCCCACAGTGGATCTACAGTGAGCCACCTATATTTGGCACACCACAATTCTAATGTGGGAGCGAGCCTGCTCGCGATGAGGCCAGCCCAGATACCTTGTTTTTAGGCTGGCTCCGCGACCTTCACCGCCTTCAACTCCGCCTCTCGCGCCTGGGCATCGGCCAACCGATACAACTCGATCGAACCGTCCCAATGCTCGATCAGCGCCGTGCACGACTCCACCCAATCCCCGCAATTGAGGTAATCCACCTCACCGACCTTGCGAATCTCTGCATGGTGAATGTGCCCGCACACCACCCCGTGCAACTCGCGTTTGACGCATTCGTGGGCGATGGCCTCTTCAAAATCGCTGATGAAGCTGACGGCGGTCTTGACCTTGTGCTTGAGGTACGCCGACAGCGACCAGTAACCGTAGCCATAACGGGCGCGCCAATGGTTGAGCCAGCGGTTGAGGGTCAGGGTGAACTCGTAGGCCGAGTCGCCGAGAAAAGCCAGCCAGCGATGGTAGCGGGTGATCACGTCGAACTGGTCGCCGTGAATCACCAGCAGATGACGGCCATCGGCGGTCACATGCACGGCTTCGTCCACCAGTTGGATATTGCCCAGCATCAGCTTGGAATATCGGCGCAGGAACTCGTCATGGTTGCCGGTGACGTAGATCACCTCCGTGCCGCGCTTGCTCATGGTCAGCAGGCGACGAATCACATTGGTGTGCGCCTGGGGCCAATACATGCCGCTGCGCAGTTTCCAGCCGTCGATGATGTCACCGACCAGGTAGATCTTGTCGGCGTGATAGCCCTTGAGAAACTGCGACAGGTGTTCGGCCTGGCAGTCCCGGGTGCCCAGATGCACATCGGAAATCCACAGGGTCCGCACACGTTGCTTACGGCTGGGTTTGGCGAGCTCGGCGCTGGTCATGGGCAACCCTCAGGACAAGTTTTGGCAAGCTTGCGCCGGTCGGGTTAATTGCCCATGACAATCGCAAGTCAGTCCTGTGACAACGCGCGAACGCGGGGCCTCGGTGTAGACTGACGACCTCACTCAGAAAAATCGCCATGAGACCTGCGATGAGACCGATCCTCACGCTACGCCAGTACACCCACGACCTGATCGTCCACAGCCACGACCACGCGCAACTGGTGTTCGGGCTGTCGGGCGCGCTGGATTTCGAGGTCGAGGGGCGCGGCAGTCAGGTGGTTCAGCAGAGTTTCGTGGTGGTGCCGTCCGGGGCGCATCATGCCTGCGACAGTGCCCATGGCAGTCGTTGCCTGGTGCTGGATGTGCCGAGCGAACAGTGGGTATCTCAGTCACTGGGGGACCACGCCGAGGCCAGCCGCCGCTTGCTCGACACTGCCGGACGCCTGTCGCTGGACGCCGGGCAAAGCCAACTGGTGAGTTGGCTGGCGGGCACTCAGATCAGTGATCCGCTGATCGCCCAGCAAGGCGCAGTGCTGTTGCTGGCCAGCCTCAACAACGCCAGACCCGACAGTGCGGGCGGTCGGCGCCTGCCGTATGCGGCGCTGAATGCTCACATCGATCAATACGCGGCCTATCCGCTGCAAGTTGCCGATCTGGCGCGCATTGCCGGCCTGTCCAGCGCTCGCTTGCATGCTCGGTTCGTGGCTGAATGCGGGCAGACACCGATGGACTACATTCGCAGTCGTCGGCTGCACATTGCCGTGGGCTTGCTGCGGGATTCGGCGCTGCCCATTGGCGAGATCGCTTGTCGGGTCGGTTACAGTTCCCAGAGCGCGTTCGCTGCCGCGGTGTTGCGCGAGTTCGGTGCCTCGCCCGGTAAATTACGACGCGAGGCTGGCGACAAATGACGCGAGTCTGGCGACAGACATAACCGGCTCAGCACGATTCAATGTAGGAGCTGCCGAAGGCTGCGATCTTTTCGGGATCGACAAAGATCAAGATCAAGAGATCGCAGCCTTCGGCAGCGCCTACACATGTGTTCGTTTGTCGTTAAGGACTGCAATGACTCCCCGTACCGCCCTTGGCGCTCTGCATATCGGTGCACTGATGTTCGGCCTGACCGGCGTGTTCGGCAAACTCGCCGCCGCCTCACCCGCAATCATCGTGTTCGGTCGTGCCGCGTTCGCCGTCCTCGCCCTGGCATTTTTCGCCCGGTTCGCCAGTAATACCCGTTGGCAGACACTCGACGCCGTGGACTGGCGCCGCCTGTTGCTCAGCGGCTTGCTGCTGACCGGGCACTGGGTGAGTTTCTTCATGGCGGTGAAGGTGGCCGGGGTGGCGATCGCGACCCTGGGCTTTGCCAGTTTCCCGGCGTTTACCGTGATCCTCGAAGGGCTGATTTTCCGTGAGCGCATCCGCGCCAATGAAATCCTGCTGGTGGTGCTGGTCAGCGTCGGACTGGTGCTGGTCACGCCGGACTTCGATCTGGCCAGCGGGGCCACCACCGGCCTGCTGTGGGCGGTGACTTCCGGCTTGCTGTTCGCCCTGTTGTCCCTGACCAACCGCGCCAGCTCCGGACGAATCCCGCCGGTGCAGGCCGCGCTGTGTCAAAACGTGGTGGTTGCGATCTGTCTGCTGCCAGTGGCGGTGCCACAGTTGAGCGAAGTACGCGCCATCGACTGGCTGTGGATCGGCCTGCTCGGGGTGTTCTGCACCGGCGTGGCCCACAGCCTGTTCGTCGCCAGCCTGGCGGTGATCAAGGCCCGGACCGCGTCAGTGGTGTTTGCGCTGGAGCCGGTTTACGGCATCACCCTGGCCTGGCTGTTGTTCGATGAAAACCCGACCCTGCGCATGCTGATCGGCGGCGCGTTGATCATCGTGGCCATCGTGGTTTCCAGCAGGCTCTCCGGCAGCTCAAGCAAGAACGCCGTGGCGGCGCAAGCCCCGTCTCACTGAGTGCGGTCGTTGTGGCCCAGGTCGCGGTCCGGATCGATCTGATCGCGGACCCGCTGCTTGAGCACCTTGGCCTCGGGGAAGCCGCCGTCGGCCTTGCGCTCCCAGAGCTGCACATCGTCACAGAAAATGTGAAAAATCCCGCCAGTGCCAGGCACCAGGGACACTTTGCCCAGGTCGTCACCGAAGGTGCTGAGCAACTCCTGGGCCAGCCAGGCGGCGCGCAGCAACCATTGGCATTGCGTGCAGTAGGTGATGACGATTTCCGGTTTACGTGTGGTCATGATGGGCAAAACTCCTGAGCCTGAGGGCGTCGCCATGATAGCCGCCTTTATCGCTCGCCCCGAGATCCATGCGCGCCATTTTCGGGCTTTGGCGAAGAGGCGGTCCCCGGGGCAAACGTTCCAGGCATCCTCAATAAAATGTGGGAGCGGGCTTGCTCGCGAAGCAGACGACGCGGTTTATCAGAAAAACCGTGTCATCGTTCTTCGCGAGCAAGCCCGCTCCCACATTAGATCTTCAAAACATCCCTATCGGATGCCGGCCAACAGCGTCCGGGCCGTTTCCTTGAGCGGCTCGTCGCCTTCCTTGAGCAACTCGTTGAGCAGCTCGATGGCGCTGTCCAGATCACCGTCGTCGATGCAGGTCTGAGCCTGCTCGAGTTTGCCCGCGCTGCTCGGCCCGGCCGGTTCAATATCCATCAATTCGGCATTCAGCGGCTCAAGCTCCAGCGGTTGGCCAGGATCGCCGAATTCGTTGAGAAAGCTGTCATCCAGAGATTGAGCGTCAGGTTCGGCGCCCCATTCAAGCTCAGGCTCGCCCAGCGTCGGCTCGTCGGGTATTTCGAAGACATCGGGCAACACATGCAGGTTCGAGGTGAACCCGGGCTCGACTGCCTGCGTTGGCTCATTCGACGGTTTGGCGCTGGACGATGAGTTTTCGAAGGGGCTGATCAGGTCCCAATTCGCATCCATCGACAGGTCATCAAGGTTCAACTGGAACTCATCGCTTGATGCCGCTTCAAGTTGCGCAGGCGTCGGTGGCGTCGCTGCCACCGCAGCGACCGCAGCGACCGCAGGTGCGGCGCCGATCAGTTTCGGATGGCGGGCGCGGATGTCCTGAAGTTGCTGTGCATCGAACCCGGCGTCTTGCAGGCTGCTTTCCTGCGCATCATAAGCCTGCACATCGCCCTGTTTACCGAGGACTTCCAGCAACTGCACGGCCAGATCGGTGCGCTGGGGTTCCCTGGCCAACGCGTCTCGCAACAAACCGGCTGCCTCGGACAAACGGCCGTACGCCAGGTAGATACCGACGCCTTCCAGCACGTCACCGGCGGGCGTCTCTTCGGCCGATCCGGCAACCGGTTGCGCCTGGGACGCCTGCCTCGCCGGTTCTGCTGTACGGTTGAGCACCGGTTCATGGCGCGACGGCGGCACGGGTAACGGCTCGGGCAAGGCCTGAACCTGCTGACGTTGTCGGCGAATGAACACTGCGAGCATTAACAAAGCCAGCAGCACCACCAACCCGGCGATCAACGGCCAATGGGTTGTTTCCGGCGTCTCGGCAACCACCGGGACCGGCGCCGTCACCTCGGGTGCGACCGGCGGCGCCGATGCCGACGCCTGTTTGACTTCCGCCAATTGGGTTTGCAGCTCGGTCACCTGTTTTTTCTGAGCGGCGATCTGCTCGTCCTGAGCCTGAAGCTTCGCGTGGAGTTCATCGAGAGTCTTTTGCAGCTGCTGGTTCTGCAGCACGCTGGTGGCCAGTTGCTCGGCAACAAGATCACTCGCCGGTGCGGCGGCGGTTTGATCGGCGGCAGGCTTGGGCGCCGAATCCTTCGCAGCAGGTGGCGGAGCAGCAGCCGGTTCGACGGACGGAAACTCGGAGGCCTGAGGGCGCGGCGCGGGGTCGTCATTGGCGGGAACAATCCCCGGTGAACCCGGCGGATCGATCAGCACCGTGTATTCGCGCAGCAAGCGCCCGTTGGGCTGATTGAGCTGCACCAGAAAATTCAGGAAGGGTTCCTTGACCGGTTTACTGGAAGTCACCCGGATCAGGCTGCGGTTGCCCCGCAGGATCGGTGTGAATTTCAGGTCGTTGAGGAAGAACACCCGCTCGACGCCGGCGCGGCTGAATTCCTCCGCCGTCGCCAGGCTGACCGACAGCTCGCCCTCCTCCAGACCACTGGCGTCCACCAGGGCGATGTCCGCCTTGAACGGCTGATTGAGCGCCGAATGCTGGGTGATGTCGCCCAACCCGAGCGCAGGGGCCAATGCCGAGTAAGTGAAGGCACCACCGACCAGCAGCAGCCTGGCGCAACACCGCAATACAACGTGCCAACTCTCGAGCATGAGCATCCCTTAGATAACCAGAACCAACCTGTACGCGTTCGTACATCCGGTACGAACACGATATTGCCTAGTAGTTCTTTATAGTCTGCCCAACGGGGTATCTCAAAAGTCCGGCGCGTGGTTGTGACTCAAGATTTTTCCAGGTTGGCCAGAATGTGCCCGTGGACACGCATACAGACCTTCAAATCCGCCTCATCGACACCTTCGAACAACTCGTGGCGCAGTTGAGTGGCAATGGTTTCAATTTGTTCGATCAACGGCCGGGCCGAGGCACAGAGGACGATTTTTTTCGCCCGGCGGTCTTCCAGCACGGACTGGCGTTGCACCAGGCCCTGACTTTCCAGGCTGTCGAGCAGCCGAGCCAGAGTCGGCCCTTCGACGCCGACGCTTTGCGCCAGTTCGCGCTGGGTCGGGGCATCATCGAAACGCGCCAGGTGCAGCAGCACCAGCCAGCGTGCCTGGGACAGACCCAGGCCAGCCAGTCGGCGGTCCAGTTCGGCACGCCAGCCTCGAGACATCTGGGCCAGTTGCATGCCAAAGCGGTGTTGATCGGTTAACGGCATAAAAAACTCATGGTTAGACTGAAATAGAGAAAAACTAATTATTAGTCAGCTAAGCATGACCTTTGGCTATAGGCAAGGTGTGCGCTGTACTGAATCGATACATCTGTGCGACAGGTCATTCAGATTTCGAATTCCGACTGCAGAGCGGCACGCACGCAATACAAAACACCTTCCGGCACCCGCCCTGCGAACAGCGCGGCAATCTCCGACACGGGCGGCAGTTCGCCTTCGCCGTCGAGGAAGGCGTCCTGGACTTCGCCCATCAAGTCTTCGGGCAGGTCCAGCGCCTGTTCCAGCGACAACTGCTGCTTGCCGATGGCCTCGGCGAGCATCGTGTAGACGTTCTTTTCCGAGCATTGCAACTGACCGGCGATCTGCAGGGGTGTCATGCCGGCCCGGGCGAGCGTGATCAGCTCGTGGCGCACATCGGCCACCACTTTCGGCGCCTCGACCTGACCGCCGAGCACTTCGAGGAAGGCCTCGCCGTAACGTTCCAGCTTGCGCGCGCCGACGCCGCTGACTGTGGCCATTTCCGCCAGCGAAGTTGGCTGGCTGCGGAGCATTTCCAGCAGCGTCGAGTCGGGGAAGATAACGTACGGCGGCACGCCATGCTCTTCGGCGAGTTTGCGGCGCAAGGCACGCAAGGCTTCCCACTGTTCGCGCTCTTCACCGCGAACCAGTTGGCTGGCCTGGCTCTTGCTGCTTTTGGCGGTGGTTTGCGGCTTGAGGTCGCGGCGCAGTTCCAGGGTCACTTCGCCCTTGAGCAACGGCCGGCAGGTGTCGCTCAGGCGCAGCCCGCCGTAGCCCTCGAGGTCGATGTCCGCCAGACCGCGGGCCACCAGCTGTCGGAACAACGAGCGCCATTCACTTTCGCCCAGCGCTTTGCCTACGCCGTATACCGACAAATGCTGATGGCCGAAGCTGCGGACCTTTTCGTTGTCCTTGCCCAGCAACACGTCCACCAGATGACCGACGCCGTAGCGCTGGCCGGTGCGGTAGATCGCCGACAGCGCCTGACGGGCCGGCTCGGTGGCGTCCCATGTCTGTACGCCATCGACGCAGTTGTCGCAGTGGCCGCAGGGCTCGGGCATGTCTTCGTCGAAGTACGCCAGCAGCGTCTGGCGGCGGCAGCGGGTTTCTTCGCAGAGCGAGAGCATGGCGTCGAGCTTGTGCTGTTCCAGACGCTTGTGGCGCTCGTCGCCTTCGGAGTTTTGCAGCATCTGCTTGAGCATCACCACGTCTTGCAGGCCGTAGGCCATCCAGGCATCCGCCGGCAGGCCGTCACGACCGCCGCGACCGGTTTCCTGATAGTAGGCCTCAAGGGACTTCGGCAGATCGAGGTGCGCCACAAAACGCACGTTGGGCTTGTCGATGCCCATGCCGAACGCCACGGTGGCGACCATGATCAGGCCTTCTTCGTTGAGGAAGCGCTTCTGGTGATGAGCCCGTGTGTCGTTGGGCAGGCCGGCGTGGTACGGCAACGCCGGGAAACCTTGCTCGCTGAGGAACACCGCCACTTCGTCGACCTTTTTGCGCGACAGGCAGTAAACGATGCCGGCATCGCTGCGCCGCTCGGCGAGAAACGCCAGCAACTGCTTGCGCGGCTGCTCCTTGGGCACGATGCGATAGAAAATGTTGGGGCGGTCGAAACTCGACAGAAAGCGCTCGGCATCCTGCAAATGCAGGCGATCGACGATTTCTTCCCGGGTGCGCTTATCGGCGGTGGCGGTCAGGGCGATGCGCGGGACGTTGGGGAACAGCTCCGCCAACTGGCCCAGTTGCAGGTATTCACGGCGGAAGTCGTGGCCCCATTGGGACACGCAATGCGCTTCGTCGATGGCGAACAGAGCAATTTCAAGGCTTTGCAGGAAGGCCAGCATCCGCGGCTGAACCAGACGCTCGGGCGCCAGATACAGCATTTTCACTTCGCCACGCTTGATCCGCGCCGCCAGATCACGCTGTTGTTCCGCGCTCAACGTAGAGTTCAACGCCGCCGCCGCAACGCCCAGCTCTTCGAGGGTCGCGACCTGATCGTCCATCAGCGCGATCAGCGGCGACACCACCACCGCCAGGCCCTCGCGCAGCAGCGCCGGCACCTGGAAGCACAAGGACTTGCCGCCACCGGTAGGCATCAGCACCAGGGCGTCGCCGCCACTGGCCACGCGCTCAATGATTGCACCCTGACGGCCACGGAAACGGTCGTAGCCGAAGATGTCCTTGAGGACGCGTTGAGCCTGTTCGAGCATAAAAACTCCAAAAATCACCGAAACATCCCTGCAAGGCTGGTTCAGAATCACGCAGGTTGCACTGACAAATCGTAAGTGCGCATTGCATGACGCTTCACATTTCAGCCCGGATGCCAGCAGGGCATCACAAAACGCGGGAGTATACCCGAGGCCTCCCCTGCAAAGGGCGCCGCTGATAAGACGCGCGCAAGCCAATGCAACGCTCCCACAGGGTTTTCTGTTGCCCCCAACCACAGATTCCATCACAAGGGGGCAAATATGCCGCGCGGCTGGCCTGAGCGCTCAAGAAGGCCTAGAATTCCCGCATCGTATATTCTCCCCAAGGTAGCCCTTTAATGTCCTTCGCTGAGCAACTAACCCGCCTGCAAGTCTTCCTCGACGCCGACGAGCTGCATGACGAGGCGCTGGACTATGTGGCCGCCCACGGCTACCTCACCGCGCTGTCGATCTGTTCCGAGAGCGTTCCCGACCGTGAATGGATCGATGCACTCTTCGCCGAAGAGCCGCACTACGCCGACGACACCGAGCGTGAAGCGATCGAATCCACCCTGCTGGCCCTCAAGGCTCACATCGCCCGCCAACTGGCGTCCGACGAAGAGTTCGAGCTGCCGTGCGACCTCGACCTGGGCGACGACCCGGACGACTCCGACCTGCGCGGCTGGTGCATCGGCTTCATGGAAGGCGTGTTCCTGCGCGAAGCGGCCTGGTTCGAAACCGCCGAAGACGAAGTCAGCGAAATGCTGCTGCCGATCATGGTCGGTTCGGGTCTGTTCGACGAACAGCCTGAGTTCTCCGACATCGCGGCCGACGCCAACCTGATGGACGACATGATCGTGCAGATCCCGGAAGCCCTGACCGCGCTGTACCTGCTGTGCAACGCGCCAGACGAAAAACCGGCGATCCTCAAGCCACGTCACCACTAAGGTTTTGCCTATGGACAACCCCATAGGCAACCGCCCCCTGATGTTGCGCTACGTGCTGCTGGCCATCGGCTGGCTGAGCGTAGCGTTGGGGGTGATCGGGATTTTCCTGCCGGTACTGCCCACCACGCCATTCCTGTTGCTGGCGGCCGCCTGTTTCGCCCGCAGTTCGCCGCGTTTCTATCACTGGCTGGTTGAACATCCGCGGCTTGGGCCGTGGGTTCGCGACTACCTGAGCGGCAACGGCATCCCGCTCAAGGGCAAGGTCTACGCCATCGGGTTGATGTGGGCGAGCATCCTGTTCTCCTGCTACCTAGTGCCCCTGCCTTGGGCGCGGGGGTTCATGCTGACCAGTGCAGTGCTGGTGACGATTTATATCCTCAAGCAGAAAACCCTGCACAAATCTTGAGATTGATCGTTCCCACGGTCCCCGTGGGAACGCCGCCCGGGACGCTCCGCGTCCCCTTCGCCGGTGTGACGCAGAGCGTCACAGGATGCATTCCCACGCAGAGCGTGGGAACGATCATCAACTCTGCCCCTTCGTCCGACGACCTGCCCTTCCTCACTGAAAACACCGCCTAGACTTCAGACATCTGCACCCGAGCAGCCAGACATGTCCCGCAGTCCGCGTAGTCCAGGATGGTCAACGCTCCGGCTTCGGTTCGGCGGATGGCTGCTGCTGGCGAGTTTTCTACTGGCCGGTTTGGGCAGTGTCTGGGCCGACTGGGATTTTGCGCAGATTCTGCAAACGGCTGAAAAACGCCACGGCCCCCTTGGCCCGGCCCGGGGACGGATCGAGGCCTGGAGTCAAATGCTGCAGAGCGAACGCAACCTGCCTGAGCGCGAACAACTGAACGCGGTCAATCGCTTCTTCAATCAACAACTGAGTTTTCAGGACGACATGCGCATCTGGCGTCAGACCGACTATTGGGCCACGCCAGTGGAATCGCTGATCAAGGCCGCTGGCGACTGTGAAGACTACGCCCTGGCGAAATATTTCAGCCTGCGCCACCTCGGAGTTCCCAGCGAAAAACTGCGCATCACCTACGTCAAGGCCCTGACCCAGAACCAGGCGCACATGGTGTTGACCTTCTACAGCATCCCCACGGCCGATCCTCTGGTGCTGGACAACCTGATCGACGAGATCCGCCCCGCCTCCCAACGCAAAGACCTGCTGCCGGTGTACGCCTTCAACGCCGAAGGCCTGTACTTGCCCGGGGCCAACGGCGGTAAACGCAGCAGCGACTCGAAAAAACTGTCGCGCTGGCAAGACGTATTGAAAAAGATGCAAATCGAAGGGTTCGCCGTGGGCGAAGGCTAGCCGCCACAGCAAGGAGCGTTTTATGTCACTGCGCAAACAGTTGTTTCTCGCCATTTGCCTGTTCTTGCTGGTGGCCTTCAGCGGCAGTTTTTTTGTCAGCCTGGAAAGCTCTCGCGAACAGATGCTCGGCCAGTTGCGCTCCCACGCCCAGGACGCCGCCACGGCGTTGGGTCTTTCGCTGACGGCGCAGATCGACGATCCGGCGATGATCGAATTGATGGTCAGCTCGATTTTCGACAGCGGCTATTTCAGCAGTATCCGGGTCGTCAATAGGGTGGATGAACAGGTGTTGGTGGAACGCAGCGCACCGGCGCAAATCGAGGGCGTTCCAGACTGGTTCGTCAGTCTGGTCAACCTGCGCCCACAGGGCGGCGATGCGCTGATCATGCGTGGCTGGGAGCAGGCGGCACGGGTCGAAGTGCTGAGCAATCCGCAATTCGCCCTGGCCAAACTCTGGGACAGCACCCTTGGCAGCCTGATCTGGCTGCTGATTTGCGGGCTGCTCAGCGCCGTGTTTGGTGGCTGGCTATTGCGCCGGCAATTGCGGCCGCTCGACAACATGGTCAAACAGGCTGAAGCGATCAGCAAACGCGAGTTCCGCAGTTTGCCGAAACTGCCGCGCACACCGGAACTCAAACGCGTGGTGCTGGCCATGAACCAAATGGTCGAAAAACTCAAAGCGTTGTTCGCCGAAGAGGCCGCGCGCAGCGAAAAGCTGCGCGCCGAATCCTATCAGGACAACCTCACGGGCCTGGCCAACCGGCGCTTGCTGGATGAACAACTGGCCGACCAACTACTGGTATCCGAGCAAAGCCGCGACGGTCATTTGTTGATGCTGCGGATCAACGACCTGATCGGCCTCAACCAACGTCTGGGCGGCCAGCGCACCGATGCCTTGATCAGCGCCGTCGGCGAATTGCTCACGCGCCTGACGCAACCAGCGGAACGTCGCACCTGGCTCGCGGCGCGCAATCGCGGTGGCGAATTCAGTTTGCTGACCCCAGGCCTGGACAGTAAGGGTGCCGCACGCCTGGCTTCGGAAATCAGCGCCACCCTGGAAAACCTGCGCCTGACCGGCGCCAGCGATTGCATGCCGGTGGCGCACCTGGGCATGGTCGCCTATCACCCCGGCGAGGCGACCGGCGACGTGCTGCTGCGCCTCGATCAGGCACTGACCCAAGCCCGGCAACACCCCGAACGGCCGTGGATATATCTGGCCCACTCCGATAATGCGCTCAACCAGTCCCAATACGACTGGCGCAACTGGATCGACGACGCGCTGACCGAGGGCAAGATGCAGCTGTATTTCCAACCGGTGGTGCAGTGCGCCGACACCAGCCAGGTGTTGCATCACAAAGTCCTGGCGCGCCTGCTCGACCCTCAGGGCGAGGCGATTGCCGCCGGGCATTTCCTGCCATGGATCGAACGCCTTGGCTGGTCGGCGCGGTTCGATCTGGCGATGCTCGAAACCACCCTCGAATACCTCGCCGCCAACCGTTGGCCACTCGCACTGAGCCTGTCCGGCAGCACCCTGCGCGATCAGGCTCAGCTGAAACTGATCTGCGACCTGCTTGAATCACTGCCCGAACTGGCGCCGCTGCTGACCCTGGAAATCGACGAACGCCAACTGCCGCCCCCCGAAGAACTGCAACGCCTGAGCCATAGCCTGCTCAACACCGGTTACCGCATCGGTTTGCAGCACTTTGGCGGCAGCTTCAGCCAGATCGGCAACCTGACGCAACTGGGGCTGGCCTACCTGAAAATCGACGGAGCGTACATTCGGGGAATTGATGAGCAGAGTGACAAGCGCTTGTTCATCGAGGCGATTTTCCGGGCGACCAACAGCATTGATCTGCCGTTGATTGCCGAGATGGTGGAGACGCAGGGGGAGTTGGAAGTGATTCGGGAGCTGGGGTTGTTTGGGGTAATGGGGCGGTTGATTGGGCCGCCGGAGCCGATGTGAGGGATTCGACCGCTCATCTTAAACCTGTGTACTCCTGTCAGATCCGACAGTAGGCAAACATTCGCGCTGACTATCTAATCCATCCATATCGGTGCCGCCCATTCGGGAGGCCAGGCGCCTCTATGGAAGGAACGCATTCATGAACAGCCCAGTGACAAACGCTGCCCCAGCCTCCAATGGACAAATCGTTGTATTCCCGCCCGATCGCGGCATCGGTGTGCTGGCCGTAGACCGACCCTTCCCACCGGGTTACAAACCGCAGGGCGACGGTGCTTTGGGGATCAACATCAACATGGTGCACGGCGACCGTGACGGCTTGCTGGTCTACATCCTGGCCTACCTGAATATGGCCGTCGGCGACCACATCAAGGTTTATATCGAAACAAAAAACGCGCCCGTCACTGAGTTCCCGGTCACCGACGCGCATTTCGATGCTGAAGGGAACGCAAAAAACATTCCGTTCCATATCTCGGCCAAAGACATGGAAGCCAGGTTTCTGCCTCTGCAGCCCGAGAACAAGGACTTCTGGTTCGAAGTTCAGCGCGTGAGCGACAACGCCGAAAAATCACCGCCTGTTCCGTTGTTCTACAAATACCCGGCGCCCGGCGAAGCGGACACTGACGGCGGCAAGCCATTCAACCAGGGCCTCAAGTTGCCCGTTGCCTCGGAGAGCTTCGTCGATCAGACCGTGATCGATGACGGCATGTTCGTAACCGTGCCGGAGTACTTCAATCAGTCCATCGGTGATGTGGTGGTGCTTGCCTTCGGATCCCTGCTCCTGGAGAGCACCGTCACCGCGCTAGGTGATGTTGTCTTTGAGCTGACACCAGAAATGCTCGCCACCCTGAAGCCCACCAACAGCCTGGTGGTGCGCTGGGAAGTATTCGACGTGGTGGAGAACTCCAGCGGCTGGTCGGATGCACTCATCCTCTCTTTCAAACCTGGCGTCGTGTTGCTGGCTGCACCGATTTTTGCACAGGCCGACCCCGACAACGTGGTGCATCACGATGGGCTCGCGGGTGGTGCCATGACGGTGCTAGTCACCGGGGTATTTGCAAAAGATGATCTGATCGAACTGACCCTGGAAGGACTCACGAAAGGTGGCGCCCCAGTCACCCACACCTATAGCCGGACGCTGACTGCCGCCAGCAGGACAGTGGATTTTCCGGTCGAGAATGAGCGGGTACGAAACTTGATCGGGGGCTCCTTGCACGCGTCCTACAGGTTGATCAAAGCCAGCAAGACCCAGCTCTCGAAACCCGCCGATGTCACCATCACGGGCACATCCCAGCCATTGGGCCTGCCGATTGTCGAACCGCTGGCAGACAACAAACTGCCGGTCGACACCGCCATGGCCACGGTGCGGGTCGCTGAATATTGGCCCTTGAAAAAAGGAGCTACGGTCGAAGCTCGCTGGCAAACCACCGATCAGGACGGGATTGTGGCCCTGTTCATTTTCCGACTGATCGTCACCGACCCGACACAGCCGGTCACCTTTCAAGTGCCCGCCAAATACATCGCGCCCTACGCCAATACCCCATTGACGGTGCAATGCATGATCACCAATCCGGGTGAGGTGCAGGTGTTTTCCGAATGGCTGCAATTGATGATTGGCGAAGAAGCGAAGATCGAGTTGCTGCCGCCACTTCTGGTCAAGCCGGCCGCCAATCCGATCGACCCGTTAGGTGATCTTCCGACGGTGCGGGTCGAATTTCTGGCGGCGATTGCACAAGACCGGGCGAGGCTGGTGGAAAGGAAAGCGCCGGTCGGCTCCCAGCCCTTCCCGCTTACTCTTCTGAACAAGAACAAGCGCGCCAACTTTTTGCTGAACCGGGAGTTTCTTGTAGCCCGTCAAGGCACGTCGCTTGAGTTGTTCTGGAACTTGAATCGTGACGGGAAAAAAGTCACGTCATCGGAATCATTGGCCTTGACGCTCAAGCCGATTGCGGCCGAAGACTCGCGGTTTCCAACACCGGGGATTGAGGGAGCCACCACGGAGCTGGACGTGACCACGCTGCTACCCACTGCGCAGCTCACCGTGGCCGAATGGCTGGGTCAGGCGTCGGGGCAGTGTGTCTGGTTGCGGTACGACGGTTTCGACGCCAATGGTGCAGCGGTTTCTCTGGAGCTTTTTAAAGGAGAAGCGCACAACGGATCATCGGGATTCAGTTGTCCGGCGCAAGTAGACTGGTTGAGCGCACTTGGGCACGGAACTGTGTTGACCATCAGTTTCAAGGTGAATTTTAACCAGAAGGCAAATTTTACGACGGCAGTGTCTTTTCCTAAGCGCACCTATACCGTCAAGGCAGTTGAACTGGTACAACCGACCATCGAGTTGGTGAAAACTTCCAAAGGCGATGTCATTCCGGACAAAGGAAACACATTTGAGAGCAACCTGAATGTGAGCGGAACCGCATCGAAAAACCTAACTGTCGAACTTTTTGTCCAAGGAAACTCCAAAGGCGTGTGGCCAGTCGACGGAATGGGAAAATGGCAAACTTCGCCACTCTCTTTTTCCGAGGGAGATAATACTTTAATAGCCAAAGCGAAGTACGGCACAGAACCGGAATCTGAAAAACGAAACTTCATTATCAAGCCGACCCTGAAAGATGAACTGACCACATTTAGGAGCGGAACATTCGAAGGGTGGGTACGTGGCCCCATCACAGACCCGAGAGATTTGCGTATTATTTCGCACCAAGGCCGTAACGTACTGTTCAACAATACTTACAGCAGCTTGGCAGGCATCTTCCTAAAAAAATCCTTTCCGAATTTTAAAATAGGACAGCGTTATCAATTTTCCATTGAAGCCATCAGAATCGACGTGGGTGGGGGCAACGTTGCACCTGTAATTTCTTTGAGTACCAGTCAAGGCCCGCTGACCGGAACCTCTGCCCTTACAATAAACTGGACAGCACTGTCTGGAGTATTCACTGCACAAACCAATTCTTTGGAATTGTACATAAATACTCATCAGGCAACTCATGTCAGCAATGATTACGCAGTGGTAAATCTACGTATAAGAGCCATCTGAGAAACGGTGTAGAAAACGGGGGCGAATTTATTTATTCGCCCCTTCCTTACCCAGCTTGGGTGAGCAATCAACGATCGGGTTTAGCAGCCCGACTTTGATCAAGGACGCATAAGGAGCGTCACTATGTCCAAAGGCACACCCAATCCCCTGATACCGATATCGTTTCCGAAAGTAAAGACTGACCACTCGTCTAAAACCGTGCGCATTCTGTCAGATCTGACAGTAGTCAGTCTTCCCAGCCTGGTGTGTGATCAACCTCGTCCCGAAAGGACTCAGGACTTGTCACCTTCCAGGAGAACATGATGGATATCCAGTCCGCCGCGTTGAACGAACTGTTTGTGCTGTATCCGGTAATCATCCCGGGATGGGTGTCCCCGGTGAAACCTGCCTACATCGCTCACGGCGGCATTCCCAAATCCCTTTACGATGGCCAGCCCAAGGGCCTTGAGTGTCTGGTCGACCCATGGACCGAGGCATGCGCCCGGACACTGGCGGTGGATGACCGCGTTGATTTGTACATCAACAACGACCCCACCCCCGTGACCGGCAAGACTGTCGATCCGGGAGAGGAGCGACTGCGCATGCGCCTGTACGTGCCTCACGGGCGGCTGCGCCATGGCGTCAACAGACTCCATTACAAAGTCACCCGACCCAGTGGCATCGTCAAACCCTCTCGGGATTTGAATGTGCTGTATCACCTGCGCTCCCCCGGTGAACCTGCGCCGCAAAGCCTGAGTCTGGTGATCCCGCCCGACGTTATCACGTATGGGGTGAGCGCCGAGTGGGCGGTGCGAGGCGTGACGTTCGGGTTCGATTATGCCAACCGACGAACCCACGACCGCATTCGCTTTCTGCTGGGCGATGTGACGGTTGAATGGGAGGTACTCGACACCTCGGTGCCGGAGACCAGAACACTGTTCACCGACACGTTCCAGCACGTGGGTGACAACCCGAACACGCTGGTCGACTTCGTGGTGTTCGACCAATTGGGCAACTTCAGCCAGTCGCCCACCAAGCGCCTGGATATTCACCTCGATCGTCTTGCGCTATCGGCCCCGACCGTCAAGGGCATGACCGGCACCCACTTCAACCCCACTCAACCGGAAGTCAGGGTAGTGGTGCCTCAAGGCTCGCTATTGC